>CAWBQG010000003.1:0-526097 GCA_963791085.1 uncultured Acidobacteriaceae bacterium | reverse complement strand
CTTCCATGAGAAGGCCGGTCGGAGTCAAGTTGATTCTCTCGTTGTTTTATTGGACAAGGTTTTTCTCCGCCGAGTCGCCACCACTGTCGCCACCCTTCCATCCGCACTCTTCAGTGAGCGATTTGTTCGCTCGGTGCAAGTTGGGTGTTCTCGTTTCAGCCGGTGCTGCCACCTGATTATCGACCTCCCATCCATCTCCGCGACGGAAGTTGGGCCAGGCGATTAACGCAGTCACCGGAACTCGGCGCCTTGGCTTTTGTTTTTCCCTTTCTAAGAATGTTTGCCTTTATGCCGCTGCCGGCATCGCTCTCTGGTTGCTGATGCGCAACGGTTCGTACACTTCTCCGCTTACCCACAAACGATGCAGCAACACGGCTAACTTTCTCGCGGTGGCGATGATGGCTCGTTTCTTTCCGTTCTTGCCGCCGCGCTCGGCCAGCTTCAATCCCCACCGCCTCAGATCGCTGTCCGCGCCAAACGGACCCAGAATGTGTTGCGCTCCTTGCACCAACAGGGTTCGCAGATAGGGATCGCCTTCCTTGCTGCTGTGCATCTGCGGCTCGCTCTGCCCGGAGTTCCTCCGTCCTGGCTGCAGTCCCAGATAACAGCCTACGTCGCGACTCTTGCGGAAGCGATGCGCATCCTCCAGCGTCAGCAAGAACGTCAGCGCGATCAGCGTGCCCACTCCTTTCACCTGCGTCAGCAGCGCCGTCTGCGGGTAGCTTTCCTGCGCCAACTTCTCGATCCGTTCGTTATACTCGGCGATCTGCTCGCTCAGCGCCGCGCTCGCTGCCAGCAGCGGCCCCAGCGCCTTCCGCAGTTCCGGACTCAACGCTTCCGCTTTTTCCGGATTCATGTTGCGCACGTTGCATCCGCGCAACCGTTCCCCGTAGCTCTTCGCCAGTCCTCGCGCCGTGTTCACCAGTGCCGTCCGCGCTCGCACTAGTCCGGCTCGCGCCCGGATCACCGTCAGATCTGCTTGCGCTTTCGCACTACGATGCTTCACCGGAGACAGCAACTGCGGATCGATCCTAGCCAGCCGTGCCAGCGTCTGCGCGTCCAGACGATCGTCCTTCTTCCGGCTCTCCCCAATCAGCCGCACGTTCCGCGCATGCGCCACGATCACTTCATGCCCCAACTCGCCGAGCAGCCGGCTCACCCACGGCGAATGCATCCCGGTTTCCAGTGTGATCCGGCTCCGCGGCATGCCTCCCAACACTTCGCGCATGGCTTTCGGAGTCGTACCCAGTTTCTGCTCCAAGACAATCGAGCCCGCTTCATCCAGCACGCAATACCAGCTCGACCGATCTCCCAGGTCCAGACCGATCGTCAGCTTCTGTGGGAAAAGATTCTTGTGTTGCTGCGCCGCTACGGTGCTAACCTTCTTCATTGCCGGTCTCCTTTTTATCTGTGCTTCGAGCACGTCGATACCTTGGGAGCGTACACCGCATCCCGTCCGGAGACCGGCCTTCTCATCCCATCTGATTAGAACAGTTATGATCGGCTCATGGCTGACAACCCCAAGTTTGACTATGGCGATGAGGTGCAGGTAACGGGCGGAGAGCACAAAGGCCGTCTAGGTTGGATCGTGAGCATCAATCTTGATTCCCCGTTGGAAACGTACACGGTCGAGTTTATTGATGGGAGTGACGCTGAGATCAAAGAGGCATTGCTTCAACGGTCAAACGTCAATGAGCAATAACGCCTAACAACGGTCATCCGATCCAGAAGTAGAATTGCGTGACGGTTCCAGTCCAAGAATGAAACTTACCGCACAGAACTACATGCTTGGCTTCGCAGCGTTGCTATGTTTCATCGACGGTTTTCTCGCTCCGAAAGGGAGTGACCCGGGACCAGCATTAACCGTTGTTATGGGAATTTTGTTGGTTCGGAGAGCAGTCATCATTACGCCCCAGTCTTTGATCGTGATTGTTGCCGGATGTGCCATAACGATAGAAACTCTGGCTGGTAATCATGGCTTGGTGAATATAAACAAGCCCGTATGGATCGCACTGATCCTCGTTTTCTTCGCATGTTTCGGTTGGTGGGAACGACTTGAGAAATTGTGGCGGAAGCTCAGTTGACGAAACATCGCGTCTCTAACAATGTCGGCAGTGTCAAGCACTTTTGAGGCGCACCAATCCGTGCAGTCCGAAGAGCGCCATTTCGCTCTCGTGGAAGCTTTTGCTGTTGCTGTTGCTTTTGCTCTACCAACCAAGGCTCGCCTCGTAATCGGTTCCAGGTCAGGGACTCAGTCCGACCCATGCATCTCTTCGGTCACATCTTCGATCATGATTACTACTTCGAACTCCCCCGTAAAAGGGGAGCGGGATACCCAATCAATTACTCGGTGTTTGACTTCACACCATCGCGATGTCCGGGCTCTCCCGCGTGCGAACCGAACTTTTTCAACTGCCCATAGTTCCATCCCTTGCGCCACATCCAGTACAGGCGCACCGCTAATCTCCTCGCCATGGCAACTTTGGCGATTTTCCGTCCCCGCCGCATTGCCAGGTGGAAGTACCTGTTGCGCCATTCCTGATCGCTGCGCACGGTCACTTGCGCCGCTTCTACCAGCAGGAAACGCAACAGCGAGTTCCCTTGTTTCGTGATGTGTCCCAAGCGCCGTCGCTGCCCGCTCGAATCCTCCAGCGGCACCAGTCCCAGATAGCTCGCGATTTGCTTACCACACTGAAACCGATCTGCTCGGCCGATGATCAGCACGAACGCCAATGCCGTCAGCGCACCGACTCCGGGATGCGTCTGCAAGCGCTGCGCCTCGGGACACTTCTCCACTTCCTGCTCGATGGCTGCGGTCAGCTCGGCAATCGTCGGCGTCAGCCGATCCAGCAACTCCAGCAGATCACGCCGTCGCCGGCTCGCCCACGGAGATAAACGGAACGACTCCAGTTGTTCTCGTCCTGCGTCCCGCCACAGGCGCTTCTTGCAACGCAGTCCTTCGTTGAGCGCCACTGCTTGCAACTGGTTCATGATCCGCGTGCGGGCCTGCACCATGCGATGCCGATGCCACAGCAGTTGCCGTAGATCCCGATTCTCCCCACTCGGTACCCAGATCTTGGGAAAACGATTCTCCATCAGCAACTGCAGAATATGCTGCGCATCCTGCCGATCCGTTTTCTGCTTGCGTACCCGCTTGGCGCGAATCTCGCTGGCGTCGCCTATCCACAATTCGAAGGTCAGCTCCACCAGCAGACGTTCAAACCAGCGGGCATGCCCACTGGCTTCCATTCCCACTCGCACCTTCTTGCCCTGGTCAGCGAGGTCACGATAAAACCTTTCTGCTCTCTCACTGTGCTCTAATCGCTGCTCTCCGTAATCTCCCGTCTCGGTATCCACAAACGCAATTTGCTGGAAACCCGGGTGATAATCGCATCCTATAATGATCATCGTTCGGCTCCTTTCTCCCGGGCCTTGGTTGGTTGGTACCACCAAAGTCTATCCGGGCGTGGGAGCCGACATTGTTATGGAATCAATTTCACTCATTGACCCCGCAATCGGATGGGTCATCGGCAAAATGGACGAACAGAGGGCGCAAGCTTGTGCGATCGTCCCGATTTCACTTATTGGTATTCTTGTGTCATGAGAAGAATGCATAGGTTCTTCGCTTCGCTCAGAATGACAAGACTCGCCGTCGCGCGCCAGGTGTGCTTGACAGGATTCCGCAACGGGAGTTGAAGCGGTGCGACTTCAGCAGCGGCAGACTTCAGCGGCGGCCGACTTCAGCAGCAGCCCATCTTTACGTCGCCGGTAGCGGTGAGCGGCGGGCCAAAGGCTTCCTGGGGAACGGGCGCGCCATTGTAGAGCACGCGATACCAGTTCCATGCGGCATTGAACAGCACAAGGATCACGCCCGCGATAAAGATGGTCATCAGAACCGAATCCAGATAGCCGGTGAAGACGAAACCGGGCTTCGCCGTCAACGGCCAGAAGATGTTCTGGATCGAGAGCACACCGGCCGTCACCGTGGTTACGCCCACCAGGCACATGGGCACGGCGGTGATCCAGGCGTATTTGGCTTTGCCCATGTTGATGAGGAATGTGGTGCTCACGGCAAGCGCGATTGTCGCCAGCAACTGGTTGCCGGTACCGAACAGCGGCCAGAGGGTCGAAATCGTTCCGGTGTAGATCAGATATCCCCAGCCGAGGACCACGAGAAGGCTGGTGATCAGGTTGCCCGGCCACCAGGCATTGCTGCCGAAGGGTTTGTGAATTTTGCCCATCAGTTCCTGGAGCACGTAGCGGGCAACTCGTGTGCCGGTGTCCACCGTGGTGAGAATGAACAGCGCTTCGAACATGATGGCGTAGTGGTACCAGTAGCCCATCAGGCGGTCCATGCCGGGCAGGCCTTTGAAGATTTGCGCCATGCCCACGGCGAGCGAAACCGCGCCTCCCGTGCGGCCCGCGAGTTTTTCGCCGACTTCGCGCGAGAAAAGATCGAGATTCACGGTCGCGAAGCCCAGTTTGTGAAAGACCTCCGGAGTGGTGTTGATGGCGAAGTAATCGCCGGGATACATCGAGCAGGCGGCGATGAGCGCGAGCACGCCCACCAGCGACTCACAGACCATGGCGCCGTAGCCGATGAAGCGGGCATCGGTCTCCTTGTCGAGCATCTTGGGCGTAGTGCCCGATGAAACCAGCGAGTGGAAGCCCGAAATCGCGCCACAGGCGATGGTTACGAAGAGGAACGGAAAGAGTTTTCCCTTGATGATCGGGCCGCCTCCGCCGACGAATTGGGTGAAGTTGGGGAACCGGATGTCCGGATGCGCGATGAATACGCCCACGATCAGGATCGCGATCGTGCCCAGCTTCACATAGGTGGAGAGATAATCGCGCGGCTCAAGCAGCAGCCATACCGGCAAGACCGAGGCGACCAGGCCGTAAATCGCCATGAGGATCGTGATCTGATGCGGCGAGAAGGTAAGCGCGCCGGCCGCGCCGCTCTGGGCAACCCAGCGGCCGGCAATCACGCCGGAAATCAGCAGCACTACGCCGAAAATGCTGGGCCCGGTAATCGTAATCTTTCCGGCATGGCTCTTGAACATCCAAACGCCCATGATGAGCGCAATGGGAATCGTCATGGCAATGGTGAAGACTCCCCAGGGGCTATTCGAGAGAGCGTTGACCACCACGATGCCGAGGCCGGCGAGCGTTACCAGAAGAATAAAGAGCACGGCGATCATCGCGACCAGACCGGCGAAAGGACTGATCTCAGTTCGGGCAATATCGGCGACCGAGCGGCCGCGGTGCCTAAGCGAGGCCACCAGCACGGTGAAATCCTGCACACATCCGGCGAGCACTCCGCCAATCAAAAGCCAGAGAAAGCCGGGGGCAAATCCAAACTGCGCGGCCAGCGTGGGTCCGACCAGCGGGCCAGCGCCGGCGATGGCGGCGAAGTGGTGGCCAAAGAGAACCCATTTCGGCGACGCAACATAGTTATGGCCATCGGCGAAGGCGTGCGCGGGCGTGGTGCGGCGGTCGTCGAGCGCCAGAGCTTTTGCCGCAATGAACGCGCTGTAATAGCGGTAAGCCAGCGCGTACACGCATAAAGCGCCGACTAATACCGGCAGTGTATTCACGACGCCCTCCAGCAACCTGAGATGCGAAAATCAAGAGATGGGATCGGGCTGCCTTGCAAGGCAAGCATCATAACATTGGCGTCAAGGGCGGTCGCACAGGGAGCAAAAGCGCGTGATAACCTGACAAGATCGGGCTCGATTTGGCAATGAAAAAAGGGGCGGATTCGTTCCGCCCAGGGCGCGGACGCATACGAACTGAATCAGGAGCAGGCAATGAAGATCGGTGTTTTGACGGGCGGCGGCGATTGTCCCGGGCTGAATGCGGTCATCCGAGCGATCGTGCGCAAAGGATCCTTTCACTACGGCGATGAGTTTGTCGGCTTCATGGAGGGATGGCGGGGCTTGCTGGAAGACAAGACGATGCCGTTGGACTTGTCTTCGGTGGGTGGCATTTTGCCGCGCGGCGGCACTATTTTGCGGACATCGCGCACCAACCCGGCCAAACATAACGATGGCCTTGACCGTTGTATAGCAAATCTGAAGCAGCATAACTGCGATGCTTTGGTCGCGATCGGCGGCGATGACACGCTTTCGGTGGCGCAGAAGATGTTTTCGAATGGCGTGAAAGTGGTCGGCGTGCCCAAGACCATCGACAACGATCTGGCCGGCACCGACTTTACTTTCGGGTTTGACACGGCGGTCAACGTGGCAACCAGCGCGATTGACCGGGTTCACACCACGGCCGAGGCGCACAACCGCGTGATCGTGGTCGAAGTGATGGGGCGCGACTCGGGCTGGATCGCAGCCTATAGCGGCATTGGCGGCGGCGCCGACGTGATTCTGGTTCCGGAGGTTCCCTTCGATATCGAGCAGGTCGCCGAACTGATCCGGCAGCGCCACGCCCGCGGCCGCTACTTCTCGATCGTGGTCGCTGCCGAAGGGGCGAAGTTTGCCGGCGGCATCGAGATGAATGAGGGCGCGCCCGTTCTACAGGATGTGGGGCGCGACGAATTCGGCCATCTGCGGCTGGGCGGAATCGGGTCGGTGCTAGCCCGCGAGATCGAAAAGCGTACGGGTTTTGAGACGCGTTCTGTGGTTCTCGGCCACATCCAGCGCGGCGGATCGCCCAGCGCCTTTGATCGCGTGCTGGCTACGCGCTATGGGTTGGGCGCGATCGACATGGTGCATCGCGGCGAATTCGGCCACATGGCCGCGCTCCGCGGCAACAAGATCATTTCCATTCCACTGGCCGAGGCCATCGCCTCGAACCGCAAGCTGGACCAGGAAATTCTCGACGCTGCGACGGGCATTCTCGACAAGCTGGAGGAGAAGACGGAGAAACTACCGTAGGGCGGCTGCGGAAAAACTGTCTTATCGAGGAAAGAGCGTGACCTCAGCGGCTAAAGCCGCACTGAAAACAGGCCACTTATCGCAGCGGTAAACCGCTGCGCCACCCAAAATCAAGTGCAACATCGACTTTTTCCGCAGCCTGCAAGCAAATCCCTGCGGGATTCACCCCAGAAAGCTCAGAAATTGTCCCGGCTGCTCGAATCCCGGGAATACAGCTTTCAGGTCTTTGTTGCCAAGATACTGCGAGACGACTTCACTCAGCACCAGGCGGAAGTCGGTCGTGATCGCGAGGTCGCGGCCTTCGTAGAGCTGCGATTCATCGAGGCCGGGCCAGCGGCCATAAACTTTGCCGCCGCGCACCGGGCCGCCCAGCACAAACATCACGTTGGCATGGCCGTGATCGGTGCCGCGATTGCCGTTTTCGCGCGCGGTGCGACCAAATTCCGACATGGTGACGACGACCGTGTCTTCGCCGAGATCGCCGAGATCGGCCCAGAAGGCGGCGATCGATTGCGAGAAGTCGCCGAGCACGTTGGCAATCTGCCCCTGCGTATTGCCTTCGTTCACGTGATGATCCCAGCCACCGATGTCGGCAAAAGCGACCTGCACGCCTACGTTCGACTTAATGAGCTGCGCGAGTTGCCGCAGGCTGTCACCGAACCGCCCTTTGGGATAGTTCGCGCCAGTCGCGGGTGTGTACCTGGCCGGATCGGCGGTCTTGAGCATCTTCACGGCGTCGAAGGTCTCGCGGCCGGTGCCGTGCAGAACCGTGTCTACCGAACCCGCATACATGGCCTCAAAGGTGTTCGAGATCGGCATGGCTTTGGGATTTGCGCCGCCCACCGAAAAGTCGCTCAGGTTATTCAGCGCCAGCGCCGGCTCTTTGCCGGAAAGAATGCGCGGCAGCGAGGGACCGAGCGCAATGGCTCGGAAAGCCGATGGATCAGAAGTAGAAAATGCCGACGCAGGCTTCGGCGCGGGCAGTTCATGCAAGCAGCGATTCAGCCAGCCGTCATCGGTAGACTTGATGCCTGGCGTACCCGACTCCATGAAATCCTGCGCGTCGAAGTGCGAGCGCGTTGGATCGGGCGATCCGGAAGCATGCACGATGGCCAGATGTTTCTGCTTCCACAGCGGCTCAAACGACGACATGGCCGGGTGCAACCCAAAGAAGCCGTCAAGATCGAGCACGGATTTCTTTGGAATGTTGATGGTCGGCCGCATCGCGTAATACGAGGGCTCCGCGTGTGGCACGACGATGTTGAGGCCGTCGGCCGCGCCGCGTTGGAAGATGACGACCAGGCGCCTGGTACGAATCCCCGGTTCGGCCGCGCCATAGGCCGCGCGCGCCAGAAAACCTGGGAGCGCGGCCGTGCCTACTACGGCCAGTGCACCATTGCGAAGAAAGATTCGGCGAGTTATGGACATAGAAACCAGCCCTAAGCCTTCAGCCATCAGCCATCAGGTTGTGCCCGTCTTGAGCTGACGGCTGATGGCTGAGGGCTGACAGCTATCTCCTCTGAAATTCGGGCGAACCCAAAATCAGTCCCTCGATCGCGCCCACATTCGGCGGTCGCGCCGGATCATCCAAGCGCCGCCCGGCTGATCTTCGGGTCTTCCAGTTGCTTGCCGATCGTCTCATGCGTCTGGCGCGAAACATCGCCGCCCAGCAAAGAATCCTCGAGCCGGGCAACCGCCTGCGGCGCATCCGTAGCCCCCTGTGCCAATTGCGCCGCGTCCGCCGATACGCCATGCAGCTTTCCGCCCGCCAGTCCGAGCGCAAAATTCATGCGCGCAAGAAGGGCCGATGAGTTCACCCAGGTTTCGGCTTTCATCGAATAGCCGGTCGGCGGCATCATGCCATACGGCATCATGCCCATGTTGTTGAGCGTGCCCACCAGCGAGCGCGCGTCGTCGACTTGTGCGCCGCTTGCGCGCACCGCCGAAACCACAAACTCAAAGGGCGTTTTCACCTTGGCGCGATAAGTCTCGGGCGACCAGAATTCCGGCGAGCGGAACATGGTGCGCAGCACCTCGCGAATGTCGCCGCCTTTTTTCAGGAACGTCTGCGTCATGCGATCGACGAGCGCGGGCGGCGGATCGTCAGAGACAAAGCGCATAGCGAGTTTCTGCGAGATGAAATGGGCTGTCCTGGGATTGCGCGCCAGTAGGTGCAGGACTTCAACACCTTCTTTCTCGCCATTTTCTTTGATGCGATGTCCGAGCACGATCTTGTCGCCGGGTTCGTGCATGCGCGGCTCGAAGTGGAAACCGCCGCCTTTATTCGGCTGCTCGATGGTCCAGCCGGTAAAGACTTTGGCCACTTCGGTAACATCTTTCTGCGAGTACCCGCCGTTGACGCTGAGCGTGTGCAGCTCCATCAGTTCGCGGCCGTAATTCTCGTTGAGGCCGCTGGCCTGTTTACGCTTGCCCGGCCGGTTCTGTTGGCCGGGTCTGGAACTGGCATTGCCATGCGCGTGCCTGTGGATGTCGAGCGCCACGTCAGAATCCGGGCCGACACTCAACCAGTTATCGAGATAGAACAACATCGCGGGGCTCTTAGCCGTTGCCACCAGCAGGTCCTCAAATTTTCCGAGCACATGCGGACGAATCACGTCGCGCTCGTAGCTGGTAAGCAGAAACCGGTCGGCGCCTTTGTTGATGAACACGTTGAAGTGGTTGATCCAGAAATCGGTCATCACCTCGTCCAGTTGGCGCTCGCTGTAAATCGCGCGCAACAACTTGGCTTGCATTAATTCGTCCACCACCACCTGCTCGGGATTGTTGAGCGCCCGGAGTGTTTCTTTCTCCTGACCGTTCATGCCCTGCATCAGGGCATCCGCCTTTGCCCCTTTGGCACGGTTCGCGAGGCCGCGCTGTTCTTCAGGAGAAAGGTTGAGAATCTCGCGGAAGCGTTGTTCGGGCGGAAGGTCGAGCAACTCCACCAGGCGGATACTGGCGGCCTGATTTTCTTCGCGGCGGCGCTGGTAGCCGGCCTCGGCCAGCATGGCAGTTTCGCCGCCCGTCATTTCGCCATTCTGATTGTTGCCGGCCGTTTGCGCAGGTTCAGTTTTGCGTTCTTGCTTGTCTTCGTAGCGCTGCACTTGCGCTTCGTAGATGGCGCGCCGCACCGGATCCCCAGGCATGGCCATCTTGCCTTCGGCAACCTGCTTGATCATTTCGTTGTTGGGAAAATTCTCGACGATGTCACGGGTATTCATGCGCAGCGTGCGCAAGGGCGCGAGCCGTGCATCGAGCGCGGCATCGTCAATCCGTTCCGGATGGAGTTCGAATTCGATCCACTTGTCGACGCCCATTTGCGCGACCCGTCCGAGGTCGCCGGGGCGCCGACCGAATGTAAGGCGATTCAGCGCGTGCGCGGCGCGCCGGTGTTCGTCGAGGGCGGCTGATTTCTCTTTCTTACGCCCCAGGGCAAACTGAGTCGTCGCCAGCCCGGCTACGAGCAGAGCGGCTGCCAACGCCCGGCGACGTCCATAGAAAAGCGGTCCCATCTGCGGCGCGCCTCGTTGAAAGATGAACCCCGACTAGCGGCTAAAGTTGCGCACAGAAGGGAGGATAAGGAGAGCGGATCAAGATTTCAATTGCTCTATATAGGTGTTTCCGCTGTGTGCTTTGCGCGTGGAATTCTCCACGAATTTCAGGAATTCGCGCAAATGTTCGTTTTCCGAGAGTTCTGTTTCCGAGAACTTCACCCGGACGCCAAATGAGGACGAACTCGGCGGGGCCGCAATTCCATTGATGATTACGCCCTTCACCCAGAGCTTGCCGCTCGAAATCCATAACCCGATCTCCAGGGCCTTGCCGGGCGGCACGGGATTGGCTGTCTCAACCATGCAACCTCCGCGGCCCACATTGGAGAGATTGCCCCAGATCGGCTCCTTGACGCCTTCCACGTGAATTTCCACCGCAAAGTAACACTTGATGCGGTGATGGCGACGCCGGTCCGATCCCTGGGTCGGAGTGAACAGATCCGGCTCGAAGGGCGGAGTGAGGGTCACCGGTTCCGGAGCAGGAAGTGCAACTGGTTCCGGAGCAGGACGTGCGGCTGGTCGCGGAGCAGGAAGAACGGCCGTTTGCGGAGGCGCGGCCGCCGTGGCGACCTTGGCGACCTTGGCCGCAGGTGCGGCTGCGATCGGCGCAACACTCGCCGGTTCCGTGTGCCGACTGCTTGCTGCCTTCTCCTTGATCTCGCGCATGGCCTGCAACAACGCGGCCTCCCGCCTTTCAGGCGAAACTTCGCGATAGGTCTGAAGCAGGGTCCCGAGGTGACTGACGAGGTCGGGATCCGTGAGCAGGCGCGTCCAATCTGAACCGTTCGGCGATGGTTTTGTAGCTTCGCTCATGCGTGCGACTTCCCTGAGACAAAACGGCAGAAAGGCATTTAAGTCCACTCCTAGATTGGACTTCGGTGGGTCTGCTTCACAAGATGACCAAGGTCACTGGGCGGGCTTCGGAAACCGCCTTTGGGGCGCGGCCGTCAGGCTGGTATCACGATATTATTCAACAATTTGCATCACCCTCCGTGCGAAAACCATCCAAACGATTTACTATTTTGCCCTCCGTTCAAGGAGCGAATCCGCGTTCATGCCTTCTGTTAATTACGTCACCCGCCATCTTCGGCTCTTTTGCCAGTTGTGTCTGGTATTGATCCCTCTTTTTCCCGCGCACCTCGGCGCCCAGAGCGCGGCGCCTGCCATCCCGAACCAGGTTCCCACCCCGAACCAGGTTCCGACGTCAGCGCAAAACCCGGTTTATGGAAGCGTGCCGGAGGCCAAGCCGACGCCCGGAATTCTGTCGCTCACTTTCAGCGAGGCGATCGAGCGAGCCTTGCGCCAGAACCTGGCCGGCCTTCTCTCGGAGTACAACACGATTCAGTCGCGCGGCGAGAAATGGCAAAAATTGAGCGAGTTGCTGCCCGATGTGAACGGCAACGTTCAGGAAAACGCGCAAAAGCAGAGCCTGATCGCGGAGGGCTTCGGGAAATTTCCCGCCGGGCTCTTTGGAGGCGCAAGCCTGCCCAAGGTGATCGGGCCGTTCTCTTATTTCGACGTGCGCGCGTCGGCTACCGAAAGGGTTTTCGACTGGAAGGCGATTCAGCAATATCGCGCTTCCGTGATCAGCGAAAGCGTAGCCCGCTTCAATCTGAAGGACGCACGCGATCTGGTCGTTCTGGCAACCGGCAACGCCTACCTCCAGGCGATTGCCGGCGCGGCGCGCGTGGAAACGGCCGAGGCGCAGCAGGAAACAGCACGTGCCCTGTATGAAAAGGCAGTGGCGCAGCAGCAGGCGGGCGTCGCTCCTGCGATCGACACACTGCGGGCCCAGGTCGAGTACCAGACGCGGCGACAACAGTTGATTGCGGCGGCAAGCGATTTCGCGAAGCAAAAAATATCGCTCGGACGGATCGTTGGACTCGCCCCCGGCCAGGAACTCGCGCTCGCGGACAAAGCTCCGTACGAGGCTTTTCCGATGCCCGACCTTGAGACCACATTGCAGCGCGCCTACTCTCTGCGCTCCGACTACAAGGCGGCGCAGGATCGTGTTGTGGCGGCTCGGCTCGAGCACAATGCCGCAATCGCGGGATATTTTCCCACGTTCAATGTGGAAGGCGACTATGGCGAGATCGGCGCGACCCCGAGCAGCGTCTTACCGACATACCACGTGGCCGGCACGCTTAGTATCCCCATCTTTCAGGGAGGCAAGGTTCACGCCGACGTTCTAAAAGCCGAAGCCATCCTGCGTGCTGCCGAGGCGCAACTCGCCGACGTGCGCGCACAAATCGATCAGGACATCCGGAACGCGCTGCTCGATCTGAAATCTTCGGGCGATCAGGTCGAAGTTGCGCAGAGTTCCGTGGATCTGGCCGAGCAGGCCCTCACCCAGTCCCGGGACCGGTTTTCGGCCGGCGTCACCGACAACCTTGAAGTGGTTCAGGCGCAGGAAACCCTGGCATCCGCGCATGAAGACCTGATTTCGAGTTTGTACCTTCACAACCTGGCCAAAGTTTCCTTTGCGCGCGCGCTCGGCCGTGCCGAAGAGGGCGTTCGCGAATATTTGAGAGGAAAGTAGCTTATGGATGAGACAACCACTGCCGTAGCCGATTCCAAACCCGGCACGGGCGCTCCGCAACCGCCGCCGGAAGATGGCGAGGCGCGCTATCGACGCCGCAAAGAGCTTTTGGGAAGCTCGCGCGACCAAACTGCTTTTCGGCCTGGTGATCCTGATTCTGCTGGTGGTTGGGATTTTCGCGTGGCGCTACTTCGCGAGCTACGAATCCACCGACGACGCGCAAATTGACGGGCATGTTAACTCCGTCAGCGCCCGGATCAGCGGCCACGTGCTCAAGCTCAACGTGGATGACAATCAGTACGTGGAAAAGGGAACGGTGCTGGTGGAGATCGATCCCGCGGATTATGCAGTCGCGGTGGCGCAGGCGCGCGCGGAATACGCCGACGCGCAGGCGCAAGCATCGGCCTCCGACATCAACGTGCCGATCACCGATGTCAACACATCGAGTCAGGTGGCGAGCGCGCAGGCGGGCGTCGCGAATGCCAAGGCTGGAGTGGCGGCAACCCGCCAGCAGTTCGAGGCGGCGAAAGCGCAGATCGCCGAGGCGGAGGCCAACAATGTCAAGGCGCAGAATGACCTGATCCGTTACAAGCAGCTGATCGACAAACAGGAAATTTCGCAGCAACAGTACGACCAGGCGGTGGCTGCCGCACAGGCTGCCGCAGCCACTGTCGAAGCTGCCAAGGCAAGCGCCGAGGCTGCCCAAGCGCAAATTGATCAAGCCCAGGGAAAACAGTTGCAATCGAATGCCGACCTGCGCACGGCCCAGACGGCTCCGCAGACCATGCGCGCGACGCGCTCGCGCGCTCTCTCCGCGCAGGCCAATGCCGAGCGCAAGAAAGCGCAACTCGATCAGGCGCTGCTGAACCTGCAGTACACCCAAATTGTCGCGCCGGTGACCGGAGTCGTCAGCAACCGCACGGTGGAGGTCGGGCAGAACTTGCAGGCCGGCCAGGAAATGATGAAAGTCATTCCGCTGGAGGACATCTGGGTCACGGCAAACTTCAAGGAAACGCAACTCAGGAATATGAAGGCGGGCCAGCGCGCCGAGATTGAGGTGGATGGCACCGGCAAGACCTACAAGGCCCATGTCGATTCCATCGCGGGCGCGAGCGGCGCGCGGTTCAGCCTGTTGCCGCCGGAGAACGCGACCGGCAACTACGTGAAAGTGGTACAGAGAATTCCTGTGAAGATTGTGTTCGAGCCCGGCGAAACCAAGGGTCACGAGTTGCGGCCCGGCATGTCGGTCGAGCCCAAGGTGTGGATCAAGTAGCCGCGAGCTGCGAGCCGCGAGTTTCGAGCAACCAGCGCATATCCGATTCCAAACCCGGTTTTGGTTCCTCGACGGATCGTAACTCGCGGCTCGTAGCTCATAGCGTAAGGCAACGTCCAGATGAGTGCAGCATCCATCACGATGAATGAGGCCGCCGAATGGCGGCCGGCGGTCAATCCGTGGGTTATCGCTCTGGCGGTTACGCTGGCGACGTTCATGGAGGTGCTCGATACCAGCATCGCCAACGTCGCGTTGCCGCACATCGCCGGCAGCCTTTCCGCGGGGCAGGATGAAAGCACATGGATCCTCACCTCGTATCTGGTATCGAATGCGATCGTTCTTCCGCTGAGCGGCTGGCTTTCTTCGATCATGGGGCGCAAGCGGTTCTACATGAGCTGCGTCGCACTCTTTACTATCAGTTCCTGCCTCTGCGGGCTCGCTCCCAATCTCGGCATGCTGATTTTCTTTCGCGTTCTGCAGGGAGTGGGCGGCGGGGGCCTGCAGCCGAGCGAGCAGGCGATCCTGGCCGATACGTTCGCGCCTGCCAAGCGCGGAATGGCATTTGCCGTTTATGGCATCGCCGTGGTCATGGCGCCCGCCATTGGCCCCACGCTGGGCGGCTGGATTACCGATAACTTCACCTGGCGCTGGATTTTCTTCATCAATATTCCTGTGGGCATTCTCTCGCTGCTACTGACGTCGCGCCTGATTCAGGACCCTCCCTACTTCAAGCGCCGCAAGCTGAGTGAAACCCATATCGACTACATCGGTCTGGGACTGGTGGCTCTGGGCCTGGGCACTCTGCAGGTGGTGCTCGACAAGGGCCAGCGCGACGATTGGTTTGAATCGAATTTCATCGTTGTACTCACCGCCGTCTCGGTGGCATCGCTCGTGTGGGTCATCATCTGGGAGTGGTATCACAAGGATCCCATCATCGATTTGCACTTATTCAAACAGCGCACGTTTGCCACCGCGAACTTCCTGATGTTCATGCTGGGCTTCGCGCTGCTCGGGAGCACCCTGCTGCTGCCGCTGTTCATGCAGACCCTGTTGGGTTACACTGCCGAACAATCCGGGTTGGCGTTAATGCCAGGTGGTTTCACGATTATGGTGTGCATGCCGATCGTCGGATTTCTGCTTTCGCGCTACAGTCCGCGCTGGCTGATGCTGTTCGGGTTATCGATGCTGTCGTTTTCGCTATTTCATATGACGACATTCGACCTGGGCGTCGATTTCCACACCGTTATGATGGCGCGTGTTTTCCAGGCAATGGGACTCGCGTTTCTTTTTGTGCCCATTAACACCGCGGCCTACTCGGGTTTGTCGCGCGATAAGAACAATGCCGCGTCCGGCTTGATGAACCTGGCCAGAAACATCGGCGGGAGCGTGGGGATTTCTTTTGTGACGACCGGCCTGGCGCGTCGCGCGCAGGTTCACCAGGTGAGGCTGGTGGAGAAACTGAACGCCGGCAATCCGCAGTTTTTATCCACGCTGCGCGGCGTAACGGGAGGTTTTTCGGGCGGCGGTGCGGGGCCGGGTTCCGGACCGGGTACCGCACAGCAGCATGCCTATGCCATGTTGCAGGCGAACGTCATCCGGGAGTCGACGATGCTGGCCTACATTGATAATTTCTGGGTGCTCGGGGTCGTAATCGGCTGCCTGATTCCGTGCGTGTTTTTGATCAAGAAGGCGAAGGCGGCTGGGATGGTGGTTCACTAGTACTGTGACCGCATGATTCTTTCTATGCTGGCTCGCGGTCTAAGTAGAGGGGTCGTGGGGAAGTTGGGGGCGAGGCAATCGCTCTTTGACGAACAAGGGGTGCAACATGTTTCGCATCATCACATTGGAGCGCGAATACGGGTGCGGCGGCGGGGGCATCGCCTGCGAACTGGCGCGCCGCCTGGGGTGGAAAGTCTGGGACCAGCAATTGACCGCGGAAATCGCCAAGCGCGCTCAAGTTGGCGAGGAAGCAGTCGCGCTCTGTGATGAGCGTGTCGACAGTCGCCTCTACCGGATGGCCAAGGCCTTCTGGCGCGGCAGTTACGAGCGCAGTTTGCCCCTGGCCGACTCGCACGCTTTCGATACCGACCGGATGATGGCGATGATGGCAGAAATCGTGGGGGGCATCGCGGCCGAAGGAAATGCGGTGATCGTGGGCCGAGGATCGCCCTTTTTCCTGCGCGAGCGCGAGGATACATTCCGTGTTTTTGCCTACGCTTCCCGCGAAGAAAAAATTCGCCGCCTGCTGGCGATGGGCAAGAGCCTGACGGACGCCGAGGACCTGGTTGACAACGTCGATAAAGAGCGGGTCGCCTACATCAAGCACTATTTCAATGCGGACTGGCCGACGCGGAGCCTTTATCACATGATGATCAACACTGCGATCGGCAATAAAAAAGTGGTTGCGACGATCTTGCACGGCATGGAGGTTTTGGCGGGAGCTCCAGCCGAGGCTGTGCGCGGCATTCGCTGAGACCGCAACCGCCCAGGCGCTTCCAGGAAGACCCACTTCGCTGCCGGGCTCTTGATGACTCGCGGTACAATCCTTCGCTGTACACTTAAACCAGCATCCCGCAACGACGAACGAATGCCGGCGATTCATGGGCACACGACGAAAATCCCGCGAATTAGTTTTGCAGATGCTGTTTCAGGCCGATATGGGGAAGCAGACGCCGGACGCTGTTCGCAAGTCTTTCTGGCCCCAGCGCGAGGATGTGGACGAGGAGGCGCGCGGGTTTGCCGACGATCTGTTTCGCGTGGCGAGCGACCGGCTGGAAGAAATTGACGCGCTGATCGGACGGCATACCCGGCACTGGAAAATGGACCGGATGCCGGCGGTTGACCGGAATGTGCTGCGGGCGGCGGTGGCGGAATTTCTGGGCTATCCGGAGACGCCGCAGCCCATCGTAATCAATGAAGCGCTGGAAATTGCGCGAAGATTTTCGACGCCGGAGTCGATTCAGTTCATTAACGGCGTGCTGGATAGCGTGGGGAAAGAACTCGCACCCGAAAATCTGTCCAAAGAGCTGCCCTAGAGTTCGCCCCGGCTGAGCGCTCTCCTAAAGCCTCAACGTCATTAGAGCCAGGAAAAGGCCGGTGTAACCGGCGATCACCAGCAGGACCAGCAGCGCGCCCACGTTGAGCACATTGAAAATCCCCCAGGGCTTCTGGACAGCGCCGAGAGCCAGCTTCCAGAGTCCGAAGCTGCCAACCAGAGCGCAGGCGACGACGACCAGACATCCGATGAGCCGCCCATGCGGCACGCGGGGGAAAACGATGAGGAAGACTACTGCCGGCAGGAAGCCCAAGGCCGGAATGATGGCCAGTGGGGCACCGATCATGAAAGCGCGCTCGCGTTCTTTGGCGGTCATGTTATCGGACCATCGGGTGATCGGGCTGTCGGAAACCTGAGTTTGAGATCACGCTATCCAAATGCGAGATGACGGATTCTGCTTGAACCGATCCTACCTGGCCGGATTACTTTGCTTCGTAAACGGTATTGCCGCCCACGACAGTCCGCAGAACTTTTGTGTCGAGGATTTTCGGAGGAGGCACGACGGTGATGTTCTGATCGAGGACGACGAAATCGGCGAGCATTCCCCGGGCTAGTTTACCTTTCTGTTTTTCGGCGAACTCGGCGTAGGCAGCGCCGGTGGTATAGGCTGCGATCGCCTGCTCGATCGTGAGCTTCTGGCCGGGATAAGTCATTTTTCCATCTTCACTCATGCGGGTGACGGCGCAGTAGATTCCGCGAAAAGGGGTGACGGGCTCGACCGGATAGTCGGTGCCAAAGGCGAGAACGATGCCGTGGCGCAGGAACTCGGCCCAAGCGTAAGAAGTCTCCATGCGCTTCGGCCCAAGCCGGGATTCAACCCAGTGCATATCTGTGAGCAGGTGGCTGGGCTGCATGGATGCGATGATGTTCAATTCTTCGAAGCGCAGAATCTGTTGCGGTGTGGTGACCTGCGCGTGCTCGATGCGGAGGCGGTAGTCATTGGAATTGGCTCCATTGGCGGCCTTGAGCCGTGCGTCCTGGGCGGCTTTCTCGGCTTCGGCGAAGGCGTCAAGAGCCATCTGCACGCCTTTGTCGCCAATGGCGTGGAAGCCGATCTGATATCCAGCCAAGAGGCGCTCCCGGGTCATGGCGTTGAGCTTGTCAGGAGCGTATTGGGGAATGCCGGTATTGCCGGGGTCGTCACTGTAGGGCGCGACAAGAGCAGCGGTCTTCGAGCCGAGCGATCCATCCATGAAACCTTTGACCATTCCGGTGTGCAGCATGTTGTCGGACGCTGGATGTGAATCGCGTTTGCGGTTCAGTTCCTGGATGGAATCGTCGAAAGGCAGCCATTCCGAGATGCGCGACGTCAGCTTGCCCTGGGTTTCGAGTTCCTCATAGATCTGGAAGTCTTCCCACTGCGAGAAATCCTGCGCGGAAGTTATGCCGTGGCTGGCAAGGTCGGCGAGAGCCAGTTCGATGGCGCGGCGGCGCTTTTCGTGCGTCGGTTTGGGAATCACCGCCGACACCAGCCCTTTTGCTTTTTCGCGCAGAATCCCCGTGGGCGTGCCGGATTCATCGCGATCAATCTTTCCTCCGTCAGGATCGCGGCTGGCGACGGTCACGCCGGCCAGTTGCAGGGCGCGTGTATTGGCGACCGCAATGTGTCCGTCCACGCGGACCAGGTACACGGGGTGATCACCGCTGACCTCGTCGAGATCCCAGCGCGAAGGCAGAACCTTGACGGGCCACAGAGTGTGGTCCCAGCCCTCGCCGACGACCCATTCTCCAGGCTCGGCGGCCTGGACTTTGGCGCGCAGGCGCTCGCGGAATTCGTCGAGTGTTTTCGTGCCGACCATATTGACGGTCAGTTTCTCCAGACCGGCGCTGGCGAGGTGCATGTGCGCGTCGTTGAAGCCCGGCATCACGAAGTGACCGCCGAGATCGATGATTCTGGTTTCGGGTCCCTTTAATTTGGCGATTTCTTCCCGGGTGCCTACGGCGAGGATGCGATCGCCGCGAATCGCGAGAGCTTCCGCGCGTTGGCCGGCGCCAAGCGATGAGGATGCGTCGAGCGCGCCGGTGTAGATGTCCCCGTGAGTGAAGATGGCATCGGCTTTGGGCCGCGGAGCCGCATCCTGGGCGGACGCGGCCGAGACGATGGCACAGAGCAGGATCGTCAAGCGCACGATCATTCGCCGATTCCCGCCAAAGCGAGCATTGTAAGCAGGATGCGGCGGAGTCCGAGATCACGCCCCGCGCAGTCGAACCATTCCTGCAAGGTGTGTGCGCCGCCGCCGGTGCCGCCGCCGCCGATGGCAATGGCTTCGCGGCCGAGAGAGAGGGGAATATTGGCGTCGGTAGAAGCTCGCTGCACCTGAGCGGTGTTGCCGAGAAGAACGTCGACAGCGCGAATGACTTTGAGCAGACGCGAGCCGAGAGCCAGTTCGCCGGCTGGACGATTGCCAATCTCCACAACTTCGCATTGCACAGTGTGGGGACGGCGCACTCCCCGCGAAGGGGGTTGATTCTCGACGTCCATGGCGTGGTCGAGGGCGATCCGCAAGGTACGCTCCAGGCGATCGATTTCCACCATGGAGGTGGAGCGCAGATCGACCCGCATGCTGGCCGACTCAGGAATCGAATTGACAGAGGTGCCCCCGCGAATCACACCGATGTTGAACGTTGTTTTTGGAGTAGCGGGGACGGGCGTTTCGCTGAGATCCTGAATGGCGCGAGCAAGAACGATGATCGGATTGGGGGCGCCGAAATCGCTCCAGGAATGCCCGCCGGGACCGCGGGCGATGACCTCGAAACGGCGGCTGCCGAGGGCCTCGGCGACTAAAGTGTCGGACCCAGCCCCATCGACGACGAGGGTATAGGCAATGGACTCGCGCCAGCGTGGCGTTTCGAAAACACGGCGCATGCCGCGCAGATCGCCCTCGCCTTCCTCTCCGACGTTGCCGATAAAGACGAAGGGCATGGCGTGAGAGATGCCGGCGCTGCCAAGCACAGAGGCGACGGCGAGCAGGGCGGCAATTCCGGCGGCGTTGTCGGAAACTCCCGGACCATACAGACGAGTGCCCTGCTGGCGGATATTGAGCGGGGTGGTCGCGGGGAACACAGTGTCAATGTGAGCGGTGAGGGCGACAAAACGCTTCCCGTAGCCGGGCCGCACTCCGAATACGTTGCCCACCTCGTCGAGTTCAACGCTGGCGAGCCCGATTTCGCGAAAGCGGTCAGCCAGCCACTGGGCGCGGAGCGTTTCGCCAAAGGGAGGGGCGGCAATGCGGGAAACATCCATCTGCCACTGCGCGATCTGCGCTTCCTCGAAACGGAAGCGGCCGAAGGCGGATCGCACTTCCGGCAATCCCGCGAGCCGAGTCACTTCCTCCTGCACCGGCGGATAGACATCAGAATTTGGCACTGAGGGAATTCGCTCCATCCTTCCTTGCTGCCTATCTTATAACGAAGACTATCGCCGGCGAATGCCGGCGACAGGGAGCGGTCGAGGGCCCCGGCAGTGGGCTAACTCTCCGCTGGGGCCTCACGCAAAAACGCGTTTGGTTTTGATAGACTCAATTGCTGAACGCCCGGGCTACTTCCTCCTTTCAACCATCCTCATGGAGGTTTGCGATGAATCGAACTTTCAAGATCGTTGGTATTGTGGTTGCCCTGCTGATCGTAATCGTCATTGCGGTGCCGTTTCTGATCAACGTCAATGACTTCCGCCCCCAGATTGAATCGAATCTGTCGTCTGCGCTGGGGCGTACGGTTAAAGTCGGCAACCTGAGCTTGAGCATTCTCTCTGGCAGCGTGGAGGCCAACGAGCTGTCGATTGCGGACGATCCCAAATTCAGCAACACTGCATTTTTGCAGGCCAAGATGCTGGGAGTTGGCGTCGAACTGATGCCGCTCATTTTCAGCAAGGAGTTGCACGTCACGCATCTGACGATTGACCAGCCGCAAATTGTTCTTCTGCGCAACCGGGACGGGGTTTGGAATTTTTCCTCGATTGGAAACCAGGCGGCGCAGCCAGCCAATGCGCCCGCGAAGAACGGCGGCGGGGGAGCACCGGGGAACCTGAGCGTCGCGATGCTCGAGCTGAAGAACGGGAAAATTACCGTGGGTTCGGTTCCGGCGCGCCGCAATCCGATCGTCTATGAGAAGCTCAACGTTTCCGTAAAGAATTTTTCTTTCACGAGCGCGTTTCCGGTGGAGGTTTCGGCGGAGCTTCCCGGTGGCGGCTCACTGAAGATCGAAGGCACGGCCGGCCCGATCAGCCCGACGGATGCTTCGCTTACCCCGGTGCAGGCGAAAGTGAATCTTAACAAGCTGGATCTTGCGCAGTCGGCGCTGGTCGATCCGGAATTGGGCATTACGGGATCGGCGGACTTTGACGGCACGCTGAGTTCCGACGGGCACGTGGCGAAAGCAAACGGAACGCTGAAGGCATCTTCGTTGAAGCTGGTGCCTAAGGGATCTCCAGCGTCGACGCCGGTGCAAGTGACGTTTACGGTTGAGCACGACCTGCAGAAGGAAACCGGGCAACTGGCGCAAGGCGGCGTTCAGATTGGCAAGGCGCTGGCGAAACTCACGGGCACTTACAACATGCAGGGCGAGACGACTTCGGTCAACATGAGGCTCAATGGACAAGGGATGCCAGTCGACGATCTGGAAGCGGTGCTGCCCGCCGTGGGGGTGATTCTGCCGTCGGGATCGCAGCTGAAAGGCGGAACGCTTTCGGTGAACCTCGACGCAGTCGGTCCGCTGAACAAGCTGGTATCGACCGGAACAGTCCAGATGAACAATACGGCGCTGACGGGCTTTAACCTGGGATCGAAGCTGTCGGCCATTCCGGGGATTGGCAGTAAACAGTCGGGCAACGACACGACGATTCAGAACCTGAGTTCCGATGTGCGGTACGCGCCGGAGGGGACGCGGCTCGACAAGATCAATGTGGTGGTTCCGTCGATTGGCACCGTAACCGGGGCCGGAACGATCAGTCCGAATAATGACCTCAACTTCAATATGCTGGCCAATCTGAGCGGCGGCATTGGCGGCGGACTTACCAGCGTTGTGGGACACGGCAGCGGCGGTATTCCGGTAAAGGTGGGCGGGACCATGTCAAATCCGACCTTCGCGCCAGACGTGAAGGGCTTGGTCGGCAATCAGCTGAAGGCACTGGTGCCCGGGGGCAAAGGCAAAGCACTGGGAGGATTGGGCGGCCTTCTGGGCAAGAAGAAGTGAAACTAAGGGGAAGACTTAGAAGCTAACGCTTGGCCTTCTTGCTCGTGGTTTTGCTTTTCGTTTTGCTTTTGCTCTTGCTAACGGCGAACGACGAACGGCCACCGACGGATTTTTTCAGATTCGCCATCTCAACGGCCGCCAGCGCTGCCTCAAATCCTTTGTTGCCCATCTTCAGGCCGGCGCGGTCAATTGCTTGCTCGAGCGTGTCGCAAGTGAGAACGCCAAACGCATGCGGAACGCCTGTTTGCTGCGCCGACTGGCCAATGCCCCGCGTGACTTCGTTGACAATGACGTCGTAGTGGGCGGTATCGCCGCGCAGCAGGCAGCCGATGCAGAGGATGGCATCATACTTTCCGGTTTCAGCCAGCGTGCGGGCGGCCAACGGTATCTCGAAGGCTCCCGGCACGCGCACGACGGCAATGTCCTTGTTCTTGGCGCCGGCGCGGAGCAATCCGTCGCAAGCGCTGAGCAGCAGCCGTTCGGTGATGAACGCGTTGAAGCGCGACACTACAATGGCGAAGCGCTTTCCGGCGGCGTTGAGGCTGCCCTCGACAGCAGCAACCGTCGGTTCCGGAATCCGTTCGATCTTTAGTTTTTCTGTCGTAGTCTTCTCTCCGCAGTGTTATCAAATCGTCGTAGTAACGCGGCTTGCCATGTGTGCGACCGCGTATAAGGCAGACGGGGCAAGCCCCGTCCCTATTTTCCCTTAAATTGCGCGGCTCGCTTCTCCAGAAACGCCGCCGTCCCTTCTTTTTTATCTTCGGTGGCGCAGCAAACGCCAAACAGCGACGCTTCCAGAAACAACCCTTCGGCGAGAGTCATTTCCATGCCTTTGTTGACGGCCTCCATCGCATACTGCACGGCCAGCGGAGCGTTCGCAATGATCTTCGCGGCGATCGCCTCGGCGCGCGGAATCAGATCGGCGGGCGAAGTCACTTCGTTGACTAGGCCGATACGATGCGCCTCCTGCGCCGTAATCATCTCGCCGGTGAGCACATGCTGCATGGCGAGACCCTTGCCCACCAGACGCGGCAGCCGCTGCGAGCCGCCGTAGCCCGGAATAATTCCCAGCTTCACTTCGGGCTGCCCGAGCTTCGCATTTTCGCTTGCGAGGCGCATCGTGCACGCCAGAGCGAGTTCGCAGCCGCCGCCGAGCGCGAAGCCGTTGATGCAGGCAATCACTGGCTTGCCCAGGTTTTCAATCAAATTGAGCACGCTCTGGCCGCGATGCCCGTACTTCTTGCCGGTGACGGCATCTTGCGTAGCCAACTCGCTGATGTCAGCTCCGGCGACAAATGCTTTTTCGCCCGAGCCGGTGAGGATGGCGACACGAATTCCGTCATCGTTCTTGATGTCATGAAAAGCGGTGCGCAGCTCTTCCATGGTGGCCATATTGAGCGCATTGAGTACCTTGGGCCGGTTGACGGTGACGTAAGCGATGGAGTTTTTCTTCTCAAGCAGCAGGTTTTCGTAGTTCATCACACGTTCCTTGTCGCGGATTCACGCTGCAGACAAGCATGTTTGGACTCCGCAATCCTAACAGCTGCAGTTTCATCTACAGCGAATGCCGTAGGTGCATTACAAACTAAGACAAAAAATCTAGCAACACGCTGCGGTTCTCGACCATCTGTCCTAATAAGAAATCAAAACGCAGGAGAAGGAAGTATGAATCGCCGAAGAACGTTCGCAGTTGTTTTTTCCCTCGCCCTGGCTTTCGGTGCGTTCCTACCTAACGCCCGAGCCAGTGAAGAAAACCAACAGATGGAGTTCACCTTCAACCAGCCCCTAGAACTCCCAGGAGTCGACTTGCCGGCTGGCACATACTGGTTCGTGCTTGCCGATAGTCCAAGCAACCGCAACATTATGGAGGTTTTCAGTGCAGACTGGTCGACTCAGTACGCAACATTGCTCACGACTTCAACCATCCGTCAGCAGTCGACTGACAACCCGGAGCTTCAGTTTGCCGAACGCCACCGCGGCACGCCCGACGCGCTGTTAAAAATCTTCTACCCCGGTATGCGAACGGGACACGAGTTCGTTTACAAAGAGCAGGTGGAAGCAAGACTCTCGCGTGATGCCAAAGACGACGTCGTCGCTCGACCGATGAACCTAAGCTATGTCGCTCGACCGATGAACCTAAGCTATGTCGTTCCGATGACGCCGCACGCATAACCGGCCTTTTGGAGATGGCAGGGGAACCCGCACAGAGATGGCGTTTCTCGCTGATCACAACAGCGTAGACGCCGCTCCCCTGCCTGGGGGGAACAATCAAATAGGCCCTCCCCATAATCGTTGTGCTCTACTTCAGTTGGAGCGCTCTTCGGCAATCTGGCTCCCGTCTCTGCAATCCTAGAACTTCCCCGCCACCGGCTTTTCGGGGTTCGCGTAGTCGTAAAACCCTTTGCCGGACTTGCGTCCGTACCAGCCCGCCATCACCATCCGCTTCAGGAGCGGAGGAGAGGCGAACCGGCGTTCCTTGAATTCGTCGTACATCACGTGCGTGATGTAGTACGTCGTATCGAGGCCGACGAAATCGAGGAGCGTGAATGGGCCCATGGGATAGCCGCAGCCGAGCTTCATTGCGTTGTCGATGTCTTCTATCGAGCCCACGCCTTCTTCGTATGCGCGAATCGCATCCAGCAGATACGGCACCAGCAGCCGGTTTACGATGAACCCCGTTTTGTCAGACGTGCGCACGGGAGCCTTGCCCAGCTTCTTCGCAAACTCGTAAGCCGATTCGTAGACATCGGGCGCAGTGGCGATCGTCTTCACGACCTCAACCAGTTTCATCAGCGGGACGGGGTTAAAAAAGTGCAGCCCAATGAAGCGCTCCGGGCGCTTGGTCGCGGCCATCAGTTCGGTCACCGAAATGGAGGAAGTATTGGTGGCAAAAATCGCCTCGCGCTTCACGATGCCGTCGAGCGAGTCGTACATATCGCGCTTCTGCTGGACGTTCTCGATGATGGCCTCGATCACGATGTCGCAGTCGGCCAGATCCTGCCGGTTGGTGGTGCCCTTCAGGCGCGCGCGGATCGCATCTTTCTGCGCCGGAGTGATGCCGCCCTTTTCGACTGGCCGCTCGGCAAACTTCGCCAGCGACTTTTCGATTCCGGCAAAACCCTTGTCGAGATACTTCTGATCGAGTTCGAGCACGGTAACGTCAAACCCAGCGGTAGCGGACACCTGCGCGATGCCGGAACCCATCAAGCCACAACCTAGAACGCCAACTTTCTTGATTTCCATGATCGCTTCCTTCACCCTGACAATCTGCAGAATTCTCTTTCATTCTGAGCAAAGCGAAGAACCTATGCATTTTGCCTGCACCATCAGACTGCATAGGTCCTTCGCTTCGCTCAGGATGACAATTCTGTTCTCTCTCCCGCTTCTATCGCGACTACCCACTGACAAGCCCAAGCGGCTAAGCCTTTCTCCGTGCCTCTTTTGTGGAGGTTTAGCGGCGTTCTAGTGAAAGCTCTCCACCACCATGGCAATCCCCTGCCCGCCGCCGATGCACGCGGTAGCCAGACCGTACTTCTTCTTACGCCGGCGCAATTCATAGAGCAGCGTGATCACGAGCCGCGTGCCGGTTGCGCCCAGCGGATGGCCGAGCGCGATCGCTCCACCATTGACGTTTACTTTTTCGCGATCGAGGCCCAATTCTTTTTCCACTGCCAGGTACTGCGCCGCGAACGCTTCGTTCACTTCGATCAGGTCGATGGAATCCAAAGTCATTCCCGCGCGCTGCAGCGCAATCTTCGTGGCCGGAACCGGACCGCTCCCCATGATCTTCGGATCGACTCCGGCAATCCCCCAGTTCACAATCCGGCCCAGCGGTTTGAGATTGCGCTTCTGCGACTCCTCTAGCGACATGACGACCACGGCCGCGCCGCCATCCACAATGCCACTGGCGTTGCCAGCCGTGACCGTGCCATTTTTGCCGAACGAAGCCCGCAGCTTTGCCAGACCCTCCATTGTCGTTTGCGGACGCCGGTGGTCATCTTCGGTCAGATACTCTCCGGTGGCCTCGCCCTTCGAATTGCGGACCGGAACCGGGATCAGCTCTTCCTGGATGCGTCCTTCTTTATACGCGGCATCGGCGCGCTGCTGCGAGCGCAGCGCCAGCTCATCCTGCGCCTGGCGCGTGATTCCCTGCTGCTCGGCATACAACTCGGCAGTACTCGCCATTTGCATGCCGCAATAGGAATCAAGCAGCGCCACCATCAGCGAATCTTCCAGCTTTCCGCCCGGTACGAGCGTAAACCCGTCCCGGCCGCGAATGCAGAACGGCGCCTGCGACATTGCTTCCATGCCACCAGCGAGCACGATCTTCGCTTCGTCGGTCTGAATCATCTGCGCCGCCGAGACGATCGCCTGCATGCCCGAGCCGCACAGGCGGTTGACAGTCAGTGCGGGAGTTTCAATGGGCAGGCCGGCGCGCAGCCCCACATGCCGCGCGCCATAGAGCGCGTCGCCGGTAGTTTGCTGCGCGTTGCCGAAAACGACATGATCGAATTCCTTCGCGTCGACGCCCGCGCGTTCGATAGCCGCCTTCGCCGCCACCGCACCGAGTTCCTGCGCCGAGTAGTCTTTGATTTTTCCGCAGTAGCGGCCAAAGGGTGTGCGCGCCCCGCTGACGATCGCAATGTCTCCAGGTTTTAGCATGAAAGTCCCAACATGAGTCCCGCTCAACAGAAGAGATGGCTGGCCAGAAGCCAACCTGTGAGTTTAACAGCAGAGATGGATTTGTAATTGGTGATTTGTAATTGGGAATCTCCGAAGGGCAAAATCAAACCAGAGATTCCTCGGCGTTCTCTGCGTCCCGGCAGTGAAGAGCTTTATGCCACCGCGGCTGCGGCGACTTGAGGCGCCTGACAGACAACTTTCCCCGGTCCCTGGGCCATCGCCAGTTCCAGAGCGTGATCGGCGCGGTTCACGACTTCGGTCACAATGTCCACCGGATCGAAATGCTGCCGCATCACCGCCTGCGCCAGGGCCGCGCAGAATTCCACGGACTGGTCTTTCCCCGGCAGTCTTACTTCACTGAGAAGCCGGCGCAATTTCTCGAGCGCCAACAGCGCTTCTTTTTCGCCGGTATCGCCCAGGATCAGTGCGACCGTGGTCTCCTCATAGCGGAAGGCAAGATCGTTGGCGCGGATGTTCGCCGAAAACAGCTGCCCGATCTGTTCCATCATCTGGTTCACCGCGGGCTCGCCAAATTCCTTGACCAGCGCGGCGCGCCGCCCGAACTGGGTCAGCAGAATCGTCAGCGACGTTCCCTGTTGCAAACCGCGGCGCGTTTCGGCCTGCAAAAGATCGAGATAGGACGCGCGCTTCAGCAGCCCCGATTTTTCGTCGGTCACAGAGAGGTTCTTGACCAGACGCCGCAGCCCGGCATTATTGAGCGCGATCACGATCTGGTCGCTCAGAGTCCGAATGACCAGAATTTCCGCGGGCTGCCATGTCCGGGGCGTATCCTGCGCCAGGATCAGCACGCCGATCTGGTCGTTACCTTCCGCGAGCGGCAGCGCCAGCAGCGACGTGATTTGCAGTTCCTCAACCGCCGGTTGCACGCCGATCATCTCCGGAGCGTTCATGGCGTCCTGAATGACAACCGAGCCGCGCGCCACCGCCAGGTCCTGCAGGGTTTCCACCAGGCTCACCAGCGCACCCGAGCTTACCGGCAACAGAGCCTCGCTGTGATATTCCTGCACGCTGGAGGGCGGCAACCCCGGCTTGCGCAGAGCCGCGATACACCGCGCCCCGCGCCAGGTATCGCCGATCTCGTTGGCCGCGGTTTTCAGAACACCTTCGGCGTTGCCCTGGTGGTAGAGCTTGCGCGTGATTTCGGCAACCCGGGCCAGGCTGCTTACGTCGGAGGAGTCCGCCGCCGGCGGTCCTGAGCCGTTGTGAGGGGCGGCCGAGGCAGGGTTCGCCGGGGCTGGAGCCGCACCCGACGGCGGCTTGGCATGCTGCACTTCAAGCCCGGCGGCCATGTAAAGCTTCTGCAGGGCCTGATTCCGCTGCTCCTCGTGAGGAAATAGCTCCTGAATCCGCTGCAACCGCTCGACGGCCTTGGCGCGCATCCCGTACTGCACCAGGATCTCGGCTTGCAGCATAAGATCCTGCAGGGCGGCCGCGCCCAGCGTCGGTTCGGCCACCTGAACGTGCTGTTCCTCGCTCCTCTTTACCGTCGTAAAGCGGGACGCGATCATGTTGAAGCGCTGATCGTCGATCTTGCCGCGCAGCATTTCCAGGCGCTTCTGATGCCCGGGTTCGTACGGATCGACTTCCGCCGCCCGATCCAGGCACTCCCCGGCCTTCTGAAAATTGTGCTTCGTGCAGTAAAGATCAAACAGCTTGAGCAGCGCTTGTGCGTAATCCGACTCGCGGTTCGAAGCGTTAAACAGTTCGGCCAGGAACTCCAGCATCTCGGCCGACGACCGGTGCGACGCCAGCAATTCCTGCATCGTGGAGATGAACGACCGCCGCTCGCCGCGCCGCCGCTGGAACGCTTCCAGTTTGCGCGCCAGCGCTACCGCTTCCGGATCGAGTTCGGAATCGATCATCTTCCCAATCAGGTTCACCACCTGATGGATACGGGCCGGATTCTGCTCGAACATCTGCCACATCATCGGCTCGGCTTCCACGCAGCGATCCGCCGCCGTCAGTGCCTGCGCATAAAGGTCGCGCAATTCCGCCGGCGCCCCGCCCGCATTGACCAGCGGTTCGAAGATAAAAATTGCGGCACCCGACTCGCCTCGCGATAACAGGCTCTTGCCGTATGCCAGCGCGATCGCTGGATCCGCCGGGTTTTCGGTATAAGCGCGCTCAAAGTATTGCGCCGCGTTTCCCCCTGCCGTCTCGGTCAGCTCTGCGAGTTGCAGAAACGATTGCGAAGCCAGGGCATGCTCGCCCAAATCGGCCGACAGCTCCGCGACGCGCAAGTGGTTCGCCTGCGTGGGCTCGAGGCTGGCAACCCGCCGCAGCACCAGCAGCGCCTCTTCCTTCCGTCCCTGGCGCTGCAAGTCTTCCAAAGCGTTCTCATAGGTGCCCACCGCCAGCTTTTTGTTTGAGCGCTCCAGCAGCTGGCCAAACCGCACCTTCTGTTCCCACGTCGGATTGGCGTAGCGCGCCAATTTCTTGTAGGTCAGGCTTGCCCGCGTCGCGTCCGCCGCGCCCACCTGCCGCTCAAACAGCTCGCCCAGCAGCCGCACCGCCTGCGCCCCTTTGTTGACCGAAAGGCACAGATCCGCCGCAATTTGCCGTACGTTGTCGTTCTGCGGATCGTCTTGCAGAATTTGGAGATATTCGGCCAGCGCGTCCGCCGGCTTACCTTTTTGCAGCAGTTTTTCCGCCTTTTCGATGCGGCGTGCGACGTCAGAACGATTGGGAGTTTCCGGCATGGGCGGCTTGTGAGACAGAGAGTCCCTCGTTAATTCTAGGTTTGACCGGGAACGGCGGCAAAGCGCTTCGCGCTGTGGTGATTACGAAAGTTACCGCCTCGTCCTCTCAACGTTGGTCTTGCCCAGCTCGCAGGAAGCTCAGAAGGATCCAGTAAAATTGCGCCCATAAGGCTGCCCTGATTTCGTAATTCGGATCGGTAGCTAACTGCTAAACGCCGCCTGTCCCGCCGTAATTTAGAATGTCGTTTGTGACCGAACCCGTCCGGATCGGCATTCTCGGCGACTTCAATCCCGAATTCCGGTCCCATCACGCCACCAACGATTCGCTTCAGCACGCGGCGCGCCAGCTCGCGATCAACGTCGAGTCGACGTGGCTTCCCACCCCTTCCCTGCTCGAACCAGGCGCCGAAACGATTCTCGAATCCTTCGATGGCCTCTGGGCGTCGGCGGGCAGTCCGTACAAGAGCTTCGACGGCATGCTCAAAGGCATTGAGTTTGCTCGCGTGCACGACCGGCCGTTTCTTGGCACCTGCGGCGGCTTCCAGTACGCGCTGATCGAGTGCGCCCGAAATGTCCTCGGGATCCTTGACGCCACCACGGCGGAAGAAGACCCAAACGCCCGGAACATCATTATCTATCCGGTGCTGTGCGCCGTTCCCAACCGTGCCCCAAACGCGCCGAAGCTCTCGGGAGTGGTGCCGAAGATCCACCTGCGCCCCGGCTCCTACCTGGCCTCGTACTACGGGAAGGAAACCATCGAAGAAGAATTCTTTTGCAATTACGAGGTGAATCCGGAGTTTGAATGGACCGCCATGGAGGCCGGCTTCCCCGTAGTTGCGCGCGCCGAGCAGGGCGAATGCCGCGCAATCGAGTCGCCGGCTCACCTGTTCTTTGTCGCAACGCTTTTTCAGCCGCAACTTGCCTCGCGCGAGAATAACCCGCACCCGTTGATTATCGCCTTTGTGCAGGCGGTCGCCGATTTTCGCCGCAAGCGGCTCGACGATTCGATCCTTGCCTGAGGGCTCATGCCCCGGCCTGCGGATTCGCCGCCGCCGGCTTGCGAATGAATACCCAGCGGGCCGCGGAAAACTGTCTATCGAGGGAAGAGCGTGACCTCAGCGGCTAAAACCGCACTGAAAACAGCCACCCTATCGAAGCGGTGAACCGCTGCGCCACCCAAAATCAACTGCAACACTGACTTTTTCGGCAGCCTGCTAAAACGTCAGCCCTGAACCGATCAGGCTATAGAGCAGCACCAGCAGGACAATCACCGTAAATGTCACGTACAGCCGGTCATGCTCAAGGGCGAATCCGACAACCGCGAACGCCACGCGCGCAATCGGAGTCGCAATCAGACAAAGCAATCCGAGCTGAATCCAGCCGCGCCCGTGGCCATGCAGAGCGCTCTGAAAGACCCCGGGGATTGTCCTGAAGTCCGAAGGCTCTCCACGGAAGATTCTGTAGTCGGCGGGCTCGTGAGCGTGGCGGAAAAGGTAAATGCACGCTCCACAGAAAACAATGGTGCCCGAGAGTATCACTCCGTAGCGCAGCAGGTAGCCGACAATCACTTCGATCTGGTAGTCGCCCCAGGCCTTTGGCGGATTAGCCCGCGGAGAACTTGGTGGCGATGGCAAAGCATCGGTCATAAGCGCCCCCAGAGTCCCTGGTAGAGCATTTGCAATCCCAGCACCAGGATCACGAGGCTGAACACCAGCCGCAGTGACTTCGTCTCGGCTTTCACCAGAATGCGCGAGCCGAACAGCGACCCGGCAAGAACTCCCAGCATGACCGGCATGGCGAGACCCGGATCGACGTATCCGCGGCTCAGATACACGCCCGCGCTGGCCGCCGCCGTTACTCCGATCATGAAGTTGCTGGTCGTCGTCGAAACCTTGAACGGAATCCTCATCGCCTGGTCCATGGCGAGCACCTTCACCGCTCCCGACCCGATTCCCAATAATCCCGAGAGCGCGCCGGCGCCAAACATCAGGCTGAACCCCATCGGCACATTCTGCACGTTGTAACTGCGCTCGCCCTCCGAGATCTGGGAAGCTGCCGTTCAAACATAATCGTGTGGCCAAAGGATCCGGCGGCAGACTGCGCAACTCCGGCGGCCGCGGACGGCGCGAAATGTAGGCCGAGTAGAGCAGCATGGTTCCAAATATGGTGGCGATCGCAGTCGTCGGGATCCAGGCCGCGAGATAGGCCCCCAACAACGCGCCGATTGTCGTCGCAATCTCCAAGAACATACCGATTCTGATGTTCGAGAAGCCTTCCTTTACATAGGCGGCAGCCGCGCCCGACGAGGTCGCGATCACCGAGACCAGCGACGCTCCGATGGCGTAACGAATATCGACATGAAAGAAGATGGTAAGCAGGGGCACCAGCACCACTCCCCCGCCCAGCCCCGTGAGCGATCCGAGAAGTCCCGCTGCAAATGAGACGATCGCCACCGCGATAGTGAATGTGAGGATGGTCATTCCAACTCTTTTTAGGGTAGCATTGCCGCAAAAGAAAAAGGCTGTCGCGGCGTGATCGACGGACTGCGTCGATCGCAGCAGAGCGAACTCTGCGATCGGAATCATCGAGAAAAACAACACTAGAAAGGCGGAATCTTATGAGCAGTCGCGGGCTTACTCTTTTATCTTTGGTCTTAGTGGCTGCGGCGGCGCTGTTCGGCGCGCCGGCCGCATCGGGCCAGCAACCCTCCGATGCCGCGGCCCAGACCGCACCCGACGCCTCGCAGCCGAATTCCGGGTCGGCCGCGCCGTCTTCGTTGCAATCCTCCTACACAATCCAGGTGGACGGCTCCAGGCAGTGGGTGGACACCAAAATTGACGTGCGCGGCGGAACAAAACTGAAAATTACAGCGGAAGGAACCATTACGTACTCCAACAAAAGGAAAACGTTTGGCCCGGAGGGAATCACGCGCGGGTTTGCCGACCTCATCCACGACTACGCCGTGCCCAGCGGAGCGCACGGCGAGTTGATTGGACGCCTCGGGTCGACCGGAGTTGTCGAGCCCTTCGAGGTTGGCAACGGCACTACCTACATCGCTCCGATCGCGGAACGGCTCTTTCTGGGCATCAATCAAAGCATGCGCGACGCTTCCGAAGCGGAGGGCGAGTTTCGCGTTCGGGTCGAAGTGGTAGAACAGGGCTCGGACGCCGCCATCGGCGGCCCGGCCGAAGCCTCCCTCCCGGAAATCACCGCAGCGCTGCTGGAATCAGTGCCACGCCGCGTCTCCGATCCACAGCACAATCCCGGGGACATGGTGAACGTGCTGCTCGTTGGCCGCGAAGACGACGTCGTAAAAGTATTCACCACGGCCGGTTGGGTGAAGGTGGATAAGTCGGTGGAGAACACGCTGATGGCCGGGCTCAAGGATACGTTCGAGAAAAAAGATTATCTGACGATGCCGATGAGCACACTTTATCTGTTCGATCGGCCGCAAGACTACGGCTTCGCCCACGCCGAACCGGTGCGAGTTGTGATGTCGCGGAATCACCTGCGGGTGTGGAAGTCGCCTTACGAGGTAAAGGGACTTCCCCTGTGGTGCGTGGCGGCAACCCACGATATTGGATTCGAGCGCGATCAAAGAAACAACGGGCTCACTCACAAGATTGATCCGGCAATTGATGGCGAGCGCGAATATGTCAACCAAACCCTGTCCGGAACCGGTCTGGTAAGGGCGCGGGCCCATGTTTCGCCGCCGCAACCGCTGACCACCGCCAAAACGGCAACCGGTGGAGAGTTTCACTCCGATGGCAGGATTCTGGTGCTTGTACTGAAGAATGGGGAATCGGAAAGGTGAGAGGTTTGAGGGAAACGGGGGTGCGGATTTGGGCCGCACCCAGTTCCTCTACGAAATCCCGGCGCAGGCCTATGCCGGGATGCGCAAGAGAGGCCCGCTCTCGCTGCTACTGGTTTGTCCAGACGATCCGGGCTTTCTGAACCTGCTCGTGCTGTTTCCGGAGTGCGCGCGCCGCATCGCCTAATGATTGCTGCGCGATCTGCGGAAAATCAGACGCCGGTCGATCGCCCTGCGCCAGAGTATACCCGCCTCCCCCAACCACCGACTGCTCCGTCGCAGTTTGCGCGTAGGAAGCGTGTGCTGGATGATCGGGTGCGTGGTAGATTTGCGCCTGGGAAGTGATAGAGCCGCCATACTGGCCAAAAGCGGCAGTGGTCAAGAGCAAACAGAACACGAGAAGAGTGATTTTCATCGCAATGTCTCCAACCGGAGAAAGCGAGGGAGCACCACCGGCGAAACCGAGGATGTGAGCCTCCTCCACCCTGAACAGAAGCAAACCCCATACCAAACTTGCACCGGCTAAGTGGAAGATTCGACACGCCCTCACTGATTAGTAAGCAACTCTTTGCACAATTGTGGAGGCGCCTGGATGGGCAAAGTCCATACCCGCCGTTCCACGGTGTAAAATACGGCTTCCTGCCGCCAAACATGAAAGATAAGAGGTTGATCATGCGAAAAACTCTGTGGGGTTCTGTCATCCTTCTTGCGATTGCGTGCGGCGCGGCCAGTGCGGCTGGCGCCGATTACAAGGTCGTCAAAACCTGGAAACTAGGCGGCGACGGCGGCTGGGATTACTTGACCGCGGACAGTGACGGACATCGCCTGTTCATTTCGCGCGGCACACGCGTTATGGTCGTCGACACCACGTCAGGAAAGCAGATTGGCGAGATTCCGGATACACAGGGCGTCCATGGCATCGCGCTCGCCCCGGATCTTGGCCGCGGATTTACCAGCAATGGCCGCGAAGATACCGTAACCGTATTCGATCTGAAGTCCCTCGCCGTCGAAAAAAAGGTCAAAGTCGGCAGCGGACCGGATGCCATTCTGTACGATCCGTTTTCCAAACGAGTCTTCACCTTCAATGGTCGCGGTCATGACACGACCGCTATCGATGCCTCGAAAGGCGAGGTCGCGGGCAAACTCGATCTCGGCGGCAAGCCCGAGTTTGCGGCCACCGATGAAAAAGGGACGATCTTCGTCAATATCGAGGACAAGTCGGAACTGGTCGCCTTCGATGCGCAGAAGCTGACCGAGAAAGCGCGCTGGAAACTGACGGACTGCGAGGAACCCACCGGCCTTTCGATCGACCGCAAAAACCGCCGTCTGTTTGCCGGCTGCGGCGGAAACAAGAAGATGGCAATCATTGACGCTGACAGCGGCAAGATGCTGGCTACTCCCGCGATCGGCGAGGGCTGTGATGCCACTGCTTTTGACGCCGACTGGGGCCTGGCATTCGCTTCCGCCGGCGATGGCACCATCACCATTATTCGCGAGGATGCTCCCGGCAAGTTCAGCGTGGCGCAAACCGTCACCACACAAAAAGGAGCGCGCACCATGGCGCTCGATGCGAAGACCCATCAGCTGTTTACCGTCACCGCCAACGTAACCGGCACTCGCGAGAATAGAAAGATAGAGCCGGATTCCTTTGTGCTGATCGTGGCGGAGGGAAGTCGCTAAACTCAACGGCATGAAACTCGCAGGCTTACTCTTACTGGTTGCGGGATGGGGAATTGCAATCTTCGCCATCGCCCTGTTGCCTTCGACCGTAGCGCGAGCGGCATTCGTGCTGGCCGGGCTGGCGACAGAAACGCTCGGCCTTGGTCTTCTGATTCGATCGCACGTCGTTCTGGATGTGGAAAGAGAGCAACCGTGAATGTCTCTCTTTCGGAAACTTCGGCTGCGCTCTGCTTCCTTCTGATTCTGCTTGTGCCCTTAGCGGGCGCGGGACTCGCGCTCATCAACGCGGGGCTGGGCCGTTCGCGCAGCGCAGCCCATGCCATGCTCGCGTCTCTGTGCGCAGTCTCGGTCGCGGCGATTGTTTATTGGATCGTCGGATTCTCGTGGCAAGGCGCGGCCGGACGTCCCGGCTACGCCATCATTCTGGGCGCCCGAGCCTGGAACTGGATCGCTTCCGAACCGTTCTTCCTGCGCGGCGTGCACCTCGATTTTTCTCCCGTGTCGCTGGTCTTCCTTCTGCAAATGTTCAGCGTGGGCCTGGCCGCTTTGATTCCGATCAGTTCCGGCAGCGATCGCTGGCGGCTCGGCGCGGTCTGCGCCTCGACTGCATTACTGGCCGCTTGTACCTATCCCCTGTTTGCGCACTGGGTCTGGGGAGGAGGATGGCTGGCGGGGCTCGGCGCCAATTATGGACTCGGCCGCGGTTTTCTGGATGCTGGCGGCTCCGGCACAATCCAGGTCGTCGGCGGCCTTACGGCGTTGTCGATCACCTGGATCCTCGGCCCGCGCCGGGGAAAATTTTCCGCCGAAGGAATCCCGGTTGCCCTTCCCGGCCACAACGCCGTCATGGTTCTCGCCGGGTGCGCCCTCGCGTGGATCGGATGGCTTGGCATCAATTCGGCCGGTGCGATTTTGTTTGCCGGATCCGATCTTTCAGCTTGCGTTCTGGTCGCCGTCAACACTACTCTGGCCGCCGCTGCATCGGGACTGGCAACCGTGGTGGTTACGCGTATACGCTTTGGCCGGCCCGACGCGTCGTTGAGCGCAAACGGATGGATCGCCGGGCTGGTTGCGAGCAGTGCCGCCGCTCCATTCCTGAAACCCGCTGCCGCCATGATCGTGGGAGGAGTTGCCGGCATTCTGGTGCCGTTTGTCGCCGACGCCCTCGAATTCCGCCTCGTCGTCGATGATCCGGGAGGCGCCGTTTCTGTGCATGCCGTCGGCGGGCTCTGGGGAGTCCTCTCCGTGGCGCTGCTCTCCGATGCTGGTGGCGAAAGAGGCGATCAGTGGGTGGCGCAACTGCTCGGCATCGCAACTCTGCTGGGCTTCGTCCTGCCCCTGACCTACGGCCTGAACTGGCTGCTCAATCGCTTCTACCGGCAACGCGTGGAGCGCGAAGGCGAGCTGCAGGGATTGGATTTATTCGAGCTTGGAGCCGGAGCCTATCCTGAGTTCGATATCCACGGCGACGACCTCCTGCCCCGTTGAGGGCCGCCAGTTTGCCCAACTCCGGTTGAAACCCGGCGACTGCTTGCCGCATCTATCACTCACGAACGTCTCGATTCGAGTTGATGGGGAAAACCATGTCTACTTGGCCCGTTGTTAGTGCGCTCGACGCTCGCACCCAGGCGTTTCCAGTCTTGACTGCGGCACAGATCGGTCGTGTCCGTTCCGGTGGCAAGCTGCGTAACGTTCAGATAGGGGAAATCCTGTTCCAGCCCGACGACACCGGAGTCCCTTTTTTCGTTCTGCTTTCCGGCAGCATGGAAATTGTGCAGCCCTATCTTGCCGCCGAGCGCCCAATTGCCACCCACGGTCCAGGCGAGTTTACCGGCGAAATCACCATGATTTCCGGGCAGCGCTGCCTGGTGCGAGGCCGCGTTACGGCGGCGGGTGAGTTCATTGAGATTAGCGGAGACGTCTTGCGCTCGTTGGTGGCCAAGGACGCAGAGCTGAGCGATATTTTCATGAGGGCGTTCATCCTGCGGCGGCTCGCACTGATCAATCGCGGCCTGGGCAATGTCATCCTGATGGGCTCACGCCATTGTGCCGGCACGCTGCGAATACGCGAGTTCCTGAACCGGAATGCCCATCCTTACACCTACATCGACCTGGACACGGACAAGACCTCGCAGGAACTGCTGGATCGTTTTGCAATCAAGACGGAGGAAGTGCCGGTCGTCATTTGCAACGCCACCACGGTTTTGCGGAACCCCTCAACCCAGGAACTCGCGGATTGCCTGGGTTACAGCGCGGCCATCGATCAGTCGCAAGTTCGTGATGTGATCATCGTGGGGGCCGGACCATCGGGACTGGCCGCCGCCGTTTACGGGGCTTCGGAGGGGCTGGATACGCTGATGATTGAAGTCGAGGGTCCCGGTGGGCAGGCGGGCTCAAGCTCCAAAATAGAAAACTACCTAGGCTTTCCGACCGGAGTCTCCGGGCAGGAGTTGTCGAATCGCGCCATCGCGCAGGCGCAGAAGTTTGGCGCAAAGATGCTGGTGGGGCACAGCGTTGTGCGGCTCGACTGCAAGCGCCGCCCCTACCATGTAGTGCTCGATAACGGCCACTCGATCGCAGGGCGCGCCGTCGTCATTTCGACCGGAGCGCAGTACAACCGGCCGCCGATCGCCAACCTGAAGACTTTCGAGGGTCAGGGAATTTACTACGGCGCGACCTATATCGAATCGCAGTTGTGCGAAGACGAGGATGTTGTGGTTGTCGGTGGTGGGAACTCTGCCGGACAAGCCGCCGTGTTCCTCTCCCAGTCAGCGCGCAAGGTACATATACTGGTGCGCTCCACTGAGTTGTCGGATACGATGTCGCGCTACCTGATTCAACGCATTACCGACAATCCAAAAATCGAAATGCACTACAAAACCGAGATCGTCGGCCTGGAAGGCAACACGCAATTGAAGAGGGTCAGTTGGCTCGATAAGGCCACCGGTGAAACCTCGGTTCATGAAATTTGCCACGTCTTCATGATGACGGGGGCATCGCCACGGAGCGAGTGGCTGCGAGGCTGTGTCGCTCTCGATGACAAGGGATTCATCCTCACGGGGCGAGATCTGGATGCTTCGACGGGCCTCGTTCCACCCTCCGTGTGGCCTCTGGCCCGCTCTCCCCAGATGCTGGAAACCAGTCTTCCGGCGGTGTTTGCAGTTGGCGATGTACGGGCAGGCAATGTGAAACGCGTGGCCTCGGCTGTAGGCGAAGGGGCGATTGCCATCCATCTTGTGCACCGGGCCCTGGCCGAGGCCTAGGAGCAGATCCGTACACCCGCAACCGCGGTTATCACCGGAGCGATGCCTCACGAAGACCGCTAACTGTGCCGCGCCACATAAAGCAGTAGTCCGAAAATCACGATCGGAATCAGTGCGATCAGCACATAGAAAATCACTTGCTTCCGCCAGGGCGTCTTGCGGGTTTTCCAATCGAGGAGTTCCGGCCGATCTGCCACTCCGATCTCTTCGGGATGCTCGAGGTCACGCATAAAATCGCGAGCGCTTGCATAGCGGTTCTTCGGGTCCCGCTCCAGCGCGCGATAAATGATCTCTTGTGATTGTTCGCTGATATCGGGATCGATCTCGCGCGGGGGCACCGGATTATTCAGCAACCGGTCGTTCATCACCAGAAAAGGATTCGCGCCCGAGAACGGCACTTTCCCCGTGAGCATTTCGTAGAAAATGACGCCCAGCGCATAGAGATCGCTGCGCGCGTCGCCGCGCTGGCCCTTCACCTGTTCGGGCGAAACGTAGTCGGGCGTACCCATGGTGGGAGAGAACTTGGCGAACGTCAGCCGGCGCGCGCCCGCGTAGCTGGCGATTCCAAAGTCGATGAGCTTGATGTTGTCGTGCTCGTCGACCATCACGTTCTCGGGCTTCAAGTCGCGGTGGGCCACGCCGTGCGAATGAATGTAGTCGAGCGCATCGAGAATGCGGAGCGTCAGGCAGGTGGCGCGCTCCGGCGGCAGCTTGTGGAATTCGTTAAGAATCTTTCGCAGCAGGCGCCCTTCCACCCACTCCATGACCATGTAGACCTGGCTGCGGTCGGTATCCGTAAAGACCTTCATCACGCCGGGATGATCCATCATCCGGCCGATTTCTTCCTCGCGGCGAAAGCGATCGAACAGCGCGGGGTCGCTTTCCATTTCGGGGTGCGGAATTTTGATGGCGACTGTGCGTCCGTTTTCGAGATCGGTGGCGCGGAAAATCGAAGCCATGCCGCTGCGCGCAGCTAGCCCCTCAATCCGGTAGTGATCGAGCTGATCGCCAACATGGAGAACGGTCATCGTGAACGCATCGTGGTCAATGGTGCTTTGCAAGCGGCAAACCCCCAACAATCCGGTGTGCCGCCATCATGGCAAAACTTTCGTAAAAAAGGTGTAAGGATCGCCGCCGCGCCAATGGTCCGCATCAGCGTAGCTTATATGGGCGGCCGCGGTACATCCCCATGCGTTCGACGCTGCGCACACGAATCAACTGCACGCTGATGTTGTCGCTGCCATCCTGCTCGTTGGCGGCGGCTACAAGTTCTTGTGCGGCCCGGTCGAGATTGCGGTTGCGGCCGGCAATTTCGGCCATTTCACCCGCCGCGATTGCTCCGTGCAGACCGTCCGAACAAAGCAAGAGCACGTCGCCGGGCAAGAGCTGGACCTCGTCAATCTCCACGTTCACGAAGAGGTTCATCCCGAGCGACCGGCTGAGAACATGGCGCGTCGAGGCTTCTTCGGCTTCCTCGGGCGAAAGCGCGCCCATGCGCACTTGCTCGGCGGCCACTGTGTGATCGCGGGTGATGCAACGTGCATCGCCGCTGCGGATAAGATAACAGCGGGAATCGCCCACATGCCCCACGGTCGCGCGGTCGAATCGTAAACCGCAAACGACAATTGTGGAAGCCATGCCGACGCCGGCCCGCCCGGAGAGCGCTTCCGCCTCGCACACGCGAGCGTTGGCCGCCTGCACCAGTTGGTTCACCAGGTCTTTATGGAGAATTTTTTCTTTCGACCGCCGGAACCCTCCCAGAACTTCCTGCACCGCGGCGCGCGAAGCCACCTCGCCCTGGCGCTGCCCGCCCACCCCGTCGGCAAGAGCGAAGATCCAGCCGTGCGAGCGGGCCTGCGCGGGAGATAAGGGCGCAACGTGTCCCACATAATCTTCGTTGTGCGAGCGAACAAGGCCGGGATCGGAGAGTTCAGCGAATTCAAGATCGAGCATGTGGAGTGCAACTGGCCGCGGCAGCGCGGGTGCACGATGACGCTATCTTAGTCGAAGATAATCCTGGTCGAAGATTATCCTGGTCGATGCGTGTTCCGGGAAACTTCGTCAGCTCGGCCGGCTCAAGCGATCGTGCTTAGACGGCCTTCGACCAGCGTCGTCCGCCCGGTGTTCTTGCTTGTCCGCAAAAAGTAGATTCCGCCGTAGATGCCCCATACCAGGGCAATACCCAAGGCGAGCAACGGCTCCATTTTTGTTCCGTATCCCAGAAACGGACCGAGCACGTAAAAGGCCATGCAGGCCAGATTGGCGGTCAACCCGAACACCGGGATCAGCAGGTGGCGAACCAGCTTGAATTTTGGATGCCGATGGTAAGCCACCATGCAGATAATGCAGCTGAGCGCGTAGAGCAGAAACGTTCCAAAATTTGAAGCCAGCGTAACGGTGAGCAGCGAGTTCGGCAGCGCCGCCATCTTGTCGTGCGTACTGTAGCCGAAGCTGGACCAAATCCCATGTGGAAGTGCCTGAATGGCCGAGTCGGCGGGCGCGCCGGCATCGCCAAATGCCATCACCACAGCGAGGCAACCCACGACCGAAGAGATGACTGCCAAGGTCCAGATGGCGCGATGCGGCGTCAGGTTCTTCGAGTGCAACATGCCGAAATGCTCGGGAGCTTCCTGATCCTTGCCCATCGCGTAGGTCACACGCGCTCCAGTATTCATGCAGGAAAGCGTGGTGCCAATCAAGGCCAGAAAAACGGTGGAGGCTTCCACCAGCATAAAAGTGCGGCCGTGCCCGGCAAAAAAGTGATTGCCCACAATGACCATCATGTCGCCGACCGGCGCCGCCGACCCAGCGGCGCTTTGCATTGTGTAACCGCTATTCAGGAAGTAGTTCGCGGCAAAATATTCGATGAGATAGCAGAACGCGCCCTGCACCAGCAGCGACGTAATCACCGCAATCGGCACATCGCGTTTGGCGTTCCGGGCTTCGCCCCCCGTGGCCGTCACTGATTCAAATCCGACCAGAATCAGAATCGCAACCGTAGCCTGAATGAAGGCCCAGCCGAAACTATGAATTCCGACCACTGACTTGGGATTCGGGTGAGTTAGAAAGTTCCCCTTGTCGTCGGCGGTTGGATAGCTGATGTGATACGGCGCCGGTTTGCCCGCCGCATCGAGCCTCGGCTGCGGAACCCCACTTGCGTCGCGAACGATCACGTCAGTCGCCGCGCCGTTTACTATCTGCGAAGTCGTGGCAAATTCGTAGTTATAAGCGTCGCCCGAAATGGAGTCGAACTGGTAGGCTTCGCTTCCGGGCTTGTGGCTCACGCGATAGCTGAGCGCGAAGAACGAAAACACCAGCAGCGCGCTGATCTGGATCACGTTGATGGCGATGTTGATGGAGGTCGAGCCCGTAATGCCGCGGTGCGCGATATAAGCGATGGCGAACGAAAAAACGATGGCCACCAGCATCATGAATGCCGGACCCGGGTTTGAAGCGTTCATGAAGTTCGGCCACAGAGTCCCAACCAGATAGCCGCACAGGATGCCCATCACGCCAACCATCACGCCGGGATAAATCCAGTAATAAAGATGCGAGGCCCATCCGACAATGAACTTGGAAACGCGGGCGTAACGCCATGCTCGGTCGTGATTCAGGAACGACTGCTCGGCAAAATAATACGAACTGCCGGTGCCGGGATAGAGCTTAGCCATCTCCGCGTAACAGACGGCCGTCGCCAGGCAAAGCAAGAGCGCAATCACGATCCCGATCCACATCGATGGCCCGGTGACGCCGGTGGTCGCCTGGATGAAGAAGGTCAGCCAGAGGAATGCGCCCGGCGCAATCAGCGCCATGGCGTTCATCGTCAGGCCGGTCAGGCCGACGGTTGGTTTCATTTCCGCGGTGCTGTCTGCCGAACGAGATTCTGCCAATCCGGATTCTCCTGTCATTCGCTTCTTCCAGATTGACCATAGCGGCTTCCAGATTGCGCGTCCAATAAATGCTTTTGCTGCTCTGTATCGGAGTTTTTTGTAAGAAGGAAAGCTTATGGGAAGAATAAGAACGATTTATCCGCAACATCGCCAGAATCGGAGCAAGGGAGTTCGTGCCAGGAGGTGCCAGAAGGAGCCGTGGCATCCCACCTTCCGTGAGGGCGCGGAAAGTGAGATGCCCGGTATCAGTCAGAGTTACATTGGCGAATCGGAATTGAAAGTATCGGCGACTGCTTTCCAGCTTCCGTCAGGCTGCTTGGCATAGACCGTCAGGTACTTTCCCTTGTCGGTCATAGGCTTCTTTGTCTTCGGGTTGGTTATGGTCATGGAGTAGGTGCCCTGCGAATAGACCATGTCACCACCCTTGGACGCCATCGCACGCGTGGATTCGAAAGACAGCGCAAAATTGGGATCGGCAAAATATGGCGCCATCGCAGCTTTGATAGCCGCTTTCCCATTCAAAGTCGGCCCGCCCGGATATAGGCCAGAGCCATCCTCTGCAAAATAGCTGGCCCATTTGTCGGCATCCTTGGTGGCAGCGTCTTTCACCCAAGCCGCCTCCACGTCCTTGATTGCCTGCACATCAGCGGCGCGCGTGTCGGGAGGCGGAGGCGCGGGGGCATTCGAACAAGCAACCGCGAGCAGGGCCAGGACCACACCTAAAATCAGTGAAGTGTTACGCAGCATATTCTCTCTCCTTTTTAGGGGCTAAACCCGCGCCAGTATACTCTCGGACGCGCAAGAGACGCGCATGCCGCCATGCCCGGCTGCATCGGCCAAATTGACGCCAAAGGGCCGCACGCTGCACAACGACGATTTTTGTGTGGATCCAACGGTCCGCGGGCGAGGGCGCCCGCGCCACTCCACTATCCCATCAACATCCCGCCGTTCACGCCGAGCACTTGTCCGGTGATGTACGAAGCCTCTTCCGAAGCCAGAAAGACAACGGCATTTGCGACATCGTCAGCAGTCCCAACCCGGCCGAGCGGGATCTGTTTGACGGCATTCTGTTTGAATTCCTCGCTGAGCGCCGCCGTCATGCTGGTTTCGATGAACCCCGGCGCAATCGCATTGGAGGTGATATGGCGCGAGGCGACCTCGCGCGCGATGGCCATGGTCAAACCGATCAGTCCAGCTTTGGAAGCCGCGTAGTTGGCCTGGCCAGCCTGACCCATCTGGCCGAAAACGCTGGTGATATTGATGATGCGTCCCCAGCGCTGCTTGAGCATGGAGGGAATGACCTGCTGGATGCACAGATAAGCGGATGTCAGGTTGGTGTTGAGGACCGCGTCCCAGTCAGCGCGCTTCATGCGCATGACGAGCTGGTCGCGTGTGATGCCCGCATTGTTGACCAGGATGTCGATCTTGCCAAAATGGGCAAGCGCGGCTTTTATCGCCGTCTTGACCTGCTCTTCGTCGGCGACGTCCATCGGGAACGCCGCCGCTTTACCGCCTTTTACCTCGATGGCGGCAACCACTTCCTCCAGCTTCTGTTGATTGCGGGCAGCGACGGCTACGCTTGCTCCGTGACACGCCAGATGTAGCGCGCACGCGTGGCCGATGCCTTGCGAGGCTCCGGTGACCAGCGCGACTCGTCCTTCCATTTTCATTGGGGCTCCGTGGAACCCGGAATTATAAATGGCGGCGAAGGGTCCGTTGCGGTTAAGTCACGGAATAGTTTCGAGTTGCGAGCTTCGAGGAAGACCGGGCCTGCCTTGACGGCCTGTGGCAGCGCCGCGGTCAGCTTGCCTGGGTTGCGGCGGGCGAAAGCGCCTGCGGGTTGAGAATGTTATCGATTTTCGCGATCAAGCTGCGGCGCGAATATGGTTTCGCCAGAAAGTACATGCGGGACCGCGGGATTTTCCGTGTCATATTCGGCGTTTCCATAGCCCGAAGTGACGAGGATCTTCATCTCCGGAGAGCGCTGCCGCAGGTTCTCTCCAAGTTGCCGGCCCGTGCAGCCGGGAAGCACCATGTCGGTCATCACCAGGTCAATCGGCCGATTGCATTCTTCGTAAACTCTGACTGCATTGGGCGCGTCCTCGGCGGGAAGCACGGAAAAGCCCGCGCTCTCCAGAATGCTGCAGGTCGCCTCCCGCACAAACGGCTCGTCCTCCACCAGGAGGATCGTGCCGCGATGGGATTGATCGTTCACGTTAGCAATCGGCTGGGGCATATCGTCCTCCAAATTCGGATCGGGAGTCACGCTGCTAGAGGAGCAATCGAATAACCGAGAATAGATGTGCGAAAGATGGCTGGAAAGGCACGGAGGTCGGATCCCCGGGAAAACTATTTTGGCACCGTGAGAACCGTCTGGTAGGGATCGAGCACAATTTTGTGAACACCGATCGGCGCGGGCAGATGAAAAGAGGTCTCGCGTCCGTCGGCCAGCACTTCCCCGAGGAAAATCATCGCGTTCGAAGCAGCTTCCCCATAGACAGGGACAGCGGTGATGAGATTTTCGGGCGCATCCTTTTGAACGATCACGCCCGAAACCGAAGTTCCGCCGGCTTTGCCACCAATCCGAACGTTGCGCGTTTCCAGTCTTGGAATCGCCGTTCCATCGATCCAGCTGTCCACGAACCAGTCGAGTTTGTGATGACTGTCGTACCAAAGCGGGCGCGGCAGTTCCTCTTCGAAAACCTGGATCAGCTCGCGGCTGCCAATCGCCTTGTCCGTATAGCGGTCTCGAAGTTTGCGGAGGGCTCGAAAGAATGGCTCTTCCGGGCTCGGCCGACCCCTGGGAGAGTTGGAAGCAGCTTCGGAATCGCGCAACATCGAGCGCAGCATGTGGAACAACCACGTCCCGCGCTCGTAACTGATCGCCTCATAGCCATTGGGAAAATGAGATGAGACCAGGCGCTGCCCGAGGGTGACCGGGCCCGCGTCGCGCAACCACTCGCCGTCCTTGTTCTTGCTGAGGAGGTCGTTCCGGTATTTATCCATCACTTCGCGAAATTGCGCGGGATTTTCCTGCTCGAGCAGGAGCAGAGACGAATAGTTCGCCAGGCCTTCGGAGATCCACTGATCGTGGTAGGTCTTCCAGAGCACGAGGTCGCCCCACCATTGATGGGCGGTCTCGTGAACCAGAACCTGGCTGTTGAGCACGCGCGTTATGGGATCCAGCTTCAGATCCACCTGTTCTTGCGGGCTCAGAAAGGCAAAACTCGACAGGAAGACAAGGCCGGGCCAACCTTGACTCAGATCGCCCGGCATTTGCGTGATGGCAAGTGAACTGTAGGGATACGGCCCATACCATTGAGAAAAAGCCGCGATCGCTTTGGCAGCTCTGTCGGCCACGGATTGAAGCTCTTGCGCGGGCGAAGGTGGCAGCGGAGTAACCACGATCGGCGCGACCGGATTGAGGCTCGAGTAGGGATGCGGAAGGTCGGGGCCATCCACCACTTCTGGAGGAGCCTTCGGGAAGGTCTTTTCGACGCCCTTTGTGCTGTAGGCGTCCACCGCAACTTTGCCTGTTTTTGCCTCGGCATGCACGTATTTGCCAAGGTTGAACCCGGCGAGCGGGATGGGACGGTCGGAGACCCAATGCGAGGTCTTCTCGCCCACTTCGACCTTTTCGGTTGGCGAGCCGGTGCCACCGGGCGAGGTTCGCTTTCCGGTCGCGACCAGCGTCCAGGCAGCGGGATATCGGAAATCCAAATCGAACGATGCCGGACTCAAGCCAAAGCTCGGATACCAGGTCCCGCGCGCGCCGACGTAGACCAATCCGTTGCCGGCATCGGAGAGAACGTCGCCCGCATAGCGGAAATGGAGTTTCAAGGCCTGGCCGGCCTTCAGTTCCGCGGGAAAAATCACAGCAATCAGATCATTTCCCCGCCGCTCGAGTTGCGTTCCTTCGATTGCCGGATTCTGGATGAAGTCGAGCGATCGCCCATCCAGTTCGACCGAACCGACCTTCAAATAGCGTGACAACTCGAACAAGAGCGTGCGCTGGCCGCCTTTGTGAATGCGGAGATCCACATCCGTCAATGCCTGCAGCTCAGTCGGAGGCTGCACAGTCGCCTGAATGCGGTAAGTCGCGATCGAAATATCGTCTCGGGTACGAGCCGGAACCAAGCCCTCCGCTGAGGGGGGTGCGAAGGAAGTCCAGGTATCGAAGAACCCGAGGTTGTCCTTGGTCCGGAGTTGCCCAACCGCCAGGGGCTCGGTGGCCGCCGCGTCCCAGAAGACCTCGAAGGCGCCCAGCTTTTGCCCCACCAGATGAAGATGCAGCAGGGATGGGAGCTTTTGCGCCGCATCACTCGAAGCGGACCCTGGAAGGAAATAGCTGAAGTCCACGAACAGGCGCAGAGAGTCATACTCCGCCAAACGGCGGCTGGCATCGTCCCACCCCTTAAAAACGTCGCTCGTCCACTGGCTGGGCGCGAGGAAGGGCTGAAGCAGGTCCGCGGTATCGTCATTGAAGCGCAGATAGGCCGAGTGGAACTGTTCTTCGAGAATCGCCATGCCGGTAAAAAGAGTGAGTGAAGCCCGCTCGGTGCGAGTGGGCGGCTTGAGCAGGATTTCGCCGTCGCCGATAAAGAATGCGCCCGTGATGCGGCCGCAGATGTCCTCGGTAAACGCGAGCGTGCCGTCTTCTAATGTCAGATTGAGGCTGGGCCGGTCGATGGCGGCATCGCGCACGCGGTAGACCCGCGCCGGATCAAGGCCGACGCTGCTGATCCGGGAGTAAAGGCCGGCCGCGGTCTGCGGGCAGTGTGCATCAGGCTTCGGAGACTGCGCAAAAGCCGGCGGGGCGCCGAGCAAACAGCATGCCAGCAGGATAAGCCGCCCCCACCCAACCAACACCTTGGTCACCTACGAAGCCCTCCGCCCCCGTTGTTAAAATCAGCCCAGTGCGAACATTGTGCTCCATTTTAGTTCTTTCGGCTGCGATTTATGCGCCCGCGGACGTCATTCACCTCAAGAATGGACGTACCATCTGGGCAGACCAGGTTCGCGAAGACAAGAAGAAGGACCGGGTCGAGTATGACGTTGGGGAGGACACCTACGCCATTCCCAAATCATCGATTGAGCGAATTGATGCCGGAGGCGCAGCACCGGCACACGCAAGCGCCGGAGTTGCGGGCGCAGCGGACTTTACGCCGGCAGTTCCAACTTTCGACCACGCCGGCGACATCTCGCAGAAGATCATCCGCGACGGCAAAGTGGATGCCGACGCTCTAGCAGGGCTGGAGCGCGCGGGTAATTCCGATCTGGCGGCAACCGCATTCTTCCTGGCCGGCAAGCACGAATCGGATTACGGAAATTTTCCGCAGGCCAAAATCTATTACGATTCGGCGCTACGCTTTCAGCCCAACAATGCGACCTTGCTGGTCTACTACGCGGCTTGCCTGATGCGAACCGGCCAGGTGTCGCTGGCCCTGCCTTACGCAGAGCGCGCCGTGCGGATCGCTCCCGATTCGCCCGACACTTTAGCCATGCTCGGGTTCGTTCAATTCGCCGGCGATCACACAGCGGAGGCGATCCGCTGGTGGAAGAAGTCTCTGGCGGTACGGCCCGATGCAACCGTCAGGCAATACCTGGAAAAAGCCGAGAGGGAATCCAGCGCGGAATCGGACTTTTCGCAACGCGAAAGCAGCCACTTTAACCTCCACTTCGAAGGCAAAGACACATCCGAAAGTTTCCGGCGCGATCTGCTGGCAACTCTCGATGGCGACTTCGACGATCTGGTGCGGGAATTCGGCTACTCCCCGCGAAGCAACATCGCGGTTACTCTCTATACGCAGCAGGCTTTTTTCGACGTGACCCGGGCGCCTGCATGGAGTGGCGCGATCAATGACGGCAAGCTGCGGATTCCCTTGAGCGGCGTCACCAGCATCACACCAGACCTGGCGCGGGTGCTGAAACACGAACTCACACACTCCTTCGTGTCGCAGCTAACAGGCAATCGCTGCCCGACCTGGCTGAACGAAGGAATCGCGCAGATGGAAGAAGGCAAGTCGAGCGCTTCGAACGGGCGCCCCCTCGCCCAGGCATTCGCCGGAGGGGCCGAGATTCCCTACAACATGCTGGAAGGCAGTTTCATGAGTCTCTCGGGCGTGGAAGCGATGCTGGCTTATGCGGAGTCGCTCGCCGCCGTCGAATACATTCGCGACACCTACGGCATGGGCGAGATTCAGCACATTCTGGAACGGCTCGGGCAAGGCAGTTCGACCGAAGCGGCCTTGCGCAGCACGATCCACTGCGACTACCGGCAGCTGCACGACGACATGGCGCGCTGGCTGGCCGGCCGGTATGCCCCGTAGGCAGGTCTGCCGCGTGCGGCTTCAATTTCTTGCACGCCTAAATTGCTGAAAATAGAACCCCCCGATAATGGGCCGGCTCGGCACCATTGGCGCATTGCCCCGCCTTGCCGACTGTGCTAACGTCGCCCGATTATGAAGGCGTTGCTCTCAAGATTGCTTGGCTCCGACTCGCCCGAAATTCCCCACATCATGCACACGGACGCGCCACCATTGCAGGGAGCGGTAATGTCGGTGGCGTATTTTGCCCCGCAGGCGGGAGGGGATTTTCACGACTTCATACGGGTGGCGCCGACGCGATTGGTTTTTGGAATGCTGGATGTTGCCGGGAAGCGGGAGTCAAATGCTCCGGTCCTGGAGGCAGCCAAGGCATGCTTTCACGCTTCGGCCGAAGAGATCTTCTCCACCCCAGACCTGAACGAATCCGAGGCCATGATTGAGCTGTCGCGGCGTTTGAACCTCGAGATCATGCGGGCAGCCGGGGGCGTGCGAAGCTGTCCTGCCTTTGCCGGCTGCTATAACGAGGAACTAGGAACGCTCTGCTATGTGAATGCCGGCCACACGCCTGCACTGCTGAAGGACGAAACGAGCGTGACGGAGTTGCCCGCCACCGGTCTGCCATTGGGGTTGTTCTCGCTCGCGCCCACCGACGCTCGGATCGTCGGGCTTGGGTCGAAAGGTACGTTCGCGGTTGTTTCCCGCGGAGTTGTCGAAGCGGAGAGCAAGAACTCGGAGTTCGGGCTGAAGGGCGTGAAAGGCGTGATGCGGTCGGAGGCAACATCGGAGAGAGCCTTGTCCCGCCGTATTCTCGAGGAGGTCCAGTCGTTTCTGCATACGCCGCCAAAGCACAATGACGTCACCGCGCTCACGCTGATGCGGATCAATTAGACGCAAAACCCGCGCGACTCTCTTCTTGCTGCCTCTGGGCGGGGCCACATTCCTCAGGCTCGGAATTGGTCTGGGGGGTGACTCAGGGTAAAATAATAAGACAATTGCCCCCGGGTTTAGCCCAGGTTTTCAGAGAGCCTTCATGAGAAAAGTATCGATTCCGCTGGTGGCGCTGGCATTCGCGGTGCTGCTCCCCGTTTTGTTGCCCGCCGACACGGTGGTGGAAGAAATTGTGGCGCGCGTAAACAACGAGATCGTTACGCGTTCGGAATACGTGCGCAGCCGCGACCAGTTGAAGCAGGAAGTGCAACAGCAGGAACCGAACGACGCCGACCGCTCATTTGCCGACAAACAGCGCGACGTGCTGCGCGACCTGATTGACCAGCAATTGCTCCTGCAAAAGGGAAAGGATCTCGGGATCACCGGCGACACCGAACTCGTCAAGAAACTGGACGAGATGAGAAAGCAGATGAACCTCGAGACCATGGAGGATCTGGAGAAAGCGGCCCAGGCGCAGGGAGCTTCGTTTGAGGAGTTCAAGCAGAACCTGCGCAACCAGATCATCACGCAGCGGGTCATTGGGCAAGAGGTCGGGTCCAAACTCGCCATGAGCAAGGATGATGAGCTGAAGTTTTACAACGAGCACAAAGCGCAAATGGAGCGGCCCGAGGCGGTAAGGTTGAGCGAAATCCTCATTGCCCCCAAGCCGCCGAGCAAGCCCGCCGGTTTTGACGAAAAACCGGAACCGCCGACGGAAGCGGAGAACGAGGCGGCTTTGGCCGCGGCCCAAGCCAAGGCTCAGGACCTGCTCGAGCAGTTACACAAAGGGGCCGTTTTTGCGGATTTGGCAAAGAAGAACTCTGACGGCCCGTCGGCCAAGGACGGCGGCGACTTGAACTACTTCAATCGGGGAACACTGGCGAAGGAATTGGAAGACAAAGTTTTCGCGCTGAAGGCCGGAGATGTAACGGACGTGACCCGCACCAAACAAGGCTACGTGATCCTACAGGTGACCGAGCACCAGACCGCGGGCATTCCGACGCTGAAGGAAGTGGAACCCCGCATCCAGGACGCGTTGTATATGCAGAGGCTACAGCCCGCGCTGCGCGCTTATCTGACCACGCTCCGGGAACAAGCGTTCATCGACGTAAAGTCGGGCTACATCGACTCTGGAGCGAGCGCAAAGCAAACCAAACCAGTCGAAACGACGGCCAAAGAGGTCGCGTCGAAGAGCCTGAAAAAGAAGAAAAAGCTCGGGGTCTTTTAGTCCGGGCAAGCCATGGCGTCAAATCTGGAGCCGGGCTGCCGCCCGCCCAGCGCACCGATTTGCGGAGGCTCATGAAAGAGTTCTTTATCAGCGATTGTCATCTCCACGAAAACAAGGTCATCACCTCGAGCTTCGTGGTAGCGTCCAAACAGGTAAAGCCGAAGAAAAATGGCGAGCCTTACCTGGCACTGACTTTGGCCGACCGTACCGGCCACCTCGAAGCGAAGATGTGGGACAACGTCGAGGAATTCCTCGACTCCTTCGAGCAAGACGACTTTCTCAAAATCAAAGGCCTCATCAACAAATATAAGAACCGGTTTCAGCTCACTATTCACAAACTGCGGCGCATGGAAGACGCGGAGATCGACTACGCCGACTATCTTCCGAAAACCACCAAGGACATCGGGGAACTCTGGCAAACGCTGGCGGGCTTTGTGGCTACCTTTCAGAACCCGCACCTGAAGGCGCTGGTCGAGGCTTTTATGGCGGATCCGGAGATTGCGGAGCGCTACCGCAACGCTCCCGCCGCTAAGTCGCTGCACCATGCCTATATTGGCGGACTGCTCGATCATGTGGTTTCGCTTTTTCGCACCTGCGACCTCATGAGCGGAAACTATCCGCAGATCAATCGCGATCTGCTGCTGACGGGGGCCTTTCTTCACGACATCGGAAAAATTCAGGAACTGACCTATAACCGGTCTTTCTCGTACACGACGCGTGGCCAGTTGCTCGGGCACATGATCATCGAACTCGAGATGCTGCAGGAAAAGCTGGCAAAACTCCCTGAGTTTCCGGCGGAGCTGAAGACGCTGCTTGAGCACCTGATCATCAGCCACCATGGGCAGTACGATTTCGGATCGCCCAAGCTGCCGATGTTTCCCGAAGCGCTCATGCTGCATTACCTGGACGACCTCGATTCAAAGATGGAGGCGATGCGCGCGCACTATGCGCGCGAAAGCGAGACGGAGGGACCATGGACCACGTACAACCCGTCGCTGGGGCGTCCGCTTCTCAACTCGCGGAAATTCATGCAGGGCGAGAAGCAGGACGACGCGAAAACCGGCGCGGATGAGAAAGTTGATGAGCCATCTGCTCCGGCTGAGCCGGGGAAACCGAACCCGCCCGGCCCCGTTCTGGATCTTTTCAGCGAGCAGAAAGCGTAGCCTTGTAACAAGTGGGCGCCATGCTTGCTCCGCTGTATTTGCACGCGGGGCTAACTTCTTATAAAGTTTTTCCCTCAGGAAAATTCCTTTCGAAGGAGAAGATCATGCGTACGCGTTTCATCTACGCACTTACGGCTGTCTTACTGCTCGTGCTCGTGGCCTGCTCGAGCAAGCCGGCAGATACGGCCGCGAATTCATCCGCACAAAACTCCGCTACATCGAATGCGGCTGGAGGCAATTCGATGGCATCTCCCGCCACCGGCGGGCAGCAACAGGCAGCGCCGGCGCCGGCACCCGCGGCCGCTCCGGCACCCGCGCCCGCCCCCGCACCGCCGCCGCCGGTCGTCGTGCCCGCCGGCACAACGCTGACCGTCAGGCTCGGCCAAGCGATCGGTTCGAAAATCAGTTCTGCGGGCGATTCCTTTACAGCCACACTGGCGGACGCGGTTACGGTCGATGGAAATACCGTGATTCCTGCCGGCGCAACGGCCAAAGGCACTGTGGTCAATGCGCAGCCGCTGGGCAAATTAAAGGGCGGCGCGCTCCTCGAGGTCCGGCTGACCTCAGTCAAGGTCAATGGCGCGGAACAGAAGATTGACACCACGGCCGTTGAACGCCAGGAAAAGGGCAAAGGCAAGCGGAGTGCCGTGATGGCCGGTGGCGGGGCCGCGCTGGGCGGCATTATTGGCGGCATTGCCGGCGGCGGCAAGGGCGCCGCGATTGGTTTGCTCGCGGGCGGAGGCGCTGGCGGAGCCGGAGCCGCTTACACGGGCACGAAGGATATCGTTCTTCCTGCCGAGGCTGCCCTAAGCTTTAAGCTCAAAGCTCCGCTGCAACTAGCAGCGGAGCAATAGTCTGACTGGATTGATGCGGTAGAGGCACGCGCTCCGGGATGCGTCTCTACCGGTTTTTCGTCGTTAGTCGTCGGTCGATATCGTCGGCAAGATATCTCGGCGCTTGAAGACCTGGACTGACGACGCTGTCTAACGCATCCGTTCGTCTCGATGTGCCATGGATTTTTCTCCCTTCACCACGCTCAGCTTTGATTGTTATGGAACCCTGATCGACTGGGAAGCGGGGATGCTTCCGGTGTTGCGCGATCTCCTGGCGCGGCACAACTGCAGTCTCCCCGATGGAGCCATTCTCGAACTCTACGCGGAATTTGAGGCCGACGCGGAAAGCGGCCCGTACCGGAGTTACCGCGAAGTGCTGCAATCGGTGGTGTTGGCATTCGGCAAGCGGCTGGGATTTCAGCCTTCGCCACCCGAAATCAGCTCGTTAGATCAGTCCGTGCCGGCGTGGCCTCCTTTTGGCGACACCGTCGCCGCGCTCAAGCGGCTTCGCAAGCGCTACAAGCTGGCCGTAATCTCCAACATTGACGACGATCTGTTTGCCCGGACGCGCACACTGCTGGACGCTGAGTTCGATGCCGTCATCACGGCCGAGCAGGCGCAGAGCTACAAACCCTCGCATCGCAATTTTGAGCTGGCCTTGCAGGCGCTCCGCATTCCTCGAGAGCACCTGCTGCACGTTGGCCAGAGCATCTATCACGACGTGGTTCCGGCGCGGTCACTGGGCGTCGCTACAGTGTGGGTAAACCGGAAATCCGCGCGGCCGGGGATTGGCGCGGTACGGGCCTCGGAGGGGCGTCCCGATCTTGAAGTACCCGACCTGGCTTCGCTTGCCGCACTGGCAGTCGAGTAATCCGACGGTGGGCGTTGCGGGCGCTAGGTCGAAATTGGCAGAGGAACAATCTTCTTCTGGATCGCGACCGTTACCAGTTGGGCTTTGTTGTGGATGTCGAGTTTGCGCATCAAGTTGAACTTGTGCGCCTCGACGGTCTTGACACTGACTCCGAGCGCGGAAGCTGCCTGCCGCACGGTCTGGCCCTCGGCGAGCAACTTCATCACTTCCCGCTCCCGCACGGTCAGATTGCTTCTCCGCATGGGCACCTGCATAATGCTGCCCCGTCCGTTTGCGTCGGCCTTTAATTTCTGAAGGATCTGTGGGCTCCAGGAGCGTTCTCCGCGGTGCACTTCCCGCAGGGCCCGCAACAAGATCGGCGTGGGAGTATGTTTCAGCAGATAGCCGCTGGCGCCCGAGCGCAACGCCTGCTGCACGTACTCCTTGTCCTCGTGCATCGTCAGATAGACAACGCGCGAATCGGGGCAGTGTTCCTCAATAAGCTTGCAGGCGTCAAACGACGACATGCCAGGCATGCCGATATCGAGCAGCACCAGGTCGGGACGGTGCTCCAAGGCCAACTTCAGCGCTTCGGTCGCGTCGCCGGCCTCCGCTACTACCACAAAATCGGGAGCATCTTCGAGCAGACGCCGCACGCCGTAACGCACAAGCTCGTGATCGTCAGCGATCAGGCAGCGTATGCGGTCTCCGTTTTCGGGATAAAACGATCCGGTCGTTGTGGTCAGCACCACAGAAATACCTCGCGTCTCATTTTGACGAAGTGCGCGGCGAAAAACGAACCCTCAACTCCAGGGATTCCAGTACAGCCTGCGTTTTATTGTACCGGTTCCTTCCCGGCATTCCGCACAAAATCGATAAGAAACCGAACTTTTCTTCTTCATTCCTTCTTCATTTACAATGCCTGTTTCACATGCTGCGCTATTTCACTGCCGGAGAGTCGCACGGCGAGGCCCTGGTGGCATTTCTTTCCGGGCTTCCCGCCGGGCTGGCCGTCGATCAGGCATTCGTGGATCGGGAACTCTGGCGGCGCCAGCAAGGCTATGGCCGCGGTGGGCGCATGAAGATCGAAACCGACAGGGCCCACTTCCTTTCCGGCGTGCATCACGGCAAGACGATCGGTTCTCCGATCGCCGTACTTCTCGAAAATCGCGACTGGCGGAATTGGCAGGAATCTTTGCCCGTCGAAGCGGGCGACCCGGAGAAACACAAGCGTGTCGCGTCGCCGCGTCCGGGACACGCCGATCTGGCGGGAGCCTTGAAGTACGATTTCGCGGAGGCACGTTACGTGCTGGAACGCGCCTCGGCGCGCGAGTCGGCGGCACGTGTCGCCATCGGCGCGCTGGCCAAGCTTCTGTTGCGCGAAATGGGCGTTGAGGTATTGAGCCATGTGATTGCGGTCGGCTCGGTTTCGACCGCAGATCGCGAGGTCGCGTGGGAGCAAATCGAACCGCTTGCGTGCAAGGACGAGGTACTGCTTTCCTGCGCCGATCCGGAAGCCGAGCAGCGCATGAAGGAAGAAGTTGACAAAGTTCTGCGCACGGGCGATTCGGTCGGGGGAGTGTTTGAGGTTGTGGCGCGCGGTGTTCCGCCCGGCCTTGGGAGTTACGCGCAGTGGGATGGGAGGCTCGACGGGTTGCTGGCGGCGGCTGTGATGTCGCTGCAGGCTGTGAAAGCGGTCGAGATCGGAAGCGGAATTCAGGCTGCGCACTCGCCCGGTTCGGCCGTGCACGATGAAATCGGCTATCAACGCGAAGCCGCATTCGCCGGATTCACCCGAACGCGCAACAACGCCGGAGGCATTGAGGGCGGCGTTTCAAATGGGCAGGAGATTCGCGTGCGGGGGTATTTGAAGCCGATTTCCACGCTCCGGCGTCCTTTACAGTCGGTGGATTTTGCCACACGCGAGCCGGTCAAGGCGGCTTACGAACGCTCAGACGTGTGCGTAGTGCCCGCCGCCGGCGTTGCCGGGGAGTCCATGGTTGCGCTCACGCTGGCGCGCTGTGCGCTCGAAAAATTTGGCGGCGACTCACTGCGCGAAACCAAACGAAATTTCCAGGGTTATCTGGATCAACTGAAGAGCTACTGACGCAAAGATGATCTATCCAATTGTGAAGTTCGGCGATCCGGTTCTGGAAAAATCGGCGGCAACGGTCACGCAGTTTGACGACGACCTCAGAACCCTCATCGCGGACATGTTCGAGTCCATGTACGCAGCGCGTGGTGTAGGCCTGGCGGCGCCGCAGATTGGCATTTCGAAGCGTATCGCCGTCGTGGATGTCACTTTTAAAGAAAAGCCCGACGAAAAGCTGGTGCTGATCAACCCCGAGATCGTCAATAAAGAAGGCCGCCAGCGCGGCAGTGAGGGCTGTCTCAGCATCCCGGAGTTCCGCGAAGACGTGTCGCGCGCTAGGGTTGTAACCGTACGTGCGCAGGATTTGAATGGGAAAACTTTTGAACACACCGGCGAAGACCTGCTGGCGCGCGCGTTCCTGCATGAGACAGATCACCTGAATGGCAAGTTGTATATATCGCACATCAGCGCGCTGAAGCGCGACTTGATCAAGCGCAAGATCAAGAAGATGGTGAGGGCGGGAGAGTGGTAGGAAAACAGTTGTCCGTTCCCAGTTGTCAGTTCTCAGTTGCAGAGCCGGAGGTGCGAGATGCTCTGGATGCACTCCGGATGATAACGCCCGAGGAATTCGGTGCGGCAGCGGAAACGTCCGCAAGCCGGTTCCGGGAACTGCGAATTGAGAACCGGTTATGATTCTGGTTTTCTGTGGCACACCTCGTTTCGCGGTCCCGACCCTGGAAAAGCTGGCCGCTGCCGGGCACTCCGTGCCTCTGGCCGTGACGCAGCCGGACCGGCCGCGCGGGCGCGGCATGGAGTTGGTCGCGTCTCCTGTGAAAGAAGCGGCCGTGCGCCTCGCCATTCCGGTCGTGCAGCCGTCCGCCATTAAGAATAACGACGAATTTCGCGCTCATCTTGCGGCCATACATCCCGACGCCATCATCGTCGTCGGCTATGGGCGCATCATTCCTCAGTGGATGATCGATCTGCCGCGGCTCGGCAACTTGAACCTGCATGCTTCTTTGCTGCCCAAGTATCGCGGGGCCGCGCCTATCCAATGGTCGATTGCCTGCGGTGAAACTGTCACCGGCGTCACTACCATGCGGATTGATGCTGGGCTCGACACGGGAGACATTCTCATGCAGCGCGAACTCCCGATTGCGCTTGACGACACGGCGGAAACACTGGGGCCAGAGCTCGCTTCGATTGGCGCTGAACTGATGATGGAGACGCTGCGTGGACTCGAAAGCGGCCGAGTGCATCCGGTCCCACAGGATCATTCTCGAGCCACGCTCGCGCCGATCCTGAAGAAAGAAGACGGCCGCATGGACTTCGCGCGCACGGCGCAGGAATTATCGAATCGCCTGCGCGGCTTCCGCCCGTGGCCAGGAGCGTTTACGACGTTTAAGACGAAGACGCTGCAAGTGCACCGGGCTCAACCGGCGCAGATCCTGGCCGCCTTCGCGCCCGGCACAATTTCAGTGGAAGGAACGCGCCTTCTGGCCGGCTGCGGGCAGGGCACGGCGCTCGATCTGATCGAGGTCCAAATGGAAGGCAAGCGGCACATGACGGCGCAAGAGTTCCTCAACGGCTACCGCCTGAAGACCGGCGACAGGCTTGGAGAATAATCCCGTGAGCGTGGCCCCGCAAGCATCCCCATGGGACAATACCCACGATGGCCGTTTCCCCCGCTCGCGCCGCGGCGTTTGCAATTCTGCTGAGGACGGAGCGCGAACAGTCCTACGCCGGTGAACTCCTCCATTCGGCACGCTTCGCTGAACTTTCCCCTGCCGATCACGGGCTGGCAACCGAATTGGTAATGGGCGTTCTCCGTTGGCGATCATGGCTCGATCGGCAATTGGCTACGGCGTCATCGCAAAAGCTGGAGCGGCTCGACGAAGAGGTCCTGGCGGCGCTGCGGCTGGGTGTTTATCAACTGCGATTCCTGTCGAGGGTGCCGGCACGGGCAGCCATTTTCGAAAGTGTCGAACTCGTCAAGGCGGCGCGCAAGCGTTCGGCGGCATCGTTCGTGAATGCGATTTTGCGAAAGGTAGCCGCCGAAGCGGAGCCCGCAGAAACGGCCGCCGCCAACGCGTTCGCTGAAATCGAAGAATCTGCCGACGCGCTCGCACTCGCTCGAAATTCCGCTCATCCGGAATGGCTGGTGGCTCGATGGGTTGAGCGTTATGGGATCGCGACCTCACGACAGATCTGCATGCACGATCAGCATCCGCCGTCGGCGACGGTTCATATTGATGGCAACGAATGCCTGGACGAGCTTGTATCGGAGGGCGTCAAATTTGGGCCGGGGCGTCTGCTCTCCGCTGCACGGACTGTTCTTTCCGGCAACCTGCCGCGAACACGCGCCCGCCGGCAAGGCCGGGTCGCCATTCAGGACGAGGGTTCGCAACTGGTCGCTTTGCTCGTCGGCCGGGGAGAAAAAATCCTTGATTGCTGCGCCGCCCCGGGAGGCAAAACGGCGCTGCTCGCCCGGCGCAATCCGGCCGCTGTGGTCATTGCTTCCGAGTTGCATCCTCATCGCGCCCGGCTGTTGCGCGAACTCAGCGACCTGCCCAACCTTCGCGCCGTCGCGGCGGACGCGCGGCAGTTGCCGTTTTCGCTTCCTTTCGATCGCGTCCTCGCGGACGTTCCTTGTTCCGGCACTGGCACGCTGGCGCGCAATCCGGAGATCAAGTGGCGGCTCACAGCCGGGGATCTCGATGATCTGCATACGCGACAGACTGCAATTTTGAAGTCTGCGCTTGCGCAGCTGTCTGTGGGAGGGCGGCTCGTTTACTCAACCTGCTCGATGGAGCGTGAAGAAAATGAGGCCGTCATCGAGGCGGTTCTCGATGGAGCTTCAGATTTCTCGATTATTGATTGCCGGGCAGAACTCGAGCGGCTCCAGCAGCAGGGTGAACTGTGCATCGGCGGAATCGAGACATTGCTCGACGGGCCGTACCTGCGCACGATTCCCGGAATCCATGCCTGCGACGGCTTTTTCGCCGCCATCATTGGGCGGAAATAGCAGCGGAGGTCGAAAGACGCAAGGCGCTGTCTGGGAGTATGCCGCGCTTATGGCCCGCTTAGCGCACCTCGAAATTCACCGTGCTTCCGGGCACGATTTTCTGTCCCGGAACCGGGCTTTGCGCCACGATCATGCTGGCGGCATTGGGCTCGGAAACCACATTGGCCGCGGGCAGTGGTTCACCGGGCAACGCTGCCTTGGCCATGCTGACTTTCCCGATCCGCATGCCGGCATCCTGCAACGCGAGCGTCGCGCTCCCGAGCGGCTGGCCAGTAAGGTTTGGCATCACGTAGGCAGCTGGTTCGGCGCCAAGGCTCACCAACAAATCGATCTTCGGTGCTGAAACGCCGCTGGCATTGGCGGGCGGACTCTGCGATGCAACCTGGTCCGGCGGCACGTCCGGCAGCGTCACTTGCGCCACGAACCCCACCGCCAGACCGCGGCGCCGTATGTTCAGCTCCGCAGCACGCTGGCTTCCGCTGGTTACATCGGGGATGGCAATGCGTTGCGGACCGAGGCTCTGCGCCACGCGGACCGTCCAGCCGCGCCGCACCTTCGCACCCGGCGGCGGCATCTGGGTCATAATTCTTCCTTCGGGAATATCCGCGCTGTAGAACTGGCGCTCGACCGCGAGTTGTAACCCGGATGCGCTCGCCGCCCGCTCCGCTTCAAGCGGGGCCATGCCAACCAGTTTGGGGATGGCAACTTCGCGCCCGTGGATGGCAAACTGCATCGCCGTCAGCGCCGAAATCATCGCCAACGTCATCAGGACGAGCGTCAACAGCAGGATCCGAAAAAAGCGCCGCATTCCCGCCGATTATAACCGCCCGGTCCCGGGACTCCGCTACGACCTCGTGCTGGTTTCGCCACCGGGCGAGGCTGCGTTCTCTTCCTCCCACTCATTGCCGCAGGCTTGGCAGGTCCATTTCCGGTTGTACAGCATGTACGTGATATCGAGCGACTGGCAGCGGGGACACATTGGCTGCTCGCATAGACCGACACCTTCAACATCGAGCGTTTCGGGGATGGGCTGGTTGAGAATTTCGTTCGCTGCCTCGGCGTCTTCCGGGTGAACTTTCAGCTTGATTCCGCCGAGAAGATTGGAAATAAACCAATCCATACGGATCATGTTGTCATCGATGAGATACGCCTGAATCCCGGCGGACTCGAGACTACCCTTGGCCAGCAGAGCCTCTGGAAGATCGCGGAATTTGCGCAGCGTGACGGTTTCGTTGAACTCGATGACATCTTCGCCGCGGGGCGGCTCGATTCTCAACGTAAGGCGGCGCTTTGCGGCCTCAGATAAGAGTGCTTCCTGAGCAGCCATGCTCAGTTCATCCCCGCTCCCTGCAATTCTCGCGAGTTCTTCGTCGCTCATTGCGGAGTAGACGGCCGCGAGGCGCGCGGGTTCCTCATCAGGCGTCGGTGTCGCCATATCGGTCCATGATACCCCAGCACCCATGCGGTCTCAGTACGGTCTCCAAATCATCGGCGGGCGCTGGCGCGGGCTTTGCGAACCCCAGCGGTCACACCTTTGCTAACGGCGTGCTGGTAACCGGCGGCATCCATGGCGGCGACGCTGGTGGCGGCGATTCCGCCGGGAGTGGCCGCTTCCTCAAGGAGAGCCTCGAGCGACTGCTTCCCCTCACGCCAGGCCACGATGCCGTCCGCCAGCGCATGCGCGCTAGCCAGAAGCGCCGTCTTTCGATCAAGACCGGCTTTCTGCGCGGCGCTCGCGAGGGCGGCCAGGGCATGATAACCATGGCTGCATGAGTAGGTAACTGTGAAGGCGTCGAACTTGCTTTCCGGTATCTCGACGACCGCGCCGAAACTCGCGAAAACGTCGCGGACGCGCCGGCGATCTTTCCCGGGCAGCGTTCGCGGGAAAGTTACACCTGTAAGGCCTCGCCCGCTGCGGCAAACCGGACTTGGCATGGCGCGAGCCCAGCGCACGGGAACACCAAGGGCCGTGCTCAATGCCCGCAACGGAACGCCGGCCGCCAGACTCACCGCGAGCAGCGGGCGATTTACTTTCCCGATCGCGCGCAGAAGTTCATTCACTGAGCCGGGACGCACGGCGAGCACGAGCAGATCGGCGGCCGCGACCGCGCGCTTCAGATCGAACTCCACCGCAACGGAATAGCGTTTTTTCAAATCATCCAGTTTTTTGCGATTGCGATCATGAACGACCAGCCGATGATTTGTCCTCGCAAGCTGCAAGCCGGCCAGCATCGCCGATGTGATGCGCCCTCCGCCTAAGAAGACGATGTTCACGTCAGCTCCGCGCAGACTCCATCGGCGGCCAGCAGCAAGACTTCCACATCGTTCATCGTGTGGGCAGTCGAAATGATCCAGTGCAGGCCGTTCGAGGGCGTCATATAAATTCCGCAATCGAGCAGGCCGTGGACAAAGCGCGAGTACCTGGCCGTGTCGGCGTAGCGGCAATAGTCGCGATAATCGTGAATGGCCTCTCGATCAGTAAAGTAGATCTGGAACATCGGACCGAAACCCTGCACGAGCGCGGCAATTCTTCTTCGCTGAAAAATGTCGCGCAGGCCTTGGATCGCAGCGTCCCCGATCGCATAAATCTGCTTGTAAACTGCGCCGTCATTGGCTGCCAGCAGATCCAGGTTCGCCGCGATCACCCGCATCGTCAGCCGATGGCCGTTGAAGGTTCCATAGTGCAGCACCATGCCTTCGCTGCCCCAGCGCATGCGGTCGAGAATTGCGCGCGGCCCGGCCACTGCGCCGACCGGGAACCCCGCACCCAGCGCCTTGCCGAACGTGCTCAGATCGGGCTTCAAACCGAAGCGCTGCTGACATCCGCCGGGCCCATAGCGAAAGCCGGTGACGACTTCGTCGAAAATGAAAAGCGCGCCGTAGTAACGGGCGAGATCGCACACCTTTTCGAGATACCCCTCGCGCGGCGGAATGCAGCCCATGTTGGCCATGATCGGCTCGGTGATGATCGCCGCAAGCTCGCGTCCGTGCCGGCGCAGGATGGCTTCGAGCGTGTCGATGTCGTTCCAGGGGGCAAGAACTACGTCGTCGAAAACGGAGTCGGGAATTCCGGCGGAATCCGGGAAGCGAGTTGGATTCTCTCTGGAGCCGAGTTGCTCGGCCGGATGGCTATGGCCGTTTAAGCAGTAGGGGTCGTACCAGCCGTGATAGTGGCCCTCAAATTTGAGGAACCTGGTGCGGCCGGTGTGTGCGCGCGCGAGTCTCAACGCCAGCATGGTGGCCTCGCTGCCACTGTTGGTGAAGCGTACGACCTCCGCGCTCGGCACCATGCGGCAAAACCGTTCCGCCGCGTCGAGTTCTGCCGGAGTCGCCGCGGCAAAGTGCGAGCCTTCCGCAATGGTCTGCGATACGACTTCGACAATCTTCGGATGCGCGTGACCTTGAATCAGCGCGCCGAACGACATCATGAAATCCACGTACTCGTTGCCGTCGAGGTCCCAGACGTGCGAACCACGGCCACGCTCGAGCACTACTGGACCCGGAGCATACACGGCCGCTCCGCGCGACGGCGAATTCACGCCCTCAATCAGCGAACCCTGTGCACGCTGGTACCACTCACGCGATTTTGTCCGGCCTTTCGTCAATGAACTTGCCACCGCTTTCTCCATCTCAACCCGATCCCGCCAATCCGCCGCCATCGACAACCAGCGTCGTGCCCGTCACAAACGACGATGCATCGCTCGCCAGGTAAAGCACAGCCTGCGCAATTTCCTCCGGAGTGCCTACGCGGCCCAGCGGACGTTTGGCCGCATCGGCCAGAAAGCGGCCGGCGTCCTCTCCCAGTTGGGCGGCTTCCGCGCGCAGCATGCGGGTATCCGTGTCGCCGGGGCAAATGCAATTCACACGAATCCGGGGGCCGTGATCAATCGCCATCGCTTTCGTCAACAGCACGACCGCGCCCTTGGAAGCACAATAAACGGCAGCCTTCGCGCCTCCTGCCAGCCCCCAGCCTGAAGACGTATTGATGATCGAACCCGCTCCCTGCTTTTCCATGTGCGGAATCACTTCGCGCGACAGCAGGTAGATCGATTTGACATTGACGGCCATCACGCGATCCCAATCGTCTTCGCTCAGGCCCATGACAGTGGCGCGACGGATGATGCCGGCGTTGTTGAACAGCACGTCGATCCGGCCGAATTCGAGCATCGTCCGCACGACCAACCGCCGGCAATCCGCCGCGCTCGTCACGTCGGCGGTCTCGAAAAACGCGCGCCCGCCGGCCCGCGCAATCTCATCGGCCACCTGGTTGCCCGCATCGTGGTTTACATCGCCAATCGCAACGGCTGCGCCTTCGCGCGCAAACAACAGCGCCGTGGCGCGTCCTATGCCGGACGCTCCGCCCGTAATCAGCGCCATTTTGCCATCAAGCTGCATGATCCTCCCAGGACGATCTAGCGACTGGCAAGCCCTCCGGCGATTTCTCCGCCGTCGCACGTGTAAACCTGGCCGGTAATGTACTGCGCCTCGTCCGAAGCGAGAAAGGCAAACAACGCCGCGATTTCCTCGGGCTGGGCGTGGCGCCGAAGCGGAATTTTGCCGTTGACCTCTTCAAGCATTGCGTCGGTGTATTCGGCGCGCTGCATCGGGGTCAGCACGTATCCGGGAGCCACCGCGCAGACGCGCACTTTCGGCGCAAGTTCCAACGCCATGGACTTGGTCAATTCGATCACTCCGGCCTTGGTTGCGTTGTAATCGACGTAAAACGGATACCCCATGATGCCGTTAGTTGAAGCTGTCTGCAGAATCACTCCGCTGCCGCGCTCCATCATGTGCCGCGCAGCCGTCTGCGCGACGTAGAAGACGCCGGTCAGGTTCACGGCGATCACCTTGTCCCAGTCTTCGGGCGTAATGTCGAGGAAATTGTGACGGATGCTGATGCCGGCGTTATTGATGAGCACATCGACGCCGCCCATCAGCTTGATCGCTTCGGCAAAAGCGGCCTGCACCTGTTGCAGAACGCTGACGTCGGCGTCGAGTGCTCCGGCCAGATCCGGCAACTCGTGCATGATCTTGCGCCGTCCGTCGGCATCGCGATCGAGCACGCACACCACCGAGCCTTCATCCAGAAATCGCGCTGCGGTAGCCGCGCCAATGCCGCTGGCGCCGCCTGTGATCAGAACTCGTTTCGCTTCCAACCCACGCACTCGCGCCTCCGCAAATAAAATCGGGCAGATCAGGATACCGGTCTGCCCGCAATCGTGCCATCGAATGACAGTCTCAATCCTTACGACTGCGCTCTCGCTCTTCGACCGGAAGCGTCACCCAGCCTGCCAGACCGTATCGAGCAGGGTCCCGTCGACCCACTTCACGACCGCGCATGGACGATCGCCGAGTTTCGGCCGCGCCGGTTTGCCGCCGCAAATTTTTTCGACTTCCGCCTTGATGTCCTGAATTGGGCGAATCGGCAGCTTCGATCCCATCACGGCGTGTAGAAGATCGGTACGCCGTGGATTGATCGCAATCCCGCGTTCGGTCACGATCACGTCAATCATCTCGCCCGGCCCCGTCATCGTCGTCACCTCATCAACAATCACCGGAATCCGGTCGCGAAACGACGGCAGCGCCAGAATCGAGCAGCCCGAGAACAGGCAGTTTTGCCATCCGCCAATACCGTGCAGCAGGCGACCGTCGGAGTGCGTGACGACGTTGGCGTTGAAGTTCACATCCACCTCGGTCGCGCCCAGCACAACGGCATCCACAAGCGAGGCGAAGTTTCCCTTCCCGTGATAGTTGTACGAAGTAAACGGCGAAGTCGCCACGTGCCGCGGATCATTCGCCATCGACTTCACGCCATCCAGATCGAACGTCTGCCCGTCGAGGATGTAGTCGGTCAGACCTTCCTGCAGCATCTCCACCAGAAACTTCGTTGAGCCTCCGCGGACAAAGCGCGCCTTGACCCCGTCCTCCTTCATCATCCCCTTCAGATACTGCACGAAAGCCAGAGCGATTCCGCCGGCTCCGGCCTGGAAGGAAAAGCCATTCTTCATGATTCCGGCTTCGCGCAGAAACCTCGCCACCAGTTCGGCAATTCGGAGGCGGTCGGGCGACCGCGTAATCTGTGTTGTGCCGGAAACAATTTTCGCCGGATCGCCGATGGAATCAACCTGCACGACATAATCCACGTAATTGCCCTGAATCTGCCACGGCACGCAGGGAAACGGCACCAGGTTGTCGGTCACCACGATTACGCGATCGGCATACATCGAATCGGCCAGCGCAAACCCCAGGGACCCACAAGCCGACTTGCCATGCGATCCATCCGCGTTGCCAAAGAAATCGGCGGTCGGCGCGGCAATCACCGCGATGTCGACGTGGACTTCTCCATCCTGAATCGCCTGATAACGCCCGCCGTGCGAACGCAGTACGCCCATGCCGCGCATCTTTCCCTGTGTGCAATAGTCGCCCAGTGGACCGTTCATCGAGCCTTCGATGCGATGGATGACTCCTTTTTCCATCAACTCGATCGCACCTTGCTGTGAAGGAAACGACGCACTCGGGAACCACATCAGATCCTTGACGTTGAGCCTGGCCGCCGCTTCCAGCGCCATCATTGCGACCTTGTCGCCGTCGCGAAGATGATGATGATTCGAGATCACCATGCCGTCCCGCAGCCCGCACTTGCGCAGCGCCGTCTCCAGATCGGGTACACGCTTGTCGCCGGTGTCTGGGTAGTCTTTATTTGAACTGATCGCAGGCGCCGCTTTCCGCCCGCGCGGCTGAGATTTTCCAACGCCCAGAAAAGGGATCTGCGGCTTGCCGTTCACCGTCGTCGGCACCGTCCGGCCCAATGCATTTTGCGCGAGTTCCACGCGTTCGGTCACGAAATCGCTCCCATAGCCTTCGCCCGCTCCACGAGCTTCAGCGCCCGGTTCACCACCGGCGGATCAATCATCTTCGAGCCCAGGCTTACGACTCCCAGGCCCTTGCTCTGTGCCTCTTCAAATGCGGCAACAATCCGCTGCGCTTTCGCGATCTCGGCCGCCGTCGGTTGAAACGCTTCGTGGATTACCCGGATCTGTCCGGGATGAATGCAACCCATTCCTTCAAATCCCATGGCGCGCGAGGCTTCACCCCACCTCCGCAGTCCATCCATATCGCCGACGTCGCCGTAAACGGAATCGATCGCCTGCACGCCCGCGGCCCGCGCCGCGTTCACCACGCGAAACCGCGCGAACTGCGACTCGCGCCCTTCCGCGGTCTTCGCCACGCCCAGATCGGCCGTGTAGTCCTCGAGTCCGATCGTCAGCGCGGCCACACTCTCGCTCGCAGTCGCAATCGCTGCGGCGTTCTCAATGCCCATCGCCGATTCCAGAATTGGCATGATCCACACCGGCCGGGTGATTCCGTCCCGTGTTTTTATCTCGCGGATCATCCGATCCACCTCCGCCACCTGCTCCGGTCGCTCCACTTTCGGAATCAAGATCAGATCCGGGCTTTGTCCCACGATTTCTGCCAGGTCTTCCAGGCCAAGCGGCAGTTGATTGATCCGCACCATGCGCTCGCATGCGCCGAAATCGACCGCCCGCAGCGCGTTGCGTACCAGAATGCGCGCCGCATCCTTCTCGCCCCGGTGCACGGAGTCCTCCAGATCGAGAATGACCGCATCGGGAGCATGCAGGGCGGCATTGATGAAATACTTCGGTTCGGAACCTGGGAGATAAAGTCGCGAGCGCCGCAGCCGTTCCTTTGGCGAAGGCGAGGGCAGCGGATGCTGCTCCGGGAGCCAGCGTTTACCTTGCCCCGCCCCGGCCCGCCGCGCCGCTGCTTCAATGCGCGCCCCGATGGTGAAAGGCAACGCGCCTTCATCGTGAATCGCAACCCGGGCGTGCTTCACTCCAAGCTCTGCCAGCACTGCCCGCGCCTGCTCCAGAATCGCGCCGCCATAATACGGCGCAACTCGCGATTGCAATGAGATCTCGACGCCGCCCAGATCACGCGCCTCGAAGGCCACGTGCAAATCCGAGCGAATTTCCGTACCCCAATGGCCCGCTTCCGCGGAACGCGATGGGCTCGCCTCGACGCTATTCATAGCACCTTCGCCTCAAGCGCTTTACTACTATGCGCTACTTCACTACCGGGCCGCCGAAACACAGACACTGTTTTTTCTTCTTCGTGTCTCCGCGCATTTAGTTCCGCCAGAACTATCCGAGTTTCTCCAGAATCGCGTCGGTCATCTGCACCGTCGAAGCGGCGCCCTGACTAATGGACTTGGCTCCGCCCGGAATCCGCATCATATCGTAGGTGCGGACTTTGCCTTCGCGCACCACGCCGGCAATGGCCTTCCGAATGCGATCCGCTCTCTGCCCTTCATTCACGCGATCCAGCATCATCGCCGCCGACAGGATCATCGCAATCGGATTCACGATCGGCGGATCAAGCTCCGCATACTTCGGCGCCGACCCGTGTGTGGGCTCGAATACCGCGACCTCATCGCCAATGTTGCCCGAGGCCGCAAAGCCCAACCCACCCACCAGTCCGGCGAACGCGTCGGAAAGTATGTCCCCAAACAGGTTCGACGAGACGATCACGTTGTATTCTTCCGGATTCTTGCTCAGCCACATCAGCTGCGCATCGATGTTGGTCGACCAAAGCGCAATCCCCGGATAATTCTTCGCTATTTCCTTCGCGACTTCTTCCATCATGCCGGATGTTTCGCGCACCACGTTCGGCTTCTCGCAGATGGTTACGCCCTTGAATGCGCGTTTCTTCGCATATTCGAAGGCCGCCACGCAAATGCGCTTTGCCGCGTCGCGGGTGATGATGCGGCAACTGACCGCCAGGTCCGGCCCCGGCACATTGGCGAAAGCCTTGAACCGGGGATGGCTGTTCAATGCGGCGCGCACGTTCTCCGGCGGATTCGTCCACTCGACTCCGGCATACATGCCCTCAGTGCCCTGGCGAAACACAGTTGTGTCGATCAACGGTTCGTCGAAGCCCCCACCTGTCTTCTTGCGAATGTAGTTCAGCGGATTGCCGGTGAATCCTACGCACGGCCGCATGCAGATATCCAGGTTGAACTTTTGCCGCATGGTCACGATCGGCGAGTAATAGACGTAGCCCTTACCCTGCAATTCGGGCTTCAGTTCCGCCTGCGCGGCTTTGTTTGGCTTCGAAGTGATCGCGCCGAAAAGGCCGAGCTTGTGTTTGGTCAGCAACTCGATGGTGCGGTCAGGCAGAGCATTGCCGCTGTTGCACCAGCAGTCCCAGCCGATATCAGCGTGGATGTATTCGGCGTCGAAGCCGACTGCTTTTAAAACCCGTAATGATTCCGGTAAAACCTGATTGCCAATGCCGTCTCCCGGCATGGTGATTACCGTATGTTTCGCCATGATTGCTCCTTGCAATTAAGATCAAAATCTTGAACCGCCGAGACGCCGAGTGCGCCGAGAAGAACTGGTCATTCAGCGGTTTTTGAAATAGCCAACTCGGCGTCTCGGCGGTGAAAGAACTCACGCCGCTCCCAATCTCTTCGCCACCAGATTCTCCACTCCGCCCGCAATCACCAACGACTGCGGCACGCTGCCCAATGCCGGGAAACCGAACTTCTCTCCGCGCCAGGAAATCGTGCTTGACGTGAAATCAATGTCAACCTCGTCGCCGGGAATCACGGTTTTCTCCTTCGCCGCAATTTCCTTTGCAAACTGTTCCCGCGCACGCGCCACGAATTCCGGTACTTCAATACACAAAAACCCATTGTTGAAGGCGTTGCGCAAGTAAGTTTGCGAGAAACTGGCCGCGATCACCAGCGGAATCCCTTTCGCTTTCAAGCAAGTCACCGCCTGTTCGCGACTTGACCCGGTGCCGAAATTAAATTGGCCGACGATCACATCGCCCGCCTGCGTGCGCGCGGCGAACTGCGGATCGTAATTCTCCATCACAACCTTGGCCATCATCTCCGGCGTCATGTCGTCGCGATACGTGTAGTCCTTGCCGTAGATGGCATCTGTATTGACGTTGTCCTGCGGCATGAACACGAGCCGCCCTTTCAGGCGCTGCGGAAAACCCGCAAGAATCTCGACTTTCTCGGCTGCGCCCGACGGTATCGCTAACTCCGTGAACCGCCGCGTCGGATTGCCGGCGTGGAATTCATGCGGCCCGCGAATGTATCCGGCCACCGCCGAGGCTGCTACGACTTCCGGGCTGGCCAGATAGCACTTCGCGTCGCGCGACCCCATGCGTCCCTTGAAATTGCGATTCGTTGCCGAGATTCCGACTTCGCCGGCTTCCAGCAATCCCACGCCCAGCCCGATGCACGGCCCGCATCCCGGCGGGAGAGGATTTGCGCCTGCATCCATCAGCGTTTTCCAGACGCCGCGCTTCTCTGCCTCTTCCTGTACCCACTTGCTCGCCGCGCCCAGATAAAACTTCACGCTAGCCGCGACCTTCTTTCCCCGCAGCACATTGGCAGCCGCTTCCAGGTCCTCGACGCGCGAGTTCACGCACGAAACCAGATAGGCCTTCTGAATCGCAACCTTGTTCGCCTCGATTTCCGCCAGAGACTGCATTGTCTGCACGGTGTCGGGTCCGGAAACATGCGGCGTCACCTCCGCCAGATCGAACACGATTCGCGCCGCATATGCGGCATCCGCGTCCGGGGCAGGAGGATTGGCGGCCCAACTATCAATGTCTTTTCCCGTGAAGCGCTCGACGCCCAGCGTCTTCAGCCGCTGATGCACGGCGCGCATGTAGGCAACGGTCGCTGCATCCACGGGAAACCATCCCACCAGCGGTCCCCACTCAGTCGTCATGTTGGAGATGGAAAGCCTCGCATCCATCGAGAGCGACGCAACCCCGGGGCCCGCAAATTCGACCGCAGCGTTCAGGCACTCATCATGGTTGTAGAGCCCGCATAAAGTAATGATGACGTCCTTGCCCGTCGCTCCGGCCGGCAGCTTGCCCTCAAGCACCACCTGAATCGACCGCGGAATCTGCCACCAGAATTCGCCTGTGGCCCACACCGCGGCGGCATCCGTGCGCACAATCGGGGTGCCGATCGCGCCCAGCGCTCCATACATATTCGAGTGCGAATCGGAAGCGACGACGAACGAGCCCGGAACGACATATCCATGCTCCACCATGATCTGGTGGCCAATTCCCGAGCCCGCCGGATAGAAATCCACGCCGTGCTCTTTGGCAAAGGCTTCGATGGCGCGATATTTCTTCTGATTCGATTCATCCTGGTTCTGGATATCGTGATCGAGCGCGAATACCATCTGGCGCGGATCTTTGAGCGCTTTCGCGCCGATTCCCTTGAACTTGCTCATCACCGCCGAAGTGTTGTCGTGCGTCATGCAGCGATGCGGGCGGATCGACAGAAAATCTCCCGCCCGCAGCGGCCGCTTCGGCCCTTCCGCCATGTGTGACTGCGCAATTTTCTCAACGATGGTCTGACCCATGATGACTCCCGATAACTCAACCTTTCCGCTGCAACTCAAATCCCAGATACGACATCTGCCCCATGTGGTAATGAAAATGCGTCGCGCATTGCAGCACGATTTCGAGCCGGTCGCGGGCGTCGGCGCCGACTACCGAGTATTTCGTCGACCAGTCATCCGCTGTCTGACTGTTGATCGCGCCGACCACCACTTCAATCGCTTGATCGAATTTCTTCAAGACCTCCGCCTTCGATGGCCTCGTTGTATCCGAAAACTCCAGCGGACGATCCCGCACGTAGCCCGTAGCCGCAATCTGCGCTCCGATGTAGTAATTCAAATTACCGGTGAGATGCAGCACGAGATGGCCAAAACTGTTACCGAACGCGAAAGGCTTGACCCAAAACTGCTCCTCGCTGAGTGGCGCGGCCAACTCGTGGAGCCAGCCCGCGAGTTTCTTGTAGCGCTCGGTCAAACTCGATGCAATGGTCTGGTTCAAATCCGTCATCAATGCTCCTAAAATAAAGCGCTTCGATCGTCGTCACCTAATGCCAGCGGGACAGCCGAGGGGCGGCTGTCCCTACGTGATTATCTTCTCTTGACTTTGGCTTTGGCTTTTGTCTTCGCTTTCGAGTGAGTCGGCTTCTTCTTCACGTCCGCCTTCATGAGCGCCATCAGCTTTGAAACCGAGGCGCACTTCTCCAGATTCCAGATCGCCGCAACCAGCTTATCCTGCGCCTTCTTCGACAGCACGCCTGACGCCAGCGCGCGGAACTTCTCTTCAATTTCAGCGTCGCTCAGCGGATTCCGCGGATCGCCCTTCGGATAATCCAGCTGCTTCGAGAACGTCTGCCCATCTTTTGTTGTAATGTTCACAACCACACGCTGCAGCGCCGGAAACACTTTTTCAATTTCCGGGTCCGCTACCACTTCCACCTTCTTCAATTGGGCGCGGATGGTGGGATCCATGATCTTGTTCATCTCGAACTGCGCCGGCGTCACCTGGCGATCCACCAGCGCGGCCGCAACTACGTAGGGCAGCGAGTGATCGGCCGTTTCCTTGGTATGGGGGTCGTACTTGCTGGGATCGGAGAGAATGTCCGCCGCGCGCGCCAGCGACCTTATTTGTATTTTCTCCACGTCATCGGGATGCAGATCGTTCCCCTTCACCAGGTCGAGCACCGCCGAAATCGGAGCGTGCGTCAACGCTTCGGTTGGGAAGAACTTCATTCCGCACTGCGTGATTCGCCACGATTCGCCCAATCCATCGGTGAGCAGATTCAACTTCCACTCGGGGCCAAGGCAATGCACCAACCCCTCTTTGCCGTCGATGACGTGCTCTGGTCCGGTGTATCCCTGCTCAGCCAGAAGCGCGGCGAACACTCCGCTCTGTGTTGCCATGGGATCGACCGTGTTCTTGATCATGGTCAGCTTGCCTGATACTGCTGCGCCCAGCGTGCAGTGGCGCGAGGCCGAGATGCCGATCGCATGTTGAATCTGTTCCCAAGTCAGGCGCAGCGCGCGACCTGCCACAATCGGCGAGGCGAAGGCCGTCAGCGTCGCATGATGCCATCCACGCTCGCGAATTCCCGGAAACGCCGCTTCGCACAGCCGCATTTCGAATTCGTGGCCGAGCACGAAGCCGACAATCAGTTCCTTGCCATCGCTCTTCGCGCGCTCGCAGCACGCCATCGCGGCCGGAAAAACGTCTGACGGATGCGACGGGTCCTGCTTCCAGTAAATGTCGTTGTAGTCCATGCAGCGGATCATCAGCGCATTCGCCAAAGACGCTGAAACAGGATCGATCCGGTGGCCCGTGCCAATCACGGTTGCCGGCCCGCGGCCTGCGATCTCCTTCAGCACTTCGAGCGCGATGATCACGTCATGCTGCTGATATCCGCCGAGCGCGCAGCCGACCGAGTCGAGCAAGAACCGCTTCGCCTGATAGACCGCTTCCGGCGAGAGTTGCTTGTACTCCAGTCGCGCTGCCCATTGCGCCATCTTCGCTGTAATCGTTTCTTTGCCCGTTCCTGCTGCAGTCGCCAAGAGAATATCTCCTTGTGATTCCGCTATTCCCGATTACCAGCGATCTGAGAACCGGGACCTAAGAACTTATTTCATCTTCACGTTCTTGGGATTCTTGAACGGCAAGAACGCCATAAAGTCCGCGTGATGCACGATGAACGCCTCTGTCGTGCGCTTCACGAGGTCGCCCTCGGCTGCGTGCGCTGCGATGATGTGGCACACTGAGTCGGGAACGCCGCATTCGAGCGCCAGCGCCACGCCGGTGAACGGATGACGCAAGGCTTCTCCGCGCTCGCTCTGCTTGCTCTTTCCGTCCGGACCAATCTCGTACTCCAGCAGCTTGCCGACATCGGCGAGGATTGCGCCTGCAATCACAACATCGGTATCGATCGGCAGAGCGCGTCCCATGAAATCCGTCATCGCCTTCGCGCTGTCGCGCGCAATGTGCACCACGCAGCGCTTGTGCTCCATGAATGTAATCGGACAATTTGGCACCAGCAGCGTAAAGGGAATCTGATTCAGGTCGTCGGGCGTCAGCGGACTGCGCTCCAGCGCCTTGATCCAGGTTTGCGTCACCTGCTCGCGCAGCTTCGCATCGCTGATCCACTGAATCTCAGGCCAGAGACGGTCAACTGTTTCACGAACCACGGCCTCGCGCATTCGAGGACCTCCAAAGAAGCTCTGATGAAGACCCACTAGATTAACGGAGCGGCGCAAAGGCGTCGAGGCAACGCCGCACATGCAGGTGTGATTTGAGATTCAGGTCGAAGGCGATTTCGGGGAATGTGTCGTTGTCGCGGCTGTCTGACTGATGCTCTTCGACTGATACCTCATGAGCTTTGAAACTTGATCGGCCGCAAGCTTTGGGGACCCTCTCCTGCGGTCTTTTGAAATCAAAGATTTAGGTAGTGATGCCCGCCAAATCTTTGAGAAATAAGGGCTTACATGTAAGATATTTATAAATCAATGAGTTAGGATGATTTCGTGCTCATTTTGGGGGCGGAATCGTTTCAGATCTTTGAGGAATAGGGGCTTATACGTGCCACGGGCTCTCACGTCGCGTACCTCCAGACCAGCTCGGACGAAGACCCACCCATAGATTAACGGAACAGGCGCGGGGGCGTCGTCGGGACGCCGCACGCCGTTGTGTGACTTGAAATCGGAAATGCGGCCACGGCCTGAAAGGCCTCATTTCGAAGATCGAATGTCCGCCAAGACTCGGGTCATCTCGACCGCGAACTTTGCCGATTCTTCAAGAAACGGGAAGTGGGCGGACTCATCAAACCAAACCAGCTTCTTGCTCGGCGCACTCAGCGCCTGGAGATATGCGGCAGCGAGTTCCGAAGGCTCGTTGTAGTCGTAGCGGCCCAGGAAGAAGTAGACCGGTACTTTGACCGCCGGCACCTCGTGAACGAGTTCTCCGTGTCCGGAGTAACTTATGCCGTGCCCATACAGGCGAAGGCCGGCGGGGATCCGATATAGGGCATCGGTCGCGGTGTACTCCGGGGCACCGAAACCTGTCCGTAGCAAAGGCTACCAACTTTTCGCCCCGCGCAGCTCTCCCCCAAACACAAACACCCATTTCTCGGAAGAATCCGGCCACTTGGTTTCCACGTCTTGCAGTGCTTCCTTGTTAGCAGTCTGGCGCGCGCGCTGGCGAATGAATTCGCGACGCGACTCCATTGCTCGCTCTGAGTCCGTCATCTGGCCCATGCCGACGTAGGCGTAGAACAAGTCCGGATAGCGCTGGACCACCAACATACCGAGATACGTGCCCCAGGAGTGAGCGGCCAGGATGATCTTCGGTTGGTGGAAGCGGGCGCAGAGCAACTCAGCCAATTGATGAGTATCCCCGATCAGCTGTTCGACGTTGACCGACTGGAGGGGTGCGTGAGCGTTGTAGGATTTTCCCGCTCCCCGACGATCCCACTGCACGACCACAAAGTTTTTCTCCAGCTCCGACTGGAACTGATGTGCCAAATACATTTGCGGCATGCCGGGACCGCCATGCAGCATCAGCAGAATCGGATTGTTCCGATTCCAGCCGCGAATCAGAATGGACTGCGACATGCCGCCCAGCGTGACCCACTCGAGAGAAGCAATGCTGTTCGGAACGACTTGCCCCTGCGCGTCACGGATCTGCGGTGTGTATGCCGGCCAAAGAAACCAACCGGCGAGTACAAACAGCGCAGCGAAAGCTATGACGCCGCTCGCTCTCATCAAACGCGCTTTCGTCGAAGGCTGGAATCTCCGTTTCACAGAAAGGCGGCTCCTCTCAAAGATCGATGCTTGCATCGATGGCGCGTTCGAACGACGCTTCGACGCTTTGCTCCCAAGAAGCTAATTTCACTTGCTCGTCTTAGCCTGTGGCTCCGATGAAGAATGCCCTTCCTCCATCGGCGCCAACTCCACCACACAGCCTGACGCGCCGCAGCTCACTACTCCGCGCCGCACAATTTTGATCGACGACGCGTCCGGAAAACGCACGGGAAAATCCTTCTCCCGCATTTGCTCGCCCGCCGGGCGAAGGCTCTCGTCGCCGTCTACGAACTCGGCTCGCTCTGGGCGCGGCGAGCTGTCGAACACCAGATTGAAGCGGGCTGACGCTGGCTTGCTCGTAATCGTCCCCAGCTTCACCGTGCGCGACTCGACCAGTTCGGCTTTTGCCGACGCTATCTCCTTGTCGGTCGCGTTTGCCGCTGCGCCGCCTGAATTGTTGGCCGCGCTTGACTGCCCCGTGGACAGTATTCGCACCACACGATCCAGCCGCTGACGGGAGTCTTGCACGTTCGCGCCGCCTGCTGCTACTGCCAGCGCATACATGTGACGCGCCTTTTCTGGCTGGCCTTGCTTCTCGTAGACTTGCCCCAGCCGGTTTGCCACTGTTCCCGACTGGCTCAGCAGCCAGGCAGAATTCAAGAACTGCATGGCTGCCAGATTCTCTCCGCGGATGTACTTGGCCCATCCCATGCGCGCCCACGCCAATGCCACCAAGTGCATTGCCGAAAATGTCGACGGCCCGAGGCGGTCAAATTCGCCGGAATCAAACTGGCCTCCGATGTCGTAGAGCACCTGCTGCGCTTCGTTTTCGGTCTGCGTCGGGTCGATGTCGGGCTTGAGGGCCGACGCATACATGTCGGGCCCTGACTCCCCGCCGGCGCTGCCCGTCAGACTTTTCATCAACTCCTGCGCCGTTGCCGTCTCCCCCAACCGCGTATAGACCTGCGCCAATGCCAGCTTTGTTTCCGGATCATATGGAGGAATCGCCACTGCCGCTTCCAATTCCGTGCGCGCTTCGGCGTCGCGCCCCATTTGCGCCAGAAGCAAGCCTAGATCCTTGTGCGACTCCTTCTGGTAGGGCGCAATTTCCAGCTGCTTGCGATACGCCGCAATCGCCTCTTCCGTTTTTCCCGCCTGCTGCAGTTCCAGTCCCAACTCGAGGTTGGCGAACTTGTGATTCGGGTCCAGCTCGATCTGCTTTCTGAATGCACCGATGGCGTCGGCGGAATTATTCGCCCCAGCGTAGGCGCGGCCCAGGTCGTACCAACCATCCTTCAGACTCGCATCGTCATTCACCGCCCGTTTTAGCAAGTCGATTGCGCCGCGATAATCCTTGCTTTCCAGGGCCTTCACGCCTGCGGTGTGCAACTCCGCCGGCGTGCCTCCTATTTCTCGCGCTGCGTCCGCCGCATTCCCCGACGGCGCCAGAATTGTGGCCGAGAGCAGCTGGTCGGTGTCGCTGAACGTTACGTTGCGAAACGATTCATAGTCCGCGCGACGAGCCGCGGGAATCTCATTCATCTTCACGTTGAGTTTGCGCTCGCCTTCGAGCACGCCCTGCTTTGACGGAGAAACGCTGAACGTGTAGGACGACGAATAGTCGCCGTAGTCGCGCGACATCTTGACCGGCAGCGGCGTGTGCACCGAATAATTCGGGGGGAACTCAATTCGCACTTTATAATCCGCGTCCCCAGCCGGCCCAATGTCAATCGGCTCCGTGCTTTTCGATGACGCGCGCACCGGCGGAACGCCCAGCGGCGGAATTGGGCGGAAATCCACGCTCGCCGATGGCACCACAAAGTAGCGGTTTATACGCAGATGATATTTGAGGTGAAAGGGCTTCGACGTGTCTTCGATCGGATCGAGTTGCACGTTATCGACGTCGCCGGGCAAGCCCCACTGCACCGAAATTCCCTTCGCCAGATCTTCCCAGCGCGCTTGCGGCATGCGCCGAAAGCCGGCGCGCATCGGCCAATCTCGATCGCCCTGGGCCGTGAATTCGAGCGTGGCATCGAGCGCGCCAAACTCCGTGAATTTCCCGTTCAGAACAAAATGCGCGAAAGTCTTGATGGGCGAATCCGCAGGCGTCCGCCGCAACCCTCCCTCCGCATCATCCGAAGCCACCACCGCTTGTTTGTTCCGCAATTGATAGAGGATCAATCCGTAGGGCGTTACTTCCTGCGTCGAATCGAGCCACGTCCAGGTATTGCCGACTCGCGCCAGCGTAATCACGTGATCGAACTGCGCCGGCGAGGGCACCTCCACATCCAGCTTTCGAGAACTGTCAATCAGCACCGGATAACTCGGAATCCCTTCGGCTTTCAACATGGCCGCCAGCAGCGTGTGCTTGTCCTTGCAATCGCCGTAACCGCTTTGCAGCACTTCGGCGGCCGCGTGCGGCTGGTAACGGCCCACGCCCAGCGAAATGCTGACGTAGCGGATGTCGAGCGCCACGAAGTTATACAGGCGCCGTGCTTTCTCTTCCGCGCTCGTTGCTCCTTTCGTCAGCTCATCCGCCTTTCGGCGTACGCTGTCGTCGACTGTCATGCGCTCGCCCTGCAGTTTTGCGTACCAGTCGGCAATCTGCTTCCAGTCGGTGAAAGTCGTCAGCTGCACATCCGGGGCGGTCTCTTCTTCCACGTCGTCATCTTTAGCTTTGTCGCGATCCGGTTCGATCCCTTTCACAACCCACGTGTACACGCGCCGATCCCCGGTCTCCTGGATCTCGGGGGCGCGCTTCGGAGTTTCGAGCTTCAACTCGCGCGCTTTCGGAACATCGATTTCCAGCCGGTCCTCGCTCACCACGACACCCTTTGGAAACGTATGCTCATACCAGAAATTTCCCGCCGCCGGCGGCTTCACGATGTGCGTCACCGTGCGATATTCGAGCGTGTCTCCCGGCCTCAATGCCGCCACCGAAATATGGCGCTGCCGGTAATCGCTGTACATGGGCGCTTCCTTCAGCACGTCGGGAGCGAAGTCCTGCGCCGTGGCCTCCGGGGTCACCACAAGCTGCCCGTCCGGCTTGCGCACTCGCACATATTCCACATCCAACTTCTCGGTTGCCGAGGAATAGCCAAACACCAGCTGCCCGAACTCTTCCACGCCCGCCTGGCTTTGAATCCGCACCACCGCCTCGGTTTCTTCCACTCCCGTACCATCGTTCTCGAAGCGCGCGTGGTTGAAAATCCGGTCGAAAATTGCGGCTTCCTGCGCATGATCATTTTTTTTCGGGGAAGGAACCTGCGCGTCCGCGTTCGTAATCCAAAGGACAGGAAGGAGACAAATGGCGATAGACCAGCGAAAATTCATCTTGAGGTTCTTTTACGCTGTGGCCGACGTAAAATCAAACGGGCTGACCTACGGAACACCGGGAGGATTCTTGACACGATTTTTCGCGCACGCCGGCATCCTGATGTGTTTTTGCGCTTTGGCCACCGCGCAGTCTTCCATATCGATCGTCGACGATTCCCTGCCCCAGCTCAACGCGGGCATCGAGGTCCATGTCCTGCTTCACGCTACCGGCATCGCGCCCCCGTTCGTCTGGAGCGTCGTCGAAGGCGATCTTCCCGACGGCATCACTCTCAGCCCCGAAGGCTGCTTTTGCGGACGCCCGACTAAAGCCGGCCCGTTTAACGTCACCTTGAAGGTGGATGACTCCGGTCATCCCCCTCATTCCGCCACCAGGGCCTTCCACGTGACCGTCAGCCCGGCGTTGCTCCTCGACTGGCTTGAAATACCCAAGGTCCGCGACAACCGCATTGACGGCTCGGTCCAGGTCTCCAACGGATCGCATGACACCTACGATCTCACGGTCGTGATTGTGGCCGTGGCTTCCGCCGACCAGCGGGCCACCGCGATCGGCTACGAACGCTTCGATCTCAAACCGGGAGCCAGTAATGTTCGAATCTCGTTTGGCCAGACGCTTCCGGCCGGAGACTATGTCATCCACGCCGATGCCATCGCGGAGGTTCCCGAACGGAATACGATATTGCGGCAGCGGCTGCAGAGCGCGAAGGCGCTGGAGATAGCGGTCGGGCCCTAGGATGACGGCTGGCTGTTAGCTGTCGGCTGTTTGGCAGTGGGCTGTCGGCCGCTTCGCGGGCAGGAATGCCCGCGTCACACGAGCCTGGTGGGGATGGAAAGGAAGAACTGGGAACACAAATAGAGAGTCCCGAGGTGATGTTGAACTCATTCCTCTCGGCCAGTAGCTCGCGTTTAGACCCTCGCTGACCTCTCTCAGAAAGCTCCCTTGCGGGTTTGCTTTCTGGCGATCCTGCTCGGGCTCCGGGCTCACCGCCAACCGGATAAATCAGTCCAACGCCTCGGGACTCTATCCTGCCTTTGACATAGGCCCCTGTTCTTCTCGACCAGCGCTTAGCTATAGACCCTTGCTGACCCTCTCCGACTCACCTCGCGGCTATCGGTGTGATCGCGCTCGAGCCCCGGACGCTGCACCAACCGGAAAAACTTCAGAACGTGTCAAAGAACGATTATGGTTTTACTCTTTTCATTTTTCACGTCAATAAAATTACCAGCCCTTTAAGTTGCGATTTATCAATCAAGTGCAGCGCATGCACAGCCGGGTGTACCGGAAACTGTGCAACCGCTCTGCCGCGCTCGGAACGCTCCAGTGTTCACGCGGTATTTTTGCGGTTTTCCTGTTTTCCAGATTCCCTGGGCCCGATTGCGCAGGCCGAATCCATTCTGTGCAAAACGCCTCTGCGTCCGCATAAATTCTGCTTGTTGCGGATACTACTCAGGGCGCTCCCGCCCCGCTGATACCATACCCACGTGCCCCCGCTCCTCGATGTTCACAATTTGACCGTCGAATTCCCCAGTGTGGCGCGGGCGCCCCTCCGCCAGGGCAGGCTCTCGCCCGCGAACCCCGGGCTCGCCACCGGTGTTTCCCCGCAAACATCCCGAACCGTTGCCGCCGTCCGCGACTTGAGCTTCTCGATCGATTCCGGCGAAGTCCTCGGCCTGGTCGGAGAATCCGGCTCCGGAAAATCCATCACTTCGCTCGCCATCATGGGACTGCTTCCGCCGGCGGCGTCCATCTCAGGCCGCATCCTTTTCCAGAATGGCGCCGACCAGCCCACCGAACTTACGGCTCTCGACCCGGAGCAGCTTCGCCGCCTCCGCGGCTCGCGCATCGCCATGATTTTTCAGGAGCCGATGACCGCGCTCAATCCCGTGATGCGGGTTGGCGATCAGATCGCGGAAGCGGTACTCGCACATGATCGGGTTTCCAAGTCCGAAGCCTGGCTACGCGCCGTCGAAGGTATGCGCGACGTCGCCATCCCGGAACCCGAGCACCGCGCCCGCAGCTATCCGCACCAGCTTTCGGGAGGCATGCGGCAGCGCGTGATGATTGCGATGGCGATCGTCAACCGTCCGCAACTGCTGATTGCCGACGAGCCAACTACTGCGCTTGACGTGACCATCCAGCAACAGATTCTCGACCTGCTCAGCGACCTGCGCCAGAGATTCTCGCTCGCAATGCTCTTTATCTCGCACGATCTGGCGGTTGTGTCGCACGTCGCCGACCGAGTGGCGGTGATGTATGCCGGAAGCCTGGTGGAACTCGCGCCCAAAGCCGCGATTTTCAAAGCTGCGGCGCACCCATATACGCAAGGCCTGCTGCGCGCGATTCCGACTCTGGCGACTGATCGCACGCAGCCGTTGACGACTATTGAAGGGACGGTGCCGTCAATTGCGGCGCTGCCTGCGGGGTGTCCGTTTGAGCCGCGCTGCGCGCACCGCGTGGCGGCGTGTGCTGCTGGATTACCGCCGTTGGTGGAAGTCGCGCCGGGGCATTTTGCGCGGTGTCCAGTGGTGAATGACGGGGGGGTAGTTCGAGGTGGCACGGCAGCTTCGTAGAATTGCCGGGTGAGGAAGTCGAGGTCTTACTTCAAATCCAGGTTAGCGCCGGGGCCCAGTTTAGCGCTGAAGAGCATGGCGCGAACCCTGCGACAAGCTCAAGGCGGGCTCTGGGGTACCGGACGCCGAATTTTTGTACCAGCCCGTAAACCGCACGCGGATCATCCAGAAGATCAGCAACACCAGCACGGACAATTGAGGAACAAACAAGAGGAATAGCGGAACGTGGACCGTTTTCGGGAGCAGCCGCGGCAATCCGTTGGTGAACGCCGAACCTGCCGCGAAGGCAAGCCCTAAACACATACGCCAGAGATGCCGCCCAATGCGCCGCGCGCCCGTAACGCCCCCGGCTCGGACTAACCTGGCGTCTCCGATTGCCGCCATAGTGACGAAGAACGTGAAGCAATATATCGCGACGCGGACAGGGCCTTCGAGGGGAGTAGCGCTCTTGAAAGAAGGCGCCACGCCGGTGGCTAGCTGAAAGCTGAGAATCGCAAAGGGTACCCAGAGGCACAAAATTACAATGAGAGCGATCTTTTCAGGAATGCCCGCAGTCCCCTTACGCCGAACCGTTAGCCAGGCAGTCGCCACGAGGTAGATGGTGAACGTGCCGATGAACAAATTCGGCATCTGCTCAGGTATCGCTACAGCGAGGTAGTCCGCGAAAACCGCCATCACAAGCATGGATACAAAAAAGACCGTGCCGGCCACCCGGTGCGCGCTCGAGCCTTTGCGGGACGACATGGCAACGATCCCCGCGAACAGCGCGATCGTACCTGCAATGACGTGAAGAATGAGAGCCAGCTGCGTCACAGCGGAATCTCCTTCAAGGCAGTACGTTCTTCGCACCGGCTTTGTTCCGACTGAGTGGCTGCCTGGAAAAAGTCCTGTCCTGTCTCGCTTCCACCAGCGCAATCTGGTAAAGAATTAAGGACCTATGAGCACCAACCGCATCGAGGCCTTCAGCGACGGCGTGATTGCCGTCATCATTACCATCATGGTGCTCGAGCTGAAGGTCCCGCGCGATACGACTCTCACTTCGCTGCTCACCATCGCGCCGCAGTTTCTCGCCTACCTGTTCAGCTTTCTGGTGGTGGCCATCATGTGGGTGAATCACCATCACCTGCTGCACGTTGCCCGCCGCGCCGACGCCCAGCTCCTTTGGTCCAACAACAACCTGTTGTTCTGGATGTCGCTGGTCCCGTTCGTCACCGCTTACCTGGGCAACAATTACCGCGATCCGCGCGCCGTGGGGCTCTACGGCGCGGTTCTGTTCCTGTGCAGCCTTGCCTTTACGTTTCTTCGTTCCGCCATCTTGTGCCATCATCGCGACGAGCCCGGGATTTTCGCCTACCATCGCCGTGTGCAGCGCAAGAACCTCCTCTCGGCTATGCTCTATGCCGCTGCGATTCCGCTGGCGTTTTTTGATGTCCGCATCTCATATTTCATTTTCGCCTTCGTGGCCCTTTCCTACTTCCTGCCGGAGCGGAAGCTGGCCGAGCCCGAGGCTCCGCGCTCCTGAACGAAGGTTGGGGAAAACCGGTTTTCGTTTTTCAATCTGTCTTCCGCCTTCGAGCGCGGCCTTTCACGTATAATCCTCCTCTTGCCGTGCGCATCCTTCTGCTCAGCGACATTCACAGTAATCTGGAAGCGCTGGAGGCCTGTCTGGCCGCCGCGCCCGCTTACGACCTGGTCGTCAATCTCGGAGATACGGTCGGTTACGGCGGCAATCCGAACGAAGTGATCGCTCGCGTCAAGCTGCTTGGCAAAGTCTTTGTGCGCGGCAACCACGACAAGGCCGTCAGCGGCCTTATCGACCTGGAAGAGTTCAATCCTGTGGCCGGACTCGCCACGATCTGGACCCGCGATCAGCTGACCCACAGCAACCTGGAATGGCTGCGTACGCTCCCTCAGGGCCCGGTGCATCTTGCGGAGCTGCCCGGCATTCAGTTTGTGCACGGGTCCGCGCTCAACGAAGACGAATACACGGTAAGCGTCCGGGATGCGATCGCCCCGCTCATCACCAATCCGGTTCCGATCACCTTCTTTGGCCATACTCATCTTCAGGGCGGATTCAGCCTGCAAGGGGAGATCGGTGAAAGCTACCGGCCAAGCTATCGCACCGTGGGGCAGGCAGAGTCCTCCGACTGGCCGCTGCGCAAGGATCGCCGCTATCTTGTCAACCCGGGATCGGTCGGGCAGCCTCGCGACGGCGACTGGCGCGCCGCTTTTGCCGTGTTCGACAGCGATGCCTGGATCGTGAGTTTCTATCGCGTTCCCTACAACGTGCGCGTGGCGCAGGAGAAGATTCTTGCCGCCAATTTGCCGCCACGGCTGGCCACGCGGCTGGCTACGGGAAGATAAGGCAGACTACCTCGCGAACTGCCTGACTTCTTGTAAACTCTCTCCATGCCCGCCAACTCCGCCCACACCGCCCACGTCGACGGCGGAGCCCGTGGCAATCCCGGCCCGGCCGGCTATGGGGCCGTCATCCGCGACCCTCAGGGCAAAAAGATCGCCGAACTGAGCGAATACCTTGGTCACCACACGAACAACTATGCGGAATACCAGGGCCTTATTGGAGTGCTGCGCTACGCCGTCGAGCACCGGATTGGCGCGTTGCAAGTGGTCAGCGACTCCGAACTCATGGTCCGGCAGATGAACGGCATCTATAAGGTCAAGCATCCGGAGCTGCGCAGACTCCATGACGAGGCGAGGCAGCTAGCCAGACAGCTTGAACACTTCGAAATCCGGCATGCCCTCCGCGAGCACAACCAGATTGCCGACCGCCTGGCGAATGAAGCCATGGACCGGGGACGATAGGACTGCTATCCGGGTTGCAAGGTTGCAAGGTTTCAAGGCAACGGCAAACGGTGGACGGATGACTTTGAAACCTTGAAACCTGCGCTCGATCGCTCTCCCGAAGAGTGGTCGTGCACAATTTTCCAGCCATTGGGGAGCTTGCGGAAGAGCAGCGTGAACAGGCCGTGGGGCGTTTTGCCGTCGGACATCGTAAGGTGAAACTCGCCGCGGACGAAGGCCGCGTCCGGCGCGAGTATCTCGATGCGCGTATTGGCGAAGTCCAGTTTGCCCATCTCATGTCCTGCGCCCTGGTAGCTCTGCTTGTAGCGGTCGAGCGCGGCCTGCCAACCCTTCGATTCATGCGCGCCCGAAAAGAAAGTCAGATCGGGAGAATTCCAGTAGCCGGCCATGAAGGCTTCGAGATCGCCTCGGTTCCACGCGGCCTGCTGGTCCTCAAGCACCTGGCGGATCGCGGATGACTCAGCAGCACTCTCGGCATGCGAGAAAAGTGGGACAGCGAGCAAGATCAACAACCCGATAGCAGTGCGCATCACGGGCCTCCAATTTGGTCCATCAGTTTCGCACAATCAGGAGGCTTTAGGCGTCGGCGTTTGCGGGCCCGGCCCGGAATATCCGAGGATTTCAGGAGAGAATTGTTGCTGAGGTTCAGAGGAAAGCGAGGAATTTGCAGCCTTCCAGACAGGTAATAGCATCCGCCTGCAAAACCGCAATCAACCGGTCCGTGGCCTTGGCTCTTTAGACCCGGCTCTTTTTTGCTGCGGTGGCTACTTTCATCTTCACCCTTTCCCAGGGACGCTTGGGCCGGGCAACTTCGGGTTCATCGCGATCTTTGATGCGATCGTAGTGGTACGATTCGCTGACCGTGCCGAGCGATTCGTTGTAGAGGCTGGGCAAGGCCAGCGCTTCCTTCATTTCCTCGGCGAACTGGTGCAGGGCCGTGAGGTGGTCGGCGGTAGCGGGCACTTCAGTCTTTGTCGTCTTCAGAAACTGCTGGTAGCCCCGATTGATCAGCTTCGAGATCTCACTGCCAACCATATATCCCGGATAGGCGAAGATTTTCACGCCGCCGTCGCCGTTTTTCTGGATCGCCGCCGAGCAGTTGTACTTCTTGAGAAATACGCGCCCTTCGGTGCCGGGAGCCTCAATCAGGTCAAAGCCATGTTCGCGCAGCCATGCGACTGCGTCTTCGTAGGTCCGTTGTTCCAGTTTCGTAGCCATTATGATGACTCAACTCCGTTCCCTTTGGGCTTAGATGCGGCCGATTCTCCCAGGTGGCGAGAATCGGTGGAACCAAATGCTACCGCTGCGAATCTAAAGGTGTAACGCGCGGTACAGCATTTTGGTCACGCGCCATCCCAAGTTTTCAACGCTAGTATAGATATACCTTTTTTGAATTATGGGCACATTACTGTAGTCACGGGCTGCAAAACCCTCATGAATGCAGCAAATCCTGATCGCCTGCCTCGCGCAACCGCACCCGCGGGCTCAACTCCGGCCCGCGCGGGCGAAGCTATGCTTGCGCGCATCGGCAATACGCCGCTCCTGCGGCTCGATGCGCTGGTACACGGTCTACCTGCCGTCCGGTTGCTGGGAAAAGCCGAGTGGTACAACCCCGGCGGATCCATCAAGGACCGCGCCGCCGCCAACATTGTGTGCGAAGCGCGGCGCGCCGGCAAACTTGCTCCCGGAAAAATTCTGCTCGATTCGACCAGCGGCAATACCGGCATTGCCTATGCCATGCTCGGCGCCGCTCTCGGGTTTCCCGTCACGCTCTGCGTGCCCGAGAATGTCTCCAACGAGCGAAAGCGCATTCTACAGGCTTACGGCGCAAATATCATCTACACCGATCCGGGCGAAGGCTCCGATGGAGCGATCAAAATCGCGCGCCAGCTGGCCGAGCGGCATCCCGATCTTTACTTCTACGCCGACCAGTACTCGAACGATGCCAACTGGCGCGCGCACTATTTGACCACCGCAAACGAAATCTGGGAGCAGACCGAAGGCCGCATCACGCACTTCGTTTCGATGCTCGGCACCACGGGGACGTTCGTCGGCACCACGCGGCGATTGAAGGAGCTGAACCCGCACATTCGCTGCATCTCGCTGCAACCGGATTCCGCGTTCCATGGCATCGAGGGTGCCAAGCATCTGCCGTCGGCGATTGTGCCGCGTATTTACGACGCTTCGCTCGCGGACCAGAATGTCGAGGTCTCGACAGAAGCCGCACACGACATGGCCCGCCGTCTGGCGCGTGAACACGGCTTGCTGGTCGGTGTCTCGGCTGCCGCGGCCGTGGTTGGCAGTTTGCAAGTCGCCGGGAACCTCAAGAAAAATCAGCCGGCGACGATCGTCACCGTCCTCTGCGACTCCGGCGATAAATATTTGAGTGAGAGATTCTGGAGCGAGGGCTGAAGTCAACACCCACCACGGAGTCACGGAGACACGGAGAAAAGCCATTCTTTGATTTCCTCCGTGACTCCGTGTCTCCGTGGTGAGAACTTAGAGTTGATGCTGAGACTCAATCAAACATCCTTCAGTGAAATGCGCCGGCATGGCGAGGAGGCCTATCCGCATGAATGCTGTGGCGTGCTGCTGGGGCGCTTTGAAAATGATGGCACGAAGACTATCACTCGCACGGTGCGGTGCGGCAACACGCGCGAGGACTCGCCCCAGAACCGCTACAACATCGACCCGAAGGAACTGATTCGCATCCAGCGCGAAGGGCGCGAGCGCGGCGAAGACATCGTCGGCTTCTACCACTCGCATCCCGATCATCCGGCGCAGTGGTCGGAGACGGACTTGGCTGAAGCTCATTGGCTCGGCTGCTCGTATGTGATCACGAGCGTCGACAAAGGCAGGGCCGTCGCGACGAACTCGTTCGAGCTTTCGGGCACGGATGAGAGCGGCAAGATGTTTGTGGACGAAACTCTACAAACGACTTGAGTTAGGGAGGGCTTGATGCTGATCCATCCTATAATTCTTTTTAATTCCCTCTAGCTGCCAAAAGTTCCCGAAAAGCTCTCTCGAAATGCGACAATAGATCTTCCCCATCATGACCACTGCCGCGATCGCTGCCATTACACATGAGATGGTCCGGGAGCACGGGCTCACGCCGGATGAATTCGAAAAAATCAAGCAGTTGCTGGGCGGGCGCGAGCCCTCCATCACCGAGCTTGGCATCTTCAGCGTGATGTGGAGCGAGCACTGCTCCTATAAATCGTCGCGCGTGCACCTGAAGCGGCTGCCTACGCGCAGCAAACTGGTCTTGCAAGGGCCCGGGGAGAATGCCGGCATCGTCGATATCGGCGACGGGTGGGCCTGCGCGTTCAAGATTGAGTCGCACAATCATCCATCGTTCATCGAGCCGTTCCAGGGCGCGGCCACCGGCGTGGGCGGAATCCTGCGCGATATTTTCACCATGGGCGCGCGCCCGGTCGCGGTGATGGACTCGCTGCGGTTTGGGCCGATCGAAAGGCCTGCCGAGCTGCGCTCGGCTGGACAACCGGGGGCGGCTGTCCCTACGTCGGTTTCTCCTACACAGGCTGAGCTTCACAAGAACCATTCCGTCATGGAAGGCGTGGTCAGTGGCGTGGCTTCTTACGGAAATTGTTTTGGCGTGCCGAACCTCGGTGGCGAAGTTAAATTCGAGTCCTGTTACTCCGGCAATCCGCTGGTCAACGCATTCGCGCTTGGCCTGGTTCGCAAGGATCAGATTTTCTACGCACGCGCCGCCGGGGAAGGCAATCCCGTTATTTATGTCGGCGCCAAGACCGGACGCGACGGCATCCACGGCGCGACCATGGCGAGCGAGGAGTTCAGCGAAGGCTCGGAAGCCAAGCGGCCCAACGTGCAGGTAGGCGATCCGTTCCTCGAAAAACTTCTGCTCGAAGCCTGCCTTGAAGCCATGCAAACCGGCGCAATCGTGGGCATTCAGGATATGGGCGCTGCCGGCCTGACCTGCTCCACCTGCGAGATGGGAGCGCGCGGAGGCACCGGCATCGAAATCGAACTGGATCGCGTTCCGCAGCGCGAGACCGGCATGTCGCCGTACGAGATCATGCTCAGCGAGTCGCAGGAGCGCATGCTGCTGGTCGCTCAAAAAGGCCGTGAAGAAGAAGTTTTCCGTGTATTTGAAAAATGGGGCCTCGATGCGGTGGAAGTGGGCCGGGTTACGAGCGACGCGAAGATGCGCGTGCTGCAGCATGGCCAGGTCGTTGCGGAAATTCCCAACGCCGCGCTTACCGATGACGCGCCGGTTTATAAGCGCCCTCTGGCGCGCTGGGAACCTCCGGTTGAACGCGAGATGCCGGAGCACATCCGGCTTGGCGAACGCGGCGATTTCACGGGCCGGCTCAAGCAATTGCTCTCAAGTCCGAACATTTGCTCCAAGCGCTGGGTGTGGCAGCAATACGATCACATGGTGCAGACCAACACGGTTGAAGCGCCGGGAGCCGGGGATGCCGGGGTGATCCGCATCAAGGGCTCGAAGCGCGGGCTTGCCATGTCGCTCGACGGCAATGGGCGGTGGTGCTATCTCGATCCGCGGCTCGGCGCCATGCACGCCGTGGCTGAAGCGGCGCGCAAAGTGGCCTGCGCGGGCGCGACTCCGATTGGCGCTACTAATTGCCTGAACTTCGGCAATCCGGAAAAACCGCACATCATGTGGCAGTTCTCGCAAGTAATTGACGGGATGACCAGAGCCTGCGAAGAACTCGATACGCCCATCACCGGCGGCAACGTCAGCTTCTATAACGAAACTTTGGGCGAGGGAATATATCCGACGCCCGTGGTTGGAGTTGTAGGCATTCTCGAAGACGTGCACAAGGCCGCGAAAATGCATTTTGCGCAACCAGGACGAAAGATTGTTCTGCTGCGCGCCAATAATCCGGGCGACGCCGTGGATGCGCAATCCGAGTTCGGCTCCTCGGAATACGCAAAAGAAGTTCTGGTCGCGGTGTGGGGCTATCCGCCCGACCTTGATATTGAACGAGAAGCCACGCTGCAACGCGCGCTCATCTCCCTCATTCAGGCCGGGCTGGTCGCATCGGCGCATGATTGCGCGGATGGCGGGCTGGCCGTCGCGATGGTGGAATGCGCTCTGCCCGCGGGAATTGGTGCCAGCATCGATTTATCGGCGCGAGATCTTCCCCTTGAGTTCCGCCTGTTCGGCGAAGATGCAAGCCGCGTCATCATCAGTTGCGACCCCGCGCACCTGGCGCGAATCAAACAAGTAGCGGGAGAGTATGGAATCTCGGCGGATGTGCTTGGTGAAACGGCTGGCGATCGAGTTGAGATTGCAATTGGCGGCGAACGCGTGATTTCGGCAAGCGTGAAAGAATTGAACGAAGCATATGAGGGCGCGCTCGAGCGGGCGCTGCGGACAGAGGCGGGCGTAAACGAGGCAGACTGACGGACGACGCGACGCGGAGGGTTTTGTCCTGCAAGCAGAATACATAGATCCTTCGCTTCGCTCAGGATGACATTGCACGTGGTTAGCGGCGAATAGCGAAGGACAAAGGACGAACGACTAGCGACTAGCGACCAACGACCATGTTGCCTTTAGATAAATTCCGGGAAGAATGTGGCGTGGTCGCCATCCATGCCCACCCCGAGGCCGAGAAGCTCGCCTATCTCGGGCTGCATGCGCTGCAACATCGCGGGCAGGAATCGGCGGGCATCGTCACGTCCGACGGCGAGCACCTGCGCCAGCACAAGGCCATGGGCCTGGTTGCCGACATTTTCAACGAGGAGGTGCTCGCGTCTCTTCGCGGCATTCTCGCCATCGGCCACACGCGTTATTCCACTGCCGGCGATTCGGCGCTGCTCAACGCGCAGCCCATCATGGTGCAGTCGAACAAGGGCGCTATGGCCATCGCGCACAACGGCAATCTGGTGAATGCCTTGGCGATCCGCGCAAAGCTCGAAGGTCAGGGCTCGATCTTCCAGACCAATAGCGATACGGAAGTTCTGGTCCACCTGATTGCGCTCTCGCGCGAGCAGACGCTTCCCGACGCCATCGCCGATTCGCTGCGCCGCGTTGAAGGCGCGTTTTCGCTTGTCGTTATCAGCCGCGACCGCATCTTCGCCGCGCGCGACCCGCGCGGCTTCCGCCCGCTGGCCATGGGCCGCATCCCAGCTACCACGGGCGACAAGAAAGATACGGTCGTCTTCGCTTCCGAAACCTGCGCCTTCGATCTGCTGGGCGCCACCTACGACCGCGACGTCAAACCCGGCGAACTGGTTATCGTGGGGCCAGAAGGCATCAGTTCGCGTTTCTATGCGCCCTCGCCCGGTACTTCGAGCTGCATCTTCGAGCACGTTTACTTTTCGAGGCCGGACAGTATTGTCTTCGGACGCTCGGTCGACCATAGCCGCGACAACATGGGCCGCCAACTGGCGCGCGAAGCTCCGGTCGATGCCGACATCGTCGTTCCGGTTCCTGACTCCGGCAACACGGCCGCCATCGGCTATGCCGCCGAAAGCGGCATTCCGTTTCGCCTCGGCCTCATCCGCAATCACTACATCGGACGCACCTTCATCGAGCCGGAACAATCTGTGCGCGACTTCGGCGTCAAGCTCAAACTGAACGCCGTCCGCAGCCTGATCGAAGGCAGGCGCGTGATCCTGGTCGACGACTCGATTGTGCGCGGCACCACCAGCCGCAAGATTGTCCGCATGATTCGCAATGCCGGCGCTCGCGAAGTCCACATGCGCATTTCCTGTCCGCCCACGATTTCGCCGTGTTTTTACGGGGTGGATACGCCCTCCAAGAAGGAGTTGATTGCCGCCAACAAATCGGTGGAAGAGATTCGCCTGTTTATCGGCGCCGATTCGCTGGCCTACCTTTCGCTCGAAGGCCTTAATAAGGCCTGCGGCGACGGTGAAAACATTACTTACTGCTCTGCCTGCTACACGGGAAATTACCCGACCAAGATCGACGTGGACGAGATACTGCCCGTCAGCGCAGAACGGTAAGCGACGTCGGTTCGCAGGCCGCATTGGCGGTTTGCCGCTTTACGTCGCGCATGCGGTCGTCGCGATCCCGACATGCGAAGCGGGAAAGAACGAGCAGCCGCTGTTCCTCTGGAATTCAGTGCGCGGCTTGTCCCCGGATGGTATCCTCATCGTTCAGGGCCTAGTCCGGAGGTGCCTGAGCATTTACTGTGATGAGCAGAACGTCTTCAATTTTCGGATCGAGATCCACTCCCCAGCTGGGTCCGTTCGAGCAGGAACTGCTTCGCGAAGTCTGGTCGCGCGGCAATGCCACGGTGCGCGAGTTGATCGAACGGAGCAACATCCGTCAGGCGTATACGACCGTCATGACAACGATGGACCGCCTCTACAAAAAAGGCTTGCTCGACCGGGTTACCGAGGGCAGAGCGTTCCGTTACACTCCGCGCCTTACTCCCGAAGAATTGCAGCGCGGCGCGGCCATCGACGGCATCCGGCAACTGCTCGGATCGGGTGATGCCTCGGCGCTGCCTTTGTCCTATCTTGTCGAGGCGCTTGGCGAGCACGATGCTCAACTGCTCGATGACCTTCAGTTATTGATCGAACGCAAGCGCCGGGAACTCAAGGCGAGCGAGCCCGGACCGCGACCGCCCAAGCCCAGGGAGCAGCGCTGATGTTCGCGCTTCGCGGCATCGCCGTTTCTCTCACTTTCTTCGTGCTGCTGTACTGTCTTCTGTCTGCGCTGGTGGCGATTGCGTGGCGTTCGCTCCGCCGGTTGCACGCCGCCGAACAGAGCGTGGCGGATCTTTTCTTTCTGTTGCGTGTTCTCCCGCTATTCGCTTCTGTTATCGTCACTTTCGTTTTTGTCGTACCTTCGTTCCAGTTGTTGGAGCCGCGCTCGATTGACGAAGGCATCGGCACAATTCCTGCTGCGCTAGGCTTGGCCGCGCTTTTCCTGATCGCCCGCGGGTGCCATCGGGTGATTCGCGCGCAGATCCAGACTTCGCGCCTGGTGGCCCGCTGGATCGACGGATCTCGGCCTCTCGATTCATCTGCCGATCCATTGCTGTTTCGATCGAGACACGACGCTCCCCCACTTACCCTGGTTGGCATGCGCAAGCCACGAGTGCTGGTGTCTGACCCGGCCGTCGAGCTTCTCACACCGCATGAGCTTGAAGTTGCACTTCGACACGAGCTTGCGCATATCCGCTCGTATGACAATCTGAAGAAGCTTGTGTTCCGCTTTTGCCCATTTCCCGGAATGTCCGAACTTGAGGCGGCCTGGTCGCAGGCCGCGGAATTGGCCGCCGATGATGCCGCGGTTTCCAGCGTGAATGAAGCCGTCGACCTGGCTGCCGCTCTTGTAAAACTCTCGCGCCTCCTCCCGGTCGACTCCATGCCCGCCTGTACGGTTGGCTTTGTTACTGGCTCCCTGAGCACTCGCGTCGAGCGCCTGCTCGCCTGGGACGAATCGCGAAAGCTTCGTCCCTTCACGATTCCTCGCTGGGCCGCGTTCCCGCCCATTCTGGCGGCCGTGTTCTGCGCCTTCCTCGCCTACGGGCCCGTTCTCGCCATGACGCACGAAGTCACTGAGTGGCTTGTGCGCTAGCTGGTTGACCACTATTGCTGGTAGTACCGACACCCACGCCATTATTCTGACTGCGCAAGGCCGCTCGGCCGCAGCGGTCCCTTCTTATCTGCCTGTTTCAGAAAACAGCGGCAACTCCTTTACTCATGGATGGCTTCCTCGTCATGCCGACATCTCAAAATGCCCTGAGTTTGCGTCGCCCGATTGGCTTGCTGGTCCTTGTTGCCTGCCTTTTCGCTGCCGTCAGCTTTGCCCAAAATCCGAACGGCTCTCTTCGCGGAGAGGTTGAAGACACGACCGGAGCGCGCATTGCCGGCGCCCGAATCACTGCGACTTCGCTCGGGTCGTCTCTCAGTCGCGAGACCATCGCCGATGAGCGCGGCGAGTTCCGCCTCGAAGGCTTGTTGCCGGGCCGCTATCGCGTTGTGGTCCAAGCAAATGGATTTGCCGATGCCGCGTCCGACGTCGATGTCGCCGTCAGCCTGGTTCGCGATATTGCCGTCACTCTCAGACCGCAAAGCGCAAGCCAAACAATCAACGTGCAGGGAAGTTCGTCTTCCATCACGACCCAGTCGATTGACACGGCGAGCGCAATCCGGGGAGGCATTGTTGGCAGCAAGGATCTCGAATCTCTCCCACTGCCGGCGCGCAGTTTTGCCAACATTGCTTACCTGGTGCCCGGGACGGAGCCGGTCGAGCCTTCCGATCCAACCAAGGCGCGAATCACCGCGGTTTCTACGGGCGGCAGCTCGGGTTTGAACAACGAACTCTCCGTCGATGGCGCCGACAACTCCGACGACTGGATCGGAGGCTTCCTGCAGAATTTTTCGCCCGACGGCCTTCAGGAATTTGCAGTCCGCACATCCAATGAAGATGCCGACAGTGGCTGGACCACGGCCGGCTCTGTCGTCATCACTACCAAGCACGGCACGAATGACTGGCACGGCAGTGCATCTTTCTATGACCGGCAGGCGGCACTCAACGCTCGCTTCCCCATCGAAAATCCGGCCGAGACCTGCACTGACGGGACTTGCGTGAATAATCCCAAGCAGCCCTTCTCACGCCAAAACTATGTAGGAACGCTCGGCGGCCCGATCGCAAAAAATAAGGCGTGGTTCTTTACTTCGTTCGAAAACGTGCACGAGAATGCCAGCATCGCCTACAGCCCCGCGAGCACGGCGCAATTCGGCGCACTTGCCCAGTTGGCGGCGGATGGCCTGATTCCGGGCGTTCCTTCCATTGCCGTACCTGCCAATGTTCCCATTCCGTTCCGCGATTCCATCGGCACGGTGCGATTTGACTTTGCCCAATCGCCGAAATCGAATTGGTTCCTGCGCACCTCGATGGATACCTACCTCACCCACAATGCGCTGGTGCAGCAGGCGACGCTGCCCTCGACCGGTCTGACTACACACAATAATTACTGGAACGTGGCGCTCAGCAATACGTATACGTTCAGCCCGAACTGGGTTGGCTCGCTTGTACTGGACGCCAGCTTGCTTCATCTGACGCAGACCCGCAATTCGGATCTCGGCTTCGCGCTTCAATTTCCGTTCAGCGTAACGGCTTTGACGGTGTCTGGCTTCGAGACCTTCGGCGACAATCAGTTCGCTACGCCGATTACGCTTTTTCCCGATCTGCGCAATCAGGACAAATATCAATTCCGCTACGATCTGAGCCACGTCATGGGCCGCCACGCGCTCAAGTTCGGAGTCAACTTCATTCACGAACCGGTGCTGGGCGGTGCATTCGCTGCGAACCAGGAGACCCTATACCAACTTCCCAGTGACCCCACGTTTTGGGTTGAGAACCCGGCCAACATGGCGGCTTTTGGCACGATCCTCGCCTGTAACCCGGCGCTTCCTCAGAATCAACCGCCCAATCCGCCGTGCCCTGATACTACTTTCACCCCCGCCGGCGACGGGAGTTTTTCCCAGAACGTGCAGAGGCTGGGGCTCTATGCCGAGGACTCCTGGCGGGTTTCGCATAACCTGACCGTTAACTACGGCCTGCGTTACCAGAACACCTGGGGACTGATGGTGGGTTCGGGACGAAGCGAGGCCGACAACGCCGCGTATCAAACATTGCTTGCGCTGCAAATTCCGATTGTGCCCAGCGTGCCGCACGATTACCACAAACAGATCGCGCCCCGGCTTGGAATTGCCTATTCGCCGGGCAGCAGCGAAAAGACCGTAATTCGCGCCGGTATTGGCATCTACTATGACGATCTCGCGCAAAATGGGTGGGCAACGGCATTTCAGAGCGTCAACAGTTCGAATGCGATCCAAGGGACCGCTTGCAGCTTCACCGGAAGTCCCGGCAGCTATGTGCTCAGCGGCCCTGGGTGCCTGCAAGGCGGGGCTGGCGCTACCGGCAATTTGATCGGGTCGAACTACAAGACGCCTTATGCCATCCACATCACGGGCGGCGCGCAGCACGCCTTCAATCAGCATTGGCTGATGAGCGCCGATTACGTACACGAGCAGGGCAATCACGGATATCGCGCCTTCCCGTATACCAGCGGCGTCAACCCCGCGACTCCTACTGTGCCGCCTACCATCACGTCCCCATTAATCCCGGCTTCTGATACGACTGATCAGGCAAACTTTGTCCCCAATGTCAATGTATTCGAGTCTGACAATCGCTCCAGTTACAACGCCCTGATGCTCCACGCGCAGGGCAACATGCGCCGCTTCAATCTGGTTGCAAATTACACGTTCTCGAAGGCGCAGACCTGGGGTTGCCTGCTGGGCGAACTCTTTGACTATGTCGATGGCGTCTGCCCGGTCCCGCAGGGATATCCGAATGCTGGCCAGCTCAACGCCTTCGGGCCCGGCGACTACGGACCTTCCGGCGAAGACGTTCGCCATCGCTTTGTTCTGGCCGGGACAGTCCATATGCCCGGGGGTTTTGAATTGAGCACCGTGACGCAATTCGAGAGTGCACGCCCCATCACGATTACCGACGCGGGCAACGTTAGCCGCATCTGGGTTCAATTGAATGGCCAGTCGCAGCCGACATATACGGGGCTGGATATATTCCGAGGCACGCCCTACATTCAGTCGGACCTGCGCGTTACGCGCCCCTTCAAGATCGGCGAGCGCTGGGAAATCAACCCTTTCGCGGAGTTTTTCAACATCTTCAACCGCAACAATCCCGGTGCGAATTTCGCGGTCAACGTCGGGCAACTACCGATCCCATCCGAGCAGATGGTGCCAGATCAGTACAATCGAACCATCGTCAGCAGCTATTGTCCGGGTGGGAGCCCCACTACCTGCATGGATGCCGCCGCCGTGCCCCTCACCAGCCTGAAGCAGCTGGAAATTCCGGAGGGCGGGTTGGGGGATTTCTTCGGGCCGGGGACGACGGTGGGTATTCCGTTCGCCGCACAGTTGGGCGTGCGCGTGACGTTCTAGTCGAGACGGGGCTTGCCCCGTCTCCGGGGGCCTGCCCGGTCTCTGGGCCAGCGGCACACACGCCAGCGCAAAGCAAAGACGCGGCAAGCCGGGTCTCTATGCGGATATTAAAGGGATATTCGAGTGGGGGTGCCGCTTAACCGCGCGTTGCCTTGCTCGCGCGTGCGACCCGCGCAATTCCCTGCAGGTCGTTTGTGATTGCGACCTGATCCCAGCCCGAAAGCAGCCGCTGCACGCCCTCCGCGATCGTTCCGCTGATTTCAAACACCAGCCATCCGCCCGGCCGCAGAGCTTCGCGCGCCTGCGGAATCAGCCGCTCGATCACCTCGAGCCCGGTCGAACCCGCAAAAACCGCCGTGCGCGGCTCGAATTTTCGCACCTCGAGCTGAACTTGATCTTCCTCCGCTTCGCCGACGTAAGGAGGGTTCGAAACCACAAAATCGAATTCGCCCTGCGGCAAAGGAGCGGAATGTGAGACCGGGACCAACGATTTTCCCGTCACTGCCGCATCAGCCAACGCCACGCCAGCCAGAAGGTCGGCCCGGTGGAAGTGAATGCGCGGAGCCAGTTCATGGCGAGCAGCATTCGCGCGCGCCACTTCGAGCGCTTCTTCCGAGATATCGGTCGCATAAATCTCGGCTGAAGGCAGCTCCTTGGCCAGCGCCAGCGCCAGCGCAATCGCTCCCGACCCGGTACCGACATCGACCAACCGTAGCGCCGGCGCCCCGCCGGCGGTCGCGGGGGCGGCCCGCCCCCGCTCATGTGGCGCGGACACTTCTGTCCGCGGTCGTTGTTCCTGATCTTGCTTTTGCCTCGACCCAGCCGCCGCGACAAGCTCCAGCACCGCCTCCACGACATGCTCGGTCTCCGGACGCGGAATCAGCACCGCCGGCGATACGATCAGATCCATCCCCCAGAATTCCTGATGTCCCGTGATGTACTGCGCCGGAACGCCGGTAGCTCGCCGTGTGATGGCGTCGTCATAGCGGGCAATTTCCTCGGCTGTCAGCGCCCGCTCGGGATGCGCGTAAAGATAGGCCCGGTCGCAATCGAGCGTAAACATGATGAGCAGCTCGGCATTCATCCGCGGGGAGGGAACGCGTTGCGTGGTTAGCCGCTCGATTGCCGCGTTTAGAGCCGGTCGTAGTTGCACGAGTCTATTTCACCACGGAGACGCGGAGGCACGGAGAAAAACAAATGAGAGGAAAGCTAAGGTGGAGCGCAAGCACTCGGCCCATCGTCGCCCCGAACGACGAACGACCACGACTTCCCTTACACCGCTCCCACCGTTTCCTGCTTCAGCTTCTCGGCCTGGAAGTGAGTGATGAGGGCGTCGATCAGCGGTTGCAGCTTCCCGTCCATCACCTGCTCGAGTTGATGAATCGTGAAGCCGATGCGATGGTCGGTCAGCCGGTTCTGCGGAAAATTGTAGGTGCGAATCTTCTCGGAACGGTCGCCGGAGCCCACCATCTGCTTGCGCTCTTTGGCAAGCGCCTGCTGCTGCTTCTGCATTTCGATCTCGTACAGCCGCGAGCGCAGCACACGCATGCCCTTTTCGCGATTCTTGATCTGCGATTTCTCGTCCTGGCAGCTGACCACAGTATTCGTCGGAATATGCGTGATGCGCACCGCCGAATACGTCGTATTCACCGATTGCCCGCCCGGCCCCGACGAGCAGAATGTATCGATCCGCAGGTCTTTCGCTTCAATCTTCACGTCCACATCTTCGGCTTCGGGCAGCACGGCCACGGTGATGGCCGACGTGTGCACGCGCCCCTGCTGCTCGGTGGCGGGCACACGCTGCACGCGGTGCACGCCGCTTTCGTACTTCAGCCGCGAATACACGCGGTCACCTTCGATCAGCGCAATCACTTCTTTCAACCCGCCAACCCCCGACTCCGACGTGGACAGCACTTCCACCTTCCACTTCTGAGTTTCAGCGTAGCGGTTGTACATGCGGAAGACCTCCGCCACGAAGAGCGTCGCTTCGTCGCCGCCGGTGCCTGCGCGAATTTCGAGAATTACGTTCTTCTCGTCATTCGGATCCTTCGGCAGCAGCAGAACCTTCAACTCTTCTTCCACACCGCCCACGCGCGGCTCCAGTTTGGCCAGTTCTTCCTCGGCGTAGGCGCGCATCTCGGCGTCGCTCTCGTCGGCGAGCATCGCCTTACTCTCGGCGATCCCACGCTGCAGATCCTTATACTCGCGATACTTTTCGACGATGGACGCAACTTCGCTGTGCGCCTTGGCGGTCTTCTGAAATTTCGCCGAATCGCTCATGATCTCCGGCGAAGCCAGCGCCCGGTTCAGTTCTTCATACCGCGCTTCGATTTGGTCAAGTCGTTCGAACATGAGTCGTTGGTCGTTGGTCGTTAGTCGTTGGTCGTCAGGCCGCTGAGCGGAATCTGTTGATAAGGGCGTTCAAGCCTCGGCCGATGCCATTGCCGCAGCGGACAAGTTCCTCTGCCTTTTCCTCTGACAAGTATTGTAGCCGCTTGGCTATCAGGACTTGGGTCTGGAGTTCCAATAGAGAACCCCTGGCGTGAAAAAGAAAACGTACAAACTCGGGATCGGAACGATGTCCCTTGCCCTCGGCTATGTTGCTTGGCACCGAAACCGCGGCACGGCGCATCTGCGAAGTCAGACCGTACAATTCGTGCTTCGGAAACTCAAAAGTTGCACGGTAAACCTTCTCGGCAAGATCCATAGCCCCTTGCCACACGCGAAGGTCCTGAAAAGTGGAATGTGACTGCACGGCGAAACCTCCGTGCACACAATAGCCTTTGCATTTAACGCAAACCAAGGACCCACGACCACGGAAATTGTGATGTTTCGGATGTCGGCTCAAATACTCACCGCCAACCATCGAATCCCGAACGACCAGCGACGAACGACCAACGACTGCTAGGCAATCACCAATTCCCCGCCGTGCTGTTTCTCCAGCACCATCGCTTCGTCGAGCGCCACAATTGCGCACTCAACTTCGGGGTCGTCCGGGGGCTTGGTGGTGATGCGCTGCAGCCACAGACCGGGCGCTGTCATCAGCGCAAACAGCGAGCCGCGATGCTTGGCCGCATAACGAATAATCTCGTAGGAAACTCCCGCAATTACGGGCAGAAGAGCGATCCGGATGGCAAACCGCGCCCAGAAAGTCTGGACCGGAATCGCCATATAAACAAACATGGAAAGGATCATTACCGTCATCAGAAAGCTGGTGCCGCATCGCGGATGATAGGTGGAATACTTCTGCACCGCCGCCGTTTCCAGCGGATCGCCGTTCTCGAACGCGTAAACCGTTTTGTGTTCCGCCCCGTGATACTCGTATACCCGGCGAATATCCTTCCACAGCGACACGCCCCAGACAAACAGCAGGAACATCGTAATCCGGATCAGCCCGTCCACCAGGTTGAACACAAACTGCTGCCCGAAGACCGGGTTCACCCGCTTCAGTTCGGTGGTCGCCAGCAGCGGAAGATACTTGTACATGAAGATGAAAAAGGCGACCGAGAAGGCCATGTTCAGGCCCGCCATCCAGCCGCTGATTTCGATCTTCTTCCCCGGTTCGCCGCCCTTATCGCTTACCGGTATCTCTTCCAGCGCCGCATTGGCCGAAAATTTCAATGCCCGGAAACCGAGCTTCATCGCGTGGCCCAGCGTTATGACGCCGCGTACCACAGGCCAGCCCATCCATTTGTGCTGTTCCGAAGGACGCTCCAGCGGCTCGCTGTGCGTCACAATCTCGCCCGACGGTTTGCGCACGGCAATGCCCCAGGCATGCGGCGAGCGCATCATCACGCCCTCCAGCACCGCCTGGCCTCCGACGAGCGTTTCCTCACCGCCCTCCAGAGCCGGAAGCAGTTGCACCGCCGCCAAAAACCGCAAAATGAGCCGCCAACGTTGCATGTGGATTGGATGATCCTTCGGGGAAGGAAGACTCCTCCCTATAGGGTACCACGGCTTTTGCGGATTTTGCGTTGAATCCAGGGCGTTTCCGGCCGGTTCGCGGCCCCGTTTCAGGCGCCGGCACTCGTGACTTCAGTCTGCGTGCCTGCCGTGGCCGTGCTCGGAATGCATGGTTTCGCCGGAAGTTTCTTCATGCCCCACCGGAATCACGCACGCATGCGCCGTCTCGCACACCACATGCTCGAGCTGAATCGTCGTGTGGTGGATGCCGAAGCCGCGCCCTAATTTCTCGTTGATCTCACGCAGGATCGCGTCGCTTTCCGACGTCGGCATGTCGGCAATCTTGATGTGCGCCGAAAGCGCATGATTCTCTGAACCGATGCTCCACACATGCAGGTCATGCACGTCGCTGACGCCCGCAATCGTACGCACCGCCGCTTCCACTTCATCCAGGCTCATGCCGCGCGGCGTGCCCTCGAGCAGAATGTTCAGCGTCTCGCGAACAATCCCGAAACTCGACCACAAGATCAGCGCGCCGATGCCGAACGAGAGCGCCGGATCGATCCAATACTGCCCCGTCCAAAGAATCGCCCAGCCACCAACAATCACCGCCGCCGTCGAAACCGTGTCGCCGACTTCGTGCAGCAGCGCGCTGCGCACGTTCACGTCGCGCCCCGAGCGCCACAGCAACAGCGCGATTGCGCCGTTCATCACGACGCCCGCCGCCGCAACCCAGATCATCAGCCCGGCCGCAACCGGCTCAGGATGCTGCAACCGCCGAAATGCCTCATAGAAGATGAAGAATGAGACGACAACCAGCGACAGCGAATTGACCAGCGCCGCCAGCACTCCAGCCCGGCGATAGCCGTAGGTCTTGGTTGCGCTCGGCGGCCGCGATTCCAGATACACCGCGACCAGCGATAGCAGCAGCGCCAGAAAGTCCGATAGATTGTGCCCCGCTTCCGACAGCAGCGCTAAGGAATGCGCGCGAATTCCAGCCACCACCAGCAGCGCGATGTAGAGCGCTGTAACACCCAGCGAAATGCGCAGCACTCGGCCTGTTCCGTGCGAATGTCCGTGAGCGCCGTGGCTGTGCATTCTCTAAGTGTAGCGCGGACACTCCTCCCCGCGTTATGCTTGCAGCGCCCTCGGAGGATGGCCATGAAACCAATACACACAGTGATAGCCCTGCTCTTGCTCGCCGCGTCCGCAACCGCCCAGGTGAAGAACCCGGTCGCGACCGCTCTCAAAGACACTTTTCCCGGACGCCAGAAGAACACCATTGCCGCTGTCGAAGCGATGCCCGCCGACAAGTTCAGCTATAAGCCCTCGGCCGACCAGATGACATTCGGACACCTGGTCGCACATATGATCGAGGCGAACTACGTGCTCTGCAGCAAGTCCGCGGCGGTTCCCGCTCCGAAGGTGGAAGAAGCGAAAGATACGGACAGTAAAGATAAGCTCGTCGCGGCGCTCAAAGCCTCGTTCGATTTCTGCGGGGACGCGCTCGGAAAAATGGACGATTCGAAACTGGGCGAAATGGTGGAGGGTTTCGGCGGCCAGCAAGTGTCTCGCGCGCGAATGGCTTTGAGCCTGGCCGGTAATTGGGCCGACCACTATGCAGAAGCGGCAATGTATCTGCGCCTGAATGGAGTATTGCCGCCAACGGCGAAAAAATAATCTCGTGTGGGGCGGACACTCGTGTCCGCCCCACGTTTTTCATCCGCGCGCCACTATCTTCTCCATCTCCTCTTCCCCAATCACGCTGACCCCCAGCTCCCGAGCCTTATCCAGCTTAGAGCCCGCATCCGCGCCCGCCACCACATAGTCCGTCTTCTTGCTCACCGAGCCCGAGACGCGACCGCCCTCATCTTCAATCATCTTCTTCGCCTCGTCGCGCGTGTGCCGCGCCAGCGTTCCCGTGAGCACGAATGTCTTCCCGGCGAGCTTCGTTCCCTTCTCTTTCTTCTGACCTGTAAGCGTCAGCCCCGCCTTCCGCAGATCGGCTACGAGCTTTCGATTGTGCTCGTCGGCGAAGAACTCCACGATGCTCTCCGCGATCCGCGGCCCCACTTCGTTTACTTCCTCCAGTTCCTCGGCGCCGGCTTTCATAATCGCGTCGAGTGAGCCGAAATGCTCGGCCAGGAACTGCGCCGTGCGCTCGCCCACAAAACGAATTCCCAGGCCATAAATCACGCGTTCCAGCGGCAGTTTTTTTGACGCCTCAATCTCGCCGAGCACATTTTCCGCCGATTTGTCTCCCATCCGCTCCAACTTGAGCAGATCATCTTTGGTCAGCCGATAGAGATCGGCAACGTTCTTCACCATGCCGCGCTCGGTCAACTGACTGACCAGCACCTCGCCGAGGCCGTCAATATCCATTACGTGGCGCGACGCAAAATGCAGGATTGAGCCTTGCAGCTTGGCGGGACAATTCGCATTCACGCAGCGATGATCGGCCTCGCCTTCGGTGCGAACGACGTTCCCGCCGCAGACAGGGCAATGCTCGGGCATGTGGAACGACTTGTGGCCGCGCGGATGATCTTTGTCTTCGACCACCTTCACAACTTTCGGAATCACATCGCCGCCGCGTTCGACTTCAACCCAGTCGCCGATTTTTACGCCGAGTTCGTCGACGAAATCCATGTTGTGCAGCGTGGCGCGCGAAACCGTCGTGCCACCGATGGGAACGGGCTTCAACCAGGCGACCGGCGTCAGTTTTCCGGTACGGCCAACCTGGGGAACAATATCTTCCACCTGAGTCACGGCCCCGTGGGCCGCGTATTTATAAGCAATCGCCCACCGCGGAGCCTTGCCGGTAAACCCCAGTTCGGCCTGCAGTGCCGTGCGATCAACCTTGACCACGATGCCGTCGATTTCGTAGGGCAGCGATTCGCGCTTTTCCTCCCAGCTTTGAATGAATTTCCAGACCTCGTCCAGATTCTTGGCCAGCTTGCGATTCGGATTGACCTTGAACCCGGCCGCTTCGAGCGCATCCATGGCCTTCGATTGCCGGTCAAAGTAGGTGCGGCCATCCTTCAACAGCATGTAAGCGAAATAGTCCATGCGACGCTGCGCGGTGACCGACGGCTCCAGTTGCCTTACCGTTCCTGCCGTAAAGTTGCGCGGATTGGCAAATACGGCCAGGCCCTGGCGCTCCCGCTCATCATTGAGTTTGCGGAAAGCGGCGATGGGCATCAGCATTTCGCCGCGCACCTCGAAATCGGCGGGGATGCCAGCTTTTTTCAGTTTGTCCTTCGAAACCGACAACGGCACTGAACGCACGGTCCGAACGTTCAGCGTGACATCCTCGCCCACGCTGCCGTCGCCACGCGTGATGCCGCGTTCCAAAAGGCCGTCGCTATAAACAAGCGCCAGCGACATGCCATCGAGTTTCAGTTCGCACATGTACTCGACGTCGGTGCGCCCGCTCAGTTCGTGGACGCGGCGCTCCCAGTCGCGCAGTTCCTCTTCGCTGTAAGCGTTGTCGAGCGAAAGCATGGGTGAGGAATGCTTCGCCTTTACGAAGCCTTCGCGCGGTTTGCCGCCCACGCGCTGCGTAGGCGAATCGGGCGTGATCAGCTTGGGATTCTCGGCTTCGAGCCGCTTCAGCTCGTTCATCAGCGCATCGAACTGCGCGTCCGTGATTTCGGGATCATCCAGGACGTAGTAGAGGTATTCGTGGTGCCGGATTTTTTCGCGAAGGGCTTCGATCTTCTTCTCGCTGGCGGAACTCGACATGACTGGGAAATTATAGGGGAGTTCTCAGCTGGCAGCTCCAGTTGTCAGTCGGTAAGCGCGGTGATGTTCGAAACGACACGGTCTCAGCGCGCGGACAGCCGGGCAGCCCTGTCGTGAATCGTCGAACTGAGAACTGGCGTGTGGGGGGTTGTGACCGCAGCATCTCAGATGTTCAGAACGGGCTTGCTTTCCAGGTCGCGGCGCTTGAACTCGTCTCTCAGCGCTTGTCTAGCGCCCATTTCCACGAGGTTAACGGTAATTACAATCGCTCCAGTCACGAGTGCGATCAGTGGGATAGCACCACCATGTCGAGAATAGCCAATCGCACCCGCGATTAGCACAAGAAAGCCCCCCACTATTCGTGTCGCCTGATGGATGATCATGGGTGTTCTCCTTGAAAGAAGCGCTGTTATTCGCGTTTCCACGCAGCTAGCTTCTTTTCGCCTTGCGAATCCGCATGCCTACGGCCGCCGCGCGGCCCACGCTCGACGGCGGTTTGCGACCACCCTCCAGCAGTTCTTTGAGCACGGTCGCGTTGTTCCGCTCCTGATTGCGCGAGGCATATAACAGTGTGAGCTTTTGCTTGCCGCCCGCCAGTTCATACAGCTTCTCAACTGCGGCCGAAGCCTTCGGGCTCACCAACTCCTTCAAATACCGCTTGCGGAACTGCGCCCACCCTTCCGGATTGGCATGGAACCACTGCCGCAACTCGGTCGAAGGAGCCAGATCGCGCAGCCAGTATTTCGCCGCCGCCGCTTCTTTCGTCAGCCCGCGCGGCCACAGCCGATCGACCAGCACGCGCACTCCATCGGCCGCCGCCACGGGGTCGTAGACGCGTTTGAGCGCCACGTTCATCTCGCCCGTATTATCCTACCTTTGAGTGTTCGCGCGAAAGAGCACTCCTAACTATGACGCGTACTCTTCATGGTTTCTCTGCGTATCTCTTTTTTGCCTTTCTGCTCATCACAGCATTCGCCCTGCTCACGCTCTCCGCCTGCGACGTCGAACGCCGCAAGTCCGATGCCGAACTGGGCCTCAACCCGCAGCAGGCCGCCGGCCGCAAACTTTACGACAACTATTGCGACCGCTGCCACGAGCCGTATTCCTCGCGCGGCAAAAAAGGCCCGAGCATGAAGGGCGTATTCAAACGTGAGTACCTTTCGCTCAGCGGGCTGCCCGCCAACGACGAGCGCATGACCGATATCATCAAATACGGCCGTTCAAAAATGGAGGGCTTCGGCCAGGTCATGACCGACCAGCAGATCAAAGACCTGCTCGCCTACCTGCACACGCTGTAGGCTGTGTGGCCCGCGCTCCCCGCCCGCGAAATGTTGCTCACTCGGCAAGGACGGAATCTCAAAATCGCATGCGAAAGGCAGAAGGAGCAAATCTCCGCAGCCTCTGCTGGATGCGCTACGGCCAGCCTGTGGCATAATCCACCTCAATGCCCGCCTCGTCCAACTCGGCCCTTTTTCAGAAGCTTCCTTCCACCGACGAGCTTCTCCAGCATTCCGAACTGCGTCCGCTCGCCGAGCGCGAGGGACAACCTGCCGTTGCCGACGCCATCCGCAGCCGTCCTCGCGCGCCTTCGCCAGGAAATTGCGGACGACCGACTCGACGAGGCCAGCCTCCATCTCGCCTTAGCCGGCCTCCCCGCCGCCGTCGAGCGCCAGCTTCGCCAGTCGCTCAGCTACTCGCTGCGCGCCGTCATCAACGCGACCGGCGTCATCCTCCACACCAATCTCGGACGCGCGCCACTCGCCGCCGCTGCCCTCGACCACATTCGCGAGACGGCTCTTGCCTACTCCAACCTTGAGTTCGATCTCAAGGCCGGCGAACGCGGCCAGCGAGACATCCACGTTGACCGCCTTTTTCAGAAACTGTTCGCCGAGATCATAAGTGTGGGAACGGGGCTCAGCCCCGTCCAAGCGGAGCAAAGCTACGCGCTCTCCACCATCGTCGTCAACAACAACGCCGCCGCTGTCCTGCTCGCCCTTAACTCCCTCGCCGAGGGTGGCGAAGTCATCGTCTCGCGCGGCGAACTCGTCGAGATCGGAGGCTCCTTCCGCATTCCCGACGTGATGTCGAAATCGCAGGCCACGCTGCGCGAAGTCGGCACCACCAACCGCACGCGCCTGGCCGACTACGAGCGCGCCATCACCGAGCGCACGCGCCTGCTGCTCCGCGTTCATCGGTCCAACTTCGCCATCACCGGCTTTACCGAGCAACCCGTCCTCGCCGAGCTTGTCGCGCTGGCCCGCACGCCGCAATATTCCTCTGTTGGAAGACCTGGGCAGCGGCGCCCTCTTCGATCTTCGCGCCGTGGGCATCGCCGGCGAGCCCAGCGTTCTCGACAGCCTGCGCGCCGGCGTTGACCTTGTCACCTACAGCGGTGACAAGCTCCTGGGCGGCCCGCAAGCTGGTCTCATCACCGGACGCGCCGGTCTCGTCGCCCGCCTTCGGTCCAATTCACTCTTCCGCGCCCTGCGCGTTGACAAGCTCACCTATGCCGCGCTCGAGGCTACGCTCCTCGCCTATGTCAAAGGCGATCATGACGCCGTGCCAGCGCTGCGCATGATGCGCCTGTCGAAAGATGAAATCGCCCGCCGCGCCGAAGCCCTCGCTGCGCAGATCAATTCACAAAAAGCGCACGAAACTCGCCAACGCGGCCCGGCTGGGGACTTTGCGGAACTAAAGGTCGAAGTTCTGGACGGGGAGTCTGTCGTCGGAGGCGGCGCCGCCCCCACCGCTGTTCTTCCGACTCGCCTCATCGCCTTGACGCACCGCGACTTGAGCGCCGACGAGCTTTGCCGCCGGCTCCGCCAATCCGATCCTCCCGTGATCGCCCGCGTGGAAGAAGCTCGCGTTCTGCTCGACTTGCGCACGGTTTTCCCCGAGCAGGACTCCGTTCTGGTCCGGCTTCTGGCCCCGATCGGGTGAAATCCCGTGTCCTGAGCCGGTTTCGGAACAAATATCACAACAAATTGTGACACCCGTCACTGACCCCAGGAACGTTTGGACCGATAGTGGCTGGCGCAGAAAGGCTGTGCCCTATGTTCCTCCCCCTTTGGCTTTGCCTGCTGGCCGCGCCTTACGCCGCGATCGGAGTCTTCGCCCTGCGTCAGGCTTCCAAACCCAGTTGCCGCGTGTGTGTGTTTCGCCATCTATGTCCATGCCGTCTGCGCGGAGCATCGCAGTTCACGGAAACTCCCGCCTGCCTCAGCGGGAAATGCCGCGCGGAATCTGTCCTCTCCATTGTTCAGTGAGGATTGTGTCCTGGAAGGATTGCCAGCTCCGAGTCCGCCGTTGACAATATTCCCATGATCCTCGGCACCGGCGTGGACATCGCCGAAGTCCCTCGCATTCGCGCATCCATCGAGCGTCACGGCGAGCGTTTCCTGCGCCGCATTTTCACGGAAGGCGAAATCCGCTACTGCGAGTCGAAGGCTCGCCGCTTTGAGAGTTACGCCGCCCGCTTCGCCGCCAAGGAAGCCGGCATGAAAGCTCTCGGCACCGGCTGGAGCCGCGGCGTCCGCTGGCGTGACATCGAGGTGGTGCGGCCCAGAGGCCAGCGGCCAACCCTCCAGTTCCACGGTCAGGCTGGCGAGATCGCGACCCGTCTGGGCGCCAGAAACATCGCGCTTTCCCTGACTCACACGACTGACCAGGCCCTTGCCCACGTCATTCTCGAAAATTAGCTTCGCGCTGGAAAATCGGTAGAAGAACCGGCGGGCGTTAGAGGCCTGCCGGCACACCGTATTTCACTTCCGGATATATCCTGTCAAACAAAACCCAAACCGCGGCCACCACAACAAAAACCAGGTAACTCCCCTCCGGGCCGACCGTACCGCCGCTCAGCCACGACGGGCCCTGCAGCGACGAATTGAGCAATCGTCCACGCGCTACGCCTCCGCTGTCCGGCACAGAGTACAAATAGCTTTCTCCCCAGTCCCACGCCATGTGAAAGCCAATCGCCCACCATAAGTTTCCAGTGCGCCGCAGCGTGAGGCAGAAAAAGAAGCCGATCGCGACCACCGCAATCAGGCCGGTTGGGCCTTCTCCAGGATTCACGCCGTGAATCGCACCGAAAATAATCGATAGCATGGCCGCGGCCGGCCAGAAGCCCATCCCTTTCGCCAACACCCACTGCGAATAGCCGCGCATCAGAAAGTCTTCAAACAAGGCCGCGACGAGAAAAAATATCGCGTAAAACAAACCGAGCCTTAGAATGCGCACGCCGTGCAGGTGCAACGGCCCGAATGAGAAAACTCCGATCACCCGCAATGCCAGCATCAGCACGGTGAGCGCTCCCAGGCCCCAGAGCGCGCCAGTCCAGAAATTACGTCCGAATGCGCCCCTCGCTGGTAACCCAAAATCTCCAAATGGGCGCCCTTCGATGCGTGCCATCGCAAACCCGGGCAGGATCGCCGCCAGCATCATTCGAACTTCACCGGCCAGATTCCACCACAACGATCCGGTTGACTCCGGGCGCACACTGTACAAAACGGAATTCAACAGCGCCAGCACAGCGAAGCCCATGCCGATGTAGATCAGCCAGCGCACCGCCGGATAAAGACCCTCCGGGCCAACGAATATTTTCGCCACCGCCGAAAGTGCAGATCCGCGGCGCACGCTCGCCGGCGCGGGACCAGGGCTCGGCGGGGAATTCGCTGAGGGCTGCTCCTTCGGTTCTTGCGCAGGCGAAGGTGGATTGCTATCCATGATGGTCACCGACATGGTAAAACACTCGGTCTGCCCTTGATACGCCGTTTTCTCGATCCCGACTCGATCGGCTCGCCGCAGTTCATCGCGGCCGCGCTCTTGCTCGTCTACCTTCTTCAGTGCGCCTGGCTCATTCACATCGAAACCGTGCACGGATCGCTCCCCGATTCCAATCACGACCTTTGCGTTTATCACGGCCTCGAACAGTGGAAGGGCGGCGCTGTTGCGGGCACTCCTGAAACCCTGCGTTCCGAATCAATTACTGGCATGCCATCTACGGGGCACGGCGGCCACCTGCGCGCACGCGACGGCTATGATCAGGATCGCTCCCCGCTTTTCTATCTGACCTGCGCTGCGCCGTATCTCGTGAAACCGGCCGCATTGCGCACCGAGTCGACGCTCGGACAACTCTGGGCGACTGCGCCGTATCTGTTTTTTGGCGTCATGCTTGGCGGCTCGCTCTGGTACGTCACGCGCCGTCTCTACGGCAATGCCGGAGGATACGTTGCGCTGACGCTCTATTGCTTTTCACCTGGAATGATTGTGGGGGTGGCGGGGACTCCGAATCTTGGTGAGATGGGCGGGGTGTGGGGCTCGTTTGGCGCAATCTTTACCGCGATCGCCGTGGCGCACACGCTTTATGCTCCGCGCGAAGTAATTCTGTGGAATTCCCGCCGGATTCTTCTGCTCGGGTTATCGATTGCTCTGGTGATGGGAAATCAATTTTCACTAGCGCCGATCACCCTGATGGCATTGCTGCTCATGTTCTGGGTAGCGCCGGTACGGCCACGAGCGGTGATCGCCATTTGGTCGGCCGCGGTTGCGGTCGGAGCGGTGCTTCTTCTTGCTTCATACTTTTTCCGGCCCGCCGTTTTGTGGCAAGGGTTTTCGCATGCGCGCTGGCTTGACATCGTGCCCAGAGCCTTCGCCATGTCCGCCTCCTACTCGCAGGCTTTGCGGATGCTCGCTGCCAGCAGCCCAGCGTTGATGCTGGCCTTTCCTGTGGCATTGGTTTCCTACCTCGCCTGGGGCCGCGCTCGCTATTTCGGCAATACTGCGCCGCTTGCGATTGCGGCACTCGTTCTCGTTCTGGCCATTGCGTCGCCCGATTTCCCCGGACAAGGATTTCATCTAGTTCTGCTCGTTTTTCTGTTTGTCTTTGTCGCCGGCGTGCTCGCGGATTTGATGGAGACCCGGCACCGCCTGTTCGTCTCCGCCGGCGTGTTCGGGCTGCTGAGCGCAGCCGCGCTGCGGAATCTGCTACAACTGATATTCCTGCGCTAGCAGCCCCGCGGAAAGACTCGGCAGCACAAATGATTTTGCGTGCCGCAGCATGACGCGCTGCGGTTAGCAATCTGCCTCTGGTGGCTTCGGCCACTGAGGTCAAGGTCCGCCCCGATTCCGGCCTCAGGTTAAAATATCGCCCAACACCCAAGTGTGAGGCTTCAAGAAAATGAGCCCCGAGCAAACCGCAACCACCAAAACCATCTACGTAACCCGCACCTGCTTGCCGCTTACCTTCCATTTCGAATGGCCGTTCCGTCACTCCACCTCGGGCGCCGACTTCGACGTGTTGCATGCCGAAATCACGCTGGAGGGCCCGGAAAACCTGCGAGCGCTGGTGGCCGTCAACCTCTCGGCAACGCTGCGCGAGGTGCTGCCTTCGCTCGACCCGAAGGACACGGAGAGCCCGATCATCAACGCGCTGCGCAAGGACGTGGACCGGATGCAGATTGAGTTTCTGAAATCCGCCAAGCTGGTGCCCCTGCATTTCTCCAGCCGCCATTACAACTTCAAGCGCAACCAGTGGGCGTTCGGCAAAGCCAGCGACGAGGAAATTGCCCGCATGATCGAGCGCAAAGTGTTCTGGCAAACGAAACTTGTCGGCGGAGACGTGTGGCTGGGCGACACGACCGAAGCGCTTTACCTTGAAACCACGAGCGATCATGTTGCGGAAATCGCGGCCACGTTGGCCGAGCGCAGACTTTTTACGCTCGCGCGGCGCTACGCGACTGCACTGCCCGCCCTAATGAACCAGCAGGAGCGCTTCGAAAAAGAAATGACGGAAGCGGTGCACCAATTAGAAGAGAAGCACGCTTTCGAGCGAGGCTAGTTTCTCGCCGAGAATGCCCGTGTGGCGCGGACACTCCTGTCCGCGCTGCCGCGAGCAGCACGACGACGGTAGCCCACCCCAGCGTCCTCCAATCACCCGAGCCAGTCCGTCGCCCGAGTCATCCTGAGCGAAGCGGCTGTAAGCAAGGCGCAGCAGCCGCGAGTTGAAAAATCGCTACCCTCTGGGAACCTGCCGCGCCGCCCAGGTGTCAAATCCCTCAAGACACGCGCGTGCCGTTCCGATCCACGAGGAGAAATTTCGATGGCATTCTCAACGGCAGGCGGTGGTGCGCCACAGATGAACGTCACGCCCCTGATTGACGTTCTGCTGGTGCTGCTGATTATTTTCATGCTGGTGGTAATCAACGAGAAGCCGACAGGCCTGAACGCGCAGATTCCGCAGCCTGTGCCGCCGGGCGCGAAGAATATTCCGCCGCCGCAGACGACAATCGTGATTCAGGTACGGCACGCGCCCGCCGGCGCCGAGCATCCGCTGGTGAAGGTCAACGAAGAAGTTGTGGAGGGGGACAATCTGCGCGAGCGCCTGCGCGATATCTTCGCCATTCGCGTGGAGCGCATCGCCTACATCGAGGCCGACGACGATATCGACTTTCAGGAAGTAGCCGACGTAATTGCCACCGCGCGCCTCGCGGGAGTGGACCGCATGGGGTTGCTGACAGACGACGGGAAGCATGCGGCGAGGACGGGGTAAGAGGCCTCGTTGATAGCCCTAAGGTGGCTGCTCTAGGACGACTACTAGATCGATGGCGATGATGCACAGCTCACAGACAACTACGGCTACAGTTCCACAGGTACAGGCACTTCGCGGAACGAGACCGCGTAATCGTACATGCTGGGTCGCAGGTCCATAACTGCCACGCAAAAAGCGTGATTAATCGCTTAGACAAGTCAATTTGGGCGGGAGGTGCCGACATTTCCGCGATCGCGTCGCAATCCTTTGGTGCATCAGACGGAGCAATTGTGAATCGGTAGGTCAACGAATATTCGGCAGCCGTTTCGCCACACAATCGGCATTCGAACTGCGACCGCTGAGCACTGTCCAGCGCGGCCTGTTTCAGCATCGCGTGGCCATTGACGACCTCGGCTGACTCAACAGCTCCGTTAGGCCGAATGCGAATTCTAATCTCCACGTCTCCTGTGATCCGAGCCTGTTGAGCTAATCGAGGATAGACGGGCTCAGTCAGCTTGGTTAGGACAACTTCAGGTTTAATAGGACTGGAGCTCCTGGCGTCTTGGACCGAGGCCTGAACGTTGATCCAAGATAATGTGACCATTGCGTAAGTTAGGATCCGACGGCACCTCATGGGAGGAAGTTTAGACCAGACCGCTGCCGTTCCACTAGCTCGCCCGGCTCTTGATCCATATCGGCGTGCCCACAAACCCGAACGCGCGGCGAATTCGGTTATCGATAAGCGCGGCAATGTCACACCGTGCGTATGGGCCCGGGACATTCCCCGACCAGGGAATCACTGGTCAGAAGGGTAATGCCCTCGACGCTCGCCTGCGCGACCAACATGCGGTCGAAGGGATCCTTGTGAACCGGCGGCAGGCTTTCGATGGCGACAACGTGATCGCTGGCAATCGGTAGTTCCGTGTAGCCGTTGTCCAATAAGCCGCGACGCAGTACGCGGACGTCAGCCTTAAAGTCGCGCCTTCCGAGTCTGCTCTTGATGGCTACTTCCCACAGGCTGGCAGCGCTGAAGAGAAGCTCATTTTCTGGATCGTTGATCAGGGCGCGGGCGCTCTTGGACAACCGCTTCGGTTCACCCGCGGCCCAGAGAAGAAGATGTGTGTCGAGCAGCAACTTCACACGCCACCACCAAACATTCGAGCGATCTCGTCGCGGCCTATGTCGTCGAAGTCGTCGGGCACCGAAATATGCCCGGCCAGAAACCCGAGCCTTCGCACTTGGGCCCCTGTAGGTGCGTTGAGCGCCACGACCTTTACGACGGGTTTGCCCGCCTTTGCGATTACGAACGATTCGCCCTTGGACGCGCCTTCTATCAGCTTGGAAAGATGCGTTTTAGCTTCGTGGATGTTTACAGTTTTCATTGGACTAAGTCAACTTGGTCTAGTTTATCAGGCAAACGCCAGAAAGCCAAGGCAGTGTTTGGAGCCTGAGAAAAGGCGCCGTTGGTCGTTTGTCGTTGGTCGGTTGGAACCCTCCGGTTGAGCCAGGCTTTACCGACGGACCGCGAACGACCGACGAAGAACGACGAACGACGAACGACGATGGGCAAGATGCATTCAGGTTTTCAGGCAGAATGGAAAATTCGATTTCACTGGCTCGCCCGGCTCTTAATCCAAATCGGCGTGCCCACAAACCCAAACGCCTTCCGAATCTGGTTCTCGATGAAACGTTCGTAGGAAAAGTGCAGTTTCACCGTGCGATCAGTGAAGAGCACAAACGTCGGCGGAGCCACGGTCGCTTGCGTCATGTAATAAATCTTCACGCGTTTGCTTATCGGGACCGTGGCACGCCCGAAATCAACTGTTCTCAGGAACCGGTTCATCTCGCCGGTCGTGATGCGCTTGCGGCGCTCGGCCGCGACCTGGTCGATCAGCGGCAGAATCTTATCCGTCCCCTTGCCGTTAAGCGCGGAGACGAACACCACCGGCGCATAGGCCAGGAATTTGAGCCCATACCGCAGCCGTTCTTCATAAAGTTTGCGATCCTGCGGGCGCTTCGCATCCTGAATGCGCGCAGTCTTCGACTGGCTGATGGCGCGCTTTTCGCCGCTGGCGACCAGATCCCACTTATTCACGACAATGATGACCGACCGGCCGCTCTCATGCGCGTAACCGGCGATGTTGGCATCAAGGCCGCTGGCACCTTCGGTGGCATCCACCAGGAAGAGCACGATGTCGGCACCTTCGATGTTCTTGCGCGCCATGACCACCGAAAGCTTTTCGGCCATCAGTTCGGTCTTGCCCTTGCGGCGGATACCCGCCGTATCGATGAAGCGAATTTTGCGGCCCTTGTATTCGATGACTTCATCGATGGAATCGCGCGTAGTGCCGGCGATGGGCGAAACGATGGCGCGGTCGGCCCCGGTGAGCTGATTCAGAAGCGTCGACTTGCCGACGTTGGGATGGCCGATGATCGCGACTTTGATTTCGTGAGGGACAGGGTCGCTGGTCGTTAGTCCTTCGTCGTTCGCTGCCTGCTGTTGGTCGTTGGTCGTTGGTCGTTCGCCATTCGCCTGTGCGTTTCGGCCTCTGCTTTTCTCCGTGTCCTCTGTGCCTGCCCTGAGCGAAGTCGAAGGGTCCTCCGTGGTTAAAGGGTTCGCGTCGATCTTCTCAATCGCCGGCAGCAAAGGGAGAATGGCGTCGAGCAGATCGTCGATCCCGCGCCCGTGCTCGGCCGAGATCCCAAACACATTCCGGATTCCCAGTTCGTGAAATTCTCCGACCAGCGATTCCTGCTTGTCGCTGTCGACCTTGTTTACGGCCAGAAACAGCGGCTTTCCCATGCGCTGCAGCAGGCGGATTAGTTCGCGATCCGGTCCCGCCAGTTCGGTGCGAGCATCCACAACCACGATGACGGCAACCGCTTCCTTAAGCGCGAACTTCGCCTGCCGAAAAATTTCCGATGGAATGAAGTCCTTGTCCTCGGGAACAATGCCGCCGGTGTCGACCACGCGAAAAGCGTGCCCAAGCCATTCGGCTTCTCCATACAGGCGGTCGCGCGTGATGCCGGGCTCGTCGCCGACGATGGCGCGCCGCGACCCCGTCAGCTTGTTGAACAGCGTCGATTTGCCGACATTGGGGCGGCCCACGATGGCGACGAGAGGAAGAGTGCTGGCCACAGACTGGCCGCCGGATTCTGTAGTGGATTTCGATTTCATGTAGTGACAATGCTCAAGTGGGAACAGCCAGCCTCGGCCGTCATGCCGACTCAACTACTCGGCAGCGTTGGAAAACCTCGTGGCCGGACGAGCGAGGCGCCCGTCCCTCCATTCCTCGATAAAACCGCAAACTGTATTATAGAGACTCCGTGGCCTCTTCTTCCCATTCCGTATCAACTGCTGCGGGATTCTCGCTCTACCAGTTCTTTGCGCCCGGCGGCGTGCTTGCAAAAACGCACCCCGCCTACGAGTTCCGGCGCGGCCAATTGCAGATGGCGCAATCGGTGGAAGAAGCGCTCGAAGAGAAGCGCCATCTGATCGTCGAAGCCGGCACTGGCACCGGCAAAACGCTCGCTTATCTGCTGCCCGTGATCCGCTCGGGCAAGCGCGTCATCATTTCGACTGGCACGAAGAATCTGCAGGAGCAGCTTTTCTTTAAGGATGTGCCGTTTCTGGAGCGTGCTCTCTTTCCTGAGGGGGACCGGAAGCTGAGCGTCTGCTACATGAAGGGCCGCAACAATTATCTTTGCCGCAAGAAGCTCTACGACCTCACCGATCAGCCGGTTTTGAGTGGCCTGGAAGAAATCGAGCACTATCGCGCGATTGCGGCCTGGGAAAAAACAACGGGCACAGGCGACCGCTCCGAACTCGCCGAACTGCCCGAAGCGAGCGCGCTTTGGCACAAGCTCGACGCGCGCACCGATACCTGCCTCGGCCAGAAATGCAAAGAATATGATCGTTGCTTCATCACCGAAATGCGGCGGCGCGCGGCCGAAAGCGACATCATCATCGTCAACCATCACCTTTTTTTCGCCGACCTCTCCATCAAACTCGAAGCCGAGGGCGCGCCCGACGCCGGAGTTCTGCCCGAGTGCGGCGCGGTCATTTTCGATGAGGCGCACGAACTGGAAGATATCGCCGGCAATTACTTCGGCATTTCCGTCAGCAACCTGCGCATGGAAGAACTGGCGCGCGATACCGAGCACCTGTTACAGCGGGAGAAGCTTTACACTCCGCAGATGTCGGGCGCGATCCAGTCGCTGCGCGAACGCTCGCAGCTGTTTTTCTCTTTGTTGCCCACGCACGAAGGCCGCATTGCCTTCGAGGGCCGCCGCGAATTTCTGGAAGAAAATGGTGACGAATTTCTTGCGCTCAATCAGTCGCTGACCCGGCTTTGCGCCGAGTTCGAACGCCTGCCGCAGAAGCCGGAGGATGTTTTCGCACTCGCGCGGCGGGCACAGCAGTTGCAGGTGCAACTCGGCTTCGTAATGGAGAACGAAGACCCGAACACCGTCTTCTGGATCGAACGGCGAAGTTTTCGGGGAGCGCCACGCTCGCATGGAGCGCCGAGCGCCCCCGCCCGGCGGAAAGCCTCGGAGGAACAGAGCCCAGGTGGCCGCAGCAATGTCTACCTGCAGGCCACGCCCATCGAAGTCGGCCAGATCCTGCGCGAGTGCCTCTGGTCAAAACTCGAAACCGCCGTTCTCACCTCGGCCACGCTCGCCGTGGGCGGCGGCTTCGGCTACATCCGGCAACGGCTTGGCCTCGACCATGTTCGCGAGCTGGTGGTCGCCTCGCACTTCGATTACGAGAGCCAGGCGATTCTCTACGTTCCGCCCGACCTGCCCGATCCGCGCACGCCGCAATTCACCGCGCAGGCAACCGACGTCGTTCGCCGCCTGCTTGAGATTACGCGCGGCCGCGCCTTCGTGCTCTTCACCAGCTACGCGCAGATGAACGAAATCTACGAGCGCCTGCTCGGCGTTCTTGAGTTTCCCATGCTCAAACAGGGAGACGCGCCGAAATCGGCGCTGCTCGACGAGTTTCGGCTCACGCCCAACGCTGTCCTGTTCGGAACCTCGTCGTTCTGGCAGGGCGTGGACGTGCAGGGCGAGCAGTTAAGCTGCGTGATCATCGATCGCCTGCCCTTCGCGGTGCCGAGCGATCCGGTTGTCGCCGCGCGCGTCAAGGCCATCGATCGCAACGGCGGCAACGCCTTCAGCGATTACCAGGTGCCAAGCGCCGTGATCACGCTGAAACAGGGCTTTGGGCGCCTCATTCGCTCGCTTCACGACCGCGGCCTGCTCGCACTGCTCGACAATCGGATTCTGAAAAAATCCTACGGGCGGGTATTTGTGGAGAGCCTGCCGAACTATACGAAGACGACAGACCTAAGGAAGGTGGAAGAATTTTTCGGAGCGGGCTCCTGATCTTTTGTGTGGAGGCGGGGCAAAGCCCCGTCCCCGCACTGAAAACTACTCCTCCACTACCGCATCTTTTCCGACCAGCACTTTCAGGTGCGTGGTCACATCCTTGTGTAGCTTGATCGGGACAATGAACTCGCCGATGGTCTTCAGCGGCTCGTGCAGCTGGATCTTCCGGCGGTCGATGTGGAAACTCTTCTTCTCGAGAGCCTCGGCGATGTCGCCCGCCGTCACCGACCCAAACAGCTGATCGTTCTCGCCGGACTTGCGGGTGAACGACACTTCCAGCCCGTCAAACTGCTTCGACAGCGCTTCGGCTTCCGACTTTTCTTTTGCCGACCGGCGCACGGCCGCCGCCTTCATCTGCTCGATGACGGCTTTGTTGGCCGCGTTCGCCTCGATCGCGAGCTTTTTGGGCAGGAGGAAATTCCGCCCATATCCTTCGGCGACCTTCACCACTTCGCCGCGATTGCCCAGCTTGGCTACATCTTCCTTAAGAATGACTTCCATTCGATAACTCCTTGAGATCGTCGTTAGTCGCGGGTCGTTGGTCGTTCGCAAAGCCTGGACCCGTTCATCGGTGTGCTCACCCGCTGAATCCGGGCGCTAATAACCAACGACTGCCGACCAACGACTGTTTCGAAACTACTGCGCCCGTCCGGCAAAAGGCAGCAGCGCGATGTTGCGAGCCTGCTTGATCGCCTTCGACAAACGGCGCTGGTGCGGAGTGCACACCCCTGTCAGCCGTCGCGGGGTAATCTTGCCGCTTTCTGCAACAAACTGCGCCAGCAGACGCACGTCCTTGTAATTCACCGCTTCGATTTTCTCGACGCAGAATTTGCAAACTTTCTTGCGCCGGAAATACTTGCGCCCGCCTTCACGGGGTCCGCCGGGGCCGCCGCCAGGACGCGGACCACGCGGCCCGCGGTCGCTGCGCTCCGGCCGTCCTTCGGGGCGGGTTCCGCCCCCGCTCGTTTCCGCTGGGGCGCTTGGTGCTTTCGTTTCTTCTGCCATAAAGCTCCTTGAGTTCCTTAACTAAATCTCGAAAAGTTGTGGGGAGGCCCTTGTGTCGAGGCCTTTGTGTGGAAGCGGCGCTATTCCCGCGCCCGGACGAGGCATAGCCCCGTCCCCACACCTAAACCGTCGTTGGCGCCGGTTCCGTTCCCGGCTCCGGAGTCACCGGAGCGGGCGCCGGCGCCGGTGGCGCTGCGCTCACCTTCTTGCGCGCGTCGCGGATCTTCTTCACCTTGTCGAGCCGCTTCAGTTCTTCGTCGGTCCGCACCGTAATGAACTTGACCACTTGCTCGGTGACGCGCAGGCGGCGTTCCACTTCGTGGACAATCTCGCCCGGGCCCTCCATCATGAAAAGCACAAAAATGCCTTCGTTAAACTTGGCAACCTTGTAAGCGAGCCGACGCTTTCCCCAGACCTCGCTCTTGGCCGTGCCGCCAGCCGAGGTCACCGACGATTCCAACGTGGAAATCAGCTTATTCAGATCCTCGTCGACCATATCCGGCCGGACAATGAACATCACCTCATAGCTACGATTCATTCGTTTTCTCCAAAATCACTTCTTACAGTCGCTGGTCGTTCGTCGTTCGTCGCTCGGGGATTCATCGCAAAGCCGTATGAGTTTGCCGACGACCAACGACAATCGACCAACGACTCACTCTTTCTCTTCCGGCTCGTTCTTGCGGTTGAACCGATTCATCGCCACTGCCGGACCTTCCTTCAAAATCACGTTCACTGCCTGCGCAGCCGCGTCCAGCATTTCGTCGACAACTGCGCCCTGCGCTTTGCGGAACGGCGTCAGAACAAACTTCGCGCCATCGTCCACCTTGCGGTCGGGAGCAATTCCCAGCCGTATCCGCAGAAACTCATCCGTGCCCAGCGCACCCAGAATGGATTCCATTCCATTGTGCCCCGCCGTGCCGCCGCGCGGTCTAATGCGCATCGTGCCGAACGGCAGGTCCAGCTCGTCATAAATCACAATCAGGTCCGACTGCACATCAACCTGATGTTCCGCCACCAGTTCCTGGACCGAAAGCCCACTCAGGTTCATGTAGGTTTCCGGTTTTGCCAGCATCACCGGCGTATCGGCGATCATGGTCCGCGCCGTCAGGGCGCGGCACTGGCGATTCCTTACTTCGATCCCAAGGCCGTTCGCGATCCGGTCAATCGTCAAAAACCCGAGATTGTGCGGCGTGAACTGGTACTCGATTCCGGGATTGCCCAAACCGACGATCAGTTTCACGCAGATCAGCTCATGTCACAGTGCCCCAGGTTCGCGCCCGCTCTTTGGGCGCTTCCCTGGGAGCTAGCTCGTGCGTAGGCGGGGTTCCACCCCGCCCGGACGGCGCAATGCGCCGTCCCCACAAAGTAGCTACTTCTTCTCTTTCTTCTCCGCCTTGGGCTCAGCCTTCGCCTTACCCTTATCCTTATCTTCTTCGGCCGCTCCCGCTTCACCCTCCACTTCCTGCTTGCCCTTCTTGATGACTTCGGGCTCAGCCGGAGTGGTCGCCGCTGCTTCAGCCGCAGCCTCAGGCGTCACCACCACTTCTTCCTTCACGGACGTGATGTGCGCGATCATCTGGTGCGGATCGGTCAGGAACTTCAGCTTGTCGTCATGCGGGATATTCTCGACGCGCACCTCGATGCCAAACACGAGGTGACTGATATCCACTTCGATCGACTTCGGAATATCCGCCGGCAGGCACTCGATCTCGATCTCGCGCAGCAGTTGCTCGAGAATCCCGCCCTCCTGCTTCACACCCACGGCCTCGCCCTTGAGCGCGACCGGCACGGTGACCGTCAGCTTCTTGTCCATGGCGATGCGCTGCATATCGACGTGCAGCAACTTGCCCTTGATCGGCTCGAACTGCCAGTCGACGATCATCGCCTTGACCCGATCGCTATCGAGCGCCAGGTCGAAGATCGTGTTGTGGCCGCTCTCCGAGTGCAGAATCCGCAGAACCTGCCGCGGATCCACCGCCACCGAAGCCGCTTCTTTTCCGCTGCCATACAAAACTGCCGGAATTTTCCCGCCCACGCGCACTCTGCGCGCCGCGTTCTTATTTCCTGGTTCGCGCTTCTGCGCTTCCAATATGCTGATGTCCGTCGCTGTCGCCATACATTCGTTTCCTATCTAAATGAATAATTTGCTGACTGAAGTCTCTTCGTGATTTGCCTGAATCGCCCGCCCTATCAGGCCCGCGATCGAAAGCACGGTAATTTTTCCGCCTTTTTCCGCGCGTGCTGCGTCGGCCTCGCCGTTCAGTGGAATTGTGTTCGTGACCACCACCTGCTTGATAACCGAGTTGGCGATGTTCTGGACTGCGGGCCCCGAAAGCACCGCATGCGACGCGCAGGCATACACCGTGGTTGCGCCATTTTCCAGCAGCGCGGCCGCCGTTTTCACCAGCGTTCCGGCCGTATCGATAAGATCGTCGATGATCAGACACGTCCGGCCGTCCACGTCGCCGATCACGTGCATGATTTCCGCCACGTTCATCTCCACCCGCCGCTTATCCACGATGGCCAGCGCCGCATCCACCTTCTTCGCAAAAAAGCGCGCTCGCTCCACGCCCCCGGCGTCTGGGGAAACCACCGTCAGGTTCGGCAGGCTCAACTTTTTAAAGTGGTCCACCAGCACGGGCGATGCAAACAAGTGGTCTACCGGAATATTGAAAAAGCCCTGCAACTGCGGCGTATGCAAATCCACGATCAGCGCCCGATGTGCGCCCGCCGCGGTCAGCAGATCGGCCACCAGTTTCGACGAGATCGGACTCCGCGGTTTATCCTTCCGATCCTGCCGCGCGTACCCGAAATACGGAATCACCGCCGTAATGCGCCGCGCCGAAGCCCGCTTCAGCGCGTCAATCATCAGCAGCAATTCCATCAGGTGCATGTCCACTGGACGGCACGTCGGCTGCATCACGAACACGTCGCAGCCCCGCACGTTCTCCTGGATCTGCACGTAGCACTCGCCATCGGCGAAGCGCGTGACCTGCGCCAAGCCGCGCGGCATGCCGAGAAACTGGCAAACCTCTTCGGCCAGTGGTTCGTTCGCTGTGCCGCTGAAAATCTTGAACTTGTCGTCGCTCCGCGCGCGCTGCGGCTTGCGATCGGGCTTCTCGTCCACCATCGGCTTTTTTTCCGCTGTCGTAGTCGCAGTCGCCATAGTTAAGGTCACAGGTCTTGGGTCTCAGGTCTGGCTGCTCAAGTCTCAGAGGCCTCCGCCAGGCTTTCCTGAGACCTGCCGCCTGACAACTGAGACCTAAATATCTTGGCTGGGCCGCTAGGATTCGAACCTAGACAAAGTGCTCCAAAGGCACTTGACCTACCATTAGTCGACGGCCCAATCTCTCGAAAACCTACTGATGGCAGCTTGAGATCCTTCGCTATCGCTCAGGATTTCGGCAGCGGGCTCGGACGCCCGCTAAACGCCTCAACCTACCATTAGTCGACGGCCCAAAAATTAGTGGCGGGTGGTCAGTGATCAGTGGCTAGCCCAACCACCTTTTCCTTTAGTTAGTATGCCGAACTCCAGCTTTCCCGCAAACAACAAACTCGCGCCCGACGACTAACGCCCGACGACCAGCGACTTCTTCCAATACTCCCGCCGCGTCAACGTCCGCGTCGCAACGGCCTTCAGCCCTTGTTTCCGCAGTCGCTTCGCCGCCGTCGCGGCTTCCGCCGCCGACCCGAACAACCCATACAAGGTCGACCCTGATCCGGAAAGCGACGCATATCGCGACCCCGCGCGCTCCAGCGCACGTTTCATGTCTCGTAGTTCGGGAAATTGCGAAAAGACGACTCTTTCGAAATCGTTTTCAATCCCGGCTCGGACAAGGTCGGATAGGCTTCCGGCCCGGCCCCCACTTTTTGCGGGAGCACCGTCGTGAATGTTTCCACGCAGCCACGCCGACAGCGCGCAGCCAACCGCAAACAGTCTATCGGACGCGGACGGGTGCGTCAATTCGTCATTCTCGGCGGAGCGATGTGCGTCCTCGCGCGTCAGTTCATCCCACTCCGCAAACGCCCGCGGCGTCGACACTCCAATGTCCGGGGTCACGACGACAAGTGGCAGCGCCGGCAAATCCGCCAGCGGATACACTTCCTCACCCCGTCCCACTCCCAGCACCGTCCCGCCTATCAAAAACAGCGGCAAATCCGACCCGACCTGAGCCGCCATCCGCACTGCTTCGTAGAGACGGGGCTTGCCCCGTCTACGCCCCACTTCCAAAGCTTTCTCGAGCGCCAGCATCGTTGCGACCGCGTTCGACGACGCCGCTCCCAAACCACCCTGCACGGGCAGGCGCTTGTCGATTTCAATGGTGACTTTGCCCTCCGCACCCGCCGCCTCCATCACCAGCGCAGCCATGCGATAGCAGGTGTTCGAGGAATCCAGCGGCACCCGCGGATCCTCGCACTTGCATACGATCTCAATTCCTTGCCCGCGCGCCTGCTTGCTCCGGTCAAGGCTCACCCGGATCAGATCGTGCAGCGCAATCGTCTGATACACCGTGCGCAGATCATGGAATCCATCCGCGCGCCGCGCGCCGATATACAAACCGAGATTGATCTTCGCAAACGAACGGACCGGGATGCTCATGGAAGGAAGATTGTAAGCGAAAGCACGTGTGGCGCGGGCGTCCTCGCCCGCGATGCGTCAGCCTGTGCGGCGCGGACACTCCTGTCCGCGCTGCCTGCTTCGCCAACCCAGCCGGCGCGCACAACGAGATGCAGCCACAGAGCGAAGGAGGAAGGAGCGCAGGCCCGGAGGCAAGCCCGCCGCGCGCCGCCTCGATCCCCCGATCTAATATCTGCCGCGCAAAGCCGACTCAACGATCGTCGCCGCGTTATTCAATAAATCGAGTTCGGCCGGATTCAGCCCGTCCAAAGTTTCTGCCAAAGACCGAATGCGCCGCCGCCGCGCTTCCTGCAGCAGCCGTTCGCCCTTCGCCGTCACGCTGATCCGGATTCGCCGCGCATCTTTCCCGTCCTCTTGAATCCGGACCAGCCCCGCCCGTTTCAAGCCCGCAACAATCCGGCTCATCGTAGGAGGCTTCACCCGCTCGGCCGCCGCCAGTTCGCCCAGCGTTCTTGGGCCTCCAAACACCAGCACCGACAGCGCCGATAGCCGCGCCGGACCTTGCCCCGAAAGCGCGTCCGGCTTGGCGGCGCTGCGCAGCAGGTGAATCGCCGCCGAATGCAGCCGATCGGCAATTTCCAGTCGATCTGGTCCCGCGGAGTTGCTCACGGAAAAAGCTTAGCACAGCTAACATTTTTCTTGACAAAAAAATTGGGCAATCTATACTTCGTTAGCAGTGCTAATGAAATCGATGGTGCGTGGGGATGAATGGCATGGTGGAGGCGGGGCTGTGCCCCGCCCCGACGGGGTCAGAACCTCCGTCCGACGCAAAGCCTGTGCCCAGACTCAAACAACAAGGAGGTAGTTTGTATGAGCAACAACGGACGCTGTTTTGAACTCCTCGGCAAGAACGATTTTGACGGACTGCGCCGCCTTCTCGAATCCGACCCGGCATGCGCCCCGGCCCGCGACTCGAACGGCGTGAGCCTGCTCATGCACTCGCTCTATCGAGGCCGGCGCGAACTCGCCGAACTCATCGCCGCCCAAATCAAGGCGCTCGACATCTTTGAGGCCGCCTCCCTCGGACGACTCGATCGCCTCCGCGAGCTGGCCCGCGACTCGGCCGCCCTCAATTCCCGCTCCGGCGATGGCTTCACGGCCCTGCACTTCGCCTGCTTTTTCAGCCAGCCAGAATCGGTCCGCCTGCTCATTGAAAGCGGCGCCGCCGTGGATGCCGTCGCCGCCAATCCTATGGCCGTCATGCCGCTGCACTCGGCCGCTTCGACCCGCAACCTGGAAGCGGCCCGGCTGCTGCTCGAGCGCGGTGCTCCCGCGAATGCCCGCCAGCAAGGCGGTTGGGTTCCCATTCACGCTGCCGCGCAAAACGGAGACCGCGCCATGGTCGAACTCTTGCTCAAGCACCGCGCCGATCCCAAACTAGCCAACGACGAAGGGAAGACCCCTGCGATGGTCGCGCGCGAAAAAGGGCATAAGGAAATCGCTGACTTGCTCGAAAAGTAAGGTGTTTCAAGGCTTTGAGGGCGGCCGGAGATGGCAGGGTTGGCAGGTTCCAACCGGCCTTCGGCCCTGGTTACTCCCGGTTTTCCGCTCGAAGCCTGGCGCTCGATTCCGGCATCAAACTGTTTATAATGGATGAAAGCTCTTCCAAAGTCAGCCCGTCTGTTTGCCGAAAAACGAGAAAGCGCAGACCGAAAGTAGCGATCAGATTATGTCGACGAAGTTGAAGGTCACCATTATTGCCAGTTCGCTGGCCATTCTGCTGTTCACCATTACCGGCACGTTCGTCAATGTGCGCGCTTCCTCGAATGAGGGTGCGTATCGCCAGCTTTCGGTGTACAGCGAAGTGCTCTCCCGCATTCGCAGCGAATATGTGGAGGAGCCGAATATTCCCATGGTCACCGAAGGCGCGCTGCACGGGCTGCTTGAGGCGCTCGACGCCAACTCCAGCTATCTGAGCGCCGACGAGTACAAGCAATACAAATCCATCAAGCCTGAGGGCAAGGCCGATATCGGCGCCGCCGTTTCCAAGCGCTTCGGATACGCCGATGTGGTCGCGGTCATTCCCGGAGGTCCGGCCGATAAAGCGGGCCTTGAGAATTCCGACATCCTCGAGTCGATCGAAGGCAAAAGCACGCACGACATGTCGCTCGCCGAGATCCGAACACTTCTGCTCGGTGAGTCCGGCTCGACCGTAACCGTTTCCGTGGTGCGCCCGCGGCGCGCGGAGCCGCAAAAAATTGTGGTCACGCGTGACATGGTCACGATTCCTCCCGTGGCCGACAAAATGCTCGCCGACGGTGTGGGCTACATCAAGGTCGACGCATTCCCGGCGGGCAAGTCGCAGGAGATCGCCGGCAAGATCCGCGATCTGCAGAAACAGGGCGCGAAGAAGTTAATCCTTGATCTGCGCAACTGCGCCAGCGGAGACGAGGCGGAAGGTGTTGCCACCGCCAACCTGTTTCTTGACCATGGCACCATCACCTATCTGCAGGGGCAGAAGTTTCCCCGCGACGCGTTCAACGCTGACCCCAGTAAAGACATCACCAAGCTTCCGGTGGCAGTGCTGGTGAATCGCGCCACGGCCGGTCCCGCTGAAATCGTAGCGTCGGCGATTTTGGAAAATGCCCGCGGCGACGTCGTCGGAGCTAAGACTTTCGGTGATGGGTCCGTTCAAAAACTGATCGAGATGCCCGACCACTCGGCCCTGATTCTTTCAATCGCCAAGTACTACTCGCCGAGCGGAAAAGCCATTCAGGACACAGGCGTCACGCCCAACGTCCTGGTTGCCTCCAGTGACGACGATGCCGGTCTGCTCGATGAAGACCAGACCCCCGCTCCCGAAGACAAAGCCGCCCCGCCCAAGAATCCGGAGGACGAGCAACTCAACAAGGCCCTGGAAATTCTGAAGAATCGCGAATCGAAGGGATAGAAAAGCCAGGCAGCAAGATTTCAGGTTTCAAGATTTTAAAGTCTCAAAGTTGCAACGAATCGCTCGCTCCGGCGGGCGATTTCTTTTGTCTCTCGCACGCACGCGCCAAACCACCGATGCAGTCGACGAATACTCAGTCGGTCAAGAGGTCTTTTGACCCCTTGCAACTCTGCAACCTTGAAACCTGCCTTTTTACGCTATCCTGAGACCGAAGATCAATGAAGACTCTCGATGAACAACTTCCGCCGGTGGAAGTTGCCGGCCGGAAGCTGGTTGGCGTCGTCGTGTTCGGACTGCTGGCCTTGCTTGCGTCCGCGGTTGGCGCAGCGGTGGGATTTATTCTCGTCTATTCCACCGACTTGCCCCAGGTCGATGAACTGGAACGCTACCGGCCCAGTTCCGTCACCGAACTCTATGACACGCAGGGTCGCGTCATCGGCACGTTCGCGCTGCAGCGCCGCGTGATCGCCGGTTATGACGACTATCCTCAGGTCCTGCGCGACGCGCTTGTTTCGATCGAAGACAAGGATTTCTACACTCACTCTGGAATCAACATCTGGCGCATCATCGGCGCGGCGTATCGCGACATCGAGTCCGGCGGAAAAGTGCAGGGAGCATCCACGCTCACCATGCAACTCGCGCGCAACCTGTTCCTTTCTCCCGACCGCTCGTTTTACCGCAAGGCGCAGGAAGCCTTGCTCGCCATCCAAATAGAACGCCGTTTCACCAAGCCGCAGATCTTTACGCTCTACGCCAACCAGATATTTCTCGGCCATGGCGCATACGGTTACGAGGCGGCCTCCGAATTCTACTTCAGCAAGCCTGCGCGCCAACTCAAGCTCGAAGAAGCCGCGTTGCTTGCCGGCCTGCCCAAAGCGCCGCAGTATTACTCGCCCATCAACCATCCGGACCGTGCACTCAAACGGCGGAATCTCGTCCTCAATGCCATGCTCGAGGACGGCAAGATTACCTCCGCGCAAGCCGCCGACGCCAGGAGCAAGCCGATCGTTCTCAACGTGCAGAAGGATCCGAATTCTCTCGCGCCCCACTATGTCGAGGAGATGCGCCGCTATCTCGAAGCCAGGTACGGCAGCGATCAGGTTCATCAGGGAGGCCTGCGCGTCTACACCTCGCTCGATATGGACCTCCAGAAATCGGCGCGCCAGGCTCTGCTCGACGGCCTCGCCGTCTATGAACGCCGCCACGGCTGGCGCGGCCAACTTCCTAATGTGATTGCCCAAGGACAGTCGCTCGCCCAATACTCCGACCCCGACTGGGACGAGGAACCCGAGGTCAACGGATATATCCACGCGCTGGTCACCGCGGTCTCGCCGATCGCAGCCGAGGTTCGCTTTGGACAGCACACGGCGGCGCTCGCCGCCAGCGATCTCGCGGCGTGGAACCCGGCCAAATCGAAGGGAAAGATCGCCGATCTTCTCCACGTCGGAGACATCGTCTATGTCAAAGTGCTCTCGATCGAGCCTGGCGGCAAAGCGCACGTCAGCCTGGAGCAGGATTCCGGCGTCGAGGGCGCGCTCGTCGCCATCGACAACGCGACCGGCGAAATCAGGGCCATGATCGGCGGCCGCGACTTCAATCTCTCCAAGTTCAATCGCGCCACCCAGGCTCTGCGCCAGGTCGGGTCCTCATTTAAGCCCTATGTCTACACTGCCGCGATTGACCTGGGCGCCAGCCCCGATGACACCATCGTTGACGCACCAACCACGTTTCAGACCGCGTCTGGCCCCTATACGCCACACAATTACGATCAGAAATTCGAGGGCACGATTACATTGCGCCGCGCCCTCGCGCAATCCAGAAACATTCCCGCGCTCAAGCTTGCCGACCGCGTCGGCATCAAGACCGTCATCGAATACGCGCATCGTCTCGGCGTCACAGAAAACATTCCCGCGTACCTGCCCGTTGCTCTGGGGTCGGCGGAGATCACGCCGCTCGAGCAAACCTCCGCCTTCAGTGTGTTTCCCAACGACGGACTGCGCGTCGCCCCGCACTACATCACCAAAGTGACGGATTACGAGGGCCGCATTCTCGAAGAAGATTATTCCGATGCGAAGGATGCGATCAGTTCTCGCACCGCCCGCGTCATGACTTCCATGCTGCGCGAAGTCGTGCTCCATGGCACCGCCGTTGCTGCCGCCAAAATGCCCTATCCGCTCGCCGGCAAAACCGGAACCACCAACGATTTCACGGACGCCTGGTTTGTCGGCTTTTCGCCAAATATCACCTGCGGCGTCTGGATCGGTTACGACGAGAAAAAATCGCTCGGGGATAAAGAGACCGGAGCCCGTGCCGCTCTGCCCATCTGGATGCAGTTTATGACTGCAGCGCTGGCCGGAAAAGATGCGGGAGAATTCCCGTCGCTTTCCCCCTCGCCGAATTCGGCCGTAGCCCACAAGCTCGATACGCCCGATGTGGCTCCGGGCGACGGCGAAACTCACTGACGCACCTTGCTCGCTCTCTCGAAGCCATTTTCTTGATATAGTTCCCTCCGTCCATGCCAGGTCTTGCCAGCAATCGAACGAGCGGGTCTTCCGCCGCCCCCACTTCCTCTCTGTCTCGAAACCAGGTGCGCGGCTTCTGGGCCGCCTGGGGCGGATGGACGCTCGACGGCATGGATTCCTTTATCTACGCGCTCGTCCTCGTGCCTTCGCTGCGAGAACTGCTGCCCCGCTCCGGCATCGCGGCGACCAAGGGCAATATCGGGTTCTATGGCGGCTTGCTCTTCGCCTTGTTTCTGGTCGGTTGGGGAATGGCATTTCTCTGGGGTCCGGTCGGCGACAAGTTTGGCCGCGTCCGCACGCTGATGCTGACCATTCTGTGGTATTCGGCATTCACGTTTTTGAGCGCGTTCGCCATGAACGTCTGGCAACTGGCAATTCTGCGGCTGCTCGCGGGCATTGGCATCGGCGGAGAGTGGGCCATGGGCGGCACTTTCGTCGCCGAGGAGTGGCCGGAAGAGCGTCGCCGTGCAGGTGCAGGCTTCATGCACACGGGTTATTACGTGGGGATTTTCCTGGCCGCGGTCGCCAACTTTGCTATCGGCAGCCGGTTTGGGTGGCGGGCGATGTTTGCCGTCGGCGGAGTGCCCGCGCTATTGCTCGCACGGATTCGGCGCGGCGTGAGCGAACCGGCTCGCTGGCTCGATAAAGGAAACGTGATCCATAGCTGGGCTTTCTGGCGTCCCCTGACGTCGATTTTTTCGCCCGCGTTGCGCCGCCGCACCATTCTGAATTCGCTGTTCATGCTTGCATCCATTTCCGGTCTCTGGGCAGGGACCGTATATGTACCAGCGGCGATTACGGCTCTGGCAGAGGCGTCCGGCCGATCCGGCCTTCAAGTGGCGCAACTCGCCTCTCGCGGAGTGATGCTGGTCTCCTTTGCGACCATCCTTGGTTGCCTCGTCATGCCCTGGCTGGCGGAGCGAACTGGCCGCCGCGGCGCTCTCGCGGTCTTCTTCGCTTTAATGACGATCTTCATCGCTCTCACGTTCGGCAAAGTCTTCTATCTCGGCGCTAACGCGCTTCCGTGGTTTTTTGTTTGTCTCTTCTTCCTGGGTCTGGGCGGCGCGAATTTCGCCGTCTATACGTTGTGGCTGCCGGAGCAATATCCCACCGGATGCCGCGCCAGCGCCTTCGCTTTCGCCACCTCCTTCGCGCGATTTGGCGGCGCGGGAATTACGTTTCTTGTGGGAGCGGGCGTGCGTCACTTCGGCTCGCTGGGAACTCCGGTAGCGATTACTGCGATTGCATTCGCAGTTGGATTGCTCCTGATTCCATTCGGAGCAGAAACGCGCGGCCAACCGCTGCCTGACTAGAATAACAATCCGCCCAGTTGCGTGATTGTCCCATCCGCTGTGACAAAAGTCATCGGCATGCCCTCGCCCGACAGATAATCTCGGATTGCTCAGCGTAGCCGTGATGCGCGGAGTGATCCGCGAGTATCATTTCCCTATTGGAGATCGGGCCGGTTCTGGCTCCCGATGTACGTGGGGTTTTGTTTATATTAAACATCTATATCGTTACACGAGATAAAATCGGAACTACCCTGACCCGGCTCTTTTGGAAAGGTGAACATTTATGTCATATCGAAAGCTGTGGATAGCCCTGGGGCTCGTCCTTGTCATTTCCTTCGCCGTCCTGGGCGGGGTCGGCATAAAAATTCTCAATAACGCTCCGCCGATCCCTTCGCAGGTTGTCACTTCCGACGGGCAGGTGCTGTTCGATGGCGACACAATTCGCGATGGCCAGGGCGCCTGGCAATCGATCGGCGGCCAGGAAATCGGCACGGTGTGGGGGCATGGCGCTTACATTGCTCCGGACTGGAGCGCCGACTGGCTGCACCGCGAGTGTGTATTCATTCTCGACCGGTGGGCAACGCGGTCGGGAGCCGCCAACTACGCGGCGCTCGGTCCCGAACAGCAAGCCGCCCTCCAGATGCGGCTGCAACTGATGGTGCGGCGTAATACTTATGATCCCGCGACCGGCCAGATCACGGTTGATCCCGTCCGCCGCGAAGCATTCGAAGAACTTTCTGCTTACTATTCCGACGTCTTCAGCAACGGCCGCAACAACTACGCCATTCAACGTGGCGCCCTGAGCGATCCCGTCAAGCTGCGCCGGATGAGCGCGTTCTTCTGGTGGACAGCCTGGGCCGCTTCGACCAACCGCCCCGGCGGCAACGCAACCTATACCCAGAACTGGCCGCATGAGCCGCTGATTGGCAATCAACCGACGGCCGGAACCATGGTGTGGAGCGTGATCAGCTTTGTGCTGCTGTTGGCCGGCATCGGAGGCATGGTTTGGCATTTCGCCTCGCAACCGCGAACAGTTTCGGAAGAACTGCTCCCCGAGAACGATCCCCTGCTTGGCTTCCATCCCACTCCTTCGCAACGCGCCACCGTGAAGTATTTCTTCGTGGTCGCCGCGCTTTGGGTCGTCCAGGTCGGCTTGGGGGCTCTGACCGCGCATTACGGCGTCGAGGGTTCGGGCTTCTACGGAATCCCGCTTGATCGCTGGCTTCCCTACAGTGTGACTCGCACCTGGCATTTGCAGATTGGAATTTTCTGGATCGCCACTTCCTGGCTCGCAACCGGCCTTTACGTTGCACCCGCAGTCAGTGGAAGTGAGCCCAAATGCCAGCGGCTGGGCGTGAATGCCTTGTTCGGCGCGCTCATCTTCGTGGTCGTCGGCTCCCTGGCGGGCGAGTGGATGAGCATCGAGCACAAACTCGGCAACCTGTGGTTTTGGTTCGGAACACAAGGTTATGAATACGTGGACCTGGGCCGGTTCTGGCAGATCCTGCTTTTCGCCGGCCTTAGCTTCTGGTTGTGGCTCATGTGGCGCGCTTTGGCCCCGGCACTCAGAAAAAGAGACGAGAGCCACGCGCTTCTGCTGATGTTCCTCATTTCAAGCATTGCGATTCCGCTCTTCTACGCCGCCGGCCTGATGTATGGCCAGCGCAGCAATCTGGTCACCGCCGAGTACTGGCGCTGGTGGGTGGTTCACCTGTGGGTCGAAGGCTTCTTCGAAGTCTTTGCCACGGTGGTCATCGCGTTCCTGCTGACGCGACTCAAGCTGCTCTCGGTGCCCACCGCGACCAGGGCCGTATTGTTTTCGACGGTCGTATTCCTTTCCGGCGGCATCATCGGCACGTTCCATCACCTTTACTTCGCCGGCACTCCGAATATCGTGCTCGGACTGGGGGCGGTGTTCAGCGCGCTGGAGGTTGTGCCGCTGGTGCTGATTGGCTTCGAGGCTTGGGAAAATATCCGCTTGGCGCGCTCGCGGCAGCAGCACATCTGGGTCGCGGCCTACAAGTGGCCGATTTACTTCTTCGTGGCCGTGGCTTTCTGGAACTTTGTGGGCGCTGGGCTGTTCGGATTCCTCATCAATCCCCCGATCGCGCTCTATTACATGCAAGGGTTGAACACGACCCCGGTGCACGGACATACCGCGCTCTTCGGCGTGTACGGCATGTTGGGCCTCGGTCTCATGCTTTTCTGCCTGCGCGCGCTGCGTCCGGGGAGGGCGTGGAAAAATGCTCCGCTTGCCTTCTCCTTTTGGGCAATCAACATAGGCCTGGCTTTGATGGTGTTGCTCAGCATGCTGCCGATCGGGCTGATGCAGGTGTGGGCGTCGGTCGAGTACGGCACCTGGTATGCGCGCTCGGCGGAGTTCCTCCACTCAGGCGGGATGAACCAACTGCGCTGGATGCGCATGATCGGCGACAGCATTTTCGCCATTGGCGCGCTCGTGCTCGGGTGGTTTGTGCTTGGCCTCGTTACTGGCCACTCCTACGATAAGAGCGGATACGTGGCTGAGGGCGAATGGGAGGTGCGGCCGACGGAGGAACCCGCGCTCCACCGCTAAACGAACCTGGGCAAATTTTTCTAGACTAGTCTCCGCAGCAAGCGCCCGATTCGCACGACGCGATAAAGGGGAAATAGACTCTCCGGCAACTCGATGGCGGCGATTTCCCCTGGGCCCGGCGTCGAAGCCAGCCGCCAGAGATATCGGCAACGGTCGCTCGGGCGTTCGCGGAGTCTCCAAACCTGGCGAAAATATTCGGTGGAATCGAAGTTGTAGGTTGAGGCCCGGGCCAGTCGAGCTGCATATTCCTCGCCGAGTTTCGGGACTTCCGGGTCGTGTTCGATCACCTCGCGGGCGGGTGCCGGAATTGCTGCACCAAGTAATCTCTCCGCGAGCCAGCAACTCACGCCCACAATCCTCGCGATTCCCAGGGCGCGTGCGCGACGGACTACCAGCGCAAAATCGATGTCGGGCGCACGCAGGCTTTCGGCGATATCGGCGATCCAGATCAGCCGCGTCCAAAGGTGCTTGGCCGCGTGCAGGCACAAAACGAGCAGAGAATCTTCCGCCGAGAGGCAGGGCACGTCCCCCGCACCCAGTCTGATGCGACCTGCGCGCGCAAGCAGGTCTTCGACGCCAAAAGCTGCCGCCTGAGAATCGACCGCATAAAAATGTGGCAACAAATTCCATTGCAATTCGAGCAGATTTTTTCCGGACAGACCGTCAAACGATCGCTCGTAGCCGGTTCGCAAGAACAGCCGCTCGACAGCTGGGGAAAGCGCCTGAGACGGATGGTATCCAATCTCCCCTAAAGCTCGTTTCGCCCGCTCAAAGTCCACCCGAGAAATCAGCAAGTCGAGATCGGAGAAACTGCGCAGCCCCAGGTCTCCGTACGCCGATTGCGCCAGCACCGGTCCTTTGTAGGGAATCGCGCGCACCTCGCTTTTCGACAGGTGTTCGAGGATTCGCGTCAGTTCCCCGGCAAACCACAGGTTCCGCTGCAAGTTCGCCGCATACGAAGAACGCAGCGATTGTGCAACCTCAGCCGGAAGTTCGCCCGCGTGGCTGATCAGATTGTGCGCCACGAGAGCCAGGACGCCATGGTGCTCGGCAAGACGAAGGAAGCCGTTCCAGTCGAAGCCCGCGTAATCCCAATTCGCGATGCGCTGCTCTTGCGCAAGAGCAGGGTTTCGACTGGCGCATGCGCACAAAAGCTCAAACCCGCTGCCCGGATTCGTTGGCGTGCTCGACGGAATAGACGGGAGCAATGCTTCAACCATTTGTTCCGCGAACTATAATACAAAGATTCTGAAGCCCATTGTCCAAGCACGCTGGCAATCGCGGCCCGCGGGTCCATGAACCAGGTCGTATTCGAATCCGTCCGCAAGGTTTTCCGCCATCGGCCTGCCCTATTCAACTGGGTGGGACGCGAGCGCACAGGGGAAACCGTTGCCTTGAGTGACGTTTCGTTTTCGGCGGCCGCGACAGAAGTGATTGCCCTGCTCGGCCCGAATGGCAGCGGCAAAACCACGGCGCTCAAGCTGATCTCAACCATGTTGCTTCCCGACGCCGGATCGGTTCGGGTAGGCGGTTTCGACTCGCAGCGCGAATCGGGTAAAGTGCGGCGTCAAGTCGGCATTGCGGTCGCCACGGAACGATCTTTCTTCCCGCGTCTGTCGGCCCGCGAAAATCTGGATTTTTTCGCCGCCCTCGATGAGGTCCCACGCCGCGAGCGGGACCGGCGCATCGAAGAGGTTCTCTGCGACACCGGTCTCGACGAGCAAGCCGATACGCTGGTCATGAAATTTTCGAGTGGCATGTACCAGCGGTTGGGCCTCGCCCGCGCGCTTATCAAGCGGCCCAGCGTGCTCTTGCTCGACGAACCGACTCGCAGCCTCGATGCCGCCGCGACCTCGCGCCTCTGGGCCACGATCCGCGCGCTTGCCGGGCAAAGCACCACCGTGTTTCTCGCCACCCACAACTTTGCCGAGGCTGCCGCCCTGGCCGACCGACTGTTATTCCTCAACCGAGGAGCAGTGGTTGAAAACCGCATGCTGAGCGGGCATGAAAGCGCCGACGATCTGCGCTCGCTCTACTTTCAACGAACTGGCGAGCCCGACACTGCAACGGACGTTGCGCCTATTGCCGCCAGCCATCGCGCGGTGGCGACCTCATGAACCCAATCTTGGACAAGCTTCTTGCCATCCTGCGCCGGGACCTGCTGACCGCCATCCGCCACCGTCGCGGATTCGTGATGACACTCGTTGGTGTATTCGCCGAGTTGGCCGCCTTTTATTACCTTTCACGTGCCATCGGACCCGGCTTCCGCCCCGATGGCGTCGAATATTTCCCGTTCCTCCTGGTCGGTACCGGCCTTTACACGTTTTTCGTGATGAGCGCACAGGCGTTTCTGAATGCGGTACAGGAAGCACAACAGACCGGAACACTTGAAGTGCTCATGACCACTTCGACCGCACCCGCCGAGCTTCTGATCCTGAGCGCGATTTCTGCCTTCGCCGGAAGTCTCGTAAATCTTGCGGTCTATCTTTTTGCTGGGGTTGCCATATTCCGGGCCGCGATCCATGCGAACTTTCTTTCCTGCGTTGTGGTTCTGGTTCTTTCTTTAACAATCGCGCTGGCAATCGGCCTCATTGCCGCCACATTTCAGGTTGTGGTTCAAAAAGGATCGGCTCTGATCTGGCTTCTAGGGTCCGGGCTCTGGTTTCTAAGTGGCGCAATGTTTCCCATTCAGAGCCTGCCGTTGCCCTTTGGCGTTCTTGCGCGCGCGGTTCCATTCACGTACGCCATCAGCGCAATGCGTGGCGCCTTGCTTGAAGGCCGATCCGTGGGGGAGATGGCTCCCGCACTGGCCGCTCTAGCCGCGTTTAGCTTCGTCCTGCTTCCTCTGGCTCTCGGCTGCCTTTCATTCAGCTTGCGCCGGGCGCGCCAGTGCGGAACTCTCTCGCTATATTAGTTAGAACGATTCACGCTCTCGAATCGGCGTCCCCGCCGATATTGGCGCGTAGCCACCCCTGTAGTACACTGCGAATACACTTATCGTGCACTTGGGCCAATATTGTGAGGCTTGACTAACTATGGCGGACGACCGCACCCCTGACGATCGAAAAGAACGACCGAGCGTGGCTGCGAATTCAAGAAAGCCCTATCAAAAGCCCGGGTTCCGCTATGAGCGGGTTTTCGAGACGGCCGCTCTGGCATGCGGCAAGCTCGTTAGTGTGCAGAGCACATGCATTGTCCAACAGAAGACCTCGTAGCGCCGAGTGCCGTGAATATCCCGTCTGTCAGGTTGAGCGCAGAACGTTTAGCTTTGGCCGCCGATCTTTTGCGGGGCAGCGGCCGTTTGCGTTTGCAAGTGCACGGCGAAAGCATGCTGCCTATTCTTTGGCCCCGGGACGTGGTTGAGATCGCGGGTTGTTCGCTGGAAGATGCGCGGCCTGGCGAGATTGTGCTCGCGCTGCGGGAAGGCCGGTTCTTCCTTCACCGCTTCGTTGCCCGTCGTCCGAACGGATTCCTGCTGCAGGGGGACTCGATGCCGGCGCCTGATCCGCAATTCCCCGAAGAGGCAATGCTTGGCCGGCTTGTCGGACGCGAAGATTGTGCCGGTCAGAAATATGCCGATCAGAGATACGCCGATCAAAGGCGCGCTGCGCAAGGGCGCACGCGCCGGGAGCTCGCTCACTCTGGCCCGATATTCCCGTTACGTCCGTGGTCTTGGGCCCTTGGACGCCTGCTCTGCTGTTGTGGCCCCGCCCGCCGCCTGGCGTTGAAGATGCACGCCTTCCGCCAACAGCGCCGGAACATTCGCGCCGAAAATGTTTCTCCCGACGCAGCAATCCGTCTCGGAGTGTGAGAATGCCAATGCCGCGAAAAGTCGCGTGTGTCGAGATCGGCGGCATCCCGATCTCTCTCGCCACCACCGATGAGACTTTTTTCGATCTGCTGGTCCGGCGATATGAAGGGTTTTTGAGCGCTTCGCCTGCGCAATTCGAACTCGAGTTTGAGATCGTGGAAGCCGGTGCGGTTTCCGATGGTGACGTCCGAGTCTGCCGCGACGGCTCGCAGTGGAGCATAAAGCGCGGCGACTTCTGCGCACACTGGAACCCGCGTACCGGGACCGGCGTGGTGCGCCAGAATGCGAACCCCTATTCTCTCGATTCCGTGCTGCGGATTCTGCATAGCCTGATTCTTGCCGAGCGGGATGGATTTCTGCTGCACGCTGCGAGCGCAATTTGCGATGGCCGCTCTTTTCTGTTCTCGGGGGTGTCGGGCGCTGGGAAGACAACCATAACGCGGCTGGCCCCACCCGCTGTTACTCTGCTCACGGATGAGATTTCCTATGTGCGCCCTCGCGGTGTCCCATCGGACGATGCGCATCCAGATTCCCTCGGCTACCAGGCTTTCGGCACTCCTTTTGCCGGCGAACTGGCCAAGTCCGGCGAGAATACTCGAGCGGGCGTCGCCGCCCTGTTCTTCCTGGAACAAGGCCCGGAAAACCGCATCGACGAACTGCCGCCGACAGAAGCTGTGCAACGGCTCATGCGCAACATCCTGTTTTTTGCCGAAGACCCAAAGCTCGTCGAAAAGCTGCTGGCGAGCGCCTGCGACTTTGCCGCCCGTGTTCCCATTCGCCGCCTCACGTTCTATCCTGATGCAAGGGTGTGGGACGACGTTCGCCACTTCGGTCCCCAGTTCGCGCGACTTTCGCGGGACGGCGTGATTGCCTGCGATGATGTGGAGAAGGAAGTGACCGCGCATGCCTGAGACTTACATCGCCCGCAGTTCAGCGATTGCCGCCCGCCTGCTGGCCGGCGAGATGATGGTCATGAACTCGGCAGATTCGACCTTCTTCACCCTGAACGAAGTCGCCACCGCCATCTGGCAGGCCGCCGATGGACACACGCCGCTGCGCGACATCGTTCGCGAGCAAGTCTGCGGACAGTTCGACATCGATCCCGAGCGAGCCCAGGCCGACGCCGAGCAGTTCGTGGCTGAACTCTCTACCCACGGTATTCTGCTGGTTTCCGATCATCCTCTGGCCTCGGAGTCTGCGCGATGAACCTGATGAACGAGGTCGGGCAAAAGGCTTTTGATTTGGGCGTACCCATTGCTGTGCACCTGGACGTCACTTATCGCTGCAATGAGCGCTGCGTGCACTGCTATCTCGATCACGACGACCACGGCGAAATGACGACCGCCGAAATCAAAGGCGTGCTCGATCAGCTCGCCGAAGCCGGCGTTTTCTTCCTGACCCTCAGCGGCGGCGAACCCTTCATGCGCCGCGATTTCTTCGATCTCATCGAGCACGCGCGGCGCTTGCTCTTCAACGTCAAGGTTAAAACCAATGGCGTCATGATTCGAGAAGCCGAAGCGCGCAGGCTTCGCGCGCTTGCCATCGATACGATCCAGATCAGCGTCTACTCGCATCGGCCGGAAGTGCACGATGCCATCACCAAACTGCCGCATTCTTTCGAACGCACCATCCGGGCGGTTCGATTCCTGCACGATCAAGGCTTGCGGGTGAGCATCGCCAACGTGCTGATGAACGGCAATCTCTCCGATCACCACGGCGTGCAAAAACTCGCCGCCGACCTGGGAGTTCATTACACTCTCGATCCCACCATCACGCCCATGATGGACGGCGACACTTCCGTGCTCGCGCTCCGTATCCCGGGAGAGGAACTGGAAGATATTTTTCGCAACCCTGCGCTCGTCCCCAACCAGGAAGAGTTTTGTGCGCCGCCGAAGCCGCCCACGGCCGAAGATCTGGAAGGCTATTCCTGCAGCGCGGGCCACTCATTCTGCTACATCTCGCCCTATGGCGATGTTTTTCCTTGTGTGCAGTTCCCGCTGCCCACGGGCAGCGTTCGCCGACAAAAATTCATCGACATTTGGAATCTGTCGCCGCAGCTTAAGGAAGTGCGCTCCATCCAGGCCAAGGATCTGACCGTCTGCTCTTCGTGCTCGCATGTCGGCACGTGCAGCCGTTGTCCGGGGTTGGCGTATATGGAAGGAAGTATGCGGGGACCATCCACCGCGGATTGCGAAAAGTCGTTTTACCGAAGCGGCGTGCCCACGGCCAATATGCTGCGCCAGGGGCTATCGAAGCCCCGCACTACGGCGCCGCTGGTCCAGATCCAGCGCCTGGCGGTTTCTGCTTGAGTGAAAAGTGGATTTAACTGGGGGCGATTATGTCGTCTTCCCGACAGCGGCATTCTGACTGTGCTTGCGGTCCTGGCTCGCTTCCGAACTGGCCATCTGTTCCAGGATGCGGTGCAGCGTAGTTCGCTCTTCGTTCGTTGCTTCATGGAACTTGAGCGCCGCGCCAATTCCCATATCCATGCGGACCACTTCGCTCTGCATCGTGATGTTGACCTGCTCCACCGAGAACGTCAGCTTTAATTTCGTTCCAGGCAGTACGATTGCGCTCGTCTCCACGTAGCAACCACCCAGGCTCAGATCGGTGACGATGCCGAGCATCCCCCGCTCCTGCCCATCGAGCGCCATTTCCGTCGTCAAGCGGCCCCGGACGCGCGGATAGAGACGGCGGTTGGCTCGCGTCGATTGACTCTGCTTCTGCAGATACATGCGCTTGTCGGCTTCGGAAAGCAGTTTTTCCGCTTCCAGCCCATCCTCCGGATAGACGGCCTTGCCGACACTCAGCGACAGAATGTCCTCGTTGCACACTTCTCTTCCGGCCTGCTGCGCCAAGTCTCGCATCTGCTCCGCTTTTCTCGTCGCTGCTTCCGCCGTTAGCCCGGGCGCAACCACCACAAACTCATCCCCGCCCATGCGGGCCACGTAGTCGTACTCACGACTCGTCTCTTTCAGCGAGTGAGCGAACAGCCGCAGCACGCGGTTGCCCTCAAGATGGCCAAAGCGGTCGTTGATCTGCTTGAAGCCGTCCATATCGCTGACCATCACTGTCAGCGACTTGTTGTCGCGCTTACAGCGCGCCAGTTCGCGATCCAATTGCAGAAATAACGATCGCGCATTGGGAAGGCCTGTAAGGTAATCGGTGACCGCCGAATTTTCCGCCTGTTCGTACTTGCGCGCGTTCTCGATCGCAAGCGCCATCTTGGAACTTACCGCCAGCAGGATGCGCAGGTGATCGGAGGTAAAGAAATCTTTCTCGGAGTGGTAGAGGGCGACGACGCCGACCACGCCCTGCAGGCCCTCGAGCGGAACCGCCAGCGCCGAGGTCAGCGTGCTGTAAATTGAGGGGTCGTTCAGATAGCCGGGCTCGACCGAGGGATTGCCGTTCAAAATCGGCTTCAGGTTCTGCGCCACCCACCCGGAGAGCCCCTGCCCGATTGGGATGCGCAGCGAAGCAAACAGCCGGAAGTTGTCGCCGTTCACATACTCCGGTATCAGTTCGTTGCCGTGGCACACATAAATTGCGATGGCGTCATAGGGGATGGACCGCCGCAGCTTCACCGAAAATACCGACAGCGTTTCACTCAGGCTCAGGGAGGCGCCCAGTTCCTGGCTGAGTTCGAACAATGTCTGCGCTTCCTGCCGGGCCGCCGCGATGGATGCCAGGAAGCTGTGCTCCTGCACCTGCCGTTTCCCGGGCCGCGTGAACCCGGCTGCCGGCTCTTTGCCCCGGGTCATCTTTGTTTCCCCGTCTGCGTCCTTCTCCTTCGCCTCCGCAGGCAACTTACCGCTCACGGTGTCGGTCTGCTCGCGAACAAGTTGCTCGAGTTGCATATATCTTCGCCGAAGAACGTTGACCACCTGTGGATCGAACGCCTTCCCAGATTCCTCCATCAGACGTGCCATGGCGCCATCCATCGGCAAGGCCCGCCGGTATTGCCGGTCTGAAGCCAGCGCATCGAGAAAATCCACCGCCGACAGAATGCGCGCCCCAATCGGAATCTCATTTCCGCGCAATCCCGCCGGATAACCGCTGCCATCGAATTTTTCGTGGTGGGCGCGCACAATGGGCGCCACCGGGTAAGGAAAACAAACCCGCTCCAGAATCTCCGCCCCCACCACTGGATGAATTTTCATCTTTTCGAATTCTTCCGGCGTGAGGCGGCCTGGCTTCGAGACGATGTGCTCGGGAATGGCCAGCTTTCCGATGTCGTGCAGCAACGCCGCGGCCTGCAACGCTTCCATATCTTCATGGGACAGCTTGAGTTCTTTCCCAACCTCTCGGGCGTAGACACGCACTCTCTGCAAGTGGTCGTGTGTCGTTTGATCTTTTGCTTCGATGGCCAGCGCCAGCGCTTCGATCGTCCGCATGTGCAGGTCCGCGATCTCTTCCACGTGACGCTTCTCGTCCGACAGCTTTGCCAGGTACAGACGATAGGAACGGTAGATCAGGTACACCACGGGGAGCGTCAAAAGAGAGGTTTGCCAGTCTGTGAAAGCGTGCAGCCAGCTCATCATGCCGGCCACACCGGCGCCGACCAGGTAGTAGGGGAAGCTCCAGAAGTAACACTCCGACCAGATTTTGCGCAGCGACCGGCCCTCGGTTAGCGAAATGATCGTCGCCACCGGCAGCGTGTTCGACACAAAATAAACGCAGGCCGCCAAGAACAGCAGAGTGGAAGGGTTATTTACGCCACCATGCAGCAGCGAAAAATGGTAAACGGAAAACGTGAAGGCGATCGCCAAAGCGGTCGAGCAAACATTGAACACAATGTGCAGCGGTCTGGGACGATCACGTCCAAGGCACTGCACTACAATCGCAGCGCATCCGAGCGCCGCGGTTTCTGGAAAACTCAGCTCCAGCACGCCCAGCAGCACGAACAGAAAGTTGACCGACATCGTTCCGGTGATGCCGGGCAGGTTGACCTTGAGCCGCGAGGCCGCCAGCGCGGCCGCCAGATAGCATGAAAACTTGAACGGATCCTGGCATTTGCCGTGCAGCAGGGCGAAGGTCAATACGGCAAATCCACTAAGCACCACTAGGGCCGTGTAGGCACGTGGCGCGAGCTTCATCTCCCTCCACGATTGAGGGCTGCTTGTCATTCCGACAGACTCCAGGCTAAGGCGCTTGGCCGCACTTGTTTTCCGGAAAAACCAGGGACCTAACTATCCTTGATAACAGGCACGGCGCAAGCAGGAAAGGATTTAGATTGTTAGAGATAAACTTCCGTAATCAAAAACAAGTGACCATCTTCGCTTCGCTCCGTACGCTCGACCCGAGCACTGCTCACAGAGAGTCTTAGTTACGCTTTTTGTTCGTCTTGAAAAGGCCGTATCGGAAGGAGCGCGGGGGCTTGTTCGGGAAATTAAGTTGGCGCTCCTTTGGCGAACTCCTAAGGTAGGGAAAAAAACACCGCCCGGCTGTTTAAGCCGGGCGGTGATTCTTTCAGCCTGCTTGGCGAGCATGTGCTCTCAGCGAGCCCTTAATGATCTAGGAGAGGAAGAATTCTTTTGTAATCGAAGCCCATTCCTGGTCCGGGATATTCTCGGCCAGATTGTCAACCGCCACGCCTCCGTCTTGCGCCAGGGCGCCGGCGAACATCGGCATTCTGCTCTGCAAACGGCCCGCCGACTCCTGCGTCCAGAAGCGCGCCACGGCGCCGCTGAGCAGGTTGCGGAAGTTCGTCTTGGCATCGGGGGACTGAACCGTTACCAGCCAGCCTTCGCCGTAGCAGTCGTTCTGCGCCAGTTTCGGATCGCGCGACACGCCGTCATTCACGTCAGAAATGCTGCCTTCGATCGGCGAGACTACATCCACGCTCGTGCCATTCCGGAAGAATGTCGCAATCTTCTGTCCCTGCCGGATCCACTGTCCGCGCTGCGGCAGCGTTAAGCGCTCCACTTTGCCCATCAGCTTCGAAGCAAAATCGTCAAGACCTACCCGTACCAGGCTCGGGCTCTCGCTCAACGCCCAAGTGTGACCGGGGTGATAGCGGAGATTCTCCGGGAGCTTGAAGCCAGCCACGAGGCTGGGGACGGGGCGGACTACCTTTTCAGTTTTCGCCGCCACCATTGCGGGCTGTACAACAACTTGTTTGCGGCTGTGGAAGTGATCGATTAGCAGGAAAGTTGCGAATGTGAAGAGAACCAGGATGACTGTCATAACCCACCTTCGTTCGAGGGCTCTTTCTTTTTTAGGCCGCTCGCCACTTTTACTAAAGGCATTCACCATGCCAAACTGACGCGCGCTCGCGATGAACTTTTTGAAGCCGTCCAAGCTATTGACAATGAGGTAGATCCACAATCATGGCCAAGAAAAATCACGAGCGTTCGCTGAAATTAGCAACAGCTATTCGATGAGAATCGCATCGCTGTTTTCGAGCCCGGAACATCACCCACACATCGAGATTCCTGATTGGTAATGAAGAACCAACAACTTAGGGGACAAGTCGCGAGTGTAGCGGTCCGCAACACCGCCTGCTGAAAAACTCAACTGAATAATCGCGCCTTCGCGAGAATTCGTCTCGAATCAGTCTTCGCCTCCTGAGAAGGACTTTGAATTCGGACGCCAAGCCCACAAAGTCCGTACGGCGAGCCGCGGACGTAGGGCGAGGAAAGGGCTGGGAAAACAAAACACCGCCTTCGCAGATTCGGTGTCTTTTCCGTCGCCAGTGAACTTGTCACATCGTTGGGTCGTATAACTTCAGGGAGGACTGGCGTATAAAAGTGTCGCTGGTTTGACTTGTCGGAATAACGCAGCCTAACATCTAGGCACTCCAGGAGCATTGTCGCCGATGACTGTCCCCATCATGGCGGGTCAGACCGTGTCTCACTACCGCGTCCTGTCGCAGCTCGGCGGAGGCGGAATGGGGGTCGTCTACGAAGCGGAGGACCTCAGCCTCGGCCGCCACGTCGCGCTCAAGTTCCTGCCTCCCGAGACGGAGAACGACCCGGCTGCACTCGAACGCTTTCAGCGCGAAGCCCGCGCCGCCTCCGCGTTGAACCATCCGGGCATCTGTACCATTTACGAGGTTGGTGAAGACAACGGTCGCCACTTCATTGCCATGGAGCTTCTGGAGGGCGAAACCCTGAAGAACCGCATCCACGGCAAGCCGCTCCCACTCGAGCAGATGCTCGACTTTGGCATTCAGATCGCCGATGCGCTGGACGCGGCTCACGCCAAGGGCATCATCCACCGCGATATCAAGCCGGCAAATATTTTTGTGACTAGCCGCAACCAGGCAAAGATTCTTGATTTCGGCCTGGCGAAGCGCACCGCCCACCCCGACTTCTCGGCCGTCACGGTCGGATCGCAGGCCACCGTCGACGATCCTTTTCTTACCAGCCCGGGCTCAACCGTTGGCACCGTCGCCTACATGTCTCCCGAGCAAGCGCGGGGCAAGGACCTCGATGCGCGCACCGACCTGTTCTCATTCGGCGCCGTGTTCTATGAAATGGCGACAGGATCTCTGCCCTTTCGCGGTGATACTTCGGCTGTGATCTTCGACGCGATTCTGAATCGGCCGCCGACGCCGCCACTGCGCCTGAATCCGGATCTTCCGCCTCATCTTGAAGATGTCCTGAACAAGCTGCTGGAGAAAGATCGCGAACTCCGATATCAGAGTGCCGCCGAAGTCCGCTCGGACCTCAAGCGTCTGCGCCGCGATTCCGAGTCCGGCACTATGCTCGCGGCACCTTCCGCCAGCGGCCTGCACCGTCGAGTCCCCCAGCCAAAACGCAAATTGCCGGGATGGCTGATCCCGGCAGTGATCGTGGCGCTGGTCGCAGCGGGCGTTGCGGTGGTGCTCTCGCGGCGAGGCCATGCGCTGACCGAAAAAGATTCCATCCTGGTTACTGATTTTGTGAATACGACCGCGGATCAGGTTTTCGACGGCACGCTTAAGAAAGCCTTAGTCGTCGATCTGGGGCAATCGCCATATCTGAACGTCTTTCCCGAACAGAAGGTTCACCAGACGTTGCAGTTCATGGGGCGAAATCCAAACGATCGTGTGACCAATGATGTCGGTCGTGAAATCTGCCTGCGCGACGGCATCAAGGCCATGTTGAACGGCAGCATCGACAGCGTCGGAGGCCAGTACGTGATTACGCTCGAAGCGACCACCGCCTCCTCAGGCGACTCGCTCGGACGCCAGCAGGCACAGGCGGACCGAAAGGAAGATGTGCTCGGCGCGTTGCACAGCGCGGCCACCAAGCTCCGCGGACAGCTCGGGGAATCTCTGGCAACCGTTCAGAAGTACGACATGTCTCTTTCGCAAGCGACAACGTCCTCACTCGACGCTCTCAAGGCGCTGAGTCTCGGCGACGCCAAGCACAGCGCCGGCGACGATCTGGCTGCGCTTCCGGACTATCAGCGGGCAGTGGAAATCGATCCCAATTTCGCCATGGCCTATGCCCGTCTCGGCACGGTCTACAGCAATCTTCAGCAAACACAACTGTCGGAGCAAAATCGGCAGAAGGCCTTCGAGCTTCGGGATCGCGCCAGCGAGCGCGAGAAGCTTTACATCATGTCGCATTATTACGCCGACAGTGGGCAACTCGACAAAGGCATTACCGCCTACGAACTTTATTGCCAGACTTACCCGCGCGATCCCACTCCGTTCAGCAATCTGGCGGAGATCTATAGCCGGCTCGGCCAATTCGACAACGCCCTCGCGGACGCCAAGCGCGCGCTCGAAATCGATCCCGACATGCTGAATGCGTACGGCAATGTCGCCATGGCATATGCCGGGCTCAATCGAACTGAAGAAGCGCGCGCCACCCTCAACGCCGCGCTCCAGCGCAAGGGCAACACCACGGACTTCCACACTTCCCTCGCTGCTTTGGATTGGGCCGAAGGCAAGGATGCCGACATGGAGAAGGAACTACAGACGGCCTCGTCCCGGCCCGACAGTGCCATCAACGTTCTGGGATTCCGCTCCGCTCTCGCCGCCACTCGCGGCCAGTTGCAAAAGACCCGCGACTACTCCCACCAGCTGCAGGAAGCGCTTGACCGTCTGCGCTTAGTTGGCCGGGCTGATAATGAGGCGCAGCTTGCTGTTTTCGAAGTTCTGGTGGGTAACCGAGCCGAAGGCATTCGCGATTCGGAGGAAGCGCTGAATCTATCGCGCAGCCTTTCCGTCCTGGACAACGTCGCTGTGGCATATGCACTCATACGCGAAGACCAGAAGGCTCTTTTGCTGGCCGACGAAGTTCAGCGCACGCATCCGAATGACACCTTCGCCATCAACCTGACCGTACCGATGATTCGCGCAATCGTCGCTCTACTGCCAGCCAATCCCGCCAAAGCCGATCCCTCCAAGGCGATCGACTACTTAAATACGGCTGCCCTCTACGCGCGCGCCAACGGAGGCGTCATTTACGCCCGCGGCCTCGCCTATGAGCAGGCAGGACGCTACCCCGAGGCGCAGCAGGATCTTGAAAAAGTTGTCAGCTTTAAATCCCACAGCGGCCCCGACATTGTATTCAACTTGGCCCAGCTGGAACTTGGCCGTCTTTACCAGAAAGAAGGCGACACCCCCAAAGCGCGCATCGCCTATCAGAATTTCCTCGCTGACTGGAAAGACGCCGACCCCGACCTGCCATTGCTGCACGCGGCCAAAGCCGAGTACGCCAAACTGCAGCAGTAGCCAACATTCATCACGCGGCGAGTTCCGGATTCAACGCACTCGGACGCTCAACCGTTGAATCAGCCCGAGCAGCGGCACCTTCGCTCTCTCCTCCCAGCCTTCTCAACTCGCAGACCGAGAACCAGAAGCCGAGACACAGGACCATGCTTGCGAGCACTCCCAGGAGCACGGCGAGAATGGTAATTTGCTCTTCCGCAAGCCCCGCCTGAGATTGACTTGTCTCCGGCCTCATGGTCTCGGCCGATGCTCCTACTGCGATCGGTTGCGCGTACTCAGGTTCCGGCGCTCCCGTGCCCGGTTCCGAACCAGCCGCGCCGGCAAACGCCCCATCTTGATGAGGCGGATATTGGGTGAGATACGAATAGACGTCTGCCGCCTCTTCCGGGCTCAGGTAGTAGAAGACCGGCATCCGCCCGCGCAGCAATTGCCGCGGTTCGCCCATCAGAATGGGCGCGCCTTGCGTCACCTTCCGCACAAACTCGGCACGATTCGTCCGTAGAACGAGCGCGCTCAAAGGCGGAATCGCTCCCATGTACAGCTGCTGCGCCGTGGGATTTTGCCCGGCTGCGTTGTGGCAAACGTGACAAGTCGATTTCGCTATGTGCTCGCCGATCCGCACGCGCGGCTCCGGCACTCTTAGTTGTTCGTTTTCCGCCTCAGGAACGCCCGCCAGCTGTCGCAAATAGGCGACCAGAGAAGTCACTTCGGCTGGGCTCAAGTGGGGAAATGCCGGCATATTCTCGCCGCCGTGATGAAGCCGGTCGAGAAGCATCGTCCTCGATTGCGCCGCAAGTCTCGCCGCATCCGCACGACTTATCGGCATGCCCGAGTTCCGCATCCTCTCCATCACCGCCCGCGCCGATGTAGCCCGCACCGGGTTGATTACCGAGTTGATCTCCGGTGGCGCACCCGTGCCATTTTCCCCGTGGCAGCCGCGGCAATTCATACGGTAGAGGTCCGACCCGTGCAGCATCACCGCTTCACCGCCGGACCCGCGAACCGACTCCGCGAGTTCGCGAACCAATTCTTCATCAGCCGTAATCTCGAGAGGCCCCAGCCGACCCGTTTTGCCCATGCTGGTTTCATCAAACGGACGCCCCAAATGCTGAAGCCAGCTTGGTCCCGTGACCGCGGTCAGCTGAGGATTTCTGTTTCTCTCTGGTTGTGAGCGGCTCACCACAGACTGGCGGGGCTCCGTCGATGGCTGCGGCAACGCAGCCGCCATATTCGCCAGCAGGACGAGCGTCGCGGCCCTTCCGACGATTTTGAGGAACAGACGATGGTTTGGCATTTGGGAGCCTCCCATGTCCTCATCATGGGCACGGCTCCCGCGTGCGTTGTCATGCGTGCGTACTCTTTTTGTCTATTTCCTGCATTGTGTGGTTTGCTGCACGCTCACGAACGAGCGCAGCAAGAAAAAGGGCAGCAGCAGTCAAGGCTGCTGGCCTCCGCGGAAACTCCCGCCCGACCGTTAGAAGTGGAAACCAATCTCGGCGTTCAGCGCGCGCGGCGTTACATAGTGCGTGCCACTGAACGTTGACAGAAAATTGTAAAGCGCCGTTTTATTCATCAAGTTGATCGCCGTAAGCTGCAAGCTCCATTTGTATTTGTCGCCGTGAAACAGATTGTCGTGGCCGAGCGAAAGATCGAACAGGTTCCGCGGCGCGACGCGTTGCGGGTTGTGATCGTCATTCTCCGTATTGGGCGCAGGCACCTTTAGAAGTGTGGACCCGAACTGAGACGCCTGGCAGGCGTATGTGCCCGAAAAGTCTGTTCCGATAAGACTGGTCCGAGTCGGACGCTGCGCTCCACAGAAGAATCCGGCCTGAAATTCCTGATCGGCCGTCAGGGCCGCCCCGTTGACTGTATTCAGCAGGGCCACATATCCGCTGGGAATGTTCGGGTTCGCACCTCCGTCGGCCGTCGAAGTCGTCGGCGCGCAGGTCGCGGTCGTTCCAAGACACGGCGTCGCGCCGGCGACTAGCCCGCTGTCGTACCGCCAGTTGAATCCAACCCACGGCCCGCGCTTCCACGGCTGGTATTCCAGGTGAGTCGTCTGGTTGAAAACCTCGTCGTGGTCAATGCGGAACACGCCCGTCGCCGGGGGGACAATCGGCAACCCCGCCACCTGCGGCAAAAAGAAGCGCGCCGCCACGCTCGACATCGTTACCAGCGCCGAAAATCCGTGGTAGTTCGGCACGCTCACCCGCAGCGCAAACCCCGGAATCTTCGCGTTGTGCCACTCAATCGGAAAATAAATGGGCGTGGCTCCCACATCGCCGAAATCGTAGCCGTTGTGCGTGTACTTCCAGATGTAATCCCCGCTCAGCACCAAATGCCGTCCAAATGCCTGTTGCAGGCCGGCGTGGAATTCGTTGCGGTAGCCGGGACGAATCGGTCCCGCACTGCAGGAGACGCCCGGCGGCGGCACCAGCGTGGCCAGGAATGGAACGCTGCATCCCGTACTGGCAATCACCAGGTTTTCGTTGAACGGGCTTTCCATGGTTCGCGCATAGGAAACACGCAGCACCGTACTGGTCTGCTTGATGTTGTAAGCGACACCGGCGCGCGGTTCCGCCTGCCGGTCGCGGCTGAGTCCGTTGTAGAAGTCGCCGCGCATGCCTAGGTTCAGCGACCAATTTTTCACCGTGATCGAATCCTCGAGGTAGAGCGCCAATTCCTTTACATCGGTGTGTCCGTCAAAGCCGAACAGACTACCGGGCGTGTAGTTACCGCCTCCGCCAGTCAAATCATAAGGAGCCAGAACGGCGCACGGCGTCCCGGCCACGGGCTGATGCGTCACCGGATCCAGACACGACGGTGTAATTCCGGGAACCAGTGTCGGGTCCACGATGCCGATCCTGTCGTCTTCTGTCAGAAAAGTTTGGTCGTAAACAGCGCCCGCCTTGACGTTGTTTATGCCTTTCACGTACGAGAGACTCGAGCGCAGGCCGGCGTTGGTCAATTTCCGATTCTGGCTGACGGTCTCGCCTTGCAGGTCTGGAGCCAGGTCGTTAAATGCATCGGCACTCGGATAATAGTTGTACTGGTCCTTGCGCACGTACCCGCCCAACGAAAACACCGTGGACGAACTGATCAAGTGCGTCCAGTTCGGAGCAATGTTGTAGGTCTTGATCTGCGACACCTGGTCGGCCGGGCCGAGCGGAGCGCCGGTCAGTGGATTCGCGAGTTCGATGCCATTGACGTCGTGAAACTGCTGGTCGAACGAATTGGGATTTTGAAACCACGAACGCGTGTAGCCAAAATTCACCAGCAGCGAATCCGCGCTTGAGAGCTTGTAGTCCACCCGGTCGAATACGTTCTCCTGGTTCCCCTTGTCATGCATGACGGAAAACTCCGGCGGATCGAGAAACCGGCCGCTGTTCAGCCCGTTCACCGAAATGAAGTTCCCCCACTTTGCGCCGCCATAGCCCAAATTGAAGCCGGCGTTCGCCGTGCCAAATGCGCCGTAGGAAGCCGTCACGTCGCCATGGGGCGTCGTCATGCCCTGGCCGGAGCGCGTGGTTACGTTGATGATCAGGCTCGTTTTGCCGCCGTATTCGGCCGGTGGCGCGCCCGAGATCACTTCCAGCGACTGGACGGCGTCGAGTGGAACCTGATTCGAAAAGACCTTGCTTTGCTGGTCCGTAATCGGTTGCCCATCGAGCGAGAAGGAGTTTTCCGCGTGATCGCCCAGCCCATGAAACAGGCCGTTCGAATCGGCGGCGACTCCCGCCGTGGCTTCCGTCACCAGCGAACTCAGCGACGAAGATTGGCTCTCCATGGGAATTTTGTCGAACAAGGCTTTGTCCACATCGGTGTGCGAGATCGGGTCGTTTTCGATGAGGTCGCCGGCGGCTTCCACGGTAACGGTCTCGGCCGACGTTGACACCTCCAGCGTGATGCTGAGATTCACCGGAACCGTCGACCGGACTTCCACATCCTGCGCCCTCTGCCCAAACCCCGCCGCCGTTATCGTCATGTGATACGGATTGCTCGGGAGATTGGAGAAACTGAAGTTCCCTTTCGCGTCCGTCTTCGTTGACCGGTCATATCCGCTGACCGGGTTATGAATTTCGACCGTTGCGTTGGTCACGACGGCGCCCGAAGGGTCGAGCACCGTTCCGCTGATCGATCCTGACGTCGATTCGCCGCTTGCATATCCGGCGCACAGGATCGTCAAAAAGCCAGCCAATACGGCGGCCAGCGTCTGCTTATGGAGCAAAGGCATAATTCCTCCAATAGGAATGGGTTCTGGAGCGATCGCTTTGCGACCGCGCGCTTGGGGAATTGAAAATCGAGTTAGCGCAGGATCAGAACGCCGGTGGAGGACGAATAAACTGAGTGGCGGCAGGACGGAATATCCGCGCGTGTTTTGCAGCAGGAATCGCCAGCGCGGCAGCAACCATGACCGGCGCGATGACCGGCGCCTGCATGTTCAGCCCGGCGTGCGCAGTCGAGCAGATGGAACACACGTGGTGCGATGCGGTTGAATTGTCGGGATGGGCGTGCACGGCCTGCACCGTGCCCATCGCACACACCAGGACTATTGAGAGCACACACACGGCTCTCATAAACCGGCCCCGGGTTGCTGACGTTTTCACCATCACTAAGAATGTTGGGCAATGCCCCACGGTTGCTTGAGACGATTCTACCGGTAAACGGTCATCGGCGCAGGCGACGAGGGTACGATGAACCCTCAGGTCTGTCTTCGCGGCGAAAAATGACCTACCGGCCGGTTGGTCGGCAGTGATCCGCTGCCAACGTAACTCGCTGAGTATAAATGTGTTCTGGTTGTGACTGCTGTCACAACTTCATGTGCTAGGTGTCACGAACGGCTGCGGCTCCCAAGGTCGACACTGGCTGTGGAGGCGGTCATGATGCTGGCCTACAAACTCGTCCGTCTGATTGAGACCCACTCCGATGCCCTCGCCGCCGGGCTGCTGGCCAAGGTTCAAAACTCCGAATTGACCCGCTCCTATCGCAACGTGCCTCCCGAAGACTTGAAGGATCGCGTCTTCGACATCTACACCATCTGGGCGAATGGCTTCTCGGCAAGGGTGGGTTCGATATTGAGCAGCGGTACGAGGAGATCGGCACGCGGCGCGTCCACCAGCGCGTACCCATCAGCGAGTTGATCTGGGTCATTATTCTGACGAAGGAAAATCTCTGGGAGTTTCTGAAGAAGGAATCCTCGCCCGAGCGCCCCGCCGAGGCCTTCGGAGAACTGGAAATGCTGCAGTTGCTCGATCAGTTTTTCGATCGGGCCATTTACTACGCCTCGGTTGGCTACGAACGGGCTATTGCGGCGCATGAGCTGCCGCCGGCGCGAGGCGCGTCTCGTTAGAGGCGGAGTCAGACGTGGGAGAATCGATGTCCTGGCAAATTGACTACAAGAAAAAATTGCGCACGCCGCAAGAGGCATTGCTCTACGTGCAATCGGGCATGCGAGTCTACATCCAGCCCGGCTGCGCCGAACCCGAGTCGCTGGTCGAAGCGCTCATGCAGCGCGGTCCCAACGTTGAAGACGTCGAAATCGTACACATGCTGACCATGGGATCGGCGCCCTATGTCGCGCCCGAGATGGCGGGGCACTTCCGCCACAACGCCATGTTCATCGGCAGCAATGTGCGCGACGCCATCAACGATGGCCGAGCCGATTACACCCCCATCTATCTCAGCGAGATCGAGGAGCTGTTCGTCAGCGGGCGCCATGCCGCTCGATGTCGCGCTTATTCAGGTTTCCCCGCCTGATGCCCATGGCTTTTGCAGCTACGGCGTGGGCGTCGATACGACCCTGACCGCCGCCAATTGCGCCCGTTTCGTGGTCGCCCAGGTCAATGACCAGATGCCGCGCACTTTCGGCGACAGCTTCATTCACGTCAACGACATTGATGTTCTGGTCGAATCCTCGCGCCCGCTTGCCGGAGATGAAGACTCACCCCATCACTGAGACCCAGACTGGCCATCGCCCGCAATGTCGCCAGCCTGATCGAAGACGGCTCGGTGCTCCAGACCGGCATCGGCGGCATTCCCGACGCTGTGCTCTCCCTGCTCATGGATCGCAAGGATCTGGGCATTCACAGCGAACTGGTCTCCGATGGCGCCATCCCGCTGATCGAAGCCGGCGTGATTACCGGCGAGCGCAAGAATTTCAAGCCGCGCAAGATCATCATCGGATTCATTCTCGGCATCAAAACGCATCTTCGATTTTGTCGACAACAACCCCATCTTCGAATTCCACCCCACCGCCTACGTGAATGATCCCGGCCTGATCGCCCGCAATGACCAGATGGTGGCCATCAACTCCGCCCTGGAGGTCGATCTGACCGGCCAGGTGTGCTCCGACTCGATTGGCAACCAGTTCTATAGCGGCATCGGCGGCCAAGTGGATTTCCTGCGCGGAGCTTCGCGTTCCAAGGGCGGCAAACCGATCATCGCCATTTCCTCGACCGCCAAGAACGGCGCCATTTCCCGGATTGTGCCCATGCTGAACGCGGGTGCTGGAGTGGTGACATCGCGCGGCCTGGTTCGCTACGTTGTCACTGAATTCGGCGTCGCCTACCTGCATGGCAAGTCGATCCGCGAGCGCGCCAAGGCCCTGATTGAGATCGCGCACCCCAAGTTCCGTGAAGAGCTTTATACCTATTGCGAACAAACCAAGTGGTTACAGCGTTCCGAAGCTGTAGCTATGACGAGGTGAGTATGCCTGCACTGAGTAAGGTTGGACCCGCGCGTGGCAACATCCTGATCGATACCGAGGAGTGCAAGGGCTGTGGACTCTGTGTGGAGTCCTGTCCGCCCGAGTGCCTCGAATTGCTGCCGGAACTGAACGCCTACGGCGTGCACCCGGCACACTACACCGGCGAAGGCTGCAGCGGATGCGGCATCTGCTTCTATTGCTGCCCCGAGCCCGGCGCCATTACCGTCTACCGCCTCGCGCCCCCCTCCAAGCCTCTGGCGCACGGAGAAACGCAAAGAGAAAGTTCAAGGAGAATCCCATGCGGCAGCTTTGTAAGGGAAATGTCGCCATCGTGAAGGGCGCCATCCTCGCCGGATGCCGCTCCTACTACGGATACCCCATCACTCCCGCCAGCGAGATCGCCGAAGCGGCCGCCCTTCTTATGCCGCAGGTCGACGGTACCTTCCTGCAGGCAGAGAGCGAAGTTGCCGCCATCAACATGGTCTACGGCGCAGCTGCGGCCGGGGCTCGCGTCATGACCGCCTCTTCCGGTCCCGGACTTAGCCTGATGCAGGAGGGCATTTCCTACTGTGCGGGCGCCGAGCTCCCTTGCGTTATCGTCGATGTCGTCCGCGGCGGCCCTGGCCTCGGCAACATCGCCCCCGAACAGAGCGACTATTTCGCTATGGTCAAAGGCGGAGGCCACGGTTGCTATCGCAATCTCGTTCTCGCTCCCGCCTCCGTGCAGGAGATGGCCGATCTCACCATCCTTGCCTTTGAGCTGGCCGACTCGTACCGCAACCCCGTGATCATTCTCGCCGATGGTTTCATCGGCCAGATGATGGAGCCGCTCGACCTCACCTATCGAGAGGTCAAGCTTCCCGAAAAGCCCTGGGCCGTCAAGGGCACTCCGGAAACCCGCAAGAACCTGATCAGCTCGATTTTCCTCGAGCCCGACGATCTCGAGAACCACATTCGCAAGCTCGAAGCGAAGTACATCCGCGCCTCCCGCCTGGAAGCGCGTCATGAAACCTTCCAGACCGAAGACGCCGAGGTCCTGCTGGTCGGTTACGGCATCACGGCGCGCGTGCTGCGCTCGGCGGTCGAAATGGCTCGCCGCGAAGGCCTCAAGGCGGGATTGTTCCGGCCCATTACCCTGTGGCCGTTCCCCAAGCAGGCCCTGCGCGACGCGGCCAGCAAAGTCAGCAAAGTGTTGGTGGTGGAACTGAGCAACGGCCAGATGCTCGAAGACGTTCGACTCACCATCGAAGGCAAAGTCCCCGTCGAGTTTTACGGCCGAACCGGCGGCAACGTCCCATCGGTCGAAGAAGTGCATTCGCAACTAATGCAGCACGTAATGGCAATGCTTTAGACGAATTGTGTGGGGCGGACACTCTTGTCCGCCAAGTCCGAGCAAAGCTCGGTAGGGTTTGTATCAGCGCACGCCTTCGGGCGTGCCGAAGGGCAAGAGAAACACGGGGCTTTAGCCCCTGAGGGCGGAGCAAAAATGTCAACCAACGCGAAAACCGAAGCACAAGCTTCAGAAATCCTCGCCGCAGGCTACGAGGTTACCCACTCCAAGTCGCCCGTCTTCTACAGCACGTTCGAGCGCAAAGGCGACCTCCAGAACCAGACCCATTACTGCCCCGGCTGCGGTCATGGCGTCGCCCACAAGCTCATTGCCGAGGCCATTGAAGAACTCGGCCTGCAGGATCGAACTATCTTTGTCAGCCCCGTCGGCTGCTCTGTTTTCGCCTACTACTATATGGACGCCGGCAATGTGCAGCTCGCGCATGGCCGTGCGCCCGCCGGAGCCACCGGCATCAAGCGCACTCGTCCCGACAGCATCGTCATCTCGTATCAGGGAGACGGCGATCTCGCCGCCATCGGCACGGCCGAAATCATCCACGCTGCGAATCGCGGCGAAAAAATCACCGTATTCTTCGTCAACAACGCCATCTATGGAATGACCGGAGGCCAGATGGCCCCGACGACCCTCGTCGGCCAAAAGAGCACCACGTCCCCCTTCGGACGCCGTCCCATCAACGAAGGTTTCCCGCTGCATATGGCCGAGCTGATCTCCGGCCTCGAAGCTCCTGTCTATGTGGAGCGCGTTGCGCTTTCCGACAACAAGAATGTCATGAAGGCTCGTAAGGCTGTCCGCAAAGCGCTCGAGATTCAGCGCGACGGCAAAGGCTTCTCCTTCGTAGAAATTCTTTCTCCGTGTCCCACCATCTGGGCCAAAGATCCCGTCGAGGCCCGCAAGTGGGTCGCCGAGGCGATGATCCCCAACTTCCCGCTCAATGTTTTCAAAGATAAGGTCCATGAGCCCGTGCAAAACGCCGTCATCCCGCATCACACCGTCCCCGAAACTCTCGAGATCGGCGATGCTCGCATAGGAACACAGACCGACCTCCACATCAGCGTAGGGACAGCCGGGGGCCCAGGCGAGCAGCCTTCGCCAGCTTCACCCCATCCGCACCAGCACCATTTCGATACCTTCGAAATCAAGGTCGCCGGATTCGGCGGACAGGGTGTGCTCCTGCTCGGCCAGTTGCTCACCGAAATGGGCATGCGCGAAGGCCTCGAAGTGAGCTGGCTCCCCTCCTACGGCCCCGAGATGCGCTCCGGCAGCGCCCATTGTCACGTCTGCCTCTCGAAGCAGCGCATTGGTACGCCGCTCATTTCGCATCCCGACGTCCTCATCGCCATGAATGAGGTCTCGCTCCGCAAGTTTGCGTCGCAGGTTGCCCCCGGAGGTCTCATCCTCTATAACGCGGCGCGCCTGCCCGAAGACTTCCAGTTGCCACAAGCTCGCATCATCTGCATCCCCGCCTCGGAGATGGCCGACAAACTCGGTTCGACCAAGGCGACCAACATCGTGCTGATGGGCGCTCTGCTCGAGGAAACCGAATGCCTGCTGGCCGCAACCGCCGACGGAGTGCTCCAGACCAAGGTCAAGAAAGTCGAACTGAAGGAAGTGAACCGCAAAGCCATGGCTGCGGGCCGTGACTTCATCGACCACTACGTAAGGGTAGGCGCGGTAAGTCAGCCCGACGGCTTCGCGTATTAGCCTCGTGGAGAAACGGGCGCACTCGCCCGTCCACCCGAGCACAGGTTCACGTAGGGACAGCCGCCCCCGGCTGTCCAGCGGAGCAAAGCTCCGCCCTCGGCCCATCCGCGAACCAACAAAAGCACTATCCCCCCGCGCCCGATTCCTCGACAATCGATAAAAGTGCCGCCCGCTCCTTCGCGGCGCCACCTGCGTCGACTTCGATCTTTACCAGACCCGCCTCATCTGAACGTGAGGCCTAAAGCTCGCACCAGGGAGAAGTACTATGTCAGGCCAAGTCGTTCTCTACTTTGACGATCAAGCAGATGCCTTGCGCTTCGCGTTGGCGGCCGGATCGATAATGGCCGGAGACGGGTCGCGCTCCACCAGCGACCTAGTCGAGAAAACCGCCTGTGTGAGCCGCATCCAGCTGGATGCCAACAACGCCGGAAGACCACAGCAGCCGAATCCGTCCGATCGAGTGGCATAACCTATTTGTGACGACGTGAGGGAACGGGCCTGTGGTCCGTTCAAGTGGGACACAGTCCCGCGTCCGCAAAAACCGGCACCCGGGCCTGATCCTGATGGGAGCATTTAGAATAGTTGCTTCCTATGCCCATCGCTGAACAGACCTCCTCCACCTCGCTTGACCTCGCTTGGGTTCGCTCCCAGTTCCCTTCTCTCGCCCAGTCCGTAAATGGCCAGCCGGCCGTCTTTCTCGATGGCCCCGGCGGCACGCAGGTTCCGCGGCGCGTGATCGACGCCATTTCCGATTATCTGGCGCGCAACAACGCCAATACCGGCGGAGCTTTCGAGAGCAGCCGCACCACCGACCGCATGATCGCCGAGGCCCGCTCGGCCATGGCTGACTTCCTCAATTGCGACGCCGACGAAATCGTCTTCGGCGCCAACATGACGTCGCTCACCTATGCCATGAGCCGTGCCATCGGCCGTGAACTTGGGCCGGGCGACGAGATCGTCCTCACGCTTCTCGATCACGATGCCAATTTTTCGCCGTGGAAAGCACTGGAAGAAAATGGTGTAACGGTTCGCGCAGCGAAGTTCAATCCCGCCGACTGCACGCTTGACATGCACGATCTGGCGCGCCAGATCACAAGCCATACTCGGCTGGTCGCCGTCGGATACGCGTCGAATGCGGTAGGCACAATCAACAATGTGAAGGAAGTTGTGCGCCTGGCGCGCCAGTCCGGGGCGCTCACCTACATCGACGCCGTTCATTACGCGCCGCATGGACTGATTGACGTGCGTGCGCTCGATTGCGATTTCCTTGTCTGTTCGACCTACAAATTTTTCGGCCCGCACATGGGCGTGCTCTATGGCAAGCGCGAGCATCTCAAGCGCCTGCGTCCTTACAAGGTTCGCCCAAATACCAACAACATTCCCCAATGCTGGGAGTGGGGCACGCTGAACCATGAGTGCATCGCCGGCATCAAAGCCTGCGTGGATTACTGGGAAGAGTTGGGAAGGCGCTCGTGTGGCGCGGGCATTCTTGCCTGCGAAAAGGCGGGATCTCCGCCGCAGTCCATGACGCGCCGCGAAGCCATCGTCGCTGCGCACACCGCGATCCATCCCCACGAGCGCGCAATGACGGAGAAGATGATCAGCGGCCTGTTGGCAATTCCCGGCCTGAAGCTGTACGGCATCACCGACCCGCGCCGCTTCGACCATCGCTGCGCTACAACAGTAGTCCGGATCGAAGGCCACACCCCGCTCGAACTCGCCACCAAGCTCGGCGAACGCGGCTTCTTCACCTGGGATGGCAATTACTACGCGCTCAACGTGACCGAGCAGTTAGACGTAGAGCGCTCCGGCGGCTTCCTGCGGATCGGGCTGGTGCATTACAACACGATGGAGGAAGTAGAGCGCCTGCTCGCGGCGCTAAGAGCGATTGCAACCTCGTGATCCCGGTATTTGTCGCCAGGTAGGTATTGACAACGTGCGCACGTTTATGTATGCTCAATGTGCGTACATATGGGCGCTTGATCGGAGGCACGCATGCCCCAAACTGAGGCCAAACCGGATACGACACGCGGCGAGAACATCAATCTCCGGGTGAGTGGCGGACAGAAGGATCTCATTGATCGCGCCGCGCATGCCCTCGGCCGCAGCCGGTCGGACTTCATGCTGGAAACAGCTTGTCGCGAAGCGGAGACTGTCCTCCTCGACCGGCGCTATTTCGCTCTCGAGGACGTCCAATTCGAACGTTTCCAAGCCATGCTCGACAAGCCTCCAGCGGCCAATCCTCGCTTGGCGCGTCTGCTCAAGACGCGGGCGCCCTGGGACAAATGAGTGCCGGCTTGGAGTCGATTGGACCTCCCGAAAAACTTTCTCCCAGCCATAACCTGTCGCAATTCCACTCCGGAGAGCCGGCGCTCGATGACTGGCTGAGGAAGCGCGCGCTCTTGAACGAGCAAAGCGGAGCCTCGCGAACATATGTAGTCTCGGTGGGAAAACGGGTTGTCGGCTATTACGCGCTCGCGGTGGGTGCGGTGGCTCACGTGGTTGCGCCCGGCCGCGTGCGCCGCAATATGCCGGAACCGGTTCCGGTGATGGTACTCGGGAGGCTTGCGGTTGATCAGGCAATGCAAGGCGGAGGGATTGGTCCGGCTCTGTTGCGCGACCCTGTGCTGCGCACTCTGCAGGCGGCCGAGATTGCCGGCATCCGGGCAATTCTGGTGCACGCGATTTCAGAGCGCGCCAAACGTTTCTACCAGAAGTGGGGCTTCGTTTCGTCGCCAGTCGAGCCAATGACTCTGATGATCACAGTGGAGGAGGCGCGCAGGGCGATGGAAGATGAAACCTTGTCTGTGTGAATAGGTCTCAGAGAAGTGACCGCTCAAGCCAAAAGTGGGATCGAGTGGGGGCCCGCCGCAGTTCGGAATCCGAACACGGGTGAAAACAGCGGGGAGTTCGCGTGCCGATTGTGGGAAGATTAGTCATCGTCGAGAATGCGGACCGACATCAAGGAGGGCTGAAATCGAACGAAATGAACCATCCATCACAAGCACGGCAAATTATCGACCCTAATCTCCCCTGGAAGTTGCCTTGCGAATGGCGACTGCCGTTCGGCTCCTTCACCACGTCCGCCTCCGAGTGGAGAGCTTTGCTGGGGCGAGCCAACGCAAATGACCCCGAAGCCGAATGGGGAGTTGCCGGGCGATACGAGGATGGATGTAAAGACGAAACCGGAAAGATTGTTGTGAGGCGCTCAGCGCGTAAAGCTCTGGAATGGTTTCGGCGAGCAGCTGAACATGGTTGCGCGCCTGCTCAAAACAAGTTTGGACTCTTGCTAGATGAAGGAAAAGTCTTCCGCAGGAATCGGCACGAAGCACTCAAGTGGATAAGAAAAGCGTTTCGTGGCGGAGACACCTGTGCACCGAACAATATCGCAATAATGTACCGAGAAAGCGGACGGATGGGAGAAGCCGTCCGATGGTTCAAGAAAGCTGTTATCGTGGGCGACGATGACGCCCTTATCCAGCTTGGAGTCCATTACTATTGGGGAAAAGGGGCGCGGAAGAATCCCGCTGCTGCCATTCGTTGCTTTTGAAAGGCAACGAAGGCGAAGAATATATCCGGGGGGGGAAGGGACAACGCGTTCTTCTATCTAGGAATTGCGTATCTCGAAGGCAAAGGAGTGAAAGCTTCGAGGCCGACCGCCAAGCGATTATTTGAGCGTGCGAACATCGACGATGATCACCCAGCGGCTCGGAATGCTCTGCGCCAACTGCGATCAGCGTAAATTCTTTAGCCGAATTTGTTCGACCTCCTCGCCTCTCCCCACCAGCGCCAACTTCGCCAACCCAATAAACAGCCCGTGCTCGACCACGCCCGGCATGTCGCTCAAAGTGCGCGCGAGGGCCGCCGGATCTTCGATCTTTCCGAAGCTGCAATCGAGAATGGGATTCCCATTGTCCGTGAGATAAGGACTGCCGTCGGGGCGCGTGCGCCATTTGACGGACCCGCAGAGGCCGGCGATTTTCTTTTCGACCACCGCGCGCGCAAACGAAATCACTTCAACCGGCAGCGGAAATTTGCCGAGCGCCGGCACAAGCTTGCCGGAGTCGCTGACCACCACCATCTTCTTCGACGCGGACGCGACGACTTTTTCGCGCAGCAGCGCGCCGCCACCGCCTTTGATCAGGTTGAGGTGCGGATCAATCTCGTCGGCGCCGTCAATGGTGATGTTAATTTCAGGATGTTCATCGAGCGTGGTCAAAGGAACGCCGACCCTTTTCGCCAGGTCGGCGGTAGCGATCGACGTGGGAATACCGACGATCTTCAGCCCGGTCTTCACACGTTCGCCGAGCGCGACCACCGCGAAGTAAGCGGTTGATCCCGTGCCCAGCCCGACCACATCGCCGTCGCGAACAAGTTCGGCGGCGGCCCGCCCCGCCATCTCTTTCTCCTTCTTAGTATCCTGCTGACTTTTCGCCTGATCGGCCATGGGTCTCCGGACCAACAAAACTAACCTAGATCACATGCTAAGTTATTGATTTATAAATACTTTATATCTAAGTCCTTATTTTTCAGAGATCTAGCATGAAAAGCACGCTAAAGGTAATAATATACTTCCCTCAGTAAACCTGTTATGCATGAGCAACCTTAGGAATCAAAACAGGAAAAGACCGCGCCTAGGGGTCTCACTTCCTGAACACCTCGATATACACAAGATACCCACCAAGAGCCAATCCAAACAGGCCCAGCAAATAAGAAACGATATCGATGACAAAACCAGCAGGCTCGAAGCTGTTGGTATCGAGTTGCGCCCGCGTTTTGCGATAACGCGTAAGTCCAGCAAGGATCAGCAAAACTCCGCCCACAATTGAAATCACGCCGAACCACGCGGTCACGCCCGAAGTTGTCGAAGCAACTCCCTGAAGATGCAGAAATTCGCGTAGTGCAATCGAAAAGCGGCCGATCGCAAATCCGAAGATGATCGTCGCGATGCCAGTTCGCACCCAGGCCAGAAACGTGCGCTCGTTCGCGAGATGATCGCGCGCGCGGTTGGGATTAGTGTTGTCAGCAGGCATTTTCCTCAGCTTCAGGGCAACCGCATTATTCCACAGCCTTGCGCAGAAGCGCAGCGGGTCCAGCGATGTTTTTCAGAAGATCGGCGGGAATGCCGTGACGTTGCTGCAGGTATTCAGGCGAGTTGTACGAGAGCCACACCTTGCCCTGCGCGTCCTGCCACGCCAGCGCCTTCAACGGAAGGTCGATCGCGACGCTAGGTGCAGCAACCATGAGCGGCGTTCCGCCCTTGGGATTCCCGAAGATGAGCAATTGCGTAGGCCGCATTTCGAGGCCGACTTTTGCGGCCCCGCCGCTATGATCTACCAGCGCGAAGACCGATACGCCATTTTCCTTGAGAAGCGCCTGCAAGCGGGCAAGAGTTTCGGGGACGGAGTAACGGCTAGGGAGATCGACAATTCCTGGGCTCATGCGGCTCCTCCGAAAGAATAGACGGCGACTGAGCAGGAATCGTCGCAAAGATTTGATCGAACTGCGGCCTCTCAGCTCAAAATCATCTTGCCCAGAATCTCTTTCAACACTTTCGCCGCGACCATCGCCGTGATCTGGGTATTGTCCTGCGCAGGATTGAATTCGACAATGTCGGCGCCGGCAATTCTTCCTGTGATGGCTTGAATATGGGCCATCGCTTCCCTCACCGACATTCCTCCCGGCTCGCGGTGCGAGATTCCGGGAGCGAACGCGGGATCGAGCGCATCCATGTCGAACGATATGTAGATCGGGCCTTCGACTTTCATGCGGTCGAGCGCGGGCAGGTGACGCATCTCGATGACCTCGACACCGAACTTGTTCGCCTGTTCGCGCTGGTGCGCGGTCATGGTGCGAATGCCGATCTGAATCAACCGCTTGGCCGCTCCCGCTTCCATGATGCGGGCAAAAGGACAGGCGTGCGACAACCTGTTGCCTTCGAGTTCGTCATAGAGATCGGGATGCGCATCGAAATGGAGGATGGTCAGATCCGGAATGTATTGGCCAAACGCGCGCACGATGGGCAAGGTGATCGAATGATCGCCGCCCAGGCAAACCGGGCGCAGACCCTTTTCAAGCAGTTCTCCGACCCTGGCTTCAATGGCGGCAAAAGGCTCTTCGAAGGTGAATTTCAGGTCGCCAGCGTCGCAGTAAGCGCCTTCAGCGCTCAAGTCCACGCCGGTTTCGGTCGAGAGATTGGAAGAGTCGGAACCGAGGGCTACGCGGATGATGGGCGGTGCTCCGGCGGCTCCGCGCAACCAGGAAGAGTTGGCGTCGAAGGGAATACCGAGAAGAACGGGCGTTCCGGCCTTGGCGGATTTGAGGTTGTGTGTCATGGGCGTTCCTTAGCTGTCTCCAGATTATGCTCGCGAATTGCGCGCTCGCGGTGATGGCGGACACAGTTTGTTTGCCGGTTTGGACATCCTTTGCGACGACCCCGCATGAATGGCCGAGAGCCTGTCCGTTACATGGGCGCGTCTTTGCGTAGGTTATTCTATAGACATCCATTATGCCTACTTCTACAACCCGCAAGCCTGCTGGCAGCGCGGCTCCGCAAGTCGCCGTTAACTACGAACGTGAACGCGTGTTCGGGCTGTTTCGGCAGTTTGGATATCTCGAGGCCGAGCTGAATCCGCTTGGGTTGCTGGCTCCGCAACCGCACCCCGACTTGCGGTTTGATACCGATGACGATAACGAATGGGCGCGGGAGGCGCGGCGCATTTACTGCGGCAGCGTAGGCGTAGAGTTCATGCACATTGCCGACCCAGAGCGGCGGCGCTGGATTCAGGAACACTTTGAAGCGGAACCGGGTTCGGTCGATCGGGAGCGGGCGCTTGATCTGCTGATGCGCGCCGATTTGTTCGAGCAGACGTTGCAGCAGCGGTATCTGGGCCTGAAGCGCTTTTCGCTGGAAGGCAACACGTCGTTGTTGCCGGCCGTCGATGAGATCCTCGATGTCGCTGGCGAACGCGGCGCTCTGGAACTGGTAATGGGGATGAGCCATCGCGGGCGATTGAACGTAATTATTCATGTGGCAGGGCGGCCCGCGGACCAGGTTTTTGCGGAATTCGAGGACGTGGACCCGCGCAGCGTTCTGGGCTCGGGCGATGTGAAGTATCACATCGGCGCGACGGGCGAGTACCTCACCAGGAGTGGAAAGAAGATTCATATCCACCTGGCGTCTAATCCAAGCCATCTCGAAGCGGTTGATCCGGTGACGGTGGGCCGCACACGCGCGAAACAGGACCGCGCCGGAGAAGGCGGGCAGGCGAAATATCTGCCCTTGCTGGTGCATGGGGACGCGGCCTTCGCCGGACAAGGAATCACGGCCGAGACGCTGAATTATGCGGACCTGCCGGGTTACACGGTGGGCGGGACAATTCACGTGATCGTCAATAATCTGCTCGGCTTCACGACGAACGCGCGCGACGAGCACTCCTCTCGATTTGCGGCCCAATTGGCGCGGCGTCAGGCAATTCCCATCTTTCATGTCAACGGAGAAGATGTGGACGCAGTGGTGCGGATCGCGCGGATGGCGGCGGAGTATCGCTATAAGTTCGGGACCGACGTAGTGGTGGATCTGATCGGATACCGGCGTCACGGACATAGCGAAGTAGACGATCCGACGGTGACGCAGCCGCTGATGTACAAGGCTATCAAGCAGCATCCCCCGCTGTGGCAGATTTACGCGAAGCAGATTGACGCCCCCAACGTTGACGAGCGGGCAGCGGCGATCAAGAGCGAGTATGAAAGCGCGCAGAAAGCGGCAGCGCAAATCACGAAAAAGCCGTCGCTGCGGGAGTTGCCGAAATACTGGGACAATTATTTCGGCGGGCGTTACAAAGCGGAGTATGAACAGCCCACGGGCGTTGCACGCGAAGAACTAGCAGAGTTGACCGAACGGTTGACAACTTATCCCGAGGGATTTCATATCCACCCGAAGGTCAAGAAGCTTCTCGAGCAGCGCGCGGAGATGGGAACGGGAAAGAAGCCGCTCGACTATGGAATGGCGGAAGCGCTGGCCTTTGCGAGCCTCCTGAAGCAAGGCATTCCGGTGCGTTTAAGCGGGCAGGATACGCGGCGGGCGACGTTCAACCAGCGGCATTCGGTGTTGATCGATACCGAAGATGAAACCGAATACGTTCCCCTCTCGAATGTCGCGCCAGGCCAGGCGGCCTGCCAGATCTATAACTCGACTCTTTCGGAAGCGGGCGTGATGGGGTTCGAATATGGATACAGCCGCGATTACCCTGAGGCATTGGTGCTCTGGGAGGCGCAATTTGGAGATTTCGCCAATGTGGCACAGGCGGTGATTGACCAGTTTGTGAGCGCGGGCGAGGATAAGTGGGGATTGCTCTCAGGGCTGGTGCTTCTGCTGCCGCATGGGTACGAAGGGCAGGGGCCGGAGCATTCGAGCGCACGCATCGAGCGATTTTTGCAGCTGGCGGCGCGGGATAATTTTCAGATTTGCCAGCCATCGAATGCCGGGCAGTATTTCCACCTGCTGCGGCGACAGGCGCTGCGCAATTGGAGAAAGCCGCTGGTGGTTTTCACCCCGAAGAGCATGCTGCGGCATCCGGATGCGCTTTCGCCGCTCGACGACCTGACGCATCAACGATTTCTGCCGGTGCTTCCAGACACCGAGGCTGTCGATGCGAAGCGAATCTTGATCTGCACGGGAAAGATCGGGCACGAACTGCGCGCGGAGCGGCAGCGCCGCCAGGACATGAATACGGCAATTGTTTTTCTGGAACAGATGTACCCGTTTCCGGAGGCGGAGCTGGCGGCAGAATTCGACCGTCATAGTGCGGCACGCGACATTGTATGGGTGCAGGAAGAGCCGTCGAATATGGGAGCGTTATTTTATATGCTGCCGCGACTGCGGCGCATCTCACACGAGCGGCCGGTACTCTCGGTAAAGCGGTCGGGGAGCGCGAGCCCGGCAACTGGCTCGGCGAAAGCGCACGAGGTAGAGCAGAAGACGCTGTTGGCACTGGCCTTCACGACGCAGGGGTAGGAACGATTGCAGAAGAAGGCATCCTGCTAACCGCGAACGTCGGTCACGCTCGTGTGAACATTTCGACCAGCGTCGCCGATGTTGACTCGGCGGCGCTTGGCGAAACAGTTCCGAGCTTCCGTACTAAGCGCCGCCGGTCTACGGAGCGAATCTGGTCGAGCGCGATTTGACCGCTCTTGCCCTGGAAGCGCACCGGGACCCTTGTGGGATAGGACCGTATCGTTGTTGTCATGGGAGCGATGATCACGGTCTGCACACTCTCGTTCATCTCGTCGGGCGAAACGATCAGGCATGGACGGGTCTCTTGAATCTCAGCGCCTTGGCTCGGGTCTAAGTTAATGAGCCAGACTTCATCGCGTTGAGGTGAGCGGGCTACCATTTCCAGTCCTCTTGGTCGAAGGTATTCGGAAAGTCAGGAAGCAGGTGATCGTTGCTGGCCGCCGTGCCCGCGGCCTGGAATGCCTCTCGCCACCCCTGGCGCGGCTGACGCTCCGCTGAAATGATCAGACAATCGTTCTCGACGCGCAATTCGACGGCCTCGCGGAGGCCGCATTGCTCGATAAGAGGCTTGGGAATGCGAATACCGCGCGAATTGCCAATCCGGACAAGTTCAGCTCTCATGGGCTTCATCCCCAAAGGTAATTACATTGTACTCACTCTCAATTTTTCTCGCAAGGCCAGGACCCTGAACCGGTTTTAGTGAAATTTTGGTGGAAAGACAAAAAGCCCGGAATCAAACCCGGGCTTTCCTGAACGAAGATTTTGCAGCTTCCTATGGCCAGCGCTTGGCTGCGTCTTCCCAGCCGGCGGCGCGCGCCGGTGCGTTGACGGCCTGAGCGGCAATCGGAGCCGGAATGCGAATCGGCTGTTGCTGCTGGGGAACCGACGCTATTGCCGGTTTGGAGGCTTCGGCCACCGGCTCTTTTTCTTCCGAAAGCAGTGGAGCGGCGACGCGCAAGGCCTCGACCTCTTTTTCCAGCCGCGACAGTTCAAGCTCCTTCTGCCTTAATACCTCGTAAACATTTTTCATGCTTGGCACCTTTTTGTGACGCTGAGAACGTTAACGGCAGAGTATGAGTTTTGAACGCGCTTTGTCAAGAAATATGGACCTATGATGCCAACAAGTTAAAAGCCGGGCTCGTCGAAAATCTGCCAAAATCGCAACCTGGTTCAGCGAACGAGAACGATCACGACGAGCACAGCCAGGATAAGGACGACGATCGCCAGCAGATTAACGTGGTCCGATAACCAGGATTCCTTGACGGGTGCGGCATTGGCCAGAAAAGGAGGCAGGACTTCATCCGGCAGCGCCGCCAACCCTCCCGGTTCCTGGTTCACCGGCTGATTCAGGTTCTGGGCTTCCTCGATCTTGGCGTCCTGCTTCCTTTCGCAATCGAGACAAAGCGTTCTGCCTTCGGAAACGGGGAATCCACACCCGGCGCATTTCTGAACGCGGCCCGTCGAGTCGGGAAGCAGGGTGGAGGGTGCGCTTTCGGCGGCCGGATTCATTTCGAGCGCTGGCGGCATGATCAACTCGGCAGGCGGTTGCTCTGCATGCAACTGGGAAAAATCGGAATGTAGGCTGACGCGTTCACGCTCAGCGACGGGAGAGGGAGACGGCATCGGCGCCGGGATCTCCCGCGGCGCGCGCAGTGTGCTCGCAGCCGCCACCACATTAGCCGACGACGACACCGGCGTTCTTACCCGGCTCGCCTCCGACTGTTTTTCGGGTGGGGCCGGAGCCACCGCATCATGGCGCTGCTCGGCGAGGTCGAGTGCCGTGAGTGTAAGGTCGGCCATGCGCTCGAGCGCGATGAGATCGCGTTCTTCGAAAGCGTAGGGGTGATCGGAGAAAAGTTCGAGCAATCCGCGCACCTCGCCGTTGCGCCGCAGCAGAGGCAGGACCACGATGGAAGCGATGCCGAGCGCCCGGCAAGCCTCGAGATTTACGCGCGGATCGGCTTCTGCATTGTCGCAACGCAGCAACTGTCGGCGTGCGATGCTTTCACCGGTCAGCCCCGAACGAACCTGCAAGCGCGCGCCGATCGAGGGGGCGCACGAGCCGGCGCTGGCGCGGCAGACCATCTCGCTTCCCTGGGGCAATGCCAGCGCGGTTCCCGTGGCGCCCGTGATGTATTGGGCGCGCTCCACCAGAAGTTGCAGGGCGGCTTCGAGTTCCGGTTCTTCGAGAGCGCGGCGAGCACTGGGGCCGTCACCGCCGCCTGACGAAAACTGCCTCCCGTCGGCGACCTCACCGGACACGTTCAGAGCCGCGGATGGATCGTCGGGTTGGGGGAATCCCGGCATGCGATTGAGCAATGTGTTGTTTTTCTCGCGAAGTTGACGCAGGCGGACCGGAACGCGTCCCTCCTCAAACCAACTTGCTGAACCGAGTCTCGCCTCGGAGACTCCGACTGTCAAGAGCCGCTGGGGTCCGAGCTATTGCGAAGCGTCATCCTTGTGGCGCAGCCACTCGATAAACATCTGTTCCTTTGGTTTGTCGTAGGCCATGAGCAAGTGGCGGATACTGCGTCCACTAACGAAGTGGCAGACTTCTTCGGCAAGGTTTTTGGCGTGGTCGCCGGCGCGTTCGAGCGATTGCGTCATGAAGATGACTTGCAGACTGGCGCGGCGCTCGACGTTTTCGGGATTCTCGATGTGGCGAAGAAAAATCAGATTGCGCAGACGATCCATCTCCGCGTCGGCGCGCAGAACCTCGATGGCCTTTTTGACGTCGCGCTGCGAAAACGACTGGCCCACGTCGGCGAGCATTTTTTCGAGTATGGTGGCCATCTGCGTCAGTTCGCGGGCGTCCTGCGGATCGATCTGCGCTCCGGTAGACTGGGCGCTTGTCGCGAAGCTCAAAAGAAGATCGCCGATGCGTTCCAGCCCGATCATCAGCTTCATGCAAGCGAGCAACTGGCGGGTTTCGGCCTCCGGCATGCGCGTGATGGTTGTAGTCACGCCCGAATCCACCTCCACGTCGATGGCATCAAGGTCTTTCTCGCATTGGCGGATAGCGTCAAGCCGCGACATTGAACCGGTGGCAATTCCTTCGGCCGCAATGGCAGCGGCCTGCCGCGCCAGTTCGCACGCTTCCACCGTGCGTTTCACCAGATCGGGGTAGGATGGCTCGGGCAAGGTCATTTTCACGCTGGCTGTGCTCATAGATACCGCTCTGTTAGGTTAGATGCCGGATTTTCCCGCGGAATCTACCCTGATCTTTTCAAAGATTGACACATGTACCCGTCAAAATCATATTTCTGTGCGTCGGGGAGCAGGTTAAAGAGCGGTGAATTTCGCAGGGCCCGCCCATGGCAGGCTACGTGGCCGGGGACTCGGAGAGCGGCAGAACGAACAGGAACGACGAGCCATGATTCAGGTCGCTCTCGGCGCGGATCGTCCCGCGGTGGGCCAGAACAATGTGTTTCGCGATCGCGAGCCCTAGTCCGGTGCCGCCAGACTCGCGCGAGCGGGCTTTATCGACCCGGTAGAAACGCTCGAACAAGCGGGGCAAGTGCTCCGAGGAGATTCCCGGACCGAGGTCGCGGACGGAAAATTCGACGCCACCTTCAACCGCGCGAGCGCCGAGAACAATCTTCCTGCCCGTGGCCGCGTATTTCAGGGCATTCTCAATGAGATTCGAAAAGATTTGATGGATGGCCTCCCGATCCGCATCGACGTGCGCCTCGGGAACCGCATTTTCGACCACCAGTTCGACGTCGTAGGGCCCCGCGATTTCGCGGAAGCTTTCCAGCGCATCCTGCAGCAGTTCCTCAGCGCTGACCCTTTGGATAATGAACCGCTGCTCGCCCGATTCGACGCGCGCCAAGGTCAGCAGATCTTCAGTCAGTCGCGACATACGCGCGGCATTCTTGCGAATGATCTCGAGAAATTCCCTGAGATGATTGTCGGCAAGTGGACCATCGAGCAGCGTCTCGGTATAGCCCTGAATGGAAGTAAGGGGGGTGCGCAGCTCGTGAGAGACATTGGCGATGAAATCGCGCCGGGTTTTTTCCATTCGCTCGGTCTCAGTCAGGTCGCGCAGCACGGCCACGGCGCCGCCTCCGGGCATCGGCGCGGCCGTAACGTCGAACGTGCGTCCGGACGCGATCGTGTTGGAGCGAGCGGAAGTCACCACGTGGTCGCGCGCGGCCTCCTGTATGGCGGCAAGAAAATCGGGGTCACGCACGCTGTCGACCAGGGGCGCGTTCAAACGGGGCGACCGCAGCAGCAGGCGGTTCATGCGCCGATTCGCCCACTGTACCCGCCCGTCGGCTCCGATTGCGATCACGGCATCCTGCATGCTATTGAGCAGGGTCTCAAGCTCATTCTGGCTGGTCTGTAGGCGATCGAAGCTTTCTTCCACCCGACGCGTGGTTTTGTCGAGCGCGGCAGCAACCTGGCCAATTTCATCTGTGGCGCTGGACGCGATCCTGGCTGTCAGATCGCCGGCGGCCACCCGCTCGGCAAAGCGCACAATTCGCTGGAGACGCCACCCGACGTACTGCGAGGCCACCGCGGCAATGAGCACGGCAATCACAAAAGCGGTAAACGAGCCCCAGAACAAGGCGTGGGTCAGGGGCCGATCGGTAGTCTCGATTTCCGGCAAGGGATAGGCAAGGCGAACGGCTCCTCCGGAAATGGGCGTGGCGACATACAGAAACGGGACCGCAAGAGTACGGCTGTTGCGTTCCTCAAGCCCGAGGTGGCCGCTCAGCGCGGCGGCAAACTCCTTGCGGTTGGCGTGGTTTTCCATCGTGCTGGGATCGGCCTCGGAATCGGCCAGCACTTTGCCGGTGGGATCGATAACCGTTGCACGCGCGCCGGCGGCTTGGCCTTCCTGCGAAGTGATATCGGCCAGAGTGTGCTGCCGGTCGTTCTCAACCCGGTACGCGAACATCTGGACCTTCTGCGAGAGGTCGCGTTCGATCTGCTGGCGCAGAGTACGCTCCCAGACCGTGTGCACAGTCCAATGCAGGGTAACCGCGGTGACGGCGATCACGACCAGAAACACCAACATCAACTTGAAGAAGATGCGACTTCTCAACGCGGAACCTCGAAGCGGTACCCGGCGCCGCGTACCGTTTTCAGATAGCGCGGGTTTTCCGGATCCGGCTCGATCTTCTCGCGAATGCGGCGCACATAAACATCCACCGAGCGCGGCGTAACGTAAGCCGTATCGCGCCACACCGAATCGAGCAGCTGATCGCGCGTAAAAACGCGCCCGGCGTGCCGCATGAAGTAATCGAGCAGGCGAAATTCGGTTGCCGTCGTCGGCACATGCTTCCCGCGAACTGTCAGCGTCATGGCTGCCGGGTCAATGTGAACATCTTCGATTTTGGTCGGCAAAGCCGGTAGCGGGCGCTCAAAGCGACGCATCACCGCCTTGACGCGCGCCACCAGTTCGCGCGGACTGAAAGGCTTGGGAATGTAGTCGTCGCCGCCTAGTTCCAGCCCCAGAATTCGATCGGCCTCGCTGCTTTTGGCGGTTAAAAAAATCACCGGAACCGGCGCCAGCGAAACCGATTGCCGAATCTGCCGGCAAAGCTCAAGGCCGTCTTTTCCGGGCACCATAATGTCGAGCAGAAACAGCGCCGGGCGCTGCCGCTCCGCGTCGGAGACCACCAGGTTGCCCGTCGAATATAGACGTACGTTAAAGTTGGCCCCCTCCAGATGATGCCGCACCAGGCGGGAAATATCGGGGTCGTCTTCCACCACGAAAATCGTCGGTTTCACGGTCACCATTGTAGCCCTGAAATGTAACAGTTCTGTAACAAGGCCAGCTTCGGAACCGCAGGGAACCGGCTTGCGACGCGCCGCTAGCGCAGCGCCATCCCCGCCTCCGCCGAAAAATCCATGGCTATAAATTGGCCGCGCAGGAACTTCGGGAAAGCGGCCGCGGCAATCATCGCAGCGTTGTCGGTCGAAAGCTTGCGCGAGGGAAAAAAGACGGGCAGGCCCTGCATTTCCGCTTCGCGCTGAAAGGTCGCCCGCAACTCCTGGTTCGCCGCCACGCCGCCGCTGACGAACAGCGTCCCGACATCATACTCGCGTGCAGCTCCCAGTGTTTTTGCGACCAGATCACTCACCATGCTGCGCTGGAACGACGCCACCAGGCCCAGCGTCTGCCGGTCGCAGAGACGGAGATAATCCTCGGTTGTCGGCTCGGACTTCGCGCGGATGATCTCCGAAAGCGCTTGGCGTCGCACCTCGATGGTGGGAGCCAGCCGCTCGGTTTCAACGTAGCGCAAAACCGCCGTCTTGATTCCGCTGTAGGAGAAATCAAAATGGGGCCTGGAATCTTCGGGTGCGTCTTCTGCTGCGGAGCGCTCCTTTTTCGGAACATCATCCTTCGAGCGGGCACGTTTCTGCCGCTCATTGCGGTCGCGATGCTTGAGCTGGGCAGTCTGAAACTTGACGGCATGCGGATCGCCGTGCGGCGCAAGCCGGTCAATGATCGGACCTCCGGGATAACCGAGGCCAAGAAGCTTGGCGACTTTGTCGAACGCCTCGCCGGCCGCGTCGTCGCGCGTGTGGCCAATATTCGCGTAGGTCCAGAGGTTTGACTCTTCCCGAGCGAGATAAAGATGAGTGTGTCCGCCAGAGACCACCAGGGCGAGCACCGGAAACTGAAGGTCGGCCTCGCCGCCCAGGCGTTGCTCGAGCAGCACCGCATGCACGTGGCCTTCAAGATGATTGACGGCGATCAAAGGCTTGTCGAGCGCGAACGACAACGCCTTCGCAAAGCTGATGCCGACAAGCAGCGCTCCCGCCAGACCAGGACCCTGCGTCACCGCAATGGCATCGACCGAGTCATACGTGTGACCGGCTTCCGCCAGCGCCTGTCGGACGACCGGAACAATGGCGCGAAGGTGCTCACGCGAGGCAAGCTCAGGAACGACTCCTCCGTAGGGTTGATGAGTGGCGATTTGCGAGGCGACTACGTTCGAGAGAATCTGCTGGCCTGAACGCACCACCGCAGCACCTGTCTCGTCACAGGAGCTTTCGATGCCAAGGATGGTTGCGTCGGGCATAATAGCTTCGGGTCGCGAGCTTCGGGGTGCGAGCACTTCCTAGTTTAGATGATTGGGAATCTACTCTGACGACCGGCCCAGAGCGCGCACGACCGAAAGCTGAATCATCCATCGCTTTGTGATCACTGCCAAACAACACGCGACGGAAATCGTCAGGATACTGCGCGGGCGCGGACATCAGGCCTACTTTGCCGGCGGCTGCGTTCGCGACCTGCTTCTTGGCCGCAATCCTGCGGACTACGACGTCGCGACCGATGCGACTCCGCAGCAGGTCATGCAGATTTTTCCGCAGACGTTTGCCGTGGGCGCGCAGTTTGGCGTTGTGCTTGTGCCGTTGAGCCTGGACGAAGGAGCGACGGGCGTCCTCGCCCGTCAAGGCGGGCGTAGCATTGGCGCCGTCGAAGTTGCAACCTTCCGCTCGGATGTCGGCTACTCCGACGGCCGTCACCCCGATGAAGTGCGCTTCAGCAAAGACCCGCGCGAGGATGTCGAGCGCCGCGATTTCACGATCAATGGCATGCTGCTCGATCCGGAGACGAACGATTCCGAGACAAACGGAGTGCTCGACTTTGTCGGCGGACGCGCCGACCTTGCGGCCGGAATCGTGCGCGCCATCGGCGATCCCGAGCGGCGCTTCTCGGAAGACAAGCTGCGCATGTTGCGCGGCGTGCGTTTTGCGGCGCGCTTTGGCTACAGGATCGATCCTCCGACGTTCTCGGCCATCCAGCGTCTGGCTCCCCAGATTCATCAGGTTTCGCCCGAACGCGTGCGCGAAGAGCTGACCAAAATGTTGACCGAAGGCCGCGCACAGCGCGCGTTTCAGCTGCTGGCTGAAACCGGTCTGCTGGCGCAGGTTCTGCCTGAAATTTCCGCGATGAAGGGAGTGGAGCAGCCTCCGCAATATCATCCTGAAGGCGATGTGTTCGTGCACACGCTGCTGCTGCTCGCGAAACTTCCGGCTGGCTGCTCGAAAACGCTGGCTTGGGGAGCGCTGCTGCACGATGTCGGCAAGCCTCCCACATTCCGCGTTGCGCCCGATCGCATCCGTTTCGACGGCCACGTCGAAATCGGCGTCAGGATGGCGGCCGAAATCTGCCGCCGCCTGCGCTTCTCAAACGACGAGACCGATCAGATTCTGGCGCTCGTCGACAATCACATGCGCTTTGGCGATGTGCTGCGCATGAAAGAATCCACGCTGAAAAAATTTCTGCGCCTGCCCGAGTTCGACGAGCACATGGAGCTGCATCGCATCGATTGCCTTTCAAGCCACGGCCTGCTCGATGCCTACGACTATGCCCGCGAAAAGTTGCATTTCCTGCCGCCGGAAGCGATCCGCCCAACGCCGCTCGTAACGGGCCGCGACCTGATCGAAGCCGGATACGAACCCGGCCCCCGCTTCAAGGAAATTCTGTCGGCCGTCGAGGATGCGCAACTGGAAGGCCGGCTTAATTCGCGCGACGCCGCGATGGAGTTTGTGCGCCGCGAGTTCCCCGCGTGATTTCCGAAAGAACCCACCCTTGCAGAAACCGCAAAACTCGCGTGGTCTGGTTGAGGACGCGAGAGCATCGGCGCTGCAAGCAAAATACATAGATCCTTCGCTGCGCTCAGGATGAAATGGTTGAGGTTATGCGCTGCGCTCAGGATGACATGGTTGAAGCTATGGCTGGCCCATTCTTATGTCTCGCAAGTTCGGGCCATAACTTCAACGGGTGGGCAGCCTCAAATTGGGTGGGAACCACCGCGTTCAGTTCCTCCGAAACCGGAAAGCCTGCCCCCGAGGCGGCCATGCCATCCGCGATCTTCCCTAGCACACCTTGTCAAGCCCCGTTTTGCCTCCTGGAAATCCCCGAACCCGCTTTCGTTTGTTGTCTGTACACGGGTTATACGTACATGTTCGTATTCCAAAAATTATTTTGTTCGCCCTTTATTCGCCAAACTGTGTGATGGTTTGCCCCCTCGATTGCCTCATACGTCCGTGGATTTCCGCGCCATTTTTCATCACAAAAATCGTGTGCCGGTATCACCGACTTCCATCCCGCCCGATCCGCGCGAAAATGTCCTCTGACCTGTGTAGGAAGGTTGAGGTGTGTCCGTCCCCAGGACGGCCATCGAAACCCCGGATTTGGAGCTAACTCCTTATTCCGGAAGGTAATTATCCCTTGACAGTATGTAGTTATTCTGCTACCTTGGTTGTAGGTAAAAAGTCATGAACCGCAAACCAAAGATGCAGAGATTTCCATTAAAAGCCTTCCAAGCAGAGTTCCCCAATGATGCTGCCTGCCTCGAATGGCTCAAGAACCGCCTGTACCCTGACGGCATTTTTTGCAAGAACTGCGAGCAGATTACAAAGCACTATCGCGTAGTCAGTCGCCCCTCGTACTGCTGCGAGCATTGTGGTAATCATGTGCATCCGACCGCCGACACGATCTTTCACAAGTCGCCCACTCCGCTGACCACATGGTTCTACGCGATCTATCTGATGTCTGCTACGCGCTGTGGCATCTCGGCAAAACAGATTGAGCGCGAGACTGGCGTAACCTACAAGACGGCGTGGCGTATGTTTAAGCAGATTCGTTCCATGCTTGGCGAAGAAAAGAGCGGTCCGATTGGTGGTATTAACCGAAAAGTCGAAATGGATGAGACTTATTATGGAAGTCGTTCTGAGGGAACGCGTGGCCGTGGAACTAAGAAAACTCCCGTAATCGGTATGGTCCAGCGCAAGGGACAGGTTCGCGCATTCGTTGCCGCCGATGTTAAGGCTGACACTCTGCGCGGACTGATCAAAGAGCACGTCCTCCCGAAGTCTACTGTCTTTACTGACGATTTCCGCTCCTACAACGGATTGGACGCTCGCGGATACACGCATCACAGGATTAATCACAGCGAGCGGGTGTACGTTGCTGGCGATGTGCACACGAATACCATCGAAGGATTTTGGAGTCTTGTGAAGCGCGGAATTGGCGGCGTATATCATTCGGTTGGCCGTGATTACTTGCAAACCTACTTCGATGAATACAGCTTCCGTTACAATCGGCGCTTCGATGAACAGCCGATGATCTGGAGTTTTCTACAGCAAATCGAAAAGCGCGATGCCGTTGTACGCCATACCGAGAGCGTCTCCGAACCGTTCTGAATCGGCATTGGTCGCTACGAGAGAACTCGTAATTCGTGGCGGCACAAGTCCGTCCGTGTGACGGAGTTAAGTCTTCTTGCGACTGGCCTTTTCTAGATCACCAAAGAACTGATCGGTTGTGGGCACAGCAATCTCCGCTCCCGCTTTGGTGGTTTGGATATGCCCTGTTTGTTCGGCGGAATCCAGTGTTATATAGCTGGGTTCCGGTTCTTTATGTGCGGTTATCTTGTCGTCTTCCTGCTTCCTCTGCATCTTGAACTCCGGTAAATCGAGTAATTCCAGCAACCGCCACGCGGGAATCACTCCCGCCATGCCAGTATTAGACTTCACCCATTGTCTCGGACTGATTGGAGTTCTTTGATCGCTAGAAAGAACTTCTTCGTAGTTGTTCAAATGTAACCAATCAATGCCTAACAAAAAAGGCCCGTGCCTTCTTGAATCGTACACTTGCCCAACAGATGTTTCGAAAAATGGAGGCCGGGGCATTTGGGGGAACAAGATCAGGAACACCGGAGAACCGCTGTAGCCTGGTACAGAGCGACAATCAACTAGAAAACTCTCTTGTAGGTGCCCGTACTTGTTCATTATCGGCTCAGACGGCAACATTGCGATATTTCCAAATCGTACCGCCGGAGTGTTCTTTTGTTCTCCATCAACTCCCACGAAACGTCCGATCATATAGACTTCATCGCCGGGAGAAATGGTGAGCGCATTAACCATTTCTTTGCTCATGAATATGCCTGTCCCGACACACACATAACGAAATTCTTTTAGGGGCAGATCAACAGGCAACGCGGCCAAATCGTCTCCATCTGGATGCCGGCGCCAACGGTGGAGGTTTGTTTCAAGGAAATCACTTCGGCCATCAGCCGTATTTATGCGGAGCACGGGATTCTTGTGTTTTTCAACGACGTGCCAGTTTGTAACCGCATATGGCTGAAACCAAGTGGTATTGACATCAAGGGAACAAGAGGCGAAAAATCCGCTACCACCCGTCTTTCTGCCAGCGTTAGCGGAATCCATGTCGGGGTAAACATAGAACGAGGATTCGAGATATTCTTTGCGGACAGGAATCATATCGGACAGGTCCTCCCAGAGCTTATAACGACGCCCCTTGGGTGTGTAGTGCACCACCCATCCGAAAGACTCCCATTTTTGGTTACATACTGTCAAGGGATAATTACCTTCCGGAATACTTTGCATATAAGTACCACGCACTCAATACTTTGCGGTGGAAGGGGTCGCTAAAATATTGATTCCAATATACCGGGGGTAGGGGGTAAGGGTGCCATGGTTAGAAGAAGAAAACAAGAGCATTGGCGGCTTGCTGACTATTGGGACGCGCAAGTGTCTGCCAAATAGCGGCGCAGGGCATCTTGCCAGTTGGGCATTTGGATTCCGTAGGCGTGCAGGCTCGCTGGCGAGAGGACCGAGTAGGCGGGACGGCGGGCTGGGCGGGGGAATTCGGCCGTGGTTACGGGTTTGACGTGAGTAGGCAGGCCGGCGTTTTGCACGATTTCCCTCGCGAAGTCGTACCAGGTGCAATCGCCGGCGTTGGTTGCGTGCACGATGCCGCTCGCCTGCTTACGGCAGAGTTCGACGAGAGCGGATGCGAGATCGACCGTGAACGTGGGGGAGCCGCGCTGATCGTTGACTACGGAAATTTCAGTGTGCGTGGCTGCCAGCTTCAAAATGGTCGAGGGAAAGCACTTGCCACCGTGGCCGAAAAGCCACGAAGTGCGCACGATGCAAACTTCGGGCAGGATATCGAGCAGGCGCAGTTCCGCGCGCGCCTTGGTATCACCGTAAACGCTGGCCGGATTTCGTTGGTCTCCGGTTTCGTATGGGGCACCTTTGGTGCCATCGAAAACGTAGTCGGTGCTAAGGAACAGCAAACGGGAACCGATATGGCGCGCGGCCTGGGCCACGTGGACGGGGCCTTCGCAATTCACGCCCAGAGCATGCTCGCGATTCGATTCGCAGCCGTCGACATCGGTGTAAGCGGCGGAAAGAATGATCCAATCGGGACGCGACTGCGAGACCGCTTGCATGACGCGGGATGCGTCCCGCAGGTCCGCATCTTTGGAAGAAAGCGCGGTTAGCTGCACGCCCGCGAGCGCCCGGACAAGATCCCGGCCCAGCAGCCCGGATGCCCCAAAGAGCGTGACGCGCATGGCAACATTGTAGCGCTACGCGCGCCGGGCGGATGTGTTGTGGTTTGCTTCCGAGAAATCCGATTCACTACTGACAAAGAGCGCTGACCACGGAGCACACTGGGGACCACATGGGAAATCGTCGGATCTGTTTAGTCCGTCAGTCGGCGTGAATCATTCTGCGTCGGGCAACTGGGGTGGGCGGGGGTGGCGGCGCAGTGCGTGCAGAATGAGCGATCCGCTGGTGGCAAAGCACACGACAGCGCCGAAAGCAACCACATCGACCATCGAGGCTTTCAGTCGAAGGTGATGCGGAAACAAAGTGGCCGCGGCAAACAGAAGGCCGAGGATATTGAGCCGCAGCGGCGGGCGAACATCGGTCAGATCGCGGTGAAAGCGAACCTGGAGAAGAATGGCGGCGAGCCCAATGGCAGCGACGACGACGATAGCAAGCGGGCTAAGGAAGGCGTTTCGCCGCGTGAAAATCACGACCATGGCGAGCGCCAGAATCAGCAGCCCGGAGGCAATCACCGTCCATCGGCGGGCCGCCTTCGAATCTGGTCCGTTCACCGGAAAATCTCCTCAGGTGTTGACATGTCGCCATTGTATCCTCGACCATCCCGGGCGTGGCGTTCAGGCGCTGCCGGGCATCCACTCGGCGGCGCGGTTGGAACCGTGGGCCATGGCGTAGAGAACCAGTTCCACGCGGCTCGAAATCCCCACCTTGTCGAATATCCGAAGCAGGTATTTCTTGATGGTGTGCTCGCTCAAACCGAGTTCGCCGGCGACTTGCCGGTTGGTGAGCCCATCGGCAACGAGAGCGACGACCTGGCGCTTCTCGATGCCATGGCCGCCGGAGTGTGCGTGCTTACCAGCGATATCGACGAGAACCGGGAGGTCGTCGACGGCGCCGGCTTTACGTTCCGTCGCGGCGACGCGGCCGATCTTGAACGCATGCTTGGAATGCTCTTGCACAATCCTGAGCTGCGGCGCCAGGCCGCAATTCGTGAGCGCGACCGCATTCGGAACGAGTATTTGTGGCCGAGAGTCGCTCAGTCTATCGAAAAGGTCTATTACCAGGTCCTGGGACGGCCCGCTGGCGAATGCGCGGACCCCGAAGGAGCGACCGTCGGACCGGCCGTAGTCTCGGCATCGGCCATGGACTGAGCACTCGCCGCCGAGACGGGCTCTGGAGGCCATCTTCGCGGGGCCTGTGTGTGACCGCGGTTTGCGCTTTTGCCGGCACTGAAGCGCCGCCTGTTTGATAGCGGTTGCTACGCCATGAATCGCTCCAGCCAACATCCCCCACGACTTTGCGGTCAGCTTTGATTAAAATCAAAACGCCGCTGCTCTCCAGTATGCGGCGCTTTCTGCATGGAAGATCTAATTTTCGTCACCGGCGGCGCGGGTTTCATTGGCTCGAATTTCATTCTCCAATGGATTGCCTCGGAGCGAAGCCGCATTCTCAACTTCGACAAACTGACTTACGCGGGAAATCTCAATAATCTGCAATCGATTCAAACGAATCCGCGATACCGGTTCGAGCAAGGCGACATCGTCGACCGCAGTGCGCTATGTAACCTTCTTAGCAGCGAAAAGCCTCGCGCCATCGTTCATTTCGCGGCCGAGAGCCATGTCGATCGCTCCATCCATGGTCCCGACGATTTCGTCCGCACCAACGTCAATGGAACGTTCAGTTTGCTTGAAGAAGCCCGCGCCTACTGGACAGCGCTTCCTGAATCCGATCGGGGAGTTTTCCGTTTTCTCCACGTCTCGACTGACGAAGTTTATGGCTCGCTCGGCCCGAGCGATCCGGCCTTCAGCGAAACTACGCCCTACGCCCCGAACAGTCCGTACTCGGCGTCCAAAGCGGCCTCCGATCATTTGGTCCGCGCCTATCACCATACCTATGGCCTGCCGGTTCTCACGACGAACTGCTCGAACAACTACGGACCACTCCAGTTTCCGGAAAAGCTGATTCCATTGATGATCCTGAACGCATGCCAGGGCAAACCTCTCCCTGTGTATGGCGACGGCCAAAACGTCCGCGACTGGCTTTATGTCGAAGATCACTGCTACGCAATTCGGGAGGTGCTGGCACACGGCCACGTGGGCGAAACCTACAACATCGGCGGACGCAGCGAGAAAAACAACCTGGAAATTGTGGGCGCGCTCTGCGCCCTGCTTGACAGCCTGCGGCCTGGCGATCCCGTCGTGCCGCACAATAAGCTGATTACATTCGTTAAAGATCGCCCAGGCCACGACCGCCGCTACGCGATGGACACGCGTAAAGTCGAGCGCGAACTAGGTTGGCGCGCCCGGGAAACCTTCGACAGCGGCCTCCAAAAGACTGTCCGCTGGTACCTCGGACATGAAGATTGGGTGCGCGATGTGACGAGCGGCAGCTATCGTCAATGGATGGCGCAACACTATGCCACCGAGCGCTAGTATGCCGCCAAAACACGAAATGACAAAAACAACCAAACCAAATTACAAAGGCATCATTCTTGCGGGAGGATCGGGCACGCGCCTCTATCCCGTCACCCATTGCGTCGCGAAAAGCCTGCTCCCGGTCTACGACAAGCCGATGGTTTACTATCCGCTCTCGACGCTTATGCTGGCGGGGATTCGCGATATTCTGCTCATCTCCACGCCCGACGACCTGCCGCGCTTTCAGCAGCTGTTCGGCGATGGCTCGCGCTATGGCGTCCATTTCGAGTATGCAAAGCAGCCCAAGCCGGAGGGCATTGCGCAGGCGTTTCTGATCGGCAAGGATTTCATAGGCTCAAGTTGTTGCGCGCTCGTGCTCGGCGACAACATCTTCTATGGGCACGACCTGGTTAAGGACTTGCGGGCGGCCGGGGAGCAGGTAAAAGGCGCCCGCGTCTTTGCTTATCCCGTCAACGATCCCGAACGCTATGGGGTGGTTGACTTCGACGCGAACGGGAAAGCCCTGAGCATTGAAGAAAAGCCGAAGCAGCCAAAATCGCGTTATGCGGTCACCGGACTCTATTTTTACGATCGGCAGGTCGTGGAAATCGCCGCGAACCTACGGCCTTCTGCACGCGGGGAACTCGAGATTACCGACGTCAATCGTGCCTATCTCGAGCGCGGTCAGCTCAATGTTTGCGTCATGGGCCGCGGCATGGCGTGGCTCGACACGGGCACTCAGGAAGCTCTGATGGAAGCCTCGTTGTTTATTCAAACCATCGAGAAGCGGCAAGGGCTGATGGTCGCGTGCCCAGAGGAAATCGCCTTCCGCGCCGGCTACATTACGGCCGGCCAACTGGAGGCGCTTGCACAGCCCATGCGCAACAACGCGTACGGCGCCTACCTGTTGCAACTTTTGAAGGATCGCGTTTTTTGACGGCAGAAGAATGTTTGTAATCGTCCCATGAAAAAAAATGCCACCAGCCTGTCCGGGCTTTTGTTGCTGGAACCGCGCGTGTTTGGCGATGAGCGTGGGTTTTTTCTTGAAAGCTACAACCAGCGGACGTTTGCCGATCTTGGCATCCGCGAGACGTTCGTACAGGACAATCACTCGTTCTCCGGCAAGAACGTCGTCCGCGGGCTGCATTACCAGATCGAGCAGCCGCAGGGAAAGCTGGTGCGCGTGATCACCGGCGAGATCCTCGACGTGGCGGTTGATCTTCGCCGCTCTTCACCAACGTTCGGTCAATGGGAATCTTTCAATCTTTCCGGCGAAAACAAGCTCATACTCTGGATTCCGCCGGGCTTCGCCCACGGCTTTCGGGTCGCGGCTTCGGGCACTCACGTACTTTATAAAACCACCGATTTTTATGCTCCCGAACACGAGCGCACCGTGGTCTGGAACGACTCAGCGCTGCGAATCGAATGGCAGCTTGATGGTGAGCCCATCGTTTCGCCGAAGGACGAGCGCGGCCTCACATTCCAGCAAGCAGCGAAATTCGCATAACTCAACTTCCCACGGCTGGCTGACTTATTCCCTTCAACCTGGTTGCATTGCCAGCGGCTTAGTTCAGCCGGAAATCAACAGCAATGGAAGTTTCGACCTCACGCGCGCGACCGAACAACCCGTAGGGTTCGAACTTCCACTGCCGTACCGCATCCGTCGCGGATTTCGCCAGCACACCGTCTCCCGAGATAGGTTGCAGACGCCTGACGGTTCCATCTGCTGCGATCAGGACGTCGAGCACCACGAGCCCCTGCGTCCCGGAGCGGCGAGCCTCCTCTGGATAGACCGGAGCAGTCTTCGATACGATCCGCGCAGTCATGATCTCGGGAGAAACTCGCAACGGCGTCGTCTGCGCTGCCGATCCTTTCTCCAGTTCGTGCCACGACCGCTGCCACTGCCACCACCCCGCCAAGGCCAGCAGCAGCATGGCGGCAAGCAGCAAGTTAAACCGACGCAGCCGGACTCGAATCTTCGGTGCCTTTTGCGGAACGGCGCCGGCGCGCGTCTCGATGGCCGCGGGTTCGGGCTCGGCTTTGGGCCTTTCCACTTTCGCCGATTCCGTCTCCAGCCGATGCAACCAGTACCGAATCATTTCGCGCTGATCGGTTGCCAGCCCCACAAACTCAAAACCGCACCGGATTGCCCCCTGATAACAAACCACAGCCCTCGCCCGCACCGGAAGGCCAAGATTCGGAAGACGCAGTTCGAGCGCGACCTGCTGGCCTGCTGAAAGCTCGCCCGCCACCATCGCGCCCACGCCGCCCTCGCTCAAATCGGCGCAGCGCCCCGGAAGGTTTTCTGGAATTCCCGAGCGCAAGGCAATTACATCCAATGGCACTTTGACGGAATATCGGGGAAAGGCGCGCGGCACTTTTTCTAATGCGAGGGACGTAGCTGCCCTCATCCCATTGCCTCCGCAAGATCACAAATCATGTCGTGCGGCTGGAATTTTAAAGACGGCGCCTGATTGCAAGATCGTTAGGGAGAGTATAGCGGAAATGCGGAGACTATTTTCCTCAGCAGTGGCTTTCGCGATTCGCCATGGATTCTGTGCGTGATCGGAATCCACGCGAGCCTGATGATCGGTCAAGCTTAGCAACGAGTCCGAACCCCTACTCCAAGTCACGCCAGTTTGGTCCAACCCCCAAATCCACGCGCAGGGGAACTTCCAGCGGATGCGCTCCTTCCATCTGTTCGCGAACGAGTGTCTTCATCGTTTTCACCTCGCCTTCGGGCACTTCGAACACCAGTTCGTCGTGAACCTGAAGGGTCATGCGCGACCTTAGCTGGCGATTCCCGATTTCTTCATCAATCCGGATCATCGCGAGCTTGATCAAATCGGCCGCCGTCCCCTGTAGCGGAGTATTTACCGCGGTACGCTCAGCAAACCCGCGGAGATTTACATTCTTGCTGTTGATATCCGGAATCGGCCGCACGCGTCCGAACAAGGTCTTCACCTTCTGATCGCGTCGCGCCTGCGCAAGCGTGGTATCGATGAACGCTCGCACGCCGGCATACTTTTCGAAGTAGGCGTCGATGAATTTCCGTGCCTCGGCCGGTTCGATGCCCAGTTGCTGCGACAGGCCAAAGGCGGACAAACCATAGACGATTCCGAAATTTACCACCTTCGCCTGCCGCCGATGGTCCGAGGTCACCATCAGAGGAGGGACACCAAACACCTGGGATGCGGTCAGCGTGTGAATATCGTCACCGCGGCGAAACGCTTCCACCAGCAGTTTGTCTTTGGAGAAATGCGCGAGCAGCCGCAATTCGATTTGCGAGTAATCGGCTGCCAGCAAAACGTTCCCAGGCTCGGCAATAAAGGCGGCCCGAATCTCGCGGCCGAGTTCCGTGCGGATCGGGATGTTTTGCAAGTTAGGATTGGCCGACGACAGCCTGCCTGTTGCCGTCCCGGTCTGTCCAAACGTAGTATGCACTCGCCCGGTTCCGTTGCGCATCAGTGCGGGCAGAGCATCCACATATGTCGACTTTAACTTCGTCAACTGGCGGTATTCCAGCACCAGCCGCGGAACCTCGTGTTCTTCAGCCAACCCCTCCAGAACATCGACGGCCGTCGAAATTTTCCTGCCCTTTCCATATTTCACCGGCATCGGCAGCGCCAGCTTGTTGAAGAGCACGTCACCGAGCTGCTTGGGCGAATTGATGTTGAACTCCATCCCGCAGCGCTCGTAAATCTCCCGCGCCTTCGAATCCGCTTCGGTCCGCAACTTCGCCGACATATCACCCAGCACGGCCGTATCAACTTTCACGCCCGCATTTTCCATGCGCGCGAGAACGGGCACCAGCGGAGCGTCAATCTCCCGGTAGACCCCCGTCAGGTTCTGGTCATCGACTTCCTGCCGCAGCGAACTCGCCAACCTGGCTGTCACGTCCGCGGCTTCCGCCAGATTGCCGCTCAGCTTCAGGTTCAAGCTGCGCAGCGCAACTTCCGCCAGTGCGTGGGATGAATACGTTGGATTGAGCAAATACGAGTACAGCATCGGGTCGTGTTCCACGCCCGCCAAGGCAATCCCCATGTCCGAAAAATGATGCAGCGCCGCCTTCCAGTCGTGGATGCTCTTGGGCGAAGCTGCATCTTCGAGCAGGCGCCGCACGCTGCCGGCAAGTGCGTCGTTGTCAAATGACACGGTCGCACCAGTTCCCGCCGCCTTGGAGATCGCAAGTCGGTTGCAGCCGCCTGTGGTGCGGTCGCCCGAATCCGCCGACTGGAAAGCCAGGAAACCGGTCTGCGCCAGCTCAGGTTCTTTCTCTTCTTCTGCTTCGCGATCCGCCTCATCGGCAGCCGGGATCGCGAACGCGAGCGGGGCGCTGCCCGTCAGGGTGCGCACAAACTCGTCAAACTCCGCCTTCGACTTGATCTCCCTGTAGTCACCTTCCTCCACCTCCTCCACCGGAAGCACTTCCTTCAGCAGTGAGGTGAACTCCAGTTCCGCAAACAGAGCGCGCAGCGCCTCAACATCCGGGTCGCCCGCCTTCATCGCGGCCACATCCAAGTCGACGGCGACGTTCGTATCGATGGTCACGAGCTGTTTGCTCAGCAGAATGTTCTTGCGGTTGTTCTGGAGCGACTCGCGATACGTTTTCTTCTCAACTTCCGCCGCCCGATCCAGCGCCTGTTCAACGCTGCCGAATCGCTGAATGAGCTCAACTGATCCTTTATCGCCGATCCCCGGCGCCCCGGGAATGTTGTCCACCGAATCGCCACGCAGGGCCATCACATCGACCACCTGTTCCGGCGGCACGCCCAAGATCTCCCGGACTTGCGCGACATCACAAATCAAATTGTCTTTCGGCGGATTCAGCACCCACACTTTATCGTTGACCAGTTGCAGCATGTCCTTGTCGCTCGACACGACAAAGACAGGATGCGAATCCGCCGCCGCTTTGCGGGCCAGGGTGCCGATCACGTCGTCGGCCTCGTAGCCTTCCAGATGCAGGATCGGGATGCGATAAGCCTCGAGCGCTCTCCGGATGTACGGTACCTGCTGCACCAGATCCGGCGGCATTTCGGCGCGATTCGCCTTATAGCCGGCGTACTCGACCTCCTGAAATGTCTGCGTCCTGATATCAAACTTGCGGATTTTTGTGATTGCTTCTGCCTGCTGGTTACGGACCGTCGGCGCTCCCACATCGAAGACTGCAGCCAGATATTCCGGTTCAAAATCATCGCGCAACTTGCGCAGCATGTTGACGAACACATACGTCGCCGCCGTCGGAACCCCAGTCCTGGTCGACATGGGCCGCTGGCGCGCCATCGCGTGATAGGCGCGGAAAATGAACGACATTGTATCGAGCAGAAAGATGCGGCCTTTGCCCGTGACGGGCACCGCCTGGGGTTTGACTCTGGTTGGCTTCGCCGCGCCTGGCAGTTCCACTGGCTCGGGCACATTTTGGGCAGGCGCGTCCGATGCGGATTTTCTTTTTGCAGGCAACGCGCCCAGTTTATCAGGGCAACCGGCGACCCGCCGGAGGCTGGAGTGCGCTCAAGGCCGCGTGCCCGATTCCCATTCGTAGGCCCCCACGAAATGCTCAGTGCCAACGGCCCGCTTGGCGCGTATCATATGAGGTTTTGGTTTCTGGCCCCCAGAGATTGCATGCTTCCTTTTAAGCTAGTTTATAGCGATGACTACTTTCTGCCCATCGGCACGCATGTTTTTCCAGCCGAAAAATACAAGCGTGTTCATGACCGGCTGGTCGAATCCGGGGCCGCCGAGGCGGCGGATTTTGTTGCCCCCCGTTGCGCCACCGACCAGGACATTTTGCTTGTCCACACTCCGCGATACGTTGAGAAGCTGAAAACGGGCACACTCAGCGCACGCGAGGAATTAGAGATGGAAATTCCCTACTCGTCGGAGCTGGTGCAAGCCTTCTGGCTCTCCGCGGGTGGCTCGATGCTAGCCGCCGACTACGCGCTCAATGACGGCATCGCGATCAGCATCGGGGGCGGATTCCACCACGCGTTCCCGGACCACGGGGAGGGCTTCTGCATGATCAACGACGTGGCGGTGGCGATTCGCCGCATGCAGCGCGACGAAAAGATCCGCACCGCCATGACCTTCGATTGTGACGTCCATCAGGGCAACGGCACAGCGGTGATCTTCGCTCCCGCGCCCTTTCCCGGCCCCCCCGGGATGAACAGGCGCCGCGAAAACACCGACGTCTTCACTATCTCTTTGCACCAGGAAAACAATTACCCGCAGTTCAAGCCGCCTTCATCGCTTGATATGAATCTGCCCGACGGTATGGGGGACGACGAATATCTGGCGTGCGTTGGCAATGCCTTCAGCCTGGGATTGGGCCGGTTCAGGCCGGAGCTGATCTGTTACGTTGCCGGAGCCGATCCCTACTTTGAAGATCAGCTCGGCGGATTGTCGTTGACGATTGAGGGATTGAAGAAAAGAGATGCGCTGGTGTTCCAACTCGCCAAGGCCGAGGGTATTCCCGTGATGGTCACCTTCGCCGGCGGATACGCCGTGAATATCGAAGACACCATCACCATTCACTCCAACACGATCATCGCGGCCAAGGAAGTATACGCAGGAAAGTAATTCCGCTTCGCGCACAAACGGACGATCGATCAGCGTCCAATGGGCCTGTGCGACAACCGCCAGCTGTCGACGTCCCGCTCGGCCTCGCTGATTTCCTTTTCGTTCATTGATTTTCGTAAATCGCTCAATGCTGACGCGCTCTCCTTGATCGAATCCTGCGCCAGCATGAGCCATTTATATGCCGTAATCCGGCTGCCCGGAGATTCACTGCTTTTGACGAGCAACAAGCCATACCGATATTGTGCTTTGGCCATGCCCCGTTCCGCCGCCATTTGATAGTAGTGGGCCGCAAGGTCCCGATCCGCCGGGGCACCTTTTCCTTCCTCACACATGATGGCAAGATCGTATTGCGCTTCGATTTGGCCGCGGTCCGCGGCGGCTGTCAGCAGGCGACGCGCCTCCTCGAAATCAACCGGAACCCCGTGGCCGAGCGCGTACATCACTCCAAGTCCCAGTTCGCCATCCGGTTCTCCTTGATCGGCCGCTTTGCGGTACCACTTCACAGCCTGTTCGTAGTCCACCTTGCCTGAGAGGCCCCGAGTGAAAATGGTCCCAAGGGTTGCTTGCGCAACGGCACTGCCCAGATCGGCCGCTTTCTCGTAGTACTGGACGGCTTTGCCGACATCGGCCACAAGTGTCGAATTGGGGGGGCGAAGAAAAAGTTCAGCCAGATCTAAGATCGCCGGCACCAGATTCTGATCAGCAGCCGGCGTGAGCCAACGGACCGCTTCCTTGTAATCCTGGGGCACGCCTTCGCCGCGCTCATACATGAGTGCGAGATTGTACTGAGCCGATGCATCGCCTCCTTCAGCGGCGCGACGAAACCAGGTCACGGCCTGCGAGGTATCTCTCGCGACACCCTTTCCATTTGCATACAACAATGCAATATCGGTCGCGGCGTCCATTGACCCTTGTTGCGCCGCTTTCGTGTACCAGTTCAGCGCGTCGACTGGCGCCGGCCGCTCCATGCCTATGCCACCTTCGGAGAAAATGCCCAGCGATTCCTCGGCGGCCATCGACCCCCGATCGGCTGCCTTATGCAGTAAGCGAAGCGCCTCCGCATCATCTCGCTTCAGCAGCACGCCAGCGTGATAGGCGAGCGCGAGCATGGTTTGCGCCTCGGGATCCCCCGATTCGGTTCTTTCCTCCAGCGCGTCAAGATCTCCTACGCTCAGCGATCTGGCTTTCGCCATGAGACTGTAAGCACTCTGTTCCGGGCTTGCAGCGCGGGCAACAACCTCCGGGACAGGCCGCTTCCCAGGGGGCGGGAGCGACACTGCTTTTCCCTTTTCATCTTTCAGCGCAGTGCGAGCCTTAGCGGGCGGCAGGGCACCTGCCTTCGGGAAGGGGATCTCAATCACGACCTTGTTCCCCGCCGGCTTCACTTCAAAATCAAGGGATGCGTTTGAGTCCACCACGACTCGCGCCACCGGCGGGCGGCTGCTGAACAGCGAGAGCCGCAGTCCCGTCACTGGTCCATGATTGACTGGAATATGACGGTTCCCACCTTTGAGTTCGCATCCAGGAAAGTCGAAAACCAGCCGATCCGGATTCGACACCCGATCCGTCGTTGGCACAAGCGGAGCGCTGACAGCGATTGTGATCGTAAGACCGTCGGGTCGCGACCTAACATCCACGTTCATGAGACTAGCCACGGCAGGGGCAGAAACAACGGCGGCGGGCTGCGGCCCCTGCGCTTGCCGGGCAAAACTGTTCCAGGAAAGGACGCAAATCAAAACGCAAGAAAGAACCGCGGAGAATCGCGCGATCACGGAATTCCTTCGACCAGAGAGTTAGGTGCATTGTACCGCCGAACCAGCGGACCGAGAACCGGGGGATAACAGGTGGGCCCGATCAGGGTCTCGGCTCCCTCAGACTGCTAAGATAGAAGTTTCTATGTTCGAGAATCTTCAGGAAAAACTCCAACGCGCGTTCAAGAGCCTGCGCGGGCAAGCGGTTCTCACCGAAGAGAACATTGCCGACGCGCTGAAACAGATTCGCCTGGCGCTGCTTGAGGCCGACGTTAACTTCAAGGTCGTCAAGGACCTGATCGACCGCATTCAGGCCAAGGCTGTCGGACAGCAGGTCATGACCGCGCTTTCGCCGGGCGAGCAGGTTATCAAGATCGTCCGCGACGAACTCGTCGAGACGCTCGGAAAAGATACCGCCAAGCTGAAGTTCGCCTCGCAGCCGCCAACGGTCGTGCTGATGGCGGGACTGCAAGGGTCCGGCAAAACCACCACTTCCGGCAAGCTCGCGAACTGGCTCAAGAATGGCGGGCACCGCCCGCTGCTCGTCTCGGTTGACGTGTACCGTCCAGCGGCGCGCGAGCAACTCAAGGTAGTTGCGGCGGCGATCAAGGCCAATCTCTACGAAGGCCAAGTCGGGGAAGCCAACACCGCCACCGTCGAACGACTCGCCAAAGAAGCGCGGCGCGAGGCCGTGAATACGGGCTGCGACGTGCTCATCGTCGATACCGCCGGCCGTCTCCACATCGACGACCAACTCATGGATGAGATGCAGTCGCTCAAGCGGTTGCTCAATCCGCAGGAGATTCTGTTCGTCGCCGATTCGATGACCGGACAGGATGCCGTTAACTCGGCTGACGAGTTCCACAAGAAGCTCACGCTGACCGGCGTGGTGCTCACCAAGATGGACGGCGACGCACGTGGCGGCGCAGCGATCTCGATTCGCCAAGTTACGGGACAGCCGATCAAGTTCATTGGCATTGGCGAAAAGTACGATGCGCTCGAACCGTTTCATCCCGACCGAATTGTCTCGCGCATTCTCGGGATGGGCGACATTCTTTCGCTCATTGAAAAGGCCGAGTCGCAGATTGACAAAAAGAAAGCGACCGAACTGGCGACCAAAGCTCTCTCCGGCGATGGCTTTTCGCTCGAGGACTTCCGCGAGCAACTGCGCTCCGTTCGCAAGATGGGCTCTATGCAGAGCCTGATCGGCATGCTGCCCTCGATTGGCGCCTTCCAGGGTCTGCAGAAAGCGGCCGACAAGGTGGATGAAAAACAGATCAACCGCGTCGAGGCCATCATCAACTCGATGACCAACTACGAGCGCAACCATCATGAGGCGATCAACGGCAGCCGCCGCAAACGCATCGCCCGCGGCTCGGGCACGACCGTGCAGGAAGTGAACACTCTCCTTCGGCAGTACGCCCAAATGAAGAAAATGTTCAAGCAGATGGGCAAGCCAAGTTTCGCGCGGCGGCTGGCAGGAATGAAGCTGCCGGGAATGTAAGGACGCGTGACTCGTGATTGGTCTTGGTGGCAGCAGGATTCCATAACGACGCATCTCAGCAAATTTTATGAAATGGCGTTCCCTAGACGAATCCGGCTCCTACAGCGACGTTCGGCCGCTGCGGGAGATTTATGCGGAGCGCAAAGAGGCCATCGCAAAATATGCACGCGCCGATGTGCAGGCCGTTCACGAACGCACGATCGCCGCGCTGAAAGCCCAAGGGCTGGCGGCGCACGCTCTTTGCGTCGGCGCGCAAGCTCCAGCGTTCGAACTGTCCGATCACAACGGCAGGCGCGTTTTATCCGCCGACCTACTGGGCCAAGGCCGTCTTGTTGTCTGTTTTATTCGCGGACGCTGGTGTCCATTTTGCGTCGGGCAGATGGAAGCGATGAACTACGTCGCGGCACAGATCAAGGCGGCTGGGGCGGCACTGGTTGCCATTTCGCCGCAAACGGAAAAGCAGGCCTTCTTCATGCACGACCAGCACAAGCTCGGCTTCCCGTTGCTGGTGGACACGAACAACAGTGTGGCACGGCAATTTGGGTTGGCTTATCGCGTCCCCGACGAGCAGCGGGCGCTCTACCGCGCGACCTTCGTGAACCTGCCGTTCACGAATGGCGACGACCGCTGGGAGCTGCCGATTCCCGCAACTTACATAATCGATCGAGACGGAAAGGTTCTCTTCGCGGCCGCGAACGAGGCGTACAGCGAACGGCCGGAGCCGCTGGAAATTTTGAGCGCTCTCGAGAACGCCGGGAAAACGGTGTAGCGCCGGGAGAGACTCCCGGCGGTACCTGATTCGACTCCCCGCAGTGAGTGCGGCTTTGCCGTTCTGGCTACTTCAATGAAGCCATGTCGATTACGAAACGATACTTCACGTCGCTTTTCAGCAGTCGCTCATAGGCTTCGTTGATCTGCTGAATACGAATCATCTCGATATCGCAGGCGATGCCGTGCTCCGCGCAAAAATCCAGCATCTCCTGTGTTTCGCGGATACCGCCGATAATCGAACCGGCGAGGCTGCGGCGCCGAAAGAGCAAACTCCCTACGTGGACCGGCAGTGGAGTCGGCGATGCGCCCACCATGGTGAGTGTGCCATCGAGCTTCACCAGATCGAGATAGGCACTCACGTTGTGTTCGGCAGAAACTGTGTCGAGGATGAAGTCGAAGCTGCCGGCATGTTTCTGCATCTCAGCTTCATTCTTCGAAACGACGACTTCATGCGCGCCGAGACGCAGGGCATCGTTTGTCTTGTTCGGCGAGGTCGTGAACAGAACAACGTGTGCGCCGAAAGCATTAGCAAATTTGACGCCCATGTGGCCCAGTCCGCCGAGGCCAACGACGCCGACCTTTTGTCCTTTGCGCACATTCCAATGGCGGAGTGGCGAGTAGGTCGTAATCCCCGCGCAGAGCAAGGGCGCGGCGGCGGCGAGGTTCAATTTATCAGACACGCGAAGCGCAAAGGCCTCGTCCACGACGATGCTGTCGGAATAACCGCCATAGGTGACGCCGCCCAAGTGCTTGTCCTCCGAATTGTAAGTAAAGGTGGCTGGGCCGTCGCAGAATTGCTCGTTTCCGGCGCGGCAGTTCGGGCAGGTACGGTCGGAGTCGACCATGCAACCGACGGCGGCGATCTCTCCCTCTTTGAATTTCTTGACGGCGCTGCCTGCTGTTACGACGCGACCGACAATTTCATGCCCCGGCACGCAAGGGTAGACGGTGGGCAGCATGCTTTCCCATTCATTGCGAACCTGATGGAGATCTGAGTGGCACACACCGCAATAGAGGATCTCGATCTGGATATCCTGCGGTCGCGGCGCGCGGCGCTGAATTGAAGTCTGGGCAAGGGGCGAAGTCGCGCTTTTGGCGGCGAAGGCCTTGGCGGTGTATGGCTTTCCGGTTGACGATATTTTTTGCTCAGGACGAGTGAGAGTTGAAGTCGTATAGCTCATGACGGATTTTTCCTTTCCTACTTTCGGTTTTAGATTGCCCGCCACCTTCAGTGGATTCGCAATGAATGCAACGCGGCACGAATTATTCGCAAAACCAGCCCAAGATTGACCCGCCACGGCGCCCATTGCGAAAAGCGCTAAGGTCCGGCATAATAATGGTTTGCCTCAACCCTGCCGGACTCTTCCGGAACAAAGGAAACGAAGTCAGTGTTAATGATCCGTCTGGCGCGCTTTGGTGCGCGCAAACAACCGTATTATCGAGTCGTTGTAATCGAGAAGGAACAGGCGCGGAATGGGCGTCCGGTGGAAGTGGTAGGCACGTATAATCCACGGACCAGTCCGGCCACGTTCGACCTAAAGCGGGAGCGCATTACGTACTGGGTTTCGAAGGGTGCGAAGTGCTCCGAGCGCGTCGGCAAACTGCTGGCCATGCCTGCACCGGTGGCGGCCGCGCCGGTGGCATAACGGCGATTTCTCGTCAGACACCAGAAGTGCAAGCTTCAGAAGGCGAGAGGCTGAGTCCCATATCTTTTGGGAGCCCGATCGGGCTTGGCTTGAAGTCGAGCCCTTCCCCAAATCGATTTATTCGATGGCCTCGAACATTTTGTGGAGATCCCAAATGACCGAACAGTCCGCTAATGTGCGCGCTTTGATTGAGCACATCGCCAAGGCGCTGGTCGAAGCGAAGGATGCGGTTTTCATCGACGAGTACGAAGACGGCGACGAGACTGTAATCGAACTGGAAGTGGCGGAGGCGGACTTGGGCAAAGTGATTGGGCGATCGGGCCGCATCGCGCGCGCGCTGCGCACGGTGCTGAGCGCCGCGGGCGCCAAGAACGACAAGCGTTACGCGCTGGAGATTCTCGAATAACGGCGGGCGATGCAAGCGGCGAGTGGGTCAGCCTGGCGCTGGTGCTGAAGACGCAAGGACGCCGCGGAGAAGTTGCCGTTGAATTGCACACCGATGTTCCGGACCGCTTCCGGCCAGCCATGCGGTTGTGGGCGCTGATGAAGAGCGGCGAGCGCCGTCAGTTGACGATTGAAGAATTGTGGCCGCACAAGAGTCTTCTGGTTTTGAAGTTCGCCGGCGTGGAAACGATTTCGGACGCCGAGGCGCTGAAAGGCGCGGAACTTCAGGTTTCAGGCGCCGAACGGGCGGAGCTGGAGCCGGGCTGGACGTACTTGAGCGACTTGACGGGCTGCACGGTGTTCGACGGCGAGCGCGAGATTGGAAAGATCGCCGACGTTGCGTTTGGCGCGGGAGAAGCACCGTTGCTGGTGGTAAAAGGCGCCGCGAAGCTGCCCTATGAGATTCCGTTCGCCGAAGCGTACCTGGAAAAGATTGACGTCGAGCGCAAGCAGGTGCGGATGCGATTGCCGGAAGGATTGCTTGAGGTGAATGCGCCGGTGACGAAAGAAAGAGGTCGTTAGCCTCATCGTTGGTCGTCCGCCGTTCGTGTCTCTGGATGCGACTGGCGACCAACGAGCAGCGACTGGTTCGGAAAATGAAGATCGACATTCTTACGATCTTTCCCGATTTCTTTCGCGGACCGCTGGATTTTGGAATTGTCCGGCGGGCGCGCGAAGCCGGGTTGGTGGAAGTTACCATTCACGATTTGCGGAACTTTACGAAAGACAAGCACCGCACCGTGGATGACCGGCCATTCGGCGGCGGCGAGGGCATGGTGCTGAAGCCGGAGCCGATTTTTGAGTGCGTGGAGTCGCTGGGTGAAATTGCTCCGCGGGAAGCGAGGGTCAGCGGCGGCGCCAGGCAGTCGGTGATTTTACTCTCCGCGCAGGGGCAGAGATTGGGTCAGCCGCTGGCGACGGAACTTTCGGCGATTGAACACCTCGTTCTGATCTGCGGGCGTTACGAAGGCGTGGACGAGCGCATCAGCAAGCATCTGGCTGACCGGGAAGTTTCGATCGGCGACTACGTGCTGAGCGGCGGCGAGCTGGGCGCAGCAGTGATTGTGGATACGGTCACGCGGCTGATTCCGGGCGCGGTGGGCAACGAGGCTTCGACGCGGCAGGAATCGTTTACGGCTTCTGCCGAGGTCACGGGCGAAGATTTCGCGGGCGAGGGCGCCCGCGCCACACTAGAGCGCCCTTGTTCGACCTGTGTTTCCGGCGGATTGCTGGATTATCCGCACTACACACGGCCCGCGGAATTTCGCGGCCTGGCGGTTCCGGAAGTGCTGGTGAACGGGAATCACGAGGAGATTCGGCGGTGGAGGCGCAAAACGGCGCTCGCGAAAACGCTGCGCAATCGTCCGGATCTGTTGGAACGAGCGGCGCTGAGCGAAGAAGACAAGGAATTGCTAGCCCGGATCAGGGGCGAGAATTAGCTGGAAGGCGAATTCAAGAGCAAGAAGCACGAAAGAGTCAGGAAGGAAACGTTATGCGCAATGCAATTATCGAAAAACTGCTGGCGAAATCACGCCGCACCGACCTGCCGAAGTTTGGCCCGGGCGATACGATTCGCGTGCAGGTGAAAATCCGCGAAGGTGAAAAAGAACGGCTGCAGGCGTTTGAGGGGGTGGTCATCGCGCGGAGCCGGGGCGCGCAACCAAGCTTCACCGTGCGCAAGATCAGCTTCGGGCAGGGCGTGGAACGCATTTTCCCGCTCGATTCGAAGGTGATCGACAAGATTGATGTGTTGCGGTCGGGCAAGGTGCGCCGCGCAAAACTCTATTATCTGCGCGAACTGAAGGGCAAGGCCGCGCGCCTGAAAGAAGTCGAGCAGTAGCTGGGACTGTGTTCTGGCTGCCGGCGTTCGCACGGACGCCGGCGGTTTCGCGCCGTCGTCGTGGGCCATCGCCTTGGTGAGTCCCCAACTTCAGAGCCCCCCCTCTTTGGCGTAGCGGCGTGGCTCATGGGTCGAGGCACCGAATCTCCCCTTGTTTCTCTGGCGGCAGTCGGCGAAGATGCTGACAGCGACCTGTGCCGAGTTCGAAATCCAAATTAAACGGTTGTTCCCGCGATGAGAGGGCTGCGCAAATTTCCGCGTCCACTGCGAAGCTGCGGCTGCTGAAAAAACTTCGCTGCACCCTGCGTTTCGAAAAGCTGGCTTGGGCCGGCGGTGCAAAGTTGGTTGCCGGCACAGATGAAGTGGGGCGCGGGTCGTTGTTTGGGCCGGTGGTAGCGGCAGCGGTGATTCTTGATCCGGGGTACCGGATCCGCGGGCTTCGAGATTCGAAGTTGATTGCAGCCGAGCGGCGCGAGGAACTGGCTACGCGCGTCCGTGAGCATTCGATTGCGTGGGCGATTGCCGCGATTGATTCTGCTCGCATCGATCAAATCAACATTTACCAGGCGTCGCGACTTGCGATGCTGCACGCCGTTCAACAGTTGGCCTGCGGGCCCGACTGTTTGCTTGTCGACGCGGTAAAGCTGGATTGCGACCTGCCGCAGAAAGCGATCATTCACGGCGACGCCCTTTCGGCCTCGATCGCCGCCGCATCCATCATTGCGAAAGTCGAGCGCGACCGCATGATCACGGCTTGGGATCCCGTGTACCCAATGTACGGGCTCGCGTCCAACAAGGGCTACAGCACGCCGCACCACCTGGCGGCGCTCGCTGAGCATGGGCCTTCGCCGTTGCATCGGCTGTCGTTTGCGCCGGTATGGAGTGCGCCGGTGCCGCAGGAAGTGCTTAGCTTCATGCGCGAGGAATCGGAAGATCCGGCCGTGCCTTTAACTCTCGCCAGGGCGTGAGCGCGCTGGTTAGGCAGGGATCCCTTCGACTGCGCGGTTGCTGCGCTTCGCTTGCATCCGCTCCGCTCAGGAAGAGAGGGGATTGAGTTTTTTCGGGGCCACGTGCCGAGTCTTCCGGCAGCAAGTTGCGGGAAGCTAGCTTCAGTTGACCGCGCTCATCCTGCTATCATCCCGACGTGGCTGCACGCGGAAAATTCATCACGTTCGAAGGCCTCGATGGCAGCGGCAAGAGCACTCAGATCGAGAAACTGGCGAGGGCGTTACGCGCGCACGGCGTTCCGGTCACGGTCACTCGAGAACCTGGAGGCACGACGACCGGTGAAAAAATCCGCGAGGTGCTGCTACATTCGACAACATCCGGGCTTTCGCCGCTTGCAGAGATGGCACTGATGTTTGCCTCCCGAGCCCAACATATTAACGAGGTCATTCTGCCTGCACTGGCGGATGGGCGGGTAGTGCTCTGCGACCGCTTCACCGATTCGACGGAGGCATATCAGGGCGCGGGCCGTAAGCTGGGGACGAAACCGGTGCTCGCGCTCCACGAAATTTTGTGTGGCGGCCTGCAGCCAGACTTGACGATACTGCTCGACAACGAGGTTTCCTTCAGCGTCGAGCGGGCGCGGCGGCGCAATCGAAAACACAAGAGCGTGCGCCCGGAGAAGGACGAGAACCGCTTTGAACAAGAGAGCCGCACGTTTTTCGGGCGCGTGCGCCATGCTTATCTTGCCATTGCCGCGCGCGAGCCGCAACGAGTACACGCCATCAATGCGCGCGGCACGCCCCAGGAGACCCACGCGGTAATCATGGAGCTGGTAAGGAAGAAGCTAAAGATCAGCGCCTAGCGGCTAGAAACTTTCTTATGCCCTTTTCTGATTTCATTGGCAATCCGGAAACCGTGCAACGCCTGCGTGAAATGCTAGCGCGCGGTCACTTCCCGCCCGCGGTGATTCTGGCGGGTGCGCGTGGGTCGGGTAAATATACGCTGGCCCTCATGCTGGCGCGCGCTATGAATTGCCTGGAGCGGCCAGCGCCATCCACCGCGGCAGACAGTGGGTTGTTGTTTGGCGCGCTGCCTTTGGGCGAACTTGAATCCGGCGTCGCGGGCGCATCGGAAGGCCGTCTTTTACCCGACGCATTGCCCGATTTCTGCGGCCATTGCTCGAACTGCACGCGCATTGCACTGGCCGGCGATCTGGATGCGCGGTTTGCGGAAGCCGTGGAGGCACGAGAGAACCTGCGCGAAACCGATAAAAAAGAAACGCGAATCCTGGTGCAAACGCACCCCGACATCCTCATCATCCCGCCCGATCCGCCGCAGATGATGATCAAAGTGGACCAGGTGCGGCACGTCATCCAGAGCATTTACTACCGTCCGGCCGAGGCAAGGGAAAGCGTGTACATTTTCACCAGTTCGGCTTTCATGAAAGAGGCGGCGAACTCGCTGCTCAAGGTCGTGGAGGAGCCTCCGGAGTTTGCGACGATTTTCCTGCTGACCGAGAATCCCGGCGAATTGCTGCCCACAATCCGTTCGCGCGCGATGGTATTCACACTGGGTGCACTGGTCGTGACCGAAATTGAAAATCAGCTCGGCAAGCTACGTCCCGACTGGAACCCGCGCCAGCGCTCTCTGGTAGCCCGCCTGAGCGAGGGGGCCTTAGGCCGCGCCCTTTCGTTCGATCTGGAAGGCTACATCGCGGCTCGTGCGCATGCGCTGGCGATGCTGAAGTCGGGCATGGGCGGAGCCGACCACAGCGAGCTATTCAAAATCACCGAAAGCTATCGTCCCGGCGCCGAAGGACGGCAGCGAATTGAAAGCCTGCTGCGGACGCTCTATTTGCTGCTTGAGGATATGATGTTCCTCGAATCCGGGGCGGGGCAACTGGTGCGCAATACCGACATTCAGGGGGAACTCAAGAAGATGTCGGAGTCGGCCGATTTTGCCTGGGTACATCGCGCGGCGGAAGCTCTCGGCGAAGTGGAACGCGGCCTGCGACGCAACCTGCTTCGGTCCTTGTCCCTCGACGCCTTTGCCACCGCTCTCGAACCAGGTGCCTGAACGGACCGCTGGATGACAAAAGTACGCGCACATGTGACACAAAACATTGTCAGGCGAACTTCCGTGTGGTACCGTACCAATAAGTTTTCCCTCAGAAACCACAATCACAGAATCAAGTGTTGTGGACTACTGTGCCGCCTCCGTGCGCCAGGTGGTGAGAAATGAAAGAAACCCTAGACCCGGTATCAGCCGAACAAATGCTCGACCAAGAAGGCTTTGCGAACCGCAAGCTGATCCGTCCGTCGCTCAACCGCAACGACCATGCCCACAATAATCATGGTCACAACCATGCCCCCAACCACGCACCGCCCGAGCGCCGGGACCGCTCGACTGCCCCCGGCAAGAAGACTGCCCCTTCCGAGCAGACGAACGCCGAGAACTTCTATTATCAGAAGCAGATGCAGACCAAGACCCCCATGGTCATCGTGCTCAGGGACGGCGAGGAAGTGCATGGCTACATCGAGTGGTACGACAAAGCCTGCATCAAGCTGAACCGCAACGGCGCGCCCAACCTCATGATCTACAAGCCAGCGATCAAGTACATGTTCAAAGAAGGCGAAGTCAGGCGCTAGGCTCTTACCTTGGGCTGTCGAACTTTCCGCTGCCGGCTCCCGACCGTTACCGACGAAGCCAGGGGCAAAGGCCGAAGGCCTTCTTCTCACAGCTTCGGCAGCACAATTCCCTTCTGTGCCTGGTATTTGCCCTTGCGGTCCTTGTAGCTGGTCTCGCAGACCTCGTCGGACTGGAAGAAGAGAATCTGGCACAGCCCTTCGTTGGCGTAGATTTTCGCTGGCAGGGGCGTGGTATTGGAAATCTCGAGCGTGACGAAGCCTTCCCACTCGGGCTCAAACGGCGTGACATTGACGATGATGCCGCAACGAGCATAAGTGGACTTGCCCACGCAAATAGTCAGCACATCGCGCGGAATCTTGAAGTACTCAACGGAGCGCGCCAACGCAAACGAATTGGGAGGGATGATGGCGACATCGGAGTTCACCGTCACAAACGAGCGCTCATCGAAATTCTTCGGATCGACGATCGTGCTGTTGACGTTGGTAAAAATCTTGAACTCGTCGGAGACGCGCAGGTCGTATCCATAGCTCGACACACCGTAGGAAATCACTCCCTGGCTCACTTGCTTTTCCGAGTAGGGGTTAATCATGTCGTGCTCCTGCGCCATGCGCCGGATCCAGCGGTCACTTTTAATCATCGAGTTCCTCAGATTTCCTGGATTTATTTAGTATCGCAATTGGTACTTTGTAATTGGTAATTGAACTCCTCGGCGCACGAACGAAGTCGCAACCCGGGCGGCTTTACCCAATCACCAATTGCAAAATCACCAATTACAAGTTCTGTTGGCTGGTGCAGCCATATTACGAGAATGGTCCCCCCGTTGACAATCCGCCCTATCTCCCCTAGCATCAATAACTTGAGGAAGCAACAATCCTCGCGACACGAGGGCAACCCGTGATTAAACTCGACATCATCAACGAAGTGGTCAACCGCACCGGCATCACGAAGACGAAGGCCGAACTGGCCGTCGAAACCGTGTTCGAAAGCATGAAGAAGGCGCTGGCGACCGGCGACCGCATCGAGTTGCGCGGCTTCGGCGTATTCAACGTGCGCCCGCGCAAAACCGGCATCGGACGGAACCCGCGCACGGGCGCGGAAGTTTCCATTCCGCCCGGCAAGGCGGTGCGCTTCAAGCCCGGCAAGGAGTTGCAGTCGATCGACTAGGCGGAGGCGCGCCCTGGCCGCGCGGAACGTCACAGCCGGGGCGGCACTGCGCTTCCGTTCGCACCCAGTCGTGGGCCGCTTTCCCATTATTCAAATCGCATGTCTGAACCCACGTCGGCATTCCCCATCCTCGCTCATGATCCTCCGACGAACGGTCCCTCGCAAGAAGTGTGGGTGATCCGCCGCCCCAGCATACGCTGGTGGCTTTATGTGCTGTTCCTGCTGCTGACGGTGTTCAGCACGACGGTTGTGGGCGCGCGCATGGAGTTCAATTATCTGCACCGCCAGCCAGTACTTTCGCTGAACGACGACACGATCTCGCTATTCCCTGTCGTGTGGGCACTCGAGAGACCGTCGAACCTTCTGCTCGGCCTGCCGTTCTCGCTGACGCTGATGTTTATTCTTTTTGCGCATGAGATGGGGCACTATCTTTGCGCGCGTCACTACCGCGTACACGCGACGCCGCCGTTTTTCGTGCCGTTCCCCAGCCTGATCGGAACGCTGGGCGCATTCATCCGCATCAAGAGCCCGATCCCTTCGCGCGCGGCGCTGTTTGACATCGGAATCGCGGGGCCGATTGCGGGCTTTATTCCGAGTTGTGTTGCCTTGTTTGTAGGATTGTCTCTTTCGCGGCCCGTCGCCGGTCCGACCGCTGCCCAGTTTCAGCTCGGCTTTCCAGTCGCTTTTCATCTTGCGGCGCGGCTGCTGCACATTCGCGTCGCCTTGCCGGCGCTCTCATTGCACCCGGTCGCGGCAGCGGCCTGGGTGGGATTCTTTGCGACCGCATTGAATCTGCTGCCTGGGGGGCAACTCGACGGCGGCCACATACTGTATTCGCTCTCGCCGGGACTGCATCGCGCAGTTACCCTTCTAACCGTGTTCAGCCTGGTGCCACTGGGGAAATATCAGTGGACGGGATGGTTTTTGTGGACCGTTCTACTCGCCCTAACAGGCAAACACCCGCCCATTCCACGCTTTCCCGGCGTTGCGGGCGGCAGGCTTGGTATTGCACTCTGCGGATTGCTGATGCTGGCTTTGAGTTTCACTCCCGCCCCGTTCACGCACAGTTCCGGGAGGGAGGTCTGGCCGGAACTTCGCGATGACGCCCGCGACACGCTGCACAGCCTCGGCAACAATGCGAGACACCTGCTTCATCGGAAGTAGGCTGGCATAAGACTGGCTCGATGCCGGTGGCTCGAAGTCCGGTAACTCGACGCTCCGGGCATTTCCTACATCAGCCACACCGCATCCACATCCACAATCATCTGCGTGCGTGGAATCTTACGGGCTGCCGCTTCGGCCAACATCGCGCGGAGCAGCGTGTTCATCTTCTGGCGGCTCGGCGACTTCAAGATGAAGTGATAGCGGTAATCGCGCTTGAGCCGCAAGATCGGTGCCGCGGCGGGGCCAAGCACGCGAATGCCCTCGTGGCGGGTCTTTTCAAACCAGCGGCCGAGTTCGCCCGACCAGGCAAGCGCTTCATCCAGCTTCTCGCTGCGGACAACGACATTCGCGATCGCACTATAGGGCGGATAGTGCATCCAACTGCGGAATTGTAGCTCCTTGTCGTAGAAGCCCGCGAAATCGTGACGCGCGGCAAACTGCACGGCGTAGTGATCGGGAAAATACGTCTGCAAAATCACTTTGCCGGGGGACTGCCCTCGTCCCGCGCGCCCGGCGACCTGCGTCAGTAGCTGAAAGGTGCGTTCGGCCGCCCGAAAATCCGGGAAGCCGAGGGCCGCATCGGCTCCGACCACGCCGACTAGCGTGACACCGTGCACGTCGTGCCCCTTCGCAATCATCTGCGTGCCCACCAGCATGTCAAGTTCGCCCTCATTCAGCGCATTGAGTGCGCGCTCGAAATCCTCGCGGCCGCGTACCGTGTCGCGGTCAAGCCGTCCAACGCGCGCCCGCGGAAACATGCCGTGCAACAGCTCTTCCAGTTTCTCCGAGCCCGTGCCGACAAAATATATGTAATCGCTTCCGCAATGTGCGCACTTGTCGGGAATGTGCGCGATGTGGCCGCAGTAGTGGCATTCCATTTTGTGCTCGCGCTTGTGATGCGTCATGGAAATCGCGCAGTTTTTGCACTCGAGCGTCTTCCCACAGGTGCGACAGAGCGCCACCGGCGAGTAGCCTCGGCGGTTGAGCAACACCATGACCTGCTCTTTTTTGTCGTCCTTTCTTTCCACCCGCTCGCGGATTTCTTCCGCCAGCTTGCGTGAGATGACTTGGTCGTGGCCGGTTTCCTGAAATTCCTGCCGCATGTCGATGATCTCGACCTCGGGCAGCGGACGGTTTTGCACACGATCGGGCAACTCGACAAGCGCGTACTTGTTTTTTTTCGCGTTGTAGTACGACTCCAGTGAAGGCGTGGCGGAGCCAAGCACAACCACGGCACCCGCCATTTTCGCGCGCATCACGGCCACATCCCGCGCGTGATAGCGTGGCGTTTCCTCTTGCTTGTAAGATGAATCCTGCTCTTCATCGACGATGAGCAACGCTAGATTGCTGACCGGCGCAAACACAGCCGAGCGCGTGCCCACCACAACCCTCGCCTCACCGCGTTTGATCCGATGCCACTGCTCGGATCGCTCGGCGTCGGAGAGCCCGGAATGCAGGATGGCAACCTGGTCTCCGAAGACCTGAATCAAGTCGGCCGCCATCGCGGGTGTAAGGCCGATTTCGGGCACGAGCAGAATCGACGACCGTCCCTGCTCCAGCACTTCGCGCATCCCGGCGAGATAGACGGCGGTCTTGCCCGAGCCGGTGACGCCGTGCAACAACATGCCGGCGAACTTGCGCGCTCCAACGGCCTCGCAAATTTTTTCGAGCGCCTGCTGTTGCGCCGTGCTGAATTCAAACTCGAAAAGCGCGGGACGCGGCTTGATCCTGGGAATGGTGAATTCCTGGGGTTCATCCACAAGTTCAATCAACCCGCGCCGCACTAGCGTGCCGAGCGTGGTGCGTGGAACATCGAGTCCGCGCAGCGTCTCGACGGGAACGCGGCCGCCGGCCGCGGCCAGCGCGTAAATCAGAGTTCGCTGGTTGGCGTTGAGTTTTGATGATGAGCGGGGGCGGGACGCAGGTTCGGCCGGCTCAGGGTAGGCTCCCGCGGCTGCCGGCGGGGCGCCGGTGCTACACGTGTCCGCATGGGGACGGGCCTCTGGCACGGCCTGCGAGGCGGGGCCTGTCTTGAGCAAGACCGGAGGGATGCCTGGCTCTCCACTGAACAGAACCGCTACTTTTATCATCCGCGCCGCGTCGCGGGCTGCCGAAACATCCTCTCGTGCGATCCATTTTTTGCGCGCCATGCCTGCAAGGAGGGCACGCGAAACTCGCGTCGCGCTACGCAGGCTGGCTTCATTTACGCGCCCGGCGGCGCGTTCGGCTAGATAATCAAGTACGCGGAACTCGACCATCTGCTCTTCGGGCGTTCGCTGCGAACGGGCCGGCGACCCCGACATGCCGGCGAGATGTAGCGCCATGCGCCCCGCGTCGGTGATTCGGTAGGCGACGGCTCGCTTGAACTCCGCCGAGAGCGGCAGCATGGTCCGAAAAACCTCGCCGATCGGCGCGAGATAGTAATCGGCAATCCACCGTCCCAGTTTCAGCAATTCGTCGTCAAGAACGGGGGCGGGATCGAGCGCTTCGATCAGCTTTTTGACCTTGACGTCTTTGCCCCCGGCGCGCGGCGCGCGGTCATGCAACTCAACGACGATGCCCGGCATGCGCTGCTGACGAAACGGGACAAGCACGCGCCCGCCGACTACCGGTTCCATGCCCGGAGGAATGGCGTAGGTAAACGCCATGTCGAGCGGCACGGGGAGGGCGACGTCAGCGAAGGTGGACATGTGTGGGACTAAGAAATCCTATCGTATTTCCGGATACTAATGCTTGACAGTAGTACCGCGCTCCGTTAGTATAAGAACAAATGATCGCGAGTTTCCGAGACAAGGAAACCGAAAGGCTGTGGCAGTTGGGCAGAAGCCGCCATCTTCCGGCCGATCTGCGACGAAGGGCATTCAAAAAGCTGGCTATTTTGAACGCGGCGGTCGCGCTCGACAACTTGAAGGTGCCGCCCGGGAATCAACTGGAGGCGCTTCGCGGTGACCGCGCTGGACAACACAGTATTCGAGTCAACGATCAAGATCGCGTGTGCTTCGTGTGGCGGGACGGAAATGCTTTTGAGGTAGAGATCACCGATTACCACTAGAAGCGGAGTCATCATGGCCAAATCGAAGAAAGTGTTTGCAGTTCACCCCGGAGAAATTCTCAAGACCGAGTTCATGGAGCCGATGGGCGTAACCGCCTATGAACTGGCAAAGGCCCTCAATTTTCCCGGCATCTATGAAATCGTACGGGGAGACCGGGCGATCAGCGCCGACACTGCCATTCGCCTGGGAAAATACTTCGGTCTGCCCGCGCAGTTTTGGCTCAATCTTCAGAACGACTACGATCTGCGAATCGCGGAGGGGAGTGGAATTGGTAAAGGGATCAGGCCCCGCAAGATTGCTCATGAGGCCGAACTAGCGGATGCACGGTAGAGATTCCGCACTCCGTGGTGTCTAACTGAGTATGCGGAACTTCGGCAACGGATTCTGCCGATTGTCGGCCTGACCCTCTTTGGAGGCGTTACTTACTAGAACTGGTCTCATAAATACCTGAGCAAGATTTGCATGCAACCGAGACGAACCATGCCGAAGAAGTTCTCGACGTGGTACTCCCAACGGATCACGAGCCGACGAAAATGATGGAGCCAAGCGAAAAGTCGTTCCACTCGCCAACGTCTGCGGTAGCGGCGCAAAGGACGACCATCTTGCGTCGGCGTCCGGCGCTCTCCGCGATGGGGTGCGATCATCTCGATGTCGTAACGCTCGGCCAAGTCACGATCCAGACGGTCACTGTCATACGCTTTGTCGCCGATCAATCGCGGCGGGAGGGTGTCGAGGAAGCTGTGTCCGAGGACGCCTTCGACGAGTTGGCTTTCGTGCGGCGAAGCGCTTTCGATACTAACGGCGAGAGGAAGACTGTGATCATCGGCGAGAGCGATGATTTTCGTTCCCTTGCCGCGTTTGGTGGGCCCGACCGCGAGGCCCCCTTTTTTGCCCCCGTGAAGGAGGCATCGATGAAAGCCTCCTCCAGTTGCAATTTTCCTCGGGCCTGCAGCTCCTCCGCCAAGGTACGCAAGATGCGTTCCAACTTGCCCTCCCGCACCCATTGCTGGAAACGACGATGGCAAGTCTGGTATGGCGGATACTTCTTGGGCAGTTCGCGCCACTGTGCCCCCGTCCCCAAGACCCACAAAATCCCGTTGAGGACTGCTCGTGTGTCTTGCCACGCACGACCTCGACCATCGGAGCGTCGCTTCGGTCGCAAGATCGGTTCGATCAGTTGCCACTGGGCATCGCTGAGTTCCCATCGTCCTCGCATGCCCTCCTTCTGCCTATTTTTCTACACGCAGAAAATAGCTAAGTAGGTTCAGCAACCATTTATGAGACCAGTTCTAATCTCCGGAGGGACGCCGATATGAAGAGGTTCACGGTCAGTATTTCTGGTGGGCATCCATTCGTCTTGACACGCACCAGCCAAGCAGTCTCCAGTCGCTGCAACCCCCTTCGATGAGGCGGACGATCCCCACGTAACCGAAGACCCTGGGCTAACGAGAGCTTCTGTTCCTACGTTGTTGCTTTTGGCGCCCTGAGGCCCAACTCTTTCATCACCATTTGCAGATCCTTCCAGGCTTCGCCCTTCTGGCGCGGATCGCGCAGCAGGAATGCCGGATGGTATGTCACGGCGAGTTTGCATCCATCCCAGTTGGGATCGGTGCTCCTCACGCCAGCGAGCTTGAAGTCGTAGAAGCGGCCGCGCAGGTGGGCCATCGACGAACTCATCGCCAGAAGCGTCTTGGCGGCGGTGGCACCGAGGGCTACGAGCACCTTCGGTTTGATCACCGCAATCTGCCGCATCAGAAATGGCGAGCACGTTTCGCACTCTTCGCGCTCGGGCGTACGGTTTCCGGGTGGGCGGCACTTCACAATGTTCGCGATGTAGACCTGCTCGCGTGCGATCCCCATCGCCTTGATCATGTTGTTGAGCAATTGCCCGGCGCGGCCCACGAACGGCTCGCCCTGTTCATCTTCGTCGGCTCCCGGGCCTTCGCCGACGAACATCAGATCCGTCGTCGGATTGCCGACGCCAAACACAATCTGCTTGCGCCCCTGCTTGTGCAGAGGACAGCGCGTGCACTCGCCCAGATCTTCGCGGATGAGTTTGAGCCCCTTAACTGGATCGCTCACACCCTGCTCGGGCCTTGTGAAGCTCACCTCGAAAATGTCACCTTCGACAGCGGCGGGCACAATGACGGCCGCGGACTTGCGTGGACTCATTTCTTCTCCTGATTCCGGCTGGGTTTCTGCGACCGCGTCTGCAACCGCCGCTGTATTTTCCCCAGCACTCACGGGCCGCCGGTAGAAATCGTAGATTCCCATCTCGTTGTAGTAGCGAATGCGAGCGGCAAGCGCGCGGCGAAAGTCTGGGTCCAAGATTTGGGACATTGCGGATAAGGATAACAAAACATCTCACTGCGAAGACATTAGGGGGCTTTCACTTTGCGCATGCCGTGGACATTAGCAATTGGCATAGGCTTCTGATCAGATTGAGATTCCTCACTTCGGTTCGGAGTGAAAGCCCTGGAAGCACGACAAACCCACGCGAGAGGAATGTACCGGGAAGCTAGCGGGAGGACACGCGGGATTGCTTGCGGAGCTTTACCACCTGGTCGAGGACGCGTTGGGCAACCTCCCACTTCGAGCTTTCAGGGACCTCGACCACTTCTTCGTGGGTAATAATTATGACCGCGTTACGGTCGGCATCGAAGCCCACGCCTTCGCGCGACACATCGTTCGCCACAACGGCATCAAGCGATTTCGCAGACAGCTTTTTGCGCGCGTTCTCGAGAATATTGTCGGTTTCCGCGGCAAACCCCACGACGATTTGCGGATGATCGCCTTGCGATCGCTTGTGCCGTGCGATTTCTATAAGAATATCCGCCGTCGGCTCAAGTTCCAGCGTCATCGGCCCCTTGCGCTTGATCTTCTGTCCGGCAGCGGCCCGGGGACGAAAATCCGCGACGGCCGCGGTCTTGATAACGACCGTGCTCCCAGGCAACAGATTCAAAACCGCAGCACGCATTTCTTCCGCGGTTTCCACACGCGTCAGCTCAGCGGCCCCGGGGGGCGCGATCGAGGTCGGACCGCTGACGAGCAGAACGCGTGCTCCTCGGCGCAGCGCTGCCTCGGCGAGCGCATATCCCATGCGTCCACTGGAGCGGTTTGTAAGATAGCGCACGGGATCGATTTTTTCGCGCGTGGGCCCAGCAGTAATGAGTAAAGTCTCTCCCGCCAGGTCCTGGGCAGCCCCAAGCGCCGCGAGCACTTCGGCCACAATCGTCTCGTTTTCGGCCAGTCGGCCGGGCCCTGTCATGCCGCATGCCAGGTATCCAGCACCCGGCTCAACGATACGAACGCCGCGTTTCCGCAGGATGTCGAGATTCGCCTGCGTCGCCACGTGGTTCCACATGTTGACATTCATAGCCGGAGCGACGACGACGGGCACGGTGGTCGCCAGATAAAGAGTGGAAAGAAAATCGTTGGCAATCCCCTGCGCGAACTTTGCCAGAACGTCGGCGGTTGCGGGCGCTACCACGAGGGCGTCAATCGTCTGTGCGATGGCGATGTGCTCGATCGCAGACTCGACATTGGCCTGCGAATCGTCAGAGCCAAACAGGTCGGTGATGACCTTCTCTCCCGAGAGCGCGGCAAACGTGAGGGGACGAACAAACTCCTGAGCGGCGCGTGTCATTACGACCTGCACGCGAATTCCGCGGTCCTGAAGCAGGCGGACGATCTCCGCCGACTTATAAGCCGCGATCCCACCCGAAACGCCCAGCGCAATTTTCATAGGAAGAAGCGGCCCTTTGGATTTCAACCCGAACGTCGCTTTCAAAATGGATGCCGCAAGAGAAGCAAGGGTTCAAAGCTGAGGATTTGCCGCGCGAAGTCGCCCGACTACCGGTTTAAGCGTCTTCCGCAAACTTGCCGGCGCTGTCGGCAGCGGCTTCCGTTGCGATCTTTGGCAGCTCCGGCACGATCCACTTCACCTTGCCGGCCTTGATTTCATCCTGCGCGATGCGGCACGGTTTGCGCGAAATCGTCTCGATCACCGGCGGAGCACCACCTTGCAGTTGCCGGGCTCGCCGCGCCGCCACCAGAATGTAGCGATAGTTGCTGTCAAACCCCTCGATAAGTTTCATAGACTCTCTCCTGGACTCTATCCACCTTCACAGCTGAGGGAACTCAATTACGGGTCGGCACACCGCCGAATGAAGCCAGAATCGGTTGTACTCGTTCGCGCGCCAACTCGAGCCGGCAAGCCTTGGCCGTCTCCAGAAGGCGAACTTGTTCTGCCGTGGGCTTCGCCCCACTTCGCCAAATCCGCTCGGCCAGTACAACAGCCTTTAGTTCGTCGGCGGATTGTTCGAGCAGGTTATTTACTAATATATAGTCGTATTTCGTGTAATTCTCAATCTCTCGCCGGGCCGTGTCCAACCGGCGACGAATCACCGTCTCCGGGTCGAGCCCGCGGTTTCGAAGGCGCCATTCGAGTTTGTCCCGATCGGGCGGAAGAATGAAGATGCTCACCGCATCGGGAAGTTTCTCTTTGACCTGGGCCGCCCCCTGCACATCGATATCAAGCAACAGGTCGCCGCCGCGTTTCTGGCACTCTCGCAAGAAGCGGCGCGAGGTGCCATAGTAGTTTCCAAAAACGCGCGCGTACTCAAGGAATTCATCCGCCGCGATCATGGCTTCGAATTCCGCCTCAGAAACGAAAAAATATTCCTTGCCGTTTTTTTCGCTCCCGCGCGATGGGCGCGTTGTATAGGAGACCGAAAAATCGAGCCCCTGCACCATCTTGAACAGTTCATTCACGAGAGTCGATTTTCCCGACCCGGACGGCGCCGACACAATAAAAACGATGGTCATTCGAGATTCTGCACCTGCTCGCGCGCTTTTTCGATCTCCGACTTCATCAGCAACCCCGCTTCGGTGATTTTCAACGCCTCGCCCGCCAATCCCGAAGTTTTCGAGAGCAGCGTGTTCGCCTCACGGTTCATTTCCTGCAGCAGGAAGTCCATTTTTTTGCCCACCTCGCCGCCTTGCTCGAGCAGAGCAACAAAATGTGCGACGTGGGTGTTCAGCCGGACCAGTTCTTCCTGAATGTCGCTGCGGTCAACCAGCACAGCCGCTTCCTGAAGGATACGATCCTTGTCGACTTGCGCGCCCAGCATCTCACGCATTCGGGACTGCAGGCGCTCCGAATACGCATGGAGAATGGTGCTCCGGTGTGCCTCGACCCCGGATGCAGCCGTGCGCAGATGTTTCATTCTTTCGCGCAACTCCCGCTCGATGCCTCGGCCCTCTTCTTCGCGCATTTTGTCCAGAAGGACGAGCGCTTCTTCAACGCTCGCCATGACGGTGGACTCCAATTCCTGGCTCGAAGTGTCTGCTCCCGACTGCATGGCGCCCGGCATGCGCAGCACAACGTTCAGGTCGGGCTCGCCCTGGAGACCGAACTCCCCGGCCGCAGCGCGAAACGCCTTTACATATCCGGCAATCAGCTCACGGTTCAGTCCGGCGCCGGTTTCTCCGGCGCCATCGAGGCTCAACGTCACTTCCAGATGCCCGCGCGCCAATTTTTCCTTCAGCGTGCGGCGCAGTTTCATTTCCAAAGCATCGGCATCGGAAGGCAGACGGAAATGAAGATCGAGGAACCGATGATTCACCGATTTCAAGGACAAAACGAATGCCGGGCCAGGAGTGACCTGCCCCCGGACCTGCGCAAACCCCGTCATGGAACGAATTGACATAGTTGAAACCCAGTGGCTAGTGCCTAGTGATTAGCGGTTAGCAGCAGATGCCCGTTGAACGGATTGCCCTTGCCGCTGCAAACGTCCAACCGGATCAATAGCCACTAACCACCGATTTTCTGCGCCTCCGGCTCGGCAAACTGCAATTCATACAGCCGCCGGTACGTGCCCATCTTCTGAATAAGCTCGTCGTGAGCGCCGATCTCTCCGATGGTTCCGTTTTCGAGAACCACAATACGGTCGGCCCGGCGGACGGTCGATAGGCGGTGCGCGATCACAAACACGGTACGCCCATGCATCAGATTTTGCAGTGCCGATTGCACCAGCGCCTCCGATTCGCTGTCGAGCGCGGAAGTCGCCTCGTCAAGAATCAGAATCGGAGAATTCTTTAGAATCGCCCGGGCGATCGCGATACGCTGGCGTTCTCCGCCCGAAAGCCTCACGCCGCGCTCGCCGATCATCGTGTCGTAGCCCTCGGGCAGCGCGCAAATGAACTCGTGGGCATGTGCGGCCTGGGCTGCTGCTTCCACATTTTTGAGCGAAACGTGCGGCTGTCCATAGGCGATGTTGTTGCGCAGTGTGTCGTTGAAGAGCACCGTTTCCTGCGTGACGATGCCAATCTGTGAGCGCAAGGAAGCGAGCGTCACGTCGCGAACGTCGTTGCCATCAATCAGGAGCCGGCCACCACTGACGTCGAAGAAACGCGGGATCAGATGGACGAGGGTGCTTTTGCCGGCGCCGCTCGATCCAACCAGGGCCAGCACTTCGCCCGCCGTCACTTCGAGGGTGATGGCATGCAACACGTCCCGAGAATCGTCGACATTATGATATGAAAAGGCGACATCTTCAAACCGTATGGTGCGGGAAAATTTCGGTAACCGCTTTGCTCCGGCTTTCTCGCGCACCTCGTCTTCAATGTCCATGAAGCGAAAGATTTCCGAGGAGGCGCCGATTGCCTGCTGGAAATTGTTATTGAAAAGCGCAAACTTGCGCACCGGATCGTAGAGTTTGAAGACTGCGACGATGAATGCAAGAAAGGTCCCGGCCGTAAAGACGTGGTGATTGATCTGGTCGCGTCCCATTAGTAGCAAAAGCGCAATCGCAACCGCCCCGAGAATATCCATGAGGGGAGAGCTGATGGCAAAGGCCGCCACCATTCGCAGGTTCGCGCGAAACAGGCGGCGCGCCGCCGCCCGGAAGCGCTCCATCTCCCAGTTCTCCATGCCAAAAGCCTTCACGATGCGGTTGCCGGTGATGGTTTCGTGAAGAATATTCTGGATTTCGGCAAGCTTGTCCTGGCCGCCGCGGGTCGTGGTGCGCACCTGCCGGCCGATTTTTCTCGACGAGTAAAGGATTACCGGCACGAACAGCAACAGGACCCATGCCAACTTTCCGCCCAACAGCACTACCACCGCCGCGACGAACACCAGCGTAAAAAATTGCTGCAGGAATTCGGCCAGCACGGTCGACATCGCATACTGCACCCGCTCCACGTCGTTAATGATGGTCGAGAGCAAAGTGCCGGTTGTGTGCGTGGAAAAAAAGGCTGCCGAACTGCGCAGAAACGCGTTGTACAAATCGTCCCGCACGTCGGTGATCATGCCGTAGCCGGCATAGTTCACGAGATAGGTGCCGGCGTAGTCGAAAATTCCCTTCAGAACCGTGGCTGCCACCAGCGCAAAAGCTACGGCGGTCCAGGGATTCTGAAAATGCGACGGAATCATCTGCTGCAGATTGAAAACGCGATCCGTGCCCGGTAGCTTGAACAACTGCAGCGTCCTCCCTTGGGAAGCCGGGTTGAGCACGCGATCGAAAATTGGCCCAATCAGAAGGACGCGAAAAGCGTCCAGCAATCCCACCAGCGCCATCAGCGCAACGGAAGCCAAAAACGGCGCCGAATACCGCAATACATATCGCAGAAGGCGTGCCAGCTGCTGAGGCCTGGCTTGGGGTTTGGCACTGCTCGCATCCGCCAGTGGTGTCGTTGCCATGCGCGTGATTCTCAATTCTACAGGCAGAGACCGGCATGCGGGTCGAGCTCCAGGCTCCAGGGGCAAGGTTGTTCACCGCCAGCATCAGGGAAAAAGAAAGGATGGCGCCCCAGCCGGTAACCTGACTCCAAAGTCCCGAGCCCGAAACCGGCTACTTCGGACTATCCCGATGCACAACCTTCACCTTGTATCCCGCCTTTTTGAGCCGTTTGCCCACGTCCTCGGCAATCATCACGGAACGATGCTGTCCACCGGTGCAACCGAAGCTGATTGTCAGGTAGCTCTTCCCTTCCCGAACGTAGTGCGGCAGCAGGTAGACGAGCAGATCGGCAATGCGGCTGATGAACTCCTTGGTTTGCGGAAATGACCTTATATACTTGGCCACCTGCGGATCGCGCCCCGTAAGAGGGCGGAACTCCGGCACAAAATGAGGATTGGGCAAGAACCGGACATCGAACAGCAGATCGGCGTCGTCGGGGACGCCGTGCTTAAATCCGAAACTAACGCAGGAAACCAGAATCGATCGCTCGCTGCCGGAGTTGTGCGTGACCCGGTCTGTCAGGTGCGTTCGCAGTTCGTGAACGTTGAACTTCGAGGTGTCGATCACCAAGTCAGCGATCGCGCGGATGGCACGCAGGTGCTTCCGCTCAGCCAGCAACGAGGACCGCACCGTTGTGCCCGTCCCGAGCGGGTGCGGACGGCGCGTCTCGCTGAAACGACGAAGCAAAGCAGGATCGCTCGCTTCGAGAAAAATGACGCGCGTCGGGATGATCCGCCTCACCGACTTCAGAATCGCGGGCAGCTTTTCGAGCTGTGCTCCTTCGCGTACGTCAACAACCAGTGCCGTCCGTGGAATTTCGCCCGACCGCAGGGCCAGGTCAGCAAACCGTGGAATCAGTTCAACTGGCAGATTGTCGACGCAGTAATACCCCAGATCTTCGAAGGCCTTCAGGGCTGAGGCCTTCCCCGACCCGCTCATGCCGGTAATAATGACCAGTTCCGACCCGTCGCGATGCTTGGTCTGGCGACGCTCGCCCGTACGGGCGGGAACCGCCCTGCCCGCCCTGCCCGCCCTGCGCTTGGCCTTCTTGACCGGTGCACGAGGAACCATGCGGCAAATGTTAGCATTTCGCGGCGATCAGCGAAGCCTACACGTTTGGTTCCTGGCCGGACGGTTGCGTCGTGCTGTGGAGGCTTGCGAGCGCAGTTACACTTTCTATTGATGCTTGCCATCTCCCCTTCCGATCGCGTGTTCATCCTCACCGGCGCGGGCGTAAGCGCGGAGAGCGGAATTCCAACTTTTCGTGGCGTGGGGGGCCTGTGGCGGAATTACCGGATTGAGGAGGTCGCTTCACCGGTGGCTTGGCGCCGCGATCCCCGGTTGGTGTGGGAGTTCTATTCCATGCGCCGGCGAGTTGCGTTGGCTGCAAAACCGAACCCTGCGCACGTCGCGCTGGCAAGGCTCGAACGAACCTTGCAGGAACATCTCTTCCTCTGCACCCAGAACGTCGACAATCTGCACGAGCAGGCAGGGTCGAAACATGTTGTCCACATGCATGGAGACCTTTTCCAGAGCCGCTGCGATACCTGTACGCGCCTTCCCTTTGAAGACTGCAATACCTATGACCCGCCCGCAGAAATTCCCCGATGCAAGTGCGGCGGCCAAATTCGCCCGCGTATTTGCTGGTTCGGCGAAGTGCCATTTGAACTGGATCGGATTTCTCGCGCGCTGGAGGAATGCACGATCTTCATGGCCGTAGGAACCTCAGGCGTCGTCGAACCCGCGGCCAGCTTTGTGGCCCATGTTACGGGCCGCGCGCGAACCATCTATGTGGGACCGGAGCAACCCGCGAACGCGTCCTCGTTCACCGAATGTCATCTCGGAAAAGGAGGCGATGTTTTGCCTGCCCTGTTAGACGCTGCCGGATAACTGTTGTCGCCCTGCATTCTCGATGGGCAAGATTGCGCTTTCACGAGCAGCACCGCCAGCCGAGGACGTGCCAGCATTTCCCTGTCCGCTGTAGGATAGCTGGTAACGTTTAGTCCTACGGAGCGTGTCATGATACCTGCACTTGCGAACCTGGAACCCGAAGCGTTGTGGAAGCACTTTGACAAATTGGCGGCCACTCCTCGCGCCTCTACCAAGGAAGCGGCGGTGCGAGACTACATCCGCACGCTGGCCGCAACACTGGGCTTGGAATCCGTGCAGGACGATGCCGGCAATCTCGTGGTCCGGAAGCCTGCGCGGCCGGGACGCGAGGGGGCACCCATGGCGCTGCTGCAAGGCCACCTCGACATGGTGTGTGAAAAGAACGAGGGAACGGCGCACAACTTCGATACCGATCCGATCAAAGTGGTAAGAGATGGGGACTGGCTGAAGGCGGATGGCACGACCCTAGGCGCCGACAACGGAGTCGGCGTGGCCGCGTCGCTGGCCGTGATGGAGAGCAATGACATTGCCCACGGTCCACTGGAATTCGCCTTCACAATTGACGAGGAGACCGGGCTTACGGGCGCTTCGGAGTTCCCCGGTGGCGTGCTGAAGTCCAAGTATTTCCTCAACCTTGACAACGAAGATAAGGGGACGCTCTGTATCGGCTGCTCGGGCGGCATCAAAACGACGGCGCGGCGCAAGGTCGGGCTTCGTCCCGCTAGCCCGGGATCGGCGTGGCGCATCAAGGTGTCTGGACTGAAGGGTGGCCACTCCGGCGTCGACATCCATCAGGGCCGCGGCAATGCCCTGCGCATCCTCGGCGGTGTCCTTCAGTCCCTGCTGGATCACCTGCCGATCGAAATCGCCGCGATCAACGGTGGAAGCGCGCAGAATGCAATTCCGCGCGAAGCGGCGGCCCTGGTGCTCGCCGACTCTACTCGCGAAAGTGAGCTGAAATCGCTGGTCGCCACAGCCGAAGGTGGATACAAAGCTGACTTGGGCGGATTCGATTCTGGACTGCGAATCACGGTTGAAAAGGCCGAACGTCCGGAAAAGGTGCTGGATGCGGCTGGCGCGAAAGAGGCGGTGGCGCTGCTCGCTAGCCTGCATCATGGCGTTTTGGCTATGAGCCCCGATGTTGCGGGCCTGGTCCAGACATCCACCAACCTGGCGACCGTTACGACCAAGGGCGACGTGGTGGAGATTGTTACCAGCCAGCGTAGCCCGATCGAGAGCAGCATGATGTCCGCTGCCCGCATGGTTGCGACGGTGTGCCGCCTGGCGGGCTTCGAAGTGGAACACGCCGGTAAATATCCGGGTTGGAAACCGGAGCCCAACAGCGTGATCGTGCGCAAGCTTCAGGCGGTGCATCAGAAACTCTTCGGTGAACCGGCTAAGCTGATTGCCATGCATGCCGGCCTGGAGTGCGGCGTCATCGGCGAGAAGTATCCCGGCATGGAGATGGTCTCTTTCGGGCCGACGATCGTGGATCCGCATAGCCCTAACGAACGAGTGGAGATTTCGTCGGTGGAGAGTTTCTGGAACTACCTCAAGCTGGTGCTCGAGAACCTGTGAGCAGGCGGCGCTAAGGAGCTTTCACCCGCTTCCGTCTAAAAACCGCTGATTCCACAATTCGGGCCCGAGCCCCGGTGCGTCATGTTGCAGGGGCTCGCACCTGCTCACCCTGGTGTTTATCATCCTATGATCAAGGAACACAGGCTGGGTGACATCATCGCGAACTCCGTTACGCATGGCATCGGGGTGGCGCTCGCTTTCGCCGGAGCGGTTGTACTGGTGGTCACTACGATGGGCGGGACAGCATGGCAGATTGCCAGTTGCTTAGTCTTTGGCTGCACATTGTTGCTGGCGTATGTCTGCTCTACTCTGTATCACTCGCTCGTTCGCACACGCGCGCGCCATGTTCTGCAAATTATTGACCATTCGGCAATCTATCTTCTGATCGCCGGAACCTATACTCCCTTCGCCCTGGTCTCGCTGCGCGGGCAGTTGGGATGGCTTCTGTTCGCCATTGTGTGGGGCCTCGCCATCCTGGGAATTCTGTTCAAGAGTCTCGCAATAGGACGTTTCGCCGTCGCATCGGTCGTTGTGTATTTGGGAATGGGCTGGCTGGGCGTGTTCGTGATGCGCCCTTTACTGCACGCTCTCACGTGGCACGGCATAGCCTGGATTGTGCTAGGCGGCCTGCTCTATACCGTAGGCATAGTCTTCTTCGCTTTCGACCGCCTGTCTTACTTCCACGCGTTATGGCACCTCTTTGTGCTGGCCGGAAGCACGTGTCATTACTTCGCCGTGCTCTTCTATGTTGCCCAGCCGCGCACCTGACCCGGAAACGCACGAGGCAAAGCAGATGCCGATGCCTGCTGCACAACGGCAAGTCGCCAGCAAAGTCGCTGACGTCTTGCACCGTTTTGCTCCCAATTGCTCCCAAGTTTGAGGGCAACGAGGACCGCGGCGATGAGAAGAAAGTCACTAATTCAATAAATCTAATGCAGTCAATGATGGTGGGCGCTACAGGATTCGAACCTGTGACTTCCACCGTGTGAGGATGGCACTCTACCGCTGAGTTAAGCGCCCGACCTTTTCCATTCAAACAGTTACAGCCGACTCCGTCAACCCCACGGGAACGTTTCGGGATGGGATCGCTTTGGCGAAGCCGGGCACTGACCCGAGCCGTGACCCCAGTTTCGTCTCTTCGTCGCGTTACCTGGTGAACGCTCAAAACCACTCAAGCTGGACCTAGGGAGATTGATATGACGATGCAAAAAGGAAACTGGCCTTCAAACGGATTCACACTGACTCAACCTTCAATGACTTCCAAACTGGGCCGGATCAGGCTTGCATTTACCACCACTGCGATCTTATTGTGCGGACTCGCGGTTTCAGGACTCTCCACCGGTTCCATTGCCCAAGCGCAGACCATTGACGAAGCCAGCGTAGCCCACCCGGGCTGGGTGCAGATTCCGGGCGAGCTAATCCGCCCTGATTGCGTGCACCAAATCCCCAGCGGCGCAACGGTAGAGGTTACGAATGACGGTCAAGCTACCGGCGACGTGACATTAAACGGCGCGCTCGTCGCCCACTATGACGCCTGCCCCGAGGCACCAGTCGTCACGCGCCCCCGTGGGCGCACTGCGAACCTTGCCAGTGCTCCGGGCACCGGCAATGGCTGGGTCGAAGCCTCCGAATGGGATGTGCCGCTCAGTTCGAGCGATAACATCGATTACATGGGCGGTACCTGGACCGTCCCATCGTATCCTTCGTCGGACGGCGCTCTGATTTATCTGTTCAATGGCATCGAGCCTGCGAGCGGCGAGTGGATTCTACAACCTGTGCTCCAGTATGGCGTGAGCCCCGACGGGGGCGGCAATTACTGGGGAATAGCCAGTTGGCTGGTGGGTAACAACTATGCTTTCGTTAGTCCGCTGGAACCTGTATATCCAGGCGACTCGATCTTCGGATCCACCGGGCTGAACAATGTTTCTGGCAGCACTCTGTACTGGAAGGTAGCAGCGAAGGATGAAACGACCGGTGCCTACACCTGGATCACGGCCCATGTTTCGAACCAGCATTGGACCTGGGCGTTCGCGGGCGTGCTCGAGGCTTACAACGTAACGTCGTGCTCCCAGTTCCCTTCCAACGGCAGAGCGACCTTTAACCATTCTTTAGTCGACCACGGATTTCCGTACCTCGATAAAGTACCCGGCAATGGATGGGCTGGCGCCATCTATTCGTACGGAGGCCCACGCTGCCACTTCATGGTTGTCGCCGGAAGCGAGTCGACCCTGGATTTCTAAACGTCTCTCCTCAACAGCCCGGGTGCAACATAACGTTGCTCCCGGGCTCCCGCCTTCGTGAACCCGTTCAAGTCATCACAGCAGATATCCCGGTGTGCTACCCGTCTCGAAGGCCTATTTCCTATGCTCCTCCCACTTCCTCTCAGAGGCCCGGCCTCTACCCCTCGCTCCCGAGCCTGCGGTGACCCCATTTTCCCTGCCTTGTCGCGTTACCTGGTGAACGCTCAAATCGACTCAAAGATCAGGGAGACCGGCATGACAACCCAAAAACAAAAATGGCCAGTCCTTCAGATCGGCATGAGCGCGATTGCGCGTATCCAGATGAAGGCGCACGAAACGGCCCTCAAACTCTAACCCGAGGAGACACAAGCGATGAAACCGAAAAACACAGTTCCCCTGATGATGGCGCTCATGCTTTCTTTGCTGCTGATTCCGGCGGCGCAAGCGGATGTCTACGCGCCACAAGCACCCGCTCCGGCCTATGTCGAACTGGACGCGACCCAACTCGATCAGCTTGTGGCCCCGATCGCTCTCGATCCGGACTCGTTGGTCGCGCAAATCCTGACCTCTTCCACGTATCCGGACCAGGTAGCCGCAGCCGATAGCTGGCTGAACCAGAACATGAATCTGCCTCCGGATCAGCGCGCTGCCGGGGCCAACAACATGTCGTGGGACCCGGCCGTTAAAGGTCTCATCGAGTTCCCCGCCGTCCTCGACAACCTGACGAAAAACAGCGCCTGGACGGCACAGCTCGGCAATGCCTACTACAACCAGCCCGGCGACGTAATGAACGCGATCCAAGCCATGCGGTTGCAGGCGCAGCAGTCGAATGTGCTGGTAACGACGACGCAGCAGCGCGTAGTTGTGGCAGCCGGCGTGATCGAGATTGTACCGATCGATCCGGCCGTGATTTACGTTCCCTATTACAACCCGTGGCGCGTTTGGGGCACGCTGTTCGTTGCCTACCCTGGCTTTGTTGTGCTGCCGCCTCCCGTAGGCGTCGTGTGGGCCACCGGCCTGGCATTTGATCCGGGAATCGCGGTCGGCGTCTATGCCGGCTTCGGCTGGGGTTTCGGCGCGTGGGCGCCGGCCTGGGATGGCGGAACCGTGATGTTCGGGGGCAACACCTACATTTCGAACAGCACGACGGTGATCAATCATGGTTATTTTGGCGGGCACGACAGAGGCGCGTTCGAACATGATGGCCGGGGCGTTCCCCATGGTTATCATGCATGCGCGCACGCCGGGGCAGCTCGAGCACGCGCTGGCCGGATGAACGCAGGTCGCGGAGGCTTCGGCAAGCCGAATGCCGGACGGCCGTACGGGCGTGGAGGAATGGGAAATAGCCATTCCGCAATTGGCAATCGAGGTCCAGCCGCTGGCCGTAGAACAACAACCGCGAATCGCGGGAGGGCGACCGCCAATCACGGCTCTTCCGCCAACCGTGGAATGTCGGCCGCTAACCACGGCTCTTCCGCCAACCGCGGCATGTCGGCCGCTAACCACAGCTCTTCCGCCAATCGCGGCATGTCGGCCGCTAACCACGGCTCTTCCGCCAACCGCGGCATGTCGGCCGCTAACCACGGCTCTTCCGCCAACCGCGGCATGTCGGCCGCTAACCACGGCTCTTCCGCCAACCGCGGCATGTCGGCTGCTAACCATGGCTCCTCCGCCAATCGCGGAATGTCGGCTGCCAACCACGGCTCTTCCGCCAACCGCGGAATGTCGGCTGCTAACCATGGCTCCTCCGCCAATCGCGGTGGCGCATCGGCGAACCACGGCGGCAACGCGATGGCGAGCCGAGGTGGCGCATCGGTTGGTCACTCCGGTGGTAGCGGTGGTGGTCATGCCTCCGGTGGCAAGGGCCGCGGCCGGTAACGCAAGGTAGCCAGGCATACGGCAAGTGATTCCGCGCCAACCCGGGTCAAGGTTGAATGGGTTGGCGCGGTAGGTTTCGAAGAAAATTCATAAACAAGAGAATTCCTAAACGCTCAGGCAAAGGAGAACGGCAATGAGTAGGAAATCAATCATCGCATTTGTGCTTATAGCAGGAGTGGTTGCAGGGGCTTTGGTTTTTGACGGTGTATCACACCGGCACGCCGCGAATAGCAATCAAGCGATCTTACAAGATTCGACGGCACTCTCCGCAACGGGGCAACCGAACTCAAACGCAGACGCCGAAGCTCAGACGGCAGCGGACGCGACGCTGGGGGCAGATCCCGGGCAAAACGCACCTTCGAGCAACGACTCGCAGGCCCAAACCGAGGCGGACGCGACCGCTGCGGGCGGAGCACAAGCCGGTGACGATGCAACTGCTGCGGATGCGCCACAACCCGACGACGCTGCCCCTGCCGATGCGCAGCAACCCAGCATTATTCCCGCTGGCACTACGCTGACGATCCGCCTTGGTGAAGACCTCGGTTCCAGAATTAGCCGGGCGAACCAGAGATTTGCCGCCACGTTGGATCGCGATATCGTCGTAGGCGGTCAAACCGTGATTGCTGCGGGCACGAATGTCACTGGCAAGATCGTAGCGGCGAAACCGGCTGGGGCACTGGCAGGCGAGGCTAATCTGCAACTCAAGTTAACGTCGGTCAATCTCAACAACGCGCATATGGTCGTCGTGACTTCCGTGCGGAGCTTCGGCCCCAAGATCAAGGGCAAGAACAAGGTGGGAAGATTTATGAAGGGCCTGGTGAAGCGAGCGGATGGCCAAGAACGAGAGGTTCTGCTCGCGGAACAGTCCGCGTACAGCTTCACTTTGCAGAGACGCCTGGAGATCCAGTAGCGGTTCGGATTAATGATCACCGGCTCGCGGGGCGCCATCGAAGATGCCACACAGTCGGCCTCAAATGAAACGAGGTTCCAAGAACTGCCGCCATTCTCCGGGATGGCGGCTATTTTGTTTGGCGAGTCCGCGATTTTCCCGACATTCGAGCCGCTTTGTACACGATCAGGCGGAAACCTCTCTGCTGCGCCTGTCTCCGCACATCCGCGAGAAGGCTCAAGCCGGCAACACCCTTGCCCGATGTTGTCTCCACTTCACCCAGGGCAAGCTCCGCTTCCAGTTGATATCCCACGTAGCCCGACTTTCTTGCGCTTGCGATCGTGTCCCGGAGAATCCGCACCGCGTCCTCCTGTTTCCCGGCAGCGGCGGCAAGTTGCCCTTCCGCGATCGACGCCCTCAGGCGTACCGAAAAATCCTGGCTCTTGGCGAGCAGATCGTGAACCCCGGAAGTCTCCTTTTCCGCGTCCGCCAGCCGTCCCTGCGAAAGCAAAATGCGCGCCAGCAAGATGTCGGCGAGGATCTCATCGTCCCCTATCCCCTCTTTTCGAAATTCCTCGCGGGCCTGTCGTATTGTGTTTTCGGCTTCGCTGGCGTCGCCTTCCTCATTCAAGAGGTTGGCCAGCGCCATTTGGGTTTCGGCGACATTTCCTTTTTCTCCCATCTGGGTTCGCAGGGCGATCGACTGGTTGTAGTAGTCAAGAGCGCCGCTCAAATCGTCCTCCGCCGTCAGTATTTCTCCAATGCTGTAAAGCGCGTAGGCGACACCACTCTGGTCGCCGAGCTGTTTTGACAAATCTCTCGACTGCTCATACATTTTGCGGGCACCCGGCAAGTCGCCCTCCCAGCGAAGAACTTCTCCAAGGTTGTAAAGCGCAGTGCTGGTACGTTCCTGATCACCAATCTGCTGCGACGCCGCCAATCCCTCTTCCAGCATTTTCTTACCTTGTTTCAGGTCGCCTTGCTGAAGGGTCCGCGCGGCGATACTGCCCAGAACCGCTGCCGCACTGTGGTTGTCCCCAACCTGCCGAAACACCACCAGCGCTTCGTTGAGCATCTTGATCGAGCCGGCGAGATCTCCCTGCTCGCCGAGCGCGTTCGCAAGGTTGTTGAGGGTGGTCGCGGCGGCGCGTTTATCTCCGCTTTCGCGCTGGATGGCAAGGGCGCGGTTGTAGGCGTCGGCTGCATCAGAAAAGTCGCCCTGGTCAAAGCGAACGATGCCGGTAACGGTCAGCGCGCGGGCCACTTCGGTGCGCTCGCCCGCGGCATTGGAAATACTCGTTGCTTCTTGGGCGGCGCGGAGCGCGTCATCCAGCTTGCCTAGCTTTTCGAAAGCGCGCGCCCGCTGTATGAGAGCGCGCGCCAGGAGGAGGGACGCGCCCTGCTCGCGCGCGCGGTTGGCGGCAGCTTCGGCGGCAGCTTGTTGTTCCTTGTACGCTCCCTTGATGTCGTAGACATCGGCCTGTTGCAGGTCAATTCGCGGATCGTCGCGCCCGGGTGGAGGGAGCTTTCGCAATGTCGCCAGAGTCGCCAGAGCCTCGTCCACCGTCCGGCCTTGTCTTTGAGCCGCCGCCAAGCGTAAACCATATTCGATGTTATCGGGATAAAATTCGACGAGTGTGCGGTAGATTTCCACCGCCTTGTCCCATTTTCGATTCAGTTCCCAATCCCTGCCTTCGATCCACAATTGCTCTTCATGCGAAAGCCCGGATGAAAGATCGCGGGCCTTCTTCGATTCCACCTGCGCTTTCTCGTCATAGCCCATCGCCTCCCATGCATCGGCAAGCGCCGAGTGTCCGAGCGCAAAATCGGGATCCGCTTCCACCGCGCGCGCCAGCAGATCGCGAGCCGCCAGCGCATCCGCCACGCGCAATTTTGCTAAGCCTTCCGAATAGAGCTTCACGGCAGCAGAATTGGAGGGCAGAGAAGCACGCACCAGCGCCGCTTCACTAGGCGTACTTTCGCCTACCCCCAGGCTTTGCCGAAGATCGGCCCCAATCCGAGTCGCAAGATCATCCAGGTTGCTCTCGCTTCCCTTTTCCGAGACAGTCGCAGCAAGCTCACCGGTCTTGGTGTCCTGCAGCCAAAGGTCGATCCGAACCTCCGACGCGCTTCCCTGGTCCAGATAGGAGCCCAATACCACGTAGTCACTGCCCAGATATTTGCGGAGATGTTTCAGTGTGTCGCTGGCCAAGGTTTGCTGGCCCGTTAATTTAAGGTCCGCGCTCGCGCGAGCAATGTTCTCCTCGGGGAAGGTGCGCAGCTTCTCTCCCGCCGCCAGTTCAGCGGTCAACATTTCGGGCAGGGCTGTGGAGACCCACGCCGTGTCCTTCCGCCCTGAGAGGTTCTGGAAGGGCAATACCGCAACCGATGGCCGAGCTGCGATCGGCTGCATAGCTGCCGGCGGATTCGTGATAGGAGCAACGAGGTGACGCAGTCTTGAAGTCAGCACGGCGGCTGCCCCGATTATGACGATCAGCAGCGCGCCCAGCACGACGCGCCGGTCTATGCTCCACATTCCGTGGTGCCTGGCCTCACCTCGCAGCGCTTCGGCAACTTCATCCCCGCTTTGATAACGAGCTGTCGGCTCGCGTTCAAGACACTTCAGAATCACCGACTCCCATCGCCGGTCGATCTCCGGAACCAAAGTGCGCGGCGGGACCGCGTCCTCCTTAATCCGTCGGACCGCCATCGACAGAGGCGTTGCGTCTTCGAAGGCCCGAATTCCTGTGGCCATCTGGTACAGGACCAAACCAAGCGAGTAAACGTCAGAGGCGGGCGTGAGAGTCTTGCCTTCAACCTGCTCCGGCGACATATAGGCCGGCGTGCCAAGCACTTCCCCGGTACCCGTAACCGATCCCAAACCGACATCCTGATGCGAGCGCAGGGCAAGCCCGAAGTCCGTAATGACCGCCCGCACTCCCCGGGCTCGGGAGACCAGCAACACATTGCCCGGCTTGAAATCGCGGTGCAGAACGCCCGCCGCGTGCGCGGCTCCTAGCCCGGACGCGATCTGCAAAGCTATTGGCCGCGCTTCGTCTACGGGCAAGGGCGGCTTGCGCGCGAGAAACTCCGCCAGGGTTTCGCCTTCCAGCAGCTCCATCGCGACGAATGCGACCGAACCGCGGGGAGTTCCACCAGCGGCGTTGCCAGGCTGCCGAAACAAGTCGAAGATCCGGCACACATTGGGATGGGTTACCTTGCGGGCGAGATAAACCTCTCGCTTAAAGCGATCCAGGGCCTTTCCATCATGCAGGAGTTCACTCCGAATGGACTTAAGAGCCACTCGCTCATGCAATTCGATGTCTTCGGCTTCGTAGACTTCGCCCATGCCTCCACGGGCCAGAAAACGGGTGATCCGGAATCGCTCGGCGACGAAATCTCCTGAAACAAAGGAGGGGCTCTGCGGGACGGCATTAGACGAAGCACTCCCCGGAACGACGGGATTGGAAAGGAAACCACCCGATTCTACGTGGTGGGCTAGCAACCGCTCGACTTCCCACCGCACGAGGGAATCCTGCGCGGCCTCGGCAAGAAACGAGGTCCGCTCGGCGGGAGCCTTCTCGAGCGCAATCTCAAACAGCGATTTGACGTTCTCCCATTGCTGCGGCGTCAATTCCATGGCGCTCTTTCAAGTCGGCGTAGAGCCATGCTTTCGCAACGCTCCAGTCGCGCTTCACGGTCTTGGGAGAGACTCCAAGCACTTCGGCGGCTTCTTCGACGCTCAAGCCGCCAAAGAAACGCAATTCAACTACACGGGCTTGCCGAGGGTCAATCTCCGCCAGACGATTGAGGGAATCATCCACCGCCAGCAGTTCGTCCGCCTGCTGTTCACAAAAGACGAACACGTCGTCCAGAGATACCTTTTTCTGTTCCCCACCGCGTTTTTCCCGTGAGTGTCCCCGTGCGTAATCTATCAGGATACGGCGCATTATCTGGGCGGCGACCCCGAAAAAATGAGCCCGGCCCTGCCAGTTGACCGATCGCTGCTCGACCAGTTTCAGATAGGCTTCGTGTACCAGAGCTGTAGCCTGCAGGGTGTGGTCGACTCTCTCCCGCCGCATGTAACTGCCCGCCAGCCTTCGCAATTCGGCATAGACCACCGGGATGAGCTTCGAGGCAGCACCATCATCCCCGCGCGTCAGGGCAGTCAGCAATATCGTTACTTCTTGGCCCTCGGTCATAATGGGAGGATATTCTACCCTGACTGGCGCCTTTAGGATACGGAAACTTACTTTCAAACCACCCGACGTTCGTGTAAGCCCGGAGCCGACATGTCGGTGCTCATAACGGGGCAACGATCATAAGGTAAAAGAAAGAAAAGGGTCACGGGAGGATCCTGGCTCTCGGAATTTGAAAAACTCCGGAGCCTGGTTAAGCGTCAGCCTGTTTGCAGAACCCACGGACTCTTGAGGGGAAGAAGCCCCCCGCCGCAGGCCTTAATGATCGATGAAGCGCTGCCCGAGGTTGATTGAACCAATCCTCGTGCCGTCACTTACCCGCGCTTGATCACTCCCGCGAGCACTGCGATTCATCCAGAATCCCTGCCGCAGTCTGTTGGCTTCTAATTTTCGACGTCAAAATAAATTTTGGCCGTAGCGCGATACTGCACCACTTTGGCGCCATCCAGCAGCATGTCGAGCGATTCAATGTGAGCCCACTTGATGGCGCGCACGGTTTTGGCCGCCTCTTTCACGGCGCCTTCTGCCGCCTTGGCGAAACTTTGCTTGGACGTCCCGACCACTTCAATCACTTTCTGAGTCACAAGTCCCTCCTGAGGGTAACTGCGGATTGTACTCCCTGCACGCACATCCGAGCGACCCCGAATCGGGGCTGTAACGAACATAATGGGGAAAGTGTCAAGGCCACGCGCGGCGTTCTGCGTGGCCTTTTGTCGAAAGAGACCAAACCGCTTTGGCCGTCTCTCACTTCGCCGGCTCCCCACCGATGACGGCCTGCACTGATGCCTGCTCCGTCGCAACAGGATGGATTTTCACCGTGGTCAGGATCTTCTCCAGCCGCGCGAAAACTCCGTCACGATTGACCGGCGCGACTCCATCAGAAGTCCCGTACCCGGCTGTTCCGAGACCAAGGACATACTCGTAACAAGCCCCGTTTTCATACTTGTGATAGTACTGAGCCTCGGCCTGCCGGGTAGCGCTGCCAGAAAATTCGGAAGTCATTTCCATATCACTGGATCCCACCTGGACCTTTTCGGCATCGATCGGCTCGCCATCCGCGTTACTCATATCGATGAACGCGAAATGCGAGCATTCTTCCTCCGACAGGCTGCGATTCACGTTCACAGTGAAAAAACCGGTAGCGAAATCGGTGCCGGGATAGAGAGTTTTCGGCAGCGCGACCGTCGCCACCGTTGCGCCTCCGGGGTGGACAAAGTTCATGGGGACAACATCGGCGTCAAACTGAGGCTGCGCCTTTGCGCCGGTTGCGAGCGCGAATTTTCTCGGATAGATGAATGACAAGCCCGAGTTCGCATCCGTGTACGAGACGTTCGCGGCACGCTTCGCAGGCGATCTTTTCGCGACTATCGGGGGGATAGCCGCTGCGGCCGCTGGGGTCTGGGGCGACATCGTTTGCGGCGCGGTGGCGGGCACGGTCAGAGAATTCGGAGCCGCACTGGAAACGCCGACCAACGCGGATTTCTGCGACTGCTTCGAGCATGCACTGACGGCAAGCAAGATGCCTAGCAATGCGAAGCCCCCAATCATGGCCAGTTTCTGTTGGCGCGACCAGGACGAAAGAGTGGTCCCGGTGAATGTGTTGTTGTTAGCCTTCGTCGTTTTCCAAATCGTTGACATCTTGTTGCCTCCCTGCGCCCAGCGCAGCTGTGGTCGAGAACAGCAGGACTGAGGCCAACTTTCGGCGCATTGATTCTGCGGGAGTTGAGGTGCCGGCCGGTGCAACAGCTTGTACAGCGCCGGACACGGCGTGGGGCGGGAGACACGGCTGTTCATCGCGCTCTCGGGAAGGGGCGTTGGGTTCGTTGGCAACGAGTTTTCTGTTCTTGACAGCGATGACGTTGAGCCTTAACTCATCCAGAGCCTTTTGATTCAGGAGGCATCAGTGCCGGAGGAAACAGATTCTGTTAGTTAACGGTTCGTCCAGGAGCTTGATCACGCCCAATCACAGAACCACGACGAGAGCGGTTAGCATATTTTTCCACTTTGCCCCAACCCCTGGCCGGCCCCAGCGCCAATGAGGTTTATCTTAGGCCTTCCCTATGTATGCCAAAAACTCGAGGATGAACCCCATGCACCACGAAGGGACACGGAGAATACGGGGCGTCTGCCTGAAATTGGCTAGTCTGGGGGCTTCTTGCGACGCGGGGAAAGAGCTGACTGGTCAAAAACGTTTCAACAGTTCCCGACTCTCCCGGATTAGTTGACGTACACGTTTGTTTTCTCCTGTGGCTTCTGCGGAGTACAAGCCGTGCTTCCAACGTGCGCGCCGCGATGTCGCCAATCCTTCTGGAGTGCGCGGTCCTGTGCTGGCTCCTCCATGCATTCGGCATCGACCGTTGCTCATCGCGGGTGCCTTACACGCCGTGCCACGGCGTGTTTTTGCTCCGCATCTGGGAGCGGTGTTCGGGTCCCCTGGCGGGTTCCCATTTTTCAGCCACCCCCTTCGAGGAGGCGATTCTTGCTCACTCGACTTTGTCTGCTTCATCTTCTTCCTTTTCCTAGGACGCCTTTGCACGACCGTCATGGTTTACAGGGCCAACAATCGCCTGACCTCCGTCATTGACATTTACGTTCCCCACGACCATCGGTTGGCCGACCTTTCCCCGGTGACGGTTCAGAGCATCCATTTGCGCCGTGAAAGTTCGCAACAATTTCATGGCGTGATTGACGTTGGCATCCATCACTGCTGGAGTCTGGTTTTCGAACATCGCACGCTTGAGACATTCCATGGCCAAATTATGAACGCCCACCATTTGTACAGCGAGCAATCGTTCAAGTTCGTCCTTCGGACCAATCTCACATAGAGTGGTCAGGGCCCATTTCAAATTCCGCGAATCGAGCTTGCCGGCGACGGTCGGTACGAAATTGACAACCTGCTGTGCAAGGCCGAGGTTCGAATCTTTGTTGTTCGTTCCAAAGACTGGCTTTCTTAAGGTAATTTTATTGGTAGAGGCGTCTACTTCGACGACAGATGTGTTATCAGAGGCAATCGCCTCTTTGCTTTTTTCCTGGAGGCCAGTTGGTAGCGATTCCGGTTCTGGTTTCGAGAGACTGTTGTCGTTCGAAGACTCCTCGGACTGTGGATGGGAGCCCTGCACTTTCGAAGCTGCGTTCTTGAGCTTCTGTCGACCATTTGATCTTTTCCGCTCGCGTTTGACGGGCTCAGGCGAGAGTCGGCCGAGTTTTGATTCATCTAACATCGCACCTCCCCGACACCCCGGTGAAACATAACAATGGTGGCGTTTCCCAAGCATTGGATGACGGAGAGTTCTTTCAGGATGGAGATAATCTGTTCTCTGGTTTCACTTGTAGCACTGAAAAAAAAGCAAAAGGGGGCATCAAAAACGCATAGGTCAACCCTCCCCGCGGCGGCCGCCCTTTGCAGGCATGGCGATGCCTTTTCGAGCCTCAAGTTCGAGGTATCTTTCTAGCAGCAATTCAACTTGCTTACTCAGAGACCGGCGCTCATGTTCCGCCATCTCTGCCAATCGAGACTTGAGATTTGCCGGCACCCGAACTAGCAGCGCGACTCTGGGTTCCTTCATGGGCACAAGCAAAAATAGCAGGATTCAACAGTTTTCGGTATGCAACGTTTTGATATATTGTGATACACTATGTTTCGCGGAGAACGACTATGGCAAAGCATAGCGCTAGTGATCGGAAACTCTTACGGCAGAATCTTCGTGACGCGAAGAGACAATATCCAGACCTTCCAAAACAACAACTCTCAGTTCTGCGCGATCTCACAGCAACACTCCATTTGTCGATATTCCGGTGTGAACTCCTGTACTTCGGCGGGAAGTGGTACGTGAGTCACAGCGGCCTGCTACGGATAGCACATCGAAGGCGGTGCGTTGGGATAGATACCGAGATCGAACAACACACAACAGAAGCTTCGGTGTCTCGCTGGGTTTTCAGAGCTACGGTTCACAAATCCAAATCGACGAGCTTCGTCGGCTATGGCGACGCCGACCCGTCCAATGTCTCTCCGCTCGTTCGCGGGGCCGAGATGCGCGTAGCCGAAACGCGAGCCGTCAATCGAGCCCTCCGCAAGGCCTACGGCATCGGCATCTGCTCGGTGGAGGAGGTCGGCTCTGTTCCGACTCCGGCCGAGAAGCTCCAGCCTCAGAGCGCCCATGGCAATGGGAACGGAAATGGCAATGGAAATGGGACCGGTACCAAGGTTCGCGACCGCCTCTGCCAGATCATCCGCCAGCACAAGCTCGATCCTGAACTCGTCAAAGCCTACGCCGTCGACTTCTGTGGCACCAAGACCCTCCGCGACGCCTCCCGCGAACAGGTCGAGAACTTCGTCCGGTCCCTGGCCGACTGGGCCGAGAAGGATCGCAATGCTCTCCTCTGCCAGCTCAACAGCTACTCGCACCCGAAACAGGAGGCGCTCGCATGAAACGCCAAGTTCCTGGCCTCGCCGACGCAACCCGTGGATCGCGCCCCGCGATTCCCGACGGAGTCTTCCTCGTCCGGGTCGATCGAGCCCAGTTCCGCTGGCACGCTCAGAAGCCCTTCTACGTCCTCCGTCTCGCTATCCTCGAACCCAACGAACTCGCCGGCCAATCGATCGTCGGACGTCTGTACTGCACCCAGAAGGCGATGTGGAAGCTGGGCTGGTTCCTGCGCGATTTTCTCTACGATCCGGAAATGGTGGCCCACGAGCAGATCGACGAGAAGGCACTGCCTGGCCTCCGCGGCGTGGTCAAGATCAGCCACACCGTGGTCAACGGTATTTCGTTAATCAACCTCGACGGCTTCGCTCCGGCCAGCCAGTGGGAAGAACTGTCAGCGGCGACAGTTTCGGGTTCGGGTGTTTCCTGCCCGCAGGCGAAAGAGGCGGCTCGATGACCTACTCCTACACCCAGATCAGCCAGTACCTGACCTGCCCACGCAAGTATCGCCATCGCTACCTCGACGGCTGGCAGGAGAAAGACACGCGTGCCGCCATGCTCTTTGGCCGAGCCTTCGAGCAGGCCGTCGCCGCTTTTTTCCGAAGGGAGGACCCGGCGGCAGTGCTGTTCGAGCAGTGGAGTGTGTACAAGGACATGGGCCTCGCCTACTCCGGCAACGACACCTGGGACCGCATGCTGCAACAAGGCATCCAGTTGCTCGAGCGTTTCGCCCAGGACGATCGTATTCGTATTCGCCGCCCTCGTTCCACCCAGCAGGTCCAGTTCAATCGGACACTCGGGTCTGGCAACAATTTTGTCGCCTACGTTGACGCCATTGGCGAACTGGACGGCACACCCTGCGTTCTGGAGTGGAAGACCAGCTCGGCCCGATATCCGGAAGAGCCGGCCGGCCTTTCCGCCCTGGATCCACAACTCGTCTGTTATTCGTGGATCACTGGCATCGACGAAGTCGCCCAGGTTGTCTTCGTCCGCAAGCGACTGGTCGAAGTGCAGTACCTCCGCGCCACCATTTCCGACGAACAGCGGCAGGAGTTCGCAACCCTGGTCGAGGACACAGTCCGACGAATCGAGTCCGGGCTCTTCCTGCCGCACAGCGGCATCCGCTTTCCCCAGAATCCCTGCACTACCTGCCCTTTCCTCGGCCTCTGCCTCGACAAGCGCGATCTGGTCGAGACTGGACTGGTACGCAAACCGGGAGTCGACCTTGGTCTGTTTGACGAACTTGTTTATTAGGTACCCACCGATGCCGCCGAGGCTCAACCGCAAGCGAGCCCTGTTTGTCCTGACCAGGATCGACGAGATCCTGGCCTGGGAGAAACAGAAAGAGACGGAGCGCGACACCCGTTTTGTCGAACTTGGCCGGTATCTGTGCGAAGTGCGGGCGGGACAGTACTGGAGGCTGGAGAACCTGGGTTCGTTTGACGAGTTCCTGGCGAGGCGGTTTCCGGAGTCGAGACGGAAGGCGTACTACTTGATGTCGATCCACGAGCACCTGCCGCCGCAGGCGCGGAAGGATCTGAAGGAAGTGGGATGGACGAAGGGACTAGAGCTGGCGAAAATCGCGCGCCGGGACGGACAGCACTTCGATTGTGCAACCTGGTTGCACAAGGCCCGCGAACTGCCAAAGGAGGACTTCCGGCGGGAGGTGTGGAGGGAATTGACGGGAAAAGAAGAAGAACCGTCAGAGCTGATCTACTTCAAGGTGTACAGGAGCCAGATTCCGGTGATCGAACAAGCGATCGAGACGGCAGCCCTGATGTTGGGTACGGATAAATCGCGCGGTTACTGTCTGGAAATGATCTGCGCGGATTTCCTCGCGGGCGCGCACTTGGATAATGGCAACCCCGAGATCCTTCTCAACTCGATCTCGCGCTACTACAAGTTCCTGCCCGGCGAACAGCAACAGGCTTTCCTCGAAAACTTGCGGGTGTCCTGAGAATGATGCGCCCCAAAACTGTTCCCCTACGGCTCGATTCCTTGAGATATGAAAATCTGCGCCAGCAGATCCTGCGTCGTGACGGCTGGCGGTGCCAATCCTGTGGCTCGATGTCGAATCTGGAAGTGCACCACCGGGAGTTTCGCAGCCATTCAGGGACCGACTCAGAAGAAAACTTGATCACGCTGTGCAGGGCATGTCACGCTAGAGTACATCAACCCTAAGATCACGAACGCGGAATGCCCGACACCGCGCATCCTAAGGGACGGAGTCCACCGCAGCGATGCGTATCCATTCGACAGTATCGCTTATATTTCTGTTGCTCGGACTCGCTGCGCCCTCCGTTTTTTCGCAAGAAAACCGTGGTCCCGGACTACGCGATTCTCATCCGAAGATTACAAGTATGGAAGTTACTGAAAGCGAAGACGGTGTCGATGTGGAAGTCGCGTTTAGCAAACTCGTCCAGCCTGATGTGCGCAGGCTTGAGCATCCAGACCGCCTTGTATTCGATTTCCCTGGATGTGAACTCGCTGGTCTCGGCCCGCGCTTTGTCGTAAATCGCGGGGCCATCTTAGCGGTGAGCACGGCCGCGCTCGGCACTGCGTCTCGTGGCACGAGCGTTGTCTTTGAGCTCGGACCAGGTCGTACTCGTGAGCGGGCGTCTGCCGGAAACAAGCTGGTCGTCAGTCTCAACGTCGTCGGAAACAAACTTATCATCGAGCTCCGCGAAAACGGAGAGGCTCCGCCTCCCGCTCTAGCCAGCGGAGGAAACAAACCCGCGACGCCTAGCCCGCAGCCCCCTGCATTGAATCGGGAACCCGATCACACCGAGTCCAAGAAAGCACCACTGCCCAGCCCCGCGCCCGCCGTGCTCGGAGAAAATCGAACCGCGCCGAAGGCTGAGCAGGTGATACCGCCAATACCGACCGCATCGGCGCCCGTTCTGCGAAGCGACCGAAAATCACCGAACCTCGCGGAGGCCGTGCCGCCCATGATCAGTGCGCTACCGGCTCCCGGAAGAGAACGAGGAACGCAGGAGACCGCCAACGTGATACCACCGACACCGAGCGTGGCACCGAGTGCGCGGGTACGGGATCGAACGGATCCGAAAACTGCGGAAGTGATGCCGCCAATACCAAGTGCGCAAGCCCTCGCTTTCGGAAGCGATCGAGCATCGCCGAAGTTCGCGGAGGCGGTGCCACCGATGCAGAGTGCGCCGTCGCACCCTGTCGGAAGAGACCGAGATACACCGAAGATGGCGGAGGTGATCCCGCCAATGCCTAATGTGGCGTCGGCCGTGCCCGGAACGGCTCGAGAGGTGGCGGCAAAAGCCGCGGAGGCGGTGCCTCCCATGCCAGGCATACCGTCGCCTGCTATCGGATCGGACCGAGCATCGCCGAAGCTCGCCGAGGTAATGCCTATCACCTCCGGCGTGCCGCGATCGGGTCCCAAGCCTGATCTAGAAATCGCCAAACTCACGGCCCCACCACCGATGCTGGTATCTCCCCGAATAGCCGGGACGGCGCCCATGCAACTCCGCGCCTACGCGCTTCTCGACGAGGCCCGATCTCTAAACGTAGCCGACCTGGAGCCGCTCGAAGCCAAGGCGGGAGCAGGTGACCCGAAATCTCAGACCATGCTTGCACTCGCTTACCACGCGGGCACGCTGCTGAAGGTGAACGATGAAGAAGCACTTTCCCTGCTGCGGCGCGCCGCAAATCGCGGCTTCGTTGGGGCAGAGGAGGCTTTGGGGATCTTTTGCCAGTCCGGCTTCGGAATGCCTGCCAACAAAGCGCAGGCGGTTTACTGGTACACCAAGGCGGCGGAACACGGATCACGCGATGCGGCAACCAACCTCGCCCTGATGTATGCGACCGGCGATGGTGTCGAAAAGGATTCCGCGAAAGCGGCGAAGTGGTTTCGCAGCGCTGCCGAGGCAGGTGATGCAACGGCTCAGTTGAATGTCGCTGCTTTGTACCACCGCGGCGACGTGTTTCCACAGGACGATACCCAAGCCGTCTTCTGGCTCACCAAGGCCGCCGACCAGGGTTTAGTTCCGGCGATGCTCGAATTGGCGCGGTGGTACCTGCAGACCACGCATGGCGGAAACGTCGATGCGGCCATCGCCTGGTTCAAGCGAGCCGCCGATCTGGGCGATGCAACCGCCCAAGTGGAATTGGGCGATATCTTCGCAGATCAAAAGCTCGGCCGGTTGGATTACTCCCAAGCTTTCAATTGGTACCGAAAGGCGGCCGATCAGAATTATCCCGGTGGCCAATTTGGGTTAGGAGCGTGCTATCTGTTTGCCCACGGCGTTCCTCAAAATATGGAAGAGGCGCGGCGCTGGCTGACACCGGCGGCCAACCGGGGACACCCGTACGCACAATTGCTTTTCGGGGAAATGCTCGAGAAGGGAGAAGGCGGGCCGGTCGATGCAGCTGCTGCGGTGAAGTATTACGAACCGGCTGCGAATTATGGCTTAGCCCAGGCGCAATACCGCCTCGGATTATTGCTCGCCACCGACCGCAGCAACACGGACAGACTAGTCTCCGCCTACAAATGGTTAGTTCTTGCGCAGGACGTGCTAAAGCAGGACGCGACGGCGGCTGCGCAAGACCTCCGAAACTTGCTCACTCCCGCGCAACTCGCCCAGGCCGACAATGAGATTGCCGGATGGCGCACAGCACACTTTCCCCGGCCGGCAAATCGCTAGCCTGCAACGGGACAGCCAGGTACCAGCTTGCTACTCCGAACGGGAGTTGAGAGATGCTGCTTGCCGAACTCATGATCGTCATGCTCGTGGTACCGGCCAACCGCTCGAGAGGCCGATGAGGACAGACCCGGGCACTTCGGTAGGAACAAAACTCACTTGATTCCCTCACGTTTATGTTCAAACTCCGAATTCTTCAGCGAAATCGCAATATCCCGATTGAAGAAGAGCATGGGCCCCACGTGCAGCCGGAACTCCGTCCCGAAGCTCGAAGGGAACCACACTCCGTCCTCCAGCCTCTCGTAGACCACGTTGAACCCGATTCCAGGCAGATCGAACCACATCGTCCGCACCAAGAAGGGGAGGCGCCGCGACATTTTGGTGAACACTCTTACGGGCTGGAATTCTGCGGCATCGATAAACGCTTCGCCCGCCCACGTCGGTTCCGCGTCGTCCTTAGGGGCGAAGGCGATGTGGTACACGTTTCGCCCGGCCTCAACCTCCTGCCCAAGAAGTTTGAACTCATAGCCCTTCTGCTCTTCGGACGTGAGCGGAAAGAGGTTGCGCGCCAAACCGTCCTTGGAATTGTCGTTTAACAGGTGGTTGCGCAAATTGCGGATCAAATCCGAATCTGTTCTCCCGGCCTCGGGCAAAGCCTCGTGGTTGCGCAGGCTGCCAATCACATCCGCATCCGTGCCGCCGGCTTCCGCAGGCTCGCCTTTAAATTCCACGTACTTATCTTTATTCCAATAGCGCCCAGTAAGCGATTTGAGCTGCTTCTGGGGCCCGTCCGGCAGCGGAACCACGTCGTAATCGGCGGTCTCTTCGCGCATCATTCTGTTCTTAGGCTTGTGGGTTGCGATGTGGATGTGTTGTTTGTAGACGTATTCCTTCCGCAGCGCCTCGCAGCGATCCTGGTTAGCCGCCACCCGGGCCATGATGTCGCTGGCGTTCAGCGGTTCAGTCTGGATTTCGGGCTGCGAACTTTGACCTTCTGCGAGGGCAGCAACCAGCAGAAACGGCAGAAGGGAAACCAGAACGCGAAATTTGCCTTTTGTCCCCAACAACGGTTGCTATTCTCCCTTCAATTCCTGTTCGCGTCAATGTCTGCCTCGGCTAATCGCCACTGACAGCGGTTTCGGCTAACATCAGGGCATGGCACTGCACGCCACCGCTACACCCCAAAGCGCCGAACGTCGCGCAAGTATGGGTGACGCGTCTTCGCGCTGGTCGAGCGATGTCGCGCTTTTGGCCTATGTGGCCGTGGCAACCGTTGTAGTCCATCTGTTAACCGGCCATCAATACGGATTTCATCGTGACGAATTGGCTGCGCTCGATGATTCCCGCCACCTCGCCTGGGGTTTCGTTGCCTACCCGCCGATCACTCCTTTCTTTGGACGCCTGTCATTGATTCTGTTTGGGACTTCCCTGACTGGATTCCGTTTTTTCCCTGCTGTCGCGGAATCCATCGCGGTCGTGCTTACGGGGCTCATGGCGCGGGAACTGGGTGCGCGGCGCGCAGGACAGTTGGTGGCAGCGGCGGCCGCGCTGCCAGTTTGCCTGGCAGGCGGAACTTTGATGCAGTATGTCGCGTTTGACTATCTGTGCTGGGTGCTCGCCGCCTATTTTGTCGTTCGATTGCTCGCCACCGGAGATGCCCGTTGGTGGCTCGCGATTGGAGCCAGCATCGGCCTGGGCATGATGACGAAATACACGATCGGCTTTTTCGTCATCGGCATTGTGTTGGGTGTGCTCCTCACCGACGCTCGCCGCTATCTCGGGAGTAAGTGGCTGTGGCTGGGTGTCGGCTTGTCAGCTTTGATCTTTCTGCCAAATTTGGTATGGCAGGCGCTAAATCACTTTGTCTCGCTCGATTTTCTGCGCGAGATCCACGAGCGCGATGTAGGTATTGGGCGGGCGCAGGGATTTCTGCTGGGTCAGATCAATATGACGCTGCTGGCCGCTCCGCTTTGGATTGCGGGCTTGTGCTTCTGCCTGTTCTCGCGGGACGGCCGCAAGTTCCGCATGCTCGGCTATATGTACATTGTCCCGCTGCTGTTGTTCCTGATCGCCAAGGGGCGCGACTATTATCTGACGCCCGCTTATCCCATGCTCTATGCGGCCGGCAGCGTATGGGGCGAGCGATGGCTGCAGTCGATGAGCGAGGCGTGGGCCAAGGTGGTTACCGCTGTGGTCTGGATTGCCCTCGCAGCCGATGTCGGTCTCGCGGTTGCTTTCTTCTTGCCGATCGCGCCCGTTGATTCACCCTGGGCCACGCGTGTCTTCAAAATGCAGGGCAACTTTCGCGAAGAGGTCGGTTGGCAGGAGTTGGTGCAGACGATCGTCAGGGTTCGCGATTCACTGCCTTCAGAAGACCGCGCACGCGCGGGCATTCTGGCGGGGAATTACGGAGAAGCGGGAGCCGTCAACCTTTACGGTCCGAGCGATGGCTTGCCGCGTGCGATCAGCGGGATGAACTCGTTTTGGCAGCGCGGATACGGCGACCCGCCGCCAGAGATACTGATCGTCGTTGGGATTTCGAGGCCTTTTCTTGAACGCCACTTCAGCGACTGCCAATTGGCAGGACATATCTGGAACCGTTACGGAATCGCAAACGAGGAGACGGTTGCACATCCGGATATTTATGTTTGTCGAGGCTTGCGCCAGAGTTGGCCGGAGTTTTGGGCTAACTTTCGCTATTACGGATAGTCGGTTGCCGAGGAAATAGCCGAGGTTCGTGCCGAGTGATTGTTTCGGCCCCACATATCGAGACGGGTGAGCAAAGGGAGCCACTGTCCTTGGGCGGACGGCTTCGGGCAAGGTCCTGGTTCATTCTCCTCGCGACCGTCGCGCTTATCTATGCGATGATCGCCGGTCTGCGGACCGTCAGCGACTTTGACGTCTTCTGGCAGATGGCGACGGGGCGTTGGGTCGTCCAACATCACAGCGTCTTTTCCACCGATGTATTTTCCTACACCGCGCAGGGGCAACCGTGGATCTATCCCGTCGGGTCGGGGCTTGTCTTCTACATCGCTTATTTGGTTGGCGGATACAGCCTGATCTCCTGGCTGGGTGCGCTCGCATGTGTTGGCACAATCGTTTTCTTGCTACGGCGCGGTTCGGTTGTCACCGCGGCGCTCTCCGTCATCGCCGTTCCGGCCATCGCTGCCCGTACGTCTCCACGGGCTGACATGTTCACCGCTGTCATCTTTGCGGCATTCTTGAGCATCCTGTGGCAGCAGTACGAATCCGGCTCCGCCCGACTCTGGCTGCTGCCGTTGTTGATGATCGCTTGGGTCAATCTGCACCTGGGCTTTGTTGCCGGTTTGGCGCTGGGGTGCGCGTACGCGGCGCTTGAAGCAGTCCGCCTGCTCGACGCGCAGCAGAGGCAAGCCGCCGCGCAGATTCTCAAGACTGCGCTTCCGTGGCTGGCGGCAACCTTGCTCGCAACCCTGGCGAATCCCTGGGGCTGGGGCATTTACCATGCGCTCTTGCGGCAGGAAGCCGCAATGTCCGTCCACGCCCAGAGCATCACCGAGTGGGCCAAAATTTCTTTCACCTCGGCAACCCTCGAACAAGCTCTGTCCATTCACGATCCGGCAAGCTCGGGCGAGTGGCTACTGTTGGCTGCTGTAGTTGCGGCCATCGTCGCGATATTCCACCGGCGCTGGCCGGCCGCCGTATTGCTCGCCGGCACCGTATGGATGGCGATGCGACATGTCCGCTTCTTCGCCCTCCTGGCATGCGTCGTCGTCTTGGTTGGCGGCGAGGTCTTATCTCCAGCGCTGGCGACTGCGCGTTCATGGATTGACAAAAAAGACAAAGACAAGCGCCTGACTTCCATCATGGCGGGCGCCGCGGCCGCCGCGCTTGTTTTGCTTGCCGGCCTCCGTTCCGCCGATCTTGTCAGCAATCGTTATTACTTCAATGGAAATGAAATTTCTTCCTTCGGCGCGGGTCTCTCGTGGTGGTTCCCCGAGCGCGCTTTGTCTTTCGTCGAAAGCGAAGGCTTGCCTCCCCAGGTGTTCAACGGGTACGAAAACGGCGGATTCGTTCTTTGGAAACTGGGCGAGAAATATCGCGATTATATTGATGGGCGCGCCATTCCTTTCGGGCCGGACTTATTCAGCCATCTGCAACAGATATTAGAGTCTCCGCCCAATTCTCCCGAGTGGCAGCACGAGGCGGATCGATACGGCATCAACACAGTAGTGTTTTCGCTGGCGCGCTACGAGGGATTGAAGTTTGTGGGAGACGTATTTCCGCGATACTGCGCCAGCGAAAACTGGCGTCCCGTTTACCTTGATGAAGTGTCGGCGGTTTTCGTGCGGCTGCAGCCTGAGACGGAGGCACTGATCCAACGCTATCCGGTGAATTGCGCAACGGCGCCGCTACCGGCTGCGGCTCAATTCCGCAACTCAGGAGAGGAATTCAATCGCTCGGCTAATGCCGCCGCCTTGCTTCTGACGCTCGGGCGCAACCGTGAGGCTGCCGATGCCAGCACAAAGGCATTGTCGATTTTCAGCGACAGCGCACCGGTCTGGTACCTCCGGGCCCGGGCTATGTTGCTGACCGGTCATCCCCGCGAAGCCGAGCAGAGTCTGCTGCAATCTGCCGCGCTGAAAGTCAATGTTTCGACCTGGTCCGAGCTTGCGGATCTTTACCGCAGCCAGCGTCGCTTTCCAGAAGCCATCGGTGCTCTTCAGCGGCTCGTACCAATTTCCCCCAATCCACCTGCAATTCTTATTGTGCTCGGCTACACCCAATTGGACGCCGGACACCCTAAAGATGCTTTGCAAGCATTTGACCGAGCGGAGTCAGGAATCTCGTCGGGAAGCGCTGATGGCAACGCGGCGTTGGCAACGGTATGCAACGGCCGTGCAGTCGCTTTTAGCATGCTTGGCGATGTAAGCCGCGCAACTACGTTTGAGGAAAATGCGATCCGCCTCGCTCCGCAGAACCCGACCTATTGGAGCCAAGTGGCGGAACTTTATACACAACAGGGCCGAGCCACCGATGCTCTGCGGGCCACTCAGCAAGCCGCTGCCCTCACCGGTCGTCCGACACCCTGAGGATTCCGGGCTCTATCTCCCTTATGGAGCAGGATCCCCGGATACACTAGTGGACGCATCACCGTTGCTCGCCATCCGTTCCTTCCCGGCAATCCCCAAAACCAGCTCGACGATAAAATAACTCCCCGGGACGAACGTTGCCCACAGAATCGGATAACGGTACCGCATTAAAAACTGAAAGAAGTAGTACGTCAGCGGAAAGAACGCCAGCCAAACTCCGGCCACGTAGATGCTGGGCCGGGCGTTTTTCCACATAATGAACAAGCCGGGAATCGAGAGCAGCGTGAAGCAGTCGAGCACCCAGGGCCGCAAAATCACACCGTTGCCAGGGCGCACCGATACCGGCGGAAACCAAAATGCTTCGAACCGCTCTGCAGAGAGCCGTGTAAACGTCCCCGGATGCGCCCGAATCCACTCGATCGCCTCTTGCATGCGGAGCCGGTTGTATTCGATCTCGCCCATATCACGCACCTTGAACGCCTCCAGGAGATTCTCGTTGGGATGCGAAGAAGCAAAGCAGCCATCGGAGTCATTAATGTCAAACAATGCAGTGGCACAGGAACGGTTTGAAACTGCCATCTCCATTCCGAGATTGTCGCGGACGAAGAAAAGTTTATGAAATACGAGAAAATTTCTGGCAATCCACGGCGTCACGAGCAACATGGGCAACAACGCAAGCGCAAGCTTTTGACGCATCGTTGTACAGGATCGGAGATGCAGCAGCACCACACAAAAGACCAAAACCACAACCGTCACTGGTTGCATCAGGAACAATGCCGCCCACACTACTGCCCAGATGAAGAGCTGGCTTTTTGACAGTTGCCCCGCAAAAGACTTTGCCATGAGGAACGAGGCGGCAATTACCAGAAAACTGGTGAAAGTCACCTCCGTAAATGCCGCCGGCGGTATCAGAGCTGCCAGCCAAGCCACGCCTGCCAACACCCCCGTCCAGAAGCCCAAATGTAACTGCCTGGTCAATGCCGGCAGCATCGCCAGTTGCAGGGCGAGCATCAGGGTTGCACACCACAACAGAAAGCCCACCGCGGTAGATCCGCGTCCAAAAACCGTGAGAACCAATGCCAGGTATGCCGGATACAGCGGTCCGACGTGAGCAGTGGGGCCGGTTGGCAACGGATCAAATGGATCGGCGAAGCTGTGATGCTGCACCAGTGATTCGGCCACGGCGAACAATTCGTAGCCCCGTAACTTCACTTCCGATTTCGGGCTGTAGTGCGGACGATAGAGAACCAGCGTCGCAACTACCAAGCCAATCACCGCGATCGATCTCAGCAATCTTGCGACATGCATCGGGAATTCCGTCTGTTAATAGTCTTCTGGCTCTTGGCAAGCCGCGGTGTGATGTACGTCACAATCTTCAGTGACAGCAGATGCGGTTGGCCCCATGCTGCGCGCATAATGTATCGGAAAGAGAGACCCCAACGCCGCTTTGCCGGCCCGCTTCGGCAACCCGGTTCAGCCAGCAGTGAGCATATATGAGGATGGTCAACCCTATGAACTGCAAAACTCTTCGCGACTCCATCGGCCTGTTCTCCTTTACGCTTCTTTTGTTCGCCAGCGGATTTGCGAGAACCTCTGCTGCGCCCGAGCTTTCCGGCTCCTACCAGGTGATTGCTAAGACCGCGCGGGGTCCCCAAACCCGCGTCCGCCTACAACTCCACTTCGCGAACCACACACAGCGGGCTCTGCGCATTCAGCGGCTTACGCTTTGGGACCCTCCTCGCGCCGACAAAGGGGCAACGAAGCCCGTTTCTCTCGTTGTTTCCGGCGGCGCTTCCGCCTCGACTACGCAGGAATTTACCGTTCCTTGCTCGGAATACAGATCATGGAGTCACGGAGGGGCCCCGCGCGTGCTCCTCGAAGTGCAAACAGCCAGTGGCCGCACAGCTACAGAGTCGATTCGGTTGGATCGGATCTCCGGCGGAAAGGCAAACTGACATGCACACACTGAACAACCTTTCACTGAATGAAGTCAGACTGAATCAGCGCACATGGACCACGAACTCTCTCCATCGGTTTACTTCCATTTTCATGGTGCTGGCGCTAGTTGTTTGTGCGCCGCAGCTTTTGTTCGGCCAGTATTCGATAAACACGATCGCGGGCGGCGGCCCGAACGGCTTGCGTGCAGCCCAGTCGAGCCTCGGAAACCCCGCCGGGGTTGCGCTCGACTCTCAAGGGAACGTCTACGTTGCGGATTCCTACAACACGAGTCAAATCCTCGAGGTGTCAACGAGCGGCAATGTCACAGTGGTGGCCGGCAACGGCACCAAGTGCGCCGAGCCAACATCAGGATGCGGCGATGGAGGCCCAGCTACGAGCGCCGCGCTCAATCAGCCAGAGAGTGTTTTCGTGGACGGCTCGGGCAACATTTTCATCGCCGACACACTCAATTCGGTAGTTCGCGAGGTGGTGGCTAGCACCGGCAACATTCAAACCGTCGCGGGCAGTCTGCAACTAGGATCGGGCTACTCTGGCGATGGTGGCCCACCCACCAGCGCCCAACTCGACGATCCCGGCAGCGTCTTCCTCGACAGCCAGGGAAACATCTATATTTCCGATACCGACAACTCAGTAATCCGCGTGGTCAACACCGGCAGCGCCGCTCTCATCATCGGAACTGTGACCATTCAACCCAACACGATTCAAACCATCGTCGGCACGCCAGACACTATTTGCACTGTTTATCCATGCGGCGACGGTTTTGCCGCCACAAGCGCCCAGCTTACTGCGCCTTACGGCGTATCGGTCGACGCCCAGGGAGACATTTATATCGCCGATACGTTTGACTCCGTGGTCCGCGTCGTCAATCCCTCAACCCAGCCAGTCACGATCGCCAACACCACAGTCCCTGCGGGCGGCATTCAAGCCGTCGCCGGCACTTACTACAACTCAAGCGAAGGCAACGCCTGCCAATCTAGCGGCGATACCGGTGCCGCCACCAGCGCGTACTTGTGTCTACCTTTCGGCGTATCGGTGGATGGAACGGGGAACATCTTTATCGCCGATACCGCTAACTTTGGCATCCGCAAAGTCGTTGCCGGGGGCACCATTTCCACCGTGGCGGGCACGCTCGGCACCGCCTGCGCCAGTTATTCCCCGCCCGCCACAGCCTGCGGCAACGGCAGCGGCGCAACCGCAACCGGCGCCTATCTGGACTATCCTGCCGGCGTAACCGTTGATGGTTCCGACGACATTTTCATCGCGGATACAGACGATTTTGCGGTTCGCGAAGTCGTAGCGGCGAGCAGCAACATAGAGCCGTTCGCCGGGAACGACACGCTGACATATTCCGGCGACGGTGGTGTTGCCACCAGCGCACAACTCGGCTTCCCTGGTGGCACGTTTGTCGATGCTTCCGGGAATGTCTACATCGCGGACACCTACAACTCGGCGATTCGCGTCCTCAACACCGGAAGCTCGGCCGTAACGATTAACAATGTGACGATCCAGCCCGGTTACATCGAAACCGTTGCCGGCAACGGCATGGCTTGCATAGCTCCCGCGCCCGGCGGGTGCGGCGACGGCGGCCTCGCGACCAGTGCCCAGCTCAACTTCCCGGAGGGCGTGTTCGTCGACGGTTCCGGCAACATTTATATCGCCGATACCGGGCTGCCGCTAGCGGAGAATTCCGCCATCCGCGTAGTAAACACCAGCAGCTCGGCCGCTACGATCGCGGGAGTTAGCATCCCAGCGTATAGTATCGCAACCGTGGCCGGCACACTGGGCAGCGCGGGGTTTTCCGGCGATGGCAACCCGGCCACCGGCGCGGAGCTTGACAATCCCAGTGCCGTCGTCCTCGACAGCTCTGGCAACATCTACATCGCCGATACAGGAAACTCTGCCATTCGCATCGTCAACACCGGCACCTCAGCGCTGGTTATCGGAGCTGTTTCAATTCCGGCTGGCGACATTGAAACGGTGGCCGGTACGCCGCCTACCGCGTGTACGGACACCAGCAGCGGATGCGGCGACGGTGGCCCGGCCAACGCCGCGTACCTCAACTTCCCCAATGGCATTGCTCTCGATTCGGCGGGAAACATCTATATCGCGGACACGGATGACGAGGTCATCCGCGTGGTTAATCCCGGAACGCAGACGGTCACGATTGCCGGAACTATGATTCCGGGCGGCGACATTCTTACCGTAGCCGGAAACCTCGGCCAGCGCGGCTACTCTGGCGATGGTGAACCGCCGACTGCCACATCGCCGGCGCCCGCTCTGCTCGATGAACCCTGGGGTGTGTTCGTCGACTCGTCAAACGACATTTTCATAGCAGACTCCGACAATGGGGCAATCCGCGAGGTAGTTGCGGCGGCCACAGTGATTCAGACTATTGCTGGCAACGGTACTCCCGGCTTTTCCGGCGATGAAGGATCTGCCACCAGTGCCACGCTCGACGAGCCGCAAAGTGCGGCCGTGACCGCGTCGGGTAACCTCTTCATTGCCGATACGGAAAACTCTCGTATCCGCGAACTGACGCCGCCCCCGATTACGGTCACGGTCGCGCCGAGTAGTGCCACCGTGGTGATTAACGCGTTGCAACAGTTCACGGCGACAGTAACGGGAACCAGCAACACGAATGTGAGCTGGAGTGTAAACGGGATAGTGGGTGGCAACTCGACGGTGGGGACGATCTCGACTACCGGTTTGTTCCAGTCGCCAGCGAATGTCCCAAGTTCATCTACGGTCACGATCGCTGCAACCTCGCAAGCCGATAACACAGTATCGGGATCGGCCCAGGCGACCATCGCCAATCCCAGCACGACTGTGACTGTTACCGTGAGCACCAATCCGCCCATAACGCAGGTTTACACGTGTTCCACGCAACCATGCTCCACGCAACCATTCATCGCAACCGTGACAGGAACGTCGAACACAGCGGTGACATGGTATGTGGAGGGAGCGCAGGGCGGCGACAGCATCTACGGAACCATCGACACGTCCGGCAACTTCACCGGACCCGCCAACGTGCCCTCCAATGCAAACGTGACTATCGAAGCAGTTTCGCAAGCGGACGCAACTGCGATTGGCACGGAGTCTGTGACGATCGTCACCGCGCCCACGGCAAATCAGCCTGCGCCCCAAACTGTTTCTCCGGGAGGAACAGCGAATTATTCACTTTCGCTGAACGCAAACACGGGAATTGCTAACCAGCCCATCACACTTTCGTGTTTGCAGAGCTCGTTGCCATCGGGCGCGACCTGTACTTTTACGCCGCCGACGATTACTCCGGGCGGAAGCGCTGTCCCATTCTCGCTGGCGGTAATCGTTCCGTCCACTTCTGCGTCGTTGCTTAAGAGTGGCCGGCCGGGCATCGCGCCGCAACTGTATGTGGCTTTTATTCCACTGGCCGGAATCTTATTGCTGGGTGGAAAACGTAACCGGCGCTGGTTGTGGCTGGCGCTCGCGGGCATCGGTTTGCTTGGGCTGGTCGCCTGCGGAGGAAGCACATCGACCACAACGGCGCCGGTGACCTATACGATCAAGATTCAAGGAACGTCGGCGGCACAACCGAACCCGGTGACTATCGCGACCGCGAGCTTGACGGTGCAGTGATGATCATTGAGCTACGATCGTTAAGGAACGCGGAAGGGGTTGGGCATTGTTGACATCCCTGTAATCTCTTGATGCTGAACAAGGATTGAGCTTAGGGAATGCGAAGCTCACCGCAGCGAAGAACCTCTACCTCACAGCGCACCGGTTTTCGCGCTAGGGCGTAAGTTTCGCCTGCGCCGAAACCGCAACATCGAGAATCTACGTCTCCGGCGGTTCAGGCTTTTTTTTTTGGACCGCTTGAGAAGTGTTCTGCTTCGCCTCATGGTACTCTTCTTCCGTATTGACCGCCCAGATGTTGCTCTTGTCCGTGATGCCCGCGATGATGTTGTCCACTGCGGTCATCGCCGTTAGCATGGAATGGTCCTGGTTGTTGTACTTGTGCATGCCGTTGCGGCCAATTAGAAACATATTCTCAAAACCGTCCATGCATTTCCGTACTTCATCAAAGCGTTCATATGCGCCGAAATATGCAGGGTAGGTTTTCGGCATGCGTGCCACTGTCGAGTCCAGTAGATCGTTTTTGTCGATAATGCCGATCTTGTCGAGTTCCTCGGCTGCCAGCCGCGCCATTTCTTCATCCCCTTTGCTCCACAGGTCATCGCCCACGCAACAAAAGTACTCCGCTCCAATCCATATCTTCGACCGATCGCCCACCAGGTAAGGACTCCAGTTATTGAATACCTGCAACCTCCCAACGAGCACATCCGGCTCCTGAATGTAAATCCAGTTGTCGCTGATCAGTTTGCTCGCAAGGTCGTCGGGTTCGCGGATCTTCAGCTTCTTCAGGAGCAAGCCCACGGTAATAAAGTCGCGGTATTGCAGCCCATCGGCAATCTCGTTCACCTCCGAGGGTATTGCCTGTCCCATCGCGCGGGCCAGTTCCTGCACCGAAGTCGTCGAAAAGAAATAATCGCCCTCAAAACGCCGCTCTGCAATGTTGGTCGTTTTACCCGTTACCGCGACCACACGCCCATCGCGCGTTTCCACCTTGTCCACTTCAATTCCCGTGACGATCTCCCCGCCGGCCGCCACAACCTTGCGCGCTACTTCCTCCCACATCTGCCCGGGGCCGAACTTCGGGTAGAGAAAGCGTTCAATCAGAGACGTCTCCATCCCTTTCTGAGCAATCTCGGAGTTGCCGCTGCTCACCGCCTGCTTTACAAAATGCGCTAGCGCCTTTCGAATCGACAGCCCCTTGATGCGCTGTGCCCCCCACTCCGCGCTTATGCGGTCGCAGGGCACCCCCCACACTTTTTCCGTGTACGACTTGAAAAATGTCAGATACAGTTCCTGCCCGAAACGGTTGATGAAAAATTCTTCCAGATTCCCGACGGGCCTGATCGGGAAAAGCGTCCGGTAAACGTAGCTGAAGCCGATGCGTAGCGTCCGGCGCAGGCCCAGTTTACGCAACGTATCCGCCGTCAGTTGCACCGGATAATTGAAAAACTGCCGGAGAAAATAAATCCGCGACTTGCGCGAGCGTGTCAGCATTCGCAAATCGAATCGTTCCGCTTCGTCGTCCTTTTCCAGCGGTATTTGCGCCAGCCACCAGTTCATCACCCGGTCGCTCTTCGAAAAAAAACGGTGGCCGCCCAGGTCCATCCGGTTGCCCTTGTAGCGAATGGTGCGCGAGATACCGCCCATGTACTCGCTGCGTTCGAGCACGATCGGCCGGATCCCGGCGCGCGTCACGAGTTCGTACGCTGCCGTCAGCCCAGCCGGTCCAGCGCCAATGATGATTGCGGTTCGTTCAGGCATAAGCTGGATCAGTTTACCGTTTTTCAGAGCGCTGATGGGGCGACCGCCAGTGGGGCTTTCGGCGAGCAGTTGCAGTATAGGTGATTTTCAGCACCGAAGACCCGCGCTCCCGTGTGCTATGTTGTCTTCTTCGAGGGAAATTGCAACTTGAGTTTGGTCGACGAAGTTCGCGGACTCTTCCAGCGCCGTGTAGTGCAGCTACTGGCGCTGGCCGTGCTGCTCTCGATTGTTGCCGGCCGCTCGCTGGAACTGAAATTCTGCGTGCTCGACCTCGATGTCTGGTGGCACCTGAAGGTCGGTGACTGGATCGTTCAGCACTTCGCTGTTCCCCACACCGGTATTTTGTCTCGGACCGCCGCCAATCGCCCTTGGGTTGCCTACAGCTGGGGCTACGAGGTGCTGCTCTCATTTGCCTATCGCTGGTTCGGCCTGGTCGGGATTGGCATCTTCGGTGTGCTGCTTACTCTGGCAGTCGCTTACAGCATCTTCTGGATGGCGCTACGTCTTTCGGGTCGCTTTTGGTGGTCCTGCCTACTTGCTGCGGCTACCGGCTCAGCATTTCTCTACAACCTTATGCCGCGGCCTGTCTTCTTCTCGATGACGTTGTTCACCGTGGTGCTGACACTCCTCTTGGAAGCCAACCGCACCGGCCGCGTGCAACTTCTCTACTGGCTGCCTCTCTTGTTTGTCGTGTGGGCGAATCTCCACATTCAGTTCATCTATGGACTGTTCTTGGTTGGCCTCTTTGCAGGCGTGAACATTGCCCAGCGACTGGTCGCTCATTGGCGAATCGCACCCGATATTCTCCTCGCGCCCACGTTGCCCGCCGCGACGCTGGCGGCGATCTTCGGCACGTGCGTCGTTGCCAGTTGCATCGGGCCTTACTCCTATCATCTGTTTCCGGTGGTTTTCGAATATTCGAAGGCCAAGGTTCCTTACACGATCATTCGGGAACTGCAGCCTATTAACTTCCGCGCCGGCAGCCATTACATGCAACTTCTGCTGACCGGCGCTGGCTTTTTTGCGCTCGGACGCAGCAAGAAAATTGATCCCTTCAAATTGGTGTTGCTGACCATCGCGACCGTGGTCGCTTACCGCACGATGCGCGACTCCTGGTTCATCTGCATTCCCGCGGCGGCTACTATGGCTGACTTTCCCACCGACGAGGCCGTGTGCGACCGCGAGGAAAGCTGGGCGGAACGGGTTGGCTTGGCGGCTTTCGTGGCGCTGGCGCTGGTGCTATTTGCCCGTAACACGGATTTCAACCAGAGCGGGCTCGATACAGCTATCAGCAGCATGTATCCGGTAAAGGCTGTAAACTTCTTGCGCCGGAATCCGCCGCCTGGGCCGCTCTACAACAATCTCAATTGGGGCGGATTTCTTACCTGGTATATGCCGGATTATCCGGTCGCCATTGATGGGCGCAACGACCTTTACGGCGACGAGTTGGATCGCCTTTTTTACGAGAGCGAAAACGGCGCGCCATCCTACGGTTCCGATCCGTATTTGAACGAAGCGGGCGTTGTACTGCTGGAGAGAGGATTGCCGTTGGCCAATCTCCTGATATCGGATCCGCGCTTCAGTCTGGTTTATCAGGATCGGCTGGCGGCATTGTTTGTGAAGCGCTAGGAAGATTCAATTGTCGCAAACATCCCAATGGGGAGTACTTTGGTGGGAACTTCCGAAACTATTTCAGAAACCAAGATCGAACGATCTGAGAGAGCGGAATTCATTCAGGACCGGTCGTTGTTTGCGATTTACGGACTCGCACTTGCTGTGTCGATTTCTCTTTGGTTCATTGCCATCCGCGCACCACTTTGGCTGGATGAGACACACTCGTACTTTGTGATTAAAGAGGGCTGCTCACACATAATGACTCGCATGGGGTGGCCGATCGTCCCCGTTTATCCGTATATTCTCTGGCTCTCAGCTAAGGTTATAGGAACAAGTGAGATTGCGCTTAGGGTTCCTTCCATTCTCGCCATGCTTGCGGCGGCCTATTTGCTGTACCTTGCCGCGCTTGAACTCTTCGGCCGAGATATGGCCATCATTGCCGCGGTCGTTTTTTGCCTTCATCCCATTGTTATTTTTGCGGCCATTGACGTTCGGCCCTATGCGTTTGCTGCCCTGATAATTAACGCATCTATTCTTGCTCTCGTCCGCTTAAGGCATAGCGATTCGAACTGGCTGGCGGCCCTGTTCGGGGTCTTGGCAGCGAGCATTGGTCACTTCCAATTCATATTTACTATCATCCTGCCAGTCCTCGCTATTTGTTTTGCCGCATTCAAGATTACCGATCGCAAAGCCCTGGTGCGGCAGGGTGGCATTGCTTTCGCGGCCTTTACTTTAGCGTTCCTGCCGGTCGTTCCTGTTTTGCAAGTGATGTTTCACACCCGGGGCACCCACGTTTTCGAGGCAGCTCCGACGCTGACAGATTTAGCCTGGACGCTAGCACCAGTGTGGTTGGCGTGTACTTTCGCTGGTGCCGTCCTTGTTGCCGCTGCGATCCGGCGACTTGATCTGCAGAGCCGTTGGGGGGGCTGGCGTATCGTGCTTTGCACATCGTTGGCCCTCACCCCGATTCTGATCCTCTATGGCGTGAGCGTGGAAACGCCGATTCACGTTTTTGCCTACCGCTATCGGCTTGTCGCAATTCCGGGAATCGCGCTCAGCTGGGCTTGGCTCGTGAGTCGAATTGATTCCCGCATTCTACGATTGCTGTTCTGCCTGGCCGTGGTTGTAGCTGCCACTTACTCGTCCTTCACTTCTCCGTTTTCCAAACGCCACGGCTACACCTGGAAATACGCCCTGGAATTTGTTGAAAAGAACGCTTCTGCCGATGGCGCTCCCGTGCTGATTTGTAGCGATTTTCCCGAGTCCGACGTGGTGTCCATGCCAGTCGGTGCAGCCGTGAAAGACAGCGGCCTTTTTGCACCGCTCAGCTATTATCAACTCAGCATGCCGGTTGTGGGGCTACCACGGGCGCTCAATGACGAGGCGATTCGAGTCGCTTCGAGATTCCTGCTGCAGGCAGGACTACGACATGAACGTTTTCTGGCTGTCGCGGCTGGGGCTTCATCGAAGACTCTCGACTGGCTCGCGGATAACGCTTCAGGAACGTACTACATCCGAGAGTTAGGAGTGTTCGACGAAGTTGTGGTTGTGGAATTTATACCGCGCGCCCAATCGGATTAGGCTGGCATGGTCGGGGACCACTAGCGGTAGAAGCGGCTGGGGCTATTCCCGCCGGAAGTATGCTTTTTTGCAAATCCCAACCTCGTCGAATATCGCGCACCTGCCGGTGTGATTTCCGTTACAGACGAGAGTGAGGCGCTCGGCTAAACAGAAGGGATGTGCGGATGTGCAGCAAGGGCTGGAACCGCTTCGCTCAAGGTAGGACCTACCCAGGCCAGCAGGAAGGGCCGGATGGACCATGTCCGCGGCAGCAGAGGGCCAAAGTGCAGTCGTTGTAGGTGTCGTGGATGACGAGCGCGTACCAATGAGCGTTATCGGCAACATCCTCAGTGCGCTGCGGAAACATCCTAGGTTGGAGTGGCTGATCCCGGCCGTGTTTGGCACTGTCATGTTGGGGCAGTTGCTTCTCATTGGTCGCCAGCTTTCGCAAACCTGCGATGAAGGTACGCACATTTATTCCGGCTATCGCTACTTGAAGTGTGGCGATCTCACGGTCAGCCCCGAGCATCCGCCTCTGGCCAAGATCGTCGCTGCGGCTCCGCTGCTTCCCATGAACTTGGCGGTAAGCTGCACGCCCTTCAAGGGTACCGAGGCCCAGCAAGCGTTTGCGGGACTCAGTTGGTTGTATAAGCAGGACTGGCCCGTGGTGTTGGCCCGCGCGCGCATGGCAGTTTCCGCTTTTGCCGTGGGCCTTTGTTTGCTCGTCTGGATCACGGCGCGGCGGATGTTCGGTTTTACCACGGCGATCGTGTCAGGTTTGCTGCTGATCTTCGAGCCCAACGTGCTCGCCTATGGCTCCTTGGTCATGACCGACGTGCCAGTTGCATGCATGCTGTTGTTCGCGGTATTGGGCTTTTATCTGTGGGTCGGGCATCGTACGGCCCCGTTCCTTTTGTTAACCGGTCTGGCTACGGGCCTGACGCTGTTAGCGAAGCATTCGGGAGTGGCCGTTGTGCCCATCCTCGGTGTGCTGGCGGTTACGGATGCGCTCACTCAACCAGGCAGCGACCGGCCAAAATGGCAACTAGCGCTTCACAACCTACTGGCCATGACCCTGATCTGCGTTCTCGCGGTCGGTATTGTCTGGGCGGGCTATGGGATGCGTTTTGCTAAGTATGGCGCAGCGCCCCAACTCCAGGAACCACGACCTCCTACCTCCGCCAGCGAGCGTGTGCTGTTCGAACTAGAAGAGCACCACGTATTGCCACAGGCCTACTTAGAGGGATTTGCCAGGGCGTTGGCGATATCGAATCAAAGTCTTGCCACTTTTGTTGCCGGCAACGTGTATGCGCATGCGCCGTGGTTTTCTACCCCTTTCAATTTTCTGATTCGAAATACGCCGGCCATGCTGGCGATGATTTTGGCGGCTGCATTCGGCCTGACGATCACGTTCCGGCAGCGTCGTCGCGAGTGTCTGTTCGTGCTGGCTCCCCTGGCAGTCTATTTGGCGGCGTGCATCCACGCAAGTGACAACGTTAGTGTCCGCTATCTCTTGCCCATATTCCCGTTTCTGCTGATTGCGGTTGCGGCCGGATACGTGGAGTTAGCTAAGCATTTGCGCTGGTTCAAACACGCTCTGCCGTGCCTAATTGTGCTGCACGCGGCGTCATCACTACGTGCTTACCCCGATTATCTCTCCTACGCCAGCGACCTGTGGGGCGGACCGTCGCGAGCGTATAAGTACGAGCCTTGGCTCGATATCGGACAGGCGTATCCGGAAGCAAAAGCTTACTTTGAACGGCATCCGGCCGATTCCTGCTGGTTGTTGACAGACTGGTACTGGGACCCGGGTGTTTACGGCGTGCACTGCCACCCAATCGGATATTGGTTCGGGGGGCGGATACCGTCGCGCTTGCACGGTACGGTTATTGTCAGCAGCACGCTGCTTACCGCCACCCGAGTGGAACTGGAAGAGGCAGGGGCACCGTTTATGACGGCTACGCCCAAAGACTCTATTGGGGGCAGCGCTTTGTTAGTGTACGAAGGTGATTTCGATACCAGAGCGGCAGCAGGCATGAGCGCATGGCGGTCAGCCATCGTTGGGGAGGAACCACTCGATGTGGCCCTCGGGTACGCCAATGATGCGGTTGCACTGGTACCAAAGAGTCCGTATGCACATTTGACTCGCTGCGAGCTTCTTGCAAGGAGCGGCCAACCCTTTGCAGCGATCGCTGAATGCGAAACTGCAAAGGAGCTAGCGGAGGATGATCCGCTTCACCGAGCCGAGCTGCAACAAATGCACACAGTTGAAAAAACCGACGATTTCATGCGACAGATCAAGATAGCTAACAACCTGCCGAATCCGTAGGGTATTTCGCTGCTATCCTGAGGCGAGAAAAGCGAACGAAATCAGAGATAGACACCTCCTGTAGCCTCCGCACACTCGAGAGCAAATCGCCTACCATGGCGGCTGGCTACGACAAAGATGCCATCACGGCCGCGAAATCTGACCTAGCGTTAGCGGACCACTCTGGGCTATCACTCTGAAATCATACTTCGCGGAGTTTGCTAGCTCTGGATAGAGATCGTTCCAAACGATGATCGACATTGGGCGGGAGGTTACAACCTGTTCAAGGGGAGACTCTGTATCGTTTATTGGAACAACCAGGAACGTTTCAATGACAGGACGCCCGCCATAGAAGATCGCTTGTTGTTTTTCAAATCGAAAACCATCCATGCAGATGACAAGAGGGGTAGGAGATGGGTCGTGATCGCTGGGGCGAGCCTGAATTAGGAGGCGCATCAAGGGTTCGTTCCGTGAATTGATAGATCCGGCATACCGGTACGTGCCGCTGTATATAAGCTGGACGACGTCTCGCTGCATAAACCAGTACAGAGGGAAAATAATGACTGCACAAACGATGGCATACTTGACAGTTTTCATTCTTTGCATCGCCATTGCCGCCAGCAAACCTATAAAGGGAAACGCGGGTAGGACATAAGCCATCAGCTTAGAGCCGATCAGGCTGAAACTTATTGTTACTACCAACACGATTGAAACGACAATAGAGGAGTTTCTCTGTCCCTTAAAGTGCAGCAACAGACCGAGAAGTGCCACGAGAGCGAAAGGCGCAAAATCATGCCAGTACACCCACAGATAGAAATAAGCCGGTTTAGGAAGCGCGTCCAATCCATTCATCCGCGCGAGCAGGTTCGCTAGATACGCATTCAGGAAAACTCGACCGTGATCGATCACCATCGACACATGCCACGGTAGGGCTATAGCACAGGCGAGCAAAGCTGAATTTCGAAATTCACGGGTGCGTATCGTTCTGAAACGGCGATCTAGCAGAAGCGCCAAACCCAGCGACATGGGTATGGCTAGTCCGGCAACTGACTTCAGCATGATCGCCAATCCCGTGGCTGCGCCTAGGGCGTACCACCATCGTGACCCACCTTGTAGTACTCGCAGATAGCCGTAGGCTGCCAACGTGAAACAGAACGCGAAGGGCACATTGATTGCTTCAAATCTACTTGCGTAAATGAAGTAGCCGTTCGTGAGCAGGATGAATGCTGCGGCGAATCCGCCCCAATCGCCCATTAAACGCCGACCGATTTCAAACGTGAACCAAATCGTTGCCACTCCGCATAGAACTCCCACCATGCGCGACGATGTTTCCGAGACTCCGAAAAAGCGATATAGCACTGCGGTGAGCCACATGAACAGCGGGGGCTTATCGACCCACGGTTGGAAATTCCAAGAGAGTGTCCAAAAGGAATGCCTGGTTAGCATCTCCTTGGCGACCTCGGCGTAGATGGACTCGTCCCAAGTTCTCAGAACTTGCTCGCCGAGCGAGTAGAAGAGGGTAATGCTCGACAGGCCAAATAGGACGACGCGCATTAAAGGCGCTCGTAGGCCGGGACTGATCCTCCACCACTTTTGCGCTGAAGTCGTCGGCTCGTTCATGGCAGGGAGGTCACACTGGGGAGCGGGACAATTTTCCTGGCTGACGCACGAGTGTTCTGCTCCGGGCCCGGCGAGTAAGTTATCTGCCATGACGGTTGGCGTTAGCTTCACAACGGCTTTCAGAAAATGGCATTCAGCTTGGGCAACGCGTCCCTCAGGGGCTAAAGCCCGCATTTTTAAGGGACCTGATCGGCACGGCTAAAGCCGTGCCCTACCCGAGGCCTAATCGCCACGGTTCAACCCTTGCCCTACCCAAAACTAGCGCAAATCGAAGTCTCCGGCAGCTAACAGCGGCTGAAGCCGGAACCATCTTCAGCGACGTGCGGTATGCCTAAAGGCACACCCTGATACGAATCGCGGGTTCGTCCGCAAGCTGTGAGGCCGTGCCCCTACCCAAAGCCAATTTATGAAACACGCTCTACTTCTTTATGGGGCCTCCCAGAACTGGACGCTTGGAGACAGCCCCGACAGCGCCGTTGGGGTTGTGGGCCGTCTCATGGCAGGCCAGCACACAGGTATTGGCGGCTCGGTTGTAGGAGATAGGGAAGGCGCCGTTCTGGCCCACGACATTTGCATCGAAATTGACCAGGCGCTGGCCGCTGATGTTCGGGTTGTTGCCTCCCATGCCATGGGCCGTGTGACAGGTGGAACAGGTAAAGCCGGCATTGATGTGCATGGAGTGGTAGTTCCAACTGGTGTTCTTAATGATCTGGTTGGCGAGATCGTGGCATTTGGCGCACATGCCGTACGGCCCATTCACGCTGAGGTCGGGATTGGGGTAGAGATTGTTGACGAGTTGCCCGGGGCCGGGAGCTTGGCTGAACTCGTAGCGGCGCTCGAGAATGTGAGTCCACCTGGAGCCATGGGGGCCGTTGGGGCCGGTGCCACCGAATTCGCGATTGTCGTCACTGTTGTGGCAGTCGGTGCAGAAAATTTGGTTACCCATCACCCGGCCGCGAGTGAGGCCATCGAGGTTCAGCATGTTGGAAAGCAGGCTGGGTTGCGGCAGGGAAGTGTTGGTGGTGTGGGTGACAGGATGGCTTGAAGATGACGTTATCGCAAATTGCGCCAGCACGTTCAGAGGGTCGCCTGTGGCGACTACGCGAACAGGGGCATAGCCGTAGATTGGTTTGAACTGTTTCCCCGTGCTGCTTCCGTGACAACGGAGGCAGTTCTCATACTGGTAGACCACTGGATTAACCACGCTGATGCCATCGACGGCGCTGATGCCGGCGACATCTCGCTGGGAGATGCGGATGGCGGGTGGAGTAGGGAACGTCCCGACCTGGGCTGAGCCGTGTGCGTTGTGGCAGTCGACGCAGGTGGCATGACGGTTATTGTTGAGCAGGATGGCCTCGGCCGCGTCATGCGGATAGGTAGAGGTCGGGAACGGATGGCCGACCTTGGGCGTAGCATACTCGGAAAAGACGTTAGGAGCAGGCGGCGAGATGTTGGAGCCCCCGTTGTGGCAGGCAATGCAATCCTGCTCATTCTGGCCGCGTAGGATGCGAGAGGTGCTACTGGCATCGTGAGGCGTATGACACCCGATACAGGCGGTCGTCGCCACGGTTGTATAACTTCCCAGTCCGGCTTGTGGGGAAATCTTGTCGGCGGACAAGGCATGGGCGCTGGTGATCCAATCGGCGAGCGGGTTGGCGTGGCCGCTCAATTGTCGCGTGGGATCGTGACAGGCCAGGCACATCTGACCATTCGTGCTGTTCTTCACGAGGAAATTCCAGGAGATCGGATCTTTGGCTTGTACGTGCGGATCGTGGCACGAGGTGCACTCGATATTCCCGTTGACGAGGTGGATCGCTCCGGTAGGATCGCCGGTCTGGCCCTTCGATACCAGCGTGGCGATCAGGTCGATATTGTCCTGTAGTGGCAGGATGAGGCTGAACGGGTGCGACGGTTGCATATTGCTGCCGAACACGTCTGCCGCATACATGGACCCCTTCATAGTTACCTGGCCATAAGCGATGGTTGAGCCAACCGCGACTGTGCCGTCGTGGCAGCTTAGACAAGCGTTGCTGTCGTCGCCGAGCATGGGCTGCGTGCCGCGGTTCTTCTCGGTGGTGCTCGTATAGACGTTGTAGTTTTGCTTGGTGAGCTTTTGATTCCAGAGGCCAGTGGAGGATCCGTTGTGCGGAGCGTGGCAGTAGGCGCAGAAATCGGGACGGGCCCCGGTGATGGGAGACTTGCTGCCGGGGCCAAGATCGTGGACGCCTATCACGTCACCTGAAAATTGGGCGAACACCGTTCCCGCGGTTAGCAGCAAGGCCAGGCTGACGGTCAATATTCTCAGTCTCACTACATTCCGTCCCTGGCCGGTTTCTTCAAGCCAAAAAAGTGAAATATCTGGATACGGCGGTTGGCCGAATCAGCCACAAGGATGTGGTCGTCGTGGTCAATGAACAGCCCGGTGGGCAATTGGAATTCTCCCGCGCTCGTGCCACGGTTGCCGAAGTAATAGAGCAACTGGCCTTCGCGATTGAATGCCTGGACCACGCCCCACATGGAATCCACCACGTAGAGATCGCCCTCGGAATCGACTCCGACTGCCTTCGGCCTGAACATGGCGCCGGTGCTGTCGCCGATCTTTCCAACGGCGAAGCGGAAGGTCCCGGAGCGGTCCAGGACTTGCACCCGGAAATTCATGGCATCGACGACAATTAAGTCCTGCCCATCGAGCCGCAACTCGGTGGGGAAATTGAATTCGCCGTCACCCGTGCCGCGTTTTCCGATTATCTGCAGCACGCTGCCCTGCATGTCGAGCACGAACACCTGGTCACGCAGCGTATCCGTGACGTAGATGCGCTGCGCGGCGGAGTCGACCGCAATGCCCGTGGGCCGTTTGAAGTAGCCCTCGCCGCCCTTCAGGCTGCCTATCGCGCGCGCATATTTTCCGCTGGGCTCGAAGACGAATATCTTGCCGGACTCCGAATCCGTCACATAGATGTTGTCTTGCGCATCGACAGCGACGCATTGCGGCGTGAGCATCGGGTCCTTGCTCTTGTCCTTGCGTTCGATGAACTTGTACTTCTGTCCCTGGAAATCGAAAATGTGCACGCCAGCGGCGCCGGGGTCCGATACGATGATCCGGTCGTGCGAGTCGACGGCGATACTGTAGGGCCGGACCAGGGTATGGAACTCGGGTTTGCCGATGACTGCATCGACCAGCCGGTTCCAGAAGCCGCGGTTCGGTTTGACTTCATTCTCCGATTCAAAGCTGCGCTCCCAGACAAGCTTGCGCCCGCCATCAAGCAATAGCTCCGGCGGCGCGGGCAAGGCCTGCTGATCCTTCGATTTGCGCGAGGCCCAGATTGGGGTGAGCAGGAGCGCGACGCAAGCCAGAGCCAAGGCCGCGGTGATCGTTCGCCTCCGCGCTCCACCTAGAAGAAGTTGAACCACCGTGATACTCCAATGTAGAACGAGGATATCACTTCAGGTGGCAGGCCGGAGCTACTAATGCCCTGCTCCAAACGGCTATATCCGCCCGTCAGATAGATCTTGCGGAGCTGGTATTGGAAGAGCGCATTAAATACGTTGGTCTTGTTCGCGGACGCGATCGATTGGCTCAAGATGTTGCTATCCGAACTGCCAAAGGCTGCTCCGATCGTAAGCTTCTTCACCGGAGAACTGCTCAGCCCGAACGAATAGCTCTTTCCGCCGAACAGATCAATCAGGCCTGAGGGAAGTGGCTGGGTTGGCGCCTGCACCAGGCCGGCGCCGGTCAGAAGCGCGCTTCCGCTCGCTTTGGAGTAGCTGGCAGTTGCCGTAAGGTAGCGGCCGTAGCCGAGATTGCCGTTAAAACTCTCGTTGGTGTTCTGGGACCCGGTTTGGCCGGTCAGGCCGGTGCGTCCGCCGCTGGCGCCGACGCCGACGTTAAGATGTCCGATGCGCCGCCGGACATTGCCACCGTAGCTATAGAACGAAGTCGTGTAGTTGATGAGCAGTGTTTGCGCATTTTCCGAATAGCTGAAGGAGCCGCCGACAGCCCACGCCCCAATTCGGCGGTTGTAACTGGCGCTGGTCCCGAAGCTGATATAGCTTGTGTCGCCGCCATCCGCGGTGTTGTCGGCGATGCTGCCCCCGATATTGAAGTTACCGCCCCAAAGAAAATGCCCATACACGGCATTTGCGCCGTAGGAATCTTCTCCGTAACTTCCTCCCTGGTATTCCTGCATGCGCCGCTCGGCGAACACGGTGGTTTGAAAATGCGCCAACGGCGAGTAGAGGGCTTCGCCCAGAAAATCCCACGAGTGCGAAGTGTCGCTCGAGTTCGTCGTCCCCGTAACCACGCCACCTGCGGATACAATGCCCTGAATCAGTTGTCCACTCAAATTGTCAGAGTAATTCACGCTTGTCGAGAGGTGCAGCTTGTCATTAGGTTGCGCCCCGGCGTTGGCGCTGAATGTGTCAACCGTTCCGCTAGTGTTGGACCCCAGGTACTCGCTGCTGAAATTGGATCGGCTGAAATTGGCCGAGACCGAACCTCTCTCCGGGAGCAAGTGATTCGCATTCAAGCCAAACGTACTGTTGTTGTTTTTTGCTTCCGTCGACGGCTCACCGCTCACGATTCCCGGAATCAGCGAATCGCCCGCGCCGTTGGAATAGTAGGCGCCCAAGCCGAAGCCCGCGATCGTATATCCCGAACGGACGTTCAACGAATGAAACGCGTTACTTCCGTCAGAGTTCGTTCCGTACACGGAATAGTCGCCGCTACCCATCGCGAAACCTACCGAGAGACTGGGATCGTTGGGAAGGTTTTCGCTCCAGTTGATGCCGAACGTCTGGCTATCGCCATGGGTGGTGAAGTTGGCCACTCCGGGGACCGCGTAGTTCCCTTCGCTGTTGTAAGCCTTGGAATAGCTGATGGAGCCGGGAAAGTGGCTGCCGCCGAAAATATTGCTGGAAAAATTGACGCCGCTGGCATTGGAAATAGACTGGTAGTCGGAATTGGAGCGCGACTGATTCAAGAACGGAGAAGCATTGAACGATACAAAATTGGGATTGTAGAAGAAGCCGGATAAGGTTCCGGCCCCTCCAACATCCCAACCGTGGCTGGAAGTGGTCTGGTTGCCGTAGTCGCCAGAGTATCCGGTGGAGATGTTACCGGTCAGGTCTGTGCTGAAGTCGCCGAGCTTGAGCTGGGCCGCTGCCGGTGCAGCCAGCACCAGTGCGGCCAGCGCAACCCACGCAATTTGCAAAAACTTCACCACTTCAAGCCATCCTTAATTTCAATTCACCCCTGCCGCCCCTGACATCGGCAGGATGCCCGCGCTACAACTCTTCGATCTTTGCGTTCTGCTTCAGCTTCTGGTCGAGCGCGGACCGAAGCTGGTTGGTTTTGCTCTGTTGCAGATCTTTTTGGATCTGGGCTTTCACGTCGGCGAATTTCATCTTTCCGGCCGGCGTGTGCTCCTTGAGCCGGACGATGGTGTAGGCCTGGTCCATCTGGATCAGATCGCTGATGTCGCCCGGCTTCATGGCCAGCAGCGCCTTCAGCACCTGGGGCGCGAGCTGGTCGCGCGTCATGGGCTTGTGTTCTCCCATCATTACGCGGTAGTCGTCTTCGGAGAGTTTCTCGGCGAGCGAGCCAAACTGCTCGACGGTCTTAGTCGCTCTGGCCTGGCGCAGTGCGTCCTCAGCGCGCGTGTGCCCTTCTTTCAACTGCTCCGGCGTAGCATTCTTCGGAGGAAGGAAAGAAATGGTCTGAAAGGTGAACGATTCCCCAACTTTGAAGCGAGCCGGGTTCTTGTCGTAGTAAGCACGCACCTCGGCCGGGGAAACGGCGCCTTTGGTTTCCACTTCGTTCTTCAGGAATGCCTCAATCAGCAGGGAGCGCTGGATCTTGTCCCGCAGCAACTGCCGTGAGCCGTGAAACTCGCTCTGGAGCAGGGCATTGAATTCTTCCGGTGTATCGAACTGCTTCTGGAAATCCACTTCGGCGCGTTGCAGCCTGGCGGGCGGGACTGTCATCTTGCGGCGCAACGCTTCCTGATAAACCAGCTCCTCAAAGATGATCATCTTCATGGCGCCGTTGCGAACCTGCGGCTCCAGCTCGGGTGGAATTGCGCCATTGTGCTGGCGCGCATAGGGAAAAATCGAATATTCCTCGCGCAGCAGGTCCGTATCGGTGAGTACTCTTCCGTTGATACGAACCACCGGTTTGCCGACCGCGACCGGCGCTGGCGCTTTGGCCTGCGGCTTGGGAGCGGTTGCTTTGGCGATCGACGTGGGGGCGTGCGATGCTACCTGCGCGCTGGCCGCGCCGAAGACCAGCAGAACAAATCCGCAGAAGGGGAGTTTGTATTTCATGGTTGCCATCCTCGTTCTTACTGCCATCCTCGTTTGCAAAAAAAAAGGGGAAGGGAGTTTATCCCCTCCCCCGCGTGCGAACTGATTAGAACGTTGTAACCGCTGTTCCATAGTTCATTTCGTTGGACTCGCCACCATGGCACTCGCGGCAGAACTGAGCCGTCTGGTTGTTCGTGGCGCTGGTGTCGGCGGGGTTATACGGCCCGCGGACGAAGAACATGGTCTTGTACGGCCCCGGGGTCAATCCGGAGTTCTTGGCGCTGGCGACAACCACGTTCATCAAGTGCTGGTTGTGGCAGCTCGTGCAGGTAACCACGGCGCCGTTGTTGTAAGCGGTGAGGCTGACAAACATGCCGTAGTTCTTCACGAAAGCGGCCGAGTTGGTGCCGGTCATCGCGATCGTGCCGTTGGTCTCGACGCAATCCCAGTTGTACTGGCCACCGCAGGTCACGAGTGCGTTCAGACCGACTGGGTGGTTGGCCAGGTACTGGCCAGCACCGTCGCCGTCGTTGCCGAGCAGGGTCGGGATGGTGTTGTAGGTGCCGTAGGTGGAGGGCAGCGTCTCATAGACCGCGTCCTGCATCATGGCGCCCTTTGCCCAGTTGCCGTCATGGCAGCTCAAGCAAGTCAACAGACCGTTCACGTCAGGAGCAGTAGAGGTCATGCTGGTCGGCAGAACTTCTACGCGGTTCCCGGCCGTGGTGATGGTCTGGCCGTACAGATTGCCTACGTCCTGGCCCCACAGAATGGAGAGACCGGAAGTAACGTCCTTGGACTTGTTGGCGCCGTTGCCCCATGCGCCGCTGTGTGGTGCGTGACAGGCCGCGCAACCGCGACCGTAGTTAAGGTGAGCGCCGAGAACGTCTGTTGTCGGCCCCCCAGCCTGTGCGGCGGCGAAGCCGGCGACGGCCAGGATCATCAGGGTCACTGCAAGATACTTTTTCATTGAATAACGCCTCCTATGAAGTGTTGCAACACTGGTACTTCCACTGCTGGTTCGATTGCAGAATTCTCGATCAGGCTGAAGATCCAGGTCGACCTGTTTACCGGTAGTTTTCACTTCAGCCTCCGTAACTGCTTGTGCACGAAGGTTGCCGTAACGAAAGGCCATGCCGGATTCCCGGCCGATGTCGCTAAGTCATTGTTTAATAAAGATTTTCTTGTGACCTAGAAAGAGGGCGCCTAGACTGGGAGGGGGGAACCCACTAGTCCTTGGGCTTTCTCCCACAGCGCAAGTGGTGAAATCCCCCATTGGTAATGATCGTTTGGCGTGTTGCGTTTTTCATCAGTTCACGCGGCAGTAATCAACGCGCCCGCGGGCAGACAGGGAGAGGAGCCCTAGTGCCGCGGGCAGAACATGCAATTTGGCGAACCCATCGCTCGGAACCTAGTTTCCAGAACCAGGGGGCTTTGGAGGAGTAGCGTCCTTCTGGGCTGGCGCGTCCGGGGCTTTCTGGGCAGGGGCTTCGGCAGGCGGCCCGCTAGCAGCGGCGTCGCGCCGCCGATCGGCGGCCTTTTTCCGTTCATCCTCCTGGCGCTTCTTTTCCGCTTCGGCTTCGGCGTCGGTGACATAGCGGAACATCTGCAAGCGGCCCGGATACTGCTCGGTGGTGAAGACGCGGTTGTTCTTGTCAATGGCCACGCCAACGAGCGCTTTGAACTGGCCGGGCAAATTTCCATGCCCGGTGCCGATATACGTCAGCAGGTCGCCTTCGCGATTGAAAACCTGAACCCGGTCCTGAACCTCGTCAGCAACCCAAATGTGGTCATCGGCGTCAACCGCGATGCCCTTGGGACGGGCGAAGAAACCGGGGCCATCGCCGTTCTTGCCGAAGGTGCTGATGAATCCGCCGTCGGCGTCGAAGATTTCCACGCGGTCGTTTATGGTGTCGGTAACGTAAACATTCCCATCCTTATCGACCGCGACGCCCTGCGGCCCGCCGAACTCGCCGGGGGCAGTGGAAAAGTGGTTCTTGCCGGGGGTGCCGATGTGCCGCAGTAGCTTGTAACTGTCTACGTCATAGACTTGGACGAGATCCTGCTGTGTATCGACGACGTACAGAAAACGGTTGGTGGTGTCGATAGCGACACCAACCGGGTCATCCAGGCCTTCCGAGATCTGGCCTACGACGTCGTGATTGGGGCCGAAGATCAGGACGCGGTGCATCTGCCCATCGGCGGCAAAGAGGCGATCGTCATCGTCAACAGCCAGTCCATTGATCCATTTGAAATGGGCTTCTGAGCCGTTGCGGATGAGTTGGGTTTCGTGGGTTTCGGTGTTGAAAATAAAGATGGCGCCCACCTTCTGGTCGCCTACGTAGGCCCGCCCCTTGGAATCGATGGCAATGCCGTAGGGCCGAAGAAGCTGGTAGGGAAAGGTCTTAGGATTGAACTTGTCCTGCGTGGACTGAGCTCCGGCGAGGCGGTCCATCCAGCTTGCCTTCTGCTTGGTCGTCGCCTGGGAGTAATCGATTTTCTCGCCGGCAAAGTAGTCGAGCCACTTCACGCGCGCGATGCTGGGCGGGTTGGGCCACACCAGTTTGGTGGGGTCAAAGGGGAACTTGCGCGGGCCCAGGGGATCGGGTGCGGGAGTGGGAGTGGTGTCCTTCTTCTTCTTGTCCGCGCTTGCCGGAACGGGCAGAACCAGAGCCAGGGTAAACAAAAGCATCAGCAGGGCCATTAGTTTGCGATGGCGCATCGAGTTGTGGAGGAGGCGAAACATAGGTTTACTCTCCGGGAGTCGTGGTGTCTTTCATGTTGACCCTGTTTTTGTGGCAAGTGTCGCAAAACGCCATATTGTTCACCTGATCCTTGATGAGCAGGCCTGGTTTTCCGGAAGCATGAGGCTGGTGACAGGTCAGGCAATTCAAGCGAGTTTTGACTTTGCTTAGGTTGGTCGGGTCCATCACGTCGGAAACAGGGTGCGACTCGACGGGATGGCCCAGGCCATATCGCAATGGCAATCGCGGACACTTGTTCTTGACGAAGTAATCTTCGGCCAACTTTACCTTCCCATCGAAGATGGTGAGCATGTGCTCGGCTTCGAGCGACTTCTGCCGGCCCTCGGGGCTGTGGCACTCGAGGCACAGATTATTGACATTGCCTTGCGCGCGCAGCAGTTTTTGATTGTCGCCGCCATGGGGTTCGTGACAGGTGCCGCAGCCCTCATCAAACGCGGGCTGATGGTGCACGGCTTTCTTGGCGAGGTCACCGATGTCACTGTGGCAGCCGAGGCAGATGCTGACGGGGTCGGTTTTTGGCAACGCTGGATAGGCGCTGGCGTGGGGGTTGTGGCAGTCGGTGCAATCGCCGGCCGCTCCCGGGTGCTGCACCTTGGCGGAGTCGATCAGCTTTGCCTTGTCGTCATGGCAGGTGACACAAACCTCTTTTGCACTCGCCTGCGTAAGGACAACCTTGCCGTCTTTGGGCGCGGCGTGGCACATGTCGCAGCTTTTGTCGGCGAAGGGTGGATGCATAAACTTCGCCATAAGCTTGGGCGCGGCGGACTGGTGCGGGTCGTGGCACCCGAGGCAATCGGCGGTCGCGAAAGGTTGACCCTGGTGAGCCTTCTGTAAGTTCGCATCCTTTGGATCATGACAATCCACACAGAGAGCTGGGGCCGACTTTGTCAGATGGAATCTGTTCTGGGTCGTGAGATCAGCACCGGTTTTGTGGGTCGTGTGGCAGGTGTCACATCCCATATCTAGCGCGGCATGCCGGCTGCCTTTTGCCGGAACGTTCAGGCCCTGGTTGTGGCAGTCGAGGCAGAGGTTCTTGCCTTTATCGCCGCTTGTCGCCTTGAGCAACTGATTCTTGTTATCCGATTCGTGCGGATCGTGGCACTTGGTGCAATCGCGCACCGCTGGAGGATGCACGTGGCCTTTGCTCTGACTTGCATCTTTGTCCGAGTGGCAGGTGAGGCAGAGCTTGTAAGGAGTCGTGGTGATGAGCTTGATGTGGGTGGCATCTTTGCTGACCCGCACCTCATGACAGCTCGTGCATCCCATCGCAATGGCTGAGTGCACGGCCTTGCCCTTGGTTTTATCTTCATGACACTGGAGACACGTGGAGGCGTCAGCTTTCGGATCGAGCGGAACTGGGTGCACCGCGCCAAACAGCTGAGAGCCGCAGAAGAGGGTCAAGCTCAACGCGAGCAGAATTTTCAGCGCCACACGTCCTGTGGAGTGGCTAGAATTCGTCAGAGACTTTTGGCGCGTAGCCTGGTTTTTTTCAAGTTGGGGGAGGCTCGTCACGGGATTCTCCGGTGGCCATCGTTGCACGACGGTCGCCGCTTGTAGGGGCGGAGCATAAATTTTCAACATGGGTGTAACTGATTGTGCCAGAAAGTCTCCGCGGTGGGAAACGCCGGTCGGCGCGGCCGCTGGGGCTGACAAAACATTTCGCGTTGGGACTTCTCCCGCAGGGTAAGCGGTGAAATGGCGCAAGTTGCGATCGAGCGGAGAATGACTAGGGCCGGAGGCTTTCGGTGCTTGCGAACTCGAAACACGCACCGCCGAATTGGACGTGGAACGGAATCGCATTTCCCCACCAGTAATGGAAGCATTCGAACGCAAATGCGCGGGCAAGAGTGTAGTTCGAGTCACCGATAATTGTGATCGAGGTCACAGGACCCGTCGGTGCAAAGATCTGGCGCTTGCTGGGCCGCATGTCCCGTGGTCAGGCGCGTTGTCACCGTCCATAGTGACGCCGGTCACGAGGTGCCGGTGATGGGTGAAATCCCGACCGGCAGGGTCTGCCATGCGCGATTTAGCCCAAATCGAAGCGGAAACGGTAGCGCGCCAGAGCGTACAACGAGTGCATTTTCAATTGATTAGCCTCGTCCGCCCGCATGGCGCAGAACGTGCATTCCTCTAGGTTTGATTGGGGGAGAAACATGGCTGTGAGTTTCCGCACAGTAACCCGCAAAGCTTGGCAAACCGCCGCTTCGATTAAGACGGGTGTGGTGCTTCTGATCCTGGTCGTGATTCTGGCGGCCGCCGGTACCGTTATCTTGCAGCGGCCGATGACCGAACCCGACGATATGCAACGCGCCTACTCGCCGCAGGCGCTTCGCTTGCTCGACGCGGCCGGCATGACCGACGTGTTCCATGCCTGGTGGTTTATCGGCCTGATGATCCTGGTCAGCTTGTGCATAATAGCCGCTTCGATTGATCGTTTTCCAAATGCGTGGCGCTTTTACTCACGTCCGTACAAGTATCCGGATGCCACGTTTCGTCGGGCGCTCCATCCGCAGAAGTCGATTGCCATCTCTGATGAAGAGAGCGGGCTGGTGGCCGCTGAGCGTGCCCTGCATTCGATTGGTATGAAGCCGGAGCGCGTGGTGCGCGAAGATCACTTCGGACTTTTTGCTGAGCGGCACCGCATCTCGGAGATGGCGGTTTACATCGTACATGCGAGTCTGCTGCTGATCTTTCTCGGATGGACCACCGACGGTGTGTTTGGCTGGAAGGGCAACCTCACCCTGACTGAAGGGCAGACGTCAAACGCAATTGAATTGCGCGACGGCAAGACGAAGACCCTCCCCTTTGCGATTCGCTGCGACGCCACCGGCCAGGAGAACTATAAAGACGGCACGCCAAAGAAGTGGTGGTCTCAATTGGCGGTGGTCGCGGGCGGACAAGATGTAAAGACAAAAGAGATCGTGGTGAACGATCCATTGATCTACAACGGCGTACGCTTCTACCAATCGGGCTTCGGCGCCAATGGCAAGGTAGACAAAGTGGTGATCTCGGCAACGCCGAATGCTGCGTTCAAGGCTGCTTCCACCAGACTCCACTCCGCGGCGGCAAGTTCCAGCGAGCCCAAGGAGATCACTTTCACCGTGGGCGACACGGCCGATCTGGACGCCGATACGACGGTGCGTTTCGCGGAATTCTTCTCCGACTACGCGGTCCGCGACGGACAGGTGTATAAGCGCTCGAACGAGGTAGGGAGTCCGGCAGCCCATTTGGTCGAGACGGTCAAGAGCAGCGGGAAGAGCTTCGACGTGTGGTTTCCGCAACTCGACGAAGTGGCCGACAACTCGAAGGCTCCGTACCTGCTCGAACCGAAGGACCTGAAGATGGGCCACTTCACCGGACTTGAAGTCTCCCATGAACCGGGACAGTGGGGCGTGTGGTCAGGCGTGGTGCTGTTGGGTGTGGGACTGACATTTGTTTTCTACGTAATCCACATGCGCTTCTGGGCTGTCCCCGTGCGGGATGAGCGCACCGGCCTATATTCCTTGTGGATCGGGGGCAGCGCGAACCGCAATCGCGACGCATTCGAGGAGCGTTTCAACGAGTTGATTGAGGCAATTGAAAAGGAAGTTCAACCCAGTTCCAGCCTTACTCCAAGCGAGCAGGTCGCGACGGTCAGCACACGCTGACCCGTTGCTATGGGGACTGACCCAGGAGGGGTCCGACAATGAGTCGAGCAAATGCAGAACAGCAGCAGCCCACGACAACAGGTACGACCCTGATTGTGTTCGTCGGGCTGGCGATCGCATTTCTGCTGTTTATGGCGTTTCTGAACGTAGTTAAGAGCGGCAATGTACTGAGTGAAAGCAATCTGCTGTTCGCGGCGCTGATTTTCTACTCCGGAGCCGGCGCCCTTTATCTGGGCTTCGGCGTCACCGGCACCGATTCATATGTAAAGTTCGCTTCGCTGGCGACCTGGGCCGGCCTTTTGGCCAATACCGGAGCCGTCGCCCACCGCTGGTACGAAGCCGGACATCCTCCTTTCGCCAGCGTTTATGAGATGCTGCTGAGTTTTGTATGGACGCTGGCGGTACTCACGCTGATCGCAGAGAAAAAATATGGTGTGAAAGTTATCGGCACCGTCACCATGCCGGTGGCCATTGTGGGCGTAGTGCTGATGCAATTGCTGCGGACCGAAGTTCATCCGCTGGTTCCGGCGCTGCAATCCACCTGGCTGCATGTACACGTCACGTTGGCGATGCTTGCCTATGCGGCGTGCGCGCTGAGCTTTGCGCTGGCCATGATGTTCCTGATCCAGGACGACATGGAAACCGAGACCTTTCTTGCTGCCACCGGCGTGAGTACGCTGGCGATCTATGCGAGCATCGTGCTGACCCGCTTTGAAAAGGGAGGGTTAAGCCTGGTGGCGTGGAGCGCCGAGGAGAAGCGGGAAATATTCCTTTCGAAAGGCGTGCGGCTGTTCGTCGTGATTCCGGATTTGGGGTGGCTGATCCTGCTGACGACGCTAGTCGTTGCTGCGCCGCTCGCGCTATATGCGCTGGCGCGCTCGAAGAAGAATGAAAGCTATCTGGCGATTGCGAACCGGGCGGTGTTTATCAGCATCCTGTTGCAGATCATGACGCTGGTGATGTTCCTTCTGCGTGCCCGCGAAGGAGCTTATCCATCGCTCGACGCGGAGGGACTGTTTGCCACCAGCCTAGCGGCGAGCCCGTTCATCCTTTCGGGGCTGGTGGGAGGCATTTTCATCTCGTTGTTGTATTTGCTGCTGTTGTGGCGGCGGCCGGATCTGGAGCGCCTGCTGCCGGACGCCAATTCTCTCGACCGCATCACCTACAAGACTATCTGTATTGCTTTTCCGCTTTTAACATTGATGATTGCTGCGGGCGCTTACTGGGCGAACCAGACCTGGGGATCGTACTGGAATTGGGATCCGAAAGAGACGTGGGCGGCGATCACGTGGCTGGTGTATGCGGGCTACCTGCACATGCGCATTACGCGCGGCTGGCGCGGACGCCGAGCGGCGTATTTTGCGATCCTTGGATTCGGCGTCGTGATGTTCACCTTCTTCGGTGTTACTTATCTCTTGCCGGGATTACACGCGTATGCCTGAGGTTTACCGGCGGCGTATAGTCGCCGGGCGAACATGAATGGACAAATGCAAATAACGGCCAAACCAGCGGGGAAAAACACCACGCGTTCCATGCGTGTGAACTGGCAACTAAAAGCTGTCTGGCCGGTCGCCGTGGTGTTACTGAACGGCATGTTTCTGTTTCTGCTGGCTACACTTTCGCTGCAGGACACTGAACGCCATCGCCTGCTATTGATTGCCGGGGCCGGAGCGGTCGCGATCTGCGGAGTCGTAATCGTGGTGTTGGCCTCCACCATCAATCGTCCAATGATCGAGTTACAGGAGCAGATGGAACGTGTGGGCGACGGCGATCTGACGGCTGCAGTCACGTTTTCCAAGCGGAATGACGAGATCGGCGACTTGGGGCGGAATTTCAACTTGATGGTGCAGCAGCTCCGCGAAAGCCACGAAGAGATCGAACTGCTGCATCGCACACAGATGTCTCGCGCCGAGCATTTTGCCACACTCGGAGAACTGGCCACGGGTCTGGCACACGAGATTCGCAACCCGCTAGCGGGAATCGCAGGAGTGATCGAAATCGTGGGTCGCGACCTGCCGGCCTCGAGCCCGGCGAGGGCTGTAGTAAAGGACGTGCGCGAGGAGATCGCCCAGATTAACCGCATTCTGACGGATCTGCTGGGCACGGCGCGTCCCCGCGCGGCGGAAATGCGCCAGAGCGATTTGAACACGACGGTTGAACATGCCGTCATGCTGGCTCGGCAGCAAGTGCTGTCGAAGCCGATCAAGATCGAGTTCACGCCCGTTGGGAGCTTGCTGGAAGTGGACCATGACAGCGATCAGATCCACCAGGTACTGCTGAATCTCCTGCTCAATTCGGTACAAGCAATCGACGGCGCAGGCGAGGTAAGGGTAGCTGTGTTTGCCGGGAACGATGGACAGGATGCGGTGATCACGGTTTTCGACACCGGTCATGGCATTCCAGCGGAGGACTTGCCGAATATCTTCCGGCCATTTTTCACTACCAAGGGAAATGGCACCGGGCTTGGGCTGTCGCTGGCGCGGCGGATTATCGAAGAGCATCACGGACGGATCGAAGTCGAGAGCAGCGCAGGCAAAGGCACGACTTTCTCCGTAGCGCTGCCTGTGCGGCAGGCGGCCAGCGGCGGTGGTGGTCTATCGCTGCATTCTACTGTTGCCAGCTGACGCAGGTGCGGCTTCCATAATTGTCAATCCACCATCAAGCCTCTATTCTTCGTCGCTCTCGGAGTCCTCGTAGGGCGCGTACTTGTCAATCCGGATCTCGGGAGTCTTCTGTTCGCGCAGCACGCGATTGAAGGCGGTCAGGTCGGAGGTCTTAAATTCATTCCAACGCTTCAGCGCATCGGCGCTGTCGTGCTCGACGGCGGCGAGCGCTTCTTGCTGCGAAACGGTCGGCTCGTCGTCGACCTGCCATACCTGGCCGTACAACGTACTGGCCTGGCTGTTGGCGCGGTTGAGCGTTAATGCCTCGGAGGGTGGAGCGGAAAAGCCGCCAGATGCGCCCATCAGCGTTGCCAGTTTCTTATTGAACGCCTGGACTGCGCCTTTAGTGGGCGATTTCGCATCGGGTTGAGTGGAGGAGTTCGCCGGCGAGCCCAGCTCCTCAAGCTTCTCAAGTTGTTTGCGAATCGAGTTCGCCTGGAACAAGACCTCCGCGAGTTCGCTTTCGGTGGATGCGAGGCGGGTCTCTGCCTGGAATTTCTTCTCAAGCGCCGCCGCCGAAACCTTAACCCGCGGGTCCATTTTTATCCTGAGCGACCCGCTCAGAGATTTTCCATCCACCGTGAGCCGGACGGTGTAGGTCCCGGGGAGAACCGTTGGACCGAGTGGAAAACGAGGTGTGTCATGGGGAATTGCGGAGATTGGGAACTCGTGCCGCGTGGCTTTGGGTGCAGGATAGTGCAGGTCCCAGACAAAGCGATGCATGCCGGCGTCGGTTGCGAGCTGACGAGAGGGGCGAATCCAATAGAGCGGGATTGGCTGTTTCTGTAAGTCCGTCTCACTGACTTCGGGATTGTCGACGCTTGAGAAACGGCGGACGAGATGAGCCTGCGCGTCGAGAATTTCAAGCGTCAGCGTACCGGTGGCCGCTGCGGGCAGATAGTAGTCGAGGATGGCGCCGTCGGGCGGATTGGCTGCGGCCGGTTCGTCCGGGGGCGGCGGCGTGTCGGTGTAGGTGTCGCGCGGTATGCGATAGGCGGGAGTGGGCGCGAACAGATGCACGGAGTTCGCGAACGCGGACGACACTTCGCGCAGCGGCGCGATGTCATCGAGAATCCAGAACGACCGGCCGTGCGTGGCGACGATCAAGTCGTCATCGTGAATCCAGAGATCGCGCATGGAGGTGTGCGGCAGGTTGAGCTGCAACGATTGCCAGTGGTCGCCGTCATCGAACGAAACCCAAACGGCGTTTTCCGTGCCCGCAAACAACAAGCCTTTGCGGACAGGGTCTTCGCGAATCGTGTCGACCGCGCCGAAATCGGGCAGGCCTGCGGTGGTCACCGTCCAGGTCTTGCCCCCATCGTGCGTGCGATAAATATAAGGATGCGAATCGTTAATCCGGAAGCGGCTCACTGACACATAGGCGGTCTGGTCGTCGAAGTGCGAGGCGGAAATTTGCGTGACCTTGCTCCAGGGAGTGAGTTCTTTGGGGGTGATGTCAGTCCAAGTCTTACCGCCGTCGCGCGTGACCCAGATCAGGCCGTCATCGGTGCCCGCCCAGATGGTGGAGACAGTTTTGAATGATGGCGCCAGTGCGTATACGACTCCGCGCTGTTTTTCAGCATTCTTGCGAACGAGCGTGCCGACACTCGACGGAGGTCCCGGGTTCTCGCGGGTCAGATCCTGGCTGATCGTTTGCCAGGAGTTTCCGCCGTCGGTGGTTTTGAAAACAACATTCGCGGCGTAATAGAGAACACGCGGGTCAACCGGCGAGAAAATCAATGGCTCGGTGCGGTCGGTCCGGTACTTCGGGTTCCGCAGCGGAATCGGAGTGACGTTCTGAACCTGGCCAGTGGACCAATGGAACTTTGCAACCTCGCTTCGGCCGGCCCCGTAGACGAGGTCGGGATCGAGCGGATCTGGTGCGACGTAGCCATACTCAATCACGCCCACAGGATGCCAGTCGCGAAAAGTAACGGCGCCGTCGTTGCCCCGGTTGAAGATGCAGACCGATCCACTTTCCTGTTGGCCTCCGCAGACGCGATAGGGAAACCCGTTATCGGCCGATACGTGATAGAGCTGCGCGGTGGGCTGGTTATACCAGGAACTCCAGGTGACGCCGCCGTTCACCGTGACGATTGCCCCCTGATCGGCGACCAGAAGAATGATGTTGCCGTTGTTGGGATTGATCCAAAGATTCTGATAGTCGTCGCCGCCGGGCGCTCCGTGGAAACTCGACCAGGTTTCCCCCCCATCGGCGGACCGCATGGTCACGGTACTGGCGACATACACAATGTCGGGATTCCTCGGGTCAACCTTTGGAATTGGGAGATCGCCGCCGCCAATGCGGCCGGCCGGCCGAGGGTCGGCCGTAACCTGGGACCAGTTTTCGCCTGCGTCGTCGGAACGATAGAAGCCGAGTTTGTCCGAGGCCGCGGCGACGGTGGCGTAGAGGCGTCGTGGATTGCCAGGCGCGATAGCGACGTACACTTGCGCGATATCCTTTGGCAGGCCATTCGTCAGGGGACGCCATGTACGGCCATTGTCGGTGGACTTGAACAGTCCGCCGTTTGTGCCGTTGAAGTCGTTGTAGTCTTCCCACGGACCTTCGCGAGCTTCCCACATCGAAGCATAGATGACGTCTGGGTTGGAAGGGTCGATTTCAACGTCCGAGCCGCCGGTGTTTTCATCCTTGGACAGGACTTTTTGCCACGTCTGCCCGCCGTCGCTGGAGCGATAAATTCCACGCTCATCGTTGGGTCCGTAGGGGTGCCCGAGCACGGCGGCGAAAACGCGGCTGGGATCGCGCGGGTCGATGGCGAGGGCTGGGATCTGCTGAGAATCGCCGAGGCCGAGATGAGTCCAGGTCTTGCCAGCGTCGGTGGATTTGTAGACGCCGTTGCCAACGGAAAGATCGGGACGATGAAGGCCTTCGCCGCTGGCAACGTAGACGATGTTGGGATCGGAGGGTGCGACGGCGATGGCACCGATGGATTGTGTGGATTCGCGATCGAAAAGGGGATTCCAGGTACGGCCGTAGTCGTCACTCTTCCACACTCCGCCGTTGACGGGAGCCATATAAAAAACATTGGACTGAGTGGGAACGCCGACGGCAGCGCGGGTGCGGCCTCCGCGGAATGGACCGATCATTCGCCAGTGCAACTCTTGGTATGTGCGTTCGGGAACCTGCGCCCATCCCGCGCTTGCGGAAAGAAGAACGAGGGAAGAAAAAAACGAACGAACAACCTGCGATCGGTTCACTTGGCTCCCCCACAAACGCCAACTGCAAACTCATAGAGTAAATCAAAACGGGAGATCGAGATGCGTGTGATTTTCTTAGTGGATGCAGAAAAATGAACAAACTCAAGGACAGTGTGGTTAGGTCCGACGGCATGGCGTCGGTTTGCGCGAACGTGCAGCAAACTATGGCAAGCGGGAGAATTGAGGCGAGAGCTAGGATGATACGGAGGTGGGATCGCGAGGTTCTGGGCACAAGGGGTATATCGGCCCTTCGTGCAGAACTTTACGAGGCGGCCACGTTACCCTTGTCATTCTTACTTACTGGTGCCCTCAGTGCGCGGAGACCTCGTCCGCTTGGGGCGCCAGAACGGCGCCCTGTTGGATTCATGACTTCTGCAGAAGGTTTGCTATTGAGGTAGAGGCTTCGCAGGTGTTCCCGGCTTCACCCCAGTGTGTTTCTTCGCCTCGGCGATCATCTGTTCGACCTTATCCTTGCCTTCATAGTTCGGGTTGGTAGCCAGCAGTTTTTCCCAATCGGCTACTGCGCCATTGATATCCATTTTTCCCTGCCACTTTACGAGGCCTAGGTTGAACAGAGTATTCGGCTTGTTGGGCTCGTAGCTGAGCGATTTATTGAACTCGGCGATCGCGGTGTCGGCATTGCCCATATACCAGTACGCGGTTGCCATATCGGTGCGCACGGCAGCATCCGATGGCTTTGCCTTAAGCGCGCGGCCGTAGTAGTCGACCGCCGTGGGGTACTGCTGCGCGTCGTAGTAGAAGTTGCCGATGCTGGCCAGCAACTCGGGGTTATTTGGATCCGACTTCAGCTTTTCGATCAGCGGGGCCGCTTGTGTGTCGGCCATTTGCTTCAGCTGTTCGGGAGTGGGCTGGCCATTCGCTGCTCCGCCCATGCCCGTGGGCGCGGGGGCGCTGGCGGCCATTGCGGGACCAGCCGCGGCCGGCGACTGCGAACCGCGAATCAACCACCCCCCTGCCATCCCCAGCAGAAGGCAGACTACGGCCAGGGTGTAGGCTTGTACGCCGGTCCACGTCGTGGTGGAAGATGCGTTCTTATTTTCAGACATTGTCGTGCTCCTTAATCGATACTAAATTCTAGTTTGTGGCGCTGCTCTGGCGGACATCCGCCATAAGTTTCTCAACCTGCGCTTTTTTGTTTGGCTCGAGCTGAGGATTGTTGCGTAACAATTGTCCCCAAGCCGCGAGCGCCCCTTTCGCGTCTTTTTTCCCCTGCCAGCGAATCATGCCGAGGTTGAACAGCGAATTGGCGTCCTTGGGATCGTCAGTGGTCGCTTGTCCCAGTTGCTGCAGAGCGCCATCGACATCGCCGTTGTAATAGAGGCAGGAAGCCATCAGCGTGCGGATAGGGATATTCTTCGGCTTCACTTCGAGCGATTTGGCGAAATAATCAGCTGCTTCCTTGAACTGATGAGTGGAGAAATAGACCTGTCCGATCTGGATCAGCAAGTCCGCATTCTTGGGATCGTCTTTTAGCTTGGCAAGCAGGGGCTCGGCTTGCTTATCAGCCATGTGCTTCATCTGATCGAGCGTCACGGGTTGGTTGCCCATGCCACCGTGACCGCCCATTCCAGTGGGGGCACCTGGAGCCGCTGTGCTTTGCGTTGTACTTGCGGAGGGCGCGGGCGACCGCGAGCCGCGGAACAGGTATCCAACGGCCAGGCCGATCAGCAGGCAAACCACTGCCAGGGCGTAAACCTGGCTGGCCTGCCATTCGGACGAGGACGTTCCGGACGTCACATTTTCATCTGCCATGCATCACTCCTGAAGGGTTCGTGGTTCCCGTTTTCGCAGCTGCACAATGGCTCGGCCTAGCGAGGCGGTTCGAGCCCATTACCTCTCCGGGGCTCCCCTTTGACCTTCATTACCTTAATCGCCGAACCGGCCTAACGCCAGCAAGTGGTATCACACGAGAATGTGATCCACATCACAGGGCCCGCAGGGCTGGCCCGGCGGCCAATTCCGGTGCTCCGGTCGCGGTCCGCGGACCGGCAGGCTCTCAGGCTGCCTGAACCCGGCAGTGCGCTAGAATAAAGTGGGTTCCTGATGCCAACCGAGAAAATCCTGGTGGTGGACGACGAGCGCCTGGTGCGCTGGTCGCTGCGCCAGAAGTGTGAAGAGTGGGGGTTCCAGGTTATCGAGGCCGAAGCCGGCGAGCCTGGGTTGAAGCTCGCGCAGGTGGAGTCGCCGGATTTGGTGCTGCTCGACGTGCGGCTTCCGGACATGAACGGCATCAACGTGCTCGAGCAGCTCAAGAAAAATGAAGGCGCCCCCGCCGTCATCATGATCACTGCCGACCCGCAACTGGAAGACGTCAAGGTTGCGATCAAACTGGGGGCCTACGACTTCATCGGCAAGCCTCTTGATTTCGACGAACTGCACGTCACCATCAAGAATGCACTGGAGACGACGCGACTCCGGTCGGAAGTGCAATCGCTGCGCGGGGAAGTGAGGCGGCGCGCTGGTTATCACGAGATCGTCGCGGATTCTCCGAAGATGACCGAGCTGATGAATTTTGTGCGCAAGGTGGCGGCCAGCGAGGCGACCACCATCCTGATTCAGGGTGAAAGCGGCACCGGCAAGGACCTGATTGCCAAGGCGATTCATTACGAAAGCACCCGCCAGGAGCGGCCTTTCGTGGCCATTAACTGTTCGGCGATTCCGGAGACGTTGATGGAGGCGGAATTGTTCGGCCACGAAAAAGGCGCGTTTACCGACGCCAAGCAGATGAAGAAAGGCCTGTTCGAGATGGCCGATGGCGGAACGCTGTTCCTGGACGAGATCGGCGAACTCTCGCCGCTGCTGCAGGCCAAGTTGCTGCGCGTGCTCGAAGACCAGGTGATTCGGCGCATTGGCGGCGTGCGCGACATGCAGGTGAACGTGCGCGTGATTGCGGCCTCCAACCGGGATCTCGAAAGAGCGGTGCGCGAAAGCCAGTTCCGGCAGGATCTTTACTATCGCCTGGCCATCATTGCGATCTTTATTCCGCCGCTTCGCGAACATAAGGAAGACATTCTTCCGCTGGTTGAGTTTTTCATTGACCGCTACAACCATCGCTTCCGCAAATCGGTGCGCGGCATTACCGATGAAACGCGACGGCTGCTGCTAGCAAGCGACTGGCCCGGCAACATACGGGAACTGAGGAACTCGATCGAGCGGGCCATGATTCTTGAAGATGAATCGCTGCTGCGCCCTGCGTACCTGCCCTTCGCGGTGAGCCAGATGAACGTGGGAATGACTGCTTTCGAGCGCACAGCCGGACACGATGACGGCCAGAGCCTTCCCAACGGACGCTCCCTGCCTCGCCTCTACATCCCCGATGGTGGTACGTCGCTCGAAGAGGTGGAGCGAGCGATGGTGGAGCTTGCCATGAAGCAGGCGGGCAGCAACCAGACCCATGCCGCCAAGTTGCTCGACATCAGCCGCGATGCTCTGCGCTACAAGCTCAAGAAGTTTGGGCTCAGCCACGCCGACGAGCAGGAAACCGAGCCGTCGTCGAGGGAAGCAAGCGGCTAGCGTTGCCGCTTACTCAGTCTAGAGCGGGACCGCGGCTGGATTAGTGGTGTTTCAGCGATTCACTTGATATGCAAGGTCCATTCCCGCAAGGCGTGGATGACGCTCTGCTAGTGTAGAATTTCAGAGTCGACCCCACGCTGTCATCTCTGGGCAGCGGATATTCCGTCGGGACGTAGCGCAGCCTGGTAGCGCACTTGCTTGGGGTGCAAGGGGTCGCGAGTTCAAATCTCGCCGTCCCGACCATTTCTTTGCGACTGCTAGCACTCATTCGTCCAGCGTTCCTCAATGAGGAATGTGGACGCTTGCTCATACCTCCAAAAGCAGTCTTGCCTGGAGAAAACACCATGAGCAAGTTTGAGCAGTTCGCAAAAGGCTGGCCAGAGCCGTGGGCAGGGTCCGCAGCGTCCCGGGAGGGGTAAGATTATGACTGACGACCGGCAACGGGCCGCTAAGTCTCGATAACACTGTGACTCTGGCCCTTGCATTTCTCCGAGGTTTGGAGCAAGGTTTTCTGCTGGGAAAGGAGAGGCCTGCCCTCATGATCTATCTTTTCGTTCATCACGAAGTAGCCGATTATCCCGCTTGGAAATCAGTGTTCGATTCTTCACTCGACTGGCGTACCCGAAACGGCGAGCGCACCTGCCGGATCTTCCGAGGAGTGCAAAAACCGAATGAACTGACCCTGCTTTTCGAATGGGAGGACTTCGATAAGGCGCGCTCTTTCATTGCCTCCGAAGAACTGAAAAACCGTATGGCGAAGGCTGGAGTCAAGGGTGCACCGCAGGTCGAATATCTGACCGAGATGTTCAGCATCCGTCGCAGCGCCGCCGACTGAAATCCACTTGGGCGGCGCCGGTGGTCGCCGCCCGTTGCTGCGCTTCTGAGTCTCATCTGGCTGTCCTGAAAACTGGTGGAACCGTTTTCATCTGGGGGCATCCAAAGAGTTGCCAGGAGGCAACATCGAAGGCTCTTGGGTGTGATTTCAGTATTTGCCTTCCTTTCTGTCTCCCTGCCCCCAAAATCTGCAGTTTCAGGAGATCATATGCCCAAGAAACCACCCTCCGACCGTTCCCGCACAGTTTCCGCGCAACCACACTTCCCTCAATCCGCACGCGAGATTCAGCCTTTTGGCACTGTTACCGCCATGATCCCGCTTCAGATTGAGGAACGGGTGCGCCTGGAGATGACCGAACAACTTAACCTGTTGCTGGCCGACACCATGACGCTTCGCGATCTCTACAAGAAATCGCACTGGCAGGTCTCCGGGCCGACTTTTTATCAACTCCACTTGCTGTTTGACAAACACTACGGGGAGCAAAACGAAGTTGTCGACACGATCGCGGAGCGAATCCAACTGTTGGGTGGAGTCAGCGTTGCGATGGCGCACGACGTCGCCGAGTTGACGCGCATTCCGCGGCCACCTAAGGGGCGCGAAGAGGTTCCGGTCCAGATCTCGCGCTTGCTGGATGCTCACGAGGTCATCATCGCGAATTGCCGAGAATTGGCCGAACGCTCCACGAAGCTGGGCGACGCGGGCACGAACGATATGGTAGTCAGCGACGTGCTGCGGCGCAGTGAACTGCAGACGTGGTTTCTAAGCGAACACCTGGTGAATATGCCGCTGGTGGAAGCCGAGCCATTGAAGGAATCGGCGTAGGCCGAAAGATCAAGACGACTTGCCGCGGGCCGAAACGGCCCGCGTTTTTCTTGCGCATAGCAATTGTCGAGCGCGGCGCCGGTCTACGGATCGTATACGGTGGTGTGCATACCGGCATGGCGGGCCGCTTCCTGCATCTGCTCGAGCTTCTTCTTTTGCTGGTTGAGTTGATCTTCCATTTCGTGCAGGCGCTCCATCTCCCTCGCCTCCTGCGCGTTATAGGCCAGGCCACCGTAGTAGCCGATACCGGAGGAATAGGGATTGCCGGGGTCCGCAAAATGAATCCGAGCGCGGAGGCGGTCGACCCGTCCCTGCAGATTGGCAACAACGCTTTCCTGTGCCAGGATATTTTTCTTCCATTGCTCGGCGGCGCGCTGTTCCGCGACGCGCTGCTGAGCAGCTTTCCTGCTGGCTGCGGAGTTGGGCGGCTTGGCTGCTGGATTCTGATTTTGATTAACGGGATCGGCATCACCGCCGGCATTCTTGGGAAGGTCGGCGTTCGTTATCACCTTCGGCGGCGTTGTGGTAGATGAACCAGCGGCCTTCTTCTCCTGATTCTCGCGCGCAATCTCGCCCAGGGACTGCCCCGATGGAGGGCCCGACAGAGATTGCACAGGTACAGACTGAGCGATTGTGGACTGACCGAACATTGCCAGGCATGCGGCCAGGAGCAGCGCTGCGATTTCAACAATGCTGCAAGAACCTCGAATAGAAATCCGGAGCATGATTCGCCCCCTTTGTGGAGAAACCCGCTTTCGACATCATGGTAGCGCGCCCGCAGGAAAGCGGCGATTACCCCTGTAACCGGCCGAGGTTACTCAAGTCGCCGCTTGGTTCGGCCGAAAGGCCATATCCAGCACGGCTTCTGGAGACATTCCGTTTTGGCGCAGCTGCCGGATGCTCAACGCATCGTGCCGCTTGGCAAGGCGCGCACCGGCAGTATCCCGCAACAATTCACAATGAAAATGTGCGGGCACGGGTAGTGTGAGCGCGCGCAGCAAAAGTAACTGCCGCGCAGTCGACTTCAGCAAATCGGCACCGCGCACGACTTCCGTGATGCGCATGGCCGCATCGTCGACCACGACCGCAAGCTGGTAGGAAGGCACGTCGTCGCGCCGCCAGACGAGAAAATCCCCGAAGTCGTGGCCGGCAACATAGCGCTGCTCGCTGAGGTTCATGTCGGTAAAGCGGATCTGTTCTCCGTCAGGGACGCGAAACCGCCAATTTACTCCGGCCGGCGCGGAGAAACCGGCGGCGCTGCGCTTGCGGCAGCGTCCGGGATAAACGGGCTCGTCGTCGGAATCGTTGGGGGCGTTGGCAGCCTGCACCAGGTCCTTGCGCGAGCAGATACAGGGGTAGATGAATCCTCCGTCGCGCAATCGCCGCCAAGCCTCGAGATAGTGCTCCCGGCGCGCGCTTTGCGCGTACGGGGCATACGGCCCTCCGCAGTCTGGCCCCTCAGTCCAGCGGATGCCGAGCCAGCGCAGGTCTTCAAGCATGGCTTCGGAGAATTTTGGTCGCGAGCGCTGCGGATCAAGATCCTCGTTGCGCAGGATCAGAGTTCCTTGATGCTGGATTGCCCGTTGCGCGGCGATCCAGAAAGTGCGCGCGTGGCCGATGTGCAGCAGGCCGGTTGGCGAGGGGGCGAGGCGGCCGCGGTATGGGGGGGAACTCTGCACGCTGGCATTCTATCGCCCGCTTCGGTCTGAATGACACGGCGATCTAGCCCGTGACGCGTCGATGCATATCCTTGAAATCCTAAAGGCGAAAATATCATTCGAGGTGAACCCAACCGGCCTCTCCTAGAGTCCTAGGCGGTCAGGGCACACAAGAACGTAAAGAGTAATCCAGTTGTCCGCAACCCGGCTTAGGCTCCCGACATCCGCATGCGGGTTTTCCGCTAGCGCTGAGGGCGATCGGCGGCCGCTCCACAGCGAAACGCGCGTACATAACTGCTGTCAAAGGTTGGCCGTTCCCTCCAAACCCAGGAAGACGGCTCGCGCCACACGGGATCCAGGTCTTCCACGACGATCGCCTCGATGCCATATTCCCGGCACGTCGCGTCCAGATCGCTGCCATCGGGAAGGTTGAATAGTCGGCCGAGCTTCTGCAGACGTTGCGCGCAGACATCCGCATTGCCGCCAAAGTCCTCGCCACATTCTCCATCACCCGCGGCCGCATCGTGGCCGGAATACAGCATGTGCAGGATCAGATCCCTGGTCGCCGGATTGCCCTGGAAGACCGCCGAAGAAGCCAGTTGCGCGTCGAGAGCTTCATAGGCGGACCGCAGCGCATAGGCCCTTCTGCCGAATTGGCCATCGGACACCAACCAACTCGGCCCCGCAATCGCCCCGCGATCCATCAGAATCGGAAACATGCGCAGCATCATCACTTGGTACGTCGTTCCAGCCAGGCCCAGGATCAACAGCGTCGCGAGCGCTCGACAAACCCACCAACCCGGCGCAGGTTCGGGCGCGTCGCTTGAACCGCGAAACCACCAATCATGAACGATCACCGCCCCCCATAGCAGCAAAACCATCTGCGCCGGAAGGAAGCATCGCCAACCTAAGTCGTTATTCCAGATGGTACTCGAACGGAGGAAAGTCCCGACCAGAAAACTGGTCGCGACCAGCGTCCAGGCTGCTAGTTCATTGGCGTTCGCCTTAACCTTGGCGCGCACAAACTGGCGCAGACGCAGAGTGCCAACGGCTAGAAAGAACCCAAGTTCCAGCGCGTAGTTAAGGGGCAGCAAGATTGCGTTGGCGACGGTCACCCCGAGTTGTGTTTTGAAGCGAACACCGATCCATTGGGCGAATTCGAGCCCCAAGTTGAACGGGCGCAAAGCAAGCTCCACGAAGGCGGCGCCGCTAGCGGGACCTCGAAGACTGGAAACGAAGCTGAGTCCCCAGAGCAACGCCACCCCACCGGCACTCACGAACATGGCAGTTTCCAGCCAGTCTTTTCGCGCAATCAGCGCCCGAAGCCAGAGAGCGATGGCGATTACAAATGTGAACGTAACGTAGACCGACATGCCAGCCGCGCTGGCGAATGCCATCCCAGCCACGATCACCGGCCCGGTAGCCCACCGGCGATGGGCATCCACCTGATGACGCAGCAGCAAGAATCCGACGAAACATGCGATCAAGGCGGCGACGTTATGCGGCACCCACAACAGGGAGCCAGCCCAAGACGTAATCTGTGCCTCGTTCCACCACTCCGTGTCGCTCAGCCACACTCCTCGCGCAAGTGCAAGGAAGGCCGCCGGCAGAATGTCCAGGCCTGTAATAGACAGCAGGGCAACCCCGAGCAAGGTCTTGCGCTCGATGTGCGATCGGATTCCCACCAAAAACTTCAGGCCCAACGCGACCGCGCACATCATGCCCAGGCCGCACCACACGACGCCCGCGTCCACTACGTGGCGCGCCGACAGATGAACCACCCTCATGGGAAGGCTGCAATAGAGCAGCCACAAGTAGTGATAGCGCAGCGAGACCCCGGCATTGGCAAAGAACGGATTGTCCGGAGGAATATGGCGCGCAGCCGCGACGGTCATGGCGGTACGAACGGAATGGTCATGGGCAACGACCGGCGGATAAAGTGCTTTCCCTACCTGCAGATCGACCAACGACCCCAGCGCCACGACTACCCACAGAGTCACCAGGCCCAGGGCAACGCAGACATATTTGGGAAAGATCCTTCTTGAAACTGACCACAGTTTCCCTCGGCGGACTTCCTGCGCCAGAAGCAGCACCCAGCCAATCGTCACCCCGATATAAAACGCCCAGAGCCCCGGTTGCAGGAATCGCCCCAGCACATAGGAAAGCATCGGGCAGATGGCAATAGAAAGTGGAATTGAGAGAATCAAGCGCAAAATCGGACGCCGTTGCCGGAACTCAAACAGGTTGAGCGCCCATCCCGCGACATAGCCGGGTGCGAACAGGAACGGTAGCATGGCAAGGCACGCCTTGATCGTCCCCAGCATGTCGACCAGCGTGAAATTTTGCATGGAAATCCGCTGTCCCTTTGCTATCTCACATCTGCCAGTGATCGGACTGGGCCGATGCTTTAATACAATGATGTTACAGATTGTCCTCCCGCGTCTCCTGAGGGTTCCCTTGCTGGCAGCCGTCGCCTCTCTTAATGGCACTCTTCATCTTGGACGCTAATTCGGGTACGACCTATTTACTCGCTGTCGTCTGATGGCGCGTCTTTGAAGAATACTTTCTCCATCTGAAGATGTGTTTTCCTTACCGCCCGCCTGAATTTTCCGAGCAAGAAATCTCATCCGAGCCAAAAACCCCTGAATGCCCGGCAGGCCGCGGGGAATAGCACCTCGGCACCGCGTACTTCATCGTGATGAAAGAGTATGGTACACAGGGACGACACGAAGTGGCCTTTGCCGCTCGCTTTCGGCCAATTGATTCGGACCTGGAAGATTTGTGCCACAGGAGCATTTGTTGGAGACCTCGAGCGCTGTGTCGGCGAATCAAGTCGAGAAGAGTGCGGCGAACCAGGCGCGCCCCGGGAATTCACAAGCTATCGGGGACCGCGCCCAGTACGCAATTTACGCTCTTGCGGTGGCGGCTTCGATCTCCATCTGGTTCTTTGCGATTCGCTCGCCACTATGGCTGGATGAGACATCCTCGTTTTGGCAGATCAGTGCAGGCCTCTCTCACATTTTCTCTCGGCGGGGGCAGGTATCTGCCGCCTATCCGTACATCCTCTGGCTTACGACAAGGCTTACAGGCACCAGCGAGATTGGCCTTAGAATACCTTCGATTCTCGCCACGCTGGCAGCCGCCTACCTCCTCTACCGGGCTGCCAGGGAGCTGTTCGACCGCGATGTCGCCCTGATTGCCGTCGTCTTCTTTTGTATTCATCCCATCGTCGTTTTCGCGTCCATCGACGCGCGGCCCTACGCGTTTGGGGCGTTCGCGATCAATGCGGCGATATTTATGCTAGTGCGGTTGCGCCACAGTAATTCCGACTGGCTGGCCGCGGGATTCGGCTTCTCAGCAGCCGCGAGTACCCATTTCCAGTTGCTGTTCGGCGCCGTCCTGCCGGTGCTTGCGGTTTGCTTTCTGGCGGCCAAAATCCGTGACGTGAAGACGCTGGCGCGCCAGGCTGCAATTGCCTTCGGTGCTTTTGCTCTGGTATTCCTGCCGGTGATCCCCGACCTGCTGCAGCTATTCCGCTATCGACAAACCTATGTTTTTGAGCGATCAACCCCCAGGCTCGTGGAGTTGGGCTCAAGTCTCGCGCCAGGGTGGTCGGTGTTTATTTTTACCGCTACGGTGCTGGCGGCAATCGCAATAAGAAAGGTCGATTTGCGGAACCAGGCCGGTGGCTGGGGGTTCCTCGTGTGCGCGTCATTAGGGCTGGTTCCGATTTTGCTTCTTTACGGTGTGAGCGCTCTCACCCCAACCAACATTTTTGTCGCAAGGTACCGTCTGATCGCAATTCCCGGGATCGCACTCTGGTGGGCTTGGTTGATCAGTCGAATCGACTCCCGTTTTCTTCGGGTGCTTTTCTGCGTGGCTATTGTAGCCACTGGGGCTTACAGGAAACTCAGATCTGAGGATTCGAATCAGCACGCCTACACGTGGAAATACGCCCTCGAACTTGCCGAGAAGAGCGCTTCACCGGACAACGCCCCGGTGCTGATCTGCAGCGATTTTCCGAGTGCTGACTACTTTCGTATGCCCGCGGGTGCGGCGGCAAAAGACAGTGCCTTCTTTACTCAGCTTTCCTACTACAAATTGAGCGTGCCGGTTGTGGCGTTGCCGCGAACGCTCAACGCCGAGGCGATTCGGATTGGTTCCGACTTTGTGCGCGAGGCGGGGCAGCGCCGGGAGCGCTTTCTCGCGCTTGGATACCGTCCTTCTTTCGAGACCCTGCGTTGGCTCAGGGAAACGGCCTCCTCAACGTACGAGGCGCGCGTGCTCGGACAACCGGATGGAGTTCTGGTGCTTGAGTTCAAGCCACGCGCAAGCCAACCCGGAGAAACACGGCGCTGAACATCCCCAGTCACCGGTGCTTTCCCCAGCAATCTTGCCGCATTCACGGTGGATGAATAGAATGAATCTGCACCCACACCCTCCCGGAGAATCCCGTGAAAGTGGTCATGCTATGCGGTGGACTCGGTACGCGTTTGCGTGAGGAAACCGAGTTCCGGCCAAAACCGATGGTTGAAATTGGCGGCCGCCCCATCCTCTGGCACATCATGAAGCTGTTCGCCCACAGCGGCTACCGCGAGTTTGTCCTGTGCCTGGGATATCGCGGCAACATGATCAAAGAATATTTTCTGAACTACGAGGCGATGAACAATGACTTCACCATCTGCCTGGGGCGGGAATCGCAAATTCAATTCAACGATCTGCACGCCGAGCAAGGGTTCCAGGTTACGCTCGCGGAAACCGGTCAGTCGACCATGACGGGTGGGCGCGTGAAGCGGATCCAGAAATATATCGACGGCGATACATTCATGCTGACATACGGCGATGGCCTGGCCGATCTCGACATTGCGCGCCTGGTCGAATTCCACCAAAGTCATGGCAAACTCGCCACTGTCACTGCCGTTTCGACCAGCTCCCGCTTCGGCGTGCTCGAGATGAACGAAGAGCCGCGTCATGAAATTTCTGGAGAAGCCCCGCACCGAAGGCTTTGCCAGCGCGGGATTTTTCGTCTTCAACCGGAAAGTCTTCGATTATCTCGGCGGCGACGATTGCACCCTCGAACGCGAACCTCTCGAGCGGTTGGCGCGTGAGGGCGAACTGATGGCCTACAAACACGAGGGCTTCTTCTTCGCCATGGACACCTACCGCGAGTACTCGTATCTGAATCAGCTCTGGAACGAGGGCCAGGCCCCCTGGAAGGTATGGTGATGGCAAACAATTTCTGGCGGGATCGCTCGGTTTTGGTCACGGGCGCTACCGGCCTGCTTGGCGGATGGCTCACCCGCAGCCTGCTCGAACGCGGCGCCAGCGTGGTCTGCCTGGTGCGCGACTGGGTTCCACAATGTGAACTCGTCCGGAAAGGCGAACTGGAAAAGGTCAACGTGGTGCGCGGCGATATCACGGACCGCGATGTGATCGAGCGCGCACTAGGCGAGTATGAAGTACAGACGGTGTTTCACCTTGCCGCCCAGACCATCGTGGGCATTGCCAACCGCAACCCGATCTCCACCTTCGAGAGCAACATTCAAGGCACATGGAATTTGCTCGAAGCCTGCCGCCACTCGCCGCTGGTCAGCGCCATTGTTATGGCATCGTCGGATAAGGCCTACGGTACTCATACGTCGCTGCCTTACGGGGAAGAGATGGCGCTGCAGGGCCGGCACCCCTATGACGTCAGCAAGTCGTGTGCGGACCTGATCGCACAGGCCTATTCGGCCACATATGATTTGCCGGTCGGCATCACGCGTTGCGGCAACTTCTATGGCGGGGGCGATCTGAACTGGAACCGCGTCGTGCCGGGAACGATCCGCTCGATTCTGCACGGCGAGCGGCCGATCATCCGTTCCGACGGCCAGTACATCCGCGATTATTTTTACGTGGAGGATGGGGCAGCCGCTTACATGCTGCTGGCCGAGCGCCTGAGCGCCGACCGTACGCTGCGCGGCATGGCGTTTAATTTTTCCAATGAAATCCAGATTACAGTTCTCGAACTGGTCGAGAAAGTCCTGGCGAAGATGGAATCCGAACTGAAGCCGGAAGTAAAGAACGAGGCTTCCAACGAAGTTCGCCACCAGTATCTGAGCGCTGAACGCGCCCGCAAGCTGCTGAAGTGGGCTCCCGAGTTCACCCTTGATGAAGGCCTGGACAGGACCATTGCGTGGTACCGGGAGGCGCTGAAGTAGTGTCGCGAGCAGACGAGTTGCGCAACCGCATCCGCGGTCTGGTAGAGGAATATTATCGCGAGGCCTTCCCTGCGCCTGCCTTCGTACCCGGATCGTCTCCGGTACCGGTCTCCGGCCGCGTCTTCGACCAGCGGGAAATCGAGTTGCTGGTCGAGTCCGCGCTCGATTTCTGGCTGACCACCGGCCGCTTTGCCGAGCAGTTCGAGCGCGAGTTGGCCAGGTTCGTCGGCGTGCGTGAGGCCGTGCTCGTGAACTCGGGCTCCTCGGCCAACCTGTTGGCGATCACAGCGCTGACTTCGCAGAAACTGGGCGATCGACGGCTGCGGCCGGGCGACGAAGTCATCACCCTGGCTGCAGGATTTCCCACCACGGTCAATCCCATTCTTCAGAACGGCCTGGTTCCCGTCTTCATCGATGTTGAGATTCCCACCTACAACGTGGATCCCGCTCACCTCGAAAGCGCTCTTTCCCCGCGCACCCGAGCCGTGATCTTTGCCCACACGCTCGGGAACCCATTCGATCTGGATGCCGTCACAGCATTCGCCAGGAAGCACGGCTTGTGGCTGATCGAGGACTGCTGCGACGCGCTCGGGTCGAACTATCGCGGACAGAAAGTTGGCACCTTCGGCGATCTGGCCACGCTGAGCTTTTATCCGGCCCACCACATCACTATGGGTGAAGGCGGATGCGTGTTGACCAACCAGCCCTTGATCCGCACGCTCGTCGAGTCTTTTCGCGATTGGGGGCGGGATTGCTGGTGCGCTCCGGGCAATGAGAACACCTGCGGCAAGCGCTTCGCCTGGCAGGCCGGCCAATTGCCTTACGGGTACGATCACAAATACATTTATTCGCATGTCGGCTACAATCTCAAGGCCACGGACATGCAAGCTGCCGTAGGCGTCGCGCAACTGCAGAAACTGCCGGCCTTCATCAAGGCCAGAAAACGGAATTTTGCATATTTGAAAGCGGGGCTCAAGGATTTGCAGGAGCATTTTGTCCTGCCCGAAGCAACCCGGAATTCCGATCCCAGCTGGTTTGGCCTGCCGCTGTTGCTACGGGAAACAGCTCCCTTCTCGCCGACAGCGCTCATCGAGTTCCTGCACGGAAGAAAGATCGGTACTCGTCAGTTGTTCGGCGGCAACCTGGTTCGTCAACCTGCTTATGCCGACCGCAAGTATCGTGTCGTGGGCGACCTGCCAAACAGTGACCGCGTCATGAATCGCACGTTCTGGATTGGCGTCTATCCCGGGCTCACGTCCGCCATGTTGGATTACATTCTGGAATCGATCAACGAAATCACTTCGAAAGGGGCACTCTCTGATGCCGCGCGACACTGATAACCATCCTTCCCAAAAGCTTCCCGAGGTGCGAATCGGGTCCAAGGCGATCGGATCCGGCAAACCCTGCTATGTGGTCGCTGAAATCGGAATCAACCACAATGGGGATATCGATCTCGCGAAGAAACTCATCAACGTGGCCCTGGGCGCAGATTGTGACGCCGTCAAGTTTCAGAAGCGAACCATCGACGTCGTCTATTCGCCGGAGGAGTTGGCGAAGCCACGCGAAAGCCCGTTCGGAACGACCAATGGCGATCTCAAGCGCGGTCTCGAATTCGAGCTCGAGGAGTACGAGGAGATTGACCGCTATTGCCGCGAGGTCAAGATTGACTGGTTCGCCTCCTGCTGGGATGAGGCATCCGTCGATTTCATCGCGCAGTTCCAGGTGCCCTGCTTCAAGATCGCTTCCGCATCTATCACCGATGACAACTTGCTGCGCCATACTCGAGCCGTTGGCAGGCCCATCATCCTGTCAACCGGAATGAGTACCATCGAGCAGATCGACCATGCCGTGGACATCCTGGGCAAGAAAGATCTCATCATTCTGCATGCCTGCAGTACGTATCCCGCCTATTACGAGGAATTGAATCTCAAGGTGATCGATGTTCTCAGGGTCCGCTATGGCGTGCCGGTAGGCTACTCCGGCCACGAGACGGGCTTGCCGTCGAGCGTCGCGGCTGCCGTGCTCGGCGCCTCAATGGTCGAGCGCCACATTACTCTTGACCGCTCCATGTGGGGTTCGGACCACGCCGCATCGCTCGAACCGAATGGCATCACTCGCCTGGTTCGCGACATCCGCTTGATCGAAAAATCGATGGGCGACGGAGTCAAGCGCGTGCTGGAACGCGAGCAGCCTATCATCAAAAAACTGCGGCGCGTGGGAGCGGTTTAGTGCCCGAGGTCACGCAGAAGATCAAAGCCATCGCCATGGACGTCGATGGCGTGCTCACCGATGGCGGAGTCTGGTGGGGGCCAAACGGCGAGGAATGGAAGCGCTTTCATTTTGCCGACATCATGGGCCTCTCCCTGGCCCGAAAGTCGGGAATCGCGATCGTTCTCATATCCGGCGAGAATAGTCCTCTGGTCGACCGGCTCGCGGACAAACTAGGCATCGGCGACGTTCACAAAGGTTGTAAGGACAAAGCGGGCGTGCTGCGCTCTTTCGCTGAGAAACGTGGTCTGCAGCTTCAGGAGATCTGCTTTATCGGCGACGACGTGAACGACTTGCCCGCCCTCGCCATCGTTGGCTTCAGTGCCTGTCCCGCGGACGCGCGGCCTTCGGTTCGAGAGCGTTGCCAATATGTCGCCAAGCTCGGCGGCGGCAACGGTGCCGTGCGTGAGGTCGTGGACATGTTGCTCGCATCCGCCAACGCCTCGCAGACCGTTCGACAGGAAACCGCGGGTAAGCCGCGATGATGAGACTCGCCGACTACGTCATGACTTTCGTGGCCCGGCAGGGCGTCAAGCACGTTTTCCTGCTCACGGGCGGCGGAGCCATGCACTTGAACGATGCTCTGGCTCGTTCGAGCGATCTGACCTACGTCTGCAATCATCACGAACAAGCCAGCGCTATCGCGGCGGAAAACTATTCGAAAGCCACCAACAATTTGGGCGTCGTTCTGGTGACCACCGGCCCCGGCGGCACCAATGCCATCACAGGCGTCGCCGGGGGATGGCTCGATTCCACTCCCATGCTTGTCCTCTCCGGACAGGTCAAGCGCGCCGACCGCATGTGTCGCCCCGATGGCACCCCTCTCGGAGTGCGCCAGCGCGGCAGCCAGGAAGTCGACATTGTCTCTTTGGTCAAACCGATTACCAAGTACGCGGTGACAATGGACGACCCACAAACTATCCGCTACCATCTCGAAAAAGCAGTCCACCTCGCTCGTACAGGCAGGCCCGGCCCGGTCTGGATCGATATTCCAATCGACGTGCAAGCTGCGCCGATTGAGCCGGAATCGCTGCCCGGCTTCGATCCCGCCGAGTTGGCAAAGGGCAGTCCAGCCGGTTCAGTGACCCAGGCGTCCGCGACGACTAGCGCGATAACGACGTCCGATGCACCCATGCTTGATGCGCGAGTCCGCGATCTGCTCGATCGCCTGAGCCGGGCTGAGCGTCCATTCCTCTTTGCGGGCAACGGAGTTCGCGTATCCGGTGCGGCTGCGGCCTTCGAGAAGCTCGTCCGCCTTTTGAATATCCCGGTGGGCCTCACTTGGTTGGCCATGGATCTGTTGGACGACGAAGATCCGCTCTTCATTGGACGCCCTGGCACGGTTGCATCTCGTGGCGCGAACTTCGCCCTGCAGAATGCGGATTTCGTTCTCGTTATCGGAACTCGCCTCGACCCGCCGCTGATGGGCTGGGATCCTCGTCAGTTCGCGCGCGGAGCCTACAAAACCGTCGTCGATATCGATCCCGCCGAACTGTGCAAACTCGAAGGCGCGATTGACAATCCCATCTGCGCCGACGCGCGAACTTTCATCGACCTCATGCTCAAGCAGGCCAGTTCGGCGCGCGCCGAGGAAAAGGACCGGGCACCCTGGCTCCAGCGCTGCCGGGACTGGAAGGCCCGTTATCCCCTGGTTCTGCCCGAGCACCGCGCTCCCGGACTCGTCAGTCTCTACCATCTGGCGGAGGTCATCGGCCAGGAGGCCGGTGCAAACGATCGTCTCGTCTCCGGAAGCTCGGGAAGCGCCATTGAAGTGTTCCTGCTCGCCTACCGCGCCCGCAAAGGCCGCCGCGTTTTTCACACCGCAGGGCTCGGCGCAATGGGCTACGGTATCCCCGCGAGTATCGGCGTGTGCCTCGGCAGTGGTGGCAGGAAAACGATCTGCGTCGACGGCGACGGTGGCCTTCAGCTCAACGTTCAGGAGTTGGCCACCATTGCCCACCTGCAACTGCCAATCAAGCTTTTCGTTCTCAACAACCAGGGATACGCTTCGATTCGGGCCAGTCAGACCAACTATTTCGGCGGTCCCAACATCGGATGCAGTCCGGAAACTGGCGTGACGATTCCCGATTATCGCAAGGTCGCGCGTGCGTATGGATTGAAGACGGCGGTGATCGAAGGTCAAGGCCCGGATTCAGCGGACTTGCGCGCCGCCGTCCGCCGCGTTCTGCGCGGACGCGGACCGGTTCTCTGCGACGTACATATCATTCCCGACGAGATGAGGGCTCCGCGCGTGACCTCGATTCAGCGTGCCGATGGGTCGTTCCTTTCCAAGCCGCTGGAGGATCTGTGGCCCTTCCTTGACCGCGACGAGTTTGCCAGAAACATGATTGTTGAGCCGGTAAGCGAATGACAGACGAACTCCTGCTCGAACTCGATCGCATTCTCAACGAGCCACTGCGTAGCGTGCGGGAGCGCGAGAATTCGGCCTTTGATAAGTTGCTCGCCGGTTGCGACAACCGTTTGGTGCTGTTCGGCGCGGGAAACCTGGGGCGTAAGGTTCTGCAGTGTGTTCGCAGCATCGGCGTTGAGCCGCTGGCCTTTGCCGACAGCAACCAGTCTAAGTGGGGAACGCAGGTTGACGGAGTTCCGGTGCTGTCGCCGAAAGATGCGGGAGCGACGTATGGAGCGTCGGCTTTGTTCCTGGTCGCCATATGGTCGCTGGGACATTTTTACCCGGAGAGCCGCGCGCAACTGGAACGAATGGGATGTACCCGCGTCGAGTCCACAGCGTCGTTGCGCTGGAAGTTCGCCGATCGATTCTTGCCCGATTACTGCCAGGATCTACCCCACAAATTGTATGAACAGAAGGCCGAGGTGCGAAAAGCAGCGCCCCTGTGGGCCGATGACTTTTCGCGCCGCGAGTATCTAAACCAAGTAAGATGGCGTGCGCTGGGCGATCAGAACGCCCTCGGACCGCCGGTTAACGAAAAGCAATATTTCCCTGATAGCTTGTATCGAATCGACGACCGCGAGGTCTTTGTGGATTGCGGCTCTTACATTGGAGACACGGCTGAAGAGCTGATCCGCAGAAATCCGGGCTTTTCCAGAATCATCGCGATCGAGGCGGATCCGCAGAATTTCGAACGTCTGACGAAATGGGTTGGCACCCTCGATGCACCCATCGCCTCCAAGATTAGGGCGCTGAACGTCGCCGTGGGCGCCAAACGCGGTAACCTGCGCTTTCAGGCGGGCGGCGGCGATGGTGCCCGGCTTGCAACCGACGGCAACGTGGTGGTGGAGTGTATTCCGATTGATGACCTGGTATCTGAGGCCGCACCAACCTTCATCAAGATGGATATCGAAGGGGCCGAGCTCGACGCGCTCGAGGGCGCCCGCCATTCGATCCAGACACACCGCCCGATTCTCTCCATCTGCGTGTACCACAAGCAGGACGATCTGTGGTGCATCCCGCTCTTCATCAGCAAACTGGCGGACGACTACCGTTTGTTCTTGCGCCCGCACTACGGTGATGGATGGGACTTGGTATGCTATGCCGTTCCGGCGAATCGGCTGAGGAAAGAGGCTTGCTAAGGATGGCCATCTTCCCGAGTCAACTTTTCGTGCGCGCAGAGCAATGAGGCCTTTACGTTTCATCACCGAGCGGTGGACAGATCTTACCGGCCATATTCCCCCCGGCCAGTTCGGTCGGTATATTCTGGTCGGGCTTTGGAATACGCTGTTCGGGTACGGCACGTTCGCCCTGCTGACGGCGGTTTTGAATCCGATCGTGCCGCACAGTTACATGTGGGCTTCGGCGCTCTCCAGCCTGCTCAACATCACGGTCGCATATCTCGGCTACAAATGGTTCGTCTTCAAGACCAAGGGCAATTACCTGCGCGAGTGGCTGCGTTGCGTTGCGGTTTACAGCAGCGGCATGGTTTTCGCGTTGATGGCTTTGCCTGTGCTCGTGTTCGTGATTCGGCGTTACACGCATTTTTTTGCGCAGGCTCCCTATATTGCCGGCGCTATCCTCACGGGTGTCGTCGTGCTCTACAGCTTCTTCGGGCATAAACACTTTTCGTTTCGGGCTCCTTCATGATGCGCATACTGATCACCGGCGGCTCGGGCTTCATTGGACGCAATTTGGCGGAGCAGCTCGCCTCAACTTTCGAGGTGTTGGCGCCCTCCTCAGCGGAACTGGATCTAGTCCACGAACAAAACGTGCGCGAATACCTCAGTGCGCACCATTTCGACGTGATCGTGCACTCCGCCACCACGCGTTCCAATAGGCGCGTGCCTGCGCCCGCGGACCTGCTCGACCGCAATTGCCGCATGTTTTTCAATCTCGTGCGCAATCAGGGGTACTTCGGAAAAATGATTCACTTCGGCTCCGGCGCCGAGTATGGCCGCGCTCAACTACCGGCGCAGGTCCGGGAAGATTATTTCGACACCCGCGTCCCGGCCGACGCGTATGGCTTCTCCAAGTACATCTGCGCCAAATACATTGAGCGCTCCGACCGCATCGTCGATTTGCGTTTATTCGGAGTCTTCGGCCCGTATGAGGACTACGCCGTGCGCTTCATTTCAAACGCGTGTTGCCGGGTACTGAAAGGCTTGCCGATTGTGCTCCGGCAGGATGTCGCTTTCGACTACTTGTACATCAAGGATCTCGCCCCGATCACGAACTGGTTCATCGAGAATGACGCACGCGAGCGTGCCTACAATGTCTGCTCCGGGCGCGCCGTCACCCTCACAGAATTGGCCAGGATCGTGGCTGAGGTTTCGGAACGCAATCCGAATGTTTCGGTGACGACCGCCGGAATGGGCGCCGAGTATACGGGCGACAACTCGCGCTTGCTGGCCGAAATAGGAGACTACAAGTTTTGGGATTTGCCCAGCGCAATCAGCGACCTCTATTCCTGGTATCAGCGCCACGAATCCACGCTCGATGCTAAATCGCTCCGATTCGACGAGGAAAAACAAATCGGAGTGAGCAAGTGACCGCAACCCACCCGTCCGCAATCAGCTCCCTCGAATATCTCGAAGTTATCTTGCGACGCATCCAGGAGGAAACACCCGGCGCTGTGCGGGCGCGGGAGCGCAGCGCATTCGACGACCTCGCACGCCCACTCGGCGAAAGGCTGGTATTATTCGGCGCCGGACCGTTGGGGAAGAGCGTGCTCTCCGGACTGCGTCAGGCAGGAGTCGAGCCGCTGGCCTTTGCCGACAACAAACGCGATCTTTGGGACCAGCGGGTCATGGGACTTCCCGTGCTTTCTGCCGCCAAAGCGGCGGAACAATATGGCAAGACTGCCTGCTTTGTCGTCACCATATATCAAGGCTCATCAGTTCGTCGTCAGCTGACCTCGTTAGGTTGCCAGCGAGTGGTGGCCTGTGCCCCGCTCCTGTGGAAGTACGCCGATGTTTTTATTCCGCAATGCTGTCTCGAACTGCCGCACAGGCTTGTGGAACATTGCGACAGTATCCGGCAATGTTACGCCTCGTTGGCGGACGAACGTTCGAAAACCGAACTGCGCGAACAGCTGCTCTGGCGGTATTGGCTGGACTTTTCAGCGCTGTCGCCACCACTGGACGCGAGTGATACCTATTTCCCCATGGACTTACTGTCGCCGGTTCCCGACGAAGTATTCGTCGATTGCGGCAGCTTCGATGGAGAGAGCACACAAAGCTTCAATCGGCACTGGGCCGGCCAGTTCCGGCATGTCTTCGCTCTCGAGCCCGATGCCGCAAGCCGAGGCACGTTGACCGCCAATCTGGGAGTCATGGGAATTGGCGATCGCGCTACCGTGATGCCCTACGCCGTCGGGGACAGCAATGGCCAAGTCTCCTTTGCTTCCAGCGGTTCCGTTACCTCTCACATCACAACCCAGGATGCCGGGTCCAAGGTCGAGTGCCGCCGCCTGGATGACATCGAGTGGCCTCTGATCCCCACCTACATCAAAATGGACATCGAGGGCGCGGAGCCGCAAGCGCTTGCCGGTGGAACTGAATTGTTACGACGCCATCTACCGGTGCTCGCCGTCTGCACGTATCACCGAAGCGAGCACCTTTGGCAGATACCGAATCTTATCCGCTCCATTTCGCCCGACTACCACCTTTTCCTCCGGCGCTACGCCGAGGAGTGCTGGGAAGGTGTATGCTATGCCGTTCCCAGCCGCAGACTGAAACGCGCCTGACGTGCAATCCATGGCCAAGACCTTGACCATCCTCACGCCCTGCTTCAACGAAGAGGGCAACGTGCGCGACGTGTACCTCCAGGTGCGCGCTGCCGTCGCAGCTGCGGGCAACTACAAGTACGAACATCTCTTCATCGACAATGCCTCAACCGACAACACCCTCAACGAACTGAAGGCGATCGCCGCTCTGGATACGAACGTAAAAATCATCAGGAATACCCGCAATTTCGGCCATGTCCGCTCCCCCATGCACGCCTTGTATCAGGCCAGCGGAGACGCCGTGATCGGAATTGTTGCCGACCTCCAGGATCCTCCCGGGCTGATTGTGGACATGGTCCACAAGTGGGAAGAAGGTTACCCGGTCGTCATCTGCGTCAAGGCGACGAGTGGGGAAAGCAGTCTGATGTTTTGGGTCCGAAAGCAATACTATCGGCTGGTAAACCGGCTTTCCGGAGTGGAGACGTTCGAGAACTATACCGGCTTTGGCCTCTATGACCGCAAGGTGGTGGACGTAATCAAGAGCTTCGGCGACCCTTATCCCTACTTTCGCGGCATGATTGCGGAGGCCGGATTTCGGCATTTCGACATTCCCTACCATCAGCCGGCGCGCAAACGCGGTCTCACCAAGAACAATTTTTATGCGCTCTACGATGTGGCGATGCTCGCTATCACCAACCTCTCGAAGGTCCCCTTGCGGATGGTCACCTTTTCCGGCTTTGCAGGGGCCGTCATTTCCGTGCTGGTGTCGCTGGCCTATCTCATCTACAAACTGATCTTCTGGAGCCGCTTCTCCGTTGGCGTGGCTCCTCTGGTTATCGGCGTATTTTTCTTCCTGTCGATCCAGATGTTGTTCATGGGCATCATCGGGGAATACATCGGCACCATCCATACCCTGGTGCAGAATCGGCCGCTGGTGGTCGAGCAGGAGAGGATCAATTTCGAATATGGCCCCGGTGAACCATTGCGCGACAACGGCGCGTTACCTCGCGTGCCCGGCTAAGGTCGGTGCTGGAACGGAGATTTTCTATGAACGCTGATACGGCGCAGCGTCTGGCGGTATGCAGAATTCGCGATTGCGCCTCACTGCTGCAAACTCTGCTCCAGTCTTCCGAGTACTTGAGCGCGGTGGCTCACGTCGCCGACGCCATGGCGAAGTGCCTCCGCTCCGGAAACAAGATTCTGTTCTTCGGCAATGGTGGCAGCGCCGCCGACGCACAACACCTGGCCGCCGAGTTGAGCGGACGGTTTCTGAAAGAACGCAAAAGCCTTGCCGGCTGGGCGTTGACCACCAATTCCTCCGTCCTGACCGCGATCGGCAATGATTATTCGTTTGACGAGGTTTTCGCCCGCCAGATTCAGGGCATTGCCCGCCCCCATGACCTTGCCTTCGCCATCACCACCAGCGGCAATTCCCCCAACGTCCTGCGCGCCGTAAACGCGGCCCGCGAAGGCGGACTCGTCACTGTTGGCCTGTCGGGTAGAACCGGAGGAAAGTTGGCGAGCGCCGTTGATCGCTGCATCCTTATTCCCAGCGATCAAACCCCTCGTATTCAGGAAGCCCACATTCTAACCGGACATATCCTTTGCGAGCTGATCGAAGAATCCGTGCTTGAAGAAAAATGACCCGCAACGCCTCCCGCAAGCTCGTTTCGGGCCGATAGATAATATCCCAGGCAGTAAAACACCAAGCTGCCGCTGCGGCCGCTGGCTCAAATTTCTCGTCCCACACCGTCGAATTGCAGGCTGCCCTCTGTCGAACTCCCGCTAAGGCTCTTGCGCCGAGGCCCTGGGCCACGCGGAGATAGGGTCACATACATAGGTGACACTGGTCACTGAAGCCTGGTGATCTCATGTGGCATAACCACAATCGGTCTGTTCCAATTTGTGGCGTTTCTTACCCGGCGTTTATATCTTGATCACCGCTGCTGCCGGGTGCGGTCGGTTTCATGTCACTTTTTCCTTGACGCGAAACGCCGGAGGTACGGCCATGAACGACCTTACGGTCATCGTAGCGCTGGCGAAGCTCTCCTTTTTCCTTGCTGCCGTGTCTTCCTCTGCCTATCTGGCGTGGGTGGAGACGCGCCGCATGCCGGCGATGCCTGGTCCGCGATTTCTGCCACGCCCGGATGAAATCCAACAGATAACCCTTCTCTGCTTAACTCAGAAATCTTCTTCCGCAGCCGACCAGTTGCCTGGCGGTGGTGCCGGGAACGCCCCGGCAAAACCCAGACTGTCGGCTGCCGGTGATTGGCTGGCTCCCATCATCGTTTGTGTGTTGGTCATAATGATGACGGTGGCAGTTGTGGGTTTCTTGCTGGGCGACAGATAGCCTCCAGGAACGATCGCGCGTCATAGGTGGCGAGCTCGATGGTGATTGTTATCATGGGCGACGTCGCACCCGGCCATAACAGCGTCGGCAAACCCCTCGCGGAGTCGCTGGGGTGGGAGTTTATTGACCCGGAGCATCTGCATTGTGCCCAGTCGGGCAGTCCTTTTACCGATGCTGAGCGCGCTCCGCTGCTCGAGGCGCTTTCGGCTGCTTTAGAGTCCTCGCACCGGGAATGGAGGGACGCCGTTATTTCATATCCGATTTTGGCGGAGCGTGAACAGAAGCAACTTGGAAAAAAGTATCCGTTCGTCAGATTGGTATATCTGAGAGCGGCCACTAAGACAGAACGCGCTTTCCATGTGGATCAATCACCCGATCTCGGGAATCCCCCTGCGCCGGCGGAACGGAGCGCCGCACTCGAGTACGACGATAGCGTACTTACAATAGATTCGTCTCAGGGGGTCGATCAGATTCTCACCACGGTGCTTTCCGTGCTTATTCTCAAGCAAAGGTCACCGTATATCCGCCCGTAACACAGATATGCCGTTTGCCGGCCAAACTGGCGCTACGGCTCGCCTTGGTGAAAAGGTACTCCTGGACTAGTATTGCGCCGAGGCCCGGGGCACGGCCTGGCGGATCGCCGAGTACTTGTCCTTTGTCACGCCACAGACGAGGCCGCAATGGAAATCCATTTTCTCGGCTGCCGAGGCCAGCGGGGGACGTTACCCAGGACTCGGCTGTCGCGCAGCACCAGCATTTCCAATTCGGGAATTTTCCGTAATCGCCCTGCACGCAACGGTTCCGACGATTTTTCCCCGGAAGTTCTCGCCCGGAAAAAGCCGAGCGACGGTCTCAGAATGTTCGCTTTGAAGCGTCCTGTCCTGGCGACTCCAGTCTGGCGGAGAGGACTTGTCGCGGCCTTTTCTGCCGCACCCCAGGTTGTCCATCACCCCAACTCGTGACCCTTATCACATCCCGTACCTCCCCAACAAACGCACGATGTACTGAGCATAATAGGTGTCCGTGGAGGATTTGTGTTGTCGGAGGTTACTCGGTCGACCGTGAGCGAGGAATTGAAGCAGGCTCTGCACGAGATCATGACGCCCCGCGCCCTGCCCAAGGGCGCCGAAATCTTTCGTCAGGGAACGCCCGCGTCCGGCCTCTACTTAGTGGAGCAAGGCGCCGTTCGCGTACTGCTGACCACAGTGGAAAATCAGCACCAGTTGCTGGAGGTAGTTGGCCCGGGTACTCTCCTGGCGCTCAGCGACTGCATGGCAGGAGGCCACTACCGGGTCACCGCCGAAGCCGCCGAGCCAACGACTGCATCATTTGTGGAGCGCCAGGCCTTTGTCGCTTTTCTCGCCGTTCGCCATGAGTTTTGCATGCAGGTGGTACGCCTACTAAGCGACAATCTGCACTCCCTGTATCACAAGTTCCGCAGCGTGAGCGCGCATCCGGGCCGTCCGCGCCGCCGCTCTCTGAACGAACAATTGCGTTAGCGCTGCATTCAGTTCACGGTTTTGCCCGCGCACGCAGCCGTGGCGCACGGAACTGTGGCAAGGGCAGCCTGCCCTCGTATTCGGTTGCGGGATTCTATTAGACCAGTCTGGCTAGTTGCCCTTGAAGTGGATCGTAATCTGAGTCTGAATTTCGACCGGCTCACCATTCAGATAATAGGGCTTATAACGCCACTGACGCACCGCTTCCACTGCCGCCCCGGCAAGCATGGCATCTCCACTCAGAACCTTCGGAGATACAACGTTGCCTTCCTTATCGATCGTCGCCTCGATCTCCACCGCCCCCTGGACATGCGATGCCAGCGCTCTCGCAGGGTACTTAGGCTGCACGCGCTTGATCAGCAGTCCCTGTGAAACCCCCTGAGAAACTTTGATTTGCGCCAAGGTAGGCTTGGCAACGTTTTGCTCCGAGGTGATAAGCCCGCTCAACTTGCTGTTGTCAGGTGAATCGGCAGCCGCCAGACTGGGAGGCTGCTGCACTGTCGTCTCGCCAGTATCGGCCGGTGCAGGGATGCCTGGTTTCACCAGCATCGGTGCTACCCCAGATTGCTTCGCTCCCGGCTCGATACTAAGCTCAATCCGCTCGGTCGCAGCGCTCGGCGATGGCCGGCCGCTCTGAGACTGGGACGTATTCGACGCGACGGCAGGCTTCGATGGGTTCGCCCGGGCTACCTTGTTCGCCGGTAACGGCGCCGCGGCCGCGGTTGACGCCGCGCCCAGCTCGGAGTTTGGGCCGTTCTGCTGCTCTTGTTGCGCAGTGGTGATTGCCGGATGCGATACCGCACTTGAATGGTATCCGCTGAACTCGCTCCAGGCGAAATAAGCAACTAACGCCAATGCAAGAATAGCGATGGCAACAATCAGAATTTTCTTGCCCGAGCCAGATTGATCGTCATCTGGCTCAGCGAAAGCCGCGAAGGATGGCAGTTCCGTGACGCTCGCCGTGAATGACGGCTCTTGCCGCCCGACAAGCACCGCGTTCGTCAGATCCTTTGGTTTATCCAACACCTCTTCTTTTGCCGCTGCGTTTCTTTGGCCTGGTTTGGCAGCGGTGTCCTGAGCCGGAGCCGGAGCCGCAGCCGCACCCGCAGCCGCTCCTGCCTGACGGCTCGACCCGGCGTTGCGAACCGGGACGGGTGGCGCCGACGGTATGAACAACTCGGCCTTTGCTTCTTCATGTACGGCGCTTTCTTCGAAGGCAGCCGCCTCGCTTGCAGCACTTGACTCGGCTGCGGCAGGCGTTGCAATTTGTGCCGCTGGCGTATGTGCCGGGGGCATGTGTGCTGCGGGCGTCTGCGACGCGGACATTTCTTCTGCTGGCGTTTCTTTCGCCTTCACTGATGCGCTCATTGTGGGACGGAGCACGTTGACAAACGAACCCGCGGGAACTGCAGTTGCAAACTCAGGTGTGCTGGAGTAAGTCGTCGACGCCGTCACGGGCTCGTTCTCCGCTGCGTGTTCGACTGGAAAAGCGCTTGAACCGGGTTCCTTGGCCGCCACGCTTCGTGTCATCGCGCTGGCTGCCGCGGCCGCATCTCCGCTCTTCCGAAGCAAGCCGCGGGCAACGCGCAATGTGCCCTTTGCCTGCTCGACATTGATCGGCTTGGTGAGCACCAGATTGGCGCCGATGCGATAGGCCTTGGCCACGCCCGCCTGTCCTTCGACCAGAGCAATGGCGAGCGAGTTCTGATTGAAGCTGGAACTCCGGGCGCTCTTGAAAAGCAACGCGCTATTCTGTTCGTTGTCACAATCGACAACGATGGCATCGTAATGCCGCGCCATCACCTTTTTGACGGCTGTGAACGGCTCGCTAACGATATCGACAACGAAGTCGACTTCGCTGAACACCTGGCTTACGACGCGGGCTAGTTTCTCATCAGGACAGAACAGAACAGCTTGGTAACCCATAATGAGGCCATCCTAGTTACTCCTATGGGTACCAGCAAGTTACGGCGGTAATTATGACTTGTGCGGTTTCCTCCCTCAACGTGTCCTGTTCGTCAGCACCACGTTGGCGCTCGTCAGGGCCGCTTAACATCAATATCCAGAATGGTCTGGAAGGGAACGGTCTTCCCGTCCTGAAGGTAGGGACGATAGCGCCATTGTTTGACGGCGGTCACGGCCGCTTCGGCAAGAGCAGCGTTGCCATCAACAACCTGCGCGCTCGAAACTTTTCCGTTTTCATCAACCATGGCCTTGACAACCACGGTGCCCTCGGCTCCGCCCGCCGAAGCAGGATAACTCGGTGGAACGGAATGAATCAGTCGCTTTTCCGCACCTTTCGACGAAAGAACCACGGCGGTTGCGTCTGCCGACACACCCGCTTCCGCGGGAATCGCCGGCGAGGAATTCTTGCTGTCTGCGCTCTTCTGGCGGCCTGTGCTCTTCTGGCTCCCTGCATTCAGCGCTGCGGCGGCCTTGTCGCCATCAGTCTTGTTGGCGTGGATGGCGGGCGTCATGGCAACCGGTATTCCGTTCGAAGCTTTCGCTGTCACGCTTGCCGGCTGGGCAACTGTGTTTGGAGCCAGCGAAGCTTGAGAGGTTGCGGGAGTCGTGCTTCCCGCCGTTGACGGAACGGGCGCAGTTGTCGCCATACTCGTCGCCGCCGTTGGTGAAGCCGGCGCGGATTCCGCCAAGCTTGAAGGCGCAACTGCCGGAACCGGCTGTGCGGCGCGCTTCGCTGCAATTGGAGCCGGAACGGGAGTTTGCGCGTACTGCGCCATCCCTACAAGAGTCAGCACGCGGTCAATCTGCGGCTCGGCAAAAGTTCGAAATCCGGGTTGGGTCGTCCACGCGGCGTACAATCCGCTCGAAATCAGCGCCAGCGCAACCAGCGCCACAAGCGGCCCGCGCGTTTTGCTCTTCTTGCTTCGATCCTCCTGCTCCGCCGAAGGAACAGAAGCGGGCGACTTCGGTTCCGGCTCGGCTTCCGTTCTTTCCAGTTCTGCAAGTACGGGATCGTCAGAGGGTGGCAATGCGGGCAAAGTTCTGGTTTTGTCCGGAAAGATCGTGGATTCCGCCGCAGCAGCCACTTCAGGCTCTGTTGCGGAAGCGGCCGTGCTCATCGCCGGAATTACGCTGGCCGAAGCCGCCATCGTCTCAGGCTGGCAAATTGACTGTCCCTGCGCGGAAGCCGCCGCGGCAAGCGCACGCGATTCTGGTGGGACTTCCGCCGCTGCCGGTGCTGCTGCGCCCTCGCTGCGTTGGGCCTCCGTCGATTCCACGCCGGTGTTGCTCGTTCCGCCGGGTATGGCGTCGGCGCTCAACTTTTCCCCGGTTTGGCTGACGCTGACGGGTTGTTCTTTCTTCACCCGGTTGACAGCCGCGCGAACGGTGCCGCGCGCCTGATCCTTGGCGACGGGTTTGGTCAGGATCAACTCTGCGCCCAACCGAAATGCGGTCGGCAATCCGGCGCGGCCATTGACAATCGCGATTGGAACCGGATTCTTGCCGCCCGTTCCCCGGCGGCACACATCAAAAATAAGTTTGGCGGCTGGCAGGTTCTCGCAATCCACGATCACAAGATCGAAATTATGTGAATTGAGTTGCTTGGCCGCGGCCACTCCATCGAGCGGACGCTCGCAAGTGACGGACATTTCTTCGAGAACCGCCGTAATGGCGCTAACAGCTTGATCGTCGGGCGATAGGAGCAGGGCTAAGGGCATGGCTCCTCAATGCTAGGAAACCATGGTACGAGCCCGCAAGTTACATCGGTAAGCATGGGCCGCCCCCGCGAGTCGCCCGGACGGGGATCGACGATCTTGTATGGAGGATGATTTTGGGTCGCGCAGCGCTTTAGCCCTGCGTTCAACGCTCGCAAAATCTGTCGTCCCGACCGGAGCGAAGTGGAGGGACCTTGTGTTTTCCACGGCCTGCATTTCTGGTCAAGCCGTCTTTTTGCCCGCCGATTCCGGCGGCGGATACGCAATCGAATCGCGGAAAGCAGCTTTATCCGCAGGCGCGTAGTCCGGAAACGGCAACTGACGCTGCTCGCGCCACTGCTGCACCTGTTTCTCGGCGGCAGCGGCTTTTCCCTGGTCCAAGCCCGAATCGCGGCCCAGGTAAAGCGTCTGTGACGGCACCGCCAGCGCGCTCCCCGAACGCCGGACGATCTCCATGATGCGCAGCAGCAGGTCTTCGCGAATGGCGGCAAATTCGTTAAAGTTGCGCGTCGGAACGTAACCTGTGATCGCCAGCGTCAGCGCGCTCGCGCCGAAACCAGTCAAACGGATATCGGCCGTGTCGGCATCGATTTTGGGGTGCTCATACAGCAGCCGCCGGATCTCGGCGAGCAGATAGCGAAGCTGGTCGGGAGAAGTTTCCGGGCGCACGCTCAGCGAAGGATTGAACAGAAACTTGTCGCGCCGCGAAAAGTTCTCGACGTTCATGGCCGCCACCGCGCCGTTCGGAATCGAGAGCTGCGTCCGATCGTCGGTCCGAACGCGCGTCGAGCGCAGGCTGATGTCCTCGACCGTGCCCGTGCGATCGCCGAAGCGGCAGTAATCGCCCACCCGGATAACTTCATCCGCGAGCACCGAGATTCCCCCGAAAAGATTCTCGAGGGTTTTCTGGGCCGCCAGGGCAATGGCAATGCCGCCGATGCCGAGCCCTGCCAGCACGGTGGTGAGATTGAAACCGAAAATCGCCAGGATCGCGAGAATCGCAACCATGCCGACGAACGCCTTCAGCAGCCGCTCTCCTAGAACCATCAGCGTTCCCGTCCCCGCCCGGCCGATTGCGATGGCGTGCGTCTGCAGCCGCTGCATCACCAGCGCGGTCATGCGCAGCAGAAACCAGAAGAAGCCGATGCTGACGAGAGCCCAGATGCTGCGGCCATAGTAAAAGCGCGGCAGCAAGGGCAAACCGAAGTAGGAGGCGATCCGGCCATGGGCAATGGCACTGAAACAGAGCAGCAGCGGCTTGGAAAGTCGGCTGTAGGAATGCAGATTCGGCCGCTTCTTGTACTTAAGGTAGAGCCGCCGCGGAATCGCCAGGAACAGAACGACACCCCACCCAAGAACCACGGCCACCGGAACCGCCACAATCAGCGCCAGCCACTGCCACAGCGGCATCCCCAGAAAGAGGTTTCGCACCAGGCTTTGCGGCAGTTTCGTTTCCACCTGGTGCGCTTCGACGTTGTCGTAAAGCTCGGGAACCTTGCTGAGCGTGTCGGCGGAGAACAGCCAGATTCTTCCCGAATTCGGATCGCTGACTCGTACCAGCACGATCGGAACATCGCTATCGGCGACGGAAAACATTCCGATCGTCTGCTGATCGGGAACGCCATTGTCAGGATTGCCCTCGGGGTTTGTGCTGATCCGCCCGATGTGGCCAACGAAGGCGCGATCCATCAGGACTTTCAGCTTCTCCGCCAGTTCCGGTCCCTGAGCCTGCCGTCGCGCCGCGCTTATCTGCAGATAATCCGCGGCTGCCCTGTCGTTTCCGTCCTGCTCCGCCTGCAGAAATCCAACCACCGTGCCCGAAGGCGTGCTCCGCCCCAGCGGATCGCTGAGCCCGGCCGCGGCCGGAGCCTGCTTTCCGCCCAGCAGACCGCTCACCGGCTGGGCGCTCAGCCTGGCCACGGAAAGCACAGCGATGAGAATCAACAGCGCAGATTTCTTCATTGAATGTCGTTTAGTCGATGCGATCCGTTTCCGCTTGATTGTAGCGCCGCCGTCCCGGCGACTGTCCGGCGGGCGCCCTCGCCCGTCGCGCCGGTGGAGAGACGCCCCGTCAAAAAACTCAGAGCATGCTCTCGGGACAGCCGGCGGAGGCCCTCGCTACGATTCAGATGCCTCGCTTCACTTCTTCGGCCGGTAAATATCCGTCGCCTGCCCGTAGAAAATCTCCGCCGCTTCCATCATCGTCTCCGACAGCGTTGGATGCGGATGGATCGTCATCCCGATGTCTGCCGCCAGCGAGCACATTTCAATCGCCAGCACGCCCTCCGCGATCAGCTCACCAGCGCCCGGTCCACAAATGCCGACGCCAAGCACGCGCTCAGTCTTCGGATCGATGAGCAATTTGGTCAGACCTTCAGGCCGGTCAAGCGTGATAGCGCGCCCCGAGGCAGCCCACGGAAACTTGGCCACCTTGATCTCGCGTCCCTGTTCTTTGGCCTGAGTCTCGGTAAGCCCGGCCCAAGCGATTTCGGGATCAGTAAAGACCACCGCAGGAATCGCATTGGGTTCGAATGCAACTTTGTGCCCCGCAATCGCTTCGACCGCAGTCCGGCCCTCATGCATCGCCTTGTGCGCCAGCATCGGCTCGCCGGCCACGTCGCCAATCGCGTAGATGGTGGGATCGGCCGTCTGCCGCTGCTCGTTGATTTCGATGAACCCCTTAGCGTTGACTTTGACCTTTGTTTTGTCGAGTCCGGGGATCTCGGAATTCGGCCGCCGGCCCACCGACATCAGCACGCGGTCGAACACCTGTTCTTTTTCTTTCACGTCGGCGCCATCAAGCGTCACGCGGATTCCGGTCTTCTCGTCTTTGAGCGATTTGACAGTGGTATTGAGCAGGATGGCCGAGAATAGTTTTTCCAGCCGCTTATGCAAAGGTAGCACCAGGTCGCGGTCCGCGCCCGGCAAAAGTCCCGGCATCATTTCGACGCAGGTCACCTTTGTACCGAGCGTGGCGTAAACGGAGCCAAGTTCGAGTCCAATGTACCCGCCGCCGATCACCAGCAGAGTCTTTGGAATATCGGCCAGATCGAGCGCGCCGGTGGAATCCATAAGCCGTGGGCTGTCAATCTTAAGACTGGGCACAACGGTTGGCCGCGACCCGGTTGCAATCACGATGCGATCGAACGTCAGCGTTTCCTCGCCGCCTGCCGCTGACTTCGTGACTTTCAGCGTCGTCGCATTCAAGAACGCCGCCTTGCCCTGGACGAACGTGACCGACCGCTGCTTGGCAAGCTGGGCCAGCCCGCCCGTCAGTTTCTTGACGATGCCCTCTTTCCATCCGCGCAGCTTGTTCAAGTCAATTTTCGGAGCGGCGAATTCAACGCCCCAGTTTTTCGCCTGCTCAGCTTCCTCAAGCAGCTTGGCCACATGCAGCAGAGCCTTGGAAGGGATGCAGCCGCGATAAAGGCACACGCCGCCCGGATTCACTTCCGGATCAATCAGCGTAACTTTCATGCCCAGGTCGGCAGCCAGAAATGCAGCGGCATACCCGCCCGGCCCACCGCCGATTACTGCCACACGAAGATTCGAATCACTCGCCATGATGTTATTTGTCCTTATAATTCGCCGAATTATGCCATCCCCAGCAGGAACTGTTCACCGCAAGACGCCGAGAACACCGAGAACATTCAAAAACGAGAAAGTGGCCCTTCTCGGCGCCCGCCCTCTGCGTCTCGGCGGTGAAAGCCCTATCCCTGCACCGACAGCAGAAATGGCTGCTCGAAAGCCTCCGCAATCCAGCGCAGAAAACGCGCCGCGTCGGCGCCATCGATCAACCGGTGATCGTACGAGAGTGACAGCGGAAGAATCAAGCGCGGCTCGAACTTGTTGTTCACCCATTCCGGCTCCATGCGCGACCGCGACAGCCCAAGAATCGCAACCTCCGGATGATTCACGATTGGCGAGAATCCCGTCCCGCCGATCCCGCCCAAATTCGTTATCGTGAACGTCCCGCCCTCCATTTCCGCGGGAGTGAGCTTTCGTTCGCGCGCCTTCTTCGAAAGCTGCGTCATCTCCGCCGCCAGTTCGACGATATTTTTCTTGTCCACCTCGCGAATCACCGGCACAAGCAGCCCGCGATCCGTATCCACCGCCACGCCGATATTGATGTACTGCTTGTAGATGATTTCCTCTTTCGCCATATCAATCGACGCATTGAATTGCGGAAAGACCTTCAGCGCCGACGCGCAAACCTTAAGCGCAATGGCGGTAACCGTCATCTTGCCTCCGGCCTCCTCCGCGCGCGGCGCAAAACGCGCGCGCAGTTGCTCAAGCTCAGTAATATCCGCCCGATCCTGCTGCGTGACGTGCGGAATCGTGTTCCAGGCCTGCCGAAGATGTTCGGCCGTCTTGCGCCGCACACCGCGAATCGAAACACGCTCCGTCTTGCCCCACTTCGAAAAATCGGGTAGTTCGGGCTCGGCAAATGACGGAGCGGGGGCCTGCGCCGCCGCCGTAGCCGCCACCAGCGCATTCTTCGCATGTACCTTCACGTCATCTTCGCTGATGCGTCCGCCCGGCCCCGAGCCCTGCACGCCATGAATATCCACGCCCAGTTCGCGCGCCAGCCGCCGCACATGCGGCGCGGCCGGTGCAGGATCGCGATGCTCCGTTCCCGCAACCTTGCCCAGTTGCACTGGCATGCTGAACGCGGGCGGTGCAACAAAAGGCTGATCGGGAGGCAGCGCCTGCTCTTCCGTCTTCCCCTCGGCCCGCATCGCCATCTGGAATGACAGCCGCGCTGCCTGTTGCCCGGACATATGCTCGACCGGTTCGTGCCGCCGGGGAGCTTCCGCCGCAGGCGCCGAGCCGCCTTCCAGCGTGAAAATTACCTGGCCAACTTTTACCTTCTGTCCCTCTTTAACTTTCACTTCCCGAACCACGCCGCTGACGGTCGAAGGAACTTCGACCACGGCCTTGTCGGTTTCAAGCTCCATCACCGGCTGGCCTTCGGCAACGCGCGCGCCAACAGAAATCATCAGCCGCACCAGATCGCCGGAATCGATGTTCTCCCCCAGTTCCGGCAGCTTGAACTCGCCGCTCGCTGGCGTCGGTGATTTAAACCCGCCGCTGGAACTTGCGCTCGCCGGGGTGCCGCGTCCAAGCTCTGCTTGGGCGGGGTTTTTCTCCGCAGCCTGAGCTGAGGAGGCGCTCGCCTCCGGAACTGCGACGGTCGTCCGCGACGCGCTCGAAGACACCAGCGGTTTTGAAGTCGCCGAGGTGGGAACCGCGCTGTTCCTGGAAGCCGCGCTTTTTGCCGCGCCTGCTTCACCGCCTTGTCTCGCCTGTCCAGCCCCGTTCTCCACAGTGAAGATAACCTGCCCCACGCGCAGCTTGTCGCCCTCTTTCACTCGGACCTCGCCAACCGTCCCGCTCACCGACGACGGAACTTCCACCACAGCCTTGTCCGTCTCAAGCTCCATCACCGGCTCACCTTCGGCGATGCTCGCGCCCGGCTTGACCAGCAGGCGAACCAGGTCGCCGCTCTCAATGTTCTCGCCCAACTCGGGCAGCTTGAATTCCATCGCCATCCTTATATGTGTCCCTCTTGATCCTTCATCAATGTCCCTCTTGTCCGCCTGACGAGGCATTGTCATTCCGAGCGAAGCGAGGAATCTCGCTCTCCGCATTCTCAAGCTGCAAGAGGATGGTGCCCCTAGCTCGTCGCTGGATTCCGCTTCTCCGGATTGATCCCCAGATCCCGAATCGCCTTCTCCAACACATCGCCCGCAACTTTCTTCTCGGCAGCCAGCGCATAGAGAGTTGCCAGCACAATGTGCTTGGCGTCCACTTCAAAAAAGTCCCGCAACGACGCCCGATTCTCGCTCCGCCCGAACCCATCCGTACCCAGCGCAACCAGCTTCCCCGGAATCCACTGCGCAATGCTCTCCGGCAGCACTTTCATGTAGTCCGAAGCCGCAATAAACGGCCCCGCCGCGCCCTTCAGAGTTTGCGTAACATAAGGGACCTTCGGTGCCGCGGTCGGATGCAGCATGTTCCAGCGCGCGCAGTCGTTGGCCTCGCGGTAAAGCTGTTTGTAGCTGGTCACGCTCCAGACGTCGGCGGCGACGCCATAGTTCTTTTCCAGAATCTCTGCCGCCTTCAGCACCTCAAACATGATCGTCCCGCTGCCCAGCAGTTGCGCCCGCAGCTTCGCATCTTTCTTTTCCGAAGCCTTGTAGCGATACAGCCCGTTGAGAATGCCTTCGCTCACTCCCGGCCCGCCCGGCATTTCCGGCATGTGCAGCGGCTCGTTGGTCACGGTCAGGTAATAAAAGATGGATTCGCCATCCACATACATGCGCTTGATGCCGTCCTGAATAATCACGGCGATCTCGTAAGCGAATGCCGGATCGTAAGCCAGCAGGTTGGGCACAGAAAGCGCCAACACGTGGCTGTGGCCATCCTGATGCTGCAAGCCTTCGCCGGCCAGTGTCGTGCGGCCGGCCGTGCCTCCAATCAGGAAGCCGCGGCAGCGCATATCCGCCGCCGCCCAGATCAGGTCGCCGATCCGTTGCAGCCCGAACATCGAGTAATAAATAAAGAACGGAATCGTGTTGATCCCGTGGTTGGCATAGGCCGTGCCCGCCGCAATAAACGAGCACATCGATCCCGCCTCGGTGATTCCCTCTTCAAGAATCTGCCCGTCCTTCGCCTCCTTGTAATAAAGGAGCGTGTCCATGTCGACCGGCTCATAGAGCTGCCCAACGTTCGAGTAAATGCCGACCTGTCGGAAAAGCGCTTCCATCCCGAACGTGCGCGCTTCGTCCGGCACAACCGGCACGATAAAGCGCCCCACCTCCGGATCGCGCAACAGCTTCGACAGCATGCGCACGAACACCATCGTGGTCGAAGCGTCTCTCCCTTCGGTGCCCTTTGTAGAACTCTTCAAATACCGCGTCCGCCGGAGGCTTTAGCGGCGTCGCGCGCTCCTTTGCGTACCGGCAGGTAGCCGCCCAGTTGCTGCCGTCGCGCCTGCATGTACTTGATTTCCGCGCTGTCGTCCGCCGGACGATAAAACGGCGCATCGTGCAGCTCGTCGTCAGGAATCGGAATGCCGAAGCGTGAGCGGAACATCTGCAGCTCATCGTCATTCAGCTTCTTCTGCTGATGCGTGATGTTCTTGCCTTCGCCGGCCTCGCCCATTCCGTAGCCCTTGATCGTTTTGGCGAGAATGATCGTTGGCTGTCCCGTGTGCTCAACCGCTGCCTTGATATGCTGCCATGCACCTTGATCGGATCGTGCCCGCCCAGCCGCATCCGCGCCAGTTGCTCATCGGAAAGATGTTCGACCATCTTCAGCAGCCGCGGATCGGTCCCAAAAAAATTCTGCCGGAAGTAAGCGCCGCTCTCGACAAAGTATTTCTGATACTGGCCGTCGGTAATCTCACCCATCCGCCGCACCAGCAAACCATCGCGGTCGGCCTGAATCAGCGGATCCCAATCCGTGCCCCAGATCACCTTGATCACGTTCCATCCGGCGCCGCGGAAAATCGCCTCCAGTTCCTGAATGATTTTCCCATTGCCGCGCACCGGCCCGTCCAGCCGCTGCAGATTGCAGTTCACCACGAAAATCAGGTTGTCGAGCCGCTCGCGCGACGCCAGCGTGATCGAGCCGAGTGCTTCGGGCTCATCCATCTCGCCATCGCCCATGAAGGCCCAGACCTTGCCACCGGTCGAGAGCTTCAGCCCGCGATTCTCCAGATACTTGATAAACCGCGCGTGATAGATGGCCTGAATCGGCCCCAGTCCCATCGAAACCGTCGGAAATTCCCAGAAGTCCGGCATCAGCCACGGATGCGGATAAGAAGACAGCCCGCCACCCGGCTTCAGCTCGCGCCGGAAGTTCTCCAACTTTTGCTTAGGAATTCGTCCCTCAAGGTAAGCGCGCGCATAAATACCCGGAGCAGCATGCCCCTGGAAGTAAACAATGTCGCGGTCCCCCGATTCGGTCGAGGCGCGAAAGAAGTGGTTGAATCCCACTTCGTACAGCGTAGCCGCCGAAGCGAACGTGGAAATATGGCCGCCAATGCCTTCCTGAATCTTGTTCGCCCGGACCACCATCGCCATCGCGTTCCACCGCACCAGGCTCTTGATCCGCCGCTCCATCTCCTGGCTTCCCGGAAACGGAGGCTGCTGCCGCGAAGGAATCGTATTCTGATAAGGCGTCGTCGCCGAAAACGGGAGGTTCACTCCGGCGGCGCGCCGGGCATGCAGCGCCAGTTGCTGCAGAAGCCGCCCCGCCCGGTCCGGCCCACCCTTCGTCAGTACATAATCGAGCGAATCCAGCCACTCCCGGGTTTCCAGGACTTCGATGCCGTTCGTCGGTTGCGTTTGCTGCGGCTGCTGTACGTGCTGATCCTGCGTCTCACCCACGCTGACCTCACCCCAAATGAAGGAATACGCAGTTCCATCATATGCAATCGACAGGATTTTTGCTGAGGGAGACCGCACTGCCGGAACAAGATCCGGCACGTGAGTGACCGATAGAAGCGGGGGTTTTTAGGGACGCAGCTTCAACCGCGCCAAAACAACTTTCACAATCGGGGCTTGAGCCCCCATGCATTCTAAGGTCATCTGAAGCTGGTCGTTATCACCTGCGCGGCGAGCGTCTTACTCGTGCAGCACCACGTCCAGCAACGTACTCCGAACCTCCAACCCTCCGTCATAGTCGATGAAGCCCAGCTTCCGGAACCGATTCATGAAAAAAGTAACTCGCGCTCGCGTCGTGCCCACGATCTCCGCCAGCGCCTCGTGGCTTATCTTTGGAAGCACAGGCTCCAATCTGTCGTCTTTGCCAAAACGCGTCAGCAGCAAAAGAGCCCGGGCCAGCCGTTTCTCGGCTGAATTAAACAGTTGGTCCACCAGGTCCGCCTGAATCCGGCTGTTGCGCATGACTAAGAACGCGACCAGCAGGTCCGAAATCGCGTGCTCCTTGTGCAGCACATCGATCAGCACCTTCTTCTCAATGCGGAGCAGCGAACAGTCCGTCACCGCAATCGCCGACGCCGTCCACATTGGATGGTCGGTCGCGATGCATTCCTCTCCCAGAAACTCGCCGTCCCCCAGCAGCGCCACCGTGGCTTCCTTACCGTGCTTCGACAAGACGGTGAGTTTCACACGGCCCTTCTGAATGTAGAACACCGCATCCGCCGCCTCTCCCTGGGCGAAGATCGTGCTTCTTGCACGACGTTCCAGAATGGTCCTTCCGACGCCGGTCTTGGAAAGAAAGGCTTGAACGTCAAATCTCGGGATCTTTTTTTTCGCAGTTCTTGTCGCGACGCGACGTGGCATGGCGACCTCCCACAAAGGGTGCCCCCCCTTGCATCCGCTCGGGGCGCATGAATAGACCGAGTTTCGTTGATATTTAACTGTAGTAAGTCATTTTGTCAAATCGATTGGCAACGAGTTAGCCGCATCCGGATCCCAAACCAGCCGGTCCCTTGTTCCAGAAACGGCCCTCGCGTTTCGCGCGCACTCACATCGTCAATAGTGTGCAATTTTGAACAGACAACTCCCTTGCATACATAGCAAGATATGCACACTTTCCCGGGGTGGGTTCAAAAACATTTGGTAGCTCGCGTAATGCGGCGGCACAGCCTGATTCCCGTGTTGCAACCCCTACCCCCACACGGAGGAGCTGCGCCGCCGCATCGGGAGGCTTTATTGGCCCAAGCGTGTAGAGTGCCGAAGCGAACCGTCCTTTGCATCGACGATGATAGCGCCATCCTGCGATACGAAAAAACCTTGCTCGAAAGATCGGGCTACGACGTTCTCACCACGACATCCCCCCAGCAAGGGCTCACCTTGGTCATGAGGTCTGAGATTGATGCCGTAGTCCTCGACTATCAGATGCCCGAAATGAACGGACACCACGTCGCTGCCGCCATCAGGAAGTGCCGGCCAGGAGTTTTCATCGTCATCTTCTCGGCAAGCGGGATTCCCGAAGAGACAGTCAAGTTGGTCGACGCTTTCGTCCTTAAGACCGAAGCAGTCGGACGGCTTCTGCCAACCGTTACACAACTCTGCGACCGGCCTTAGACAGCCCGCAAGCAACGCCTTCATCACCCGGAACGCACAGCTATGCAAGATCTGCCGCAACTGACTTTACTGTTCGAGAACGGATACAAGTTGTTTTCCGCAGCCGATGATCGTCGCGAAAGGCGGCCCTCAGTGCACGACCTTCAGAACAAGATGGCGAGCGTTGCGCAGGGAAACCTGGATACCACGCTAGATTTCGCCGATCGCTCGGGCGAAATGGGAGCGCTCGGCCGTAACTTCAACCGCATGGTCCAGCAGTTGCGCGCCAGCCGCGACCGCATCGACCGGTTGCACCGCACCCAGATTTCGCGAGCCGAACACCTGGCCTCGGTCGGAGAAGCCGCTGCCGGGTGTGTCCACGATATCCGCAACGGAATCGGGGCGATCGCGGGCTGGACCGAAGTCGTTGGCCGCGACCTGCCTGCGACCAGCCCGGCGCTCGCCGTGATCAAAGATGTGGGTCCGGAGATTGCGCGTATCCACCGCATTCTCACCCAACTCCTGCAAGCCGCCCGTCCGAGCGCCACCCAGGTTCGCTCAAGCGACTTGAGCGCGACGGTCGAACATGCCGTCGCCTTGGCCCGCCTGCGGGTGCTCTGCAGGCCGATCACCATCGCACTTGAGAGAGGCCCGAATCTGCCTGATGTTGAACACGACCGCACTCGGATCCAACAGCTGCTTTTGACTCTCTTAATGAACGCTGTGCAGGCAATCGACGGCGCGGGCCTGGTTCGGGTTGAGATGTCGCGTCTTCGCGGAAATGTCGCGATTGCCGTCATTGATTCGGGCCGCGGAATTGCGCCCGAAAGTTTGCCGAACATCTTCCTTCCTTTTTTTACCACCAGGACAAACGGCACCGGCCTCGGACTCTCACTGGCCCGGCGCATCGCCGAGGAGCATTACGGCCGCATTGAGGTGTCCAGCGAAATCGGCAAAGGCTCAACCTTCCTCGTAGTGCTCCCCCTCCAGCCGCCTTCCTCACTGGCAGCAGCCTCCTGAATCGTCCTTGCACGACGGCCACGAATGCCCTGAGCTGCCAATCGCCGCGCCGAGTCCCGGCTCCTCCGGAATTGTGGGAAACTATTCTTTACCTCGGAGGAGGAACAATGCAGAAGCGCAAACTTGGAAAGAGCAGCCTGGAGGTTTCGGCCCTCGGCTTGGGCTGCATGGGAATGAGCTTCTCTTACGGTCCGGCTCATGACAAGCAGGAGATGATCTCTCTGCTTCGCACAGCCGTCGATCGCGGCATAACGTTCTTCGATACAGCCGAGGTCTATGGTCCATTCGCGAACGAGGAACTCGTTGGCGAAGCTCTCTCTCCCGTACGCGACCAGGTGGTAATCGCCACCAAGTTCGGGTTCAAACACGATCCCAACGGCGGAGCGAAGTGGATTGGCCTCGATAGCCGGCCAGAGCACATCAAGCAGGTCGCCGAAGGCTCGCTCAAGCGGCTCAAGATCGCTGCCATCGATCTTTTTTATCAGCATCGTGTTGATCCAAACGTGCCTGTCGAAGACGTGGCGGGCGCGGTAAAGGACCTGATTCAGCAAGGCAAGGTGAAGCACTTCGGTCTTTCTGAAGCTGCCGCCAAAACGATTCGTCGCGCTCACGCCGTTCAGCCGGTCACTGCCGTGCAAAGCGAATACTCGCTGTGGATGCGAGCCCCGGAAGCGGAAGTGCTGCCGGCCCTTGAGGAACTCGGCATCGGCTTCGTTCCGTATAGCCCGTTGGGTAGAGGTTTCCTGACGGGAAAGATCGACGAGAACACCAAGTTCGATAGTTCCGATTTCCGCAACAACCTCCCTCGCTTTACGCCGGAGGCTCGCAAGACGAATCAGGCTCTGGTTGATCTGCTTGGCAAAATCGCCCAAGGGAAAAAGGTGACACCGGCCCAGATAGCGCTCGCCTGGCTGCTTGCCCAGAAGCCGTGGATTGTTCCCATCCCAGGCACCACCAAGTTGGCACGCCTCGAAGAAAACATCGGAGCCGCGGCAATCCAGCTTACGCCCGGCGATCTCCGTGAGATCGACAGCGCCGCCTCAAGGATCACGGTGCAAGGCGATCGCTATCCCGAACATCTGGAGCAGATGACCGGCCGCTGAGCGGCGAGGAAAACGATTCCAGCTAGTCATATAGATCGCTTCCGGATTCAGGTAACATCTCTTTTTCAGCAACCTGCGACCACTGCATTCCGGATTGAGCGGCAAAATTGCGGAATCCGGATGGAACGAAATTGGTATCTTTGTCGTATCAATTATCGAGGACGGGCCATGAAAACGCTGAAGGTCTCTTTGATCGCTTCTTTGATTGGAACTGCAGTTGGGTTGGGGGCATGGATATTCGGCCTCGGGCGCATCATCTGGCCCGCTCATCCTCAAATGGCCAGCTTTCTGCTGACCCTCGTCACGACCATCGTGATTCAGATTGCCTGGCCTCACTTGATTGAAACGAATTCACACTGCTGATGAAACCCGGCCTCTAGCCATCGGAACCCGATGGGCCGTGGGCTCGGCATGGAGGTTCGGTGCGCTCGACGAACGCGGCAAATCACTATGAGGGCTTGACGCTGCGTCAGGCGGCGCTGATCGCCGGTTTCGGTTATCTGCTCAGTCCTGTCTCCTACGCTGAATTCAATATCTATCCAAAACTGGTGATTCCGGGCAACATCGAACAAACCGCTCAGAACATTACCGCGCATCCGGGAATGTTTGTTGCCGCAATTCTCTGCTATCTGATCACTTTCCTCGAGGACGTTGTGATCGCCTGGGCGCTCTATTACTTACTCGCGCCTGTCAACAAATCGTTGTCGTTGCTTACCGCGTGGTTCCGGCTGGTGTATACGGCAGTCGCTCTCTTCGGCTGGTTAAACCTGGTCACCGCTTTTCGACTTCTCAACACGCCGGACTACTTGATGCTCTTTGGGTCCGCCCAGCTCCATGCCCAGCTCAAGCTCCTGCTCAGTTCGTTTCGCTACGATTGGTCCATGAGTCTAGTGATCTTCGGCATTCATCTGGTCCTCCTGGGCTGCTTGATTTACCGCTCTGGCTATATCCCCAGGATCATCGGGATTCTTCTGGTAATCGATGGATTGGGCTGGGTGATCGACAGCTTGCAGCCATACCTTTACCCGAACGCCCATCTTGGATTCCTCTTCATCACCTTCTTCGGGGAACTCATCTTCATGCTGTGGCTCCTGATCAGGGGCTGGAAGATTCCCGAGCCGGCGCCGCAATCCGGGACCCTTATGGCGACCTGAGATTGTTGCCGAAATCCGCTGAGTTCCTGGAATCCGTATCGGAAGCAACTTGCCTCAGGATGAACTCGCGCATTCCACCCCGCTAATAAAGGTCCGCAGCACATCGCCATGCCCGTTGAGCACCAGAAAGTCGGCATCGGCGCCCTTGCCGAGCGCGCCTTTGTTGGCAAGTCGAACTGCCCGAGCCGGATTTCGTGTTGCCGCGGCGACTGCCTGCTGCAGCGTCCATCCCGCAAAACCAGCAAGATTGCGCACGGCCCGATCCATGGTCAACACGCTGCCCGCCAGCTTGCCGTCATGGGTGCATTTGCCATCGTGAACATCGACCTCGATCGATCCAAGCCGGTAGCGCCCGTCCGGCATTCCGGTAGCAGCCGTAGCGTCGGTGATGAGCACGGTCAGTTCCGCGCCCTTCGATTGCGCGGCCAGCTTGACGATCGCAAGATCGAGATGGACGCCATCGGCGATCATGTCGGCGCTGACGCGTGAGTCGGTCAGCACAGCGCCCAGAATGCCCGGATCGCGATGATCGAGCGGCCGCATGGCGTTAAACATATGAGTCGCGTGGCTGGCTCCGGCGGCGATCGCGCGTTCGGTCGCCAGGAAATCGGCATCCGAATGTCCCAGGCTCACGCACACTCGGCGCGCCGCCGCCGCGCCAATCAATTCGATTGCGCCCTCCAGTTCCGGCGCAATCGTCATCATGCGGATGTACCCGCGAGCCGCCTGCCAGAAGCGTTCGAACGTTTCTATTTTGGGCAGAAGCAGATTCTCGCGAGGATGAACTCCACGTCGTGCATGACTGATGAAAGGCCCTTCCAGATGAATGCCAAGCGGCTCGGCACGTCCTTTGCGATCGCTCTCCACTCCGCCCTTTTCAATCGCATCGGCCAGGCGTTCGAGAGCCCGCAAAGTGCGCTCCATCGGCGCAGTCACGGTCGTTGGAAAGTATCCCGTAACGCCATGCCGGGCCAGCATCCGCTCAATCGCAGGCAGCGCCTCCGCGCGCTCGTCCATCACGTCGTATCCGGCGCTGCCGTGAATGTGCAGGTCAACATAGCCCGGAACAATCACGCCCTCGCCAAAGTCAACGTGCGTTGCGCCCGCCGGCAACTGGCGATCGCCGCGAGCCGTCATCTCCAGGACGCGGCCCTCGTTGACCATCATCAGAGGATGATCGACGACATCATTCGGAGTCAGCAGTCTTCGAGCTGTGAATGCCAGCATAGACACGCTTGCAAACCGCAGAAAATGCACAGGCGAGCAAGATTGTAACAGTTGCTCCCACTACTGAACTTCGGTAACCTCCCCGTTCATCTCCCTTTAACGCTTTCTCCGATAGAATAGTAATTAAGAGATGAGGGGTGTCAGCAGTGCACAATGAAAAGCTAACTCGCGAGCGGCAGAAGCTCATGGTGAACCTGCTCGAGAGGAAGATCCGTCTGCGCGCGCGCCAGCTTTATGATGAACGCGGGCAAACCGACGGGAAGGCCCTTGAGGACTGGGTGAAAGCCGAGTCCGAGGTGGTAAAAAAGAGCATTCTGGGGCCACTCTGGGCGGTTCGCGGCGAATTGCAACCGGCGGACGTAACTGGCGCTTAACGGATCGTCATTCCCAGAATCTTCTTCCGAGAGTCCTGCAAGTCTCAATCGACAATTTTCACCAGCAGCATTGCCGACGACAAACTGAGCGTCGGCCCGGCTATCGAGAACAGAGCGCGTCCGATCGTTCCCGGCGCGCCGCCGTAATATGCGTCCAAAGCAAATGCCACGATGCAGGTCGCTCCCGTTGCTACCAGCCACGGCCGCGGCAATCGTTTCAGGTTCGGAATCGCGGTCGGCAGCAGCCACAAAAATATGTACCAGAGCTGGCGGTCGGCAATCGATGTGGCAATGTGCGCCAGATAACCGCCGCCGTGCCCGCCATGAAGGCCAAGGGCAAATTCCAGCGGGTTCGTAAACCATCCCTCAATCGCGCGGTGCAGGCCCATAAACGCGGCCACGCTTGCCGCCAAACTGATCGCTAGCCAGATCGCAATCTTTCCCGATTGCCGATTCAACGACGGCTGCCCCAATTGCCGTCCCGTCGCTCGCTCTCGAAACCACCACACTGCGCAGAACGCTACGCTGAAGGGGAGAAACGATTCTTTCGTCAGCGTTCCTAGAGCCGCGATCAGCGGCAAAGGCCACAACTCGCTTTCCACCAGACACCAAAGCAACGCGAGCAGAAAGAACCCTTCGCCCGCATCCACCAATCCCACCAGGCGCAGATTGGGGACGGCAAAGTTCACGAGATAGACAAAAGCACCCACCAGCCCCGCGGCGGAATTGCCCAGGCGACAAGCTCCGAGCACGACAATCAAAACAGCGGTTGCCGCAACAAACGCGGAGTCGGCAACAAGCAGCGAAAACATTACCGGATCCCAGCTTGCGGTTTGGCCGCCGGCCCGGTATACCGGTTTTGCGATCTGATATACCCGTTGCGCGGCCCACGGAACGAGCACGCGGAAGCGCACGTGGCCCGCGTCCGGGCTCGCCGTTCCCGTAACCATGTCCGCGTAGATTCTTACGTCCGAGAGTCCGGGCGTTTGCCGCGGATCGAATCGATTCAGGACGGGATAGCCGAGCCCGCCGGCAATCAGGAAGAACAGCGTGAACAGGAATCCAACTTTGGCTGCGGTGATTTTTGGCTGGTTGTTTTCAGGATGGGCCATCGGGTCGCGCTGTGATTTTCGCACCTCGCCTGGGTCGGCGTCCAAGTAACAGGCGCGAACGTCTCTTTGTTTTCCTCACCAACGGATTTTATCTTCCGGATCGTCTACCAGCACGACTTCATATTTCTCGATCATCGGCATGAGGATGTTTTCGAGTTCGCGCTTCCACAATTCGCCCTCATAGAATTTGGCTTTCATCGGCTCGCGCGAGGCCAGATCGGGGAAACCTCGCATGAAGAAGAAGACGTCCGGATCTTCGATGGAACAGAACGGTCCGAGGAGCTTCATGCCGATTTCGTCGTGCGCCGGGACCGTGCGCGTGCGGAAGATTTCGAGAAATTCAGAACGCTTGCCAGGTTTGAGCTTGTAGGTGCGCATTTCGATGATCATGGAGGACGTCCTCTCCCTCCATAATCTCCAGCGGGGCAACGTACGCGCAAGCGGCCGGAACGGTGCTTCGAGCCCCCACGCCTTGAAGGCTCAAGACGTGGGGACCCTTCCTTTCTTTTAGTGGCCGCCTCCCTGCACCCAGAGCCAGGTTTGCCCGCCCGCAACGTTGTCGTTGATGACCAGCACGGCATCCCGATAGCCCCTTGCCGCCGGAGCGAAAGTTACATTGATCGTGCAACTCGCCGAAGGCGACAGCGATGACGGACAGTTATTGCTCTCGGAAAAGTCGTGGGGGTTATCTCCCACGAATCCATAACCGCTGATGTTCAGGTTCGTTTGTCCCACATTCGTCAACTTCACCGGCCAGGTCGTCTGGCTGCCGACGTTCTGATAGCCAAAGTTCACGCTAAACGGGTTGAGTTGAGCAATGGGGTTGATGACATTGGCGGTCAGGCCAACCTGCTGCGGGCTGCCCGGCGCACTGTCGGTGATGTCCAGCGTAGCCGTCCGCGTGCCGACGGCATCCGCAAAGTAGAAGACCCAGATCTGGCAACTCTTGCCGGGAGCCAATGGTCCCCAGCACCAACTGATAACCGGGAAGGCCCAGGCCGGTGCAGTGCCGGGCGCAACGCTGGCTCCGTTGATTGTTACGGTGGACGAGCCGTTGTTGGTTACGGTCACGGTCGTTTCGTTGAGGGTAAATAGATTGACCGTTCCGAAATTCACGTTCGACGGCGAGATGGTGAGGCCCGTCCCGCTGCCCGCAAGTCCGACGGTCTGCGTGGCATTCGCGTTTAAGGCATTGTCGTTGAGCGCGAGCGTCCCGCCCAGATTGCCCGCGACTTTCGGAGTGGACGCGACGCCAACATTGCAGGAAGCGCCCGGCGCCAGCGCGAGCGACGTCGAACATGTGGTCGTGCCCGAGTCCACCGTGAAGTTAGCGGAGGCGGCAATGCTCGAGAAGCCCAGCTTCATATTGCCGATATTCTGCACCGTTACGACCTGCGGGGTACTGCTGTTGCCGATGGCTGTCGATGGAAAACTTAGAGACGGAGCCTGCGACCGCAGCAACTCCACCACCCGGCTGTTTCCCGTATCGGCGATGAAAATATCGCCCGCTCCATCCAGCGTTACGCCCGCCGGATAGCTCAACCCGCTTCCCACCGTGCTCTGGCAGCTGCTGCTCGCGCAGCCGACCGGGACTTCCAGCACCCGGGCGTTGTGGTAGTCCGCGATGAAGACATCGCCCGCCGCATCCACTGCCACTCCGGCCGCACCGTTCAGTCCCGTTGCCACCGTAATCTGGCAGGCGCTGCTGGTGCAGCCGACAGGAACTTCCACGACCCGGTTGTTGTTGAAGTCCGCGACGAACAGGTCGCCCGCGGCATCGACCGCCAGCCCCGCCGGATAATTCAACCCGCTCCCTACCGTGGTTTGGCAGGCGCTGCTGGTACAGCCGGCTGGGACCCTCACTACGCGGTTGTTGTGGGTATCCCCGATGAAGAGATTGCCGCCTCCATCCACCGCCAAACCTTGCGGCTCGTTGAGGTCGCTCGCTACGTTGATCTGGCAATTGCTGCTCGTGCACCCAGCCGGAACCTTCAGCACACGGTTATTGATGGTATCCGCGATGTAGACACTTCCCGCTCCATCGAGCGCAACCGCGTACGGCTGATTCAGTCCGCTGCCCACTGAGATCTGGCAACTGCTGCTCGTGCAGCCGAACGGAATCTCAACAATCTGACTGTGGTAGGCATCGGCAACGAAGAGATCGCCGATGGCATCCGCCACCGCGACCGGACCGGAGAAGCCGCTCCCCACCGTGGTCTGGGCTCCGGGAACAAAACCCAGGGCCGGGCCCACTCCCTGGCCATTAAGAAAGGTCGTAGCCAGCAAGTTGCCTGAGGAATCCGTGATCTCGATCGCCCCCATCCGCAGTCCGGGCGCGCGCGGAGCAAACGAAACTGTGACCGTGCAGGTATTACCGGACGTCTGGCTGCCGGTGCAGGTTGCCGTGCCGGCCGGGGAGAAATCCAGGCTGGGTGCGCCCTGCGTGAGCGCATTCACGTTCGACCCGAGAGTAACGCTGCTATTAACGTTGTAAGTGAGCGTGATTGTGCTGCTCGCGCCAATCTTGACCGGCCCGAAGTTGACCGAAACCCTCTCCACTTCCACTACGCGGCTGTGATTGGTATCCGCGATGAAGACGTCGCCCGAGGCGTCCACCGCCACCGCCAGTCCCAAGGGTCCACTCAGCCCGCTGCCCACCAGGCTCTGGCACGAACTGCTGCTGCACCCAACCGGAACCTCCACGACCCGGTTGTTGCCGGAATCCGCGATGAAGATATTGCCGAATTGATCCAACGCCACACCCGCCGGGTAGCTCAGCCCGCTGCCGAACGTGTTCTGACAGGAACTGCTCGTGCAGCCCAATGGAATTTCCACCACCCGGTTGTTGAAGTAATCCGCAACGAAGACGTCCCCAGCTCCGTCCACCGCTACTCCGGCTGCGCCGCTCAGTCCGCTGCCCAACACATTCTGGCAAGAGTTGGGGAGGCATCCCACTGGGACCTCGACGATCCGGTTATTATAGAAATCCGCGATGAAGACGTCGCCCGCTCCATCCACCGCCATGCCAGCCGGGCCGTTCAGCCCGCTGCCCGCTGCAACCTGGCAGCTGCTGCTGGAGCAGCCGGCCGGAACCTCGACCACTCGGTTGTTATGCGTGTCGCCGATGAATACATCCCCGGCGCTGTCCACGGCCAAACCTTGCGGTGAATTCAGCCCGCTGGCCACGGTGACTTGGCAGGCGCCGCCGGCGCAACCCGCTGGAAGCTCAACCACCCGGTTGTTGTTGGTATCTGCGATAAAGACGTCCCCAGCGGTATCCACCGTCACGGCATAGGGTTGGTTCAGCCCGCTAGCTGGCACCGTGGTCTGCAGGCCGGCAAAAGACACGCTTTGAGCCAATGCTGGGAGAGAAAGAAGCGCGACCAGCATGAGCGCGCAGAGCGCAGTGGTCGCTGCTCGGCCTCGGCGGCCGCTAGGGCAATTGCCCAATGCCAGCAATTGGGTGGATTTTCTGAGCGCAGAACCTTTCGTCATCGACAATTCTCCTTACGATTGAGGCCTTAGGACCACGATTGAACTTCCGGTTAGAAAAACGGGGGGAACTCTGTGCTCGGTATCCCAACGGCAACCCGCCGCCATTGCCACGCGGAAACAGGGGGGCCACACAGCCATTCTTAACAGCAACTTACTGCCCTTCTGATCTATCTTCGTAACTTTTTGATTGTTTGGACCACGGGGGAAGCCTGTTCATGCTCGCGTGAGTGGCCCGTAAAGTCAAGATGCAAGGTCTTGCACTCGCAGTGAACAAAGTGTGCCAGCTGCGGCGAAGCGGAAACCCGGTGCGACCCTCACTTCCGGCGCCGCCGCTCACCGCGCCCCCTCTCCGGTGGCCGGCCGGTTTGATTTACCATTTCCGTCTAGAGGTGAGGAGGCTTTGCGGAACGCGGCTTTCATGAGTGCGGCACCGTTGTTCTAAACGGGTAACTTTTAGAGGCATGCGCCGTCCAAGCCAACATGCGTCTGATCAGGTTGGCAATCGTCATTTTCGCCGCCGTGGGGTCGGTCTCGGCGCAAGAGGGACAACTCAAAACCGCCGACGCGGTTCTCGAACGATACAAAGCGGTCCTGGGCGGTGTTGCCGCCATCAAGAGCGTCCAGTCCGAAACTGTGCAAGGAGAAATTGAGGGCACAGGCATGAAGGGCAAGGCGACTTTCGTTTATTACGCCAGACCGTTCAAGACCATCATAAAAGTCGCGCAGGCCGACGGCAGCCAGGTCACATCAGGATTCGACGGCCGCGTTTCGTGGACCATCGATGCGAAGGGCGCGAGCATTGACACCGACACCGCTCTCGAATCGGTGCGCCGCGATACCGATCTGCAGTATGCCCTTCATCAGCCAGACTATTTCAAGAACCTCGACCTGGCGGGCGTCACCGACTTTGAAGGCCGTCGCTGCTATTGGCTGCACGGCACCACCCACTGGGGCAAGGACAACAATCAGTTCTACGATGTTGAAACCGGACTGCTCGCTGGATATCGCTTCGAGGCCGACGATTCGTCGAAAACCGTGACCATCGCGCTGTTTGAAGACTACAAGGACTTTGGCGGTCCGCTGGTGGCGACAAAGCACACATTCCGCACCGGAGACCACAGCCGGACCTTTACGTTCAAGTCAGTGAGTTACGAGCCGGTCGCGGATTCTCTGTTCGAGTTGCCGCAAGCGGTTAAGGCCCTTCAGAAGTAACCACGCTCCAAACCCGCCGCCGCTTGACATTCGCCTCTTCTTCGCCTATGCTGCGCGCATGGCGATCACTCGGCGGCAACGCGAACTCTACGACTTCCTTTCGCGCTTTGTGAGCGAGAAGGGATACTCCCCTTCGTTTGAAGAAATAAAGGACGCGATGGGGCTCAATTCCCTGGCCACCGTTCACAAGCACGTCACGAATTTGGAAAAAAAGGGCCTGCTGACGCGCGGCTACAATCAAAGCCGGTCGATCGATCTGCTGCCTCCGCGCGGCAAGCTCAAGCAGTCGATGGCGGTGAACACGGGAGTGGTGCTCCCGCTGGTGGGCCGCATTGCAGCCGGCCGCCCGATTGAAGCGGTCGAAAACCCCGGAGACGATTTCGCTCGCCGACTTCGTGCGCTCGAAGGAAGTGTTCGTGCTCGAAGTGCGCGGCGAATCCATGCAGGACGAAGCCATTCTCGACGGCGATTATGTGCTGGTCGAAAAGACAAAGACGGCGCATAACGGCGACATCGTGGTCGCCTTGATCGACAGCTCGGACGCTACCTTGAAGCGGTTCTTCCGCGAGGGAGACAACATCCGGCTGCAGCCCTCGAACAAAACGATGAAGCCGATTATTGTGCCCGCGGCCTCGGTCGAGGTGCAGGGGCGCGTGATTGGGGTGCTGCGGAAGTACTGAGGGACAGTTTCCAGTCGCCAGTTCTCAGTTGCCAGTGAGAAGCAAACACCCGAATTCTTGGCCTGGAGAGCCCGGATTTGGATCCGCGCTTTCGAGTTCAAGACTGGCAACTGGTCGCTGGCAACTGGCAACTTTAGCCAAGGTGCTTGTCGAGCGCCTTCTGAATGTCGTCCTTGGACCGGTAGCCAACTAACTGCTCTACGACTTGTCCGTTCTTGAAAACCAGCAGGGTGGGAATGCCGGTGACTTTGTAGCGCATGGGAGTGGCGCCGTTGCGGTCGACATCCATTTTGCCAATCGTGACCTTGCCCTGATATTCGCCGGCGAGTTCTTCAACGATGGGCGCGATCGCGCGGCACGGGCCGCACCAGGCAGCCCAGAAATCCACGAGCACGGGTTTGTCAGACTTCAATACATCCGAATCAAAATTAGCGTCGGTAACCTCGACGATGGCGTTGCTTGCCATTCATCCTCCAGATTTTTATGGGCTCCCCGCTATGGACGCGCTGGCCCAAGCGGGACAACCTCACTATCCTAGCACTGACCATTAGATGCCGGTCAGTCCTGGAAGTCGCAAGCAGCGGGACGGCAGAAGCCAAGCGCGGCACGGCGGGTTCTTCGCCGTGCGACTTCCTCTCGGCCGTGGTCGGGAGCCGCACAGGGCAGCTCATTGGCAACTGGATCGCTGGCTCGTTCTTCCCATCCCTGCAAGCACTGAACTAAGCTGGATCATCCCTGCGGGACGCAAATCCGATGAGAGACACTCTCGATCATCTCCGCGTAGTGCTGGTGGCAACGCGGAACCCGCTGAACATTGGTGCGGCCGCGCGCGCAATGAGTAACTTTGGAGCGCGCCATTTGCGGCTGGTGAGGCCCTATGACGTGGCGTTTCGGGAAGCGCGGTCAGCGGTCGGGGCGGCGGAGTTGATGGCAAGTGCGAACGAGTACGGAACGGTGGCGGAGGCGGTTGCGGATTGCCCGCTGGTGGTGGGAACCACGGCCGCGGGACGGCGCGAACTGCAACACGAACTGGGGCGACTGGAGGACGGCGCGCGCCGAATCCGGAAGCAGCTTGGGAACGGACCGGTGGCGTTGGTGTTCGGGTCGGAGAAGGTTGGACTTTCGAACGAAGACATGAGCTACTGCCACTGGCTGCTGCGGATTCCGGCGCGTGCCGAGCATGGGTCCATGAATCTCGGGCAGGCTGTCGCCATTTGCCTGTATGAGCTGGTACGACGGGGAAAGATTGCGGCCTCGAAGACTGGGTCGCCGACTGCCTTGGCCGCGGATCTGGAGCGGCTGAACCAGCTTTTGTTTGATGTGCTGGGCGCAAGCGGATACGTGAAGCCGCGCGTGGCGACGGCGACACGGGAGAAGCTGCGGCGGATGGTGCGGCGCATGAACTTAAGCGCCGCCGATGCCGAGGTATGGCTGGGGATGCTGCGGCAAATTGACTGGAAGCTGACAACGCAGGAGGCGCGCAACCGCCCGCGCGAATGATTCTCTCAACACTACAGTCTTGAAGTGTCAGTCTGGACCCCCTGGATTTGCTGTCGCCGTTCAGGCCGCGCCTCGCACGCATAGCGGGACTTCTGTTGCCGGAACCGAATTGTCGTCCTCGATGACTTATTGCACTCCCAGCCGGCGCTAACGGTTGACGATTCCAACAGTCGAATGAGAAGGCCAGGCTGCACGTTGTTGCCGCGTTCGGCACGGAGGTGCGGAAATGCGCATGCTGCTGGATACCTTCTCCCAGACCCTGCGTACGCTTTGGGCGCATAAGCTGCGATCGTTTCTCACCATGTTCGGAATTGCCTGGGGCGTCGGCTCACTGCTGCTGTTGGCGGGAGTGGGCGAAGGCTTCCGTAACGGAAATCGCAAGCAGCTTGAGACCTTCGGCAAGAACATCATCTTTTTCTTTGGCGGCCGCACGCCGGCGGTTGAAGGCAGCCTCAACTCCATGAAGTGGTTCAATCTGACCTATGACGACTATCTAGCGATCAAGAACGAGTCGAAACTCGCGCTCCACATTTCGCCTCTCATCGCGCGTGACGACATTCGCGCGGTGAGCGATTACACCAGCACGAATGGACAGGTCTCAGGCGTGCCCGCCATCTACAGCCAGGTACGGACGATTCCGCTGCAGGTCGGGCGCTGGATCAATGACGACGACGATGCCGAGCGGCGGCGCGTATGCGTGCTGGGACGCGAAATGACGCGCAACATGTTTCCGGGCCGACCGGCGGTGGGTAATACGATCTTGCTCAATGGCGTGCGCTTCCAGGTGATTGGCGTGCTGAATATGATCGGGCACGAAGAGCAGAACGCGACCAATGTTCGCATTTTTATTCCCTTCAACACCATGCGCGAGCTGTTTCCGTTGATTGGCGACAACTCGAAAGAGGGGAACGCTATTTCCTTTATTAATTACCAGCCGCGTAGCTTTGATGAAAACGAAACGACCAAAGATGAGCTTCACCGGATCGTGGCTCGCAATCACGGCGGGTTCGATCCGACGGGCAAGGACACCTGGGAAGAATGGGACACGGTGAAGAACCAGAAAACGATGGGGAAAATCTTCACCGCAATGGACTGGTTTCTGGGTGGAGTCGGTCTGGTCACGCTGGCGTTGGGAGCGATTGGCATCGTCAACATCATGCTTGTTGCGGTTACAGAACGCACGCGCGAGATCGGGCTGCGCAAGGCGCTGGGCGCGACTCATCGCAGCATTCTGTTTCAGTTCTTCCTCGAGGGCTCGTTCCTGACGCTGATCAGCGGCGCGGTCGGCGTGGGCGGCGCCATGCTCGTGATTCATCTGCTCTCGGGCGTGCAACTGCCCCAGGGCTTCGACACGCCGCGGATCGTCCCCGCATCGGCGATCGGCGCCGTGCTCTCGCTGGCGCTCGCGGGGATCACCGCCGGGCTCTACCCGGCGCGCAAAGCGGCGATGCTTGAACCGGTAGAGGCCCTTCGGCAGGAGTAGTGCATTACGTGAAGGAGTGGGTCATGACAAGCGATCTCTTACAGGAAGCTTACGGAGCGATGCTGCACAATCGGCGGCGCACGGCGCTCACCATGCTGGGAATGGCGTGGGGGATTGCAACGGTTGTCATCTTGCTCGCGTTCGGTTCGGGATTTGAGCGCGCCATCGACCTCATATTCAGCTCGTGGGGGACTGACGTAATTGGAGTGTTTCCGGGGCGCACTTCGTTGCAGGCGGGTGGCGCTAAGGCGGGCAGCGAGGTCCGGCTGAAGATTGCCGATGTCGATTACGTCCGCAACGAAGTGCCTATGGCAAGAGGCGTGACGCCAGTTTTCGACAAGCAGAACGGCGTCACCATTCAGCACGACACGCGCACCTTCACCAACCTGTTTCTGACCGGCGTGTACCCGGTCTACGAGCGTATTCGCGATTTCGAAGTGGCGACCGGTCGCGGACTGGGCGAGCAGGATCAACTGGAGCATGCGCGCGTGGCGGTGATCGGCGATGAAGCCAAGCGGCGCTTGTTTTCGGGAGAACAGGCTCTGGGGCAAACCATCCGCATCGCCGGCGTGAGTTTTCAGGTCATTGGCGTTTACCAGCACAAGGTGCAGGGCGGCGACGACAACGACAACAGCATGGTCGTGATCCCTTTCAGCACCATGGGCGATCTCTATGATACGCAGTACATCACCGGCATTTTGATGGACTACGACGGGGGAGACCATGCCCAGATCGCGCGTGTGGTGCGGGCGGTGCTGGCGGGGCATCATAATTTCCGGCCCGACGATCGGAGAGCGGTCTTCATTGCGGATTTCAAGCAGGATTTTGACGAATTCACCACCGTGACCACGGCGCTCAAAGCGCTGCTCGCTTTCATTGGCGCGCTGACTCTGGGCATTGGCGGCATCGGGCTGATGAACATCATGCTGGTATCGGTGCAGCAACGAACGCGCGAGATCGGCGTGGAGAAAGCGCTCGGCGCACACAAGGGCCACATCCTTTTTCAGTTTCTGGCGGAGGCGCTGGCCATCACGTTTGCGGGAGGAGCGGCCGGAGTTGGAATCGCCTACCTGATTTCGTGGGGGGTGGGTGCGCTGCCTCTGATGAGCGCGTTCGGCGATAACCTGCAGGCGGGTGACATCCACTTGCACATCAATCTCAGCAGCCTGGCGGTGGCCACAATCATCCTCAGTGTGGTTGGAATTCTGAGCGGGATGGTCCCGGCAATTCGCGCGGCGCGGCTGGACCCGATTGAAAGCTTGCGCTACGAATAACGCTGAAAAAGTCTGTCATCCCGACCGGAGCGAAGCGAAGTGGAGGGACCTTGCGCTCGCGTTCACAACCTGGGTGCCCCAGGTTCGTCCCGGATTTGGGCTATAACCTGCATAGCATCCGCCATCGAACAAGCTCTGATTCTCAGATCAGCCCGCCTGCCGTCTCGAGCCCGCGATCACCGCCCCGAACACCAGCAGGGTCAGCAGAGAAATGATACCCAGCGAGATGACGCAGTAGATGCACCACACACCCAGTACATAGTTTTCGACGTCCGCCAGATGGACGGCAAATGCGAAGGCGCCAGTCACGAATGGCAACATCCACGCGTACGCTCTTTTGAGTGCTAGCGCGCCCAGCAGCAGGTAGCCTGCCATGCCAATCACAGCGACAGGCACTCCATACAACATCGCAAACGGGCTGTGGTTGACGATGCCGCAGTCCCAGCGTTCGTTAATGCTGCACGGCGAAGCTTCGGTGCGGTAATGCTCGCGAAGTGCGAGCCCGGAAACGACGATCCCCAGGATTGCCATTACAACCAGAACCCATCTCATGCCCTGTCTCCATGTGACTGCGTGCGAAGTTGAATGTCGAACAGATATTATGCGCGATTTCTCAGCTGGGCGGGTCGCACGGTTTTATCGTTTGCGCGCCTCCGCCTCCGCCAGCCAGCCCCGGCGCAGCTTTTCTGGCGGCACTCCCGAAAGGTAAGGCTTGACGTCAAGAATCGGCGTCCCGTCCAGCATGTCCACGCCTCGCACGTGCAGCGTCGCGCCCTCGCGCCGTATCAGCTCGACAATCGTCAAGCCAATCGGGTTCGGCCGCCGTGGCGACCGCGTTGCAAAAACGCCATGGGGACGGTCATCGGTGGGCGGCGTGCCGATCGCCGCTGTGTCGCGATACGGGCTGCCAACAAAACCGATCGGTCGCGAAGTGAACATGCAGGACGTTCTCCTTCCATAATTCTAACCGGTCTAATTTCCAGCGCCCTTGGAGATTTCCCAGGTATGGCTATTCCGGCCTGGCGCCGTGACCGGCGTCATACGGTAGCGCTCGCCTTGCGGATGGAGAAATCGTTCCCACTGCTTGGGATCGCCGCGAAGTTCCGGACGAGACGCTCCTGAACTGATCGCGACTTGCGCCGACATCACGGTGGCAAAGCCCGTTGGCAGTTGGGAACGGTAGGGACTGGTTTCCATGTTCGCGATCCCATCCACCTGGGTAACAATCACGAACATGTAGTTATTGCCCGCCGTCAGCGGCGGCAGTGTTAAGGACGTTTGGGCCGTGCTGAAGGTGCCGGCGACCATGAACTCGAACCCGCTCTGCAATGGGATCACCTGAAATACAAACACCGTGTAGCCATACGGAGTGCCGGTCGGCGCCGACCAACTCAGATTTTCCACGGTAGTGTTTACGCTCGTCGTCGTGAACAGGTCCGTTCCATTGATCGCCGGACTGACAACCGGCCCCGCAAGCGGCGCCAGGGTGGGATTTGAGGAATCAACCGCTACCGCATAGTTGAGGGCGATTGGAAGGCTCTGGGAACCTACTTGAATCGGCACGTTGACCGACTGGCAGAACGCGAGTTGCCGCGTCCAGTTCGAGGGGAAAGGGTCGCCATACACGAGCGTCCCGAAATTCTGATCGGTGAGAACAGGAGGTTCGAATCCTGCGCCAAGAAGGAACGGCATACTCGGGCAAGCACTTATCGCGAAAGGAACTCCGCCAGCTGGATCGGGTTGAACCATGTAGGCAGTGGCGCCGACGACAGGAGCCATTAACAACGGTCTTGCGTTCACGCCGGTCACGTAGGGTTCCGTCGCAACCGAAAGCCACGAACCGAGCGGCGTCGCCGTTCCCGCCGCCACATTCTGCATGAGTGTCGCCCAGTGTGATCCCGGAATACTCAGATCGAGCGATGCCGTCGGACTGGAGGCGAGCGTCCCGTTGATCGCATTTGCCGCCCCATTCGTCAGTTGCATATTCGTCAACGTGAGTTCCGGCCCCAGCACCAGGTTATTGAGTGTGCCCAGCGGAAAAGGCTCGTACTGCCCGAGAAAGGCCGTGTTGACGGTTGTCCAATCAATGCCGCTGTTGAGGCTGGCCGTCGCTGTAAGCGTCGACTGCTCCGGTGTCGCCGCCGCATAGATCGGCGGGATCGGCATATTATCCGTCATGAATCCCACAACCCCCGGCGTCGCGGAAGAGTCCAATCCGCTCAGATTGAAATTAAAGGTGATGTTCTCAGCGCTGCTGAGAACTCCCGTCCGACCTCCTGCAATGTCTCGGCCAAGATCAAACGTGCTGCTGTTGGTCCAGAAGCCCGTCGGTGGAAGAGCGAGGCCCGGAGGAGTGCCCTGAATCAGCCAGTAGTATCCGCCAGGCACCTGCAAAATGGTGTAGACCCCGGGCGAGGCCAAACTGCCGGTCAGGAGCGTTAAGGAACCGTCCGGTTGAGGAACAAGCGCCGATGGGACAAGGTCTGCCGCTTCAGGAATCTGCACCGGGCCTGCCGGAGTCCAATTTGTATTCACCCAATTGACCGTCACCGTGCCCGTGGGAATCACTGACCACGACTGCGTCGCGCTGCCTCCGGAAGAACTGGTGGCTTTCGCCGTGAAGCTGTTGGAGACTCGCGATTCTACCGCGGTCGGCGCCCAAGTGATCAGGTTGCCAGTTAACGTCGCGCCTGCTGGAGCCGCGGGCAAGGAGAAGGTCACCGTCCCGCCGGAGGGATCCGTTGCCGCCAACGCGTATGTGTAACTTGTATCCTGCGAGGCCGCGGTAACCGGCGTGCTTGTGAAAACCGGGTTTTGCGGAGTTGAATGCGGGCTGCCTCCGCAGGCGACCAAGCAATTGACGGCCAGTACTGCCAGAAGGCCTTGTGGGCGCATGTTCGACTCCTGCCTCGGGAAGTGCGGGAGCCACATTTTACTCTTCAGGGCCGCCTTCGGCAGTAACAGACCTTCTTAGAGGCTGGCGCGGTTTTACTCCGCTTGCAGGTGTGTTACAACAACAGTCGATGAGTGACGACACGCGAGCGGCGCAGCCCCCGGGGCGCGACGAGAAACCGGCTCCGCCGGGGCCATCGGCCACCCCTGCACCCAGGCCCGATCTCTCCACTTTCTGTCCAAACTGCGGAACTGAACTGCACGGCTGGAGTTGCAAGCTGGTGTGCAAGACGTGCGGGTTCTTTCTGAGCTGTTCCGATTTCTACTGATCCTGACCACTGCCGCCGCGTTTCCATCCTCAAACTGCGCGGAAATCCATGTTTCACGCCGGCTGACGGCCAACCCTCAAACTCCGGCCGTGGCGACATAGGTATCCTCGCCGCACTCGATCCACCGGCGCGCCTCGTCAACGGAAAAGAAAACGCGGATGGTTTTGCTTTCCGCGCGAAGGATCCGATGGAGATGCGCGACGTGGATCTGGGCCTCACTTTGTGCAACAAACGCGCGCTTGGACTTCAATGAAAATGGATCGACTTTATCGGCCAGAATCATGGCTTCGCGCGCATTCAAGTGAACCGACTTGACCAGGCGCAGATCGACGATTTCCGAAAAGGCCGGGCTAAACCTGGGATCCGCACAGAGGCTGGAAGCATAATTGACGATCTTGCTGAAAGTAAGGGTCCCGTCGACCCGCCACGAAACTACCCACGCAACGGCGTCAATCGAATAACTCAGCCATGGCTGGCGCTTGGAGGCCATGTTTTTGGAAGCCATGTTTTCTTTATCGGCGGAAAGGCCCGAAAGTTCAGTCCAAGCATCGAGTGGTCTGGCCGTTCTCGGTTCTCGCCCAAACAAATATTTCCCGCAGCTTCTACAATAGCTGCGGCGTGATTTACAGATTCTTATGACAGGAGATTCGCATGGAACGGAAAGCTAGCGCGGTCTGGAAGGGTGGTCTGAAGGATGGCAAAGGGTCGGTCTCATCGGCCAGCGGGGTTTTGTCGAATACGCCTTATTCATTTTCGACGCGGTTTGAAGGCACGCCCGGGACCAATCCCGAGGAGTTGATCGCGGCGGCGCACGCAGCGTGCTTTTCGATGGCGCTGTCAGCCCAGCTTGGAGGCGCGAACCTGACGCCGGAGAGCATCAGCACTGCAGCCACGCTCACCATGGAAAAGCTCGAAGCCGGTTGGACGATCACGGCCGTGCACCTGGATGTGGTCGCGAAGGTGCCGGGCGCGAGCGCGGACGCATTCAACAAGGCGGCGCAGGATGCCAAGGCCGGGTGTCCGGTGTCGAAGGTGCTGAACGCGAAAATATCGATGAACGCGAAGCTGGGATAACCCGACTTTCGGCTCTGCCGGCTTCCAGCGTCTCGACGACGCGGCGTCGGCCCAAAGTGCGCTATCAGCTGTGGCTGCGCAGAAGTTCACGCAGTTTGGAATTGATCTTCACGGCGTCTTTTGACGCCTGATCGATCATTTCGACCCAGCGGCGGGAGTTCTCCGGCGGGCCCGCCTGCGAAATCAGGTAAGTAGCCTGCACGATGGTTTCGAGCGCGTTGCTGAGATCGTGCGCCAGGAAGCGGAGATCCTTGGCGAGGGCGGCGGGGATTTTGTCGTCAGCGCTGGGCATGCTTGATGGTCCTGTCAGTTTGGGACGTCAGCCATCTTCTTGAGCTGCGTCGTTTTCGGTTTGTCTTCGTTAGACTAGAGCCCCGTGGCTGCTCTCCGCTTCATTGACAGGCGAACCACAGCCAGTAGATATTAGTGTAGTCCCTTGAAAAAGGGACCCTGCCGATTTTTTCCTCAGCGTGCGGATATGGCGGAACTGGCAGACGCGCTAGGTTCAGGTCCTAGTGATCGCAAGGTCGTGGAGGTTCGAGTCCTCTTATCCGCACCAGAAATCAGTAATTCGTGGCTAGTGTTTGGTGGCTGGTGCTAGCTGTCCGCTGGTCGTGCGCTCAGCGGTTCCATCAGATCTGCTGGATCGTGCAATGCGGCGATTCCTGGAAAGTTGGGATGTTGGATTGAGCGCGAAGCACGCCACCGCCGACGTCCCCTTACCCACCAATCACTAACCACCGACTACTGCTTTTACGCTCCTGCCGACAGCCGCTGCGTGCTTCTGGTTTGCGCGATGCCGTACTGGCGGATCTTGTAGAGCAATGCCTTGTAGCTGATCTTCAGCAGAACTGCGGCCTGCTTGCGATTCCAGTTGGTTTCATCGAGGGCGCGCGCAATGGCTTCCGCTTCGGCTTCGTCTTTGGCGCTGCGGCCCAGAGACTTCAGCCCGCCCGGTCCTTCCGCACCTGCGACCGCGGCTCTGCCGGCTGAATCGAAGTGCCGTCCGCCGCCGCCATCGGGGCGGGGCTCCAATTCCGATACGGCCAGCATCTCGTCCCCCAAAACCAGATAGCGCTTGATGAAGTTGCTCAATTCGCGCAGGTTGCCGGGCCAGCTATGGCGCAGGCAAGCTTCCATCAATTGGGTCCCCATCGGCAACGGCGAACGCGCATACGATTCGGACATGCGCGACATGAAGTGCTTGAGAAGAATGGGGATCTCCTCCTTGCGGTCGCGCAGCGGCGGCAAAGAAAGAGTGAATGCGTTGAGGCGGTAGTAAAGATCTTCGCGCAGGCGCTTGCTGGCCAGCGCTTCGGGAATGTCGATGTTGGTGGCGGCCAGGATGCGGACGTCAACTTTGATGACGTTACGACTGCCGAGGCGCGAGAAAGTCTGGTCCTGAAGCACGTGCAGCAGCTTGGCCTGGAGCAGGGCCGGCATTTCGCCGATCTCGTCGAGCAGGATGGTGCCTTTGTTGCAAATCTCAAACTTGCCCGGCTTGGGGTGATTGGCGCCGGTAAAAGCTCCCGCTTCATAGCCGAACAGTTCGCTTTCAAGCAGGTCGGCGGGCACGGCGGCGCAGTTCACCTTGAGGAATGTGCGGTGCGCGCGCGGAGAAAGCTTGTGGATAAGACGCGCCAGAACTTCCTTGCCGGTGCCGCTTTCGCCGAGCAGCAGAACCGGAATGTCAACATTGGCAACCAGCGCGGCCTGGGACCGGATTTTCTTCATCGCGGGGCTGGCGGCCACGAAGAATACGTCGTCGCAAAGCTCTTCCACTTCGCCCGCGTAGCTCTCGGCCTTCGCGCTCCCAACGCATTGCGAAATCACGCTGTCGAGTTCGGCTTTCTGAAAAGGCTTGGTCAGATAATCGGTCGCGCCCAGGCGCATGGCCTGCACAACCTTGCGGGTATCGTTCACGCACGAGAGCATCACCACTTTCAAGCCGGGCTTGATGTGGCGGAGTTGTTCCAGGGTCTGCAAGCCGTCGATGCCGGGCATCAGCAGATCGAGGAGCACGAGATCGGGCTGCAGTCCTTTTTGCACATGCTGGACCGCTTCTTCCCCGGTGGTAGCGGTCTGAACTTTGTGATCGTCGACTTCGAGCAGGGTGCGAATATAACGCAGCATTCCCGGTTCGTCGTCTACGAGCAGGATGTTGGCGGCTTGACTCATTGGCTGGTTCCTTGCGCATTGCCCAGGATAGGTTTCAGGGGAATCAGAAAAGAAAATTTGCTGCCCGCGCCCAGTTCGCTCTCCACCCAGATCTTGCCGCCCATCGCTTGCAGTAGGCGGCGCGCGATGGCGAGCCCAAGCCCCATGCCTTCGGCAGATTCGGAACCGGGCAGCCGGAAGAAATCGTCGAAGATTTCGAGCTGGAACTCCGGGCGAATTCCCGGGCCGGTGTCGGAAACACTGACTTTTACCGCATTCGGCAGGTTCAGCGCCTGGCGGCGGCGATCGCCGTCGGCCGGCGATTGCGTCCCGATGCGCCGCTCCCACATATGCGGTTCGGCGTGCAGCCACACCGTGCCGCCCTGGGGAGTGTACTTGCACGCGTTTTCCAGAAGATTGGAGATCACGCGCTGGATCTTCGGCCCATCGAACGGAAAAGGCGTCAGCTTGTCGTTGGCGAGGAAATAGAGCGCGAGCCCGCGCTCATGAAAGCGATCCGACCACAGGCGGCATACTTCGGAAAGGCAGGCGTTCATGTCGCCTTCCACGAACAGTACCCGCATCTCGCCGGTTTCAAGCACGGAAAAAGTCAGGAAGTCCTGAATGAAACGCTGGAGGCGCTGTCCGCTCGCGAACATATCCGCCATAACCTCGCGCTGACGATCGTTGAGCGGTCCCAGCTTCTGGCTCTGTAACAACTCAATGTATCCGTTCAGAATCGCCAATGGCGTTTTCAGATCGTGAGCCGCGGAGCCCAGCGCGTTGGTGGTTTTGCGGAAGCGGTCGCGCAGTTGTTCCAGTTCACGCGTGGTCTCAGGCGGCACTGCGACCTGCGTCTCCGGCTCCCCGTGGGGGGCCGAGCTTTCCTTCCGCGGACTGGGGCCGGCAAGTGACACGGCTGGAGTCTTCTCGGGCGTAGAAGCCATTAGACCAGTAAAAAAACGACTGCTGGGGAGGGTGATTTACTACCGTCTAAGAACGAGGGATAAAATAATGCTAAGTCAGGGTCAACAAACTGTCAATCGGAAACGCATCGAGCCAAGGAGCGGAAAAACGTTGCACTTCCGGATTGACCTACGGTCACAACTGGACAGGCACGATGCCCCACGGATTCCGTTAAATTCCGTGCTAGGAGCGAGGTTCAGGGCGAATCCGAAGTGTGCCGGAGTTGTCCGAAGTTTGGCCCCTAACATGCCGCACTCATGGCAGTTAATACGGTTTTAGGCAGGTAACGCACGTGGCGAGTAGGCCAATCAAGAAGAACCTACGGAAGTGGGCGCGACTGCAGTTGGCCATTCCTGTTTTTATCCGCACTCATGACGAAAATAACAAGGATTTGCTGGAGTTTGCCACGGCAATTAATATTTCCGCCGGGGGCGCCCTGGTCGCAACCCGGCATTCTTTGCCTAAATCGACGGCTATCTCCCTGGAAATTCCGAGTGCTCCCATAGGACCGCTCAGCGATCTGCCGAATTTCCCGCGTCCCATTCGGGCTAAGGCCGTATGGGTCTCTCACTTGGACGACTACCATCTTATGGGACTGAAGTTTTCGCGGCCGCTGAACACCGACGCGGCAACCGGGCCCCAAAAGCAAATGAGGAAAGCTATTACTGAGGTGTGAAATCTTTTTCCCCACCCGTGGCGGCAAATACTTGGCACTTCGGTGCCATGCCAGGGGCGCGAACAGTCCGTCCACTTTCCCCGCAACTCAATGTTAAACTTCCAGTTGTGGGATCGATCTCAGGTCCCGTTTCCCCCTCCCTCGTTTTGGCTCTTGAGATGCACTTTTAGTGCATGCGGGTGGCGTACCCCGCACATGGGGCGTTCGGGTCTATATGACGACACTTTCGGTGGCTGCGCTGCAACAATCCCTCGGTGAGATCCCCCCTGACAACATCATTTTTGGGCGCTCGGAGGCGCTGCAGGCAATCCGGGGACAACTGGCCCGGGTGGCTGCGGCCAATGTCCCGGTCCTGATTACCGGTGAAAGCGGCACAGGCAAAGACATCATCGCGCGGATGATCCATGGATTATCTCCGTGGAAGAGCGGTCCATTCGTCAAGGTCAACTGTCCGGCCATCCCCGGCACGCTGCTGGAAAGCGAACTGTTCGGCTATGAAAAAGGAGCCTTCACGGGCGCCTTCGGATCGAAGCCGGGGCGGGTGGAAATGGCCCACCGCGGCACGCTCTTCCTGGACGAAATTTCGGAACTCGATCCTTCGTTGCAATCGAAGCTGTTGCAGTTGCTGCAGGACGGACAGTTCTGCCGCATCGGCGCGCAGGAAGACAAGAAAGTCGAGGTGCGTGTTGTGTGCGCCACCAACCGCGACCTGCAGGTTGAAATCGAATCCGGAACCTTCCGCCAGGATCTGTTCTACCGCATCAATGTCGTGAATATACGGATGCCTTCGCTGCGCGAACGGCGGATCGATATCGATTCTCTGGCCGCCTATTTCCTCGAATATTACAACCGCAAATTCAACTGCCGGGCGCGTCCGCTCTCAAGTGAGGTGCTGGCGGTGCTGCAGAAATATCACTGGCCCGGCAACATCCGCGAACTGGAAAATCTGATCAAGCGCTACGTCATCCTCGGGCATGAGGAAGCGATCACCTCCGACCTGGTTGCGCGCGAACCGGACTTCCTGAATGCCGACATCTCGTTCGACGGCCCGATCTCGCTGAAGAAACTGACGCGCCAGGCCGTGCGCGAACTGGAGCGGAAAGTCATTCTCAAAGTGCTGCAACAGCATCACTGGAACCGCAAACAGGCGGCGCGCACGCTCGGAATCAGCTATCGCGCGCTGCTCTACAAAATTCGCGACGCCGGATTGCCGTCGAACCGGGCACTGCGTTTGCGCCAGGCCGAGGACGCGGCTTCCGCAAACAAAGGCGGAGCCGCAGCCGACTAACGCAGATCGGATCAAACCAAATTCCACCGCCGAGACGCTGAGAGCCAAGAGAATCAGTTCTTGGTCTTCTCGGCGATCTCTGCGTCTCGGCGGTGGAGTCTCACGCCCAGAACGTGCGATCCAGCGTCCTGTACTGAATCGCCTCCGCGATGTGCTTGGGCTCCAGTTCGGCCTTTGCTTCCAGATCGGCGATGGTGCGCGCGACCTTCAGAATACGGTCGTGGCGCTCAGGCCCTGCTGCGTCATGGCGCGCTCCAGCAGATGTTCGCAATCGGCCGAGAGCACGCAGAACTTACGAATATTCTGCGGCGACATCTGCGCGTTGCAGTAGAGCTTTTGTTTCCCCGACGAGAAGCGCTCCAGCTGAACCTGGCGGGCGCGAATCACCCGTTCGAGGATTTTCGCGGAACTCTCCGGCTCGTTCGTGCTGCGCATTTCCTTGTAATTCACGGCCGGCACATCGATGTGGATGTCAATGCGGTCGAGCAGCGGCCCCGAAATCTTCGAGATGTAGCGCTGGATCATGGGCGGCGTGCAATGGCATTCGCGGGTGCGGTCGTTGTGAAATCCGCATGGGCAAGGATTCATGGCCGCTGTCAGCATAAAGCGAGCCGGGAACGTGAGGGACATGGCGGCCCGGGCAATGCACACCGTGCCATCTTCAAGCGGCTGCCGCATGCTTCGAGAACCGTCCGTGGAAACTCCGGCAACTCGTCGAGGAACAGAACTCCATTGTGCGCCAGGGAAACTTCGCCGGGACGCGGAATCGCGCCGCCGCCAATCAGCCCGGCGTCGGAAATCGTGTGATGCGGCGACCGGAAGGGACGCACGCCCACCAGGCCGGCGCGGGCGTCCAGCACTCCGGCCACACTGTGGATCTTGGTGGTTTCCAGAGCTTCATCAAAAGTCAGCGGCGGCAGGATGGTCGGCATGCGTTTGGCCAGCATCGTCTTGCCCGACCCCGGAGGCCCGATCATCAGGATGTTGTGGCCGCCGGCGCAGGCGACTTCGAGCGCGCGCTTGGCCGTTTGCTGGCCCCGTACATCTTTGAAATCCACCAGGAAATGCTGCGCTTCGCTCAGCAATCGCTGGCGGTCCACCTGCACCGAGCGAACGCCGTTGCCGGAATTGATGAAGTGAATGACGTCGAGCAGCGACTTGACGGGGTAAACCTCCACGTCTTCCACCATGGCCGCTTCGCGGGCGTTGACTTCGGGGACGATCAGGCGCTTCACCTTGCGCATGCGGGCCTCGATCGCGATTGGCAGCGCTCCGCGAAGCCCCCGCAGGCTGCCATCGAGCGAAAGTTCGCCAACAAAAAGCGCATCGGAAATTTCTTTTTTGTTGAGGCCGCCATAAGCGCCCAGGATGCCTAGCGCCATGGGCAAATCGAAGCCGGAGCCCTCTTTGCGAATGTCCGCGGGCGCCAGATTGATGGTGATGTGTGTCGGCGGTATGTCGTAGCCGCAATTCTTCAAGGCGGCGCGCACTCGGTCGCGGCTCTCGCGAACCGCGGCATCGGGCAGCCCGACAGTATGGAAGTAGTCCTCGTTTAACTTGATGCCCGACACGTCTACCTCAACTTCGATGACGTTGGCATTCACACCGTAGACGGCGGCGCTCAGGGTTTTATAAAGCATAATGAAGCCGATTCGCGGACTGCGAAACGCACACCAGGAGGGCGGCGCGGATGGGAGATCCTTAGCGCCATCCTAGCGCCGCCAAACCCAATCTGCTGTGACTGCCATCACCCCGTTACCGTGACGGAACCATTCCTGCAGGAAAGGCAGCGTGAACGGGGGCGTTCGGTGCTACGCTTAAACAGTCTGGCGCGAAAATCCCCAGGTTTTCTTGCCCTGTGGCTCCGCGCCGGCGGGGTTCCCAAATGCCGGAAGATCCCACGCCGAAACGCTCGCCTGCGCCCAGCCACCTGGAGCGCGAAGAAACCCAACTGTGGCGGTGGGCGCTGGGACTGGTTGTGCTGCTGGCAGCCGCCGTTGCCATACTGTCATGGCAGCAACTGAGCGCGCTCCCCTACCGCCTCGGAGCAATCCCCATCGGTCTTTTTGCGCTCTCCGTCCTTTTTTCCGCCTATGCCTTCGGGCGCAAGCGGGAAGTCCAGGAATTGCGGCAGATCGTGCGCGGCTTTCAGGATCGCGCCGGCGCAGCACCCAGCGAGGAGCAACTGGACCAGCTCGGGCAGTTGATTATCCGCTCGCAGCGTAACTTCAAGGAGCTGATCGATTCTCTGGACGACGTGGCGCTGGCCGTCTCGCTCGATGGAACTATGCGGACGGTTAACCGCCGGGTCACGGAGATCCTGCAGGATTCGTATTCGGATATCGTCGGCCACAAGCTGGAGGAATTTCTGACGGGGCCTCTGGTCGCCGAGGAACCCATCGACCTGGCGCGATTCATCGAAAAGCGTACCTGGTCGGGAGTGGTCGGTGTCCAGCTCAAGAACAGCTCCCGTCGCCTTTATTACGACTGCGTGGTGAACGCCATCGTGAAGGGAGATGACGTTACCGGAGCCAGCGTGCTGGCCCGCGATATCACCGAGCAGCGCGACAAGGAAAAACGCTTCACGCAGCTGTTTGAAACCCTCCAGGAAGGGATGTATATCTGCAACCCGGATGGCAAGCTGGTCGAGGTGAATCCGGCGTTGCTGGCGATTCTTGGATACGGCAGCAAGGAAGAAGTACTCAATCTGTCGCCCGACGCGCTCAAGGCGGACGCAAACTCGGAACCGGTTCTCGGGCGGGCGGAAGTCCAGAACACTCAAACGCTCACCCGCGAGGTGCGGCTGCGGAAAAAAGATGGCGGTGTGGCCATTTGCCAGGTCACTTCCACCGGAGTGACGGAAGATGGCCGCACCGTGCGTTACCAGGGCACGATGGTAGACGTGACAGAAAAACGCGCCATGGAGCGGCGCTTGCAGAGCCAGGAGGAATTCCGGCGGCATCTGCTGGAGAGCTTCCCCGACCTGATTCTGGTGCTCGATCTGAAGGGAAAATACACGTTCGTGAGCCCGCGCATTCGCGAGCTTCTCGGCTACGGACCGGACGCGCTGCTGGGCAAGAACGTGGAGGACACCGACAGTAGTTCGGCGGAGTTGGCAAAGCTGTTCCGGACGGTGGCCGCGGGAGAAAATTCCCGGGCCTCCTGTGAATACGGCGCACGCCACCAGGATGGCAGCTGGCGAACGATGCTGGGCATCGCAAGCCCGCTGCTGGATGCCGAAGGCAAACCGGCCGGCGTGATTCTCTCGGTTCGCGATGTGACCACCGAGAAGAAGCTAGAGCAGCAGATTATTCAGAGCGAACGCCTGGCGGCCATGGGACAGATGATCGGCGGGTTCGCGCACGAACTCAACAATCCCCTCACCGCAATCCTGGGTAACGCGCAGCTTCTCGAAGAGCGCGAAACCGATGAAGTCGCGCGCAAGCGCCTGGAGACGCTGAACCAGGAGGCGCGAAAAGCCGCTGACATCGTAAAGAATCTCCAGTTCTTTGCCCGCCCTCCGGCGCCCGGGCGCAGCCTCGTCGATCTGAACGAATTGGTCCAGCGTACCGTGCAGATGCAGTCTTATCCGCTGCGCAAGAGCAACATCACGGTCGACTTTCTGCCCGAGCCGGCCCTGCCTGCCGTGGTCGCCGATCCCAATCAGCTGATGCAGGTGTTTCTCAACCTGCTGCTGAACGCAGAGCAGGCAATTCGCGAAAGCCGCGAAAAAGGGACGATCCGCCTGCGCCTGGGGCGCAACCCCGACTCGGCGTGGATCGTCTTTCAGGATGATGGCCCGGGGATCGCGCCCGAGAATCTGGCGCACATTTTCGATCCGTTCTTCACCACAAAACGGCCGGGACGAGGAACGGGTCTGGGCCTCAGCATCTGCAAGACCGTGCTGCGCGAGCACGCAGGAAACATCGAAGCCGCATCAGCCCCCGGCGGAGGCGCAGTGTTCACGATCACGCTGCCGCTGAGCGCGTCGATAGAAACAGGGATGGCCGCGGGTTAGCGGATCAAGCGTAGGGAACGGTCGCCTTGGCGGTCCACCTGCGGATTCGCTGCGCTCAGGATAACTGGATAGGCTACCGCTCCACCGCCATCGCCACCGCGTTCCCTCCGCCCAGACACAGCGCGGCAATCCCGCGATGCACGTCGCGCCGAATCATCTCGTAGATCAGCGTGACCAGCACGCGTGCTCCACTCGCCCCAATCGGATGACCTAGCGCCACCGCGCCTCCATTGACGTTGACGCGGTTCATGTCGAGCCCGAGTTCTCGAATCACTCCCAGCGCCTGCACCGAGAACGCTTCGTTCAGCTCGTAGAGATCGACATCGTCTTTTTTCCATCCGGTCTTCTGCCAGATTTTCCGCACCGCTCCCACGGGGGCCATCATGACCCACTTCGGCTCGACCCCGCTGGTAGCCTGCGCCACAATGCGAACCATGGGCGTGGCGCCCAATTCCTTGGCGCGCGCGGCGCTGGTCACTACCAGAGCCGCCGCTCCATCATTCACTCCCGGAGCGTTGCCGGCCGTCACCGTGCCATCTTTCTTGAATGCCGGCTTCAACGCCCGCAGAACTTCGATGGTCGTGTCCTCCCGCGGACCTTCGTCCTTGTCGAAGATCACCGGCGGCTGTCCTTTTTTCTTCGCCGGCAACTCTACCGGCACGATCTGCGATTTGAAGCGGCATTCTTTTTGCGCGGCAATCGCCTTCCGATGCGAGTTCACGGCAAACTCATCCTGCTCTTCGCGGGTGATTCCGTATTTCTCCGCAACGTTCTCGCCCGTGATGCCCATGTGATAGTCGTTGTAAATATCCCACAGGCCGTCATGCACCATCGAGTCGACCAGTTGTTGGTTGCCCAGTCGAAATCCCTTGCGCGCGTTCTGCAACAGATACGGCGTGTTGGTCATGGATTCCATTCCGCCCGCCACCACGATCGCACTGTTGCCGGTCTCGATGGCCTGCGCCGCCAGCGCAACCGACTTCAGTCCCGAGCCGCATACCTTGTTGATCGTCATGGCACCTGTTTCGGGCGCGAGTCCTCCGAAGATAGCAGCCTGCCGCGCCGGATTCTGACCGAGACCGGCCGAGACGACGTTGCCCATGATGCACTCATCGACAAGCTGCGGATCGAGATTGGCCCGCTTAACGGCTTCGCGCACCACGATGGCGCCCAGTTGCGGCGCGGTCAAGTCGCTCAGGCTTCCCTGAAATCTTCCGATCGGTGTGCGGCATCCCGCGATAATCAAAACCTCACTGGAACCGGGCATAAATGCGCTCCTTCTGCAAACATCGCTTTCGAAATCGTCCTTCATTATAGATTGCGGCGTGCGCTGCGGAGATTCGCCCGTGCGCCGATCGCGGGCGCGTCCCGTTCCCATCTCAGTGCAACGTTGCTTTCGAGCACAGGGGATTGAAGACCGCCGTGCAACCAGACTCGCCGATGATTAAGTCGCGATTTGCGATCGCGAATTTTTTCGCGCAAGCGATCCGGTGACTTTCGTGCTTCGATGTCGGACCCCGATTCGATCATTTTTCTCTTGACTTCGTTCTGCGTTGACTCTATACATTCAATCAGTTGCAACAAAACACCGTTGCTAGCTTCCATGAAGAATGGAAAGGGAGAATAGATCAATGGCAACCAAGAAGAAAGCAAAGAAGAAAAGCAGCAAGAAGCATTAAGAAGGTGCTGTAAAGGCAACGAAGGGGACGCGATGAGCGTCCCCAAAGTTTTTTAGGCCAAATTCGAGATTCCCGCCAATTAGAAATCCCCAGCAAAAATCACTACTTCCGCATTGCATCGCTTGCGCGCTGCTGCGCTTTCGCACCCGCTCTAATGTACTCGGGCGGATTTCTTTTGCGGAACGTGCACCACTTCTTCGGTCGCGGGGCATAGGTCGCGGTAAGGACAAAAGCTGCAGTGGTAACCCGGCTTGGCCGTGAAATTTCCGGCGGCAATGTTCTCGGCTGCTTCCCGCACGCGCTCCTTCGCCGCTTCCAGATCGGCGCTGTCGCGCATCGTGACCACGATCGAGTTGTCCTCCAGGTTGTGGAAGACCAATCGATTGTCTCCCGCGCGCCAGGCTTCTTGTGCCAGCGCATACAAGGAAAGCTGCAGGCTCTTATCCGCGTCCTCTTGTGTTTTCGGCCTGCCAGTCTTGTAATCGACAATCGCGATACCGCCATTTCCAATGCGATCGATGCGGTCGATGCGCCCGCTCAACTTCGTTCCGGCGACGGGCAGTTCGAATTTCCCCTCCGTCTCCAGCACCTCCACTGACGGGCAGGCACGAGCCCACGCCAGGAACTGCGTCAGCTGCTCCCTTCCCTGACGAAGATACAAATCGTACTGATAGCGGTCGGCAATGCCCGCCGCTGCCAGGTCCGCGCGGAAATTCTCCAGCAGGGTTTCGTCGCTGATCTCGCGGCCTTTGCGCTGCGCATCGTAAAACGTGTGCAGCACGCGGTGCATCGCCGCCCCGTAATGCAGGGAGGCCTGTACATCGCGCGGCAGGTTCCACTCCCGCTCCATTTTGAAGCGCAGCGGGCAGTCTTCGTAGGTTTGGATCGCAGACGCGCTCAATCCCGTCACAAAGTTCGCGGTTGGCTCCATGAGCAGCCATGCCGCAACATTCGAGTGCTGGATCGCGATCCGCGCCTCTTCTGCCCCGAACAGTTCGTCCTGTACGGCCGCCGCCGGCCGGGCGCACCAGAACCGGCTGTATGCGGGCTCGCCCATAAACTCGCGCAGAAACTTGGTTGGCGGCGGGACCTTCCCATTCGTTTCCTTGCCCTTGCCTTGTTTTGCGTAAATCGCCAGTGTGTCTTTGGCGCGCGTCATGGCGACGTAGAAAAGCCGCCGCTCCTCCTGTTCGTACAGAACCTTGTCATCGTGCGCGGACTGCGACCGCCGCAACTCCCGCGGGAAATCAACCAGCGGCTCATGGTAGGGACAGGGGAACGAAGTTGACGATCCCCGCAAGATCGTAACGTCGCCGAACTCCAGGCCCTTGGCGGCATGGGCGGTCATCAGGCGTACGCCATCTTCCGTGCTCGGCGGCAGCGGAATCGAACTGCTCTTCGCTTGCCGGAAATAGCCCAGGTATTCCAGGAACTCGGCGGCGCGGCCAGTTTCGGTCGCTGCGCTTCGTTGCCAGCGCTCGACGAAGACGGCAAACGCATTGACGGCCGGCGTGCGCCCAAGGGCAAACTGGCGCGCCACGATGTTGAAGGCCTCGACGCCGGTGACTTCATCGCGCACAACCTCGGCGTGCGCCTTTCTTATATCCGCCAGCGCTTGCGGCCCATTGGTAATCTTCTCGAGTACCTTGCCGAAATCAAGTTCGTCCCGCCGCACCGCTCTCATCGCCGCCTTTAACTCCGCAGGATCAATCGCAAACTGCGGCAACGCGGCCACACGAAACAGGCTGGCAGCGTCTTTCGGGTTTACGGCAGCGCTCAGACAAGCCACCACGTCTCGGACCTCCGGCGTATCGAGCACGTCGAGGCCTTCAATCGAATACGGAATCCCTCGCTCTGCCAGTTCCGTTACCAGTTCCTCGCGATGGCCGTGTTGCCGATAGAGCACGGCAAAGTGGCTCCATGGGCAGCGCAGTTCGCGGCGCTTTTTCTGGATCCGGCGCGCGACATCGGCCGCCTCCACTTCTTTATCTCTCCAGGTAACGATCTCCACCGGCAAAGGCGCCAGCGCTTCGCCTTGCTCCCGTGCGTGTTCCTCCCGCCACGATTCCAGCGGCGTTCGCTGGTAGGAAATGCGGTTCGCCTTCCCGCTTGCAGTCGCGGCAAAGACTGGCGGATTTTCTTTCATTATGCCGAAAGCGCACCGCAGAATGGGCAAAAGCGAGCGGCGGTTATTCCCAAGCGCAACCAGCTTGGCCGAAGGAAAGTGCCGCAGGAACAGAGAGAACGCCTCGCTCGATGCCCCGCGAAACATATAGATCGCCTGGTCCGGGTCGCCGACCACAAAAAGGTTCTTCTCCGCCCCGTCCGCCTCCGCGTCGGCCAGCAGCGCAAGAATCTCAACCTGCGCGAAGTTGGCATCCTGAAATTCATCGACCAGCAGAAACCGAATGCGGTTGCGCTCTTCTTCAAGCAACGCTCGATCGCTTGTCAGAAGATGGTGGGCGCCGGTGATCATGTGGCCAAAGGTGCCGAGATTCTTTGCGCGCAGCATCTCTTCGACCGTCGCAAAGACGCGTGCGATCTCGCGGCAGCGCTCCAGAATTTCGGCATTCGTCAGTTCCGCTTGTTTCTTGGACTTGGCCACGCGCGGCAGCGGAATCTCGCCGCGCTCCAGCCGCGCCACATATTCCACGTATTGTTCGGGGCCAACCAGCTCATCCTGGCAGCGCCGCATGAAGTCCAGCAGGTCATTGAGGAACTGGCTGACATTGGCGGCGCGTACGAAATGCTTCAGCTTCAGTTCGCGAATGTGCCGCCTCAGATAGACCCACAGATCCTTGTCGTCGAGCACCTGAAACGCAGCCCCGCGGCGCTTGAGCAGTTCGTTACACCACGCGTGAAAGGTGCAAGTCTGCAGGCCCTCGACGTTCGCGCCTTTCAGCTCTTTACGGATGCGCCCCTTCATCAAGTCGGCCGCGTTGTCGGTGTAGGTGAGTGCGAGAATCTGATCGGGACGGGCGTGGCCTTCGCGGATCAGGCGGGCGATACGCTGGATCAGAACCGTGGTCTTGCCCGTGCCGGCGCCCGCGACCACCACCATCGGGCCTTGATTATGATCAATCGCCTCCCGCTGGCGTTCATCGGGAGAGATTCTCGCGTCGGGCAGCACTGCGGAGTTCACGTGCCCGAGCATATCAAAAGACGGTGTGGAAGGGCTGTGACAGATGCGCTCATTCGAGCGCGTCGAGCGCAAGCGCCGTGGCCACGATCGCGGCCGTCTCGGCCCGAAGAATCGTGACCCCGAGTGAAGCCGCTGCCCACCCTGCCTGCCGAAACCAGCTCATTTCCTCGTCAGCCCAGCCGCCCTCGGGGCCGGTGGCGAGAATGACTTGCCTCGCGTCGCCCGCGCGCGCACCCAGAATTTCCCGCAAGCGAGCTTCCCCGTCAGACTCAGCAAGAACGATCCGCGTGGCGGTCGTATCCACCCCTGCTTGCGCAACCGGCGACATCTGGGCGGTGCCCAGATCCGCGAACTTGATGGGAGCTGAAATTTCCGGCGGAGCCGCCCGCCGCGCCTGCTCCGACGCCTCCCTCGCAATGCGCTGCCACCTCTCGCGGCGCTTGCCGGCTGCCGCGGCCAGATGAGAATCGGTGCGGCGCGCAGTGAGAGGAACGATTCGGGTCGCTCCGATCTCCGTGCATTTTTCGATCGCCCACTCCATGCGATCAAATTTGAAAATGGCAAGCACCAGCGTCAATCGGGGCAAAGGCTTCGCCGCCAGTTCCGCGCCCAGGGCAAACTCCACGCGATCATCGGAAATCGAAGTAATTTTCCCCAGTCGGACCGCGTTCCCCGTCGCGATGTCGAATTCCTGCCCGGCTTGCGCCCGCAGCACTCGGCTCAGGTGAAACGCATGCTCGCCGGTGAGCGCTGCGGTATTTCCGTGGACTTCGTCGGCAATCCAGCGGCGGCGTGTCATAGTAAGCACTCAGTTCGCAATTCTCAGTCGCAGTTCTCAGAGGCCAGTTCTCGGTCTTTATGATTAGCGCCGGTTTCGTAAATAGGTTCTGGGTAGGGCACGGCTTCAGCCGTGCCATCCGCGGCCGCCAGAAATGCGCAAATGTTACTCGCCGTTACTGAGAACTGACAACTGAGAACTGTCCTACGCAAACATATCCTTCACGCGCCCCAGCAGCGAGCGCCGCTGTGGCTTGTTTTCGACCGGTGTCAGTTCTGCCAATTCGGTCAGAAGCTCGCGTTGTCTCTTCGTGAGTTTTCCGGGCGTTTGAATGCGCACCTCGACGAAAAGATCGCCCTTGCCGTGCCCGTTGAGTACCGGCACGCCTTTGCTCCGGATGCGAAACGCCGTTCCCGATTGCGTGCCTTCCGGCACTTTCAATCTGTGCTCGCCTTCGAGCGTAGGCACCATGATCTCGGTACCCAAGCTGGCTTGCGCGAACGAAATTGGTACTACGCAGTGCAGGTCGTTGCCCTCGCGCTCGAAAAAAAGATGCTCTTTGACATGCAGCACAATGTACAAATCGCCAGCCGGGCCTCCGAATGCCCCCGCCTCGCCCAGGCCGCCAAAGCGAATGCGCGTTCCGTCTTCCACTCCGCCGGGCACTTTTGCTTCGACGATGCGCTCGCGCAACTGCCGTCCCTCGCCCTTGCACTTCGGGCACGGATCGGTGATGACGGCGCCCGAGCCCTGACAGGTCGAGCAGGTTCGCGCGATGCTGAAAAATCCCTGCTGATAGCGAACCTGGCCGCGGCCTTCGCATGACCGGCACGTGACCGGAGCCTTGCCCGGAGCCGCTCCCACCCCGCGGCACGTGTCGCAAGTCTCGTGGCGTCGGACCTTCACCTGCTTCTCGACGCCGAAGATAGCTTCCTCAAATTCGAGATGCAGGTCCTCGCGCAGGTCCGCCCCGCGCTGAGCCCGGCTGCGGCGCCGGCCGCCTGCGCCGAACAAATCGCCAAACCCGAAGAACTCGCCGAAAATGTCGCCGAAATCCTGGAAGATGACGGGATCAAATCCCGCCGGCCCCGACGCACCTCCGCCCACACCCGCGTGGCCAAAGCGATCATAGAGAGATCGCTTCTCGCCGTCCGCCAGAATTGCGTAGGCTTCCGTTATCTCTTTGAACTTGTCTTCCGCGTCTGGATTATTCGGATTGCGGTCCGGATGGTACGTCATCGCCAGCTTGCGATACGCGCTCTTGATTTCCACCTCGGTAGCCGCGCGCGTAACGCCCAGTACCTCGTAATAATCACGCCTTGTGTTAGCGGCCAGAATTCCCCCTGATCTTCCCTGTTGTCATTCCTTCACTTTCGCTTGTCATTCCGAGCCCGAGCAGAGCGAGTGGGCGAGGAATCTCATGCTCCACCAACTCCGCTCACGAATCCACGCACTACCCGCCCGCATTCCGCGCCACCCGCACCATCGCCGGACGCAGCAGCCGATCCTTGAACTTATACCCCCTCTGCAATTCGTCCATCACATGATGATCCGGCACTTCCGTTGTATCGACCATTTCGATCGCTTCGTGAATCCGCGGATCGAACGGCTGCCCCACGCTCACGATCGCCTGCACTCCCGCCTTCTGCAACGCATCCTGAAACTGCCGGTAAATAAGTTCGATTCCGCTGCGGAACTCGCCAGCCTCGGGTCCAACTGTAGATGCGGGTGCCCTACCCGAGCCGTGTGCCCCACCCAAGTTCTGCTTCGGTGGGTTCTGCGACGCTTTCAGCGCCCGCTCAAAGCTATCGAGCGCGGGCAACAATCCCTTGATCACGTCCGCGGCCGCATATTCGCGGAACTCCTGCTGCTCGCGAACCGCGCGCTTCCGCGCATTGTCAAACTCGGCCTGCAGCCGCGCCAGCCGGTCGAGCAGCGCCTCCCGCTCGGCCTTCAGCTTCTCGACTTCCGAAATCGCGCCCGTAGCCGCAGGCACCGCAGCCGCAGCGCCGGTTTCCTCGCCGCTCTCCCCGGCCGGAAGCTCGTGTTCCAGGTCGAGCTTGGCCGCCTCGCTCTTTCCATTGACTTTCGCCATACTGCCAATTACTCCGATTCGTTCAATAGTCTGTCAAACAGCCGCGCGATATACGACACCGCCGACATCGTGTGCTGATAATCCAGTCGCGTTGGCCCAATCACCGCCAGCGAGCCCACAACTTCCTTGCCCACTCGCGCCGGCGCTCCAATCAGCACAAAATTCTGCAACGATGACGCCGGCAGCGCCTCATCCAGCCCGATCACCACGCGCACCGCTTCCTGCTTCGTGTCGAGATACGCGCCCAGCAGCTTCACCACTTTTTCTTTCTCTTCCAAAGTGCGCAGCAGATCCTGCAGCCGCTGGTGGTCCTCTTCGCCGGTCAGCAGATTGGCCGCGCCTTCCACGAATACCGCTTCGGTGCCGTCGCTCGCCGCCAGCGCTCCCTGCTTGTACAGCTGTTCCAGCGACTGCATCAGCCGGTCGTACTCGCTGCGCTCGCCTTCAATGCGACGCGCCAGTTCCGAGCGCATGTCCTCCATCGTCCAGCCGCGAAAATTGTCGTTCAGGTAGCGCGCCGCCACGTCCAGATCGCCCTGCGCAATATCCAGCCGCAGCACCCGGTCGCGCACCACGCCCGACCGCGTCACCACCACCGCCAGCACTTTCTGATCGCCCAGTCGCGAGAAGTAAACGTGCTCCAGCGCATTGCGCGGCCCGCTCGTTGCAATCGTCACGCCCACGCTGTGCGAAACCAGCGACAGCACGTGCGAGGTCCGCTCCATGAACTCCTGCACATCGGTGACCCCGGTCAGCGTATCCTGAATAATGCTCTCGTTCTCGCGCGACAGATGCGCCTCGCCGCTCAGTTGCTCCACGTAATACCGGTAAGCCTCCGGAGTCGGCACGCGCCCCGCCGAAGTGTGCGGCTGATCGAGATACCCCGCCTCGGTCAGATCGGCCATCACGTTGCGAATCGTAGCCGCACTCAGCCCCTCGCGACTCGCGCGCGCAATCGTGCGCGACCCCACCGGCTCTCCGCTGGCAATAAAGGTCTCGACAATCGCGGTCAGGATTTCACGTTCCCGCCCGCCCGCTGGTCCTGGTGGCATATGTCCCCAAGGTGCTTACAACGACCTACAACAGTTTTCATAAATAGGTTTTGGGCAGGGCACGGATTTAGCTTGCTGAAAAACTCGATTTTGGGTGGCGCAGCGCTTTCAGCGCTGCGATAAAGCCCTTTTTTTCTGCCAGGGCTTTAGCCCCCGAGGTATCTCCGCCGAGTTTTTCAGCAAACTGCTTAGCCGTGCCGCCAGACGCCCCCAAAAATGAGAGCTTCTCCCTCGTGACATCCCCTTATGAAACCAGTTGTAAATCCCCGAGGCTTGCACCTGCATCCTCGAGGGTGCCCCATCCTAACCTCGCGCCTTTTGCGACGTTAGGGTGGGAAAGTTGACTGAACCAAATTAAGGATGCTCCGCTGATCCGCGCTCTTCGCCATGAGCAGGAGTCGGAAGCGCCCTCCTAAATACTTTAGATGCAGAGGCTTAGATTACGATTCCACTACTCCATTTTCGATTCTAGGGAGCCCGGAGAAGGGTGTCAAGGATGGCGCGGGTTAGGAGACAGAGGCTTCCAAAGCCGCCCCCCATTGACCACAGACGGGGCCCTGCGCGCTCGCAGGTAGGGGCAGCGCTCGCGACGTACGCTTTCGGCTAGCAGGTTGGGGTAGCAAATTCTCATACCGGGACTGGTCAGCGTACCTGCCAAATTCGGTAAGTTACTTGTCCGGATTCCGCTGCGCCAGTTGACGGCGCAACTCGGACGCCTGCTCGAAATGCTGTTGTGCTTCGTCCTTCCGCTTTTGGAGTAGATCCAGATTCCCCAGGTTGTTCAACGTCGTGACCATGTCCGACACGTACTTAGCCGGATTCTGCTGCCTCAGTTGAGACTGAATCTTCAAAGCCTCCTCATAGTGCTTCCGGGCTTCATCCGTTCGGTTCTGGAGAACGTCCAGATTCCCCAAGTTAATCAACGTCCCTGCCACATATGATCCGTACTTTCCCGGGTCCTGCTGCGCCAGTTGACGATCAATCTTCAGGGATTCTTCATCGTGCTGGCGGGCGTCGTCCAGGCGGTTCTGGAGTCTTTCCACCAGCCCGAGGTCGTTCAACGTCATGGCCATGCCCGGGAGGTACTTGGCGGGATTCTGCCGCGCCAGTTGGCGGCGGATCGTCAAGGCCTCCGCGTCGTGCTGGCTGGCCTCATCCATCCGGTTCTGGAGTCGCTCCATGGCTCCCAGGTTGTCCAGGGCCGCCGCCAATAAGGGTAGGTACGCGTCTGGGTCCTGCTGCGCAAGCTGCCGGTAGACATTTAAGGCTTCCTCATAGTGCTTGCGTGCATCTTCTGTACGGTTCTGGAGTCGATCCACGAAACCCAGGTTGTTCAGCTCCGTGGCTATGCCCTTCTGCGGCGGCGCTTCCGGATGCCCCTGCAAGAACCGCCGGCGCAGTCCCAAAGCATACTCCCAGTGTCGGCGGGCCGCGTCCATCCGCTTCTGTTGGGTATCCAATCCGTCGAGACTATTCGCCGTCAAGGCGAAGGCGGGGTCCATGAGCGCAGCGCCCATTGAGTCATGCGCTTCCGCGTTGTCGGGCTGTATGCGCAGAGCAGCTTGATACTCCGAAATTGCTTCCGGTAGACCGTTGGGAGTTTGTGCCAGCGCGAGTCCCAGGTTGTTGTGCGCTTCCACGTAGTCGGGGGCAATCCGCAACGCTGCCTGGAATTCGGCGATGGCCTCTGGCCGCCGGCCTGGGACTTGTAACAACAATACTCCCAGGTTATTGTGCCCCATCCAACTCGCCGGGTTGCGTGCCACAGTTGTCCGGTACAATGTCTCGCTGTCGACGTACATGGCGCTCTGCCGCCACGTCAACCCCCCGAGAATCGCTGGCAATACAACCAGAGCTGCCGCACTCGCTTTGCCGGGAGAGACCCGCTGGATCGTGGCCGCGAGCACGCTGGCAACCGGCACAATCATTCCTAGAGAGGCTAGGTATTGGAAGTGGTCGGCGACGTAAGAGAATCGAAAGGGATAAACATTGAAGAACCCCAGCACCGGGAACAGGGTTCCGGAGAAGATCAGAAACCCCGCGAGAGGTCCGCGGTATCGCCTCGCGAGCCGCCAGAGGCCAAGGGATACCACTGCAACCGCTAGCGGGTACAGATATTGGCTCCAGGCGGTAGGATCCAGTTGCCAGCGCGGGTATGTGAAGATCAGGTTGGACGGCCACGCTAGCTTGCCGGCGTAAAAGCAGATTATCCGGCCGGTCAGCAGGAGGTGTTGGCCAAACGTGAGATTATAAGTTGCGCCGTGGGCGGCGATGTAGGTCTTTTCCACCCATGCCGTAAACATGCCCGCGCTCGCGCCGATCACAAACCACGGCACCAAAGGTCGCACGTCGCGCCGCCAGTCAAGCCTGCCCCGCTGCCACCAGAAAATCACCAGCAACACCGGCGGAAGCGTTGCGGTCACGGTTTTGCTGAGCAGGGCCAGGAAAAACAGCCCGAGTGCCCACAGGTAGTCGGATTTCCGGCGGGTCCGATCGAAACGCAGGTAAGTCAGCGCCGACCCTAGGTAGAACACCGCCGAGAGCGTGCTCTTTTGCTCTGAAATCCAGGCTACTGTTTCCACGCACACCGGGTGCAACGCAAAGATCAAGCCCGCTAACCACGCGCCCGGCAGTCCGAGGCGTCGCACGATCAGCACGACGAGACAGGCTGCCAGGGCATGCTGCGTGACGTTCGCAAGATGGTAGCCGATTACGGCGTCGGCCCACAAACGGTGCTCAATCCAAAATGCACTGTGCAGCAGCGGATAGTATTGCTGAGTGGCGCCCAGCTGAAACCAGACGCGCCACAGACCGTGGAAAGATCGCAACTGCGGCGCAGTGATATGGAACGTGTCGTCCCAAACTAGGCCTCCCCGGAGCGCGGGCCAGTAGGCCAAAAAAACGGACAGCCAGATCGCTACAAAGGGGACGGCATCGCGAATCCCAACCAGTGGGGCGGGCGCCTGAACTGGTTGCACCCGATCAGGGTTCGGATGCACCGGACGGTCTTGCACATTGGTCTTTTCTGGACGCGGTATTTTTCGCACGCACCTAACTCAAGTCCTTGGCCACATCGTAGTTCCAGGTGGTGCCCAATACCATGCAAAAAGCCGGTATGGGAAATGAGGTTCTGGGCATCGGACAAAGGATGTGCTCAAAACGTGTCCAACATTGTGCTCGGCGGTTGTTGCCCCTGTCAATCTGCAAAGAGTTGCAGTCGTAGCGCGGAAGACAGGGGCAAGTGAATCAATGAAGGCCGCGGAATTGGCGGCGCCTCAAGAGGGTCCCTTGACGTAACATCGCGATAGAGCAATCCGACTCCCGCTGCCTTCCACCACTTATCTTGTTTATTGTCCACGCCCTTCTCTGACCACTTAGTCCTTGTTGCCGCTGAACCGCAGTCACAGTGCTTCTCGCGTTTACCTTTTCAAGGCGCCAGCTTTGCCGGTTCCGTCAGCGGCAAATCGACGGTCATCGGTGGGTGGTCCGAGATGCGATCCGTAACGGACTCGTTCAATTCGCGCATCGTCACCGGGAAATGCGGAGCAAACCGGTAGCTCTGTCCCGCGCGACGCGGATTCTCGGTAAATGGCTTCACAAAGATCCAGTCCAGTTTGAACCGGCCGACGAGTCCTCCGAAGTCGCGAGTGAAGGCGTATGTAGGAGCAAAACCTTTTCCGCCCCGCTGGTTGCTGTCGGCGAGCGTGCGACTCTTCGGCGGACGCGTCCGTTCCCGCTCGCCTCGAAAATCGAACGCGTGACCGTCGTCAAAGCGGAACTTCTCCATAGTCCTAAACAGGGGCTTCTCCCGGTTGTCCCACAGAATCGGCAGATGAAACGCGGTCGGGTCGTTGTGTCCGTGAAAGTAACGAACCGGCGAGAGTGCGTATTGGAAAATTCCAAGCGGGTGGAAGTGGGAAACTGCCTGGCCAACCCAGAATTTGTAGTCTGTAACACGCGTCATGATCTCGTTGCGGATCGACGTGGGTGTATTGTCACGGCTCGTCGTGTTCAGATCGCCGGCGACGACGACTGGATTTGTGTCCGCTTTCAACTCCGCCAGCAACGCCTGCATCTGGCGCCGGCGGCACTCCGGCGGACATTTATTCTCCAGGTGCGTCGCCACGATTGTGGCCTGACCGGTGGGTAAGTCGGGCACAGAGATATCGGCAATCAGCGCCATTCGTCCGCCCTGGCGCAGTTCGCGCTCCACTCGCTCCCGAAACAATTTGTGCGCCGACCATCGCCTCCCCTGTTCGAGTTTGGAGATGGCTTTGTACTCCTTTCCGTACCAGTCATAGCAGACTGGCAGACGAAGGATGCGCGCACGGTCGATTGGATAGCGGCTCAGGATGGCCGTCCCGTGTAGACCGTGATATCGCTGCCGATCCACCTGCACATCTTGTTGCAGTTGTCGATCCTGCTGCGCATCCGGCAGATGCACTTGCTCTGTCCCCAACTCGAACACCGGATCCACTTCCACGAACTCGACTCCGTAGGCGTAATTCATGTGCAGCGCGGCAGCCAGTTCACGGGTCACATCTTGATACCCGGTTCGCCTCATGCCCCAGTCCGCCTCGTTCAGAACCAGAACATCGACACCTTGCAGCGTGGCCAGTTGCGATTCGACGGCTTCCTTTTTCGAAGGCTCGTACGATCCTGGGCGTTGATGTCGCGCAGAAACCCGCTGGAATCGCTGAGTGCAGATCGAATCAGATCGAGGTTCAGACCTCTCTCGATGTTCCACAGACCAACCCGAAGAACTGGGCCGATCCCCCCTACGCTCGGCCGCCGGGGGAGGATGGCCGCGGCTGCCGTCTCCTGATGCAGGAAGGGCGTGTTCAGGAGCGCATTGAGGCGCATACCCAGATCGGCTTCTGGTTTGGCAGTTGAAGCAAGGGCGACGAGTTCGTCAAAGGAAAGCAGATCCGGATCGTAGGATCGTTCCGCAAGGGCGCTGGGCGTCGGCGTGGCCTTGTCCTGCGCTGCGCACAAGGAAAGTGCAATCCCCAAAGTCAGACCGCACCTCATGGCCAATCCTGCTAATGTTCCTATTCTCACTTCGACGCCCCACAGTTATTTACATTATGTCCCACAAAATGGCGGATATCGTACCATCGACCAGGCGAGAAGTCGATTTTTGCGGTTGCCGGGTGCTCCAGAGCTGCGTGCCCCAGAGCCTGCCCTGAGCCTGTCGAAGGGTCTCGCGCTTTTCGAGACCTGGGATTCCACAGACGCGTCCACCTTCCAAAATCGCCCCGCGCAAGCACCTGGTACCCCGAAACCGAAATCGGGCCGCGGGGTATGTTTTTTTATGAAAAGACGCAGGTACTATCTCCTGTCGTGCTGGCCGTCACACATTACTGTGACATTGCTGTTTCCAACTTGACAACAGGATGTAAGTCAGTTAGTTAAGTTTGCTGGCGAAAACTGCTTTGGTGGTCACTATGAAAGGGCACGCTCTCGCGGTCGCGCTGCTTGTTCTCGTGGTAGCGGGGTGCGGAAGCGGCGCTGGCGGCGGGTCACAAAGTCCTCCACCGGTATCCGACTTCAGTTTGGCAGTGAACCCAACGAGCCAGTCCATGAACGCCGGCACTTCAGCTTCTGTTTCCGTTTCAGCGGTACCGGTGAATAGCTTCTCGTCCTCGATCAGTGTCCAAGTGACAGGGCTTCCAATCGGCGTTCAGGCATCGCCAACCACCTTTACCCTCGTCGTGGGTACACCACAGCAAGTAACATTTACCGCTGTGGCCTCCGCGCCGACCACCAGCTCCACGATTACTTTCGTCGGCACTGCCGACATTGGTACGCACAAGGCAGCACTAAGTCTCACGGTGAACGGCACGTCTAGCGGATTGCCTGTTCGTACGCGCTACGTTCGGACTGATGCGGCCACGGAATATTTCGCCTGGCTGAATGAGCACTGGATCGTCTATCACACGAGCACAGCACGGTATTTTGTAACGGATCCTTCCTCGAATCGAGTCATTGTGGTGGACGGCGCATCGGAAATGACGATATCAAGCATTGGAGTTCCCGGCGCTTATGGGATTGACCAAACTCCCGATCACACGATGCTCTACGTCGGAACAATTATCGGCGACGTTTACGCAGTCGATCCTGTGGGGATGACCGTTACTCAGCGGTATCCCGCGTCGGAAATTGGTCCCCATGGTTTCTTCGCATACGCGGCATTGCCGTTGGCGGATGGCCGATTAGCGTTGATAGGAGGAGCGACCGCCCCAGGCCCCTTTGACGGTGCGCCGAACATTGCGCTCTGGAATCCAACTAATAACTCTCTTACGCTCTGGGGTGGTGACGATGATTCCATCACCGGCTTCATGCTCAGCGCAGATCGCACTCAGATCATCTTCGGAGATTCTGGCCTGCGCGAAATGAATGCCTCAACCGGCGCGGTCGTTTCCACTTCAGAAGGGGGGTTGTTCGCGGATTCTCTATACGACATTCTCGTTACACCGGACGGAAAGTATATCGTCATGACGACCGAGCTGCTCACTCAGGGAAATCCCTCTGTTGCAGACGTGTTTGACGCGCAGACTCTTGCTTTAGTTTCGCAATTCGATATAGCCAGTGGTGGTACTCTCAGCATAAGTCCCGATTCGACAACGCTGTTCCTCTCCTCAGCCGCTTACCAGTACATCTATGCGTACGATCTTGCAACGCAACAACTTATAGGCTGGGCACCGCAGATGGACGTTCAATCGATCAGCGGCGGCACGTCGTTCACCTCTCCTAGCAGCCCATATCTTCTGGCCACAGATGGAACAGGCCTATATGTTGGCCCGATGGAAGAGGGCATCGGTTTTGTCGACCTCTCCGCGCTGCAAACTGGTCAGCTCGGCACGCAGTTCACGAACGGATACCTCAACCCCGCAACAGGGCCGGTTTCAGGTGGAACAGCGACGAAATGGTCCGATCCGAATGCAGTCGGTTCGTTAATGGGTATCTATTTCGGTTCGCAGCAGTCGCTCACGATCTCGGAAGGGGCGGGATATATTTATGCAACAACACCTCCAGGTCAAGCGGGACCGGTCGATGTCTACGCATTCACTTTCGACGGTGGAATGCAGCTTCTGCCTGAAGCCTTCAGTTACGGCCCAACCATCCTGGAGGTAACGCCGAACATGGCCACTGCAGAGGGCGGTGGGACCGGACTTATCTACGGCTATGGTTTTGGGCCACTCTATTCGGATGCGATTCCATCCGATCTTGTAGTGACAGTGAATGGCATCGCGGCCCAGGTGACAGGATTTGCTTGGAACGCGTACGGCGTGACGCCGCCATTTCCCTTGCAGGGTCTGGCCTACACTATTCCGCCGGGCGTCAGCGGCACAACAGTGAACGTGCGCGTCACCTCCAGCGCGGGAGGTGCGACGGCATCGAACGCCTTGGCTTATCTGCCAGCAACGCAGCAATTCGCGCTAGCGGGATCAACGCTCGTGCAAGGCATATACGACCCGTATACCGACCTCTATTACTTTACGGACACAAGCCAAGTCCAGGTTTTCTCGCGGACTGAAGGCAAGTGGCTGCCCCCGATCAGCATCCCTGCTCCTGCAGGAGCAACACAAAGGTTGTGGGGGATTGCGCTCTCGCCGAACGGCAGCATGATGGCTATCGCCGATACCAGCGCTGGCGCGATTTACGTTCTCAATCCTGCAAGCCCAACTTCGGTGCAGACGTTCGTGGTAATCGCCCAGTTGGGCAGTGCCGCGGTTCCCTGCGGAGTCTCGGTTAACGATAGCGGAATGGTGTACTTCGCAACAGTTGCCTCGGGAATCGTTGGGGGGTACGGCCTTCCTTCGCAGTTTTTTGGGCTAAATACGAATACGGGCCAGATCATAGCTTATGAAGAGGGTCCCAACGAACCAAGTGACGTCTATCTTCGAACACTAATCAGCCCGGATAACTCCGAGGTCTTTTTTAATGACGACGGCCAACTATTCAGCATAGATACTTCAACTAACCAGATGTACGCACCTTATTATCGCAACTGTTGTGCCAACTACGAATTGGCACTATCCAGCAACCAAATGCAGCTAACTGCGGGCTTTTACATCTACGATTACGACCTGAACCAGGAATCGTACTACGCGATGAATGACCGGGAAAATCTGAATATTCTCTATGTCTACGGCGCCAAAATGAGCCCCGATGGGCGCTTAATCTTTCAGCCCTCCACAAACGGGATCGATGTTTTCGCCAACGGATTCGGCAACCTGCAAGACCGAGTCTCGCTCCCAGTTGCACTCTCGCCTAACTACGACGCACTGGTCGACGACGGTACGGACAATGTTCTGGTTGCCATAACCGGGACCGGCAATGGAATCACAGTCGTTGACCTAACTTCGATCTCTGAGCCGCTACCGTTGCAAAATGAACGCAGGCTTGGTTTACCACGTGAACGACACGCGCGTCCTTCCGACGAACGACATCAGGCTGTGCGAATTGTGCGCGAAGTTCCTTACCTCACTACGGATCATCTCAATGGAGGGGTTCGCTCTAAATTGAGGATCGAACCCTTAAGATGAGACATTTCGTCATTTATTCCGTACACGTAGAAGCGGAAACGTCGCTAAAAGTGAAGACAACTGCGCCGGGTGCCCCAGAGCCTGCCCTGAGCCTGTCGAAGGGTCTTGCGCTTTGCGAGACCTGGGTGTAGCGCCGGCACCTTGCCGGCGGTTCCGAGGGCGCCTCGCCCTCGGAGCGGTCGCCCACATAGAGGCACGCATGCCAGCCGCGATTGTCCATAGCACACCTTGTCAAGCCCCCTTTTACCTCCAGGAAATCTCAGAACCGCTTTCATTTGTTGTCTGTAGGCAGCTTGTACGTACATGCCTGTATTCTAAAAAATATTTTGTTCGCCCATTATTCGCTTGTAAGCGGGTGGCCAGCACCGCGATTTTTCATCACAAAAATCCCGTGCACCCATCACAGACTTCCCACCCAACCTGCGCGAAAATAGAAATCTGATTGGGGCAGTTTCGTAGTGTGTCCACTGGCCAGGACGCATCCCGAAACTGCCCCAAACTCATTTTCAGCTTGTTTCGTGGAGCTAACTCCTTATTTCGGAATACTTTCCATCTAAGTCTAATCGGATGAATACTTTGGAAGGAAACACGCTCTAAAGTCATGATTCTATTAGACCGGGATAGGGGGAGGGGGTACCCAGTACTAGCCAGTGAACATCGCCAAATTAGCTAAGAAATAAGGTCACGATATACTGCGCGGCATGCCCGGCAAACCTCACATCGTCGTGATCGGCGCAGGCGCCTTCGGCGGATGGACCGCTCTCTATCTACTGCGCAGCGGAGCACGGGTCACTCTCGTCGATGCTTGGGGACCAGGAAATTCGCGCTCCTCTTCCGGCGGCGAGACGCGCGTGATTCGAGGCGCGTATGGCCCAGATCAGCCGTACACGAAACTTGCCGCTCGCGCTCTCGAACTGTGGAAAGAAAATGAGCGCCAGTGGAAACGGAACTTTTTCTTCCCGATTGGCGTCTTGTGGATGGTCGAAGGCTCGGGTGAATTCGAACGCGGCTCGCTGCCGCTGTTGAAAGACGCGGGCATTCCGTTCGAGCAGCTTTCGACCAGAGAGATGATGCGGCGCTGGCCGCAGATCAACTTCGACAAGGTCGAATGGGGAATCTACGAACCCGAGAGCGGATACCTGTTGGCTCGCGCATCGGCGCAAGCCGTGGTTGAACATTTCATCGGCGAAGGCGGCGAATATCGGCAGGCAGCAGTGGTGACCCACGAACCGCGTACGCAGCAATTTGATGGCGGAACGTGGAAGCAGTTGCTTCTATCGGATGAATCGGCGCTCACCGCCGACCGCTATGTATTTGCGTGCGGTCCGTGGCTCGGCAAACTTTTTCCGCACACGATTGGCCCACACTTTGCCTCGACCAAACAAGAAGTCTTTTTCTTTGGAACTCCAGCGGGCGATTCGCGCTACGACGAATCAAATATTCCCGTCTGGGCCGATCATAGCGATCGCTTCATGTATGGCATTCCCGGAAATCAAGGACGCGGCTTCAAGGTAGCCGACGACACACGCGGTCCGAAGTTCGATCCTACGAATGGCGAGCGCGTGGTCAGCCAGGATCGTCTGGCCGAAGCGCGCCGTTATCTGGGGTACCGATTTCCAGGATTGAAAGACGCGCCGCTGATCGAGACACGCGTCTGCCAATACGAAGACACGACCGACCACAGTTTTATCGTCGATCGCCATCCCGCAAATGAAAATGTTTGGATTGTCGGCGGCGGTTCAGGCCACGGCTTCAAGCACGGTCCCGCGCTCGGCGAAATGGTCGCGCGGTCGCTCTTGAAAGACGAAGAGGCGAACGCACACTATCGGTTAGGAAGGTTTCGCAAAGGACAGGCCTAGCGTCTACTGAATCTGGATCACGCCTTCCGAGCTGCTCGATTTGATCTCTTCGACTCGCGCCACAACTTTTCGCGCAAACTCGAACAGCGACTTCGCGTGCGGCGAGTCTTCGCCCTGCAGCACCGCGGGCGTTCCGCCGTCTCCCGCCTTGCGAATCTCCGGATCCAGTTCAATATTGCCGAGAAAAGCCACATCGAACTGCTTCGCGGTCTTTTCCGCGCCGCCGCGCGAGAAGATGTCGATCTCATGCTCGCAATGCGGACACACAAAGTAACTCATGTTCTCGACCACGCCCACGATATCGACCTTCATCTGGCGGAACATCTCGATGGCTTTGCGGGCATCCTGCAAGGCCACATCGGAAGGCGTGGAAACCACGATCGATCCAGTCAGCGGCACCGTTTGGATGAGCGAGAGCGCCACGTCGCCCGTTCCCGGAGGCAAGTCAATCACAAGATAGTCAAGCTCTCCCCACTGCACAGATCCCAGAAACTGACGGATGATCGAATGCAGCATCGGTCCGCGCCAGATCAGCGGCTTGTCGCCTGGGTTCAGGAATCCAACCGAAATCACCTTAAGCCCGTTGGACAGAATCGGAGCGATCTGATTTTCTCCCATCGCTTTAGGTTGCTCATTCGTTCCAAGCATCAGAGGAACGTTTGGGCCATAGACATCGGCGTCGAGCAGGCCGACTTTGTAGCCCATTTTTGTCAGGGCGATGGCGAGATTTACAGCAAGCGTGGTTTTGCCGACTCCGCCTTTTCCGGAACCGACCGCGATGATCGCGTTCACGCCGGGCAAGGGTTGCGGAGTGGGCTGTTGCTGGCCAGGATGATGAGAATGGGCGCTCACAGGAATCCTCTTTCAGAAGCGGCCGCAAATCGGCCGAAGCGTTGATTATACGGGAGGACGAAGGTGCGGATCGGACCATCTGCTGCAAAACAACAATGATTCGATCAATCGCTCATCCGATGTTAGGTGTTAATAATGCCCTTCTCCCAGTTGCACCTTGCCGCGGAACATTCGATAGATGAATACAAAGTATGCCACGGCCAGCATCGCGCCGAGCGTCCACCAAACCAAGCCCACGTTCAGGCCATGGACGCCCGCACTCGTATTCCAAATGGTAAGGTCGTGTTCGCGATCACGCGAGGGAAGAACGATGGGATAGAGCGCAAACGCCGCTCCAACCAGCATCCCCACGATATAGAGGGTTGAGGCTACGAACGCAGTTTTCTCTTTTCCTTTGGGAGCCGCCCACAACATCGTCGCCAGGCTGGCGAAAACGATGATTGGCACAAGAATCCCGATGGCATGCATCTGGTAGTTCGCCATGACTTCTGGCCGTATGAAGTAGGTGACGATCAATGCAACGCACGTCAGGAAGAATTGCAACGGCCATAAGAGCAGTGCGAGGCCCCGGGCGCGCCGGCCAAGATCCTGGTCGGTCTTGAGTGCGACATAGTGCGCGCCGTGCGCCGTCAGCGTCACCAGCGCCACTACGCCCGTGAGAATGGTGTACCAGTCGAGAATTCCCGTCTGTGGCCCGAGTTTGAAATTCGTCCAGAGCGGCTCGAAAAAATAGCCGGTCGCATCAAGTGGAACACCGCGTACCACATTGCCCAGCGCCGCGCCTAGAAATACGCACAGCAGAATGCTTGAAAGGGCAAAGACCACGTCAAACAAATCCCGCCAGATGGAATTGTCGATGTGCACGCGAAATTCAATACCGACGGCGCGCAGCATCAGCAGCCACAGGACGATCATCAGCGGAAGATAGAATCCGCTGAAACTTGACGCATAGAGCAAGGGAAACGCAAAGTACAGCGTACCGCCCGCCGCCAGCAGCCAGACCTCGTTGCCATCCCATACGGGGCCGATGGCGCGCAGCACGCGCCGCCGTTCGTCGTTGGTCTTGGCCACGAGCAGATAGATCACGCCCGCGCCGAGATCGAAACCGTCCAGCACGGCGTACGCGGTCACCATCACCGCGACAATCCAGAACCACAGCCTGGCCATAGTTACCTCGCTTCCGTCGAGGAATAGGGTTGAGCCGCAGATCCATCCCCTGCGGGACCAAGTTCAATTTCCCTGCGCACCAGAAACAGGAACAGAATTCCAAGCACAGTGTACATGCCCATGAAACCGAGAAGCGTAAACATACCGTTGCCGGCCGAAACGACCTTAGAGTAACCGTTTTCGGTGCGCATCAGCCCATACACCAGCCAGGGCTGGCGTCCCAATTCAGCGGTCATCCATCCGGCAGTGTTGGCGATGTAAGGGAAAGGCGCCGAAAGCATGAGAATCCAGAGCATCCACCGCGCGTTGAATATTTTGCCGCGCCATAGCAGAAACAACGCAATCACCATCACCGCGATGAAAAACGTCCCCAGCCCGACCATGATGTGATAGCTGTAATAGAGGAGCGGAATATTGCCCGGCCAATCGTCTTTGGGAAACGCGTCGAGCCCTTGCACGTTGGCGTTCCAGCGTTGGTAGGTCAGCATGCTCAACATGCCCGGCACTTCAATCGGGTTCTCAATCTTGCCTTCGAGTTCGTTCGGCTGGCCGAGGAGGAGCAGAGGCGCCGCATTCTGGCCGTGGAACAATCCTTCCATCGCCGCCAGAGTTACCGGTTGATGATCGGCGACCATTTTGCCCTGCCTGTCGCCCGTTGGGAAAACCTGCAAGATGGTGAACACGCAGCCCACCACGACTCCCGCTTTCACGAAGATGCGGCCATGCTCGGTCCACTTCCCAGATAGCAAATAAAACGCGCCGACCGCCGTCATGGCGAACGCACCCGTGATCGCCGCACCGCTCATGTTGTGCGCATATTGCCAGAGCGCCCAGCGGTTCAACACGAAATCCCAGAAGCTCGCGAGCTGCAGGCTGCCGTCCGGCGCGGTGAAATAACCGACGGGATGCTGCATGAAAGCATCCGTGGCGATAATGAAATATCCTGACAGCCACGAACCCACAAAGACTGCGACCGCCGACAGCCAGTGCGCGCGCGGGCTTAGCCGTTTCTCTCCGTAGAGAAACAATCCCAGAAACGCCGACTCAAGGAAGAAGGCAAACATGCCCTCCATGGCCAGCGTCTGTCCGATCACCCCGCCCGCAAATCTCGAAAACACTGCCCAGTTCGTGCCGAACTGAAATTCCATGGGAATGCCGGTCACAACCCCGAGCACGAAGTTAATCCCGAAAATCCTGGCCCAGAAGCGTGCCGCCTCGTCGTACACGCGATCCTTCCGCCGCAGCGCGATCGTCTTGAGCACAACGATCAGCAAGGCAAGACCCATGGTGAGTTGCGGAAAAAGGTAGTGGAAGGTTGCCGTAAAGGCGAAGTGAAGACGGTGAATCAGAAGTGCGCTTTCCATAGAAAAAGCCTCGAATCATCCCACTGCGCGAGCCCACATGCGTAATTACTACGACAACAGTCAGCGTGCCCCATCCTTGCCGATGCGAGGCCGATCACCCGACCTTTACCGGCGTCCCGCTTTTCTGCGTTCGGCTTCCACCCTGCGAATTTCACGCCGGCGCGCGGCGTCTTCGTAGCGTCGCTTCTCGTCGGCAGTTTCGGCAATCACCGGCGGCACCGGCAGACGATTCCCGGCGGCATCGATGGCTACAAAGGTCAGATACGCGGAACTTACATGCTGCTTTTCCTCGGCGCGATAGTTCTCCACCCACACTTTCACGCCAACCTCCATGGAAGTGCGGAACGCGCGATTCACCGACGAACGCAGAATAATAAGATCGCCGACGCGCACGGGCACCAGAAAATCCAGGTGGTCGATGGAAGCCGTCACCACCCACTGGCGCGAGTGCCGATGAGCAGCCATCGCGCCCGCCAGGTCGATCCAGTGCATGAGTCGGCCGCCGAGAAGCGCATTCAGGGGGTTGGCGTCGTTCGGCAAAATGATCTCGGCCATTTCCGAGATCGATTCCCGCACCGGCCGCGGATCTAACTTTACTTTGTCAACTTGATTCATAACTGTCAGAGAACGCCGTTCCGGCGGACTCGGTAAGCATGCAGATAACTGGCCGCCAGCCTGTTAATTCTTGCATCCGGATGCGTACTCGTCCAACTCTCTCCCGATAAGTCGTAAGTCAGTGTCCCATGCGTCACGGGAGCATGGCGCAATTCGCAGGCGTAGCGGAGCGTGATCTGTTCCCCGCTCGAACCCGCGACCGAAAAGCGGACAGCATCCCAATCGCGCTCGGGAGGAAGATGTGGACATGCGGTGGCACAACCGAGATTGCAGAATTCACGGATGTGCGTTCCAGCGGGCGTTATTTCCTGTCCAGTTGCGCTGCACGCGCCGCTCCATCCCGCGCCCAACGGCAAACGCGAAGGGTGCGGCCACGAGCCGTCGTTCACAACTTCACGCGGAATAAAATAAGGGCAAGCCAACTTTTCTTCCTCGAAGAAATTTTATTGTAACGCCCGGGAGGCGTGGTAAGAATTAGCAATTGGCGTTTTGGACCGGCAAACAGCATTGGACACTTCTTCCTGGCCTGAGACGCGTGACTTGAGACCTCACTTATGGACCGTATTGCGATGTTGACCGAAATTCTGGCCAGCAATCCCGGCGATGCTTTTGCGCGCTACGGGCTGGCGCTGGAGCACTCCAAAGCCGGCGACGTCGAGCACGCCCTCGCCGAATTCAAGACGCTGCTCGAGAAAAATCCAGACTACACTCCTGGCTACTTCATGGCCGCGCAGACTCTGGCCGGCGCTGATCGTGTCCCCGAAGCCAAGCGCATGCTGGTGGATGGCATCGCGTCGGCCCGCCGCACCGGCAACGCGCACGCGCAATCGGAGATGACGACGATGCTGGAAGAGCTTGGGTGAAGCAGGTTTCAAGGTTTCAGAATCTCAAGGTTGCGAGGAATCGGGTCGGCAGCGCCGCCGACTTTGAAACTCTGCATCCTCGAAACACGGACACCTGCTCTTTGCTACACTCTCCTGTTCCCACCAAGGAGATCGCCGCATGCGCCGTCTCGTGTTTCTGCTTGTCCTTTGTTTCTCCCTTCCCGCATTTTCCCAAGCCAAGCATCCCTTCACCTTTGAAGACATGATGAAGCTGAAGCGCGTCGGCGAGCCGGTGCCTTCGCCCGACGGCAAGTGGGTGCTGTTCAGCGCAGTGGATGTGGATCTGGCGGCCAACACGAAGACTCCACACATCTGGATCGTGCCGCTGGATAGTGGAGCGACGAGTGCCTCGCCCGTCCGAGGCGGAGCAGCCGCCGAGCACATTCTCATTGCCGATCAAGATGGAGACCGTCCGCGCTGGGATCCGGATGGGAAGCGGTTTGCGTTCATCTCGAATCGAGAAGGCGGCTCGCAGGTCTGGATTGCGGATTTCGATGGCGCTGCGGGCGCGGTCAACGGCGCACATAAACTCACGTCGATCGCGACCGAAGCCGGAGGCGAACTCTGGTCGCCTGACGGCAAGAACATTCTCTTCACGTCGGACGTTTATCCCGAATGCGACGGCGCTCCTGACGCTGAACTCGCCTGTAACGCGAAAAAAACGAAGGAAACCGAAGACTCGAAAGTCAAAGCGCTGGTTTTTGATCGGCTGCTCTACCGCCATTGGAACGCCTACAAGGCAGGAAAACGCACGCACATCCTCGTCACTTCCGCTGACCGCGGTGCAGTGCGCGATCTGACTCCCGGCGATCACGACTCTCCCGAGTTCTCGCTCGGCGGGCAGGATGACTATGCCTTTTCGCCTGACGGGCAGGAGATTTGCTACACCTCGAATCACGACAAGGTCGAAGCCACTTCGACGAACAACGATCTGTGGACCGTTCCGGTGAACTGGCCCGCGAACGCCACGCCTGCCGACGTGCTGGCCAAGACGAAGAACATCACCGCCGACAACCCCGCCAGCGACTCGACTCCGCTCTATTCGCCCGATGGCAAGTACATCGCCTACCGCGCCCAGCAGCGTCCGGGATACGAGAGCGACCGCTTCCGGCTGATGCAGTACGACCGCAAGACGGGTGAGAAGAAGAACCTGACCGAAGGTTTTGACGGCTGGGTGGGTACCTTCACGTGGTCACCGTTTTCGACGCGGATTTTTTTCAGCGCCGAGGATCAGGGGAGATCTCCCGTTTATTCCGTCTTGGTGGCAACCGGCGAGCGACTCGAAGTTCCGCTTTTGATAATGGCCACGTCCGATGATTTGGTGGTCACTTCAGATGGCCAAGACATCCTTTTTACAAACAACTCTGTCCAGGAGCCGAATGCGATATACAGCTCCCTTCTTTGCCCCAACGGGCGCGACAACCCGTGCGGTCACCTTCCTCCGCCGCCTCCGCATAAGCTGACGCTTTTCAACGACGCCGTTCTCTCGCAAGTCGCCATGTCTCCGCTCGAACCCTTCTGGTTCACCGGCGCTCACGGCGACAAAGTCGAAGGCTTCCTCGTCAAGCCGCCGAACTTTGATGCTTCCAAGAAATATCCCGTGAAGTTCCTCCTCCACGGCGGGCCCGAGGGAGCCTGGGACGACGACTGGTCGTATCGCTGGAATCCGGAACTCTTTGCTGCCAATGGATACGTGGCCATCATGATCAACTTCCACGGCTCGACTGGATACGGGCAGAAGTTTGTTGACGCGATCAATGGCGACTGGGGCGGGGCTCCGTTTGAAGACCTGATGAAGGGGCTCGACTACGCGGAGAAGACTTATCCGTTTATCGACAAAGACCGCGAGTGCGCGCTGGGCGCGAGCTACGGTGGATACGCGGCCAACTGGGTGCTCGGCCACACCGACCGCTTCAAGTGCATCGTCTCGCACGACGGCATGTTCAACCTCGTTTCGGCCTGGGGCACGACCGAAGAACTCTGGTTCAACCAGTGGGAGTTCAAGGGCACGCCGTACACGAATCCGGAGATGTATGAGAGGTGGTCTCCGCGCAACGCGGCGAAGAATTTCAAGACGCCGACGCTGGTCGTGCACGGGCAACTCGACTACCGCCTCGACGTGAGCGAAGGCTTCCAGCTTTTCACCACTCTGCAGACGATGGGCGTGCCGTCGAAAATGCTCTACTTCCCCGACGAAGGCCACTGGGTGCTGAAGCCGCAGAATTCGCAGCTCTGGTGGAAGACGGTCAACGACTGGGTCGATCAATGGATTGGACCGGGCGCTGCGACGAAGAAATAAAGGATGGGTGGATGGTTCCGGCCTGGCAGGGGGTACCCCCCCACGCCCGGTCTATTGGAATCATAGACTTAGCGCGATCTTCCCCGCAAAGTATTCCGGACAAAGAAGTTAGAGGTAAAGTATTACGGAATAAGGAGTTAGTCCGTCTTCTCTTCACGGCAGCGCCTGGGGCGCTCTCGTGTTCGGTTCTGTTGTCAAAGAGCTGAGTCCTGCGTTTGCGAAGCTCGGTTCGCTCGTCTTTTATTTGATGGGCAAGTCGAGAGTTTTATCAAGTCCTCTTAAGAGGGGTATACGAAGGTAGACGGGTGCGGCCCTGTGCAGGATATCCCACCCTTCGCAACGAACGCGAAGGGCGGGGCAACCTCGCAAGGCGCTACTCGGCTCCTCAGAACTTAATCACGTCCACTCCCCGCTGTTAGGTTGCGCGAGTGCGGCAGAGAGTCGTTTCATCGTTTCTTCTCGAGCGTTTTGGGGTTTGTGTTTGCCGGTCTATGGCAGTTGCTGGCGCGTTCAGCGTCTTTCATAGATGGCTTTCATGGGGTTCCTCGAGCCTGCCTCAGCGGCTAAAGCCGCCGATGAGAACACGCCAGTTATCGCAGCGGTAAACCGCTGCGCCACCCAAAATCAAGTACAACACCGGTGAAGCGCTGCGCTATCCAAAATCAATTCTCCGGGGCCGTGCGTGGCTTCGGGGACACTGCAATTCGGGGCGGTTCCCATCCGGCCTTTTTCTGGGGCGGCTGCGTTTCCGAGGGCAGCGGGTCGACGCTCTCGAGTTCAAACTGAGCGGTCGCGCTTCCCGCAGTCACAGCGATGAACGCGTCGCACGGGCCGAGGTTGCCGACGCTCGGCGTGATGGACGCGAGTCCATCCTGTCCGGTAACGATTTGCGTTTGCGACGTTCCGAGGATAATGGGCGCGTCATCCTGTCCCTGGACATCGCCGCCCGCAGGTGGACCTCCGCCGGGCGGCTGCGGGTTGCGTTCGAGCGTGGTCACAAAGGTGACATTGACTCCCATCACGGGATTGTCGGCCGACGAGCCGTCGGTCACGCGCATCGCCAACGGCTGAAAGGGCTGGCCATTGGGGACGACCTGAAGGGTTCCGCTCACCGGTTCCAGCGTCCACGAAGAAGCCGGGACGGCGAACAACGTGAAGGTCTGGCAGGGAGCATTGGCGGGAGAAACGCAAGCGCTCACCTGCACGGTGGCACTGAGGTTTGCGACTTGCGCGGTCACGCTGGCCAGTCCCGCGCTGCTGGTGGTTGCAGTCGTCGAAGAAAGAGAAGCCGTGCCGTTGACGACCGTGAATTGGATGGCCACGTTCGCTTGCGGCACCCCGAGGTCGAGCGCTTCGACCGTGAGCGGAACCGCGAGGGTTGCGCCCTTCGCGATCCAGTGCGTGGCGGCGATGGCGGCGAGATCGAGAGCGCTCTCGGATCCGACCAGCGTAGTTTGCTGCGTCTGGGCGGACGAATAGGAAGCGGGCGCGAGCTGTGCCGTGATTGTGCCGGGCCCCGTGGCCCCAGGTGGAAGCTTCTCCGGCTTGGTCGGTGAGGACGGAACAGAAAGTTGCGGCGCCGCAAGCTGAGAATTCAACGCCGTTGGTTGAACTCCACGCAATGGTTGCTCCATTCACGGGCGTGACTCGATCGGAGGCGGTCGCGCGCACGCGGATCAAATTCGGCGCCTGCGCTCCTGCGGGAGTTGCCGGCTCGACGCCTTGCAGAAGCAGAAGCAGATCGGTCGCGGCCGCGCCATACGTGAGCGCGCCAATCATTTGCGAGAACGAACCGCTCACCGGATTCGCGACCTGAATCGTGGCCGCGCCATCCTGCACGGCCGGCGGCAGCGCCACCTGCATCCGGGTTGCGGATTGGGTCAGCACAGTGCCGTTATTTTCGCCCGCGCTTACCTGTAGTCCGGATTGAAAGCCGATTCCTTCGAGCGTGGTTACGCCTCCGGCCACGCTGAGGCGTGCGGGGGTAAGCGTATCCGAATAGAGGACGCTGGCCTGGTAAAAATAGTCGGGACGTCCGTCGCCGCGGTAATCGGCCACGCCGACGCGGAACGGTTCGGAGGTGCTGAACTGGGCATTGAGGCGAGTCACGGCAAACGTCGTCGAATTGAATGGTGAAGGCGTGGCGGCGGGCGCAGGGTTGCCGTTCAGGTCGCTCAGTTCCCAGATTCCAATGACCGGCAGCAGCTTGGATTCGGTAGGATTGCCGGATTCGTCGTACGCCGTCACCGTGACCGACGCGGTACGGTTGGCTTGCGCATTGAACTGGAAGAAATCGGCCGCGCCATAACCCGAGATCCACGAGCCCCAACTGCCGCCTTGCGGCAAAGGCGCGGGATTCTGGTAGCTCGAGCCGCTTCCGGGATGGGATTGGGCAATTTCGCTCCCCGCCATCAGGATGTCGCGCTCGGGATTCGTTCCGCTGACTACGGTGACGACTACCGGAGCAAACGAACCTGAGGGCGCGACCTGGGTGGGCGCGTAGGGCCCCACACCCATCGACCAGTCCGGATCGAGCGCCTCGACGCTGAGTTGATATAAGGCCGAGGTCTGGCCGCTGGGGATCATCAGCTGGCCCAGGCTGAAAAAGCCTTCGAGTGCAGGATCGCTCGAGCCGAAGCTGTTAAACGGCTGTCCGTTTGGGTTCAGGTATCCGGTGATGATGTTGCCGGCGTTGCCGACAAAAGCATATCCGGAGACCGAAGTCACAACGGATTGACGCGAGGGCTGACCGTTGACGATCAGGCGAGCTACAACGTTGACGTCCTGCATCATTTGCGCGGCATTCCCGGAAGCGTCGGTGAAGTAGACATTGCCCCAGAGTCCGCCGGTTGGCTGCGGATTGCCGCTGGAGGCGGGGTACAACGCCGCAAGCGCCGTAACGTCATCGAGCTTGGGAACGGCGGCATTGGGATAGCAACGGCTGATGGGCACGCAGCTGATCGGGTCGGCAAAGTGCATTGCGGGAAAGCCCGCGTAGTCGTCCTCGGTTGGCGGCGGGTCGTTGGTGAGGACGTTGATGTTCGCCTGCGACCAGCCAAGTCCAAAGATGCGCGCGAGCACGCGCACCAGGCGGTATTGCACATCCGGGAGTTGCGCACTGGCGGAAGCACAGACTCCATTGATTACGGCGAGAGCATGGACGATGTTGCCGCTGGCGGCGAAGTTGTCGGGGCCGCCATAGACGGCGTTGGTGAAGCAATCCTCGAGGTCGCCTGCGCCTTCGCCGAGGATGGCATCGGTGACGGTGCCGTCATAGTCGTAGACGATGCCGAGCGGCGTCGTGGTCGCGGAAGGAGTGATGTCGGCGGGCGCCCTGATCGCGCCATCGGTGACCTGGATGTTGCTGCCGGTGACGTCCTCGGCCAGATGACCCGCTTGGCTAACGGTGAGGCCGACGCCGACGGCGGTGGTCCACGGAGTGATCGCGGCGGCGACGAACGCATCCGCCTGCGCATTGGTGAGGATGGGACTGAGGTCGCCCTGATCGGTGTAGTACTGCACCGACGCGTTCGCCCATACGAGCGGCTGGCCCTCGACTCCGGGATCGTAGCCGGATCCGGCGATGAAAGCCGGGCCCCCGGCACGGAGAGTGACGGGAGTGAGAATGGCGAGCAGCGCGGCGGTCATGATTCGAGTTCGCATGGCTCACTCGCCTCGCGCCGAGCGGATCGCCCGCTCCAGTTGGTCCAGCGTGACGGGAGCGCGGTCCGCCGGAGTGTGAGTTGCGCAGGCAGCACTGGCCGACCCGCGAGCCAACGACGCAGTCGGCTGCGCTGCATTTTGCATGCGGGCTGAAGCCCACAGGCGGTGGCCGAGGATGTATCTGCCAGTTGGATCCAGCGGAATCTGCCCCTGCGATCCCCCGACCAGGCTGGTCAGACCGAGGCGGCTGAGCGGATATAGAAAGAGGAGGAAGCGCTCGCCTCGGCGCATGGGCGGTTGAATCGACCACGCGCCGGTCCATTCCTGGATGGTCAGAACCTGTCCGGGCTCGACGCCGGCAATCGCGCGGTCCACGCGGAACCGCATCGCGATGGATGGCACGTTGCGGTCGGTTCGCGCGGTTTGTACCCGGTCGGCGAGCACCGTGCCGGCAAATACCATCCCCGCCCGGCACGAAAGGTGCTTCCATTGCGGACCCAAGACGCGTTCCGCGACGGCCTGATCGGATTCACCGGAGGCCGCGAGGCTCCAGGGGCAGAACACGATCAGGAATAGAGCGGCCAAGAACACTCGCCGCAAGACACGCATGGCAAATCTCTTTCTGGAGGGGAGCGGACCGTCAGTGGTCGCTGGGAGTGGAATCAGAGTAGCGCGGCGGAACCGGCAGGAATATGCGCTGGGTCACGAAGGAAATGTGACGAATCACCTCCCGTTTCAGGACACACGAGGCTGCATATTGATGCAACGCAATGGGCTGAAGACAACTCTTGACGGGCAGCGGCGCGAATACTATATTAGTGTCAATGCTGCATTGCAGCATTTGGAGGGCACTTATGCCGACCCATACCAATCTCCACAATGGGCACTCGCCTCTGTCGTTGTTGACTGAGCTGGCCGTCGAGGGAACATCGAGCCTTGTGGAAACGCAGCGCACTCTTCTTAACCTGGCACAACAAGAGAACGACATCATCTTCAACGGTGTAAAAGAACGAGTCGGCGGCTTTCTGCCGGCGGTTGCAGCGACCGATCTTGTACGGCGGGGCCTCGATACACTCATCGGGATGCAGCAAGAGCTGCTGACCACCACCAGCAAACAGGCGCTCCGGATGCTGGAGCCGGAAAAGGGAGCCAAGGGATCGCGCTCGGCCCAGTTGGTGGAGTTTGCCCGCGAGGGGGTCGAGACCTTTACGCGCGCGCAAAAAAAGTTCCTCGACGTGGTGGCGCAGGAAACCGCGAAAGCGACGCGGGGCAAGCACGAGCACGACGGCAAGACTGCGAAAAAAACCGAACTGACGCAACTGGCTCGCGAAGCAGGAAACGCCTTTGTCGAGGCGCAGAAAAGGCTGCTCGACGTCGTGGGCCAGCAGATGAACGTCAACCTGGACGTGGCCACTCGAACGGCCGAAATGATGTCGCCTTCCCGCTTGCTGCCGATGGCGAACCTCACCAGCGAAAGCGTGAAGAACTTTGTCGAGAAGGAGGCGTCCCGGATCGGGGAGCTTGTCAAGCCGGGCAGGAAGGTCGTGGCCAAGGCCAAACACAGCCAGCGGCGCGCAGTTCGCCGGCCCAAGGTTGTGCCGGCGTAATGTAGTACCCCGGAGATAATCGGCATATTGAAGGGGCCTCATCAAGAATGAGAGTCGTTGAAGACACGAGGTCCCTCCACTCCGCTTCGCTCCGGTCGGGATGACGGACTTAGTTAGCGCAACCAGATCCTCTCGTGGGTGCGCCAGCGTTCAGGCAGCTGGCAACGCTTTGGAACGGTGTGTCAGAAAACGCCTCAGCATCGCTTGCTCCCAATCGATCCACAGGCGGCTGGTGTAGAGCAACGCGCTGCACTGCAGCGTCAGCCAGTCCCGTGTTCGGAGCGGCGAGCGGAACGCGGAGCGATTGGCAAGCCAGCGGCGGGCGACGCGACGCGCGATGGCGAAGCCCATACCCGTGTCCGACCCAACGATGTCGGCCAGTATGCCTTCGAGCGTGAACATCACCTTTGACAGCATGACGAGCGAGGCGGGAAACCTGACGCCTTTCATCGCGACCCGTTCGAGAAGGCGCATGGAGTCGGCGGCACTGGGCAAATGGGAGGGCGGCATCTCGCCCAGAAATTCCGTTACCGACTGGCGCAGCATTTTTCCCCGAGTCGAATGCATTCTTGTGGGCTGCTGACTGAGCGCGCCGATCGCGGCGCTGGCGCCGAGAGGATCGCGCAAGCTGACCATCAGAAACAGGAGCGCCAGATGCCGGCGCTGCTCGCGGCCCAGTCGCTCCCGCAGGGCCCAGTCGAGGATGACCAAATCGCCGGTGCGGTTGTTGTAGAGCAGGTTGCCGGCATGAGGATCGCCGTGGAAGATCGCATCGGGCGTGGCCGCAAACAAAGGCACGGCGACGAGAGCTTCGATGAGCTGCTCGGCCACTTTTCGGCGGCGCGCGACAGGCAAGCGGGCGGCCGCGCTCGTTACCTTGATCCCGCGTTCCTCAGTGAGCGCTGTGATGGTGGGCGCGCACAAAGGGGCGATCACCTGCGGCACACGAACACCGGGCATCGACCGATAGAGAGTTTCCGCTTCGACCAGCGTCTTCTGTTCGCGGACAAGATTGACTTCGTGCCGGAGCAAGCGCCGGACTTTGCGGAAGGTATCAGGAATGAGGTGCGCAGGAAATCCATAGCGGTGGTGCCGATCTCCGAAATATTGGGCCAGCCCTTGCAGATAGTCCATGTCTTCGGCGAAATACTCGGGGATGTGAGGCTTCAGGACTTTGAAGACGCCACGCTGGCGGCGTCCGGTCTCGGGATTTCGCCAGCTGAAGCGCACAACCGCGCTGACGCTGGCCTCCGAGAGGATGGCAGGGGCGATCTCGATGGCGTACGTTTCGATCCTCTTCCCCAGATCGCGCTGAATGATGGCATGAATCTGTTCCGGCCGGACGTCGCGAATCCCGTTTTCGAGCCGGGCAAGCGCCTTGCGCAGAGCCGGATGAAGATGCTGATTGCGCGCGATAACCTGGCCCAGCTTTTGCAGGCCCGGCACCTTCGCGATCAAGCGCAGCAGCCGCACTTCGGCCAGCGTGTTGGCGGGAAGATCAATCTGCTCCAGAAGTTTTGGGGCGAGGCGCGCCGGGGAAAGTCGCGCCACCACAAACATCATGGCGTCCCTTACAGGCGGACGCCACTTGACATAAGCTTCGGGAACGAGCGTATCCACCGGAACGATTTCATCGACGATCCATCGCGCCATTACGTCGCGCATGGCCTGGCCGGCAGGGCTGCGCAGGCCGGTTTCGATGACGCTGACTTTATCGGCGGCCGGGACGCCCTGGGGCAAGAAGCTCTCGAGGGCGGCGCGCAACTGGCCGGGGGCGAGCTGGCCAAAGCCCGCGGCGATGGCGGACGCATCCAGCATAGAGGTGAGTCTCGATCTTCACACTATAGTCTCCGGGGCCCGGAAGCGCAGTAACAGCTATCACGGCGTGTGCGATCCGTCCGTGAGACAGTTCCTATGTCGTTTCTTGCATTACGTGGAGCGTGAAAATCCTTGGCCACTCTAAACGAAGTATTTTCGTCATTGTCGGTTCGGCGCCGCTATGAAGTCTGGTTTCTTCGTATGGGACTGGCCGACGGCAGCGGCGCCTGGTGGTTTCGTTACTTGCTGATGAATCCCGGGCGCGGCGGCTGCGCCGGAAATCCGCGCGGAATGCCCGTGCAGGTGTGGGCGACATGGTTTCCGGCGGGCGGGCAGCCGCAGAGCTTCATTCAGGGATTTCCGCTGCAGTCGCTAGACCTCAGCCGAAGAGGACAGGCTCCCTTTCAGTTTCACGTTGGCGAAAACGGCATCGAAGAAGACTCGTGCCGGGGAGCGCTGGTGGTCGACGGGCATACGATCGGCTGGAACCTGCGTTACCGTTCCACGTTTCGTGTGACGTTGAGCAACAAAGGCTGGATTGGCTTTTCGCGGACGCCGCACTCCGATGCGATTTTTTCCGGCGAGATCACGCTGGACGGCTGGAGCTTTGCGGGCGACGCGCTCGGGTTCGGCTTGCAGGGACACAACTGCGGATACCGGCATCGCAACTTCTGGACCTGGACCCACGCATATTTTCCTCGCGCCGGCCGGCCCGCAACCACGTTTGAGGCCCTGGTCTACGAGATGCCATTTGGACTGGTATTCCGCAAAGCGGTGCTCTGGCACGGTGGCGAGAAGCATGTCCTCCGCGATTTGCGGGAACACGGCGACATCCGCACCGGCATGCAGTGGAATTTTCGCTGCGGCGGACGAAATGGGCTCCGCCTGGAAGCTTCGATTGACGGACGCGGTCCGAGCCTGCATCGCCTTCCTTATTTAAAGACTGATTGCACGAGCGCGTTCGAGGTCCTGAACAACAGCCTGGCATCGGCGTCGCTTGTTATTGAGATTGCGGGCGCACCGGCAGAAAGTTTAGAAACCACCGCCGGCGCGGTGCTGGAGATGGTTGGCTGAGCAGTCCGCAGCGATCACGCTACCCGGCCGAATGCGCCCGGGCCAGCCGCTCGGCGACCACCGCATATACCGCTGGATTGAATGCCATTCCGATGTGAGTGCCGGGGACTTCCACGTCTTTTTCAGGGTCTCTCGTCAGACAGTTGCGCCAGTCCACAACGCCGTCGTTGCGTGTGAAAATGGCGGTCTCGCCCATCGCGGCGGGGACTTTGCGACGGAGCGAATTCAGGAAATTGCAGGTACATTGGCCGGTGTAACAATCGGGCAGCACGCCTCGGCCGTGCTCCTCAAGAATGCGGAGGCGAACAGCTTCGGCGGCGCGGCGAACAGCGCGATTCGCAACCATGCCGCGGATGGGCGCAGCCAGGGTAATTACTGAAGCAACATCGTTCGGCCGCTCGCCCGCCACCGAGCGGGCGATGACTCCTCCCAGGCTATGGCCAATCAGATGAATCTTGCGCCCCGTCTCGGCCAACGCCCTGTCGATGGTCTGATTCAGACGGCGCTGGATGAGCAGGTTCGGACATTCTGCATTCATGCCGATCCCGGAAAAATACGGCTGGTATCCAATGCGGCGCAGCCATGCATGCAGCTCCGTCAGGTAGAGATCGGTGCCGAGAAACCCGGGAATGATGACAACCGCGGAGCCATCGCCGTGCGGCACGCCCAGGCCGTAGAACACAGGAGCGGCGTGAAGGATGAGGATTTCAGCTCCGAGCAGCGCCTCGGTCCAGAGGGAGGTGTTCGCTTCCGGGCGGAGTTGCCGACGAGGACGCCTGCGCTGTCCGATCGTTGAATGACGTTTTGTTGTCCTTTTCTGTTTGCGCTGCAAGTTCGTCCTGCGCTGGCCTCTGTCCTCGCGTTGCCGCGCGGAGAGGGCGATTGGCGTGCTGCGGGATTATACCGCTCTCTTCTGCCGGCCAAACAGATATCGAAGTTGACATCCCCGGCACTCGTGTCAGGTTGAGCGGTCTCGTGACAGATGCGCGCTCAACGCTTCTTGCGGGATTTACGTTTGCCTTTGCCGCGCGCGGGCTTTTCCAGTCGCGCCTCGAGTTCCGCGACCCGCTTGCGCAGGGCATCCACTTCGGGCTCCACGCCGGCTTGCGGAGACGATGGCACCGCTGTACCGAGGAAGCGCTTCATCATGTCTACCGGAGAGAGGATGGCGGACTGAACTTCACTCAAGCGGTGCTGCACCGTATCATGCACCTTCTCGTAGGTGTCAAACGCGGATTTCAGATACCACATGAGGAATTCCTGCCGCACTTCATCGGAGGCGATGATCAACTGACGCAACAGTTCGAGCGGCAGGCCGGTCGGCTTATCCTTAGCGTCCTCGGTAATGATTTGCGTCAGCGTGACGCGGGTCAGGTCCTGGCCGGTTTTCGCATCGACGACGCGGACCTCCTGACCTGCTCGAACGAGCGCGGCCAGGTCGTCGAGGTTGACGTAGCGGCTGCCAGTGGTGTCGTACAAGCGGCGATTCCCGTATTTCTTGATGACGACTGCGGAAGGCTTCATGGTTCCCCGCCTATGTTGCTGTGCACAAGCGACCCGGAATATCTTGACACAAGTCCCTTGACCTCGTATAGTTTAGCTGATGCTGCAACGCAGCAATCGGAGGAACTCATATGGCAGCGGCAACAAAGCACGAACCCACTCCGCAAAAGGAAGCGTCGGTGTTGTCGCTTCTTTCCGGTTGGGCGCAGCAGGGAGCACAGGCTTTCTTCGGCACGCAGCGGATCCTGCTGGATCTGGCGATGCGGCAGAATGCCAGCGTGATGGACGTCCTGCGGCAGCAACTATCGGATCCCCATCGTTCGCCCACGACCATCCTCAACGAAATGGCGGGCGAGGGCATGGAAAACTTTCTCGAAGGACAGAAGGTGCTTCTCGATCTCGGCAAGGAGCAGAACGAAATTCTGATGACCGGGGTCAAGGAACGTATCGGCGAGTGCCCGCGGCGCCATGCCGCCATTGATCTGCTGCGGCGCAGCGTGGACACCTTCATTGAGATGCAAGAGGGGTTCCTGAAGATCGCCGGCAAGCAGAATCATGTCTGGGTGGAGGCCGCCAAAGCCCGCAAGCCATACCAGCCGGAGCACGTGGTGGATCTGGCCCGCGAAAGCATGGAGACCTTCGTCAAGGCGCAGAAGCGTTTTCTGGACGTGATCGCCGAAGAGACCTCCAACGCAACCCGCGGGAAGAGCGCCAACGGTGCGAAGAAGATGAAGAAGACCGAACTGGCGGAGATTGCGCGACAGGCGACAGACTCGTTCATCGAGGCCCAAAAGAAGCTGGCCGACGTTGCAGGGCAGCAAATGAACGCCTATGTGAAAACTGCAGGCAAGACCCTGGACCTTCTGCAGCCGTTCCCGTTCGTCCCACTGGGCGAGTTGGCGCGGGAGACTGTGAAGAGCTACGTGGACGCGCAGCGGGCAGTGATGGATGCCGTCGTAAGGCCTGTGAATGGACACGCGCGAACGGGCAAGACGGAGCGGAGCGCCAAGCGTCCAGTGCGGGCCACCAGAAAGCCTCCGGTCGCGGCGACCGCCTGATGCGACGGCAATAACGAGGCAGGGCGAGCTTTTTCGGTCTGTGGCGATGCGTGTTGCCGAAAACGCCAGCCCATTATCGTCTGGAGAAAGATCGTTGACTCCGGCGAGGCGTCTTCGGGCGAATGGTCGTTCGATTCGAGGCACTTTTTCGAACGAATCAAGTCATTCGTCCGAGGACGCGATTTTATTTCCAGCTTCAACTATCCGGCGGCGCGATTTCCGCATGCCGGAAGGCTGCTCGCTCACAAGAACCGGTTTACGTTACCCGGTCCATCGGCGTTCAGGTCCGCAGGTGGCTTGATCCCACCTTTCGCCGCATTGGCGGCGATCTTCCGGCTTTCCCCACCGTCCGAGGAATATAGGAAGTCTTCGATTTCATCGATTCGCTCGTCGGCGTCGCGATAGCCGACGTCAATCAACTCGCGGGTGTACTTTGAAGTGAAGAGCAAGTAACTCATCAAGTCCGCACAGGAATCCGAATCCCGTCCCAAGCTGTTGACAAAGTACCGAACCAGAGAGGGCATGTCTTTTTGATGGCGCTCTGCCACATCCGACAAGATGACGGATGGGGTGATGACAAACGTCCGCAAGGGGCGGATTGTTTCGCACTCTTCCACGTCGTGCTTCACGATCTGGCCATGTTCGAGCAGATGATTCAGCCGCTCCAAGTGCTCCAGATCGGTGGCGAGATGGTCGAGGAAGATCACGTTGAAGAGAACTCCCATCACCTGCGCGAGCGAGGGACTTTTCTCAACTGCGCTTACTTCCAGGGGTTGCTGGCTGTCACAGCGGACGCCGATGGCGAAAACCTTCTTCGCTCCCAGGCGGATGACCGGGCTGAGAGGTTGTTGAAGGCGAGCGCAACCGTCACCGAAGAAAGCTGATCCCCTTGGGATCTTGAGTTGCACCGGCTCGAAGATCAGTGGAATGGCGGCGGACGCGCAAATGTGGTCAACCGTAATTTTGGCCGCTACCGTCACCCTCCGGCTACGCTGCCACATGGGGTGCCCTTTGGCGCCCTGAATGAAAAGATAGCTCTTTCCGGAGTTGAAGTTGGTCGCCGAAATGGCCAGAGCATAGAGGTTGCCGCACTTGATGTTGGCTTGAATGCGGTCACAATCGAGATGCCGCCCCAGGAAGTGCCGCAGTGGAGCGGCATCTAATAAGGATCGGGCATGGCCTCCGCCGGTAATCCCGCCAAATGAAAGATCCAGAATCCAGGTGAGGGAATTGTGCGCCTGCGTTACGAAATCGCAGCGGAAGACATCGGAGGGTTGGAGCCCCGCCCACATTTCGGCGAGAAGACGGGTTGCGGAGGAGAAATCGTCGCAACCGGCGGCGAGCGCACTGCCATTCACTGCGCCGGCGGACGCGCCTCCGATCAAAGGAAAAGGATTGCCGTGGGCCTCGATCGCTTTCAGCTCACCGATGCGCTTCAGAACTCCGGCTTGATAGGCACCCCTGGCGCCTCCGCCGGTCATCACGAGACCGATCGCGTTCTCCATCCGCCTCCCTTTTGGGTTTCCGACTCGCCGCTCGCCGCTCATTTTATCAACAAGAGTCGAGTTCGTTCAGGTATTCATGGAGCCAGCCTCGGACTAAGAGGTGGCTCGGACGGCAGGTTTGCCTGTGGTACGATCTCGTCTCGCAGGCCCGTTTACTGAGGGATACACATGCGAAGCACGGTTATTTCGTTGGCGGTCGCGTTCGCGCTGGCGTCGATCTGCAATCTATACGCTGCCGAACTGGCGGGCGTGTCCATGCCGGATACGGTACAGGTGGGGAGAACGTCGCTGGTGCTCAATGGCATGGGATTGCGCACGAAATACATGGTTAAGGTTTACGTTGCAGGACTCTACCTGACGCAGAAGTCCGCGGATCCCGGCGCAATCCTCAAGGCCGATGAACCCAAGCGGATCGTCCTGCAGTTCATGCGCAGCGTAAGCAAGAACCAGATGGCGGAGGCGTTCGACGAATCGTTTCGCGACAACGCGCCGGACGCTGAGAGGACGATGAAGGCGGACATCGACCGGATGCTGGGCGCCCTTGAACCGCTCAAGGAGGGCGATCAGATGATCTTCACCTGCGTCCCCGGCATGGGCACGACGTTCGCCATCAATGGCAAGGAGAGGCTGGTGATCGACGGCCCGAGCTTCGGCCAAGCGCTCTTCTCCGTGTGGCTTGGGCCAAAGCCGCCCACTGCGGCTCTGAAAAAAGGCCTGCTTGGGCAGTAGACCGGGAGGAACCGCTGCAATTCGTTCTTTCCCGCGCCCGCGCCTGCGGCGTCATCAACCCAATTCCACCTCATCGAGAATTCCTGGAAGAAGTACGGCCGGACTGTGCTCCGATGATGGTCGTCACTGACACCTCGCGGGTTACCGTGATCTAATTTCTATGAAGCATTTTTCGAGTTGAGAGGGGGAGCCATGCAATTCCACCTGGAAACGGACGAACTGAAACTGCTGGCGAATGTTCTGCTAGAAGGCGACCCGCGACAATACAACGAAATTTTGACAAAGGTCATGGCCCATGATCTGCGGCTCGACGCCGGCGAACTCGAACAGACGGGAGAGTTGCTTGCGGGCAAGAAGAACAGCATGAAGGAGCAAATCGCCCGGGAGACGGATGCTGCACGGAAGGCGGAACTCGAGCGGAAACTCGCGCTGCTGCAACGGGTGCTGGATCGGGTCAACGAAGCCTGCGTAATGTTCTGAAGCTGCCCATGCGGGGCGACCGTTGCTCGGCAACCTCGTCGAGAACGCCGGTGATGAGGGGAAAAGAATGCCCCAGACTGCCCTTCCGCAATACCCCTTGGTTTCTGCAACAAATTTCCATGACTTCCACGACGGATGAGGCGAAACCCCTGTTTCGCAATCAGCTGGACGCCAAATCGGATTCCTTTCCATGGGCCCGCCGCAAAACAATTCTTGCGCTGCATTGCAGCTAATAACCTGGCATGTCCGCTAAGTCGCGTGGTGATCACCATGCGCGTGTTGAGTCTGCAACTAACGCCGTGCGTGCATGACTTATGCTGCACCGCAGCACTCCTGCCCCTCGAAAACCAAGCGGCCCTTAGTTCAGCCAGCGGCGACTTAGTAGGTCACGGCCTATCTGCGGTTAGCCCGTGATAATAGTCACATTCAGGTGTGACACACGTTGTAGACCAACTCCACCGAAGGGGCTCTACTTTGGTAGCGAGGCTGACGTATGGTGCCCGCCGGAGCCCCGGAATCTGCATCGCCGAACTTTCCTCACACGCTGTCGCTAATCCCTTGTAATTTTGCGCTTTGAGGCGATCAAGAGATTAGTGCCGCCGTCATAGACGAAGATTCGACGCCGGCATTTTACTTCGGACATTTGATTTCCAAGTAGACGCGCTCACGCCGGCGAGGTTCCCCGCAGTTCGGAAGGGAGGCAGTAATGATCGCGAGTGAAGCGGTGAAGGAGCAAGCGCACGGTCCATCCGCCGCGGACAGCCTCAGTCCGGAACGAACTGCTTACCTGGAGAACCTGGTTAGTCAGGCAAAAACCGCCGCCGCTGTTTTTACCCAATTTACACAGGAGGACGTGGATCGCATCGTCAAATCGATGGTGCTGGCGGGACTTGAGCAGGCTCAGCATCTGGCGCGGCTGGCGGTTGAGGAAACCAGGCTTGGCGTGATGGAAGACAAGGTCATCAAGAACATGGTGGCCAGCGAGTTTGTCTATAACTATGTCAAGGACAAGCGCACAGTCGGTGTGATTCGCGAGTTTCCCGAGCGGAATTTAGTGGAGATAGCGGACCCGATCGGCGTCTTGTTTTCAATTACGCCGATTACGAACCCCACTTCCACGGTCTTGTTCAAGTGCATCGTGGCGATGAAGACGCGGAACGCGGTTATCTTCAGCCCGCACCCGAAAGCGTGGCGCTGTTGCGCCGAGGCCGTGAGAATCATGTACGAGACGGCAGTGAAGCAAGGCGCGCCGGAGGGGGTTTTTAGCTGCCTGGAATCGCCCACGATCCCCGACAACGTCTACATGATGCGGCACAAAGACGTGGCCATGATCGACGCCACGGGCGGGCCGGGCGCGGTAAAAGCCGCTTACAGTTCGGGCAAGCCGGCGTTGGGTGTGGGACCGGGGAACACGCCAGTTTACCTGGAAAAATCCGCGGATCTGAATGCGGCCGTGGTCGACATTATTATTTCGAAAACATTCGATAACGGGACCATTTGCGCTTCCGAGCAGACGGTGGTGATCGACGACGAGATTTATGATGCCGCCCTGAAAACATTTGCCGACCTGGGCGCGCACATCTGCAACGAGAAAGAAACCGCGCTGCTGGAGCGCACGGTGATTGATCCGCAGACCGGATTTATGCAGCCTATGGCCGTTGGGCAGAAGGCTACCGATATCGCGCGCTTCATTGGTCTCGCGGTGAAGCCAAATACCAAACTTCTGATTGCGCCGATTCGAGGCGTGGGTCGGGAGCATCCGCTTTCGGCCGAAAAGCTATTCCCGGTGCTCGCGGTCTATCGCGCGAAGTCGGTGAGCGAGGCACTCCAGGTGTGCGTGGACGTAAATCATGCCGGAGGGCTTGGGCACACCGCGGTTGTTTTCTCGCGCAACGATGAGGTGATCCGCAAGTTCAGCGAAGTGATCAACGCAGGGCGAATCATTGTGAATTCGCCGGGCTCAATTGGAGCGCTGGGCGCGGTTTACAACGATCTCGTGCCGACGTTCTCTTTCGGATGCGGGACCGGAGGCGGTAACAGCACAACCGACAACGTCAACGTTTATCACTATCTGAACATCAAGCGCGTCGCCCGCAGGACACAAAACCATATGTGGTTCCGAATTCCGAATCAGATCTACTTCAACATGAACGCGGTGGAAAACGTGCGGCAGTTTCCCTCCCGCTCGACCATCATCGTCACCAGTCCGGGCCTCGAGCAAATCGGCCACGTAGATATCGTCCGGCGAAACATTGGCGCGGACACTCACGTTCACGTGCTAGTCATTCCGGATGCGGAGCCTGAGATCAAGGTCATCTCGCAGGGAGTGGAGACACTCAACTTCTACAAAGCGGACCAGATCATTGCGCTCGGCGGCGGGTCGGTTATCGACGCGGCGAAGATCATGAAGCTTAAGTATGAATCGCCCGAGGCTGACCTGCAAGGGTTGGCGGCGCCTTTTCTCGATCTCCGCAAACGAGTGGTTCAGTTTCCGACCGAAAAAGCAAGCCGGGCACGGATGATTGCGATTGCTACAACCAGCGGAACCGGCAGCGAAGTTACTCCATTTGCGGTACTGACCGATAAGTCGAGTGGGCGCAAGGTGACACTTGCCGATTACTCGCTAACTCCGGACGTGGCGATTGTTGATCCGCAGTTTGTCATGTCGATGCCGAAAGGCCTGACGGCCGACACCGGCATCGATTGCCTGACTCACGCGCTGGAAGCTGGCGTGTCGAATTATGCATCGCCTTATACCGATGCCAACGCCATGCAGGCGATTCGGCTGGCATTTAAGTACCTGCCGATCGCCTATGAGCATCCACGCGATGAAGAGGCCCGCTCGATGATGCACAACGCCGCCTGCATCGCGGCAATGGCATTCTCAAACGCGTCAGTGGGAGTCAATCACGCGCTAGCGCATGCTTTTGGGGCGCGTTTTAACGTCGCGCACGGCCGGGCCAATGCGCTCATGTTGCCGCATGTAATTGCCTATAACGCCGCAGTTCCTGCCAAGTTCATGCCGTCGCCTTATACGCAGGGTTATGTGGCGCATAAAAAGTACGCTACGGTCGCAGACTTACTCGGACTAGGCGGTCATACGGTGGAAGAAAAAGTCAAGAAACTGATCGAGGCAACGGAACAATTGCTCGATGACTTGAACTTTCCACGATCAATCGCCGAGATGGGCATTTCGAAGGAAGAATTCGAGCGGGCGATTCCCGACCTCGTGAAGGCCACTTTTGAAGATCCGTCGTGGCGCTCGAATCCGCGCATGCCCCTAATGAGCGAACTGGCCGAACTGCTTTGGAAAGCGTATGAGGGCCGAGGCGTTGCCAAACCTGCTGACATACCCGAACAACAAACCGTGTAACCGCGGCGGTGCATATGTCGATGATTGCGATGTCGTTAAAGATCGATGAAAAGCGCGTGGCCGCGGTTTTGCGAGAGGCCGGAGAAAAGCTCGACGCCGCGACCGGGGACTTGATTGTGGATTTCTCTGCCGTGCGCCGGGTGGATTCGAGCACGCTCCGCGCGATGGAAGAGTTTATCCGAAGGGCTGACGCGGTAGGGGTCAGGGTCGTCTTACGCGCCGTGAACGTTGAGGTTTATAAAGTGCTCAAGCTGATGAAATTGACGCGGCGCTTTTCTTTCGAGAACTGAAGTGCGCTTTGGCCGCGCGGCGCCCTGATTAGGAGAGACGCCATGCAGAACGATCAACAGAGCGACCGCCTTTCCTGGGGGGACACGGTCTTCCTGCATCTGGAGCGGGAAGGCATGCCGCTCAATGTGGCGAGCATCTGCGTGTTCGAAGGTGAAGTTTCATTTGCAGACTGCGTTCAGTTTATCGAGTCGAAGCTGCCGCTCCTGCCGCGTTATCTGAAACGTGTGGTGCCCGCGCCTTTCGGCCTGGGTCTCCCCACCTGGGAGTACGATCCAAATTTTGCACTCGACCGCCATGTGCGTGAAGTAAGACTCAAACACGGCACCGACACGGAACTGAAAACGCTGGCCGGAAAACTTTTCGGCACGGTAATGGATCGACAACACCCGTTATGGGATATCACGCTTGTGAGGGGATTAAAAGGCGGTCGGAGCGCACTTATCTTCCGGTTGCACCACTGCCTGGCCGATGGAATCGCCGGCGTGGGTATCATGAACGTACTTCTGGATGCGAACCCGGAAGCGCCGCGTCTTCCCAGAAAAAAGCTTAAATTCCGTGTTCCGCCGCCTCGCGACCCACTGACGTCACTTACAACGGGGTTTGTGGAGACATATTCGGACTTTCTCAAACGAATTCTCTCGGCGCTGGGCGATCTGCTAAGCATGGCGGAGCGCGCGGCGGCCAACGGCAGCGACCTGGACACTCGCGAGTTTGCCGGCCTGTTCCCTGAACTCACGGCGTTTACGGAGCGGCTACGGTTCAACGTTCTTTACCAGGGACCGCAGAAGTTCTGTTTCACTCAGATTCCGCTCGAGGAGATCAAAGCCATCCGGCACAAATGTAAGACCAGCGTAAACGACGTCATTCTCGCGATCGTCACGGCGACGATTCGGCGCTACTGCGAGTTACATGGCGATAGCGTGAAGGGGAGATTGCTGCGCATCATGGTCCCAGTCAGCCTGCGGGGGAAAAGCAGCCCGTCGGAACTCGGCAATCGGATCTCGCTGGTTCCAGTTACCATTCCGCTGGATATCCGCCGGCCGCTACACTTGCTTGCTGCGGCACACAAGCGAACCGAATTTCTCAAGCGAGTGCATGCCGCCGAGTTAGTAAGTTTGGCCGGAGGATTGATCGGCATGTTTCCGACCTCGGTGCAGGGATTGATGGGGCCACTGGCGAGCCGGTTGCCGATCACACCTTTCAATCTGGTCTGCACGAATGTGCCCGGTCCGCAGTGGCCGCTTTATCTGTTCGGACACAAAATGCTGCATTGCTATCCGTATGTTCCGGTCGGAGGCGAGATGGCCGTCAATTGCGCCATTTTGAGTTACAACGGAATGGCGTACTTCGGTTTCAGCGGAGATGCGCAGGCAGCGCCGGATTTGCGGAAGCTGGAGATATTGCTTGAAGAGAGCTTCGGTGAACTGCGCGATGCCGCCGGGATCAAGCCGCCGGAAAAGAAGCGCACAGCCCGAAGGCGGAAGGCAGCGCCGGACGCAGCGGCACAAACCGCATTTGCGGCAGTTGGAACAGCGCCCAGTCGGCCAGTACGGCGCGCACAACGAGTCGCGGAACCAGTGTCAACAAGTAAGATAAACGATCCGGCAGCAGACTTAGTCGTTGCTTAGTCATTTAATAGATAAATCTCCTGAGGTGGAGCATGAAAGCAATACCGTGTGCGGTGTTTTGCAGCCTCGCAATTATTTTGTGTCTGCCTGCTTTGGCCCAGCGGACTGATATTAACCGCTATACGCTTTTTACGGGATTCGATTACCTGATCAGCCCGGCCAGAAACTTGACGGAACGTGGGTTCGAAGGTGATTTCGGCGTCACGGTGAAACCATGGCTTGGCCTGGGCGGGGATTTCAGCGCTATCGGCGACTCTGTGATCAGTGGCGCCGGGACCATCAATGGAAGCGAAACGGTCTATGCAGGTGCGATTAACCAGTCGGGATTGGTACCTGGTGGCGCAAGCTCGATTAACGTGCCGTTCCGATCAACGACATATACTTTCGCCGCCGGCCCGCAGTTTTATTTTCGGAAGTGGGATAGAGTTACGTTTTTTGCGCGTCCCGGCCTGGGCGGAATTCACGAGGTGGCAAACATCACTTTCCCGTTGGGGTTGGGCACTCTGTTCGACGTACTTAATATCCCTGTTCCCAGCTCCCACCAGACTGACACCCAGCTATTCGTTGGCTTGGGCGGCGGGTTCGATATCAACATAACGCGGCCACTAGGATGGCGGTTTGCCACTGACTATGTGAATACGCATTTGTTTTCTAACATTCTGGCATCCCGGCAGAACTATTGGCGATTCTCCACGGGACCGACGTTCCGCTGGGGGCATTTGAAGTAGCCTATTGGGCACTGATAGAGCCATAAGTCGCTGAGGTGCGCTCATGAAAAGCGACTTGTCGGGAGTTTCACAGCGAGGGAGGTCTGCTATATGACGCCTCGAACCCTTAACGACATCTTTTCGGCGATTGTGGACCGCAGGCACGAGCGGGTGATGCTGACTCGTGAGTCGGGCCGATGGACTCCCGTCAGTTCGCGCCAGTTCTATCGGCATGTGGCGGGCGTGGCGCGAGGGCTCCGCAAGTGGGGGCTGACGAAAGGAGACCGGCTCGCGATCCTGAGTGAGAATCGGCCGGAGTGGGCCGTAGCGGACTTCGCATCTTTTCAACTGGGCGTTGCGGTTGTTCCCATCTATGCCACCTTGACCGCTCAGCAGACAGCCTACATTTTGTGCGATTCCGGGGCGAAGGTTGTGGTCGTTTCCACCGAGGCACAATTGAAGAAAGTCCTTTCCATCAAGGACCAGACGGCGGTGGAACGGGTAGTGGTGATGGATGCACTGGACACTGCCGATGCGGCGCCCATGCGCCGGTTAATGGAGGAAGGTTCAGCTGAATTCGACCCCGATCTGGATGCGTGCGCGCGCGCCGTCGCCGCAGACGACCTGGCATCCATCATTTACACCTCGGGAACAACGGGCATCTCTAAAGGGGTGCAGCTCACGCACGGAAATTTGACCTCGAACATTCTGTGCTCGCTTGAGGGCTTCAATGTTCACCCTGGGCAGATCAGTGTTTCGTTTTTGCCGCTGTCGCACGTAACCGCGCGTCATGCCGATTTCGCGCTGCTCTACCACGGCGTAACTCTGGCCTACTGCCCCTTCTTCGAACACCTGCCACAGACTCTTATGGAGGTGATGCCTACGCTTTTCGTGGGCGTGCCGCGCGTTTACGAAAAAATTTACGGCCAGGTTGAACAGAAGGCCAAGAAATTCCCCAAACGAGCGATCTACCGTTGGGCGCTCGCGGTGGGCCGTGCGCATGCACACAGGGTCCTGGCAGGCGAGGTGCCGACGTCTCTAAGTTGGAAACTGGCGAATAAGTTGGTCTATTCGCAGGTGCGAGCGCGAATGGGCGGCAACGTTGAAGTATTTGTTTCGGGCGGAGCGCCTCTGGGCAGTGAACTGGCCGCGTGGTATGCGAGCATTGGGATCCGCATTCACGAAGGATACGGCCTGACAGAAACTTCGCCTGTAATTGCCGTGAACACGCCGCGCGCCCACAAACTGGGCACAGTGGGCCGGCTTCTCTCGAATGTCGAAGTGCAGATCGCGGAAGACCATGAAATTCTGGTGCGCGGTCCCTCGGTCTTTCGAGCGTACTGGAACCGCCCGGAGGAAACCAGGAGCGCGTTTGTGGATGGCTGGTTCAAAACCGGGGATATCGGGATGCTGGATGAGGATGGATTTCTATCGGTCACCGATCGTAAGAAAGACTTGCTCAAGACCTCGGGCGGGAAGTTTATCGCGCCCCAACCGGTTGAGAATTCCCTCAAGCTGAACGCTCTGATCGGAACCGCAGTGGTGGTGGGGGACCGGAGGAAATTCGCGTCGGTAATTATTTCTCCGTGCTTTAGTCTGCTTGAGGATTGGGCGCGCGCCAACCATATCTCTTTCTCGTCGCGGCGGGAATTGGTTGGCAACCCGAAAGTTCAGACTCTCTATGACGGCATTGTTCAGGAAGTAAACCAGAAGCTTGCCCGTTACGAAACATTGAAAAAGGTGCTGGTGGTGGCGGATGAATTCAGCACAGACGACGGCAGTCTTACGCCAACGTTGAAACTTCGCCGCAAGATCGTCGAAGAACGTTATCGAAAGCAGATCGATGACTTATACGAGGAAGCGGAAGTTGCCACAGTGGCATAGAACGTGATTTCGTCGTTTGCTCTAACTTCAAAAGCCATTACTCATGTCGGACACATGAAACTCGGGTGCCGGATAACTCAAGAAAGATCGTCGAAACCGCAGTGGAGGAGGTTCAAGATGGACAGAACAGCGGTGTGGCCCTGGAATCTGGAAGAAGAAGCAGAGTGGAAAGCGGACCTGGAAAAACAGGATGATGACATTCTCGAGGAGCTGATCGAAACCGCCGCTGAGAACGGCATCGCTGAATCGCGCAATGTGCTGGAGCCGGCGCGGGAAGAAGAACCGGCGGGGGATGGCGCTCCCGAAAAATATCTGGTCACGACGTAAGCGGCGGGATAGTCTGTTCGCTACCGAACCGGCCGCGACACCGATGCTCTCTGTAGATCAGCGTGGCTTGATTTGGGCCTGGCAGGCCGTCTTCCTATGGGCAACGTCCGCCTGCGTCTGCCCCTCACAATTCATCTTCCTTTCGCATCGAGCCGCGTCCCATCGGTTATCCTCGTTCTTTAGTCTCTGCACAGCTCTTAACCTTCAACGGCAGAAGAAAATCTCGAGGGGCAACTTTTCCGCATGGCGAGCGCACAAATCGAGCATCTTCCTCCTTCCACAAATAAGAAGCTGATCCTCGCCGCCCAGCTTGCGTTTCTACCCACCGGAATCCTGATGACCCTGCTTGGGCCCATGCTGCCGCTGCTCATCGCGCGCTGGGCGCTCAATGACACGCACGCGGGCAATCTGTTTCTGGTGCAGTTTCTGGCTTCGGTTGTGGGCGTGCAGCTCTCGGGCGTTCTGCTCGTCAAATTTGGATATCGCCCTGCATTTTTGCTGGGCTTGCTGCTCATGGCCGGCGGCGCGGCCACGCTCTACGCGGGATCGGTGGGGTTGGGGATGGTCTCGGTGGGCGTGTACGGCCTTGGAATCGGCCTCATCGTTCCGACCGACAGCTTGCTGATTGCCGAGGTCAGCCCGAATTCGCGCACCAGCGCCGTCAACCTTCTGAATTTCTTCTGGGGAGCGGGCGCGGTGTTTTGCTCGTTGATGGTGGCGTGGGCGGCTGCGCATAAGATGCTGCCGGTTTTCCTTGGCGCGGTCTCGTTGTTCCTGGTGTTGCTCGCATTCAGGATGTGGGGATTGACCTTCCCAGCAGCGGCGGCGGAGACGCCATTGGGCGGCAAGCTCCGGTGGCAGGAGCTTGCACGCAATCCGGTGATCTGGCTTTTTGCGGCCGTGTTTTTCTTGTATCCCGGGGCGGAAACCGCCGTCGGCGGATGGATTGGCTCCTACGTCGCACGGTTGGGTCCACAGGAAGCAAAGTGGGCGCCGCTGATGCCGGCGTTTTTCTGGGCTGCGCTGACCGCCGGGCGCGGCCTCGGCACCTTGTTTCTCTCTTACGTTTCCGAGCGGCGCGTGTTGCGGGCGGGCTTCGCCACCGCCTCCGCTGGAATCGTCTTGATGCTCGTTGCTTCCGCGCTCCCGGGAGTAATTGCCGGAGCTTTGATTACGGGGCTAAGTTTTGCCACGTTGTATCCCATCACCATCGCGCGGCTTTCGGCGCACTTCGGAGTGGCCGCGCGCAGCATCGGCGCCGTCATGTTTTCGCTGGCGGCGGTAGGCCCGGCCGTGATTCCCTGGATGGTAGGTGTCGTCTCCCAAAGCACCGGAAGCCTGCGGGCGGGATTGTTGCTTCCATTGGGTGCGACGGTGCTGCTGCTCGTCATCCATTTGCGCGACTGGTAGCGCGCAGCGAGACGGTAAAGTCGTGAGTTCCCTACTGCCGCGACGCCTTGACCCGCTTCGTTCGTTCCAGCCACAACGGAGCGGTGGAAGCCAGTTCTACGCGGTTGCGCCCTTTTTGCTTGGCGCGATACAGCGCCTGGTCAGCCGCCTGAATCACCTGCTCGGGTTGCCGATAGCGAGTGCTGGGCTCGGCCACGCCCATGCTCACGGTTACCGATAAGCGGTCGGGCGGCTGGATGAGAGCGTACGGCGCAGCGGCCTTCTTTTTCGCCGGCCTTCTGCGGTCAGTGGCTTTTCTGCGATCGGCCTCCTCCGCCCGCAGGTCGGTTCTTCGTTCGCCGCCGCGCATGCGGAACGATGAACCCTCAATAACTTTGCGCAGCGCCTCCAAGTGCTCAAAGGCGTCTTTAGCCGATGTGCCGCGGAAAATTACCGCGAACTCTTCGCCTCCGCAGCGAAACGCCTGGCCTCCGCCCGCGACCTTCGAGATGCGCGACGCCACCATGCATAAAACCTGGTCGCCGACGTCGTGCCCGTAGGTATCGTTAAAGATCTTGAAGTGATCGATGTCGACAATGGCGATGGCGTATTGCTCATCGAGCGAAAGCAGCGCTTCGTTGAAGGCGCGCCTTCCGCGGATGCCGGTAAGTTCATCGTGGTAAGCGAGCACGTAGGAAGTCTCAATCAGCGAAGCCGCAATGATTAGCGCGGCGGTGGCCACATAAGCGTCGGCGCCCCGGCCGACCGGTGCAAACTCGAGCCACAGGAAAACAGCGGCCATCGACCAGGCAAAGCCGGGCTCGATGGGCTTGCGGGTCAGTACGTAGCGCCAGATGAACAGCGCGACCGCTGCGGCCAGACCGGCCAGCACCCAAACGGGAGCATCAGCCATGTTGGGAGGCCGCGCCGTGGCAACGCTATTCTCCGGACGGCACAGAATGGCGACGACAACAGACTCCAAAAAGAGCAGACCAAAGCGCGGTGCGATGCCGGCGATGATGAGCCCGCGCTCGCGCATTGCGGCAAACACAATGAAGTTGAGCGGGATCAGGAGCGCGGCCAGCGTCACAGCCGTGCGGCCCGGGCCGCTGTGCGCGTGCCCCGCGGAAAAGAAATCGACCGCGCGATGCGCGAGCAGAAGAGTGAGCAGCGAAAACAGAATGCGGCTGGAATTGAACCGCCAGGCCAGGAGCAATCCGGCCGCAAAAACGGCTACGTAATAAAAGGAGAGCGAAGACGCGACCTGGGCGAACAGCGAACTGTTGACGAGCGCCACCGCGACAGCCAACACCGCTCCGCCGGGCACCAGCCACGCCTTCCAGGTTTTGCCGTTCACCTCGGACCTCTGTGCCGAGATCGCTGCTCGCGATCTCAGCTTTCAGAATACGGCAGTGCGCGTGCGAAAGGCGTTATGTTTGCGATACTGACACTTGCCGATTCGGTGGGCTCGGCACGCCCGTGGTAGTCTTCCCTGTTTATGCCCGGGTCCGCCAAACCCCCGCTCCGCATTGCCATTGACACCGGCGGAACTTTCACCGACTGCGTGTGGGTCGAAGGCGGCGAACTCGAGACTCTCAAGGTATTTTCCACGCCCGATGATCCGTCGCGCGCAATCGGCGACGCGCTAGCCAAAATCGGCGTGGCAGCGGGCGTTACGCTGCTGCATGGGACGACCGTCGGGACCAATGCGCTGCTCGAGCGAAAAGGTGCACGAGTGGCGCTCATCACCACCGCTGGGTTTGAAGATGTCATCGAGATTGGCAGACAGGCACGGCCGCGTCTCTACGATTTCTTTTTTGACCGCATTCCGCCACTCGTCGCCCGCGACATGCGCTTTGGCGTCAAGGAACGGGTCGATGCCGAAGGCCGAGTGCTGGAGCGTCCGTCGGACGCGGAATTAATGCGCCTGCGGCGAGCGGTATTGCGAGCGCAGCCCGAAGCCATTGCAATCTCGTTCTTGTTTTCGTTTGCGAACACCGCGAACGAAACGCGGGTTGCCGCCGCGCTGGCCGATTCCGGTAAGCCGCTTTCGGTTTCTCATCAGATCCTCCCCGAGTTCCGCGAATACGAACGCACCAGCACGGTGGTTGTGAACGCTTACCTCCAACCGCTGATGCAGCGCTACATGGAAAAGCTTGCAGAGCGAGTCGAGCAGATCGGAACAACTGCCAGGGCAAAGTCGCGAATCTTCGTCATGCAATCAAACGGCGGAATCGCCGCGCTCGAGTCTGCCGCGCGCGAACCCGTGCGCACCGTGTTATCGGGTCCCGCTGGCGGTCTGGTAGGCGCTGCCGCGGCCGCATCGAGAAGCGGCTTCGCGAAAATACTTTCGTTCGACATGGGAGGCACCTCGACCGACGTTGCCGCCGTTCAGGGCGAGATCAGCGCGGGCAATCAGTCAGAAGTAGCCGGACTTCCCGTCGGCGTTCCCATGCTCGAAATTCACACCGTGGGCGCAGGCGGCGGATCGCTGGCGCGTTTCGATGCCGGCGGCCTGCTGCGCGTCGGTCCGGAATCGGCGGGCGCCGATCCGGGTCCCATCTGCTACGGCCGCGGCACGCAGCCCACCGTCACCGATGCCAATCTGATTTTGGGCCGGCTGCGGCCCGACCGCTTTCTGGGCGGCGAGTTCACGCTTGATATGGAACGAACCCGCCGCATCGCGCAGGGGTGGCTGGATAAAGAGTGTCTGGATAAACAGCAACCGAATAAAGACGGACCGAAAAAGCAACACATGACACTCGAGCATTTCGCGCGCGGCGTGCTGCGCGTGGTCAACGCAAACATGGAGCGGGCCTTGCGCGTCGTCTCCATCGAACGCGGCTACGATCCGCGCGATTTTGCATTGGTGGCATTTGGCGGCGCGGGAGGCCTTCATGCCTGCGAACTCGCCGAGGCGCTCTCAATTCCCACCGTGATCATCCCGGCGCGGCCCGGCGCTCTCTCGGCCTTCGGGATTCTGGTCAGCGATGTGGTCAAGGATTTCTCGCGCACGCTGCTTTGGCGGCTGGACCGGCGAGTGCCGCGAGCCGAACTTCAAAAAGAGTTTCGCAAGCTGGAAGCGGCGGCGCGGAAGTCATTCGCCGCGGAGCGATGGCAGAGCCACCGAGCCGTCCATTATGAAAGAACACTCGACCTGCGTTATCGCGGGCAAGGCTACGAACTCAACGTGCCCGCCGGCGGAGATGCCGTCGCCCGCTTTCACCAAGAGCACCAACGCCGCTACGGCTATCACCACCCCGACCGGGAGATCGAGTTGGTTACGGTGCGACTCCGCGCGAAGCTGCGAACACCGAGTTTGTGTGGCACGGACACCGGGGTCCCCGGCACGCCCCGCTTTGGCGTGATGGGGTGGCCCGCTCCTGTCCGCGCGGCCTCCGTCGTGCGCGGTTCGGCCGCCGGAGTGAAGCCCGTAGAGCGGGCGCGCGTCATCTTTGAGAAGCCGGAAACCACGCCGGTCTATGAACGCAGCGAAGTTCCCACGGCTCACATACTAAGAGGACCAGCCATAATCACCGAATACAGCGCGACCACGGTGATTCCACCGGGAAAGCAGTTTCACCTGGATCGCGCCGGGAACCTGGTGATTGACATCCGCCGCAAAACCTAGCGTTCGCCCATCGCGAGAGCGACTTGCCTTAGACTTTGGACATGATCGAGCGCTGGCTCAATGAACACTGGGTGGCGGCGGCGCTTTGCACCGCAACCGTTTTGACGCTGCTGTTGCCAGCGCTCCCGAAACACCCGGACGCCGCGTGGCTTCTCACGTATTCCCTGCTCCCGGTTTACATGTTCCATCAGGTTGAAGAACACACCGGCGACCGCTTCCGCAATTTTGTGAACGAGAAGATTTTTAGCGGGGTTGAGGCCCTGAGCCACGCCGCCGTTCTGTGGATCAATCTGCCGGGCGTTTGGGGCGTGGGGCTGCTCTCGCTCTACGCCGCTACCTATCTCGGCATCGGTTGGGGATTGAGCATTGTGTATCTGGTCCTCGTGAACGCGCTGTTGCACGTCGCCGCCGCCATATGGCGTGAATACAATCCCGGCTTGTGGACCGCTCTCGGCCTGTTCCTGCCCGTGGGAGGGTTGGCCCTGCTGGAGACCAGCCGCCAACCGGGAGTCCGACAGCTGCACCACGCAGTTGGATTGGGTGCGGCGATTGCAATTCACATTGTGATCGTTGCCTATACCAGGGGTCGTGCGGCAAGACTGAGCGCCGCGCCCCGATGAGCTACGGCGGTTGCGCTCGTTACTCTTCTTCTTCTGGTTCCTTCTTCTCCTCGATCGCCATATCCTTGAATTCGCTCGATTCGAACACGTCGCCGCATTCCATGCATTCGACGTATTCGGAATCCTCGTCCCTGGAAACGATCTGCACCTGCGGATGCTTGCAAAGTTCCCGGCTGATTTTCTGCTTGGGGGGCTGCGACGGCTGCATCGGCATCATTTGCATGCGGAGTGATTCGGCTCTTAAGAGGGGGTGGTGGTTTGATTTGTCGAAATTGGCGGTATTTTGGGGCGGGTCGCTCCAGATGTCAAGTCCCCAAAGGAAGCCCCCCGGCTGGTTACCAGGCACTGACCGGTTAGAGTTGGTCTTGTCGACCGTTGTCAGGACTGAGACTCACGTTCCAGCCAAGACGTAAGCCGTTTATCCCCCTAAACTTACCGCTCGCCAGCGATTTTCATCCGCTGGCTGCTCAAGCTTGCGCTCGGACCGCCGATACGTTTAGAATGAAAGGCGACCGAAAGAGTCGTACTTCTATCCGACCGTATTGGTCGCCATTTGAAATGCCGGTGCCGGGATGCTAAAGCTGACCAAGAAAGCCGACTACGGACTGATGGCAATGAAGCACCTGGCGGAGCGCGCGGCAGACGGCGCCTGCAGCGCCAAGGATGTTGCCGAGGCTTACGGCATTCCGCAGGAAGCTCTGGCCAAGATTTTGCAGCGGCTGGCCAAGGCTGGCTTGCTGACTTCGCAGCATGGCATCAACGGCGGATACACGCTGGCGCGCGACGCCAAAACGATTTCGGCTTTCGAGGTGATCAAGGCCATCGACGGCCCATTGTTCATTACTTCGTGCGTCACGGTGCGAGGCGAGTGCGGCCAGAGCAACCGCTGCACCATCCGCGAGCCGCTGCGCAAAGTGAATGAAAGCATCGAGCAGGTGCTGAAAAACATTCGGATTTCGCAGATGAAAGAAGAGCCGGAGACGATCGAAGTCAAGCAGCAAGCGATCAGCAAGCCGGCAGATTTGGTCACGATTTCGTAGAGCAGGTTTGCAGTAAAGCAGGTTTGTATCAGGGCATCGCTTTAGCGATGCCGTAAGGTGGAAACAAATGCCCCTTCAGGGGCTGCGCAGGAGTAATCATGAGTACGGATGTGAAGACGGCGACCCCCAGCAGTCAAGACAACGGACAGCGCACCGTCCCCGACGGTGTAAAACTGCCCATTTACATGGATAACCACGCGACCACGCCGATGGATCCGCGCGTGCTCGAAGAAATGCTTCCATACTTCACCGAGAAATTCGGCAACGCTGCCAGCCGCAATCATCCCTTCGGATGGGCGGCGGAGGAAGCGGTTGAACTCTCGCGCGACCGCATCGCCAAACTGATTGGCGCCTCGGCCAAGGAAATCATTTTTACTTCAGGTGCGACCGAAAGCGACAACCTGGCCATCAAGGGCGTCGCTGAAATGTACCGCGAAAAAGGCAACCACATCATCACCGAGGTTACCGAGCACAAGGCTGTACTCGACACGTGCAAGCACCTCGAAAAACTCGGCTTCCGCGTGACCTATCTGCCGGTACAAAAAGACGGCCTCATCGATCTCGACGACCTGAAGCGCGCCATGGACGACAAGACGATCCTGGTCACGATCATGGCCGCCAATAACGAAATCGGCATCCTTCAGCCGATGGCGGAGATTGGGAAGTTGTGCCGTGAACGCGGCGTGGTTTTCCACTCCGATGCCGTGCAGGCGATCGGCAAGGTTCCCATCGATGTAAACAAGATGAACATCGACGTCGCCTCCATCACTGGCCACAAGCTTTACGGCCCGAAGGGCGCGGGAGCGCTCTATGTGCGCCGCAAGAATCCGCGCGTGCAGTTGGTCGCTCAAATTGACGGCGGCGGCCACGAGCGCGGCATGCGTTCCGGAACCTTGAACGTTCCCGGCATTGTCGGCCTGGGCAAGGCGTGCGCGATCGCGCAGGAAGAAATGCCGCAGGAATCCTGCGAGCTGGCTGGCCTGCGCAACCGCCTGAAAGACAGCATTATGAGCCGCCTGGACGAGATTTACATCAACGGTTCGACAGAACACCGGTTGCCCGGCAACCTGAACATCAGCTTCGCCTATGTCGAGGGCGAGTCGTTGCTGATGGGCATCAACGATATCGCGGTTTCGAGCGGGTCGGCCTGCACCTCCGCGACACTTGAGCCATCTTATGTATTAAAGGCTCTTGGCACCGGAGACGATCTGGCGCACAGTTCGATCCGCTTCGGCATTGGGCGCTTCAATACCCAGGCCGAAGTCGATTATGTTGCCGACCGCGTGGTCGAGACCGTGCAACGTCTGCGCGAGCTTTCGCCGCTCTATGAAATGGCGAAAGAAGGCGTGGATTTGAAAAGTGTGAAATGGGCCGCGGAAGCGCATTAGAAGCAAGGTTTCAAAGTTTCAGGGTTGCAAGGTTTCAAAGTGAGCGTAGTGAAGCTCTTGCAGCTCTGACGACCCGGTGGGTTCTGTTGAAACCTTGAGACATTGAAACTTTGAAACCTGTAAAAGGGTGAGGAGCAAGAAATGGCATACAGCGATAAGGTAATCGATCACTACAACCACCCGCGCAACGTGGGTTCCATGGACAAGGCCAGCAGCGATGTGGGGACTGGCCTGGTCGGGGCTCCCGAGTGCGGCGACGTCATGAAGCTGCAAATCAAGGTCAATCCGGAAACCAACGTGATTGAAGACGCAAAGTTCAAAACGTTCGGTTGCGGTTCGGCTATTGCATCGTCCTCGCTCGCCACCGAGTGGGTGAAGGGCAAGACGATTGATCAGGCACTGGAGATCAAGAACACGGAGATTGTGAAAGAATTGGCGTTGCCGCCGGTCAAAATTCACTGCTCCGTGCTGGCTGAAGACGCGATTCGCGCCGCCATCGGCGACTGGAAGAAAAAGCAGGAATCTGCGAAGCCGGCCGAAGTGGAAGCGAGATAAAGGGCGGCGAGCCACGTGCGGCGTACTTCGAGCAACCACGCCTGTTCGAAGGTTGCGTCATGATTTTGATTCCCGTGACTTGAGGCTCGCGACTCGCAACCGATTTATGGAAGACACACTCAAAACGATTGCTCCGCCCGCGGCCCCGGCCAAAGGCATCGAGGTCACCGAGAAGGCGATCGCCAAAATTCGCTCCGCCATGCAGAAGGAAGGGATTTCTCCCGAGCAGGGCGGCTTGCGCCTTGGCGTGCAAGGCGGAGGCTGTTCGGGCCTGAGCTATAACATCCGCTTCGACACGCAGCCGCGCGAACGCGACCGCATCTTTCAATTCGGCGACGTCCGCGTGTTTGTCGATCCGAAGTCGTTTATCTACCTCCACGGGATGATCCTCGACTACCAGGAGACGCTGATGCAGCAAGGCTTCGTCTTCGTGAATCCGAACTCGACGAAGTCGTGCGGCTGCGGGACATCGTTCTCGGCCTAGATGATTATGGAGCGACGGGCGCCCTCGCCCGTCCACCACAAGCAATGCAGGAGCAGCCTCCCTCGGCTGTCCAGCCGTTTCTCGTGGGCCGGCGACACGTCCCGCTCTAAATTTAGCGCTGTGGATTATTGTTGTATGTGAATTTCTTATGGCGAATACGGAATCAAAATCGTCGTTAATCGTACCCGGCGAATCGAGCACCAGTTGCTGGTCGTGCGGCACCATGCGCGCCACTCACTTTTGCGGCGCGTGCGGCAAAGTGCAGCCCGCCGTACCGGTGGATTACTTTACGTTCTTCGGGTTCCCGCGCAAACTTCAGCTCGATACCGCAATCCTGGAAAAGGAGTTTTACGCGCTCAGCCGGCGCTTGCATCCCGACGTCTTCGCGCAATCCGCTCAGCAGGAGCGCGCCTGGAGCCTCCAACAAAGCTCCATGCTCAACGATGCCTATCGCACCTTGAAAGATCCCATCAAGCGGACGGAATACCTGTTGCGCCTGGAAGGTGTGGAACTCGAAGAACAGTCGAAACAGGCCACCGAGAAGGCGCGTAGTACGGGAGAACCGAAGAAACAGGTGGTGCCCGCCGATCTGCTGGAGGAAGTCTTTGAGCTCAACATGCATCTCGAAGAGCTTCGGATGCAGAAAAAAACGGGAGAGGACGATCCCGCGCTGCTCGAGGAAATCGGGAAAGCCAAGCTTTCTCTGGAAGAAAAATACGACGTCCTGTTCAACGAACTGAAGCACGAGTGGAACAAGTGGGACACGGCGGTTGACACCGGCACCGAAGACGATCGCAGACAGATTCTGGCCCGGATGCTCGACGTGCTGAACCGCAGGAACTACGTGAGAAATCTGGTGCGCGACGTGAACGAGGCGCTGGAATAATTTGCAATTGGTAATTTTCAATTTGTAATTAGAACCGCCTGGCTGCGCGGCGAAGGTGAATTACAAATCACAAATGTCTACTACTGATCACATTGTCGGCATCGACCTGGGCACGACGAACTCTCTCGTGGCCTTCATGCAAGGAGAGACGCCCGCCGTCATCCCGGGCGAAGACGGGTTGAATCTGGTGCCCTCGGTCGTCGCGCTTGATGGCAACAATCAAGTCATCGTCGGCAATGCGGCGCGCAAGTTTCTGATCGAGACTTCGGAGCGCGCTGTCTACTCCGTGAAACGGCTGATGGGGCGCGGCCTTGAAGATGTCCGGGACGAGCTGAAGCTGTTTCCTTTTCGTCTCGCCGACGATCTGCAGCCCGGCGAAGTTCTCCGCATCCGGATCGGCGAGCGCACCTATACGCCGCCCGAAATTTCGGCCCTCATCCTTCGCCAGCTGAAGCGCAACGCCGAGCGTTTTTTCGGCGGCCCGGTAACGAAGGCCGTCATCACCGTTCCCGCATATTTCAACGATGCGCAGCGCCAAGCCACAAAAGATGCCGGCCGCATCGCCGGACTCGACGTGCTTCGTCTCGTCAACGAACCGACCGCGGCTTCGCTTGCCTACGGCCTCGACAAACACAAGAACGGAATCGTCGCCGTCTACGATCTCGGTGGCGGCACTTTCGACATTTCGATTCTCAAGCTCCACGACGGCATCTTCGAGGTCGCCGCCACCAACGGCGACACGCACCTCGGTGGCGACGATATCGATAATCTGCTGATTGCCATTGCGCTCGACGATATTCAAGGCGACCTGAAGCTCGACGTCCGCCGCAACGGCGAGAGCCATTCAGCGCATCCGCAAGGCTGTGATCGAAGCCAAGATTGCACTTTCATCGCAACCCGCCACCAAACTGGATGTGGAGCTGCCCGGCGGCGGCCATTATCAGCGCGAAATCACCCGCGAAATGTTCGAGCAGCTCATCCAGCCCGTCATCGATCGCACCGTCGGGCCAACTAAACAGGCCTTGAAAGATGCTGGTCTGCAGCCCGCGCAGATCGACGAGATTGTACTGGTCGGCGGATCCACGCGTATTCCGAAAGTCCGCCAACTGGTGCAGGATCTCTTCGGACGTACTCCGCATACCGATCTGAATCCCGATGAAGTGGTAGCTCTCGGCGCGGCCGTGCAGGCAAATATTCTCGGTGGTGGCTCGGCCGTCACCAAAGAGATGCTGCTGCTCGACGTAACGCCGCTTTCGCTCGGCATCGAAGTCGCCGGCGGCGTGACCGATAAAATCATCCTGCGCAATTCGACGATCCCGGCCTCGGCAACGCAGTACTACACCACGCAGGTCGACGGCCAGACCAACGTCGCAATCCATGTGTTGCAGGGCGAGCGTGAACTGGCGCGGGATTGCCGCTCGCTCGCCCGATTCGATCTGAAGGGCGTGCCGCCCATGGTTGCCGGCATGCCGCGCATCGAAGTCAAATTCCTGATCGATGCCAACGGCATTCTGCACGTTTCCGCCCGCGAGCAGCGCAGCGGCAAGGAAGCCGAGATCGACGTTCAGCCCAGTTATGGCCTGACCGACGAGCAGGTCGAGAACATGCTGCTCGAGTCGTTCGATTTCGCCGAAGAGGATTTCCGCCAGCGCCAGGTGATTGAAGCGCGCCGCGAAGCTGAGACCATCCTCGCTGCGCTGGCCAAGGGAAAGAAGAATCCGGCATGGCAGGAACTTACGAGCGCCGAGCGAACCAATGCGGAGGCCCTGGAAAAATCGCTGGTCGCGGCGATCGATGGCAGCGACTATCAGGGGATCCGCAAAGCGATTGACGCGCTCAACGAGGGAACGATGCATCTAGCGGAGCTCATGATGGATACCGCCGTCACCGCCGCGCTCAAAGGCAAGGCCATGGATGATACCGATCTGGAAGAAGGACCAAAGGCCGGGCATCCGGTGGCGAAGGCAGAATTTAAGTAGGAGCGGGTTTCAACGGGGGTTTGGACTTTGAACCTTGAAACTTTGAAAACCTTGCAACCTTTGGAGTCATATGTCTGAGGAAAAAACACAATCCACCGGAGTCACCACTATCGACGCTCCCACCGAAAACACCGTTGAGATCACCTTCCTGCCTGAAGGCAAGACCGTCGCCTTCGAGCATGGCAAGTTGCCCTACAAGGATCATGGCAAAGAGCAGTCGATTCTCGATGTCGCACTGAATTACGGCGTGCACCTCGATCACGCCTGCGGCGGCAACTGCGCCTGCACCACCTGTCACGTCTGGGTTAAAGAGGGCGCGGATCTGATCTCCGAGATGGAAGACGATGAAGCCGACAAGCTCGACATGGCCGCTGACCTTCAGCTAAACTCGCGTCTCGGATGCCAAGCGGTGATTCAAAAGCCGGGTAAGGTAGTCGTGGAAATTCCGGCCTGGAACCGGAATTACGTTTCGGAAGAACACTAAGAATCTCGCAAATTGTCATTCCGAACGAAGTGAGGAATCTCTACTCCACCAGATTCGTTAGCCCTGCAGGGATGCTTCGCTAACGCTCAGCATGACAACGCGGCGGGGAGGCACTCAGTTATGCCAAAAGAACTTACTTGGAGCGATCCGGAGGATCTTGGAATTCTGCTCTCCGAAGGTCATCCCGAAATTGACCCGCTGTCTGTCCGCTTCACCGATCTGCACAAGTACGTGCTCGCGCTCCCCGGCTTTAAGGATGACCCCGCAAAATCGAGCGAAGCGAAGCTCGAAGCCATCCAGATGGCATGGCACTCCGAATTCCTGGACCGCACCCAAGGCTAGCTCGTCCAGGGCGCGCTGTTCCTCCCGGTTCTTCGGCATCAGTCGGCGCCGCCGATTCAATGCGGCTCCCCCGTGATGTTGCGATTGGCGTAAATCCCGATTCCATTCGCGGCCCCGGCGGGCCCCTAACGACCCGTACAATATTCCCATGCTCGTGCTTGCTTCCGCTTCGCCACGCCGTCAGGAACTTCTGCGCAACGCGGGAATTTCGTTTGTCGTTCAACCTGCGCACATCGCCGAGGATCCTCTTCCGGGCGAAGAAGCGAAGGACTGCGCCGAACGCCTGGCGCGCGAGAAGGCGCTTGTGGTTGCGCGGCTGCGGCCCGACGCTGCCGTCCTTGGCGCGGACACCGTGGTAGTGATCGACGACCAGATTCTTGGCAAGCCGCTGGATGCGGCCGATGCCGCGCGCATGCTGCGCCTGCTTTCCGCGCGCACGCACCGCGTGATAACGGGCGTTTGTTTGGTGGCCGATGGCCGGTCTTCCATGGGCAGCGAGACCACCTCGGTCACGATGAGCGAGATTTCCGGCAAGGAGATCGGCGATTACGTCAAGACCGGCGAACCGATGGACAAGGCCGGGGCCTATGCGATCCAGGGGATCGCGTCGCGCTGGATTCCTCGGATCGAAGGGGACTACAGCAATGTGGTCGGATTGCCGGTCGCGCTGGTGTATCGAATGCTGCGGGAGTCGCGGTTGCTCTGAGAAGCGCGTTTGAAACCGGCGGATCGTATCCCGTCATCCTGAGCGAGCGGGCCGATTCGCTTCGCAAATCGGTCAGCGGAATTGAAGAATCCGCTACAAAGCGCCTAGGACTTCTTCTCGGCGTCTTTCTTGTCGTCTTCTTTTACCGCTTGCTTGAAGTTGCGAATGCCCTCGCCCAGACCCTTGCCGAGGTCGGCAAACTTGCTGGGGCCAAACAGCAGCAGCGCGATGCCGATAATCAGCAGAATATGCAGCGGCTGGAATAAACCCTCACCCATAACTTCCTCCATTGCGGCCCGGGCTGAACACGTCCGACCGAAACCGCAGGGAATTCCGTTAACCTGAATCGGCGCAGTGTCGCCCGCGCCGGGCCAGGCGAATATCCCCAAGATCAATTCTAGGTTAGTGTAGAAGGCGCGTCAAAGTACGCCCGTACCCTCTATCACCGGCGAGTGTGATTCCGGTCACATGGTTTGAGGCGACCCCGCAGGCCCGGTTTAAGCGGACTCGATGAGCCCGGCAATCAAGGCGGCCCGGCGCGGCAGTTCCGCGATCACAATGTGTTCGTGGGGCGCATGCGCGCCGTCGCCGACAGCGCCCAGACCATCCAACGTCGGTATCCCCAGACTGGCCGTAAAGTTGCCATCGGAACCGCCACCAACTGCAGCTTCCCCGAGCTTCCAACCCAGGTCGCGGGCCCAGGCAGCCGCTTTGGCGTAAAGCGCGGCAACTCCTGGCGTGCGCTCCATGGGCGGCCGGTTTATGCCGCCGGTGATTTCGAGCCTGCACTTGCGGTTGAAAGCACGCAGGTTGCGCATCTTCCTGTCAATGCCGGCGGCGTCCTTCAAACGGGCGATGCGGACGTCGACCTGCGCGATAGCTTCGGCCGGAACAACATTCGTGCAGGATCCTCCGCTTACGATGCCGACGTTCACCGTCAGGCCCTTCTCCAAATCGGTGAAACCGGTGACCTTCTCAATCTGCCGCGCCAGTTCCACGATGGCGTTGACTCCTTTTTCGAAATCGAGCCCGGCATGGGATGCTTTGCCCGTAACTTTGATCTGATACTCGCCTACGCCTTTGCGCGCTGTTTTCACCGCACCTTCGGAGCCATAGGACGGCTCGACGACCAGCACGGCGGCCGATCTTTTCGCCAGCGATTCCGTGACAGGGCGCGACGAATTGCTGCCCACTTCTTCGTCGGAGACCAGCAGAACGGTGACCGGCCGCGGCAGCACGCCATGCCACTCCCTGAGCCCTGCAAGTGCGTAAAGCATCAGGGCGATCCCGGACTTCATATCGAGCACGCCCGGGCCCGTGAGTTTGCTGTCCACAACCCGGCATGGCATCGTCGCCAGCGTGCCCAGCGGATAAACCGTGTCGTAGTGGCCGAGCAGCAGAACCGGTTTGCCACCTGCGCTTCCACCGAAATCGACTTGAAGATGATTGCCAAAATCTGGAGTGCGATGCAGGCGCACCTGTCCGCCCAGCGCAGCAAATTTTCGGGCGGCCACTTCCGCAACGCGATCGACCGCGGCTTTGTTGTCGCTGGGCGACTCGATTTCCACCAATTCGCGGATGGCGGCAACCATCTGCTCGCGGAGTTCCTCAAAATAGGCGAGGCGAGAACCAGCCAGGCGACGCGCCCCGGCGTTCGCGGAGACCTTTTCGGATTTCGAGTTCATCCAGCTACTCTACCCGCAAAACCGCATAACTGGGACGCCGTCCAGCAACTTCAAGGATGTTTGAGTGGCGCAGTACTTCAGTGCTGCGGTAAAGAGGCGCCTTATCATCGGCGGCCTCAGCCGCTGAGCGCCATCCGCTGAATGGTCAATCGTGCTGGGCCCTTACGCTGCCTGCGCCAGCGTTTTGTACTGCTCCTCCGACTGCGAAGGCAACAAGACCCACAATGTATAAATCCCGAGCGCCGTGCCAATCGGCACGCTGAGCAGCGCGACGAATCCCATCACCAGCGCCAACACGCGCGCCCATTCTTCGCGCTGCAATAAACCCCAGCCCGTGATCACTCCTGCTGCGGCCTTCGCCAGAATCAGCCACCCGATCATACTGACCAGCGTCGGCAGCCATGCCATCACCTCCGGCGGTGGTCCGTTCGGAATCGCGCCCAGCCTCACAATCACCAACTTCCCCACCAGAAGCACGAAGACTCCGCTCACCACATGCAGCGCCGAGTAGGCCATCCACAAAATACCCACCAGCTTCACATGCTCCCGCACCCGATTGCGTCCATACTCAAGAGGCCCCGTCACCGGCTTGCCGCATCGTGCGCAACGTGCCTGCCCCGCCTGCAACTGCGCTCCGCATTGATCGCAAAACATCGGTCTCCCTCCGTCGCAACACCAGTTTCTGTTCTCAATAACAATACGTCCGCAAGACGTAAAGGGTTCCCAGTTCTGTTTCAGTTGCATGTTTCCAGCGCACAGGTGCTCCGCGCTCCCGTGCTTCGCGCCGGTCACGGACCAAATCGAATGTCTTTCTCCGTGTTTCCGTGCCCCGCGGTAAGGTCCGCCGTTATTGAGAACTGAAAACTGAGAACCGGCAATTGCTCAAACGAAAAGGCCACCCGGCAACTTGGGCGGCCTTTTCTTTCAAGGGAGAATAGTCCTAACGGAGCTTGAAAACCCATCAGAACTTTCTGCGGGAATCTTATGAGCCGGAAAAGCAGGGTGTCAAGCAAAATTTATGAATTAAATGGTCTTATTTTCAACAACTTACGAAACATGTGCACAAACCGTTAAACGGGGCCAAAACGGGACCAAAATCGCCTTCCGGCGCTTAACGGCCCTTGATTGAGTCACTTAGCGTCCACCATTCGTCTCCCGTACTTGGTCATCCAAGTGCAACGAGATGATTTCCATGTCCTCCGGACGGTCGAACACCCGTCCCGGAAAAACCTTCTTCAACACGATTCGGACCCCTCCGAACCCCGCTCCCACCACCAGCGCCAGTCCGATCACGATCCCGCAGAGCACGATCACGTTGAACAACAGGTTCGCCAGATTGTCGCGCTTGGTCAGATACGTGTTCTCATTCCACGTGACGTCGGCGTCGTAGCTGATCGCTCCCATTAGTGTTTGCGCTTCGCGTTGCGAAAGCGGTCCTGCCGCAATCACCACGATCGGCCCGGTGCGCTTGTCGAAGAACGGGCCTACATCCACCATCGGCGCCACTCCCGGTTGCTGCGTGGTCACTTGATGCGAAGCATCGATCTGCCGCAACTTCTCCGCGGCAATCTGGGGAGTCGGATACTCGATCAGCATCAGGGTCGCATCGCCCAACTGCGCCCCGTACTTCCCGAGCACCACTTCCGTATCCGTCTTGAAATCCACCACCGAACTGGCCAGCGGGGCATTCATGCGGTCAAGCGCCGCCGGTCCCATTACATATTTTTCCGTGTTCTTCTCGTAGCCCCGCATAGGCAGATAATTGCGCAGCGGAGGCAGCTTGCCCGCGCTGCCCACCGGCCGCGGCAACACTCCCGCCAGTTCGCGCAATTCCGCCGCCGACATCGCCGTCAGCTTGTCGAACACCGCATCCACCAGCACGTTTCCCTGGAAAAACAGCACGCGGTTTCCAAACGAGCTTCCCGCGCCGCCGATCTTTTCCTCGAGCATCTCCAGAGTGCGGTAGAACGTGAATGCCCCATACGCGCCGCTCGCGTCTTCAAACGCCGCCGCCTTGATGGCCAGTTTGCGCCCGTCGTCGCGCCGGTATTCCGCCTTCTCAAAGTGCTGAAAACCATATTCCTTGAGCACGTCCGCGTTGGCCGCATCGGCTACGGCCGCATCGTCGCTCTTGGACGCGGTCGCATTCATCTGCCAGCCGCCAAATTGCGCAGGCAAAACAGGCAAAGGCGCCTCCGTGCCGGCGGCGAAACTCGCCGCGCCGGCAACTGCAATCAAAATGAATACAATCGAACCCCGGAAGAGTCTCATTCGAAAATAGGCACACCTGTCACTCAGTTAGACTACTGGCTGCCCCATAAAGTTTCCACCCGTTCTCGCGCCGTAGCGCCGGCGCCTCGCCGACGGTTTCGAGCGCGCCTTGCGCTCCGAGAGTCCGCGTAAACCCTGTTGCCGTGACCATGCAGCTTCAACCTCCCGTCCGTTGTTCCGCTCGCCCACTCCCCCGCCTTGACAACGAAGTCCGAAACGACGACGATGGCTCGCCGCAGTCCTGCGGCATTTTCCAACTAGGAGGGAAGATGAAGACAAGAAATATCGCATTGACGATTGTGGCTTGTTTTGTGGGGCTGACGATGTGCTTTGCAAGCCCGATCATGGGCACCTGGAAGCTGAACGAAGCCAAATCCAAATTCAGCCCCGGAGCACCCAAGAATCACACCGTCGTTTACGAAGCCGTGGGAGACAACATCAAAGTCACCGTCGACGGCGTCGACGCTGAAGGCAAGCCGACCCACAACGAGTGGACTGGAAAATTTGACGGCAAAGACTATCCGCTCACCGGCGATGCAGCGTCAGACTCGCGCTCGTATAAGAAGATCAACGGCAATACCATGGAATTGACCAACAAAAAGGGCGGCAAGACAACGGTCACCGCTCGCATCGTCGTCTCTGCCGACGGCAAGACCCGCACCGTCACCATCAAGGCAACCGATGCGATGGGCAAGAAGGTCGAAGAAACCGCGGTTTACGACAAGCAGTAGACGATTGCCAGCGTCGCCGTCGTATGCAAGAAATCAAAGGCCGCTTTCCAAAGCGGCCTTATTGATTTATCACTAACCTACCCAGCGGAAACCAACGGCTAGGGTTCTGGGCCTCGCCCGATCTGCGAGGCGCGCCGCGCCTGCGATCTCTGATTTTGGGTGGCGCAGCGCTTTAGCGCTGCGGTAAGTGCTGCACTTTTCCCCAGCGGCTTTAGCCGCTGAGGTCAGCCCTATTGCGATGTCTCCGTAAACGTCACCTCGGGATGTCCCAACCCGTACGGACCCTCCGCCGTCACATGCACCGCGCCCGCGCTCGACGGCAGAGTCAGCACAACCGCCGCATTCCCCGAAGCGTCCGTCGTTACCAGCCGGCTTGAAAGCGTCCCCGCATCGGTTGTGAATAGCACCGTGGCCCCGGCAGCGCTTCCACCCGATGTCTTGGGCTCCAGCGTCACCGACAAGATCAAATTCGTGCCCGGCGCGCCCGTTTGCCCGTCTCCTTGCTTGGTGAACGCCGCCGGAGGATTCCCCACCACGATCCAACCGCTCTGCTCCTGGGTCACGCCCGAGCTGTCCGTGCCGGGAACCGTGTACCGGAAAAAGCCGGGCTTGCTGCCTGCCGACACCGTAATCGCTCCATTCTGGCTCGACGTAATCGTGCCTGCCGTCACAGTCACGGTAATGCCGGTATCAAACGTCGGCGTGCCCAGCGCGACCGCTCCCGATCCCGAAACTATTTTCGGCGCCAGTGTCACCGTCCCTCCCGCCGGAAGCATCGTCGTATCCGGATTCAAATCCCACTCCGCTTCGGGCGCCTTCGCCATCGATCCCGTCACCACCAGCAGCGTCGCGCTATAAGGAGCGAAGCTCATGCTCGCAGACCACGCTCCGGCCGCCGATGCCACAATCGCAGTCGGGTTCTTCTGCGACAGCGTGTACGCCGTCACCTGCGACGGCGTGAAACCGCTGAGCGCGAACTGCCCCGCAAAAGTCGTGGCGGGTGCCTTGTTCACGACCATCACCGTCATGGTCGTGCCCGTCGGATCAATCGCGGCATAGCTGCTGAACAGATTCGCGCTGGCATTGTTCGTGTCCGAAACCGACGTCGCCGCAAACGTGTGATGCTGACCGTCATAATTGCGATAGAGCTTCAAAGCCTGATAATTCGGGTTCGTATTCACCGGAGCCGTCCAGCGCGAAGCCAGATACATCCGCTCCCGCCCGAAGATTCCATAGGCATCCGCATCCCCCAGCGCCGTCGAAAAGTCCGACTCGCCCGCAACCGCCGCGTTCCACTCCGTAAAACTCATGGGCGTGCCGGGATAAATCATGTTCGCAATCGCGCGCATGCGCGGTATGCGAAATGGAATCGTCTTCTTCGGCTGAATGAACGTCGTCCACTTCTGATTGATGGAAGACGACGGGCTGACGAAAGTCGGATCCCAGTAATCACGGAATATCTTCAGGGCCAGCGCCCGCTTCTGGGCCAGCGTATAACCCGAAGTATCCGGCGTGTCCGGATAGGCGTGCAGATCGAATACGTCGACCGACCGCGTCCCCGCAATCTGGTCCTGCCAGTAAACTTCGTTCAACCACCACGGCACGAAGTCGATGCCCGCGTGCGCCCCCTTATCGTTGTTGTTCGCGCCATTCCAGTAAAACCACCAGCAACAGGTGATGGGCCCGAACCGGATCGCCGCCGGATCCCATCCCTTCAGCGCCCGGCTCTCGGCAATGTAGGTGTCACGGAGTTCTTCATACGCCGAAGGCTGCGGATGCACGTCGCGATGCGTGCTGCCCCAGATTTCGATCTCGTTGTCCATGTCGTAAAAATGCGGAGCCGAGCCAAAAGCTGTGGCTAACGCCGACGCCCATGTGTTGCGATACACGCAGGTCGTTCCCGGGCAGGTTTGGCTGTTGTCGTCGAGCAAGGGGTAATAGGCCGTGGTGGCCGCGTTGGTCGTGACGGGCGTCGAGCAATCGGTTTTCAGGCCGTCCCCTGCATCGGTGTTGTAGGGATCGACGCTGCACTGCGCTCCAAAACTCGCTACCGAGTAACTCCAGTGGTAGTTGTCCGTCCCTCCCTGCGTCACCGACGTTTCCGGGCTCTGCGCCACCCAGGGCAGCATCACCATCGTCATCAGCGGAGTGCCGCCCGCGTTCTTCACGTCCGTGATGAACTGCGTGGAACTGCCATCGCCGCCATTATTGAATCCCGCCGCCGCGTAGTCTTCGAAGTAGTAGTCGGCTGCGGCACTGTACGTCTCGAGCTGCCAGTTGTATGTCGAAGTCGCGTCTCCGCCCCAGCGCACTTCGGTGGCGCCGCTGTCGCTAATGTCGGCCGCCGAGTTCGGATAAGCGAATCCATACACATACGGACTGATGGCGTGCCGATTGCTCAGCGCGTCAATGGTGATGGTCACCGCCTTCGTTGCCGCCGGCCATACCTGAGTCGGCGGCGCCGCAGGCGGCAGTTCATTCGCGGAGTTACCTGCCCTGGCATTGATTGCATCAGCGGCCCGTTCATTCATCGGAACCGCCCCGGCAGGTTGCGATCCAGCGACCGGCCCCGAACCCGAGACGCCGCCAGCTCCCACGAGAGCAATAAGAGCCAGGAGAATAACCGTCGGTAGGATCGCCAAAAACCGGCGACTGGCAACGCGTTTCATGGGGAGGGCCTCCATGTGGGCATGCTACGGGTTCTGCCAGGAACGCGCAGCTATCACAAGGACAGGGTCCAAACTCACAAGGGCAGGGATGCGCCGATGGCAATTTGCGCACGGCATGCTGCCATTCACTCAAACCTTAATTGTCCGGGAGTACACCTCCTCCTTCTATCTCGTGCGGCTGGAGTGGCTGGCAACACATATCCATTTGCCGTCTTGATACACCCAGGTATCGGTGAACCGGCCGAAATGCTCATAAGGCTTGTTGCCGTATGTTCCCTTGGCGTGATAATCGCCCGTTATCACGGCCGCGTTGCCATACACTTCCACGGTTACGTTACCAATCGTCATGAGAGTCGGCTTGAAGTCTGGATCCGTGATTTCCGCGAGAAATGCGCTCCGGTTATTTGTAACTCCGTCGTATTCCGTGTCCACGAAATGTTCCCCGAGCATCGCGGCCACGGTGCGCGCGTCGCGATTGACCTGAGCCTGGCCCCAAATCCGTTCTAAAGCCACCAAATTTGCCTTATTGGTAGTGGAGGTACCAGAGGCCTGCGCATAGACAGGGCTCCACGCCGCGCAAATCAACACCGTTACCAGGAGGCGGACCGTCATGGAACGAAGCATCGCCATTGGACCTAATAAGCCTATCGACAAAATGACGGCCGGGGTTGAGGAGGTTCTCGCGCAAAGTTGCTCTGATTAGACACGGAGTCGGTTACAAAGGTGAGAGTAAAGGAACGAAAGCGGTCTGGCGTGCGGCCTATTGTCCTTCTGGCTTTTCCACTTTACTCGCCACTTTCACGCCGCTCAGCCCGCCCGCATATCTCGACACCCCGCGGTAGAGCGATTCCGCGATCCGCTGCCGGTGCTCTGAGGTTTCCAGCCTGCGCTCGTCGGTCGGATTCGACACGAACGAAATCTCCGCCAGAATCGACGGCATATTCGCTCCGATCAGCACGATAAACGGCGCTTTCTTCACCCCGCGATTCCGAATCCCCGCATTACTCAGCGCCAGCCCGCCATACAGCGAGTCCTGCACATCCGAGGCAAACTCGCGCGACTCGTCGATCTTGTCTTTGAGCGCGATCTTTTTCACCAGATCCTGCAGTTCGTGAATCGATTTTTCGGATACGGCATTTTCGCGCGCCGCCACTTCCAGCGCGTCCGGCGACGAGGTGAAATTCAGGTAGTACGTCTCCACTCCGCGCGCATCCTCGTCGCGGCTCGAGTTCGCGTGAATCGAAATAAACAGATCCGCCCGCTCCCGGTTCGCGATCGCCGTCCGCGTCTCCAGCGGAATAAACGTGTCGTCCCTCCGCGTGTAGATCACCTCCGCGCCCAGCCGCGCTTCCAGTAACCGTCCCAGCCGCTTCGCCACGTCCAGCACCAGGTCTTTTTCGAGCAATCCATTCGGACCGATCGTCCCCGTATCGTGCCCGCCGTGCCCCGCGTCGATCACGATCTTGCCAATCTTCAGCCCCAGCGCCCGCGTCAGCGAACGGTTTCCCGCCGCCGTGGGCCGCGCTTCCCGCGTCTCAAGATCGGCGGTATCAGCCGCCACGGACGCCCCCGCCTTCTCGCCCGGAGCCGCGCCCGTCTCTGATGCCTTCAGCGCACTCTCCCGAGGCGCCGGTTCATCCCCGCGATGCTTTCCTCGCGCGCTCTTGGCGGTCTTCGCCGATGCGCCGTCGTCCAGCCCAACAATCGTCTTTGGAATCCTCCGATCCGTTCCCTTCACCACAACGGTCGTCTTCACGACTCCAGTCGAACTCTGCCCCTCGCTCCCGTCCTCATCCTCCGCGTCCGCCGTCCCTTGGTCCTTTCTCACAGTTTCTTTGGCAACGATGGCGTGTTCTTTCTCGGTCTGTACCTTGCCCTTCGGCGCCGCTGCCATATCGCTGGCTTCGTCCTCGTCCGGCGAAGCGGCCCCTGACGCGCCCACCGCCGCAGCCGTCCCCGCTACCGCGCTGTCGCCATGCTCCTTCGCCAGTTCCGCCGCGCGGCTTTGTTTTCCGTGAATGTCAATAATCAGCCGGTAAGGATCGGGCAGCAGAAACGCGTCATAGCTCGCCAGGTCATCTACTTCGAGCACAATGCGCGACTGCCCAGGCTTGTATTCGGCCACGCGAATCTTCTTCAGGAACCCGTCGTCCACGTCGAACGTCTTTCCCACCAGCGTCGACGCCAGCTTCGTATCCAGGATGTCGAAGAAAATCCGGTCGGGATTCGCGATCCTCTCCGAGTTGAACTTCACTTCCTGCTCAACGTCAATCGCCACCCGTGTGTAGTCCGGAGTCGACCAATGCCGCACGCCCGTCACGCGCGGCAATTCATTACGCCGAGCCTCGCCGCCAGGCGTCGCGGCCTCGCTCGAAGCCTCGCTTGCCGAAGCCGCTTTTCCTTTTCCGCCCTCGCTCGCATGTGCCTTGCGCGCCGGTCGTTCTTTCTCCTGCGCCGCGGCCTCGTCCATCTCCTTCACCGCCGAGCGCGCGTCGTCGGCCAGCCGGTTCCGCGGATAGCGGTGCAGAAAATCCTCAAACGTCTTCCGTGCCTGTTCCGGATCGTTCAGGTCGTCCTTGTAGATCTCGCCGATAGTGAACAGCGCCTCAAACCGGTACTTGCTCCCCGGATACTCCTTGCGTAAAAACCGGTATTCATCCACTGCTCCGCGCAGAATCTTGTTGTCGTCGAACCGCCGCCCCATCTCGACCATCAATTCGGCCGTAGCCACCACGCTCGGATCCGCTTTCGACGATGCCGGACTTCCAAAGTAGACCAGCCGGTAGGCATTGATCGCCCGCTGATATTCCCGCCGCGTGCGCTGGTTCGCGGGACGCCCGTTCAGCGCTTCCCTGGTCCGCTCCGCTTTCGTGAATTGCTGGCGCGCCCAGGCGTCGTTGTGATGCACGCGCGCGAAAGCCGGCATTACCGGGAACCCGGCAAGCGGCATCGACAGAGCAAACACGACGACGGCCCACCGCCAGCCGCGATGCAATAAGCCCGATTGGCCTCGAGTTAGGGTCGTAGAAGCCTGGGTCTTCACGTAACTTCTTCCGTACTTGCTCGTGTAGCGCCGGCAACTTGCCGGCGGTTCCGAGCGCGCCCTGCGCTCGGTCGTCCGCGCGCCTATTCCGTATTGCTCATGTGCAACACGCCACGGTCATCCCGCTCCATCCGCACCGGTTCGGCATGCACGGCGCCAAAAACCACCCGAGTCCCGCCTTCGCCGCCCGCATACAATTCCGTAATCCGCCGGACGTAATTCCGCGTTTCTCCAAACCGGGGAACCCCCGCGCTCCGCGCCACCGCTCCCGCTCCCGCGTTATAGGCGGCCAGACTCAGCCGCACATCCCCACCGTAGCTCTCCAGCAGCCGCTTCAAATGTCGAACCCCGGCATCCACGTTTTGTTGCGGGTCGAAAGGATTGGAAACATTGAGCGACCGCGCCGTCGCCGGCATCAGCTGCATCAGCCCCATCGCCCCCTTGCGCGACACCGCATTCGGGTTGAAATTCGATTCCACCTTGATCACCGACCGCACCAGATTCGGATCCACGTTATGCCGGGCCGCCGCCTGCTCAATCGCCGCGTCAATCTCCTGCTCAGTAAACGCCGCTCGCCCAAACGCCACATTCAACGTGGAAGCTGGCCTGCCATCCGACGCAGTGCCGTCCGGCCCTTTGCCATCCAAGGTTTTGCCATCCAGCAACCTAGCGCCCGCCGCCTTCCCGTCCAGATACGTATTCACTTCCGACGCCGCCGACCGCGCGGCCCGCATTACCGCTCCACTCGTCGGAACCGGCTTGAACCGATGTTCGGTCGTGCTCCAATACATCAGCCGCCTGCCGGTCGAAGTCCCGCCGGCGACCGCTCCCGCCGCGCCCGAACCTCCGCCCGCTGCCCGATCGCTATTTACGTAGATCGTCCGTCCGTTCTCGTCGGTGGACGTAGTGATCCCGCCCGACTGCGCGAACGCCACCGGTGTGGCGATGAATGAGGAAAGGAGGCTAGCCGCAAGTCCGGCCATCAGAATGATTTGCAGGTTTCTGCGCATAGGGTTTCGATCAACTCAAACCGACCGGCCCAAAGGACACACTCGCCCCTTTGGGTCACCTACCCGCAAACCTGTCGGAGAACCAGAGTACTGTGATTATAGGGTGCGTCCTACCCGCCAGCAATCTCTCCGAAGGTCGTAGAACCTCTGGAGTAATCGCCCAAATTGCTGATGCGGCATGCCTTTTCGGCCCGGGAACTCGGAAGTCCACGGCAGACTCCCAAGGCCGGACTCAAAATGAAGCGGAATCACAGGGTCCGGGCAATCAGCGACACGGCTAACATGAACAGGTACATGGCGGAGAGCCCGGCAGCAAGGACCAAGGCTTGCGTCAGCCAAAGCCGCTTTTTCAAATACACCGTCTGCTGGTAGATGAAGTTTGGGAAGAGAATCGCCGTCCATAAGACGGCCTGTACGGCTGGCGCCTCACGATAGATTTTCGTGAGCACCAGATAGAGAATGGCTATCGCCAGCGCGCTCAGTATTGACAGCCGGGAGGCGATCCGCTTTTCGCTCGGCGACAGCCTGGGTCCGCCTGCCGCGCACCGTGCAAACATTGCGAGTGTCATGGTGTCTTCTCCTTTGATCGGTTTCGAGTCCGATCGCTGAATTTGTGGGTTCAGGTGCGCATCAATCGCGCCGGCCAGTACATCGAAAACCATTCCGACCGAGGCGCGCTGGCTCGCCAGCACGGCGCCAAACTCGTCGCCGTAGCGCTCACGCCATGGCGCGGGATACAGCTGTAGCAGCCATTTCATGCGCTCGCCAGTCTCCGCTGCCCGGCGCGCGCCACAGCCATCATCGAATCCAGGCGCGCCCGCAGAGCGCGTTCGCCCAGGGCTGTCAACCGGTACGGATTGCGGCGGTCCTCGCTTTTTAGTGGCTCAATGAGCCCGCGCGCCTCAAGCCGGGCCAGGGCGCCATACAGCGTGCCCGGTCCCAGCCGCACGCCGGCAATGGATTCTATGTCTTCGGTCATGGAGTAGCCGTGCCTGGGCTCCTCCGCCAGACTCACCAGGATCAGCAAGGCCGGCTCAGAGAATCGGCCGAAATCATCCAGTTCGGCATCGTCGTTGCTTTTTCGCATCATGAATATCGCCCCACGTAATACGTACTGCGTATTACGCATGACGATATACTACGTGCAACGTACTATGATGTCAAGCCAAAAATGCGCATGCCGTGGACTCCGGCGTTTTCCCGTCGTCCGCCCCTGGGAGTTTGCGGAAAGAGTCGGCGCTGCATTGGATTTTGGGTGGCGCAGCGGTTCACCGCTGCGTTGAGTGGCGTGCTTTCAGTGCGGCTTTAGCCACTGAGGTCACACCATTCCCCTGGTAGGAAGTTTTTCTGCAAACTCCTAGAATGGTTTTTGTCCCATGAATGCCACCGCTCTCCGCCAGCTGTTCGACCAGGTCCGCAAAGGCCGCATAAGCCCCGATGAAGCCGTCCAGCGCCTGCGTCATCTTCCCTTCGAGGATCTGGGTTTTGCCAAGCTCGACCACCACCGCGCGCTCCGTCAAGGCATGCCAGAAGTGATCTTCAGCGAGGGCAAGACTCCCGCGCAGGTGGCCAAAATCTTCTCCCGCCTGGCCGATCACGAAGGCAACATCCTCGCCACGCGCGCCAGCGAAGAACAATTCCGAGCTGTCTCCGCTGAAGTCCCCAAAGCCCAATACCGCCCGCTAGCCCGAGCCATCACTCTCCAGCGCGACCGCAAGCGCTACGGCAAAGGCATCATCGCCGTAGTCTCCGCCGGAACCAGCGACATTCCGGTAGCGGAAGAAGCGGTTGTCACCGCTGAGTTGATGGGCAATCAGGTGCAGCATTTCTACGATGTAGGAGTCGCCGGTATCCACCGCCTGCTCGCCCACCAAAGCGTCCTAGCCAAGGCAAGAGTCATCATTGTCTGCGCTGGCATGGAAGGCGCTCTCCCCAGCGTAGTCGGAGGCCTGGTTGGAGCCCCCGTAATCGCCGTCCCCACCAGCATTGGTTACGGAGCCGCCTTCGAAGGCCTAGCCGCCCTGCTAGGCATGCTGAACTCCTGCGCCTCGAATGTAAGCGTAGTCAACATAGACAACGGCTTCGGCGCGGCTTACGTAGCCAGCCTGATCAACCGCAAGTAGCTGACCGAACCATGCTGACAGAAAAAGATCCGCGGCTTGCCGGGCGCATTGCTTTTACCTACCCCAATTTTGTCGCCTACACGCTTGCGCGCTTTTTCATTGTGCTCGCGCTTGAAATGCAGTCGGTCGCGGTTGGGTGGCAAGTCTACGAGATCACCAAGCGCCCCATTGATCTGGGATATGTCGGGCTCGCGCAGTTTCTGCCGGGATTTGTGCTGTTTCTTTTCGCGGGCCATGCCGCCGATCTCTTCAACCGGCGCAAGCTGCTGATGTGGTGTTATGCCGGATATGCGCTGTCGTCGGCGCTGCTGCTCGCGGTCACCAGGCGCGCCCCGGTGTCGGTACACCTGATCTATGTGGTGCTCGTTCTGGTGGGCAGTGTGCGCGCGTTCAGTTTTCCGGTGAGCCGCGCGATTCTGCCGCACCTGGTTCCCGCGGAACATTTTTCGAATGCGGTTGCGTGGAACGCGAGCACATTCCAGGTGGCAACCATCGCCGGCCCTGCGTTGGGCGGAATTGTTTATGCCGCGTTTCGCGGCCCGGAAGTCGTTTACTTCATTTCGGTGGCGGTTGCGATTCTTTCGGTGGCGGTGACGCGGCGCATTCATCCGCTCGGCGGCGCAGCCGGCCTCGCCGCGGACCCGGATATTCGGGCGGCGCGTGTGGCGGCCATGCCCGCCACGAGAGAGCCGATCAGCCTGCGCACAGTGCTGGCGGGATTCCACTTCATCTGGCAGAAGAAGCTGATCCTCGGATCCATCTCGCTCGACATGTTCGCGGTGCTGCTGGGAGGAGCGGTCGCACTGCTGCCGGTTTATGCGAGAACGATTCTGCACACCGGGCCGTGGGGACTCGGGTTGCTGCGCAGCGCTCCGGGGGTAGGCGCGGCGTTGATGGCGATTGTGGTGGCGCACTGGCCGATTCGCCGGCGCGCAGGCGTGACCATGCTGACCGCGGTCGCGGGATTCGGCGTGTTCACGATTGTGTTCGGCATTTCGCGCAGCCTGATCGTGTCGTTGATTGCGCTGCTGTTGCTGGGCGCGAGCGACATGGTCAGCGTGATCATTCGCGCGACGCTGGTGCAGGTTGCCACGCGCGATGAGATGCGCGGGAGGGTGAACGCCGTGGACATGCTGTTCATTGGCGTATCGAACGAACTGGGCGAGTTCGAGTCCGGGCTTACTGCGCAATGGTTCGGCACAGTGCCCGCGGTCGTGCTCGGAGGAGTGGGGACTCTGGTGGTGATTGCGACTTGGGCGTGGCTGTTTCCGGAGTTGCGCAAAGCCGATGCGTTGACGATGGCGGAGTTGATGCCGAAGTAAATCGGAAAGACACCGCAAGCCGAGTTGACGGAAGACGACGAGGTACCCACCCTTACAAAATGCGCAAGGGTGGAGCACCAATCTCCCGACTCTTAATTCTAGATGCGGATCACTGGGCCAGATGGACGCGGCGCATGAGATTCTGAAAACGAGGGTCGCTGCGAAGGCCGTCGAATCCAGGGTTAACCTTAAGACTGGTCAGGGCATTCGAGTGGTCGGCGTACGCCTTTTCGAACCAGACGAACGCTTGGTCACGGTCACCCACACCGATCAGAGCCCAAAGCATTGCATCGGGACTGCGATGACCGTGATCGTAAAACTGTTTCACCTTGGCGAGGGCGAGTCGTGCTTGCGCGCTCTGGCCCGAGCGACCGTACACAAAAGCCCGCCACGCCCAAGTCCATTCGCTTTCGCCACGAATGTCGACCCATTCCTTTAGCTCGGCCAGCGCATCCGCATATTGCTGTTTCTCGACGTAGGGAGCGACCACCATGCCGGCCCGGGTGAATCCGGGCTCCATTTCTTTCACCGCTCGAAATTGTGCGATAGAGGCGTCATACTGGCGGGCGTAAAAGAGGATGACGCCACGGTCGGCAGCAATGATCAGCGATAGCGGATCGAGTTCGCGGGCCCGCTCGCTCTCGGCGAGAGCCTCGCTGAAGCGGCCCTGCAGGGAGAGATATTCGGCGTACCAATGGTGGGCGGTGGCGTAGTTCGGGTTCAACTCAATGGCGCGACGGTATTCCTTCTCGGCTGTTTCCCAGTCGTAATCGAAGTTCTCTGTAATGAGGGCCAAGGAGGTGTGGGCCTCGGCCAGCCCGGGGTCCAGTTCAAGTGCTTTAAGCGCGGCGGCGCGCGCTTTCGGCATCAGGTCTATCTGCGGCGTCAGGCTATAACCACCTAACAGCGCGTAAGAATCGGCGAGTCCGGTGTAAGCGCGAGAACAATTCCGATCCTCGGCAATGGCCTGCTGAAAATACTCAATCGCCTGCTGGAAGCCCGTCCCCGTTCTCTTGTTCCAGAAGAAACGGCCCTTAAGATACAGGTCGTACGCCTCGTAAGCTTGCGGGCTCAAGGAAGACTGACGGGCAGTGTCGATGTGGCGATGCTCGCCCAGAGTCAGCTCAATCTCGTCTCCGATTTCCTGGGCGATTTCCGCCTGTAGCGCCAGCAGGTTGTTCAGATCGCGATCGTACTGCCGAGCCCAGATGTGGCTCTGATCCTTGATCTGAATCAACTGGGCCGTGATCCGCACTTTATTCGAATCGCGGCGCACGCTTCCCTCGAGCGCGTACTGAACGCCCAACTCCCGGCCAACCCGATCCAGGGGCTCTCCGCTGTGCTTGTAGTGCATCACCGAAGTCCGGGCGATGACTCCGAGATGGGATGGGTCAAGGTCGCCAAGTTGGCTGATCATTTCTTCCGTGAGTCCGTCGCTGAAATATTCCTGCTCGGGGTCGCCGGTGAGATTTTCAAAAGGAAGAACTGCCAGCATGGACCTTGTGGGAGGTCCCGGGACCTGTGCGCGTGAGCGCAAGTTGTAGAGGTAAGCTGCCAATCCGGCGATCAGCACCACCACAATCCCGATCAGGCTCGCCAGTTGCCAGGGCGCGACTTTGCGGCTCGGCCGAGGCTCCGGGGCAACATCGGGAGATGAGTCTGAAGCCGCCGTGCGGTCGACCGGAGCATCCTCGCGCTCCGGCGGGGCCATCGGAACCACAGGAGCGATAAACCGATATCCGCGGCCGGTAACAGTTTGTATAAATCGCGGGGTTTCGGGATCGTCTTTCAACACCTGCCGGATCTTCCGGATCGCGCCGTTAATGCTGTTGTCGGTGTCGAGAAAAACTCCTTCGCCCCACACGCGCGAGATGATCTGGTCCCGCGTAACCAGTTCGCCATTCTTCTCAATCAGAAGGACGAGGATTTCCGTAGGTATCCGTTCCAGTTTCAAGACGCGGCCCGCGCGGCAGAGTTTCTGCGAACGCGGATCAAGCTCGAAATCGTCTCCGAATCGGATAGGAACTGACACTGCGAATGGGCCGAGCCCCACGGCAAAAGCTCCCCGTCGAACGGTGCCATTTTAACCCGGTTCGTAACTTCATAGCATGTCCAATCCTGCCAATGAGTTAAGAGGACATGAAAATTAAGACGCCCGACAGGCAGCCGCTATTGTGATCGGCGTTCGAATCGGCCATCATGCGCGGCATCTTTGGAGCGCTCCGTAGCGAGTTGATCTGGGTGGGGCAGAAACATCAAAGCCGGACCTCGATTCGGCGCTCCCAAGCACCACACACAAAGATCTTCCAAGGAGACAACCGATGATCGTCAAAAAGTGTTTTCTTTTCGCCGCCGTTCTCGCGTTAGCGGCATACGGATTCGCGCAAGGCCGGCAACCAGCTCACAACCCAGAAGGGGTGCGCAGCGACGCCACCAGCAATTGCCAATCCACCTTCACCTCGGGCACCAGCCTGACCTATTTTCAGTTCTGTACGACCATCAACGGCAATGTCACCGAATTTCAGAGCCCTCAGGGTGTCGAGGCCATCCGCGAAGGTGGCTACCTGGAAGGCTATGGCATCTGTGACTATGACACTTTGACTCGATATTACGATTTCGCCGATGGCGGCGACTCTGGCAACTGGCAAGCGTCGGTAATTTCGCAGCCAGGAGGCCCCGGTACGTTTCCCCTCAAGATCACGCGCACGACCTCGGACGGAGTGTTTACCTTGACTCAATCGTTTACCCGAACCACCACCGTACCGAGTGTCAACTTCACCATGACGCTCAAGAATCAGACCGCTGCTTCGAAGGATTATGGCCTGATGCGCTATGCGGATATCGACGCCAACAATGCCGATGGCGGGGATTTCAACAATGAGTTCGATTTCGACTGGGATTCCGCGTGGGGATACAATTCCGGTTTCAACAGCCACGGGGTGTCCTTGTTCACGGTCCCAACGAATACTACCCGCTTCGCGTTCGTTCAAGACACACCTGACATCCCCGATCCTTGCGGCCCCGTTAATAACCTGCCTTCATCGACGCCGTGGTACGGCGACGGCAGCGTGGGATACGACTGGAACGGCACGCTCGGCCCCCACAAATCGATCACAGTGAATGGCGGTTACAGACGCTTCTAGGAAAGACGACGCAACCCGGCTGCGCCTGGACTGGCGGGTGCGCGCGCTGAACGTTTGCGGGGGAACGCCGATTCATGGTCCGAGGCCCGCGATTGGCCTGAAGCTGGAATAGCTTCGAGCCAACGCGGGCGTCTGTTTGAGATTGCCAGAAAGGCCGTATCTCTCCGCCATACCTGTTCATTCCCCACCGGCATCCGCCTCCAACTCTACCGACGAACCGACCGATTGGTCATTAGCAACTCGTTCCGGCTGCTACAATTTTTGGTTCTTCATCTCCGCGTGGGCGCACTGTAGTGCGTCATGCATTGAGGTCTTTTTATGCCGGAAACTCTGCTGCTTGCGAGCCCCGCTCCCATTACTACTCTGACGGAAGATGAAATCCTGTTTCGCGATAACGTCCGGCAGTTTGCCGAGGACAAGATTCGTCCGCTGGCGAAGGAGATGGACGAGAAAGGTATTTTCGATCACGGACTGATCGAGCAGTTCTTTCAGCTTGGCCTGATGGGCATCGAGATTCCGGAACAGTACGGCGGCGCGGGCGGCAAGTTCTTCGAGGCGATCCTGGCAGTTGAAGAACTCTCGCGCGTGGACGCTTCGGCCGGCGTGATTGTGGACGTGCAGAATACGCTGGTCGCCAATGCCATCCTGCGCTGGGCGAATGAAGACCAGAAGCGGCGCTATCTGCCGAAGATGGCCGCGGACACGGCGGGCGCATATGCGCTCAGCGAAGCCGGATCGGGGTCGGATGCGTTTGCGCTCCAAACCAAAGCCGAGCCGAAGGGCGGGGATTTTGTGCTGAATGGGCGCAAGCTCTGGATTACGAATAGCAAAGAAGCGGACCTGTTCATTCTGTTTGCCACTGTCGATGCCTCGAAGGGCTATAAGGGCATCACCGCATTTCTGGTCGAAAAGAGTTTTCCGGGATTTACGGTTGGCAAGAAAGAAGACAAGCTGGGGATTCGCGCCTCGTCGACGTGCGAGTTGATTCTCGAGGATTGCCGCGTCCCCAAAGAAAACGTTCTGGGCGAAGTCGGCAAGGGCTACAAGATTGCGATCGAAACGCTGAACGAGGGCCGCATCGGGATCGGCGCGCAGATGCTGGGCGTGGCACGAGGGGCGTGGGAGTACGCGGCGAAATATGCCCAGGAACGGAAACAGTTCGGCAAACCAATCTCCGAGTTTCAGGGGATCCAGTTTCAGATCGCGCAGATGGCGACGGAGATCGAAGCCGCGCGACTGATGGTTTATAACGCTGCCCGCATGAAAGACGCGAGGCTCGACTTTGTGAAAGAAGCGGCCATGACCAAGCTGTTCGCCTCGCAGGTCGCGGAGCGGGTTACATCGCTGGCGATTGAAATCTACGGTGGCTACGGATTCACAAAAGACTATCCCGTGGAAAAGTACTGGCGCGACGCCAAGATCGGAAAGATCTACGAGGGCACTTCGAACATGCAACTGGCGACGATCGCGAAGCTCGTGATGGGAAGATAGTTCAGGTCAGAGGTTCGAGGTCTATTGCCGAGGTGAGAAGCGACGGGCTTCGACTGGAAGTGTTCCGTGGATTGCTCGTAACGCGCGGCTCGAAGCTCGAGACTAGCCAGCCCCGATATCCCGATACCGGCTGCGGAAATACAGCAGCGGGTCGCCCTCCCGCACCTCGACGTGCTCGACTTCCGCAAGAAAAATGGTGTGATCGCCGGCCGGCTGCGCCGAGTCGAGACGGCACTCGAGGTAGGCGAGCGCTCCTTGTAAGACAGGCGTGCCGTGCGCCGTCCGTTCGAAGAGCGCGCCCGCTGTTTCGGCGTGCTGATGGGCCTCCGACGAGCGCGCGTAATACTCCGAGATTGCCTGCTGGTCGCTGCTGAGCACATTCACCCCGAACCGCTTGCGCGCGTGAAGATGAGCGTGGGTGCGCGCGCGATGATCCACGCAGACCAGCACCAGCGGCGGATCGAGCGACACCGATGTGAATGCGTTCGCCGTCATGCCGTGGATTTCACCATCCTGGTCTACGGTAATGACCGTGACGCCGGTCGCGAAGCATCCCATCGCTTTGCGGAAATCGTTAGCGGTCAGGTTCATGTGCGTAGACCAGCGCGTCGGCCGCCGGATGGGCGGGCGAGCCCGTTCCGTCAACTGAACACGCTACCACGCCGGACGAGTGCGCGGAAGATTGTTGCCGTCGCGCGAAAAGTCGCGCGCATCCAAGGGACAGACTTGGCGGGTTTCGCTATCATCGTTGCCGAGCCCGGTTGAAAGCAAATTCCTCCCCTTCGACTGCGCTCAGGGTCGGAATGACAATGCCTTGGGTTGTCACGACATCCGGCAAACCAAGATCGTTGAGAGCTGTACCGTGAAGGCTGCATAATAAATGTCCGCACTTTCCCAGGAAACGCCGCGAGCGACACTCAAGGAGCTGGAAGGCTTCAGCGGCGAGTCCATCTCGCGCGAACAGGCGTGCGAATTATTGCGGGCAGGCGACGATTTGCTGCCGCAGCTGCTGGCGGCCGCGCAGTCGGCACGCGCGCGTTTCAAACCGGCGGTGATCACTTATTCGCGCAAGGTATTTCTTCCGCTCACGAACCTTTGCCGCGACTACTGCGGCTACTGCACGTTTCGCCGCGATCCCGACCAGCCGGGCGCGCACACCATGACGCCCGACGAAGTCATGGATGTGGTGCGCGCGGGCGAGCGGATGGGGTGCACCGAGGCGCTGTTCAGCCTGGGCGACAAACCGGAATTGCTTTTTCCCGGGATGCGAGACACGCTGCGGCATCTCGGCTACAAATCCACGCTGCATTATCTTGAGGCGATGTGCGAAAAAATTCTCCGCGAATCGAGCCTGCTGCCGCATCCCAATCCCGGTTTGATGAGCGCGGAATGGCTGGAGCGCTTGGCACGCGTAGCGCCCAGCATCGGGCTGATGCTTGAAACCACGAGCACTCGATTGCTGGCCAAAGGCGCGGCCCACGATAATGCGCCCGACAAGGAACCCGCCAAGCGTTTGCGTGTTCTCGAAGACGCCGGCCGTCAGAAGATTCCGTTCACGACCGGAATTCTGATCGGAATCGGCGAGACCATCGAAGAGCGCGTGGATACGCTCGTTGCGATTCGCGAACTGCACGAGAAGCATGGACATATTCAGGAAGTGATCGTGCAAAACTTCCGCGCCAAGCCCGGAACGCCGATGTCCGACTGCCCGGAACCCGGCCGCAATGAAATGTTGCGGACACTGGCGGTAGCACGGCTTATGATGCCGGCAATGAACATTCAGGCCCCGCCGAACCTTTCCGACCCGCACTACGCCGACCTGCTCGACGGCGGCATCAACGACTGGGGCGGCGTTTCTCCGCTCACGCCGGATTTCATCAATCCTGAAAAACCGTGGCCGCATCTGGACCAATTGCGCGAGCGCACCCAGGCCAAAGGATTCGAGTTGCGCCAGCGGTTGCCGGTTTATCCTGAATTCGCGGCGCAGGCGGCGACGAACAGCGATTTGCTGCAGCGGCGGCTTCGAGCGAACACTCTGCATCCAACGTCCGGAGGAGCGGCATGATCACCGTATTGACCGGCGGCACGGGCGGGGCCAAGTTTGTGGATGGACTTCGCCAGATCGTACGCCAGGACGAACTGACGATCATCGTCAACACCGGCGATGACATGATGTGGTGGGGATTGTACGCCTCGCCCGACATCGATTCGATCGCCTACATGCTGGCCGGCAGACTGAGCCAGGAACGCGGGTGGGGCGTGAAGGGCGACACCTTCTTCTGCGTGGAGGCCATGGGCAAGCTGGGACAGCCAACGTGGTTCCACACGGGAGATCGCGACCTGGCCACGCACATTCTTCGCTCGAAGATGCTGGCCGAGGGCAAGACGCTGAGCGAAGTCACAACCGAAATCGCATCGCGCCTGGGAGTCCGGGCACGCATTCTGCCCATGAGCAATGCGCGCGTAGAGACACGAGTGCAGACGCCGATTGGCGAACTGAGCTTTGAGGAGTATTTTGTTCAACGCTGGTATCAGGATCCGGTCGAGTCCGTGCGCTTCGCCGGCGCTTCGGATGCGGAACCTGCTCCGGGTGTTATTGAAGCGATCCGCTCGGCCGAACTCGTTCTTCTTGCGCCAAGCAATCCGGTCACGAGCATTGGACCGATTCTAGCCGTCCCGGGGATTCGCGAAGCATTGCAGCAAAGCCGCGCCTGCACCGCGGCTGTGAGCCCGATCGTTGGAGGAGCAGCGGTCAGCGGACCGGCAGGAGCTTTGCTTGCGGCGCAAGGCTTCGCAGTTTCGATTGCGGGGATTGCCGATTGTTACCATGACTTCCTGGACTTGCTGGTCGTGGATTCGCAAGACGAGCCGGACGCGGAGAAGTTGCGCGCGACCGGCATGCGGGTGCTCTGCGCAGCGACGATCATGCGCAAGAACGAAGATCGAGTCGCATTGGCAAAGAGCGTGCTGGCCGCCTGCCAGCAAAAACCGGCGGCACAGGCCGTTTCGGAGCCATCATGATTCTGGTTCCTGTAAAAAATTTTTCGGCGGCCAAGCAGCGCCTGTCGTCCGCTTTGAGTCCGGAGGAGCGCCTGGCTCTGGCGCAAGCCATGTGCGGAGACGTGCTTCAGACGCTGGCGCACTGGCAGGAGCGGCCAGCCGTTGCGGTTGTAACCAGCGACCCGTTTGCACGCGATCTGGCAGCGCGGTTCGGATTTGACGTCATCGCGGATAATGAAGATTCCAGCGAGACCAGCGCCATTGAAATGGCTACGGCTGCGTGTTGCGCGCGTGGCGCGGCCAGCTCCTTAGTAGTTCCGGCAGATATTCCGCTGATCGAGATCGCGGAGCTGGAGAAAATTGCCGATTCCGCTCCAGCCGCCGGGTCGGTGCTGGTACCCGATGCGGCCGGCCGCGGAACGAATGCGGCCTGGCGGTCGCCCGCCGATCTGTTTCCGCTGCGCTTCGGCAACGACAGCTTCTTGCCTCATCTCGCCTCGGCCAAAGCAACCGGCTTGGCCTGCGTGGTAATCGAACTGCCCGGCATTGCGCGCGACATCGACCGGCCCGAGGATCTTCTGGCTGTCGCCGCGGCACCCGGGGAGAGAAACTCGCAGAGGCTCTTGCGCGGTTGGAACCTTGCGGCCCGGATGCAGGTTGTTCATGGGTAGGCGCGCGATCGGCGAATCGCAAGGCGAAGTTCGCATTCTGCCGATTGCGGTGGCCGGCGAAATTCGGCCGGGCATGTCGTTCAGCGAAACGCTGCTGGCCGCGGTGCGCGGCGCACGCCTCCGTTTTGAGCAGGGCGACATCCTCGTGGTGAAACAAAAGATTGTTTCGAAGGCGGAAGGCGCGTTCGTTTCGCTCGATGCAATCCGGCCATCCGTGGCTTCCCGCACCTGGGCCCGCCGCTACGGGCTGGATGCTCGCGTGAGTGAACTGGCATTGCGTGAGAGCCGCCGCATTGTGCGCCGAAAGCACGGCGTGCTCATCACCGAGACACGGCACGGCTTCGTCTGCGCGAACAGCGGCGTCGATGTGTCGAACGTGGATGGCGGAAGCCATGCCGTGCTGTTGCCGGCCGATCCGGATCGGTCGGCGGCCCGGCTTCGGCGCGAACTGAAAAAGCAGGCCGGGGTTGAGATTGCCGTCATTGTCAGCGATAGTTTCGGGCGGCCGTGGCGCGAGGGTCTGACCGAGGTTGCACTGGGCGTCGCCGGAATGCGGCCGCTGCTGGATTATCGCGGACGCCGCGATCCGCACGGGTACTCGCTGCACTCGTCCATTGATGCGGTCGCCGATGAGCTGGCTTGTGCGGCCGGACTGGTGTGCGGCAAGCTGGAAGGCGTGCCCGCGGCAATCATTCGAGGGTATTCTTATCGCAGAGGCAACGGGCGGGCGCGCGAACTGCTGCGGCCCGCTGGACGCGATCTTTTTCGTTAGCTCTTTTTCATTAGCTCTTTGAACTTCTTTTCGTGATACGACAGGAGACGTTTTGTGCCAAAGAAAGTCGGACTCGAACAATTCCCGCAATTGAGCTGGGACGATGCAGCGCGTGCGGCCTCCCCGGCGATTCGCAGCGCGCTCGAACGCGTACTGAATAAGCAAGAAGGCGCTTGCCTGACCGACGACGAACGTCTTGCGCTGGCCAATTCTTCCGGCGCCGATCTGCTTGCTCTGCTGGTTGCGGGCGACACTCTGCGCCGCGACCTTGTCGGCAACCTCGTGACGTACGTGGTCAACCGCAATATCAATTTCACTAACATCTGTTTTGTGGGATGCAAGTTTTGCGCTTTCAGCCGGGGGCCGCGCGAAGCCGATACCTATTTTCATTCGCTGGAAGATATGGCACGCAAGTCGAAAGAGGCCTGGGATCTGGGGGCGACCGAAGTGTGCATTCAAGGAGGTCTGCCCCGCGATCTGCCTCCTTTTTATTACCGCGACATTCTGCGCGCCGTGAAGAGCACCGTTCCCGAGATGCACATTCACGCATTTTCACCGATGGAAATCGTCTATGGCGTTGAGCTGACCGGCATGCCGCTCGGCGACTATCTCTCCATGCTGCGCGACAACGGCCTCGATACGCTTCCCGGGACGGCCGCCGAAGTGCTCGATGACGAGGTCCGCCACATTCTCTCGCGCAACAAGCTCTCGGTTGCCCAATGGCAGGATGTGATTCGTACGGCCCACCAATGTGGCATTCGCAGCACCTGCACGCTCATGTATGGACATATGGAAACGCCAGAGCACTGGGTGCGGCAGTTGTCGCTGTTTCGGCAGATTCAGTCGGAAACAGGCGGCTTCACCGAATTTGTCCCGCTCGGTTTCATCCACCAGAACACGCTTTTGTTCCAGCAGGGGCTGGCGCGCACCGGCCCGACGACAGAGGAGCATCTGAAGATTCACGCGCTGGCGCGGATTCTGCTGGCCGGTTCTATCCACAACGTGCAGGTTTCGTGGGTGAAGCTGAATCGAGGGCTTTCTCAGCTCTGCCTGCAAGCGGGCGCCAACGATTACGGCGGCACGTTGATGGAAGAGAATATTTCCCGTGAAGCTGGGTCCGATGCCGGCCAGTACACCAGCCCGGAGGATTTTCAGTCGCTGATTCTTGAGATCGGCCGGATTCCCGCCGAGCGGAATACAAAGTACTCGCGCTTGAAGATCAAACTGCCGTCCGATGAGGCGACGTGCGAGCCCGCATCCTTCCCGGAGTGCGCATGAGCCAAGCGATCGCGATGATCGGAGGCACCGGCCCAGCCGGCATGGGTTTGGCGCTGCGCTGGGCGCGCGCCGGTGAGACGGTCATTATCGGCTCGCGCGAAGCCGCTCGTGCGCAACAGGCGGCGGAAGGCATTCGCCAGCGCGTCGGTCCTAATGCCAAAGTTTCGGGACTGGAGAACTCGGCAGCGTGCGCGGCCACCGATCTGCTCATGCTTACGGTTCCTTTTGGTGCACAAGCGGCCCTGCTGAAACAGTTAAAAACCGCGATTCGTCCGGGCAGCATCCTGATGGATGCCACGGTTCCGCTGGCGGCCAGCATCGGAGGTCGCGCCAGCCGGACGCTCGGCGTCTGGCAGGGCTCGGCCGCGCAGCAGACTGCGGAACTTGTGCCCAAGGGCGTTTCCGTGGTCGCCGCATTCCAGAATGTTTCCGCCTATGTGCTGAACCGCGACGAAGATGTGGACTGCGACGTGATTGTTTGCAGCGACGATACAAAGGCCACCGAAATTGCCATGGAGCTGGCGGCAAGAATTCCGCGAATCCGGGCCATTGACGGGGGCAAGCTGGAAAATGCGCGGATTGTCGAGCAGGTTACCGCGCTTCTCATCGGCTTGAACATCCGGCACAAGGGAAATGCCGGAGTGCGCATAACCGGCCTGCCGGATTCGGCATACAAACCCGCATAAAGGGCGCACCCTGATAGAGATCCGTCGAATCGCCCCGGGGATGACACCGCGCATGCACCCCCCGTGTAGCCTGCCTCACAAGCGTACGTGACCCGCATCACACCGCACTGGTACATGGAAAATCCATAATGTTTCTCGAACCTTCGGGGGTCATGACGCCCCCGTTCCTGGGGGTATTCGTGGCGAAAGGGCGCGTTTCCATCGTTGTCGAGCGATGCAAGGCTTGCGGCTTCTGCGTAGAGTTCTGTCCTACCAAAGTGCTGGCACTGTCCTCGGCGTTTAATTCCAAAGGCTATCATCCGCCACATGTCGTGGCGCCGGACAAGTGCAGCGGCTGCGATCTTTGCGGCATGTACTGTCCGGACTTCGCCATCTACGGGCACAAAACCGAGCAGCCCAAGGCCGAGAAGCCCGCGGCAAAACCGGCACAGGCGGCAAAACCGGCGCAACCGGCACAAGAGGTGCAATCATGAAGGCTGATCCGCGCGGGGTACTAACTGGCACTCATTTTCTCGACGGCGACCACGCATGTTGCGAAGGCGCGCTCGCAGCTGGCGCGCGCTTTGCCTCCGGCTATCCGATTACGCCCTCCACCGAAGTGGTGGAGCGCTTCGCACAGCGGGTGCCGGTGGTCGGCGGATGCTTCATTCAGATGGAAGACGAACTGGCGGCCTCGATCACGTTACAGGGCGCAGTTTGGGGCGGGGCCAAGGCGTTCACGGTAACGTCCGGGCCGGGTTTCTCGCTCATGATGGAGCACATCGGCTACGCGGCGATGACGGAAACGCCCTGCGTGTTTGTCGATGTACAGCGCGGCGGACCATCGACCGGGCTGCCTACGCTTCCGGCGCAGGGCGACATGATGCAGGCGAAGTGGGGATCGCACGGCGATTACGAAATCATCGCGCTGTGCCCGAACTCGCCGCAGGAATGCTTCGATCTGACGGTGAAGGCATTCAATCTGGCCGAAGAATATCGTGTGCCGGTCATGTTCATGATGGACGAAGTGGTCGGGCACATGACGGAGAAGGTTGTGATTCCGCCGGCGGACCAGATCGAAGTTGTGCCGCGCAATAACACCAAGAAGCCGACCGAAGGCTTCCTGCCTTACGGTACAAACGGCAACATGGTTCCGGAGATGGTGCACGCGGGCGAAGGCTACAAGTTCCACGTAACCGGCCTTACCCACGACGATCGCGGCTATCCGAACATGACGCCGCCGATGCAGAAGAAGCTGGTGACGCGGCTGATGGACAAGATTCGCAACAACGTCGAACGCATCACGATCTACGAAGAAGATTCGACCAAGGATGCCGATGTGATCGTGGTGTCCTACGGCATCACCTCGCGAGTCGCTCAGCGGGCTATTGATCTGGCCAGGGCGAAAGGGTTGAAAGTTGGCAAGCTCCGTCTGATTACGGCGTGGCCCTTTCCGGACTTCAAGATTCGCGAACTGGCTGCACATACCAAGGCGTTCGTCGTGCCCGAACTGAACATGGGGCAGATGGCGCGGGAAGTACAGCGCGCCGCCGAGGGAAAAGCCAAAACCATTCTCGTTCCGCACGCCGGAGGCAGCGTGCATAACCCCGAAGACATTCTCGCCGTGATCCAGGAGGCAGTCCGATGAGCTTGCTCGTGAATCCCACTTCCGTCGGTGTCGACCCGGGCAACCCGGTAGAACCGTTTCTGCGCTCCGACCGCATGCCGCACATCTGGTGTCCGGGATGCGGCATCGGCACAACCGTCAACTGCTTTGCCGAGGCGTTGATCGAATCCAAGATCGACCTGAAGAGTCTGGCGCTGGTCTCCGGCATCGGCTGCACGGGCCGCGTGGCTGGATACGTGAAGCTTGACTCGTTCCACACCACGCACGGGCGCGCGATTCCGTTTGCCACCGGATTGAAGCTTGCCAATCCCAACCTCAATGTCGTGGTTTACTCGGGCGACGGCGACCTTTCTGCCATCGGCGGCAATCATCTGATTCACGCCGCGCGCCGCAACATCGATCTCAAGGTGATCTGCGTCAACAACCTTATCTATGCGATGACGGGAGGCCAGACGGCTCCAACTACCCCCGGCCACGCGACTACATCCACTTCGCCCTACGGGACCTTCGAGCCGGCATTCAATCTGCCGCATCTGGTCGAGGCCGCGGGCGCGGTCTACGTCGCGCGCTGGACCACCTTCCACGTCCGCCAACTGTCGCGGTCCATCCAGGAAGCCTTCAACAAGAAGGGATTCAGCTTCATCGAAGTGATTTCGCCGTGTCCGACGCTCTACCAGCGCCGCAACAAGATGGGCGACGGGCTCGACACTATGAAGTACTACAAGGAAAAAAGCAAAACCAAGCACGGCTGTCCCACCGGCGAAGTCGGACTTACGCTGAATGGCGAAATCATTGTCGGCAAGTTCGTCGACCGCGATCGTCCGGACTACGGCTCGCTGCTCAAGGCTCAGATGCACGAAACGCTGGGCGACAAATACGTGGACTACGACGAAGAACAAGGACTTGCCTGCAGTGCCGATGGCGGTTGCGAGGAGGATTCATGCCACTAACTGAGATTCGTGTTGCGGGATTCGGGGGCCAGGGCGTCATTCTGGCGGCCATCGTGCTCGGCAAGGCCTGCTCCATTCACCAGGGCCAGTACGCGACCATGACCCAGAACTTCGGTCCGGAAGCGCGCGGCGGGGCCTGCAGCGCCCAGCTTATCCTCTCCGATACGCCTGTGCTCTATCCCTACGTCACGCAGCCGGACATTATGGTCGTGATGTCTCAGGAAGCCTATGTGAAGTTCAGACCTGAATTGAAAGACGGTGGCATGCTTCTGATCGAGCGCGACCTGGTGCGCGTTTCGGACGTGAGCAAGTACGCGCGTATTTTTAGCGTGCCCGCCACACGCATTGCCGAAGAACTCGGCAAGCGCATGGTGCTGAACATAGTCATGGTCGGATTTTTCACCGCCGTCACGCGCCTGCTCGAAGTCGACGCCGTGCGCAAAGCCGTGGCCGACTCGGTCCCGGCGAGCTTCCGCGAGCTGAACCTGAAGGCCTTCGACAAAGGCTACGAGTACGGAGTGGCAGCGCTGGCTGCAGGCCCAGAGAAGCAGGATCTGGAGCAGGACGCTGCGGTCTCGCAGGAGTTGGTGTAAACGCGCAGTTAGGCGCCGGCGCAACCGCCGGCGCTATTTTTTAAGTCACTCCTCTACCGGCTGCGCGTTCAATTCTTGGGCAGGTTCGCCGCCGGCTAAACCTTGGGCCACGATCAGCCGCCGCGCCTCGACCCGCATGTCCGGCAGCGCTCGCCAGAACCAGATTGCTCCCAGCACACAGGCGATTCCGCCGCTTGCTACCGTGATCGGTGCGCCCATGCGGTGCGCCAGCGCTCCGCCAAACAAGGCTCCAAAAGGCGCCATCCCCATGAACATCATGGAGTAAACCGCCATCACTCTCCCGCGCAGTTGGTCGGGCACCATGGTCTGGATCAGCGTATTCGAGCACGCCATCTGCAGCATCATCGAATAGCCGCACGGTAACAGCATCGCCACTGACACCCAGAACCACCGTGAAAACGAAAACAGGAAGAGGCTGACCCCGAAGGCGCCGCAGCTAAGCGCTACCCAGCGTCCTAAGCCCTTCACGCCCGTTTTTGTAGCCAGAGTCAGCGCTCCGAACAGGGCGCCCACCCCGGTAGCGCCCATCAGGATGCCCAGTTCGCGCGCTCCGCCATGCAGAATCTTCTCGGCGAACACGGGCATCAGCACCGTGTACGGCATCCCGACCAGGCTTATCAGCCCCAGCAGCAACAGCAGCGCGCGGATGATATTGGTCTGGCTGACCCAGCGGAATCCTTCGACGATGTCCGCGAGCGGCGAGCTTCCGCTGGTCCGCCGCGGGCAATGCACTTTCATCAAAAGCAGCCCGGTGATGACCGCGATATAGCTGATGGAATTCGCCGCGAAGCACCAACCCTCGCCGATCCTCGCGACCAGAATTCCGGCCACGGCCGGCCCGATGATGCGCGCCCCGTTGAACATGGAGGAATTCAGCGCGATCGCATTCATCAGGTCTTCTTTGCCCACCATGTCCACGAGAAACGATTGCCGCCCGGGAATGTCGAAGGCATTAACGATGCCGAGCATTGCGGCCAGTACAAAAATGTGCCAAACGTGGACCCGGCCGCTCAGCGTCAGCCAAGCCAGAATTCCGGCCAGAAGCATGGAGGCGATCTGGGTTGCAATCACCAGGTGCCGCCGGTTCACGCGGTCGGCCGTTGTGCCGCCAATCGGCGCGGTCAGGAATACCGGAATCTGGCTCGAGAAGCCGACCGCGCCCAGCAGCAATGCCGATCCGGTCAGGCGATAAACCAGCCATGATTGCGCGACCGTCTGCATCCAGGTGCCGATCAGAGAAATGAGCTGTCCGCCGAAGAAAAGCTGGAAATTCCGGTGCCGCAGTGCGCGCAGGGTGGTGGCCCATCTTGAGCGCGTGGTCCCTGCCTCGGGTGCCTCTATCGTGAAGTTCGGCGTGCGGGTCACTCCCATCAACCTTGGCACATCTTTCGCATGCGAGCAACCTCGCTGACCGTCGTGCCGTGAACGAGGACGGCTGTGATTCATACCTCCTCCGATAACGTCTTGTTTACTTTAGAGGCAGTTTTCCACAGGCCTGCCACGTCACCGACTTGCAACTTCCCGGGCGGTCCGTTCCGGGGTAGAGTGAAGCGTAGGTCTTTTTGCGGCTGCCCAACGAAGCTGGAATGATGATGAATCCGGATTCAAATCGCATGGAACGCCGCGCCGCCCAGCGCTTCGAGCTGCATCTGCCGCTGGCCGTCCGCTTCGAAGGACGTACGGCGGCTGGCTTTACCCAGGATGTGAGTGCCCGCGGAATTTTCTTCTATTCCGAGGCGAACCTGCCAGAGGGCGCAATCGTTGAATTGACGTTTACCATGCCCTCCGAAATTACGTTACAGGACAGCATGCCCGTGCGCTGCTGCGGACGCGTTTTGCGGATCGCGCCTCCCCAGGGCGGCCAACGAAGCGGGTTTGCCGTGCGCCTGGATTCCTACGAATACCTGCCCGCCGATCAAGGCGAGCTCATCTCGCAATTTATGCGCATTTCGGCGGCCGCTGCGGAAGGCGCGCGCCCTCTTCCCCGCTGAACGGCGCAGCCTCAACGGTTTTTCGCTCTCGTAGAAACCCGGCCTAATGCTTTTGGCCGATCTTCCCAATCGCGACGTTCTGTCTTACAATCGAGACACCCAGCAGTCTGCCGACGTTTCAGAATCCTGAAACCAGCAGCCAACCTGCCGTTTCAATTGAGGCTCTTTCTATTACGATGGTCACTTGGCCAGAGCGCAGGAAGCTCGTAGCATGACTTTGAACACCGAGAACCGACTCATGCAGGGCATCGCCGTCGCCATCCTGGCCGAGGATCGCGAGCAATCCGTCATCCTCAATACGCGCGTGGAAAGCACGCACATGGCCCGCGCAGTTCTGAACCAGGTGGGCTTTCCTCACGGACCGAGCGATGCGGTATTCCGCCAACTACAGGACCAGCGTGCCGAGATCGTGATCGTGGATATCGATCCGAGGAACGCGCAGCGAGCCGTGCACGCCATCGAAGTGATTCACTCTGCACTTCCCGACATCACGATTTTTGCCTTGGGCGAAATGCTGCAGCCCACCATCATCGTCTCCGCCATGCGGGCCGGCGCGTGCGAATTTGTGGACCGCGCCGCCAGCCACGAGGCGCTGATCGAAGCCTTTACACGCTTCACCGCATCGTTGAGCCGCGCCCAGCGCAGTTCCAGCAAAGCCCGGGTGTTCACTTTTATCAACGCCAAAGGCGGGGCCGGGGCCACCACGGCCGCGGTCAATACGGCCGTCGCGCTGCAGGAAGCGCACGGACGCGTGGTTTTGGTGGATTTCGCCCCTATCGGGCACGCTTCCCTGCAACTGAACCTTCGCCCGCAGTTCACGATTGTCGACGCGCTGCAGAACCTGCATCGCATGGACGTCTCGCTGCTCGATGGCTTGATGACGCCCTATCGTAACGGCCTTCATGTGCTGGCCGGCGCTCAGTTGCCCCACGGCACCATCCCAACCGCGTCGGAACTCGCTCGCCTGTTCGATCTGCTGGTCGGCCAGTATCACTTTGTGGTGGCGGATTGCTCGGGCCGCCTCGACGGCACTATGCAAATGATCTGCGACCTCTCCAACGCCGTGCTGCTGGTGGCGCAAACCGACGTGGTTTCGCTCTGGAGCGCGGGCCGCGTCCACCAGTTTCTGGTGGAGGGAGCGGGCCGCGATCGTCTGCGCCTGGTGCTCAACCGCTACAAGAAAATCCCCGGCTTTACCGACGAGGACGTCGAAAAAGCCACGAACTGCCAGGTGCTCTGGAAAGTGCCCAACAATTTCCAACTCATTGGGCCCGCAATCGACAAAGGAAGCCCCGTCGCCATGATGGGGAATCACGACGTCAGCCGCTCCTATCAGGGACTGGCGGCCGAACTTGCCGGCGCGACTACCGCGGCGGATGGCGCGCTCTCGCTCGTCTATCAACACGATAAGAACGATAGCAAGAAACGGGTTCCCGGCCAGTTGATGGTCTCTCCGATCCGCGCCGGACAATAAACCAGCCACGAGCTACGAGTTTCGAGCAAGCCGGTAGGCATAGATCGCCCCGAGAGGCCCCGATCACCCTATGTTTGGCTGCCTGCTCGCGGCTCGTAGCCCGAAGCTCGCGGCTCGTTTGTTAGAATCAGGGTTCGCCATGCTGGGCAAATTCTGAATGACAACTTCTTCCACCAAAAAACGCGTGTTGAGCGGCATGCGCTCGACCGGCAAGCTCCATCTCGGCAACTACGTGGGCGCGCTCGAAAACTGGGTTCGCATGCAGGAGGAATATGACTGCTTCTTTTTCATCGCCGACTGGCATGCCCTGACCACCGACTACGCCGACACTTCGCGCATCAAAGAAAACTCGCTTGACGTGCTGCTCGATTGGCTGGCCGCCGGGCTCGATCCGGAGAAATGCGTCATGTTCATCCAGTCGCACGTGCCCGCGCACGCCGAACTGCACCTGCTGCTTTCGATGATCACGCCCCTCGGCTGGCTGGAGCGCGTGCCCACTTATAAGGAGCAGAAAGAAAACATCAAGGAAAAGGATCTGGGCACCTACGGATTCCTCGGCTATCCCGTGCTGCAATCGGCCGACATTCTTATCTACAAAGCCGATGTCGTCCCGGTCGGCGAAGATCAGGTCGCGCACGTCGAACTGACCCGCGAGATCGCGCGGAGATTCAACCAGTTCTATCCGAAAAAAGGAGTTGCGGGACGGCCGGTGCCTGCCGGGATGACGACGCAGGAACTGCAACACTGGTTTCACGTCTTCCCCGAACCCAAGTCTCTCCTCACGCCCGCGCCACGCCTGCCCGGTACCAACGGCCGCAAAATGTCGAAGTCGTACGGCAACGCCGTCATGCTCACCGACCCCGAGCCTGTCGTTCGCCAGAAGCTGAAGACGATGGTCACCGATCCGGCGCGCATCCGCCGCACCGATCCCGGCAATCCCGATGTCTGCCCGGTTGGCGATCTGCACAAAATATTCAGCAGCAAGGAAACGCTTGCCAGAGTCAGCGAGGGCTGCCGCTCGGCGGGGATTGGCTGTATCGAGTGCAAAGGCTGGGTGGCCGACGCCATCGTCAAGATCCTCAACCCGATGCAGGAGCGCCGGAAAAAATACGAGGACAATCCGCGCCTCGCCTGGGATATTCTGGAAGCCGGCTCGGCTCGCGCCCGCGATGTGGCGGGCGCCACCATGAACGAAGTACGCGATGCCATGAATATCTCACTCAACTACGAGCCGCCCAAGGATTCCGCGAAGTGACGGATGTATCCAAACCCGCGCCCATCGGGCAGATTGCGGCGGAACATGTTCCGCCCGGGCCGGTTCTGGTCGCGACGCCACCGCCGAAGCCTGCTCAAAAAGAAAACGATTTTCCCTTTTCTATCGCACTCGGCGAAATCTACGAAGGTCCGCTCGACCTGCTGCTCGATCTCATCCGCAAGCAAGATATCGACATCTACGACATCCCCATCGCGAAGATCACCGCGCAGTACCTCGCCTATGTCGAGCGCATCCGCCAGTTCGACGTCAACGTCGCTTCCGAATTCATCTACATGGCGGCGGTGCTGATTCATATCAAGTCGAAAATGCTGCTGCCGCGCGACCCGCTCGCGCCTGCCGACGCCGTGGAAGATCCGCGCAACGAGCTTGTCAATCGCCTGCTGGAGCACGAAAAATTCAAGTCCGCCGCGCAAATGCTTCTGCAGAAGCAGCAGATCGAAGATGCAGTTCTGACCAATCCCGCGATCCGCGATTTCATCGACGCCGAAGGCACAGAGCCGGAAATCGCCGCCGATGTCATCGATCTGGTCAAAACCTTCCAGCAGATTCTTGACCGCGCCCGCTCGCGCCCCGTCCTGGAAGTGGATGAAGAAACGATCACGGTTGGCCAGATGATCCAGTATTTGCACCGCCGCCTGTCGCTTGAAGAGCGCCCAATTCGCCTGAAGCAGATGCTCCGGAACATGGGGTCGCGGCCGGCGCTGGTGTGCATGTTTCTCGCCTTGCTCGAACTCGTCCGGTTGCAGGCAATCCAGGTGCGGCAAGATCACGTTTTCGGCGAGGTCCTGGTCCGCAAACACTCGCACTTCGAACAGGTGATGACAGAGCAGGCCGCGGTGCGAGACGATTGGAAGTAAATCGGTTGCCGGTCGTTGGTCGCTAGTCGTTAGCAAAACACGGCGGCGATCCAGGATGAACCCGAACGACCGACGACGAACGACTAACGACGATTATGCCCCTTAAGCCCCAACTCGAAGCCATCATTTACGCGGCCGAGATTCCTATCTCGCTCGACCAGATTATTCCGCTCGTCAAGGATTCCGTTGTTGCCGGGTCCCCTGAGATTGAGCCTGCCGAAATCCGCTCGCGCGTCCGCGCCGCCATCGAAGAACTCGTCGCCGACTATTCTGCAGCCGCGCACGGTATTGAAATCCGCCAGGTAGCCGGCGGCTACCGCATGTCGACCAAGCCGGAACAGCATGACGTGGTGCGTGCCTTCGCCAAGAGCCTCAAGGCGCCTTTCCGGCTCTCGCTGCCCGCGCTTGAAACGCTCGCCGTCATCGCGTACAAGCAGCCCGTCACCGTGCCGGAAATCAGCGAAATCCGGGGAGTCGATGCCGGCGGCGTAATCGCAACGCTGCTCGATCGCAAGCTGATTACAACCGCTGGGCGCAAAGCCGTCATCGGCCGTCCGATTCTCTACAAAACCAGCAAAGAGTTCCTGCTCCGCTTCGGACTCAAGGATATTCACGAACTCCCCAGCATGGAAGAATTCGAGAAGCTGCTGGCGGAATCGTTCCAAGGCGACCTGTTGGCGGGCGAAGGAGCGCCCGCCGAAGTATCTCCAGATGTTCGGCTGTCGAACACCGAGTTGGCGGTGGATTCGCTCGACAGCGGCGAGCCGAGCGCGGAGGAACCATCCGAACCTGCGGAGCCATCCGAATTCGCCGAGCACGCCGGGGCTCCCGCCGGCGGCAAGCAGGAGTAGCGATGCCCGCCGAGCGCCTTCAGAAAATCATCGCCGCGGCCGGTGTTGCCTCGCGCCGCAAGGCCGAAGAATTGATAACCGCCGGCCGCGTGCAGGTCAACGGCCAGCCCATTACTGAACTCGGGGCCAAAGCCGATCCTGAGCATGACCATGTTCGCGTGGATGGCAAGCTTCTCCGCGCACCGGAAAGGTTCTCGTACTACGTGCTGAACAAGCCAAAAGGCTACGTCACCACCGTCAGCGATCCCGAACATCGTCCCACCGTGATGGACCTCGTGCAGGGGATCAAGGGACGCGTCTATCCGGTTGGCCGCCTCGATTGGGCCAGCGAAGGATTGCTGCTGTTGACCAACGACGGCGCGCTCGCCAACGCCCTGATGAAAGCCGCATCGCACGTAGCGAAAACTTATGTCGTGAAAGTTGCCAAGCAGCCCGATGAAGCGAAGCTCGATAAACTCCGCCTTGGTATTTCCATCGCCGAAAAAGGAGGCCGTCGCGTCCGTACGGCGCCCGCGCAGATCAAGCTGATCAAAGAAGGCGACAATCCCTGGCTCGAAGTGACCATCATCGAAGGCCGCAACCGCCAGGTCCGCAAAATGTTCGAGGAAGTCGGCCACCACGTGGAGAAAATTCGCCGCGTGCGATATGGCCCGTTGTCACTCGACGTACCGCCCGGAGAGTTTCGCAGTCTCACGCTGGAAGAAGTTTCTAAACTGAAAGCAGCCGCGACCGGATCGCAACGGTCCGGATCAAAACCAGCCAAAGCCGCGCTCAAACTCTCGACCAGGCCCTCGACGAAGACCTCGACCGTAGCGCCGGCGCCCCGCCGGCGGTCCGGCGGGCGCCCTCGCCCGCCACGCAGCTAGAAGCACCGTGCCTACACGATCTTCCCGGCGTCAATCAAAGGTCGAGGGCGAGCCGCCCTCGGAACCGCCGGCAAGGTGCCGGCGCTACACTCTCATCTCTACCACGCATGAAGCCGTGGCATCCACCGGCGCACGTTGCGGCAATACTCTTCGTAGTCGGCGCCAAACATCCGGCGGAGCGTCGGCTCCTCATAAAAGTGAACAAACAGATTGACTCCCAACACAACCGCTGTGGCGATTACAATCGCCCACCAGTTCGCCCGCCCGAACACAATCCACAGCCCGATCCATCCCGCAAAGAAGCCGACGTACATGGGATTCCGCACGTACCGATAGAACCCGGTCACCACCAGTCGCTGCGGCGGGGCAAACGGCGCGGGCGTCCCGTGCCCGGTGCGCCCGAAGTCCCACACGCACCGCATTGCGGCGGAGAAGCCAAGTACGGACGGCGCCGCGGCAATCCATCTCAACGAAAACCGCCACGATGCGGTGCTCACCGTATCAACCTCGAAGCCAAGCCACGACGGCAGCAACCAGAACCACAGGGCAAAGAATCCGCTGCCTACTAATAACGACGCAATGGTCGTGAGCCAGTTCGGGTCGTGGTCCTCGGGTCGTGCATGCCCAGCATCTCCGCTCGCCATAACGCCTCCATCGGGGAGAGTATGCGCCTGTGCGCGACTTGCGGCCAGCCTCTTCTGATGGCGAAAGGAAGGGAATTGAGGCTCGCCGTCAAACTGCGCTATCGATATTTTTCCGGAATCATCGGCAGCCGCGCCGCGCCATACAATCCCGCGTCGCTTGCCAGCAGGGCTCGTGTGACGATGGTTTTGCGTCCCTTTCCAGGCTCCACAAGCGCAGAAGCGCCACAGTTGGCCGCAAGCGGATCCGGCGGTGCTGTTGCCGCATACACCATCGAGCGCCAGCGCAGCTCTGCGAAGATCGAAGGCGAAAACGCCTCCCACGCGCTCGAAACTCCGCCGCCGATCACGTAAATAGGCAGGTTCAGCGAATTCACCATCGCCGAAAGCACAATGCCCAACGCCCAGCCCACGCGCCGGAAAAGTTTTCGCGCGTCTTCGTCGCCCTGGATCGCGAGGTTGTAGATTGATTTCGCGCTGAACTCCGCGTCTTCATGGGCTGCCCGCGCCAGCGATGACCCCGGGTTCGCCGCGATCGCTTCCCGCGCCATCCGCACGATCGCAGTGGCAGATGCGTACTGCTCCAGGCATCCCCGATTGCCGCATTTGCAGGGATGGCCTTCCGGCTCGACATTCGTGTGCCCGAACTCACCCGCCATTCCGTTCATGCCGTGCCAGATCGCTCCGCGCAAAACCAGTCCGCCGCCCACGCCCGTGCCCAGCGTCAGCATGGCCATATCTTCGAAATCCCTGGCTGCTCCCAGCCATTTTTCTCCGAGCGCGGCAACGTTGGCGTCGTTCTCCAGAATCACCATCGTCTTCAAGCGCTGCTCGATCTCGGCGCGCACCGGATAGTCTGCCCACCCCGGCAGATTCGGCGACTCGCGCAGCAGGCCGCTCTGCATGTCGATAATTCCGGGCACGCCGATGCCGATCCCGACCACCGTTGCCGAATTCCTGTACTTGTCGAGCAGTTGCTGAATGGCCGCGCACATGTCGTCAAGGACATGGTCGCGTCCGAGAGAAACCTTGGTGCCAAGCGTTACTTTCTCGACCAGTGTGCCCTGATCGTCCACGGCGGCAATCCGCAGATTCGTGCCGCCCAGGTCTACGCCAATTGCGAAGTTTTTCATGATAGCGACTCACCTCAGCCCGACTGTTTGTCAGCGTTCAATATAAATGTGGCAGGCTTATTTCTGACATCGCGGGCAGTAATGACTGCTGCGCCCCACCAGCGCCACTCGCCGGATCGCGGTCCCGCACGTCCGGCAGGGCTCGCCTTCGCGGCCATAGACACGGTGTTCGAGCTGGAAGAACCCTTCCTCCCCATCCGCGTCCACGTAGTCGGAGATCGAAGACCCTCCGAGTGCGATGGCCTCACGCAATACTTCCTGAACCGAACGATAGAGTTTGGCCAGTTCCTGCAGCGTAATGACCGCGGCCCGCCGCCGCGGACGAATTCCCGCCCGAAACAGAGATTCATCCGCATAGATGTTGCCCACCCCGCGCACCAGCTTCTGGTTCAGCAGCGCGCTCTTGATCGGCGTCTTGCGCCCGCGAAATAACGCGACGAACTGTTCTGCGCTTACTTCGAGCGGCTCGACTCCGCCCGGATCGAATCCGGCCGAGTGCACGCTGAGCTTGCCAAACATCCGGGGATCGACAAAGCGTAGTTCGCGCCCCGAAGCAAGGTTGGCAATCAGATGCGTATGCTTGGCAATCTCCGCCGCAGGCTCAGAAACCACCATGCGCCCGGTCATCCCAAGATGAACAACCCACTGAGCCTTGCCATTCTTCTTTACAGTTCGGCCGCGTTTGGGCGGTACACCAGACTCCAGCTCGAAAACAATGTGCTTCCCCGCCCGATGCACGCGCTCAATCCGTTTTCCCTCAAGCGTCCTGGCAATCGCAGCCGCGGGCGACTTCAGCGGCTGCTTCCGCGACCCAATCCACACCGATTCGATTATGTCCCCGGCAACTCGCCGCTCGAGTCCGCGCACAATCGTTTCGACCTCAGGCAGTTCCGGCACCTATTCAGAATACAAGATCAAACGCAGGATTTTGCGGCAGGATGCAGGACTTGCCTTCTAACCACCAACACTCATCACAAACCACCGGCCTGCCTCTTCCGCGTTTGCCCCTCCACAAGCAGATTCGGTATGCTGAACTGTACACACCACGCTCCGCCGGAATTCCATCAGCCTCTCAGTCGATCCGCGGCGCAACCTGTGTGCGATCCCCGGGGGCGGCTCGCAGCCGCGCGAATTCCAGTCGGAGCATGAATTGAAGCGAGGCAGAACTGCTGTTATTGTCGGCGCCCAGTGGGGCGACGAGGGCAAGGGCAAGATTGTCGACGTCCTCACCCAGACCTTCGAGGTCGTGGCGCGCTATGCCGGCGGCCACAATGCCGGACACACCGTCATCATCAACGGCAAGAAGTTTATTCTCCAACTCGTGCCCGGCGGCATTCTCCGCCCGGAGTGCACCAGCATCATCGGCAATGGAGTTGTGCTCGATCCGCTGGCGTTTCTGAAGGAAGTCGCGTCGCTGCGCGCGGCCGGCGTGAAAGTCGACGGCAATCTTTTCATTTCCAATCGCGCACAAGTGATTCTTCCCTATCACCGCATGATGGAACTGGGCTCGGAAAATGCGCCCGGGCGCGTAAAGATCGGCACAACCTCCCGCGGGATCGGCCCCGCGTACGAAGACAAAATGGGCCGGCGCGGGCTGCGCGTCGCCGACCTGCTTGACAGGAGCTTGCTGCGCACACACATCGAAAACGCCTGCCGCGAAAAGAACATGATCGGCCACGCGCTCTTCAATTCGGATCCGCTCGATGCTGACAAAATGTTTAAGGAATATTCGGCCGCCGCCGACCAGATCGCTCCCTTCGTGCGCGATACAGCGCTTCTGCTGAACCGCGCTCTCGCGGAGGGCAAGTCCATCGTCTTCGAGGGCGCGCAGGGCACGATGCTCGACATCGATCACGGAACGTATCCCTTCGTGACTTCCTCCAGCGCTACCTCCGGAGGCGCCGTCACCGGAACCGGCGTACCGCCGACCTCGATTGACACCGTGATCGGCATCACGAAGGCCTATTGCACGCGTGTCGGCGGCGGCCCATTTCCCTCCGAACTCAATGACGCGCAGGGCGAGGATTTGCGCAAGCGCGGCAATGAGTATGGCGCCGTCACCGGACGCCCGCGCCGCACCGGCTGGATCGATTTGCCACTTCTCCGCTACGCTGGCATGATTAACGGAATCTCCTGGCTGGTCGTCACCAAGCTCGACGTGCTCGACCACCTTACGGAGATTCCCGTTTGCGTGGGATACAAAATCGACGGCAAGGTGGCGGACGAAATACCGGCCCAGGCGTGCGGCTATGAAAAGATCGAATGCATCTACCGCAAGATGCCCGGCTGGGCAACTCCAACGCAGAGCATTCGAACTTTTGACGCATTGCCCAGGGCCGCCCGCGAATACCTGGCGTTTATCGAAAAAGAAACAGGGGCGAGAGTAGGGATGATTTCAACGGGCCCGGATCGCGAGCAAACGATTCTGGTATCGAGCTTCGTCAATGAACTGGGCTTGAAGAGCCCGTCGGCGGCAGAAGAAATGAAAGGGTAGAGACGCGGCTCGCCGCGGCTCAGGCAAACACCTTAGAAACGACGGGACGCGCCGCGTCCCGCACGGAGCGACGGATGGTAGTGTTGGCGGTAACCTGGATGGCAAAGATTGGACGCGAGTCCGAAGTAGCCGCAATCTTCGTAAAACTTTCCGACGAATCGCGTAAAGAGCCGGGCTGCCTGATGTATCAGGTGCACAAGCACAAGACCGACCCGCGCCGGTTCTTCATCTACGAGCAATACAAAGATGACGCCGCGCTCGAAGCGCACCGCGCCGCACCGCACTTCATGCAGATGGCGAAAAAGGATCTGCCCAAGGTCGCCGACCGCACCGAAGGACATTTGTTCGAGCCGCTGGGCTAGTGTGGCACGGGCGCCCCGCCCGCGTAAATTGCCGGAGTAGAGCTGCGGCCGTCGTACCGAGACTGAAACTGTTACGTTTGCTTGTCGGCCATCAACACGCCGCCGGAAGCGTAGCTTTCTTTCGATACTTCCACAAACGTCACGACGATGGCTTCGCGCCGCGCGCCAGCTTCTTCCACCATCGCATCGGTTATCCGCGTGGCAATTTTGCGCTTCTGATCGGCCGTCCGGCCCTGCAGCATGGTGACCTGAACAAGAGGCATTGGAGTCCTCACTTTCCGGTGTCGCGGCACGAAAAAGAGACGCGTAAAGCCGCGTCTCTACCTTTGAAATTGCTCACACCTCGTGGCTCGATGCTCGCAGGCCTTTACCGCGTCAGCTCGTAGCCCGCGAAAAAGAAGCTCAACTCAAAGCGCGCCGTGTCTTCTGCGTCCGACCCGTGGATCGCATTGTGCTCAATGTTCGTTGCCCACTTCTTGCGGATGGTTCCCTCTTCGGCGGTGGCCGGGTTGGTCGAACCCATCAGCTTGCGCAGGTCGGCGATGGCGTTCTCTTTTTCCAGCGCCAGCACCACTATCGGCCCGCTCGACATGAATTTGGTGAGCGATACATAAAATGGCCGGCTCGCGTGCACAGCATAAAACTGCTCCGCCTGATGCTGCGAGATTTCGAGCATCTTCATAGCCAGGATGTGAAAGCCGTTCTTTTCGAACTGCTCGATGATGTCTCCGACCGCGTTCTTCTTGACCGCGTCGGGCTTGACGATAGTGAGAGTGCGTTGCAATGTTTTCATAAGATCAGTTGTCAGTTCCCAGTTGCCAGTTCTCAGTTGTGGCCCTTATGAGGCGGAGACGCGGGTAACTGCGTCTGCTTTGATGACTCGCGGCATGCCGCATAGACGGGGCAAGCCCCCGTCTCTACACCTTCACTCCCAGCACAGAGGCCAGAGTTTCGCCAATATCGGCCGGCGACTTCGCAACTTTCAATCCAGCTTTCTCCATGGCCGCAATCTTCTCGGCCGCCGTCCCTTTGCCGCCGGAAATGATCGCGCCCGCGTGGCCCATGCGCCGTCCCGGAGGCGCCGTCTGCCCGGCGATGAACCCCACAACGGGCTTCTTCATGTGCGTCTTGATGAACTCCGCCGCCGTTTCCTCGGCGTTGCCGCCGATTTCGCCGATCATGACGACCGCTTCGGTCTGCGGATCGCGGTTAAACAGGTCGAGCGCATCCACGAAATTCGTCCCGATGATCGGGTCGCCGCCGATGCCGATCGCGGTCGATTGCCCAATGCCGCGCTGCGTGAGCTGATGCACCGCCTCGTACGTCAGCGTCCCCGAGCGCGAGACGATGCCGACGCTGCCTTCCTTGTGAATATGCGCCGGCATGATGCCGATCTTGCATTTGCCGGGAGAGATGATCCCCGGGCAATTCGGCCCAATGAGCCGCGAGCGCCGATTCTGCAGAAACTCCCACGCACGCACCATATCGAGCGTCGGGATACCCTCGGTGATGCAGACGATGAGTTCGATTTCCGCGTCGGCCGCTTCCATGATCGCGTCGGCCGCATAGGGCGGCGGAACGAAAATCACCGTGGCGTTCGCGCCGGTCTTGTCTGCCGCTTCCTGCACGGTGTTAAAAATAGGCCAGCCTTCGTGCGTAGTGCCGCCCTTGCCCGGAGTGACGCCGCCAACAATCTGCGTCCCATATGCGGCGCATGCTTTTGCGTGGAAGGTGCCTTCGCGCCCAGTCAAGCCTTGCACGATCAATCGAGTTCTTTTATCAGCCAGGATTGCCATAATTGCTCTCTTTCAAAAGTCTGCTATTCGCTGTTCGTCGTTCGCTATTCGCGTAGCGCCGGCGCCCCGCCGGCGGTCGCGCGGGCACCTTGCCCGCGCCCGTCGCCTGTTACGCGCCCTTCGCTGCCGCCACCACTTTATCGGCAGCGTCTTTCATGGTCTCGGCAACCACAAAATTCAGGCCAGATTCCTGCAAAATTTTCTTGCCCTCCTGAACATTGGTGCCTTCCAGCCGCAACACCACCGGCAGTTGAATGTTGGTTTTCTTCGCCGCCTCAACTACCCCGGTGGCCAGCATATCCACGCGCAGAATCCCGCCAAAAATGTTGATCAGAACGGCGCGCACGCTCTTGTCGCTCAGCAGAATTTCGAACGCGTGTGACACCTGGTCAGCGCTCGCGCTGCCGCCCACGTCCAGAAAATTGGCCGGCATGCCGCCCGCGTACTTGATGATGTCCATGGTCGCCATCGCCAACCCCGCGCCATTCACCATGCATCCCACATTGCCGTCGAGCTTGATGTAGTTCAGGCTGTACTTCGAGGCCTCCACTTCCAGCGGATCTTCTTCGGTGATGTCGCGCAGCTCGTGCAGGTCAGCGTGCCGGAACATCGCGTTGTCGTCGAAATTCAGCTTGGCGTCGAGCGCAAACAGCCGCCCATCCGTGCAACTGACAAATGGATTGATTTCGACCAGCGACGCATCGGTCTTCAGAAATGCGCGATAGAGGCTGGACAGGAACTGCACAGCCGAACTGAGTTGCGATCCTTTCAGGCCGAGCGCAAACGCGATCTTGCGCGCCTGAAACGGCTCCAGCTCCATGCCGGGATCGATGTACTGCTTGAGAATCGCCTCGGGACGTTCCGCGGCGACTTGCTCAATATCCATGCCGCCCGCCGCCGATGCCATGAAAACGGGTTTGCCTTCGCCGCGGTCGACCAGAATGCCGAGATAAAGCTCTTTTTCGATCGGCAGCGTCTCTTCAATCAAGAGCCGCCGGACGACGCGGCCCTCCGGCCCGGTCTGGTGCGTGATCAGCGTCATGCCGAGGATTTTGCCGGCAAGTTCACTGGCTTCGGCCAGCGACTTGGCGATTTTCACGCCGCCGCCCTTGCCGCGCCCGCCGGCATGGATCTGCGCCTTGACTACAACGCCGGTTGCGCCCGCGTCGAACAATGCTTTGGCCGCCGCTTCGGCCTCTTCGCGCGTGGTTGCCATGGTGCCGCGCGGAACGGCCACGCCATACTTCTTGAGAATGCCCTTTGCCTGATACTCATGAATTTTCATAATGATTCCAAAATTGTCGTTCGTCCTCGGCAAACCGCCGGAGTGGACGCTCCCGGGAGGGTCCTGCTTGCGGCTTCAGACTGCGTGCAGCAAACTCTTGATTCTATAGAAGGCGGAACGATTGGCGCAAACACAGACGTCACTCAACAAAGTGACGTAGAATGCCGCTGACTACAATTGCTGTTTCGCTCATTTACTCCCGATGATCCTCGACGCCCTTCATCGCCTCGCCAACCACCGCCAGTCGCTCTCCCGCGACGAAGCGCACGCCGTGATGACCGAGGTTCTCACCGGCCAGGCAACCGACGCGCAAATCGCCGCGCTGCTGGTGGCGCTGCACATGAAAGGCGAGACGGTCGAAGAAATTGTCGGCTTCGCCGAGGCCATCCGCGCCGCCGCTACGCCGCTCGAACTTCACACCACCCAGGTGCTCGACGCCAGCGGCACCGGCCGCGACGCGCTCGTCGATACCTGCGGCACCGGCGGCGATACCAGCGGCACGTTCAACATTTCAACTGCCACCGCCTTCGTTGTCGCCGGAGCCGGCGTGCGCGTCGCCAAGCACGGCAACCGCAGCGTGACTTCCAAATGCGGATCGGCCGACGTTATGGAGGCGCTGGGTGTGAACATCAACCTGCCTCCGGAGCGCATCGCCGCCTGTCTCGAAGAGGTCGGCATCGCATTTCTATTTGCACCCGCCATGCATTCGGCCATGAAGTACGTGCAGCCCGTACGCCGCGATCTGCGCCTGCGCACCGTCTTCAATCTTCTCGGGCCGCTGACCAATCCGGCGCGCGCCACCTGCCAGGTCGTCGGAGTCTATTCGGCCGATCTCGTGGAGAAACTCGCCGAGGCCCTCAGCATGTTAGGCCTGCACCGCGCGCTGGTCGTCCACGGCAGCGATGGCCTCGATGAAATCACGATCAGCGGCCCGACAAGAATCGGCGAAGTGCGCGATGGGCAGGTACACACCTACGAGGTGACGCCCGAGGAATTTGGCCTTGAGCGCGCCCCGCTCGATGACATCTCCGGCGGCGATGCCCAGCTCAACGCCAGGCTGATTCAGGAGATCCTTCGAGGCGAGAAATCCGCCCGCCGCGACGTAGTTTTGCTGAACGCCGCCGCTGCCCTGGTCGCCGCCGGCCGGGCCGATCATCTGCGGGATGCGATGCCATTGGCCGTCCATGCCATCGACTCCGGCGCGGCGGCCGCAAAACTGCAGTCGTTGATAGCTTTCTCCACCGACTAATTCTTCGTCCCACAATTTCCCTCCCCCAACTCCAGCGCTCGATGCTGTCATCCTGAGCCCAGCGAAGAATCTATGCATTCTGCCGGCAGCTGCCCAAATCTGGCCAAAACGGCAAGCTCAACATGCCGCAAACTAGCCGCCTGCTACTCGCCCCTGTGAGCCGCCTCACCACCCCCAGTGGCAAGAGTCACTGTCCGCGTCCCGCCTCAGGCTTCTAATGGGAGTAGTCAAACTTTGATCGAGTGCAGCAATGCACTGGGAGCCTCAAATCATGGCAGAACAGGAAGCGAAGGTGAAATGCCCCCTCTGCGAAGGCCAAGGGGACCTGTTACCGTCAACCCTCATCGAGAAGTTCTCGACTCCGGAGCTACGCAAGCGGCTCGAGGCCAGAATCGCGGAAATCGCCGAAAAGTCTCACCTGGTGGTTGCAGCCGGCGGCAAAGATTTTGACTTTCAGAAAGAAGTCCATAGCTGGAATCCGACGCTGCCGATCTGGCGCCGCAGCCCGAAAGAGTAAGGGCAGAGGCGGCCCGGCCCGCGGGCTATTTTTCTGGTGCTCTGACGACAACTCTGGATGACGCGGGGCGGCGCAGCGCAGACAAGAGTGTCCGCCACACAACCCGCATGCGGCCTGTCTTGTCACAGGCCGCGCCAGATTTTTCTTCTACTTGCGCGCCGCCTCGATCTCATCGACGATTCGATCGATGTGGTACACCTTCCGCATTCCCTCGAGCAATGCGCGGCTGTCCACGCACACCGAGCGGTTCTTCGCCGCGTCGTAGCCGTAGTCGCCGCCCAGCGAGAAGATGTTCCCGTCAAACAGCAGGCCGACCACGTTCGCATCCTTGTCGATCACGGGGCTACCGGAATTGCCCCCGGTGGTGTCGTTCGTAGTCGAGAGATTCATGGGCACCGACAGATTCAGCGACCCTTTCGCCTTCAGCCAGCTCTCCGGCAGATCGTAGGGCGAAGCACCGGTCGCGCGCTCGAACAGGCCTCCTATGTTCGTGTAAGGCTCAACAAACTTGCCCTCGCCGTTTTCGAAGCCTTTCACCGATCCGTAGCTCAAACGCAGTGTGAAAGTCGCGTCCGGATCGACAGTAGTCCCATAAATCGCGAAGCGCGCTTTTGCAATCTTCTCGGCGGCGGCTCTGGTTGGAGCGTCGACCCGCGCTTCGTAGTCTTTCCGTACAGCCAGCAGTTCGTCGTTGATCGCCGCCGCGAAGCGAATCATCGGATCGGTCGATGCGTCGATTGCACTTTGGCCGCCCTTATACAACTCTTCCCGAACCTTCGGATCGTCCAAATGCGTACCGCTTACCAGCCGGTGTGCCAGTTGCTCGGGCGATTCCTTCCCCAGCATCTTCCGCACGAATGCGTCGTCGGTTCCCAGGTCTCGCCGAATCACGGTGAACGCCAATGCGAGATCCAGTTCTTCCTGGTCCTTGTAAACCGGGGTGGGAGCGGACAACTCCTGTTGCACGTTGACCAGCGCTTGATCCGTATACCCGGGCAGGCGCTCGGTGTTGGGCTTGGCGCGTTCGGCCGCTGCCCGCACCAGTGTGACCGCGGCGCCGCCGAGCAGACCCGCTCGGAAGGTGCGGCCGTTCAACAAACTGTTTCGCACAAAGAGCTGGGAACGCACTTGCTGAACCTTCGCGATCTCGTCCCAAGCCGAGAGATACGGAGCCAGCTTCGGATCTGCCGCGGTGGCTGCGCGCAGGTTTTTCTCTTCCTGCACCTTGGTAGCAAAAAACTGCGGATCCATCAGCGCCTGCTGCCGTCCAAAGTAAACCTTGAACCCGTTCTCCAGGAAAAATAAGTCGTCACTCGCCTCGCGCGCCTGCTGCGGCCCGCGACCGATGAACGCTTCCAGTTCCCCTCGCCGCTCCGCGATCTCCGGGATCCGGTTTGGGTAAAGGACGTCGCGTTCGAAGGCCAGTTGCGACTCTGTCAATTCACGGAAAGTGCCGCCGGGGTTCCCGGACACGAAAACCAGGTCGCCGTCCTTGGTCCCGTTTGCGCTCCAGTGCAGATAGTCCTTCGTGACGGCCGGTTTGTCCCCTTCATACGCCCGCAGCACGCTGATATCAAAATCGAAGCGCGGAAAATTGAAATTGTCCGGATCGCCGCCGAATTGCGCCACCGAAAACTCCGGCGCAAACACTATGCGCACGTCGTTGTAGCGTTTGTACTGGTAGAGATCGTAGACCCCGCCGTGGTACAGCGAAACCACGTCGCAGCGCACGCCCTTGTCCGATCCGCAGCCTTGCTGCAGTTCCGCTTCTTTGGCATGCAGGGCCTTGTTGGCCTCGTCGCCCGTCTTGCCGGTCATCGCGCCTTGCACGTCCCCGGTTACATCGCGAATCTCAACCAGTTGATCGAGTTCGAAATCCGGGCACTTCCGCTCCTCGGCAGGCATCTTCGCGGAAAGACCGATCTCCGCAAAATTCTGCTGCGGCGTCGATATCTGCTCCAGGCACTCGACCACGCAGTGGTGATTCGTCATCACCAGTCCCTGCGGAGAAATGAACGACGCCGAGCACCCTCCGGCGATTCGCAGCGACGCCAACCGGACGTGGTCAAGCCAGTCCTGCGAAGGGGTAAAACCATACTTTGTCCCCACTGTTTTCGACGGAAAATTGTCGAAAGTCCACATGCCCTCGTCGGCTTGCGCCGCCTGAGCCAACACCAGACACACCAGCACTAATGCCGCGACCAGCGTCGCGAGCTTCGATTGCGTTCTTGTCATGATTGCTTCCTTTTTGGATTGGTCGACTAAGATCCGCCGTCGGCGGTATCGTCGGCGCGACAGCGCCAGACGCGCCTTTCCTGCTGGCGCGTCTACCAGTGACATCATCAACCCCGCCGGAGATGAGCGTCAAGGCAATCGGACGAAAAGACGCCTGGACATAACAAAACATAAAAACGCGGGAAGGATCGCTCCCTCCCGCGCCGTTGTTCTCTCTCACTACAAACTGCTTACACCAGCCCCTGATCGAGCATGGCATTCGCGACCTTCAGGAAGCCCGCGATATTGGCCCCGTTCACATAGTTGCCGGGCGTGCCGTACTTCTCGGCCGCTTCCAGGCTTTCCTTGTGAATGGAGATCATGATCTTGTGCAAACGATCATCCACTTCCTCGCGTGTCCAGGCGATGCGCATGCTGTTCTGTGCCATTTCCAGGCCTGACGTTGCCACGCCGCCCGCGTTCGCGGCCTTGGCCGGTCCATAAAGCACTTTGTGCTCCAGGAACAGCTTCGTCGCTTCCAGCGTGCTCGGCATGTTCGCGCCTTCGCTCACTACCTTCACGCCATTCTTAATGAGGTTCGCCGCGTCCTTCGCGTTGATCTCATTCTGCGTGGCGCTCGGGAATGCGCAATCGGCCTTGATGTTCCAGAGCCAGTTGTGGTCGAGCTTCGGGTCCACCTTGTTGAACACGGCCTTCTTGAATTTCTCCGTGTACTCCTTGATGCGCCCGCGCCGGTTGTTCTTCAGATCCATGACGAACGCCAGCTTGTCGCGGTCGATGCCGTCCGCGTCATAAATCGCGCCGTCGGAATCCGACAGTGTGACCGGCTTCGCGCCCAGATCCAGCAGCTTCTCGACCGTGTATTGCGACACGTTGCCGCTGCCCGAAACCAGACAAACCTTGCCTTCCAGCTTGTCTTTCTTCGTCTTCAGCATTTCCTGCGCGAAATACACGCAGCCATAGCCGGTCGCTTCCGGACGAATCAGCGAGCCGCCCCAGGCCAGGCCCTTGCCTGTCAGGACGCCCGTGAATTCATTCCGCAGCCGCTTGTACTGGCCGAACATGAAGCCGATTTCGCGTCCGCCCACGCCGATGTCGCCGGCAGGTACGTCCGTGTCCGGGCCGATGTGACGGCACAGCTCAGTCATGAAGCTCTGGCAGAACCGCATTACTTCCGCATCACTCTTGCCCTTCGGATCGAAATCGCTTCCGCCCTTGCCGCCGCCCATGGGCAGCGTGGTGAGCGAGTTCTTGAACACCTGTTCGAACGCCAGGAATTTCAGGATGCCCAGGTTCACCGACGGGTGGAAACGCAGCCCGCCCTTGTACGGCCCGATCGCGCTGTTCATCTCAATCCGGAACCCGCGATTCACTTGCACTTTCCCCTTGTCGTCAAACCAGGGAACACGGAACATCAATACTCTTTCGGGCTCTGTAATACGTTCCAGAATCTTCGCTTCCTGGTACTCCGGGTGGCGCTCCAACACGAGCCGCAGGGACTCGAGCACTTCGAGTACGGCCTGGTGGAATTCCGGCTCAGCCGGGTTTTTCGCTTTCACGAGGTTGAGAATCTGACCAATATAATCCGCCGCGGCATGCTTCTTGGGCGGTTCCATCACTGCAGTCATAGACTTTCCTCCGATTTGGTAATTACTGAACGATTTGTTCGAAGCTTGTTAAACGTAGGACGCCGCTGAAAATGCGGCTGTGCTAATTGGAATCCTGGTGAGGATGGTGTGCCGTGATTCGTGTCACCCGATCTGGTGATGATTGGGCGCGGGTCTTGTGCGTTCAACACGGGAAACCTTGCAACTGCCCGTAGGGGCAGCGTTTAGAGTACGTCCGGGCCAGCCCTTTTACAACCGTGACTCCCTCGGTTACCGGCTGGCATTTTCCATTCCGCTGCCCGCCAGCCGCACTCCGACTGTCATCCTGATCCTGAGCACAGCCCGAGGGCCTGCACGTCCACACGCAAACCTCACTGCGGACTCCACGTCATTTCCACGCGCACCGGTATGTCGTTTTTCACCGGCATGGTCAAAAGCGACGGCGGATCGATTTTGAAATCCGCAAGCGTTGCGGGGATTGTTCCCGAGATTCGCGTCTCGTTCCCCTGCGTCACCAGTTGAAACGGAACCTGCTTGTACTCGACCGTTTGTCCGGCAAACTTTACCTCCAGATCGGCCTTCACCGACCCCGATGCCGACGCGGTCTCCGGCAGCCGCGTCCGCACCGCGACCATGGGAAATTCGGCGCCTCGCGTCACCTGAATCATGTGCAGGTCGCGATTGCTGTCCCCGGAGTCAAATGTCTTTACCGGCACTGCGATCAGGAATTCGCATTGCCCGTCGTGACATACGCCCTTGCCCCGCGCCGCATGGCTCACGCCGTCGGTTGAATGCAGCGGGTGCGAGGCATGGTAAGTCAGCGTACTCTGTTTGAGCACCCACTGCCGGTCGGCCGCGAAAGCGTCCGCCGTGAAAACACTGGCCACCGCCAGCAGCGCAAACGCCGTTAGCTTTCTCTTCATAAATAGCTTTCAGAATTTCACCGACACCGACAGAAGTGCCGCCCCAAACGCTCCCGCCGTCACGATCGCCACCGGCCCATGTGCGGATGCGATGCCATGAACTTTTTCCCCATTGTTTTTCTGGTTGAAGGCCATCGCGCCCAGAATCGGCGTCAGGATCATCCCCGGCCCGTGAATCCAGGCCAGGGTCTTGTGCAACCGGATTTGCCCGTGCGTCTCCGTCCCGGGAATCCGCGGTGCGCGAATGGCATAGTAAGCGGTGATGCCATACAAATCGCCAGTCAGCGAACCCAGCGCAACGTGCAGATCGCGCGAAGATGAACTGGTGTTCCTGCCGCCCGCATTGATAGAAGTAATTACGGTAGCGGCCAGCGGGATGGTCGTGATCAGTCCCACGCGCTGGTGGATCTTCAGCATGTGCGTGCGCTTATCGAGCAGCGCCTGCTCTCGCGCATTCGCTTCCGTTTCCGCCGGGGAGAACCCGAGATCCGCCAGCGATGGCTCGGTCTTGCTGCTCGATGGAGCATTCGGCAGATTCTCCGGCTGTGCAGCAGGCGGGCTTGGTGGCGTCTGACTTTGCGATGGCGACGTCTGACTCTGCGCTTGCGCCAACGTCAAATTCGCGTTCTGCTCGCTCGCGGTCGCATCGCCGTCCTGCCCCCAAACCGGAATCGCAGCCACAAGAATCAGCAGAATCCCCATCCCCAAGCCGAGTTTCGCTTTCCAGGTCACCAGTAGCTTCCCTTCTTTGTTATGTTTCCTCAGTAGATGCATGCCACGACACATAAAGATGTATGAGCTGAGATTTAAGCCGGAAGGAGTCAGCGATCATCTATCAGCATTCAGCCATGAGCAACACAGCGCGGCCGCATCAGAAGACGAACGATGTACCTGATGCCTGACGGCTGATACCTGACCGCTGAGCTAGAACCACGTCCGCCGCCGGTATTCCCGATACTCTTCCCCAAATTTCTCTTCCAGCACTCGCGCTTCCCGTCGCGCTCGCCAGATCTGCATCGGGATCACCAGCACCAGCAGGACGATCAGAACCGGCTTCGCAAGCATGATCGCGACGCCGATCAGGAAAATTTCGCCCGAAATATAAATCGGATTACGAATCCGCGAGTAAATCCCCGTCGTCACCAGCGCCCTTGCCTGTGCCGTCACCGAGAACGACCGTCCCAGGGTATAGCGCGCAGCAATCACGCCCGCCAGCCCGATCACCGCCAGCGCCAGCCCCACCCAACGGGCCGCTCCCCGCGTTCCCACGTTCGACGTTGCGAGCATCCACAACGCCCACGTCCCCGCCACCAGCGGAAACCAAACCCGCCATATCGCCCCAAGATCCATACGATCTCCCGAAACCAGTCTGCGCAGAACCAGGTCAGCACAATCAGTCAGCAGAACCAAGGTCAGAGGTCTGATTGCACAGGTCAGAACCCTGCCCTGGATTTACCTCTAACCTCTGACTTTACCCGACCAGTCCCTGCCGCACCGCTTGAATGAAGTCCGTATAAGCAGGTTCCATCCCGGCCGCCCGCATCTCCAGCGCAATCTGGCCGCGATGATACGCCGAATGCATCAGCACGTGCATCAGCACATCCTCCACGCGGCTCCGCCAAGCCTCGCGCTTGCTGTTGCGGTATTCGATCTCCTCCTCGAGCCCGCCCGATGCGAGCTTGGTCAAGTAATCCCGCCACGCCGATGCCATCACGTCCGCCAGCGCCGTACACTCGTCGATGGTCGCGCTCGGCCACACCGGCATGCTCTGCCCTTCTTTCCGGATCCGCTCCAGCCAAAGCTTCTCGGCGGAAAGAATATGCGCAATCCGCCCAACCATCGGCCCCGAAATCGATCCACCAGCGCGCATCGCCCGCAGGCACTCGCGATTGGCCCAGTGGTCATAGGCAAACATTCGAAGAAACTCGTCAGCGTTCATGGGACTCCTCTCACGTGTCGCACCCCGTCACCTGGGACAAGGCTCGGTGCTGATGATATAGGGAAGTTTCTGTGAAGGTGAATCCCGTGGATGTGCGATCGACAACCCAAGTTCGCACGGCCCCTGGACGTGGCCTTTTGAAATCAAAACTTAGGAGTGGTTTGGAACATCGCCGGCTTTCGTGCCGTGAAAAATGTGGCGCCAGAAAAAGGGCGCCCGAAGGGGCGCCCAACAATTTTCGAACAACAACTCAAGCTAGAAGTTGACGCGAATGCCCATCTCCATCGCTCGGGGTATAGTTCCCTCGCGCGCGAGTGCTCCGAAACTTGATGGCGTGCTTGTAAGGGACAAGATTGGATCCAGCAGTTGGTCGTGGTTCAGGACGTTATTCACACTGAGAGAACCCTCAATATTCATCCGTTCTGTAAGTCGGACATTTTTCTTTACGGCGAAGTTCAAATTCCAGTATGACAGGCCGCGCAATGTTCCGTACCCACCGCTTCTGTTATCGACCCCCATAATCAGAGGACGGAGCGCATTATACACACCGGTCGGATTTGAGTAGACGGCCCCATTGTGGACCGACGCGGCCGGGACGGTTCCCGTATTCACACAGTTCGCGTCGGTGTTGGCGTAGATGCCATCGGCGGAGCCAAAATCCTGTCCACCGCTATAGCCCTCTTCGGCATAACCTGTAGTGGTTGTGCAGAACAGTGGAGCACCGCTGCCGGCAGCGAAAACAAACGAAGGGGTCCAGCCACCTAAAATATGGCCCACGATGCCGTTCTGGCCACGATAGAACGGTGAGTCATAAACCAGGAACATTGTGTTCACGATCTTGCGATCCGATGGTTGTACGCCATACTGCTCGTTAGGGTTGAATGAGTCGACGGACACCTGACTGCTAGTGGCCTGAACGACGTCTCCCGTACCGAGCGCGCGGCTCCAGGTGAGGTTGTTTTGCAGGGTAACGCCATTCCAGTTGTCGATTTTTACCGTTGCAAAAAGGGCGTTGTAATTACCGTGCCCCAGACTGGTCGCCATCGCAACGTTGCTGGCCATTTGTTGTGCACTGCTCATCGTGCTTACGGGGAAGTTGAATCCCGGCGCTGTTCCTCCATGGTCCAGGTAAGACCACAGGGACCAGACGGACTGGCTTTGGAGCAACGGGAATACATTCGGGTCGGTGATGAGAGCAGACGTGCAATTGCCGGCCGTGCAAGGCACCGTGCCGCCACCCATGTAGCCGGTACCAACGAGCGCAGTTTCAAGGAACGGTTGCGCGCCGCCGAGGGCGGCCAACGTGCTCCCAGGAGTCGCCGCCTGGCACTTACTGATTGAGGTCGCACAACCCATCGCCTTTTCGATGTTGGCATAGGCAGTTTTGAACTGCTGCCCACCAAGGGTCATCATGTAGGGCACCGAGTTGAGGTTGACCGACAGAAGTGTGTCGTGGATCCAACGGCTAATGCCGCCCATTTCCAAAGAAACCCTCCGGGAAAACTGATGCTGAATGGTGAGATCGAACGAGTCAACAGCATTCGGACGGGTACGCGGGTCCTGGGGCGAGGCCGTGGCAGCCTCTGCGCTGAGCACGCCGTTCTGGACTGTGCCAGGGAATAATGGTTGCGGCAGCGTCGGGGTTGCAGGTGGAAGCGGAGCCGTTGTGCCATCCGTTCCAATACGGAAAGCGGCGTTCGCATCGAGTGGGACTGTGCCGCCACATCCTCCAGGTGTGATTTGGTACGCAGGCTGATAAACAGTCGAGCAACTTACTGCTTCGATCAGGCCGGGGCTGAGTAATGGGACCAGCACCAAGCCTACGCCATTCAACCGGCCATAAATTCGCCCATAGCCGCCACGGATGACCGTATCCTTGGAGAAATCCGGGTTCCAAGCCACGGCCACGCGCGGGCTGAACGCGTGATAGAACGGGTCAAAATAGTGACTCGGGTGCCCGGCGACGTTGCCGATCAGGGCAAAACCGATGGTCGGGTTGTAAACCTGCCCATCCAGTGCCGCCGCCTCACGGTTTGCCAGGTACGTCTTCGTGTCGAGTTGTCGGCCATCTGGACCCACGAACATCACCTGCTTGCCATTCTGCTCCGTCGGCGGCATTTCCAACGCCCAACCTAGCCCGTAGGTGAGGGTGAAGGAAGGCTTCATCTTCCAGGTGTCGTTGATATAGAGGTTGTAGTAGGGAATGGTCGCCTTATCGGAGGCCGGCGTAAGCGGCGGATTCAGGACTAGACTCCCACCGGAACCGGCATAGGTATATGCCTGTTGCGAGTCGGTTACGATTCCAAGCACTGCGGCCGCCTCACGCGCGAGTATGGGATTGCTGAAAGCGGCAGCTAAACAGGTGCCGGCGCAGGTCATATCTACGTTGCCGGAACCAGGAGTGTCTCCGAGTTGGTAAACCGGGTAGTAATTGATGCCACCGCCATTATCGGTGCGCTGGTGGTAGTTCCAGTTACGCTGGTATTGACCCCCGAATTGCATCAGGTGGTTGCCTTTCAGCCAGGTAACGTCGTCGCGGAAGAAATTATCCTTCCCATCCCAGAAGCGCGTGCGTGTCTGCTGGGTATTGACGTTGTAAGGAGCGGCCGCGTCATCTCGTTGCTCGCCAAACGGCTCAAGAGCCGCGCCTAAGTTTGAAAACTGCGCCGGATCGCCTTTCGATCCCCATTGCCACCAGTTGCGGAGAAAGCTGTAGCGGAAGTCATTGGTTATGCGCGAATTGATGTTTGTAGTCATTCCCAGCACAAGATACCAGGGCACTTGCGGGCGGTTGGTCAAGGAAACGGGAGTGCCCAACGTATCGCCGGGGAAGAATCCCCCGATGTCCACCTGATCGTCGGTAGCACGCGTTAGATGGTAGTAGCGGTAGCTCGACATGAAGTGCCACTTCTGTCCAAAGTCGTGGTCAAGGCGCACCACGGCGAAGTTGTCGTCTTGCGGAAGCGCCAGGTTCGCGCTGAATGCGAGTGTGTTGACGCCGTCGCAGAAGCCGTCGCCTGTGAGCCCACCGCAACCGAGTCCGGGAGTGGCAGGCGGCATATACGTATTCCACAGCTGCTGCACGTAGGAGTTAAGGCCAATGCCCCGAGGATCAAGAGTGTTCAGGTCGCAAGCTCCCGAAGGGCAATTGGGATCAGTCGTCCCCGTCGGTAAATGCAGGATCCCGTTACGCATGTCAGTGCTTGGAACCAGTTTCGTGACGGTCTCCGAGTTGGGGAAGCGCAGCCCTTGGTAATTGAAGAAGAAGAAGGTCTTGCCCCCGAGAACCTCTCTGGGGAGGATGGGACCGCCAATCGAACCTCCGAACCAGTTTCTATGCCAGTCCGGAATCGGTACCTTTGGTGTCGCCGAATTGTTTTCCCATGTGTTGCCGGAAAAGTTGTTGTCCCAATAATACTCGTAAGCCGTACCATGCCAGGCGTTGGTGCCACGCCGGGTGGCAATCGCCACCTGCATGCCTGAAGAATTGTTGAAGTCGGCGGTCTGGTTTGTGGTCGAGACCTTGAACTCTTCAATGCTGTCGACCGGGGTTGGCATCACGCCCGAAGGCTGGCCACCGTTGATCCCGAGACTTGATCCGCTGATCTGATTATATTTGTTCGAGAACAACCCACCGGCCGGATCGTCTCCAAAATTCGGGTTGTACACGCCCGAACTGCCGTCCATATCGTTACTGTTGTTGCCACCGTCGAGCGTGAAAACGGTTTGGTCCACCACCGTGCCGGCGGCGCTGCCGTCGGGGCTGACGCCTGGTTGCAGGGTGACGAATGAACTGGTGTCGCGGCCCAGGGTGGGCAGGTTGGCCAATGCGTTTGCAGTGATGGTATTGCCGATCGTGGAATTCAGCGTCTGCAGTTCGGTACCGACAGCCGTCACTTCCACCACCGTGGTGCTGCCTCCAACTTTCAAGGCCATATTGATCGTGTTCGCTTGTCCGACCTGGACTGTGATCTGCGTCTTGTTCGTGTTAAAGCCTGGCTTGACGAAAGTGACCTCATAGGTTCCAGGGTTAACGTCCACAAAGATGTATCTTCCGGAGTTGTTGGTGGTTACGCTCTGCGAGTTCTTGGTGGAAAGATCGGTGAGGGTGACAGTGGCGTCGGAGATAACCGCGCCCGATACGTCGCTAATCGTCCCCAGCACAGTACCAGTGTTGTTGCCCTGAGCGCACAGGTAAGGTGCGATGCCGAAACAGAGAACCAACATCAACAATGCGAACTTTGCCAGACGGGAGGAGAGAGATTCGTACAGCATCATGCACCTTCCTTTCGGGATGCGGCCGTTCTCAAATTCTCAACTTCGATCAGTTTCAGATCACTAGCTTTTCGGATAATTCAGATACAGATAACGACATCCACTCGCGCCAGGTAGGGGATTCCAGGCACCGTACGTAGCTTCAATTGTTGAGGTCGATCTGAGAGTTACAGCTACGGGCCCGCCCCGGCGATACTCCGGGTACACCAATTCACTTGCCCGGCAAGCAATCAAAATTCCAATGCGACCGGTCGGCTTGCCGCCTTATAGATCAATCACTTACCAAACTGATATTCATCGACACAGGCCGCCGGCAATCTATATCCATTCCAAATTTGGAATTCTGCATTCAGTAAATGGAAGAGGTGGCGCGCCCCCAGCGGTGCGCGGATGAAGTCAGCAAACCCACCCGCGCCAGGCTCATCCCGGAAGCCTCGAAAAACTCCGCTTCCCCTGTACTGCCCGCGAATTTCTTTCCGCTCTTGCTGGCTTTTGGGACCGTGATCCGTCCAACGTTACGGTAGGTGTTCAGTCTGTCCCCGGCGACGCGAGCAGCGTACGGGCCGCTGGCCGGATTCGTCTGCCTCATCATGAGCTGTCGTCGAATGGCACTCGTCTGCCCCGCAGGACGGGCAGCCATGTTTTCTGCACCATGTTTCTGTATTATGCGTATGCATTCCCGGGAGAAGAGATCATGTCGAACCTGTCCAACCGGTCCGTCGCGCCCATGTCCTTCGCATTTCTGACTGTAATCCTCCTGCTGTGCGCAACCGCGTCCGGCCAGAGCGGCTCCGCCGCCCACAAACTGCCCGCCATTCCTTTTGAGGAGTACCGTCTGAACAACGGCCTGCAGGTCATTTTGTCGGAAGACCACACGCTGCCGCTGGTCTCCGTCAACATCTGGTATCACGTCGGCCCCGCGAATGAAAAGGCCGGCCGCACCGGCTTTGCGCACCTGTTCGAGCACATGATGTTCGAAGGCTCGCAGCATGTCGGCTCCAAGGCCCACTTCTCTTATCTCGAAGCCGCCGGCGCAACCGAGATTAACGGCACCACCAACTTCGATCGCACCAATTACTTCGAAACCGTGCCCTCCAACCAACTCGACCTGGCCCTCTGGTTGGAAAGCGATCGCATGGGCTATCTTCCCGGCAAGCTCGACATTCAAAATCTTGCGAATCAGCGCGACGTTGTCCGCAATGAGCGCCGGCAATCCACCGAAAACACGCCCTACGGCCTGGTTGAAGAGGGCCTATACCATCTCCTTTTTCCCAAGGACCATCCTTATTACCCGGTCGTCATCGGCTCACATGCCGACGTCGAGGCCGCCAAGCTTGAGGACGTCCGCGACTTCTTCCGCCAGTACTACACCCCCAACAATGCCACCCTCGTCATCGCCGGCGATTATGACAAGAACAAGGTCAGGGCTCTCGTCGAGAAATACTTCGGCACCATTCCTCAGGGCCCCGCGGTTCCAAAGATCGCGGCGAACACGCCCGCCATCACTTCCGAGCCGCGCGCCACCGTCACCGACCAGGTCGAACTCCCCCGCGTTTATATCGGTTGGATTACGCCTCCCGTCTTCAAGCCCGGCGACGCCGAAAGTGATCTCTTCAGCGTCATCCTGGCCAAGGGCAAGAGCAGCCGCCTCTACAAGAGCCTCGTCTACGAAAAGCAGATTGCCCAGGATGTCGCGGCAAGCGTCGAAGAAACTCAGCTCGGTTCTATCTTCGAATTACAGGTCACGGCAAAGCCCGGCGTAAAGTCCGAGGATCTGGAAAAAGCCATCGATGCGGAAATGGACAAACTCCGCCAGGACGGGCCCACCGCGGCCGAAGTCGACCGCGCGCGCAATGTTACCGAGACCTCGCTCATCGGCGAACTGCAGCGTACCAACGGCGTTGCCAACCGCCTCAATTATTATAACCACTACGCGGGAACTCCGGATTACTTCTCGAAAGACCTGGCTCGCTACGATGCCGTCACGCCCGCGGCCATCAGGAAGGTCGCGCAAACTGTTTTTGCGCAAAACGCCAGCGCGGTTGTCTATGGCGTCCCGGGAGAAAAGAAGGTCACCGACGTCCCCAAGACCTCTGACGAAGAGAACAAGAGGCAAGCCGCGGCCGCCGGAGAAAGTAAGAGCGCCATGGCCGATGAGCCCTGGCGCGCCACTCCTCCCGCTCCCGGTCCTCCACCGAAGTTCTCTTTGCCTGTGCCAACCCAATTCAAGCTGGCCAATGGTCTGACGGTGCTGCTTGTGGAGCGCCACAATTTGCCGATCGTCGCCGCTTCCCTTTTTTCCATGAGCGGCACGGAACTGAATCCTGTGGCGAAACCCGGACTGTCGGGCTTCACCGCCAGCATGTTGCTCGAAGGCACAACTTCGCGTTCCGCCTTGAAGTTTGCCGAGGACGCCGACCAGATCGGCGCATCCCTCGATTCCGACGCGGGCTACAGCAGCGCCTATCAGACTCTGTTCGCGCTTGCCTGGAACGCGGGCGCAGGCTTCGACCTGCTGGCCGATGCGGCGCTGCACCCGGCCTTTGACGCAAAGGAAATCGAGCGCGTGCGCAGCCGCCGCGTCACAGCCGTGTTGCAGGAGAACGACGATCCGTCAACGCTCGGATTTCGCACCGTCGACCAGGAGCTTTACCCCAATAGCCCGTACGGCTTTTCGATTCTCGGCACCGAAGCTTCCAACAAAGCCACCACCCGCGACGACGTGCTGGCATTCTGGAAGCAGGGCTATGTCCCGTCCAATGCCGTCCTCGCTGTGTCGGGTGACTTGACCGAAGATCAGCTCAAGGAGTTCGCGAACAAGTATTTTGGCGGATGGTCGGGGCCACCGTTCACCACCAAAGCTCCCATCACTCCTGCCCCGCCGGCGCCTTCCGTGTTCATCCTCGATAAACCCGGCGCGCCGCAGACGTTTCTGGCTGTTTCGGGTCTGGGAGCGAGTCGCAGCACACCCGACTTTGTTCCTCTCGAAGTCATGAATAACGCCCTTGGCGGCCTGTTCTCCAGCCGCATCAACATGAATCTGCGCGAACAACACGGCTATACCTACGGCGCATTTTCCAACTTCCAGTATCGTCGGGGCGTTGGCCCCTTCGTTTCGGGTGGCAGCATTCGCACCGACTCGACCGCCCCCGCCGCTGCCGAAATCTTCAAGGAACTCAAGCGCATCCGTGAATCCGAACTCACCGCGGATGAGTTGCAGAAGTCCAAGGACTCGTTCTCCAAGTCGCTGCTCAGAAATTTCCGCACCACCGAAGAGGTGTCAAACACCATTGGCCTGCAGTTTGTTTTCGGCCTCCCCATGGACTACTACCGAGGCTTGCCGGAACAGATCGAGAAAGTCACGGCCGCCGACGCCCTCCGTGTCGCCAGAGACTATATACATCCCGAGCAGATGATCGTCGTCGCCATCGGCGACCGCGCAAAAATCGAGCCCGGCCTGAAGGACCTGAATATCGGCGAGGTGAAAACCGTCCACTAAGATTCCGTCAAGCCACCAGCCATCCAATAACGAAGGCGGCCCAGAGTCTGCCCTGAGAAATCCACTTCCTTGAACGCGAGCGGGATGTGCGGGATCGGCTCGGAGCTCGTGACTTTCTTAGCTGTGTCGTCTATTTTTTCTTCTCCGCTCGGAATGCATCTGGAAGGACGAAGTGCGCCTTATTGTCTCGAATAACAGAACTGTGAACTTGTTTCAATAACCCCTTCTCGACTAGCTTAATCAGTAACCGCTTCGCCGAATGCCACTTTGCTAAGCTAGGAATCAGGCGATGGCACTGCGTTACGTTGATTTTCCCGTACTCAGCCACGAAATTTAGAACGCGCTTTTCTTCACTGCTAAGATTCCGCGATAACGCCTCTCCTAGAAGTTTACTTACGTCGCTGTCGACCCACACCTTCCGCTGTTTTATTTCATTTCTTAAAGTGACCCTGACGGCGGCATTCCCGATGCCGCTTCGAGTTTGCTCAAAAATTGGCGGTGGCAACTTCATGTCCTTCATCGTATCCCGCATTCGCTTCGTGCCTTCTGCGTGTTCCTTTACGAGGCCCATATAGAACATGGCCCGCATCAAGGTTGGATTGCGAGGATGGTGCATTGTGTAAATGTTGTCAGGAGTAACGAGCGGCGGAAATCCGCCTGGACTCTCGATCACGAGTTTGTCATCAAACATCTTCACAAAAATGTTCATGTTCTTAAGCCCATAAGAGCGATGCACGCAGGCATTAACGAGAGCTTCGTACCATGCGGCATAGGGGTACTCCGGCGCGCCATAGAATACGCCGTCAGGTCCCAACCTAGAGAAATCGCGCAATTGGCCAGAGAGCAACTCCGCCGTTTGCTCAAGAAGGCGCGGGACTGGTCCTTCTAGTGGAACCGTCTTAATCACGTTGTAGTTTGCTCCAGACTGTTCAAACTCTCCGTCGACACGCAAGAATCTAATTTGGCATCCGGGGAACAATTCCACGGGATCACGGGCGAATGCTAATACACAGGCCGCATTCGGTATAAACATGCCCTCTCTAATCGTACCAAGGCGCCGTTGCTGTAAGACCTCAATGTCCCTATATTGCTGAAGCGGCTGATGGATCTTCTTTACGCCCTCAATGAATCGGCGAACAACCGCATTGGATTGCTTATGTGGAGGGCTGCTGCGCCATCCTGCTGGTCATCATCACTGGCACCTATACCTATTACGCCGCTGGCCAGCTTCATAAAATGAAGCGTGCTGTAGCTGCTGCCGAAGGCGCTAATGCAGTTGCGAGGGAAGCTTTGATCTCCGTCCAACGAGCCTTCGTGACGTATGAAGGGTTTACACCACATCGGGATGTTGGAAGGCTGGAATCTGATCCACTGAAAAATTCTGTGCATTGGGTATTCGTTAGCAAATATGAAAACAACGGATCGACCCCAGCAAAATGGACGATAGGACACTCTGAAATCGGCGTTATATCTAGCGAACCTGAGGAAGAGCGATTCCAAGATATCAAAGGAAAAGCGCTGGCCTTTGGTACCATCGGCCCTAAAAGCGTGAAGGATGTTCAACCAATAAGCTTGCTGGAAACCGAACTGTTTTATGCCTCCTTGGGAGACATCAAACATCTCAAGTCCTTCAAGGTGAAGCAAAATGTTTTTATGTGGGGATGGATAGCCTACAGAGACATTTTCTCCGATACGCACGTTCATGTCACTGAATACTGCCTTCACGTAAATAATGCACGAGTCAACACAGTCACGGAAAATGTCGAGATTTTGGCGGACAACTGCACTCATCACAATTGCATAGATGAAGAGTGCGAAGACTATACAGAAATTGCGGCTCTTGAACCAAGAGCGAGCAAATAGCGGACGATGTAAAGTGGATTCTGCCCTGTCACGGGGTTTCATTCTGGCACCACAGCGACATGTGCGTCAAACCGTTTGTTGCCCCGCTAAAGTATTGATTCCAATAGACCGTGGGAGGGGGGGGTACTGGGGGGTACAGCCCGGCCGCATCCCTGACACTGCAAACCGCACCGTCGCTTTCCGGTGCGCCAGCAACTGCAAGCCGGATGCTGATTTTTTCAACTTCGCGTTCTATGCTGGAGTTCGCAGGCTGAATCCAATGGCCACCAAGTCCAGAACTCGAAGGACCCAGGCAAAGCGGAGTGCGCGAACCTCTGGAAGAAATTCGGGAAAAACTCTGGAGAAAGTTCCGGAGAAAGTTCTGCAGAGCGTTCCAGAAAATGACACGCGCCCTCGACCCGCTTCTGCTGGCGGCGAACTGGCGGAAGATGCGCTTCCGGCCCTAACCCTGCGAGCCTGCCTCATCGCGCGCGATGCAGTTTTCAATGTGCGCGATTTGCTTGCCGAGGGATCGCGCCTGGCCTTTCTCGCCATCAAGGATTGCGAAAAAGAACTCGATCAGATCGAGCGAAAAATTGATGAACAGCTTCCTGGAGCAATTACGCGCGTAGGAGAAACCAAGGCCCGCGAACTGCTCGCGTGTTTGAAGTTCATCACCGACCTGGAGCGCATCGGCGACTTGGCTTATAGCGCGGTGATGCAGCTCGAACCGCGGCGCGAAAAGCTCCCCGCAGCCGACTCGCGCGCACTGGTCGAAATGGCTTCGTTGTTGTGCGAAATGCTCGAGCAGGTTCATCAGGGCTTCCTAACCCGCGACCTCGCCCACGCGCAAAACGTTTTGCGCGCCGATCCGGAAGTGGACCGCTTGTGCCACGCGCTGTTTCAAAGGCACCTCGCCGAGCCCAGCACGACGAGTTCAAACGCGGCGGGATCGAACGGTCCGGCAAGCGCGCAGAACTTTGACATCCTGTTAGCCGCGCAGGCGCTCGAACGCATCGGCGATCACGCCAAGAATCTGGCGGAAGAAATCTACGGATTAGCCGAAGGCCGCTCGTTGCGCCACAATGCGAGGAAGCTAGCGTATTCATGACCGGCAGCGTTCCACCATTGTTTTTCGGGCCTTGGCTTTCTTCTTGCAGGCAAGGGTTTCCGTCTCTCTCCGCTCGCTTAGCTACTCGTGGCTACTCGCCTGGTTGGTTCCATGTTCCAGCAATTCTGGTTCACGCCTCCGCCTTTGTAAGCGCCGGGAACCGCGATCGCAGCGCATGATCGGCTCAGCCGGTTTGTTATAATCGTTCTCTGTTCGAGGCGAAATTACTGCCCGTGGCGCTATCGTCTAGGGGTTAGGACGGAAGATTCTCAATCGTGTCAAAGTCCGCCAATTGCCTATATTTTCATGGACTTACGATAGGTTTGGTTAGGTGAAATTAGCCGCTTTTTGGTGCCCGCAGTGAAAAAATGGTGAAAGACTTGTTCGCCGGTCATTCGCCGTGGGATTGGCAGAATGATTCTAGATCAAAAGTATGTCGAAAGTACCGCCTACCACGAGGCGGCTCACACGGTCGTGGCAGTGTCGTTGGAAATGCCGCTCCGCAATCGTGGAGTACACATGGACACCATCGGTTCCGGCATTTCATATTACTGGTTCCGGACACCGGGCGATCCCAACAACACCCCTGATGACGTTTTGGAGCGGGAACGAACCATTATTTCCGGGTTATGTTGCCCAAAAGAAGTTCTACCCCGAGTGCCCGACTGCCGGGAGTTGGTTTGACTCTGACCAAAACATCAAGCTCTTGGATGAGATGTACCCGAATCGGAACGACTGGTTTGCGGCGCGGGACAGGTTATACGCCGAAGCTGTGAGGCTCGTTGACCTCTACTGGCAGGCAATCGAGGCGTTGGCGAAGGCGCTACTCGCACAGCCACTCGTAGCGCGAGCAGAAGACCCAGAGCGACAATGGTCAACGGATGTGGTCGAGCGATGGTTGGATGGGAATTCAGTGGCTACGATTCTCAAGGACTTTGGGCTGAAGCCCGCCATTCGAGAGGATTCGGCGGGAAAGTTCTACCCAAGCGCAACGCCCGGTGCGATTTGTCTGACGAGCAACGGATAACTGACTAATTTCAATCGAACGTGACAGTCATGAAAAGTGCTTGAAAATACCTCGTCTCGCATCTAGCCCTTCGACAACTCAGCAAAATACTTCGCCAAAAAATCAGTCAGCACATCTCGTGTCACAGCAGCCGCTTTCTTGAGATCGATGTCAATGAGCTTTCTCTTCGCGGGAACCAAGTCAGCTTTTGGGTCGGACATCACGAACCGCAACAAATCCCACAGCCTCTCGCGTTCTTCCTGCGATAGCTTGTCATCGTGGTAGAGCAATTCCCTAGCGGTTTTCAGACGTTCTTCCATCCAAGGATAGGGGTGCCCGCATTTGTGACAGAAGCTTGGAACATGTTCCCCTAAACTCGGCCCGGTTCCATGCAAATAACCGCGAATGTCCTCCCCGCACTTTGCACAAGTAGTGATCGTTTTTGATCCACACTCCGAGCAGAAGTCCGCGTCCGCACCCTTTCCCCAACTCCGAAGAGTCCGTGTTATCACATGACCTTTTTGGCAGATTTGAGCAGTGTCATAGCCTTCGTAAACCCTATCTCCAGTTCTCGGATTAAAGGTCGATTTGAAGTCACGCATATTCGGAGAATAGCAAATTCCGCGCTACTTCTTCGCTGCCCTGACCTTCGCCCAAACTGCTAGCTTCGTAACGCTAGGGTCAGGCAAGTCTAGGGATAGCTTTCAAAAGAGTCAGCATTCCTATGACGTTCTTCAGATAATCGAGCAACGCCGCGTAAAGATCAGCGAAACAGAATTCGGCCTTATCGGGTAGTCCGTACATAGTGTACTTTCTTCCTTGTTCTTTTCCGCTGGCGTCTAGAATCGGTTCTCCAACTCGGTCCTCTAGTGGAGTGAAAAGCTGCGGATAATCAACTGAAGGCCGAAGTCTATGAACGACACTGTTTCGGTACGCAACTACAGTTGTGTGATGTGCTGAGGTAGAGGGCAAGTCCAAGGCTTCATTGATCTGATCGTACTCTGATTGTTCTAAGGCTCCTGAATCAAACCGCTGCTTCAACCCCTTTCTTGCTTTTCGCATGGTCAGGTTGGTCTCCCAATCGTCCTCCGTTTGATCTACTTTAATTAAATCACCGCCAAAATTCTCAAAGAGAAGTCTTACCACCAAATCCTGAATCTTAACCATTCCCAAGACCGCCAAATTAAGGTGTCGCATCTTGGAGAAGTGCGCGTAATATTTTAAGCCCTTGCTCTCATCTGTTTCGCTCTCCGATGGTTCAACACTCTTGTACGCCCGCGCTTGCGCTAGAAGGAAACGGATGTCAGCCACAGTGTTGCTGATCTCCAACCACAAGTTTTGTGTGTTAACGGCATTGAAAAACAGAGTCCGCCCCCCAAACTTGATCGGGTGCGCGTTAATTAAGTCAATGCCAACGTCAGGAATCTCTGCGTAATACTCGTGGAAGCGAATAGCTTTTTGAAATTCAGCCACAAGCTCTCTTCCGAGACGGTCTTCCCAGTCAGCAGCCTTCGTCTCGTACATGCTTGAAGCTGTTTCCTCGATTGCATTTACAGGTCCATCCCCATCGTCGCGGGATAATTCCAGTCGCACTTTGTATTTCGGCATACAATCCTAGAAACGCCCAGTTAGCAGCGGAATGGACCGAGGTGTTGCAGCATCGAGCGCTAGATGCGAGAGGTACCCAGCCGCCAGACCGTTTGCGAAACCAGCCGCTAGCCGCCACAGAAGCTCGAAGAGGCTCAAAAGCAGCCGTGAAATTGGATCGACCGGAACGAAGACAAACACATCACCCCGTTGCTCCATCGGAAGCGCTCTGCACTTCTCCGCGTTTTCTCGGCACGCTGCCTCAAACGCGGCGAGTGCATTCCCCATCGCTATAATTCCACCGCCTGCCACATAACTGTGGGCTACATCTCTATGCCATGAAGAAATTGCAGGTTCGAGAAGATCAGGGAGTTGACCGCCAACATAACCGCCAAGCGCCCCGCCCGCAACTTCAGCCCACCAGTGATGAGTTTTTTGCTCCTTTGCTCGAAACCCAGCAACCACTGCACCAGTACCGGCACCAATGAGTTTGTGAGTCTTGCCATCCGCCATAGGGAAGCTCCAATGTTTCAACCAGACTAGCAAATTCCAGTAGCGAATACAAGGCGAAAGGGCGTAGGATACCGAGATGGACGAGGGTCGCAAACGGGTGATCGCCATCATTGCTGGCATTCTCGTTGCTCGGCACTTCAAGACGCCAGAAGACTTGTTTGGAACAGCGCAAGGAACCAGCCCGCGAAGTGATGCAATGATCGGAGCTGCTGTTCAGTGGGCGTCGAAGATTATGGATAAGGTTGATGTGATGTGCGGGAACACTGCTTGACCGCAAAACAAAATGATGTCACTCCGCAAGTTCTTCGCCCTGTGTTCTCCAATGCGGGTTGCACAATTCCGTGTGCACTTTCCACGAAAGAACTCGTTGATCCACACCTATTGCACAGGCTCATGCAGGCTGGGCCATTGACATTCAACGGTCACTTACTCAGCATACTGGTAGTACAGGAGGGTAAGCTACATGGCTTCCCATCAAGCCGAAAGGGAGATGCCTTTCAAAGTTTCGGTTAGCTGCCTCGCGGATTTCCTCAGTTCAGGCGGTCGAGCGACGCAATCACTTCTGCGTCCGTACAAGTTCAACAAGCGGGGAGAAGGATTTGCTCGGAGCAGCTATTACCGAGCCTGCATCACAGCCGTTCGGAGCTACCACGCGAGTGGCAACAATCCAAAGGTGTTTCAGACTGCTCTCTTGGAATTGCGAAAGCGGGCCGACACAACTCAAGAAGCTTGGGAGCGCATAAAGTGCGAGAAGAACATTAGTGCGATTGAAGCATACCAACGCGTTTATAAAGGGCGAAGCTTTCGCATCATGCCGAATCACCGCCTTGCGTATCGGATCGAAAAGATCGTGGTGACAGCACAGCCCGACTTGTGGGTAGAGGAAAATGGTACGCAGGTGTTGTTGAAGATCGGAATAGCGAGGAAGAAGTCGTCATACGTGGACATTCTGTTAACGGTGATCCGCAAGGCGGCTATTAACAGCGGCTACCGAGTCCGCGCACGGAATGTTGTGTACCTGAATGTCACCACGGGAAAAGAAATGGTTTGCACGAGCAGTTTGAAGCATTTCAACCGAACGTTTCGGGCGATGGCGCGGGAGATTGCAGAGGCATGGCCCAGCGTCACGCCGCATCCCACCAATCACGAGCCGGGCGCTCACGCCTTGGCGTAGATCGACGTTGAAGGCCGGGCTAGGCTCGTCTGGTAATCTCAAAAACCGAAAAATGCGGTAATGTGATGGCCAAACTTTTCCCAGAGTGAGACGAGCGTCGATCCTGCGCTGAGAATTTTGGGGATTGATTCCAGTACAGGCTTCAAAACACCTGTTTGGCGCTTCTCCGGCTGTTCTTCGCCCTGCTTTCCTACGAATGCGAGAGCGTCAAGTGCCTCTTTCTTCTGCTCTTCATTAAGATCAGTAGAGTTCACCACGGCCTCAGTGAGTTGTTTCAATGCGGTCGTAAAGTCTTTGCTCTTCTGATCGTTACTGCCGATAGCTGTCAGCGACGCAGAAATATTCCCGATCTGTGTGCCGAAATTCGCCATCGCGATTGGGCTATTGTTAAAGTTGTACGTAATATTCGGCTGCTGGTTCATAGTTGCCCTCACAGCTACATCGAAAGTCATCAGAATTTCTGCTAGGTCACCTAAACCTTTGGATTGGAACGCATCGTAAATTTGGACCTTAAGCCTGTTACCGCCAGTCCCAGCGGCTTGCACCTGTGCCTCGGTCGCTAGAATAATATTCCGTGCGATTTGTAGTTCTTCGGGCGTCACCTGACAGGTTTGAACACAGGGACAATTTCCGTTTCTGTCGGGTCGAAATAGTTATAAGACCTATCGGGAACACGGTCTGGAATTTTTCGTGGGTCGTCATACTCGCCGTCAGCAAGCACGCCTGACGGAGTTTCTACCATGTACACACGTCGGTACAGTCCGATTCTCACGAGTTCAAACAGCGCGACCGACAAAAGAAAGGGATCGACCTCATGTAAATCGTGAGCGAGTATTTTCGGATTGAGAACACTCCAATCAGCGTGCTTCTCGACCCATTCCTTCAAACTAAGAAAAACTGGTCGCAACTCCGAATTTTCATCTGCTAAAGTGCCGAAGTTGGTCGGTAACATAATCCACATCCTGTGATTGGCAGTACCCGCCAATAACTATTTCGTTTGTCTCGTTGTGCCCGATCAGCGTGTGCAGTTCCCTCGATGGATTGGGATTATTTCCGGTGAACCAGAGCACGCGGAGATTCTTGCACTCGCCCTCTTCAATGAAGTTCTGAACGGAATTCACCATTTTTTGCTTGGAGAACAAGTTGCCCTGAGGGTCGTGACACTCGAATGTGCCCACATTGTGATCTTCGTCTTCCAGCCGCGTATGGTTGAGACGGTAGATTTTCTCGTTGGTTTTTTGCTCAGCGATCATCCGGCCCCGTGCTTTCGTCAATTTCCACGCCTCGAATTCCGTTGGTGGACAAGCGGGCGCGATCATAAGCCATGTCTGTTGCAGCAATTGGTTGACGCGCTTCTTCGAGGCGGTCTGTGGAATCCTAACCTCAAGAATTCCCGGATTATTCCAGCGCACAACAATAACGAGACGCCTCGGCTCCTCGAAAAATTCATGCTTGAATCGATGCCCTTCAATCTTTTCGATGACATCCGTGTACCGCTTGGTGAACTCGTGTCCGTAAATTTTCAATACCCAATCGTGCGGTTTCAGGTCGGCATTCCAAGGATGTAGATCGGCAAAAATTAAGTCGTTCTCGACAAGATCGGCCCTTGGCAAATCCATTTTCTTCTCCCACTGCGCTCCCCATAAACGCGTGGCAACGTTGTTGAGCGAACCCGGTTGACCGCTCCTGCGGTAATAGAAAATGTGTTGGTTTCCGTTTTCTTCGGCTTCCCTGATTAGATCATAAACTTTGTCGAGCGGGATCGCCCCGGATTCGATTGCGTCGCGGAGGTTCTTCTCGATGAGGGTTTCTTTCTTGGGTGCGCTGACTCGAACCTCGTCGCTAGTGTCCTTGGCATCTCTGAGCAACTGCGCGATTTGTTCAGCGGCACACCAATCGTAGACCAACTTGGCCAAGTCTTGTGTCAACTCGGTACGAGGCACAGTGACCGCCTTTCTGGGTCCTTCAAACGGTTGCCTTAGGGGATAGGTCCGAGAACGGGGAAACAGCGAAGTATAGACAGTCCTTGCGAGAAAATCACGTTATTTAAGCGTGACGTTACAATTTCGGAAACTTCGGGGATTCTGAGCGAGTTTCTTTCGGCTCCTGTTGCTTAGTCCGGCATGTGCCCGACGTAGTGACCCGCTGCCCCGAGTCCCAAAGCGCCAGCGGTGTACTTGCACGCCGTCGCTGCGACCTTCCGATTCCTAAGAACCTTTTTGTAGTCAGAGAGGTTCTTCAGGCTGTGGTCGAACAGGTCATTGGCTCCCTTTTCCCCGAGAGCATCTTGGAGGCGTCCGGCTGACGCTGTTCTCTCCATACTCATTTCGTTCTGCAATGCTACTTAATTCCGAAATCATAGCCGACACTGCCCATTGACTCCCACGTCAAAAAGTACTCTCCCGGTGCTAAGTCTTCGTTCGGCGTGACCGTCATCATGAGACTGTTGATTGAATGCAGCGTCACATCCGGCATTCGCTTCTTGTCGTATCCGGCCTTTGCTCCAAGTAATCCACTCTTGATGATTTGCAATTCGCGGTGATCGCCTTTCTTGTTGAGAAGAACAATCACTGTATTTCTGGCCGCAAGCGCCATCATTCCTTCCTTGTTTGGCGTGGTCTTGATGTAGAACACTGGGCGACGATCCGAGAGTTGTATGGGGGCCTCTGCTCCGCGATAGCTGGCTGTTGCCCCAGAGAAGGCGGAAACTTTATTGCCCGTTGTGGCCAGCAATTCTAGCTTCTGCCAACCATCCTTCGCTTTGTAGTAGGCTCCGTGGTCAGGTGGCTCGACGACATCCTGTGCGAAACTCGCAACGCACAGCACTAGCACCACGGCAATAGCGACCTTCTTTTTCACTGCGCATTCAGAACCTGAAGCCATCGTTCCATCTCCCCTTCTTTTGCTATACGCTTCCCGCGTAGAGTTTCATTGAATAATTTGCGCTCATTCTCAGGCAATGCAGCGGCTTAGGCGCTTCACTCCCGCTTTTGGGGAGAGAGCCTTCAGTTCTTTTTCCGCAATTGCGCCGTGATGCCCTCTGCTGTGACAGCAAAGCCAATCAACTCGCCGAAGAGGGTTGCTACGGCGTCCCATAGATCCCACACTATTTCTTCGCTGCCCTGATCTTCGCCCACCGTGCCCTCTGAGCAGCAGCGATTCTCTTCCGACCAGCGACGGACATCTTGCGCCGTGGCTTGCCAGCTTTGACGACGCGTTCTACTGATACAGTCTTCCCGCCTCCGAGTAACTTGATGACCTTTTCCATGCGGGCGATATCCTGCCGAATCTCTGCGATGATGCTTTCTCTGCTCAATGTCTGCTCCCGTCGCCAGATTCGACCGAAAAGGATAACACGGCCATGTGTGGTTGAAATCTCTTCTCGCCGGTGGGAGAATGCCGACATGAAAAACCTGTTGCTGGTTTTCGTTTTATTCACGTTCGCAGTCGAGATTGCCGCGAAGGAAAGGCACTTACCTCTGCCGCCACAGATTACGGCGGCGAAGACTGTATACATCGACAATCAAAGCGGCCTTGCTAAGCTGGGCGATAGGGCTTACGAGCAACTGACGAAGTGGGGCCACTTTCAGGTGATACAGGATCGAAAGCAGGCTGACCTGATTTTGTTGATGTCCGCCAGAGCTTATGACGGTGGGTACATCACGAGCGGAGGCGGAACCACTGGTACCATTGACGAAAGTGGAAACATAAACACAACGAACAACCCAACATATACCAGCCATGTGTCGGTCAACTACACCTTCTTGACCGTGATAGATCCGAAGACTGGTGACAGCCTTTGGAGCGATTCAAAGAGATGGGGCAACCTCTACACGGGGTTTCACAGCGCGACTAAAGGTCTGATCGACGAACTGATGAAGCGAATAAATGAGGGAGAAAAGTAGCTCGGCGGGGTGGGTGCGAACGCGATTGAGGCGTTTGAATCGTGCCTTTTTTTCGCACGCAAATCAGCGGACGCTGATCTGAGAAGGCTCATAAGCGACGATTTCAGGGACGCCCTTGTAGTCGCTTATCTTCCCCGTCACGCAGATGTGCTTGTCGCGGTAGGCTTCTTCGGGGTCGCCAAAATTCGGGCGGTCACTCCCCCAGATCAACACCGTGAAAATCTGGTTTGGATATGGCTTGTCGAGATTGATGAACGTGGGATTTCCGCGACTCCTTGCTGCGTAGTGCGTGCTGGCTACCTCCCCGCAGACTATTGCCTTCTCGCCAACATGATTCTTGGCCTCAGCCGCCGAAATCGAAGTTTGGGCATGACTTAATACAGCCCCGAGAACTGCAACGCCCAAAATTGCAACAATCCTCCACCTGCGGTAGGTCATGTCATCCTCCTGCATTATTCACACCACACTTCGCACACCTTTCCAGTCCGAAGGTTCAAGAGCGTAGCAGACGCGCACGCTCCAACTGGAGAGCCATGGATGAACTTGACGTGATCACCTTTGTCAAAATTGAAGCAATACGTCTTAGCTTTGAAGACCTCTCCGTTTATCACGAACGTCTCATCGTTCGCAGACGCTTCGATGGCATAACCGGATTTAGACAACGAACTCGTTTCGGTGCCACCCGAACTCGCTTGACGTAGGGGAGTCACGTTGGCAGATTCGTTCTCGTCGGTGTTGATCATTTTGCCGCCGCAGAGGACAACTTCAGAGATAGGCAGCCATAGTGACGTATCCACTGTATCCACGTCATCGACTTCCCACATTGAGTCGTCGTCCAGTTTAATTATCTTGCCGTCTCCTTCGACCGATTCAATGGACAAACCAGATCTGCATTCTCCACGCTGTCTTGGGGCAGGTGCGGACGAAATCGCTCGGGATGCTGCCGCACGAGTTTCCGCCACACCAACATTTCCAGCTTCCTCGGTCGTAAGCAGCGAGTGGTTACAAAGCGACGGGTAGTGACCATCCATGCAAACCTTCAGGTTCTCGACACGCTCAGCAGCGCGAACTTGAAGGAGTTCACTTGAGGAAAGCAATAAGTGATTGCACAAGGCCGGATATCGCCCAGACAAACACACGGACAGATTCTCGCGCCTTTCCGATTCACGAACTGAGTTCAATTGCTCCGAAGTAAGCTTGGAGTGGTCGCACAGCGCGGGATAGCGTCCGCTCATGCAAGTTTTCAGGTTTTCTCGGATTTCTGCCGATTGGGCTTGCTTGAGCTGCTCTGCGCTGAGAGAACTGTGGTCGCACAAGGATGGATATTGGCCTGAGAGGCAGGTCTGAATGTTCTGCTGCACAGAGTTCTGACCTTGAGCAAATACTTCCGCCGCTAACAAAAGGAAACCCGCGATTGCTCTCACTCCCATGTGCGTCACCTTCTGCATAGCGGCAACATTGTAACGCCGCAGAAGCCTGTAACGGTGACGCCGCGCGGAGAAAATGCTAATTTCTGGCCGCCGAAAAGTGGTTGGGCTACGCCGAACTTTCTCTTCAGTGCAACTCCTTCGAGGTACCGTCCACCTGCCATCCGTCCTTGTAACCAAAGACAATAATCTCATCACCCTTCACTCGAATGCCTCCCTCATCCTTGCGCGAGTCGGCCTCGATCCCCCACTGGTAATAAGCATCATCGTGTTCGCCGTCTCCGCATGGGCCAGCCGTATCAATAAACTGCTCGTTGGCACATTTCTCCCCACGATAGACAGCGAGTATGCCATCTCGGGCACTCCTCAATCCAATGCTCTTGAATTCTTGCGACCTGACCTTCTCCCGGAAGAACCAGAGAAGGCTCTTCAATTGTTCGTCCGTGGTCGTGACAGGCACCACTACAGAGGTCGGACTGATTCCATCGTCTTTGAACTTGTAGATTCGGAACTTCGGTGGGGGAGTCGACGGACGGACGATTTGTGGGTGGGGACTGGCATCCGACGCGACCGCTGCTCGTGCTGGAGACGAGATTTGGTGCTGCTCTTGGGGCACCTGTTGCTCGTTGCACGAACTCAAGCCTCCGACCGATACCAACCAGCATAATGCCGCCAATGTCCATTTGTGTTTTCCCAGAGACACCCAGAACAATCGCCCAGCCATTACGCCCCCCTTGCTTCCGCCTCGGCGCTCAGCTCTTTTATTGTCTGTACAGCACTGTGCTCCCGGCCATCAATCCAAACCTTTGCCTCAACCTCAGATTCTCCCACTATTGCCGTGGCGATGGCCGAAGTTTCTCCGGTGTGCTCCGCGGCGCAGGCCGTACAGTACGGAAAAGTGATGAGTTCTTCGGCAGTGTGCGGCGAGATAGCGCGGTGCTTCCAAGTCTCATCGAAGCTGAAACGTCGATACCGTTGATCGTCCGATGGAACTTCGGTCGGATAGTGGGAAGACCAGTGTTTGAGGACTCCTGCTGGTAGACGAACCTGACAATTAAAGCTGGTAATTCGCTGTTTAGAATCGTTCACGAGATTTATGGCTAACCGCCGTATCCAGTGATCCTGTTCCCTTGATCTGCTCCCGGACTGAAGTTGGACGCGAACACCAGAAGTGCTCAGAGTTCTCCAAGGCTGTAGAAGTTCGGGCAAGGCCGCTAGAATCTCAGCGTTGTCTTCAAAGGGTATTGGGTTGAGCTGTAGCAAATCCCTGATGCCCTCGCGGCCAACAGATTGATGGATGAATGCGATAACAGGCAGTGTTCTCTTCTCGACTCGTTGGATGTACGTTGCAATGGCAATCTCTTGCTCGATCCAGACGGAGGCACGAATTTGAGTTGAGCCATCGGGCCGGATAATCTTGCCTCTGGGATGCAGGACGGTGACAAAGGCCACGCAATCGCGCAGGGCACCGAGGATGTTGGAATCCAGACCGTTGAGGTCTTGCACCTGCTCAGCAAAGAAAGCGTCAAATCCGGTAATTGACTTAATGACCTTGACCATTGCCTTGCCCAGAGATTTTTCAGCATCTGTGTACTGACCGCATGAGACAAAAATCTTGGTCACTGTTCACCATTCTTTAAGGGTGTCAATTCGGCGGTTTACTCCGCTGCAAAACAAGACCCGCCACCGCAGGAAAATACGGAGAGCGTAGAGAAGCCTGCGGAGCCTTCAGCTTGCTCCAGCCATTTTCACCAAAAGGCGGGCCAGCGTGCAGCGGTGCCAGCCCGCAGGTTAAGTTCCTTAGTTCACCGGAGAAACCTGCTTCCGGTCAGCTTCTTCGCGCTGCGCGGCGGCAAGAGCATCGAACAAAGGTTGTAAATTGAACTTGTTGGAATTGCCGATTCTTCCAACACGTTTCAAGTATCCCTTCTCTTCAATGCTGCGAGCTATCCGCCGCACTTGCTTTACGGTGACACCCATACGCCCTGCAAGTCTGGCGTAGCTGGGGAAGGGGTCATCCTCTGTCCATTTGAACGCCATCAATTGCAGCACCATCATCGCTTCTGTTGGCGTGAGGGCGTAGGGCTTCAGATTGGCGTGTCCGCGCAAGAAGAAATCGGGTACGCCAACCCAGCCTTCTGGGCGGGAGAATAAGCTGCTGTGTTTTCCCCACCGGGCCGCAAGTTTGCGGTCCACCGTCGGGGTTAGGGTTTGAGTGTTTTCAACTACTGCTTCCATACGTGCTACTCCCAGTTGTGAGGAGTCGCCATCGCGGAAAGCTCGTGCGGAAGTTTCGCCAAAAACACCGCGTAGCACCCGAAATGGCGACACCAGATTGAGGTCAGTTACCCTCAAGCGCATTCTAATGGAAACGGGAATTTTAGGGCGCGGCGGCGTGCGTTTGATTGAACGCTTACGCTGGTCGAGTGGCTATGCTTCACGGTGAATGTGATTCGGCGGACAGTTTTGGGGAAGGGGTAAGGACACCAGAGCGGCCACCCCTCTGGTACAAAACTGTCCACGGGGAGACTGGTCTAAAATTCCCTTCCTGTGGCGGACTATTGCCGGGTTGCGTTATAAATGGAGCAGCCAAAAACACCGCGCAGTGCCCGAAATGGCCGCGCAGGGAAGGCCCGGAATCAAGTTCCGGGCTTTTCCATTTGTGAAGCTACAGCCGGGCGCGTACTACGAACGATTGGCACTCTCCGTTTTCCACCCATGGACAGTTTTTCCACCGAAAAAATCGGCGACTCCGAGTTAAAATAGACGCAGCGTTAGAAGAAGCAGGCGTTGTCCTTTGGCCGCTTTTTCCGCGCGGGGTGAGAGCCTCAGGCCAGTCCCCGGACTCCGATGAACTTTCCCTTCGCAAAACGCCATCAAGTTCCTTTTGTGCGGTCGTGCATTTTGCACTTCCCACAAAAAGAAGTAGGGCCACATGAGCTGTAACTCACGCGACCCTTTTTGCAAACGAATCGCAACCGGAAGCTCCAGCAACGTTGTTTGCGCGAACAGCGTTTATAACCGTTGGCGCTCCCGGCTGTCAACGGCAACGAACCACGATTGACATTAATGGGAGAAGAAGATGAACACGAAACAAAAAGGGATATTCATTTCGACCCTGCTGGTATTCCTGATTTTTGCAGTGGTCGTCGCCATTCACGCGCAGCAGTCGGCTGGTGTCCAGCTGGTCCAGCCGGGGGCTGATATTGTGAGTGGGAAACCGCTTGTCTTGGAGGTTAGACTGGACAAGCCGCTGCAAGCCGACTCGTCGGTCATAGCACGCGTCAGACCCGAAGGTGCCACGGCGCAGACCATTCAGTTGGAGTCTTCAACGCCCGACGATTCAAGTCGGAACAAGTTCACTCTCAAAACAGTGATGCCACCCTCGGTGGTACCCGGAAAATGGAGATTGGAAAATGTATTCATCACTCTCCCCGGCTCAATCAACTGGCAGGTGCTGAACAGCAACCAACTGACCTTTGACGTTAAAGGCACTCCATTGGAGGTTCCGTCCAAGGCTGAGGTCACGGTGGCTCACTAGACGATAAACGGCCCCAAACGGGGTCGCAAGTGCTATATCGCGCCGTTGCGAGCGAACCTGCTCGCGCGGCGCGCGTATTTTTTCGCCGTGCATTGTCCCGCCACTGCCTGCGTCGCTTCACCTACCAGCGCCCACCGCGCGGCTCAAAGTCCGACCGATTCCGTAATCGCTACTGAACTCCTTCCGATGCAGCACACGCATCAGTGACATCCGTCACTACGCCGCACTGCACAAACCTCTAAACTTCCGCCGTTAGGCCAACTGGCCGCTGGTCTGCATTAGGGGACAGTTCACAGGTCTTCGACTGGCCCGAAACCCCCTCCCCTAATCGGTGCGGAACTGAGCCTTTTTTCTACCCGATACTGAGAACGACGGAAGGTTCCTATGAAGCGTACCTACTTCGTCTGCTTGTTTCTCTGTTTGTCCACATTCTTGTTCTCCCAGTCGAATCCGGTTCCTGCCTCGATCAGTACCTCTCAGGCCGACTCGAAGGCGCAAGCCCGGATTCTCGCCAGCTACGGCCAGTTGCCGCTCGCCTTCGAGGCGAACCACGGCCAAACGGATGCCCATGTGAAGTTTCTGTCGCACACGGGCGGCTACACGCTTTTTCTCACAGGGGATGAAGCAGTGCTCGCGTTGAACGGAAAGAAGGCGAGCACGGATAAGGCTAAGATTGCAAGGGTCGCTCATACGTTGCCGTCTAGTGTGGCTGCGCCCAAAGCCGGTGGGGTTCTGCAGATGAAACTCCGCCATGCCAATCCTGCCGCCAAGGTGACGGGCGTGAATGAACTGGCGGGCACGAGCAACTACTTCATCGGCAACGATCCCGCGAAGTGGCGCACGGATGTTCCGACCTACGCGAAGGTGAAGTACGAGGGAATCTATTCAGGCATCGACCTTGTTTACTATGGCAACCAGCGGCAACTGGAGTACGACTTTATTGTCTCGCCGGGTGCAAACCCGCATCGCATCCAGTTCGACGTTCGCGGGGCGAAGCGGATTCGTCAGAATGAGAACGGCGAATTGGTGTTCGAGGTGGGCAAGGATGAAATTCGCTGGCACAAGCCGCTTGTGTATCAGGAGAGAAATGGAACGCGGCAGAAGATTGCTGCGCGTTATGCCCTGAAGGATGAGAATCGAGTGGGATTCGTGGTGGCGAAATATGACTCAGGCAGGCCGCTGTACATCGACCCGCTAATTTATTCGACCTATCTTGGCGGCAGTGGCTGGGACGTTGGCTACGGGATCGCCGTGGATAGCTCGGGCAACGCTTACGTTACCGGCTATACCGCCTCCACAGACTTTCCCGTCACGCCCGGTGCCTTCCAGACGACCTGCAACGGTGGCAGCGACTGTGGAGCGAATGAAGACGCCTTCGTGACCAAGTTCAACCCTTCTGGATCGGCGTTGGTCTACTCCACCTATCTTGGCGGCAGCGGGAGTGAGAGGGGCTACGGGATCGCCGTGGATAGCTCGGGCAACGCTTACGTTACCGGCTATACCACCTCCACCGACTTCCCCGTCACGCCCAGTGCCTTTCAGACAACCGGCGGCGGCGCCTTCGTGACCAAGTTCAATCCTTCTGGAGCATTGGTCTACTCCACCTATCTTGGCAGTATCGGGGACGGGGGCTATGGCGTCGCCGTGGACAGCTCGGGCGATGCTTATGTCACAGGTGTAACCGCCTCCACCAACTTCCCAACCACGCCCGGTGCCTTCCAGACAACCTTCAGTGGCGTCTCGGACGCCTTCGTGACCAAAGTCAATCCCTCAGGATCGGCTTTGGCTTACTCCACTTATCTGGGTGGCAGCGGGCAGGACGGGGGTTTCGGCATCGCGGTGGACATCTCGGGCAATGCTTACGTTACCGGCGGCACCTCTTCAACAGACTTTCCGATGATGAATCCCCTGCAGCCAAACTTCGCCGGTGGTAGCGGTATCTACCCGTTGTACGGGGACGCGTTTGTTACCAAGATCAGCGTCACCGGATCGGCGTTGATTTACTCCACCTATCTTGGCGGCAGCGAGAATGACGGGGGCTACGGCATCGCCGTGGATAGCTCGGGCAACGCTTACGTTACCGGCTATACCGCCTCCACAGACTTTCCCGTCACGCCCGGTGCCTTTCAGGGAACATACGACGGCGACGGCGACGACGTCTTCGTGACCGAACTCAACCCCTCCGGGTCAGCTTTGGCTTACTCCACGTATCTGGGCGGCAGTTCGTACGGGGGCCGCGGCATCGCCGTGGACATCTCGGGCAACGCCTACGTCACAGGTCAGTTCGGCTACGATCCCTTCGTGTACAAGCTCAACCCCACGGGAACGGCGTTGGTCTACTCCACCTATTTAAGTGGCCATCAGATGGGCTGGGCCTATGGCATCGCCGTGGACAGCGCGGGCTATCCTTACGTCACTGGGGCGGCGCAATCCGGTTTTCCCGTCACGCAAGGTGCTTTTCAGAAGGCGTTCCGGGGGAGTAGCGGCAAAACTGACGCCTTCGTAGCCAAAATTGACCCACGTTGGGCGCCCACGATTACGCTCTCGTCTTCTCCGAATCCCTCTGCTTATGGGGAGGCGGTCACCTTCACCGCCGTGATTGATCCTGCGCCGCCGAATGGGGAAACCATCTCATACATGAAAGGCACAACAGTACTGGGAACGGGGACGTTGAGCGGCGGCACGGCTAACTTTACGACCTCGACGCTGACGGTGAGCACCAACTTCTCGATCAAAGCGATGTATGCCGGTGACTCGAACTTCGTCGCCAGCACGTCGAAGACGTTGAAGCAGGTGGTGAACAAAGCCACAACAACGACCACGCTGGCTTCATCGCAAGATCCGTCGAGCTTTGGACAGTCTGTGACCTTCACGGCGACGGTTACGCCAGAGTACAGCGGGACGGTCACCGGGAACGTTAAGTTCTACGATGGTACGACTCTGCTTAAGAGCGAGGCCCTCACCGGAGGCGCGGCAAAGTACACAACCTCGAAGTTAGTTTCGGGCGCGCACACGATCACGGCGAAGTACGGCGGCAGCGCAGATTTCACGACCAGCACGTCGGCTCCGCTGACACAGACGGTGGATTAAGGATTGGCGGACGGGCTTGTTTTTCTCTCAGTATGGTGAAGTAAGGGAACTTATGAACAGCGCAACGCTGCATCGGAGTTGGATTCTAGGAAAGCACGGGCCGGTGACCAAAGCCGCGCTGACTCGGCCATTCCGCTCGGGCTAACGAGGCCGCGTTGTCAAGGGAACAAAATGCGCTACAGCCGTAGAGAAGTGGTAATCGTAAATGCCGTGCTCCGTGGCGAAGGGCGCGAAAAGATTTGAAGAATCCATCCGCACCCGCCCACCCCGCATATACACTTACTGCTGGCATCCATTGCGACGATGACTTTCCCGATGGCAACTATGAAGTGATTATTGGCGAGCAGACCTTCAAGTTTGTCAAACGTAATGGTGAATACATGGGAAGACCGTAGCGAATATTGCCCAACGTCTGGGCCCGTGCGGCTGCTGCGGCTCTTTGGTGCACACAAAAATGGTTTGGATCGACTTTGACTGGTTGAAATATGAGGCGGAGCAGTTTCAGGGGTCGTTGAATCATCGCATCCGCGAGGCGCATCGTGCGGCCTATGCGGTCCTCAGAAAGGCGCACGAAGAGGCAACAGAGGAGCTGCAAGCAGAATTGAACAGTGCGACTGACGACGAGTCTCGCGAACTAACTTCGCAGGTCATCGACTACGAAGAATTACGCTGGATATGGCAGACCGAAGCTCTTGCTGCGATGGCCCTCACCTTGTTAGCGAGTAGGACGGAGTCTTTCTTAAATGAACATTGGCATCGCTTCGATAAGACACATCCTCCAGACTCAGAGAGGTCTAAGCGAGGATCGAAATTGCTCAAGATGGTAAGAAAATATCGCACGCGCTTCAATGTAGACCTCGAAACAATTTGTGGTTTCGAAACAGTTCGGGAAGTTGTGTTGGCGCGAAATTGCTGCGTGCACAACGGAAACAGTCCGGATAAGGACTACAAAACACAATCAACAACGAAACGACTGCTCAGCACCACCGGGAACATCAATCTGACCCCCGAAGACCTCGATATCATTATCGGAGAGCTTTCAGAATTCGGGAAGTCTCTCGCAGGACTGCTAAGTGAAATCTCGAAGAGAGGCGCAGGTGAGTCTGTCCCTTCTTCCTGACCGGCCTATTTCCTCGCTCTGACCTTCGCCCATCTCGCCCGCTGTGCGGTTGCGATTCGTCTCCTGCCAGCAGCAGACATCTTGCGCCGTGGACTGCCCTGTTTCTTCGCTGGCTTCGACCCGCCCTCAAGTAGTCGCAGCACCTGAGTCAGTTTTGAAATCTCTGCCTTGACCTGTTGCGTGATTGATTCGATGCTCAACGCGTCCTCCATGTCGTAGATGCGACCCGGAAAAGAATAGCAGGGGCTTGCAATCTCCTCCGGTCGGGCGCAGACTAGACAGTGAACTAATTCAAAGCCCCCACCGGCATCTACTCCCAAGATTGGTGAAGTCATGACGAAGAATCAATACCGGTCCCGGTTTCCGGGTAGCGGTAGCAACGAATTCCTATCATGGGATGAAGATAAAACTAACATCATATGGAGGCTTGCGTCAGGATTTCAATTCCTGCACATTCCAAATTGGGCACTGCGAGGTCAGACACTTCTTTACGGCCATATTCGCTGGAATGTCTCAGAGCAGTTGCTTGAATGGAATTTGTCCTAGGCGACAGGGACAGCGGTTCAAGACCCTGAAGAAAGCCTCAACGTTTGTACGTCAGGCTCACGTTGTCCTGTACTGCTTTCGGAGAGAAGACTGAGAAGCGATTATTGAAGATAAGATAGTACGTCCCAGCATCCGGTAGCGGGACGTTCAGCGTTCCCTGCGTGACTCGGCCACTGTTATAGACCGGTGTCGCGGAATGCCGGTTCTGCCAGTTCACAAACGCGTCGTCATCCATGAGCGAAACTTCGATGTCGTTATTCGCCCCGCCCATCGCAGTGAAATGCCCCTGAAGCACCGCGTCTTTCGCGCCTACCGGAACCGCAAGCCTGTAAGCCTTGTCATGAAGATGTGGAATCGTGAACGCCCCATCAATGGTTTCCGTGTACAACCTCGGTTGTGGCGCTGGCTGTGCGTTAGCTGCGGCTTGGTCTGCGCGAACCAAGTAGACAACTACGCCGAAACCGAGAAAGAGAACCGCGAGCAGTGCAACGACATAGCCAACTCTCACCTGCATACTTGGCCTCCGACCGTTCGGTGTCAGTGTGACTCGCAGGCGTTCCGTGAACAAGGTTACAGGAGTAACGCATCTATGCGGTCAACAGCGAGCGCACGGCTCTGCTCGTAAAATCGAGCAGGGGTGCAACATGCCATGTGACTTGAAAAAGCACGAGCGGGCGTTCCCACTGCTGGGGCAAGGCGATAATTGAGGGAATTCAATGTTGAAGTTAAGCGGATGGAAAAGAGCAGGGATCATCGCTTCAGTTGTGTGGATCCTTGGTGCTGGTTTTACAACGCTCGTCGTCGCAAACAACAGAACGATGGCATTCCATCGTGTACTTGTCGAGCAGTGCATGGCTCCCCCAAACGATTGGGGCGATACCTACAGAGCCTGCCTAAAAGACGCGGACGACTACTCTATGAAAATGCTTCCCTCTCAACGAACAGAGGCGGCGTTGGTCGCATTCGTTCCCGTGCCTTTCGGCTGGGGCTTTTCTTATCTCGTTCTCTTTCTCGTGCGTTGGGTTAAACGCGGATTTGTTGCCTAGAATGTGTGAGGCGGAGGTCAAATGAAACGCATTCTGATTCTGTTCCTTGTTTTCACTTCGTTGGCGGTCTGCCAAAGCAAGCCTACTCAACCCACGTTCACGATAGTGTCGGTTCAACGGTTGACACTGGGAGAAGCGTTTGATTGCTCTTCAATCGACATGCAGTGGCACGAAGCACACTGTTTCCCTCCGACCAAAGAGAATTTGCTGGCACCCAAGCACAAGTATCTAGTGACAGTGACTTTCGACAGAGCCGTCGAAGCGGACAAGGACGGCTGGGCTTACGATTTCACCTGTCGCTTGGATTCCTACAAGGCAGCGACCTGTCGAGTTAATAAGAAGACCAAAACAGAATAAGCGTGAATCGTCACCCACAATCTTTTCTCGTTGGACGAATGGGGAGGCAGACCCTCATCTTTTTGGAACGATTCTCGGGATTGGGGACGTGTCGAGCTTACAAGGGTTGGAGGTCATGATGAAAAGCATTCTGGTGCTCGTGATGTTAGCAGTCGGACTCGGACTGGCCCATGCCGAGACTCTGTGTGCCAATGTCTACATCTACAACGGCACGATTAAGGGCGTAGTTGGGCATTCAACGCCTGCGGACATGTTTGCCCGCAACAGCATTGAGGAGCGTGTCAAGAAAATGAAGGGTTTGTGCTTGGTAGCTTACGTCAATTCTGGCCCTGAGTGGCAAGCCCAATCCCATCAGAAGAATGACATGCTTCTGTCCTACACTGTGGGGACTTTGGACGACAGCAACGGCGTCGGTGCGGTCGGCAAGACAATTGAGGTCATTACATTCGATGTTTATTCATGGGACGCCAGCCTCAATCGCATCGTTTGCACAGGGCCGGACATCGTATGGTTTGCGGTTAGTCGGGACACGCTGCGCTTGCAGATGTGGGCGGACAGTGCCGCCAATAATGTCGCGTATGTAGCCGAATTGATGTCACATGATGGGCGTCAGGCGAAGTGACCGGCCCGATGTCTCCTGTTACGCTGCTCTGAACACCGCGATGCGAGCCGCCGGGTATGAGTCCGGTGACGCATACGTCCATGTGGGATTGACCGCGCTCCCGTTTGGCGCAATGAGAAACGCTCCTATTGGATTGTTCACTGTTCCGCCTCCCGGCAAGGTCAGCGCGGTAACCATCGGTGTAAATCCGGAATTGATGTTCGCAATGACTCCGCTGTCGTTGTCGTATCCGGTGAAGATGAGGTCTTCTGTGCTCGGGGTCACACTTCCGGGTTGAACGCTTGTGCCGGGTGTCGGGTAAGTCGTTGCCGTCAAGTCTGTACCGGATACAAAAGGGTCACTGCCAGTGGCGACATTCGCGAATGCGAAAACTGCCAGCGGGAGATTGACCGCGCTCATCCCTGTCCCGGTCGCTGTGGCTGTTATGGAATGGTTCGGGCCGGTCCTTGCGTTCCACGCATAGAAGAGCGTGTCTGCATCCCAAGGGCTTCGACTCAGCGCGTACCATGTGTTCCCGTACATATCAGTGATGTCGAAACCAGCCCCCGGAATGCTGCTCGTGGGCGTGTACAGGATGGAAGCTTCTGCCAGTACCAAAGTCGCCCCGGTCGAATCCGCAAGAGTCGAAGTCACCGATAAGCCGGTGTTGTATTCAACATTCCACGCATAGGAAACCAGCGGTGAGAAGTTCCACGTCTCACAGACGAGCGGACCTCCAAGTGGATCGCCGTATCCGATGTGGAGCGTCACCGTGCAAATTGCCGTCACGCCTTCACATGTGAAGCCTACGAAGGCTGCGTAGGTGCCTTGCTTTGCCCTGTAAATTCCGTTGGAGGTTTGTGGCAATGAGTCGAGGCTCTGAATTGAGATCGTCGCGTGACCGGAATCAACTGGGGTCACTACTAGCCATAGGGCTGAACTGATTGCCGTCCATGGTCCTGACGCAGTGACTGCAATCGTGGCTGTCTCGGGGAACTCTTGGTCAACTCTGGGACTGTATGACCAAACCTCATTGACGCATGTAACTTGTGGTGGGGAGATGCTGATTGTCATAGTTGGTTCCAAAAGAAAAGGGCCGATGCCTTTCGGCCATCAGCCCTCTACCCCCCTCGTTTATGGGTGTTCTACCCCAAACCAGCCCGCTGGGTTGTTATCGCGATACTTGCTTCCAGTGCTGATACTGGTGTATAGTCGTGCGCCGTTCTGCAAACCAAACAATCCAGAAGGAGTAGTTATGCGCTTGCGAGCGGCATCCATCGTTCTAATGGGACTAGTTGTGGGTGCTAATTGTAGCGTGCAAAAGAAATGCTGCACATGCGTAGCGGGTGGGGTTGAATTGCAAATCCAACAGTCGAATCAAATAGGGCTGCCATTGGGCCAATCCGAATGCCCGAGTCTCTGTGACAAAAAAACAAATGCACGGTCAATTGGTCTAAGAACCTGCGATCCCATTCTTCTAAAGCGGAAAATTCCTAAGCCGCCGCCACCACCCGACACACATTGCCTCTCATATTGGCGGCCCGGCTGCCAGTATACAAAGGGATGTGATGTCGGGGACTGTAAAGGGAATCAATGGATACAGTGCGATCTCACCATCAAATTAGTGTCGCATAAGGTCGTGGCCGGGCATCCGGCAACTTTCCAATTCTTCAACGACAATTTAGGTCAGGAGTATAGGGGAGAGAGCCACGCCTCTCGTACGAGAATGACACTCGATGGTTCGATTGACTGGGGCGACAGTACGCCTAAAAGGAAGCTGGACACCGGACGGCACAGGTTCCCTCACAGGTACGAAAACCCGGGCACGTATATCATCAAGGCTGAAATTCACGGGGATTTCTTATGGGTCAACCCACACGAGGGGAAATTCCTCGAAGCCCCCGACGTAGGGTTTAAGGGTTCAAGCTGTAGCTATTCCGCCCGCACGGCTCCAGCATCGCTGACGGTCGTAGTCTCTGCACCAACACCCACAGAAGAAAAGAAGCCCGACAAATGATCTGAGATGGCAGCTACGTCCCAGTCAGGATTATCTCCAGAGGTCTGACTTATCTTTGCTCTCTCACCTTGTCAATGATCCGCTCAAAGGACATTCGCCATCATCGTCCCTCTTTGAGTTCAGCCTTACGCTCTTCGAGGTACATGTCAATCGCCCGCCGTATGAGTTCCGCTATCGGAGCGCCAGTAACATCGCTCAATGTTTGTAGCTGTGCAGTCTGCTCGGGCCTGAGAAATAAGGCCGTTCTGACCATCGCTTTCGCTGCCTTTGCTGCCATGGCCCTAAACTACCACAGTGCTACGTCTTAGCACTCGTTACTATAGTGGGTACGGTCGTACCATTGCGATGTCTACAGGCATACGTCAGACTATCTTTGATGACGCTCATAATCTTGATGGTTTGCTGTCGTTGGGTGATTCTGCTGACCACAATTTACATTGGACTCAAGATCATGGAACAAATTTTAGAATGGTAGGAGGGAGCATGCACGCGCTGATATTCGCTTTGTGCGTCGGGCTGTACATTCTGATTTCCGACTTGCAGAGACCTACTTCCCAGATGTAAGGCCGTTCAGGACGTGCCAGAGTTCATAGGCACCGCCTGCACCTGTGAGTGCTTTCACTGCCCGTTTAGCCCACTCCTGACGAGTCATCGCCTTAACGCCTGCTCGCTGTGCCGCATACATGTCATCAAGCAACGCTTTTGCGCCTTCCTTGCCGAATGCCTGTTCAAGACGCGGGGCACCGTACTTCTCAGTGTCTTGCAACCTCTGAAGTGCTTTCACCGCTCCGTTGACATCAACGGTTTCGGCTGTGCCATGGGTGAGATTGCCTTTGACAATGGTCGGATTCTTGAAGACCTTCGCTTCCACGTCTTTCATAGCACGAGCCTGAAGGAACTTTGAATCGGCTTCGTCAAGAGTTTTCGGGTCAACCCCGTTCTTAATCGCCTCTTGCTTCGCCTGTTCGATCTTGTCCATGAGGGCTGTGCGGGACTTTTCAAGTTTCGCTTCCAACGCCTGATCTTCCTCAGTGCCGGTCAACTGGCGAATCTGATACTCAGTATTTTCCAGTTTTTCGTTGAGAGCCTTGAAGTCTGTTCCTGCTGCATCGTCAATTTGTCGATACGCAGCCTTAGCCTGTGAATCCAATTGTTCGATTGGACTCTCCAATGTTCTGCGGAGACTGGTAGGACGAGCCGCATTGACGCCCGCTTCCTTGGAGCCTGCTTCTGCTCCTGTTCGTAACGCTTCCTCAGCCTGTGGCTGTGCGATCCTTTCGCCCTTGATGACCTGTTGCACAAGAGACGGCTTGGTGACCGTCATTTCCGTTGCCTCGGCTTCAGGTGCTTCGGCTCCCATTGCTTCCCCGCCAAGTGCGATCATGCCGAGTTGCAGGACGGTGTTCCACGCCGCTTTGTTCGGATTAGTATTGAACTCTTTGACGGCCTGCATCAGTCCGTTTTTGGCGTTCTGAATTTCTTTAGCCTTCTCATTTGCAGCGGTGTAAGCCTCACCGATAGATGCGCCACTCTGCCGCGCTGCTTCATACGCCTTGTACACAGCGGGGATGTCCTCAGTGATGCCCCTGTAGACATTTTGGGCAGCACCAACGACGCCTGATGTCGCCAGTCCCTTGGCTGTATCCGATACAGCAGAGCCGAGTCCCTGAAAAGGATGACTCTCTTCTAAGGCAGCGGGAACATTCACGTCCGCATATCCTACTTGACGTGCGGCTGCGACGTGGTTAGAAGGCACCCAGCGGGAATCCCCGGTAGTGACGTGAACCATCTTTGTAGCGGGCTGCCATCCGGCATCTGATGCCGCGCTCTGATGCTCAATCGGAATGACCCTGACATCGGAGTTGTCAGGAGACATCATGGGCGTTCCGCTTGGAGCCGGTGACGGAGCGGGAGTAGTGTTCTGCAATCCCGCGTTCAATTCGACGTTAGGGTCTTGCCCCGAATCTATCGAGGGCATTTGAGGCGATGTGGGTGTGGTCATGATTACTGGGCCTTTGGAAATGCGTTCGGGTCGAAAGTCATACCCTGATTCTGTTGATTGACCTTCGGAGTTGGCGCTGTCGCCTTCTTTGTGCTTCCCGATTGTGAAGCAGTCTCAGCGGGCGGTAGCATCGCCTTCATTTTGATGTAACGATTTTCGGTGTCCAATGCGGCAAGGAATGCTTGCGGGCTGAGTTTCTTGGCATTCGCCAAGTCTGCGAAATGTTCCAACATCTGAGCGCTGCCACGAGCACCGACGTGAACCTGCATCAATCCGGTTGTGCTCAATCCCAACTTTGTGAACAGGCGTTGTATGTCAGGATCACCGGCAGCATCGAACGTAGGAACAGACCCGCCTTTGTTCAACCAATCTTGCAAACGTGATGCGACCGGGCCGAGCTTCCCTTGGTCACTCAACTTGGTTGCGAGTTGAATTAGGCCGGGGTCTTCCGGGTCTTTGTTATCGAATACAGTCATCAGACCTCGGGCGTTACTGACCTTCTCATTCTCAGCCTGTCCGACTTCACGAACTTGCGTGAGTCCGTATTTCGCAGCGTCAGATGACGGCACAAGAACCTGACGGTTGTTAGCATCCACACCGATGACGGGCTTTTCACCCTTGGCAATGCGTGCTGCATCTTTGTCCGCCTGAGCCTGAGACAGCCGCAGATTCGTGTCAGACTGCTTCTGGGCACGGTCCTGAGCCTTCTGGTAATCGCCTAGTGTCGGCTTGTCGCCAAGATCACGGACAAACATCGCCCGCTGAGTCTTGGTGAGGTTGGGATATGCGGCCTGTAGATCACGGTCGAATGAGAGAACCTGTGCAGTCGGTGCGAGCATTTGGTCAGCCGTTCTCTTCGCATCAGCCAATTCTTTTGCACGCTTGTTTTTCCACTGATCCTCATCGATGTTCAGCAACTGTTGAAGACGGGACGCAACTTGAGGTCCGGCTGCGTTCTTCTCTTTTCGCAGGCCGTCAAGCATTTGATCGGGATCAGTGCCAGCGTACTTGTTGATGAGTTGCACGTTTCTACGCAGTACAGGGTCCTTCATGATCTCCGACTTGATGTCTACATTTTTCGGAGACTTGTCACCGTTCAGGTCGGCTTGCTTTTGGAGCATCGTGTCAACGACATGTTGCGCGACGGTCATATCTGTGTTGCGCTGAACCATGTTCAAAATGATTGATGCCTTGACGGGCATGTTGTCGGGAATGCGAGCCATCCCCGGATTGAGTTGGGACATCTGCGCTTTGAGTCCGGGTGTCATGTTCACAATCGCGTCTGGGTTGATGGCCGTGAAAGTCGGTTCGTACCCCTGTGTTCCATACGAAGTCATTACCGGCTTGCCGTCGTTGTCAACCATCGGTCGGTAACCGTCAATCAGGGCGTTGTTCTTTGCGACGTGATACTTCTGCATCAACTCATCACCGCTGAGGCCTGATTCGAGCACGAACTTCGGGACGCTCGGGTCAGTATTGAGTTCATCGAACTGTCGGAGACCCTCTAGCGTCGGAGCGGCATCGGAGACCAACTGCTTATAGGTGTCCTCGTCAGCGTGACCGGCTGCGACCATCGAGGCATGGAGGTCTAAATTTCTTTTGAGCGTATTAAAGGCACGCGCTTGCGCGTCATCGATCTGCTGTTGACGCTGCTGTTGCTGTTGGTCTCCAGCTTGAGCACCCGCTGCGAATGCCTTAGGGGGGTTGTTCACCCGCACAGGGCCAAATTTCGTGTTCACCGTCTCCGATGTGCCATAGCCTGCCATCATTCCGGCTAGAGCGTTGGCGATAATCGCCTTGCCCATAATGCCGCGAGTCATTGGCATCGGCTTGCCGTCCGGACCTTGTACGGGTCTTCCTGCCCCAGCCGAAAGAATGGTGTCGAAGATGCGAGCACGGAGAGATTGCTTGGGAGTCTGGGGCTGTCCGTTCGTGGACTGTGTTGGTTGGGCAGGTTGTGCCTGACCCTGTGCGGGCTGCGTCGGAGTTTGATTAGGGCCGATATTGATCGTGTCCGCCATGTTGCCGCTTTGAACGGCTTGGGAGATGTCTTGGTCGATGGGGTTATTAGGTGTTTCACTCATTTAGTTTTGTTCCTTTACTGCTCACAAAAAGTCGAGCGGGGACATTGAGGAGTTCGCCCCGCTCGGGAGAGAGTCACAACGTCAGAGTGCTGCGACCCCTTGCAAAGATCGTTATTAGTTGCCTTTGAGCCGGTTAGTCTCTCGGACGAATTCCTGACGGGCAGCGAAGTCACTCGCGAGATTTGGCGTAAGTTCGATTCTTTCGCAGAGCCTATCAGTCTCGGTAGTCATGCCCGGAAAAAGCCGACGCCTACAAAAGTCAAACGACTTGGGGATTAGTGGAAGACCGAACTCTTGGAACAGTTGTTGCGTTGCGCGGATAACCTGCTCCCATTCCGAGGAAGTGAGGTGAACATTCCATGGCTCTGTCTTCAGAGATTCAATCCATTGGATTAGCAGCGGCTGAATGTTGTCACGGAGCATCTTGGCTTCAGCAATCTTTTTGAGTAGTTTCCTTCCCGTCTCTGTCGTGCTGTCGATTCGCTCGACTTCTTCATCGCTGTAATCAGCGAGGTCACGAGGTTCAAGAGCAGGTTCTTCAACGGGTGCGGTTGGGTGGTGTTCAACCCGCGCCAGTGCGTTTGCGTTCTGTTGGAACGCACGTAGCTCTTCTTGAAGCGATTCGTTCATTACGCCCTCCCCGCCAAAATGTCCGCTGGGTCAGCGCCGAAGAACTCCCGTACACGTTTCCGGTGAGCCACTTCTTGCTGTACTGCCGCCTGTCGTTGTTTTTCTGCAAGTTCAGCAGCCGTCTTTTGAGCCTGCTCACGTTTCTCTGCGTGGAATTCTGCTTTGGCGCTGATCGCTTCCTTGGCGGCGGGGTTGCATCCGGCACAACTCCAGTTTCGATCATTCTGAATCTGCTGCATATCTAGCTGGTGCAACAGTCCGCATAAACAGCGGCATTCAAAAACGTCTTGCCCGGAGTCCTGATCCCGGCCAAGGTATTTCATGATTTGCAATTTACCCAGCCGCTTGCCGACCTGTGAAGGTCGAGCCGTTGTTGCTCGTATATTTCGCATGATTGCTCCTCTTTATGAATTACGACGCCTGTGACTTCAACGCCTCTCGCAACATTTCGTCAACGTAGCGGGCGGTTATGATCCATGCAACATCGTCCACCGCATCAGCGGCTTTGTGGTCGCCTTGCAAATCTAGTTTTTCAATCGTGCGGTCTAGATGTTCGATGACCGTGTCAAATTGCTTGCGCTTCGCCGTGCTTTTGCTCATGATCTCCTCTGATCTTCTGTAGGAATGCCGCAACCTCATCACTGTCCGCGCTTTTGTTAGGCTCTTTTGCGAGCGGGTCACCTTTAGACCGAAACAGTCCCTGAACTTCTTGCCCTTGTATAAAGACGAGCCGGTCAAGCACTGCCGCGCTTTTCCGATCTTCCCGAAGAAGACGCTTGAGCAATCGAACTATCAAAATCTTCGCCCTCGCAGCCGGTTCAACATACTGGCGACCTGTCGGCTCCGTGAAATAGACCCCCGCCAATTCAGCAAGCATGTCAACGCTGCTTAAACGGCGCTTCGATGGAAACTTAGTGCTTGCCGCGATGAGCCGCAAATTGTGGGTCAACTGGTTGTCACGCCCTCGCATACCTCTCCGATCTCCATTGCCTGTCTAGCGACCTACGTGCTGCATTGCGAAAACTAGCGACGGCATTCAATGCCTTGATGAAGCCGCGTAGCAGGACGCTCGTCTCGGGGCTTTGGAACTCTTCTTTTACAATTTCGACATCGAAGCGTTTGCATCGAAACAACCACCTTGCGTCCGTGGCGCTCGCAGTGCATCGAAGGCATGGATACCCGAGATATTGAAAGAGTGCTGCTTCTTGAAAGTCAGTGACCTCTATTTCGTCAATCACGCATCCACTCCTGAGCGCTGACGCGAAGCCATGCGACCCGCTGATGCCCGCAACGAAGAGTCAGAACGCCATCTGGTTTCCGTTCGATGACATCCTGTAGATTGCAAGGCAGCGACACTTCGTCACCTTCTACGACCGCAACCGTGTCCTGTGGCGGGCACTCAAAGCACGACACCTGACCTAAAATCGCGCTCATGAGTTCACCGCCTCATTCGCCTCTTGCTCGGACTCGCCAAACCAACGGATGCCCTTCGCTACACACTGCGCCTTGGCGTCCTGCTCTACGATTAACTGGAACTCTGATGAGTTAACAATGGAGTGAAGGACAGGTTCTTCCCCTGCTCCATCGCCAACGAGAGAGACCAAAGCTTTGCGAGTGACGCGGCTTTGATGCTGCACTTCCTGAAAGGTCAAAGCCTGTTGAACTTGCAATGTCCGCACAGACACGTTCAGTCGCCAGAAGGCAAGTCCGACCGCTCCGAGCGTTGTAATGAGTAGAAGCCACATCGTTCCTCCACAATCGTTTGACGAGAGGTCATCGCAGACATCCAACAGCGTGCCAGATCATGGCGACATTGGATGTGGTTCTGCTCGCTCTCGTCAAAGGTCATTGAACCGGGGGTCTAACCAGACGTTCTGTTTCTTGCCCCTTACTTATTACCCGCCAGACGGCAATAGTCGCCATTTTCAGACCAACTTTATTTTTCGGTCCAACCATCTCCGAATGGTCAGCGCTTTTTGCCTTTCCCTAAGACTGTGGCTGACCTTGCCTTTGCTCTCAATGTAGGTGAGTAGCCATGCGTAATCGTCAGGACGCTCAGTTTGGAGTTGCTTGAGAGCATCTCGTCGGCTGTCGTCTTCCGCCACGCCAATAACTTTCCACACGGATTCGGGGAGATCGTTAGACACCTTAACCCGCTCCCACGGGGCGACGTGGTTCTCTCCATCGCCGTAAGGTCTCTGGAAATCAGTCATGAGCCGTTCATGCCGATCACGCTTGACGCCGACATCTTGCTTCCAACTAGCATCGGCAAGCCGTGAAATGGCGTCCTCCCTTTCGGCTTGACTTTCCGCCGCACTCGCCTTCATCGCGAGTTGACATTCCCCAGCAGAGATGACCTCACCCAAATCCTGTGACACAGCGCATAGAGGCTTACTTGCAGGGCCGCTCGATTGCGTTTCATGCCGGACGATAACCAACTCTTTGTCCTTCGCAACCTGATGCCGCCGGGTCAACCCTTTCCCATCGCAAAGATGTCGATTGAACGTGTGAGGCCGCCGGTTGACTGCGATGCCGTCCTGAAGAATGCCTCTGCCGTACCTGCATTGAGCGCACCGCTCAGAGCGGTTTCCGTCGCTAAAGATGTGTGCGCGGACATCGTGGACCTCAAGAGAATCGAGAACAGCCCGCATCATTCGGGAGAGCAGCGGGAGTCCGTCTTGCTCAAGTTCAAAGTCATCCATGCTCTGAATGGCTGTGTGGAATTGGGATTCCATGGACTGACGGCGGGCTTCTGCATCGGAGAGACCGACTGTTAGGAGCGACAGTGCAAAGGCGTCAAGACGGTCGTTAACTTCGGCTAGGAACTGAACGCGGCGGGGATTGGGTGCAATGTCATTGGACATGTGACCCCGTTTCTGCCGGTGATGCTGGCGAATTTGACCCCGCTGCCACGAGTGAGTCGATCCTCTTATTGAGTTCTGCGATCTGAAGGCGATAGTTTGATGCGTACTCTATCGAGCCGTAGTGAAGTCGCCGCTCTTCCCCGCGAAACAAGCTCAAGTCTCGCTGAAGGTCGTCACGTTGGCGGGACAGGATCACCAACTCGGATTCTCCACTTGGGGCACTCGCCGTGGGGAGGGGGGCCGCGCAACGGGGGAGGGGTTCCCTGAACATGTCCCTGAAAATGTCTTTGACCTTCTCAAGTTGCTTAGTCTCACAAAATACGGCAGGGGCCGGTTCTTCTGAGCGTTGAAGTATCTGAGAGTTGCTCTCTCTGAGAGTTTCGCTCGTGTGGGTAGTAACGTTCTTGTGTTCAGAAGCAACGTTCTCGTGTTCAGAAGCAACGTTAACCTTGCTTGTGGGTAGTAACGTTCTTTCGGGAACGTTGCTTGTGGGTTGGGGTGTTTCCAAATACTTCAGAAGCCTTCCTGTTGCGACATCGAACACATCTTGCTGTTTGACAAGGTCTTTCATGGCTGTTAGGTTGAGTTTGTAATCATTCGTGTCAGCGTCATCGCGACGACCGCCCCGGCCCCGTTCCCACGTCAGAATCTTGAATTCGTCCCTAAGACGCAGGATTGCTTTACGAATCGCATCGAAAGTCAATCCGGTGTGTGCCGAGATAGAACGGTAACCGTGGTAGCTCTTTAAGGACTCATTTGCTGTTTTCGCTAAGAACAGGAGCACGAGCTTCGTCGCGTAATGCCGTGCGCCCACGTCAATCTTCCATGCAAGGTCTTGGCATTGCCATGCCGCCTTGCGCGGTTGCTGAGTTTTCTTTTTCTGCTGCATTGCTGTCTTTCCTTCCTTCATCACTGCTAGTCGTTATTCAACTGCATAACGACGGCGGCTAAGTCTGCCGCTTTCAATGTCGCCAGCAATTCGCTCTGCGACCTTGAGGTTTTGAATCCGGTCAATTGTGTATGTTTCCTGAGTGCCCTGACCTGATCTAACACTCTCTGTTGTGCCGGAGTGAGTCCCGGCCCTGACTGTGCTGCTGGCTTTGCTGTTGCTGCTGTCGTTGGTGACATCGTGTCTCCTTTCATTTCGTTCTTCGTTTCATCATTCATGGTTCTTCCTTTCTACTGCGTACCATCACTTCCTTGCCTTCGGGGTTTGCGGAGACTGCTCCTCTGCCATCTTCTGCAACCACGCTTCAACGTCGCTCCGTCGAAACCGGATAGCTTTCTTGTGCAACCTCAGACAGGGCAGCGGACAGCGAGACCGCACTTGCGTTCTTTGACGACAAAGCTCCCTGACGGCAGCGACCGAAATCTTCAAGAGACTTGCTAGTTCCTGTGGCGTTAAGAGTGGCTCCATGTTTCTTGTTCCTTCCTCTCGGCAAATAGAAAAACGCCCTAGCAGTTTCTCATCGCTGAGACCACTAAGGCGCGTGTCGGGCGTCATTGGCATTCGGCCCAAATCGGAAAACAGAAATTGTGTACAGCGGCCAATGAACTTCGACACTCGCCCCTGTGGGCGACTACATCAGTTTGTTTGGTGATTCGGCTCCACACAGGACGTGCGAGCCTTACTGCGGTGATGCTGCCCTTTCAATGACCGGCGGAGACTTCACACCGGGGGTACCGCTGGGCCACTCCTAACCAGTGCCAGAGTGCGCCTTTCTCAAGCTACAAATCAAGTATAGCAAAGAAAAAGCGAAATGTCAAGAAAAAAGTGACCCACAACAGAAGAACATTGTCAAGCCCCTCAAGGGGGCTAATGCTCCCCGGTATCCAGTACAACAGGCAATCGCTTATGAGCGCCCGCCGCGCTCCGGATGACCTTGACCCTGTCCATGTGCCAGAGCCAGCGCCTGCGAAGGCGGTGCAGGGGCGCTATGGGCTGCCGCAGGGATCGGCGGACCCGCAGGCGTACCGACTGGGCACCTGTTAAGTGCCAAGAATCGGAATGATACCTTTGACAAACTCATTTTTCAGAGTGTGTAATTGACTCGCCATGAATCCCCAGAATCCAGCACAAAGATTATCAGAGGCTCGGCTTGCTCTCACCAAAGCAGGTCGTTACGGTGGACAGGTGAAGCCAGAGCAAGTCATTGAAGGAATGTACAAGGCGATTGACGCGATCTTGAAATATTTGGAGGAAAAAGAAGAATATAAGCCACTAGGCTCCTAGACACTCGGAACATGCGCCTTGATGATTTGCCCGCATTCTCACCAAATCAACTACTGCCCGCTGATAAATTAGCTTGGTTTGACTAAAGACTTCGACCTCGTCCCGGTTCTCGGCTTTACGAGCGTCCTCCACTATTTTTTGCAGCGCAGTACAGGCTTCGTTACTTCGGTCAATGGCGTAAGAGATGCTGCGACTGTACTCACATTCGGTCGCGGTCATTTGTTTTCCGCCTTTCCTTTTTCGGCTTCTCCAGCGGCTTCACCTTGAGCACGTCCGCTATCACTTCCTTGAAGGAGAGCGGAATGTGTTCCGCTAAAATTATACTTGGTATCGACCAGCCTTCAGAAGGCGATAGGGGAGGTAAGCCCTTTCCATACCACCCACCCCCACCCCGGAAAATGAGGACCCATGGATGGGACCCAAGCTTAGGTACGCCATGGGAAAACCCCCGGTATGGGTGCCGTCGCTTTGGTCGGGCCGCGCTCGCTGGCAGCGGACATACCGGGCGGACTCCCTACCGGGTGCCCCTTGACCACGATCAGTGACCCCCTGTCTTGAGGGATCAATCGAACGCCCGCGTACCCCTAAACCGCGCTCATGATTTGCCCTCCCCTGACGAGTCCTCGAAGCCCACGGCGCTGTATCCGATAGAATGCGTCCCCAAGTCCGGAGGGTGACCGGGTCGCCATCCCGAGCAGGGCACAGAGCATGGTACAGAGCGGTTTCGTGACAGGGTACGCGATAGAGCCGCATCGCAGTGAAAACGGCGGTGAAAACCGTCTTCAAAATCTCGCTAACTCATAGATACACAATGCCTTAACATTCTCGGTCACATGATCGTATATCTTCCGTCCTAAATCCTCTCGTGTGCAGCTTTCCACATGGTCGGTTCCAGAGCGACCGCTCTTCAAGCGAGATGGAAGGCGAGCCTCGCCAGAGCGTACTACTATATCTATATATCAAAAGATGGGGTGTCTGCCCCATGGCGCATCCAAGGCGCCACTTTCTTCCCACAGACCACTCCTCCCACAATCTGCTTATCCTGTATGGACGAGCGTGATTGGGTCGCAATTGGTAAGCGCAGAGTGCTGAAAATCCTTCGCGCCCGTCGCTTCGCTTCCAACCGTCAACTCGAAAAGAAAATCTCCGAAGCTGGGCCGGGAGACATGCGCCCAGAGCCTATGAAGCTCTCCACTGCAATCAATGAACTTCTCGACGACGGCAGCCTGCTCCAACATCAGACTCCCGATCTTGGGAGGTTCTTCATGCCGTCAAATTTCGGTGGCCAGCCGGACGAGGAACGGCGCACTGAAATTCTCAGACTCACACAGCAGTTCCGTGTGCTGACCCGCAATCCTCAAGCCTGCGGTAAGGCTCTTGAGCGAGTCGTCTATTCAGGTACCACCCAAACCGGACTTTATACCGTCCTTGGTACGCCCGACCATCCGCCCGCCCAAGGCTTCGCCATCAATGGCTACGTACTGGAACGAGAGTGCGATCACATCCTTATCCCGAGAGAGTTCTCAGCCACGAAGCTAGTTGTCGAAGACAAGAACCTTCGTGAGTGGTTGCACCCTTCAGCAGAGGAAGTTTGGGGCGTCATCGGCAAGGCCCTTCGGGTTCCTCACGCTATCCCTGTTCTGATATGTCGCAGGATGCATTATGTGGGCTTCCCACTTTTCAGACGCATCGGTATGCTTGGCTGGCAAGTCTACAAGCAGTTCTTCTCCCCCGATCATGTCACAGAAGCCGAACTCGAACCTTACCGCAACACCGATCTTCTTGGCTTTTCCGACATCACAACGGACCTGACTCCGCCCGCCCCGCTCATCAATTTCTTTTCGGCAACTATCCCGGCCAATATCGACGAGTTCGCAGAACGTTTTGAATCCAATCGTGCTCTCTTGACTGAATTTGCTATTACAAAGCGAATGGATTCAAGTATCCCCACTCCAGAAAGGAACCGCCTCTACGGGGAATTCTTTGCCCGTCTTCCTGCCGTCGATGAATAGTTCACTTCATCGGACACGCTCCGTGATTCTGCCGTCAATGAACGAATCGAGGTCTGCCCTGTCTATGACCAAACGACGCCCGATGAACGCGGCTGGGAGTTCCTTAGACCAAATGGCTTGACGAATCGCCCAGATCGCACAGGCGCAATAGGTAGCCGCTTGCTTGATTGTGAGGAGACGAGGGGTTACAGGCTCGGATGAGCCGACTGCGGATTGCTTCGAGGACATGTCATGTGCCCTCCGATGGCAGCGTTGCAGCATGCCTCAAGCTTCAGCGCTGGCTCTATCCAGTTCGCCTGACCTGATGCCCGTACCTAACGGTCGGGTCTTTAACCATCGAGCAAAGATCGTTGGCAATGTCTCGCCAGCACCATCTTAGCAAGGCTGCACAAACTTTCGATATTGTCCCTGCCTGTGTATTAGTACAAGGGGCAGCATTGTCCTTTAGTTACTTTGCCTGAGTTACTTTCAGGCCATTGCATCTTAGGACGGATGATTTATGGTGAAAGTCGGGGTGCGATCATGGCGAAGAAAAAGGCAGTCAGGCGACCAAACGGAGACGGCGGACTCATCAAGGTTGATGGATGCCGCTACTGGTACGCGCAATACTACCAAGACGGGCGACAGGTCCGGGTTTCGACCAAGACAGAAGTCAAACAGGAAGCAATCGCCACACTCCGCAAATTGATGGGCGACCGGGACAATGGTCTCACCCCGATCTCAGCCGTGCGGCGGCTCCGTTATGCCGATCTGCGACAGGCTCTCATTGACAGTTATGTGGCAGCGGGTAACAAGTCGCTCAAAGAGAAGGCGAGCGGTGAGGAAACCATCGCAGGCTTGACGGCATTGGATGAGTTCTTCGGCTTCAAGACAGAGGTCGTTGACGGCAAGGTCACTGTCACCGATAGGGGTGTCTCGGTCGCACAGATTACGACCGACGCAGCACGTCGCTTCGTGCGCCAACGTCGGGAAGATGAAACAGGTAACGCGGCCATCAACCGTAGTCTCGCAGCATTGCGCCGTATGCTTCGCATTGCGAAACGTGACAAGAAGATTCACGACGTACCGTTCATCGAATTCCAAAAGGAACCGCCTGCTCGGACGGGTTTCCTCACCGTGGAAAAGTTCGACGAGTTGGTCAAGTTGCTGCCCTCCCATCTGCATCCCTTAATCACGCTGCTCTACTACTGCGGGACGAGAATCGGAGAGGCATTACAAATCGAGTGGTCGCAAGTTGACCTCAAGACCCGGCTCATCCGGCTCAATCCTGACCAAACGAAAACAGATCAAGCCCGCGTCCTTCCTCTGCCGTCCGTGTTGGTCAGCATGCTGCAAGGCATTGAGCCAAAGGCAGGTCTCGTTTTCGACGGCACGAACCTCCGCAAAGAGTGGGTCAACGCTTGTGCGACTTGCGGGCTAGGCCGTAAAATCGAGGTCGATGGCAGGCCGTATGACCCGCGCTACGAGGGGCTGACATTGCATGACCTTCGTCGCAGTGCTGTTCGGAACCTCATCAACGCGGGCGTAAGGGAACGTGTGGCGATGCAGATTACAGGGCACAAAACTCGCTCGGTGTTTGATCGCTATCACATCGTTTCATCCGACGATGTCACCAACGCAATGCAAGCGGTTGAGTCTGCGAGTCTGGCGACTGGCGAGAGTCTCGACGGTGAAAAAATGGTGAAAAAGCCTGCTGTCGGTACCCGTAAGTCATTGATGGCGCTATCGTCTAGGGGTTAGGACGGAAGATTCTCAATCTTCAAACCCGGGTTCGATTCCCGGTAGCGCTACCATCCCTCTATTTTCTGCACGATACCGGCTGTGTGTCCAATTTGTGTCCAAAAACCAAATTCCTGAGTAATAGTTGAGTGACTCCCCCGCAGTTCCAGTCCCCCTCCCATGCAAAAGGAGAATGCTTGGCCAACCGTCGTTGCTGGCTCACGAAAGTCGTCAAGGTGAACGGGAAGTGGACGACCCGCCCGGTGGCCTTCACCCCCATCGGCAACCTACTCACCGACCGGGTGCTGGTTGAGGAGCGCGAAGTCCCCATGAAGGGCATCTTCGTTCTGGAGTGGTGGGAGAACGGTCAGCGCCTGCGCCGTCGCATCGGGAAGGACGTCACGAAAGCGCAGACTGCGCTTACCAAGCAGAACATGAAGATGCTGGCCAAGGCTAGCGGTGTCCCCGTTGTGGAAGAGGAACCGGACGCCAAGAAGCACCACTTCGAGATCGCTACGAAGGTCTACGTCTCCCATCTCCACAGCAAGCAGCGGGAGGATAAGACGATCAGGGCTATCGAGCAGAATCTTCAACTTCTGCAAGAGACTGCTGGCCGGGTTTACGTGGAGGACATCCGGCAGTCGGATGTCACCGAAGATTTCATTCAGGCCCTGCGGGAAAAAGGTTACGCACGCCAGACCGTGTTCGATCGTTATGCTCGTGTCGTCTCTTTCCTGAAGTTCTGCTCGAAGCGGTTCGGCACCAAGCGGGTGGTCGAGTTGAATGACGGCCCCGCCCGACCGCGCCCGAAGAACGACGTGGACTTCAGCAAGAAAGACCCCTACACCGAGCAGGAACTCAACACTCTGTTCAGCCAATCCAGCCGGGAGGAAAAGCTCTTCTGGAAGTTCTGCCTGGATACGGGAGCGCGGGAGAAAGAAGTGATCTACGCCACGTGGAAGGACTTGGATCTGGAGCACAGGCTTTTCCACATTCGGTCACACGAGAAGATGGGATTCCGCACCAAGGACCGCAGTTCGCGCACGGTTCCGTTTACCCAAGAGCTTGCGGACGCTCTACGCGCTCGGAAGGCGCAGAGCAAAGGCCTCCTCGTGTTCGGCAAAGACGGCAAGCCCGCTCGCCACATGATTCGCATTCTGAAGAAGCGCGCGCTTGATGCGGGCCTGAACTGCGGAATGTGCGTCAACTCGAAAGGCGAATCGTGCAAGGACAAGCCTGTGTGCGAGAACTGGTACGTGCATCGCTTCCGTCATACGTTCGCGAACTACCATCTCCGAAACGGTGTGGACGTGCCGACTGTATCGAAGTGGCTGGGGCACAGCGACCTTGCCACGACGAACATCTACGCGCAGGCGATCAAGAGCAAGAGTCTGGATACCAAGCTGAAGGTAGATTCGACCTTCGCCAAGGTGAAGACGGGTCTATAGGCAACAGATGGTAAATCTATTTCGGACTCACATGCCAACCACTTTTGGGGCACGGCGCGCCTACGATCCACACCTGATCTGGCGTTGGATCGGCGCAACGCAGCCGATCTCAGTGATAGAGCCGCTGTATATTCGCTTCATGATGCTGCTGCTGAAGATGGAAAGATGGAGGTGGCCCTGAACCATCTGGCCAAAAGATGCGAATCTCGATAGCACGAAAGTCCCCCTTATTTGGGGCGATTACGGATTGAATGATATTCGCATCCGCTGTACCTATCTTCCCGTCGAACAGGTTTTTCAAAAGCGCAGACGACGGTTGCTCTTCCGGGAAAAGACCCGACCTGAACCACTGCTTTACGTCTTCGACCGTGTGATCTCGACATAACTGCCAGCGCAGCGGTTGAAACTCGCTCAACTCCCCGCCTTTCAGGCGGTACAACAGTAAGGAATAGTAGGCCTGATGCTTTGGGAACAGATCCTCTTGGTTTCTTCTTAAGAGAATTCCAAATGTATCCTTCGCAACGTTTCCTGTGCTGCCCGAGTTTGGCTTGTGCCAGAAGTCCCGTTGCATGATCCCGACTGCATTCGATGGTCTCGTTACCCCATCCGTTCAGCCAAACCTGCGGACGGAGAATAACGATACCTAGGTCCGCAGCACTTACTTGGCTCTCATGTGGCTTCGTGTGAGGAGTGACGGCTGCGACCAGCCCGCCGAATCGGCGCGCGTCACTGACATTGAGATTGGGAATCTGAGACTCAAGATCCTCGAGAAACGCATTTTCGACTCTGTGAGCGCGGCTCGCCTGGGCAATCGAAGCCCGCAATTCGCCCGCCAGGAGATCCGTTATCAGTTCCTCTGGGGGATTTGGATGCTTTTCGGAAATAAGTTCGGTCAACTTGATTTCGGCCTCAGCCCAGCATCCAGCAATGACCCGCGCCAATTTGTCCAGCTTGACTTCCAAGAAGCCTCCTGCTTCAGAACCCCCGATGTTAACAGGTGCCGGAGCCCGAATTGAACAGACTAGATCAAGAGAGGAGAAACCCGAGGAACTCAGAAACTTCGTGTCAAATGCGCGGTTCTGAGTAGATAACTCTCCTGTCGTGGCCGTATCAGTCATTCCACAGGGGAGGTTTCAGTTGAAAACCAAAGGCGCAAAGGCAGCAGATTTCAAGAAGGCGGCAGCCGGGGACAAGCCGGAGCCGAATGGTAACGGGAAAACAGCGAAAGCTCCGGTTGTGAAGATTCAGACTCTCACACCGGCAGACACGAAGCTCGTGAGGCGCGGCTTCGTGAAAATGTTCGTGGACTTCGTCGTAAAGCGAGGTTCTGCGACGACCGACGATCTGGCGGCGGAGTTTGTCGGGCGTCAGGTTGACGGTAAAAAAATCACGAAGGAGCGCGTGCTCCGCTACGCCCACTGGTGCATGAAGAACGGAGTGCTCAAAGCCAAGTAGGCGCTGCGATTCCGAACGGAGTGGTGCGGGAAGGGCGGCGCGGGTCATCTCGCGCAGCCCGAGTTTCAAGCTAGAAGGAGAGTGCAATGGTGACACGCAACAACAATGGCGAGGTCGTGAACGAAATGAACGTCTCAATCACGCAGGATGGGACCGTGATTCGGACGAACACGATGTACAGCAACGGTCGTCCAATCGTGCAGAACGTTTCCGTCCGAGATAGTCAGGGCAGCGTGCGCACGACGAATGTGATTGGCGGGAAGATTCTGCCCTAGTGGAGATCGACGGGCCGGGTTCCGAGAAGAAGCACGATCGCCGTCAGGCGATCCGGGATAGAAACCTTCGTCCCGCCCGGTAGGGTACGCACCATGGCGGTCAGGTCTGAGGTGGTGAGTTCTCGGAAGGCGGGGAGGTTGAGGAGAGCCATCCGGACCGTGTCCTTGATCGGAGGTAGGACGGTAAGATTCCTCATCCTCACGATCTACGGAAGTATCGAGGAGAGAAGGCAAGGCGGGTGCCGGAGCGAAAGAGGCCGATAGAGCGATAGAGCCCCGTATAGCTCGTTGCCTATAGCGAAGGGCTAGGCGTGAGCTAGGGTCGGAGACGAGCCTAGAACGGCTGGTAGGTGTGGTAGGGGCAGTCTTATGCAGGATCTGCGGTCGTCAAGTTGGCCGAGCGTGCACCGTGCCTCGCCTGTGCCTTGAGAACCACCCGCTCTGCCTCTCAGATTTCGAGAGAGGCACGATCAAAGTCGGCGTGGCCCGTTAAGCCTAAGGTGGGTACCGTCAGTCTGAGTGCTTGAATTTCACAACCAAAACACGATCGTCAGAATTTAATATCTTGCGGTATATGGCACCAAGAACGTATGGCACCGCGCTAACGGTCACACAGTCCGGAGACTCTCCAGCTAGGTCCTCTAGGCTAAGTTCAGCCAGTCTCTTCTGGTAGACCTGTTCAATTATGGCAGGATGCAACGTCTCAAAGTGCTCGTCGTCTGGCCACCCAACGGTGAGCATAACCTTCTCGCCCACCTGAAACCGCGAATTGCTTGGCAGCCGTAAGGTTGTGGTCTTGGTTCGGTGCTCCAAGAGGGCCCGATAGTAGGGGTAAAAATTGAGGGTATTCATCACAGCCTATTTTAGCGGCCACTTTCGGAAAACGATGAGAACGCCGAGAAAAGCCGAGACTCCTCCAGCCGTACGAAGGAAAGGACTCCACGCTGCACCATTCGCCTGCGTGCCAAGAAGCTTTGCGGCCCATTCGACTATCGTTTTAGTCGTATCCGGTGGAAGAGACAGCAACACAGTTCCTAGAACAAACAAGAAAGCCGATCCGATCATCAGCGACCATGGAGCGCGAATCCTAACCAATAATTCGGGTGCTGGGCAGAAAAAGTCTTTGTTGGCTAGTTGGGCTGTTATTTCTGCCTTGGCTTGTGTGTCGATATCGGGTCCTCCCGATGGCGCATTTTGTCGCAATTCTTTTGCCCGACGTGCGATCATGGCGTCGATGTCGCGGGGTGCGGGGTTCCACTCCTGTGCTCGAATGCAGATGGTAGACAGATCGTTTTCAAACCTTCTCTTCGTCAGCAGATGTATGGTGACCTTGTTGTACTGGTAATCCGCAGAGATGGAGCGCCCAACATCACCTGAAAACAAATCCTCATTGGCCGTCACAATGACCTTACGCCCTTCCAGATACTCTCCACTTCGTTGGTAGAAGGTCAACTCAATTCCAAATGTTTTGTCAGCAACCAGTTTGTAGATTGTGTACGCTCCTTGCCTGCATGGCGGAATCTCCTTCTTCTCACCCTTGAACAATCTGTCGATCTGGAAAAAGGTCGAGAACCTGAAGCGGTCAGTCGCAACCAGCCTTTCGACTACGCTGTGCCATCCCAACTCGGCTCCACTCCATTTTTCCAAAGTTGCAGAATCTCTAAGGCGGAATCGCCCCAAATCGCCAGCGGTCTGAAAAATGAACTTGTTGCCGTTCCCGGGTGCGAGTGGCAACATCTTGATTTCATCGTCCCATACTTTCTGCCTCTCCGACTTGCTGCCACCGTAGTCTACGAAGTCTCCAAGAATCATTGGCACATACAGTATCGGCCCTTCAAAGCTCGGCTCAACAATGGTGACCAGTCGCACAGGGTAAAATCCGTATTGGTCTCCCGCTGGCGTACGGTGGACATCTGCAAAGACTATGACGCCTTGTCGGCCGTGGAGTCGATTTCGGAGTTGCGTTGGGTCGAGAAAGTGGGGATCAACCCAACTAGGCAGGTAGCGAAAAGGCAAAATGTAGTTCTTGGGTAGACATGTCGCCGCGAGAATATCTCTCACGTACGGTGTACGGTGCGCGGAACTAATCAAGTAGATCATCTCAGTGCTGGCTAATTGAGTCATCTAGACCTCCGCGTGGCTGGTTCGAGTCGACGGTATTCGAACTCAACAGAAACACTTCTGTGAAGCCAAGCAACGATACAATCGGTGCACGTCCTTCCTCTCCCCTTGCGACGTTCGCATCCAGCGCTCGAACAATCATGCCCGGTTTAAGTGTCGAAGTCAGCGCCCGGTGCTCAGCGGACACTCGAACCAACAATTCAGAGGCTGGAATCAAACCCGTGGCCACGGCGCAGTGACCGACCCACGTCAATTCACCAAGCCTTTTCTCCAGTTGAAACTCAATATCTTCGAAGTTTGGATTCTTCGGCGGTCCGACCTTTTTTCGGTTGGTTTGCTTCCAATACTCCGAACATAGATGACGGACGTCACATAACGGACAGGTGCCTGCGCCTACGTTTGCTTGCGGTGTTCTTGAGGCAAGGGCAGCAATCGCACTTCTGGACCTCTTCAAAAGCTTTTTCTTCAGTTCTTGGAGGCTTGTATTGTCAGGAGGTGTAACTGACACAGGCCCGTTCGGATAAGAAAGACAGAGTTCGGTTGCGAGGCTGCCCGAAGGGTTCAATTCTTCGTCGTTTGCCCAAAGCAAAGCATAGATTTCTAGCTGTTCTTCGTGACTCTCAGAGGGGCTGCCAGTCTTGAAATCCACGATTGATACATCGCTCCCGTAAACTTCAATCAGGTCTGCCACACCTCTCCACTTCAGACTCCTGGCCGTCAAGAGTATTTCGAAATGTGACCCAGCAGACAATGGACCCTGACTCTGTTTCTCCTGTGACACCGGAGTTCCCGGGGGGTGAGCCTTCCACTTGAGCCGGGAAAGCATAATCTGCGTTTTCTCGCGCATTTCTGGCAGCCGCACAGCAAGAGACTGTTTCAAGAGATCTGGATTATGGCATCGGGGGTTATTTTGCAACCGCGCCAGCATCTCGGCTAGCGTATCGGCAATCATTCTCGAGTAGCCGCCGAGTTCCTTTAGTGCGCTGAAAGATCCATCGTCATGAACAGACTCAAGTCCTTTAGCCCGAAGGTAAGCCGCAATCTTCACAACTGTTTCATGGATAACACTACCAGCAATCCGAGCTTCGTTTAACTTTGGAGGATATCCCCATCTTTCCCAAAGGCCAACATACTTCGCACGACGCAGAGCTGCGCGAAGGGCACAAGACTCCACTTCCTTCAGAAGCGAAAAGCTAAGAAACTCCGGGGGTGGAGCCCACTCCGACGGATTAAGAACCGTTAAGACTCTGTCGGTTCTCGTCTGTGATGATGTCGTTAGCTCAGCCATTCAAGTAGGTCACTCGTCGCACGCGGTAGATTTCGTCGGACCACGATCTCGTCGACGAGGCGAGTGGGTAGCGACGAATATTCCTTCAAGTCGTGTAGTACGGGATCGACTGGATCATCAGGTGTGAGCGGTCCACTTAGACCAATCACTATCCGTTCGTTGTTTTGCTTCGACACCAATATTGGGACATTTATCTGGCCGAGACCAGCTACGTTCAGGTCGGCATTTCGATAGAACTTAAACCTCTCATCTTCCTGTCGGTCCAAGTCTTTGAATAACAAATCTGTAGAGTCTTCCATCCTCTTCCGGTCCCACACTGGTGCGTTGCCCGAGAGAAGATGTCGGAGCAGAGTTGCTCCAAGTGTACGGTCGAGGAGTTCATGTTCGAACTTGTTTTTGTAGCTGCGGAGGCACTTGTAGCATGATCGATCACAAGAGCAGTGTTCGAGAATCTGTAGTGCGCGTTCGAACAGCAATTTGCCCGACCTCCCCGCTTGCTTTACAAAACCCGCACCGCCGGACAGTGTGTCGTACAAATAGATCTCCACTTCTGCCCCAACTCGTCCCAGAGGCGTCAATGCAGGACGGTACTCGGCCTGTATCTCAGCAGGTTCTATTTCAAGAATCAAACATGCCGCCTTTGACATCGCCTCACTTAATGTCCGGAGCGAGATATCTGTAGCCAGCAGTGAGGGGCGGAGCACCAGAGGAGCATTGACTCGGAGCGAAATCAAGAGTACGTCAGTGATGAAGTCCGTCCCTAACACTAGGCCTTTTGTGGCCCCGCCACCTTCACATACAGGCGCGCGCTCGTCGGGGAATGGCTTGCGGTGTGACCCCCCAACATTTGTCACTGGGGCCACTGCTGGTTCGATCAACCCACATTTCGTGCAATACGTGTACCCTTCCTGATTCGGCCCCCTGTTTGTGACCAGAAGATGTTCTTTCAGGTGGTGAACGCGGAGTCTCTCATTTAGCTGTGTCCATTTGGAGGGATCAGCGGGCGTGGGTGCGACCAATTTCGCCCGAGTAGCATAGCTTTTCACCGGCACATCATCCGGGGACACGCCTTCCTCAGATGAAGCCGGATGAGCAAATCCCGGCGGCCGCAGCCAATATCTCGAAATTCCAAATGTCCCGACTCCTCCGCAAGCTGGGCAGTCTGTACATTCGCCTCTGTGGCCAACCTCAACGGGAACAGTTCTCGCGTACTGGCAAACCTTGCATTCGTAGTAAAGCCTCCGCTCCTGCCATGCATTGAATCGGTCACCGGGGATGGGCGAATAAATCGCTCCCGATGTGAAGCGCTTGCCAGCGACCCACACTTCTTTTCCTGGCGCGTATTGAGAAAGGGCAACAGCAAGCCCCTGAGAAGGCGTATATCGAAAAACGGGGCGGAAGCGGGTCGACTTGTCGATGTCGAAGATGTAAAACGTCGCAACGTCGGTTGGGAATGCGTATCGGGGCAGCACGCCTTTGTACAGCAACCTATCAAGTAAGTTGGAACTAGCCGCACCCGGTTTGGGAACCTCTTCCTCTTCTTCGTCCGGCACCTCACTTACGACGCTGTCATCGGAGTCCGTTTGGCCAATGTCGTTCTGCTGTTCGGCAATTGCTTCGGCTATGATCCGCTGTGTTTCACCCACCACACCATCGAGGAGCCGATCTTTGTCCTCTTTGTCCAATTCAGCAGGAAGCCAATTGGACAGAGTCTCCACGAGCTCGGAATGTTTACTGTCTAACCACTTTACAAAGTCAGCCAGATTTAGGAGTGTGTCTGTACGCTTGAAATCTGCGACGTTACCTAGCACAGCAAAAAGGTGAGGCTGCGCTTCGGGCTTGATATGCGGTAGCTTATCTTGGTGATAACTCTGTAACAGAAATGCCGTCATGTGTCTTCGGGCAATTTCGTAGTTATCCAGCGTCAACTTTGGATCTTCCACGACTCCCCTAATCATTTGGTCGGGGTTGGTGAAGTAAAATTCATCGTGGGAATCCGCGCTCCCGAAAGCTGTAACCGTTGCTACGGCGTTGCCCCTGCGACCCGCACGGCCTGCACGCTGTTGGTAGTTTGCTCGCGCTGGCGGCATATTTCTCAGAGACACTCCTGAAAGACTACCTATGTCGATACCGACTTCCATTGTGGTCGTACAGGAAAGAACATCTATAGCAGGTCGTTCATGTTCCGTTTCGTCTGGACCAAGGTCAACATCTTGAAACAGTAGTTCGTGTTCCTCAGCCTTCGAAAACACGTCTTTTGCTTGCGCTGTGTTCAGTTGGGCGGTGTGTTCTGCTGCTATTAGAGAAATAGGAACAATCGGAGGCTGCCGCAGAATATCGCAAGTGCTCGCACGGTAGTAGCCCTTCCTAGCCACAAAAACTGGATCTGTATCAGGATCGATCTCAGTGGCAGTTTCGTGTCCGCAATTCATGCACGTCGCAAGTCCCTGCATTGTACGCTGAGTGGTCTGACAGTTTGTGCAGTATGCCCACTTCCCGCCGATAAGGAGCGACAATTCGCTTCCTTTTAGTCTGTATTGCTTGCCGGGGACTTGCTCTGTGAACCACTGAAGTAGTTTGGGAAGCCATTGCTCTTGAAAATTCTTCTTAGAGCCGTTGTTCTTGAAGAGGTATTTCAAAGCAGTAAAGTTGCCGCTTGCATGCGCTTTGACTTTGGTTTTCCACCAAGATTGAGGCATCCTCGCCAACCAGAAACCATATGTCTGCCAGTTCCGAAGCCAGATTCGTACGACAGCTTGCTTCTGAGCTGTGGATGTCGCGATGCCCGGTAGATCTGGAAGCCCCTCGATGTCCGAGGCATGTGTGCTCGACTCAATGATAGAGGCTAAAGCCAGCGACTCGAGGTTGTAGTACCTATGAGTAAACGCCTCTAGAATTCCCTCGAGAAGGGATTCGGGGACTGGGACCCGGTTCAGCGTGATTAAGAGGCGTAGCAATTCTTTTTCGTTGGAAAGCACATTCTTTCTGACTGCTTCCTCCACAACAAGTTCTTCATTGAATGTTTCGCCTGCCTTCAACTCAGGCCGGAGACGAACCCCAAGGGACTTCGCACTTAACAAAACCGCGAGGTATAGATCCTCTAAGCAGAGATAATCTTCCAGACTAGGAAAGCCTTGGAGGCAGGTATAACCGTGGATGATTAGCGGACGCAGTGCATCTTGGTTGGAGTATTTTTGGAGGTTCGGTGCAAGTCTAGCAGCTGTCTGACGCGAATCCGAAAACACTAGCACCTTGCGTCCACGCAGTGGTGCAAGGCGCGTAGCTGCAACCGGGCCCGGGGGCTGCACCTGAATTTGCTTTGAGATTAAAGCGCGAAATGGTTCGTCACCTTTGGTCTGGTGGTCTTGAACAGAGGTCCTACCGAATGCAGCGGTCTTTCCGCAAACAGCACAAGGCCTGAATTCCCCCAAGTTCGGCGCGGTGCTAATCGACTCAACTTCCTTGTCACCTGCAATTTCATCTGACGGCGCAATTGTGCGCTCTTTGCGCAGATAGACCCTGCGTACGCGATGGCCAAGCTTTATCGGATTGAGTCTTCCTGTCTCAAGATCGTATTCGGCTGGTTCGACTTCCCCGATGACTGGTTCCTCAAGCAATAAGTCGATGGGCTGCAGTTGTGCAACCTCACCGGACATTGTCCGCAATGAAGTACCCGGCTCTGCCCAAAGATAGTCCGGCTGCTCGATGTTGTCCGTGTATGCTCGCGCATAAGCAGTTCCGCAATGACGGCATGTGAACAGTTCAAGAACTCGCGCTCCACACGTGCACATCTCCCTCGGCTGTGCGTACATTTTTCCGACCGGCCCCTTGCTTGACTCCCCAACAACCGCCTGACAGTCCGGGTCCATGCACACCCACAGCCCCGGCAATCCCCGATAAAATGAATGCACACGGCAAGGCAGAAGGCTCGGCTGGTCTGGATCCTTCTTGGCAAGGCTCCCTAGAGCCATTAATGCTGTCACGGCTTTTTGGGCTACAGCGGTGTCAACTCCCGGGAAGACATCCTCGCCAAGGTTCTCAACAGGCCTTGCTTGCTGCATTGTCAGGTTCACCAAGAGACTCATCGGAGGAAAATCTACTAATGCTTCGTACAAAGCGCGATGCAGATCGGTACACTCCGGAAATCCTCTGTGTTTGAGAAACTCGAATATGTACTCGAGTCGCTGGTTTTCCTCTGCCGAATAGAATTCATCCAGTTTGATTTGTGACAGAAGTAGTGCTTCGGGTAACGCACCCGTGTCTGAAGGGCTCCGCAAAGCAAGATCTCCGCCGATTGCAACGAAGTCTTCAGGCCTTTTACCGCTAAGTTGAGCACCAAAGAAGGGAGCGGTCGCATGATCACTGAAACTGGCAGAAGTACAGATGACCTGCAGTCTGTCGGCATCAATTCCCAGTCGAACTCGGAGACGCCGCACGAGAAGTGCTACTTCTGATCCGCCCGCACCGCGATACAAGTGTGCTTCATCCAGAACAAGCACAAATCGCTCGTGAGGATGATCTGAAAGCCATCGCCGAGTAAAGTCAAATATTGGCCGTTCCAGCGGCCGCATGAGCATGTATTCCAGCATCGAGTAGTTCGTAACTAGGATGTCCGGAGGGCCCTCCTGTACTTCGTGGCGAGTAAACAGCTCCGGGTCGTCATCCATCGCTACACATCGCTTGAAGTTGCCAGCCTTGTCTTGCCATCGGGATCCAGATTTCCCAAACCAGCTGACCAGATCTGCTTTTTCAGGCCACTTGCCACGTTTCTTCAGTTCCGCAACGAGTCGTGCAGAACTCTCCTGCTCAGGAGACTTGGGGCCTTTCGCTCGGATCAAGTGTTGGACGTAATAGCTTGAGATTGGCGTGAGCCTATCCTGATCACGTTGCGCGGTGCGCACGCCGGGATAGAGAGTACGGCTTGTATATCGTGCGAACCTTGCTGGGCGACCTGCCCATTGTTGAAATGTTTTAACCACCCTCCTGTCGCCAAGTAGCATACGTAGCCGACCCAATTGATCGTTTACCAGAGCGTTCATCGGATAGAGAATCATCGCCCGAACAGCCGGGTAATCTCGAAACGAACTTTTGCGGTTTGCTGCCTCACTCGCAAGCTTTCCGATTATCGGAAGCAAAAAGCTCTCTGTCTTGCCGGAACCAGTTCCGGTCATCACGATCAGACTCTTGCCATGAATTAGCGACTCTCTGACGGCGTCAGATTGATGCTTGTAGGGAGGATCGTATATTAGGTGCTTCCCATCCTCAGACGCCGTCGCCATCAGCGTGAACAATTCAACGCTCGAGGGGTCAAGGCCTTTTATGTCCGCGAACTTTGTGCCCGACACATAGCGCGGTGTACTCTCAAGATAAGGACGTTGGTGAATCACTCCAAGCTCATCCAGCAGCGTGCGGCGCTGGCTGACCATGCGTTGGTCGCTGATATGGTAAGCCGCCTCGATGTAGTCACTTAGGGATTGCTGCAGTTCTCTTATCGTCTCGTTGATTGTCTCTGGCATACGTCACCTCACATCGACCGCAGTCAATTCCGAAAGCCACATGCGCTCTTCTAAAAACCTCTTCTGCTCTGCGAGTGACGAACGAGAAAAGCAGTAGGAGAACAGACAGCCGCTGCTCATCACTGGCTTACCTGTGTAATCCCATCTACGCTTGGCCCACGCTGGGAACGGAGAGAACACATCAATCGCTATCTCTGACGAGGCGGCCACAGGCCGAACTCGAAATCGCTGAGGCATATCTCGCATACGGTCAATCGCTTGTTGTAAATGCCATGCTTCGTCGCAGGCCCTCCAGTTCTTTTCAAACAGAGGGAAATCAACCAATTTGGTCAGTCGGCCTGCGTCCAGTTCTACATAGCACCATAAATCCGCGCCGTAGAGTTGTGGTCTTCGCGCAACGTACCTTCCGCTATGCTTTTTCGGTGTTGTCCACCGTCCCTTGTAGAACCGAACGGGAAGACTAAAATCCAGAATGGTCAGGTCGTCGACGCTGCCCGCGCGGACGCAATCATCCAACGCCCTATCATATTTATGCACATGATCTTCGACTGGAAGGCGGTCTGGCATTCGCAGCCAGCTTTCAGCTGCGACCCTCCTAACTCCGCAATGTTGCAGCTGAGTCCGGCACCCCTCCGAGTCACTAGTGCGAATCACCCTGCAATGGTTTACAGGCTCAATGCGATTGGTAAGGCTACGCTCCCACGAACGGTCGTCATCCCGGGTTATCCCGAATAACAAAAAATATCCGTGTGATACCTCGACGAAGGAAGCGGGAGTTGCGTATAGCAATCGCTCCGAACTCTGACGAGTAATATCACGAGATTCCACAAAGTCTCCGTACGCGACAAGAGACTCCAATGTGGTTTCGAATAGTTCCGCTTCCTGATCCTCAGAAAGGCCGAGGCCCTGTAGCAAGTCTCTGCACAATCGCAAAAGTCTGCTTGGGGGACAGGGACAGAAAAACCCACCCGCGCGGCGCAGCAGAGCGGCGGCGGCTTCGATACTGGTCAGGTCGACGATTGACGAATCCAGTCCGAGGCTTTCAATCGTCGACGAGTGTACCTCTCGACTGCTAATGCGCTTCACGAGACGCCTTCGTCAGTGCCCGCCGCTTGGTCGCCTACAACCGTTGTTTCGCCGCGCAGCAAGACCGCAAACCGAGTTGCTCTCACCAAGATCGGCTGACCGATTACGTAGTGAAGGCCAGCCATGAAGTCCTCGCCCGCCCAATTCGATACCTCCTGAGGCTCGTACATGAGCCTGACACACAATTCAGTGATCCACTCTTGGCGGCTTACTCCATGCTCCCGAGCGAGCGAAAACACAGGCACATTGAGATAGTTTTTCGACAGCCGATACACAATCTGAGCTATCTCGCGAATACTCAGGTATGGAAACGCGGACCGTTGTTTGACCAATGCGCCGCCCACCAGCGCATGGTATGGCTTAGTGGAAATCATATGCTCAAGACTGTGCGGCAACGTTCCCATTCGTCTATGCCTTAGCTCACATTCCAACCATTCGTCACCACACAGGAGACCGATGATCGCATCTTTCAAATGGCCTACAGCTGTGTTCCGTCGTTGGTTTGCGAGGAGGTTGCCCGAAAGTCGCGATTGCGACCACATCTCGGCACTCTTGATGATTTGACCAAGATCAGTCTCCGTCCGATCTCGGCGGAGAGGCAATGGGGTAAAGGCAAGGTCGGAAAAAGAGTGGAGCACAGGCGGTACTATAATCGAGGTTCGATAATCGCCGGCACATGCTACATAAAGTCCGCCCTCTTCGGGCAGGCGACATCGCTTCACAAATGATGAAGGCGGGATGACTTCCATCTGATCCGGAACTCGAAAAGGACAACGAAACACCCTTATTCCTGCTGTCTCATCGGCCTCGATTAGTTGCAGGCAGTAGGATTGATTCTCGAAACGCATCACCCACCTGATCGGAGAAAACTCTCGCTCTAGCCTTAATCTGTATTCACCAAACTCTGCAGTTCGGATATGAACAACGCAATGGTTGGCTTCTTCATACGCATTAAGCAATCGAGTGTCCTGCTTCGCTGTGTTAAAGCGTTCCGCAAAATCAGCGGCGAGCACGGGCAGCCGGAGGCCGTCAAGTTGTCGTGAAATTAGTGGTAGTGGGTCGGAGGTATTTTTCAACAGAGACAACTCAGTTTCCACCTTAACGCCCTCCGGCCCAAAAATCTCTAGGCCTGCATCTCCATCCCAGAACCTCTGGAGAGGTGGATTTGCAGGAGTCAGTCGATAAAAAAATGGAGTTCCGGGAGTCGGCTCAGACTCCAATCGGTTGGACTCTCTGATTCTGACAGCTAACGTGCCAGTAGTAGGCCCGCTTGCGGCTGCCGATATCACATGAAGTTTGTAATTCCCCGGATGAAGCGTACCTAAATCGATGAAGAGCGGTCCACTGATGGCTGCCTTTTCAATCGCTAACTTCTCTGAGACAGGCCCGACTAAATTCAAAATTATCCCATCTAATTCACAGTCCGCGGACATCCCGATGCAAACTCGGCTAGAATTAATCCATTCCGCCTCCCCTTCATCATCCCATTGCGAGGGAGGTAACCCTGCAGGCCAAACTCTGATTACGCTGGCGGGATTCAAGCCGAGTTCAGTGAGTTGCTCCCGATAAATCTGTGAGATCGTGTCGGGGACCTGTAGTAGCAACGCGGCGACTCCCTCACATGCTAGCGCAAGGGGAGAGCCATCCAAGGAGTGACCACTGTTCCAATGCTCGACAATGACGTATTCGCAACCCGGTCTGACAGTATGCCCCTTCACCTCGCGGGCTATGCCATCGGTTCCTACCTTAAAAACCCAGCGCGGTCCCGGTCGGATCAGACATTCAGTGTGCAGAAGATAGTCCAGTTCCGGACAAGATGTCTCAAACTGGAGAAGGACTTCGCCGGTGACCGGCCATTTTGCCAGTGGAACTTCCTTGGAGCCACGAAGGAATGTCTCCCTTGCAATCGGCCGTCTGTCTTTCGCGCCTGTTACCAAACAACGCTGAGATGACAGAATGTCACGGAAAACAGGAAATCGGCCCAGCAATGGTGACAAGCAGGGAAGATTCAGCCGCACTTCCCATTCCTTGCCACTCGTCTTTCGGAGGAGGAGAGTGGGCTCGATGCCAAGCCGGAGAAGTTGGGCTCGTGGTCCTTCTGATTCTTCATCCTCCGAGACCTCACGATCGGTACCCCACCCTCTCGAGAGGCCCTTCAACTTCACGATCGCTGCGTGATTTCTCGCGCTGCTTAACCATTCGCGAGATCGCCGTTCCCGATCAAGATCGGCAGCAATTCGCTGTAATGTCGATGGCAGTATGAGACTGTTTGCCCGTTCTTCCTCAGTCAAGAGTAACGCCGAAGCAATCTGCCCTAGCAGCACGTGTTCTTGAGCAAATTGTCGGAACCTAGAGCTTGCCTTCCAGCTGTTTGCCTCGATCTGTCTTCCAAGGTCTTCCACTGAAGACAGCAAATCAGAATCAAACATGTGACGGATTTCATACAATGTCTCCGCCAATTGGCGCTGAAGGTCTTGCGGGAGGATAGCGTGCGTTATGGGCCAGCAAATGATCGAAAAGTGTTGGGACCATTTTCCGACTGGCGTTGCTCCATTGAAAGTACGCTGAAATCTTTTAAATGCGTCCCTGATCCATTCACGCGCAGCTACTTGCGGAAGTGCTGCCCAGCCGGGTGTACTTTCAGCGAACGTCTGCCAGTATTCGTCTCCCGAATAAGCGTAGCCGATCTCGGCAGCATAGACGACCCAAACGAGCCAGTGTTGATCGGACGGAGACGAGTACCTGATCTGTTCTTCAAGAGCTGTGGCTAGGGACTGAGTTTCCGATGGTCCTAGATCGTGCTCGAGCGCAAATATCGGGTAGGCGGTTGACCCGGACGAATGTTTCTGCTTAAGAATGGTGAAGTGGTCTTCGAGCCGCTTTTGCCATTCATTCAGGGTCATCCCTGACTTCCAAGCAAAGCGCAATCCCGCATCGCAACCTGTCGAAGAGAGCCTAGACGTCCTAGGGGATTAGGAACTTCGCGCCGCGATACTGGTGACCCTCGACCCATGGCTCATTTTCACACTGGTTCGCATTGTGGGTCGAGTCTGCCACGATGTCAAGGACTGCGGTCACTGCTGTTAGTCACTTGCCGATGCGCACAGAATGTCAGGTCGCGGCCAGCATAAAGCAGTAACATCGCGCATAATTGGGACCTGAGCGCCGTGTGCGATCGGATATGCCAGAGAATGCTGAGCCACTTGCTGCATTATGTCAACACTCTGAATACGACCAAATAGCCACCGGTCAGCCCAGTAAGAGACCAACTGCTCCGTACATCTCTTGCTAAATGTCTTTGGCAAAATGAAGTGCGGACGCTTTGCCATGCCGAGCAGATACTCGCGAAAATTCCCTGCTAGTGCGACACCGTAGACGATCCTCTTATTCCCATGACGCAGCAGAGATTCGCTATCGAGTCTCAGTAGGTCCAAGGCTTCCCGAATTTTGCGCATTAGCGGATTAACACCTTCGCCAAAGATGCTATTAACTTTGCGGCCCCGACGAGATCTGCCGAGCAGAGCATCAATTAAACGGATCGTCTCCTTGCTGAACTGAAAAGATCCAAATCCTTCGCTGTTTCCCAACTCCTGATATTGGATGACGGTGTTCGGATGCCCGCCAATCTTATCTGCCCGGATTTTTAGCCGATTGTATTGGCTGGATCCACTCCCATAAAGGCTAGTGGTGCAAAGCAGTACGAGGTCAGCCTTCCGACGCACGACTCGGCCCTGCATTCCTGAGGCGATCAAACTCACCTGAGTGCGATATCGCTTCTGATAGTGAGAGAAAACAGAAGGGCTGCAAAGCAACAGACACACCAGCTTTCCACCCAGTAGGTGGTTGTAGGGCGCAATTGCGCCGCAAACAGTGATGTCCATCATGTTGATGCCCACTTTGTCCACCTTAGTGAGGCGAACCAGTTGGGCGATCGCGTCCTTAACCCTTGCTTCGGAAAAGTGTTTTGACAACAACCGCGTTGTTGCGGAGAAAATTCCAGTTTCTTGAAACACCCGGCGTACTTCCAGGAGACTGGCAAGCCTCTTGCAGCGCTTACTCTTGAAAAGGTGCGTTTGAGACCGATTCACCCAGTAGCGACGTAGGTCCAACTCAGCTTGCGACTTGTGGACTGCCGCACCGGGAAATTTGCGATGCAGCCGAATGAGGTTTTCGGATTCTTTTCTTAATCTCGCCACGCACGCTTTCGAGGGAGTCTGCAACTCTCTTGCTGAAATCAACTTTGAGGACAACAAGTCTTTTTTGTAAAGATTGTTTATTTGAGCTCTTAACTCCTCCTGCAAATATCGAACTGTCGCGCGGGAAGGAGTTGAACAGAGTCTAGCGAGGACCGACTCCCTGTCCCAACCAATCCAGCGATCTCGGATGGCCGATTGAACCACCGAACTGCCCAGTGCTGCGATACCGATGACAGGATGGAAAGGGCGCGATCTATCGCGGACTAGAATCATCATCGATCGACCCGGAACGCTTTTGTACGTAGTAACCCACGTGTGGCGGAAGTACCTCCAAATGTCGTTTAAGAGTAGGCCTGTCTCAGAGCAAATTGCTCCTTGTTCGACGAACTGGATGTACGGGTCGATCACTTCTCGAAAGTTAGCGCGAAACGCTTCTCGATTTGTTGCGAATTGATTCAAGCTAGAAGCCAGTTCTTCACCGTCTCGCATCACGGAATAGATGGAATGCCAGCCTTTGTTCGTAAGCCGACGCGTTTCCATCGACCGAATAAACTCTGTGACCGCAGGCTCTCGCAATTGAGCATCACGCTCCAGCAAGTGTCGGCTTCGAATATTCGCTTTCAACTCACGGCTCTCGACAGCTTCGGGCACGAGATAGAAATTCTTCTGCTTCTCTTCGACTCTCCAACCCTGTCCAACTAGGTCTAGCAATATGCTCTGCGAGACAAGCGACTTCAATTGACCGCCTGTTAACCGCTTTGATTTGCAGATTGCCTCGCGCAGTCCCTGCAATGTCGCGACGTCAAACCAAAGGCTAGTTCCTCCGCTGGCGGAGCCAACGAGACGACGACACAGCGCGACAATCTGAGGCTTGTATTTGCCAACCTCAGGCTGAAATAGAACGGGTTCGTCCAGATCGTGCCCCTTTTTGCTATCTATGAGAGGTAGGCTGTCAAGCACCGACCCCACGTTTCCCTGAACCGCTCGATTATCTTAAGCGCCCTTCGGTCTTCGAAGTACATTTCTGCGCGTGCAAGCGCCAACACTAGAACATGAAGGCCGTCTAGGTATCTCTTGCTACCTGCAACTGCAGGTCCGTCCACATTCTTGGCAAAGAGGTGATTGGAGTTCAACACGATTCTCAGGACGCCTTGCCTCAATTCGGGTACATACAAATCATCTTGGTCGAGCGAAGAGGACTCTAATTTCAGTGTGAGACCGCCCAGGCCACAATTCCGAAGTCTGAGCGCGAACGCTCCTCGATCAACCCGAAAATTCTTGGAGCGACGAGGGGGCTCAAGCAAGTGGTCTTTCAGCGCGAATTTTCTCAGCGGTTGGCAGCTGTCTCTTTCGCTCAAAGCCATGAACGTTTTGCGCACCTTCAAGTTCAGCTTCCGAGCAATTTTCTCAATATCGGGCGTCAGGATGCTATTCAACATCGCATGTGGGTTGATCCGTTGCTTCGTGTGGGTAACGCCAAACAGTTCATCGAGAACTGATGGAAAACTGATTTCGCAGCGCCACCAGTCATCATAGTTCTCTTTGCGTTTTGAACCCATGAAATACCAACCATAGTCAATTTCTCTACCACTCCTGATCACGGAGACCCCAGCTCGCTTCGATATGCGTGCGCGATTCTTTTCTGTATTGGATAATCGGTACCATTTGGAAACCGGCAGTTCCACAAAGGCAACTTTCACTACACCAATTCTGCCGTTCCCGCTCGCGCTCCTGATCTTATACTCGAGCGCGGGACCATGTACCCGTGCCCCGACGAGATTCTTGCCGGTTCTTCGAAATAATGGATCCTGCGGCTCCACTGATTTCCCATCAATTCGCAGGCTAATGCCTTTATACAAAAATGTTCGAAATGCCCTTCCCAGTTCCTCGTGAAGCTCATTTCGCAACTCCGGCAGGTGCTGCAGTTGAACTCTGTCGCATTGGCTCAAGACGACGAGTGTGCCTGAATCAGTACTTGGGACGATGGTGTTTAATGGCACGGTTTTGGGTGAGGATCTGAAGCGTTTCAGATTGTCGGACAGTTCATCGATATCGAAGTGAACCGTCCAGATGTCGGTCCGCTTCAGCCACGAATACACGTCAACTCGTTTAGCAAGGCTCAGCGCAGCGCAGGGCAGTCCCATACCAAACCTGCCCATGCCTTCACGCGATCCAAAGCGTGTGCTGCCACCAAACTTGAGTGCGATGCTGAGCGTTTTCTTGTTCATTCCTCGACCGTCGTCAAGAACTCTGACTTCAAGCACTTGGGGTGAGCCTTTTGTAAAAAAAGAAATGTTGACTTCGGTCGCATGCGCTTCAAGCGCATTGTCGATCAGTTCCGAAAGGGCGGCCGACACACCCTTGTAGCCGGAGTCGCGTATTGCTTCTGCGAAGTTCTTAGGTATTACCATCATTGACATGGAGAGTTGCCTCCGATAAGACCTCAGGTAAAGCGCGACGTTCGTAGCGCAGATCAACACATCGATGAGCAATGCCCGCCGCAGCTGTCCCGGTTGATGGCCCCAGCAGTAGCACAAAGAAAAACGATCCGTTACCTGCGTCATGGCTACTTGTGTCAAGTGAGCACGAAGCGCAGGAGGTTCTGTTTTCCTCTTCTGCCTGCCCGTAGCGTTTACAAATCACGAGCTTCTTAAGCACCGTCAATTATCCTTTAGGCCTTCATGTCAGCATGTGCTCTCGAACGTGGGGCCTTACTGTTCATACCCCTACGAGCGAAAATCTAATGATTTACGCCTGCCCAACTACTTCCGCCCAAACCCTTAAATTTCGCGCCTTGCGGGTCGTGGATTCATGCGGGGTTTTTAGCTCGGCGCTCTGGGCTAGGCCTGCTGAGTTGAATGCACAATCTGTTGCGGGCTGCTCGTTGTGAACTGGAGCGTCTCTCTAAAACAATACGGATCCATTCCGGCGATTAGCAGCACTCGCGGGCGAGTTTTTCATGAGCGCATTTTTTGGGTTCTAGACAGGCACACTTGGTTAGCACCCCAGCGTTGGTTGTCCTGACACGTTGTGGCGCAGTCGTGAGCTTAATAGCCGACGAGAATCGCTCAATACTGGTTGGGTCACGGATAACTCGCTTCTCCGGTACAGGCGGATCGTAGCCTTCCGGTCCGTCAACGAGATAGCAGCTCATAGATCCTCAGGCTCACCAGGGTCGCCGTCGTCGCCGCCAGCGAGCGCGAACACCTTCTGAGTTTTCTCCAGGCCGGGATGCAGCTTTGCTTTCTGGATCTCAAAACGATAGGCGCGATACTGTTTCAACATTGCGCCATAGGCTCTACGGAATCCGGGAGTGCCCTGGATCTCTCCTCCAGGTTTCTTGAACCAGTACGTGCTCGTACCCCATGCCCAGCGGAGAACTTCTAGGATTTCTCGCGGATCCTGCTCATCGCACATAGCCTTGATGTTCTGTTCGCCACACGCTCCGGGAATGTTGTCCTTCCAGAACTTGACGATCGTACTCGGCCATACTTTCTCGTCTCCCGGCTGAGCTGAACTGGCCTGAGCTGACGACTGACTATCTGAAAGCGAAGCGGGAGCAGCCGAATGTTTTGACTGAGCTGACTTCTGAGGCGTCCCGCCATATTCAGCTTCAGTCTTCAGTGTCGTCCTTCTACCTTCTGCTTCAGATTTAGTTTCAGCTTCAGATACTAAGGCACCGGCGTGGTTACGTGGGACCACTTCCACGGTAACGTCGGAGGACTCCGGAAGTGCCCCAGGGCACGGTGGGAGTATGGAATCCGGCTCCTTGTTGGCCAGATACTGGTAATCCTTGAACGTCACCAGCCAACCATAGGTATGTCCGTTCACTTCATATTTGCGGACGACATCTTGTTTCAGGAGAACGTCCAGGATGACAGTAAGGTCAACGGTGGGTGTGTATGGGTAGATGAGAACCTGGAGCTTGCGAAGGTTCCACTCGAAGCGACCTTCGCGGTCTGCATGGCACCACAAGCCAACCAGGGCCTTGAAAATCGGTTGGCCGGTTGTGGCTTCTGCGTCAGCAAGATCGTAGTTCAGAAAGATCTTGGGATTGACGTTGCGGATGTGCATTGGTAACCGTGTACCTTTAGCCGGCATAGTAGCTCACCTTCGCTTTCGGACGACCCCACTGGCGCTTGACGCCAGAGCGACGCAGGGAACCCCTGATCTCGTAGTAGCTACAATCGAACAGCCCCGCAATTTCAGCGTTGGTCCGCGTGCGATCCTCAGCGAACTTCTCAAGCACTTTGCGATCAAAGTCGTGGCGGAGCCTGAGTAATTCTTTTGCGATTGAACTCATAATGCGCTCTCCTCGCCTAGTAAAGGCGCAGCAACAGAATTCAGTTCATTGTCGAACTGGGCTGCTAGACCTTGGATTATGCTTTTAGGATTTGCAGAGGCGGGTTCTGGTGAGGCTAGCAGCTAAGGGCACCGCCGAGCGTCGCTACTACAGATAGAGGTCCCCATGGGGACGGCGCTTGGGACCCGACAATCATTGAGCGCCGCGCCATTCCATTAGTCTAGAAAGAGATGCTCCTCGGCTCCGGTCGGAGCGTTCCTGGCACTAGCGGCAGTACTTGCATTTTTTGCAACGGACTATAAATTGACCCAGTTTCACGCGAGTATAGAACGTCCTCAGTTGATCGTTGCCTTGAGGTGTTCCTATTACCTCACCATCTGGATTGCAGATGTGGTAAACCTCGTGCCCCCGCCCAATCCACTTTACGGTAATTGGAACCGGCTTCTTGCATACTTCGCACTTGAAATTTAGAGTCCGCTCTCCGTATGAAATCGACTCAGCGTAGCCCTCGGGCGTTAGGTCGTCCATATCAGTCATTTTGCCGGGCGGGGCCGAGTTGGATATTCTCGCATATTGCTAAATTATCACGAACACTGATGCATGCCGGTGCGAACGAAGAACACGCAAGCGACTCGCTCGCCTGATAGCAAGGGCAAGTTGCCGTGCATTTCATGAACATCCGCAAGAATAACGTCTCCCGGCTGATAGTTGCAGCCAATGCGATACTTGGGAAACACCAGCGCGTTGCCCTCCCACTCACCAAGGCTCGCCATACATCCGAAGGTCCCCTCGGCGTCAAAGTCGTCAGTGTGGACGGCGGTCGGTGCGTTTTTTAGGACATACAAAGTAGTGAAAGCCGTATCGAGGATGCAAAAGTTCGGCGGTACAGCCTGCACGACTGCCTTCTGGCGGTTGTACTCCGGTTCCAGCATTAACCTATACACTTCATCTACTTTGCGAATGAAGTCGAAACAACCGGAGTAAACTGGCGACAATCCGCCGTTCTTGCCCTCAGTCCACGCGGTGGGAGCGCAATGCACTACTCCCGGCGCGGGGTTTTTGTATTTGAAATAGCCCAGCAGGTCAGCTCTCCCACCGAACTCGTCGACCACGGCTTTGGGAGCCACGTTGAAGTTGGACACGCTGCCGTCCGTTCTCAATGTGGGCAGGCGAAGGTTTGAGCCAATGACGTTCGGACGATTGCTAAGATCACCGTTAACTGTCCGAAGCAACTCGTACGCGGGACGCCACACCTTTTCCTCAATGGCACCCTTGATCAACACGAAAAGTGGATCACCGTTCGGCTTATCAATACGACACTGCGTCGAGACGATGTGGATGCCGAGTTTCTTCACGTCTGTCGTGAATAGGCGTGCACCCGCCGTCAGGTAGGCTGGATCGGTTAGAATATCGTTTGAGTCTATCCTAGCGCACTGCATTGAGCACCGCCTTGTACACGACTGATGTACGCACGCTGTCGCTCAGTGTGCCCCACGCTTTTTTGAATTTGTCCTTCTGCCCGTCGGAGAGGGAGATCAGGATGCGGTAGCCGGCAGGCTGATCCTTGCTCTTCGCCTGAGCCTGCTTGACCTTCTCGCGTTCCGCATCAGCTAAGACGTTGAGCGCAGCAAGTTGAGCGTCCGCCTCTTCCGATTTCAGTGCCAACTCAAAATCTTTGGCGTCCTCGATGCCGCCCCACTTCGCTGCCAATTTTGCATCCTCCAGAGATTTCAGAGCGATGAAGGATTGCACCCGGCGATAGAATTTGATCAGGCGATTGGCCTTGTGATAGTTGATGTGCATTTCGCGCAGATCGCGCATGAACGTGCCCGTACGACCGCGAGCACGCTCCTTCTGCAACAGATCGAGCTTCTGCCCTTTGAGATAGTTCGACTTCTTGTCTTGCTTGATCAGAAAAGAAATTTCAATTTTCAGTTCTTTCAGAACCGACTCAGGAAGCGGCTTTGTGATGGAGTGAATCTGGTGCGACGGATTGATTGGTGCGAGTTTCGGTGATGCCATGGCTTCTATTCTCCGCAAGGGAATCCGGGCACGGGAAGTGCCTCGGTACTACACGGCTTGGGTGCCGTTACACCTGCAGAGATCAGAACGCGCCTCGCAGAACCTAACCTGACGCAAGATCACGTGGTAATTGAGGTAGGACCGATATTACCGATCGCATCTCAATGCTTGCCCAATCGTGACGTCAAGCAGGGCCATACTGCTTTAGTGGCGCACGTATTAATTGTAACACGAGTTTCTCAAGCCGATTAGTGACTATTCCAGGGTGCAATTGGCAGAGGCAAGTTTCGCTCTTGTCTTACCGCCAGCCTTGTTTCAAAAAGGGGGCGGGAGTCCGTGTAATTAGCACCAGCGGAATCAGTACCATAGCGCGGGCCTTTTCTTGGTTCAATAACGGACGATTATGACACTCCCATCTTGTCCGCCGCTTCCTCCGCTTCGTAGATCGAGACTATGCGAATAGCGATCTACGCCCGAGTGAGCACCAAAGATCAAAGCTGTGCCCTTCAGATTCGCGACCTAAAAGCCTACTGCGCCGCTCGGAAATTCACGATTTTTCGCGAATATATCGATGTCGGCGAATCAGGCGCGAAGAACTCCCGGCCCGAGCTAAACAATCTGATGGCCGACGCACGTAAGCGAAAATTTGACTCAGTCGTGGTGTGGCGCTTTGACCGCTTCGCTCGAAGCACGAAGCATCTGCTGCTGGCGCTGGAAGAATTCCGCTCACTTGGCATAGAATTCATCTCGTACAGAGAAAATGTCGACACCACCAGCCCGCTTGGTCAGGCGCTTTTCACGATCGTCGCCGCGGTCGCTCAACTCGAACGAGATTTGATTCGGGAACGAGTGAACGCCGGAATTCGGCATGCTCGCGCCTCTGGGAAGCAGCTCGGTCGTCCGCGTCGAATAGTAGACCGGGACGAGATCGTCCGACTCAAGAAGGAAGGGGTCAGTCTGCGGCAGATCGCCAAGAAGCTCCAGCTTGGGTATGGGACTGTGCGCCTCCGACTTCGCAGCGCGGAAACCTCGGACCGAAAGCCCATGAGAGAGCCACGCGAGCAATGTCAGCAGTAGCTCGTTGCCAACGATTTCGCCAGACACGGACGCACCGCCGAAGATCGACGGCGAGAGGCCAAAGACGCCCGGATCGCCGTCGAACGGAACGTGGACGGTGAACTGCGGTACATCTTCATAAATCGGGCGATCACCCAGGCCCGGCATTCGATTGGGAAGGCGTCTGGCATCGACTTTTGCGACGCCTTCTTCCGCCCAGATTTCGCCCTTTGAGGCAGTCGATGAGCAGGTCCAGTTCGGACAACTGCTCGTAGGCCTCGACCAGCCTGCCCTTATAGTGTTCCAGCACGCTATGGAAATCAGGCCCAGCAAAGAGTCGATTGGATCGCATCGCTTAATCTTATCTGGTAGGAAGGGTACGCCTCCATCTGCACCTCGAACCACGCCTATTGACCTAATAATTTAGTCTAGTTTTGAGGCCCGAATGGCATGGAACTCAAACTAACGGCGTTGGTGATTGGAAATTCTACGTACCAGAACGTGGACGAACTCAAGAACCCGACGAATGATGCTGAGGATGTCTCCGACAAGCTCAAGTATCTCGGCTTTTCGGTGACAACCCTGACGAATGCGACCAGAGAGCAAATGGAAGAAGCATTGGTGCAATTCGGCGAGGCATTGGCGTCCAGTAGCGTGGGGCTCGTGTTTTTCGCGGGCCATGCGTTTCAAATAGAAGGCAAGAACTATCTTGCCGGCGTCGATACTAGGACCGCCGTGGAACAAAGCGTTAAATACAGCGCGCTGGACTTAGATTATGTCCTTGACATCATGAAGGGTGCGGCTTCGCCGACGAACTTTGTCATTCTCGACGCCTGCCGAAACAATCCCTTTGCAGGTCGGCCGCGGTCGGTCGCGTCGAACGAACTGGCTTCTGTCTATGCGCCGAAGGGTACTCTCGTAGCGTATTCGACCTCGCCGGGCCAAACATCGCTGGATGGAACAGGTCGAAACGGACCATACACCGAAGCCCTCCTGCAACACATCGCCACCCCGAACCTGTTGGTTGAAACGATGTTCAAACGGGTACGAAGCACGCTCGAAGGCCTGACCAACGGTCGACAGACCTCCTGGGAGCACACTTCGCTTACCGGCGATTTCCGTTTCCGTCCATCTGTCAGGCCCACCGTTCACGGATACGGCCCCGCGGCAATTGCTGACAGCCTTGCTCCGCGAAGCGTTACGCCGGTCGGCGCAGCTGTTGAAGGGTTGAAGACCCTCAACTGGTACAAACAGAACGATGCTCTCGATGCCCTCTCGCTTGAGCAGATCCAGTCATGCTCAACCGATGAGGCTTTCATACTCGGCCGCAATATTTACCAGGCGGCGTGCGGTGGTGCCAATTCCGCCACGTCGTTTCTGGCTAATTTTAAAGATAAGACCGTATCGCTTGCTGCCCCGCAACGGAAAGCCATTCTTGACGGCATGCTCTACGAGGTGTTTTTTGATTCTGAGGGCCAGCACCGTGAGTACCCAAAGCTCGGCAGCTTCGAAGAACTCTTCAAACTTCAGGCGACTGCCGAATTCAGCAGCAGCTTTAGCTTCATTCAAGCCTGCCTGGCACCATACGCCGACCACTATTTCGAGATCCCAGGCAGCGGCAACGAGGTCACGCTCAGCGTCAGCACTACGCAGGGCCAGGACGGCACGCGCACAATCAGCGACATCTGGTGGGACAGCGTGAACATCCTGCGCAAGGACCCAATCGACGGATCTCAGTCAGGTTGGTTTGCACCGCGGGATCAAAAGTATAAGTTTGGCGAGTTGATCGAATACCTTTCGAAAGAGCTTGTCTTGCCGCTTCAGCAGTTGAAGGTGGATCTGGATTTCCCTTGTACCAGTGGGACATACATAATCTGGCCCACTGGATTCGAAGTACAAAAGCCTGTCGCTTCAGCGCCCTCCCGGCAGAGCTGAATAGAGAACTGCCATGCAAATCCTGATCGGCGATCCAGTCAAGGGTGCGGAAGCAATCGCGCTGCGACGTCTGCGTCTAAGCAGTTAAGGATCTTGATGGGCTCTTACTGATCAAATTCTATCTCGGTCGGCGCGCCAGTTCGATTTCCCTTTGAAGACCGGATAGTTCGACGACGCGATATCGTCGGTGAATACCTGAACTCCGTAGAGGTGCGAATTGGTCCTGTGAAACGCGCTTCTCGTCATCAACACCCGAATTGTCGGCAAGCCGGAAGTAATCCCTGGAGCCGTTTTGGGCCGCGGCAACCAGTAGCCAATCAAAAGGCTGCTCGATAATGGTTGTTCGAGAGCGGCGAGCTAAAAACCCACCCGAATTCAGGACGTGGAAGCCTCGAATTCCCAGCGTTTACGGAAGAGCATTTGAGCGGGCGAAAAACACAAGTTTTCCGCTCGCCTTAAACTCGTCGTCCCCACCAGCCAGCCAGGCCCGTTCCGCCTAGGACTTCATGAGGATCTCCCGGCTCCGAGGATCGTAGTACCAACCACGACGCATCTATCGGAGGGCTATGAATCCACCAAAAACACTACACACGCCAAAGTTCGCAGTCCGGATTTGCGGACTAGAGATTTCCAACTTGACACTCAGGCTGGTAATTAGGTCGGGCGGGCGCGCGCCGTGCCACGAAATTGTGTTCGAGGATCCGATGCTGGGACTCCTTCCACTGGACGACACGCTGCCTATCGAAATATGGCGAATGAGAGGTCCCCTCTCCCGACAGAAGTGGCACACCACGGACGTCCGTGGACTTTACGCTGAACTAATTCTGAGCGGCGCTATCGACTTGGCCGGGGCGGGTGAAGGTGAGAAAATGCCGTGCTGAGACCTTCTGCGGGGAACTAAGCCGCCCGCGCCAAACGCCGGCAGATGTGGCGTGAACCAAGAAAGGTTCCTAAGCATGGCTGAGATACTCCCCGCGATCTTTTTTGGTCATGGCAATCCGATGAACGCCGTCCTCCACAACAGCTACACAAAAGCATGGAGCCACATAGGACGGACAATACCCAAACCCAAAGCCATTCTCTCTATTTCGGCCCACTGGTTTGTTTCAGAGACCGGTGTAACGATTGCCACTTCGCCGAGAACCATTCATGATTTTGGCGGGTTTCCGCGAGAATTGTTTCAAGTGCAATATCCTGCGCCTGGTGATCCCAAACTCGCCCGTCGAGTACAAAAATTACTTGCACCGCTGGAAGTAACGCTCGACAACTCTTGGGGGCTCGATCATGGGACATGGTCGGTGCTCCGGCACGTATATCCCGATGCTGACATTCCCGTCGTCCAGCTAAGCATCGACGAAAATAAACCGGCATCATTCCATTTTGAGATTGGCAAGAAGCTCGCGCCATTGCGCGAAGAGGGCATCCTGGTCCTCGGCAGCGGAAACCTGGTCCACAATCTTCACGCCTATGCGTGGGGTCGGCACATGCCCGATCCTTACGATTGGGCCGTTCGTTTTGAGCAGGAGGCGAAGGAGATGATGGTAGCCGGAGAGTACAAACCTCTTATTGAATACGAGAAACTCGGACCAGAAGCTTTGCTTTCGATTCCCACACCGGATCATTACTTGCCCATGCTGTATGTCATCGCGACTAAGCAGCAAGGCGAAATCATCACTTTCCCAATAGAAGGTGTCGATGGCGGATCGATATCGATGTTAACCGTGCAGGTGGGTTAGCCCGCTGGTTTTGCCCCTACTGAATCGGAGGGTACACAATGAAGTTAGCCCTATTAGGTGTTAGCGAAACGGCAAAACACTTCACATAACTCCAATCTGTTTTAGCAATCCGACCAAGTCATAAAATAGCTTTTCTTCGACGATCTCGTCGTTCTTCCAGTGTGCGACGGTACAGAACTCGATGTGAAACTTCTTGTTGGTCGGCGCGATCAGCTTTCCGTCCGAACCCTTCATCGGTCCGCGCATCGTGCCCGTAAAATCCGCAACGGTGCACGTCCATTCCCCCTGAGCAATCTCCACTTTATAAGGATGATTAATCAGATGATTGTCGGGGAACGTCTTGAAAAATTCGACAGACTCCGCCTTGTGGTTGTCGCGCCCTCTTGTCGGTTCGGCCTGGCCGGG
>CAWBQG010000002.1:1392500-1584496 GCA_963791085.1 uncultured Acidobacteriaceae bacterium | reverse complement strand
GTCGATCAGCACCAAACGGGAGACGCGTTCGGGATGCTTGTGCGTATAAAGCATCGCGATCCATGCCCCCAGCGAATTTCCCGCCAACAGAAAGCGCTCTGATTTCCAATTTGGAGAGTCCAGCACCTGCTCCAGCGCGCTCAGGATCGTTCCGATGCTGAGCGGCCCCGATTGTGGCGCGCTTTTTCCGTGTCCCGCCAAATCAGGCATCACAAGCGAATACCGGCCAGCCAGGTCCGGCGCAATCTTATGCCATGTGCCGGCTTGGTCTCCGGCGCCATGCAGCAGAATGAGTAGAGGACCACTGCCTCCCTGCCACACCACCTGTGGTCCCGCGCTGGTCTCAACCGTTGTCTTCGCAAACCCGGCGTGCTGAAGCCGCTTTCGCCTCAACCACACAATCGTTGCCATCGGATGGCGAAAAAACTGGATGGAAGCAGCCAGGACAACCAGAAACGCGAGCGCGGCCAGCAGGAGCGCGATCTGAACGGGACCTGTCAAGCATTTCCCTCAAGCGAAACAACATGGCGTGCGTCAGTCCAAGGCTGTAGCTGGCTCCAGCCACGCGCCGGCTAGTTCGAGGGCATTCGAAACGCACATCCCGCCTGGTTGTAGCCGACACCGGAACCGACCAGCACCACAAGGTTACCGGACTTCACTTTTCCTTGCTCGATAGCGTGGTCAAGCGCCATACCCACGCAAGCGGACCCGGTGTAACCAAACTCTTCCATTATGGTGTGCGCACGTTCCACCGGCACACCGAGCCGCTCCATGACTCGCTCAATCGTGGGCTTCCGCACCTGGGTAAAAATGAAGCAATCCACGTCGCCCAGCCCAAATCCACCGTCCTTTGCCAGTCGCTGGGCAATGAGCGGCCACGTCTCTTCGTTCAACTCCGGAGGATAACGGTTCTTAATCGTGCATGCCGTGCGTCCGGCCTTTACCGAGGCCTCGCTCGCCGGTTCGAAAGTGCCTCCGGAGTAGATTCCCCAATAATCGTGATAGGAGCCGTCGGCCCGGAAGGTGGAAGTGATAAAGCCCGGCGTATCTGCCGGTTCGAGCACCGCCGCGCCCGCCCCGTCTCCGTAGAAAAAGACCATGGGATCCGCAGGCGATGTGAGCTTGTGCATCAGATAAACGCCAACGACGAGCACGGTTTTAATCCCCGGGTTCGCGGCGATGATTCCCGCAGCCGCGGTAAGACCGGTTGGAAACGAAGCACAGGCACAACCGACATCAAAAGTGCCTGCGTTTTTTGCGCCTAGCTTGTATTGCAGTACGACCGAAGTAGCGGGTGTGATGTAATCCGGTGAATCGGTTCCGAGAATGATCAAGTCCACATCCTCGGGCTTCTTGCCCGCCCGCTCCAGCGCAAGTTTAGCGGCAGGCAACGCAACATCGCTCGTCGCCCAGCTTTCGGGCGCATGCCAGCGGCGCTTAATGCCGCTGCTCGCCTCCATTTTGTCGACGAAGTCTGGGATGTGTTTGAACCGTTCCCGGAGCATGTCGTTGGTCACTTCGATCTCCGGCACGAACCGTCCGGTGGAGACAATCGTTGCGTAACGCGTCATGACTGCACCTTCTTAGGAATTTCTTTGCCTCACGTCCCCAGTACCAACCCGCCATCGACGGAGAGCACGGTGCCGGTGATGAACGATGCCGCATCGGAAGCCAACCATACATAAGCCTCCGCGACATCTTCAGGCTTTCCCATGCGGCCCAGCGGGGTGTGCGAAACCATGGACTGGATGACCTTCTCCGGCATCTTCTGCACCATTTCGGTGGCGATAAACCCGGGCGCAACCGCATTCACGCGGATATTGTACTTTGCCAGTTCCCGCGACCACGTTTGGGCAAATGCGATCACGCCGGCCTTCGTTGCGGCATAGTTAGTCTGGCCGAAGTTGCCGTATAGCCCCACGACCGAGGAAGCATTGAGAATCACGCCTCCTCCAGCGCCGATCATGTGGGGAACAACCGTGCGCGTGCAAAGAAAAACGCCCCTCAGATTGACCGAGATCACCGCGTCGAACGCCTGGTCGGTCATCGTGCCAGCCATCGCGCCATCTTTCCACTTGATCAATTGCGCATCGCGCGTGATGCCCGCGTTGTTGACCAGGATGTCGACGCGGCCCCACTGCCCAACAACTTTGCCGACGCCTTCTTCTACATCCTGCGCGTTCGTCACATCAGTCTTGCGAAAAATCGCTTGCCCGCCCGCGGCCTCCAACTCGCACGTCACCTCGGACTTCGCATCGTCGTTCACATCCCATGCCGCCACCCGGCAGCCTTCGCTGGCAAACCGCTTTGCCGTGGCGCGGCCAATTCCGGCCGCCGCGCCGGTTACGATTACAACCTTGTCACGCAGTCCATTACGGTTCATCGGATAACACCTTGAGAGCGCGGGCACGCTCAGCGTGCCCGCCATCATCTCGCTAGAAGTTGTACTTGAGAGCGAACTGGATCACCCTGGGCCCTGTAGTCGTCGACACGATGGACCCAAAGTTGGACGAGGGATAGATTATATTGACCGGGTTGGCAAAATTCACGTTATTGAACAGATTAAAGAACTCCGCCCGGAACTCTGCACGCTGGCTTTCCGTAACCGGTATGGACTTAATGATGGAGAGGTCCGTGTTGATTTCCTTCGGTCCACGTATGATGTTCCTTCCTAACTGGCCAAACCCGAAATCACCGATCGTCGCGGGTTGCACAAAGGCGCTGGTATCGAAATAAGCGCCCAAGCGGTCGGTCACGTTGCCGCTCTTGATCGCGGATTGGAGCGTTCGGCCGGGTGCTAGGTCGGCCATCGTTGCCTCAAAAGCGGCGTCTTGACCGTAGATGGAGAACGGAACGCCGGATTGCAAGGTTACGATTCCCGACACGCTCCAAGTGTTCACCAGCCTTTTCGCGATGGCCGAGCCACCATGATAAGCGTCCGGCAGGCTATATAAATAACTAGCTACGAAGCGATGCCGCCGGTCGAAATCCGAGGAGCCATAGTTGTGCTGTTCGTTAACCATGTCACCCGGGAGCAGTGTGACATCGCTCACGTCACTGCCCGAGTAATAATCGAGAGAGTGTGACCAAGTGTAGCTGAGCAGCATTTGCAGGCCGTGCGAGAACCGCTTCTTAACCGTTGCCTGCAGAGAGTTGTAATTGGAGTTGGAGTTGCTCTCCATCAGGAAACTTCCCAAACCGGGGGCGGTCAGATTGCCGAAAGCGGGGAAGAAAGGTCCGCCTAGAATGCCTGCCGTTGAGGGGACCCCAAATATTGAAGTTCCGAGGGTCAGGGCCGGTACAGCTGCTTGGTTGAATGAGAAAAGCCGTGGAAACTTACGGCCCAGCGAACCGACATAGCTCAGGTCCAACATCCAGTTATTGGCGAAACTGGTTTGTGTCCCGAGGTTGAAGGTCTGCACATAGGGAATGCTCCAGTCATGCAGGTCCGGATAGATCCCGGTGGCCGGCACGGGAGAAGAGGCTATGGGCCCCAAAAAGTAGTTTGTGTAGGGCAGGAACGCCGGATATCCTCCAAGGGGGAATATGCTTGTGTTGCTCAGATTCAGCGGAAAGGCACTGGGCAGTGGGACCTGCACAAATGGTTTTTCGTTTGGGGTGAATAGCGCAGCCGCCAGCATTTCATAGGGCATGTTGAACAGTTGGCTGTTATACAGCCGCATGTTGGGCCGGTCGTAGAAAATTCCGTAACCGCCGCGCAGGACAATGTTGCCCGTATCTCCCACTTGATAAGCGAAGCCAATCCTCGGGCCAAAGTTCTTATAGTTTGGGTTCACCAGGCCGTTGCCGACCTTTGGAATTCCAGGCAAGTTTCCATTGCCGGCTTGGACGAAGCCGCCAGTGACCACCGAACCGCATGTGGCTGCACCTCCACACCCGAGGGGCACGTCGGATGCGGGTAGAGGCACGGTGGTGGCCTTCGACGGGTCGAATCCGACAAAATGTCCTTGGGTTTCTGTGGTTGGACCGAAATAGTCATAGCGCAGCCCGAGGTTTAACGTGAGGCGCGGCATAACCTTCCAATCGTCCTGGAAGAAAGCGGAGAAATCATTGGCGCGGTTGTGGAGGCTGTTAGTTCCAGAGCCGATCGCGGACAGGCCAGTGAGCCCAGCTAGAAAATCCTCGAAAGGGTTGCCAGTGAGGATGCCCAGGTAAAACAGTTCGCCATTTGGGAAGACGTCGAAATAGGGAGCATCCAATTCCTGCCGCTTGTATTCGCCACCGAACTTCATCGTGTGCTTGCCCTTTGTCCACGTCACCATGTCGCTGATGGGGTAAGTGTTGGTCGCAGCGTACGTGGTACCAAGCGGAGAGGGCCCCAGGGTGAACATGTTCAGAAAGGACAATGTCGGCATTCCGGGGAACAGGGAACTTAATGGTGACTGAATTCCTAATTGCGCGGAACTGATGGGTTGAGATGGTTTGCCGGGTCCGTAAATCGTACTCCAGCCGACCCTGACTTCGTTCACCAAATGACTCGAAATTACCGAGGTTACGCCCGCCGAAAGCACGCGCTGGTAGATGTCCTCCTCGGCCGGCCAGCCGGGCGCCTGTAGCGGGTTGCCATCGCCAAACTGATTGTAGAGCGCCTGATTTTCGCGGTTGAACGCCTGAAAGTATTTGGCGAAGAAATGGTTTCCGGCCGTCAGATTGACATCCAAGTTGGTATTGAACTGGTCTTCTTTGTAGGTTGAGTTGGAGGGAACAGTCTCCAGAACAGGCGTGGATATTGCTCCCGCCCCTGGGGTGGTGCAACCAGTGACCGTCACGCCAGGCGTCGAAGGAATCATGTATTGCCCGTTGGCAAACTGTTGAGTCAGGGCGGCCACAGCGACAGGGTCAATGCCAGGCAAGCCATAACACGCTGCCAAGTTGGTCAGAAACGATGGCGAGCTGCGGTCTGGCCCCAGAAACTGCGGTACAAACATGGTGGAGAGCGAGTTGGTCAGTGAGGTGCCATTGGTCTCGCGGGTGCCCTGATAGGAAATAAAAAACCAGACGCGATCCTTCAGAAGCGGGCCGCCCAGAGTTCCGCCAAATTGGTTGCGCCTGTAGGCGGGCCGCGGTGTAACCACTCCTTCTTCTCCATTCAAAAAGAAATTGTTGGCATCCAACACCGTATTCCGAAAGAACTCGTAGATATCCCCATGGATGCTGTTGGTACCGGATTTCGTGACTGCAGCCACGTTGCCACCCGAATTGCGGCCCGCCGAAGCATCATACATGCTGGTTTGCACGATGAACTCCTGTAACGAGTCGATGGAGGGGACGGAGAGATTTGGGTTTTCGCCAGTACCGATGGAATTCGCATCCACGCCGTTGATGATGACGTTGTTGGAGAGCGCGCGTTGTCCGTTGACGTACACTGCGACATCGCCGCGCCCCAGTTCAGAGGAATTCTGGATGGAACCCGACGTCCCTGTCGTCAGTGTCAATAGCTGCTGGAAGTTACGAGTCGGCAGCGGCAGTGAGTTGATCTCTCTCTGGTCGATAACGGAGCCGCGGGCAGAACTTTCCGTCTGCACCAGCGGCGACTCGCCGGTGACTGAGACCGTTGTCGCTTGGCCGCCCACCTTCAGGCCGACATCGACCACCGAAGTCTCGGTGATCCTGACGGTGACTCCTTGCAGTTTGGCGGACGCAAATCCGCTGCCGGCCACTTCGATCTGATAGACACCTGGATCAAGCAGGGGAAACGCGTAACGGCCATTGCCGCCGGTTATGGTTCCGCGGCTTACGCCGGCGTCGCTCGTCAGGGCGACTTTCGCACCCACCACAAGCGCGCCGCTCGGGTCGGTCACCTGGCCCACAATTTGCCCGGTCGTGGCTGTCTGTGCGTGCGCGCTGCCGGCAAGCACGGCCACTGCACCGATAACAACGATGATCGCGATCAATTCACGTAGCCGCATACCTTCCTCCAGTACTGCATAGGTTTTGCTTTATTCCGCCTGCACCGACCGCTTCACTTCCTTGCCTTCCCCGCCCGTTCCGATCGAACTCCGAACCTGACGACTGCCCTGCTATTGCTTGCCCTGTCCCCTAGCCGAACCTGGACGATCACTCCACAGTCCTTGGGTCATCATCTGGATGAGCTGCGAAACCGCTGCCTCATCCGACATTCCCAAAGGCTCTTTGACGTTGAAGACTTTCTGTAGCAAAAACAAATTGAAAAATTGCAGATAGATGGAGGTGATTGCCAAAGCCGGATCGACGCCGCCCCAGGATCCTCGGCGCGTTGACGAATGCAGCCGTTCGCCGAGCGCGGCTTCCATCTTCTTCGCAAATTGGTGAAAACTGCCCGCGAAGTGCCGGTTGCGGAACTCCACGACGTCGATGTACATCAGCCGCCAATAGTCGGGCATGCTGAACACGATGTCGTGCACCGACCAGGCCAGCCGTTCCAGTTCAGCCGGGTCGAAAACGTCGCCCAGTCCGGCCATGAACTCGTTGCGTTTCTCTGCCATCCGCGCCTCGAAACGCTTGATCAGGCTGACGTAGATGGCTTCCTTGGTCTTGTAGTGGTTGTAGATATTCCCGATGGAATAGCCCGAGGTTCGGGCGATGTCGCGCATTGACGTCCCGTGGTAGCCCTGGTGAATGAAGGTCTTCAGGGCCGCTGCCTCGATCTTTTTCTTGGCGCGTTCGGCGTCACGTTCATTCATGGCGAAACTCGAAACCAAACAGAACGATCACTCGTTCTGTTATAGCCAAACGAACGACCGTTCTTTATCCGTTATTTTACATCGCTTGTCAAGAGTGTATTTGGCGGCCCTGAAAATTGCCTGGACGCCTTGGCGTGGATGCGACCGGTCGCTCGCCCGTATTGCTTGGAGCCTGGACCCGCTCTTGCAACAAGTGAGGAATGGAGCCGACGATCAGACTTGAACTGATGACCTGCCGATTACGAATCGGCTGCTCTACCAACTGAGCTACGTCGGCTTTCGGTTTACTTTGTTCAGTTTACCAGACCAGTAGGCTCTGGCTGCTGCACAACTGCTGCACGGTGGATTTTCCGCTCAAGCTGTTTCATGGCATCCTTCACGTCTTCGCGGACGGTCTTGATGTAGAACCGCTGTGTGGTTCCAACGTCCGTGTGACGCAAGATCGCTTGGATCACGGTGTCAGGAATACCGAGCCGCTTGAGATTCGTCGCCAGACCGCGACGATAGGCTTGCCATCCCTTCCACTGGAGTCCGTTTGCCTTAAGCACTGGCTTGATTATACGGTCTGCAAGATTGTCCAAATCCAGCGCCCCGCCAATCGTGTTCGGGAATATCCAGCCGCTCGCAACTTCAGGCTTGATAGCGTCGAGGAGAACTCGTAGGGACTCGATGATCGGCACAACTCCGGGGTCTTCTTCGTCCTCGTGAGTCTTGGTCTCATCGTTAAGGTGTGTTCGCCAAACTGAGCGTCGGATGTTGAGAACATCCCCATCATCGTCTTCCCACCATTGTCCTCGGATTTCCCCCTCCCTTAAGCCAGCAAATGCCGCCACGCCGATCACCGCCCGCACAACACCCTGATTAATTTCGGGTGTGTAGAAGCCGTCGTCGGTCGGGATGACGATCTGCTGTTTGCCGGAGAAAAGCTCCAGATGCTTTTCGACTTCCTCAAGCGAATACGCAAGGCGCTTCCGCCCATGCTTCTTGCCTTTTGGAATGGTCACTCCGGTCATTGGATTCACGCCATCGTAGATGCCCTTGCGCTTCGCGAAAGTGAACATGGCGGATAGTGTGACCTTGATGTGCTGATATGTACCGTGAGCCAAGTCGTCAGTCTTCGTCTTGTTCGCGGTCTCGATCTCAGTCATAAGGATTTCGCCATCCACCGTCCGGAAGTCCCTGACCCTGCCCTTCACTTGTTCTTTGATATGGCAGCGCCAAGAATCCTTGTACCCCTTCACGGTTGACCGTTTTAATCTCCCGGTGATAGCAGGGAGGTAAACTTTTTCGAAGAAGTCCACAATTGTGATCCCCGCGTTCGACAAATTAGCCGTGCGGTTCACTCTCTCCATGAACTCCTTCTTCAGCGGGATCACCTCAGCCTTCTTAGGGTAATCCACCTTGCTCGCCAACCTGTGTGCGACCGGGTTTTTCGCGCCATGCTCACGATACCTGACGTACCAAGCACCGTGATCCTCGTACAGGCTACCCTCCTGATTGCTACGTCGCTGTGTCTTCATTCAATGGTTCCTCCATTTCTTGAAGACCCAGCCTTGCGTTGTGTGTTGTAGCCAGCGCGACGACCAAGCCAAGCAATCATCGCTGGGCTACCCCAGAGGTAGCGTCGATGTTTGCCAAGCCGAAAAATGGGCAGCGGGTCGGAAGTGCGTGACCGCTTGCTCTGATCTACGACCCAGCTTTCCTTGACTTTCAGCCGCTCTGCTAGCTCAGCAGAGGTTAGCACTTCGTAATCAAATGCACTAGAACCCATAGCGTCCCCACCAGTAACCCACGACTGGGCTACACAACCACGGTATCGGGATTCTGACGGGGCTACCGAGACAGAGCACGTGCGAATGCGGAAACGCCTGTCTGGACGAACCGCAGGCAACGGGCAGTTGCCTACCTATGTACCTGATTTGTGCTCACAAAGAAACGCCGCGATAGACTCGCAGCATGGCGGCACTTACATCTCAACAACTGCGGAAACTCTCGGACTCGATGAAGTCAGGGTTCGAGGACTATGCCCTGACCTATGGCAACCGTCATCATGTCGGTACTGTGACCAACAGCGCGGAGAAGAATACTAGTGTCATTCGAAAATGTGGCACTGAATTTGTTCGCATTCTTGACGGGAAGACTGGCTGGCAAGACGATTTGCCCTTGCTAAGGCAAGACTTGTTCGACTTGATCCAGAGGGGTTGTCACGAAATCGACGTAATCGACCTATCCTTTGCCTGCACGAGAGGGCGCACTCACTCCATCTCCGACACTCTTAAAAGTATTGGGCTTGCCGATCCTTCACTTCAGGTATTGGCGCAGCTTTGCAAATTGGTGTCAGAAAAGATTTCAGCGTTAGACCTGCCGGGTGCGAAGGGAGTGATCTACTTTCTTCCGCAATTGTTGCCGGAGTTGCCTGATGATGAAAATCGAGCACGTATTATCCGCGATCTCTACAGGCTGCCCGAACTCCTCGGATTGTAAGGGGATTTGCTACGGCTCTATCCTCCGAAGAAGGAACTTCAAGCAAAAATAGACCCGATCCTGAAAGAGTTCGAACTGGTTCTCTTCTACGAGTTGTTGAGTCATTTCAATCTTGGATATCCCACACTGAGTCGCTTGCTCAAGACAATGCGGCAAGTCCGCTTTTCCGTCACGCCAAACGCTGGATACGTCCGTCAGTTCCGTCGTGTTCGCACTCGGCGCAAACAGCCTGACAGCCGAAAATCTTCCGCGAGAGACCCATTCGGGGAGTTGGCACTTCAAAAGCGGCTGCACAGGTTTTCTAGGGAGAACGTGAACTGGCACACGATCATGGTTTGGATGGTCTTGCGCTATCTTTCCGACGAGTGCTCAACCCAGCGGGCTGCTGGTGCAACTCTCCTCAGCTTGGTGCCTACTTTGATGAAACCAGCCGCAGTCACCATCCCCGCAACGCTCTAAGCGGAAGAGCCGTGAATCTCTAAAAGGTTCCCAAAGCTCAGCCGCGCCCTCTCCCTTCTTTCGCCTGATCTATCTCCAGACAAAGGCACTCTAAAACTGCCCTTCTCCGTCTCGGCGGCTTCTCCGAGTTGACCTTAGCCTTGAAGAGTAGCTAGACCCGCATTGAAAGCGCCCGACCGGGGCGGACGCAAGCCGAGCGGATCGGCAGTCAGAATTCAGCCGGGCGGGCTTTAAGCGCATGGAGACCTCTATGGAGAAACCATCTGAACAGGAGTTGCAGGCGGGGACGGACGCGCCGTCCTCAGTATCAACTACAAAGCCCAAAACTGGCGAACTTACTTCGCAGGTTTTGAGGACGGAGAATCCCTTCGATATTCTCACAACCTACAACCCAGCCAATCAGACCACCAAGATTCTTCTGGAAGTGAACGAGATGATCGGCACATCGTTCAAGGACTGGTTCAGGCAGGCAGCCCCTTGGATTCTGGAACTGAAGAACAAACGGTTTGAAGTGCGCCCCGGCTCGAAGGGCAAACAGATCGACGTGGGCGGCGAGAAGCTGTACTGGCACGAATTCTACGAGCGCACGTTCCACATCACGAGACGCCACTTCCAGCAGCTTGAGAAGCAGGTCGCGGAGGGCACATGGGAACAACCAAAACTGACCGCTGGCGACCACGTGTACTACGACAAGCAAGGGCACACCTTCGAGGGCGAAATCGTAAAGATTCACGAGAGCGCCGACAAGATTGATGTCCAGCCTGTCAACGCGGAATCACCCGATGCAGCCGCCCCGCAAGTTCTGACCGTGAAGATCGACGACGTGCGCAAGGTTTCTGAGCCTAAGCGCCTGAAGATCACATCGGTCGGTCAGGTCGTTTTGTGTTCGGACGTTGACGGTGGTTCCGAATTCGAATATCTCGGCGGCGGCAAACTCAAGCGCACCAAGACGCCAAGCGCGAATCTACAGCGCAAAGCACAAGAAGAGGCAAGGGCGAAGACACAAGCCGAGTCAGCACGCCTGAAAAAACAAATACAAGAAGAGGCAGAGCGCCAGAAGCAGGCTGAGTTGACGAAGAAGGCGCTCGACGCCCTCAAGGATGAAGAGCAGATGCTCGAAGAGAAGAAGCGCATGGTGAAGCAGGGGAAGATTCCTGCCGGACTCGTAGCGAAGAAAGTCGGCAAGAGGAAAACTCCATCTTCCGATCTCGCCCTCGTCAAGGTTGCCAAGCTGGAAGGCGAGGACGGCTGGGCGCTGTTCGAGGAAGTGGAGTCCGCGCCGTTCACTCTGTCGAAGGCAAGCAGCGGCAAGTCCCACACGCTGGTGGAGTGTGAGTCGGCACGTGACCGCGTGAACGAGAGACGCGCCAAGAAAGCGGATGGAGCAGTAGGTGCAAAAGCAGCGTAACCGTAGACCCAAAAGGTCGAAAACGCTGAACTTGGGAAGAAGGACAGACCCACGATCGCTTCCTTCCGACCGAGAAGGTTTCATGGACACAGTACGGGACACCGTGCGCTCTGTGTCAGAAGGCTGGAAGCTTGCTGGCCGTGTTGCTCCCAGTACTCACCACCCAGATGTTGCTTCCGTCGAAGGCTACACCTTGGGGATTGGCTCCCACAGAATAGGTGCCTACCACCGCGCCAGTGCTGGCCAGCAGCTTGCTGACGGTGTTGCTACCGCCGTTCGCCACCCAAATGTCGGTGCCGTCAAAGGCTACGCCGTTGGGTTGGCTTCCCACGGTATAGGTGCCGACCACCGCGCCGGTGCTGGCCAGCAGCTTGGTGACACTGTTGCTGCCATTTGCCACCCAGATGTTGGTTCCGTCGAAGGCTACACCTTGGGGATTGGCTCCCACAGAATAGGTGCCTACCCCTGCACCGCTGCTCGCCAGCAGCTCGGTGACACTGCCGCTGCCGCTGTTCGCCACCCAGATGTTGGTTCCGTCGAAGGCTACACCGATAGGTTGGCTTCCCACGGTATAGGTGCCGACCACCGCGCCGGTGCTGGCCCGCAGCTCGGTGACACTGTTCCCGTCGTAGTCCGCCACCCAAATGTTGGTTCCGTCGAAGGCCACACCGGTAGGCTTGCTTCCCGCAGAGTAAGTGCCGACCACCGCGCCGGTGCTGGCCAGCAGCTCGGTGACAGTGTTGCCAAAGGAGTTCCCCACCCAGATGTTGGTTCCGTCGAAGGCGATACCGTAGGGACCGCTTCCGACAGAGTAGGTGCCCACGACCGCACCAGTGCTGGCTCGCAGCTTGGTGACGGTGCCGCTGCCTCCGTTCACCACCCAAACGCTAATTCCGTCAAAGGCCACACCGTAGGGATTGGTCCCCACAGCGTAGGTTAGACTTCTCCACCACTGCAAGAGCGCTACATGCCCCGGAGGAGTCCCCCCAGGATTACCCTGTGGCCCTTCTGGCCCAGCTGGGCCAGAGGGTCCCTGCGGCCCCACCGCTCCAGTACCAGCAGGACCCGTCAATCCGGGTAGACCCTCAATTCCCTGCGGACCTTGTGGTCCCATAAGACCCATTGGTCCTTGTGGACCAACTGCCCCATTGAGACCGTTGCTGCCATTCGTCCCTGCCTGTGCCATCATGACCCACGGAGACGTGCCCGGTATAGCAGTACCCGCCACTACGGGAGCGGTCGCAACATAGGTGGACGTGATAGGGGTCGCAACAGTGCCGCCAGTGCCGATTATCTGTGAACTCCCGGCACCAACCGCAGACTCCGAGTATGCGTTATCACCATTGATGCTCCACGTTCCGTAGGCGATGAGTCCGAAGCAGTTAGACCAGTCCGTCATACAGAACTGCCCGGACGCGCCAGCAACAGACCAGAACCCACCATTGCTGTAAGTGAATGTCAGGTTGGTTGGCGTGGCACTGAGGTCACTGTTGGGTTGACCACCTGTGTTGTAATTGCCGGAACTAAATGCGGAATTACCCGGCGTTAGAAACGTTGAGTTAGTGGCACTGTCTGCCAGCGCGAGGTTCCACGAGACGATGTTGGAAGTGCTCAACACTCCTATAGTGCCATCGGTCGTTATCGTACCAACCGCAGAGCCTTGGGAGCCAAAGGTCAGGTTGACATTGTAAGTGATATTGTTACCTGTAGGGGCGTAGGTCGCGACATCGTTGATGGCATAGGCGGTGCTCGGGTTGAAAACGCCACGGAAGTTGAAGCCCGTACCGTTGGTGCCATTCGTACCATTTGTTCCGTTTATACCTGCAACACCCTGTGGACCTTGCTGGCCTTGTGGACCTGCTGGACCTTGGGCACCTTGTAAGCCATTGACACCCGGAGTTCCTTGTGGTCCTTGAACCCCTGTCAAACCAACTGGACCCTGCGGACCCACGATGCTCGCACCGGCCGGACCTTGTGGACCCGTCGCGCCTGCGGGGCCAACAGCACCAGCCTGCGCCACGATGGCCCAGTTTGAATTCAGCGTCGCCGACTGAATGGTTATGGTCGCGGCACCGCCACTTGGGTATTCAGTAAGGTTAAAAGTCCCCGTCAATACTTGACCAGTCGCAGAAACTAGCTGCGGACCTTCAAAGGCATCGGGAGCCGAACCGCCGCCATTGAGAGAAATCCCCAAATCCGAACCCGAACCCAAAAACAACTCTAACGCGCAGTTGCACCCACGATCAGAAATCGTAACCGGGTTGCCATTTAGCAAAGCCGGGACGTTGCTGAAATAGTAGAACAAGCCATTGTCATAAGAATTAGCTTGTGAAGGAATCGTGAAAGTCAAAAGATAGTTCCCAGCGGGCCAGCTAACCGTGACATTGAGGTTGGACCCCAAATCAGGTTCTTGATTCGTGTTCGCTTGCACAGCAACGTAGGTAGTGCCGCCGAACGTGGCGACATCGTTCATGTGGTAGCTGTTGGACGAAGACCACGGCCCCGTGAAATTGAAGCCCGTTCCGTTCGTACCATTTGTTCCGTTCGTGCCCGGAGCGCCCTGCGGACCTTGGGGACCCTGTGGACCCAATGCTCCGTTAACGCCGTTGGTTCCCGCTGGTCCCTGCGGACCCGTCGCGCCAGTCAATCCAACTGGTCCTTGAGGACCGGGGACTGTTGATGCTGCTCCCGCCGCACCTGCCTGTGCCATCACATTCCAGTAAACGCCGCCCGTCGTTGAAGAAATGACAATCGTAGCTGGTGCGTATCCCGGCGTCATCCCTTGATAAGTACCGGGCACAAAAGTCGGCGCTGTAACAGAACCCGTAAAGAGTTGCTGACTGCTGTCGAAAATATATTGGCCGAACCCGGCGACGTTGAACTCCAAAGCTTCCGGGCAACCACCTTCTGAACAGCCTGCCGAAACCGGCCAAAAGGTCAAGCCATTCGGGAAAACACCAGCAGGTGTAAAACTGGTGGGTGCACCGTTGAGTGTTCCGTACGTAGTTCCAGCAATTGAAAAGCCGTTACCCAAGTAGCTCCCCGTTTGAACTAACAAAGGGGCTACGGGGCTGGCAGGTATAGAAAATGCGTAAACGCCAGTGCCCGCATACGTTCCGTTCACGATCACAGGTTCTCCAGTGATCGTAAAGTTAACATAAGGCACAGCCGTCGAAGTCTGGTCCGGTTCTTCATTAGAACCTGCCTGAACAGCGACATAGCTGGTGCCGTTGTACGTGGCTACGTCATTCACGTTGTAGCTTGTCGTCGCAGACCACGGACCTGTAAAGTTGAAGCCCGTACCGTTGGTGCCATTTGTTCCAGCAACGCCCTGCGGACCTTGCGCACCATCGATTCCATTGGTGCCATTTGCTCCAGCAGGACCCGCTACACCTAGCGGTCCCTGAGGACCAATCGGTCCAGCCGCACCAGTCAATCCAATAGGACCAGTATCCCCAGTTGGACCAGCGGGACCTTGAGACCCAGTCGCTCCCGTCGCGCCTGTCAACCCGAGTGGGCCCTGCGCTCCCGCAGGACCTTGCGGACCGATTGCACCTGCTGGACCTGTGGCTCCAGTCTGTCCCGGTAATCCCTGTGGCCCCTGAGCGCCCGTTGGCCCGGCAGCGCCCGGAGGTCCGGTGGCTCCCGTTGCTCCGACTGGCCCGGTGGCTCCGGTATTTCCCGCAGGACCTTGTGGCCCCGGAGTTCCGGTGGCACCCTTGGGACCTTCTGGCCCTGCTGGGCCTTGTGGCCCGACCGCGCCATATGTCACATCAAACGTGGTTGAACCGCCCCGGCTGACAACTGCTAGCTCGTAGGAACCTGCCGCGAAGACAGGCAGCCTAGCGACAATCTCGTTTGATGTGCAGGTTGTTAGCGCGAGTTGCGTAGTGTAGAAGGTGACGACTGGCGAAGCACCGGGAACGCAGAAGCCAGTTCCAATGATAGTGAGCGTTTTGGCCGTGTAATTGATAGTTGCGCTCTCGATGGTGACGGGCACGAGAGGAACTACTGTTGTTGCTGTAGCAAAAGACATCACAGAAACCAGCAACAACAGAATACTCGCGAAGCGTTTCATTCTTTTTCTCCGGTCCAGTCTGGTGCTCGGCTCGCGTCACTGTCTGAGGTTCGTGACCCAGGGTGCTTGCGTTGCGTCAACTGTTTCCTAAACTCCTCAGCTCTTCTGCAACGCAAGAGGAAATGCAAAGATTTTCACGGGTGAATGTTCCGACTAGGAACCTACGACCAGCATTCAAGCATTCTCAGGCGCGTGGAGCGAGCGGGAAAGATACCCGCAGGGCCATTACCATGCCATTACTAACGGGGGAGAACTCCCATGGACATGGCATTCGGCAAATCATAAAGGGCCACACGCCTAAGTTTGCGCTAGCGTTCGGAGCGCGCATGACTCATCAGCAGAAGCTGATGGAAGGTGTCTCCAACTCGACCAGGTAAGTATTTCCGTCGGGTCCCGCCTGAATGAGTCCCGTCGTGGAATTGGGCCTAGCCGCAGACCGTAATTCTCGTCGGCTTCGATCTGGATGAGGGTACGACCCCGAACGCAGTGACGGCAGCCATCCACGACCGCATGCCGGTAATTCTCGACCCGGACAGTTACGACCTGTGGCTTGATCCCGGAATGAAGGATGCGGGAGCGGCGTCCGAGCTACTGAAGCCTTGTGACGCCCGGCTGATGCGCAGCTATCCCGTGAGCCCCCGGATCAACCATGTGGTTAACGACGAAGAAGAATGCTCTGCGCCCGTGGAACTCACGCAAGGACAGAGTCATCTGTTCTCATAGATCAGACCAACTTGCTTCTCCTTGCATTTTCAACCGAGACAGGACTGATCGACGTGCTCCTAGGACGGAACTGGGTTTCCATCTCTTCGTCCCTCTGCTCTGGCAGCATCAAACTCGTCGTGAAGCGTATCCAGTAATGGAATTGCATCTCTAGCGATGCGCATGAACTCGGGGTCGCTCAAAAATTCGTAGGTTACGCCTTTGAATATAGCTCTAACGCTCATGTCCTGGAACACATCGTCCGAATGGCCAAATGCGTCGGTCAGTTCGCTTTGGAGCATGCGCTCAATGTGTTCCTCGCGCGGTTGCCCGCCAAGATATGTTCGTCGACTTACGCTCCTTCCCCGTCACCGCTCCTCAAACACGTACTCGTGTTGCGCGTCCCTGATCGTCAACGTCCGCTTCGCGCCCGATCCGACGACAAACTCCGAACCGCTCACGCCCGGCTCGATGGTGACAAAAGAAATGGTGCCATCCGGATTCTTCTTGCTCGCCACCTCGCTCTTCCATTCGCCGAAATCGAAGATCGTCGTCGCCCCCGACTGGCTCACCGCAATTTCTCCCAGCGCAGCATTCGCATAGCGCTGCGCTAACTTGGCACTTTCGTTTTTGTCCGCCGGGATGGTCAGCAGCTTGCGGTCCGCCGCCAGCGCTGCGAAAAAGATCTTGGCATCGGCCTCGAGTTGCGCGTCGGCCTCAGTGCGGCCATCGAACAATACTTCGAGCAACTTGCGCCGGAATCGCGTCCGAATCAGCCAGCCGGGATCGCCATTCGTCAGCACCACCGCGCCCACGTTCTGCTCCGGCAGCCAGATCATGTCGCTGTGATACCCGATCATGTCTCCGCCATGATGGACTACGGGCACTCCGTATGTCGTATCCACCATCAAGCCCATGCCATACGAGTTGTCCTCGCCTATCCAAACCTGGGGTTTGCGCCGCTCCAGCAGGGGCTCTTTGGAGATATAGGTCGTTCCGCCAGGAAGCTTGCCTTCGGCGATTTCCATCGCCACGTCACCTTCACCGGCCATGTCACCTCCGGCCGGTAGGCCTGCCACGCTGCCTTCAGCGCTTCGTCTGCCGTGTTGGCCTGCACATCCACCAGGGCGATCCACGACCCGCCTTCTGGCACCTCCAAAATGGTCGCCGGCCCCTTCACCCGGACGGACCAGTCCTTAGGCGCCACGAACGGATTGCCTAGCACCGTCGTCTTCGGCGTATCGGCAGCCAGGATTTCGCCCGCCGCCGCCGGACCTTGCGCTTGTGCGCCGATCGTTGCGGGACTGATTAAGAGGAGAGAGACAATCACGAGGAGATGGGCAACAAGCAGGTGGGTGAATTTCATCGCAGCACTCCCCTGAACCGTGCATAGACTATCTCACGCGACAGTCGACTGTCGATAAATCGCATCTCTAACAATGTCGGCAGTGTCAAGCACTTTTGAGGCGCACTAACCCGTGCACTCTGAAAAGCGCGCCATTTCGCTCTAGCTGAAGGTTCTGCCTTTCCAACCGAGGCTCGCTCGTAATCCGTTTTCAGGTCAGGAACTCAGTCCGACCCAACCATCTCTTCGATCACCTACGGCGATCATGATTACTTGTTCGAACTCCCCAGTGAAGGGGAGCGGGATGCCCAATCATTACATCGGTGATTTACTGCACACCATCGGGATTTCCGGGCTCTCCCGCGTGCGAACCGAGCTTGTGCAACTGGCCGTAGTCCAATCCCTGACGCCACATCCAGTACAGATGCACCGCCAGTTTCCGAGCCATCGCTACTTTTGCAATCTTCCGTCCTCGGCGCAAGGCCAGGTGGAAGAACCTGCTGCGCCACTCGGGTTGACAGCGCACCGTGACCTGGGCCGCTTCCACCAGCAGAAACCGCAGCAGCACGTTGCCTTGCTTGCTGATGTGTCCCAGCCGGCGCCGCTCGCCGCTGGACTCTTCCGACGGAACCAGTCCTACATAACTGGCAATTTGCTTGCCGCAATGAAAGCGTTCGGGCGTTCCGATCACCAACTCGAAAGCCAGGGCCGTGAGTGGACCCACTCCGGGATGCGTCATCAGCCGCCGCGTCACCGGACGCTTCTCCACCTCTTCTTCTAACGCGCGCGTCAGTTCCTGAATCTTCGGCGTGAACTGGTCGAGTAAATCGAGCAGGTCCTGTCGTCGCCGGCTCGCCCAGGGAGCCAGTACGAACGACTCTAGTTCCTTGCGACCGGCCGGGCGCCACAACGCCTTCTTACGCCGCAGGCCTTCGTTGAGTGCGACCACATGCAGCTGATTCATCACGCGGGTGCGCATCTGCACCAACCGATGCCGATGCCACAGCAGTTGCCGCAGATCTCGATTCTCGGCGTCCGGCACCCAGATCCGCGGAAAGCGTTCTTCGACCATCAGCCGCAACAACAGCTGTGCATCCTGCCGATCCGTCTTCTGCTTGCGCACTCGTTTGGTGCGAATCTCGGCGGCGTCCCCGATCCACAACTCACACTGCAGGTCGCGCAGTAAACGCTCGAACCAGCGCGCGGGCCCGCTGGATTCCATTCCCACCCGCACGCTCCGCCCTTTGTGCCCTCCGTAAAACTGCTCCGCTTCTTCGCGGTGAGCCAGACGCCGTTCGCCGCACTCCCCTGTCTCCGTGTCCACAAATGCTATTTGCTGGAAGCCCGGATGATAGTCACACCCTATAATCAGCATGTTCGGCTCCTTTCCTCCGAGCCCTTTGGTTGGTTTGCGCCTCCAAAGTTTACTCGGGCCTGGGAGCCGACATTGTTATGGAATCATTCCACTCACCGACCCTCCGACCGGGGTTCTGAGTGTAATTGCCTGTTTCAACAACTAATGCTGGGGGATGTAGAGTGTCCAATAATTGGACATGATTGTTAGCGCCTTCGATAACTGTGCAATTTTGAACAGTCCGACAGATTGAGTTACGGCATTCTCGTGGTGTACATGCTACGAGGTCACACATGCCCCCTCCCTCCCAGTTAGGTCCAGCGCACAGAGTGCTGCTGGTGGATGACGATGAAGCTATTCGCGAAATGATGACCGCGCAGTTAAGACACAAAGAATTTGAAGTGGTCGCTGCCGCCAACGTGACCGAGGCACTTCAACTCATCGCTACAGAGACGTTTGACGTACTCATCACCGACCTTAACATGCCAAACGCCGGTGATGGCTTCACCGTGGTCACGGCGATGCGCCATTCCCAACCTCATGCACTTACCTTGCTGGTGAGCGGGTACCCCGACGTAGATCGCGCCATGGCGACGATTGCTTTAGAGGCGGATGATATCCTCGTGAAACCGTTCGACAGCGCAAGGCTACCCGAACTTGTCCGCGAGAAAATGCTTACTCGCAAACCCACCCCGCGTGTAGAAAAGCAAAGAGTGGGCGCAATCCTGCAACATTGCTTGCCTGCTATCCTTGCGAACTGGTTGGCACGAGCTAAACAGAGCCCTCAACTCAATCACCTTAATCTCAGCGACGAGGAGCGCACCGGGTATCTCTCCAAACTGGTCGCCGACCTTGTTGCTCGCCTCGACAAGTCTGGCAGCACCGTGCTGGAGGGTGATGCCCACGTTTCTATCTCCGCCGTGGAACATGGAAAACTGCGCCATTCGCAAGGCTACACTTCGGCGATGCTAGTGCATGAATCTCGAATACTCCAGGTGACGCTGTTTGAGACATTGCAAAACAACCTGAACAGTCTGGACTTCAGCTTGCTGTTACCCGATGTCATGAAGATCGCCGATGAGGTCGATGCGCAGTTGACGCAAACGGTGGCGAGTTTCACACACGCGATGCAATACGCCGCGGCAGCGTAGAGGCCAGTTGGCGTAACATCCCCATTTCACTCATTGACCCTGAAAAAGGCGACAGACGGCGCACGCTTGTGCTAACGCCTGGTTACAACAATTACCGTTTGTCATCTTACGGGTTATGCAAGAGAAAGCCGCCCATCCTAGCGATCATTTTGTTCATACGGTGCCGTCGGCGAGGCCACTCAAAACGGAGATTCCGGCTAATTTGGGCCTTACTTGCGTTATCATTCCCCCGATTCGGTAATTGCGATTCTAGGGAGGCGGATTGTGGCTCGGACCTGGGGAAGACTGCTGGCAAGAATTGCCGGCTATGGACTTCTTGTGCTGTTGATACTTTCCGCCCTTGCCATAACTTTCACGGTGGGCTGGCGACCGGTGATCGGCGCGAAGAAGCGCGCGCTCACTTCACGCAAGTTCGAAGCCACCCCAGAGCGCATGCGTCGCGGCGATTACCTGGTGCACGCCGTCATGCATTGCATGGGGTGCCACTCTAAACACGACGGCAAAGCGAACCCACCCGTGTTGGCTGCTAAGGAAGGCTCCGGCCAAGTCCTATTTGAACAAGGCAATATTCGACTGGTTGCGTCCAACATCACTTCCGATCCGGAAACCGGCATAGGTAAGTGGAGCGATGACGCCATCGCGCGCGCCGTCCGCGAGGGCATCGCGGCTGACGGCACAGCGTTGTTTCCGGTCATGCCCTACGAACACTTCCGCGACTTGTCTGACGAAGACCTGGCTTCTATCGTGGTCTTCCTCCGCAGCGTGCCGGCGGCGCACAGCAATCTACCTCCTAACAAAATTCCGTTTCTGTTCGCCCGTCTCATTCAGGCGGTGCCGAAGCCGGTGACCCGAACGGTGCCGGAGCCGGACAGATCCACGCCCGCCAAGTACGGCGCGTACCTGGTCAAGATGGCTACATGCAGCGACTGCCACACGCCGCTCAATTCGAAATTTCAACCCATACCGGGACTGGCGATGGCAGGCGGGAACCCGATGGAAGAGGGGGTAAACTCTGCTAACATCACGCCAGATCCCTCCGGCATCAGTTATTACGACGAGGCACTCTTCATCCAGACCATGCGGACCGGCTCAGTTGGCGCCCGAAACCTGAATTCGGCCATGCTCTGGTGGATCTTTCGCAACATGACGGACGATGACCTGAAAGCGATGTTCGCTTACCTCCGCACTCTCAAGCCGGTGCATCACCTCGTGGACAACACCGAGAAGCCCACGAAGTGCAAACTCTGCGGCCAGAAACACGGGCTGGGAGATCGCAACTAGGAAATTCCTTCAGGTCCTTGAGATGGCTCGCCGCACATCGTCGGCAGCGTAGAAGGTTATTCCCCGCGCCCGTGGCCTCGGTAGTTGGCGTAACATCGCCTTTACACTCACGACTCGCCCCTCTGGGGGTTCTGAGTGAAAACCCAGCCCCATTCATGTCCGTCAAAGTGGGGGCGATCCCGGAAGATGATTGGCAAAAGTGCGATGCACGCGAACCCAAGACGAAACAGGATCATAGCCGCCACGGGCATCTCCGCGAGCGCGATCTTGCCGAAGAAAAACCCAGTTCCCCACAGGCATCCAGCCGCCGCAAGGGCAAGCAAGGGGATAGCAGTTTCGCGTTTGAACGTCAGCATTGCATTCCGTGACAGACTGGAAGGACTCAGAAAACAATCTGGTCTGCTGGCTTTGCCTTGATTACGTGATCTCCAGCGCCAAAGTCATCGAGCACAAAATTGTGATGCGCGATGATGTTGGCGGCGGTCAACACGCCGTTGTCTCTCGTAAGGTGGGCATCACGTGCGAGCGTAACGTCATATCCCAGACTGGTCGCACGTCGGCAAGTGGTGTCCACACAATACTCCGTCATACCTCCCGCGATGACGAGATGTTTGATCCCTCGTTTCTTGAGTTCTTCTTGCAGCGTGGTTTCGAAAAAGGAATCGGATTCTTGTTTCCTAACGACGGACTCGCTCTCCAGTGGTCTTATTGACGGATGAATCTCCCAGCCTTTGGTATGCGTTTCCAGCGGATGACCCTTTGGCCCGTCATGCTGAATGTAAATCACGGGCGTTTCGGAAGCGCGTGCTTTCGCAACGAGTTTGCCAATTCTGGACAGAACACTGCTTTGGATTTCGCCGGGTATCCATTCCACTAGCCCGACTTGAACATCAATGATGAGCAGCGCGTTATGAGATGGCGAGGGGTTTTGGGGGACAGTCTCCATGCCGCCATTCTAAGCCTGCACGACGAGTTTGCTCCGACTGACTTGGCCCAGCACCACTCACTGGAACAACTCGTAGTTGCCCCGTCTGGTGGTGACGAGATAAACCGCAAAGCTTCCCAGCCAATGCCGCCCTCGCACTCCGAAGCTAGAATGTGGATTGATGTTCAAAGTCGCTAGCTGGAATTTGAATTCTGTTCGCTCTCGGCTGACCCATGTCACGACATGGCTGAAAGCTCGCGAACCGGATGTGTTGTTGCTGCAAGAATTGAAGGGAACGGAGTTCCCATTCGAAGCGTTCAAGTCGCTCGGCTATGAGAGTGTCGCGGTGACGCAGAAAGCCTATAACGGGGTTGCGATTCTGTCGCGGCATCCGATGAAGACGATTGCCAAAGCTCTCGTCGGAGACGATTCCGACAGTCATGCGCGGTTCTTGGAGGTAATCATCAGGGACATCCGCATCGTCAATATTTATGTTCCCAATGGCAATCCGGTAGGGAGTGACAAGTTTGCGTACAAGTTAGCTTGGATGGATCGACTGACTCAGCAGATGATTAGATGGAAGCAGGACGATGTGCCGACGCTAATAGGCGGCGACTTCAACGTGATTCCTGAGGACATCGACTGTCACAAGCCGTCTTCATGGGAGTACGATGCTTTGTTTCAGCCGGAGCCGCGAGCCCGCTATCGTGCGATGTTGGGTATGGGCTATACGGATGCGTTCCGGGCGTTGCACGCGCGCGAAATAGGACACTTCACATTTTGGGATTACTTTCGGCAGGCGTTCCAAAACAATCGAGGGATACGAATCGATCACTTCTTATTATCTCCAACGCTGGCAGATCGACTGGAAAGCTGCGAGATCGATAAGGCACCTCGGGGGCAGGAAAAGCCCTCTGATCACACCCCCATAATCGTCACGTTATCCGATCTGCCATAATGACCTCGTGTGCGGTCGCTACCGACTTTCGCGAAAAAAGCAGGTCATCGAGGAATACTTTGGCAGCGCCCCGTGGGACGAAGATTGGTCTCCTCGCTACAACATCGCTCCCACTCAGTCTGTCCCAGTCATCCGCCAGAATCCCAAGGAACCCATCCGCGAATTATCGCTGATGCGCTGGGGGCTGATTCCGTCATGGGCAAAAGACCGATCCATTGCCACAAACACAAAGAACGCGAGATCGGAGACAGCCGCGACGAAGCCGGCATTTCGTGATCCTTTGAAATTCCGCAGGTGTTTGATTCCCGCAGACGGGTTTTACGAATGGGCGCGAAAAGGCACAGCGAAGCAGCCATTTTGCTTCGTTGTGAACCATGGCGGGTTGTTCGCATTTGCTGGCTTGTGGGATGGCTGGAAAGACCCTAATGGCAACTGGATCAAGACCTGCTCGATTCTAACAACGACTCCGAACGCGGTGACATCGACTGTTCACGACAGGATGCCCGTTATCCTTGACCGAGGCAGCTACGATCTGTGGCTCGACCCCGGAATGCAGAATGTCGCGGCGATCTCCGAAATGCTGAAGCCTTTCGATGCCCGGCTGATGCGGTGCTATGCGGTGAGCGCTCGGATCAACAGCGTGGGCAACGACGACGAGCAATGTTCCGCGCCGGAATTTGCACAGATTCAGGATCGGCTTTTCACGTAGCTGGCTAATGTGATCTTGATTTGAATCCGCCATAGGTCAGATACGCCCCGAGGGCGAGTGAAATAGCTGCGTACACGTAGAAGAGTTCTCGGTAGTGAAGCTGCCCAAGGAAAAGTCCAGCTTCCATCTCATGCGGCAGGAACAAGAAGAATAGGCTCTTGATGAGCGCCATCCAACCGACGAGGGTGACCACGACGACGAGGGCACCCCCCGACCAGATATTGTGCGCGAGAACCATCGCCAGCCCAGCCGCCAGCGTGATTACACCAAGGATCAACGTCATCACGGAGTTCTGAAGAAAAGCGGTCACCGTCTCTACGGTCGCTTGTCCACGAGTCATCATGGACAGCGCGATGAGTATGCAATACAGCCCGATCAGCTTGCTTAGGAAAAGTGTACGTGGCGACATGTAGCCCTCCAAACGAATCAGGGATCCTGGCGCATTGTTCGATCCTTGCGTCCTTGGCACTCAAGAGTCAACGCAGGCGCAGACTCTTGAGCGAAGCGTGAGCCGATCCTCGACTGATGTTCCGCAGACTGGTACGCCTCTCGACGAAGGATGGCTAAATCTAGACCGTTTGACTGTGGTCGAGGTGACAATCGGCGTGATTAGGCGCTTGCGCATAACAAGCTAGTCTACCGGTCTACCTCTGGTTTCTGCTCTCGTGACTTCCGCTCCTCGCCATGAACAAAAGTAGTGTCTGAGGATAGCCGCAGACTGGTCAATACTGAACAGCTTCGACGATCCTGCTGCTCGCAGTTTTTTTGCTTAACTCAGATCGGCATTGGCAGCTTAGTTGCCACCAGCACCGCCCTTAAGGTGGGAGAACTTCAGATGGACTGGCTTAGATCAGAAGACCTGAAAGAGGAGAGGGTGGCAAACCACCCCACCGTCACTATGACACGCAAGATGGTTGATTTGCCCTGATCAACATTGACCTGTAAACGCCCCCGGGCCCATGAAACGATGGTTGAATGGGTAAACGAAAAACGAAAAAGCAATCGCCGAAAGCAACGCTCGCAGAGGTCGTCAAGGAAATGGCGAAGCCGAGAGTCGCTATGTCTGCAAGAGAGTAGAGTTCCGTTCTTTTCAGAACGAAGTTCTAGTCGTGGAGAACGATGTTGAGGAGTGAACTGTGAACCTGTAATTCATCGCCAGCCTGATAATCAATGAACCCCAATTTCCTAAACCTGTTCATGAAAAAGCTCACTCGCGACCGTGTTGTGCCGATCATTTCCGCCAGCATCTCCTGACTCATCTTGGGGATTACAGTTTCGGGCTTACCTTCCTTGCCGAAATGAGCCAGCAATAGCAATATCCGCGCCAGTCTTTTCTCACTGGAATTAAAAAGCTGGTCAACCAAATCCTCTTCATATCGGATGTTCCGTGCGAGCAAATAAGCCACGAACATGTCGGAGAATGCGTGTTCTCGGTGGAGCACTTCCACCATCGACTTCTTGTCGATTCGCATCACAGAGCAATCGGTCATTGCGGTCGCGGAGCACATGCGGAGAGGCTGCCCGTTAAGGCAGCCTTCCCCGAAGAAATCCCGCTCCTTCAGAATGCCAATTGTGGCTTCCTTCCCGGTCTCCGACACAACAGTGAGTTTTACCTTTCCTTCCTGAATATAAAAAACAGCATCGGACGAGTCGCCCTGAACAAAAATCGTCTGCTTTTTCGGAAAAGCTTCGATCTTCCTGCCACCGTCGATGGTCGATAGGAATACTTTGGGGTCGAATCTGGGGAACGTCGTGGCCGCTCGCACAGGTGTCATGATCAGCCTCCTCTCAAGCGTTCCTAAATGCGCAGAACGCTGATTTCGTTATGAATGCTGATTTCGTTATGAATGAAGATGAATAAATGCGGAAGAAAGGCGCGGATTCATGCCAGTAAAGAGGCAATCCGCCTGATAAAAATAATTCTTTCACCGCTGGCGTTGCAAAGTCAATCCGTCCCTGCGAACCGCGCTGCGTTTCACGACTGCTCCTTGGTGGAACAGTAGCAGCGATCCACTGAACCCATAAGGTTGCTCCAACCCGAAATCACCAGTTTCGAGTAAAGCCGCCGCCGAGGTTGTACCATTTGCCTTCCTCGCAGCTTGTACAGGATGACCGATGCAGTCGCCGCTGCACAAAAAGTGTGCAAAAGTGACCATCTCTTGCGGTGCCAGTTGTACGAAAATAATTGACAATATTTCCGCTTTGGGAAAATCAATTGATGGCACGCCGCACTCCGGTGGAGTGAGGAGGGCGAGGGTTTCAGGAGGAAAAAGAAATGGAGCATCCATTCGAGAGTCTGGCCAACAAGGAACGGAAGTCTGACGCTGAACTGATCGCGTTCTTGGCAGTCACGAGAATCTCACATCAGGTTCCGATAGGCACCGTTCTATCTGTGCCAGCCAGCCAAGTGACGCCGGAGGAAGTGTATGACTCCCTCATACGCGAAGCGTGCACACTCTTGGCCTGGTACCAAGACCATATGGAGAGACGGCACCGCAAACGGGATGTCTTGAAGGGATTGACAGAGAGAGATGGCGACCAAAGACGGCATGTATCTGAATGTGGGTTTGAGCAATCTTAAACAGGTTTCTGAGCCAAAGTGTTGAAGCTCTTGAAAGTAAACTATGCCACCTTCGCCTTATGATGCGCTCCGCAGTGCGTTAGTTCTCTGCATTGACGATGACCAAGAAATGCTGGAATGCGAAAAGGCATTCCTCGAAACCTTTGGATATACCGTTTTGATCGCACCCAGCGGGAGAAAGGGATTGGAATTGGTTTCCACTCATTCGATTGACGTTGTAATCGTTGATTATGTTATGCCTGAGATGAACGGCCGAGAATTTGCAATCGAAATGAGACGGCTCCGGCCGCAAGCACCTATCATCATGCTCTCCGCGGCATGCGACGTTCCTAAGCGAGCTTTGAATCTGGTAGACGCTTTCATAGCCAAGGATCACTTGTCCAGTCAGTTGTTGCCTGCGATTGCACGATTGCACGAACGCAGACCTACGATTCCCTCGCTTGAGTATGACGCATGACTTTCCCCGGAAATCCCCTTGCTGCTTCCCGATGTCATGACAATCGCGGACGAAGTGGACGCGCAGTTGACACAGTCGATGGACAGCTACATGAAAACCATGCCCGGGTAGAGTCAGTGGCTGAAGCCAACCAACAGGCTCGGGAGAATTTCGGGCGACCTACTTCTTGAAAGACACGCCCTTGAGACTGCTGTTACAGGAGGGATCCTTGTAGCACTTGCGGAACGCCGGTACAACCAGTGCCTGCTCCAGCGTCGGATCATTGAAGTTCACTAGCGTCTCGGTCGTGCGGTGTGCTTCGGCACTGTCCCCGGTTTTCCGGTAAGCTTCGGCCAGCAGTTGCAATGAGAATGGATTGTCGGTGTCCTCCTCCAGATGTGCGATGGCATCCGTATACTTGTGGCCGGAGAACAACACCGCTCCCGCAGCTCCGTGGTAAGCGGAGTCGATAAGCTTGTCGTTTGAGGTCTCCGACATCCGCGCTAGCTGCGCCAGAGCGGAAGCCGTCATTTTCTTGTTGCCCGCTTCAAGCCCAACTTCAACACGGGCACGCAGGATCTCGGCCAGTTCCTGTTGAAGTGCGGCCACCATCGCATTCTCTCCTTGTTGCACGGCAGCCTGGGCTTTGGCCAGGAGTGCGGTCGCTTTGGGGGAATGGCGTTGGTACATCGCCATTTGGCGCCACGCCTCAGCCTCCTGCTGGCTCATGTGCTCGGCATGCGCTTGCTCGGCAATGGCTTGGAACGCGCGGTCCCCTTCCGCATAGTCTCCATCGCGGACGAAGGTGATGGCCTCTCGGGTCTGCCATTCAATACGGTGCAGTTCAGGCAGAGAAAATTTCTTGAAGGCAACTTCGTACTCCTGACGCGCCCGCACTTGGTCTCCCATCAGCGAATAGGTGTCCGCGATTCCGAATTGTGACGAATAGAAGTCCGGATCGAGGGCAAGTGCGGCGCGGTAGTGCTCGATCGCTTGATCGAAACGTCCTGCCATGCGCAGAATTTCAGCGTAGGAATCCTGCGGGTTCGGGTCCTTGGGCAACGCCGCCACGTACTTGTCCATCAGCACAAGTGCTTTCTCGAACTGCCGCGAGTAGGCGTATGTGTAAGCGATATCGTTCAGGAGGCCGGGAGAGTCGAGTCCTGATTTCTCAAAGACTGCAATGGCCCGGTCATACTGCGTTTGCTGCGTCAGCCAACGCTCCGCCAAGAAGACGACCCATTTGTCGTGAGGATAGCGACTGAGCACATCGTTCATATTGGTGATTGCCAGAATGAGCCGGTGATCGGCTGCGTCCTGCAGCCATTCGACGACCAAACGCTCGGCGGCACTGGCGTGACTGCGGGTGGCAAATGCTTTCTGCTGTTCCCGCACCTGTTCTGCCGGGTCCAAGCTGGATTGCGACAAAAGCTCGTGACCCATGGCGAAATTGGGGTCGATCTTGAGAGCTTTGCGATAAATCTCAATCGCCTGTGCCTGTTCGACCTGGTCGAGGCCGACTTCCCAAGCCTTCTCGATCATCTGCCGAACCTCGTCGGACTTGGTCGTTAGAGGCATCACGTCCGCTCGCTGACTGGTTTGAGCAGTCACAGTTCCGGTGCATAGCAACATGCTGGCAACAAACAGCGTGCGAATCATTTTGGAAATCGTGGCTCTTGGAATCATCACTAGTTTCCCCTCAGTAAGTAGCCCTGCTCGACCGGCAATTTGCCATCAATTTTCAACACCCGTACATCTTTCGTGAGCGAGTAGAGATCCACTACGCCGATTGCTCCCCGAATGGTGGCGACAGAGTGTTGGACGGCGGCGTCGGAATCCACGACCACAATGGTCCCCTCGTGCGTGTGAATGAAGGCGCGTGCCTCGTCAGCCGTCATATTGAAGACTTTCCTCAAGAGGAGCTGCATGTCCGCGGATGACGGATCGCGCAGCACAATCGTGATGGGCTTCCCGTCTGGCCAGATGCGAGTGTGAGCATTGAAAATCTTGACCAGCTCGGCGCTCGTGAGATTGGTAGTGGAGTTTGCGATGTCGGCTACGATCGCAAGTTGCTTCGCGTGGCAGGTCCCGGCTGCCGCGGCCACCCACAGCAACGCAAGCAGCAGGCGCCAAAGCTTCATACGGTGTATTTTCAGTCACTTAAAGTCACCCCAACAGATAACCGAGGTAATGAAGCCTAGGCTGGTCCACGCTCTGCCGATGGAGACGGGTTTGCCGCAAGCACTTTCGTAATGTGGCGTGCTCATCTGGACGTGCCAAAACCGAGCCTGCCCCTCGATAGTAGTATGTGGTACTCGCTGTAACGCGGATCAGTTGACCCTCGCCTCTCCCCACTTTGCACTAACGTGCTTGCGGAGAGATCTGTTTGGTCCTTCATGATTAAAATGGTCCGGGCTGCGCTGAGAACTCTCAACCCACTATGTGGGAGCCTGGTAGCACGTTCGAAACTGGCCCTTGTATTTGGTTTTCTCGCGACGGCCATCGCCATCTTGGCTGCTCTCTCCTGGTTTCACAGGAATCAGGTCGACGAAGCCCGCTCTGCCCGAATAACTCTCAATCAAATTGCGGCTCTTACGCGAGAGATCAACAATCTTACGTTGGCTACCCTGCAAAAGCAGAACTTGACTCCCGAGGCGGACACGGCGATGCGGACGGCAAGACACGCTCTGCCGAAAGCAGTGCTGGCGGCACACCTTCATGCTTATCACACCGCCGGCCTGGAGAAGGTCTGGCCCGCGTTAGACAACTACATTGCATCGGCCGGCCGGCAATGGATCATGATGCAAGTCCTTGATTTTGACGACGCCAAGCAGGCCGATTTCCAGGCGGTCAGCCCCCAGTTCGACTTGATGCAGCACCAGGTGCAGATCGCCATTGAATCCGAGGACAAATGGGCCCAAGCTGTCGCGCTGAGAGCTAGAAACGAATTGCTGGCGGCCGCAATATTGGCAGCGACCGCCATCCTGATACTTTTTCTCCGGCTCAAGCGACAAGAGCACCTCGGCCAGTTGCAGGAAACCGAACGCAACGCCCTCCGGGAGAGCGAAGAGCGCTTCCGTGCTCTCACCGAGCAGTCGACCGACATTATTCTTATCGCCGATCCCTCTGGTCAAATCAAGTACGCGAGTCCTTCCGTTCATGCTGTTCTAGCCCTGCACGGAGATAGTCTCTCGGGAACGAACATGATGGACCTGGTACATCCGGACGATTTCGCGAAGACCATCAGCACACGGTCGCGATCGATAGCGTATGGACAGAATCCCAGCCAGAATCCGATCGTTGAGTTCCGGCTACGACATGCAGACGGAAGCTGGCTCTATTTCGAGTGCGTTGTTCGGAACTTGATTCAGCACAAGAATATCGGCGGTGTTGTCTACAATGCCCGAGATATTACAGAACGAAAGCATGCTCAGGAGCAATTGCTGTTTAACGCCACCCACGATGCGCTCACCGGCCTTCCGGACCGGGCCTTGTTTCTGGAACGTCTGCAAAGCGTCGTGGATCGGATGAAAAGGCACCCGCACGAGGCCGCTGCCGTCCTTTTCATTGACATCGACGACTTCAAGGTCGTCAATGACTGCTATGGCCACGCAACCGGGGACGCTCTAATCAAAGAAGTGAGCGACAGACTACGGGCTTGCTTGCGCAGCGACGGCACAATCGCCAGGATGGGTGGAGATGAGTTTACCGTTCTAGTCGAGGATGTTATTGACCCGAGCGATGCCATTCGTGTAGCCGAGAGAATCCAGTCTTCATTTGAACGGCCGTTCCTGCTGGAGGGACTTGAGATCTTCAAGAGCATGTCAATTGGCATCGCACTCACATCACCAGAGACATCTGCGGAAGTGATGCTTCAAAATGCCGATATCGCTATGTATCGTGCGAAAGCCCAAGGCAAAGCTCGCAGTGAACTCTTTGACCGCACGATGCACGAGCAAGTCATGAGTCGACTTCTTCTAGAAGCCAGGCTGAGATATGCTCTCCAGAATGAGGAACTCACACTTTACTACCAGCCAATCGTCGCGGTCGATACGGGGGGAGTACAGGGCTTCGAAGCACTCTTGCGGTGGCAGCCCTCGGGATCGAATTCGATACCGCCAAGCACTTTTGTCCCGGTAGCAGAACAGAGCGGCCTGATCGTTCCCATTAGTGTTTGGGTTTTAAAGAAGGCGTGTTTAGAGGCAGCGAGTTGGCAACAGCGCTATCCTGCTGACCCGCCGCTATACGTCAGCATTAACATCAGTTCTAAGCATTTCTCTCACGCCGGTTTTGTTGGGCACGTCAAAGATGCGCTTGAAGAGAGTGCGATTGATCCACAGTGCATAACCATCGAGCTGACCGAGAGCTTGGCCATGAACGATGTTGCGGCGACTTTCCAAACAATGTCGCAGCTGCGGACCTTAGGAGTGAAGCTGAGTATCGACGATTTTGGTACCGGGTACTCCTCTCTGAGCTATCTCCGTCGTTTTCCAGTCGACACCCTGAAAATCGATCAGTCGTTCGTTAAAACGATGGATGCCGAAAACTACGCCATCGTTAAGACGATCATCGGACTGGCGCGTAATCTGGAGCTTAAAGTGGTCGCTGAAGGTGTGGAAACACCGAACCAACACCGACTGTTGGCGTTGGCCGGTTGCGGGTCAGCCCAGGGATACTTGTTTGCCGAACCCATGCCGGCGAAGAGTGTTGGCGTTTTCATTGAGTCCAAGCGGCGAAACTCCGGACAAACCAAACAGATAGGTTTGGCACGCTGGACAGCGGGACTTTGATTCTTCAGGGCAAGCTACTATGCATCCACTCAAAATCAGAGCGTCCCCGGAGTGACTGTGTACGAAACCTCTCCGCCAGATGAGATGGCGTACGGCGATTATGTTTGTGCCCGGGATTACTTGCGTGCATCTACGGTCGTTCTTCCGCGGCACTGCAACGTGTTGGAGGTACTGGTTGTGACGAAAATAGCGCCGCTCTCGGGGTTAGACCCTGCAAGTGCCTGATTTGCTCATCGCTGTCTGGCAGCTCACACGCAGGTCTCCAACGTCTATTCGTTCGCAGCCTCAGTCTTCACCGTCACAATTTCATGAGGTCTCAAGTCCAGTCGCAGCAGGCACTACTGTTGTGGCTTTCGGCACCGCCGCCTGGAGAACAGTCGCCAATCGATTGAAGGTACTGATGTCCTTTGCAAAGGAGGGGGACATTGGCCCGAAAACCTTGTCGCGAAAACCAGGAGGAGACACACGATGGCAGAAGTTCGTAAGCTGCTGTTTTGAAGACTCGCGATTTCATGTGAGCCGCCCATGAGTGTCCTTTTTCAACTGACCCAATGATTCGTGTCTGGGGTCGAAAGCCAAAAGTTACGTCCGTCACGCAAAACCACCCGAACTGGTTCGAACCTTGCCTTCCTGACCCCTAGAGGGGGAATTCGTAGGGCATTAGATTCACCCACTTGCGGCTGCTGCGCCAAGAACCTTTCGAACCATGTAGCGGAGCTCGGTTCAAAGCTGGGCTGAATTAGCAGAGGTCCTGTCGCGGGAACTTTGGTTATCTACAATTCAAAATTGCCGAGGCAGACAATACATTGACGGATTCTGCATTTTGGAAAACATCGCGTGATCCGGGGCTGCTCGCTGTCCTATGAAGCCTGTGGTTCGGCCAGTGACCATTCTCCATGATTCAGCACTTCACAAAAGGTGACGAAACGCCGGAGGCCGCTCACGAGCAAGAAAAACGTAAATACGAGGCTATTGGCTCTTGGTGGGCCCGGCCGGGAATGAACCCTTCATCGATGAGGGCAGAGATAACGACCCGACCCCATGCGTGTGCATTCCATCCTGACAACCCGTCGTCTAAGCCCGCTACGCGGGCTCTCTTCTGGTTTAATTGCAGCGTCCTGCATTCTGGTGGTACTGCAAGCCATCGTGATTGCCACTGTGGGCCGCCTCACACTCGGTCCTCTGGTATCTGATGTCATCCAGCTTGCGCTCGGCCTGATTTGCATTCTGGCGTGCACCGAGGCATTTCGGCGCTCGCATGGCATTGCACGATACGCATGGCGATTACTGGCGGTCGCCTTCCTCGTGTGGGCCGTGGCTCAAGCGCTCGCCGTTTACGTAGATGTTTCTGGCGACCACTCGCCAGACAGTCTTTCCGACACCCTATTCTTTCTTCAGGTAGTTCCGTTTGGCATGCTGACCTTTCTCGACCCAGACGGTGAACCGAATTCGTTTGACAGACTTCACATTCTGGACTTCGTCCAAGTCGGTATCCTGTCAGTGTCGATCCTTCTCTGCTTCTCCCCGAGAATGTGGTCATTGGGAGATGCCTTTCGCTTCGGCCACTTCACGTGGTCGCGAAACATTGCCTTTAATGGACTCTTGGTAGTAACGTTCGTTCTCCGCGCCCTCCTGACCAAGTCGAAAGCAGTTCGCTGGCTGTTTGGGTATATGGCGCTATTTCTGCTCCTTTCCGGCTTAGCTGATTCCTACGCTCTTAGTCCGGGACAGGACCTGCCACCCGGGGGATGGTTTGACCTGATCTGGAGCGCTTTGCTTGGGCTTCCCATTCTGATAGCGACCACTTGGAAGAACGAAGAAGAGGGCCACACAGATGGTTCGCTCAAGCCCCAGAGCATCGTTGTTAGCCAAGTCTTCCCGCTGCTCTATCCACTGGTTAGCTTCCTTATCCTGACCCACATTCACCGCGCGTATCCTGTCCTGTCTCTCGTAGTGTTCGCGCTTGCCTTCATGACTTTTGCGGCACGTATGCTAATCATCCAACATCGTCATGTACAAATTGAGAGTAAGTATCGTGTGTTGTTCGAGGACTCGGCTGATGCGAACTGGTTGATGGACGAAAAGGGATTTCTGGATTGCAATTCGGCTGCCCTGCAAATGTTCGGATACTCGGAGGGGACTGAAATGATGCACCCGTCTGACATTTCACCTCCGAATCAACCCGACGGCACCTCTTCCCGTGTAGCGGCCGAACAGAAGATTGCTGCCGCATTTCTCAATGGCAAAGAACGATTTGAGTGGCTACACCAGCGCAAGGACGGAAATGTTTTTCCGGCTGAAGTGTGCCTCACGGCATTGACGCTAAGCGGGAAGCCAACACTACTGGCCAACGTGCGCGACATCACTGAGCGTAAAGTCGCGCAGGAACGGGTCCAATACCTAACCGGGTGTAGTGCTAGCCACGCTGAGCTGAGCGTTGTGACGTTCCGGCATGTGAGTCCGAAACAAGCTGTCAACCGCCTGAATGTACGGAAGCACCGTACTGCCGAACTGCTCCCAATGGTTGCGGGTGTAGTCCGTGAGACGGCAGGGTGAAAAGTTGTTCTCGTCAAGGTAGCCCAGAACGCCATCCTTTGCCCCACAGAGCTGCTCCTCTTTCGGGACCCGGCGCATGTTGCTCAGCGTGCCATCCTTCTTATAGGACGGCAGTGTCCCGGTTCCAGCAGCGGTGCCGCGAAAGCCACCGATGACTGGCGATGCCGCGGCTTTAAGCAAGAACGGATAGGCCATCTCGTACGTTCCCTGAGGGATGGCTCCCTTCAGGAAAACTGCTTGAACATCGCCGCTGGGAGTGAATACCGTGGTGTCTTCATTTTCCACGACAGTCTGGACATAGGTTTGATCGAGTACCTTGGCGCTCGAGCCTGCTGACCTCGGCGTCCGGTCGTGCAAATTGCAAGTAAAGCTTTTTCATGGAATTTTCTCGTGCCCGGAGGAGCCATGACTTCAGCCCGCGGACACAAAAGATCCCAGTAGACAAATTTCTCAACTAACTTGCGATTCGCGGTCGGGAAGGGATGCAGTGATGTTCGGGTATTGTTGGGATCGTTCAGTAGGGGCGCTCGGCTGCGGTCTTCTCTCCAGTTCGCAGCCGTTTGCCTGCTAACTTGTGCTGCCAAGTCCACCTGGCGCGGAACTAGGCTGCTGCTTCACCAACGAGCGCCAGTCCGGTTTGACGTAACGGTGCTTCTGGTCGTCCCATTGCTTTTCATTCGAGGGGCAATGGTCACAGGAGCATTGATAGCTCCCCCGGTAGTACCGCGTGATGCCGTCAGCCCGCTGATAGCCGGACTGAAGACTCGCGATATGCTGCGAACCACAGACCCGACACTCCATGAGTCCCGTGTGTTCGTCCATCAACTTCATTAAACCTTTCATATCCCTTCTCCTTTTCGATCGCGCTGGTACCACTCATCCAGTCGGGCAGGACTGGTCAGGCCCCGGCGAAAGTAGCAGATGATCGAGTACTTCGTACCTCTCACCGGGGTTAAATTCACGTGCCATTCCCGGCATGTTGCCGCTATTAACACATCACCCGGCCGGACAGGAATTCTTAGCCCGTATTCAAGCAGACAGAATTCGCCCCCGCTGGACTCTTGGCCGACAGTGGTCATGCAGGTGAGGCTGAGTCCATTCCCGCTGTCCTTGTGAACCGAAGCAGGAGCGCTTTTCAGGATGGTGGTCGTGCTGAATGCCGTCCCAAACTGACGAAAATCCGTAGGAATGTCGCGATTCTGCTCGGCAAACTGGGCTGGCAGAACACGAGCAAACAGCGTGTTCAGTTTACGCAGGAGGGGCTTAAGCTCACTGTACTGTGCTTCTTGCTCGCGGCTGGGATTAGCCATCCGAATATGCCCCCAGTCCATAAAGCCGAAAAGTAGTTCACCCGCTCTCGCCGCCGCTGGTTCCAGTCGGGCATTGAAGTCGGACGCACCTTCGGTTTCAGCTCGCGTGGGATCTGGAAAAACCATTCGGTCCAAGCCCTTTTGGGCGTCATTTCTCATCGCGAGTCTGATGTAATCTTTCAGGTAAACGAGCATTACCGTATTATTCCGACTCCACGCTATCGTGCTCTCTGTCAGTTCTTCTCTTACGTATTTGTCCAAGTCGGACACAGGAATGTAGCGCAGCTTTAGGGCTTTCAGGTCCTCTTCGGATATAACGGACACTAACTTTCGCTCTTCTAGTTTGCTGCGGTGTTTGATAGGTCCAAATGTCACGCCGCTACGTTCGATGAGGGTTCGCCAGCGGGGATGCTCGGGTATAAAAACACGCCGGGCGGCGTCGTAGCCGTCGTCATCAGGATCGTGGCTCAGCAAATGTTCTGCCACCCGTTCTGTCTCTTTCGGGCTTAGATTCTCCGTGTTCACTTCGCCAACGCAGTCGTTAAGTTCGTCGTCTATATCGTCCATACATCCCCCGAGTTGGATAAGAAGGCGAGGGCGTTTCGTCACCGCGCTACGCCCGCTCCTGTGAGTTCAGAGTGTTTCGTCCTTCGCGGGCGCAGGAGTGATTTCGATTTTCGTTTTTGGGAAAAAGTTATCGGCAACCGCTCGCGCAAACTCTCCTAGCCGAGTTGCAAACTCCCGAGGATCATCAACAAAAAAGACGCTCTCTATAGCATCGTTGAGAGTGCCGTCGATGATCTTCCACAGACTTTCGGGTGAGTCAGCTATAACTGGGTCTGACGACTCGGACGGAGCCGCCAGCAATCCGCAACGGGCTACCAGCGTTTCAATTTCGGGTAGACGGTCTTTGTCGAATTTTATAGAGAGTCCCTCGATCAGGCCCGGAATCGAGAGGTTATACTCCATCGTTGTCGGTTTAAGCATTTCGGTCAGCGCACGTTCAAAGGTGCGCACGCTCGCGCCAAATGCTGTTGCCAGTTCTGCTTTTCGCTCCGTCCAAAGTTTACCCCGCGTATCTCGCCTTCCCTGCTTGTCGTAGAATTCCCGCTCGCGCAAAATGAACGGGGAGGCCAACACTATGATGTCAGTGAGCTTGTTGGCGTGACACCCAGCTGCGCGGGCGGCATCATCAACAAACTTGCGGATTTCTTCTTCTGTCATTGTGCGCGCGTGTGCCATCAGAACGTGATTGGGGAGATTGGCTGAAAGGAAGAAGTTCTCGTTAAATTCCTTCGGAATCTCGCTCAGTCGCACGTCGGTACTTTCCGCCACGATGGCGGAAGGTTGCTCATTCGCGGGAGGTGCTGTTCCGTGCCCGGACGGTCTTTCCATTTGGTCCCGAAGCGTTACCTCTGCTGGGCCGTCCAGGAAGGCAATTCGCTTTCGAGGTTGTTCGGCCGATTCTTCTACTTGCTCGTCGCGATCTCGAACAGCTGCACTATCCGCAGAGGGCAGTTGATTTACATCTTCGTTTGAAATCATAATTGTTTTCTTCTCCTGTAGTCCTTTCAACCTATCGTCGCTGATTGTTCCTGCACTTTTTTATCTAACGCCTGTCGGAGATAGTTGTCCCGCCATTTCCTCCAAAAAATGGGAGCTGTTTTCGCCCCACAAATATGCGGCATTTTGACCCCTTGCAGGCCGGGGGCTTGTGTCACGATGGACAGTTAATGGAGGCTTCCTTGGACTCAGATTCCACGAAACGGATCAACACTGACGATCAGGCGGTCAAAGAGATTGCTCACTGGATAGTGCTCACTGCGATTCATCATCCAATGTTGCTTGCGCTGAAAGGTAAATTGGATAGTGATCTAGCTCGAAATGAAGATGTGATTAAGCTAGAGGAATTAGGCTGCGACAAGAGTCGGCTGCTCAATGTTCTGGCTTTCACGAACGCTATGCCCAGTCTTTATCCTCCTCTTGAGGCAAACACGTTGCGAAAGTTGGCGAAAGACCTGAGAGGTGTTTTCCAACGTATGAAGGTCATCACGCCCTCTTCTGCGTTGCCATGGATTAAAGAAAATGCAGTCGGGAGGCAGTTCCTAACTTGGGTACCAACCGGCGGAGACCTCCACATCTGGCCCGACCTTGAAACTGAGGTTCAACGAAGAGCGGACATGTACTCGGAGTTGGCGAGGCTTTGCGCCCAGCGCAAAGTTCCGAGTCGGGCGACCTTCCGCAAGTTTGCATATCTGTGGCCTGTTCAATACGTCAATTCGACACTCCAAGAACCACATTATGTTGCCCTATCAAAGCTGCTTGCCCACGTAGGCATCGACAAGAACCCAAAACAATTGAAAGTCGCATTCAAATCTGTCCAAGAGGAATATCCAGGTCTTCTAAAGTGGATGGACCTCGCGGCCAACCTTCTACACGAGACCGCAGTTTTTTTGAGTAGCACTATGACGATTGAACCATTCGTAGACGCCGACGAAGCCGGAAAATTCCTATTACTCAATCGGCGTCGCATCCTCGAACTCGCACGGGCAGGGAAGTTGCCCGGCCATCCTATTGGCGATGGCACGAGACGTGTATGGCGCTTTCGTTTGAGTGAGCTTGCCAATACGTTGGCTAGAAATGTGTTTACTTCGCAAAACGACTCCGCTATACGAAGACCCTCGGGTGCGCCGCGTCGCAGGGCACTGAAGCTTGTGTAAAATGGCGAGGTTTCAACAAGGGTGTCTACGTATCGAGGACCGCAAGTCTGGACCGACTTGGGTACTGAGATACTACGTCACGCGGGAATCGGATGGTAAGCGCGTAGAGCACAAGCTCCCGATTGGAGTCGTTCGCGAGTTCAGAACGGAAAGCGCGGCACGGGCCGAAGTGGAGAGTCAGCGACTGCTCCAGCAGATCAATGAACCAAGTTCTCGGGGTCGTATCGCCTTTTCAGACATAAGTCTCCATTACATCAAGAACGAACTGGCAGCGCGTGCGCCTTCAACTGCGTACTTGCATCGGCACATCATCCACGATTTCCTGATTCCGCGATGGGGAAAGAACGTCGCAGTCGGCATTAAACCGCTTGACCTAGAGAATTGGCTGAAGGCACTCCACGGAAAATTGGGTTACGCTAATGCGAGTTGTGCCAAGATCCGTCAGGTTATGGTCTGCGTCTTCAAACATGCTCAGCGGCACGGTCTTATTCCGCGCACCGAAGATGCGAACCCGATGAAATGGGTTCGTTGCAAGACGACCAGCGACTATGAGGCAATCATTCTCACCCCCGAGCAGGCCTTCCACTTGGTACGTCACTTTCCTCCATTGGAACGAACCGTAACGCTACTCGCATCGGCAACCGGCCTTCGCATCAGCGAGTGTTTGGGTCTTCAGTGGCAGGACTTGGATTTTGAGCATGAGCAGATTCATGTAAGGCGCACATGGCTTAGCGGTCAGATTGGTGAACCCAAGACCAAGGCGAGCAAGCAACCCGTTGCTATGGGCGCATTGTTGGCCGACATCATGCGAGAGTGGCAAAATCAAACTTTTCGCTCAAACCCAGGAGACTGGGTCTTTCCATCGCTTAGGCTGCATGGTCGAAAGCCGCGCACTGGTTCGGTTATGGCGCAGCATTACCTCCGTCCGGCGGCAGTGAAGCTAGGAATCCTCGCCGCAGAAGATCGGCGTCGTTTTGGGTTCCACAATCTCCGCCATTCGTTGGCGTCCTACTTGGTTACCCAGACCAAGACGGACGTGAAAACGGTTCAATCAATGCTGCGGCATGCCGATGTCGGGACAACTCTGGGCCTCTATACGCATGCGATAAACAAGGACAAATTGATCGCTCAGAATCAGGTGATGGAGGCGATGAGGAAGCCGGGGCTGGTGAACTGAGAGTGCGGAATTACGAGATGCGCTTCTGCATCGCCCCCACCACACGAGAATAGCAAGTCGCCGACCAGCGTTGCCCTAATCACCCGCCACCCAGTAGAATTGAAACGCAGCCATCCATGTAGGCCCGTAGCTCAGTCTGGTTAGAGCGCATCCTTGACACGGATGAGGTCGATGGTTCGAGTCCATTCGGGCCTACCATTTTCAGTCCCGCAAAGTTTCTACTTGTGATTCCCCGCCTGTGTTCATCATTGCGGAGATGGCCTTTGCGCTCCGTGCTCAAAAAGAGCATTCTGCTAAACGTGCAACGCCAACAACCGATTATCAAACGCCCGAAGAGTGACGGCAGATGTATCCATTGCCGGAAGCCGCTAACCGAGGCGACGAAGGACCATGTGTTCCCCAGTTCTTGGTATCCGGACACAGCGCCGGATGACGTCCAACGGTGGACCGCACCAAGTTGTGAAAGCTGCAACGGGCAGTTTGGTGAGCTAGAGAAGGAACTGCTAGTGATCTTGGCTTGCTGCATCAATCCCACGAAGCCCGCCGCTCACGGCTTGTATGAGCGCGCGCGACGAACCATGGGAATCGGAGTGGATGGTCCCAGCAACGAGGAAAAGCGACATCGAGCGGCACGGCGGCGCAAACTTCGGAACGAAGCACTCCCATATTCTCCCGAAGTACAACCACACATAATCCCCGGGCTGGGTCCACACCCCGAAGCACCCGTGAGTTCCCAAATGCAACTCATGATAGAGGCTGAGACCATTCACGCGGTGGTCAAGAAGATCGTTCGCGGATGCGAATATTGGCTCGCTGGTGGAAGGATTGTAGAGCCTCCATACGGGATAGAAGTTTTCTTCCCACAGAAACTCCGGGGGACGTCCGTAAACTGATGGCGGCATTTGCTTTGGGTCCCGTTTTTCTGGGACCGGGATTGCGAATCCGGAGGGGAGGCGCACTAGACGATCCCTTGTCCGTACTTTACGAGCTCGTGATATGGGACACACTGACCGTTTACGCCAGCATTCTGCCGCCACCCACGGAGCATTCAACCGAGCCCGCTATCTCACACGAGGAGATTGCCGTCCACGCTTACTATCATTGGGAAAGACGTGGTAGGCCGTTCGGATCACCTGAAGTGGACTGGTATTGGGCGGTCGAGGATTTGAAGCGGGTTTGAAATCACCCTTCGCTGCACCAGCCGGGCCAAGAGTGGCGCATCAAACGAGATTCCGTCTTTCAGATCGTCCTCAACTCGAAAATCTGCATTGCGCTTCTTGTTCGACCATAGCAACGAATCGCGGGCCGATCACGGGCTAGAAAATTCTGCTGTTCTCTGTAACGGGATGGAAACAAATGTGGATAGCAGAAAGGCTTGGTTCTCGTTTCTACCGTGTCAAGGTAGCGCTCTAACCAACTGAGCTACGCGCCTACATCCAAACGCGTCAATAGTTTACCAAACTTTTACTGACGGCCTAAAACACAAATCGCCTGTAAAACGTCACCTGTAAAACTCAGTTTAGCGCGTTCGAACGGTTTCGTAAAACAGCGCCGAACAGTGCGAGATCATGTTTTCTCTGATCGCCAGCCGCCTACTCACGGCGTCCTCTCCGTAGAAGCCCACTCGCGGCGCTACGGGGTCTCGCATACGATGAACGTTCCTCTCTCGGCATCTCTGCGGCAGAGCGGAGTGGTTCTGAGGGCACGCCGCACCAGAACGTGAGGCCGCTTCGGAAACATCCAATTTTCCCCTCATGATCCGTTCCGCCCAATGACAGCAACTGCCCTCTGATCCGGAGTCAATGAGTTCTATAAAAAGGGATGTCAAGAAAAAAGCTCCGCCTTGACGGGAGGATGAGAATCTTTCTCGAGATCCAGCCCACTCTGTTTCGTTACCTTGAAGAGGTTTGGCTTGTTGCTCCATTCTCGTTAGGTTTCTCTGCTGCTGATGGTCAAGTTCGAGTGTGCAAGACGCGGCAAGCAGGACGATGTCAACCATGGTTCTATCCGAGGCTCGTGGCCTATCGCTATTTCTGGTTCTCCGAGGGGGCATAGCGTGTAATGGGTGACTCGGTGCCGAAGCACACAAGGCCGATCTCATTGACTGATACTCACCCTCGAACCGAGCATCTGCAGAACCAGACCGCCCACCACCGAGTACACCACAGAGATGGAAAAAGCCTGTTCCTCAGAGATGCTCAAGCTGGTTGTCGCTGCAATTGTTGGGGGTCGAACTCCACTCCTTTCTTCCAGATGGTTAAACTGATCGCGGCCATCTTTCGAGCCAAGGTAAGACGGGCCATGGTCGGCCGCATCCCTTTCTCCACTCGAGCAACATAAAAGTCGCGCAGGGGGCCGGGACGTGTGCTGGCAGAGATGGCAGCACTTTTAAAGAGATTCTTCAGATCTCGATTGTGGTTGTCATTCAGACCGCGAACCGTCATGCGCTCGCGGTTGCGTTGCAGTTTGCCGCGCACGGAACGGTACTCCCCGCTGTCGTGGGTCTCGACTGCGAAACCACTGTAGGCCCAAAGCTGCCGTTTGGTACGGAAACGGTGGGGGGTCTGCAGCAGTGCCACCAGCAAGGCCGAGCGAATCGGACCGATGGAAGGAATCTGGCGCAGTAGCTTCACGGCCGAATGCTTGTGGCTTTCCGCCAGTAACTCGTGTCGCGCTTCCAGACGCACCGGTTGCAACAGATCCAGTTGCTGGTAGAGCCGTTCCGCGCGAACCCGAACTCCTGGCTCCGCGATCTTAGCCAACCACTCGGCGCGATGACGGGGAGCGTAGACGGTTGTGCCAGCGCAGGGAATAGCCCAGCTGCGGTACAGAGCTTTGATGCGATTCATGACGCGGGTGACATCTTGGGTGATGGTCAGATAACTGCGCCCTAGTTCTTTCAAGGTGCGCACCCCATGCTCTCCGTGGTACACGGGATGGAGTTGGTTGCCGCGTAACAACTCCGCCAGCTTCCGCGCGTCGATCCGGTCACTCTTGTTGCCATCCTTCAACAGAGTGTTCTTACGCGGATCGCAGACCACGAGCCGGCTCACGTGGGGTTTCAGAAGATCGTGTAACCAGGCCGCGGACGTGCCTTCCTCAAAGGTCAGCGACAGCGTTCCTTGCAGTCCTCGGATGAACTCCACAATCGTGGCCGCCTTGGTCTCCAGCAAGCATTCCATGATCAGCTTGCCACCAGCATCCATCACGGCGACCGAGATGGTGGCTTGGTGCACGTCCATACCGATATACTTTTCCTCACTCATAAAGGCGCTCCTTTTCGCTAGGTTGGCGATCCGAACCATCTCAACCTACCGCAAAAGTGGGCGCCTTTTTATATTGCGTGCGATCGCGATGTTTCAACAACCAACCTCTTGAGCCACCCCGAGCCTCATGTCTGCGCCCGTTGGGTTCACAAATCAGCCCCCGTTTTGCGACTGTAAGTAGTTGCACATTGACAGGGCAACTTCCGTGGAACATAATCGCCGCCACCTTTGTGGGGTGCTTTGGCGGTCACACCTGTTCTTGAAGCAAAAAGGGAGATTACGAAGTAGTTCTTTCTGCGAAAAAAGGAAAATTCCAACCAAAAACGAAGGAGCAAAGCGAAATGAAACGTCCGCTAGGAAAATATTCCATTGGTTACGCCCTGTTGGCGGTCGCGGCAGTCACGACAATTGGCGTGCAACATCTTTTGGCCCAGGATGCGGCAGCGGAGCTTCCCGGCTATTACGCAACGATACCGTGGACGGAAGGAACTGCAGACGACGCGTTGGCGCAGGCTCAGGCGGGTAGCACGATTCCGATGCTCGGGTACACCTTTGCCGCAACCAAGGACGGTAATACCTACACCGGAGTCTTCGCGGGAGGGGATTTTGAAACGGGCGTAAAGACCAATATTCCGGTTGTGGTGGTTCCGCTCAAAATTATAATCGGCTCGGCAGTCTTCGATCCGAGCGCAGCTAACTCGTGCGACGGTAACGTTTCAGCTGTGAACCGGTTCAAGAAATCGCCGCTCGTTGTCCATTCGCCGCTCAAGTTCAACGGTGTCGGAGTGGGCACAACCCAGTACTCGGACGGCTTCATGCGCGCCGAGTTCTGGAGCATTATCAAAAGAAGCTTTCACAATTACCTGTCTCCGGTCAAATATGTCAAGGAGATCACCGTCACAGCCGATTCATCCGTAGCCACTACATATTCCTCCGGATGCAGCGAGCTGGGCGTCGTGTCAAATACTCCGTTCGCTAGTTTTCTGGGCAGTGAGATCACTGCGCTGCAGTCATCGGGCGTAGTCAGCCCCACTCAATTCGTGATCTTCCTGGTCAAGGATATCGTGCAGTCGGGCGCCACTCCGCCAACTATCAGCAACTGCTGCATCCTCGGCTTCCATACCGCGCAGGGCAGCCCCGCTCAGACCTAGGGGGTTATGGATTACGATACGAGTAAAGATTTCGGCGCCGGCACACATGACGTTTCCATCGCGAGCCACGAAATCGACGAATGGATGAACGACCCTCTCGGGAACAATCCGACGCCAGCCTGGGGGAATATCGGCCAGGTAAGCGGCTGCCAGGACAACCTCGAGGTCGGCGATCCTCTCAGCGGGACCCTGATGCCCACGATCCCTCTGAACGGCTACACATACCATGTGCAGGAACTGGCCTTCTTCAGCTGGTACTTCAACGCAGATGGCATTGGCTCTTTTGGCGCGGGGGGAGAGTTCTCCGGGAAAGGCACGTTCAAGGGACCATCGAAGGCCTGTCCTCCGGGCGGCACCTACTAACGCCAGGGGCTGCTTTGACGTTCCGGGCGGCGGTGCGATGTGGTGGAAACTGTCGCCCGGAATTCAGGTCCGCTTCCCACGGGTTTAGCCGCCATTGACACTGTGACCGGGATTTTGAGTGCAATCGCGAGTGTGTCTTAATTCTCACTTGGGCGGAATGACGCACCGGGCCGCATTCCGCGGAGGGAAATTCAGTTCACCGCGTTCGAACCGTTCCCGTAAAATCGCGCCGAGCTACGTCGGCAAGTGGGAGCGAGTCGGTTATGACCTCGGCGGTTCGAGTTCAGACGGCCCGAAAACAAGCCACACGTCCAGCTTGCAAAGCCGGTTGCCCAGATTGGAACCCGAATTACTTCCGTAACCTTTCCCAATGTAACTCCCCGCATCACAATGAAACCACAGGTCAACGGTGTACGGAAATGCTTGCCAAATGTTCCAATTCGTCGTGCTCGGCTTCCTTCCGGTTCTTGCATTCCGGCAAACTCTTCTACTTCGAAAAGCGGCTCCAGCGCGCTGGCGACAGCGCGGTTGCATTCAGGCCCGCAAGCAGTGCTGAAATGTACTGGCTGTGTGATGAATGTGCAGCCGAATTTACGCTGGTGGCGGATGCGGAGCACGGCGTTCGTGTCGCTCCGTTAGCGCATGTCGCTCCTCTAGCGCACCGCGCCTATCGAACAGCCTCATAGCTTGCCGGGAGAAGGCACGCCTCCAGCCGTGTAAGCGCCCGTTATGGAGTTCCAGCGGATGCGCAGAACTTCGCCGAACATTCGCAGCCCGTCGCGGAAAGGGTGAAGACGGGTCCCTGCGCTGTGCGCCCAGACGACCGGAACTTCCTTCACCACCAGACCCAGCCTTCTTGCCAGGAAAAGAACCTCCGGATCGAATCCCCAGCGCTCAATTTTTTGCAGCGGAAAAAGCCGTTGCGCGGCATCGCGGCGAAAAGCCTTGAATCCACATTGCGTGTCCGTAAAATTCAGCCCCAGGAACACGCGCAGCACAAGATTGAAAATGCGGCCGAACAGCTGGCGATAGAGCGGCTGGCGCTCGGTTTGCAGTTCGGGCCGTAACCAGCGGGAACCGATGGCGATGTCCGCGCCTGCCGCGATGGCATCGAAAAGGCGCTGCGCTTCCGTAATGGGCGCAGAGAGATCGGCGTCGGTGAACAGGCAGATATCGCCGCGAGCATGCAGCATTCCGGCGCGGACGCTGAATCCTTTGCCGTGATTTTCCGGATTGTCGACGAGCACCACTTGCGGATGCAGCCTGCCGTATTCGCGGACGATCGATGTCGTGTCGTCGCGCGATCCGTCGTCGACGATGAGGATCTCCACTTCCCAATTTTTCTCCTGCGAGTAGCGCAACAACTCATCGAGCGTCGGCCGGATGCGGCCGCTTTCGTTGTAGGCTGGGATGACGATGGAGTAGGTCGGAGTCAAAGGTTTCAATGTTTCAGAGTTTCAAGGCTTCAAGGTGACGCCAGAGTTTCTGCCACTTTGCAAACCATGAAACTTTGAACCTTGAAGTTATGCCACTTGCCGGCGCTTGTCGAGCATCTCGAAGAACTCGCTGACCAGTTCTTCGTCCCAAAGGCCCGCCCTGGCCTCTTCGCGCATGGTGAAGACCGCTTGTTCGTGCGCCAGGGCCGGTTTATACGGGCGGGCGGTACGCAGCGCATCGTAGATATCCACGACCTGCAGAATGCGAGGAAGAAGCGGGATTTCGCCGTGCTTGAGGCCATCGGGATAGCCGCTGCCATCGGAGTGCTCGTGATGATGACGGATGATGGGCAGCACCAGGCGCAGCGACTTCAGCGGGCGGCAAATTGCCTCGCCCACCAGCGGATGCTGCTTCATGATCTTCCATTCATCGGGCGTGAGGTTGCTTCCCTTCTTCAGGATTTCATCCGGGACGCTGATCTTGCCGAGATCGTGAAGGTAACCGCCGCGGCGGAGCGCGACCACGCATTCGTCATCGACGCCGAGATAGCTGCCGAGTTCGCTGGCGTCGCGGGCAAGGCGCTCGCAGTGCCCTTCGGTGTATGGGTCGCGTGCCTCGACGCTTAATCCGAGCGTGCAGAGCACGGATTCGGCCGTCTCCAGTTCGTCGGTGAATTCCTTCAGCTTAAGGAGCGACTTCACGCGCGCAAACAGCTCTTCAGCGCTGATGGGCTTGGTCAGGAAATCGTCGGCTCCAGCCTCGATGGCTTTGATGCGGTCTTCGTGCGCGTTGAGGCCGGTGATCATGACGACTGGAATCAGCCGGGTCGCGGGAGCATCCTTCAGCTCGCGGCAAAGTTCGTAGCCCGTCTTGCCGGGCATCACCACGTCCAGCAGGATAAGATCCGGTGGATCGCGGCGCCGCTGGTGGTCAAAACTGAACAATTCCAGTGTTCATCGGTCATGGCGGGAGCGGCCGAGCGGTGCAAAGCTTTTAGAATGAAGCTCCGCAAACTTTTGCCGTTGTTCTTCACGCTCGCGATTGGCTGCCAATCCTGGGCCGCATCGAAACCACACATCATTGCGTTCGGCAAGTCGATCGCGGCAAAATATCCGAACGCAACGGGCGAAAAACTGCTTGATCTGAAAGTGCGTCCGTTGTTCGTCGACACGCGGCTCAAGGAGTACACCACCGGCAATCCCCACGAACTGACCGACCGGCTGTTTGTGGTGCGGCGCGCATTTCGCATCAATGACGCGCTGCCGGCCGAAAGCGCGGCACGCTGGCAATGGCTGCGCGGAGGCTGGCTGCTGGTCGATCGGATGACGGGACGCGTCTCGCAGCTGAACCTGCCCGAGTTCGATCCTTTCTATTCGACGGCCAGCTGGTATCGCGACTACATTGCCTACTGCGGCGTCTCCGACGACGGCAAGAAGCTGTACGCGATGGTGGCGCAAGTAGGACGCCGCAAACCGATCCTGAAAAAAGACGTGGGCGAGCCGGGAGGCGACGACGATCCCGACTCAGAGTGCCCTCCACCAGCCTGGGAGCGAGGTCCGATGCGGGTAACGTTTGTGCCCGACGTGGATCAGAAAGTCATGTTCTCGATCCGCAACCGGGTAGTCGATGTAGTGAACGACGCGGAGGAAGCGGAGGAGTAGCTGCATTTCACCGAAACAATTTTTCAGTTCACATATTTTGGTCTTCTTTCGCGGTGCGTTCTGGCGCAGTTTTCAGTTCTCGGTTCTCAGTTCTCAGTCAATGCGCTTATGAACGCGTTTTTGGGGATACCCCCCTTACCGGTCTATTGGAATCAAGACTTTGGCGCGGCGCGGCACCTCCGGTAAAGTATTGAGGCGTAGATAGTTATTGGTAAAGTCTTGATTACTCATTACTTAGAATTAAATAACCCCCACGTTTCTTTTCCGCAGTCGGAATTTTCTTTGGGCCCACTCAATCGCAAAAGGCTCGCGATTGAATGGGGCACCCAAGGAGCGTTCAATTTCTTGCTGGGGCGCTCAAATTCCGACAGTAGTGTTAATCAATTTGTTCGCGTGTTTGGTAGGTTGTCTAGGACGCGGGACACATTGAATTTGTGACGAATTGATTCCCGAAACGGGACGGGGTGGGTGGGGTAGCCATCGATCCAAAACGGCGCAAGCTCTGCTGCGCCCCTGTGGCGTTAATTTTCTTCATTGCCGGTCTCCTTTATCTTTTGCGCTTCGAGCGCGTCGATAACTTGGGACCTACAGCATCCCGTCGGAGACTGGCCTTCTCACCCCATCTGTTTGCAGCAATTATCGGGAGTCCTCCAACCAAACACCGCCCGCCAGCGACAGACATCATGATTGAGTGTGATTCGGTGTGGCGTACCGGTGAGTCCTATCTGACCTTTTTGGAGTGATCGGCGCAAACATGGGTTGTAAACTCTTTGTCGCGCTGCAGCTCGAAGTTGCGCATCATTTCATCGAAAGACACGCCTGTGGGCGCACCAGAGGGGTTGAACCGCCAACCACATTCGGAGCAACCAAAACCCCGAAAACGCTCTTGGTCAATCCATACCAGCTTTCGGCTCATGGTCTCTGTCGCTGCGCCCCAACGAGTACCGGCCTGTTGTCAAGGAACGAGGCGTTCCGGTTCTTCACCAACGGCTCCCTTCGCAGCTGCTTACTGCCCGATTGCAGCAGAAAACCGTTGCCGGATCTGGGCGTCACCGATGATGCAAAGTGAAGATGCATAAAGGAATGGGCGAACGTTACATGCGCAAAGTCGAATGGTCTGTCGGGCATCCTACAAACGGGGGAGAGCCTTGTTCGGTTCGCACGCCCGATTTCGGGCTCTCGTTTGAAGTGAGCGGAATCGCTTAAGCGTTGGCCATTATTATGCGTAGCGATGCTTGCGCATAGCAGCACTAAAGCCAATGTTGGATGCCCTACAGACGCCAGATTGGCGGAAACCGTGGACCCTGTATAATTTCGCCGAGTCGTGCGGAAGGAATAGAGTTCCTGTTTCGCACACCACGACGGGTGAGTTCACCCCCGCGTCCGGAGGGCTTTTCGGTTGCGGTTTGTAGCGAACAATCACCTCCAAGTCGTGCAGTCCGGCGAGCGGACGAATGCCGCGGGAAAGCCAGTCGGCAACAAAATACTCCTATCGATCTCCGACAGCGACTACCGTTCACTTCGTCCTCATCTCGAATACGTCCGCTTGCCAAACCATCTGGTGATTCACGAGGCGGGTGGAAAGCTGAAATTCGCGTATTTTCCGAATCGGGGCATGATTTCTCTTGTCGTCGTAATGAAAAATGGAAAAACGGCCGAAGCGGGCATAGTTGGCAATGAGGGTTTTACAGGAACACTGGCGGCTGTTGGCCTGAGCAGGAGCACGCTTCAAGCCGTGATACAAATCACCGGGGATGGGTTTCGGGTAGAGGTCGGAGCTTTGCAAAAGGCGTTGGAATCCGCCCCACAGCTGCAACTGATGTTGAGCCGATATGCGGCAATTCGGGGTATGCAGGTTGCACAAACCGCCGCATGTAATCGGCTGCACGATATTGAGCGGCGCCTGGCGCGGTGGTTGCTAATGACTCAGGATAGAGTGGATTCAGGGTTGCTGCCCCTCACCCATGATTTTCTCGCGACCATGCTAGGGACAGACAGGCCTACCGTGAGCTTGGCCGCTGGCGTTTTGCAGAGGAAGAAGATCATCGAGTATACGCGTGGCGCTGTGAAGATTCTGAATCGCAAGAAACTTGAAGACTCCGCCTGCGAGTGCTACGGAGTTATCCGACAGTACGATGGAGAGCTTGGCTTGAAAAAGAATTGAGAACCGCCGACTGAGAACTGAATTCAATCTCCTGCGGCTTCGACTGCGGGAAGATCTTCCGCTGCGGCGCGACTGGAAACCTTGGCGCTCGTTACCATGATGACCGAAGCAACGATAACCGTGCTCCCCATCAGAATGTAACGGTCGATGCGTTCGTGGAGAACGAGCCATCCGAGAAAGACAGCGACCACAGGATTGACATAGGCGTAAGTCGCAACCTTCGACGTGGGAACGTGCTGCAGCAACCAGATGTACGCGGTGTAGCCGATCCACGATCCGCAGACGACCAGATAAAGGATGGCGCCGACGCCGCGCGCGGTCCAGACAACCGGCATGTTGCGCTCGAACACGAGAGCGTAGGCGAGATTGGCGAAACCGGCGAAGACGACTTGCCAGGCGGTGGAACCGAAAGGATCGATGGCAGCAGTTTGCCATCTCTTGGAGAGCACGGAACCGAGCGCCCAGCTCAGGGAGCCTCCTTGGAGAGCGATGGACCACCAGAATTCGCGGCGGCCGAAGGAGCCGGGATGAACAAGAGTTGGCCAGATGAGAACGACCACGCCGAAGATTCCGATGACGAGGCCGATCATGCCGCGGCGCGAGATGTGATGGTCACCGAGCAGCAGGCTATCGAGCACGAGGAACCAGAGCGGGCTGACCGCAACCAGGAGCGCCGCAAGTCCGGTGGGGACGATTTGCTCGGCATAGGAGAGCGTGAGATTGCCACCCATGAGCAGGAGGATTCCGACGGCAGCGCACTGGGCAAGCTGGCGTGATGAGAACCGGACCTTGCGTCCCGCGACGGCGCAGTAGGCCAGCATGACGAGGCCGGCCACGAGGAAGCGCGCGGCGCACATGTGGGCGGGTGGAATCTGTTCGACCGCAATGCCGATGCCCAGGTAAGTAGAGCCCCAGAAGACATAGACCAGGCCGAAGGCGAGGATGATCTTCCATGGGCTGGGAGACGAAGTCGTCATAAAAGTGCGCGCAGGGAAAACTCAGAATAGCAGAGCGCGCGGATCGGCAGGCGATTCGGGAGGGATTCTGAGTTGGCGTTGACGGACGGGGGCGCCCGTCGGTCCATTCGAGGGCGTCGACGCGCTGCATGCAAAATGCATCGATCCTTCGCTGCGCTCAGGATGACATGTTGAACTTGCGGCGCGAACTTGCGGGGCAACACACTAGTCTGCGTGCTGGTGCTGGCGCTCCACGGACCAGACCTGGGCTTCGTCTTTTTCGAGCGGGTAGACGTGCACCATCCAATTGAAGATCACGGGATGGAAATCTCCGCCGGCGGCGGCACATTCGGATTCGGTAGTAATGGAGCCGCGCAGGCCAAACTTTGGATGGTCAATTATCGCTTCGCCCTTGCGCCCGGCGGGCGGAGCGCAGTAGTTTACGTGCTCATGCCATTGGGCGATGCTGAGCGGGATGCGCTGATTGAGATCGTCTTCGGTGAAGCGTTTGGGCGCCGTGTACATGACGCCGACGAGGCGATAGCCATCGCCTTCTTTTTCATAGAGCAACGAGGTTGGATTGTCGGGATCGAAACGGGAGAAGGCCGCGAGAGCATTGCGGTAGCTGGTGAAGTGATACTGCTTCTGCGGAATCTCGGGATGGAAGATGCGGAAGCCGTCGTTTAGAGCGGTGTGGTAGTCCTTGTATTTTTCCATGACGGAGCGTGCGGCAACGACGACTTTCTGGGCGCTCTCGGCATCGCCCGGTTGCGTGGGGCGAAGAGCCGTCATCTTCATGTGCGGGCCCATATCCATGTGATGGCCCTCCATGGAGTGCATGGCGTGAGCGCTCGCATCATCGGAAGCGTCGTCAGATTGACTCTGGCCCGACATGTTGGACATGTCGTGACCCGGCATGTTCATGCCTTTCATGTCGTGCATATCGCTTTGGGCGTAGCTGAACGTTGCGGCGAAACAGAGAATTGCGAACAGAGTTTTCATAGCGAGCCCCCCACGGGCTGTAGTTATTTTAAACACTGCCGGAAGATGTGGGTTTCGGCAATTCGGAATTACTTAGGAGGATTACTGCAGTAATTTTGATGCGCCGAACCGCGGGGGAGAGGGACGGCTTTCCCGGGCGAGGGCGCCCGCGCCACACTTGATCTATGAGGCGGAGGACATGCCCATTACAGTCAGGATTTTGCCGGCTGCCTCGGCGCCAGAGCGAACGCAGTCGGGAACGCCGATGCCACTGAATCCGTTGCCAGCAAGGGCGAGGCCGGGCATCTCACAACAGAGAGCTTGAATGCGCGCAAGACGATCGAGATGGCCTACCGAATATTGGGCCATCGCCGATTTCCACTTGTAGACGCGGCTGAAAAGGGGCTCGGCGGTGAGCGAGATGATCTGGCGAAGCTCGTCGCGGACGATGCGGAGAATCTGATCCTCGGAGGAGTCGAGGATTTGCTCGTCCCGGGCGCCGCCGAGGAAGCAGCGAACGAGGGCACGATTGTCGGGCGCGCGGTGGGGGAATTTGTTGTGAACGAAGGTAGCGGCGAGCATGCGGCGTCCAGCGCTGCGCGGGACCAGGAATCCGAAGCCGGGTGGGAGGGAGCGGCGGACTTTTTCGTCGTAGCCGAGCGTGACGGTGACAGAAGAACTGTAGTTGATGGCGGCGAGTTCGCGAGCCAGGGTTTCATTGGCGGATTGGAGTATGGCTGCAGCAGCGTGCGCGGGCGCGGCGATGATGACGGCGTCGAAGTGATCGGAGTGATATCCGGCGGAGACGGTCCAGCCGCCGTCTTGCATGATTAGAGATTGGACGGGCGAAGATTTTTGCAGGGTTGCGGGGTCGAGACGGGTCAGAAGGGCGTCCACCATTTGCTGCATGCCTTCTTTGAGCGAGGTGAAAAGCGGCCTTGGTGGCGCTTTGGCAGCGGCGGCCATTTTTCTGCGGGCGGCTAGCATGGCGCGGCCGAGGCTGCCATGCTTCGATTCCATGTCGGCAAAGCGCGGGAGCACGGCGCGGACGCTGAGGTCGGTCGCTTCGCCTCCGTAAACGCCGGAGAGGAGTGGGTCGGCGAGCAGGTCAACCATCTCGGACCCGTAGTGGCGCTCGACCATCTGGGCCACGGTCTCGTCGCTAGTTGCCTTATGCGGAGGATGGAACCACTCGGCGGCCATGCGCATCTTGGTGCGCAGCGAGAAGAGCGGCGAGAGCACGGTCGGGAGAATTCTTGTGGGCACCATGAACATGAGGCCGTCAGGCATGACGACTAGCTTGTTCTTGACCACGATGTAGGTTTTGCGGTCGGCGTCATTCGAGCCGATTAGTTGATCGCCCAATCCGATTTTGCGGCAGAGGTCGGCGGCCCAGGGTTTTTCCGTGAGGAAGGAATCGGGTCCGGCCTCGATCAGGCAGCCATCGGCGCGGTCGGTGACCATGACGCCGCCGAGGCGCGGGGCGGCTTCGAACAGGACATACTCGATCTTTGTGTCGGACTGGGCGCCGGACTGGTGTTTTTCTTCAAGCGCAAACGCGGCCGAGAGGCCGGAGATTCCGCCGCCGATGATGGCGATACGTGGCATAAGAAGCTGCGAGCTACGAGCCTTGAGCTACGAGCGTAAGCTTTCGGGCTTTGGCCCCGACTTGACTGCAACCCGTTGCATAAACAGCCCACTTGTGAGCGCCGTCAGTGTAATCGCGATTCTTCACAAGCGAACCTAGGGTAGCTTAGTTAGCGAGTAGACGCGAAGTTCCCCCGACTCAAAGCTGGCGTAGTGCAGCCCATCCGGGGACAAGGCTGCACGTCCATTCTTCGGGAACACTCGATTCACCAATGGAGTCGGCGACCTTCGATCAAACACGATCCAGCGTCCGCTGTCGCTGCGATCATCGCAGGTTGCGAACACCGCGTAGCGCGACATATCTGCAGTAGCGCTTTGAACCGATCCGCAATTGTTTCGCGGAATCCATGGCAGGAACTCTGTTGTCTTGTCCTTCTTCCAGATGACCAGTCGCCCTTCATAGTCGCCTTTTTCAGTTCCGCTGATCTGACCGACTACACTTCCATCTGCTAACAGACCGACTATGACCGCCGTCTCGCCGTCCTTCAGTGAAACCTCCCAGCTTGCTCGATCTTCACCTTGTGCAATCATCTTGCAGCGTTGCTTCGCACCTGCGTAGACAACGCCAGTCGAGACATACTCATTCGGTCGGAGTTCTTGTTGGCAAACCATGTATGCCAGTCCGTGCTCCCCAAACCTTCGAGCTCTTGCGTCTATTGGCCAGTCCTGTTGCCAACGCTTTGTCAGCAACGGCGGAGAACCATCCAAAATGTCGTAGGTGCGTGATTGACCTAGCGTAAAGCCCTCTTGGAAGACGAGAGCGTGATCGTTGAAGGTTGTTTGCTCCAGAAAACGATCAATGCGTCCAACGTCTTGCAAGTTAGCATCGATTAGCAAGACACCCGATTTGGATTCATTCTTGCCTTCCTTGTCAAGGTTCACAGACTGCATTCTGAAAAGAAGGGTTCCGCCGGGGCCTGCTGTTGCCTCGCCCTCAGCCACGAGTTCGCCGTAACCATAGGCGAGATAGGCCACGTCTCGCTTAGCTTTCAACACACCAGCCGCATTGAATATTAGAAGCCGGGCCGAACCCTTATGGTCAGGTGTTACCCGGGAAACGGGGCTTGTGTTAAACCCGACTACGACCTCTTCGCTGTTCAGCCAAACCACAAAGCGATAAACGATGATCGTCCTCGGCGTTTCATCTCTCGTTGAAAAGAAGTCCTTCGGCAGACCCAGCGTAGATAGTTGGATTCGTGCATCGGGAACTGGCTCGGGCTCCGCGTTTGTCTTCACCCTCGAACAGCCTAAGAGCAAACAAGCCAGCGCAAATACGCCCGTTGCCAGAATCAGGTTTCGACGCGATCCGTTCGGGTTCTGCCAGTTCACATGCACCCGCCTGAGGCATTCTACCTACACACTGTGACTCGTTAATTCAAACGGCCGCGAACCAACTCCGCCAGCGCTGCCGTTAAGGTCTTCGATCCGTTCAGCGACTCGGCTCGCCATAGGCGCATGCCTTCCTTTTCTGCGAACTGTTTGAAGAAGATGTCGATGTCGTAGAGCACTTCTACGTGATCGCAGAGGAAGCCTACGGGGTGAATGAACACTCCGCGGTGGCCTTTGGCTTTGAGGCTCAGAATTGTTTCTTCGACGGTGGGGCCAATCCACTGGCCTCCGGACATGCCTTGGCTTTGGAAGGCGAAGGTCCACGCATTTTGAGTGAGGCCCGCTGCGAGGCCTGCTGCTTTCGCCACCAACTGGGCGGTTTCTTTGGACTGGGCTTCATAGGGATCGCCTTCGGTGATGGTGCGCGCGGGGACGCTGTGGGCGGTGAAGATGACGGGCAGTGTGCCTCCATATTCGGCGTTGGCTTTGGCCCATCCGGCGCGCAGGTTTTCTGCGAAGGCCTTGGCCAACAGCGGCTGATCGTGCCACTCGTCCACGAAATCCAGAGCGAACGGCAGCGCGTCGTTTCCAATCACGCCGTTTCCACCGGTGCCAGCAACGGCGCTGCGATAGAGTCCTACGCTGGTGCGCGAATTTTGCGGAGCGAGGCAGACGGCGATAACTAGCTCGAATTTTTGCGCGGCGATGGCTTTGACGGCATCGGCGATGAAGGGCTTCCAGTTGCGCATGCCGACGAAGACGGGCAGTTGGAGTTCATGCGAAAGCTGGTCGGCTTGCAGAAGAGTCCAGCAAGTTAGCGGCGAGGAGCCGATCAGCGAATAGCGGTGGCGGATTTCTTCGACTACCTGCGGCGGGAGCGGGCGGCCTCCGGTGACGTAGCGGAGGAAGTCGGGGATCTGGTCGGGGTTCTCGGGGCTGCCGTGGGCCAGCAGGAGGACGGCGGTTTTCGAGGGCGCGGACGCGAAGGAGTTGAGGCGGTTTGCACAGTAGCAGGCGCTGCCGAGATTCAGAGGGCATGAGCTCGGCGGCGTGCTCTCGCGAGATTCAGTCATGGCTCGGCACCTCGCTCCCCTTCAGCGTGGAATCCCACACATTGCAAAGTAGGCGATGTGTGGGGCACGCGCCGCTAAGAATAGTGAAGAGGGGATCTTTATCGCAGCGCTGAAGCGCTGCGCCACCCCAAACCCTAGCGCTCCTGGCCGAGGTCATTTCTTGAACTCCGCCGAATGCTCGCGGATGAATGCGCACAGAGACTTCACGTTCTCCACCGGCGTTTCGGGGAGGATGCCGTGGCCTAAATTGAAAATGTGGCCGGGGCGTCCGGCGGCTTGGCGTAGAACATCCTCGGCGCGCGACTTCAACTCCTTCCAATTGGCGAACAGTAGGACGGGATCGAGGTTGCCCTGTACCGCGCCTTTGTGGCCGAGGCTCTGCCAGCCGGCATCGAGAGGAATGCGCCAGTCGAGGCCGATGACTTCAGCGGCTGTTTCCTGCATCGAGGGCAGGAGCGTGGAGCTGTCCGTGCCGAAATAGATGATCGGGACACCGGTTTTCTGCAGGCGTTTGACAAGAGCGGTCACGTGCGGCAAAACGTAGTGGCGATAATCTTCGACGCTGAGGCAGCCCACCCAGCTGTCGAAAATCTGAATGGTGTCGGCGCCCGCGCGGACCTGCTCGGCGGAGTATTCGGCGGTAACGGCGACGAGTTTGGTCATCAGCTCATTCCAGGCGCCGGGAGCGGAGTACATCATCTTCTTTGTATGGATGTAATGACGCGAGCCGCCGCCCTCGATCATGTAGCTGGCAAGCGTAAAGGGCGCGCCGCAGAAGCCGATGACGGGAAGGCGGTCGCCGAAATGTTTGCAGACTATCTTAATGGCTTCGGCGACATACCCAAGCTCGGCGGCACGATCGGTGCGGAGACGGGTGATATCTTCGGCGGTGCGGACCGGCTTTTCAATTTTTGGGCCTTCTCCGGCGGCGAAGTGGAAAGGCAGGCCCATGACTTCGAGGGGCAGAAGCAAGTCGGCAAAGATGATAGCCGCGTCGACTTTGAGGATTTCAGCGGCTTCGATGGTGACCTGGGCCGCGACCTTGGGCTTTTTGCAGATTTCGATCAGCGAGTATTGCTTGCGGACGGCACGATACTCGGCCATGTAGCGTCCAGCCTGGCGCATCAACCAGATGGGAGTGCGTTCGGTGGGCTGGGCCTTGGCGGCGCGGACAAAGAGGGAAGCAGGAGCGGACATGGACTTCTAATTTAGCATTTTTCGAACGCGGAACGGCCGAACCGCTGCGCGCGCTTGAGTCCTTCTCATTGTCGCTTCCTGGATGAACATCCGCATGTGATGGCCGTCACTGGGGTAAGGTACGGATCGTGGGGTATTTTACTGGTCTCGGCACCACTGCCCGGCAGTCATCATGCGCTTGCTGACGGGCGGAATAGGTGTAGGATGGATAAATTTTGCACGGTCACAAAAGATTTCTCAGTAAGGCCAATCGAGCGAGGTGCCCAGTGAAACGAGCGATTTTCATTTCCCTTCTGCTGTCATCATGCTTTGCCGCCGCTGGCTTTGCCCAGCAAACGATCACTCTTGGATTCACGGTCTCGAGGACCGGCGCGCTGAATGTGGACTCGCTGGAGCAATACCGCGGGTTCGAACTGTGGCGCGACACGGTCAACGCCGGCGGCGGGATCAAGGCGGGCGGCAAGAGCTACAAAGTGCAGTTTGCCAGCTACGACGATGAATCGAATTCCAAGCGCGTGCAGCAGCTTTACACGCGCATGATCCTGGAGGACAAGGCCGACTTTCTGTTCAGCCCGTACTCGTCCAGCTTGACTGCGACGGCGGCGATTGTGACCGAGCAGTACGAGAAGATCATGCTCACCACGGGCGCGGCGGAGGAAAAAACCTACAAGCTCGGCAATCAGCATCTCTATCAGATGTTTGCGCCGGCCACGCAATACCTGACGGTGGCGCTCGACGCGCTGAAAGCCAAGGATCCGAAGGCCACGGTTGCCTTCGTGTATGAGGATTCGTCGTTTTCGGTGGCCGTAGTGACTCCGGCAAAAGCCTATGCGCAGCAACTCGGGTTCAACGTTGTGTTCACCGAGGCGTACGCCCCGAACACCGCCGATTTCAGCGCCATCATTGATAAGGTCATCGCCTCGAAGGCTACGGTGCTTCTGGGTGGCGGGCATTATGCGGATGGTTCGACGCTGGCGCGGCAGCTTTACGGGCACAAAGTTCCGCTGAAGATGATTTCTTTGCTGGTCGCTCCCGATAGCCCGCAATGGGCCGAACTTGGGGACGCGGCGGTAGGCGTGATCGTGCCGTCGCAGTGGGAGCCGCAGTCCACATTCAAGGCGCAGTACGGGCCGAGCGGCACCGACTTTGGCAAGGCATACACGGCAAAATACAACGCGCCGCCCAGTTATGAATCGGCTGGGGGGTATGCTTCGGGATTGATCCTGCAACATGCCATCGAACAGGCAGGTGGAATCGATACGGCCAAAGTGGGGGCGGCGTTGAATGCGACCGACATCACGACGTTCTACGGCCGCAGCAAGTTTTCTACTTTGGCCAGTGAACATGGTTTGCAGGTGGGCCACGCCATATTCCTGGCGCAGTGGCAAAAAGACAAGTCCGGCAAGCCGGTCAAACAGGTGGTCTGGCCGCTGGCGGGCAAGAGCGCCGATTTGATGTACCCAGTCCACTGAGCGGTTGACGGGGAGTTTGGCAGAACACGGATGTTGCATTCGCGTTGCTCGTCGTTCGTCGGCCGGCGCTCGGGGTCGGGTTGCCAATGACTAATGGCTAACGACCGGCGACCGCCAATCAGGCGCTCACGGCGCAGAGGGAAAACATGTCTGGCATCCTCGCTTCCATGATTGACGGTGTGCTGATCGGGTCGGTCTATGGCCTGGCCGCGATGGGCCTGAGCCTGATCTGGGGGGTGATGGATGTCATCAACCTGACGCATGGCGCGATGATCGCGCTCGGCATGTTTGGAATGTATCTGTTGTTTGGCGCAATCGCGGGGAACCCATACCTGTTGTTGATACCCGTGATCGCGGCCGGACTGGTGCTTGGAGTCATCGTGTATTGGCTCTCAGTGAGCTGGGTAATCGGCCGGCCGGTATTGATGAGCCTGCTTTCGACGTTCGCTGTCAACATGATGGTGATCGGCATTGGAACGGCCATCTGGAGCACCAGTCCCTATAACGTGAACTTCAGCCTGCCGGGGATCACGGTGGGGGCCTACACGTTCACGGGAAACCACATCGCCGCGGCCATTTCTGCGGTAGTGATCGCGCTGCTGCTGGAGCTGTTTTTGTACCGAACGCGGGCCGGCAAGGCGATTCGCGCGGTGGCAGACAATCGCGATGCGGCCGAACTGATGGGGATTTCCTCGACGCGCGTGCTGATGGTTGCCTTTGCAATTGGCATTGCACTGGCGGCGGCTTCGGGGGCGCTGGTTTCGACACTGTTTCCTTTCACGATCCTTTCCGGCTCCGGCTACCAATTAAAGAGTTTTGTTGTGACTGTTCTGGCGGGCCTGGGCAAGCCTTTCGGGGCGCTGGTGGCGGGCGTGCTTCTGGGATTGCTGGAAGGAGCGGTGTCGCCGTTCATCGCCGTGAGTTGGATTCCGCTGATTGAGTTCGGCCTGTTTGTGGTGGTGCTGATTCTTTTCCCGCGCGGCATTTTCGGAAGGGCAACGGCATGATCCTGCGCAGGCCATTGTTCTGGCTGATTGTGCTGCTGGCGGCGCTGTTCGCATGGCTTCCGCTGCGGGCCAACAACGTGGCGCTGCGCGAGGACCTGATTCTGGTTGCGATTGCGATCATCCTGACCAGCAACCTGAACCTGATGATTGGCTACACGGGCTACGTGAACTTCGGCCACATCGTGTTTTACGGACTGGGCGGATACGTTGGGCTATATCTGGCGACCGTGCGCGGCTGGAACCTGGTGGTCGCGGCCTTGACGGCGGGTGTAGCGGTGAGCCTGCTGGCGCTGCTGTTCGGACTCGGCATCCTGCGCTTGCGCGGCGCTTATTTCGCGCTCGCCACCATCGGCGTGCTGGTAGCGGTGCAGTCCTTCGTCTCCAACTTCGAGCCCTGGGGCAGATCCACCGGCATGTACGTTTCGTTCGACTCCTATGCATCGTTGGGAGGTCCGAAGCACGCGCTTTGGACGACTTATTTCCTCATCATTGCGGTGATGGCGCTGTCGCTGATCCTGAGCCTGGGGATTAAGGCGTCGAAATTCGGCCTTGGGTTGTTTGCCATCCGCGAAGATGAAGACGCTGCCATCGTGCTGGGCGTGAACGCCACCGTTTACAAGTCGATCATCTACAGCGTGTCGGCGTTCCTGCCGGCGGTAGCGGGTGCGCTGATGTTTTTCAAGAACGGCATGATCGACCCGTCGATCGCGTTCGAGTACATGCTTTCGCTGGAAGGCATCGTGATGCTGATGCTGGGCGGGCAGGGGACGGTGGCCGGTTCCGCGCTGGGCGCGGGCCTCTACGAACGGCTTCGCTCGTACCTGCTGACCTCTCCCCGGCTCTCCGAGTTCCACCTCGTGATCGCTGGCGCGCTGCTGTTGCTGGTGGTGCGGCTGGCGCCCGGCGGGCTGATCGGGTGGCTCTATCGCCTCGTTCCGCGGTCTCGTGAGGTGGTCGAATGACCGATCTTCTCCAAGTCCGCGGCATCAGCAAGCGTTTCGGCGGACTGCAAGCAGTCGCGGATGTGAGCTTCCATCTCGACGAGGGCGAAATTCTCGGACTGATTGGCCCAAACGGCGCTGGCAAGACGACGCTGTTCAATCTGGTAAATGGCGTTTTCAAATCGGACGCGGGGACCATCACATTTTGCGGGAAGGACATTACGGGACGCACGCCGGATCAGGTGGTGCATCTCGGCCTGGCCCGCACCCACCAGATCGTGCGCCCGCTAAGCGGCATGAGCGTGCTGGAAAATGTGATTGTGGGCGCCTGCTTTGGCCGTGAGAACCAATCCATGCGCGAGGCACGCGCCACCGCTCTTCTGGTGCTGGAACGGGTCGGCCTGGCCAACCGTGCGAATTCGTCGGCGCGCGCTCTCACGCTGGCCGGCAAGAAACGTCTGGAGGTGGCACGCGCGCTGGCGGCAAAGCCCAAAGTGATATTGCTCGATGAAGTGCTTGCCGGACTGAATCCCACCGAAATCGATCAGATGATCACGCTGATCCGGAGCATCCGCGACGGCGGCGTGTCGGTATTCATGATCGAGCACGTCATGCAAGCGATCATGAATCTCTCCGATCGCATCGTGGTTCTGAACCTGGGCCGCAAGATTGCCGATGCCGTTCCGGCGGAGGTGGTGCAGAATTCCGATGTAGTTGAGGCTTACCTGGGCTTCCCGGACATCGTCGATAAGTTGCGAGGGGCACAATGAAATGGGCCGGACAACTATGACCGACATTGCCCTGGAAATCGACAAGCTCGAATCCGGCTACGGCGAAGTGCAGGTGCTTTGGGGCATTTCACTGAAAGCGCGCGCAGGGCGGTTAACCACGATTATCGGCGCGAATGGCGCCGGAAAGACCACGACCCTGCGCGCGACCATGGGCAGCGTGCGTCCATGGCGGGGTCGGGTGTCGCTCCAAGGCGAAGAAATCACCAAACTCCCTCCGCACGCGAAAGCGGAACGCGGCCTGGTGCTGGTGCCCGAAGGCCGGCAGCTTTTCCCGGATATGTCGGTACTGGAGAACCTGGAGATGGGCGCATACTCGCGCCGCGCCCGGCCCCGCCAGAAGGAGAACCTGGAGCGCGTGTACCAGGCGTTTCCCCGACTGAAAGAACGGTCGAAACAGAGGGCGTCCACGCTTTCCGGCGGCGAACAGCAGATGCTGGCCATGGGCCGCGGGCTTATGCAAGAGCCGGCTGTCCTCATGATCGACGAGCTTTCGCTCGGGCTGGCGCCGGTCCTGGCGCAGCAGCTATTCCTCACCCTGAAAACACTCAAGGAACAGGGAATCACCATCATTCTGGTGGAACAGAACGTGCACCTGGCGCTCGCGGTAAGCGACTACACGTACGTGCTCGCCGAAGGCCGCGTGCCGATCGAGGGCGAATCGCAGGACGTAGCCCGCCTGGACGAAGTGCGCCGCGCTTATCTCGGCCTGTGACGCTCGAACCTGTGACCTGAATCACGGCGGAAGAGTGGATCAGGGACCACAATTCTGAGTTATCCCGTTGCGATTTGACGCGCACAAGTGCCGGCCGATTTGGCCGCGATTTTGCCAAACCCCGCCAGGAGGAAATTCATGGAGCCATTTCGTTATCACATTTTTGTATGTACGCAAGAAAAGCCGGAAGGCGTCACCTGCTGCCCCGGCAGCGGATCGATGTCCGTTTTGGGGGCTCTGCATCGCGAATTGGGTTCTCAGGGGCTGAGCGGCGACGTGCAGGTCTCTTCATGCGGATGCCTTGGCTTGTGCGATGAGGGACCGGTCATGATTACCTATCCCGAAGGAGTCTGGTACCGCAAGGTGAAACCGGAAGACGTGCCCGAGATCGTGAGTTCGCATTTGCGATCCGGTAAAGTGGTGTCGCGCCTGGAGTGGAACGATGCGCCGGCGATGAAAGCGGCAGCGGTTGAGCATACCCAACACTATCTGGCGATGGTCAAGGCCAAGGACGAAGCCGGCACTCTTCCAGACAATCTCTACGAAATGACTCGGTCTTTCATGCCCAGCCGGGCGTTGCTGACGGCGCTGGAACTGGACATGTTCACAGCCCTGGGTGCGGGCGCTTCCGCCGGGCAGGTGGCGCAGAAGATTCGCGCGGATTTGCGAGCAACCGAGATGCTGCTGAATGCGCTGGCGAGTCTGAAACTGCTCGAAAAGCGCGATGGAACTTTCTTCAACACAACTGCCAGCGCCCGTTTTTTCGCGGCCGGCTCACGCGACAATGCGCAACCGGGCCTGCTGCACATCGCCCACATCTGGCATGGTTGGTCGACTCTGACCGAATGCGTGCGGGCCGGAACCTCGGTCCAGACTGGAGTTCGCGAGGAACACTGGTCGCAAGATTTCATTGCCGCCATGGACCACAATGCCAAAGAGCGGGCCGGCGCAGTAGTGAAAGCAGTTGAGCCGGGCGGAATCAAACGCATGCTCGACCTGGGCGGGGGATCGGGAGCCTACTCGATTGCTTTTGCGCGGGCCGTGCCCGGGCTGAAGTCGGAAATTCTCGACCTCGGCAACGTCGTTCCACTCACTCAAAGATATATCCGCCAGGCCGGACTTGCCGACCGCATCACCACTCGCGCGGGCGATATGCTGCGGGATCCGCTGGGAGAGAATTACGACCTTATTCTGATTCTTGCCATCTGCCATATGTTTTCGCCCGAAGAGAACCGGCAGCTTTTTCAGCGCGCCTATAAGGCGCTCGCGCCCAAGGGGCGACTGGTGGTGCAGGACTTTATTCTCGAGCCAGGCAAAACCGCTCCGCGGGCCGCCGCGCTCTTCTCTCTGAATATGCTGGTGGGGACTCGCGCAGGCGCGAGCTACAGCGAGCCGGAATATACAACCTGGATGGGAGAGGCGGGATTCTCTGACGTGCGGCGAGTTCGTTTGCCGGGGCCGGGCGGGCTCATGATCGGAGTTCGGGCATAGCTGCCTTGTTGACGCGGCTTCTCTTTTTCTCCATGATCTGAGTAAGGGAACCAGCCATGGGCGCCCTCATTGTCTTTCTGCTCTTCGTCGCCGTCCTTTTGATTTGCACGCCTCGAGCCGAGCGCGGCCTGGCGCTCGGTGCGATGGCGCTAGTCGGAGCCGTAATTTGGCTGGCGGTCAGGATCCACCTGCACAGCATCGTGGGCAGCATGGTGGGTACTGTCCTGGCGCTCGGGTGGGAGTACCGAAATGACCTGTTGCTGTTCTTCGCGGCCGCAATCGTGCTGATCGTGCCGATTCTCATGATCTACATGACCGCGTGCGATCAGCTCGACAGGCGCGCGGCTGCGAGAAAAATCAGAGCGCGACGTTCATTGAAAGGGCTTGGACTCACGCTGCGATCAGAACATCCATGGCTGTGGCTGATGGACGAGGAAACATCCAGCCGCATGCCTCGCACTTCGGGAAGAAGACACAGGCAGGGGTGAGGGGGCTTCGGGCGACGGAAAGTACCGCGGCGCGTTCCGTTTTTCTGTCAAACCTGACCGGGATTTTCCCCACGCGACCTAGTCTTTCCCGCATTTTCCATGCACATGGGTTGACGGGCACACTGTTCTGCCGGATTTCGCCCGCATTGTTTTGTTTCGATCTCAGAGCGCATCTAATTTCCTGCGGCACTTTACAGGACTTTACGCCAGATCGCCGACGAATAGGCCATAATAGTGAGTCCGTGGGATCATTCTTGCGCCAAGCATGTTCGCTCGGATGACGCTTAAAACAGCACTGATCTGACTAACCATACGATGACCGACCAAGTCTCTCGCACCCCAATCGCACCCGGTCTAGCACCGCGAACTCCTGAAACGCCGCCGGCTGGGCAGAAGCCGCAAAAGCCAAAGCGACGCGCCTGGGTATGGATCGTGGTTCTCCTGATTTTCGGACTCGTATTCTGGTGGGTAGTTGCACGCAATAATTCGAGTTCTACCGCTGGTCCCGTGGGCCGGGGCGGCTTTGGCGGCCCGGTCACGGCGACTTCGGCAAAAGCCACCAAGGGCGAGATCGGCGTGTATCTCACGGCGATCGGGACGGTGACGCCCGTCTACACGGACTCGATCGTAAGCCAGGTCACAGGCCAAGTGGTGGCTGTGCATTATCGCGAAGGCCAACTGGTGCACAAAGGCGATCCTCTGGTGGACATCGACCCGCGGCCCTATGAGGCCACGCTCAAACAGGCGGAAGGTGCGCTGGAGCGCGATACCCATCTGTTGGAGCAGGCGCAGATGGATCTGGCGCGCTACCAGGCGGCATGGTCGCGTAATGCCATTGCGAAACAGCAGGTGGACGACCAGGAAAAGCTGGTCGAGCAAATTCAGGGCACGGTGAAGAACGACCAGGGAACGGTGGATTTTGACCGTGTGCAGGTTGGGTTCTGTCACATTGTTGCGCCCATCACGGGGCGGGTCGGCCTCCGTCTGGTGGATCCGGGAAACGTAGTGAACTCGGGAGGCAGCACGACATTGGCAGTCATCACGCAGCTCCAGCCCATCACGGTTGTCTTCACCATCTCAGAAGACAATCTGCAGCAAGTGCTGGCGCAGATGCACAAGACGCAGTCGCTGCCCGTGCAGGCTCTGGATCGCGCCCAGTCGAAGATGATTGCCACCGGCAAACTTCTGACTGCCGACAACCTGATTGACACGACTACCGGTACCGTGAAACTGCGAGCCGTTTTCGACAACAAGAACAATGAGTTATTTCCGAATCAGTTTGTCAACACACGTCTGCTGGTGAACACGCTAAAGGATGTGACTTTGGTGGATTCTTCAGCGATTCAACACAATGGGACGCAAGCCTTTGTGTGGGTGATCCAGAATGGCGCGGCACAGCAACGCAACGTAACCGCGGGAGTCACCGACAACGGCTTGACGGAGGTGACGGGGCTGAACCCGGACGAGGTGGTAGCCGACAGCAGCTTTGAAAAGCTGCAAAACGGCGCCAAGGTGAACGTCGTGCAACAGGTGCCAGGCCAACGCTCGCAGCCGCAACAACCGCAGCAGCAGCAAGCGCAACCGCAGAACGCTCCGCAAGGCGCGGCACCGGAGAAAAAGAAGCCTTGAGTCCATCTCGGCCATTTATTCAGCGGCCGGTCGCAACCTCGTTGCTGATGGCTGCAATCTTGCTGGCAGGCATCGTCGCCTATTTCCAGTTGCCGGTTTCTGCCTTGCCACAGGTGGACTATCCCACCATTCAGGTTCTGACGTTTTATCCGGGCGCCAGCCCGGATGTGGCGGCGACCACCGTGACGGCGCCGCTGGAGCGGCAGTTCGGCCAGTTGCAGGGCTTGAGCCAGATGACCTCGACCAGCGCGGGCGGGGTGTCGGTGGTGGTGCTGCAATTTGTGCTGACTCTGCCCATCGACGTGGCCGAGGAGGAAGTGCAATCGGCGATTAACGCCGCGCAGAGTTTTCTTCCTTCCAACCTGCCCTCGCCACCGATTTACAGCAAGACTAACCCCGCGGACGCGCCCGTGCTCACGCTCGCCATTACTTCGGACACGATTCCGCTTTCCCGCGTAGAAGACCTGGTGGACACGCGGCTGGCGCCGAAGATTTCCCAGCTCAGCGGCATTGGGCTCGTGACCATCAGCGGCGGACAAAAGCCAGCCGTGCGCATTCAGGCGAATCCAGTGGCTTTGGCCTCCTACGGCATTGATCTGGAGTCGCTGCGCACCGCCTTGACCCAGACCAGCGTCAATGCTGCCAAGGGCAATTTCGACGGGCCGCGGCAGGATTACCAAATCGACGCCAACGACCAACTGGTGACGAGCGGAGACTATCGCAACGTGGTCGTGGCGTATCGCAACGGCGCGCCGGTTTTTCTGAAAAACATCGCCAAAGTAGTCGACGGCGCAGAGAACTCAAACCAGGCGGCGTGGATGAATAACACGCCGGCGGTCATCCTCAACATTCAACGCCAGCCCGGCGCCAATACCATCACCGTCGTCAAGAGCATCCAGAAGCTGCTGCCGCAGCTCGAGGCCAATCTGCCGGCGAGCATTCAGGTCACGAAGCTCACCGATCTGACGACCAGCATTCAATCGTCGGTCGACGACGTGGAATTCGAGCTGATGTTGACGGTGGGGCTGGTGGTGCTGGTTATTTTTCTGTTCTTGCGCAGTTGGAAGGCGACCATCATCCCAAGTGTGGCCGTGCCGTTGTCACTGGTGGGCACATTTGCCGTGATGTATGGGCTGGGTTACAGCCTGGATAATCTTTCGCTGATGGCGTTGACCATTTCCACCGGCTTCGTGGTGGACGATGCCATCGTGATGATCGAAAACATTTCGCGCTATCTGGAAGAAGGCGACCGCCCCATGCAGGCGGCGCTGAAGGGCGCGGAGCAGATCGGCTTCACCATTGTTTCGCTGACAGTTTCGCTTATAGCAGTGCTGATTCCACTGCTTTTCATGGGAGACGTGGTCGGCCGTCTCTTCCGCGAATTCGCCGTGACCTTGGCGGTCACCATCGTAATTTCCGCCGTCGTTTCTCTGACGCTTACGCCAATGATGTGCTCGCGCATCCTCAGGCACACGCCCGAGTCCGAGCAGGGACGGTTCTATCGCTGGTCGGAACACGTTTTTGAGCGCATGATCGCTTTCTACGGCCGCACGCTCAAGGTGGTGTTGCGTTATCAGACCATTACCCTGCTGGTCGCGGTCGTTACGCTGATTCTTACCATCGTGCTCTACATCTTTATTCCAAAAGGATTCTTCCCGGTGCAGGACACGGGTGTGATCCAAGGTATCTCGCAGGCGCCGGAAACTGTCTCTTTCGCTGCGATGAGCGAAAAGCAGCAGGAAGTTGCGAAGCTAATCCTGGAAGACCCCGCGGTGGAAAGTTTGTCGTCCTTCATCGGGGTGGATGGCACTAACACGACCCTGAACTCGGGCCGATTCTCGATCAACCTGAAGCCCCTGAGCGACCGCGGCCTGAGCGCCTCCGATGTCATCCGCCGCATACAGCCGAAAATCCACGACCGCGTGCAGGGCTTTCAGGTCTACATGCAGCCGGTGCAGGACATTACGGTCGACGACCGCGTAAGCCGCACGCAGTACCAATACACGCTCGAAGATCCCGATGTAAACGAATTGAATGAATGGACCGACAAATTCCTTTCGAGCATGAAGAACATGCCGGAGCTGGAGGATTTGGCGACCGACCAGCAAACCGGCGGCCTCGCCGTCTCGCTGAACATCGATCGCGTCACGGCTTCGCGTCTGGGAATCGCAACGTCGACCATTGACAACGCGCTCTACGACGCGTTCGGCCAGCGCCAAATCAGCACCATGTATACGCAGCTCAACCAGTACCACGTAATCCTGGAGGCGCTGCCTACGTTCCAGATGAGCCCGGACAAGTTGGGGTCTATCTTTCTGCAATCCAATGCGTCTTCGGGAGCCACCGGCTCGGGAGCAGCCACCTCATTCTCGAGTTCCAGTTCCGCATCCGCCGGCTCGAACGGAGTGACCGAATCGGCGCAGTACACGCCTACTCCGGGCCAATCGCTGCTCGCCCCTCTGCAAACAGCTTTGGCGCAGACCAGCGTGAGCACCAACTTGACGAACAGCTCGCAGATCGCAAATGCGGTCCCGCTGGACGCTTTTACACATCTGCAATTGATCAAAGAGCCTCTGACCATCACGCACCAGGGACAGTTTCCGGCAGTGACGATTTCGTTCAACCTGGCTCCGGGGGCCTCGCTCGGCACGGCGATCAGCAAGATTGACAAGTTTGCTGGCGGCTCCAACCCGCCCGCGAGCCTGCAAACCGGCTTTCAGGGAACGGCAGCGTCGTTTCGCAACTCGCTCTCGAATGAATCACTGCTGATTCTGGCTGCTCTCGTGACGGTCTACATTGTGCTGGGAGTTTTGTACGAAAGCTTTATCCATCCGGTTACGATTCTGTCGACGCTGCCTTCCGCCGGCGTGGGAGCATTGCTGGCGCTGATGTTGTTCGGCCAGGACCTGAGCGTAGTTGCCATCATTGGAATCATCCTGTTAATCGGCATTGTGAAGAAGAACGGCATCATGATCGTCGACTTTGCGCTGGAGGCGGAGCGCAAGCACGGCAAGAGCTCTACTGATGCCATTTACGAAGCAAGCCTGCTGCGTTTTCGCCCCATCATGATGACAACCATGGCCGCGCTGCTCGGCGGCTTGCCGTTGGCGTTTGGCAGAGGATTGGGATCGGAGTTGCGGCGCCCTTTGGGCATTGCCATGGTGGGAGGCTTGCTGCTCAGCCAGGTGCTAACGCTCTATACCACGCCGGTCATTTACATCTTCTTCGATAAGATCGCCCAGCGATTCGGACGCAACGAGAACAACGAGGGCGGCGAAGGCACGCCCGTGCCTGAGGGAGCATGAGCGTTTCGAGCCCATTCATCCGGCGTCCGGTAGCAACCACGTTGCTGACCGTCGCCATTGGGATCGCGGGCGCCATCGCTTACACCGTGTTACCAGCCTCGCCGCTGCCGCAGGTTGATTTCCCGACCATCAACATCAATGCCGGACTTCCGGGCGCGAGCGCGGAGATCATGGCGTCTTCGGTCGCCACTCCGTTAGAGCGCCAGCTTGGCCACATTGCCTCGATTACGGAGATGACATCGTCCAGTTCGCTGGGCAGCACCAACATCACTATCCAGTTTGACTTGAGCCGGAATATTGACGGCGCGGCGCGCGACGTGGAAGCGGCAATCAATGCCGCCCGCACATATTTACCAGCGAATCTGCCCGGGAATCCGACTTATCGAAAAATAAATCCTGCCGACGCGCCCATCATGATTCTGGCGCTCACCTCGGATATTTACAGTAAGGGGCAAATGTACGATGCCGCGTCCACCGTGCTGGCGCAGCGTATCTCGCAAATTCTGGGTGTAGGCCAGGTGAGTGTCGGCGGCGCATCGTCACCCGCCGTGCGCGTGGAGCTGAACCCCACGCAGATGAACAGTTTTGGCATCTCGTTCGGCCAAATTGAGAACACTCTGCGCCTTGCCAACGCCCATTCCGCGCTCGGGCAGATCGCCAATGGAAACACATCCGCTGACGTCGTCACCAACGATCAGATGTCACTTGCGGCCGACTACAAACCGCTGATTATTGGCACCCACAACGGCACTGCGGTGCGACTCTCGGATGTGGGTGACGTGATTGACTCCGTGCAAAACGTGCGCAACGCCGGCTACATGGACGGCAAGAAGTCGGTCACGATGATCATTTTCCGGCAGCCGGGCGCCAACATCATTGAAACAGTGGATCGAGTCAAAGGCGCGATTCCGGCGTTGAAAGCATCGATCCCGGCGGGAATCGAGATCACGAATGTATTCGACCGAACCACCACCATCCGCGCGAGTTTGGGCGACGTAGAACGGTCGTTGGCTGGTTCTGTGGTTCTGGTAGTGCTGGTGGTATTCGTGTTCCTGCGGAACGTGCGGGCCACAATGATCCCGAGTGTCGCGGTTCCTGTGTCGCTGGTCGGCACATTTGCCGTGATGTACTTGTGCGGTTACAGTCTGGACAATCTTTCCCTGATGGCGCTGACCATTTCCACCGGCTTTGTGGTGGATGACGCGATCGTAGTCATGGAGAATATCTCGCGGCACCTTGAAGCGGGCATGGCCCCGTTCGAGGCCGCACTGCAGGGAGCGCGGGAAATCGGCTTCACGGTGTTTTCCATCAGCATGTCGCTGATTGCCGTTTTCATCCCCATCCTGATGATGGGCGGGATTGTCGGGCGCTTGTTCCGGGAATTTGCGGTCACGCTGTCGACCGCAATTCTGGTTTCCATGGTGATTTCGCTGACCACCACGCCCATGATGTGCGCCCACCTGCTCAAAACCCACAAAGAGGAGGAGGAGCACGGGCGGCTTTATCGCCTCAATGAACGGAGTTTCAACTGGGTACTGGAAAGATATCGCCGCACACTCCATTGGGTGCTGGACAATCCAGGTTTGGTGCTGACCGTCCTCATCCTGGTGATTGCCCTTAATGTGGTTCTGATCATGCGTGTGCCAAAGGGCTTCTTCCCGCAGCAGGACACCGGCGCCATCGTGGGCGGGGTGCAAGGCCCGCAGGACGCATCGTTCCCGCTGATGGATAACTCCGTTCTGCAGTTGGTAGACGTGATCAAAGCAGACCCGGCGGTTTACCACGTGAACGCGTATACGGGCGGCGGCAACGGAGGTTTCATCTACATTGCCCTCAAGCCGCTGAACGAGCGCAAAATCAACGCTGCCGAAATCATCAACCGCTTACGTCCCAAGTTGAACCAGCTGCCGGTCGCGCAGGCTTTCCTGCAGGCCGCGCAGGACATTCGCATCGGCGGCCGGGCCAGCGCCGCCCTATACCAATACACCATTCAGGCTGACAACGTGGACGACCTGAATAAGTGGGGGCCGATTCTGTTGGCCAACATGAAAAAGATTCATGGCCTGCAGGACGTGAACTCTGACCAGCAGAATGGCGGCCTCCAGTCCTTTTTAAACTACGACAGAACGGCCGCGGCGCAGCTTGGGATTACGCCTCAATCACTCGATTCCACTTTGTACAGCGCGTTCGGCCAGGAAGAAACTTCGATCATCTTCAAGCCGCTGAACCAGTATTACGTGATATTGGAAGCGGCGCCGCCTTATTGGCAATCGCCTGCCGGACTCAAGAACATCTACCTCCCAAACGGCAAGGGGAACGTGCCGCTCAACACGGTCGCAAAGTTCACAACAAATACAACTCCTCTGTCGGTGGCTCACTCCGGCCTGTTCCCTTCCGTAACGGTCTCTTTCAATCTTTCGGAAGGCCTTGCGCTGAGCGATGCAACGCGCCTGATCCAGCAAATGCAGGACAAGCTGGGGACACCTTCCACCATCCACGGCTACTTTGCGGGCACCCTGCAGGCATACCAGAGTTCGCTGGATACCCAGAAATTCCTGATCATTACCGCTCTAGCGGCGGTCTACATTGTGTTGGGGATTCTCTACGAAAGCCTCATCCATCCGCTGACGATCATCTCCACACTGCCCTCCGCCAGCGTTGGAGCCATGTTGGCGCTGATGATCTTCCATAATGATCTCAACGTGATCTCTATTATTGGCATCGTGCTGTTGATCGGCATTGTGAAGAAGAATGCCATCATGATGATTGACTTTGCCCTCCAGGCCGAACGCGAACAGGGCATGACGACGTATGACGCCATCTTTACGGCCTGCATGCTCCGGTTTCGACCGATCCTGATGACCACCATGGCGGCGCTGTTTGGCGCGCTGCCGCTGGCCTTCGGCACAGGCACAGGTTCGGAGTTGCGGCGCCCGCTGGGAATTTCGATTGTGGGCGGGCTGATCGTCAGCCAGTTGCTGACGCTGTATACAACTCCAGTGGTTTATCTCTTTATGGACAGGCTGCGGCTGCGGATGCTCGGCAAAGAGCGCGATACATTGACGCCACTGTCTGAAGAAGGCACCGCATGAAAAGACGCATCCCGATGTCGATGTCAGGAATCTTGAGGGCGAAGATGCTTGTGTCAAAGATGAGTTCCGCGATGACGATTACGGCCATAATATGTCTCAGCCTGACCGGCTGTGTGGTTGGACCGAAATATCATCAGCCCTCCGCGCCTACGCCCGCCGCCCCCAACTACAAGGAATCGCCCATCAATTTCCAGGATGCGGAGGGATGGAAAGTTGCCTCGCCCCAGGACCAGATGCTGCATGGCAACTGGTGGGAAGTGTTCCAGCAGCCCGAACTCAACGACCTGGAACAACAGTTGAATATCAACAACGAGACCATCAAGGTATATTTCGAGAATTATCTGGCGGCCCGGGCGTTGATTCGCGAAACGCGCGCGCAATACTACCCGACGGTGACGGTTGGAGCGGGCTTCACGCGGGCTCGTTCGTCAGGGACCTTGTCATCCGGGGCCAGCGGAACCGGCGGCTCGAGCGGTCTTACAACATCAGAAATCTCGACGCCACTCGACATCTCATGGGCGCCCGATCTATTTGGCCGCATCCGAAACGCCGTGAAAAGCGCCCGCGTGGCGGCCCAAGTGAGCGCCGCGGATCTGGAAAACGAGCGCTTGCTGGAACAAGCCACGCTGGCGGAGACCTTCTTTGAGATCCGCGGGCAGGACGAGCTGCAGAGGATTCTGAACGACACCGTGCAGGCCGATGAAGAAGTGCTGAAATTGGCAGTGGCGCGGTACGAAGTCGGAACCGATAATGAGGTGTCGGTGGAGCAGGCACGGGAGACGCTCGAAGCGGCCCGCGCGGCGGCTACGAATGTCGCTATTGCGCGCGCGCAGTACGAGCATGCGATTGCCACACTCCTCGGCAAAACGGCGACTGATTTCCTGATGCCCGTACGACAGCTCACCGCCCAACCACCACCGATTCCAACCGGCACGCCTTCACAACTGCTGGAACGCCGTCCCGATATCGCGGCGGCGGAACGCCAGATGGCGGAGGCCAACGCTACCATCGGCATCGGCTACGCGGCCTACTATCCTTCCCTGACCTTGGGCGTCAGTGGAGGGTTTGCCTCTCGCGCCATCAGCAAACTGTTTAACGCCTCCAGCCGGGAGTGGTCGATTGGGCCGTCAATCTCGGAGACTGTGTTCGACGCAGGCTTGCGGCGCGCAACCATCGAGCAATACATAGCGACATACAACGCCGACGTAGCCACCTACCGCCAGACCGTGCTCACCGCATTTCAGCAAGTGGAAGATTCCATGGCGCAGACGCGACTGCTTTGGCAGGAAATCGCCCAGGAGCAAGCGGCAGTGAACTCCGCGCAAAAAGCCTACGATCTGGAGAAGGCTCGCTATGAAACCGGCCTCGATCCGTATCTCGAGTTGCTGACAACGCAGACCACACTGCTATCGGCTCAGCAAACGCTCCTCAACCTGCAGGTGCAACAAATGACGAGCGCGGTCTCACTGGTGGAAGCTTTGGGGGGCGGATGGGATGTTTCACAGTTGCCCACAGCGTCGCAGGTATCCCAGAGACCGCCAGCGGACCAGCGAGCCATCCAGAAATGATCGCGGACGTGCCGGCCTTGATCTAAGAGCATCGCTTCGTGGCCAGCCTTTTGCCAGTGGCTTCGATTTCACTGCCATTGCGCCTCATGCCGCTTAAGCCACCAACAAGGTAGATTCCATTGCGCCGCAGCGTACTGCGGGAACAGCGTCCGCGAACAACTCTGGTCCGCCGTTCCCAGGTAATCGTACTCAGCCTTGTTGCCCTTAAGCGGTGTCTGCAAGTATTGCTCGATCGGAACGTTCGCCAACGCTGTTCCCCTGGTTCGGCGCACTTCAAACACACTCCAGTCCAGCACATAGAGAATCGTCAGCGTAATCAGCAGGTATTTCGCGGCTTTCCCAAGAACTTCGAGCAGTTCGAGTCGCATGTTGGTGGCACCCGGTGGCCACAGTTGGCCGCCGGGTTTCTGGCGCGAATCTTACGTGGAGGGCGCGCGAGGAGTCAACGAAGGAGGCCGGCGAATTGCTCACGAGACTCGGCGCTGCCAGCTCAATCGAGCGCGGCGTGGATAGTTTTCAAGAGCACAGCTCGAGTGAATGGCTTGTCGAGCATGGCTATCCCGTGCATGCTGTTGCCATTTTGTGAAAGGAGTTCTCCGGTGTACCCGGACATATAGACGACCTTGATGGCTGGATGACGGCGCATCACTTCCAGGGCCAGCTCCGGCCCGCTCATTCCTCGCATTACGACATCGGTCAACACAAGATCGACAGACGCACCGTCCGAGGTCAGTTTTCCGAGTCCGACGTTTCCATCTTCGGCGTCAATCACGCTGTAACCGTGTTCTTCCAGCATCTGCCGGGTCAAGGAGCGCATGAGCATGTCGTCCTCGACCAGTAAGATCTTTTTCCCGTGCGCTTTCGGGGGCAGCGTCTCGGCTTCGGCTTTGGGCGCCAACCCCAGCTTGTGATCGGCAGCCGGCAAGTAAATCTTGAAGGTCGTGCCACGGCTGACTTCGCTGTAGACCCAGATATGACCGCCATTCTGCTTCACGATACCGTACACGGTCGCCAGCCCCAATCCCGTGCCTTTGCCTGTCTCTTTGGTAGTAAAAAAAGGTTCGAAGATCTGCGATAGAGTGTCGGCATCCATGCCGATTCCGTTGTCGCTGACGGCGAGCAGAACGTATCTTCCCGCTTTCATGGGAGGATGCTGCTCCGCCAATGCCGCGTCAAATTCCTGGACGGATGTCTCCAGAATCAGTTTCCCGCCCTTCGGCATCGCATCGCGGGCGTTGACTGCAATGTTCAACATGATCTGATCCAGTTGCGCGGGATCGGACTCGACGACCGCAGCGTCGTTGCCCTCGCGAACGATAATCTGAACATCATCTCCCATCAGCGGGCGCAGAAGCTTAGCGACTTCCCTGAGGGAATCGTTCAGATCGAGCAGCCGCGGCTGACCGCCCGCCTGCCGGCGGCTGAAGGTCAGCAGTTGCCGGGTCAGCGAGGCTCCCCGCTTGGCTGCTTCGCCGATATTGTCGATGTATTGCATGCTGCCATCCGGCTGGACGCGGCTGCGCAGCAGTTCGCAGCAAGCCGTCACAATGCCCAGAACGTTGTTGAAGTCGTGGGCCACGCCGCCGGCCAACCGGCCCACGGCCTCCAGTTTTTGCGCTTGCCGAAGCAACTCCTCGGAGCGCTTCTGGCTTGTAACATCGCGAGCGATAGCGGAGGCTCCGATGATCTCGCCATTGGCACTTCGAATGGGCGAAACCGAAATCGACACGTTCACGCGCTGGCCGTCTTTTCTAACGCGCGCTGTTTCGAAATACTCCACACGATCGCCACGCCGGACCTTCTCGAGAATTCCCGGGATTTCGTCCGGGCGATCTTTCGGAGCGAGAGTCGAGATCGGTTTGCCAATCACCTCTGCCGCCGTGTACCCATAAATGTGCTCGGCGCCTTTGTTCCAATGAGTAATTGCACCGTCGAGAGTCTTACCGATAATCGCATCCTGCGACGAATCCACAATCAACGCCAGACGATTTTGAAACTCCTGCAGCTGGCGGTCCTTGCTGGCGTCAAGTTCCTCGCGGGCTTTGCGTAACTGGTCCTCGATGGCCTTGCGGTCGCTCATGTCTCGAATGGCGCTCAGCACGAGCATTCCGGAGCGGGTGGGCACGGGAGACAAACTGATTTCTACCGGGAATTCCGAACCGTCTTTGCGGCGGCCACGCAGGTCCAGCTGGGCGCCCATGCGGCGCATCTCGGGCCGTTGCCGGAATCGATCGCGGTTCCGCTGGTGCAGACCGCGTTGTCCGATTGGCACCAGTATCTCGACACTTTGGCCGATCAGATCGCCTTGCGTGTATCCAAACATGCGTTCGGTCTGAGAGTTGACCTGAACGATTTGGCCATCCTGATTGACTGCCACCATGGCGTCGGGCACCGCCTCAAAGAAAACAGGCGACAGCAGGGTTTCGCTCACGGATTCGGCCAATTGCGGCCGTTTTTTCTCAGGATCGGGATCGAGCACTTGCGAACTCATACCACCCCACAGTTATCACTACTATACACTGCCGGGAACGAGTTAAGCTCGCTGATCGAATTCAGCGTAGCGCCGGCACCTCGCCGGCGGTTTCGTGGGCGCCTCGGCCACGACCTGACTCAGGAATGGCTGCGGTAACTGCACTGTTCTAAAACGCCGCTAGCGCCGGCAGCCCGCGCAGTAGCCCCCGACTTCGAGCCGCGAGACCACGATATGGAAGCGGCAATCGCGCTCCAGTTGGCTCTTCAACGACTCGAAGGTTTCGCTCACAAACTCGGTGATCTTTCCACAGCGTAGGCAGGCCATGTGAATGTGATCGCGCCCCAACTTCCTCTCGTAGTAATGGCCTTCGCCCTTCAGATGCATCAAGTCAAGCTCGTCGACCATGCCCTGCCGCTTCAGCAGTTCCAATGTGCGGTAAACCGTACTCCGGTCTACCGAGTGATCCAATCTCTTCGCCTTGCGCAGAATCTGACTCGCATCGAGGTGCTTCGCAGCTGTCTCAATCACCGTCAGAATTGCACGCCGCTGCGTGGTCATGCGGATTCCACGCCCGGCCAGTTGCATCTGTAGGCGGCCGGGAACCTCGGTTTGCGGAAGCGGCATGGTCGGGTCTCCAACTAAACGTCGCAACTGATCGCAAGAAGCATGCAACGAAATCTGCGCGCGTGCATTGACAGTCCGGGTAAGCGCCTCTAGTCTTCAGACTATAAACTTCTTGCGACTCAGTCGCAACTAAAATCAGGAGCGATGAATCGACGCATGATTCCGGGGCTATTTGTAAAAGCACGGCAGGCTTTCGGCTGCCGATGTTTGTTCCTCATATTCTTACTATTCTCTAGCCGGTCACTATTCGCGCAGGAGAGTCCGTATATCGTGACTTACGATCACTACCTTGAGGAACCCGGCAGTCTGGAGGTCGAATATTTCTCGACTTTCGGCACCCAGCGGGGCGGCAACGACTTCCATGCCTTCTGGACCGAGTTTGAGTACGGCACCACAGCCTGGTGGACGACGGAGCTTTATTTCGACGGACAGACAACATTTACCGACAGCACATTGTTTACCGGCTTCCGCGTAGAAAACCGCCTTCGTCTGCTGCAACTGGAGCATTTCGTCAACCCGGTTCTCTACATTGAATATGAACAAACCAGCGGCGCCGACAAGATTCTGAAGGAAGTCGAAGGACACGATGTAGAGTCCGACTTCGCCAACTCCAACGCCGTGCTACGCCGGGAACACGATCACGAACTGGAACTCAAGCTTCTGCTCTCCAGCACCTTCAAGGGCTGGAACGTCGCCCTGAACCCGATTTTCACCAAGAACCTTTCCCCGAGCGAACCCTGGGAATTCGCATACGCGGTTGGCGCGAGCCATCCTCTTGCGTTGAAGGCGTTGCCCAAGCGCTGCAATTTCTGCCGTGAAAATTTCACCGCGGGCCTTGAAATGTATGGCGGCCTGGGCAACACCGAGAGTTTGGGACTGCCCAACACATCCCACTACCTAGCGCCAGCGATGGCCTGGAATCTGCCCTCTGACTGGACATTTCGGCTCTCGAGCGGCTTCGGCCTGAACGGCAACAGCCACCGCCTGCTGCTGCGCTGGGGAGTGTCGCGGGAATTCTCCGGCTTCGGAGAGTTGGCGAGACAAATGTTTGGAGGCCGTAAGTGAAAATCCTGGCTATCCTATTCGCGGCGAGTTGCATTACTTTGGCGCCGGCGCAACAGACTGCGATAGCACAGAGCGAGCACAATCAGTCAACATACGCCGCGCTGGCAAAGGCTCCCGAGTCGGCTCTCGCGCGCACAAACCCGTTCGCAGGCAATCCGCGAGAGATCGCCGCTGGAGGAAAGCTTTTTGAGCAGCATTGCGCGGAATGTCATGGACCCAAAGGTGGCGGCACGCGACACGGCGCGAGTTTACTTCGGACAGAAGTGCAACAAGCGCCTCCCGGCGCGCTCTTCTGGATCCTGACTAATGGGGTCGTCAGGCGCGGCATGCCCGTCTGGTCGAAGCTGCCAGAGCAGCAGCGTTGGCAGATCGTGACTTTCCTGGAGTCGCTCAGCGCAAGCCACCCGCCAGTTGATTGACCGACCTTGCTCGTTCCACTCACGGCCGGAGCAGACGGCGAATCTCATTGCCGCCCATCGTTGTCGCAAATCTCAGTTCTTAGGCCCACTGCCACACGCCGCCAGCGCGGCCTGGCCCAAGCTGATGCCGCCGTCATTGGCGGGAACGGACTGGTTGGTCCAGAGCTGTAAGCTGGAACCTTTCAACTCACACTTCAGATCCTCGAGCAGCAACTCGTTCTGGAAAACGCCGCCCGAGACAACCACGATCTCCACGTTCGGGCTGCACGCCAGTTCTTTAACAGCGGCGGCTACGCCGCGCGCAATTCCGCCTTGAAAGGCACGCGCAATCTCCGCGATATTGCGCCCTTGCATCCGATCCATGGCAACCGCGTGCAACAACGGGCGGAAGTCCAACTCTCCGTGAAGAAACGGAAACGGGTAACACCCGGCTTTGCCCGCCCCGCGTGCCATCTGCTCTACCCACATGGCCGCCTGGCCCTCGAATGTAATGTCGCGCGTAAAGCCAAGCAAGGCAGCCGCCGTGTCAAACAACCGGCCGACAGAGGTCGTAGGGAACGTCCGCACATTTTTGTGAACAAGCTGCAGGGCGGTGCGGTAGCGCGAAGCAAAAGAAAAGGGCGCGTCGGTCAGACTGGGTAACCCTTCCACTTGCCCAAGAAATCCGGCCGCTGCCTGCACGGGGTGTTGCGCGGCAGCGTCGCCTCCGGGCAGCGCGGCGGGCCGCAGGTGTGCAACGCGTTCGAAACCGGTTTGCAGGCTGCCAATGAAAAACTCTCCGCCCCAGATGCTGCCATCATCGCCATAGCCTGTGCCGTCAAAGCTAACGCCAAGCACCCGCTCGTCCCACGCGCCCCGTTCAGCCAGCACAGACGCGATATGCGCGCGGTGATGCTGAACCGCGCGCATATCCACCGATGGCAATCGCCCGGCATGCACGGTCGAGCGATACTCGGGATGCGCATCGTGCACGACCAGCAAGTCCTCCCATCGGATCTCATACATCGCTATCAGATCGCGAATCGTTTCCTCAAACGCGCGGGAGGCTTCGTAATGGTCGAGATCGCCGATGTGCTGACTGACAAACGCCTGGCCTTCGACGACCAAGGTCACAGTATTTTTCAGATCGGCTCCCAGAGCAAGAATCGGCTTCCCGGTCTGCGCTTGCCGCACGGGAAAGCTTGTCACCGCGCCCGGCGCATACCCGCGCGAGCGGCGCAGAATGGCCGGGCCCAATGCCCCCACCCGCGCCACCGAATCGTCGACGCGCCGCGCGATCGGGCGCTCGCCGGCCAGAAAAGCATCCGCAATGCCCGACAACCGGTCGAAAGCATCTTCATCTTCATAAGCAATCGGCTCGCTGGAACGATTCGCGCTCGTCATCACCAGAACCTCAGGGGCTCCGGCCGCAAAAAGCAAATGCTGCAGCGGAGTGTATGGCAGCATGATGCCTAATTCGCGATTGTCAGGGGCAACGCCGGGCAATTCCTGCGTAGCGGGAGCAAGCACGATGGGCCGCGCAATTGACGTGAGCAGCTTTTCCGCTTCCGGCGTGAGTTCCACCAGTTCCCGCGCATCCGCGACGCTTTCCACCATTACGGCAAAGGGTTTCTCCTTCCGGAATTTCCGGGCCCGCATCGCCGCGACCGCGTCGACATTGCGCGCATCGCAAGCCAGGTGGTATCCGCCCAGACCTTTCACCGCGACAATCTTGCCCGTCTTGAGTAAGTCGACGGTTTGAGAAATAACTCGGGCGTCGTCGGTTACCTTTTCCGTCCCGATCCGCAGATAGTAGTGAGGCCCACACTGCGGACAAGCAACCGGCTGCGCATGAAATCGCCGGTTGGCCGGATCGTGATACTCCCGGTAGCAGTATTCGTCAAACGGCCAGTGCTTCATTGTTGTATTGGGACGGTCATAAGGAAGAGCGAGAATCACCGTGTAACGCGGCCCGCAATTCGTGCAGTTGATGTAGGGATACTGGTAGCGCCGATTGCTCGGGTCGCCAAGCTCGCGCAGGCAGTCGTCACACACCGGAAGATCGGGCGAGATGCGCACGGTTGGCCGGCGATTGCGCTCGCTTCCCTTGATGACGAATTGCTGGAAGCCGGCGGGTCTGGCGGCCGCGACCTCAACCTGCACGATGCGGGAAGCGGGCGGCGCCTCGCTGGTCAGGCGATTGAGAAAATCCTGCACGCCCGCCTCGTCGCCCTCAACGTGGATCGCAACGCCCTCTTCCCCATTCAACACCCATCCCGACAAATGCAATTCCGTAGCAATACGGTACACAAAGGGACGAAATCCCACGCCCTGCACCACTCCGCGAACTTTGATCAAACAAGCGTTGGCCATCTCTTCAACAGCCTGCAAGTGTCAACAGTACTTGAATCGAAAGCAGGCGCCACGGCTTCACAACAGAACGCATTTCCCCAATTGAGGCTCGAATCGCATGCGCCGCTTCCCCGCTCCCCTGCTAAGCTCTTTCCTGCGTGGATCAAGCATACAACGCCATCATTCTAGGAGCTGGCGCAGCCGGCCTGATGTGCGCCATCGAGGCCGGCAAGCGCGGCCGGCGAGTTCTGGTGCTCGAGCACGCCGATCGCATCGGCAAGAAGATCCTGATCTCCGGCGGCGGCCGCTGCAACTTCACCAATCTTCATGCCGGCGCCGACAATTTCATCTCCAGGAATCCCCATTTCTCGAAGTCCGCTCTCGCCCGCTACACCCCGGACGATTTTTTGAACCTGGTCGAAAAGCATCGCATTCCCTACCACGAAAAAAAACTCGGCCAGCTGTTCTGCGATCGCTCGGCCAACGACATCATCCACATGCTCGAGGAGGAATGCCGCGCCGCACAAGTCGAAATCCGGCTCAACACAAAGATCACCACGGTCGTGAAGCAAAGCCAATTCGAATTGCACACCGAGGACACGAGCTTCATCGCGCCCCAACTGGTGGTTGCGACCGGAGGACTGTCGATTCCAAAAATCGGCGCGACTTCTTTCGGCTACGACGTTGCGCGGCAATTTGGCCTGAAGATTCAACCTCCGCGCGCCGCCCTTGTGCCCCTGGTTTTCAGCGAAGCGGACCGACAACTGTGGTGCGACCTGGCCGGAGTTTCAACCGAGGTCGTCGCTTCCACGCACGGTGGAAGACACCACTTTCGCGAAAAGATGCTCTTCACGCATCGCGGCCTAAGCGGGCCGGCTATTCTCCAGATCTCATCGTATTGGGATGGCGCAAGCCCCATCTCGATCGATCTTGCGCCCGGCATTAATCTGAATGCTCTGTTGCGAGAGCGTGGCCATCGCGACCAGTCGAGCTGGAAATCGCTGCTGCGGGAAATCTGGCCTCGCCGGCTGGCAGACCGCTGGCTGGAAACATACCCGCTCGCAGGCAACTCCGACCGCGCTTTTGCGGATGCCGAACAACAGATCCACGCGTGGGAAATTGTGCCGCGAGAAACCGAAGGTTACGACAAAGCCGAAGTCACCGCCGGCGGAGTCGACACCGATGAACTTCATGCCCGCACCATGGAGGCCCGAAAAGTTCCCGGCCTGTTTTTCATCGGAGAAGTCGTCGACGTCACCGGCCAGCTTGGCGGCTTCAACTTCCAGTGGGCGTGGGCCTCAGGATTTTGCGCCGGGCAGGCGCTATGAAAATTGTTCGAGAATCGCCCAAAATCGCTGGGGGAATCACCTCAAGGCGACGGCCTAAGCCTTCCCCGAACCCGCAAATTGACGTGTTAATATTGGGTCACGTCCTCATGGCGGTGTAGCTCAGGTGGTTAGAGCGACGGTCTCATAATCCGTAGGTCGTAGGTTCGAGTCCTACCGCCGCCACCAATACCTCTAGCAACTTGCAGATGGCAAAATTCCCAGTTCAATGGACAGAAGAACATTCTTAAAACGATCAGGAATGGCGGCGCTGGGTCCGCTGTGGGCGCGCGAGCTATGGGGAGCCGCAAGCAATTTTGCGCCCGGTGCGGGGACTCCCGGCCTGCGGAGTGCGACGCGCGTTGGAGCGGGGATTCGGCGGCGGCCGTCGGATGCGAATTGGCCTTCACAGGCAGCGTGGAAGCGCCTGAATGAGGAGGTCGACGGGAATTTGATGCCCGTGGAATTTCCGATCGAGGCTTGTATCAAAGACACGGGAAGCGCGGGCTGCCAGAATCTGATCGGCAATATTCACAATCCCTATTACATCGGAGACCAGCCTGGCTTGACGCAAACGTTGGGATGGGTGGACGCGTGGGTGAGCAAACCCAGTGTTTACGTCGTGACGGCAAACAATGCAGATCACATTGCGGCGGCGGTGAACTTCGCGCGGGAAAATGATTTGCGTTTGGTGGTGAAGGGCGGCGGGCACAGTTATCAGGGGACCTCGAACGCGGCGGATTCCCTGCTGGTGTGGACGCGGCGCATGCACGACATCACCATGCATGAAGCATTTGTTCCACAAGGATGCAAGGGCAGGCATGCCCCACAACGCGCGGTGACGCTCGGCTCCGGCGCGATCTGGATGCAGGCATATGACGCGGTGACGACAAAAGGCGGCGAGTATGTGCAAGGCGGCGGCTGCACTACGGTCGGCGTGGCGGGCCTGGTTCAGAGTGGAGGCTTCGGAAGTTTTTCGAAGCATTATGGAACCGCAGCGGCGGGATTGTTGGAGGCCGAAGTAGTGACCGCAGATGGGAAAGTGCGCGTCGCGAATGCATGTACGAATCCGGATTTGTTTTGGGCGCTGAAGGGCGGCGGAGGAGGAACATTCGGCGCGGTGAGCAGAGTGACGCTGCGCGTACGGGAACTGCCGGAATTCTGGGGCGCGGCGATCCTTACGGTGAAGGCCGCGTCGGATGAGGCGTTTCGGCGTTTGCTGCGCTACTTCGTCGAGCTTCTATCGAGAGCGTCTTTTCAACGATCACTGGGGCGAGCATGCGCGCATTGCGAGCGACAATGTGCTCGATTTGTTGATGGTGTGCCACGATTTGAGTACGGAAGAAGTAAAAAAGATATGGCAACCCTTTCTGGATTGGGTGGCGCGCTCGCCCGCCGCTTACACAATCGAGGGGCAACCGATTCTGGGCAGCATGCCGGCTCGGCATTGGTGGGACGTGGAGTGGAGAACGCAGAACCATCAAGCAGTTTTTAATCTGGACCAGCGGCCCGGAGCGAGTTCAAACAACGCGTGGTGGAGGGGAGACGCGGGGCAAGTGGCGTGGTTCCTTTACGGATACGAATCGTTGTGGATGCCGGCGTCTCTGCTCGAAGATGGCTTGCAGGATCGGCTGGCCCAGGCGCTCTTTGCCGGTTCGCGCCACAAAGACATCGAGTTGCATTTCAACAAAGGGCTGGCGGGAGGGCCGCGCGAGGCAATCGAGGCGACACGCGATACGGCGACGAACCCCGCAGTGCTGAATGCGTTTGCACTGGCCATCGTAGGCGACGCAGGCGGCGGATATCCCGGCGTGCGCGGCCATGAGCCGGATGTTGAGGCCGGACGAAAATCCCGGCAAGAAATCCACCAGTGCGCAAATGAGTTGCGCGCGATCGTGCCGGAGGACGGAGCGTACGTTTCGGAGAGCAATTTTTTTCAGGAGAACTGGCAGCAAGCGTACTGGGGAAGCAATTACGCGCGGCTGGCGTCGGTGAAAAAGAAATACGATCCGACAGGATTGTTTTTCGTCCATAACGGCGTCGGTTCGGAGGAATGGAGCGAGGACGGGTTTGTGAGGAAAGCCAGGAGTTCCTAGTCGATCGAGATGCGCAAACCTATTTTCAGCGGCGTAGCGGCACGACCAAGATCGTGCCCTTCTTTTTCCCTTGGCCGCGTTTTCACGCAGTCCCTCAGGGGACAATCACCGCCGCTCCATCGAGCAAATCGCTCTTGACGGCGGCCAGCGCTTCGTTGGCTTGGTCGAGCGGAAACGTCGTGATACGGGGCTGAAGGTGAATCTCCGCCGCAACTCTTAGAAAATCGCGCGCATCTTGGCGTGTCATGTTGGCAACGCTTCGAATCTGCCGCTCGCCCCAGAGCAGCCGGTCGTAATCGAACTCAGGCATGCGATCCAGGTGGATCGCGTTAATCGCCACCACGCCGCCCTTGCGCAGACTGGAGAGCGCCGCAACCACCACGTCCCCGCTGGGCGCAAACGTAATGGCTCGGTCCAATTCAAGCGGCGGCCTCTGAACCTCCGAGCCCACCCATTTCGCTCCCCGCGATTCGGCCAGCTTGCGATGCGACGCGCCGCGCGTCGAGACATAGACCTCGCACCCCCAGGCACGCAAGACTTCGATGGTGAGATGGGCCGACGCCCCGAAACCGAAGAGCCCCACTTTCTCTCCCGGTTGAACCCCGGCAACGCGCAGGCTGCGGAAGCCGATGATGCCCGCGCACAGCAGCGGCGCAGCGTGTACGGCGTCAAACGCCGGCGGCAGTGGAAAAACAAAGTCCGAGCGCGCCACTGAAAACTCGGCATACCCTCCGTTCACGCTGTAGCCGGTAAGAGTTGGGAAATCGCAAAGGTTTTCCAGATGATTACGGCAATACCAGCACTCTCCGTCTGTACCTCCCATCCACGAAACCCCGACTCGGGTTCCACTTGGCATTTCCGGAAGCCCTGGACTCAGAACCTCCCCAACGATCTGATGCCCTGGAATCAACCCCGAACGCAGCGCCGGCAGTTCACCTTCGACAATGTGAAGGTCGGTCCGGCAAACTCCGCAGGCAAGAACGCGCAGAAGAATTTGCCCCGCGCTCGGCTCAGGCCGCGCAACTTCCTCGATCCGCAGAGGCCTCTGCGAAATCTCCCCGGCCGAACCGAGTACGGCTGCTTTCATGAAGAGCCCCCTGATTCTGGACGCGACAAGCCAGTCTACATCGGCCGCGGAGGCCGGGCCGCACAAGAGAACTGGCCGGGGGGAGCCCGTCTGAATCGCGTCCCGCGATGTTATCCTAGAGACCGCACTACTTTAAAATTCTATTTCGCCGCTTTCAAAACCTTCCATGCCCGATCCCGAGAACCTGAACCCCGACGCCCCCGAACCCAAACCGGCTGATGAGCCGACCGAGTCCTTTAAGGACATTTTTTCAGAATACGAGAAATCTCATGCTCGTAAGCCCGAATCGGGCGCCCCGCGCCGCGAGGGAACAGTAATCGCGCTCACCGCCGATGACGTCATTCTCGACATCGGCTTCAAAAGCGAGGGCCTTCTGCCGCTCGCCAGCTTGCCCGCCGGTATGACGGTGAAGCCCGGCGACAAAATGCAGGTTACGGTCAAAGGCCGCGATCCCGAGGGCTACTACGAACTGACGCGCGGAAAGGTCGAACGGCCCACCGACTGGGCTTCGCTTGAAAAGGCCTTCGCGGAAAAATCCGTGATCGTAGGCACGGTGACGGGCGCGGTCAAAGGCGGCCTTAGCGTCGACGTCGGTGTGCGCGCTTTCATGCCGGCATCACGCACCGGAACGCGCGACGCCGTCGAAATGGAAAAACTGGTGGGGCAGGAAATTCGCTGCCGTATCACCAAGCTGGATGTTGAAGACGAAGATGTCGTCGTCGATCGCCGCGCCATTGCCGAAGACGAGGAGGCGGCCGCCAAACAGGCGCGCTTTTCCGAACTCAAGGAGGGCGACACGGTGCACGGCGAGATCCGCAGCCTTACCGACTACGGCGCTTTCGTCGACATCGGCTCGGCCGACGCGCTGCTCCATGTCGGTGAAATTTCCTGGCATCGCGTGAACAAGCCCTCCGACGTGCTCACCGCCGGACAGCAGATCGACGCCAGGATCATAAAGATTGACCCCGATAAGCGCCGCATCGCGATCAGCATGAAGCAGCTTCAGCCGCATCCCTGGGATTCGGTCGCCGAAAAATACAAAGCCGGAGATCGCGTGCGCGGCACAATCACACGCATTGCCGATTTTGGAGCATTCGTGGAACTCGAGCCCGGAGTGGAAGGTCTCATCCATATTTCCGAGATGTCGTGGGCAAAGAAAGTCAGAAACCCCGGTGACCTGGTGAAGGTCGGCGAAACAGTTGAGGCTGTGATTCTCGGCGTCAAGCTTGCCGAACGCCGTATGTCGCTCGGACTCAAACAGGCCCTCGGCGATCCGTGGTCCGGCGCGGCAGAGAAGTTTGCGCCCGGCACGGTTATTGAAGGGCCGATCACGAACATGACGAAGTTCGGCGCCTTCGTGCAACTCACCGAAGGCGTCGAGGGAATGATTCACGTCAGCGAAATCAGCGCCGAGAAGCGCATCAATCACCCGCAGGAAGTGCTGAAATCGGGCCAGGTCGTGAAGGCCCAGATCATCGCGCTCGACAGCGAGAGACGAATCATTCGCCTCAGCATGAAGCAACTGGTGCCCACAGGCCTCGACGAATATCTTGCCGAACACAAGGAAGGCGATGTGGTCACCGGCCGCATCATCGAAATTTCCGGCGGACGCGCGCGCGTCGAACTGGGCGAGGGAGTGCAGGCCTCTTGTCGAATTCTGGAGAAATCTGAGGAAAAACAAAACAAGTCCGCTGCAAACGAAGAAGCCATTGCAACTTCATCGGCTGGCAAACCCGACCTCTCTTCGCTGGGCACTATGTTGCAGGCGCGCTGGAAAAGCGGCGCTCCATTGGTTTCCAACCAGCCTGAAAGTCTGCGGACCGGCCAGATTCTAGGCTTCCGAATTGCCAAGCTCGACGGCGCCGCAAAGAAAATTGAGTTGGAGTTGGAGTAAGTCCCTCCCCGAACCTGCCCGGCGCGAAGTCGACGGTACCGAGTGGTTGGAAAGCGCGGCGAAGACTAAGTCGCCGGTCGGATCCGAATCGCAAGACCTACCTTCCCGCATTCACCATCATCAGTGCGAACAAAGCCGGCAGGTAGATAATCGTGGCCCGGAGCAGGCGGCGGGCGTGAGTTTTCGAGGCCGCGGCCGTTGCCGGCAAATGCGCGGTCGCCATCCCCATCGATACCCGGAACAGCATCGCCCCCATCAGCACCGCGCCCACCAGATAGACACGACCGGCCATTCCAATGGCAACGGGCAGAACGCTAACGGGAATCAACACGGCCGAATAAGCCAGAATTCGCCACACCGTGGATTTGCCATTCGACTCCACCACCGGCAGCATGCGAATCTCCCCCTGTTCGTAGTCCTCACGATAAAGCCACGCGATCGAGAGAAAATGCGGGAACTGCCAGATGAACATGATGGCAAACAGAATCAGAGTCTCGGTCTCGATGCGGCCGCGCACGGCCGTCCATCCCAGCATGACCGGCATTGCCCCGGGAAATGCCCCAACGAACGTGCACACCGGCGAAACCTTCTTCAGCGGCGTATAGGCTGCCAAATAGACCAGCGCCGTCAGAAACACCAGCAACCCTGTCAGCAAATTCGCATAAATCGCAAGATAGACCGACCCGCCCAATGTCAGCGTCAACCCGACGGCCAGGGCATGCGCCCGAGACATTCGTCCGGAAGGCAAGGGACGCATGGCCGTCCGTCGCATACGTCCGTCCACGGCCGCTTCCATCACTTCATTCAGTGCCGCCGTTCCGCTTGAAACGAGCGCCACACCCAGCAGAGCGTGAAAAAGGCCCAGCGTCCACGAGGAGACGCCCGCCCGATGCGCCCCAAAGAAATAGCCGCACCATGCCGTAAGCACAATCAAGGTTGTAATGCGCGCCTTGGTAAGTTCGGCGTAATCGCGCATCAGAGCGCTGAAACGGCCTGCAGAAAAGTTTTGGAACATGGTCCCCACATTTGCCGCCCTCACCCGGAGCGGTCTGATTGAAACCGGCAATCGAAAAAGACTTTCGATCAGATCGGCAAAGGATAGCATTCCTATCCGTTCATTTGTCAAAAGTCAAGCCAAAATTCCGCACTCACTCGATCTTGTCCCTGCTATGTTCGCATCGTGACGCAGTCCTTGGCAAACTAACGGCTCCCTGCCGCATTCGACGCGGCAAACGTTTCTGGTGGATCAAAGTAGCATTGATGCCACATCGCCGCGTCGGTGAGCGTCCCCGCTCTCCATCGCTGAATGGTCGGCAACGTGGCCGCGATCATCCCGCCATCGGCAGAATCAAAAATCAGCACCAGCCCCGAAAGGCCCGCCGCTTTCGCCAGTTCGTCGTAGTTTTTGTCGAGCAATGACTTCGCAAATTCCAGTTTCGCGCTCGCCCCGCCTTGTTCATTTTCCCGAATCTTCTGCACCGAAATAATCTTTACATTCTTCCCGCGCAACGGCTCCCAGTCCCCGGGAAATTGCGCCGTCTCCTCGCGGCTCACTTGAAACAGGTCAGCGGCGGTAGGCGCCGGCGCGGCGCCGCTCCGTGGAACATCCGGAATTCCCTCCGGCATCTCGAGGCTGGTCCGCCAGATCCACCCGCGCGAAGGACCCGAAATTCGCACGTGAACCCAGTCCGCGTTGAAATCGAGCATCTCGAACTCATCCTGCGCGCTCGCCAGAAAGAGAGTCTTGCCGCTCAAACTCGGCGATCCCACCACCGGTGTTCCAGACTTTTTGATTGCCACCAGGTTTCGCGGGTGCGCCTGGTTTTTGACGACATCTTCCAGACTCGCAGTCTCCGAGCGCAGTTCGTTTCCTTTTGACGCCGATTTGGCATCAGCGGGATGCTCCATGTTCTGCCCCGATGGCGACAGGCCATGGCTCAACGACGGTGAAAACGCACTCGTGATTCCAGACCCAGGCACCGGAGCCGAGATCGCCGGCTCCTCCGTCAAGGTCGGCGTCGGTGCGGTGGCCGGCGCCGCGCCAACTGCCGGTGACCGCGCCTCCGCACCCGCAGAGATGTGCGACAGCTGATCCGATAACTGGTCGAGAATGTCGTTTTCGATCCGCCCATTCGAGTTCACCAGTTGGTATCCCGATCGGGATGCACTCGTATCCGCATACCAGGCGGTCACTTTCGCATTCACGCGAACCATCGATCCGCCCGTCGGCGTCGCGCTCACCTGCACTGTGCACTGGTAAAACGCCCGCTGGTAGCGGCTCAACGGATGGTCGCCCGGCTGCGCGAATCCTTCCAGTGTCGGCAGATGTCCGCTCAGCGAGGGCTGCAATTGCTTGAGCGCCTTCTCGACCGCATTTTTCGACTCGTGGAATGTGCGCTCGACCGGCGTTGCCTGCGCGCCGCAGATTGCGAAGCCAAAGCAAAGCACGGCCACAACCATGCCCGCTTGAGCTGCATGCCGCCGCAGCGCGAAGCCTGATCGGGTCATGGCAACAGCTCCAGTTGATCTCGCCGGATCCACCCGTGCTCGCCCTCATGGGTCTCGACCCCGAGCCAGTACGGGCTGACAATCACAATCAGCACCTCCGTCCCCGGATCCAGAGATTTCAGCGTGCTTGCCGAATGGAAAGGCGCGGATTTCAGCGGAGCTCCGGGTTTCCTGACGATCCGTTCCGCCTGCCGCCGCAGTGCCGCGAGATGTTGCTCCGGCGTTTCGTTCGGGTCGGCAAAAGTAGCCGGGCCCGCGTCCGGCGCCGACGCACCCGCCCCCATAGTGTTGTTTTCCCGGCTGGAACTCTCCTCCGAATTCGGCGGGGTGCTCAACAGTTCCGTGTCATTGTTGAGCCCGAAGTCCTTTTTTTGTTCGTGTTCTTCTTTTGCTTTCAGGGCCTCCGCAGTTTCTTTCTTCAACAGCTCAGTTGCCGTCAGATGATCCTGAATGTCCTTATACTCGCTCGTTTCCACCGAACCGTTTGACTGGTGAACGCTGTGCCGGTACTCCTCGACGAAAAGCGCGTTGATCTGCAGCACGGTATTTTTTTCGCCCTGAGGTTGCACCACGTAGCGCACGGCTAAAGTTCCAACGTCTGCGCTGTCTTTGAAGTTCCACGGGTTCAGCGCCTGTTTCCGGATCTTGTAGAAAGCCTTGCCCGCATCCTTCCATGGCCCGAAAACCGGCGTCTGCGTCGCTATCTCGGCTCCTTTGACGTATTCGTCTTTGTTGTATTCCTTAGTTCCCCGGATGATCCCGTTGCCGGCAACCTCTTCAACCGCTTGCATGACTTCGTCAAACGGCAACGGGACATTGATAATCAGCCCCTCCCCGTACTGGAGAACATCCTTCTCGCGGGCAGCCGACGGTGTGGCCAGTGCCAGAAGCAGAACAAACCCAATCGTCAGCATAGGCCACGACCACGGGCCGGCACGCTGCGCTCTTGGATCATTCCTCATAACTGGGTTCATAAATCCAGACGGAGAGTCTGTTACGGAACAAGAGTCTGATACGGAGTAAGCCCCACTGTCAACTGGCCCCTGAGCACCCCGACCGCCAATGCACGATTTCGCTAAAAAACAAGTTGTAAACAAATTGTAAAAAAATACTTGCTGTACCCTATTGCACAAACCTGCCGGTCGGTAGTACTATCCCCGGCGCTTGGTAGTTTGATTTTGAGGATGCGTGTTCTCCGCGAAACAGGCGGAGCAGCGGGCTTATGTGGGGCCGCTGGGATGTTGTTTGTGGGTCCGGGGTATTTCAAAAATTAGCAGCTTGTCAGAGGAGTGCAGCATGCGTATGTGGGCGCAGTCTCGTCTCTGTCAGAAGCCGCAGCGCGCAACGTCGATTCTTGCCGCTGTTATCGCGTTAGCTTTTTTCATTGTGGGCGCTAGTCAGTCAGCCAGCGCACTTCCAGCCTTCGCCAGAAAGTATGGCTTGCGCTGTTCCGCTTGTCACGAGAGCTGGCCGATGCTCAATTTCTTCGGCCAGAAATTCAAGGACAACGGCTATCAGCTCATGAACGATCGGGACGCTCCGATCTGGCAGAATCCCGGATACTGGCCAGTCACCTTCCGTATCACTCCCATCTGGCACCGCGTCAGCACGGCACAAGTCGCTACCGACCAGTCCGCGAGCGGAGAGCAAAAGATCACTCAAAGTGGCTTCGACCTCAGCGGTCTCGACTTTCACACCGGCGGCACTCTCGACAAGAACATCTCGTTCTACGTGCTGCCCTCCTCTGATCCGACCGCTTCCTTCCACTTCGAAACCGTCATGGGGCGGCTCGACAACATCGGCGGCAGTTCCTGGTTCAACGTTAAGTTTGGCAAGTTTGAACTCGACAACCTGCTCTCCGAAAAGCGCATTCTCACGCTCACGGGTAATGGCGGTATCTACCAGCTCTATCACTTCATTCCCCAAGGCGACGGCAACATCTGGGGCCAGATCGGCGACAACCAACTCGGCTTGGAATGGCTGGGCCATTCCGCGAATGACCGCACCCGCGTCTCCGCGGCACTGCTTAGCTCCAACGACGGCCAAGTCGGGCTGCCCTACGGTGCCGAATCCTATTCCGGATTCTTCACCGCGAGCCAGGGGTTTGACTTCGGCAAATTGGGCGTGTCCAGGTTTGGATTCTATGCGATGGTGGGCGAAGCGCCAACCATCTGGCTGACCAGCGGCGGTGTTGGAATCCCGGGTTCAGGCACCGGCAACAAGGGCTTCTCGCGCGAAGGCTTCGTCGGCCAGATTTACTTCGGCGAGCATGCTGATGTCACCGTGGTCACACAACACGGTGAGGATAGCGCGTGGTTTGGCCAGGGATATGGCGATTTCATCGACAATCCGGTGGCCGGCACGTCATTCCTGAACGGTTACGGGGTCACAGCGCTTCCTGCCGGCTCTCGCAATCCAACCTGGAACGGCGTTCTCGTCGAGCCCCACTACGTGATCAGCCCGCAGGCAATCCTGCTCGCGCGCTATGAAACCATACGTATGTCCCAGCAGTCCACTCCTGGTACTGCGTCGAACCTCGGCAATATCAGCACGTACACGCTTGGTGCCCGCTTTAACCCGTTCATGACTCCCCGGGCTGGCTTCGCCTACCACGCGGAATACAACTGGTTGCACCAGGACGGAACCGGCGTGATCGCCGGAACAAACATCAACACCAGTGAACTGCTGGCTGGAATTGACTTCGACTTCTAGAGAGGATAACGATGAACTCGCGATTGCTTAAATTGACGTTCTCAGTGGTAATTGCTTGTTTCTTTGCGTTGCCCGCTCTGGTGCAAGCACAGATCAGCGAATACCAAGAAAAACAATGGCTCAACTCACCGGCTGCCAGCAGCCATATCGGAAAGCTCACCGGTGACGTTCACGCCGCAACCGAACCGTACCGCCGCTATTGCATGGTTTGTCACGGTGAACTTGGAGACGGCAACGGTGAAAGCGCGCAGTGGCTCGATCCCAAACCCCGCGATTTCACCTTGGGCGTATTTAAATGCCGTTCCACGCCCACAGGTACTCTGCCCACCGATCAGGATCTTTTCGACACCATCGCGCGCGGTCTTGATCGCTCGAACATGCCCCCGTGGAACACATTTCCCGCCCAGATGCGGGCAGATCTGGTGGCTTGGATCAAACACTATTCTCCGCGCTGGCAAACCGAGAAGCCGGGCGAGCCTATCGTGATTCCGGCCGAGCCCGAAGTTACCGCCGAGCGCATCAAAGCCGGCCAGGACGTTTTCAATCGCGTGCAATGCTGGAAATGTCACGGCGTGGAAGGCAGGGCCAACGGTCCCTCGGCTTCCACTTTGCAAGACGATCTCGGCCGCACGATCCTGCCCTACAACTTCGCTGAGGGCGGCCGCTTCAAATGTGGAACTACCGACGCCGATCTCTACAAGATTTTTATGACCGGCCTCGACGGTACTCCAATGCCTTCGTTCTCCGACAATATCAAGCCGGACGAAGCCTGGGATCTCGTATTTTTCCTGCGGACCCTTCAGCCCTTTCACACCAAGGCAAAAGAACTTGCCAGGGGTCTGAACTTGAAGCCGATCAATCCCAATGCACCACCTCCTTCGCAATAAGGAGGAATCAAAAATAGTGTCAGGAGACATTCAATGAAGACTTGGTACAAGCGCCCTCTCCCAGTACTATCGGCCCTCGTTGTCGCGGTCGTGGTTCTCGCAGTGGTCGGCCAGCGGGTCAAGGCTGCCGGTGAAGGCTCCATCACCGGCACCGTCAAGCTCAACGGAACTGCCCCTCATATGAAGGGGATCGACATGTCAAAGGACCCTGTTTGCGCGCAGCAGCACAAAGACAAACCCGCCACGCTGGAAAACGTGATGGTGGGCGCGAACGGTGGCCTTCAAAACGTCGTGCTCTATATCTCCGAGGGCCTGAGTGCGGGAGCGGCCGGCGCGGTGCCATCGGAGGAGCCCACCTTCGATCAGAAGGGTTGCATGTATACGCCCCACGTCATGCCCCTTGACGTCAATCAGAAATTCAAGGTCGTAACCGCCGATCAGACCACTCACAATATCCACCCCTTGCCCGCCGCTGGCACGGGCAACATTGGCTGGAACAAATCTCAGCCGCCGGGCGCTCCGCCGATCGAGGCCAGTTGGAAGGCGGAGGAAATCGCGATCCCGGTGAAGTGCAACATTCATCCATGGATGCACGGTTGGCACGTCGTTGTGAAGGGACCCTACGCGATCACCGATGAGAGCGGCAATTTCACCATCAAGAATGTGCCGGCGGGCTCATACACCGTAACCGCATGGCAAGAGGAATACGGAACTCAGACCGCCAAAGTTACTGTGGCTGGCGGAGCTGCGGCCAAGGCAGATTTTACTTTCAAGGCAAAGTAACAAGCTGAAGCGTTCTCTCGGGCGACGGCTCAAACCGTCGCCCATCAACGAGGGTTTATGGAAACTGCAATCGGAGTATTTTCTGGACGTCATCACGCTGAGGAAGCTTTCAGGGAACTGCGCGCGCAAGGTGTGCCAGAAGAAGCGATCGTTTATCTCACTCGTTCTGAAAGCGAGGCGAAGACGGTCTCCAAGGAATTCGGCGCAACCGTTGGAGGTTTCCTGGGAGGCGCGGCCGGCATGTCGGCCGGAGTTGTGGCCGCCACTTTGCTTCTGCCGGGCGTCGGAACCGTGTTCGCGTTGGGTTTTGGTGCAGCCGCACTCCTGGGACTTGCCGGAGCCGGTGCGGGCGCCGGAGTTGGAAAATTAGCCTCGCAAGATGACCCCGGAACTCCTCAGCCCGCCAGTCATGAAAAAAGCCCTGACGACGTGTCTTTCTTCCGTGAGGTCCTCAAAGAAAAGCGTTCACTTATCGTCGTTCGCACGGAATCGCCGCAGATCGCTAGTTCAGCGTGCGCGATACTCGACCGCCTGGGCATCGGCATGCAAGGCAAAACGCCTGTCAAAATGCAGACCAAGTCCCGCCAGTTCGGAGACATCATCGTCCTCGACGTCAGCGGCAGGATCACCGTGGGCGAAGGAAACATTCTGCTCCGCGAGATTGTGCGCGACCTCGCCGCAAAAGGAACAAAGAGAATCGTCCTGAACCTGGCGGAAGTGCACTATATCGACAGCTCCGGCGTCGGAGAGTTGGTTCGAACGCACGCGTCGCTTCGGAATCAGGGCGGCGAACTCAAGCTCGCAAGCCTGAGCAAGAGAGTGCACGATCTGCTGGAGATGACGCGGCTGGTAACGGTTTTCGACATTCAGAGGGACGAGGCGAGCGCCCTGAAGTCCTTCGCCGCCTGATGCGGCCGCTCTGAGCTGTGGCATTTTCTCCCACTTCATCCGGATAGCACCACATCCGTCTCGAAAAGTAATTGCGATCTTTTGAAAGTTCAGCGGATCAGAACCCGAGGGCAACATGGCGAAATTTTTCGCAGTAACCATCATCGTGATCGCAATCGCTTCCGCGGTCCCCATCGTCCGTCACACTTGGTGGCTCGCGCCCGATATCTCCACCCACGGCGCGCCAATCGACGATCAGACGTCGGAAACCATGGCGGAAGCTGGAATCTCCTTCCTCGCTTCGCAAATCATTCTTGCTCTGTTTATATGGCGATTCTCCGGCAACCGTCCGGGCGAGAAGGTCAAGAATCTGCCCGGTGGCGCAAAGGGTATGGTCTGGGCGGCGTTCCTGCTCGTCGGCACGGAGGTCCTGGCGCTCGGCGTTTTCGGCGTCAAGGCCTGGGCTACCATCTATCTCACCCCGCCCGCCGCCAATGCCATCCCCGTTCAGGTACAGGCCGGTCAGTTCGCTTTCTATTTTCGCTATCCCGGCCCCGATGGAACTTTCGGCACCATTCATCCCGACATGATCAGCGAAGGCAATCAGAATTTCTATGGCCTCGATGTCGATCATGACCCCGACGCCAAAGACGATATCGTCACCGCGGAAATGGCCATTCCTGTCAACCGGGAAGTCCATCTCCTCATGCGCTCCAAAGACGTCGGCCACTCGTTTTTTGTGCCCGAATTGCGCGTACAGCAGGACTTCGTTCCCGGTCTTGACCTGACCTTGCATTTCACCGCGACCCAGATCGGAAGATACGAGATTGTATGTACCCAGTTGTGTGGCCTGGGGCATTACAACATGAAGGCGTACTTGAGTGTTTTATCCCAGGCGGATTATGACGAATGGCTGAAGAAGCAAGCGGCCTTGCAGTAAGTGCAGTCTAAGTGCAGAGCCCTCGCCCGCTTTGGCGAGGATATCTCTTGAGGTGAACCGATGCACGATACGTCAGCGCACGCAAATGTAGCGCACCACGCGCCCCCGACGGGCTTCATCCGGAAGTACATCTTCAGCCTCGACCACAAAGTCATCGGCAAGCAGTATTACGGGCTGGCCCTCGCCGCGGTCCTGATCGGAATGTTCCTCTCCTGGCTGATGCGCATCCACCTCGGATGGACCAACTACGCTATCCCCGGGTTGCACTTCCTGTCCGCCAATGGAGCGCCCGGCAACGTCATGACGCCGGAGTACTACCTCCAGTTGATGACCATGCACGCCACCATCATGGTCTTCTTCGTGCTCACTACCGCTCCCTTCGCCGCCTTCGGCAACTACTTTCTGCCGATCCAGGTGGGGGCGGAAGACATGCCCTTCCCGCATTTCAACATGATGTCGTTCTGGGTCACGTTCGCCGCCTTCCTGGCGCTGGTCTCATCGTTCTTCGTAAGCGACGGGCCGACGCTCGGCGGCTGGACTCAATACGCTCCGCTCAGCGCCGTCGGCGCCGTTGGTGGCCCCGGCGAAGGCACGGGCGTTGTTCTGTGGGCCATCTCCATCGGCCTTTTCTGCGTTGGCCAGTTGCTCGGCTCGTTGAACTTCATTACCACCACGCTCGATATGCGCACCCGCGGCATGAGCCTGTGGCGTTTGCCGCTGAGTGCCTGGTCGTGGTTTATCACCTCTTGCATGGGCCTGACGGCATTCGCCGTCCTCATGCCGGCCTGCATTCTTCTGATTCTCGATCACGTCGCCGGAACCAGCTTCTTCGTGCCCTCGAACACGGTTATCAACGATCAACTGCAGCCTCACTCCGGCGGCTCAACGCTGTTGTGGCAGCATTTGTTCTGGTTTTTTGGACATCCGGAGGTTTACATCGCCATCGTTCCCGGGATGGGCATCGTTTCGCACGTTCTCATCACCAACATGCGCAAGCCCATGCTGAGCCATCGCGTGCTAATTTATTCGATGGGCGCGCTGGCTGTTCTCAGCTATGTCGTCTACGGCCATCACATGTTCGTCAGCGGGATGAATCCTGTTTCCTCGCTGGCGTTCTCCTTCCCCACGCTGGTTATTACCATCCCGTCGACCATCATCGTGCTCATGTGGCTCGGCAGTCTCTACGGAGCCAAGCTCCGCATTAACTCGGCCTCTCTGTTCGCCCTGGGCTTTATCTCAATGTTCATCAGCGGCGGAGTTAGCGGCTTCTTCCTCGCCCAGCCCTCGGTCGACATCATGTTGCACGCGACTTACTTCGTTGTAGGACACTTCCACATGGTCATGGGCGTGGCGGCTATGTTCGGTATCTTTTCCGGAACCTATTTCTGGTTCCCCAAGATGTTCGGCCGCATGATGAATGAAACTCTCGGCAAGGCTCACTTCTGGCTCAGCTTTGTGGGAACTTATGCCATCTTCATGCCCTTCCACTATCTGGGACTGGCCGGCAACGTGCGCCGCTATCAGGCATTTGTGGATGACTACATGAAGCCCCTGATTCCAGTCCATCAGTTCATCACTATTGCCGCACTCTTTACCGGGGCCGTACAGTTCATCTTTCTGTACAACCTGATCCACAGCCGCTTCTGGGGTAAGCCCGCGACCGATAACCCGTGGGAGGCCACTTCTTTGGAGTGGAGCACGCCAACCACCCCTCCGCCTCACAACAACTTTGGCGACAAGCTCCCGGTGGTTTTCCACGATCCCTACCAATATGGCGTGGAAGGATCGGCGGGGGATTATGTCATGCAGACCTCGCCGGAAAAGGTCAACGGACCCGACGAGGAGTAGTCGAACCCCAAGGAAGAAGTTTGCATTATGGCAACCACGCTTCAACCGCCCAAGATTGACTCATCGAAGATCGATGAACGCAGGCCGAGTTCCGGCAACGGAGGCGGCGGCCACGGCATGCCGCCCGCCGATGGCCGTCTGCCCGCTGTAAAAGACTACGCCCCGCCGCCAGCTTCGACCGGCATCTGGGTATTTCTGTTTTCCATCACCATGACTTTCCTGGCGTTCACCAGCGCCCTGTTCGTCCGCCAGGGATCGGCGTTGGATTGGCAGCATTTGACCTTGCCGCCGATTCTCTACTTGAACACCGTCGTGCTGATCGCCAGCAGTATTGCCCTGGAATTTGGACGCCGCGAAGTCGGCGCCTACATGGGTCCGCTGGCGAAATCGATCTCGCATCCCGGCCGCTGGCTCTACATCAGCCTCGGCCTTGGCTTGCTTTTTGTGGCCGGACAATACATCGCCTGGATGCAACTGCGTTCGCAAGGCATCTATCTAGCCACCAATCCCAACAGTTCGTTTTTCTACTTACTCACGGCCGTGCACGCCATTCACGTTCTTGGCGGCCTGGGCGGATTGGTCCACGTAATAAGCAAGCTCAGTCGTTCGGTCCTTAAGAAAAGCACGCTCGATGCGACTGCGTATTACTGGCACTTCATGGACGTGCTTTGGATTTACCTGCTGTGTTTGCTGTGGATCAAAATCTAACAACCTGCACTAACCAGGAGGCGCCGTGAGCGAAGCTGAAATCACCATGGGGGGGCATGCCCCGGGTTTGATGGAAAAGCCGGCCTTTTCCGTTCCCGCAAAGAAGATGGCGATGTGGCTGTTTATCATCGCTGATACCGCGACCTTTGCCGCCTGTCTGGTAGCCTACGGCTTTACACGCAACGCCACTCCCAACTGGCCGCGGCCGTTCCACAGCATCACAAACGTCGCCATCATGACGTTCATCCTCGTCACCAGCAGTTTGACGATGCTGTTCGGCGTTCGCTCGGCCAAGGTCGGCGACAAAGATGGCGCGCTCCGCTGGACTCTCATCACCGCAGCTCTGGGCATCGTCTTTGCCCTGCTGCACATTCGCGAGTGGATGGCCCTGATCGACGAAGGGATGACTCTGTTCAAAAACCCCTGGGGCTCCGGTCTGTTTGGCGCGTCGTTTTTCAGCATCACCGGCCTGCACCTCACCCACGTTACGGGCGGCGTCATCGCCCTGATCGTCGTAGGGCTTCGCTACAAAGGCGGCCGCTACAAAGCCGATGACATCGAAATCCTCGGCCTCTACTGGCACTTTGTGGACCTGGTCTGGATGTTCGTAGTCCCGCTGGTCTATTTGTTGAATCTGTCGCACTGACCTCAAACGCCGGAGCAAATGGAATGACAACCGCCGACACAAAAGCTGGACTTGGAAAAGACATCGTCGTTTACGTTTGCATCTTGATCCTGGCCGCCATCCAGTTCGTGATCGCCTATCAGAATCTGGACGGATCCACGATGTTTGTCTGGATGCTGATCGTGGCCTGCATCGAGGCCGCTCTGGGACTTTTGTTTTTCATGCACCTTTCGGAGAACCGCGGGCTGCTTTGGTTCGTCGTTATCTTCGCCGTCTTCGCGCTGCTGGCAATGCAATACGGCTGGACTGACAGCTTCCGGATCGTGCATGGCGCTCCCTGGTCGCGATAACTTGAACTAAGGGTCACTAATAACATGAAGAATCCACTCAGGTTCCGAGGACGCGCACTCGGCATACTGCTCTTGCTGCTGATTGCCGCGCCCGCTTTCAGCCAAAGCTGCGCTCTTTGCTACACGCAGGCTTCGTCTGCCGGCGCAAGAATGATCCAGGCGTTGCGGAGCGGAATTCTGATTCTTGTCCTCCCCCCAACTTTTGCATCCGTCGGCATGCTCTTCATTGTGCACCGCAAGCGCAACCAGATCCGGCGGATGGAGGACGATCACTCCCAACTCGACTGGTAAGGAGCGGTAAGAATCTAAGGCTGCGCCGAACAGTTACTCCGCGGGACTCGCCCGGCAAACCTGTCTTGAATCCAGGATATCTGGTCCCTCGCCGAATCACCGATCACTTTGCCGGGATCGTATTCCGCATACCGATTAAATAGAACCCGATCTCCCTGCCGGCATAACCGCGCCACAACCTTGGTAGTGGCGATGATCAACGAGTCGCCCTCGCTGCCGATCACGAGCAGCGGACCGTTTGCAGGCACCATGCCAAGCCGATTCCGGCCGAAATAGCCCTGCACGAACTTGTTACTCTCCCACTGTGCCTTCAGCATCCCTGCCACCGGAACCTTTTCTGCATCCGGCACGCCGCACGCGTCCCCCACCTGCGCATACAGCGGCAGCGCCAGATTGGTCAAAATGTCCTTCGCTTCGAATTTCGGGAATGCGGTCTTTACGCCATATGCCAAAAGCAGCGGCAGTTCGTGCGACTCGTTGCCCGTCGGAGCGAACAGATCATCGAGATCCGTCACCCGCGAAATTGCAACGCTTCCCAGATAGTTCGCATCCGGGTTCTGATGTTCCAGTTCCGCCGCACTGACGACGGCCATGGCCCCTTCGCCCGTCCCCATCGCGATCCATCGCGGCCCAAGCCCCGGCACGGCGCTGCGGGCCGCCGGAACCGAATACATCACGTCCAGCGCGTTCGATTGCGCATCTGCAAAGGCATTTCTGAAATTTGTGCCCAGCCCTGTATAGTCGGTCGCCACCACTGCATAGCCGAGGTTTACATACATCGAAAGAAATGGCCCATGGAGCAGATTTCGGGCCAGGGATGGAGCGCACGAACGAGCCACTCCGCTCAAATTGTGCGCCCACGCAATCACGGGCCACCCTCCAGTCGGTGGTTTTCCATCGGGAAACAGAACTACGCCCGAGGCCGCGACCAACTCCCCGCTGCCCGAACGCGAGTAATACAGAATCCTCACGGCCTCCACGCCTGAAGACAGCGCATATTGTTCGAATGGCGCCGAGCGAATCAGGTCTCCGGGTTTCCCGGCGGGCAAAGGGGTCGGAGTGTCATAAAACTTCGTGAGCGGAAATTTGCGCAGGATATCCGGCTTTTTCGGTGCAGTTGTGGCCAGGCCCTGAGGTGTCGATTGCCCGACTAAGACTCCACTAAGCCCGAGCAAGAGCACGCCCACGCAAATTTCCTTCAGCATTGCTGCTCGATCACACAAAACAATTCTCATGGAACTCATTTGTCTGAGAGCTGTCCGCTCCACGCCGCGTGCACGGCCGTTTTCGACTATATCGGCTCCAGAGAGTTTCCGGGTAAGTCGCCCCACAGTATTTTATTTCCTGTGGACCCAGCACCGCTTTCGACGTTTGAGTGCTAGAATACTGACTTATGCCAAAGACATTAGTGCACTCTGTAGTCACTCAACTCCAACAAGAACGCGCCCGGCTCGAAAACGAACTGCATCGCATAACCGCTGCCCTCTCAGCCTTCGGCAAAGTCTATATGCAGGCGGCGCCTGCAAAAGTCCGCGTGAAGCACAAAATTTCCGCTGCCGGCCGCAAGCGCATTGCCGCAGCTCAAAAAGCGCGCTGGGCCAAAGTTCGCGCCCGCAAGAAATAACCCCGAGGGGCGCCGGAGTTCTGAAGAGATATCGCGGGGGCCCTCGTTGACGGCTTCCCCCAAAGGGTCTGCCGTCGCTACCCCGGCGGTGCAGCCCCGGGTGGACATGTTCACCTCCACTAGCTCGGCGCCTTCTCCACAACTTCCCTCACAAATCCCGCAAACTGGCGCACATCTTCGTCTGTTGTGTCGAACGAGCACATCCACCTCACTACGGCTTCTTCTTCGCTCCATACATAAAAGAAATATCGTTCCTGAACCTTCGCAATCGCCGCCCGTGGAATCTGCGCAAACACCCCATTTGCCTCCACCGGGTACACGATTCGGACTCGCGGAATCTTCTTCACTTCCTGCTCCAGCAGCCGCGCCATGCGGTTCGCATGTTCCGCGTTTCTCTTCCACAGATCACTCGTCAGGAGCGCTTCCATCTGCACGGCCAGGAATCGCATTTTCGATGCCAGCTGCATTCCCTGCTTGCGCACAAACAAAAACTCCTGCGCCAGTTCCCGACGAAAGAACACCACCGCTTCCACTCCCATCAGGCCGTTTTTCGTTCCGCCGAACGACAGCACATCGACGCCCAGATCGCGCGTCGCCTTTCGCAAGGTTAGCCCCTGCGCCGCAGCTGCATTCGAAATCCGCGCTCCATCCATATGCAGAAACATGTTCCGCTCATGTGCAAATCGCGCCAGCGCTTCGATCTCGGCGGCCTTGTAGACTGTTCCCATCTCGGTCGACTGCGTGATCGAAATCACGCGCGGCTGCACGTGATGCTGGTCTCCGATCCCGTGATAAGCCGTCGCCGCCGTTTCGACCGTCAGCTTCCCCTCCGGTGCCGGCAGCGGAATCAGCTTGCACCCCGTGAACTTTTCGGGTGCTCCACATTCATCCGTATAAATATGAGACAGCTCCGGGCACAGCACGGCATGGTAGGGATGCGTGAGCGCCTGCAAGCTCAGCACATTCGCCGCCGTCCCGTTGAATACAAAAAAGACCGCAACATCGGCTCCAAAATGCTCACGGAATTTCGCTATCGCCGATTGCGTATACGAATCATCCCCATAACCCACCACATGCCCTTCGTTCGCCCGCCGGATTGCCTCCAGCACTTCGGGGTGAACAATCGCATTATTGTCGCTGGCAAAACTTCGGATCGGTTTCATAACAAAACAAATCTAGCAGACCTGCTCTATTACCCGAAATTCTTCGGAGCCTCCACACCTCGGCGGGAATCTATTAGGTGATCTAAAATTGAGGGGTGGGTCATCCAGACGACGATCTGGCCGACCGCCAAAACTGAAAAGGGAGTTTTTTGTCCTTGCGATTGAAGGTCGCTACGAACGGCAATATGTCTCGATTCTCTGCGGCGCTCGCTCTGCCCTGCGCGCTCCTCGGCATGCTCCTGCTCACCGCCGCCTGCGGCAGCGACAAAGCAGCCAAAGCCGCCGGCGATCCGCCGGCTATGCCCGTGAAAGTCCACACGGCGAACCTTCAGAAAGTGGAGGACGCCACCGAATACGTCGCCACCTTGAAGTCCCGCGACTCCGCCGTCGTGATGCCGCAAGTCGAAGGCATCATCACACGGATTTTCGTCCACTCCGGCGACCGCGTTGCCAACGGCGCTCCTCTCATGCAGATCGACCCTTCCAAGCAGCAGGCTACGGTCAAGAGTCAGGAGGACGCCCGAACTGCCCAGGTTGCTCAGGTCACCTGGGCCCAGCAGAACTACGATCGCGTCAGCGGCCTGGCCAATGCCGGCGTCGTCAGCAAGCAGGATCTCGATCAGGCCCGCGCCACTCTCGATGCGGCCCAGGCCCAGCTTCATTCTCTCGACGCGCAGGTCAACGAGCAGCAGGTCCAGTTGCACTACTATCAGGTAGTCGCTCCCCGCGCGGGCATTGTGGGAGATGTTCCGGTTCGCGTCGGCGACCGCGTCGTGACCACCACTCAACTCACAACCGTCGACCGCCCCGGCACCCTCGAAGCTTATGTCTACATTCCGATCGAAAAGTCCGCCCAGCTCAAGGTGAATCTGCCCGTTGAGATCGTCGACGGCTCCGGAAATCTGCTGGCATCGAGCCGCATTACGTTCATCTCGCCGCAGGTCGACAATTCGACGCAGACGGTGCTCGCCAAGGCTCAGATCGCCAATTCAAACGACTCTCTGCGCACGGCTCAGTTCATCCGCGCCCGGGTCGTGTGGGGGACTCTGGAGAAGCCGGTCGTGCCCGTGGTCGCGGTCTCGCGCATTGGCGGCCTCTATTTCGCTTTCGTCGCCGAGCCCGATCAAAAGGGCGGATATGTGGTTCACCAAAAGCCGCTCGAGATCGGCCAAATTGTCGCCAATGATTACGTCGTGCTCAACGGTATCAGACCGGGAGACAAGGTCGTTGTTTCGGGCACCCAATTTCTCGTCGATGGCGTGCCAGTTGTTCCGCAGGAAAGTACCAGCTAACAAAGCCCAGAAGACGTTCCCGAAATCGGCTCTGGCTGACATCACCAGCAAGCGCGAAGCACCGAGCACTAGGAACCGGCAACTGAGAACTGGCAACTGTTTCTTCTATGGTTGATTTCTTTATTCACCGTCCGGTCTTCTCCACGGTCTGCGCCCTCCTCATCATTCTTGCGGGCGCTGCTTGCATTCCCACGTTGCCCATTGCGCAGTTTCCCGATCTCGCGCCTCCGCAGGTCGGTGTCACCGCCGTTTATACCGGAGCCAGCTCCCAGACCGTCGAATCCGCCGTCACCACGCCTCTCGAGCAGCAGATCAATGGCGCCGAAGGCATGAAGTACATCACGTCCTCCAGCACCAACGACGGCGTCAGCACCATCACCGCCACATTCGATCTCATCCGCAACCCCGATCTAGCCACTGTCGATATCGAAAACCGCGTCAACACCGCCTCCGGACGCCTCCCCGCCGCCGTCAAGCAAATCGGAATTACCGTCGAAAAGACCTCGCAAAACTTCGTCTTCGGCGGAGCCGTCTTTTCGCCCGATGGCCGCTACACCCCCCTCTTCATCAGCAATTACCTCGATGTCTATGTTCGCGACAGCCTGAAGCGTGTTCCCGGTGTTGCTGACGTGATCATTTTCGGCGAGCGCAAGTATTCCATGCGCCTCTGGCTCGATCCCGTCCGTATGGCCGGCCGCTCCCTTACCGCCGACGATGTCGTCAACGCGCTCCAGGAGCAAAACGTCGAAATCTCCGCAGGACAAGTCGGCGCACAGCCTTCCATCCCCGGCCAGCAGTTTCAGATCAGCGTCCGCGCCGTTGGCCGCCTTTCCGAACCTGCTCAGTTCGAAGACATCATCCTCAAGAGCAATTCCGATGGCACTCTCGTCCGCCTCAGAGACGTCGGCCGCGCCGAACTCGGCGCTGAAGACTATACCAACGACCTCGATTACAACGGACGCGAAGCTGTCGGCATCGCCGTCACCCAGCTCTCCACCGCCAACGCCCTCGACGTCCACCAGCGGTGCGTCGCTGAGCTTGATCGCCTTTCCAGGCGCTTCCCGCCCGGCATGAAGTATGAGATCGCCTTCGATACCACCGACGCCGTCGGCGAATCCATTCGCGACGTCGTCACCACCCTCGGCACCGCCATCACCCTCGTCATTCTCGTCATCTTCGTTTTCCTCGAGGACTGGCGGTCCACCATCATTCCCGCGGTCACCATCCCGGTCTCGCTCATCGGCACGTTCGCTTTCGTCAAGCTGCTCGGCTTCTCCATTAACACTCTGACGCTGTTCGGCGTGACGCTGGCCACGGGTCTGGTCGTGGATGACGCCATCGTCGTGATCGAGAACATTGAGCGTCACCTCCAGGAAGGCGAGCAGAGCCCGCTCAAGGCGGCGTCTGACGCCATGAAAGAAGTCACCGGCGCTGTCATCGCAACTTCGCTTGTGCTGGTCGCGGTTTTTGTGCCGGTCGCATTCTTCCCGGGGACCACCGGAATTCTCTTCCGCCAATTCGCGTTGACCATCGCCTTTTCCATTGCCATTTCGGCTTTCAACGCGCTGACCCTGACGCCCGCGCTCTCCGCGCTTCTGCTCGGCCGCCAGCACGGCGAGAAAAATTGGCTCTTCAAGCGCTTCGATCGCGTGGTTTCCGCTGTCACCAACGGCTATGTCCGCGCCCTGCGTGCATTCCTCCGTTATGAAGTTCTCGCTCTCATTCTGTTCGCCGCCGGACTCGTTTGTGCCTACTTGGTCTTTCGCCGGGTGCCCCAGGGCTTCGTACCCAACGAAGATCAGGGATACCTCATCGTCGCCATCCAGGCTCCCACCGGCGCCTCACTCGAATACACGCGCGACATCGGCAGGCAGATTTCCGCCATCACGAAAAACATCCCGGAAGTCCGTGGCACTTTCTCCGTCGCCGGCTTCAGCTTCGGAGGCGCGACCCCCAACGCCGGCCTCGTTTTCCTGCCCCTCCAGCCCTATGAGAAACGCAAAGGCGAAGAGCACACCGCTAAGGCCATCATCAACCGCCTGCGCGGCCCGCTATTCGGGATCTCTGGAGCTATCGTCATTCCCTTCGAGCCCCCCGCTGTGCAAGGTCTCGGTCAGTTCGGCGGATTTCAATTCGAACTCCTCGATCAGGGCAGCCACACCCTGCAGGATCTCGACAAAACCACCCACGACCTGATCCGCGCCTCTGGCGAGCGTGCGCAAAAAGATCTCACTGGATTGTTCAGCACCTACACCGCAAATGATCCGCAGTTTGTCGTGACCATCGATCGCGAAAAAGCCAAGAGCCTCCACATCCCGCTCAGCCAGATCACCGACACGCTCAGCGTCTATATGGGTTCGTCCTACATCAACGACTTTGATTTCAACAACCGTTCCTACCGCGTCTACGTGCAGGCCGACAAACAATTCCGATCCCACCCGCACGATATCGGTCAGTATTACGTCCGCTCCGATTCCGGAGCCATGATTCCGCTCCAGAATCTCGTCACCATCACCCAGAGCACTGCGCCCCAGGTCATCAACCACTACAACCTTTTCCGCTCTTCGGAAATCGATGGCTCCGCGGCGCCCGGCTTCAGCTCCGGCCAAGCCATCGGCGCCATGCAACAACTCTCGACAAAAACTTTGCCCCAGGGCTACACCTACGAATGGTCGGGAATTTCGCTCGAAGAGTTGGCCTCGGGATCGACCACTCTCATCCTTTTTGGCCTCGGAACCCTGGTCGTCTATCTCACGCTCTCCGCGCAATACGAAAGTTTTGTCCTTCCCTTCATCATTATGCTGGCCGTTCCCATGGCTCTCCTCGGTGCACTTTCTGCCCAGTGGATTCGCGGCCTCGAAAACGATGTCTACTGCCAGGTCGGACTCGTCATGCTGGTCGGTCTCGCCTCGAAAAACGCCATCCTGATCGTCGAATTCGCCGAGCAGCTCCGCGAGCGCGGCATGACCATCCTCAACGCCGCCGTTGAAGCCGCCCGCATCCGTCTCCGCCCCATCCTTATGACCTCATTCGCATTCATCCTGGGTGTCGTTCCCCTGGTCACCGCCACCGGTGCCGGCGAAAACGGCCGCCACTCCGTCGGCACCACCGTCTTCGGCGGCATGATCATGAGCACGATCCTGAATCTGTTTTTCATCCCCGTCCTTTATCTATTGATAGAAGGCTTCCGCGAGCGCCGCCGCGGGCCCAAATCCGCCTGAGCCAGTGCGGCGCGGGCGCCCCCGCCCGCCCAAACCGAGCTTGGTGCCCAGGTTCGGGGGACAAATCAAGCCCGCTTCAGATGATGGGTGAAGGTTCGCGCCCTCCTTTGCCCGCGAACCTCGCCGCGTACAGCATCCCCGCTGTCGGAATACAAAAAGAAAAAGCACCTCCGCGCATTTTTCAAGCGTCTCAATAAACTGCACAGAAGTCGCATCCGTGGTTTTCCGAATCCCAATCCCTGTGAGGTCATTCACTATGAACAAGTCACTTTCCAGAGCCCAGGTGCTATCACGGATTTGCTCGACGATGATTTGCTCGATGACGATCTGCTCCATCATTCTCCTCGCCGCAGCCGCCGCTCACGCCCAAGGCGCCCAGCCGCTCGACGAGAAAAGTCTCGCTCGCATTTACAAGGAAGTCCGCCACGAACTCGTCATGCTGCCGTATTACGGCGTGTTCGACAACCTCGCCTACAAAGTCGATCCCGACGGCACCGTCACCCTCCTGGGCCAGGTCGCGCTCCCCTCGCTCAAGTCCGACGCCGAAAGCGCCGTGAAGAAAATTGAAGGTGTCGAGAGAGTCGTCAATAACATCGAAATCTTGCCCCCGTCGCCCGGCGACGACCGCATCCGCCGCGCCACCTACCGCGCCATCTACGGCAACAGCGTCCTCGCTCCATACCGGCTTCGCGCCGTGCCCCCGATTCACATCATCGTGAACAACGGCCGCGTAACCCTTGAAGGCGCAGTCGCTCGCCAGATGGACAAACAGATTGCCGGCACGCAGGCCAACAGCGTCAGCGGCGTTTTTGCCGTCACGAACAACCTGCAAGTTGATGAACCGGAGAAGAAGGAAAAGAAGTAGGACTGCGTCCCGATCTGGCTGCTGTGCGAAGCGCAGCAGCCACGCAGTCGAAGTTGAGGCGTTTGCGCGGCATCCACGCCGCGCGCCGAAATCCCGAGTGGAGTCGACGGAGCTTGGCTCCCGATCTCCTCCGTGCCCTCTGTGTCCTCCGTGATTTTCGCTCTCGGTTTTACTTCTGCAATCTTCCTACTTCCAACCCGCCAGCAACTGCCGTGGCCAATCTAAAATATCCTGTGCCCCAATCACCCACCCCTGACGAGATCAACCACGCCGCCGCGCTCCTCCGCGCTGGCCGTCTCGTCGCCTTCCCGACCGAAACCGTCTATGGATTAGGCGCCAACGCTCTCGACCCCGACGCTGTAGCCCGAATCTATGCCGTCAAGCGCCGTCCCCCCACCAGCCCGCTGATCGTGCACGTGGCATCCATCGAAATGGCGAAGCCGTTAGTCGCGTCGTGGCCCGAAGCCGCTGACGTTCTGACAAAATGCTTCTGGCCCGGCCCGTTGACGCTAGTCCTGCCCTTAAGGACAAGTGGAGCAATGTCAGCGCCCGCGATCCCACGCATCGTCACCGCCAGCCTCGCCACCGTCGCTTTGCGCATGCCCGCTCACCCGGTCGCGCTCGCCCTGATCCGCGTCGTCGGCGTTCCCCTCGCCGCTCCCAGCGCCAACCGCTTTACCGAACTCTCGCCGACCACCGCCGAGCACGTCCGACGCAGCCTCGGCAACGACGTTGATTACATTCTGGATGGCGGGCCGTGCGAAGTAGGAATCGAATCCACCGTGCTCTCGCTGGCCGGCACGAACCCTGTTCTGCTGCGTCCCGGAGGCATTTCGCGTCGGGACCTCGAATCCCTGATTGGCCTCATCGACTCCGCGAGCCCGCTTGCCTCCGCCGAAGAGGCGTCCACTGCCCACCCATCGCCCGGAATGCACGCGCGCCACTACAGTCCGCGCACCTCTTTATTGTTGGTGTCCAATGGAAAGTTGCCCGGTCAGGGCAAGGGAATCTACCTGCGGCACACCAGTTCGCCCAGCCACTCGGACGTCAAGACCATTCAGATGCCAGCTGCCGCCGCCGATTACGCAGCTGCTCTCTACGAGAAGCTCCATCAAGCCGACGAAGCCCACGCCGACTGGATCGCTGTAGACCTGCCTCCCAACGCCCCCGAGTGGGAAGCCGTCCAGGATCGCCTGCGCCGCGCCGCCTCGAAGGGATAGAAGAGAAGTCAGCACTAACTGACCGCAGGGGATAGCAGTCGCGGCCAGCGATAACTAAGTATTCTGGACACCACGACACGGAAGGGCCTTCAACATGATCACTCGAATTTGGCATGGCGCGACCCCGGCGACCAAAAGCGACGAATACCTGAATCTGATGCGAACCGTCGCCCTCCCCGATTACCGCTCGACTCCGGGCAACAAGGGAGCTTATGCGCTCCGCCGTATCGAGGGCGATACCGCGCATTTCCTGATGGTCACCTTCTGGGAATCCGAGGGCGCGGTCCGCGCCTTTGCCGGAGACGACATCAGCGTGGCGAAATACTACGACTTCGACAAGGACTTCCTGCTCGAACTGGAACCATGTTCCTCACATTACGAGATGTACGACCAGTAGATCCACCTGGGGAATTCTGCGTTCTGAGCGGGACCAACCTTAGGGAGTGCTCACAGGTACGCTCTTCCCCGTTGGCTGCACAGGCAAATCCGGGCCTGTCTGGCGGGCATCGGTGACGCGATAATCTTTGTACTCGATCGTCAGCGTGGCGCGTCCTCCCAGCCGGATGTAGCTGACCGATTCATTCCGCGCCGGCAGCCAGAAAGCTTCCACCTTCTCGTATTCGTGGTGAATTTCGCTCCTCTTCGTCCAGAACGATGGGTTCTGGGCCGGCTCGGCTTCGATGCGGGCGACGGCGAAGTCGGTTCCATCCACCCACACCTTGCCGCGATAAACGTACTTGCTCCTCTGCTTCGGGACGACCTGCAGCACATACTGTCCGCCGGTTTTCGAGGGTTCGTAGCCCACCAGTTCAAAGTCGTAATTATCGCGATTCAACAGAGTCGCCGCGCTCATGGCCGGTTGGGCTGCCTCCTTCTCGCTTTCCAGGAGCTTCCTGAACACACGATCGCGAATTAACTTCGACCCGCTCTCGGAAACCACCTTGAATTCTTTCGACGCAGGGCTGTTGTAGGTGGCGTCCACGGTCATTTCGGCTTCCCGGTCGCTTGGAAACCCGTGGTAGATGAGGCGGTACACCCGCGTCGCCTCGGAGTGCAGCAGGGCCTTTGCACGCTCTTGATTCCTGCTCACAAGGTTGTCCACGACCTGGTCAACGGAAAGAGGCGGGCTCGCTGGCAAGGCTAACGGCGCTCCCGAATCCGACCAGGCGAAATTCGGCGTAGCGACCAGTAAGACCAACGCCAGCAGTCCCATTGCAATGCAGATTGTTCGTACGAAGGTCATTTGGAGGTTTTAGTTTAACCTGCGAGGGCAAGATCAGGACAAGAGAGTGGAGAAGGTGACGTGAGGAAACAGAGGCGACGAGCTAAACAACGGGCTTGACGTGTTGCCGGATCCAATCGAGGATTTGCGCATAGCGAAATTCGTGCCGATCCATCGAGCCGTAAATGAAATCGTATCCAGATTCGCCATCGACTTCCAGTTCCAGGCCGTTGATCCGGAGGAAGACATCGGCGGCGGTGGACGCGATCCGCTTGTTGCCGTCGACGAAGCCGTGATTGTTGCACAGCGACTCCATCAGCGCGGCCGCTTCTTCTTCGGGCGAATTGTAGTAGCCGATTTGGGGGCGGAAGACGGCGGCCTCAACCGCGCCCTTGTTGATGACACCGTGTCGGCCGCCAAATCGTTCGATCAACTGGTGCTGCATCAGATAGACTTCGGCAACCGTCAGATACTTCGCCATTTACTTGGCGAGACGCTCAAGCAGGCCTCGGTTGCGGTCCACGGACCGCTCGAAGGCGCTCATCACCTCAGGACGGACAAGGTGCTGGGAGGGAACCACATTGCGCAGATAGAACTTCAGCGCCTCCTCGAGAACATGCCGTTTCGTTTGCCCGTTCTGCTCGGCAACCGCAACGAACTCGTCGTAGAGCTTCGCATCAATCTCAGGAGTAAACTTCTTGGTCGGTCCTGGCATGGGGTCCCCAACCTCCCTATTCCATTTCTATCCTAGCTCCTGACCATGATAAATCAAGGCAAATATTTATTTGTCCATGTTATTGAAAATAAAAATACTTACCATTTGTCCGACAGACACATCCGCCCTCTACCCTCCCACCACCCCCGGCACCCGCACCCGAATCGTATGCGGCACGCTTCTCAGCTTCGCCAGCAAGACCTCGTCGCAAGCCTGATTGATGTCATAGATCGCGTATCCCAGATTCCCGCGCGTATCCAGCACCTGCCGCTCAATATTGATCCCGCGATCCGCCAGAATGTCGTTAATCGCGCGCAGAATTCCCGGCACATTGTGGTGAATGTGCATCAGCCGATGCGAGCCCGGCTCATAATCCAGGTGGCACAGCGGCAGGTTCACGCTCATCAGCGAATTTCCGCTGCGGAAGTAGTCAATCATCTTCGCCGAAACAAACTGCCCAATATTCTGCTGCGCTTCTTCCGTACTCCCGCCCACATGCGGAGTCAGAATCACATTCGGCAGTCCCTGCAACGGACTCGAAAACGCCCCGCCCGACTCCGGTTCCTTTGGAAACACGTCAATCGCCGCCCCCGCCAGCTTGCCGCTTTTCAAATGCCGCGCCAGCGCCTCATGATCCACCACCATTCCGCGGCTCATGTTGATCAGGCACGCGCCCTCTTTCATCGCCTGAAATTCTCCTTCGCCAAACAGATCCTGATTCTGCGCTTTTCCATCCACGTGCAGCGTGATCACGTCGGCCGATTCCAGCAGTTCGCGAAAACTCACCGCCCGGGCATTCCCCCGCGCCAGCACATGCGCCACATCGTGGAAAATGACGCGCATGCCCATCGCTTCCGCCAGGTCCGACACCTGCGACCCGATCTTCCCGTATCCCACAATCCCCAGCGTCAGCCCGCGCACCTCGTGCGATCCAGCCGCCGACTTGTTCCACTCCCCGCCATGCAGCTTCATGCTCGCGTCAAATGTTCGCCGCATCAGGAGAATCGTTTCCCCCATCGCCAGTTCGGCCACCGACCGGCTGTTCGAATGCGGATCGTTGAACACCGCAATTCCCCGGTCACTCGCGGCCGCGCGATCAATCTTGTCCACGCCGATGCAAAACGCCCCCACCGAAACCAACTCCGGCGCCGCATCCAGCACCGCCGCCGTCACCCGGGTTTTCGAGCGCGCGCCCAGAATCGCGACGCCGCGTATTTTCCTGACGAGTTCGCCTTCGTCCATCGCTCCCTTCAGCGACTCGACTTCAAAACCCGCTTCCTCGAACTGCGCAGCCGCAACTCCGCTGATGTTCTCCAGCAATAAAACTTTCAAGAGTCCCTCCGGGCCCCGAGTCGAACAACTAGGAATTATAAAGCTCCGCCTTGCTGGGAAAGGCAGACCACTCCACCAACCGGTTGGCCGGTAAACCGGGCCACGAATGCCGCAACCTTCGTCGAATTCCCCTGTTGTGCGCCTTCGGTAGTTCAGCGCCGTCCTCTTTCCCGAATGGGACAACACGTCGCAAAAGACACCCGTGAGGAACAGCGCAATCGGGAAATGCACAAGCACGACGTGCTGCGCATGCTTCGCCAGCAAAACCGATTTGGGATCGAACGGATGCACAGGATCTCCGGCTACTCAACGACCACTTTTCCCGTCATCTTGGGGTGGATCGAGCAAAAATATGAGTAAGTCCCCGGCTTGGTCAAAGTGGTCGAGAACTTGTCATCTGTGTCGAGCGCCTTGGACTTAAACAATTGCTCGTCACTGACTACCGTGTGCGGTATGTCATCATGGTTAGTCCAGGTGATCGTAGTCCCGGCTTTCACCGTGATTGCCTGTGGCGTAAAGCTGAAGTTATCGATCTTCACTTCTGTGCCGGCCGCAGCCGCGCCCTCCGCCGCCCACGCTCTGTATTGTCCTGAGGCCGCGACCAGGAACAACGCTGCAAGAGCGGCACTCACAGCAACTCGCAATAATTTACGCATATTGCTATTTCTCCTTTCACAATTTCCGTGACTTAGAATTACTTACTCCAAGGTGGAATCGGTCACCGCCAACGAACGCTTTCCCCGAACCACTTCTACCGAAGTCAATCCCAGCATCGCGCGCAGTTGCTCGGCTGGAACCTTCATCGGCCCCGGAGACGCCGCCGCCCCCGGCTTCGGCTGCGGAAACGCCGTCGAGCATGTCGTATGAAATGTCACATTCCCTTCTACCTTCTGCATCGTCTGATGAATGTGCCCATTCAACACCGTCACCGACCCAAACTTCTTCAGCGAAGCAAGCGCCTGCGCGCTATCGTCCGTGCCCCACCCCCAATCCGGATAAATCGTCCACAGCGGAATGTGCGCAAAAACAATGATCGGCGTGCTGTGCGAAAGATGTTTGACGTCAGCGTTCAGCCACTCCAGTTGTTCGGCGCCCAGCGACCCCAGTCCGCCCGCCTTCAGGTTCATCACATTCACCAGTCCGATAAAATGCACTCCGTTCTTTTCGAAGCTGTACCATCCCGCTCCCTTAGTGTTCTTGCCGTAGCGTTCCCGATACTGCGCGCCCTCCTCCTCCAGCACGTCGTGCTCGCCGGGAACGAAAAACACTTCCTTCGCCGCCGCCGACTTCAGGATCTGGTCGACGTTGTCGAACTCCTCGGCCTTCGACAGATGGCTGATGTCCCCCGTATGCAGCATGAATTCCGGAGCCTCGGGCAGGGCATTAATCTTGTCCACCGCCGCTTTCAGCGTCGCCACCACGTCCTGGTTCGCCGGCTTGTTGAAGCCCATATGGCTGTCGCTGATCTGCACAAAGCTCAGTTGCCCCCTGGCATGTTTTGCCGCAGGATCGTTCAGCGCGAACGACTGCAGCACTCCCCCTTCAACCACGCATAGCGCGCCCGTCCCCGCCCACGCCATGCATTTCAAGAATCCCCTGCGGTCGATTCCATCGTGGCTGTGATCAATCAGGATGCGATCCTTCTTTTCTCCTGCCATATCTGCCCCCAGAATCAGGCTCTCGTTTTGCACTCAGCCCAACACCCATGCAGAACCGAAGACCGGCGTTTTTATTCCAAAGAAACAATGCGGGATGGAAGAAATCCAGATGGGAGGAATGAGGAATAACGACGGGAGGAATAATTGAAGAGAGCGTTGCTGGTTTACTTGTCAGACCACAGCCTGACGATCGAGCGCCAAAGTGTTACAAATATATGGGGTCGCCGGGACAACCACGCCCGCCCTCCATGAATCTTTCAACCGCATCCCGTCATCTTTAACACTTTGGAGGAAAAGGAAAATGGCACAAGTTTTGGAGGAAGTGAAAATGGCGCATGAACTACCCCCCCTGCCGTACGCATACACGGCTCTCGAACCCACCATCGACGAGAAGACAATGCATCTGCACCACGACATGCATCACGCTGCCTACGTCAAGAACCTGAACGCCGCGCTCGACAAGCATCCCGATCTGCACAAAAAGTCCGCCGAGGATCTCCTTCGCGACCTCAACGCCATTCCCGAAGACATTCGCGGCGCAGTCCGCAACAACGGCGGAGGCCACGTCAACCACACCATGTTCTGGCAGATCATGAAGCCCAATGGTGGAGGCGATCCCTCCGGCCCCATCGCCGAGGTAATCAAGAAGACTTTCGGCGACTTCAAGACTTTCCAGGAAAAGTTCAACGCCGCCGGCGCGGGCCAGTTCGGCAGCGGATGGGTCTGGCTGGCTGGCGACTCCAAGGGCGAAGTCAAAGTTATATCGACGCCTAACCAAGACAGCCCCATATCGCAAGGCCTCTATCCCATCTTCGGCAACGACGTCTGGGAGCACGCCTATTATCTCAAATACAACAACCGCCGTCCCGAGTATCTACAGGCATGGTGGAATGTAGTGAACTGGGAAGAAATCAACAAGCGTTACCAAGCCTCAAAGAAGTAGTGGTCGGAGAAGCGGACCCCGTCCGCTGATGTGGCGCGGGCGCCCTCGCCCGCGCTGCCGCTCCCGAGTTTCTCCGCACTGGAAGACCGAACCTCGCAGGGCTGGCGCGAACACACCCGTCAGCACTCCTCGCCGATGTACTTATTTTCGTTAGCCGCGCAAGACCGGTCAGTCTGCAAAGAACTTCTCTATCTGCCCCCAATACTTCCGCACAATCATGTCCGTGCTCAAGTGCCCGCCGCGCCGCAATAACTTCAGCTTCACGCCCGTGCGCTTCGCAAAGTTCAACACCGACTTATACGGCACGCTAGGATCGTCCTGCGCATGAAACATCATGACCTTCGATGGAATAACTTCGTTCGCATGATAGATAGGGTTATAGAAAGTTCCGCCGTAAAGCTTCTTCCAGTTCCGATCCGATAATCGAAACCCCATCCCAAACGCGGCGCGAATATACGCCGCATAATTCGGATTCGAAGTTTCCGTCTTCTCCGACTCCCGCAAAATTCCCCAATCCACCACCGGGCAATTCGCAATCACCTTCTTCACGCGCTTATCCAGCGAGCAAAGAATCGCCGCCGCCCCGCCAAAACTCCCGCCAATCACAAATATTTCATCCGCCCGCACGCGAAATTTCTGGCCAAACGCCAATTCGCGGATTTCCTTCTTCAGCCCGCCAATCACCTCAAGAATGTCCAAGTGCGGTGACCGCTCCAGAAACTCGCCTCCACTTTCCCACGCTCCGCGATAGCGCGGATAAAACACCCAATATCCCTTTGCCGCCAGAAACTCCGCCAGCGGCTGCTTGCGCGGAATGGAAGGCATTCCATCGCACAGCACGATCACTTTCTCTTTCGTCGCCGAATCGCGCCCCTTCTTCGATTCTCGCTTGCGTGTTGTGTCCCGCTTTCGCGTCGGCGGCAAAAACTCCGCCACTATCTCCTTCTTGAATCGCGCCCTGAACATCAGCATCCCAGCCTCCCCGTTTCTCCTTTATTGTTTCTGTTACCACCACATCGCCACGGAGTCACTGAGGAAAACTTTTAACCTGCAAACCCGCCACGTTCGGGTTTTGCCAAACAGTTGGTTTCCTCCGTGCCTCCGTGTCTCCGTGGTGGAAACTCTGAATTAGCCCGCGCCCAACCCCTCATCGCCCCTTGACACACTCCCGCCCGCGCGGCTAAACTCCTTTGCCATCGCGGCTTTTCGTCCCACCGGCCGCTCTCGTCAGCACCTCGCGTTTCAACACAGGAGGGTCTCTTTATGGTCCCGCGTTTCCGGAAATCTGCTGCGTTCGCCTTCGTCCTTGCGCTTCTCTCAACCTTAGCTGCGGCTCAGCTTCAGATCGGCTCCTCCAACACCGCCTTCGCCGATCCAACCGTGCCCCATCCCAATACAACGCCTTGCAAAGTAGTCCTCTTCAAAGGCTTCAAATTCGATAATTTCACGCCGCAGACCTTCCCCTACACCCCGCCCGCCGGTTGCGCCGCCCCTTGGGCAAAGGTCGTTCTCGAAGCCGATTTCTCCATCACCGAGGGCAACCAGTATGATCGCACCGCCAACATCTGGATCGGTCCCACAAACATTTATTTCGGCACCACCTCCGAACCCGACGCGAACCTTGGCCGCCACTGGCACGTGGAGCGCGACCTTACCGACTACTCCTCTATCTTCACCGTTCCACAAGATGGCGCCGTCGATCTTTTCAACCTCTACAACAAGACCTATAACGGTCTCCTCCACGGCACCGCGACGTTGTATTTCTATCCGCTCCCGCCCAATCAGGCCGCGCCCTTCGTCGCCGATCAGGTGATTGGTTTCTCCAGCGGATCAACCGGCGGCACTGTCGGTCTCGGCAACCCGGCCACACTGCTCGAACAGACGCTCACTTTACCCACCAACATCGAGAGCATTTTCTTCGATGTCTTCGCCCAGGGCCAGAGCACCGACGAATTCTGGTACAGCTGCGTCCCCAACGACATTGCCGGTGAACTCAACGACTGCGGCAGCACCGGCTTCCGCGAATCCGAAATCACCATTGACGGCACTCCCGCCGGCGTTGCCCCCATTTATCCATGGATCTTCACCGGCGGCATCGATCCGTTTCTCTGGATTCCCATCCCCGGCGTCCAGACCATGAACTTCAAGCCTTACCAGGTCAACCTCACGCCTTTCGCCGCCCTCCTCGATGATGGCAATCCCCACACCATTGCCGTTAGTGTCTTCAACGCCGACAACTACTTCTCTGCGACCGCTGCGCTCCGGCTCTATCTGGATCAGGGTTCCACCCAAATCACTGGAGCCGTCACCACCAACACTCTCACCGTCCCCAACCCGGTCATCGTCGAAAACCTCAACACGAAACCTGACGGCAGCATCGTGGGCACGGTCAGCACCAAGTCAACTCACAACTTTGAAATTTCCGGTTACGCCAACACTTCTCACGGCCTCATCACCACCACCGTGAAACAGGAAATCAACTTTTCCAACCTCCAATATTTCAAGGCCACCAACACCCAATTTGAGCAGAACATCAAGCAGGGAAACACTGTCCATTCCGTAGTCACGTCCAAGAATCCCACGGCGACGATCGTTACCACCGTCAATCACGACTGGCCGCTCGTGCTCGACATTAACTACCTGGTCGCGCCGGATGGCTCCGCCGCTGAAACCACCACCAGCAATCAGTTCTTCGAAGCCGACGAGGCCGCGCGCCGCAACGGCATCGCCACCACCTTTGCCGAAGCTCAGAATCGCGTCATCACCACCGACACCCTCAACTTCGATTCCAGCGGAAACTTCACTGGCAATTCCAACATGTCGAGTTCGCAAAAATACTTCGGGGCCGATTCCACCGGCTATTGCTATAGCCGCTCCATCACGGCCGCGAGCAACGTCCTCACCAGCATCACCGACGGCGTAGGCTGCACCGGAACCAAGTAGCCGCCGAGGAACGAACAGTGCTGTAGCGAAATTGAGGAGTAACTTAAGAAGCAAGAAAGTAAGATTGCCGATGCTTTAAGTGCTCCCAGCACAATCGCCACGAAGCCGAGGGGGAGCGTGGACCCAGCTCCCTCGATGCTTCTGTGCTGCCCCTCAGTGCCCCTCTGTGCCCTCCGTGGTTATCGGTTTTGTCTTTTGTTCTTGCCTTTGCTCACAGCCTTCCGCAATCCGCCTTTCTGACTTTCCTGTGCAACGCATGTGCAAATTCCGGCCCTGACGAATCCCAGCGCCCTCCACCCACTTCGCTCCTCTCCCCAAACTCCGCTTCTCGTATGACGATTCACGCTCACATTTGATCTCATCCTCATCCCCGCGCACGCTCTTTATTTCCGACCCGGAATTCCACCGGCTGCACCAATCATGTGGTATTGACCTCCACTTCTTCTGCGCGTACAGTTTCACCACTCAGCGCCCACAAGAAATGAAAAGTCCTCAACCAACAACCGCTCAGTGGTGAAAAATCATGAATGACAAAAGTACCTGGAACATCTATCGCACGCGTTTTCTCGTGCGTGCCCGTCAACTCACCGAGCCCCTCGCTTTCATCGATTCCTTCGGCCGCGAACATTCCGGCCAGTCTGGCGACTACGTTGTAGAAACCTGCGGTGGTATCCGACGAATCACCAGTCGTGCTCTTTTTGAAGATATCTATGTACCCTTGGCGCCCGAGCCAATCGATCCCTCGACCACCAGTGTGCAAAAACCGCCGGTCTCGGTTGGGCTCGCTCGCTCCGCGACTCCGCGCTCTGACGAAGATCGCGCCCGGGTGCCGGCGTGATACGCCGCAAAGTCATTGCAAATTCAGACCTTGCGGCACCGGGCCAGCAAGCGGGTTCTCAATTCGGTTCCCTTAGCACTTCAGGGCCACAAGCTATTGTGATTTTTTCTTGACACGTACTACCGGTGGGAGTACGTTAAGCATCCCAAGAGCATTTTCATAGACCTCCCTTTTAAGGAGGCCAAGGCCAAAACCAGGGGCGAACTCAAAGTTGAGGTGACCTTGCGTCCGCTCCTTCACGGAAACCATCCCTCCTGAGTGGATGGAGTTGCAGCGGTGACTTCCCCCTTGGCCTGATGCCCGATCCGGCAAGTCCGGGCAATCCCCTCGGGGGAGATTCATTCAAGGAGTCGTGCGGTGAAAACTGCTCCGAACCGGCCAGGTTTTCCCCGCCAGACTTCCCGCAACATGATTTTGTAGATCCTGTTTCCTGGTAGCTGTGAGGAGCCCGATGGAAGATTTGTTCGAAATCGTAGCCGCTTCGTTAGCCCGCTATGGCATCGATTGCCCCGATGCCGTTTCCAGGACATTGGCAGCACGGCCGACCTCTCCTGAAGTTACTGACGCGCCCGCGTTTGGCGTGTTGGAGAAGTCGACCGTCTCCACGAAGCCCTCCGCCGCACCCGCCGCGCTCCCCGAGCACAGCTACCGCCAGAAATTGGAAAGCGATCCCGCCCCATAAAGCGCGACCGCAACGGACCCCTGGGAATCACGGATTATAGGCCCTTGTTGGGAATCAAGTCCCTCAAGGGAAGACCCGTCTCCATCGGGTCCTTGAAAACTTGGAATTGTTTACTTATGCAAGCCCAATTCATTACCGCCATCATCTAATTAGGAGAAGGAAATGCCCGAAGTCAAGGACTCAGCAGTGCAGGGAAAAGACCAGCTTAAAGCTCAGGCCCCCGTCAGCAGCGTCACCACCAACAAGAAGAAGGCTCCCGGCCTCGCCTTCCGCCGCCTCTTCACCAAGCCCGGCGTCTCCTCCTACAACGACGTCGAATGGGAGCTGCGCACAGCCTCGATCACCGACGCTCAGGGCAACTCCATCTTCGAGCAGAAAAACGTCGAAGTCCCCAAAGACTGGTCCATGACCGCGACCAACATCGTGGCCAGCAAATATCTCCACGGCCTTCAGGGCACCGGCGAGCGCGAAACCGGCGTCCGCCAGCTCGTCGCCCGCGTCGCCGAAACCATCCGCGACTGGGGCATGAAAGATGGATATTTCCGCTCGGCCGACGATGCCGCCGTCTTCCACGACGAACTCGTCTATCTCCTCATCCGCCAGTACGCGGCCTTCAATTCGCCCGTCTGGTTCAACGTGGGTTGCGACCGCATCGAGCCCAACTCCGACGCCACCAACTGGCATTGGAACCCCGCCACCCAGCAAGTGGAATTCGGCGTCACCGGCTACACGCGCCCGCAGTGCTCCGCCTGCTTCATCAATTCGGTCAAAGACTCGCTCGACTCCATCCTCACTCTGGCCAAGACCGAAGGCATGCTCTTCAAGTGGGGCAGCGGCACCGGCACCAATCTTTCTCCGCTGCGCAGTTCCACCGAAACTCTTTCCGGCGGAGGCACCGCCAGCGGTCCGCTCAGCTTCATGAAAGGTTTCGACGCCTTCGCCGGCGTCATCAAGTCCGGAGGCAAGACCCGCCGCGCCGCCAAGATGGTCATCCTCAACATCGACCATCCCGATATCGTCGACTTCATCGAGTGCAAGCAGAAAGAAGAAGCCAAAGCCCACGCGCTGGTCGCCCAGGGTTACGACGGCTCCCATCCCGATTCCGACGCCTACAGCTCCATCTTCTTCCAGAACGCGAATAACTCCGTCCGCGTCACCGATGACTTCATGGTCTCTGTCATCCGCGACACCGACTTTTCCACCCGCTCGATCGTCGATGGCCGCATCATCAACACCTATCCCGCCAAGGATCTGCTCCAGAAGATCTCCGAAGCCACCTGGAATTGCGGCGATCCCGGCATGCAGTACGACACCACCATCAACCGCTGGCACACGTCGAAAAACACCGCCCGCATCAACGCCTCCAACCCGTGTTCCGAATACATGTTCCTCGACGACTCCGCCTGCAACCTGGCCAGCCTCAACCTGCTGAAGTTCGCGCCCAACGGCACCTTCGATATCGAGGCCTATCGCCACGCTGTCGACGTCATCATCACCGCGCAGGAAATTTTGGTCGACAATGCCGGTTATCCCACGGAAACGATCGGGCGCAATTCGCACGACTATCGCCCGCTGGGCCTCGGCTATGCCAACTTAGGCGCGCTGTTAATGGCTGCCGGGCTGCCCTACGACTCCGATGCCGGCCGCGACTACGCCGCCTGCGTCACCGCCATCATGTGCGGAGAAGCCTATCTCCAATCCAGCCGCATCGCTGAGCAATGCGAGCCGCTCGCTCCCGCAACCAGCACCGTCCAAACCCGCCTCGGAGTTACTAACTCCGAGAACATGCCCGGAGCCGCCTGCCCCGGCTACTATCTCAACCGCGAGCCGTTCCTGGATGTAATAAGAATGCACCGCGCGTCGGTAAATAACATAGGCAGCGCTCGTGTGGGGACGGGGCTCAGCCCTGTCCAGGCGGAGTTCAGCTCCGCGGCAGCACAGCTCGTAGATCTGGTCGCTGCCAGCAAGCAAACCTGGGACGAAGCTCTATCCCATGGCGAAAAGCACGGCTACCGCAACAGTCAGGTCACCGTCCTCGCGCCCACCGGCACCATCGGCTTCTTCATGGATTGCGACACCACCGGCATCGAGCCCGACTTAGCTCTCATTAAGTACAAAAAGTTAGTCGGCGGCGGCATGATCAAGATCGTCAATAACACCGTGCCCAGCGCCCTGTTCAAGCTCGGATACACGCACGAGCAAACCGATGCCATCGTCTCCTACGTGGACGCCACCGGCACCATCGAAGGCGCGCCTCACATCAAGGACGAGCATCTGCCCGTCTTCGACTGCTCCTTCAAACCGGCCAAAGGCACGCGCTCCATTCACTACATGGGTCACCTCAAGATGATGGCTGCCGCTCAGCCCTTCATCTCCGGAGCCATTTCGAAAACCGTCAATCTCCCGGAGAACGCCACCGTCGAAGATATCTCCGACGCCTACATTCAGGCCTGGAAGCAGGGCCTGAAAGCGGTAGCCGTCTATCGCGACGGCTGCAAGAAAGCGCAGCCCTTGTCCGCCGCCGGTACAAAAACCGCACAAAGTAGCGCCGGCTCCCAGCCGGCGGTTGCGACGGCACCCTCGCCGTCGCCAGACGACGATCTCAACGCTCCGCCGCGCGCCGTCCGTCATCGCTTGCAGGAAGAGCGCATGTCGGTCACGCACAAATTCAAGGTCGCCGATCACGAGGGTTACATCACCGTCGGCCTCTATCCCAACGGAGAGCCCGGCGAACTCTTCATCAAGATGGCCAAGGAAGGTTCCACCGTCTCCGGCCTCATGGACAGCTTCGCGCTCGCCGTCTCCATCGCTCTCCAGCACGGAGTCCCGCTCAAGCTCTTCTGCGAGAAATTCGCGCACACCCGCTTCGAGCCCAGCGGCTGGTCCAACAATCCCGACATCGGCTATGCCAAGTCCATCATGGATTACATTTTCCGTTGGCTCCAGATGCGCTTCTTAACCGGCCAGCAGCAGTTCCTGTTCGAAAACCTGCGTCCCAAGTCGTTAGGAGATGTAGGACGCTCGCCCCAGCCCGCGGAAGGGATCGTCGAAGACCTGAACGCCTCCACAGGTTCAGGCCGAACGACTAACGACGAACGACCAACGACAGGCAAAATCCACGCCGCCGACGCCCTCGCCGGAATGATCGACTTAGGCGATGCTCCCAGCTGCTCCGTCTGCGGCAGCATCATGGTAAGAAACGGCAGCTGCTACAAGTGCATGTCCTGCGGATCAACCAGCGGCTGCTCGTAAGCTTCGGTGCGACTAATGGACGGAGGCTGTGGGTGTGCGCAAATGATGAAAGTCCGGCTTGCGAGTGTGAAAGTCCGGACCACAAAAATTGAAACGCAAAATAAACACCCTAAAAACAATGACGTAACCGGATCTCTGCCGTTGTACCGAGCCGGGCTAAAGCTGGCTCGGTTCTGTTCTCGCTACGCTTTCCGGTCGGCTTCTTCCCAGACGCAGGGATATTCTGCTGGACCTCAGAGGACGATCTTAGAACTGTTCTAGCCTCCGGATTCGAGCTTCCGAACTCGTAACCACTTGATTTCCATTGCTCCTTCGCGCTCTCAGCGTCTGGAGACCTGACCCAGCGGGCGGTCTCGGTGAGACCGATCGCGAAAAGGTCAGTCTTATTCATCTAGTTTCCAGGAACTTCAGTATTAGGACTCAGGACGGAATTGAGCGAATCACCTTTCTAGGCGCGAGCGACCCACCGCCCGAATTTCACCGGACGATAACGGGCTTATAGGAGAACACAATGGCTGAAGCAGAAGAGAATCAAGGCTATGACTACGAGGCGTTCGACAACATGTCGGACGAGGATCAACTCGCGTTGATAGACGATGTCGACGAAATCAAGGCGATGTATATCGAAAAGATGGTCGAGGCGGAGGTTGACGTCTTCGCGGAAGCCCGGCGCGAACTCAACGAAGTGGTGGAGAAGTACGGCTACGACCGCGTCAAAAGCTATCTCGACGGGCAGGGTAACGGCTTCGAGTCCTACAACTCGTCCATCGACCTCAACAGCGAGATCGAGGAACTGGTATGACCCATCGAACGCAAAAAAGCGTACGCCACCAGCAGCGAGTCCATGACCATGCCGTGTCATAACCGCGCTGAAGACGTGCCGCGCCGGTGCGCCTGTAATGGGTGCAACGCGTGCGAACCCAAGGATCGGTGCGCCAGGAGATCGGAGTACGATATGTGCACACCTTGCTCCGTGGAATTGATCCGCTCGCTGGACAATGAGCCGCCGGTAGACCACTTCGGGGACGAAGTCGTGCCGACAGCAGCGAGCATCTCTAAACTTGGCTTCGGTCCGAAACCGGTCACGCTCGATGAATGGCACAGGGCACTCGGATTATACAAGTGCCTTAGTTGCGGAGTTCTTCTACTCAATGGCGACAAATGCGTGTGGCAAGGCAGGAACCGCTCGTGTGAAAAATGCTTCTGGGGTGAGGACTCTGGGGATACCGCCGGTCAAACTGCAGCCACTTCTGAGGAGGACAGACTGTCATGAGAGGCAGTTGCAACATCGTGGTGGCAGAAACTGAGGACGCGTTCCTGCAGTTGATGAACGAGGTGCAGGCACGGATGAATGAACGCTGAAGTCGCGTTTCCTCAAGCCACTACCCGGAGATTTCTTGCAGCTCGGGTTGGGTCCATATATGCCCCCCCATTTTTGTCATTCGCTCGCGAACTTGGCTTTCGGCTACCCCGAACATTGCAGCCACTTCACCGACCGAAAGGAGTCGATTTGCATTTGCTTTGGATTGTGACCTTGCCATTAATTCACTCTCCTTGTGTGGAGCGCCGACCAGATTGATCGCCATCTTCCGTTTGGTCCGGCAAACTCGCACCAGCTTCGCCAAGGCTCGGCACGCTCAAGCCGTGCAACTCCGGAATAGAGCGTCCGCCAATTGCCTGAAGGTCGCCCCACATCCGCGCCACCTCTGTCACTAACAGTTCGCGACGGCGCTTCCGCTTTGCCGCCTGCCTGTTGAACGCACGCACTTCGGCTTCGTCGTCCTCCCCCATCAACACACAGGCTTCCACTATCGATGAAACATGCTGCCTGAACTGCACGCCGGTCAGGTATTCATACATGCGCTCCATTTTTCCGTCGCGTCCCTGCGCTGCCGTCTGAGCGATTTTTGTCTCGATCAATATCAGACGGAGCGCGACCGCCAGAGCTAGTGAGTATCGCATCGTGCACACCCAGACAGTCTCTACACGACCGAATCCTTCGATATTCTTGGGCATAACGGTCGTGACGATGACTCCAATTTGAGCCCCTGCCGTCCGTTGATCGGCGCGATTTTTCGGTAACCACTCGTAGCTAAAGCTTTTTGTACGCTTCGACTCCCACAAGATCACGCCGCAGGGCATTCCGCCCGGAGCCAGAACTGTGTGGATAACGTCCGCACCTGTCCTCCCCTTCTCGACGGGTTCGATCTGATCTGTGGGAAAGGCTGCCCGCAGCGCGGATTCAAGCTCCAGCTCTGCCACTTCCCCTGAAAGCTGCTGCGAAGTTTGGTCGCCTTTGCGCCGCAATTCCTCCACCTGCTTCTGAATGTCCGCGATGATTTTGTCTTTCTCAGCGATTTTGAGACGGTACGTGTCTTGTTCCTCCCTCTGGGTAGATTCGCGGATCGTTCGCCGCTCTTCGTCCAGCCGACGAGTAATTTCGAGTTCAAGTTTGCGTTTGTCATCCTCCAGAGCCCGGCGCTCTTTGCGGATCGCAAGCTCGCCCTGTTCAGCTTTGGAGAGCCTCGCTTGTTTTTCCGCCAATTCTTGCTCTGCGGCGTGTAGTTTGGGTGCATAGAATTCGGCTGCTTTTCGTTCGGCAACTTTCGCCACAGCCTCGCGCTCCTTTCGTAGCTTTTGCTCGACGGCTGCGTCAATTTCTGCCGCACGGGCATTCAAGCTCGATTCAAGCGTATCTAGTGACTTCAGCCGCAGCGCCAATTCCTGCTCCCGCTTCTTTAGCGCGGCAGATTGTTCACGCGACTCTTGTTGCACCTTCGCTAACTCCTCTTCGATGAATGGTTGGGCGAGAGTGCTCGTCAGGGGAAACTCAAACTTACATTTGACGCACGCAACACTGGACGTCAGGTCGTGGCACTTCGGACATTTGATTAAGCTTAATTCTGCTCGCATGTTTTAACTCCTTTTTGTATCCTTCGTTGGGTTCCAGTTTTCTTTTCCCGCTATTAACGGATCACGCGAGCTGAATCATGATGGTCTTTGTCTTTCTTTTTAGCCATGCACGATAATGCTTTCTCGCCTGAGGCTTTACTTGAATAAGGCGCATGAATTCCTACATGAACTCAAGGGCATCGTCCTCGGCGCGTTGGGCAAGGGGACTCGGTGCACGCACTCCAAGCTCCCGGCGTTCTCGATCAAGCAGAGGTCTCGTGCCACCGCCGCCACGCATACGATACAAATAGACATAATCGGTACCAGTGGGTCCGAATTGCGTGATTGCCGCTCGGCTAACATGAATCGTCCCGTCGCGACGGATCGAGACGATTGCTTCGGAGTCCGACATTGTGGCACCCTGTACCTTTCTTGATAATTGTTTATTGCTGAATGCAGCGTATAAATAACAATACAACGATATTAATAACGTCATTCAAGAATAATATACAACTATTTAGAATGAAAATCAAGAAGAAAATACAGTCCGCGCCTGACCTGCGGGCTATCGGTCGCCGTATCAGAGAGCTACGGGGATTTGACCTGAGTCAGGAAGACTTCGGACGTGTGCTCGGGGTCGGTCAGGCAGCAGTCTCAAAATTTGAGAAGGGACTGAGCTTTCCCAGTGTCGAGATATTAATTAAGCTCAAGGAATTCTCGGGCAGGAGCCTTGACTGGATCATCACGGGGGAGGACCCGCAAAAATTAGAGTGAATTGGGAATTGCAACGCGCAAGGCGGACCAGCATGAGAAATGGCCGCTATTGAACCGCACAAAAACGCTCTGCAACTGTCGTGGCACACGATACACTCGTCGCGCTGAAATTATAAAGTGCGAATTTCAGCGCCCTCGGTGAGGAGCATCCGCCAATCTGGTTGCCAATCGCTCGGAAGCTATCCCGGCCCTTACTGCAACGTAACGATTTGATTCCGCCACCAAACGAGTATCCGAGAACTATTCATCATTTCTTCGAGGGAAGCCTTGGAGGTAGCACACGAAATACAGAGTCAGCTGCAACACGATGTCTTTAGCGCCGTTTGGGATCAAGGCGGTTGGCGAGTCTGATTTTGCTGTTGCCATTGCCCAACCCGGCGACATTGTGGGAACACCTAGGGCCAGACAGTCCACCCTGCGAGATAACGTTCTTTTCGAGCCTGGGATTCTTATGGGCCGATTGACCCGACACCGGCCCATACGTGTTCATCCGCGCGTTAAAGATCTAAAACTTCCATCTGACCTACACGGCTTGACCCTTGTGTCTACGAGCCCGGCAAACCTGAAGAACTCGCTGCACGGTTGGGGCCTGCCTGTCACCAGATTCGCAAATTGTTAAGAGTCTGGGTGTGCGTATGCTTAAACCATATTGATCACAGCTTCCGTGTCCGGCTGAGAGATGATGTATCGAGTCAAGGAACGGATGACGACGAGCGGGAGGCAAATCTGTTCGCAGCCACGCTACTAATGCCTAAGGAATTTCTCGAAGCCGACCTGGAAAGCGAGGAAGACATTGATCTTCTCGATGACGACTTTCTGCATGGTTTGGCGCGCAGATACGGTGTAAGCGCTCAGGCTCTTGTGAATCGACTCAAGAATCTCGGCTATATTCCCGAGTGACCCTGTCCTTGAGTGGTGCATACCTCCTTTCGGCTGATGGTGCCACATCTGCCGCTGCTACGCGATGGACCACCACCAATTCGACCTATAGATGGTTCTGTCATCGAAATTGTTCCATCGAACCGCCTCCCACATTGCTTGTCCATTTTGAGATGTCGTCACGTCCTTACTCATGGCGTCATACACTTCTTTTGTTATGTAGGTAGCATAGGAATCCGGGAGCGTGGCTAGCTTGGCCGCATAATTCGCGGCTCTCCCGACCCATACGAGGTCATTTGCGCCACGCACTCCGGTCTTCGCGACGAATAATTTACTCGTATCGATGCCGACGACATGTTTCAAAGTATAGGAAGTAGACGTGTATACGGATTTTTGCGCCGGGTTGATGATATTCACGCCGGCATAGTTAATTCTCATTGCCGACCGGACAGCCCGCGTGTTCTTCATGTCGTCGATGTACACGGCCATGATGCGATCGCCGTCATAAGCTGTTATTACTCCGTCCTCACTGCGGATAATCTTTGCCGCGCAATGAAGAAATGTTTTGTAGATCTCCGCCGCGAAGAAGGCCGCTTGGCCGTCCACCAGCTTCGTGGAATCGGCCAGGTCGGCATATAACACCGTCGCCTCTAACTTCACCGCATCATTACTGAGAGTAAGGCTGTCATCCTCCGGGACCACGTTGCCGTCGCGTTCATCCCACTTTGCCCTGAACACCGCCGCCACTTCTTTTTCCAGGTCTGCTTTCAGTCCCACTGAGGCGCTCCTCTCATTATTTCGGCCCCATCTTGGCAATGATCTTCGTCAGCTCATCAATCGCTGGTCTTACCATCTGCGCCCGCTTCAGCGCAGTAGGGTCGAACTGAAGGGTCGTCAAACCCAGCAGATCTGTCGGAATCTTGATCTTGCGTCCTCGTGGCGCCAGCAAAAATGTGCGCGATCTCGATAATGCTCCCATGAAGAGACCGAGTTCGAAGACAACGTTGTCGCGGGGAGCGTCAGACGCCCTGCCTCGACTGATGACCCGATCATCCGGGCCGATAACGAGCACGGCGAAGTCGGCGATTCCGATTTGCGTTTCCAGATCTTCGATGGGGAACCTGGACGCTCCGAATACACCATCTGACCACAGCGTAACGCTCGCGCTGGTCTTCGGAAGGCCCGCGGCAAACGCTTTCGCGACGGCAAGGTGTTCTTTCGACGAGCCAATGAAAAGAATCGGCTTGCTGTTTGGTTCTGCGTGAAACTTCCTGCGCTCATTGAGTCGATGGCACAGCTCGACCGCTAACGCGCGCCATAGACGCGGATCTTTATCAGCCCAGGACAAAAAAGTCTTCTCGTCCACCTGCGCCACAACGCTTCGCTCGGATGCTAGGACGGTTGCGGTTCTTTGTAACGATGGATCGATGATCACCATTTCGCCAAGATGTTGGCCGGCTTGCCGACTGGCGACTTCGCGTCCGTTAACGAACACCCGCAAAGTTCCGGACACTATGAGAAAAAAGTCGTTAGTCGCGCTTTCTTGCTTGATCAGAATCTTCCCTGGTAGTAGTTCGCGAACTGCCGCAACTTCAGCAATTTTGCGGGCGAGGGCAGCGTCGCCACCTACGACGGCCTGCGCTTGTAGCAGACCCGCGAGCCTCCGCCGCCCGTCAGCTCCTTGAAAACGGGTGAGCACGCTATCAGCTTTCGTTTTTTTCACCATCGGCTAACTCCGGTGTCTACAATTCTACGAGCCTTCACTCAAATGCAATCCGCCGCTCAATCTCGCCCAGATTAGCCAGTTCCTTGCGCCGGTCGTAGAGCTTAGTCGTCCGCGGATCTGAATGATTGGCCATGTACTGGGCCGCTTCCAGTGACCCCCCGTTATTGAGAAACACCGTGATGCCGGTTCCGCGAAACGTGTGGTTACAGAACGACTCCGACAGTCCGGCCGCGTTATAGCGCTGCTTCACGGCGCGCAGCATGTCGCGCCTACTGAGAACCTATCCTGAAAGAATCCGGGTGCAGGGCTCAAGATCGGCGGCCATGCTTAGCTGACCCCCTACTACTCCTAGTGGCGCTACACAGCACCCGCATTCAACGCATTTCCGTTCATTCTCTGGTGGAACGTCCTCAATTTCTGCAACACTTTGCGACCCGTAGCCGTCAGTGTGACGGCGACATTGATCTCGACTAGCTTCAAGTCCGTCATCAACTCGAACGCGCTACCGATCCGTGAAGAGTCATACGAGAGATAGGATCTCGGATTCTGGCGCTTGACTAGGCGATATCCCTCCTCATCGCGAATGATGAAGAATCGGTAATCCGGCAGTTTCTGAATTGCTGCCGCGATCTTTAACGCCATGGCTACGGCCAATCCGTTAAACGCCCAACTCAGTTCTTCCTGGCTTTGGAATCCGGCAGACTTCAGCGCTGACGATCCATACTTCGAAGAATTCGCGGCGCAGGGGCAGAGCTTCTTTCAAGGGGCTGGCGACAGCCATGCTTGGACTGCGTCTTCTAGGATTTACCCCGCAGATGATGTTTACCTCACATCAGTAGGGGGAACGGATCTAGAAACATCGAACGCCGGGGGGCCTTGGAGTTCAGAAACTGTTTGGGCGTTCGGTGGTGGTGGCATTTCGCCAGACAATTTTGCGATCCCTTCATGGCAGGTGTCCACGGCAGCAGGCTGCTCCGAATGTTCCCAGACCTATCGCAACGGTCCAGACGTGGCGGCGAACGCCAATATTAGCTTCTACGTCTGTAGTAACCAGCAGCCCTGCACTGCGAACCATTGGGGTGGGACCAGTTTTTCTGCCCCCATGTGGGCCGGCTATATGGCTCTCGTCAATCAGCAGGCGATCGCCAACGGCAACTCTCCGGTAGGCTTCATCAACCCAGCCTTGTACATGATTGGGGCGGACTCCAGTTATGATTCCGCTTTTCATGACATCACTGGCGGTAGCAACCACTATGCGGCAACCATCGGGTACGACTTGGCTACGGGCTGGGGTAGTCCGAATGGTTCCGGCCTGATCGACGCGCTGGCCCCTGTGCAAGGCCCGTCTTTCGTGCTGACCGACAACCCGAATAATCTCAACATTACGCAGGGTAGCAACGGCACAAGCACCATCATGATCATTCCGTCGAACGGCTTCAATGGCAACGTCGCATTATTCGCCATGGGTCTGCCTAGTCACGCGACCGGGGGGTTCGCCCCGAATCCCTCAAACTCCGCTAGCACGTTGACCATCACCGCCGGTTCCAGTGCAATGCCCGGTACCTATATCGTGACCATCAGTGGTGTGGCGGGAACCAACACAGAACAAACGAGCCTGCAACTCACCGTTGCAGGTGTTCCGCGCGTGTCACTTTCACCGAAGTCTTTGACGTTCAGTAACGAAGTCGTAGGCGAGGCATCCGCCGCTAAGACAATTAGCTTGACTAACACGGGGACCGCAACGCTGGACATCGGCAGCATCGTTTCGAGCGGTGATTTTGCGATCAATTCGAATACCTGCAGCAGCACATTGGCCGCCAACAAAAACTGCAAAATAGAAGTTACGTTCGCTCCTACTCAGCTTGGCAAACGTGCCGGGGCCATCACCATCACCGACAACGCTCCTGATACTCCGCAAACGGTGGCACTGTCGGGCACGGGCATCGAGCCGGCGGCGCTGACCCCGGCGAGCGCTACTTATGTGAAGCAGGCGGTGGGCACGACCGGCCTGGCGAAGACGTTTTCTCTGACCAACGACGGGACCGTAACGCTCACCAGCATTGTGATCTCCACGACCGGGGATTTTGCGGTTTCGGCGACGACTTGCACGACGAGCCTGACGGCTAAGGGCAAATGCACGATCAGCGTGACGTTCACGCCGACGGAGACCGGGACGAGGATGGGGCAGCTAAGTGTGAGCGATAATGCCAATGACAGCCCGCAGACTTCGAGCCTGAAGGGTACGGGCAAGTGAGATTGTTCTAGCTGCCGCGAACCGGCCCCGCAGAGAATGCGAGGCTTTTTTGTTAGCCGTCTCTTCGCATTCCGCTGCCCACGCGACCGATCAGGAACCCGAGCGCGAGAATCGCGAGAGCTCCGAAACCGAGTTTCGCCAGCGCCTGTCAATGCCTCGGATGCGGGCGGTATCGGCCTGCGTGGAGTGATTCACTAGCCCACTATGCGTGCTATGCTTTCCGTTCGCATCTGGCGAGAAGGAGAACACCTTGAGCATCGAAGCCATTACACAGGAAATCAAAACAGAAATTTCAAAACTGACTCAGGTGTTGCGCCTGCTAGAAGGCGTAGGAACAAAAACAGCGAAGAAACACGGCAGCCCACGGCGCAAGATGTCTGCTGCTGGTAGGAGACGAATCGCAGCCGCACAGCGGGCGAGATGGGCGAGGGTCAGGGCAGCGAAGAAGGGGTAGTTGCGTATTCAGTCCGATCGCAGCATGGCCAGCTCTGGCATTCCCCACAGAAAGCGCGCCAGAGCGCGTTGGTGCGTTGGCGCGTTGGCGCTCACCGCACATCAAGATGTGACTCTTTTCACTGACAACACGCGCGCGTCGGAATCGAATTGCGCTGCATTTGCGTGACAGAAACGCTCGTACTGTTCGCATAAGACCTGCTTTGGTTACCCTTAACGCTACGTTGCTTCCTTCGAACCTACAACCACAAAACAACAGAGGCGATGCACAAGAATGCATGACCTTGGCAAGGAGTTTGGGTCACCGCACATCGAGATGTGACACATTTCACCGACAAGGCGCAATCGTGGCTGTAGTTTCGAGCTTGTTAGCAATAAACACAGGCAGTCGGCGAGCCTATGACACGCACACTTTCGTTGTGGGTCGTTGCTGGTCTACCTTTGGCACTGGTCTACCTTTGGCACTCTCTCTGTCAGCGATCACTCGGGCTCATCTACCTTCCGGTAGGGTAGGGGAATCATGGAAGTTCTAATTCTCATCGTTTGGCTCGGACTTTGCGGCGCAGCCGCGTACATTGCCGAAAATAAAGGCCGCAGTGGACTGGGAATATTTTTCCTTTCGTTTTTTCTAAGTCCGTTGATTGGGATTATCGTCGCTCTCGGGATGCGCGCCGACGAAACGAAGGTCGCTATCCGGCAGAACAAAAAGAAGTGTCCAAATTGTGCGGAATTCGTACAACCCGATGCAAAGACATGCCGATTTTGCCAATACAGTTTTGTTGATGAAGAGACAGCACAGCATGCACGGCTGGAGGAAGAGAGGCCAAAGCGGGAGGCGGAAGAGGCGGAGCGACTTGCGACCGTTGCACGTCGGCAGGCGGAGTGGGAGGCGGAGCAAGCGGCGAAACCGTGGCTGCGCCGCCACGGGGCACCGGTAGCAACCGTGGGTGTGCTTCTTTGCCTTTGTGGCATGACGTGGTATTCAGTTGAGCATCCGCCACAAAAAGTGTCCGTATCAGCGTCAGAAAGCACGCCCACGATACCGCCACCGATAGATGAAGAACGCCGCGAAACTCCGAAGTCAGTGTGGGACAAGAAAGTGGCTTGGGCGACTCAGCATCATTGCTATTTTTTCGCTATGAGCCGCGATGAAACTGTGCGGGCGTTGGGGCAGCCCACGGAAGAGCAGTCGTTCGCCTTAACTTACAAGCGGCAAACCAAGGACTGTGCGCGTTATGACGGAGATGTCTGTGCAGAACATGAAACGGACCAGAGCATTGTTCTCATAAGAGATGGCTACATAGACCCGGAGGTGAATCGTCGTACAGATGGATGCCGCACACTATATGGCGAGAACGAATATTTTGGTCTTACGATACCTAACTTCACCAGTCGGAATAAATAATATGTCCTGCCTCCTCGAAGGCACAGTTCCAGATGCAGCACCCTCTGAGGCGAAAGGCCGGATAAGCAGCTCGGCCAATAGCGAAAATGATCCATTGGAGGTGCAGACGTGAAAGCGTTGACTGCGGTAGTAGTATTCGCGGCAGTGATCTCGGCACACGGGCAGGATTTGCCGAAAGTGTATCTAACGTGGAAATCGACGGGGACCACTTGGGGAGCAGTTCGGGATCAGTCGCAAGAAATGGCTAAGGATTTTGCCAAAGACTGCCCTGATGTGCAGGTCACTACGAACGAGCACAGCTGGGATTACCGTGTGGCTCTCAACCATATCGAACATGGCTTTGCGCGTGACAATCAGCTCGCAGTGAATGACATGTTCGGCAACGTGCTCTCGACCACGGAAAAAGGTAGCATCAAGAACGGCATAAAGGACGTGTGTGCCTTGATGCTTGCGGACTGGTCGAACCAAACGGGGACTCGGCAGAAGCTCATCAATTCGGTAAGAGCCTCCGCCCAGAAGGAGGGCGTGGTAGCTTACGCGGAAATTTCCGGCAACAAGATCACGGTACACAGCGAGCGTGCAAGTGCGATGCGATTCCACATGGCTATGGCAAATGAATGGCTGCTCTCGATGCTGCGGCGGGCGGGAATCGCAACCTACATTTACACAAACGATGCCGACCAGAACTTCCAATACGACGTGAAAGTGGGCAAGGACGTGTCCCCTCATGCACCGCAAGCCGAGCCAAAAAACTGATGCGGGGTCGGTGAATAGGGTATCGCTGGTGCGTGCGCAGCAACCTGAGATTTTCACTGTCACGTTCGAGAATCTGGGAAAGATTTGTGAAAGCAGTCCAAAATGCGACTTGCCAGCTACGTTGCGCAGAATCAGCGGTTGCTGGCCGGGTCAGCCCACCAATTTGCTCTGCGGCACGGCAGGAAGCTGGCAATGAAGGACGCAGCCACATCCATGAGGTTGGTTTCCGCGATTGCCCTGCTTGTTGTCTCGTTCGTGAGTCCCGTGTCGGTGGCCAAGGTTAATCCTGAGGAGTTCGACCAGACTGCAATCGTCAAGAAAGTTACGCCTGAGCGCGAAATCGAGGGGGCTGCCAGGCACGGCGGGATCAGGTACGGAACCCAGTTCTTCGTCGTGACCGAAATCGGAGATAAAGTCTACGATCTCAGCGGTGCGCAGCGCATTGAGCCAGGAACCTATCGCGCAAAGATTAACAGCAGGCACAACCGCGTGCAGTTCCTCCTAGATAGCAAGGATGGAAATCCGAAGCGCTCTGAATGGTACAAAATCTCGGAAGAGCGGCAGAAAATCAGTGAGGACTCCAAGTAGCGGAAGCATGATCGTCTAGCGCGCTGGTCCTTCTTAGTATCGGGCCGAGCACGCATCGCCTATGCCAAGAGCCGTCAATTCCTGCTGAATCGCGGATAGCGCGCGTCCTCGATGCGGCCCGGCCACCACGCCGTGAGGAGACATGATGTTGCGGTAGTGCTGCATCAGCGAGAATGCTGCCAATGGATCGTTGAGAGAAACGATGGGACCTCCACTCTCACCCAGGTGCCAACCGACATTAAGCTCGTAAAACTGCACGCCTTCAGCAGCATAATGGGCTGACACTATCCCTTCGTTAGCGTGACTCTTCAGGAAAAACTGAGCCCCAAGATAACTTCCCTGTGGGTCCACACTGAGGGCAGCAATTTCTGGCGAGGGGAACCCAACGGTTAGAACGCGACTGCCATCGACCTGATCGTTAAACGACACTGGTATGGCGGGCAGGTGTACACCTGCCGTTGCACCAGGCCCCACTTCGAGAACTGCCATGTCGAGATCGGCTCTTTCGATAGGGAATGAGGCAACCGGGAAGTGGTGGGCGACAACGTCGTTCTGGGGCACGACAAGGGCATAGAACTTATCCTTCGGATTGCGCTGCTGCCCGCCATTGAGGATGTGATGAGCTCGTGAGAAGGTAGCGGTCCACTACGATACAGAAAGCGCTACCGACAAGACTGGCTGTGAATTCTGCGGGTCTAACTTCTCCCTTTTCAGGAGCCTCGGGATTTTTGAGTTGGATTCGAAGAATCGCGGCTACCGACTCACGGATAATGGGCATGGCTGCAGCGAGATCTCTCATACGTAGCGATGCGACACGAATGGGCGCGTCCTGTCAGTGAAAAGGGTCGAGTCCCTCCACAGTGATCCGATGATCTACCTTCCCTAATTCACCGTTTGTATCACAGCAGCCGACGTGCTGCCGGTGAAATCCGCGCTGCCGCCGTACGTCGCTGTGATGCTATGCGGGCCCGTGGCCAACTTCGAGGTTGTGAACTCTGCCGCACCTCCACTAACGGCCACACTCTTGAGGAGTGTCGTGCCGTCGTAGAACACGACTTTCCCGGTAACTGTCCCACTGAACTCTGGCGTAACCGTCGCCGTGAAAGTCACAGACTTTCCAACACTCGACGGATTTGCCGACGAGGTTAACTTGATCGAGGTCGTCGCTTTGTCCACCACCTGCTTCACCGCCTTCGACGTGCTGCCGAGGAAGTTCGAGTCTCCGCCGTACACCGCCGTGACCGAGTTGGTGCCCCCCTTGAGCGTCGAGGTCATGAAACTAGCCGAGCCGCCAAACAACGTCCCCGTTCCCAGTGCGGTTTTGCCAAGCTCAAACGTTACCGTTTCTCCATCAGGCGGCGTGTAAGCACCGGAAGCAACCAACGCTTGGGCGGTAAAGGTCACAGACTGTCCATAAGTGGACGGATTCTGAGAGGATGTCAACTTGATCGTAGTTAGGACCCTTAAGTCCATTTTGGTCACGAAGACACAGCCGAAGCCGTTGGAGCACTTCGTCTCGAAAGCACCGGGTGTGATGGGAATGCGGCTTGGCAAGCTGGCTGAGTAGGGAGCGCCGACGACGTAAGCGCTGTCAGAACTGTCCACGGCGATGCCGTAGCCCACGGTATTCCCGCCCAGATAGGTCGAGTAAGCCAAAGCGGACCCTGCCGTGTTGAGTTTGGCCACGAACATGTCCCCATGCAACCTGTTGCACCAGATGTTGTGATAGACGCACTGCGTCTGTAACGCACCGGGCGTGACGGGAAAGTTGGTTGAGAAGGTTTCGCCGGTGACGTAGGCATCGCCCGCACTGTCGATGTCAATGCCGTAGCCCCAGTCGCCTCCCTTCCCGCCGAGATAGGTGGAGTAGACCAGAGCTGAACCCGTAGGGTTCAACTCGGTCACGAACGCGTTGCTGGTACATGTGCTGCCGCTGGAACACGTACCGCCGTACACTGTTTGGAATGCCCCAGACGTGACGGGAAACCCGCCCACGGCGCTTCCCGCGACGTAAGCGTGGCCCGCACTATCGACGGCGACGCCGATGCCAGTGCCGTTGTTCAAATATGTGGAATAGACCAGCGCCGACCCTGTGGGGTTGAACTTGGTTACGAAGGCGCCGCCGCCGGTCGTCTGGAAGGCACCGGGCGTGACGGGAAAGTTGGGTGAACCAGCCCCGCCGGTAACATAAGCATTTCCGGCGCTGTCCACTGCGATGCCAAAGCCCACATCCCACGCGCTGCCGCCCAGATAGGTGGAGTAAACCAGAGCTGATCCCGTGGGGTTCAACTCGGTCACGAAGGCGTTTTTGTTACAGTTACCGCCGCTGGCACATATACCGCCGTACACTGTTTGGAAGGCACCAGGCGTGACGGGAAAATCGGTCGAACTGGTACTCCCAGTGACATAAGCGTTGCCCGCGTTATCCACGGCGATGGCACTGCCTTCATCGCTCAATCCGGTGACAGAACCGCTGCCGCCCAGGTAGGTGGAGTAAACCAAAGTTGATCCCGTAGGGTTCAACTCGGTCACGAAGGCGTTCCCATATACGCAGCGGAGGGTCATTTGGAAGGCACCGGGCGTGACGGGAAAGTTGGTCGAAGTGGTCCCGCCGGTGACGTAAGCATTTCCCGCGCTGTCCACTGCGATGCTGGGGTTCACATCAGTCTCGCTGCCGCCCAGATAGGTGGAGTAAACTAAGGCGGTTCCAGTGGGATTAAACTTTGTCACGAAAATCTCCCCGCCGGTGACGCCGGTGACGTAAGCGTTTCCCGCGCTGTCCACTGCGATGCTGGAGCCCACGTCCCACTGGTTGCTGCCTAGATAGGTGGAGTAAATTAGCGGGTCGATGTACAGCGGCCTACTTGCGTCATACTTCGCCACCTCGAATCCCACTCGATTCCTACCCGTGATGGCATAACGTGCCCCAATCTCCTGCCGCGCTCCATTCTTCTTCTGATACACAACTGGCTTGTGCCAGCGAATCTCATCCTCGCCCACCTTGAACACCAAGTCGCCGTTTCCATCCCGACGAATCCGCTTCGCCCCGCGAACGTCGAGCTGTATGCGACGCGGATTCGCTCCCGCCGCGACGTTAAAGTCATACTCCACTTGCCGCTGGTTGCCATAGTAAACGAGGTCGATGCCAGCATAAATTCCTTCGTACTTCACCTTCGCATAGGTCGGAACATCCGTGCGCCACTTCGCTGGGTCGTTGCCGATGAAGTAGTTGCTCTTGCCCTCCAGTTCATCTACGCCCGTCACTTTGGCCGCAGGGTTGGCATTGCGGAGCTTCATCCGCAGGACGTCACCGGCTTTGGGCGCAGCCGTAGAAGATGGCAACGTGTGCGCCGTTCTTGCGATCTTTGCCTTACTCGTGCTCGCCTTCCCACTCAACGCGAGCACCGCTTCATCTCCGGTCAGATAAAGCGTGTATCCGCCCGTGCGCGACAGAAATCTTACCCGCGCATCCGTCTGCCCGTGGTTGGCCTCGAAGGCGAGCGGTAATTTGCCGTACTCATCGAGAGTCTTGGCCTGAACCTTCGGGTCGACCTTCGGCGCACTAGTCGGGGCAGAAACGGGATTCGACTGGCACAACAACAGGCTGGTAGTCAAACACAAAGACAGGCAGACGAAGGAGAAACGTCTCATAGAACCTTCCGTCGTTCTTAGATCAGGTAGAACAGACCAAGTCCAGCAACCGATTAGGGGAAGGAGCTTCGCGGTAGTCGAGGACTGAAACTGTCCTCCCATGCGGGCCAGCGGTCGAACGGCCCGACGACGGAAGTTTAGAGCGTTATCCAATGCATTGTAGTGACAGGCGTCACTGGTGCGTGTGCTCCATTGGCGGTGGCGGGACTGGGCGAGTGCAGCGTTCACCGCACATCAAGATGTGACTCCTTTCACTGACGGGACGCGGGCGTTGGTGTGGTATTGGTGCGTCCCGCTTTTGAGCAGGAGATTCCGGCTAGAGGAGTGTACGCGATGGCAAACTATGACCTTGCTGAACATTGGGAAAGCCTGAATCCCCACAGCCAAGCTCAAATAATCAGGTCTGCCCCCTTGGGAGAACTCGAAAAATGGGCAGCTGACCCAGAGTGCAGACAGCAAGTGCTATGCCTCAAGGAGCTGAAAACGAGGAGAGCTGAGAGCGCAAAATCTCGTGTCCCTGGATGGACGCCAGCGATGTCGGACCCAATACTCACAAGTCCGCGAACCGGACTGTCCGAGGACGCCCGGCACATTGGGGGACTCATCGCCGAACTCGCCGGAAGGAATTTGAAGCAGGAATTGAAAAGCCTTAGCACCGGGGATCTAGTCTTTTTTCTGTGGAAGTTCTGGTGGGCCGCATTGTTGGCTGGACTTATTCCTGCAGTAGTTGTTTTTGCCGTAGCAGCGCTCATTGCGAATATCAGCAGGTAGCTTAGCTTCCGGTTTCACACTGTCCCGTTCCGCCCAAGCGGGGAGCTGTAAGGACTCCAGGAGAACCTAGCTGAATTGGACTCTAATGGACCGTACTCGGCTGTTGGCGATCCCACCGCACATCAAGATGTGACGTTATTCACTGACAGGACGCACGCTTTCGTGTCGCTTGAAGAAGCAGAGGAGTTTTGCACGGAGGGAAAATACTATGAGTACGTATCCCCATATGGTCAATGTGGCGTGGGACACCGTAACAGCATTTCTTTGTGACTGGCAGCGCGAGCCCTATCGTTGGAGCAAGGAAATCGACGTGCAGGTAGCGATCACCAGCCGCCTTTCGCAGGCGCTTCGCGCCATGGGACGGGACACAGTGGTCGCCAACTATCGCAGTGCGATAGAGGGTTTTCACGGGAACCAGCGCTGGTCCCGAGTTTGTTGCGAGCCGCTTGTGCGCTACCGCTTTAGCGATGGGAAAGATTATAAGTGCTATCCAGACATCGTGATGTTGGGCGACGCTAAGAATCCAGATCGACCGCCCGAGGAAGACAGAGGCAATTTCCCGATACTGTGGGCCTGCGAGATCAAGTATCAGGGGGGAAGACGACCAACGTGGGACCAAGACAAGCTGCGATTTCTTGTCAAGCAAGGCGCAATCCGATTCGGGTGTTGGGTCTGCATGGATCCTTCCCGCGCTTCAGCTGGCAATGGAGTCAAATGGCAGCGCGACATTGAGGACGGGCATGTCTGGATCTGCAACGCGCAGCTGCCTGCCTGTGGCTAGCACCTCAGCTCAGTACCTCTCCCTTCCGAACAGTAGATTTCAGCTACAGGAGTGAACGCTGTGCCGTCTAGATCAAGAATTAGATGCATTGAGTATACGGGAGCTGACTTTCAAACCTGCCCACCTTGCTGAACGGCTGCAATGTTTCTATTTGGCGACGAGAAGTTGTCCCTTTAGGTTGAGTTGGCTGTCTTTCACAATTTCGATAGATCGTTCCCAATCGGTCCGCCCCGAAGACTTTAGCAGAACGACATGCGATCCAGCGGGAAGCTTGAGTGTTGATGGTGTGTTGCCCACGAATTTTCCATCAAGGTAGACGTCGGCGCTATCGGGGTCAGAGAAAACAGTCAGAGTTCCGACTCCATCGGCTGCTTGAGTTGCGGTTTGGTTTGCGGCGGAAACCACTGGGTAAAAGCGGTGGAGAACTTCGATCAGGTCCGCAGAGCTTAGAGCGAAGCCAATGTTTTGAACATCCTTGCCAACGATTTTGGCCGTGTTGATACCTATCGCCTCTCCGTAGCCGTTTAGCAGTGGTCCTCCGCTGTTGCCGGGGTTGATGGCGGCGTCCGTCTGAATCCACGTCCCCTTACTTGTGTCTGGGGTCCGACCCACGGCACTGACTATTCCCTTCGTGACAGAGAATGGCATCCCACCGCCAGGATTGCCGATTGCCACAACGGTTTGGCCCTGACGTACTGTTGCCAAGTCAGCGAGCGGTAGATGCCGAAAACCATTACCATCAACCTTCACCAGTGCAACGTCCATCTCAGCATCCAAGTAGACGACCTTTCCCTCCAGTTGCTGCCCAGTCGGGAGCACTACAAGTAGCGTTTGTTCACCACGGGCCACGTGGGCATTAGTGACAATTACGCCTGTTTCAGTAATGAAGAAGCCAGACCCCTGCCCGTCAGGTCGCCTTAGCAGGACAACCGCTGGCTCGGATTTTTGAATCAAATCCTCGGCAGTCATTTCGGGTCGCATTTCAACTGCCGAGTTTCCCGCGACTGTAGCTACTATTGTCCCCGTAAGATTCTTGGATATGGGCTCAAGAACGACATCAAAGGTTGCAGTTTTTAACAGCCAATAATCCCCGTGATTGGTCCCGTTTAGCGCTATCCATTGCATCGGCCCTTCGGTCATCACGATTTCCTTTGTTGCGTAGCCGTCATTACTGACGCGCAGAACCATCGGGTGGCCGAGTCGAGCGCTAAACACAGAATCTTCTAAAGGAGGTACGGTGCGGCCATCCACCAGGTTTGCGCGGCGAAAGGGGCGTTATTTATCATGGATATGTACCGTATGCATATCTGGTGATTGGTTTTGAGCGAAAAAACTAAGGGTTGGTACTTTTATCATTTGAAGATTACGTGCCTTTCTTGCGGGAAGCCGACTAAATAACTACATGCTACATATGTTGAAGCCGTTGGGTATTTTGTCTGTGCTCGTTTCTTTTCTCGCTCCTGTCCTAGGGGCACTGAGGGGATACTGCCCGCAACACACCGCCGCCCTGGCTTGCATACTTACAATTGGGAGTTCTCTCCCTACTTCCTCTCACGAGCTCGCACTACGCCCCTCGATGTGGATTGGGAATCAATAGCGAGAACATCGAGTCAGAGGCCTGACGCTCGGGTATTACTGCACTGGTAGTTGCAGACTAACGTTCGTTGGCCAAATCGTTGAGGGCCGCCATGATTGCGGGCAGATGCCGGCGAAGTTGGACATCGGCTCGGATCGCCAGCTCGATACCCTCTCCCAACGCAATCCGACTCCAGGTTTCCGGCTTCTCCTCTTTCTTGGCGATATTTTCGTCTCGGTAAATTGGGTCACGATTGTTAGGGCCCTCCCTAAGGTAAGAAGAGATCGATCTAACCACAGGACGTGGCGACCAAGGTTCTCGCAGATACTTTTCAATCGCCTCAATATTCATGCCCCTTATTCGGGCAGCGACATCTTTCAATTTTTCTCCCGAGTCACGCATCCTGATCGCGGCAATCAAACGTAAGCGATCGAGGTCGTTGTATTCGGCTCCCCGACCGCGGCGGCGGCGTTCGATGATTCCCTTACTTGCGTAGAAGTGTATCGTTCGCTTGCTAACCAACGGCCAGTCAGGCCGAAGCACCTCGACCAACTTGTCCAAATTGTAAGCGTTTGAATCCATGACGTTTATACCAACGCGACAGTATAAGCACATTTTGTCACTACCGTCAAATTAACTGTAATTATTAGCGTTGACATTATGACATTCATTATGTCATTATTACATTAATACATCGAATGGGCCGGAGGGCGGGGACCGACGCACATGAACAGGGAAGCGACCAAAGAGCACGCAGACTCCTGCCGGGAACATTACGTCACGGGAGAAATGCAAAACAGTGTGGCTCCAAGGATTCCGTTTCGGAACGGGGACGCGATCGTGTCGATCGAATTCGGGAACCCCAAGTTCTCTCCTGTTCGCTCGGTTGTGTCCCGCTCGCGAACTTGGCCAACAGGAAAGTATCCGTCTTGGAAGATGAACCGAATGTTGGAGTGGGAATCAAACAGCGAACTCGTGGCGTTTCGCCTGCTCGACTGTGATCCAAAGGTCAGGCGGTTCGTTGAACAGCCATGCGAGATCGCTTACATCATCGGTGGCGAGACCAGACGCCACTACCCCGATATTTACGTTGAAGGTCAACATGAAAAACAGCTCTGGGAAGTAAAGGACGATAGTTCCGCTTCAGAAGCCGATCTCGTCGCCAGGACGAAGCTGTTGACCGAAGGACTCAAAGCGCATGGGTTCACATACCTGCTAGTTCTAGCCAGTGAACTGCGAAAACAACCGCGGTTGCAGAACGCAAATATTCTCCTGAGCCATGGCCGTGGCTCGATTGCAGAGATCGATCGGGAGCGAGTGCGTCTGAAGCTCCAACGCGCCGGTTCATTGAACTGGGGCGGCGCTTGTGCCGGCGAGTATGGCCCAAACGGCAGACAAGTTCTGTGCCGCTTAACCTTGGAAGGCGTTCTTATGACCGACATGTATCAACCCTTGTCAGCCAACAGTCTCTTTAGGGTTGCCGAAGGAGCTCGCTAGATGGGGACTGCTAATTTCCAACGCGGCGCAACCGTGCGAATCGAGGGAGTGCTCTATCGATTGCTACAGCAGGTATCCAATTTTTGGCAACTGAAGAATCTAGAAACAGACCTCATCGTCCAGAGGGGCTATGAGGAACTGCAGCGTCTCCACGTCGAACGCAAGCTGGTCTTTTTAAACGGAGAAAAGGCGAAATCCTCTAGTCCGGTGTTCAACACCTCTCCGGAGCAGATGGAGCTCGCGAAACTGCGCCTCCATTATGTTCGCGCTGTCCTTGATATACCAAACACCGCCCCGGCCATGGAACCGGTAATAGTCGATGCTTGGAACGAAGTTAAGCAGGAACCGAAAAGCCGGCCCGGCTGGGTAACCGTTTATCGCTGGAAGAAGCGGTATTTGGAAGCGGGCTCTGATATTCGCGCGCTCGTCGACAACTCGTTCAGGAAGGGTAATCGGAAAGATAGATTTCCAAAACTGGTAACCGAGATCTGCAACGATGCCATTGAGGATAAGTTCCTTTCCCCTGAACGCGGGACAATCCAGGATGCATACAACGAGGCACTCCTTCGTATACACGATGAAAATCAACTAAGGCCTCTAGCCACGGCTCTGCCAATTCCGGGTCTACGGTTTATCAGGCGCCTCATCAATCAAATTCCGGCGGTCGAGAAAGACTCCGCACGTTACGGCCGCGATGCCGCGCTTCGGACATTTCGTTCAGTCAACGGACACCGGGTCATCGAAGCACCACTTGAGCGGGCTGAGATTGATCACACCATCCTTGATCTTTTCGTGGTCGATGAACGTACATCTCTGCCGCTAGGTCGCCCTTGGGTCACGGCCTGCATTGACGTTTACAGCCGTTGCATTTTAGGCATTTACATTGGGTTCGTTCCCCCAAGTTGCCTTTCTGTTTCAAAGTGTCTCAGGGATGCTTTTCTCCCAAAGGTTGAGCTCCACGAAAAATTTCCAGAAATCAAGAACGATTGGCCGGCGCATGGTGTCATGCGCCAACTCGTGCTCGACAATGGCGTTGAATTCCACAGTGAGGCTTTGGAGAACACGTGCCAAAGCCTTGGCATCGAAATGCACTTCTCTCCACGACGAACGCCTTGGTTTAAAGGCACGATCGAACGATGGTTCGGGACTCTGAACCACGACCTAGCGCAAAAAATCCCAGGTGCTACGTTCAGCAACATTTTTGAACGTGGGGATTACGATCCTGCAAAAGATGCTCTAGTCACGTTATCCACGGCCAACACCATTATCAGGAAATGGATTTGTGACGTATACCATCAACGGCGGCATAGGGCATTGCAAATATCTCCGGACGAAAGCTGGAAGACAAGCATTTCACCATCGAACATCAGGGTACCAGAGGACGTGGCTGAGCTTGAGCTCATCTTGGGCAGACCCTATTCGCGGACGCTCAGTCACAAGGGAATAGAACTCAAGAGCCTATTGTATAAATCATCGGAACTGCAAGATCTGCGGCAGCAGCACGGCGCAACCTTAGGAGTCGAAATTCGAGTAGATGAAGGTGACATCGGCCACATTTATGTGATCGCACCAGACTCGCGGCGATATTTCAGAGTACCTGCATTGCATTTCGATTATGCGAATGGGTTGAGCAGTTGGCAGCACGACGTGTTTTGCAACAAGGCTCGCGAGTGGGGGCACGAAAATAGTTCTATTGGCTGGCTCGAAGCGAAAAGGGAAATTGTTCAGCTCATCGAGCAGGACCTTAGCAGTCAACGGAAAACTTCTCACAAGAAGCATGGCCGATTCTTGAACGATAGCGACAAGGCAGCAAAATCCAAGAATTCTTCTCAAAGTCCTGCGGCGTCGACGGCCGGAGGCATGTCCGAACCGGACCCGCTGCAGACGCCCGTCACGGAGACTTACGGCGACAACTCCTCGAACGTTTCATCTCCGATACTCCCCAGACAGTTTAACCGGGTCTATCAAGAAAGGCAGCGCAATGGATAGGACGGTCACACAATTCGATAGCGTCCTGGTGCCGCATTCAAAGTTCGCAGAGGCCGTGCGGAGAATGGAACAAAACTTTACGTATGCGCAACAAGCATCGGAGCCAATCTGCATGGCGCTCATTGGAGAGTCACGCACCGGAAAGAGTCGGGCACTCGAAACTTTTTTATTGAACCATCCCAAAAAGCGCCTACGTGACGGAATGAATGTGCCAGTGCTGTCGGTGAAGGCACCGTCCCGCCCTACTGTTAAGAGTCTTGCGGAGTTAATGATTGAAGAGCTCGGGGCATCAGATCCTGGCCGCGGAACGGAAAACGACCGCACGCGTCGCCTCAAGGTGCTCATGAAGGGCACACAGACCCGAATGCTGATGATCGATGAATTTCAGCACTTCTATGACAAGGGCACTAAGGCCATTATTCATCACGTTACTGACTGGCTAAAAATCCTTGTGGACGATCTCAGGTGTGCCCTCGTTGTGGCGGGTTTGCCCTCATCCAAAGCCGTCATAGATCAGAATGAACAGCTTGCAGGTCGTTTCCAGGCTCCACTCCACCTCTCGCGCTTCCAATGGACCGTGCTGGATGACCGTGAAGATTTTAAAGGCATTCTGCGCGAATTCGACGCAGAACTCCGCGAGAGATTTCAGATCCCTGAATTCCATAACGAAAGGATGGCCTATCGCTTTTGGGTTGCCACCGGCGGCCTGATCGGCTATTTGACAAAGCTCCTCCGCAAAGCTGTGTGGAACGCCGTTGACAGGAACAGAAAAGAAATAACTCTCGAAGACCTGCATGTTGCACATCGCGAATCGATGTGGGATGAACCGGGCGTGGAGATCGCCTTGTCGCCTTTTGACCGCAACTTCAAACTGGAGACTTCTACAGACGTAGTGCAACAAGTGCTACGAATTGGGACCGTCGTAAACCCGATTGAATCAACACCACGAATAACCCACCGGCATAGACCGAAAAGGGCGAGCGCATGCCTGACCAGGAATTAAATCTCGATCTTTTGGTGCGGCATCCCGCGCCGTTTCCGACGGAAAGCCTTTTTGGCTACATTCTCCGTTTGACACAGGAGAATGGGTACTCTACGCCCTGGGGGGTTTTAAAGCTTGCAGGAATCTCGCAGCATGAGTTCGAACGACTGGGCCTTAAGGTAGATAAGTTGGCGAAAGTAGTAGGACGACCGACTGCCGAGCTGGACCGTCTTGCTTACTCACCACCAGAGGACCACCCAAGAGCGGCTCGCCTGCTAGGTCATTCGCTTCTCCCAAGAGACTTGATCCTTGATCAGTCGAAATTGTGTCCCCAATGCGTCGCGGAGAAAGGATTTGTCGAAGCACACTGGGACTTAGAATTCATGACCGCCTGCCCGATTCACCAAACCCGGCTACTGTCAATTTGTCCGCAATGTGAGGCGCGCTTGACCCGGTACAGGCCGGGAATGCTTGAATGCCGATGTGGCGCGACACTGGATTCTGTTGATTTGCCTCCTATATCTCTACAGGAAGCTAGCCTACTCGATCTCGTCCGACGGAAGGTGCTCGGCCTTGACCTCTCCGCAGACAACTCATCGGCCTTACCCGCTGTGCAGCTGTATGCTCTGGAGTTGCGGCCTCTTTTGACGTTGATTTGGACGCTTGGTAAACATCGCCTGATTGTTCTGGACTACAGCTCGCCTTATGCTCCATCCAACATAACTGCAGCGGCTGGACACGTTCTAGCAGACTGGCCCAATAACTTCTTCGATTTGCTGCGGGGAATCGGAGAAAAACGTCCGAAAAAGAACCGTAAGGGAGGAGTAAGGGCACAGTTCGAGAGTATCTATTCCGGACTGTTTTTGAACGCCGCGATCAAGCCTCGACAGTGCACGGATTTCTTGAAGACGGCGTTCCTTGAATTTGCCAAGAATCACTGGGACCAAGGGTATGTAGATCGAACTTTGATGAAAAACTTGAGTCCGGGCGTGAAAGGCAGATTTCTGACACAAACAGAGTTTGCTAGGGAATTTGGTATGAGTACATCGACAGCGGCCAGCTTAGTTAGACGCAACAGAGTGACCGCGAAACGAATCCGATGCGGAAGTCAAGAACGCATCCTTATTGATATAAACCAATCAGGCATCCCACGTAATCATAAGGGCAGAATTTACCGGCTTAAGAAGGCGGCAGCACTGATTGGACTACCCAGACGTGTGCTGTATGGTCTCAAGCGCGGGGGCCAGTTCGAAGCCAAGCACAGTGGCGTTAAGGCGGGGTACCACGAGCTGGATTTAAGAACATTAGAACAAAAGCTGCTCGCACTAGCTCCCCCTTCGAACGGCAAGATCTCGGCAGACGGGTGCATTACGCTAGGGAAGATCTTCAGTGGGCATCACGGCGCGCCATCGGGACGGATAAACATCGTTCGGGGGATGCTATCCAGAGAACTAACGGTAGTTGGCAATGTAAACGGGACAATTGGTGGCCTGGCAATACCGTTGGATGAATACAAGGCTTTTGCCCAGAATGATCGAGCTCGCGCCAATGGAAATATGCGGACACCCGACGAAGTAGCTGCAGAGTTACATTGCGAGCGTGACGTCGTCCCAGGCTTATTGGAGCGAGGGTTGCTCCGGGGTAAGCAGATCCCTGTTGGCCTGAGAATAACGGAACAGTCGATGGCGGCATTCAAGCAACGGTACGTCTCGCTCGCGTCCATTGCAGCTGACCTGGGCAGCAGTTCCAGAGCTCTGATGCGCTACTGTGCAGCGAACAAAATCTCAGTTCTGAACGTTCAAAGTACCCGCATCGGAAAGACCCAGCCTTTCGTCCGCATCGGGTGTAGGGAGGAGCTGCTTAAATTCCGAGCACAACGATCGCTGAAGAAGACGGTCGTCTTGATTGGATTGCCGATTGCGGTCCTCCGGAGCCTTAAGAAGAGTGGTCATTTCGAGGTCAGGCACGTCACCCGAAAGGGATTTCACGAGCTGGACATAGCAGCATTCATAAGAAAGTTGCTCGCCCTCAATCCTTCTTCTGACAGGACGACCGTTTCATTAGACGAATACATCACCCTGGCAGAGGCCATGAATAAGCGCTATGGATCGCCTGAAGGGAGGCCGAACCTGGTCCGGTCTCTGCTCGCCGGTGAGATGCCCGTTGTAGGCAATCTCGACGGGACCATTGGCGGCTTGCTTATTCCACACGATAGGTTCCGGCGCTTTATCCAAAATGAGGCGACACGGACGATTCACAGTTGGGGATCTTGTTGCCAAGCCGCGCTTAGCCTCGGCTGCGAGCGTCGCTTTGTGCCAGGCTTGATTAAGCTGGGGCTGCTCCACGGTGAAAGAGCAGGCACGGGTTTCAACATAGCTGAGGCTTCTATCCTCGCCTTTAAGAAAATGTATGTATCAGTTGGGTCTCTTGCTAGAGAGCTCAATTCCAATTCGAAGGGCTTAATGGGCTATTGCCGGCGAAACGGCATTCCTCTGTTAACAGTAGGGAGCAGGGCGGGCGACCGTGGCCAATCTTTCATCTGCACCAAAGATAAGCAGTTCATCACCACTCACTACAAGGTGGCGTTATCATCGGATCTGAGAAAGTCGCCAATGCATGTAAGCCTGCAATTTGGGGCGGCCGCGGGCTCCGATGATCTGTCCGAGTCGCTCCCACGTTAGGACCTTAGCATTGAGTTTTTTCGCGGGCTCAAGACACGAGTAGCCTTCATCCCGTATCTCGAAATAACGACGAAATGTGCTCATCGCTGTCGAAGCAGCTTTATAGCGCGCCGGGGATGGTACGACAACGATGACTCCGCAGTTTTCAGAAGAGAGATTACCGAGCTGCGCCTGGTACGCTCTCATCTCGATCTGGTTCTCTCCATGTAGATGGACCGAAATGTCAGCCGTCCATTTCGCCTCGACTACATAACGACACTCAGCATTCTGGATTAGCACGTCACTCTCGGGTCCATGTTCCGTCTGTCCGGTTAGCGGGTGAGGAATCCTTGACCACAGCTTTACTTCCCAAGATTTCGGCCGTTCGGCGGGGCCGAACACTTCAGTTAACACATCGTTAAGCCAAGTCTCATGGTCAGCTAACCCAAAGACGCTCCAAGTCACTGTGTCTTCGCTGTTGATCGACTGGACGTCGGAATAATGGCCCAGCTTTTCGACTAGTCTTTTGTGGTCACGATACGGAAAACCATCGAGCCGCTTATTCGCATCCACCTTCGCTTTTTCCAATATGGGCGAGCCGGCAGGCGGCAAGATCATGTTTTCCCAATCAAACGCAGCAAAGACTCCATTTTTGCCGATTGAACCTTCGATCTTGCCGCCGTCGAAACTTGTGATTGTGGATGGCACAGAATTTGTCGCCGGAATCATAATGCATCAGGTGCCACCGCCGTCTCTATAATTCCGACAGCAATCTCACGCTTGTAATCGAGAAGCTTCGTTAGAGGTTAGGCTCATTGCGATTGGCAGTGCTCGTTTGGAAGTAAAAGCTGGTGGAACAACTGGACCCACTAGATCTCACGAGCCGCCCTCCCGGCGGCCTTTCCATCCCACCAAAAGCTCTACGCTCCCGCTCCCGCTCCCGCCGTGGCCGGCTCGCCGCCTTTCACGATTTTCAGCCACGTCTCCGCCGCCTCAAGGTGCTCGACGAATCCCTTGAGGTCCGTGTCGGCCTGCACCATGTCTTTGACGTGATCCACATCGTTCCTGAGCTTCACCACCTTGTCCAGGTCCTCGTCGAAGTCTCGGCTTGCGCCCAGCATTCGCTGCAACACGGTTGCCTTGTGCCACAAATCAGCGGCCTCGATGGCTGGCAGCTTGAGATTTTTCTTTTCCATTTTTTCGCGCCTATAGGCGATCGTTCCTTGAGCCTGCGTATCGAGCAAGCCTATCCAACTGTCATCCTTGTACTGCTCAAGAATTCTGCGATTCATGGCAAGCTCCAACTCCGCCAGGAGCGAAAAGGCAAGCACGAACACCGGGACCTTCAGAAGGTCGCTCCAGGTCACGATAGCATTGACCTTCGTCTTCTCTACTACCAAGCGATACGACTGCTCATGCACCGTGTGGATGAAATCCCACAACGGCGCATCCGCCGACACAAGCAGGGAATCATCGAGCGGACGCTTCGACTTGCGGCCTCGTTCCCATATGGCTACGATCCGTTCGCCCTCAACGAGCGGGATCTGGTCAATGCCGTCGAATTTCGGCTGCGCCGAAGCTTGTTCCACGTCTTCGGACACAGAACATTTCAACAAAGGAAAGGCCGCAATATGCCTCACTCGCAGGCCCTCGTTGAGTCCCGCCAAACTCGGAATCATGCCGCTCATTGACAACCACCTCGGTCGAAAATTCTATGTCAAACCACCGGCCGCGCCAAAGCAGGAGCATAAACCCCGCCGCCAAAGTAGAACAACTTTAGGTGTGGACCATGAGATCAAGCCGAAGGTCGGTACAACTCGGGACAATTGAGGCCACAAAAAGAGCGGATTTCTGGCTTCTGAGGGACGCAGCTGAAGCACTCAGATTTTATTCTGCTCTTGGTTCAGGACTAGGTGTTCCGATCCAGATCAAGAATCATTTCAGGAGTGAAGAGTGGCTCGCCGCCCCTGTGCGACGCCCAGTGAAGCATTGAATTTCGGACCAGGTGCGGTGAGCCAGCATCTTCACTCCGCGCAGGGCACTATACATCTTCTTGGCCCTGTCATCATCAAGCTCAAGACCGTAAACTCTCAAGGCCTCTCTCCTTACTTTGATTCAGACTTCCGCATTGATAATGGTATGTATTGCTCAACAGGCGTTTTCCAGGAACGAAAGAAATCCAGTGGATCTTGAGTGCCGATAAATTCGCGAGCCAGCGCGAGTCGCTTCAGCATTTCTGGCCGCTGCTCTTCTGGTATATCCTGAACTCGCTTCTCGACTCCTGTGAAGAACTCCTCAAGGCTCACGACCCTTGCCCAATTCTCTATGACCTTAGAAAGTTGTTCGCGACTTTCCTTGATGGACTCAGCCACGCGACGGCGGTCTTCCTCTTGGCGCGACCGCTCTAGTCGTTCTTCCCATTCTTGGCGCCGAATCTCTGCCTCCCGTTCTGCCTCTTTTACCTTTTCCACCACAAATGCAGCAGAGTTCCGGATTGACTTCACGATTTTCGGGATGTCCGTTGTGAGGGCTCGATCATTGCTCTCCTGGAACAACATCGACCAGGACACGTCACGATAGGGCGCGTAGACGAGCAGCCGAAGGCGGCCACAAGGAATGTCCTTCGTTGTTTTCCAAGTGTGATCAATATATCGAGCTGATGCTTTGGGAGGTTTGTAATCAGATTCGCGGACGTACCGTCCGTTTACATATCGAACCTCGACGTTCTCGGACATTTCAATAACTGCAAGGCCAAATACAACCGAGCCGACATAAACGACCGTGGGGCGTTGTGGCGACCACAGGCGATTGTAGTAGTAAGAATGCTCACCGTTTGGCTTTTTCGGCAATTGCTCATGCTCATAGATGTGTACGCGCGTGAAGTTCTCAGCTGGCGAAGAGATCAGTACGCGATGGCCTGCGGATTCTAAAGCGTTGAATAGATTGTTTGCAAAGGCAAGCGCTTTATCGAGGCCAGACAGTGACGCAGTGACGTCGACCAGCAGCCTCTTGTACGGCCTGAGGTGCTGCCCCTCTTCCACCTTATAGCCCGAATCGTAGTTTCCCTTCGCATCACGAATCAATCCGTGAATGCCCGTAACCGGATGAGGCAATTTGCTACGTCGCGGGCGGGTTGGCAGTGCCACAAGGCGGAATCTTGGGAGCGCTGGTATTGCTTCTCCCTGGGACCAATTGAGTTGGTCACCCGGTTGTGCCTCCGGCAAAGGAGGCTTCTCGGGAGCCTTTCCGACGGCCAGCTTAGCCCAGTAACCTCGCTCTGGACGCGGGACGTGGAGGGTCGCGCAAACCCGAGCCATGTAGCTACCCGAAAGCTTGAACTTCTCCCCCACTTTAATCATTGGCACGGACCAGACCAAATCGTAGAGCTCTTCTCGTGAAGTCATTCTCCCTCCGTCGGAAAGCACCGCCTCAGGGTAAAAATAATCGCACTCTAAGCCGGTTTGTGGAGCATTTCACAGGCGCGCTTGCCGAACTTTCACGATATGGGGAGAAATCCGGTGGGAATTTCGTTTTTTGGGGCGATTACGCTTTCACCTTTTCCGGGCTCCTAAACCGTAAGTGCTTGAGTCTTCACGAGGCTGAATTTCACGTTTCAGGTATACGCACAGAGGCCCCCATGAGGAGAAAAAGGGTAGAGTTTGACGCGCAAGTAACTGTGAAAAAACCAACCGAGGTGGAGTTCACTACTAAAGACGGCAAGCAGGTAGACTTTACTGCCAAGAAACCTACCAAAGAAGAAGTGCATGTCGACTTTTTGGCAAAGCCCAAGAAGAAAGCCTAGCGACAACGCAGACGATTTGTTTCGGCAGGACGGCGTCCAACAGAAAGGGACCCTCGATTTGCGTTTTGAAAGGGCACGACTTCAGCCGTGCCAAAACAAGAACGAACCCCGACGGCTTTAGCCGCGGAGGTCAACAAGTCGTAAGCAGTGAGACGTCCGGCTGTGAAGGGGGGCATGGCGAACGCTGTGCCCTTTTGCATTTTCGGAGGTGTGTGTGAGCTATCGGAACAAAACCTATGTGATCTTTGACGGTGATAATGACAGATGGGCGTACGCCTTCATGAGGGGCTGGAAGTCTAACGCAAATATGGATTTCAATTTTCACGACGCCCACGACATCGGACCCATCACCGATCGGGCATCTGATGAAACCATAAAGGCACGATTGAGAGAGAGGTTTTCAAACGCGAAGCAGGCCATCGTTCTGGTTGGAGAGCAAACGAAGAACCTGCGGAAGTGGGTCCTGAAAACCGCAGCCCATAACTCCCACGCCCTCAAGACTTTACGTCTAACCTTTTTCGACTGAATACTTTGGCGGGAAAAACGCGCTAAAGTCTTGATTCTAATAGACCGGGGTAGGGGGGTACCCCCACTAACCACAAATTACACAAAGAAACTCTGCCAGGCATCCCAAAAGAAACGGACCGGCAATGAACTCGCCGGTCCGCGCTTTGAGTACCACTTTACCGTGGCCGCGAAAGCGACACTCGCTTTTGCGGAGTATGTCCCTTACTGATGGAAATCCGTCAGCTTCGGGTTGGTTGGGCCGCCGCTGCTTGAGGGTTGCCCATCGATACCAATGACCTGCGAGCCAGAGACGATATATAGAATCACCTGCGTAACGCCTCCCTGGCTTACCACCACTCGCCCATTCGACGAGACCGCATAGGTCGCACTAATGGTCTCCTGCGATGTTGCAGTGGTGTTGTTGTTGACCTTGGTCTTGTCGGTCGTTCCGGCGACGGTACCGCTGCTGAGGTTTACGGAATCAGCTTCCACCGATCCGTTGTAGATGGGTGCTTCGCGAGTTCCGCCCAGGTATAGCCCGGACAACGAACTGTTCGTGAAGTTGCTCCCGGTTTGCGCTGTCAGCATGCCAAATTGCACCCCATTGTCCGTTCCGACCAGGAATCCCTGGTTCGGACCAACCAGGTAGAACACAGGGTTATTGGTGCCGCAACCACCCGGACATCCCGAGAGGCCGCTCACCGTCATGCGTCCATTCGCCCCAACGGCATAGTTTCCCGTGATGGGGGCGGATTGGATCGTGCCACCGTCATTGTCATCCAGGTCAAGGGTGAACGAGCCGGAACTGGCCGTGAGGATCCCGCCCTGCACTTCAGGAGCAGCACTGCCCGAAATGTCCTCGGCTGAGAACACCATGTTGCCGCTGAGCGAGGGATTGCTTTGCAGCAGCACCTGGCCCACTTCTACCTCGGGCGGCGACACGGTCGAATCGAGTTCCATCCGCAGCATTTCGGAAGCGCTGACTACGTAGTAGACGAAATGCCTCGTAAAGGAGCCGTTGTAGGTGATGTCCGCAGTGGCGCGTCCGGTGCCCGCCACGGCGAAGTTGCTGGAGGTGAAAGTGCCATCGCTGACGGGGCCGAGCACAGCATCGTCACTGTCAAACTCGCCACCTGTAATGGCGCCCGCGCCGGTGTAGGTGCCTACGCCAGCCGAGGCGAAACGGTTGCCGCCCGTATCGGCTCCGACCGCTCCGTCAACGTAGGTGCCGTCGATCGAACTGGTCGAGAATGCGCTGGTGGTCTGCAGGCGCAGCAGGCCGGACATCAGGTTGCCGCTCGTATCGTAGCTGATGATGTGCCCGTTGCCGTCGCTCGCGTCGAGCGCGGCTGCAAGGGTACTGGTGGCGCCACCGATCCCAGGAGTGATGGTGACGATGGCGAGGTTGTTCGATTGCTGGACGCAGTACGTTCCGGTGAACGCAGTGCTCGTGAGGCCCCCATTGGTCGTACTGGCCTGGTTCACTATATCGATCAGTCCACTCGTAATGGCCCCGTCGCTCTGGCCATCGGCTACAAAACTGCCTGCGGCAGAAATAGCGGTTGTGGCGCCGTTCCAGCCGCGAAGCGTGAAGGCATAGTGGCCCTTGAGAAGCCCGTTGTTTAGTGTGCCCGTGCAAGCCGAGGCTGCGGTATTGGTCAGGCTGAAGTTGGCCGGCGACGCCACTCCGGCAACTGTGCCCGTCACCACATAGGGTCCGCCGACGGTTGAATTCGCCGTGAACGTCGACGAGGTGGCTACACCGCTGGCGTTGGTTGTTGCCGTAAATATGGCGCCGTTAGTCGATCCTGCGAAGGTGCCGCTGGCGCCCGACGACGGAGCCGTGAAGGTTACCGTCACACCGCTCACCGGATTGGAGTATTGGTCCAGAACGGTAGCCACCAGCGGTGCTGCAAATGCCGTATTGATCGGCCCGCTTTGTCCGGATCCGCTGGTGGCCGCGATCGAAGCCGCCGCTGCCGCGGTGTTGGTCATGCTGAAATTCGCAGCGTTGAGGGCCCCGGATACCATGGCCGTCACCGTGTAGGCGCCGGCCGCGGTATTTGCCGTAAAGGTCGACGACGTGGCCACGCCGTTCGTGCCGGTTACGTCCTGTTCCGTGCTGGTTCCGCTGGTCGCGAAGATGCCGCTCGCGCCCGACGTCGGAGCCGTGAACGTTACCGTTGCGCCCTTCACGTCCAATCCGTCCTGTGTGACCTTCGCCGACAGCGGCTGTGCGAACGCCGTGCCGACCGCCGCGCTTTGCGGCGTTCCGCCGATCGGCGCGATCAAGGGTGGAGGGACGGTATTGGTTAGGTTGAAGTTGGCCGGCGTCGTCACCCCAGCGACCGTTCCCGTCACTGTATAGGGCCCGCCAATCACGCTATTCGCAGTGAACGTCGACGACGTAGCTACGCCGTTCGCGCCGGTAATGTCTTGCTCGGTGTTGGTTCCGCTGGTTGTGAAAGTGCCGCTCGCGCCCGACGAGGGCGCCGTGAACGTCACCGTCACGCCGCTCACCGGGTTGGAATCGGCGTCCAAAACTGTCGCGACCAGCGGGCTCGTGAAGGCCGCACCGGCTGCCGCGCTTTGTCCTGAACCGCTTGTCGCCGTGACCGAAGCCGGCGCGCCGGCCAGGTTGGTCAAATTGAAGTTGGCCGCCGTCGAAACGCCCGCAACTGCGGCCGTCACCATATAAGCACCGGCCTCTGTACCCGCCGTGAACACCGACGAGGTGGCCACGCCGCTCGAGTTGGTTGTGTCCGTTTCGGTGTTGGTTCCGCTGGTCGTGAATATGCCGCTAGCGCCCGACGAGGGGGCCGTGAACGTCACGGTCGCGCCGCTCACTGGCGAGCCGCCTTGCGTCACGGTTGCCACCAGTGGCGCCGTGAACGCCACACCGACCGCCGCGCTTTGCGGCGTTCCGCTGGTCGCGGCAATCGTTTCGGCGGCCGGCGTCGACTTTGACGAACTGCCGCATGCAATGAGGAGAGAAATGAGGACGAGCACGAGAGAAAGGCCAATCGCGCGAACAGCAGATTTCATATCAGTAAGCCTCTTTTCGAATTTCTTCTTGTCCCGCAAGATCGTGTGTACAGCTGAGGAAGAACTCTCCAGGCGTCCAAGCAGATTTACGAACGCCATCCAGGATGCGAATCAATAACTGCCGGCGCCCAGGATCTTGTTCCCGCGGCTGCTCCAGGCGGGAAGCAGCAACATTGTGATTCTTCTCTCTGCCCAAGAGTATTGCCGGAACCCGACCCTGCCATAAAGCGGGAACAGGCGCAAACACGGAAAGCACTCGTCAGGCCGCATTTTTGGGAGCAGGTCAAGTTACGCATGATCAGGCTGGGGCGATCAGTGACCAGCATCACTTTATTTCGGTGACTTTCTTGATTCCGCGACCCTTCGTCGGGGACGGTCCGGCACAATTTGTATCGTCCAAAATTGAACAATTTTGATGTGACGGCGCTCCTATCGTTTACTTCGCGGAACTTTAAAATTTCCCGGATGGAGCCAACCTTTTTTGTCACTTCCGAGACTGCGCAACCGAAGACCGTCTTCCAATCCGCTGCGGCAGCCGACTTGTTCATGGACGTGCTGCTGGGCTATCGCCACGAACAAAAATACCTGCTCCACGAGTTCGCGCTCATACCCGAACGTTTCCATGCGTTGCTCACCCCCGCTCCGCTCGTTCCCTTGGAGCGCGTTCTGCATTTTATCAAGGCGGAATTTTCGTTTCGACTGAAAGCAAGCTTCCCGGTTTGGCAGGCAAGGTTCACGAATCACAGGATTCGCGATGAGAAGGACTTCGGGCTGCACTGTGAGTTCATTTGGAGGAGCCCGGTGCAGGCCGGGTTGGCACGCAGGCCGGAGGACTATTTATTTTCGTCGGCGAGCGGAAGATACGCGCTGGACCCCGTACCCGATGCCGACCTGGGATGTTTATCGGGAAAAACCGGCTGACCGGTCAAAACGCCTGCCGGCCGCTGGAAGGGACAAAAAACAAGGGAGCACAAACGTGCTCCCGGCCTTCTCCATGGACGCGGCTACCGCGACGGTTCCGCTTACTTGGAACTATCGCTCATTGACGCGCGTTCGGACCCGCTCAAAGAAAAAGCGGTCTTCTTGCCTGCGAACCGGATCTCCGACACCGATGCTTTGCCGTCGCTATGCTGGATGACCGCTGCGTCGTTATCCGGCGCCCGCTCGAGTTCGACGGCCTTCGCCGACGTCCGGGCGACTTCTTTCCGGCCCCGCATGACACTCAACTCTACGGTCGCGCCGTTGCCCTCCCAGCGGATCTGATAATCGCCGGCCGGAATTTGCTGGCCGTTGACTTCGACCGCTTCTGCAAGGTTCAGATTTCCTTTGTTACTTGCGAAAGCACCCGTTGCGACGAACACCGCCAGCCCGAGCACTACAGTCTTTGCCAGATTGTTCAGTTTCATACGATCCTCTCTGCCCGGTTTCTGGCCGGGACGTCAGGGGCGGCTGGTTCAGACCTGGCACAGAAGGCTTGCTTTTATCCCGCAAAGTCCTACAATGCGCCTGTCAGGGTGACGCAGAAAGCCACGAGCCTCAAGCTCTTTCTTTCTGCCGGACTCGCCTCACCAGGGCCGCCAAACCATGCGTGAGATGAGCCCCGTCACCCTGCAAATCTTTGTTTACCGCAAAACTCGTCCAGCGGGGCGTTCGGGAGCGCCACGAAAAAATTGACCGTCTCTCTCACCCCATCCAACTTGTTTTCTGATACGCATCCCTGATTCAGAAAGTTCCCGGCCCCGCGACGATACTGATTAGACGAATAAGCGTTCACCGTGTTAGCAATCCGGCGGAAGGTTGTGCTGCACATCGGAAATGTGTCTAGTCAGGATTCAGTTGGTGTCACGGCAGAATGGTTTCGAAGAACTTATACTTCGCGGCGCTCCTTGAAGAGCGGGGAATAGAACGGACTCGTTTGCCTTGCGAAGAATTGTGCGGGCGATTTACCGAAGATTAATGGCGACGATTAATAATGCGATGCAACGGATGTCGGCCCGCTCACGCAATCTTGAGCACGATCTTGCCGTAGTTCTTCCCTTCCTGCATCAGCGTGTAGGCGGCGCCCGCATCCGCGAGCGGAAATACTTTCCCAATCACCGGCTGGACCTTGCCCGCGGCCAGCCATTCTGAAAGCTGCTTCCACGCCGATTCCATGAGCGCGCGATTCTGGCTGAGATACGTGAGCCAGAGCCCGTGCACGCTGGCGCCCTTGGCATAAAGAAGGCGCGTGTCGAGAGTCGGAGTTTCTCCCGTGGCCGCCCCGTACACGATGACCCGCCCAAAATCGCGGAGGCAGCGCACGCTCTTGCCCACGTGCTCGCCACCCAGCATTTCAAACACCGCGTCCACGCCTTCGCCGTGCGTCAGATCCTTGATGGCTTCGACGTAATCTTGCTGCTTGTAGTTGATGCCGTGTTGCAAGCCGAGTTCGCGCACGCGGGAAAGCTTTTCTTCCGAAGAGGAAGTGCCGTACATCTCGACGCCGAGAATCTTTCCGATCTCCACCGCCGCCGTGCCAACCCCACCGGCAACCGCATGAATCAGGACGCGCGTACCGGCGGGTTTGTCAACGAGCCCGGCCTTCCAGAAGGCAAAATAAGCCGTGAAGAAATTAACCGGAAAGGCCGCGCCCTGTTCCGCGGTCCAGTTCGCCGGCACCGGCCACACCATGGCGCGATGAGCGGTCGTTTGCTCAGCAAAGGCGGCCCACTGCGTATATCCCATCACGCGCCGGCCGTTCGCGTCGGCCCCGGCAAATTCGCGCCCCGCAATCAGCGGAGGCTTGGGCGTGCCCGCATATCCTCCGCGCGCCGTCATCAAATCGGCGAAATTAAGGCCGCCAGCTTCCACGTTGATCAAAACCTGGTCCGGGCCGGCATGCGCATCAGCCACGGTCTGCACTTCGAGCACTTCCGGGCCGCCGAAACGTGTGATCATGAGAGCCTTCATGGGAAAAGTGTAGCAGGGGTTGCCCGAGCTGCCATCGCCATGGGCCGGCAAAGATTGTCTGATCTTGTCACTCGCGAAAGGCCGGGCGCATCTATAATGAGTGGGTTTCCGACCCTCGCCGCCTAGATGCACTTGTGGCGGCGCGGGCGAGGGGAAAATGGAGCGCCGGGGGGTCGGCGTCTGCTTTTCCCGAGGGTGCCGGTGGAAACGCCTGCGCCTCCCGTGCTTGGAAAGGAAACGCTCGCGGAGTTGCGCTCCTGCCTGCTGTTTTTTCCTTTCACGTTGACATCGAATCGAAAAAGGGTCGCTCGTCGTCAGTCGGTCGTCGTTCGGGGTTTCGTGGTAATAATCAATACGCTCCTGGCAGACCGGCGACGGACGACCAACGACAAACAACCAACGACGTGCTTCTCACCGACAAATTCGGGCGCTCCATCCACGATCTGCGGATTTCGATCACCGACCGCTGCAACTACCGGTGCGTTTATTGCCGGACGGGGACGAACGGCGCGGCCTATTCCGAGCTTCCGTTCGCCGATTACCTGCGCATGGCGCGCATCCTGATCGCGCTTGGGATCACGAAAATTCGGCTGACGGGCGGCGAGCCGCTCTTGCGCAAAGGCATTGTCGAGTTCGTCGGCGATCTGGCAAAGCTTCAAACCGTCAACGGGGCGAAACCGGAGATTGCACTTACGACCAATGGCCATCTGCTGGCCGAGATCGCACAACCGCTGAAAGCCGCCGGCCTTGACCGCGTGACCGTGAGCATGGATGCGGTGGATCCCGCGGGCTTTGCCCGCATCACCCGCGTCCCCAATGGATACGATAGCGTGCTCGCCGGTATTCGGGCCTCGCGCCGCGCCGGTCTTGACCCGGTCAAGGTCAACTGCGTGCTGCTTCGCGGATTCAACGAAGATCAGATTATTCCCTTCGGCAGGTTCGCGCGCGAGGAAGGCGTGGTTGTGCGCTTCATCGAATTCATGCCGCTCGAGGAAGACCGCGTATGGACGCCGGAAGTGGTAGTCACGCTCGATGAAATCGTGGCGCGCATGGCCGAATACCGGCCGCTAGTCGAAATCGAACACGAGCGCAGCGAAACCGCCCGCCGATACCGTTTCCCCGATGGCGTCGGCGAAATCGGCATCATCGCGCCCGTTTCGCAGCCATTCTGCGGACACTGCAGCCGCATCCGTATCACGTCTGACGGCAAACTGCGCACCTGTTTATTTTCAGCATGGGATCACGATCTGCACGAATTGATGCGCCGCGGCGCAACTGACGAGAATCTGGCCGAGTTCATCGTGAAGACCGTCGAGAACAAGGAAGAACGTCATCACATCGGCGAACCGGGCTTTGTGCCGGCATCGCGCACGATGGTGCATATCGGGGGATAGCGACCTGCGTTCCAGACTGCTCTCAGTCATCCTCGCTTTTGCTGCGCTCGCGTTGGAACCCTTGGCGACCGCCGCTGATATGCATTCGATATTTCCTGGCTTTGATCGCAACGAATATCCCGGCGATGACAACCTGAAAGAGCTTCGCGGGACATTTGCCTATGCCGGCTACTGGCTCAATAACCCTCCCGGTTCGAAAACGAACACCTGGACGGGAAAGCGCGGCAAGATCGAAGCGGCCGGCTTTGGGTTCCTGGTCCTCTTCAATGGCCGCCTCTATCGGGAACTGAAAGTTAACGCAGCCGAACTGGGCAAGGCCGACGCCAAAGCCGCGACCGCCGCGGCCCGGCGCGAGGGCTTCCCGATGCGGACCATCGTTTTTCTGGACCAGGAGCAGGGCGGACGCCTGCTCGCGGAACAGAAGGCGTATGTGTTTGCCTGGGTCGACGAGGTCACCCGTCAGGGATTTCGCGCGGGCGTTTATTGCTCAGGGATGGCTTTCCGCGAAAAGGGCGGCGCGAGCGTCGTTACCGCCGAGGACATACGGCTGAACGCGGGCAGCCGCGATATCACTTACTGGGTGACGAATGACGCCTGTCCGCCGTCGCCGGGATGTGCAGCGAAAGCAAGACCGCCTTCGCCGAAAACCAGCGGTATTGAGTTCGCGGAAGTCTGGCAGTTTGCGCAGTCTCCGAAGAGAAAAGATGTGGCGCGCGGTTGCGGCGGGTACGACAAAGATGGGAGTTGCTATTCGACGGCAGTGACCACGAAGCGCAATCTGCACGTTGATCTGGACACAGCGAACTCCTCCGACCCGTCGCAAGGAAGAACGCATTAGCAGAGCGTGACTAGTGGTTAGTGGCTGGTGATTTGAGACCAGAGAAAAGCGATCGGTGTTGCTCTAGTGATAGAGTTTGTTTTCAGTAGAACGCGTCATACTTGGTGACGACCCAGCCGGCGTCTTTCTTCTCTTCCGTCACCGAAAAAAGATCCTTATACGTCGCGTCTTGCGCAGTGGTCGAATAGCGCTGACCTTTATAGTGCAGGATAACCAGCGGCGGAACGTCTTCCCATTCCACAATGTTCCAGCTGATCAGCGGATGCTGCGCTTCCGACGTGCAGATGAACTCGGCGCGCTTCTTGCGGTAGTCTCTTTCCCAGGCGGCCAGCAGTTGCCGGCAGTTGCCGTCGCGCATTTGCGCGACAAAAGCGTTCGCGGTGTGCTCGATGGTGCGGTCGCGCAGCGGATTCATCGTAATGCTGAGCGGCATGTGCGTCAGCGTGTCGCGCTCTTCCGAGCGTGCCAGCACCGGTCCCTGATTGCTGAGCCAGTTGAGATAGCCCAACGCAATCGCCACCAGCAAAACCGCCGATCCCACGGCGATTCCGACTTGTGCCTTGGTAGCCTGCATTGAGAGCAGTTTGGAGCAAAGGTAACCTGGCCGCAAGGTTACGATGGACACTGCGAGGACCAGGCGGCTGGGCGATTCCGGGAGGGGTAAGCAGCAGTGAGGGTTAGGGGTTAGCTTGCAGGGTGAAAAGCTGCGAGCCACGAGTGCCGAGCGACGAGTAGAGCCGGGTCTGCTCTAAACTCGCGGCTCGTAGCTACTCCCTCAATTTGACTTCTGCCTTTTCCTACGCGCTCACCAGCGAACCGATCTTCTCCCCCAGCACGACTCTGCGGAAATTTCCGTAGGTATTGAGGTTGAAGACGATAATCGGGAGGTTGTTGTCTTTGCAGAGAGAAATGGCGGTCGAATCCATCACCTTGAGGCCGAGTTTCAGCACGTCCATGTAGGTGATCTGGGAGAACTTCTTCGCATCCTTTACCTTCATCGGATCGGCATCGTAAACGCCGTCAACTTTGGTCGCCTTGAGAATGGCATCGGCCTTGATTTCCATGGCGCGCAGCGAGGCGGCCGTGTCGGTCGAAAAGTAGGGATTGCCGGTGCCGCCGGCGAAGATAACCACGCGGCGTTTTTCCAGATGGCGAATGGCTCGGCGCCGGATGAAAGGCTCGGCTACCTGGTTCATCTCGATCGCCGACTGCACGCGTGTATAGACGCTTTGTTTTTCCAGCGCGTCCTGCAACGCCAGCGCGTTGATTACGGTGGCCAGCATGCCCATGTGATCCGCGGATACACGATCCATGTTCTTGGCCTGTTCGGCGACTCCCCGAAAGAAATTGCCGCCGCCAACCACGATCGCAACCTCGACTCCAAGGTTATGGACGTCGGCAATTTCGCCGGCGATCGAATGAATATGGGTGGTGTCAACGCCAAAGCCCTGATCGGCGGCCAGCGCTTCGCCGGAGAGCTTGAGCAGGATGCGCTTGAAGACGGGAGTAGGCATGAAAAAAGAGATCCTTCGCTTCGCTCAGGACGACAAGCGGTTAATAAGGAAGAATAAATCAAAAGGGGCGCCGAAGCGCCCCTTAAATTACTTGGCCGGTGCCGCCGGTTCGCCCTCATCGGGCTTGGCGGCGGTAAATGCCACCGTGGCAGCCGCTTCGCCAACCTTGAAACGCGCAAAGCGCCGCACGGCGATGTTCTCGCCCAGCTTGCCAATCTTGGCCGCAATCAGCTGCGAGATGTTGAGGGTCTGGTCTTTGATGAAGGGTTGCTCCAGCAGGCAGACTTCCTCGTAGAACTTTTCCATCTTCCCGGCCACCATCTTCTCGGCAATGTGTGCGGGCTTGCCGCTCGCGATCGCCTGCGCCAGATAAATTTCCTTCTCGCGCGCGTACGCCTCCGGCGTCACGTCTTCCTTGCGCACATACTTGGGATCGCTGGCGGCAATGTGCATGGCGATATCGTGGATCAGCTCCTTGAAATCCTCGGTGCGAGCCACAAAATCGCTTTCGCAATTGACCTCGACCAGCACGCCGATCTTGCCGCCAGCATGGATGTACTCGGCTACCGAACCCTCACTGGTGGCGCGCGCCGCTTTCTGTTGCGCCACGGCCGTGCCGCGTTTGCGAAGGACGACGATCGCTTTCTCGATGTCGCCATTGGCCTCGGTCAGCGCCTTCTTGCAGTCCATCATGGGAGCCCCGGTCTTTTCGCGGAGTTCTTTTACCTGAGAAGCGGAAATATTTGCCATAGTCGTACTCATTAAGAGACCTCGTTTCAATGTTGCACGGTTAGAAAGTTTCAAAGAAAAACCGGTATCAACGCTGAAACTTTGAGACCTCTGAAACCTTGAAACCTGCTTTTATAAAACTTAACCCGCGCACAGACCGGCTGCGCGGGTCAGATTCTGTGGGTTGCCAGGAGCCGGTGGACGGGTAGCCGATACCTAGGAGCGCCGCGTCTCCGCCTGCAGTTCGTCGATATCCTCGGTGATCGCCGCGGGACGCTTGCGCGTGCCAGTGCCGAGCACATCTTCCATGCGAATATCCTCGCCGTCGGTTCCGGTCGCCGCGGCTGCCACAACGCCCTCCGCCGCAGGCTCACCTTCCCCGGCTTCGGGAGCGGCCTCGCCGGTGGCCGCGACATCGGCAACCGCCTGGATCTCGGCCATCTGCTTGTCGCCCATGGCATTCACGCCCTCGGCGATCGACTCGGAAATCTTCGACGTAAACAGGCGAATCGCCCGCAGCGCGTCATCGTTGCCCGGGATCACATAATCCACTTCGCTCGGATCGCAATTCGTATCGACCACGGCGACCACAGGGATACCCAGCTTGCGCGCCTCGCGTACGGCAATCTGCTCCTTGTTCGAATCAACCACGAAAATCGCATCGGGCAACCGCGACATATTCTTGATGCCGGCAAGATTGGCCTGCAGATGCTTGCGCTCGCGTTCGAGCTTGATTACTTCCTTCTTCGGCAGCAGCTCGTAGCGGCCATCGGTGGCCATCTCGTCGAGTTCTTTCAGCCGCTTCACGGATTTCTGCACGGTGACCCAGTTGGTCAGCAGTCCGCCCAGCCAGCGCTGGTTCACGTAGAACATGCCGCAGCGCCCCGCCTCTTCGGCAATCGCGTCCTGCGCCTGGCGCTTGGTGCCCACGAAAAGAACGACTTTCCCGGCCGCCGCCAGTTCCTGCACGAATTTCGACGCTTCTTTGAACATCTTCAGCGTCTTCTGCAGGTCAATGATGTAAATCCCGTTGCGCTCGCCGAAGATATACTCCTTCATCCGCGGATTCCAGCGCTTCGTTTGATGCCCGAAGTGAACCCCCGCTTCGAGCAACTCCTTCATGGTGATATTAGCCAATCAACCTCCTTATTTGGTCTACATCCGGACGCTTACCGGCCCCGGATTGCCATTCCCGTCCACCCCATCTCAGGGGAGGTGGGGGGATGAATTTAACTCCAAAATCGTCCTTGGTCGTTAGTCCTTGGTCGATGGGAAAACCGAATCCCGAACCCGTCATCGAGCCGCGAACGACCAGCGGCCGACGACCAACGACACACTATCTCTTGCTGAACTGGAAGCGCTTCCTCGCGCCCTTCTGGCCGTACTTCTTGCGCTCTTTCGCGCGCGGGTCGCGAGTGACCATGCCTTCGGCCTTTAACTGCTTGCGCAGTTCCACGTTAAATTCCATCAGCGCGCGTGTAATGCCCAGGCGCACCGCGTCGGCCTGCCCGGCTACGCCGCCGCCGCAGACGTTCGCCAGCACATTAAAGCTGGCCGCCGTTTCGGTCAAAACCAAAGGCTGACGCGCGCTGGTGCGCTGCGAAGGCGTCACAAAATATTCCTCGAACCCCTTGCCGTTGACCGTGAATTCGCCGCTGCCCGGACGAAGAAAAACGCGCGCAATCGCCGCCTTCCGCCGCCCTGTTCCGTAGTATTGAACTGTGTCTGCCATTTTTAGCTTCGAGCCACGAGCTTCGAGTTCCGAGCAACCAGTGCGCGGATAAAAACAGTGGCTTACTTAACCTTTCCGATCCGAAAAATCCTAAAACTTGCTTGCTCGCGGCTCGAAACTCGCAGCTCGCAGTGGTTCTTAGGCGAATACCTTCACTTCGGGCTTCTGCGCCGCATGCGGATGCTTGTCGCCCCTGTACACCTTCAGCTTGGTGAACATCTGCTTGCCCAGCTTGTTCTTGGGCAGCATGCGCGACACGGCCTGTTCGATCACCAGTTCCGGCTTGCGGACCATGCGCTTTTTCAAATCTTCCGTGCGCAGCCCCCCCGGATAGCCGGTGTAATGCTGATAGAGCTTCTGCTCGGTCTTCATGCCGGTGACCTTCACCTGTTCGGCGTTGATCACCACGACGTGGTCGCCGGTGTCGATGAACGGCGTATATTTCGGATTTTCTTTGCCCATCAGAATGCGGGCTACGCGCGAGGCCAGCCGTCCCAGCGGCTGCCCGGTGGCATCCACCACGAACCACTTCCGCGCAATTTCCCCTTCTTTCGGGAAATAGGTTGACATCGCAACTCTCCCAAAGCGTAAAGAACGAATGATGAAGACCGCTGAGTGCCCTGATCTCTCTAAAAGATCAACTTAAGAAAGCAATCCACGCAGAACGCGCGCAAGGTGTTCCGGGCGGGCAGCCGCAGGACTTCCAAAGGCATCTAGAATAGCCCACCAGCAGCGCCCTTGTCAACGAACAGATTCACAGGAAAGGGGTTAAAGCAGGAACGCTCCCAGCCGTCAGCGTTCAGCCATCAGCTAAACCTGGGCGATCCGTCGGGAGAGAACCCTTGCCTGACGGCTGACAGCTGATGGCTGAAACCTACTTCCCCTCCACCGCTTTCCGGCACTTCCCGTAGAGTTCCAGCAGATGATCGGCGTACTCGTCGGGCTTTTCGGCCGCGCCGCTTCCCTGGAAACCGAGCCCGGAGCCGGTCCCGCTCGTCTTGCCGTAGCTGGTCGTCATGGCGATGAACTTCATTAGGTCAAGCGCAATATCTTCGTTGCGGCGATTGCCAAGAGAAAAAGCGGATGTCTCCATAATCAGAACTCCTCATGGGCTGGAACCCGTCCAGCCATTCCATGAATTAGGTTTTGAAAGGGCGCGGTTTAGCCGTGCCATGAATCGCCCAAAATGAGGCAGGCTTCACTCCCTGAAGAACTCGCCGACGTTACGAGGACCTCAGGCCGTCAACGCCACTCATCCACCGGCGCCTCGGCGCGATTTTAGCAGAATCATTGCAGTCGAAACCCCAAGCCAGTCCCCAATCCTTGACCAACCATTATCTTCTGTGGACTTGTGCAGCGGGCTGGATGTCCGGTCGGACTGTTGCACTCGCAGCTTTGCGAAGCCGCTTGTTTCAATTTGAAGCCGGCGTCTCGTTAGTGCGAATCCGTGATCTTCGCCGCCTGTTTCTTTAAAGACCGCCGGTTCCGCGCCAGCCAGACAAGAGCATTCCTTTGCCTCACTCGCAGTTCAGACTCCACTTCGGCCGGGCGATCGCGGTAGTAATCCCTGACGCATCTCTCACACGCGACCCACCCTCTGAATTCGAACATCTGGGATTCATCGAGTTCGGTGCGGCAGTAGCCGCAGAGAAGTATCAGGATCTTCGAACCAAGGAAGGCAGGGTGGTTCGCGGTCGCTGGAACGGGATTCTCAAGAATTCGAACGGAATTATCCACGTGCCTGTCTCGTGCTTGTCTCCGGCGCCCTCGATACCCGCGACCGGATCTCTATCTTCTATATGGCCTCCCCTCAAGCGCCGCTGTGATCGAGATCACAGCGCCTAGTGATCACGAATCACCAACCACTGCTCCTAGCCCACTTCCGCCAGCCCATAGCTCAGCGACCAGCGCGCCCGCATCGCTTTCAGCGCGCGATCAATTTCTTCCTTTGTCAGCTCCGCATTCGGGCCTGCGACCACGAACGCGGCTTCGCGCTTGGCGGCTTCGAGCAATTGGCGGTCGCGAATCAGGTTCGCAACCCGGAAGCTCGGGATTCCGGCCTGTTTGGTGCCGAAGAAATCTCCCGGCCCACGCAGTTCGAGATCCAGTTCGGCGATCTGGAATCCGTCGTTGGTGCGCGCCATGGCGTCCAGCCGTCGCTCGCCCTCCTCGGAAACTTTGCCCCCGTGCATCAGCACGCAATACGATTTCGCCGCGCCTCGTCCGATGCGTCCGCGCAACTGGTGCAACTGCGCCAGCCCGAAGCGGTCGGCGTGCTCGATCACCATGACAGTCGCGTTCGGAACGTCCACGCCGACTTCAATCACCGTGGTCGCAACCAGAACCTCGACTTCGCCCCGCTGGAACTCGCGCATGATGCGTTCTTTCGCGTCGGCGTCAAGTCGTCCGTGCAAAAGGCCCACGTGCAGATCGGGGAAAATCTTCGCGCGCAACTGCCGGTGCATCTGCTCGGCTGCCTTCAGTTCGCGTTCTTCGTTTTCCTCGATCACCGGATAAACCACGTAGGCCTGATGACCGGCGGCGATTTCACGGCGCACGAAATCCCACACGTCCGGGGCTCGCTCGTCGGCCACTGCCTTGGTGACGATCGGCGTTCGCCCCGGCGGAAGTTCGTCGAGCACGGAAACATCGAGATCGCCATAAAGCGTGAGGGCGAGTGTGCGCGGAATCGGCGTCGCCGTCATCACAAGTACGTCGGGCTCGGCGTCGGGGGAGGGCCGCGCGCCCCCGCCCGGCTGGACTAACCCCGGCGTGGACTGGCTAGACGCCGCACCCCCCATCGCAGGATCTGTTTTCCTCATCAGCTTCAACCGCTGCATCACCCCGAACCGGTGCTGTTCATCCACGATCACCAGGCCAAGGTTTTCAAATTCCACGCGATCCTGGATCAGCGCATGCGTCCCGATCACCAGCTGCGCGTTGCCCTGCGCAATGTGGCGCCGCACGTCGCGTTTGCGGTCCTGTTCGAGCGACCCGGTAAGCAGCACAATCCGGTATCCGGCTTTTTCCAGAATCTGGCGCGCCGAAAAATAATGCTGTTGCGCCAGAATCTCCGTCGGCGCCATAAACGCTACCTGATATCCGTTTTCGATGGCGATAATCGCCGCCTGGAACGCGACAATGGTTTTCCCCGACCCCACATCGCCCTGCAGCAACCGCCGCATGGGATACGGCGTTTGCATATCGGTCGCGATTTCTTTCAGCACCCGCTTTTGCGCCGCCGTTGGATGAAACGGCAGAATCTTCTTGATGGCCTGCCGCACCGCATCGTTGATCTCAAAAACGATCCCCGTTTGCGCCTTTTGCTCGCGACGCCGCAACTCCAGCCCCAGTTCGATGAAAAACAGCTCGTCGAAGATCAGCCGGATATGGGCCGCCGTTCGCGCCGATTGCAGGTCGCTGAAACTTTCTCCCGCTTCCGGCCAGTGCACCTTCCACAGCGCTTCCCTCGGAGACACCAGACTCAGGTGCGCCCGCACCGCCGCTGGAATCGGATCCGGCAGATCGGGATTCAGATTCTCCAGCGCTGTCCGGATAATCCGCCGGAACCAACGCGGCGTCAGTTTGCCCTGCCCGGCCGATTCGTAGATCGGCACAATCCGTCCCACTTCCAGCGAGGCCGCGGCCTTTTTCTCGGCTTCGTCGGCGCCGCCCTCTTCGTTGATGTCTCCGAGAATTTCAAATTGCGGCTGCATGATCTGCAGCTGCCCGTCGCGATCCGCCTCAACCTTGCCGTAGAGCGCAATCATCTGCCCGGCTTGAAAGCGTCCCTGTAAATAAGTCGCGTTGAACCACAGGCACTTCAGCCGGCTCCGCCCCTGCCCCACCGTGAGCTGAAAAATCGGCATGCGGCGCGTGCGAAACAGCCCAGAATTCCGCACCTCCGCGACCACGGTCGCCATTTCGCCCGCCCGCAGTTCGCCGACCGACCGCGGGTTCAGACGGTCTTCGTACCGAAAAGGCAGATAATGGAGCAGGTCGTCCACGGTCTCCAGGCCTTTCGCCGCCAGAATTTCGGCCAGCCGCGGACCGATCCCTCTTACGTACTGCACCGGTGTGGACGGTTCCAGCATCTCAGGGGATGTTAGCAGGAACCGAACGGCCCGTTGCTGGCGCCACTGGCCAGTCATCCGTAGAGCGTGTTTCGTAAATCGGTTCTTGTTTGAGCGTGGCTTAAACAGGCGGAAGGCAACTGTGGAAGAGCGGCCCTTTAGGGCCGCGTAAGACCTGTCAAATCAGTTGGGGCTTTAGCCCCGCGTGAGGAATCAATGGCTAAGCCCACGGCGCTGGGTAATTTCCTGGATGCGCTCGCAGCCGTCCTCGCCGGCAATGCCCTCTACTTTCTCGTCATGCCGCACCTGCCGCGCGCCATGCGTCATTCGCTGTTCAGGGAAGACTGGGGCCTGGTGGTAGACTTCGCAGTCTGCGCCATAGTTTTTATAATCGTAAAAGTCGCCCGGCGATAAGCGGCCGCACGCCGTCCTCTCGCCGCTTGGGGGAATGCATGCTGAAACCTCGCTCCTCGATTGAGGCCCTGTGCCCATACCGTTCCCCCATCGTGAGCCGTGCCGGCCTCGCCCTCGATCTCAACGAGAACGCCGCCGGATGCTCGCCCGCCGTCCTCGCCCGCCTGCGCACCCTTACGGCCGAGGAAGTCGCGCACTATCCCCGTCGCGAAGAAGGAGAACGGCTCGCCGCAAAATACCTGAACATTCCGCCCGAACAGGTTTTGCTCACCAACGGCATTGACGAGGCGCTGGCGCTGCTGTTTTCCGCGTACCTCCAGCCCGGCGATGCGCTGCTCTTCGCCGACCCGACCTTCGTGATGTACGCAATCCAGGGCCAGGCCCGTGGAGCAAATGTCATCCGGTTGGCGTCGGCCGAAAACCTGGCGCTTCCTGTGGACGAGTTTCTGCGCCGCATTTCGCCGCGCACTCGGGTGATTGCCATTGCCAATCCCAACAATCCCACCGGCCTGATTGCCGCGCGCGCTGACTTGCTGCGCATCGTCCAGGCCGTTCCCAACGCGGCCGTGCTCGTCGACGAAGCCTACTTCGAATTCTGCGGCGAAACGCTGATCGAAGACCTGCCGCAACATCCCAATCTGTTCATCGCCCGCACGTTTTCGAAGGCCTACGGGCTCGCCGGCCTTCGCCTCGGGGTTCTCATGGGCGCGGCCGACCAGATTGATTTCATCCGCCGCCTCAGCCAGGCCTTCAATGTGAACGCGGCCGCTCTGGCGTGCCTGGAAGCGGCCATTGCCGATCAGGACTTCATGCGCGACTCCGTTGCGCAGGCAAGAAACAGTTGCCGGGAAATCGAAAACTTGTGCGCGCAGCTTGGCCTTGTCTTTTGGCCGAGTTCGGCGAATTTCGTGCTCGTCCGCGTCGGCAAGAGCGCGGCGGCATTCGTCGCTGCCATGCTCGAACGCGGCATCTTCATCCGCAACATGTCCGCAAACCCCGGATGCGAAGGCTGCGTCCGCATCACCGCGCCCGCCCGCGCGCACTTGGACCAAGTGTTGCAAGCGATGCGCGAGTCGATGAAGGAACTGAACTGGAACATTGCCCTTCAGCCCTGACATTCGCGGGGGCTGCCAGCCGGGAAAATTCGCTCATTAGGCAACAAAATCGCGGATTTGGCAACATAGTAAAGATGAGAACAATTCTGCTTCTGACCTGTTCCAACATCTTTATGACCTTTGCCTGGTACGGGCATTTGAAGTATCGCTCGGCGCCGCTTTTCAAGGTCATTATTCTCAGCTGGCTGATTGCATTCGCTGAATACTGTTTTCAGGTCCCCGCCAATCGCATCGGCTCCTACGAATTCACGCTGGCGCAACTCAAAACCATTCAGGAAGTCATCACGCTAACCGTGTTTACGGTTTTTTCCGTGCTTTATTTTCATCAGGATCTGAAGTGGAATTACTTCGTTGGCTTCGCCTTGATCGTCGGCGCGGTGTTTGTAGTTTTCAAGAAGTGGTGAGCCGCGACCTCCCAGAGAAAACATAGGAGAGCCGCCCGACGGCACACTTCGGCTTGGTAGCTGTTAGTTTGCGGGTCCAGCAAACAACAGCAGATTCCCGTCCGGATCCTTGACGATGAAATTCTTGGCGTCCCAAGGCTGCTTTTTCAGCGTCTGGTGAAAGGCAACACCAGTGGATCGAAACTCAAGAAACAGCAGCTTGATCTCGTCCGCTGTAGCGACGGTCATTGATGCCGACAACAGTTACTCCCGATCGACCGTCGGCTCGATTCCTGGTCGGTGGACACACCTTAGATTGAGACGCGCCATGTCGCGAGCCACCTGTGCATAGTAGGGAGGTTTGCCGTAACTGAATACCAGCGTAAAGCCTAGCTTCTCACGGAAAAACTCGCATGATCTCTTGATATCGGTGACGAACAGTTGCGGCTCGGCACTAACAATCGTTGCTTTCGATGGCGAGGATTTGGAGAGCGATGCTTTCCCCTTGAGCGGCGTGGTCGAGAGTCCAGTTTTCAGGGCTTGCCAGCTGTCGAAGCCTTGTTGTCTTGCGACCATTTCTTGCGCATCGCTGAGCTTAAAGCTCGCCGCAAGAATCTCGGAGTCGGGCATATTCAGGAAACGAGGCAAATGCGCGCGGATTTGCGCCGCAACGGGATAGTGGCGCTCGCGATGCCACCGCAATATGAGCTTGGCTTGCTTCTTGAGGTTCTCTAGATTGGGCATGCAGGCCTCCACGATGAGATCGTAGGCGGGCGTTGCCCTTCGGCGACAGGCCGTTGCATCCTACATGCGCAGGTTGCAGTATGTGCGACGATGTCAGCAGTTGTCAATTGAGAACGACGCCGCGCTACGCGTTGCTGGGCCGCACTTACGCATCTTCTCAAATGAAATCGGGCCCCCAAGCGCGCTAGCTGCCTTCCGCCTTCCGCCCAATCGCCGCCGCCGCAATCTGCGCCACATCCAGCAACTCCGGCGGCGTTTGCGAAGCCGCAGCCAGCCCATCGCGCAGCATCGAATTGCAGAACGGACAGGCCGCTGCCACCACGCTCGCTCCTGTCGCCACCAACTCCTCGGCGCGCTCGCGGTTCACCCGCTTGCCCGACTCTTCTCCCAGAAACATCAACCCGCCGCCGCCCCCGCAGCAGAAGCCGCGTTCGCGGGCGCGCGGCGGATCCACCACCTGCCCGAAGCGCGCAATCACATCCCGAGGCTCGTCATACACGCCGCGATACCGTCCCAAGTAACACGCGTCATGAAACACCATCGTCGGCTGCTGGCTCTGATCTTGGGGCAAGCGGTCGCGATAACGGGCCATCAATTCGCTGTGGTGTTCAATCGCAACCGCGCCGCCATGCTCTTGCCAGTCCACTCCCATTGTCCGCACGCAGTGCGGGCAAATGGAAACCATCTTCTTCACACCCGCCTCGCGAATCTGCTCCAGATTGGATTGCGCCAACTCGCCGAACAGGTAGTCGTTGCCCAGCCGCCGCGCCGGGTCGCCATTGCATTTTTCCTGGCGCAGTACGCCGAAGCTGATCTTCAAATAACGCAGCACTTCCACCAGCGCCAGCAGAATCTTCCGCCCATTCGGATCGAACGATCCCAGGCATCCCATCCAGAGGCAGTATTCCTGCGTGCCGTCGTAATAAGGTAAGCCACTTTTTTCGATGAATTTCTCGCGATCGGACGGCGGAAATCCGAGAGAATTTCCCTGACGCTCCAGAGTCACGAACAGCTCGCCGCCGTGGCTGTTGTCCCACTTGCCGGTATTCACTGCGCCCCGCCGCAATCCCACAATCAGCGGCAAATGCTGGATGCCCACCGGACACTGAAACTCGCACGCGCCGCACGTCGTGCACTCGAACGCCGCTTCCATCGACAGGTGCTTGCCAAGCAGCGGTTCTGCACTCTTCGGTCCAAATTCCTTCAGATAATTCCGCGTCCCCAGAATGATTTCCTTGGGATTAAGAATCTTGCCGGTGTTGTTGGCCGGGCAATGCTCCGTGCAGCGCCCGCATTCCACGCACGTATAGGCCTGCAGCGCCGCGATCCGCGTCAGATCCTTCCCCGTATCCAGCCCGAAATCCTCGTCGCCCACCAGTGGCGGAATCTTGCTGAATCCGTCGCGCTCCAGAAACACCGTCAGCGGACTGAGCACCAGATGCATATGCTTGGTGCTCGGAATCAGCGGCAGGAAAAACAGCAGCACCAGCGTGTGCGCCCACCAGACCGTCCACGCCGCCGTGGTCCCTTCTTGCACCAGGAAGCGCTGGGCAAGGTAGGTCGCCATCAATGCGAAGATAAGGAAAGCGATCAGCCCCGATTCCAGTGACAGCGGCTCCAGCCATTTCGGACGGATCACGAACCTGCGAAACGCGAGGCCCGCTATGCCAATCGCGACCGCCACCGCAAACACCGCAGCCACCAGGAAATAAAACCGCGAGAATGGCCCATCCGACAGGAATCCGATCCCGAATCCCTCCGCGAAATGGTTGATCGTCACCAGCGCGAAGACGCAAAAACCCCAAAACACCAGCGCGTGCGCCAGTCCCGGCAACGGCCGTTGGGCAATGACCTGTCCCTGAGCCACCACTTCCCACAGCACTTTCCGGATGCGCGGACCGATCGGCGCCAACCGAAAGTCCGCATCCGGCTTTGCCGCCAAAATGATGCGCAGCGCAGCCAGAAACTTCCGCAGGAACAACGCCAATGAAACGGCAATAACAATGAGCAGGACGATCCGTCCCGGCCAATTCATAACCAGCTCTCCAGGCAACCCGACAGTCTAACGTAGCCGGCGAGCCCTGTGTGAAAGAGCATGTGTGAAAGCACATGCGTGCAAGGGCAATGTGTCGCCGTCCCGGTTTTGGCGTGATCGCGTGGCGTCGAAGTGCGCTGCAAGTTTTCGAATGCGGGGCCGCGCGCAAACCGTCAGGGCCGCCAGCCCAAGGGCCAGTACTACTGAATAGCGTCGGCGTCTCGCCGGCTGTCCGGCGGGCGTGTTTGCCTCGCTTTCCCTTCAAGCTGCACCACGATCACCTGCCCGGCATGTCCGCTCGGGGGCTATTACTTTCGGGTGATAGCCCGCCACTGGTCCCCCCTTTCAACCCGGTATATACTGGCCTCCGTACCTGTTCGAGCCAGGTCCATTTGGGCCAGGCGCGGAGCACAGTTTACTTCTCATATCGCTCCGAAATAGAACGCTAGCTCTGGGTTTCATTTCATCTAACCCAGGTAGCTGGCGCGGGCCGGAGACACGCCAGGCGTGGTCTTCCCCGATGGAGGTATCGCTGTGGATGTCGTTCTCATACGTGTTCTTTTTGTTCTCATCGTTGGGGTTATCTGCTTTCTCATCCGTCCGTTTAACCTGAGTCATCTGGCTCCCAGTCTTGCCGCCTTGGTCGGCGTGCTGATCGGCTGCGCCATCGTCCTGTTCGAGTGGCGGCTTCGCGTCATGAGCCTCAAGCGGCTTATCGGCGCCGCCATCGGCAGCGTACTGGGAATTATCGGCGCCTACTTTTTCGCGCTCGTGCTTCGCAACAGCGTCCCCTCCGGCCCGACCCAGAGCTTTCTGCAGATTATCGTCATGCTGATCATGGCCTACGTCGGCTTGCTCGTCGGCGCCAACAAAGGCGACCTGCTCAATCTGGCTGCCCTGGGCGGCATTTTCGGCGGCGAAAAGACCGGCAAAAAGAGCTACAAGATCCTCGACACCAGCGTCATCATCGACGGCCGCATCGCCGATATCGCCGAAACCGGTTTCCTTGACGGCATTATCGTCATCCCGCAGTTCGTCCTCCGCGAGCTCCAGTTGGTGGCCGATTCCGCCGATTCGCTCAAACGCAACCGCGGCCGCCGCGGCCTCGACATCCTGCAGCGCCTGCAAAAGACCGCCTCGCTCCAGATCCAGATCGTCGAAGACGATTTCCCCACCGTCCGCGAAGTCGATATGAAGCTCATAGAACTCGCCAAGCTCTATGAAGGCAAGATCATCACCAACGATTTCAACCTCAACAAGGTCGCCCAGTTGCAGGGCGTGGCCGTGCTCAACATCAACGAGCTTGCCAATTCCCTCAAGCCGATTGTGTTGCCCGGCGAAATCATGCGCGTCTTCATCCTCAAGGAAGGCAAGGAATACAACCAGGGCGTCGCCTACCTCGATGACGGCACCATGGTCGTCGTCGACAATGCGCGCAAAATGATTGGCAAGACCATCGACATCTCCGTGACCTCCGTCCTGCAGACGACCGCCGGTAAAATGATCTTCGGCAAGTGGGATGAGCGCAGCGCCAGCCGCCACGATTCCAAAGTTTCGACGCCCACTCCCGTCGTCGTGTCATCGGGCGCCTCCAACGGACCGGTCTCCGATGCGGGCCAAAAGAAGATTGCGCCCCTTCCCATTGAACGTGCCGCCGACTAATCACGATGGTGCTGCGCCGGGCGCACTCGCCCGTCATGCCGGCGCCATTAACCATCTCAACCGCCAACGCCCGCCGCTCTGCGGTCTCATGGACTATACTGGTCGCCCCGTATGAAGGTATTCGTCATTGTTCCCGCGGCCGGACTGGGCACGCGCATGGCCCCGCCCTCCGGCCGAATGCGGAAAGAATCGCCCAGCAAGCAGTTCAAACAACTCGGCGGCGTGCCAATCCTGGTCCGCACCTTGCGCAAGTTTGCTGACACGCCCGCCGTTTACGAAATCGTCGTCGCCCTGCGCAAGGATGAAATCTCGCCTTTTCGCACGCAGCTCGAAAAGCAATATCCCGAAATCCTCAACAAGCGCGTGCAACTGATCGAAGGCGGCGAGCACCGCCAGAATTCCGTGGCCAACGCGCTCGCAGGTCTGGCCGCCGATCCCCACGACCTGGTGCTCGTCCACGATGCCGTTCGCCCCTTCGTCACGCCCGAAATCATCAACGACGTGATCGCCGCCGCCGAGAAGCACGACGCCGCCATCGCCGGCCTGCCCGCCGTTGATACCGTAAAGCAGGTTGACCGTACCGCCGACGGCGCTGTCATCCGCGCCACCATTCCGCGCGCCGGCGTAGTCATGGCGCAAACGCCGCAGGGCTTCCGCTACGACATTCTGAAGAAGGCGTTCGACGACGCCGCAGCCGACGGTTTCGTCGGTACCGACGAAGCTTCTCTCATTGAGCGCGCTGGCCTGCCCGTAGTGGTAGTCATGGGCTCGGCAAGAAACATCAAGATCACAACTCCGGCCGATATGGAACTGGCCGAGTTTTATTTGAAGAGCGGTGGCTAGTGATTAGTGGTTAGCGGACCCGCTGTCCGCGAACCACGAATCACCAACCACTAATCTCTAACAATGACTTCTCAACTCCGCCTCGGCTACGGTTACGACTCGCACGAATTCCAGACTGGAATTCCGCTCCTCATCGGCGGCATCAACCTCGCCCACCACCAGGGGCTCGGCGGGCATTCCGATGGAGACATCCTGCTCCACGCCATCACCGACGCGCTGCTCGGCGCCATCGCCGCGCCCGACATTGGCGCGCTTTTTCCGCCCTCCGATCCTCAGTGGAAGGGCGCCGATTCCGCTGTCTTTCTCCGCGAAGCCCTGAAGCGTGTCGCGGCCGCTGGCTATGAATTGGTCAATCTCGATTCCACACTGATTCTTGCCGCGCCCAAAATCGGTCCGCACGCTGCCGCGATTCGCAAGCACGTTGCCGAACTCTGCGGCATTCCCGAGGATTGCGTCGGCCTCAAAGCGAAAACGCCCGAAGGCACAGGAACGGACAACGCCGCGATTGCGCACGTGTCCGTGCTGTTACAGAAGTCAATCCGCTCTTAACGGCGTGTCATTCCGAGCGCCACAAAACCAACAGATTGTCATTCCGAGCCCGAGCAAAGCGAGTGGGCGAGGAATCTCATTCTTATTCGAACTGCGGCGAGCAGATGCCTATAAGTCTTGTTAGACCTTCCCCTATATCCTGTTAGATCTTCCCAACTGATTCCGCCCGCTTCTTCCGCGCTGCCTCCACAAACGCGCGGAAAATTGCCTGTGCCGACTCCGCCACTTCCGGCCCATCGTTCACCGAGCGCTCCGGATGCCACTGCACGGCGAGCACAAAATGATCCGGCTCCGTTCCCTCCAGCGCCTCGATCACTTCATCTCCCGGCGAGCGCGCCACCACCCGCAGCCCGTCTCCCGCAGCCTCGGCCGATTGATGATGCGACGAATTTACCGCCATCGGCTTGCCATCGCGCACGCCCACAATTTCCGCCAAACGCGATCCCGTGTCGATCGCTACCGTGTGCGCCTTCGGAACCGCCCGTCCCGCGCTGTGATTGATCGCCGACTCGATATGCTGCACCAGCGATCCCGCGCGATACACATTCAGCGACTGCAATCCATAACAGATCGCGAGCACGGGCTTGCTCGCGCGGTACGCCTCGTCGAGCAGCAAGTGGTCCAGGCCGTCGCGCTTCCTATCGATCTCGGCCGTTTTTGGATGGCGCTCGGCATGATATTTTTCGGGATCCACATCGGCGCGGCTTCCGGGCAAAAGCAGGGCATCGCAGGCCGCTAGCGTTTTCTTCACTTCCTCGGCACTCTGATCGAAGCCGATGCGCACCGGCTCTCCGCCCGCTCCGCGCACCGCGTTTTCATATTGCGGCAGCGCGCGTTCGGCATATTCGCGGTCGCCCGAATGCGGCATCGGAATGGCAATGCGCGGCGCTGATTCGTTCAATGGAGTCACTGTGATGTCATCCTGAGCGACTTGATTTCATCCCGAGCGAAGCGAAAGATCTAGAACGTGTTTCACAAATCGGTTTTGTGTAGGGTACGGCTCTACAGGCTTCGAAAAAACTCCGGTTTTGGGTGGCGCAGCGCTTCAGCGCTGCGGTAAGCGTTGCGTTGTCCTCTGCGGGCTTTAGCCCCTGAGGGACGGGGCATCCGCGCTGAAAAGCATTTATGGGGCGCACTCTACGCATTTGTTTTCGCAGCTAGGCATCGCCAGCCTCATCCCGCCCGTTCGATCGACGCCAGCGCCTTGCGCTGGCGATAATTCCGTATCTCCACTGTCAGCATCACGACCAGCACAATCGCTCCCACGGTGATGGCAAACGGAAACGCAATATGCCGGTACGCGAACGTCAGATTCGGCGCAACATGCTCCACCTGCGAGTACACGATCGTCCCCAGGATACTCAGCAACAGCGCCACCGCAAACGACAGCAGCGTCAAAAGAAACGTGACGGCCAGCGCTCGCGCCGGAATTCCGATCCAGCGCGGCCGCGGCGATTCGGCTTTCGGCATGCTTCCAAATTACACCAAAGCCCTTGTCCGTTGTCACTGCCGACGGGAGGGAGGAATCTGTTCCCGCTTGTTATTGCCTTCTCGCTCTCAGCTCACGGCTGACTGCTCACTGCTGGACTCCGACTTACTTCCGGGTCTCACTCTCATTCGCATCTTTTGCGATGGGCACCCGGGCTTATCCGCTCCGCAGAATGTTTACCGCGAAGCGCCATTCAGCAGGTCTCGCAGTACCGCGACCTCCGCCTTGATGCCGGTCTGAAGGGCCGGATCGACATCCGGTGCAAAGTATGGCGAGTGATTGGAAGGCAGCAGCACGCCGGTACTTCTGCTCTCGGCATACTTCTGCGGGTCCGCGCCTCCCAGGCTCATGTAGAGCGAGGGAACGCCCTGCTCGATGAAAAAAGAGTAGTCCTCGGACGGGGTGACGGGCCCGGTCGTGATCACGTTCTGCTTTCCCAGCGCAGCTTCAAGCGGCGCTCTCAGGCGCTCGGCGAGCGCCGGATCGTTATAGACCGAGTCAGTAGCCTCCGGGTGCTCGATAAGAGGTTCCTGCTGTGCACCACCGGCCAGCGCCTCGGCTTTGGTGATGCGCGTAATGGCCGCCAGAACCTGCTTGCGCACTTCGCTCTTGTAAGTTCGCACCGTCAGGCCAAGCTCCGCCTGGTCGGGAATGATGTTGTTTTTCGTGCCGGCCCGGACATAACCGACTGTTACGACGGCCATCTCTCCCGGCTTAACTTCGCGCGAAACGATGGTTTGCAGAGCGAGAATCGTTCGCGCGGCGATCACGACGGGATCGATCGTAGCTTGCGGCGAAGCGCCATGTCCGCCTTTGCCGTAGATCGTGATCCGCAAGGAATCGGCATTCGCGTCGTAGATGCCAGGAGTGATTCCCACCTCGCCGGCGGGAAGATTGTTGCCGACATGGAGAGCGACGCCCACCGCCGGTTTTGGAAAGCGCGTGAACAGGCCATCGTCGATCATTCTCTTGGCCCCGCTGATGGTCTCTTCGGCGGGCTGGCCGACCAGCATCAGCGTTCCGTGCCAGCTTTCTTTGCTGTGCGCCATAATGGCCGCGGCTCCCACCAGCGATGCCATGTGTAGATCGTGGCCGCAGGCATGCATCACCGGGACGTCGTGTCCGGCGTCATCGTTGGCGTGCACTTTGCTGGCATAGGGAAGTCCGGTCTTTTCTTCTACCGGAAGCGCGTCGAGTTCAGTGCGCAGCATGACGGTGGGTCCGGCGCCGTTCTTGAGGATGGCTACAACCCCCGTCCCGCCCACTCCTTCCGTGACGGTATAGCCCAGGTCCCGCAAACGAGCGGCGAGTTTCACAGCGGTCCGGGTTTCGTGCGAGGACAGTTCCGGAGTTTGATGAAGATCAATATACAGATCGTGGGCTGCGGGATAGACGGCGTCCACTTCTTGGGAAGTCGTAGCGGTCTGCGCGTAACCGGGAACCGTCAGCGAGAGAAAAAGGAGCAACCACCCTGCCGTTTTCATGATCACCGGATCATATCCACAGACGCTGGGCACGGCAAGACGCTGCACCCATCTTCGATCAAAACACTGAGTTCGCAAATCGAGAGGAACCCGCTCTCGGAGAATGGAGTGCCGCGAGCCGAGTGCCCGGTCCCATACGCTACAATACGGCCATGTCGCAAACTGCTTCGGCGATCACTCGCAGCCCCGCGGAGATCGTCCAGTCGAGCCCCGTTTCGCAGGCCGCCAACGGCATCTGTTACGCGCGCGCCGGCGAGGTCGCGGTTGCCGAAAACGATCTGGACCGCATGATTGCCGCCGTGCCCGCGACGATTGCGGCGGCGCTTGCGCGCAAGGCTTATTACTTCGTGCCGCTCACCGTCACCCAGGGCGATGAAACCGTGATTGCCGACCGCTACGACGTTGCCCTCAGCGACAGCGCAGTTTGCCATCGCAACCTTAATATCGGCGACGCGCAGTGCGTGTTCATTTCGACGCGGCTGATGGACGACAAGTTTTCGGTGGCCTTTGAGTTCTATATCAACGTGGGCCACGCGCTGGTGGAGCACGCCGGAGTTTCCGCCGCCTTTGCCGAACTGGCGTGGCAGCAAGTGGAAGCTGGAGTGCGCGGCGAGACCTCGCTGGACGCCTGGGAGGCGCGCAAGTTCGCGACTGCGCACGGGCCGGACGCGGAAAAATTCAAGAACGAATATCTGGCGGCGAGCTTTGCCGATGCGATTTCGATTTATCTGCTGGCCGTTTATCTCGACGTCGATTATTACGATCTGCGCGAGCGCGACTATCCGCTGCTCGCGCCCGCTCCGATGGCCGAACGGCTCCGCAAGGTCGCCGAGATTTTTCCGCCGAATCCGGGCTTCGAGTTCAATATTTATTACCGCCGGAGGGCGTGACCGGTGTGGCGCGGACACTCCTGTCCGCGAGCCGGCAGCGCCTGAAAGCTAAGCGCGGACAAGAGTGTCCACGCCACACCAACCGGCAAAAACAACGCAGGGAACGGGTGTGGGGCCGTTCCCTGTTTTGCTTTCACGACACCAACGCGGATCAGGGTTCGTCAGGCCTGTTGTCTCCCACGACCTTCGAGTCATAAGGCGCGTTGAGTTCGTTGAAACCGTGGCTGCAGACCGACGCCAGACAATAGGCTAGACGGGCGCGCGGTGAACATTTGTCACGGAACTGTCAATTTGCTGTCAAATCGCGGGAAAGAGCAACGGTGAAAATCGGAGACGGCGATTCCCGAAAGCGCGGGAACGTCGAAGCGAGGACGCGCACCTTGGTACCATTGGCTTCGGAGAAGTTTCGGCTTATTCTTGAATTGATCCCAACAGGTTCAGGTTTCGTTTGCCAATGATCTCACTTCGTCTCTACATACTTGTGTTGTGTGGCGCCGGGCTGGCGGCTGCCGGCTTCGCCATGCTGCGCCGCAAGCCCAAAACGGCCGAGGAACTGGAGCGCGAGCGCCGGATCTGGCTCAACACCGTCGGCCGCATCACCGATGGAACCGTGATCGACGTGCAGGAACTCGCCGAGGAGCAGCGCGCCGCGACCATGCTGATTTATCAGTACGACGTGGCGGGCGTTTCCTACGAGGCTTCGCAGGATGTTACCTATCTTCGGCAGTGGATCAATCTGCACTCCTGCCGGCTCGGGCTGCCCACCTCGGTGAAGTACGATTCGCGGAATCCGGGCAATTCGATGGTGATCGCCGAAGGCTGGATCGGGTTGCGGCAATAGGGTTCGGGAAAGGGTACGACTTCAGCCGTGCCGCCCGGAACCAATAAAACATCGGACTTTGGCTCCTGAGCCCCAGTATTCCGCCACGCCAAGTCAGCTTCGCCAGTTAGAACAGGCTCGGCCAGAAGGTTGCCACGATCAGGTAGGCGACTTGGGCGGTTGCAAGGCCGATCCAGATGCGCTTGCGGATTCTTGAGCGGCGGATATCGCGGAGAAGATCGGCGGCCGTAGGATCGGCGCGTAGAGCTTTCTCGGGTTCTACCGGCGCGGGCGCTGGTTTTGCGTCGATCGGCCGCTGCGCTTCGACCGGCTTGGGCTTATCGGGATAGAAAACTTTGGGGCCGTCGATCACTTCCGACCAGAGCGGCAACAGGATCCAGGACTTGGGAATGATGTCGGGGACTGGCTTGGCCGTGAGCTGGAGCGTGGGCAACCTCTCCGGCGCAACGCGGTCGGCGAGGTTGCGCAGGAGCGAGGCCCACCACATGTGACTGAGCTGGTCGGTGATCAGTTCGCCGACATCGACCGGCTGGGATTCGAGTTCGAGCGGCGGGAGCGTTTCGGGCGAAAGCACATCGCCGATATTGGTAAATACCGTACGAAACCACGGCAGGCTGAGCCGGTCGCCGAGCAAAAGCCCGACGTTGATTGGGCGCGAGGTGAGCTGAAGAGGTGGCAACTTTTCGGGCGCAAGGGTGTCGCGCAGATTGCCGGCGAGCGAGCGCCAGAGAGACTCGGTCAGTTCCGAGGGCGGAAGCAACTCGACATCCAGGGACGGGTTCGCGGCGGAGTGCGAATCGTCATACCAGTCTTCGGCAGCGTTGGAACGGTAAGGCATAGAAACAGTTGGATTTATTGTCTTGCGAGGACGCTGGGTAATGAATGACCTGATCGCCCCACAGAACCGTCTTCCCTGTCCAATCATAGCCGGATGTCGAGCGATCTGTCACGCGCCTTTACTCAGCTGCACTCAAAGGACGCGGACATCGCGGGTTTGGGCAGCCATGGAAAGCGATCCGGTCGCAATGCGACGAGTGGTCACATCTCACCTTAATGGGTGATTTCTTCTTGTGGTACATGCACATGAGAACCGTTGAGCGGAAGCCCGAGCGTGAAAGACAATCGGAGGGTGGCAATCCGACACAAAGGCGAAATGATCAAAAGCAAGAAGGGCCCGCAAACGTACGAAAAAATGCGCCGTTTCAAGCGCTATCGTTATGACGTTCGCATGCAGGCTTCCGTATTCCGGGAGGGCGCGAACAACGAGCTTTGGGGAAGAACCAGCGAAGTGGGGTTGGATGGCATTGGAGCCACGCTGACGGGCGAACTGAAAACCGGCGAAGTAGTTTCGCTGGAGTTTCCCCTCCCGTTTGCGCCACTGGTGATGAAGGTGCGGGCGATTGTCCGGTACAGTGACGGCTTGCGATGCGGCTTTGAATTTCTGGTTGTGACCAACCACCAACGGGAGACGATGCGGCGACTGGCCGAAGTGCTGGAAAACGCTTCCTGAGAACGACTTACCCGCGCGACGCTTCTGGGATTCCCCATTACCCCCGTAATTAACGACCCGGGACTCTACTCGCATACCATCGAAGGTAGCCTCTAAACGCACCGGGAAAAACTGTATGCGGGAAAATGACGCCCCGGCGGCACGTTCCAAAGACCTGCCGCACGCGGAAATGCTGCCGGAGCCAGCCTCGGGCGGCACGCGGTCCGCGCCAGAACGCGCGGACGGCGCGGCGTCAACCCGTGTTGCGGAAAAGGGCGAATCCCAAAACGTGCCCACGGTCGATCAAGCCTATTTCGACCAGATCATCGAAAATGCTCCGGATGCAATCAGTATCGTTGACGCAAAGAAAAGCATTTTACGCGTCAATGGAGAGTTTGCACGCCTGTTTGGCTATTCGACAGCGGAGGCTGCCGGAAAATCCATCGACCAGTTGATCGTGCCGCCCGACCGCTACGCGGAAACGGCATGGATCGCGGAGAACGTCGGAGCCGGAAAGAAGCTGACGCTGGAGACACGGCGGCAGCGAAAAGACGGTTCGCTGGTCGAAGTTTTGCTGGCTGCCTCGCCAGTATTGCTGAACGGGCAAACGATCGGGGCCTACGCGTCCTATCGGGATATCACCGAACAGAAGCGGGCAGAGGAACTGAGTGCGGCGCTGTATGCAATCGCGGCCCGCAGCCAGTCGGCGGAGGATCTGCAACAGTTCTATGCGGCGATTCACAATATCGTTGGCCAGCTGATGTATGCGCGCAACTTCTACATCGCGCTGTACGATCCGCAATCGCAACTGCTGACGTTCCCGTATTTCGTGGATGAAATGGACCCGACGCCCGCGCCCAAACGGCTTGGACAGGGCCTTACCGAGTACGTGTTGCGAAGCGGAGAACCGTTGCTGGCGACGCCGGTGGTGTTCGATGAACTGGTGCGCAGCGGACAAGTTGACTTGATCGGCGCTCCGTCGCTGGACTGGCTGGGAGTCCCGCTGAAAAGCGGCGTGGACAGCATCGGCGCCCTGGTGGTGCAGAGCTATACCGAGAATGTTCGCTTCGGGGAGCGCGACCGCGAAATTCTGAAGTTTGTTTCCCAGCAGTTGGCTGCGGCCATCGAACACAAACGCTACGAGGAGGCGTTGCGGCGTTCGGAGGCCCGTTACCGCTCGTTGATTCTGAGCGCTGTATTCGGAATTTATCGCTGCTCGCTGAACGGGCGATTTCTGGACGTCAATCCCGCGCTCATCAGCATGCTGGGTTACAGCTCGGTGGAAGAAGTGCTCCAGCTGGACGCACGCCGCGCTGTGTACGTCAATCCAGAGGAGATCGACCGACTGACGGAAGAGTATCGCCGCACCGCAAGCTTGAACGGCGCGGAGGTGCAATGGAAGCACAAGGACGGCCACCCGATCACGGTGCGGCTGAGCGGGCGCGCCGCCAGCAGCCCGGAAGAGCCGGAGGAAGTTCTGGAGCTGATTGCCGAAGACATCACCGAAAGGCGTCAACTGGAAGAGCAATTCCGGCAGGCGCAAAAAATGGAGGCTGTCGGGCGCCTGGCCGGCGGCGTGGCCCACGATTTTAATAACCTGCTGATGGTGATCAATGGCTACACCGAAGTGCTGCTTGAGCAGATGCCGGCGAACACCGACATGCACCAGAAGGTAGAGTCAATCCAGCAAGCGGCCGACCGGGCAGCGACGCTGACTCGCCAACTGCTGGCGTTCAGCCGAAAGCAACTGCTGGAACTGAAGGTCGTCGATGTGAACGCAGTGATCGCCGATATGGAGCGGCTGCTGCGCCCGCTGATCGGCGAGAATATCGAACTGATAACGCGGCTTTCCTCCGACGCTGGCCACACCCGTGCCGATGCCAGCCAACTGGAGCAGGTCATCATGAATCTGGTGGTGAATGCCAAGGATTCGATGGCCGAAGGCGGAAAGATCACGATCCAGAGTTCGAACGTAGAGATGCGCCCGAACCTGGGCGAACACCGCTTCATTCACCCGGGGCGCTACTCGGTGATCGCGGTTAGCGACACGGGCCACGGCATGGACAAGGAAACGATCTCGCGAATCTTTGAGCCATTTTTTACGACTAAGGAAAAAGGCAAAGGTACCGGGCTCGGGCTCTCGACCGTCTACGGCATCGTCAAGCAAAGCAATGGATACGTCTTTGCCGAAAGCCAGATCGGTTTTGGCACAACCTTTTACGTTTACCTACCGCGTATAGAAGATGCTTTGCAGGAGGCCGATCCGGCCATTGCGCAGGAGAACGAACGGGGAGGCTGCGAGACCGTCCTGCTGGTGGAAGACGAGGAATCGGTGCGGGAACTGGTCGAGGTGACGCTGCGTTCTCGCGGATACAAAGTGCTCGAAGCGGAAAACGGCGAAAGCGGGCTGCGCGTGGCTGCGGAAACCAAGGGGCCAATCGACATTCTCGTCACCGATGTGATGATGCCGGGCATGGGCGGCCGCGAACTGGCGAAGAAGTTGGCAGCCCTGCGTCCGGGAATCAGCGTCCTGTTTCTTTCCGGCTACACGGAAGACGCAATCGTCACGCCGGGCGCACTGGGGCCGGACGCAGCCTTTCTGCAAAAACCATTCACGCTGCAAAATCTCGCCAAGAAAGTACGCGAAGTGTTGCGCTCGAAAGCGCAATCGAAATCAGCCTCCGCTGCAAACTGACGCGGATGTCGCGCAGTGCCTTCCTTCACTGCCAATCGAAAAAACGCCCATCGAGAAAATCTGCCTGTGTCTCTCATCCTTGCTCTCTCCTGGCTGTCCTTCCATCTTTTGTGAAGCCCGCCCCCCGGCTCCGGCATCCAAGACCTTGATTGGAGGTTTGTATGTACGTTGTTCTCGGAGCAAGCGGCCACACCGGACACGTTGTGGCTAAGAATCTTCTCTCTGCGGGCCAGAAAACACGCGTCGTCGGGAGAAGTGCAGACCGTTTACAAAATCTCGCCGCCAAAGGGGCGGAGATCTCCGTCGCCGATGCGACCGATGCTCCGGCTCTTACGAAAGCGTTCCGGGGCGCTGATGCCGCCTATGTGCTGATTCCACCGAACATTACTGCCGGCAACGTTCGCGCGTATCAGGACCGCGTGAGCGATGCGATCGCCGCGGCCATCCAGAATGCCGGAGTCAAAAACGTTGTTTCGCTCAGCAGTATTGGCGCCGACAAGTCCAGCGGGAACGGTCCGGTTGCCGGTCTCTACAACCTGGAGCAGAAGCTTAACCAGATTGATGGGGCCAATGTGCTCCATCTGCGCGCAGGCTACTTCATGGAGAACACGCTGCCGCAAGTCGGGGTGATTCGAATGCTCGGCAGCTTGGCTGGGCCGGTTCGGCCCGATCTTAAGCTTCCCATGATTGCGACGCGCGATATCGGAGACGCGGCTGCCGACGCTCTTTTGCACCGCGAATTTCGCGGCAAGCAGACGCGGGAACTGCATGGGCAGCGCGACATTGATTATGCCGAGGTTGCCTCGATCATCGGCAAGGCGATTGGCAAGCCTGCGCTGAAGTACATCCAGGCACCTGACGACCAACTGCGTGCCGCGATGGTGCAGATGGGAATGTCCGTGGACCTTGCCGGGTTGATTCTGGAGATGGCAGGCGCTTTGAACTCGGGACACATGAAGGCGCTCGAGCCGCGCTCGGCGGGGAACACCACGTCGACTTCATTCGAGACGTTTGTGCAGGAAGAGTTTGCGCCGGCGTACCGGGACCAGGCTGCGGCGTAACTAAGACTGCCTGCAAGCGATTGCACAAACGGAAAAGGCCACGCTGCGGCAGCAACGTGGCCTTTATCTATGTTGGAGCGCCTGCGCGTGCCTGGGCCATCATTCCGCTCTGCTAGAATCCTGCCATGCCGACGGTATTGCGGTCTGGCCCGTATCGCTTCTACTTCTACAGTCACGAGCCCAACGAACCGCCGCACATTCACGTTGACCGCGACGATCTGTCGGCTAAATTCTGGCTTAATCCCGTCCAACTGGCGGGCAACTTTGGATTTCGCGCCCACGAACTGCGCGAGATACAATCTATGGTGAGGGATTCGCGACAGCGGTTTCTGGAGGCATGGAATGAGTTTTTCGGCGTCGTCGGCGCATAGCAATGCGGATGAGCGCGTGCTGGACGTCCAATTCTCGGACGACTCCATCAGCGTGGGCCTGCGCGATGGCCGCGTCATCTCCGTGCCACTCGTCTGGTATCCGCGCCTGCTCAGCGCGACGGCCTCCCAGCGCAACAACTGGAAGATTGCCGGCGGCGGCTACGGAATTCATTGGCCCGACATCGACGAAGATCTGAGCACTGAAGGATTGCTGCGAGGCTCGCCCGCGCCTAAGACGTCGGTTAACGCGAAATAGAGCCGCGCTTGCCGGCCGCGTCGGCACCAGGTCCAAATGGCGGTCTAAACGGCAGGCTGCGCTTACTTTGAACCTGCCTTATTTCTTGGACCCTTAAGACTTCGGTCTGGGATTGCCTTCTTCTGAGGTTTTGGTGGTCGATGAGCTACGTTAGGTGCATTGGCAGGCTTCAACCCATCACTTTTCCAAATCCCTTCCAACTTGATATTAGACCAACCCTCAGGCTTCCATGTCGTTTAAGGCTGATGGAAGGCGAAGAGCGCGGACTGGGCAATTCTCTCTGTGTACGCGGCCTGGGCCATCGTAAGGTATGCGCCATCCACCTGAGTTCGTGAGGCTCGATAGATCCGGGCATGTTCTTCTGACCAGAAGAAAAGAGAATTCCTTCAATAATCGTGGATGATGTTCGCGACCTTGAACGTCTTCCAATCAACATCGGGCTCGAAGAGCAATGGGTCGGCGTCTTTTTCCCTAACCTGCGAATTCAATTCGCCGTCGACTGAGATGTGGAGCGCCTTGCCGCAGTGCGCACACTCGGACTCAAGTTCAACGGAAAGCTTTTGTCCTCTGAGGCGCCCTTGCACGAAGGGCGTGGCGAAGGCATCCTCTGCTCAAGCGCCGTGCGTGCGTTCTCCGGTGCTGAACTGCAAGCGGTGAGGAGTGGACTCGCTGGTGACTGGGAAGGCCCAACTGATTTCGCCTGCCTCATTCCGAACCAGGAAGAAGAGGTGGCGTTCGAGGTCTTCCACAATGGCGTGAACTCTCGCGAGGGGCAGGCCGAGCGTGGCCGCCATGCGGTCCACTTTTATTGGCTTCCCGTTTTCATAAGGCAGCTCGCGAACCGCGAAGTTGCGTACTAGGTGATGCTCGGGCGTCATAAAGGCGAGCCTGGCCGCGAAGTGTTCGGGGAGCTTGGCCATGGCGGCCTTGAGGTCGGTATCCGGTACTCGCTTGATCTCTTGTCCGCCGCCGACTAAGAGCGTGGCGGCGTCCGGAGTTTCAGCTTTGACAGCTTGCTTTTCGCTTGACATAGTTACCAATGTACCACGGTACGGGTTGACAGAGCAAAAGGGGGGTACTCGGATCTCCATCGGCGCCCATCTTTGGCGTGATGGGGTGGGAGTGCCATCGGCCCAACGGAGCTAGTGGCCATAAATATGGGAATACGGTAATATGGGCACATGAAGACGACGCTCGAAATTCCCGATCTCCTGTTCCGGCGGGCAAAGTCCGCGGCCGCCGAGCGCGGAATTCCCTTGCGCCAGTTGGTCACCGAGGCCGTGCAGGAGAAATTGAAAATGACGTCGCAGGAAAAGCCCTGGATGAAACATGTGGGAAAGCTCAAACACCTGCACGGCGAAAGAAAGCAGATTGAGAAGCGGGTGGAGGAAGCGTTCGAGCGCATTGACCGGGAAGTCTGGCACTGAATCGCTGAACAATGATTCTCGATACCAACGCCTTGTCCGCCGTGGCCGACGACGATACCGGAGTGGCTGCGGTCCTCGCTCGCGCCGACCTGATGGCAATCCCGGTGATTGTGCTGGGCGAGTACCGGCACGGCATCGCGCAGTCGAAGAACCGCGCGGCCTATGAAAGCTGGCTGACGGGTCTGCTCAATGATTGCATGGTATTGGATGTGACCGAGCCAACCACTCGTCTCTATGCGGACATCGTTGCGGAGCTAAAGCGCAAGGGCAAGCCGATTCCAACGAATGATATTTGGATTGCGGCGCTGTGCCGGCAGCATTCAATGCCCCTGTTGAGCCGCGATCGCCACTTCGATTTCGTCGCCGGAAGCAAACGGATCGAGTGGTGAGAAGCAAGAAGGGCCGGCCATGTTTCCATGTTCGGCCCCTCACTGATGCCGGCAACTTGAGGCGCTTTGCGGGCGTGAGCGAAGCGGGAGCCCGCAGCCGAAATCCTGAGCGGAGCGCAACGGAGTCGAAGGATCTCTCGCCTGACGTTCCCCGGCCTCCGCGCGGATGACGTTATAATTCGGGAATGCCAAAGCTGGAAATCTGCATCTACTGCAAGAAACCGATATACCCGGCAGAGGATTATGTACCCTTACCGCCCGCACCCCCGGAATCAGGCAAGTTCGGAGAAGTGCTGTATGAGCAAAGTGCACACGCAAAATGCCATGAGAAATTCGTGGCAGCAACCGAACCTAGTTAGCAAAAAGAACGAACTACCCGAACAGGTCGTTTTCCTTCATTAAATTTGCGAGCTCATGCGCTTCGGCTACGTAGGGCAGCTTAAGCCCGACATTCGCCGTGAAGTACAGCAAGGTCATCAGCGAAAGCGCGAACCTTAGCGACGTCTCAATGTAAGTGCGCCATTCGTTTACACCGCGGGTGAGCTGCCAGGTTCTATTCTTGTATCGCAGCGTTATGAACGAGTCGCCGTGTGCGGCGAAGATGGTCGCTGGGATCAAATTAGGCGGACAGGAGGGTGCGCGCCCCACAGGTGAAGCGGAAAAGGCCACGCTGCTTTCGCAACGTGGCCTTTATTTTATGCCGGCAACGACCTACTCTCCCACACACTTTCGCGTGCAGTACCATCGGCCCGGCGGGGCTTAACTTCCGTGTTCGGGATGGGAACGGGTGGATCCCCCGCGGTAAGATCACCGACAACTTGCAGCCGTCAGCCATCAGCCGTCAGCCATCAGCGTGTGCTGTGGCGACTTAGTCCACCGATGGGCAGCAAACCTGTAAAAGATCATGAGGACGATGCCTCACAACTGAATAGATTGGGTGTTTCTTGGCTTTACAGCCTTGATCGTTACAATTCGTCGGCGCCCAGTTATCAGTATTGCTTCTCAGTCATCCAGGTTCTGACGACTTACTAACAACATTGCTAATTCCAGTCCAGCTTCGAACTGGGAACTGGCAACTGAGAACTAATAACTGGTCTTTATGCACCGAGTAAATTCTATGGTCAAGCCGAACGGGCGATTAGTACAGGTAAGCTACACGCATTACTGCGCTTCAACATCCTGCCTATCAACCAGGTAGTCTACCTGGGCCCTTCTTGACCCTTATGGGTTGGGAGATCTCATCTTGAGGAGTGCTTCCCGCTTATATGCATTCAGCGGTTATCACAACCGAACTTCGCTACCGAGCGGTGCCATTGGCATGACAGCTCGATCACAAGAGGTTCGTCCATCCCGGTCCTCTCGTACTAAGGACAGGCCCTCTCAAATCTCCTGCGCCCACAACAGATAGGGACCGAACTGTCTCGCGACGTTCTGAACCCAGCTCACGTACCGCTTTAATAGGCGAACAGCCTAACCCTTGGAACCTTCTACAGCTCCAGGATGCGATGAGCCGACATCGAGGTGCCAAACCGGAGCGTCGATATGAACTCTTGGCTCCGATCAGCCTGTTATCCCCGGCGTACCTTTTATCCGTTGAGCGATGGCCCTTCCATGCAGAACCACCGGATCACTAACGCCTACTTTCGTATCTGCTCGACTTGTAGGTCTCGCAGTTAACCACGCTTGTGCGTTTGCACTCGACGGCTGATTTCCAAACAGCCTGAGCGTAGCTTCGCGCGCCTCCGTTACAATTTAGGAGGCGACCGCCCCAGTCAAACTACCCGCCTTACTATGTCCCTTTCCCGGATTACGGGAATAGGTTAGAACCACAGAACTCGCAGGGTGGTATCTCACCGGTGGCTCCTCCAAGCCCGAGAGCCTGGATTCAAAGCCTCCCACCTATCCTGCGCAGCAAGTGCCATAGTTCATAGTAAAGGTATAGTAAAGGTGCACGGGGTCTTTCCGTCTAGTTGCGGGCAACCGGCATCTTCACCGGCACTACAAGTTCGCCGTGCCAGTTGGCAAGACAGTCGCACTTTCGTTACGCCATTCGTGCAGGTCGGAACTTACCCGACAAGGAATTTCGCTACCTTAGGACCGTTATAGTTACGGCCGCCGTTCACTGGGGCTTCAGTTCGAAGCTTCGCCTTGCGGCTAACCTCTCCCTTTAACCTTCCAGCACCGGGCAGGCGTCAGCCCCTATACGTCGTTTTCGACTTAGCAGAGACCTGTGTTTTTGTTAAACAGTCGCAGTGCGCATTTCTCTGCGGCCTCTTCGGACTTGCATCCTAGTGAGGCACCCCTTTTCCCGAAGTTACGGGGTTATGTTGCCGAGTTCCTTACCAACTGTTCTCACGAGCGCCTTAGAATATTCATCTCGTCTACCTGTGTCGGTTTGAGGTACGGATCCCATGTGTTCTCCTTAGAGGATTTTCTCGGCAGTGTGGAATCAGCAGCTTTCCCCCATACGGGGTACTGCTTTGCGTCTCAGTGATAACTCCTCGACGGATTTTCCTATCGAAGACACCTTACACGCATCGACCGTCATAGCCATAGGACGGCCTGCTTATCCTTCTGCGTCTCCCCATCGTGATAACGACCACACGGGAGGTCCGGAATGTTAACCGGATGTCCATCAGTTACGCCTTTCGGCCTCACCTTAGGTACCGCCTGACCCTGAGCGGATTAACCTTTCTCAGGAAACCTTAGACTTTCGGCGCGGGGGGTTCCCACCCCCGTTATCGCTACTTATGCCGGCAGGGTCTCTTCTCAACAGTCCACGAGTCTTCTCAGTCTCGCTTCAAACCGTTGGGAATGCTCTCCTACCACGCACCACAATGAAGTGATGCATTCGCTGCTTCGGTAACAAGCTTAAGCCCCGTTAAATTGTCGGCACCGGACCGCTTGACCAGTGAGCTATTACGCTTTCTTTAAAGGATGGCTGCTTCTAAGCCAACCTCCTGGCTGTCTGGGCGTTCCGACTTCCTTTCCCACTTAGCTTGTATTTTGGGACCTTAGCAGGCGATCTGGACTGTTTTCCTCTCGACAACGAAGCTTAGCCCCCGCTGTCTGACTCCCGTACTGGTTGTCCTCGGCATTCTGAGTTTCGTTAGATTCAGTAAGCTGGAAAGCCCCCTAGTCCATCGAGTACTTTACCGCCGAGGCAAATCATACGAGGCTAGCCCTAAAGCTATTTCGGAGAGAACGAGCAATCACGGAATTTGATTAGCCTTTCACCCCTACCCTCAGCTCATCGGAGCTTTTTTCAACAAACAGCCGTTCGGCCCTCCATTAGGTTTTACCCTAACTTCAGCCTGGCCAAGGGTAGATCATCCCGCTTCGCGTCTATTCCTGCCAACTCATTCGCCCTATTCGGACTCGCTTTCGCTACGGCTCGCTTTACGCTTAACCTTGCTGACAAGAATAACTAGCCGGCTCATTATGCAATAGGCACGCGGTCAGACTTTCGGCTTGCGCCGCATAGTCCTCCCACCGTTTGTAGGCACACGGTTTCAGGTACTATTTCACTCCCCTCGCAGGGGTTCTTTTCACCTTTCCCTCACGGTACTGGTTCACTATCGGTCAGAAGCACGTATTTAGCCTTACGGGATGGTCCCCGTAGCTTCTCGCAGGGTTTCTCGTGCCCCGCGATACTCAGGTACCAGCTTCGAGTCCGGATTATTTTCGCCTACGTGGCTATCACACTCTATGGCCCCGCTTTCCAGCGGGCTTCGACTAACAACCGGATTGATAACTCTACTGTTGCTGGCCCTACAACCCCTGCGTAACCCGAAGGTCAAACAGGTTTAGGCTGTTGCGATTTCGCTCGCCACTACTTTCGCAATCGAGGTTTCTTTCTTTTCCTCCAGGTACTGAGATGGTTCACTTCCCTGGGTTTGCTCGCACCCGACTATGGATTCGTCGGGCCGTATGAAGGTTTTACCCTCATGGGTTTCCCCATTCGGAAATCCCCGGATCAATGCCTGTTTG
>CAWBQG010000002.1:0-1387500 GCA_963791085.1 uncultured Acidobacteriaceae bacterium | reverse complement strand
GGCGCTCGCTCTCCTGAATCGTCCGCACCCGGCGATCTCCGTCCCGGCGCCATCCGCGACTACCGTCTGGAAAAACCCACCTTCAGGCTCCGGCAGATCGTGGAACAAAAAAAAGACGGCGCACGCGACCAGGTTCGCTACGAAATCGAGAGCGGCGATCTCTCCCGGCCGGCGCCGCCTATCCGCGAGTCGAAATATCTCAGCGGCGCGCAATGTATCGAAATCTATCGCTGGATGCTCCTCAACCGCCGCATGGAAACGGCGCTCGAAAATCTTTACAAGCAGGGCAAGGTGGTCGGAGGCGTTTACTTCGGACTGGGGCAGGAGGGTTGCTCCTGCGCCTCCGCCTACGCTCTTCATAAGGACGAATGGCTCGGCCCCATGATTCGCAACCAGGGCGCGCTGCTGGTGCGTGGGTTTTCTCCCCGCGACATCATGATGCAGTACATGGCGAAGTCGGGCTCACCGACCAGGGGACGCGATGCGTCCTCGCACTTCGGGGATATTAAGGATCGCAACGTGGTCGCGCCGATTTCAACTTTGGGCGATCTCATTCCGGTGCTGGCGGGCGTGGCGCTGGGCGCGCGTTTGCAGGGAAAACACATCGCGTGCATGACGTATATCGGCGATGGCGGCCAATCCACCGGCGTGACGTATGAAGGCCTGAATTTCGCGGCCGTGCAGAATCTTGGACTGGTGCTGATCGTCGAAAACAATCTCTGGGGATACTCGACTCCCGCCGACATGCAGTTCCGGGTAAAGGATCTGGCCGAGCGCGCCGCGGCCTACGGAATCCCCGGCGTGATCGTCGATGGCACCGACGCCTGCCAGGTCTACGACGCCTGTCACGAAGCCTGCGAGCGGGCCCGCCGCGGCGAAGGGCCGACGATGATCGAAGCCAAGATGATGCGCATGAAAGGCCACGCCATTCACGACGCGGCCGAGTACGTGCCGAAACCGCTCTTCGAATATTGGACGAAGCGCGACCCGATCGCGCGGCTGGAGAATTATCTGGTCAATAAAAAGAAGTGGCTGACTGCGGAGGAAAATCGCAAACTGATTGCCGATGTCGAGCGCCAGCTCGAAGCCGACCGCGATTTTGCCGTGGATTCTCCCATGCCCACGCCCGAGTCGGCCGCGGGTGGAGTGTACTGCGAGCCTGGCTGCCACGAGATCAAACCAAAGTACGCGATGCCCATACCGCGCGCCGCAAACCAGCGGAAATCAGCGACCCCGAAGCGTTCCGACGCCCCCGTTCATTTAAAGTGAATTCTCCCGGTCCCTCCATCCCAAGCCCCTGTCATCCCGAGCGCCGCGCGCCGGCCGGGGTCCCCAACGGGCCCGGTTTTGGCCCGCTGGGGTGGATGAGCGAAGCGACTAAGCGCAAGTCGAGGGACCTTGTGTTCCGCCAGCAACGTACCAATCCGCCGCCAGGTCCTTCCATCCTGGATTAAGTCCTCGATCAGTCACATCTTCTTCTCTCTGCGCCATCTCTTCAGTTGCTTCTCTCTCGCGATGGCATTATGCACGTTGTCGAAGCTCTCCCAGTACACCAACCGCACTGCATTGTAATGATCGGTGAACCCCTCAAAGCGGTGCGTTTTGTGCTGAAAAACGCGCTTGTGCAGGTTGTTGGTCATACCAATGTAGAGAGCGCGGCGCGAACTGCTCTGCACGATGTACACGTGAAATCGGTACTCGCGGGGCATGCTCCGATTCTGAAGCGACCTTGCGCGGGGATGCAGTGCGCGGCGTCACCTTGCATTTGTGGTGATTCCACATAAGGTCGCGCCAATAACAATTTGCTAGAATTATTAAATCGCTGTGTCGGCCGCTTCCCAACTCGTCCAGATCGATCTCGGGCCTCGAATTCCCAGCCCCAAGCCTGCATGGCTCAAAGCGAAGGCTCCGGTCGGCGACAACTTTCACAACCTGAAGAAGCTTGCCCGCGGCCTCGGCTTGCACACCGTTTGCGAGTCGGCCCAGTGCCCTAACATTGGCGAGTGCTGGCACCATCACACCGCGACCTTCATGCTGCTGGGCGATATCTGCACTCGGCGCTGCGGATTTTGCGCCGTTCCCAAGGGCCGCCCTCTCCCGATTGACTGGGATGAGCCCCGCCGTGTGGCCGAAGCGGTCGCAACCCTGGGCTTGCGTCATGCCGTAGTCACCAGCGTGAACCGCGACGACGACAACGTGGGCGGCGCCAGGATTTTTGCCGAAACCATCCGTCAGATTCGCGAGTCGGTGCCGGGCTGCCGCGTCGAGGTGCTGATTCCGGATTTCCAGGGACTCGAGGAACCGCTGCGCATCGTGCTCGAAGCCAGGCCCAACGTGCTGAATCACAATACGGAGACGGTGCCGCGGCTTTATCGCGCGGTGCGCTCGGGAGCGCGCTACCAACGGACGCTCGACTTGCTGGCGAACGCCAAAAAGTGGGATAGGGCGACCGTCACCAAAAGCGGCGTGATGGTCGGCATCGGCGAATCGCAGGAAGAGCTGATCGCAGTTTTTCGCGACCTCGGCGAGCGCGGCGTGGACATTCTAACGATCGGCCAGTATCTGCGGCCGTCGAAAGATCATTTGCCGATGACGCGCTTCTACACACCGGCAGAGTTTTCCTTCCTGAAAGATGAAGCGCTGAAATTTGGATTCCGGCATGTCGAGTCCGGGCCGCTGGTGCGGTCGAGTTATCACGCGCATGAGCAGGCGGACGTGGCCGCGCGTTAGTCTCCAGCCCGCAACTTAGAAAACTTTCACGTGGAACGTCAGATACTTCTTGGGATTTTCCCGGATCGCCTTCACCAGTTCTCGCGTTTCGACCAGCATCTGGTTGCTGTTGTTGTAGAGAGCCGGGTCTTTGAACAGCATGCCCGCCGTGCCCTCGCCCTTTTGCAGCCGATCGGTAAGCGCCGTGAGGTTGTTCAGCGTTTCCTGCAGCTTGTTGGCAAATTCCTGATCGTGCGTAAACTTGCCGAGCGCGCCTTTGCCGGCATTCATGTCATCGGTTAGCTGCCGGATGTTGGCAATGGTCTTGTTCGTGTTGTCGTAAAGCTCGGGATCCTTGAGAATTTTGCCCGCCGAGCCTTTGCCGGCCTGCAAATCGTCAATGACCGCGTTCACCTTGTCGATCGCGGCAATCGCTTTCTTGTAGGCCTCGTCACTGGTCAGCAGCGGTCCGAGGGAGCCTTTCCCCTGTTGGATATCGTCCATCAGGCCCTTGAATTCGGAAACGGTGGCATTGAGCCGGTCGTAAAGGCCCGGGTCATAGATGACTTTGCCGATCGATCCCTTGCCGCTTTCAATATAGGCGAGGATATTGTCGAGACGCCCGAGCAGCGCATCGATATTTTGCAGCGTGCCCTGGCTGGAGCGAACTACATCCTGAATTTGGGGCTGCTCGCGTGAGGCAAGAATGTCGCCGTTGGCCGCAGCAGGGCCCTTGGCGGCGGAACTGTCGATGTCGAGGAAGGTCTCGCCCAGAACACCCGCCGTGCTCAGCAGCGTGATGGAATCCTTGCGCAGGCTGAAGTCGTAAACCGTGTTGACCTTCATGGTGATTTCAACCGGCGTGGTTGGCCGGTTGCGTACGATGTGGATGCTGGTGACGTTGCCGATATCCACGCCCGCCAGGCGGACGGGCGCGCCCTCGCGCAAACCGCCTGCATTATCAACGTAGGATTTGAGGACGATCTTGTGGGTAAACCAGCCGCCCGTGCCGGTCATGAGAAAAATCAGCACCATGAGCGTGATGCTGGCGGCAATCACGGTGAGTCCGACGCGGAGCTGCGACCATTTGAGCTGTTTTTGACTAGGCAATGGTGGTCCCGGGACCGCAAGCAGCATGATAACAAACGAAAGGAAGTTTCAGGGTTCGAGATTTGACCTGTCCCGGATGGGCGAAATGCGAAGGGTGAGATAAGGAAGCGCTCGAAAAGCGAACGCTCCGGCCGCTTCACAGTGGGTGAAGCGGCGGAGCGTTTCGGGAACGGGCCCGGCGCCGGTTAGCGTCCGGGACCGCGGCTTTCGCGCTTCTGTTCCTGGCGCTGCTGCTTCTGGGCCTGCTGCGCCTGTTTGCGCTCGACTTTTTGCTGCTGCCGTTGCTGTTTCTGATCCTGCTTGGACTGTTGCTGGCGCGGCTGCGGCCGGTTGTCGCGAGCCTGCGCATTGTTCTCGCGATTTTGAGAACGACTCACGTCGCGCGTGTTTTCGCTCCGCGATTCGTTTCGCGTTTCATTGCCGCGATTCTCGGCGCCGCGATTTTCCGCGCCGCGATTTTCGCCAGAAGAAGCACGGGCTTCCTGCGGCGACATCTTGGGCTCGTGGTAGGCGGCGCCGGCTTCGCGGGCCGCGACTACGTTGTGTCCGCTGAATTCGCCGGCTCGGCCGGTGGCCGCAATCGCAGGACGGCCATGATTTTCCGAAGCGAACAGCGAACGGTTCTCGCTGGCAGCGCGTTCATGCTCGGACTGCGCGGCCAGAGGCGCCGTGTGCGGCTCATTCGCCCAGCGTTCTTCCTGCGGAGTCGGCCGCGCCATGACGCCGCCGTTGCCGCCGTTGAACGCCACATGGTTGTTGTTCACCACCACGTTGCGCTCGTACACGTTCCTCACATTGACAACGTTGACGTTCATGACGGAGCGATTATAGAAAAAGCTGCCGCCGCGCCACTCGCCCCCGACGAAGCCGACGCCGCCGTAGCCGAATCCATAATTAATGCCGCCATAGAAACCGACGTGCGGTCCCCAGTAGCCAGGGTGCCAGGCATAGAAGCCGCCGCCCCATCCCCAGTAGCCCGGTGTCCAGAGCATGCCGACTGGCGCGATCACCCACGTGCCGGGAACCCAGTAGTATCCGCCAACGTCATTCCAGCCCCAATAGCCGGGAGTCCAGAGGTATCCGGGACCGGGGCAGATGGGTTGGGCATACACGGGAAGAGCGGGCGGGCCGATGCGGACCGAGATGCCAACGAAAACGCCGGCGAACGATGCGGCCGAGAGGGCGAACATCAGGACTGCGAAAGTCATCCAGCGCACTACACGATTCCTGTTCATAAAGTTCCTTTGCTGTGGCGCTCAGGGATATGAACACGGGAGATTGGCGCATGTTGCGATCAGAAATGTAAGTATTTTGGGATGTGTGGATTGGGGACGATCGAGTGTCCTGAATAAAAAGTCTGCCGACAACGTAACGCCGCTTTGAACGGCAATGGCGTGAAAGGGCGGCGGACAGGAGTGTCCGCCCCACACGAACCTAGATGTCCAGGTTCTTCACATCCAGCGCGTTGTCTTCGATAAACTTCCGCCGCGCTTCCACGTCTTCGCCCATCAGCGTGGTGAAGATGGTTTCGGCCTCGGCCAGGTCTTCCAGCTTGACCGAGAGCAGCGTGCGGCGCTCGGGGTCCATGGTCGTCTCCCAGAGTTGCTCGGCGGTCATTTCACCCAGACCCTTGTAGCGCTGGATGGTGTATTCCTTGCGGCCTTCGTTCAGGACGTAGGCGAAGAGTTCGCGAGCCGTGTTCTTTTCGACGATGACAGGTTCTTTCGGGCGGCGGGCGGCAGCCTTGGCGGATTTCCTGTCGGCTTTGCCGTCTTCCCTCGCTTCTTCTTTCACTCCGGCTTCGGTGGCTTCCGCTTCGGCGGATTCGCCCTCTTCGGCTTCGCCATTGGACTTTGTCTGAGCCGCAGCTTTCGGCATGCTCTCGACCACAAACGGCGGCTCGAGATACTCGGCGATCTGCTTGAACTTCGAAATCAGATGCCGGCACTCGGGCGTGGAGGCGAGTTCCCAGTTGATGACATGCTCGGCGCCCTGCGCATTGACGAACATTGCTTCCCACAGATTGTGCTCTTCGTCGAAGCGCGTCCCTACGCTTTTCAGCTTCAGGTCTTTCTGCAGGCGCTTGAGTTCCTTTTCGAGCTTCTCGATTTTCCTGGGCGCGGTCTTCTTGTCGCCTTCGAAATCGGCGCGCTTGGCGAGGTCGAGCTTGGGAACCAACTCGGTGATCGCCTCTTCGCGCAGGCGCTGGTTGAGCTTGTCGAAGAAGCCGAGGTACTCATTGAGCACCGTCATGAAGCGGGTGAGCGCCGTGCCTTCCAGCTTGGCCGCACCTTCTCCGTAGCGCACCACCAGCCCCTCGGATGCGCGCTTCACCATGACTTTGACGAACTCATGCTCGTTCTTGATATAAGTGTGCAGCTTGCCCTTCTTGATACCGAACAGCGGGGGCTGCGCGATGTAGACATTGCCGCGCTCGATCAGTGGCTTCATTTGTCTAAAGAAGAAAGTAAGCAGCAGGGTTCGAATGTGCGAGCCGTCGACGTCGGCGTCCGTCATGAGGATGACTTTGGCATAGCGCAGCTTTTCGATTTCCACATCGTTATTGCCAACGCCCATGCCCAGCGCCGTGATCATGGCGCGAATTTCCTCGTGCGCCAGCGCTTTATCGATGCGGGCTTTTTCCACGTTCAGAATTTTTCCCTTGAGCGGCAGGATCGCCTGGAAACGGCGGTCGCGGCCCTGCTTGGCGGTGCCACCGGCGGATTCTCCCTCGACGAGGAAAAGCTCGCAGCGCGCAGGATCGCGCTCGGAGCAGTCGGCCAGCTTGCCGGGCAGGCCTCCGCCATCCAATGCCCCTTTACGGCGAGTAAGATCGCGGGCCTTGCGCGCGGCTTCGCGAGCGCGTGAGGCGTCGATGGCCTTGTTGATGATCTTGCGGGCGACAGTGGTGTTCTGTTCGAAGAACGCGCCCAGCTTTTCGTTGACCACCGCTTGCACCACTCCGGCGATATCGGAATTGAGCTTGCCCTTGGTCTGGCCCTCGAACTGGGGCTGCGGCAGCTTCACGCTGATCACGGCGACCAGGCCTTCGCGGACGTCGTCGCCCGTAAGGTTTTCCTTCACATCCTTGAACAGGCCCATCTGCTGACCGGCGTAATTGATGGTGCGAGTAAGCGCCGTGCGGAAGCCGGAGAGATGCGTTCCTCCGTCAATGGTATTGATGTTATTGGCGAAGCTGAAAACGGACTCGGAATAAGCATCGTTATATTGCAGGCCGATTTCGATGTGCACCTGATCCTTGTCCGCTTCCATATAGATCGGCTTGTCGTGGAGCGTCTGCTTGCCGCGATTCAGGTGCTTGATGAACTCGGAGATGCCGCCGTTGTATTTGAATTCGGCACGCTTGGACTCCCCGGTCTTCGAATCCGTCTGGCGCTCGTCGGTGAGCGTGATGGTCAGGCCCTTGTTAAGGAATGCCAGTTCGCGCAGGCGCTGGGCCAGCGTATCGAAGTTATATTCGAGGACCGTGAAGATTTCGCGATCGGGCGTGAAATGAACCTTGGTTCCAGTCTTAATCTTCGCCGCGCCCGTCTTCTTGAGCTTGCTGGTCGGCTCGCCCTTCGAGTACGTCTGCTCCCAGGTAAAGCCGTCGCGCCAGATTTCGAGTTCGAGTTCGTGGCTGAGCGCGTTGACGCAGCTCACACCTACGCCGTGCAATCCGCCGGAAACCTTGTAGGAATTACTGTCGAACTTGCCGCCCGCGTGCAGCGTGGTCATCACGACCTGTGCGGCAGGAATCTTTTCGCCGTCGATATCCATGTTGTCGACCGGAATGCCGCGGCCGTTATCGACGACGGTGATGGAGTTATCGAGATGAATCGTTACGTCGATCTTGTCGGCGTAACCGGCAAGCGCCTCGTCGACGGAGTTGTCCACTACTTCGTACACCAGGTGATGGAGTCCGAGATCTCCCGTCGAGCCGATGTACATGGCGGGACGTTTGCGGACGGCTTCCATGCCGCCGAGTACTTTGATTGAGTCGGCATTGTAATCGCCGTTGGTGTGGGCGCCGTCGGCGGTTTTGCCGTTCTTGTTCTTCGCGTCGACGAGTTCGGGCTGCACTTCTTTGGTGGCCATTCTGCTCCGTGAAAAAACCCCGATCAGCGGTCGGCTGGAGGGGACGCTGCCGGGACAGCTCGCGTGACTTCAACTTATTGAAATTTCTGCTATTTAGGGATCACTTGAGCTCTGTTTATTTTAGCATAAGATGGGTCAATTTTGGGCCCCGAACCGAGGGTGTAAATGGCGGGTTTTGTAGGGCTTAGACGGCGGGTTTTGAGCCCGTTCCGCCGGCGCGCGAACGGCTCACCAATCCGCCGCAACCTACCCTGTCATCCCGACCGCAGCGCAGGCGAAGCCAAGCGGAGTGGAGGGACCTTGTGTTCCGCGCACCGGCAAGCTACCAAAAAGACCCCTCAATCCCCGACCAGTTCGATCTCCGCGGAATCAAGCTGGTCGAGCGGACGGCTGCTGATTCGAGCCAGCCACAAACTCAGCAGCGAGACTCCTCCCAACAGCGCAACGCAGCCCGGCCATTCCTTCCAGCGCCAGAAGAAGTCGGTCAAGGTGGCGCCGACGCTGCCTCCGAGATAGTAAAACGCCACGTAGAGTCCGGCGGCGGAAGATCGCGCGCGCCCCGCAATTGCGCCTGTTTGCACGGTAGCGGCCGCCTGCGCCACGAAAACACCGGAAGAAAAAATGGCCAGACCGGTGATAACAACGGGTAGCGATTTCACCAGCGTAAGAAGCAGTCCTGTGATCATCATGCCGCAATAAACGGTCGTGGTGCGGCCAAACCCGAAGCGATCGAGAAAGCGGCCTGATTGCGGTGTAACGACGACACCAAGCAGATAAACAAAAAAGATGCTGCCCAACTGCGCCGAGTTCAGGTGAAAAGGCGCGGCGGCAAGGTAGAAGTTCGCGTATGTGAAACATCCCACCAGCGCGAACAGCGCGGCAGCCCCCATGCCGAAATTAGCCAGCAACCGGGGATTCCGCAAATGCTGTTTCGCATGCTCCAAAACCTGTCGCAGATGTTCCACGCGGACGAAATTCTTTGCGAGCGGCAGCCAGGCGCGCACTGCAACCGCTCCCGCCAGGTTGAGCGCTGCCAGCACCAGGAAGCTGGCCCGCCAATGCCAGTGCGTGGCGATAATGCCGGAGATAAAACGTCCCAGAAATCCGCCGATCACGGTCCCGGTCACATAGGCCGACATCGCGCGGCCCACGCCGCGTCCGGCCCATTCCTCATTAATGTAGGCAAGCACAACCGCGATCACGCCCGGCACGAAAAGGCCTTGGACGAAGCGCCAGAAGATGAGTGCGCCGAGGCTCCCCGAAGTCGCCGCCAGGGCTGTAGGAATCGTCAGCAGGAACAGCGCCGGTACGATGACCTTCTTGCGTCCTCGGCGCTCCGCCACCATGCCGATGAAGGGAGCAGTCAGAGCCGTCGCAAAAATTGTGGCGCTCACCGTCAGGCTCACTCCGAGTTCGGAGGTGTGAAAAACCTGGCGCAGAAGGGGCAGCAACGGCTGGGTGCTGTACACGTTCAGAAACGTGCACATGCCGGCCAGCATGGTCGCGACCGTCGCCTTGTCCGGTTTTTGCAAGAGAACTGAAACCCCGCTCGCTATTGAATGATATGCGAAGGTTACACGTGCTGCGCCGCGCGTAGCCCTGTGAGCAATTACAACTGTAGTGTGCTATAGCGCACCCTGGCTTTTTTCTTCATAATCCGGGCATGGCCCTTGTTGTCTTCCTCCGGGGTGTCAATGTTGGCGGACACAGAACGTTCCGCCCCAGCGTCCTTGCACGAGAACTCAGCGGCTTTGATGTCGTGAACGTCGGTGCTGCGGGCACTTTTGTTGTTCGTAAACCCGGATCCCGTGCAAAATTCCGCGCTGCATTGCTTCGCAAGCTGCCGTTCGAAACGCAAATTGTCCTCTGCGATGGCCGCGATCTTATGCGACTGGAGATGGAGAATCCGTTTGGAAGTCAGCCATCGCCCCCGGATGTCGTCCGGTTCGTGAGTATCCTCTCGAAAGCCGGAGCAGTCCGCGCGTCGCTCCCCGTCACGTTCCCCTCAGAAGGGGAGTGGTTGGTGCGGGTGATTGCGTGCGAAAGGCAATTCGTGTTCGGAGTCTACCGTCGTCACATGAAGACAATCGGCTATCTCGGCCAGATCGACAAACTGTACGCCGTGCCAGCTACGACGCGGAACTGGAACACGATCATTGCGATCATGCGAATTTTGAAAAGTCCCACGAGCGGACGCAGCGTGCCTCATTAACCCGGTGACCGCGCGGTTTGAGTGTAATGAAGATAACAGCCAGGTACATGGGGAAGTCGCGGCCAGCTAATGCGCTCCGGATTTTGTCGTGCCGAAATGCAGCCCTTCCATCAGCTCGTCGAGTTCATCCTCGCTGCCGCCAATAAACGTGAACAATACGATTCGCCCTTTAACGAGCAGGATCAGCGTGGCCTGGCGCATGGTTAGTTTGTCGGTGAGGGGCTTGACGAAATCGGCGCGGATAAGTTGGCGCGAGTCGATTTCGAGAACGTCGGGATCGCCTTCGGGCTGGAAGCCTTTTGCCGTGGTGAGTTCGGTGAGAGGGCCGAGATAGTCCTCGGCTTTCTTGAGTCCGGGATAGGCGGCTGTGCTTTCGGAGGCGATCACGACAGCCGAGTTGATCGTGTCTCCCGGGGCATTGGGAGGACGCTCGAAGATCGCGAGCAGCACTTCTCCTTGCGCGGGACCCTTGTCGTTCGGGACTGTCGCACTGGACGATGCGGGCTCCTGCTGCTCGCGCATTTCCTTCGTGCGCTCGACCCAGCCATAGGGAATCTTGTAGCGGAAACCGAAGGTCGTGTTGCGGTACAGCTGCGCATCGTCAGGCTGCTTGGCCGCTGGCGCGGCGGCGGGCTTGTGCTGCGTCTGGGAATCGGCCAGCAGGGCGCAACCAAGAAATAACGCGAGCGTGAACCGAGCAATCATTCGAACTCGAATCAGTTTACCGCGCGGGCTGGTAGGATAATTTGCGAATGAGTTTGATACTCACCGAAAACGAAGTCCGCGTGCTGGGTGCGCTCATCGAGAAGGACAGCACCACGCCCGAGTATTATCCCCTGTCGCTGAATGCGCTGGTGAATGCGTGCAATCAGAAGTCGAATCGCGACCCGGTGATGCAGCTCGACGAAAGTGCCGTGCGCGATGCCCTGGCCGGGTTGCAGGAGCATCGTCTGGCCGGCCCGGCGGGCGGCGCCGACAGCCGCGTCACAAAATATGAGCACCGCGCGCAGGAGGTTTTCAACTTCACGCGCGGCGAAAACGCGCTGATCTGCGTGCTCTTGCTGCGCGGTCCGCAGACGCCCGGCGAGTTGCGCGGACGCGCCGAGCGCATGCACCGGTTTGAAACGCTCGACGACGTGCAGGCCTCGCTGCAGAAGCTGATGCAGCGCGACCCTCCGCTGGTCAAGGTGTTGCCGCGCCAGCCTGGGACGAAAGAATCCCGCTATGCGCACTTGCTGGCGGGAGACGTAACGGCGGCGGAGATGCCGCCCGCCTCGACCGCATCGGCAAATCACCGATCTGGCGATGGCGAGCGACTGGCACAGCTGGAAGAAGAAGTAGCCGCGCTGCGCGCCGAACTTGCGACGCTGAAAGATGAGTGGGCGCGGTTTCGCAGGCAGTTCGAGTGAGCGCTCTCAGTTCCCTGCCTGGGAAAGCTCTGATTACGTACCTTCGACCCTCCGTGCACCTCTGTGTCCTCTGTGGTTTACGCCTTTCTCACGACACTGAATCAGAGTTTCCCTAAATCGCAAGGCGTTCCAGAGCCTGCCCAGAGCTTGTCGAAGGGTTCGCACCCCGGAGCTACAGCCTCTTGGGTGCAGCCGCGCTTTGCCGCCTGCGTTTACAATTGTTTTCGCCATGATGCCCGAACTCGATAGGCGCAGTAACGAAGACCGCCGCCGCGTCCGCAGCGTCCGTAAGGCCGTTTTTCCCGCCGCCGGCCTCGGCACCCGCTTCCTGCCCGCCACCAAGGCCCAACCCAAGGAAATGCTGCCCCTGGTCGACAAGCCCATCATTCAGTATGGAGTCGAAGAGGCGCTCGCCGCCGGATGCGACCAGATCATCATTATTACGGGACGCGGCAAAAGCGCCATCGAAGACCACTTCGACCACAGCTACGAACTCGAAAAGATGCTGGAAGAGAAGGGCAAGCACGACCTGCTCGCCATTGTGCGCCAGATCTCCGACATGATGTACGTTTCCTACGTTCGGCAGAAGGAGGCGCTCGGCCTCGGCCACGCCGTGCTGACCGCCCGCGAACTGGTTGGCCACGAGCCCTTCGCCGCCCTGCTCGCCGACGACGTGATCGACGCCAGGGTGCCGGTATTAAAGCAACTGATGGATGTTTTCAACGAGAAGCAGAGTTCCGTGATCGCCATCATGCCGATCGAGGGAGCTGCGATTTCATCCTACGGCGTGATCAAGGGGAAGGAAGTTGCGGGATCGGGTGGCAAGCTCTTTGAAGTGCTCGACCTGGTCGAGAAGCCCCAGCTCGCCGACGCCCCGTCGAACCTGGCGGTGATCGGGCGGTACATTCTGACGCCGGCAGTGTTTGAAACGCTCTCCGACATCAAGCCCGGCGCGGGCGGCGAGTTGCAACTTACCGACGGTCTGCGTGCCTTGCTGAAGCGCGAGAAGGTATATGCCTACGTTTACGAAGGCCGCCGCCACGATACCGGCGACAAGCTCGGCTTCCTGAAGGCTACGGTGGAGTTTGCACTGAAGCGCGATGACCTGGGCGCGGCGTTTCGGGAATATCTGAAGTCTCTAAAGCTGTAAGTACATAGCTCCGAGCCCCGAGCCGAGCCGCGAGCTTCGAGCTCCGAGCCAAGCCGCATGCTTCAAGCTGCGAGCAATCTTTTCATTGTCATCCCGACCGCAGCGTAGGCGAAGCCAAGCGGAGTGGAGGGACCTAGTGTTCTCCACGGCTTCACACTCGATGACGACGTCGCAATATGCGCCGCTCATTTCCGAGACACGACACCAAAACTGGCCTCATAAATAGGGCGGGAGCCCCACAGCGCCGGATTTCGGTTATCCACGCAGCGAGGCTTGCAGCTTTCTGGATTTTTCCTCTACGCCTTTCGCCAGTTTTGCCTTGTGCGCGTCCAGCTTTTTCGCGATAGCGGCATCGGCGACGCCGATGATCTGTGCGGCGAGAATCCCCGCATTCGTTGCGCCGGGCCTGCCGATCGCGACAGTTGCCACTGGAATTCCTGCGGGCATCTGCACCGTCGCCAGCAGAGAATCCATCCCCTGCAAAGAAGTGGAAGGAATCGGTACGCCGATCACAGGCAGCGTCGTATGCGCGGCGATCACGCCGGCAAGGTGGGCGGCTCCGCCCGCGCCAGCAATGATGACGCGGATCCCCCGGCTGGCGGCCTTCTTTGCGTAGTCGGCGGTGCGGTCAGGAGAGCGATGCGCTGAGGTGACGTCGGTCTCGTAGGCGATGCCGAATTCGTCGAGCGCCTTGGCGGCCTCGCGCATGATCTCCAGGTCAGAGTCGCTGCCCATTACGATGGAAACGAGTGGTTTCGTCATGATTCCTTTCTTGCCGGCTCTCGGCCTTTGCTCGTCGGAAAAACTAGGTGGTGCAAGCAGGATGCATAGAACTGGCTTCATAAACAGGTTTTGGGTAGGGCACGGCTTTGGCCGTGCCGCCCGCGGCAGCCAAACATGCGGGCCTTAGCCCCTGAGGTTCAGCATTCAGCCACGCGAAATCATTCATGAAACCAGTTCTGGATCCTTCGCTTTGCTCAGGACGACAGTTTGAGTTTATACCGCGAATTGCGGCGTGCCCCTAGCTCTTCTTCAGCGCTCTGCCCGCAATGTCTTTGCGATAATGCGCGCCTTCAAAACTAATTTTCGCGCAGGCTTCGTAGGCGCGATCGACCGCCGCTTGCAGTTCCGCGGCGCGCGCAGTCACGCCCAGAACGCGGCCGCCAGCTGTATGAAAATCTCCGTCGCGCTTTGACGTTCCTGCATGGAAGACTTCTACGCCTTCCAGCTTCGCCGCCTCATCCAGGCCGGTTATCTGCTTGCCTGATTCATAGGCTCCAGGGTAGCCGCCGGACGACATCACCACGCACACGGCCGCGTCGTCGGACCATTTGAAATCGGCATCGCTGGTGCGGCCGTCGATCGATGCTTCCATGGCCTCAACCAGATCGCTCTCCAGGCGCATCAGAATCGGTTGCGTTTCCGGGTCGCCGAAGCGGCAGTTGAATTCGAGCACCATGGGGCCGCGCGCGGTCATCATCAAGCCACAATAAAGGACGCCCTTGTATTCGGAGCCTTCAGCCTTCATTCCATCCACAACCGGACGCGCGATGTGCGCGACCAGCCAGTCGCGCATCTGGTCGTCGATGATTGTTTTCGTCGTGTAGGCGCCCATGCCGCCGGTGTTGGGCCCGGTATCGCCATCGCCCACGCGTTTGTGATCCTGCGCAGCCACCAGCGGCGCAACGCGCTCTCCATCGCTCACAACGAGAAAGGACAGTTCGTCGCCTTCCAGGAATTCCTCGAGCACCACGCGCGCGCCCGCTTCGCCGAGCATGCGTCCGCTGAGCATCTCGTTCGCGGTGGTTGCAGCCTCGTCTTTACTGGTTGCGATCACAACGCCTTTGCCCGCGGCTAGGCCGTCGGCCTTGACCACAATCGGGGTATGAAAGTGCGCCAGCGCATCGCGGACTTCTTCCTGCGAATTGCAGATCGCATAGTGCGCGGTGGGAATCCGATGACGCTGCAGAAACTCCTTGGCGAAGCTCTTGCTGGTTTCAAGCTGCGCGGCTGCGCGCGTGGGGCCGAAGGTCCGCCAGCCGCGCCGCGTGAACTCGTCGACCACGCCGGCCATCAGCGGCAGCTCGGGGCCAACCACCGTCAAGTCGGGCTGGATCCCGTTGGCGAGCGCGACCATCGAATCCAGATTTTTCACATTGACGGCGACGCATTCCGCCTCCTGGGCAATGCCCGCATTGCCGGGCGCGCAGTAGATTTTGCCAGCGCGCTGGGAGCGGGCGAGCTTCCAGACGAGCGCGTGTTCGCGGCCGCCGCCGCCGAGGACGAGAATCTTCATAGAGCCGGGCATTCGGTGGACTTTCAAGGGTAGGGGCGGGAGAGAATGATGTCAACGGGAAGACCGTCTGAGGTCAGAGGTTAGAGGCGCGCCGAGCGCCGGAGCGAAGCGACCACGCGCAAGCCGAGGGACCTCGTGTTCCAGCAGCGGCAAGGTACCAATCCGCCACAAGCTACCCTGTCATCCCGACCGCAGCGCAGGCGAAGCCAAGCGGAGTGGAGGGACCTTGTGTTCCGCCCGCGGCAAGCTCCCTGTCATCCCGAGCGCCGCGCGCCTTTGACTTCTTACCCCAGCCCCCGAAATCTGCCGTTAACCATGCTTAATCCCGCCGTATAATCTGGTTCACATGATTACTGTTTCCAAAGAGGACTACCTCAAAGCGATTCTCTCGGCGGAAGGCGAGGGCGAGACGGTTATTTCGGCTACGCTTGCGCACTGGCTGAATGTTTCGCCTCCGGCGGTAACCATGGCAGTACGCCGGCTGAAGAAAGACGGCTTGGTGCGCGTCAATACTGACGGGCGCGTTCGCCTGACCGCTGCCGGGCTCAGAATTGCGCGCAAGCTTACCGAGCGGCACCACCTTATTGAGCGCATGCTGACGGAAATCTTCGGCATGGAGTGGTACCAGGTGCACGATGAGGCGGAACGGCTCGAGCACGCCGTCTCTCCTGCATTTGAAGCCCGGCTGGTGGCCAAACTGGGACGCGGACGGCCGTGCCCGCACGGCAACCTCAGCGAATTGGAAAGCCCGACGAGCCGAAGGCGGCGCGGTCTTCTGCTCCTCGCGGAAGCCGAACCTGGCCAGCACTACGCGGTCAGCGGGATCTACGAGCGCGACCGGCATCTGCTGGAGTTTCTGGAGGCGCGCGGGATTCGGCCCGGAGCAAAGGTCAGCTTGGTCGAGCGCAATTACGATAAAACGCTCTCCATCCGAACGGCGGCCAGGACCATAGTTCTGGGCCGTTCCGCGGCGGAAAGAATTTGGGTTTCGCGTTTGGCTTCCCGTTCCGTATAATTAACCATGGTTAATAGCTGGCTGTGTACACCAGTTGACATAGATCCGTTGACCTGGGGTTACGGACCTGGGTGCTTCCGGAATTATCCATGAAACAGAATGGGCCCACACAAGGCGAGGCGCCCGCTGCCGATCGTGCATCCGCTGCGGATCGCGCCGCCGGTGCTGCGCCCAGCCGGGCGGCATCCAGCGGCCACGTGTCCCTTGAGGGCGTGCACAACACCGTCGAAGTGCCGCACCATCAGGCGGGATTCTGGCAGCAGTGGCGGGCGTTCGTTGGCCCGGCGATCCTGGTCAGCGTCGGATACATGGACCCCGGAAACTGGGGAACGGATCTGCAGGGTGGCGCGCAATTCAAGTACGGGCTGCTGTGGGTAGTGGGCCTTGCCAGCCTGATCGCCATTTTCATGCAAGTGATTTCTGCGCGGCTGGGCGTGGTCACGGGCAAAGATCTTGCCCAATGCTGCCGCGACTGGTATCCCGCATGGACGCGCTGGCCCAACTGGCTGATGAGCGAGATGGCCATCGGGGCCTGCGATCTGGCGGAGGTCCTGGGCAGCGCGGTGGCGCTCAACCTGCTGTTTCACATTCCGCTGCTCTGGGCGGTCATCATCACGGGCATGGATGTTCTTCTGCTGCTGGCTCTCCAGCGCTTTGGCATGCGCACCATCGAAGCGGTCGTGCTGCTTCTGATTGTGACGATCTCTGTCTGCTACTTTATCGAGATTTTTGTTCTGCCGGAAACGCAGCCGAGCTTTCTGGAGATGGGGCGCGCCCTGCTGTTGCCGCGGCTGGGGCAGGTCGGGATGATCTACATCGCCATCGGAATCATCGGGGCAACCGTAATGCCGCACAATTTGTATCTGCACTCGGCACTGGTGCAGAGCCGGCAGTTGCAGAAAGACGAACCTTCCATCCGGCGCGCAATTCAGTTCAATACCATCGATTCGATTGTCGCGCTGACGATTGCCTTTTTTGTGAATGCGGCGATTCTGGTGCTGGCCGCGACGGTCTTCTATGGCAAGCAGGGCGTGACCGTCGGCGGCGGCCAGGTGGTGGCGTTCAGCCCCAATAGCGACTGGATCCGCGTTGCCTACCTGACGCTCGCGCCTCTGCTGGGGACCGCGGTGGCGAGCACGGTGTTTGCTGTGGCGCTGCTGGCGAGCGGGCAGAGCAGCACCATCACCGGCACGCTCGCCGGACAAGTAGTAATGGAAGGATTCATGCACTGGCGGATCAAGCCGTGGGTGCGGCGGCTGATCACGCGCACGCTGGCGATTCTCCCGGCGGTGGTTATCATAGGGCTGCGCGGCGAGAGCAGCGTTACCGATCTGCTGACGTTGAGCCAGGTGGTGCTGGCGCTACAGTTACCGTTCGCCATGTTTCCGCTGCTGCAGTTCACGAGTTCGCGCGCGCGCATGGGCAGATGGCGAAACGGCTGGTTCCTGCTGGGCGCCGGTTGGGCGAGTGCTATTCTGATCACCGCCATGGATCTCTACGGCCTGCCCGATTCGATTCGGGCGGCGTGGCAGGTTGTGGTGGGCGGATGATGCCCGGCAGTGACAAGCTGTACTGACTACCGAGACGCGACTTTCATGTACGACACAATCCTCGTAACGCTGGACGGAACGGCAACCGACCGGGCCATCATCGAGCACATCAAGCAGCTCGCCAAACTCGCGCACAGCCGGCTGGTGCTGCTGCATGTGGCCGATGGATGGGCGGCGCGAACCTATGGGCGGGATGCAGTGAGCCCCGAGATTTCGGAAGATACGGCATATCTGGAAAAAATTCGCGCCGAGTTTCAGGCCGCAGGCATCCGGGCGGAAGCGGAACTCGCTTACGGCGAGCCGGCAGAAGAAATTATCAAGTGGGTGAAACAAAAAGGATGCGATCTGGTGGCCATGAGCACCCACGGCCATCGCCTGCTGGCCGACGTATTTCTCGGGGCAACTGCCACCAGAGTCCGGCACAACATCACCCCGCCCGTCCTGCTTCTGCGGGCGAAATAAGTGGTCGCTCGCCACTGTCATCCCGACCGCAGCGCAGGCGAAGCCAAGCGGAGTGGAGGGACCTTGTGTTCTCCACCGCTTCATGCTCGACACCGCTTCCCGCTCGCGAGAATGACAAGGCCGATATGACCTGCAAGCGCTGTACACGCGGAACCTGCCAGCGACTAAGACAAGACCACGCGGCTCCCGGCCCTTACACAATTCCCTCTGAAGGACTAGACTAAAAGGTTCAGCTGCAGTGGCAAATCGGCCTGCATCATTAGCTTTTGCACCAACATCCATACACTCAGGAAGGCAATCATGTCTGCAAACACTTTCGGCGCCCGCGCATCCTTTAAAGTCGGCAGCAAGGAATACGAACTCTACCGCATCGACGCGCTCGACAAGCAGGGAATCTCCACCAAGCACCTGCCCTTTTCGCTCCGCATTTTGCTGGAGAACCTGCTCCGCACCGAGGACGGCCGCAATGTTACGCCGCAGGAGATTCGCGCGCTCGCCGGCTGGAATAAGAACTCGAAGCCCGAGAAGGAAATTGCATTTACGCCGAGCCGCGTGCTGCTCCAGGATTTTACCGGCGTGCCGGCCGTGGTCGACCTGGCCGCCATGCGCGACGCGATGAAGCGGCTGGGCGGCGACGCCAAGCTGATTAATCCGTTGCAACCTGCTGAATTGGTGATTGACCACTCCGTGCAGGTCGACGAGTTCGGCACGCCCCAGGCTCTGGACATGAATGCCTTGCTCGAATTCCAGCGCAACAAGGAGCGCTATGCCTTCCTGCGCTGGGGGCAAACCGGCTTTCGCAATCTGGCGATTGTGCCGCCCGATACCGGCATCGTGCACCAGGTGAATCTGGAATATCTCGCGCGCGTGGTTTTTATCCACGAAGCCGGCGGAAAGCGCACCGCGTATCCCGACACGCTGGTCGGCACCGATTCCCATACGACCATGATTAACGGCCTCGGCGTGCTGGGATGGGGCGTTGGCGGCATTGAAGCCGAGGCGGCCATGCTCGGCCAGCCGGTCTCCATGCTGATTCCGCTGGTCGTGGGAGTGAAGCTGAGCGGACGCCTGCGCGAAGGCGCCACCGCCACCGACCTGGTGCTCACCATCACGGAAATGCTGCGCAAGCATGGCGTGGTAGGTAAATTCGTCGAGTACTTTGGCCCGGGACTGCAGGATCTGCCGCTCGCCGATCGCGCAACCATCGCCAATATGAGCCCGGAATACGGAGCAACCTGCGGCATCTTCCCCATCGATAAGGAAACCCTGAAGTACCTGAAGCTCACCGGGCGCGGCGACGAGCAGATCGCGCTGGTGGAGGCCTACGCGCGCGAGCAGGGACTATTCCACGACGCGAAGACGCCGCAGGCGGAATATTCCGAACTGCTGAGCCTCGATCTTTCAACCGTCGAGCCCTGTCTTGCTGGGCCAAAGCGTCCGCAGGATCGCGTGGTTCTTTCGAAGGCCGGCGAGTCGTTCACGCATGCGCTGCCGGCGCTGATCAAACCTCCGAAAGCTGGGGCGGCCGCGGGCGCGAAGACCAACGGAGGGCGCTGGGATCAGGATGGCGGTTCTCCGGCGGCGATTGGCGCCGAGGATCCCAAGGTGCACGAGCACGTTCCGGCGGATTCTGCCAAGGCCATCAAACACGGCAGCGTGGTAATCGCCGCCATCACCTCGTGCACAAACACGTCGAATCCGTCGGTGCTGATTGCCGCCGGGTTGCTGGCGAAAAAAGCCGTCGAAAAAGGCCTGACCGTTCCCGCGTTTGTGAAGACTTCGCTGGCGCCTGGTTCGAAGGTCGTTCACGACTATCTTGAGAAGGCCGGGCTGACGCCCTATCTCGAGAAGCTCAAGTTCCACATTGTCGGCTACGGATGCACCACCTGCATCGGCAACTCGGGGCCGCTGCCGGCCGAGGTTTCGAAGGAAATTGACGACAAGAACCTGGTCGTGGCTTCGGTGCTTTCGGGCAATCGCAACTTCGAAGGGCGCATCAATTCCGAGGTCCGCGCCAACTACCTGATGTCCCCGCCGCTGGTGGTTGCGTTCGCGCTCGCCGGCCGCATCGACGTCGATCTGCGCAAGCATCCTTTGGGCAAGGGCAAAGACGGCAAAGATGTGTATCTCGCCGACATTTGGCCTGCGCAATCGGAAATCGAGCAGGCAATGGCCGGATCCATTTCGGCAGAAATGTTTCGCAAGAGCTATGGCGAAGTTTACTCGGGCGACGAACGCTGGCGCTCGCTCAGCATCCCCAAAGGCGAGACCTATACGTGGGAGAAAGACTCCACCTACATTCGTCAGGCGCCCTACTTTGACGGTATGACGCTGAAGCCCTCGGGCGTCGAAGACATCAAAGGCGCGCGCGTGTTGGCCGTGCTCGGCGACAGCATTACCACCGACCACATTTCACCGGCGGGCTCCATCAAGAAAGACGGTCCGGCCGGCAAGTACCTGATGGCGCACGGCGTGCAGCCCGGGGATTTCAACTCCTTTGGATCGCGGCGCGGCAATCATGAAGTCATGGTGCGAGGCACATTTGCCAATGTGCGGCTGCGCAACAAGATGGTGAACACCGAAGGTGGATACACGCGCCACTTGCCGGACGGTACCGAGATGTCGATCTTTGACGCCTCGGAAAAATATCACGTGGAGAAAGTTCCGCTAGTGATTTTGGCGGGCAAGGAATATGGCTCCGGCTCGTCGCGCGATTGGGCGGCGAAGGGACCGCGCCTGCTCGGTGTGCGCGCGGTGATTGCCGAAAGCTACGAGCGCATTCACCGCTCCAACCTGGTAGGCATGGGCATTCTCCCGCTCCAGTTTTTGCCGGGAGAGAATGCCGAGTCGCTGGGGTTGACGGGGCACGAGGTTTTTGAGATTGCGGGCATTCGCGACTTGGTCGAAAAATATTCCGCCGGCCGCAAGATCACGGTGCGCGTCTCGGGCGGCGCGGACAACGCGAGCGGGAGTAACGGGAAAAAGACGAGCGAATTCCAGGCCATCGTCCGCATCGATACCCCGCAGGAAGCGCTCTACTACGCAAACGGCGGCATCCTGCAATACGTCCTGCGCCAGTTGCTAGCCGGAAAAACGCAGCCAGAAGCCGTGACGGCGTAGGCGTATGTGAGCCTACACCGGTCTCGTAAAGTGGTTTTGGGTAGGCACGGCTTCAGCCGTGCCGCTAGAGGCAGAGTAAAGATGCGGCTTTAGCCCCTGAAGGCCCTCCTCCGCCATCGCCTGTTTATGGGACCAGTTCTGGTGTTCTGTCCCACAAATTCACTGAATAAGTCTGTCATCCCGACCGGAGCGAAGCGGAGTGGAGGGACCTTGTGTTTTCCACGGCGGGCTGTCGGCTGCCCAGCCCTCCGCTCGCACCAAGATGAAGTGGGCTGGTGGCCCACATCCGCTTCCACCCCGTCGGTGCCCCACATCTGCCTGGTTTTGGCAGATGTGGGTCTTTCCCTGTACTCTCGTCGCATGCCCTGGGGTCTGAAGCGCTGTCAGCAGTCCCGGCAGTCGCACTTTGTCACCTTCAGTTGTTACCACCGCCTGCCCTACTTGAGCGAGCGTCTGCGCGACATCGTTCTCTCCTCGCTTGAGCGTACCCGGACTAACTACAGCTTCCGCGTATATGTTCTTCCGTCTCCTTATGAGACTGCCCAGCGAGAAACCCGACCGCATCGCTGCGCTTAAGGGATGGTTTTGACCTCTGCAATCCGACGTCTCACCTCTGACCTCCATATCACACCTTGTCAAGCCCCCTTTTGACCTCCCGGACACCCTCGATCCTCTTTCGTTTGTTGCCTCTACACGCCATGTACGTACACATGTGTATTCCAATAAATATTTTGTTCGCCGACTATTCGCCTCTAGCCGGGTCCATTTTTGCCGTCGCATGACCGGTACGAAAGCGCTGCACGTGTCGAGGAACCAGACCCCACTTGACAACCCAAACTATAATAGTAGTTACAACACAACTTACTAACATCACTAAGTTGTAGTAACTCGGTCGCCGTATGGGCGCCCGCTGAAACCCGCAAGTTTTCGCGGGCTTTCTGCGTTAAGTTCTTTGACATCAGGACTTTGCTGGGAACCCACCCGGGCGCACTTCGCCAACTCATTGATTCTAAACGAATAGCCTTCCGCCCCCCCGCAAGAACGTGGCATAAGCCATTATTTATCAATACTTTGCATTTAAGTGCATCCCGCTCAATACTTTGGCGGGAATTTCTCGGCAAAGGCACTAATTAACTTGACATACCCACGCCAATTTGCTATAGTCTTTGCATGGACAGCCCAAAGACATTACAGCAAGCGATTCAATACTTTAGTGACGAACAGACCTGCATTGATACCGTAGCCATGATGCGCTGGCCTAACGGCGTGCGCTGCCCGTACTGCATTGGCGAGAATGCAACACGCCCCTATTATCTCAAGACTGCAAAACGCTGGAAGTGCCGCACTTGCCGGAATCAGTTCTCCGTCAAGAAATTTTCGATCTTTGAGGACTCGCATATCCCGTTGCAGAAGTGGCTCCCAGCCCTCTGGATGCTGGTCAACTGCAAGAACGGCATTTCATCTTACGAGATTCACCGCGACCTTGGCATCTCCCAGAAGTCGGCATGGTTTGTTCTGCATCGCCTCAGACTTGCGGTCAAGACTGGCAACCTTGGGACGAAGCTGGGCGGAACTGAGAGCGGCGGCGTCGAAGTGGATGAAACTTTCGTCGGCGGAAAACTCAAGAACATGCACCGTGACCGGCGCGCACGATTCGCTGCTGAGTCTGGTCATACTGGCGGTCCTACCGGAAAAACTGTTGTCATGGGAATGTTGGATCGGGAAGCAAGGCAAGTTCGCGCCAAGGTCGTACCGAACGTGAAACGGGAAACTCTGCAAAACGAGATTCTGGACAACGTGAAATACGGTTCGCCTGTTTACACCGACGACGCGGTGCCCTACGACGGGCTGGCGCACAAGTACGTGCATGAAGTAGTGAATCACATGGAAAAGTACGTTGATGGCAAGGTGCACACTAACGGAATCGAGAACTTCTGGTCTTTGCTGAAACGAAACCTGAAAGGAACTTACGTTGCCGTGGAACCATTTCACCTTGAGCGTTACGTTGATGAGCAGGTATTTCGATTCAACAATCGCGCCACTGCTGACAACCCACTGACCGATTCCGACCGATTCCTGTTGGCACTTTCGCAGGTCGCTGGCAAGCGCCTCACCTTTGCCGAACTCACTGGAAAGAACGGCGAAATACCGTTCTAGGCTCCGCTATCGGAAGCGTGGTCCGAAGCCGAAGAATGGCGCGGTTTAGGACCGGGCTTCATTTTCTTCTGGCGGCGTATCTTCTCAGCTTCCACAAGCGATTGCTTTAGATCATCGTGCGACACGGTGAGCACGTGGCTTAGTGCCGTGCGGAAACGATCCATCTTTTGCTCTGGCGTCGTCTGTGGGTCAAGTCTGCACTTCATGGGGCCATCATAGCGCAGTTGGCTTTAAGCGGAGTAGTATTCCACTGGACAATCAAACCCGATGGCGTCGGGTTTTTGTTGAGAACTTTAGCGTTTGGGCAACGCTTGATTCCGAGCGTAGCAGTTGGAGTGTGCCCAATGCAAGTTCTTTACTTTTCGGCAATCCTCAGATTTATTTGCGGACTTTTTGATATGACTAGCGATGACTACATTTCGGCCAAGCGATACCGACTGAAAGATGTTAAGACGTATGAGGTATTCGTCTCGGACTTTAACAGAATTGAGACAGAGGCGAGTGCAACGGGAACCCACCTTCAGTTCGCGACTTTTTGGTTGGCAATTGGAATAGGCTCCGCGCTTACAGTAATTGCATTGCCAGCGATCGGATTAAAAGCATATCTAACTTATCTGGTCTTCGCAGCGGTTGGTCTTTCATTGGGTATTTTTCATTGTCTGCGCTGGCAAAAACAGGGCGATAGCCTGAAGAAATTGATGGACGGGATTCGCGAAAGTCAAGGAATGTCACTCGGAGAAAAAGGGGATGAATTAAAACCCTCAGAACTAGAAAATCTGCCTTCCGAAGAGGCGAAAGAATCGGGGACAGAAAAATGATTATCTTAGTTACATACGATTTAAAGGGTTCGTCCGGTTCCTATACGGGACTTTTTGACGTTCTAAAAAACCAGAATAGTTGGTGGCATTATCTAACCAATACTTGGCTGATTGATACATACGAGACGCCGGAAGAACTGTTTAAGGAACTGAAGCCCTACATAAAGACGGGGGATCGTATTTTGGTTACAGAATTTGTGCGGCCATTTAACGGCTGGCTGCCCACCAAGGCGTGGGAGTGGATCAACAGGCATGAGAGCGGCGTATAATTCGCGGCATTATGCATCCCCTGACTTCCGAAGCATGGCTTGTAATTTTGGCGCTGTTCTCGGCTTTCATGCTCATTCTTATCGAGGTCCAGCTATATGCAATTGGCGATATGCTCCGCCAATTGCGCGACCACTTCATTTCACTAGACGATGAAGAATGAAATGCCATATTTTCGCGGCCCACGCCTAAAGATCGAGCGGGCCGAAAAGCACATCAATGATCTCAACGGTGAGATTGACCGGTTTGCCACACATGGCAGTTACAGTCTCAGCATCTACAACAATCCGAAAACCGGAGACGATGGAGTTCAGGTCGAAGTCAGCAAGTTCGTTCCTGATACATTTGGACTCTTGATCGGTGATGCGCTCCACAATCTGAGAGGATCGCTGGATAACGCCATGAATGAGGTCGTCTATAGGCGACTCCGTTCCTACGACCTGCATACAAAGTTCCCTATTCGTATAACGCGGGAGAAACTTGTAGCGGCTATTGATGGCGCTGCGATACATCGAACCTCTAAAGCAGTCCGAGACTTCATCGTGGAGGTTGTGAAACCGTACAAGGGAGGGAATGACGCCCTTTGGGCCTTGCACGACCTTAACGACTTGGACAAACATCGGCTCTTGCTTCCAGTGATGAATGTCAATGTCATCCACAACATTTGCGTGGAAGATAAGAGAGGCGAGAAGATCGTATTTAGCCCTTGGATTTTGAGCGGAAATAGCACTGCAAGGTACGATTTGATCGCTCGCGGCGGAAATACCAAGATCACAGATAATGGACAACCGTCCCTGCTCGTACTGTTCGACAATGGATTTCCGTTTGCCGGAATGCCAGTCATCGAAACTCTTCATAAGCTCACGGAAGTTGTGAGAAGCACGGTGGAAGGAATCGAAACCGTTTTCTTCGGTGAGAAGTGGCCGTGAAGCTACGCACGGTTTATCAAGTGATACACTCATCCCCTATTCTATTAGCACTGAAAAGGGATGAAAGTGGGTAACGCAACTATATTATTGCCTCGGCAAAGTCTTGATTCCAATAGACCGGCGTAGGGGAGGGGGGAGGGGTACGGAAGCCGCCGTGACAGCCGGACCGAACCGCTTTCTCGTGCTAATCTCGAATTCCCGTGGCGATTCCTGATCTCTACTTGCCTGCTGCTTATAGCCTGACCGCCGTCGGCGTATGGGGGACGAGCGATTTTCTTGGCGGCCTCGGAGCGCGGCGAGCCAATGCGTTCCTGTTCACGTCGGTTGTGCACGTGAGCGGCATGGTTCTGGCAGCGGCGGTCGCGCGGGCAAATGGCTTGCCGTTTCCGGCTTTCGAGAGTATCCGGTGGGCGCTGGCAGCTGGGACTCTTGGCGGCTTTGCGCTGGCCTTGTTCTATCGCGCGCTGGCTACGGGGAAAATGGGACTGGTCGCGCCGGTGGCCGCGGTGCTGGGCGCGGCGATTCCCACGATCGTGACCGCGTTTCGGGAAGGCTTTCCGGGCTGGCGCCACATTGCCGGCTTTATTCTCGCCGGACTCGGGGTGTGGCTGATCTCGCGTAATGAGGAGAAGGGTGGGCGTCCGGAAGGCTTGGGTCTGGCGGTGCTGGCGGGCTGCGGCTTTGCGGGATTTTACCTTTGCATCCACCAGGCGGGGAACGGGTCGGCGCTTTGGATCGCAGTCTGCTCGCGGAGCGCGTCACTGGCGGTTACGTTGGCGATCGTCGTTTTCGGCGGACTTGTGCGCGCGCTGCCGCGGCCGATCGTCGGTATCGCTGTTGTTGCGGGGATTCTCGATATCACGGGAAGCACGGTATTCGTCCGCGCTTCGCAGATCGGACGGCTCGACTCGGCCGTAGTTTTGAGTTCGCTCTATCCGGCGGTAACGGTGTTGCTGGCTCGCGTCTTCTTGCACGAGCATTTCAGCCGGGCGCGGACTTTGGGAATGCTGGCTGCTTTGGTGGCGGTTCCAATGATTGCGGCATGATGTTCGTCGTCATGCTGGAAGCGACCAACGGCGCTAAAGCCGCAACTGATTCGGGGCAGCTTACGCGGCCCCTTTGGCTTCGCTCAGGGCAGGCTCTGAAGGGCCGCTCTTCCACGGCGACGCAGGCACCACTGCCCTTTTGCAGACTGCTAGAATGGCGGGAAACTGTGGGGGTTCGGATGAAAACTGTTTGCGTGAGAAGTTTGTTTGCGTTTCTTGTCTTCAGCCTTTCGCTCTCGGCGCTGGCTGCGGATGGCAAGTCGGTTTCCTACAAGTCGGGCGAGGAGACTGTGAGCGGCATGCTCTACACGCCGGCGGGCAAAGGACCGTTCCCGGCGCTGATTGTGATCCACGAATATTGGGGGCTGAATGACTGGGTGAAGGAGCAGGCCGGCAAACTCGCCGACCAGGGATACGTTGCGCTGGCCATCGACCTGTATCGCGGCAAGGTTGGCGATACGCCGGACATGGCGCACGAATTGATGCGCGGTGTTGCGCCGGATCGGGCGCAGCGCGACCTGAAAGCGGCTTATGACTATCTGGCGGCGCAGGCGAATGTGAAGAAGGACAGGATCGGGTCGATCGGCTGGTGCATGGGCGGAGGCTATGCGCTCGAGGTGGCGCTGGCCGAGCCTGGGCTGGCGGCGACGGTGATCAACTACGGACACCTCTCCAGCGACGCGGCCGAAATGAAGAAGATTCAGGCTCCAATTCTGGGACTGTTTGGCGGGCAGGACCGAGGTATTCCCCCGGACGACGTCAAGAAGTTTCAGCAGGCCATGGAGCAGCTCGGCAAAAAGATCGAAGTGAAAGTTTATCCGGACGCGGGGCACGCGTTTGAAAATCCGAATAATAAGCAGGGGTACCGCGCGGAAGATGCGGCCGATGCGTGGCAACGCACGGTGGCTTTTCTCGCTAGGAATCTTAAGAAGTGAGCGAGAGCGGAGGCGATCGGCTTCCCTTCTCTAGCCTGCGTCGGTTATTTCTTGCTGACACCGCTGATCGCCTCATTTTTCCAGTCCGTGAATGGGGCATTTTATGCGCCAAAGCGCGCGTTAGGAATTTCCACTTGCCAGAAGGTGCCCTTCTGGTTACTATGCAGCGAGCTTTTTTTGAGTTTGTTACTTGAGCACTATGAATATCGGTGAAACGATCCGGAATTTCCGCCTGCAGCGGAGCATGTCGCAAGGGGACATCGAAAAGCGCACAGGTCTGTTGCGTTGCTACCTGTCGCGAGTGGAGAACGGCCACACGATTCCGTCCCTGGATACGCTGGCGAAGATCGCAAGCGCCATGGATTTGGCGCTGTCGCAGTTCTTCGCCGAAGGCCACCCCAACGGCCACCACCAAAAGGGCTTGCCGCAGCTCTCTGACGATGAGGTCCGCTTCCTGAGCCAGATGCGGCGCTACGCGGTCAACCTGAACGACAGCGACCGGAAGCTGGTGCTGGCGATGGTGAAAAAGATGGCGTCGAGCGGATCGAAGTAGGAGGCGGCGCTCGCCGTTCGTCGCTCCTCGATCGCTTTTGGGACTCCTGCCTGGTGACTTTCGTACATCTCCAGCACGACCTGTTGGAACCTGCCATCGCTGGACCCGTTGCGGCTAAGCTAGTGGCTAGGGGATGCCTGTGACGATCGATGAAGAATTGACTCTCCTCGACCAGCAACTGCGGCGGCTGAAGATCGAGTACGAGATTTTCTTCAATAACCCGGCCAAGCGGCCTCCCACCGATATTGAGTGGAAGGTTCTCAGCTTGCTGCGGAAGTTCAGCGACGGCGGGCGGATGAAGTTCGCGCAGCGTTACAAGTACAACGAACTGGCGCAGCGCTACGCCATTCAGAGCGACCTCTGGCGAAAGAAGATGCGCATTCGCGAAGAGGGCTACCGGCGTCCGCACGAAGCAATGCTTTCGGTGCAGGGCGTACGCGCGGGCGAAGAGCGGGAATCCAAGTTTCCCACGGCATATGGTCTTAGCCGGAAGGGTGGAACGGCCGGAGCGGCCGGCGGCGAAGGCACCGAAGCGCAGGCCCTCGAAGGCGGCGAGGGATTTTCGGTACAGGTCACTGGCTCCGTCACCGAGCGCGAAAAAGTGGCGTCGCTTTATAAAGCGCTGACTGAGGCCAAGGAAAAGGCGGGGGAAAAGGCTGCCGGCAGCCTGAGGTCTTTTACTTCGTTCGTACAGAAAAAAACCAGCGAGATTCGCCAGGAGCACGGGTGCACCTCCGTGGTGTACTCAGTTGAATTGCAGGACGGGCAAGTCAAGCTGAAGGCCAAAGCGAAAAGCTAGAGGTCTCCCCTAGTAACAGATCACGGTCAAAACCCACACCCTCACTGTAAGACGTTGCCGACTGTAACTCGCCATGCGTGCGCAAATCTTCGCCGTCGGTATCGGCACATTATTCCTGCGGGGCGTGGATGGCTGATGGCGGCCCGGGCTGCGCTCGCTTGGGCGGGGACGCCCGTCCCTCTACCCCTTAGCCTGCTAGAATTTCCCTTCGCTAATTTCATCCGCAAGCGAGGCATTCATGTCTAAAATTCAACGCGCCATTCTTAGTGTCACCGACAAAACCGGGCTGGTGGAGTTTGCCCGCAAACTGGCTGGGATGGGGGTTGAACTGGTTTCCACCGGCGGGACTGCCAAACTGCTGCGGGATTCGGGGATTGCCGTGAAAGATATTTCCGACCTTACGGGCTTCCCGGAAATGCTGGATGGGCGGGTAAAAACGCTGCATCCCAAGGTGCACGGTGGGATTCTGCATCGGAGGGAAAATGCGGCGCATCGGGCCGCGGTTGCCGAGCATGAGATTCCAGCGATCGATATGGTGGTCGTCAATCTTTACGCGTTCGAGAAGACGGCGGCCAAGCCGGGCGCGCATTTTGAAGAGATCATCGAGAACATTGACATAGGCGGGCCGTCGATGACCCGGTCGGCCGCCAAGAATTTTCAGGATGTCGCGGTGGTAACTTCGCCCGCCGATTACGAGGCGATTGCCGAGGAGATGGCGCGGTCTGGGGCCGCGCTTTCGAAGGAAACCAAATGGCGGCTGGCGCAAAAGGCGTTTGCGACGACGGCCGCTTACGATTCGGCGATTGCTTCGACGCTCGAGCGTATCTCGGCGGCCGGAGGCTATGAACTGGCGCCGCGCACAAATTTTCCGGAGACGCTGCGGCTCAGCTTTCGCAAGCAGATGGATCTGCGGTACGGCGAGAATCCTCACCAAAAAGCGGCCATGTATGCCGACGATTCGGGATCGGGGGTGGCGCACGCAAAACAGGTGCAGGGCAAGGAACTTTCTTATAACAACATCGTTGACCTGCAGGCAGCGTGGGACCTGGCACGTGAGTTTGACGAGCCGGTGTGCGCGATCATCAAGCACACGAATCCTTGCGGGACGGCGACGGGCAAGACGCTGGCCGAGGCCTACGTGCGCGCTCTGGAGTGCGATCCAGTATCGGCGTTCGGCGGAGTGATCGGAGTGAATCGGCCGGTGGATGCGGCGGCAGCGGCGGAAATGGCGAAGCTGTTTCTGGAGGTGATCGCCGCGCCCTCGTTCGAACCGGGGGCGAAAGATGCTTTTGGCTCGAAGAAGAACTTAAGGCTGGTCGAGGTTCCGAAAGCCCATCCTAACGTTGCAGAAAACGCGACGTCGGGCCGCTGGGTGATCAAGGACATCTCCGGAGGGATGCTGGTACAGGATGCAGACCTACACAGGCTGGCAGAGTCGGACCTGAAAATCGTGACGAAACGGGCGCCGACCGCGGAGGAAAAGCGCGCTCTGCTGTTTGCGTGGAAGGTCTGCAAGCACGTGAAATCAAACGCGATCCTCTATGCGCGGGATGGGCAAACTGTGGGTGTGGGGGCGGGACAGATGAGCCGCGTGGACTCCTGCAAGATTGGAGCGATGAAGGCGCAGCTTCCGCTCAAGGGCACGGTGGCTGCATCGGACGCGTTTTTTCCATTCCCGGACGGGGTCGAGGAGATCGCGAAGGCTGGGGCGACGGCCATTATTCAGCCGGGTGGTTCGGTGCGCGACCAGGAAGTGATTGAAGCGGCGGATCGGCTGGGGCTGGCGATGATCTTTACAGGGGTGCGGCATTTCCGGCATTAGGACGCATTTAAGGTGTGTAGGAGTCGGTCGTCCTTTAGCCCTTTCCCAGGTTAGCGCCCCAAACAACGGGCGCGACTTGGGTACCGATCCCGCTAAGAACACATGGTCCTTCTCACTCCGCTTCGCTCCGGTCGGGATGACCGAGTTAACTTGGCGCTATGACATGGGTTAATTTGGCGTTTCCGCCCAAAGCCCCTGTACTTCCGGCTTTGGGGGCGATTCTCGCTTTCTTCCTGCGCCGGGCCGGACCGAGGGTAGAATAGGAAAATCGGCGGGAAGCGATTCGGCATCCAATAATCCTGGCGGTTCGAATGTTGCAAGGACGGTTCATGAAAAATCAGTGTGGGCTATTTGTTGTCCTCCTTACGGGGTCTTTATTGTCGGGGCAAAACGCGCCCTCGACGGCCGCGGGTACTGCGGTGGCTGACTCGTCGACGGCGAGTATGCCCTCCGAAAACAAGGGGAGAGTACCGGACAGGGCCGCCGCTTACTACCATTTCGCTCTCGCGCACATGTATGAGGAGCAGGTTTCAACGTATGGCCGGAGTGACCTGGCCAATAAGGCGATCGAGGAGTACCGCGCCGCGATCGACGCCGATCCGAGTTCGGCATATCTGACCTCCGGGCTGGCCGAACTGTACGCGAAGACGGGACGCATTCGCGATGCGGTAATCGAGGCCCAGGACATCATCAAACGCGATCCGAATAATCTGGAAGCGCGGCGGCTGCTGGGAAGAATCTACCTGCGGTCGCTGGGCGACATGGAGGCGGGCAACGGATCGGAAAGCGTGCTCAAGCTGGCCATCGAGCAGTATGAGCAAATTGTGCGGCTGCAACCCGACGGCATGGACGATCACCTGCTGCTGGGACGGCTCTACCGGCTGAACAACGACCTCCAGAAGGCGGAAAACGAATTCAAGACGGCAGTGAAGCTGCAGCCGGATTCGGAGGAAGCGGTCACCACGCTTGCCTATCTCTACAACGAGTTGGGCGATACCGGACGGGCAACGGACGTTCTCAGTTCGGTGCCCAAGAACGAGCGTTCCGCGAAGCTGTATTCGGCGCTCGGATACACCTACGAGCAGCAGAAGCAATACAAGAACGCAATCGAAGCCTATCGACACGCGATTGAGCTTGATCGTGACAATCTGGATGCGATTCGCGGGCTGGCCGAAAACCTGCTCAACGACGGGCAGACCGATGCCGCGCTGGAGCAGTACAAAGTGATCGCGGACGCGAATCCGGAAGATGCGCAGACCTACATTCGGATCGCGGAGATCTACCGCAAGCAAGGCAGGTTCGATCAGGCGCTTGACAATCTGAAGAAAGCCGGGTCGATGGTGCAGGACTCGATCGAGGTGCCGTACAACATTGCCTCGATTTACCAGGCGCAAGGGCGCTACGACGAAGCGGTACCGATTATGAAGGACCTGCTGAAGAAGACCGAGAAGGCCGACGGCAACTACTCCAGCAGCGCGAAGGGCAACCGGGCGGTTTTTCTGGAGCGGCTGGGCACGATCTACCGCGATCAGGGGAACTATCAGGCCGCGAATGAGACGTTCCGCCAAATGATCGCACTGGGCGGAAATGAAAACATCGAACGCGGCTACCAGCAGGTGATCGACACGTGGCGTGACGGGAAGGAATGGCAGAAGGCCACCGATGTGGCGAAAGAAGCCGTGCAGAAGCTGCCCAACAGCCGCGATTTGAAAATGGTGCTGGATGCGCAGTTAGCTGACATGGGGCAAGCCGATGTGGCGCTCAAGGATGTGCGCTCTTTGCTGAAAGGCGACGCCGAGGACCGGCAGATCTACATTACGCTGGCGCAGATGAACACCAGGCTCCGGCGATTCCCGGATGCGGAGCAGGCGCTCGACAAGGCGGAACAGCTATCGGCCAAAGAGGAAGACAAAGAATATATCTGGTTCTTGCGCGGGTCTACCTACGAGCGGGAGAAGCGCTACACCGACGCGGAGCAACAATTCAAGAAAGTGCTGGCGGGCGACCCCGAACACGCTTCGGCGCTGAATTATCTCGGGTATATGCTTGCGGACCAGAACACGGAACTTGACGAGGCGCTTGCCTATATCAAGCGGGCTGTCGATCTCGATCCAGCCAACGGCGCCTATCTGGATTCGCTGGGGTGGGCTTACTTCCGGCTTGGAAAATACGACCTGGCGGAAGAGAGCCTGCTAAAAGCCTCGCAGAAGATCAACACCGATCCCACGGTGCACGATCATCTGGGCGACCTCTATCAGAGGACCGGGCGCCTGAAACTGGCGGCGGCAAACTGGGAGCGGGCCCTGACCGAATGGAATCGCACGATTGCGGCGGAGGTTGATCCGGCCGACGTGTCGCGGGTTCAGAAGAAGCTCGACTCCGCCAAGATGAAGCTGGCGCGGGAAGACGCGAGCAAACAATAGGGAGCGCGGAAATCGGCGATTGCCATCGCCTGATTTCCGCACGCCACTCCTCACTTACATGCACTCACTTTGTGGATGTAATCCAAGACGGCTTTGTTGCCGAAGAGAGCCATCTGCTGCTGCGCTTGGGCGGGCCAGTTCGGCCGGTCGGCATAAAGCTTGCCTAGACCGGCGCCGACCTCGGAATTGCCGCCGGTGAAGGCTTCCACCAGCTTTTTCCAGCGAGCGCCCAGCGCCTGCGCCGGCTTGCTTGCGGGATCCTCTCCACGCGCAATGGCGGCTTCGACATCGCGAAAGAGATCGGTCCACTCTTCGGTTACGCGCTCCTGCAACTCCGGTGACCAGCGCTGCTTGCCCTGTTCGATCTTCTCCTGAGCTTCGTCGCTGTAGTATTTCCGGGTCCAGTCTGTGTTGTTTTCCATTTCGATCGCCTCGATTATTTTTTTTAACAGCGCAGCGTCAGGGCGTTGCCCGGGCCGGATTGACTCCTCGGCATCGCGAATCGCGCGAATCGCGCGGATCGCGCGCTCCAGCAGGCGCCGTTTGTCCTCCAGCAGCTTGCGCTGCAATCGAAGGGCTTCCGGCCAATCGAGCGTGCTGCGGTCGAGCAACTCCTTGATCTGCTTCAGGGGGATTCCGAGAAACTTCAAGGCGGCGATCTGCTCCAGTCGCTCGAGATCGTGCGACTGATACAGGCGGTAGCCCGCATCGGTACGCCGCGGTTTGAGCAGGTCGAGCCGGTCATAGTGGTGTAGTGCGCGAACCGTCGTTCCCGCCAGTTCCGCGAATTCCTGCACGCGATACGACCGGTCGTCGCGAAGCTTCACTGGAAGCTCCCTTCCACGATCATGCTCGGGCCTGACGTAAGGTCAGGGTCAAGAAGAATTTTAAAGGCTCCGCGGGTTGAGATTCGGCCGATCTCGGGGACGCCTCTGCAGCGGAAGTCTGCTTTCGGAGCTTCGCTCCGCTGGACAGCCGGAGGCGGCTGTCCCTACGCGAACCTTTTCGCTGTTGAACCGCTATCCTTGCGCATGCGGAGACGGGGCAAGCCCCGTCTCTACGCTAAACTGTTTCCATGCTCGCCGATTATGCCGTTCGCGTGGAACAATCGCGCGGACGCCGGCATCCCGAAGCACAACACGCTTATCGCAACGACTTTCAGCGGGATCGCGACCGGGTGGTGCACGCTCGGGCCTTTCGGCGTCTGGAGGCCAAGACTCAGGTCTTTACCCGGCGCTATTCCGATCACTTCCGCAACCGGCTGACGCATACCATCGAAGTCGCGCAGATTTCGCGCACGATTGCGGCGCAGCTCGGGTTGAATACGGACTTGGTTGAGGCGCTCGCCTTGGTGCATGACCTTGGGCATCCTCCATTTGGACATGCGGGAGAAAAGGCTCTGGATGCGGCCATGCGTCTGCACGGGCTCTCGTTTGACCACAATCTGCACGCGCTGCGTATTGTCGAGGATTTCGAGTTGCGGTATGCGGCATTTCGCGGATTGAACCTGACGTTCGAGGTGCGGGAAGGCATCATCAAGCATTCGCACAACTACGATGCACAGGAGCATCCCGAACTGGCCGAGTATCTTCTCGATCAGAGGCCGCCGCTCGAAGCGCAACTCATCGATCTGACCGACGAGATCGCCTACAACACCGCGGATTTAGACGACGGCTGCGAAGCTCACCTGTTGGCGGTGGAGCAGATTGCCGAGAACGTTGACATTTTTAGCCACTCGTATGAAGCGGTGCGGAGAATTTATCCCGCGGCGCCGGAGAAGCTGCAATTCAACGAGGCGCTGAAGCGAATTTTCGACCGGCTAGTGGGCGATCTGATCGAGAACACGCGGATGCGCGTCGCAGAGGCGGGAGTACACTCGCTCGACGCGATCCGGCGGCATCCGGAGCGGTTGGCCGCTTTCAGCCCGGCGGTCGAAAAGGAGCGGCACCAGCTTAAGGATTTTCTCTACGAGAATCTTTATTTCAGTTCGGCGCTCGAAGGAGAGAAGGAAGATGCCGAACGCATTGTGGGTGAGCTGTTCGCGCACTGGATGGAGGAGCCGGACGATTTGCCGCGCAACTACCGCGACAAGGCCGCGCACGAGCCGCTGCCGCGCGTTATTTGCGATTACATCGCGGGCATGACGGACCCATTCATTTATCAGCAGTACGAGAAGTATTGCCGGGAGTAGACTCGCAATCAAGTCTTACGACCGTGGAGAAACATTGAGGCAACATGTTACGGGAGGTGCATGTAGCAAACACATTTGGTACAGACATTTTGATTCAGGCCGAAGATCCGATGAAGGCGGCCGAATTCTACGTCAAGGCTCTCGGCTTTGAGATTACCGACAAGAACCCGAAGATGATCGGCCTCCACGGAAAACACATCAATCTGTTCATTGAGCCGGGCCCGGCTCTTGGACCCGTACTCGAGGTCACCGTCAAGAACGTTAAGGAAGCCAGAGCAAGCCTGCAGAAAAAAGGCTGCCAGGTAATTAAGGACGAGCCCAATGTTCCGAGAGTCTATATCAAGGACCCATACGGGCTGATTTACAACTTGACGCAGTGACTGGTCGTCGGCGTCGTTTCCTTGAGTTGCGCGAGCGCCTCCAGATGGTGTGATGGCGCCGGTGAATGGATAGGTTCTTCGCTTCGCTCAGAATGAGAGTTGGAACTTCATCATAACGAGCAGCCTACTTACCATATGTGACTCTATAGACCACGCCGCCTGCGTCGTCGCTCAGGTACATTGACCCGTCCGAAGCAAATGCAATGCCTACCGGACGGCCCATCCAGCGGCCTTTCTTTGTTTCACCGGGAACTAGCCAGCCGGTGGCGAAGTCTTGCGCTCCGCCAAGCGGCTGACCCTTATCGTCGAGCTTTACGCGCACGACTTTGTAGCCCGTCGGCACACTGCGGTTCCAGGAGCCGTGGAAGGCGACAAAAATGTTGTTACGGTACTCGGGCGGAAACATTGTGCCTTCATAAAACGCGAGGCCAAGCGGCGCGGAGTGCGCCTGCATCTGGACCTTCGGCTCGATCACGCTTTGGCAGCGATTATCTCCCGGCTTGGTGAAATCCTTGTCGGGAACGCGGTCGCCATAGCAGTACGGCCAGCCGGCATCAACGTCACCCTTGCCGAGATCAAAGATCGTTTCTGGCGGCAGATCGTCGCCCAGCCAGTCGCGCCCATTTACCGTGACCCACACCGTGTCGGTCTTAGGATTCACTGCCAGCCCGACGGCATTGCGCAAGCCTTTCGCGAAAATCTTCTGGCCGGTGCCGTCGGGATTGAACTCCATTACGGTGGCGCGGCGCGGATCTTTCTCGATGCAGACATTGCAGCTCGATCCGGACGAGACGTACATCTTGCCTCCGTGAAACTGGAGGCTGCGCGTGGAGTGGCCGCCACCGGTCGGAAGATCAGCGAGCGTTTTGGGATTGGTGGCATGCAGGGTGGCCTCGTCCCAGTCGTAGCGACGGACTTTGTCGTTCTCGGCGACGTAGAGCTTGCCTTCATAGAAGGCGATGCCGTGTGGCTCGTTGAGTCGGGTGAGGACTTCGACGATTCGGTCGGCTTTGCCGGCGTGTTTGGCGTCAGGCAGCGCGACGACCTTGCCTTCGCCGGATTCGCTCACGAGCAACACACCTCCCGGAGTGAAGGTGAGCATGCGCGCGCCGTCTACATCGGAGGCGAAAACGGCGATGTGAAACCCATCGGGGAGTTTGAGTTGCTTCAGATCGAAAGGAGTTCTCTCGGCGGAACTGAACGAGGTTAGCAAAAGCGGAAAGAGCACAAGCAATCTGCGGTTCATGATTAGCCGATGATAGAGCAAAGCGGAGGATGCAGAGTCTTGCATTGGAGTTTCCCGGTGGAGTAGGGATCCTTCGACTCCGTAGCTGCTGCGCTCGCGCAGCAGCCACTCCGCTCAGGATGACACGTTGAGATTAGAAAACGGGAAACGACACTAGTTCCCTGCTACCAGAGCGACCACGTCGTACAGGATTTTCGGGGCACGGCGTAATTCTTCTACCCGCACGCGCTCATCGTTACCGTGTTCGGTTGAGCCTTCCTCTTCCGTGGCCGTGTAAGAAGTGTATCCATAGGCTTGAATGCCGAGAGGGCGGTAGCGCTGGTTCTCCGTATAGCCGCTCGTGATGCGCGGTGCGACCGGGATATTTCCAAAATAAGTTTGCGACACCTGGCGAATCGCGCTGTATAAGGCCGTATCGGTGGGAGATGAGTTGGCGATGCGGAACTCTGCATTTTCCGGTTCGACGGTAACGTCAGGATCATTGATGACTTTGCGGATCGACTCCAGAAATGCCTTGGGATCGGCTCCGGGCAGCAGACGCACGTCGACGTTGGCCCAGGCCTCGGGAGGAATGACGTTGGTTTGCTTCGAGCCGCCGAACATGGTGACGGAAATGGTGTCGCGCAAAAGGAAATTGATAGATTCATCTTCGGCGACTTGCTGCTGAACGCGTTTGTCCTGGATTGCCCTGCGGATGTCGGCAAACATGCGCGCTCGTTGCGGAGGCTCGTAGGGCGCCATGGTTTTGAAGAATTCATCCACCACCGGAAGCACGCGCAACGGAGGCTGATACTGCATGAGGCGGTTGAGGGCGCGAATCAGTCGGTTGGGCGCCGAATCCGGAATGGGCCGCGAGCCGTGTCCGGGACGACCATGGGATGTGATATGGAGCCAGAGTGGCGTTTTCTCGCCAACGTCGACACCGACGTAGCGCACTTTGCCATCCTGCAGCAAGTTCTCGCCGCCTTCGTTGATGAGGAATTCGGCATTCCGCAGCAACTCGCGCTTGTTGGCGACGAACCAGTCTGTCCCGGTGCCGTCGGCTTCTTCGTCGGCAACCGCGAGAAAGATGATGTCGCGGTCGAGCGCGATCTTTTCGCGTTTCAGCATCACAAGTACCACTAGTTGCGCCAGACCTTCATTTTTCATGTCCTGAGCGCCGCGCCCGTACATGGAGCCGTTGACGATCTGGCCACTGAAGGGAGGATAGGTCCAGTGGGCAGCATCGCTGGTGACCACATCCATGTGATTAAGAAAAATCAGGGGCCGCTTTGGATGATCAGAAGTGTGTGGCAGCACGGCCCATAGGTCGGCGCGGCCCGGCGTGTATTCGAAAACCTGGTTTTCGATACCTTCCTGGTCGAGAATGCGCTTGAAGAACTGTGCGGCGCGCATCTCGTTTCCCGGTGGGTTCGTTGTGTCGACGCGGAGATACTGTTGCATCCACTCGACCGACAAATCGGAATATCGCCGCATGCGCTCGGCGGAAATGTGCGCCGATGGCAACGATTGGGGGGTCATCTGCGCGTGCGCCGGCCGAAGTGCGGGGATGAGAACGATGCTGCCGAAAAAAATCAGCGTTGGGAGCGTCCGATTCGCCTTATCAAGCTTTTTCAATTTGCCTGGTCCACTCCTTAGCATTGGTCTTCCAAACAAAACGATCCACGCAGTTTTTATATCATCCGCCCAAAATTACCGCTGCGTGGTTCGGCATTTGCGACGGAATGCGTTACAATGTTTATGAAAATAAAGCACTTGCTGTTGTAGTCTTTGGGGCGCGCATTTGGCATCCAAACTGTTTACATAAGGCCGGGTTTTGAATGGCCTGTCCCCGAGGCACCGACGGCGTCACTGGGTGTCTCCCGAGCTTGTGGGCTAAGTTAGAAATGACGCAATCAAAAAAGTGCGCGGAAAGCGCCGGAGTGCAATCGCCACTCCTCAACTGGAGGAAGTTTCACATGAAGAACCGCACCCTTATTGGTTTGATGATATTGAGCGTTGTGCTGGCGGTAACAGCCTTCGCGCAAGACAACTCCCAGAGTTCCACCTCGACCCAAACCGCCCCGGCAACGGCTTCTCCGGCTATGACCAAGGCCGATACCGCCACCGGCAAGGATCCCTTGCAGCCCGAGACGCACGAAGGCTTCTGGGGACACATGAATCCATTTGCGCGCAAGAAATATGTGGCGCGCCAGACCCAGCCGATTCGCGATCGCATTAACGAACTCGACGAGCTGACCGCCTCCAATAGCAAGCAGATCAAGGACGTGGATGCACGCGCACAGCAGGGCATCCAGCTCGCTTCGGCCAAGGCCAATGAAGCTGACCTGCATGCAGTGGACGCCGGCAATCGGGCGCAGGCAGCGCAGCAGACGGCGGATAAGGCAAGCACCCGGCTGAACACGGTTGAGCAGGTCGTGACCAACATCGATCAGTATCAGCCTTCGACCCAGACCGAGATCATGTTCAAGCAGGGACAAACCGTTCTCAGCAAGAATGCCAAGGAAGCGCTCGACGAAATGGCTACACCGCTGAAGAGCCAGCGTGGCTATGTCGTCGAAGTGCAGGGCTTCGCATCGGGAAATGGGCAAGTGGCGATTGCCAACTCGCAGAAGATGGCTGAGTCGGTGGTTCGCTACCTAGTGCTGAATCATGACATTCCGGTTTACCGGATCTACCTGGTTGGCATGGGCAATGCTCCGCTGCCTTCGGCGACCGCGGATGAATCGAAACCGAAGAAGCGGATCACTGGTGGCCGCGTTGAAGTCAGCCTGCTGAAGAACAATCTCGAGCAGTTGGCCTCGACCGATTCCACCATGAACCAACAGAAGTAGTCGACACCTGGAATTGCGGCCTCCCGCGCAAGCGGGAGGCTTTTTTATTTTCCGCGTGTAGCCGGCGGGAGACACAAGCATCGCCAGGTTTTCAAGCGTGCGACGGCGCGCAAGCAGCGTGCTATGCTCCGGTAAGCATCGTTGCCATGGAAACGCTGTTCTTTTTTCGCACTTCTTCGCCCGTGGGGCCGCTGTTCCTGGCTGCCAGCACAAAAGGGCTGGTGCGGCTGGAATTTGAAACGCGCATGATGAAACTGGATTCGGGAACTACTGAGCTGCACGAATCCAAGCAGGCGCTTGCTCCCTATCTTCGCGAGCTGGACGAGTATTTCGCCGCCGAACGACGCGAATTCACGATTCCTCTCGACCTGCGCGGCACGGATTTTCAGCTTGCCTGCTGGCGCGCGCTCCTCGCGATCCCGTATGGCGAGACGCGCAGCTACGCCGACATTGCGCGCGCCATCGGGCACCCGCAAGCCTTCCGCGCGGTTGGCATGTCGAACAACCGGAATCCCGTCGCCATCATCGTCCCCTGCCATCGCGTGATCGCATCGGGCGGCGGCCTCTGCGGTTACGGCGGCGGCCTCGACATCAAGCGCAAGCTGCTCGATCTGGAGCAGGGTCAGCTTCATCCTCGTCTTCCGCTCGGAATCGGCGCATAATTCCGCCGCAGTGCAATTATTCGGGTAAGCTATCGTGACGCTGCCCATTCGTGAAAGCCCCGACTACATCCGCGCCATCCGCAGTTCGCAAGGCGAGCCTTTTCTACTTCGTCTTCGTGATGTTCTCGTATACGACCGGCGGCCCGTTTGGGCTGGAGTCGATGGTCTCAACCAGCGGGCCCGGCATGACGCTGCTTTATCTGTTGCTGCTGCCGCTGGTGTGGTGCATTCCGGTCTCGTTGGTTTCGGCCGAACTCACGACTGCGATGCCGGTTGAAGGCGGTTTCTATCGCTGGAGCCGCGCCGCATTCGGAGATTTCTGGGGATTTCTCGCCGGCTGGTGGAATTGGTCCGCTTCGTTCCTGCTGGGCGGGTCCTACGCTGTCCTTTTCACCGACTATCTTGCCGGCTACTACTTCCCGCAGATCAATGGCTGGAAGCACTGGCTCGTCTCCTTCATTCTGATCGCATTCGTCACCTGGCTCAATGTCCGGGGCATCCAGATGGTGGGCAAGGCCTCGACCGCGTTCGAGATTTTCATTTTCATCCCCGTGATCGCGATGGTCGTCCTCGGGTTGGCGAAGTGGCACCACAATCCATTCGTGCCGCTGGTGCCGCCGAACCGTCCGTTTCACGATGTGTTCGGCGTGGGACTGGCGCTTGGAATCTGGCTCTACTCGGGATACGAGCAGCTTTCGACTGTGGCGGAGGAGGTCGAAAACCCGGCCCGAACCTATCCGCGCGCGCTCGCTCTGGTTGTGCCGCTCTCGATTGCGACGTTTTTTCTGCCGACAGTCACCGCTCTCGCGTCCGTCGGCAACTGGCACGATTGGAAAGACGGCTACTTTTCCACTGCTGCGCTGCTGATCGGCGGGCCGTGGATGGGCAACCTGATGACGATCGCAGCCATGGTTGGCACGGTCGCCCTGCTGAACAGCACCGTGCTGACGACGACGCGCATGCCGTTCGCACTTGCCGAAGACGGCTACCTGCCGCCGTTTCTCACGCACAAGCATCCGCGTTATGGCACACCCTGGATCGCGATTATCATCTCCGCCGCCATCTATGCCTCGCTTGCACTGCACTCGCTCGGCGAGTTGATCAGCGTGTACGTGTGGCTGCGCGCCGCCACAACCGTGATGACGGTGCTCTCGGCCTGGGGGATGCGGCGCGTACGGCCGGACCTGGCTCGGCCGTTTCGTATTCGGTGGGGAAATCTCGGTCTGGTCTACGTTATCGTTCCGCCGCTCGTGATGACCTACGTAGTGCTGCGCTACAGCGATCCTATGGCGCGACGCTGGGGACCCTGGGCGCTCGCAGCCGGTCCGGTGGTGTATGTTGTGGTCAAATGGTTTGCGAGGCGCGCCGCGGAAAAGGCGCGCGCGTGAGGGCTTCTTGAACCTTACGATAAAAGATCTGTGCCGCGGAATTCGCGCGCGCGAAATCTCGCCTGCCGAGCTTACCCGCGATTGCCTTGCCCGCATTGAAAACCTCAACCCGAAGCTCAACGCATTCATCACGGTTCTGGCCGAGTCGGCGCTTGACCAGGCACGCCGTATGGAGCAGGAGATCTTCCGCGGGAAATATCGGGGCCCGCTGCACGGAATTCCTGTCGGACTTAAGGACATCATCGACACCGCGAACGTGCGAACTACAGCGGCCAGCGCGCTCTTTAAGAACCGGGTCCCAACTGAGGACGCCGAAGTGGCGCGCCGCCTGCACAATGCCGGCGCGATCATTCTCGGCAAGCAGAATCTGCACGAGTTCGCGTATGGCGGCAGCTCGATGATCAGTTACTTCGGGGAAGTTCACAATCCGTGGGACCTGTCGCGGATTGCTGGAGGATCTTCCGGAGGTTCGGCTGCGAGCGTGGCAGCCGGCCTGGGGTATGCAGCCATCGGCACCGACACTGCCGGATCGGTCCGGTTGCCTGCGGCTTATTGTGGCGTGGTTGGGATCAAGCCGACCTACGGACGCGTCAGCACACGCGGAGTGATTCCGCTCTCGTGGTCGTTCGATCACGTCGGCACGATCACGAATTCGGTTTGCGATGGAGCTCTGGTCCTGCAGGTGCTGGCCGGTCACGATCCGGGCGACACGACAAGCGCGGATGTCCCGATTCTCGACTACACCTGCGATCTCGACGAGACGCTGCCCGCAGTTCGCATCGGCATTCCGCGGGCGTATTTTTTCGATGATCTCGACTCCGAGGTTGCCGCAGCGGTGGAGAAGGCGATTCAGGTCCTGCGGGAAATAGGTTGCGAGATCCGCGATGAAATCGCGCTCGATATTTCTACCGACCGGACGCTTTCGAGCGCGGAGTCGTATGCCTATCACAGAGAATTTGTTGCCCGCTCGCCCGAGCTTTATCAACCGGCGACGCTGACGCGAATCAAGTCCGGTGAAAAAACATTAGAGGCCGACGTGGAGCGCGCAAAACGCGAGCTGGCCGCGAGCCGCGCTTCCGTTCGGAAAATATTCGAACAAATCGACGTGTTGGTCACGCCCACGGTTCCCATTCCTCCACCCGCAATCGCCGATTTGAAACAGAATCCCGATAAGCTGCGCGCCACCGAACTTTTAATGCTGCGCAACACCCGGCCCTTTAATGTCTGGGGAATTCCGGCGATTTCAATTCCCTGCGGATTTACGAAAGATGGCATGCCCATCGGATTGCAGCTTGCGGGCGTTCCGTGGAACCCGGACCCTCTTCTTCACCTGGCGCACAAGTATGAGCAGGCCACGGAGTGGCACAGGAAGACGCCTGCGCTGCTGTAATCGAAATAGGTGCTTCCAAGCCTGGGTGGCTATGCTCCGTTGGTTGGCCGCGTCCCGACGATTGGATTCGCTCGCAGTTTCTTGATTTTTCTTCCCACCTGCAAGGTGATTGGTTCGCTTAAATTTAAGGACGCTATAGGATCGGTCATCACGCGGCCATTTACTTTTACCGCATTTTGCTTCAACTTCCGCGAGGCGTCACTGACAGAGTCCGCGAGGCCCACCTTTTCCAACAGCTTTGCAAGCCTAACTTGACCATCGGCTGTCAGTTCCACCGCGGCGACGACTTCCTCAACATCGTCCGGCATTTCATGCTTCTGGAACTGCTTTGTCCAGTCCGCGGCGGCTTTGGCGGCGGCATCGGTGGAATGGAAGTCGGCCACGATGGACCGCGCCAGCTCTTTCTTCAGCGCCATGGGATGCGACTTGCCGCTGGCCGCATCCTGTTTCATCTGCGAGATTTGATCGGTTCGGACGTCGGTCAGCAGTTCGTAGTAGCGCCACATCATGTCGTCGGAGATGGACATGATTTTCCCGTACATCTCCACCGGCAGTTCGTGGATGCCGATTGCGTTGCCCAGCGACTTCGACATCTTGTTCACGCCGTCGAGGCCTTCGAGGATGGGCGTCGTCAGCACGACCTGCGATTCCTGGCCGTAGGCGCGCTGCAGTTCGCGGCCCACCAGCAGATTGAATTTCTGGTCTGTGCCGCCGAGTTCCACGTCGGCTTCGAGCGCCACCGAGTCATATCCCTGCGCGAGCGGATACAGCAACTCATGCACGGCAATCGGCTTTTCTTCCCGAAAGCGTTTGTGAAAATCTTCGCGCTCCAGCATTTGCGAGACCGTGTACTTGGCGCAGAGCCGGATGAAATCCTCAGCGGTGAACTTTGAAAACCAGCGGCTGTTGAAGTCGACAACCGTTTTGTCGGCGCTCAAGATTTTGAAGACCTGCGTTTTGTAAGTCTCGGCATTCTGTTCGATCTGCTCGCGGGAAAGCGGCGGGCGCGTGGCCGAGCGCCCGGTTGGGTCGCCGATCATGCCGGTGAAATCGCCGATCAGGAAAATGACCGTGTGGCCGAGATCCTGAAAGTGCTTTAGCTTGCGCAGCAGGACGGTGTGTCCGAGGTGCAGATCGGGAGCGGTGGGATCGAAGCCGGCCTTCACGCGGATCGGCTTGCCGGTTTTGAGCGAGCGTTCGAGCTTCGCGCGCAACTCAGACTCTTTGACGATCTCGGCCGCGCCCTTTTTGATGTATGCCAGTTGTTCGTCAACCGGTGGAAAGTTAGCCATGCGCTTTGATTATAGCGATCCACGCGCGACCTACGAGCAACGAGCGCCCAAAGCATAGAAGCTCAACGCGGCATCTCCCTGCTCCAGTTTCCGGTAACGTTCCAAAAGGCCGAAATCCGCACCTGGATCGAATCGCTTTTCGTGCTCGGCGATAACGATGCTGTTTGCTCGCAACAGCTCCGACTCCGCCAGCGCCGTCAGCGTCTTTATGTATTCATCCCGGAGTTTGTATGGCGGATCGAGAAAGACGTAGTCGGCGACCACACCGGTGGTTCGCCATTGCCGCAGGGCCTTCGCAGCTTCACTGTTCACAATATCAAAGCCGCCCGTGATTCCTAACGATTTCAGGTTTGCCGCAATCAGATCCGCGGCTGCCTTCGATGACTCAGCAAAATGCACCATTGACGCGCCGCGGCTGAGAGCCTCAATTCCTACCGCGCCGGTTCCAGCGTATACGTCAAGCCACATTGTGCCTTCGAGCGCGGCCGGATTGCCGGCGCACAGCACGTTAAACAACGTTTCGCGCAGGCGGTCGGCGGTTGGACGAACATCCATGCCACGCAAGGAACGCAGCGGACGACTCCGATACTGGCCAGCGATCACACGCATTTCTTCAACCGTTCACCCGCTTCGAGTACTTCTTACTCGTGTGGTCATCCTTGCAGACCGTGACCTTCGAGTTTTCTTTCCGCAACCTCTGAGCTTCAAGCGGTGTCTAAAAGATAGAATAACCGTAGGCATGTCCATGCGTAATTGGTCCATCCCAGTTGGCCGTTTGTTCGGCATCGAAATCCGGATCCATCTCACATTTTTGTTTCTGCTGGTGTTTGTCTGGGGCACCGAAGCGACGGCGCAGGATGCAACGGCGGCACTGCGCGGACTGGGACTGGTTGGCGTCATTTTCGGCAGTGTCGTGCTGCATGAACTAGGTCACGCGCTGGTGGCGCGCGGTTCGGGCATTCCGGCCAAAAGCATAATCCTTCTGCCGATCGGCGGCATCACGACTCTTGACGAGGCGCACGCGATTCCAGATCCGCTCAATGCCTGGAAACGCGACATTCGAATAGCCGTTGCCGGACCTTTGGTAAACCTGGCGATCGCAGGACTGGCGGCGCTGATTCTACCCGTGGTGATTCCAGGCTTCTCGCTCATGGCGCGGCCGCTCATGCATTCGAGTGCCCTGCTGCGCAGCATTGTGTGGGCAAACGTCTACCTCGGGCTGTTCAATCTGCTGCCCGCCTATCCCATGGACGGCGGACGCGCGCTACGGGCGCTGTTTTCCCGCCGTATGGACATGGTGCAGGCGACGCAGCGCGCGGTGCGCATCGGCAACGTTTTTTCCATCCTGTTCATGATGGTCGGCATTCTGGTCAGCAACTGGTGGCTGGTGATGGTCGGTTTTTTCCTGTTCGTGGGAGCGCAACTGGAAGAGCGCTCGGCGATGTTTCAATCGGTGCTGCAGAGCGTGCGGCTTGAGGAAGTGATGCTGACCGATTTCGCCACGCTCTCGCCCGCCGATACGCTGGAAGATGCCCTGGAAAAGGCCGTACACACGCTGCAGGACGATTTTCCGGTAGTGCGCGGGAGCGACATGGTCGGGGTGATTTCAAAACAGAAGATCCTCGATGCGCTGCGCGCCGACGGCAACGGATACGTGCAGGCGGTAATGAACCGGATCTTCGACGTCGCCGCAAAACAGGAGTCGCTCGCGTCGGCATTCCGCAAGCTCACGGCCCGCAACCTCAGCATTATTCCGGTGGTGGATGAACAGCACCTGATCGGAATCGTCACGTTGCAGAACCTGATGCACTCGATGGCGCTGCTCGCCGAAAGCCGCAAGCTGCGGCGGGAAGCGCCAGATTCGTAAGAGTTGTGGCCGGCGCGCGGCGTCCGGACCTGGGCGCGCCTCATGACTTCCACGGTTGTTCCGCAGCGAGTCGCCTTATTCCCCAATTAACCTGGGCGGAACTTTTCGCGATATACTTCCCGGCAAAAAGCCGAACTCATCGGCACGGGGGAGAATGTGCTGGAGACACTGTTCGCGAAAGTCCAGCGGTCTGCCGTCATGGTGCTGGCCGCAATGCTGGTCATCGTCGTGGCGCTCTCCACGGCACATTTGGGCGTGCTGATTGGGGAAGAGATCTGGCATTCCCCACGCTTTCTCATTCCAGTGGAGGGCCTCCTCGATATCTTCGGATATTTCCTGCTGGTGCTGATCGGAGTGGAACTGCTGGAGACGCTGCGCGCGTATCTGAAACAAGATTTGATTCACGTGCGCGTTGTGCTGGAGGTCGCGCTGATCGCCATGGCGCGCAAGGCCATCATTCAAGAACCCAACGTGGCGCCCGCTCTGAATTTGTTCGGCACGGCGGCCTTGATTCTGGCGTTGGCGGCTGCCTTCTATTTCGAACGACGGACGGAAAGACGGACGGAAAACTAGTTGGGTAAGCACCCGGCTCAGGTTTCGGAACCTTCGGCATCAGTTCAGCGATGGCCTTACAAGACAATGAGGTTGGCGCTGCGAGCAAACTACATACGTCCTTCGCTTCGCTCAGGATGACACCAGATTACTGCTGCGACCTTGCGGAGATTTATTCCCTTCCATCAGCGAAACGAACGTAAACTTCCTGCGCGGCGCGGACGGCGCTTCCGAATTGAACGGTCTGTCCGGTGGCGTCCGCGATCACGTGCTCGAGTGCGGCCAGCACACCTACGGTGTCGAGATAGTCGTAATAGCCGATGTGGGCGATTCGGAATAGCTGACCCTTCATCTCGGCCTGGCCGTTGGCCACAACGGCACCAAATTGATCGCGGAAGCGCTTGCAAATGGTGGTGGAGTCGGCGCCCGCGGGTGCGGCCACGGCCGTAAGCGCGGCCGCGGGAGACGCACCGGCGAACAGCTTGAGCCCCAGCGCCTGCGCTCCGGCACGCGTCATGGCGGCGCATATTTCCGCGTTTGCGATCAGCGCCTCTCGTCCAGCCGCGAGATTTCCGTCTCCTATCTGCCTCACATAATCGAGCGCGGCGGCGAGTCCGGCAAACAGCGATGTTGCTGGTGTGTAAGATGTCTCGGCCTTCGCCGCCGCCTTCCTTTCTTTGCGCAGATCGAAGTAATAGCGTGGGGACTTTGCGGCCTCCATGCGCTGCCAGGCGCGCTCGCTGATGGCGCCATAGGCAAGGCCGGGCGGAATCATAAGCGCCTTCTGCGAGCCTCCGATGATGACGTCGATGCCCCAGTCGTCAACGTCGAGATGTGTGGTGCCGAGGCCGGTGATGGCATCGACGACCAGCAGAGTATCGGGCAGAGCATCCGGAGAAGACCGCACCAGTTTGGCGATCGACTTTACGTCATGGCGGGCGCCGGTGGAACTTTCGGTCGCTTGTATGTAAACGCAGCGGATTTCCGGCGTGAGTTTCGCGCGCACGGTGTCGAGCGAAAAGGTTTCGCCGTAGGGAGCGGTGACGGTTTCGACTGCGCATCCGAAGGCTTTGGCCAGCGACACCCAGCGTTCGCCAAACTTGCCCGCGGTCAGCACGAGCACACGGTCACCCGGCGAGGTCAGGTTCGAAATGGAGGCTTCCATGAAGCCTGTACCAGAGGAGGTCAGGACGAGCACATCGTTTCGGGTGCCGATGAATTCTTTCAGGTCGGCGAGCACGCGACTGAAAAGGGCGCGGAAATCGGCGGTGCGATGATGCGCTCCGTAAGAAGCCATGGCGGTTTGCGCCGCCGGGAGAAGCGGAGTGGGGCCGGGAGTGAAGAGCCTGTTCTTAATGAGCATCGGGATCAGGATATTCGAAAAAGCCAGAAGTCAGAAGTCAGATTGCGGAGTGGCTCCGAGCTCCGGGCTGCAAGCGACCAGGCCCGAGGAGTCACTCCGGCCAGGGTTGCTTGGATTGCTCGCGGCTCGCGGCGTTTTATAATCCTTCCATGCCCCTGATTGACCAAATCCAGAAAGACATTGTCACTGCTATGAAGGCGCGCGAAGAGCAGCGGCTTTCGACGTTGCGCATGGTAAAGACTGCGCTCAAGAACAAAGAAGTGGAAAAGATGGCTCCGCTCGATGACAAAGAGTCGCAGCAGATACTCTCGACGCTGATCAAGCAGCGCAAGGACTCGATTGAGCAGTTCACCAAGGGCGGACGGCAGGAAATGGCCGACAAGGAAGCCGCGGAGATCAAGCTGATTGAGACCTACCTGCCGAAGGCGGCGGGTGAAGAAGAGATTGTGGCGGGAGTGCGGGCGGCGATTCTCGAGACGACTGGGCCGCTCACGATGAAGGACATGGGCACGGTGATGAAAGCCGCCATGGCTCGATTTGCAGCGGCGGGCTTGCGCGTGGACGGAAAGGTGGTTAGCGAGGCGGTAAAGAAAGAGCTGGCAGGAAAATAAAAGGGTTCACTTGCTCTGCTGCCATTCCCTGTACGCTTCACTCTTGCCGATGCCGCGTTCTTTGGCTACTTTCTTCAGCGCGGATTTTTCGTCTGCGTTTTCTTCGGCCATGATTTCGCGAACGCGCTGGGCCACGGTAAGCTCGGGGCTCGCGGCCTGCAGCTCGGAGCTATCGGGCTTCGCGATCAGCAGCGTGATCTCCCCTTTCACTTCCCCCCGCTTCTTCAGCTGGTCGAGCACTTCCCCTGCACGGCCTCGCAGAAATTCTTCGTGCAGTTTCGTTACTTCACGGGCGACGACTACGTGGCGGCTTTCTCCCAGTATCTCGGTCACATCAGTAAGGGTTTCAAGCAGACGGTGTGGGGCCTCGTAGAACACCTGGGTTCGCGGCGACTCGCGCACACTTTCGAGCAGTTTGCGGCGCTGGCCAGATTTGGCAGGTAGGAAGCCGCTGAAGCGAAAAGAATCGGTGGGCAGCCCGCTCGCTACCAGCGCGGCCAGGTAGGCCGATGCGCCTGGAATCGGAACGACCGGCACGTGGTGACGGATGGCGAGCGTGATCAGGCGGAAACCGGGGTCGGAAATCCCGGGCATGCCCGCGTCGGTGACCAAGGCGATTTTTGCGCCCCCCTCGAGGTTCACGACCAGTTCGGCCGCCTTGGTCATCTCGTTGTGCTCGTGATAGCTGACGGTGCGGGTCTGGATTCCGTAGTGGCTGAGGAGTTTCTGGGTTTGGCGCGTGTCTTCGCAGGCGATCAGGTCAACCTCTTTGAGGACGCGCAGGGCGCGGAGAGTGATGTCTTCGAGATTGCCGATGGGCGTGGCAACGAGGTAGAGGGCCGAACCAGGGCCCAAGCTACCACGGCCGTCGGTGACACTGGTTTCGGGCTGCGTCCGCATGCCGCAAGTCTAGCAAGAAAATCAACCGCGATGACAACCGACGACACAGAGGGACATGGAGGAATGCACCTGGGTGGCCCTCGTTCCCTTGGCGCCCCGTGATCTCGAGGCTGGCGCCCGCCGAACCACGACAGTCAATTCTCTGATTCGCTTTTTATTCGCTTCATGCTAAACTGAACGAAATTACTGTGATCGCCCGCACTTCTCGCTCCAGCCGGCGGGTGTAGGCTACGAAGAACTTGGACCCGCAATCTCAATCAGGAATCAGGAGCAGCCATCATGGCGGATGAGCGCAGCAGGACAGACGAACGCAGCAAGGCAATCGACCTCGCGTTTTCGCAGATTGAAAAACAGTTTGGCAAAGGTTCGATCATGCGGTTGGGATCGAAGGAAGCGATTGTCCCGATCGCGGTAATTTCCACCGGAGCAATTTCCTTCGATGCGGCGCTCGGCGTGGGTGGCGTGCCACGCGGACGCGTGATTGAGATTTTCGGGCCGGAGTCTTCTGGCAAAACGACCATCGCTTTGCAGGTGATTGCCGAGGCGCAGAAGGCGGGCGGCATGGCGGCATTTGTAGATGCCGAGCACGCACTCGATCCGGGCTACGCGAAGAAATTAGGCGTGGATGTGGACAACCTGCTGGTGTCGCAGCCCGATTACGGCGAGCAGGCGCTCGAGATCACTGAAGCGCTGGTCCGCTCGAATGCGATTGACGTGCTGGTGGTGGACTCGGTGGCGGCGCTGGTTCCCAAGGCCGAACTTGACGGCGAAATGGGCGACAGCCACATGGGATTGCAGGCGCGGCTGATGTCGCAGGCGCTGCGCAAGCTGACAGGAACTGTGTCGAAGTCACGCACCTGCCTGATCTTCATCAACCAGATCCGCGAAAAAATTGGCGTGATGTTTGGGAACCCAGAAACGACCACCGGCGGCCGCGCGCTGAAGTTTTATTCGTCGGTGCGCATCGATATCCGCCGCATCGCCGCGATCAAGGAAGGCGATGTGGTGACCGGGTCGCGAACGCGCGTGAAAGTGGTCAAGAACAAGGTTGCCGCGCCGTTCCGCGAGGCCGAATTCGACATTCTTTACGGAGAAGGAATTTCACGCGAGGGCGATCTGCTCGACCTGGCCGTGAATAACAACATCGTGGAGAAGTCGGGCTCGTGGTTCAGCTACAAGACCGAACGAATCGGGCAGGGACGCGAGAATGCCCGGGCGTTCCTGAAAGAGAATAAAGACGTGCTGGCCAAGCTCGATGCCGAGGTGCGCAAGGCGCTGGGGCTGACCCCGGCCACTCCCGCGGCAGCGGCGCAGGCGGCGGCCACGGCTCCGGGCGGCAAGGTGGCAACCATGCCGTCGGCAGCGCCGGAAGCAGGGAAAGTACCGGCCGCGAGACGATAGTAGAAACAGCGTGATCTGATGCGAATCCCACCCTTGCCGCACAGAACGCGGCAAGGGTGGGGCAGCCGCTATAGCGTTCGGCGTTGTCAAAAGAGCCTTCAACCTCGCTCAGGGCAGGACGGGCGAGGGCGCCTGTCTCTCTATTTCTGTTCCTTTTCTGTTCCGATTGCCATCCCTGTTTCCCACCGCATACAATCTAGGCTCTTACCAGCGAGAGGGCCTGTGAAACGCCTAAAAGCTATCTATCCCGGCTCGTTCGATCCTCCAACGAACGGCCATCTTGATCTGATTGAGCGCGGCAGCAAAATCTTTGATGAGCTGGTCGTGGCGGTGTTGGGGAATCCGGAGAAGGATCCATTATTCAGTGTCGCCGAGCGCCGCAAGATGCTGGAGGCAATGACCGCGGATTTCGACAACGTGACCGTGGACACGTTTGGCGGCCTGACGGTCGACTATGCGCTGCGCGTTGGCGCGGGCGCGGTGCTGCGGGGGATTCGCGCAATCAGCGATTACGAATATGAACTGCAGATGGCACTGATGAATCGCAAGCTGCAACCCGGTCTCGAAACAGTCTTCATGATGCCGGCGGAGAAATATTCTTACCTGAGTTCGCGTCTGGTGCGCGAGATTGGGCAACTGGGCGGCGCGATTGACTGTCTGGTGCCTCCGCTGGTGGCGCAGAAACTCCGCGAAAAAATGGATGTGGCTCACAAGTTCGCGGATGCCGGTGCGCAAGGGCGCGAGGCATCCCAAGAGACCCCGGAACGGAAAACCAAGTCACGGAGAAAGAGATGATGAGCACAGCAACCACCGCTGCGACCCCCGTCCGCTTGTCGGAACGCATCAATCGGATCGAGCCTTCGGCGACCATGGCAGTCGTGGCTGAGGCTGACAAGTTGCGCCAGCAAGGAATTGACGTGGTGGACTTCGGCGGCGGCGACCCGGCCTTCTTCACGCCGCAACACGTCAAAGACGCGGCCATCGCGGCCATTCAAGCGAATTTTTCGAAGTACACGCCCGTCGGCGGCACCTCGGAGTTGAAAGATGCGATTGTGCATCGGCATGCCGTTGATTTCGATTCCGATTACCGCCGCGAGGAGGTTTGCGCGTCGGTGGGCGGCAAGCACGCGCTATTCAACGTGATTTCCGTGCTCGTGGACCATGGCGATGAGGTCATCTTGCCGGTCCCGTACTGGGTCTCGTTCAAGGATATGGTGCGCTACGCAGGCGGCAATTGCGTGCTGCTGGAAAGCGACGAGGCTCACGATTTCCGCGTCACGGCCGAGATGATTGCCCGCCACATTACACCGAAGACCAAGCTCATCATCCTGAACTCGCCCTCGAATCCGTCCGGCGCGGTGATGCACGCCCACGACATGACAGAAGTGATCCGTCTGGCGCACGAGCGCGGAATATGGGTGATTTCCGACGAGTGCTATGTTTATCTGAATTACTGTAGCGAGCGCTTCTCGGCCGGGTCGCTGCGCGAATATCGCGAGCGTTTACTCGTCGTTGGATCCCTGTCTAAAACCTACGCCATGACGGGCTGGCGGCTGGGCTTCACGCTTGGCCCTTCGGCCGTGATTGCTGCCGTGCAAAAGCTGCAGAGCCAATCCACGTCGAACCCGACGTCGATTGTGCAAAAGGCGGCAGTGGCTGCGCTGAGGGGGCCGCAACAATGCGTGGAGGGCATGCGCCTGGCTTACATCAAGCTGCGCGATCATGTGGTCAGTGGGCTGCGCTCTATTCCGGGCGTGAAATGTACTATGCCCGAAGGCGCTTTCTACGCCTATCCTAACGTGTCGGCATTCTTTGGCCGTAGCGGGATCAACTCGGCCGCCGACCTCGCGGGCAAGCTGCTGCGCGAGTTCCACGTGGCCACGGTTCCCGGAGAAGGCTTCGGTACGAAGGATCACATTCGCATCTCGTACGCAACTTCCGTCGCCGAGCTTGACCGCGGGCTGGAGAGGATGAAGAAGTTCTTCGACAGCCTGTAGGCCAATCCATATTAGGGGCAGTCTATGATGGTATTGTGGCGAACAACCCACTAAAACACTTTCTCCGGATTGCAGTCATTGGAGCCATCTTCGGTGCCGTCGGTACTCCCGTGGCGGCTACCCTGTTTTTTGCCGCATATTGCGCCGTGAGCGGCGGCGGATTCAGCATCGGGATGATCTACTCCTTTCTGTTATTGAGTTCTGTTATCGCCGTACCAGTGGGCTTGATGTACGGGTTGATCGACGGAATATGGCTGAGCATAGCGGGTTGGTATTGCCGAAGTAGGCTAGCGTTGACAATTCACGGCGCGCTCGCCGGGTTCTTACTTGGCCTGCTCCCCACTCTTTCCGGATGGTTGTTTCACACGGACAACCCGGAATGGAAAACGAATACGGTGTTCTTTGCAACTGTGGGCAGCTGTGTCGGCGCAGCGGGTGCGGCGTTATTCGGGCGGCTCCTGATGAAACCTTCGAGTCCCGGCTAGATGACGCAGCACAATCCTCATGACCCAACTCTACCCACTCCTGATGTCGCCCGCCTTCGACCCGCGCCCATGGGGCACGCTCGATCTTGCGCCCATCTATCCCAATCAGAAATTCACCGAGAAGATTGGCGAAGCCTGGCTTACGGGCGACAACTGCGTGGTGACCAATGGGCCGCTGGCCCGGCGGACGCTGGCGGAACTGAGCAAGGAATTTGGGACGGAACTGGTGGGCACGGCGGCGCGTGATCCGCTGCGGTTTCCGCTGCTGCTGAAATTTCTGTTTCCGGCGGAGAAGCTCTCCGTGCAGGTGCATCCTGACGATGCGACGGCGCAGAGTTTTGGCGAGCCGTGGGGCAAGACGGAATGCTGGTATGTGGCGCACGCGCGCCCGGGATCGCAGATTGCGCTCGGCTTGAAAGCCGGCGTCACACGCGCGCAATTCGAGCAGTCAATCCATGAGAAGCGCGCGGAAGAATTGCTGAACTGGATCAATATTTTTCAGGGCGAAATGATTTATGTGGCCGGCGGCACGGTGCACACGCTCGGTCCGGGCTCGGTCATCGTCGAGACGCAGCAGCAGTCCGACACAACCTATCGGCTCTATGACTACGGACGGCCGCGGCCGCTGCATCTGGAGCGGGGCCTCGCTTCGGTCAAGGAACGCACCGCCTCCGGGAAAGTGATTCGGCCCGCGCCGGTGAACATCAACGGCGGCAAAAGCCAGCATTCCTCGATGATTGCTGCGCCATACTTCACTGTGGACATGTTCGAACTGAAAGAGCCGCACGAATTCTCAACACGCGATGAATCCGGCAAAGACTCGGTGCAGATCGTGGTGGCAGTCGAGGGCTGCGGGATCGTGGAGGCCGCGGGACTCGCGGCGGTTACGCTGGCGAAAGGCGATGCGGTGGTCATTCCGTCCGCTTTAGAGCAGTTCACGGTGCGTCCGCAATGGGCGGTTGAGTTTTTGAGGGCGTTTGTACCGGGGACGGAAGTTTCCGAGCCGGCTACGCGGTTGTAAAGGCGGTTCCGTGGTGACCTCAGCGGCTAAAGCCGCAAGGAAGAATCCCTTCTAATCGCAGCGCTGAAGCGCTGCGCCACCCAAAATCAAACCGCCCCAAAAATCAGACCTGCAAGAATCGATTGGGTCACTCCTGAACCTTAGCTGGGAAAGCTGCGCACGATCTCCAGGATTTCGGCGTCGGTCAGCACGCGGGGCGACTTCTTTGCTTCTTCCATGATCCGCTTTGTCAATTCCGGGCTGGCTGGTACGCCGTGGCTGGCAAGGTAGTACTGCACGTTCGAGTTCCCTGACATCGGACCAATTTCAATTTTCTGGCTGCGGCCGATCCATCCGGCGGGCACACCGGAATAAATGCGGTCGGCGAGCCAGGCGTGTCCCTTCTTCTGCGCCTTGACGATGGCGGCCGCGTGCACGCCAGTGGCAGTTCGGAAGGCGTCGCTGCCGACGATGGGAGTGTTGAGCGAGATCGGGACGCCCGTGACCTTTGAAACCAGCTGCACATACTCGGGCAGCTGCGCCAGATCGTCATTCCGAATCCCCAGCAGCTTCAGATTGACGAGCAGCTGTTCGATGGGCGTATTTCCCACGCGCTCGCCGATGCCGAGAGCGGTGCCGTGAATGCGCGTCGCGCCCGCTTCGATGGCGGCCAGAGCGTTGGCCACGTCGAGGCCGCGATCGCGGTGTCCATGCCAGTCGATGCCGATCTGGGGAGAGCCGATCTCGGTCAGCAACTCCTTGGCCCACGTCACCAGATTGAAGACTCCGTCGGGAGTGGCAGCGCCACAGGTGTCGCATAGACACAGGCGCTTGGCGCCGCATTCGACGGCTGCCGTCAGCAGGACGCGAAGGTCTTCCGGCGAGGAGCGGACGGTGTCTTCAGTGACATACATGACGTCGAGGCCCTCGCGCACGGCGAAGGCAATGGCTTCGCGGCTGTGGCGCAGGATATCGTCGAGGCGCCATTCCTCCGCGTACTGGCGAATGGGACTGGAACCGATGAAGATCAGGGCTTCAATAGGAACGCCTGTGAGCTGCGAGGCTTCGGCGATGGGGCGGATGTCGACGACCATGGTGCGCGCGGCGCACGTGGCGCGAATGCGCATGGAGTGTTTCGCGATCTCGCGGCAGAGGCGCAACACGGCCTCTCGCTGACGCTCGCTTGCTCCGGGAAGGCCGATATCGGCGGTTTCAATGCTCAGACTCTCCATGAAGTGGAGGATCTGAAGCTTGGTTTCGACCGGAGGATCGGTGACAGAAGGGCTTTGCAGGCCGTCGCGCAGAGTCTCGTCGTGAACTTCGACGTAAGCAGGCCAGCGCGCGCGGCGCGGACTGGCTTCAGCCCAGTCGTAGATGAGGCTTTTCTCTTCGGGACTGCTCATTGATTCCCCACAACTATTCCCCGCAACCTTTTCTACATTCCCCACAAGCGACGTTCAGGCACAATCTATTTCGCGGCAACGGGCGGCGATTTGGCGAATGCCCGAGCGCGGCGGCGTAAATCCTCGGCAGCCTTATGGTCGCCTTGCGCCTCGCGCACCAAAGCCAGGTGATACAAGCTGCTGACGTCTTCGCTGGACTCTTCCTGGCTGCGCTCGAACTCGCGCGTGGCCGCTTCGTACTCGCCCTGACGCTCGTGAATCACGCCGAGATGATAGTGCGCCATCACATACTCGGGCGTGAGCGCGAGAGACAACTCGAAGTGTTCGCGGGCCTCATCGAGATGGCCGCTGTGAAACAAGGCCAGCGCCAGGCGATAGTGCGCGGCGTTATAGTGGCGATCGATCTCGAGGCAGCGGCGGAAGGCTTGTGCCGCTCGCGGCATATCGCCACGATGATAATAGGCAACGCCGAGATCGTAGTGTCCGAGGATGAAGTTGGGCGCAGCGGCAATCGCTTTCTGGTAGCACTGCGCGGCCTGCTCGAGCAATCCCTGATGAAAGTGCAGCGTGCCGAGAAGATGGTTGGCGAGGACGTGATCGGGTTCGGTCGAGAGCAGCCGTTCGAGTTCGTGACGAGCTTCCTGAGCGCGTCCTTCGCGCTCGTGGACGAGGGCGAGGAGAAGGCGCTGGTCGATGGCAGCATCGCGCAGGAAAACTCCGCATTCGGCGCAGAACTTGTCGCGCTCGGCCGCAGGACGTCCGCAGCGCGGACAGCGAAGAAGATTGGAATTGGGCATGAATGCCTCCTAAGAAGGCGGCGGAAAACGAAATTGCAGAATACGCGACATTGCCGGGATTCACAAAATGGCGAGAGCTGAAATAGCGGAGAACGGGAAAAAAGAAGCGCGCCAAGAACGCGCAATTCTCAGGGTGCAAAGAACGCGGGGCTTGGCAAAGATACTTTAGCTGCAGCACAAGGCGCTTGCTCAGGACGAGGGCAATTTTCCTGTTTTGGGAAAGGGTTGTTTACTGATTGGTACTGGTACCCCCCCTGCCCCGGTCTAATGGAATCTTTGATTTAGCGGGAATTTTCCCGCAAAGTCTTGAGCGGAAAGTGGTTAAATGCAAAGTATTGATAAATAAACGGTTACATTATGTCCCTGCGAGAGCGTCAGGCGGCACCTGTTTAGAATCAGACAGTTAGCCGAATTCCATTCCGTCAATTCTCGACAAAGTCTTGATTTCAAATAGCTTAGCGCAGAAAACCATGAAGAATACTAGGTTCTGCCGGGCGCCATGTGCGCCGCGAAGTCAAAGTTGGTTATTACACAACTAGTATATCGCATGCTGTCAAGAGAATTGGGGCGTGGAGAGGGCTGTGGAAGCCGTATCGTGCGTCCGGGACGTGAGTTGTTTTTCCAGCGCTGTCCGCCCGAAATCGCACGGTGGGGGACTTGGCAAGAAAAAAGGGACGGGCAAATGCCCGTCCCCACACGATCATCCCCACCGATTCGGTTGGGACGCTACGTATTTAGTGAGTGAACGATAAGTTCAGGCCGGTTGCCAGCGTGATGTCGTTCCTCTCGATTGGGGGATTTGAGGCCAGCGGGTGGTTGTCGAATACATCCGCGAATGTAATTTGCCAGCCCAGCCATTTGTGGATCTTGGTGACCAAGCCGAAGTTGACTGCCCCGCGCACGATGCGGACGTTGTCGGCCGTCGCGTCCGGGAACGCGATATTGGTTTGGCTGAAGCTCGGGTAGAGGAGGAAGCTCTGGGTGAAGACGCTGTTTTTCCCAAGCTTGTGGCTGAAGCTATCGCCCACGGTCAAAGCGGCTGAGCTATCGGAGTGGTTATACAGTACCGTGATCGTTGCCGGTGGCGGCAGCGGATTGGGTTCGGTTTCCATCAGGTCCGAGAAGCTTTCATGCGTGTAGTTAATGCCAGCGAGCAGATCGAGAGTCGTGTTGGGCTTTTTTATCGCGTGGAAGCCAATACCGCCGCCGAGGATGTAGCGGAGATCGAGATTTTGCAGTGAGTTGGCAAAGAAGTCGCCACTGCCGAACCCAAACACGCGCGGGGTGATATCGCGATCATAACGGAGACCACCGCCGTTCGAGTTGGCCGTGGTCACGCTGGCCCCAGGCTGAAGGTTGACCTTGCTGGCGCTGGCATAGATCGAATTTTCGTAGAGTGTCAACTTGTCGTGGAAACCGGTGCGGGTGGCGTTGAGGCCGATATTGAGGTTCTTGGTTTCGCTGTTACCAGCGGTCAGGGCGAAGCCCAGGTTTGCTCCTCCGGCCCAACCTTCGCCGAAGCCGGGATGCAGGCTCTTCTGATAGGCAGCTTCTTCGGCGGGACTGCGCAGGACAGTCACAGATGCGATGGGCGCCTCGACCGATCCACCGGTCTTGGTGGCGACGACGAGTTTATCGGCGGTGGTGGTTACGGGGCCAACTGCGGTCTTGCCGCCGGCGGTGACGTTGAGATCGCCAGTCGAGGTCATGGACTGGATGTCATCGAATTTGATGGTCAGGTCGCCGGCATAGTCGGTTTTGAGCACGAGCGTTTTGCCATCGGACTTGGCGATCGTGCCGGTTAACTTGTTGCCGTTTTTCAGGATCACCTGGTCGGCGAACGCCGGAATTACCATCAACATTAATAGAGCAACTGCAAGTTTGCTACGCACAGAACTCCTCCTTCGATAATTGACCGCAAGAATGCGGGGGGTTTTACTGCATGGGCCGGGACAACAGGATCCCGCGATTGCCCGGGAAACGGACACTGCCTGCAACTGCCACTAAGTAATTAAGAGTAAGGGAATTATAGCGACGGATCGAGAAGTTGTCACGCAGGCCGGCAAATGAAGATAACCGGGACTTATACCTTTTCTTCGGGCTTGGTATTCGGTTCGGCCTTGGCTTCGGTTTTCACTTCGGGCTTGGGAGCTGCGCCGTCTTTCATCCCTTCTTTAAGTGCCTTGAGACCTTCGCCAATACCCTTGCCCAACTCCGGCAGCTTTTTGGGGCCGAAAACCAACAGGGCGATGAAGAAGATGATGAGCAGGTGCATGGGTTGGAACAGACCTTCAAACATAGGGCCTCCGAAGCTAAGCGGATGCAAGCAGCAGCCGCAGCACTTTCTTCAGATTAGTGTAGCGCAACAGGGAGGGGGGAGTCTTGCGAATCGCAGTTTGACGGCGCGGCTGAAATCGACATCCGGCCATTGGCCGCAGGTGCGGGTCGACCCATTACTTCCGTGACCTATTAGAGGTGATGCGGGCGGGCTATTTTGGCCCAAGAGCGATTCTCGCGCACAGGCCGCCGCAGCTACCTTCCTGCGTTGCGTCGCGCGACGCCGGAGGACTCGTGAAGCGTGGTTGGCTGGCCGGTTTGTCCCTTCTGCTGATGACAGGCGTTTTACGGGCGGAGCCAGTTCCTCAAGGTCCATGTCTGGACGACATTTTTCTCTGGCTGGCGGGGGGGATTTCGAGCGCGCGCGTTGAGCGACTGGCGGGGACGGCAACTGGCGGAACTCATCCGGGCTGCCGGCTGACAGCGGCTTGCATTCACGCGCTTCAAAATGCCGGGGCCGATGCGAGCCTGATCGAGGACCTTGGCAAGTCGAGCGCTACGGTGGCGGGCGCGGCGCCTCGGAAGGGGACAACACCGGTTGCGCAACAAAAGAACGCGATTGCCGATTGCCGTTGTTCGGGGGCAATGGCGGAAATTGCGGCACTCGTTCAAAGCAAGAATCTGAATGGAGCCGAGGATCGGGTACGCAGCCTGTTGGGGGACGATCCGAAAAACGCATCGCTGCTTTTTGTTCTGGGGACGATTTTGCGCGGGCAGGAGCGGTTTGACGAAGCCCTGGATGCGTTCATGGACGCAGAGCACATCGAGCCCGGATTTCCGGAAACGCACAACCAGCTTTCCTACCTTTTTTATCGAAACGACAATTCCGATGATGCGCTGGGAGAGGCGCGCACGGCGCTGAGCATCGACCCCGGGAATGCCGAAGGCTATCGGTACCTTGGACTGGCGCTCTATGCCAAGGGGCACTACGAGGCAGCGCTGAACGCCTTCGAGAAATCGCTGGAGCGGGAAGCGGAGAACGCGGATGTGTATTTCGACATCGGGATCACGGAGCACGACAAGGGCGAGATGCGGCAGGCGGCGGTGGCATACCATCATGCACTCCGGCTGCGTCCGGAGTTCTGGCAGGCGCACAGCAATCTGGGGGTGGTATTGCACGACCAGGGGAAACTGGAAGAATCGGTAGCGGAATACCGGACTGCGATCAAGCTGAAGCCCGATGAGCCGAGCGTTCGCAATAACCTGGGCAACACGCTCTGCGACAAGGAAGATTTCGACAACGCGATTGCCGAATTCAAGGCGCTCTATCGCGAAAGCCCGGACTGGGACGGCGGACACAACTGCCTGGCGCGCGCGTATATGTCGAAGCGCGATTATCCGGCGGCGATTCTGGAGCTGCAGGAGGCGATCGCGGCCAATCCGGCGGGCGCGGTTGAGCATCGAGTGCTGGGGCAGGCACTGCTGCTGATCGGGAAGGATCGGGAGGCAGTGGAGGCGCTGCGCAGGGCGGTCGAACTGAGTCCGGAAACGGCGCTGGCTCACCATTATCTAGGGACGGCGCTGGTGAATACGCAGCAACTGGGCGAGGCAGAGAAGGAATTTCGCGAGGCTTTGCGGCTGGACGGGAACGCGCAAAATCATTACTCGCTGGCGGCGTGCCTGATGGCATTGAACCGCTATGAGGAAGCGCTGGGCGAACTGGAAATCGCGTCCCGGCTGGACCCGAAGGAGAACCTGTACCGGGCGCGGATGCAGGAAGCAGCGCACATGATCACGACCTCGAAATAGCAGACTGCGAACCACACTCGGGCATTACCTTCGTGTGTCGCGTTGCGCCCTGAAGCAGTCCTAGAATGAAGGTGGATGCGGCTTTCAGCCGCAGGATAGGAAAGTCGAATGGAAGGCACTGCGGTCAAACAAGCGCGGGAGAAAGTCGTGAATGCGGGGGCATCGATCACGGAGCGGCGTCCGGGAACGCCATCGGGCGCGTCAAGAGCGGAGCGCTCGCCGGAAACGCGGGCTGTCGGATACGGCATGCCTTGCGTAAACTGTCGCGCTTATTATCCGGTCGACATGGACGCTTGCCCAATCTGTCAGACGAAGGAACGGGTTTCGCCGACGGCAGGGGCACAGGTTGCGACCGCGGGACCGGCGACGCAGCCGGATGCGGCGAAACAACTGGCTGAGGAACGGGATCGGTTGCGGGAGCTGAAATCGCAGATCTATGCATCGCATCCGAATATGGCGACGGCCGCGACATTTCGCTGCGCGCTCGATCAGAACCATGACGGCGGCGTCGAACCGGCCGCGGTCTGCCACAGTTGCTACAGTACGGCGCGTCAGCAGGCCGATCGGATGGAGGCGGCTCTGCACATCGACGTCAAAGACGCGGCGAGAATTGTATATGAAGCCGTGTGGGCGGACACTTCGGATCCTAACAAGACCTACGTGAACGCCGCGAATGCACTGCTTGGGGAACTGCGCAAGCGCGCCGGCATTGGGGCGAACCGGCCGTTGGCGCATTAGCAGGTATCCTTCGCGCCGCAATCTCACCGCACGGCGGCTAAAGCCGGCTTTGAAAACAAGCTGTTGATCGCAGCCGTGAACCGCTGCGCCACCCAAGATTAAGGGCAACCGCGATAACGGCCGCGCCACCCTAAAATCACATTCTTGCGCGGAGCGCCAGAAACCAACTTTCGGTGCGCTGGACTGATTCGTTCTCCTTCCATCATTTCTCCACAAAACGCAGTTTTCCAAACGCTTCCGGTACGTGGAAGTTGGGCTGGGGAGAGTTAGTGGGTTGCCAAGCGGAATAGAAACGCGGCTCCTGTTTTCCTTCGACCCGGTAGAAGTTGGCGCGCCAGACGGCTGCGGCATCGAAGTTTGGCGTCAGGGCAGCCATTGGAATGGCAAGTTCGGCGGCCCAGGTGTGACTCTCGCGGTCGAGCCAGACTGAGCGCTGGAGGCCGCTTTTCAGGTCGCTCAGGCCACCAGGGAAAATGTCGAGATCGATCCACATGCCGTTGGGACTGACCTCAAATTCGCGGTAGTCGCGAGGCCGCGACGGGTCGGGCTGAAGAAAGGCCTCGGCCACATCCCGATCCCAGAGATGGTCGCGGCGGCCGCCAGCATCGGAATCATCGAAGAGGAATAGGTTGCGGTAGCGGCACTCGAAGCGGAGATAGAGTGTTGTGGGGGTCCAGAGGAGGCGGACTTCGGTTTGGCGTGCAGGATCAGGATGGCGGCCCTGCCAGTCGGCGGAGAACGTAATTGGGGAGGCCTCGGCCCATTCGGGCGCCGGATGGCGCGACTGGAGCGGGATTTCACGCGGCACACGGAGGGCGAAAGCGGTGTCAGTCAGCGGAGAGTGCGCCGTCTCCTGGCTCATAGGAATTTGCCAACCAGCACAGTATCGCGATCAGCGGGATTCGCCTAGTGGCATGGGTGAGAACTCGGGGGTCTTTTGCTTTGAAGGCAAGAATCGGATAGTCCGCGCGGGCGGAGCTGGCCTATGTTAGCGGCATGACAACCAATGCGATACTTTCAGAAGACGAAGTCATCCAACTGGCAGACGAGATGAGTTCCACCGCAAACCCCAGTGAAGTCCGGCGCTGGCAGGCCGTTGTTGAACGCGACAGCGCGCTCGATGGTGCATTTGTTTTTGGTGTTTCGAGCACCGGAGTATTTTGCCGGCCATCGTGCCCGGCGCGGCGGCCACGGCGGGAGAACGTCCGGTTTTTCGAGCACGCAATGGCGGCGGAGCAGGCAGGGTTTCGGGCGTGCCTGCGCTGCCGGCCGAAGGCGGTGGATGGGAATCCGCAGTCGGCGCTGGTGCGCGCGGTTTGCCGGTTTATTGAGCAGCACATCGAAGACCGGCTGACGCTCAGTGGGCTTGCGAAGTCTTTTCGGCGCAGCCCTTTTCATTTGCAGCGGACGTTCAAGGCGGTGCTGGGAGTTTCGCCGAAGGCCTACATCGACGCTTGCCGGCTGCGCCAGGTGAAGCAGAATTTGCAGGCGGGGCACAACGTAACGACCTCACTCTACGCCGCGGGATACGGGTCGAGCAGCCGGCTCTATGAGCGCACGGCAGCGCAATTGGGAATGACTCCGGAAAAATATCGGCGGGGCGCGGTGGCGGCGATTGTGCGATATACGACTGCGGCGTCACCGTTGGGGCGGATGCTGATTGCCGCGACCGATAAGGGGATTTGCGCGATCCAGTTCGCGGATTCAGACGCGGCGTTGCAGCAAGGACTGATGCGGGAGTTTCCGTTTGCGGTGCGGCGGCGGGACGATGCGGCGCTGGCGGAATGGAAGGCCAATCTGGGGCTGTTGATTGATGGCCAGGACCCGCATCCTTCTCTGCCGCTCGACATTCGCGCGACGGCGTTTCAGCGGCGGGTGTGGGAGTGCCTGCAGAAAATTCCGCGGGGAGAAACGCGATCTTACAGCGCGGTGGCGAAAAAGATCGGCATGCCGAAGGCGACGCGGGCGGTGGCGCGGGCATGCGCTACGAATCCGGTGGCGGTGGCGATTCCGTGCCATCGTGTGGTGCGCGAGGATGGGGCGTCAGGCGGCTACCGGTGGGGTGTGGAGCGGAAGGAGCGGTTGCTGGCGATGGAGAAAGAGGCAGGTGCGTAGAGCGGTCCTGGCGTAGCTCCGATTTACCAACGACAGTCCAACCCGTTGTGGTTCGTAGCAATTGCTGGAACTTTGCCAAGCGGAAGCTCGTATGTGGAAGCAGAGGATATATGAGGAAAATCCTTCTGCTTCTCGGAGCAATGTCGATATCGATAGGTTCTTGGGCTCAATCGGGCGAACGCCCGGAGATTCTGGTTCTGGGGACCTATCACATGTCGAACCCGGGACGCGATGTCTACAACATGCAAGCGGACGATGTCCAATCGCCGAAACGCCAGCGGGAGATCGCGGAACTGATTGAGGTTCTGAAGAAATTTCATCCAACTAAAATTGCCATTGAAGCGGATGTCGGGAGCGAACGCGTGGATCGAGAGTATTCCGACTACGTGGCGGGGAAGTACACGCTGACGCGCAATGAAACGAATCAAGTCGCGTACCGACTGGCCAAGGAGCTTGGTCATCATGCAGTTTACCCGGTCGATGAAGAAGGCGATTTTCCGTGGCAACGGCTGGCTAATTACGCCAAGGGCACTGGTCAAAAGGAGAAGTTCGACGCGCTGGCGGCGAGCATGGGCACGCTGGTGAAAGAGCAAGACGAGTTCCTGAAATCCCACACTGTGCTTGAAACGTTGGGTTACATGAACTCAGATTCGAGGGTGGCGAAAGATGTAGCTTTCTACTACGCCTTCGTGCCCTACGGAGAGCCTGGGGACTATGCAGGATCTGACCTGCTGGCGGCGTGGTACCAGAGAAATATTCGCATTTATCACAATATCGTCAAACTGATCGAATCTCCGAACGACAGGATTCTCGTGATCTATGGGGCCGGTCACCTCGGATGGCTACAGCAGGACATCGCCAACGACGCGACAGTGAAGTTACGGAAGCTTGGGGACTTGACCGGGCGACAATGAGTGCCAGCCCGGTCATACGCAGTCTTTCTTACTTCATTTCCGTCTTCGCGGGCTTGGCCGCATGGCCTTTCAGTTCGACTACGATTATGTCCATGGCGGCGTCTCCGGTGTTTTCCGGCAAGTGGATGGTGGCGGCTTCATACATCGCTTCACCGGACTTCGCATTGAATTCCTGTTTCTTGCCATCGGGAAAGGTGAACGCGCCTTTGGCGTCGGTGAGGAACACCGCAACCGTGGCGGGATGACTGTGCATGACGGACTTCTCGTGCGCTCCATAGTGGACTTTCAGAATTCGTACGCGATCGTTTTCGCTGATTACCGAGTAATGTTTGGGATCAACCTTGACGGCATCCTGGGCCGAGACGATCGGGGCGAGACAAAGACACGCCGCTACTGCAAACAGCGCTAGCCGCATTTGCATGTTGCTCTCTCCTTGAATTTCGTTGGATTTCACTGAAAACCGCCCAACACTACGCCTGGCGGTGCGCGATGTCAATCTGGTGTAGGCGGGGGGGCGTGGCCCGGCTATTTTCTGCAGACGGCTGAATGTGACCTGCCTTGTCAGAGCCTCGAACTTTCTTTTTGCCGCTGCGCAGAACACGACGCATTGCCCCACCACGCCAAAAGGGGGCCGCGCCAGGGCCAACTTACTGAAGCGGCGTGCCAGTCGTCTGGCAGTTGTTACTGAAAGCGGACGAGCCGTAGCGCACAACGCCATCGGAGGACGAGCAGAAGTAGCGGACACCAGTCTGGTTGACCGTAACTGGACGACTGTCCAATTCGTAGATACCCTGGGGTGCACCGCCAGTAGCAGCCGATCCACCGTTGGTCAACGTGAACGAATAGCCGCTCTTGGTGGTAGCGTTGCTGGCGCCCAGAACGTTATCGATCAAGCAAGCGCTTGTCGAAGTCGGTACGGTGCTGCCGGTGCAGGTTCCGGCGAGGCTGTTCAGTGTGACCGCGAAGCCCACGGTCGGATATGCTGAGTTGTAGGCAACCTGGGCTGTATTAACGGTTCGCGTGGATCCCACCGCGGACGATTCGTTCGCTGCGATGCGGGCACGCAGCAGGTTCGGGATGGCGATCGCCGCGATGATCAGGATAATTGCGACCACAATCAGCAATTCGATCAGCGAAAAACCCTTTTGTTTCCGCATTATGGAACTTTCCCCTCAATAAATTGCGCGGCTTTGGTGAACCTGATAATGAAAATATTGCACCGTTGGCCGTAGCTTCAACTTACGAAGGTCCCGAAGACCTCAGTAACGACCGATGAGGCCGGGGACGGCCTAGCGCGCCAGGGCGTCGTACTTTTCCCGCGCCTCCTGGAACAGTCTCCGCACCGATTGCTTTTCCGCGCCGGTGTTCCATGACGTGTTGCTCTGCGCAACGGCGATCAGGCGATCCATCCATTTGACGAAGTAAGCTGCATCGGCGGGGTTGTGGAGCGGGCTGCCAGCTACAGTTACATAGATCGGGCTGGTGGTGGCGTAGGGATAGATGTCGAGGATGGGATACTCGGCCTTGTCGCTGAAGGCGCGGAGGAGGCACCAGCCGCCGGTTTCAAAGGCGATCGAACCCTCAGCGTGAACGGAGTTGTTGTTTCTATCGATCGACAACTCACTCGCGACTTTGCCGTTGCAGACGATTTGCAGGTGGTCAATGGGCACGATGGAATACAGTTCGGCGGAAAACGGAACTGCTTGCGATGGGCCGTCTTTCTTACTCTCCAGCTTTACTTCTCCGCCGATCGGTTGACCTCCCAATGAGAATTTCAACAGCGGTCCGTTGGTGGCGAAGGTGTGGCCGGCTTTGATTGCGGCGAGCCAAGGCTCAATCTTCAGGGGTTCGTTTGCTGGTTTCGCGGGGACTTCGGCATAGACGCGGTTCAGGCCAATTGGGCCGCGCACAGAGGCGTAGTTGCCCATGAAATCGGTACCGGCGGCGGTGGGGAGACGGAATCCGCAGTTGAGCAGCTTGTACCAGACTTCGGCAGTGGATTTGTGGTCGGAGAAGCCGACGACCTCGATGTAGTCAACCTTGCCGAGCGCCACATCAGCTGGGAGTTCGTCGGTGAGAGAATCGTCCTTGGCCGGGTCGGGAAAGCTGTCGAAGGGATGAACGTAGCCGACGAGCGCGCCCTGCGCGTGCGCCATATCGGCCACGTCGGCATTGGTGGGATACGGGCTGGCGGCGGCAGTGTTGGGATAGGCGACGTAGCCGGGGAGCAGGAAATTGTGAGTCAGATTGAGCAGGCCGAGGTGGCCCCAATAGCTGGTGTGAAATTCCTGCTCGTGCAGGAGTAAGTGCTGTTTGGTAGATGCGGGATCGAGCGTTGGCGAGAAATAGGAAATATCGGGGATGCGCTGCTCTTTGTTGACGATCAGATCCTCGACGATCGCCAGATCCTCGGCAGACGCCTGCTCTATCAGGTGTGGCGGCGTATTTCGGTAGGTCCCGCCATAGTTCATGTGAACGTGCACATCGCCGCTGATCCAGTCGGTGGAGGTGGAAAGTTCAACGGAGAAGCCAACCACCTTCACGGTCACTTGGACGGTTTCCCCCGGCTTCACTTCGAGCTTGCGCTGCTCAAAATGGTTTTCGAAGCCGCGCATCACGTCGACTTTCACTTCGCCTTCAGGCACAGTGATTTTTGATTCGCCTTTTGTATCAAAATAATGCGCTTCGAATGGGCGCTCGGAACGAGTGAGGCTGTCGTCGGCATACATCCATGCGTCGTCGGGCGCGTAGGCACGGTCGTCGGATGCGGTCACGAAAACCCTTGCGGCTACCGGCTTTCCGAGTTGGTCTACAACTTGGAGCGCAATCGTTCCCATCGGCTTCACGTACTTGCGCTCGCGGGCAACGACTTCAGACTGCGCGCCGCCGGGGATCGTCTGAACCCAAAGCGACGTGTTCCCGCTACGATTCGAGATGAAAGCAATCTTTGAACCATCGGGAGACCAGCGGGGATTGGTGTTGTCGTAATCTCCGTAGGAAATCGGGAAAGCGTCGCCGCCTGCGGCGGGCATCAGCCACAACTGGTGCCACTCCTGCCCGAGATACGACGCATAGACCATGCGCTTCCCGTCGGGTGAAAAATCGGGCCGGGCTTTCCAGTTCGTTTCCTCGTAATGGATTTCTCGAGCTTCGTCGTTATTTCCCGCGTCGGCCTTGATGCGCCAGAATCCGCCAGTGCCGTGAATGTGACCGCGATTGGAGATGAAGAGAATTTCCGAGCCGTCGCGCGACCACACGGGGCTGATCTCGTGATCGACCTTGCTGTAGTAGTAGCGCGGCAGGTCGCTGACATGCTCTGGCGTGAGCTGGCGCACATCGGTGAGCGTGCCTCCCGAGAAGCCTGCGACGAAGACGTGAAAGTGGCCTTTGTACGAAGTCGAGACGAAGGCGAGGCGTTTACCGTCCGGGGAGAAGCGCGGCTCGACATTGACCGCGCCGCCGGAGGTCAGCTGATGCAGGCGTCCGGCGTACACGTCCAGCGACCAGAGCTCGACGGCATCGTGATCGTAGCGGGCGAAGACGATCCATTGGCCGTCGCTTGACCAATCGGGCTGATAGTCATAGCCGGGGCCGGCGGTGAGTTGCTCGGCTACCGGGCTGGCCAGTTCCTGTCGCCACAGCGAGCCGGCCATCGAGTAGACGAGCGCTTTGGAGTCTGGCGACCAGGCCGCCGCGCTGGGCCCGGTGGTGAGTTGCGGCAGGTACATTTCGCGGTAGTAATAGGAATGCGGCAGGTCGATTTGCTTGAGCACGGGCTCGCGCTGGGCAAGGCAGGCAATCGTGGAGAGCAGAAGGATGGAAATCAGGCGGGGCATGAAGGTTCTCCGGAAGGAAGTAAAACACAAAAGGGCGGCGAGGACGACTGGGCTTTTCATACGGAAGGGCTTGGGGTAAGGTCTTAGCCGAAGATGAAGCGCGGGATTTCGTTGTTGGCTATCGGGGGCGTTGCGCTGAGTGCGAGTCTCAGCGCCGTGAATGTTTTTCTGGCACCGTTGCCAGCGGGTTTGCTGTTGGCCGCGCGGTGGCTTGCCATTGCACTGGTAGCGATTTTCGCCTTATATAAACGCGCACTGGGCGTTTGGATTCTGGTGGCGATGGTCGTGGGCGCAGCGATTGGATACGACTGGCCCCGTGCGGCGGTCAATCTGCAGCCAATTGGCGCGATCTTTTTGCGGCTGATCAAGACCATTATTGCGCCGCTGCTGTTCGCAACACTTGTGGGCGGCATCGCGGCACACTCGAACCTGAAAAAAGTCGGACGCATGGGGATCAAGGCGATCGTCTACTTTGAGGTCGTCACTACGCTGGCGCTGATCATCGGCCTGGCCGCGATCAATCTAAGCAAAGCGGGCGCGGGGGTGCAGGTGCCGGCGGCGAGCAGCGAAGTACTGCCGGCGCAGAAGCTGACCGCATCGGAGACGATCGTTCATATCTTTCCGGAGAACATTGCCAAGTCGATCGCCGAAGGACAGGTGCTGCAGGTGGTCGTTTTCAGCATTTTGTTTGGTATGGCACTCGCGATGGTGCCCGAGGAACGCCGCCAGCCGATGCTGAGGGTGACCGAGAGCCTGGCGGATACGATGTTCAAGTTCACGAACCTGGTGATGTACTTCGCTCCTTTTGGGGTGGGGGCGGCGATTGCCTACACGGTGGGCAGCACGGGCATCGGCGTCCTGGTGAATCTGGCGAAGCTGCTGATGACGCTCTATGCGGCGCTCGCGATTTTCATTGTTGGCGTGCTGTTGCCGGTAGCGGTGGTGGCACGCGTGCCGCTGAAGAGATTTATTGCCGCGGTGGCGGAGCCGGTCTCGATTGCGTTCGGGACATCGAGTTCCGAGGCTGCCTTGCCGCGCGCCATGGAGGCGATGGAGGGTCTGGGCGTGCCGCGGCCGGTGGTGGCATTTGTGATGCCGACGGGCTACAGCTTTAACCTGGACGGAAGTACCTTGTATTTGTCGCTGGGTGCGATCTTTGTGGCTCAGGCCGCAGGGGTACATCTCAGCTTGGGCCGTCAGTTGTTACTACTGGTTACGCTCATGCTGACCAGCAAGGGGGTGGCCGGGGTTTCGCGCGCGGCCATTGTGATATTGCTGGGAACGGTCGGATCGTTTGGCCTGCCGACCTGGCCGGTGTTCATCCTGCTGGGAATCGATCCCCTGATGGATATGGCGCGAACCGCCATCAACGTTCTGGGCAATTGCCTGGCCACGGTGGTGGTGGCGCGGTGGGAGGGCGATTTTGGGGAACCCGCGCCACTCCCGGCCGAGCCGGTCCGCCAGACCTCCTGAAAACGCTTGTCCCGTGCGCTTTTTGGCCCGAAAGTAACTTCAATTACTGAAGCTCATGCACGCGGGGAATCTATTCGCGTGTGCCCGGAGGTGCGATGTTGATCAGGTAAGCGATGGGCAAGTGGGAAGGAAAGGAATCCATGGATCGCGACAACCGGGAAAGCATGGAAGAGATTCAACTGCGAATTCTGCGAGTGACAGATGACTTGCGGGTCATTCAAAGCGAGCTTAACTGCGCCGCGATGCAAGCCCCCACAGACCCGGAACTGCTGGAGGCGCTGGCCGAGTCGTCGCGGATGGAATCGATCCACGTGCTGAAGTCGGCGCTCGACCAGATGCGGCACTTTCTGTGGTTCTACATGCAGGTGGTAACCAGCGATTCGGAAATGGGCGAGAAATTTCGCCAGACCGTGCGGCAGGAAACCACGGCCCGGGCCCCCGAAATCGAACAGCAGTTCCAGAGCGCCACCGACGCGATCATGCTGCGCTATCTGGCGGACAGCCGGTTCCGCAAGCCGAACTAGGTACCCGGATCTCCGGCTCGAAGAATCCCTCCACGGCTGGAGTAAAATCCCGGGTTGATGCACCTTCCTCACATGCGCTTTGCCACAGTGTCTGACGCCTCGGCAATTGCGGGCCTGGTCAATGCCGCCTTCCGGCCTGAGCGCTTCTTCATTGACGCTGACCGAACCGACTCCGACAAAATAGCCGTGCTGCTTCAGAAGGGGAAATTTCTGCTGCTGTTTGAAGGCGAAATGCTGGCTGGTTGCGTCTACGCTGAACTGCGCGGCGAGCGCGGTTACTTCGGATTGCTGGCGGTCGATCCGAAGCGGCAGCGCACCGGGCTCGGAGGCCAACTGATCGCGGAAGCCGAAGATTACTGTCGTACTGCCGGCTGCCGTTTCATGGACCTCACATTCGTCAATGTGCGAGAGGAACTGCCCGGCTATTACCGGCAGTTGGGTTACGTTGAGAACGGCACGCTGCCGTTCCCACCAGAACAGGCGACAAAAATTCCCGTTCATCTTGTGCGCATGTCGAAGGAACTGTAGAACTCTGCCTTCCGAGAAAAAGTCCAGGACAACCGAACGCGGGAAAAAAGGGCGCGCCGGAGCGCGCCCATTAACTGGAGGAACACCAATCAATAACAATCAAGTTCTGCAGTACAACCTTGTTGTCACCGCCCGAAACCAGCCGACTGCATCGCCTGCCGAGAAATGTCCGCTGTGGATGCGATTCCCTGCATGCGCAGCTTGAATTCGTCGGCGTTGGAGGCGTTTTCGAGAGCGGTGTCGTAATTTACCAGTCCGGCCTGGAACAAATCCCAGAGCGACTGGTCGAAGGTCTGCATGCCGTATTGCGAAGTACCGGCGGAAATCGCGTCGCGAATGGCTCGGGTTTTTTCGGGAACGAGAATGCACTCGCGAATATAGGGCGTAGTCACCATCACCTCGACAGCGGGGACGCGGCCCTCGGCATCGGAGCGCCGGACCAGACGCTGGCTGACGATGGCGCGCAACACAGCCGCCAGCTGCAGCCGGATCTGCTTCTGTTCGGGCGGAGGGAAGATGGCGATAATGCGGTTGATGCTCTCGACCGCATCGAGCGTGTGCAAGGTGGAGAAAACCATGTGGCCAGTTTCGGCCGCGTGGAGAGCGGTGCCGATGGTTTCAAGGTCGCGCATTTCGCCCACCAGGATCACGTCCGGATCCTGACGCAAGCTGGCGCGCAGGGCAGCCCCGAACGAAGGAGTATCCACTTCGATTTCGCGCTGGTTGCAGTATCCCTTTTTGTCGCGGTGCAGAAATTCGATGGGATCTTCGATGGTGATGATGTGCTCGGCGCGGGTGGAGTTGATGCGGTCGACCATGGCAGCGAGCGTGGTTGATTTGCCGGAGCCGGTTACACCGGTTACCAGCACAAGTCCGCGCGGCATGTCACAAATCTGCTCGACCACCTTGGGCAAAAACAGTTCGTCGAGCGCGCGGATCTTGGTTGGAATCACGCGGAGCACCAGGCCGACGTTGCCGCGTTGCTGAAACACGTTGACGCGGAAACGTCCGAGGCCGGCGACGCCGTAGGCCATATCGATTTCCGTGGTTTCTTTGAATTTCTGCTTTTGCCGGGCGGACATCATGCTGAAAGCCATATTCAGCATGTCCTCGGCGGCAACGCGCGGCTGGTCGGTGAGCGGGATCAGCTCGCCATCAATGCGGAGATGGGGGTAATTCCCGACCTTGAGGTGCAAGTCCGAGGCGCGCCGTTCCATCGCAATACGCAGCAGGTCGTCGATATTCATGCGGGCAGGACTCCAGCTATCTATGATGACGGGAACCAGGGATCGGGGCGAGATGACGGAAGTAATGGGCCTTTGGCTTGAGAGGCTGGGTGGGTCGAGATGAAAAAAGCCGTCTCTGGCAGGATAATCTCTGCGTCAAGCGGCTTCTCTGCAAATTTCAAGGGCGAGGACGCCCGCGCTACACGCGCCTCAGGCGGCGCTGGTCTTCTTGTCGGGCATCTGGAACGGCTCGTCGTAGCTGCCGCCGTAGATCTGGGGCACCTTCGATCCCATGGGACGCAAATAGGTAGCCAGTTCGCCGCGGTGGTGAATGCTGTGATTGTTGAGGAATGCAAGGTAGAAGGCTGCCGGCAGATTGAAAACTCCGAGAAAGTCGACCGGCGTCGCCAGTTGCGCGGGAGACATTGCGCGCACCCGTGCGATTCCGCGTTTCATCTCGCGGTCGTACCAGGCGACCAACTCGGCGACGTTCGCGGGTTTGTTTGCGCGCGCCGGTTCGGTCATCGTGAACTTCATGTCGGCGATGCTGTCGAGGAAATGCACGTCCGAGTCGGCGATGTGCCAGGCCAGTTCCCAGGCGGTGCGGGCGTGGGGATCGGGGCGGTGTTCGCGCTTGCCGTCGGGAACGGCGGAGATGACTTTCTTGGTAGTTTCCATCTCGCGGGCAGCGCCATCGAGCATCATGGCGGTATAGGCGGATACAAATTCAGGGCCGGGTACGTGGCTGGGCGCGGGCATAAGCATTCTCCTTCGAATTTGGAATTATCTGTCGACTGACGAAGAGGCGATCTGTACTTTAGTCGAAAGAAAAGCGAAAAACAAGGGCCTGCCAGGTACTGTTACAGTTCAGCAAACTGTAACAGTACCGCCTGCCAGTCTGTAGAGGCCTTGGCTCTATGATGATTGGTCAGGAACTTTGGGCGGCCAGTCGGGTTATGACCTGCGAGGAACCGACTGGCGTGGACGGGCGGGAACGCCTGTCCCCTCCCGCAAACTCCTGGGAGCGCAACACTGGAGATTCTTATGAGCAACGAATCTGCGCGGGCTGTGGCGCGAGCGCTGGCTGGCGCCGTCTTGTCAGTCGTGGCGCTCGGACAGCTTTTGGCATGGGCAGAGTCGGCGGCGACGGCGAGCGCACCGTTAGTGGTGAACGGCAAAAGCCACGTGGTGGTGATGGAGTACGAGGCCTGGTTCGGGCCAAAAGCGGTTACGTTTCAAGGTTTTTCGGCACTACCCCTTTTGCAGTCGGCCGATATGCAGGCCGTGGGCGGTGGTTATGACAGCGCGGACCCGGCGGTGATTCGGCAACACGTCCGCTGGCTGGAATCCATGGGGGTAGACGCAGCCATCAGCGAAGTAACGAATAATGTGAGCTGCATCTTCAACAGCGAGTGGTTCGTCAAGAAGTACATCCGGAACTGTACCCCTTCTTTTCGTGCCTATAACCGGCAAATCCGCGATAACACGGGCAATCTGTATCCCGCCTGGTCGGCGCTGGGGACGCGCATGAAGCTGATTCCTCTGCTGGGCGGCAGCGAAGGCAACGTTTTGATCAAAGACCAGGACGGAAAGACGGCTTTCGAAAAAGAAGCGGACTTCTTCGGCGTGCTCTTACATCGATATCCAAATCTGGCAGTGATCTACCAGGGCAAGCCGCTGATGCTCATTTTTCTTGGCGCGGCGCAGGATCCAAATCCTGCCGACCATCCTCTCTGGTATCGCCTGGAGCAGTTTCTCGCAAGCCATCCGGAGATTGGCGGGAAATACACTTTCAGGCTGATGGCGGGATATCTCGACAGCCAACCGGATTTATGGGCATCGCAGGGCACGCCCAGCGCGCCGGTTGAGATCAATCCCACATATGGCTTCTGGAGCTGGGTCGACCGGCTCAACACTACCTGCACGGAACCGTTATGCCCGTACTATCCCTCCTATAATCTGGCCGGTCCGAGAGTAGAGAATTTTACGGCTTCGATCGCGACCGCGGGACAGGACGGATGGGGCTGTCCCAACCAGAACTCTCCACCCTACTGCCCCGACGACGCACTCCGTTTCGGAAGCGACGGAGGCTACGACACATTTGCGGCATTCATGGGCTATGCGACTCAACTGGCGCCGATCTTTCTGATCATTCATCAGTTCAATGAATTTGGTCCGCCCGATGAGGGGTTCGATGCCAACACCCATGACGACATTGAGCCCGCGAATTTGTGGGGCCGGGGGGACTTGAAGATCGTCAGGGAACAGATCGCGGCTTACCGGAGGGCCGTGCGCTGATCGCAGGCACGAAATGGGGGACGGGCGGAGGCGCCCGTCGCTCCACTTCTTCTTTCTTCCAACTCTAGACGGTCACGGGCTGTCTTGAGCGTACCGGGACCGGGGTAAGCCACTGATGGCGGTCGGCCTTTTCACCATGCACGATCCCGTAGAATTCCTGCTGAACCGCCTTGGTGATGGGGCCCATCTTTCCCTTGCCGACTGTGATTTTATCGACGGAGCGGATCGGCGTAATTTCGGCGGCTGTGCCGGAAAAGAAAACTTCGTCGGCGATGTAGAGCGATTCCCGCGGAATCTGCTGCTCGACGACTGGAATGCCGAGGTCGCCGGCGATCTGGAGCACGGAATCGCGCGTGATGCCAGGCAACACTGAGCTACCGATCGGTGCGGTGCGCAAAACGCCGTTGCGGACCACGAACAGATTCTCGCCTGAGCCTTCGCTGACGCAGCCATTCACGTCGAGCGCGATGCCCTCGGCGAAGCCGTTGACGATGGCCTCCATCTTGATGAGCTGCGAGTTCATGTAATTGGCGCCCGCCTTGGCCATGGCGGGCAGCGTGTTGGGGGCAATGCGGGTCCAGGAGGAGACGCAGACATCGACGCCTTCGCTGGCATCGGCCCCCAGATACTTGCCCCAGGGATAGTTGCAGATGTAGACCTCGATGGGCAGTTTGAGCGGATTGACGCCGACATCGCCATAGCCGCGCAGAACCACCGGGCGGACATAGCAGGGCCACACGCCATTGCGGCCGACCAGTTCGAGCATGGCGGCAATGATTTCATCGCGCGTGAACGGGATGTCGGTGCGATAAATGCGGGCCGAATCGATGAGGCGCTGGATGTGCTCCTGCGCGCGGAAAATAGCCGGACCGCTGGGCGGGGCGTAGCAGCGAATGCCTTCAAACAGCGAGGAGCCATAGTGCACGACGTGCGACATTACGTGGATGGTCGCGTCATCCCAGTTAATGAACTTGCCGTTGTGCCAGACTTTGTCCGTCTTCTGAATGGGCATGAAGGCTCCTTGTTGGTATATCAAGATGCGCGGAAACGGCTGGGGGTTCCCGATGCAGGTTCAAACTTCCTTTGCCGCAGCCCTGCGGCCGAGGCTACCGGACGTCAACGTACTCGGCAAAAGAAGATCACCTTCCGTTCTTGAATTATAGCTTGCGCCGGGACGCGGGCAATGACCCGAAAGCGGCAGTTAGGGCAGGGTAACGCGTATGAAGAACAGTGCTCGGTCTGCCGCACTCGGACGGGTACGGAGCTGCCGCGACTTAATGCCGCCAGACTGTGGGAGCTTTATGGGAGCCATCCGAGGCGCCTTCCGACTGTGCGGTTGCGGCATTGGCGCCGGCGGACGCAGCGGCGGGAATGGCACGGGCTACCCCTGCCTCGGGCTTGGTTCCAATTTCATCCCCGCGGAAGAACCTGTCCTTATCTTTGGCGTTGGCGGCACGCATTTCCGGCATGGCGGTATAGGGCTTTGAGTAGTCGTTATTGGCATTCCAGAAGAGGAAGCCGATGCCGCCCTTTTGCTTCGCCACTTCGACCTGCACCTCAACATACTTTGGCGAATATGTTTTTGTGCGCCAGGCAAAGGCCTGGAGCCATGGCCGAATCACGACGCCGCTGTCCTTGGTGATCAGCTTGAAGCGGTCCATAGACTCGCCAATGAAGTGCTCGGGGGCATCGCCGGGGTGCGCAATGCCATCCATGCCGAAGAAGTGCGAGGGATAAATCATGGGGGAGAGCACGTCGCAGTGGCCGGCCATGGCGACGATGTCCTGCCCGGTGTGAGAAAGGTCAACCGGGCGCTGCCAGGCCATGACACCGAAGACGTCGAGCGAAAGCAGGACACCCGTGGGATGGATTTGCGAATAGGCGCGCTTCAGGAAATCGGCGATGACGTCAGAACGCTGGACGCCTTTCGTTTTCGAATGACCGATTGAAAGCCGGGCGGGTGCGGAGACGGGACAAGCCCCGTCTCTACAGTTGTTTTTGAGTGGATCGGGTTGGTTATTTTTGGCCGGATCAGATTGGTCGCTGTCGGGATGACCGGCCTGGAAATCGAAGGCGGCATCTTTCTGGTCGCCTTCGGCGGGGAAACGCACGTAGTCGAACTGCACTTCGTCCACTCCGGATTCGGCCACGAACTTCGCAAGAGCGATGTCGTAATCCTGCGCCTTTGTATTGGAGGGATCGGTCCAGACCAGCTTGCCGTTCTCGCGCCAGGGCTGACCGGTTTGACGCGACTTGACGGCCAGTTCGGGATGAGTGGTGACCAGGTGCTCGTCGCGGAAGATGGCGATGCGGGCGATGGCGTGCATGTTCTGGGAATGGAGAAAGCGAATGAACTTAGGCAGGTCGGAAATGTAGTGGCGCTGACCAGCAGCAAGCGGGTGATCGAAGGCGATGTTGACGATGCCGTCGCTATCCTTGATATCGAAGACAACCGCGTTGCCCCCGACTTCACGCCAATGTCGGATAATGCGCGCGCCGTGATCACTGCCGGCCATGACACCGGTCAAGTAAACCGCCCGGACTTCAAAATCTCTTGCAACTGGCACCGGCTTCTCTACAATAGGCGATTCGAGAATTCCGGGGATGAGAATTTGTTCTCCGGGTTTGAGGAAAACGCCCTGCCGATTGCCATTCGAGGATCGGATGGCTTCCGCCAGTTCGAGGGAAGTCAGATACTTCGTCTTCCTTAGAAATTTGCGGGCGACCGAGGGGATACTGTCTCCGCGCTGCGCCTGGTACAAATTGTCTCCCGGGGGCACGACCAAGGGAGCGGGCGGCTGGGATTGCCTGGCGGTGGTGGTTTTGGCCTGGATCACCTTCGCGGCGTGCGGATTCTCGCCAAGAGCGGTGGGAGAAACAAAGCTAAGAGCGGCTAAAGCCAGCCGGGACAGGAAGGCGGCAGCACTGAGAAGCGAGAATCTGGGCACGGATATTCTCCGGAATGAAGTCCTTGTCGATTGTGGCCGGGGGTAACCAAGCCCGCCAGTTACCGTGGGCCCAAGCGAGAGTGGCTTAGAGGACATGTGCAGATGGACAACTGGGCAGGGTGGAAGTTCCCCGCCGCAGGCTGCAAAGAATTGCTCTTGGGGAAACCTGGAGTATCGAGGCCCTTTGTCGAGATGCCAGCTAGACGCATCTAAAACGATGAGAAACAGGGGAATAGGGCGTCGCCAGAGGTTGGCGAATGGCTTGCACAAAGAGGGGTGTAGGGGCGGCGAAACAGGGCGTTCCGTCCCGGGTGACAAAAATGAGCAGTTTCCCAAAAGACATGCTTTTCCCGGAAAGGAAACAGGGGCCTGAACTGATGAGAACGAACCTTGCAACCGTGCTCGACCCGAGCCGCCGCAGCAGCGATGCCCGAGAGTTTGAGGCAAGCTTGAGCCGCAAAATCGTGGGCCAGGATCAGGCGCTCGAAAAGGTCGCCGAAATCTATCAGATGTTTCTGGCGGGCATGAATGCGCCGGGCCGTCCGGTAGGCAATCTCCTGTTCCTGGGACCGACAGGTTCCGGCAAGACTCGCGTGGTGGAAGCGATGGCCGAGTCGCTGTTCGGGGACGCGCGCGCGTGCATCAAGATCGATTGCGCCGAGTTCCAGCACTCGCATGAAATTGCCAAGCTGATCGGCTCGCCCCCGGGATACCTTGGCCACCGCGAGACGCATCCGCTGCTGACGCAGGAAGCTCTGAATCAATGGCACACGGAAAAGCTGAAGCTTTCGATCCTGCTGTTCGACGAGATCGAGAAAGCGTCCGACTCGCTCTGGCAACTGCTGCTGGGAATCCTCGACAAGGCCACGCTCACGTTGGGCGATAACCGGCGGGTCGATCTTTCGAGCTGCATCATCATCATGACATCGAATCTGGGCGCGTCCGAGATGACGAACCTGGTGGAAGCGGGTTTCGGATTTGCGCCAAAGCCGGTACAGGTCGACAACTCGCTGGACGAGAAGATCAACCGTACGGCGGTGGAAGCGGCCCGGCGCAAGTTCACGCCCGAGTTCATGAACCGGATCGATAAGGTTGTGGTCTTCAAGACGCTGCGACCCGAACACCTGCAGCGGATTCTGGAGATCGAACTCGGCATGGTGCAGCAGCGCGTTCTGATGGCCTCGGGCGCGCACCAGTTCGTTTTCAATTGCACGGCGAAGGTCAAGGAATTCCTGCTGCGCGAAGGCACCGATCCGAAGTACGGAGCGCGCCACCTGAAGCGTGCGATCGAACGCCACCTTGTTTATCCGCTGGCCAATCTGGTGGCCACCGGACAGGTGAAGCTGGGAGATTTTATCCGCGTGGACATGCTCGGCGAGAGCAGGCTTACATTTGTGAAGGAAGCCGAAGGCGCGATGGTTCCGGTGCTGCTCGAGCGCTATGGAGCGGCGGCGGCGGTGCCCGCGGTTGCGGCTGCCCGCGCGGCGCGCCCGATCGCGCAGCGGAAAGAGTTTGGAGCCGGCTCGCTCAACGAGAATAAGTAAATCAAGTTGCTGGTAGGTAGGGGACACCGCGCCGCGCGGTGTCCTTTCTTGTTGGGTGCGAGCCGTGGCTTGCTAAGCCGGAAGAAACCAACGTCAAACTAATTCCACGTGGCAGATTCGGTCCAAGGACAAGTGCCATTGCTGACTTGCCCGGTTTGCGAGCCTTCGTATCCCCAACAAAAAAGCGGATCCCCGTCTGAGTTGGTGGCACAAACAGACAGGAGGCTAGGAGCATTAGGGCAAGACCAGCCGGTGCTGACGTTGTCGGCTGACCCTCCGATCGAGACTTCGTAGGCGGTGCCCGCTTCGAACGCCGTGGTCTCAGTGTAGGTGTTAAGCGGGCTGCAATTGTAATAGCTTTGCCCCAGGCCGTCGGAGTGCGGCGTCTGGCAAGCGCCGGAGGCGCAAGAGGGTCCGCGGGTGCAGTGCCCCTTGATGTGAATCATGAGTGGTTCGTCGATGGATGGCGATGGATCATTCAACACGATTTCCAGTTCCGGCTCGTGGCTGGCCAAGGGCGATTCCTTGCTGTCAAAGGAAAACAAGCCTCGAGCTGCCGTCACAGCCAGCGCCACCCCGTTGTTGCCGGAGGGATTCGTCATCCAGTTCTGAACGGTCGCCGTAATGTCGATTCGCAAGAACCTGCTCATGTCCGATATAGACACGGCGACGGGCCTGCCGCCTGTGGCGGACGTGCCGAGTGCGGGTGGCGGAGTGCTGTACTTTAGCGTGTCCTCCGACCATGCCAGACCAGCGGGCAAGTTGTAGACATCGAAATGACCGGCGGCAGCGACCCCATCAACAAAGAGTCGCAGAGTGGCCTTGCTGACGGTAGAGCCAGCCGGTACACCGGCCAGGTTGAATTTCATGTAGCTGATTGTGTCCGCGCCAACCGTGAGAACGCCGCTGGAGCCGAAATTGGCGGCAGGTCGGCCGCGGCTCACGAAGGTATCGTCGCTGGGCGAGATGTGCTGGGCCAGCGCGTAATCACACAGTGGAGCAATCGCAAAAACGCTGAGCACAGCAACGCAAAGAAGTCTTGACATGACCCACCTCCTCGGGCGCGCGCCAGATAAGTATGAGGCCAAATGCACAGCCGGCCCTGCGCGGGAGCAGATCGGATCATCCGCCCAAAATCTGGGATCGAACGATATCCCCGAACGAGGTCGGTGTCAATAGAAGCGTGACTGCGGTGATGGCTCAATTTGAGAGGAAGTGAGCCACTGCCCTGACTGCGCACCGGGTCAACGGGAGCAACAGCGGCAACATCTGATGCGCTCACGTCCCTGCGGCCAAGGTTGGCCTAAAATTTCCTTCGCAGGAACTCAAAAAATACATAAGCGGTGAGAGCGGCGATGGCGGCAATTTCAAGATTGGAGGCAGTCAGAATGTCGCCGATTGCCCAAACTATACCGCGCCTCCGCCCCATCCCTGAGCGTTCAAATTCGCCCATCAAGAGATTGGAATAAAAGAGGAAGATGATAAAGCCAACCTCGATCACCGCTCTCCAGACATTTTTCTTCATGCGAAAGCACGACTCCTTCTTCGCTTCGGCTCGATCGAGGCGGGCAGCCTCGTCGATCTCCGCGCACCCAGCGGAAATATTTCCGCTCGCTAAAGGCGCCCCCAAGCGCTAAAGCGGAAGCCCATTTTCAGCGGTTTAGCGGCACGACCGAGGTCGTGCCCTTCCCTTTTCCTGCGTTGGCCGCGTTTTTCAGCAGCCTTTGAGGAAATCCAGCGCGAATCTCGACACACAACAACGCCCACGATAGTTGAGGCAACCCCGGTTTGCAATCGCATTTGAACGTCGCTTTCCGACTGGCGCATCAGCTTACTGGCGCGTAACCAGCCTTGGCCGGAAATCAAAATGGAGCAGGATCAAACGACCGATTGAGTGCCGCCGACGGTCCGGTACTTCGGTAATCTGGCCGTAACACGGCCTTTCGTGCGACTCTCTTCTCGTTGGTAAGAAGCCCATCGACCGCGGCCGGAGAGCTGCTCTCCCTCTCCGGCGGCGGAACTCAAGTGAGGATACTCAATGTTGCAGTCTCCAGAATCCAAGTACACGCCAGCTGCGGCGCCCGCCAACACTTACACTCCGGTGAAGCCGGCTAGCGCGCCGCTGGAGCAGGCCACGATCGGCCGATCCCTGGTCATCAAGGGCGAAGTGAGCGGGTCGGAATCTCTTTTCATCGACGGACGGGTGGAAGGCACGATCAACTTCCCGGGCAATCGGGTCACGATCGGGCGCAATGGCACGGTCGCGGCGAACATTACCGCGAACGAGGTTGTGATCATGGGCAAGGTGCAGGGCAACGTGGATTGCACCGACCGGCTCGATATCCGCAACGAAGGTCTCCTCGCCGGCGATGTGATTACGCATCGGATCAGCGTGGAAGAAGGCGCGATTCTTAAGGGCGGAGTCGAAGTGCGCAACCCTGAGAAGAAAGATCAAAAGACGCAGAAGGAACAGAATCAGCAGAGCCAGCAGAATCACGCCGCGGAAACGACGAAGACGATGACCGCAGGCGCATAAGTTTCGGTATCGAATTCGTTAACCGACGATTCGGCAACCGACGAAAGGGACGGGATCATTTCCCGTCCCTGTGTTTTTTGGTGCGATTGCACTGCCTCTAAGCGCGGGCTACGGAGGCAATGGACTCCAAAAGCGATCACCGGGCCAAAGCCCACACGGATTGCGTCGCCTACGCGGCCCTGAAGGACCGCCCTTCCACGGCAATGCAAACGGCGGTACCCAAGATCTCTCTACGCTAACAAACAGGGTGCAAATGAAGATAAGACTCCGCTCAAGCTTGAACGCAAAATCGAGACGCGATAGCTGATCGCCAGAGTTACTTCTTCGGTTTGAAATCCAGGGCGGCGGAGTTGATGCAATAGCGCATGCCGGTTGGACGCGGGCCGTCGGGGAACAAGTGTCCGAGATGCGCGTCACAATGCGCGCAACGCACCTCGGTTCGCGTCATGCCGTAGCTGCGATCCGTGTGCTCGATGATGTTCTTCTTATCAGCTGCGTCATAGAAACTCGGCCAGCCCGTCCCAGAATCAAATTTTGTCCCCGATCCAAACAACAGGGCGCCGCAACAAACGCAGTGGTAGGCACCGTCGTCGTGTTTGTTCCAGTACTGGCCGGTGAAGGCGGGCTCGGTACCGCACTGGCGCGCTACCTGGTACTGCTCTGGGGTCAGCTGCTTGCGCCACTCCTCGTCGGGCTTTTGGATGCTCGGGGCCTTGTCGGCTATCTTCTCGGTCATATTCGGTCTCCGGAGATGAGATGCGCGGCGGAGTCAAAAGTCGCACGCCGTGGATTCTTGCGTGCGAGCAGGTCCATTCAACTTCCACAAAAAGCCCGCACCACAGGGTACAGGGTTCACGGAGGAAGGCCCGCTTACGCCGCGCCATGCCCCAATTCGCGATGAAGCCAGGCTTTGGCGAGGGTCAGTTCGCGGTGCACAGTGGCAGGAGAGATTTTCAGGGCCTCGGCAGCTTCATCGTAAGTGAGGCCGCCAAAGAACAGCAATTCAACTAGTTCGCTTTTACGACGGTCGTGCTCGGCGAGCCGCTGCATCGCCTCGTCGAGTTCAATGATGCCACGGTCGGCCTGGGGGCCGACGAGGATGGCGTCGTCCAGGGGAATCTTATCGAACTCGCCTCCGCGCTTCTGGCGGTTCTGGGAGCGGGCGTAGTCGACCAGGATGCGGCGCAGGATTCGAGCAGACACAGCGCAGAAGTGCACGCGATCCTGGAAGGTGACGTCGGCCTCCACCAGCCGCAAATAGGCTTCGTTCACGAGCGCAGTGGCACGCAGCGTGTGATCCCGGCGCTCCGACCGCAGGCAGTTCAAGGCCAGTTTATGCAGCTGGTCATAAACGACCGGCATTAACTGGTCCAACGCCTCTTTGTCGCCGCTGCCCCACTGCTGCAACAGTTGCGTGACGAACTGGCGGTCAGGGTTCATCTCGATTTCCTCCCCTTGATGAAGTCACCGGAGCAGGCGTGGATGGCTCTCCGCACACCTGCCAAAAACATTTATTGACGGCCATGAGGGAATTCGGCCCGCGATGGCGCTTTACAAGTTGAGCGACGATTTTGGCGGCGGAAACGGGTAACTGACTTTGGTCAGAGATTATAACGCCCGCTGCCAGGGTTGCGCGGGAGTCCGACCAGAGGGACGGGCTCTGTGAAATTCACCGGGGTCCGGCCGAGCAACACCAATTTCTGATCCTTTGAGATCAATTTAAGAGAGGAATCACCATGAAACGGAAACACTTCGCCATCACACTGAGCCTTGCCGTCCTGCTTTGCATGACCTCGGCTTTCGCCCAAACCAATTACAACTTTCAAGCGGTGAACTACCCCGACGACACGTTCACGCAGTTGCTGGGAATTAACGACAGCGGGATCGTCGCCGGCTACCACAACTTCACCGCCAACCAGGGATTTACGTACGATGTGAAGACGGCGAAGTTCACCACCGAAAACTTCTCCAGTTCGATGCAAACCCAGGTAATCGGGATCAACACCGGCGGCGAGACGTCAGGCTTCTACGTGAGCAGCAGTGGGGTGACGGAAGGATTTACGGATCGACTTGGAAAGTTCACGAGCGTGAACTACCCGGGGACCCCCTTCAACCAACTGCTTAGCCAGAACAACTACAGCCAGGCGGCCGGATACTACAGCACAAGTGCGAGTGGAGTGCCGGATGTCCCATACATCTATAACGAGTTGGGCGGCGTGTTTGAGGTGATTACGATTCCGAACTCGACCAGCGCGCAGGCCACTGGCATCAATGATTCAGGCGAGGTTTGCGGATTCACGATTGACACCAAGAACAAGATGCACGGCTGGCTGCTGATTCAGGGGCAATTCACCCAATTCGACGACCCGCACGGCAAGGGAACGACGGCGGCTCTGGGTTTGAATAACAAAGGCCAGGTGGTGGGGTCCTATACGGATACCTCCGGCAACGGCCATGGGTTCGTCTACACGGTAAGCTCGCACTCCTTCGAAACGATCGACGATCCTCTGGGCATCGGCACGACGGTGGTTAACGGCATCAACGATGATGGAGTGCTGGTTGGCTTCTGGGGAACGAACCCGAACAACTACGGCTTCGTCGCGACGCCAGCAACACCGTAATGTGGTGGTAACGGAAAAAACTACGAATGCGCCGGACCCTGAGAACCTGCAGGGTCCGGCCGTTTTACTTGTAGCTGGCGAAACGACGCTGGCGTTTTATTGTTTTTGGCCTAAACGGTCTTGAAGGGGCGCGGTTTCGCGGCGAGCGCCTGAACGCGCCTTGACGCTCTCCACAGAAAACCGACCAAATTCAAAGTGATGGGGCTCACAGCCAATAGCCGTGCGCTGTCTGATGATCCTCTGTCGAGGTGATGAGCAGTGGGCGATTTGAGCGCGCATTTTTCGCAGTCAGAGTTTGCCTGCCACTGCTGCGGCGAACTGAAGATCGAAGACGTGCTGATCGTGGCTCTGGAGCGTCTGCGCGCGCTCGCCGGGAGGCCCGTGGTCGTTCACGACGGGTATCGCTGCCCCGCCCATAACGAGCAGGTGGGCGGGGTCAACGGCAGCGAACATACGCGCGGCATGGCGGCGGACGTGTCCATCCCCGGCCTTTCGTTGCAGCAAATGTACGAACTGGCGCTTCAGGTTCCCATGTTCTTCTGTGGTGGGATCGGGGTCTACGACAGCAGCTTTCTCCACGTCGACGTACGGCCGCATTCCGCCCGCTGGGCTCGTGTCCGCGGCCAGTATGTCGGAATCCAGCACCTTGTTACGACCCCGCCCACGCTGCTCGCCAAACTGGAAGGCACGCCCCAGGCCGGACCGCAGCCCGGGTAGCCTGCTTGCCACCCACTGACTGTTACGCATAAAGTGCAGATGCTTTCACCCGGGGGCTGGTCCGTACCCCGCCCGATCGTCCTAACTTCATATGCAGCAACTACATAGCACCGCACTCCCGTATGGATTTCAGTGTGCACTAGAGTTGATGAACCTCGATGTACTGGGGCGCGTATCGAGGGCGAAACCTTGACTGTTGTCTACAGCGCCGAGTGCAAAGCCATCCAGAAATCGAGCCGTTCGACTGGATCGCTCCCGATTCTGGTCGTGCTGTTCGTGTTTTCTTACGCGATTCTGACTCTGCTGGTCGTCGAACAAGGACGGACGATCGAATCGCAGCGCTCCCTCATCCGCGAGATGTTGAGCGACAGCAACCAGCTGGCTGCCCTGAAAGGCAAGCTTGCGCACGACGAGAGCCTGCGCATGCGGCAGAAAGCGCCAGCCGGCGCCGGCCAGTCAGATCCGGCAAATCAACAAAAAAATTCCACGAGCGGGAAAAGCCCCGGAAAAGACGGGAAGCGAGCGGGCAAGCCGTCGCACACGTCGAAAGAACCTCCCGGCCGACCTGAATCGGATTTGGAAGACGTTCGGCGGTCGACAAGAATCATCTAGCGAATTGCAACCTGACGGCGAAGCGCCGCAAGTAGAGTTGGAGAGGTAGAAAGAAGATTGCGTGACAATGTGGCCCGCGGTAGGTGGCCGCGTTGAAAGTGAGACCCTAGTCATGAAGGCCCTGGCCCTAGCCTTGTTTCTGTCGTTTTCCGTTCCCCAGTTACAACCGCCGGCAAAGCTCTCCGCTAACCCGACCGAGCGACCTGCGCAACGGAAGGGCGGACGCTGGTATTTTGCGGCGAACGGCCATGCGGTGTATTGCTACGGACCGGTCATGAAAGTGCCCCAGGCAGACGGCTTCCCGCTGACTGTAGCGACGTTTTGTCGTGGCGACCAGGTGATGGTGCCGCTGAAAGATTGACGCCAGGCCAGTTCTGGCTACAGGACCCTTCAGGTTACTGTCGTACTCTTCAGAGGAAATTTTTGACCAATTACACTCGTATTGTATGGATACGAGCGAGCACGCCGAGTCCAGTTTCTCATTTCAGCATTGGTCTTTAATTATTCTTTTCCTGGCGGGGCTTTTGTTGTCGAGCGTGTTGTCAGCAGGCCAAAAAGACGCACCCATCAAGCGTAGAATTTTGAACAGCGCGCCTCCCGCCTATCCCACATTAGCCCGGACAATGGCGCTAGCTGGTGTCGTCAAGATCGACGCGCTGGTGGCTCCGGATGGCAGCGTGAAAGCGGTGGACATCAAGGGCGGTCATCCGGTCCTGGCCCAGGCTGCCGCCAACACGATTCGTCAATGGAAATGGGAGCCGACCTCCCGCGAATCTCACGAACTGGTCGAAGTTCGATTTACACCCAGCGAGTAACGAACTCAATCAGAATCCCGCTCCTCAGTGACGAGCAACCGCTGCTCGCGGCTCCGGAAGTTCGCAAAACTCCAAGCCGTTCCGCGCCAGCCCGTCACAAAGGATTGCGGCCCACGGCACCAGGAGAAGAGGCGCCATCCAGTCTGCATCTCAACGCTGCTGCGCTGTCTCTAACTACCTGTCTTGTGAAGGGGTTGAATTATACTGTCCTCATACATGGGCCCGTAGCTCAAGTGGAAAGAGCATCGGATTTCTAATCCGAGGGTTGCAGGTTCGAGTCCTGCCGGGCCTACCACCCGCGTCCGTGTGAGGCGAGTCCGTGAGCGTTCCGGGGCGCACGGCCGAAATCGATTTTTTGCGTCCGCACATTCCGGAAGAATCTCGACCTGCGATCCAGTGATTCCACAGGCAGACGCTTTGAAGCGGAAAGGCGGGCTACACCAGACACGATTTATTGTATTGCGTTAATTCAGCCGGACTGTGCGACGGTCTACAGAGAGTAAGGTGACAGCGCCAATCGACTCTGATAGGCTTGCTCCAAAAATTGCACCTTTGGGTTGGGGCCAAAGTAGAGCGTACTGCGATGCTTGTGGATCACCCGACCAAGGTCGCACTTATCTTATGGGTGAACACGAAGGTCCCAAGATTTTAGCAATTGATGACGAGCCGCAGAGCCTGGAGTTCGTGAAGGATGCTCTAGCTCACCAAGGGCTACAAGTCTTCACTGCCAGCGACCACGCTCTCGGCTTGGAGATTTTCAAGCAAATTCGACCGCAAATTGTTCTGCTCGATCTCATGATGCCGGGAGTTCACGGCTTGGAAATGCTCGACCGGATACTGGCCGAAGATCCCGGGGTCGAAGTGATATTGTTGACCGGGTATTATTCCACTGAGTCGGCAGTCGAGGCCATCCAAAAAGGGGCATGCGACTATCTCAATAAACCGGTTACTGCCGAGAAACTACAGCGCCGGATTTCGCGATTACTGTCCGAGGCCGATACCCGACGAAGAACGCTCGAACTTGACCAGGAACTCCTCAGTGCTTGTCAATTTGAGGGGATCGTGGGGCGGAGTCCCCTCATGCTCGATGTGTTCGCGAGAATTCGGAGGGTGGCGCCCCACTTCCGCAATGTGCTGGTGAGCGGACCAACGGGCACGGGGAAAGAACTAGTGGCCCGCGCGTTGCACCGGCTAAGCCCTGTGGCAGCGGGCCCGTTTGCAATTTGCAACTGTTCGGCAATTGTGGAAACCCTGATCGAAAGTGAGTTGTTCGGCTACGTCCGGGGCGCATTTACCGGTGCTTCGCAAGATAAGCTTGGCGTTTTCGAGTTCGCCAATCGCGGAACTGTGTTCCTGGATGAGGTCGGCGAACTCCCGTTAGCCGCTCAGGGCAAGCTCCTCCGTGTCTTGCAGAACAATGAAATACAGAGGGTCGGCTCACCCATCCCTAGAACGGTCGATGTCCGCGTAATCGCTGCCACCAACCGCAATCTCCGCTCGCTGGTGGATGAAGGAAAGTTTCGTGAGGATGTTTATTATCGATTGGGGATGGTAGAGGTTGCGCTGCCGCGCTTGACCGACCGTCGAGAAGATCTGCCGCTTTTGCAGAGGCACTTTCTGGCGAAGTTCTCCGCTGAGTACAAAAAACCGGTGACGGGTATTACGCGGCGCGCACAAAACCGCATGGCGATGTACTCGTGGCCCGGCAACATCCGTGAACTCGAGAATGTCATCGGCAATGCCTGCATGATGGTTGACGGATCGTTGATCGATATCCGCAATCTGCCGGAACGAATCCTGGCCCAGCCGGGATCGACCACCAAGCCGGATGACGCTCTGCTTCCGCTGCACGAGATGCAAAGGCGACACGTGCTGCGCGTTCTGGAACATGTCGGCGGGAACAAATCTCAGGCAGCGGAGGTTCTCGGAATCTCGCGGGCCACGATCTACCAGTTTCTGGCGGACGCGAAGAAAGCAGACGCGAGCGGATAGCGGCTGTGTGCAACGAGCGGCGCAGGCCAGGCGAGCGTGCTCAGAACGCTGCGGCAGGATGGGCGAGACGCCCATCGTCCAGCACCGTTCTCACCTTCCTGAGCAACACTTCTCTGGTGAAAGGCTTTTCCAAAAGCGCGACTTGAGGCTCAAGCACGCCGCGCTGCGCAATGAGGTCGGCGGTGTAGCCGGACATATAGAGCACACGCGTCGAGGGCCGCACCAGCAAAAGGCTCCTGGCTAATTCGTGGCCGCTGATGCCGCACATGACCACGTCGGTCAGCAGCAAATGAATCGGGCCTTCCCGTTCGCGGACTGCGCGCAGCGCAGATTCACCATCCTGCGCGCTCAGGACGGTGTACCCACCCGTCTCCAGACAGCGGGTGGTCAGATTTCGCATGGCATCATCGTCTTCCACAAGGAGAATGATTTCCGATCCAGTCGGGACCTCGTCCGTCCTGGCGGGCACGACCGGTTCTGCCGCAGCTTCAACCAGCGGGAGATGAATCTCGAACGACGTCCCGCTGCCTGGCTCGCTGTGCGCCCGGATATATCCTTCGGACTGCTTGACGATGCCGTAAACAATCGAGAGCCCTAGGCCTGTGCCTCGCCCCAACTCCTTGGTAGTGAAAAACGGCTCGAATAGATGCGACATCGTTTCTCGATCCATGCCGCACCCGGTATCGGAGACGGTTAGCCGCACGTAGCGACCGGGGCGAACGTGTTCCCGATCGAATGCGTGAGATTCGTCAAGCTCGCACATGTCAGTCTCAATCATCAGCTTGCCACCGGTCGGCATGGCATCGCGTGCATTGACCGCCAAATTCATGATGATCTGATCGATTTGACTGGCATCCGCGTTCACGCGGGCCTCGGGGCACAACAGGCTGACGGTCAGTACGATGTCGTCTCCGACCAGGCGCCGCACCATGTTGCTGAGTTTGCTGACGACCTCGTTGAGGTCGAGGATTCGGGGCTGGATGATCTGTTTGCGACTGAAAGCCAAAAGTTGTTGAGTGACCGAAGCGGCTTTGGTCGCCGCCGTGTGGATTTGTTCAATCTGGTGAACGGCTTTCTCATCGAGGTCAGTCCGCAACTTCAGCAGGTCACTGTATCCCGTGATAACGCCAAGCATGTTGTTGAAATCGTGGGCTACGCCTCCGGCCAACCGCCCAACAGCTTCCATTTTCTGGGCTTGCTGAAGTTCGCTTTCCAAACGTTTCCGTTCGGTAATGTCTTCGGTGAAAAGTACGATGCCGCCGACCTTCCGCGCCGTCTCATACCACGGCCGTACTACCCAGCGCGTCCACTGGACGCTGCCGTTGGCAAGTTCGACGCGGTCCTCATCCTCCCCCACAACCTCGCCAGCCAGTCCACGGCGATGGGCTTGCTTCCACCGTTCGGGGACGCTCGGGAAAACGTCATAGTGCGAAACGCCATGCAAGTCGCGGTCCAGGCCATGGTTGGCCAGCCAACGCCGGCTTACGCTGAGGTAACGCATCTCGCGATCAAACATTGCCAGTGCCACCGGTGCGTGCTCGACAAAGAGTCTTAAGCGCTCTTCGCTCTCCTGCAGCGCCTTCTCTGCCTGCATGCGCGTGGTGATGTCCTCAGCCGTGCCTTCGTAATAGGCGACGGATCCGTCGTCGTTGTAGATGCACCGCAGATTCAGCGAGAGCCAGAGTGCTGTCCCATCTTTACCAGAAAACTCATGCTCGAAATGCAAGGTGCCGTTGGCCTCAAGACGCGCCAGAAGCTCCCGCCGCTTGGCACGGTCTCCATAGAGAACACCAATGTCGTTGATTTCGGCAAGGGCCTGCGCCGGAGAGCTTTGGCGAAGCATCCTTGCCATCGCAGGGTTCATCATGAGGAAATGGCCTTGCGGCGAGCTTTGAAAAATTCCCGTAACGGCCTGATCGAAGATTTCCCTGAACCTCTCTTCGGCACGCCGGAGCGCATCCTCGGCCAATTTCCGGGCACTGATGTCCTGCTTGATGGCTATGTAATGGGTAATCTGGCCATGTCTTGAGGAGACTGGCGTAATCGTCATTTCCTCGGTGTACTGCGTTCCGTCTTTGCGGCAGTTGGCCATCTCTCCGCGCCAAACCTTGCCGGAGGAAATGGTTGACCACAAATTGTCGTAGAACTCCTTGCCGTGCCTTCCAGACTTAAGCAGCCGTGGATTCTTGCCGATGACCTCTTCCCTGGTGAAGCCGGTCATCGCGGTAAAGGCCGGGTTCACCCATTCGATGTTTCCGTCACGGCCGGTTATTACAATTCCGTTGGCAGCCGCTCGCAGAGCTGCCGCCTGTAACCGCAACTGGTCACGCACCCTCTTTTTTTCCGAGATCTCGACGGCAATTCCGAGGATGCAAGGCTCCCCCCGAAAAACTATGCTCTTACCCGTGAAAGAAAGGGGAATCTTTGTGCCGTCGCGGTGTAACAGGTACCCGTCGGTTTCGGCCACGTTCAGATTGACGACAGCTTCCAGTTTTTGTCTGGCCTGCTCACGATCCTCTTCCCTGAGGGCATCCAAGATATTGATTTTCGATAGCGTGTGTCTGGAATAGCCCAGCTTGGTTTCGACTTGCGGATTCCATCGCAGGAGACTGCCATCGGGCCGGAGTATGCAGAGCAACGCGGGCAACTGCTGGATGACCGTATCAGAGAAATCCTCGTGCGCTTTGATCGTATCGAGAAAGCCCTGTTCGCGCCGGATAACCCATCGGCTCAGGAAAAAAGCCAGGAAAGTGCAGAACGCAATGGTAGACGCGTGCGATTGCCAGATGGAAATATTGGGAAGAAAGACGTGCTTCAGCAATTCGCCTACGGTGGACAGAATGAGGCCAACCCCTGCAAATCCAAGCGCGCGAAAGGTAGACGACCATCTGGACATAAAGGTCCCATCACTCGGGACAGCGACAAGCCATGGCATTAGAGTTGCACAGACAATCACACGGTCGTGTGACATAGATCACGGCTGGCTTACGAAGGTAATTGGCGGCCGGCTATTTGAAACCCTTGCGGGCGCAAGTGGGTATGGCAGAGATGGACAGGGGGACCGGTAAGCCCTGCCATTTCAGGTCTTTCCGGAGGTCGCCCGGCTGGTCTGAAACGAATGGTTGCGGCGAGCGATTTTGCATCTTCCTGAGCCGAGGGTCCACGACCGCCGCCGCGAAACACCGCCTTCGGCTCGCGCCGGTTGTATTCTCAACGGAGAGGCCGCGGGGCGGTTCGTTTCTCATGCATGGATGACGCGGTCTCTGCCGTCCCGTTTAGCGGCATAGAGATTTCGGTCGGCCTGACAGAGGAGCGCGGTAATGCCTCCAGTCTCGTGGTCGGTGGAAACGGCCACTCCCATGCTGACGGTGATGGTTCTCGACAGTCTGGAGAAGACCATCGGCTCGCTGCCGACATGGGTGCGCAGTTCGTCGGCTCTGATAAGAGCCGCCATCAAATCGCAATCGGGCAAAACCATAAGGAATTCCTCGCCGCCGTATCTTCCCAAACTGTCGTAGAGACGCAGCTTCGCCCGAAATCGTCTTGCGATTTCTTTCAGCGCGTCATCTCCAAAGGGATGACCCAGTGTGTCGTTCACCGCTTTGAAGTGGTCAACATCCGCCAGGATGATGCTGACGGGCTTGTGGCTTCTTCTTGCCCGGTCGAGTTCGCGACGGAGCGAGCTGAAGACTTCGCCTCGATTGAGCAAGCCGGTCAAAGAATCGTGGGTTGCGGCGTAACGCATGGATTCCCTTGCCGACACAAGTTCATCCTGCAACTCGACGATGCGCTTGCCCACCAGGAGACGAGCTTGCAATTCCAGCTGATCAAAAGGCTTAACCAGATAATCGTCAGCGCCGGCTGCCATCCCCGCTAACAAGTCTGCCTTGCTATCTTTTCCAGTCAGCAGAATCACGTACGTATACGAACTCCCTGAATCCGCATGGCGGATTCTGCGGCAAAGTTCGACCCCGTCAATGTCCGGCAATACCCAATCCAGGAGAATCAGCTTGGGGCAGTCCGGGCGCTGCAAAATGGCCCAGGCCTCGGACCCGCCAGTTGCCATCAGGAATGGAAAGCCCCATTCCTGCAGATTGGAACTCAGGAGCTGTCGGTAAACTGGTGAATCTTCCACAACCAGTACTTGCATGCCAAAAGTTCCCTTCGATTTCGGCGCATTCAACCGCCAACGCTGATCAGAACATCGCGCCAGTCGCCGATTATCCGGAGCCCCACGCAGCTGTCTTAGCCCGACAGCCGGGCGCAGCCTGGTTCCGGGTAGACTCAAGGAGCATCTCGATGGCCTGTGGGGTGGCGGGTTTCGAGAAGAGGTAGCCCTGCGCCAGTTCGCAGCTAACGTGCCGAAGCATCTCCACCTGCTCTTCGGTTTCAACGCCTTCGGCCACGACTTTCAGACCCAGATTCTGGGCCAGCATGACGATGATGCGTACGATTTCGTGGGTCTCGAGGTCACTGTCCATGCGCGAAATGAACGCCCGGTCAATTTTCAGAGTGTCTACGGGGAAGCGCTGCAACCGGCTGAGGGAGGAGTAACCGGTTCCGAAGTCGTCTATCTCCAAGTGGAGGCCCAACGCCTTCAGGTCCTTAAGCACAACTTCAGATCTTTGAGCATCCGCCATGGCGATGGTCTCGGTGATTTCCAGGTTCACACAGTTTGGATTGACACCACTTTGCTTAAGAATTTGGCCGATCTGCGCACTGAGGTCCGGTTCCTGAAACTGCTTCGGGCTGATGTTAACGCTCATGGCCAAAGGAGGATCGGAGGGGAACAACTCCTGCCAGCGCCGCAACTGCCGGAAGGCGTCCATCATCAGCTGCTGATTGATAGAGAGGATGACGCCGGTCTCATTTGCGACGTTGATGAACTCGCCCGGCATGACCATCCCCTGCGGGCGCTGCCACCGGGTCAGGGCTTCAAAGCCCACGATTCGCCGGTCGCGCAGCGATACAATCGGCTGGTAATACACGAGAAATTCACCCAATTCGAGGGCTCTGCGCATATCTGTTTCGAGTTGCAAACGCTTGAGAGCACTCGCGTGCATCGCATTGTCAAAGACCTCGCAGCGAGCTTTCCCGGTATGTTTGGCGCGGTACATCGCGATCTCGGCGTCGCGGAGCAATTCTTCGGGAGCCTCGTTGCCCACATGCCCCCGAAACACGATTCCAATACTCGCTGTGATACCAACCTTGTGAGAACCGAGAGCAAAGGGAGCGGCGAGCTTCTCCTGAATGCGCTCGGCTACACGGATGGCGTCGCTCGGGTCACGAAGATCCTCGGCGAGGACGGCGAATTCGTCGCCGCCCGGACGAGCGAGGGTGTTCTCGCCCGCGGGGGGCTCGGCCCTGCTGGCAATTCTCGATCGGGAAATTGTGTCGACCCGGCGTAGGCACGCGCTCAGCCGCTGCGCAATCTGGACCAGAAGGGCGTCGCCGGCGGCGTGCCCGAGACTGTCATTAATAACCTTGAATCCGTCGATATCAATAAACAGAACTGCGAACTTAAAGTCGGCATGGCGCCGTCCGATGGCGATCGTCCGTTCCAGACGGTCCAGAAACAGGGCGCGGTTTGGAAGATCGGTGAGCCCGTCATGAAACGCGTTGTGGACGAGCAGGTCTTCTGCGCGTTTGCGATCCGTGATATCGCGGTTCACGACCACCAAGCCTTCGATTTCGCCGTTCGGGCCAGGAATCGCGCTGGCGGTGGATTCGAGCACCCGCCACGACCCATCGTGGTGGCGGATGCGGTACTCCAGGCGTTCTCCCGCGCCTGTGGCCCGGGCTTTCTCGGCTGCCTGCACTACCCGCGCGCGGTCGTCTGGGTGGATCTGGTCGTTGGCGGAGGTCGCCGCCAGTTCCTCGGGGCTGTATCCGAGGACCCTCTGGTAGGCAGGACTGTTGTAGCGACGGTGCCCGTTCATGTCCACAACTGCGATCATGTCCTCGGCATTCTCGGTGATCAGTCGAAAGAGTTTGCCGCTTTCCGCAAGCTGGTGTCGCACACGCTGCAGCAGTAAGTGTTGATAGATCGTGTAAATGTCGAAGAGCAGGACCAACGCAACCAGCGCCCGCACCCACTCCTTCAGGGTGAGCGTGTAAATTCCGTCGGTCGGTAAGTGAAAGCCCGGAAAAGTTAAGGAAAGAATGCCGAAGGTCAGAACCAGGGTGACCGCGACGGCGAATCCCCAGAGCCACCACTCGCGGCCTTCCACCTGCCGCATGCGCCGGATGGGATCCGTAGACTTCGAGACTGGAAGTTGCCTGTTCACTGTCGGTTAGTTTTTGCGATTTCCTGTTGGGATCGTCTGCAAACCCGTCAATCGCCCCACAACTCGACCAATGGTTTCTTGACTTGGCCCTTCTGCTCCAGCCAATCGTGCAGGCGGCCGCGATCAGCTTGCGGAATGCTTGTGAATTCACATCCGGCCGCGCCGTACTGCCGCATCCAAAGGACCCTGGCCTCCACATCAATCGGCAGGTCCGAACCAGGCAGTAGCATGACAAATGACAAAAGGTCTCCGCGTGAAAGGAACTCCTCAGTGTTAAGTCCCAAGCCGCCCTCGCCGACATCCGTAACCGTAATCGGCACGGCGCGACCGTACTGGTTCTTGGCGATCAACGAACTCCTTAAGACGCACCGCTTGTGTTGCCGATAGTCCTGCAGCAACTTGGAATACACCTTCTTCAGCGACTGCACGCCGGACTGCTCGGTGATCGGCTTATGAAGAAGTGAATGAGTCCCAGACACCGCATTCGGTATGTCGGAAACAACCATGACTGCCGGTTTCCGCAATCCTCCAGAACGCGTAATGTGCTGCAAGAGTTCGGTAGAGCCATTCTGCCAGTCCATAATGACCAGGTCCGTGCCACCTTCCAGCAGGCGGTCAAAGGCCCTGGCCGGAGTAGGACAGACGCTGGTGGAAATAGCCAGATCTGACAGCAGTTTGTTCATGATGCTCACAACGCCCGAATCCTGGGAAACGAGCAAGCACTCAAAAGCCATGTCCGGCGTCATGTTCGCGATCCTTATGTGCCGGCGGGGGGACCGACGATTTGCAACAGGCTGTCACTGCATTTTGGTCTCCATATATGGCGCCGGGTTGGCAATCAATCATCAGGTCCGGCCCCCGGTTAAGCGTTGATCCTGTATTCACACATACACTTACGGCCCACTGATCCATCGCCCTTTGCCTGCTGATCGATTGCCGGTGGGCACTCATGTTCCTGCTGGTTCACGCATTTCCAGCCAATTGCCGGCAGCCTTGATGTCTCCGAACCAGACAAAAGTCCAGCATCCAGACACCGGCAAGATTGGGAATAGACATCTCGGACGTCCAAGTAGGAGATTACGAACGGGTTCGGGCCACATTTCGATCTGGCCCTCGTCTTGCGAATTTAATCGTGGGACCATCCTGTTTGCGATGGTCGATGGCAATTCTTATGAATGAGCAATTCAGATTAGATGGTCTACTTTTCACCAGTAATACAGAGCTTATTAGCGTCATGGGAGAGATTCTGAAGAGTTTTGCGATCGAGACCGAGGTGTCTTCGGACCTTGCATCGGCCCTTGACACAGTAAGTCACCGGCGGCTGGACATGGTTCTTGTGGATTGGAACGGAACAGACCCGGGCCGGATCGTGCGGAATACTCGCAAGTCGTCGGCCAACAGCAATTCGACCATTGTAGCGATGGTCGATCAGGACTCGGAAACGCATGCTCTCCTGGTGGGAGCGAATTTCATGATCCACAAGCCAGTCGACCTGGACCATGCCCGACGTTGCATGCGGGCTGCATACGGAACCATGCTGCAACAGCGGCGGCGGTCTGCACGAGTTTCAGTTGACATCCGCGTCTCCGTCGGAGTCGCAGATCTAGGAACGTTCGAGGCTCGGGTCAGCGATGTGAGCATAAGCGGTTTGGCCCTTCATTTCAGGAAGCCGGTGCCCTTACATAGCGAGGTGTTTCTGCTCGTCAAACTCCCAGGCTGCGAGAGCTTGATTCGCGTGACCGGCAAGATCGTAAATGTCAATGCCACGGGTCGAGCCGGCGTCTGGTTCTCCTCGGTTCCCGACGAAGATCTTGGCTCGCTCGAGAAGTGGCTGGCCGCGGAACTGGCAAAACTGGAACATGCGGAACTGCCGGCCGAGAATCGGAAGGTTGTTATCGACGAAAGGATTCACCTCACTAACTGCGAGGCGGAGGCCCATGGCACAGTTTGAATGTTCTTCCCCGACCCGGGAATGCCAGGAAGACAGCTCTTGCGCGATCGGGATGGCGGTGGGTAAACAATGAAGATTCTCGTGATTGAAGACAGCTTGTTCTTACGACGTACGATTGAGAAAGTGTTGCAGAACTCGGGACACGAAGTGATAAGCGCCGCGGATGGCCATACTGGCCTGCAGGCCGCCCGCACCACAGTTCCGCACATGATTCTTCTCGACATAATGCTCCCCATGCTGGAGGGAACGCGAGTACTGCAGGAACTAAAGCGGGACGCCCTGACCGCGGAGATTCCTGTGGTGGTGCTGTCGTCGTTGTACCAGAAGAATGGAGAGAGACTAAAGAAGGATGGGGCATCGGCATACATAGAAAAATCGACGCTGGACCTCGAGACGAACGCCGACCCTCTCCTCCAGGTTATCGAGAAAGTCGCCGGCGAACTGTCGCAGCTGCATAGTGCTTGAAGCGAGTTACCTTACTGATAAGTAGCTAACGGTAACTTGCCGATTGTCTCCGACCATTACTAACCACAGAACCACTCTGTCTTATCACCTATCCTTGTAATCGATCTTTGCTCATTGTCCTTCGCTGCGTTCAGCCCTGGTTTAGCTGTGGCTGGATTTTATACACGTTTCCAGCTATTGTTCAGCTCCACAATGAGCCCTCACGGCAGTACGATTTCTAAACTCCTGTTTTTGCTGGAGATCAGACCGCCGAATCGTAAAGGCGCGCCAATTGCAGTTGTTAATGCAACCTCCCCCAGGTTTTTCCATTAAGGAGCATGTAATGAGTCGAAGGCGGATAACGAATACTGCTTGGACTCTGGCCTATCTCGCGACTGGGGTGCTTTTTATTTCCTTCGCCGCCCAGGCCGGGACGTTGCCAGAAGCTGGTATGGCACGGGGGATTGGCTTCGCGTACGACGCCACCAAAGAGATCACCGTCGCAGGCACAGTGAAGGGTTTTGTCTCGCAACCCAGCGCTGGAAGTCCCGCCGGCTCGCACTTGCTCATTTCCAGTAATGGACAAACCGTGGATGTCCACCTCGGTCCCTATGTTTCCAGAGAGAACCAGCAGGCGTTGCACGCCGGTCAGTTAGCACAGGTTATCGGAGTCAGGGAAAACGTCCACGGCAAGAAAGTTCTGCTCGCCCGCCAGTTGATTTTCAATGGGCGCCTGGTGACGGTGCGCAACGAACGTGGATTCCTCGTCCGCAACCTGGTCCCCGGCCGCAAGAACGGCGACGCCAAACACGCTGGAAACGGAGGCATTCAATGACATTCGGTCGCCTCACTTTTCTCCTGTTCACGATCGCCATGATCGCCGTGCTGGCTGGCTGCGGCGGTTTGGTCTCAGCCCCTGCAATTTCCGTTTCTTTCACGGCGAGCTTTCAGCCGCCCTCCTACCTTAATACCGGCGACAAAGTAAGCATTGCCGCTACCGTTGCCAACGATTCAAGCAACCTCGGAGTCAACTGGACTGTGACCTGCGGGAGCGCGCAGTGCGGAACCTTTAATCCTGTTTCAACTGGCAGCGCGGCGGCCACGCGATTCACTGCCCCTTCTACTATTCCCGCCGGCAGCGCCGTAACCGTTACTGCCACCTCCGTTGCCGATAGCACCAAGACCGTCTCCGCCACCATCGCCATTTCTGACATGCCCATAACCATCAGTCCGCAGCCGCGGGCCGACATGAACGTCAACTCAACCGCGCCCTTCACCGCGAACGTTGCTAACGATTCACAAAACGCCGGCGTGAACTGGACGGTCACCTGCGCGAGCGCCAAATGCGGGTCATTCCTCACCGCGAATCCCGTGGCCAGCGGTTCCCCCGCCACCTATCAGGCTCCGGCCAGCATTCCCACGGGTGGGACTGTCACTCTGACCGCAACCTCGGTCACCGATAACACTCAAGCCGCTTCTACGAATGTGACTATCACGCAGGCCGCTACCACCCTCGGCGACGGCACCTATGTTTTCCACTTGAGTGGGGCCGATTTCACTGCCGCAAACGGCGAATCGAACTACTACGTTGCGGGCGCTTTCACCGTCTCCGGTGGACTCATCACCGGTGGCGAACAGAACTTAGAGGATTACAACGACTCACTCGCGGACTCCATTAACCCTGAAACCAGCAGTATCCGCGGCACGGCCGACGGCAATTTGCAAATCGTTCTCGATACCGGGGACTCTGCCATCGGAGTGAACGGGGTTGAAACCCTGAGTGCAACGGCAGTCACCGGTGCGCGCGCCCTCATCGGCGAGTACGATTTGGTCGCGACCAGCACAGGGACTCTCGATCTGCAAACCAGCCAAGCACCTCCCTCCGGCGGGTACGCATTCTTCGCAACCGGAATTGATCACAACGGTGGTGCAATGGCCTTCGGCGGAGTGCTCAATGTCGACGGCCCGGGATCAATTTCCGGCACAGGCAGCGTAATGGATTTCAACGATTCCTCAGAAGGGATCGTATTGCCGGACCAGACCTTCGCTTCCAGTTCAGTTACCGCGGCGCCCGACTCGTTCGGACGCGTTGCGTTCACACTCAATCCGGCTAATGGCAATATCGGACAGATTGTGTTGATTGGCTATATCGTGGACGCGGCTACCATCCAGGTACTCGAGACCGCCGATACACTCGGGGGCACCACCGGAGGGATGGCGCGTGGCCAGGGCGATAAGACCGGGGCGTTCAGCAACGCCAGTCTTTCCGGTTCCACATACGTAGCCGGCGCCGACGGTGTCGATAGCAACGGAAACCTTGAGCTTGCCGGCGCGTTCTCCTTCAGTGCAACAACCAATAACGTGTCGGGCAATGCCACCCTCAGCGACATCGTCAACGAACTATCCGGCAACATCTCCGGCGGAACTTATCTCGTGGATGCAACCGGCCGCGCAACTGTTGCGGGCTTGAGCGGGCCTACTTTCGATAACGCAACCATGCAGCTCTACCTCGACGGTAATGGCAACGCATTCACCCTGTTCATGGACACGTCTGACGTTGCCGCCGGCTACGGCTTTCAACAGGTCGCGGGCGCGGCGTTCAGCGGTCTTTACGCCGCCACTGCCGAGGGATCTGCGCTCATGCCCAGCGGCTATCTGGCCGCAGCTCATGGCGTGAGCCCGCATCCCGAAGCAATGTCCGAGGTTCCTGTTCCCTGGAGCGCGGTTGGTCAAATCTACGTCGACCGCGGGGGCAACGTCTCCGGCTTCACGGACTTTGACATGCTGACTGGACCAGTGACGCCCAATGTTCAGCTCTATGGCGTGGCTACTGGTTCGGCCGAAACCCTGACCGGCACCCTCACGGGTGCGGGCGTGACGTCAAGCGGCGCAGACACATTCACCTACTACGTCATCGACGACCATCGCGCGTTTGCAATCGAAACCGATGCCACCCAACTCAATCTGGCCTACTTTGAGCAACTTCAGCAGCCACAATAGGGAACCGGTAAATGGTCAAACGGACAGGTCGACTGAATTGACGCGACACCGCGAGCCCGAACGGCTTCGGCTCACGATACTAAATGTCTACGTCTTGATGGGTGTGCAAAGGTCAAGCCGCTTTTGAAATGTACTTCGCGGCAGAGTTTGTACCTCGATGCGTGTTACGCAGGGCGTTCAGGGCATACATGGCATCGTTTAAATCGGATTCCTCTTCGATGTGATCTCCGGTTGTATAAAACAATTCCCGCGCCCGGAGGACGAGTGCCCATTCCGCTTCTGCAATGCGTTCCGATAACTTGTTATCGTCGGCTTCAAAAAGAGCGGCCACATATAAGTCCCGCCAACAATTGGCGGTCACTGGCTTGGACGTAGATTGCATAAGGAATCCCCTGCAGTTAGCGGGATACTAGCAATCCTGTAGAAGACAAACCATAGGGTGAATACTGTATCGGCAAGTTCGTACACTTTCCTTTTGGTGTTTCCGCTTGCGCATCTCGCGCAAAAGGAATCCCCGATTCCAACGGTTGCTGGCCCGAGTCGTGCGGCCCTATCCGCTCCGGGATCGGCGCTCAGTCTGAGTCTTTGAGCTTGCAGCCTGACGCGGAAGATTGTGACTTGAGAGGCTGCGCGCGTCGGAATTCAAACTTCAGCCGGGCGTTATCAGAGCGAATCCCGACGGGGCCATCGAAATCGAGCGCGTCGCGCCCGACATCTCCTTCCCAAACGAGATCCCTGTCAACAAACACTCTCATCTCCGCTCCATTCATTTCAGCACGGAGAGTGTGATCCTCCCCCGGGCGCAGGCGGGGAATCGGCCGGCTCCGGCGTGGCTTGATATTCCGGTAGCCGCGGTTGCCGCACTGGGCGCTGGTGTGCTCACCTTGATTGCTTTTTACGGAAACGACCAGCTTGGATTCCGGCTCGATGCGCCACATCGCATAAACCAGGTTGCAGGCATCCTGCGCCCGCAGCTTCAGGCCGAACTGGCGCCGCAGTTCGCCCGAGCCGAGGCGGGCTTCGTTTCCCGTCGATCCCAGGTATTTGAAGTGGACCTCGACGTACGGAGGTGTGCTGACATTCAGATAAGCACGCATTTTGGGGACATTGACCGACAGCCAGCCTCCGGCGGCCGTTTCGATGTCTCCTTCGGTGACGCAAAGATCGGCCCTTGAAACTGGCGTCTGCTTCAATTCTGAGGAACGCGCCATTGCGCTCAGGCCGAAACAAACGATGCAGAAAATGCTTCGCATCCAGCGGGCATATTGTTTTCGCACGCGCACCCCCCGGGCTCGTCCGTTTCCGGCACTTTGATCTCGCAACGAACAGGCCCTTTGCCGGGATCCGGTTACTCAGCTCTTTTGCCCGGCTTTCCAGGCTTTATCCGTTCCCATTCGTCGTCTGTGAGCTGGCGTCCGAGCGCTGTGAACTCGCCGGCGCCTTGCAACCATTCTCCGCCGTCCATGGTGACAACTTCGCCGTTGATGTATCCGGAGCCATCGCTCACCAGAAAGGCTGCTAGGTTGGCGAACTCTTCGGTGGTTCCGAAGCGTCCCATGGGATTGCGGTCCTTTGCGGCTTGCTCCAACTCGGGCCGCGGCAGCAGGCGCGAGAACGCGCCTTCGGTTGGGATGGGTCCCGGGGCAATGGCGTTCATGCGGATGCCGCGATCGCCCCACTCGACCGCGAGGCTGCGCGTGAGCGCCTGTACTCCCGCTTTCGCCACTGCCGACGGAACAACATAGGCCGAGCCGGTGGTTGTATACGTAGTGGTGACGTTGAGCACGACGGCGGGACGTTTGGCGGCGAGCCAACGCCGGCCGCAGGACAGCGTGGCGTGGAGCGATCCCATCAGCACGATGCCGATCACGGATTGGAACGCACCCAGTGACAGCTCTTCGGTACGCGCCAGAAAATTGCCCGCCGCATTATTCATGAGCGCATCCAGAGGTCCGTCCTTCCAGATCACGCCGATCATCTCTTCGACGGCCGCCGCGTCGCGCACGTCGCAGCGTCGCGCGTGAATAGAGCCGCCGGTGCGCTCGCGCAACTCCCGCTCGGTTGCGATCAGAACTTCTTCGCGGCGCCCGCAAATGTAGACCTCAGCACCCAGCTCAAGGAATTTTTGGGCCGCGGCTTTGCCGAGGCCTGTGCCGCCACCGGTAATGAGGATGCGTTTGCCGAGGAGAAGATTTTGTTGGAACATGAGAGGCATTGTAATGTGGCGGTAGGCTGTCCGTCGTTCGTCGTTCCTACTTCCTCGTTCGCGATGCGCCTTAGCAATCGAGCGGTTCAGCACGGCGCGTGACGCGTTGTCTCCGGAGACATATCGCCTTCGCATCCTTCTTGCCGGAGTTGCTTCAGAGCCCATTTCGCGTGTTCGGCGACGATTGGGTCAGGATCTGACGCTAGCCTGGTCAGCCTAGGCACGAACTTTTCGTCACCGCTGTTGGCCATCGCGATCACCGCATTCCTGCGCAGGCCCGAGAGCTTGGCTCGCCGCACCGGCGATCCGCGAAACGTCTCGCGGAATTCCTCAGAATTCATCTCTGCCAGCCGCTCCAGCGGGGGATTCACGAGCCCCTGGCGCGCCTGGAATTCGGTGGCTTTGGTCGCCGGCGCCTTGCGGTTCCAGGGGCAAACGTCCTGGCAGATATCGCAACCGAAGACGTGGCGGCCCATGCCCGCCCGCAGTCCTTCCGAGATCTCGCCGCGCTTTTCGATGGTCAGATACGAGATACACAGGCGGGCGTCCAACTCGCCGGGAGCGGTGATCGCTTGTGTCGGACAGGCCGTGATACAGCGCGTGCAGGTTCCGCAGCGATCGGGCGCGGGCAGATCGGCCGAAAGAAGATCCGGACCGACGTCCAGCGACGTAAGGATCACTCCCAGAAACAACCACGACCCCAGTTTCTGGTTAATGATGCAAGTATTCTTGCCAATCCAACCCACGCCGGCGTGCATGGCAAACGCACGCTCGACGAGCGGACCGGTGTCGACGTAGGCGCGAGTTTGAAGGCAGTGGCCTGTGGTTGGTGGCCGGCGGTCAGGAGAATCGAGGAGTTCGCGGAGTTTCGTTTCGACCACGCGCAATCTGCGCATCACGGCATCGTGGTAATCTTCGCCGCCCCAGGCGTAGCGGGAAATCCAGCCGCGCGTCGTGTCTTCGGTTTGAGTGGAATACGGATGGGCAGTGTTGTAATTGATGGCACAAACAATGACGCTCCGCGCCCAGGGAGCGACTCGCGCCAGCGACGTCCGCTTCAGATTTCCCGCCTGGTCGCGCGATTCCATGTAATGCATCTCGCCGTGGCGGCCGTCGGCGATCCAGCGGGGAAATGCTTCGAGCTCATTAAAGTCGCAGACCGGCGCCACGCCGCAGAGATCGAATCCGGCCCCAAGAGCGCATTCCTTGATGCACCCTGAAGAGCCGGAAAACCAGCGATCCGCGGCCGGCGGCAAAGGGTCCGTCATCTCCTCAAACCTCATGAAAAGCCTACCACTTCTCCCGCACCGGCAGACCGATCTGTGTTCGAGATTCGGGGCACGCACCGGCTATTTGGGAGTTCACAACGCACTTCGCCTCGTGATCCCCGTCACATCCCCTTGTCACATCCTCACGGGACAATAATCTCGGATTTTTCTACGGAGACCTCTGTGTTCAAGATCCTCAATGCACAGTTCATCGCCCCCGGAATCAAGCGTTTCGTGATCGAGGCGCCCCGCATCGCGCGCAAGCAGCGGGCGGGTCAGTTCGTGATCATCCGCGTTAATGAAACGGGCGAGCGCATCCCACTCACTATCGAGAAGTCGGACCCGGAAAAGGGCACGGTCAACATTGTGGTGCAGTCCATCGGTAAGACTACTCACCTGCTCAACTCGCTCGAAACCGGCGACAGCATCCTCGACATGGTCGGTCCGCTGGGCAAGCCATCGGAGATCGAAAAGTTCGGGACCGTGGTGGTGATGGGCGGGGGCGTGGGCACGGCGATGGCCTATCCGACGGCATCCGCCATGAAGCGCGCAGGCAATCGCGTGATCACAATCATCGGCGGACGCAACCGGGACCTCGTACTTCTCGAAAACGAGATGCGTGAGGTGAGCGACACGGTCTTTGTGACCACCGACGACGGCAGCTACGCCGACAAGGGGCTGGTCACCGACAAACTGCGCCAACTCATCGAGAATGGCACGCGCATCGATCTGGTGCTCGCGGTCGGGCCGATCCCGATGATGCGGGCGGTTGCCGACATGACGCGGAAAGAGCGGATCAAAACGATGGTCAGCCTGAACCCGATCATGATCGACGGGACCGGCATGTGCGGCGGCTGCCGCGTGCTGGTGGAAGGCAAAAGCGAGTTTGCCTGCGTCGACGGCCCCGAGTTTGACGCGCATCGCGTCGATTTCGCCATACTCGTGCAGCGCAATGCGATGTACCGCGACGCCGAAAAACGTTCCATGGAGAATTACCAGCGCGATTGCGAACTCGAAAAACAGAAAGCCGCGGCTTCGAGCGAAGTGGATACGGCCTGCGCGCTGGAGGGAAAGAAATGAGTACGCCCCCAACCTCGAAACCACCGGTCAAGAAGTCGAGCAATCCGATCCCGAACAAAGAACGCGTCAAGATGCCGCGGCAGCACATGCCCGAAGCGCTTCCGCAAGTGCGCAACAAGCAGTTCACGGAGGTCAATCTCGGCTACTCGGCCGAACTGGCCCGGCAGGAGGCGCTGCGTTGTATCGAATGCGCAAAGCCGAGCTGCACCAAGGACTGTCCGGTGGGCGTGAAGGTCAAGGAGTTCGTGCAGCTGATCGTGGATGGGGATTTCATGGGCGCGGCGGCCAAGATTCGCGAAGACAACGTGCTGCCGGCCATTACCGGGCGCGTGTGTCCGCAGGAAGACCACTGCGAAGGCGCATGCCTGCTGTGCAACAAGGGTGAATCGCTGGGTATTGGCTATCTGGAGCGGTTTGTAGCCGACTACGAACAGCAGCACTTCGATGTGGCGACGATTGTGAAGGCTCCGCCTACGGGGAAAAAAGTTGCCATTGTGGGCAGCGGTCCCTCTGGCCTGACGGCCGCCGGCGACCTGGTGCAAAAGGGCCACGAGGTGCATGTTTTCGAGGCGCTGCACGAAATTGGAGGGGTGCTGGTGTATGGCATCCCGGAATTTCGCCTGCCCAAGAAAATCATTCGCGAGCAAGTCGATATCATGCGCGCCATGGGCGTGGAGTTTGAAACCGACGTGGTCGTGGGACGCACCGTCACGATCGACGAACTGATAGACGAGGAAGGATACGACGCTGTGTTTGTCGGCACAGGCGCCGGATTGCCGCAATTCATGGGCATTCCCGGGGAGCACCTCAATGGCGTTTATTCGGCCAACGAGTTCCTGACGCGCATCAATCTGATGCATGCTTACGAGTTCCCGAAGTTCGACGAGCCGATGGTCGACTTCCGCGGCAAGAATGTGGCAGTCATCGGCGGGGGCAACACGGCGCTGGATGCGATCCGCTCGTCACTAAGGCTGGGCGCGGGAAATGCGTTCATCCTCTACCGGCGGAGTGAGGCCGAAATGCCGGCCCGCCTTGAGGAAGTCAAGCACGCCAAGGAGGAAGGCGTTCAACTCCAGGTGCTGGCGGCCCCGCTCGAGTTCCTCGACGATGGCAAAGGCTGGCTCAGAGCGGCGCGTTGCCAAAAGATGGAACTCGGCGAACCAGATTCCTCCGGCAGACGCCGCCCGATACCGATTGCCGGCTCGGAATACGAAATTCCGCTGGCCGTGGCGATCATGGCGATTGGAACGACGGCCAATCCGATCATCCAAACCACAACGCCTGGCTTGGCGACGACGAAGAAAGGTTACATCCAGGCCGACGACACCACCCAGAAGACATCACGTCGCGGCGTGTTCGCCGGTGGCGATATTGTGACCGGCGGCGCGACTGTCATCCTGGCAATGGGCGCGGGGCGTAGAGCTGCCAAGAGCATCCACGAGTTTCTGGGATCAGGGGAGTGGTAGGGCGAGGCGGTTTATTGGCTTCGCGAGACGGTCTTATGAGCGCAGCCGTCGCAGGCGTTGGGAGCAGTGTCGTTCATGTGCTCGACGCGGTTCCGACCGTTATCCTTGGCTAAATACAGGGCGGCATCCGCCCGGCTGAGCAAGGTTTCAGCCTCTTTCACTCCGATGCATTCCGAAACAGCAACTCCCATGCTTATCGTGATGGACCGCGCAATGTTGCCGTGCATAATGGGCGTTGCTGCGAGGATCTCCCGTAACTCATTGGCGCGCAGCAACGCGGCCTCGAGGTTACAGGAGGGCAGCACCAGCAGAAATTCCTCTCCGCCATACCTTCCCACTCCGTCGTAGACACGAAGACGGGAATGCAACCGGCTCGCGATCTCCTGCAGAGCTTCATCGCCAAAGAGATGACCGCAGGTATCATTCACTTGTTTGAAGTGATCGATGTCGGCAAGAATTACGGAGAGTGGCTTGTGCTCCCGGCGCGCGCGTTCGAGTTCCCGCTCGAGCATGGCAAAAATCTCTCCCCGGTTCAGCAGACCGGTCAGGGTATCGTGGGTCGCCGCATGGCGCATCGACTCGCGGGCGGTGACCAGTTCGTCCTGAAGATTAAGAATACGTTTGCCGACCAGAAGGCGGGCCTTCAGTTCGGGGGCATCAAAGGGCTTGACGAGGTAGTCATCGGCTCCCGCCTTCATGGCGTCGAGCATATTTTGGCGGCCTTGTTTGCTGGTGAGCAGGATGACGTAAATGTAGTGGCCAGTGGCGCCGACCTTGCGGATGCGCTGGCATAGCTCGATGCCCTCCATGTCCGGAAGTACCCAATCCAGAAGCACGAGCTTTGGCGCTTGCGGTTGCTCGAGCGCGCGCCATGCCTCCGCGCCGGTTTCGGCCAGAGTGACTTCGAAATCCCAGCTTCGGAGATGATCGCCGATCAGTTTTCGGTAGACGGCCGAATCATCGACTAAGAGGACCTGCATTCGTTTTGCGCCTCCGTCCCCAGTGCGCGCCACGTGAACGCTTGGCGCGCTGATGGAAAACGAGAACGGACCTTAACCGCGTAATGATAAGGCCAACCGGGCCAGAGAGATAACGGTCTCCGACGTCCGCCCACTCTAAAGTACCCTTCCAGAATCTGCAGACGCCGCTCTCGCGTTATATGGCCTTGTCGGAAGCCGGACTTGGCGTTGCTCAGGGACCCCCAAAGAACCGAGCCTGCTGGCGATGTTGAGGAGCTTAAGTTCTTCTGCTCAAAGGAGTAAATAGCCCTGCCGCAGGTAGCGTCGCCCGACTCGTCAGCGGGGGGGCGAGATCCAGGGGCACGACCAAGAGGGTCGGACGGCTCAACGGTGGCGGGATCCCCGTCAGCCTTCATCGGCTAGGCGTGCAAATGCCGTGCTGTGACGTTAGTCACAATGAACCGTGATATAAAGCACTGTCATAAAGTTCACATCTCCTTGACAATTGCGCGCATTCGGCAGGGGTATAACTGGATTTTTCTAAGCGCAAGTTTGTCGAGGAGACGTTGTGTGCATGGAAGGAATACCGCGCTGTGGCTCTTCATCGCACTGGCCTTTCTTGCGGTCCGCAATCCTTACGCCCGTCCGGCATTCTCCTGGCCTTATGGCATGTCGTGCACGGCCTGTCCCGTCGGTTTCCCGAAACTCAACCATCTTGGCACAGCCTTCAAGAACTGAGCCCCGGTTGGAACGCCGGGAACGGCGGCGACCGCCTGACGTTGTGCGCGTCGAAAAAACTGGAAACAAACGTTAGGAGATTCCCGATGAAAAAAGTGATTTCTTTTTCGCATATGGCAGTACCTGCCTTGCTTGTGCTTCTGTTGGGCGCGCTGAATCCTCCCCGTGCGATGGCGGTTCCGAGCTATGCGCGGCAAACCGGGCTGGCGTGCAGCGGCTGCCACTATGCGCCCCCGGAACTTAATCCTGCGGGACGAAAGTTCAAGCTGATGGGTTACGTTGATCGGGGGGATGATACGAAGACCGTCAAGTCGGACTCGGGGAAAGCGCACGCTGCGCTGGATCTTCTGGCTTCGCTGCCTCTTTCCGTAATGCTTGAGGCCTCGTTCACCGCAACCAAGTCGCCGGTGCCAAGCGTATCCCTCAATGCAACGCCTCCACCGACCTATACGCTGACGCCGACCCAGAATGGCAGTTTTGAATTTCCCCAGGATATTTCGCTCTTCCTTGCGGGTGCATGGACAAGCCACGTCGGAAGCTTTCTGCAAGTGACCTACAACACCCAGGACGACCATTTCAGCATGGACAATACGGATATCCGCTTTGCGAATAAGACGAAGCTGAGTGGCAGAGAACTGATTTACGGCCTGGACTTCAACAACAATCCGACCCTTGAGGACGTGTGGAACAGTACCCCGGCGTGGGGATATCCGTGGATCGCCAGCGACTCTGCACCGACTCCGGGCGCTGCGGCCATCATTAATGGCTCATTGGCACAGGACGTCGCAGGAATCGGCGGCTACGCCATGTGGAACGATCATCTCTATCTCGATCTGGCGCTTTATCGTTCGCAACACGTGGGCGGGCCGCAGCCAAATCCGGGAGTTGGTTCATCGTTCAACATCGTCGGGGTTGCGCCATATTGGCGACTTGCCTGGCAGCAACTGACGGGGAGTACTCAGTATGAAATCGGCACCTACGGAATGCACATGCGGAACAGCCCCAACGCGATCCCCGCCGGTGGGACATCTGACATCTATGACGATTACACCGACTTTGCATTCGACACTCAGATTGACCGCACCTTGTTCAGGAAGGACGTGCTTTCGTTCCGAGGCACATATATCCGCGAAAACTCCAATTTAGCAGCCAGCGCCTTTATGAATGCTGCATCATCGGGCGGGCACCATCTGAACACCGTTCAAACCAATGTCGAATTTCACTACGGCAATATGCTTACTGGTACTCTGGGTTGGTTTAACGTCAATGGGACGGTCGACACCATGCTGTTTGCACCGTACCCGGTCACTGGCAGCGTCAATGGCGACCCCAGAAGCGCCGGGGTACTCGCGAACGTCTCATACTGGCCGTGGCAAAATTTGCAGCTCGGCGCCCAATACACCGCATACACACGGTTCAACGGCGGCTCTACCAGCTATGATGTCCCCAATGGCCGCAACGCGAGCGCCAACAACACTGTTTATCTGGATGCGAAGTTTCTTTTCTAACAGGCACATTGGCAATTTTTGGCCACAAGACTAAAAGGAGAATAATTCAAATGAGGTGCAGAACATTCGTTTTGGCGGTAATGACGGCCGGGTTGTGCATGGGAGCATGGGCGGGAACGATCAGCGGGAAGGTTTCGGGCATGAACGGCGAATCCGTTGTGTATGTCGACACGATTGCGGGCAAGACTTTCCCCGCGCCTTCCGAGCATCCGGTGATAGATCAAAAAGGCTTGCTGTTCCAGCCGCACATTGTGGTCGTGCAGGTGGGAACGACCGTCGATTTTCTGAACAGCGATAAGGTTGCGCACAACGTGTTCTGGCCCTCGCTGATGCAGGGCGGAAAGAAGTTGCCCGGCAAGAACCTGGGAACGTGGCCGACAGGCGAGAAGCGGCCTTTCAAGTTTGAGCAGGCGGGCGTGGCATCGCTGCTGTGCAACGTGCATCCGGAAATGGCCGGCTACGTTATCGTTGCACCGACGCCGTATTACGCAAAAACCGACAAAAGCGGCGAATATAAGATCGACAACGTTCCCGATGGCCAATACACAGTAGTAGCATGGCATGAAGGCGCGAAGAACGCATCCAAAGCCGTGACAGTTGCGGGCGACACCAAGGCTGATTTCACGGTCAGCAAGTAAACAAGCGAAGCAGGGGCAAAGAATTTCCTTTTGCGAGCCAGGCTCTCCCGAAGCGAGGTGGCAAACAGTCCGTGTTGAAGCGCTTTCAAGAAAAGCGGGTGGATGAGGACTGGCTGCATACCAACTTCCCCTGCATGATGGCCTGCCCGGCGCACACCAACGCCGGGCGGTACGTCGGACTTATCGCCGAAGGCCGTTTTGAGGAAGCCTACAAGTACGCACGCGGGCCCAACCCGCTGGCCAGCATCTGCGGACGCGTCTGCGCCCACCCCTGTGAAACCGCGTGCCGGCGGGCGCAGATCGACAAGCCCATCTCCATCCGGGCGCTCAAGCGCTTTCTGACCGAACGCTATGGACCGGAATCCAAACACCCCATTGACGTAAACGCGGGTGCAATCAAGGAAAAGCTGCCTTTCAAAGTTGCGGTGGTTGGGGGCGGTCCGGTGGGGCTATCGGCGGCGCACGACCTCGCGCTGATGGGTTACTCAGTGACAATTTTTGAGGCGGCTCCGGTGGCGGGCGGAATGCTGTATCTGGGCATTCCCGAGTACAGATTGCCGCGCGCCGTGGTGGAAGCGCAGGTGCGCGAGATTCTCGCGACCGGCGACATCACGCTGAAGCTCAATCACAAGGCTGGGCGGGACTTCCAGATTGCCGACCTGCGGCGCCAGGGATTCGATGTGGTTCTGCTGGCGATCGGCGCGCACCGCAGCCGCGACCTCACCATTCCCGGCGTGGACCTCGACGGCGTACACCGTGGCGTGGATTTTCTGCTGAACGTCAATCTCGGATACAAGTTCACCATCGGCCGGAACGTGCTGGTCATCGGCGGCGGCAATGTCGCCATGGACGTGGCGCGCTCGGCGGCTCGCGAGGTCCTTCGACAGCACGCCCAGGGGATCGAGGAGGTCGAGCCTTCCGAAGAAAATGTAGTCGCTGTGGCCACAAAGGAGATGGTAGATATCTCGCTTTCCGCGCTGCGCATGGGCGCACAGAAGGTGAACGTCGTCTGCCTGGAAAAGCGGGAGGAGATGCCGGCGGCACTCGAAGAAATCGAAGAGGCCGAAACTGAAGGCGTTATTCTGTACTCGGGATTCGGACCCAAGCGTTTTATCGGCGAGGATGGCAAAGTCACGGCGCTGGAGTGCCTGAAAACAAAGTCGGTTTTCGACGAGAACCGGCGCTTCAACCCCACGTTTATCGAAAACAGCGAAACCCGGATCGAGTGCGACACGGTCATCATGGCCATCGGGCAGGCCGCGGATCTTGATTTCCTGCGCCCCGACGATGGCGTGCAGATTTCGTCCCGAGGTCTGATCAATGTGAATCCGTACTCGCTAATGACTTCCGCGCCCGGGATTTTCGCCGGCGGTGATTGCGTGTTTGGCCCGCGGCTGATCATCGACAGCGTCGGCGACGGCAAGCGCGCCGCCATCGGGATTGACGAATATTTGCGGGGCACCAAGCATCCCGAACCCATCATCGAGGTCACCGACCTCAAACGCCACACTATGCCGATGGAGTTCATGGACCTGGTGCGCCAGCCAATTCCGATGCTGCCGCTCGATCGCCGCACCGGCACGACCGAGGTCGAGGAGTGTTATGACGAAGAGACCGCGGTCGCCGAGGCACAGCGCTGCCTGCACTGCTGGGTCAACACGATTTTCGAGGGCTACGCCGACGACGGGTCGCTGTGTATTCTGTGCGGCGGCTGCGTAGATGTTTGCCCGGAGAACTGCCTCGAACTGGTGACCCTGGACCGCGTGGAGTTCGACTCCGATACCATCGTCCATCTCTCGGTAAACCGCGAACTGTATGCGGCGGAATTGCCCGACATTTCGCCCGAGGAACTGAATGCGGGCGTCGGCTCGGTAATGATCAAGGATGAAACACGGTGCATCCGCTGCGGTCTGTGCGCGGCGCGTTGCCCGGTCAACACCATCACGATGGAATCCTACAACCTGTTGCCGGCCGAACCGACAGGCTTGATTTCCGTAGAGGCGATTGACGGCCGCGTGCGTGCCAGAGCCGCGTCGACGGGCACACCAAAATAACTATGACAGACGAAAAAAACGACAGAGCGCAAACTGCGGCGAACTCCGCCATCGACCGGCGCGAGTTCTTTGTGCGCATGGGTCTCGGCTCCATGGGAATCGCGGCCGCCGGAACGGCCGCATTCGCGTACCAGTTCCTGTCCCCGAATGTTCTTTACGAACCCTCGCCGGTGGTCGACATGGGTAAGCCCGAGAGTTATCAGCTCGACTCGGTCACGCTCGACGTGGACGCGCGGATCTTTGTGATTCACGCCCAGGAAGGTTTCTTCGCGCTCAACGCCGTCTGCACGCACCTCGGCTGCCTGACGGCGTGGAAACCGGACCTGGGCATCATTGCCTGCCCCTGTCATGGCAGCAAGTTCGCCGTCTTTCAGCCGGCCGGCAAGAAGCCCGGCGAGAAAATCGAAGGTCCCGCGCCCAGGCCGCTACCCTGGCTGAAGATGTGGGTCAGCGATGAAGGTGGATTGATGGTCGATCGCTCCGAGGAGATTCGCCCGCAGACTTTCGTGAGGGTTTAAGAATGAGCACGACGTTCAACAAATATCTCGGTGAGTTGCGCGAGACCCGCGCCTGGCGTTCGGTGTTTCGAGGTGGCACGGGCCATAGCACTCTGCACAACTCGATGGCGATTCAGCAGAACGTTTTTCTCCACCTGCTGCCCACCAAGGTGCGCACACGCCTGCTGGAGTTCAACGCGACCTGGTATCTGGGTACGCTCTCCCTGGGCACATTCGGAATCCTCGTCATCACCGGCATCCTGCTGATGCTTTATTACCATCCGTCGGCGCCGCAGGCCTATGCCGATACCAAGGATCTGCAGTTCGTCGTCTCCTCCGGCCAGTTTCTGCGCAACCTGCACCGCTGGTCGGCGCACGCCATGGTGTTTTTGGTCTTTGCGCATATGTTCCGCGTTTTCTACCGGGGAGCCTATCGTCCGCCGCGCGAATTTAACTGGGTCATTGGTGTCTTCCTGCTGCTGATCACATTGTTGCTCAGCTATACCGGATATCTTCTTCCCTGGGATCAGCTCGCGTTCTGGGCGATCACGGTCGGATCGAATATCGCGTCCGCCGTTCCGGTCATGGGCGACAAGGTGCGATTCCTGATGCTCGGCGGACATTTCGTCAACGCCAACGCCCTGCTTCGTTTCTACGTTCTGCATTGCATGATTCTGCCGCTGGCGGCGCTGCTCCTGGTTGCCATCCATTTCTGGCGCATTCGCAAGGACGGCGGCCTGTACGCGCACCACAGTGAGCCCGAGGCGGTGATGACGCCAGTTTCCACGAGGCCACCGCTATGAGCGACCCAAAGACGTTTGCCGCCAGCGTAACTTCCGACGCGCGCAAAACACCGGTGCGCGTCGCCTTCGTCACGCGCCGCACCTCGGCCCAGGTAAAGGCGTACGACGAGGCGAAAGTACAGTCGTTCCCCGAAGTTCTGTTCCGGGCGGCGATTGCCGTCGAAGTCCTGGCCTGCACGCTGGTTCTGATTTCGTTGTTCTTCAACGCGCCGCTCGAAGGCCTGGCCGATCCCACGCACACGCCCAATCCGGCCAAGGCGCCGTGGTATTTCCTGGGGCTGCAGGAACTGCTGCACTACTTTCCGCCGGTGGTTGCGGGTGTACTTGTGCCGACTCTGGTTGTGGTAGCGCTGATTGTGATCCCCTATTTCAACGTCAACGTCGATGCGGCAGGCCTGTTCACCAAAGACCGCCGGAAGCGACTGCGAATCTTCTGGGCCGCTTCGTCCGTGTTCTGTATCTTCCTTCTCGTTTTCGACGTGATGGTCGCGCTGATTCCAACTTTGATCACGGTGGCGCTGATGGCTGTTGCGGCGGCAACGCCGCCCGAGTCGGTCTCCCCGTTCCGTCGCTCGCTCGCCGCTAAGCCGCTTTCCTTCTGGATCATGAGCTGGTTCCTGTTTGAACTTGTTGTTCTGACCGCTGTTGGCACCCTTTTCCGCGGCCCAGGCTGGGCTTGGGTATTGCCGTGGGCCGGCCCTGGAGGAGTTCAGTGAGCCTTCCCGATCCTCTTGAAAAACTCCGCCAAAAGCTGTTCGGCGACACGGTGATTTTGTTTGGCTGGATCAGCTTGGTGTTGTTGATTCTGCTGGCCATCGCCCCGGCCAAAACCTTCTTCGCCGACTGGCATCGCTACCAGCGTGGCTACGAGCGCCTGATCTCGAAGCGCGGCGACGCTTTTACGCTCCGCCGCCACTTTGAGCCCGGCATTCAGCAAATCTGGCTGCCCGAGATGGGAGTGGTCGATCGCTGCACGACTTGCCACAGTGCGCTCAAGGAAGCGACTCTGGCGGACGTTTCGATCCAACCGTACCGCCCGCATCCGCCGATTCCTCACAAGGCTGAAGAATTCGGCTGCGTGGTCTGTCATCGCGGCCAGGGCACTGCGACCTCCGTGGAGGATGCGCACAAGAGCACGCTGGCATGGGAAGAGCCGCTGCTGCCGGCGAAGTATCTCGAATCATCCTGCGGCCAATGTCACGAGCAGGATTTGAAAGGCACGCCGCAGTTGAATCTCGGCCGCAAGATGCTGCGCGCCTACGGGTGCGTTCATTGCCACACGATCAAGCGCCCGGATGGCACGGCAATCACGGGCACAGACGACCCACCGTCTCTCGCCCACATCGCGGATAAAACAACCCGCGAATGGATTTTTGCGTGGCTGAAAGACCCCCAGACCTATTCGACCACTGCGACAATGCCCAACTTCAAGCTGAGCGACGATGACGCTCGCGACGTGTCGGCGTTCTTGATTTCGTCGAGCACGCCGGCCTCGTTAAGAGTCGTGCAGTCGTCGCTCGACACGGCGAAGAAAGTGAAAGAGGACGCGGAGCTTCAGACGAAGGCGTCCAGCCTCTACGGCGAATCTTTCTGCGCCTCCTGCCACGCGGTGCAGAATGCGGCAGGGAATCTGGTCGGAGGCAACATCGGACCGGAACTCACCAAAGTCGGCTCCAAGGTCAAGCCCGAGTGGCTGCAGGCATGGGTTCGCAATCCACATGAGTACGATCCGGGTACGGGCATGCCGCACTACCGCTTCAACGATCAGGAAGTCGGCGAACTCACTGGCTTCCTCCTCGCGAAGGCCGACAACGATCTGCTGGCGAACGTGCATTTAGACGCGCCCACTCCCGAGCAGATCGCGCACGGCAAGCGCCTGATCAACGACTATGGGTGCGCCTCCTGCCATGAGATCAACGGCCTGAAGCGCCCCGAGAACTTCGCGCCCGAACTTACGAAGATCGGCTCGAAGCCGGTCAATCAGCTGGCGTTCGCTCCGGGTGTGCCGCACACGCTCTACGACTACATCGGCGCAAAGATCAAGCAACCCCGCGCGTTCGGGGCCTCGCTGAAGATGCCGCAGTTTAGTTTCACCCCGGCGCAGATTGACGCGCTCGTGAATGCGCTGCTTTCGCACAATGAGCGGGCGCTGACGATTCCGGCGGCAAAAACCGTGCCTGCGCCTCCGCCTTCGCATTACGAGCCCGCAGGCAAGGCTGGCCAGCTCATCAGCGATCTGAATTGTCTTGAATGTCACATGATCAACGGACGCGGTGGCGACATGGCGCCCGACCTTACGTGGGAAGGCAGTTCGGTGCAGCGCGGCTGGCTGGTGCAGTTCTTCCGCAACCCGAACACGTTGCGGCCAGCGCTCATTCGCCGCATGCCCAAATTCAACCTCACCGACGCGGAGATCAACACGCTCACCGATTACATCCTGACCGTCTATCAATCGCCCAAGGTTGACCGCGATTCCATGCCGATCGCCGGCTACCCCGTGGCGCAGGTGGAACTCGGCCGGCAGCTCTACTATTCGAAGTACGGATGCCAGTCATGTCACATCATCGACACGAAACAGGACAAAGGCTACATCGGTCCCACGCTGACGCACGTCGGCGCGCGGCTCACCGCGGCCTGGGTCTACAACTGGATGAAGGATCCTGCGGCCTTGCGGCCCGGCACACAGGAGCCCAACCGCGATATGAGCGATGACGACGCCCGCGCGCTCACTGCGTTCCTGATGAACCAAAAAGGAAGCGAAAGACAGGAGGCGAAGAGGCGATGAAGCGCACCGCTTGCATCCTGATCGTGGTTATTGCCGCGGCCTTGCACATCGGCTGCACGCAGCATGCCGCAGCAACATATTCCTTGCCCAACCCCACCGCCTACGGCACCGCCATCGTCGAATCGAGCGGCGGCAAGCAACTTGCCGAGGTGGGTACACCGCTGCCGCAGCCCCTCATTGTGCAGGTCAACGACGATCAAGGTAACGCCGTTACCGGCGCGCTCGTCGTCCTCCACGGGCCGAACGGCATTTATCTCGATCCAGCAGCCGGCCTCACCGATTCCAGCGGCCAATTCACTTCGAACATTTCGATGGGCACGATTCCCGGCCGTTATCAGCTCACGGCCACAACAACGACTAAAGCCGGCAAAACCATCGGGCTGAAACTCGAGGAGATCGCTCTCGGCTATCAGGAAATGCTCGGCAGCCAACTCAACGACCAATACTGCGCGCGTTGCCATAACCAGGAGTCCTCGCCGGAGCGCGTCTCGAACTACGACAATCTTGAAGTCAAGCCCCATCCTTTTACTGAAGGCGACACGCTGAACAAGATGAGCGATGCCGACCTGGTCGCGATCATCTCCCACGGCGGGCCCGCGCTCAATAAGTCGCCGCTCATGGCTCCCTACGGATTTACCTTGTCCAAGTCCGAAATTCAGGCCCTCATCGCCTATATTCGGATGGTTTCCGATCCGCCTTACGGAGCCCCAGGGATTGTTTACACGCAAAAGTAGGCGTTCCTGGGCCGCGCTCATCGTTGCCGGAATTGAGAGCCTTCCCCCGGACAGGCTTTCACACTCGCGGAAATCAAAAGCCCGGGAAATGCGCGCGCCGCAGGAAATCGGGTTTGCAACGTAACCACCGCATGCGAAACTGGGTCCATGAAAGTCGTCGCTGTGATTCCAGCGCGGCTGGCCTCGACGCGCCTGCCCCGCAAAATGCTGCGCGAAATTGCCGGTGAGCCGCTGATCGCGTGGGTGTACCGCGCTGTTGAGGGCTGCCGATCGCTCGATGAAGTCGTAGTGGCTACCGATTCGGATGAGATTTGTCAGTGCTGCCGGCAGCGCGGGTTTCACGTACGCATGACGTCTCCCGCTCATCGCTCGGGCACCGAACGCGCGCACGAAATCTCTTGCGCGCTCAAAGCCGACGTCTATCTGAATGTCCAGGGCGATGAACCTCTCACACGGCCGGAACACATCGAGAGCCTGGTCGCGCTGATGACGGCGCCCGGCGTCGAGGTCGGCACGCTTAAGACGCCCGCCGCGGAGGTCGACGTCAACAATCCGGATGCCGTAAAGGTGGTAACCGAAACTTCCGGCAGAGCGCTCTATTTTTCGCGCGCGACTATTCCTCACGACCGCGACGGAACCCGGCTGCGCTATTACAAGCATCTGGGACTCTATGCCTACACGAAGAGGGCGCTGGACATGTTCATCGGCTGGCCCGAGTCCTCACTCGAGCGCAGTGAACGGCTGGAGCAGTTGCGATTCCTGGAAAACGGAGTCTCCATCTATGTTGCCGAGACGCCCTTCGACACGGTGGGCGTGGACACCGAAGAGGATCTGCGGAGGGTGGAGGAGATCCTGCGACGCGCGCGCCGCTAAGGTCCGCTAGGGAAAGCAAAACACGGCGTACCTGAGCGCGAGTTCAAAGCAGCGCATAATGTCTAACCAGCGGCTGTGGACGCATTGTAGGATTACGTAATTATGGCCTCCGCATCAGGACGCTGGCACCAGGTCGAGAGTCTATTTCATGAAGCTCTCGCCTTGACGCCCGAAGCGCGTCCGGAGTTTCTCGACCGGAAGTGCGCGGGCGACGTCGAACTGCGGAAGGAAGTCGAATCCCTGCTGGCTTGCGCCGAAGACTCGGCGGACTTCCTGCAAAATCAGGTGCGTAACGCGGCGAATCGCATCATCGCGGACGACCGCCATAGAATGATGGTCGCCGGTACCGAACTGGACCATTACAGAATCATTTCCCTGCTCGGAGCCGGCGGCATGGGCGAAGTTTACCTGGCCGAGGACACCCGGCTCCGCCGCAAAGTTGCGCTCAAAATGATTGCGCCCGAACTCACCCAGGATGAGCGCGGGTTGCGCCGTTTTGAGCACGAGGCCCACGCCGCATCCGCGTTGAACCATCCCAACATCCTCACCATTTATGAATTCGGGCAAGCGGAAGGAATGCGTTTTATCGCTTCCGAATTCATCGAGGGTGCAACTCTTCGCCAGAAGCTGCTGACCGGCAAAATTGAACTGAATGCTGCGATCGACATTGCCATTCAGATTGCCAGCGCTCTTGCCGCCGCGCACGACGGCGGAATTGTTCATCGCGATATCAAGCCCGAGAATGTGATCGTTCGAACCGACGGAATTGTCAAGGTTCTTGATTTCGGAATTGCCAAACTGGGCGAAACGCGAGCCGGCGGATCGAATCTTCGGAATGCTTCAGTCGTGACCTCCTCGATCAGCCAGCCTGGGATGGTGCTGGGGACGGCAAAGTACATGTCGCCGGAGCAGGCGCGCGGGCTTGAGGTGGACGCGCGCAGCGACATTTTCAGCCTGGGATCGGTGATTTATGAGTTGGTGACCGGAAGAACCGCATTTGACGGCAAGACCACCAGCGACGTGATCGCGGAAATCCTTAAGGCTGAGCCTGCGGCCCCGGTTGAGTTCGCGCCGGATCTGCCCTATGAGGTCGAGCGCATTATCGGCAAAGCGCTGCGGAAGGACCGCGGGATCCGGTATCAATCGGTTAGAGACCTGCTGATTGACCTTCAGGACTTTAAGAAAGAGTCGGAATTTCAAGCCAAGCTGCAGGGAGCGCCGAGGCCCGAAGGGACCAAGACGGCATCGGCTTGGCGGACACCGGCGCGCGGCGCGCCCCTGGCGGCTGTGGTTAAACGCACTCCGCTTCCGAAGTGGCTATGGGCTGGGCTGGCAGCATTGTTGGTTGCCGTTCTCGGCATCCTTGGATATTTTTATGCCGGCAAATCGAATGGAACTCCCACACTGGCCCATCCCCGCAGTCTGGCCGTTCTTCCCTTCCGAAATCTGAAGCAGGATTCGGAGACCGATTTCCTCGGATTCTCTCTCGCCGATGAAATCATCACCAAGCTTAGCTACGTGAATACACTTAACATTCGTCCATCGTCGTCCGTGGACAAATATCGCAACCAGGTCATCGACCCGAAAAAAGTCGCTGCCGATTTGAATGTCGACACGCTGCTGACGGGCAGCTTCATTAAAGATGGCGACGATCTCCGGATCACCACGCAGCTGATTGACGTGAAGCCCGACAAGATTTTATGGCGCGACGCGATAGACGTTAAATACGACAAACTCCTGACGGTTCAAGATTACGTCTCGCAGCAGATCATCCGGGAATTGGAGGTCAGTCTTTCGCCGACGGAAGCGGCGAACCTTAAGCCCGAGAAACCCATTGACGCCCTCGCCTACGAATATTATCTGCGCGGTATCGACCTTTACTCGCTGAATCAGTTTGCGGCGGCGATTGGAATGCTGGAGAAATCGACGGCGATCGAACCGAACTACGCGCCTGCCTGGGCACACCTGGGGCGGGCCTACACGACCAATGCCTCGCTTCAGTTCGGCGGACGGGAAGACTACGGCAAGGCACAGGCTGCTTACGAGAAGGCCATCGCGCTAAACCCGGCGCTGGTTGAGCCGCGCATCTACATGGGCAACCTGTTTACCGATACTGGCCGGGTCGAGCAGGCGGTGCCGTTGCTGCGATCGGCTTTGCGAGATAGTCCCAATAACGCCGAGGCACACTGGGAACTCGGCTATGCCTACCGGTTTGGCGGAATGCTCGAGGAATCGCTGGCGGAGTGCGAAAAGGCGCGGCAGAACAATCCTCAGGTCAAAATCAACAGTTCCGCAATGAACAGTTACTTATACCTGGGCGAATACGACAAGTTCCTGCAGAGCCTGCCGGCCAACGATTCTGTCTACATTCTTTTCTACCGCGGTTTTGGCGAGTACTACGTGAATCATCGCGACCAGGCGGCGCAGGATTTCGATCGTGCTTATGAAAGGGATCCTGCTTTGCTTCCCGCGACGGTAGGGAAGGCGCTCAGCTACTCGATTCGGCATGACAACGCGAAGGGCCTAAAGCTGCTGCAACAAACCGAGGGCAAGATTGAAGAGCGCGGCGTGAGCGACGCCGAGGGATTGTACAAAGTGGCGCAGGCCTATGCCGTGTTGGGCGACAAGGCTTCCGCGTTGCACATGCTGCGTCATAGCATCGGAGGCGGATTTTTTTGTTATCCGTATTTCGAGCGCGATCCCCTGCTACAGAATCTCCGCGACGAACCGGAATTCCAGAGCATCATCGACCAGGCCCGCCAGCGACACGAACAGTTCAAAGCCGCGTTCTTCCAATAACGCTGAGGGAAGTTAACGGCCCCTCACGCAGGAAATACCGTTCGCAGATTGTCATCCGGAGCCAAGCGAGGGATCTTCAATCCAGGACGGACTATGCGCGTCTGGCGGAGCCTCGGGGGCGACGACAAGCATAATCGATTTCAGCGCGCTTGTGCCCACACCTCGGCTGCGGCCACGCGCTTCGCGATGGCGGGATGAGAATGGAAAAACCACTCTACCCAGCGCGATGGCACTCGCTCGGCAAGATTCTGTTCGGCCAGCTTGTTCATGGAAGAAATGAAAGGCTCCACGCTCGCAACGGACTGGAAACAGTAGCGGTCCGCCTGCCGCTCGTTGAAACGCGAGTAGGCGTTGAGGGCCGGCAGCAGCAAAAACGAGAGCACGGTCGAGACCAGAATCAAGAGCGGAAGATTCGCGAAATCGGACATCGTTTCGAACAGATTGCGCCGTTCGACCGCATAGCGAAGCACCTCGTTCGCCAGCCAGAAGCCGACGAAGGTGATGCCGGCTTGGACCAGAATGCTCTTCAGAATGTGCCGGTGCACGTGATGTCCGAGTTCATGTGCCAGCACCGCCTCGATTTCATCGTCGGAATAATTTTCCAGCAAGGTGTCGGCGAGAATGATGCGCCGCGTGGCTCCGAGGCCAGTGAGCGCTGCATTGGCCTTCTTGCTTTTCTCCGAGAGATGCCACCGGTAAACGCCGCGCACGCGAGTTCCCGCGCGTTCACTCAACACGATCAGCCGCCGCTTTAGCTCTTCGTTCTCGAGAGGCTCGAACTTGTAAAAGATGGGAAAAAGCACAACGGGCGCCAGTTGCGCAAGCAGAACAATCAGTCCCAGAAACAGCGCCCACGCAATCAGCCACCAGTGCTGCGGAACCTGGCGCAGTAGGAAATAAATCAGCTCAACCACGATCGTGGCCATGACCAGCCCGATCAGCAGGCTCTTGAATTCATCCCACAGCCACGACCGGAGCTTCTGGCTCGAAAGATGGAAGCGGTGCTCCAGCCGGAATCCATAGTAATCGAGCGGCAGCCCGATCGCCTTGCTGATCAGCATCAGCATTAAGACATAAAGAGAGACGGCCAAAGTGTAGTTTTGCGATGCACCGCGATAGGCCAGATCGCGGAGAGTTCCGGTCCAGCCGGTTGCGAGCAACACGATGAGCAGGCCGAGCCCGAGCGCAAAGTCGCCCATGCTCATCCACCGCTTAATGCGGTTGTAGTGGCGCGACTCAGCCGAATCGGCTGGCGGTGTTATGGTTGCTGTTTCGCTCATGGCCCCGAAGTGTTCTTCTTATCCTATCGTGTTTCCGGGCGTGGCAGAGGCGAAATGCCGGAAGCAGTGCCCGCCGGTTGGCGACCCAATCGGGTCCCCCCGAGGGAAAAGAAGGTCAGCCGGACAGCGCAAATTTTTCGGCGTTTTCGAGAATTTCCGTAACAAGGTCTGGCGTCGACGCCTCCACGTAAATCCGCAGCAGGCGCTCGGTTCCCGATGCGCGGAACAGCACCCACGGATCGGCGCCATTGCCATTCCTGGGAGCGTCAAGAAAGCATTTCACTCCGTCTCGATTTTCCTTGCGCAAAACGGCATAGGAACCCAGCTTGATGGTCTGTGGATCGCCCGCCCGGCGAACAGCGCCGTTTTTCAATTCGTCGGAAATGTGAAGATCGCGCCGTCCGTAATAATGCGCGCCGTACTCGCGTTGCAGATCGGAAACCAACTGGCCGAGCGGCTTCCCTTCCTCGGCCATCACGTTGGCCAGCAGCAGCGCGTTGAGAATGCCATCGCGCTCGGGGAGAAAACGGCCATAGCCGATGCCGCCCGATTCCTCTCCGCCGATCAGAATTTCGTGATCCATCATCAGATCGGCAATGTACTTGAAGCCGATGTTGCACTCGTGCAGCTTGCGTCCGTACTTCGCGGCAATCCGGTCCATCATGCCGGTCGTGTTAAAGGCGCGTACCACGTCGCCCGGCCACTTCTTGTACTCCAGCAGCCATTTCAGAAGAACGCACATGCACTTATGCGAATCGACAAAGCTGCCGTCTTCGGCAACCGCTCCGATGCGGTCGGCGTCACCGTCGGTCACCAGTCCAGCGTGACACTTCTCTTTCACTACCGTTTTCTGCAGCAGCGCCACGTGTGGCAAAATCGGCTCCGGATTAATCCCCGGGAACAATGGATTCACGTCCTGCCGGATGGCAACATATCGAATTCCATTCTTATCGAAGATCCCCGGCAGCACGCCTCGGCCTGAACCATACATCGAATCGATCGCAAACTTGAAATTCGCCTTGCGGATCAAGCCGAGATCGGCGAACTTGCATACGGCTTCGACGTATGCGGCCTTGAGATCGACTTCTTCGATTTTTGCGGGCGCGCTGACGGGCATTGCGCCGCGAGCCAGTTCGCCTTCAATGATTTTCATAATGGCGGGCGTGGCGGAGCCCCCAAATTTTCCCTTGAACTTCACGCCATTCCAGTTCCAGGGATTGTGGCTCGACGTAACCATAACGCCGCCCGCCGCGCCCAGCTTTTTCACGTTGTAGGAAACCGTTGGCGTCGGAACGTAATCGTCGGACAGGAGCACGGGGATTCCGGCATTCGCCACAACTTCGGCCACCGCACGCGCCGCGCGATCGGACGCAAAGCGCGTGTCGTACCCAATGATGATGCCTTTGGCGGCGTCTTCGTTCTTCAGAACGTAAGAGGCAATCGCGCCCGCGACCCGGCGGACATTCTCAAACGTAAAATCGTCCGCGATCAGTCCGCGCCAGCCGTCGGTTCCAAATTTAATGTCGGTCATTGGTACGTCGTCAGTCGTCGGTCGTCAGTCGTTGGCCAGCCCGGACTCGCTGTGCTTCAGGTCTCGACCGGACGACCAGCGACCAAGGACTGACGACGATTAAACAAGTTTATGCAGCTTTTTCTCGTCCAGATACTTCACAACTTTTCCCACATCCTGCGAATGCTCCAGCGTGGTGATGAGCAAGGCGTCTTCGGTTTCAACCACGACCAGATTACTGACGCCGACGGTGGCCACAAATTTTCCCGGAGCGTGCACATAGTTGTTCTCCGCATTCAGCGCAAAGCCGGCGAGGGCGTTCACCAGGTTTCCATCCTTCGGCATGGTTTTGGCAGCATGGTGTTCGTGAAGCGCGGTCCATGAGCCCAGATCGTTCCAGCCGAAATCCGAGGGCAGGCAAAAAATGCCCGATGCGTTTTCGCCTTTTGTCGAGCGCCGCTCAAGCACCGCATAGTCAACGCTGATGTTTTCGCACTTCGGGTAAAGGCGGCGAAAAGTCTGCGCGAATTTGCGGGTGCCATAGGCGGCCGCAATCCTTTCGAGAATTGCCGCGGTCTGCGGCAAGTGCTCGCCGAGCGCGTTTGCCAGCGTATCGGCCCGCCACAAGAACATGCCGCTGTTCCAGAAATAGTTGCCCGCGTCGAAGAACTGGCGCGCCAACGGCAGATCGGGCTTTTCCATAAAGCGCCGCACGCGCAGTGTCCCGCCGCCCGCACTCTCGCCCGCTTCGATATATCCGTAGCCGGTTTCCGGACGAGTTGGCCGGATTCCCAGCGCAACAATATTCCCGTCCGCCGCCGCCAACTCAATTCCCTTGCTGAGCGTGGCGCGGTATTGTTCCGGCAGCGCAATCACGTGGTCAGAAGGAAACATGCCCACCACGGCGTCGGGATCCTGACGCAACAGGAGAAAGGCTGCCAGTCCGATCGCGGGTGCGCTGTTCCGTCCCACTGGTTCGGCGACAATTTGCCTGGGAGGAAGCTTTGGCAGCTGGCGCAAAATCGCCGAGCGCAGGTAGTCATTGGTGATCACCCAAAAGTTCCGCGCCGGCGCCAGCGGCCGAAGCCGCGCGGCCGTCTGCTGGATCATCGTTTCCTTGCCGTCGAGGGCCAGCAGTTGTTTGGCGCTGCGCTTGCGGCTCAGCGGCCAGAATCGCGTGCCGCGGCCTCCGGCCAGGATCACAGGATAAAAGTGCGGGTTCGGCTTCACAGGCAATCAAAAGCCTATCACTTCGCGGCAAAAATCTTAACCCCCAGCGTGCGCAGCCGCGGAGCGAGATTCGTCATTTTGAGTGAGCGAAGGATTCTCGCGCTTTCCTGACACGGGCAGGGTCCCAGATCACACCCTCGCGGGACGGCGTTCCGGGGAACAAAAAACTCTAACGGCGGAGCGCCCTCAGGAAAGATGGCCGTCCTCCCCCTGCATGGAGGCCAGCGCGCTCTCGACGGTCGAATGCACATCGAAGACGGAAGCCAGATTGGTGGCTTCGAATAACCGCCACACCGAGTTCGTCGGAGTCGACAATTTCAAATCGTAGCCGGCGGCCTCTGCCCACATCTGAGTCAGCACAAGCTCACCGAGAGCCCCACTGTCGAGCGACGCCACTCCAGCAAGATCGACCACCAGGCGGCGCGCCGTCGGCAGCACTTCCATGATTAGGCTTGAAAGTGCGCGTGCCTGGCTCCGGAAGACGATCTGTCCCTGGCAATAAAGCACGATTGCGCCAGTGCCCGCGGCCTCAAGGCGCAGGACAAGGGCCTTGTCCGAACTAGCGTCATGGGTCGGAAGAATGGGCCGGCCGGAAGAGGGCGCCGCGGAAACCGAGCCTTCGGGTTTCATGATTCCAACCTAGATGAGATTCGAAACCGGTGGGTTGCGCAGATATGAAAATTTCGTGAAATCTACTTTGACGAATCTTTCCGACGCGCTGCATCCGGCGGCGCGACCACCGGCCGCCGCAGCGGCACAATCGCTCCCTTCGAGGGATCAGCCGCCGCCGTGGCACGCGCCAGCACTTCGCGCTGAATGTACTGCACGAAATCCTGTATCTGGCGCTGCATTTCTTCCATGCGCTCGCGCATCTGGAGAATAATGGCGATGCCGCTGATGTTGACGCCCAGGTCGCGGGCCAGCGAGAGAATAAACTCCAGCCGCTGCAAATCTTCGTCGGTATAAAGCCGCGTGTTGCCCTCGGTGCGACTCGGCTTGAGTAATCCCTCGCGCTCGTAGAGCCGTAACGTCTGCGGATGAATCTCATACATCTCGGCCACGGCCGAGATCATGTATGCACCCTTTGATTTGCGTTTGGTCATTGCACGACCATCATCGCATTGCGAACCGGCAAAAGACCAGCCTTTGCATAAAACCAGAAATCACAGCCACGTAGGCAGACACGCGATCCCGCCGCATCGCTGGACATCGCCACCATGCGGACATACTATTAGCGATAGTAGTAAAGGAGAACGCTGATGTCCGTATCGCAAGTGAAGTTTTCCCTCGGGTCGATCCTTATTTTGTTTCTGATTCTGTCTCCCCTCGCCCTTCAGGCGCAGGAAGACTTGAGCAAGCCTCACTCTGTCACTGGGTGTTTGCAGAAAGGCGCCGAACCGGGAGGCTTCTTTATTGTCGGCGACGGCGGCAAGATGTGGGAACTGAGCGGGAAAATTGACGCCGCACACGTCGGGCATAAAGTGACGGTAAGCGGCCACATTCTGCATCGCACCGCGGCGGAAGAGGCGAAATTTACCGATTCGGAAAAGCAGGAGTCCGCCGGAAAGCCCTATGCCGATTTTCAAGTTACCAGCTTGAAAATGGTCAGCGAAACCTGCCCCTAGGCCGGTTACCTTAGCGCAAGAGAAAAGAGACGCGGCCGACCGCGTCTCTACGGGTTTTCCCCGTGTTCCTCTGTGTACCCTGTGGTTAACGGGTCTTACGCCGCCAGCTCCGGCTTGGGCTCCTGCCGAGTCCAGCCCGCCGGCTTCAGCGCGTGGTTGACCGCATAGGCAACAACTCCCGCGCCCATCAGGATCAACCCAAACCAGAACGCGCTCATCCCGAGGATCGCCTCGTGCTCGCTGTTCACCACCGCGAACCCGAGCAGCAACGTAGGCGGAATGCCAACCGCGATGGCCCCAAATAGACCGCCCGGTACACGGAATGGCCGCTTCAGTTCCGGCTCACGGAAGCGCAGCACGATCAACGCCACAAATTCCAGCGTCAGGCTCGCGCCATAAATCATAATGTCGAGCGTAACCAGTCGCTCAAAGCCAATGTTGAGCGCCAGTCCCCAACCGATCGCCAGCGCCAGAATCGCAACCCAGGGCGCGCGCGACTTCGGATGCAGTTTGGCAAACACCTTCGGCAGCATCCCATCCTGCGCCATCGCCAGCGGCAGCCGCGAATAGCTCATCACCAGCGCATTGAACATCCCGAAGCCGCTCATCATGCCGCCCGCTACCAGCGCGATCCGCAACACCGGCCCGCCCATCAGGCCTGCGATGTCGGCCCAAGCGCCGGTTTCCCATGCGCCGGCGGAAAGCCCGGTCATCCACATAGCCGCAAAGGGCAGAATGTAGCTGATGGCGACGATCACCACCGCCCACAACATCGCCCGCGGATAAGTCCGCTGCGGCCGCTCCACTTCGGTGGCAATGGTCGAGGCGTTATCCCATCCCATGTAGTTCCACATGCAGATGAGCAGTCCGCCAAGAATATCCACGTTCGAGGTAGTCGGCTTCGTCACCGCGCTAGCGAGCGCGTGAATCTTAAACGGCGCCAGCACAAAAATCGCGGCAAACGGCGCCGACAACAGAAAGAACAGCCACAGCGAAGTCGTCGAAACAACCTTCACCCCGGCAATATTGAGGGCTGCGCAAATCACCACCACACCCAGAGCCACCAGCACTCCGCGATGATTCTCCTGGAACCACGGAAACATGCGCGTCAGGTACGCGACGAACAGCGTGGGATAAATCGCCATATCGAAAATGGACGCTACCAGCGACAACCAGGCCTCTTGAAATCCCCAGAAATTACCCATCGCGCGGCGAACCCAGGCGTAATAGCCGCCTTCAAAGGGCAGCGCGCTCGAAAGCTCGCCAATCATGAACGCAGTCGGCAGGCTCCAGAGTAGCGGGGTCAATAACAGGATGAGGATCGCTCTGCCATACCCGGCGCCATGCACGATCTCTTCGGTCCCGTACGTCCCGCCCGACACCATAAAGAAGGTGGCGGCGACCAGGGGCCACAGCGTGAGGCGAATCGATTTTTTCCGGGGGGCGACGGCTGGACTAAAGCTCGTCTGCGAGATGTTGGCTGGAGCGGTAGCAGTTGCCAATTCCTATGGCTTCCTCCTCAAGCGACTCACTCTCACCACCGCGTCTCCCTTGAAAATCTTGCTCTCGCGGTTCCCGGGCGGCTTGCGAATTTCCCGGGCATTTCGGCAAAGTTAGTTCGCATTTGTGAGATTACGGGAATTTTCCACAGATGCAACAATTTTTTGCAAGAAATCGAGATTTTTTTCGAGGAGGTCAGGACCGGAGGTAACAGCGGCCTGCTCAAGTTCACGAGCCGAGACGGCGAGGATGTTTTCCTAGAGGCCCCCGACCTTCTCGCCGCAAATGTCGCGATTCCGGGAGGAACGCTACGGTGCTTGCCGCGAAAATCAACGCCTGCCGCAATCAGCAGTAAAGAGGCAAGGATCGCCGCGGCGATGATCCACGCTCGGCCCTTACGTAGGAGTGCAGCTCTCTACCTTCAATAGACACGGGCAGCGTACGAGTCTGGATTGCTTTCCCCCGTGCTCCCCCGTGTACCCCGTGGTTAAAAAGTTTTGAGAATTCATCACAAAGAAGGCCTCCTGAGGATCACAGCAAAGCCCGAAGCAAAGTGATAAAGGTGCCTCTAAGAGACCCCATGGCCAGCCCCTCCATCGTTCCGAGCCTCCGAGTCAACAAAGTCTCCGCTGCCATCGTCAGTTCTGCCATGAAAGTCCATTCCATCCTGGGTCCCGGCCTGCTGGAAAGCGCCTACAACGCCTGCCTTGCCCACGAACTCCGCAAACGCGGCTTCCACGTGGCCACGCAAGTCGGCCTGCCCGTCGTTTACGAAGGAGAGAAACTCGACCTTGGCTATCGGATCGATCTGCTCGTAGAAAACCTGGTCATCGCCGAGGTCAAATGCGTCGAGGCGATCCATCCCGTCCACGAAGCGCAGTTGCTTTCGTACTTACGCCTCAGTAGGAAGAACGTCGGCCTGTTGATCAACTTCCACGTCGCCCATCTGAAAGACGGTATCAAGCGCATGGTGGACGGCTGGCACTGGGACAAGTGACGTGCTTGGGAGTGGGACGAAAACCTCTTGCAACCACTGGGTACACGGAGGAACACAGGGCAAATCAAAGCTTTCCCCGTGCATCCCCGTGTACCCCGTGGCTGAAGGGTTTGACTCTGGACCCCTCCCCAAGACCGTAGCCAAGTGCCTGACCCGGGAGTAATATGACACGCCAGGCTGATAAGCTGAGCCAAGCTGCGGCCGTGAAGGGGAATCTATGACTTTCAATTTCGACGCTATGATGCAAACCGCCACCACCATGTTGACCACGGTCGGCTTAAAGATTCTGGGCGCGATTGCTATTTGGATTATTGGCCGATGGCTGATCAGTCTGGCGCTTCGACTGATCGGCAGCGCCCTGACCAGGCAGAAGATTGATCCCACTCTGATCCGGTACATTCACTCGGCCGTGGCGGCGCTGCTGAATCTCGTGCTGGTGGTCGCCATCCTCGGGTTCTTCGGTGTCGAGACCACCAGCTTTGCGGCGCTGCTGGCGGCGGCCGGCGTCGCCATCGGCATGGCCTGGTCGGGACTGCTTTCGAACTTCGCTGGCGGCGTGTTCCTGGTGATCCTGCAGCCGTTCAAGGTGGGCGAATTCGTTACGGCCGCCGGGGTGACGGGCACGGTTGACGCAATCGGCCTGTTCGCTACCACTCTTAACACACCCGATAACGTCAAGACCATGATCGGAAACGGCAAGATTTTCGGCGACACGATCCAGAACTTTTCGGCCAATGCCTATCGGCGTGTCGAGTTGACCGCGCAGTTGGCGCACGGGGTGGACCCGGAAGCGGCCGTTGCGCTGTTGAAACCCGCGCTGGCGCAGGTGCCGAACGTGATGGCCGACCCAGCCCCCGATGTCGAGATCCTAACTTTCAACCTTGCCGGTCCGGTGCTGGCCGTGCGTCCGTATTGCAACAATGCGCACTACTGGCAGGTGTATTTCGACACGAATCGGCTGATCCGCGATGTGTTTGCGCGCGCCGGCTTCCCGGTTCCCGAGCAGCATTACTCGGTGCGTGGGCCGGAGGAGTTAAAGCTGGCGAAGACGGCCTAAAGAAGAGAGCCTAAAGCGCTGGAGCAGCGCAGGCTCCAACCCTTCCCCCGTTCCACGGAGAATTTGCGGCATGAAAACTGCGTTGGATATCAACGCTGGCTAATTAGGAGGGAGTCAACAATGAAGAAAATCGTCTTTGGAATTCTCTTCGTCTGCGCGACTTTGCTGTTCGCTCAGTCAGGCGCACAGAACGCCTTCACACCCGACCAGATCAAGTGGGGACCGGCGCCGCCGAACGTTCCCGCGGGAGCCATGATCGCTGTTGTCGAAGGCGATCCTGCCGCCAGCACTGGAGACTTCACGATCCGCTTCAAAATGCCCAGCGGCTACAAGATCCCGCCTCATTGGCATCCCAAGCGCGAAAACGTCACGGTGATTTCCGGCAGCCTCAAAGTCGGCATGGGCGACAAATTCGCCGAGTCGCAGATGGCCACGTTCGCGGCAGGCAGCTTCGCCTACCTCGATCCCGATATGCACCACTACGCCATGGCTTCTGGAGAGACGGAGATTCAGATCCACGGCATGTCGCCGTTCGCCATCAACTATGTGAACCCGGCCGACGATCCGAGCAAGAAATAACAAAAAACTCCCAGCTCAAAGGTCTCAGCTCTCAGGAAACTCCGCAAGGTCTAACTGAGAGCTGAGAGTTTTCTTAATCTTCCCCACAAGGTTTTCTTGATGGCTGATGGCTGAAAGCTACACCTTCCCCCACAACTCCGCCCGCGGATCTTCCGGATTAAGCTTAGCCAACTCGCGCAATAGTTCCTTCGTCTTCTCATCCCGCGGCATCGGCACGGTAATCTTCACTTCCACGATCTCGTCGCCGCGCACGCCGTCTTTGGTGGCCGATGGTACGCCCTTTTCCCGTAGCCGCAGCTTCTGCCCCGACTGCGTCCCGGGAGGGATCTTCAGCATGCTGCGCCCATCAATCGTCGGCACCTCGATCTTCGACCCGAGCGCGGCCTCGACCGCCGTCACCGGCACCGTAATGTAAATGTCGTCGCCGTCGCGCCGAAACAGCGGGTGCTCGCCGATCCGAATGATCACGTAGAGATCACCCACGCCTCCGCCTCGCACCCCGGCGTTGCCCTTACCGGCAATCCGAATCCGCTGCCCATCACGAGTTCCGGCCTTGATGCGAATCTCCAGCGGATCCGTCCGCTCCACGCTGCCCTCGCCATGGCACACCGGGCACGTAGAAATATTCTTCCCCGTCCCGTGGCATCGCGGACAAGTCACATTGAACTTCATCCGCCCGCCGGTCTGCTCAATCGTGCCCTTGCCGTGGCACTGCGGGCACACCCCCGGCGCTTCGATCGTTCCATTGCCATGGCAGTTCCCGCAGACGTCGCGCCGGGCGATATTCAGTTTCATGACGCCGCCGCGAATCGCCGTCCAGAAAGGAACATTGACCTGGTATTCAAGATCCGATCCCGGCTCCGGCCCCTCCTCATCGGCCGCGCCGCGCGCTCCGCCGGAAAAAATGCTCGAGAAGATATCGCGAAATCCGCCGCCGCTGCTGAAGATGGTGGCCTGTGCGCCCGCTGCCCGCCCGCGCGCGCCTTCAAACAGATCGGAAAAATCAAAGCCGCCAAAATCGACGTTTCCCGATCCGCCCGGTAACTGCGCCCTGTCCGCCTGGAAACCCGTCCGCGGAAATCCGCCTCCAACACCGCCCGCCCCCGGCTGGCCCCCGCCACGCGCGTACGCTTCGGCAGTCGCGGGATCGATATTGTCGGAGTAGAAGCCGACCTGGTCGTAGATTTTGCGTTTCTTGGGGTCGCTGAGAACGTCGTTGGCTTCGGAGAGGGCCTTGAACTTCTCTTCCGCCGACTTGTCCCCAGGATTTACATCAGGATGGTATTTGCGAGCCAGCTTGCGAAACGCCTTGCGAATGTCCTCGGCCGTAGCCGACTTCTTCACGCCGAGGATGTCATAATAATCTTTGGTTTGGGTGGCCATTTTTGCCGTCAGCCATCAATCGTCAGCCATCAGTTCTCAAAACCGCAACTTCAGAGCGCTTCGTAAAAACTGAGGGCTGACGGCTGACGGCTGAATGCTCGATTCTAATTCACCACTTCCTTCGCCTGTTCATCCTGCTGCATGGTAAACGCGTCAAAAGGGGTCGCGTCCATTGACACCGGGATGCGTTGCATGCCCGTCGCCGTCGGAGCATAGCAATACCACCGCCCCTCTTCCGGAACGAAATTCACAAAAAACATCTGCCCATTGACTTCGAATCTCAATTGGTTTTCCTCTTTCCACTGAACCCGAGCTCCTGGAGAGCCTAATTCTATTAACCCGCAACGCAGCAATTTGTAGCGCGGTTTGTAGCGCCGCCGTCTCGCCGGCTGCCCGGCCAGCGTCCTCGCCCGCCGATGCCGCCACTACCAAGAATGCAAGGACGGGGCAAGGCCCCGTCCCCACCTAGGCTAGTAGCTAAACGCCGGTACCTTATTTCTTGTCCTCGACGTCGACATACTCGGCGTCGATCACGCCTTCGTCTTTCTTCTGCTGAGCGCCTCCGTTATCGGATCCTGAAGCTCGGCCCGGCTCCCGGAGTTGCACCGCCCCAGGTCCGCCTGCCGTCTGCGTCGCCTTATACATCTGCTCCGCCAGCTTGTGCGAGGCCGCCGTCAGCTTCTCGCGCGCCGAATCCATCTGAGCCTTGTCGTTCGACTCGATGGCCTTCTTCGCGTCCGCCAGCGCGTTCTCGACATCTCCGCGCTCCGAGCCCGTGATCTTGTCGCCATGCTCCTTCAGCATCTTCTCGATGTTGTAAGTCATCGAGTCGAGCTGATTCTTGGCGTCGATCGCGTCGCGCTGCGCCTTGTCTTCAGCCGAATGCGCGTCGGCTTCTTTCGCCATGCGCTCGACTTCTTCCTTCGCTAAGACCCGAAGACGACGTGATCGTGATCTTCTGATCCTTGCTCGTAGCCATGTCTTTCGCGGTCACGTTCAAAATGCCGTTCGCGTCGATGTCGAACGTCACTTCAATCTGCGGCACGCCTCGCGGAGCGGGCGGCAATCCGGTCAAATGGAACTTGCCCAAAGTCCGGTTCTGCGCCGCCATCGGGCGCTCGCCCTGCAGCACGTGCACTTCAACCGAGGTCTGACTGTCCGCCGCCGTAGAAAACGTCTCCGTCTTCTTGGTCGGAATCGTCGTGTTCCGCGGAATCATCGGCGTCGCCACCCCGCCCAGCGTCTCAATCGAGAGCGTCAGCGGAGTCACATCCAGCAGCAGCAGGTCTTTCACTTCGCCTTTCAGCACGCCGCCCTGAATCGCCGCGCCCACCGCGACGACTTCATCCGGGTTCACGCCCTTGTGCCCTTCACGTCCAAACAGCTCTTTTACGATCTGCTGAATGCGCGGCATACGAGTCTGCCCGCCGACCAGTACCACTTCGTTGATCTTCGAGGCGTCAATCCCCGCATCCTTCATGCACTGCTTCGACGGCCCGACCGAGCGCTGCAGAATGTCCTCAATCATCGATTCGAGCTTTGCCCGCGTCAGCTTCTTCACCAGGTGCTTCGGCCCCGAAGCGTCCGCCGTAATAAACGGCAGATTGATTTCCGTTTCCATCGTGGTCGAAAGCTCGATCTTGGCGCGCTCGGCCGCATCGCGCAGCCGCTGCAAAGCCATCTCGTTGCCCTTGCCGCGCAGGTCCAGTCCTTCATCCTTCTTGAACTCGTCAATCAGCCAATCCACCAGCCGCTGATCGATGTTGTCGCCGCCCAGGTGGGTATCGCCATTGGTCGCCTTGACCTCGATCACGCCCTCGCCCACTTCCAGAATCGAAATGTCGAACGTGCCGCCGCCAAAGTCGTAGACGGCGATCGTCTCGTCCTTGCCCTTGTCGAGCCCGTAAGCCAGCGCGGCCGCCGTCGGCTCGTTGATAATGCGCTTCACCTCGAGTCCGGCAATCTTGCCGGCATCTTTGGTAGCCTGCCGTTGCGCGTCGTTAAAGTACGCGGGCACAGTGATGACCGCTTCTGTGACCTTCTCGCCGAGATAGTCCTCGGCCGCCTTCTTCAGCTTTTGCAGAATCAGCGCCGAAATCTCCGGCGGGGTGTACTTCTTCCCCTGCGCAATCACGACCACATGTTGTCGCCATCACGCTCCACCTTATATGGGACCATCTTCAATTCCTCGCTCACTTCGTCATAGCGCCGTCCCATGAAGCGCTTGATCGAATAAACCGTGTTCTCCGGATTGGTAATGGCCTGCCGTTTGGCAACCTGCCCCACCAGCCGTTCTCCAGTCTTGGTGAACCCAACCACCGACGGGGTAGTCCGTCCACCTTCTTCATTCGGTATAACCTTCGGCTCGCCACCCTCCATAACCGCCACGCAGGAGTTGGTAGTCCCAAGGTCAATTCCAATAATCTTTCCCATAACGCATCCTCCTAAGCTCATCCATTAAAGATAAGTGCATTAAAATCATTGTGATAATGATTGCGTCCCATTGCATGATAGGACCTGAGCGAAACCCTGTCAAGGTTTAGATGCGTAAGGAATGAAGAAGTTGCGATTAGGCGGCCCGCTCCGTGCAGCACCACTCCTCCTGCTCCGCGCCCCTTGCTGGAGGACAGTCTCGCCAGGACATCCCTTCCAGGGGTGTCGCCGGTGACGACGGTGTTCCTGGGGGAGAAGATGCGCTTCGTGCAGATCAAGACTCAGGAGCAACTCGAGTGGCAGGCCATGCACCGCGTGCGCGATCGACTCCTCCAGCATCGCACCGCACTCATCAACGATTCGCGGAATCCTCTTGGAGCGCGGCAGCCACTTTGCCGGGGCAGCCCATTCACCTGCGCAAGAACCTGCCGACTCTTATCAAAGATGCCGAGCAGAACCTGCGAAGAAGACCGCCTAATCTGATAATTGATAGGGTCTTCTGTTGCTTAAATCAGCGGCTCCTGTAGCGATTCACCATATTGATATTGCACCTCACAACACTAAGTGATTTCTCTCACAGACAAGTCGTGTAGACAGAGGCATAACTTACTTCACGTTCGCAGCGCGGCCTTGTACGAGAGCGTGAGCTGCGCGACCGAGCGCCAGCTCGCTATTCCGAGGAGGTGCCGTGAATCACGGTTTTCTTCTTCCTCGGACAGTCTGGAGGCTTCCTTGGGCCCCAACCTCACGATGATCAGCGAAGGAAAGAAGTTCATGTGGGATGGTCGGCTCTTCGACGCCCGTGATGAGGGATTACGCGAGGCGGAAGCATACAAACTCGATGACTTTGAGGTCCGCATGGTGGAGCAAGAGGGAAAGTTCCTCATTTACACCAGGAGAATCCCGAAGGAGTCGGCAGCGACCAAGTCGTAGTAGCCACCTCAGGAAAGGGATGTGCCAAATGGCGGTTGGGGCCCTCCCGATACAAAGCGATCCGGCACTGCTGGCCGACATCCGGCGCTATGGCAGATTCGACACGGCAGGATGCTATCAGTGCGGAAGCTGCACCCTCTCCTGTGACCTGGTTGAGAACTCGGTCACCTTTCCACGCAGGAGCATTCGCTACGCCCTGCTTGGGCTGAGGGCACCGCTGGTGGCCAGTCTGGAGCCATGGGTCTGTCATGACTGTGGGGACTGCTCGATTGTGTGCCCGCGCCAGGCTGAGCCCAGAATCTCCATGATCACGCTGCGACGCTTTCTAAGCGCGCAGTACGAGTGGACAGGAATCGGCTCCAAGCTCCTCCAGTCCAAAGCCTGGTATCTCGGATCATTGATCTCCGTGGCGGTCTTCACACTGCTGCTCATTATTGGTTATCACCTATGGTACGTTGCGATGCCCGTTCGCGACTTTGCCACGACGCCCTTCGGACTCGACCACATGTTCCCCGTCATGACGTACTACACCCTGACGGTCATCCTTCTTCCGTTAGCGCTGTTGCTGTCCCGCATCGTGCATATCTGGCGGCTCACCATGGCTGGATCGGGACAACCACGCATCCCGTGGTCTACTTATGCGGTCGAAGCCTGGGTATACGCATATGAGTCCGTTGCCCAGCCGCTGATGCGCAAATGCAAGGAACATAGCCGATGGCTTGGGCATGCGCTTCTCGCGGTTGGTACCGTGACAATGCTGGCGATCAAAGTATTTGGCCTGCGCTGGTTTCAAACCGACAATATCTATCCCATTTACAACCCGCAGCGCTGGCTCGGTTACCTCGCTGCCGGCTTCATCCTCTACGGAATTGGAGACATTTTCGTCGGCCGGTGGCGGGCGAAAAAGGAGATCTACAAAGACACACACTTTAACGAACTGGTCTTTCCCATCCTGATCGTATCGACGGCCATCAGCGGCCTGGCTGCGCACACGTTGCGCTATGCCGGTTTTGCTCTTGCTTGTCACTATGCCTACGCCCTGCACATTGTCATTGCCACGCCGATGCTGGTGATCGAGATGTCGTTCGGCAAATGGTCTCACATGGTCTATCGCCCTCTGGCCTTGTATTTCCTGGCGGTCAGGGAAAGAGCGGATCGCGGGAGGGTTGATGAGCAGGTCCCCGCGACGGAGGCTGTGCCCAATGCCATCTGAAGAATCTAAGACGCGACCCACCGGAGCAGCCCTTGTCGTCGGCGGCGGTATCGGCGGTATGCAGGCCGCTCTCGATTTGGCAGCGGGAGGCATAAAGGTCTACCTGGTCGAGCGCGGCTCCGCCATCGGCGGAGTGATGGCGCAGCTGGACAAGACTTTCCCAACGAATGATTGCGCCATGTGTACGATGGCGCCCCGCCTGGTGGAGATCGGCCGACACAAGGACATCCAGATCCTGACCCTCAGCGAAGTGGAGCGCATCGAGGGCGGACCGGGGAACTTCACCGTCACAATCAAAAAGCAGCCGCGTTTCATTGACGAAACAAAGTGCACAGGCTGTGGCGCGTGCACGACGGAGTGCCCGGTTACGCTCGCGTCAGAATTCGACCAAGGGCTCGCAGAGCGGAAGGCGATCTTCCGATCGTATCCGCAAGCCGTTCCCAACGTTTTCACGATTTCTCGCCGCGGGACATCTCCCTGCCAGGCTGCCTGCCCCGTTCATCAGGACGGACAGGGCTATGTGACGCTGATCGCGCAACGCCGCTTTGACGAGGCGCTTCAGGTCATTCTGCGCGATAACCCGCTCCCCTCGATCTGCGGCCGGGTCTGTACGCATCCCTGTACGGCCGCGTGCACTCGTGCCGCGGTAGACGATCCGGTCAATCTTCCCGCATTGAAGCGCTTTATCACAGACCAGCTTCCCGACTACAAGCTGCCGCAGCCCACGGTTCCCGACCGTCCGGAAAGAATTGCGATCATCGGTTCGGGCCCGGCTGGCCTCCTCTGTGCCTATCAACTCCGCCAAAAGGGCTATCGTCCCACAATCTTCGAGGCTCTTCCAACTGCTGGCGGCATGCTGACCGTCGGGATCCCTTCGTACCGTTTGCCGCGCCGGCTGCTCAATGCGGAAATAGACAGAATGCGCGCCATCGGGATCGAAATTCTCCTGGACACGCCGGTGGGCCGTAGCATCGCGTTCGAGGAACTCCGAAAAAGCTTCGCCGCCGTCTTCATCGCCATCGGCGCCCACGTGGAACGCAAGCTTGCAATTCCCGGAGAAACCTTGCCCGGCGTCACCGGTGGAGTAGAGTTCCTGCGCCGGGTCAATCTCGAAAAGCCGGTAATACCCGGAAAGCGCGTGCTCGTGATTGGCGGCGGAAACTCTGCTCTGGATGCCGCGCGCACCGCTCTTCGTTGCGGAGCGACCGATGTCACCATCGTTTATCGCCGCACCCGCGCCGAGATGCCAGCCGACCCACGTGAAATCGAAGACGCCGAGCGCGAAGGCATCAAGCTGATATTTCTTGCGGCTCCCAAAGCGTTCCGGGCCGGCCCCGATGGCCGGGCGGTTGGTCTGGAGTGCCAGAGGATGAAACTCGGCAGGCCCGATTCCAGCGGGCGCCCCGCTCCCGAGCCCATTCCCGGATCGGGGTTTGTCCTGCCTTGTGACGCCGCCATTATCTCGATCGGCCAGTCTCCTGATGTGGGCGCTTTAGGCGAACGCCTGGGCGTTGAGACCACCAAGTGGGGAACGCTCAAAGCCGATCCGCTGACACTTGAAACCGGGCTGCCCGGGGTATTTGCGGGCGGAGATTGCGTCACCGGCCCCGACGTGGTCGTGAACGCCAAACTCGCCGGCAAGAAGGCTGCGAGATCCATCGATCGCTGGCTGAATCACGAGGACATGCGCATCGGGCGCGAGTGGGAAGGCCCCTATCGCACCGAATACGAGGTCGATACCACCGGTGTGCTGATGCAACGCCAGATCCACATGCAGGCCCTCGACCCCACGACTCGCGGAAAGACCTTTGCCGAAGTGCACGTCGGCTATACCGCCGAAGAAGCCGTGGCCGAGGCCAAACGTTGTCTGGCCTGCGGGATCTGCTGTGATTGTCATCTCTGCGAGACCGCCTGTGAGGCGCACGCGATCGACTACTCGCAGCGCGAGGAGACACTCGAACTCAGTGTTGGCGCGGTCGTCCTTGCCCCTGGATACGAGATCTACGATGCGCGTTTGAAGAAGGACCTCGGCTATGGGCGCTTTCCCAACGTAATTACATCCCTGGAGTTCGAGCGGATTCTTTCCGCTTCCGGACCCTATTCGGGCCATGTGTTGCGGCCTTTTGACAGGCAGGAACCAAAGCGCATCGCCTTCCTGCAGTGCGTGGGATCGCGAGATTCTGAACACGATTACTGCTCCTCGGTCTGCTGTATGTACGCCACCAAGGAGGCGATCATCGCCAAGGAACATCTCGGCGAAGGACTCAAGTGCGACGTGTTCTTCATGGACATGCGCGCCTTCAGCAAAGGCTTTGAACAGTACTACCATCGCGCGCAAGAGTTGGGCGTGCAGTACATCCGTTCGCGGGTGCCGATCATTGTCGAAGAGCCGAAGACGCGGAACCTGATCGTCAACTATCTTGGCGAGAGCGACAGAAAACTTTCCGCCGAATACGACCTCGTGGTGTTGTCGGTCGGAATGCAGCCGCCGCAAGAAGTGAAGGCGCTGGCCGGCCGATTTGGGATCGCTCTCAACAATTTCAATTTCTGCAGCACCTCGGAATTCAAGCCGGCGGAATCGTCACGGGAAGGCATCTTCGTGGCTGGTCCATTTGTCGAGCCGAAGGATATCCCGGAGACCGTGATGCAGTCCTCGGCGGCCGCATCGCAGGTGCTCGCGCTTCTGAAGGACGCTCGCGGCACGCTGGTTACGGCGAAAACCTATCCGCCCGAGAAAGACGTGGAGGGAGAAGAGCCTCGCATCGGGGTCTTTGTCTGTCACTGCGGAACCAACATTGCCGGGGTCGTCAAAATCCCGGACGTGCTCGAATACGCGAAAACGTTGCCCAACGTGGTGTACGCAGAGAACAACCTTTACACCTGCTCGAACGATACCCAGGATAGGATCAAGGAAAAAATCACGGAACACAATCTCAACCGGGTGGTGGTGGCTTCCTGCACGCCGCGCACTCACGAGCCTCTGTTCCGAAACACGCTAGCCGAGGTGGGACTCAACCCCTACCTGTTTGAGATGGCTAACATTCGCGATCAATGCTCATGGGTGCACATGCATCAGCCCGAAGAAGCCACGCGGAAATCTAAAGACCTGGTCAGGATGGCGGTCGCGAAGTCGCGTCTCTTGAAGCCGCTCCAGCGCCACCGTCTGACAATCGATAAATCTGCGGTGGTCATCGGCGGCGGACCTTCCGGCATGACTGCGGCCTTGTCTCTGGCCGGGCAGGGATACGACGCCTACCTGGTCGAAAGAGAAAACGAACTGGGTGGCCATCTCCAGCATGTTCAATACCTGCTCAATGGAGAAAAGCCACAAGAGGAGCTGGCTCGTCTTAAGGGCGCGATTGCCGACAACAGCAAAGTTCATGTGCTCACTGATGCCGTCATCGAACACATGGAAGGTTCCATCGGCAACTTCAAGACCAGCATCACAACCCACGGTGAGACGAAAGATGTCACGCACGGTGTTGTGATCGTCGCCACGGGAGCAAAGCAATATAAGCCGAAAGAATTCCTTTACGGCGAAGACAAGAGAGTAATTACCCAGCGCGAACTCGAAGCCGGACTTGCTGCCGCCGGAGCTGGATTCCTGGCGCAGAACGGGAATGGCCACGCGAAAACCGTCGTCATGATCCAGTGTGTCGGATCGCGTGACACCGACCACCCCTACTGCTCGCGCGTGTGCTGCGCCGACGCCATCAAGAACGCACTGCGGATCAAGACGCTCTCCCCCGAAACCCATGTGTATGTCCTGTATCGGGACATCCGAACCTATGGTTTCAAAGAGAGCTACTACACAAAGGCTCGTGAGCAGGGGGTCGCCTTCGTGCGCTATGACGAGCGCAAGCCCGAAGTCTCAAAGAATTCCCACGGGCTCGACGTGACTGTCACCGACCAGACACTCGGCATGCCGATTTTGATTTCTGCGGATCTCGTCGTTCTGTCCGCCGGCATTCATCCGAACGATGACAATCGACAGATCGCGCAGTTCCTCAAGGTCCCGCTGAACAGCGAGGGCTTCTTCCTCGAAGCTCACATGAAGCTGCGTCCCGTCGACTTCATGACAGACGGCGTTTTCCTCTGCGGGCTCGCCCATTCCCCGAAGACGTTGCAGGAATCGATTCTGCAGGCCCAGGCGGCCTCGGCCCGGGCTGCCACCATTCTCGCGCAAGACACCATCGAGCTTGAGGCTAATATCTCGCACGTGGTCGACGAAAAATGCGACGGGTGCGCTTACTGCGTGGACACCTGCCCTTACAAGGCCATCACCCTGCTGGAGTACATGTGGCAGGGCTCGGTCAAAAAAGTTGTCGAGACCAACGACAGCACCTGCAAGGGTTGCGGCTGCTGCCAGGCAACTTGTCCCAAGGATGGCGTGCTGATCCAGGGATTCACGCTCGAACAAATCCGGGCGCAAATTGAAGCTGCCCTCGAGGCCGTGTGATGGGAGAAGCCTGATGGAAGAGACTTTTCAGCCGTTGATCATCGCTCTCTGCTGCAACTGGTGCTCGTATGCCGGCGCCGACCTGGCCGGTGTTTCGCGCATCCAGTATCCGCCCAGCCTCCGCATGGTTCGCGTGATGTGCTCGGGCATGGTCCACCCAAACCTGGTCATCGAGGCTCTCACCAAGGGCGCCGACGGCGTCCTCATGTGTGGCTGCCATAAGGGCGACTGCCACTACCAGGAAGGCAACTTGAAAGCGGAACAGAGGGCGGAGGCGATTCGCCTGATGCTGGCTGACTTCGGCGTGGAAGAGGAACGCTTCCGACTGGAGTGGGTATCGGCAGCGGAAGGTCCAAGATTTGCGCAAGTGGTCCAGGGTTTCACCGAGCAGGTTCAAAAACTGGGACCGAGCCCGTACAAGCAATGAGGCAGGAATAGATCCAAGTCTGACACGGAGGTGCAGCATGGCAGCTCGAATTGCCGCCGAGTGGTTCTCTATATGTGGAGGCTGTGAGGTAACAATCCTCGACATCGGCGAACCTCTCATTGACGTACTCAAACAAGTGGAAATCGTACACATGCCCGTGCTGATGGACCACAAGCTCTTCGGTCAGACTGGCGAAAACGCGGAGATGGACATCCCCGCCGCAGATGTTGGACTTATTTCCGGAGGAATCCGCAGTGATGAGCACAAGCACCTGGCGCAGGAGATGCGCAAGAAGTGCAAGGTTCTCATCTCGCTCGGATCCTGCGCCTGCTTCGGTGGCATTCCCGCACTCAATAACCTTTATACAACCGACGAAGTGCTGCAAAAGGTCTATCGCGATAGCGTCAGCACCGAGGCGAACGGAATTCCGAATGAACAGATCCCGCCCCTGACCGACCGTGTGTATGCGCTGCACGAGGTCGTCAAGGTGGACGCCTATTTGCCGGGATGTCCAACCACTCCGGAGATGGTGGCCGGAGCCCTTCTCGCTCTTCTGAAGGGCGAACCCCTCCCCACTCTGCCTTCGAAGAGCGTGTGTGACGAGTGTCCGACCAAGCGAGAGAAAAAATCCGTGTCGACCTTGAAGCGTCGCTTCGAAAATCCGGAATTTACTCCCGGTGCGCCCTTGACCGAGATGCGGTGCCTGATGGAGCAGGGATTCCTGTGCCTGGGCCCGGCAACTCGTGCAGGCTGCAGCGGCAGCGATGGCACACCGCGCTGCATTCGCGCGAACATGCCGTGCGAGGGCTGCTTTGGTCCGCTGAACGAAAAGGCCAACCCAATGGTGGACATGATGGGCGCGCTTTCTAGCATCGGCCTCGATCCCAAGCAAATTCCGGATCGAGCCGCAACCTTCAACCGTTTTGCTGGCGCTGGCCGTCTCCGGCCGATGCCCCGGAGGTAGTCATGGGAAAAACACTGGTAATTCAGCCGGTCACTCGTATCGAGGGCCATGCCAAGATCACCATTCAGCTCAACGATGAGGGAAACGTCGACACCGCGCGTGTCAACGTAATCGAGCTGCGCGGTTTTGAGAAGTTCTGCATGGGCCGCCCGGTGGAGGATCTCCCGCGCATCACGCCGCGTATTTGCGGAGTGTGCCCGTGGTCTCACCACCTGGCAGCAGCCAAGGCGTGCGATGCCGTCTTTGGAGTAGAGCCGCCGCCAGCAGGCAAGAAGCTGCGCGAACTCTGCAACAGCGTCGCGTACATGGAAGAACACATTTTGCACTTTTACTTCCTGGCGGGAGCGGATTTCCTGCTTGGTCCTGATGCCGATTACTCCGTGCGCAACGTCATGGGCATTCTCAAGGCGGCGCCGGATGTAGCGGCGCGTGTCGTGCGGGTGCGGCACATGTGCGCCCAGATGCTGGAAATTCTCGCGGGCAAGTCCATTCATCCACAGGCAGCTATTCCCGGCGGATTCAGCAAACCGCTGGCTGCTGCCGACCGCGATCAACTTCGCAAGATGGCAGATGAGGCACTGGAACTCGCCAAGTTCTCCATCGCTTTTGCCAAAGAGAACGTTTTCCCCAAATACCTTGACGTAGTGAAGTCGCTCGGTGTTATTACCACCGGCTTCATCGGTACCGTCAAAGAGGATGGCGCTCTCAATCTCTACGACGGCAAGCTGCGCCTGATGAAGACGGATGGCACGTACGACGATTTCCCCTACGACCGCTACACGGACTTCATCTCTGAGCACATCGAATCGTGGAGCTACCTGAAGTTCCCCTACGCCAAGAAGTGGGGCGACGGTTTCTCCATGGACGGTGAAAGCGGGAAGGGCGTCTATCGCGCGAATACTCTGGCTCGCATCAACGTCTGCGATTACATCGACACGCCTCTTGCCCAGGCCGAACTCGTTGAGTTCCGGCAGAAGTTTGGGCGGCCCGCTCAGCTGACTCTTCTCTATCACTGGGCGCGCTTGATCGAGCTGCTCTACAACGCCGAAAACGCGATTCGCCTGCTCGATGATAAAGAGATCACCAGCACAGAAACGCGTGTAAAGGTGAAAGCACGGGCAGCTCGCGGAGTCGGATGCACCGAAGCGCCGCGCGGCACGCTCATCCACGACTACACAACCGATGCCGACGGCATGATCACCAACGTCAACCTGATCGTGGGCACCACTCACAACAACGCTCCCATCAACATGTCGGTCACACAGGCCGCCAAGAGTCTGATCAAAAACGGCAAGTACGACCAGGGAGTGCTGAACACGGTAGAAATGTCGATCCGCGCCTACGACCCATGCTTGTCCTGCGCGACGCACCGGCTGGACGGCAAGGTGTCAGTCAAGCTCGATATTTTCGACGCGGAAGGCAAGTTGATGGACACGTTGACAAACTGAACGCGCCTGGAGAAGTGGAACAAAATGCAGGAACTCGAACAATCCATTCTCCCCGACTTCTGTCGGAAGCCGACTCTCGTGCTCGGCTGCGGGAATATTTTGTTCGGCGATGACGGCTTCGGTTGCGCCGTGGTGGACTACGTAGAAAAGCACCACGCCGTGCCCGAAGCCGTCTGCCTGCTCGATGTTGGTACCAGTGTTCGCAAACTGCTTTTCACCCTTTGTTTAAGCCATGTTCGACCGCAACGCTTGCTGATACTGGACGCGTTCGATGCCGGACGCACTCCAGGTGAAGTGTTCGAGATCGACCCGGCTGACATTCCCACGGTCAAGCTCGACGACTTTTCTATCCACCAATTGCCCACCTCCAACCTGCTCCGCGAACTGCAGGAAGGCTGCGGTGTCGAAGTGCGGGTGCTGGCCTGTCAGACCGGACCACTGCCGGAGGAAATTTCCCAGGGGCTATCCCCGGCTATCCAGGCAGCTTTACCGCGCGCCGCGGATTGGCTGATTCATGAGTACCTGCCCAGAAATGTCGGGCGGCCAAGCCCTCCGCCGGCCGAACGCCCGAATCAGGGGTCGTCTCAGAAATTTCCTCAGTAGGTTCCCTGGTCGCGGCCGCCTCTCAGGCACAATCGCGTGTTACGACGGTGAGCAGATGGTCATAATTATCATGGGCGACGCCGAATCAGGCCGCGACCGCGTCGGCAGGCTCCTCGCTGATTATCTGGGATGGGAGTTTGCGGACGAGGAGAGCCTGCATCGAGATGCCGTATCGAGAAGTTCTCTAAACGATGTCGACTGTACTCCAAGTGTGAAAGCACTGTTCGCTGCTCTTGATTGCTTGATCTACGAGTGGCGGGACGTGATTGTATCGTGGTCGACTTTGGAGGAAAACGATCGGAATCCCCACTACTGCCAGCCGTTGGTCAAGTTTGTACACCTGACGGCAACCGACCCAACGCAAGATTCACGGCTGTCGAATCTAGCGGTGAAAGCCACGAATTCCGGGATCGCCATGAACAGATACAACGTCCACGAGCCGCGCGACAGAGTGCTCGCGGTAAATTCTTCTCAAAGAGTGGAACAAATTCTTACGACCGTACTTTCCGAGCTCATTCTCAAGTGATTTTCCAGAAATCAAGAATCGCGCCCGCGCGTTTCTCGTCCTAATCCAGCCAGATCTCCAGAAGAGGACTTGAATTAGGGACCGAGAGTAACCTCAAGCCCCTCCGAATCGAAATGCCGGGCAGCCGGAGCGTCGTCATTCGTTGACCAGCGGATACCGCATCCTTATTATCGTGACTTTGGACACAGCAGAAGGCGAGGGCGATTCAAGCAGCTTCCAGCATGCCCGAAAGCAAAGACCATAAAGCCGACAACGTGATTCACTTTCCAAGCGCGGATCATGCATTCGCTGCTAAGCCGAGCCTGGCTCGTCAACTTGGGCTGTTCGACGCCACTATGCTGGTCATGGGCGGCATCGTCGGTTCCGGCATATTCATAAATCCGTACGTGGTGGCGCAACAGGTTCACACCCCAGCATTGATCCTGGGAGCCTGGATTTTTGGCGGGGTTGTTGCAGTGGGCGGCGCCTTCATATGGGCCGAGTTGGCGGCCACGCTGCCCGAAGTGGGCGGTCAGTACGCTTATCTGCGCGAAGCCTATCACCCAGCGGTCGCATTTCTGTATGGATGGGTGTTGCTGCTTGTTATCCAGACCGGCGGCATGGCGGCTGTATCGATCACCTTCGCGCGCTACTTTCTCGAGCTTACCGGCGCACACGCGCCGGACTGGATCGTGGCGACGGCAGCGCTTGCTACCCTGACACTCATCAACTGCCTCGGTGTAAAAACCGGCGGACGTACGCAGAGCGTCCTTATGGTAATGAAAATCGTCGCCATATCTGCCCTGGTGATCGCCGGGCTGACCTTGACCGGCAAACATGTGACCGTAACGACCGCAGCTGAGCGGGGGTGGTCGCTGACATCGTTCGGCGCAGCTATGGTGCCGGTGTTATTCGCCTACGGAGGATGGCAGACGGCGAACTTCCTCGCGGCAGAAGTGAAGGAACCAGAGAAAAACCTGCCCCGAGGACTACTGCTCGGAGTTCTCGGCGTAGTGGTGTTGTACATCGGGGTGAACTGGGTGTGCCTGCGCTCGCTCGGGCCGCTGGCGCTGGCTGCAACCACCACCCCGGCCACCGCCGTGATGCGCGTGGCATTGGGTCAGCGGGGGGCGACGTTCATTGCGGCGGCGATCGCCATCTCGACTCTGGGCTTTCTTAGCCAGTCGATCCTGACCGGACCCCGTGTGTACTTTGCCATGGCCGATGACGGCTTGTTCTTCCGAGCCATAGCGTGGCTGAATCCACGCACACGCGTACCCGTAGTTGCTATCGTCCTGCAAAGCGTGTGGACGATTGTAATCGCGCTCTCGGGCCGCTATGAGCAAATTTTGAATTACGTCATTGCGATGGATTTTCTATTTTTCGGGCTGACTGCTACAACGATCTTCGTGTTCCGCCGGCGGGCCGCACGCGGCGAGATGAACGCCAGTCGCGGTTATCGTGTGCCGGGGCACCCGGTGAGCACGGCGATATTTGTCGCGATATGCTGGTGGGTCGTTGCGAATACGATCTACCGCTATCCTCGGAACAGCCTCATCGGTTTCGTTCTGCTGCTGGCGGGCATTCCCGTGTACTGGTTTTGGAGCCTGCTGGCACAGCGGCGATCTGCTGATTCGTAATCGGATTTTTCTGCAATCATTCTTTTAAAATCAGTTTTAGCAATGAGTGGAGCAAGACATGAACGATTTGCGGCCGGATGCAGTTTCGCGCTATCTGGCGTGGTCCAAGCTGCACTCCAACGCGCGCTTCAACCTGGCGTCCAGTGGAGTCTTTGACTATCCGCTGGCTGAATTGCCGATCCACATCGAGGACCTCGAGATCGGCGGGACAGGGCCCTACGGTTATTCACCGCTGATGGAGCGGTTGGCCGCAAAGGCGGGCGTGCCTCAGGAAAGCCTCGTCTACACGCTCGGTACATCCATGGCCAACTTCGTGGCACTCACGGCACTCGTCCACCCGGGAGACGAGGTACTGATCGAGCGGCCGACGTACGACCCTCTGCTGACTATTCTGGATCACATTGGGGCCAAAGTATGCCGCTTCGAACGTCTCGCGGAAAGAGGATTCAAGCTAGGACTCGGAGAACTCGAGCGTAAACTCACCCCCCAAACGCGTCTTGTGATCCTCTGCAACCTTCACAACCCAAGCAGCGCACTTACCGATGAGGACACTATGCGCCAGGCAGGCGCGATGGCGGCCAGGGTTGGTGCGCGCGTCCTGGTGGACGAAGTGTACCTTGAGAGCTTGTTCGACCAGCCCTGGCGTTCTGCGTTTCATCTGGGAGCAAATTTCGTTGTGACCAGCAGCCTGACCAAGGCGTATGGGCTGAGCGGCATTCGCTGTGGATGGATTCTGGCTCAGCCGGACGCGGCGCAGCGGATGTGGCAGGTCGTTGATTTCACCTACGGGAGCCCAGTGCATCCCGCCGAACTCCTCGCAGTGATTGCCCTCGACAATCTCGACCGGGTGCGGAATCGCGCCCACGCGCTGCTGGCAATAAATCGCGTGCTGGTTAACAAATTCCTGGCTAGCCATCCGGACCTCGATTGTGAGCCAAGCCGCTTCGGCACCACAGTGTTTCCACGGCTCAAATTGGGCCGTACCAAAGAATTTGTGGCGATGCTGCGGGAGCAGTTTGAGACCGCTGTAGTGCCAGGAGAGCTTTTCGAGCAACCACAACACTTCCGAATTGGTTTTGGCGGACCTACAGAGACACTGCGCTGTGGACTGGAGCGGCTGAGCGCCGCACTCGAAGCATTCCAGCAGCGGCCCCGCTAGGGGAGAAGTGACGATTACACTCTGACCCTGCCGGCATTTTGAGTGTATCGACATTGTCAGAGATGCCCAATGGCGGCAACGCTGATGAAATCGTCTCCCCGTCCCGAACCGCATAGTCATTGACGCGAAGAGGGATTGAGGAAACAATTGCAGATTGTTCCTGGGGCAAGAAGGGACTTCCAACTTAATTCGGAGAGCAGCTTGAGTTCATTGACCGTCGATTCTTCCCCAGTAGAAAGTTCCAACGTGGATCGTAACCGCGCGCGGGCCCAGAAACTGCTCTTCGCATCCACGTCGTTCCTGAGCGCTTTCTTGCTTTTCCAGATGCAACTGATCGTCAGCAAGAGCATTCTGCCTTGGTTCGGCGGTTCGGCCGCGGTCTGGACAACCAGCATGCTGGTGTTTCAGGCTCTGTTGCTGGGAGGATACATTTACTCCCACGTGATTTCGGTTCGGCTCTCGGCAAGTGCGCAGACGCGGATCCATCTCGCACTGCTCTTGATCGCGTTCCTGATGGTCCTCACGCTCTCCCTCCGGTGGCCCTCGGCCATAACGCCGGGCGCAGCATGGAAGCCGGAGGCGGGCGCCGACCCGACACGCGATGTTATGACCATCATCCTGGTCTCGGCGGGCTTTCCATTCTTCGTTCTCTCCACCACCGCACCTCTGCTGCAGCGCTGGTTCGCGCGTCTGGGAGGGGGCTCGGGCACGTATAAGTTGTACTCCATCTCCAACGTAGGCTCGTTACTTGGACTGCTGACCTTTCCCTTTCTTCTGGAGCCCCTGCTGCGACTTCAGACTCAAGGCCGACTCTGGTCAATCCTGTTCTGCGGATTTATTGCCGGATGTGGAATGTGCACAGGGCGAGCCAGCAATGTACACGAAGAAACACACCCTGAAGAAGCGCAAACCGCTGAAAAGATGGCCGGGGCTGATACCGAAACCCAACCCAGCGCACTCACCTATGCGGTGTGGTTTCTTCTGGCTGCGTGTTCATCGTCGCTGCTGTTAGCGACCACCAACCTGCTTTGCCAGGAAGTGACGACGGTACCGCTGCTTTGGGTGTTGCCGCTTGCGCTTTATCTTCTCAGCTTCATTCTGTGCTTTGACAACCCGCGATGGTATCGGCGGGAGATTTTCCATCCGCTTTTTGCCGTCACCTTGTTTCTGACTTGCGCGGCGGCGATCGTCAACAACATACAGATTCAGGCGATCCTTCTTCCGGGGCTGCTCTTTTTCTCCTGCATGATTTGCCATGGCGAACTTGTGCGTTTGAAGCCCAGCGTGAAGCGCCTCACCTCGTTCTACTTGGCTCTTTCCGCTGGCGGCGCTGCAGGTGGCGTTTTTGTCGGCGTTGTCGCGCCTCATCTGTTCAAGTTCTTTACTGAGTTCCAAGTGACTCTTGGCGCTATTGTGTTCTTGCTGCTGGTCTGCTTGGTTCTCGATCCAGTTTCGTGGATATACGAGCGTGGCGTTTGGCTACCGGCAGCGATCACAGGCGGCGTCGTCCTATCTGCCTACGCTGGCGGTCTCTGCTTGCCAGGAGTGTCGGACGTGCTTGAAAGAACGGATTTCTTGCCGTTCGCGTTGTCAATCGGCGGTGCGGCCGTCTTGACCAGTTACGTGATGGGGAGGAGGCAAGACGATCTTCCCCGCCCGCGTGCGAAGCGGCGTAGGAAGCCAGAACCGCAACCGACCAAACGCACACAGCAGAAAATTTGGCCGACGCCGATCTATGTTGGCTTCCTCGCGGGGCTCGCCTGGGCTTGCCTTTATCACGGCACGCTGGGCTTCCCCGAGCCTTATCTGAGCGTGCGTAACTTCTATGGAGCACTTCGCGTCTACCGCGTTGGACCCGAGAAGGTGCTGGTGAACGGCCGGACCTGGCATGGTGTGCAGCTTGATCCGCCAAACAACCGAGTGCCCGTTACTTACTACGGCCCGAAGAGCGGAATCGGCATCGTGCTGCTGAACCATCCCAAACGAAGTGTCCCCGCGGAGAGTCTCCGCGTAGGATTAGTGGGGCTCGGTACCGGAACTCTGGCGGCGTACGGACAGCCCGGCGATTATTTCCGGTTCTACGAAATCAATCCCGAGGTCGTGAACCTTTCCTTGGGCCCACAACCGGTGTTCACCTACCTTCGCGACTCCGTTGCCCATGTGGACGTGGAACTTGGCGATGCGCGTCTACTGTTGGAGAAGGAACTGGCGAAAGGTCAAGTGCAGAAGTTCGATGTCATTGTCCTTGATGCTTTTACCGGGGACGCCATCCCAGTCCATCTTCTGACCCGGGAGGCTTTTGAAACTTACTGGAAGTTCCTCGATCCGGACCGAGGAATCATTGCAGTCCACGTCAGCAGTCGGCATGTGAACCTGGTTCCAGTACTGCAAGGAGCGAGCGCGTACTTCCACGCTGAGTCAGTATTCGATGACGACCGGGACGCCAAGTATCCCTTTGAGCATAGCGTGTGGGTATTGCTCGCGCGACATCCCGAAGCGCTCAATATCCCCGGACTGGAGAACACCCCCCCGCCTGCTACCAAAATCCCGCCGCGTCTCTGGACGGATGACTACAGCGCCATTCTCCGGCTGATTCAATGGTGAGTTGAGCGGGCTCCACGACAATCGCTTCCGGCAGTCCGTGCTCGCTCGCAGTCCGATCCAGCACTCGACGAAAGCGTAGTCCGCCCAGCGCGATATCGACGTCAACCACCGGACATTCGCCGCGTGCAATCGTCCACGATGGTCAACATGCGAATTACTTTCCCGACGCCTATCCGGCCACGGGAACTGGTACACCTCGTCATCTCGGGCGATGGTCATTAAGCCGCTGTTCGCCAAGGAGATCAGCGAGAATCCATGCAACTCCGGCAATTGCGAAGGTCTCGGCATTTTCGCCCCAATTCGTATGACTGTGGAGACTTGAAAGAACCAACGGTACCCACACGAGTAGCCCAAAGATCACCAGCATCATTGTCAGTAGGCGCGTCGCGAGAAGTGCCATTCGATCCGTAAGCAGAGCCACGGCCGCGAGTGCGAACAGAACAGTCGTCGCTACTGCCCAAAACATCTGACTTGGTGGAAGCCACTTCGGAACAAGACTGGCGGTAGCGCCAAGATAAACCCCCTGTTCGAGGGTAAAGGAAGCGGCGCAGATGCCAAAACAAATGCGCCCGATCCGCTTAACGCCTTCCAGTGACCATGCCGGTGACAAGCGCGCGTAAACGATCGCCGCTCCGGTCAGTAGAGAGAACTGCTCGAAGAAGTTGCCCCAGCTATTGTAGATCTTTGGTTGGGTGACGATTCCTGGCACGCACAGTAAGGTGAAGACAAGATACGCCGCACCAAGGGCGGCTGTGCCCATCTTCGCGGTCCAACGGAACTGAATTGCAGCGCCGCCGAAAATCTGAGCAGCCGCTGCGGCGAAGACAATATAATTCAAGTGATGCGAGTCGTTGTGCCAGACCAGCGTGATGAGGCCAGTGGCCAAAGTCGCCACTCCAAACACGTGGCGGCCGAGGTTCAAACCAGGAGTTGATACGGTCATTTGTTTTCAATCCCGTTCATCTAGCTACGTCACGATCCGAGATTTTTGTCCCGGAGGTGAGAGAGTTATAGCACAAACATAGGCTGCGAAGATGGATGTGCTCGCGGCATGTAGTTCATGCGGGTGTCGGCCCCAAGTCCTGACCCGCGCTCTGATTGGAGAGGTGAATTTCCCTTACTTACCAAGAGTCCTTTCTCGGAAGATTCACCGGATCGATAGCGACAAACCCGCTAAACTGCAATGGTTCGCTGCGACGAATGAACTCTTGGCACACAAAAAACTTGCGGCCCAGGTTGCCCCGGGCCGCTCATTGGTGCCGTTAGTGTATTTGTCTGCTTCGCTCAGTTGTGGCGCTAGTTCACCGTCTGTGTGAACCCGGCCGACACGCTCGCCTCGTTGCTCGCGTCGCCCGAATAGCTGGCGATCAGCGTCCGCGCTCCCGACGTCGTGAAGGTGATCGAGCAATAGCCCGTCCCGCTGCTCGACACCGTCCCCGTGCAAGTCTCCCCAGTGCTCGCTGTGACCGTCACGCTACCAGTCGGCTTACCCGGCGTCACCGTGAAGCTCACCTTCACCGCCTTGTTTACCGCCGACGGATTGGGACTGGTGGTGGTGATCGTGGTCGTCGTGGCCGCTTGATTGACCACCAACGTTACCGTATCTGTCGCGGTTGTGTAGTCCGCCGTCAGCGTCGGAGTAAACGTGGCCGTCAGCGGATAGGTGCCCGCGGCCAGCACCTTGGTCGCCGTCACTGTGGTTCCGTTCACTTTGTAGACGAACGTGCCCGCAACGTTGGCCGTCGCATCCAGGATCCCGCTCAACGTCGTCCCGTAGGTGATCGGCGATGGTGTGGCCCAGGTGATGACCGGCGTTGCTTTCTCCGCCGTCGTCTTCTGGGTGGCAGTGTGCGCCGCATAGGTAGCCGTCGCCGCCCAGTTGGCCGTCATCGTGCACGTGCCGGTTCCGGTCGTTATGGCGATTACGGCGGTAGCGGTGGTGCCGTCGTCCGCGGTGCTGTTGACCTTGCAGCCACCGGTCGTTTTGATAGTCGGGGCATTGGGGTCGTTCGTGGACGATGCCGTCACCGTGAAGGTGGACAGGTACGCAGCGCTGGCCGGCGCGCCCGTGAAGCTTACGGTCGGATTAATCGGCGGCGTTACCTGTGTGTGCTCGTCCACCTCAGGTGCAGCCGAGTAGTTACTGTTGCCCGCCGCATTGATGGTCTCGTAGCAATATCCGTTCTTGCTCATCATCGTGTACGTCCCAGCTACGTTGGTGCAGTTACTCTGCTTGCTGGTCCCGAGGCCAAACTGGACCGGCAACCCGGAATTGGTAGTCGCCACGATGGTGAAGCTGCTGGCGTAGTCCGCCTTCGCCGGTGCCGGCACGCTCACCGTGATGGTCTGAATGGCCGGAACCGCACCCGCCACTCCATAAGCCGCTGGTGCCGCCAGGTAGTTGCCGTTGCCCGCCTGGCTGGCGACCACCGTACAGCTGCCCGTGCCGCTCGTCATGGTAAAGGTCGCGCCCACATTGGTGCAGACACTACCCGCCCCAACGCCGAACGTGACCGTCAACCCTGAGCTGGCCGTCGCCGCCACCGTGAAGCTGGTGTTGTAGGTGGCGCTCGCAGGTGCCGGGGTTGTGAATGTAGTGGTTTGGCTGGCCGGATCGATTTCCTCGCCGCCGCCCAGCGTGCCCGAGCCTGCGCCGTGGTTGGCGTCGCCCAGGTAGTTCGCCGTGATCGCGTCGGTGCCTCCGGGGAGGATCGACGTCGTACACGTCGCCGTCCCGACTCCCGTGCCCGTCGGCGTCACCGGGGTCGAACCGCAGCCGGTGTCGGCGCTCCACTGCACGTTGCCGGTTACATCCATCGGCTTCGCGCCGTTCTTGCGGCCCTTCAGCGCCCCGCTCGCGGCGTTAATCGTCGCCGTGAACGTCACCGGCTGGCCATACACCTGTGGATTCAGACCGGAAGCAACACTGACCGTCGTGCCCGATGCATCCACTTCCTGGCTTACCGTACCCGTGCCAGTGTTGTGGTTGCTGTCGCCGCCGTAGTTCGCCGTGATCGTGTCAGAGCTGGCCACCGCCAGAGCCGCCGTCGTACAGGTCGCCGTTCCCGGATTTCCCGGCGTCACCGTGGTCGTGCTGCTGCTACTCTCCGTGCACGTCAGCGGGCCGTTCGAGTCGTTCCACGTCACGCTGCCGGTTACATCCTGCGCTTTCTTGCCGTTCCTGCGGGCCCTGAACAGCCCGTTCGCGCCATTGATCGTGGCGGTGAACGTTACCGACTCGCCGTAGACCGACGGATTCAGGCTGGAGGCAACGCTTACGTTTGCACCGGCTGCGTTGATCGTCTGCATCACCGTGCCCGAGCCTGCGTTGTGGTTGGCGTCTCCCGAGTAGTTCCCCGTAATCGTGTCCGACGGGTTTACCGCCAGAGTCGACAACGTACAAGTCGCGACTCCCGGATAGCCCGACGTTATCGTGGTTGTGCTCGTGCCGCTCTCCGTACATATCAGCGCGCCGTTGGAGTCGCTCCACGTCACGGTGCCGCTTACATTCTGCGGCTTCGCACCGTTGCGGCGCTTGGCCATACCGTTGTCCCCGGTAATGGTTGCCGTGAACGTCACCGACTGGCCATAGGCCGACGGATTCAAACCGGAACTGACGCTCACGTTTCCGTTCGATGCCGTCACTACCTGGTTCACCGAGCCCGACCCGCCGCCGTGATTGCTGTCGCCCGAATAAGCGCCGGTGATCGTGTCCGAACTCGTCACCGCCAGAGCCGCCGTCGTACAGGTCGCCGTCCCCGGATAGCCCGACGTTACCGTGGTTGTGCTGCTGGCGCTCTCCGTGCACGTCAACGGGCCGTTGGAGTCGCTCCACGTCACGCTGCCGGTTACAACCATCGGTCTCGCGCCGTTTCTGCGCGCCGTTCCGTTGCGTCCCTTGACCGCGCCGGTATCGCTCGTGATGGTCGCCGTGAACGTCACCGACTGCCCATACACCGACGGACTCAAGCTGGAGCCAACGCTCACGCTGGAGTTCGCATCCGTCGCGTTCGTCGTTTCCGTGGCCGTAGGCGCGGCCGAGTAGTTCGTGGTGCCCGCCTGATTCGCGGTGACCGTACACGTTCCCGTGCCGGCGGTCATCGTGATGGTCGCGCTGCCCGAGCCGCTGCCACTGCATGCTCCCGAACCCGCGATCGTCACCGGGTTGCCGCTTGCGCCGCCTGTCGCCGCTACCGGGAAGCTGCTCCCGTATTCGGCGCTCGATGGAGCGTTCGTCGTGAAGGTGATCGTCTGGCTCGCCTGGCTGACCACCTGGCCGCCGCTCAAACTACCTGAGCCCGTGCCGTGGTTGCTGTCCCCGTTGTAGGTGGCCGTGATTGTGTCCGTTCCCACCGGGAGGCTCGTCGTCGTGCACGTTGCCGTTCCCGGATATCCCGACGTCACACTGGTCGTGCCGCAGCCCGTATTGCCGCTCCACGTCACGTTGCCGGTTACGATCATCGGCTTCTTGCCCGCCGCTCCATTGCGTCCCTTGACCGCGCCGGTATCGCTCGTGATGGTCGCCGTGAATGTTACCGAACCCCCGTAGACCGACGGACTCCCACTGGTAGCAACGCTCACCGTTGGGCTCGCATCCGTGGCATTCGTCGTTTCCGTGGCCGTAGGCGCGGCCGAGTAGTTCGAGTTGCCCGCCTGATTCGCGGTGACCGTACACGTTCCCGTGCCGGCGGTCATCGTGATGGTCGCGCTGCCCGAGCCGCTGCCACTGCATGCTCCCGAACCCGCGATCGTCACCGGGTTGCCGCTTGCGCCGCCTGTCGCCGCTACCGGGAAGCTGCTCCCGTATTCGGCGCTCGATGGAGCGTTCGTCGTGAAGGTGATCGCCTGGCTCGCCTGGCTGACCACCTGGCCGCCGCTCAAACTACCTGAGCCCGTGCCGTGGTTGCTGTCCCCGTTGTAGGTGGCCGTGATTGTGTCGGTTCCCACCGGGAGGCTTGTCGTGGTGCACGTTGCCGTCCCCGGATATCCCGACGTCACACCGGTCGTGCCGCAGCCCGTATTGCCGCTCCACGTCACGTTGCCGGTTACGACCATCGGTTTCTTGCGCGCCGCTCCGTTGCGTCCCTTTACCGCCCCGGTATCGCTCGTGATCGTCGCCGTGAATGTTACCGAACCCCCGTAGACCGACGGACTCCCGCTGGTAGCAACGCTCACCGTTGGGCTCGCATCCGTCGCGTTCGTCGTTTCCGTGGCCGCAGGCGCAGCCGAGTAGTTCGAATTGCCCGCCTGATTCGCGGTGACCGTACACGTTCCCGTGCCGGCGGTCATCGTGATGGTCGCGCTGCCCGACCCGCTGCCGCTGCATGCTCCCGAACCCGCGATCGTCACCGGGTTGCCGCTCGCACCGCCCGTCGCCGCTACCGGGAAACTGCTCCCGTATTCGGCGCTCGATGGAGCGTTCGTGGTGAACGTGATCGCCTGCGTCGCCTGCGTTGCGTTCACTGTGTACTGCACCTGCGTTGCAGCCGAGTAGCTGCTGTTGCCCGCCTGGTTCGCATCCACCACGCAGCTTCCGGTGCCGCTGGTCATGGTGATGCTCGCGCTGGTCGTTGCCGAACCTGTGCTGCACGCCGATCCCGACCACGTCAGAGCCACATTCAAGCCCGAACTGGCCGTACACGACACGCTGAAGCTGCCGTTATAGACTTCGCTCAATGGCGGAGCCGTTCCGCACGTGATGGTCTGCGAAGCCTGACTCACTACCTGCCCGCCGCTCAGTGTGCCCGTGCTATTCGCATAGCTGCCCGTGCCGGTGAAGTTCGCCGTTACGGTGTGCGAGCCCACGCTCAGGCTTGTGTCGCTGGGCGTCGAGCTGGCTGTACCGCTGCTCACGGCCACGGCCGAGCCGTAGTTGGTGCCATCGACAACGAACTGCACGCTGCCGGTCGCCGCTGACGGGGTTATGGTCGCGGTCCAGGTTACGCCCTGTCCAAAGGTGGAAGGATTGTGGTTGGAAGAAACCGCCGTGGTCGTGGTGATCGTACAAGGTGCCCCGCTGCCTGCACCCCATACGCTGCTGCACACGAGGTTTGTGGCGTTGGGCGTGCCGAGACCGGTGGCCATATCCCAACCGGGGGCCGCGCCATAAGCCGGCTGGTATGCCGATGCCGCTGTTCCTTGGGTCGTGTTAGCCACCGCGATGGCGCCGGTGCCTGCGCCGCCCGTCAACGTGATCGGAGTTTCCGGCCCGTAGCCCGAGCCAGCGGTCCCTATCGTGATGGCGCTGACGTACCCCGGACCTGAACCGGGGGTCGTCTGATTGATCGAAATGTAATATGCAATGATGTTGTCACTCGCGCCGTAAGCTACCTGGAAGGCGCCGGCGTAGCCCGTCGTCTTCGCAGTCACCGTCACCGTGTTGGTCGAGACGGTAGCCGTGGCGCTTGCGTTGGCCGTCGTGCCGGTTCCAAAACAAGGCGAGGCATAGCACTGCGTGGAGGTGGCATTGATCGCCGCCTCAAGGTTCTGCGCTGTACGGGCCTCGTTGTTGGCGGCGGTGCTGGCGGTGTACATCAGGACCTGGTTGGCTGCCGTCAATGAGGTGACGAAGGTATAGGTCGTGCCGCCAACTATTACCGCCATCCCGCCCGAAGCCCAAGCACCATTCGGGTTGACGGGGATCTGAATCGTCCACACGTTCTGTTGTGAGCCGGAGTTGAAGCTGGCCGTACAAGTGGCTTGCGTACCGCCCGCCCAGAGCGTGGTTCCCGTCGGGGTCTTATACGGATTATTGTTGCTCGGTCCCGCGATGGTACAAGTGGGAGCGCTCGTGTAGCCGGTGCCGCCACTGATAACCTTCGCTCCGGTGATTACGTCCGTGCTGGACACACCGTAGGTGCCTGATGGCAGATAGCAGTGTGCCTCTTCGGTCGTGCCGTCGTACGTGCACGACGTGTCGATGTCGCCTTGCGTCACGTCGTTGAAGACGCAGGTGCTGGCCGGGCCAGTGCTGGAGTTGCAGGCGCTGCCAGCAAATGTTCCGCCAGCCGTACCGTATTCGTTCTGGCCCATCTGATAGTAGTAGGTAAGCGGATTGCCCCATTTTTCGCTGGTGTATTGATTCACCAGGGCCTGAATGCCCGCCATCGAGGGAGTGGCCACGGAAGTTCCGCCAAAGCCTGACCACGTGCTGGGAGCGCCGGAGCAGGATGCGCCTCCCGCCGAGCTCTGTGCCGTATCGGACCAGCAAATGGTCTCATAGTGGCCCCAGTCGCCGTTGGCGGCAAACATGGAAACGTCTGGAATGTCGCGTACACCGTCGGAAGCCTGGCCGTAAACCGCCAGACCGCCCGTCAGCGACGAACCCGTCTGGAACGAAGGTTTGGACCATCCCTGGCAGGTTGGGAGGGCGGATACCGTGGTGTTCGACCCGGCTCCCGTGGCGCAGTTGCTGGCGCCGCCGCTGGCCGCGCCGGTGCTCAGGTAGCCAGTATTGCCCGGAACTTCGTTGCAGAAGCCGGTGCTGCCATAGGTTGTGAATGTGCTCTTGGCTTCCTCGGCGATCAGAACATCGCCGCAGGAGTTATTCCAGGGCATCTCGGGAACGTATTTCTTGGCGGAGACATCGCCCGTGCCGTTCGTCGAATTCCAGTAGGTGCTCAGGGCAGCGCCGCCGTTCTGGCCCGTCTTCGCGTTGTAATAGTCTTCGAAGTCGGTGCCGCCCACGGCTACGTTGTAGGGTGTTTCACCCCATCCGGTGATGCCGAGCCCTGCAACGTTGTAACTCGCGCTGAAGATGTTGCCGCAGCTGTTTGGGCCGTCATCGCCGGTGGAGACGAAGACCGAAGTGCCCTCGGTGGCCGCCTGTGAATAAGTATTGTAGAAAGCCAGGTTGCCCGTGCTGCCGGTAAGCACTTCGCACTGGCCGTAACTGATGCTCACGACACCGGGATAAGGGGAAGCGCCATTGACGATATTCTCCAGCGCGATGAGGCCACCGAAGGTCGTCGCAGTGTCGGCGCATGTGGACAACTGAATGGCGGCGCCAGGTGCGACACCTGTGGCCACTTCCACATCGATGGCTACCTCGCCTTCTACGCCTGTAACGTCGCCGGGATCGGTACAGCTGCCGGGATGCACGGTGGTGAGCGTGCCGGGGTAGCTGCTCAAGCCAAAGGTCGTGCGGTACGTGCTCCAATCGGTAGTTTTATAGATGTCGCCGTCCTCGATCACAGCAATGGTCTGGCCCGAACCTGTATAGCCGGCGCTCCACAACGGATTCAGGTTGTAGATGACCGCGTTGTCCTGGGGCGTGACCGAGTAGCAGGTGCCGGGCTCGGTGGGATAGGTGCTGGAGGAAGTGCAGCCGGCAAAAGTGTAGTCCGGTCTCGGTCTGAAGTGCGGCTCCGGCATGAAGTCATGCAGGGAGAAAACTCCTTTGAGCACCGGGGACAAAGCCGCCGGAATCGACGGATCGTTGGTATTGGAGATATGCGGCTTGCCGTTGACTTCGAGACTGTGCATCTGGGTGCCGAAGGCGTCGCGAACCTGGCCCACGCTTCCGGAGATGTCGATCATCATGTGGCTGGGATAAATCTGATTGATGCGGAAGCCGTGATACTCAAGCCAGCCGACAATCTTGTCGATATCTTCCTGTGCCACACCGAACCTCTGCCCAAATCCCTCGGCATCAAGCCACTGGTGGAAGTTGGGTGAGTTTCTGTCGTTCAACGAGTCGATAAAGGTATCGAGGGCTTCTTGCTGCTCGGGGGAGCGCTGGAGAACGAGAAGCATGTGTTCGAGGTCGTAGCCGTCCGGGAGAGGACCGCGATCATTGGCCAGGTCCATCGCCTCCGGGCGAGTGTTGCCGTGCAGAATTGCCCTCTGGGAGTCGTCGATCTGCTGCGTGACGCGAGCGGGTGCCTGCGCGTGGGAAACGAGGCTGAAGGTCGAAATGAATGCCAGGACTACCGCCGATACGAACAAAGCGCGCGCTGTCTGTTTCACAATTTCCTCCCCGATAACGGGACGATCAAATCAATTCCCCGGTGTACACTTGCATGGGCCGAAAAGCTGGAGCGGCGCCGGACAACACTTCTCCCCGCTCGTGCGAACAGGGGAATGGGAATCCTGAGTGCTGCGAGGCACCAAACTGCGTTCGATTAATGACTGCTCTCCTGAGAGTGGAACCTGGTACGTCTGAACCCGATGCTTCCGAATCTGACGCTTCTGAACCCGGCGCTTCTGAACCGTGAGCCCTAGTTTTCAGAACCTGCTGCTGCCAACATGCCCCTAAACCGCACCTCGGGCCCGCGGGGAACTTGCTGCAAGAGTGGCACCACCGCGTTGCCCTTCAATCCGTCTTCTGCCTTGCCACCCCGAGAAGGACAAATAGCTCAGGTGCCCGAGCTTGGCCCTTTATCGGCCCAAACTTACGAATTTTCGGTGATGACGGTCACACCGGTTTGTGATTCGGCGTGATTTTCAAAGCAGATTGCCGTCAATGTGCAAGGAACTGCACAGCAAAGGAAAGATGTAGGTGAAAAGCTGATGAAAACCGGACTTTCCTTTGGCCCACTGCGATCGTTCTCTCTTTCTGGAATCGTTCTCTCTTACTGCAATCGCTCTCTCCGACTGCAATCGTTCTCTCCGACTGCAATCGTTCTCTCTCTAGAGGGAAGCCGGCGCGCTTGCGCGCGAGGCAGAATTCGAATGTTGGAATATGTATTCGCTTTCGGGTGGGATGTCAACAAAAAGTTCACGTTTTTGTAAGAAATCTCCACCTGACAAGCCGCGTCAATCCCGGCCCCGGTTGTGCAGATTGAAGGGAAACGAGGTTCCGAAATCGGCGATCCGACAACCGCTTGAAAGCGCGCACACCAGACCAACGCCAGGCGAGCAAAAGTTAGCGGCCCAGGGTGCCCTGGGCCGCTGCCGCCAGCCCGTTGGCCACGGTGAAGCTCACCGTCATCACTGTAGGACCCGTCCTCGTCGCAGTCTCCCTCGTGATGGTAGTGGTGGTGTTGATTGGATCCACTGTCGGGGACACCGTCGCCGTCGCGTCTCCGTATTCCGCGCGCCGCCGCCGTCGGCGTGCACTTCACCGACAGCGGTGGTCTCGGTGGTCGTTGCCGACCGGTAGTTGGTGCTGCTCAGGTGCGTAAATGCTCCCGTGCAAACCGCACCGGTTTTGCTGGAGTCCATTGTATACGTTGGTGCACACCCGAACTGGTGAACGTGAGTGGCAACCGCGAACTGGCGTTGGCTACCGGGCCACACGGATAGCTTTGATGGCTTATACCGGTTAAGTGGCTTTTGCCATATGATGCGGATATTCGTTAGAAAATCATCACATAGAAAGCCATATGGCAACTATTATTGTGGACGTCGCGTCTATGTCGCAGTCTGATCCTCCGTTGTCCCGCCAGCTCCTTCTCCGGCGTCTCTGCTCCCCTCGAGATCGGCCTCCCCCTGGGCATGGGTCAACTGCCTCTCAAGCTCTGCGACTCGCCGCGCCAAATCTGTTGTTTCGATCGCCCGTAACTGGAGATTCAGAAGGGTGGCCAGACTAGTAGCGATTCTGGGGTGAATTTTGCCAGCGTAAACGTCGGCGATTAAACGAGCTACCGTTTCACGTACGGCGAGTGCGGTATTCAAGGTCGGCAGCGGATCCACGTTTTCGTTCGGGACATGGCGGTTCCTCCGCCCTCCGGCGCGGCCAAGTTCGGCAGCCTTGGCGGGATTGGCATGGAAGAAGCAAAGGCCACCCGCCGTGGCGGCAGCGCGACAGGGCTTGCCCGATTTTGTCTTACCCGTACATCGATGCCTGTGAGGCTTGTCAGTCATGGTCTTTGTTAGCCGCTGCGATATGTGGGCACTCCATCCCTTCCCAGCTTCAGAATTTCTCGTCGAGTTGGTGGTTGCCGTCCTGTCTTCACATACCATTGCTGGCGGCCTGCCCAATATTGCTTCATAACCACGTCTAATCGGCGGTTTTCCTCTTCAAAACTCAGCTCGTCGCCAGGCTGAAACTTTTCCCAAGCCTCCCGGGCGGCGTCCTGTGCTTCCCAAGTACGAGGCCCATTGAGCACGAACGATCTCCAGGGATGCGGAGGGCACGGACAATACTGATTATCTTCTCTTCGAAGAAGGCACCAGGACGGAGTGAACCAGAGCGTTCCAAGTTCTCGAAACCCATGAATTGGGCAGACTCTTGGTATTCGCTTCAAAAGCACATCGAGGCATGCTGCGTTGTGGAAGCGAGTTGAAATTCTACAGCTGCAAACCTTGGTGTCTTCTTTCCTTTTCGCCACACGCGTTTCGAGTCTCGATAGTCTCTTTTCGAGTTCGCTTCGCATAGGATCTACCTCGTGCCGTCCTGATCTCTCTCGGCGGGCGGAGCTTTAAGACCGCCGCCCGACTGCAACATTGCCTCCTCAATCTTCGTCGAACCTTCCGTCTGTAAACGGAGGGAATCGAGATTCGCCTTATATTCGCTATATATACACATATATCCGCTCATAGAGCGATATGACAAGAGAAAAAATGTCTGGCAAGTAGTTGGTGAGGAAACAGCCCCCTAGCGCGGTTGATTGGCGCCCCCGAACGGTCGCGCTACTTGCGCTTTTCTTTTGGCCGCTCTAAAGACCGATGGAGATATCTAGATCCTTCTCTCTCGTACTCGTGAATTCCACCCCTGAGAAGCAGCTCGCAAACCTGGGCCAGGCTTCGGCCCTCCTTCTTGGCAATCTGCAATAGGGCAGCCTTGATTTCGCTGGAAACTCTGAATCCAATCCGTTCGTCTTTTGCTGTCATAAGCTGCGTGGATTCTAGAACTTTCATCTACGCGTCGCAAATCATTTCTCCACTTGACATCGTGCTAAGAATCGGCGATCATGTTCAACATAGTTGAACAAAGGAGAACAATTATGAAACGCCGCTGCTCTAGAAGTCAGCGAATCCTAATCGCCGAAAACCTACGTTTTGTGAAACGATTTGTATCCGAGAATGTATTGCCTGTTCAACTCGAACAATTGCGAGAGCTGACGCGCAATTTTTCGCTCTCGCTAAAGTGCGGAGACCTCCTTCTTCTCAGTGGTGGTTGGTACGTAACCCACGTTGGACTGATCCGCTTGGCCAAGCGTTGCCACTGCTCTGGAATGCAGGTGGAGCCAGTTCGTCAACTCTCTGATCAGACAATGAGTCGCTACGCCTTCCGAGCGACCGTTTACAAATCGGTTCGTTGTCGTGGCTTTGTGGGCTACGGCGACGCCGACCCATCCAATGTCTCTCCGCTGGTCCGCGGCGCCGAGATGCGCGTAGCCGAAACGCGAGCAGTCAATCGCGCTCTCCGCAAGGCCTATGGCATCGGCATCTGTTCCGTCGAAGAGATCGGTTCAGTTCTGACTCCGGTTGAGAAGCTCCCGCCTCAAAGCGCACACGGCAACGGAAATGGCAATGGAACCGGCCCGAAAGTTCGCGACCGCCTCTGCCAGATCATCCGTCAGCACAAGCTCGATCCCGAACTCGTCAAGGCCTACGCCGTCGACTTCTGCGGCACCAAAACCCTTCGTGACGCCTCCCGCGAGCAGGTCGAGAACTTCGTCCAGTCCCTTTCTGACTGGGCCGAAAAGGACCGCAATGCCCTCCTCTGCCAGCTCAACAGCTACGCGCACCCGAAGCAGGAGGTGGTCGCATGAAACGCCAAGTTCCTGGCCTCGCCGACGCAACCCGCGGATCGCACCCGGCGATTCCCGACGGAGTCTTCCTCGTCCGGGTTGATAGCGCCCAGTTCCGCTGGCACGCTCAGAAGCCCTTCTACGTCCTCCGCCTCTCGATCCTCGAACCTAGCGAACTTGCCGGCCAATCGATCGTCGGACGTCTGTACTGTACCCAGAAGGCGATGTGGAAGCTGGGCTGGTTCCTGCGCGATTTTCTCTACGATCCGGAAATGGTGGCCCACGAGCAGATCGACGAGAAGGCACTGCCCGGCCTGCGCGGCGTGGTCAAGATCAGCCACACCGTGGTCAACGGCATTTCCTTAATCAATCTCGACGGCTTCGCTCCGGCCAGCCAGTGGGAAGAACTATCAGCGGCGACGGTTTCGGGTTCAGGTGTTTCTTGTCCGCAGGCGAAAGAGGCAGCTCGATGACCTACTCCTATACCCAGATCAGCCAGTACCTGACCTGCCCGCGCAAGTATCGCCATCGCTACCTCGATGGCTGGCAGGAGAGAGACACGCGCGCCGCCATGCTTTTTGGCCGAGCCTTCGAGCAGGCCGTTGCTGCCCTTTTCCGAAGGGAGGACCCGGCGGCGGTGTTGTTCGAGCAGTGGGGCCTGTCGAAGGACATGGGCCTCGCCTACTCGGGCAACGACACCTGGGACCGCATGCTGCAACAAGGCATCCAGCTGCTCGAGCGCTTCGCCCAGGATGATCGGGTTCGTATTCGACGGCCTGGGTCAAGCCAGCAGGTCCAGTTCAATCGGACGCTCGGCTCTGGCAACAACTTTGTCGCCTACGTCGATGCCCTTGGTGAACTGGATGGCACACCTTGCGTTCTGGAGTGGAAGACCAGTTCGGCCCGATATCCGGAAGAGCCAACCGGCCTTTCCGCCCTGGATCCGCAACTCGTCTGCTATTCCTGGATCACCGGCATTGACGAAGTCGCTCAGATAGTTTTCGTGCGCAAGCGGCTGGTCGAAGTGCAGTACCTGCGGGCCACGATTTCTGACGAACAGCGGCAGGAGTTCGCAACCCTGGTTGAGGACACAGTCCGACGAATCGAGTCCGGGCTCTTCCTGCCGCATAGTGGCATCCGCTTTCCACAGAATCCCTGCACCACCTGCCCCTTCCTCGGCCTCTGCCTCGACAAGCGCGATCTGGTCGAGGCCGGACTGGTGCGCAAACCGGGAGTCGATCTTGGTCTGTTTGACGAACTTGTTTACTAGGTACCCGCCGATGCCTCCGAAGCTCAACCGCAAGCGAGCCCTGTTTGTCCTGACCAGGATCGACGAGATCCTGGCCTGGGAGCGGCAGAAAGAGATGGAGCGCGATACCCGCTTTGTCGAACTCGGCCGGTATCTGTGCGAGGTGCGGGCGGGACAGTACTGGAGGCTGGAGAACCTGAGTTCGTTCGACGAGTTTCTGGCAAGGCGGTTCCCGGAATCGAGACGGAAGGCGTATTACCTGATGTCGATCCACGAGCATCTGCCGCCACAGGCGCGAAAGAATCTGAAGGAAGTGGGCTGGACGAAGGGGTTGGAGTTGGCCAAGATCGCGCGCCGGGACGGGCAGCACTTCGATTGTGCAACCTGGTTGCACAAGGCCCGCGCGATGCCGAAAGCGGATTTCCGGCGGGAGGTAGAGAAGGAACTGACGGGGAGGGAAGAAGAGCCGTCGGAGCTGATCTACTTCAAGGTATACAAGAGCCAGATTCCGGTGATCGAGCAGGCGATTGAGACGGCAGCCCTGATGCTGGGCACGGACAAATCACGCGGTTACTGCCTGGAAATGATCTGTGCGGACTTCCTGGCTGGAGCACACCTGGACAATGGCGACCCGGAGATCCTGCTCAACTCGATCTCCCGCTACTACCGGTTCCTTCCCAGTGCGCAGAAACAGGAATTCCTGTCTGACATCACCCGGAAAGCTTCATGACGACGGTTCGCGCTAAAGCACCCAGAGTCGTGCTCGATCCAGAAAGTTACCGCCAACTTCATCGCCGAATCCTGGAGCGAGACAACTGGCGCTGTCAGTTCTGCGGAACCATGCAAAATCTGCAGGTCCACCACCTTCATTTCCGCAGCCGAGCGGGCGACGACAAAGAAGAGAATCTGATAACACTCTGCGATCAGTGTCACGGTAGATTGCATCGTCTAAGCCAGGCATCATTGCCGCCTCAACCGTGATGATCAAAGTTGGGGGAAGGACTAGCGCGTCATGCGTCGAAGATTTCGCAAACTCAGTGCACAAGAATTAGCGGCCCAGGTTGCCCTGGGCCGCAATGGCTATGGTCGCTAACGCATCGTCTGCCTTCCAGCAGTCGATTCGCTAGTTCACCGTCTGCGTGAAGCCAGCCGAGGCGCTCGCCTCATTGTTCGCGTCGCCCGGATAGCTCGCTGTCAGTGTCCGTGTTCCCGACGTCATGAACGTGATGTTGCAGTAGCTCGCGCCGTTCACCAGGTTCCCCGAACAGGTTTCCCCGGTGCTCGCTGTGACCGTCACGCTGCCCGTCGGCTTGCCCGGCGCCACCGTGAAGCTCACCTTCACCGCCTTGTTTACCGCGGACGGATTGGGACTGGTGGTGGTGATAGTCGTCGTCGTGGCCGCCTGATTGACCACCAACGTCACCGTCGCCGTCGAGGTTGCGTAGTCCGTGCTTGCCGTCGGCGTGAAGGTGGCTGTCAGCGTATAGCTGCCCGCCGCCAGTACCTTGGTTGCCGTCACGGCGGTCCCGTTCGCCTTGTAAGCGAACTTGCCCGCAACGTTGGCCGTCGCATCCAGGACTCCGCTCAGCGTCGTCCCGTAAGTGATCGGTGATGGCGATGCCCAGGTGATCACGCTCGCCAGTTTCGACGCCGTGGTCTTCTGGGTCTTCGTAGCCGCCAAATACGCTCCATTCGCTGGCCACTTCGCCGTCATCGTGCAGGTGCCGGTTCCGTTCACCATCGTCACCGTCGTGCCACTGATCGTACAGACCGTGGCCGGCGCCGCCGTGATGGCTGGCGTCGCCCCCGAGTTCGTCGTGCTTGCCACCGTAAACGTGGACTGGTACGGAGCGCTGGCCGGCGCACCCGTGAAGGTCACCGTCGGCGCAGTCGCCTTCACTACGGAAATAGCATCATTGAACGGAGGAGCAGCCGCGTAGTCGCTGTTGCCTGCCGCGTTCACCATCACCATGCATACTCCTGCGGTCTTGCCCGTCGTATACGTTGCGCCGGCGTTGCTGCAGTCACCAGAGCTGGCGTAGGCAACCGGCAAACCGGAAGTCGTGTTGCATGCCAAGGTAAAGCTGCTGTTGACTACCGCAACCGTGGGAGGATTGCACGTGATGGTCTGGGATGCCGGAGTCGCCGTCACCGCTCCATTGAACGGAGTCGCACCCGAGTAATTGCTGTTGCCCGCCTGAGTGGCGGTCACCAAGCAGCTACCCGTCCCGCTGGTCATGGTGTAGGTCGCGCCCACGTTCGAGCAGGACCCGCCGCTGCTGTAAGCCACTGCCAAGTTGGAGCTCGCCGTACACGACGCAGTAAAGCTGCCGTTGTAGGGCTCGCTGGCCGGCAGAGCGCCGCACGTGATCGTCTGGCTAGCCGGGTTGACTACCTGCCCGCCGCTCAGCGTGCCCGTGCTGGGAAGGTAATTCGCGTCACCCGAGTACGCTGCCGCTACCGTGTGCGTCCCCGCCGTCAACGTAGACGTGCTGCCCGACGCGGCCGAACCAGAAGCCAGCGTCACCGGCGAACCGAAGGCGCTGCCATCGACATTGAACTGCACCGTTCCGGTCGGAGTCGGCTGCGCCGACGTCGCTTTGCCAGCTGGAGTCCGCTTTCTCAACCCGGCATTCAGCTGCTCCGACACGTTGGCCGTGAAGCTTACCGCTTGGCCATAGGTCGAAGGATTCAGTGTGGAACCAACCGTCGTGGTCGAGGAAACGGTCGACGCGTTGATCGTCTGGATCACCGTGCCCGAGCCCGCGTTGTGGTTGGCGTCGCCCGAGTAGTTCCCGGTGATCGTGTCCGACGGGTTCACTGCCAGATTCGACGTCGTACAGGTCGTCGTTCCCGGATTGCCCGACGTCACTGTGGTTGTGCTCGTGCCGCTTTCCGTGCACGTCAGCGCGCCATTGGAGTCGCTCCAGGTCACGCTCCCGGTCACATCCATCGGCTTGGCACTGCTGCGGCCCTTACGCAGCCCGTAATCGCCGCTGATGCTCGCCGTGAACGTGACCGACTGCCCGTAGATCGACGGACTCCCGCTGGTAGTGACACTCACGTTCCCGTTCGACGCATTCACAACCTGGCTAAACGAGCCCGTGCCGCTGTTGTGATTCGAGTCGCCTGACGAGTAGTTCGCCGTGACCGTGTCCGTCCCTACTGCCAGAATCGATGTCGTACACGTCGCCACTCCCGGATAGCCCGACACCGTGCTCGCGCTGCAACCCGTCTCCGGGTTCCACGTCACCGTGCCAGTTATATCCATCGGCTTCGCGCCGTTCCTGCGCGCTCCGCTGCGACCCCGGAACAGCCCGGTGTCGCTCGTAATCGTCGCCGTGAACGTTATCGACTGTCCGTAGATCGACGGACTCAGGCTCGAACCCACACTCACACTGGCCTGTGCGTTCGTCGCGCTTACGTACTCCGAAGCGCTCGCCGTTGCGTAGTTGTTGTCAGCTGCCTGGCTTGCCGTCACCGTACAAGTCCCGCTGCCGGCAATCATGGTGTAGGTCGCGCCCACGTTCGTGCAGACCACGCCATCACTGGTATAGGTGATCGCGCCTGTTCCCAGGCCCGAAGCCGCTACCGTGAAGCTGCTGCCGTATTCCGCGCTCGCCGGTGCCGGCGTCGTGAACGTCACCGTATTCGCGGCCGGGCTCACTGTCTGGCTTACCGAACCCGTGGCAGTGTTGTGATTGGCGTCGCCCGACGTGTACGTCGCCGTGACCGTGTCCGTTCCGCCACCCAGAATCGACGTCGTACAAGTCGCCGTCCCCGGATAGCCGCTCGCCACGTTGGTCGTCCCGCAGCCCGTATTCGGGCTCCAGGCCACTGTCCCGGTTACCGTCGCCGGCTTCCTGCCGTTGTTCCGGGCTGCTCCGTTGCGGCCCTTGACCGCCCCGGTATCGCTCGTGATGGTCGCCGTGAATGTCACCGATCCACCGTAGATCGACGGACTCCCGCTCGTTCCCACACTCACACTGGCTTGTGCGTTCGTCGCGCTGACGCTCTCCGAGTTGCTCGCTGTTGCGTAGTCGTTGTCGGCTGCCTGACTCGCCGTCACCGTACAAGTCCCGCTGCCGGCAATCATGGTGTAGGTCGCACCCACGTTGCTGCAAACCACGCCATCGCTGGTATAGCTGATCGCGCCCGTTCCCAGGCCCGATGCCGCTACCGTGAAGCTGCTGCCGTATTCTGCGCTCGCCGGTGCCGCCGTCGTGAACGTCACCGTGTTCGTGGCCTTAGTCGCGTTCGTCGTTTCGGTGACCGTTGGCGCCGCCGAATAGCTGCCGTTGCCCGCCTGATTCGCGATCACCGAGCAAGTGCCCGTGCCGCTCGTCATGGTGTAGGTCGCGCCTGAGTTCGAGCACGCACCCGCGCTGGTGTATGCAACTGACAAGCCTGAACTGGCCGTCGCCGCTACCGTGAAGTTGCTGCCATACGCCGCGCTCGCCGGAGCTGGCGTGGTGAACGTGATTGTCTGGGACTGGCTCAGCGTTGCCGACGTGTACTGATAGTCCTGGTACACGCTGGCGCCTCCGACGGTCGTCAACCGCACCCAGAAGGTGCTCCCGTTAACCGGCAAGCAGGAGAGCGTCGCGCTGTAGGTGCCGGCGCTATAGCTCTGTGGACCGCCGCAGTAGTCGCTGCCGCCCTGCGTGCTTCCCACACTCAATGTGTAGCTGGGCAACCCCGTGCCTGGCGTCCAATAGAAGCTCGCCGTGCCGCTGGTGAGGGCGGCACCACCCGCGGAATTGTAAACCGGCAGGGTGATCGAAGCCGGACTGGAGCAGCTGGGGAAACTGAAGCTAAAGATTCGCGTGTTCCAGTTAAATGATCCCGCCTGCTGCAGGTACTCGCCCGTATACCAGAAAGTGCAATCGTCGGGATCGATCATCATCGACGTGTAATCGCCCCAGCGCTCTCCGGTAACGGGTCCGCTTGAACCGTAGCCTTGCAGTGCAACCTGCTGGGCGGAGCCTGCATACAGCTGGATTTCCGACTCCATGGTGCTGAGAGTGTCTGAATTCAAACGGCCGGTTACATAAACCGACGGAAACACCGCGCTGTCCGACCCGCTGTAGCCCAGGGCCATGTTGCCCTGGTAGTCTTGCGCAATGCTGCCCATCCAGCGGTGGAGGGTTGAGTCTGGCGACCAAGTGGATTGCTGATAGACGGTGGGCGTGCCGAAGGGGCTGCGAATTTCATACCAGCGTTCCGCAGCCTGGCTGCTGCCGCTTCCCTTAGCGGTTTGGCTCAGCGTAATCGATTCGTAGCTGCCAAAATTACGATAGGCAGCGCGGTACATCAGATGCTCTTCGAGACTATCCAGCTTTTCATTTGCTAGAAACGTTCCATTCTGTACCGTTGACCCAACCGCCCCGCTATAGGTTGGCTGAACTATGCAGTAAGTGCTGCTTGTGCCGCACCCCCAGGAATACGAGCTCACTGTAATCGTTTGCTTGGATCCGACGGTGACCGTATCCGACGTGAAATTGTAGGTGGCCTTATACATGTACAACGTCGTAGACGGACTGGAGCTGCTGTTCTGCTCGATGTAAAGCGCCTGGGTGTTGGAAGTGGGCGGGTAAGTGCTGCCATCCAGATCGACCGGAAGCAACGCGTAGTCGCTCGAGCTCAGCGAGGCGCAGACGATGGTGGCGGTCGGGCTGCTGGCCAACAGCGCAGCGCGGTTCATGCCGCAGATTCCGCCGGCTTCATATGCAGTGCCCGAGGTGTTGAAGAAGTCGAACGTCATGGAGTAAACGTTCGGCCACACACTCAGTTTTGGATAATCCCCAAAATATCCGTGCGAGGGGTTAGGTACAAACTCGAAGACAGTCCAACTGCCCGTAGCGTCGGCGGTTTGCGAAACCGCCATGCATTGATGGAACGGCGTGGTGCTTACCTGAAACTGGGTAATGAGCCAGCGCTGGGCCAACTGGTCGAACTTGACGATTCCGTCGCCGTCATCGTCCACGTAGCAGTCATTGGTGGTGCCAAGGGCCAGCCAAAGCGTATTCGTGTCGTACGGACCCGCGATCACCGCTCCGGTGCTCTTGTTGAAGACGGCGAAGGCTGAGTTGTCCAACGAAATCACCTGGGTCGTGCCAGCCGCCATGTCAGTGTCCGGCGGGATGCTGTCATCAGAATAAGTGCCGTTCGGGCCGGTGAATCCGTTGCCGACGCCGTCATAGTTCGCACCGAGATTCAGCGAGAGGGTCGTAAGCGGGACAGTTTGCAGCGCGGGGTCGACGAAATTCTCGTTCGGGACAAAGGGAGGCTGCGGGGGCCGCTTGACTTCCTCAGCCAAGTGGAATGGACGCGGAGCGTATTTCTGCCTAAACGTGTAGAGGGGCGGGGTAACGGCCATTTTCTTTACATGCATCACCCACGTTTCTTTCACGGGCGATTTTGCGCTGTCGCTGGACTGCGCGAATGCTAACGTTGAAAAACAAGCGAGCAAAATCAGAACAACCAGGAACGACAGAACCCGTAAGTTACTGCGCATCGATGATCTCCTCAAATTCAAACTCCGCAAAATTTCACACCTAATTTTCAGAACTCCCTAAATCGACTTCTACCTGCTTCCACCTGGACTCCCTCGCATGAGCAAAGCTTCGACGCCGCCAGAGAACACTTCTCGCCGCTCGTGCGAAATGAGGGGTGAGGGTCCTGCGTGCTGCGGGGGCACAAACTTGCATCTGACTGCTCTCCTAAGAGTGGGAACCGAAACTCTAAACCTGGCGTTGCGAACCTGATACTTCTGAACCTAGTACTAGCTACCGTAGTACGTTTCGACAAAAGACTGCCCTAAACCTACTAACTTCGAATCGCAGTTCCCAGGATCACGGCTCGCGCAACTGGGAGGTAAACTCGCCTGGGCGCCATCTCCTTACAAGCTGCCTGCGCCGAGGCGCGATTGAGCAGGCGTGGGGCGCCTAGTAAATCAGGGTTCCTTTTATGCAGCTAAACCGGCAGTTTCGTTTGTGATCGCTGTCACATTCGCTTGTGATTGCAACTGCCCTCAAGCGAAAACGACCACATTTGTGCAAGGATCTGCACTGCAAAGGAAAGGTATAGTGAAAAGCGATGAAAACAGGACTTTCCTTGGCCCACTACGATCGTTCTCTCTTTCTGAGGGAAGCCGGCGCGCTTGCGCGCGAGGCACAATTCGAATATTGGAATGTGTATCGGCTTTCGGGTGAGTTGTCAATAAAAAGTTGATGCCAGTCACAAAGAATCTGCGGCCCAGGTTGCCCTGGGCCGCCATGGTTATGGTCGCTAACGCATCGTCTGCCTTCCAGCAGCCGATTCGCTAGTTCACCGTCTGCGTGAAGCCGGCCGAGACGCTCGCCTCATTGTTCGCGTCGCCCGGATAGCTCGCTGTCAGTGTCCGAGTTCCCGACGTCGTGAACGTGATGTTGCAGTAGCTCGCACCATTCACCAGGTTCCCCGAACAGGTTTCCCCGCTGCTCGCCGTGACCGTCACGCTGCCCGTCGGTTTGCCCGGCACCACCGTGAAGCTCACCTTCACCGCCTTGTTTACCGCGGACGGATTGGGACTGGTCGTGGTGATGGTCGTCGTCGTGGTCGCTTGATTGACCACCAACGACACCGTCGCCGTCGAGGTAGCGTAGTCCATGCTCGCCGTCGGTGTGAAGGTGGCCGTCAGCGTGTAGCTGCCCGCCGCCAGCACCGTGGTCGCCGTCGCTGTGGTTGCGTTCGCCTTGTAAGCGAACTTGCCCGCTACGTTGGCCGTCGCATCCAGGACTCCGCTTAACGTCGTCCCGTACGTGATCGGTGATGGCGATGCCCAGGTGATTACCGTCGCCAGTTTCGACGCCGTGGTCTTCCCTGTGGCAGTGGCCGCCTTGTACACGTCGTCCGCCGCCCACTTGGCCGTTACCGTGCACGTCCCGGTTCCGTTCACCATCGTCACCGTCGTGCCACTGATCGTGCAGACCGTGGCCGGCGCCGCCGTGAGGGTCGGAGTCGTGCTGGCTTGCGTGGTTGCGACCACCGTGTAGGTTGACTGATACGCAGCGCTCGCCGGAACGGTGACGCTCGCCGGAACGGTGACGCTCACCGTCGGCGCCTTCGCCGTCGCTACGTAGGTGTCTTCGACGACTCCAGTCGCAGCATTGTAGTTGCCGTTGCCCGCCTGGTTCATTTCCACCTCGCACTGTGCGCCGACTTTGCTAGACGTCATCGTGTAGGTAGAACCCGATACGGTGCACACTCCACTAGCGGCATACGCGACCGCCAACCCGGAGCTGGCGCTTGCCACCACCGTGAAGCTGGTCTTGTCTACCGCGGTTGGAGGCGCCAGCACGCTGACCGTGATGGTTAGCGATTCACCAGTGCACCGTCTGTGAGCCTGCAGAGGCGCCGCTAGCTTACTCCACCGTCAACGAGAATGGTGCTGAGGTGCTACTGCTGTCGTCGGCGTTGCCCGCGTAGGTCGCAGTTAGTGTCTTTGAACCCGAAGCCGCGAACGTCAGCAAACACTTGCCAAAGGCAACCGACGCCGCGCAGGTTTCCCCGCTGCTGGCGGTCACGGTCACGTAGCCCGTGGGCAAGGCGCTCGTTCCGCTCTGGGCCACAGTGAAGTACACCTCCACCTTTAGGGGGTGCCCGGCCTGAGGAGTCGTGCTGGTAATTGCGGTGGTCGTGGGGAGTAGCGTCGCAGTCGTCGTTTGTGTGACACTCGTGGCCAAATAGTAGGTATTCGTCGCCCACGACGCTTTCACGGTGCAGGTTCCAGTGCCCTTCTTCATCGTCACGGTGGTGCCGCCGACGGCGCAGACACTGCCCGTGGTCGACGTGACGGTCGGAGTGACACCGGAGTTCTCGGTTGTTGCCACCGTGAAGGTGGATAGGTACGCAGCGCTGGCGGGCGCGCCCGTGAAGGTCACCGTCGGCGCAACCTTCTTAACCGTCTTAACAGCAGTTACGCTCTCTGTGACCTGAGGCGCCGCCGCGTAGTTGCTGTTGCCCGCCTGATTGGCGACCACATAGCAGTACCCAGTGCTGCTGGTCATGGTGTATGTCGCACCGGACAGGGTACACACCGAGCCAGCGCCAACCGTAAAGGTTACCGGGTTCCCGCTGCCACCGCCCGTGGCCGCTACCGTGAACAAGCCCCCGGATTTCGCATTTGCCGGAGGCGGTGTAGTGAACGTGATGGTCTGACTTGCACCAGTCGCGCTCACCGATTCCGTGACCTGCGGTGCAGAGGAGTAGTTGCTGTTACCCGCTTGGTTGGCGATCACCGTGCAGCTACCAGTACCGCTGATCATGGTGTAGGTGGCGCCGGAGTTGGTGCATCCGCCCGCACTGCTGAATACCACAGGGTTGCCGCTGGCGCCGCCCGTCGCCATCACCGTGAAGCTACTGTCGTAGGCCGCGCTGGCCGGTGCGTTCTGGGTAAACGTGATGGTCTGGCTGCCCGGCGTACCGGTGCCTTGCAGCCCGACGCTCTGACTGGCAGAGGGATTGGCATTGAGCGCATTATCCGTGAATGTGGCGGTGCTCGCCAGATTGCCGGCACTCTGGGGCTCGAAGCTGATGCTCAGGTTGCAACTCGCGCCCGGTGCCAGCGAGAAGGTACCGGAACAATCAGCGGGAGTGCCCGAGCCTGCCACCTGCACGAAAGAATTCGCGCCGATGCTCAGGCCGGGCGCGACGGCTTCGAGTAATTGATTGCCGATGTTTTGCGCCGTGACCAACTGCGGGCTATCTGTACTGATGTTGCCCACGGCAGTCGCCGCAAAACTAAAGGTCGGTGGCTGCCCCCGCTGCACCTCCACCACTCGGTGGTTGAGGCTATCGCCGATGAAGATGTTGCCCGTTCCATCCAGCGCTACTCCGCCTGGCTGGTTTAGTCCGCTGGCCACCGTGGTCGGAGCGCCGCCCGCGGGAACTTCCACCACCCGGTAGTTGTAGTAGTCCGCGATGAAGAGATCGCCCGCTGCATCCACCGCCACTCCGACCGCGGAACTCAGCGTGTAGCTCCCTGTATTCACCGTGGTCTGGCCACCGCCCGCCGAAACCTCCACCACCTGGCCGTTGCCATATTCCGCGATGAACACATCGCCTGCGCCATCCAGCGCCACTCCGGCCGGCTGATTTAGTCCGCTGCCTACTGTGGTCTGGGTACCGCCGCCGGCTGGAATCTTCACCACACGGTCGTTGTCCAGGTCCGCGATGAAGACATCCCCCGCTCCATCCACTGCCACTCCGTTTGGGTTCGCCAGTCCGCTCCCCACCGTGGTCTGGGCACCACCGCCGGCCGGAACCTCCACCACCAAACTGCTGTCATAGTCCGCGATGAAGACATTGCCTGCTCCATCCACCGCCACCCCGGCCGGGCCACTCAGTCCGCTCCCCACCGGAATCTCGGGCCCGCCGCCCGCCGGAACCTCCACCACTTGGTGGTTGTAGTAATCCGCGACAAAGACATCGCCTGCTCCATCCACCGCCACTCCGAGCGGGTGACTCAGTCCGCTGCCCACCGTAGTCTGGACGCCCGGTCCCCATGCAATGGCTGGTCCCTGACCAACACCATGAACCATGGTGGTGACCAGCAGGTTGCCCGCGTTGTCGAAGAGCTGCACCGCGCCCATGCGCTCTCCCGGCGCGAGAGGGGCGAAAGTGACGTTCGCTGTGCAGGCGTTCCCTGCGGACACCGTTCCGGTGCAAGTACTGCCACTGCTTAGTGTGAAGTCGAGGTTGGACGTGCCTTGCATGACTACGCTGATGGTTCCAAAGGTCGTGGTCGCCGCGACGTTGTAGTTCAGTGTGAGCGTCTGACTGCACGGTGCGGGAGTGATCTGGCCCGCCGGGCAAACGTTGACGTTACCGAAGTTGACCGCGACGCGCTGCACCTCGACCACCCGGTTGTTGCCGTAATCCGCGATGAAAACATCGCCCGCGCCATCCACTGCGACATCGATCGGGTTACTCAGCATGTAGCTCCCTGTATGGACCGTGGCTTGGGCACCGCCACCCGCCGGAACCTCCACCACCCGGTTGTTGCCGTAATCCGCGATGAAGACATCGCCCCCTCCATCCGCCGCCATACCCCACGGGAAGCCCAGCCCGCTGCCCACCGTGGTCTGGGCACCGCCACCCGCCGGAACCTCCACCACCCGGTTGTTGCCGTGATCAACGATGAAGACGTCACCTGCTCCATCCGCCGCCACTCCATATGGGGAACTCAGCATGTAGCTCCCTGTATTGACCGTGGTCTGGGCACCGCCACCCGCCGGAACCTCCACCACCCGGTTGTTACCTAAGTCCGCAATGAAAACATCGCCTGCTCCATCCACCGCCACTCCGTCCGGGTAAATCAGTCCGCTGCCCACCGTGGTCTGGGCGCCTCCACCCGCCGGAACCTCCACCACCCGGTTGTTGTAGTAATCCGCAATGAAGACGTCGCCCGCTCCATCCACCGCCACACCGTGCGGGTAACTCAGCCCGTTGGCGGGCACCGTGGTCGGGGCACCGCCGGCCGGAACCTCCACCACCCGCTTGTTGCTGAAATCCGCGATGAAGACATCGCCCGCTCCATCCACTGCCACACCGGCCGGGCCTGCCAGTCCGCTGGCCGGCACGGTGGTCTGGGTGCCCGCAAAGGTTACGTTTTGCGCGTAAGCTGGGGCGACAATCGCGCCTAGCAACAACAGCGCGCAGGTGGCGAACAGCAGGAAGTTCGTGAGCGCAGCCAGAGAGCGGTGGGAAGCCATAATAATCTCCTAGGCGGGTCCCCGCGCGGGAGGAAACACAGAGATAACGATCAAGGTATGCACGAGGCTGCTGGCCCCGCTATGCCAGCATGAGCCTCACAGGAACCCAACCAAGCCGGAGGCTTGCTTTGTCGTCATCAAGATCTCAGCGTGAACTTGCGAACGGTTAGGGAATCAATTCCGCCAAAAAACGAAAAGAAACCAGCGCGCCTCAGGCATTGTGAGGGGAGCGCGCGATATTCTGGCAGGAGTGTGATCGTTTCTGGTTTAGATGTCAAGATGGACGTGCAACCTGGTTGCATAAAGCTTGTGCATTTAAGGTAAGCGACTTCTAATCAAACAACCCTGGGACCGAAACCGCGCCTGTCCACGCCGGCGCAGTTTAGCAGTTGCCGTCTGAAACACAGGCCCTCTTGCAACTAATCATTGCTTTTGACCAGCTCCGAGGCGCATACCTTCGGCCCTCTCCCGCGCAGCATCGGTTTCCCGCCCCAACTGGCCGTAAGCATCCGCCATCGCCATGTGCGGCTCCGGCGCCCGGGGCAAAATCGCAGCCGCTTTGTTCAGTAGCGGCAGAGCGGCTTCAGGTTGTTTCGAGAGAACCAACGCTTGCCCTTCAAGCAGCAAGGCTCCGGGGTTCTGGGGAGCTACTTTTAGAACTTTTTGGCACTCCGTAATGGCTTCCCGCGCGCGATCTGTTTTGATGTAGGCGGTCGCCAGGAAGAGGTGCGCTTGCTCCCAAGTCGGCGCCAGGGCGATGACCTTCTTGAACTCCGGCACCGACGCTTCAGAATCTCCGCTTTGGAATAACGCCATACCTAGTTCGAAATGTTCTTTCATCGAATCCGGACGCAACTCCACAGCCTTGCGCAATACCGGGACCGCTTTCTTGAAATCCCGTTGCAACATGTAGATCTGGCCCATTTGCCGGTAGGCAAGAAATATGTCTGGGTCCCTGGCAATGACGCGCTCCAGCAATGCGATGGATTCCTGGTAATGCAGCCCTTGCCCGAGAAGTTCTACCCGATGCAACGTGTTGCTGATCTCGATCTTATCCTTGGGATCGATGCTGCGGGCTTTGGCCTCGACTGCTGCCGGAGCGTTGTCGGTGAAGTAGCCCAGCGCAGCCAGATTCGCCTGCCGGCCCTCATCCATGAGCAGGTTGGGCGCTTCCCCGGACGCGCTTGTCCTCTGCCGAAACGAATCGAGTTGGCCTTCGAGCGTGTCGGCCACGGCCGTGGATTGAGTCGCCAGGTTGCGTTCGGCCTGCGGGTCCGCTCTTTGGTCATACAACTCACGCCGCGGCGCTTCAACGAACAGATACTTCCCCGTTCGCACCGCCCGCAGCGAACTCCATCGATACGAGGTGTAGGGATAATCGGATTCCGCGTACATCAACCGGTCGGCCGGCTCGGGACCCTTGGCCGTTTCTGCTGGCGATCCAGGCCGTTCCTTCTCACCAGACGCAGTCTTCATGGTGCCCAACAATGATTGCCCTTGCACTTCCCGTGGAACCTCAATTCCCGCCGCCTGCAAGATCGTTGGCAGAACATCGACCAGTCCTACGCGGCTGTCGACTCGCTCTCCCGCGAACTGTTCTCCTGGCAGTTTGAAGAGGAGTGGAACGTGGATGGTTTCGTCGTACAAAAACATCCCGTGGGTATCCTCTCCATGTTCGCCCAGCGCCTCGCCATGATCGGACATGACCGCAATGACCGAGTTTTCGTAAACTCCGCTCGTTCGCAATTCACCGAGAAATTTCCCAACCGCGGAATCAGCGTAGGCAATCTCGCCGTCGTAGGGTGCGGACTTGTACCGGCTCTTGTAGGGTTCGGGAGGATCGTAGGGATCGTGGGGATCGTACAGGTGCACCCAGATGAAAAAAGGACCATGCGGGTGCTGCTTCAACCACGCCATTGCATGCGCCACGACCACGACGCCACGACGCTCCGCCGTGTGGTAACGATCTCCGCCAGGGGGCATCTGCGTAAAGCCGGCGTCGTACGTGTCAAAACCGCGATCAAAGCCGGGAACGCTGCGCGCTGCCGCGTCGAGGACCATGGCACCGACGAAGGCCGCGGTGTGATATCCGTGGGCGCGCAGGATCGCGGGTGCAAAAGGCAAATTGGTCGCAAGCGGCACGCCGAAGTTGTTCACCTGATGAAACTGGGGATATGTCCCGGTGAGGATGGTCGCGTGCGAGGGCGCGGTCAGCGGCACCTGCGAATATGCGCGGGTAAAAACCACTGATTGGCGGGCCAAGGCATCCAGGTTCGGTGTTAGTCCACTCTCGGAGCCCAAGAACCCCATGCGGTCGGCGCGCGTCGTGTCCAAGGTGATCAGAACGATGTTGGGGGGCGCAGCCCCGGCGGCGAGCTCGCTAGCCGCCAGCCATGCAACACACACCAACCGGCGGATCAGTGACATAGGCAGGACTTTATCACGTCGAAGATCCGGCAACTCCCGCGATATTTGCCAAAATGACGGAGCACGAGAAAAACATGCCCACCACTATTCTTCCGTACGAAGTTTATATCGAATGTTCCTGCGGATACGAAGGCCACTCCCGCAATCTCGCTTGTCGGAAATGCGGAGCGGAAATTAACTTCGGGTTTAGTCCCGCTTTGACGCTAGGAAACAAACCGTGAAGATCGTCCCTTTCAAAAGCCGGTATGTAATGTACTTACGTAACGTTAGCTGCGTCGCCGTCAATGGGCGCTTTGGCGGAAACAAGCGATTGCGCAGATCTTTGCAAGTGGCAAACGCCTCGCACGCGGGGCCGCAACCACAAGGGATTTGCCTCACACGCATGAGTGACATCCGTCCTTCACATGAGTGATGTATATCACTTGACAAGACGACAACCGCCGACCATAATCCGCCGCCACAGGTTTTCGGCTCGGTCGCGCGTTCTGCGCGAAAATCCAAAACGTTCCAATACCAATTCCGGAGGATATTGTGAAAAAACCAGGTTTGTTTGTAGTCTTGATGCTGATCATCGTATTCGGAGCCGGCACCGCCAGCTTCGCCGCCTGCACCGCTACCACCCTCACCACCGCGCCGGGAGTGTGGGGAATCGAGTCCCAGGGCAACGGCCCCGGCGGGCTGACAAACTACCTCATGCAGGTCACCTTTGTTTCGGGCACGTTCACCGGAACCGAATGGGAAAGCGTCGCTGGAGTGCTCAGCGGCCCCACTACGATCTCAGGCACGTGGGCCATGGGGACGCCGGCATCAGACTGCCAAGGCACCATGACCGTCACCTCCCCGTCGACCCAGACCTTCAATTTCGCCATCAACAACGCCCTAAAAGGCGGCAGCATCGTTCAAATCGACACCGGTTACACCCAGGCTGGTTTTATGGTCGCGCAGGGAGTAATCCCGGGGACAACGCACATTTGCAGCACTGCGCTTTTCAAAAATAAACTGTTCTCCCTTTATTCGTACGGCACTATCCCAGCAGTCGGCGGTCTCGTCACCGCTACGGGAGAAATCAAGTTCGCCGCGACCGGAGCGACGTTTGCATCCGCCACGACCGTGACCCTTGACCTTGGCGGGGCGGGGAATTTTGTTGTTCCGGCCACGGGAACTTCTTCAATCGGCTCTGCCTGCACGGGCAGTGGGGTCCTTACGGTGACATCGCTAGGACAGTCATTCAACGTCGATACCGTGGTCGTAGACGAAGGCAAAGAAGCCCTGTGGCTCGTGACCAACGCCGGCGATAACGTGTCGGGATATTTCTTGCAGTAGTGGACCGGCCCTGGCGGGAGGCTCAGCCTTCCGCTACCACAACCACGCAGTGGGTGTGCCCCATCCTTCGCGATCATTTCGCGAGGGGTGGGCTGGCGGTTTGATCGCACGATGGGACCCCTGCGTTCACGCCGCGTCACCGCCCGCTGCGCGAGCGCCTTCTTGCCCGACGAACTGAAGAGCGCCGCCACGATAACAAGCAATGCCGCGCCCAGATAGAAGAACGTCTTGAGGTTCTTCTGCAAGACGCCTTAAGTTGCTCCAAGAAATCGTGATGGTTCGGCGTGCGGCCGGTTTGCCGATCGGCCCTCGCGTCTCGCTGCGAACTGCGGTTGTTTTCGGACATAACAGTTATGAGGTAGCGGTCGAATGGTGAGAGACAGGGATTCGATCCGCCGATGCGAGACCGGACCGCCGTCGAGAGGAAGCGTAGTTATTGTCGATCAAAAATTGGGGGATGCAATGGTAATGAGAAACGTGAAGGCGTGGATCCGTTCCGGCGGTTTGGGTTTGGCATGCCTGCTGATGCTGTTGGGACTGCTGAGTGCGGCACACGCTCAAGGCGTGGGCACAGCTTCCGGCATAAAAGGGACCGTCACGGACGCCTCGGGCGGGGTTTTGCCAAAAGCAAATGTGGTGGCGGAGGACGGTCAGAAGGGGATCCGGCGCAGTGCGGTTACCGACAGCGGTGGTGCGTATCTGTTAACAGGGCTGCCACCGGGAACCTACAACGTCAGCGTTGAGCTTCCCGGTTTTGGAACCGAGATCCAGGAGGGGCTGGTCGTCACCGTGGGACAGACGGCGATTCTGGATTTCCACCTCAAGGTGGCGTCGGTAAAGGAAACCATCGAAGTGTCGGCGGCACCGCCAACGGTGGATACAGAGAAATCCAGCCAGTCGAACACCCTGACCGAGGTCATGATCCAGGATCTACCGATTGACCGCCGAGACTACCTGACCTTTTCCTTGCTGGCGCCGGGCGTTTCCAACTCTACCAGGCTCGCCGATGACTCGGACTATCGCGTCAAGCAGTTCAGCAGCAGCGGACTTTCTTTTTACGGCAGCAACGGACGGGGCAACAGCGTCACGGTCGATGGCGGAGAAGCCAACGACGATGAAGGGGGCGTGCGTCTGACCTTGGGCCAGGACGCAGTGCAGGAATTCCAGATCAACCGCAGCAATTATGGCGCAGACATGGGAGGAGCGAGCGGCGCCACCATCAACATTGTGTCGAAGTCCGGCACCGACGACCTGCATGGCAGCGCCTTCGGCTTTTTCCGCGACAGTGCCATGGATGCGCGCGATCCCTTCGCCTTCAGTTCGGCCCTGGCGCCAGACGCGACCTTTTCCAATTTCAACACCGATTCGGTCGGCAAACCGCTCAAGAATTCGCTCAGCCGCCAGCAGTATGGCGGCGCCATCGGATTTCCCGTTTCGAAAAACAAGACCTTTCTGTTTGCTTCTTTCGAAGGCCTGCGGCAGAATTCGCAGAATTCCGTTCCTCTGCTGACGGACAGCTCGATCTTCGCCGGCCCAACCATAGCGGGCACCAACTCCTTTGCCACGACCGATCCCAGATATGGGCAGCAGCAAATTCTTCAGCACCTGTACAACCTCGGGAGTACCCCGGAGCCCTGTCTTCCTGGGCAGCCGGACATCACGGCGGCGTCGTGCGCCCAGTTATTCCAGGACTACCTGGCGGTCAACCCTAATGCTGGTTTTCTTTCGCAGCAAAACCAATTGGTGGAGGGCTTTATCGTAAACCAGCTCGAGAATAACGGAGGAGTGTTTCCATTTGACACGCGGCAGTACCTGGCATCGGCTCGCCTCGACCACCGTATCAGCGAGAACGACCAGGTCTTCCTGCGCTACAACTACGGGCATGACCTGGAAGAGTCTCCCGACGTGCAGTCTTTGACCGGCTACTCGCGAGGCAGCGCGGTCCATGCTTATAACCATACCTTGCTGGCCTCATGGTTCCACTTGTTCAGCGCGCGCACCGAGAATGAAGTCCGGGCGCAGGGGAGCTACAACCACGTGAACGTCATTCCCAACGAGCCCGCCGAGGTGGGACTTGATGTTTTCGGCGTCGCGAATTTGGGAACGAACATCTTTCTGCCCAACTACGAAATGCTGCGCCGCTATCAGTTTGCGGATAACCTTACCCTCACCAAGGGCCACCACACCATGCGACTCGGCGGAGAAGAGCTGATCCGGGGCAACCACACTCAAACCAACGTCTTTCTGCCGGGCCGCTTTGAAGTCGGGCCACTGCCGGGAGGCTATGTGCTGTCCCCGTGCTTCTACCCCACATTCTTGCTCGTCTCCGGCGCTCCTCTTAATACGTGTACGGAAGCGGACGGCACCCCATTTCAAACGTCCGGCGCCAATCTGAGCTCCCTGCAGACTTTCTCGTTGGCGCACCCTACTATCTTTGAAGACGGATTCGGCACTCCCGTTTACTCCCGCGCCAGACCGTTCACCGCCGCGTATTGGCAAGACACCTGGGCTTTGAAGTCAAACTTCACTCTTACCTACGGCATCCGCTATGAGCTGGACACGCAGTACCTTCCTCTGCGCACTCCCTGGCACAACTTCGCCCCCCGTGTTTCGGTCGCCTGGGACCCCTTCAACAACCACAAGACTGTGATTCGAGGGGGATACGGAATATTCTATGGGCAAATTTACGACTCCATCCCCGGTATAGATCAAGCGCTGGGGGTTCTGAACCAGAATCACACCGCGGTCGAGAACACATTACCCTATGCGAGCAACTACCCCGGCAGTCAGGTCAATAACCTGATTGCCACTTGTGGCCTCCAAATTGGTGGCAGGTCGATCAACCCCGGCAACGGCTCCAGCCCTTGTAACCGGCAAGTAGGTATTTATATAGATCCGATTGATTCGGCAGACCTCCTCAGCGTCTACGCTCCGCCGAACTCCAGTGCCCAGTTCATCTTCCAAAACCTGTTTGCTCAGGGAAATCCCGGATTCAGTGGGGGAGTGAATAATGGGGGAGTGATTGGCTGTACAACGCCGCCCCCCGGGAGCTATGGTTGCATTACCCCGAGCGACTTAACTGCGGCATCCAACGGCCTTTTCGTCCCCAGCAATAGCGGCCAGGTTCCCGGCCTCAGTGTATTGTTCAGCAACCAGGTTAATTACCAGAGCCCTTATTCGCAACAAGCTGAGTTGGGCATCGAGCGGCAGTTCGGCCCTGGTTTCTCGGTTTCCCTCAGCTACATCTATTCCCACACCGTCCATCTCCCAGTGGCGATTGACACGAACTTGCAGGATCCAGGCTTTGCCTCGGTCACACTGGCTAACGGAAAAACGGCTTCCTTCCGGGACTGGAATTTAGTTCCTAAGTTAGCCCCGCTGGGCCTGACCACGGCCAAATGCGACCTAGCCAAGGGAGGCAGTCCCTTCAATTGTTTCTATAGCCCGTTCGTTGCCCAAAACAACCAATACACCTCGGCCGGGTCCGCTCTTTATCAGGGCGGCATTATCGAAGCCAAGAAGCAGTTCAACAAGACCACCACGATCATGGCGAATTACACCTACAGCAAAGCGGTCGACACAACTACGGATTTCAACAGCGACTACGGGCCGCAGGATAACCTGAACCTGAATGCGGAGCGCGCTGCGTCGAATTTCGATGAGCGCCACAAAGTGGTCATCGCGGGTGTCCTCGACAGCCCATGGCGAGGCGCTCTGTCCGGCTTTGAAGTGGCGCCGATTTTCAATTACAACAGCGGGCATCCCTTCAATTTGCTGAGTGGAGAACCCACCAATGGCGACAATCACCCCACCAATGGCCGCCCCCTAGGGGCGCCGCGCAACTCGGGGCTCGGTCCGAATTACGCCGATTTCGACGCGCGCCTGAGCTGGCATCGCAAAGTGGGCGAGAGGAGCACTCTCTTAATCACGGCGGAGGGATTCAATATCGCAAACCGGACCAACTATGGCAGCGTGAACAATCAGGTGGGCCCGCTGTTCGCGATTAGCCCAGCCCTTGGCGGGTCGGGTTCGATGACCTTCAACGTGCATGGGATTGCGCCCGGAACAAAACTGAATGGAGGAACGGTGAGTTCCAGCACGCCCTTGGCCTTCACCTCTGATTTCCCAAAACGTGAGATTCAACTCGGGCTACGCCTCACGTTCTGAGTAATAGGAAAAAATGTCGCGATGACGACGCCCGCGCGCTCACTGCGTCCTCATGAGCCAAAAAGGAAGCGAAAGACAGGAGGCGAAGAAGCGATGAAGCGCACCCCCCTGCATCCTGATCGTGGTCTTTGCTGCGGCATTGCAAATCGGGTGTTCGCGGCATACCGCAGCAGCCTATTCCCTGCCCAATCCCATTTTCGGGCATATCTAAGCAAGGGGGCGAATAGTGAAGACCGCGGATTATCAGATGGCCGCATTTGGCTGGAAGGTGGCAGGGGCTGGTTATGAATTTGGAGCTTCTGAGGTTCAGCCAGGAACCGCGGGGTGTATTTGCGCGCCGAAACCCAGCTTCGCAGTTGCCTTCTGATGTCCCAGTTACGGCTGTTTTTCATTCTGAGCTGCAAGCCCATATCGTATTGCGGCTTCAAGCGTATCGATGTTTATATCCTTTAGAGCTTTGAACCGAATGCAATATCCGGTCACGCTCGCCTTGCCTAGTTTTTTTCCATACGTTTTGGCTAAGTACTTCTTATCTTTGAGACCAAGAATATAGACAGAGATTCCGGTTTTGTTTCCGCTCACACCGATTTGATAAAACTCTCTGCTTTTTCCATTGGCATATTTTATTGTGTGAAATCCATATCCAATCGTAGCGTTGGAAACAACATGATTTTTGCTGTCTTTACCATCGAAGAACCATAATTTACATTCTGGAGACACTTGAAGTGTGAGCCGATGCAACTCTCGCATGTCACTGCGTTTTGCCTCCGGTTGGCTGGTAATATACTTCTTGATTTGTTCTTGTACGTTCATATGTTCTGCTCCCTAGTTGCGCCGCACGAGATTATACGACGTTTAATCCTTCTCCCCCTTGCAAGAGCAGCAGGTTACGTTTTTGCCCTGGACGTCCCGCAACACGAACTGGAAACCCCAGCTACAGCAGCACCGAGGAGAAACCAGAGCACGCAAAAGAAAATCCAAGCTGCCATCCACGGAGAGATTCTTCCCGCTCACCAGCCCCACCTCCACACACTGCCGCACGATCTGCTCAAACAACTGCTCGAACAGCTTCGACTCCTGAAACCGCCCGTGCCGGTTCTTGGAGAACGTCGAGTGATGCGGGATCTCCTGATCGAACCCCAAACCGGTGAACCATCGCCATGCCGGGTGCATGCGCAACTCTTCCACAAGTTTGCGCTCACTGGTGGTGCCGTACAGATACTCAAATCGAATTGGAAGCCTCCCTTGCCATCGGGGAAATTCAGCTGCGCGGGAAAAATCCAGCCCTGGCTCGCAAACAGCTTGAGGAAACGGAGAGAACCGCACGTTCAAAGGGCTTCGAGCTTATCGTGCTTTTCACCCAACTGTCTGGGCGCGAGTTCCACCCCGCTAGCCGCGAGCGACGGCGGCGTTGTGTGCAATGAGAAGAAACCGCTTGCTGCGGGCATTTCTCTCGATGGATTCAAGCAGAGCCCGGGCCTCCGTCTTCTTTCCAGACTTAGTTTCGGCATCCGCCAGGGCGAGGGACGCCTCCAACTGAAGAAGGAAGAAGCCCGCATTCTGGGCATCCTTGATAGTTCGGCGCAGATTGCGAGCAGCATCGTCTGGCTTCCCTGAGGCGGAGCGCACTTCGGCGGCGACAATCCCCATCTTCAAGCGCACTTTGTAGCTCTCGTTCTTGTCGCCAAGTCTCAACGCCTGGGCAACTTCGGCCTTCGCCTCGGTCAGTCGCCCGAGTTCCAGGTAAGTTTCCGCAAGGGCGGTGTGCGCGGATACCTCTGCCTGAACTTGCTTTTCTTTTCTGAACTGCTCAAGGGCCGAGTGGAGCAGCGGCTCGGAATCGCCGGGGTTGCCTGATTCCAGCAGCAGTTGAGCCTTCCCCAAGCGGGTTCCGGCAGCATTCCCTTCTTCTCCGCGGTTGGTTTGAATGGCGAGCGCTTCATCGAAGAGCTTCAGCGCTCCAGCGACATCCCCCTGTTCGCCGAGTGCGCCCGCGATGTTATGCATGGACTCGGCCATATCGCTCTCGTCGCCAAGTTCGCGGCGCAATGCGAGCGACTGGTCCCAGAGGCTCTGGCCCCCGACGAGGTCCCCCTGATCGACGAGCACTTCGCCCATGTTGTTTTGGATAATTGCGACAGCGTTCTTTTCGCCCAGTTCATTGTAGAGACCGAGGGCTTCCTCGTAGTACTTTCTTGCCCTGCCCAGATCTCCTTGCTGACACGCGATTGCGCCGAGATTTGTCAGCGTGTCTGCAATCCCACGTTGGTTGCGAACCACGCGCTGGCCGACCAGAGCCTCTTCATACATGTTTTTCGCTTTGCTCAATTCGCCCATTTCATAAAGCCCCCCGGCGATATCGTTCAAGGTTGCAGCGGCATCGCGGTCGCTTCCGAGAGTGCGGAAGACCTGCAAGCATTGCTCGAGAAGGGCATTCGATTGGGCGAACTGGCCTTGGTCAAACAAGAGGTCCGCCATGCGGTATTGAGCCCGCGCCCGTCCGTATTGATCGCCGACTTCCTTGTAGACGTCCTGCGCCTCTTCGACCAGCACCAGCGCGCCCTTGGGATCGTTGAGCCGGCTGGCCGCCAGACTCTGCTGCAGCTTCGCTTCCGCCAAAAGAACCCGGCTGCCCCGCTTCTGCGCTTTGGCGGCAGCGCTCGCAGCCGCCGTTTGCAGCCGCTGGTATTCTCCCGCATGATCGAAGGTGTTCGCTTCCCGCAGATCGATGCGTGGATCGTCGGAAATGGGCTTCGGGAGCCGGCGCAACGCTGCGACGGCAAGCAGGCTGTCTTGAGATCTTCCTGCCTTGCTCAACACCGTGGCCAGGCACAATCCATACTCCAGATTGTCCGGATAGAACTGGGTCAGGGCCCGGTAGATTTCAATGGCTTTCGGCCAGTCAAAAATGAGTTCGCGATAGCGACCTTCAATGGAAAGTTGTTCTTCACGGGACAGCTTTGACGAAAGGTCCAGCGCCTGTTTTGCCTGCTCTTGCGCGGTGGCACCGTACCCTAGGGCGGACCATGCTTCGGCAAGCGCGGAGTGGGCGGCCGCATTCCCGGGATCGGCAGCAACCGCCTTGACGAGCAAATCGCGAGCTGTGAGGAAGTCAAAGTCCCAAAACTTGGCGCGACCCTCCGCATAGAACCGCGCCGCCTGCTCATTAGAGGGAAGGGCCGCGCGGGCCGCGTTCATAGCTTCGGCGGAAGCCGGAGTCACGCCCAGCCTCGCGCGCAAACGTGCACCCGCCTTTGATGCAACGTCAAACAGGTCTTCTTCGTCTCCGGTGAAAGCCTCCTCGGCGATGGTTTCTCCCGAGGCGGTGTCCTGGAGCCGGATGTCAACACGAAAGCGTCTGTGACCTTTCTCTACGAGGGGAGTGCAGGAACCGACGACCACGATGTCGGCTCCGGGGTCGATCCGCAGACTGGTCAGCGTGGATTTTGCCAAGGTGTCAGTGTCGGCAATCCGCAAATCACGCTTGGATCGAGACACGTCTTCTTCCGACACCAGGCGCAAGTTGCCGCCAGCCGCGAGTTCTGTACTCAGCATTTCGGAAAACGCCGCCGTCAGCCAGTCTTCGTCGGGCCGCCCGGGTAGGTTTCGGAAGCCGAGCACGGCCACCGAACGGCGTAGGGTGATCGAGTGGGTGTTAGATTTCGCTGAAGCCCGTCCGGCGAGAAGTGCCCGCCAGCGATAGGTTGCGATTCCCGCCAGCACCAGCAGGACAATCATCGCTACAACGATCAGTTGGTGTCGTCTTACGTGTCTGTCAGCAGATGGCACCACCGTTGCCGGGTTCGTGACGGACGGCGAGGCCGGGGTAGCTTCATGTCCGACAAGGTTCTTTGCGGGGGCAGGGGTTGCGACACTACTCGAGGTTACTGAGATCGGGGCAACGAAGCGGTATCCACGTCTGGGAACGGTTTCCACAAACCGGGGATTCTCGGCATCGTCGCCCAGCGCCGTACGCAACTTGGTCACGGCGACATTTAGGCCATTGTCAAATTCAACAAACGTGTTCCCCGGCCATAGCCGTTGGCGAATCTCTTCGCGAGTGAACACTTCACCCGGGCGCTCCAGCAAAAGAATGAGAATCTGAAAAGGCTGGTCGTGCAACTTAAAGCGCACACCGCTTTTCCATAGCTCTCTCCGTTCCAGATCTGCTTCGAAGAGTCCAAACCGCACGATTCTGGACTGACCAGGCACCGCTTCCATGGAAGTTGGACCGTCCCCCCAACCGCCGATTTCGGCCCGAAAAGTCTACCATTGACGCTGGGGAGACTAGGCACATTTTCACAAGCCCTTGTAACCGTCGTTGAATCATGGATTTGGACGTTAAGGGGAGAATAAGCTGAGAATAAGTTGACCTGTTCCGGGAAGTCGCCGATATTGCGCGCAGCCCGAGGCCAGATCATGCGACTTGCCCTTCGCGGAGGAGACTCGTGACTCTGAACACCCTTAGCTTCCGATCAGTTCTGCGTTGCTTTGTCCTAGTCGCGGCACTCCTTACGATTGCGGCCAAGGCACAGATCACGCCCAGCGCCGACACCCACGCCAAAAGCGCCGATTCTCCGCAGCCAACGTTAACCCCGTTGGCGACCATTAACGTTGGCGTCAGCCCAGGCCCGATTGCCGTCAACTCGGCCGCAGGTCTTGCCTATGTGGTGAATACCGGCGCCGACAGCGTGTCGGCGATCTCGACCAAGAAATTGACCGTGTCGAAGGTGATTCCGGTCGGCGCAGCTCCAGTCGCCATCGCCAGCGATCTGGGTTTGGGCATGGTCTATGTCGCCAACTCAGGCGATGGCACCGTCAGCGCCATTAAGGGTACGGCCGCCGCCTTGACCTGGCACGTCGGCGGAACCCCTGGGCCGATAATTGCCGATACGGCCCTCGGCCATCTCTACGTCGCGGATACGACCGGCAATCAGGTGGTGGTGCTTAATTCCAAGACCGGAGCTGTTCTGGCCACCCTTTCCACCAGTCTGACCCCGACGGCGATGGCGCTCAATCCCGCAACGCATGCCGTCTTCGTAGCCAACACGGGTGCGTCGGGTTCGGTCGTGGTGATCGACGGCGTTCACGACCAGATTGCGACGACGATCGGTGCGCTTCCGGTCGGGGCGACGTCGATTTCGGTGGCGCCACAGACCAACATTGTCCTGGTAACGTTCGAGGCGTCCAACGCTCTTTCGATCATCGATGCGGCCAATCACTATGCAGTGACTACAACCATGCCCGTTGGCGGGCTGGGCATCCAACTTGGTTGCCCGTTCGACTTTCCCGCCCCCTATCTCACAGCCTATGATTCCGCCCACCAGATGTTTTACCTGTCGCTGGGAGGCTCTCTGTATATTGGCGACGACCTGGGTGATTTTATCCTCGACCATTTCTGGGGCTTCAACCCCGGTTGTCGGAATGTTCCACAGAGCGGGTATCCCGCCGGTCCTTTTAACGAGATTGCCCTCGATCCGGGGGCCGGGCTGATGTCGAGCAATGGGGGCCCGATCCTCAATATCCTCGACAACCCAAGATTCGAAGCCGCCTATACCCCCTTGCCCGCCAGCATCAATCCGACCGGCGTCGCCTTCGATCCGGTCAAAAGCTGGGCCTATTTCAGCGATGCCGGGAACAACACGGTCCGGGTCTATAACGTAACCCCACATAACGTCGTCCCGGCGTACGAGGCGGTGCTGGGTTATACCGTGACAGCGAACTACGCCGATACAAACCCGGCTACGGGCACGGCCTATATTTTGCGGGTCAACAATTTATTCGCGATCAACGAAAGTCAGGCGGCCGCCGGGTACAACGACATGGCGAACAATGCCACCGGGGTAACGACGATCCCGCTTACGGGAGGATATTCCTCGGCTTTGGTGGTCAATGCCGCCAGCAACAAGATCTATGTCGCGGACGGCCCGAACCTCTTTTATTCCGTTGATGGCGCGACCAATGTGGCGACGCTTCTGCCGGGAATGCCGGCCAACCTCGACGTGACCAGCCTCGCGATCGATTCCGCCACGAATCAAGTTCTGGTCTTCGATTATTTCAGCGGCAACCTTTTCGTTCTGGACGGCACAAGCGAAACCGTAGTGAAGACGATACCCATTGGGCAATTTCCGCGGGGAACGCCGCTCCTGGTCGATCCGGTAAAGGGCGTTGCCTATGTGGTCGGCTCCTCGGTGTTCGTCGTCGATCTGGCAACGGCAACGGTCACGGCGACGATCCCTTTGGCGGCGACTGCCAACTCCGCGGCGCTCAATCCGGTGAACAGCCGGCTGTATGCCGTCACCGCAAGCTCGGAGGTTTACGTTGTGAACACCAGCACCAACACGCTCGTCACCTCGTTCAATTCTCCCTGTAACCCCACGGAGGGCGTCGCGGCCAATCCCGTCACCGGCAAGTACTATCTCATCGGTATCGAGGCTTCTCCGAATGCGGTTCCGCATGTCGCCGTCTTCAACGGGACGACCAACAAGCTTCTCGTGGATCTTTCCGGCGAGACCTTTCCGGCACTCACGGAAGCGGACTCGATCACGGTCGACCCGTTGAGCAACACCATCTATGTCGGCAGCGAGCGCGGTACGATTAGCGCGGCCCTGGCGGCGATCGACGGCAACACGAATGTGGTGTCGGCAGTCCCGCCCAGCACCGAAGAACTTAACGGTTACGCGCTGGCCGTCGACCTGGGCACGCACGTCCTGGCGGCGGCCGGCATTGACTACACGAATCTGTTTTTCCCGACGGCCGATCTGACCTCGGCGTCCGCAGTGCCGGTATCAGTCACGATGCAAGGCATCAGCGACGGCTCGACCATTGCGACGGCGCCGCTGTTCCGCACCCGCAATACGCAGCCCAAGGTTGCCATCAGTGCTACCGGCAACTTCACGGGCTTGGCGGCGTCGATCACACCCACGACGGTCTTCTACCAGGTCGACGGCTGGCAGGGCACATGGACCGCGAAGTCCCTCAAACCGGTCAAGAGCACGACCACTGGCACGGTCACCGTGACCCTGCCCAAGCTCACGGTGGGCCGTCACATTCTCTACGCCTATGCCAATGCCGGCGAAGCGGCGACGATCCAGAATGGCGCGTCTGGGCCCAGTTCACTGGTCGTCAGCGCGACCGTTGCCTTTGTCTTCACCGTCGAACAGTGACGCAGCACGAGAACTAACTATTGCAACCACGCGTATTCTGACTTAGCTTCTTTCAGGATGGGAATGTCGGGGTCGGCCCCGTCCATAGCTGCGGGAAATCACGATACGCCTTACGGGCCTTCGCCGGACCTCGCGAGAAAAAGACTCAATAGCCCATCTGGTCTTCCCGACGAACCCCCAGAGGGGCGGGTCGTGAGTGTAGAGGCGATGTTACGCCAATTGACGGTCTTGCCCTGGGCTGCGGCTCTTGGCAAACCACCGCACATTAAGACGTGACTCTTCGCACAGACAGGGCAGGCTCATTTGTGTTCGCATGAACGCGTCTCGCCTCTCCGAAGAGCAGTTCCCGCCCGTTGAGACGCACTCCCCTTGAGGCGACTAACCCGAATTTTCGGAAAGCCCATGTCGCATCGAGCCCTGTTCCTCATCGCTGGCGTACGATCCAACGCTGCGGGAAAAACATCTCCGAACAGTCAATCAGAATAGGAGCGGACTTATGAATAACCCAAGCCAACATCGGAGTTGGATTATCGGAACACGCAGGCGAGTTACAGGTGCCGCGCTGGCTTTGGCGATCATGCTGGTACCGGCAGTCCTCGCGTTCGCATCGACGCAGGCGCAAACCTACACTGAGAGTGTGCTGCATTCGTTTACTGGCCCGTCGGATGGCGCAGGGCTCACAGGTTCAGTGCTGGACGCCAAGGGCAACCTGTATGGCACGACTATTTATGGCGGAGATTCTGCGTGCGACCCGCCGTATGGCTGCGGAACGGTGTTCAAGGTGGATGCGTCCGGCAAGGAGACCGTGCTCTACAGCTTCACCGGGACTGGAGGGGATGGCGCGCTTCCCTTCGCAGGTTTAGTGCTGGACGCGAAGGGCAACCTTTATGGCACTACCGCCGGTGGCGGAGATCTTGCGTGCAATGCGCCGAATGGCTGCGGAACGGTGTTCAGGCTGGATACGACGGGCAAGGAGACCGTGCTCTACAGCTTCACCGGGAGTACGGACGGCTCAGGAACCCCGTCAGGTCTAGTGCTGGACGCGCAGGGCAACCTGTATGGCACTACCCGCCATGGCGGCACTTACGACAATGGAACGGTGTTTATGCTCGCACCTCCGGTACCACCGAGTGTTACCGGGGCTGAAACCCTGCTCTACAGCTTCACCGGTGGGACGGACGGCGCAAATCCTGCCGCAAAGCTAGTGCTGGACGCTCAGGGCAACCTGTATAGCACTACCAAGGGTGGAGGCGATGACGACGGTGGAACGGTATTCAAGCTCGCACCTCCGGTGCCACCGGGCGTTGCCTGGACGGAAACCGTGCTGTACAGCTTTTGCTCTCAGGCGGATTGCACGGATGGCGCAGCGCCCGAGGCAGGTCTAGTGCGGGATGCGCAAGGCAACCTGTATGGCGCTACCGTGGCGGGCGGAGATCCTGCATGCAGTGCGCCGGACGGCTGCGGAACGGCGTTCAAGCTGGATACGACCGGCAAAGAGACCGTGCTTCACGCCTTCACCGGGACTGGGGGGGACGGCGCAGATCCCGCCTACGCGGATTTAGTGCAGGACGCGCAGGGGAACTTGTATGGCACTACCTTCGATGGCGGAGATCTTTCGTGCAACGACGGCGGCGGCAGCTCCTTAGGGTGCGGTGTGGTTTTCAAGCTGGACGCGGCTCTCAACGAGACCGTGCTCTACAGCTTCACCGGGACTGGAGGGGACGGCGCGTATCCCTTCAAAGGTGTGGTGCGGGACGCGCAGGGCAACCTGTATGGCGCTACCGTGGCGGGCGGAGATCTAGCGTGCACGACAGGACCGGTAGGAGACAAACAAATAACATTGACTGGATGCGGAACGGTGTTCAAGCTGACCCCGCCGACAGCCACCCCCTGTAGAAGCTACGGCAGAGAAGGGAGTTGTCGATTACCGCACTAGAATGAATTAGCAGCGCAGGCAACTTCTATGGCACGACGAAATTGAAGGCTGTAACCCTGAGCGGAGGCGCGGCGGAGTTCACAACAACGGATTTAGATCTGATCCGCCCGATGTCTGGACGGCTTTTCTTTGCGTCACGCGAAAGTGGTGCGCGGTAACTTCTGTTAACAGGCCATTTCACTCAGAACCCGGATCGTGAGTGTAATGATTCCATAAACAATGTCGGCTCCCAGGCCCGAGTAAACTTTGGAAGCGCTAACAACCAAAGGGCTCGGAGGAAAGGAGCCGAACATGCTGATTATAGGGTGTGACTATCATCCGAGCTTCCAGCAAATTGCATTTGTGGACACAGACACAGGTGAGTTGAGCGAACGGCGACTGAATCATCGCGAAGAGGCCGAGCAGTTCTACGGTGCGCTCAGGGAGCGGAGTGTGCGTGTGGGGATGGAGGCCAGCGGACACTCGCGCTGGTTCGAGCGCATGCTGCGCGACTTGCGGTTTGAGTTGTGGATTGGAGATGCGGCGGAGATACGCACGAAACGGGTGCGCAAGCAGAAGACCGATCGCCAGGATGCGCAGTTGTTGCTGCGACTGATGATCGAAGACCGCTTCCCGCGAATCTGGGTGCCCGATGCGGAGAATCGCGATCTGCGGCAACTGCTGTGGCATCGGCATCGGCTGGTGCAGATGCGCACGCGGGTGATGAACCAGTTGCATGTGGTAGCGCTCAACGAAGGTCTGCGACGCAAGAAGGCGTTGTGGCGAGCCGCCGGCCGCAAGGAACTGGAGTCGATCGCATTGGCTCCGTGGGCCGCGCATCGACGGCAAGACTTGCTCGACTTACTCGACCAACTGACACCGAAGATCCAGGAACTGACGCAAGACTTGGAAGAAGAAGTGGAGAAGCGTCCGGTGGCGCGGCGCTTGCGAACTCATCCCGGAGTGGGACCGCTGACGGCGCTGGCGTTCGAGTTGGTGATCGGAACGCCCGAACGCTTTCATTGCGGCAAGCAAATTGCCAGTTATGTAGGTCTGGTTCCGTCGGAAGAATCCAGCGGCGAGCGGCGCCGGCTGGGACACATCAGCAAACAAGGCAGTGCGCTGTTGCGCTTCTTGCTGGTCGAGGCAGCCCAGGTGACGGTGCGCAGCCAGCCCGAGTGGCGCAGTAAGTTTTTCCATCTTGCGATGCGACGTGGGCGAAAGATCGCCAAGGTGGCAATGGCGCGCAAACTGGCGGTGCATCTGTACTGGATGTGGCGTCAGGGACTGGACTACGGCCAGTTGCACAAGCTCGGTTCGCACGCGGGAGAGCCCGGAAATCTCGATGGTGGAAAGTAAATCACCGATGTAATGATTGGGCATCCCGCTCCCCTCCACTGGGGAGTTCGAACAAGTAATCATGATCGCCGTAGGTGATCGAAGAGATGGTTGGGTCGGACCGAGTTCCGGACCCGCACGATTAGCAGCGAGCCCAGGTTGGAAAGCGCAAACCTTCAACGAGAGCGAAATGGCGCTCTTCTCCGAGCCCACGCCGTCGTGTGCTCCGAAAGAGCTTGACAACCGCCGACATTGTTAGAGATGGCGATTTTTCGCCAATCGACAGTCTCGCCTTGCGCTGCGGCCCCTTGCCAACCACCGCACATCAAGATGTGACTCTGTTCACTGACAGGCCGTGCTCATTCGTGTTCGCATGAATATGAGCCGCCTCTCCCGAAGAGCTGTCCCCGCCCGTTGAGACGCAGCACCGCCTGAGGCGATGACGCGAAATTTCGGAAAGCCCATTTGGCATCGACCTTGGCTCTAATCGCTGACGCATGAGCCAACGCTGCGGCAAGGACCTAACCGAACGATTCAATCAGAATAGGAGCGGACTTATGAATAACCCAACGCAACATCGGAGTTGGATTCTTGGAACACGCAGGCGAGTGGCAGGTGCCGCGTTGGCTTTGGCGATCATGCTGGTAGCGGCAGTCCTACCGACCGGATCGGCACAAGCGCAGACTTACAGCGTGAGTGTCCTGCATTCATTTACGGGCCCGCCGGACGGCGCAGCCCCCCACGCCGATGTAGTCGAGGACGCGCAGGGCAACCTGTACGGCACCACCGGCTATGGCGGAGATTCTGCATGCAACGCGCCGTATGGCTGCGGAACGGCGTTCAAGCTGGATGCGAGCGGCAATGAGACCGTGCTTCACGCCTTTACCGGGCCTCCGGATGGCAGCAGCCCCTTGGCGGAAGGTCTAGTTCTGGACGCGCAGGGCAACCTGTATGGCACTACGTACGGCGGCGGAGCTTCCAACGACGGAACGGTGTTCAAGCTGGATACGGCGACCGGCGCGGAAACCGTGCTTCATAGCTTTACGGGTAGTCCGGACGGCTCATCACCAGAGTCCGGCGGTCTAACGCGGGACGCGAAGGGCAACCTGTATGGCGCCACCAAGCAGGGCGGCGCTAACGGCTACGGGATTGTGTTCAAGGTGGATGCAAGCGGCAACGAGAGCGTGCTCTATAGCTTCACCACGGGTGGGAGCGGCCCAGGAAACTTAGTTTCAGTGCTGGACGCACAGGGCAACCTGTATGGTATTACCTTTATCGGCGGCGATCTTACATGCAACGCTCCGAACGGCTGCGGAACGGTGTTTAAGCTGGATACGGCCGGCAATATGACCGTGCTGTACGCCTTCACCGGGAGTGGGGGGGACGGCGCAAACCCTGGCAAGCTCGTGCTGGACGCGCAGGACAACCTGTATGGCGGTACCGAGTATGGCGGGGACCTTTCATGCAACTCGCCGAATGGCTGCGGGACGGTATACAAGCTCGCGCCTCCGGTGCCACCGAGCGTTCCCTGGACCGAAACCGTGCTGTACAGCTTCACCGGTGGGGCCGATGGCTACAGTTCCGGGGGTTTAATGCTCGACGCGCAGGACAACCTGTATGGCGGTACCGAGTATGGCGGGGACCTTTCATGCAACTCGCCGAATGGCTGCGGAACGGTGTTCAAGCTCGCGCCTCCGGTGCCACCGAGCGTTCCCTGGACCGAAACCACGCTGTACACCTTCACCAATGAGGCAGACGGCTTCGAGGCTGAGGGTGGGCTGCTGGATACGCACGACAACCTGTATGTCACTGAGGAGGAGGGCGGGGATTTGTCTTGCACCACAGGACCGGGAGGGCATGGACAAACATTGATCGGATGCGGAACAGTGTTCAAGCTGACGCCTGCCCCCTGTAGAATGTATGGCAGAGAAGGGAGTTGTCGGCTACCGCACTAGGATGAATTAGCAGCGCAGGCGACTTCTATAGCACGACGAAATTGAAGGCTGTAACCCTGAGCGGAGGCGCGGCGGAGTTCACAACAACGGATTTAGATCTGATCCGCCCGATGTCTGGACGGGTTTTCTTTTACGTCACGCGAAAGTGGTGCGCGGTAACTTCTGCTAACAGGCATTAGCGCTCATCGACCTAACTTTTTTCTGCGGCATAGCCGTCGGTTAACTTCATCCGCAGAGAAGGATTCAGGAACAAAATCTCCAAGCCACTCGCGGGCCTCATCGTGACTCGGGTGATTGGCGTCCTGGAATGCTTGGAGAAGCTCTGCAAATCCTTGCGGTCCCCCACAGTCTTCTGGTGGACAACATCGTTTCCCCCCTACGCATATCTGCTGAAACGTTTCGTCTCCAAGTAAGACTTCCTCAAGAAGAAGCTCGTGCTGCCAGCCGTCCCCGAAATCGTACTCGTACAATAACCTCGCCCCCACAGTCCCGATCAATTCCCCGAGCTTAGTTCGGTTCTCATTTGCGACCTTGCTACCAACCCTAAATCCTGGCCCAGATAATCTTGGTCTCTGGCAAACAAATTGATGAAGGTGCGAATTGGTCCACCCCATTATGGTCTGCAAGGTCCGGTGCAGATTGCGAAGCGTAATCTCTCGAGGAACTAGAATGCGCCTCCAGACCAGTGGGCTTGTGCCGAGGAGCGTCACTTTGATGACATACACTTCCATTCGGGTTTCGGGCTGTCTCAAGCGGCCGTGGCCTCCGCCAGGAATTTGGCAAAAGAACGGATCGACTTCAGCTTGTCCTCCCGCAACCCGCGCAGCTCCTCCTCAGTGAGCCGCTTTTCGTACAAGAGTCTCCCCAGCACCTCTGTGAGTCGCGAACCGCGAAAGTCGTATTTGCGGTCAATCTCTTTACGGCGTTGGGTCAGGTGATGTTCCAGGTCCCATAGATCCGACGGCTTCTGGATCTCGTTGACCATTCGCTTTGCTTCCTGCATTACCTCGTGAAGCTCCCGCCGTAGAGCAGCGTCGAAAGCTGTGCGGGCGATGGCTTTTTCCGATTTCGACCACGTCGGTTCGTTCTGGTAGGGATATGTGTTTGGGGTCGCAGATGGGCTGCTCATGTTCCGATCCTCCGTGGCCGCATTCTATGCCTTGCCCGAATGCCTTTTCTACAGCGTCGCTGGCCCCGTCCGTGGGGACAGATTCCACCTCTTTCGCCTGTTGCTGCCCATCCGTTCCGAGGTCGAAAAGGTCGTTCACCGGATGCCCGAGATTCTGTTTGCAGCCGAGATAGCGTTCCGTTGTCTGCACGGACGCATGCCCGAGCAAGAACTGAATCTGCTCTAGTTCACCGCCGCGATCGTGGCACAGCTTCGCGCAGGTCCGCCGCAGGTCGTGCGGTGCAATGTGCTCCAACCCGACTCTCTGGCAGCAGGTTCTGACCACGTACCAGACAACGTTCTGCGAGAGTCCGCTGCCCCACACCTTTCCCCGCCTGGCGACCGCTCGAAAGATCTTGCCCTCACATACCGCAGCGGCTCGTGTCCATTGATCGAGAGCGCCTTTCACCCAGTTCAGAACGGGTACCGTGCGAATGTGCCCACCTTTGCCAATCAGATCAACCACGGCCCAGTGCCCTTGGCGCATCTGAATGTCGGCCAAATCCAGACCGACCAGTTCCGATCTGCGAAAGCCACAACCGAACAGCATGGCTAACATCGCATAATCGCGCTTAGCGCGCATCGTGTCTCCCTCCGCAGTGCTTGAGCACCTCCGAACTCTGCTCCGCGCTCAACCAATTACCGGCACGGAACCCGAGCTGCTTGACTCCCTTGACACGGCTGATCCCTGCCGCCAGCTCTGGACTCAGCAAGCCCGCGTCTGCGGCTTCGTGAGCCAGCCGACGCACGGCTGCAAGCTGTTGGTTGATGGTATTGGCGGCCAGATGCCGCGATTCCAGGTACATGCGATAGCGCACGACCACGATGCGGTTGAAGGCCAGTCGAGGCTCTGAGCAGTACCACGCAATGAATTGGTCAATGGCGTACTCGTAAACACGGCGTGAGGCCGGTGATCCCAGGCTATTGAGCACCGCAGTTTTACAGTGGTCCAGATCGGGCAGACGAAGCACACGGCGACGGTAATTCGGCTTGATTCTCGCTTTGCCCATGACGACGGCCTCCCATGCCGCAGGATTGGGACGACGGAGATCGCATGGGCGATTCAACCAAGGGTGGGGGCGACGGGGTTTTGAGCGTTATGGCCTGTTCTCGTCAGTTATCATTGCAAGAGCTTCGTGCTCTTGCGTTCCGAAGTTGAACCCCATGTGGAGACGAGTTCTAGCAGGCATCTTGGGTACATTAGCCGTGCTTGCGGGAGTAGTTGCCTTCGGATATGCCACCATGTCATTTGAGGACTTCAGGAACCCAAATGTCCCGTTTTATGTGGCATTACTAGGTACTGGGGTGATTTGGTTGCTAACGCTTGGGGCCTTTGGCATGGGTGTCCACTTTCTAAAGTACTGCTTCACTGGAACGTTCTTCCGAATTAATCCGTGGTTGCGCGCATTCATTCTGGGAGCCCTATCTTTCTTCCCCGGCTTTTTTCTGGCGGCCGCTCCGACGATGTTTCTCGTCTCCAAACTGTGGCCGGGGAACAGTGGAGCGGACGATGTTGCGATGCTCATCAGTGCAGTGGTTGGAGTGGCTCTGGCAGTCGTCGTTTGCGTCAGTCTTCTTAGGAAGGCACAGCGAAACCACGCTGCCTCAGCCATTGTTAAATAGCCAATTGTTGCAAAATCCCGATAGCACTCAAAACCCCCGGTCGGCGGGTCAATGAGCCGAATCGCCTGATTTCGGAAGTTGACTGGCAGCGTAGAAACTCCATGAGTGTCAGGAGATCTTGCTCACATTTGCCGCCTGCGGCCCTTTTGCTCCTTGAACGACCTCGAACTCAACCTTGTCGCCTTCTTGCAGGCTTTTGTACCCTTCACTTACGATGGCACTGTAGTGGACAAATATGTCTGGTCCACCCTCCTGGCCTAAGAAGCCGTATCCCTTTGCGTTGTTGAACCACCTGACTGCACCCTTAATCTTTTCCACTTGACTTATCTCTCCGTTTGCGAACTGCCCGAGAAGACATACCGTGGGGCAATCCGACACACTTGGTAATGTTCTTACGGCAGCCAGCCAACGGACGGCAAGTCATGCCAAGATAAACTGTATGTCACGTACGAACACTTGTTATTTCATATACATACGAGCGTCGGTAACGGGATTTGTTGCGCAGACACATTTGTACCTTTAGTCGAGGTCGAGCGTCGTTGGCCTGAACTTCGAAGATGACTTGGCGCCATCGGCTTCAGCGGACGGGATTTGAGTACATCAGACCGCCGTGAGTCGCCGGGGGTCGAATCGGATTAATCGGCGATTCACATCGTGGTGCAGGGTATTGCCTTGGCTTCTAACCAGTTTTCTTCTTCTGTTGGGCCTTCAACGATATAGGCTGACGTGCTGCACCCTCTGCGGGCTTGGAAGCGAAGACCTCCGCCACCTCTCCATGATCCCCATGGATGAGCCAACGCGGTCGCCCGTTCAACTCTTCCAGGCGCCTTCGTATCTCCTCTCCGGATGTTGCCGAAACATTGCAAAGTTTGCACTCTGCGCTGTGAAGTCTGACCAGGGACAACAGGTAACACCTTAATTTCACGGCTACCTCGTTTTCCGTTTATCCACATTGGCGGAGGTCAAGTTCCCGCAGCTCCAAGCACTTCCAGCAAAAGCACATGAAATCCTTCTCATCGGGGATTGCCGAATGGCCGCATTTGCTACAGATAAACCGGCCGTTCAAGAGGGCTATCATTTGCCGGAACTCCTCATCCAAGATGCAGTATGGGCACCGCACTGCGGTCATGGTTATTGCGAGATTCACGCCCACATCCATTTCGCGCGCTGGAGTTCCAACGCCGTGAATCGTACACGTTGACGATTACAGGAATGTGAAAACTCGGTCGTGATGAAACTTGAATATTCATAGAGGTGACGCGGGATTCCGAACTATGGAAAACTTGAACATGGCTGATACGATAAGCTTCAAGTGCCCCACCTGCGGTGCGCTTCCGAATGATCCTTGTATCCGAATCAACGGCACCCTACTGCCGGGACCGCACAGCGAGCGGAAGGCTCTGGCACGTGGAGTTAAGCCGAGTCACCGGCCCGAGGATTTCAGCCAAGCCGCTGCACTTATTGTTCGCGAAGCGAACGAGAACAAATAAGGAATAAATGACGCTTATGAGGTGAGTCTCGTTACACTGCTCCAGCCCTTGTCGTCACGAAGCACTTGCTTCCATTCCTACCCGCACTTTGAGTTCTTGCACGGCCAGATCTCGATAGAACTTTGCCGCGTCCTCTCGATGCTACAGCCGCTGTTCTTGCAGCTCACCCTCGTCCGCATCCACAAACGCCATTTGCTGGAAGCCCGGACGGTAATCCGCTCCGATTAATGATGGAAAAGGTTCTTCGCCAGGAACTACCCGGCTACTCCGAGTATTACCTCCGCACCCGCTTCCGGCTCGTGCCGTTCCTCTGGTAGACCGTGCTGACAGGAATACGCGTATTCCTGTTCGCCATTGGCTGATGCCAGCGTCCAGAGACGGGCCCAAAGGTACTGGCGGGCCCTTCGGGGTGGAAGGGAAACAGGGTCGAAAGGCCACAGAAAACGGGATCAAAATTCGACGACTTACGGACCACCCGCCCGGGGGGGTTCGACTTGCGCCAGAAGCCGTCATTTGTTGACAGGTGGCGTATGACCTCAGGTGGCACCGAAACTGATGAAGACCGGCAGGATAATCAAGAAATCCCCCCGGCGTGAAACAGGACCGATCCCCATAGGCTCCCGGTCTTTTGCATGAGCCACCCCCAAGCGATTGAGAACACGAAGAGCACGACCAGAAATTTCCATAAGCCATTCGGCGCGTAGCTGATTTGCATGTGTGCCAAAGTGAAGACCAAGGCGGTCGAAAGAATGGATAACCATTTTCCGATCAGTGGCTCGTATCGTCCCAGAAACAATCCTCGGAAAAGAAGTTCCTCCATGAAGGCCCCGGATACCGAGAACAGCAGTATCCAAGGGGTCCATGAGATTAGTCTGGCCGTGCCGAGGGACCTAATACCTGGCTGCACCAAGGTCAGAACCAAACATACCGCAGCACCGATCATGCCCACGCTGAGCCCGAGCAGCAAACGCCCTTTCCGGATGTATAGCGATGCGAAATCTTCCCCGCACAGGCGTGCCAGGGCGAGAATTCCGATCACAATCAGCGACGATTGCAAGAACCTCGCCACTGCGACTCCCATCGGCGTTTGCGTCGTTAGGCCAAGAAGCGTAAGCCCCCTGTCTGCGAGGAAGAAGCCTAAAGAAACGCCAATAACCGCCGCGAAGTAGGCGAAGAAAATTGGTCGAAATCGGCTCAACAACCCCTCACCACGTGCGGCCCACCACAGAGTGCCGAAGGCGACAAGGAATCCAGCTCTGGCGGCGTAGTTGACCCATACTGGCAAAACGGGCACAAATGTCATGGTGAGCGCGAAGATGAGGAAACCGCCGATGGTGAGGAGTACGAACAGTCCAAGTCTCATGGAATCCTCCATCGAACTGATCGTTCACAGTCGCGCTGATCCTACAACGGGAATTGCTACGTTGTCAGCGTCATCAACACGGGGGAACTTGAAAGCAATATAGGGATTCATACAGCCACGCCATCCGAACATATTTGCGAGCGGTCTGCGGACCTCGAACTCTCGGATTTCCGGCAATGACGCGCCGTCGAACCTCCCCTATAAGGAAGGAGGATAATGGTTGTATACACGGAGTTCTGCGATGAGCACCCAAGCCCTTTTGCAATCACTGAAGGAAGGCATCTCAGTCAAGCGAGCGTGAAAGCCATCGACGGCGAACCGGTCTCAGCGCAGGGGAAAACGGTAATCCCGGTCGCACAAAATAACGTATGCCTATGGTGCCGGAGCGGGCACAGGGGGCGTTGGGGATACGAGCGCTCGCGGTGAAGGCGGTGGCGGCGGTGGAGCAGTGCGAGCTGTTCCCGTGGGCGTTAGAGATGAGTGAACAACAACCGACGCGTTTCGTTCCCATTAACGACCTTCTTTAGTAGATACTTCTCAGTGCTCTTACGGTTGCAGTAGATTAGCTGTGGTAAAGAACCGGCGCTGGCATTTGGTGACCTCCAGATGATCCCGCCGGGCAAGGTTCCGGGAAACGCTAATTTCACAGAACCTCACCCGCGACGGCAAATAGCCCTAGTCAAACTCGGGCTCAGTTTCTATTGAACAGCCGGTCCCTCGTCGACAGTCCACATGCTATAACCCCCCGGCACGTAAGGCGCCGAAAGGTCCGTCGTTGACGTGCAGGAGGAACTTGGGTTCCATGGCGGGCATGTCATGGTGAGGTCGTAGATTGTGTCGCCAGACGGCGCTGAGCTAGGATAGTAGGTGTTGGTGCCGTCGGATGCGTAATCGTCAAATGATCCCTGACCAAGGTAATTGGCCAAGTTCGCGAGCGAATTTCCTACCTCAGGACGTTCCGCGATCCACTCAACACTGTTTCCGTCATAGGTGGCGCTGCCACTCGGTTGGCTGAAACCGACTGAGACAGATTTTCCGGTCGTAAAGTTCAAAACGTAAGCATGACCTTGTGGCGAAGTCGTCGTATACCAAACCTCTACACCTACCCAATCGCCCGCGGTGACCGGAATTCCTTTGAAGTTCGTTTGGTAGCAGGGATGGCTCGCCGAAGAGGAGGTGCAGCCCGACTCGAACCACTCGTACCACAGTACGTAGGTTGTCTTGCAGTTCGTGCTCGCAGCGCCAGCCTGCAGGACGTCTCCGTTGCCGAAGCCGTCGAAGCCCACCCACCACGACATGTAGTAGGTGCCATAGGTGCAGTTATCGATGCCCATCTTTGGCATTACAAACTCGCTGTACACAGCGCTATTGTTCTTAGTGAACGCATTCGGAGTAGTAATGGCAACGCCGCTCCAATTCGGCGATGTGGCAGCCGTCACATTACCTTTGCTCGCTCCCCGCCTTTTCAAATCCCGTGCCGGGCCGTTCACAATATTGGTGATTTCGACAGCGGGATTCTCGATACGGGTCTGTGGAGTTGTCACCAAACGCACCCACGCCCTATAAGGCACCTCTTGCGATGGATCTGGGCGCGGCGGCAGTCCGTAGCGATCAAGATCTGTAGGAGCAGCCTTCACGGGATCGAAACCCTCGGGCGGTGCCGCGTAAAACACTTGAGCATTGGCCAAAGACGATAGCAGCGCTAACGTCACCAAAGCCGTAATGATCCCCATCGTCGTTTTCATGTTCTTCTCCTTTAGCCTGCTGGAGAACCGCCAATTCTGGTTCTGCATTTGTTTCCTCCTACCTCATAGGGCATTGTTTTGGTTCTGATTGATTTGTAAACAGTGTTGTCTCCAGATCGACTGGCTCCTCGTCTACACTCTGTCGGCGAAGTGGAAGACCCAGTTCTGGCAAAAACACGTGCTCGAAAAAGGGGAAGACTGCTCTTCTAATCCGGGAAGGACCTGCTTACGTTTCACTTTGTGAGGGCAGCGAGTTCCTCACCAACATCGCCGCATGATGGTACGATTCCGGCGCGGTGTCAACAACAAAATTGCACATCGGCGAAAAGCATTCAGCTTTCCATGAGGGAGGATCCGGGTTGCGCTTGGGGATAATCCTAAACAGCTAAACTTGCATCTTGACGTAAGCAGGCGTGGCTGTTGAAAAACTCCCTTTCAGCCCTCAAACAACCAAGATTTGGGGATGCAAAATGCGGATTCTTGTTTCTCCTATACGTCAAGAAATTCTCGTTTCCTCACGACCAATTCTCCGAGAAATTTCGCTTTACCAAATGACAAGGCCTTAACTGCTTGCGCACGACGCCTTCTCCAGGGGTTGAGGACGGGTCAAAAAACCAGCGGCACAAAGGTGCCCAAAAAAAGGAGATTACAATGAAAACCACAAACAAGAGCAAAATGACCAAGGGTGTTGTCTTCGCGGCAATCCTGGCTTGCCTGATCGTGGCGGGAGCGGGATCGGCCTTTGCAGCAACCAACCAGGTTTCTCGCACTCTCTATGGGCAAACCTTCACTGGTTTGTGCTGTGTCTCGTTTAACGAGTGGGTCAGCATCACCGAGCCGGCCAACCTGGAGCCCGCCGTCGTGCTCTGGAGCGCCGGTTATGGCATAAATGTCTCGGACCATTATTCGGCTGGGCTCAGTGTGAATGGGGGCCCATGCGAAGTCTCGGTCTGGGGGCCTGGCGCTATCCCGGATTACGCACTAGGTCCAGGAGGAAATTACTCGCACGTCGACTTTCAGTGGATCATCCTTCCCAGCGATGGGGTGCTGAAAAAGGGGACGAACACGTTTGAGTTGTGCGGCGGTGGTGCAGACTCAAGCAGCGACTCCATCCAGATTTACTACAATACTCTCTCTGTCCAGCTCATGAAGTAATGGACAGCGCGTCGGGCATCCGTGCCGCGACGTTACTGCCGCAGGGAGCGGGATGAAAACCAGCATCCTGACCCTGCGGAGTTTTTGGCGCCGGCAAAGTTGAGTCACTACTGCGCCTACCATGGCCCGAATCGCGCGCTGTGGGTGATTCTTGCGCACGCGCGTCTCCGGCGACAAATAACGAACATACGACTCTGCTGCTGATCGTCTCCGCGCATGCCTTCTCGTATGACAAGTGGCTGTGGATTAGGAGTAGTTTTTTCAGCAGCCTGTTAGAGGTTATCGTCAACCCTATGATGCTGCGGAACTCGGATGGGCCAGCCCCCACTTTTCGGCTGCAACGATTTGATTGACAGGGCAATAACTGCCGAATATAGTCTTGCGATATTTTTAGGGCACATGTGCCATCTACTCTGTTGCCCGGGACCTCATATTACGTACCGGCTTTTTATGTAAGCTTGCTCCCCGGCTGAAAAACAAAGCTCGATTCCATTAAAGAAGGTATCTCCCATGAAGCAGCATATCGATCGCGTAGTAGTTGCATTCTTGTTGCTGGTCCTGTCGACCGTTCAACTCACCCGTGCACAAGGGCCACCAGAAACTCCATCTACGTTGCCTCGACTGATCCGCTTTGGCGGTAGTGTGAAGGACCTCAACGGCAATCGCCTTACCGGCGTGCTCGGTATTACCTTTGCCCTCTATTCCGAGCAGACCGGGGGCGCACCGCTCTGGCTCGAAACCCAGAACGTGCAGGCCGACGTCAACGGCCGCTATTCCATTCTTCTTGGCTCAACCAAGCCCGAGGGGCTGCCCGCCGAGTTGTTCACGTCCGAGCAGGCACGCTGGGTCGGGGTGCAAGTCTCGGGACAGGCCGAGCAGCCACGGGTGCTACTGGTCAGCGCTCCCTATGCTTTGAAAGCTGGCGATGCGGAAACCGTCGGCGGACTACCGCCTTCGGCCTTCGTAATGGTGGCGCCACCGGCGGTCGGGTCGGCCACGGCGAGCGCCTCTGCCGCTAGCAAGGCGGTGAGCGCTTCGCCGGCGATGGCCACCGACGTGACCACAACCGGTGGCAAGGCCGACTATCTGCCGGTCTTCAGCGGGTCCTCCGCGATTGTCGATTCGGTGGTGTACCAAACGGGCACGGGTAGCACAGCCAAGGTTGGCATTGGCACGACGAAACCGAGGTCGATCTTAGAGGCGGACGTCGCTGGCGCATTCGAAAAGTTGGGTCCGACGATCACCCTGACTAACACGGCAGGCGGTACGAGTGCCGGGGCGTCGATCGACTTCAACACCTTCACGCCATCCACCAAAGGAACATACAACCCGTCGTCGCGGATTGAAGCGGTGCAGTATGGCGACTACTCAGACTCGATCTTGTTTCAGTCAAATAAGGGCGGCGCGACGAACAACGGGTTGCAGACAAACCTGACCATTCTCGCCACCGGGCAGGTCGGCATCGGCACGACGGCGCCAGCCCACACGCTGGACGTGAATGGCAACGGCAACTTCTCAAATGGTGTTAGCGGGCAATCGAGCGCCGTCGGAGCCGATGGCGTATACGGAAACAACTCCGCCACATCAGGAACGGGAACAAACGGCGTGTATGGGTCTACCTCCAGCCCGGCGGGGGCGGGCACGGTGGGTGTGAACTTCTCGAGCGGTGGATACGGCGTCTACGGCCAAAGCAACGGCACCGCCACTGGGTCCACCGCCGTCTATGGGACGGCCGCCGGTTCCTCGGCGACGGGGCCAACGTATGGAGTCTATGGGACGACGTCTGGCACTGCCAGCGGTTCCACCGGAGTTTACGGAGTTGCTAACGGTACTGTCTTTGACAAACCGATTTATGGGGTGTACGGAGTGATCCCCAGTGCCATCTTTGGTGCGGCAGTGGCTGGAACGAGCACAGGCATCAGCAGCATTGGCTCTGATTATTTAGGAGCCGGAGCTGGAGTTTGGGGCGATGCCAAACCCGATCTTTTACTCTACGGGGTGTTGGGCACGTCGGACGATGGAATAGCGGCCTACGCCCTAAACAACACCGGCAGCGATACGAGCACGCCCGCCTTGTCGGCCTGGAACGACAGCGACACGACCGGAGCGTTGATATTCGAAGCCAACAATCCATATATCGGAGGTCAGTGCACCATCAACGTGAACGGCGACCTGAAATGTAATGGCACAATAACCCCGACCGTCCATACAACCAAAGGGCAGCAGGTGGAACTCTACGGCGTCGCTTCTCCGGAGAATTGGTTCGAAGACTTCGGCTCGGGTCAGCTATCCGGTGGTAGTGCAAAGGTCCCACTCGACCCAACCTTCGCATCCACTGTCGATACGGGCGAGGCTTATCACGTCTTTCTGACTCCGAATGGCGACTGCAAGGGACTTTACGTCGCCAGCAAAACAGCCGGCGGCTTCGAAGTCCGCGAACTAGGCGGCGGAGCATCCAGCACATTTTTCGACTATCGCATCGTGGCCAAACGCCGTGGCTACGAGGGCGTCCGCATGAAAGATGTGACCGAGCAGATGAACAAAATACAGGAGCGTCAGGCAAGGATGCGCGCAAAGAGCGGCAACGTCGGCCCCACCTCCGCGCCTCACCGTCCTGTCGCGCCGGAACTCACTCCGGGAGGTCCCGAGCAGGCTCAACCGGCCCGAGTGTCGTCGCTGAAAACACCACCCGCGCCGCTGAAGTAGAAGCGTTAACGAACGGAAAGCAAAGAATTGCCGCTTGGTCTCGAATCGAGCGGCTTTTCTTTTGAATCTCGTGGACGGGCTAATTGCTGTAATAAGACGGGGTGAGAAGCCCGGTCTCCGAACAGGGGTTCCCGTAACTATGCCGATGACAAGTGCGCATAAACGATCGCCGCTCTGGTCAGGAGAAAGATCTGCCCGAAGAAGTTACCCCCTCTATTGTTGGGCGTCTATGCCGCTTCCTTTACCCTCGAACAAGCGATTTATCTTGACGCTAACTCCAGCCTTGTTCCGAAGCGGTTCCGCCAAGTCATATGTTTTGGTCGGTAACGACGACAGTTCTGTTCGCACTCGCGGCTGTGACTCTTCTCACGAATCGAATTGCACCTCTCGCGATTCGCCTACTGACAATGATGCTCGTGATCTTTGGGCTACTCGTGTGAGTACCGTTGGTTCTTTCGGATCTCCACAGCCATACGAATTGGAGCGAAAATGCCGAGGCCTTCGCAATTGCCGGAGTTGCGCGGATTCTCGCTGATCTCCTTGGCGAACAGCGGCTTAAATGACCATCGCCCGAGATGGCGAGGTGTGCCGCCTCACCGCCCGCGGTCTCCTTGATCCATACCCAGTTCACACCGATGCACAACACGACTACGCCGAGAACTCCGAGCAGGAGTCCTCGGGGCAGGTTTTTCTGCTACGGCCGGGTGATAGGTTTCGCGCAGGTAAGCATACTGACCGCCCACTTCGGGCAGCGTGGGCCGCCAACTCGGCCCATATAAAGGCGCCGCCCCACCTCAACAACCCGCTAAAATCCAGGTTCCCAGGATCAATGCTGGGGTATGAACCTGTTGCGCCTCCTAGGGATTTATGAATTTTCCGGAACCGACGATGCCGCCCTATGACCAGCATGGTGGCGTCAAACAGCCCAAGTTGACACGCCTGGCTTAGAAGGGGATGCGTGATCCGCGCTCGGAGAGTCAATCGCGTTGCTGGCTTTATGTTTGCTTGCGGACATGCTGGAACCTGCTTGAATCGCCCTCGCGTTCTGCTATGCCCAAAGTCACGATAATGAGGATGCGGTATCCGCTGGTCAGCGAATGATGACAGTCCCCCCTGGCTACCCGGTATTTCGATTTGGAGTGGCTTGATATTACTCCTGGTTTTGTCGGCCGACGGAGAGCGCCGCCGGAGCCGGTTTTGGGGCCGTCTGAATTGATCTGAAGAAATTCGCTTGCATGGGACTTTTTCGAACCCGGTTCTCGCTATTACAAGTGGAGGTGATTTTATGGCGAAAATCATTGAGTTCTACGTGCCTACGAGCTTCAGGAAGAAGGCCACCAAGTGGATCCCGCCGGAACAGCAGGGCAAAGTGATTCCGTTCTGCTTACCACAAAGAAAGTCGGCCTGACGTGCTTCTGTCCAAGAACGGGCAACGTCCGGAGGATGACTTTGGAGCAAGCTAACTGATCGATGCCCCTGATTCTCGCGAAGCTCTTACAAAACTGACTCTCGTTTTCTGATTCTCATTAGCCGGGAGGAACAATAATGGCCAACCAAAGCGATGCAGCCGCTGAAGAGGCAACGCGAGCACAGGCTCCATGTGTGCTCTATGGTTTGTCTTGCGCTGATTGTCATGCCTACTATGCATCAAGCGTCAGTGAATGCCCGGTTTGTCACTCAAAACAACGGATTACACCATCGAAGGTGCCGGGAAGAATTCCAGAGTCATGCTTGTAGGTAACCAGACAACTCCCGGCGGTCTACTCGTGCGGTTGAAGAGGCGCGGCGGGTACTGAAGGTTGGGGCGCAGAAATCCTGCTTGATCGGCGCATCGTTACCCATAATTCATCGTGTCCCTTCCGCATCATTTCGTACCCCCTTCCCCTTGTGTTCACGGGCAGCAACACTCCTGTTTCCGGTCTCAACGGCTTGATTGGGCCGCTGTACGACCAGCGGCAGAGCGGCTAAACGCAAGAAAACCCAACATTGTCAAAAAGAATCTTTCGCAGCAGCCTCGAGTGGATGGAAAGGCTATTGCAACTTCGCGTTTTCGGCTTTGGCTTGCTTCAGGATCGGGATGTCTGGGTCGGCTTCTTTCCAAAGTCCAAGAAAATCTTTGTAGGCGGCGAGCGCCCGGACGCGCGCGGCGCCGGCATCCGCTCCCTGCGAGGTTCTCGCCTGCAAGGCGTTGGCACGAGCCACTCCCAGATGCGCCAACGCTCCCGTCCAGCAATTCCATACGATTCCGCTGTGGTCGAGAATCTTCTGAAATTCGGCAGCCGCAGCGCTGCCCTGTCCGGCTGCTAGGTATGCCTGTCCGCGCACGTACGTCGGATACAGGCAGGAAATATTGTTGGCGAACGGGATGGAGCCCATCTCAATAGCTGAGGCAGCTTGCAGGGTATTCAGGGCGGGAGCCGCGTTTTTCCTGTCCAGCGCAATTTGCGCCTGAATCGTGGGTAGCCAAAGCGACTGCATCTGGGTGTCCAGTGGGAAGCGTTTCCCCAGTTCTTGCGCCAAGGATTCGGCTCGTGCTGTCTCACCCGCCACGGCAAACGCAAGCGCGGCTTCGGCCTCGACGCCCGGACTCGCGGGAGCAAGCTTCAGAGCCTCTGCCGCTGACTGCCGAGCTTCCGTAGCATCGCCGAAAGCCGCTAGTTCAAGGGCGGCATTTGCCTGCCATATCGCTCCGCTTTCTTTGTTGTCCTCGCGTATGGCGGAGTTCACGGCCCGCTTGGCCAGTTCCCGAGCCTTGCGAAGATGACCGCCATGCGCCTCTGTGTCAGACGCGAGCGCCAGCCCATAGGTCTCATATTCGGGATTGGCTGCAAACCACTGTTGCTGTTCCACCATCCCTGCGAAGTCCGCTTCAAGGAACTCAAGGGCGTAGAGGGTAATGTGAATTATGAAATTATCCAGTTTTCTCGCCTGCGCCTCACGGATGATTTGGCGCGCTTCGTCGAAGTGCTGCAAGGCAAGGGCATAATTGGCGAGGCCAGCATTCGCCGCAGTCAAAAGCGAAGGATCCGGCGCGAGGCGCAAGGCTTGGCGAGTGAAGTCCGCAGCCTTGTCGTACTTACCCTGCATGCCGTACACTCCCGCCAACGCCGCGTAGGAGAAAGGTCTTCGCGGGTAGCTCTCAATCCACTCCTCACGAATCCCTGCTGCTTTATCGAGCTCACCAGTTACACGCCCGTAGTAATCGGCAGCGATGTCCACCTTTTCCCCCGCGCTGGTATGGTCCCTGAGCTGGAAGGCCTTGGTAAAGTTCTCGCTGGCGCGGCCAGACTCGCCGAGACCGGAATAGCTCCGGCCTATCGCCCAGTATGCCATGGCAAAATTCGGATCAAGCTGGACAGCACTCTGATAATAAGGCAGGCCCGCCGCCCAACCTTTCTCGGCAAAAGCCTTTAGGCCGAGGCGGTAGGCTTGCATAGCTTCAAGTGAAGACGTGGTCGCCTGGAAGAGCGGAACATCAAACTTCTGCACCGTGGCCAGCGATTCGCCCAACTCGCCGCGCAGCTTAGATGCCGCCTTGCCGAGCGCGTCCAGCACCTTCTCCTTGGACGTCGCCGTGACTTGCTCCTCAGCCAGCGTGTCGCCCGTTTGGCAATTCACCGCCTTCAATCCCAGTATGTACTGGCTGCCCAGACTGCCAATCGATCCGGCAAGATAGGCCTTGCTGCCTGCCCGCTGGCAAAGCTCGGAGGCCACTTCCGGCGTTAGTTTCGTGTCGGCGGGACGGGTCATCATTTTCAGGGCCTTCGCCACTTGACTATCGGAGAGCACATTCAGGAAAGGCGACTGCCGCAGAGAGATGTTGAGCCCTGTCTTCAGCGTGTCGTCGAAGATCGCATCGCCGGTCGTATTGGTGAAATCGGCAAGCACGACGGTGTCTTTTTCTGTGAGCTGCCGGGTAAGTCCAACATGTCGATACCATACCCCAGAGGCGACGAGGATAATGACAGAGACCACAATCCCCAGGATCATCCGGCGAGACGGAAATGACCGCTCGTGTACGATCACTGGGTCGGCCTTCGACGACGGCATCGATGCAGGACTGGGTTGTCCTGCCCCGTTTCCTTGCACGGTCCCTTTTAAGGCAGCGATGAACCGATTCTCCGATTCCCGCGTCAGGAGTTCCATGTCGGCTCGAATTTCCGCCGCGCTCTGATAGCGCTGTTCGCGGTCCTTTGCGAGAGTTTTCGCAATGATTGGGCCCCATCCTGCCGGCAACTCCGGATTGATATTGCGGGGTGGGACTGGCTCGTCGTTCAGGAGGGCGTTCATAATCAGCGCGCGATTCTTGCCCTCGAAAGGCCGCTGTCCGGTCGCCGCTTCGTAAAGGACGACACCTAAGGAAAACAGATCACTGCGCGCATCGATCTCCTCTCCCCGCACCTGCTCAGGAGACATATAGGAAGCGGTGCCGACAATCACACCTTCCGTGGTGAGCGATTCCTCGTCGGAGTCGAATTCCGGCCGATGGGTAGCGATGGCTTTGGCCACTCCAAAATCCAGAATCTTCACCCGCCCCGGAGCGGTCATGAAGATATTGGCCGGCTTAATGTCCCTGTGGATGATCCCCTGTGCGTGCGCCGCTGCCAAAGCGTCGGATGCCTGCGTCGCAAGTTCGAGAAGCGCGTCGCCGGAGAGTGGTCCGTTGCGGATTCGCTCTTTCAGATTCTCCCCTTCCAGCAACTCCATGACGATCAATGGCTGTCCATCCTGCTCTTCCACCTCATGAATCGTGCATATGCCAGGGTGGTTTAAGGAGGAAACAGCGCGGGCCTCGCGTTTGAACCGTTGCAGGGCTTTCGGGTCACGCGCCAGCTCGTCGGGAAGAAATTTCAACGCAACATGTCGTTGCAAGCGGATGTCTTCCGCTTTGTAAACCACTCCCATGCCGCCGGCGCCGAGCTTTTCGATAACGCGGTAGTGCGAAATGGTTTGACCGAGCCGGAGAGACCCCGTCCCTGACGTATGCGTTCGGTGCAGTGTGGAGGATTGCAAAAAGCCGGAGAGTACCCCATCGTTGGAGGCGAGCAGGGTTTCAACCTCTTGCCGCAAAGGTTGATCGGACGAACAGGCCCGCTCCAAGAAGGCGGAACGTTGATCGGGTGCCAGCTCCAGAACTTTCTCAAGCACGTCGCGAATCTGTTGCCAGCGCTCCGGCGTCATGCTTCGGGTGCCTTGCTCATCTCGTGATGCAGCCAAAGCTTGGCCGTCGCCCAATGTCTTTTCACCGTGGTGGGCGAGAGATCCAGCGCCCGCGCAGTCTCTTCGATGGAGAGGCCACCGAAAAATCTCAGCTCCACAATGCGGCTCTGCTGCGTGTCCAGTTTGGCCAGTTCCTTCAGAGCATCGTCAAGCGCTACCATGTCAACGCTCCGGGTCTTGAAAGCAAGGTTGTCATCCAGCTCCAGCCGGACTCCGCCGTCTCGTTTCGCGGCACCGCGGCCGCGCGCGTGTTCGACCAGAATCTGCCGCATCAGCTGAGCGCAGATCGCCAGGAAATGCTCACGGTTCTGGAATTCAGCTGCGCCTTGCTTCTCCAGGCGTAGATAAGCCTCGTGCACCAGCGCGGTGCCTTGCAGGGTGTGGCCCGGGCGTTCCTGCCGCAGGTAGTGGCGCGCGACCCGTCGGAGTTCGTCGTATACCTGCGGAACTGCGGCGCGCAACGCCTCGTCGTCACCGGCATTCCAATCCGCCAGTAACTCGCTGACCGTTTTGGGTGGAAGTTGCGACAAGTTAACCCGCCAAACGGGGTTCAGAATCTTGGTTAACAAAGGTAGCCTCAGCCGATAACCGATGTCAACCGATTGAAAACACGTTTACTTCGTCGGTCGAAGCGCTGAACTGTCTCCCCTAGGAGGGCGTTTATCCGTCGTCACCCGCACACGGCAGATCGAAAAAAAGTTCTGAGGCGACCAATTCTCCGAAATATTTCGCTTTACCAAGTGACCAGAACTTAATTGCTTCCGAGTCAGCATTCCGCGGGAGCTGAGGAGCCAGGTCAAAAGAGACTCTACCGGCACTAAAGCTGCCGAAAAAAAAGGAGAATTTCAATGAAAACCTCTTGTGCAATGAAGAAAATCAAGTCGCTGACACATTTAGCTTGCCGTTTGGTCCCGTTTGCTCTGTTGTTGGCGACGGGTTCTGCTTTTGCCCAGTTCGTCGGTCCAACGCCGTTAACGCTGATCAACGGCTGGACCAACGCCCCGTACACCACCAGCATTGCGACAGTCGAAGAAGTCTCCGGCATCGTGCAGTTCAGGGGCGCAATCGCCAACGGGAGCAGTGCGCAGCCGTTCACCCTACCCCCGTCGCTTACCCCAGCGACCAATGTCTACATCCCCATCGATCTGTGCAACGCAACCTACGGGCGGCTAAATATCGAGCCCAACGGCGAGGTGACCATCCAGGCCGAGAGCGGAACGTTTAGCAATGCCCAGTGCTTCACTTCGCTTGACGGTGCCTCATTTGCCTTGAGTGATAGCGGTTTTACGGACCTTACGCTGATCAACGGCTGGACCAATGCCCCCTACGCCACCAGCGATGCGGCAGTCGCGAACATCAATGGGATTGTGCACTTCAAGGGCGCCATCGCCACCACCGGCACCAATGCAGAGCCGTTCGTGCTGCCCACGGGGTTTCGCCCGGCGCACGATGTCTACATTCCCGTCAATCTGTGCGATGCGACCAACGGGCGACTGTATATTCTGACCAGTGGTGTCGTGTCCGTCCAGGCCGAGGGCGGAACGTTCAGCAATGCCCAGTGTTTCACGTCGCTTGACGGTGCGTGGTTCGTCGCGAAGGATACCGGATTCAAGGCGCTTACGCTGATCAACGGCTGGACAAACACTGTCTACAAGACCAGTCGTGCGGAAGCGGGGAATGCGTACGGCATTGTGTACTTCCAAGGCGCCATGTCCACTACCGGGACCAACGCAGAGCCGTTCGTGCTGCCCCCGTCGCTTAGACCGGTGACCAATGTCTACGTCCCCGTCGACCTGTGCGGCGCCACCAACGGGCGGCTAATTATTCAAACCAACGGTGCCGTGACCGTCGAAGCGCAAACCGCGTTCAGCGATGCCCAGTGCTTCACGTCGCTCGACGGCGTATCCTTCGTCCAGTAACCAGCATTTGAGCCTAGAGGGGCGAGGCACATCCGAGGGATGGATCCCCTCGCCCCAAACAGCTCGAGAAACGGCTGCTCAGCCCTAATCCCGAGTTCTTTAGCCGAGGATCACTCGCAATCAAGTTCAGATCAGGAAACTCACAGCCAGGCGAGACAAGGACAAGAGGAGGCAGGCGTGGCTTCGGGCATACACCTTGCTCCGGGGACTGCTACACGGGGCTTGCGGAGAAATCCTAGTAGACGAACAAGTACGAAAACAGCCTCAGAAACGACGCAAATCACCCATCCGGTTTGCGTCGTTTTTTCATCTCCACGCAAGAGCACTTGACCGTGATGAGCTGAGCATCAACAAAAGGCAAAACATCGGCGTGATCCAATCATGTCCCGATTTCGCACCTGTAAACGCGTGTCGAGGGAATCAACGCGGTGCAGCACCGAAGGAGCGAAGCTTGATGGGAGTAGACTGTTTCTTGGAGAGTTTATGTGTCCGGAGTACGAGCGGTTGCGAAACGAAGAGAACGGCGCGTGGGTAGCGTGGAGAAGTCTAAAAAATCAGGATGCACAAAAAACCGACTGATGAACAGAGTAAAGAACTATCGCGAGTAGCCGCGAACGCTGTCAATGCTACTTATGTGCAGAACGTGCATTTCAACGCTTGCCTTGCATGCGACAAAAAGGATTTTCACACTGCTGCTTGATCCTGGTTCGGCGCTACGGCTTTCACACTCGCTTGCCGACTGAAGCAGACACACAAAAATCGGTGCCCAAGCGATCCTGAGCGCATCTCCCATCGGCAGACAAATTAACCTCCGGTTCACCTACTCGCGCAAAAATCGGGGGTACGATGTCGGCAGCTAGACTTGGCACCCGCCACATCGGATGCCGTTACCGCCTCGCGAACGGCGCAAATCATACCTCTTCTGATCTGCGCCGTTTTTATTTCTACCCCTAAAGCGAACTTGGGAGTTGGTCATGGGACAGGTAAAGCAGCGCGGCGTACAACAGGATGACCAGAGTTTGCTGTTGCTCCGCGTCCGTGACTAGGAGATGGCCAAGAGATATATACTTCGCCTGCTCCAACGCGTGAGCGTCGGTAACGGGATTTGTTGCGCAGACACATTTGTGCCTTTAGTCGAGGTCGAGCGTCGTTGGCCTGAACTTCGAAGATGACGTGGCGCCATCGGCTTCAGCGGACAGGATTTGAGTACATCAGACCGCCGTGAGTCCAGATCTTGTTGACTCCGCGATCCAGTTTCATCGCAGACCCGGATCCCAAATCGCGTTCGAACATCTCGCCGTAGTTGCCAACTGATTCAATGGCGCGCGCTGCCCACTCATCATCCAATCCCAGAAATTGCCCCCAGCCGCGGTGCGCGCCCAGCAGGCGCCGGACGATGATGTCGTCGCTTTTCTTCATCTCCTTTACGTTCGACTGCGTGACTCCAAATTCCTCGGCCTGGATCAGAGCTTGCACGGTCCAATCGACAATCGCGCGCCACTGCGGATCGTCTGCGCGAACCACCGGGGCAAGTGGGTCGTTGGCAACAAGGTCGGGCATGATCGCGTATTTCGGCGCCAAATGTTTGAAGGCGATGCGCTCATAGGCCAACTGCGAGACATCAGCAGTCACCGCAGCGCAATTGCCAGTGATAAAGGCTGCTTCCATCTCGCCTTCTTCGGAAAAAGGCGCCCTTAGAAAGTTGATCCTCTCTCGCTCCATGTAGTTATTCACCTGGACCTCGATTTCCGTTCCCGTCAGAAAACAGACCTTCTTTCCGGCAAAGTCCCTGGGCGAGGTAATGCCTAGGCTCTTATCAACCAGGAATCCCTGAAAGTCGTAGAAAATCGGGCGGGCGAGACTGAAGCTTCCGTTGTCGTTGCGGAAGTTGAGTGAACCGGTTGCGAGCAGGTCAATCGCTCCCGACTTGAGCGCGGCCAAGCTGCTGGCTTCGTCGCGTCAACCATGGTCTCGCGCTATTCGGCAGCTTCGCGTATTCCTCTTTGGCTTGCCTCACGAGGGGGACAACTGCAGCAGTCAAGGATCGAGGCGCTGATTAGCGCCTCGGTCCCTGCGACTGAACGTGGATTTTCGTCCAAGTTCTGCTCCACTACGGCGTCGCTGCGATCCATCCTCCGGAGTCGGACGACGACCACATCTCGTGAACTGAGCCGTCAGTGCCAACGTAATAGACCTCGTCCCGCGATGGACTCGTCAGAGAATCCATGTCAGTAGCCAGGGGGCTGGCAGTTTCCGGGGCCACGGCAGTGTCAAGAGGATAAGTGTTCCACGCAGGAACCGTTTTAGACCAGGACCATAACTCTTGCAGGGGGCCGCCGCCGGCCACAAAGAACACTTCCTCTGAATTTGCGGACGTGTTCAGGTGTGCGGCAAGCATACTGCCATCGATTGCATTCGGAGCCCCGGACTGGCCGGTAACGTCAATGGAACTCCATACCGAAGACGGCGAGAACAACAACTCATATACGTGGTGGTTTGTGCCGACATAAAGTACCGCGTCAGTGCCGGCTGCTGGATCGTAGAATCCAGCGAGCGGGCTACCCGCGGCAGCGAGTGGCTTCGTGCCATTGGCGATTGTTACGTCTGTTACATGCCACCCGTCGTAGTTCTTCGACCAGCGCCACAACTGATAGACATGGTTGTTGGTCCCGACGAAGAAGATCTCCTCCGCCGCAGCAGTCATGTGGCCGGTTAGCGCGCTGGCGAATGCAGCCGCGGGAGCATGCGCCAGTCTCGTGTCTTCGGTCCAGCCTCCCGCCTCAGACCAGGTAAGCAGATGCACGTGCTGATCCGTCCCTTGATAGAAAACATTGTCGGAGACAGCAATTGGGTCGATGTAGCCCACTAAGCGACTGCCTACGGTTGCGGGCTGGGCATTTGCCAGCACGGTAAGGTTGTTCGGAGCCCAGTTGTACCCCCAGAGCTGCTCAACGTCTTGCGCGTCAGAGGTTAGATAGAAGGCTTCCGTGGTGTCGTAGATGGTGTACTCATAGCTGATGACGGGAGAACCCTGCGAAGCGAGAGGAGCACCTAGATTCCCGAGGTCGGTAGACGACCAAGTGGCTCCGTTGAAAGCAAACTGATCAACGGTGAAGTTGTAGTGGGTGTTCTGATCCGTCCCCAAGGTATACACCTGTAGCTGTTTATTCGCCGAGTCCATATTACTAGCCAGGGGCCCGGCGAACGGCGCGAATGCCTGCGTGACCGACGAACCTTTGGGGGTCATCGATCCGTAGTAAATGTTCGACCATTCGTTTGTGCCGGGTCCGTTGCCACCCGAACATCCCGTTGCCGGGACGCTCAGGGGACCGTTGGAAGCTTTGTACGTGATTACGCCCTTTCCGGACGAGAATGTCGAACCTTCCGAATTGATAGGTCCCACAACGTTAACCCCGAACGACTGAACTGGAACCAGTGCCGGTGTGCTCGTGTTGGGCAAGTTTATCGGCGGAGCTTGCAGCTTTGTAACGTGCCCGGTGGGATCCGTAAAGCTAAACGTTGCCTTCGTCACGTTTCCATTGCTGTCGTTCGTGAGTTGGATCGACAGTACCGACCCGGTGTAGATCGTGTTCGAAGGCAGGTCGAGAATTGTGTAGAAGGCGTCCGGGCCATTGTCCGGGGGGAACCAGTACTCCACAACGGCCTGGATTTGGTTGTTTTGGATAAACATTACGTATTGCATCCAGTAGGCTGGTTGCCCGGGGGGCGGGATCGCGTTCAGTTGCACACCAAATCCTCCATCTTGAATGTTGCCAGGAGTTACCAGAGCAACCATGTCTTGCGTGACCCGTACTGAGGTTTGCAGTCTCAGGATGTTGTCGCAAGTGCTGGTGGCGAGCAAGTAATTGTCACCGCTGGCCTTGACTTCAGCAGCCGCCGTTCCGCTCGCCGCAGCGAGCAATAAGACTGCGGCGACAATGATCGCCAAGAACCTCGCGCATGCTTGAAGGTCTCCGCCGCGTAAGCTCGTAGCTGTGCGTTTCATTGTAGTTCTCCTTTTATATGAGTTTGAGTAGCCGTATACGGCGGCTCTATCTGGAATAGCGGGAAGCGCGTGGAAAAAGCCGCAAGAGATCTTCCACGTCGAGGGCCGGTTGCGGCCGCGTTCACTTGTGTGGTGGAGGGACCGGGCGCGGTAGGCCGTGCCGGGGGAGCCGACGTTCCTGAGTATTCCTAGCGCGCGCTTCGTTGGGCTGCAAAAAACTCCGCAGGGGCCGGATGCTGGTTTTCATCCTGTCCCCTGCGGTAATGATCCACGACCCGTGCCGCGTTCAAAGCTCGACGTCGAGGCGCGAACTGTGTTTACGGATTCCAATTGAAGTTGGCAACGCCTCCGCCTTTCGGTATGTTGTAGCAGATCACCTGGATACTGTCGCCCTCGGTTACGTCGACGCTGGTCGTCAACGTTTCTGTCGGGCCGGTGAAGTTGATTGCGCTCCCTACGGTCGAAGAAGCCTTGGAACCTGTGTACGCGTACGAAGTGCAGGAGAAGGTGTTCTCTGCGGCGGTTCCTTCAAAGTAATCCTGTACGATGATGCTTTTCTCTCCCGCGCTGTCGATGGGGAGATCGAATTCCAGGCTGACGTCATAGGTGCAGTTATTGACCACCGCGCCGTTGTTTTCGTTGAGGCACTTGTAAGGATTTGAGGCGGTAGGGCTCTCGACGTGAAAAGCGCTGAAGCCGGTGGTCGAGCGAGCATACGCGGGGCTGGCTGCAACGGCCAAAATGGCGAGACAGAGTCCCAGGAAGAGTGATGTGGCAGTGCGTTTCATTGTAGTTTCTCCTTTGATATGAGTTTGAGTAGCCGCATATAGCGGCTCTATCTGGAATAGCGGGAAGCGCGTGGAAAAAGCCGCAAGAAATCTGTGGTACTCTGTGGCGCAATGCGACCTCGGGAGGACGGCATATCCTGTGAGCACTTCTCCGTCTCGCGACATTACGCAGCTGCTCCGGGCTTGGGGTGCTGGGGACGAACAGGCGCTCGAAAGGCTCACGCCTCTCGTCTACAGCGAATTACGCAAGGCCGCCAAACACCGGATGGCGAGGGAGCGGGTTGACCACACTCTACAAACCACGGCCCTGATCAACGAGGTCTACGTGAGGCTGGTGGATCTTGAGGGCGTCGGCTGGCAGGACCGAGCCCATTTTTTCGCTATATGCGCACGACTGATGCGGCGCATACTCACCGATTATGCCCGCTCACGCGGCTATCTCAAGCGCGGGGGAGACGCCCGGCGGGTCACCTTGGATGAAGGTCTCATGGTTTCCGCCGATCCCGCATTAGATCTGGTGGCCCTGGATGCGGCATTGCAGAAACTGGCTGCCGTGGATTCCAGAAAGAGCAGCGTGGTGGAGTTGCGATTTTTCGGCGGGCTCTCCGTCCAAGAAACCGCCGCGGTCCTAAAGGTTTCCAACGACACGGTGACGCGGGACTGGAACCTGGCGAAGTCATGGTTGCTGCGAGAGATGGAGGGGGAAGGGCGCGATGGATTCTGAGCGATGGCAGAATGTGGAGCGCCTGTACCACGCGGCCATGGAATGCGAGGAAGATCAGCGGGCTGTTTTCTTAGCCCGAGCCTGTAGCGGCGACCAGGCATTGCTCCAGGAAGTCGAATCGCTGGTCTCTTGTGGCGGTCGAGCTGGGGGATTCATTGAGGGGCAGGCGGTGGAAGCAGTCGCTGCTGAATTCGCTGCGGACAAGGAGGAGGGACAGGCTCCCGCCAGCGACATAGACCGGTCGGGGACAAAGGCTCTCCGGCTTGGCCAAGCAGTTTCACACTATCGCGTGACCGGGAAGCTCGGCGCCGGTGGCATGGGGGTAGTTTACGAGGCCGAAGACATTCGCCTGCAGCGGCGTGTTGCTCTGAAGTTTCTCCCCGACAATCTGGCGCGTGACCCTAAGGCCCTGCAGCGTTTTCAACGGGAGGCCCACGCGGCCTCGTCGCTGAACCACCCGGGCATCTGCACGATTCATGAAGTCGAAGAACACGACGGGCAGCCCGTGATTGTCATGGAGTTACTGGAAGGGGAAAACCTGCGGGAGCGGCTCTGCGGCGGACCCATGCCCATCGCCGAGCTTCTGGAGCTTGGGATTCAGACATCCGATGCTTTAGGGGCGGCCCACGCGAAGGGAATCATCCACAGGGACATAAAACCGGCCAATGTTTTTATGACTTCAGCTGGCCGAGTGAAGATTTTGGACTTTGGAGTGGCGAAAGCGATCTCCAGCCCGCAGCCGAAAGTCAAAGCAGACGAGGAATCGCTCACCGGAGAAGGGGTGGTTGTCGGAACCACAGCCTACATGTCCCCCGAACAAGTGCGGGGGGAGGAGATCGATGGGCGAAGCGATCTGTTTTCTTTGGGTGTGGTCCTATACGAAGCGGCGACCGGACGGCGACCCTTCGACGGCAACAATAACGCCCTGATCGTCAACGCGATCCTGAACGCGCAGCCGGTTCCGCCGGACCAGGTGAATCAGGACTTGCCGGCTGCTTTGGGCACAATCATCGCGAAGTCGCTCGAAAAGGACCGTGAGCAGCGCTATCAAAATGCGCCGGAAATGCAGGCTGACCTGGATCGGTTGAAGATGGACGCAATTCTGAAGGGAGCCTCAAGACTGCAGCCGGTGGCGGCCTCTGGCTTCGCGTTTGCCGCGGAGGCGCCCTATTCCAGTAACAGCAAGTTAGAGCTGGAAAAGGCATCGAGAACGAAGGCTGGGCACCGGAGTCGAGCAAAGCTCGTGCTCGTGCCGGCGCTGGCGCTTGTGCTGTTGGCCGCCGCTGTGGGTGCCTTGATGAAACACGGCCACCGGGTTCTCCCACTTGGAGCCAACGACGCTGTCTTTATCGCTGATTTCGAAAACCACACCGGGGATCCCCGTTTTGACGACGCATTGCTGACGGCTTTCACGGTGAGCCTCAGCCAGTCTCGCAATGTGAACGTATTTCCGCGGAGCCGGCTGGAATCTGTGCTCAGGCTTATGGGAAAGTCCGGCACCCAACGAGTAACAGTTCCCCTGGCGCGAGAGATCTGCGCTCGAGAGAGTGTCCGGGGATTGATTGCCAACACAATCACGCGAACCGGCCAGGAGTTCGAACTGACAACGGAATTGATTGATCCTGAAACCGGCGCCACAGTGCGGTCCTATAAGGAACCGGCTGACAGCGAAGACCACATTCTTGATGCGCTCGATAGGATTGCCAAGCAGGTTCGCGGCGACTTAGGCGAATCGCTCTATGAAATCCACCAAGCCAGCCGGCCTTTGCCGGAGGTCACAACGACCTCTTTGACCGCCTTGAAGAAATATTCGGAGGCATCGTCGATATGGATGGTTACGACGCGGTCCGATGATGCGCTAACCCTATATAAGGCCGCGATCCAACTCGACCCTGAATTTGCCATGGCTCACGCGGCTTTGGGACGGGCATACTGCAGTTTCATCTATTACAAGACTGACCTCGGGCGCGAGGAGTATGACAAAGCTCTGGCTCTTTCGTCGCGACTAACGGAGCGCGAACGAATGATCATCGAAGCCCACAGGGCACTCGACCTTAATCACGTGGAGGAAGCAGACGGGCTCTATCGTTCCTATTTGGCGACCTACCCAGATGATTGGAACATGCTGAGGGACTATGCAAATCTACTTCGCCGGCACGCTCGCCAGGCGGAAGCGATTGAGCAACATAAACGAATTCTTGCCATCGCGCCAAACGATGTTCGCACGTGGATTGAGATGGCAACCGCATACTCAAGCCTCCAAGACTACTCCCAAGCGGTGCAGGCCTACACGCGTGCCTTTCAGATTGACCCAAGTCGATTGACCTTTGGCAGTACCAACCGCGAGTATGGCCTAGCGCTGATTGGTAACCGCGAGGAGCAGAGGGCGGTCGCCCTGTTTTCCGATCTGCTGGGAAGACCTGACATACGTGCGGAGGGCCTTCGTTCTCTCGCTCTCCTGGACCTTCTTCACGGAAGGTACTTTGGGGCACAAGGCCGCCTTGTAGAGGAGTTGCAAATCGAAGAACGCAAACATAACGTCTTTGCAGCCGCCCGCACGCACTTCTTGCTGGCGGTGGTCGCGGAAGGTCTAGGTGACAACCGGGCGCGTCTCCAACAACTGGACAATGCGGCCGTCAATCTCAAAGACATGGGCCCCAAAGTCGAGTGGGGTTCGATTGTGGGCCAGGAATATGTCCGCGCGGGTGCGCTGGTAAAAGCGGGGAGACTCGCGGAGTTCATTCGCCCTTTGGCCGACGTTCACGACAACGAACAGCAAGGCTACGTACGTCTGCTGCAAGGAGCCATCACTGCGGAGAAAGGAGAAACGAAGGCAGCCATAGCGGAACTCTCTCTCGTCACCGATCCGATGTACGGTGCGTCTGTGAGCGGTCTGGCCACTGAGATCCTGGCGCACGCTTATCAACTATCCGGGAACCTGGATCAAGCCACAGTTTGGTACGAGAAGCTGGCCAGCCCTCTTATGCCGTTGGGTTTTTGGGAGCCGCAACAGAAATGGGCATTTGCGCGCTACCAATTAGCGCTCGACTATGAGCAGCGGGGACAGACTGAAAAGGCGCGGCAGACGCTTGCAACGCTGCTCGATTGGTGGAAAGACGCGGATGGCGATCTTCCGCTACGCAAAGCCGCCTCGCGGTTACAAGCCCGTCTAGTGCGATGACCTCATTCTGGGATGGAGGAAAGATTGCCGCAAGTGGTGCAATCATCGCAGGGGCTTGCACCTCAGGGTTCAATTGCCCCAAGGAGCCTCGAAAACCGCAGCCATAGCTGCAGCTGCCCGACGTGCACCGTTTGAAACGTCTGTCCTCGTAAGAGAAATAAGAAGCGGGAGTGGTTTAGTGCCGCCGTTTACTTCTGCTGGATACCGTTTCCACGGCAGTCTACTTCAGGTAGCGATCAAACCATTCCAGCATTCGTTCTAGCATGTCAATCTGATGTTTTTCTTGTCTTGGCAGATGCCCTTCGCCTGGATAGATAACCAGCTCGCTTTCCACACCATAGTGTTTGAGGGCACGGTACAACGCCCGGGATTGAATGACCGGATTGTCCTGGTCGTCCTCGCCGTGCAAGATGAGCGTTGGTGTTCTTGCGTTGCGAATGTATGTGGCCGGAGAGTTGCCTGCAAAGACCTCTGGGTGCTCCCAAGGCGTGCCGAAATACCATTCGTCGCCAGCCGGAGAATCTTCGGTTTCAAACTCGGCGGCTTGATCAAATACGCCACCGCCGGTGACTGCAGCCCTGAAGCGATTGGTCTGTGTAATTGCCCACTGCGTCATCTCGCCTCCATAGGACCAACCTCCAATGCCCAAGCGGTTAGGATCGGTCTCCCCACGAGCGATCACAGCATCCACAGCTGCCATCAAATCCTTGAAGTCCCCGCCGCCCCAGTCGGCGCGATTCAACTTCAAGAAACTTTCGCCATAGCCAACCGATCCCCGCGGGTTGACCATCAGGACTTGATAACCTCTTGCGGCCAGAAGCTGAGGCCAAGAGTTGAACCAAAAATAGTCTGCAGAAAAGTTGCTGGCTGGGCCGCCGTGCACTAGCAGGACGAGCGGTAGTTTTGCCTTAGAGGCTGGGCCGATCGGCTTCATCAGTGCAGCCTCGATTTCCGTTCCATCAAAGCTCTTGAAGCGGAAGATTTCAGCATTAGCGAGCCGAACCACGTCCCAGTCCTCCTTTTGCAAATGGCTCACCTGCCCGACAGTGCCGTCGATGTGCCGGATGAAGAGTTCCGGCAGGCGATTGAAGCCAACACCGACGAAAACCAACGTCCCGTCGGACGCGACGTCGAAGGCACGAACAGAGTGAGGCAGGTCGATGGCCGCGACTCCATCGGAGCCGATTCGAAAAATGCGATTGTGGAAGCCGTCAGCGACGCGAACCAGGATGGTGGAGTCGTTTTGCCACCTGGCATCGATGACCGCGCGATCGATTGCGGATGTCACATCGCGAGCTGTTCCACCGCTGACGCTCTGCAGAAAGAGATCGTGAGGAATGGGCCCGCCGGTGCGAGTCGAGAGAAAGGAAAATTGCTTGCGGCCGGGTGAGAGCAAAAGTTTCTCAAACGGCTGATTGGGCTTGCCGAGGAGAGTGATTGCGGCGTCCGTCAGCGAAATGCTATATAGAGCATCATTCCAGGTCTCAGCCTTTGAGTGATCACTCGCCATCACGAGGATCTGGTCAGAGCTTGACCAGCCGAAGTCATCCACCCGCCAGGCACCTCGCGTCATTTGGCGAGTCTTTCTTGAAGCGAGATCGGCCACCCATAGACGTTCAAGATCTTGTTCGCGGTCAGCGATCTGGGCGTCATTGTCGGACTTTCCTTGTTCAAGTTCTGCTGCCAGGTAGGCGATCTGTTTGCCGTCGGGCGACCAGTGGAAGTCACTTACTGCGGTTGCACTGTTCGTAACCGGGTGAGCCTCCCCTCCACCGGTCGGCATGACATAAACCTGCATACTTCCGGTGCGGTTGGAGAGAAACGCCACGCTGCCGCCATCGGGTGCCCACTGTGGCAATCGCTCTGATTTCTGCGAGAAGGTGAACTGGCGCAATTCTCCTTGGCCGATTTGAAGAAGCCAAAGGTGGGATTCCGAGGCGGGCCCGTTCACTTCCGAAACGATGCAGACGAGCCGGGAGCCATCGGGCGAAAAATGAAGATCCGATGCGCGACGAAACTTGACTGCCCGCTCCGGGCTGAGCTGAATTGATGCTTGACTCGGGACATTCGTTTGTTGAGCAGCAGACGCAATCGATAGAGCCGCAATGACGGCGGGGCGCAGCAAGCGCAGAAATGGTTTCATCAGCCCATCCTAACGTCGCCGCGCCTAAGATTCTTTCATGATTACAACATGTTGTCTGCGATTAGCGGCCCTTGCGATGGCGCGATAGCGCGCAGGAGAGATGCCGGTGACAAGTTTGAAGATTCTGCAAAGATGCGCTTGGTTCGCGAAGCCGACCTCCAAAGCGATTACCGCGAGCGGCGAGTCCGACTCCATCAGCTTGCGACTGGCAGATTCGACGCGCAGCCTTCTCACATACTGCCCCACAGTGCAGCCCTGGTGCTTTCTGAACTCGCGAGCTAAGTGAACAGGGTGAATCCCAGCCCAGCCTGCAACCATGCTGAGGTGCACGGACTCGTGACAATGTGCATGAAGAGCCTCTCGCACGCTTCTCAACCAAATAGGGCTGTGACTGTGCCGATCAACCCCTTGCTCGCGGACGAAACCAGCGGCGATCTCCAGCATCAGGCCTTCAATCGCGAGGGGACTCGCTAATTGCCCCAGCCTGCATTCTTGGTAAAGCCTCATCGAAAGCCAAGATATGTCCGCGTTGTGAAAACAGCAGGGTTGACTTGGTAAAGTTCCGTAATCACGAATGCGGTCCAGCCAGCCATCTGTCACCTCCGCAATGAGACAACGAAACCCATTACTCCCAGCCCTGTTGACATGAATTTCGCCGTCCGGTCGAAAAAACGATTTGTGTTGACTCAGGTCCATGACTCCGCCGCTGAGCCGCTCTTCGCACTGTCCCTCGATAACAAAACCGATGCAGGTCCGATCATGAATGTGCTTGGGAAGGACAAGGCCGGGGCGATGGCGGCTAGCGAAGATTCTGCAATTGGCGACATTGTGAACACTCAGGATTTCTGCATGATCGGTCGGAGCAACCGAGTTTAGTTTCACGGGGCCTCTCTTTTGCCAGCGCATATTATCTCTCTCTTTAGACGCTGCAGAGTGAGCCTGGCGCTGGCCTCTGTGCGCAGGCCGACAGACCGCCCATCACTCCGACCCACACCCGAAGCTGGCTCCGCCACCCTTAGTTGCTCCTGCCCACTATGCCTGGGAACGCATGTCGCCCTGCACGGGCGTTGGACCAGAAACCGGCCCGATGAGATCGTCGACGGAAGCTGTGCCAATATCATTTTTCCCTAACTCTTGCCAGTGATCTGTCGACGGCTGCGAGCAGGGCATCGGCCCCGACGGGCTTGCCGGTCGCATTGATCATCCACATGTCGGGAGTGACACGGCCTTCTTTGGTCATGCGTTCGAATTCCCCTCCCACGTTGCCCGTCTTTTTCATATGCTCTTCGATCTGAAAGCCGATCATATGGCCGATCGGGTAGTCGGGGAGGTAGAGGAACGAGTCGATCATGTGCGAGTAAATGGCCAGCAGCACAACGTCTTTCTTGCCAAAGACCGGTGCGTAGTAGCGGTTCCAGATCTCTTTGGCGATCTGGACGGTGGCGTCGCGGAGTTGGGGAGGGGTGGCGTCCGGGTGGCCGTACATCCAGTGCCAGACGGCCATATCGACGAGAGCGGCTCCTCCAATTTCGTAGGTGGCCCAGAAATCGCTGAGGACGCGGAGAGCCTCGCTTTTCTCGTCAGGAGCCGAGAGGCCCAGAACTTCGAGGTCGTGTCCCTGAAGCATCATGGCCAGCGCCTCGGTGAAAGCGGTGTTGGGCACGCCGTGCAGCAGGGTGTAATCGACTTCGTTGAGCGAGAAAGTTTGCTCGACGTTGTGTCCCATTTCGTGGACGGCGATATTGAAACCCTTGTAGTTCATGCCGGTTTTCTCGACACGAGTGCGGAGGTGTGCTTTCTCGGAGCGCATTTCCGCTCCCATGGCGTGGCCGGAACCGCGGGCCGGGTCGACGATGATGTTGTTGGCGACATATTGCGCCTTTTCGGGCGAGAAGCCGAGTTTGACAAGAATGTTGGGAATATCCTTCTGGTAAGCCTCAGCAGTGGGATAACGCTTGGAGACGATGCCATCCAGTTCAGATGGGGGATAGGCTCCGCGCGGAAGGAAGCCGTCGTACCAGATGTCGAAGGGCTCAAGCGGGCGCCCAAGGCGCGACTGGGCTGGGCAACTTTGGGGACCAGCGGAGAAGAGAGCACCTGCACCAGCATCTCCTGCACGCGCTTCTCGGGAATTTCGCGGTCTTCATTGAAGCGCCGATCAATCAGCGTGGGTGCAGTGGGAGAGTAGGGATCGGCCTTCTTTGAGGCCTGGTAGGTTTTGAGCAGCATCTGGTAGCGCGTGGATGGCTCGGGAACGTTAGTGATTGGCTCAGCGGCGTGCGCGGGATTATCGGAGTCTTTTTCGGCGGCGGGCTTGACCTCGTTCGTGAATGGGTTCCAGTCGACGTGGGGGTTGTCCACCACAGCCCGCGGGATGGACTGGGTAACGATACGATCCATAACCTGCTCAATAGTGCGCTGTTTGGCGAGACCGTTTTGCTTGTCGGCGTAATCGGCCTTGATTTCGTCGCGCAGGTTCCAGTGGCTCAGTAGGCGCAGCTTGGGCGGAAACACGCGCTGGCCCTGGCCGTCGACCAGGTGATACATCCAGATGTTGTACTGTGAAATGTATTGGTCGGCTTCGGCGGCAGCCTGGGCAATCGACAGATTGACGTCGGCCGGGATGCGCTTGGAGAAGTATTCTGCAAGGCGCGCTTCTGCCCATTGACGACGCGTCCAGTTGGGGCCATCGGTCAAGTACTCGTTCAGAGTGGTGAGCGGGAAGTTGAGCAGAACGACGAAGGCCAGCTTGTTCGCAAAGCAGTCATCGATCATGTGAGCGGCGGGATCGTAGCCGGCGAAAATTTCGTCGAAGGGGAAAATGGGGCCGATGTCAAGATCGGCCTGCTGGCGATAGGAACGGTTAATCTCGTGCATGTGGCCGTCGGTTTGCTCCAGCAGATCCTCGAACCGGTTGAACATGGTATCGAGTGTGGCCTGGTCACTGGCGAAATTGGTGCGTACGAACTCTTCGAAAACCTCGGCATCGCCGTCCTCCGGGTGCCAGAATTCGGCGACTTGGCGCAGACCGCGATCGATGCGGTCGCGTTGAGTGTCGCCGTACTTGGAGAGGAGTTCTTTCTGAAGCTTCTCGAGGGAGGCATTCATCCCGGAAAGGCGCGTGGGGGACGCGGATGTGGTGCTCTCCTGGCCAAACGCCAGCGTGGCGCAAAGAATTGAGATCAGGAACGCAAGCAAGAGAGGACGCATAGGAACCTCAGGTTTGTGAGAATGGGAACGGAATAGTATACGAGGTGGCAGGGCGGGGTTGTGTTGCCGCAGAATTGAAAAGATGGCGAATGTGAGAATGGACAAATGGCTGTGGGCCGCGCGCTTCTTCAAAACGCGCGCTCTGGCTGCGCGCTCGTGTGAACTCGGCAGGGTCCAGAGCAACGGACAGCCTACCAAACCTGCGCGCGACGTCCGGATTGGCGATATGTTGCGAGTGACGAACGACGGAGGCGAATTTGAGGTGGAAGTCCTGCTCTTGAGCGACGTGCGCGGCCCAGCGCCGGTTGCCCAGACCCTGTACCGAGAGACAGAGGCAAGCCGGGAGTTACGGATCAAGGTAGCGGCGGAGCGGAAGGCTATGAAACAATTCGAGGTGTTGCCCGCGGCGAGGCCATCGAAGCGCGATCGCCGGAGGATCATCCAGTTTCGGGGCGAGCTTAATTCGGAACGGAGATAACCGGCCGGCGTTCCGCAATGCGTGAGCGTTTGTGCGGTAGATATCTGGTGCGAGCTTGTGTCCTCAGCGGATAAAGCCGCGACGAAAACGCAGCACTGAAGCGTTGCGCCACCCAGAACCAGAGTTCTTCAAGCCGCTAGAACGTCACCCGCAGCGCGAACTGGCCTATGCGGGGCGTTGCTCCACGAAACGTCCCGGTGTTGGTGATCTGCCCAAAAGTGGGACCGTCGATGTTCGCAGTACCATCCGCGATGGTCGGCTGCGCGAATTCGGGATGATTCAACGCATTGAAGAATTCGGCACGAAACTCGAGCTTGTACCGTTCCGTGATCGGGGTCGTCTTGGCGATTGCGATATCGAGATTGGTCAAGGTGGGGCCCCGGAGCACGTTGCGGGCCAGGCCATAAGTTCGGTCAGCGGGGTTATTCACCGGATCGAGCTGCGGGAAGCAGGGGTTGGAAGTACCTCCGTTGTAGTAGTCGTTGTTTTCGAGCGGCACGTCGGAAAAGCTATTCGGATCAAAGATAAAGTTACCGGTGACGGCTTGGGTTGATATCTGGCACACGTACTGCTTCGTTTTCTTGTCATATACCGAGTTATAAGTATTCTCACTGATTGTCCGCAGGTGCCTGGGGTCGAATGTTTTTATCGGGGCGACTACCGCGGCGTGCGAAAGGAGTGGATCGCCCGCGCCTGAAGATCCCGGATTGAGAGGGTCGTAAGCATCGGGTAATTGAGCGGAAATGTCGTAGGGGAAGCCGGTGCGGAAGGTGAATATGGGATAGAGGCTCCAGCCTTTGGAAAGGCGCTTCGGCGCCGCGCCCCAAACGCGATCAAGAGGCACATCCCATCCGCCGCTCAGGCTGATGCGATGGCGGATGTCGGTATCTCCGGAAGCATAGAAAAAGTTGGAGTTGTAAGCAGGCACCTGGGCATTGCGTTGCGCAAAGCCGGAAGCATTGTCGAGGTTATGGGCGTACGTGTATGCGACGGTGTAATAGACGGTGCCCAGGCGTGAATCCTTGGGTTGCCGCGTCAGGCTCGCTTCGAAGGCGTTGTAGTTTGCGTTGGACACATTCTGAAATTCAGGCAACGGCCCGAAACAAGATACGCCTACATAGCTTCCGCAGTTAGGACTGGAGCCGTTCAGGATTCGATTGGTAGTCCCGAGGACTGTGGGGTTGAGGTCTCTTAGCGAGGTAAGTCCACGTCCTAAGCTTCCCACATAATTCGTTTCCAGAACCATATCGGCGAAAAGATTGCGCTGTAGGCTAAGGTTGTATTGGTAGACATAGGGTGTCCGGAGGTGCGGGTCGACCAGAAAGATGGCTCCATTGACATTGACCGGCAGAAACGGAAAGAAGGAAATGTCAGGAGCGGGTGGTGTGGAGGGAAACGTATTGGGCACTCCCAAACTTGTGCAGTTGCCATTCGCGTCGAAGGTGTTGCATGCATTCGGGAAAGGCTGGCTCATGTATGTAAGAGGAGCGGTCACAGGACAGCCCCTGCCCTTCTTGCAGGAAGGCAGGAAGTTCGGGGAAGTGAAGTAGAGTCCGGCAGAGCCGACGAAAGGCGGCTGGCCGTTGAACTGTAGATTGTCTTCGCCTTTCAGGATGTCGTAGAAAACACCGAAACCGCCGCGGAGACTGGTTTTGCCACTGCCGGTGGGATCCCATGCAAAACCGAAGCGCGGCGCGAAGTTTTTCTTGTCGGGGAAGTTAGTTCCCGTGGGAGCTCCGGGATCGCCGGGAAATACAAGCCCCAACGGGGCGTTGGGAAATCGCTGCGACTGATCTCCCGGGATCACGGAGAAACTGCGCCCTTCGGTATCGTACTTGGGCGAGTTGTATTCATAGCGCAGACCTATTGTCAGCACCAGATTCTTGCGAACGTGCCACTCATCCTGGCCGAATAGATAGGTACTTTTGCTGCGAATGTTCGAGGGCGCCAGCGCGTTCTGGAAATATGCGTCCGGAACGCCGAGCAGGAAATCGGCATAATCGTTGCCCGTGGCTACGCTTGTGTTGATGTCGCCCGTATAAAAATCGAACTCTCCATTGGTGTAGTAGCCATATACGAGATTTTCCTGGTAGGGCGAGAATCCGGCGCCGAATTTCCAGTTGTGGTTTCCGTGCGTCCAGGTAAGCCCATCTGTCCAGGAAAAGGTGTTCTCGATTTCGCGTGTGGGCCCATTTTCGCTGGGGCCAAGGAAAAGGCCGTTATCGAAAAAGATGTTGGTCGGTCCGGTGGCAATGTCGGGAGTGATCTGGATGCCGAGTTGAGGACCGGTGGGTAGATGGTTCCCAGGTTCGTCCTGCAAGAAATTTGTGCGGTGCATAACGACATGAAACTCATTGAGCAGAGACGGTGAAAAGATCCGGGTGTATGCCAGGTTCAGGAAGTAATAGGTCTTCTTGTCGATGCTTGGAAAACCAGGGACGCTGGCGAAGGGCGCAGGGTTCAGAGTCCCAAGGTAGGGGTCGCCGGCGCGGTCGTATCCGAGCGTAACGGAAATCTTGTCCTTGGGGTTGAGGTTGAAATCAAACTTGCCGGTCAATTCGTTCCGGTTGTCCTCGGCATCTTCTGACGTGGAAAGCAGACCGTTGGCAGTGCTCGGGATCAAGCCGGCCTTGATGTAGTTCTGGGCGATGGGATCGATCTTGGTCGGATCGATGACGGCGTTGGCAGCACTTCCGTTGGGGTCCGCGAAGTATGGATTGAAGGCCAGAAATGCCGCGACATTCGGGTCGGGACACCCGGCTGTGTTCGTGCAAACGTTACCGTCGTAGGGTACAGCGTGGGAGAAATCCCCGCCTAACTCGGCTGTCGTGTAGACCGGCGAATCGATGATCGGATTTGCTTGCACCTGGCGCTGGCCCTGGTAGGCGAGGAAGAAAAAGACCTTGTCTTTGACGATCTTGTCTCCCACCGTCCCTCCGAACTGATTGCGCTTCAGGTCGAGCCGGGGAAGTCCCTGCTGCTTGTTGAAGTAGTCGTTGGCGTCGAAAATCCTGTTCCTAAGGAACTCGAAGACGCTGCCGTGCAGTTCGTTGGTGCCGGATTTGGTCACGACGCTGATGACGCCGCCGCCGTTGCGTCCATATTCCGCGGTGTAATCGCTGGTTAGAAGTTTGAACTCGGCGATGGCATCGGGATTGGGGTCGAGCACGTTGCTGTTATCGAGCAAGTCGTTGTTCAGCCCGCCGTCGAGCAGAAAGGTTACGGAGTCGGTGCGCCCGCCGGCGATGCTATATCTGCCTGCGCCTTCGTTGTCGTCATTGCTTTCCGTGACTCCGGGCTGGAGCAAAGCCAGGTCCATCATGTCGCGGCCATTGAGCGGCATGTTGGTGAGCACTCTTCCGGTGATGGACTGCCCCAGCGTTGGGTTGACGGTCTCAACCGGCGCAGCCTCGGCCCCGACATCGACTGTCTGATTTTCGGCGCCGACCTCCATTTTGAAATCAAGGCGGAGAGCCTGATTGATGAGGAGTTTCTGTTCGGCGCTGACTACGGTGCGGAAGCCACTGTGCTCGGCAGTCACCTTATAGTTGCCGATGGGGAGCGCGAGCAACTGATAGGATCCCGATTGGGTGGTAGTCGCGGTGCGGGCATCGTGCGTCGCCGTGTTGGTGACGGTAATCTGCACCGCGGGGATGACCGCTCCCTGTTGGTCGTAGACCGTTCCGAAGATCCTTCCGTTTGCGTCCTGAGCGAGCGACAAAGCTGGAAACAACATCACAACCAGCAACAGAGGGGCTATCAGGGAGGCTTTCATTGCGATCTCCGAAAGGTTTTTTCCCAAGAGTAGCGCGTATTTTCGGGGCCGGGGTATGGTAGTTTCGGGCATCAGGCTGCTCCGATTCTCGCGACTCGGGAAAAACAATGGTTCCGCATTATATTCACACTTGGGTTCCCGGTATAGACGGGAAGGCTACTGGTCTCACCATGAAAAGTCTTGCACGGGCGGCTGCCCCGAAACGGCGGCCGAGGCATTAAACCCAGCAAATGAAGCCTTATTGGCGCTTCTCTACTAATGGCCGGCGTGGTTCTGCCCAGCCTGACAATCGTATATACTTCTCTCCCAAGTACCGCGCGCGATTGTTGGTTCCATAAAGGCGCGCTTGGCGGGTCTTCGGGACATTCTCGAGTCGAATCATGGGTGAAGCCGAGTCAGGGCCGGACGGGAAGCCTGTTCCCAAAAAGCACGGGGGACCGGTTGTGGAAACGCCGTTCGCCGGCGAGAGCTCCGCCACGTCCGTCCCCATTCCTCCTCAGAGTGCGCCACCCCCTGGCGATGCTGACTCTCAGGCCACATTAATAGATGCCGACGCTACGATTGCGCCGGGTACACTTCCGCGACGTACTCCGCTACCCACGGCAAGCCAGATCTCCGGGCTCTATGGCAGCGCAGCGGTCTTGCAGATCGGCGACCTGGTTGGAGGACGATACGAAATTCTGCAACTGCTCGGCGAAGGCGGCATGGGGGCAGTTTACAAAGCTGCCGACCGGGAACTCGATCGCTTCGTAGCTTTGAAGGTTATCCGTCCGGAATTAGCTTCGAACCCTGCCATCCTGGCCCGTTTCAAGCAAGAGTTGCTGCTTGCTCACCAGGTCACGCACCGCAACGTGATCCGCATTTACGACCTCTCGGAAGGCGGCGGCGTGAAGTTCATCACGATGGAGTTCATTGAGGGCAAGGATCTACGGGCCCTCATCCGCGAAAAGAAGAAATTTGCCGCTGAGGAAGCGGTGGAGATTATTCAGCAGGTATGCCAGGCGCTCGATGCGGCACACAGCGTTGGCGTGATTCACCGCGATCTGAAACCGCAAAACATCATGCAGGATGGCACGGGCCGAATTCTGGTAATGGATTTCGGTTTGGCGAGGACGCTGGGCGGCGACGGAATGACGCAGACCGGAGCGATCGTCGGCACCATGGAATACATGTCGCCGGAACAGGCGCTGGCCAAGGATCTCGATCAGCGTTCGGACCTGTTCGCGTTGGGCTTGATCCTCTATGAAATGCTGACTGGCCAAACACCCTTTCACGCCGAGAGCGCGCTGGCAAGCCTAATCAAACGGACGCAGGAGCGGGCCATTCCGGTCTCTGATATCGACGCGCAGATACCAGGCGCGCTGAGCGGGATTGTCAGCAAGTGCCTTGAGCGTGATTTGAATTTGAGATACCAGAGCGCGGCGGCGATTCTTGCAGACCTGAACACCTGGAAGGATAAGCGCGCCGCGGGCACGATCAATTTTGATGCGAGCGTCAAACCCTGGGGGCAGACGCTTCCGTGGCCACTTATTACCGGAGTTCTGACCGCTCTTGTTCTCGCGGTCAGCGGGTATACATTTCGCGATCGACTCTTTCGAGCAAACCCCAGCGGCGCACACGCTCCGGCAGTGCACGCGGTGTCGCTGGCGATCTTGCCTTTCCAAAATGCATCCGGAGATCCGACGCTGGATTGGCTCGGTCCCAGTCTCGCCAACATGCTAAGTACTGACGTTGGCCAGTCAGCGCAGTTGCGCACGGTGAGTCCCGCCAGCCTGCACCAGATATTCACCGATTTGCGCATTTCTGCTACGACCGTGCTCGACCCGGCGACGATTCGTCGCGTGGCTGATTTCAACAACGCCGACCGCGTGGTTTGGGGGCAGTACGCCAAGTTCGGCGATCAGATCCGGATTGATGCGACGCTTCAGGACATGAAGGCAGGGAGCACAGTTCCGTTGAAAATCGACGTGCCCAATGAGAAGGAAATCCCGGGCGCGATTGATCGGCTGGCAGAGGCAATCCGGCAGAAGCTTGCGCTTCCAGAAAATGTTCTGAAGGAGCTTAAGGCCACTTCTTTTCAACCAAGTTCGAAATCCCTGGTCGCGCTGCGCGATTACAACCAGGGCATAGGATTGCAGCGGGACGGAAAGAATCTGGAAGCGCAAAAAGAATTCGAGGCTGCGACCAAGGAAGATCCCAGCTTCGCGCTGGCATTTTCCAAGCTGGCTGAGGTCTACAGCAGTTTGGGCTACGACAACGAAGCGGAGCAGTCTGCTAAGAAAGCCGTGGATCTGAGCCAGGACCTCCCGGAGGCGGAGAAGTACTTGATCGCTGCCATTCGTTTCGAGGCAACGAAGAACTATCCGGAGGCAGTCAAGGCCTACGAAACCCTTGCCAAGGCTTCGCCGGATAACTCTGACGTGCAATCGGCGCTTGCTGGCCTGTACCGGGATTCAGGCGACTTCGCGAAAGCCCGCGATTATTACCAGAAGCTCTTGTCCTCTAACCCCAAGGACGTGGCTGCAACGATTGAATTGGGCCGCATCGCGATCAAGAGCGGCGATCCGCAAGGCAGTTTTGATCCTCTAAACCGCGCCTATAGCCTGGCAGTACAAGTGGACAACCAGGAACAAAAGGCGACCAGTCTGCACCTGATGGCGATGGCTTACAGGAAGTTGAGCAAGCCTCAGGAAGTTCTTCGCAACGAACGGGAGGCGATCACGATCTGGCGCAGCATTGGTGAGAAGCGGGGTTTGGCTTCCAGCCTAAATGAAATGGCCAGGGCTCAGTCTTCGCTCGGCGAGGCCAAAGATGCCGAGTCCAACTTCCAGCAGGCTATGCAGATTTGGCGTGACATCGGCGACAAGCGCGGCTTGAGCGATACCCTGATCGATTTGGGCAATTTTTCCGACGACCGCGACGACCATGATCGCGCGCTCAAGATGTACAAGGAAGCCCTCGAACTGAAGCGCGACATCGGCGATGAGACTTCGCAGGCTACGTGTCTCAACAACATCGGGGCTGTGTACTCGGAAAAAAATCAATACCAAGACGCCCTTATCTACTTTCAGCAGGTGCTGCAGCTGCGGGAAAAATCGAAAGTGCCACAGGATATCGTCGAGGCAGTTCAGAACCTGGGGCAAGTTCTGGCTATGATGGGTCAGTACGATCAGGCTATTTCGCACTACATGCGGGCACTGGATTTGCGGCGTAGCATGAACGACCCCCATGGTGCGGCTATCGTGTCCTACGCTTTGGGCGCTCTGTTTGACTATCAGGGACGATTCGGCGCCGCGGCCAACTCCAAGGGGGACGCTCTCAAGACCCTCCGCGAGCTCAAGGACGGGAGCTTCTGGATGCCTGAAATTCTCGGGAGCTACGGAGAATCGCTCGTGCTCGCCGGGCGGGGAGACGAGGCCAAGGGCGCTTTCGAGGAAGCGCTCAGCCGGGGTCACGAACTGAAGAACGACGGCTTGGTTGCCCAGACGTTAGATTTTCAGGGTGACGCATTCTTTTACCAGGGAAATTTCACGGCTGCTCGTTCTCTTTACGAGCAGTCGCTGCAGGCCGCTAACCGCAGCAAGGACGCACAGCAGATCCTGCTCGCTAAAACAGGCCTGGCCGAAGTCGAGGTGCGTGAAAAGAAAGGGCGCTTGGCCGTTCCAGACCTCAGAAAGCTGATCCAGCAGGCGGATGATTTGAGCCTGAAATACTCTTCGGTAGAGTGCTCGATTTTCATGGGCGAAGCTCTGATGCAAAGCCATGACTACGCTCATGCTCGCCAGGAATTGCAGCGCGCTTTGCTGCTTGCAGACAAATTAGGACAGCAGCCACTGAGCGTACATGCGCATTACCTGTTAGCCACGATCGCACGAGATTCGGGCAACATGGCTGAAGCGCAGGATCATTACCGCTCGGTGATCGGCACGCTGGATACGATGAGAAAAGATGCCGGCGCCGAGAAGTTACTCCAGCGCTCCGACCTCAAACTCATGTACGAAGAATCCGCCCACGGGTTGCAAGCTGGCAAAAGCTAAGAGCGAGAGGATACAGCGGCAGGCCGGGTGTCCCGCCGGCTCTCTACCCAACAAGAAAGACTGCCAGCCTTTACTGGCACTCGTTTTTCTCAGAATCATGGTTTCGTGGTTGCGTTTAGTTTCGCTTGTGCCCTCATGTGTTGGAACTTTTCTCCGGATGAGAGTGGCCCCGGGATTTCTACCTGGGGCCAAGCGCACACGTCCGGCACGGGGTCTTAGTGTCCCGTTCCTGACAGCGACACTGCCTGCTTGCCGGACTGCGTATTGTCCGTGACGTTCAACGTCGCCGAGTAGGAAACTTTGGCGACAGGCTTAAACGTGACGCTGATCGTGCAACTACCGCCGGCTGTGAGCGAACTCCCGCAATTCGAGCTGGGCGTGAGCGTGAATTCCGCCGCACCCGTGCCCGTCACCGTCATGCCGGTAATCGACAGCGTCGTAGCGCCCGTATTCGTGAGCTTCACGGTTCTGGTCACGCTGGTGTTCACTGTCTGGTTCCCAAAACTCAGGCTGGTGGGGTTGAAGCTGGCCTGAGGATCAATCACCGTCGCAGTCAGCATGACCATCTGCGGATTGCCCGGCGCATTGTCCGCAATGCTCAAGGTCGCAGTTTGCGGGTTGTAGTACGGACCGGCCAAGAACCCTACGATAATGGTGCAACTCTTTCCCGCCCCCAACGACTTCGGGCAGAGGTTGACGGCGCCAAACTCGTCGGAGTTTCCTCCCTTCAATATTGAAAAGAAGGGATCCTGGATGGTAAGAGCGGTCGTTCCGATGTTCGTCAGCGTGACGTTCTGGGCCGTGATGCTTCCCAGATACACCGTGCCGAAGTTGATATTGGACGGAGACACCGTGAGCGCCGAAATGAAGTTTGCCGTCACGGTCACGGGCGCAGTCACGGTAACGGTGGTGGAGGCGCTGGTGGGGCTGGCCACCGGGCCAGTCCAACTAGAGAAGACGTAGCCGGCGCTCGGCGTCGCTACCAAAGGCACCGACGTACCCCAGACGTAGGAGTTGCCCGACGCCGGCGAAACTGTTCCGCCACCACTCGGACTCACCGCGGTCGTCAACTGATAGCTATTGGTCGTGCAGCTCACCACAACGCTTGTCACAGGAGCACTGGCTACCGTTCCACTGCCACTGCTCACACTGCAGGTCTGCGACGGACTGGTAGGCTGGGCGTAAACCGTGACGCTGTATCCGCTACCGCTGGCGATGGGCGTGGAGAAAGTGAAGGGTCCGTTTGCGCTGATCGGCAGGTTGTTCGCGAGATTATCTTGCAAAATCAACCCGCTGCCGGAGAGACCCGACACCATGCCACCGATCGTCTGAGGTCCCACCACGTTGTACGTCACCTGTTGCGACGCGGTGTTCGTTGCGGAGTCCTCTACATCGATAGTGAGGGTGTGCGGACCTGCCTCACTCGTGTCGATATTGATCGTGCCAGAGCATGAATCGAGCGCCGGGGGGTATATAGGAGAGCATGCACTGTTTGTGGGCGTCCCTCCGCCGGCGGTTAAGCCGGAGGTCGCGGTGCAGGTACTCACGGTCAAATACGGTCCGGCCGCAGGGTAACCGGCGGGGTCCAGGATGCTGTCGTGGTCAGTACTTACTGCGGTGCAGGTGTAGTTCGCAGTAACCGTAGAGTTCTGTGTATAGGTGGCGCCATTCGTGGGTCCTGATGTGATGGTCGCGGTTGGCATCACACCCGGCGTGTCGTACGTTGCCACCCAGCACGAAGTCAATAGTCCACTGCCGCCCTTAATCGGCTTCGAGCTTGTGTCTCCTAAAGTGTAGGAGACAATCTGGTTGCTCAGGAACAGCGGGAGGGCGCCACTGCCCGTAGCCGGTGTGCAGGGGTTATTCGGATCGGGGCCTGCGCCTTGGAGAAAGCCAACCGCTGGGAGGCCTGTGACCGACGTTGGACCTAGTGGACTTGTGAAGTTGCCGAAACTGGACGGCGAACTCGGTGAGCAGTCGGAGGGGCTGAGAGGCTGGTTCTCCGCGCAAGTGAAATTAAAATAGGAGGCTAGCGCCGCATAAAATTGATTTTCGGACGTATCGCACACCCCGCTCGGAGGGCATGAGACCGCGAACATCACCGGCGCGTCCACACCCAGGCCGCCGCCGTTCTGATACACAAAACACTGAGCTGTTTGTGGCGGGACAGAGTTGGGGTCAACGAACGGCGACGTGTTGGTGTTGGGGTTGAGTGCCTGCACGATGTTGTTGCAGAGTGTTTGACTATCCGCCGGTAGTCCTGATGAAGCTACTATTGGTATCGCAGTGAGAACCATGTTGTTTATAGTCAGACTGGATCCGGGGTTTTCCCCTATAGTGTTCCCGTAGCCGTTGCTTGTGCAGCCGCTTTCGGTGGGATTGCAACCGCCGTTGTAAGTGTAGGTGGCCGGGGATGTCGGCGTAACCGTCGCCGTCTGGGACTGGGATTGTGTAGAGAAAGTCCAGCTCAGGATGTCCTCGTCGTCGTTTCCACCAGCGTTTCCACCCGTGAACCCGACCCAGGCATTTGTGCCGCTGGTCAAGCCGATCGTGCTCATGCTGAACGGCACGCCGCCGTCAAATAAGTCAACGCCATCCAGGATGACGTCGAGGCACGGCTCGGCGGTAGCCCCGGAAAAGCAATTCGGCGAACTCGATGCCGTTGGTGTTGGCGTATAGGAAATCGTCACCGTATGGACGTTCCCGTCGGTCAGGATTGTTCCAACGGAGTAGGGAACCCCTGCTAATGCTGGAGGAGCCGCAGTGACGGTCAACGACGTTGTGCTCGCAACGCTGGCAATGGTGTAGGCGGCGCCATTAATGAGGATTTGAGTTCCGGGATCCCAGGAAGTATTAAAAAGACTGCCGCTTGCCCAGTTAACCGTATTCGTTCCGGTAGTACTCACCGTGCCTGCAACGGGGGCGCCGACGGAATATTGAACTGGCGTCGCGTACGTGGGAGGAGCCACAGTGACGGTCAATGATGTTGTGCTGGCGACGCTGGCAATGGAATAGGAAACTCCATTAATGAGGATTGCAGTTCCCGTCGTCCAAGAAGGATTGAATTGACTACCACTCACCCAGGTAACCGTAGTTCCGCTGGTAGTTACCGCTCCAGCCACCTGCAGACTGTTGTTCGCCGCAATAAGGCAACTGTAGTCTATGCAGTTCGCGGCCATCCCATTGTTCATAATCGAGACGCTGTTGGCGGTATTCGGGTAAGGGGAGGGGTAGCCGTCATTATAGGTTTTGAACTCTACCGCCACACTGTTCGGAATGCCATAAATAGACTCCGTAAGTGAGCAACCATCCCCAGCCGGATCGTAACCGAATCCGACCCCGCAGCCGCGGTAGCCCAAGGCCGTCAGCGCCGAATTTTGAACCAGGAACGCAAAGCCGTCTGCGTTATAGGCGGTGGTATCGCTTATTTGAAACGTGAACGTGGTGGAAAAACCACTCGCAACCGGCTGCGCAGTGTTGAACCAGGCAGACCCCGCCCACCCTCCCGCATTTGGGGTGAGCCGCAGCACCGTTGATACACCCGCTGGCGCCGGAGCTGCCGGTGGAGGAGCGGGCGAAGTGAACGCTGGGTATCCTGAATTGCTCTGACCTGAATAGTTGCCGTTCAGCGTCAGGCAAAGTTGATTCGATGTGTTCGAGAAATCTGGCGAATAAGAGGGAGTAGTGAAGGAAGCGGGACACTGTACCTGCGCCCAAGCGGCTGTGCTTCCTGCAATCACCACCATAGCCGCGATCGCGGCCAACATAATCAGTCTCGTGATTCGTGTTTTCATAACTCTCCTCTTCGGCTGTTTGCCAGCTTCGGCAGTCGTGCCAGTTTCACCCCGACTTGGGGCGAAAAAAATCAGTGGTGCAAGTCCCGAAATACGTCAACGTTTCGCTGTGTTTCGTGTCGCCACGGAGGAATCAGTCGTGCATAGAGTTGGGTGTAGTCTTGGTTCCGTGTTCGGAATCCGCATAGCGGAAATGGCGAGGGACTCTGAAGCGGCCCCTCAAGAAACACACTGAACCCTGGTTCCCCACCACTGTACCCACCCCGTCGAAAAGCACAGCTTGTCGAGTCTGCTATTGAACGAGGCGCATGTCAAACACATTTTTGCAACTGAACACAGCGCCGAATCCGGTGAAACTTAATACACTTCCAGTGCATTTGCTTGCACCAGCGCTCCGATGTCGTTGAATCGAGATCGACTCCATCTTTGAAACTGCTCTTCCAGAGCCAGAGCGTGACGCGGTCCCGCGTTCCGGATGAAATCGCTTTCAAGCTGTTGTGATCGAGCAAAAGCGAGTAAACTTGGCGGTGCCTCTCCAAGGAGATCTCTTCTTCAAGCAGGCATGCTGACTCGGCGAGCGTCTTCCGCCTGCGGTCGGTCCCTCAAAACAACGGAATCCTAGTGGCTGCCACTAACAAGGGGAATGTTATGAATCATAGGCTAAGCGTATTCTCGTCTATCGGCATTGCGATGATGTTGATCGCGAGCCTTGTGTGCCAAGCACAACCGCAGGCGCCCATTACGCGTCATGTACGCGAAGCGGTTCGCAGTGGGCGGGCGCAATCCGTCGGCCAGGTTCCCGCATCGCAATCCATGCGCCTCGAAATTGTTCTGCCGCTACGCCATCAACCCGAACTGGAGAACTTCCTGCAAGAACTCTACGATCCTTCCAGCCCTGTCTACCGGCGCTTCCTGACCGTGGAAGAGTTCACCGCGCGGTTTGGTCCCAGCCAGGAGGACTATGACACCGTCATCGGGTTCGCGAAGGCTAACGGCTTTGCGGTGGCCAGCACATCGCGCAATCGCGTGAACGTGGGTGTGACGGGGTCGGTGGCGAGCATTGAAAAGGCTTTTCATCTGACCATGCGTATCTACCAGCACCCCACCGAGAGCCGCCCCTTCTTCGCTCCAGATCGGGAGCCGACCGCAAACCTGCCATTCCCGTTGTGGCGCATTGCGGGTCTGGACAACTATTCGATTCCGCGTCCGCTTCTTCAACACAAGAACTTCCAAGTGCAGCCGGATGCTACTACTGGCTCCGGTCCCGATGCCTCCTTCCTCGGCAGCGACATGCGGGCGGCCTACTACGGAGGAACGACGCTGATCGGCAGCGGCCAGTCACTGGGCTTGCTGGAATATGTCGGTACCGATTTGGCCGACTTGAACACGTACTACCAGAATGTGGGCCAAACTCGTAGCGTCCCAATTACTCTTTTGTCCACCGACGGGACCTCGACGAGTTGCCTCGCCTCACAAGGCTGTGATGACACGGAACAGACCCTCGACATGACCCAGGCCCTCGGCATGGCCCCCGGCCTGTCGAGCCTGGTGATGTATGTGGGGTCCAGCGATGCCGCCATCCTTAACGCCATGGCTACGGCCCAACCGCTGAATGCACAATTGAGCTCTTCGTGGGTCTGGGGCCCGCCGGCGGACCCGAGCACAGACGATCCGTACTTCGAGGAGTTCGCGGCGCAAGGTCAGAATCTGTTTCAGGCGGCCGGGGACTGGGGGGATTGGACGCAGACCCTGCTGGCGGAAGGCGCAATCTATCCCTCGGACGATGTGTATATCACGTCAGTCGGCGGGACGGACTTAAACACAGCTAGCGCGGGCGGTGCGTGGAGTTCGGAAACGGTCTGGTCGGACAGCGGCGGAGGCATTTCGCCGGACAACTTTGCGATCCCCTCCTGGCAGGTCGCTATGGCCGCCGGGTGCGCGGAATGTTCCGTGAGTTATCGCAACGGCCCGGATGTCTCGGCCAACGCGAATTTTACTTTTTATGTTTGTGCCGACCAAAGCGGCTGCACCGCGAACTATTGGGGCGGAACCAGCTTTGCTGCGCCCATGTGGGCAGGCTATATGGCTCTCGTCAACCAACAGGCCATTGCTAACGGCCATCCGCTTCTCGGCTTCATCAACCCTTCTCTCTATGCGATTGGAGCGAGTTCCAGCTACAACTCCGATTTTCATGACATCACCAGCGGCAACAACGGCTATCCGGCCACCACTGGCTACGACTTGACTACCGGCTGGGGTAGTCCGAATGGTTCCGGTCTTATCGACGCCCTCGCCCCAAGAGCTCGTTATCGCGGTCCGCATATCGGCCACAGCAGGTAGCGTTGTCGGGGAGCTTCGGCCCGCCTCGCTGAGGACGACCAAAAGGAGAGTTGCCTCGTAATAGTGGTTCGCCCGGAAGGTCCCGGAAAGAGTCAGATACTTCGGCCGAGCCACTTTTGCGGGTTCGCGAAGGCGTCGGCGACGTCGCGCATGAATTCGGCCGCGCGGGCTCCGTCCACCGCCCGATGATCGCTCGATAGCATGAGCGTCACCATGGAACGGACTGCGGGCTGGCCATCGACCGCAACGACGCGGTCCGCGATGCGGCCGACGGCAAGAATCGCGACCTGCGGCGGCGTGATGATGGCGGTGAACGCGTCCACGCTGTACATGCCGAGATTGCTCATCGTGAATGTGCCGCCGGCGAGGTCGGCCGGCCGGAGCCTGTTGCCGCGGGCGCGTTCGGTGAGTTCGCGCCGCTGCGTGGCAATCGCACCGAGGCTGACCTTGTCTGCATGAGGTATCACAGGCGCCACGACGCCCTCATTCACCGCGATGGCCAGGCTCACGTTGACGTCGTCGTTGAAACGAACCGCATTGCCTGCCCAGCTTGCATTCATTCGAGGATGCTTAGCCAGAACGCGAGCTACCAGGGCTATCAGCAGGTCGCTATGGGTTAGTTTGGCCCCGTGCAATCTCTCGATATCGGCGGCCAATTGCCGGCGCGCCTGGTTCAGAAAGGTGGCGTCCACTTCACGCATGACAAAAAAATGGGGGACCGTCGTCCAGCTCTGCGTAGTGCGCTCAGCCATCAAGCGGGCGATCGAACTGACAACTTCCGCATGAGGTGCGGCTGCGGGCGCCTGGTTTGAGGCCGCGGCGAGAACGTCAGAAGCAAGAATTTCACCGCCCGGGCCCGAGGCACGCACGTGGGCCAAGTCGACGCCTTTCTCCGAAGCCAGTCGGCGGGCCTTGGGCGAGACCTTGATTTCACGAGCAGCGTGCGGGGCTTGGACGCTTGTGGCGGCGGCCGATGCAGCGATTGGGGTGGCAGTGGATTTTCTTCCAGACTCGAGATGAGCCTCTTCGGCGGGCGGTTTCTCGCCGGGTTTCACGATCCAGGCGATCGTGCGGCCAACCAGGACTTCGGCGCCCGCTTCCACCTTCACTCCGGCAAGCACGCCATCAGCTGGGGACTCAATTTCCATGACGGCCTTGTCGGTTTCGACTTCGAGCAGAGGCTCGCCTTTTGCAACAGTCTCGCCTTCCTGTTTCAGCCAGGAAATGAGTTTGCCTGTTTCCTGAGCCATTTCAAGCGCGGGCATAACAACGCTGATCGCCATTATCTTATTTGGAAGAGGTCCGTCTTCTGCGTCTCCAGCCTTTAGTCGGCCACTCCAACGCGCTCCTGCCTGGAACTCGCTTCAATCATCTCGCGCACGCGCTTGCTCGGTGCGGATTCGGTCTCACGGATCGCGGGCAGCGGACCATTCACCGTGAAATAGTGCCGGCCCGCGACCAGACAGCTCCTCGGCCGGGAAGCGCGTGATCACCTCGTGCCCGGTTTCGGTGACCACGATCTCTTCCTCGATGCGCGCCGCGCTCCAGCCATCCGTCGAAGGCCAGAAAGTCTCCAGCGCGAACACCATTCCCGGCTTGATCTCGCAGGGATGCTCGAGCGAAACCAGCCGGCTGATCACCGGCTTCTCCCAGATCGCCAGGCCGATGCCGTGGCCGTACTGCAGCGCGAAAGCACGCTTCTTCGTTCGGGAAATCCGAACTCCTGCGCCTTCGGCCACACCGAGGCGATCTCCGCCGTGGTGCGTCCCGGGCGCACCAGTTCGATCGCCGCGTCCAGATATTCGCGGCAGCGCTTGTAGGCATCGTTCATGCGCGTGCGAGGCGTAGCCGATCGGTGAAGCAGCGGTAATAGCAGGTGCGATATCCCATGTAGGAATGCAGAATGTCGTAATACACCGGATCGCCCGGACGCAGCACGCGATCGGAGAAAACGTGCGGATGCGGATTGCAGCGCTCGCCGGAAATCGCGTTCACGGCCTCCACGTATTCCGAGCCCAGGTCGTAGAGCACCTTGCTCACCAGGCCCACCGCCTGGTTTTCGCTCATGCCCGGCTTCATGGCGCGATAAAGTTCGTCGTAGGCGGCGTCCACCATCATGGCGGAGTGTTGAGCAGCGTGATCTCGTCGCGCGTCTTGATCAGCCGCGCTTCCGACATGAGCGCCTGCCCGTCGACCACTTTGATTCCTTCTTTCTGCAGCGCGAACAGGACCGGCAGTTCGATGATGTCGATGCCCACCGGCTCTTTGTGCAGCCCGCGCATTTCCAGCTCGATGCGAATCTTCTTCGCCACATCTTCGGCGCGCCCCATCTCCGGCGTCATGGCGCCGCGCAGCATGGAGATGCCGGCGCGCGAGCGCTCTCCCAGCCACGGGCAATGCAGCTGATGATGCTTCGCCGCCGACCCGAAATCCCACAGAATCGGCTCGTCATTCTGCGGCAGCAGCGTGAAGCGGTTCGCTTTGTCCTGCGCCCAGGTGCCGATGTGCGTCGCGGTCAGGTAGCGGACGTTGTTCATGTCGAAGCACAGCAGCGAGCCCATCTCCGACTTCGCCAGCAGATCTTTCGCGCGCGCCAGCCGTTCGCGGCGCAGGCGGTCGAAGTCGACGCGGTTTTCCCAATCCACCGCCATCGTTCCATATGTTGGCAGATGCCATAGAATTCTCCTTTGCCGACGTTCGAGATCCTTCGAGAGCTGGCCTCGCTACTCTTCCCGCACAGCGCGCGCGCGCCGCTTCAAACACCGTTTGTTCGGTCGGCACGGTTACATCTTCCAGCGGCGGCGAAAACGGAATCGGAACATGCATCGCGCCCATGCGTTTCACCGGAGCATCCAGATCGTAGAATGCGCCCGTGGCAATCACCGAGGCAAGTTCGGCGGTCACGCCATAGCGCTCGTAGCCTTCGTCGAGCACGATCGCCCGCGACGTTTTCTTCGCCGATTCGATCAGAGTTTTCTCGTCGAGCGGCCACAGCGTGCGCGGATCCACCACTTCGGCGCTGATGCCGATCTCTTCCAGCATCGTCGCCGCTCCCAGCGCCACCTGCACCATGCTGCTGGTAGCGACCAGAGTGATGTCCTCGCCCACGCGCTTGATGTCGGCCACGCCCAGCGGAATCGTGTAATCCTCCGCGGGCACCGTGCCCTTCAGCTTGTACATCATCTTGTCTTCGAAAAAGACCACGGGATTGTCGTCGCGAATCGCCGCCTTCAGCAGGCCCTTGGCATCGTACGGCGTCGAAGGCAGAACCACCTTCAATCCCGGAACATGGCAGAACCACGCGTGCAGCGACTGCGAGTGCTGCGCCGCCGAGCGCCGCGTCGCCCCCAGCGTCGTGCGCATCACCATCGGCACTTTCCACTTGCCGCCCGACATGTAGTGAACTTTGGCGGCCTGATTCACCATCTGGTCCATGGTCAGCGTAATGAAATCGCCGAACATGATGTCGACCACCGGACGCATGCCCGTCATGGCCGCGCCCACCGCAAGGCCGGTAAAGCCCGCTTCCGAAATCGGCGTGTCGAGCACGCGCTCTTTGCCGAATTCTTCCAGCAGGCCCGAGAGAACTTTGAACGGCGTGCCCGCCTCGGCCACGTCCTCGCCCATGATGCAGACGGTCGGATCGCGGCGCATCTCTTCCGCCAGCGCCTCGCGAATGGCTTGCGCGAAGGTCAGTTCGCGTTGTGTGATCGCGGTCGTCTCAGGCATAAACGTCCTCGCCCACTTCAGTCGGCCATCGGGATACGGCGCCGCTACCGCGAACTCAACCGCCTTCTTCATCTCCGCCTTCGAGTTCCGCCTGCATGCGCATCCAGCGTCGGCTTATCGGCAATCTTCCGCTCGATCAGCCATTTCGCCGAAATTCGCGATCGGATCGCGCTCCGTCTTCCAGGTTTGTTCTTCCTGCTTCGAGCGGTAATATTCGCGGTTGATGTCGCCGACATGATGTCCGTGGTAGCGATAGGTATTGCAGAGCAGGAACGCGGGCCCGCCGCCGTTGCGGGCGCGCTCCACCAGCACGCTGAGCTGCCTCATAAACCGCGCGCACGTCCTGCCCGTCCACCGCTAGCCGCCGCCAGTCCAAACGCCGTGGCGCGCGTCAGAATATCTCCCGCGGTCGTTTCCGAGTAGTGCGTGTATTCGGTGTAGAGATTGTTCTCGCAGACGTAGATCACGGGAAGCTTGAAAAGTTGCGGCCAGGTTCATCACTTCGTAAAGCACGCCCTGGCCAAGCGCGCCTTCTCCGAAGAAACAAACGGCAACTCGGTCCGTGCCCAGATGCTTGGCTGAAAACGCCGCTCCGGTCGCAATTCCGGCGCTGCCGCAGACGATCGCGTTCGCGCCCAGATTGCCGGTCGCCGGGTCTGCAATGTGCATCGAACCGCCTTTGCCCTTGCAGTACCCGGCCTTCTTCCCCAGCAGTTCGGCGAACATTCGATCGGGGGAGGCGCCTTTCGCCAAACAATGTCCATGGCCGCGATGCGTGCTGGTGATGTAGTCGGTGCGCTCCAGCGCCTCGCAAACGCCCACCGCGACCGCTTCCTCGCCGATGTAAAGATGCGCCAGGCCCGGCATCAGCGCGCGGGTGTAGAGTTCATTGACCTGCGCTTCGAACTACCGGATGGCCACCATCTGCCGATACATCCGCAGCCACAAACTCGACCTTCTCGAGAGCTTCGCGCGGCTGCGTCGCTGTCGTCATTTCTCCGACTCCCGACATGCGTGCCAGCACATCGAACACACACGGCGAAATCCAGCTTCTCCCAGCCCATGCCGCGCGCCGCGGTGAGGAACTCGTTGCTGACCGCCGTCGTGGGAACCGGCACGTTCAGTTTGCGGCCCATTTCCATCGCCAGCAGCATGTCTTTCTGCATCATGTTGACGTCGAACCACGCTTCTTCCGGTTGCTGCAGCACGAATGGACCGCGGTACTGAATCATGGGCGAGGCGATCGCGCTGTGCACCATCACGTCCACCGCAACCTCGCGCGAAATGCCGCTCTTTTCCGCCAGCAGCACGCCCTCCGAAAATGCCAGCATCTGCACTGCGAGCTGCAGAGTTCAGCGCGATCTTCATCGCCAGTGCGACGCCGTTGTCGCCGACGTGCGTTACCTTCGGGCCGATGTCGAGCAGCAGCGGTTTCAGCTGTTCGAACGTTTCTTTGCGCCCGCCCACCATCACCGAGAGCTTGCCCTGCTGCAGCGTGATCACGCTGCCCGAAACCGGGGCATCGATCATGTCGGCGCCCTTTTCGCGAACTTTAGCGGCCAGCGCGCGGCTTATCTCGGGACTTACCGTGCTCATGTCAATGTGGAACTTCCCGGTCGAAACTCCGCGCAGCAATCCGTTGGGCCCTTCGGTCACGGCGCCCAGCGCGGCCGCATTCGTCACCATCGTGAAGGTCACATCCGACGCTTCCGCCACGGCTCTGGGCGAATCGGCAAACTTCATGCCCTTGTCGATCAGCCACTGCGCCTTCGAGCGCGTCCGGTTGTAGCCGGTGACGCTGTGCCCTTTTTCGAGCAGCCGGGCCACCATGTTGCCGCCCATCACGCCAAGACCGATGAATCCAAGTTTGGCCATGCAAAAGTTCCTTTCCGGCAATGCTCCTCACAAAGCTGGCTTGGAGCGCAAAGTCTTTTTCGCGGACGAAGAAGAATCCGCAAGCACTTGCTTCAGATGAGCGCGCATGGCTTCGCGCGCCTTCTCCGGATCGCGTTTTTCAATGGCCGCCAGAATCCGCTTGTGATGGAACTGGCCGCGCTCGGGACCTCCATCGATTTTGAAAATGCGGCTGCGCTGCTCGCGCAGAAGGCCCACGATCGAGTCGAGCAGCGAGAGAATCAGCGGGTTGCCGACGGCCTCGGCGAGTGCCAAATGGAAATCGAGATCTGCCTCAACATAGACGTCGGGGGCGTGGAGGTTGCGATCCATCGTCGCCACGGCCTCGCGCATGGTAGAAAGCAGCTGTTCCTCAATGCGCGGAGCGGCGAGGGCAGCGATCTCTGGTTCCAATACCTGACGCAGTTCGGCCAAATGCGCCGACCCTTCCTGCTGGTTGATGCGAATCATCAGATCGAGCGACTGGCGAATGGCCTGGGAAGTTCCGTTGGTGACAAACGTGCCGCGCCCCGAATAGGCCTCTAGCAAGCCTTTCTCGCGTAGCGTCTTCACTGCCTCACGAACTGCGGTCCGACTCACACCGAAACGTTGTGCCAGATCGCGTTCGGCCGGCAGTTGATCGCCGGGCTTCAGCTGCCCGCTCAGGATGGTGTCTTCCACTTGCTGCACAATCTGTTCGAAGAGCCGGGACGTCCTCACCGTCCGGTAGACGGGCTTCGGCGCCAGCGAATCGGCTTGTTCATTTGCCATGGGGGCCCTCAGTCTCCGGTTATCGAACAAACATCAAAGGTCTTGAGGTCGTACCACTATACCATACGCTTTCACGGCTGGACCGTACGCGAGTTTTTCATAAGGGGGCCGTTTTGTGTGCCCAATATCGTAAAGCTGTTCCGACTGAACCCGCGAAGAGACAGGCTCGTACTGTCTGGTGGTCGGACCACAATACTACTTGACGGGTGGGCCGCGTCAAGGCTATACATTCCATCGCCCAGTTTTTTCCAAAAAGATCATGGATGTGGGACAAAAAAGGCTACATCTTCTTTGGAGGTCGTAATGCTTGGTCGCATGAAAGCCGTTCGGGCTCTGCTATTGGCCTGCCTGTTGCTCGCCGTCACGGTTCCTTCGATTTCTCAAACCACTACTGGCCGCATTATCGGAAACGTCCATGATCAGAGTGGGGCGGCGGTGGCCGGCGCGACGCTCACCGTTACTGACGTGCAACGCGGCACGGCGCGCACTGCCACCTCCGATAATTCGGGAGGCTACGTTGTCTCGAACCTGCAGCCGGGAATCTATTCCGTCCGTGTCGAAGCCAAAGGCTTCAAGACAGTTGAGCGGCGCGGCATTCAGATCGAGGTGGCTACCGACGTGGCTGTCGAGATAGAACTCAGCCCCGGCGACGTCAAAGAAATGGTGGTCGTTACCGCCGACGCTCCGCTTGTGAATACGACCTCGTCGGTATTGGGCGGCACGCTCAGCAACAAGGAGATTAACGATCTTCCGCTCAACGGCCGAAACTACGAGAATCTTCTCCAGTTGCGTCCGGGTGTTACGCGTTATCCGGGCGGGGGGTTCTCGACCACGAGCGCCAACGGACTGCGCGCCGAGGACAACGCCTATCTCGTCGAGGGCCTGTTCAACAGCGAACCGTTCTCAGGACAGAACATCATTAATGGCGCCGGAATCGCCGGAGATTCGGCCACCATTTTGCCCGTCGACTCGATCCAGGAGTTCAACGTGCAACAGAACCCACCGGCCGAATACGGCTGGAAGCCGGGCGCGATTGTGAACGTGGGCCTGAAGTCGGGAACAAACAGTCTTCACGGAAGCGCATATGCTTTCGGGCGCGACACTCCGCTCGACGCCCGCAACTATTTCAACACCGACGCATCGGGGCCAAAGAACCCCCGGCAACTGGAGCAGTTCGGCGGCACGGTAGGCGGACCGATCATCAAGGACAAGGTCTTCTTCTTCGGGGGATATGAGGGTCAGCGGTACACCGTGGGGAATTCATTCCAGATCAGCAGTCCTGCGACCGTAACGTTGGGTGGAGATCCGACCAACAGCATTCCGGACGCGATCGCGGCTCTCCAGGCAGCCACCGTGACAATCAGCCCCGCCAGCCTGATTATCTCCGGCTGCAGTGTGGGACCGCCCATTACCTGTAACGGCACAGGCTTCCCGACGAACAACGGCACCAATCCGAACGGTCCAACCACGGTAGTGAACGGCTTCCCGAACACCGTCAGCTCCGACAACATGATTGCAAAGGTTGATTACCACCTCAACGATAAGAACACGCTCGGCGGCATGTACTTCTTCGGGAACAACTCGGGAACAGTCGAGGATTTTCCGGAGTTGCAAACCAAGTGGCTGACCCTGATCCACACGCGGGCGCAAGTGTTGGGGATAAATTGGGCGTACGTACCCAATGCGAAGTGGGTCAATGAAGCCAGATTTGGATACAACCGCCTGAATCAGCCGACGTATACCGCCGACAACAGCGTCCCGGTAACCGACTATGGCTTGGTCACAAATGTTCCATCAGGGCCACTCTACGGTGGATTGCCGAGGATCGGGTTTCTCGGCGAATTCCAGGGTCTGGGCGGATTCAAGTGGCCCAAGCTGCAAGGTCCCGACACACGAAGCCAGTTCGTGGATCATTTGGCGTATACCCGCGGCCAACATGCGCTCAAGTTCGGCGGCGAGGTTCACCGTGACGCCTTCACCGGTGGCGCCATGGGCAATGTCCGCGGCAGCGTGAACTTTGTCGGTGGGGGCACGCCACAAATCACGAGCGGCTCGACCCCGCTGGAGGACTTCTTTGCCGGCAATCCCGGTGGCGGGTCCATCCTGGTCGGAGACCCGAGACGCCAGGTCCACAACTGGTCGTACGCCGCGTTTGTACAGGACGACTACCGTGTCATGAGGAGCCTGACGATCAACTTCGGCTTGCGCTATGAACTGAATACGGTGGTTGAAGATAGTCACAACCAGTTGGGCAATTTCGATCCGACCCTGGGTCTGGTCCAGGTCGGCCATCAAGTAAGTGCGCCGTATAACGGAAATCACAAGAACTTCGCACCTCGTGCCGGGTTTGCTTGGGACCTGTCGGGCAATGGCCGAACGGTGATTCGAGGTGGAGGTGGGGTGACGTATGAGGCCGTTAACTGGGAAACATTCCTGGCGTTCAACAACAGCTTTGGGCTGGGCAGCGTGCCTACAGGAGCTACGCTCAATGGCGTCGCTGGTCCGGGCACAATCCAAGTCGGGAACATAACTCCGGCGGTGGCCAATCCGTGGGACAGCGGACCACTGTTCGGCAATGTCAGCCCCAGTGCGCTGCAATGTGGCGGGGCGGCCCCGGCCTGCCCGATCATGAGCGTCGACCGCAATATCACAACACCCTACGTGTATAGCTGGACCTTCAGTGTGCAGCACGCATTCACGCCGAACCTTTCTTTGGAGGCTGCTTACGTAGGAAATCACGGTGCCAATCTGGTCGGGATTCGCGATATCAACCAGCCGGCGGTAGGATCAGGATGGACAAGCGCGGCAATTTCCGCGTGCCAAGCCGCGATTGCTGGGGGGAGTCCTGGTGCCTGTGTGGGCGGCACCGACCCGGTAGCTGAGCAGGCAGCCAGACCTTTCAACGGGACATTCCCTTACCTCAGCAACATCTTCCAAATGGGAAATGTTTACAAGTCCAACTACAACGGACTCCAAACGACTCTGAATGCGCGCAACTTTCACGGGCTCAGTATGGTGGCCGGTTATACCTATTCGCACGCCCTCGACGATGTGAGCGCGAACTGGGATTTCGGCTATGGATACGGCTTGCCCCAGGACGCGACCCATCCCACGCGGGAGTATGCCAGCAGCGACTTTGACGTGCGCCATCGCTTGACTCTTTCGTTGACCTATCTGATCCCCGGAACGAAGGGGTATGGGCAAATGCTTGAAGGCTGGCAGATCAATTCCATCGTGACGTTGTCGAGTGCGCAACCCTGGGGACCGATGGATCTTGGCACCGACGTCAGCGGTACCGGCCCATTGCCCGTGAGTCCACCAGCGTCTAGCCCGGACCGGTGGAACTTTGTCGGCAATCCAAGCGATTTCACATCCGGCCCCTCGGGGATCCCCTTTTTCCTCCCCGGGATACCTTCGAGCCCGCAAGACCCCACTTATGCGGTCAACAATCCCCTGTGCTCGTCGCAAGCGACAACGGCCCTGTTGATGACGTCACTGGAAGCGTTCGGCTGTTATCAAAAAGGCAAATCGGCAATGACACCCCCGGCGCTGGGTACGTTTGGCAGCATGGGTCGAAACACCTTCAGGGATTCGGGTTTCCGCAATCTCGACTTCTCGTTATCGAAGAATTTCAAGTGGCGTGAGCGCTTTGGCTTTCAGGGACGCGCCGAGTTTTTCAACATCTTCAATCATCCCAACTTCGCCAACCCTTACGGCGGACAAAATGGCTTCGGGCTGAACGATCCTTCAGCGGGCGCGTTCGGATGCGGATGCGCAACGCCCGACGTGGCGGCCGCCAATCCTGTCATCGGGTCAGGTGGCAGCCGGGCAGTCCAACTGGGTTTGAAAATTACGTTCTAACAAGCCGCCCTCCTCCAGCGGCGGGGCCGGATTCCCTTCCGGCCCCACTTCTTGAAAGGAAGTTTCCCATGACAGACGTTTCAAGCCGTTGCCCGGCAGTCATTCGAATCCTAGTGACGTTGGCGCTGACTGCGCTTCTCGGCCCGCCGCTGCTTGGCGAAGAGCAGGCTCGGTCGGAACGCACCCTTGACGAAATCAAGGCTGAGGCCATTCATCGAGCCGAAAATGGAATGTATCCGCTGATCGGGCTCGATCCGGGCGATGTGAAAGAAGCCCTCGCCTCGATTCGCACGCGAGACAAGGACGAGTGGGCGGCCGCTTTCATGGGTGTTGCCGACCGCTACATGAACGAGGCGAAGTCGCTCGAGAAGACTGATGCCGCGAAGGCAAACGCCGATTACATCCGCGCCTGGCGGCTCTATTCGTTTGGACGCTGGCCGATTCCGGCCTCGCCCGGCAAGCAGCGGTCCTACGAAAAAGCCATCGAGGCCTTTCTTGCTCATGCAAAATTCTGGGATCCGCCGCTTGAGATCGTGAAGATTCCCTTCGAAGGAAAAGAAATCATCGGCTATCTACGACTGCCGAAAACTGCGTCTGGTCCTGTGCCGCTGGTGCTCGCCGTCAATGGGCTCGACAGTCGCAAAGAAGATTTGTCGGAAAGTTTCAGCGCGATTCTTCCCTATGGCATCGGCTTTCTCGCGGTGGATGGCCCGGGCACGGGCCAGAGCCCGATCAAGGTCAGTGAAAATTCCGAGCGCATGCTTTCGCGCGTCCTCGACTACATCGCAACGCGTTCAGAGATTGATAAGGACCGGGTCGCTATGCACGGCGTAAGCTGGGGCGCCTATTGGGCAACGAAAATGGCGATTGTGGAGCGAGCGCGCCTGAAAGGAGCGAGTGCCCAGTCTCCACCAACCGATATGTTTTTCCAGAAAGATTTTCTGATGAACGACCTGCTCGGCAATCGCGAATACCTCTTCGATCAAGTGCCGGCGCTGATGGCGATTTTCGACAACGTGAAGACGGTCGATGAACTGGCCGACGTTCTGCCCAGGATGTCGCTTGTTCAACAAGGCCTGCTTGGAAAGCCGATGGCACCCATGCTCGTTCTCGCGGGCGTGCTGGACACGCAGGTCCCGATCTCCGACATTTATTTGCTACTGGACAAGGGCGACACGCCGAAAATGGCTTGGATCAACCCATCGGGCGGTCACTTGGGCCGGCAGGTCAAAATATGGCCGGATCCGCGCATCTTCAAAGAGGTCATAATCCCCTGGCTGGTGCGGACGCTTGAGGCCGAGCCGGTCCCGCAACGGTAAAGCTACTAACTAGTGCGGAACCGAGAACGATTGGGGTCGGGTGTTCTCCTATCTGCCGCTGTCGACCGCGCATCTTTTCGCGTCGCTGATGGATGCGGTTCGGGCGGCCCTCTTGGACATTGATGGTTGCTTTTCTGGTTCTCGCCGACTAATTCTTGCAATGCGGCCTAACGGGGAGCATGCTTTTCCCAATCGTTATTTCTTATGAACACGGAATGCAAGCACATCGCTGATGAACTGTCCTCCACTCTCAATGGAGAAGCATGGTACGGGGACTCTGTGCAAAAGATCCTTACAGGCGTCACGTTCGAACAGGCTCTTTCGCATCCGATTCCTTCTGCCCATTCCATCTGGGAACTGGTTCTTCATGTGGAAGCCTGGTGTAAATTTGCTTACGGGGCCGTGCAAGGGACCTCAATACCCGCGTGGCCGGATATGCCCCGGGAACAGGATTTCCCGCCTGTTACCGACCAGGACCATCAGGCGTGGCAACAAGCAGTGCGGTCGTTGTTTGCGAACCACCTGAAGTTGGTTGAAGCGATCAAGGGATTCGGCGACCCGCGCCTGGAAGTGACGGTACCAGGCAGGCCGTACAAGTTCTACCGACTCTTTCAAAGCACGACGCTGCACGCGGTGTACCACGCCGGGCAAATTGCACTATTGAAGAAAGAGCTGCGATGAGACGGTGTATGCCGCTGATACTGTGAACGACAGCGCAGAGATCACCACCACAATGAAGAGACTCATTGTGCTCATACATTGCCTCCTGCAGAGATTTTGATTTGTTCTCTGCCAACCACGCTTACGAGGGCAGATTCGGACTGCGAAAACGCGTCACTCTTGGGCTTGCTGAGCAGCTTCCAGAAACGCTTTGAGCGCCTCGCGATCCTCGGGGAGCATCCTGATGAACTTTATCCCATTTCCCACTAGCGGATCGCAGGTAACCACGGTGGCGGCGATCAAGACGATGGTTTCGAGGGAAAGCTGCAAATCCAAATTGGTCCCAATGGGGAATGGGAAAACCGTCTCGATGTAACAGCCGCCCAAACTCAGATCGGCAGTAGTTCCCCGAATAGGGCTGCCGCACGCTTCGGTATGTATCTCGACCGGTACACTCAGTTTTGCGCGGGCGTATTCGCGACGGTTATTCTGAACGCTGTTGCCCATGATCGGGCCTTCTTTGCGAAGTACGGCCCTGTTGTGCAAACGGCGAAAACCGGTGGTTAACCGGCATCACCATCAAAGGAGTCCGTGTCTCGGCAATCTTCGCTTGCCCGGTGTTGCCTGAGAGGACGGCTCGGTTCTGTTGTTGCACAGCACCCCGGAAGCAGCGGCCAGTCTCTTAGTCTTTCCCGCATGGCTGTGGGCGTTCTCGTGCATGTGGACCTTGCGGAAATGTTCACGGAACAGGCTTTCTAGCTCGTTGTGCTGCTCTTCGGTTGTGCCAATATCCTTCCCCGTCGCAAAAACCACGTCTGTGCAATGGGAGCAGCGGGCCTTGATCAGTATTCCTGCGATTTCCAAGAAGATGACTAAGTGCGGTTTCCCTGCGGAGTCCATTCTACGCTACCTCACATAGGCGCAAGCAGCTAGGAACCGAATCACGGTACTGACTTCCGATTCTGACCAAATGTCCAAACATATTTGATTAAGTCAGGAATCTGCGCTCCCGACAGCCCGGTGTGTGGCGGCGAAGAGATCATCGTCGCTCAGGCGCTGTACCGACTTCGAACGCAAGTCCGCGACCCTTCATCTTGTTGGCGGCTCCGGTGTGTCCACTGCCATCAGCCGCGTGCTAGTGGGCGCACTTTTCCGCATACAACTGATCGGCGGCCACAACGGAGATTCCGGTGATAACTGAGCAGCAACCTCAATGAACCTGCCACCACCGCCTTCATGAGACCGCCTTTCATTGAGTAGCATGGCAAAGACCAAACTCGATCATGAGACCCAACGCCTTGACTCCGTCTCACTTGCCGGATTGCTTCATCCGGGTGCAGCTCAGATGCGCCGTATGAATCCTGGGCATGTGTCTGCCGTATAGACACTTGGCTCAGAAGAATAAAGGATAGATGCCGCCCGACTCTTAGCGTCACTCTCCGAGCAAGACCGAGTAGTGGCAGGCACTTTGCCCGTTCCAGGGGTGCGGTTGTCCACGGCAACGTCCGTCAAAGTGCCTGACGCTCCTAGCTTGTTAAGGACGGCCTAAGGAACGCGCTCAGCGCTGCGACCATCGGGCTCGCAGACACCGCCCCCAAACCCGGGCACAGATCGTTCTCGATGAGTTCACCGCAGAAAGCACAGCGCAAAGGGCGCTTCTTGGCATTGCCGCAGGGCGTAGCAACGTATTTGGTTCGGCACGATGCCAATGGGAAAGAACTTTCAAGCACCGAGATTCATGTTGCGAGCAACGTCACTGTGAATCCGTATCAAGGCATTGACACGCGGCACATACATGCGTTATCCCGCTTTGAGATCAAGCTCCGCGAAGAGATTGAGCGAATGCCGTAGACGCTCTGATCCAGCACGAGGAGCGGGAACAAAACCTATCAATTACAAGTTCGTGGCAAATCTTGGGCTGGGAGCCATCAAGCCAACTTTATCTCCCCGAAGGTTCTCAACATTTGGCGCAAGCGTGTATTTAGTCTCTTACCAGCCATGCCAGAGCTTGGTCGCGAGTTTCAAAAACGGGGAATTCGCGGCCAGAAAAGCTGCTCAAGCTCTTGGAGTACTCCCGAGGAAAGTTCTCTGCTCCGACCCATGCCGTTTTCTTAACGTAAGGCTTGTCAAAGACAGCGGATTCCTTCATGACCCGAACCGCTTCCTCGTCAAAGGATGCTCCCGTGAAATCGGAAAATATCAGGACTGAACCTCGCGGACAGACAGCCACAACCCCGGGAACTTCTCGTAAAATCTCTTCGACTTGAGCCGCCGAACAGTTTGATAGGTCTACGAGAAGAATCTGCTTGCCCTGATGGGTGATGAACCGAATGCGGTCGGTCATGCCAGCCTTTCCCCTTAGGCAATGCTGCCACAGGTTTACGATGTTCGTAAACGGCCATATTACCTACGTTACAAATTCCAAACAGAGTGACGGTGGTCACTGACGGACCGCGACGAGTGTGTGACTCTATCCGAAGTCAGGACGGTGAGGCATGGAAAGACCCTCGACACTAACGGCAGTCAGCAAACTCGCCATCGCTGGCGAGCAAGGTGGATTTAGCGTTGAACAGATGATCCAGCTTTTGAATGCTGGTCTCAGCGTGGAGACCCTTCTACAACTCATCGCTCAGCGTCTTGATGGCAACGGTTTAGGGTCAGAAACCAGCTTCTCCCGCTCCTCCCGATGGATCATCTAGCGACCACATCCCTCAGACACAATGACTGGGTCAATCCCCCGGATCAGATGTTCTTATCATCCATCATTCGTGTACGAAAACTCGAGTAAACGACGGGCGTTGCGATCTGAGAACTCAAGAATTGTCGGCGAAAGGTCGATGACTTCAGGTTCCAGAGTCTAGTTCGAATTCTACTCGGTTGCGTCCGTTGCGCTTCGCTGCGTACAGAGCCGTATCGGCACGGGACACGAGGGCGTTCAAGTCAGGAGGCTTGCTCCCGCAGAACCCTGCAATTCCAAAGCTGGCGGTCACGGTAGTAGTGCTGTTCTCAAAAGTGAACTTCTTACTTTCGAACTGCTTGCGTATCCTTTCGACAACAATTTTCGCATCCTCCTTGTTGGCGTGGGTGATCATTAAAAGAAATTCCTCTCCTCCCAAACGAGCACAGATGTCGGACTGGCGTGTATTCGCCATGAGGATTTTGGCGAAGCTCTTGAGCACAGTATCGCCCGCATCGTGTCCAAAGGTGTCGTTGACCTTCTTGAACAAATCCAAGTCAGCCATCACCACCCAGACAGAAAAGCCATGTCTAGCCGCTGCACTTAGTTGCCGGGGTGCCCAAACATCAAGCGCACGACGGTTAGGTAACGCTGTTAGGGTATCGGTCAACGCCAGCTCTTCCAACTGCCGATTCTTTGCTTGGATTTGGCGATGAAGCTCAACGATCCTACGGCCGACGTCGACACGTGCCACAAGCTCACCCGGGTGGAAGGGCTTCGTCAGGTAGTCATCGGCCCCAGCAGCGAGCCCTTCTACTACGTGTTTTTTGTCGGTGTTGCCGGAGAGCAGAATGAGATGAGAGTAGAAGCCTTGAAAGTCGCGACGTATACGCCTGCATAGTTCCAAACCCCCTATGTCCGGCATGTCCCAATCCGTAATGACCACAACAGGCTGGTGTTCTGCGAACAAAGCTAGGGCTTCGCGGCCATCCTTCGCGAACAGAACTCTGTACCGCTCCTCAGAGAGGGACTGTTCAACCAGTTTGCGAGAAACGACCGAATCATCAACCGCTAAAATCTTCAAGGGCTGGGAAGAAGAAAGGCCCGTGCGTCCCGGCGAAATACTGCGCGAACCGGAGCAGGTCACGGCTGCCCTCGGTGGAATCTCATCTCTACCAGCTCCTTGGATTCCTCGTTGGCTGGAATCCAGCGGTACTTGTAGACCGAATCCTCGGCAGCCTTCACCAACACAGGGTTGCCGCCGATAGTGTGCACGGATTTCACAATTCCATTGGGGGCGACCGTGACTAGAAGCCTGACGTTACCCTCCAAGTTCATCCTGCGTGCCAGTTCCGGATAGACTGGAATTGCTCTGCTAACGATCTTGCGGGTGTTTTCAACTTGCGTTTCTTGGGCAAGCATGGTTAAGGCCATCGTTGTGCCGAAGAGTAATAGCCATACCGAGACCGTAATCAGTCGCCGCACAAGGTTAAGGTTCCAAGTTTAAGAGTACAGAGAAGAACAGAGGAAGCTACAGGTAACTAAGGTAACGGAAAGAGGATCTCTCCGTCACTTGTGGATGCTCGGCAACATTCAAGGGATTGCGCCGTCTTTCATATCTCATTGGATGATGAACTAGGGAAAGCTAAGGCGCAGACAATCGAACGATGGTGATGAGCTTAACCCGGGAATGGTTTGCGTCGCGAAAATGGCACTCGATCATCCGAGCACCCCAAGTGAAACGCCCTTGGTTATACCTTCAAAAAGGTCTACACGCCTGTGCCTCGACTCAAGGGCTTGTTGATTTCATCGACCATTGCGTCCGCGATCCCATGGATCGTTCGTAGGCGAGCTAAAACTTCTGGATCGGTTACACCTTTGGAAAGCACATCACACGTCCACAGGATGATGCCTAGTTTGTTCCTGAGCGAATGAGCCAGTTGACATTCACCGCAGCATATCGGCCCGTCCATTGCTTACCGCCGATCTGTCACTATTAAGAAAAGTGTAGCAGAACCTGACGGCCTTGCCATTGGTAACCTTTGCGTAACGATCCCGCGTAATTCGAATCAGAACATTGGGTAGTGGACTAAAAATCAGGCGTTGCTATTGCCGCGCTTTGCTCTTTGCCGCCTGTTTCCCCAAGGACTTTCGATTAAGTGCGAGCCAAACAAGAGCATTCCTTTGCCTTGTTTGTAGTTGAGACTCAACTTCGTTGGGGCGATTGCGGTAATAATTCCGTACGCACCCTTCACAGGCAACCCAGCCTCTGAGTTCAAACATCTGGGATTCACTCAGTTCAGTGCGGCAGTAGCAACACAGAAGCGCCAGGCTCTTGGTTCTGAGCGGCGTAGCAGGGGAGGGTGAGGATCGGGGGAGGTCGTAGGCCTGATCGGATGTGGTGCGGTGAGCAGTTCAACTCCGCTGCCCACGAACCTGATCACACATGTGGTGATAATCGTCCAGGAAAACCGGACCCCGGACAATCTGTTTCAGGATCCCGTTTTTCGCCGGCATGCCCAGCCTCGGCTTTTCCTCAGCGGAGGCCTTCCTCTTCGCCAGGGAGCGAACATAGTTGACGAGGTCCCAAAGCTCGTCGGGCCTAACGCGGTCGCCCTCGGGAGGCATGGCCCCGCGGCCGTTCTTAATGACGTAGAAAAGTTCACCGTCGGAGTGGTCTTTGACAAAGGCGGGGTCTGTAAAGTCGGGGGTCTTTATGTTCTTGCCGGCCTCGGTTTTGCCGTCGCCGCTGGTTCCATGACACTGGGCACAATCGTAGGCGTAGATCTTTTTCCCCTGGGCGATGGACTCTGGCGTGGACTTGACAGGGTTCGGTCGGCTGGCGTCGGCCACGGGGATGGGGCTGTAAGAGGTTTTTGGAGCGGATTTGGTTTCTTGCGTCCAGCCAAGAAGTGGAAACAACGGGAGCAGGCTAAAGATCAACGTGCATGTGCGCATGGCGTGGCTCCAAGGCGAACAACTTGCACCCATTGTAGCCCGACTCCTGTTCATATTCCGGATGGTGATGCAGTTTGCCAAATTGGCAGCACCAGGGAGAAAAATTTCCGGGATACGCGATCGGCAAGAAACGTACAATCTCCGAGCCCGTTATTGCTTTCAAGAGCTAGCTTTTACCACTGTTCTCGGTGGCCCATTACCAGCGGTGCGGCCGGGGCGCGCTAGCCGAGGAACGATAATCAAGGCCATCGCATAAAGAGAAATTGAAATGGCGATCGATCCGGAATGGCCGTGGGGTAGATCGTCGAAAAGCAACTTGGCGGTGACGAAGACCAGGGTGCCGTAGGCAGTCCAGACCAGTTCGATGCGGCGCCAGCGGGAGCCGCTATAAGCGAGGGCGAGAGCGAGGGAGCAGGTAATGAGAGTGCGGATGAGGGCGACATGAGATGCGCCCGGAGTCATGCCGATCGCTGCCAGCCAGACCAAACCAGAAACTAGAAATGTGGCGACCGCGCTAACGGCGAGAACCGCGGACAGCAGCCGAAGAAGACGGTGGTTCCAGCGTTGTCCTTGGAATCGTCCACCAAGGGCGTAGCAGAGAAGAGCGGCAACGGCGACGATCCAGACCCTCCAGCCTGGGGCGCTGGGGAAGGTCCCCGCCAGCGCTCGTGCGCCATAGGCTAGCAGGCTGGATGCAAACGCGGCCCCTGCCAAATAGACCAAGCCATGGAACTCGGGCGTCAGACGGGCCATCCGCACACCCACCAGAGTGGCAACAAGTGAGACCACGCTTAAGAACAACACCAGCACTGCCGGCGGGAGCACGAGGAAGCTGCCCGCCAGAACAAGGCCGACGCTCCACGTCGAGTACACGTGATAGTTGCGCTGCTCCGCGATGCGGTCGAAAGAGGCAAAGGCCGCCGTATAGCATGCGGCGGAAAGAAACCAGCAGAAAACGCCGAGCACGACAGGGCCCGCGCCGGGCACGAACCAAAGCCAGCTAATGCCAGCCAGCAGGAAAGCGATGACGGCTTGCGCGATTTCGAAAATGGTTACCCGCCGGCGAAGAAGCACGGTGCGGTAAGCGACGCTCGCCCCATAAATCAGAAACAGAAGAGACGGCAGCGCGAGCAGCACGGGCGTCGGAACTGCGATGTAGTCCAACCGAGAACTTTCCGGCAGGGAATGAATATAGACCAGAATCAAAACCGCAATGTCGACTGCCGGCGGCACGAGGAAACGGAGGGAAGGCCAGCGGTCGCCGGCCGCCGCAAACTCGCCGGTGGCGGCCATGGCGAGAAGCGCCGCAGTGTACGGCACAAGATCACGAGAGACAATCAGCAAGGCGAGTGCGGTGAGCACGGCCGCGCCTACAACGACCCAGACCACCGGCACGAGATTGCGCTTCCAGGCCAGGGCAGATGCCCCAACCGCAAACGCGCTTAGTAATCCTGCGGTTACCGAGCCTGGCAAAACCTGGAAACGCAAAGTAAGTTCGGCCAGCATCGGTGTCAGGATCAATGCCGCGGTGGCGGCGTATGCAACCCGCGAAAAGTGAGCTTCCGTTTTGGTTCGCGCTGCCCACACAAGCCACGTCCCCGCATATGCGAGCGCAAGGACGACCACCGCGAACTTCGGAAATGAACCGGACTCGAGTGCGTGGCGCAGGAGGTAGGCGCCCGCAATTCCGAGCATGGCCTTGCCCACGACGGAAAAGGCTCCTTCCGCTTGCGGAAGAGCAAACTCTTCAGCGGCACGCACCTCGTTCTCTGAAATCGTGGCCGGCACAGCGAGCGGAGCCACTGCTAGAGGTCGCCCCTCCAGGTCCGAGATCCGGCGCTCCAGGGTTTCGATACGTGCATCGAGCCGTGCTAAAGCGTCCAGAAGATCGTCCATAATCTCCATCGCTTTGAGGCTGGCAACGAATACTGATTGAAACTTACCGCGTGGGCATAGCGTCGGGGACGGAACCCGAGTGGCTCTCCGGCCAGGGTGGCAGCAGCTTCACCAGCCCCCAGAGAATCACCAACGGCAACACGGTCAGCACAACGGCCGTGAGCAGACCTTCCCGTGTTACCAGGCCCATCTTGTATGTTGTGTAGCCAAGAAAGCTTTTTGAAAAAAGCTGCCCGCCGATCACGACATTCCAGCGCATGGCAAAGATCCCGACCAAGGTCAAGCATCCGGCGAGGCCGTAAATGCGTTTGCGAGCATTCTCTGCGAGTCTTAACACTTGCGTTGCGCCCAGCAAGACAATCGGAGTGATCGTCCCACAAATGATCTGCACCACGATATGAGACATGTAGAGCTTGGTGTGCACCATGAAGTCGAGACTGCGGAACGATTCGTCCGATTCATAGATGCGATGGATCAAGTCGAGCATTTCGAGACTGAAATCGATGATGAAAGTGTAGAAAAGATAGCGCGCGATCGTATCCACGCAACGCATGTCGATAGTTTGTTTGCGGGACCACGTGAGAAACATGTACAACAGCATCACGGTCGCGATTCCCGAAACCATCGCAGAAAAGATAAATACCACCGGCATCAGCGGCGTTGACCACCAGGGATTGGCTTTGATCGAGCCAAATATGAATCCAACGTAACCATGCAGCAAAAAGGCAGAGGGAATTCCGATCAACGTAATCAGCCATCCGACGCGATCATCGACATGAAGCGCGTGCTCACTGATGTTGCTGGACCCGAGAGTCATGGCCCGATAGATCAGGCGTTTGAAACCGGTTGTGGATTGAGAAAGCACGACGATATCGCGCCGGTAGTCCAGCCAGATTTCCAGTACAAGGACCGCCATCAGGTACCACAGATACACGAAACCGAACATCGCCATGGCCGACGTGCGATGAGGGGTCAGGTACATTTCAAACGAGCGTTCCGGGTGCCCGAGGTGAAGCTGAAGGGGTAGGGGCGCGATCAGCAGGAACGCAAGCGCGGTCAACAGAGCTAGCCGATAGGTGGGCTTCACGGCCTCTACGTTGAACACACGCTCCAGCGAAGCGAGAATGAATGCGCCGGCCACCAAACCGGTCAGGAACGGGTACAAAACAATGAGCACGCTCCATTGCAGCTCGACTTCGTTGGGATACATGAAGCCTTCAACACCCTGCATGCGCTTCCTCTCTCAGCTTGCAATCACTCACGGCACGGCTCGCCACACGAATCTTCATCGGTCGGGTCATCGCACGGAACCATCCAGGCCGTTATAGAAAACCTTCGCGTGAGTCGCCATGTAAGGCTTGAGCACCTGCACGCTGTGCGTCTTCAGGAACTCGTGAATAGGATCTTTGGGATCCTTCAAGTCCGCGAGTTGGCGTGCGCCGGTCGGGCAGCTCTCACAACACGCGGTGGTGAGCCCCTTGGTGATCCGGTGATAGCAAAGCGTGCACTTCTCGGCGGTATTGGTCTTGGGATTGATAAAGCGGCAGCCGTATGGGCAGGCTTGCACACAGTAACGGCAACCCAGGCAATACGTCTTGTCGACCAGCACCACACCATCGGGACTGATAAAGGTCGCGCCTACCGGACACACCTGCGTACAGGGTGAGTCGGCGCAGTGGTTGCACAGCTTGGGAACGAAGAAGTTCTTGCCGGAAGGATCCTTGGCCGGAGGGAACCCTTTCTTGCCACCGTCGGGAGAATCGACTTGGGGATTTTCAATATCGTAGTCGGTGACGTGATAGCGCTCCACCCACGTCCGGAAATATCCATCGGGGACTTCGTTTTCCGCCTGGCAGCCGCGAACGCAGTTGCCGCAACCGATGCACTTGGTGAGATCGATTAACATGCCCCACCAATGCTCGGTCAGTTTGTAATTCGGCGCAGCTTCCGGGGTCCCCGCCAGAACGTATTTCCAGGCCGCGCCGGCCGCGGGTAACAGGAGCAGCATGTGTCGCCGAGTAAGGTTCATTTCGCGCCTTCTGTGCCGATAGCCGGACTGTGGGGCTGATGGCACGTATCACAGGGAAGGCCGTTGGAATGGTCGGCGGAGACAACTTGCGGGAAGCTCTTGGGCTTTGCCGCGTTGGCCTCATGGCAGCGCACGCAGAGTATGGCCGTGTCGAGTTTGGCGGGGGTCACGGAGCCTGGATCGTCCGCGTGTTTCGCCAAGGGGCCATGGCAAGCTTCGCAATTCACGTGCGCGTGCTTGCCGTCTTTTTTCTTGTCGAGCACGTCGGCATGGCAGGTCTCGCAGGTCTCATGGCCGGCGAAATTTACCGGCCGGGCCGCGATCTCGGACAGCGCGTTGCCGCGATAGTGGCCGTACTCCCCAAAACTTTTTGGGACCAAGAACCCCCGAATCACGAGGAACAGGAGCACGCCGGCAGCGAACACTCCTGCCAATCGGAAGAGATGTCCCGCATCTTTGAAAGCATTCATGAGAAGTTGTCCGCGATCGTCGTGAAGCCCGAACTCTTCTGCCCATGCCGACGAAAGGAACCCTTACTAGATAAGCGCGACCAGTCTCAAGCCGCTGTGCGTTGCATCACCGTATGGATGTACAGGCATCACACTGGCCTGTGATGACATTAAGCGGGCGGCCGCACAAGCCGACCCCAATCAGCTGTATATAAGGCACAAAAAAAAGTTGCGGTCCGGGTTGCCCTGGGCCGCAGTCGTTAGCGTTCGAGAGTGTACCGATTGCGGAAGTCCGCCGCCGATCTCACTCCTTACGGGGTCACCACCAGACACACCGTAGCTGTCTGCTTGGTGTAGTCCGCGGTTTGAGCCGGCGTAAACGTGACCTTCAACGTGTCGCAGGTCGCCGGTGGCGTCGGAACTTTTGGCTCTGTCCCTGCCGCCGGTGAATATACGAACGTGCCAGAAACATTGGCGGTCGCGTCCAGTTGGACTGAACTCAGCAACGTTCCGTGGGTTATCGGCGCCGGCGTGGCCCAGGTGAGTCCGCTAGCTACCTTCTCCGCAGTTGTTTTCGCCGTGGCTGTGGCTGCCTTATACACGTCGTCCGCTGCCCACTTTGCCGTCACCGTACACGTCCCAGTACCGCTCGCCATCGTGACAACGCCGCCGCTGATCGTGCAGACCGTGACCGGCGCGACCGTGATGACCGCGGTCGTGCTGGCGTTCGTCGTTGCTACTGGAGTGAACGTGGACTGGTAATACGCAGTGGCGGGCGCGGTTACGCTTACCGTCGGCGCAATCGCCGCTGCTACCGTTGTGGTTTCGAGTACCGGCGTCGCAGCCGCGTAGTTCGCGCTGCCCGCCTGCGTCAGCGTTCCCGTGCAAGTCCCGCTGCTCTTGCTGATTGTATACGTCGCACCCGAGACGGTGCACGCACCACCGGCAGCGTATGTGACCGGCAAACCGGAACTGGCGCTTGCTGCCACCGTAAAGCTGCTCTTGTCGGTGGCAGTTGGAGGGGCGGGCACTGTGATCGTAATCGTTTGCGTGGCCGGAGTCGCGTTCACGTCCTCCGTCACTTGCGGGGCCGCCGCATATCCGGCGTTGCCCGTCTGGTTGGCGATCACGAAGCAGGTCCCTGTGCCGCTCGTCATCGTGTAGGTCGCGCCCGAGTTTGAGCACGAGCCCGCGCTGGTGTAGGCAACTGCCAAGCCGGAGCTAGCCGTCGCCACGACCGTGAAGCTGCTGTTGTAGGCTGCGCTTGACGGAGCGTTCGTCGTGAACGTGATCGTCTGGCTCGCCTGATTGACTACTTGGCCACCGCTCAACGTAGCCGTGCCGCCGCTGTGGTTGCTGTCACCGGAGTAGTTCGCCGTGATCGTGTCGGTCCCCACTGCGAGGCTCGAAGTCGTACAGGTCGCCGTTCCCGGATTGCCTGACGCGACTGCTGTCGTGCCGCAGCCCGTGTTAGCGCTCCACGTTACGTTGCCGGTTACGGTTTCAGGTTTCGGACGTCCGTTACGCCGCGCCTGCCCGTACTGGCCACTGATGGTCGCCGTGAACGTCACCGATTGCCCGTAGAGGGACGGGCTCCCGCTGGTGGCAACTCTGATGCCCGCGCTCGCCGGGTTGACGACCTCTCCTCCGCCCAGCGCGCCCGTGTTGGCAGGAAAATTCGAGTCGCCCGAGTACACTGCCGTGACCGTGTGCGCTCCCACCGTCAGCGTCGAGATGCTGCCCGAGTTGGCTGCACCCGATACCAGCGTCACCGGCGAACCGAAAACGCCGCCATCGATATTGAACTGCACCGTTCCAGTCGGAGTCCCCGTACCCGCCATTACGTTCGCAGTGAAGCTGACAGCCTGGCCATAGATCGCAGGATTCAGGCTGGAAGCAACCGTTGTGGTTGCGCCCGCCTGGTTAACAATCTGGCCGCCGCTTAACGTGCCCGTGCCACCGCCGTGGTTGATGTCACCGGAGTAGTTCGCCGTGATCGTGTCGGTCCCCACTGCGAGGCCCGACGTCGTACACGTCGTCGTTCCTGGATAGCCGTCCGTTACCGGGGTCGTGCCGCAGCCCGTATTCGAGCTCCAGGTCACGTTGCCGGTTACGGTTTGAGGTTTCGCGCCGTTTCTGCGCGCCGCTCCGTTGCGTCCCTTGACCGCCCCGGTGTCGCTCGTGATCATCGCCGTGAATGTCACCGACTGGCCGGAGACTGACGGATTCAGACTGGAACCTACGCCTACGCTAGCATTTGCCAGAGTCGCCGACGTCGTCTCAGTCACCTGAGCCGCCGCTGCGTAGTTCGTGTTCCCGGCCTGATTCGCGATCACCGAGCAGGTACCCACGCCGTTGGTCATGGTGTAAGTCGCACTGCCAGATCCACCACCCGTGCTACACGATCCTGCGGCTGTGAAAGTCACCGGGTTGCTGCTTGCGCCGCCCGTGGCCGCCACTGTGAACTGGTTCCCATATTCCGCGCTCGCCGGAGCCGGCGTGGTGAACGTGATCGCCTGGCTAGCCGGCGACGCGCTCGTCGTCTCCGTGACCTGAGTCGCAGCCGCATAGTTGGTGTTGCCCGCCTGGTTTGCCATCACCGAGCAACTGCCAGTGCCGCTGGTCATGGTGTAAGTCGCGCCCGAGTTGGTGCAAGGCCCGGCGCTGGTGAATACCACAGCATTGCCGCTTGCGCCACCCGTGGCCGCGACCGTGAAGTTGCTGCCGTAAGCCGCGCTGGACGGGCCGTTCGTGGTGAACGAGATCGTCTGGCTGGCCTTGGCTGCGGTAGTCGTCTGCGTGACCGTTGGCGCAGCCGAATAGTTGGCGTTCCCCGCTTGGTTCGCGATCACCGAGCACGCTCCGGTGCCGCTGGTCATGGTGTAGGTCGCGCCCAAGTTGGTGCAGGAGCCTGAACTGGTGAACGTTACCGTCAAGCTCGAACTGGCCGTGGCCGCTACCGTGAATTGACTGTTATAGACTGCGCTCGCCGGAGCGTTCGTGGTGATCGAGATCGTCTGGCTGGATGGTGTCGCGGTCGTGGTCTGCGTGATGGTTGGCGCGGCCGTGTAGTTGCTGTTGCCCGCCTGGTTCGCAATGACCGAGCAACTGCCCGTGCCGCTGGTCATCGTGAAGGTTGCACCCGAGTTGCTGCAGCCCCCGGAACTGGTAAACGTTACTGCCAGCCCGGAGCTGGCTGTGGCCGCTACCGTGAAGTGGGAGTTGTAGACCGCACTCGCCGGAGCGTTTGTGGTGAATGTGATGGTCTGCGAGGCCAGAATCGCGGTCGTGGTCTGCGTTACCGTTGGCGCGGCTGCGTAGGTGCTGTTGCCGGCCTGGTTTGCGGTTACCGAGCACGTTCCGCTGCCGCTGGTCATGGTGTAGGTCGCACTCCCGTTGCCGTGGTCGACGACACTGCAGCTCCCCGACGCGGTAAACGCTACCGTCAGGCCTGAGCTGGCTGTGGCCGCCACGTTGAAGGTGCCCTGGTAGACCTCACTCGACGGAGCATTCGTCGTGAACGTGATCGTCTGAGACGTAAGGGAGCCATAGTCGAGCGTCACTTGTGTCGCCGCCGTTTGTCCACCATAGTTGCACTGTGGCGTGAGGCCTGAGGAGTAATTACCTATCGACCAACCCGGACTAGAGATCAAGTCGAAGTTATAGTCATATAGCGCTATATCCGAGAACGTGAGTGAGCCATTCGGGGGGTAATCGCTACACTGGGAAATGGAATAGACCTCCAACGCGCCGGCGAACGCCCAATTGAAAGTCTGCCCTTCGTTTGGGCTGTTGCTCAGCGTTGTGCTCTTACCCGAGGACACATCGTCGGTTGTGATGTTCCACGTAGCGCAGGTCAGCGTTCCCGCGCTGCAGGTGGACTCCGTCGTGCCAAGGATGGTATCGCCCGAGCTGACACTCACGGGCGAACTCTCCACTGTAGTGCCACTGGGGCAGCAGTTCCAGCTGGCAATACCCCAGGCATCGTTAAAATCGGCGTTCCACCCCAGCACAGGCTGAATAATGCTCACTTCGTCGTCGTCGTCCTCGAAGCCGGGGAAAAAATACACGGTCTGGCCGTCGTGGGAAGACGGCGCCGGCGGCACGATCCAGGTTGCGACAAGTTCGCCGTACGAGGTACTCGTGGTGGTATTTGCGTCTACAATCCAGCTGTGGCTGATCGACGGGGGCTCTACCCTTGCGGCGCCAGCGGCTACAAGCTCTCCGCTGGCTGTGTAACGCGGATAATTGCAAGCCGGAATGTTCTCGAGAGCTCCATTCGCATGTTGGATGACACGTCCGTTGGCCAGCAGAGTTTCTCCTTTCGCCAGCCGTCGGACGCAGGATGGATGGAAGTAGCCGGACGGAGTGATTACATACCCTTCTGGTACTTCCGCAGGGCGGTGTGGTCCTGCCGGCACCTGGGCGTAAGCCATAGTGGATGCAAGAAACGCCAAAAACAGGCTCATGACTGCAACCGTCACGAGCACAGTGCAATTCTTCATATGCATAGAAAAATCCTTTTGGGGGAGGAAAGAAAACGTGCGGCCCCAATTCTACTGTTGGTCGAGATGCCGAATCGTATTTCTTCTGGCACTTAGCTTCTCTGAACACACAAAGACTTGCGGCCCAGGTTGCCCTGGGCCGCAGTCGTTAGCGTTCGAGAGTGCACCGATTGCGGAAGTCCGCCGCCGATCTCACTCCTTACGGGGTCACTACCAGACACACCGTAGCTGTCTGCTTGGTGTAATCCGCGGTTTGAGCCGGCGTAAACGTAACCTTTAACGTGTCGCAGGTCGCCGGTGGCGTCGGAACTTTTGGCTCTGTCCCTGCCGCCGGTGAATATACGAACGTGCCAGAAACATTGGCGGTCGCGTCCAGTTGGACTGAACTCAGCAACGTTCCGTGGGTTATCGGCGCCGGCGTGGCCCAGGTGAGTCCGCTAGCTACCTTCTCCGCAGTTGTTTTCGCCGTGGCTGTGGCTGCCTTATACACGTCGTCCGCTGCCCACTTTGCCGTCACCGTACACGTCCCAGTACCGCTCGCCATCGTGACAACGCCGCCGCTGATCGTGCAGACCGTGGCCGGCGCGACCGTGATGACCGCGGTCGTGCTGGCGTTCGTCGTCGCTACTGGAGTGAACGTGGACTGGTAATACGCAGTGGCGGGCGCGGTTACGCTTACCGTCGGCGCAATCGCCGCTGCTACCGTTGTGGTTTCGAGTACCGGCGTCGCAGCCGCGTAGTTAGCGTTGCCCGCCTGCGTCAGCGTCCCCGTGCAAGTTCCGCTGCTCTTGCTGATCGTATACGTCGCCCCCGAGTTGGTGCATGCACCAGCGCTGGCGAACGTGATCGGGTTGCCGCTTCCGCCGCCCGTCGCCCCTACCGTGAAGGTGCTGTGGTAGGTGGCAGTTGGAGGCGCGGGCACCGTGACCGTGATCGTTTGTGCGGCTAGAGTCGCGTTCACGTTCTCCGTCACTTGCGGGGCCGCCGCATATCCGGCGTTGCCCGCCTGGTTGGCGATCACGAAGCAAGTCCCTGTGCCGCTCGTCATCGTGTAGGTCGCGCCCGAGTTTGAGCACGAGCCCGCGCTGGTGTAAGCAACAGTCAAGCCGGAGCTAGCCGTGGCCGCCACCGTGAAGCTGCTGTTGTAGGCTGCGCTCGACGGTGCGCTCGTCGTGAACGTGATCGTCTGGCTCGCCTGACTGACTACCTGGCCGCCGCTCAACGTACCCGTGCCGCCGTTGTGGTTGCTGTCGCCGGAGTAGGTCGCCGTGATTGCGTCGGTTCCCACCGCCAGGCTCGACGCCGTGCACGTCGCCGTTCCCGTTCCCGTGCCGGTCGTCGGCGTCACTGGTGTCGACCCGCACCCCGTGTTGCCGCTCCACGCCACGTTACCGGTTACATCCATTGGCTTCGCGCGTCCGTTGCGGCCCCTGAACAGGTTGTTCGCGGCGTTGATCGTCGCCGTGAACGTTACCGACTCTCCGTAAATCGACGGATTCAGACTGGAACCCACGCTCACGCCCGTGCTGGCCGAGTTGACTACCTCTCCTCCGCTCAGCGCGCCCGTGCTGCCCGAGTTATTCACGTCGCCCGAGTACACCGCCGTGACCGCGTGCGTTCCCACCGCCAGCGTCGAGATGCTGGTCGAACTGGCCGTGCCCGATACCAGCGTCACCGGCGAACCGAAGGCGCCGCCATCGATATTGAACTGCACCGTTCCGGTCGGGGAACTTCCCGTTACCGTCGCGGTGAAGCTAACCGCCTGGCCATAGACCGCAGGATTCAGGCTGGAAGCAACCGTTGTGGTTGCGCCCGCCTGGTTAACAATCTGGCCGCTGCTCAACGTAGCCGTGCCGCCGTTGTGGTTGCTGTCCCCGTTATAGGTGGCCGTGATCGTGTCGGTCCCGATTGAGAGGCTCGACGTCGTGCACGTCGCTGTTCCCGGATTGCCTGACGTTACCGGCGTGGTACCGCAACCCGTATTCGTGCTCCAGGTCACGTTGCCCGTTACAGTTTGTGGCTTTGCCCTGAAGTTGCGCTTCGCCTGACCATAGTCCCCCGGAATCGTTGCCGTGAATGTTACCGACTGACCAAACGCAGACGGATTCAAACTGGAGCCAACCGTTATGCTGCCCGGGCCTGCCGTGTTGACGGTCTGCCCGCCAGCCAGTGTCCCCGTGCTGCCAGAGTTATTCGTGTCGCCTGAGTAGACCGCCGTGACTGTGTGCGTTCCCACCGCCAGCGTCGAAGTGCTGCCAGAAATGGCCGTACCCGATACCAGCGTCACCGGCGAACCGAAGGCGCTGCCATCGATATTGAATTGCACCGTTCCGGTCGGGGAACTTCCCGTTACCGCCGCGGTGAAGCTGACCGCTTGGCCATAAATCGATGGGTTCAGAGTGGAAGCAACGGTCGTGGTCGTGCTCGTCTTGGTTGCCGGATTGACTACCTGGCCGCCGCTAAGCGTGCCCGTGCCTCCCGTGTGGTTGCTGTCGCCCGCATAGGTCGCCGTGACCGTGTCGGTCCCCTGTGCGAGGGTCGAGGTCGTGCACGTCGCCGTTCCGGGATAGCCCGACACCGTACTCGCACTGCAGCCTGTATTCGAGCTCCACGTCACGCTCCCGGTGACGCTCATCGGCTTCGCGCCGTTTCTGCGCGCCGCTCCGTTGCGTCCCTTGACCGCCCCGGTGTCGCTCGTGATCGTCGCTGTAAACGTCACCGACTGGCCGGAGAGTGAAGGATTCGAACTGGAACCAACGCCTACGCTGGCGTTGGCCAGAGTCGCGCTGGTTGTCTCCGTGACCGTAGGCGCTGCCGAATAGTTAGTGGTGCCCGCCTGATTGGCGATCACTGAGCAGTTCCCGGTGCCGCTCGTCATGGTGTAGGTCGTGCCCGAATTGCTGCACGAGCCGGAGCTGGTGAAGACCACTGAGTTGCCGCTGGCGCCACCCGTGGCCGCCACGATGAAGCTGCTGCCGTACTCCGCACTGGCCGGGGCCGGAGTCGTGAAGGTGATGGTCTGAGGGGCCAGAGTCGCATTCACGGTCTTTGTAACCGGTGTCGCAGCCGCGTAGTTGGTGTTGCCCGCCTGATTCGCGGTCACCGAGCAGGTGCCCGTGCCGCTGGTCATGGTGTAGGTCGCGCCCGAATTGCTGCACGATCCGGAACTGGTGAAAACCACCGAATTGCCGCTGGCGCCACCCGTGGCCGCCACCGTAAAGTTGCCGTTGTAAACTTCGCTGGACGGTGGGTTCGTAGTGAACGTGATGGTCTGAGAGGCCAGAGTCGCATTCACGGTCTTTGTAACCGGCGTCGCAGCCGAGTAGTAAGTGTTGCCCGATTGGTTCGCGATTACCGAACACGTTCCAGTGCCGCTGGTCATGGTGTAGGTCGCGCCCGAGTTGCTGCACGATCCCGAAGACGTGTAAGTCACCGCCAAGCTCGAAGTGGCCGTCGCTGCCACCGTGAAGTTGCCGTTGTAGACTTCGCTGGACGGCGGGTTCGTGGTGAACGTAATGGTCTGCGTGGCCTGAGTCGCACTCACGGTGGGCGTGAGCGAAGTCGCAGCCGAGTAGTTGGTGCTGCCCGCCTGGCTTGCCGTCACCGTGCACGTGCCGGAGGTCGCGTTCATGGTGATGGTCGCGCTGCCCGACGAACCGCTACCGCTGCACTCGCCCGATCCAGCGATCGTCACCGCTAGTCCCGAACTGGCCGTAGCCGCCACGTTGAAGGTGCTGTAGTAGGCGGCGCTGGCCGGTGGGGCCGTAGTCCACGAGATGGTCTGGCTAAGGGTCGTCGCGGTAGTAGTGTCTGTCACCGTCGGGGCCGCCGCGTAGGTTGCGTTGCCCGCCTGGTTGAAGATTACCGAGCAGGTGCCTGTGCCGCTGCTCATCGTAATGGTAGCGCTGCTTGTGCCGGAACCGGTACACGATCCCGAAGTGGTGATCGCGACTGCCAGGCCTGAGGAAGCAGTCGCCGCTACACCGAACGTACTTTGATAAGCGGCGCTCGAAGGCGGAGCCGGCGTGACTGTAATCGTCTGGGGGGTCGTACCGCCGGCCGCCGGCGCCAGCAGGTTGATCAGGCCACTCCCGTTGGGAGAGCCCCAACCGGTTATCAGATCGAAGCCGGTCTCTGGCGAGTATTTGCCATTCGAGGAGCCGCTGGTAATATCGTGGAAATAGGTGCCATAGCTCGAGGTCAAATTAGCCGGGTAAATGGTCGGATTAATGAAGCCGATCACCTCACCGTTGGCCGCGGCTTGCTGATTGGCAAGAGCCAAATAGCCGGCCCACATGGGCGCGGCAAAACTGGTGCCGCCTTCTTCGTTTGCCGTGCAACTCCCGCCACCGCAAGTGTAGAACGTAAAATTCGCATTAGCCGAGACGTCCGGGCCGTTCCGCAAGGTGGTAGACCCGGCGTTGGACGAATTAATCACGCCCGACAGTTGCTGCCAGGACGGGATCGGAACCGAATTCGTGGTGATGCCGCCTCCGCTATCGGACCAGGACGTTTCCGTTGCCCAAGGGCCAGCCGCGCTGGAAGTCGTCAAGTCTGTGCCGCCGACGCCGACGAGATAGGCATCGTCCGCCGGCCAGGGCGCTGAATTGCCCGTCCCGTGCCAGTAGCCCGAGTCGCCCGAGGCCGCAAAGAAGTTCTGATCCTGAGTCCCCATCTGCTCGAAGTACGGGTTAAGAGTGCTAACGTCTGCTGTCCAGCCCCACGAACAGCCGATTTGCTTTGACAAGGGAGCGTCCGCAGTCGCAACCATCGCGCTAAGGATGGCGGTATCGGTGCTTCCCACGTACATGTAGAGCATCGTGATCCCCGGGGCCATACCCATCGCCTGCGTCATGTCCAGAGTTTGTTCGATGTCGTCGCTAGAAGTCGTAGAAGTTCCGTCGACGGATATGATCGTCGGCGTGAAAGGTTCAGTTTGGCCCGCGTTCTTGTAGTACAAGGTCAGGTCGGACAAATCAGTGCCTTCGTACTCGAACAGTCCGACAGTCTGGCCAGTGCCAGTGAGAGCTCCTGAGCCGCAAGTACCGTTGCAGTAGTAAGCGTGGCGCATATCACTGCCCAAGAATGAAGCCGAAGGTCCGGAACCGGTGGTGGCGTCCGGCTTGACGACTTCGTCGGGATTCATCCCATGCTTCTTTGCGTAATCGTATTTGTTGACGAGCATGGAGCGCTTCGTTATGTAGTTGTCTAACCCAGAGACATGCCACAGCGGGAACGGAAGATCCACGCTGGGCTCCCGGTCAGGCGAGAAAAAGGTACGGTTCTCGGTGGGGTGCTGGTAAACGCCCAAGGCCACGTGGAACGCCTTCTCGATGTTCGCCACCGTGCCCGTAACCCTCAAGTCTCTTTCATCGCGGGTACCGCTGAATATTTGAAAGCCGCTCGCCTTCGCGAAATTCACCAACGCTTCCCAGTCCTGCTCGCTGGCGCCAAACCGGGCAGTAAACTCCTCCGGTGTAATGAACAGGTGGTAGAACGGGCTCGCCGGATTGTAGAGATCCTGCAGGAACAGGTCCAATCCGGGCTGATCGCGCAGGGGTATAACAATGTCGAAGCGCATGGTCTGGTTTGCGGGAAGCGCACCAACCAATTGGGCCTTGCCATTGAGGACAGGCTCAGGCACATGGCGCGTCAGGAAAGGCTGCGCGGTCTGACCGTAAGAAAGAAGGCTGAAGGTTGTAATGAATGCCAGTGCTACCGCCAATGCCAATAAGGCTCGCGATGTTTGTCTCACAATTCTCCTCCCCGATTGACGGGACTTATCGAAATCACTTACCTGATCTTGAACCTGCTTGAACCAAAAACCACGGCACCGCCAGACAACACCTCACCCTGCTTGCTCAACATGGGGGGATTGAAATCCTGAGTGCTGCGGGGGCAGAAACTGCATTACCTTGCCGATTGCTTTCTCCTGGACTTGAACCCGGTACATCGGACCTCGTGCTTCGAACTTGATACTTCAACCGCTTCGCGAAACCATCGCTCGAACCCCTAGCCTTATGTTCTGCCGCGCCCGCGAGGCAAAATTTGCGGCCCAGGTTGCATGTCGCCCTGGGCCGCAATTGGTTAACTGCCGTTCGTACATCGTTCGTCGCAACCAACGATGAGGCTACTCCGCCGTCGTCGACTGCGTGGCAGATGCGGCCGCATAGTCAGTGCTCGTGGCCCACGCTGCCTTCGTTGAACAGGTCCCGGTAGCGGCTTTCATCGTCACCGTGGCCTGGTAGCCGCCCGAGCCATTGCTGGTCGTCGCGCCCACACTGCACACCGTGCCCGTCGTCGACGTGATCTTCGGGACAACCGCGTAGGTCCCGCTCTCGTCCGACGATGCCGTCACCGTGAAGGTGTCTCCCTTATTCGCGGTGGCTGGTGCACCTGTGAAGCTCAGCGTCGGCGTAACCTTCTGCGCCGTGGTGTACTGGGATTTAGAGGCCGCCGAATAGACGTAATTCGCCGCCCACTTTGCGGTTACAGAACACGACCCGGCTCCCTTGGTTATCGTCACCGTGGCCTGGTAGCTGCCCGCACCAACGTTGCTAGCGGGTCCCACACTGCATGCCGTGCTCACCGTCGCGATCACCGGGACGCTGACTTGGCTTCCCGTTTCGTTCGACGTCGCCGTCACCGTGTACGTCGACCCGTACAGAGCCGTCGTCGGCGCTCCGGTGAAGGTCACCGTCGGCGCAGTCGCCTTCGTTGCCGTCGTCTGTTCGATCACCGGCGTTGCAGCACTGTAGTTCGTGCTGCCCGTCTGCGTCATCGTCTCCGTGCAGGTTCCGGTCGTCTTGGTGATCGTATACGTCGAGCCCGAGACCGTGCACGAACCGCTGGCAGCGTACGTGATCGGCAACCCCGAACTGGCAGCCGCGACCACCGTGAAGACGCTCTTGTTGTAAGCAGCAGCCGGAGCCGGCACGCTAACCGTGATGGTCTGGCTCGCCGGTGTCGCCGTTACCCCTCCGTTGAATGGAGGTGCAGCCAAGTAGTTGCTGTTGCCCGCCTGAGTGACGGTCACCAGACAGCTGCCCGCGCCGCTCGTCATCGTGTAGGTCGGGCCCACGTTCGAGCAAGACCCGCTGCTGCCGTAGCTAAGCGTCAAGCTGGAGCTCGCCGAGCACGACGCTGTGAAGCTACCGTTGTAGGGTTCGCTTGCCGGCAGCGCGCCACACGTGATCGTCTGGCTCGCCTGATTAACCGTCTGGCTTACCGAGCCCGAGCTGCCGCTGTGGTTGGCGTCGGGGTTATAGGTTGCCGTGACCGTGTCGGTCCCACCAGCCAGGCTCGACGCTGTACACGTCGCGAGCCCGGTGGACGGGTTCAGCGGAGTCGAGCTGTCGCATGAAATGTTCCAGCTCACACTCCCCCCGCTTACTTGCAGCGGCTTCCGGCCATTGCCCTTCCGGCCTCTCACTGCGCCGTTCTCGCCTTCGACCGTCGCGGTAAACGTTACCGCCTGGCCATAGGTTGACGGATTGAGGCTCGAGGTGACGCCCGTGGTCGAGGTCGCCCCATTGATGGTGAAGTTGTTCGTCTCCGAACTGCTCGAAGGGCCGTAGTTGGAGTCTCCCGAGAACGAAGCCGTCTCGGTGTAGACGCCCGCTACATCCGCAGTGGTCGGAGTGTAGGTAGCCGTGCAGGTGATGGTCTCGTGCACACGGGCCGCGCAAGTCGTCGCCCCGTAGGTGCCGAAGCCATTGCCGCCGATGGTCACGTCGCTCGCCGTGGGCGCAACACCGTGGCCTGTCCACGACAACACTGCCGTGATCGTTACCGGGCTATTCGCGCCGAAGTCTTCGGCGGACGGGCTCACGCTCGTCACGTCGATTGTCGTCGCGATCCCGCCTGTCACTACCTGAACGTCGGTGCCCATGCTGCCGGCGTGGTTGCTGTCACCCGAGTAGGTGGCAGTGACCGTGTCGGATCCCACTGGCAGATGCGTTGCCGAGGAGGTGGTGCAGGTTGCGATTCCCGGATAAACACCCGAGACCGTGCTCGGGCTGCAGCCGGTATTCGCGCTCCACGCTACCGTTCCGGTTATGTCGAGCGGTTTCCCTCTCAAGTTATTGCGACCTTTAAGCAGGCCGTTGTCGGCGGTGATCGTCGCTGTGAACGTCACCGACGCCGCGTAGGTCGACGGATTCGGAGTGGAGGTAACAGCCGTAGTCGAACCGGCCGCGCCGACCACCTGTCCGCCAGCCAGCGTGCCGTTGCTGCCTGCGTTGTTGGTGTCGCCCGAGTAGGTCGCCGTTACCGTGTGCGTCCCGACAGCCAGCGTCGAGATGCTCGCCGATGTCGCCGTACCCGATACCAGAGTCTCGGTATCGAACAGGGCGCTGTCGATGTAGAACTGCACCGTGCCGGTTGGGGAATTACCCGTCACCGCCGCGGTGAAGCTGACGGACTGGCCGTAGGCTGAAGGATCCTGGCTGGAGTTAACGATTGTGCCTGTGGTAGTCGAGTTGACAACCTGGCTCACTGAACCGGAGCCGGGGTTATGGTTGGTGTCTCCGGAGTAGTCCGCAGTAACCAGATCGGTCCCGCTCGGCAGAGATGAAGTTGTGCAGGTCGCGACTCCCGGATTGCCCGTCACGGTCGATACGCTGCAGCCCGTGTTGGCGCTCCAGGTCACCGTTCCGGTCGGATCCATCGGCTTCCCTTTGAAGTTGGACTTACGCCCCTTCAGCAGGCCGTTATCGCCGCTGATGGTCGCGGTGAACGTTACCGACTGGCCCTGGTTCGATGGATTCAAACTGGAACCCACGACCACGGTTGCGCCGGAAATATTCACTGTCTGTCCGCCGGCTAGCGATCCCGAACTGGTCAGGTTGGTGGCGTCACCCGCGTAGGTCGCCGTCACCGTGTGGTTCCCCACGGTCAGCGTCGTTGTGCTGATCGAGGTAGCCGAACCCGATGCCAGTGTTTCGGTATCGAACAGGACGCTGTCGACGTAGAACTGCACCGTGCCGGTCGGACTCGCTCCCGTGACCGTTGCGGTGAAGCTGACAGACTGGCCGTAGCCCGAAGGATCGAGGCTTGAGGTCACGCCGGTCGTCGTGCTGACCTGATTGACTGTCTGGCTCGTTGAAGCCGAGCCGGCGCTGTGGTTCGCGTCACCCGAGTAGTTCCCAGTGACAGTGTCGGTTCCGGCTGGCAGGATCGACGTCGTACAAGTCGCCGTTCCCGGATTGCCTGATGTTACCGGGGTCGTGCCGCAGCCCGTGTTGGCGCTCCACGTCACGCTACCGGTTACGGTCTGTGGCTTTACACCGTTGCCCTTCACCTGCCCATAGTCGCCGGGGATCGTCGCTGTGAACGTTACCGACTGACCATAGGTTGACGGATTGTTTCCGGAAGCAACCGACATGCCGCTCACTCCGGCCTTGCTAACTACCTGGCCGCCGCTCAGCGTACCGTTGCTGGTCAAGTTGCCCGAGTCGCCCGAGTAGGTCGCCGTGACTGTGTGCGTCCCCACCGCAAGGGTAGAGGTGCTCATCGATGTCGCCGAACCCGACGCGAGAGTCTCGGTATCGAAAAGGGCGCTGTCAACGTAGAAGTTCACCGTGCCGGTCGGGGAGTTGCCCGTGACCGTCGCCGTGAAGTTGACGCTCTCGCCGAAGACCGAAGGATTGAGGCTGGAAGAAACCGCCGTGGTCGTGGCGACCGGGCAGTTGTTCGTCCATACGCAGTTGTTCACAAAGTTGTAAGCATTGGGCGTGCCGAGACCGGTCGCCATGTCATAACCCGGAGCTGCTCCGTATGCCGGTTGATAGGACTGCGCGGCCGTTCCGGGGCTGGTATTGGCTACGGCAACTGCGCCGGTACCCGGACCACCGAACGTGATTGGAGTGTCAGGCTGATAGCCCCTGCCAGCAGCGGTGATAGTGATGCCGCTGACGTAATTCGGGCCCTGGCCCTTGGTGCCGTTGGTAATAATCAGGTAGGCCTCCTGGAAGATGGTTCCAGGCTGCAACTGCACGATGAAGTTACCTGCCGCGCCTGCTGTCTTCGCAGTCAAGGTGTCCGTGCTGCTCGAGTTCGTACAGGACGCCAGCGAGCACGAGCTGCCAATCGACGTACACAGACCCGAGGCAATGGTTTTGGTGCTCGACCCGGCCAACGTGTAGGGTCCGCATGTAGTCGAGCCGCCGAGAGGAACGTTCGTCAGACTGACCTGCATCCCCACCGCCGACGTGCTTGCTGGTGCGAACGTCCAGACAGCCGTTGTCGTTGCGGTGCTCACGCTCGCGGTACAAGTCGCTTGCGTGCCGCCGGCGTAAAGCGTGGTGCCGGTTGGGGACAGATACGGATTGTTATTGGTGGGACCAGCAATGGTGCAGGTGGGCGCCGAGGTGTAACCGGTGCCGCCCCAAAGAACGGTCGCGCTGGTTACGTTGTCGGTACTTTCAACACCGTAGATGCCGCTGTTGTAAGTGGGGCTTTCGTTGCCGGGATAGCAATGCGCCTCATTGAGGGTGCCGTTGTACTCGCACGCGTAGTCGATGTCGCCCTGCGTTACATCGTTAAAGGCGCAACCGCCCGGATTCCCAGTGCTCGAGTTGCAACTGGTCCCCAGGAACGTACCACCGGCCGTGCCGTATTGGTTCTGGCCGATCTGATAGTACTGGGCGAGAGGATTGCCCCAGTTTGTGCCCGTCTTCTGATTGATGAGAGCCTGGATGGCCGCCATGGAGGGAGTAGCAACCGAAGTTCCGCCAAAGCCGGACCAGGTGCTGGGTGCGCCGGCGCAGGATGCGGAACCGTCCGAGGTGTAAGCCGGGTCGGCCCAACAAACGGTTTGGAAGTGTCCCCAAACGCCGTTGGCAGCAAACAGCGAAACGTCAGGAATATCGCGCAAGCCGTCAGTGTTCGACCCATAGACGGCCTTGCCGCCGGTGAGTGCCGCGCCGGTCTGGAACGACGGTTTGGCCAATCCCTGGCACTCGGAGGTAATGATGCCGTAGTCGGTTTCGTTCGAGCCGGCAGCTCCGGTAGCGCAGTTGCTGGCGCCGCCGCTGGCTGCGCCGAGGCTGATGTAGCCAGCCGTGGTGTTATACGGGCTGGTGTTGCAGAGATGGCCGCTCGAGTAGGTTTGGAAATTTCCCTGTACGAACTCGGAGATCAGAGCGCTGCCGCAGGAATCGTTCCAGGGGATTTCCGGAATATAGCTCTTGGCGGAGCCGTAAGTCCCCGTGTTCGAGGAATTCCAGTAAGTGCTGAGAGGCGCGCCACCGTTCTGGCCGGTCTTGGCGTTGTAAACGTCTTCGTAGTCGGTACCGCCAACGGACACGTTGTAAGGCGATTCGCCCCACCCCGTAATGCCGAGGCTGGCCAGACTGTATTCAAGTCCGAAGTTGCCGGAGCATTGGGACGCGCCAGCATCGCCGGAGGAGACGAATACCGAATAGCCCTCGGTGGCCGCCTGCTGATAGGTGTTATAGAACATCTTGTTGCCGCCGGCGCCATTGAAGGCTTCGCAAACGCCGTAGCTGACGCTGACGACGCTCGCGCTGGGAGTCGCGCTGCCTGCATTGATCATGTTCTGGAGGGCGATCTGTCCGCCGAAGGTGACCGTGCCGGAGGGGCAGGAAATCAGATTGATGGTGGCGCTAGGCGCGAAGGTGGTGGCCATTTCGACGTCCAGGTCGGCCTCGCCGTCATCGGCGTTGGTCCCGGGGTCCGTACAGCTGCCGGGATGGGTAGTTGTGAGATTGCCGGAAGGATAGGCGCTGGTCAGACCGAAATTCGAGCGGTAAGTGGCGAAGTCGGTGCCGTAGCTGTCCGTATCTTCGATGATGGCGATGGTCTGGCCTTGACCGGAGTAGCCTGCGCTGAAGACCGGGTTCAGGTTGTAGATGACCGCGTCGTCCGACGGCGTGACCGCGTAGCAGGTGCCGGGCTCGGTGGGAGCGGAAGCACTAGAAGCACATCCGGCGAATGTGTAATCCGCCTTGGTCTTGTATGTCGGATGCGGCCGGAAGTCGTTCAACGAAACGATACCCTCGACTACGGGCATCAATGCCGCCGGAATCATCGGGTCGTTCACGTTAGCAATGTGTTGCTCGCCGTTGACTTCAAGTTGGTGGATGTCGGTGCGGAACACAGAGCGCAACTGGCCCGCCGTACCGGAGAAATCGATCACCATGTGGTTTGTATAAACCTGGTTGATGCGGAAACCATGCGACTCGAGCCAGGTGGTAACCTTGTCAATGTCGCCTTGTGACACGCCGTACTTCCCGTATTGCTCGGGTGTCAACCATTTATGGAAATTGGGTGAGTTCGGATCGCTGAGTTGATCGATCAACTTGTCCAGCTTCTGCTCCTGCTTCGGGGACCGTTGTAGCAAGAGGAAGATGTGGTCGACATCGAAGGTGTCGGAAACCGGGCCACGATCGTTAACCGGATTCATCGCTTCCGGACGCGTGTTGCCGGACATGCTGACCATCTTGCTCTCGTCAATCTGCTGGGTAACGCGAGACGACTGAGCGCAAGAAAAGACGCTGAAGGTTGTAATGAATGCGAGTACTACCGCCAATGCCAATAGGGTCCGCGTTGTTCTTCTCACAATTTCCTCCCCCGAATTAACGGGAAATACCGAAATCACTTTCACGGGGCTCGCTTGCGTGGATCAAAAAACTACAGCGCCAGCCAACACTCCACCTTCCTCGTTTTGAATGGGGGGAATGGTAGTCCTGCGTGCTGAGGGGCACCAACCGCGTTAGACTAATAACCGCTTTCTCCTGGAAGACTGAACCTGGTACTTCGAACCTGGTACTTCGAACCTGGTACTTCGAACCTGGTAATTCAAACCGCCTTACAAAAAAACCAGCCCGCGCACCTAGAGTAAACTTTGCCTGCGCGAGACTACCGTGCGATTCTTTCAACCACTCCAGCCGCTGCTCATCAGACGGACGAGCGAACTGCCAGACTACTGAGGGTTCCTTTATGGGCCTATCGCCGCGAACTGTCTGTGACAACCGTCACATCCGCTCGTAAGTTGATGTGCCGCTCAACATAAGTTGCAGCCATTGTGCAAGGATCTGCACACAAAGGAAGGACTTTCGGAGAATAGTGCTGAAAAAATGCGGATCCCGATGAGACTTCCCTTGGGTGGCAGCAACAGACCGTTCTCTCTTTCTGAAAAGCCACCAGCTGTTGCACGGACGAAACTCTAGAACGGGTGCATATGTACGCGACTTCAGGACACGTTGTCAAGAAGAATGTTTTGTTTTTTAAAAAAAAATCTCAGCGACACGAATCGCCGCATTTTTAGCGCACGTTTGCGCATATTCGGGAAACCCAAATTCTCAAAACCACCCGAACAGTCGGGCGGGCCATGGAAGGCAAATCTCATCTTTAATCAATGCGGGCACGAAATTGCCTGCGAAACACTGCGCCAACTGCCGCGCCGCGTGTCCCATAAAGACTCGCACGAACACACTAGGAGTCCTGTAGGAGGGAGTATTTCAGCAGGCAGTAAAGGGCGCGCATGCCATCCTTCCATCCGATTTTCTTGCCTTCTTCATAGGTGCGTCCCCAGTAGCTGATGCCAACCTCGTAAATGCGGAGATGGCGGCGCGCGACCTTGACCGTAATCTCAGGCTCAAAACCGAACCGGTTTTCTTCAATCGGAATCGATTGGATGATTTCGCGCCGGAAAGCCTTGTAGCAGGTTTCCATGTCCGAGAGATTAATGTTGGTCAAGCAGTTGGAAAGCAGCGTGAGAAACCAGTTGCCAACCGAATGCCAGAAGTAGAGGACACGATGCGGGCCGCCTCCCAGGAAACGCGAGCCAAAAACAACATCGGCTTTGCCCTGCAGCAGGGGCTCGAGGACGCGTGGATATTCGGAAGGATCGTATTCGAGATCGGCGTCCTGAATGATGACGAAGTCGCCGGTTGCTTCCTGGATGCCACGCCGCAGCGCGGCTCCTTTACCCATATTATTCGGCTGGAAGAAGACCCTCATCTGAGAGTGGTGTTTCTCGAGATCGGCAAGAATGTCACGGGAGCCGTCGGTTGATCCGTCGTCGACGCAAAGCAGTTCGATCTCCAGAGGCACGGAGAGCACTTTGGCGACGACCTCGCGCAGAGTGGCGCTTTCGTTGTAGACCGGCATCACGACCGAAAGCTTCATAGCAACATCGTAACCCTCCACGGGAGCACGACTGAGAACACGCAGAGCTTGGAGAGTTAGCCAAGCATACCTGAACGGGACCTGAGCGTAAGCAACACCTTAGCCTGACAGGCCAGTCAACTGGATGCGAAGAAAAGTGTTTCTTGGCCGGGTTACGCGCTTTCGTCCGCTGTATACAATCGGTTATACGAAATGAATCGCGCCACGACTCGCTCGAAAGCACGGGCCCAAACCCGGAAGAAGCCGCAACCAAAGACGGCTCCGGAAACGGTGGGCCCCCTCACTGGCGCGAAGCTGAAGACGATTCTCTGCGTTGTGCTCGCAGCCGCGACAATTGGGCTCTACAGCCCGGTCATAGGGCACGGCTTCGTGAAGTGGGATGATCAACATTACGTCACGGCAAATAGCCATATTCACGGCGGCCTCACTTGGGACACGGTCAAGTGGGCATTCAGGTCAACCGAGGAATCGAACTGGCATCCGCTGACGTGGCTCTCGCATGCTCTCGACTACCAGCTCTTCGGTTTGAACGCTACGGGGCATCATTTGGGTAGCGTGCTGATTCATGCTTCGAACGCGGCTCTGCTGTTCCTGCTGCTGGCATGGGTCACAAAGCGGGTGGGACCGAGCGCGCTGGTTGCGGCACTGTTCGCTTTGCATCCGATCAATGTGGAGTCAGTGGCCTGGGTTGCGGAGCGGAAAAACGTGTTGAGCACGTTGTTCTTTATCCTGGCTATCGCTGCGTATGTTTGGTATGCGCAAAAGCCGGAGTGGAGAAGATATTTGCTGGTGGCGGCGCTGTTCGCTGCGGGACTGATGGCCAAGCCGATGGTCATCACATTTCCCTTTGTCTTATTGCTGCTCGATTACTGGCCGCTGGAAAGGATGCCACTGGATGGAACCGCGTCCAGTCCGGTTACATCGGGTAGCACGACGCGACCGTGGCTCCGGAGTCTGCTGCTCGAAAAAGTACCGCTGCTGTTTCTTTCGGCCGCAAGCGCAGGGATCACCCTAATCGCGCAAGGGAATGCGGAGCGCACCTTCGAAGAGTTCCCGTTCGACATTCGAGTCGAGAATGCTGTCGTGGCCTACGCGTTATACCTGTGGAAGATGCTGTGGCCAGCGCGACTGGCGCTCTATCCACACTCTGCGATTGCTCTCCCCGCGTGGCAATGGATTCTATCCATACTGGTATTGGCTACCGTCACGGCGTTCGTAGTTATCTGTCGCCGGAAACGGTACTTGCCGGTTGGCTGGTTCTGGTTTCTGGGAACTCTGGTTCCAGTCATCGGTCTGGTACAGGTGGGGGAAGCCAGCATGGCGGACCGCTATGCTTATATCCCTATGATTGGAATCTTCATAATGATTGCCTGGGGTTTTGCCGATTGGGCGGAGGCAAGAAAGATCAGCACGGTCTGGCGTGTACTGCCGGCTGTGTGTGCGCTGGCAGCGCTGAGTTCTGTTACCCATCGCCAGATCAGCTATTGGGAGAGCGATTACGATCTCTGGTCGCACGCGCTGGCGGTTGGGGAAAGTGGGTTTGCGCAAAATGCCGTGGCGGCCGACCTGATGAACCCCGAACAGGCCATGACGCAGCACGACCTACAGAACTTTAGTACAGAGCAGGAGCGGATGGACGAAGCCCGTCTGCACTTCGAGCGTGCTTTGGAACTGCGCCGGCCACTGGCGCAGCAAAGCCCAGGCGTATATCTGCCTGAGATGGCTTCGACGTTGACCAGCCTGGGAACCCTGGATCGAATTCGGAACCGGCCGGACGAAGCCCGGCAGCATGATGAAGAGGCCTTGAGGATCGTCCGGCCACTGGCGCAGCGAGATCCGGACAAGTATCGATCGTATCTGGCAGGACCACTGGTTAACCTGGGGGACCTCGATCAACTCCAGAACCGGCCGGACGAAGCCCGCCAACACTATGAGGAGGCACTGCAGTGTTACCGGCAACTGGCGCGGCGAGATCCGGACTCGTATCTGCCGAACACGGCCACGACACTGAGCAACCTGGCGGATGTGGATCGAAGCCAGAACCGGCGGGATGAGGCACAGCAACACCTCGAGGACGCCTTGGGAATCTACCGGCAACTGGCGCAGCAGAATCCGGACAAGTACCTGCCCGGTGTGGCGCGCGCGCTGTACAACCTAGGGTTCCTGGATGGCATGCAGAACCGCCTCGACGAAGCGCGCCATCACTATGAGGAAGCGCTGAAGTTGTACGGGCAACTCGCCCAACAGAACGCTGACTACCTGCCCTTCCTGGCGGTGACTCTGAATGATCTGGCGAGCGTGGATCGGCTTCAGAACAGAATCGACAACGCGCGCCAGCACAGTGAAGAGGCGTTGAAAGCCTATCGTCAACTGGCGCGACGTGATCCCGCCGAGTATCTGCCGCAAGTGGCGAGGGCGTTGAGCAACCTTGGATTCCTGGACGGGAACGAAAACCAGATCGAAGAGGCCCGCGGCCATTATCAGGAGGCCTTAATGCTCCTCCGGAAACTGTCCCAGGTTGACAAGCGTTATGCTAGCGACGCTGCCCGGGTCGAAGCGAGCCTGCGCGAGCTCAATAACAAGAAGATCCACTCCCAATAAGGCAGACGGAATGAGCCGCGCCCAAACACTCGCGAAAGCACGGGCCCAAACCCGGAACAAGCCGCAACCAAGAACGCCTCCGGAAACAGCAGGTCTCCTCACCGTTACGAAGCTAAAGACGATTCTCTGCGTTCTGCTCGCTTCCGTGACAATCGCGCTCTACAGCCCAGTCAGTGGGTACTTGTTCGTCCATTGGGATGATGACACCTACGTCACCGCAAATCCCCACATTCAAAATGGACTGGCTTGGAGCACGATCAAATGGGCATTTACATCAACCGAGACGGCGGCGTATTGGCATCCGCTGACTTGGCTTTCTCATGCTCTCGACTATCAACTCTTTGCCTTAAATCCCGCCGGCCACCATCTCGACAGTGTGCTGATCCATGCTCTCAATGCGGTGTTGTTGTTTCTGCTGTTGGCATGGGTTACCAAGCGCGTGGGGCCGAGCTTGCTAGTGGCGGCCCTGTTCGCGCTTCATCCGATCAACGTGGAATCGGTGGCATGGGTAGCGGAACGAAAGAACGTGCTGAGCACGTTGTTCTTTTTCTTGGCCATCGCCGCTTATGCGTGGTACGTCCAGAAGCCGGGATGGCGTCGATACCTGCTGGTGGCGGGGCTGTTTGCAGCGGGACTGATGGCGAAGCCCATGGTCATCACGCTGCCTTTTGTCTTATTGCTGCTAGATTACTGGCCGCTGGAAAGAATGCCGCTGAATGGAACCGAGAGCGGCCTGGCCAACGCGAACGGCTTGGGTCAAATGGCATTCTCCAGACTACTGCTGGAGAAAATTCCCTTGCTCGTTCTCTCCGCCGCGAGCGCATGGATCACCCTCAGGGCCCAGCGACCTGCGGAGGGTACGTTCGAGGCGTTCCCGTTCGCCATTCGAATCGAGAATGCAGTTGTGGCCTACGGGTTATATCTGTGGAAGATGCTTTGGCCGGCGCGGCTGGCTGCGTTCTACCCTCATCACGCAACCACTCTGCCGATGTGGCAAGTGATCTTGTTCGCGTCCATTTTGGCCGGGGTGTCGGCGCTGGTAGTAGCTTTTCGCCGCAAGCGCTACTTGCCGGCTGGATGGTTCTGGTTTTTGGGTACTTTGGTCCCGGTCATTGGCTTGGTGCAAGCGGGGGAACAGGCAATGGCTGATCGCTTTGCCTACGTCCCGCTGATCGGAATCTTCGTGATGATTGCCTGGGGCCTTGACGATTGGGCGGAGGCGAGAAAAATCCGCGTAGCTTGGCGGATACTTCTGGCATTGTGCGCGTTGACGGTGTTGGGCTGCGTCACACATCGCCAGATGAGCTATTGGGACAGCGAGTACACCTTGTGGTCGCACGCGCTGGCGGTGACAGAGCCCGAGGGCAGTGCCCACGCGCATGACGCTTTAGGGGCCGCGCTCCTAAACCCTCGCTCGGCGATGACTCAGCACGACCTGGAGAACTTTGATACCGAGCAGAAACGGATGAACGGAGCCCGCCGGCACTATGAGGAGGCTTTGAAAATTGACCGGCAGCTGTTGCAGCAGCATCCGGACGCGAACCTGTCGGACATGGCCCTGGCGCTGAACAACCTTGGTTTCCTCGATCGAATTCAGAACCGGGTCGACGACGAGCGCCGGCACTATGAGGAGGCCTTGAAGATTGACCGGCAACTGTTGCGACTGAGCCCAGCCGCATACCTGCCGAAGAACGTGGCGGCTGCGACTTTGAACAACTTGGGGAGTCTAGATCGACGCCAGAACCGAATGGACGACGCCCGCCTGCACTATGACGAGGCCGCGGAGATCGACCGCCAGCTGGCGCAGCAGAATCCGGAGAAGTACCTACCGGATTTGGCAGAGGCGCTGAACAACCTGGGCCTCTTCGAAAGGCTTCAAAAGCGCCTGGACGAGGCCCGCCCGCACGATGAAGAAGCCTTGAAGATCGATCGGAAATTGGCCGAGCAGGACCCAGGCAAATACCGATCAAATGTGGCGGGGACGCTGATCAACCTCGGGAATCTCGATATACTCCAGAACCGGATGGACGACGGCCGACAGCACTTCGAGGAGGCTCTGGAAATTTACAGGCAACTGGCGCGGCAGAATCCTGCCACCTACCTGCCGGACTTGGGGGCGGCGTTGAACAACCTGGGGAATCTGGATCTACTCCAGAACCGGACGGACGACGCGCGCCGGCACCTCGACCAAGCGCTAGACCTACGCCGTCAACTGGCGCAGCAGAATCCGGAGAGGTACCTGCCGGATTTGGCAGGGGCGCTGAACAATCTGGGGAATCTGGACAAGAACCAACGCCGGATAAAAGCATCCCGCGCCTACTACACCGAAGCCCTGACCATCTACCAAAAGCTCGCCCAGGGCAACCCTGCGAGATATGCCGGCGAGGTCGCTAAAGCCGAAGCGAGCCTGCAAGAACTAGATAGGAAGGCCAACTCCCGATAGGCATTGCCTACTCCCGAGGTCTCGTTCAGGTATGGCAGGTCGTGCCGTCGCTGGCTCGCCCATGGCGCTGACTCCAGTTGCTCTCGCCCGCGTCCCGCCACAGCCGCTTCTTGCAACGCAGTCCTTCGTTGAGCGCTACGGCTTGCAACTGGTTCATCATCCGCGTGCGCGCCTGCACCATGTGGTGCCGATGCCATAGCAGTTACCGCAGATCGCGGGCCCGAGCTTTCAGAGGGCTCGCGCCAGGATCTGGGCACGTTTCTTCTTTTCTCGGACCCAGTTCGCCGCCTTGCCTGAACGTGGCGTGAAGAGATTTTCCTTTCAAATTGAGCCACTACCGAAAAGTCTGGGAGTGCGTTTGGGAAGGGAATAGAATAATAAGGTACGAAATCAAAGCGCTGAGGTGGGCTTATGCTGGGTAGTCCAATCGCCGCCCGCGCCGTTCGCTCTTCTCCCCAGGGCCTGCGTCAACAGCATGAATTGGTGGACAATGTTTCCGATCTGGGTTTTTCGATCCCGCTGCTTGACATCGCTGCGGCACCCGCCGATCGCAGAACATTCTTAAAAGCGGCAACCCTGCCATGTATGGCCGCATGCGCAGCCGTTTGTCTTCGTAGCACGCTAGCGCACGGCCTGGCCTTGTCGGCCGCTACTGAAGACGACGCGCGTTTTCGCATGGAAGCCAGGTTCTACGAAAAGCTGCCCGGCAAGAACGTGCGCTGCCACCTGTGTCCGCGCAGTTGTGTTGTCGCAGACCGGGAGCGCGGGCATTGTCGTATCCGCGAAAACCGCGGTGGAACGTACTATACACTGGTCCACTCGCGGGTTTGTGCCGCCCACGTTGATCCGATCGAGAAGAAGCCATTCTTTCACTTCCACCCGGGGATTGTAGCCTTTTCACTCGCCACGGCAGGCTGCAACGTGACCTGCAAGTTCTGCCAGAACTGGGAAATTTCACAGGCCAAGCCGGAAGACTTGCCTGCCCGCTATATGCCACCTGCCGACGTGGCGTCGTTGGCGAAGCAAAACCAATGCCCAGCTGTCGCTTTCACCTACAGCGAGCCGACGGTATGGAACGAATTTGTCACCGACGCCGCCGATGCGGCGCGCGAGCAAGGACTGAAAGCGGTAGTCGTGTCTAACGGCTTTATTCAGCAGGAACCACTCAAGCGCCTCTGCCGCCACGTGGACGCGATCAAGATTGACATGAAGTCATTTTCAGAAAAGTACTACCGCGAGGTGGTGGATGCCGAACTGCAACCCATTCTCGATACGCTGGTCACAACCCACAAGGAGGCAAAGTGGATGGAGATCGTACACTTGGTCGTTCCCACGCTGAATGACGGCGATGCCGAGTTCCGCGACCTGGCGCGTTGGATCAAGGCCAATCTCGGCACGGACGTTCCCATCCATTTCACCCGCTTTCATCCTTTGTATTTGCTGAAGAATCTCCCGCCCACTCCGGTTGAAACGCTGGAACGCGCCAAGGCAATCGCCGACACCGAAGGCTTGCAGTACGTTTACATCGGCAACGTGCCCGGACATCCCGCCGAAAACACATATTGCCCGAAATGCCGCCATATCCTCATCGAGCGCGCCGGCTTCACAGTCATGCAGAGGCATATTCGCAAAGGAAAGTGCGAGTACTGCCAGCACGCGATTCCGGGAGTTTGGAGCTGACGTAGCAAGAGAATTGGAGTTCCTATGAATGCGCGAATCAGATTCACTCTGCTGATCGCAATTCCCGTTGTGGTGGGCTGTTCGGTGGTTGCGGGCAGCTCGCCGGCAGATTCGGAACGCATTCGGCAAACAGCGGTTGCGGGAGCTTTTTATCCCGCCGATCCAAAAGAACTGGCCGCGATGGTGGACGGATTCCTTGCGCATGCCAATGTTCCCGAGAAAAAAGGAGAAGTCGTTGCGCTGGTTGCGCCCCACGCCGGCTATCCGTTCTCGGGCGCGGTTGCGGGACACAGCTACGCAATGGTAAAAGGGCGTCCCACGCATCGCGTCGTCGTGATCGCGCCCTCCCACTATGAGGCATTTTCTTTTACCTCGGTTTACGACGGCGATGCTTACGCTACTCCTCTGGGGAATGTCCCCGTCGATAAGGACTTCGCCCGGAAGCTCGTGAACTTGGACCCGGAGATCAGACTGTCAAGCCATGGCCATGTTCCTACTGCGGCCAGCGGAGAGCACGCTCTTGAAGACCAGTTGCCGTTCCTGCAGCGCGCGCTCGGCGATTTCCACCTGGTGCCGATCGTCATGGGCGAGCAGAGCTATCAGGCAAGCCGCGCCCTCGGAGTTGCCCTCGCAGAGCTAGTTCGAGGAACGGACACGCTGATCGTTGCCAGCTCCGATCTTTCGCATTACCACACCTACGATCAGGCAGTCAGGCTTGACGGCAAAACGCTCAACGCGATCGGAGAATGGGACTACTTGACGCTCTCCGACAACTTTGCAACCCGCACGTGGGAAGCCTGCGGAGGAGCCCCCATCGTTGCCGCCATGATCGCCGCCGAACGATTAGGGGCAACGCGTGCGCAGGTCCTCAAGTATGCAAACTCAGGCGACGTGACCGGAGACCGCAGCCGCGTTGTCGGCTACAGTGCGGTGGCATTCTTGAAGCAGGAAGACGGCCGCGGCCCTGCCATACCGAAATTTTCGCTGACGTCATCCGAGAAACGCCAACTGCTGGAGATTGCCAGAAAATCCGTTGAATCCGTGGTAAGAGAAGATAAGGCTTACGAGCTTCCCGCGAACCTGCCAGCTACCTTGATGCAGGACCGCGGCGCTTTCGTCACGCTGAAAGAAAATGGCGAGCTTCGCGGTTGTATCGGATACACGGTGGCCGTGCAGCCGCTGGCAGAGACGGTGCGCGATGTCGCCGCCCTTGCTGCCTTGCGGGATACTCGTTTTCGCCCGGTTGCAGCCGGCGAATTGCTCCAACTTCGGTACCAGGTTTCGGTCCTCTCTCCGTTGCGGCGCGTTTCGGATACAAATCAGATCAAGGTGGGCGAGCACGGACTCATGATCGTGAAGGGGCGCACGCGCGGGCTTCTGCTGCCGCAGGTTGCGCCCGAGGAACATTGGGACCGAAACACCTTGCTTGACGAAACGGCAATGAAGGCAGGGCTGCCTGCGAAGAGCTGGCGCGACAAAAATGTCGATCTCTTTATGTTCACCGCCGTCGTTTTTGGAGAAACGGAAGTCTCGCGCGATTTCATCCCCGACGCCCCGCCTTGGCCCAGCCCACGCGGAATGCCAGTGCAGCCGGCACCAGGTTCACCGCCGCAATGAAAATGGCGGCCTTGCGGAAACCAAAGAGCGGAAGCAAAAACGCGCTCAGCATGAATGCGCCCACGCACGCGCCGAGCAGGTCCACCCCGTAGAATGCTCCCATGCTCGCCGGCGGCGCCTCATTAGCAAGGAAGATATCTGCCGCCAGCGCGAATTCATAACCGCCGAGCGTGCCTGCGAGCAAAGCTAGCGCCGGAAACAGAATCCGGCTCGCCAGAACAAGCATATCCAGGCTTCTTACGCCGGCGAGGGCATTAAGGAACAGATACAGCAGCAGTGGAGACAAGGCGGCCAGAATCTGCACGCCCGCTAACTGGGAAAGGGCCGCACGCGGAAAGTCCATACCCGAAGAGCTGCGGACAAACCGCAGCCGAGACCAACTCCCCAACGCCATGCCCGTCATGAAAACAGCAATCAAGATGGCCAGCTGGTGATACACGTATCCGTAGATTGCCTGAAAACCCAACAGGAGCAGCACCTCCAGACTGATGATCGTCAGGCCGGTAACCGCTGCACAAAAGCCGGAGATCCCAGGAACCTGGGCAGCAGGCTGGGGCCAGAAGAGGATGATGGTAGCGATGGCGAGAAGCACAACGGCAGTCCACCCCAGCAACCGTCCAAACTGAATTCGCGCGGCCGACTCGAAGAAGTGCTGATATTGGCGGTTGAACTGCGCGCTCCAGAGCTCGACGCCGAAGTAGTAAGCGATGGGTGCCAAATCACGGTTAATGGGCGTGTCGGCGAGAGGCCGAATGTTCTGCTCCAGATCGGCGACGCGGTCGGGCATCATCCGGAAGGGAATGTAGTACTCGCGCACATAGCTGGTCTTCAGATGCCGCGCTCGCAGGCGCGCAAGCAGTTCGGCCGAATTGGCAGCGAGAACGCCATCCCGCTTCGCCGCGAAAAAATGCACGATGTCGCCGGGGATGGTCTGCACCACTGGGAATGCCTCGTGCAGCGATTTCACGATACAACGCAGAAAGGTGCTCAGATCCGGACTTACGTATTCTTCCGCGGCGTGCAGTTGAAAGGAGAAGACTCCGCCGTCGGCAAGCTTCTCCGCTGCTTCGCGAAAAAAGTCCGACGTGTAGAAGCGGTTCAACTGCGCGGTTTGTGGAGCGGGCAGGTTGACAATAATAACGTCAAATACCTGTTGCGTTGTCTTCAGAAACAGTCGGCCGTCGGCATGGTGAACGTGGACGCGCGGGTCGGCCCGGGCGACGGCCCATTGTTCAGGAAAGTACTTCTCCGCCAGATCGAGCACGGTGGGATCGAGCTCGACGTAATCCACCCGCTCAAGGCTAGGATGCTGCAAAGCCTGCAGCAGGCTTCCGCCAGCGCCGCCTCCGATGAGAAGAAGGGTCTTGGGAGCCGGGTGTTCGAGCAAAGCAAAGTGCACGGCCTCTTCGGCAGCGGCAGGATCGGGCGCGTTAAACATCACCAGCCCGTTTTCAAGCAGACTCCGAATTCCGCCGGTTTCGACGACCGCCAGATTGCCGTACACGGAGTTGCGAGTCTCCACCACGCGAAAGCCTGGCCAGAGGCGGGCAAGAGAGAGGACTTCCAGACGGCGGCCTTGCGGCAGACCCACGGCTAAGAAGGCACCGAACAAGATCACAACCGTCACGACCCGGTGCAGAGGTATGCGCAGGCTCAAAACGGCCGCGGCCATCAGGTTCAGTGCACTCACCAGAAACGCGATCTGCAGCGAATTCAGAGAGCGGAGAAATACCAGGCTCACGACGACGCCCCCCAGTGCCGATCCGGTCGCTTCAAGCAAATACACGGAGCTGACCGCAACGGAAATCGAGCAACCCGACTCGTGTGCATGGAACCGGCTGCCGGCAGCGAACGCCCAGCCCGAGACGGCGCAGAAGCAACTTAACGTGATCAGGCAAGCGAGAAAGATCGGAGCCGGCCCAAGAAGTTCTCCTGGAAACGCGTGCAACACGCCGCGGGTGGCACGCACCCCCAGGACTGTCGCGGGCAGCAGAATTGCGAGCAAGGTCTGCAACGCTGCCATGAGCTTTTCCGGATCGCAGGTCCTGGCCCCGATGCGCCCGAGGACACTGCTGCCGAACGCAGTCCACAGAAGCCAGGAGGCGAGCATCACGCCGAGCGAAATCTCGCTGCCATAGGAGACGACCATCAACTCCCGCAGGAGAACGATCTGCGCCACCGTCGCGGTGAAACCGATGAGAACTAAAACTGCCCGGAGCTTCAGAGATGTGTTGCCTGCTGTCGAGAGTGGTGGACCCAAACCCAAAGCAAGATCATTAGAATTCAACAGCAACGAAAAACAAAGTGGCCCGCTCGCCGGTTGGCGGCGCTGGCGAACATAACGGCGTTGTTATTTCCTCGACGCCGCTGAGGGAGCCTGAGGTGAGGGCCAGAGTCTCTGGAGAGAAGTTGACTCCAGCACGTTTGCCCCAAACAAACTCACCATCGAAAACCACCATGGCGTCGAAGAGACCGCTTAGGCGGGGGCGTTGATCACTGCTACCGCGGGTTGTCGGGCAGATCACAGACTGAGTCGGCGTGTACGCCGACACGTGTTCGTTATTGTTATCGACCCAGATGTTGCCGATCCCGTCGACGACGATCGCACTGCCACAAGTGGAGATCGCGGTGCCGTCGGCTATCCTTCGTCGGCTGTATACAATCGGTTATACGAAATGAGCCGCGCCAAGACCCTCTCGAAAACACGGGCCCAAATCCGGAAGAAGCCGCAATCCAAAACGCCTCCCGGAACGGGGCCATTCCTCAGCAGCAAGAAGCAGAATGCCGCTCTCTCCGTGCTGCTCGCAGTCGTGACCATCGCGCTCTACAGTCCGGCCTTTGGGTACCGGTTCGTCGTCTGGGACGATCACGATTATGTCACTGCCAATCCGCACATCCGTGGGCTAGGTTGGAGCAACATCAAGTGGGCATTCACGTCAACCTACGCGTCGAATTGGCATCCGCTGACCTGGCTTTCGCACGCATTCGATTACCAACTCTTCGCTCTTAATCCTGCGGGCCATCATGTGGACAATGTGCTGATCCACGCTCTGAACGCGGTGCTGCTGTTTCTGCTGTTGGTGTGGGTTACGAAACGCACGGGACCGAGTTTGTTAGTGGGCGCATTGTTTGCCTTGCATCCGCTCAACGTGGAGTCGGTGGCGTGGGTGGCGGAACGAAAGAACGTGCTAAGCACACTGTTTTTCCTATTGGCGATTGGCGCGTATGTGCGATACGTGCAGAAACCCGAATGGCGAAAGTACCTTCTAGTAGTTGGGCTGTTTACGGCAGGCCTGATGGCCAAGCCGATGGTGATCACACTGCCTTTTGTGTTGTTGTTGCTGGACTTCTGGCCGCTCGGCCGAGTGCCTGGCAGTCCGCCATCCCCAACTGAAGCGCCGCAATTGGCGCTTTCCAAACTGGCACTGGAGAAAATTCCGTTGCTTGCTCTCTCGACGGCCAGTGCCTTGATCACATTGAGAGCTCAGAGATCTGCAGTCCGATCTTTTGCAGAGTTCCCGTTTTTCGTTCGACTTGAGAATGTTGTCGTATCGGATGCGTTGTACCTGCGGAACATGATCTGGCCAACACGGCTGGCTGCACTTTATCCCCATCCTCCTAATTTACTCCCGACATGGCAGGTTGCCCTGTCGACCCTGATTTTGGTGAGTATCACAGTGCTGGTGGTCCTGTTTCGACGCAAGCGGTATCTGCCGGTTGGTTGGTTTTGGTTCCTAGGTACCCTCGTTCCGGTCAGCGGCTTAGTTCAGGTGGGAGAAGCGGCCATGGCCGATCGCTATGCCTACCTCACCCTAATCGGGATCTTCGTGATGATTGCCTGGGGGCTCGACGATTGGGCGGAGGCGAAGAAAATTCGCACGATCTGGCTTGTGGTTCCCGCGTTTGTTACGTTGATGATGCTCAGCTGGGTTACCTTTCGCGAGGTTGGCTCTTGGGCGAGTGAGTACGCCGTGTGGGCACACACGCTGGACGTGACTGAACAAAATCCCGGCGCGCATGGCCGCCTAGCGGCCGCATTGCTAAATCCCGAGACTGCAATGACGCACGATGACCTGCAGTACTTTGACACTGGCCAAAAGCGGATGGAAGCAGCGCGCGAACATTATGAGGAGGCGTTACGGCTTGATTATCAACTGGCGAAACAGAATCCAGAAGCATACCTGTCGCCGCTGGCCATGATTCTCAACGATTTCGGGGTTTTGGATAAGATGCAGAACCGAATAGACGAGCAGCGCCGACATTATGGGGAAGCGTTACAGTATTTTCGTCAACTGGCCAAGAGCGACCCAGCAACCTACCTTCCGCATCTCGGCCTAACACTTTACAACTTAGGAAACCTTGATCTACGAGAAAACCAGCGTGGAGAAGCGCGCCGGTATTATGAGGAGGCATTGAGAATTCAGACTCAACTAGCCCAGCAAACACCGAACGTGTACCGATCAGACTTGGCCTCGACGCTGGTCAATCTGGGTAACCTTGACCTGATCGAAAACCGTTTGGACGATGCGCACGAGCACTGCGAAGAGGCTCTGAAGATTCAGTCGCAACTGGCGCAGCAGAGCCCCGAACTTTACCAGTCAGATGTGGCTATGACCCTCTACAACTTGGGGACCCTTGACCTACGGCAAAACCGACTGGAGGATGCCCGGCAGCATTTTGAGAAGGCAATGGACGTTTACCGTCAACTCGCGAAGAAACATCCAGGCAGGTATCGGCAGGATATGGTCGACGTCATGACCAACCTCGAGGCGCTGCAAAAATCCAGGAAGCAACCGGACGCGACCGATCCCAGTTCGGGGAGACCTTGAAGCATAGACTGTGACGCGCGTCTGTACTGCAATGTTGGCTAGTAAGAAAATCGAAAGCGCAACCTGGGGCTCCTCGATCGATTTCAGCAGCGGGCCGAAAAATCTCGCGCGTAGTATCAAGAGGCGTTGGGCCTGTTGTTGAGATCGCAAGATGACAAAAAGTATGCTAGGACCTTGCTGAAGTTGAAACCAGTCTGCGTGAACTAGACAGGAAGGTCCAATTCAACAAAGAGTGGCCTATCGACCTCTGACAACGCTCCGACGCTTGGGTCCTCGAGCTTGCTGCTGGAGAATCCCCGTTGCTCGTGCTTTCAGCCGCCAATGCATGGATCACCATCAAGGCGCAGCGAGGTCAGGTGCGCACGTTCCAGGAATTCCCGTTCCCCGTTCGGATCGAGAACGGGATCGTGGACTATGGGCTATATCTCTGGAAGATGCTCTGGCCAGCACGGCTTGCGCTCTATCCGCTCTGTTCTTGATAAGTGTTACTGCGTTCGTAGTTATCTTTCGCCGTAAGCGCTACCTGCCGGTTGGATAGTTTGGTTTTTGGGTACTTTAATTCCGGTCATCGGCTTGGTACAGGTGGGGGAAGCCAGTATCCAGAACCGGATGGACGAAAGCCGCCTGCACTGAGAAGGAGGCGTCAAAAATTGACTGCCAACTGGTGCAGCAGCACCCAGCCGAATACCTGCCGGAAACGGCCACGACGCTGGCTAATCTGGGGACGGTGGAAGGCCGCCAGAACCGGATCGAAGAATCCCGCGCCCACTACCAAGAGGTCTTGAGTCTCCTCCGGAAGTTATCCCAAAAAATATACCGGCGACGTTGCCAACGTCGAAGCAAGCCTGGAGCAGCTAGAAAAGGAATCTCGCTCCCGATAGAGTAGACGATGTGAGCCGCGCCAAGAATCTGTCGAAAACACGGGCCCAACTCCGCAAAAGGCCGCAACCAGGAACGTCCCCAGAAACAGCACGTCTCCTCACCGGCACGAAGCTGAAGACGCTTCTCGGCGTTCTGCTCGCAGCCACGACAATTGCGCTCTATAGCCCAGTCATTGGGCACTCATTTGTCGTCTTGGACGATCGCGATTACGTCACCGCAAATTCCCACATCCATGGTGGCCTCGGCTGGAGCACCATCAAGTGGGCTTTCACGTCCACCGAAGCGGCGAACTGGCATCCGCTGACTTGGCTCTCTCATGCTTTCGACTACCAACTCTTTGCACTGAACCCGGCGGGTCATCATTTCGACAGTGTGCTGATGCACGCCATGAATGCGGTGCTGTTATTTCTGCTACTGGCATGGACTACAGAACGTGTCGGGCCGAGTCTGCTGGTGGCGGCTCTATTCGCTTTACATCCGCTCAATGTGGAGTCGGTGGCATGGGTCGCGGAACGGAAGAACGTGCTGAGCACATGGTTCTTTCTGTTGGCGATCGCTGCTTACGCGTGGTATGCGAAAAAGCCGGATTGGCGTCGTTACCTGCTGGTGGCGGCGCTGTTCGCCGCTGGGCTGATGGCCAAGCCGATGGTTATCACGCTGCCTTTTGTCTTATTGCTGCTGGATTACTGGCCGCTGGAAAGAATGCCGCTGAATGGAACCGAGAGCGGTTCGGCCACCGCGAACGGAGTGCCACGGTTCGGGTTTTCTCGGCTGCTGTTGGAGAAAGTTCCGTTGCTCATTCTCTCAGCCGCGAGCGCATGGATCACTCTAATCGCGCAACGAACTAGCCAGGCAGTACGGACCTTGGAAGAACTGTCCCTCGGCATACGAATTGAGAATGCCGTTGTGTCCTATGGGCTGTATCTGTGGAAGATGCTCTGGCCGGCGCGGCTTGCGCTCTATCCACTTTCTGCAATTGCTCTGCCGGCGTGGCAGTGGCTCTTGTCCGCGCTACTGTTGATCAGTGTCACCACATTTGTAGTTATTTTTCGCAGAAAGCGCTATCTGCCGGTTGGCTGGTTCTGGTTCCTCGGCACTCTAGTCCCGGTGATCGGCCTGGTGCAGGTTGGTGAAGCCAGCATGGCGGACCGCTATGCCTATCTTCCGCTGATCGGGATTTTCATCATCATTGCCTGGAGCCTTGACGATTGGGCGGAGGGGAAAAAAGTCCGCACGGTTTGGCGAGTACTGTCGGCATTGTGCGCTTTGGCGGCACTGAGCGGCGTCACCTCCCGCCAGATGAGCTATTGGGCGAGCCAGTACACCATGTTGACGCACACGCTGGCGGTTACCGACCCGGAACGCAGCGCCTATCTGCATGACGCCCTCGGGACTGCACTCCTGAATCCCGGATCTTCAATGACCAAGCATGACCTGGAGAACTTTAATACCGGGCAAGAGCGGTTGGACGAGGCCCGCCGGCAGTATGAGCAGGCTTTAGATCTGCGCCGTCAACTGCCGCAGCAGAACCAGGAACCCTACGCCATGGCCCTTGCACTTAGCAACCTGGGGCAACTGGATGGGATACAGAACCGAAGCTACGAAGCCCGCCGACACTATGAGGAAGCGTTGAATTACTTCCGTCAGCTGGCGCAACAGAATCCGGGCGCGTACCAACCCAACGTGGCTGAGACGCTGATGAACCTCGGGAACCACGAACGGGCGCAGAACCAAATAGAAGTCGCGCGTCAGCATTATGAACAGTCTTCGAGGATTTATCGTCAACTGGCGAAGCAAGATCCGGATAGATATCTCCCGTGGCTGGCGAGGACTCTGTACAACACGGGGCGCCTAGATCGACTCCAGAGCCGGGTGGACGAAGCCCGCCAGCACTGGGAAGAGGCCTTGAAGATTTACCGTCAACTCTCGCAACAGGATTCCGGTGCATACCTGCCTTACTTGGCCGTAACCCTAAACGACTTGGGGAACCTGGATCGATTCCAAAACCGAACCGACGACGCTCGCCAGCACTATGAGGATGCGTTGCAGTCTTTCCGCCAACTGGCTCAGCAGAAGCCAGACGTGTACCTGCCAAGCGTGGCAGAGACGCTGAACAACCTGGGATTCCTGGAAAGTAACCAGAACCGCATCGAAGAATCCCGCGTTCACTTCACAGAGGCCATGACCTTCTACCGGAAGCTCGCCCAAAGCGACCCAGAAAAATATGCCGACGACGTGGCCAGGGTCGCGGCGAGCCTGCAAGAATTAGATAAGAAGAGCAACTCCCGATAGGGCAGACGGAATGAGCCGCACTAAGACGCTCGCGAGAGCGCGCACGCAAGTCCGCAAGGGGCCGAACTCCAAAGCGCCCTCCATAACCGAGCCATTGCTCGCCGGCAAGAACCTGAAGACCGTTCTTTGCGTTTTACTGGCGGGGGCGATCATCGCGCTTTACAGCCCGGTCCTTTGGCATTCTTTCATGGTGTTGGACGATCGCGATTATGTGACTGCAAACTCTCACGTTCACGATGGCTTGTCGTGGAACACGATTAAATGGGCCTTCACGTCCACCGAAGCGGCGAACTGGCACCCGCTGACCTGGCTCACGCATGCTCTCGACTATCAACTCTTTGCCCTCAATCCGGCCGGTCATCATTTCGACAGCGTGCTGATCCACGCTCTGAATGCAGTGCTGCTATTTCTTCTGCTGGAGTGGGTTACAAAACGTTTGGGACCGAGCTTACTCGTTGCGGCCCTGTTCGCCGTGCATCCGCTCAATGTTGAGTCGGTAGCGTGGATAGCGGAGCGGAAGAACGTCCTGAGCACGCTCTTCCTTTTTCTGGCGATTGCAGCTTATGGGTGGTACGCGCGGAAGCCGGAGTGGCGACGCTATCTGCTGGTGGCGGTGCTGTTCGCCGCAGGATTGATGGCCAAGCCGATGGTCATCACGCTGCCTTTTGTCCTGTTCCTGCTGGATTACTGGCCGCTGGAAAGAACGGCCCTGAATGGAGTCGAAAGCGGCGCGGCCACATCGAACGGCGTACCGCGCGTGACATTGTTGAGGCTGTTGCTGGAAAAAATCCCGTTGCTTTTTCTTTCTGCCGGAAGCGCATGGATCACGCTAATCGCGCAACGGCCTGCCAAGCGTACCTTGGCAGAACTCCCCTTCGGTATACGAATCGAGAACGCCGTTGTGTCCTACGGGCTGTACCTGTGGAAAATGCTCTGGCCGGCGCGACTTTCGTTCTATCCGCATTCTGTAGCCGCTCTCCCGGCATGGCAATGGATTTTATCCGCGCTGGTCCTGACAAGCGTCACCGTGCTCGTGGTTATCTTTCGCAGAAAGCGCTACCTGCCGGTTGGCTGGTTCTGGTTTCTGGGAACGCTAATTCCGGTCATCGGCCTGGTGCAAGTGGGAGAGTACGCCATGGCCGATCGCTATGCCTACGTCCCGCTGATTGGAATCTTCGTAATGATTGCCTGGAGTCCTGCCGATTGGGCTCACTCTAGTAAAATCAACGGCGTTTGGCTGGTAATTCCAGCTTTGTGCGCGTTGATGGTGCTAGGTTTCGCCACGTCCCGCCAGATGAGCTATTGGGACAGCGATTATGAGCTGTGGTCGCACACGCTGGAGAGCGCGGAAAGTCCGATGGCGCATAATGCCCTGGGAATTGCGCTGATGCACCCCGACTCCGAGATGACTAGGCAAGACTCGGAGAATATTGGTACCGAGCAGAGTCGGATGGAAGAAGCCCGCCGGCATTTTGAGCGGGCTTTGGAATTGCGCCGGCCACAGGCGCAGCAAAACCCAAGCGGATATCTGCCGGACATCGCCAGGACCTTAAACAACCTCGGGAACCTGGATCGACTCCAGAACCGGATGGACGAAGCCCGGCAGCACTGCGAGGGCGCTCTCGAGATTTACCGGCAACTGGCGGAACAGAGCCCCGACGAGTACGCACGTTACTTGGCGGCAACTCTGAGCAACCTCGCGTCGCTGGATCGACTTCAGAACCGGATGGGCGAAGCGCGCCAGCGTTATGAGGAGGCCTTGAAGATTGACCGGCAACTCGCCGAGCACAATCCAAACAAGTACCTTCCGAACATCGCAATGACGCTGAATGAGTTTGGGTTCCTGGACGCAAGCCAGAACCGGATGGACGAGGCGCGCCAGCACTATCAGGAGGCCCTAAAGATTGACCGGCAACTGGCGGAGCAGAGTCCCTCCGTGTACCTGCGGGACCTGGCTATGACGCTGACTGACTTCGGGCTCCTGGATGCAGCCCAGAACCGGATGGACGAGGCGCGCCAGCACTATCAGGAGGCCCTAAAGATTGACCGGCAACTAGCGGAGCGAGATCCCGCCGTGTACCTGCCAGACGTGGCCATGACGCTGAACAACTTGGGGAGAGTGGATGGAATCCAGAACCGGATCGAAGAGTCCCGCATTCACTACACGGAGGCCATGACCATCTACCAAAAGCTCGCCCAGCGCGACCCGGCGAGATATGCTGGCGACGTTGCCAGAGTCGAAGCCAGCCTGCAAGAACTGGGAAGGAAAGCCCACTCCCGATAGAGTAGATGAAACGAGCCGAGCCAAGACTCTGGCGAAGGCTCGCAAGGGGGCCGAATCAAAGCGCCCTCTGGTGCCGATCCAGCGTCGCGATGGCCCCTTGAGCACGTCCGCGATCCCTTCCTGATAAAATGACGTCGCGAATCGTTTTCTCAGTACCTCGTAGAGGCTCTACATCGGTAACGACAGAGCCGGAGATCCGAGTAAGTCTTGAAGTCCCATCCCAAGCTAGTCAAAGGTAAGAAGCGTAGCGGCCAGAAAACGCCTGCCGAAACTCCTTGGCACAAGATGCTTCCGGCTTTGGCGATGCTGTTGCCGGTGATGCTGGCGGTACTCGCCTACGTCGTGGTGCTGGGATACCCGTTCATCTATGACGACGTTGGGCAGATTCTGAAAAACCCATCCATTCAATCCTGGCATAACCTTCCGCAGTATTTCACGCACAATGTCTGGGCTCAGTTCAACGCTGTCAGCAACTACTACCGTCCGGTCTTTTTGATGTGGCTACTGCTGAATTTCAGCTTGTTCGGCGTGGATCCGGTGGGTTGGCACGCCGCCTCATTGCTACTGCATGCGGGAGCAACCGCGCTCGTCTATTCCTTGGCCCGCCGCGACCTGAAGGACAATGTCGCCGCCGGTTTCTGTGCTGCGATCTTTGCCGTTCATCCGATACACGTCGAATCCGTCACCTGGATCTCGGGCGTAACCGAGCCGCTGCTGGCTGTGCTCTTCCTCGGATGCATCCTCTGTTTCCGCCGCTGGCAAGACGGAAACGATTACCGCTGGTACGGCGCTTCGCTGCTTCTTTGCGTGTTCGCGCTGCTTGCCAAAGAGACAGCGGTCATGATCGTGCCTACGCTCTTCTTTTATGAATGGGTGCGGCCTCGAGACGCCGTGCCATTACAGCGTCTGCGCGCAGCCGCGCTCGCGGCCGTCCCTTTTGCCGTGCTTACTGTGGCCTATTTGGTGGTGCGCTCGCTGGTGCTGAAGGGATTTGCCCCGGATATTGGCAGTCATGTCACGAAGGCTACGGTGTTGTTTACTTTGCCGGCCGCGCTCTGGTTTTACTTCGAGAAACTGGTCTGGCCATCTTCGCTGAGCGTTTTCTATCCATTCGCGTTTGTGGCCAAGCCGGGTCTCGCGAATTTCCTCCTGCCCGGGTTGGCGCTGATCGCTGTCTTCGCGGGCCTCTCGATGTGGGCACGGCGCCAGTCGGAAGTATTACCGGCTTGTGTGTGGATGCTTCTGCCGCTCCTGCCTCCGCTGATTGCTCTCGGCCGATTCGTTCCCAGTGATCTGGTTCACGATCGTTATCTCTATCTCCCCTCCATTGGTTTTGCCATGCTGGTGGCGATGGCTCTCCGCCGCCGTCGGTTCGGTCAGCATTGTGCGGCCGGCATTCCTGTCGCGCAGGCAGTACTCCTGGCTTGTCTGGTCGTGGGGTTGAGCGCCAGTACGATGGCGCAATCGCGCTACTGGTCGAACGGCCAACTGCTCTACGAAAGGGGCATTGAAATCGCGCCGCACAGCCTCGTCGCGCTGCACCAGATGTCCGCGCTCATGTCGCAACAGAAGGACTATCCGGCCTCGCGCAAGTTTCTCGAGCAGGCGCTCGAAGCATACCCGGACGACTACCAGACGCTGGTTTCCGTATCAGTAATCGACATTTATCTGCAGGACTACGGCCGTGCCCTGCCACTCCTCCTGCATGCGACCGAGGTCAACCCCAATCAGGGCACCGCTCACTTCTATCTGGGCATGGCCGAGATGGGTGTCGGACAATTGCTGCAAGCCGAGGCCTCTTTCCGCCGCGCCGTTCAGCTCTTGCCCCACAGTCCGCGCATCCATTACGCGCTGGGGCTGACATTGCAGGATGAAGGCCGCCCGGAACAAGCGCAGCAGCAATTCATCGCCGAACTTCTGGTGGATCCGAATTCCAACGCAGCGGACAAGATCGAGGCGATGCGCTCGAAATCGAAGGCAGCGGCTTTGGCGTCTCCTCCACCTGTCGTTGAAACGGACGTGTGGAACCGCATCCTCGGAAATGCGCCATAAGAATTATGCGCCCCGAAAACTGACATTCGTACCCGTTGGCGCGACGGTCCATGGTTTCCCATCAAAGTGAACGGGGAGCGCCAACCCGAACAGTTTCAGAATCGTGGGAGCGACGTCCACGATGGCGGGCTTCTCATCGCTGATTTTCCGATTGCAGAACAGGACTCCCGGGACCAACCGCGGATCAATGCAGTGATCGCCGCTCCACGCCTTCAGGTTGTCTTCGAAGATCTGGCTGGTGACTTTTCCCATGACTGAATCCCAGGAAGCACGGAACCCGTCGCCGTAGCCGACAATCAGATCAGGGGCATTATCCACGTAGGGACCCGCATAAACAGAATCGCAATCGAACATACCGGTGATGCCGGCCCGGCCCGACGCAGGGTCGATGAGCCCGTCGAGTTTGTGCCGCAATTCTTTCTTTAGGGCCTCGGCGTCAGCACCCGGCTCGACGATGCCCTCGCGCTCCCGGCCTTTCAGGTTCAGGTATAGCCCGTTCAGGCCCACGGTGTAGGCACGGGTGCGAGACCAGTCCACGTCGTTGAACCAATCGCCGCTTTCGGTCTTTCCGGACTTCAGCGCCAGATATCCGTTCTGGTGTAGCCACGCATTCAGATTGACACAGCGCGCAAACGACTTGAAACCGTGGTCGGACACGACCATCAGCAGAGCCTTATCGTCAATTTGCTTCATGACGCGGCCGATCAGTTCATCCATGCGAGCGTAAAGATCCTGGATTACCGTTGGGCGCTGTTCGCGAGGTACATCGCGAGCGGCCGGATGATCCTGATCGAGGTAGCGCCAGAACATGTGCTGCACACGGTCGGTTGTGTCGAATACGCAGGCGCAAAGGCCCTGCTGCGTTTTTTCCAGGGCGTCGAACAACATCTGCTCGCGATCGTCGTGATTGGCATAACACTGTGTGAGGAACGCCTGATCGTCCAGCACTCTCTCGTTCAAGGCCCATGTGTCTTCCGCCAGTCCCAGGGTTGCATAAGGCCCAAACAGCTTTGCCAGGTAGATGGAATAGGTCACCGGGTGAGAAATCGGCAGATCGGGCCGGCCGGGATCGATGTTCACCGGCGTCACGTAGACCTCGACCTCGGGCGATAGTTGCTTGAGATAAAAGCGGCAGATGCCGTGCGCGCTGAAGCCTATTCCTGCTTTGAACTTCACCGGAATCCACTCCGAGTAGTCGCCGATCTTCAGCGTAAAGCTCTCTGAGTCGACAACGAAACGGGCTTGCTGACTGTTGTTGTCGGGATGAATCTTGAAATTCACGCGGAGTTCGTCGCCCGAACCACTCGTCAGCGGATCGTCCGGACCCGGGACGTAGGAAGTGCATAGCGATCCAGCACGCACGATGGGAACCCTAACGCCGCCTTCGCGAAATTTGTCGTCGCACTGGCACGTTGTGCACAAACAGAAAGTACCCTGGCTCCCTTTCAGATCAGGGACACACATGCCGGAAAGTAGAACCCCGGGGAATTTCTCCGGTGGGAAAGTCACCGGCACGCGAATCACGGAACAGGAAATGCCGGCTTCCCCCAGCCAGTGCCAGAAGGGTGTTCCACGGCGCATGCCTCTGATTCTGGGCCCACCGAGCGGAATGGTGTACTTGCCAATCTTCCAGTTACGCTTCGGTCCCTTGATCTCCGCCGAGGACAGGTAGGGCAGGTAGTTGCTGAGATCCCGGCCGAGAAAATCGTAGATGTTGTGTTTGCCCGGGTTCACGCCCGTCAAGAACGTGGACCATGCGACTGGAGAAATGGGCGGGAACGTCGTCCGCAATCTCCGAAAGGTCCCTTGCTCCCGCAACTTCGCGAAGTTGGGCAGCTTGCCTTCGGCGATGAATCGTTCCGTCAATTCCGGGTCCATGCCATCGAAGCCGAGAATTACAGCACGTTTTATCTGTGCTTCCCCGAAAGTTTTTTGTCGCCGCAACAGACGAAATAACTGTCGGAAAGGCCAGACAAGAAAGGCGTACACGGAATAGAAGAAGGCAACGAAAAGCGTCCAGAAAGATGAGAGTACGGCGAAACCTGCTCCGGGCCCCGCGTACGCGTGGCTCCTTACCGGGCAGAGCAGTACGATTCCGAGGACCGCCAGCCACGGGAGAAGGCGCCCACGCTCAGCCGAGCAAGTTGTTCCGCGCCACCTCATATTTCAATCCCCAGAATAGTCTTGAAAAGAAAACCTGCGGCCAGTGACAAGACAAAGAACAACAAAATCCAGTTCCATTCGAGCCCGGCGAAAGATATGTTCCGGGCAGGATACTGTATTTCGATTCCCTCGACGGGATTGTTCTCGGGAAGAGCGGGTTCTCCGGAGACAAAAATACGCTCCCACCATTTCCCGCGAAGACGGACGGACGACAGGCGCAACAATCCCGAACCAACAACGATTCGCTTGGACAAAGTCTGGTCAGAGGTTTGAACATTGGCGATGTATTCGCCAGCCCTTTCGGCAACAACTCTCCAGTCAACTTCGCTTTCCGAAGGCACATGCACCGCCGGAGCCGTAGTCGCAAGCCCATCCGGCAATTGGAGAGACGCCTCATTTAGTCTGTCTGGATTGTCCATCCGCACCTTTACTAGGAATGCCTGCCCCGCCTGGAGCGGCATCGAGCCCAAATAGCGATCCAGTTGCACAATCAGAAACGTGAGAGGCACAATCACGAACAACAAAGGCTTGAATGCCAGCCGCAGATAATGGCCCGTCGCCAGCACAATGCGACCGTAGGTGCGGATGACGAATGGGATCTGATCCTGAAAAAGTTTGAGCGCCAGCAGGTGGGCCTTGAGCCGATCCTTCGCGCCGCGGATTGCCTTCTGGTCGGAGGTATAGCGAAACGCAACTACCATCAGCAGTCCGACGAGAACAGAGATTCCGAGAACGATCAAGGCTGGCAGGTTGACTCCAACTGAGGCCATAGGCGCGCAAAACGGTGAGGTCCAGCTACTCGATATACCCAAGCCCCTGGAGTCGCTTCTTTACGATTTCCTTCGACGTGGAATCGTCCTTGCCGGAAAGCAGCACTTTGTTGACTTCCTTCTCGAGAGCGTGCACCACGAACTCGTCCACTGACGAGTAGCCGCAGGCCTGCGCGCACTGCTTCACCTTATCCAGCAATTCTCCTTCAAGCTTCACTTTGTGGGAGCTGAACATCGATCCGCCTCTATCGCGACAATTAGTGCGTTGCGTGACCGGGCTGAAACACGGATTGTCCAATCATACCCTTTGCTTTGGCGATTCCAAACTCCGCCAGGATGGTTGGGGCAATGTCTGTCAGGGCTGGCGTCTCGGCTGCAATCTTGCGGTTGCTGAGCAGAATCCCGGGGACGAGCGTGTAGTCCATGCAGTGGTCGCCGCTCCATAAATTCGTGTTGTCCTCGAGTTCCTCCGTTGGAAACGCGCCCAGAATCGTCTTCCACCCGGCCCGGTAGCCTCGGTTATACCCGACGAGCATATCGGGACCAGACCTCGCATACGGTCCTTGATACGCTTCACTCGCTAAGTCCACGCGGGTAATTGCGGACTGTTTCGCTTTCGGATCCTGCACTGCGAGCAGCTTTCCCCGAATCTCCGCTATTAAGCTGTCTGCCTCAGTTCCCGCTTCGACAATTCCATTGGCCTCGCGGCCCCGCAAGTTAAGGTAGAGCCCGTTCAGTCCGAGACCGTACGCGCGTGTCTGAGTCCAATCCACGCCGGCAAAAGGTTCGCCGGAGTCAAAACTTTTGTCAGTTTTCAGCTTCATGTATCCGTTGTCCAACAACCATGTATTCAGGTTGAAGGAGCGATAGTAGGGGGCAAATCCGTGGTCGGAAAGGACGAGCAGGGTGGTGTGGTCATCCAGTCGCGCTAGCACTTCCCCTAACACCTGATCCATTTGCTGATAAAAATCCGCGATCGCCGAACCGTTCTGAGCGGCAAGCGTGGCATCGTATTCGGGATGCTTGGGGTCCATCAACCGCCAGAACATATGCGAGTTGAGGTCAATGCTGGAGAAGTAGAAAAAGAAAACTCCCTGCTGGAACCCGGAAAACTCGGCGTCGAAGATGCGACGATGTTCGGCCAGCACAGTTCGGGCCTGCTGCAAATACTCGTCGTCATCGAGCATGCCATCTGAAAGAGCTTTTGTGTCTTCGGCGATTCCCTGTGTATGGAACTCTCCTGCTTCGTCTGTAAGAAAACGCGAATAACTGGACGGCGTCGAGATCGGCAGTGCGGGATCCGCCGGGTCGATGTTAATCGGCGAGACGTACAACTGAAACCGGGGATGCACCTGCTTGAGATAAAAGCGGCACATCCCTTTCACGCTTCCGAAAAAAGGAATGAGGTGAAACTCTATGCGCACCCAATCGCTCCACTCTCCCTCGCGCAACACAAATTCCTGCTTCTGCACGCCGATTTTGGCCACGGGCTCCAGAGGATCGACCGCAACCGAGAACGATTCGGCCGTGGAGGGCGATCCTGTTCTGAATGAATTAGCTGGCCCGATCAGGTTGGCCGTCACGCGCGAGTGTTCGACCTGCACAGCGATGACCTGCCCACCTTCGACCGCCCCGGGCGCGGCCGTGGGATCATCGGTGTAAAAGGAAAATGTACCGTAGGTTCCCCGCAGATCGGGCGTGCCCATACCGGCGAGTGTTCTTCCCTTGGCGGCAACGGGAGGGAAATTCGAGGGCATCCGAAAAATCGTGTTTGGGATGCCGTGTTTATCGAGAATCTGCCAGAAAGCCTCTCCCTTTCGCAGTTGTTCTGCGCTGCCGCCGCCGAGAGGAATCGTCCAACTGCCAACGTGGATCGCGTGCTTCGGTCCCTCGACCCGCGAGGCCGAAAAATAGAGTCGCAAGGTCTTCGGGTCGCGGTGAATGAAATCGAAAATTCCGTGACCACCTGCGTTCATGCCAGTAATAAGGTTGGACCACGCCACCGGGCTCTGAGGTGGAACGCTGGTTGTGAGCAGACGGAAATCGCCGTGGGCCTCCAGTTTTGCGAAGTTGGGCATCTTGCCCTCTCGCATAAACCGGTGCAGAAGTTCGGGATCCATGCCGTCGATGCCCAGGATCATTAGACGGTGGTTGCCATGCCAATCCGCGTGGCCGGACCGGCAGGAAGGCAGCATCGCCGCCGCTACCAGAAGCAGGGAAGCGAAAAGTACCCAGGCCTTCTTCAAAGATTCAATCCTTAGAGGTCCTCGTTTCGCTTGTGACACGCTTTCTGAACGTTGTTAGACTTTTATCGATGCTGCGGCACTTGGGCTCGTTGTTCTTCTTGGGCATTCTAATCCTGGTTGTTTCCCCGGTCGACTCCCTGGCCGCGGTCAAACCGAACATTGTCCTCATTACGCTTGACTCGACGCGAGCGGACCGGATGGGCTTTCTGGGCGCGCGGAGCGGCCTTACGCCGAGTCTCGATAGTATTGCTCGTCACGGAATTGTATTCGCTCAGGCATACGCGCAAGCGCCCCTCACGGTGGCGTCCAACGCGACCATTCTTACTGGCACGTATCCCCAAACCCATCGCGCGACCGAATTCGGCGTCCCTCTTGCGATCACTCTTCCGTACTTGCCGGACTTGCTTCATGCATGCGGATACCACACCGCTGCGTTCGTGGGATCCATCCTGGTGGATCCGAGAAACGGTCCCTTTCAGGGTTATGACCGCGGCTTCGATGTATATGACGCAAACTTTCACCAGTCGCGGCGTGGCGAAAACCGCTTCCATTCTGTCGAACGCCGCGGGGACCAGGTGGTAGCGCGCGCCACGAAATGGCTGGCGGGGAACAAACAACGGCCGTTTTTTATTTGGGCGCAACTGCAGGATACCCAGGGCGCCAGCGGTACTTCGTATGATCGGGCGATCGCCTCCGCGGATGCCGCGGTCGAAAAGCTGGTCAACTTTCTACGAACTCAATCGCTCTATGACGGCGCACTGCTTGTGATCGCCTCCTCCCAGGGAGAGAGCCTAGGCGCACACGGGGAGGATACGCACGGTATTTTCCTGTACGACGAAACCATCCACGTACCACTGGTGCTAAAACTTCCCAAAAACCAGATGGCCGGGAAACAGACCGAGAACCGCGCACGCCTTCTGGACATTGCGCCCACTGTGTTAGCGGAAGCCGGTCTTCCCGTCCCCGCGCGGATGCAGGGACAGTCGCTGGTGCGAATCGCTCAAGCGAGTTCCCAGACCGATCAACCGGCCTACTCGCGCAGCGAATTTCCTCAGCAGGGTTTCGGATGCGGCGTGCTCGAGTCTTGGCGAGCGGGAAAATATCTTTATATTCGCGCGCCGAAACCAGAACTGTATGACTTGTCTGCCGATCCAAATGCGACCCACAACCTGACCCAGAGCTCAAAAGCGACGCTCGAAACCATGGCCTCGCAACTGCAAGCACTCGATAGCCACCTCGGGAGCGAGTCCGGCAAGTCAACTCCCTCAAGCTTGACCTCAAGCGAGATGCAGAAACTGGCTTCCTTGGGATATGTGGGACTCCAGAAGACGGGCGTCGGCGTTGACGCCGCAACGAAGGGCAGCGATCCGAAGGACATGATTGCTGCCGTCAACAAAACACTGTCTGCGCTTCTTGAGTTGGACGACGGCAGGCCTGAGAAGGCGATCCCCATGCTCCGGCAGGTACTTACGGCACAACCAAGCACCTACCTGGCACAGGACGCGATGGGCGCGGCACTTGTTCAGCAACGGCAATATGCAGAGGCCATCGGATACCTGCACAAAGCAATCGAACTGCAGCCCGACTCCCCTTGGGCCCACTATGAGATGGGATTCAGCCTTATGAAAACTGGGGATTTCAAAACTTCTGCCGTTCATCTGGAAATCGCGTCAGGACGCTTGCCTAGATCCTCCGCATTGCATTCCATGTTGGCCGATGTCTACGAGCACCTTGGACGCAGTCCGGAGGCGGCTCGCGAACGAACCAAAGCATCTCAGGAAGAAAGAACAAAAAACAATTGATCGCCCGCGCCAATCCCGCGGGATGTGTGGCAGCGGTCCAGTTTCTCTCGATGACGTTGTTGAGGGTGAGGCGAATATTGCCTTGCCAAGATCGAGAGAATTGTCATTCTGTTGGGATTGGGAAACGCAGTTTTACATTCACGGCGCGTGCAAGCTAGCGACGCACTCTCAAGGACTTCCTAACTAGATGAAAAACGGCGCAAACCAGAGAATATGGGAATCCGATTTGCGCCGCCCAAAGAAAAGGGTAACGACACTCAAGCGCAGCGAGTGCCGGAAGCAGATTATACCTCTCGTTACCTAAAATTCCACACTGCGATATGCTAGTTTTGTTATGTCAGGGGAAGCTAAGCGGCTGTCATTTCTCTGCCACTACTGCCGCACAGAACTGGACGAATCCCAAATCTTCGAGTTGAGAGGACAGGTCTGCTGCGAAAAATGCACAAGGGATTATGATCGGGATCGGCCGACTGAAGAAGTGGAGTCTAGACTGCAAACAAGACAAAAGAATGCTCTTGCTTGGTTGGAGCGCAACCGGAAGTCTTTAGAGAAGCGGGCGGTAAGATACCCAGATGCCGCTTCGGGCTGATCGAGGCACTATCAGGACAATACCGTCCGTTGTGCTAGGCTGATGAAATTGGTGAAGGTTCTTCACGCGCTGATCGTCCTGTATGTACTGGTTGCTCTGTGCGCTGGAGCCTCCTCGGTGCCCAAGAAACCGCCGCCCCCGGACATCTTCCTCATAACGATCGATACGCTTAGAGCGGACCACGTTCACTGCTACGGGTACAACAATGTGGCAACGCCCGCCTTGGACGGATTGGCGAAAGACGGTTTGCGGTTTGCACAAGCTTTTACGCCCAGCCCAATTACCAACACATCCCATGCAAGCATTCTCACCGGCCTGCTTCCGGGGTCGCACGGGGTGACTGACTTCGGGGTCCCGTTGTCGGCGGCACATCCGACGTTGGCGGAGTTGCTCAAAGAGCGGACATATCACACGGGTGCTTTTATAGGAGCAGTAATCCTCGATAGCAAGACACTGGCTCCAGGATTCGATCGCGGGTTTGATTTTTACGATAACTTTCCAGAACATTCGCCGACCACGTCTCGCTGGGGACGTGTGGAGCGTCGTGGCATGGATGTCGTGCAGCACGCGGAAGAATGGATGAGCAGGCATCCTGCGGATCCGCACTTCGTCTGGGTACATCTCTACGATCCGCACGATCCGTACGAGCCGCCGCCGCCTTATTCGGAGACGTACAAGGATCACTTGTATGACGGCGAAGTCGCATACGCGGATTCCGCCCTGGCGCACTTCATTGCGTATCTGAAGGCGAGCGGCAAGTACCGGAACTCGATCATCGTTGCGGTTGGCGACCACGGCGAAGGTTTAGGAGAGCACCATGAAGACACGCATGGGATCTTCCTGTATGACACGACCACCCATGTGCCCCTGATCATTAAACTGCCCGAAAGCCTCGACGCCGGCACTGTAGTCACAGCCCAGGTGCGGACGGTCGATATTGTGCCAACCTTGCTCGAATTGGCGGGTGCTCCTGCTCTCGCGAGGCGGGATGGAGAGTCGCTCAAGCCTTATTTTGCGGGCAAAGATGAAACCGGACGCCCGGCCTTCGGGGAAACGGACTACCCCTTGCGCTTCGGCTGGGCTCCCCTGCGGTCTGTGCGGAGCGATGGGTTTAAGTTTATCGAGGCACCACGTCCTGAGCTTTATGACTTACAGCTCGACGCCACCGAATCGAACAACGAGTACAAACTTAAGGACACACGCGTGCAGAAATCGCGTGCGCTGTTGTCAGAACTGCGCGTCCGAGAGACTACACTCAAAGACTCCGACGAAAGAGTTGGGCCCGGCAGAACTGCGGATCCGGAGCTATCCTTGCCTGATCCCAAGGACGGGATTGAAGAGCAGAATCTGCTGCATGCGGCGTTGGTCGCTGCGGAAGACAATCGCCCCGCAGACGCTCGCAGAGCATTGGAGAACGTGCTCGCGTTCCATTCCAAGTCGTTCACGGCATTGCGCCAACTCGGTGAACTGGAGTTGCAGGCAGGGGACTACGCTCACGCTGCTCAACATCTAAAGGGCGCCGTAGAAGTCCGTCCGGATGACGCCGCGGCCTTGTTTTACGAGGGGCAAGCGCTGGTGAAGGTACACGATCTATCCGGTGCGAGGGATGCGCTTGAGTCCAGCCTGAAACTCATGCCCGCACAGTTCCCAGCTCGCTTGCTACTCGGCCAGGTGTGCTTGGGCCTGAAAGATCCGAAAGCCGACGATCAGTTCGAAGCGGCGTTGTTGATGCAGCCGGGCGATGTCGAAGCGCAGCTCGGTTTGGCAGATGCGCAGATGGCCCAAGGCAATTTCGAGGTGGCGGTTCAATCGCTGGAAGCACTCTCGAAAGTGCAAACGAAGAATGCGCATGTTTTCGAGTTGCTGGCGAAGGCTTATTCCGGTCTCGGCAAAAGGACGGAAGCTCAGCAGGCAGAGGCGAGAGCCAAGCTCCTGTACAGCAACAAATAGTTTCCGAAAGCGTTGGAAAGCCAGACGAGTCGACTGCAACGCTGCCGTGGGACAGAGAGTGCGAGTCGAATCAATACTTAAGCGTAGTTTCAACACGATGCAGGTCGGCGGATGACACCTACGACCACGAAAAGCAGTGGAAAGTGCACAAACAGAGCGCAAATATAGCGCAGCGTTGAATATGGGTCCGGCCCGGATTCGTTGCCAAAGGCGAAGATCACTTCCTCCAAGCCGACTTGTCGGTACCGATCTGGCACGCTTCCCATAAGCCCGTTTCCGGATTGCCGACGATACAGCTAGATCATTGCAACTTGCAGCACAGGCTATAATTGCGCCCACGCATGGCTTTGACCTCTGGCACGAAACTTGGCCCCTACGAAATCCAATTTCCGCTGGGTGCGGGCGGAATGGGCGAAGTGTATCGGGCGCGGGATACGCGACTCGACAGGACAGTCGCGATCAAGATTCTGTCTTCGAGCCTGACTGCCAGTTCGGAGCTGAAACAGCGTTTCGAGCGCGAGGCGCGCACCATCTCGTCGCTGCAACATCCGCATATCTGCGTGCTGCACGATATTGGGCACGATCCTGCCACAGGCACCGACTTCTTGGTGATGGAGTACCTGGAAGGCGAGACTCTTGCCGACCGACTGCGAAGAGGCGCACTGTCGCTGACCGAGGAGCTGAACATTGCGATCCAGATCGCGGACGCACTGGCGGCAGCGCATGGCGCCGGCATTGTTCACCGCGACCTGAAGCCGGGGAATGTGATCCTCACCAAATCGGGGGCCAAGCTGCTTGATTTCGGACTGGCCAAGCCGTTGAGTTCGACGCCGGCGGGCAGCGCCAGTGCGTCGGCGCCGACATTCACTGCGGCGGCGACGCTGTCCGGGCCGAGTCCCATGGGTTCGCCGCTGACCACGCAGGGGACCATGGTTGGGACGATTCAATACATGTCGCCGGAGCAGATTGAGGGCAAAGAGGCGGATGCACGCAGCGACATCTTTGCATTCGGAGCCATGCTCTACGAGATGGCCAGCGGCAGGCGACCGTTCGAAGGGAAATCGCAAATCAAGATTGCCTCGGCGATTCTGGAGGATCACCCAACTCCGCTGCGCGAGTTGCAGCCGAAAGTTCGCGCGGAATTCGAGCGACTGGTGAACACCTGCCTGAGCAAGGATCCGCAGGCGCGCGTGCAATGCGCGCACGATTTGAAGCTGCAGTTGGTGTGGCTGCGGGAAAGCGGGACGGAAGCGACTTCGGGGCAAACGGACAAGAGCGCAAAATCCTCGCCTTTGGTGTGGTGGACCTTTGCGGCGGTTTGCTTGCTGTTGGCCATGACGGTTGCGGCGCTGGTTTGGCGGCGCACGCCCGCTCCGACGTCAGTCGAGGGGTACATTCTTCCTCCCGATAAGACAAGCTTTACACTCACGGCGGACGACGGATCCGGGCCGACCGTGCTGTCGCCAGATGGGAAGCGAATCGCATTTGTTGCGCAGGATGAACAGGCGAATACCCGCATCTACGTCCGTGCGCTCGACGACAAGGATGCCAAGGCAGTGCCGGGCACTGAGAATGCGACATATCCGTTCTGGTCGCCCGATAGTCAGTCGCTTGGATTTTTTGGCGGCGGCAGCTTGCACCGCGTTTCTCTGAACGGCGGCCCTGTGCTCGAGATATGCAAGGCTCCGCGTCCGCGCGGCGGGAGCTGGGGAGCGGATACCATCCTGTTCACTCCGGATGTGGAGGGCGGAGTATTTCGTGTGTCTTCGAATGCCGGTTCCACGCCCGTTCCCGTGACTACACTTGCCAGCGATCACACGACGAATCGCTGGCCTGTTCTGTTGCCGGACGGCAGGCACTTTCTGTACCTGGCAACGAGTCACTCTGAACATGACCCAAGCGCGCGCAATGGTATTTATTTTGCGTCGCTGGACGGAAAAGAAAACCAGTTTGTGGTGCCGGCGGAGTCGAACGCAGTTTATGCGAGCAGACATCTGCTGTGGGAGCAGAGCGGCTCCTTGCTGGCGCAGGCCTTCGATGCCAGGACGGGAAAGGTAAGCGGCAACTCAGCGGCGGTGGCGGCGGATGTTGGATACCACGGATCTACCTGGAGGGCGGCCTTTGATGCCGATGAAAATGGGACGCTTATTTATCAGGCGGGCGTCGGCCTTAATAATCAAAAGCTGCTTCTATTTAGCCAAGACGGAAAATCTGTTCCGGTAAGCGACAACGGCAATTATGAGGATATTCGCATTTCGCCGGACGGCCGCAAGGCGGCGGCCTTAGCGGGCGGCTCGCACGATATCTGGCTGCTGAACCTGGATCAAGGAACACGAGTGCGGTTCACCTTTGGATATGCTTCGGGTGGGTTGGCGTTCTCCGCGGATGGCAAGTACCTTTACTACTCGACATTGGGGAAGCCCAACCGCATTATGCGCAAACTGGTGGAGGGTACGGGGCAGGAGACCGAGGTCTATGAAAACGAGACTCCAATTCACGTCATCGATGTATCGCCGGACGGCCGCAACATTCTTGTCGAACAGGGCTATGGAAAGATTCCACTCACGACCTTGCTGGTGCCGCTGGCGACGGATGGCAAGCCACGGCCATTGACCGACGACCCTATCGCCACCTACTACGCCCGCTTTTCATACGATGGAAAATGGATTATCTACGTAACGGCTGAGACCAGCCGGAACGAGTTATATGCGACATCGGTATTGAAAGGCGGCAAGCAACAGCTCACGAGCACGGGCGGGTATTGGAACCGTTGGGCAGCGGACGGTAAGACCATATTCTTCTCCACCGGCGCAGGTGGACTGTTTGCCCTCCCAATAAAGGTCACAAACGACGCTATCGAAGCCGGCAAACCGGTGGCGCTGTTCACGGTTGCGGGATTACCTTCAATGGGTTTTTACGATGAACCGTTCGATGTAACGCCCGACGGCCGCCGCTTCCTGCTGAAGGTTATCGGCGAACGAAGTGGCCAATCGCGGGCCGTGCTGGTGACGAACTGGCCGGCGAGGCTGAGGAAATGACGCCCGAGTTGGGCCTGATCGCCGAGCCCACGGAAAGTGAAAACTAGCATTCGGACCGTGGAGCGCCGCCCCCAAGCGACAACTCGGGGTTTCACGAATACCCGGCGGTTGACGGGCAAACCGGAAATTTAGAGAACCGATTCCCACGTTCCGCATTGCCGACTTATGGGTACCGATCCGGTTGACTTCCTCGAAGCCCGTTTCCGTGTAGCCGACCAACCTGGCCTTGAGACTGTCCCAACGCTTGGTACAAAAACTCGGTCCGGTCAAGGGTATGTGATGCGACTATGTCGCACGCGCCCAAAAGAAGTCAATGAATGCACATGGGAACGGTTTGTGCTCATGATGTCCTCAACCCGGATTCCGAGCACAGTTAACGCATCAGCGATGAGGGAACGGTGGCAACGCCATGGCACCGCTTCTGCACACATCAATGCGCTCCGTTTTTGCCCAGCTAACTTGATCAGCCTCTGCAACCCTGCGTCGAATTCCGAGGTCTGCATGTAGTCGGCAAATCCACGAAACGAGCTATTACGCCACCCCATGTTCGAAGAGTCGCGTCGCGCATGGCGCAAGCCTCCGAGCTTCCGCAAGTGCACGTAGCCGATCCTCGCGGCGCGCAGCTTTCTGCGCAAGGTCTCCTGGTTGAACTGCGGATTGTGTCGTGAACCCGGGACACTACGCACATCGATGACACGCTCTACTCGGTGCGCTCGCAGAAGATCGAGAAAGACTTTCCACGTACGGGTGGAATGCCCAATCGTCAGGACAGTGGAGGTACGAACGTTTTTCGTCAGATCCCCGCCTCCTGGCTGAAGTACTGATAATCCTCTCGCCAGCCGCCTTGGCCCTGGCCAATGGTTGTGTAGTCCTCGATAAACTCGATCGAGCGGATGTACTTCACCATGGTGAACCCGAGCTGCGTTTCGACTCGAAGTCGGAGCGGTGCTCCGTGCAAAATCGGCAGTGGCTGGCCGTTCATTTCATAGGCGAGCATCGTCTGCGGATCTTCCGCCAACTCCACGCGGATCGTGCCGTAGAAGTAGCCCGGTCCCTGGGCGTGGGGTTCCGATGTGGATTTATTGTCGAACGCGTAGAAAACGATGTAGCGGGCACTGCGGTGCGGATGGCAAAGGTCTACGATGTGACGCAGAGATACACCGCCCCACTCCGCAATGCCTGACCAGCCCTGGATGCAGCAATGCTTTGTAATCTGCGTTTGTTTCGGCATTGCACGGAGGTCAGCCAATGTTAAAGAGAGCGGCCTATCCACCAATCCGCTGACCGTCAGGTTGTAGTTTGCAAATTGGTCGTGGGCCATCGCCAGATAACTGTCCTCTGCTGGCGGCCGACCGTTCACCCAGAAGTAAGGCGAGATGTCCTCAGATGAGTAGTGCTGAGCGGAGATTTCGTGGCCGAACAACAATCTGCGCAGTGGATCGGTGCTCGCCTCAGTCGCTCTCTGCACCAAGCGCGGGCGCCGGCGCGAATAAATTGTTACTACGACATGGATGGCCACTACCCCGGCCAGACCGGCAAGCCAGATCGTCAGAGCCCGACTCAGATCCGGATCGTGCGTTTCCCCCAGGACAATCAGCGCTAATCCTTTTCGGAAGCCGTGAACCGCAACGATCGTGACGTGGCCGATGAAGAACATGATGAACGTGCACAGCGCCAGAAAATGCAGGCTCCGTGCGCCCTGCCGTCCGTGAAAGATCTTGATATACCACGGGAAACGAGCGGCAACGGCTGGGGACATCGCGATTCCCGTCGCAATGCTGAACGGCGCGAGCAGTAATATGACCGCTGCGTAACTTAATTGTTGTAAAGCGTTATAGCCTCCCGGCGTTTCGACAACATAGAAGCTTAGATAGCGAAGCATTGCGTGCCATGCGTCCGGGACAATCTGCCAGGAGGTCGGAATCAGCCGTCGCCATTCTGACGTGATGAAGAGCATCGCGACGTATATCAAACCTGTCAGCAGCCACGAAAAATCCGCGAGGAAGTGCCAATGCCGCCCCAGACCAAGGTTTTCGTGGCCCGGCAGGGCAATCCCAGACGGGAACGAGGTTTCCTCGTCGCTCGCCGTCCAGAGCCGGTCGTCAGGCCTCTTCTTCTTCGTGAGCTTGAGCCATTCGCTTCCCGGCGCGCAGTGATCGTTCCAGTAAAGTCTCGGATGTGCGCTCAATATCTCCAAACCGCTCCGGACCAGAAGCGAGAGAAGAAGAAAGTTGAAGAAATGCGTCGCCCGCAGCCACAATGGATAATCAAGAAGCATCTTCCGGAATTGTCGACAATGTGCCAGCTAATGACCGGTCAAAATGACACAGTTTTGCTTTTTAAGTGAGCTGTTTTGACCGGAGCGAATCGAGGTGACCAAGTAAAGTGAGACAAATGAGGTTGGCCATGACTACAAAGCTGAATATCGCCGACTTGGCATCGGCAAGCCGCCGTGCTGCCAATCGCACCGAATCGGGAGAATTACTTCTTCACGCTGAAGAACGCGGGATAGACGAGTGCAGCGAGGCGCAGAGAAAAGAGAGTGCGATGGACAAGACTCTTGCCGACAGCTTTCCAGCGAGCGACCCACCGAGTTGGCAGTCCTGAGTCAGGGTGTCCGATCCGAGTTCTTTGCTGAAAGGAACTATATGGCGGCACCAGTCATTGCGGGCGAGTTCGATTGCGAAGAATCGCCGAAGACCAACGCAGTTGAGAGAAAGTCTGCAGAACTGCAGCATAGTTCGGGAAATAAGAAAGGAACGTCACACCCATGGATTACAAGTTCATTGCCGACTTGCTGGCAGACGTCAATTTACCAACGGAGGGAATTCTTAGCCGAGTGCTACAGAAGGACGAACATGTGAATATCACGCTGTTCGGATTCTCGCCAGGGCAGGAACTCTCGACGCACTCGGCACCCACTCCGGCAGTACTTTACTTTCTGAACGGTGAGGCTGACGTAACGCTCGGAGATGATGTGCATCAGGCCAAGACAGGATCATTTGCGTACATGCCTCCTCTGCTGCCTCACGCCATTGCTGCAAGGTCAGCGACGATGATGCTGCTGGTGCAGATCAAACTGCCGAAGCGGGTAGTTGCTTTGACAATTCGAGGTGGGCGGTGCGGGCCTCGGGATGACTGCCCACCAGCCCCTTGAGACGCTCGCAGAAGACCTGGCACAAGGTATCGATCAGTGTAAGCAGTGTGCGCCACAGAGTTCGAGATGGCGGCTATCGGGGAGCCTTAAATAATGAACATTCTCGACGCGGTCTCGATCCGGCTGCCGTGCAATGCTTGCGGTCAGACGTACGAAGTACCGTTGCGCGACGTGTTGTTGTCGCACACCGTTGTCCGCTGCGGGTGTCCGGTGGCTCAGGAAACGGAGTGTCCGCCTGTGTTTCAGGTCAGGTTATTCGATTGCGAACCCATCGAGGCTCTGAGTTCGGCTTGGGAACCACTTGCGAGCAGGGCTCTCGCCGATGGCGGTGATCTCGTTATTTCGGCCACCGAATCTCAACCGACAGCGAACGACGTCACGGTTACTACAGGAGAACAATTGATGAATCAGCACGAGGAGCATTCGCAAGGCCGCATTCGCCAGCCAGTCCCTACGTCTGGTAGGCTACTCAGCTTTGACATAGCTGAGGAAGTCCGTAGGCTCCAATCTGAGCAGCCATGGCAAGCAGAACATACCGCGAACACGATCGTAAAGTACCCCGACCTTCGGATTGTCCTGATTGCGCTCAAAGCCGGAGGATGTCTTCACGAACATCAAACGGCAGGGCGTATTTCCATTCAGTCACTCTCTGGCGAGATCCAGGTTCACGCTCAAGAACAGGTCATCGAGATGCAAGCCGGAAGGCTGCTTACGCTCGATCACGACGTTCCTCATGATGTCGAAGCCAAGTGCGACAGCGTATTCCTCCTTACCATCGCGTGGCCTAAGTGAGGAATGGAAAGCGGCATGCACTGTGACTGAGTGTTTCTTAGCGCAAAGGTTTTGAGTCAGCACAGGCCTCGATTGTGACAGCTTTGTTTGCATGAGTTTGTCCGGAAAAGAGGTCGCATCCTTAGCAGACAGCCAATTCCCGAATCACGGGCAACCGGAAGCTATTCCGGTCCACAAGTCGGCTTAGGGGTCGTGACCACCCAGTCAGGTGTCTTCCAGTCCGAGGTTGTCGTTCACTGCTTGGCTGAGTTTCTGCTTGCAGCCGAGATAACGCTCTGTTGTCTGAACCGACGCGTGCCCAAGCAAAAACTGAATTTGCTCAAGTTCTCCGCCCGCCAGATGGCATAACCGAGCACAAGTACGCCGCAAATCGTGAGGAGTGAGATTCTGGATGTCGGCACGTTTGGCAGCCGCTTTCACCACGTGCCAGATCGCTTTGGGCGTGATTCCATCGCCCCAGATCTTGTCTAGCCGACTTACTCGGCGGAAGATCGCCCCACCATTGATGCCAGCCGCCGTGGTCCAGTCATCGACAGCGCGTTTCGCCCATACCGGAACCGGAACGGTCCGGATGTGTTTCCCTTTGCCAATCAGATCGGCGATCACACAGTGTTCTTCGCGGACCTGGAAATCCTCCGTTCCGAGTCCAACCAGTTCAGCCCGACGCAAGCCGCATCCGATGAGAAGCGCCAGAATCGCCCGATCACGTTTGCCTCGGAGGCTGTCCGACTTTTCGCCGAGTAAGGTCTTGGACTGATCGACGGTCAACCAGTTGCCGATCCGAACGCCGAGACGCGTTGGCCCCTCTTACACGACGGATTCCTGCAGCTAGGTCAGGACTCAGAAGGCCAGTATCGGAGGCTTCATAGGCAAGCCGCCTCACGGCGGCTAAGCGTACATTGATGGTGGAGGGCGCGAGACTCTTCTGTTCGAGAAAGAACCGGTAGCGAAGGACAACAGTTCGGTTGAATGAAAGACGCGGTTCGGAGCAATACCACCCGATAAACTCGTCGATGGCATGACCGTATGATTCTTGCGAGCTCGCTGCGCCGAGCGAGTGAAGAACCGCATTCTTCGACTGCTCCAGATCTGCTAGTCGAAGCATTGTTCTTGCCTTGGAGCGTTTCGATGTCTTTCGATGTGCCATACTGGCGGCCTCCCATGCCGCGATCAGTATGGTCGCTAAGTTTGGAGCCTTAGGGTCTCGAAGCCCGTTTCTAGAAAGCTAGTTAAGCGCCGCATGCCGTGCAGAACTTGCCTTTCGCGCATTAAGCTCGAAGCCCTTTGAGCGTGCGGTTTTTTCCGTTTCCTCAAGCCGTTTGCGACCCAGGGCAGGGTTGTCCCCGCGCAGTTGAATTTCCCCGATGGCTAGGGAGGCTTCCGATTCGATTTGAACAAATCCCAACCTATGGGATTCCACCAGCACACTTCGAGCAACCCGCTCGGCTTCGGGCAAGTCTTTCGCCGCGGCTCGCGTGTAGGCATTTTGGATCGCGAGTGGGAGACGGACGGTTACGTCGCTGCTCTTCTTGGACAGGGTGAGCGCTCTGGCCATCGCCCGTTGCGCATCGGCGAGTTTGCCCTGTTGCAGAAGCGCTCGCGATAGCAGGGCTGCGGACTGGATTTCATTGTCTGCTTCCCGTTCTGCCTGAAATTCCTGGATGGCCGCCCGTGCTAAAGTCTCTGCGTCAGAGGCCTGTCCGGAATCGCAATCCAGTTCTGCCAGTGCCGTTTGAGTCTCGGCCACTGTGCCTTTTTCTCCCAATTGACGCCGCAAGGCAAGGGCCTCTTCATACATTTTCCTGGCGCTGTCAGTGTCTCCCGTCTGCCGCCTAAGTTTTCCGATCGACACGAGAGTGGCTGCATAATAACTCTTGTCGTCAATTTCGCGTTGTATTCCCACGGCCTGCTGGTACATCTGCATTGCGCCTTGGAGATCACCCTGGGCTGCTAGGACATCGCCCATGCTCTTAATGTCGATTGCCTCTGAACTTTTATGTCCCACTTCGCGCGCCAATACGAGCGCGTCTTTATATTCTGCAAGGGCATCACCCAGTTGTCCCTCTTCGTAAAAGATATCGCCGGTATTGGCAGTGATTACTTCCATTGTGTGCTTGTCGCCGATCTCCCGGGAAGCTTGGAGCGCTTCCGCGTATATCTTCTTGCCGGTTGCCAAGTCACCTTGCTGCATGTAGATCACGCCGATGTTTCCCAGTTCTCGGGCGGTAGCTCTCTTGTCGCCAGTTTGCCGGGCGAGCGCAAGAGCTTGTTCATATAATCTTCTTGCCAGTTCCAGATCGCCCTGGTTGATGGGCACCTCGGCCATGGCATGCAAAGCTTGAGACTCACCGGCCAAGTCGCCAGCGTCGTGAAAAATCCGGCGGCCTTCCTCGCCAGCGACGGTGGCCTGTTTCGGTTGGCCGAGGCCAGCCAGCGCGCGGCATTGAAAAACTCTGGCGCGCGCTACTAGCAGTCTCGCTCCCAGCGGTATTCCTTTTCCGATTGCCAAATCGGCGGCAGCCACGACGCCTTTATTGTCCGACAAAGAATAGTCGGCCCACACTTCGGCCATATCGATCCGGGGGTCTTCTTTCGCGGCTGCTGAAAGTCCCCGCAGTCTGGTGATCGACTTCAGAGCATCGTTCCCGCGCTCTCCCGCAATCTGAGCATTGGCGAAAGCGAGGCCATACTCGATGTTATCGGGAGACGAGTTGGACAGTGTTTGATAAACCTCAATCGCCTTATCCCAATCCTTGTTCACTTCGTAGTAGCCGGCTTCCACCAGGGAGTGATCTTCACGGGAGAGGTTGCCGGAGAGTTCCAGGGCCTTCTTCGCTTCCTGGCGTGCGGTTTCGTTGTAGCCGAGAGCCATCCATGCTTTCGCCAGTTCGGCGTGCGCCAGAGGGTAACTAGGGTCCGAGATTACCGCGCGCGTCAGCAGGTCCCGAGCAGCGAGTGCATCAAAGGTTCGCAGTTTGGCCAAGCCTTCTGAGTAAAGCCGCATCGCGTCCGGGTTCGAAGGTATGGATGCCCGTATTCCGACAGATTCCATCTGCGACACGTCGGCCACTCCCAAATCTTCGCGCAGCTTCCTTCCGACGCGCGACACAAGATCCAGCAACTGCGCTTCGGTACTGGTTTCCGAGACGGTGGCTATCGTTTCTCCCTTGGCCGCGTCCTGCAGACGAACGTCAATCCGGATTTGGCCTCCGGAGTCTTTTCCCATGTCAAGGTAAGAACCAACCACGACGAAGTCACTTCCCAGATTCTTACGGATCGGTTCAAGAGTCTCGGGAGCGAGGCTTTCCGTGTCGCGAAGGCCAAGGTTAATTTTCGTTCGTGCAACAGTTTCTCCAGGAACTGTGCGCAACTTTTCACCAGCCGCAAGTTCCGTTGCCAGCATCTCGGACAAAGCAGTTGACACCCATGCCGTCTCGGGGCGGTCCGAAAGATTCTTGAATCCCAAGATGGCTACAGAACGGCGCGTAGGAACCGGCGCGTTCGCCACTTGCACTATCGCGGTATTCTGGCGCGCGACCCTGTGCGCTTGCCAGATCGCGAGGCCCGCCACAAACCCCAAAACGACGAGGGCTGCGGAAAGTGATTCCTTATGCCGGCGAAGGAATCTCCCGCTACGGTAGGCAATCGTTGACTTACGCGCCTTGACCGGCATGCCCGAGAGATAGCGTTCGATGTCCTGCGAAAACTCTTCGACAGAGCCATAGCGGCGCTCAGGCTCCTTACGGAGCGCCTTCATCACGATGGTGTCGAGATCCCCGCGCAGCAGGCGTTGCAGCTCAGTTGGCTGCAAACCGCGTTGGGTGGCGATCGACTCCGGGGTAATTGCAGTTCGCTCCTCCCCGTCACGAGCTACTTTCTCTTCAGTCCTGTCAATAACAACGCTCGCTTTTTCGGGATCCGTTTCGCAAACCAGCCGCTCCATTTCCAAAAGAGACTGGCCCGTACAGCGATAGGGCCGATGGCCGGTCAGTAATTCAAAGAGCAATACGCCCAAGGAATAGACATCGGTTGCGGTCGTAACCGCTTGACCGCGAATCTGCTCTGGGCTGGCGTATTCCGGAGTCATAGGACGCCAGTCGGTTCGAGTGACCGGTGCCGTTTGGAAGCATTCGGGATTCAACAGCTTGGCGATGCCAAAGTCCAGCAGTCTGGGCGCGCCGTCTTTCGCGATCAGGATATTGGCGGGTTTGAGATCGCGATGAATCACCAGCTTTTCATGCGCATACTGGACCGCGGAACAGACCTCACAAAACAGCCGCAAGCGGTCGTCGATGGAGAGCCGGTGAAGATCGCAGTACTGGTCAATGGGAAGGGCCTCCACATATTCCATCACCAGATACGGCAAACCCTCTTCGCTGCTACCGCCATCGAGCAGCTTCACAATGTTCGCGTGGTCCAGTGCCGCCAGCGTCTGGCGCTCGTTGCGAAAGCGGTTCAGGACTTGCTCGGTGTCGATTCCGGGCTTGACCATCTTTATGGCGACTTGCTTGCGATAGCTCTGGTCGTCGCGCTCGCCCAGATAGACCACAGCCATGCCGCCCTGCCCAATTTCGCGGAGGATGCGGTACGCTCCAATCCTTCTTCCCGTCATTGCACGCGATTGCGCTGACACCAGATCGGCAACGGGACCATCCTCAAGAAAGGTGTCGGCGCCATCGAAGCTCGACAGCAGCGATTCTACTTCGCTGCGCAGAGCGTCATCGCCCGCGCAAGCGTGACGCAGGAAATTGCTCCTGTTCCCGGGATCTTGCTCCAGAGCCAATGCGAACAGCTCCTTTACCTGGTCCCATTTCTCAGGCATTGTTCTCGTCGCCTCTGCGCAGTTCACGCGCCAGCCAGGCCTTGGCCAGGTTCCAATTGCGCTTCACGGTCGTGCGCGAAACTCCCAGAACCGCGGCGGCCTCATCAAGATCCAAGCCGCCGAAAAAACGCAATTCCACAAGCTGGGCCTGCTGTGGATCGAACTTGGCCAGCCGGGTGAGAGCTTCATCCACGGCAACAACGTCAGGGGCTTTTCCCTTGGAAACGACTTCCGCTTCCTCCAGGAAAACTTTCTCGAATTCGTTACCGCGTTTCTTGGCGTCATGGCCGCGGCTGTAGTCAACCAGGATGCGGCGCATCAGTTGCGCCGCGACACCCATGAACTGCTCCTTATTTTTCCAGTGCGCCTCTCGCTGATCGGTCAAGCGAAGATACGCTTCGTGCACCAGGGCGGTGGTCTGCAAGGTGTGATCGCTGCGCTCCCGCCGCAAGTAACTGGACGCTAAACCTCGCAGTTCCGAGTAGAGCAGCACAACCAAATCGGACGCTGCCTTGTCATTGCCCACATTGAGAGCGCCCAGAAGGGCGTTTACATCGATTGGTGCATCCATAAGGACCTCGAAGCGATGATCGGGACCATTAGAACGGAAACAGAAGCCGAGGTCGCAACCACTTCAATTTAGAAAATAGATAAAGATGAAAGCGAGGAAGGATCCGACCTGAGTTCGCAAACACTCCCAATTCACAGGGAACGGCGCCCTCTATGGCGGTGAAGTATATACCGTGTTGAACGATAAGCCAACGGGGGTTAGACCTTTGTTTTTATCTGCTTGGAGCCTACTGACGCAGAAACCGGGAACTCCCTCCTGTCTGACCGAAAAATGTGGACCTTTTCCCGGGACTTCTGCGCGTTACCAGATAGAGGGCGAGTTGGGATGGTGGGGATGGGGAACAAGCAAACGTCAAGCCCCATGACCTTGTAACCAACGTGCAACATGTCCTCAACTTCAATTACCAAAGAGGAGAATATATGAGCAAGCTCTCGAAACTGACGACGTTGGTTTTCGCCGTTGCATCGTTCAGCATCTTTTCCAACGCGGCAGCCACCAAGCACGTCCTCCAGGGGACGTACATCAACAACGGGAATTACAACGCCGATGTCCCGGCAGCAACCTTTACGCCGATTGACACTCAACTCATCGTGACCTGCCCGGGGACCACAGGGACCTGTACGATCGAGGCCGACATGTGGGTGCAGAACTCCAATGGCACGGAAGCGACGCCGAATTCGATATGCCTTTACGTGGATGGGGTTGCTTCGGGTGGCTGCCCATTCGCTGGCGGCGCTACGGACCCGGGCTACTTTGAGACCATGACATCTTCCTGGCCGGTCTCGGGCCTGGCTCCCGGCGAACACACGGTCCAGACCTTCGTCTATTCGACCCATGGAGAGTTTGTCGGCGACCACACCTCAAACTACCGAGTCTACAAGCCTTAGCTTCGCCCGTGTTTTGCCCACCCTGGGTTGTGCAGATTAACGGCAACACCGACCCGTGGAGCCTGGCCGAACCTGGCCGTTCCACGGGACAGCCGCAACGCAATCGGCCGCCACAGAGCGCCGCCCAGCACGGAAACTCCGGCAAAGCATTCACAATCATGCATTTGCCGCCCATCTCGGCGTTCGTCGTGGACGCTTGGCCGAAGCAAAAGAAATGTGGACCTTTTTCCGTGGCTTCTTCGCGTTACTAGATAGAGGCCGAGTTTGGACGTGGAACCAAGACACGGCCGGGGAAATTGGCCGCAAGGCATGTTTATCAAAATCTAACTCAAGGAGTAGGTTATGAATCGTATAAGCGAATGCCAGGGAAACAATGTGCGCCGCTCGCGTGAGGCGCTTTCGGTTCTTGCCGTGATGCTTTTCGGGCTCATATGCCTGGGTTCGGCTGCTGCAAGTGACGTGTCACGTTACGCCTACGTGCCGGGCAACAACGGGATCTCCATCTATACGGTAAACGGCAAAACCGGCCAACTGCGGAGCAACGGCTATTTCTATGCGGGATCGTTGCTGAGCTACGCGACCATCGATCCTTCGCAAAAGTTTCTGTACGCGCTCGGGTCCGCAACTCTAGGACCCAACTCCATCTCGGCTTTCACCATCGATGCCACTACCGGCGCCCTCACTGAAGTTAGCGGCTCCCCATACGCAACGGGAAACGGGCCTGTCTCGGTGACGGTCGATCCGCAGGACAAGTTCGTTTATGTTCCGAATGGTAACTCCAACAATATTTCGGCGTACACCATCGATAGCGATACCGGCGCGCTGACTCCGGTACACGGATCGCCTTTTGCGGCGGGCGATGAACCGCTATCGGTGGTAATCGATCCGACGGACAGCTTCGCCTATGTCAACAATGTGGACGACAGTCCGGGCGGAGACGTCTCGGGCTACACGATAAACGCCACAACGGGCGTGCTGACTGCCATGCCGGGCTCTCCTTTCTTGTCTCGATCCGGTGCGTTTGCGGTGGTAATCGCCCCTTCCGGAAAATTTGGGTATGTGTCGCAACCCGGCGAAGTCACGATTTTCAGCATCAATGCCACCACCGGCATCCCTACGGCTGTCGGATCGCCTTTCGCCGTGGAAGGGACCAGTTTCGAGTCGATGGTGATGGCTCCTTCAGGGAAATTCATATTTATTCCGGGGTTTACTAACCCCGGTACGGTTGCGGCCGTAAAGGTCAACCCAACCACTGGCGCTCTGAGTGCGGCATCGGGCTCACCGGTCGCTAGCGGCGACTCTCCCAGCTCCGCGACTGTGGATCCGGGAGGGAAACTCCTTTACGTGACGAATAGTGGTTCCTGCGAAGTCTGGACTTATAGCATCGCCGCCAGTGGAAAGCTCACTTTATTAGATGAGGTCCGCACAGCGCGGGCATCTGCGGCGCCCGTGTCGCTGACCACCGGCAGCGCTGCGGTTGCCTACACACCCAAGTTCGCTTATGTTGCGAATCAAGGGTCAGGAACTGTCCCCAGCACGGTCTCGGCGTACACCATCGCCTCCTCCGGCCACCTCTCCGCAGTCAGCGGCTCTCCGTTCGCGGACGGAGGGTCGGGAGTATTTGCGTTTGCGAACTCGGTGACGGTCGACCCTTCCGGCCGGTTTGCGTATGTGGCAAACGGGAATACCAATAACGTTGCGGCCTACACCATTGACGCCACCACTGGCGCCCTGACCGAAATCGGCTCTCCGGTGGCGGCGGAAACAAATCCGTTTTCGGTTGCCGTGGACCCTTCGGGCCGATTCCTCTATGTGGCGAACAACGGTTCTTACAACATCTCGGGCTTCGCTATTAATTCGAGCACGGGCGCCCTTACCGCGCTTGGTAGCTCCCCCTTCTCGACCGGGACGACCTCTGCGGGACCGGTCTCCGTGACGGTGGATCCAACGGGCCAATTTGTCTACGTCGCAAACAGCTCTCTGTTTGACGGTAGCATCTCCGCTCTTGTGATCGATCCCGCCACGGGTGCACTGACGTCGGTCTCCGGTTCGCCGTTCGCGGACACACAGGACCCAGGCTCCGTGGCGGTGGACGCTTCGGGACGTGCCGTTTTTGTGGCTAACCTGGAACAGGTGCCCGAGTCCGGTGGTCAGTACAAAATGTTGGCGTTCACGATTGCTCCTGTTTCGGGTGCCCTGACAAACCCATTCCCCACCGTGAACGTGGGCGCGAGCACTCCCTCGGTGGTGACGGATCCGTTGGGGCGATTCCTGTACTCACCTCAGAACGCGGAAGGCGGAATTCTGTCGTTCAGCTTTAATACCCAGACAGTCCAGTTTTCCTTTCCCATCGACGCACCCAACATCTGCGTCGACAATGACGGGCCCACTTCGATGACCGTGGATATGTCTGGCAAATTCGTGTACGTGGCAAACTCGAGCACAAACAACGTCACCGCCTGCAAAATTGACCAAACCACCGGCGACCTGAACAATATTGCAGGCGAATCCGCGATTCCGGCAGGTGCAAATCCTTTATCGGTGGTCACCACGGGAACAATTCACTAGAGTGGTGCGCAAGGCGACGGGTGGAAACATCCCTCCCCTCGTGAGTAACAAACGGGCGACCACAACATCACTGCCGGTTAGTCCGGCGGGGCCTCCCGTTTGTTACTTTGAGGGTTGGACGATGATCGGTTTGCAGAGGATCAAACTCGCGTTTAGAACCGATGACCAAAGTAGGAAGATATTTCCCCAGAAGTCCGCTTCGGGGACATCCCCCCATTGATGTCCTCCAAGCCCGTTTGTGGATAACTTCCGGATGGCCGACAATCCAGGAGTTGGCCCTACTGTGGCTTGCGTTTCAGTGCCTTGCCAATCGCAAGCAGGAAGATGGTGCTTTTGTCTCTTGCGTGCGGGGAAAAGAAGTTAATCACGTCATCGTCGAAGAAGGTCAGCCCCGTCGCACCCAGGTGCAGGGTATACGCCGCCAGGTAGATCCTGCCGCCAACGGCACCCGCCTCGAGTTGGACGGCCCGGTAGCCGCGGTTCCCGTATTGCTCCAGAATGCGTTTTAAATCAGCGAGAAAGAAGATGTCCACGCAGGCATCCGCCGGCAGTTCCTGCTCCAGTCCAAGATGATGCGCCTCAGCGCGAAATTCTCCGGCCTTCAAAAGCTCCAGAGTTTTCTTCTCACGCCGGAAGAAGTAAGCGCCCGGCTTGAGCCCCTGCACCGAATGCGCGATCAGGTAGAGATCGTTGAACTGCGCGTCGGGAGGCTTAAGGAAGTCAGCCGGCAGACCTCGCGTTGCGTAATCGAGAATCGTAGAAAGCTGTGCCAGTGTAATGGATGCCGCCTCATCGAACGTTCGGGTGGAGCCGCGGCGCAGGATTACCTGCTCGATCGTATCCATCGGTTGTTCTTCTTCGGGCGGGCGCTCCAGTTGAACGTCCTCGCCTGTCGTCTGAGCTGAAGACAGGAAGACCTGTTGCTTCCCGCGCCACTGAGCTACTTCCTCAACGGACTCAAGCGAAGACGCGTCGTGGATCTCAAGCATGGCGGGATACTCGACCTCACGATCCGATAGCGGGATCGTCTCCAGGCCGAGCGCCGGAGTCTCTCTTAGGGCTGGCAGCGAACTCTCCGATTTGCGCCCGATCGGTACGAGGCACAAAGAAACCTCGCGCCGCGCATCAAGATCAAGTAGACGGTTGACTTCGCCGTCTACGAACCCGAGCACGATCTCGGCCGGCAGCCCCGAAGCCGCAGAAACGGCCAGCATATTCGCCAGCACCGTGCCGTTGTCCCAACCAAAATGGCGATAAGTGCGCGCCTGGTACTTCCAGGCGTTCCGCCAGTATGTTCCGGTGCAGATGATCGTCGCGACCGCGCGAGCTACCGCGGGTTCCATCGCCGTCACCTGAGCTAGGTTTCTGCGAAAATCACCTCTTCGCAAAAGTCGTAGCGACACATCCGCCGGATTGAAGTGATACACACCTGCATCCACGCCCGCGAGAGCGCCAGTCACGACGTACAACTCGATCTCGTAGAGAGCTCCGGTGCAGGCTGCCGCGCGAAAGTAGATTTCTCCGCCTGGATGTGCGCGCTGTTTGGTAATCCCAGCCGAGAAGTAGAGAATGCGTGCCAGATCTTGAAGGTCAGGTACCGAATCGGCCGGCGACACGGGCACTGGCTCTGAGATCGCAGAGAGCGCAGTCACCCCCGTTTGCGGTACGTCGCGCGGTAGCGGAAAAGGCTCTATCTTCGGATAGATTTTAAAAGGCTGCGGCCGATTCGCCCAGTCCAGGAAATGAGGATTGTTACGAATACTCCAGTGGGAGTGTTTCGTACCATCATGGTATTTCCAAGTCGCCTGGATGTCGCGGTTGTCCACCGTTGCTATGTCAGACTAGCACCTCCGGGGAACCCGTGGGGCACGAACACTGACCTACGACTGGGGATGGGCCTGGTTGACTAGCAACGCTGAACTAATCCCAAGGTAAGAGTTGCCGACCAACCGCCCCCAAAGCTTCATTTCTCGTTTAGACGGATTGTTGCGGGGCTGGGTCAAGTGTGCACCTCTGAAGTTCATTGACTGGGATTCTTTGGCAGCGTAGTCTCTGCGATACGCGTGCCGTGCGGAAGCTCACGCATAATAGGGGGAATGGTGCGGCATCTGGGTCCCTTCGGAGTGATCTTTCTCGTTGTGTGCTCAGCATGGTCGAGTCCTACTGAAAATCCGCCGTTGCCGCAGGTAGTGGCGAACGACAACCGTACCGCTGCCGGGCAGGTGAAGAACGGAGTCCTGGAACTTCACCTCGAGCTTCGTCAGGGCCGTTGGTATCCGGAAGACGAAACGGGGCAATCTCGAGATGTCTACGCATTCGCCGAGGCCGGTCACGCGCCGCAAAGTTCTGGCCCGTTGATCCGAGTGCCGCAGGGGACCCAGATCCACGCTGCCGTCCATAACGCGCTCCCGCTGGCGGCCAAAATCCATGGCCTGCATCGCCATCCCGGAGATGCCAAGGATGCCCTGAAGCTGGCGCCGGACGAGACGCGCGAAGTGCAATTCCTGGCCGGCGAACCGGGCACCTATTTATACTGGGCCACCACTTCCGACAAATCCTTGGAGAACCGCGACGATGCGGAAACGATGCTTTCTGGGGCGTTTGTTGTGGATGTACCTGGAGCCCAGCCCCATGATCGTATCTTTGTCCTCGGAGTTTGGTCGAAAAGCACAACCGCCGCGGACTTCGAGGAAATCCTGTCCATCAATGGCAAGACCTGGCCCTACACGGAGCGCCTGACCTACAAGATCGGCGAGACCACCCACTGGCGCGTAATCAACCCAACGGCGTCCGATCACGGGATGCACCTCCACGGCTTTTATTTCAAAGTGGATGGAGTGGGGGATGGGGAGCACTATGAGCATTATGCCGAAGAGCAAAGGCGCCTCGCGGTCACCGAGCACATCGAATCGGGTCACGTATTCGAGGTGACCTGGACGCCAGAGCGTGCCGGGAACTGGCTATTCCACTGCCACATGGTAGGCCACATGTCGCCCTCCAAGGCGCTCGCTCCCAAGGAACAGCCTGCATCTTACCCGTCGGAGCACGATCACGGAATGGGGATGGGCGGGTTGGTGCTTGGCATCACTGTGCTTCCGGGTGCAACTGCTGTACAGGTTCCAACAGCGGCAACTGGCGTGCGCAAATTGCAACTGGTGATCTCGGATAATCCGTTGAAGATCCCGCTGTACAGCATTGAAGTGAACGATCCCCTGAAACCGGCCGCGGCGGCTGACAAGAAAATGCCGCCCAGCTTGCTGGGACCGCCGATTATCCTAACGCAAGGTGAGGCCACGGAGATCGAGGTCAAGAACCAGAGCACCAGCCCGACAGCCATCCACTGGCACGGGATCGAACTGGAGAGTTACTACGACGGCGTTGCGGGCTGGACCGGTTCAGGCCAGCAGACAACTCCGCCCGTGGCTCCGGGAACATCGTTCATCGCCCGCATGACTCCACCGCGGGCGGGAACCTTCATCTATCACACCCACTGGCACGATGACGCGCAGTTGCGGAATGGCTTGTACGGGCCGCTGATCGTGCTGGAACCGGGACAGAAGTACGACCCGGAACACGACCGGTCATTTGTCTTCAGCATTGGCAAGTATGATCCGCTCGGTTTTATGCTGCTGGTGAACGGCAAGCCCGAGCCTTATCCGGTGAAATTGAAGATTGGGACTCGATATCGTTTGCGGTTCATGAACATTACCGACAACATCTCAGAATTGCGTGTGCGTCTGACCACCAAGGATGTGCCGGTGCAGTGGAAAGTGATCGCGAAGGATGGCGCGGATCTGCCGCCCGCACAGTTGAAGTATTCTACCGCCGATATGGGAATCACCGTTGGTGAAACCTACGATGTGGAATATCAAACCGAAACCGCGGGCTTCGCCAGTTTGCAGATCTGGCTGCCGAGTTTCCCTGTCACGGTCACCCAGCCGTTGCAGTTTGCGGAAGCCAAATAGCAGATGCGGGTGGATGAAACGCATTAGCCGGTTCAGTCGTGACTACAGCAGATGGAGCTTTTCCAACAAATGTCAGCGAGCGGTAGCTCCGCCTATTCCTGACGTTTCGACAGTTATGCACGAGTCACGAGCAACTCTCACCTAATCTTATAAGGTAAGATTTGCCGACTAACCGGGAGCGATGCAACGCAAATCTCTTCCCGTCGCTGGCGGAAAAGATTGGTTTCTGGCTGTCGGAGATCAAAGCGGTTGTCGACGAATCCATCGTGACGAAGTAATCGTAATCAAAAAATTTGGTGTTGCACTGAAGAGGTTAGGGTCTGGACGGTATCACTGGTTCTGCATCAGTGGAAGAGGAGTCCAGCCTCAGTCGTGGTCCCACCAACACAACCTCGTTGAACTTGTTGTCTGGTCGCGCTTCAGATTTTCGCCCACCCGGCCGCTTCTAGCGAACACTCAAGAGAGGTGTTCCACACGCGTCTACGGCAGCCGCGTTAGAAAACCTGCCCAGAATTACTCCAGTGGAAGTCGCATAAATATGGCCTTCTTGATTTCCACACTAGCGTTAGGAATGGGTAGTTTTCTAACCCGCTATTGATTTCCCGAAGCGAACTAAGATTGCGCTGGTCAAGATCTTCTGGTTACCGGTCCCTATTGCAGCTTCGCGTACTCGGCTTTGGCTTGCTCGTAGATGGGAATGTCAGGGTCCGCGTCTTTCCAGAGCGTGAGGAAGTCCTTGTAGGCATCGAGAGCACGGACGCGGGCGGCGTCGGCGTCCGCTCCTCGCGATGTTCTAGATTGCTGGGCATTCGCACGCGCCACACCCAGACGCGCCAGCGCGCCCGTCCAGCAGTTCCAGACAATGCCGTTGTGGTTGAGGATCTTTTGGAACTCGGCGGCAGCTTCTTTGCCCTGCCCGGCGGCCAGATAGGCCTCGCCGCGAATGTAGGTTGGATAGAGGCAAGAGAGATTGGCGAGAAATTGGATGTTCGCCAACTCGATGGGTGGAGCAGCAGGTCGCAGAGCATTGAGGGCATCAGCGGGGTTCTTGCGATTCAGCGCCAACTTCGCTCGAATCGCTGGCAGCCAAAGCGACTGCATCTGAGTGTCCAGGGGATGACGCTGGCTTAAATCTTGCCCCAGCGATTCGGCTCGTGCCATTTCGCCCGCCATGGCATAGGCAAGCGCGGCTTCCACGTCCACTCCCGGACTCTCGGGATAAAGTTTCAGGCCCTGCGCAGCTGCCCGTTTCGCTTCCGCGGCGTTTCCGAAAGCGGCTTCGCGCAAAGCGGCATTCTCCAGCCGTACCGCCCCGTTTTCCTTGCTATCCGTACGGATGGCGGAGTCTGTGGACCGCTTGGTGAGTTCTCGCGCCTTGCCCAGATGACCCTTGTAAGCTTCGCTGTCCGATGCGAACGAAAGTGCAGCGTGCTCAAGGCCAGGCTGATCCGAAAACCACTGTTGCTGTTCCGCCATCGCGGCGGAGTCCGATCCGAGAAAAGCCAGAGCGTAGAGGACATTATGAGCTTCTATATCATCTAGCTTTCGCGCCTGCGCTTGCCGGAGGACCTGCCGCGCTTCATCGAATCGTTGCAAGGCGAGCAAGCTGCTGGCGAGGCCGCCATATGGGGCGACATTATCCGGGGCGAGGCGGAGATCTTCGCGGTACGCTTCCTCCGCCTTCTCCCACTGACCCAGTTCGATATACGCGACGCCCAGGTGAAGATATGCCCTATGTTCTCTCGGGTAGCTTTCGACTTCTTTTAGATACGTTTGTTCCGCTTTCTCGCGTTCCCCGGTAACGTTCTGATAGTAAATGGCGGTGATAGCCAGCCTTTCCCTCTCGCTAGCACGTTCTCGCAGCTCAAATGCCTTCGTTTGGTACACACTGGCCCGTCCCAACTCGCCGAGGCTGTAGTAGTCATTTCCTACGGCCTGAAAGCCCATGGCAAAGTTCGGATCAAGCTGGATGGCGCGTTGATGGTCAGGCAAAGCCGCGGCAGGGCCTTTCTCACGACCAGCCCGTGTGCCAAGGCTGTACGCTTTGAGAGCTTCGAGCGAGGAAGTGGTCGCCTGTTCGAGCTGGACATCAAACTTCAGCACCGTTGACAGCGACTCGCCCAGTTCCCTTCGCAGCTTCGATGCTGCCCGGCTCAGCGCGTCCAAAGTTTTTTCCTTCGTCGCCGCCGTGACCTGCTCTTGCGCCAGACTATCTCCGCTCTGGCAATTCACTGCTTTCAACCCGAGCACATATTCGCTCCCCAGACTGGCAATCTCTCCCGCAATGTAAGCCTTGCTGCCTGCCCGCTGGCAAAGCTCGCGGGCAACATCGGGCGTTAGCCTGGTGTCGGGCGGGCGCGTCATCAGCTTCAACGTTGCGGCCACTTTGCTCTCAGAGAGCACATTCAGAAACGGGGATTGGTTCAGGGAAACGGTAAGCGCGGTCTTCAGCGTGTCGTCGAAGACCGCGTCGCCGGTCGTGTTGGTGAAGTCGGCAATTACGATCGTGTCCTTGTCGGTCAGCGGCTTGGCTTGATGGGAACGGTAGAAGAGGCCGCCGGCAAGCAGTGCCGCTGCTGCAACGAGTGCAAAGACGACGATTTTCCAGAGATTTCTCGTCGCCGCGCGTGTGCGGATTCCCTGAGCCGCTGCGACTGACCCGGAACTAGCGGCTGGCACGCGGCCCGACTCTGAATCGCGCTTCAGCCGCTGCAGATCCGTGCGCATGTCGGATGCGTGCTGGTAACGCAGCTCCCGGTCTTTCTCGAGCGCCTTGCCGATGATCTCTTCCAACCTGGGCGAGACTTGCTTGTTCGACTGGGACGCTGGCTCCGGGTCGCGGTTCAGGATCGCGTCATACGTAGTCGCATCCGTTTCTCCCTGAAACGGGCGCTGGCCCGTGGCCATCTCGTACAGGACGGCTCCAAACGAAAACAAATCCGTACGCGTATCGAGTTCTTTCGCGCGCGCCTGCTCCGGCGACATGTACGCCACGGTGCCGAGTGCGGCGCGGCCTCGGGTGAGCGGGGGAGCCGTCAGTACCGTGTCCTCGTCACCGCTGCCCGTCTTTTGTTTCGGCGCAGCAAGCTTCGCCAGGCCGAAGTCGAGAATCTTGGCGTGGCCACGCTTGGTGACGAAGATGTTGGCTGGCTTGATGTCGCGATGGATGATGCCTGCGGAGTGGGCGGCGTCGAGAGCGTCGACAATCCCAATGGCCAGCGGGAGGAGCCGGTCCATAGGCAGCGGCCGGCCTGCGATGCAATCGCGCAGGTTCTGGCCGTCGAGAAACTCCATGGCGATGAAAGCGCGGCCTTCGCTCTCGACAATCTCGTAGATCGTGCAGATGCCGGGATTATTTAACGCCGATGCCGCCCTTGCCTCTCTTCGGAAGCGTTCGAGAGCCACCGGGTCGCGGGCAGTGTCTTCGGGCAGGAACTTGAGTGCAACGAAGCGGCGGAGCGAAGTGTCTTCCGCCTTGCACACCACGCCCATCCCGCCCGAACCCAGCGGTTCGAGCACTCGATAATGCGAAATGACCTGGCCGACGACCGCAGAATCAGCCAGTATGGGGGAGCCGAGCGTGGGAAGTTGTGCGCCAACATTCGCGATGGGAGGATCGAGAAAGCTTCCGGCATCGCGATGAGACGCGAGGAGTGACCTGACCTCCTCAAGCAGTTCGGCATCGGTTCCGCACTGCTGGCACAGGAGCGCGTCCTGCCGCTCGGCGGGCCATTGCACCGCCGCCTGAAAAAGTTCGTCGACTCGTTTCCAGCGTTCAGCGTCCATCCGAACGTCCTCGACTCATCTCACGGTGCAACCATGCCCGGGCCGAATACCAGTCGCGCTGCACAGTGATTGCGGAAATCTTGAGCACCTCGGAAGCCTCATCGAAGTTCAGTCCGCCGAAGAAGCGTAGTTCCACCACTCGAGCTTTGCGTGGGTCAATTTTCGCTAAAGCGTTCATTGCGTCGTCAAGTGCCACAACATCGACGTCGGGGCTTTTGCCCGGCTCGAAGAAACCCGTGTCATCCAACGATAGTTTTTCTGCCGGTCCACCACGTTTCCCGGCACGGTGACGGCGGGCGTAATCGACAAGAATTTGCCGCATCAGTTGGGCGGCGACGCCGAAGAAATGACTGCGCCCCTCCCATTGCGGGGCGCTCATCCCAACAAGACGCAGATACGCTTCATTTACCAGAGCCGCGCTTTGCAGCGTGTGGTCCGGACGTTCGTGACGCAGTTGAAAGTGGGCAAGGCGCTGGAGTTCCTTGTAGACAATGGGCAGGAGGGTGTCCAGAGATTTGCGGTCTCCCGCCTGCCAGCCGTGCAGTAAACACGTGATTTCCTCGGAACGCTCCTGCCCCACGGAAGCTACCTCGAAGCGACTGCGAAGAACCTTGTTGCAAAAGGGTAGCGAACCCGGTTTCCTCTGTCAATTCATAAACAATTGAAAATCATTGACTTACAGAGCGCAAAATTTTCTGGATGTCGATGATATGATCTGCAGCCGTTTTGCGCTGATTAGAGACAAAGGCAAAAAGACTTCCGTTATGAACACAATTGAAAAGAGATTCAAAATGAAAATGCTTTTCGAACCTTGCAAGCAGAACGAGTTGCGTTGAACAGAGTCACGGAGGATCGAAATGAAAATGAGACTTTGGCAGAAAACACTAATCGTAGCGGCACTTCTCACCGCCGGAGCCGTGGGACAGTCCATGCGAGGTGGCCAAATTGTTCAGGTTCCCTTCCCATTTGTCGTGGCTGAACGTACGCTTCCGGCTGGCCGATACTTCGTTACCAACATCGGAGAAACGCGGCTGCGGATCTATAGCGCCGAACGGCAGAGCCTCGTGCAGACGCACACGGTGCAGGGACACGCGCCCGAAGGCTCGGGAAAGATGGTCTTTCATCGATACGGCGACGTTTATTTCCTGGCGGAAGTGTGGGCGCCGGGCCGGGACGTTGGACAGCAGCTGACGAAATCTCGGGCGGAGGATGAAGTCAGGAAACTGAAAGCGACCGAGAGCGGGATACAGACTGCGGTCTTGCGCTTCACCTCGAGCGCTAACTGATCGTTCCGGGGGATGAGCGCGGGTGGGTTGGCCTATTCCACCTCTCCCAAGCGCATCGCCCACTGCTTACCTGAGTTGAGAACGTTTTAAGAAACGGAGGAATGGACAAATGAAAGCACCCGACAAATTCGCAAAGCTGGCGGTATTGGTGATTATGGGGAGCCTGCTGCTTAGTCTCAGCGCATTGGCTGTGGCCGAGAGTGAGGCTGCGCGGGCAATCCGCGCTTCAGCCGCTACTGTGCCTACTAATATTCCGGGCATTCATGCCTATGCCGAGCCACCAAAAGGTTTCAATCCGGTGAATGCCAGCGACGTGGAGCTGGCGACCTACGGCTTTCCGGCGCGGCCCGACAAACAAGCTCATTCCAACGAGTACGCCGAATGGGAACGCGCCATGAAACTCGCGAAGGCCCGCTGGAACGGAGAGCTTAGAGCGTTGCCGGGTGGAGACTTGAAGGTCCCGCCTGGCTCGTCGCCTTTGCCGGAGGCGGTCCAGCCGGAAGCCGGACCCAAGCAGATACAAACCAACAATGCGAGCGGAGCCGTGGTCACGAGCGGTCAAAAGACCTTCAACAAGAATTCCTTTAGGGAAGTTGCCGCCTACATCACTGTGCCAACGGCCGAGTTCCCGCTCGACACCAAAGCGTGCAGCGGGCAAGGGTATATCGCAATCAGTTCGGTCGGGATTGATGGGTTTGTCTTCGATACCGGCAATGGCTATGGATTCGACCCGCAACTGGAGGCAGGAGTCTATGAGCAAGTTGGGTGCAACGGAGATCTGTATTATTTCGCCGTCGTCGGATGGCAAGGCGGCTACGGCCCAGCCTTCGACGTCAATCCCGGGGATGTTGTCTACGCGGCCGCAGACACCTCCGGAGGCTCGAACAGTGGTGTGTATCTGGAAGACATGACGAGCGGTGTCTTCGCCGGCTATTCCGTCGCAACGTCCGGCATTGTGGGATACACCGCAAGCTGGGTGGTCGAACGGATGTGCTGCACCGACAACCAGCCATACGCGCTAGCCAACACCACGAACGTCGCGTTCGGTGTGGCGTTTGCTGAAACCGACAACGCGAAGATTTACTACCCCGGGTCGCAGGCCAGTTCGACAGAAGTCCTGGCCATGACGGATGACGCCGGTGACCAAACCATTGAGCACGTGACCCAGGGCAGCACCGGCTATCAAGGCCTGAGTGGTCTTTGGTTTGAAACCGAGAACTGCGCTGCTGTCGAGGGGTGTACTCCGTAACCGTCCGTTGATTGTTAGCGGGCGATTACACTCGTTGCCCCGGCAAGCGGGGGTTTTGAGTGGAATGATCCCACACGAATTAGAGGCCTCAGCATTGGCCGCGAAAAAACGAAACCCGGAGGATGCTATGCAACTTACCTCGCTGTTGCGCTCAGCGGCCATAATGGCCGTACTCTCAAACGTGTCACTGCTTTTGTTGCAGACGGCGCAAGCACAAACGGAGACTGTCCTTTACAACTTCTGTTCAGTGAATTCGAGCGCAGCAGATTGCACTGACGGCGAGAATCCCGTCGGCCCTCTCGCGGCGGATGGCTACGGGAATTTCTATGGCGTCGGCAGCGAGGGCGGCGGATCCTCCTTTGGCGGCGTCGTCTTCGGACTCACCCCCGAGCCCTCCGGCGGGTGCAAAGGAACCAATGCGGGCAACGGCTGGTGCGAATTCGTTCTCTACAACTTTTGCTCAGTCGCGAATTGCGCCGACGGAGACGAGCCTCTCGGCAGTGTGTCCGACCTCAACGGGCACTTCCGCACACCGGGAAACCTTTACGGTACGACCTACTTGGGCGGGAGCCACAATGTCGGCGTCGTCTTCGAAATCAGTTCCAGGCAACCTCTGAACAATTGCCCGGCGGGCAGCAACACGAGCGGCAGTTGGTGCGAGACGGTGCTCTATAACTTCTGCTCGATAGGCGACTGCGCGGATGGTTTTAATCCGTTTGGGAATCTCGTCGAGGACTCGACCGGCAATCTCTACGGCACGGTTGTGAACGGCGTCTTCCAGTTGTCTCCCAACCAACAGGGTGGATGGAATAGCGTGTTGATCCACACGGATTACTACGTTCAGGGCGGATTGGCCATCGATGGCGCAGATAACCTCTACGGCATAGACGCGAATTACAGCACCGGCGTGGGAAACGTCTTCAAGATTTCGCTTTCACGGGCCGGCTACCCTCAGGTAAACATCCACACCTTCGAAGCCGTGTCGGGAGGGCTTCCGGAAGGGTTTCCGGCAGGCTCGATCGCGGTGGATAACGCGGGCAACGTTTTTGGAACAACGAACTCCGGCGGCGCCAAGGATCTGGGAACAGTCTGGAAACTGACCCCGCTCACCACTGGCAAGAAAGCCGGAACGTACACGAAAAAAATTCTTCATACCTTTACCGCGGAGAAGACCGGCGAATACCCCTTAGGTGGGGTTCTGCTCGACTCTTCCGGCAACATCTACAGCACAACAACATTCGGAGGCAGCCCGGACTGTCAGGGGTGTGGAACAGTTTTCGAGCTAGTGCCGAATGGCAACACCTATAAATACAAGCTTCTTTGGAGCTTCAATGGAACGGACGGCGCGTCCCCGGCCAGCGCGCCATCCCTCAATAGCTCGGGCAGCCTCTACGGAGTTGCGGGTGGCGGAGCCAATAGCGAGGGCACGATCTATGAAGTGACGCCTTGAGCGGCGGCGGCGGGCGTAGCTGGGAAAGAATCGCCTTCAGCGCGCCGCGCGGACTAATGCAAAAGTAACAGCAGATGTGAAGGTCAATCATCAGATTTCAAAATGGAGGATGAACAAATGAAAGCACAAGGCAAATTCGGAAGACTGGCAGTGCTTGCAGCGGCAACGAGCCTGCTAAGTCTCAGCACAATAGCCGCGGCGGAGACTGACGCCGCGAGGGCAATCCGCGCTTCGGCCGCCACTGTGCCTACTAACATTCCGGGCATTCATACTTATGCCGAGCCGCCCAAAGGATTCAATCCGGTGACGGCCACCGATGTAGAGCTGGCAACCTACGGCTTCCCGGTGCGACCCGACAAGCAGGCCGAACCCGATCGGTATGACCTGTGGGAGAGAGCCATGCTCGCCGCGAAAGTGCGCTGGAATGGAGAACTGCGGCCGCTGTCAGACGGCGGAAACGATAAGACCCCCGCGGGGCGGTCGCGTCTGGCAGAGGCAGCCCATCCCGAAACGAGTGCGCCCACCCCGCTTTCCACTGTCAACGCCGCGGGCATTGTCCTCACGAACAAGCTAAAAACCTGGAACAGAATCTCGTCATTTGACGAGATCGTCACGCAAATGACGGTGCCAACGACAGAGCCTCCATTCGGAGTTACTTGCGGCGCCGGCGGCCAAGTCTACTCCCAGCTTAGCTATGTGGGGATTGATGGCTACATTGATGTTTACGACAACCAGAATGTTTTTAATCCGGGTGTGTGGGGCGGCGTCTACACAACCTATGACTGCGGCGATCCCATCAGTGTCGGCTACACGGCTGCCTTCGGATCGAACGGCACAAACACTTACAACGCCTTCGAGATACTGAACGGGGATGTTTCCTGGTGCAAATCGAAGTGTCCGAATCGTCTCAGTCCTCGTCAGTGTTTCTCGAAGATTACACGTTACAAACATACAACAGTTACTCCGTGAGCACTCCCGACATCATTGGCAACGATGCCGAATGGATTGTCGGGCGGCCAACCGGCGTTCACTGTGTCGGGCCTGAGGGAATGTGCGCACAGCCCAACACCATCGCTATCAGCTTCGATAGAGGATCCGCTTCGAACGCAGACGCCAAATCCTTTTACCCGGGTTCGCAGGCCAGCTCGACATACATCTTCAGCATGACCGATGATGCGGGCGACCAGCCCACTGAGAAAGTGTACGGACAGGGCAGCGCCGGCTATCAGGGTCTGTCTTCGCTCCTGTTCCTGACTTCGGCCTGTGCCTACTCCGGCGGCTGCACTCCCTAACCGAAAGATTTCGCGGGTGGGCTCTTGAAGCGCAGAGCCCGTCCGCAACGCTTACTGCGAGGCATCTCGCAAAATCTGAGAACGGAGGATGAGGAAAATGAATTCACACAATGACAAATTCGCACAGCTGGCGGTCCTTGCAATCGTGCTCGGCCTGCTGCTTAGTCTCAGCACATTGGCCGTGGCCGAGAGTGAGGCCGCGCGGGCAATCCGCGCTTCGGCCGCCACTGTGCCCACTAATATCCCGGGCATCCGCACGTATGCAGAACCGCCCAAGGGGTTCAATCCGGTGAGTGCCACCGACGTGGATCTGGCGACCTACGGCTTTCCGGCGCGGCCCGACAAGCAGGCTGAACCGGATCACTACGCGCTGTGGGAACGAGCAATGAAAGCCGCCAAGGTTCGCTGGAACGGAGAGCTAAAAACGCTGCCTGGCAGTCGACCGGGGATGAGTCCCGCCGGTTCGTCGCCCTTGCCAGAGGCAGTCCAATCCGAAACAAGCGGTCCACAGCGGATCTCGACCGTCAACGCAAGCGGAGTCATGCTCACGAACAAACAAACGAAGTGGAGTAACAAAGCATCGTTCGACGATATCTCCACCATAATGACGGTACCAACGGCCGAATTGCCATTCGATATTTCTTCGTGCACAGCCCCCGACTACAAAGAGTTTAGCTTCGTGGGAATTGACAGCATGGTCTTGGCAATGGGCGACAACCTCGATGAGTTCATTCCCGGAGTACAGGGCGGCGTCTACGGAGATGTTCCCTGCGGCGGCGGAGGGCCACCCTTCTACTTTGCTGAGTTCGGATGGCAGTATCCGTTAAGCAGAGGATTCGCAGTCAATCCCGGGGATGTTTTCACCACGGAGATAGTAATCTCCGGAGGGTCCAGCGCCATAGCGTATCTTGAGGACCTCACGACTCAAACCTTCAGCTCCTATTCCATGAGCACCCCCGGCGTGATTGGCCAAAATGCCGGTTGGATCGTCTTTCGGCCGTGCTGCACCGGTTCCAACAATGACCCGTATCCATTAGCCAATACGGCCAGCATCTTCTTCAATGGCGGGTGGGCGGATGAGGGCGGCAGTGTTGGCAGGCAACTCTACCCCGGCTCGCAGGCCAGCTCGACGTACATCCTGACCATGACGGATGACGAAGGCGATCAGAACATCGAGACAGTGAATCAGGGCAGCTCCGGCTATGAGGGCCTCCATGCGCTCTTCTTCAATACTGATGCATGCGCCTTCGTACCCGGCTGCACTCCGTAAAGAGCGGATATTCTCGCCGACTCCCGAGGTTCCTCAGAGGCTCTAGAAAATCGAACGCAGAATGCGCGCAGGTGCTGATGAGGACCCGAGTTATTTCCCGTTCTAACCGGATGTAAGAGGTCAACACGAAATTTAAGAAGCGGAGGATGGACAAATGCAATCACAAGGCAAATTCGCAAAGCTGGCAGTCCTTGTAATCGTGGGAAGCCTGCTGCCCAGTATCGCTACGTGGGCAAGAGCGGAGAGCGACGCCGTGCGGGCAATCTATGTGTCGGGCGCCAACGTGGCCACTAATATCCCTGGCATCCACACCTATGTCGAGCCGCCCAAAGGCTTCAAACCACTAACGGCTACCGACGAAGAGCTGGCTACGTACGGCTTCCCGCCGCGGCCCGACAAACAGGCCGAACCCGATCATTACGCCTTGTGGCAACGGGCTATGAAAGCAGCCAAGATTCGCTGGAACGGCGAGCTAAGGCCGCTGCCTGGCAGTGGACACAGGATGATTCCATCCGGTTCGCCGCGGTTGCCAGAGGTGGTCCAATCCCAAACAGGGCCACAGCTGATTACAACCATCAACGCGAGCGGTGTCATGCTCACGAACAAACAAACGAAATGGAGCAACACGAATTCCTTCACCGGCATTTACGCCGAAATGAGCGTGCCAGTGGCCCAGGTGCCATTCGGCGCCAGCAACATAGTGAATGGTGAAGTCACTTGCTTTGTCGAGGTTAGCAGTGCGGGCATCGACGCTCGTTCTCCCGCTGATACGACCGGTGTTATTTTCCCCTTACTGCTGGGCGGCGTCGGCGCCAGTGCGGGTTGCGAAACTGAGGCCACCTACTACGCCGTTGTCGGAGGGCCAGATTTCAGCGGGGCGTTCCAAGTCAATCCTGGGGATGTCTTCTACACGCAAGTACAAGCCCCAGGGCCTAATATTTCCACCGTATATGTTGAGGACATCACGACCCAGACCTACAACTCATACACGTTCGACAACCTCGACGTAGTTGGCAATGCCGCTAACTGGTTGGTCTTCCGCTACTACAGTGATGAGCTGCTGCCGTTAGCCAACACCATCAACATTTTCTTCGATTACACCTTTGCGGAAACCGGCAATGGTAAGAACTTCTACCCGGGGTCGCAGGCCAGCTCGACGGAAATTCTGGGGATGACGGATGACGGGGGCGACCAGGGCATTGAGGTAGTGAACCAGGGCAGTGGCGGATTCGAGGGGCAACATGCGCTTGAGTTTTTTACTACTGGATGCGCCTATTCTGGGGGCTGCACTCCGTAGCGAAAACGCCTCGCCGGACGGGTTCAACCGTGGAGCCCGTCCGCATTCTCCGGCAGACCTGGTCAATGACAACAGCCACGGCGCCTAGAAAACATTTTTTGCCTGACGTGACGTCTTTTGCACCCCGTTTTCCGATTTCCCTAGTCAGAGGCCCCAGAGATGGCGAATTTATTTTCTGCTTCCGGTGATGAAATTCTCCTCGCCTTTGCGCTGTTAGAGACAAGGGGAAGTACTTCAGAGGGCCGATCACAAAATCTGAATACGGAGGATGGACAAATGAAAACGGAAGGCAACAAGGAGGATGCTCTGCAACTCACATCGCTATTGTGCTCAGCGGCCACAGTCGCCGTGTTCTCAGTCCTGTCGCTACTTTTGTTCCAGACGGCCCAAGCACAGACGGAGACTGCCCTTTATAGCTTTTGTTCCGTGGGCGGAGCGAATTGCCTCGACGGCGAAACCCCCTACGGCCCTCTCGTCGTGGGTGCTAATGGGACTTTCTTTGCCGCTAGCGGTAGTGGCGGGAGCAGTGGCTCCGGAACAGTCTTCGGACTTTTCCCCGAGCCCGCAGGCGGCTGCGAAACCGGAACCAATACGGGCAACGGCTGGTGCGAATTCGTGCTCTACGACTTTTGTTCTGTCGCGAATTGCGCTCGACGGAAACCTGCCTCTGGGCAGTGTGTCCTACCTGAACGCGCACTTCAACAGGCCGGGAAACCTTTACGGCACGACCTACGAGGGCGGGAGCCACAAAGCGGGCATCGTCTTCGAAATCAGTTCCAAGCCCATTGAGTCCGGTTGCCCAGCGGGCAGCAACACGAGTGGCGGCTGGTGCGAGACGGTGCTCTATAACTTCTGCTCCTTTCCACTCGGCAGCGTCTGCCAGGATGGTAATAATCCGTTCGGGAATCTCGTCGAGGACTCGGCCGGTAATCTTTATGGCACGGTTAAGAACGGCGTGTTCCAGCTGTCTCCGAACCAACAGGGCGGATGGGATAGCGAGTTGATTTACGTGGACAATTTCGTGATAGGCGGATTGACCATCGATGGCGCAGACAACCTTTACGGCATAGATGTAGGTAACCTACCTGGCTTGGGAAACGTTTTCAAGATTTCGCTTTCACCGCTCGGCACCGCTCAGAACATCTACACCTTCAAGGCCACGTCGAAGAATGGTATCCCGAATGGCCCGCCTGCGGTCGACGGCACTGGCAACGTTTATGGAACGACGTTCGGAACGACCGGCGGCGGTAGTCTCCCCGGAACAGTCTGGAAGCTGACCCCGGTGACTGGGAAAAAAGGCGTAACGTACACGAAAAAAGTCCTTCATACCTTCACCGCGGAGAAAGGCGGCCTAAACCCGGGAGGTGGAATTCTACTCGATTCTACCGGCAACATCTACAGCACAGCCGCATACGGCGGTGATACGGTCTGTCAGATCGGTCCCGGCTGTGGAACGGTCTTCGAGTTGGTGGCGAACGGCGACACCTATACGTACAAGGTTCTGTGGAGGTTCAATGGGACGGATGGCGCAGCGCCCTACTCGTCTCCAATTCTGAATAGCGCGGGCGACCTCTTCGGAGTAACTTCCGGTGGCGGAGCCAATAACCTAGGCACGATGTATGAAGTGACACCATGAGGCCGGGGGCCCATCGCGCCCCGGAGACGGCGAATCTATTTTCTGCTTCCGGTGATGAAATTCTCCTCGCCTTTGCGCTGTTAGAGACAAGGGGAAGTACTTCAGAGGGCCGATCACAAAATCTGAATACGGAGGATGGACAAATGAAAGCACACAACAAGTTCGCCAAGCTGGCGTTCCTGGTTATCATGGGGAGCCTGCTGCTCAGTCTCAGCACATTGGCCACGGCGGAGAGCGATGCCGTGCGGGCAATCCGCGCTTCAGCCGCCAATGTTCCCACCAATATTCCTGGGGTTTACACCTATGCCGAACCGCCCAAAGAGTTTAATCCAGTAACCGCCGCTGACGTAGAGCTAGCAACCTATGGTTTCCCACCACGACCCGACAAACAGGCCAATCCCGATGGCTACGCCGTGTGGGAACGAGTCGTGAAGGCAGCCAAGATTCACTGGAACGGAGAGCTAAAGCCGTTGCCTACCCACGGACACGGGATGATCCCACCCGGACCGTCGCCTATGCCACAGGCGGCGCAACCCCAAGCAACTGGGCCGCAGCAGATCGCGACCATCAACACGAGCGGCGTCGTTCTCACGAACAAACAGACGAAATGGAGCAACGTGTACTCCTTCGATGCTATTTACGCCACATTCTCGGTGCCAACACCCGCGTTCCCGTATGGCATCAGTTGCAGTTCGCAGGGCTACGGGCTAGGGGGGAGGAGTACAGCTTAGTGGGGATCGACGGTATCTTTGCTAGTGACGGGGTGGAAGGCGCTAACCCAGCGTTTGAGCCCGGACTGGCGGGCGGTGTGTGGGAAGCCACTGGATTTTATAACGGCAATAACAACCCTTGCACCCCGTCTTTCGCCTTTGCCGTCTTTGGATACTTTTGGCCTGGGTACTCGGGACTAAAGTATGCGACGTTCAATCCAAATATTGGGGATGTCTTCTTCGCAGACGTATTTGCCACAGGGCCTAATACCGGCTATGTGTATCTTTCGGACCTCACGACCTTTACTGCAGCTGAGTACTCCGTTAGCACCCCCGGTTTAATCGGCCAAAATGTCGCGTGGATGGTCTCGCGCTCGTGCTGCGACAACCCGAACCTTTATGGAACGTTTCCATTAGCCAACACAGCCAGCGTCTTCTTCGGTGGCGGTAATGCTGAAACTGGCAATGGCAAGTTTTTTTACCCGGGATCGCAGGCCACATCCACGCTTATCTTGTCGATGACGGATGACAAAGGCGACCAGTCCATGGAGACAGTGACTCAAGGCAGCAGCGGCAATGAGGGTCTGCATGCGCTTTCATTTACTACTGTAAATTGCGCCTACGGCGGCGGCTGCACTCAGTAACGAAAGTCCTTCGCTGTACGGGCTCAAGAATCGGTGAGGCCGCTCCGCCCGAGGCCAGCTCAATTGTTGAAATCAGCAATTTCACTCATTGACCCGGAACCTTGGGGTTTTGAGTGTAATGATTCCATAAACAATGTCGGCTCCCAGGCCCGAGTAAACTTTGGAAGCGCTAACAACCAAAGGGCTCGGAGGAAAGGAGCCGAACATGCTGATTATAGGGTGTGACTATCATCCGAGCTTCCAGCAAATTGCATTTGTGGACACAGACACAGGTGAGTTGAGCGAACGGCGACTGAATCATCGCGAAGAGGCCGAGCAGTTCTACGGTGCGCTCAGGGAGCGGAGTGTGCGTGTGGGGATGGAGGCCAGCGGACACTCGCGCTGGTTCGAGCGCATGCTGCGCGACTTGCGGTTTGAGTTGTGGATTGGAGATGCGGCGGAGATACGCACGAAACGGGTGCGCAAGCAGAAGACCGATCGCCAGGATGCGCAGTTGTTGCTGCGACTGATGATCGAAGACCGCTTCCCGCGAATCTGGGTGCCCGATGCGGAGAATCGCGATCTGCGGCAACTGCTGTGGCATCGGCATCGGCTGGTGCAGATGCGCACGCGGGTGATGAACCAGTTGCATGTGGTAGCGCTCAACGAAGGTCTGCGACGCAAGAAGGCGTTGTGGCGAGCCGCCGGCCGCAAGGAACTGGAGTCGATCGCATTGGCTCCGTGGGCCGCGCATCGACGGCAAGACTTGCTCGACTTACTCGACCAACTGACACCGAAGATCCAGGAACTGACGCAAGACTTGGAAGAAGAAGTGGAGAAGCGTCCGGTGGCGCGGCGCTTGCGAACTCATCCCGGAGTGGGACCGCTGACGGCGCTGGCGTTCGAGTTGGTGATCGGAACGCCCGAACGCTTTCATTGCGGCAAGCAAATTGCCAGTTATGTAGGTCTGGTTCCGTCGGAAGAATCCAGCGGCGAGCGGCGCCGGCTGGGACACATCAGCAAACAAGGCAGTGCGCTGTTGCGCTTCTTGCTGGTCGAGGCAGCCCAGGTGACGGTGCGCAGCCAGCCCGAGTGGCGCAGTAAGTTTTTCCATCTTGCGATGCGACGTGGGCGAAAGATCGCCAAGGTGGCAATGGCGCGCAAACTGGCGGTGCATCTGTACTGGATGTGGCGTCAGGGACTGGACTACGGCCAGTTGCACAAGCTCGGTTCGCACGCGGGAGAGCCCGGAAATCTCGATGGTGGAAAGTAAATCACCGATGTAATGATTGGGCATCCCGCTCCCCTCCACTGGGGAGTTCGAACAAGTAATCATGATCGCCGTAGGTGATCGAAGAGATGGTTGGGTCGGACCGAGTTCCGGACCCGCACGATTAGCAGCGAGCCCAGGTTGGAAAGCGCAAACCTTCAACGAGAGCGAAATGGCGCTCTTCTCCGAGCCCACGCCGTCGTGTGCTCCGAAAGAGCTTGACAACCGCCGACATTGTTAGAGATAGAGATTTTTTGCCAGTAATCCGGGCGGTTTCCATGAAGAGGCTCCACCCTTGTGACAAACATCACTAAGTTATGCTCTACTCTTCACTTATAGTCCGCGTCAAGGAAGCCGACCTTATGGCATCGTCCTTTCACCCTGAAATGCCTTGCAGTTTCCGGTTTGAGTTCGACCCGGCGAATAAGATTCTGCTGATGCGATTTGAGGGGCGGCTCACGAATGAATCCCTGGCAGCGCTTTACTCGGCGACGCTGAAATACTGGTCGACGACCGGCGCCAGCGCAAGTATCGCAGATTACTCATCCCTTACGGAGTTTGCCGCATCCAGTGAATTTATTAGGGATTTGGCAATTCATGGGCCCGTCGTGCCGGACGCGACCAATCGACCTCGCTTTATCGTTGCTCCGACCGCAATTGGATTTGGCCTAGCTCGCATGTTCCAGATTCTCGCAGAACCCACAAGGCCGCTACTGAAAGTCGTACACACTATGGACCAGGCGCTAACTGAACTTGGCGTTCAATCCCCGCACTTCGAGCTGTTAGAGTGATCTCTGGGCGACTTGTATGTCAGTGCCGACCGTTTCCCACTTGCGCTTTCCACCGCTCGTAGAAGTGAAGGCAGTAGACGCCTCCCTTCAGTTGAGGGTTACGGCGGTTGACCCGCCTATAATGACGACGACCCTTCTGATCGGTGATGCGAATGTATCGGCTGACTGATGGCAGACTCTTCATGGCTCTGAATTTGGCGAGCTGGTTTGTATCGCGTGGGCGCTTGCCTTTACCGATGGTCATCTGGGCTGCGGCGTTCTCAGCGACGGCGGCACGCTCTTCAAGTTCTTCAGCTTCCCTGCTGAGCCGTTCAGCGTGATCTCTTAGCTGACGTAACAGTACCCATTTTTCTTTATTCAACCTTCAGCCCAGCTGCACTTTCACTTTACCGCTAGGCCATGTTCCTCTCCGTTCGGCATGTTCGAATCGAAGTAAACGCCAGTGATGCGCCCGTTATTCTTGATGCGCGTAAGCTCAGTTTCTGACGCCCCACCCACCCACGTCAACCTGCGTAAAGGAAGCTCTGGAGTAGATGAACCCGTGCGTCACGTTGCTCGCATCGCTAAAATAACCCGCAATCTCACCCTGTGTGATTTAGCGAGAATCGCCAATTCTAGAACTGGTCTCATAAATGGTTGCTGAACCTACTTAGCTATTTTCTGCGTGTAGAAAAATAGGCAGAAGGAGGGCATGCGAGGACGATGGGAACTCAGCGATGCCCAGTGGCAACTGATCGAACCGATCTTGCGACCGAAGCGACGCTCCGATGGTCGAGGTCGTCCGTGGCAAGACACACGAGCAGTCCTCAACGGGATTTTGTGGGTCTTGGGGACGGGGGCACAGTGGCGCGAACTGCCCAAGAAGTATCCGCCGTACCAGACTTGCCATCGTCGTTTCCAGCAATGGGTGCGGGAGGGCAAGTTGGAACGCATCTTGCGTACCTTGGCGGAGGAGCTGCAGGCCCGAGGAAAATTGCAACTGGAGGAGGCTTTCATCGATGCCTCCTTCACGGGGGCAAAAAAGGGGGCCTCGCGGTCGGGCCCACCAAACGCGGCAAGGGAACGAAAATCATCGCTCTCGCCGATGATCACAGTCTTCCTCTCGCCGTTAGTATCGAAAGCGCTTCGCCGCACGAAAGCCAACTCGTCGAAGGCGTCCTCGGACACAGCTTCCTCGACACCCTCCCGCCGCGATTGATCGGCGACAAAGCGTATGACAGTGACCGTCTGGATCGTGACTTGGCCGAGCGTTACGACATCGAGATGATCGCACCCCATCGCGGAGAGCGCCGGACGCCGACGCAAGATGGTCGTCCTTTGCGCCGCTACCGCAGACGTTGGCGAGTGGAACGACTTTTCGCTTGGCTCCATCATTTTCGTCGGCTCGTGATCCGTTGGGAGTACCACGTCGAGAACTTCTTCGGCATGGTTCGTCTCGGTTGCATGCAAATCTTGCTCAGGTATTTATGAGACCAGTTCTAAGCTGGAATTTCCTTTTTGCCCCATAAAAAGTTGCCTAAGTAGAATCCCCATCACGGTTCGTGTCAAGATAGAAAGACTTGCACACCGTTTCGCCCCATCCTGTACGAGATCCCGAACCAGCACCGCCGAAATTGCGCCATTCGTGCTCCACTCTTGCCACACGTCCCCCTTACTCCAACGCTGTAAACCGATTCCCCTCCGAAACTAGCCACCATCTTTACTTTCTATCCCATCGGTACCGGCAGTAGGGCGATCCGGCCCAGCATCGTCGCGAACCGCCGCCGGTTCAGGTGTCCTTCCGCTGATCTCATCGACGCCGCAACCCGAGCACGCTCAAAAAGAAACCCGCGAGGATCGTCTGCACGCCGAGAGTGAGGAACAACGACGCCGGGATCACCAAGCGCATGGTCTGCGCATAGTCGAGGGGACCGAAGTGCCGCGAGTGCCATGACCCCACGGCATCGACCGACAGACCCAGACCGGCCAAAATGAACAGCGCGCCCACAATGAGTCCGACCTCGAGGGTGACGTAGTGGAAAGCACGGTCCAGTGTCGGATCGGGCGGCAGCAAGCCCTCGGAGATCGCAAATATTTTACTGAACACGGCGAATGAGATGGCCTGGAATCCGAGCAGCACAAACACGGCAGCATAGAGAAGCGTGTGCACATCCAGAGTGACTCCCGCGACAGTGCGGGGAGCAGTCAGTAACCACGCACCGAGCGTCGTACCCAACAGCATCATGCCAACTCCGGGATACAGAAACAACCACCGCGGACTGTACACCAGCAAAAAGCGGAAATGGCGCCAGCCATCCCGCCAAGTGCGCAGATGGGGAGGGCGGCTGCGTCCATCGGGAGACAGCGTCGTAGGCACCTCGGCGATTCGCATTTTGAACAAAGTCGCCTTCACAACCATTTCGGACGCAAACTCCATACCGGTAGTCCGCAACCCCATGCGCTCGTAGGCATCCTTGCGGAACGCCCGGAGGCCGCAATGAAAATCTCCCACGCTGCTTCGGAACAAAAGCCGGCCAATACTGGTAAGAACCGGATTTCCAAGGTACCGGTGGAGCGGAGGCATCGCGCCGTCCTGAATTCCGCCACGGAAGCGATTCCCCATCACCAGGTCTGAACCCCGGCGCAACTCTTCGACGAACTTCGGTATGTGGCCGAAGTCGTAGCTGCCGTCGGGATCTCCCATGACGATGAATTTGCCGCGGGCAGCCGCGATCCCACCCATCAGAGCGTTGCCATATCCCTTGTCCTGCACGGACACCAGTTGAGCGCCAAGCCGTTGCGCAATTTCGGTGGAACCATCGCTGCTTCCGTTGTCAGCGACGATGATCTCTCCCGCGATATTTGCTTCCAGGAGGGCGCGCTGCGCTTCACGGATACACGACTCCAGCGTTTCCGCCTCATTCAGACAAGGCATGACCACGGAGAGTTCGATCGACTGTTTTTCTTTAGCCGTCACGGAACCGCCGACTCCTTGTCAGAACAAAAGAACCGCCCGCGTAGACACCAACAACGATGAAGATAATCACGAATGGCGACGCTGGGGAGGTGTAAAGGGTCGATGCTGTTGGAAACGACGAGGCATCGATGTAGGCCAGCAACGCGATCCTGGTGGCCACCGCAGCCAGGCTTCCCAGACCCAATGCCAGCAGGCTTGCCGGGATTGGGGACTGCCCGCGCAACAACGCAGCGACTACCAGGCCGGCCACACCGAATATCGCGAGCATCGGGAATGCGATTGCATAACCCCTGGCGATGATGGTTGCGATCTTGACCTGCGCGCTCGTTGTGATTCTGGTCGTGTCAGGAACCGAGTTCGTCTCGATTCTAAGGGTGGCTCCTGTGGTATTAAAGCGCGCCCCTGACCGTAACCGCGCGATGGGAATCTCGCCAAACTGGCGGCCAGACGTTTGCACGATCAAATCACAAGCATCAGCCGGACAGTCGGTCTCCAGCTGAAAGCGCGTTACCTTGAGATCCGGATACGCCGCAACAAGGTCCTGCGCGGGCAGGATGGCGATCCATGAATGGTAGATTGGGCCGAGCCCGACCAGTTTTATCTTTGGTGCTTCGGAAACGGCGGCGGCCCAACCCTGGATCATGCGGTTGGAGGTGGGATAAACACTGCCGGTAAAGTCAGCGAGGCTTTGGATGTCCTGCTGTCCGCCGACACTGGGAGCGGACCCAACATGTCCGTCGCCCAGCGTGAACAAGACTTTGGCCACAGCTTTCCCGCTCCGAACCGTTTCCCATAAGTATTCGCGTCGAAATGGAGGGGACAGGGTGGCCCGGGGAGAAAGACAGTCTATGCTGCGGCGAGCGCAGCCGGCATCGATCTCGTCGGCCAGTTTGCCGTAGAAACGCATCGTCTCGGACGTGGAACCAGAATGGCCGGCAAGCGAGACGGCATCCCGGAGTTCCCACATAAACCATCCAGCGGGGACGTCAGAACACGGAACGATATTCACATGCTTACAGCCCTCCTGCCGCCATGCATTCTCCAAGGGGCCCTCGAAGAAGGGCGTGAGTTCGCGAGCCGCAGGGCTGACGGAATATGCACGCTGGCGAGCATCCCTTGGAAAGACTATGTAACGCTGCCATTCATCGTGCTGGATCCGTGCCATGGCTCCGTAAGCGCGCAAGAAACTCTTCGCTCTGAACTCATTGGTCTCGAAGATGCCGTAGTGTTTGTAATTCAATCCCGCGACCAGGACGTCTGTTGCCAGGAATACTGCGATCGCCAACGCAAAAGGCAAAGCGATGGCCTTGAAATGGTCCGAGCGACGCGGGAAAACCACCCGTTCAGAATGCGGAATCCAGTCTGGCCGGAGTATGCCGATGAGCGCCACTGCAACGACCACCGACAATGCAGGCAGCAGCCAAATGCCCTCCTCACGGGTTAACCAAAACGCTCCTCCAATAAAACCAAGACTGAGGCACTGGAAGATCCCGCGTCCTCGATGTCCATCCCGGGTTGGGAAAGCGATTACGACCGTCAGGGCTACGATTGCCAATGAAAGGCTCACATACAGCCCTTCCCGGATCACCCGGGCAAGGTCGACGGTCCAAAGGACTGGGTTAAAAGCCAGAAGCCCAAACATTGCCAGGGCAAGATAGTGATTGCCGGCGCGGCGGCGCACCAGTTCTGCAGCCAGCGCGCATGCAACTAGATACGCTGCCTGCTCCGCGGTCTTGAGCGGTATATGCGCAGTAGAGGCTGCGGCGATAAACAGCGGATAGAACATACCTTTGGCGAGCGTAAGTTTGTCGTAAGGGCCAAGCCAATCGCCTGCCTTCAAGAAGCGCGCCGTTCGCAAGAACAGCCCATCGTCATATAGAGAGTTCGAAAGCAGGTGGACTGGGAAACCAGTCCGGATCCAAATACTGACGGCAGCAATCAGAAGCAGCACCGGATAATATGTATTCGCAGATGCCGGATTGTTGCGCCCACGCTCAGGCTCATGGGCCGAACCAATCGGGGTTTCCGCTTTGTTCGTGCTGCTTCGAGATCTCTGGGCGCCGTCTCCCGCTGCGGGGAGCGTTTCAACAGCGGTAGTTTCCTCCACCGAGGCTTTGGTCTTACGGGTTTTCCTGGAACGCTTCATGGGCCCGGGTTTCCGTCGCTAGCTTCGAAAACGGGACCATAGTATACCCATCTGAAGAACCACTGCGACTGTGACAGTGGCGCAGTTTGCAATCATCATAAGGTGACGCCGGGACTCGGCCTGTGGGAAACTATCGGCGCGGCGAAACGCAACATTCAAAATCGCTAAGGGAACTCGGCTCTATGGCTTCCGTTTTCACTCTCATCCTCGGAGCACGAATCATTCTTAGCGGTTTTTTCCTTAGCGTCCCTGGGCTGCGCCAGCGTCAATCATGAGTCAATCCGAATTCGATCGTTTCGTCAGAAACTATGACAGAGACCTTGCCGGGTCTCTTGCCGTCACGGGCGAGGGAAGGGACTTCTACGCGCAGGGGAGAATCGATTGGACCGCACAGTGCATCGCACGTCTGCGATGGCCGGTGCGGCGGATTCTGGATTACGGCTGTGGTGCCGGCACGAACGCGCCGATGCTCGCAGCCAAGTTCAAAGCAGACCACGTGCTGGGCGTGGATGTCTCGGGCGTCTCGATCGCCCTGGCTCGCCAGTCGAACCAGGGTGGCGGTTTCTCGTTTCTGGAGAAACAAGAATGGACGCCTGACGGGGCGGTGGACCTCGCTTTTACCAATGGCGTCTTTCATCACATCCCGCCTCCCGAGCGGCAAGACTGCCTGTTTGCAGTTCGTTGTGCGCTTAGGATGGGAGGATTGTTTGCTTTCTGGGAGAACAACCCCTGGAATCCCGGTACGCATTACGTGATGTCGAAATGCGCATTTGATGAAAATGCCGTTACGATCAGCCCACGCGAGGCATCGAAAATTCTCTCGCAGGCCGGCTTCGAAGTTTTGCGAACCGATTCGCTGTTCTACTTTCCACGCCAACTAAAACTGCTGCGACCTGCCGAACGTTGGCTGCGAGCGTTGCCTCTCGGTGGCCAGTACCAGGTGTTGTGCAGGAAACGCACTGGATAGGACAGTTATTCTTGGCCATGAGATTATTTATGCTAGTTCGGCGTCACCTCTATGAGTTTGCACGTCACAACACCGGTGCCCCTGAAGGCAGCGACGAGGGTAGAAATGGCAGTATGGCGCAAGTATTTTGATCCGCGTGCCATCTATTTCCCCGTTCTATTCCTGTGCTCGGTACTCAGCATCTGGGTTCGAAATGGATTTCCGATTCACGCGGATGGGAATGCCGGCCTCGACGATTTGCTTTTCATCCGCCTTGCAACGTACCTAAGTTCGGGAAATTGGCTCGGACCGTACAACGAAACAACGCTCGCCAAGGGGATGTTCTATTCCATCTTCATTGCTTTCGCTCACACGACCGGCGTACCACTAAAAACTACCGAACAGATCGCCTACCTCGCCGTTTGCGGACCTACTGCAGAGCTGGTCCGGCGCAGGACAAGAAACAACGGGATCGCCGCCGTTCTGTTCGCGTTCCTTGCGTTCAACCCGGTTGTATGGAACAACTCCTTGGCGCGAGTGATCCGCGAGGCACTGTACGTGAGTTTGTCGCTAGCCTTGGTCTCTGGACTTGTGATGCTCGTATTTTCTGGGGCTCCTTCCCAGACCCTGCTCGGGCGGAGGCGTCTCGCCATTGCGCGAATCGCAGCGTAACTGGGCCCTTCTCATCGGTGATGCAAATGTACAGGCTGACTGATGGCAGACTCTTCATGGCTCTGATCTCCTCGAAGAGCCAATACCGAGGTTCTCTGATATTCAGCGATTTGGGTAGCCGGGATTTAGGGGAAATGGGTAGCCGGACTCGCAGGCTCCCATTTTCAAGGGATTAGAAAATCTGGCGGAGAGGGAGGGATTCGAACCCTCGATACAGGTGTTAGCCCGTATAACGGTTTAGCAAACCGCCGCCTTCAGCCTCTCGGCCACCTCTCCACTGACACATCGCCTACATTTGGTACGCTGCGGCAACTCCTTCGCGATTCTACGTCAATGAGTTTGCAGACAGCAAGCTGGAAGAAAGAGGCTGGGGAATGTCTAAGATCTGCTTTAACGGCAAAAGAGCCCAGATTTCATACTCTATTCAGCGGTTGTACGGTTAGTTTCCGGCGCCGGCGGCACGCGGAAAAATGAGCTTCCTCAGTCATTTCCAAGTCATGTCAGCAGGCCGGGATTACCGAGGTGAATACCTCTTGGGAATCGGCTCAAAGGCTTCTTTCGGTGTAAGATCACCGCAAGACCTCAGCTCGGAGACGTCATGAAACGACTTGTCGCTTTCGTGTTGCTTGCCATCCTCAGCGCCGCATGCGTGGCTCCAGCCTATGCTCAGCGCATGAGCCCAGAACAAAGTGCGCGCCAGTCCAAGAAGGCGGGCAAGAAGCAGCGAAGAATGCTAAAGAAATCCGCCAAGCAACAGCGCAAAGCGATGAAAAGATCCCTGAAGGCCCAGCGCAAGGCGACCAGAAAGGCGAACAAGGATCTGCAGAGAAGACACGGTCGATAAGGGTCCCGTTGGCTGGAGTTATCAGCGGCTCACCCGGCCGGCACTGGCCAGGGTCAAGAGTGTCTCATCCGCGGTAACCACGAATTTCGCAGAACGGCAGTTTCCAGAGCGTTCGCAATCCAGGCCCGAGATACTCTGCTACCCCGCTGGACTAGTTTCGGAATGCAAGCGATTGTCTGCTGTTCTTTGGGAAGGCTGGTGTGAACAATCTCCCTGAAGTCGAGATAGCGAAAGCACTCATGACCGAAGCGATGGCATGGTCGGTGATGAAGTGGCTGCGCGAAAAGAAGAGAGTGCGCAAGACCGCAGATTTGGCCAATGCGGCACTCGATCATTTAAGCGAAACCGTCAAAGCGCGTTGGCCCGAGTGCCTGAAAGCTGCTTATGAAGCACTAGGCGGGCCAGCGGCGCGTGGTTCCGCAGCGGCTAGCCACCGAAAGCAGCCGACGCTGTCGATCGACTCCGACGGCCGCCTCCTTGCCAGGAAGATCAAAGAAGCGGATGACGAAGCCTACCGCGCCAGAATGGACGCGGAGAAAACTTTCGACGAAGCCGAAAGACAACTAAGCACCAGCCTGGCAAGGGAAGGATGTCGCAAAGCCATCCGGGGCTGGGAACTGCATGAAAAGGCAATTCGCAAGGCAGAAGCCGCCGTTCATTAGAACTGACTTCCTGATCGTTGTGATTGCAGGTTAGGGATCGTTCAGGTTGGGGCGGTTACGCGTACACGCGCGGCACGCGCTGCGATATGCCGCATAGAATCTCGTATGGGACAGTTTCACCGAGATGTGCCAACTCGACTGCGTCTACACTTCTGCCGTTATTTTTCCCAATCAGAATAACCTCATCTCCCACCGCGATGCCGGGAATGTGTCCGACGTCGACCATCGTCAGGTCCATCGAGACGCGGCCGACAACCGGCGCGTACTCGCCGCGCACAATCACGCGCGCGCGATTTGAGAGCAGGCGCGGATAGCCATCCGCGTAGCCGACCGGAAGCACAGCAATGCGGCTCCGCTCCTTGGTTATATAGGTGCCCATGTAACCGACCGCTTCTCCGGCAGCTACGTCCTTCACGGTCAAAACACGTGTCTTCCAGGTGAGCACGGGGCTCAACGGGAGCGACGGCTCAGCAACAATGGCGCCACCCCGAATGATTGGGAGCGAGTATCCGTAAAGAAGGATGCCGGGGCGCACCATGGACTTCCACGTGTCCGGGCGTGCGCTCACTGCGGCCGAGTTGCCCATGTGCACGAGCGGCGGGTGCAGGCCGTGTCGATACAAGACGGCGAGCGCTTCTTCAAAGAGCCTCATCTGGCTCGGAGCGTCTTCCGCATCCAGAACTTCTGCGGACGCGAAGTGTGTGCTCACGCCTTCGAGGTGCAGGTGTTCGCACTGAGCAAGTTTTTCGCACAGTTGCGGGAGCGCCGCGATCGTAGCGCCGAGACGGTTCATGCCCGTGTCCACTTTCAGGTGCACGGGAAGATTAATCTGCTGTTTTCTTGCCGCTTTTTCCAGGCGCTCGATGTGCCACGTCTCCCAGATTGTTGGAGTGAGATTATGCGACACAATCCCGTCCTCCTCACCTTTCCAGATTCCAGTCATCAGGAGGATGCGCGTCCAAATGCCGGCGCTGCGCAATGCGCGCCCTTCGGCAGCGTCGGTTACGCCCAGCCAGGGCGTCCCTTCGGCTTCGAGCGCCAGCGCGCATTCGGTCGCGCCATGGCCGTAACCGTCAGCCTTTACAACCGCGCAGATCGCTACCTTTGGGCCAACATGCTGCTGCACAGCGCGGAAATTCTCGCGCAGCGTATTGATCGAAACTTCGGCCCAGGTGCGGCCGTCGAGCGCCAGCGACCGGCGATCGGGCAGAGCTAGACGGTCCATGCGAGCAGCATTCACTATGCAATTATAGCGACCACTATGCCGCAGCAGGCCGACGAATGAGTGGCCCATAGGACTTCGGTAATGCGGGACCGAAACACGGACAAATGCCGGGGACGTGATTTTCCGCTCTGCCGTGAGCCGCGGCAGCCGAGTCTCTACAGGCTGAGGATGGACTTCTCCAACGTTCGTGTCCCCGTCGTGAATCGTCCTCAACCCGCTTTAATTGCCCGCGAGCATGAAGTTCACCCTGATTTCCGTCTCCACCTCAATCGGTTCGCCATTCAGCAGGTAAGGACGATAACGCCATTGCCTTACTGCCTCGACCGCTGCCGTCACCAGCATGCCCTGTCCGCTGAGGACGGCCAGGTTCTCAATCGTGCCAGCCTTGCCGATGATTGCCCGCAGCTCGACCGTTCCTTGGACGCGCGCGTGCCGCGCCAGCACCGGATACGTCGGCTGCACGCGAAAGATCAGGTTGCCCTCGGCCCAATGTGAAACCCGTAGCGGATGCGTCGGCGCAGGCGGCGGAAGCGGCGAAATCGGCGCCGGATCTCCGACAGAGCCGCGTGTCCCACGTGCCTCGGGCCCGGTGCCGCCCAAAACGCCGACGCCCCTCACGTCGGGGACCGTGGGCACGTCTTGGTAATCGGTTCGCGCGACGATCGGCGAAATCGACGGTGGCTCCGCCAAAGGTATCCTCCCGATGCTCGAGCCGCGAATCCCCGTCTGCGCCGCCGGTAGAGCGGGCGATGGCGGCGCAGGTGGTGGTGCCAGAAGGTGAGGGTCGAACCACAACAGGTGCGGCGGCCCTTCGATCGTGATCAATGGAATTAGAAAGAGCAGGCTCAGTGCCAGGGCTTGCATGGTGAACGATATGACGGTGGTCCAGCCGCGATGGGCAGACCGGTCCCAGGTAGCTTCCAGCGTGTGGAACATGGTGTCCTCCCAAACGGGCCCGTTTGCCAGTACAGACACCTGGAAGTTGGGATTTGATCCCGGCAGAGTGAACAAAAGGATTTTCTCAAGGCGGCAGCCAGTCCCGGCCGCTTGGAATAAGAATTCATGTGTGGGCGGGAACGCGCAGGAAAAAGGCCGCGCTCACGCACGGCCTTCTGTTTGGAAGCAACTTTTTTGTAAATATCTTCTTCAGGCACCAGGAACCAAAATCGTTCCCGCAGTGTCGCTACTGCTTGGGCGGAGTCGTACCGGCCGGCTTGGTGGCTGGCGGCTTCGTTGCCGTTGACGGCTTCACCGGCTTCGCGGGAGTCGTACCGGCAGCTGGAGCCGCTACTCCCGATTGCGCGTTGTAGGCTTCGACGACCGGCTGCGTAATATCGACGGCGGGGCCATACCAGATCACCGGACCGCGCGGCCATTGCTGTGACGTATCAATAATCACGCCGTACCCATTGTCGGCAGCGTATTTCACGATGAGCGGAGCCATTTTGGTGAGGATTCGGTTGCCGATCTCTCCCTGCTGGCCCTGGAAGTCTTCCTGCGCGTCCTGCTGGGCGCGATCGAAGCTCTTCTGCTTGCCTTCGATCTGCTTCACGAGCTTGTCGCGCGATTCATCATTCAGCTTGTCCTGCTGCGCGTTGAGCTGCTTTTTCAGACCGTCTATCTCGTCCGCCGAATTCTTCAATTCGCCCTGCTTGGGCTCAAACTTCTTGCTGAGCGACTGGAAATCGCGCTGCCCCTCGTTGGAAGAAAAAATCGCCTGTTCGATGTTAATGGTTCCGACCTTAGTCCCGGTAGCCTTGAGCGTGGTTGCGGCTGCGGGGTTGGCTGGGGCGGCGGAGGGGGCATCGGGTGGAGTAGCCGGCGAAGTGGCAGCAGACTGCCCCGCCTGGGCTAGGGCGAGTAGGGAAAGGCCGAACACTACGGCCGCGGTGCGCGTGAGCTTGCTGATCATCGGATCGTTTGAACTCCTTCGGTGTTTTTCGGGAACTCTTGGCTTCGAGCTCGCTGGACTCTACAAGCCGATCGCAACCGAGCCAATCAGGCCGACGCAGCGAGAGCGCAGGCGCATACCACGCCCGGTTCTTCACGCCGAACCTCAAGCGTGGTGATCACCCACAGTTCCTAGATTGGGTGTAGACACTATGAATTATACGGAGGATACGAGAGGAGCGTCAAACCTCAGTTGGCACAGTAGTCAATCACTCGCACCCTGCAACTTCCCGCGCTTGCGGCACAGGATCAGAACCCGTCCACGAGGTGTACGCCGGCGCCTACGGTGCGAGCGGTGTGCACCGACTGAACGTTGTTGTTGCTGGAGACGAGCTCCAGGCCTTTGCCGCCGTTGAGCTGGTAGTCCAGACCCGTGTCGGCCCGCTCTCCTGCACCGCGGATGGTATTGCCGATAACGTTCAGTTCGCCGGTCCCGTAATTCACTTGCGGCACCCCAATGTAGATGAACCGACCCGAGGACGGCTCTTTCTCCAGCATGAATACGCGATTGCCGCTGATCACCGAAGCCGCGCCGCCCTGCACCGTGCAGGCAATCCCGTACCATGTATTGTCTCCGCCCGAATCGCCGAAGTCCTCGATGTAATTAGAGTCGATGGAAGTGGCAAAGCAAGCGTTGGCAAACAAGGCGTGTTGCTGAATGCCGTAGACGTGATTGCCGCGGATTTTCCAGCCCGCGGCATTATCCATGTAGATCGCGGACTGTCCGGAATAGGCAACCCAGGAATCGAGCAGATCCCAATCGGTAACGCTGTTGCCGGTATCGACAATGTGAATTCCAGTGCCACCGGAGTTCGTCACGAAGCAGTTACTGATGCGGCCATTGACCTGCGTGGTCGTAAGAGCGACGCCGCTCTTGCTCAGGTTCGTGATCTGGATTCCGTCGGCTGGTGCGTTTTCGACCTGCAGATCTTCGATCACAGTGAGCCACGATCGGATGACGAGCGCATTCGTTCCGGAGTTTGACCCGCTGTTGCCATCGAGTGTGAGATCCGCGATACGAATGGGTCCGCCCGTATAAGGTGTATCGGCATTCCAGCTATCGGAGGCGAGCATAGCGGGCAGGTTAGAGCCGCTGGCCTGCCGAATCACGGTTCCGGTGCGTGAATCGCCGAGGTACGAGCGATCACCAAGGAGAACGATGGTTCCGTTGATGAGGCACGTTCCGTGGATGCGGATTTGATCGCCGGAATTGCTGCTTTCGATGGCCACATTGAGTGCAGACGTATCCGATGTTTTACGACTGCAGGTAACATCCACTTGCGCGGCAAACGCAGCGCCCGCAAAGAGAAATAATCCGAGGTAAAGTGTCCGCATCCAGTTCGTCCTCATGGCACTTCTCCTTAGTTGTCACCGTCAGTTGTCAACGCCAATGGTTGAGATTCCGGAAGAAACCCCGATCCCAGCCAGAAGTTCCGCCGCCGCTCAATAGTGAAATCGAAAGCGGAACTCGACGTAGATTTGGCGCGGCAGGTCCCAGTGGAAACCGCCGTAGGTCACGCTGTCGTCGTAGATCACGCGCCGGTTGGTCACGTTGAGCGCGCTCACCGAAGCGCTGAAGCGTTCGCCGAAGTCTTTTCCCATCGCCAAATCGAAGGTCGTGTGGCCGGGAAGATACTCGCCCGGGTAAGGCCACCCGGGAACGCCCTGCGCTCCGTTGTCGAACCCCGAACCGTAGTAAACGTTGGTGGAGGCGTAGGAACGCCAGGGGAGGGCGACATCTCCGCCGATGTTGAGCGTGTTGCGCTGGTCATGGTCGAGCGGGCAAAGATAGGGGAATGTGCCGTCAGCGTTTTGCGGGCACACATCGGCGTTATTCAGCCCTCCCGTGATGACGCCGCCGCCCTCGGCGATCTGGTTGGAGTAGGCAAGGTGAATTTGGGCGCGGTGGGCGATGCGCGGAGAGCGCAACGTAAGTTCCCATCCCCGAATCAGCGCGCGGGTGTCGGTGAGCGGAAAGAAGATATTGGATGCTCCAATGTTGTTGTGGTCGAGAAAATTAGCCACATCGGTTTTGAAGGTGTCGGCGTCGAGGACCCACCCCCGGTAAGGAATGGTGACGCCGAACTGATGTTCCTCATCGCGCTCACCCTTGAGCGCCAGAAACTGGCAGGCATACGCGGGCTCGTCACACAGCTTTTCCAGTTCGCCGGAAACGGTTTCGATGGGCGGCGCCTGATAGTAGTGTCCGTAGAATGCGCGGAACGTCCAACGAAGTTTAGGGATAGTAACGGTGGCGCCGAAGCGTGGGCTGATGGCGGCCTCGGAGACAGGCGTCTCGGGTGCACCGGCCGGAAAATTGCCTTCGGAGAACCACGTGGGGCGCATCCCGGCGGATAGAGTCAGCCAGGGAAAAGGATTGAATCTGTCGTCGATGTAAAAGGTCTCAAGATTGGCGGTCGGGGTCTCGCTGATGTTGAAGGGCGGATTCCCGCTGTCATCGTTGAAAATGGCACCGAAGACCTGGCTATCGTGCTGGTAGAAGCTGAGAAAGCCGACCTGCAGATCGTTCTTCTTGTAGTTAGCAGCAAAGGTGGCTTGCCCGCCGACGTAATTTGAGGCACGGTCTTCCGCCGTGGCGATGGGAACGTCGCTGGGGTTACTGGCGTAGTCACCGCTGTTGTAATGGTAAAAGGGCGAAACCGTGGTTAGCAGATGGGAATTGAAAGTGTACAGCCAGGTGAAGAGGACGCCAGTATCTACCTCGGTTTGGTTATCGCGAACGCCGTAGCTCGAATAAAGTTGGTTTTCGATATCGTTGGGATTTGGATCATAAGGAATCTGATAATAGTCGCGCCGAACCGAGGTCATCAGCCGCAGCTGGTTGGAGGGATCCACATTGAAGATAAACGACCCAAATCCGCCGACGCCGTTGACGGCGTCGTGCACAACTTCTGGAACAGGCGGCTGCAATCCAAGGTCGCTGCGGTTTCCATTGACGCTGGCGTAGTACGCGAAGCGCTCGGTGTGGCTGCCGAAGCTGAGTTCGTCGTCAGTCTGGTGGAAGTTGCCCGCGGTGACGGTTAGTTCGGCTTCGTTGTTGCGCTCGAAACCGGTGCGGGGCACGACGTTGAACACGCCATAAGTGCGATCGCCGAACTCGGCGCCATAGCTGCCGCGGTTGACCTCGACGTAATCCAAGTTCTTGGGGTCGAACTGCGGTCCGAGGTTCTGCGCGATGGCGGTGTTGATGATGGGAATGCCATCGAGCATCCATGTTGTCTGGTGGCCGCCCCGCATGTGCAGCATGTCGTGGGTGACGTAGGCTCCGGGGACATAGTCGGTGATCATCGCCATACTGTTGGTCTGGTCGGCGCCGGGAGTGCGCTCGATGTCGAGACGGCTCACAAGAGTGGTGGGAGTGAAGCTGTCGGTAGCGGCCACGGCGGGTGTACCCGAGACGGTGAGTTTTTCGCTGGTGGACGCTACCTGCAGCTGGAAATGAACGACGGGTACAGATCCCGAATTGACGATGACATTCTGGGAAATTTGAGCGAAGCCTCTACTGGCAACACTGACGGAGTATTCGCCAAGCGGGACGGCATTGAGTTGAAATTCTCCGCTGGCGTCAGTGGTGGCGCTCTTGGCCCAGTCGGAAGATCTGGATCTGAGCATGACCATGGCGTCCTGGATAGGCCGGTGTTGGGGATCGTGGACGACGCCGCGCACGGCGCCATAGTCGTTGGCAAAGGCCGCGGATGAAAAGAACAGAACGGCAGAAATGAGAATGAGTTGGATGCGCCGCATTTTCTCCTCTTCGAATTCTTAGTGACGGGGACGTGAGCGCGCGACGTGCTGTGCGCGAACGAAAGTTCGCCGGCGAGGTTCGCTAAGTTGAGTGCTTGAGTTGGGAACTATCTGCGAGGAGGAGCGCGAGCAGAATCGGGGCCGGCTAAGAACGTGGACACGCGGGGGCCAATTACCGCGGGAAGCCCGGACTCGATCAGGAGACCGACAAAATAAAGATGGTTCGAAGCCGGGCGATCCCACGCGGAAGTCTTTTGGCCGCGGCAGCAATCACAATGTTGGCAACAGCAGTCGAGAGATTGGAAAGCCTCAGGAGGGGCGGACGATGTCGAGGCCTGTGACTCCGAACCTTTAGAAGCAGTTTGCGAGACCTGGTGGTGGCAGTGCATTGCAGGCTCGGCCGTAGCGGCGGCGGGAGCAGCCTCGAGCGGCCGTCGCATGCAATGCATCGGCCCAGCCCGAGCGGTCACCGCGACCGCGACCGGCCTAGCGGTTGGCACAGCCATGGCCAGCAGCAGAAATCCGGCAGTCCAACGATACGCCCCGAAAATTGAAGATCTTTCTGCCAACTTTCTTCCTAAGCTCCCTTCTTGAATTCCGCCTGCGGCTGATACGTTCCCGGCGTTGTGCGTCCAGCAATTGCCAGCCGATTCCAGGCGTTGATGGTCGCGATCGCGACCGTCAGGTCGGCCATTTCCTTTTCGCTGAAATGTCGCTTCGCTTCCTCGAAGACTTCGTCCGGTACATGCGTTTCCGAAACTCGGGTTACGGCCTCGGTCCAGGCGAGTGCCGCTCGCTCGCGATTGCTGTAATAGGGGCATTCGCGCCAGGCGTCGAGTGAATACAGCCGCTGCTCCGTCTCACCCATCGTCCGCAGATCTTTCCAATGCATATCCAGGCAATAGGCACAGCCGTTGATCTGCGACGCACGCAACTTGAGCAGATTCAGCAAACGCTGCTCCAGTCCGCACTCGCGCAAATATTTTTCCAGACCCAGCAGCGCGTGGTAAGCCACCGGTACCACCTTCGTATAGTGAATTCGCTCTCCCATAAATTTTCCCCATCAGGCTGCCTGTGTTCTGCAACCCGCATCGAGAATTGCAAAATCGGGGCATCAGGATTCCCGCGCTCAAGAAAAGGTAACGAGCCGGGTCCCACATCGGATGGGAAAAGCATATCAGTGGTCGATAGTCAGCGGCCAGTGGGACCCCCGGACGCTCGAAGTCGGATCAAAAAGGTTGAATCCCGCATCGAGTGTCAACACAGGCCCAAGGCCACAGAAGGGGCTCCGGGGCCGCGCATTTGGCTCGGTACCGGCAACTGGGTACTGATTCTCCTGTACCATTTCTCCAATGCAGGAACCGGCCGAGCGGCTTTTGAAGACCATCCAGAAGCATGAATTCATGCGCGCAGGTGATCGCGTGGCCGCGGCCGTTTCTGGCGGCGCCGATTCGGTCGCGCTCCTGCTCCTTCTGATCGAGTTGCGCCCGGAACTCGGCATTGTTCTTTCCATTGCGCATGTTAACCACAAGCTGCGGGATACCGAGTCGGACGAAGATGAGCGGTTCGCGGCGAAACTGGCAGCCACCCATGGCCTGGAATTCGTAAAGCACACTGCCCCGGTGGGGCGAGGACAAGGGGCCGGGATTGAAAGCGCAGCCCGCCAGACGCGCTATGAGTTTTTTCGAGCGCTGGCACGCGAAGGTCGCGCGGCGAAGATCGCCACCGCTCACACGCTTGACGATCAGGCAGAAACTGTCCTGCTGCGGATGTTTCGGGGCACTGGAATTCGCGGGCTCGCTGGAATTCTTCCCCGGCTGCCACTGGAAGAAGAAGGCCGCGTTTGTGGCGAGGTGGTGCGCCCAATGCTCGCGTTCCGGCGGGCGGAGTTACGGGAATATTTGCGTTCAAGACGGCAGGACTGGCGCGAGGATTCGTCAAACAAGGATGTAACATTCCTCCGGAACCGCTTGCGCCAGCGCCTGTTGCCTCTGATCGCCGAGGAATTCGGCGAAGCAGCCATCGAGCATCTGGCGGAACTCGCGGAAATTGCGCGCGCGGAGGAAGAGCAGTGGTCAGTCAGTACTACTGCAAGACTGACCCCGTCTCCCCGGGCTCCCGCGGTCGACGTATCGCAACTCCTCGCGCTGCCCTTGGCGGCTGCCCGGCGAACGGTGCAGGCGTGGATTCGGACGAACGCTCCGGAAGCGAGCATTTCGTTCCGACTGATCGAGGAGATCCTGGACCTGGCGCGTAGCGGCCCGGGCAAAAAGCTCGAGTTGCCGGGCCAGGCCGCTGGCGCCGATGCAGCCCGGGCGACAGCCAGTCCAACGACAGCTCGGCCGAGGATCTTTCTTCCTCTCGCCGCCCCGCGGATCGTGCGGCGTAGCCGAAAAGAGTTGGCCCTGGAGACTCCGGCTGACCACGCCGGAAACTACGAATATGAGTTGATCGTGCCAGGGGAGATTTCCGTGCCAGAGCTGGGAGTCAGAATTACGGCCGCAGCGGTGGATGTGGGCGACGTGCCAGAGCAAAATCGGCCGGAGTTACTCGATCCGGCACAATTGGGAAAGCGGGTTGTGATCCGGAATTGGCGCTCCGGGGACCGTTATTGGCCACCGCACACGAAGTCAGAAAAGAAGGTAAAGGACCTGCTCAGCGACCAGCACGCCACCGGCGCAGGGAAAAAGCTGTGGCCCGTCATCGCTTGCCAAGGCGAGCTGGTTTGGATGCGGGGCTTCGCCGTCCCAAAGGAGTGGCACACGCATTCCGGCAAGGCGATCTGGATTCGGGAGATCACCGCGGGTTGAGGGCAGCCTCGGGCGCGTGAACAGCGGTCGGGGTTTCGAATGCAATTGCTGCCTTATACGCTCTCTAGTCCTTACTGGGTGGGGGTTCCGCGGAGGGCGAATAATATTTCGCGCACCTGGTCTTCGGTGGAGTCGAGAGAGCCGGAGTTGTCGATGACGAAATCGGCGGCTTTGACTTTTTCGTCGTCGGGAATTTGCGCCGCCATGCGCCGCGCGACTTCGGCCTGGGCCGCGCCTTCGGAAATTCCCTGACGCATGGCGAAGCGTTGGACGCGCTGCTCGGGCTCGCAGGTTACAACGATCAAATGGTCGAATCGATCTGCGGTATGCGCCTCGAGGATCAGAGCCGCTTCCACGATGGCAATGGCGTCGGGGTCGCGCGCGCCGATGTCGGCCATCCATTCATTTTCGTGGCGGATGACGGCCGGATGAACGATGGCGTTCAGTTCCTGTACCCGCGGCTGGGCCGAAGAGTCCGGCCCTCCAAAAGCCGCTTCCGCAAGTTTGCCGCGATTGATGGTGCCGTCGGGATTGAGGATAGGCCGCCCGAAGCTGCGAACGATTTCCTCGTAAACCGGACGCCCGGGCTCCATGAGCCAGTGCGCAATCGCATCCGCCTGAATGAGGTGCGCGCCGAATTTGACGAACATTTTGCCGACCGCGGACTTGCCGCTGGCGATACCCCCGGTCAGGCCGAGTTTGATCAAGAGAAGGTTACCTTTGACGGGAAGAATTTATCACGGAAGAAGTCAGAAGTTAGAAGTCCGCTGCAGAAGTGACAAAACACGCGTCGTCAGCGCGCGAAAGATTTCTTAAGTTCTCCAGTTCCGACTTCTTACTCTTGATTTGATTTCGCTCTCCTAAGCTTCGCCGCCTTTACCGTATTCGCCATCAGCATCGCAATCGTCAGCGGGCCAACGCCTCCGGGCACCGGAGTGATCGCCCCGGCCACTTCTGCCACTTCGGGATGCACATCGCCGACCAGCGTCGAACCTTTGGTGAGGAAGGTTTCCAGGCGCTTAGCGTTTCCTGCAAAGAAGCGCTCGAAGTCGGCCCGCTCCGTGACCTTATTAATGCCGACGTCGATCACGGTGGCCCCGGGACTGACAAACTCGCGCGTGACCATGCCGGGGCGACCGATTGCGGCGACCAGAACATCGGCGCGGCGGCAGACGGCCGGAAGGTCGCGAGTTTTCGAGTGGCATACCGTCACAGTCGCGTTCTGATTGAGCAGCAGCATGGCGACGGGCTTGCCGACTATGTCGCTGCGTCCGATAACCACCGCTTCCTGGCCCGCCACAGGGATGTTGCTGCGGCGCAGAATTTCCATCACGCCGGCAGGAGTGCAAGGCACCAGCCCGGGGCGCTGCGTGGAGAGGTACCCAACGTTCATCGGATGAAATCCGTCGACATCCTTCGCGGGATCGACGGCGAGCAGAACTTTCTTGGAGTCCACATGGGCCGGTAGCGGCAACTGCACAAGGATGCCGTCGATTTCGTCGCGCTGGTTGAGCGAATCGACCAGGGCAAGGAGTTCGTCGGTGGAAATGGTTTCCGCTGGAGAGTGCTGCTCGCTGTAGAGCCCGACCTCCTTTGAGCTTTTAACCTTGCCGCGCACATAAACCTCGGACGCGGGATGATTCCCAACCAGGATGACGGCGAGGCCGGGGCGAATGCCGGAGGCGGCAAGGGTTTGGACTTCAGCGGCGACTTCCGCGCGGATTTCGCTGGCCAACTTGGTGCCGTCAAGAACTTTGGCTGACATTTCACCTCGCGAGGAACTCCGAGAAATTGAAAAGGGATTCTATCGCATAGTTGGCTCGCGCTCCGTGATCGTGGTTGTAATTGGCCACGGTGGTGGCTGTAAATGGCCGCCCGGAAGCCGAAACAGGCTACAATAGGTCGCCATGATTCCGCAGGACTTGCTCGCTATGCTGGTGTGCCCCATCTGCAAGGAGGCCGTAGTCCTGAAAGAGAATGGGACCGGCTTGAAATGCGGCAAATGCCGCCGCGTCTACCCGATCCAGGACGACATTCCCATCATGCTGGTAGACTCGGCCACCATCGATCCCCAATAACAAGAACATGACATTGTTCGGTTTTTGTTCTGAGACAGAACGACACATTGTGTCAATTTGGCCCCGGTAACTCGGAAAGTCCCTTCCAGGCCGTGGCAGAGCTTCTCTGCAACCTTCTGCAATATCTGGGGTTCCGGTTGATCAAGGAAATCGGAATAGCGCTTTTGTGGGGTAATGAAGTTACGGCATTTCGATTGCATGCAACGAAGAGAGTTGCCGATGAGTCTAATGACCCAGGAGGACGGAAGGTGAGGATGGCGATGAAAGACAGGTTCACGGTGACGGAGCTTTCAGCCTTACGCAATGATCTGCTGCAAAGCGGGATGGTGGACTCGCGGGAAGCAGCAGAGCTCCTTCAGGTGTTTCTGATGGGCCGTGGGTACGGCGTCTCTCCGCAAGCGGCCATTGACGCCGCCGGCAGGGTTGAGATGGCGGGCTGCTCTTTGCCTGTCCTGGAGCGCGAATTGGAAGGTCTGGCGCTGGTGATGTAACACCGCGCTGCGGTGGTTTGAACGGAGCCGTGCAGGATTTTAAAACTATGAGTTGAAACAACACGAGGTTAATCGGAAGCTGGACCCAACTTCACTCAACCGTGGCCGGCTTCCCAGTACGAAAAGCCGGGCGAATCTGCCCGGCCTTTTGTTTCTCGATCAGGGATCAGACAACTTGACAGGCTGGTTCTTTCACAAATCTTCCACGGCTCGTTGCAGATCGCGAGCAATTATCGCCGGATCGCGGCCGGGCTCGAAACGCAACGGTTTCCCGATGTGCACCACAATCCTCCCCGGCGGTGCAAATTTCTTGCCCGCTTTCTTCACCTCAAACAATCCATCGATCCGCATGGGCAGAATAGGGACGCTTAGATTGTCGGCAAGCAGGCCAATACCAGTGCGAAACGGGTGAACCTTGCCATCTTCGGTGTGTCGGCCTTCCGGGAAAACCAACAGGCTATAGCCGAGGTCGACGGCTTCTCCTGCATAAGCAAAGCTCTTGCGAAACCCAGCCTCACGCGGCAGCGGGAACAGATTCAGAAGCATGACCCCGAGCGTCCATTGCAGACGGTCATAGAGGCGAAGAAACCGTCCGCGCGCAGCATCTGGCGAGCGCAAGGCCTCCAGGGCTTCCCCGCCCGTCGCGGTCGCGAGCCGATGGCGGATTCGCGCAGGCAGAACGGTCTGGATGAAGCCAACGTCCACATCTGCGATGTGATTCGAAACAACCAGGACCGGCCCCTTCACGCCGCACAGGTTTTCTCGGCCCATAACCCGCGGCCAGCCGAGCAGATACACCGCCGGCCTTACCAGAAAATAGTGGGCGGCAAATCGCAGCCACGTCGCTGGCCGGCGCAGAGTCCACCGCGGATAGTGAAATTCCCGCCGCCCGGCTCGTTCGCAGCGAAGCAGCTTATCGAGATCGGCTACAGTCGCAACGCTCGAAAACTTGGTCTCGCTCAAATCCACCTGATAACGATCCTCTAGCGCCCCCAGCAGTTCCACGCGCTCCAGCGAACTAAGTCCTAAATCGTTTTCCAGGTCAGCGTCCGGAGCGAGCTGCGGCGCGGCTCGCCCGGTGACTCTCATCATCAGTTCCGAGAGTGGTCTGGCAATGGATTCCCGGTTATTCTCGCCCTCTCTCTCGCCCATGCCGTCCAGGACTGCATCGCGAATCACATTGCTCCGCGGCTTGCCGGTAGAAGTGCGTGGAAAATCCTCGTCCGGCCAGACGAACCATGCCCGCATGCGTTGATATTCGGCGAGGCTTTCGTTGGCGCTCCCAACCACGGCCTTCGCATCCGCGGTTGGTTCGCGCAGAATTAGGATGGCACAGGGCTCCGCGTTGCCGCCACGCTCGATGCCAACCACCAGGCACTCGCGCACACTCGGCTGCGCTCGCAAAGCCGCTTCAAGATCTTGCGGATAGACGTTCATCCCGCCAGGGGTCACGATCACTTCTTTCTTGCGTCCCCGGAAAAACAGATTGCCCTCGGCATCGAGCTCACCGAGGTCGCCCGTGCCATACCATCCTTCCTCACCCACGACCGGCGCGAGTTCGCGTCCGTTCCAGTAGCCGCTGGCAACCCCCGAACCGCGCACCATGATCTCGCCGTCGTCGGCCAACTTCACTTCTCGCCCCGGCAGCACTTTGCCGATCGAGCCGCGGCTGGTGTGGAAGGGGTGGTTCAAGCTGATGAGCGATGTGGTTTCCGTAAGACCGTAGCCCTGAACAACCGCGTACCCAAGGCGGTGCCAGAATTCTTCGGTTTCGCGCTCGAGCGCCGCCCCTCCGCTGATGATGGCCCAGAATTTCCATCCGAACCGCCGCCGGATGTCGCGAAACGTCCACCAGCGGCACAGAAAGTGCTGACTCGTGGCCTCGGCGTAGCGCGCCGAAAAGGCGCCGCCGGACCCCGAGCCGTTCCTGTGTCGATCGTCGCCGCCACCCGCAGGATCGCGATCCGCTGCGAAATCGCGTTCGATTTTCTGTTTGAGCGAATCGATGAGCCGCGGAACAGCGACCAGCACCGAGATGCGCTCGCGCCGTATGGTCGAAACAATTTCCGCCGGATTGAAATTGCTCTCAAAGACCACGGTTGCACCGAGGAGCGGCGGGAGAAAAATTCCCAGAAATTGCCCGAAGACGTGGCTCAAAGGCAGCAGATTAAGAAAGCGGAGAGGATGCACGAACCGCTCGTACTTGAGGTATTTTTCGATCTCGGCGGCGAGCGGTGCAAGGTTACCCGCAACGTTCGCGTGCGTCAGCACGACGCCCTTAGGCTCGGCCGTCGTGCCAGAAGTGAAGACGATCTCGAGCGGATCGGAAGGCTGAATATCGGCCGGACTGAAGCGTTCAGCCGCATGATGCGCGACGGCCGCCGGCAGATCGGCAGGATCGACCGTGGTGAGTCCGGGAAAAAGGGGCGCCCGCTCGCGTGCGCACAGAACCAGCCTGGTACGCACTTGCGCGCTGATGCGGTGGGCAAACTCAGGGCTGGAGGCGTCATCGACCGGAACGGCAATTACACCCGACGCGGCGCAAGCCAGAAAACCGGCGACCCACTCGGCGCAGTTGGGGCTCCAGAGGAGAACGGCATCGCCTTTGGCGATGTCGCGCGCCGCAAGTTCGTGGGCAAACTGCCAGGCGACACTTGCGACTCGCTCATAGGACCAGCGCTCGCGGCGGTATCCGCGCGGAAATACATAGGCCGGCCCCGAACCCCAGCGCTCGAAGGCGTTCAGGTAATTTTGCCCGAAAGAACCAGACACACTTGCCCGCACACCCTGTTTAGTAGCACAATTCCCGAATCTTTACAGGAAGACCGTGGCCAATGGGCGCAGATTGGGGTCGAATGGCAGGAGTCTCGCAAGCACGGATAATGATTGGATCGCTTTTGATGGCGGCCTTTCTTTCGCTCATCGCCTGTCAGAACCCAACCGCCGCCAATAGCACGAGCACGACTGCGACATCCACTACAGGCCATGCGGAGAGCCGGCTTTTGAGCGGCCCGACCCGCGACCTCAGCCAGGACGAGCGTGCCGGCGGCCACATTCTGCGTAAACATGTGGGTCTGACGGAAGAGGACCTGCGCGAACGACTGGCCCGGGAACAAAACATCACCGGAGCCTCCACTTACACCGACCGCAGAACGGCGGAGCACGTGGTCGGTGCGGCTATTGCGAAATCGCAAGACCGCATCGCGAGCTGGTTGAGTCGTCCTGGCAGGCATCCGAACCTGGTTCTCGATTACGATGGCGACGACCCGATTGGTCGCACCATCAACCGCGGCGCTTACCAGTCGCGACCGTGTGCGCACGCACTCGTGGTTCTAAAATACGCTGGGTCCAATGACTACTACGTTTTGACTTCCTATCCGGAGTGCCGCTGATGAAACCACAGACCCCGAAAGTAGAAGTGACGGCCCAAAACTTTCCCGCCCTGCACACATTTCTGCGGGGATATTTTCATGAGGACGTGACCGACGAGTACGGGACGGCCCCCGAGGCCGCCGACCAGTTTTGCGAGGACGCCGATAGCGACGAACGCATTCCAGTAGCCCGGGAGTGGCAAAAGGTTGTGGAACTGACGGAAGGGCACCCCCCCCTCCTGAACGCCGCCCTGAAGAAGCTGGGATCGGCCATTCAGCTGACAGAAGATCAGATTCCTGAGATTTCGGCCGTTTTTGCTCGCTGCCTGGGAGTGAAGCCCCGCAAAGCCGCGAATGAGTAACCGCCACCCCTGCCAGACGGCGCTCCCGGCGTTGGGATTCGCGCCCGGGACCCCCACCGTCGCCCCCAAAACGGCGGGAGGATACTAGGGCGCTGGCGCAGCGGCGCTGCTAAGATAAAGGGGGTGAGGCAGGCGAAAAACACTGCGGTGTGACGTAGCTCACCGCGCGGGAGTGCTTAATATCGCTACCGTCTGTGCGTATGGGAGGGCCAGAGGCCCTTCTGCCTGGCCGCCAATTCTCAGGAGCTCTGTTATGCCACAGGAAACTTTAACAATTACCGACAACCGAACGGGGCAGAACTATTCCCTGCCGATCGAGAACGGAACGATCCGGGCGATGGATCTGCGCAAAATCAAGACCGGCCCGGGAGATTTCGGGCTTATGACCTATGACCCAGCCTTTATGAACACGGCGTCATGCCGCAGCGCAATCACCTACATTGACGGTGACAAGGGAATCCTGCGCTACCGCGGATACCCGATCGAAGTACTGGCCGAGCACTGCACGTTTCTCGAGGTCGCCTATCTGCTTCTGTTCGGCGAGTTGCCGACGGAGGGCCAGTTGAAAGATTGGGTGAACGAGATCACCCATCACACCATGATTCATGAAAGCACGAAAAAGTACATGGAGGGTTTCCGGTACGATGCCCACCCCATGGCGATGTTCGTGAGTACGGTGGCGGCGCTCTCTAGCGTCTACCCTGACTCCCGTCAGGTGCACGATCCGGCCCAGCGTCTCCATCAAATTAAACGCCTGATCGGCAAAGTGCCATCCATCGCTGCCATGTCATACCGGCATAGCGTGGGCTTCCCCTACGTCTATCCCGACAACGACCTCACGTATCCCGAAAACTTCATGAACATGCTGTGGAAGATGGTCGAGCCAAAGTACGCGGCCAATCCGGTAATCGCGCGGGCGCTCGATATCCTCTTCATACTGCATGCCGACCACGAGCAAAATTGCAGTGCGAACGCGATGCGGGCCGTGGGAAGCTCCCAAACCGATCCGTATCTGGCGACGGCGGCAGCCGCGGCAGCACTTTCAGGACCTCTGCACGGCGGAGCGAACGAAGAAGTGTTGCGCATGCTTGACGAGATCGGCTCCAAGGAAAATGTGCCGGCCTATATGAAGAAGATCAAGGAAGGCAAAGGCAAGTTGATGGGCTTCGGCCACCGCATTTACAAGAACTATGATCCGCGGGCCAAGATCATCAAGTGGACGGCCGAACGCGTCTTTGAGGTTACCGGCCATAACACTAAGCTCGAAATCGCGCTCGAATTGGAACGCATTGCGCTGCAGGACGATTATTTCGTTCAGCGTAAGCTCTATCCGAACGTCGATTTCTACTCCGGCATCATGTACCAGGCAATGGGCTTCAAGCCGGAGATGTTTACTGTCCTATTCGCTATCCCGCGCACGGCCGGCTGGTTGGCGCAGTGGCAGGAAATGATTACCGATCCCGAGCAGAAGATCGCCCGGCCGCGTCAGGTCTGGATCGGGCACGAAACGCGCGAGTTTGTACCGATGGATAAGCGGACGCCATCCGGGATTTTGGCGCGATAAGGTCAGTGGGCCGGGGTCAATCGATCGGCGATCGGGGTCCGAAAGCTCCCGGCCCGTTTTTACAGTTTGAATTTGAGATTCTCCCCTGTGTGCGCTACCCTTCGGGGTAGTGTGCGCCTAATTCTTAATGCCTTCCGGCCTGCAGGCTAATTGAACTCGCCCTCGTTCCTTTCTTCTTAAACCGGACGTACACTCCCTTTCGGTAACCTCGGGTAATCGTCAGTAACCATCGTATCGGTGGCACCCAGACTTACAATAACCTTACTCCGCAATCCCAATGGTGTGGTTGGCGGTGTTTCGCCGGGAAAATCCCGGCGAGGTCGGGCCCGTCAGGCAACGCTCCCAGGGAAATGGGCGTTCGACGGTAATCAAGGCTGGAGTCCGTAAATCCTATGGCGTTTGTCTTTGGATTCAACAAACAGAAGGTTCTCAGCGCCGCGGAAAAATTTGTTCAGCAGGGCAAGCTGCAGAATGCCATTGCTGAGTACGAGAAGATCCGCAAGCACGACGAAAAGGATCTTACGGTTGCAAATACCATCGGCGATCTGTACGCGCGGCTGGGCGATGTGCCCAAGGCGATCGAGTGCTTCAGAGCCGTCGGCGATGCATATGCCGCCCAGGGCTTCACGGTCAAGGGCATCGCCATGTACAAGAAGATCACCAAGCTCCAGCCCAGCATGGATGGATCTCTAAAACTGGCGGAACTCTACACCCAACAAGGCCTGTTCAATGATGCGCGAGCGCAATACCTGCAAGTGGCCGAAGAGTTCATGAAGAGCGGGGACCTGGAGCAGGCGGTGCGGCTGTTCCAGAAGGTTCTTGAAATGGACCCCGAAAACGTTCCCATGCGTGTCAAACTTGCCGAGGTTTACGTCAAGCTGGGCAAGAAGAAGGAAGCGTGGGAGATTTTCAGCGCCGCAGCCGAGTCGTTGCGCGCGCGCGGCTCGCTGGCAGCCGCCGAAGACATTCTGCAGCGCATGCTCGTGCTCGATCCGGGGAACAGCTACGTCCTGCTCATGCGGGGGAAAGCGGCGCTTGACAGCGACGACCCCAGGGCTGCGGTTCAGTATTTGGAGCGGGCCGCCGATATTGATTCGCATCCGGACGGCTTGCGCGACCTTTTGAAGGCATATCTGGAAAGCGGCAATCTCGCCAAGTGCTCGCCGCTGGCTGAGAAGCTGTTGACCGTTCACAACGACCCTGAGGGGTTGTTTCTTCTCGCAGAGGGCGCGGCTCGGCTGGGCCACTACAACCAGGCTCTCGAAGTCTATAGCGCGCATGCCGAACGCCTGCTGGCAACCGACTCGACCAAACTGCTCGGGAACCTGCATGCCCTGATCGCGCCCGTTCAGGACGACGCGGGTGCCCTCGAAAGATTGTTGGAGCTTCTCAAGAAATCAGGCGAAAGCACGCACGTAAACGAAGTTGCCGAGTTGCTGGCCCACGCTTCGGTCAAGAACGGGAGCCTCGAGCGGGCGCGCGATCTGTATCAAATGCTGGGGGCGAACGAACCGCAAAACGCGGTGCACGCGCAGAACTACCAGCAGGTCATGGAGCGTATGCTCGGACCTTCCAGGCCCGCCGTCGCCGAAATCACGGCTGAGGAAGGGGCCTTGATTGTCGAGGAACTTGAGGCGACCGCGCCCATGACCGACCAGTTGTATCCGGACCAGGTTGCAATTGCGATACGGGCGGCGGTGACTGATGCCGACCTGTTTCTTTCCTACAACCTGCCGGAAAAGGCGCTTGTGCCATTGCTCGGTGCCCTGCCGCAGGCGCCGCGTGACGTCCGATTGAACCAGCGCCTGGCCGCGCTCCACACGCGCTTTCAGCGCTTTGCCGAAGCGGCCGTCTGTTGTCGCACGCTTGAGAGCGTATTTCACGATGCCGGGTACCCCGATGAAGCGGTACGCTATGGGGAACTGGCTGCGCGCTACGAACAAAATACCGGTGCCGCCGTGGCTGGCGATGTCGCTCCCATGGCGGCCGCCCCCGTGCCCGCGCTTGCGCACGTGGCCGAACCGGAGATGCCGGGGCATCCGGAATTCTCTGTTGAAGAAGGGGCAGCGCATGCTTCCGGGGATACGCCTGATGACGTGTCGTCCGAGTGGGAGCGTGCCATCGCGGCCGACGACAACGCGCCCATGGAGCAAGAGCAACCAGTCCGCGCGCAAAGAGACCCGGAAAGCGATCTGGAGATCGCCGAGACGGCGGAAGAAATCCGCTTCTATCTCGAGCATTTCATGACCGACCAGGCGCGAACGGCTTTCGAGAGGCTGGAAACGCTCACCCACGATGCCGCCGTCCTTGATCCGCTGCGCACTGCCATCGAATCGGGCGCCAAGCTGCCGGAGGAACCCGAGGCGGAAATCGCCGAGATCAATGCCGATGACCCGGCCACCCTTGAAGTTGAACTGAAAACGTCTTACGCCGAAGAAACTGCAACGGCCCCCGGCTTGCTATCCGGCTATGACCATCCGCAGCACGACGATACTGTCCCCGCGCATGCGCCGGAACAGCCGGAGCCTGCATACCTACAGGACTCTCACTCGGGCCTCACGCACCCTGAACCCGCCTCCGCGGAACCAGTCCTGGCACAAACCGCGCATGCCGCGCCCGACGAACTAACCGCGCTGGTTGCGGATCTGGAAAGCTCGCTCGGGGATACTTACCCATCACCAACTTCTGTCGGAGCGCCTCCGGCAGCCGCGCCGGCGCTCGGCAAATCGCCGTGGGAACAGCCTTCCGCAGCCGAATCTTCAACCGTGGCTATGCCGGGCTGGGGCGGGGCAACTTCCGCGCAGCTCCCCGCTATACCGTCCCCAGAACCGAAACCCGAGCCGGTAGCTGGTGCCGCGTCGGCGCCGGAAGTTGGTCCGATGAGTGCGCCAATTGCGATTGGAGCTGCGGCTGCCGCAGCTCCGGCAATGATGAGCTATTCCCCTGCTCCAGTGCGCCCGCTTGGCGCAGACGCGCAGGCGATGCATCCTGCGGGCAGCGTCGATCTGTCGGAGATCTTCGGCGAACTGAAACACGAACTCGAAGAAGATGTCCCGTCCACCGACGAGGACCCGGAAACACATTACAACCTGGGTGTAGCCTTCCGCGAAATGGGCTTGCTCGATGAAGCCATTGCCGAATTGCAGAAAGTCTGCACCGCCATCGATCGCGGCCTTCCTTTTGGCCAGATCGTCCAGACCTATACTTGGCTGGCACAGTGCTTCCTCGATAAGGGAGTGCCTGAGGCCGCCATTCGCTGGTACGACAAGGCGCTCGACATTCCGGGACTCGACAGCCAGGCGCGCGTGGCTATCAACTACGAACTGGGATCTGCCTGCGAAACCGCGCAGGATAAGCCCGGCGCGCTCCGGCACTTCACATACGTCTATGGCGCCAATATCGATTATCGCGATGTTGCTGAGCGCATTCAGGCCCTGAAGTCGTAGAATGCGAAAGTGGGTCTGGCGGCATGCGCACGGAATGGACTGAATCCCGCGCTCACCCCGGAGTGAACCACCAGGATGGACCATCAGGACGAGCATCCAGGGCGACCGTCCCACGGCGACGCGTGCAATGATTTCCGATCCCAAGCTGCCTTTTCCCAGCGAACCTGCCGCTGTCGAAGTTTCCCCCGACGACTCCCCCGAAGCTGCGCCCGGCAACGGAGCCCCGCCGCCGGCACGCAGCGCCCTTCCCGCGCGGCCGCCTTCGACGGCTCGGGTGTGGCTGCGCCGCCTGGGCGTTCTGTTGTTTGTGTTCCTGTGCGCAACGCTTGGCGTCATGCTGATGATCGTGCCGTGGCGGCCTGAATGGTCAGACAATAGTTTGCTTCTGCCGTATCCGGCCATCCGCGAAGCGGTTTCGAACGGCTTCGTGCGCGGCGTTGTAACGGGCCTGGGTCTGCTCAACGTTTGGATCGGCTTCTGGGAGGCCATTCAGTACCGGGAAGATTAAGAATATATCGCCGGTCATTGGTCCCTGGCAGCCAGGGACCGCAAACCAGAGACTCGGGCTGCTATGCTCGCTATCGGTCGTACCAGGGGATGGCAAACGATCACTGATCAACGAGCAACAACCACATCAACGACCAATGACGGATCTACTATGACTGAACCCAAGCTGAAGTCCGCTCCTCTGGCCTACAATAACGAGTCATTCCTCGCCTCACCCGACGGCCGGATTCTGCGCCTGCTGTCCGAATACATTGAGCCGCTCTCTCGCTTTCGTCGGGAGCAGATTCAGGACACGGTGGTTTTCTTTGGATCGGCGCGTGTACACAGCCGCGACTCAGCCGCCAGCCAACTGAACGATGTGCGAAACAACGGCGCTGGAGTGGCCGCGGCCCAGCAGGCGCTCGATATGAAACGCGCCGAAGCAGCCATTGACATGGCGCGCTATTACGAGGACGCGCGCCGCCTTGCTTATCTGCTCACCGAGTGGTCGGCCCACATCCCTGCGCGGCGCCGGCGCTTTGTCGTAACCACCGGCGGCGGCCCGGGCATCATGGAAGCGGCCAACCTTGGAGCGCATGAAGCGGGCGGAAAAACCATCGGCCTCAACATCAACCTGCCCTTCGAGCAATATCCGAATCCCTACATCACGCCTTCGCTCAATTTCGAGTTTCATTACTTTTTTATGCGCAAGTTCTGGTTCGCGTATCTAGCCAAAGCTCTGGTGATTTTCCCCGGCGGCTTCGGCACGCTCGATGAACTCTTCGAAATCCTCACGCTTGCTCAAACCGAGAAGCTGGCTAAAAAGATCGTCGTGGTCATTTATGGCAGCGAATACTGGAAGAAGATCATCAACTTCGATGCCATGGCGGATGCCGGCGTCATATCCCCGCAGGATCTGGAGCTGTTCAAGATCGCGGATTCTCCTGAAGAAAGCTTCGAGTTCCTGAAAGAGGGGCTGACCAAATACCATCTCGGCCCGCAACAACCGAAACGTACGGGCGAAGCAGCCATGCCGGAAATCGCAAAAACGCGGCCCTAGCGTGTCGTCGTGCAAGCACTCCGGCAGGCCCTCGCTGGGACACGAGCGTAGGGTTTGCAACTTCCGCGGACTCTTCTGCGTATACACTCCTGTTGTTCAGTGTTTTCCTGAGGCAAAACGACTATGCGCCTTCGAATCGCCGCACTCGTTTGTGGTCTGCTGATTTCCTTTTGTGCGCTATCTGCGTTTGCGCAACCGCCAACTCCAAACGAGATGCCGTCCGTCATTCAAGTTCCTGATGCGGCGCGAGCGAGCGCAGACTTTGACGCGATCAAGGCCACCGATGCTTACCTTGCGCAAATTCCCGCCGACAAGACGGCACGCTCCGACGCTTATTTCGAAGGCGGATATTGGATGATCCTCTGGGATTTTCTTTATGGGGCCGTGGTCGTGCTGCTCTTGCTGAACCTGCGGTGGTCGGCACGTATGCGAGATCTGGCAGAGCGTGTTACACGTTTCAAGCCGTTGCACACGTTCGTGTACTGGCTGCAATATATTGTTCTCACCACGGTTCTCTTTTTTCCCCTCTCGGTTTACGAAGATTATTTCCGCGAACACAAATACGGGCTCGCCACGCAAACCTTTGGCCCCTGGCTGTGGGATCAGATCAAGAATCTTGGGGTAACCGCGGTGCTGCTCGGGTTGCTGACCATGCTGCTGTTTGGCGTTGTCCGCCGTCTGCCCCGCACCTGGTGGATATGGGGCGCGGTCGTGACCACCATGTTTGCGGTTTTCACCGTGCTGATTTCGCCGGTTTATCTGGTGCCCATCTTTAATAAGGTCACCCCCCTCAACGATCCGAAGATTGTTGATCCCATCCTGAGCATGGCACGGGCCAATGGTATCCCTGCCAAAAATGTGTACACGATTGATGCGTCAAAGCAGACGACCCGCATGAGCGCCAACGTCAGCGGTTTCGCTAACACCATGCGTATCACGCTCAACGACAACCTGCTGCGCCGCGGCTCGCCCGAAGAAATTCAGGCGGTCACTGGGCACGAAATGGGTCACTATGTAATGAACCACGTCTACAAAAGCATCATGTTTTTTTCGATCGTGATCGTGCTGGCCTTCGCCTACCTGGACTGCGGATTAGGCTGGGCACTCAAGCGCTGGGGCGAGAGGTGGCAGATTCGGAGCGTGGGCGACACGGCTGTGCTTCCGCTGGTGGTGTTGCTGGTCTTGATATTTGGCTTCGTCATCACGCCGGTCATGAACACTTTCAGTCGTACCCTTGAATATGAAGCCGATATGTACGGGCTGAACGCATCCCGGCAACCCGACGGCTTCGCACAGGCCGCAATTCATCTCGGCGAATACCGCAAGATGAGTCCCGGCCCGGTGGAGGAGTGGATATTCTTCGACCATCCGAGCGGGCACAATCGCATTTATGCCGCCATGCGCTGGAAAGCTGAGAACTTGAAGCTGTTCCCGCAATAAACTCGGGTGGAGCGGACACTCTTGTCCGCTGCCGGTGCTCTTGTCCTTGCTTTTGTTTTTGCTTCCGCTTTCGACGTCGGCAATTGTCCCTTGCGGGTTGCATTCGCTGCCACCGTTCGCGGACAGGAGTGTCCGCGTCCCACTCGTAGTACGCTAAGAACCGATGGCTGCGCGCTGTCTGCTCTACTACATCAGCGACCGATCGCAATTTCACGGCGACGAGCCCGCGCGCCGCCGCACCCTGCTCGACAAAATTGCCGAGGCCACCCACGCCGGCGTCGACTACATTCAGCTTCGCGAAAAGGACCTGAGCACTGCGGAACTCGAGCGACTTGCCCGCCAAGCCGTGGGCGCCGTCAGAGAAGCAGCACTCAGAGAAGCAAGACCGGCATCTGGCAACTCGCAGCTCGCAACTCGCCTCCTGATCAATTCCCGCACCGACGTAGCGCTGGCAGTCGGCGCCGATGGCGTACACCTGCGCTCCGACGACACTTCCGTATCCATAGTCCAATCCATCTGGACCGAAGCGTCTTCTGGCAGTTCGCGGCTCGCAGCTCGCAGCCCGCTCCTCGCCGTCTCCTGCCACAGTGTGTCCGATGTTTTCCGCGCCGAATCCGAAGGGGCCGACTTTGCCGTATTCGCGCCTGTATTCGAGAAGAAAGCTGTCCCCGGAACGCATCCGCAAGGCCTGTCTGCCTTGGGTGAAGCATGCAAAGCAAGGATTCCCATACTCGCTCTCGGTGGCATCACGCTCGAAAACGCCGCTGCCTGCGTTACCGCCGGAGCCGTCGGCATCGCCGGCATTCGCCTCTTCCAGGAGAATAGAATCAGCGGAGTAGTTCGCGCGTTGCACGCGCTCTGATCCATGGATCAAACCATGCTTGTCCCCCGCAGCGAGGAACAACACGGTCCCGCACTCGTTGTGATCCCGGCGGGCTGGTTCCTGATGGGGTGTGACTCAGGTCAGGACAACGAGAAACCCGTGCATCGCGTTTGGATTGACGAGTTTCTGCTGGCTTCCTGTCAGGTCACGAACACAGAATATGCGCGTTTCCTAAAGGGCGCCGACTCGGCGGCGCCTCCGTTCTGGCACGACGCGCACCTCAATCAGCCCGCACAGCCCGTTGTCGGAGTGTCGTGGCAAGAGGCGGCCCGCTATTGCGCTTGGCTGAGCACGGCCACAGGGAAGCATTTTCGATTACCCACCGAGGCTGAATGGGAGCGAGCCGCCCGCGGTGGCCGTGAAAGCGCGCTATTCCCCTGGGGCGATACTCCTCCGCAGTTGTTGCCGGATTACGCGGCCCGCTGTGCCGTGCATTGGAATACCGGCCCCGAGCCTGTTGGCCAACGTGAACCCGATGTCTATGGCCTCTTCAACATGTGCGATAACGTGCACGAATGGTGCAGCGACTGGTATGCGCCCACTTACTACGAGGTTTCGCCGGACCGAAATCCACGCGGCCCCGAATCCGGCCAGCGTCGTGCCTCCCGGGGAGGCTCGTGGCGCCACCACATCAAAATCTCGCGCTGCGCCGCTCGCTCCAGCATTCCGCCGGAATTTCAATATGCGGACTACGGGTTCCGAGTCGCTTGTAACTGCTAAAGTCAGAAGTCAGATCGAAGAGGTAAAATCGAGTTCGAGTTGGTTCCACTTCTTCAATCTGGCTTCTGACTTTTGACTTCCAAAATTGAAGGATCGAGCAGCCATGACCGACCTCGCCCCCCACTACCTCGACGAAATCCGCCGCCAACTCCGCGGCCACAAGCGCATGGCCGAATCCGCCATGGCACAACTCGAAGACAAGGATTTCTTCACGACGATCGATCCGGAGTCGAACTCGATCGCAATCCTCGTCAACCACATCGCCGGCAACGCACGCTCCCGCTTTACCGACTTTCTTGCCTCCGACGGCGAAAAGCCGGACCGTTTCCGGGATCGTGAATTCGATCTCTCGGCGGGAACAACACGCGAAGAAGTAATGCGCTGGTGGGAGGAAGGCTGGTCGCAGGCCTTTGCCACGCTAGATTCGCTCAAGCCGGAAGATGTACTCCGCACCGTGACCATCCGCCAGGAGCCGCACACCGTGCTGCAGGCACTCAACCGCGCGCTCGCGCATTACGCTCAACACATCGGGCAGATTGTATTTCTCGCGAAACATCTGCGCTCATCGGAATGGAAGACGCTGAGCATTCCGCGTGGCAAATCGGAAGAGTATAAGACGGCGACTCCGAAGACGCCCCAAGCGGGCGTTTATCGACCTCAGCATTAGCGAGGCTCGTAGAGACGCTCACACTTGACTGGCACACAACAACCCTTGGGGCCATAGTAGCGGTAGTGCCCGGTTATCCTTCACTTGAACAAAACGTCCTCCACCTTCCGACCCTCTCCGATGTTGTGGACGATCATGAACGCCCCACTCCTGCCCTTTTGATCAATGACGATTCCAATGTGCAGCACGTTTCCGCCGAGGTCGTAGGTCACCAGGTCACCGGGATTGTAGGCGCCGGCGTTTTGGGGCAGCGATAAGTCACCTGCCCCCTGAACTCAATTGCACCACTCAGGACACATGGCGCCAGTCGAGGATCACTTTCCCCGTGTCGCCTGTTTTCATGGCTTCCAGACCTTTTTCAAAATCTCGGTATGAAAACCGGTGAGTGATGACCGGAGTTATGTCGAGGCCGGACTCGAGCATCACGGTCATCTTGTACCAGGTTTCGTACATCTCGCGTCCGTAGATGCCTTTAATGGTCAGCATATTGAAGATCACGCTATGCCAGTCAATCGGCATTTCTGAGGAAGGAATGCCGAGCATGGCAATCTTCGCTCCATGGCTCATGTTCGCGATCATTTCGCGGAAGGCGGCCGGCGAACCCGACATCTCGAGGCCGACGTCGAATCCCTCTTGCATGCCAAGTTGCTTTTGCGCTTCACGGAGCGGCGTTTTTCGCGGATCGACAGCCAGCGTAACGCCCATTTTTTCCGCGAGGGCCAAGCGAACCGGATTCAAATCGCTGATGACTACGTAGCGCGCGCCTGCGTGTCGCACGACAGCGGCAGCCATTAGGCCAATGGGCCCGGCGCCGGTGATTACTACATCCTCTCCCAGCACGGGGAACGACAATGCCGTGTGCACCGCGTTGCCGAAGGGATCGAAAATCGATGCGATCTCCAGGTCGACCTTAGGATTGTGTTTCCAGATGTTGCTCATGGGAAGAACGATGTATTCGGCGAAGGCGCCGGGCCGATTCACTCCCACGCCCTTGGTATGCGCGCACAAATGCCGGCGGCCCGCCAGGCAATTTCGACAACGCCCGCAAGTTACATGCCCTTCTCCGCTGACCAGTTCGCCGACTCGATAATCGGAGACGTTGCTCCCGACCTCGACGATTTCTCCGACGAATTCGTGGCCGATGACGAGCGGGACGGGGATGGTGGCTCTCGCCCAATCGTCCCATTGGTAGATATGGAGGTCGGTTCCACAGATTCCGCTAAGGGATACGCGAATTTTTACGTCATTAATACCGATTTCCGGCTCCGGGACTTCCTCCAGACAAAGGCCGGGTTCACGCCGGCTTTTCACTAATGCCTTCATAGGGTCCTTATCTTAATCCTTTCGCGCGCGCACGCCTTTTCCGGACGCACGAGCCAAGCCTTCGACTGCCTAACGGACACTCTTCTCGGGTTTCCTCTATCGTTGTAACACCAAGCCGGTATCGTAGTGAAGGGCACGAGCATGAAGCGAGCTTTCATGCGTCGATCATCGGCCAATGTGTCGGTTTTTGCCGGGAGAGAATCGGAGTTGCCATTCCGGATATCGCCGAAAGGTAGTCTGCCAACTGATCCTTTGCCTTGGTAGACTTTAGCTAGCCGCGGAGGGATGTGTGAGCGGTTGAAACAGTCGGTCTTGAAAACCGGCGAACGAGTTGTAGCGATTCTCCCGTACCGCGATTCTCCGAGCCTTCTAGCCTCGAAAACAGCCAGGAAAAGGGTCCGCGCGTTCACTACAAATTCTTCAGCGTAAGTTAACCACTTTCGTCACAGCCGCATGGAATCCCAAGCCTCTTGGTGTTCCTCATTTCTTATTGACCCCCGTGCCTGTTAATGGAACCTACAGCGGACCGCCCGGAGCACTGTTCGGGATGTTCAGCGTGGCCGTGTCTAGACCTGCTCCATGGGGGTGAAGATCACCCCGATGACGCATGTCCTTCTGGCTTTTGGCGTTGTACCGCAGTATTGGTGGAAGCTGAACGCGGTCGGATCCCCACCGGTATCTGTAACGGAGACGGAACCGATCGTCACGTTCGTGGGGCCCTTGGTAGACGAGAGAAATGGATCCTGGCGGTCGCCGGCCGTCCCAAGTGTGGGAGGGCAGGCGCCGCCGGGATGGAACCGGTCAGAAAACCATGATGTAAAACTTGGTGTCGGTGTATTCGTTGTAGGCTGCCCCTGGCATGAAGGTATAGATCTGCATCTGGTTCGCGGTCAGACTCGGCGGGCTACTGCAACCGCCGTTCCAGTCCGTACAAATACCGCTGGTTGCGAACCAGTTGGTTTGGGTGAGCGAAAAAAAGCGGTCGTCAATCTCGAAACCGAAGTCGAGGATATAAGACCCGGTCCCGGTTTTTGTAAATGCGAACCCGCACGGCGGCGTGGTCGCCGCCGGGGCGCTGAGAGTGGAGTTGTAGCACGAGACAATGCTGCCACTGTTGAGGCCACTGAAGTAGGCCATCGCTTTGACCCAACCACCGCTGGTACGGTCCTGCTGCGCGTTGCCCGTGGCAGAGAAAGCCCAGCCCGTACCGTTGAGTGCTTTTCCGCTCATGCCAATGCCGTTGGCTCCCGTTGCTTCGCCAATCACGCCCACGCCCTGTGCGCCCGGTGAGAGGCCCCAGACTCCGCGGCCCGAATCCGAAGCGGATTGCCCGATTACGCCGAACGTGAACCCGGCAGCACCGCTCGCGGTCGCGAACCCCTCGACGGCTCCAATGCCGCTGGCTGTTCCCGTCATCGTGCTATTGACGCCGCCGACGGGAGCAACGGTCGTGACCGAAGTGGCCCCGAGGTTGCCAGTGGCGTTCACATCGGTGGCATTCACGTCCGCGCCGGCGCTGATGCTTCCCGTGGCGGAGGCGCTGCCCGCGATCTGCACCGCGCCGCTACCCTGCTTGATGATCGAATCCGTAATTTTGGCACTGCCGCCGTTGCTGGAGAAAACCGGAACGAAGCCGGACTTGCAGGCGCTGCCGGAAGCGCAGGCAATCGCATTGGCGGCCTGCGGTTGCGCCCCGGCCTGGCTGGCGGTGCCCGACGGAGAAACAGTCAGGAAGGCCGAAGCTGGCCTGCCGCCAAGGGTTTCGGCGTCGCCCGCCTTCAGGGCGTAGGGCACGCTCAACAGAAGGGTGCGAGCTTGTTCGGCTTGGCCGCTGGCCTGAACGCCAAGCCAGCGCGCTTCACCGGAAACAAAAACTTCTGCGGGCAATCCGGCGGCATTGGCCGCGCCCAGCATTACAGCATAGCGTCCGTTCTTGTCCGCCTGCACGTTCTGAGTTTCCATCCACAGAGGCACCCCACCGGTCTCTTCTTTGTAGAGCAAGAAGGTCAGACCTTGGACGCCGGTGAGGGGCTTGCCGTCAGCCCCGGTCAGGGTGCCACTGAACTTTACAACCGAAGGGACAGCATGGTCGGTGGTAGCTGCCTGCTGGGCCATCGAAGCCGTGGCGAAACAACACAGGAAAAAACAGAGTGTGAGAGTAATGTTGGTGCGGTGCATATCGTCCTCCTGTATCTATAAGCGCAAAACGGAGGCAGATCTCGTCATGGCCCGCAAAAAAACTGGCAACCGAGTTCTGTTTCAGTGACTTACTCACCCGGGTGAGCGCGAAACACGCTTCTACTGAGAGCGGGGGCAAACAGGGCCACGTAGTCGGCGAAATATTCCGATTTCACTCATTGACCCCGGCAGAAGGCGAACGGACGACGCAAGCTTGGGCAAACGCCGGTTCTCAACCTGTGCGATACTTGCGAGAGTTGTACGCTCATTCCGGGGATATCTAGCTTGACAAACTGGTTCGCACGCCCCGTCCTGCACGTAACGGATGTTGAGGCCTCGCTCCGCTTTTACGTTAACCGGCTTGGCTTCACGAGCCCCTGGCGCTACGATGAGGACGGCAGAGCGCACGTCGCACAGGTCGACCGGCAGGGCTGCGCGCTTATCCTGGCCGACACGTGGCCGGAGAAGATTGGCAAGGGACTGATGTTCATTTCCCTGAACGTCGAGCCGGAGACGCGCGAGGCCGCGGTCGCCGCGTTGGACGCGCTGCGCGCGGAACTCGAGGGCAAGGGCGTTCCGGTCAAGGAGGGTTCGTGGGGCTACCGGCTCCTGGTGGTCGACGATCCCGACGGCAATCAGCTCTTCTTCAACTATCCGAACAAGAGTGCATCCGGCAAGAGTGCTAGAGATGAAGCGTAATCGTCCACGCCGAGCCCGGCACGCCAGCGTTCAGGTCACTCGCGAGTCGTACATCAAGCTACGAGACCGAAGGCTAGAGGACGCAATGAAAGGGTTTTCGGTCCGCGAACGGGTCCGCGCGCCGAACCGCAAGAGTGCTTGAGACTCGCGTCTTTACAAGCGCGGAGGGATGTGTGAGCGGTTGAAACAGTCGGTCTTGAAAACCGATGTACGGGAAACCGTACCGGGGGTTCGAATCCCTCTCCCTCCGCCATTAGCTTGACCGGTTCGGCGGAGCGATCCTAAAGCGGGATTATCGCCCTTTACAAACTCGAACTCAGCGAGTTGACGCAATACGGAATAAATCGAGGCGTTCGTTCTCGGGCAATGCACAGGAAGTGCTGCCCAGGCACTCTTTGCAAGCCTCAACAAAGTGTCGCCCGCAGAGCGCCACCCCTCTTCGACTACCATCTTCGATTTCAATCACAACAACTCTATATGGCACGTCGCCACATTGGACGCAATCGTCATACGCCTGAACGGTGATGTGGAGTTCGCCGGTCCAAGGGTTAACGCATCCACGGATGCTTTCGCCCGAACTTGGTCTCCCATCGCCTCCATTTTTCGGTTATCGCGTTTACAGACACGATCTTGAACCCTATGGGACGCGTTAACCGTGATAAGGATCGCAGTGCCGTGCTCCTGATGGTACATAGACAGGTAGGGAAATGACGTCCCCGATTTGCAGATTAGCCATGAATTCCCCGCGGCCAGGGCTTGTCATTGATGGGGATCAAGCGGCGAGCAGAGATGCGGCGGTCAACTCAGGGTCCAACCCGGTGATCGCTATCACCAGCGTCCCACCTTGAATGCCCTTCCGATTTTTCCCTAGGCTGCCAAATACGCCAATATAGACACATGCGACCCTTCCCCATTTACGCAATCGTACTGCTCCTCTGCTCACTGGCTGTTGCCCAAGTGAAAATCACCACCACCTCTTTACCGGATGGAACGGTGAAGACACTCTATTCGGCAACCATCAACACTACGGGCGGGGAAACACCGTTCGAGTGGTCCTCGGTGAGCTTGCCTTCCGGGCTCACTTTGAAGCCGTCCTCGAATACCCGGAGCGCAACTCTAACCGGCACGCCGACGAAAGCGTCGACCCACAAGTTCGACATCTCGGTCAAGGGGCACGCTGGCCATATATCCACGGTCGACTACACCTTGACAATCGAGCAAGGCGCGTCCCACAGCGCTGACCTGACTTGGAAAGCCGGCGCCAAGAACATAACCGGCTACAACGTCTATCGCAGTACCAGTTCCGGCGGACCGTATAGCCAGATCAACCCCTCTCTCCTATCTGCGAACAGCTACACCGACTCCGACGTGGCCGACGGCACTACGTACTTCTATGTGGCCACCGAAGTGAACAAGCAGGGAGAGGAAAGCGGCTACTCCGCCCAAACTGAGGCGCAAATCCCGCAGAATTAGATCGGGATTCGACACGCAGTTTGTCTGTTTCCGTCGCCGGTCGAGCACCTCGACGGGGGCCATTTGCTGCTCCTTGAGTCAGGGCAGTTGGGGAGACTCTCTGCTCACCCAATCCTGGGGCCGATCACAAGCTACTTGAACTGAAAAACGCTGTGTTCCATTCTCGGCTGGATTATTCGCCTTGCGCAGCAAGTTGTCAGGCAGCCTTTGGTGCCGGGGAGAACTCGAGAGGTTTCTGGTGATCCTCTCCTCGCCCCTCCCACTCCCACCCGCATTGGCAGCGGACAGACTCCCGCAACAGGGGCTTCGTTAGGACTGCCTTGCAGATGGGACACGGCCTCATCCAGACGAGAAGAAGCGCATCTTGCGGACTATTCATGATATCGCAGGCTCACCGCTTGGCAAACCGGTAACGCTACTCCAAAGAATCCGATGGAACCGGTGACCGAAATCACCGCTCGTTGTGATAAGAACGCCCGTCAGCAGAATTTCGGTGTCGAGTAATGGTTTGGCCGACCAGAGAGCAGCAAAACTCAGGCTGTCATGTTCGGGATGTGCGGAAGTAAGTCAATAAGGGAATTCGCATGAGACGAGATCTGTCGGAGGCATTGGCCGGTTTTTGCATGCCATTCGGCCACGTTCAACGCGCTGTGGATCTCCCTGGCAAAGCTGCAATTGTTCCCCGGATCACCGTCATCGAGGCTTTCGGGAGTTCGTAGACCGTATCCCCATCTGCGCCGACCGAGGCTTTCACCGCCGGCCCATCCGGATCGGGGAAGCCGCCTTCTTTCGTTGGGTGCCATTGGTATTGGGCACTGCCAAACGTGATCTCGGTCACTGGGCCGGTGAAAAACCTCTTGCCGCCTGCTTTGCCGTCAAATTCGATGTGCACACGGTGTGCGTTCTCCTGGTCCCGGTTCACCAGCAGCAGCGACCATTGGGTATCCGGCCGCTGCACCGCGTACGCAGTCACCAGAGAGTGTCCAGCCGCATCCGAAATATCTCCGCTCGCGGAAAACGTCTTGTGCTCGCCGTTCCCCGGCTCCACCCACTCCGTATTGATGAGTTGGCTAGCAAAGAACTGCGAGGTCGGCTGCTGAATCTCATAATTCTTCGTAGTGGTGAACATGCCGAATGTGCCCATGGAGTCGTTGCATCCCTCATGCACGCCCAGGGGAAGATAGTGAAAATAATAGAGAGCCTTTCCTCCGGCGTTGAAAAAAGCTCCCACATAGTCCGCCAGCCAGAGCGCGCCGAAAATATCCACCGATGATTCGCCGCTATTCCAGGTGATATTGGATTCTGTTATGAACATCGGAATATCGGGCGACAAGCCGTCATCGCGCCAGACCTGGAGAATGTGGCTCACCAACGCCGGCTCGTCGTATAGACTGCCCCAACTGATCTTGCAGGGTTCGTAGGGGTAATGTTCAAACGGGAAAAAAGCCAGCTCTTGAATGCGACCGTGAGATTTCAGGTAATCCAGGAAGCGTCCCGTCCAGGAAATTTTCCCCTGAGCGTCCGGCCATACAACGATATCCTCATTCTCTCCCGTATAAACCGGCCCGCCTAATTTCAGATTAGGATCGACGCGGTGAAGCGCTGTCGCCCATTGCAGATAGAGCGCGGCGTAATCTTCTGGCAGCGTGTACTGTCCGTCAGGTTCTTCTCCCATTTCGACGTAAGAAATCGGATACCCGCGCTTCTCCACGTAAGCGATCTCTGCCGCGGAATCCTCGGGGGTGCCGTAAAGCATCGCAATCGGTATCATGGCCGGCAATCCGCGCGTGTATCCGCTGTTGTAAAAGAGGTCGAGTCCGACCTGCTCGTGCTGGGTCGAACCCAGATCCGAGGGCTCATGCCAGGGGTCAATGGAAGAACAGTAGGTTGCGGTCTGGTCTTGATCCGCAGTGTGCCGGACCGAATCGTGAAATCCATTCTGGTCGGCCGTTCCAATGTACAGTTCGCGAATTGCGTATCCCAGGCAGTTGCGGGCATCCGCCGGCCCATGCGAGTCGCAAGTATTCGACGACTCAGTCATCCAGATCCGGACAAATCGAACGGCCATAGGCGCTTGCGTGAGCTGGAGCGTGACGGTACCGCCCTTGCCGTTCGAGATCACGCCCGCCGGAAATGCTACCCAGGATCCTTTGGTCGGATACTTGATCGCCTCATCTCCCGTCCAATACTGCACCAGATACCGTTTTGCATACGGATCGCCCCAGGCAATCCGAAGCGCATTGATCGGCTGCGGAGTGGCAAGATCCATCACCACCCATTGTGGATGCTGTGTATCGTCCTCCCCGGTGAATGCCCTGCTTAGATAAGGATTGCTCTTCCAATATGTGTTCAGGTCGCCATCGGTCAGGCGCGAAAAACCATGGGTCTCGGTGCCATCGTTTCGCGTGAACCCTCGGTGAGGCAACGAGTAACCGTAGGAGTGCTTGATGGTTCCGTTTTCGGCAGGAGTGGCACTCCCCGTGAAATAGCCTTTGCCGCCCGGGTCGCTCCACGTGCCTTGCGGATTCCAATGCCACGCTTCCACCGCAAGTTCCGTATTTTGGCGATAGGTGACCGGTTGCCATCCTGCTGCCAGCACAGCGGGCAACGCCGGTTGGCTGAAGTATTTCTCCACCGCAGCTGCGGGCATCCGATCAATCCCCGCTCCCAGCGACTGGTTGGGAATGAAGGAATTGGTGGCATGATCCGTATCCACCCGAATGGTCTGGCCATACATACTGGCATACGCCGCACACACGACCGTGATAATGAGCAGCGCATAAGTGAGATTCATGCTGCACCGCAACCGCCCACAGTCTGACATTGGTTTTCGTCCCTTCTCTTAGCAAACGACGCAACTTGTTCGATTCGTCCGATGTTGGGCGCAACACGGCCGCAAGGCGCCCGTCTGCTCGCAGCAAGAACAACGCTGTCGGCAATCTAAAAGAGAAACTTCGCGCCGATCTGTAAGATGCGCGGGTCCCGGGCAGTCGTGACCAACCCAAACTGACTCGAGTTGATCTCTCCTGTCGGATTCATGAACTGCGCATGATTGAAAACATTGAATCCTTCAAAGCGGAGCTGAATTTCCTTGGATTCGGTAATTTTGGCGTCCTTCAGCAACGCCATATTCCAGTTGTTGAGTCCAGGTCCGTGGAAGAAGCGTCTCCGGCTGTTCCCGAATTGTCCGAGTTGCTCATTACTGAACAGAGACGTGTTGAAGTAGGCGTTCCCGTGGCGCGGATCGGTATCGGTCAAAATCGGTCCGCCCCCCGAAAAATTTGGGACGTCCACCGGAACGGCGTTTGCACCGATCAGCGAGTTGTCGTCATTTTCGGTTAGAGTGACCGGCAGTCCGGTGGCGAAAGTCGTGATCCCCGACAGGCTCCATCCGCCAATCAATCTCTTGGGCCAGCCCGCCGCGACCAGTTTGTCGAATGGCATTACCCAGTTGTAACTCACAACAAAATTGTGCATCACGTCGAAATTGCAAAGCGCCTCGCTCAGCGTCGGATTGAACGGATTGGTCGAGTCCTGAAGACCCGATGCATTGTCCATACACTTGCTGAATGTGTAGGCTGCCAGAAAGCTGAGCGACTCGCTGTTGTGGCTCACGCTGATTTGCAGCGAGTTGTAGCGCGAGTTGGCCACCGTACTCACGAAGGGGTTGGTGTCGAAGAGCGGCCCGAGTGGCCGAACGGCTGGAATCACTTGTCCGCCCGCCGTTACCCATGGCGTACTGATTCCAGTGCTGGAGTCGAACGGCGGCGTCTCGCTGAACGGACCACATGGGCCAGCGCTCGTCGGTCCGAGATTATTCGGATTGTTCAGAAACAAGCACAGCGCCTGGTTCGTCGGGTTCGCTTCGATCGATGTAACCAGCCTGTGCCCCTCGTTTCCAACATAGCCGGCGGTAATGACCGTGTTCGCCATCACCTGGCGCTGGATCGAAAACTCATAATGCTCGGAATAGGGCAATTTGTTCCGGGAATCGAAAGAGTAGTCGTAGGAGAGAGGCTCGACCTGTGCCCATGGGAAACTCGCATCCGGATTGTTTGGTGAGACGTTGGTCGGAGGATAGGGGAATGGGAAGCGCTGTCCCACCGAAGCCCCACTCGAACGGGTAAGGTAAGGTGCTTCGAGCAGCGGCGGGTTGGAGCTGCCGTAGTACAGGCCGTAGGGCGGGTCGCCGACTTCGAGGAATTGTGACAGATCCTCTACCGAAGTGTAGTACAGCCCGGCGCCGACCCTGATACTCGTCCGGCCCGGTCCTCCTAACACCTTACTCAGAACACCCTCGCTCGCGTTGGGAGAATAAGCCAAGCCCAGACGCGGCGAGAAGTTGTGCCATTGCGTGGGCGCCAGTGTTCGCGGAACACCGGGATCGCCGGCAACCACGTAGCCTAAAGGCGCTCCAGGAAACTTTGCCGACTGCTTGCCCGGGATAATCGTCTCGATTTTGTCCTGCGTGTCATACCACGGCATGCTCGCTTCCCAACGCAGGCCATAGTTAAACACCAGGCTGGACGTGGCGCGCCAGCTGTCCTGGGCAAACAACGCGTAGTACCGGCTGCGTGAATCCAGAATTTGCGGGCTGGCCTGCGTCAGGCTATCGGGAGCGCCCAGCAGAAAATCCGCGAAATCGATGCCCGTTTCGCCCCCGGTAAATAAGTACTGGCCATTTTCCGCCGCAAAGTTCCTTTCATTGATTTGGTCGTAGTGAAACTGGCCGCCGAACCGCAACGAGTGCCTGCCGATCACCCGTGAAAAATTGTCCAGCAACTGCAGCGAGTTATTAAATTGTCGCGTGCTGACCTGTGGGACTCCTATATTGAAATTATTGAACTCGAAGTAAGGCACACCTTGCAGGCTAGGCGCTATTGGACTAATCCCTCCCGTAGTCGCGTTCCACGGAGTGACGAAGCCTAAGTTGGCCAAACTGTAATTCGCTCCAACTCCGCCCTGAGGTTCCGTCAAGGCCAACGTATTGCGGACATAACTGAAGCGGAGTTCATTTACGGTATAAGCACCGAAATTCCTCGTATTGCCCAGATTCACCATCTGCGCGCGCCCGGCGGTATTGGCGCTGTAAGCGAAACTGGAGGCTGGAACCGTGGCGCCGCTATTGGGAAACGGGTCGTTCAACAGGTAGTCATCTGCGAAGTAGTAAGCAAATAGACTGCCGAATCGCGTGTTTTGGTCTACCCGAATTCCACCTTTGTCATCGCGCAGCTTCCGCGCGTACGCCGAGGTCTCGTAGAAATTGTTCGCTGAATTCGGCTGCGGGATCAGACCCAGTTTCAGCATATTCACCGCCACCGGCGACCACGCTCCCTGCGGAATCGTTGCAGTGGAAAACACGCATCCAGTCGTTGGGTCACTGCTTGTGCAGTTGTATCCGATGGGAACTCCGATGCCCGTGTTGGGGTCGATCGTTGCCGGGTTCACGTATTGCGAGGTGAAGTAGTACGGTTCACCGCTGTTCACCGTCGACCCAAGCCGCCCCCCAAGAACACTCGCCCAGGGATTTACGCCCGTGTCATCGCTGTTTACCAAAGCCATGATCGGATTCCCTGCCGCATCCGCGCCGCTTGAGAACGGGGCCGCCAAATCGGAGAAATTCCCCGTAAAGTTCAGCGCTGACGGCATCTGATAATTCTGAGTTGGCGCCTGCGCCTGGCGCGTGCCTTGGTAATCGGCGAAGAAAAAGATTTTATTTTTCTTGATCGGCCCGCCCACGGTGCCCCCGAATTGGTTCTGGCGGAAAACGGGAACGGCCGTACCAAAATAATTCTTCGCATCGAGCGCGGTGTTCCGCAGGAACTCAAAACCGCTCCCGTGAAACGCGTTCGTCCCGGACTTCGTGACTACGTTGACCTGTCCACCGCTGTAGTTCCCGTACTCGGCGTCAAAGTTGTTCGTGATAATGCGAAATTCTTCAATCGAATCAAGGTTTGGAATTATGGCCGCCCCATTATTCTTGCCTTCCTCCACACTCGATCCATTTACCATGAAGCCGTTGGCCGCTTCGCGCTGTCCGTTCACCGACTGGTTGCCCGCATTCAGGCCGCCATCCACCAGGCGGTCGTTAATGCCCGTCATGCCTGTGTCAGTCGAGTTGTAGGGAGAAACACCCGGCTGCAGCGCCAGCAAGTCCGTAAACGCCCGCCCGTTCAGGGGCACCGCGGTCATTGTCTTTCCGGTGATGACCTCGCCCATCTGTGTGCTTTCCGTCTCCACATGTACGCTGTCGGTCTTCACCTCGATCTTCTCGTTGATCGCACCGATGAGTAGCGCGGCGTCCACGCGGAGCACCGAGTTCGCATCGATGACCAGTCCGGTTTTGCCGTAGCTCTTGAAGCCAACCTGCGTCACTTGCACGTCATACACACCGATCGCTAGGGCGGGCAGACTGTAAAAGCCTCTCGCGTCGGTGGTGACCGTCGTCTTGACCCCGGTTGCCGTATTCGTTGCTTCTACGCTCGCTCCCGAAATCACGGCCCCGCTTGGATCGGTCACCACGCCAGAAATGCCACCCGTGATGCTCGACCACGCCAGCACTGCCGTAAACATGAAACCTGCGAAGAGCAACGCAAGGGACTGTTGGAAACTACGCATGCTCGCACCCTCCTCTGACCGGGATGGCCCCCGCTCTGGACTGGAGATCGGCTTTCCGCGTCGTTACGCCGCTCGCCAAATGTTGCATAAAAACGCCTATTGAAACGGTTCAATACTGGCGACGGCGGCTATTATAGCTTCGACAACCCGGGTTTCAACAGGTATATTTTCGCTCGCCCCCGCGCCCCAGTTTGCCCTGCGCCAGGAACATCGGAGGAGCAGGATCTAGTGCTAATGTATTTCCGGGCGCAGCCACCCGGAATTGCACTCCGCGTTGAGCACCCTCCAACCCTTGCCCACTTCTCTTTGACCAGCATCGGAATTCATTGACAGTCCTCAGCAGTGCTCCTAGCATGGGGTTGTTCCCCTCAAGGAGTTTGTTCCAGGCAAGTCGAAAGCTGAACGCTGGTTTTCGCGGAATGGGCCGCGATTCCGGTTCACCAGTGGATGCAACACTTGCGCCGGCCCAAAGTGCTCGTCCGTTCCTGACCATAATTTGTCATCGCCGCTGTCCGCCAGCAACTGGTCCAAGGTCGCGGTATGAAGAAAACACTGATCATGACGAGTATTAAGGTTGCGGGGAAAATCTTCTTCCCTGCAGGACTCCCCGTGTGTCTTCAAAAATCTCTTGTCCACCACCTGCTGGCTGGGATCGCTTGTCTATTCCTGTTTGCCGACCCATTCCTGCAAGCTCAGAACAACCGGCCACTTCTGATCACAGAAGCTGTGGATGAAAGCAAATTGGTAACACTGGCGGGCAATACGCGGCCCGAGGCGAAGGCAGCATACGATCGCGGGCGCGTTTCCGACAACCTTCTACTGGACCACGTGCAGCTCCTGTTGAAACGGTCTCCCGACCAGGAACGCGAACTCGTAAAGTTCATTGATGAGCTTCACGACTCATCCTCGCCCAATTTTCATCACTGGCTCACGGCCCGGGAATTTGGAGAGCGCTTCGGAGTGGCAAAACAGGACCGCGACACGATTAAGATTTGGCTGCGGTCGCATAGTTTCAAGGTCAATGTGGATTACACGAACGGCCTGCTGATCGACTTTTCGGGAACGGCCGGTCATCTGCAGGAGGCTTTCCATACCGAGATTCACCGCTTGAACGTGAAGGGCGCTCGCCACATCGCCAACATGAGCGATCCGCGGATTCCGGCTGCTCTGGCGCCCGCGGTCATGGGCGTCGTGTCATTGCACGACTTCCAGCCTCATTCCATGCTGACACCGCGGGCAGAGTACACCGTCTCGGAGGGTGGAACGGAGGATTACCTGGTCGTTCCGGGCGATCTGGCAACCATTTACAACCTGAATCCTCTTTTCAGCGCGGGCATTTCAGGCGAGGGTCAGACCATCGTCGTGCTTGAGGACACCGACGTCTTCAGCACCGCTGATTGGACCTCATTCCGTTCCGTATTTGGCCTTTCTTCATTCACCGATGGCTCGTTCACTCAAATCCATCCTGCCCCGCCGGGTGGCTCCAACAACTGTTCCGACCCGGGCGCGATCAATAGCGACATTGAGGCGATTGTTGATGCTGAATATGCCAGCGCGGCCGCGCCAAGCGCCGCCATCGTACTCGCTTCGTGTGCGAATACGGCAACCTTCGGCGCCCTGGTTGCGCTCGAAAACCTCCTGAACGAAAACAGCACGCCGCCGGCCCTGGTAAGCATGAGTTATGGCGAGTGTGAAGCCGCTAATGGCGCATCGTCCAATGCGGCTTTCAACTCAGCCTTCCAGCAGGCGGTCGCTGAAGGTGTTTCCGTCTTCGTTTCCGCCGGCGATCACGCGGCGGCCGGCTGCGATGTATCCGATCCGGATGCCGTTTACGGTATTGGAATCACTGGCTTCGGATCCAGTCCTTATAACGTATCCGTGGGCGGCACCGATTTCGGAGATACCTTCGCCGGGACTAACAGCACATACTGGAAGCCAACCAACTCGCCGACCTATGAATCGGCCCTTTCCTATATTCCCGAAATTCCCTGGAACGAATCGTGTGCCAGTTTATTGCTTGCCCAGTTCGAAGGTTTTAGCCAGACTTATGGATCAAGTGGGTTCTGCAATAGCAGTAAAGGAGAAACAGACTTTCAGGATACGACAGGTGGTGGTGGTGGTCCAAGCCGCTGCGCGACGGGAACGCCCACCATTTCTGGCGTAGTCGGCGGAACGTGCGCCGGCTGGCCCAAGCCGTCGTATCAGTCGCTGCTCGGAAACCCGAGCGACGGCGTGCGTGATATTCCCGATGTATCGCTCTTTGCCGCCAGCGGTGTTTGGCTGCACTACTATCCAATCTGCTTCACCGGGCCCGGCGGTACACCCTGTACCGAACCTCCCGTAAATTGGCCGGGAGCCGGCGGCACATCGTTCTCCTCACCCATCATGGCCGGCATTCAAGCTCTGGTGAATCAGCAGGCCGGTGCCCGCCAGGGCAACCCGAATTATATCTACTACAGCCTGGCAGCCACCCAGTACGGCACCAGCGGTGACAAAACCTGCAATTCGACTCTGGGAAATGCAGCGAGCAGCGCATGCATTTTCTACGATGTGACCCAAGGCGACAATGATGTGGATTGTCTCGACGAGCACGGCCTCGGTGTGAACAACTGCTACCTGCCCTCCGGCGCCAATGGAGTGCTCTCCACTTCCAACAGCGCGTATCAGCCCGCTTTTGGCACCACAACCGGGTGGGACTTCGCAACCGGAATCGGGACCATAAACGCCTACAATCTGGTGAATAACTGGCCGTCAGGTTTCACGCTCACAGCTGGCCCAAGTAGCCTCACCATCACGCAGGGCAGCCAGGGGACAAGTGCCATCACCATCATCCCGTCGAACGGCTTCAGCGGAAGCGTCACTCTTTCCGCCTCCGGCTTGCCCAACGGCGTGACGGAAGTCTTCAGCCCCAATCCTGCCACCGGCGCCACTACGCTGACCCTCACGGCGAATGCAACGGCAACTACGGGCACCGTGACTTTCGCCGTCACCGGCACTTCGGGCAGTCTGACGCAGACGATCCCGCTCAGCCTCACGGTAACTCCGAGCTACACCCTCTCGGCCAACCCAGCGAGTCTCACAATTGTGCAAGGCAACCAGGGGACGAGCACAATCACCATCACTCCAGCGAACGGATTCACCGGGAGCGTCGCTCTCTCCGCCTCCGGCTTGCCCAACGGCGCGACGGCCGTGTTCAGCCCGAATCCGGCCACCAGCACCAGCACGCTGACCCTCACCGCTTCAGCGACGGCGTCCACCGGCACCGCCACCGTGACCATCACTGGCACATCAGGAAGTTTGACCGCAGCGACGACGCTGACCCTTACAGTAAGCCCAGCGCCGAGCTACACCCTCTCGGCCAACCCAGCGAGTCTCACAATTGTGCAAGGCAACCAGGGGACGAGCACAATCACCATCACTCCAGCGAACGGATTCACCGGGAGCGTGACTCTTTCCGCCTCCGGATTGCCCAACGGCGTGACAGCCGCGTTCAGCCCGAATCCGGCCACCAGCACCACCACGCTGACCCTCATCGCTTCAGCGACGGCGTCCACCGGCACCGCCACCGTGACCATCACTGGCACATCAGGAAGTTTGACCGCAGCGACGACGGTTACCCTTACAATAAGCCCAGCGCCGAACTACACGCTCTCGGCCAACCCGGCGAGTCTGACAATCGTGCAAGGCAACCAGGGAACGAGCACAATCGCCATCACTCCGGCGAATGGATTCACCGGGAGTGTCACTCTTTCTGCCTCCGGATTGCCCAACGGCGTGACGGCCGCGTTCAGCCCGAATCCGGCCACCAGCGCCAGCACGCTGACCCTCACGACAAGCGCAACGGCGTCCACCGGCACCGCCACCGTGACCATCACTGGCACATCAGGAAGTTTGACCGCAGCGACGACGCTGACCCTTACCGTAAGTCCAGCGCCGACCTACACGCTCGCGACCAGCCCCGGCAGTCTGACAATCGTGCAGGGCAACCAGGGGACGAGCACAATCACCATCAATCCGGCGAATGGATTCACCGGGAGCGTCGCTCTCTCCGCCTCCGGCGTGCCCAACGGCGTGACAGCCGTGTTCAGTCCGAATCCAGCCACCAGCACCAGCACAACGACCCTCACGGCAAGTTCGACGGCGTCCACTGGCACCGCCACAGTAACCATCACTGGCACATCGGGAAGTCTGACCGCGGCGACGACGCTGACCCTCACCGTAAGTCCAGCGCCCACCTATACTCTCTCGGCCAATCCGGCCGGCCTGACAATCGTGCAAGGCAACCGGGCCACCAGCACGATCACCATCAATCCGGCGAACGGATTCACCGGGAGTGTCACTCTTTCCACCTCCGGCTTGCCCAACGGCGTGACGGCCGCGTTCAACCCGAATCCGGCCACCAGCGCCAGCACACTGACCCTCACGGCAAGTTCGGCGGCGTCCACCGGCACAGCCACAGTAACCATCACTGGCACATCGGGAAGTCTGACCGCGGCGACGACGCTGACCCTCAAAGTAAGTCCGGCGCCGAGCTATAAACTTTCGACCAACCCCGACAGTCTTACAATCGTGCAGAGCAACCAGGGAACGAGCACAATCACCATTACTCCGGCGAATGGATTCACCGGGAGCGTCACTCTCTCCGCCTCCGGCTTGCCCAACGGCGTGACGGCCGCGTTCAGCCCGAACCCGGCCACCAGCACCAGCACACTGACCCTGACCGCATCAGCGACAGCGTCCACCGGCACGGCCACAGTAACCATCACCGGCACATCGGGGAGTCTGACTGCAAGGACGACGCTGAACCTTACCGTAAGCCCAGCGCCCATCTATACTCTCTCGGCCAATCCGGCCAGCCTAACAATCGTGCAAGGCAACCAGGCGACGAGCATGATCGCCATCACTCCGGCGAACGGATTCACCGGGAGTGTCACTCTTTCCGCCTCCGGCTTGCCCAACGGCGTGACGGCAGCGTTCAGTCCGAATCCAGCTACCAGCACCAGCACGCTGACCCTCACCGTATCAGCAATGGCGTCCACCGGCACGGCTACAGTGACCATCGCCGGAATCTCCGGCACCCTCAAGGCAACCACGACGCTCACGCTGAAGGTGAACGGCCTGGGGAGCTTTACGCTCAACGCTTCTCCGAGTTCGTTGACCGTGGCGCAAGGTAGCAGCGGCGCCACAACCATTGCAATCGTGCCAGCCGGCGGTTTCGATCAGGCAGTTACTCTGAGCGTCTGGGGCTTGCCGAGCGGTGTAACGGCAACCTTCAGCACCAACCCAGCCACTTCCACCAGCAAGTTGACCCTGAAGACAAGCGGCTCGACACCAACTGGTGCGTCGACAATAACCATCGGCGGCACGTCCGGAAGCCTTTCGAGTAAGTTAGGTTTTGCATTGAGGGTGACGCAATAACCTTGAATCGCCTCCCCAGCTCGCATGGCGAGCTGACCCGCGGCATCTGAGCATCACACTTTAAGGTGATACCAGATAGCCACCTCCGGACGAGGTTCCGCTCTCAGTCGCCCCCCAATGCGTTCTCTTTAACATCCCGGCAAAATCTACCAGATGATCTTCACGCCGAACTGAATGTGCCGTGCTCCTCCCGAGCCAACCACCGGATTGGAGGCCGCGATATCCGTTGTAAATTGAGCCAAGCCTACTGTCGATCCGTCCACCAGGTCGCTGTCTATGCCAGCAAAATTGGGATGATTCAGAATATCGAAAAACTCGGCTCTGGCCTCGATACTCGCCCGTTCACGAAACCTGAACGTCTTGATCAGCGAAAAATCCCAATCTGCGTAGTCCGGGCCCCGAACAACGTTTCGTCCCATGCTGCCGAACGCGCCGGGATTGGGAGGCGTGAGAATCGCCGAGCCTTGAACATAGCACCCGTAGTTTTCCAGTTGGTAAATGTTGGCGTGAGCAATGCATGCCGGATTCCCCGACGTCGGAACGCCATTGTTGTCGGTGAAGGTCGTGTTACTGAAATAAGGTATGGCAACGTTTTTTGACCAGTGGAGATCGCTGGCATTGCCCGTAAGATTCCATCGATCCGTGTATTCGCCCGTTCCGCTGATGTCATCGACATCGTCATAAAACGAAATCGGCTCGCCCGTCTGCGCAGTAAAGATACTGTTCATGCGCCAGCCTTGAAGCATTTGGGCATAGCCGGATCGGGAGGGTAGCTCGTAAGTTGTCGCGAAGGTGAAGCGGTGGCGAATGTCAGTGTCAGCATTCGCGCGCTCTGCGGCTGGATTCGTACTATCCTGAATGCTAAAAGAACGATTGGAACTGGCCTCGTCGATCGAGTGCGCCCAAGTATAACCGCCCACGAAATACAGGCCATGACGCGTACGCTGTTTTACCGTGACCTGAAGTGAGTGATAAATGGAGTTATCCCCATTGCCGAGCATGTCGATAAAGCTCAGATATGGAAACTGATTCACATATGGCCGCCCCGATTGCTCATCCGCTTGGTTAGCTTGGTCGACCGCATAGTTGTTCTGGTTGATGTCGCGAATGCTGTAAAGCCGATTCCCCTTCGTGCCCACGTATGCGATCGTCATCGCCGCATCTTGCCACAGCGCCTGCTCAAGATTGAGGTTCCAATTCGTAACAAAGGGAGTCTCAATGTTGTGGTTCACGCCGAAGACTGGACATGGGCTATAGACGCCAGTGGTAGGAACATAGGAGCACGGCACGGCGCTGGGAGATAGATTGCCGAAGATCGGGCCGCCCGCTTGCCAATTTGCCGTAAGCACGTCGCCGGTGGGGTTATAGGTGGTCGCATTGATGGTGCCCGGCGAGGGTACAGGGTTCCCATTGATGTCGGTGAGTGGTAGCCCGGTTGGGATTAGCCCGAGGCCCTGAGCTTCCGTGTTGTTTTCTCCGATGAACACGGAGATATGTGGGATCTCGTAAATGATTCCTGCGCCCACGCGGATCACAGATTTTCCGTTGCCAAAGAGATCATAGGCAAAACCCAGCCGAGGCGCGACGTTCTTGTAATCGGCGCTATACGGTTGACTAATCTGCTTTCCCACCTGGACCAATCCGTTCACGGGATCGAAGTTCCCCAACAGATCGTGCCGTTCGCTGATCGGCAGCGTGAGGTCATAGCGCAGGCCAACGTTGAGTGTGAGATTAGGCCTCGCGCGCCATTCGTCCTGGATGAAAGCCCCGAACGATTTCTGGCTCACGTATCGTTGGCTGTTGCCGACCGCCACATAGCCATAATCGGCATATCCGGTCGTGAAGTTTTCCAGCGCCGACCCCGGTCCGCCGCCGTCTGTAAACCTCACATATCCTGGGCCATATGTGTCGCGCAGGTTGTCTGTGCTTCCGGTTCGGAACTCGGCCCCAAAGCGCAAGTAATGCTTGCCCGTAAGATAGCTCGTGCTGTTTGTGAACTGCAGTGTCTGGTTGGGCGTTGTATAAAGAGGCCAACTCCCGTTTCCTCCAATGGTGTGGCTCTCAAATCCGGAAACGCGGATTTCCGGAAGACCAAAGTCTGTGGGGTTTGTAACTCCTGAGTCGATGCCGACGCTGTTGGGGTTCAAGTTATGGTCGGCGACATATACTTCCTGCCAAAAGCGGTTATAACCGATGTGAAACTGGTTCGTCAGCCGCGTGCTGGGCGCCCACAGCCACCCGCCTCCAAGCACCTGCGCCCTGGTCTGCGCTTGCGAACGAAACATCGGGTTCAGCACATTCACATCCTCTTCCGTCTGCAAGCTGTCGCCGATGAAATAAGAAGCATAGAAGCTGTGCTTCTGCGAGAGGTGATAGTCCAGCTTCAGGATTCCGTTGTCCCCGCGGTTCAGATTATTGAAATCGGTGGGCAGCGTGCTGGTCGGCCCGGGATTGTATGGCAGATATGCGGCGAGTTTTACGCTGATCGGACTGCACGGTCCGTAGGGTTGAGGCCCCGCAGGGCCGCATTCGGCCAACGCATCTGCAATGCTCGTTGTGGGATCTCCGATGGGAACCGATACGGGCGCAAGGACGTTGACTGGATTTCCGACCTTATCGCGCACGCCTTCATAATTGGCGAAAATGAACAGCTTCTCTTTCATGATCGGACCTCCCGCGGAGGCGCCGAACTGGTGCAAGTTGATGGCAGACACCCGGCTGTCTATCGGATCGCCCGGAATGACGGGATTGAACCAGTTGCGGGCATCCACTGCGTTATTGCGGTTAAAGTAGTAAGTCGATCCGTGGAACGTATTCGTACCGGACTTGATCCCGACGTTTATGATTGCTCCCGGTTTCCAGCCATAGTCGGCGTCGGGGCTCGATTGAATATTGAATTCCTGGATGGCATCAATCGGGAGAATGGTAGCCGGCGTTCCCTGTACTCCTTCCGCATTGATCACCGTTGTGCCGTAATAAGCGTCGTTGTCATCGATGCCGTCGACGATAAAGTTGTTGGCCTCGGGACGGTTCCCGTTCGCCGTAATCGAAAGAAATCCACCGCCCGGCTCGCGCTGAATTCCGGGCTGCAGCACCGCCAGATTCTGGAAGTCGCGCCCCTGCAGCGGAAGCTCATTGATCGCTTGATTGGAGAACGTCCCGCCCAAAACGTTGCTGGTGGTGTCGACGATTGGCGTCTCTCCGCTAACCGTCATCACTATCGTTTCCGTGCCCGGTTTCAGTTGCACGGACGCGCGCGTCTTTAGCGACTTCTAAACCGATTCCCGTGCGCTGTATGCTCGCGAATCCCTTGGCTTGAACTTTGACCGAATACGGCCCAGCCTCAAGATCGGGCGCTACAAACTCGCCTGCGTTTGAAGACGTGACCTCTCGGGAGATTCCGGTCGCCGTGTTCGTGACCGTAACCGTTGCGCCCTGAACTACGGCGCCCGAAGTGTCCCGAATCGTCCCCAGAATCCGGCCTTGCGAAGTCTGCGCTCTCATCGTAGGTGCAATCAGCAACACCGCTGCAACCGCCAGCACCAGCAACCGAATCGCTTTCATGGAAGCTCCTTCTTTCTGGTCCGGTATTCGATCCGCAAGCCGGACGTCTCTCAGGATTGTGTTTTGGAAAAACCGGCGGCGTGGAGAACTGTTGTCAAAGCCCGGCTTCGAGTTTGCCGGCCTCCACCTGGACAGGAACTCCCTCGGAACGAACCCAGTAATGGGGATCGAATTCCTTCCTCATGACAATTCGAAACTCGATGCAACGCGATGCCTGTCGATAATGACGGCAAAGCTTAAGGCTTTAGCGGGCATTTCCGCAAGGAAGGATGTCACATGCCGTTATGATTTTCAGCGCTTTAATAAATCGCTTTATCCGCCTGCGTGCTTTCGATCTTTCCCTTTTTCACGGAAAGGAAGTACGACTTTCCGCCACTCCCCTCCCAGCGCACTAGATCAAAATGAGCCCCGGCGGGCGCGCGATATACGCTGATTTTTTGCAACGTCAGTGGCTGATCTTTTTGGCAGACTTCTGGTTCGCGGGTGGGCCGCAGAAAATAAGCCCCTTTCCCGTTTCCCACCACTCTTGCCTTGCCGTCGGGTTCGACCAGAACCGCCGATTTCTCGTCGACCGCGACTTCACGCGGCGATTTCGACCACCCGTCCTGCATGATGCGGGCCAAGAACCCTAGTGTCCGGCCCATTCGGTCGCGCTTGGCAAAGTGCGAATCCGTCAGCAGGTTTTCGAGATGCGGAATCTTCAGAAAGCCGCGCACCAGCGTTACGCGATCGAAATATGGGTTGGGTAGGACGTCGGTCGATGCCAGGTCGTTGTCGTCCGGTTTGTCGCCCAGCGCGCCATAAACAAACTCGCCTTCCACCGCCAGCCCGGCGCTTGTCCCGCCGATCGGTTTGCCCGCCGCCACGTGGGCGTTGATCGCCGCCTCCACCGGTGTGCCTTCCCAGTCGTTGATGTAGTGGCTTTGATCGCCGCCCGAAATGAAGATCACTTCCGCCTTCTTTACGATCTCCGCTGCCGCCGGATCCTCCGCCGACGCGCGGTCCGGAAGAATCAGCGTGGCCACGGAATTCAGCTTGCACAACTTGTTGACGTAGGCGTTGTAATCGTCGTCGCCCCTTGCGCGCAGCACCAGAAAATCCCCGCCGTTGCCTTTTTGGCAGAGCCAGCGAAACGCTTCGTCCAGATCGTCGCCCCCGCCCATCATGGCAGTGCCGCCAATCGGTTTCGTCTGAATATCTTCTTTATTGCCGAGCCGGAAATACTGCCAGGAAGCAGCGTGGACCACGCTCGTTGCCAGTCCGAGCGAGAGCAGAAGAATACCAAGCCGGATAATTTTCATTTGCGCCCACCACTATAAACAATTCCAGGCGGGCTGGAAAAAGCCGTTATGCGCGCTGGGCCGCAGACCTCCGGGTTATGCATGTGCAATATGCAGAAACGCGACACGGGGTAGAAGTCGACAATCGGGACAGCGGCAGCCGCTTAGGTCGCTCTAGATATCGCCGCGACACAATCGATTACTTGTCCGTCAGGCAATACTCCCCAATCTTTTTATCCGAATCCTCAGTGTCTGCGCCTTCCGGAAACACCTGTACGTCCCGGCATTCGTACATGCCGCTATTGCTGGGCAGTTCAACCAGTTGGTACTTGCCGCTCTTTATCTGAACGCAGCTTGGCGCTCCTTGATTGCACTGCAGGTCGTAGCCTTTCCCGCCCTTGACTACGTCCACAACCACCACGCCGTTGGTCACTACGCTTCCCTTGACTGTGATGGCCGCCTTCTCCTGGGCCGAAACCTTCATCGCACTAGCTAGGAAGAACAGGACCATCATCGCGAAGAGCAAGATTCGAGTCTTCATACGTACTCCTTTGGATCGAAGTTGGACTTGTCGCACATCGATTCCTTTATTCCATGGTGATACCGCCCCTTCGATCCTGTCTGTGACGGACCACAGCGTGCCAAGTGATGGCTGCACCTCTCTCTGTGGTGATTGCGAAAGGTTTATCCGAAAACCGCCGTCTTGGCAACCCGCCTGATTTTCCTTGCAACTAAACAATTAGTTACCTTTTCGGACCTTATACGTCCAATTCCTCAGGAGGGCAGCGGTGCCGCCGAAACAGTCCGAAACGCTTACCGATGCCGAGCTCAGAGTGATGAAGGTGCTCTGGGAGAAGGGCTCGGGCACCGTCCAGCAAGTGCTTGATTCTATTACTGAAAAGCCTGCCTTGGCCTATAACTCTGTCCTCACCACCATCCGCATCCTCGAGCGTAAAGGCTATTTGAAACATTCTAAAGATGGCCGGGCCCACATCTTTATGCCAGTGGTCCGCCAGCAGGATGCGACCCGTACCGAGATCCGACATCTAGTCAGCCGGTTCTTCCGCAATTCCAATGAAGACCTGGTCCTGAACATTCTGGAAGATCAAGGCATCCAGCCCGCGGAGCTTGACCGCCTCCGCAAAATGCTCGATCGGGGGGACGTGAAGTGATCTTCACACTCCAGCCATTCACCCAGACCGCGATTGAGCGCGCGCTGAACTCGCTGCCCGAAGGGCTGCTGATCGCGCTGCTTGCCGGAACGCTGCTTCGCATTCTGCCCCGGCAAAATTCGCGCACTCGTTTCGCCGTCTGGTTCGCGGCTCTGCTCGCGGTCGCTGGTCTGCCTGCCCTGGGCGGACTCTCTCGCCTGTCAACGGCATCGACATGGTCGTCGCATGCTGCCGCCGCCATCAGCCTGCCCGCTCATTGGGCGACCTTCCTCTTTGTTGTCTGGGCGCTGGCCGTGGCTGTCTTCGCAGCGCGCCTCATCGTAGGAGTCTGGCGTCTCCATGAATTGCGCCAGACCTGCAACCCGGTCGACCCCGCGGATCTCGATCTTACGCTCCGCGCCCTGCTTGCTGAACTCAACTCCGCCAACTTGTTCCCGTCGAGGCCCGTGACCCTTGCCACCTCCGCGAGCCTCCGCGTGCCCGCCGCCATCGGTCTTTGGAAACCGATGATCGTGCTGCCCCCCTGGGCTTTGCGCGAACTCGCGCCCTCTGATCTTGCCATCATTTTTCGTCATGAGTCGGCTCACTTGCGCCACTGGGACGACTGGACAAACCTTATCCAGAAAATAGTGCGCGCTCTGTTCTTTTTCCATCCCGCCGTCTGGTGGATTGACAACCGTCTCTCGATCGAACGCGAGATGGCGTGTGACGACGTCGTAGTCGCACAAACCGCCAACCCCGCGGGATATGCGAGTTGTCTTGTGTCCCTCCTGGAAAGAAGTCTTACCGAGCGTGGCTGGACGATGGCGCAAGCTATCGTTCACCGCGCTCGCGAGACTTCGATGCGCCTCACCCGGATTCTCGACAACAATCGCCCCATTGCAACCCGAATTTCAAAGCCGGCCTTGGGCCTTGTCGGCGCGTTCGCACTGCTCAGCTTCGTCCTTCTCCCGCGCACGCCCCAGATCGTCTCGTTTGAACAAGTGGCGTCTCAACCAGTTGTGTCCGAGCAACGTTTGTCCCAGCAACGTACGGCTGAACAAGGGCCGGCCTCCACGGCCCTTCCTCAGCTTTCGGCCACGCTCCGGCCGGCGACGCTCAAGTCTTCGCAAGGCAGCCGCGCGAGTTTCCAAACCTCGAGTCTTCCGGCCGCCGTGACCGCAGTCTCGTTCAGGCCCGAATCGAAGGCCGCATCCGCACAGAAAAATCTGCAGCCCCTGCCCTCAAACCTGGCGGCCGTCTCCGCGATCGCATCGGGTCCGCGCAAAGACTGTAGGGACAGCGCGATTGCCGAGAATATTTTGATCGCTGCAACTCCTGATTCCGTCCTTCAGGCGAGCCAGTTCCAGGCGACAGAACAAGGGGCGGAAAGCGGCCACAGTATTCGGCCTTCATTCACGGAATTGCTTTTGGTCCATGAGACACAGTTCGTCGAATCCGATTCGTCCGTGGTTTGGCGGGTTCAGGTATGGCGCGTAATGCTCGTCAATCCCACTTGGGAGCGCAAGGCGAACGTGCCGGTCGCGCATTCCACCTAGCCAAAATTTTTTGTGAACACCAACTAGATATTTAGTTGTAAAAGGAGATACGAAAATGAAGATGTGGGTTCAAAACTTGAAGTCAACCATCGCCCGGCGCACTGCCGTCGCCGTTCTTGCAAGCGCAGTCGTCGGCGCTCTCGCAACGTTTCACTTTGCCGAGTCGGCCCGGGCGGCATCATCCTCCGTCGCCCCTCCCAAACCCGCTGCCGCCGCTCTTGACGACAACAGTGTGGCCGCGCTGCTCTCTCTCGATCGCGCCATGGAAACCTTAGCCGCGCGCGTCACTCCGGCCGTCGTCAACGTGACCGTAACTTCCAAGGGCAAAGAGCAGGCGGAGGAGAATGGTATGCCCGACATGCAACAATTTTTTGGTCCGGGCAGTCCATTTGGCGGCGGCCAAAACGGCCGTCAATTCCGTTTCCAGATGCAGCCGCAAAACCGTGTTGAGCACGGTCTCGGCAGCGGCGTCATCATTTCGCCCGACGGCTACATCGTCACCAACAACCATGTCATCGAGGGCGCAACCGACATCCGCGTCACCATGAGCAACAAAGAAGTCATGCCGGCGAAGCTCATCGGCGCCGATCCGCTCACCGACCTTGCGGTCATCAAGGTCAACGGCACAAATCTCCCGAGCGTGCCGTGGGGCAATTCGGCCAATCTGCGTCCCGGACAAACCGTGCTGGCCTTCGGCAATCCCTACGGATTCCAGTTCACGGTGACGCGCGGCATCATCAGCGCGCTCAATCGAGCCAATCCCGACGCGAGCGATCGCCGCAAGCCTGGCGAGTTCATCCAGACCGACGCTGCCATCAATCCCGGCAACTCCGGCGGGGCGCTGGTCGATGCACGCGGCGAACTCATCGGCATCAACACGTTCCTCGTCTCGAGTTCCGGTTCATTCTCGGGGATGGGCTTTGCCATTCCGGCGCAGATCGTCGAGCCGACCGTCGACAAGCTGATCCGCTTCGGCAAGGTTACGCACGGCTTCATCGGAGTTCAGATCAGCGACGTCACCCCCGACAACGCCCGGTTCTTCCACTTGAACAAGGCTGCGGGCGCGCTCGTCAGCGACGTGCAGCCCGAGTCTCCGGGCGCGAAGGCGGGCATCAAGACCGGCGATGTGATCACCCAACTCGACGGCAAGCCCGTCACCGATGCTGGTGAGCTCCAGATGCTGGTCGGGCAAAAACAGCCCGGCGACACAATTCATCTCGAAGTGATGCGGGATGATAAGGCGGTCAGCGTTCCCGTGACCCTCGAAGAACTTGGCCGAAAGAACGGGTCCGAAACCGCGGACACCGCACACAAAGGCCGCTGGGGACTGAATGTCGCCGACCTGACTTCCGATCTGCGCGATCAGCTCCAGGTATCGAATTCCGTTCATGGCGCCGTAGTGAACGACGTTGTGCCCGGAAGTCCCGCGGATAACGCAGGAATCGGCCGCGGCGACGTTATTATGGAAGTCGACCGCAAGCCGATGAAGTCCGCCTCCGATGTAGCAGAAGCTCTGGGCGGCGTTCCCAAAGGCCAGAACGTGCTCGTGCTCGTCTGGTCCAACGGAGGAACCACGTTCCGCGTGCTGCATTCGCCGGAATAGCAATCGACAGCAGCTCGAAGCTGTTCAGCTCTCAGAAGACCCGAGGGTGCCCCATCCTAACGTCGCGTTTCTTGCGACGTTAGGGTGGGGATTTTGCATCGCATGGCAGCCTCCGTAATGAGTTCTGGTAAGATTCGACGCGGCCAGAAACAGCCTCATATTCTCTTGTATGCCACTCGACTGGACTCAGGGAGATCTATTCGAAGGCCTGCGCTGTTTTCATTCCGGCGCGTTCTTCGAAGCCCACGAACACTGGGAAGCGGTGTGGCTCAAGGCGCAAGAACCGGAGAAAACTTTCTTGCAGGGACTGATTCAGGTGGCCGCTTCGTTCCACCATTTTCAGCGTGGCAACTGCGCGGGAACCATTTCGCTTCTGCGATCGGCCCTCGGTCGCCTGGACGGGTACCCGGAGGTCTTCGCCGGGATTGTGGTCGCACCCCTTCGCGTGGCCATCCGTTCCTGGCTGGATGCCCTCGAGACAGTTCCGCAGTCCTGCCCACCGCCCGTTCCCGCGATCACGCTGATGGTCTGAGAGGACTGGCCCACATGAAAATCTCTCCGACTGAGGCTGCGAGGCCGCCCCACCCTTGCGCTTTTTTTGTGGTAGAAAACTCGCTCACTTGTGTTACCCCGTCCGTGGAGGCGGCATTCTTTCTGGGTTGCCGAGGCTATTATTCTGAGATGTGACTGAAAAGCCAGACACACACCGCAAGACGCCGCTTCGCAAGGGTTCTCTCCGATCCTTTGTCCGATGGCTTGTCATCGGAGTGGCGCTTCTTTGGTTGTTTGCCGCGTTGATCCTTCTGGCCGCCCGGTGGATCGACCCACCGACCACTGCGGTGCACATCCAGCGTCGCTTGCAGGCCTGGACTCGCCACGCTCCGTATCACGAACGCTACCAATTCATTCCCCTCAGCCAGATTTCGCCCGATCTCCAGCACGCTGTTATCGCCGCGGAGGACGCGCGCTTCTACCAGCACCATGGGTTCGATTGGCAACAGATCCAAATCGCTGCCGAAGACGATTTGGAAGGCGGCCGCAGTCGCGGAGCTTCCACGATTACGCAGCAACTTGTAAAGAACCTATTTTTCGGAACGGGCCGCTCTGTCCTCCGCAAGGGTGCGGAGTTCACCCTGGTACCGGTGGCCGAATCGGTCCTGGGCAAGCGGCGCATTCTGGAGATCTATCTCAACGTGGTTGAATGGGGGCCTGGTATTTACGGAGCAGAGCCGGCGTGTCGATACTACGACGGAACCGCCGCCCGGAATATTGACCGGCAACGCGCGGCACGGCTCGCCGCGATCCTGCCGGCTCCCCTGAAGCGGCGGCCCGAGCGGATGAACAACTACAGCGCACTCATCGTTGAGCGGATGCGCCAGATGGGTTGGTAATCGCGAGTAAATTACTGATCCTCGTGGCCCAGATTTAGATGATGGATGTGCCCGCTTGGGGCGACGCGGTCTCCTTCGGGGAAAAAAGTACATTACGACGTCCCCGGGCCAGCAACCCGTTTTCTTTCTGGAGTGTACGGAATATTTGCAGATATTTATATACGTACACTTATATATGCACAAAACGTTCCACGCGGAACATTTTGCACATTTTCACCCCGTTCCACGTGGAAAACTTCGCCCCGGCAGCGCCTTACTTCTTCGCCGGCGTGGGTTCTTTCTCCCCAACCCGCTTGCTCACCTTGAACGTCATCTTGGCTGCCTTCTTGTCGGCATCCACAATGACGTGGTCGCCGTGCAGCACCTCGCCATCCAGGATCTTCATGGCCAGCGGGTCCTGTACCAGTTTCTGGATGGCCCGCTTCAGCGGCCGCGCTCCGAAGTTCGGGTCGTAGCCTTCGGTAAAGAGCAACTCTTTCGCCGCGTCCGTCAGTTCGAGTGAAATCTTGCGGTCGGCTAGCAGGCGGCGCAAGTCCTCCAGGCGCAGCTCGACGATCTTGACCAACTGTTCCTTGCCCAGCGGACGGAAGATGATCACATCGTCCACGCGGTTCAGGAACTCGGGCTTGAAGTGGCCGTGCAGCGCGTCGAGTACCTGCTTCGACGCCCGCTCGAAAGACTCCTCCGAACGGATATTCTCCGCCTGCAAATACGACGACCCCAGGTTCGAGGTCATGATAATGACGCTGTTCTTGAAATCGACGGTGCGGCCCTTGCCGTCCGTGAGCCGGCCGTCACCCATGATCTGCAACAGCACGTTGAATACGTCGGGGTGCGCCTTCTCGATTTCGTCGAAGAGCACAACCGCGTAAGGCCGTCGCCGGATTTGCTCGGTGAGTTGTCCGCCCTCTTCGTAGCCGACGTACCCCGGGGGCGCGCCAATCAGCCGCGACACGGCGTGCTTCTCCATGTATTCGGACATATCGATGCGGAGCATGGCACGTTCGTCGTCGAACAGGAACTCAGCCAGCGCGCGCGCCAGTTCCGTTTTGCCAACTCCAGTCGGCCCCAGAAAAATGAAAGAGCCGATCGGCCGCTTCGGATCGCTCAGGCCGGCGCGCGAACGGCGAATCGCGTTCGACACGCGCTCCAGCGCTTCGTCCTGGCCGATGACGCGGAGCCGCAGCCGATCTTCCATGTTGACCAGTTTCTTGACTTCGCCTTCGAGCATCTTGGAGACCGGAATACCCGTCCACTTGGAGACGATGCGAGCCACGTCCTCCTCGTCGACTTCTTCTTTCAGCATGCGCGCACGTGTGGGGGCGCCCGCGCCCGCTGCCTTCCCAGAGTTGCCGTCCATCTGTTCCGTGATTTTCTTCAGGTCCTCTTCCGTCTGCCGGATCAGGCCATAGCGGATCTGCGCTACGCGCTCCAGGTTGCCTTTGCGCTCTTCGGCTTGCTCTTCAAGCTTAAGCTGCTCGAGCTTCTCCTTCAGCGCGCGCGCTTTGGCGATCACATCTTTTTCCTGCTTCCACCTGGCCTTGAGCGCGTTCGATTTCTCGCGAATTCCGGCGAGTTCTTTCTCGACCACCGCCAGACGCTCTTTCGAGTTCGCGTCGTCTTCTTTCTTGAGCGCCTGCTTTTCGATTTCGAGCTGCGTGGCGCGGCGCTCCAGCTGATCGATCTCCGTCGGCATGGAATCGATCTGGATGCGGAGCGAGGCGGCTGCTTCGTCAATCAGGTCGATGGCCTTGTCGGGGAGAAAACGGTCGGAAATATAGCGGTGCGAAAGCGTCGCTGCCGCCACGATGGCCGAATCCTTGATGCGCACGCCATGGTGCACTTCGTATCTTTCTTTCAGGCCGCGCAGAATGGCGATGGTGTCCTCGACGTTCGGTTCGCCGACGAAGACGATTTGGAAGCGGCGTTCAAGGGCGGCGTCTTTTTCGATGTACTTGCGGTATTCGTTCAGCGTGGTCGCGCCGATGGCGCGCAGTTCGCCGCGTGCGAGCGCGGGCTTCAGCATGTTGGAGGCGTCAATCGCGCCTTCGGCTGCGCCTGCGCCGACCAGCGTGTGCAGTTCGTCGATGAAGAGAATGATCTGGCCCTGCGCATCTCCGATTTCTTTCAGGACAGCTTTAAGGCGATCTTCGAACTCGCCGCGATACTTTGCGCCGGCCAGCATCGCTCCCAGATCGAGCGAGACGACGCGCTTGTTCTTCAGGCTTCGGGCACATCGCCCGAAATGATGCGCTGGGCAAGGCCTTCGACGATAGCCGTCTTGCCGACTCCCGGCTCGCCGATCAGCACGGGATTATTTTTCGTGCGGCGCGATAGCACCTGCACCACGCGGCGGATTTCTTCATCGCGGCCAATGACGGGATCGAGCTTGCCGCGCCGGGCCTGCTCATTCAGATCGCGGGCGTAGCGTTCGAGCGCCTGGTATTTTCCTTCGGGATTCTGATCGGTGATGCGCTGCGATCCACGGACAGACGTCAGCGCTTTGAGTATGGCGTCGTGCGTGGCGCCGTGGCGCGCCAGAAGTTCCTGCGCCGGGTCCCGCTTCAAGCTGGTAATGGCGAGCAGCAGGTGCTCGGTCGAAACGTATTCGTCTTTGAACGAGTCAGCTTCCTTGAACGACTTGTCCAACAGCTGATTCACCTGCGACGACAGCGCCGCCTGGTTTGCTCCGCTGCCCGACACTTTGGGCAACTTTTCGATTTCCTTGTAAATCTCGGTGAGAACGGCTTGCGGGCCAATACCGATTTTCTCGAGAACGGGCGCGACGATGCCTTCCTTGTCCTCGACGAGCGCGGCGAGCAGGTGAATCGGCAAAAGCTCTGGGTTGCCGTGCTCGGAGGCGAGTTCGTTCGCGCGCTGGACGGCTTCCTGCGCTTTGACAGTGAATTTATCCCAACGGATTGCCATGGGGTTGCTCCTCTGATTTCATTTTGAGCGCAGCCGACGACCTGGGCAATTAGATCGCCGAAGAAAATGCGCATGTCCTTGGCTCCGCTCAGAATGACAGATTATTTGGATGTCAAAACAAAAACGGGAGGCGCAAATCCTGCACCTCCCGCCAAAACTTGCCGAGCCTCGCTCGGCTGGCGGGCGAGGGCGCCCGCCCCACACAGGTTACGCGGCTTTGCTGGCGCTCTTGGGCTCTTTGCCTTCCAGCGTCTTGGTGCTGCCAACGTTTACTTTGATCTGCTTCGGCTTGGCTTCGGCTTTCTTCGCCAGTTCGATCTTCAGCACGCCCTTGTCGTAGTTGGCCTGGATCTTCTCCGGGTCAACGGTTGTGGGCAGCGTGAAGGTGCGGGTGAAGCTGCCGTACTGGCGCTCGACGCGGCGGAAGTTCTCTTCTTTCTCTTCCTTTTCGAACTTGCGCTCGCCGTGCACCGTCAGCGTGTTGTTCTCGACCCGGACGTCAATGTCCTTCTCGTCGATGCCGGGCACTTCGATCTTCAATGTGATGTTGTGCTCGTCTTCGTAGACATCCACCGGCGGCGCAAATGCCGTCGTGGTCAGAGATTCATCTTGTCCTTCCGGCCCACGAGGCTCGCGGAACAAGCGATTCATGCGGTCCTGCAGGGTCACGTATTCACGAAATGGATCCCAACGGGTAATCATGGTCATGGCTACAAAATCCTCCTGCTTGGAAATATGGTTGGAGCGCGATTGCTCCCTGCGCTTATCGTTAGCGTAAGCAGATGATAAAATATGAGTGACATTTTGTCAAATATTAATATGCGTCTATTTTTCAGTTACTTACATTGAATATCAGGCACTTAAGATAGGAGGTTTCAGGTGCATTGAGGAGGATTGGATGGTCTTTGGCTTGGGCGCGGTTCTCCAACGAACGAAGAGTTTTGTGGGCGTCGATGGCGGCATCGGCGACGACTTCGAGGAAGTCCGCGGCGCTCACGTGGAACGAACACGAGCAGGTGACGAGGATCCCGCCCGGGTTGAGCATTTTGAGGGCGCGAAGGTTGAGTTCCTTGTAGCCGCTGCGAGCTTTGTCGAGATCGCGTTTGGTCTTGGCAAACGCGGGCGGATCGAGGATGACGGTGTCATAGCGGTGGCCGGCGGTGGCGTAGTCGCGCAGCAGGTCGAAGGCGTTAGCCTCGATCCATTCGAGTTCGTGGCCATTGAGCGCGGCGTTCTTCTCGGCCATTTCGAGCGCCGGCCGGGAACTGTCGACGCCGGTAACGTGGGAACACTTCGGGGCCAGATGCAGGGCGAAGCCTCCCTGATAGCAGAACATGTCGAGCGCTTCCCCGTGGGCGTAATGAGCGGCGACGGCATAGTTTTCGCGCTGATCGAGGAAAGCGCCGGTCTTCTGGCCTTCGAGGCCGTCGTAGTGGAAGCGGACGCCATTTCCCGCTGCGCCGTTCATAGTGATGATCGTCGAACTCTTTTTTCCCCACAGCAGGCCTGACGGGCGCGGCGGCAATTGCTCCAGTTCGCGAATGCGCGGGTCAACGCGCTCCATGATTCCGGAGGGCCGGAATTCTTCCACGAGGGTTGCGATCACGGCCCCGCGGACGGCCTCGGCGTCCATGGCCTGCGTGAGGATCTGGACCGAGAGCACGTCGTTGTAGCGGTCAATAATCAGGCCGGGGAGAAAGTCGGCTTCGCTGAAGACCACGCGCCAGGCATCGGTCTCAGAGACAATCTGTTTTCGGTAGGCGATGGCGGCGCGGATGCGGTCGGCGATGAGCGCCGGCAGATCGGTTATCTCGGCCTCGCTTTTGGCGATCATGCGGATGGCGATCTGCGACGAAGAGCTGTAGAGGGCGGTGCCCAGAACTTTTCCGCGCGAGTCGGCAACGCGGACTATCGCGCCGGGTGCGACGCCGTCCGCGGCTGCAATGTCGGAGCGATAGACCCAGGGATGTCCGGACTTGAGGCGGGCGACGCCGCGGGGGGAAACGGTTACGACGGGGGCGAAGCTGCGCTCCGCTTGAACTGGGCTGAGCCCGGTCCCCTCACGAGCACGACTGGCAGGATTTTTCGGCATGAAGCGATGTTACATGCTGCCCACATGCAGGACGTTGGCTACGATGGTCGTTTCGCTCAGGATGACGAGCGGCCTTAGGCGCGACGCGGAAGCTCGCCGTTCCGCAGCTTTCGCATTGGGCGTGCGGACGAAATACTCGCCGTCACTGCGCCCGTCATGACCTTCTTCAGCGCCGCCTGGAACTGATCCATTTCCGTCGCGGTGCCTACGGTGATGCGCACGTGGGTGGGCCAGACGGGCCAGATGCGTCCGATATGAACGTGTTGCGCGGCCATAGCCTCGATCACATCTTTGCCGTTGCGCTTCGTGTCGAGCATGAAGCAGTTCGAATGCGACGGAACGTAGGAATATCCGTTGCGGTCGAGCCAGGCGAAGACGCTCGCGCGGATTTCCGAGTTGATGCGCTTGCGCTCGGGCACAAGTTGCGCGTCTTTCAGGCTGGCGGAAGCCGCGACCAGCGCGGTGATCGGCATAAAGTTGAAGCCGCCATATTTTCCAACCTTTTCGATCAGATCGGGCCGGCCGAAAACCGCGCCACAGCGCAAGCCAGCCATGCCGTAGATCTTCGAAAATGTGCGCAGGACGAGCACATCCTTGTCGGCCTTGACCATGTCCAGCGTGGACGGCGCGTCCGAGAAGTGGATGTAGGCCTCATCGACCATCACGACGGAATCCTTGGGCTTGTTCGCAACCAGGAACTCGATATCGGAGTGGCTGGTGAGCGTGCCGGTGGGATTGTTGGGCGTACATATATAGAAGAGGCCGGCGTCGGGAGCGGCGAGCATGGCGCGAACGTCGTGCGCGTAATCCTTGGTGAGCGGCACCCTTACGACGCGTGCCTTTACCCCTTCGGCAGCAAACATGCCGGCTTCGTAGCCGGGGTCGGCGGTCACGTAGGTACGCTCGGACGAGGTGAAGGCGGCGACGGCGTGATGCAGGGGCTCGGTCGATCCGGGATAGAGGTGGATGTATTCGGGCTTGACGCCTTCGAGTTGCGCCAGTTGATTGGTCAGCTCTTCGGTCAGCCAGTCGGAGTAGCGTCCGCCCTGGGGAGCGATGGCGATGATAGCCTCGCGGGCGGCGGCGCAGGGCCCGAGCGGATTCTCGTTAGCATCGATCATCACGCCTTCATGGATCAGGTGGCGGGCGGCGTGGGCCAACATCGGCTCAGTGACAATGCGCAGCGCGAGGGCGGCGGATGCGGCCGCCGACACGCCCAGAAAAGAACGTCGCGACGTGGAGAGAAGTGGACCTTCAGACATAAGTCACCCCTTGCCGGGTATCTTACCGCAGATTGCGCTGGAGGAAGCGCCGTTTGGCGCGGCGGAAGCAATCACGGCGGGCGGCAGGCCATTTGCCGCTTTTGGCGAAAACGCCGCAAACCTGTAGAGGCAAGCACATTCTTGTGCTACGCTTCCACCCTCGACTTCCCTCCGTGGAAGCCGCGTTTCGTTGTCTTCCAGGAGGCCCTATGAAGCGCCCGATTATTGTTGTGATTTGTATCGCGTTCGCCGTCGCGGTGTTTATTCCCGCCATTCAACCAGTGCAAGCAGGCAATGAACCGAAGGTGCCCGCGCAGGATGACGCGCAAGCTGAGAGCGGCCAGTCCGCGGCCGCGGCCTATTGCGTAAGCAAGGGCGGCGAGGTCGTCATTCGCAAGCCCTACTACAACACCAACGATAATGAGCCGAACTGGTTTGCGCTCTCCGGGGACCGCGCGTTCTGCAAATTTACGCTGAAGAAAGACGGCTCGCGGATTCACGTGTTGCTCTCGACGCTCTATACCGAGAAGCCGAGTTTGGCAGCGCTGGCCTACTATGCAAAGGTGAAGCCGGGAAGTTGCAATGGCAATCCAGCGTCATGCTATTGCTCCCTGCTCGGCGGAACGGACCTGTTCGGCGGAATCAATCTGAACGGAGGCGGCTGGGTACAGAAATCCGATTCGATCGATACGGTGCTTGAAGCCTGCATCTTTCCAGACATGTCCTCGATCGATTCCTGGGGTCTGGCGTACCACTCGGCGGGGATCATCCGCGGCAAGAATTTGAGCAACGTGCTCCGCTATAAGAATCCATACGCGGGCAAGCAGCAGAAGCCCTGATTCATTGCCGAAGAAAAAGTTCACACCACAGAGCGCTTAGCTGGCGGCGGAATGTTCGGCTGGAGCGTGGGGATGCTCTTTGTGAGTTTTGTGGTGTTCGCGCTGGGCGGCACGCAGATCGCCGTTCAGAACGTCGAGGGCGGCGCTCGTTATCTCCGTGCCCCACTCGAGCATTTCGTCTTCGTCCCAGTGGCCATTCAGCCGGATGGCGGTGTCGGTCAAATCTTCGGGAAACGCCTGGCGGTAGTTGCCTTCGCGGTTGAGTGCGTCTCCGAGCTGGCGGCCCGAGTGCAGGTCGAAGATGGAGCGGGTCGCTGAGCCATTGGCGTTCGTGAATACAAGGAGCACTTCCCCGGCCTCGCCGTAATCGGGACGATAAAACCAGGCTTGCGGGGCGTCAGCCTTGGGGCGCGGACGCCGGCGGGCGTGCGCTTGCTCGGCCACTTCTTCGGGTTTGGGCTCATTCGCCGGATCGAAATAGAGCACGCGCTGGCAGGAATCGCAGAAGACGATGTGCTCGCCAATGCTGACCTCATTGTGCGTCTGCGGACGCAACATGACCTGGCAGCCCATGCACTTGTGGTCGCGCACCTCGGCCAGGCCGCTGCCGCGAAACTTCATCACCCGTTCATAGCGGCGCAGCAGATCGGCTTCAATGCCTTGCCGCAGGGCATCACGCTTGGCGTTCCATTCGGCAAGTTTTTTCTGATCTTCGGCCGTGACGCGGCGCGTGTCCTCTTTTTCTTTCTCGATCTCGGCCGTCTCGGCCTTCAGTTCGGCTTCGGCGGCTTTGACTTCCTTTTCGCGAACCTCGACGTTGACCATCACTTCCAGGATGCGGTCCTCGTTGATGCGGATCTCCTGCTCGGCGAACTGGATCTCGTGCAGCAGGGCCTTGTACTGGTCGTTGGTTTTTACGTCGAGTGACTGGTCGCGGTACTTGGAAATTTTGCCTTGCAGGTCCTTGATGGCAGACTCGAACTTCTTTTTGTTAGCTTCGTCCGCTTTGGCGGCGGTGCGGGCCTTTTCGAGCTGGGCCCTGGTGCCGGCGAGCTTCTGCTCGATCGCCGCAATGCGTTTGGGCAGCTCGGCGATCTCCTCGTGCAGCTTGCGGATCTCCTGATCCGCCACCTGGAGTTCGAGCAGTTTTTCTATGTCAGGAAGCATCGTTCCGAGGCAATCCCCAAGCTTGATTCTAACACCGAAAAACGCGCGGATTGCCGTCCAGGTCAGCCGAGGGCCGCTATTTCTGCGGCGACGCGCACCGACCGGTAGCGGGCGATTGTGATAGCCTGCCCAGTTTGGTGCGGTCCGCCCAGGGCCGAAGGAGACTTACCGTGAAGGCAACTTTCTTTTATTGTCTGAAGCCGATTTCATTCGCCCTTGTGCTGTTGGCGGTTGCCGCCTTTGGCCAGCCCCCCGTCGCGGGCAACTCCGCCGAGAAAGTCGTGATTGACCGCGTCGGCGACACGGCTTTTCTACGCCTGCGCGCACCGAGCTTCGAGGCGCTCACCCCGCGCCAGCAGGCCCTTGCCTACTGGCTGGTTCAGGCGTCGATCGCCATTGACCCGATCATCTACGACCAGTTCTCCTCCTACGGTCTGCGGCAGAAGCGCATGCTCGAAGAAATCCTGGCGCACGACAAGGGAATCGACCCCGCGACACGCGCGAAAATTGCCGATTACGCCAAGCTTTTCTGGGCGAACCGCGGCAACCATAACGACATCACGTCGCAGAAATTCGTGCCCGGCTTCACGTTTGAAGAGCTGGTTGTGGCTGCCTCATCGGCGCACCACAACGGCGGCTTCCGCACGTCTTATGCCGATCTCGCGCCGCTAAAAACCGAGGCCGACGTGAAACGCGAACTCGCCGATCTGCGCGCCTCGCTGTTTGACCCGGCCTTCGAGCCCATGGAAGTTGCCAAGAGCCCGGCGGGCGGAAAAGACGTCATCCAGGCCAGCTCCAATACTTTCTACCCGGGTCTGAGTCTCGAAGATCTCAAGGGCTTTCAGGACAAATATGCGCTTAACTCCCGCGTCGTTCGCGGCGCGGATGGCAAGCTCGCCGAACTCGTCTATCGCGCCGGCACGCCCGACGGAAAAATTGCTCCGGGGTTGTATGCCACATTCTTGAAGAAGGCGGATGACTGCCTGGAGAAGGCCCGCGCCCATGCTGACCCGCAGCAGGCGGAGGCCATCGGCCATCTCATTCGCCACTACCAGACGGGCGATTACGCCGAGTGGCTCGCCTTTGGAATCGCGTGGGTGCAGAACGACGCGACCGTCGATTTCGACAGCGGGTTTATCGAGGTCTATCGCGACGCGCGCGGGGCGAAAGGGAGTTCGCAGAGCTTTGTCACCATCACCGACAAGCCGGTGACGGCAGCCATCACCAAGCTGGCCGAAAACGCGGCGTATTTCGAAGCGAAAGCGCCGTGGCTCGACCAGTACCGGCGCACCTCGTTCAAGCCGCCGGTGGTGAAGGCGGTCGAAACTCTGATCGAGAGCGGCGACTTCAGCGTCACCACCATCGGCGACAATTTGCCGAACGAAGACGAGATCCACGAAAAATATGGGTCGAAGAATTTTCTCTTCACCGGCAGCAGCCGCGCGCTGAACGCCGCAGGCGGAAAGACGCTGGCTGCCGAGTTCGCGCCCGACCAGGCCACCGTCGAACGCGATCAGAAATATGGCCAGCAGGCACAGAGTCTGCTGGTCGCCCAGCATGAGGTGATCGGCCACGGCTCGGGAAAGCTGAGCGACCGCGTGCAGGGATCGCCGCAGCGGTTCTTAAAAGAGTATTTTTCGACGCTCGAAGAAGCTCGCGCCGATCTGATGGCGCTCTGGAACATCTGGGACCCCAAGCTCAAGGAACTGGGCCTGGTTACCGATCAGGAGGAAGTAGCCAAGGCGATGTATTACAACGCGGCGTCGGTGGCGTTAACGCAACTGCGCCGCATTCCGCATGGCGACACCATCGAAGAAGACCACGAGCGTGACCGCCAGTTGATAGCGCATTACATTACCGACCAGGTCCCCGGTTCGATCGAGCAGTTTGACCGCGACGGCAAAACCTACGTGCGCGTGGCCGACTATGAAAAGATGCGCAAGGGTGTGGGCATGCTACTGGCCGAACTGATGCGCATCAAGGCCGAAGGCGATTACGACGCCATCAAGGCGCTAGTCGAAAAATATGGGGTTCATTTCGATCCGGCGCTGCGCGACCAGGTGGTGGCGCGGTATAAGAAGCTCGACTTGCCGACATATTTTGCCGGCGTCAACGCGCACCTGACGGCGAGTTTCGACAAAAAAGGAGAAGTGGAGAAGGTAGAAATCAGCTATCCCGAGGACCCGATCGCGCAGTATCTGCACTACGGCGCGATGTATGACGCCGGGCTGGCGCACTGAGACGGATCTTGGTGGAGTAGATCAAGGAATCGGGTGGATTCTGAGTGTAATCGAGAGTGGCAGTTGAAAAACTCCCATGGCCTGAAGGTTCAAAGAGGCCAGTCCCTCAGTTGTCCTCGCCCGGCATCGGATGGCGCGCCTCATCGGCGTGCGGTACCAGTTGCTGATATACGGCGCGCGGCACGTGCGAATCCCAGTAGCCGGCGGTCTTCGCAAATCCGACAATTCCAAAGAACAGCGCGGCGATTGCGGCCGCCATCGCCCACACTGGCACTCTCGGCGCCTTCGGTGCGGAACTCGTTTTTCCGGGGAGCACGCTTCCCGGGATCATGTGGCCGACGACTTGTGGCAGGGCCAGGCTCAGCGTATCTTTCGCCGGGCAGACCGCGACGCACTCCAGGCAGCCGGTGCACTCCGCCGATTTGATCGTCACGAGTTTATCGACCGGAAGCGCCGACGGGCACGCCTTGGCGCACTTGGCGCAATCGATGCAGCTTTCCGCGTTGCGGCGAATGCGCGTCGGGCTGGCGAGCGAAACAATCCCGAGCAGGGCGCCGTAGGGGCAGAGAAACCGGCACCAGAAATTCTGGATGCATAGCGACGCAACGACCAGCACGCCGAGAACGATTGCGCCCGTCTCGCTCAGGTGGCGGAAGAAGTTCAGCATCTTCACGTCGGCGATGATGCCGTACGGGGTGTTCATGAACGACGCCAGTTCATCGACCGCCATCGAACTGACCGCCCAGACGAAGAATCCGAGCAGAAGATACTTGAGGCTGCGCAGGCCGAGATCGAGCCAGCGGGGCAGATGAAAATTGCGGTGAAAAAGCTTTTGCCCCGCACGCCACAGGTATTCGGAAATCGTTCCCACCGGGCACAGCCAGCTGCAAAACGCTTTGCGAAAGAGAAATGAGATCGCCAGAAAGGTGATCAGCAGAAACATTCCCGCCGGATGCAGCGTCGGCACATGATGCGACAGCACGAAATAGCGCAGGTTCATCAGGCCGGCGATCGGCAGCCAGCCCTCGACTCCGGCCGGGCGTTGCAAGGAGGTTGTTGCACCACCCGGCTCAAACTGGCGAACCCAAAAATAAAAAATTGCGCCGATCCAAATGTTCAGCAAGAAGAACGCAGCTTGAAAACCGCGGCGCGTGATCTGCGAATAATCGCGATCGGTGCGGCGAATGAGTTTCTTCTTCGGCTTGGCGGCCGGTTTCGGCCGGTCCTCGATCGTTGAACCCAGGATCGCTGAACCCGGAATTGCCGAACTCGGCGGAATTAGAATGCTCTGCTGAACTTCCGGAACGATTTCGCTTTGCGCTTGCGTTGCCATGTCACTCTTCCTGATCCTTGCCGATTCCGGCTTGCTCCTCACCAAAGTCCAGACTAGGCCATGACGTCACAGGCCGCTATGACTTCTGTCACAGATGGGAAGTGACTGAGCACGAAGATGTTAAGGCCCACGAATCGCCATGGCGCCGGTGACGATGGAACGGGCTGGGCCGGCTTCATCCTGACTGCGTTTTTTGCAGCCTTTGTGATAAACCTGATACTTGGCTCTCCAGACCGTCATCTTTCTGTTTTTCGCGGGCGCGCTCGGGGGCGCGCTCAACGCCGTGGCGGGCGGCGGCAGTTTTATTGCCTTTCCGGCGTTGCTGTTTACCGGGGTCGCGCCGATTGCGGCCAACGCCACTAATACGGTCGCGCTCTGGGTCGGAGTCACGGCCAGCACCGGCGCTTATCGCAAGCACCTCGACCTGTCGCGGCGCGTGATGATTCCGCTCGCCGTCACCAGTCTGATCGGCGGAATTGCCGGCGCCTACCTCCTGCTGCACACGCCTCCGCAAACTTTTCTGCGCGTGCTGCCCTGGCTGATGCTGGGCGCGACGCTGCTGTTTCTGTTCGGCGGACGGCTGGCGCGTTCGCACGATGGACTCGCGGCCGATATTTCAACGTCAGCGCTCGTCTTCGCCTCGGTGTTTGAACTGGTGGTCGCCGTCTACGGAGGCTATTTCGGCGGCGGGGTCGGCATTCTGAATCTGGCGATGCTCGCCATCGTCGGCATGACCGACATTCACGCCATGAACGCGCTGAAGGTCGTGCTCGGGGGCATCATCAACGGCGTTGCCGTCATCACCTTCGTGGTTGCCGGAGCCGTCGTGTGGAAGCAGGGCGCGGTGATGATCGCGGGCGCGATTTTGGGGGGCTACCTCGGAGCCCACTATGCGCTAAAACTTCCGCAGGCCTGGATTCGCGCTTTTGTGATCGCGGTGGGAACAGGGATGACTGCGTACTTCTTCTGGAGGGCATACCACTAGGCAGGAACGTATGATTCCCGGCGCACCCGAAGAAGCGCGTTGGGTTCGAGCCGAGGCGCGCAGCGCTCCGTCCGCGGCAGCCCTGGAGCGACTGGTGCGCACCGCATTTCCGCGCAGTCACGTTACCGCGATAGAGCCTCTCGCCAGTGGTTTTCGCAACGCCAATTTCAAAGTCCAACTCGACAGCAATGACGAGTGGATTGTATTGCGGGTCTACGAGCACGATCCTTCGCTTTGCCAAAAGGAAGTCGACCTGATTCGGCTGGTCGCTGGGTCGGTTCCTGTCGCCGATGTCATCCATGCGGAGCCCGCTGGTTTAGACGAATCGCCTCCTTTTGCTTTGATCCGCCATGTTGAGGGCATTACCTTCCATGAATTGAACCGCCGCGGAGATCGCGGCGCCATCGCTCAGGCGGCCTGTTCGGCCGGGGAAACGCTGGCAACGATCGGCCGTTTCACATTTGCGAAATCAGGATGGCTGGCGCCGGGACCAACCGTGGCAGCGCCGTTGTTGGAGGGAGCCGACCCGACGCCGCGCTTTGTCGATCGGTGCCTTGAGTCGGCGAACCTGAAGCTGCGCATGGCCGCTGAGTTGCGGGATCGCACTCATGCCTTGGTATGGTCCTCGGCGGCGATGCTCGGGGAATTGGATCGCCAGGCGTGCCTCGTCCACGGAGACTTCGGAAAACGCAACTTGCTGGTGCGAGAAAAAAACGGGCGATGGCCGGTGGTGGCTGTTCTGGATTGGGAGTTCGCCATTTCCGGCTCTCCGCTGGCCGACCTCGGGCATTTTCTCCGTTACGAAAACAGCGTCCATTCTGTAGCGGAACCGCATTTTTCCAAAGGTTACTTGGACGCCGGTGGCGCGGTGCCTCCGGAATGGCGGCGGCGGGCGCGACTCGTGGATATGACCGCTCTGTGCGAGAGCCTGACGCACGACCAACTTCCCGACAAGGTTGTTGCGGGCTGCTGGAACTGGTTCGGGCCACCGTCGAGGGTCGCGATCCGGTGCTCCCGTGACTTCGCATGAAGGGGGCAGAGCAACTCAGACATACAAACAGAGCTGAGGACTTTGGTAATCTCCCGCGCGGGTACCGGGAGTGCGATACTGGCGACGAGTATGGCAGGGACAGCCAGCATCCGGCAAAAACAACGCGGAGCGCGTGTCAGGCTCGGCGGCTCGATCCTCGCGCTCGTACTGCTCGAGAACGGCCGTCAAATCCGCGCCCGCCTGAACCAGCTCTCAACCAACGGCGGCCTGCTTTCGCTCGCAAGTCCGCTCGACGAGAGCATCCGTGTGACCGTCATTTTTCACGTGGGCCTGACTACCGTGCGCAGCCGCGCGCAAGTGATGTTTCCGATGTGGGCGACGCAAGGCTGTCTCCAGCCCTTCCGGTTTCTGGAATTGAGCGAGGATCTCCGCAAAGGCCTGACTCGCGAACTAGAAAGTCTGGTGCAGGCCGGCGCGCCCGAGGAAACCGAGAAAGCGGAATAGGCGCACCCGCTACTTCTTCGCCGCCTCCAGAATCTGTTCCAGCGAGTAGTTCTGCAGCTCTCCAATCCGGCTCAGCGTAAGGTCGGGTTTCGGGAACTGAGCCACCAAAGCCGCGTTGAGCGCGTAGTGCCCCTGGCGCGGAAACACTGTCGTCACGCGCTCGCTCCAGTGCTTCTTGATCGCCGTCAGGATGCGGACCTTGTCGTCCACCATCACGTAGTGCCGGGCCGGATACTTTGCCTCGACGTCGGCAAGCTCCGACTCCTTGTGCACATAGATGAGGACGCGGCCTTCGAAGCTGTCGAAAAGACCGGATCGGTCCACTTTGCGCGGCTGGAAAACCACGTCGCCATCGCTGAGGATCACCGGCAGGCCGAGCTTCCGCGCATGTTCGACCGCGTCGAGCGATTCCGGAAAGAGGCGATTCGCGAACGGGTAATTCACCATGAAATACGACACTTCCAGCAGCTTCGGATCGCCCGGCATTTCGATGCGATAGCGCTGCAACGCGCCCAGGTAGTCGGCATAGCCGAGTTCGGTGCGCAGCTGTTCGAAAATTTGCCAGTAGCGCTCGGCGCCCTCGCCCACTTTCTTCTGCAGGTGGCGTTGCAAATCTTCGGCGATGCGATCGTTGTCGACCAGCGTATTGTCAACGTCGAAGAAAAACACGACACGGGAGCTGGCATCGGCGCGATTCACAAAGTCTCCTGCGAAACATTGGTTTTGGACGATTGGCCTTTATCATGCCAGAAATCACAAGGCGGCGTGCGTGGGTCACCGGAAGAACGATGTTTTCAATTGTTAACGTTGTGTTAATTGCAAGGATAATTTTAACCGAGTGAATACAGCGCTTTACGAAGCCCTTGTGCGGATGGGCTCCCTGTAGTAGAACTTCGTTTCGACAAATTTGGGGCTCGAATCAGATTGCAAGCAGGCAACCGTACTACACAATACATCGAAAATTCATCACCCTCCCGAGGAGCCTCTCGTGGAACACATTGATTCAGCCGTCGTGAAACGCTTTGACACGCGATCCAGCCGGCCGTGCGAATTCTGCCAGCAGCTTGACCCGCACTTTCCCTCCCGCCGGCCGCTCGACCAAATGGTGGTTTCTACCCGCAAGGCTGTAGCATCTTCGCACCTCACCGAGGATGGCTACGTCCGGCATCGCATTCTGGAACTGCGCAGGATCTCGGCGCGCGCGCCGCTTACCGCAGCCTGACCCCGGCTACTGACAATGCAGTATTCCCGCCCGCGCGGCACTACGGTGCCACCCTATTGACGATTTTTTACGCAGGTTTGCCCCGTAATTGAGTTCTAATAGGGTAGGCTACTCGGCCAAGGCTGGGAGGCTGCCTATGTTGGCCAAGACTCGACCTTATTGGCGTGCCCTTTTTCTGGCGGTTTTGCTCGCCGGTTGTCTGCCCATGGCAGCCCACGCTCAAGGCGTTTCGTCCTCGGCCACCTCTTTCGGCATCATGGGAAACCCTGCGGCCAGCGGCCGGGCCAACCTGGCTTCAATCGGACCAAACGGATATGCGAACGCGCTGCAGCCGTTCCTGGGCAATTGTTGCGCAAATTCCTTTCTGACTCCTGCGCATTTTCCATCGGAAGACAGGCCGCCGTTTGAGGCGGGGCATCGCCACCATCGGCACGACGACGATGGTTTAATAACGGTCGCCGTGCCCGTTTACATTCCCTATGCGATTGGGTACGAACCGGAAGAAGACGAGGGTGCGCCGGACGAAATGGCTGCGGACGCTGCTTACGTTTCTGGCCCGGGAATGGCGGGGCGGCAGAAGGGCAAGCGCGAGAGCGACGATGCTTACAGCGAGGCTCCCGGCGAGAACGTCGATGGTGACGCCGAGGCGGAGGGGCCCGAGCAACCCGAAGAGCCCGTCATACCCCAACCCGCCACCGTGCTTGTTTTCAAGGACGGACACCATGCCAACGTCGTGAACTACGCAATCGTCGGCGATGCGCTGTTCGACTTCGCCGATGAGCGCACGCGCAAAATACCGCTGGCCGATCTCGACCTCGCGGCCACCGCGAAGGCGAACGACGCGATGGGCGTGGAATTCAAGTTGCCTCCAGCGGTCGCTCCCGGATACGAACCGCAATAAGAAGCGCATCGCCAGTCAAACACGCGATCGCGCGACAGTTGCCGCATATCATTGACTCCGCCATTGAAAAAGGTTGAATAAGTCTGATGTCGAAGCCCCGCCGCAAACCGGATATTCTCCCGCCTGACGAATCACCCTTTAGGGTCAAGCGGCGCAAGGCTATCCCGCATGAGTTCGCGCTTGAAGCGATCGCTCCGCTTGCGCCCTGGACCCGCCCCATGTTCGGCTGCCTCGCGGTTTATGTGAAGGAAAAAATCGTGCTCATCCTGCGCGACAAGCGCGACGCAATCCGGGACAACGGGGTGTGGCTCGCCACTACGGCGGAGCATCATGAGAGTCTTCGCCGCGACTTTCCGAATATGCGATCGATTCAAGTGCTCGGGAAGAAAGTAACGGGCTGGCAAGTCCTGCCAGCCGACGCACCCGACTTTGAGGAGTCAGCACTGCGAGCCTGTGACCTGATCATTGCCGGGGACCCGCGAATCGGCAAGGTGCCGGGAGCGCGGCGGACGTCGAAGGCGGCCCGGAAGTCTGCCAAGACGACGCCGTCAAATACGAAAGATTCGCACCTGGTCAAAAAGCGGACGGCAAAGCGCGATGCCAAAGGCCGTGCCTGACCACTGATGGCTGACTGCTGAGGGCTCTTTACGCCGTGACCGTCGCAAAAGCCTGCTTGGCCGCTGCCATCGTCTGCTGCACGTCGTGTTCGGTGTGCGCTGCACCGACGAAGGCCGCTTCAAACTGCGATGGCGGCAGGTAAATTCCGTTGTCAAGCATGGAGCGGAAGAAGCGGCCGAACGCTTCGGTGTCGCTCTTGGCGGCTGAGGTCCAGTCTGTGACCGGGCCGCGCGTGAAAAACCACGTAAACATCGAGCCGACACGGTTATGACACATCGAGACGCCCGCATCCTTGGCAACCGCGGCCACGCCGGTAACAATTTCCCCGGCCATCTTGTCGAGCTTCGCATACACATCTTTATGCTCACGCAGGTAGCGCAAGGTCGCGTAACCGGCAGCCATAGCCAGCGGATTTCCGGAAAGCGTGCCCGCCTGATACACCGGACCGAGAGGAGCCACTAACTCCATGATTTCGTTCGCGCCACCGTAGGCCCCGACCGGCAGACCCCCGCCTATAATTTTGCCCATGGTGGTGAGGTCAGGCTGGATCGCAAACAACTCCTGCGCTCCGCCGAAAGCCAGACGGAAGCCGGTCATCACTTCGTCAAAAATCAGCAAAGCTTTGTCGCGCGAAGTAACGGCGCGCAGCGCTTCGAGATATCCGCGGGCCGGGGGGACGCATCCCATGTTGCCCACGACCGGTTCGACGATTACACAGGCGATTTGATGTTTGAATTTCTTGAACACCTGCTCGAGCGCGTCCGTGTCGTTGAATGGCAGAGCCAGCGTGAACTGCGTGAATTCTTCCGGGACGCCGGCCGAGCCTGGAATGCCCAGCGTGGCCACACCCGAGCCGGCTTTTACCAGCAGCGCGTCGGCGTGGCCGTGGTAGCAACCCTCAAATTTCACAATGTACTTGCGCTTGGTGTAAGCGCGAGCCAGCCGGATGGCCGACATGGTGGCCTCGGTTCCCGAACTGACGAAGCGAACCTTCTGCATGTGCGGAAAGGCGGAAATGACCAGTTCGGCCAGGTCGGCTTCGGTTGGCGTGGACGCTCCAAAGCTGGTGCCGCTGCGCGCCGCTGAAATCACCGCTTCGATCACGGTCGGGGCGGCATGCCCCAGAATGAGCGGACCCCAGGAGCCGATGTAGTCCACATATTCGTTGCCGTCGGCATCCCAGATGTGGGAGCCCTGCCCGCGAACGATGTACAGCGGGTCGCCTCCCACCGCCCGGAAAGCGCGCACAGGCGAGTTCACTCCTCCGGGGATCAGTTGTTCCGCGCGTTTCTGCAATTTGCGCGATTGTTCCGTCTTGCGGGCCATAGACCCTCCACAGATTCGGCAGTCAATCGGTCGTAATTTATCAATCATAGCAGCGGCTACCGGGGGGCTTCAGCGTGGTCAATCACAGCTGGGTGTGATCTGCGAACAGGGCCCCCCGTAAGCGATGGACCGCAAAGGCTCATTCAGCGCGCGCTCCGGGAATTCGAGGGGCTGGCACGCCGTGAATTCATCGGAATTTCATCAATTCGCAACACTGCTGCAATGTCAGACGCCTATCGTAGGCACAGTTGCCCTTCTAACCGGGAGGGTTTATCAGGACGGCCTTGGGGGGCTCCGGGCTGTCCTTTTACTTTTCTGTCATCCTCTTAACCTCTTTTGTCATCCCCACTATGGTCGCCTGTCATCCTGAGCGCAGCGAAGGATCTAGAACCGGTTTCATAAATGCCTCAGCACGATGATGAGGCAGGCCAAATGGACGAAGCCTTGATACACAGAAAAAATGCGGTCGTAGCGCACTTGCACGCGGCGGAAGTTCTGCAGCCACGCGATGGTGCGCTCGACTTTCCAGCGGCGCCGGTAACGGCGCAACTTTCGTCCGTCTTGGTAGCGCCGCAGAACGCTGTTGCAGCGATAGGGAACGATGAAGTCGATGCGCCGCAGCCCCAGGCGCTTCCGCAAAGGGTCGCTGTCATATCCCTTGTCGGCCACCACCCGCCGGGGGTTGCTTCTCGGCCGACCCCGTCCCGGCCGCGGCACGCGGATCAGCGCCAGCGTGCTTTCCGCGAACTTGTGCTCCGATGGCTTGGCATTCGCGAGTTGAACTCCCAGAGGAATGCCCCCGCCGTCGACCACCACCACGCACTTCGTGCCCTTGCCACGCATGGTTTTGCCCACTTCAGCGCCCCCCTTTTCGCCACGATGAAGGTGGCGTCCAGAAAAGCCTCGTTCCAGTCCAACAGTTGCCGCCGGTCCATGTCGGCGAGCAACTGCTGCCACGCGCGCCGCCACACTCCCCGTTCCTCCCAACCGCGCAACCGTCGCCAACAGGTGGATCCGCTGGGATATCTGTCCGGCAGATCCCGCCAGCGTGCGCCCGTGCGCAGCACCCACAGAATGCCTTCCACGCACGCCCGATTCGCAACCCAGGGTCGGCCGCGTCGATCCCTTCGCCGCTTCGGCACCGGAAAAAATGGTTCGATTCGAGTCCACTGCTTGGTTGTCAGCATATGCCAAAAGCCAACAACAATGCGGGTCCGCGATATAAGTCCACAACTTGAGGCGGAACCTATTTATGAAACCGGTTCTATGCATTTTGCGTGCAGCACGAGCGCTCTCTCCTTCGCGTCATCCTGCAGTACCGCGTATTTGGTGCGCCACATCGCACCTTGATCCTCACTTCAGGTAAGCCCGCACCAGCGCAATCAGGTCTTCGGTCAACTCCTCTGGAGATTCGACGGACCGGTTCGGGTGGATGATGTGCAGCCGGATGTGATCCTCGAGGATCTCCGCCATCAAGCTGTTGACTCCGCCGCGAATTGCGGCCAGCAGCATCAGGATGTCGGCGCATTCGTCGCCGGCGGTTACCGAGCGTTCGACGGCGTCGATCTGTCCGCCCAGGCGCTTGATGCGTGAAAGCAGTTTCTGTTTTTCGCTGGAGATCGCCCGCGTTTTTCCCTTCATGCTTCTATTTTCTCCCGTCATTCATTCTTGACAATATACCATAGGGGGGTATGCTATACGAAGTCCGGCCGCAAAAGAGATCGGCGGACTCTCGATGCGCTTGCATCGGCTCAACCATCCCCTAGCCGCGCGCGGGAACTTTGCGGAAAGGAGGAAGCGACAATGTGCTCGTTCGCTCTGTTTGCGGAAGACGTCACGATGACGACGACCGGGCTCATGCGTGCCGCGGGCTGCGAAGTTCGCTGGATACAGCGAGAAAAGGCTCGGCTGGAATTTCAGCCGCCTCGCATGAACTGGGTCGTGGTCACCGATGAAAACCACAATTGCCGGATGCAAATGCTCTGGACGCCGTCGGCGGCCGACCGCTGACGGCCGCTCCACCGGGTTTAACTTCGCTGTAACGAAATTTGCTTACCATAACGGACGTGTCCGGCGGCCTGCCAGCCACCATTGAATTAACCATAGTTAATATCATGTGCTAGACTGGCATTAACTTGGCGGGTTGAATCCAGCGGGGGATTGAAATCGAGAAAGCGGGCCGCCGTTGTGGGGTTGCCGGGTGACTCATATCACAAGCAGCGGTGATCCATGGCGTTGAGCCGCGCAGATGGGCGCGCCTAAGCTGCGGATATGCAAATGAAAATGAAATTCATATTCAACATCATGAAAGCCGCCCGGCCCGCGCCCCGCTCCCCGCGCGCGAACTTCCGCGCGGCATTGATCGTTTGCGCCGCTTTGGGCGCACAGCTGGCTTTGGCACAGTTGCCCCAAGCCCTTGCCGTGAACGGCACACCGGCTTCCGCATCGTCTTCCACGCACGCCCAGCTCGCGCCCGATATCCACAATCCCGATGCGCCGGACCCCACGGATCCCCCTGATTCCGCCGCCCTCGACGATACTCCCGCGATGTTCCCCCATTTCAAGGACACGCGCTTCTGGCTTTCCGGCCAGGCGAATTTCATCTTTCAAACTCATCCCCCGTTTCCCGCTCTCTACAGCGGCACCCACAGTTTGAGCCCCAACTATGAAAAAGCCACGTCGCGTGTGCTGACGCTTTACACCGGAGTCCGCCTGAACGACTCGACCGAATTGCTGGTCGATATCGAAGAAGCCGGTGGCGCCGCGCTCACAAGCGGGTTCGGCCTGGCTGGGAATACGGATCTCGATATTGTGCGCAATCCGTTATTGAGCAAAACGCCCTATCTCGGGCGCGGGATGATCCACAAGGTATTTGCGCTGAGCAAAGACAAAGTCGAGAACGGACGCAACGCTTTGTCGCTATTTGAAGAATTGCCCCGCCGCCGGCTCGAAGTCCGCTTCGGCAAGTTCAGCATGCCCGATTTCTTCGACGTCAATTCCGTCGGGTCTGACACCCATCTCCAGTTCATCAACTGGACCACCGACAACAACGGCGCTTACGACTATGCCGCCGACACGCGCGGCTACACCGTCGGCCTCACCGCCGACTACGAGGACCGCAACTGGGGCTTTCGTTTTGCCGAAGCGCTGATGCCCAAGATCGCCAACGGCATCGATCTTGTGTGGCGCCCGTGGCAAGTGCATGCCGAGAACTACGAATACGAACTGCGCCACGGCTTCATTCCAAAGAAAGCCGGCGTGGTGCGACTGCTGGCCTATACCAACTACGCGAACATGGGAATCTATCGCGACGCGGTCGCCCAATATGAGCAGGGCCGGGTTACTGTGCCTGACATCACCAATCACCCCTGGCACATCACGCGCAAGTACGGATTCGGCGCGAACCTGGAACAGGAACTCGCGCGCAACCTGACCGCCTTTGCCCGTTTCGGCTGGGACAACGGCAAAACCGAGTCCTTCGCCTACACCGAGGTAGATCAGACCTTCGCCACCGGCCTGGGCGCGCGTGGCGCGTGGTGGCATCGCCGCTACGACCGTACCGGCATCGCCTTCGTCACCAACGGAATCGCGAAGGACCATCAGGAGTACTTGCGCCTCGGCGGCCTCGGCTTTCTGCTCGGAGATGGCAATCTGAACTATGGTCGCGAGACGATCGTCGAGTCTTACTACACCGCCCACGTTTGGCGCGGCATCTATGCCGCTCCGGGCGTGCAGCACATCGACAATCCCGGATATAACCGCGACCGCGGCCCGGTCGTCGTGCCGTCATTCCGGCTGCATGTGGAATTTTGAGCTTCAAGCCTTCTCGCCTCACGTTCAACTCACTTGAGCTGTACTAACCTGAACAAGCCAAAGACCCGTAGCGCCGGCGACTCGCCGACGGTCGCGAGCGCGCCCTCGCTCTCGCTTGGCAATTTGCCGAAAACGCCGGTGTTTGCATTTGATTTTGGGTGTCGCAGCGGCTCAAGGCTGTTGCACTTGATTTTGGGTGGCGCAGCGGTTCCACCGCTGCGATAAGCGGCATGTTTTCTGTGCGGCTTTAGCCGCTGAGGATACACTCTCCCATCGATAGGCAGCTTCTTGGGCCCTGGCGTCAGGCGCCTGATCGCTCCGTCCCCGCTTCCAGTTTCTCGGCCGTACGTATCGCCCACGCCATGCGCGGCGTGTTATGTGCGATCCCGAATCTTCCCTGGGCGTCGAGCAGAATGATTCCGCCGTGCCCATCGAGGCGCTGCTTCAGATAATTCATCGCTTCTTTCGCCACCCACTCCGGAATGCTGCCCGATGCGACTCGATCCGCCGCCCACTTCGCCAGCACCAGCTTCATGATCGGCTCGCCCCATCCGGTGGTCGATGCCGCCGCGCTCGCGTTATCGGCGTAACAGCCGCACCCGATCAGCGAAGAATCGCCGAGACGACCCGGATCTTTGTTCAAAGTTCCACCCGTCGAAGTCGACGCCGCGATATTGCCATCCCGATCGAGCGCGACCGCTCCCACGGTGTCGTGCGAAATTTCGGGCGCGAACAGGTCGTTGCCGTGAGTTGTGCCCTGCGCCTGGTATTCGCGTAGGCGTTCGATTTCGCGCGGAATAATCAGGTCTTCGTTGCGGCAAAGCTCGATGCCGTTTTCTGCGGCAAAACGCTCGGCACCCTCTGCCACGTAATAGACGTGCGTGCTGTCGCTCAAAATCTTGCGTGCCGCGCGCACCGGATTGCGCAGCCGTTCCACGCAGCCCACGCCGCCTCCACGCAGCGTCGCACCATCCATGATGAAAGCGTCCAGTTGCACCTTGCCGTCACGGTTCAGAAAGCTGCCCCGGCCAGCGTCGAAGGTCTCGTCATCTTCGAGCGCCACCACAGCTTCTTCGACCGCGTCGAGGGCCGAACCGCCCCGTTCGAGCACCCGCCAGCCCGCGGCTGCGGCATTGCGCACTCCATTCAAATGCGCCTTGACCATGTCATCAGGAATGGCCCACGCGCCGCCATGAACTACCAGAATTGGATCCGCCACCGCCTGGCACCCTCACCGGAAGATTTGCCGTCATAGTCTAGCATTCGGCGTCCAGCATTCCGCTGCTGGCAACCTGCCCAAGATGCCTCGCATCCGATCAGCGCCCGGAACCAAGCCGGACAGATCCCACGGTTTCGCGATACCCAGATAACGGATATATATCGTGATACGATATTGATCTTACCCGGAGAACTAGCGATGGCCGTTGCCACCCTTCCCTCGGTTCGCCCCGCCAACTACCTCGACATCAACCATAGCCTCAGCTCCTGGCTGCTGACTACCGATCACAAGCGCGTCGCAATCCTTTACCTCATCTCGACCACCGTCATGTTCTTCATCGGCGGATTCTTCGCGCTCCTCATCCGCCTCGAACTTCTCACCCCGCAGGGAGACCTGGTGCAGGCCGACACCTATAACAAACTGTTCACCATGCACGGCCAGGTCATGGTCTTCTTCTTCCTCGTCCCCGTTGTGCCCGCGGTCCTCGGAAATTTTGTACTGCCCATCATGATCGGCGCCAAAGACCTCGCCTTCCCACGGATCAACCTCTTCAGTTGGTACCTCTATGTGATTGGCGCTTCGCTCATGCTGTGGACGATCATCAACGGCGGCGTCGATTCGGGCTGGACCTTCTATACCCCGCTCAGTACCGAATACCTCAATACGCACGTCGTCACGGCTGCCCTCGCGATTTTCATCGCCGGCTTCTCCTCGATTTTCACCGGCTTGAATTTCATCGTCACCACTCATCGCATGCGAGCGCCCGGAATGACCTGGACGCGTTTGCCTATTTTCGTGTGGTCGAACTACGCGAACTCCATCATCATCATGCTGGGCACTCCCGTCTTGGCCATCACGCTTGTGCTGGTTGCGCTCGAACGCGGGTTGCACCTTGGCATCTTCGACCCGCGCGTCGGCGGAGATCCTCTCCTCTTCCAGCACCTTTTCTGGTTCTATTCGCATCCGGCCGTGTACATCATGATTCTGCCGGGCATGGGCGTGATCAGCGAACTCATTCCGTGTTTCTCGCACAAGCAGATCTTCGGCTATAAATTCGTCGCGCTCGCCAGCGTCTCCATTGCGATTCTGGGATTTCTGGTGTGGGCGCATCACATGTTCGTCGCCGGCATTTCGCTTTATGCCGCGCTGCTGTTTTCCCTGCTGAGCTACCTGGTCGCGGTGCCGTCCGCGATCAAGGTCTTCAACTGGACGGCGACCATGTACAAGGGATCGATCCGCTTCGATACGCCCATGCTTTACGCACTAAGTTTTATCGGGCTGTTTACTATCGGCGGCCTTACGGGACTATTTCTTGCGGCGCTCGGCATTGATGTGCACGTCACCGACACTTACTTTGTTGTCGCCCATTTCCACTACATCATGGTCGGAGGAATGGTGGTCGCCTACCTGGGTGGTTTGCATTTCTGGTGGCCGAAGATGACGGGACGCATGTATCCCGAAGGATGGGGAAAACTGGCCGCGCTGATCACTTTTGTAGGCTTCAACCTTACGTTCTTCCCGCAATTCATCCTGGGCTGGCTGGGGATGCCGCGGCGCTATTGGCAATATCCGCCGGAGTTTCAGGTCTTGCACATTCTGTCGACCGCAGGGGCGAGCATCCTCGGGGTTGGATACTTGCTTCCCATGATTTATTTCCTCTGGTCGTTGCGCTATGGCCAGCTAGCTGGAAACAATCCGTGGAACGCCTCAGGGCTGGAATGGAAAACGACTTCGCCGCCGCCCAAAGACAACTTCGAGGTAACTCCCATCGTCAGCGAGCCGGCCTACGACTATGGAGCGATCCCGGATGTGCCCAGCCGATCCGCGGCGTGAGGCAACTCACCTCGGCTCATCGTTCTGCCCCGGCTCGCCCGCCGGGCCGGTTGACGATTGCCAGCAGTATTCCCGCAATCCACAACCCATACATGGCAAGCCGAAAAATCGTGCTGCTATGGAGTCCTCTCGCCGGATCAACAAAAAAGGCCGCAATCAGCAGCGCGGGTGAAAGCATGATCAGCACCGACGCAGCTTTCTGCGCGCGGTGGAAGGGTTGGCTGTTCGATAAGGCAATATTGGCGACGCCCGCCACCAGCAGAAGCAAGTGCCGCGAACGGAAAATCAGTCGCGGCACGTCGTCTAAATGAGGAACCCGAGCCAGATGCAGCATGTACTGGCCGGTCAGCGGAAAAATGAGCAGTGCCAGCACTCCCACAATCCAGTGTGCGCGCGCCCAGCTCATCCCGATCGGTCCTCACCCGGGTGACAAGCATATCAAGGAGCGGAGGCTAAGGAAAAACTTCGGGAAAAAGTCGTGCCGCATTTGGGGTCGTTACTGCGACTCTTACGCCGCCCGTCCGCTTATCGGAGCGTCCATTTCCCGCGTGCGCTGCCAAGTATAGACGATGCGATGGATCACGGTGATTGTCGAAAGAACGGCGATGACCCAGAGCGCGGGAGCCATTTCGTTGAACAGGGCGCCGATGATCAGCAGCACCAGCCGCTCAGGGCGTTCCATGAAGCCAACGCGGCAGGTTCCGATCAGCGACTCGGCGCGGGCGCGCGTATAGCTCACCATGATGGCGCTGATCATGGCAATCGCGGCCAGCACAACGTAGAAGAAGCGGTTGCCGCGGCCGTAAAACACCAGCAATCCCAGAAACAGCGAGGCGTCGCTGTAGCGGTCAACCACCGAATCGAAAAAACCGCCGAAGCGCGTCACCCGGTTCGATGCGCGGGCCACGCGTCCATCCACCAGATCGAAAAATCCGCTGCCGATAATCACCAGCCCGGCGTAGAAAAACAGCCGGCGCTGGTTGTCGCCATTGGCATAGCCGAACAGAAACGCAGCGTAGGTGTTCACCACCAGCCCCATCAGCGTAAGGACGTTGGGATTGATACGGGAAAGCGCCAGCAGACGCACGATCGCGTCCAGCAGAACGCCGCACGCGCGGCCCACGCCGCTGGTCCAACTCATGCTGCACCACTCATGTTCATAAAGTACGAGTCATTACCGCGCCAAACTAGGCCAATTCCGCGCAAAACTCAACTGTCATCCTGAGCGAAGCGAAGGATCTATGCATTGTGCGGCCAGCGCCACGCCCCTTCGCCCGAATGGAAAACCGTAGCACCAACCGAACCTCGACCATCCGCAACGCCGCCCGTCATTTCGATCCCGCTTCGCCCTCGAGTTCGGCCAGGTCGTGGATGGTGGACAGCTTCAGTATCTCCATTTCGCGATTGCCGTTAGGCGTTACCACCACCGCGCTTTCGCCCACTTTTTTGTTGAGCAGGGCCCGGCCAATGGGCGAGTTGGTCGAGATCTTGCCCGCCGCCACGTCCGATTCCTCACTCGTCACCAGCTGATATTCCATTTCCTCGTTTTTCGCGCTGTCGTAGACCTTTACCGTCGAACCCAATCCCACTTTGTCCCTGGGGATGTTGTTCATATTGATCAGCGACAGTTCGGAGAGCCGCTGGCCCAGTTGACGGACGCGCGCCTTCAGGTACTCCTGGCGCTGCTTGGCCATGTGATACTCGGCGTTTTCGCTCAGGTCGCCGAGAGCGGCCGCCTTCTTCAGCTCGCGTGGAATGTCGTAGGCGAGTTCGCGCTCCAGCGTGTTCAGTTCTTCCTGAAGCTTCTTCTTGATTTGTTCGGTCATGAAATCCCGAGAAAGGCGCGAGGGTCATTATAAACGTTAAAGCGCGACCGGACGGCGGTTCGCTCAGGAACCACTCATTCCTGAACAGCGCCGGACGAAGGTAGCCGACGGTGGCCCACTCAAGCCTTCTGCTGGCTTGAGTGGGGCAACACGGAGGACGCCCGATTTCGTTCCGGCTCATCAGCGAAGGGCATGCCCTGACGCGCCTAAGGGGTGTCTCTCTCTCTCGCAGGGCAGGTCCAAGTTCGCCAAACAAGTCTGTCATCCCGACCGGAGCGAAGCGGAGTGGAGGGACCTTGTGTTTCTAATGTCAGGTGAGAGGGTGACGGTGATCCTGATACAGTCCGGCTGGGGCACCCACATCGTCTCGGACACCCGCAGGCGATGGCTCTTGTTTCGTTTGTATACCAATGTCACTATTGTGTACAATCAACGACAGGAGGTTATTTATGAAGATAAGTCGTCGCAGGGCGGATGGACTCTCGCGGGGAGAAGACGTCGAGACGGTTGTCATTTCGTTTCGAGCACCTCTAGAGCTCGTGAAGAAACTCGACGAATTGGCTGAGAATGACCACCGGAACAGAGCCAATTTCATCCTGACGACACTCGCCCGCGCCACTTCAGGGGAATTGGTAAAGAGCGGCGAATTTTGGCTAAAGGTGTTTCATCAGTCTTATTCCAAGGATCCGGTAGGCCGCGAAACGGAGTTTTGGCGAGGGCAGATCGCTGGATGGAAGCGAACCTTAGTGGCCGCCTATGGCGCGAGCACGGCCGAGAAAATCATCCTGCGAGCCAGTGAGTCAGCGAAGCTCCGGGTACCACACTCGGGGACTCTCACCCCGGACGGACGGGGCTACGAGGGATTTGATTCCTTTTCACACATGGCTCTTTGAGGCGGCCGGACGCCCCGTTTCTCGCTTTTTGCGATTGGGGGGAAACATGGGGACAGACGGGACGGTTCACCGGTTTTTGCGAGTTAGAACTTGGGATACGTCCCGTCTGTCCCCGAATTTCAGACTCCGCCGATGAAGGGCTGACAGCGCGAACTTCCCAAGGCAATTGTTCGTAACATCTATGGGGGCAAACATGCGAGCACGGCGGCGCGTCATTCGTATCGTCGTAGTCTGTTACGTCGTATTCTGCGCTATCCTTGCCGTCTTTCTTGGAGAATTGGCATTCCGTCCTCTGCGTGTGCCTGTCACAGACCGCCAGTCAGCCGAAGCCACAGCCGCCCGGTTCGGTGCGGATTTGCGGGATGTTTCGATTAATGCCAGCGATGGCAGCCATCTTCAGGGATGGTTTGCGCGTCCAGCAGGAGCAACCGGCGATGCCGTGATACTCCTCCACGGCGTCGGAGACAATCGCCAAGGCATGATGGGATTCGCGGGGCTATTCCTCTCGCACGGATTCACCGTGCTGGTGCCTGACTCACGCGCTCAGGGTGAGAGTGGAGGGGACTTCCCGACTTATGGGGTCAAGGAAAGCGACGACGTGCATCGCTGGTTCGACTGGCTGGCGATGCAGCAGCGCCTCAAGTGCGTTTTCGGGATGGGCGAGTCGATGGGGGCGGCGATTGTTCTCCAAGCCCTAAAGACGACAGCATTTTGTGCCGTGGTCGCCGAATCGTCGTTTGCCAGCTTCCGCCAGATTGCCTACGTGCGAGTGGGTCAGTCCTTTCGCACAGGAACGTGGCTCGGCAGAACTGTTCTTCGTCCGGCAGTGGAAATGGCATTCCTCTACGGGCGTCTGACTCACGGCGTCAATTTGGTGGATGCCTCGCCAGAGAGGTCAGTGGTTGGAAGCCGCGTGCCGATCCTTCTAATACACGGATTGGCTGATGACAACATTCCACACCAACAATCCGAGCGGATTCTTGCCCACAATCAGGCTGACATAGTTCTGTGGGAAGTACCGCGTGCCGGTCATTGCGGTGCAGTAAACGCGGCTGGTCAGGAGTTCGACAGGCGAGTGCTTGGTTGGTTTACCTCGCATGACGGGCCGGGTCGCCCAGATTTCCGTTAGCCGAATCACGAATGGGTGCCCCATCCTTCGCGGCTCTTCGCCAAGGGTGCGTGGCAGACTGATCGCACCTGGGGCACCCGGCTTTTGGCGCTAGGGCTTTTGGCCATCACCGCACACCGCGTTGTGACTTTCCACACTGACAGGGCACGACGCAATCGCGTTGAATTAACTCGCCTCTCCGAAGAGCTGCCTCCGCCCGTTGAGAAACAGCGCCCCCTGAGGCGACTGACCCGAATCCTCGGAAAACCATTTCGCATCGGGCCCCAGCCTAACCGCTGACGCACGAGCCAACGCTGCGAGAAAAACATAACCGAACGATTCAATCAGGATGGGAGCGGACTTATGAATAACCCAAGGCATCATCGGACTTGGCTTCTCGGAACACGCAGGCGAGTTACAGGCGCCGCGCTGGCTTTGGCGATCATGCTGGTACCGGCAGTCCTAGCGACCGGACCGGCACAAGCGCAGACTTACAGCGTGAGTGTCCTGCATTCATTTACGGGCCCGCCGGACGGCGCAGCCCCCCACGCCGATGTAGTCGAGGACGCGGAGGGCAACCTGTACAGCACGACTATGTATGGCGGAGATTCTACATGCAACGCGCCGTATGGCTGCGGAACGGTGTTCAAGGTGGATGCGAGCGGCAACGAGAGCGTTCTTCACACCTTTACCGGGACTCCGGACGGCAACGGCCCTATGGGAGGTCTAGTTCTGGACGCGCAGGGCAGCCTGTTTGGCACTACGTGGGGTGCCGGAGCTTCCAACGACGGGATGGTGTTCAAGCTGGATACGACGACCGGCGCGGAAACCGTGCTTCATAGCTTTACGGGTAGTCCGGACGGCGATACGCCTGAGTCCAGTCTACTGCTGGATGCGAAGGGCAACCTGTATGGCACCACCAAGCATGGCGGCGCTAACGGCTACGGAACGGTGTTCAAGGTGGATGCCAGCGGCAACGAGAGCACGCTCTATAGCTTCGCCTGGGGTGGGATCGGCCCAGAAGGCTCTGTTTCAGTGCTGGACGCGAAGGGCAACCTGTACGGCACTACGTGGACCGGCGGGGATTCTGCGTGCGACCCGCCGGATGGCTGCGGAACGGTGTTCAAGCTGGATACGGCCGGCAATATGACCGTGCTGTGCACCTTCACCGGGACTGGGGGAGACGGCGCAAACCCTGGCAAGCTAGTGCTGGACACGCAAGGCAACCTGTATGGCACAACGTACATGGGCGGGGATCTTGCCTGCAACTCGCCGAATGGCTGCGGAATAGCGTACAAGCTCGTGCCTCCGGCGCAATCGGGTGGCGTCTGGACGGAGACCGCGCTGTACAGCTTCACCGGTGGCGCCGAGGGCTACAATCCAGGGGGTCTAATGCTGGACGCGCAGGGCAACCTGTTTGGCGGTACCGGGGGTGGGGATCTTGCATGCAACCCGCCGAATGGCTGCGGGACGGCGTTCAAACTCGCGCCTCCGGTGCCACCGAGCGTGCCCTGGATCGAGACCGTGCTGTACACCTTCACCAATGAGGCAGACGGCTTCGACGCTGTGGGTGGGTTGCGGGATGCGCACGGCAACCTGTATATCACTGCCGAGGAGGGCGGGGATTTATCTTGCACGACAGGACCGGCGGGAAACGGACAACCGTTGATCGGATGCGGGACGGTGTTCAAGCTGACCCTTGCTCCCTGTGGAATATACGGCAGAGAAGGGAGTTGTCGGCTGCCGCACTAGAATGAATTAGCAGCGCAGGCGACTTCTGCGGCACGACGAAAAATCAATATACCCGTGCTGCACATCCGTTCGCGTCAGTTTTACGCGCACCTTGTCGCCTACGTGCAGTCCCTGAGCGCGCTGCGCCAGCAGGCCTTCCACGTGCGGTTGCAGCACGCGCACAAACGTCCCCTCCTGAGTCACGCCCGTGACCATCGCATCGCTCGGTGACTGTGGACGAGTTTTCCGGCAACATGGTCATGATCCCGCTACCGAACACAATTAGCCCGCTACCGGATTTCGGGTAGTGGGCTAATTGTGTGTTGTTAGTGCGACTCAGGACACGATTCGCCCGCAGCCTTTTTCTTCTGAAATGTCTCAATTGCTTCCGTTAGATGAAGGCTGCGGTCTTTAATTCTAGTCAGTTCGGCCTTGGCCGCCATAATCAGTACGTCCCAACCGGTTGCAATACTTGCCTGCTTGTGTAAAATACTTCTTGACCGCTTTACACGTTTCATGCTATTATGCCTGCCCACATACACTGTTATCTTCAGTGTCCGAACGCTCACGCCATTCTTGGTAGTGGGCTAATTGTGCACAATTAGCCCACTACCGGATTTCGCGCTAACGTTTTGATTCCAATAGACCGAGGTGGGGGAGGGGGGAGGGGGTACCCCAAGAATGTGGTTCAAACTGGGCGCAGACTTGACAGAAGAAAACCTCGAACCTGCTGGCTAGCAAGGATAAGGTCCCCCAAGCGGCTGGTTTTCTCCGTGTCTTCGTGACTCTGTGGTGGGGGGTAAACTGGGGGTTAAATAGGACACCACTCTCCGATTTGCTTTGGCTCCCCGGGTCGGCTAGACTGAGATAGACTCTTCACCCCTTCAATGGGGTTTCCTTCCAATGACTAACGGCCAGGTTTTCCACATCGGCGACAAGGTCGTCTATCCCAATCATGGTGTCGGAATCGTAGAACAGATTGCTAGCCTTACGGTTGGCTCCCAGGTCGAAAAGTTTTATGTGCTCAGCATTGCCGCCAGCAATCTGAAGGTAAGGGTCCCCGTCCATAACGTAGACAGCGTCGGGATACGCCCGGTCGTCCGCAACGGCGAGATCCAGAAGATTGTCGAGTATCTGTCTTCAGGCGAATGTATCAACGCGGGCGACTGGAAAGATCGCTTTCGTGAAAATTCCGAGCGCATGCGCACCGGCGCGCTGTCCGATGTTGCCATGGTGCTGAAAAGCCTGCTGCTGCTGGCCCAGGGAAAGTCTCTCTCCTTCCGCGAAAAGAAAATGCTCGAGCGCGCCCGCTATCTTCTGGTTTCTGAAATCGCCATCTCACGAAATTGCCACGAGCGGCTGATTGAAGAAGCGCTGACCAAGGCGCTGACGAAGTGCAACCTGCGTTTGCCGGAAATTACCGAACTGGCGTCGTAGGCAAACAGTCGTTCCTTTTGCGTCCTGAGATGGATCCCGCGAAGGTTGACACCGCTTTGTCCGCTTTCATCTCCTGACCAGCAACGAATCGAAACCAAAGCCGCCAACATCTATGGGACATGCTCTCGAATCATTTTTCCATCGACCTTTCCTCCGACGATCTTTCCTCCGGGAATTCCTCTTCTGGGCCGATTGAATCGCGTGAGTATGCCGTCCGCGAATCCCATTCCGATGACCTCCTCCTCGATGCCTACTCTCGCGCAGTAACGAGCGCGGTCGACAAAGTCGGCCCCTCGGTCGTTAACGTAGAAGTTCAGCAATCCTCCGGTCGCGCCCGCACGGGCGAGCCGCGCGAACGGCGCGGAGGCGGTTCCGGGTTTGCGTTTACACCCGACGGCCTGATCCTCACCAACAGCCATGTCGTTCACGACGCGAAGCACATCGAAATCACGCTCTCCGACGGGCGTCGCGCGCCCGCGCACACCGTTGGCGACGATCCCGCGACCGATCTTGCCGTCATTCGCATTGCCGCGTCCAGCCTGCAACCCGTTCAACTCGGAGACTCGCAGCAGTTGCGAGCGGGTCAAATGGCCATTGCCATTGGCAACCCGTTTGGTTTTCAGTCGACCGTAACCGCGGGCGTGATCAGCGCGCTTGGCCGGTCGCTCCGCTCCTATTCCGGACGCCTCATCGAAGATGTCATCCAAACCGACGCCGCGCTCAATCCCGGCAATTCAGGCGGTCCGCTGGTCAACTCGCGAGGACAGGTCATCGGCGTGAACACCGCGACGATTCTGCCCGCACAAGGCATCTGCTTCGCAATCGGAATCAATACGGCAAAGTTCGTCGCCAGCCGCCTCCTCCGCGACGGCCGTATTCGCCGCAGCTACATCGGGATTTCCGCGCAAACGGTTCCGATTCACCGCCGCGTGGTGCGCTTTTACAGCCTGGCGAAAGAAACGGGTGTTGTTGTGGTGGGCCTGGAGCCGAACAGCCCCGCGCGCATGGGCGGCGTCCGCGAAGGCGATGTGATCGTCGCGCTGGACGGGAAACCAATCGCCGGAGTGGATGACTTGCATCGTTTGCTGACAGACGCGCAAGTGGGAGCGCGGTGCGAACTGACCGTGATTCGTCACACGGAGAGATTGGGCCTGGCTATTTTCCCGCAAGAGGCGCGCTAAATGTACACGTGGCCGCGCCCGCAGGTGCATTGCGCTCGCCAATTGCCTGTGTTAGCTTCGACTTCGAGAGGTTCCCTTGCGACACACGGTTCCGGCTGGGATGAACCGCAAGGAATCGGAAATTTTCCTGCGGCTTGATCCGGCGCGTCTGCCCCAGCATATCGCCATCATCATGGACGGAAACGGGCGCTGGGCCCGCCGCCGTCACATGCCGCGTGTTGCCGGACACCGCGCTGGTGTGGCCTCCGTTCGCTCCACCGTCGAAACTGCCGCTCGCATCGGGCTTCCCGCGCTGACGCTTTACGCCTTTTCGGAAGAGAATTGGAAGAAGCGCCCGAAGTCCGAAGTCGATTTCCTGATGCGGCTTCTCTGCCGCTATCTGAAAGCGGAACTTCGCACGCTGAACGAGAACAACATTCGCCTGCGCTACATCGGACGCAGACACGAGTTGCCTCTGGTGGTGCAGCGCGAAATGGCCGAAGCCAGCGAAGCCACGAACGCCAACAACGGCATGATTCTGACCCTGGCGCTCAACTACAGCGCGCGCAGCGAAATCGTAGATGCTTTTCGCTCGTTGGCCGAAGCCGCCGCCCGCAATGGCGGGCTCGACCATCTGGAAGTTACCGAGCAGGCAATTAGCGAAAACCTCTACACACGCGATCTGCCCGATCCCGATCTCGTCGTTCGCACGAGCGGTGAAATGCGGCTCAGCAATTTCCTACTATGGCAGCTGGCGTATGCAGAAATCTACGTCACCCAGACTCTCTGGCCCGATTTCCGCGGGATCCATCTGCTCGAAGGGATCGAGGAGTACCAGAAGCGCGAACGGCGCTACGGCGGTTTGGGCCAGGATCCGGGCCACGCTCACGAACACGCTGCGCCAATGGCCCACGTCGAAGCCAAGTCCTGAGAGCACCGCTGCAGCGCCATCGAATCCAGATTATTCCGCAACCTTCTATGGGAGTTCTTCATCCGCGGGCCGCGAACCAGAACTGCGGCGGGCTTCGAGCCACGCTTGCAGAATGAGAACCGCAGCCATGCGGTCGACGGCCCGGCCTCGCTTTGCGATAGAGAGATTCGTTTCCCGAAGCAAGCGGTTGGCTTCGGTTGAGGTCCAGCGTTCATCCCAAAGGTGAACGGGCAAGCCAAATTGGGCGTGAAGTTCGGCGGCGAAGACGCGCATCTTTTCCGACTGCGTGCCTTCTGCACCGCTAAGCCGGAGCGGCAGGCCAACCACGATCTCACCTGCGTCGTACTTTGTCAGGACTGCACCAAGCGCCGCCCAGTCCTTGCGCTTGTTCTGGCGCTGAATGGTTTCCAGTCCCTGGGCGGTGATGCCGAGCGGGTCAGAGACGGCGACGCCGATACGCCTCGATCCGACATCAAGGGCGAGGACGCGGCGATGCGGCGGCATAGGACGATCATCGGCGGGAGCGGACGTAAGGTCAAGCCGCGCGCGGCGAATACCTTGGCCGGAAGCCAAGAAACGAAGCGATGTACGAATGGGAGGCAGCGTTCCGACGATCAAAAAAATTTCCTCTGCAATCTCTCGTGCAAATCTTCCTCCACTCAGGCAGAATGATTGCCCAGCGGCTCGATGGACACGATCGAAACAACTCGCCCGCATCACTGGTCGCTGACGCTGCTCGGCATGGCACTGATCGTGCTGTTTGCCTACTATGGCGAATCGGTACTGGCCGTCCTGTTCTTTGCCATTCTGCTCAGCTTTACCCTCTCGCCCGTAGTGCAAGCACTGGAGCGTTTACACCTGCCCCGGGCGGTCGCGGCGCTCATCGGCATAGTGCTTCTTGGGGCGGTGCTTTATGGAATTACCTCCGCTTCGTATACCGAAGCCCTGGTGTTTGCCGACAACGTTCCCAAGTATTCGGCGAAGATCCGGTCCATTTTGCAGCCGGTGCGACAACAGGCGGAGAAAATCGAGAAAACGGGAGAAGTGGTGAATGACGAGGGGCCGGGCGCGCCCAATGTGGTTGCGGTGCGACAGGTAACAAGTTGGTCTGACCTGCTTACCCATGGCGCGGGCACAGTGACCGAGATTTTTCTGGCGACCTCGTTCGTTCCCTTTCTAACGTACTTTCTGCTCACCTGGCACAACCACGCCCGCTCAGCAACGGTGATGCTGTTTCCGCTCGAGCACCGGCACACGGCATTTGTAACGCTGGGGCTGATCGGCAAGATGCTGCAGAGCTTTATCGTCGGGAACCTGCTGATTGGCCTGCTGATCTCGATGGCGAGCGTCGGAATCTTCGGGCTGCTGCATGTTCCCTTCTTTTATTTCGTGGGCTTTCTCAGCGGCTTTCTCAGCCTGGTGCCGTACCTGGGGATTGTGCTGGCAATGATTCCGCCGATCATGGTCGGGCTGGGACAACTGGAGGCGGGAGGCCTGATCATTGTGGTGATTTGCGTGGTGGCCTTGCATGTGATTGCACTCAACGTGCTCTATCCCAAGTTGCTGGGCAGCCGCCTGCGGCTGAATCCGCTGGCGGTCACGATTGCGTTGCTTTTCTGGGGAGCGATCTGGGGAGCCGTCGGATTGGTGCTGGCCATTCCAATCACAGGCGCAATCAAGATTGTGTGCGATCACGTCGAGTCGATGAAGCCGTATGCGGACTGGTTGGGGGAATAGGGATCCCTCACCGCCGAGACACAGAGAGCGCCGAGAAAGCCACCTGCCCCAACCAAGTTGATCCTTCCGGCCTTGTACTCTGGCCACTTTGTGGCAATCTGAAAAGGCCTCTACACTAAAACCTTGCGCATCCTGATTACATTGTTGTTGCTCGCCATTCTGGCCGTTTGCGGCTGGGTGGCGTGGGCTGTCTATGTTCCGGTCGCGCCGGCAGTGCAGCAGTTTATTATGCTGCGGCCCGGGTACTCGAGCCGCCGTATTGCCACCGAGTTGAAGAAGGCTGGCATCATTCGCAGTGAACTTGCGTTCCGGCTCTGGCATGCGGCGCACCCTAAGCCATCACTCAAAGCGGGCGAATACCTTTTTGAGCGCGACGCGACGCTGCCCCAGGTCTATGGCCGCATTGCTCGCGGCGACATTTATTTCCACGTGGTCACGATCCCTGAAGGCAACACGATGTTCGACATTGCGAAGGCAATGGAGGCCGCCGGCTTAGGCCCCGCGGCTGATTTTCTCCGTATCGCCGAGACGCAGACCCAGCTCATCTCCGACATTGCGCCTGAGGCCAAGTCGCTAGAGGGATATCTTTTCCCCAACACCTACCAGTTCACGCGAACTCAAAGTCTGGAAGAAATGGCGGGCGCCATGGTTCATCAATTTCGGCAGGTGGCGCACGAAATCGGGCTGATCCCGGTGGGGACAGGCATCGATGTCCAAAAAGTGGTCACGATGGCGTCGATCGTGGAGAAGGAAACCGCAGCTCCTGAGGAGCGGCCGCGCGTGGCCAGCGTTTACTACAACCGTCTGGCGCAAAAAATGGCGCTCGATGCCGACCCGAGCGTTATCTATGCGGAACAACTGTTGGGCACGTACTCCGGAAGCCTGCATCACGCCGATATGGCGGTGAACTCTCCTTACAATACGTACCGCTTCCCCGGCTTGCCGCCGGGTCCGATCGCGAATCCGGGACGGAGCGCGCTCGAAGCGTCGCTGCATCCTGACAATACGAAGTTCCTTTATTTCGTTAGCGATGGCAACGGTCACCACCGTTTCGCTTCCACCCTTGCCGAACACGACCGCAATGTGGCCGCCTATCGGCGCGCGCTCGGGGCTCATTAAATGCGTTGAATCTTCCCGTGCCTTATAATAATCGGATACGTTGTTGCTGATTCTCCCGGTGTCAGGATAGGAATGCATCGTTTTCATTTTCGGTGGTTGTTGGCTATTTGTGTGTTCACGGCCACTTTTCCGCTGGCGGGATGCCTCTTTCGCACGCGGCCGATCGAACGGCAGTTCTCGAATGCACCCCTCAAGACCGCTACGCAACAGGAGCTGATTGACCTCGTCAACGCGCAGGCGGGACGAATTTTGTCCATGCAAGCAACGCTGGATATCGATGCCTCTGCCGGCGATCCGAAGAGCGGACGCATTACCGATTACAAGGAAATCCGTGGGTACGTGCTGGCCCGCAAGCCCGACATGCTCCGGTTGAAGGGCCTGTTGCCGGTGGTTCGCACTACCGCGTTCGACATGGTGAGCGACGGCACGGAATTCAAGCTTTGGATCCCTCCCAAGAACAAGTTCGTCACCGGTCCCGACAACGAAGCCAGCTATCAACCCGACAAGCGCATGGAAAACATGCGTCCGCAGTACGTTTATAACGCTCTGTTGTTACAGCCAATGGGTCCGGGGTGCCCCGCGCCCTCTTGTGAGATTCCGGTGCTCGAAAACGGCTATGAAATCGTTCTGGACTCGAAGAAACATCGCGTGGAACAGCCCGATTACGAACTGATGGTGATCCGATGCGAGCCCCAGGGCTGTCATCTTTCGCGGCGCATTGAGTTCAGCCGGACCGACCTGCTTCCGCACCGGTTGCGGATTTACGACCTGCAGGGAAATGTGGTGACCGATGCGCGCTATGTGGCCTACAAGGACTTTAACGGAATCTCGTTTCCGACCACCATCGAAATCGAGCGGCCGCGCGAGAATTACGACATCACGCTCAACATCCTTAAGCTGGATCTGAACCTTCAGCTGTCGGACGATCAGTTTGCGCTGGAACAGCCCGCCGGAGCTGAGATTGTGCACCTCAGCGCGACTCGTCCAGGCTCTGCCGGCGCAAGCATGGCCAGCACGAGCGACTAAAGCAGGCAGTCACGAGAAAAAGCGATGATGAATCGGATGATCGTCGGGAACCTGGTGCATCGGCCGATTCGGTCGTTGATCAGCATTGTGGCCGTGGCGCTGGAAGTCACGCTCATTCTGCTGATCGTGGGCCTGTCGCTCGGCCTGCTCAACGATTCGCGCACGCGCACAGCCGGAATTGGCGCCGACGTAATCGTGCTGCCCCCGGGATCGTCGTTCATCGTGGGACTTACGGGGGCTCCGATGCCGATCAAAATCGGCGGAGTGCTCGCCCAGCTACCCCACGTCAAAAGCGTAGCCCCTGTTGTGACCCAGGTTGCCACTGGCGGCACTCTCGAGATTATCGCCGGCATCGATCTAGCAAGCTATGAAAGCATGTCCGGACCCTTCCGCTACCTTAATGGAGGTCCGTTCCAGGGATCTGACGATGTCATCGTCGACGACCTTTTTGCGCAGTCCAAGCGCGTGACCGTGGGTGACACAATCGAGATTCTCAACAACAGGTTCCGTATCTGTGGCGTTGTTGAACATGGCAAAGGCGGGCGGAAGTTCGTTCCCATCAGCACGTTACAGGATCTGATCGGGGCCAAAGACAAGGCCACCATTTTCTACCTTAAGCTCGATAACCCGGCCAATGCAGACACCGTGGTGGCGGAAATCAAAGCGATCTCGGGCATGGAACGCTACGTTGCCAGCTCGATGGCCGGCTACCTCGCCATGATGACCACCAGTAACTATCCCGGCCTTTCGACCTTCATTGACGTGGTAGTCGGCATTTCAGTGGTCATCGGATTTATCGTGATTTTTCAGGCAATGTATACGGCGGTGATGGAACGGACGCGGGAGATCGGCATTCTGAAGGCCATGGGCGCGTCAAAGCTCTATATCGTCAATGTGGTGCTGCGGGAAACCGTGCTGCTGGCTCTGGGCGGCATCGTCCTGGGCGTGGTTGTGAGTCTGGCGGCAAGGGTTGGCCTGGCCCACAAGTTCCCGTTGACGAAGGTGATTGTGGGCGGCGACTGGATTCTGCGGGCCGCCTTGATTGCGATCGCCGGAGCCATTGCAGGTGCCCTGTATCCGGCGTTCAAAGCGGCACAGAAGGACCCGATTGACGCCCTCGCCTACGAATGAGGAGGGGGATGCGCGAGTGGTTCCCTGGCTTTCGCTGTTCTTTCCCCTCGGTTTTTTCTCGATGAGGTGGACTTTCCCGCTTCCCAAAATTTTTTCTCGCAAATCTCCAGTGAATGCACGATACTGCCGGTGAAACTGCCGTGCTATAATCGCCCGCCGTTAACGAAAAAAGCAGGGACGTTTCGCAAGTGGTCTTAATGCCCTGGGCCTGACCGCCGAATTGGCGCGACTGGCCGACAATACGCAGGAGGAGATATGCGTTTCGATGATCCCACTCTGTACGGTCGTGATGATGAGACAGATGAATATGGTGACAGCAGCGCCTTCGGCGAATCTATGGAAGAAGATTTTGACGAAGAGGAAGAAGAGGAAGAAGAACCAACGATGGTAGACGAGGACGACGAGCTGCCCGCGCTCGAACCGGAACCCGCGCCCGAACCTGAGCCCATAGTATCCTCGGGCGGTGGCGGTGGCGCGCCGCCAAAGAAGAAGGCTGCCGCCAAGCGAGCCCCTAAAAAGGCCAAGAAGAAAGCGGCGCCCAAGAGAGCTGCGAAAAAGAAGGTGGCTAAAAAGAAGGCCGCTAAGAAGAAACCCGTGAAAAGGGCTGTAAAAAAGAAAGCCGCGAAAAAGCCGGCGAAGAAAGCAAAGAAGAAGGCAGCCAAAAAGAAAAGCCGCCGCTAGAATTGCCCTCCCCAACATGATGGCGGGACCGCGACGGTTCCCGCCATTTTCTCAACGTCAATCTGCAGAACGGAAAATCTCCTCTCGCCGCCGCGGCTTCACTTTCCGTTGACTCCTTGCTGCGCACTTAACCATGTTCGCGCGTCTTTGACCGCTATTCCTCTTTGATCGCTTCCGCTTCGATCTCAACCAGCATTTCGGATGAAACCAAAGCGCTGATGCCGAGCATGCTCGTCGCCGGCCGAATCTTCCCGAAGAACTCGCCGTGAGCTTTGCCGACTTTTTCCCAGTCTGCGATATTGGTCACGAACATTCGCGTACGCACCACGTCTTCGATGGATGCCCCCGCGCGAGTGAGCGCGCCCTCGATATTCTTGAGCGCCTGAACTGCTTGCGCATAGGCGTCACCTGGGATAATCTTGCCGTCCTCGCCGGTGGCAGTTGTGCCTGAAACGTAAATGTGTGGCCCCACCTGCACCAATCGGGAGTAACCCACGACCGATTCCCACGGTGTTCCGCTTGCAAAGTTTCTCCGTTCCACTTGTCCCTGCCTCCCTGCAGTTACCGTCACGCGCTTTCTACCGGAAGTAGATGACGGAACTGCACATCCCGACTCTACGCCATACAAAGCTACTAGAACTGGTCTCATAAATGGTTGCTGAACCTACTTAGCTATTTTCTGCGTGTAGAAAAATAGGCAGAAGGAGGGCATGCGAGGACGATGGGAACTCAGCGATGCCCAGTGGCAACTGATCGAACCGATCTTGCGACCGAAGCGACGCTCCGATGGTCGAGGTCGTCCGTGGCAAGACACACGAGCAGTCCTCAACGGGATTTTGTGGGTCTTGGGGACGGGGGCACAGTGGCGCGAACTGCCCAAGAAGTATCCGCCGTACCAGACTTGCCATCGTCGTTTCCAGCAATGGGTGCGGGAGGGCAAGTTGGAACGCATCTTGCGTACCTTGGCGGAGGAGCTGCAGGCCCGAGGAAAATTGCAACTGGAGGAGGCTTTCATCGATGCCTCCTTCACGGGGGCAAAAAAGGGGGCCTCGCGGTCGGGCCCACCAAACGCGGCAAGGGAACGAAAATCATCGCTCTCGCCGATGATCACAGTCTTCCTCTCGCCGTTAGTATCGAAAGCGCTTCGCCGCACGAAAGCCAACTCGTCGAAGGCGTCCTCGGACACAGCTTCCTCGACACCCTCCCGCCGCGATTGATCGGCGACAAAGCGTATGACAGTGACCGTCTGGATCGTGACTTGGCCGAGCGTTACGACATCGAGATGATCGCACCCCATCGCGGAGAGCGCCGGACGCCGACGCAAGATGGTCGTCCTTTGCGCCGCTACCGCAGACGTTGGCGAGTGGAACGACTTTTCGCTTGGCTCCATCATTTTCGTCGGCTCGTGATCCGTTGGGAGTACCACGTCGAGAACTTCTTCGGCATGGTTCGTCTCGGTTGCATGCAAATCTTGCTCAGGTATTTATGAGACCAGTTCTAGTAATATTGGCAGCCAATACCTTTGACTGCCAGCAAATCGGCCGGAACGCCGCGCCCCGCCTGGTGTTCTAAATAGTACAGGGGCACGATCGTGCACTTGTTTGAGGCCTGGAAGTACGTTATCTAATCTGCAACGGCGCGCGTTCCGATGGAACAAGATGACGGGCGCTGCTGCACCAAGTGGGGAGGGCCGAACATGATTCCGGAAGACCATCCGCTGGAGAAGCTGTTTGTTGAACTCGTGGGGCGGCACTATGCGCAGGAGATTGGCATTCGCGATCCGGAGGTCATCGGGTACGTCGCGCACTTGCTGACGGAGTTCTGCGACGCCGAGCAGTTGATGAAAATCCGGAACGTCGACGGTCGTCCGTTAAACGACGTTGGCGAAATGTTGCTCGAGTCCGACCCGGTCTATGGCCCTGCGCCGTCGTTCGACCGGGAGCGGCAGGTCCGGAAGCACATTGGCGATTACACGCTGTTTTTCGCCGGGATGTTTCCGGAAAGCATCAATCATCATCGGCTGCGCCGCCAGCGCCTGGAAAATTTTGTGGAGTGGGTTAAGGCCGGCAAGGAAAGCTACTACATCGTTTCGAAGTTTGAGTTCTTCGAGTATACGAAGGTGGCGCCGCTATTTGCGCAGCTCTCGCAGAAGTTCGAGGATTGTGTCTACGGATTGAATCTGGTGAAAAATGAGCTTGAAGTCATGCAGCATCCGATTGTGCGGAGAAGCAACGAACTGATCATGTAGCACGGTCGGAGGTTAGAACTCAGATTGCTGGCAAGAATCGACCAAAGTTTTCCCGACAACCTCACTTCTCACACACTAAAACTCCTCCGCCCCACAGGTTTCGCGAAGGGCATTGCTCCCAACAGCAAGGCTGCGCCCGGGAAAACGACGCCCATTTCCAGCGCGATCGAAAAATAAAGCCAGTGAGGCCTGGCATAAACGAACTTCCCGATCAGCATGAGAAAACCGACCAGGCTGGTCATCGCGATCACGGGAAATAAAGCTGCAGCCAAGCGAGCCCGAATTTCGCCCCCTGCGCGGCGAGATAAATACGCGCCAGAGGCGCCGCAGAACGGCAAAGCGAGCAGCCAAGGGATGTAAACAACTAGAGTTGACCACCCTCGCACTACAAATCGAGGTTGCTGGCCCGCCCAATTCGAGATCGTCAGACAGACCATTGCCATCGTTAGACTGACCAGCGCTGGCAGCCAAAACGTCCTTGTCCGATTGTTCGCGCTTGCCTTCCAGTCGATTCCAGGGTGAGCTTTCAGGAAGGGCAACGCGCCTAAGAACAGGGCTACGGCCGGAGTGACAATCCAGTTCATTACGCCACAAAACAGACCAAACCACTGGCGAGGGGATGGATGACTCATCCTGGTCGCTAATCCGATCCAGAGGGGGACCATGACAATCGCCGGAAACAGAGCCGCGGTCACGGCAGTGGATCGATCGCCTCCAGCCCGGCGGGACAAATGCGCGCTGGCTGCGCCAAACAATGGCAAGGCAGCGAGCCAGAGCAGTTGGTAGATCAGGGGGAGACCAGCGTGGTTTAACAGGGTCTGGGATGGGCCGATGGATCGTTGCAAAACCAACCTGCACGCCATAGATCCCGTCAGGCTGATCAGGCCAGGCACCCACAGTGTTTTGGTGCGGTTGTTCATCCTAACCCCTCCCCACTTTGCGTCGTGAATTCTTGAGCCGGCTGATTCAGGCGTCTAATCCAGAGAACGCCAGACGATTGTAGACTTGCAGAAATCCCATCCGCTGACTTCCGTAATCTGATGTGGCTCACCGCTGCCGGCTCGCCAGCCTGCGCCCGACTACTTCGAATTTTCCTTCAAGCACAATCCGTATCGCCTCGCTATAGGCAATATGCTCCTGCTCAAGAATGCGGCTGGCCAGCGTGTGCTCGTCGTCGGAATCAAGCACGGGAACCGTTTTCTGCACGATGATGGCGCCATGATCGAGTTCCTCGTCCACAAAATGCACGGTGCAGCCGCTTACTTTTACTCCGTAGGCGAAGGCCTGCTGTTGAGCTTCCAGGCCGGGAAAGGCGGGAAGCAGCGACGGGTGGATGTTCAGAATGCGATGTGGGAACTGGCGAACGAACCATGGCGAAAGCAGGCGCATGTAGCCGGCCAGGCAGATGAGATCAACCTCATGCTCACGGAGCGCGGCCACTGTCTCGCGGTCATGCGCTTCGCGCTCTTTTCCTTTCGAGGGAATCACCAGCGCGTTGAGCCCTCGCTTGCGGGCGGTTTCGATGCCGGGCGCGTCGGCGCGGTTTGAAACGACGACCGCGATGCGCGTGTGAGGGATGCGTCCGGAGTCAATGCTATCGGCGATGGCGACGAAGTTCGAACCGCGTCCAGAGAGAAGGATGCCGAGGTTTTTCATTGCAGGTTTCAGGTTTCTCAAGGTTCAAAGTGGACCGGATGCTGGTCATTGAAACACTGAAAACTCTGCAACCTTGAAACGTGCTCTTTCTTCTTCAATTTGATTCCCGACTTTTGACCTCAGCTGTAGACCACTTTGCGCTCGCCCTTCACGATGCGTCCGACGCTGTAGAATTTCTCGCCGGCGCGCTCAAGCAGCGTTTGCGCCTTCTTGAATTTCTTTGCTGGAACCACCACCAGCATGCCCAGCCCCATGTTGAACGTGCGCAACATTTCTTCCTGCGCGACGTTGCCGAGATGCTGGAGGTGCTCGAAAATCGGCAGAACTGGCCAGGTACCCAGTTCGATGACCGCCGCGGTTCCTTTGGGCAACACACGCGGCAGGTTGTCGGTGATGCCGCCGCCGGTGATGTGGGCCAGGGCGGCCACGCATTCCCCCGCGATTAACTTGCGTATGATCGGCCAGTAACTGCGGTGGGAGCGCATCAGTTCGTTGCCGACTTTGTTCTTGATTTCGCTGACGAATGTATCCGGCGAGTAGTTGGCAACCTCAAACAGCAGCTTGCGGGCGAGCGAGTATCCATTCGTGTGCAGGCCGTTCGAGGGCAGACCCAAAACGCAATCGCCTGCCTCCACGCTCTTCCCATTGATGATCTTGTCGCGCTCAACCACGCCCACGATGAACCCGGCCAAATCGTATTCGCCCGGAGGATAGAACCCCGGCATCTCGGCGGTTTCCCCTCCGATGAGTGCACAACTGTTGTGCTTGCAGGCTTCCGCCAGGCCGCCGACGATTTTTTCGGCGACTTCCGCGTCTAGCACGCCGGTTGCCAGGTAATCCATGAAAAACAGCGGCGCCGCGCCCTGGACCGCGATGTCATTCACGCAATGATTGACGAGATCGCCGCCGACGGTGTGATGCACATTCATTTCGAAGGCAACTTTCAACTTCGTTCCCACGCCATCTACGCTCGAAACCAACACGGGATCCAGGTACTTTTTATCAACCGAGAACAGGCCGCCGAAGCCCCCGATCTCGCTCAGCACGCCTTTGGTAAAGGTTTTGTGGGCAAGATACTTGATGCGCTGCTTGGTGCGGTTGGCCTTGTCGATATTGACACCCGCATCCGCGTAGGTGATTGAGGCGCCGGGGGCGTTGGGATTCTGAGCCACGTTATTAGTCCGTCATTACCGGGTGGAGAAATCTGGCGCGCCACAAGCCGGAAGAATCATTTCGAGCGCACCAAATTTTAGCACGATTTTCAGGCACGCCCGGTGGATCGTAGCGACGTGCCGCGGCAGGGTCCGCCAATTTCGCATTCACCCGGTTGCGAGTCACCGCCTGAAACACAACCTCCGGTTTACACTAGCGTCTTATGAGTTTTACCAAGACCGGCAAACTCGGGAAGCACGGTCCAGCGCAGGATAAGGCACATGACGTGCTGCGCACGGAAGGACATCCGCTTGACGCCATTTTCGCGCCGCACTGCGTTGCTCTCATAGGAGCCACGGACCGGCCCGGCAGCGTTGGGCGAGCCGTCCTTTGGAGCCTGCTCAGCTCTCCATTCGGTGGCACGGTGTATCCGGTTAGCGATAAGCACCCAAGCGTTCTCGGCATCAAGGCATATTGCGACGTGCAGCACATTCCCGAGACGGTCGATCTCGCCGTCATCGTTACGCCTTCGGCAACCGTGCCTGCTGTGATCGGGCAATGCGTGGCCGCGGGCGTCCGCGGTGCCATCGTTATTTCAGCGGGATTCAAGGAACATGGCGAGCGTGGCCAGGAACTGGAGCGCCAGATCCTCGAGCAACTCGGCGACAGTCCCATGCGCATCATCGGCCCCAACTGCCTGGGTGTCATGAACCCCGTGACGGGCCTGAACGCGACATTCGCAAACAACATGGCCCGGCCGGGCAATGTTGCCTTTATCAGCCAGAGCGGAGCGCTGTGCACCGCCATTCTCGACTGGGCGCAAAAGGAAGTGGTCGGCTTCAGCGCGTTTGTCTCCGTCGGGTCCATGCTGGATGTAGGCTGGGGCGATCTGATCGACTATCTCGGCAACGATCCACGCACCCACTCGATCATTCTGTATATGGAGTCGGTCGGCGATGCGCGCTCGTTCCTTTCGGCGGCGCGCGAGGTTTCGCTGACCAAGCCGATCATCGTGATCAAGGCCGGACGCACCGCGGCCGCCGCCCATGCCGCCGCTTCGCATACCGGTACGATGGCAGGCAGCGACGAAGTCTTGGAGGCCGCATTCCGGCGCTGTGGCGTGCTGCGCGTCAACCGGATCGCCGAACTCTTCTACATGGCCGAGACGCTGAGCAAACAGCCACGCCCCAAGGGCCCGCGCCTGGCGGTGGTTACCAATGCTGGAGGGCCGGGCGTGCTCGCCGCTGATTCAATCATCAGCGCCGGCGGCGAGTTAGCCGAGCTTTCTCCGGCGACGATGGATCTGCTCAACCAGACGCTGCCGCCGCACTGGAGCCACAACAATCCCGTGGATGTGCTTGGCGATGCGCTGCCCGATAAGTATGCGAAGGTCGCTGAAATGGTGGCCGCCGATCCCAATAATGACGGCCTGCTCGCCATACTTTGCCCACAGGGAATGTCGCATCCGACCATCACGGCAGAAAAGCTGGCACCGCTGGCCAAAGGTACCGGCAAGCCGGTGCTTGCCTGTTGGATGGGCGGGGCGGATATGAGCGCGGGAATCGAAATCCTGAATCGTGCCGGCATTCCCACCTTTGGTTTTCCGGACGCGGCCGCGCGGATCTTTTACTACATGTGGCGCCACAGCTACCTGCTGCGCGGGTTGTATGAAACGCCGATGCTGCCGCAAGGAGAGGAAGGTCCCGACCGGGCCCGGGCCGAGTGGATCATCGAGGGCGTGCGGCAGAATGGCCGCACTCTGCTGAGCGAAGTCGAATCGAAGGAGTTGCTGGCGTGCTATCAGGTTCCGACCGCGCCAACTTTTGAGGCGCATAGCGCGGACGAAGCCGCTCAGAAGGCCGATGAAGTGGGTTATCCGGTCGTCGTCAAGCTGCTCTCGCACACCATCACACACAAAACCGAGGTTGGGGGCGTGAAACTCAACCTCTCGACGCCTGAAGCCGTGCGCAATGCGTGGCGCGAGATTGAAGCTTCGGTACGCGAAAAGGCAGGCCCAGAGCATTTTCTGGGCGTAACCGTGCAGCCCTTTTTCCGTGCGGAAGGTTATGAACTGATTCTCGGCAGCACCGTCGACGCCCAATTTGGGCCCGTAATGCTCTTCGGCACTGGCGGCCAGTTGGTGGAAGTCTTTGCCGACCGCGCGCTTTCGCTGCCGCCGCTCACCAGTACCCTCGCCCGGCGCTTGATGGAACAGACAAAAATCTTCAAAGCGCTGCAAGGTGTGCGCGGGCGGAAGCCCGTCGATCTCAACGCGCTTGAAGCGCTGCTCGTCCGCTTCAGCCAGTTAGTCGTGGAGCAGCGCTGGATCAAGGAAATCGACATCAATCCGCTGCTGGCCTCGCCCGATCGCCTGATTGCTCTGGATGCTCGTATCGTCGTCTATCCGCAAGGCACCAAGAAAGAAGAGATTCCACGTCTCGCCATCCGTCCTTACCCCCAGCGGTATGTGCGGCCGGGAAAGATGAAAAACGGCGAAGAAATCCTGGTGCGTCCCATCCGCCCGGAAGACGAACCGCTCCTGATCCGCCTGCACCAGGCATTATCGGAGCGGACAGTGTACCTGCGCTATTTCCAGCCGCTCAAGCTCAGCCAGCGCACCGCGCATGAACGTCTGCAGCGTATCTGCTTCATCGATTACGACCGTGAAATGGCGCTGGCAACCGAACACAAGAAAGAAGACGGCGAGCCGGAGATCATCGCGATTGGCCGGTTGAGCCGCCTGCGCGGGAAGGACGAAGGAGAAATGGCCGTACTCGTCGACGACCGCTTCCAGCACCAGGGGCTGGGCACGTTGTTGTACGAGCGTCTGATTGAAGTTGCGCGCGACGAGCACATGACGACCGTGCACTCGACCATTCTTTCCGAGAATCGGGAAATGCAGGCCATCTGCAGGAAACTCGGCTTCCATCTCGAAGCCGACTTCGACGACGGAACTGTGCAGGCAGTGCTGAAGCTCTAGCTGAATCTGAATCCGCGTCCGCATTGTCGTCCTTAGGAAACCTGTACGGCCGTTGTGCCCGCTCGCGGCGCCTTCCGAGCTGGAGCGGCCAAAAACGTCTCCGAAAACTGCTATCATGCTCATCCGAATTCTTTTTCTCGTGGGGGCGCGATGAGAGCTCTGGCAGTTTTGCTTTTCGCTTTTTTGATGATGCCGCTGGCCTTGGCCCAGCAGGATCAATCGACCGAAACGGCTCCTGATAGCGCGAAACAGGCTGCGGCGCTCAAAGACAAGGGCAAAAAACCGGCCGAGGCTCCCGCCAAGGCGAGCGAGACCGGCAAAACGGAAAGCGGCAAGCCCGCTGAGGGCGCGCAGTCTGAGGAAGCGACCGACAAAGAGGAACACTTCGACGTCGCGGAAGTGCCGCCCGTTGTGACGCATCACCAGATCATGCTGAACGGCAAGATGCTCAGCTACACGGCGACGGCCGCGCGGCTTCCGCTGAAGCGCGGCGATGGCAAGATCGAAGCCGAAATGTTCTTCATCGCCTACACGCTGGACGGGCAGGACGCGGGGAAGCGGCCGTTGACGTTTGCCTTCAACGGCGGGCCTGGTTCGGCCTCGGTGTGGCTGCACATGGGCGCACTCGGGCCAAAGCGCGTGGTTCTGCAAAAGAACGGCTTTATGCCGGCGGCGCCCTATCGGCTGGAGGACAATCCAGACACCCTGCTTGACCGCAGCGATATCGTGATGGTCGACGCCATGGCGACCGGATACTCGCGCGCCGCGAATGCCGAACTCACCAAGAAATTTCTGGGCGTGAAGGGCGACGTGCAGGCTTTCGGGGAATTCATCCGGCTCTATCTGTCGCGCTATGAGCGGTGGAGTTCGCCGCTGTTCCTGCTGGGCGAAAGCTACGGCACTACGCGAGCGGCGGGCATTTCGGGTTATCTTGCCGATCACGGCATTTCTTTTAATGGCGTGACTCTGCTTTCGATGGCCGTGGATTTCCAAACGCTGGAATGGAACAACTCGAACGACTTACCTTACTTCCTGCTGGTTCCGACTTTTACCATGATTGCCGGCTACCACCACAAGCTGCCCACCGACTTATCAGCAGATATGGCCAGGACGCGTGATGAAGTGGTGCGCTGGTCGATGAACGACTATGCGCTCGCGCTCGCGAAGGGCGACGCCATGAGCTCGGATGAACACCGCAAGATCCTCGATCAACTTGCGCGCTATACCGGTCTGCGGCCTGAAGTGATCGAGGCGCACAACCTGCGCATCGACGTGCCGACCTTTATGCGCGAGTTGCTGCTTGACCAGAAACTTGTCACCGGCCGCCTGGATGGCCGCTTCACGAGCCCCAACCCTGGCAATGAGCGCTTTTACGATCCGACCGGTGCGGCCATCCTGCCGCCCTACACCTCGGCCTACTATAACTATCTGCGCACGGAGTTGAATTACAAGATCGACATGCCGTATCGAGTGTTTGCCTATGACCTGCCGGAATTCGGAAAGTGGGATTGGGGCACCGCTGAACAGGGCTTTCCAAGCACCGCTGGCGGACTGCGCTCGGCGATAATCAAGAATCCATATATGAAGGTGCTGGTGATGGAAGGTTATTACGACTTAGCCACGCCCTTCGCCGCCGCGAACTGGACCATGGATCACTTAGACCTGGACGCGAAATATCGGCAAAATATTTCTTATGCGACTTATGGCGCTGGGCATATGGTTTATGTGGATCGCGCGGAGCACGATAAGATGAAGAAAGATTTGGTTGATTTCATGGATAAGTGTTTGGCAAAGTAGGTCTGACAAGGCGAGAGTAAGTCGATTTGTCCCTCTTTCGCGATGGTACTCGGCGGTAGTTCGCCTTCCCCCCTTTTTGTCTCGAAATTTGGTTCGCCGAAATACGAGGTGCACGCCCTGGTAGTCGTTTCGAGGAACGTGTGATTAAATTCTGAACGCATGCGCGTCGCCGTCATCTTGGGATTGGGAACCTCGCCGGCAGACCTCGAGACGTTTCGGGCTAAATCGTCGACGACTTGGGTCCAGGGACTTCCCGCGTCATCGCACGACGCTGACGCTGTCCTGATTTTTGGCGGTGACGGCACCATCCATCGCCATCTCGGGGCGCTGGTGCGGCTCGGGCTTCCGGCGCTCGTCGTTCCTTCAGGCAGTGGCAATGACTTTGCGCGTGCGCTTGGTCTGCGCTCGGTGCGCGACTCGCTAAGGGTGTGGCGAAGCTTTGAATCGGGGGAAACACAGCCCCACAATATTGATCTGGGTGTGGTTCGCCACACGGCGTCGCCCCAAACCGAGCGCTATTTTTGCTGCGTCGCCGGCTGCGGGTTGGATTCACTTACTGCCCGTCGCGCCAATCGGATGCCTCGCTGGCTGCGTGGGCACGGAGGCTACGCGCTCGCACTGCTACCGGCTCTTTTTAGACTCCCGGCGTATGCGATGCGAATTACCCAATGGAATGGATCATGCGAGCATTGCGATGAGAAATCGAGACCAACTTTGCTGGCGGCTTTTGCCAACATGCAGTTCTATGGCGATGGCATGCGCATCGCGCCTCGAGGCTGACCCAGCCGACGGACAACTTGATATCTGCCGCATCTGGACGATGAACCCATTTGAATTGTTAAGCATGTTTCCAACCGTATATTTCGGGCAACACCTGCTTTCGTCGAAGGTCGAGTATTCGAAGGCAGAACGAGTGTGGGTGGAGACGGAGACTCCGCTTGAGATTTACGCGGATGGAGAGTTTGTGTGTGAGACGCCGGCGGAAATTTCGGTGGCGGCGCAGGCGTTGCGAGTGATCAGCTGAAAACGTAAGGCGGGTTCTCACAAGACCCAGGGTAGGTCGTTTCTACTTCGCCCAGTCGACATGCCATCCTTCGGGGTCATCTCGTCACGGGGTTCGGAAAGCGCTCGTCGAGCGCGAGGTTCAGCTCGAGTACGTTGACGCGCGGCTCACCCAGGAATCCCCACTGCCGGTTCTCCGTGTGCTCGGCAACCAGCTTTTCGATTTCCGCCTCGGACACCTTGCGCTCGCCGGCCACGCGTCGTATCTGGAATTCTGCTGCGGCCGGCGTGATATCCGGATCAAGCCCTGAACCTGAAGTTGTAACCAGATCGACGGGAACAGGAACACCCGGATTCTCCGCTTGCAACCTGGCAGCATCGCCATTCACGCGTGAAATCAGCTGGGCGTTGGTGGGGCCGAGGTTCGAGCCGGTTGACGCGGTGGCATCGTACCCGGCCGCGCCCGCTGCCGAAGGACGCGAGTGAAAATAGCCGGGGCCGTTGAACGGCTGGCCGATCAATCGCGACCCAATCACGACTCCGTTGCGGCTAATCAGCTCCCCGCCCGCCTGCGCGGGAAAGAACAATCGTGCGAGACCAGTGACAAGTAGTGGATAAAGGATTCCCAGCAGGACAGTCGTCGCGATTGTCATCAGTACGGCGTTTAGAAGATGTTTTTTCATTGTGTTCCCTAAGTCAATTTCTAAATTGCGTAAGCCGTGTTTCAAATTAGCTTGATACCGGTGATGAACATATCAATCAACTTAATGCCAATGAATGGAACTACAAGTCCCCCGAAGCCATACACGAGCAGGTTACGGCGCAATAGAGCTTCGGCGCTCATCGGTCGATAGGCGACGCCGCGCAGCGCCAGCGGAATCAACGCAACGATGATAAGCGCGTTGAAGATAACTGCCGAAAGCACCGCCGACTGTGGCGTTTGAAGGTGCATGATGTTCAGCGCATTGAGAACGGGAAACGTGCCCGCAAACATCGCGGGAATAATTGCGAAGTACTTGGCCACGTCGTTGGCGATAGAAAAAGTAGTAAGCGCGCCGCGAGTCATGAGCAACTGTTTGCCGATGGCCACGACTTCGATGAGCTTGGTGGGATTGGAATCGAGATCCACCATGTTGCCGGCCTCTTTTGCGGCCTGAGTGCCGGTGTTCATGGCGACGCCGACATCGGCCTGCGCGAGGGCGGGCGCATCGTTGGTGCCATCGCCGGTCATGGCGACCAGTTTGCCATCCGCCTGCTCGCGGCGTATAAGGTCCATCTTGTCTTTCGGGGTCGCCTCGGCGAGGAAGTCATCTACGCCGGCCTCGCGGGCGATCGCGGCCGCGGTGAGCGGATTGTCGCCGGTTATCATCACGGTCTTGATGCCCATGGCGCGCAGTTGCTTGAAGCGATCGCTCATCCCACCCTTGACGATGTCTTTGAGATAAATGACGCCGAGGGCGCGCTGGTTTTCGGCAACGACGAGCGGCGTTCCGCCCGAGCGTGCGATCTGCTCCACACTCGCTTGGATTTCGCGCGGCAGCGAGGTGTCGAACTGTTTCAGGTATTTCGTGATGGCATCGACGGCGCCCTTGCGAATCTCCCGTCCGTCGAGGTTCACGCCCGACATGCGCGTCTGGGCTGTAAAGGGAACGAAGACGGCTTCATGCGAAGCGAGTTCACGGCCGCGCAAGCCGAAGCGCTCCTTCGCGAGCACAACAATCGAGCGGCCCTCGGGCGTTTCGTCGGCGAGCGACGAAAGCTGCGCGGCATCGGCCATTTCGGCTTCGGTGATTCCGGGCGCGGGAATGAACTCGGCAGCCTGGCGGTTGCCCAGCGTGATCGTTCCAGTTTTATCGAGCAGAAGCGTATTAACGTCGCCGGCCGCCTCGACCGCGCGGCCCGACATGGCGAGCACGTTATGCTGCACAAGCCGGTCCATGCCCGCGATGCCGATGGCCGAGAGCAAACCGCCGATGGTGGTGGGGATAAGACACACCAGAAGCGAGACCAGCACGAAAACCGTTTGCGGAGATCCCGAGTAAATCGCAAACGGTTGCAGCGTAACCACTGCCAGAAGAAAAATAATCGTGAGCCCGGCGAGCAGAATGTTTAGCGCGATTTCGTTTGGGGTCTTCTGGCGCTCGGCGCCTTCGACCAGCGCGATCATGCGGTCAAGGAAAGTTTCGCCGGGATTGGAAGTGATGCGAATCTTAATTTGATCGGAAAGTACGCGCGTGCCGCCGGTAACGGCGGACCGGTCGCCCCCGGCCTCGCGGATGACGGGAGCTGATTCGCCGGTGATGGCCGACTCGTCGACGGAGGCTACTCCTTCGATAACTTCGCCGTCGCCCGGAATTAGCTCGGAGGCTGCGACGGTCACCACATCATTCACACGCAGCTTCGAGCTGGCCACGACCTCGATCGTGCCGTCCGGGAGCAGGCGCCGAGCCTCGGTCTCCGACCTGGCTTTGCGCAGCGTGTCGGCCTGTGCTTTGCCGCGCCCTTCCGCCATCGCCTCAGCGAAGTTTGCAAACAGCACCGTGAACCAGAGCCATAGCGTGATCTGAAGGTTGAAACCAATGCTCTGTTTACCGCCAAACAGCAGCAGCGTAGTCACAACGCTGCCCACCTCGACCACGAACATCACCGGATTCTTCATCATGGTTCGCGGATTGAGCTTCACGACCGAATCGACCAGCGCTCGCCGGATGATCTTCGCGTCCCACAAACTCTTGCTTTTTTGTTCTGCCATGCTCCGCCTCAGAAAGTCTTACCCGCCACCATCAACAAATGCTCCAAAACCGGTCCCAGACTTAGAGCCGGGAAAAATGTAAGTGCTCCTACGATGACAATGACCGACACCAGCAGGATAGAAAATAGCGGCGTGGTCACCGGGAAGGTTCCCGCCGACGGCGGTACAGCCTTCTTCTTCGCCAAGTTGCCGGCAATCGCCAGCATCGGAATAATCATGAAGAAGCGCCCCACCAGCATGGTCATGGCACCCGCGGTGTTGTACCAGAGAGTGTTCCCGTTCAGACCAGCGAATGCGGAGCCGTTGTTCCCAGCCATGGATGTGAAAGCGTAGAGAATTTGCGTCAGGCCGTGCGGGCCAGAATTGCTGATACTCGACGTGCCGAACCCTTCGACTGCTGAAATTCCGGTAAGAACAAGAATGATAAGAGGGAAGACAAGCGTGACTAACATCGCCATCTTCACGTCGTAGGCTTCAATCTTCTTGCCGAGATATTCCGGCGTGCGGCCAACCATAAGTCCGGCAATAAAAACCGAAAGGACCACATAGATCAGGATGCCATAGAGCCCGGCGCCAACTCCGCCAAACACGGTCTCGCTCAGCATGATATTGGCCAGTGGAACCATGCCGCCGAGCGGCGTGTAGGAGTCGTGGACACCGTCGACCGCGCCGCAACTGGCGTCGGTAGTTACAGTGGCGAATAGAGCGGAATCGGCGATCCCGAAGCGCACCTCTTTGCCTTCCATATTGCCGCCAGGCTGCAGGGCGCTGGCGTACTGGTCGACTCCGCGGAGCAAGGGATTGCCGCGAGCTTCGGCCCAATAGGCGGTCGTAACCCCGCAGGCGAATAGAATCGCCATCGCCGCCCACACGGCCCAACCGTGATGCGGTGAATTTGTCATTCGCCCGAGCGTATAAGTGAGGCCTGCCGGAATAGCGAAGATGGAAAGGATTTGGAAATAGTTACTAAGTGGAGTAGGGTTCTCGAACGGGTGAGCGCTGTTGGCGTTGAAGAAGCCGCCACCATTCGTGCCCAGCATCTTGATCGCTTCTTGAGATGCCACGGGGCCCTGCGCGATCACCTGATCGGTAACGGTATCCATAACCGGCTTGCCATCAGGGCCAACCGCAGGCTTGCCGTCGGGACCTAGGTGTTGTACCTGCTGCGGTTCGATCAGCTTCGCGGTATCGTATTGATGGAAGTTCTGGACAGCTCCCTGCGAGACTAGAGCCAACGCATAGAGGATGCAGACCGGCAGCAGCACCCACAACGTGGCACGCGTCATGTCGACCCAGAAGTTTCCGATCGTTTCTTTTTCGCGGCGCGCGATACCGCGAATGAAAGCGATTGCCAAGGCGATCCCCACCGCCGCGGAAGCAAAGTTGTGGTAGGCGAGGCCGGCCATTTGCGTGAAATAGCTCATGGTGCTTTCGCCTGAATAGTTCTGCCAGTTGGTGTTGGTGGTGAACGACGCTGCGGTGTTAAAGGCAAGCGCCGGCAGCACAGCCGCAAACTGGCGCGGATTCCAGGGCAACACCTGTTGCAGGCGCTCGATCAGATAGAGCAGCAGCATCGACGCGCCGCTGAACAGCAGCATGGTGAAGGCGTATTCCGTCCAGCGCATCTCGTGCTTTTCATCGACGCCCGTTACACGATAAAGCAGGCGCTCGATGGGGCGCAGCACGGGATCGAGAAAGGAGCGCTCCCCGCTAAATACTCTGGCCATGAACACACCGAGCGGCTTGGTGATGGCGAGGATCAGAGCCAGAAATACTGCGATTTGCAGCCAGCCATTTGCGGTCATGTCAGAACTTCTCCGGCCGGAGCAGCGCGTACAAGAGATAGACCATCAGTCCGGCGCTGATGATGAGCATGATGATTGATTCAGCATTCATAGCCATTTCCTCTCAACGAATGCGGTCGCAGAATTTCACGTAAGCCAGCGACAGCACAAAAAACGCGATTGTCACCACAACAAAGATCAGGTCCTGCAAGCTGCACCTCCCAAAGCAAGCTAAGCTCCTATCACGATCAATTCGCGATCAGAATTTCACCATGATATCGATGTCGATCAACGACTCATCCCGGCGCAGATCGGGGAACCACACGCTGCCCGGGCCGCCGCAGGCTGTTTGCGCAGCGCTTAGGCTCGTCGTCATCGACGAACTTCCGTTCATGCAAGCGTAGTACTGCGGATATCCGTTATTGGTATAGGGCACCCCGTTTGAACCAGGCGGCGTGATTCCGCCGCGCCCGGTCCAATAGGGCACATTCGCGTGGCGGTAATCATACTCCCAGCGGAAAGTAAGCCACTGTCGAGGCATGTAATCGTACGTAACCGACATATCCCAGGCCTTGAACGGATCCCCAGGATTCCCGGTAAAGTAGGGTGCGTTGATGGCTGCGGAGGGGGCAGTCTCACCATTGATGGGCGGAAGCAGGACGAGGTAGCGTCCTGGGTTGTTAATTTGGCCGCCGCCGATGGTCAATCCGTAGGTGTCCTTCTTGAACCATGCTCGGTTGTAAAGCATGTAGCCGATGAAGCTCTGTTTCGGACCACCCGCAGTATTGCCGTGGCAACTCACTCCGCCGCCAAATTCGCAACCCATATCGCCGGTGAAAGAAAAGGCCATTTTGTCGAGGCGGTTTCCCGGTTTGTCGAAATACTTGATCTCGATGCTGTCGTCAGTGTGAATGCGTCCGCGCTTCGGAATGTACAGGTCGTCGTGGCCGAGTCCGTAATTGTTGGAGATAATATTCACCCAAGGCCGTGGAGTCCACTTGATCTGTCCACCCAGACCCTTTCTCGAATTGGCCGACGCGTATGATTGCCACCCATTGATAAGCCACGGCTCGATCTTCAGGTGAGGGTTGGGGAAAATCTGCACCCGCAGACCTTCGAAGAACCAGGGCGTGTTGGAGGAAACATACGAGGGCTGGTAGGCCCAATTATCGAAGTTGTAATAGCTGAACAGACCGATGTACGACAAGAAAATCCCCGCATCGATATTGATTCCGTCCAATGCGTTGATGTGGTATCCGCCGTAGGCTTCTGCCAGGTACCGGTGCGCTTCGTTGAGATTCCATTGCCCCTTGGCATAACTGGGGTCATTGCGCACCGTTGTTGTGGAGTACATGCCAAACTGAGTCATGAATCGCGCGCGAACATTGTCGTAGTGAAAATCGCCGCCGAGGCCGAGCTGTTCCAGTTGGATTTCGTTGGACCGGAATATTTCGCTCGACCCGCCTATTGAGTTATCAATGGGCTTGTTGAAATCGTAGTTGTAGGTAACATCAGTCCGGATTTCCGGGGTGAAGAATTTTGAATCGAATGCCACGTCTTTGTTGCGCGGATTGCCGTTCAGCCAAGTCCAATCCCAATCCGAGAAAGGCGCGATCTTTTCTGGTCGTGCTGGCGCGGTCGCCTCGGACTCATTCTGCGCAGGCGCCACAACGGGCGTCACGACTATTTGCGCGGGGACGGTCGCCTTTGCCGAGTGCACAGCCGTTGTCGGCTGCCCAGCGGCCTCATGTTCCTTGAGTTGCTGTTCGAGTTGCTCCACTCGTTTTGTCAACGCTTCCAGTTGTTTCATGACCTCGGGAGGAACTGACTGAGCCGAACTGGCTGCGTCCTGCGCGTGCAAGGAAACGGTGAGGAGGAGCGCTCCGGCCAGGATCAGTGCTGCGCTTCTTGGCGTACGGCGCTTGCCACTTGCCTGAGAATTCATATGCAAAAGTTCTCGACTTTCCGCTTGTATTGAACCCAGAGGGCTGGGCTTTCGCGCGCGCGCCAGCGCCTTCCGCATTTCTTCCGCTAAAGCAAAAATGAATCGGAGCAGGAAGGCTTCACACAACGCGCACAGCGACAGGATCAGCGTGAGCATCAGCGTCGAAAAGGCTAATCACGGCTTGCCCAGGAGCCCGCGGTTCCAGCACGATTAAACAGGCCCGCACGTAAGGGGGCCGTAAAGACTTCGTAAGGAAGTCATAAAGAAGGTCCGGAACTCTGAGCAAAGCGACGCGGCTAGCAGCCCCACTCCGCTTCGCCGGGCTTTGCGAAATATCGCCGGGATTGGCGTTCGCTGGGCAGCAGTTCCACTTCGAGGAGCGCGAGCCGCGCAGCAGCGATCATCAGGTTCTTTTCTGACGGTGCCACGTCGGCCCAGGCGTCCTTGGTCTGAACGCTCGAGGAGCCAGAAAAATCATTGGCTAAAGCTTGTTGATACTGGTGAAACAGTTGCGCAAAGCGCTCGGCAGATACTTCCTGGATCGACATGAAAATTGTTCCCCTTCTGCCGGCCCACATCACCGGCATCGCACTTATTTCACTCGATGATCCGTAAAATGTGCGTAAATTGAAAATAAGGAAGTCGTAAGGGATTTCGATGCTTAGGAAGCAAAGGCTAACCGCAGTGTCGTCAGCGGCCAGCTACGCACCTGGTTCGAAGCGGTAGCCGACCCATGGGTCGGTGACAATGTAGCGAGGGGAATCGGGCGAGGGCTCCAGTTTCCGGCGCAGTTGACCGACGAACACGCGCAGATATTCGACCTGCTCGGTACTCTCGCCACCCCACACCGCACCCAAAAGTGCACGGTGGGTTATCACTTTACCGGAGTGTCGGGCGAGGTAGAGAAGCAAATCAAATTCCTTCGGCGTCAAGTGAACTGCCCGGTCTTTCACAACCACGCTGCGTGCACCGGGATCAATGCGAAAATCGCCGGCTTCGATGGGTGCAGCCCCCGCCTCGTCTTCACTTGTGCGGCGCCTCCGCAGATTAGCCCGCACGCGAGCCAGCAACTCTTCCATGCCGAACGGCTTCGTCACATAGTCGTCGGCCCCGGCATCCAGGGCTTTCACTTTGGTGCGCTCTTCCCCGCGCACCGAAAGCACAATGATCGGCACCTGCATTTTCGTGCGCAAACGGCGGCACAACTCCAGGCCATCCATATTGGGCATTGCCAGATCGGTAATCACCAGGTCGGGAGTCCAGTCCTTCATGATTTCGAGCGCGGTTTCGCCGTCGTTAGCAACGCGAATGTCGTATCCATGCGTCGAAAGCGAGGTGCGCAACACCCGTGTGATTTGCGCTTCGTCGTCCACCACCAGAATGCGCTTGTGCGTTTTGTGGTCAGCCGTTTTTTCGTCAACCATAGAATCAGCTCGGCTCCTGGGTCACGATGTGCACGTCCACGGCCGGAGCGTCGCGCAAGAACTGATGGATAGCAGACAGATAGAAGTATCGCTTCCAGCCCCGGGTGGCCGAGCGCCCGAACACCACCTGCGTAATGTGTTTCTCGTTGACGAAGCGCGCGACCGCTTCGGCCACGCTCTTGCCGGCCACGCGGTTAATTGACGCGCCGACGTTTTCCGCAAAACGTATGTTCGCATTTAAAGTGCGCTGGTTCTCCTCGCTTTTGTCCTGGCCCAGATCCGTATAGACGACAAAGAGCTCGGCATTCATGGCCTGCGCCATGCGAGCGCCGCGAGCGATCAGATATTGCGCGGCTGGATTCGAACTGATGCACACGGCGATGCGCTCGCGAATGGCGACCGCGGTCCCATCTTTATCGAGCACCTCGCGGCGCTGTTCCAGGCTTTGATCGACCGCCTGGGCCACCTGCCGCAGGGCCAGTTCGCGCAGGGCGATCAGGTTGGTCTCGCGGAAGAAGTTTTCGAGCGCCCGGCCCACGCGTTCCTGCGGATAGACATCGCCACGCCGCATGCGATTTTGCAGCGCCTCCGGCGTCAGATCGATCATCACCACTTCGTTGACGCGCTGCAACACCCAGTCCGGTACGGTTTCGCGAACCTGAATTCCAGTCACTCCCTGCACGGTTGGCGTGACGCTCTCCAGGTGCTGAATGTTCATGGTCGAGAGCACGTCGATTCCGGCATCGAGCACTTCGAACACATCTTCATAACGCTTGCGATGCTTGCTGCCCTCGATATTGGTGTGGGCCAGTTCGTCGATGAGCGCGACCCGAGGCTTGCGGGCGAGAATGGCATCTACATCCATCTCCTCGAACGCTGCGCCCTTGTACTCGATGGTCTTTCGCGGAACGATCTCCAACTCTGCGACCAGCTCGCCGACGGTTTTGCGGCCATGGGTTTCGACCACGCCGATCACCACATCTTCACCGCGGCTGTGGCGGCGAATCGCCTCCGTCAGCATGGTGTAGGTCTTGCCGACGCCCGGAGCATATCCGAGAAAGAGCTTGAAGAGGCCACCCTTTTTGGCCGGGGACGCTTCCTCAAGCCACTGTTCGGGAGTCTTCGTCATCGCGCCTTATTTTCGTCGAGAGCTTCCACTTTGTCGAATCGAGCGCACGGTCGGTTACAATCGGCTCGTGAAATTGGCGGCCAGATCCCTTGTCGGTTACCCGCTCACGGCGTTGTTAGTCGGCATGATCACCTTCGTCGGATTTCGCTGGCTGCACTTCAATGCGACTACCGTTGCGCTCGCATTCCTGCTTGGCGTTCTGGGGATCTCGGCATTTTACGGCTTGCGGCACGCCATTTTCATGTCATTCCTGGCGACGCTGGCATTCAATTATTATTTTCTCCCGCCCGTCGGCACTCTCACGATCGCCGATCCGCAGAACTGGATCGCCCTCTTCGCCTTCCTGGCCACCGCTGTGGCCGCCAGCGAACTGTCGGCCCGGGCGAAGCGCGGCGAGCGCACCGCCGTCGAGCGCCGGCGCGAACTGGAACGCCTCTACGCTTTCAGTCAGCTTCTGCTTTCCAGCGATAAGGCCGCCGAACTGCTCAACGTTGTCCCGCGCTACATTGTGGAGTCGTTCAGTATCCGCTCGTCGGCCATCGCACTTTCCAGCCGAGCCGATGTGTATCGCTCCGGCCCCACGGTCGACGGCCTGGATGCGCATGATCTGCAGTTAGTCGCGCTCCGTGGTGAGCCGCATTTCAACGCCGCTGCACAGACTGCCTTCATGCCGCTGCGTATCGGCATGCGTGTGGTCGGCAGCATGGGGGTTTCCGGCTCGACGCTCTCGCGGCAAACGCTGGAAGCGATCGGCAGCCTGGTGGCCATTGCTCTTGAGCGCGCCAGCGCTTTCGAAAAACTCAGTCGCGCCGAAGCTGCCCGCGAAAGCGAACAGTTGCGTTCCGTTCTCCTTGATTCAGTCACCCATGAATTTCGCACGCCCCTGACCTCGATCAAAGCGTCGGTCACGTCGCTACTCGGCACGGGCGTGCACTCTCCGGAAGAAAATCACGAACTGCTGACGATCATCAACGAAGAAAGCGACCGGCTGAACCGCCTGATCGGCGAGGCCGCCGAGATGGCGCAACTCGACGCGAATAAAGTTGAATTCCGTTTCGAGTCGGCGCCGATCCGCCCGACGGTCAACGCTGCGCTCGACGAATTGAAGCAGATTCTCGTGCAACATCCCGTCGATGTGCGCATTCCTGACGATTTGCCCCCCGCGCGCATGGATTCGGCGCACATCAAAGAAGTGCTCGTGCACTTGCTTGAGAATGCCGCCAAATACTCGCCGGCCGGTGCGCCGATCCGCATTACTGCGGAAGCCAAGGACCGAATGCTCACCATCAGCGTCGCCGACCGCGGGCCGGGGATTGACGACTTCGAGCAATCGCTGGTCTTCGAAAAGTTCTATCGCGGACGCAACCAGCGCGTGCAGGTCCACGGCACCGGCATGGGCCTGGCCATCTGCAAGGCAATCGTCGAAGCCCACGGCGGTAAGCTCGGCGTGACCAGCCAGTTAGGGCATGGATCGGTGTTCTATTTCAGCTTGCCGGTGGGATAGGTGGCCAACGTCGCAAGGAGTGAAACCATGCGCTGTTGTCATTTGAAGCCTTGGTGGGCCCACTAGGATTTGAACTTGAGCCGGTTAGCGGGCGTGAGCGAAGCGGGAGCCCGCTGGCGAAATCCCGAGCGTAGAGAGGGACCTCTTCCTTGGTGGGCCCACTAGGATTTGAACCTAGAACCAACAGATTATGAGTCTGCTGCTCTAACCGTTGAGCTATGGGCCCGCCTGCCCAATTATCCCACGAACCCTTAGAAGGCAAGCCGTCACCCTGGTCGCCGCCCAATCTCAGGATGCAAGCGAAATTCCTGCGTGTTTCCCTGGCGAGAAATTGGGGCTAGAACCGCAGTTTTTCCGCCTCCGAAAGAAACCGCAGCAGCGGAACCATCTTGCGCGCGGCGCGCAAAAACTCCGTCATGAAGCGCGGCCCGCACACCTGCTCTTCCGACAAATCCACACTGGCGACGAAGTCCTTCAGTTTCAGGTCTTCGATCAGGGGATGATCCGAGCAATACCCGCGGGGAGGACGCGACAGCGTTTCTCCACCAAGCTCCAATCCGCGCTTCGCCTTCCGCCACTCATCCGGCTTCCACGCGACGGCGTCTCGAATAAGCGCCAGTGCACGTGGATCGGGCTGCCAAACGCCACCTGCCAGAAAGCATCCGCCCGGCTCAAGGTGCAAATACACACCCGGCGCATGCACCGACTCGCTGGCACTGGCATGCCGGAAGTGCATGCCGATATGCGTCTTGTACGGGTGTTTATCTTTGGAGAAGCGGACATCCCGGTAGATGCGAAACAGCGAGCCGCCCACCGGCTTAGGATCGGCCACAAGCCACGGACTGATCTCGCGCAGCCGCAGCCGCAAATCTGTAATGAAGCGGAGGCTCGGCTGGCGCGCAAACTCCTCGAATTCAGCCTTGTGTTTCAGGAACCAGTGCCGCCGGTTGTTCCGCCGCAATTGCGCAAGAAACTGGAACAGCCGGGGATTGAAATACGGCGCCGCCATTTTAGGACTGCGCAGGCGGCGCGGGAGGCGCCGCGGCAGGCGCGGGCGCTCCGCTGTTGATCAAGTCCTTCAATTCCTTGCTGGGCTTAAAAAACGGAATCTTCTTCGCCGGAACTTCGACGCGGTCGCCGGTCTTTGGGTTGCGGCCGACTCGCGGCTTGCGCTGTCGAGTGCGGAAGCTGCCAAAGCCGCGGATCTCGATCTTATCGCCCACGCGCAGTGAGCGCACGACGCTGTCAAAGATTGTCTCCACAATCACTTCGCTGTCTTTGCGGGTGAGTTCCGCCAACCGGGACACTTCTTCGATCAGATCCGCTTTTGTCATATCTCTCTTCGCTCCCCCGCTACTGGGTGTCGCGGCGCTAAGGTGCACGCCCGCGCTGCCATTGTTATCTTCTATAACCTTCTCAAATGTCAGGGGTTTAGCGCAAGTGCAGAAGAATGCACCTACTTCCACAGGTAATAAAAGCCGACTTGCTGCTCCAAAATCTTCTCCCGCGATGGCAAATAGTCGGCCAGATCTCCCAGCAGCCAGTCCCTCACCCCCGGTCGCCGTTCCTTCGGAGGCCACACCAGCGAAGGCTCGCCCGATATGTTGACCGCCCGCGCCGTATCTTTGACCGCCCCCTCAAAATCCGCGATCTGATCCACCAGTTTGAGCGGCAACGCTTGCTCGCCGGTCCAAACTTTGCCGTCGGCAATTGCGCGAATGTCGTCGGCCTTGGCGTGCCGGCCGTCGGCCACCGCCTGGATGAACTGCGTGTGCATGTCGTCGATTAGCCCCTGAAAGTACGCGCGCTCAGCGGGAGTCATGTCGCGCGTTGGGCTGCCTGTATCCTTGAACTCGCCCGCCTTCATCGTGATCGCGTTCAGCTTGGCCCACTTCAGCAGTTCGCCGTAATTCACCCACTCGGCAATTACTCCAATCGAGCCCACAATGCTGCCTTTGTCGGCGTAAATCTTGTTCGTGGCCGAGGCGACGTAGTATGCGCCGCTCGCGCCAACCGTTTCGATGGAGGCGACAATGCGCTTTTTCTTTTCGTCGCGGATGCGTTTGACCTCGCGGTAAATCTCCTCCGACGCAGCCACGCCCCCGCCCGGCGAATTCACATGAAGAACGATCGCCTTAATCGAGTCGTCGTCGGCAAACCGCTTTAGCTGCGTGACCACCTGCTTGGGAGAGACGATCACCCCGTCCAGTTCCACGACGCCGATTTTCGAGCCGAAGCCCGAAAAGGTTGCTTCTTCGTCATTGTTAAAACTGAAGTAAACGAGCGCAAAGACGGCAACCACGAACAGCATGAATAACGCGCCGCCCACCAGCAGCCACACCCAAATGCGCGAACGACCTTCGGACATAATCAAATGAGTTTACACCTAACGAATCTCTAATTAAGCCCTTTTGGGGACCCCGTGTCCCCCTGTGTCCCCCGTGGTCCAAGCTTTTTCGCCGGTCCTAAATCGGAGCTTTCCCAACTTCTGACTTTTGACTTCTTTCCCGCAATCTGCCGTACACTCTACGCAATGCGCGATCCCATCGAACTCGAGGTCTTCAAGAACCTCTACCACTCCATTGCCGAAGAAATGGGGGCTGCGCTGCGCCGCACTTCTTTTTCGCCCAATATAAAGGAGCGCCGCGATTACTCCTGCGCCGTGTTCGACTCTCTCGGCCAGGTCATCGCAATGGGTGATCACATGCCGGTGCACCTCGGCTCCATGCCCATGTCGGTAGCCGCCGCCATAGAACAATGCTCGCCTGAGCCGGGGGACGTCGTTATGCTCAACGATCCGTTCCGGGGTGGCACACATCTGCCCGACATCACGCTGGTCATGCCGGTGTATGTGCGTGGGAAAAAGAGCGGCAGGCGAGGACGCCCGCCCCACACGACTACTCCCGACTTCTACGTCGCCTCGCGCGCACACCACGCCGATGTCGGCGGTACCTATCCCGGTTCAATGGGGCCGTGCCGCGAAATCTACCAGGAAGGCTTCCGCATCCCGCCGGTCAAAATCATGCGCGCCGGAAAGATCGTGCCTGACGTGCTGGCTTTGCTTCTTACCAATGTACGCACACCAGAGGAGCGCGAAGGCGACCTCGGAGCACAAATCGCCGCCTGCCAAACCGGGGCGCAGCGCCTCGCCGAAATTTGCACGCGCTACGGACTCTCCCGCACGCAAAGAGCCGCCGCCGGACTGATCGATTACTCGGAGGGGTTGATGCGGGCTTTCCTCGCAACCGTCCCGCCCGGCGTCTACCACGCTGAGGATTTCCTCGACGATGACGGCGTGGAAGCGAAGCTTGTCCGCATCGCCGTAACCATCCGCGTCGGTCAAGCGGCCACAAAAAAGTCCCCCGGAGAGACCCGGCCCCCCATCACCATCGATTTCACCGGCAGCGACCCGCAGGTTGCAGGCGCCATCAACGCGGTCGAAGCCATCACCTACTCTGCCTGCTTTTATGTTTTCCGCTGCCTGCTCTGCGAAGACGTGCCCGCGACCGCCGGGCCCATGCGCCCCATTCGAGTCATTGCTCCGCCCGGCACGGTCGTGAATGCGCACCCTCCCGCCGCGGTCGCAGGCGGCAACGTTGAAACCTCGCAGCGCATTGTCGACGTCCTGCTGCGGGCGCTCGCCCAGGCTATTCCCGACCGCATTCCAGCAGCCGCCGCGGGAACCATGAACAATGTCACCATCGGCGGCATTGATTTACGGAGTAATGATTCGCGAAGCAATGATCTAAGCACCGGCCAGCCCTTTGCCTATTACGAAACTGTCGCCGGAGGCATGGGCGCTCGCCCCTCCAAAGACGGCGTGTCCGGCGTGCACACCCACATGACCAATTCGCTCAACACGCCCGCCGAGGCCCTTGAAAACGCCTATCCGGTCCGCCTGCGCCGGTACTCGTTGCGCCCGAATAGTGGAGGCCGCGGCCTTCATACTGGCGGAGACGGCATCATCCGCGAAATTGAAGTTCTCACCGACGCCCAGGTTACGCTGCTCGCCGATCGCCGCACCCGCGGCCCGTACGGCCTGGCGGGCGCGAGCGACGGTGCTCCCGGCCGCACGGTTGTCACGCGCCTTGACGGCTCCGAGGAAGAAATCGCAGGCAAAACCAGCGTCCGCCTGCGCGCCGGAGAAAGAGTAAGAATCGAGTCCCCCGGCGGCGGCGGTTGGGGCAAAATCTAAATTTTCGAGCCGCCAGCGACCTCCAGGTCGTCCGTTTTGTCGTTAGAATTCTCGTGCCCGCGGAGGATGACCCATGTTTCCGATAATCTCTCGCCCCACCCGCATCGCACTGTTACTGCTGCTGGCCGCCTCAACTGGCCCCGCACAAACCGAAGACACCTACCGCGCTCAGATCGAAAAAGACCGCCATGATACCGACGAGATGCTTCGCTCATCGCGAAGTCCCTTATTGCTCGTTGGTCGTTTCCCTGTGAATGAGGGCACCGCAACTCTGGGCAGCGATCCAGCTTCCACCATCGTTCTGCCCGCCAAAGCTCCCGCGCATGTCGGCACGCTCATTCGCACCCGCGGCCAGATTACGTTTCGGCCCGCCAACGGCGTCGCCGTTTCTCTCAACGACAAACCGGTCTCCGGCCCCGTGAATCTCCAGGCAACCGAGCCGCCCAAACCAACCGACCGCGTCGGCTTCGGCGATTTCAAGTTCGGCATCCGTCCGCTCAATCAGGAATTCTCTCTTCTTCTTAGTGACGCCCAAAGCCCCTACCTCAAATCCTTCACAGGCACGACCTGGTTCCCCATCGATGCCGCCTATCGCGTGGTCGCGCAATTCGTGCCCGCGCCTCAGCAAAAAACCCTGCTTGTGCCGTCTACCGATGGAGGCCAGAAGACTTACACGGTCACAGGGGACCTCACCTTCCAACTCGCTGGTCAGACGCTGCGCCTCAAAGCCCTCGGCTCCGCCAGTGGCAAGGGCCTGTTCATCATGTTTCAGGATCAGACCTCCGGCAAGGAAACCTATGGCGGAGGCCGTTTCATCGACGCCGACGCGTCCGAAGGCGGCAAAGTCACGCTCGATTTCAACAAAGCCTCCAATCCTTATTGTGCGTATGATCCCTATGCTGTCTGTCCAATGCCCTTGAAAGAAAACCGGCTCGCCGTCGCTATCCGGGCCGGTGAGAAACACGCCGACATCGAAGCTGCTCGGCATTGAAAATCCGCGCTTCCGTCCTCCCCCTTTGACCGCTCGATTTTCCTCCCTGCGCTGCGGCAAAGTGCCTCCTTTCGCTAGAATCCTAGTTGGTGCATTTCAGGGGTGCCATTTCTCATGAAAATCCTTCGTCCTTTGGTTCTTGCCATCATCCTGGCTGCAGCCTTTTTCTACTTCACCACCTATCGGAATGACCTCCATCCCGGCAATTGGCTTAGCCGCCCCCAGCACGTGGAAGTCACCGAAGCCGCCGGCGGCGAATCGCTCGATCCTGAAGAGCAGAACAACATCAACGTTTACAAGAGGAACATTTCGGGCGTCGTCAACATCACCTCGCGCGCCATGACTTTCGATTTCTTCTACGGCCTCGTTCCGCAGGAGGGCCAGGGCTCCGGCTTCATCATCGACAAAGAGGGCCACATTCTCACCAACTTTCACGTGATCGAAAACGCGCGCCAGGTTGAGGTCACATTGCACAACCGCAAGAAATATCGCGCTACCATCGTCGGCACCGATCAGGCGCACGATCTCGCCGTCGTTCAGATCAAGGCGCCCGATCTCCAATCGATGACGCTCGGCGACTCCACCAACCTGCAAGTCGGCCAGAAGGTCTACGCCATCGGCAATCCTTTTGGACTCGCCGGCACGCTTACGCGCGGCATCGTCAGCTCGATCCGCCAGGTACAGGAGCCGGACGGCATGGTGATCGACGAAGCGATCCAGACCGACGCCGCCATCAACCCCGGCAACTCCGGAGGGCCGCTGCTCAATTGGCACGGTGAGGTGATCGGCATCAACACCATGATCGCCTCCAGCGTCGGCCAAAGCGCCGGCATCGGGTTTGCCATTCCGATCAACACCGCGAAAGCCGTGCTCAACGATCTGGTCACGCTTGGCCGTGTACGCCGTCCCGCGCTCGGCATCCGCACCATTCCGGTCGATCCTGAACTTGCCAGCGAACTGGGCCTGGCCGCCGATTACGGGCTGCTGATCGTGCAGGCGGTTGCCGGAGGAGCAGCCGACCGTGCCGGCCTGCATGGCGGCACCGAGCGTGCCTACCTCGGCAACACGCCCATCATGATCGGCGGCGACTTGATCGTCGAGATTGATGGAGGCAAAATCGAAACTCAGCAGGACCTCGCTCAGGTCATGAACAAACATCGCGCCGGCGACACCATCAAAGTCACCATTTACCGCGCCAAGAAAAAGCTGGAGCTGAACGTAGTGTTAGGCGAAACGCGAGAGCAGGTGTAAGTCGTCGCGGGCACTGTTGCCCGCGGGTTTTGAAGAAGCGTAACCCTCTTGCAATCTTCTGTGCTATATAGCATGATATATAGCAGAGGCAAATCATGATGGCACCGCGTTCCAAAGCCAAAGTCTTCTACAGTGGTAGGAGCCAAGCCGTGCGGATTCCGGCCGAGTTTCGCTTCTCCACCGACGAGGTCTACGTCCGCCGCGACCCACAGAGTGGAGATCTGATTCTCTCCGAGTCGCCGGCAAAGACATGGAAAGAAATCTTCGCTGCGTTGGACGAGGCCGGAGTTCCCGACGATTTTCTGGCTGATCGCGATACGAGACCGCCGCAGAAGCGGGACTTCTGATGGTTGACCTGTGATGGTCCGAACCTGGATGCTCGACACCAATACCGTGGGTTACATCGTCCGCGGAATATCCCCCGCCGCCAGGGACCGTTTGGACGGCCTGAAAATCAACGAAGTCGGATGCATCTCAGTCGTCACCGAGGCAGAAATTCGTTATGGACTGGCCAAAAAGCCTCCGAGTCTTGCTTTTCGGACCGTCCTTAACGACTTTCTGGCAAAGATACAAATCCTGGCTTGGGGCAGCGATGAAGCGCAGGCCTACGGGACGCTTCGCTTCAAACTGGAACGTGCCGGCAAGACCCTCAGCGCCCTGGACATGCTGATCGCAGCCCACGCCATCAGCGCAAACGCAACACTGGTTACACGGGACAAAGCGTTTGCTCAGGTCGAGGACCTGCGTCCCCCCATGAACTGGGCAACTGATTTGTAACCGCGTATGTGTGGTACGGGTCGAGAATATACTTGACCCGACCGAATTACTAGGGGTGCATGGGGTCGCGTTTTTCTCCGGAGACACTCATGGGTATTCTCCACTCATTCTTTGATGAGAGCGGAAAATTCCAAGATCATCAGATAGTAGCGTTTTGTGGATTCGGCGCTTTCCCGTCACAGTTAAGAGACTTTGACGCGCAATGGGAAAATCAATTGCGACGTACAGGATTGGAGGCGTTGCACTGGGTAAAGGCGCGCCGTTACAGAAAAAGGTTAAGTCGTAGAATTGGACCGCAAAGTCTCAAAGAAAGAATGGATGAACTGAAACCATTCGCTGACTGCATTAACGACTATTTAGGCATCGGGGTGGCAACTGCGTTTGAGGCAAAGGGATATACATCGTTTGCACCAGAATCCAAAAAGTTGCTAGGGGGTACCGATAACCCCTTTTACGTTCAATTCCTGCGGACGATTCTGCTCCTGCTGGAATTCGCTAAGGCAGAAGAAAGTATCACTATTACCTGCGATGAGGACGAACAAACGTCATGGAATTGTTACCAACTTTATAGGCGCGTCAAGGACATTCATCCCTTGGCACGAAGGAGATTAGGCTCAGTCACGTTTGCTGACGATGTGCATTTCCCAGCTCTCCAAGCGGCAGACATGCTCTCTTTTTTGTGCCGGGAACATGCCCATGCACAGTTCTACAAAACCCCTTACGAATATTATGAGTTCTTCAAATATTTGACAGAGCCACGGGGCAGCAGTTCGCTAGAGTGGAGGGTAGCCATCAAGAACAAGCGAGCGCTCAAGAAGTTGGATAATAGACTTTCTAGTAATGCGCGCTCTAAGGGAGACAAAAACAACAATGGCGAAACCTGGCGAGTCTGAACACTTCGATGTGGTTGTGAGGGCGTGCACTTGACGGTTTCTGATGGAGCATCGGGCAAAAATGAGGCTCACTGAACCCACCGTCAAATAGTGAACGAATGCCCGACGTCGATTCAATCCGCAAGCTCTGCCGCTCTTTGCCCGATGTCACCGAAGACATGCCTTGGGCGGATGACCTCTGTTTCAAAGTAGGCGGCAAGATCTTCGTCAGCATGGTTCTCTCAGACGGCCGCTTCCCGCGCATCACCCTAAAAAGCTCGCCCGAGGCTTTTCACGACCTGCTCGAAATTGAAGGCATCGTCCCAGCAGCCTACGTCGGACGCTATAAGTGGGTCACGCTAGCCAATTGCAACTTGGTTCCCGCCCGCGAACTCGAGGATCTGATTCGCCAGTCATATGCCTTGGTCGCCGCCAAAGCACCAAAGAAGAAAGCGTCCAGTAAGAAAAAGAAGCCGTCAAAGCGCCGCGTTGGACCGAAGCATTAAGAAATGAAGAAGCTTTTCTCGGCGTCCTCGGCGTCTCGGCGGTAAAGCATTGAGGTTTGACTCACGCCGCGCGCTAGACTAGCCTCGTAAGTTCGACCTTCACGAATGCCTCTTCGCCGAAAACTTCTAACCGTTGCAGCACTCGCGGCTCTTTTGATGGTCAAGGCCCCGGCCGCGCCGCTTCGCCCTACCCACGCGCCGCACGCCATCGTCGCCAGCGTTCACGAACTGGCTTCGCGGGCCGGCGTTGAAATGATGCAGGCAGGAGGCAACGCCGTGGACGCCGCCGTCGCCACCGGATTTGCCCTCGCCGTCGTCCATCCCCAAGCCGGCAACATCGGCGGCGGTGGCTTTCTCCTCCTTCGCACCGCAACCGGCGAAAACCACTTCATCGATTTCCGCGAAAAAGCTCCGGCTGGCGCCACCGAAAACATGTACCTCGACGCGCAGGGCAATGTGATACCCGACCTCAGCGTGGTCGGGTACAAATCCATCGGCGTGCCCGGTTCGGTCGCCGGCCTCGCCTACGCCGAGAAAAAATACGGCAAGCTCTCGCTCGAGAAAGTGATCGCCCCCGCCATCCGCCTCGCCCGCGACGGATTTCCTCTGGCCTATGAAGACGCGCAGGATCTGCGCGACCAGGATCTTGCCAGGTTCTCGGACTCGCACCGTATCTTCCAGCGCGACGGCAAGTTTTATCAGCCCGGAGAAATCCTCAAGCAGCCCGACCTCGCGCGCACGCTCGAGCGTATCGCCAAGAATCCCGACGACTTCTATCACGGCGCGCTCGCGCGCGAACTGGCCGCCGCCATTCAAAAGGGTGGTGGCCTCGTCACCACCGCCGACCTCGCCGCCTATGAAGTCAAAGAGCGCGAGCCCATTCGCGGTACTTATCGCGGCTACGAGATCGTCAGCGCGCCACCGCCCTCTTCCGGAGGCACGGCTCTCATCGAGATTCTCAACATCCTTGAAGGGTTCGATCTGGGCATCGGAATTATCGGCAACCGGTCGGCGGAAACGATCCACCTCACGGTTGAGGCTTTCCGTCGCGCCTTCTACGACCGCGCCGATTTCCTGGGCGATCCCGACTTCTCCAAAATCCCCGTGCCCCAGCTCATCGACAAGAAATACGCCGAGGCATGGCGGGAATCGATCAGTTTCAAACATGCCACTCCGAGCAAAGACCTGAAGCGCCCAACCTTCGCGGATCTCGAACGCGTCGCCGACGCTCGTCCCGTCGCTCTCCGCGAGCCCGAACACACCACGCACTATTCCGTCGTTGATGCCGACGGCAATGCCGTGGCCGTGACCACCACCCTCAACGATTCGTTCGGCTCGCACGTCACCGCCGAGGGCCTCGGGTTCCTGCTCAACGACGAAATGGACGACTTCGCCTCCAAACAGGGTGTACCCAACTACTACGGCCTCATCCAAGGTCCTGCCAATGCGATTGGCCCCGGCAAGCGCCCGCTTTCGGCCATGACTCCGACCATCGTTCTTAAAGATGGCAAGCTCTTCCTCGTTCTCGGCTCGCCTGGCGGCCCGCGCATCATTACCACTGTGGCTAACATCCTTATGGGCGTCGTTGATTTTGGGCTTGATATCCAGGAGGCGGTCAATGCCCCGCGCTTTCATAATCAATGGCTTCCTGACCAGATTGATGTCGAAGATCGCCTCTCACCCGATACAATGAATCTTCTACGAGAGATGGGCTACAAGTTGGACGTCAAGCACGACGTTGCGCAATATCCGGGCGACGGCGAGTGCATCATGATCGATCCCCGGAGCGGTGAGCGTCTGGGCGCGAGCGACGGACGCAATAACGGGAAGGCGGTAGGCTACTAATGCTGAAGGCGGTCTCCACGTACGTCTATGTGAAGGAACGGCTGCACCCCGGCTTGCTTGACGAGTTAGTCCGCTCGGGTGCGCAGGCCATCGAGATTTTTGCCGCCCGGCAGCACTTCGATTACGCGAACCGCAAACAGCACGTCCGCGAAATTGCCGAGTGGTTCCGCTCCACCGGAGTTCCGCTCAACTCCGTGCATGCCCCCCTGTACTCCGATTACGAGTGGGGACGCACCGGTTCGCCCCCCGTCAACATTGCGTCGACCGATCGCGCCAAGCGCGTCGAAGCCATGGACGAGATCAAGCGGTCACTCGAAATCGCCGAATATATTCCATATCGTTTTCTCGTGCAGCATATCGGCAATCCGAATGAGGATTTTGACGATAAGAAATTCGAAGCCGCGATGACCTGCGTCGAGCATCTTCGCGCCTTTGCCAAGCCGCTCGGGGTAAGGGTCTTGCTTGAGAACATTCCCAACGAATTATCCACGCCCGACCGCCTCGTCGAGTTCATCCATACCATGCACTTCGACGATATCGGGGTCTGTTTCGATTGCGGCCATGCCCATATGATGGGCGGTATCCCCGAAGCTTTCGGAATCCTCAAGAACCACATTTGCTCGACGCACGTGCACGACAACAATAAAGATAAAGACTCGCACCTGCTGCCGGGCAACGGATCGATTGACTGGAAAGAGACCATGGAATTGCTTCGCACCGCTCCCCAAACGCCGCCGCTGTTGCTGGAGATCGAAGGCGAAGAAAAGAAAAATCCCGGCGGCGATGTAAGCGCAACATTCCGCAAGCTGGAAGGCTCATAATAAATCCAACCGCAGAGTTCGTCGCAGCGGGTTTTCCTCCGTGCACCTCTGTGCCCTCTGTGGTTTAAGATTTTGATCTTATGTCCGCACCCATCAGCACCATCGCAGAAATCGGTAAGCACGAAAACGAAACCGTCACCATTCGCGGATGGCTTTACAACCTCCGCGAAAGCGGCAAACTTCTTTTCCCCCAGTTCCGCGATGGCAGCGGCATTATTCAGGGCGTAGTCCCGAAGAACGCCGTCCCGCCCGAGGTCTTTGACGCGATCAAGGGCCTGACGCAGGAATCGAGCATCATCGTGGAAGGCAAGGTCCGCGCCGATAAGCGCGCGCCCGGCGGCTACGAACTCGACGTCTCGAACGTCCAGGTCGTGCAGCGCGTGCCAGAGACCGATCCTTATCCGATCACGCCCAAAGATCACGGCACCGACTTCTTGATGGAGCACCGCCATCTCTGGGTCCGCTCCCAGCGCCAGGCAGCCATTCTCCGCGTCCGCGCCGAAATCATCAAAGCCGCCCGCGACTACTTCGACTCCAACGGATTCACTCTCACCGATCCGCCTATCATCACCCCGGCCGCCTGCGAAGGCACCACCACGCTTTTCCCCGTCGACTATTTCGAAGAACAGGCTTACCTCACGCAGTCCGGCCAGCTCTACATCGAAGCCACCGCCATGGCGCTAGGCAAGGTCTATTCGTTCGGCCCGACTTTCCGCGCGGAGAAATCGAAGACTCGCCGCCACCTCACCGAATTCTGGATGGTCGAGCCGGAAGTCGCCTACGCCACCCTCGACGACATCATGCAGCTAGCCGAAGGCTTCCTGACTTTCATCGTCAAGCGCTGCCTCGAACGCCGCCGCCCCGACCTAGCCACCATCGGCCGCGACGTCACCAAGCTGGAAAAAATCGACGCGCCCTTCCCCCGCATCACCTATGACGAAGCCGTAGCCAAACTGCAGCAAGGCCACGCCGAGGGCAAACTCGAAAACAAATTCGAATACGGAGGCGACCTGGGCTCTCCCGACGAGACTTACTTGTCGTCGCAATACGATCGCCCCGTCATGGTCCATCGCTATCCCGCCGGCGTAAAGGCGTTCTACATGGAGCCCGATCCCCAGCGCCCCGACCTAGCTCTCTGCGTCGACGTCCTCGCCCCCGAAGGCTACGGAGAAATCATCGGAGGCTCGCAGCGTTCCGCCAGCCACGAGCTGCTAGTGAAACGAATCCAGGAACATAAACTCCCCGAAGAAGCCTTCAAGTGGTATCTCGACCTGCGCAAATACGGCAGCGTCCCCCACTCCGGCTTCGGCATGGGCATCGAGCGAGCCGTAGCCTGGATCTGCGGCCTGGAGCATGTCCGCGAAACGATCCCGTTCCCAAGGATGCTGCATCGCCTGTACCCGTAGCTTTCACCGCCGAGACGCGAAGCGCGCCGAGAAATGCGAGAGAATGACAGGTTCTGGGTACAACCATGACCGAACAAATTGGCTGGGAGAAGATCCTGGCAACAGCGCTTATCTCGTCATTCGTCACCGCCTGTTTAACCGAGCCGGTAAAGACATGGATACAACGCAAACTCAAGCGCAGAGAGATGCGGCGCTCCCTCTACTGGGAAGTAGTAAACAACTTCGGTGCGTTGCAGAGCCAGGTCTGGCTCTCGAAGGACAAGCCGGAAATGCAAGACGGAATCGGATACCGTGTCGAGATGGGATATAAACGGCTGAGCTACGATGTGGCGTTGAAGGACCCCTCCATCTTTTACAGCTTCGGACATTCGGAGCTGTATCGTATCGATATCCTATACCGGGATTTCGAACACGTGATCCACGGCACGTTTGAAAGCAAAGAACAACGCCTTCGTAATGCGGAGTTCGTTGTCAGTGAAGTACTGACCGACCTCAAGAACAGAGGTCTCAATAAGAAACTGATCTTCAGCGTAAGCCCCAGGTGGGCAAGGAGGCATTTCAGAAAGGAGCTGCCTTCGACTAGTTATATTGACATTGACCCGCCGGGACTTCGCGAAAGACTACGTAGACGGTACGATCAGGTCCAGTACTGGATATGGGGGACCTTCTTCAAGTAGCGATCTCATCAAAGGATGGATTCAACCGAGCCATGATGAAACGGTTTTTCTCGGCGTCTCGGCGGTGTACCAACGCGCCTTCCCCACGAAAATCAAAAGCCCCGCTAGTCAGGCGGGGCTCGGCAATATTGCCAGTCGGTACGCTGTCCGTAAACATACTCATTATAACATCGCCGTCAACCCCAAAAGCAGTTACGAAAAGTCGAGGGCCGTGCGGAGGACGACGGAGTCGAACCGTAATGGCTGACTAGGCCACTCGACTGTTTATCGGACAGCGTCCAGTACCCACTGGCAACGTCCTCCAGACGCAATCCGCCTTTACCACTCTCTGCCCTTGGCTCAACACGGCGCAATCCTCCAAAGTAGTCTCTACGAAAGGCGGCACTCGCCGCCGGGTGCTCCACTCAAGCGCGCTTTTCGCTTGAGTGGGATTCCACAACTCCCTCCCTCTCAACTCTTGGAATCCTCGGCGTCTCGGCGGTGGATACGCCCCGTAACTTTCTGCTTGCATATCTGCCTGCAATGCCTACAATATATGCATGCAGTATACCATCCGCGACATCCCGGATCATCTCGACAAAGCTCTGCGCCAAGCCGCCCGCCAGCAGGGCAAAAGCCTGAACGAAGTTGTTATTGAAACCCTGGCTCGTGGCGCGGGCATTACCGGAGAACTCGGCCGCCAACGCGATCTCGCCGATATCGCCGGCACCTGGCGCAAGGATCCCGCTTTCGACTCCGCGCTCGCCGCTCAGGACACCATCGATGAAGAGATGTGGCGGTGAAGCTGGCCCTGGATACAAACCGCTACACCGACCTTTGCCGCGGTAATGAGTCCGTCGTCGAAACCGTCGAACACGCCGACCAAGTCTGGCTGCCCTTCATCGTCCTGGGAGAATTACGCGCCGGATTTGCCGTCGGCAGCCAGGGGCCGCGTAACGAAGCCATCCTGCGCCGTTTTCTGCTGAAGTCCGGCGTCGGTGTGCTTTATGCCGACGAACAGACCACCCATCACTACGCCGCCATTTACCGCCAACTGCGAAAACAAGGCAGCCCCATCCCGACGAATGACATGTGGATCGCAGCCCTTGTCCTGCAACATTCGCTCCTCCTATTCGCTCGTGACGCGCACTTTGACGCTCTCCCTCAACTGACGCGCGTGTCCGGATGATCGGCTCGGAGGCCGCAATTTCCGTCGCCTCGCTGTTCTGGAAAGACACAACCCCGCTTATTGCGCTGTTTTAATTCCTGTTCTTCCAATAGCCCGGTTTGCGGCTGCCGTGGGCGACTGCGAAGACCACTACTTCTGTAATCATCTCCTGATAAATCACGCTGAACGGAAATTGATGAAGGGTATATTTCCTGAAGTCGCCGAAGTAGACCGGCCAACGCTGCGGGGTTCGTTGAATCGCATGGCCCGCCTGCTCCACGGCGTTCTGAAATTGCCTGGCGGCAGCCGGGCTGCGGTCTCGATACCACGCGAGGGCTGCCAGATATTCCTGCTCTGCCTCGGGATCGAGTCGCAGCGGCTTATTGACCATCGAACATTATTGGCCCAATAAAGACTGGCCTTTCTTGAGTGCCGACTCCCACGCGACAGTCTTTACCGCACCCGACTGAACTTCGCGGAAACGGCGAGCGACTTCCTGTTGCCAGGCGGCATCAACGTCAGGATCGTGGGTCGCTTCCAGGCTCGCGATCAAGTTCCCAGCTAATTCCGCCCGCTCCTTGTCAGGCAGAGAAAGCGCCTTCTGTAACAGTTCGTGGGCGGTCCCAGTCATAGAGAGATTATATGCCGAAAGAAAACCGGTCTCAAAACTCGGTACTGGTGCCGTTTCATTTGCGAAACGGCACCCGTACCCAAAACTCCGCGCCCTCGGCGTCTCTGGCGGCAATAAGAATGGCTCCGCAGTTGGAAATCTTTTGGGCCATACCCACCCCGGCGCCGGACCACTGAATCGCGAACCCCGAAACGGCCGCTAGCACACCTTGTCAAGCCCCGTATGACCCCCAATAAATCCCCGAACCCCTTCCGTTTGTTGTCCCTGCACAGTTTGTACGTACATACGTGTATTCCGATAAATATTTTATTCGCCCACCATTCGCCTTTGGAGGGTGCTCGCAGGAGCCTCCTTTATTTCAAATGTCCCTCGACCGCCGCTGCCCCTTGACTCCACGCGGTACAATAAAACTATCGGGGAAATTGGAGCGAGTTGTCACCTCCTCGAGCCTCTCTGGAGGCAGCAGTAGAGATCTTTGACATCTCCATACGCAGCTGACCGCGCCGTCGGAAATCATGAGAGACATTCGGCGATGAGGTCGATAATTCCTGTTAACTGTCGTGTTTTGAATACTTTGCAATTATCTATCTTTTAGAATCAATACTTTACAAGGAAAAACCCTCTGGAATTCGGAAAGTCTGTCACTAAGTCTTTCTGATTGAATATTTTGCCTCTAACTTGTTTCTATTCAATACTTTGTCCGGGCACTTCCCGCTAAAGTATTGATTACAATATACCCGTGGCCCGGGTAGGGGGTGGGGGCCATGACAGCGGATTTTAGGGATTAGGGAATAAGGTCGGTTCTCGGCGCCCTCGGCGTCTCGGCGGTGAAAGAACATGGCACGAACCACAACCTACAGCAGCATCACTCCCCGCCAAATCCGCGTCATCGGCGTTCCTCTCGACCTTGGCCAGTCCCGGCGCGGCGTCGACATGGGCCCATCCGCGGTCCGCGTCGCCGGACTTGAAGCCCGCCTCGAAGCCATCGGCCATATCGTCGAAGACGCGGGCAACATCGCCGTTGCCATTCCCGAACAAAAAAAAGAAGGCATCGCCAGCGCGAAATATCTCAAGGAAATCACCGCGACTTGCGTCAAGAGCGCCGAACTCGTGCTCAAGACCCTCGAAGCCGGAAAAGTTCCGCTGGTGCTGGGCGGAGATCATTCAGTTGCCGTGGGCACGGTTTCCGGTGTGGCCGAGTTCTATCGGCGGCAGAAACAGAAAATCGGACTTCTCTGGATTGACGCGCACACCGACATGAACACACCCGACTCGTCACCGAGTGGCAATGTGCATGGCATGCCGCTCGCCTCGCTGATGGGACTGGCTCCTTTCGAACTGGGCAAAATCTATGACTTCTCTCCGAAAGTTGCGCCGGAAAACTGTGTGCTCGTCGGCATTCGCGACGTGGATAACTTCGAGAAAGAAAACATCCGCAAAGCAGGCGTCGAAGTTTTCACCATGCGCGACATTGACGAGCGCGGCATGCGCGCCGTGATGGAAGAAGCGCTGCGGATGGCGGGACGCGGCACTGCAGGCTATCACGTCTCGCTCGATATGGATTGGATCGACCCGGAAGACGCGCCGGGCGTCGGCACTCCCGTGTGGGGCGGCGCGACGTATCGCGAAGCGCATCTTGCCATGGAAATCATCTCCGACCACGGACGCATGCTGAGCATGGAAATTGTCGAAGTAAATCCGGTCATTGACGAGAAGAACCAGACCGCCGACCTAGCGGTCGAACTGGCGCTGTCGGCATTCGGAAAGAAGATCCTGTAGTGGGGAAAAAAAACACAGGGTACACGGTAGAACACAGGGTAAATGGCGCCTTCGCAAGCAGAGACGCGGCAAGCCGCGTCTCTACGGCGAGTACTGTGCGATTGAAAGTCTTGCCGCCGTATCTACTGCACGTCGGAAACTTTGCCGTTCAGGAACGTGACCTTCAGGTCCTTGTAGACCCAAATCTGCTTGCTGCCAAGATTGACGATCTTGTCGGGCTGGCCGAGCGAAGCCTTCACCTGATCGGTAGTCTGGCCTTTCTCAATCTGCTGCGGTTCTGGCGGAGGTCCCTGCTGCTGATTGCCGCCGCCGCCCTGATAATTCTGCTGGCCGTTGCCTCCGCCCTGACCGTTGCCTTGACCGTTTCCACTACCCTGTCCGTTGCCGCCGCCTTGGTTGTTGTTGCCGCCCTGGTCGCCGCCATTGTTGTCGTCAATGGCGAGCAGTCCTGCAATCGTATCTTCTACCTGGGACGGGTTGGCCGAAGCGAGCGAACCCTTGGCAAACTGGAACACGACATCGGCCTTATAGAAAGTCGTGGGGCTCGTGTTGTTGCAGGAGTCGCAGGCGATGATGCCGATGACGACCTGATCTTTCTGCGCGTTGACGACGATTTTGGAGGGATAGACTTTTGTGCCCACTTGGAAAAACTGGGTTGTTTGCGTCTTCCCGATTTTTCCCAAGCCGAAGCCGAGGCCTTTTGAAACCAGGGCGTTGGGAGAATGAACGGCGCCGTTTTCATACTTGGTGGAGAGGATGCTCTGGTCGGAATAGGGCACGCCAAGGATTCCGCCCTTCTTGACGTCGAGGATGGTGCCGGCCTCGACGACTGCCGCACCACTCGAATCGGAGCCCATCTTCACCAGGTTGAATTGAGCCTTGAGTTGGTCTTCCAGTGACACCTGTGCGCTAGCCAGACTGGGCGCGAAGCCGACAAGAATCAGAGCGCCGACCAGAACAGCCATCTCGATTTTCTGCCGCATTTCGACCTTTCCTCCTGTGAAGATGTGTTTGTCCCCGAGCGGGGAAGAGCGTCTACGTGTCTCGACTGCCAACAGTCCGAGAAGCAATGTGCTTCACAGCACGGTGCTCCCGGCTTTCACGAAATACGGGCTTCACTTGATCGAAGGTGTGCGCGCCCCACTGGATTGTGGGGCGCGCTCAAGTTTCAGTTGGACTGCTTGGCATCGGCTTCGGCCTGATCCGCGTCTTTCTGCGTTTGCTGCAGGTCGTTTTCCACGTTCGTATCGGCCGTTGGCGCCGGCACTTCGCCGGCTGTTGTCTTGGTGTCGGGAGCGGTGGGCAGCCCGTCTTTACCGGATTTGTCCGCCATTTCCTTCATGCCTTGACTCATGTTCTGGCGCAGGTTGTTGTACATCTCCTGCAGGTCGTCGGTTGCCACGCCGACCGTTGAGCCAACCGGGCATTCGCCCTTCTTGCTGCTTTTAACCGTTGCGTCGACCATGTTGTCGTCATCCGGTTTATCGCCTGTCCGGTAAACGACGTCGCCGCCGGTAAGACCGCATTCCGTCCCGTCGGAAGTGGTCAGATCTTCATCGGTGGAGACCACGAAGTAGCGGATGTTGGGATCGAGCGCGGCTGGAGGTCCCTGGGCACCGCCCGATGAATCCTTGCTCGCCGCCGCATCCTTTTCCGCGGCGATCTGGTTCTTGATTTCGTCAGCGAGGGCGTCCTTGATCTCCTTGCTCATGCCGGTCCCGCTGCCGGTTGCCGCGGGCGCAGCCGCCCCCAGCAGATAGGGATTGGCTCCGTAGGTGGAGGCGAGGTTTGCCGCCACCAGCGGATCTGACGACCACAACGAGGCGATTACGTTGGAAGACTCCTCGTTAAACTGAGGAGGATTCAGCTCGCCGTTTTCGTTCGCGGCGGCTGATTGTTGCCCCGCCTCATAGGCCGCGCGCAGAGTGGCCGCGACGAAGAAATCCGTAAGCCAGAACGCGGCGCTCGGATAGACCGGATAGGGTGCATAGTAGGCGCCGTAGTAGCCATACCAAGGCTGTCCCGCCCAGCCCCAGCCGCCGTAATAGACTGGCGCCGGCCATGGATTGTAAGCCCATCCATAGTAGCCGGGGCCATAGTAATAAGCTGGAGCATAGCCGTAATAGGGACGGCCTCCCCAGTTGTAACTGCGATACGCGTAAGCGTATCTATGTCCACCATAGAAATATGTGCGCTGCACATACGCCCGGCCATTATGGTTGTAGTAGGCGCGCTGGCTGTAACCGCCATGGCGGCCATAGGCGACCACCGTGCGCCCGTTGCGATTGGCGACGATGTGGCGCTGACCGTTCATGCCGCGATTAATGGTCATGCCATGGGCTTGGATTGATCGGACCTGGCCATTGCCTCGGGTCGTCACCGTGGCGCCGCTGCGGGTGGTCCGGGTCGAGGAGCCCGCCGGCTGGTGGTGGTTGTTCGCGCTGGCGTTTGCTCCGCCGGGGCGATTGCCGGCTTGGTTACCGCCTGACCGATTGTTCCCACCCACGTTGCCGCGATTGTTGTTGCCGGTGTTGCCGCGGTTATTGTTGCTATTCATGTTGCCGCGATTATTATTGTTGTTCATGTTGCCGCGATTGCCGGTCTGATTGCCCTGCTGGCCGCGGTTCATGTTGTTGTTTCCGCCCGGCCCGCGGTTGTTGTTGTTCATGTTGCCGCCTGGCCCGCGGTTGTTGTTATTCATGTTTCCGCCCGGCCCGCGGTTCCCTCCGCTGGGCTGCCCGCCGCCTGGATGCGGCGCAGGGGCGGCATTGTGTGGCGCGGCTGCCGGCTTGCTCGGTGCGCTCGGCTTTTTATTGTCTCCGACGGCAAAAACCGCAACCGCGAACACAAACAACACTGCCAACAGCACGACGGGAATGTTCTTGCTTTTGCCACTCGAATTCATGAGTCACTCCTCAGAGATAGACAGCGTTTTCCCCACAGCGGCCCGGGAGTGTGCGGAAAGACTACGCTCTCCTGCGTTCCCGAGTGAATAGTTAACGAGGGCTCCTGGGTCAACTTGCCGCTTGGGGGGAGGACCGGCACGACCTTGGAAGCATCGCCAAATTTCACACCCGTTTTCGGCTGGTGTCAAGTGAGGAACGCGAACCCGGATCGACGCGACTCTACGTCCGCAATAATGGACGGGTCAGGCACGTCGGGCCACCGGAGCCGTTGATGCAGAGTTCGATTCCGGTAAATGTGAACACTTCGAAGCCCGACTGGCGCAGGCGTTCATTGGTTCCAACATTTTGGTCCAACGCGATCAGACGACCGCCGCCGAGCGAAAGGACGTTGCAGGCGAGCGAATCGCGTTCGCCTGACTCGATTTCGAGCAGGCGGAACCCACGGCCGCGGAGCAGCTCGACGGTTTCAACGGCGAGCCAGGGCAGATCAACGAGAATCGTTCGCTGATCGAGGACACTCATTAGGGACATGAGGTGCAGACAGGCGGAGGGGCCCGGGCCATAAGGGAGCGGCGCCGAGAGCACGTCAATCCCCTTGGGAGCGAGCAGAGCCCGCATCTGCCCGATGCCAGCGCGGTTGGTGCGGTAACCGTGGCCGACCAGCAGAGTACGCGGGTCAAGCCAGACGATGTCTCCCGCTTCGGTGCAGCCGGGCGGCGTGATTTCTCCGAGAATTGGAATGCCGAGTTCCGCGCCCAAACTCGCGTGGGCGCGGGCTTCGGGAACGCGATTGGGTTTGGACGGGTGCATCAGGATCAGGCCGTGGTCAGTCGGAAGCGAAGCATCATGGGTGTAGACGGCGTCGAGCGTGAGCGCGCCAGATGCGGGGAGATAAACGACCTCGGCTCCCGCTTTGGCGAGCAAGCCACAGAGCAGGTCGTGTTCAGACTGTGCAGCGGAAAAATTGGGAGGATGGTGAAACCCCAGGGCGCGCCAGGCGGCCGTTTTTTCCGCGTTGTCCCAGCCGGCGCTGCGAGGCGGGCAAACCAGCACGCGCTCCAGATCACCGGTCATTGACTGGGGCGACGACTGGACCGACCCTGAGTGAGGCTTTGTGGAGCGGCCAGTCGATTGTTCCGTTGTTGGCCGTGCACTCACCGGCTTTGCCGATCTTGGGTCTAGCATGGCATTTTGCTCTGGTTTCGAGTCATCGCTTTTCGGAGGTCACGATCCGATCGCAGCAACTTCGAGAAAGGCTACAGGCTGCAGCCAGCGCAACGTTGAAAATTGAAACAGTATCGGATTGTCTTTGTCCACGACAACAGGTAATCATCTTATCGCTTGCCTAAATGCCCTTCTCTGATGTTACATATCAGCGATCATTTAAGTCCTCGCACCGTGCGACCCGAGTCGATTCTAAAGACTCGAGCGAGGCAATTTGTGTCTCCCCGATGAGGCGGAGGACCTTAGGAGCCATCATGAGAGCGACGCTGTGCCTGCTTGGTGTTGTCGTAATGTGTCTGCTTGTTTCCCCGTTTGCGCTCGCCCAAGGCGTTGCCAGCGGCGACATCCGCGTAATCGTAAGAGACCCGAAAGGCAGCGTCGTGACCAACGCGACGGTCACCGTGAGCAATACGGCGAAAGGCCTGGAACGATCTGGCACCAGCGATGGACAAGGCGGCTATAGCGTCCGGCAACTGCCTCCGGGAACCTATCTGGTTACAGTGGCTGCCGCGGGATTCGCGAAGGCGGAGGACAGCGATGTTGCGATCACGGTAGGCGGGATTGTGGAATTGCCGATTACGCTGACCGTCGCCACCGGCCGGGAAATTGTGGAGGTCAGCTCGCAGGCGGAGATGGTGGAAACGTCGCGGAGTTCGACGACCGACACGATCGGAGAACGGCGCATCGACAATCTGCCGATCAACGGACGAAACTACATTCAATTCACGCTGACGGATTCGCAGGTGTCCCGCGACGCCGCGCCGAATGTGGGCGCAGCGCCCACGTCAGGGTTGAACATGAGCGGGCAGCGAGCGCGCTCGAACCTTGTCAACGTAGATGGCGCCGATGCGACTGACAACTCCACAAACGGCGTGCGGTCCACCGTCTCGCAGGAGGCAGTGCAGGAATTTCAGATCATCACCAACAACTATGCGGCCGAGTACGGACGGGCTGCCGGCGGCGTGGTGAATATCATTACCCGGTCGGGATCGAATGATTTTCACGGCGATGTGTATGGGTATCTGCGGAACAGAGATTTTCAAGCGGTGAACCCGTTCTCGACGACGTCGAACCCGGCATACACGCGGGTGCAGGCAGGCACGGCGTTTGGAGGGGCACTCAAGAAGGACAAGACCTTTTATTACTTTGCATACGAAACGACGCGGAGGCACGAGACCGGGTTCTCCTCGGTCGGGCAAACGAATCCGGGCCTGTGCGCTTCCCCCAGCAGCGGTCCGGGTAACTTCGGCCTGTGCAACTTGGATGTTTCCACCGCATTCGGCTTCCCGCAGGGGTCCGGTCTTGACATCCTGGCGACCCCGCAGCAGGTAACTTTTCTCGGGGCGACTCCGCCGCCGGCACTGGCGGGATATGCACTTGAGGTTGGCGCGGCATCGGGGATTGCGGTCAATGGCAGCTATCCGGCCTGGTATGCCGGCCTGGTGCAGTTGGGAGTTCTTCCGACGCCGTCAAACCTTAGCAACCCGCTGGCGCAATTTTTCTCTTCCTGCAACCTTAATCCGACGAATCCGCCGGCCTCGAACACGCTTTGCAACGGGTTGCCAGCGACATTTTTGTCCCTCCAGTCGCAAGGCCGTAACAACTTCCCAGTATTCGAAGGCACCAGCCTCTATTCGCTTCGCGTGGACCACAACGTCACCAATAACAACCGGATCACCCTCCGGGCGAACCTGAGCCCGAGCACGGTGACGGGTATCGAGGTGAACGGGCAGGACCAGCCATTCGGCCAAAACGCCTACTCGCGAACCTCCGAACAGACCTACCGTGACGCTACCGGCGTCTTCCAGGACACTTGGGCCATCGGCACGAACAAAGTCAATGAGTTCCGCTTCCAATACGCGCGCCGGGGACTTTCTTATTTCTACAACAAGCAGACCCCCGATGGTGCGGACCCGGGTGTCAACATCATTGGGTACGCTTATTTCGGCCGCGAGCCATACTCGTTCATAAAGCGCACCGAACAGCGCTACCAGTTCATCGACAACTTCTCCTGGACGATCGGCCGGCACAACACCAAGTTCGGAGCCGACTTCAACTACCTGCCACTCACGGCGACCTTCACCGTGAATTATGGCGGAGTGTATGACTTCAGCAATCTATCCGAGACGGGAGTTCCGGACCTCTCGTCGGTGCAGGCTTATGGTCTTGGCATTCCCTCCTACCTGGTGCAAGGCATCGGCAGTCCCCAGGATTCGTTCAGGAACATTCCGATCGGAGTGTTCTGGCAGGATAGCTGGCGACTTCGGCCCAACCTGACCGTGAATTATGGCGTCCGCTACGACGTGGAGATCCCCCCGAGCTTCGCGGCCCCGGATGCACTGGCCGAAGCTGGATACAACAGCCTGGGACTGCAAAAGGGGATTCAAACGGACAAGAACAACGTCCAGCCGCGCCTCGGGGTTGCGTGGGATCCCAGGGGTGACGGCAAGACAGTGATTCGCGGCTCGTTCGGACTGTTCTACGACCACCCGCTGCTAGGACTCTATTTCCTCGGCGATGCGTCTGACGGGTCCAAGAGCGGCCAGATCCTTTCCTTCGGCGCCAACCCGTGTACTGGTACGAGTCCAAGCCCACTCAATATCAACGCCAGCAATATTTTTCAGGGCATTCTCGGCGCCCCCGGCTGCTTGCCGGGGGGCCTGGCCACTGCGCTTGGCTATCAGAACCCTACTGCCGCAGGAGCATCCTGCGGCGCCGGGCCGAATCCGCAGCGCTTCGATCCGTGCTTTCCTAACTCACTTTTCCTGAACCAGAGTTATCTGAACCCGTCGACTTTCCTTCCGCTGGTCTCCCAGCCGTTCGGCTATCCCCAGGCGAAGGGCTTTGTCTACGCGTACTCGCAGCAGGCTAATTTGACCATTGAGCAGGACCTTGGCGGAGGGTTTGCGTTCAGCCTAGCATACAACTTTAACGGAGGCCGCCATATCAACCGGCCCATCAACTCCAACGCAGTACACGGGGATCTGTTGACGTCAAATTGGCAGGCGGCGGCGCTATCCGGAGACCCGAGCGCCTCTGGGGGTCCGTTGGCAATTACCGGCTGTGGCCAAAATCCAATCCCGGGAGCCAAGCTGCCGTACTATGTTCCTGCAGCTCTGGTCAGCTTCTTCCGTCCTTCAGGACTTAACCCTTCGCTGGCACCGGTGTTTGGTCCCTGCGCGGGATTTCCCTCCATCTCAACCTTGCAAGCCGCGTTCGCAGACCTGCAGGCCGGCGCTTTGAGCACGGCGTGCAATCCCGCTACGCTGGCTGGCTGCGTTCCGTTCAGCGACATGGACGCCAACTACTCCAATGGCAGCTCCGTGTATCACGGGCTGAGCGCGAACCTGCGCAAGCGCTATGGCAATCACTACGAGATGCTCGCCTCCTACACCTGGTCGCACTCGATTGACGACTCGACGGATCTACAGTCCACACTCACTCCTCAGGACAGCTATTACCCTGGCCTTGATCGTTCCAGTTCAACCTTCGACCAGCGCCACCGGCTCGTTTTCAGTGGCGTTTACCAGACGGGCAAGCTTGCGGGCAGCGGCTTTGCCAGGAAGGTCTTCAGTGACTGGACGCTCGCTCCGATCATCGAAGTGGCGTCCGGCCGGCCCTTCAACATTGTCACCGGCAGCGGGGACAATCTTCAGTTTTCTTCCCAAACGGGACGGCCCAATGTGGTACCGGCCGGGACCCCGACCAGCCCCAATTGCGGCTATCAAACCGTTCCGTCAAAATACTCGCCCACGGGTTATTTCCAGGAGCCATGCTCTCTCGACCTCACGCCCCAGCAATTGGCGTCGCCGAACGCACTTTTGCTGCTCGACGGCAACCTGGGCCGTAACGCTGGCGTGAGCCCGTGGACGGTTTTCAATGACATGCGTGTCGCCAAGCGCGTCTCCTTCGGAGAGCGCATGAGCATGGACATGATCGCCGACCTGTTCAACATCGCAAACAAGTACAACGTGGCCGCCGTTAACCCGCTCTTCACAAGCGCCGGCCAGGCCACCGCGGCGTATGATCCGCGGCAATTCCAGTTTGCGTTGAAGTTGAACTGGTAGTTCGGCTTTGGTCTACCGGCCCCGCATCCTCTGGGTGCGGGGCCGATTTTTTGCCTGGCTGAGAACACTGCGTTTTGATTTCGGCGTCACTTTCGCCGATCAAGGTGGGTGCACCTTCTTGTTGACGCGGAAATTATGATTGGAATCAAGCAACGTTCCGGGAAGAGGTGTAAGGACACCGGAGCCTGGACACTAACGACCGAGAGCCCAACCCTCAGGCTCCGGCAATCAACCGTCTCGGCCCGCGGGGATCAGGATGCCCTTTCAAATCCCGGGCCAGCGATCCGGCAATCTTATGAGTAATGCGGGTGGTCACGGCCGCGATCAATCGATCCTGGTCCTTGGGAAAGGGTCCTTTTTCAAGGCGGAAGGACTCCAGCTCCTGCCGGCAAATTTCATCGAGACGAAGACGCAGCGCCATCAATTCCGGCCCCGCACCTCCGGCCAGCAGTTCCCTCCGGAAGGCCTGCACTTCGGCGAGCACGATTTTTTCTGCCTCAGCTTCGCCGGCGCGCGCCCCGGCGCGCAGCTCGACAGCGCGCTCAAGATCCTCAAGATCGTAGAGCAGAACGCCTTCAAATTCGCGCACCGCGGGGTCGATGTCGCGCGGCAATGCCAGGTCGATCATGATCAGTTTGTGTCCCTTGCGCTCGGGCGCCAGCCGCCTCATGGATTCGGCGGTAAAGACAAAACGCGGAGCGCCCGTGGCACTGATCACCAAGTCGGCCTTCACAAAATGTTTCTCGCGCTCTTCGAAGGCACAGGCCTGAAAGGCATCTTCGCGTGCGCCAATCCTGCGGAGGAGTTCATGTGCCCGGCTCTGATCGCGGTTCACGATACAGACCGATTGCGCTCCCTGCTTCAACAGTGCGCGGGCCGTGACTTCTGCCACCCGTCCCGCGCCCAGCAGGACGATGTTGGTTGAAGCCAGCGATCCGAAGATCTGACCGGCAAGCTGCAAAGCGGCGAAGGGAGGAGAAACGAAATGCGACCCGAGCGGCGTTTCCTTGCGGACGCGACGACGCACCGAAAGCGCTTTGCGCAGGACCGCATCCAGATGCTGTCCCGTGCAACCCGTATTGCGCGCCTGCTGCCAGGCCTGACTCACCTGTTGGGCAATGTGCTGTTCGCCAATACACATGGAATCGAGGCCGCAGCTCACGCGAAAGGCGTGCACGAGTGCTTGTTCGTCCAGCAGGCGGTAGAAACTGTTCCACTCCCGGAGTTTCAAATCATAGTCGGCGGTGAGAAGGCGCAAGATGGAATTGACGGCCAGAGTGGCATCGCCCCAAACGACAAACTCGGTGCGATTGCAGGTGGAAAAGACGAGAACTTCCTCGATGCCTTCGCCCTGCGATAGCATCGACAGGACCTCGGCTTGGCGACATCCGCTCATCCAGAAGCGCTCTCGAACTTCGACCGCCGCCGTCTGGTGATTGAGCCCGACTACGACCAGTGTCGGTTCCACGACACACGCTCCCCGAAGAAACTTCCACAGCCTTTATCGCACCGTAGGGGCCAAACAAAAGTGTAACGCCCACATCTGTAACTATATGAATATTTGATCCTTAGACGTAATGTTGTGAATTGCCACAGCGGTGCATTTGCCGAAAGTGCGGGATATCACCCGCCGCAATCGAATTTTGGCACGGGCACAAAAGTGGTGGTGACGCGCCGGAGTCACGCGCGGGAGCTCAAAAGAATGGAGAGCCTGTACTCCGGTTTCGTGCCCCACGATGTCGCCTGAGAAATCGGATTGACGTTCCCAGAGAAGGACAAAGTGCCCGCGTCGATTAGCGCAAGCCCACGGTTTTATGATATCGTCGCAGCCGAAAACCTTTGCAACGGAATCTGCTTCCCAGCGGAGCAACCTCTCCCAGCGGCAAAAACGTTGCACAGGATTGCGCTCACTGACCAAGGGGCGCTTATCTCTCACTCATAAGGAGAATGGACGATGAAGACGATTCTTAGAGCGACCCTTGCTCTGGTTGCCCTGGCGATGATTTTTTCAACCTACACATTTGCTGACGCCGGCGCTGACTACAAAGCAAAGTGCGCGATGTGTCATGGAGCCAATGGCGAAGGCAAAGCAGCCATGAAGACAAAGGACTTCGCTTCGGCGGATGTGCAGAAAATGTCGGATGCGGACCTTACTGATGCCATCGCGAAGGGCAAGGCACCAATGAAGGCCTATGAGAGCCAGCTTTCCAAAGATCAGATCAGCGATCTGGTGAAGTGGATTCGGACGTTAAAGAAGTGAGGTGGCGTGGTTCTGTAGGAAAAGCGGCCGCTCAAGGAGAGGGCCGCTTATTTTTTTAGGAGGAGTACACGACTTGAAGGCCATTCTCAGACGGTGTTTCGCATTAGTCATATTGGCGCTGATATGCTCGACCTACGCGTTAGCCGATGGCGGAGCGGATTTCAAAGAAAGATGTGCTCCTTGCCATGGATCAAAGGGGGCTGGCGATTCGAAGCTCGGCCAGAATCTACATGTCCGTGACTTGGGTTCGGCCGACGTGCAGAAGCAGTCCGACGACGAACTTGCCAGCACCATTGGCAAAGGAAAAGGAACGATGCCGGCCTATGACGGCAAGCTTTCGAAGGATCAGATTTCCGACATCGTGAAGTGGATTCGGACGTTGAAAAAGTAAGTTTGATTGCTACAGACCAAAATGGTTGGGAGTTCTCCCAGCCATGTTTTGTTGGGCTGAAGTTTCAAAGTCGCACAGTTCAAGTTAAGGTCTCTGCTGCAAACCTTTCAAACTCCGAAACATTGCGGCTTTTTACTTTTCCCGCTTTTCAATCTTTGCCCACGTGTCTTTCAGCGCTACGGTTCGGTTGAACACCGGTTTGCCCGGTTTGGAATCCGGATCTACGCAGAAATAGCCGAGGCGCTCGAACTGGTAGTGGCCTTCGACGGGGGCATTCACGAGCGATGGCTCTAGTTTGGCATGCTCGACCACGTCGAGGGACTTGGGATCGAGATTCGCCGTGAATTCCTGGCCGTCGGCGACCTGGTTCGGGTCCTCTTTGGTAAACAACCTGTCGTAGAGCCGGACCTCGGCGTCAAGGGCCTGCGCGGCTGAGACCCAGTGGATGGTCGATTTCACCTTGCGGCCGCCGGGAGCATTGCCGCCGCGGGTCGCTGGATCGTAGTTGCAATGCACTTCCACCACTTCGCCCTTGTCATTTTTGACCACGCTTTTCGCCGTGATGAAATAGGCATAGCGTAAGCGAACTTCTGTGCCGGGCGAGAGGCGATAGTACTTCTTCGGGGGCTCTTCGCGGTAGTCGTCCTGCTCAATATAGAGCACCTTCGAGAACGGAACCATGCGCTTGCCGGCGGTTTCGTCTTCGGGATTATTGACCGCTTCCATCTCTTCAACCTGTCCGTCGGGATAGTTATCGATCACAACCTTCAGTGGGCGCAGCACGGCCATGACACGCGGGGCGCGCCTGTTCAGGTCCTCGCGAACGAAGTGCTCGAGCATGGCAAGCTCGAGTGTGCCGCTGGTTTTTGAAACTCCGATGGCCGCGCAGAAGTTGCGGACGGCCTCGGGAGTGTAGCCGCGGCGGCGAATGCCGGAGAGCGTGGGCATGCGCGGATCGTCCCAGCCGCTGACAAGCTTCTCCTGCACAAGTTTAAGCAGCTTGCGCTTGCTGAGCAACGTATAGGTGAGGCTGAGCCGGTCGAACTCGTATTGCTGGGAGGGAAAGATCCCCAACTGCTGGATGAACCAGTTATAGAGCGGGCGGTGGTCCTCGAATTCGAGCGTGCACATGGAGTGGGTGACGCGCTCGATCGAATCCGACTGGCCATGCGCATAGTCGTACATCGGGTAAATGCACCACTTGTCGCCGGTGCGGTGATGATCGGCGTGCAGGATGCGATACATGACCGGATCGCGCATGTTGAGGTTGGGCGAGGCCATGTCGATTTTGGCGCGGAGCACGCGGGTACCGTCTGGGAATTCTCCTTTGCGCATGCGCTCGAAGAGGTCGAGATTCTTTTCGGCCGAGCGGTTGCGGTACGGGCTTTCCTTGCCCGGTTCGGTGAGCGTGCCGCGATGCCGGCGGATTTCCTCGGCGGTCAGATCATCAACGTAGGCTTTGCCGTCTTTGATCAGCTTGATTGCCCACTCGTAAAGCTGATCGAAATAATCGGACGCGTAGCACAAGCTCTCCCACTCGAAGCCCAGCCAGCGGACGTCTTTCATGATCGAGTCGACGTACTCCTGCTCTTCCTTTTCGGGATTGGTGTCGTCGAAGCGCAGGTTGGTCTTGCCCTTGAATTCGTCGGCGAGGCCGAAGTCGAGGCAGATGGCCTTCGCATGCCCGATGTGGAGATAGCCGTTCGGCTCGGGAGGGAAGCGGGTCTGGATGACAGCATCGCCGTATTTCTTGGCGCTGAGGTCCGCGATCATTGCATCGCGAATGAAATTGGAAGGTCGAGGCTCGGCGGACGAGTTCAAATCAACATCGCTGGACGAAGAGGACTTAGTCGTGCTCATACTCTTGCTATTCTATATGTCTCATGGCGCAGTGCGAACGATGCGGACGGCAGCTTCCCCCTTTTAGGTGGCGAAAGATTTGCGGGTGGTGCGTGCAGCACGAGGCGGCGCAGCGAGGCGACGACTCTGGGGTGCAGCGGGTGGAAACGGCTCCGTGGCTGCGGCAGCAATCGAGTTCGATGGTGGTGACGCAACTGATTTTTGGCGCCAACGCCATTGTTTTTCTTGGCATGGCGATGGCCGTGGGAGTCACCCTCTTCGGCGATCCCGCGTGGAACGAACTTACCGTGCGTCTGGGCGCCAATGTTGGGCGTTACACCGTCGGCGGCCAATGGTGGCGCCTACTGGCGAATATTTTCATTCATGGCGGTTTGCTGCATTTTGCCTTCAATATGTGGTGCCTTTGGAGCCTCGGCCGACTGGCGGAATCGGTATATGGGCACTGGACCTTTGCCGCCGTGTACTTGATTTGCGGCTTGTCGGCGAGTTTGGGTAGCATCCTGTGGAATCCGTGGGTCCAGAGCGTAGGCGCCTCAGGCGCGATCTTTGGAATTGCCGGGGCGCTGATAGCATCCTTTTACTTGGGCGAATTTTCGCTGCCACGCTCGGCCATCTCAGGAATGTTGCGCAGCGTGGTGGCGTTTGTGGGCTACAACTTGGTTTTTGGGGCAATGATTGCCCACGTCGACAACGCGGCGCACGTCGGCGGTCTCGTGATGGGTCTCATGCTGGGCGCTCTCATCGCCCGTTTCGCTCCCGCCCACGATGATGTTTTTCGACGGATCGCCGTGTTGTTGGTCGGCGTCGCAGTCGTCGGGGGCGTAGCAATGTGGCTCCAGCATTCTCACGCCTATATGGTTCACGCGCAAAACGGAGTCGGACTTCTCGGTCAAGGGAAATCGGACGAAGCCATAGCGGAACTGAAGAAGACCGTGCAACAGCGGCCGGATTTCGCGGCCGGCCATGCGGCATTGGCGCGGGCCTACATCTCGAAGCACGATTACGAAAACGCCGCCTCCGAAATGAAGAAAGCAATTGCGCTGCGGCCGCGGGATGAAAGCGCCTACTACGGGCTCGGTCTGATTTATCTGGAGCAGAAACAACCGGCAAAAGCCCAGGAGGTGTTTACGCAACTGCTGAAAGTCGATCCCAATAGCGCCGATGGACATGCCGGGCTGGCAAATGCCCTTTCCGAGCGACGCCAGGATGCCGAAGCGCTCGAAGAGTACAAGCGAGCGGCGGCGATTGATGCCAACTATCAGGGCGTCTACTACAACATCGGCCTGGAAGAGGCGCGGCTCGGACTCGCAGACGATGCGATTGCATCACTGGTGAAGCAGCGCGAGTTTGGGGACGATCCGGATAACGAGACATTGCTGGCGGACGTATACACGAGTAAGGGAATGCTGAAGGAAGCCGCCGACGCCAAGCAGAAAGCGGCGCAGATGAGCACTAAGAAATAAGTCTATTCATTATGACTGGCTAGAACACCGATCGCGGTGTCCCAGGCTATTTGATCCTCCGAATCGCCTCTTCGATTCTCTTCAGCGTTGTTTCCTCACCCAATACTGCCAGAGTCTCGAACAATGGCGGGGCGTTTTTTCTGCCGCACGCGGCGACGCGGATGGGCTGAAACATTTGGCCGGCTTTGAGGCCGAGCTCTTGCGCGGCGGCGCGGAGAGCCTGGTCGAGAGCATCGTGGGTGAACTCAGTCTGGGGTAGAACCTCGCGGGCCCGAGTGAGAGCCCTAAGCGCCATGGCCGCGTCTCCTTTTTGCGGGATCAACTCGGCCGGATCATAGGGCGGGAGCTGATCCACAAAGAAGAAGTCGGCGGCGGTGAGCACATCGCGAATCAGTTTGATGCGCTCGCGAATGAGCGGCGTAATTGCCAGCATCTTCTCGGGCGCGATATGGAATCCGGCTTCGCGGACGATGGGCAGCAGTTGGGCGCTCAGGTCGGCAACCGGCAGGGCGCGAATGTGCTCGGCATTGAGCCAGAGGGCTTTGGGGTCGAAGGTCTCTTCGGGGTAAGCGGGCGAGGGCGCCCGCTCCACACTTGTTTCCTTGAAATTCACCACGGCATTCGCCCGGTTGATGCCTTCGAGCGAAAACGCGTCGATCAGTTCCTGGCGAGTCATTACTGTGCGATCGTCTTTCGGCGACCACCCGAGCAAGCACAGAAAATTGATGAAGGCGGCGGAAAGGAAGCCAGCATCCCGGTAGGTGGTGACGCTGACAACCGGTCCGTGGCGGCGCTTGGAAAGTTTCGACCCGTCGGGCGCGACCAGCAGCGGCAAATGAGCGAACTGCGGCAGATCGGCGCCCAGGCCCTGCGCAGCTTTGAAAATCAGGACATGTTTGTAAGTGTTCGAGAGATGGTCCTGGCCGCGGATAATGTGGCTGATGCGGAGGTCGATGTCATCGGCGCACGAGGCCAGGTGATAGGTCGGCATGCCATCGCTGCGGAGCAAGGCGAAGTCCTCGATGTCATCGGCGGCCTTGATTTGCTCGCCGTAAACGGCGTCAGTGAAGCGAACCTGCTCGCCCAATCCGCGGGGCACGCGGAAGCGCAGGGCGAAGGACTCGCCAGCGGCGGCGCGGCGGTCGCTTTCAGCGTGCGCCAGGTCGCGCATGCCGGGATTAAACAGCCAGGTTTGGCCAGCGCTGGATTTTTCGCTGTCCCCAGTATGGGCGGGGGTAAAGTCGCGATAGGCTAAGCCCTTCTGGAAGATGGCGTCGGCAATCTGGCGGTGTAGTGCAAGACGGTCGGATTGTTTGTATTCTTCATCCCACCCCAGATCGAGCCAGCGCAAGCCGTCGAAAATGGAGTTTACACTCGCTTCGGTATTGCGCTCGACGTCAGTATCGTCGAGACGGAGCACCAGGGTTCCTCCATTGCGGCGGGCATATAGCCAGTTGAAAATGAAGGTGCGAGCACTGCCCACATGCAGAAAACCCGTGGGTGACGGCGCGAATCGAACGCGAAGCATAACGTTTGAGTATATAGGCTCTGGGGCGGGCTTTCGGGTTTCGGTGGATTCTTGGCCATCGGTTCGGGCGTGCTTTCGGCGGAACACAGCCTCGACCTTCGACTGCGCGGCTGTTACGCCTCGCTTCGCAGCCGCTCCGCCCGGGAAGACAGGTCCTGGAAATGGAACGCACGGGGAAATGGTAAGAGCCGAAGAGCGAACGCCGAGGAGCGCAAAGCCAGCGGAAGCCAGGTTACCTGTGGTTACCAAGGTAATTTCCCGCTGGAAAACCGGCTGGCGCAATCGCATCTGAATAAAGGAAGATATGGGAAACGCGCCGTACCCAGGGCGGACTTTGCCGGAAGATCCAGGTTCAATGACCTTTCGGTGTAACAGCATCAGGCCAAGCAAGGTCCTGCCTGGGTCGCGCCTATCATTGAGGAAGCATGAATAGCGTTGCCACAGGTCTGGTGTTGTATCCCGGAGCCGTCGCGCTTTTGGTCCTGCTGGTTTTCACCTACCTCTACGAGCAGAGCCGGCACAGCTATTTTCGCGCGTGGCAACTGGCCTGGGCGGCCTATACGCTCCACTACGCCATCGAGGCACTGATTTATTTTCGAAGTCCGTCCCTCCTTCTTCTGTTCCTGAGTTCGCTGCTGCTCGTCGTAATGGCGGCTTGCATTTTTGTCTCGGCCCGTCTCATGAAGGAAGCATTTCAGCTCAAGTGGTATGACGTCGCGGTCGTGCTGGGCGGCATCCTTCTGGCGTATATCGGCGTTCGTGCGCATGTGGCGGGGGGCACGTTTCACGCGGACGCCAGGGTACCCATCTATCTCAGTCTGGAAGTGGGGCTGGCGGCTATCTTGCTCTATTCCTCGTTCCACTACTATCACTACGCCTTTCGCAAAGATTCCATGGCGTTTCGAACGCTTGCATTCTCGCTGGCGTTTTGGGGCGTGCTGATGGGGGCAGGGCAGTTCCGTGAGCCATTCCTGGAAAACGTTGGATGGCTGGGCGGCTTGCTTGGACCACTTCCGCAAACGCTGCTCGCGATTGCGATGGTGATGGTGCTGTTTGAAAACGAGCGCAATGCCGTGCAGGAAAATGCGCTCGCCTTTTCGACGCTCGGTACCGACCCGCATCGGCTGCTCTCTGCCAGTGACCTGGTACCCAGCCTGCACGCATTTATAGATCGTCTGGTGGCCCCGCTGCCCAAGCGGCGTGCCGTCGTTTTTATTTCTGCGCAGTGGCGCGGAACAGTTCCTTCGGTACAAAAGGGCCTTTCAGGCGAGTTCGTGGAGAAACTGCAGAAAACGCAGGCCGGCGACTACATCACCGAGCTTGCCTACCGGCGCGGCGGCGTCGTCACGTTCCGGAATCTGGCGGACTTGGAAGAACCACTCCCGGCGCTTTCGGAAGGAAAGTTTGAAGCCTTCAAGCAGGCCCTGCTTTCTGAGGGAGTCGGCGACATGATGGCGGTCAGCCTGCAAACGCGGGAACACAACTTCGGAGTCATTCTGTTCCCCCATGCGGAGAGGCGCATGTTCGGATCGTCGAATCTGCGGCTGCTGATTGGCTTGTCGTTGCAGATTGCGCTGACGCTCGAAAACTATGTTGTGATGCACGAAGCGCAGCGCAGGACCAAGGAATACGAACTGCTCACGCAAATCGGGCAGGCTATCAGCTCCCATCTCAACCAGGACGAGGTGCTGCGCACGGTGCAGGCCGAACTGGGCCAGATTTTTGACACCAGCACGTTCTATATTGCTTTCCAGGACGAAGACGAGATCCGTTTCGAGCTGGAAATCGAGGGCGGACAGGTTCTCCCCAAGCGGTCGCGCAAAACAGCCAATGGCCTCACTGAGCACGTTCTCCGGAGCGGCCAGCCCCTGCTGATCCAGTCGGATCTTGAAAAAATGCGCGCCAGCCTGGGGCTGGATTTCATCCCGGCGCGTCCGGCGCGGTCGTTTTGCGCGGTGCCGATTCTGCTGGGCGGCAAGCCTGCGGGTGTGATGGCCGCGCTCAGCAGTGAGCAAGAATATCGGTTCCAGGAGCGCGATCTGGCCGTCATGCAGACCGCGGCTGGACAACTGGGTGTGGCGATCGAGAATGCCCGCCTGTTCACCGAGGAGCAACGGCGCGGTCGGCACCTGGCATTTCTGAACAACATTTCGAAAATGGCGATCTCCAGTGAAGACGCCGAGCAGATGATGGCCAACATCGTGCGCGAAATCCAAAAGAACTTTCATTACGACCATATCGGCATCGGCATCCTGGACCTGTTCACAAAGGACATCGAAATCAAAGCCGAGGCGGGAACGACGTCGCTGGCGCTCGGCCGCCGGATTGCCGTTGGCACCGGCGTTGTGGGCAAGGTGGCGCGGACAGGGGTGAGCGCATTGGTGCAAAGCGTGGGTGCCGGACAACTGGCGGGCGTGCTGCCGGAATCGCGCGCCGTGCTCTGCCTGCCGATCAGTTACGCGGAAGGCCTGCTGGGCGTACTCAACGTGGAAAGCCGAGCCGAAAATGCCTTCGCTCCCCAGGATGTTTTGATCTTGAATACTCTCGCGGATCTGCTGGCAACTGCGCTGCACAACTCGTTCGTGTTCCAGAAGCTGCAGCAGCAGTCCATCACCGACAGTTTGACCGGGATCAAGACACGCCGGTTCTTCTGGGAGGCGCTCAGCTCGGAATGGAAGCGCGCGTCGCGTTCGGGGCGGCCGTTCTCGGTGGTGCTGATGGATCTCGACAAATTCAAGGAGGTTAACGACTCGCTCGGCCATCTGGAGGGAGATCTGGTGCTGGCACGCGTTGGACGCCTGCTCGAACAGAAGTGCCGGCAGTCGAACGTGGTCGCGCGCTACGGCGGCGACGAATTCATCATCCTCATGCCAGAGACCGGAATCGAGCAGGCGCAGGTACTGGCGGAACGCTTGCGGCTCTGGCTGGCGACCGATCCGATGCTGGAAGAACATCACATTACGGGCAGCTTTGGCGTCGCGAGCTTCCCGGTGCACGGATTCGCCATCGAAGACCTGATTCGCGAGGCGGATGCAGGCATGTACGTCTCGAAGCACGCGGGCGGGAACCACGTTTCCGCTTCCGAGTCATTTCGCGAAGGCTCAGGTTCAGCGGTTCAGCGCCAACTCCTTTCCTCTTACATCGAGGGATTTTTGCAGCGCGAGCAGCATGGCGCGAAACACCTGGAAGAACTGGTGGCGACTTTGCGCAAGCTGGGCGCCAGCGCCGGCGAGGAAGACTCAAGCGTTCTTCGCGAGGCGGCCGAAACCCTGGCGCTGGCGGCCGAACTCAGGCAACCCCATGCGGCTGGCCATGGCGAACAATGCGGGCATTACGCGGAGATCATTGCCCGCGGCCTCAACCTCTCTTCCGAGGAGATGGCGGACGCGGCCTTTGCCGGACGCGTGCATGACATAGGCAAGCTGTTCATCGACGAGCGCATCTTGAACAAATCCGCGGCGCTCGCGGACGAGGATTTCTCTCTGCTCAAGACCCACCCGCAACTGGGTGTGGACGTGTTGCGCGCGATTCCTCATATCGACCGCGTCGCTCAGGCCGTTGCCTCGCATCATGAAGCTTTCGATGGCAGCGGGTATCCGCTGGGACTGCAAGGTGAGAGCATCCCGCTGTTCGGCCGCATCATTGCCGTGGTCGATGCGTATGTGAACCTGATGAGCGAACGGTCTTTTGCCCCCGCCAGGAGCCACGAACAGGCGCTGGCGGAGTTGGACAAGCTGAGCGGCACCCGTTTTGATGGAATGATCGTTCGCTTGTTCGCGCGACAACTGAAACTCGAGCGGGCGTCGAGCCTGGGTGGTTAGGCCGGCACTCTTCGCGATTCATCCCCTCCAGCCAACGCGACCAGCAGAACCGCTTCCTTTTCCAGGTAACTCTTCCGCCGAAACCAGTCTTCCATCGCAGCCCGCAGCTGTTCTACTGGCACCTTGGCTCCAATTTCCATCTGCCCGTCCCGGACCGGCAGTGTGTCGTCAAACACTGAAGCATTGGTGAAATTCCGCATGCTAAAACTGTCGAGCCACTTCAGCGGGCAAGGATGAATCTGCCCGTCGAGCTGGTATTCGACGCGAATTTTGCGGGCAAACATATTTCGATTTAAGCACAGACGAGCCTAATCCGCTGCACTGTGGGGCGGGAGAGGGCGCGCTCGCTGACGGGCTTGCTGGCTCGCCGGCAAGCAAGCGCATCCAAAACGAAAGGCCCGGGCTCTCGCTCCCGGGCCTGATTCCAGGTTGCCTTCTGAATCATCTTATTCGTCTTCCGGCCAGCGTTCCGTTCTCTTGCCGAGCTGGCTGACTCTGCCGAATCGGCTGAGCTTTCCGGTCTTGGTGATGCTCAGCCGCAGACGCCTGTCCAAATCGTCCAGCTCATGACTCAGACCCTCCGGCAAATGCGCGCCGAACCGATCGAAGTGTTCCCGGATCAGCGGGATCTCGGCAAGCCATCCGTCGACATCCACGCTGAGCAGTTCGTTGAGCTGCTGGGTGGTAATGTCCAGGCCGCTGGTATCGAGATCGGCGGGCCGTGGAAGCCGTCCAATGGGTGTATCCGCGGCATGCGCAGTACCTTCGCAACGCTCGAAGACCCATTTCAAGACGCGGCTGTTCTCGCCATAGCCCGGCCACAGAAATTTTCCGTTTTCCTCGGTCCGGAACCAGTTCACATAATAGATTTTCGGCAGCTTTGCTCCCTCACGCTCTCCGATCCGGAGATAGTGCGCGAAGTAGTCGCCCATGTTGTAGCCGCAGAATGGCAGCATGGCCATGGGATCGCGGCGGAGTTGCCCGACCTGGCCCGCCGCCGCCGCCGTGGTCTCGCTGCTCGCGGTAGCGCCCAGGAACGTTCCGTGCTGCCAACTGAAGGCCTCCATCACCAGCGGCACAACACCGGCTCGACGGCCACCGAACAAAATCGCATCAATCGGCACACCTTTCGGATCTTCCCACTCCGGCGCAATCACAGGGCACTGCCGCGCCGGCGTTGTGAAGCGCGCGTTGGGATGCGCTGCCTTCCGAGCCGTATGCGGCGTCCAGGGCCGCCGCAGCCAGTCCAGCAATTCGGGCGGCTTCTCGTCCGTCATGCCTTCCCACCAGACATCGCGGTCGGGCGTAATGGCGCAATTGGTGAAGATGGAGTTCCTGCTCGCGGTGAGCATGGCATTCTGATTCGATTTCATGCTTGTTCCCGGGGCCACGCCAAAGAAGCCATACTCCGGGTTAATCGCGTAAAGCCGGCCATCCGCGCCGAATTTCATCCAGGCGATGTCGTCGCCGACGGTTTCTACCTTCCAGCCCTTGATTGTCGGGATCAGCATGGCCAGGTTCGTCTTGCCGCAGGCCGACGGGAATGCACCCGTAATGTATTTGACCTGCCCGGCGGGGTTGGTCATCTTGAGGATGAGCATGTGCTCAGCCAGCCAGCCCTCGTCGCGAGCCTGCACGGACGCGATGCGCAACGCATGGCATTTCTTGCCGAGCAGAGCGTTTCCGCCGTATCCGGAACCGTAAGACCAGATCTCCCTCGTTTCCGGAAAATGACAAATGTATTTTTCGTTGGCATTGTTTGGCCACGCAGCGTCCTGGTCGTTTGGGCCGAGCGGCGCTCCCACCGAGTGAAGCCCGCGCACAAATTCGCCATCCTCGCCGAGCACGTCGAGCACGCGCGTGCCGACCCGCGACATGATGTGCATGTTGGCCACCACATACGGCGAGTCGGACACTTCCACGCCGATGTTGGCAATCGGCGAACCAATCGGCCCCATGCTGTATGGAATCACGTACATCACGCGCCCAGTCATGCAACCAGCGTAAAGCTGCTGCAACAGCGCTTTCATCTTGGCCGGATCTTCCCAGTTGTTGGTCGGACCCGCTTCTTCCCTGGTCCGGGCGCAGATGAACGTTCTTTCTTCCACTCGGGCCACGTCAGCCGGGCTCGAACGGACCAGGACGCTGTTCGGCCGCTTCTCTTCATTGAGCGGGATAGCGGTACCGGCCAGGATCATGAGCCGCACCATCGCCTGATATTCGTCGTCCGAACCGTCGCACCAGTGAACCCGGTCGGGCTTGCAAAGCTGTGCGATGTCTTCCACCCAGGCAACCAAGCGTTTGTTCTTCATCCCGCTGCTCGCGTCGGTCATAGTATCGGTGTCCAGAATATGCGTGGCCATAAGAATCCTCTTTTCGAACAACTCGTTTGAACCGCTGCCTCACCGTAAGCAAGGCGCTTGCGGGCAGAAGGCGTGGCTGCGGAAGAGATTCTGCCCATAGACCGGAGGACAGGGGTACTATTCTCTCTCATTTTGCGGGCCCTTCCAAGTGCAGGCTCCAGGCTCGCGGGTGGAGGGAAATCTACCATCCGCGCCGCGGTTCGTCGATTATCTTCATCCGGCGAACGGGACAATGTGTCACAGATCACAATCAATTGTGATGAATACGGCAGGCGCGGGGTTTCCGGCGGCCGGCAACCGATTAGCGGGAGGCCGCTACCGGGGGTTCCACTTCGGCCACAACGGCGTCCAGGTGTTTGAGCGTTTCTTCCACTGTAAGGCCGTACATCTCTCGCCCCAGGCCTTCGCCCGATTCGAGAGCGGTTTTCAGGAAATGGCCGGCAATTTCCTTCGCCAACGCGTCCGTAATCGCGTTGCCGGTGCGCTCCCTATACTCAACCCAGGCCGGGTGCGGCAGTGCAACCCAGACGGGACGGCCATCCACCAGGAATTTGATATCCACGGCATCGGCGTGACGCGTGGCGATAGCCACGATTAGAGCCTGGTAGAGAACATGGACCTTTTTCTTGGTCCATCGGTCGGTCGCATTGAAGTCAGTGAACATATAGCGAGGAGAGCCTCAACCACTATAGCTTCCCGCCCGGTCGGGTAGCAATCCTTTGGGAGCGCGGCCGCCGCCGGATCTGGCCCGCTCGTGGAGGCCCCGCGACGGCTCCGGTATCATTTCGAGGGTGGGACCGAAACCGACTCCGAAGACCACTATCCAATTTCTGCATGCCCCGCAGCTCGCCAAGCTCCCCTGGCTGGTGCATGCCTTTTCTACGCGCGCCGGCGGCGTGTCGCGGGTTTACGGCGGGAACGCCCTCAATCTCGGGTTCACGAAGCACGACTCGCGTGCTGCGGTCGAACGCAATCGCGCGCTGTTTCTCAAAGAGCTCGGCGTTGCCGATGGGCGCGAAGCCTGGCCGCTCGTGACCCTGCGCCAGATTCATTCCGATCTCATTCATTACGTGGATTGCCCCCCTGAACGACCGCCTGCCGGAGACGGCTTGATCACGGATACTCCTGAGCTGTTGATCGCGGTGCAGGCCGCCGATTGTCTGCCTGTCATCGTCGTCGATAGAAAGCGGCGTTCGGTCGGCGTTTTTCATGCCGGCTGGCGTGGCACCGTCAAACGCATCGTCGAAAAAGGAGTTGGCGAAATGCGCCGGCATTTCGCGAGCGATCCGCGGAACCTCGTGGCCGCGATCGGGCCGGGCATTCAAGGGTGTTGTTATGAAGTCGGCGAAGAAGTGCGCACGCAGTTTGAAGCGAGGTTCGCATATGGGGCAAGCCTTTTCCAGCAGGTGAAGGAGTCGGACCCTGTTAGGGAGAAGTATCCGATGTTATTTTTGACGGCGCGCGCGCCGGGGCACAGCGATCTGCCCGTCAAATTGTTTCTTGATTTGGTCGAGGCGAATCGGCGGCAGTTGGTCGATGCGGGCGTGGCGGCCAGGAATATTGACGCTTCGGCCCCGTGCACCGCGTGTCATCCAGAATTACTCTTCAGCTTTCGTGCCGACAAGGGCATCACGGGCAGGCAAATGGCCGTGGCCGGAATTCGGCCGCTCGGCTCGCGTCACGGGTTCTGAGCCTGCTTGTTAGCGAAGGCTGCTATTCTTCGTCTGCCACTATGGCTTATCGCGTTGTATCGTTCACCATGGCGCAAGTGCGGCAAGGAGCGCTCGGATTTCAGCGCCAATTAAGCGCTGCCCTGCGCGGGCATGCCGAAATCAGAGTGTATTCGGTGAGCCCGTTCGACCTCGAGGAACGCCTTCGGCTCAAAGATCGGTTTGGGGGAGACATCGTGTATTTCTTCAACGAGGCGGCATGTCAGCAATGCGCAGAACTCGGCCTCGACCTGCAATTCCTCGCTGAAGTCTCCGATGACGAACTGCCTCGCCGCCGAACCCTGGTGGTTGGCGTGCCGGAACAAAAAGGCAAGGCTCGGTGAATTAGGACTTAGATACAGAACCGCTATTGTGACGGACGCTAATCCTTCTTCTGTTTCTTTTGTGAGCTTTCGGATTTGGGCTTCTCGTCTTTCTTGTCGGCCTTCCTGTCCTTCTTTTCCTCTTTCGCTTCCTTCGCTTCCTTGGCGCTGCTCTCGTTTTCAGAAGAAGAAGAAGACGAGGCGGAAGAAGAACCCTTCTTCGGATAGTCGGTCACATACCATCCCGTGCCCTTGAACTGCACAGCGGGCGCCGACACCATTTGCTCGATCGGCCCTCCGCATTCCGGGCACTTCTTGAGCATCTTGTCGGAAAACTTCTGGATCTTCTCAAAGCGGTGTTTGCACTTCTTGCATTGGTATTCGTAGAGGGGCATGGGTGAGCTGATTCTAGAGTTTCGAAATGAGTGGCGTCAATTTGATGTGGATCGAGTCCACAATGAGAGGCTTCGGTTCGATGTTCCGAGCTGCCGATTTTGCTTCCAGTCAGAGTTACGCGGGCGAGGTCGCCCGCGCCACACCTGCTCAGCGTTTCAGCAAATCCACCGGTACCCGCACGTCGTGCACGCGGAAATACTTCGCCAACGCCGGATGCTTCTTCGCGACGGCCTCGTACATCGCATACGCCACATTGCGATACGACGCGTGGCCGGCGGGCGTGGTGCGCAGCTCGGAAATGTAGACTGCCTCGGCAAAATCCATTTTGAACAGCGTGCGCTTGCGGAAGGCAAGCGGGATGGCATATTGCGAGTTCTCGCGTGCCTCGGCGCCACCCGCTTCGGCGATTTTTTCGATCGCGTCAGCGGCGCGCTGCATGGCGCCGGCATATTCGGCATGAATTCCGGCAGTGTCGACTTCCGACGGCGTCTCATATCCGTGCGCAGTCGTGAATGCCTGCATGATCTGGATGCAGCGGCGGTGCCGGTGCATGTCTCGGAAACCGCCAATGTCCATCAAAATGTCGAAGCGGAACTCCTGCCCGGCCGAAAACGCTCGCGGCAGCTCATCGTGCTTGCCGCGATGGCGCAGCCCGAGATCGATAATCTCGCGCCGCCGGGCTTCCCCCGCGTCCTCCACTGCCCGGCGAATCTGCCGGTAGGAATAATGACAGTTGCCATAAAGCAGAGTGGTCGACAGTTCGATTTCCACCGGGTCGGAATCCAGCAGATCCACCAGCGGTGCCTGCTCAATGGCAGCGCCGTCCATCAACTCGGCCGCCGCCAGCCGCAGTTCGCGGCGCGACTCAATCTCATACGCGTTCGGGTCGGCATACCTGACGAGCGTGGGCGCCACGCGCACTTCGCGCAGCAGTTCGCTCTCCGCCCGGTCGGCGAGTTCCGGCGATACCCGGCGGATTTCCTCCACCAGCGCGCGCAGCGATTCCTCGTTTGCGTTATAAGCCGGAGACGTAGCCGCCCGCTTCAACAGCGCTCCCAGTTCGCGCACCTCGCGATGCGGCTCGGAAAGCAAGTGAGCGACCTGGGTTTCAAGCGTGCGCGCGTTGACGATTTCCCCCAGCGAAGTGTTGGTGGCAAGCGGCAGCAAGTAGCGCGAGACGTCAAAAGCCCGGGCCCGTAGTGTCCGCTCGTACGCTTCCGCCTTCATTTCAGCGGGCCGCGGCGTAATGCCGATCAGATATTCGAACGTTTTCCCGGAAACCTTCTCATACGCCTCAAACAGAAAGTCAACCGTGTCGCGATACAAGGCGCTGGCAGCGGCGCCCGCCGCCCCAGCCGTATCCTCGAAATTCGGCGTGTAGTAACCGCTCTTCTTGAAGTCCTGGTAGCGCGTCGACCGCTCTTGCCCGTCCCACCGCTGCTCGTCGGCAACCACGATGGCCGCAAGAATAGAGAGCCGTTCGATGGCGAGCGCAATGTGCGCCAGGTCGGCAATCGAGCGGTGCCCGTACTGGAAATAGAAAGTGTTGAGGAACTTCTCGGCTTTTTGAGAAGTGATCTCCTTGAGCGACTCCTTCATTGAAAGCGCGGAGCGCGAATACTTGGCCATCGCATAGGCCTGAATCTCGGGCTCAACACCGTAAACGGCGAAAACGTCGACCAAGGGTTCATTACCAGACGTGGAAGTGGGCAGTGCTGTCATGAGCTCCGAAAGAATCGCTTCAGACATGAGTGTGAAGGAATCTTAATCGTCCGGGTCGGCGACGCGCAATCGCTCGGGCTGGCCCGGGAGTGTTTGGATGAGAGCTGGGCCCGCGAACCTGCCTTGCTACTCGACGATCGCGTCGAGGTAAGAGCCCAGGAGTTGTTCGCCGTCGCCCTGGAATTCGAGGAACATCATTCCGTTGCCGAATTGGGGATGGCGCGTGACAACCCGCCCGCGAACGCGGATGGCGGTGCCGTCGATCCATAGCTTGACGTTGACGTAGGTGCCGATTGGAAACGGCATCATCAGCTGGACATAGCAGCCGCCGCGGCTCAGATCGGAGGTTTCCATCCGAAGGGGTACGTCGCTGCCTTCCTGTTGCACCTCGATCTGTACTTGCGCGGTATGGCGTGGAAAGCGTCGGCGCTCGGCGCCAGGAACAGCGGCGTCGGCGGAAGGCTGGTATCCGGCTAAATCCATTGAGACTGGCTCCGCCCGAGCACGAGGCATACTTGCGTGTCGGGTCCATATTGATTGTCGGCGAACCGGAGGACGAAGATTAAGGACGCGCGTCACAATGCCCTGTGCGAAAGGCCGTAGAGTGGGGTTACGAAGGATCACCGCCCAACGTGCTAAAATTCCCTCAGATTCTCATTTTGTGGAGACCCGAGCCGACAGTCTTGGCCGAACCTTGGCCACTCCCAGGCGGCCGTTCTGCTAGACCCGGTGAACGTGTGCTCCAGGCATGTCCTGTTTACGGAACCTTGATTTGATCGAACTTGCACCCTCGATATTGTCGGCCGATTTCGCTCATCTGGCGGATCAGATTGAGTGCGCGACGGCGGGCGGCGCCAGCCTGATCCACGTTGACGTTATGGACGGCCATTTTGTGCCCAACATCACGATTGGACCGCCGGTAGTGAAATCGCTGCGCAAGGCAACCCGGCTTCCCCTGGATTGCCATCTCATGATCGAGAATGCCGACCAATACATCGGGGATTTTGCCGACGCAGGCGCGGACTGGATCTCCGTCCATCAGGAAGCCTGCCGACATCTGAACCGCACACTGCATCTGATTAAGAGCCATGACTGCCGGGCGGGCGTGGTCATCAATCCCGCAACCCCCGTGGAAACGCTGAGCGAAGTGCTTGATATCGTGGATTATGTGCTGGTTATGAGTGTGAACCCGGGATTCGGAGCGCAGAAGTTTATTCACGGAGCGGTGCCCAAGATCCGGAAACTGGCCGAGATTCGCAGCGAACGGGGATATTCCTATCGGATCGAAGTGGATGGCGGCATTGCTCTGGATACGGTCGGAGCGGTCGTCCGGGCCGGTGCGGAGATTCTGGTCGCGGGGAATGCGGTGTTCGGCAAGGGCGATGCGACGGCGAATGCCGCGGCGCTCGTGGAGGCCGCGCGCAGCGCGAGTTTCGAAAGAGTTTAGGCCGAATTCCACCACGGAGCCACGGAGACACAGAGAAAATCATTGCAGTGTTTCTCTTTGTATTCTCAGTGTCTCCGCGGTGAACAGGTTTTGAGGTCCTTATGCGACGAAAGTTGATTTTCGGATTGGTACTGGCCGCGCTGACGCTCTTGCTCGGCTGCAGCAACAGGAAGGTGAACAATCCGCTGGCGAACGTCGGGTCGAAGCAGCCTGACAAGGTACTGTTCGATCGCGCCATGGACGCGATGAAGCACAACCGCTTTGACGTAGCCCGCATGACCCTGCAAACGCTGATCAATACCTATCCGGATTCGGAGTTTATTGCCCGCGCTAAGCTGGCGGTGGCAGATTCTTGGTATGCCGAAGGCGGCTCGACCGCGCTGCAGCAGGCCGAGATCGAATACAAGGATTTCAAGACGTTCTTCCCGAATATGCCGGAGGCGGCCGAAGCGCAGCTCAAGGTCGCCAACATCCACTATCAGGAGATGGAGAAGCCCGACCGCGACTACACCCATGCCATGCGGGCGGAGGAAGAATATCGCGCCTTAATTCAGGAATACCCGGACAGCAAGCTGGTGCCGCAAGCCAAGCAGCGTTTGCGCGAAGTGCAGGAGGTGCTCGCCGAAAGAGAATTCGAGATCGGGCGCTTTTATTACTTGCGCCAGGTCTATCCGGCCGCGATTGCGCGCCTGAAGTCGCTGTCGGACCGTTACCCTCTTTATAGCGGCGCGGACGAGGCGCTGTTCCTGCTGGGCCGAACCTACGAAGCTGAAGTTGAAATGGTCCGAAGGAACCCACGCCTGGCCGAAGTGGCCAAAGGCAAGATGATCGAGGAACTCACGAAGGAGGCTGCCGAAGCGTACGGGAGGATCATCACCCGATACCCGGCCATGGATCGGGCGGTCGACGCGAAGACGCGCCTTGAGGCTTTGCATCAGCCGGTTCCGCGCCCCACGCGCCGGGCCCTTGCGGAAAACGAAAAAGAAATCGCCAGCCGCCGGCAGGCGACCATGATGTCGAACGTGCTGGGCGGGTTGGCAAAGCATCCAGATGTTTCGCAGGCAGCGCACCGCGGGGAGCCAACCATGGTCGATCCCGAGCCGGTGACTGCAACCAAAGTGGTCAAGGATCTCGCGGTCGCCGCGGGCGGTGGTGAAGGGGGAAACGGCAAGTTGAACGCGACCGTGGTAAACGGAAACGTCGCGCCCAATCAGGAAGCTCCGCGCTCTGACAATCCTACGCCCGCCGGAGATACCACGCCGCAAAATGCAGCTGCGTCCCCGTTTGATTTGAAACCGGCCGTCGCCGCAGATCCGAATGAGCTGAAACCCAACGTGGAGCCGGACCCGAACGCGCTGCCCCCACTGCAGCAGAGCAATCAGTTGGAGAACACCGGCACAAGCGCGGCTGGGAGTTCGGGCGTCAGTTCGTTGAGTTCGACGCAGAAAGAAGAGATGGCCGACATTTCCACGAGCAGGAAGAAAAAGAAAAAGGGGTTGGCCAAACTGAAGCCGTTCTGAAAGGAAACCAGCACGGCGATACCCACTCTGACGTCGCGCTTTTTCCGGACGTCAGAGCGGGATCGAGTCGAACTCCCTTTTGGCTACAGTCTCGCGCAGACTGCTTTTGTTTGCGTGTAGAGTTCCAACACGTCTTTGCCCATTTCTCGGCCCCAGCCGGATTGCTTGTAGCCTCCGAAAGGCAGCGCGGCGTCGAAGATGTTGTAGCAGTTGATCCAGACTGTGCCAGCTCGCAGCGCTGCGGCCAGACGATGGGCTTTGGAAATGTCCTTCGTCCAGATGCCGGCGGCGAGGCCGTAGATTGAGTCATTGGCGCGCCCGATCAGCTCGTCCACGTTGTCGAAAGGAATCGCAGCGACGACGGGTCCGAAAATTTCTTCCTGCACCACCTTCATATTTTCCTTCGTGTCCACCAGCACCGTTGGTTCGACAAAGTAGCCCTTGTCGCCGAGTTTCTTTCCACCGGCCAGAGCTTTGGCTCCTTCTTTCGAACCGATGTCGAGATAGTTGCAGACGCGGTGCAGCTGCTCCTCGGAAACGAGCGGCCCCATTTGCGTGCTCACTTCCATACCCGAACCTACCTTGATCTTTTTGGCCTTCGCAGCCACGCCTTCGACGACCTGATCGAAGATAGGACGCTCGACGTAAAGGCGCGAGCCCGCGCAGCAGCATTGTCCGTGATTGAAGAAGATGGCGCTGGCCGAGCCCGAAATCGCGCCGTCAACGTCTGAGTCCTTGAAGACCACGTTCGGCGACTTGCCGCCGAGTTCGAGCGAGACCTTCTTCAGGTTGCCGGTCGCGGCATGAACGATGAGCTTGCCGACTTCGGTCGATCCGGTGAAGGCGATCTTATCGACCTGGTCGTGCGCGGCGAGCGCGGCTCCGGCAGTTTCTCCGTAGCCGGGAACGATGTTGACGACGCCGTCGGGAAATCCGGCTTCGTTAATCAGATCGCCCAGACGCAGTGCAGAGAGCGGCGTTTGCTCGGCGGGCTTGAGGATAACGCAGCATCCGGCAGCAAGCGCGGGAGCCAGTTTCCAGGCGGCCATCAAGAGCGGGAAATTCCACGGGATGATCTGGCCGATGACGCCGACAGGCTCGCGCAGGGTGTAGGCGTGATAGACGGCGTTCGGCGTGTAGGGAACGGAGATTGGAATCGTCGTGCCTTCGAGCTTGGTCGCCCATCCAGCCATGTAGCGGAACATGTCAACGGCTAGAGGGACGTCGGCGGCGCGCGCTACGGTGAGGGGCTTGCCGTTGTCGAGGGTCTCGATGGTGGCGAATTCCTCGATGTGCTCTTCGAGCAGGTCGGCGAGCTTCCAGATCAGCCGGCCCCGCTCGGAGGCCGTCATGCGCGACCACGGACCGCTGTCGAAGGCTTTGCGGGCCGCTTTTACCGCGGCGTCGATATCCTGTTTGTCGCCTTCGGCGACCTGGGCCAGAACCTCGCCGGTCGCAGGATTGAAAGTCGGAAATGTCTTGCCGGATGCGGCGTTCACCCACTTGCCGTCAATCAGCATCTTGCGCGGTTTTTCCAGGAATTCGCTGACCAGCGGATGAATTCCGGTTGGGGCGACTGCGATACCCATATGTCCTCCTTGTTGCGATGGCAAAGTTGTAATGCGAAATATGTTGAATAATTCCCTTGGCGTGCTTTGGACAAATGTTAATCCCGCGCCGGCGCGGAAGGCAAATCAGTCCCCGGTATTCAGTACCCAGCAACCCTACAGCAGAGGCCGGCGGTTTGCCTCGGCCGCGAAAGGCGTGATAGTGTCGGGCAACTGGGGACCAAGTTGTCAGGGTGGTTGCGATGTATTTCTTCTGCCGATATCTGAAATCGGCCTGGGCCGAGTTCGGGACGTCTGGGAAGTTCCATTCCATGAAGGAGGGGTCATGAAAAAGAAAGCTGTGTTGTTCGTCCTGCTGGCGGCGTGTGCGTTGCCGCTTTTTGCGGAAGACAAAGAGATGAAGGAAGACGACAGAATCCAGGCAGCCGCCACGGTGATGAAGGAAATCCTGGGCATGCCGGAGGGAATTCCAAAGGATCTGCTCAATAAGGCGGATTGCATCGTGATTTATCCGTCGGTGAAGAAGGCCGCGTTTATTGTGGGCGGCAGCTACGGGCGGGGACTGATCACGTGCCGCCGGGGTGCGGATTTTTCCGGCTCGTGGAGCGCGCCGGCCATGTTTGCGTTGGAAGGCGGCAGCTTTGGCTTTCAGATTGGAGCGCAGGCGACCGATTTTGTGCTGCTGGTGATGAATGAGTCGGGGGCAAAGTCGGTGCTGTCGAGCAAGGTGAAGCTGGGAGCGGATGCATCGGCTGCGGCCGGGCCGAAAGGCCGAGACACTTCAGCGGAGACCGACGTCGTGATGAAAGCGGAGATCCTTTCGTATTCGCGCGCGCAGGGGCTGTTTGCCGGAGTGTCGCTGGAGGGCTCGACGATGCGATCCGACGATGGAGCGAATAAGGCGCTCTATGGCAAAGAGCTGAGTGCGAAGGAAATTGTGCGGGAGGGGAAGGTGAAAGCTCCTGCCTCAGCGGCGCGGCTGCTGGCGGTGTTGGGAAAGGCTTCGCCGAAGCACGTGAACAAATAGAGATGCTCCACTGCGTGACCCTGAGCGCAGCGAAGGACCTCTGCATTTGTTGCACGGCCAGAGTGCACAGATCTTCGATTCGCTCAGGATGACAGCCGCGAAATTTCGCCGCTAGCGAACCCCACAGCCGTTCAATACCAGGGCGCAGATCTGATCGGCGAACTTTTCGTGGAGTTCGTCGTGTCGAATCAGGAAGCGCAAATAGATCGGGCCGTAGAGCGAGTCGAGAATCAGATCGAGGTCGCTGTTGCGGGGGAGTTCGCCGCGCTCAATGCCGCGCTCGAGGGTTTTGTAGGCCTGGCGGCGACGAGGCCACAGAAACCGCTCCCGGAAAGCCTCAATGAGCTCGGGATCGGATTGGCCGCCGGCCAGCAGAGCTGCCACGATCTTGCCGCGCGGGGAGCGAAAGATGCGAATCAAGCGCCGCATCTGGAGGCTCATGTCGCTGCGCAGGGAGCCAGTATTGGGAAAGCGAAGTTCGTCTTCCGAACCGGCGAGGAAGGCGTCGGCAACTAGCGCGGCCTTGTTTGGCCACCAGCGGTAGACGGTTGCCTTGCTGACGTTGGCGTCGGTGGCAATGGCCTCGATGCTGAGGTCGGGGAATCCGCCTTCCTGTTGAAGAAGTTTAAGGGTACTTTGCAGAATGGCGAGACGCGATTGCTCGCTGCGGGGGCGGCCGGGCGGCCGCTTGCCATTGTTACCGTTGTGTACCATAGCCGTCAAAGCACGGTTTTGCTTCATGCACAAAGTCTAATATAATTTAAATCCGAAACGTACTGTTTTGAATCTCTATTAAAGTCTGGCGCGCCCTGGGGCTGCCGGGTTCAAGGCCGTGCGAGTTTCCTCAAACGGCTTCTTTTTGCAGCACGATGGGTAGTTTATGTGGATAGTCGCGTTAGCGCTTCGGCGCCCTTATACGTTCGTAGTGATGGCGATGCTGATTATTATCCTTACGCCCATCACCATTCTGCACACGCCGGTCGACATTTTCCCCGACATCAACATTCCCGTCATCAGCGTGATATGGAATTTTGACGGCATGTCGCCGACGGAGATGGCGAACCGCATCGTGAGCAATGCCGAGCGCGGATACACGATCACGGTGAACGACATCGAGCACCAGGAATCGACGTCGGTCACCGGGAAAGCGATCATCAAGATCTTTTTCCGGCCGGGCGTGGACATCTCGATGGCGATGACCCAGGTGACGGGGATGAGCCAGACGATTTTGCGCGGTTTGCCTCCGGGCACGACGCCGCCGCTGGTGATTACCTACTCAGCTTCGACAACGCCGGTGGTGCAGCTTGGGTTGAGCAGCAAGACGTTGCCAGAAAACCAGCTCTTCGATCTGGGCAACAATTTTCTCCGGACACAATTGGTGACGGTGCAGGGCGCGGCCACTCCGTACCCCTACGGCGGGAAAATACGGCAGATCCAGGTGGACCTGGATCCGGTGAAACTGCAGATGTACGGTTTGGCGCCGGCGGACATCGTGAATGCGGTATCGGCACAGAACCTGATTCTTCCGGCGGGTACGGCGAAGATTGGGCCGACAGAGTACAGCGTGGAGATGAATGGCGATCCGGCTACAATCGCGGCGCTGAACGATCTGCCGGTGAAGAGCACCCGCGGGTCGACGCTCTACCTGCGCGACGTGGCCCATGTGCGGGACGGATATTCGCCGCAAACCAACATCGTGAAGCAAGATGGCGTTCGCGGAGTGCTGATGTCGATGTACAAGGTGGGCGGCACTTCGACACTCGCGGTAGTCGATGCCATTAAAGCGCTGGTACCGAAGGCGGCGCAATCGCTGCCACCCGAGCTTACGATCAAAGCGCTGTTCGATCAGTCGCTCTTCGTCCGCGCATCCATTTCGGGAGTCCTGCGCGAAGGCTTGATCGCTGCGTGTCTCACGGCCGCCATGATTTTGCTTTTCCTCGGCGATTGGCGGCCGACCATCATTATTGCGGTCTCGATTCCTCTCTCGATCTTCGTTTCCGTAATTTTGCTGAGCGCGCTTGGCGAGTCGATCAACATCATGACACTCGGAGGTCTGGCGCTCGCCGTCGGAATATTGGTGGACGACGCGACCGTCGAAATCGAGAACATCGAGCGCAACCTTGCCATGGGCAAGGAAATGAAGCAGGCCATTCTTGATGGTGCATCTCAAATTGCGGTGCCGGCGTTCGTTTCCACGCTCTGCATCTGCATTGTTTTCGTCCCGATGTTCTTTCTCGCTGGCGTCGCCAGGTTTCTGTTTGTTCCGATGGCAGAGGCAGTGAGCTTTGCCATGCTGGCGTCGTACCTGCTCTCGCGAACGCTCATTCCGACGATGGTGATGTTCATCATGCGCGGGCATGAGCACCGCGCACTGGAGCCGACAAATTCTCTCGCTCGATTCCAGAGGAAATTCGAGCGGGGCTTCGACAGGTTTCGCGCTGGTTATCAGCAGCTGCTTGAGACTACGCTCGAGCATCGGGGATTGTTTGCCGCTTGCTTTGTGATTTTCTGCGTCCTCTCGCTTGGGCTCGTGTTCTTTCTCGGACAGGACTTCTTTCCGTCGGTGGATGCGGGATTGATCCGCTTGCACTTCCGCGCGCGGCCCGGATTGAGGGTGGAGGAAACGGCAAGGCTGTGCGACGAGGTGGACCAGGAACTCCGGAACGAAATTCCGCGCGAAGACCTGCAGACGATGCTCGATAACATCGGGCTGCCGAATTCCGGCATCAATCTGAGCTACAGCAGCTCGGGCGTGATCGGGACAAGCGACGCCGAGATTCTGATCTCGCTGAATCCGGGGCACCATCGCTCCACCGCGCAATATGTTCGACAGCTGCGGCGCGAGCTTCCAGCGCGATTCCCGGGGGTAGAGTTCTTCTTCCAGCCGGCTGATATTGTTTCGCAGATTCTCAACTTTGGATTGCCGGCCCCGATCGATATCCAGGTCGTGGGCGCTGATATGCGGGGGAATTATGCGATCGCGCAGAGAATCTCGAACCGGTTGCGGTTGATTCCCGGCGCGGCCGACGTGCATGTGCAGCAGATGATGAGCTTGCCGACAATCTATTTGGACATGGACCGCACGCGCATCAATGAGGTTGGACTGACCGCGCAGAATGTCGCGCAAAGCGTGCTGGTCAGCCTGAGCGGAAGCTTCCAGACAGCGCCTAATTTTTGGCTGAATCCGCAGAATGGCGTGACTTATAGCATTGCCGTCCAATCGCCGCAGTACCGGGTCACTTCGCTCGATGACTTAATGAACACGCCGGTGACAAACGGGAGCCCGCAGTCGGCGCAAGTTTTAGGCAACCTGGCGCAGCTGACGCCGACGGCGCGTCCCGCGGTGGTGAACCACTACAACGTACAGCCGGTCATCGACGTATACGCGAGCACGCAAGGGCGCGATTTGGGCGGGGTTTCGTCCGACATCGCCAAGGTGCTGAAGCCGTTTCAGGACCACCTGCCGCGCGGAACGCAAATCATCGTGCGCGGACAGGTAGTAACGATGAGATCGTCATTCTTTGGGTTGGGATTCGGCTTACTCGGCGCGATTGTGCTCGTCTATCTTCTTATTGTGGTGAACTTTCAGTCGTGGCTCGACCCGTTCATTATTATCACCGCGCTGCCGGGAGCGCTGGCGGGAATCTGCTGGTTCCTTCTGATAACGCGGACCACGCTGAGCGTGCCGTCATTGACGGGAGCGGTGATGTGCATGGGCGTGGCGACGGCGAATTCGATTCTGATGGTTTCGTTTGCCCGAGACCGCATGGATATGGGCGTGCCGGCGATGCAGGCGGCCATTGAAGCGGGCTACACGCGCGTACGGCCGGTGCTGATGACGGCGCTTGCCATGATCATCGGCATGGTGCCGATGGCACTGGGCCTTGGGGAAGGCGGCGAACAGAATGCACCACTGGGACGCGCCGTAGTCGGCGGACTGCTGTTCGCGACTGTCGCAACTTTGTTTTTTGTGCCGAGCGTATTCGTGATGATTCACGGACACAGGCAGACACACTTGAAACCGCGGCAGAGGTAGATGAATCGGAGACCGGTTTATGTCGATAGAACAACCTGAGGTACGGCGGCAACAGAGTGGAGCAGAAACCCGCCCGGCTCGCGAGCATCCGCAGATCGAACGGCCGCCAGACCTGCCCCCCGCTCCGGCAAGCCGGGCCAAGATCATGGTCGGAGCCGTGTTGCTCGTGCTGATCACGGCCGGCGCAGTGACTTTCCTGACGAGAAAAGGGGAAGCGGACGCGCTGGTGAAGGAAACCGACGCGGTCGCGATTCCCACGGTTGCGGTGGTTCTACCGGTGCAGGCACCCAGCGAGAACGAGCTGATTCTGCCGGGCAATTTGCAGGCTTTCATCGAGTCTCCAATTTTCGCTCGGACGAACGGCTACCTTCTTAAGTGGTACAGGGACATGGGCAGCCACGTGGAGAAAGGGGAACTGCTGGCGGCGATCGATACGCCGGAAGTGGATCAGGAATTATCGCAGGCGCGGGCCAGCCGCGAACAGATCAAGGCGGCGCTGGGGCTGGCGAAGATTTCCGCGGATCGCTGGGAGAATCTGCGGAAGACCGATTCGGTTTCCCAGCAGGAAGCCGATCAGCAAACCAGCGGCTACGAGCAGGCGAAGGCGAATCTGGCAGCCGCGGACGCCAATGTACGGCGCCTCGAAGAACTGGAATCCTTTAAGAACGTTTATGCGCCTTTTACCGGCGTCATAACTCGCCGCAACGTCGATCCGGGAGCGCTGATCAACGCCGGGGCGTCAATGGGCGCGCAATTGTTCAATATCGCGCGGGTCGACCCGTTGCGCGTGTACGTGGGCGTTCCGCAGGCTTACGCGCCCATGATGAAAGCGGGAGTGAAGGCCGCAGTGACGCTGCAGGAATTTCCTGGGCAAAAGTTCACAGGGACGATAGCGCGCACCGCGGATGCGATCGATCAAAATACGCGCACCTTGCTAACGGAAGTCGACGTGCCGAACAAGGATGGAAGGCTGCTCCCAGGTTCCTACGGGCAGGTGCATTTTGCAACCGGAAATTCGGTTCCGAGAATTACAATTCCCGTCAACGCAATGCTGTTCCGCGCCGAAGGGCCGCAAGCGGCCGTGGTGGGCGCGGACGACAAGGTGACGCTGCATTCCATTGTGATTGGCCGGGACTTCGGCAATACGATCGAGATTCTGGAGGGGATTGGGCCGACGGATCGGGTCATTGTTAATCCCTCGGACTCGCTCGAGGCAGGGCAACAGGTTCACGTGGCCAAAGCGAGCCAAGGCAGCGGCCGCCCATGAACCTGTTCTCTTCCCATGTGGCACGGACACTCCTGTCCGCGCGCCAGCAGCGGGTGAAAGAACTGCGCAGACAGGATTGCCCGAGCCACACACGCATGCCGGTGGCCCTCAGCGCGCTGCTGGCCGCTATGCTCTTGGCCGGGTGTGCCGTCGGCCCAAACTATAAGCGGCCCTCGGCAGAAGTCCCCGGCACCTGGAAGGGCGAAGGGCCGTGGCAGACGGCGGCGCCCAAGGATTCGATTCCGAAGGGAACGTGGTGGCAGCTCTATCAGGACGCGGAATTGGACCGGCTGGAGCGGGAAGTGCTGCAGGCCAATCAATCGCTGCTCGCGGCGCGCGATCGTCTCTTGCAGGCAAGGTCGCTGGCCCGGGTCGCCACGGCAGCATATTTTCCGTCCCTGAGCGCGGACCCGAGCGGACAGCGCCAGCGCTTTTCCGGCAACCGTAACCTTGAGGGCGCTAATCCCGCGCTTGTTAAGCCCGACACCGAGAACACGTTTTCTGTCCCGTTTTCCGTCAACTATGAGGCCGACCTATTCGGCGGCGTTCGGCGCGGGCTGGAAGCGGCCAACGCTTCCCTGCAAGGGACTGCGGCCGACCTCGAAAATACGCGGCTGGTGTTGACCGCGGAGTTAGCCGCCGATTATTTCAACCTTCGCGAACTTGACCGCGAGGCCGATGTGGTGCGCGAATCGGTCGAAATCCAGCAGAAGGGTTTAGACCTGGTCAACTATCAGCACGAGGGCGGGATTGCGTCCGGCCTGGCGGTAGCGCAGCAGAAGGCATTGCTTGATTCAACGGCGACGCAACTGCAGCTTGTTCTCCAGCAACGCGCCCAATACGAGCATGCGATCGCGGTGCTGACCGGACATCCAGCTTCCAGCTTCGCTCTCGCCAAGGCTCCTTTCAATGTCACGCCCCCGGCGATTCCGACCGGAGTGCCGTCGGAAATACTGGAGCGGCGCCCCGACATCGCAACCAGCGAGCGGCAGATGGCGTATCAGAACGCGCAAGTAGGATTGGCAAAAGCGGCCTTTTATCCGCACATTACGCTGGGAGGCAGCGGCGGCTGGCAGAGTCGCGACATCGCAACGCTGGTGAACGCCCCGAGCGCAATTTGGGCGTTGGGCGGAGACATCCTGCAGCCCATTTTCAATGGCGGCCAGAATCGCGCCAACCTTGCCGCCCAGCGCGCAGTGTATGACGAATCGGTCGCCAACTATCGCGAGGCTGTGCTGGAAGCGTTTCAGCAGGTTGAAGACGGCCTTTCCGGCCTCGCATTCCTCGACCAGGCGGCGAAAACTCAGCAGGTAGCCGTTGACGATTCGCGCCGCGCACTCGATATCGCCAACAACCGCTACGTGGGCGGCGTCACAACCTACCTCGATGTCATCACCGCGCAATCCACTCTGCTGACGAACGAGCGGCTGGCGACGCAGTTACTCGGCCAGCAAATGGTCACGTCGGTATTTCTGGTGAAGGCCCTGGGAGGCGGATGGGATGCCTCGCAGATTCAAAACGAGCAGGTTCGGCCCGAGCTGCGACAAGCCCTGCAGCAGTAGCGTCTCGCGACACCCTCAGTACCCCACAGACCGCCCGGCTTGGTCTTAGCCACAGTCCAGTGTGACCTCGCTCACAACCGAAGGGGTCGAATCGCACTCAGAACCGTGATTCCCCTCATATTCCGCCGTAAGCAGCATGTCGGAATATGCCATAGCGCTGCAAGCAGCACCGATGTGGCGTTACGAGTGAATCCGGGCAGCGCGCCAGGTTTGAGCCCTACCCAACAATTGAAGAAGGAGTGCGTGATGGCGAAGTCTGTCAAGCCGGAAACGACCATCCAGGCCCACCTGGAAGCGGCGGGCGTGTCGCGCCGCGACTTTTTGCGTTTGTGTTCAGTCATTGTTGCCACGGCCCCCGCGGGATTGGCGCTGACCAAGGCCGGTTCGGTGGCAGAGGTTGCCGCCAAGATCGGTAAAGCACGCCGTCCCTCCGTGATCTGGCTGCACTTCCAAGACTGCACGGGATGCACGGAAACTCTGCTGCGCACTTCCGCTCCGGATGCCGCCCACCTGATTCTCGACGTCATTTCGCTCGACTATCACGAGACGTTGATGGCCGCGTCGGGAGCGCAGGCCGAAGCCGCGCTACGGCAGGCAATGACGGACAATGCAGGCAAATACGTGCTGGTGGTGGAAGGCGCGATTCCCACCCGCGACGATGGCATATACATGCAATTGGGCGGTCGTCCCGCCGTGCAGGTCGTGAAGGATGCTGCCTCAAAAGCGGCCGCGGTTATCGCGATCGGATCCTGCGCTTCATGGGGCGGCGTTCCTTCGGCCGACCCGAACCCGACCGGCGCCGTTGGCGTAGACACGGTGATTTCGGGCAAGCCGATCGTGAATTTGCCTGGCTGTCCGCCCAATCCTTACAACCTGCTGGCAGTAGTGCTCGAATACGTGACCATGAACCGTCTGCCGGAGATGGACGAGTTGCACCGTCCCAAATTTGCCTATGAGCGCGTTATCCACGAGAACTGCCCGCGCCGGGCGCACTTCGATGCGGGCCGTTTCGCTTATGCATTCGGCGATGAAGGTCACCGCGGTGGGTGGTGCCTTTACAAGCTGGGCTGCAAGGGTCCGGTGACACATGCGGCTTGCTCAACGCGGCACTTCAACGAAACTCCGGGCGTGTGGCCGATCGGAATCGGGTCGCCGTGTCTGGGATGCACGGAGAAGAATGTGGTCTGGAAAATCCCGACCAATGAGACCGTGCCAATTCACCTGGCCACGCCCCCCGATACTTACCCGCCAATTTACAGCGGCACGGGAGAGATCAAGACGGGCGCAGCGGTGTTGGTTGGTGCGATTGCCGGAGGGATAGGAACCGCATCGTGGTTGACTTCGCAGCGCTTCCGGAGCAGCCAGGAAGCGGGAGCCGAGCGGATTGCAGCGGACCGCGCGCATGCTGAGAAGGAAGCTGCCGGCGAAAAGAAAGAGGATTAACGTGGCCATCACTCGGCGAGAACTGATCACGACGATCGCCATGACGGGCGGCACGGCTGCCGTGGCGGTCACATTGGGAACCGACGCGCTGCATGCGGACGCGGAAGGCACGAAGATTCCGAGCGCAGCGGTCGGCCTTCTTTACGACGCGACCGTTTGCATCGGGTGCAAAGCCTGCGTGGCCGCCTGCGCCGAAGCCAACGGCGAGCAACCGGATACCCGGGGCGATGGCCTGCATCAGGCGCCCACTGACCTCAACGATCTGACGCGCAACATTATCAAGCTCTACAAGCCGACGGACGGATCTCCGGCCTCGTTCGTGAAACGGCAGTGCATGCATTGTCTGGATCCCGCCTGCGCCGCGGGATGTCCGTTCCAGGCGCTGCACAAGGATCCGGAAAGCGGCATCGTGTATTGGACAGCGGACAAGTGCATCGGCTGCCGCTATTGCACCATCACCTGCCCCTATCACATTCCGCGCTTCCAGTGGCAAGGCTACAACCCGCGCGTGACGAAATGCGAATTGTGCAGTCATCGCCTGGAGCAAGGACTGAAGCCGGGCTGCACCAGTGTCTGCCCGACGGGTGCGGTGATCTTTGGGCCGCGTACAGTTCTGCTGCTGGAAGCCAAGCGGCGCATCCGCGAGAATCCGGGACACTATTACGAGAACAAGGTGTACGGAGAAACGGATAACGGGGGCACGCAATCGCTGTACCTGGCGCGCGTTCCGTTCGACGATCTTGGTCTGCCGGAACTGGGCCAGGAATCGGTGCCGGCCAAGACGCTCCGCTGGCAGAGGAGGTTTTACCAATACTTCGCGCTGCCGGCCCTGTTGTACGCGGGGTTGGTGCAGGTGATCCGCAAGAGCGTAAAGGGACACGTGGAAGAAGCGCACGAGCACGAGCGGGAAACCGGGTTGAGGGCGCAATTATGAGCGCAATAACGAACACTCCAATCAGAACTGAAGACCGGTGGGAACGGGCTGTGCCCGTGTTCGGATTTCCGGTTGTCACGCCGTTTTTCCTTGTCCTGATGGCCTTGACCCTCGTGGCATTGGTATTGACCGGCTACCGCGAACTCGCGGGCCTGGGCCCGGTCAGCGGCATGAACGACGCTTTCGGCTGGGGCATCTGGAAGACCTTCAACGTGATGGTGCTGACCGCGCTCGGCTCCGGCGCTTTCGCAGTCGGAATCGCGGCCTGGGTCTTCCGGCGCAAGAAGCTGCATTCCCTGATGCGCATGGCGCTGCTCACCAGTTTCCTTGCGTATGCATGCGGACTGCTCCTGCTGGGTATTGATGCCGGACGCCCGTGGAACTTCTACTGGATTGTGTTTCCCTGGAAATGGAACATGCACTCGCCGCTGGCGGAAGTTGCCATCTGCATGTCCATTTACGCGATGATCCCGCTGGCCATCGAAAATCTTCCGCCGGTGCTCGAACGCCTCTGGTACTTCGATTCGCGCCTGCGGCCCAGCGTGGAGAAGATGGAGCGGCACTTGCATTCCGTCTTCCCGTATGTGATCGCGCTGGCGTACCTGCTTCCCGGAATGCATCAATCGTCGCTCGGCGCGTTGATGCTGCTCGCCGGTGAGCGCGTCCACCCGCTCTGGCAAACACCGTTCCTCCCCTTGCTGTATGTGTGGGCGGCCTGCTTCATGTCGTTCGGATGCGTGGCAGGATGCACCATGCTGGCCTGCCTGGTGTGGAAGCGGGCCATGGATATGGAAGTCCTTGACGAGGCGGCACGGATTACCTGCGGCCTGATTTACGGGTGGGCGGCGTTGCGGCTCCTGGATATCGCGTTCCGGGAGCAGTTTGGCACGGCCTTCCATTTTGACCGCTTTGCCGGCGTGTTTTGGCTGGAGATGTTACTGATCGTAGGCGGAGGATACCTGTTACAGCGATCCGTGCGCACCCATGAACGCGACAAGATGTTCCTGGGTTATGTCCTCAGTTCGCTGGGAGGAATGGTGTACCGCTTCAGCCCGACCACTCTCGCCTTCCGCCCCAACCCGCAGGCGCTGTATTTTCCTGCAACCATCGAGGTCCTGGTATCGCTCGGTTTCATCGCCATGGGCGTTGCAGGATTCTTATTCGCGGTAAAGAAATTCGCTATTTTGCCGGGACCGCTTTACCTGTGGCATGACATGGCAAGCTACTTCCGTTTCCGCCGGCCCTACATACGGTGGACCGGCTATTTCAAGTACGGCTTTTTCGGTGAAGACGAAACCACAACAACAAACTCGCACTGACAGCAGGAACTATGTCCAGAACAATCACGATTGATCCGATTACGCGAATTGAAGGCCACCTCCGTATTGACGTGGAGGTCGAAAACTACGCGGTGAGCAACGCCTGGGCGTCGTGCACGATGTGGCGCGGGATTGAAACCATCCTGCGCGGGCGCGATCCGCGCGACGCGTGGATGTTTACACAGCGTTTCTGCGGCGTGTGCACCACCGTGCACGCGATGGCTAGTGTGCGCGCCGTGGAAGATGCGCTCAAACTGCCTGTGCCCGCCAACGCGCAATATATCCGCAATCTCATTTTGATTGCGCACGCGTTGCACGATCACATCGTGCATTTTTATCAGCTGTCGGCGCTCGATTGGGTCGACATTCTGGAGATTCCGAAGGCTGATCCTGCCGCTGCGTCGAAGCTGGCGGAGAGTCTTTCGCCCTGGACGCGCAATTCGCGGCATGAACTGAAAGCAGCGCAGGACAAAGTGAAAGCGGTCGTGGCCAGCGGGCAGCTCGGCATCTTCCAGAATGGCTATTGGGGCCACCCTGCGATGCGTCTATCGCCGGAAGTGAACCTCCTTGCCTTCGCCCACTACATTCAGGCGCTGGAGTATCAGCGCAAAGCTCTCCAGGTCGTCGGCATGCTGGGATCGAAAACCCCGCACATCCAGAACCTGTTGGTCGGCGGAGTGTCCAACGCGATTGATCTGGACAATCAAAGCGCGCTCGGCATGGACAAGCTTGAGCAGATTCGGGTGCTTCTCGCCGAAGTCGCGGAATTCATCAATCAGGTTTATCTGATCGATGTCTGCGCCGTCGCGGCGATGTATCCGGAGTGGTTCAAGATCGGCAGTGGCGTCACGAACTATCTTGCCGTTCCCGACCTGCCGCTCGACTCGAACGCCGGCGCGTACGATCTGCCCGGCGGCGTCATTATGCGCGGAGATATCGGCGGGATGCAGCCGTTCAAAACCGCGTCCGATCCGGTGTTTCGCGAGTCGGTCACCGAGGATGTGACGCACTCTTATTATCAGGGCGAGAAACCTCTCCAACCATGGTCGGGAGAAACCGAGCCACAGTTTACTGGCTGGGACGGAGAGAAAAAATACTCATGGGTGAAGTCGCCGCGCTACAAGGGCCAGCCGATGCAGGTTGGGCCGCTGGCGCAGGTGCTGGTCGGGTACGCACAGGGCCATCCCCTGACGAAGAAATATGCCAATCTGGCGCTTGGCCAGGTTTCCGCGATTGCGAAAGTGAACGCTACACCGGCGCTCATGCATTCCACACTGGGACGCCACGCCGCGCGCGCTATCCGCGCCGCCATGCTGGCCGAACTGGCCGATAAACACTGGCAGCTCCTGGTCGATAACATCGCGAAGGGCGATCTGACCGTCCACAACCAGCCCGTGTTCGGGTCGGGAGAAGTGGAGGGCGTCGGAACGCACGAAGCTCCTCGCGGAACGCTGTCCCATTGGATTGTGATCAAGAATGGAAAGATCGCCAACTATCAGGCCGTCGTCCCTTCGACCTGGAATGCCAGCCCGCGCGACGAATCGGGCGCGCATGGACCGTACGAGGCGTCGCTGCTACACACGCCTCTGGCGCGGCCGGACGAGCCGCTCGAAGTGCTACGGACCGTGCATTCCTTCGATCCCTGCATGGCGTGCGCGTGCCACACGTTCGATCCCTCGGGCCGGCAGATTGCCCGCGTAAAGGTGCTGTAGGAAAGAAGGGTGTCGTGAGCGGGAAGACAACGATCGGCGGAATCGGCAGCGTGCTCCTGGGCGACGACGCCATCGGACCCTACGTGGTTGGCCTGTTGGAATCGGGCTACCGCTTCGAAGAACGAGTGACGGTCGCGGATCTGGGCACGCCTGGCCTCGATCTGGTCGCTCATCTCTCCGGTATCGACGCGCTCATCCTCATCGACTCCGTTAAAAACGACGCGGCTCCCGGAACCGTGACCCTCTACCGGAAAGAAGACATCCTGCGCCACGGCCCGGCGCCGGTGCGCATGGATCCGCATTCGCCGGCTCTCTCCGAGTCATTGCTGATTGCCGAGCTGGCCGGCGAAGGGCCAGAGGATATTCTGCTGATCGGCATCACGGGCGAGCAGTACGAAGTGGGAACAGGGCTGAGCGAAGCAGCTGAACAAGCGGCAGCACAAGCCGTGGTCCAAGTCCTGAAGGAATTGGATCGGCTGGGCATCTCGTATTTGAAATTGCGCAAGAACCCCTATTCGGCCTGGTGGAAACCGCTGGCCGAGACACCCTTGATCACTGACCGTGTGGCGAACGCGACCCCGATCTTATCCGCAAGCTAGCCTGTAAGCCAGGTAGCTAAGAGCCAGATCTAGCGGCCTGCGGTGGCGTGGCGCGCGCGTACTTCATGCTCGGCGACAATCCAATCCCGGTTTGGATCGCCCGCAGTTCCGTTGCGCTGCAGATACAATTCATAGGCGCGACGGCGGATTTCCTCATCCAGGTTCGCATTGGGCGTGTGCACAGCCGTCTTGGTTGCTGCAACGGCGGTAGCCTGCAGATTCTTAACGACTTCCGGCGCCTTCTCGATCGTTGTGGGTGAGGCAACGGCGGGTGCCGTCGATAGGTCGGTTTTCCTGCTGCGAGGTGAGGCGCTTCCACTGGTTTTTCGAGCCATGCAGTACTCCTTTAAAAGAGGAATTCAAGTAATTGTGTTACGGGACGGCAAATGCCCGGAGCGCTCCTCGTCAGACGAACCGTGCTCGTAACGAATGATGTTTCTACTATAGCGCGTATGCCTGTGGAAGAAGACGGTTCGCGACGAGAAAAGATACTTTTGGGTACAAAGATGAGTACTCTTTTGGGCGTGGCTGCGCGGCCAAGTCGCAGTGAACAAAAGTACCGTAGTAACTTGTCGAAAAGCTGCCGCAACCCGCAGGATAAAGGGGAAGGTTCATAAGCCATCCTATGCAATCCATCAATGCTCAAGGTGTCGCAGCCAAGCCGGCCAAAGCGAGTATCTCCGACCTCGAACGAATGGTTTCCGACGCGCCAAGCCCAGAGAGAGCTTGTATGAAGCTCGCGCAAATTCTCCGCGTGCGCCGTGGCGAAATCGCACTCATGAGGCTCGAGAAACGAAGTTTGCGTTTCGTTTATCCGGCGGAGTTGCGTTCCGCAGGGGAGTTGCCATTGACCGGTTCGGCGGTGGCCGCGCGCACTGCAGCAACGCGGACTTCGCTGATGTCGAACTCGTTCATGCGAGTGAAGCATGTCAGCCTGTTTGAAGCGGTCCGGCTTTCGGGTGAAGAAGAAGACAAAAACATGGAGCAGATGCCGATCCAGAAAATCATGTCGGTCCCGGTGATCGCGGCCGGCGGACACGTCATGGGCGTCGTACAGGTTTCACGCAAAGGTCTGGACGCATCGCTGGCCGGTCCCGATTTCTCCGGAGACGACCTGAAACTGCTCGAGAAAGCCGCCGGCATTCTCGCGCATATGGCGTTCATGCAAGAAGGCGTAGCGCTGTAGATCCGCCCTGTGCACGGCCGAAAGAACTCCAGTTCGTTCTCCTGGAAGCCATTCCGACTTGATTTCCACGCCTCGCAACCAGAGTTACTCCCGCGGCAACCCTCCAGCAATCAAGAACTGACGACCTTGATCCGCACTATGCATCAAAGCGCCGCCGTGCAGGTGTTATCCTCAAAGGCTGGTCTGTAAGCCAGCATCCGGTGCTCCGTTTCGATTTATCCTCCGGAGCAAGTCCAACATCTCAGGGCCGTCATGATTCCTTTTTTCGCCGCTCTTTCTCTGTTGTGCGCGAGCACTCTGATGTACGAAATCGTGCTCACGCGCCTGTTGAGTGTCACTTCCTGGTACTACATGGCGTTCGTATCCATCTCCATGGCCATGTTCGGGATGACCGCCGGCGCCCTCTCCATCCAGCTTTTTCCCCGCTATTTTTCGAAAGACAAGGTTCCGCTCCGCCTTACCCAGGCCGCGCTGCTCGCCGCCGTCTCGCTGCCGGTATGTCTGGTCGCGATGTTGGCCGTGCCTCTCGATCTCGCCGCCTCGCTCCAGACGCTCTTCAGCTTTCTACTGTTCTCAAGCATCATCGCCACGCCGTTCTTTTTTTCCGGCATGGCAGTCTGCCTTTCGCTGACCCGGACGCCGTTCCCCATTGGCCGCGTTTACTTTACCGATCTGCTGGGAGCTGCCTTGGGATGCCTTGGCTCCGCGGTCATTCTCAATTTGATCGATGCGCCGAGTGCTCTGTTCTTCGTGTCGGCCTTGCTCTTTGCCAGCGCCCGCGGCTACTCATCCTATGCCCGTGAACGCCGTTTGGCCCGCTTCTCCACCTTTGGGATTGTCGCCCTTCTGATTGTGTGCGCCCTCAATTCCAGCACCCTGTATGGCGTTCAGCCCATCTGGTCCAAGGGCCATATCGATACGCGCATGAGGATCCTCTCCGAGCGATGGAATTCAATCTCGCGTGTGCGCGCGTACCGGCCGCAGACGGGTCCGGCCATGATGTGGGGCCCCAGTCCGATCATCCCGCATATCACGGCCGCAGAGATCCCGGTGAACATTGATAATGATGCCTCCACCAGCATTACCCGCTTCCAGGGCGATTTAACCGCGCTCAAGTATTTTCGCTATGACGTGACCGCGACCGCTCCCCAACTGCGTCCGGGGGGCAGCGCGGCTGTCATCGGCGTGGGCGGAGGTCGCGACGTACTCAATTGTGCGGCCAACGGCTTTCACCGCATTGTCGGGATCGAAGTGAACAGCGCCATGGTTGGCCTGACCTCGCGCCAGCTCGATTGGTTCTCGGGTTTCAGCAAGATCCCGGGATTTGAACTGGTTAACGACGAGGGCCGCAGCTACTTGACCCGCTCCGGAGAGAAGTTCGACCTGATCCAGGCTTCGCTGGTCGACACCTGGGCTGCGACCTCGGCGGGCGCAATGACGCTTTCCGAAAACTCCCTCTACACCGTCGATGGCTGGAAAGTCTTTTACGAGCATCTGCGGCCCGGCGGCATCATCACGTTCAGTCGCTGGTACGGCGGAGCATCCAAGGAGGTATTCCGGCTCTATAGCGTGGCCAGAGGCGCCATGATCGCCGAAGGCGTTGCCGATCCCGATCGCCAGGTCGTTCTGATCACCAGCGGATCCATTGCCACCATGCTCGCCACTAACCAGCCGTTCAGCGATGCGGATCTTGTCAGAATCCGCAGCACCGCCGACGAGATGCAATTCAAGATTCTTCTTTTCCCGGGGCAACCGCCCGCCACACCTGAGCTGAAGCTCATCTCGGCCACCCACACTCTCAATCAACTGGCCGACTTGCGAAATAAGGATGTCGTCGATTACTCACCCGTCTTCGATAGCTCCCCCTATTTCTTCAACGCCGTCCATCTCCGCAATATTCCGGAGTTCATCCGCATCGGCGGCACCGGAGGAAATCTTCTTGCCATTCTTTTCTTATGCGGCTTCCTCATCGCCGCACTGATCCTGGTGGTGTCGACCATCGTGATCCCGGCGTGGCTCGTGATGAAACGCGCTCCCGGCACGAGCCCTGCCATCGGCGGGATTCTCTACTTCCTCGCCATCGGGCTGGGCTTCATGCTGATCGAGATGGGGATGATGCAGCAGCTCTCCGTCTTTCTCGGCCATCCCATCTATTCATTGGTCGTGGTGCTGACGGGCCTTGTATTTTCAACCGGAATCGGCAGCATGGCTTCGGACCGGCTGCAGCTCATCTCACCATGGCAGAGCCGAGGGCCCGCTCTTGCCGTTGCCGTGCTCATCGTCCTCTACAAGCTGGCCGTCGTCCCCGTGATCCACACGTTCGTGTCCGGAGTTCTCTGGCAAAGAGCGGCGGTTGCTCTGGCGCTGGTGCTCCCATGCGGTTTTTTCCTGGGCTTCTGCTTCCCCATCGGCATGCGTTGGATGACCAAGATGGGCAATGAAGCAAGTTTGCCGTGGATGTGGGCGCTGAACGGAGCCGCTGGAACCCTGGGAAGTTTCGTGGCCATCGTTCTTTCGATGGAAACCAGCATCGCCACGTGCGTCCTGACCGGAGCAGCCCTCTACGTGTTGGCCGCGCTTGCAATGCCGTCGAAAGCCCGCCGGTCGGGTGTCGTAATGACTCCGGATGCCGGAAGAGTGCACGCAGCCTAAATTGCACGAGTGTTCAGTCTTCCATTGCCTTCGTTCCTCCGCTGCAAGATCGGTACGCGATCACCGTTGCTGTGCATGGGCGCCATGAAGATCGTCGACTCCATCATCTGTGCCGCTTGAATCAAGCATAAACGGAGTCAACTCTCGCTTCGCTTCGAGCCGCTCCATTCTAGATACGACTGCCAACCAGCTTGGTCAGGCATTCGTATCTGAAATTTCCCCCACATCACGCCACTTTTCAGCTCATACATCAGCCGGAATTGCGGGCCGGGTCGAGCGCTCTCTGAGATAAAGATTGCAGTCGTCGCATCGGGCGTGGAAACGTCATAGTGAATGACATGGCCTTCGTTGTCGAAGTAGATGGCCTTGAGGGGCTGCCCTGTGGCGTCCTGGTAGATATAAAGCAGATCGCTATGATCGCAATCGAAATCAGCAGGCCCCTTGCACCCGGCGCTCGTTGTACGGTGACGCGCAAGAACGTGATTCTTCAGCTCAGTTCGGAAAGTGTAGCTGCCCGTACCTTTAGCGCCCGCTGCGCCGCCCGCGGTTTTCGCTTCCCATGTTCCTTGCAAAAAGGCGAGGGCCCTCCAGGGGTCTGTTGCCGGAGCACCGCTCTGCGCGGAGGCTGCGAAAGCGAGAAAGAGAGGGAAAATGCGCACGAAGTATCTCATTTGTTTGTCCTTTCGTCTGCGCTGCAATCCGTGCCAGGGAATGCAACTCATCGCACCGTAACTGCATACCTTCAGATTCATCCGACGCGGTGAAACTGTTCTGCTACGTCTGCGCGCGCCAGATACCACGCCATCACTACCCGTACGATAATCCCGAGGCCACCGGTGACAAGCGCTTTCACGTTGACCAGCGCGGTCGCGTCTGAGACGGAGGGCAATAGCATGACGATGCCGGCGCAAGCAATCAGCATGGCCACGTGGCGCGTGATGTTGTTCAGCCTCATAAGGCCCCAGGCGACGCCTGCACCCGCCACCGCCATCACCAGGAACATGTACGGACCGTCGAGTTCCAGTCCAAAGAGCAGCGGCGCTCCGGCCGACATGGGCACGGCACCGGGGCGAACCAGCATCAGCGCGCCCGCCCCGCCCAGATAGATTGCGCAGATGGCATAGAGCGCGGCCACGGCGAGAACCCCTGCCGGAACAGTTTCCTGGGCGTCGTCGGTCACGCTTCAGGATAGACCAGAAGCTGCTCTTGCCGTGCTTGTACCCGAGGTTGTAAGGTAATCGCTCACATCAAGATCGAGGGTCAATTCCGCGATGAAAATCGGACGAATCATCTACATGGCTGCTGTGCTGGCGGCTTTCGCAGCAACGCTTTATGGGCAGGAATCCGCGGCGGCGAGGACAGTCGTCGTTCGTGCGGGACGCTTGCTCGACGTGAAGACCGGGAAGATGCTCCTGAATCAGACGATCGTAATTCAGGGCGACAAGATTGCGACCGTTGGCGGCGGCGACGTGGCGCTTCCCGCCGGCGCACAGGTCGTCGATCTTTCAAACGCCACCGTGCTGCCGGGATTGATCGATGCGCACACGCATCTCACCTTCAATCCGAATTTTGGTTATTCGTCGCTGGCGATCTCAGTGCCACGCGAGGCGCTGATCGGCGCGCACAATGCCCGCGTCACGCTGGAAGCGGGATTTACAACCGTGCGTAACCTGTTGGCGCGCGGCTATGCCGACGTCGCGCTGCGCGATGCCATCAACGCCGGCGACGTCCCCGGACCGCGCATGCTGGTAAGCGGACCGGCATTGAGCATTACCGGCGGACACTGCGATAACGATCTGTTGCCGTTCGAATACCACGCGCAGAGCGAAGGCGCGGCCGACGGCGTGGAAGCGGTGCAACACAAGACGCGCGAGATTATCAAATACGGCGCCGACGTGATCAAAATTTGCGCGACCGGGGGCGTGCTCTCCAAGGGCGACGATCCCAATGCGGCGCAATACACGCTGGAAGAAATGAAGGCCATTGTTGCGGACGCTCATCGTCTGGGACGCAAGGTGGCGGCGCACGCCCACGGCGCGCAGGGCGTGATCTGGGCGTCGGAAGCGGGCGTGGACTCGGTAGAACACGGCCACCTGATGAACGACGAAGCCATCGCCACGCTCAAAAAGAACGGCACCTACCTTGTGCCCACTCTCTACCTGATGGACTGGCAGCGGGAAAACATGGCCCAGGCAAATCTTCCGGACTTTGCAAAGCGCAAGATGGAGATGGTTTCGCAAACTGGCAAGGCGAATGCGAAAAAGGCGTTCGAGGCGGGTATAAAGATTGGGTTCGGGACCGATGCCGCCGTTTATCCCCATGGGTTGAACGCGCACGAGTTCAACGTCTATGTGAAGCTGGGAATGACGCCACTTCAGGCCATTCAGACGGCGACGATCAATGACGCTGACCTGCTGGGCTGGTCAGACAAGGTTGGGACGATTGAGCCGGGTAAGTTTGCCGACATCGTTGCGGTGGACGGAGATCCCCTGGCCGATGTCACCACGCTCGAGCGCGTGAAGTTTGTGATGAAAGGCGGAGATATCGTGAAGAACCAGTACGCGAAATGACGCGCCTACTTCGATCGGACTTTTCTGTCTAACTGTTCCAGGCTCGATTCGACTCGCGCAACATCGCCTGCATATTGATTCGGATCTGCCTGAAAGAGTTTCCGGTAGAGGCCGAGAGCTTCGTCGTAGTGCGCTCTCGATTCCGCGAGCCGGTTCTGGCTTCCGAACAAGAACGCGAGGTTGTTTAATGACCCCGCCAGATAGCGCGTATAAGTTTCCGGATCCTGTTGCGCTAGTTGCCGGTAAAGAGTAAGTGCCTCTTCATAGTGCTGACGCGCGTCCTCGTTTCGGTTCTCCGCAGCATCGAGGACGCCCAGGTCGTTCAGAGTTACCGCCAGATAAGGTAGGTTCGCCGCTCGATTCTGCTCCGCCAACTGGCGGCGGATACGCAACGCCTCTTCATAGGCTAGCCGGGCCTCGCTCATGCGCTTTTCGTCTCGATTCGCGACTGCCAGACTGTTGAGCGCCTCGGCCACCTTGGGCAGATATTGCTCCGGATCCTGTTCTGCAAGCTGGCGATAAATCTCGAGCCCGCCCTCGAAGTGCTGGACAGCCTTGTCGTTCTCCAGTTTGCTTTTCTCCAGATATCCGAGGTTAATCATCGCCATGGCACGGTCGGCCGGATAAGGATCGAGGTTCTGCTGCGCGAGGCGCGCATGAATCTGCAAGCCCTCCTCATAATACTGCCGGGCTTCCGCCATGTTGTTCTCCATTCGCGCAAGGTTACCCAGATTGTTTAGAGTTACCGCCATGTCAGGCAGATAAGTGGCTGGATTCCCTCGTGCCAGTTGACGGCGCAGGGCCAACGCTTGTTCGAGATGGCGGCGGGCCTCTTCCATTCGCTGTTCGTCCGTGCCAAGTTTGTCCAGTTCGTTCCGCGACATCGCCGCTTCAGGATCCATAAGTGCCGCCCCGAGGGCGTCGTGTGCGAATGGATTGTCACTTGTAACTGCCAACGAATGAGACTATAAGTCATACTCGCTTTGCCAGTAACTCATCTGGCCATGCGTGACAGCGCCAAGAAAGATCACAACGCCAACCGAAGCAGCTAGTCGCCACGCGAAGCCGATGTTTGCCGCGTCCGCCAGATCAGCAACGCCCCAGGCAATTATCAGGAAAATTCCGATCAGCGGAATGTAGGCATAGCGATCCGCCATGGCGGCGTCTCCCACTTGCACAAGACCAATGACTGGCACAAGGGTGCCCACGAACCACAGCCACCCGACCAGCAAGTAACGCTGTTGCCGGCGCACGACAATGAGGGCGGTGATACACGTCAACACCAATCCGGACACAGCCCATCGCCACACCGGCAAGCCAGCCGCAGCATGAGGGTACGCAATCGCCAGCCTTGCGGGCCAAACGGCTTTCCACACGTAGAGTCCATAAGCAACGATGGCATTCTCGAGGCGCGCGGCAAAGGGGAACTGGTGCAAGGTCCGCACCGCGCGCCCCGCTGCCTGCGCTTTAAGGGTGACCAGCGCGCTCGCCGCCGACAGCAACAGCAGCGGGATCTTTTCCAGCACCAATCTCGATGCCGGCGATTGCGACGCGCCCACCGCCGAAGGAGCGCTCGCCAGCGTTCTTCCCAAAGGCCAGTAATCAAGCAGCAACAAGACAAACGGCTGCGTGATCACCATCGGCTTGGCCATCAATCCCGCCGCAAATAACGCTGCCACCAGCAGGTATCGCCGCCAGCCCGGTCGCTGCGCGTACCAGACATACGCGGCCATCGCCAGCAGGAAAAACAACGTGCTCAAAACGTTCTTCCGCTCCGCCACCCAGGCCACCGACTCCACATTCAGCGGATGCACGGCGAACAGCGCTGCCACCAGCAGGCTCGGGCCCACTCGCTTTGTCATCCACGCCAGCAGCAAAAACAAAACCACCGCATTCAGCGCATGGATCAGCACGCTATCCAGATGATGGCCCGCCGGGTTCAAAGCAAATAGTTGGTAATCGAGAGCGTGCGACAGCCAGGTCAGCGGATGCCAGTTCGCCGCCGCAAACGTCGTGAATGCCCACTTCACCGTGCTCCACGCCAAGCCGCCATGAACATGCGGGTTCGCGGTCACGTAATCATGATCGTCGAGGACGACGAATGGATACCCAACGATCGGGCTGTAGAGGGCAATTGTCGCCCCTGCCAGTAAGAGGCAGACAACAGCGTTCAAGGTCTTGGGAGCGAGTGAGGGCCCGTTCCTTCCCGATGCGGGTGGGCCCAGTCTCTTGCGGCCCCGGGCGCCTAGTTTGGCGAGAGGTTTGACGCGGTTCATCTTCTATACTCGATTGTATACATCCCACAAACGCGGGTAATCCACCCTATGCGATCCTTCGCGGAGTCTCGCCCCCCAAGCTGGATTTGCTCGTTGAGCGGAAGACTTGCAGCGACAGGATGTCGGACATACGGGCGCACAAAAATTAGCGGACAGAAAACGAGATCTTCCAACCATCTGAATGGTCGGTTTGGGGATCCACCTGAAATTCGGCAAGAAATTCCTCCTCTTCGGGTCGCCCCTCTCAACTCAATTTGTGAGCGCGAATTTTGCGGTGATCAGGTCTTGTCTCGCGCAATTCTCTTGTCAGACCCTATTCTCCACTTTTCGTCCATCGAGATCCGGACGGGTTAATATGGCTTTCCAGTTCTTCACGGCTCAAGGCATATGAAGCTGCTATTGATCGAGGTTGTATCCATGTCGTAATCCGCAAGCCTTCGCTCTTATTTCGCGCCGGATTCCATCCCTTAGCCGTTAGCCTTTCCCGCCGGAATTGCTACCCGCGACCCCGCTGCGGGCCTCTTCGAGTGTCTGAATTGCCCGAAGATTGGTTATGCCCATCCCTTCGATTCCCCCTGGTAGCCGCGCATAATAACTGTCATCCAATGGCTCCCAAGAACTCGAAGGGCCAGCCAACGCGCGGGACTGTCTCAGCCTAATTTTGTGCAAGATTCGATTATTGGTGGCAACGAGTGATTCGAGTACTTCCTCTATGGGTCTTTCAGCCTTGCCCGTCGGCTTAGAACGCTCCTGCGCCTCGGCCAACCTCCGTCTCAACGCTGCGACTTGCCCCTCCAGATCCGTCGCTTCGATCGTACGCAGCCTTAGGCTCAAAAGGGCAGCTAGGCCAGCAGCGACCCTGGGGTGAATCTTGCCGGCATAAACATCCCTGATCAACCGATCCACTGTGTTCTGCACCGCTAGCGCACTATCCAAGGTCGGCAACGGATCCGAACTTTCGACGGGAGCAATGCGATTCTTCCTGCCCCCGATCCGACCCAGCTCAGAAGCTTTGTCGGGATTCGCGTGGAAAAAGCATAGGCCGCCCGCGGTAGCAGCGGCCCGGCAGGGCTTGCCCGATTTTGTCGTGCCCTTACACAGATGCTCTTCGTTTTTGGTCGACATCTCTGCGCGCTCCTTCCGTTCCCGGTTCACAAGGTCCTAAAGAGGTGCTGGCGAAATTGCTAATTCGTTATCCGTCGGCCGAATCATCTATCCGCTCGGCTCAGCAGAAAGACTGTTCTCCTTTTCTTCCCCTCTAATATCACTCGAAGTGCGCTACGATCAAGACACGGAAGTGCATCGGAGATTTTCGGGCAGAAGGCCCCGGACCTATTCCGGAACTGACAGTTGAAACGAAGATATCCGGTTGCGCTACAGTGACCGCAGTGGTGTCTCTCTTCTCGGCCGCTCGGAACGCAATTTGTCAGATCTGAAACCTTCAATTGCCCAGCGCAGGAACAGCTTTTTGAAGGTGGGCGTCACGACGATGAATCGAATTTGGATCTTGTAGGTACTCAATGTTCCTCCTTAGTTCGATCTTGAGGCAAGGTTCGGACTGGGTTCGCCGCAGTCAGTGAACCTAGCGCCAAGGTAGTGGTACGATCATTTTCGTGAAGCAGCCTAGCTTTACCAGACGCAAGCTAACGTCCGCGGTGGTTAGGAAGGCTATAACCGCCTACTACACGCAGGAAGAACAGCGAGAGATTTCTCAAGCCGCGAAACGCCAAGGCATCAGCTTGAGTGGTTTCGTCGCCGCCGCATCCTTGACAGAAGCCCGCCGTCTAAACCGAAAACCCTGACCGTCGGTTTGGCCCCCCCAATTCTCTGTTGACAGACGCTTGGTTCAATAATACAGTATTATTATACAGTACAGTAGTACTGTGTCACTACTTGAATTGAGAGTCGGAGGCAGTATGAAACGTGAGGCCGTTCAACTTCGACGGGAGCTTGTTGCGGCCAAGAAGCGTTGGCCCGATTTTGTGTATGGACCAAAGCTCGAACAACTGAAATTCATGGTCACCAAATACAAGTTCTCGGTAATTCGGTCAGACTTGCAAGTTTTAAATGGAAACTGGTACGTGACACATGCAGCTCTGCTGGGCATCGCTCAGCGTAGGTGCTGCCGCGGCCTTCAGACTGAGGCGATCCGCGAATTCTGTGAACCGGAAAAATCCCGCTGGACCTTTAAAGCCATTGTGTATAAGTCTCAAAATTGCAAGGGCTTTGTCGGCTACGGCGACGCCGATCCCTCCAATGTCTCTCCGCTCGTTCGCGGGGCCGAGATGCGCGTGGCCGAAACCCGAGCAGTCAATCGTGCCCTGCGCAAGGCCTACGGCATCGGCATCTGTTCGGTGGAGGAGATCGGCTCTGTTCCCACTCCCGTTGAGAAATTCCCGCCTCAAAGCGTCCATGGCAACGGAAATGGCAATGGAAACGGCCCCAAGGTCCGTGACCGCCTCTGCCAGATCATCCGTCAGCACAAGCTCGATCCCGAACTCGTCAAAGCCTACGCGGTCGACTTCTGCGGCACCAAAACCCTCCGCGACGCCTCCCGCGAGCAGGTCGAAAACTTCGTCCAGTCCCTGGCCGACTGGGCCGAGAAGGACCGCAACGCCCTCCTCTGTCAGCTCAGCAGCTACTCGCATCCGAAGCAGGAGGCGCTCGCATGAAACGGCAAGTCCCTGGTCTCGCCGATGCAACCCGTGGATCGCGCCCCGCGATTCCTGACGGAGTCTTCCTCGTCCGGGTCGATCGAGCCCAGTTCCGCTGGCACGCTCAGAAGCCCTTCTACGTCCTCCGCCTCTCCATCCTCGAACCTAATGAACTTGCCGGCCAATCGATCGTCGGACGTCTGTACTGTACACAGAAGGCGCTGTGGAAGCTGGGCTGGTTCCTGCGCGATTTTCTCTACGATCCCGAAATGGTGGCCCACGAGCAGATCGACGAGAAGGCCCTGCCCGGACTCCGCGGCGTGGTCAAGATCAGCCACACCGTGGTCAACGGCATTTCGTTAATCAATCTCGACGGCTTCGCTCCGGCCAGCCAGTGGGAAGAACTGTCAACATCGACAGTTCCGCGTTCGGGTGTTTCTTGTCCGCAGGCGAAAGAAGCGGCTCGATGACCTACTCTTACACCCAGATCAGCCAGTACCTGACCTGCCCGCGCAAATACCGCCACCGCTACCTTGACGGCTGGCAGGAAAAAGACACTCGTGCTGCCATGCTCTTTGGCCGAGCCTTCGAGCAGGCCGTCGCCGCTTTTTTCCGAAGGGAGGACCCGGCGGCAGTGCTGTTCGAGCAGTGGGGCCTGTCGAAGGACATGAGCCTCGTCTACTCCGGCAACGACACCTGGGACCGCATGCTGCAACAAGGCATCCAGTTGCTCGAGCGCTTCGCCCAGGACGATCGTGTTCGCATTCGCCGGCCTCGTTCCACCCAGCAGGTCCAGTTCAATCGGACACTCGGGTCTGGCAACAATTTTGTCGCTTACGTTGACGCCATTGGCGAACTGGACGGCACACCCTGCGTTCTGGAGTGGAAGACCAGCTCGGCCCGATATCCGGAAGAGCCGGCCGGCCTTTCCGCACTGGATCCGCAACTCGTCTGCTATTCGTGGATGACCGGGATCGACGAAGTCGCCCAGGTTGTTTTCGTCCGCAAGCGTCTGGTCGAAGTGCAGTACCTCCGGGCGACCATCTCCAACGAGCAGCGCCAGGAGTTCGCAACCCTGGTTGAGGACACAGTCCGGCGGATCGAGTCCGGCCTCTTCCTGCCACACAGTGGCATCCGCTTCCCCCAGAATCCCTGTACCACCTGCCCCTTTCTCGGCCTCTGTTTAGACAAGCGCGATCTGGTCGAGGCCGGACTGGTGCGCAAACCAGGAGTTGATCTTGGTCTGTTTGACGAACTTGTTTACTAGATACCCACCGATGCCGCCGAAGCTCAATCGCAAGCGAGCCCTGTTTGTCCTGACCAGGATCGACGAGATCCTGGCCTGGGAGCAGCAGAAAGAGATGGAGCGCGACACCCGCTTTGTCGAGCTCGGCCGGTATCTGTGTGAGGTGCGGGCGGGACAGTACTGGAGGCTGGAGAGCCTGGGTTCGTTCGACGAGTTTCTGGCGAGGCGGTTCCCGGAATCGAGGCGGAAGGCGTACTACCTGATGTCGATCCACGAGCACCTGCCGCCACAGGCGCGAAAGGATCTGAAGGAGGTGGGATGGACGAAGGGGTTGGAGCTGGCGAAAATTGCGCGGCGGGACCGCGAGCACTTCGATTGTGCAACCTGGTTGCACAAAGCCCGCGAGATGCCGAAGGAAGACTTTCGGCGGGAGGTGGAGAAGGAACTGACGGGCAAGGAAGAAGAACCATCGGAGCTGATCTACTTCAAGGTCTACAGAAGCCAGATTCCGGTGATCGAACAGGCGATCGAGACGGCGGCCCTGATGCTGGGCACGGATAAGTCGCGGGGTTACTGCCTGGAGATGATCTGCGCCGATTTCCTGGCGGGCGCGCACCTGGACAATGGCAACCCGGAGATTCTGCTGAGTTCGGTCTATCGCTACTACCGGTTCCTTCCCCATGCGCAGAAACAGGAATTCCTGTCTGAAATTACCCGAAAAGCTTCATGACGACGGTTCGCGCCAAAGCACCCCGAGTCGTGCTCGATCCAGAAAGTTACCGCCAACTTCATCGCCGCATCCTGGAGCGGGACAACTGGCGCTGTCAGTTCTGCGGAACCATGCAAAATCTGCAGGTCCACCACCTTCATTTCCGCAGCCGAGCGGGCGACGACAAAGAAGAGAATCTGATAGCACTCTGCGATCAATGTCACAGTAGATTGCATGGCCTAAATCGGGCGCAGTTGCCGCCTCAACCGAAATGATCAAAGTTGAGGACCAGCGCGCCATGCGTCGAAGATTTCGCAAACTCAGTGCACAAAAATTAGCGGCCCAGGTTGCCCTGGGCCGCATTTTGGTTGGCAGTGACTCACTCGCTTACGGCACCGTCACCCCGAACGGGGTGGAGGTGCTAGTGGCGTTGTTGTTGTTGCCTGCGTAGACCGCGGTCAGCGTCTGTGACCCGGCATCCGCAGAGACGAACGTCAGCACGCACTTGCCCGTGGCAACCGTCGCGGTGCAGTGTTCTCCGCTACTGGCGGTCACCGTCACGTTACCTACCGCTGCGGTAGCCGTGCCGTTGCTGACCGTGAAGTACGCGTACACCTTTAGCGGGTTCGTTTCCGGAACCGTGCTGGTGATGGTGGTGGTTGTACCGATCAGCTCCGCTGTTGTGGACTGTTCGAGACTCGCAGCCAAATAGTCGGCGCTCGCTGCCCAGGTTGCTTTCACCGTGCACGTCCCAGTGCCTGCCTTCATCGTAACCACGCCGCCAGCAACCGAGCATACCGGGCCCGTCGTTGACGTGATTACCGGAGTGACACTGCTGTTCTGGCTGGTTGCCACCGGGAAGGTGGACAAGTAGACGTCGCTGCTGGGCGCGCCGGTGAATGTCACCGTCGGCGTCAGCTTCGACGCGGTTGTATGGGCTGTGGCAGTAGCTGCCTTATAGACATCGTCGGCTGCCCAAGACGCCTTCACCGCGCACGTCCCCGAGCCACTCAACATCGTCACCGTTGTGCCACTGATCGAGCAGACTGTGGCCGGTGTCGCTGTGAAGGTCGGGGTTGTACTGGCGTTGGTCGTCGCCACTACCGTGTAGGTGGAGTTATACGGAGCGCTGGCAGGAGCGGTTATGCTCACCGTCGGCGCAATCGCCGCAGCTACGTCAGTGGTCTCATCGACCCCCATCGCAGCATTGTAGTTGCCGTTGCCTGCCTGGTTCATCTCGACCGTACACGCCGCTCCCAACCTGCCGGAGTTCATCGTGTAGGTAGAGCCCGAGACGGTGCATACCCCGCTCGCGGCGTACGCAACGGCCAACCCGGAACTGGCCGAAGCCACTACCGTGAAGCTGCTGCCGTTGGTCGCGGTCGATGGTGCCCCGGTCGTGACTGTGATCGTCTGGTTGGCCTTATTGACTACCTGGCTCAACGCGGCCGAACTGCCCGAGTGATTGGAGTCACCAGAGTAGGTCGCAGTGATCGGGTTGCTTCCCGCGTTCAGGCTCGAGGTAGTGCAGCTCACGACGCCCGGATAGCCCGATACTGTGCTTGCACTGCAGCCTGTGTTAGCGCTCCAGGCCACCGTTCCGGTTACATTCATCGGCTTCGCGCCGTTCTTCCTGGCAGCGCTCCGGCCTTTGAAGTTCCCGTTTTCGCCGGTAATCGTTGCCGTGAACGTCACCGAGTCCCCGTAGGTCGAGGGGCTCCCGCTTGAGATCAGCGACGTCGAGGAAGTCGCGCCGTTGATGGCGAAGTTATTGATTTCCGGACTGCTCGATCCGGCGTAGTTGTTGTCGGAAGCGAGCGTTGCCACTTCCGAGTACGTGCCCACCGCATCCGTGCCGCTCGGAGTATACGTTCCCGTGCACGTTTCCGTGTCGGTCCCGTGATTCCGGCTGCAAGCCAGCGTGATCGGCGCATAGGAGCCGTCGGTTACGGTTACAGCTCCCGAGGGAGTCGCACCATGTCCCGTCCACCCAACTGACGCCGTGATCGTGACTGCCGCAGTCGAACCGTAGTCTTCCGAAGCCGGGCTCACGCTCGTCACGTCGATCGTCGTCCCGATGCCACCAACGATGGTCTCGGAGAACGAACCGTTGCTCGTGCTGTGGTTGCTGTCGCCCGAGTAGGTCGCCGTGATGCTGTCGGTGCCTACCGGCAGGCTCGTCGTCGAGTTACTCGTGCAGGACGCTGTCCCGTTGCCACCCACTACCGTGAGTGGAACCGCACCGCAGCCCGTATTCAGATTCGTGCTAAACGCCACGGTCCCGCTGCTGACCTGTAACGGTTTTTTCGCGTTCCCGCGCCGCTTGACTTCACCGGTATCGCTGGTGACTGTCGCCGTGCACGTGATGGACGTCGCGTAGGTCGCGCTAGGCGGAGTGCAACTTACGGCCGTGTAGGTGTTGACCGCAGTGATTGCAAAGTTGTTAGTCTCCGGACTGCTCGATCCGTCGTAGTTGCTGTCGGAAGCGATTGTCGCCGTTTCCGTGTGCGTGCCAACCGCGTACGTGCCGTCGGGAGTCCAGGTGGCCGTACACGTCTCCGTGTCCGTTCCGTGGTTCCGGCTACAAGCCATCGTGATCGGCGCGTAGGTGCCGTCGGTTACGGTTACTGCTCCCGAGGGAGTCGCACCATGTCCCGTCCACCCAACTGACGCCGTGATCGTGACCGCTCCAGTCGAACCGTACTCCTCTGAAGCCGGGCTCACACTCGTCACGTCAATCGTCGTCCCGATCCCACCAACGATGGTTTCGGAGAACGATGCGTTGCTCGAGGTGTGGTTGCCGCTAGCGTCGGTGTACGCCGCCGTGATGTTGTCGGTGCCTACCGGCAGATGCGTCGTCGAGTTACTCGTGCACGACGCTGTTCCAACGCCAGCCACTACTGTGACTGGAACCGCGCCGCAGCCCGTATTCAGGTTCGTGCTAAACGCCACGTTCCCTGTGCTGACCTGCATCGGTTTTTTCGTGTTCCCGTGCCGCTTGACTTCACCGGTATCGCTGGTGATGGTCGCCGTGCACGTGATGGACGCTGCGTAGGTCGCACTATCCGGACTGCAACTAAGGCTCGTGGTCGTGTTAGACGGCCCCGCCGTGACGGATTCCGGCGTCGCGCTCGCCGCCGCGTAGATGGTATCGGCCGCCTGGCTCGCACCCACTGTGCAAGCCCCGCTGCCAAGGATAACGGTGTAGATCGCGCCCGAGTTCGTGCACACCACACCATCGCTGCTGTAGGTGATCGCGCCCGTGCCCAGACCCGATGCCGCTACCGTGAACGTGGAGCCGTACTCCGCGCTCGGCGGTGCCGGCGTGGTGAACGTCACGGTGTTCGCGAGCCGCGTGGCATTCGTGTAACCGGTAAGAGTTAGCGCAGCCGGCCAATTGGCGTTTCCACCCTGGTTTACGATCACCGAACAGGTACCGACGCCGCTGGTCATCGTGTAGTTTGCAGTTCCATTTCCATTGTCGATGACGCTGCACGGTCCCGACGCCGCGAATGAAACTGTCAATCCAGAGCTGGCAGTAGCAGCAACGCTAAAGCTGCTGTTGTAAACCGCGTTCGCCGGAGGCGGTGTTGTGAACGTAATTTTTTGGTTATTCACCGCATTTACATACTGCGACAATGCGGGGGCAGGCCCATAGGAGCTATTGCCCGCCTGGTTCACAATGACTGTGCAGCTACCGCTACCGTTCATGGTGTAGAGCGCACCCGAGTTCGAGCACGTACCTGCACTGGTGTACGTCACGGTCAAGCCGGAACTAGCCGTTGCGGCGACTGTAAAATTGCTGCCGCTACCAGCTGTTGGGGGAGGCGGGGTCACCCATGAAATGGTCTGGTCTCCCCCAACGGTGATCGTCTGCGCGTTCGAGGTCGACAGAGAGTAGTTGATGTCGCTGTAGGTGGCCGTGATGGTGTGCGTCCCGGCTGCGAGCGAAGCGCTGACCGTCGCCGTCCACAGAGCGTATCCGCCCTGCGCCGAGGTAACCGTAATCGGCTGCCCTGAGCCGATGTTGGTTGCGCCGTCGAGGAAGTTGACGACGCCCTGGTTCGGCGCGAAGGCAGCGGTGGTTGAGCTGGGCGTGAGGACCGCAGCGCAGGTGTACACCTGGGTTGACGTGCCCGCCGTTTTGCAAGTGAGGTTGATTGTGTTTGTTCCCTGAGTCACGGTCTCCACGAACACCGGCGATGTGCTGGCCATGGTGGTGCCGCTGCCGCCGTAGATCGCAGTGATGTTGTGCGTGCCGCCCCAGAAAGCCGCGCCCGATGCTGGCCGGAACGTGCTGGTGTGCGCGGTGCCGACTGCGCTGCCTGCTCCCAAAATGGAGGCGCCGTCGTAGAAGGTGACTGCGCCAGCCGTGGCCGTGGTCACAGTGGCCGTGAAGGTTGGACGCCCGTTGAGCGTAGTCGGATTGGCGCTCGACGTCACGGCTACCGTAGTTGCGGTACCCGTGCCCACGGTGACGGTCACAGCCGACGAGGTTAAGCCGGCCCATTTCGCGTCGCCGCTATAGGTGGCAGTGATGCTGTTCGCGCCGGTCGTCGTGATCGCGGTCGTCGAAAGCGCCGCGTATGCCGAGAACGTGTAGTTGTTGCCGCTGAACAGGGCCGTGGAAACCACCGGCGCCGTTCCGAGGATCGTGCTGGTCGTCGTATCGGTGAAGGTCACGGTGCCGGTCGGAGCCGCATTCAGGGTTGAGTTGCCGTTGATCCCGGTTAGCCCGCCGAAGGTGGCCACGAGGTTGTCGTTCGAGCCGGCGGTAATTGTGGTTGCGCCTGCCGCCAAAGTCAGTGTCGGGGTGAGCTGGGAAACCGTAATGTTAACCGGCGTGGCCGTTGACGCGTTATAGGTTCCATCGCCCGAGTAGGTAGCGGTGAGCGTGTGGCTGCCGGCGGGGAAGCTGCTCACGTTGTCAAAGTTGTAGTCGTAGATGCAGCTGCTGCTCGTGATCGCTCCGGAAAGGGTAAACGCGTTCCCGTTGGGATCCAGCGGCAGGTTAGCGATTTGATTTCCGTCCAGGCTGAGAGCCACAGTGCCCGTGGGAGCGCCCGCGCCGGAAATGCCAGCCACGTTCAGGTTCACCAGAATGTCGGAGCCGTACGCGAACGAATTCTGGGCCGTTATTGTGCAGGCTGAGCCGCTGAGTGCGTAAGGGGTAATGCTTAAGCCGCTGCCCTCCTGGGCGACGGTGACTAGCGTTCCGGCCGAAAGACTGGAGGCAAAGCTCTGATCGCCGCCGTAGCGCGCGGTCACATAGTAGGTGCCGCCGGGCAGGTTGTTGAGGGTGGCCGTATAAGAACCGCCGCTCAGCGTGGCAAAGGCGACCGGGCCGTTGAGCGAGCCGTCGCCAAACGGATTCACGATGTCGCCGATGGCGCCCTGGCTGACAATGAAAGCGACGTCGCCGGTGGGGGTTCCGCTCGAGCCCGAAGCAACCGTGCCGCTCAGCGTGATGCTGGTGCCATGCGTAAAGCTGGTTTGCGAGAGATTCAGAGTCGTGTTGGAGCTGTTAAATACCACCGAACTCCATTGGCTGGCCAGGTTGGCGGCGTTGGGCGAACCCAAGCCGGTAGCCAGGTCGTAGCCAGTGCCGGCAGCGAAGCCGATCTTGGCCGCTGTCAGCGTGGCTGAACAACTGGACCCCGAGAGACCGCAAATAAAGTTGTTGCCCAGCGTAACGTCCTGGAACGCGCAGCTGTTGCCACTCGCAGGTGGCGTCGAGGAATTGCAAGCGGTGGCGTTCTGCGCCGCGGCCAGCGTGTAGTACATGTAACCCGGCATTCCCTGCCGTCCGCCGTTGGCCTGATTAATCAGCGCCTGGACGCCCGCCATGCTGGGAGCTGCAACGGAGGTTCCACCGACGAGACCGGCATCCACCAGCCCGCCGCTGGAGTTGAGTTCGCAAACACCTTCGCTGCAGAAGAAGGTGGCATCGTGCCCGGAGGCTGCGTTCAGCGCCAGGTCAGGCGACAAGCGGTGGGGCACACCCGTGATAAGCGGGGCAGGATATTGCATCGGCCCGAGGACGGCCGTTCCGAGCGCGGTGGTTCCGCTGGTAGGAGCCGCGAAGGTGACCGTGGGCACGGTGGTGCAGTTGAAGCCCTGGAAGTGGGAGGTATAGCCGGTAAAAGTAACACCGGTAACCTGGCCGCCGCTGATCACTCCGGTTGCTGCCGGCGTGCCCGTGCAACCGGTCCCGAAGGTCACGGCTGGCGCGGTGGTGTATCCGCTGCCGGGATTGGTGATGTTGATGCTCGCGACCCAGTTGCCGGCGGAGCCGTTGGCCAGGTTCAGCGCCGGATCGGAGGCGCCATTGATTCCAGATCCAGTCTGCCACGGTGGCCGCAGGTAGTAAGCGCTGACGGCGCCGGTGCCCGACCACAAGTCGGTGAAATCGCCAGAGGGTTCGCCGCTCGGCGTGGGACTGGCTACTCTCGCCTCGTTCCACGGATACTCGGGAATGTACTTGAGAGCTGAGCTCAGGTTGGTCGCGTTGTTGGTCGGACTCCAATATGTCGAGTAGCCGGAGCCTCCATCGCCGTAGAACTCGGTACCGCCGACGGCCACGCTGTACCAGGTGGACGCTTCGGCGGGGGCCGCGTATCCCAAAACCTCATAGGTTTGCGATCCCTGATCGTCGCAACCTGCCGGGCCATTATCGCCAGACGCAATGAAAATGCTGATGCCTTGCGCTGCACCCTGCTCGAACAATTCGCTGTTGAAGGCATTGCCGCCCGCGCCTTCGTTGGCTTCGCAATCGCCGTAGCTGACGCTCATGATGTCGGCGATGTTGTTCTCGATGATGTACTCGGTTGAGTTCGTGATGCCGTCAACAAGGAACGTCGGCGTGCCAATCACGAAGTCAACGGTGGCCCCGGGGGCAGCGCCGCCGGAAATTTCGACGTCGAGATCGGATTCGCCGTCATCGCCCGGGTTGGTGCCATTGTCCTGGCCGGCGTGAATGAAATTCGGATCGTTGGGCGGAAGGCCCATCATCTGGCGGTAGGTCTGCACGTCGCTCAACAGAATGTCGGAACGGCCCACAACGCCGATGGTGACGCCGGTTCCATTGATGCCCTGCGCCAGAAGTGGCGCGGTGTTGTAGATGGTGGCAAAGTCGGCGGCGGAAACGTAATGCACGGAACTGGAGGAAGTGTACTTCGGGCCAAGCTTCATCTTGCTGTTGCGGCCAATCGTGCCGCCGTCGACTCTGTGGCTCTTGCGGAAGAAATCGTTCAATGTCGGTACGCCCGCAATCACCTGCTTGAATGCCTCGGGAACCGAGATATCGCGGCTGTTGGAGACGTGCGTCTCGCCATTCGGCATGAGGAAATAGTGCATTTCGGTCTGGAAAGCATGCTCGAGCTGGCCGATGCTGCCGCTGAAACGCAGCGCGCGCTTGCTCTTGTTGACGCTTTCGACCGTGAGGCCTTCGCTGGCGAACCAGGCCTTGATGTTCTCGATATCGGAGTCGGCGACGCCAAAGTGTTCGCCGAATTCTTCGGGCGTGACCCACTGATGGTAGTTGGCGGTTCGTTTGTCCTGTTGCTCGTCAATGACGCGCCGGACCTCGCGCTTCTGGTCTTCGTCGGATTTGAGCACCATGATCAAATGCTCGACCGGTTTGTTCGCTTCGACTCGTCCCATATCAATCCCGCTCCGCACGGCGGCGGGCACATGGCCGTAGAGAGTCGTGCGCTTGCTGTTATCAACCCGCGCGGTCACCCGCGCTTTCGGAGTTGCTGAGGTATGAATTGCGGCAAAGGTTGTGGTTGAAATTGCAAGCAGTGTGAACAACACGACGAGGAACGACAGAACGCGCGAACTAAGCCTCATAGGGCCTCCGAAATAAAATCCGCATCCCGGTTGAACCACGGGACGCGGCCTTGCGCACAACTCAAGATCGGTGTTGCAGAGACTTCGGGCAGGAGTTTCCAGAAACCGGACCTTTCAAACCAAATGTCGTTGAGTCTTAATGAAGGCTTCGCCAGACCTGGAGAGGGAACTCGCCAGCAGTAGCTTTCGCTCGGCATTATCGGGGTGGGCCAAAATGCCGTCTGTGACGTACGTCACAATTTTGCGCGATTTCATGGGCTCGGCGCGCCTTCCAGCAGTCGCCTGACTGTGCACTTTTATGCGCGTGGAATTTTTCGCGCCGCTCTCAATAACGACAGAAGCTGTTAAAGAATCAATGGATTATGACCGCAAGCCGCATCGCTCGCCGGAGGTTCCGTCGTCGCATCAACTTATCTTTAAGTATGTAATTCGTTGCGCAGAAGAGTTTGCGGCCGTGTTCGAAAAAAATTTACGCCATCGAAGTTAAATGACTTCGCGTGCTCAAGTATTAGGCCTCAGGGGTAAGCCTGCACCTTTGTTTGGTTCCGGGCGGGCGGCGAGTGCAGAAATCGCTGGCAGCCCGAGTAAGGGCGGATGCATTGAAGATTGGCGGAAGCGAGTGCGAGTCGAACGCACCGGCGACAGGATCCCTGCCGCCCGCCGGTTTTGAAGATCACACAGTGTGTTCTGATCCGTTATGAAATTCCTCTACTCTACATGATTCTTCAACGACTTTCCAGGAAGCCGTTCTGACGCGTTCTGATCCGATTTGCGTCGTCATGAGCATGGAACTATCACGTTTTTATCACCGCACTCCCGAGTACCAGTGTGATAGCTCGGGACCTCACCCTATTTATCCGATCAGTCGCCGTCGAGATGCAAGTAACCCAGCAAATATAGCAGCACGGTTACCATCGCAAGCGCACTGAACATTGCCAATATCCAAAGGCCCTGGCAGTTCTTGAAATCCGCTATGACTTTCCTTCTGCCCTTACCATAGCGATATTTGCCCATAGGAACCGCGCGCCTCGAAAACAGAGTTATAAAAAGGCGACGACTCCCCGTTCGACGCTCTTTTGCCTCTGGCGATCCTTGATTTTGGAGCGCTGATCTCCGCCGGGCTGATGGTGAAGATCGAGCATTCGATGCGGCAATGCGGGGGCCCCGGTCTCATCGACCAGAGCCGTCCCCGCACGGCGAGTTAGAAGTGGAACCCGAGCTGTGCCGTCAGCGCGCGCGGCGTCACATAGTGCGTGCCGCTGAAGGTTGAAAGAAAGTTGTACAGCGCTGTCTTGTTGGCCACGTTGATGGCGGTCAGCGTAAGGCTGCATTTGTACCGATCGCCTTTGAACAGGTTGTCGTGGCCCACCGAAACATCGAACAGGTTACGTGAGGCGATGCGCGGCGGATTGTGGTCGTCATTCTCGGCATTGATCGCTGGCACTTGTATCAGATTGGTTCCGAACTGCGATGCCAGGCATATCCCTGAAGGGATTGGAGTGGTCGGGGTTGCGCGGACGCCATTGCAAGCGAACCCGGCCTGATACTCCTGATCGGCGCTCAGGGGGTTTCCGAAAATGTCTTGTAACAGAACAGCTGGTTGGCCGCCGAGTATGGTTGACTGCGGGCAATCGTTGTACGGAACGTTTGCCCCGTAGCACGGAGCGTTGCCGGCCACCAGGCCGCTGTCGTACCGCCAGTTGAAGCCCAGCCATGGGCCACGCTTCCAGGGTTGGTATTGAAAGTGGGTTGTCTGGTTGAACTTTTCGTCGTGGTCAATACGGAATGGAGCCCCAGGAGCTCCCACGGTCGCACCAGCGCCGCCAATCTGCGGCGGGAAGAAACGTGCCGCCACGCTGGAGAAGACCATGAGCGCCGAAAAGCCGTGGAAATTCGGCACGCTTACGCGACCGGCGTATCCCGGAATTTTGGAGTTGTGCCATTCAATCGGGAAGAAGATCGGCGTATTGCCGAACACGCTGAAATCGTAGCCATTGTGCGTGTACTTCGTGATCCACTCGCCGGAAAAGACCACATAGCGCCCGAAAGCCTGCTCGAAGCCAGCGTGGAATTCATTGCGAAAGCCGGGACTCAACGCCCCGCCCACTCCAGGGGAACAGAGAAGAAGCGGAGATAAGACAGCATTGCCGCTGCCGCATCCAGTGCTGGAAAGTACCAGATTTTCATTGAAGGGAGATTCCAGGGTGCGCGCGTAGGAAACGCGGAGAATCGTGTTGGTCTTCTTGACGTTGTAAGAGATCCCGAGACGAGGCTCAACCTGCCGCGCGATTGACAGACCGTTGTAGAGATCGCCGCGTATGCCGAGGTTCAACGACCAATTTCCGGTCGTGATCACGTCCCGAAGGTAGAGAGCAAGCTCCTTCACGTCGGTGTGGCCATTGAAGGTGTACAGGCCGCCGCCGCGGGTCAGGTCGTAGGGAAACAGCGTCGGGTCGAAGTTAGGGTAAAAAGCGGAGCCCAGTGAGTTGGAAGCGATGTTTTCCTGGTAGCCGGCGCCCGCGCATTGCGAGGGATCCGTGTAACCCGGGACAGGAACGTTAGGAACCGTTGCTGTTGACAGAGTTATGCAGGGCGCGTTGAAGATCGGGTCAACGATGCCGACGGTGTCGTTTTCGCTGAGAAATGTTTGCTCGTAGGTGACTCCCGCCTTGATTTGGTTCACGCCTTTAACATAGGAAAAATCCGATCGAATTCCCGCGTTGGTGAGCGTGCGGTTCTGGCCCACGGACTGTCGCTGAAGACTCGGAGGCCCGAGGTCTGCGAAACGATCGCTGCTTGGGTAGTAGTTGTAATCATCGCGGCGCACGAATGCACCCAAAGTGAATACGGAGTCCGTACTCACCAGATGCGTCCACGAAGGGGCGATGTTAAAGGTCCCAATCTTGGAGCGTTGGTCGGTCGCTCCTACGGTAACGCCTTCCGTAAAGCCGGTGGGAGTGCCGATTGGAACTACACCGCCATAGTTTTCCAGCGTTCCTGTCGTCCCAGGAAGAATGCCATTTAGCCCGCTCCAGGGCGTCGCGTTTTGGGCATCGAACGAATTCGGCGTCTGGAACCAGCTTCGGGTGTAGCCGAAGTTCAGGTGGATCGAGTCGGCCGATGAAAGCTGGTAGTCCACCCGGTCGAACAGGTTTTCTTCGTTGCCCTTGTCGTGCATTACCGAGAACTCGGGCGGATCCAGGAACCGTCCGCTGTTCAAACCACCGATGGAGACGAAGTTTCCCCAGCTCTTACCACCGTAAGCAAGCTCGGCGGCCAGGTTGGACGTTCCGAACGCCCCGTAGGAGGCGGTCACGCTGCCATGGGGCGTGGTTACGCCCTGGCCAGAGCGCGTAGTGGCCACAATCACCACGCTAGTCTTGCCGCCATACTCTGCGGGCGGCGCGCCGGATATGACTTCCATCGATTGAATGGAATCAACGGGAATCTGGTTGGAGAAGACCTTGCTCTGCTGGTCGGTAATTGGCTGCCCGTCGACGGAGAACGAATTCTCCGCGTGGTCGCCGATCCCGTGGAAGAGTCCGTTGGAATCGGCAGCGATTCCCGGCGTGGAGAGAGTGACCAGCGAACTCAGCGACGACGACGCGCTTTCCAGGGGAAGTTTGTCGAATAACTCCTTGTCGATGTCGGAGTGGAAGGTGGGGTCGTTCTCCACCAGATCTCCCGCAGACTCGACCGTGACCGTGGTGGAGGAGCCGGATACTTGAAGAGTGATCTTGACACTAGCAGGCACCACCGACCGGATCTCCACATCCTGCGCATATTGAGCGAATCCCGCAGCCTTGACCGACAGGTGATACGGGTTAAACGGCACGTTCGGGAAACTGAAATTCCCCTTACTATCTGTAGTGGTTGTTCGGTCATAGCCGCTGACCACGTTATGAATCTCAACACCAGCGTTGGCAACCACCGCGCCCGACGGGTCCAAAACGGTACCGTTAATCGATCCCGAACTTCCGCCCGACTGTGCGTACGCGAGAAGACCGAGTGCAAAACAGAAAACCGCTATAAAAGCCGCCCGAAGCGAGCGCTTGTGAGAAGTCAGCATGAGTTCCTCCAGAGAAGGTTGGACCTTGGACCGTACTGAAGATCAAAGGCACGGGTTCACGGGACAAGAACCGGCCTATTCACAACTGAGATTTGATCTTTTAGACGTTAGGGGGTGGGCGAACGCACAGGGCGAAGGCTATGAGGCGTTGCTTGGCAGAAACTGTCTGCGGCTTAAAGGTGGATACAACAACAAATGTGGTACGCGCCAGTGTAGACGGGGACCTGGGAGATGCTGCATGGGCAGCAACGCAGACAGTACAAGTCGCTCCCTCGGTTGCAGTCGAATGATGATGCGTCGCGGCTGCCATTGCCGACCAGAATGTCAGCAATAGACACAGCAAAGCCATCGGCTTGGAAATCGACCGCACAGCTGCTACCCCACGAACCGACTTGCTGAACCTATACCAAAACCGCTACCAAAAAGCAAATACGGTACCCGGTACTGTACACCATGTCGGGATGTTGATGGTGCCTCAAGGTAAGCTGACACGTAGCTGGCCTAGGCCCGGGATGGTCTTATTTGAAACGCAACACTTGTCAATAAAACTAAAAACTTTGTTACCATACCCAGTATGGTATAATAGAAAACCGAGAATACAACGATGAGCCACGTGATTAAAGAAAAGCAAAACCTCTTGCTCAGGGCCAAGCGCATTCAGGGTCAAGTCGAGGCTCTGGTGCGAGCCCTTGACGGGGAACGCGATTGCTCGGAGGTGCTCCAAGTTATGAGCGCAGCCCGAGGAGCCATGAACAGCCTGATGGCTGAGCTTCTGGAAGGTCATATCCGCAGTCACGTGCTTAATGGAAAACACCGCCCAACTTCACGACAAGTTGCCGCCGCAGATGAAGTGATCACGATGGTCAAATCTTACTTGCGATAAGCGCCTTCGCGCGGGACGACATCTACATGAGCGCTCCACATCTAGTCGAAAGAAACCCTGCCAACAGCCATCAGCTTCATGAACTCGCCAACCCTCCCGAAGTGAACGGCAATAGGACTTCGGAGCACTCCCAGCACGAGCATACCTTCGAAAGGACTGAACTCGCGCGCATCGCATTTGTGGCCGTGGCGGCGGCAGCGGTCTGGTTTCGCCTCTGGGAGCCTTTTCCGCACATCAGTGTCATCGGTATCGCGGCTGCTCTCATTGGCGGATATCCCATTTTCAAGGAAGCCTTCGAGAATATTGTCGAGCGAAAAATGACGATGGAACTCTCGATGACCATCGCCCTTCTCGCGGCGTTGGCGATTGGGGAGTTCTTCACTGCCCTGGTCATCACTGGCTTCGTGTTAGCTGCTGAGGTCTTGGAAGGTCTTACGGTCGGGCGTGGCCGACGAGCTATCCAGAGCCTACTCGATTTTCTTCCTAGAACCGCCACCGTGCGGCGCAAAGGTGAAGTACTGGAGATAACGTCGGACCAGGTTCAAGTCGGTGACACGGTCATTGTGAAACCGGGTGGGCACATCCCGGTAGACGGTATCGTTGTCGACGGTTGTTCCTTTGTGGAACAAGCTGCAATCACGGGCGAGGCCATGCCGGTAGAGAAGGCTCCGGGAGAGGTGGTATATGCAGGAACCATCAATCAATCGGGAGCTTTGGAAATCGCCGCTCAGAAACTCGGCCGCGACACCACGTTTGGCAAAATTATTGAGGCCGTCGAACGGGCAGAGAAGTCCCGTGCTCCGATTCAAAAGACCGCCGATCGATTGGCGGGTTACCTCGTCTACTTCGCGTTAGGGGCGGCGGTCCTGACGTTCGTTATTACTCACAATATCCGATCAACCATTTCGGTCATAATTGTGGCCGGTGCATGTGGCATCGCGGCGGGAACTCCACTCGCTATTCTGGGCGCGATTGGCCGGGCAGCGCATCAAGGCGCAATCGTCAAAGGGGGCCTTTACCTTGAAGCGCTGGCTGCCGTGGATACCGTCCTGTTGGACAAGACCGGTACGCTCACCTTTGGGACGCCCCAGATTCGGGAAGTCGTGTCGGCCAATGGTTTTACAGAGCGAGAGATCATAACGGCTGCCAGCATTGCCGAGCGCAAATCCGAGCACCCCTTGGCCAAAGCAGTTGTGGCACGAGCAACGGATCTCGCCATTCCACTCGCGGAGCCCGATGAATTCTCCTACACGCCGGGAAGAGGAGTTTGGGTGGTTTACCGAAGTGAGGAGATCGTGGTTGGCAGTCTGCCACTACTCATTGAGCATGGCATGACAAGGGGTTTGCCCGTGGGCGGAAACTCCGCGGATGGGGCGACGGAAATCTACGTCGCTCGCGCTGGCCGAGTTCTCGGGAGCATTCGAATTGCTGACTTCTTGCGCCCCGAGGCCAAGAATGCGGTGGCCGCGATGCGGCACATGGGTTTGAAAACCGTTTTGCTCAGTGGAGACACGCAAGGCGTGACCTCGTGTGTGGGTCGGGATCTCGGAGTCGACGAAGCAGTGGGAGAACTCTTGCCCGAGCAAAAGGCAAAATGGGTCAGCGACTTGCGCAAAAAGAACCGTAAGGTCGCAATGGTTGGAGATGGCATCAACGACGCTCCTGCGCTGGTAGAAGCCAACGTTGGAATTGCGATGGGTTCTGGAACCGATGTTGCCAGGGAGAGCGCCGACGTCATCTTGATTGGAAGCGATCTCAACAAATTTGTCGGAACTTTGCACGTGGCACGGAGTTGTCACGGCATCATTATGCAGAATTTTGTGGGCACGCTGGTTGTGGACGGCATAGGAGTTGGCATGGCAGCGTTCGGCTTACTGAATCCTCTGCTCGCGGCCTTCATTCACGTTACTTCCGAATTGGTCTTCATCCTGAATTCCACGAGATTATTGCCGCGTAAAGCCTTGAACCCGAAGAATTGCTGAATCGGACCGTGATTTGGCCGCGACTTTGCGGTCGTGAACAAAGTCCCTGAGAATTGGTCGAATGAACCCGGAAACAGATTGTCCACTCAAAACCAAACGCCTCGTAGTCGGACAGGTTACGATTTGCCGAGGCTGTTGTTGCGGCAATACAGAGCGCGGCTTACCGGAAGTTCCCGTGGAATGGCTGAAAAGTGAATGGCGGAAGCGTGGGCTGCTGAAACGAGTCCAGCTAACGATCAGCGGTTGTGTCGGACCATGCGACGTGCCGAATGTGGTCGTGATTACGAGCTCATCAGGGACTGAGTGGCTGGGCAATATTGTCACGTTCGACCAGTACCGGAGGCTCCTGGAGTGGGCCGTTCGGTGTCGGGACGCAAGCGAGATGCTAGCATTACCTCGTGAATTTGAGGAATGCAGAATTAGCCCCTTCCGTGGGTAGGCCTGTGGGGAAAATATCCCGGTTCCACCCAACTGACGCTAGAACTGTATCGGAGCTAAGAAGAAGCGAAATCTTGCTGTTTGTATGGGCAATGCGCCGTAAAGGCGGCAAAAAGGGCGGCAAGTCGCGCTGGGCTAGTGTTTCCTCCGAAAAACGCAGCAAAGCTATGGCAGCCGTTGCAAGGGCACGCTGGAACAAAGCTCCGAGCGGAGCGATACAAGAATAAACAAAGTAGCGACACTTCTCTTTTCGTTTTGCCCTTGTTTATCTGTATTAACCATGGTTAACTTTATAGAATAATCATTGGTTAATCGCACGAAGCAGGGAACGCAACCGCTCCCATTGCGCGCCTGCGCCACGATTACTTCGCGTCCGAAGTCGCTCAACAGTCAGCTCACCCATGGCGAATGCATTGCCGTCCCCAGCGTGATCCGACAGCGTGGCATGGCGCCAGGCACTATCTGTTGCCGAAACGATGGAACTTTTCCCGCCGACATCGTGATCTTCGGCCTACACGCTGGTCTCGATGGTGCGACAGACTTGCGGCGGGTACGGCTGCGACATCGGTGTTTTCATTGGTCCCGTAGATACATCTAGCCAAGGTATCGATTCCTGTAGATCAGCCGAGGATTCGCGAAGCGCCTTTACCGCGTTACTTCTTACTCAGAAACTCCCGAGAATGGGGTTGTTGGCGAAAAATCCCGTCTCTGACAATGTCGGCGGTGTCAAGCAGATTTGAGGCGTGCCTCAATGCGCACTCTGATAAGAGCGCCATTTGCCGCCGGATCGGCCCTCTCTACAGGATGGGGAGCTCTGTTTTCGGCGGTCTTCCAGCTGCGAGCAAATGCTATGACCATTAGAAAACTACCCCTTTCTAACTCCCGGGATAGAAGTAGCGCGACCCAATGGAGTTTTTCCATTTAGGCAGATCCCTTCACTAAATTAGGAATGCCTAAGTGGGCTTTATCTTGCGAAATGTTGCCCGGTCACCATTGCACCCGAGAGTCGCTCACATCCTCGTTGGTGCACATCAGTAGGTGACTGTTGTCACAGCGGGATCCTCAAGCCCTGCCATACTGATGTGCGAAGAGAAAGCCTTTGAGTCCGCCGCGCGGAGGCTTTGTGTTTTGCCGAAATTGTGGCTCTAATCTCGCGGATGCTGCCTTCTGCACAAAGGTGTCTCTCCCTGATCAACAATTGCGGAGCACCGATTTCAGAAACCGATTCAAAATTGCATCGTACACAGAGCGCTGGGCAGCAGCGGCACGAGCGCGTGTGAATCGTGACTCGGCCCACGCCTTTGCTGTTATTTGGATGATCATAGGACTTCTTAACATTAATGGCTGGTGTCAGAAGATCTCCATCGAGGATCGCGACGCAGCCCAGGTCATGCTCCGGGAGATATCCGCTGACGTCAAGAAGCATTATTACGACCCTAGGTTTCACGGTGTAGACTGGGAGGCCAAAGTTGAAGAAATGAAGGAGCGGATCAAGACAACCGATTCGCTTGTCGTCGCGTTGTCGGCGGTGGCAGAGGCACTAAACGCTCTCGACGACTCTCACACTTTCTTTGTCCCCCCAAACTACTCGTACCGTTACGACTATGGCTGGCAGGCGCGAATGGTCGGGGATCGCTGCTTTGTCATTCGAGTGCGGCCCGGCAGCGACGCAGAGAGCAAGGGTGTGAAACCTGGCGATGAATTACTCACGCTTGACGGGCTCAAGGTGAATCGAGAGAGCTTCTTGAAGATGCTTTTCGCGAGAAGGTTGCAACCCAAGACTGCTCAAAGATTGGAGTTGCGTGATCCAACCGGGAAGCAGCGCCAAGTGGAGGTGACCACGATCAAGGCCGCGAGAGCGCCATTCACCAATACAACAAGCAGCGGTGCCGGCAATTTTCGCTGGGAGATGACTATCCAAGCGCAAAACGCCAAATATTTTTGGCGTGAACGATTCGCCGAATTGAACGATGACGTCAGTATCTTAAAGCTGCCTGGGTTCTTCTTTGGCGAGTCGGAAGTCAAAGGCATGATCGACAAGGCGCGCAAGCACGCGGCTCTCGTCGTAGATTTGCGCGGGAACCATGGCGGCAGGTCCGAAACCCTGAAGTATCTGGTTGCCGGAATCTTTGAAAACGAAGTGAAGATCGGAGACCGCAATGGCCGATCCGAGCACAAGCCATTGATCGTCAAACCCTCCAGTCATCCATTCGCAGGCAAGCTTGTGGTCCTGGTCGACAGTGACTCTGCCTCTGCCGCGGAGCTGTTCGCCCGTGTTGTGCAGATCGAAAAGCGAGGGACGGTTATAGGAGACCGTACGTCCGGAAGCGTAATGGAAGCGAACTACTATCCCCACCGCTGTGGTGTTGGTACCGCCGTTTTCTACGGTGCGGCAATTACGGAGGCGGACATCGTCATGACTGACGGCAAGAGCCTTGAACATATTGGCGTGCTGCCCGACGAGATTATGCTGCCTTCAGCCGAAGACCTAGCAAGTGGCCGCGACCCGGTGCTAGCCCGAGCAGCGGAGATAGCTGGCGCAAAACTTAGTGACGATGCCGCCGGGAAGCTGTTCCCATACGAGTGGCCATCTATAGGTTCGGCCCAATAAAGATGGCTCTCTCGACGACATACATGCCGCGCAAGCTCTGCTGCACGGCGACGCCGTGCGCATGCGGATTGGAACTCCCATCTGAGAATGCATCTTGATCCGAAAATGGTGAAGAGGCTTGAGATGCTTCTGTGCACCCCCAAACTCAAGAAGCGCGGTATTTGCGTTTATCACCACAAACCGCATCCGGAGGTCTCAGTTTGCGACGATCATCAATAACCCGTAACCAACTGAAAAGAAATGGCGGAAGCGAGTGCGAGTCGAACGCACCGGCGACAGGATCCCTGCCGCCCGCCGGTTTTGAAGACCGGGAGGATCACCGGACCCCATGCGCTTCCGAAATCAATTCTAAGCTGTCAGCGCGGGCGCAGAAAATGCGCGGCTCCTTCCGCATCGCCGGCGGTTCCAACCAATTCGAAACGACGGCTACTTCGGTTGCGCTACCACGCGCAGATAGGGTTTCAGCGTCTTGAAACCAGCCGGATACTTCTGTTTGGCCTGCTCGTCTGACACCGACGGTGGAATGATCACGTCATTGCCCGGCTTCCAGTTCACCGGCGTGGCCACGTTGTGTTTCGCCGTCAATTGAATGGAGTCGAGCGCGCGCAGCACTTCGTCGAAATTCCGCCCGGTGCTCATCGGATAGATCAGCATCAGCTTGATCTTTTTGTCTGGCCCAATCACGAACACCGTGCGAACTGTGGCATTGTCGGCCGCGGTCCGGCCATCGCTGGTTGTGCCGGCGCTTTCCGGCAGCATGTCATACAGTTTCGCGACTTTCAGGTCCGTGTCGCCGATCATCGGATAGGTGACTTTGTGCCCCTGTGTCTCCTCGATATCGGACGCCCACTTGCCGTGATTCGTTACCGGATCGACGCTCAAGCCGATAATTTTCGTGTTGCGTTTCGCAAATTCGTCTTTCAACCCGGCCATGTATCCGAGTTCGGTAGTGCACACCGGCGTGAAATCCTTGGGGTGGGAAAACAGGATGGCCCAGCCGTCGCCGATCCACTGGTGAAAGTCGATTTTGCCCTGGGTGGTTTCGGCCGTGAAATTGGGAGCTTCAGAATTGATGCGCAAAGACATAATGGTTCCTCGCGTTCTTGAGAATTTGGAGGGAAAACTGCCGCTAACCCCACTGGTTCAGTAGAGTTTAGGATATTCTGCGATCCAAACGTCCGTCAACTGGCGGGCGTGTGGGGCGGCCATGCGACGCCCCAAAATTGCGCCGCCCAGGAATCGATCGCCGTCAAATTTCATCTAAGTTTTCATCCATGACAACGCCTCGAAAATTCTCCTCCGTTCAGGTTGATGTTTTTACCGACCGCGCCCTCGCCGGCAACGCGCTGGCCGTTTTTCGCGATGGACGTGGCCTCTCCACCGAACAGATGCAAGCCATCGCGCGCGAAACCAATCTCTCGGAAACGACGTTCGTCCTTCCCGGAGATCCAGCCACGGAAAAGTCGCGCGGCACGCGCGTCCGTATCTTCACCGTGCAGGAAGAACTGCCTTTCGCCGGTCATCCCACGCTCGGCACAGCTTTTGTCCTGCGCGGCCAGTCCGGCGCAAGCGAAGTTCTTCTTGAACTGAACGCCGGCACGGTTCCGGTGCGTTTTGAAGACAAGCCCGGCCTTCCCACCTTCGGCGAAATGACCCAGAAGAATCCCGAATTCGACGCCATCCACGACCACGCAGCGGTTGCACTCGCCACCGGTCTTGCCGCGAGTGATTTCGACGATGCCGCTCCGATCCAGACCGTCTCCACGGGCGTGCCCTTTACCATCGCGCCCGTGCGCTCGCTCAAAGCGCTGCAGGCTCTCCGTCTCGATGTGGCTCGCGCCGCCGAATACCTCGGCCAGAGCGGAGGAAAGTTTTTCTATTTCGTTTCCCGCGAGACCGTCGATCCCAAAGCCCGCTTGCATGCGCGCATGCTTTTCTACAACGGAGAAGATCCTGCAACCGGTTCGGCCGCCGGATGCTGTTCAGCCTGGGCGGTGGCGCACGGCGTTGCTGCGAGCGACGAACAGATCCTGATCGAGCAGGGCCTCGAAATGCACCGTCCCAGCAGCATTTTTGTCCGCGCCGCGAAGCATGATAACCAGATCGTCAATGTGCGCGTCGGTGGAAATTGTGTAGAAGTTTTTCGCGCCGAAGTCACGCTCAACATCTGACGCCTCAGACCCCGCTCGCCGGGCGGCTTCGAGCCTGTTGCACTACTCTGCCATCCACGTCAGTGCCATTGGCGAGCGCGGCACTTTGCGAGCATCCTGATTCTGTTTACGATTCAACTCGCTCCTGATTTTGGAAACGCAATCATCATTAAAAAATAAAACTGGTGACGACACCCCCTGAGTCAGCCAATGAAACCGAAGAAAACGATCCTCTGCGTCGACGATAACGAACAGGCTCTTTCCATCCGCAAAGTCATGCTGGAAACGCGCGGCTACCGGGTCATCGCCTGCAATAACGGCGAGGCGGCGCTCGAAGCCTTTCGCCGCGGCAACGTCGACCTCGTACTCACCGATCTCATCATGCCCGGCCTCGACGGCTCGCGGCTCATCGAGGAAGTCAAGATGCTTTCCCCGCAGACTCCCGCCGTTCTCATCTCCGGCCGAGTGAAAATTTACGAGCGCGACACGCTCGCCGATCTTTTTCTTCCCAAGGGAATGTACGAACCGGTCGACTTGCTCGAAAAGATCCGCTTGCTGCTCGTGCGCAAACGCGGCCCCAAGCGCCCCGTGGAATTTCCCGCGCGGCCCGCCGCTCGAGCCACAGTCGCCTGACGCGCCGCCGGAAACCCATAACGGCCGCGCTTGCATCCCGCCAGATATCCAGGTTCCCGTGTGATATCGTTTTCACTGGGATGTCGGTCTTCATCGAAGCCAGAGAACTTTGCAAAACTTATCGCGTTGGCAAAGTTGACGTGCCCGCGCTGCGCGGCATCTCCGTCAGCGTGCAAAAAGGAGAATTCGTCACCGTTGTCGGCCCCTCGGGCAGCGGCAAGTCCACTCTCTTTTATCTGCTCGGAGGCCTGACGCGTGCCGATTCTGGCAGCGTAACCATTGACAGCATCGATTTCGCGACTCTTTCCGATGGCGAGCGCACCCGCCTCCGCAAAAGCAAAATCGGCTTCGTTTTCCAGAAATTTAACCTTTTGCCCACGCTCACCGCCCGCGGCAACATCGAAATCGCCGCCGATATCGCCGGCCACGGCGCTCCCGATCCCGTCTACTTGAAGAAAATTACGGAAATGCTCGGCATCGCCGGTCGCCTCGAGCACCGTCCCAACGAGCTCTCCGGAGGCGAGCAGCAACGCGTCGCCCTGGCCCGCGCCCTTATCAATCGTCCGGCCATCGTGCTCGCCGACGAGCCCACCGGCAACCTCGATTCCAAGAACTCCGGCATTGTGCTCGCTATGTTGCGCCAGTCCAACAAAGAACTGGGCCAGACCGTGTTGATGATCACCCACAATCCCGAAGCTGCCGAATATGGAGACCGCATCGTCCACATGCGCGACGGCCAGATTGTCACCCCCGACGAAGATCCCCAATGGTCGCCGCACCATCCCGCCGAACAAGCCCGCCATTGACTCATTCGTTTGCCCCACTTCGGCCGCTCGTTTATACTCATAAAGTCCGAGCGGGAGTAACTCAGTGGTAGAGTGCGACCTTGCCAAGGTCGAAGTCGCGGGTTCAAATCCCGTCTCCCGCTCCAGTGTTCTGCATCGGCCCTGAGCTTATGCCACACTCTTTTGTTCTTCGAGTGCCGCTTGTGTTGGCATGGGGCAATCCATCGCTAGCGGTTTGGTTATGGGTGCGGGCTGTCGCGAGGCGCTCTGACATTTCGGCGGATCGGGTACGGGATTTGCTGATCATCGGCGTCGCTGTCCTTCTGGGTCTGTATGTAGTCTCTTCAGCGATGGAAAAGGACTTGGTGTCGGGCCCTGCAGGCATGAATTTGTGGGGTCTCATGTGGGTACTAACTTGGTGGCAGCAGCGGCTGAAGCTGAATGATCGGGTCGTTCTGAATGTTACAGGCCGGGAATCAGTCAGGTTCCAGCCCCAAGCCAAGGCGCGGTAGCCAAGTGGTAAGGCCGAGGTCTGCAAAACCTCTATTCGTCGGTTCGATTCCGACCCGCGCCTCCAAATTCTTCTTCGGTAGCCCGAACTTCACTCATTCTTAGTCTCCCCCCTTTGTCATTCCGACCGCGGGGAGGAATCTGCAATTTCCCCCTCGTCATTCCGACCGAAGGGAGGAATCCGCTTACGGCGTCGTTCCCGATTCCTCCATCAACTCCTTCAAATACTCCTGCCAAAGCGCGGCCCACGTATGCGTCCCATGCCCATGCGTCTTCTCCGACGCCGGAATCAGCACAAACGTTCCCTTCTTCACCTGCTGAATCGAGCGCTCCGCAATCCCCAGCTCCGGAGGATTAATAAAATCATCCGCCGAATTCACAAACATCACCGGAGCCTGGATCATCCCCAGCTTCGCCGACGGATCGTAATCCCGCGACGCGCCCACCGCATAAAGAAAGTCGTTCGCGTCCAGGCCGTCCATTCTCTGCTTCCTCGCCACATCGAGATACTCGTCGGCAGCATCCCGCGTGGGCAACTCTTTCTGCATCGGCAGCGGAGCGCTCCCCGCAATCACCAGAAAATCCGCGCTGATCTCAATCCCGGCCCGCGGCTCGGTCGCGTAGTCGCCGTTCTTCCAGTCCGGGTCCTGACGAATTCCGTCAATCACCATCTTCCGCCAGACGCGGTTCCGCCCCGAAATCGGCACCGGCAAACACGCCAGAGGCATCAGCGCATCCATTCTTGCCGGATAGTTTTCTCCCCACATCCACGAATGCATGCACCCCATCGAGGTCCCCATCACCAGCCGCAGATGGTCCACGCCCAGTCCCTCCACCAGCGCATGCTGCAGCGCGACCATGTCGGCATAGTCATATTGGGGAAAGCGCGCATGCATCCCGTCACTCGGCTTCGACGATTTCCCGTGCCCAACATTGTCCGGAATAATCAGGTAGTACTTCGACGCGTCCAGCAATTGTCCCGGCCCAAACAGCACCCCCGCAAATATGGGACGAAGGAAAGTCTTCCCCGTTCCGCCCGTTCCATGCAGGATCAGCACCGCGTTGGTCGTATGCCCGCGAGCATCCTTCACCGGAGATCCCAAAGTGGTGTAATGCATCCGCACCTCAGGCAAAGTTTCTCCCGACTGAAACCGGAAGTCGTGAACCACATAATCGCCTTCGTGCGGCGTTGGCTGGTCGGTCTTAGTTTGGTCGTTCTTGGTTGGTTCGATCTTGGATTGGTCAGGTGATTCCCCGGCTTGTTCAGCCGCCGCCCCCTGCCCATAAGAGAGAGCGATCGCCAAAGCAACAAACAATCCCAAACGCGCCACGATTCTCGTCATTGTGTGGATTCTCCACAATCGAGGCTGCCCCACCCTTGCGCCTTTTGCAAGGGTGGGTAACTTCACCTCCAAACCGTCCCACTTCGGGAACCCGATTCATCACAAATTCAATGTGTCCCACGTCATAGACAACGCCACTCAATCAGCGAAAAAATTGACCAACATAATTGTCGGAATCCAGCGGGCTCAGCCCAAACACTGTCCCGCGAATAACGGCATCCAGGGAAAAGGGCGTGGGGATCAATTCTAACTAATGAAGAATCAAGACTTTACCTATATCTCCCTCCGCCTCAAGACTTTACCGGGAAACGCTCCTAAAGTCTTGATTCCAACAGACCGGGTGGGAGGGGGGTAGGGGGGTCTCCGAGTGCGAACTCAAGAACGCAGTAATAAGGTAGTCAAGAAAAACCGAGCGCCCCGCCTTTAGTGGGTAGAAGCGCCGTGTGCAGCGGTTTTAAAGGCGGCCATACTCACGCAAAAGGTCCCGCTGGTCCCTTTTCCGGTCAGCGTCGGTTGATAGGTTCCCGCGGGCGCGTTGGGTGCGTACACATATGTGGTTTTGTACTTCCAGGGCGCCGGGCCTACGCCTGTCGGAATGGGATTGTCCGAATGATAACGAGCGACAATGAAATCCGTTGCTGTTGTCGTTATAGCTGGGCCAACCTCGGAACCTGCTTCCGCTCTGGTTCCGTCGTTCAGGTGCGTGCCGGTACCATCCAGTACAGCGGACGGCCGCATGTTTGAAAGTTCAATAAAGTTGTTAATGCTCATCCTGACGGCACCCGATAAATGAAACTTGAGTTCGGTTACGCCGCCTTTGCAATTTTCGCAGTACCAGATGTCGAGAGACTGGTTCGTGCCGCAGGAGCTTAAAGCGCCGGGAACCTGTTTGTACGTGTTGCCTCCACCGGGCGCATTGTCGGTAATGCTCAATGCCTTGATATTGGACGACAAAGGACCGGGCATGGCGATGAGAACGCTGCCCTTGAGGGTCGGCTTGGGAAGATCCATATCGGCGGTCGGAGCCGGTCTGTTACTGATGTCGAAAAACTCTTGAACTACGGTTTGAGCGGGCAACTCAACAGCGGCCCAAAAGAGAAACAATGCCAGCAATGTCTTCTTCTTCATTTCCGACCTCATGGTTAACGGGAGCTTTCAAATTGTCACGGGTGAGGCCCGCTCTTTGCAACATCTGACACATTGTTATGCCGTAACTTGGGTAACCGAGATGTTGCTTTTCCTGAGTCTGGCTGCAATTGCTCTTTGCCCCGGTCTTCAGGCCGGCTTCGGCTCTATCTTGTTTTCGGCTCGCAGGCTGGCCACGACCAGGCGAATGTCGTTGAAGCTGACGTAGGGCGGGACGGAATCCTTGATGTCGCGCAAGCGTTCGACGCCTTTGGTCACGCATGCGGACTCGATCAGCGGCTGCGCGTCGGGAGAAATCCATTTGGGATCGAGCTTCACGTGGCCGGTTTCGATCAGGTTGGCAACCGTGCCAACTACGGTGGAGAGCTGACGGGCGCGAAGGCGGGCGATCTCTTCGAAGGTACGGCCTTGCTGCAGCAAACGCAGCGTCTCTTCGCCGGGAGTCAGTTCTTTGGGCGCGGCGGGCGCGGCCCGCGCCCCGCCCGCAAAATTGCGGAGGGCCTGAAGAATTTCCGCGCCGTAGACGTCGGCTTTGCGCTCGCCGATGCCGGGAACCTGCATGAGCTGGGCTCGCGTCTTTGGGCGGCGGCGGCAGAGTTCTTCGAGCGTGCTGTCGTGCAAGACGACGTAGGCGGGAATCTTGTTTTCGCGGGCGATGGAGCGGCGCCATTCGCGGAGAAAGTCGGCCAGGGCTGGATCGAAATCGGGCGCAAGTGCCCCGGCAGCTGGACGAAGGAAATCGACTGCCGGCACGAAGCGCGCGAGCTTTTTGCGGCGAGCAGCGGGAGCGCCGGCAGGCAAACGCGATTGGTCCTTTCCAGGACGATCCTGGAGCCAGTCGGGCTTCGCGGAGCAATTGTCGCAGGCGCCGCAACGGTCCCATTTCGGCGACTCGCCGAAGTGGAGGCAAATTTGGCGATGGCGGCAAGCTTTGGAATCCGCGAAGCGGCTGATGATGCGCTTACGCTCCCAGGACCGCTCGCGCTCGGCTTCATCTTCAATTTTCCCGATGAAATATTCGAGCAGCACGTGGTCGCGCTTCTGCCAGAGAAGCACGCAATCGGCTGGGCGCCCATCGCGTCCGGCGCGCCCGGCTTCCTGGTAATACTGCTCAATCGATTTCGGCAGGGAGAGATGAATCACGGCGCGCACGGAAGGCTTATTGATGCCGAGGCCGAAGGCAATCGTGCCGACCAGCACACGAACTTCATCGGACATCCAGCGCTCCTGATTCTGGCGGCGCATGGAATTTTCCATTTTGGCATGATAGGGAATTGCCGCGATGCCAGTCTCTTCGAGAAATTCGACGGTCTCTTCCACGCGGCGGATGGTAGGCGCGTAGACGATGACGTTGCCGTCGTTGTAGTAACGCAGCGCGCATTCGAGGAGTTCGAGCTGCGTCAGCGGGTCACACTCGTGCACGATGTAGCTGAGGTTCTTGCGGTGGAAGCTGGCGATGTAGAGATCGGGATCGCGCATCTGCAACTGTTTCAGAATGTCGTGCCGCACCTGGCGGGTGGCGCTGGCGGTAAAAGCGGCGATGGGAATGCCGGGAAAGCGCGTGCGCAGACGGCTGAGCTGACGGTAATCGGGACGGAATTCGTGTCCCCATTCCGAGATGCAATGCGCCTCGTCAACAGCGAAAAATCCGACAGGCACGTTGGCTAGCCAATCGAAGGTATTTTCGGCGGCGAGGCGCTCGGGCGAGAGATAGATGAGGCGATAGTCGCCTTTGCGCGCGTTCGCCATTACGTAATGACGTTCGGTCGCGTTTTGAAAGCTGTTAATGGCAGCGGCTGGAATGCCCATTTGCGCGAGCTGCGCGGCCTGATCCTGCATGAGTGCGATCAGCGGCGAGACGACCACGGCAGTCTTTCCGGAAACCACCGCAGGCAGTTGATAGCAGAGCGACTTGCCTCCGCCGGTCGGCATGACCGCGCAGGTATCGCGCGCGGCGAGCAAGCTGCGAATGACGCTTTCCTGCTTGGGGCGGAATTCGTGGTATCCCCAGTAGCGGCGCAACGGCTCGAGCAGATCGGGCTGGAGCAGCTGGGTGGATGCGTGGGACATTGCTGGCAGTATAGCGGGAGCCGGATGAGGGGGCTGTGAGCATTCGACCGCGGATTTGTGATGAATGGGGGCAAGAACCGGCGGAATGCAGGCCATTGACCACCGAGACACGGCGGGAACCCCTTCTTGATTTTCTGCATGTCGCTGTTGCTCCGTGGTGAAATGGAGTTTGCGCTTATGGTCATCGGCGTCATTTCGGACACACACGGGCTGCTTCGCCCGGAAGTGATTGCGGCGCTGGGCGGCGCCGATCATATTCTGCATGCGGGCGATATTGGAGCCCCGGAAGTGCTGGCGGAGTTGGCGCGGATTGCGTCCGTGACTGCGATCCGCGGCAACATGGACGTCGAGCCCTGGGCGCACACGCTGGCGGAAACGGAATGCGTCGAACTGGGAGGCATGACGATTTACATGCTGCACGATTTGGGCGCGCTTGATTTGAAGCCGGAAGCGGCGGGGATTCGGGTGGTGGTGTACGGTCACAGTCACCGCCCCAGGATGGAAGAGAGGAACGGTGTGCTGTATTTCAATCCAGGCAGCGCCGGGCCGCGACGGTTCAATCTGCCGGTAAGTGTGGGGAAACTGGTAGCCGAGGGAAACGACGTGCGCGGCGAACTGATCGCACTGAAAGTTTGAGGGTGCGAGGAATAACAATGCGCAAATAAGAAGGCCGGCGCTGGGCCGGCCTTCTCTCGTTTGCGGAATTTTCGCGGACAGGAGCGTCCGCGCCACATTACTTCTTGGGGGCGATCGCGTCTTTCGCGGCTTTCGCCACGCGGAATTTCACAACCGTCTTCGCCTTGATCTGGATCGGTTCGCCGGTCTGCGGGTTGCGGCCCATGCGAGCCTTGCGATGCGCCTTCACGAGGCGGCCGAGTCCGGGCACGACGAATACGCCGTTTTTCTTGGTTTCTTTAATCGCGGTGTCGGCCAGATGCTCCAGAAATGTCGCGGCCGTTTTGTTGTTGGTGCCGAGCTTTTCCGCCAGGTGGCGGGTCAGTTGAGTTTTGGTCATACCAGAAGCCATGAATTCCTCCTTCGGGAAGCTTGCTTGGAATGCTGATTTCGACCGCATACTAACTCACTCAGCTGTGGAAAAGTAGCATTTTGTGCAGATTTTATGCGGTTTCTCGAAAAGGTACCCCCGAAAAGCGGCTTAAGACGTAGGTTTCTGGGGTCTGGCTGGTGTGAAATGGGCCAAATCCAGCTCTGGGCGAAGCGGGTGAGGGGTGGGGTTTTTCGGGGGCGCCGATTGGGCTCTCTACGAGAAATTTCCAAGGGACTGAGCCCGCATTTTTTACGGCCCGAGAGCGGCAGCCTTCGGATTGCGCGCTCTGAAGGCGTGGCATGCGAAAGCGAAATATCGCTTTTCGCGCCCTTTCAAAACGATGCAGGCGGTGAGCCGCTACTTGCCCGACAGCTTTCTTGTGATCTCTTCCACGATTTTGGGACGAAGATCGGCGAGCACGCTTTCTACGATGCTGGCGATGGCGCTGGCATCGGGCGCTGTCGTGGATGCGCCATTGGCGGCTGCAGCTGCGGCCATTGTTTTCGGAGCTTCCAGGCCGGGTTGACTTTCGATTGCTTCGACGAGCGGCTCTTCCGCGGCTGGCTGTCCATTCTTGCGCCCGCCTGACTTGCCGGATCTCTGTGTGCCGCGATTGCCCATGTCTGGTTGCCCTCCCGCGTCAGGACTCGATTCCCTGTGCGCAAACTCGGCGGGCGTCGCAGCTTCGGCGCTGGGCGCGTCCGTGTCGATGGCTTGCGCTACCGATGCTATTTCGATTTTGTGCGGTGACATGGCATCCGCGAAAGTTGCGGCTGGAGCCTGCTCCTGAGCCGATTCGTCCGCCAAGGTTGCAGGAAGATTTTGTTCGTTGGCTTCCACGGTATCTGTCGCCGCCGGTTCGAGGATTGCCTCGACAGTGGATTCGGGAACGGATTCGGCAATCGATTCCGAAACGGCCGGTGGGACCGACTCCGCCATGGAGCCCTGACCGGGACTTGCCAATTCGGCCGTGGGGCTCTCGATTGGCTCGGCGCTGGTTGGGACTTGGTTGGCGACCGGCGGTGACGCGACTTCTCCCGCAAACCCGGCCGCAAACGTGCCGAACATTTCCGCTTCGAGCGATATCGATTCCTCTTCCGGGGACAACGGTACCGGTTCGGCGATCCAAGAGGAGGCTGCGCGGGCCGCTTCTTGGGCCAGCACGAGGCCGGCCGCCACCAGGTTTTCGCGCGAAGGCACGGCCGGATCGGCAGATCCGGTCGCCGGAGTCAGCAATCGCAACGCCTGCGCCAACTCTTCCTCGCTGGGCGGAGGGCCTTCGGCTTCGGCAGTTTCGCGCAGGGTAACCTCAGTTGGAGCAGGAACCACGGGCTCGACGGAGTTCGTCGGCTCGAAAGCCGGATATGCGGCAGGCTCGCCCGTCGTTGTCGGTTCGGTCGTTACGGACTCGGTCCCGGTTGCTTCGATCTGCGTTGCTGCGATCCTGGCTGTCTCGGCCTCGGCTAATTCGACCTTTGATTCCTCGACTCTGGGTTCCTCAGCTCTTGACTCGTCAGTTCTGGATTCTTCAACGCCGGACTGTCCCGCCCTTGCTTCGACCTGTTCAGCGGCGGCGCTCGAAGCGGTCGTCTCGACTGCCTTCGCCTCGAGGCTTTCGTCGGCGGCGGGGAGAACGGCGAAAATCGGCTCATCCGCGCGATCAATAGGGGCAGATTCCTGTGCGAACAAGGCGGTATTCACGACTTCGCGGCTGGCAATCTCCTGCGCCGGGCCGGATGTCTCCACTGCCGGCGCTATCGTCTCGGCGGGTGTTGCAGTATCCAAATTGGCCGCGGCCGCGCTGAGCGCGTCCAACTCATCCGCTGTGATGCCGGGTGGGATATCGGGGGCCGGGGCGGATTCCCGGCCGGCATGGGCCGGCTTGGCCACTGTTGACGATTCAGCTGTTTTGGCCTTTCCTCCGCGGAAGTCGTGGAAGTTCTCCGTGGCATCGGCCGGCTCGGTTCCTGCTTCTTTCTTATCCTTTTTCTTTTGCGCAGGGAAACGCAGACGGTCCTTCCAGCTGGTATCGCCACCGGGCCGCTCGCTGGGAGTTTTCCGGGACAATCGCGACTCGGCCGCCGAGGGCACCAGGCAGTCTTCGAGGTGGGCGATCGCGCTCAGCAGTTCGCTGGCCTCAAAAGGCTTGACGATGTGAGCATCGGCGCGGACACGGCGGGCCTCGTCGGGCTTGAACGGCTCCAGTTTTCCCACCGTCAACAGGACTGGAATATGCGCCGTTTCGGAAGCTTCTTTCAGACGCTGGCAAACCTCCAAGCCGCTATAGCCGGGCATGTAGACGTCGAGGACGACCAGATCAGGTTTCGATTCGTTGACGCGCTTGAGCGCGGCCGAACCATTATTGACCGTGACAACTTCGTACCCGGCGTCGACCAGGATCTTGCGCCCCATATTCTGGGCGGTCACACTATCATCGGCGAGCAAAATTTTCCGCGGCAAGCGTAGTCCTTCGCCAACTAAATGAAGAGATAAGGCGAAAGTACCTTGTCCCGGAACTCAAGTCAACGATTCGGCGGGAGTTGGCCGGTTACGACCGTGCCAAGTACTGAGGTGCATGTACTCAGGGGCGGCTGCCGATTGTAGTCGCAATACTCCCTGTTGCCCAGAGCGAGCCAAATGAGTGCCTCTACGGTTCCGATGGGTTGGCAGCGGTACGGGGGAGGGGGAAAGGTCCTTCATTCGTACCGCAGGCTCTCAACCGGATCGAGTTGCGCCGCGCGCGTCGCTGGGATCGTTCCGAAAATAATCCCGACCAGCGACGAGACGGCAATCGCAATCACGGCCGACAAGCCCGAAATCGGAATGCGGAATTCGGTGAAGAAGCGGACGGAAAATGGAATGGCAAGACCGACGATAATGCCGACCACGCCGCCGATCAGTGAAATCAAAATTGCCTCGGACAAGAATTGAAAAAGGATTTCGCGATTGGTTGCGCCCATCGCCTTGCGAATACCGATCTCGCGAATGCGCGCGCTCACCGTCGCCAGCATGATGTTCATGATTCCGATGCCGCTCACCAGCAACACCACGAGAGAGACGGCGAGCAGCACAGCGGTCAGGGTGTTCGCTGTCTTATCGGCCACACTCAGCAATTGGGTCAGGTTCTCGACGTTGTAGACCGACTCCGGCCGATGCCGCGACTGCAGCACCCGTTTGATTTGGGCGGTCGCTGCCGCCACTTCATCCGCGCTCGCCACCGAAAAGTAAATCTGCCGGACTGCATTGGAGGGCAGAAAAAAACGGCTCACCGAATAAGGGATCGCCATCGTGTTCTCCTCCACTTCGGACTGCCCGAACGTCTCTACCCGTTCCTTGAACACCCCGATCACAGTAAAGGGCAGACCGTTCAGTTTGATCACCTGGCCCACTGTGCCGTCTACCGTTCGGGACAGCTTTAACGCCAGTTTCTCGGTGATGACGCCGACCTTGTTGTGCCCCTGCGAGTCCTGCTCGTCAAAAAACCGCCCCGCCAGCAACACCAGGTTGCGTACCTGGCGATATTCGGGGAAGACGCCAAGGACTAGGATGTCCTGCTCTTTGCCGTTGCCCACGCTGATGCGATCGCCGAGCGTCACAAACGGGGATGCGGCCACCACCGACGGCACCTGTTCCCGCACCGCCGCAAGGTCTTCCACCGTCAAATCATCGAACGCAACCGTGATGCGCTGTCCTCCGCTGGAGTATGTGGCATAAATCAAGTTGGCGCCGATGCCCTGAATCTGGCCGAGGATGTATTGTTTTCCGGTCATCCCGATCGTGACCACCAAGATGAGCGAGGCGGTGCCAATGGCCATGCCGAGCGCGGTCAGCGTGAAGCGGACCTTGTTGCTGATGAAGGTGTCATAGGCAAAGGTGACGATTTCACTGACCACCAATCTGGGCTTGTGTTGCACTTTGGGTGGCAGTGTCGTCTCGGTTGACATGGGTAGTTAGATGTTAGCCCGCAAGCGTCGGCGGCTTCTTCGCTCAGGCATCTACATAATCGAACGAAACCACCTCGGATTCAGGGGATATCAGGCTCGGATCTGGACTCAGCTCCGGGTCATTGGACGCCTCTCGCAGCAGGCTTCGGACACCAGCGCCAAAAATTCCCAGCATCAGCACCATCTCCAGGTATTTCCATGCATCCGGCAGCATGGTCACCCAATCTTCGTTGGCCTCGACAAAGACATTCAGGGCAAATAGCAGCACTGCGAATCCAATCAGGACTGGCATGCGGGACGTCCGCCCAACGCCGCGCAGGGAGCGCCATGCCACCAACGCCATCGGCAGTGACACCGCGGCAACGTCATAGGTCAGAATCCGCGGATTCAGCAGGACCACGCCCAGCAGCATCACCGGCGCCCAACTCGCAAAGCAGACTCTTCCCTCGCGATACAAACGGGAGAGCCAGAGCAGCGTCAGGAACATCGCCACCGCGTAAGCCACATAAAACAAGATGGAAGGCCTTTCGTAAGGCACGCCCATGATCTGCAGTACGCGCGCCAGATTGCCTGCCGGCCCGCATCCAAAGTCGCGCCTCATCTGCGACATTACCTGAAGAGAGTTCAGGTACACCTGGAAGGCCTGAGGCCAGATCCTGAACTGCAATGCATAGAGCCCCAGACCGGCTGCTCCGGTAATGATGGTACGCAGCCATTGACGCTTCCCGCACAGCAATGGGATCGCCAGCATCGTCAACAGATGCACTTTGACGCAGGCCGCCAACAGCACCGCCGCGTAGAACCAGATCCAGCGGCCGCGCTTCCAGCCCAACGCCGCAGCCGCCAGCATCAGGCCATACAGAATGTACGCCAGGTTGCCCGAAACAATTACGTCGTTGATCAGCAGTCCGGGAAAAAACGCGATGACTGGAGCCACATAGCGTAGAATCCGGCGCTCGTCCGGGGTCGCAAACTGCATTCCCACCCATAGCTGCACCAACCATCCGGAAAAGTACGCGGCGCCGAAGATCGCCATCGTCAGCCAGAGAGGGAGCAGCCTCGCCACGCCCAGCGCAGGAATCATAAACAGTGGTGAATACGCTAGCGAAGAACTCAGTTGTCCGCTGACATAGGCGTGGTATTGCCGAAGCGCTAGAAGATAGACTTTGGCATCCCAGGCGAAGGGCAGGAAAACCGCCATCCCCACGATCGCGCACGCCGCCCCCAGCCAGAGCAAGCGAACTGCCCACCGTCCCCGGTCAAGGGCGATCGGGTGCATCTCTGGGAACGTCGATCCGGGATACTCGATAGCCAAATGACTTTGCTCGCCTGTGCTCAAGTCGTTCTGCTTTCACGAGCAGGATTGAACTCATCGGCATTTGTGCTGGAGCCAGCCGCTCCAATCGTGGTTGAAGTCATAACTGCGCTTGAAATCAAGAGATAAGATAGATTGTACCGTACGGGTTTCTAACCCACCATCGCGTTCCACTCTGTTTTTCACGAAAAACCCGCCGCACGGCACGCTACTTCAAGCGGCATACCAGAACGCGACTATTCTGGTAAGGACAGTCCAGTCCGTTCACTCCCGGCCGTGCCAGTACCACCCAGTTCACTCCAAATGAACTCTGGAGCCGTCGAAAATCCTGCGCTCGAAAATTTTTCCACCCTGTCTGGGAGTCCACTTCTTCCTTCCAGCGCACCGCCAGACTTGGAACCTGGGTCGCTACCGATGCGTCCTTCACGTAATCGGCCAGCGCACTGCGCTCCGCCAGGGCACGAAAACTATGGAAATCCTCTCCCGGCAGCTCCATGTAATAGGGATCCAAGGCAAACAAACTATCGGGAGGCGTGCTCTGTCGAATCCACTCAAAAGCTTCGACCCAGGCATTTCCGGGCTTCGCGCCAGGCCATTCCACATGCGGAGTGGCGGAGAACGTCTGACGCTGCGCCCAGAACATCCCGAGGCTCAGTGGAACAAACAAAAGCAGCCAGCGATAACAGTGCCGGCCCAATATCCTCTGCCCGATGAGTCCTCCTACGAGCAAGAAAAAGATCAAGTAGAGCAGGTGCAGAAACCGCATGGGCTGAAACGGCTTCAGCCTGTCGAGGCTGGATGGAAGCATGATGGCAACGGCAACGGCGAGCTGGAAAATACCAAACAACGCCAGCCTTAGGGCCACATGCGCCCGGACCATGGAGCCCTCTTTTCGGGCAAGTCGGTAGATCCCCCACAACAAGCACAATGGAGCAATCACACCCAGCCATTCGTACCAGTGCCAACGCGACAGAAAGTAATAGTTGCGTGTGTTAGCGGCTTGTTGCCAAGCCGGGGAGGTGGGCTGGAAAACCCACCTTAATGGAAGCGCGATTGCAGCGAACGAAATCGATGACTCTTCGGCGTGCCACCAAAGGAAAATACAATACGAAATGCCAAAGCTGGCCATGAGCGGATGAATTATGAAAGCCAGCGCCAGAAGAAATCCTGCCAGGACCCGGCGGCGGTCCATCACAGCCACGATCGCCGCCAGTATGGCGGCAGTGGCAAGAGACCGCGGATGAAGATATTGATCGTCAAGGTACAGTGCGGTACCGGCTACCGGAAGTGTGAGTAAGGCGGCAACGAGTGCCACCGCTGACCATTGCGCATGCGACTCTACGAAGACCCGGCGGGCGATACGCAAGCACCCCCACAAAATCAAGGCGATCGAAATGAACTGCCACAGTAAAACCATCACGCTCACGGGCAGATGCGTGAGACGCACCGAATAGGCAATGAGTTTGTCGAATATGGTCGCCTGCAGTTGCACCCGGAAGAAGTCGGCGTCGTAGGGATACAACGCCGGATTCAGATCTTTCTTGATAGCCGCCAAATAAACGCCGTCGTCCTCCACCCCCGGGTGGTAGCCCTGCACCAGGAAGGCGAACAGAGTCGCCCCCGCAAGAAGCAACAGGGTCCTGGCCGCAGAATGGTACTTCATGCCTTGATCCTTAGAGAATTAACGACAGTGGGAGAACGATCGGATCGCCTGTGCCTGAGCTTCCCGCCCGAAGACTCCGACGCCATTAAGCTCCCGGGCTGTTGGCAACGCCAGTTTCATAATACTGGCGTTCCAGACGCCGGCCGCGTTCGCTGAACATCGAGTATTTCACCAAACCCCAACGTTGCAGGGCGAACTGCATTGTGGTCGCCAGCACGCCGAATCCATATTGCACGCTGCGCCGGAAGTTGATGGAGGAAGCCTCTTCAAAATACTTGGTCGGGCAGGAGACCTCGCCGATTCGGAAACCGAAATGCACACACTGCGCCAGCATCTGATTGTCGAAGACGAAGTCATCGGAGTTCTCGAGCAGCGGGAGCGTGGTGAGGACATCGCGGCTAAAAGCGCGGTAGCCGGTGTGATATTCCGACAGCTTGACTCCGAGGAACATGTTCTCGAAGGCAGTCAGCAGGCGGTTCGCGACGTACTTATAAAATGGCATGCCGCCGCGGAGCGCCGTGCCTCCGATGATGCGCGACCCGAGCACCACATCGTAAACGCCGAAAGCGATCATGCTGACCATGGAGGTGACGAGCAACGGCGTGTATTGATAATCGGGATGCACCATGATGACGACATCGGCACGCGCGGCTAAAGCTTCCCGATAGCAGGTCTGCTGGTTGCGGCCATACCCGTAGTTGCGGTCGTGAACGAAATACTGCAAGCCTAGCCGGCGCGCGACTTCCACCGTCTGATCGGAACTGTGGTCGTCCACCAGAATGCATGCATCCACGATGTCGGGCAACTCCCGTACCGTGGCTTCCAGCGTTTTTTCCGCGTTATATGCGGGCAACACCACGGCAATGCGCTTGTTGTTGATCATCTAGAAATCCTCGAATTCACCATGTAAATGATAACCGAAAGTCGCGAGAATACCCGGCTTTCAGAAACCCCACGGCCGGTGACTCGTGCGCCCTTCGATTGGGTACATGCTCAATGTATTTAGGAATGAATCCTGACATTCTGCGGCCGGGCAGGCGGTGGCCGTCCACCGGCAACCGCAATTTCGAAGGCTGTTAAGGCCGCTGCGGACGCACGCATTTGGTCAGTACCGAGAGGGCGGCCGGCGGCGATTAAAGGGCACTTCGCCGACGTTGGGGCGAGGCCCGGTTGTCGTGCCCGGCACAAAATGCAGATTCCTGTGACGTAAACAGCGCCGCGGTAGTGGGGTCATGGCACACTAAAGCACCACTACCAGCGCCGCCGAAGCCCGCATGGCCTGGATTGAGTTAATATAACCTGCTCACACCTTTGTATTTCAGCCGTCGAAAACCCATATGAATAGAATTGTCTCCAGCTTTGTGCTCGCAATCTCGCTGTTTTCCTGTGCCGCGCTTGCTCAGAACGCCTCTTCGTCTGCGGCGGACCTGCCTTACTCACCGAGTCTCGATCTGAGTTCCATGGATAAATCGGTTGATCCCTGCGTGGATTTTTATCACTACTCCTGCGGCGGATGGCAGAAGAGGAATCCCATCCCGCCCGACCAGACTTCCTGGTCGGTATACGGCAAGCTATATGAGGACAATTTGAATTTTCTGCGCAGCATGTTGGAGCAGGCGTCCAAAGCGAGTCCACAGCGCACCCCGGTCGAGCAAAAGACCGGCGACTTCTACGCAGCCTGCGTGAACGAAGCCGCGGTCGAAAAGCAAGGCCTTTCGCCGGTGCAGCCTCAGCTCGATTCCATTGCGCGCATCAAGTCGGTGAAAGAGCTCACGCCGCTGGTGGCACGCCTGCAGTTCACCTATCGCGGGTATTCCTATTCCAGTCCCATGCTTTTTGCGGCCGGATCCACGCAGGATCCAGACAACTCGGAGCAGGTGATCGCGGACGTGGATCAGGGCGGCATCGGGCTTCCCGACCGCGACTACTACACCAAGACCGACGCCAAGTCGAAAGAAATCCGCGAGCGCTACGTGCAGCATGTGCAGAAGGTTTTCGAACTGGCCGGCGACGGCCCGGATGCGGCGAAGAAAAATGCGGAGACTATTCTGCGCATGGAGACTGCTCTGGCTCAAGCTTCGCTTACGCGCGTAGACCGGCGGGATCCTCACAAGTTGGTGCACAAGATGAAGGTCTCCGAACTCGCGCAACTGGCGCCGAACATTGACTGGCCGGCCTATTACCGCGAGCTCCAGTATCCCGAGTTTGAGGTTCTCAACGTGGATGCGCCCGAGTTCATCAAGGAGATGAATACGCTTTTATCCTCCGAACCGGTAGAAAACTGGAAGACTTATTTCAGGTTCCACGTGGTCGATACTTCCTCTCCGTATCTTTCGTCGAAATTCGTTACCGAAAACTTCGAGTTCTATCGCAAGTATTTGCGGGGAGCGAAGGAGATGCAGCCGCGCTGGAGGCGGTGTGTTCAATACACTGACTACAGCCTGGGCGAAGCGCTGGGACAGGCATACGTAGCCAAGGTCTTTTCGCCCGAACTCAAGCAGAGCACCCTCGACATGGTACAAAGAATCGAGACCGCCATGGGCGAGCGCATTCGCGCGCTCGACTGGATGAGCCCGGAAACCAAGCGGCAGGCTCTGGCCAAGCTGGCCGGCATCCGCAACAAGATCGGTTACCCCGACAAATGGCGCGATTACAGTTCCGTGAAAATCACGCCCGACGATTTCGCCGGAGACGTTCGGCGCGCCCACGAGTTCGAGACCCGGCGCGATATCAACAAGATCGGCAAGCCGGTCGATCACGGAGAGTGGGATATTTCCGCTCCGACTGTGGATGCTTATTACAACCCGCAGATGAACGACATCAACTTTCCCGCGGGAGTTCTGCAGCCGCCGCTCTATGACGCCAAAATGGACGACGCGCCGAACTACGGCAACACCGGCGGAACAATCGGACACGAACTCACACATGGCTTCGACGATGAAGGCAGCCAGTTCGACGCCCACGGCAATCTGAAAGACTGGTGGACCAAGGAAGACCGCGAGAAATTCGACGCACGCACAAAGTGCGTGGACGACCAATATTCAGCTTATGTCGCAGTGGATGATGTTCACGTCAACGGAGAGCTGACGCTGGGCGAAAATGTGGCGGATATTGGCGGCGAAATTTTGGCTTACATGGCATGGCAAGACAAGACGAAAGACATGCACTTGCGGCCCGTGGATGGTCTGACGCCCGAACAGCGTTTCTTTATCGGATTCGCACAGTGGGATTGCGCCAACGAGCGTCCCGAGGACCTGCGCATGCGCGCTATGACCGATCCTCATTCACCGGCGCAGTACCGCATCAACGGGGTGGTCGTAAATATGACAGAGTTTCAGCAGGCCTTCCGGTGCAAAGCTGGGCAGCCGATGGTGTCGGCAGCCGATAAGATGTGCAAAGTGTGGTAGCCGGGAGTGCTAAGGCGAGCGTGAAAGACAGCGATCGCACTCGATATTTTGAGCATCGAAGACGGCCGCGGTTTCGCTGGCGGCGATGGCGGCTTCGGGCTGCAAAGACTCGCCTCTTTCCCACTTGGGCTATTTCTCTCATTCGCTTATCCCGGAGAGACGAACTCGCGTTGTACACTTTCTGTTTCGACCGCAGCTTGATATTGTGGCTGAACTTAGGCTGAATCGGAGCGCGTTCGTGAAAAGTCTTTTCGCCGCTTCCCTCGTCGCTTTCTTCCTGGTCTCCGCCGGAGTCGCGCAGACGTCCGTGCCCAGGCAGCTCACCCTCGAAGCGGTTTTCGGCGAAGGTGGCCTCATCGGCCGCGCTCCCGAAACCATCCAGTGGAGTCCGGATGGCACCAAAGTCTCTTTCGTCGAGCGCGACGATTCCGGCGAACACGGCGAACTCTGGTACGTCGACGCCGCCACCGGCGAGAAGAAAATTCTGGTCAGCGAGATGAAACTTTCTCAACTCGCCCCGCCCACATCTTCCATTCACGACGAGCGCGAGAAAGAGCGGCACACTCGCTATCGCGTTGCGGCTTACCTTTGGTCGCCCGACTCGAAGCACTTGCTCTTCGATTCCCACGGCCAGCTCTGGTATTACAGCCTCGACAGCGGCACTGGCGTCCAGCTGACCTCATCGCCCGATCCCAGCGATGATCCGAAGTTTTCTCCCGATGGCAAGCGCCTTGCCTATGTGCGCAAGCACAACCTTTATGTGCGGCCGGTTTCGGGAGAACGGGAAGAGCGGCTGATCATTCAGCCCGAAAAAGAAAGGAACAAGGACAAAGACAAGAACAAGGACTGCAGCACGACCGAGGACGAGGTACTGAACGGCGAAGTCGATTGGGTATACGGCGAGGAACTGGCCGTGCGCAGCAACTACTTCTGGTCGCCGGAAGGCCACGACATTCTCTTCCTGCAAATGGACGAGAGCCGCGTGCCCACGTACCCCATCACAGACTGGATCCCCACGCATCCTCACGTCGAGCAAGAAAAATATCCCAAGGCCGGCGACCCCAACCCCGCTGTGCGTCTGGGAGTCGTCTCGAGCGACGGAGGCAAACCGCGCTGGATCAAACTCACCGATGACGACGACACCTACGTCCCCCGCTTTGGCTGGATCCGCGAGGGCTGGGCCTGGGCCGAGGTGCTGAATCGAAAGCAGAATGAACTGGGCCTTTACTTCATCGAAGCGCACTCGGGAAAAACGCGAAAAGTGCTCACCGAGTCCGAAACCGACGCCTGGGTCAATGTCAATGACGACTTCCGCGTCCTTCCATCCGGCGATCGGTTCCTTTGGACAAGCTGGCGCGACGGCCACACGCACATCTATCTCTATAGTTTCAACGAGCATGAGCCACTAGCGGCCGACGCCAAACTCGAGCGACAGCTCGAAAGCGGAGACTACGAAGTTTTGGCGGTCGAAGGGGTCGACGCCAATTCCAGCACGGTATTTTTTACCGCCAATAAAGACGACCCTCGCGAACAAAAGATCTTCTCCGTCAAGCTCGATGGCTCGGGGATGCAGGTACTTTCTTCGGAGCCGGGCCACGACCTAGTCACGTTCGCGGCCAACGGCAAGTACTGCGTGGAAACACACTCCGCCACACTTGTGCCGCCGAGCGTTCTGGTTTGCTCGTCGGCTGGCGTTGCTCCCGGCAGTTCCGCGGCTGCGAGCTCTTGCCACAAGATCTGGGAAGGGCGCAGCATCGCCGAGTACGATCCGGTTGCGCCCAAGCCGCTCGAATTCAAAGCGGATGACGGCACGGTACTCTACGGATATCTCATCTTGCCGCCGAACGCCGCTCCGGGCGCGAAGATTCCGCTCATCGTTCATACCTACGGCGGTCCCTGGGGACAAATGGTGCAAAACGCCTGGGGAGGCGACTCCGACCAGCAGAGGATGTTCTTCCATCAGATCCTCGCAAAGGAAGGCTTCGCGATTTTTTCGGTGGACAACCGCGGCACCCCGAATCGTGGGAAGAAATTTGAGACCGCGATCCGCAACCAGTTTGGCGCAGTCGAGCTCAAAGACCAGCTCACAGCACTTGACCAGCTCTATGCCCAATATCCGCAGCTCGACCCGGCCCGCACCGGCATCTGGGGGTGGTCGAATGGCGGCTCCATGACGCTCTACGCGCTGACTCATTCTGAACGATTCAAGGCCGGCATCTCGGTGGCGCCGGTGACGAACTGGCGTGATTACGATTCCATCTACACCGAGCGTTACCTGGGTCTTCCCAAGGACAACGCCAGCGCCTACGACAATTCGATCGTCAGTGCCGCCGGCCGCCTGCAAGGTTCGTTGCTGCTGGTTCACGGCACCAGCGACGACAACGTACACTTCCAGAATACGATCCAGATGTCCGACGCGCTGATCAAGGCGGGCAAGCAGTTCCGTCTGATGGTTTATCCGGGCAAGACACACGGAATCTCGGGCCCGGAAACGCGCACGCAGCTTTATCACATGATGGAAGATTTCTGGAATGGGGAATTAAAGTGAGCAAGATTCGCGTCGGGACGGCCGCCCTCGACTGTCCAGCGGAGCGTAGGCCGGATTGTTTCCAGGACGTACATTGCTGTAAGCGAATCGGACAGCCGAGGGCTGCTGTCTCTACGTGAGGTCACTGTACACATGCATCGCATAACGCTTGGCGACTTCGAACTTACGGTCGTTTCCGACGGCACTTACTACCTTGACGGCGGCGCATTGTTCGGCGTCGTGCCGAAAACCATGTGGTCGAAGAAAGCTACCCCCGATGACCAGAACCGTCTCGACGCCGGCATGAACTCGCTGCTCATCCGCACCGGCGACAAAAACGTCCTAGTCGAAACCGGCATTGGCAACAAGCTCCCTGACCGGCTCGTCCAGATTTACAAGCAGCCCGCGAAGCTGCTCGACAACCTTCATGCCGCCGGCCTTGCCCCCGAGGACATCGATATCGTCATCAACACCCACTTACATTTCGACCACTGCGGCTGGAACACCGTCCGCCGGGGAGACCAGGTGGTAGCCACATTCCCCAACGCGAAGTACTACGTGCAGAAAGGAGAATGGGAGCACGGCTGTCTGCAGCTCGAACGCGACGCTATCAGCTACATGAGCCCCAATTATGATCCGCTGATCGAAAGCGGCCAGATGGAGTTGCTTGAGGGAGACTGCCAAATTGTCCCTGGTATCTCAGTGAAAATTTTCCCCGGCCACACCGCCCATATGCAGGCCGTGATCGTCGAAAGCGGCAGCGGCAGCGCAAGAAGGAAAGCGTGCTACATCTCTGATCTGATTGCGACGAGCATGCACATCGATCTTACTTGGGTAATGGCTTTCGACTTATTCCCGCTCGAAACCATCGAGAGCCGCAAGAAGTACTACAGCTGGGCGATTCCCGAGCGCTGGCTGACGGTGTTCACGCACGACGACCAGACGCCGTGGGGATATGTGGAAAAGGGGGAACGGGGAAGGCTGGTGCTGACAAAACCGGCGTAGCACTTTTGCTATGTCGTATTGGCCGTTGCCGGGTGCAATCTGCTTTCAAAAAACTGCTCGACGCTCCCCAAGATTTCCACCCCGCTCTTCGCCTCGTAGATCGCTTTGCGCAGAGTTGCGCCTCCCGGCACGCCATGCGTGAACCAGGATGCAAACTGCTTCATCTTGCCCTCGGCTCCGGGCATTTCTTCTTCGAGCAGCATCTGGAAGTAGGTCCGGATCATCTGGTAGCGGTCGGCTTCGGCGGGTTCGTCGTAGGGCTTCGTCGTTGAGCTTCGTTCTGTTGGACAGCCGAGGGCGGCTGTCCCCACGTGTTGATCGCAAGCACTCACATACTGTTCGATCTGCCGGAAGATCCACGGATTCGCTGGCGCCATCCGGCCAATCATCACGGCGTCGCAGCCGGTTTGCGCAACCATCGCGCAGGCATCCTCGGGCAAGCGAATATCCCCATTCCCAATCACCGGAATCTTTACGGATTGCTTCACCCGCGCGATCCACTCCCAGCGCGCCGTCCCGCTGTAGCCCTGTTCGCGCGTACGCGCATGCAGAGCGACCGCGCTCAGGCCGCAATTCTCGGCCAAGCGCGCCAGTTCCACGCAGACGATTTCTTCGTCATTCCATCCCGCGCGAAACTTAACCGTGAACGGTATCTTGACCGACGTCCGCACCGATTCGAAGATCTTCCGGATCAGCGGCAAATCGCGCAGCAGCCCCGAGCCGCCATTGCACTTCACCACTTTCTTCGCGGGACAGCCCAGATTCAAATCGACCAGATCGAAACCCAGGTCCTCGACCATGCGCGCGGCATCGGCCAGCACGGCGGGATTGCTGCCAAAAAGCTGCGCCGAGATCGGATGCTCGTCTTCGTAGAAATGCAGATACCGCCCGCGCACCCGTTGGTCGCGCAGCATGCCATCAGCGGATGTGAACTCGGTCATGATCAGCCCGCATCCCCCGAGTTGCTTGATGAAACGGCGGAATACGGTGTCGGTGACGCCCGCCATGGGCGCAAGGACGGTTGCAGGGCGAATTTCGACGGAGCCAATGCATAGTCCCGCCGGGAACTGTGTGGCGCGGGCGCCCCCCCCCGCGTTGGCAGCCGAGTTGTCCCAGAACTTCCGCATCGCTCTATTCTAGCCTCGACGCAAAATGGAAAGCCCCCGCCTTGGGCGAGGGCCTCAAACTCGTGGATCTTTGAGAAATCCGACGAAGAACAGCTACTTCTTCGCAGTCTCCGCTTTTGCCGCTTCGGCTTTGGCTGCGTCGCTCTTGGCATACTTCCGGCGGAAGCGCTCCACGCGCCCGGCCGTGTCCATGAGCTTCTGCTTGCCGGTGAAAAATGGATGGCAGGCGGAGCAGATTTCTACGCTGATGTCGCTCTTATGGGTCGAACGAGTCACAAATGCGTTGCCGCAAGCGCAGTGCACCCGTATTTCGTGATAGTTGGGATGGATCGCTGGTTTCATGTTCAGTTCTACCTCAATTCAATCATTAGATTCTACAGGAGTTACTAAGGATTCAGCAACTCCGGCTTTCGGTGTTCTGCTCTCGCTGTCACCTCTGTGGGTCGGAAATCCTAGCGCGAAGTGAGCCGAATCGAGATTTTCAGGCGAGCCGTGGTTCTTCAGGAGTTTGGAGCTTTGGCTTTCCTGAGCGCTGACAACCTGGAGCTAAGACGTAAAAAGCAAAACGGCAGGGCCGCCCCCCCTGCCGTTCGCATCAATCTAATTTTGCGGGCCCCTTACTTTCCTTTGTTAACCACTTTCTTTAGTTCGTTACCGGGAGTGAACTTCGCTACTCGGCGGGCAGCAATCTTGATCGTGGCGCCCGTCTGCGGGTTCCGGCCATTGCGGGCCTTGCGCTGCGAGACGGAAAATGTGCCAAATCCGATCAGGGCCACCCGATCGCCCTTGCGAAGGGCTGAGGTAATGCTATCCACCGTGGTATCGATCGCGGTCGTCGCCTGCGCCTTCGAGACGTTGCAGGCTCCGGCGATTCGGTCAACCAGATCAGCTTTGTTCATGCTATCTCCTGAAACAAGTCATTCGGTACCCGCGTATCGCCGGGGAAGGAAAAAATCGAATCGCGAGCACCGGCATCGCTAATTCTCTTCACTGGCACGAGAAAGTCAATGGGAAACGGGTGCCCGGTGACGGTTTCGACAACTCTGCCGATGACAGAGTATCGTCGCAGCCACCAGACGTGCCGCGCCGAACGCGGGTACCTCGCTTTGTCTTCCCGAAAGCCGGCGCTCCCTCTGCATCTGAAGCACGCACTACAATCAACCTGTGCTGAGCGAGCGTCTCGACTTCACGCCAGATCGCGACCAGGAGATTTTTGCATTCCTTCCTGCCGCGCCCGCCGTCTTCCTGCTGCGCGCTGCCGACTTCGCCTCCGAACCTTACGTGAGCAAGACCGCCAACCTGCGCCGCCGGCTCGAACGCCTGCTTTCGCCGCCCGAAGAGCGCACAAAACGCCTTAACCTGCGCGACCGCGTGCGCTCCGTCGAGTACTCACTCACCGGCTCCGACTTCGAATCCGGGTTCCTGCTCTATCGGGTTCTCCGCTCTACGTTCGCCAAGACCTATATCAAGCGGCTGCGCCTGCGCTTCGCGCCACTCATCAAGCTGCACCTGGAAAACGAGTACCCGCGCGCCTCCGTCACGACGCGAATCGCCCGCCTCGCCGGAAAGAACATCTACTACGGGCCATTCCCCTCGCGCCTGGCGGCGGAAAAATTCATGAACGATGCGCTCGACTTCTTTAAGATGCGCCGCTGCACCGACGATCTTCATCCCGACCCCAAGTTTCCCGGCTGCGTCTACTCCGAAATGAAGATGTGCCTCGCGCCCTGCTTCAAGGGCTGCACTGACGGCGAATACCGCACCGAGGTCGTCCGCGTCGAAGACTTCCTTAACACGCGCGGCGAATCGCTGAAGCGCCAGATCGCCGCCGAACGAGATCGCGCGTCGGAATCGCTGGCTTTCGAAGAAGCCGCTGCCCTGCACACGCGCCTCGAAAAGCTGGCGCCTGTTCTGCAACAGATGCCCGAAGCCGTCCAGCGACTTGACCAGATGCGGGCGCTGATTGTGCAGCAGTCGGCAGCGCCGGAAACTGTGACCTTGTTTCGCGTGGATACCGGCGCCATCGCAGGCCCATTGATTTTTCCGATCTCTGGCGCAGAGCACACGAAAACACAGTCGATGGAAGCACGCATTCAAGCCGCCCTGGCCGACTTCGATGCTGCCCAACCGCCGAGCGCCCTCGAACGCATGGAGCATCTCGCAATCCTTAAGCGTTGGTGCTATCGCGGAACCCGCAAGGGAGAGATTTTCTTCGCCGACTCAAAAGGCGAGCTGCCGATGCGCCGCATTGTTCGCGGCATCGGGCGCGTTTATAAGGGAGAGACGCCGGAAGCCAGCACATCAACGCCAGTGACACCGCAGGAGTCGCCCTGAAATATTCGTACAAGTAATCGACTAAGATAATTGTCATTCTCAAGCGCCAGCGGCGCGGAATCTCGAACTCACGGGAGGAATGATGCCGAAGAAGAAAACGACGCCGAAAAAGCGAACCACCACCAAGAAAAGCTTGGCTATCAGTGCACGTCGTTCCGCCGCGCCGCCCGACAAATCCGTGCGCGAGCAGGTGCTCTACCTTCTCGGCGGTGGTGGAGCTCACGTAGATTTCGACCACGCTCTCGGCGACTGGCCCGTACAGCTTGCCGGCGTCAAAGTCGCGAATTTTCCGCACACTGCGTGGATGCTCCTCGAACACATGCGCATTGCACAGTGGGACATCCTCGAATTCAGCCGCAACCCACGCCACGCCTCGCCATCCTGGCCGGAGGGTTACTGGCCCACGACGGAAGCGCCTCCGAGCGAAAAGGCGTGGGAGGACTCCGCGATTGCCTACAAGAAAAATCTGCGTGCCATGGAGCAACTGGTAGCCAATTCGCGGACAGATATTTTCGCGAAGTTGCCATGGGGTGACGGGCAAACCATCTTGCGCGAGGCGCTGCTGGTGGCCGACCACAACGCTTATCACCTGGGCCAACTCGTCACGCTGCGGAAGTGTATCGGGATCTAAAATGACGCAAGGCGCTGAGCGGGAATGCCAGCCTGTCGAGCCCTTCTACAATCGGCAATAGGACTTCTGCCATAGAATGCTTTTTCTCTGAATACGACCCGGCGCGCGTGCCATCGAGAAAGCCGGTGAGCATTGTGCTGAGAGACTCGGGGCTCATATGCCGCAATTCTCTGATCATTGCGCACTGGGGGATGTGATGGCCGTACATTAAAAATGTAGTGAATCCATTGTGGGATAATGTCCTTAGCCTAAGAGTCGTTCCAGCGGCGAAAGCATCGAATGAACGTGACCAAACAAGACCGCTTCTTCTTCGATCACTATGGCCTCAACCATCAGGACCTGGAATCCTACCTGGCCGCCGCCCTTTCCGCGGGCGGCGACTACGCCGATCTTTATTTCGAATACCTGACGTCGACTTCCCTTATGGTCGACGAGTCTATGGTCAAGTCCGCGTCACAGGGAATCTCGGCGGGCTGCGGCGTCCGCGTTGTTTCCGGAGAGCGCACCGGCTACGCCTATACTGACGATCTTTCGCCTGCGCGCATTCTTCACGCCGCGCGCACGGCCGCGCTCATTGCCAGCGCGCCCGCCAAAACCACCGTCACAGGCTTTCAGAAGAATCCAGCGCGCAGCCTCTACCCGGTCGCCTTGCCTTCGGTCGATGCCGAAGTCACCTCCAAAGTCGATCTGCTCATGCGCGGAGATCGCACGGCCCGTGCCTTTGATCCCCGTATTAAGGAAGTTCGGGCCGGGTACGCCGACGAACTCCGTAACATTCTCATCGTCGGTTCCGACGGCACTTTCGCCGAGGATTCCCAGCCGCTCGCTCGCCTGAACGTTTCCTGCATCGCCAAGACCGATGGTGCTTCCGGCCGCGGCACGGCCGGCGGCGGAGGTCGCGTCGCCCTCGATTTTTTCTTCGGAGAGAAAACTCCTGAATTCTTCGCCAAGGAAGCCGCGCGTCAGGCCATTTTGCAGCTCGATGCGCGCGAAGCTCCTGCCGGGGACATGGAAGTTGTCCTCGGTCCCGGTTGGCCCGGCGTTCTTCTGCATGAAGCCGTAGGTCACGGCCTCGAAGCCGACTTTAATCGTAAGAAGACGTCCGCCTTTGCAGGACTGATCGGCAAGCGCGTTGCCAGCGAGAAATGCACCGTGGTCGACAATGGCACCATGCCCTGGCGCCGCGGGTCTTTGAACGTAGATGATGAAGGCCAGCCCACGCAGGAAACCGTGCTCATCGAAAAAGGAATTCTCAAGGGCTATTTGAGCGACAAGCTCTCCGCCAAGCTCATGGGCCTAGCTGATACCGGCAACGGGCGCCGCGAAAGCTACGAGCACATTCCCATGCCGCGCATGACCAACACTTACATGCTTGCCGGCCAGGACGATCCGCAGGACATTATTCGTTCGGTGAAGAACGGCGTGTATGCCGTGAATTTCGGCGGAGGCCAGGTCGATATCACCAACGGCAAGTTCGTGTTCTCCGCGTCCGAGGCCTATCTGATTGAGAACGGCCAGATCACCGCGCCCATCAAAGGCGCCACGCTGATCGGCAACGGTCCCGATGTGCTGACGCGCGTTTCGATGGTCGGCAACGATCTCAAGCTCGACGAAGGCGTAGGCACGTGCGGCAAGGACGGCCAGGCCGTGCCGGTAGGAGTAGGCATTCCGACAATTAAGATCGATCGCCTGACCGTAGGTGGCACCGCCCGTAAGGAAGCGGGCGGATTTATGCAGTAAAAGTGTGTTCACCACAGAGGCACGGGGACACGGAGAGGGTCAACCTCTTATCCTCTGTCGCTCGCACCAGAGAATGAAAAGTCTGGAATTTGCTTTTCTCCGTGTCGGAGCAGCTCTGAGCGAAGCCGAAGGGTGCCTCGGTGGTAGATTCTGATTTGTGAAATGACAACAACACTCGAAAGCAGCACCCCGAAGCAAGCCTCCGACCTCGCCTCCCTGGCGCAGGACGTCGTTCGCCGCGCCATGCAGTCTGGCGCATCTGCCGCGGAATGCGTCGTCCGCGAAAGCGACGAATTCTCCACCACCGTCCGACTGGGCCAGGTCGAGACTCTGAAAGAGTCCGGCTCCAAGTCGATCGGCGTGCGCGTGTTCTTTGGACAACGTGCTGCCTCTACTTACTCCAGTGACTTTTCCGCCGCGGGCATCGAGCGCATGCTCAAATCCGCGCTCGAACTGGCCAAGATCACGTCCGAGGATCCGTTCGCCGGAATTCCAGAAGCTTCGAAACTAGGCGCTCTTCCCGGTCCGCTCGATCTCTACCACGAAGACGTCTATTCGCTCCCCGGCCCCGAGCGCATTGACTACGCTCGTCGCGCCGAAAAAGCCGCGCTTGATTTCGACCCGCGCCTCAAGAATTCCGACGGTGGATCGTTCGACGCCGCCACCGGCCGCAAAGTTCTTTCCAACTCCCACGGATTTCTGGGCGAGTATCGCCGCTCCTACTGCTCCGTCGCTGCCGTTCCCATCGCGCAGGATCAGCAGGGCAACATGCAGCGCGATTACTGGTATTCGGTTTCCCGCAGCCTGGCCAAACTCGACTCGGCCGAGGAGGTCGGCAAAGAGGCCGCACGCCGTACTATTCGCCGCCTTGGCGCGCGCAAGGTAAAAACGGCGCACGTGCCCGTCGTGCTCGACCCGCAGGTCGCCAACTCCATGCTCGAACACATTTTCGAAGGCGTGAATGGCGATTCCATCTACCGCGGCGCGTCGTTCCTGGCCGGAAAACTCGGCGAACAAATCGCCAGCCCCAACGTCACCGTGATCGACGACGGGACCATGCCCGGCGGATTCGGCACGTCTCCCTTCGATGGCGAAGGCATTCCTACGCGTCGCACCGTCGTCATCGAAAACGGAACCCTCAAGTCGTATCTTCTGAATACCTACACCGCGCGCAAGCTCAAACTTGAAACCACCGCCAACGCCGCCCGCGGACTGGCTGGCACGCCCGGCATCGGGCCCGGCAATTACTTTCTCCAGCCCGGCGAGAAAACTCCGCAACAGGTTATTGGCGAAATCAAAGACGGCCTATACGTCACCGAATTCCTCGGCCACGGCGCCAACCTTGTTACGGGAGACTATTCCCGCGGCGCTTCGGGGCTCTGGATCGTCAACGGCGAGCTCGCCTATCCCGTGGAAGAAATCACGGTGGCGGGCAATCTGAAAGACATGTTCAAGAGCATCTCGGAGGTCGCCAGCGACCTCGAGTTCCGAGGCAGCGTCGCATCGCCCACCCTCCGCATCGACGGCCTCACGGTAGGCGGCGAATAGAGCAAGTAAACCCGTCAAACTGTCCAGACGTGGTATAATTTATCAAACGAGCAAGTCACATAAGCGCCTTTAAATACAGAGACTTAGAGACGGCCGGCGCTTGGCGGTGGGAGCTTTAGCTTTGCTCCCCTAGTTCCGTTTCCGCGAACGCTCGCGACTGCGGTTGAGAACTGACAACCGGCAACTGAGAACTGACTTCCATGGCTGACGATCAAAATCCCGAATTGCCGTTAACTCCTCCGCCTGGCGGCGACGGGCAAGGTCCCGGCGCCCTCAACATTCATCCCGTCAATATCGAAGAGGAGATGCGCAAATCGTATCTCGACTATTCGATGTCGGTCATCATCGGGCGCGCCCTGCCCGATGTGCGCGACGGACTGAAGCCGGTGCATCGCCGCATTCTCTACACCATGCAGCAGATGGGGCTGCAACCCAACCGCGCCACCCGCAAGTGCGCCCGCATCGTCGGCGATGTCATGGGCAAGTACCATCCTCACGGCAACCTCGCCGTGTACGACGCCCTCGTCCGTCTGGCGCAGACCTGGAGCATGCGCTACCCGCTGATTTTCGGTCAGGGAAACTTCGGTTCGGTCGACGGAGATCCACCCGCGGCCGATCGCTACACTGAGGCCAAACTCGCGCAGGTTTCCACCGCGCTCCTCGAAGACCTCGACAAAGAAACTGTCGATTTCCATCCCAACTACGATGGCAGCGAAGTCGAGCCTGACGTTCTTCCCGCGCGGATTCCCAATCTTTTGCTCAACGGCTCCGACGGAATTGCCGTGGGCATGGCCACAAAAATTCCGCCGCACAATCTCACTGAGATCGTCGACGCTACCATCGCGCTGGTCAATAACCCGAGCGCGCAACTCGCCGAGATTCTGAAAATCGTCAAAGGCCCCGACTTCCCGACTTACGGGATTATTCACGGCAAAGCCGGGATTCTTGACGCCTACAAAACCGGCCGCGGCCGTTTCATGATGCGAGCCCGGGCCGCCATCGAAAATGTCACTAAGGAAAAACAGGCGATCATCGTCACCGAGATCCCCTACCAGGTGAACAAGGCAAAACTAGTGGAGCGCATCGCCGATCTGGTCAACGACAAGACCATCGAAGACATCTCGGACGTGCGCGACGAGAGCAGCCGCGAAGGCATGCGCATCGTCATCGAACTCAAGCGCGGTTGCGAAGCGCAGATCGTGCTCAATCAGCTTTTCAAGCACACCGCGATGCAGGAAAGCTTCAGCATGATCCTGCTCGCCATCGTGCACGGCCAGCCCAAGGAAATGGGGCTGATCACGGCGATTCAGCACTTCATCGATCACCGCGTCGATGTTGTGCGCCGCCGCACCGCTTATCTGCTCACGAAGGCGCGCGACCGCGAGCACATTCTGGAAGGCTACCTGACGGCGCTCGACCATCTCGACAACGTGATCACCATCATCCGCGGCAGCGCCAACCGCGCCGATGCCCGCGAGAATTTGGTCGCTTACTTTGGCGGCAAGAAAATCGACATCAACACGACCGGGCGCGCGCCCAAACTGGATGCCGACAAGCCGTTCACCACCAGGCAAGCCGATGCCATCCTGGAACTGCAACTGCATCGCCTGACCAAGCTCTCGATCGACGAAATTTCGAACGAGTTGAAACAGGTGCGCGAGAACATTGCCGAGTACGAATCCATCCTCGGCTCGGAAAAGAAGCTGCGTGGCGTCATCATCAAGGAACTGGAAGAAATCAAGAAGCTTTACGGCGATGAGCGCCGCACGCAGATCGAAGACGAAGCCGCCGAACTCGTGCTCGAAGACCTGATTGCCGACGAACAGGTCGCCGTTACGGTGAGCCATTCCGGCTACATGAAGCGCACGCCGATTTCAACCTACCGCATGCAGCGCCGCGGAGGCACCGGCCGCACCGGCATGAAGACGCGCGACGAGGATTTTGTCGAGCATCTGTTCATCGCCTCCACGCACGCCTACATTCTCATCTTCACCAACACGGGCCGTGTCTACTGGCTGAAGGTGTATGAGATTCCCGACCTCACTGCCGCAGGCAAAGGCAAGCACATCGGCAACCTGGTCGGCCTGCAGCCCGGAGAAACCGTGCGCACCATGCTGGCCGTCCGCAACCTGGAAGAGGAAGGCCGCTACATTTTCTTCGCTACCCGCAACGGTACGGTTAAGAAAACCGAACTCAAGGATTTCTCGCACGTCATGTCGCGCGGCATCATCGCCATCGGCATTGACCAGGGTGACGAACTCGTCGCCGCCACGCTCACTGACGGCGAGCAGATCGTCTTCCTTGCTTCCCACGATGGCCAGGCGATCCGCTTCGACGAAGCCGACGTCCGCTCCATGGGACGCCCAGCCTACGGCGTGCGCGGCATGAACCTCGACACGGGCGATTACATCGTGGGCATGGCCACCACGCCGAAAGACGCCAAGCAGGCAGAAGAAGCCGCTGAGAGAATCAAAGCCAAAGCCGGAGTGGAGGCGACTGCGACCGATGAGACGTTGCCCCTCAAAGGTTCGCTCATCCTCTCTGTCACCGAAAACGGCTACGGCAAGCGTACTCCCGCAGATGAATACCGCCTGCAAGGCCGCGGCGGATCGGGCGTGATCAACGTAAAGACGACAGCGCGCAACGGTAAAGTTACCTCCATCGCGCAGGTCACCGAAGAGTCTGAAGTCATGCTGATCAGCCAGTACGGCAAAATCATTCGCATGGATTCGAGCACGATTCGCGAATCGGGCCGCGCCGCACAGGGCGTGCGGTTACTTTCGCTGGAACCGGGAGACCGTGTAGCAGCAGCCGTAGTACTCGCGCCAGTAGCAGAGCCGGACAACGGCAACGGGACGCTGATCCAATAGCGTCGTTCGCGGGTTCGCAAGAAAAGACTATGTGGCGCGGGCATTCCTGCCCACGCTTCTTTTTGTCGAGAAACGCTTGTGAGGCAGGATTGTAATCAGCTCTCGACCAGCCCGCTTAACTTCGCACCCTCGCCTCGATCAGACTCTCCGCGGCTTTCATCGGGAAGATTCTTGCGATCTCGAAACCGGCCTTGGCGAACAGCGCGTCCCACTCAGGGCGAGTGCGCTCGCGGCCTCCGGGCATCAGGAGCATGGCTATGTCGAGCCATTTGGCGGGATGAGGGTCTGAAGTTTCCGGGACTACGCTATCGACGATGAGCAGGCGACCGTTTGCCCGGCCTTCAAGCGTGCGGCGGCAGTTGGCCAGGATCTTTAGCGCAGGCTCATCAGCCCAGTCGTGAAGGATGTGCTGCATGTAGTAGGCATCAGCGCCCGTCGGAATTTTTTCGAAGAAGTCGCCGATGATCGTTTGGCACCGCTCGTTCATTTTCATCGAGCAGATGTGGCAGTTCGCTTCCTCGATCACATTGGGTACGTCGAAGAGAATGCCTTTCATCTTCGGATAGCGGCTGAGAATTTCACACAGAACGGCGCCATGTCCTCCGGCAATGTCCATGAGCGTGCCGATTTCGGAGAAGTCGTAAACCTCGAGCAGCGCGGGAGCGATGCGACGGCTGATGCACGTCATGGCCATGTTGAAGTCGTATGCGATCTCGGGATCTCCGAAGATGACGTCGAACGCGGGTTTTCCGAAAACTTTTTCGACGGCGGGCTGCCCGGTGGAGAGCGAATGCTCCAGTTCGCCGAAAACCTGGAAGTGGAAGCGATTGCTGATCCAGAGAATCATGTCGCGCAAGGAACCAAGAACATCGGAGCGCATCAACTGCGACATGGGCGTAAGGGCGAACACTTTGCCGGGCGACTCGGCGAAAACTCCCACGCTCGCCAGCAGACGCATGACGCGATAGAGAGCGTCCTGATTGGTGAAGCTGGCGGCGGCAAGTTGCGAGACGGGAAGCGGGCCGCTGGCAAGCAGGTCGGCGATCTTTAGCCGAGCAATGGGCTGGAGTGCCGCGCTCAGGACCATGCCAGTGGCAAGCTGCATCATGCGCTCCAAGTCTTGCGGCTGCGGGCGCTGAACCGGAACGGTTTCTATGGTTGCCATGTCTTCACCTTTCTCGAAGAACAGTCGAAAACGCAATCCAGCCGGTTTCGAACTTTCGGAGGATGGGAACAAACCCCACAATCATTTGTGCGTACGATACCACACCTGGCGATCCGAACCGCGGACCCGTCTTCGTTCCCTGTGTTGCTCTGTTGCTCGTTCGTTGCTGCGGTATTACCCCAGTCACTTCCCGATCACCGCTGCTCTCGACTATTGTTTACTATAGAGATATGTCCCTCCGTGTGTGCCCGCGCGGTTGCAGACTATTTGTAAGCGAGCGTTTGTGCACGATACTGAGAAACCTGAACCCGCGTACCAGAAGATGCTGGCTTCGCCCATCCGCGAGCTGGGGTTGAAGCTCTTGGGCTCTCCTGTCGAGCGCTTTGTCGAGCAGCTCCATCGCGAACTCGAAGCCAAGGGCCTCGCGAAATTTCGACCTGCCTGCTATCTCACCGACGAGTGGGGATGTCCTTCGGGCGAGCCCATCATCGGCATTCCGTTTTATCTCGCCGACGGGGCGCTTGCGCAGCTCGAGAAAGAGACACATGATCTCGAGGACGCACGCGAGATCATGATGTATCTGCGTCACGAGGCGGGACACGCTTTCGTTCACGCCTACAAGCTGCACAACAAGCCCGAGTGGAAGAAAATCTTCGGCCCGTTTCGCCGGCCGTATCGCGACAACTATCGTCCCGCGCCGTTTTCGCGCGACTACGTGCGACATTTGCCGGGATGGTACGCGCAGAAACATCCCGACGAAGACTTTGCCGAGACGTTTGCCGTGTGGCTCACGCCGCGCTCGAACTGGCGCAAACGTTATCGCGGCTGGGTCGCGATGGAAAAGCTGCGCTTTCTCGATCGCCTAGCGCGCAAGCTCGCGAAGACCGATCCGGCGCGCCGCCGCGGCATTGCCGATATCACGGTTGACGATATGGAAACAACTTTGGGCGACTTTTATCACCAGAACGGTCGCGAGGAAGTTGCCGTGACTGAACTTACGCCAGATACCGATCTCCGTGATTTGTTTCCGGTTTCGAAGCGCAAGAAGACGGCGCTGGCGGCGAGCGAATTTCTCCATCAGCATCGCAAGCCGCTGATCGACAAGGTCGCGCAGTGGACGGGGGCGCAGCGCCCGTTGATCAAAGCGCTGATTGACACGATCCAGAAGCGCGCGGGAGAACTCGATCTGCGCGCCGACAAAACTCGCAGCGCCGAGCACTTGGCCGAAGTGACAGCCTATGCGACCGCGCTCGCGATGACGTATGTAGCGAAAGGGAAGTTTATTCAGCCGTAGGCAGAGGCAACCTGCTTCTTGTCTAACTGTTTTTCCGAGGAGTTCTTATGATCGGAGCAAAAATGAAAATCGCGCTGCTTTACGACGTGTGGAACGAAGACCCGGTCGCAGCCGCTGCGAAAGAAGAGTCCGCTAACGGAAACGGCAACGGGAACGGCCGCAAGCCCGTGAAGAAGGTCAAGAAAGAGAAGACCGACCGCGAGGAAATTTTCGAAGCCTTGCGGAAGCTCGGACACGAAGCTTCCTACTTCGAACTCGACGGCCGTCCGCAGTCGCTGCACTCACTTGCGAAGTGCGATGCCGACCTCCTATTCAACCTGACCGAATCGTTCGGCGGCGACGACACGAAGGAAATGAACGTCGTTGCTTATGTCGACATGCTTGGCATGCATTACACGGGCGCCGGCCCGCATTCCATTTTTCTGTCACAGGACAAGGCGATCGCCAAGAAGATCTTCGCCTTCCACGGAATCAAGACTCCGTTCTTCGCCACGTCCTACCGCGGGCGCATCGAGCACGCGCACGACATTTCTTTCCCGCTCATTGTGAAGCCCTCGTGGGAGGATGGATCGATCGGCATCGATGCCGGTTCGGTCGTCAAAAACGTCAAGGAGATGATGGAGCGCGTGCAGTACATTCAGGACGAATTCGATTCTCCGGCCCTGATCGAGGAGTACATCGAAGGCCGCGAAATCTACGCGGCCGTTCTCGGCAACTACGAGCGCGCGCAGGTTCTTCCGCTCGTCGAACTCGATCTTTCGCGACTGCCCGAGGGCACGCCGAAAATTGCGAGCTACGACGTAAAATTCGAGAAAAACACCGAAGCCTACAAGCTGACGAAGTCGGAGATTGCAGAAGATCTCGACGACAAAACCCGCCAGCGGCTGTCGGACACGGCGCTTGCGGCCTACCGCGCGCTCAAGCTACGCGACTACGGACGCATCGACATGCGCCTCGCTCCGAACGGCGACGTGTACGTCATCGAGGCGAACCCGAACCCCTGGTTAGCGAGCCGGCAGGAATTTGCCATGGCCGCGAAGGCCGCCGGGCTTTCCTATACCGAGACGATCGGCACCATCGTCGATTTAGCGATGAGCCGGCATCTGAATGCCACGCTGGCGATGGTGGCGGCGATGCACTAGATAGTGCCCATCGACCGGCGCCTTTCACTTCTTTCCTGCGAAGGAGTAGGCTCCCTAAAGACCAGTTCCGTATGGCAGGTCCCAGCGCGGGAGCCGTTTTCATGGCTTTCGTGCTGCTGAACCGTGTATCGGAGTCAAAGATACGACTTGCGTTGATGCATGTCCCGTCGACTGTATCCATCCCCGAAAGAACGAAGCTGATATCGGCACGGAAGCTCTGCCTATATCGACCCGGTCGCCTGTATCGAGTGCGGAGCGTGCGTGCCGGTTTGCCCGGTATCTGCGATCTTTCCCATCGGAGAGCTGCCTGCGAAATGGAAACGCTACGCCGAAATCAACGCGAAGTATTAAATCGGCTATTGGGTTAGGAAGTGTGAGGAGTGGCCTACAGCGAAAACGGCGGCCGAAATGAACTCCGGCCGCCGAAAGAGAGACTTTCTTTAACTGTGAACCGCGGTCGTCGACTGCGCGCAGTCTAGAACATATTCCACAGATACTGGTTGTAGACGTCATGGTGAAACTGCACCTCGGGGGCTTTTACGAACGTGCCCAGCAGGCGCGGGCAGCGATCGGCCGAGGCCTGCTTGAGATCCGCGTAGCGGCCTTTGACGTCCTCGCCCATGAGCGTCGAGGTCCAATCCGCTTTGCGGAAATTTTCGATTGCCGTGTAGATGTTGTCAGGCAAGTAGCGTTCGGCCTGGCGGAGGTTCTTGATCTTGGCGGTCGTGCCTTCGAGGCCGGTCTTGAAGATCGAGAGCATCACCAGATATGGATTCGCATCCGGGGCCACCGAGCGCACTTCCACGCGCATGCTGCGCTCGTTGCCGATGGGAATGCGGATCATCGAGCCGCGATCGACCGGCGAAGCCTTAAGCTGGTTCGGGGCCTCGAAGTGCGGATCGAGGCGGCGATAGGCGTTGACGCTTGGATTCAACAGCAGGCAAATGTCGTTACCGTGTGTCAGAATGCGGTCGAGGAATTCATAGCCCATCTTGCTGAGCTTTTCCTCGCCCTTGGGATCCCAGAAAAGATTCTTGCCGCTCTTGCTGATCGAAACGTTGGTGTGCATGCCGCTGCCGTTCACGCCCACCACCGGCTTGGGCAGGAACGAAGCGGTTAATCCCATGTTGCGCGCCACCTGGCGGCAGATCAGCTTGTAGAGCTGGATGTGATCGGCCGCGGCTACCACCTCCGCGTAGTTGTAGTTGATTTCGAACTGCGAAGGCGCGACCTCGGGGTGATCTTTTTCGTTCTGGAAGCCCATGGCGCGCTGGACCTCGGCGGTCGTGTCGATGAAGTTGCGCAACGGGTCGCCGGGCAGCGAGTGATAATAGCCGCCGGTGTTCACATATTCGAACTTGAGCGTTTCGTGATAGGTGCGCTCGGCGTCGGCGCCTTTGAAAAGGAAGCCTTCGATTTCGTTGGCGGCGTTCAGGGTGTAGCCGTTCTTCTTGAAGTGGGTTTCGGCGAAACCCTTTAGCACGCCGCGCATGTCGGCCGAGTAGGACTCGCCTCCCTTGTCGATGACTTCGCCGAACACGAGCACTTTGCCGGGGCCAAAGACGTCGGCCGGTCCCCAGTAGAACGCGGACCAGTCGATGCCGAGCCGCAGATCGCTTTCGCGCTGGGCGGTGAAGCCGCGAATCGAAGAGCCGTCGAACGTCAGGTTGTCAAAACTCTTGAGCAGGAATTTCTTATCGTAGTCGAGCATGTGCAGCCGGCCTTCGAGGTCGCTGAACATGACCGTCAAGGCCTTGATGCGCGATTCATCGGCCAGATACTTCAGCCGTTCTTCCTGGATCTTGTGAGGAGCAACCCGGTCGAGGCGCTGCTTCTTCGCCTTTAAATTCATTTCTTCGAGTTCGTCGTAGGGGATGGCAAGAAAATTTCGCAGTTCAGTAGACATTGTTCTCCTTAGAGTTGGCCCGTACGCTAGCGTGGTTTGAATGCCTGAGGATAACCACATAGGCTATCGCGTGCCGGGTGCTGGGACAAATAAAATTTATTTATGCCAGCGATCACGCGGACGGCCGATTTCGGGATTCCGTAGACCGTCGTTATGGTGTTGACCCCCCGGATCGTCTCCGATAGGCTGACACGTTCTCATACTTGGGTTCCCTGGAATCCTTAAGCGGAGAGGTGTAAATGAACGCCAAGGGCGTATTAGAATTCGCCGCAAAAAATAACGCTAAATTTCTCGACATGCGCTTCATTGACCTGCCCGGGATTTGGCAGCATGCCAGCTACCCGATCACGGAACTGACGGAAGAGGTGTTCGAGGAGGGATTCGGCTTTGATGCGAGTTCGATTCGCGGCTGGGCCCACATCCACGAGTCGGACATGAATCTGGTACCCGATCCCAATACGGGTTTCATGGATCCTTTCTGCGAAATACCCACGCTGGTGCTGATCGGAGACGCAATTGATCCGCCTACGGGCAAGCCGTATGGCCGCGATCCCCGCGGCGTGGCCAAGCGGGCGGAAAAGTATCTGACCTCCACTGGAATTGCGGACCAGGCATTTTTCGGCGCCGAGGCGGAGTTCTTTATCTTCGATAATGTGCGATTCGACAGCGCGACGCAGCATAGCTTCTACTTCATCAACTCCGACGAGGGCCGCTGGAACTCGGGGCGCAAGGAGGACAATCTCGGCTTCCGCCCGCGAACTAAAGAAGGATACTTCCCCGTTCCGCCGACAGATCAGCACCAGAACCTGCGATCGCGGATGGTGCAGCACCTGATCGACGCGGGCATTGACGTCGAGTGTCATCACCACGAGGTGGCCACCGCGGGCCAAGCCGAAATTGACATGCGCTTCGATACGCTCGTCAGCGCCGCCGACAAGATGATGAAGTACAAGTACATTTTGCGGAACACGGCCTATCAGGCGGGCAAGAGCGTCACGTTCATGCCCAAGCCGCTGTTTGGCGATAACGGCTCCGGCATGCACACACACCAGTCGTTATGGCTGAAGGGCAAGCCGCTGTTTGCCGGCAAGAAGTACGCGGGACTATCAGAAATGGCGCTATATTACGCCGGGGGCCTGCTCAAGCATGCTCCGGCCATTCTGGCTTTCGCGGCACCGACTACGAACTCCTACAAGCGTCTTGTTCCTGGCTACGAAGCTCCGGTGAACCTGGCTTACTCGCAACGCAACCGCTCGGCGGCGGTGCGGATTCCAGTTTATTCCGACAATCCTAAGGCGAAGCGGCTCGAATTCCGGCCGCCCGATGCGTCGTGCAACCCGTATCTGGCCTATGCCGCCATGCTCATGGCGGGACTCGACGGGATCAGGAACAAGATTCATCCCGGCGAACCGCTCGACAAGGACAGCTACGAACTGAGCCCTGAGGACGCGGCCAAGGTTCCGTCCGTGCCGGGCTCGCTTGAAGGTGTGCTGGCCGCGCTTGAGGCCGACCACAAGTTCCTACTCGAAGGCGGAGTCTTCACCAAGGATCTGCTGGAGACCTGGATCACTTATAAGACCAAGAACGAGGTGGATCCCATCCGGATGCGGCCGAATCCGTACGAATTCCACCTCTATTACGACATTTAGCGTAGCGCCGGCACCCTGTCGGCGGTTACGAGGGCGACCCGCCCTCGGTGGTCAAACATCGGATCACCGGGGACGAGATTCCTGATGATCCGATGCCTTTCCCCGGCGGCCTCGGCATTTCAATGGAGAGGGCCGCGCCAGCTCATGAAATAATCGAGGCCGAGGAATTGATCATTGAGTTGCCCTCTCTGCAGCCTGCGGAAAGAAAAACGGTTCTGTCCGGCCGTGCACGGAAAGATATGCGCGCAATGCTGCGGGGAGCAGCGCGAGGTCACGCTCGACTGCCCGAGTGACTGCCCTTATCTTCTTCAGGCACGATCTCAGTCACGCCTACACGAAAAGGCAGACGCGGACGGGGGCGTCGATCGCGAGGCCCTTTTCCCCGGAATTGAAATTCCAGAGCAATTCCTCTATGAGCGCGAGCACCTGATCGTTGGCCTCAGCTTCGCGCTCGCGAAAAGCGCCCGCGCCGGACGTTCACTTGACGGGCATGCGCTCACCGACCGCGATTTGATCGCCGCGCTCACTTCGCTCGCCAAGAGCTACCAGACATTGGTCGAATCAAGCCTGATTTATGAGCAGGCCACCGCGAACATGGCGCATCAGCAGATTGCCCGCGAGGTTGCCACCATGGTGAAGGAATTCCGCGAAGCCGAAGAAAAACACATGGGTTATTCGCGCCTGCGCGACTCCGAGGTTTTGCAGGCGCTGGTGTTTCTGCTGCGCATGGGCATTGCCCGCACCTCGGGCCGGCCCAAGTCGCGCTCTTATATTGATTTTCTTTTTGCGCAGTTTCCGGAATCGCAGTCGGCTATTGCCGCGCCGGAAAGTGCGGGCAGCCGCCTCATCATTCCCTAGTCGTCGATACCTGGGGAAGGTCTGATTCGGTGCGGACGAAGGCCCGAGAACCACGGGGTGCCCTTCGACTTCGCTCAGGGCTTCGCGGTCTGACCGGATTGCACATCCAGCCGTCGCACGATTTCCCTCCCGGCAAGCGCGGCCAGCAACTCGCTCACGGTTTTCCGGAGGACGGGATGCCGCGCGCCGGGAGCGATTTCAGCCAGCGGCTCCAGCACAAACCGCCGCTGGTGCATCGCCGGATGCGGAATTTTGAGGCCGGGCTCGTCGACGATGTGGTCGCCAAACAGCACGACGTCGATATCGATCTTGCGCGGCCCCTTGCCCCGAATCCGCAATCGTCCCATGGCCTCTTCAATCGATAAGACGAACTGCAGCAATTCGCGCGGTGTTTTTATTGTCTCGACCGCGAGGACGCAGTTCAGGAACCAAGGCTGGTCGGGGACGTCGACGGGTTGGGTTTCGTAGAAATCAGAAACGGTCCGCACCGGGCCTGCCTTGCCCAGCAGAACGATAGCTTCCCGCAAATTGGCGGCACGGTCCCCCATGTTCGATCCGAGCGAAAGATGGGCCACTTCCCCCACCCAATCAGTGTCGCGGCAAATGGCTCCCGAATCCACAGGAAATTGGCTGAGCTGTTATCAGCCTGATTCCCTTGTCCTTTCACAGGCCGATCGGAGGGGGTCGCTACGGCCCGAGATGACGTGCGGCGTCCTTTAGGTCGGTACCTACGTAATCTTCGGCCCACCGAGAGGTGCGTCTACTATGGAGGTTCGATGAACCTGGAATCCCTTGTCGTCAGTAAGGATGCCGCACTCGTCGGAGTGCTGAAGCCGACACTTGAGAAAATCTCGGTGAATGTCCTGGTTTGTCCCGAGATCATCAGCGGCAGTGACTCGCTCGCCAAACGCAAGTTCGACGCGGTAATCATCGATTGCGATGATCTGCTGGGCGGAGCCAATCTGCTCAAGGGGCTGCGCGGCACGCAGAGTAACTCCAGATCGGTGGCCTTTGCGGTGCTGAACGGCAAAACGACCACCCAGGAAGCCTTTAAGTCCGGCGCCAATTTCGTTCTACAGAAGCCGCTCACGCCGCTGCATGCCACGCGCTGTTTCCATGCCGCGCTCAATTTCATGGTGCGCGAGCGTCGCCGCTACTATCGCTATCCGGTCGAGATGCCGGTGCACGTCAGCGTTGCCAAAGTCGGGGAAGTCACCACCAGTTCAACCAACGTGAGCGAAAGTGGCATTGCCATCCACTCCACCACCAAACTGAACAAGGACACCACGGTGGGATTACGCTTCACGCTGCCCGCGTCCAACATTTCATTGGAACTAAAGGGTGAGATTGCCTGGGCGGATGGCACCGGCCGCGCCGGTATTCGCTTCATTGAGGTTCCGCAAACTTCGCAATATCAACTGGAAAAATGGCTGACAGAGCGCCTGCAGAATGAAATGCCTCGGCAACTGCAAGGCTACGCGTCCTTGGTCTAAACACCTGCCTTTCACAACCTAGTCCCCGCATCCGCCTGGTAACTTGCGCTTGTCTCGGCCTATGGCAATCTGGATTGAGGTCGCAAAGACTTCTTATGAGTCCAGCCATGATTACTTTGGAAGAAAGAATTGCCAAAACAGAGCGCTTGTTGCGCCATCTGGAAGAGGACGAGCCTTACTTGCGCGCGCGGCTCTCCGCGCTTGGAGCCGAAAATCGCCAGAGCGCGCATGCCTTTGCCGGGCGTGTGCGCGCCGAAGCCGAAGCCGAATTGCAGCGGTTGCTGGCCGAACGCACATCGCCGTTGGAATGGACTGCGCCCCAGCCCGCGGACTGACCGAGGCTGGGCACCAGGCTCGAACCGAACTCCCCCGGCGAACGTCAAATTGAAACTTGAGATTAAACCGTAAGGCTGGCTGCCGACGCGGCGGCCGGAGCGCGCCCGGCCTCTTCCAGTGTGGTTTCTTCCCACAGCGAGCGGTCGCGCAGAATGCGCGACACCAGCGCGGTGTGCATGGCGTGGCCGGCACGGTCGGCCACAACTGCGCCCAGAATCTGTTTTCCGATCAGGGCCAGGTCGCCGATCAGGTCGAGGACCTTGTGCCGCACAAACTCATCCGGGAAGCGCAGCGGCGGATTCTCGATGTCCTGCTCGGTCAGCACAATGCAGTTTTCGCGGGAGGCGCCGCGGATCAATCCCATGTTGCGCATGGCTTGTTCGTCCTGCCGCGAACCAAACGTGCGCGCCGGCGCAATCTCCTCCAGATAACTGCCATTAGTGAGGGGTGCGCGAAACGTCTGCTTGCCTATTCGCGGGTGAGGAAAGTTTATGGAATACGAAACGGAATACGCGTCGTCGGGATACACGGCGATAAACTTGTCGCCCTCGCGCAATTCGATTTCGCGCACGATTCTGAGATAGGTGCGCGCTTTACGCTGCTGCCGGATGCCCGCCCGCTGAATCATCTCGACAAAGGGCAGGGCGCTGCCGTCCAGAATGGGTAGTTCGAGATTGTCGAGTTCAACGGTCGCGTTGTCGATCCCCAACCCAATGAATGCCGAAAGCAGATGCTCGGTGGTCGAGATCAGCACTCCCTTTTTCATCAGGCTGGTTGCGTAGCTGACCCGCGCGACGTTGCGTCCGCTGGCTTCGATGGGAAAGTCGTCGAGGTCGGTCCGGCGGAACACAACTCCCGTTCCCGCCGCCGCCGGTAGAATCCGCAAGTTGACGGAAGCTCCGCTGTGCAGACCGATTCCGGCGCAACTCACAGGATTCCGAATTGTCTGCTCGTGTGTCAATGGCGCTGGAATGCGTCAGCCTGTTCAAGGGTCCAAGCGAGTTGCGGGCCTGTCCACATTGTGAGAAGACTGTAAGTCTTTGGCTGGGCAATAGCTTATAGTGCGGGGCGGACTTTTGTATGTTGCTAAAATGCCACACTTCGTGGTTCGCTGGCTGCGCGGCGCTCCTAAGTCATTCTGCCTGTTCCAGATGTTTTGGGGACCTCAAAGGTAATCTTTCCCCGTTTTGAGTGGCTTTTCGGTGATTTCACCGGCGTTTCAGCGGCTCTTTGAGGGTCACACTCGCCTCGAACAGCGAATCGGGCAGGTTCTGGTTGTACTTGGCTGTCGTGATGAACCGCTGCTGCGACATCTCTCCGTTGAAGTAGCGCGTAATCGAGTGCGGAGTCATGATGCCCTGCTCGGACTTGTAGCTGTCGTAGACTTCTTCCTCGACGTTCTTCTGCTTGTCTTTCGGGTCGCGCCACGAATAGCTGATTCGGATGGGATAGTGCGTAATTTGGTCAAGTGCGACGCTTACCGAGTCGTTCTGGCTGTTGAGCAGGGTTACGACATCGACGGGCTTGCTGTCCACGATCGTCAACCCATCATAGAACAGAGCCACGGCTGGGTCGTTCAGCCACTTGCGGAATACCCATTCGACCGAGTGTGGACGCCGCCGCAGATAGTTTTGCAGGTCGTCCTTATCCTGCGGCGCCGTTCCCTTGTAGGTGGTCTCGTATCCTTTGTCGCCGTTGTGGATCAGGACGATGTCGAACTGTTTGTCGGTCTTCACACCGCCGATGTCGATCTGCCCGGGGATGATGTGTATGTCCTTGGTGTGGATGACTTCAAAACGGTCCTTGTCGGGATATTCGAGGTAGTAGTTGTAGGGAATTCCCAGGCTCTCCGAGTGTCCGTGATGCAGGGGGTAGTAGCGGCCCGTTTCGCTGCGGTTGGTGTAGGTGAGATAGGGCTGGCCGCCCAGTGTTTCGATGGCTTGATCGAGCAGCGCCCGCGCCTTGTGCGCGCTTTCGGAGTCGTTCAGGTTGACCGATGCCGGCTTCTCCGGCGGGAGCACCGCGCGGGGCGGGGGTTCGGTCCCGGTCTGGCTGAACGCCGGACCGGCCAACAGGCCGGACGTCAGTAATAAAAGAGCGGCGAAATGTCGCATGGGGTCTATCTCTATTAGAAGCGCATAAGACCATTTTAGCTGTCTTTGGAGGTCGAGCGGAACGCCCAAGCTACCCAGATCTACCCTACCAGCACCGCGCCTCCGTTGACGTTGAAAATCTCTCCGGTGATGAAGCCCGCATAGGGCGTGCACAGAAACAGGATCGGGCCGGCGATTTCGTCTACCGTTCCTACGCGGCCCAGCGGAATGGTCGCGAACACCTTGGCCCGTGTCGGCGGATCGCTTAGTGCTCCTGCCGACATATCCGTAGCGACCCATCCCGGGGCCACGCAGTTGACGCGAATGCCGTCGCGCGCAAGCTCAGTTGAGAGCCCTTTTACCATGCTGATCAGCGCACCCTTGCTCGCGGCATAGTCGCAATGAAAGGCCTCGCCGCGCTGGCCGGCGGTTGAGCTGACAAGCACGATGTGCCCGGCCGCGCTTTCTCCGGCCGCCCCCGCGATCCCGCCTTTAGCCTGCGGAGGCGTTTGACTGCGCTGTGTCTTCATCTGGCCGACCGAGTGCTTCACCAGCCCGAACACGCTGTCAAGATTGATGGCGATGGTGCGATGCCATTGCTCGTCGGTCATGCGGTCGACGGGCGCGTCCTCCGAAGGCCAGATGCCGTGATTTGCCACCAGGATGTCGAGCCGTCCGAACGCGGCAACCGCCGCCGAGACCAGTTCCCCGGCAGCCGCCGGAGTCGCAAGATCGCACTGCACCGCTCGGCAGTTCGCCGCCCCGCATTCGCGCACTAATTCGTCGGCCTTCGCTTTGGCCGACTGGTAATTGAAAACGACTTTCGCGCCCGCGGAGGCAAACAGGCGAACAGTTGCCGCGCCGATGCCGCGCGATCCACCACTGACGAGAGCGACTTTGGAATTGAGAGAGAGATTCATGGTCGTTTAAGTATCGCGCAAGGTCTGATAATCGGCGAGCGAAATGGTGGAGCGACGGACGCCGTCCGTGGACGCGCTCCGGAATGCAACCGTCGGCGGTATTGAGCAATGGGTCAAACAAAAAGGGCGGCCCGAAGGCCGCCCATTGAGAACTGAGAACTGCCCTTACGCGGTTGCGGGCCGCTCGCCGCCTGCGGCCGGAGATCGCTCTGGTTTCAGCACCTGCTGCACGTTTTCATCCGTCTTGGCCGGCAGCGGTTTCAGCGGCGGCAGATCCTGCCCATCCACCAGCATCTTGATTTCGGTAGCATCCAGCACCTCGCGCTCGATCAGCGCCCTTGCGATCCTCTCGAGCGTCTCGCGATTCTCGCTGAGGACTGTCTTAGCCCTCTCGTAGCCGGCGCTCACCATCTTCCTGACTTCTTCGTCGATCTGGATGGCAGTCGCTTCCGAGTAATCGCGATGCTGCGCGATCTCGCGGCCCAGGAAAATCTGCTCTTCCTTTTTGCCGAAGGTCAGCGGCCCGAGTTCGCTCATGCCCCATTCGCAGACCATTTTGCGCGCCAGTTCGGTGGCCCGCTCAATGTCGTTGCCCGCGCCCGTCGACATCACGTTCAGGAACAGCTCTTCGGCAATACGCCCGCCCATCAGGATGGCGATTTGCGAGTCGAGATAATTCTTGTAGTAGTTGTGCCGGTCGTCCACAGGTAACTGCATGGTCAAGCCGAGAGCCATGCCGCGTGGAATGATCGTCACCTTGTGCACGGGGTCGGCGTAGGGCGACATCGCAGCCACCAGCGCGTGTCCGGCCTCGTGATAGGCCGTATTCTTCTTTTCCTCGTCGGTCAGGAGCAGCGACTTGCGCTCCACGCCCATCAGGACTTTATCTTTGGCCACTTCGAAGTCATACATCAGCACAGCTTTGCGATTCTGCCGCGCCGCCGCGAGTGCTGCTTCGTTCACCATGTTGGCGAGATCGGCGCCCGAAAATCCCGGCGTTCCGCGCGCCAGCACCGACAAATCCACATCGTCGGCCAACGGAATCTTGCGCGTGTGCACGCGCAGAATTTCTTCGCGCCCGCGCACATCCGGGCGATTCACCACCACCCGCCGGTCAAAACGTCCCGGCCTCAGGAGCGCCGGATCGAGCACATCAGGACGGTTGGTCGCGGCCATCAGGATTACGCCGTCGTTCGACTCGAAGCCGTCCATTTCAACCAGCAACTGGTTCAGCGTTTGCTCGCGCTCGTCGTGCCCGCCGCCGAGGCCCGCGCCGCGGTGACGTCCAACGGCGTCGATTTCGTCGATGAAAATGATGCAGGGAGCGTTTTTCTTGCCCTGCTCAAACAAGTCGCGCACACGGCTCGCGCCCACGCCCACGAACATCTCTACGAAGTCCGAGCCCGAGATCGAGAAGAACGGAACGTTCGCTTCGCCCGCGACTGCCCGCGCCAAAAGGGTCTTGCCTGTTCCCGGAGGCCCAACCAGCAAAACACCCTTCGGGATGCGCCCGCCCAGCTTCTGGAACTTCTGCGCCTCGCGCAGGAACTCGATGATTTCGCGCAGCTCTTCTTTGGCCTCATCCACGCCGGCTACGTCTTTGAACGTGATCTTCTTTTGCTGCATGGAGAGCAGGCGAGCGCGGCTCTTGCCGAACGATAGCGCCTTGTTCCCGCCCGTCTGCATCTGGCGGATCATGAAGAACCAGAGCGCGCCCAGCAGTACCAGCGGCGCCAGATTCAGAATCCAGCTTGGCCACGATCCGGCACTGGCGTCCTTAATATTGATCGCCACGCCCTTGTCCCGCAGGGTCTTGTACATGTCGGGATAATTCGTCGGCACGGTGGTATGAAAGAGCGAGTCGTCAGTCAACTTGCCCTTTACTTCCTGCATGTTGAAGGTGGCCTCCCGGACTTTGCCGGCATCGACCTGCGACAGAAACTCGGAAAAACCGATTTCTTTCTCTTTCTGGCCCGTGCTGCCCGTGCGCACGACCTGCCACAGCAGGACGGCCGACACGACAATAACTGCCCAGAAAAGTACCGTTTTAATGGTTGAATTCACCTGGAAAACTCCTCGAAACACAGCCCTTCCCCAGCGGGGAATACAGCCGCTCGGCTTGATTAGATGCTGGCGGCGGAAATTCGACGGACAAAAGCCCGCGTCCTCATTCTAGACCTTTTCCAGCGAAAACGGGAAAGCGGAGCGAGTGACGCAAGTCACAGGCCAGAGCGCGGTTTGGAGACCGTTGCCACAACATTGGTCATACCGCTCATTCAGTTCGTGGCCGCCAGATACGGCAGATTCCGCTCGGTCTGCTCGGGACTGCCCAGTCCATATCCGCACACAAACGCGTCGTCCACCAGGAAGCCGAAATAGTCCGGCTGCAGCGGCACGCGGCGTGCCGATTGGCGGTCGAGCAACGTCACCAGCTTGACCGAGGCTGCGCCCCGCGCCTTCAAATCGCTCATCAGGAATTCGGTTGTCACGCCCGAGTGCACCAGACCTTCCACCAGCAGCACATGCTTGCCTTTGATATCGAGTTCGTGGCTGAAGAAAATCTCAAGCACCGGGGCCTCGCCCTGGCTGGTTTGCTTGTAGCGCGGCTTGATGAAGGTGCAGACGATCGGCACATCCACGGCCCGAACCAGGTCGGCCATGAACAGAAAGCTGTTTTCCAGGATGCCGAGGGCAACAACGGTCTGCCCGCGATAGTCGTCGGAAATCTGGCGGCCCAACTCCCGGACTCTCTTCTGAATCTGGTCAGCCGAGATCACCTGGCGGAGGGCATGGCCCGGTGAGGCGTGTTGGGGCGAAGGATTGTTCGGCGAAGCGGACATGGCGAGTAAAGGATAGCACTTAGGCAGAGTCTGATAGGTTTTCGGGGGCATCGCGCAGCCCGTGGCCTGCCCAGAGCGTGAAAGCACCCTGTCGTTAGTTTTTCTCAGCATTCGAAGCGAGGCGATGATTCGCCGGTCCATCTCGCGCGGGGCTATAAATAACCGTTCTGCCACCTATAACAACTTTTCATCGGAATGGTTGCGCCCTGTATGCTTCTGAAGCGATCTATTGAAGCAGATCGTAGGGCTTTCGCGGAGTCCGCATGGCTTCGACAAGTCTAGACTCGACAACTCGGGATTCGCAGGCGCGTCCCGCCAGTTGGAAACTGCTGCTGGCGTTCGGCATCATCTATCTCGTCTGGGGATCGACGTTCCTTGCCATTCGCATCGGGGTGCGCGAAGTGCCGCCGTTTCTGCTGGCGGGAATCCGATTCTGCGTTGCTGGGATCGTCCTGTTCGCATGGATGCGGGCGAGAGGCACGCCTTTGCCCACGCGCCGCGAATGGGCTTCGGCGTCCGTGGTGGCCGTGCTGATTTTCGTCGGCGACTACGGGCTTGTGTTCTGGTCCGAGCGCCGCGTGCCCTCGGGCATTGCCGCCGTCATGCTGGCAACCATCCCGTTGTTCATGGCGCTCTCGGAAATTGTTTTTCTGCGGACGCAGCGGCTCACTGCGCGCCTGGCTTTCGCGCTGCTCATCGGCCTGGGCGGAGTTGCCGTGCTAGTGAGCCATTCGTTCGGGCTTGGCGAAGAGCCGGTCAATCCCTACGGAGCGCTCGCGCTGGTGATTGCTGCATGCAGTTGGTCGGGCGCTGCCGTACTGCTGCGCAAGCTGCCGCTGCCCGCGTCGAAACCCATGAGTTCTGCGGCGCAAATGCTTCTTGGCGGGGTGTGGCTTGCGATTACGTCAACTGCGCTGGGCGAGTTCCGCGGATTCGATGTACGGGCAGTTTCCCGCGGTGCATGGCTTGCGCTCGCTTACCTGATCGTCGCGGGCTCGATCATCGCCTACACGGCTTATGTTTGGCTGCTTCACCACGAGTCACCCACGAAGGTTGGCACGTACGCCTACGTCAATCCTGTGATTGCAGTCGCCATCGGATATTTTCTGGGCGGAGAGGGCATTGGCCCGCGAACTTTGCTGGGAATGCTGCTGGTGCTGGTGAGCGTGGTCGTGATCACCACGACGCGCGTGAAAAAGCCTGAGCCGGTCCGCTTAGAAGAGGCTCCGCAGCCGGCCGAGTAGGGACGAGGCTTGCCGCATCCCTTTTCGCACCCTAACAGATTCTGAGACATCCGCGATGCCGAATGCTATTGGTACTTCCGTTTCGGCATCAGCAGCCACTGCAGAATCGAACTCACGATCATCATGAGGATCGCGCCAACAAAGGCAGCAAAGAAGCCGCGCACTTCGAAGCCGCGCACAAATGCCGCAGCCAGCTCCAGCATGAGCGCGTTGATGACGAACCAGAACAGCCCGAGCGTGACGATGGTCAGCGGGAAAGTGAGGACTTTGAGCAGCAATCCGAGAGTTGCGTTGATCAGGCCGATCACAAGCGCCGCGATCAGCGCAGCCTTCGGGCCGCTCACGGAGATACCGGGCACGAAATGGGCGACGATCCACAGCGCTAGCGCGCTGATAAGCCAATGCAGCAAGAGACGCATCGAAGCCTCCTGCGAATGAGGATACAACGAAGTGGGAGTTGCGCTTTCGCGGGATGAGACGATTGCCTGCTACTGAGTGAGCGCTGCGGCTTAGACCCCATGGCCTGGTCTTTAAGATTCAAAGATTTAGCGCGAATGAGTAGCCAGATCTTTGAGTTTAAAGGACTTAGTGCTAAATTATTTTAAAATCAATCACTTATGTCGAAAACGGACCTTGCTAAGGCCAAAACGAATGCGGCGCGGCTGCTTGATCAGATGGGAATCCACTACGAGCTGCGGGCGTATGAAGTCGACCCTGACGACCTGGCAGCCGAAACGGTGGCGGCAAAGATCGGGCTGCCCGCGGAGCAGGTGTTCAAGACTCTGGTGGCGCGGCCGGTTGGGAGCCGGGCTTCAGGCGGAACTCCGGGAAAGGACTGGCATGGAGTTGTCATGGCCGTCATCCCGGGTGACCAGGAACTGGACTTGAAGGCGCTGGCTGCGGCGGCGAAAGAAAAGAAGATCGAGCTGGCGCCGGTGAAGGAGCTGCAGGCGCTGACGGGCTACATTCGCGGAGGCGTGACGGCGCTGGCCGCCAAGCGCGAGTATCCGGTGTATGTGGACGAGACGATTGAGCTGTTTGACGTGGTGTCGATTTCGGCGGGAATGCGCGGGTTGCAGATTCTGATTGCACCGGCGGATTACTTGCGCGCGACCAAGGGGATAATTGCTGCGCTGGGGCAGCCGAAAAAGCAGGAATCTAGGTGAGCAGCGAGAGGGTCAAGCCTAGCCTCTGCGGCAGTTAGTAAGCAGGGACCGCCTGTCCATCCCCGATCAGGAATTTTATCGAGTCCTTGCGGCACTCTCCGTGTTCATCTTTGACCACAGCGTTGCCGCTGGCTTCAAGTAGCCGTCCCTGCGGATGATAAACGATCTTATCTGCCAGCACCGTCAATAGATTGTAGGTCCCAAATTCGCGGTTGCAGGCCGCCGCATCGGCGCCTACGCGATGTAAGCATAGGTTGTGATCCAGTCCGCCGATGAGAACCTCGAACGGCACGCCATCTTCCGACGGAACCGGAAAGAATTCCTCGCCATCGCAAAGCGCGTGTATGTGATCCCACTGTTCCGCGGTTGTGTCCTGGGCACCGGCAATGTCGCATACCACGGGCGGTCGCAGGAATAAGTCGACAACTAAGTTAGACGGAGCAGTTACCCGAAACCGGCGTGGGCGCGATAGATTGAAATTCTCAGGCGTTCCAGTCGGGCTGATGATGTCAGGACTGGTCGCTGTTACGGTCCATAAACCTACCGGGAGATCGGCTTCGTAGAACCCAGTATCGTCTGCCTTTACAGTGATGGAGGAATTGCCGTCGAACCTCACCAACACATCGTGATGAGAGATTGCCCCTTGCCGTGTGATCGATCCTGAGACATGAAACATCTTCGGCGCGGGTGCAGTTGACGCCGACCGACCGAAAAAAACAGCGCAAAACAGCAAGACTGCGAAGCGAGAGGGCATGCGTTTCCGAGGGCCGCGAAACATCACAGCTTACATCATCATAGTGTCGGAGCAGCCTTGCCGGCGCATTTTTGTAGCGAGTTGTAGACTGATTATGCACGACACCAAGCCCGCGACGACGATTCGAGGTACGACTTATGCCTACTGCCACCCGCACTAATCCGCTCTCATTTCTTACCGATCAACTCGATGAACTCAAGGCCAAGGGCACGCACTTCAAGCTGCGCGTGCTGGAAGATGAGCAGGCTGCGGTCTGCACGTTTGACGGGAAGAAGGTCATCAATCTGGCGTCGAACAATTATCTGGGGCTGACGACGCATCCCAAGCTGCGCGAGGCTGCGCTGGAGGCTACGCGCAAATTGGGCGTCGGGTCGGGTGCGGTGCGCACCATTGCCGGCACCATGCGCATTCACATGGACCTCGAAGAGAAGATCGCGCGCTTCAAGAACGTTGAGGCGTGCGTAGTCTTCCAGTCCGGATTCACGGCCAACGCGGGCACCGTCTCCGCGATCCTGGGAAAAGAAGACTTCATTATTTCCGATGAGCTGAACCATGCGTCGATCATTGACGGCTGCCGGTTGTCGCGGGCGAAGATTCTTGTCTTCCGCCACAAGGATGTGGCGCACGCTGAAGAGCAGCTGGCCAGCGTGAAGAATCAGCCGGGCCGCAAGGTCGTGATCACCGACGGCGTTTTTTCGATGGATGGGGACATCGGCGCGCTGCCTGGTTTGTGCGAAGTTGCCGAAAAATATGGCGCGATCATGATGGTGGATGATGCGCACGCTTCCGGCGTGCTCGGGCGCCAGGGACGCGGCACGATTGACCATTTCGGCATGCACGGGCGCGTCGATATTCAGGTGGGAACTTTGTCGAAGGCGATTGGTGCACTCGGCGGGTACGTCTGCGGGACGCGCGATCTGATTGACTTTCTTTATCATCGCGGACGGCCATTCCTGTTTTCGACGTCGCATCCTCCGTCGGTGGCGGCAACCTGCATTGCGGCTTTCGACGTTCTGCAAAACGAGCCACAGTGGATGGAGCAGCTCTGGGCGAACACTCATTTCTGGAAAAAGGAGCTGGGGTTGCTCGGCTTCAACATTGGAGGGAAGAACACTCCCGCTAGCGAGACGCCGATTACTCCGATCATTATTGGCGACGGGCGGCTGACTATGGACTTCTCCCGCGAGCTTTTCAAAGAAGGAGTGCTTGGGACCGGGATCGCATTTCCAACTGTGCCGGAGGGTAAGGCGCGGATACGGACGATTATGACCGCAACGCATACGAAGGAAGAATTGCAGCAGGCGCTGGGCGTGCTAGAGCGGGTGGGCAAGAAGATGGGGATACTCGGCTGAAACCAAGGAGACAATCACGCAGCCGGTAAGGCGCTATGAGTGTGGCGTTAGAGCTATGACACTTCGTCGTCGGTCACTATTGGCGATCTGTATTTGTTGCATCAGTTTCCTTTGCCTGGCGTAGAGTCCGGGCAACCGATTTCACTGGGACTGGCGCAAAGTTGAAAAAGATAACTGGGAGAACATCGCACAATCGAAAACACTCTCGGCACAGGAGCGTGCTGGCTTGATCGAGGCTATTGCCTCGCAGCTTCGCCCTTCCATGTCCAACTTTGGCATCGAATCGGAAGAACAGTTGCGGGAGGTCGCTGCGAAAACACAGATCAAGGCGGTTGATCTTGGCGACAATGGCGTTAAGGAGTTCTTGGCGCAAGGCTCTGGGGTTAACCGTACATCCGCACGACTCTGTAGCCCAACTGGAAATTGTGAGTCATGGGTCTTCCGGCAGAACCACGATGGATACACCGCGATTCTGCACCGGATCGCGACACAGAACTTTACCATTCAGCCAGCGATCACCAACGGGTTCCACGACCTTGTACTCGGCCAACACGGCTCTGCAAACGAACAGGGGCTGACACTCTATCAATTCGACGGTTCCAAATACAGGCGCATAGCGTGCTATGACGCAAGCTGGAGTTTTCTTGCAAAAGATGGCGAACATCACACTCGGAAGGATCCTCGGATAACTCCTGTAATTTGCGGGATACGATAAGCGAGCCCCCAGACAACGATGCGGTTCCGGCCTGTACCTGTTCGCTCCCGCCGTGCGCTTCGCGCTAGACTTTTCTTTTGCGGGAGGAGAACAAAATGTCCAAGCTCATCGTGCGCTTTCTTGCCATTCTGGGCACACTCTGGCTGATTTCGATGGTCATCATCCTGGCGTACGTTATCGGCGCCAAGGGTAGGGTTCCATCGAAAACGATCCTCGAAGCGAACTTTGAGCAGGCGCTGCTTGAAGACATGCCGGATTCTGCCGCCGCCCGCTTAACGATGAACGAGCGCGAGACGCTGCGCGATGTGATCGACGCGATTGATCGCGGGGCGGACGACGACCGCGTGGTGGGCATGATTGCCCGCATCGGCGCCGCTCCCATCCCGATGGCGCAGGTGCAGGAGATTCGCGACGCGGTGGCCCGCTTCCGCGCGCATAAGAAATTCGCGGTCGCTTACTCGGAAACCTTCGGCGAGTTCGGCCCCGGCAACGGCGCTTACTATCTGGCGACAGCGTTCGAGCAGATTTACCTTCAGCCTTCGGGCGATGTCGGCCTGACCGGCATCATCATGGAGTCTCCGTTCATCAAGGGCACGCTTGGCAAGCTGGGCGTGACCTTCCACGGCGACCATCGCTACGAATACAAGAACGCTCTCAACTTCTATACCGAGACGAAGTACACGCCCGCGCACAAGGAGGCGATGACGGGGATCATGACTGCGTGGTTCAACCAGATAAAAGACGGCATCTGCCAGGCGCGCGGGATCGCACCGGAGAAATTTCAGGAGGTGGTCGATGCCGGACCGTATCTGGGCAAAGAGGCGATGGATGCGAAGCTGATTGATGGCGTTGCTTATCGTGCCGAGGTCTACGCGAAAGTGAAAGCGAGAGCGGGCAGCGGCGCCGAGCTGCTTTATCTCGATAGATATCTGGATCGGGCGGGGCGTCCGCACCAGCGCGGGAAGAAGGTGGCGCTGGTGTTTGGCGTCGGCGGCGTGACGCGTGGCAAGAGCAACTACGATCCGGTGCAAGGCGAGCAGACGATGGGTTCAGACACCGTGTCGGGGGCGATTCGATCGGCCGTGGCGGACGATGACATCAAGGCAATCCTGTTTCGCGTGGATAGCCCCGGCGGATCGTATGTTGCCTCCGACACGATCTGGCGTGAAGTGGTCAACGCGCGCAAGGCGGGGAAACCGGTGATTGTTTCCATGGGGAATCTGGCTGGGTCGGGCGGGTATTTTGTGGCGATGGCCGCCGACAAAATTGTTGCGCAGCCGGGCACGATCACGGCTTCGATCGGCGTGCTCGGCGGGAAGATGCTGACCTCGGGACTTTGGGACAAGGTGGGATTGTCGTGGGATGAAGTGCATCAGGGCGACAAGGCCACCATGTTTACGGGCACTCAGGATTACACGCCGGCCGAGTGGGCGCGCTTTGAGGCGTGGCTCGACCGCGTTTATGTGGACTTCACGGGCAAGGTCGCCGACGGCCGCAAGCTGCCGAAGGAAAAAGTGCTGGAGATTGCGAAGGGACGAATCTGGTCTGGGCAGGATGCGAAGAACCTGGGCCTGGTGGATGAGCTGGGCGGCTACGATACGGCGCTGAAGCTGGTGAAGAAGGCGATCGGCGTGGCCGAGGGCGACGAGGTGAATCTCGTGGTCTATCCGCGGCCGAAAAACTGGCTGGAGACGCTGGTGCAGCGGAACCCCGCCGACAACAGCGACAAAGAAGGCGCGGCAGACGCGATGGCGCGGATTTTGCAGGATGTGCAGCCGGTGGCGCGGGAGCTGAAGGCCGTAGGAATCACGCGCAAGGGGGACCAGGATGAAGTTCTGCGTATGCCTGCGTTCGCAACGGGGAGATGAGTTCTAACTCACTTTTCGCCGTGAGCGGTGGTCAGCGCTTCTTTTTTGGCGAGACCAATTCCTTATCAAAGAAGTCGGCGGCCATTTGGCCAACCTGCAGGTGCACGATCTCGCGATCGACGCCGGGGTTATCCACGAAAAATCTGGGCAGCTCTTTTTTTCCGGCCTCGGTGCCGGCGTCAAGAAAGGTGTAATGGCCGACGCCCCCGGGCAGGATGGTGATTTTCGCGCCTTGAATGTTCGAGGCAAAGAACTGCGCGTTTTCGGCTGGCGGAGCAATGGGATCGGCTGCGCCAACCACAATCTCCACCGGGACAGCGATCTTCTGCAAACTAGCGGCTGTAAACGCGCGAGCCACAGCCGGAGCTATGGCAAAAACCGCCCGGATGCGCGGATCGTGACGGGAATCGCCTGCATGCAGCAACGACTGTTGAACGTCGGGTTGCTGCTGGATCGCCTTGAATTTCTCCAACAGATCTGGCATCTCGGGAGGATTGCAAGCGTTCTTCTGTTCGTCACATGAGGCCAGAAGGCGGTTCACGTCAGTAGTCGCGCCGGCGAGTTCCATCATGGTGTACCCGCCATAGGAGAAGCCAGCTGCGCCGATGCGATCGGGATCGATCTTAGGGCCGAAACGCGGATCCGCGAGCATGCCAGTGATCACGGTGCTGATGTCTTTCGCGCGCTCCCAGCCTTCGATGAAGCCCAGCGTCGTGTATCCGGTAACCGCGTTATTGCCGGGATGATTCACGGCGACGACGATATAGCCGCGCGCGGCGATGTAGGTACCAAGCCACGCCATCTGCATGGCGCTGCCGCCGGTGCCGTGCGAGAGCGCGATGAGTGGAAACTTGCCGAGTGCGGGCGCCAGCGTGGCATCTTTGGCGGCGCGTCCGGCCCAGAACAGCGGTGCGTCAGGCGGGCCAATGTACTGGTCTTTCTCCCCAGCGCTGCTTTCCGCCGGATACCAGACGATGCCGCTTAGCGTGTGATCATCGGAACCGCGCCAATTGTAGCCATCGGGCGCGGAAAACCGGTGAGGGCTGAAGCCCACGGGATGCAGGACGGGCTCGTATTTCTTCTCTTTCCTGGAGGCGAACGAAGAAACCGTAAGAAGTAGCAGAACAACGATGAGAATTGGGCGACGATTGAACATGATCCCCACCACCGAAGCGTTGATTGCGCATCGGACAAGCGGTCCATCGCCGGGCTGAAATCCGTGCCAGACGGACCGGATCTTTTATCCACTATACCGGGATCGCAAAGGCGGGAAAAACGGAAATGACCGGGAGCATCGAACGGATCAGAGGCCCAGCTTCTTGACTTCTTCGTTGTAGTACTTGCGGTAGAGGATCGTCCACTCCTCCGAGCCCTCGATGATGGTGCGCTTCTGGCTCTCGATCTTGTGGCGAGCGGCCTGGTCAATGCGCGCTTCCTGCATCAGCAGCTCTTCGAGGATCTTGCGCACTTCGAGCCGGATGGTGTTCCGGTCCTCGATGAAATCGACCTCGGGCATGTCGGCCACGGCGTCGGTGATGACGTGGGCGAGCTTATTCACTTTGTCGCGGCTCAATCGCACAGCGGAGTATCCTTTTTTCGCAGCCTCTTAGAGCACAGCTTTGTATTTCTTGACCAGCTCAGCCTTCACCTTGCGGAACATTTCCTGATAGTTGGCGCCGCTCTTCTGCAACTCGTCGGAATAGGCCTCGAGAATAACGCGCACCTCATCGTTGATGCGATCTTCCAAGGCGAGTTCTTCGAGCAGAGCGCCGTGCACCTTCTCCGTCAGAGCAGGCTTCGCTTTGGTCTCGATGAGACCGCTTGCAACCAGTTTTTTGGAGACTTCGCGGGCCAGATAGCCCACATATTCTTTGGAAAAAAGCATGATGTAAGTCTTTTGGTAAGCAGAAAGTGTAGCACAGCCACGGGCTATGAGCTGCGACCTCCGGGCAAGCAGGCGGCTCGCGGCTGGTAGCATGGCTGGCGTACAATGACTCCACACCATGTCACCCATTCCAGACGATCTGACCGGCATGAAAGAGGACATGACAGCCTTCATCGAAGGACTGGGCATGCGCCGTTTCTTCGGTTATGTCGAGTGCGAGGAAGTCCCGAGCATTCTGTGGGACTCCGGGCAAAATCCTGACAGCTGGAAGGATTTTGTGGAGTTAGCCAAGACGACGAATGCGCCATTTTTGACGATGCATTTCTGGGTGCTGGATCGCGGGGAGTACGATCGACTGACCGAGCGGCTGGCCGACGGCGATTACGCCAGCGACGAGGATCTCGAGGAAGGGCGCTGGCTGAAAAGCTACATCGGCAAGACCGGCTTTGTTCAACTGGGCTGGGCCTACCAGGGATGCGTATTTGTCTACGAAGCGGGAACGGAATGGTACGAGCATTACCAGCATCTGCGCGAACTGGCCGACGACTCCGGCGGCTTCCTGATTGACGAAACGGGCCAGTCCGGCGAAACGTAAACGCCACCCACCTTCATTCATTCACTGTTATTGAGACGCCCCCTGATTGATCATGGGCGGGAAGCAGATGCTTGCTCCGCTCGGAATGACACCTGGCCGTTCGCCCGTTTACGCCGATTCGATAATCGCGATCTCGTTCGCGATTTGAGTGGCGAGTTCCCGCGCATCCGCCGGGAAGTTGCTGCGGGCGGCCTCAGGAAACGCGGCCAGAATGCCCGCATAGCATCCAGGGCTGCGATAGGCCGCCACTCCGAAGCCGAGCAAGTCGGCCAGTTGGCAACTGAGCCCCACAGTGGATCCCACAGGCGTGCCGAGCGCACCTGTGTCGTGATGGCAACTGGTGATCGCGGAAAACGCTTCCGGAAGCGCCCACTCTCTGACCAGAGTCTTGCCCGCCTGACAGTGGTCAATCCCGCACAACTCGCGCTCCCTTGGCAGAAGATCGCGCGGTTGATCCGCCTCGACCTCGATGAGGCGGCCATATTCCAGAGGCATGGAGACGATCAGCACCACCCGGCCAATGTCGTGCATGATTCCGGCCGTGTACGCAAAATCCTTATCGAGAGCGCACGCTTTGGCGGCGCGTTCCGCGATCATGGCGCAGGCCAGGCTGTGTCGCAGCACGACTGCAGCAGGGGAGTGAAGGTCTGCGCGAGGTAGGTCCTCAGGCCTACGGTGATCACCACGCTCCGCAATCGCCGGAAGCCGAGCAGCATGGAAGCCTGCAGAACATTCGTGATGTCCTTCGAGAAAGCAACCAGCGGTGAATTGGCGATGCGAAGAACTTCGGTCGAAAACGCCACGTCGGGACGGATCAGGTTGCACAGTTCAAGCAGGGAAGTATCCGTGCCTGCCATCAGATTCAGCGCTTTCAGTGCCACTGCGGGGAACGGCGGAACATCCTCAGGCTGCCAAGCTCTTTGCTTTGCCGGGGCGCTCGCGGGACGTGTACCCATATTGTTCACTCAACTCATTCCCCATCGGCGGATTCACCGCTTTCCATTAGCCCAACGGGCGCCATTGACGGTGAACAACAAACCCGGAGAGCGCGTTTCTCCGGTTCGATTTTTGTGGTTCGAACTCGATTGGACATCGCGTCACACTTTCTCCTAAAGTGATTGCTTCCGGAAAAATCGTTTATGCGCTGGATTTCGAAGCCCGTCGACCCATCGAAAGCTCGCGCCCTCGCGCTGGCCTTGCGGGATTCCGGGCTGAAGGGCGCTTCAGAATTTGACCCGAAGATCGCGTCCGCTGTCTTGCCGGTGCTCGCCGATCTGCTGGTCCGCCGCGGAATTGAAGACCCCGGCCTCGCCGCCCGTTTTCTTGCGCCGTCACTCGGCCATCTGCACGATCCGCTCCAGATGTCGGGGATGAAAGCCGCGCTCGACCGCCTGGAAGCGGCGATCGAGCGCAAAGAAAAGGTGCTGATCTACGGCGACTACGATGTGGACGGCACCACCGCGATCGTCATACTCAAGACGGCCATCGAGCTTAGCGGCGGCACAGCCGATTTCCATGTGCCGCATCGCATCCGCGAAGGCTACGACCTGCGCGAAGACGTAATTGAGCGTGCCGCCGCCGATGGCGTGCACCTGATCGTCAGCGTCGACATGGGCATTCGCGCCTTCGCCTCCGCTGAAACCGCCCGGCGCGCAGGCGTTGACCTGATCGTCACCGATCATCACCTGCCCGGGCCGGACGGCGTTCCGCATGCACTCGCTGTGGTAAATCCGAACCAGGCCGGCTGCGGCTATCCCTGCAAGTATCTGTGCGGCGCGGGCGTGGCCTTCAAGCTCGCGCAAGGCCTGATGCAACGGCGCCTTGACGCAAAGGATCAGGCGCGGCTGCTGGCCTCGTTCATGAAGATCGTCGCCATCGCCACCATTGCGGATGCCGTGCCGTTGCTGGGTGAGAATCGCGTCTTCGCCAAGCTCGGGCTCGCGGGATTGCGCCGGCCGGTGAACACCGGGCTGAAGGCGCTCCTCGAAGTGTCGAAACTCGGCGACGGCCGCGCCCTCACCTCAACCGAAGTCGCTTTCCGCATCGCCCCACGCCTGAACGCCGCCGGACGCATGGACGTGGCGCGCGACGTAGTCGATCTGTTCAGCGTGAAAGACCTCGAACGCGCGAGAGAGATTGCCGCCCGCCTCAACCAGCTCAACGCCGACCGCCAGGACGAGGAGCGCCACATCATGGAGAGCATCGAGCGCCGGATTGCCGACGAGCCAGCCCTGCGCGAGGCTTATTGCATGGTGATCGATGGCGACGGCTGGCATCGCGGCGTGATCGGCATTACGGCAACGCGGGTCGTCGAGCGTTACACGCGGCCTGCCGTCGTCATCTCCCGCGAGGGGGAAGAATCCTGGGGATCGGGCCGCTCCATCCCGGCATTCCACCTGCTGAATGCCCTCGAATCCTGCCGCGATCTTTTTTCGCGTTTCGGCGGGCACGCGCATGCTGTCGGCTTGGCACTGCCAAGCAGCAATGTGCCGAAGCTGCGCGAGCATCTTGATGCCTATGCGCGAGCCCGCCTGACGCCCGCCGACTTCGAACCGCACCTCGATTTTGACCGCGAGCTTCCACTTGACGAGATCACGCCCGAGTTGCAGCAGGCTCTGAGTTTGCTCGAACCCTTCGGCATGGAGAATCCCGAGCCGATCTTCACCGCCCGGGCAGTGCTCCTTATGACGCCAGTGCAGGTCGTGAAGGATAAGCACGTGCGTTTGCGGGTTGCACCGGCCGTCAACCATGCCGGGATGGAGCTGTGTGCGGTGACCGGGCAGAGCGTGGGAATAGACGCCGGTGCGGGGACACAGCTCAGCTCTGTTCCAGGGCAAAGCTCCGCCGCCATACCTTCCTGGCGCAGTAACATCAGTTTCAAGGCCATGGGTTGGGGAATGAAAGAATCGTGCGACCGGTTGCAATTACTCGCCGGTGATCGCCTCGACATCGCCTACACGCTCGGCATGAACGACCATCCGGAATTCGGCGGCCTGGAGCTAACCCTTCGGGATATCTCGCGCACCGGCTAAAGGAAGTTCTGATTAAGATCTCAGGTTCCTCGGCACGCTCCGTGGACGCGGTGATTTACGTCTTTCTTCCAGTACCCAAGCAGCGTTTGCCAATAGCCGTGTGTGGAAAACTTGACCAAATCCCGCCCTCCATTTACAGTGTCGCATTCCAATACTATGGAGGGAAAAAACATGTTATCGGGGTTCAAGCAATTCATTCTGCGCGGCAATGTGGTCGATATGGCGGTCGGCGTTGTGATTGGCGCCGCCTTCGGTGGGGTAGTAAGCGCCTTGACGAAAGACTTACTCACTCCGCTGATCGCAGCCCTGGTCGGCAAGCCGGATTTTTCGGCGATCCACTACACCATCAATGGCTCGCTATTTCCGGTAGGCGATTTCATCAACGCCTGCATCTCGTTTTTTCTGATTGCGGCAGCGGTTTACTTCTTCGTTGTAACTCCAGTCAACGCGCTGGTTGCGCGGATGCGCAAAGACCCCGCTCCCGCCGACCCGACCACGAAAAAGTGTCCGGAATGCCTAAGCGAAATTCCGATCGACGCGCGCCGCTGCGCGCACTGCTCGCAGCCGGTGATGGGCAAGGCTGCCTGATTGGTTGATTGGGAGCGGAGTTAAGAGAAGAGCAAATGGCCCCGCCGGGGTATTCATCCGCGCGGCCAATTCATGACTACCTGGCCATCGGGCACAGACCTCGGGCACCCCAATTGCCGAAATCCGCCCCATTCCTGTAAAATCAAGGTTTCGGCATCAGCCTTGGAAGGATTCCTTAGTCATGGCACGAGTCTGTGATATCTGCGGCAAAGGGCCGCAGTTCGGCAATACCATCAGCCACGCGCACAACGTGAGTAAACGCCGCTGGAACGTCAACTTGCGGCCGGTTCACGCTAAGGTTGGCGCCGCCACCAAGCACATCCGTGTGTGCACGTCCTGCCTGCGCAGCGGCAAAGTCGTCAAGGCGTAAGGTGCGGAGCGGCAGCCGCCCTCGGCTGTTCGACTCGAAGGATCTCGCTTCGGCCCGCGACGTCGCTAGCTCGCGGGCTTTTCTGCGCTCCAGAATTCTCCTAGAATGCCTTTCCGGGAGCGCCGGCATCTTGACGCCTTCGACGCTACTTCACATCGAGCAATTCCACGTCGAAAATCAGCGTCGCATTTGGCGGGATGACCCCAGCTGCACCGTTTGCTCCATAGGCGAGGTCCGGAGGAATTCTCAGCTGCCGTTTTCCGCCGACCTTCATGCCGGCCACGCCCTCATCCCAGCCCTTGATTACCTGCCCGCCGCCCAGCTTGAACTCAAACGGACGCCCCGTGCCCACTGAGCTGTCAAACTTTTTCCCGTTCGTCAGCCAGCCGGTATAGTCGACCTTAACTTTGTGGCCGGGCTGCGCGACCGCACCCGTGCCGGCCTTGATGTCCCAATATTCGAGACCGCTCGCAGTCTTGGTGGGGTCGCCGGTAACCTTTGTCGGGCCACTGTCGGCCGCCAGAGCCGTCTGCATCGCCAGTGCGGCCAGCACGATCAGAATGATGGCAAGAATCGTTGTCTTCATAGAATGTTCCTCCCTGCTTTCTTTGATTTTGTCTTCGAACCCAATTAACCAGTCAAACCTGAATTGCCGCGGCTGCGCGTTCAGATCAGCGCAATCGCGTCGATCTCCACCAGCACATCCTTCGGAAGCCGCGCCACTTCCACGGTCGAGCGCGCTGGCGGCGCTGTCTTGAAATAACGCCCATACACTTCATTCATCGCCGCGAAGTCTCCCATGTTCTTGAGAAAGACCGTGCAGCGCACAACTTTCTCCAGGCTGCTGCCCGAGGCTTCAAGAATCGCAGCCAGATTTTTGAGTACACGATCGGTCTGCGCCGCCACATCGCCCGCGATCACCTGCTGCGTGGCCGGATCGATGGCTACCTGCCCCGAGGTGAACACCAGGCCCGCCGCCCGAATCGCCTGCGAATAGGGCCCAATCGCCTGCGGAGCCTGTTTCGTCGAAATCACATCGCGCATGATGCCTCCATGGAGAGAACGCTGCCCATCCCAACCTCGCTCCTCTGCGACGTCAGGGACGGGGTTTGTAAAAGCGAAGGAGCCGTCAAAACAGCGAACTCTGCCGCCGGTTCGGCGTGATCCCAAAATGCTCGTAAGCCAGTTGCGTTGCCACTCGCCCGCGCGGCGTACGGTTCAAGAACCCGATCTGCATCAAAAACGGCTCGTAGATCTCCTCGATCGCGTCCGGCTCTTCCGCCAGCGCCGCCGCCAGAGTGTTCACACCCACCGGGCCGCCCTGATATTTCTCGATGATGGTCAGCAGCAGCTTGCGGTCGATCTCATCGAACCCGTGCTTGTCGACTTCGAGCATCGAAAGCGCAGCCTGCGCGGTGGCGAGGTCAATGTTGCCCGCAGCGCGCACTTGCGCGTAATCGCGCACGCGACGCAACAACCGATTTGCAATGCGCGGCGTTCCACGCGAGCGCCCGGCAATCTCCGTCGCCCCCGCGCGGTCAATCTTCACGCCCAGAATTTCCGCCGAGCGCTCCAGAATGATGCGCAGATCCTCATTCGTATAGAACTCCAGCCGCAACAGCAGCCCAAACCGCGACCGCAGCGGCGCCGAAAGCAATCCCGCCCGCGTGGTCGCGCCGATAAACGTGAAAGGCTTCACATCCATGGTGTGCGTGCGCGCCGACGGCCCTTGCCCGATCATGATGTCAAGCTTGTAGTCCTCGAGCGCCGAATACAGGATCTCTTCCAGAGCCGGCTGCAGCCGGTGCACTTCGTCAATGAACAGCACCTGCCGGTCGCGCAGGTTGGTAAGAATCGCAGTCAGGTCGCCCTTGATCTGGAGCGTTGGCCCAGAGGTTTGCTGAAATGCAACCGCCAGTTCATTGGCAATAATGTTGGCCAGCGTGGTTTTGCCCAGGCCGGGAGGCCCGTAGAGCAGCACGTGATCGAGCGCTTCGCCGCGAGACTTGGCCGCCTGGATGGCAACGTCAAGGTTCTCCTTGACCTTCGCCTGCCCGATGAACTCGACAAGGCGCTGCGGCCGCAGCTTCAGCTCAAACGAAGAATCATCCTCGACCGGAGCCGCAGAGACGAGCCGGTCCTTGAGATGCAGCGCGGGGTTGTCTTTGGCGAGAGCCACTGTGCGAAATGTTAGCAGATGCCGGATTGTGAAGGGACGGGCTCCTCCGGCCTAGTTCGCGCTGTCGGCAGAGTAACCCAGTGAATCTGCAACGAACTGTACCTCTCTCAAGAAATTCGCAATCGGCATCCCGTCGTACTTCTTAAGCAAAGGATCGCGACGATAGGTGACTGAAACTGGAGTCTGGTTCGAATCAAGGTCTGCATTACATTTCGCCGTATTGGCCGGAGCGATGCCACTACAATCGCGGTCGGCTGCGCCACCGGGATCGGATTGGAGGGCGAACAGTCCCTGCGCGCCATCGCCTCCCGTTAGCCGGAGCCCCGGAATCAGCCGCCCTTCATCGCCTTGAGACTGGCGCAGGAACAGAACATACGGTCCGAGAGAGCCGATCCCTTTCCAGTCGACTCCGCCGGTCATCGTCGAGGCGCCCAGGAACTGGCCATTGTGCCCCGGATCTGGTTCGCAGGTGACCGAGCCCGAAGGCACCGCAAAGGTGAGAAGATCGTCAACCCTGTGGGCACCCTTCCAAGTACGCAGCACCCGCACGTCGAAAAACTGGATCGCATCTTCACCCGAGGAAGAGACCGTATCGGTATGCGCCAGGAAAATGCTGGCGAGAACGACCTCATCGCTCTTCTTCATAAGGGCGGCGAGATTGGGTTGGAGCGTTGCCGGGTCCACCGGGCGAAGATGGGTATAAGCCTGGCCATCCGTCTTGACTCGCTGGCACAGCGCGCTCGCAAGGAGCGATTCCTGCGTCTGTTCGGCCTTTATGTCTTTCACGTGCTTCTCCGGAACTGAGTCCTGTGCCAGTGCATATCCGCCCAGGATGCTAACGATCAAAGCTGCCCGTACGACGTTACGTCCGATGATGCTCACGCCAAACCTCCTCAGGTTCCACCTTGCTCTTCGCTGCCCCATCTAGATGCGTCCAGTTCCGCGGAGGCGCGATTCTACTGACCAATGACACCCAGCCGCACGCCTTTCAGCTTGCGCTCGTCGAACCACGCCACTTTCTGCCCGAACCACGTCTTCGTGCCGGAAAGCTTATACTTCTTGACGGCCGCGGCAAAATCGCGCCCAGCCAGCAGAATCGCCACGGGAGACTCCCCAAACTTGGCGATCCGATCCGAGATCCATCCGCCGGACGGGGCGACAAGGATGACCGGCTCACCCGGAAAATATGCCATCTTTCCCCACTCTTTCTGATTCTCGATAATCGGATCCGACCACCCATACGCCTTGCGGAACAGGGCTATCGAGGCATCCAGATTGCTCACGGCAATCACCACATTTTCCACGCCCGTAACCGGCGCGCCCTGCACGCTGGCCGAGATCTGCACCCTCCACGCCCGCGGCGTCTCATCTTCAATGGCGAAGGGCAGGACGGAGCCGGGCGTTCCCGATCCCACGTTCGCCCTCATCCACTCCACCGACATGCCGTCGGGCCGTTTGCGGCTCCCGCGCTCCGGAGCCGTGACGGCAACCCCGGCCTTCTTCAGCCGGTCCACTTCCTGTAACAGGACATTCGTGCCCACCGCCCACGCGCACGTCACCGCGTCCTCGGCCATAAACTTCGCCCACTCCGAACCGGAAGTCGCGCCTGCCTTCACCGGCGCAATCAACTCGAGGTAGGTGCCATCCTCGAAGCCAACGGCCGCCATCTGCGTCATGCCATTGCCATGCGGGCCGCCAAAATCGGGCGTGAGGCCCGCCTCGGTGAACATCTGCTTCAACGTATCCAGATTCGACCCGCAGATAGATGTGTGGTCGAGTTCGAGCACGTCGGTTTTGTTCTCCTGGGCCAAGGCAGGTAAAGAGATCAGCGACCCGGTAAGTAAGAGAGCAAACCTCGCGGACCAGCCGCGCAGAAACGACCGGCGAAGAATTAACAAGGGATTCGGCCTGAACATGAGAGGCCTCCTGAGCAACCTTAGAACACTGCATCGTACGCCAGAATACGCTTTCAGGATACGATTTCGTGACAGGGGAGAGGTTGTTTGAGGCCGCGAGCTGGGCGTGGAACGTCGTTGACGATGTGACACATTATGTGTCACAATCATGATATGCCGTCGGTAAACATCCGCCAGCTGCGCGACACCAAGAAGCTCAAAGCCTGGCTCCGCGCCGGCAAGACCGTCGAACTCCGCGACCGCGATACCCTGATCGCCCGCATCGTGCCGGAGAAAGAAGCCCAGGCCAAGCCCGCCCAATGGCCCGACTTCGCAGCTCGGCAGCGAGAGGTTTTCGGCGACCGGGTCCTGAATGCAGTGGATGACTTCCTTAGATTCCGCCATCGTGATTGGGAACCATGACGCAGTTCGTGCAGTATCCGATCTCCATGTTCACCGCGCCTAATGGTCTAGACAAGCGAGGCCGCCTCTGACCTCCTACGCCGATAGCAGCTTTTTCGTGTCCCTGTATTTAAAGGACGCGCACTCCGCGCCCGCGCTGGAATTGGTGGCGTCACATCCGAGGCTCTGGCTGACGCCTTTGCATATCGCAGAGTGCTTCCATGCGTTTGCACAGCAGGTTTTTTGGGGCCGAGTCCCGGCGTCGGTTGCGGAAGGGCTGTACGACCAGTTGTCTCGCGATCGCGCCCAGAGTCTTTGGCAGGAAGGCCCGATTCCCGAGCGCGCCTTTGAGAGAAGCGCGGAATTGGCGCGACGATACGGACCAAGACTCGGTGTGCGCACCCTCGACAGCTTGCACGTCGCCTGCGCGCTCGAACTCAAGGCCGAGAGGTTTTGGACATTTGATGAGCGGCAGGCAAAGCTAGCGCGCGCGGAGGGGTTGAAAAGCTAGGAGCACATAAAAGCCCGAGACGAGGAGCGCGCGATCGTCGGAGTCACAACTTCTTTAATCCAAAAAAACCGAGGGACACCCCACAGGCGGGGAGCTTTCGGATCCGCAGGAGCCTGCTGCGGAAATCCTGAGCGGCGCGAAAGAGTTCTACTCCTCTTCCTCCTTGACCTCGCCACGCAGAGCCTTCGCCTTCTCGATAATCTTCTCCTGTAGCTGCGCCGGGACCACATCGTAGTGGTGCATTTCCATGTTGAAGCTGCCGCGGCCCTGCGTCATCGAAGTGAGGTCGGCGCCGTAGGTCAGCATCTCCGCCATGGGAGCCTCGGCCTTCACGATCGTGTTGCCGCCCTTGTTGTCCATGCCCTGAATACGCCCGCGCCGGCTATTGAGGTCGCCCATGATGGTCCCGGCAAACTCATCGGGCACGGTGATCTCAACCGTCATGACCGGCTCGAGTAGGGTGGGCTTGGCCACTTCCATCGCTTTCTTGAAAGCGATGCGCCCCGCCATCTGAAACGACAGATCGTTTGAATCCACGTCGTGATACGAACCGTCGTAAAGGATCACCCGAAAATCGACCACCGGAAAACCCGCGAGATAGCCGCGCGCGGCCGCGTCCCTGATGCCCTTTTCGACCGGGGGAATATAGTTCTTCGGAATCGCGCCGCCAAAAATGTCGTTGACGAACTCGAACTCGCCACCGCGCGGCAGCGGCTCCATCTTGATTTTGCAGTCGCCATACTGACCGTGGCCGCCGGTCTGCTTCTTGTGCCGCCCCTGCACATCGGCCTTGCCGCGGATGGTCTCGCGATACGGCACCTTCGGCGCCTTCAGCACAACCTCGGCGTGGTAGCGCTTCTTCATCTTCGAGACCACGACTTCAATGTGCTGCTGGCCCGTGCCCGCAATCAAAAATTCCTTGGTCTGCGGATCGCGGAAAAAGCGCAGCATGGCGTCTTCTTCCATCAGCTTGTGCAGCCCCACGCCAAGCTTGTCTTCGTCGGCACGCGTCTTGGGCTCAATCGCAAAGGTGATCGCCGGCTCCGGCAGCTTCACATGCGGATACTGAATGGGCGCGTTCTTGTCGCCCAGGGTGTCGCCGGTGAGCGTCTCTTTCAGCTTCGCGACCGCGCCAATATCCCCGGCATGCAGCTCCTGAATGGGGATGGCGGTCTTGCCCTGGACCACGGAGATGTGAGCGAATTTCTCAGCCGTATTGCGGTTGAAGTTCTGCAGCGTAGCGTCGTTCTTAAGAATGCCCGAGAAAACTTTGAAATAGGAAATGCGGCCGGAGAAGGCGTCCGACACAGTTTTGAACACGTACACCGACGCCGGTTCAGTGTCGGTTCCCTTGCGCTCGGCCGGAGTTCCATTGCCGCCGACCGGTTCACCCGTGATGACATGGTGCTCGCTCGCCGCCGGCGTGTAGTCGACAATGAAATCCATCAGCTCATCGACCCCAATATTGCCCAGGCCGGATGTGAACAGCACGGGAAAAAGCTTGTCCTCGCGGATTGCTTCGTGCAAAGCCGGAACCAGGTCCTCTTCCGGAATCGTGCCTTTCTCGAAGTACTTTTCCATCAGCTCGTCTTTGCCCTCGGCAACGAGTTCGACGAGCTTTTCGTGCGCTTCTTTCGCGGCGTCGGCCAAGGTCGCCGGAATCGGCCCTTCCTTCCCCTTGCCGCTCCCGCCCATCTCGTAGGTGAAGGCCTTCATCCGGACCAGGTCGACAACTCCGGAAAGATTCTTCTCGCTCCCGATCGGCAGCTGCAGGGGCGTAACGGCGCGTCCAAAAGCTTTTGTCAACGATTCCAGTACGCGCGTCGCATCCGACCGCTCGCGGTCCATGCGGCTCACCACGATCATGCGCGGCAGATTGACCTCGTCGCAGTACGCCCAAACGCGCTCGGTTACGACCTCAACTCCCGCCACCCCATCGACCACCACCAGCGCCGCATCCACTACCGGCAGCACCATCTTCGCCTCGTGGACGAACATGTTGAAGCCCGGCGTATCCAGCAGATTGAGTTTCGTTTTTCCCCACTCGACGCAGGCCAGGCCGGTCGATATCGACATCTTGCGGGCGATTTCCTCCTCGTCGTAATCGGTGGTCGCCGTGCCGTCGTCGACGTGCCCGAAACGCTGCGTGGCACCAGAGGTCTGCAGCATGGCCGAAACCAGGGTAGTTTTGCCCGCACGCCCGTGCCCGACCAGGGCAAGGTTGCGGAGATTGGCTGCTTCGTAAACTTTCACGCGTTGTCTCCTTCGGCAGGCTTTCGGGAAGAGGTGCTACAGCCCGGAAGAGATGAGGACAGGACCGGGGCCCCGGCGGACCCGATTCTGGTCCGCTGGGGTGGAGGTGCAAGCCAGCCCAACGTTGCCTGCGAAACTTCCGATCCTAACACAGGCGTTTGGGCGGCAACAAGGAACGGGTGTGTCTAAATTGCACCATGAAAATCCCGCATCAACTGCGGGATTTTCATGGTATCAAAAGTGACGAGTAAACCTGCCAGGCAACCGGATGCGGCTCGCCGCAAGCAGGTGCAGTTGGACTACAGCCCCGCGCTCCGCTCCCGAATCAGCTTCCTGATCTTCTCCACAAACTCCGCTGTCGGCATGTCCTCGGTCTTCTCTTTCCCCCGAGTCCGCACATTAACCTTTCCCGCCTCAGCCTCTTTATCCCCCACCACCAGCAGAAATGGCACCTTCTGCAACGCGTGTTCGCGGATCTTGGCGTTCATCTTCTCGTTGCGCCCATCGACCTCCACGCGCACGCCCGCCGCCCGCAACTGCGCCGCCACTTTCTCCGCGTACTCCACGTGCCGCTCCGCGATCGGAATCATCACCGTCTGCACCGGCGAGAGCCACACTGGAAACGCTCCGGCATAGTGCTCGATAAGCACGCCGAAGAAGCGCTCCACCGATCCATAGAGCGCCCGATGCACCATCAGCGGCTGCTTGCGCGTACCGTCTTCGGCCACGTATTCAAGCTGAAACCGCTGCGGCAGGTTGAAGTCGAACTGCACGGTCGAAAGCTGCCACAGCCGCCCGATCGCGTCCACCAGCTTGACGTCAATTTTTGGCCCGTAAAATGCCGCCTCGCCGGGAATCGTCTTGTACTCGATATTCAGCTTCTTGAGCGCGTTTTCAAGCGAGCGGTTCGCCAGGTTCCACTGATCCTCAGTGCCCAGGAAGCTCTTCTTATCGTTCGGATCCCAGGTTGAAAGCTCAGTCTGGAATTTGTCGAAGCCGAAATCCTTCAGTACCTCGAGCGCAAACTCCAGGCAGCCGACGATCTCCCCTTCAATCTGATCGGGAGTGCAGAAGATGTGCGCGTCGTCCTGCGTAAACCCGCGCACGCGCAACAGGCCGTGCATCACGCCCGAGCGCTCGTAGCGGTAGACCGTGCCCAGCTCTCCCAGCCGCACCGGCAAATCGCGATACGACTTCAGCGAGTCCTTGTAAATCAGGATGTGCCCCGGGCAATTCATCGGCTTCAGCCGATATTCGGCGTCATCCAGCTCCATCGCGTCGAACATGTTGTTCGAGTAATAGCCCTCATGTCCCGAGGTATGGAACAGCTGCCGCCGCGCCACGTGCGGCGTGCACACCAGTGAATACCCGCGCCGCAGATACTCTTCGCGCATCCAGTCTTCCATCTCTTTGCGGATGATTCCGCCCTTGGGATGCCAGAAGATCAGCCCCGGCCCTGCCAGTTCCTGAATCGAGAACAGGTCGAGTTGCTTGCCGAGCACGCGATGATCGCGCTTCTTCGCCTCTTCAATGCCCGCCAGGTAAGCGTCCAGGTCCTTCTTCGAGAAAAACGAAGTGCCATAGATCCGCTGCAGCTGCGGATTCTTTTCATCCCCCAGCCAGTACGCTCCCGCAATGTTCAGAAGCTTGAATGCCTTGATCTTCCCGGTCGAAGGAAGATGAGGCCCGCGGCAGAAGTCCTCGAACTTGCCGGTCTTGTAGATCGAAATCTTTTCGTCGGGCTTGGTGAACTGCTCGATGAAATGGCACTTCATGAAGTCGCCATCCTTCTTGAAGCGCTCCAGACCCTCCGCGTGCGGCAGAAACTCGCGCGCATAAGGCAAATCCTGCGCCACCAGTTCCTGCATTTTTTTCTCGATTTTTTCGAGGTCATCGGGCGTGAACGGGGTCTCGCGATAAAAATCGTAGAAAAACCCGTTTTCGGTAGCCGGTCCGTGACCCAGCTTGGTCTCTGGGAACAGCTCGAGCACGGCCGCCGCCATCAAGTGCGCCGACGAATGGCGATAAACTTCCAGCGCCTCCGGATCCTTCTCGGTCAGGATGCGCAGGTCCGTGTCCTGTTCGAGCGGGCGCGACAGGTCAATCAGATTCCCATTCGTCTTCGCCGCCAGCGCCGCATCCGCCAGCCGCGGCGAGATCGACTTTGCCACCTCCAGCGCGGTCGTGCCCTTGGCAACGTCTTTAACGCTCCCATCCGGAAACTTCACATGAATACTGTCAGACATAGATTAGGCCTTGTATTCCGCTGAATCTTATAAGTCTAAGGGACAGAAAAGTGAGGGTCAAACAGCGGAGGGGGTTAGCTATACAAAAAGCAAAGTTCACCCCTTCCACCGGGGGCCGAGGTTTGGTGGACTGGGCGTGCGCTGGGTTAGGGGAAGGCAACAATTCTCAATGCGTGAAATGCCTTGTTAACAACCGCAACTCGAGGGTTGCAGAGCGAACGGCCGACTTATGCTGCCCTGCGCACAACGTGCGAGGAAGCGGCGACGTCTCTCCGCAGGAGCAACCTGAACACAAGAACATGGGTGATCAGGAGAAGAGGGACGCCAAAGGCTGGGATGAAATATTCCGCGCCAAGCAATCCCGGCGTGTTCGCAAGCGAAATGTGGTTACCCTGGTAGAACGCATTCAGCAGGTCGGTAGTCCCAAGAATATTGAAGATCCAGACCAGAGGTTCGGCCATTCTGGTCCGGAGAGCGGCGAGCGCGATGAGGGCCAAGGTCGCGGCTGCCAGATCACCATAGGCGAGTCCGCGAGCGAATACTGTGTCGGGAAGTTGCGGAGAAACGACGCCGGGGATCAAGACTGCGAGACCGACGTACCTGAACCCGTGCAGCATGAGGATCGGCCTGAGTGCTTCTGCGCGTTCCCGCTTGCTGATCGCCGGCCAAATGTATTGCGCGGCGAAAACGCCCCATGCAAGAAAACCGAAGGCGACAGTTACGCCCCAGATCAGGGGGATAGGCATGATGCGCTCCTTTGTTCGCCTAGTCTGTAAAAAAGTCTTACATTTCACAAAGAGGCGAGCCACGCCAATAACAGATGATTCAAACGGCCTCCGAGATTCGTGCGAACATCGCGAGGTACGTCGAAGAACCGAAGTCTGTTTTGGATTGACGCGCTTGTGTAGCCTATGGGAATGTCCGTTCAATCAGCAGAAACGAAACAGGGAGGAATAGCCGCTACGTCGTTCTCGCCGCCGAGTGCAGCGCGTCAATCGACGCCTTCACCCGCGCTGTGAGCGCATCCGTATCCGCCATCGTCAAACCTGCCGTTGGGATCACCTCGCCCACCCGCATTTCCAGCGGCTGGCACCGTATGTGATAGGTGTTCATCGGCAGCAGGTCGAACGTGTCTACCAGCGCAATCGGAACAATCTCGGCCTGCGACTTGATCGCCAGGAAAAACGCGCCCGGCAGAAATGGCAGAATGTTGCCATCCGGAGTGCGCCCGCCTTCCGGAAAAATGACCAACGGCATCCCGCTGCGCAGGCTGCGGAGCGCGGATTTGATCGCGCCGATCGAGGACGTTGGATTCTGCTGATTAATGCATATCTGCCCTGACCGTTGCAGATGCCATCCGATAAACGGATACGACAGCAGCTCGCTCTTGAAGATGATCCGAAATTGAAATGGCAGGTAAACGTAGAGAATCGGAATATCGAGCGCCGAAGCGTGCGTGACCGCAAACACTCGCGGCTTGGTGCTTTCGCCCGCCGCCACCGCCGCCGCGTTCCCCGTAATCGTGACCGGCGACAAAATCGTCTTCATGATCAGCCACGACCACGCCCGCGCCAGATTGTGCTGAATCCTCCCGCTCCGGTCAAACAGCGAACACAGCAGCGAAGTCGAGCCCAGCACCAGCGTGTAAACCCAGATCAGCGGATCGATGATGAAGTACGAACGCAGCCGGCGGGCCCAGCCGTTGCGCTTTTCAGGGCGGGCTGCACTCGTTTCAGTCCACGTGGGCGCGGCCGCCGGCCGTCCCGCCGAGCGCAGTTCGGCCCGCTCGTTTTCCGGCTCCGCAGTTGTGGCGATCTTTTCCAAGGTTTCGTCAGCGAAAATCGCTTAAGGTTTTAAACTCATCGACACTGACCATTAGATGCGTACGCCCAGCCTTCGCATCGCCTCTCCGACAATGTAAATCGACCCGGTAACCACCACCAGACCGCCCGGCCCGGCAGCCTCCTTGGCTTGATCGAGCGCTGCGGCAACGCTTTCGGCCTCGCTGATTTCTCCCGCCACGCGGGCGGCCGCCTGCCGTATCTCCGCCGGGCTCGCCGCGCGCGGATTGTTGGCATGCGTTGCAATCACGCGTTCGGCAATCGGAAACAAAATCTCAGCCATCTCTGCCATCGCCTTGTCACGCAGAACACCGAACACCATGGTGATTGGCCGCTCGCCATAGACAGAAGAGAGGGTCGACCGCAAAGCCCAGGCTCCCGCTGGATTATGCGCCACATCGAATACGAATTCCGGTCGTCGGCCGCCCGCCGGCATTACCTGAAATCGTCCCGGCCAATGCGTCTCGCGAATCCCCCGCTCGATCGAGCTGGCAGTAATCTGCTCCCATCCCTGCTCGCGCAACTCGACCGCTGCCGCAACCGCCAGCGCCACATTTCGCAATTGATGCCGCCCAATCAAAGGCGAGTCCACCGAAATGGCGCTTCCCAACACCTCAAGGGGATAGCGCTGCCGCGGCCCGCTGCACTCTGGGTTCTGGGTACCGGCCACCGGGTACTGACTCCCCGGCGAGACCGGCGGCACATACGGCACCGCGTTCACCGTCCGCGCACCCGCGTCGAGAATTGCGTGTCCGATCACGTCGTTCGCTTCGGCGAGCTGCGGCAGCGTGATCACCGCTTCGCCGCGCCGGATAATCCCAGCCTTCTCGCGCGCAATCTCGGTGATCGTCTCGCCCAGAAATCTCTGATGATCGAGGGCGATGTCGGTAATGATGCTCACGCGCGGTTCAACCACGTTCGTGGCATCCAGCCGCCCGCCCATCCCGACCTCAAGCAACGCGATCTCCGGCCGGCTGCGCGCAAAATACTCAAATGCCATCGCCGTCAGCATCTCGAAAAAGCTCGGATGCCATGGCAGATCCCCTTCGCCCACCAGCCGCTCGGCTGTGCGGCCGGCCACATCGTGCAGGAGCGCGAAATCGTCGTCGCCGATTACCTGCCCGTCCAGCCGAATCCGTTCATTGATGCGTACCAGGTGCGGCGAAGTATAGAGGCCGGTCTTCAGCCCCGAAGCCTGAAGAATGGAGGCCAGAGTGGCCGCCGTCGATCCCTTGCCGTTGGTGCCGGCGATCAAGATGCTAGGGAAGGTTTTTTCCGGATGTCCCAGGGCCGCCAGCAACACGCGCATGTGTTCCAGGTCGAACTTGTGCGACGGCGTCTGGGCCAGCTCATGACCCAACGCATACATCTGCGCGACTGCGGTTTCGTAGGACAAAGCAGCCATCAGCCTTCAGCCATCAGTTTCAAGCATTAAAGTCCAACATTCCATAGACGCGCAATGAACCGCGCAAGATGCTCACCGAATGGAGCAAGGGGATGGCTGACAGGATTCGAAGAAATCCGGCACTCCACGGTTTTACTGATGGCTGACGGCTGATTTTACGCCGCCGCCCCCGCCATAAAACTCAGCGCCCGCGCAATGTACGGCTTCATCTCTTTGCGTGACACGACCGCATCGAGCATGCCGTGTTCCAGCAGAAATTCCGAGCGCTGAAAGCCCGGCGGCAGTTTTTGCCGGATCGTCTGCTCAATCACCCTCGGCCCTGCAAAGCCGATCAGGGCGCCTGGTTCGGCAATATTCAGATCGCCCAACATGGCGAACGACGCCGTCACGCCGCCGGTCGTCGGGTCCGTCAAAACCGAAATATAGGGAACCTTGGCCGCATCGAGCCGCGCCAGCGCAGCCGAGATCTTTGCCAGCTGCATCAGGCTGATCGCTCCCTCCATCATGCGCGCGCCGCCCGAGGCCGAAACAATGATCAGCGGCGTCCGCGTCTCGTTCGCTTTCTCGATCGCGCGCGTAATGGCTTCCCCCACCACCGACCCCATGCTGCCGCCAATAAAGGCGTACTCCATCGAACTGACAATTACGGCACGCCCGTTCAGTTTTCCATGCGCGTTGATGACGGCATCTTTCAACCCCGTGTCGGCCTTAGCCTGCTTCAGCCGCGAGGAATATGGCTTCAGATCCACAAACTTCAGCGGGTCGGTCGAAGCCAGGTTGCCGTCGAAAACTTCATATTTTCCGTCGTCGAGCAGCTGAGCGAGCCGCGTGCGCGCATCAATCCGAAAATGCTTATCGCACTTCGGGCAGACATTCAAACTTTCCTCCAGATCCTTTTTCCAAATGATCTGCCGGCAGTTGTCGCACTTTACCCACAGCCCCTCGGTGCGGACCGTCTTCACGCCCGAAGTATCCAGCTCCACCGATTGTCGTCTGAACCAAGGCATAAAGACAGTTCCCGGTTTCCAGTTCTCAGTTGCCAGTTCCCAGCCGCCGGTTCTTAGTTCCCGGTCAATCGCCGCGAAGGCCAACTGTCAGCTCACTGAGAACTAGTATTCAATTCCTCTCTGCGCCATCACGCCTTTTTCATAGGCGTGTTTCACCTGGCGCATTTCCGTGACCGTATCGGCAAGCTCCACAATTGTCGGGTGTGCGTTGCGTCCGGTCAAGATCACATGTACCATCTCCGGCCGGCGCTTCAAAGACTCCGAAACCTTGGCCGGGTCGAGCATCCCGTAGCTGATGGCGTAGTTGATCTCATCGAGCACCACCAGATCCCACTCGCCCGACTGAATCGCCCTCTCGGCTTCCGCCCAGGCCTCTTCCACCATGCGCACATCTTCAGGGTCGGGTTTTTCCGCCCCAACCTTCACGAAGCCTCGTCCCATCTGCTTCATGACGAATTTGTCGCCGAAGGCCTTTACTGCATCCAGTTCGCCGTAGTGCCAAGAACCTTTCAGAAACTGCAACATCAAAACGCGCATCCCCTGGCCCACCGCACGCAGGGCCGTACCCATGGCCGCGGTCGTTTTCCCCTTACCGGGGCCAGTGTTCACCATGACGAGACCGCGCCGCAGCTCTGACATAAAGACGATACGCCATGGAAAATTCCCGCACCAAGGCCGAATTAGTGATTGTACGCGGAGCTGAAAGCCCCTGCCACTGGCCAGGCCAAAGCGGAGCCTAAACGGCCGCAAAAGCAAAACGGCGGACGGCTCGCGCCGTCCGCCATCGAGGAAAAGGTGGAGGGTATAAAAGGGAAGGGTTACGGCATCTCCACCACGCGGGTAAGCTGAGGCTGACCTTCGCCGTTCGCCGCGGCCTTATCTTCCGCTCCAAGCAAACGGACGGCAATCCGCAAAGCATCCATCTCCTTGCGGATTCTGATCAATTCCTGCTCCTTCGCTCTTAAGACTTCGTACGGGTTTTTCATTTGGGGGAAGGCCTCACCGATCGAGCTGAATCGCCTCTCACGAAATCACAATAAGTCACCCGCCCGAGTCTGAAAAGCTGCCCGAAGTGCAGCGCGCCGCGCGTTCTCGTCCCCCGCATGCAGGGCTAACCGGACGCTGCCCAGTTACTCTTCCGTTAATGCCCCCGCTGTAGCGCCCCTCTAGCAAGCTGCGGAAGAAGAGTGACTTCGGGTGGCGCATCGCTTGAGCGCTGCGATAAGCGGCCTGGTCTCAATGGCGGCTTTCGCTGCTAAGGCCACGGGCTTCGACTTTCTAGTGCGCCAAATGATAAGGATGTTTCTTAAGGATGGTGAACGCCCGGTAAATCTGCTCCAGCACCACAACCCGCGCCAGTTCGTGCGGCAACGTCATCTTTCCCAGCGAAAGCGTCAATCCGGCCTGCCGCCGCGTTTCGTCCGCAAATCCCTCGCTCCCACCGATGGCAAACAGCAGTGGCACAGCTTGAATCTGCTCGCGCTCCAGGAGCGCAGCCAGTTCTTCGGAAGAGAATTGCTTCCCGCGAGAATCAAGCAAAACCAGCTTATGCCCCTGTTTCCCGCGATCCCTTCCCCGATCCCCTCGCGCCAGCGCAAGGATCGTGGCCTCGTCCTTCACCGCCAGGCCCTCAACTTCGGCGTAGCGCGCGATCCGCTTCAAGTATTCGTCAGTCAGGCTCTGAACAGCCTGCTCTTTGGTTTTCCCGATCCATGCCACTTTGATTTTCATGAGTGTGGAAGTCCTGCGCGGCTCGACCTGCGCCGCAAGGCCGCGCGAACCGCGGAAGTTGTGCCCGAGCGCCCGGCCGAAGCCCGGTCAGCGAGCCTCGACGAAAATAAGAAGATACAAGAATCCAAGGAGCGCCAGCCCGCTAAGCAGACTTCTTACGGCGTGCAGGGCGCTCCAATGAGCGAGCAGCTCTCCGGTTTCGGCCGACCGCCGGTCGGGTTGCGCGCTCACGAGCTTCTTATTCGTGGGCAGCATGGCAATCAGCGTAAAAGGGATCACCATCCCGAGCATGGTCCCGTCGATGGCCCACCAAAACGTCGCCCCCTCAGCCCATGCAACCATGGAGCAGACGAACCCCAGTGCCGCCAAGCTTGCCTGCATAATCGTTGCCCGCCGATAGCTTGGCCCAAATTCCGTGACGGCCAATTCCACTCCGCATTCCATTCTGGCCGGGTGTTCCACCAGATTGACGTAGATGGCGGCGCCCGCGAACAGCCCGCACGACAAGACCGCCAGGAACTCGGCAATTTGGCGCATCATTGTATCGCCGCTCCCGGCGACTGATTCATTGCAGCCCAGCGCATCCCCGGGCGCTCATGCCCTGCCCGATGCCAATACCACATCGGCGCCGAACCGGATCTCATCCCCCACGCGATAGCGCTCGATCGCCGCTTTGGCGTCAGCGCGGATCGCCGGCCACATTTCTTCCGGAACCCGCTCCAGCATTGGCCGAAACGGCACGCTGAGTGTGCACGCGTACTCGAACACCTCTTCCGCATCCCCCGGCCAGGTCCATGGCAGGTTCGGCGTGGCTTCCTCCACATCCTGAAATCCCGCGACGTGGAGCACCTCTGCCAGCGACCCTGGAACCGAAAACCGGAACGGATCGGCTCCGCCAGCGGCAAGCATCTCACGCCCTACATGCCGCTGCACAATCTTCATCGTGGTCTGCCAGTAAGGTTGCTCGATCGGACCCCATGCGGCGAAACAGGCACGCGCTCCCGGCTTCAGCACGCGCCGCAGTTCGGTCAAAGCGCCGTTAGCATCGGCAAAAAACATCACGCCGAAGCGGCAGGTGGCGAGATCGAAGCTGCGGTCGGCAAAAGGAAGTTTGTGCGCATCCGCCTGGCGTGTGATCAGATTGCCTAGCTTCTTCTGCCGCGCCCGTTCGGCGGCAACCGCGAGCAACTCCGAACTCTGGTCGGCCGCGACCACCGACCCTTCCGGCCCCACGCGCCGCGCCAGGCTGATGGCCGGTTCACCCGTGCCGCTCGCCAGATCGAGCACGGTCATTCCAAGCTGAGGCCGCGAATACTCCGCGAGTGCCTCGGTGACCGCGCCACCCATAACCGCCGATTTTGCTTTCCACTTCTCCGCGGCAATCAGCCGGTATTGGGAACTCCACAGCGCTGCATTGGAGGCGGACATCTCAGGCCTTCGTTTTCCGCGGCTTCCGCGGAGCGGCAGGTTTCGCTCTCGGAGCCCGCGCCTTTTTCGGCCGAGCCAGCAATTCCGCCGGCTCCATTCGTTTGGCCGACTTCCAAAGCCGTTCCAGATCGTAGAACTGGCGCGCCTTCTCGGAAAAAATGTGAACCACAAAGTCCACGTAATCCAGCAGCACCCACTCCGCCTGCTTATAGCCCTCGGTGTGCGCGGCGCGCAGGCCCATCATTTCGAGCCGCTCATCGACCGAATCCGCAATTGCCTGAATCTGCCGCGGATTGGTTCCGCTGCACATCACGAAGTAGTCCGTGAAGGCGCCCGAACCTTGCTCCAGTTCGAGAATAGTCAGTTGTTCGGCTTGTTTTTCCTCACAGGCGAGGATCGCTTCGTTGATCTGATGTCTGAGGTCGTTCTTGGCGGCCATAGGATGAGTGGATCGATTGTAACGCGAGGCGAAAATAAAGTCAGAAGTCAGATGTCAAATTGATGAAGTGCAGGATGAGTTCCAATCTGACTTTTGACTTGGATCGCTTGTTCCTGGTTCCGGCCTACTTTTTGTACAGCCCCATCTTCCGGATGTAGTCCGCGACCCGCGGGTCCACCCACCGCGCCAGAGGCTTCCCCTGCGCTGCGGCCGCACGGATCGTGGTCGCCGAGACGTTCTGCTGCACGCCTTCGAGCAGGTGGAGCGTAACGCCCGGCAGAACCAGGTCCCCGGTTGCCGGCTGTTTGTGAAACGGGCGCGTTACCGCCGCCGAAGGGCGCAACTCTTCCGGCAACGTTTCCGCCACGTCGCGCAACGAATAGCCGGGGCGGCTCGCGACTACAAACTCGCATTCGCTCAACAGGGAGCGAGCTTCCCTCCATTTTGCGATGTCGCGAAATGCGTCAATTCCAATCAGCAAGAACAGCCGGTCCGATTTTTTGAACCCTGCCTTCAGTTGCCGCACCGTATCAATCGTGTAATTCGCCGCAGGTCGCGCAGGGCCGGCCGCGGAAGGCCTCGCATCCGGGGCCTCCACGACGGAGGGCACAAATTGCTTTTCATCCTGGGTAGCCAGCGCGACCATCGCATAACGATGGACGAAGGGTGTGACCGGATGTTTCTGTTTGTGCGGAGGAACGCCGGCGGTCACAAACAGCACCTGCCGCAAATCGTAGCGGTCCGCCGCCGCCCGTGCGAGCGAAATATGGCCCCGGTGGATCGGATCGAAGCTGCCGCCGAAAAGGCCGATATTCATGCCACGCTACTCATGCTGACGTTGCCCCGTGCTGCCCCGCTAGTTTCGTCGTTCCCCCGCCCATGTTGCAAGTCTTTGTTCCCTCGTACCAAGTTTGCCCATTCCAGTCTTTACGAGGAAGGAGACTGAGATTACGCTTTGCGGAAGGCTGTTCGCTTCCCCGCCGTCGTCTGCGCTGTACCCTATTGTCCTTCTGGCCACCCCGCCGCCTGGAAAAGGTGGTGAACCAAGGTAACTCGCGGTGCGCCTTTGCCGCGCCTAGTATCAATCGTATGCGAATGAAACTCCCCCTCATCCGCATCTTCGCATTCGCTCCGGCGCGCGCTCCAGCGCTGCGCTACGGAGTCGCACTGCTCAGCGCGGTGCTCGCTCTGATCCCAACCTTGTTTTTCTCCGATCTGGCCGAAAGCCGGCTAGTCGTATTCGCAGTCGCCGTCATGGTCAGCGCCTGGTATGGCGGATGGAAGCCGGGACTCGCGGCCACTTCTTTTGCGCTCACCGTCGGCGCTTACTATTCGCTCGCCGGCGACCACACCGCGGCCGAATATCGACGCTCTCTTGCGCACCTCGCATTGTTTTTCGCCGTCGCGCTGCTTATCTGCTGGTTTAACGCCGCTCTGCGCGCCACCCAGGACAGTCTGCGCCGCTCGGAAATCAACTTCCGCTCGCTGGTGATGAACTCTCCCTACGGCATTTGCCGCTGCGATGCACTCGGAATTCTGTGCGACGCCAATCCCGCACTGGTCGCCATGTTCGGTTACGCAAACGTCGGTGAGCTGACCGGACGCCACCTTGGCAGCCTCTACGCCGACGCCCAGCAATGGTTCCAGACCGCCGACTATTTTCACGCGCAAAAGGAATTCAACGACCTGAGCGTCGAGTGCGTCCGCAAAGATGGTTCCCCCATCGTCGCCCGAATTTCCGGCCGCGTGATTCCGAACGGCAGTGAGAGCAGCTTCGAGATTTTCATGGAAGACATTACCGAGACCAGAGCCCTCGAACTGCAACTGCGGCAGGCGCAAAAAATGGAGGCGATCGGGCGCCTCGCCGGCGGCATTGCGCACGACTTCAACAATCTCCTCATGGTGATTTCCGGGTACTCCGAGTTTTTGCTGGAGCGCCTGGGCCCGGATCCAAAGTTGCGCGGTCCGGCCGAGGAAATCTCGAACGCGACCGTGCGCGCCACCGCCCTCACCCGCCAGCTCCTCGCTTTCAGCCGTAAGCAGATGCTCGCGCCCAAAGTGCTTGACCTGAATGAACTGGTCACTGAAAACCTGAAGATGCTCACCCGAATGATCGGCGAAGATATCGATCTCGTCATGGTTCCAGGCTCGGTGCTGGGCGCAGTGCGTGCCGATCCCGGCCAGATTGACCAGGTCATCATGAACCTCGCCGTGAATGCGCGCGATGCGATGCCGCAGGGCGGCAAGCTGACCATTGAGACGGCGAACGTCACACTCGACGAGAATTTTGCCCGCACTCATTCCCCGCTTGTCCCGGGCGAGTACGTCTTGCTCTCCATCAGCGACACCGGTGTCGGCATGGACGCCGAAACCCAGTCCCGCATCTTCGAGCCGTTCTTTACTACCAAAGGGACAAAAGGCACCGGCCTCGGCCTTTCCACCGTCTATGGAATCGTCAAGCAGAGCGGCGCCTTCATCTTTGTCGACAGCCAGCCGCAGCGCGGCACCGCCTTCCGCGCGTACTTCCCGCGCATCGACGGAAGGGAAGACACCGCGGCGGCACAGGAGCGGGCCGACTTACCGCGCTCCGATCGCGGCCAGGAGACCATCCTGCTCGTGGAAGACGAAAACAATCTCCGCCACCTGGCGCGGCAGTACCTGGAGACGCAAGGCTACCGGATCCTCGAAGCGGCTGATGGCGCCGCTGCGCTACAAATCGTCAACGGCCACAAGGGTGTCATCCATCTCCTGCTCACCGATGTCGTCATGCCCGGAATGAATGGGCGCGAACTGGCCGATAAAACCGCGGCACAGCGGCCCGATGTGCGCGTGCTCTTCATGTCCGGATACACCGAGAACGTAATTGGCCACAATGGCTTGCTCGATGCCGGCGTCAATCTGCTGCAAAAACCCTTTACCCTTCCCACTTTGAAAGAGAAAGTGCGGGAGCTGCTCGATGCCGAAGCCATGCCACACGACATCTTGGTGTCCGCCGCCAAACCCATGGTCGCGGAACCAAAGAAAGCTCCACCTTTTCGCGCGCGCCGGTTCAAGCTTCATCTGCCGCTGCGCTATCGCCCACTGGGCGAGTCGAATTGGCGGCCCGGCACCACCGAGAACATCAGCCGCTCCGGCGTCCTGTTCCGGGCGCAGGAATTGCTCCTGCCCACCGCCCAGCTCGAAATCAGCCTGGTGCTGCCCGCGGAAATTGCCGGACTTGCCGCAACCGAAGTCGTCTGCCGCGGAGAAGTTGTGCGCTCCGTGGGGGCCGAAGGCTTGCAGGTGAGCCCGGCGTTGGCCGCCAAGATCCTGCAATATCACTTCCACCACGGAACCCACACGGCCCAGGCATAGCGTTGTAAGCCGCTAAGCGGCGCAAGAACACAGCCCACGGCGAAAGCTGAGGGTGCAAATTGGAAACGATTCAGCCCCGAAGGGGCGAAAGAAAAGGGCTCTGACACCTCCTGGAAGTGCAGAATTTCTTCTGCTCGCCGGTCAAGCCGAACGGATATTACGTTTCGACTCCGCCCGCCTTTGAAATCGTCCGCCAACGCTGTTACATTTCCGCCAGCACAATTTCGAGGGATTCCGATGTCTTTAGTGGTCAAACTGGAAGACGACCTGGGCGAGCGCAGCGAATGGGTCATTCTCAACGGAGTGATTCCAGCCTCAACGGACGCGAATTACGTGCTGCTGAGCGGCGTCGATCCATTTGGCAAAACCGTCTTCAATCACGCGCAAATGGAAGAGTTCCTCAAGGAATGGGAGCGCGCTCGGGACCGCGTCCGCGATGACTCGCAGTTGGAAGCATGGCAGCGCATCAAACAGATGGCCGAAACCTGCCGCCAGGATCGCGATCTCTATCTCCGCTTCGTAGGCCACTAATCTAGCGGGGAGAGAGGGCGCCCCCGTCGCAGCCGGTGGTCTCTATCTCGCGGGCAAATTCTCCTTCAGAAACTTCACCACGTTCTCCCCCATGATCAGCCGAATCTGCTCTTCGGAATAACCCCCATCCAGCATCGCGGCCGTAACCTCAACCACGCCGGTCGTATCGAAGGGCTCGGTGACAGCTCCATCGAAGTCGGAGCCCAGCGCCACATGCTCCACGCCGACCCGATCGGAAACGTAACGCATGGCGCGCACAATCGCCCGCGCATCCGTTCCGCAGGTCGCCGTATCCCAGTATCCAATGCCGATCAGCCCGCCCTTGGCCGCCACGGCGCGAATCTGATCGTCCGTAAGATTGCGGTTGTTGTTGCACGTGCCCTTTACTCCGGTGTGCGAAACGAGCACCGGCCGCGTGGTCATCGCGAGCACATCGTCGAAAGTTTTCGGCGAAGCATGCGCCAGGTCGATAATCATGTGCCGCGCCTCCATTTCCCGCACCCACTCGCGGCCTTTCTCTGTCAGGCCGATTTTTTCGGTCCCGGCCGCCGAGCCCCCAATGTCGTTGTCGAAAAAATGGCTGGGCGACATCATGCGATAGCCCGCGTCGTACAGCACGTCCAGGTTTTCAAGCTTCCCGTCAAGCGCGTGCGCCCCCTCGATCGCGAGCAACCCCGCGGCCAGCCGCGCGTTCGCCTCCCGGTGCCTCAGATAGCTCGTGAGCCCGGCGGAGCTCTCAATCAGCACGAAGCCTCCGCGCGAAGCGATCGCGAACTCATGCAGCAGCCGCGCTTTGTACACTGCCCGGGCTGTCAGGCTCTTCCAGGTCCGCGGCGGCCAGCGCTCCGCCAGCGCCAGCCAGAAAATGTCGTCGCTCTGGTCGTCGTTGCTTTCGATGTTTAGCCCGTGCGGACTCTTGGTCGGCAGCGAGAACACTTGCAGCGCGATATTGCCGTCGGCCAGTCGTGGAATGTCCACGTGTCCATAGCTGGAGCGCATTAGAAGATCGCGACCCCACAACAGGGAATCGGCGTGCAGATCGGCAATCGTGAGATCCCCATGCAGCTCCAGGGCCTGCGCCGAGACCCTTTCCGTATACGGCGGTTTCACGAGCACTTTATTCTCTCTCTCATCCACCAGCCGTGGAACCCTGGTAAAGAAAGCGACCACCAGGCACAACAACACGAGAATTACCGGAACCAGCTTGCGCACAAATCCCCCATGGGTCCTGTCTTCCTACGGCGTGTTTCAAAAACCAACACGTTTGAAAAGGCCCTGCTCAGCGTATTTTCTTCGACGCTTGGGGGCCTGACAACTGTCATTCCGGGCGCCCCGATTTTTGGCGTGACGAATCTCGATTGTCGGGCGCCAGCCGACAATCATTTCGAAAGTGCTCCCAACACCTCGCGGAACAAGTCTTCGAAAGTCCCTGTCCCGCCATCTTTGCTCTTGCGCGCTCCAAGCAAGGCTTTTTCCGCCGCCGGCCGCTGATAACCGAGGTTGACCAGCGCCGAGATTACATCTTCTTCCACAGGGGTGGCCTGTACTGTGCTCGTCTCGGCTGCTCCCGCTGCGGCCGGAAGCTTGTCGCGCAGTTCCAGCACCATGCGCTCGGCCGTTTTTTTCCCGATTCCCGGAATGCGCGTCAGTCGCGCCACGTCACCACCGCGAATAGCCGCAATCATCTCCTCGGCTGCCATCCCGCTCAGAATCGTAATCGCCAGCTTCGGCCCGATGCCGCTTACCGTCAACAGCTTTTCGAAAAGACGTTTTTCCTCCAGACGCAAAAAGCCGTACAGGCTGAGCGCATCTTCACGAACATGGGTGTGGATGTGAAGCCCAACTTCGCTTCCCTCCGCTGGCATTTCCGAAAAGGTTGGCACCGTGATCACGACGTCGTAGCCTACGCCGTGCGTTTCCACGATCGCCTGATTCGGATGTTTCGCCAGCAGCGTCCCGCGAAGATGCGCAATCATTTGCGGGTAGTGTACAGCAGCCTGTGGTTGATGGTTAGCAGTCCATGATCCGGGATTTGGCGACCCCACGATCCCGCGAGTTGTCCCCGGGAATGCTCCCCCGTCAAACCCGAGTACACCAACCACCCATCGCCAGATTTCTTCCGCTTTTCCTACTCCAGTCCACAAGAACTTAATTCGCTCCACAGCTTATGCACAGAATGGGCCCAGTTTCCGGTTGCGCCGCCGCCTGCCATCCGGCACATTGCTATTCAGTCAAAGCGCGAATATGTTTCTGAGCGCTGCTGACCCAGATTCGGCGTTGCCGGCGATTTCCTCGAGGGTAATCGCCGGGGGAATTCCGGTTCATGTCCAGTGAACTGGTGCCCGGGCGTTGCGGCCTTCTCCGATATCCTTCTTTCGGGTCCCCGGCTGGTCCGCATGAGTCGATCGGGACGTGAGGCAGGATGGAAGCGCTGAATCGGCAAGCTTGAAGCGCGAGCTTCAGGCGGGCGTCGCCGCACGGTGTTCTTCGGAGCGCCAGTAGGTGATGGTCTTCTCCTTCGGGCAGAAGACGGCAGCCAGAAGCATTCGCGACAACAATGCGGCTTGGGTGGCTGGCCCGAGCCGCATTTGTTTTTCTCAGCGCAGTTCTAAATCCAATCCTGAAACGCCCGCTGCCCGAACGCGCCACACAGGCTGCTATTTCGCTGGTAATCGCGGACTCTTTTTTCGACGCTCTTCCTCATCGAAATTGTCGATGAGCTGCTGAACCAGTTGAATCAATCTTTTGCGGGTCTCTCCCTGCCTGGACTTGACACGCCAGTCGTTTCCGCTCTCTTTACTCGTGCAGAAGATCTTCGGCAATTCTCTTCACAACCTCGACCGGAATCGGCTCGAAATGCGTTTTCGGAATAGGGATCTCTATCCTGCTTTCGCCCCGCGGGCCGCGCCATGCAAAACCGCCCCGATGCCGGCACAGTAGGGAAGCGTGCGATACACAAGGCAGGAATAGCATGGGTAGGATACCAATACATGCCACATTGAACGATTGGCCCAGCAAGGCTTCGATGAGTCCCGGGTCATCGGGCACTCTCTCGTGTTGTGAAATTCGCAATGGCGGAATTTCCAGCAGCCGCAGCGCGCCAGCAGTAACTCCCGGATGCCGTCAAACGACAGGCGCGACTCCTCGCGCAGGCGCTTGAGGGTATTGATCCAGCGGTAGTCGAGATCCGTATAGTACTGGACCCCACGGACGGACTTGAGAGGAATGAGCAGGCCTTCTCGCACATACTCCTCTATCTGCTGCACTGGCACATTGCAACGGCTGGCGACAACGTCGCTTGTGACGCATTCCGCCGGGAGCTGTGTAAGCGGGCTCTCGATGCCGTAGCTCATGACGAGCAGCCTCCCTTGTGTTCGTGGCGGCTCCAACTGTCGTTTGCCACCGCCAACGAAGGCCTGGCCTGAGCTTCCATCGTTTAACTTTGTGTGACGCTTTACCGTGCGGCCGGTCACCTACCATTGTGATCGCATTCCGCCCTCCCCGCTGGAAATCCGAATAGCGCAAGTGGCTTTGCTTTTTGTTCGCTCCATGGCATACTCCTGTTACGCAGACCGGGGCGAGTCGAGCAGACCGGCTTCCGAAAAAATTAAATTTCGGACGCGTTTTCCGACTCCACTCGCATACGTCCACAGCCCAGAACGGATTACGATGCAATCCACTCGCTTAAACATCGTGGCCACCATCGACTCCACCATCGGACGCATGCCGGCGAACATTGAAGCCGAGCGTTCTGTCCTTGGCGCCATCCTGCTCGACAATCACGCCTACTCGGAAGCCGCCGAGCATCTCCGTCCCGACGATTTCTCGCTCGATGCCCATCGCCGCATCTACGCGCGCATGATGGACCTAGCCGATAACTCGCGCCCCATCGACATCATCACGCTCGTCGAGGAACTCGACCGCAAGAAAGACCTGCAAGCCATCGGCGATGTCGGCTACGTTTCCAGCCTGCTCGATGGCGTCCCCGACCGCCCCTCCATCGAGCACTACATCCACATCGTCCGCGACAAAGCGATTCTGCGCGGCCTGATCGGAGCCGCCAATACCGCCATCGCCCAGGCCAGCGAGCAGGCGGATCCCGCTGACGAAATCCTGAATGACGCCGAAGCCGCCATCTTCGCGCTCTCCGAAAAGCGCATCGGCAAAGGCTTTCTCCGCATCAGCGAGACCATCCGCGCGTCCGGCGGCATTGACGCCTTCATGCAGCGCGGCCAGCGCATCACCGGCCTCGCCACCCATTACAACGATCTCGACGAGATGACTGCAGGCTTGCAAAAATCCGAGCTAGTCATCCTTGCCGCCCGTCCCTCCATGGGCAAAACTTCCTTCGCGATGAACATCGCCGAAAACGCCGCCATCGACGATGGCAAAACCGTCGGCATCTTCTCGCTCGAAATGTCGAGCGAAGCTCTGCTTCACCGCCTGCTCAGCTCGCGCGCCATCATTGATGCCCACAAGCTTCGCACCGGCTCGCTCTGGAAAGACGATAAAGAAAAATTGCTGCGCGCCGCCGCCGAACTCGCCGAAGCGCCCTTATTTATTGACGACACACCCGGCATCGGGCTGACCGAAATGCGCGCCAAGGCCCGCCGCCTGAAACAAGCCCAGAAGGGCCGCCTCGACCTCATCGTCGTCGACTACCTCCAGCTCATGTCGGGAGGCAGCAAGCGTTTCGAAAATCGTACGCAGGAAGTCTCGGCCATCTCGCGCGGCCTGAAGGCCCTCGCCAAGGAACTTGAAGTCCCGGTCATCGCGCTCTCACAGCTCAGCCGCGCGCCCGAAAGCCGCGGCGGCGACCATCGCCCCCAACTTTCCGATCTGCGTGAGTCCGGTTCTATCGAGCAGGACGCTGACGTGGTCATGTTCATTTTCCGCGAGGAAATTTACAAGCAGGATGATCCCGAGCTAAAAGGCCGCGCCGAAATTATCATCGCCAAGCAGCGGAACGGCCCCATCGGCAAATTCCATCTGACTTTCCTGCATAATTCGACGCGCTTTGCCAACCAGCTAGCCGGCAACAGCGAACCCGGCGAGTAGGTAAGGGATACGACTGTATAGCTTCTTAAGTGCCTCTGGTTTTGGGTGGCGCAGCGCTTCAGCGCTGCTATAAGTGCGGCCACTTTTCCTACGCGGCTTTTAGCCGCTAAGGTAAAGCGGCTGATAAGACAAAAAGTGAAGTTGGATGTGTTTTCCGGTGTTCTCCACAAGCGGGACCACACCTCCACAAGATGTACACAGAAAAACTGTCGCGCTTCGCTTGCGAGAACAACAAACAAGCGCAAACTTGAACACGGCGATTTGGAGAATGCAACAAGAGGTTCTTAGGGAAATGAGAGAAGCGGTCCGCAGCGGCAGAAAAGCCAACTTCTACATCACAGAGAATAGTTTTATCGATCACTATGCCCGCGAGGTCGGGCCGGTCGGTATTGCGGTCTATCATGTGCTTGAGCGCCATATGAATTGCGAGACGCACTCCACCTGGATCGGAACCGCAAGAATGGCAGAGCTTCTCAATCTCTCCCAACGCACCATCCAGCGCACGCTCAAAACTTTGGAAGATCTCAAACTCATCCGCATCCTCCGGACCGCAACCATGACGACTTATGTCATTGTTCCGGTACCGCCGCGCGCGAAGGTCGGCACCATCCCTCTGTTCGACCAAGTTCCCGACCAATCGTTCTCCAACTACGAAGAAAATGTTGTCGACCGTACCAGCGAAGCGACGCTAATATCACCCATCACGACGCCTGCGACGCCCTCCACGACACACACGTCGTCACCCACGACATCGCCGTCGCATGCAGCGACTTCGGTGTCGCAGACTAGCGACACCCACGTCACCACATATAAGGAAGAACAAAACTTATCGAACAAGACTTTTAAACAAGACGAAAGAAACTCCCCCGCACTTCAAAAGTCCACATGTCAAATCATTGCCGTGTTAGGTCTACCGGCAACCGACAGCAATCGTAGAATGATTGAGGCGGCAATCCTTGCGGAAACCAGCTATACCGGTCAGTCATTGACGGAGACCGCGGCGGCAATTGCCAAGGCGGCAATTCACGATCGCGAGTGTGGCGTGCCAATCAACAAGTTCTATTTTGAGGATGCTAAATGGCGTCAGAGCGGGGGCCAAGGTGTCAGACCAAGACTTAACAAAGCCGAACAGCGAAAACTCGATAATCTTGAAGCCAATGCCCGGTTCAAACAGCGACTCAGAGAACGCCTCCAATATTCATAGCTGGATTGGTGACCAACTTACGATGTTGGCTGAGGCATTAGGAGAGGACCTGACTCCGGAGCGTATTGAAATATATGCCCGTGGGTTGGTGGACATAGCGCCGGACCGACTCAATATCGCATTCCAGCGAGCACTGCGTGAGCTGATATTTTTCCCAAAGTTAGCGGAGTTGCGCAACTTCGCCGGCTCCCGCGGTGATGACGAGAAAAAAGTTGAAGCCGAAGCCGCTTGGACCTATGTCAACAACTACCTCCGCAAATGGGGCGCGGACCTGTTGCCAATCTACTCGGGAGGAAAGCAGATCATGCCACCCCCGCTCGACGCCCGCGTCGACTACGCCCTCCGCAGGATTGGCGGCCTCCAGGCTCTCCATCAAATGGACTTGAACAAAATGCCGTTCATCTACCGCGATTTCTGTGAGGCCTATGCTCTCGCACCGCTTGCAGAATTAATGGCTCCCCGCCTTGAACAGCAGTTTGGAGATCTCAAGATGCTGGGCACTTTGAAGGAACTCCCCAAGCCCAAGCCATTCGGGCCTGAAAAAAGGGGAAAAGACTGAGCCTGCAATACGATTTTCCACGCTATTCTGGCCCCGTTTTCGCTATCAGAAAACCGATCCCCGAACGATCTTTACCCTGTGGAAAACATTGTGGATGAGTGGACTCTTCTCAAAAACCGACCACTCATACGGTTGCAACCGGCCTTGTTCTTCAATCTTCACCTCAGCCTAAGGCTATGTTTCTAAGTTAGTTAATGATTTTCTATCTCCCAGCCACCAAGCCTGCGCCAAATCAGCACTTTCGTCACAAAATATGAGATTTGCACATACGGTCAACTATGTACGCCTAGTAAACCAAAGTATTTCTTGCCCATCCGACCGTTCGTTTCCACGTTGCAACTGCCACCCTGGGCACCCGTTCAGCCTCGCGCAATCGGCGTCTTCCGCACCGCCGTACGCCGCCGCCACTCGTACCTTTGAAACGGGCGTAAAATTACAGAAAGGGATTGTGTTGGGCGGATGGCAAGTCGATTCACTCTCGCTTTCGCGGTAGCGGTGGCGCTCGCGTCGCCCTCAATTCCCGTCTGTCAGGCACAAATGCGTGGCAGTGTCCGCGGAGCCGCTCCGTTCGCTCCAGGCCATGGAGTCGGGCGCAGCCCCGCTTCTTTCTTCAATCATCGCCGCAGTGCATACCCAGGCGGCTATCTCGGAGACCTTCCTCTTTTTTACAACGACGATTCTTTGCCGCAGCCTACTCCGGATTCCGGTATGCAGTTCATCGCCATGCAACCGCTCGGGGCTGGGGCCGACGCTCCGCCCCAACCCAAGCCCTCGCCTCTGCTCATTGAACTCGAAGGTGATCGCTACGTGCGCTACGGCGGGAGCGCCCGATCCTATAAAAATACTGCGACTCAACGGGATCCGGCGCGCGAGCCGCTGGCAACCACGGGCCGTCAACATAAGGACGGCCTAAGCCAGAAACTCCCCAGTGCCGGCAGCGAATCGGCCCAGGCCTTATCGGGAAATAATCGAGTCGCTGGTGCTGCTTCCACGAAGCTTGTGCCCACTATCCTCATCTACCGCGACGGCCATCGAGAACAGATTCCCGACTACGCCATCGTGGGCCGTGTTCTTTATGCGCATGACGATCAAGAAGCGCAGCCCGCATACGGCATGAGAAACATCCAACTCTCCGCGCTCGACATCCAAGCTACAGTCGAAGCCAACCGCGAAAATGGCGTGAACTTCGTTCTGCCCGCCGGTCCCAACGAAGTCGTCACCCGCCCGTAGGCCGCGCGATCTACGAGTGCTTCTTCCGCCAGAGCCTGCTAGGGACGATCCCGTATAGCGATTTCACCTCCCTGAGATGTCGAATTTGCTCTGCCGCCGCCCCGGCACACTCGCCCGTTCTTCTCGCAACTATCTGATCTCTTGCAGGTTATTTCCATCCCATTCACATTTGGCCCGGCGAGTGCATCCCTGCAAAGCGAAACTTCTCGAAGGAGGTCACGTGGAAACAAATCGCAAAATTCATTACCATCGACAACTCTCTCATCTGTTCGCGACGCTGATGTTAGCCCTGCTCGTCTCCGTCGCTCTCCCAACGAAGGCGCAGACGACGCCGGCGGAACAACCGCAGCCAACTCCCGCACCCGCACCCGCTCCGCCCATCGGTAAGCTGCCGCCTTCGCTGCCGCGCGACCACGACATCACGCGCCAGGAACTCGCCGAAATGGACAGCTTTCTCGACAGTCATCCCGAGATCGCCGAGCAACTGCGCAAGGATCCTTCCTTGATCGACAACCGGAAGTTCGTCGATGACCATCCCGAACTGCGCGCCTTCTTACAGTCGCACCCGAGAATAAGAGAAGAGTTCATCGAGAATCCAAACGCCTTCATGCGCGCTGAAGACCGCTATGACCGGGGTGAAAGCCGCGGCGACATCACGCGCCAGGAACTGGCCAGCATGGATCGTTTTCTCGATAGCCATCCGGAAATCGCCGAGCAGTTGCGCAAGGATCCTTCGCTGATCGACAACCGGAAGTTCGTCGATGACCATCCCGAGCTGCGGGAGTTCTTGCAGCAGCATCCCGAGATAAGGGAAGAGTTCCGCGAGAACCCGAACGCCTTCATGCGCGCCGAAGACCGCTACGACCGGCGTGAAGACGCCCACAACGGCAGTGATCGGGATCGGGATCGCCGCGAGATTGGCAGCTTCGGCGAATTCCTTCGCCGCCATTCGACCTGTGCCGACGCACTCTCCCAGAATCCATCCCTGGCTAATAACCGCGAGTTCCTGGAAAGCAATCCTGATCTTCGCGACTATCTGCAGGCCCATCCCGCGGTGCAGCAGCAATTAGCCGCCAACCCACAGGCTGTGATGAGTTCGCCGGCGCTTGCGGGCGCCGGAACTACCATGCCTCGGAAGGGAATGACGACGCCCCCGAAGCTGGAAGAAAATATGAAGCCGCAACAATAGGGAGTAACAACGCAGGCGTGAAACGGGAGGCCCGTGGACCTCCCATTTTGCTCTACAACGCAGCGAGATAGACCTTAGTGGGCGGAAACAATTTTGCCGCCGCCTTCAAGGGGAGGAATATCGATGAAGGTAAATATGAGGAACAGAAAACTGTTGATCGTCGCCGCGCTCGCGCTCGCCGTATCGGTCCCCACGATTGCAGCAGCCAAGAAGAAAAAGACGGAGCCGCGCGGCATGCTCGAGAGCATGCAATCGTTGCCGTGCGGTGTGAAGGAAAAAGGGTTGAACGGATTGGGCGCTGTGTGGGGGTCGATCGGAGTGACCAGCGTCTCGTCCAATGAGAAGTTATGCCCGCAGTATCTTTTTCGCACCGATGAGCTTGAATACTACATTCGTCCGACAGACTCCAAGCATCCTGTCCTTTTGCCGATCGGACGCGAAGCGGAATTCAAGGTGAAGAAGGATAAAATCTTCTTGAAGGTCCCGGACGGCGACGGGAAGACGCGCGCCTATCGTGTCATTTCCATGGAACCCATGAAATCGGCACACGCGGAAAACACTGCCTACTCGCCCGCCAGTTCACCACCCGTCAATCGACCGCCGGCCACTGTGCCGCTCAATCAGCCAGAGCGCGCCGTGGATCAGACTCCCCCAAGTCAAAATCTCCCGCCCCCGCGGTAAAGGCCCTCAGGGCGGCGACAGCTCGATCCCGAATCTTCCTCCGTCATCTGACTCTCACTTCTGCCATCTAACTCTGACCTGCCCTACCCGCTCCCCTCGCCCACTTTCAGCACCGCCAAAAATGCTTCCTGCGGGATATCCACGCGCCCAATCCGCTTCATCCGCTTCTTGCCTTCTTTTTGCTTTTCCAGCAGCTTGCGCTTTCGCGTGATGTCGCCGCCATAGCACTTGGCGAGCACGTTCTTGCGCATCGCCGGAACCGTTTCCCGCGCAATGATCTTCGCCCCAATCGCGGCCTGAATCGCCACTTCAAACATCTGCCGCGGGATCAGCTCTTTCATTTTTGCCGCCAGCGCCCGCCCGCGCTCATACGCGAAGTCGCGATGGATGATCGTGGAGAGCGCGTCCACCGGCTCGCCCGCCACCATGATGTCGAGCTTCGCCATCGGCGATACCCACCTCCCCGACAGGTGATAGTCGAGCGATGCATACCCGCGCGAGACCGTTTTCAGCCGGTCGTAGAAATCCAGCACGATCTCGTTCAGCGGCAGCTCATACTGCAGCATTACCCGCGACGCGCTCACATACTCAAAGCTCTTCTGCTTGCCGCGCTTTTCTTCCACCAGCTTCAGAATCCCGCCGACATATTCCTCATTCGTCAGAATGACCGCCAGAATCACCGGCTCTTCCACCTTGGCAATCTCGCTCGTGTCCGGCCAGCGCGAGGGATTGTCCACTTCAATCACTTCCCCGTCGGTCTTATGAATCAAATAGCGCACGCCCGGCGCCGTCGTGATAAGGTCCAGGTTGTACTCGCGCTCCAGCCGCTCCTGAATGATCTCCATGTGCAACAGGCCGAGAAACCCGCACCGGAAGCCGAATCCCAGCGCTACCGAGCTTTCCGGCTCGAAGAAAAACGAAGAGTCGTTGAGCTTCAGCTTCTCGAGCGCCTCGCGCAGCGCCGTGTGCTCGTGCGCATCCACCGTATAGAGCCCTGCAAACACCATCGGCTTGATCTCTTCAAAACCGGGCAAGGCCTGGATCGCGGGCCGGTCGTCGTCGGTGATCGTGTCACCGATCTTCGTATCCGCCACATTCTTGATCCCGGCGATGATGAATCCAACTTCGCCCGCCACCAGTTCGTCGATCACGACCGGTTTCGGCGTGAGCACTCCGAGCGCTTCAACCTGGAAAACGTGCCCATTCGACCAAAGCCGGATTTTCTGCCCGATCCGCAGGCGCCCCTCAAAAACCCGCGCCAGCACCACCACCCCGCGATAAGGGTCGAACCAGGAATCGAACAGCAATGCTTGAAGATGCCGGTCCGGCGCGCCTTTCGGCGGAGGCACCCGCTTCACGATCGCTTCCAGCACGTCCGGCACGCCCTGCCCGGTCTTCGCGCTGATCAGCAACGCGTCCGAAGCGTCGAGCCCGACCGCGCTCTCGATCATCTCTTTCGTCCGCGGAATGTCCGCGCTCTGCAAGTCGATCTTGTTGATGACCGGAATAATCTCCAGCCCGTGATTGATCGCCAGGTAGGAATTCGCCAGTGTCTGTGCCTCCACGCCCTGCGAGGCGTCCACAATCAGCAGCGCTCCTTCGCACGCGGCCAGTGACCGCGACACCTCGTAAGAAAAATCCACGTGCCCAGGCGTATCGATCAGATTGAGCTGATAAATCTCGCCATCCTGCGCCGGATACACCATCCGCACCGCATGCGCTTTGATCGTGATGCCGCGCTCGCGCTCCAGGTCCATCGAGTCGAGGACCTGCTCCTGCATCTCACGCATGGCCAGCGACCCGGTCAGCTCCAACAACCGGTCTGCCAGCGTAGATTTCCCGTGGTCAATATGCGCGATAATCGCAAAATTTCGTATGTGGCTGGCATCCATGAGGACAATGCGATTTTAACAGGCTATGGAGACTCGAACGTGTGGCGTGGGCGCCCGCGCCCGCGAGTGCGGCACGTGTGTGGTGCAGGCCCGTGTGGCGCGGACACTTCTGTCCGCGCTGCCTTTTCCTACTTCCGAAACTCCATGGCATCCTGAGAGCGGGCACAAGCGAAGCGCAGCACGCGCGAAGTCGAATGACCTCTACCGGCGCAACAGCTACTTCCCCGAAAACATGATCAGAGCGACCATGAGAACGAGCGTTGACGTTTCAACCAGCAGCGCCGATGAAATCAGCCGCTTCGAGAGTTTGAACCTTGCCAGCAACCGGCCCGCTCCCAGCCAAAGCATCACCATTGGCGCGCCGAACAGACGGTAGGAACAGAAGTTGCCCAAAATAGTATCCGACTGGCTTATCGCTGGGATCAGCAGCAACCCCAGGCTGACCGGCGACGTCAGGCTCAAGCCAAGCAGCACCTTCGAGAATGCCGTAAAGATTTCTTCGCGCTTCCGGATCACCAGCGCCAGCATGACCGTTGGAATCAGCAGGAGACCGCCGATAAACAACTCCAGCATCCAGTCGCCAGCGGCTGCCATGCCGCCGTTAAAGTCGTTTGGGTTGCGCATGGCCGCCAGATGGCGCTCCGTAACCATCGCCGCCGCCATCACCAGCACTGCCGCGTAGCCTGCCGCCACCAGTCCCAACTGTGCCCGCCATGGGATCGCCTTCATAAGCAGATTCTACGGTGACAGGCGCGCCCAGCCCGCATTACCTTTGGGTAGGAAGCCTGAAACGCCATCGCTTTCGGCTTCTTTCCTTACAAATCACCTCTCTAGGGGGCTGCGGAAAAACTCGATGTTGGACTTAATTTTGGGTGGTGCAGCGGTTTACCGCTGCGATAACTAACCTGTTTTCAGCGCGGGCTTTAGCCGCTGCAGTGAGATTGCGGAGAATACGTTTTCCGCCGCCTCTTAGGTACCGTCGTCCTATCACGGAGGTAACTCCGCTTGCCTCGCGGTGCTTGTTATCATGAATCTTCCCCCATCTTATATAGAGGACTTATGCGAAAGCCGCCTCTGGCGCTGATTCTCGTTCTTCTATTTGTGGCTCAGGCATACAGCCAAGCCGGTGACAACTCTGCCCCGCCGCTCGGCGACGTCGCCAAGAACAATGCCGCCACGAAAGACAAAGACGCTTCCACCAAGGCCAAGCGCGTGTTTACCGACGACGACATGTCGATCCGCAAGAGCCCCATTCCCTCCATCGCCCTGCAGGGCACGGACAATACCCTCGATATCCTAACCTCCATCCACGATTACCGTGCCAACCACAGTGCCGAGGAAACCGAAGACGCCGTGCATGAATGGTTCGACGAGCAATCGGCTGTTCTCTCCGGCGCCATTGACGCCAATGTGCGCATGCAGAAGCACAATCAGATGCGCATGGAAGCTGCCCAGGACCGTGCCGCTTACCCCTACAACTCCAATTACGATCCTGACTCTGCCACCAAAATGAACGAGCGCATGACCACCGAGCGCTGGTCGCAACGTGTAGAGAGCCGCAGCCAGCAGGAGAATTTTCAGGTCATTTCGCGAATTCAACAGACCCTTATCAGAGTGCGCGTCGATGTAATCTGCCGTCCCAACAAAACCAAAGCCGCCGCTTACGATTGGTTCAAGATCCGCACGGCCAACGGCGTCGGAAGCTACTAGCTAAGAGGTAACGGCGCTGGAAACGGTGGGAAAGGGGCCAGTTTTCGCCATGATCGAACGATGCTGGCTCCCTCAAAAAGATGAATTAGAAATTCGGAGCCGGTTTGCCAGTGATTTCCTTTACGGCTTCCTGGAATATGCGAATTGTCTCCGGCGAGTCGGGATCCATGGCGGCCTTAGTAGAAGGGACTTTGGTCACCATCGCCAGTTTCATCTTGCCCATTGCTCCCGATTGCTCTGCGACGTATTGGTAGTACTTCATAAGTATGTCTGCCATGTTTAGCCTCCTTAAACGGCAAAGTCTTTGAACGCATCGATGTAAGGGGCAGCTTCCGGGCCCCACGCAGATTCCAGTTGAATTCTGAGTTCACAGTGATCGTCGCCTCGGCCCGCACAAAGCAGCTCCATGGCGACCGTGCGCTTCCCAAAAAAGCCGCTACACCATCCCGAGGCATAGCCGGCGAGGTTCCAGCACACCGGTTCGGTCGCAATCTTATTGAAGCAGAGGTGCTGCTGGGCCTCGTAAGAGTTCTTGCATATGGCGTCAAAGAAGAACTCATCCTTGTTCCGGTCAAAATGTATTTCCTTGGGAACCGCATGCACAATTCCTTCCCAAGTGCGGATTACGGGACCCGAAGCCAACAGCTCCATTCTCGGAATCGAACTGGTAGGCTAGTTTCATCTGCATGAAATCGGAGTATCCGTTCTGGAAGCCGAACTTCAGGAGCATGTGACGCGCGCGCTCCCAACCGACTTCGTCAAGTAACTGCTGTTGTAATAAGCCCATAGCGTTGGCATCCATAATGAGCAACCGGCTATCCTTGAAGGTGGTCATTCCCTCTTGCATGTTGAACGTCAGATCTTTTGACAGATCAAAATCGAGTGCTTTCATTGTCTCTCCTTCCTTGAATCCTCGTTGTGGTGCTCAGATGTGCCGCCGTCCCGAATTCCTTCCGATCAAGCCAGCCATCTCCAGGGCGCGGCTCCCGTGTTACTCAATCGGACCGATACGCTTTGGCGTGTGACGGCCGCATTCCAGCGGGATAACCGCCTTGCACTAGGAAACCATCCCCCGCCCGAGCGATCGATCTGCCCGGCGCGCATTCACACCGTACCGAAAGCGACGGTTTCGCGCTAGGTCACTGTTTGAGGCGACCTTTTGTCGATACGTCCGGCCGTTGCTGCCGACTCTTTGCCCGGCGTACTTCCCCGGCGAGAACTGAAGCGGCGTTTGTCTGACATGCTGCAGTGCGCAATAAAAAAAAGGCGCGATCGCTCGCGCCCATCTTCAAACTGACTTCTTACTTATGACTCAGTCTCTTACTCCATCCATAAACGCCCGCAGCTTCCTCGACCGCGACGGATGCCGCAGTTTTCGCAGTGCCTTCGCCTCAATCTGCCGGATGCGCTCGCGCGTCACCGCAAACGATTGACCGACTTCTTCCAGCGTGTGCTCGGAGCCGTCCTCCAGGCCGAACCGCATCTTGATGACCTTCTCCTCGCGCGGGGTCAGCGTGCGCAGCACCTGCGAAGTCTGGTCTTTCAGGTTAACGTTGATCACGGCCTCGGCCGGCGAAACCACCGCCCGGTCTTCAATGAAGTCGCCCAGGTGCGAATCTTCCTCTTCGCCAATCGGCGTTTCGAGCGAGATCGGTTCCTGCGCAATCTTCAGCACCTTCCGCACCTTCGCCACCGGAATATCCATCCGCTTGGCGATTTCTTCCGACGTCGGCTCGCGTCCCAGTTCCTGCACCAGCTGCCGCGAGGTGCGGATCAGCTTATTGATCGTTTCGATCATGTGTACCGGGATGCGGATCGTACGAGCCTGGTCGGCAATCGCGCGTGTGATCGCCTGCCGGATCCACCACGTCGCATAAGTCGAAAACTTATACCCGCGGCGGTATTCGAACTTATCCACTGCCTTCATCAGGCCGATGTTACCTTCCTGAATCAGGTCGAGAAATTGCAGCCCGCGATTGGTGTACTTCTTGGCAATCGAAACGACAAGCCGCAGATTCGCCTCGATCAGCTCCCGCTTCGCCTGTTCGGCGTCCATGTCGCCCTGGATAATCTCGCGCTGCGTGCGCTTGAGCTCCTGGAACAACAACCCCGCCTCGACTTCAAGCTTCTCGAGTTCCCCACGAACCGCCCGCGCCTGCTTTTTGTATTCTTTACGCTGTTCTTCGCTGCGCGTGGCCTCGGCCCGCTTCTCCAGATTCTGGATCTGCCGGTCGAGCGACCGCATTCCGTCCACGGTGCGATTGACTCGGTCAATCAGCCGCTTGCGCTCGTTGTTGGTGAACCCCAGCCTGCGCACCGCCAGCGACGTGCGCACAATTGCCCTCGCCAGGCTGAAGCGATAACGCCGATGGTCTTTCGGCCGCTTCTTTTGGTTTACGGCGGCATACTTCTCTTGCAGGGGCGCGACTTTCTTGTACGCCTTTTCGAGCAAGCTGATTTTGCCCAGGAATTCCTTCAGCCGCTTGTCGACAATCTCTTCCGTGATTTCCTCTTCATCGAACGTCACCAGCTCTTTGATCGAGCGGACGCCCTTCTCGAGGTCCTCGCCCAGGGCGAGCAGTTCTCGAATCACGATAGGAGAGCGCGAAAGCGCCTTCAGTACGCGGTTTTGCCCGCGCTCGATGCGCTTGGCGATTTCTACTTCGCCTTCGCGGGTGAGCAGCGGCACGGTTCCCATCTCGCGCAGATACATGCGGACGGGATCATTGGTTTTTTCCAGCGCGCCGGGGGTTAGGTCGAGTTCGACGTCCTCCGATGCATCATCCACTTCCTCGAATTTTTTTTCCAGATCGGTCGAAGGCATCTTTCCGCCTTCGAGTACATCAATGCCCTGCGTTCCGATCGTGGTCAGCAGATCTTCCAGGTCTTCCGGAGAGTGAACATCGTTCGGGATTAGGTCGTTGACCTGGTCATAGGTCAGATATCCCTTCTCCTTGCCTGCGTCGATCAGCTTTTTTATGTCGTCGAACTTGTCGTCAAGTGCCAACTCGGATTTTCCTCGGGACGCCCGTCGCCTTCACCCCGCCAAGCCGAAGCTCGCCAGGGACGCCGCGGTTTGGGTCGTCAAACCTTTTCAGCGGTAGGATTTGTTACGGAGCTGCGCAGAGAGCGCACAAACCCAAGAATTATAGCATGCCGCTTGAATGTTTAGATGGTCCCGGGAGGCATTAAGTTCCAGCCCTCAAACAAGATTCGGTCGCGGAGGTGAACTGATCGATCCGGGGGTGAAAGCGCCACTTGTAGGCACGGCCGCCCCGGCCGTCCCGCAGGGCGAAGCCCCGCATCGGCTCTTCTCCAATGTTTGCACCGGCGTGGAAGTGCGGCCCTTAAGAGCCTGCGCTAAGCCGAAGGACCGCGTCATCTGGCGCCCTGAATGAGGAGGTTTTAGCTCTATCCCCCCGCAATCGCTCCCAGCACCACCAGTGGCTCCCGCCCGGACACCACCGCCTCCGGCAGCGCCGCATCCACCGAGTCATGCGAAAGGTCCTGCTCGCAGGCAAAAAACCGCAAAAACGGGCGCCGCTCCTTCGTTACCTGATCCCGAATTGTCCCCCGCAACATCGGATACTGCTCCTCAATCGCATCCAGCACTCCCCGCAGCGTAACCGCTCCTGCAACCTCAAGCTGCACCTCAGCCCCAACTTGCGCCAGCGTCTTTAGATGATGCGGCAGTACGACCCGAATCATAAGCAACTCCCTGGAAATGCTGCGACAAGCGGTGCCAGTGGTTTCAGCCTCGCGGAACCTGGCCTGCCGGAGCCGGAAACTTTTTCTCCCGGAACAGCCGGTCAAAAACCACAAACATCAACGCCGTTACTGGGAACACCATCCAGCTGGCTTCCGGCCCAAGCAAGCCCCCGGTCAACCATTGCGGGCCTGGCCACTGGGTTTCAAACAGGTGACCCACGGCAAATTCACCGCCATTCTTTCCCGACCAGAAGAAGAGGTTCGCGAAATCGAATGCCGCGTGGAAGCCGATGGCAAAGGCCAGCGAACCCGTGCGCAGCAGCGTCAGACACACAAACAGGCTAAACAATCCCGTCATGGCGAAGTCTTCCCAGCGCTCGTGCGGCTTCAGGAAGTAGTGCAGCGCGCCGAAGCCGATGGAGATGAGAATGCTGGCGGCCCAGTACCCAATGGCCTCGGCGAGCGTGGTCAAAAGGTAAGCGCGGAACAGAATCTCCTCGGAGAATCCGATGAACAGGGTGGCAATGATCCAGAGCACCAGGAAATAGCCGAGCTGGCCCCCCTGGATTGCCAGCCCCACGATGCGATACCCGCCGAGTGCCGCAATCAGGCCAATGACCAGCGACGCGACAGCCAGGCCCCACCCAATTCCGATCCAGAACTCACGTCCGAAGGCGTTGCGCACGGGAATGCCATAGTCGGCGAATCTTCGCCGCTCGATTCGGGACATCACCCAGGTCGCAATCCCCACCTCAACGAGCGACAGCAACTCTTCAAGGCTTAAGCCCACTGGATCGAGAGAGGCCACATCATTAGGATGGAAAATCGCAGCAACACACCAGTTGACGGCAAATTGAAGACCGATGAAAAGGGCAACAAAGATCAGCAGCCGCCAGCCGGCATGCAACCCGCTGGAATTGAAGAAAATTTTCCTCATGCCTGCCTGTAAGCGACCTGTCGCCCTGCTCCATCTCCGCCCTACGCCGCCGCTCCGCCCTCGTACGCCTTCTGCAGATCGGCAACGACAATCTTGTTCATCTTCAGCATCGCGTCAAAAACCGCCTTTGACTTCCTGGGATCCGGATCGCCCATCAGCTTCGTCAGCGCCGAAGGAATAATCTGCCACGACAATCCAAACTTATCCTTAAGCCACCCGCATCTCCCCGGCTCGCCGCCCGCGGAAAGCTTCTCCCACAATTCATCGACCTCCGCCTGCGTCTCGCAGTTCACGAAAAACGAAATCGCTTCCGAAAACTTGAACAGCGGCTCCGCATTCAATGCCATGAAACGCTGCCCCAGCAGCTCGAACGTCGCCACAAACAACTTTCCGTCCTTCCGGCTGACGTTCAGCACGTTGGCATCCTTGAAAATAGAGGCGTAGAAATTCATCGCCTCTTCGGCCCGCCCATCAAACCACAAAAATGGAGTAATTTTCATAGTGCTCTCCTCTGTGCCCCCTCAGCGTTCTCCGTGGTTAAAAGGTCTTTCTCGAAATCGGATCAGGATTTGCCTAGGCGCAGAAATCACCCAACCACGAACCCCTGACCACCAGCCACTGACCACTGCTCACACCATCTGCACTTCCACGCTCAGAACCGCCGGCAAATCCCTCACAATCGGATTCCAACTATCCCCCGCGTCCGCCGACGCATACACCTGCCCGCCGCTGGTCCCAAAGTAGATTCCGCATTGATCCAGCCGATCCACGGCCATCGCATCCCGCAGCACATTCACATAGCAATTACTTTGCGGTAATCCTCCGGTCAGCGGCTCCCACTCATCTCCGCCCGAACGGCTGCGATAAACGCGCAGCTTGCCCTCATGCACATAGTGCTCTGAATCGCTGGTGATCGGCACCACGTAAATCGTCTCCGGCTCGTGCGCGTGCACGTCAATCACAAACCCGAAATCAGTGGGCAGGTTCCCGCTGACCTCGCGCCAGGAATCGCCCGCGTCGTCCGAGCGCATCACATCCCAGTGCTTCTGCATGAACAACACATCCGGCCGCGCCGGATTCATCGCCACATGGTGCACACAATGCCCAATCTCCGCATTCGGATCCGGAATGTACTGCGACCGCAGTCCTTTATTGATGGGCTTCCAGGTCGCGCCGCCATCGTCGGTGCGAAACGCCCCCGCCGCCGAAATCGCAATAAAAATTCGCCACGGGTTCGCCGGATCCAGAATGATCGTATGCAGGCACATCCCGCCCCCACCCGGCTGCCATTTCGGTCCGGTCCCATGCCCACGCAATCCCGGCAACTCGTGCCAATTCTGTCCGCCATCGGTCGACTTGAACAGCGCCGCGTCCTCAACTCCCGCATAAACCGTATCCGGATCGTCAAGGGCCGGCTCGAGGTGCCAAACGCGCTTGAACTCCCATGGATGCTGCGTCCCGTCATACCATTGATGCGTCGTCAGCGGTTTTCCCGTCGCCGCCGAAGTGTCATACACAAACTTGTTGCTGGCTGCCTTCGGAGGCCCGCCGCCCGCAGCCGGCGCTTCCCCCACCGGCGTTCCCGGCTGATGCCAGGTCTTCCCGCCGTCATCCGACCGCTGAAGAATCTGCCCAAACCATCCGCTGGTCTGCGACACATAAATCCGGTTGGGATCCGCCGGCGACCCCTTCATGTGATAGATCTCCCACCCCGCAAAATGCGGGCCGCTCACATCCCATTTCTCTCGTTTCCCATCCGATGTCAATACAAACGCGCCCTTACGCGTCCCCACCAAAACGCGAACCCCACTCATAGCAACTCTCCTCATTCTTGCAATTCGCGCCCTAACCCATTGTCATTCCGACCGAACGGAGGGATCTCCCACTCAACTGCTCAGTCGTCCCGACCGACCTAGATCCCGCCCCAAGCGCGGGTGCCCCACTCAAGCCCGGTTTTGGCTTGAGTGGGCTCCCTCCCTTAAGCCGCCTTCGTCGCAACCGGCCGCATCGTTTTCATCCATTCCCGCATGCCTGCGATGTGCCCCGGCGAGCGCTTTTCCATCCACCCCTCATACCGCTTCGCCGCCTTTTCCAGGTTCTCCATCCACTGCTTGTACGCAAATTTCTCCCGCCATTCCGGCAGCGTCCCGCGGATTCGCTCGAACACCCCGAAGAATTCGCCGTTACTCTCGAAGAACAGATCTTCATGCAGCAATCCGTGGTTCAGGAACGAGCATGCCTGCTCCCAGTAGCTGAGCACCATCATCACGTAGGCCCCATTCTGGCTCATTGGAGCTGCCAGCTTCATTGCGTCTTCAAACGAGTCCACCCAGTAGTTCTTGAAAAACCAGTCGCGCGCTTCGCGCATCTTTGCTTCGCGGCGCAGATCGTAGAGTTCCAGTTGTAGTTTTGCCTGTTCGTGCGTTGCTTTCGATTCCATTGGTTATCTCCTTTTTCATTTGTTTGTGCTGAGTTAAGTTGGCCCCTGAACTTGAGGGTGGGAGGCAGTCCCACCCCTATTCAACTTCATCTTGATTCAAAATCGCCCCACATCATTATCAAACTGCGGTATCAGCGGAGTCGAGTCCCGCTCCCGCCATCGCCGCCGCACTTCTGCAAGAATTTCCCCACGATTCTTCTCCATCCTTGCGATCGTTGCACACGACGCCCCAACCTCCTCGTGCCGCGCGGCCCAGATCAGCAACTCCAGGACCAGAGGCGACAGGTCGATCCCTTTTTCCGTCAGCCGGTAATTCAACTTGCGCCCGTCAGTTTGTTCGACCTCGGCCGTAAGAATCCCGGCCGCCTCGAGCTTTCTTAGACGGTCCGCCAGGATGTTCGTCGCGATCCCTTCGCCCGCTTCCTGGAACTCCTTAAACGTCCTGTATCCGCGCACCATCAAGTCGCGGATGATCAGTAACGACCAACGATCTCCAAACCGGTCCAGCGACACACTCACCGGGCACCCCGACCGCCGCTTCCGATTGGATTTCTCCACGCCCGGCATAGTAGCCGAACTAACTTGCAATGTGCAAGCGATCTTCCGGGCTTCGGTAGCGTCCTGTTTGCTTTCTGGTTCGGACATCACTTGGGCCTCGGCTGCCCCGATTCCGACATGCACGGGCGCGGGCTGTCATCCTGCGCGAAGCCGAAGAGCCTGGCAGTCCGAAGGGGCTTCCTGCTCCCGAAAAACCCACTATCCCCCGCCATCCTGCCTTAGCCGCGCCGCGCTGGCAGCAAGAAGGCCATCAGAACCTCGATCTCTCCCACTTATTAACTTGCTGATTCCCCCACCCAGTTGCGGTGTTTTGCATCCAATCGTCCCGCTCCGCAATCAAACTGACGAGACAGCTCACCACGAAGAGAGACCCGATCATGCCCGAAGCAATCGCCGCCACTACCCGAACCGCCGTCTCAAGCGCCGCCCTGGACCAGATTTTCCACCAGGCCCGGACGCACAACGGATGGCTCGCCGACCCCGTTCCCACCGACTTGCTCCGTCAGATCTACAAGCTTGCCGCGCTCGGCCCTACCAGCGCCAATACCACGCCTGCGCGTTTCGTCTTCCTCACCACGCCCCAAGCCAAGGAGCGCCTTCGCCCCGCTCTCTCGCCTGGCAACGTCGAAAAAACCATGGCCGCTCCCGTCACCGTCATCATCGCCTGGGATACCGAATTCTACGAGAAGCTCCCCAAACTGTTTCCCCACGCCGACGCTCGCCCCTGGTTCGCCGGCAAGCCCGACGTCATCGAAGAGGCCGGCTTCCGCAACGGCACCCTCGAAGGCGCCTATTTTATTCTTGCCGCCCGCGCCCTCGGGCTCGATTGCGGCCCCATGTCCGGATTCGATCAAGCTAAGGTCAACGCCGAATTCTTCCCCGATGGCAAATGGAAATCCAACTTCCTCTGCAATCTGGGCTACGGAGATTCCTCAAAACTTTTTCCTCGCAGCCCGCGCCTGTCCTTCGAGGAAGCCTGCCTGATTCTCTAGCAGCCAGTGTTCCTTCGTAGAAACATGGTTACCTCTCTTTGTCATTCCGACCAAAGGGAGAAATGTCTCCCTCCACCGCGGCGTCGTCCAGATCAACAGGTCGCGTTCGATTGTCATATCGTCCTCCACCCCTCTATGATCTTTTCTTTGGAACTGGCGCAGTTTCGCCCGCAATACCGGAGGACCCCATGAGCACCTGCAGATGGCGCTTGCTCCCGTTGCTCTTCTGTCTCGCCTCTCTCGCGTGGTCACAGTCCTCAGAACCCGCGTCGGCCCAGCCCGCTGCGTCGGCGGCTCCTGCCTTGCCGGCCGACATTCCCGCAAATGCCGAGCGCTATTCGTTGCTCGTCATGGGCAATCCCGCCGGCCAGCAAGCTGTCTGGACTGCCTCCGACGGCACGCTTCATCTCTTCTTTCAGTTCAACGATCGCGGCCGCGGACCGAAAACCACTTCCATCCTCAAGCTCGACTCCGCTGGCATCCCGCTCGCGGAAACCATTTCAGGCAACGATTACCTCAAATCCCCCGTCGACGAGTCCTTCACCATCGCCGCCGGTGCCGCCCGTTGGAAAAACAACGCCGAGCAAGGCGAAAAGAAAATCTCCGCACCCGCCTATTACGTCCCGCTCAACGGAGCACCTTCGGAAACCGCCCTGCTAGTGCAGGCCGCCCTTCACAATGGAGGCAAAATCGCCCTGCTCCCCTCCGGCGAAGCCCGCGTCCAGCGCGAAACCCAACTCGAAGTCGAATCGACTGAAAAAGCAGCCGCCGCCAAAAAGAAACACGTCGCGCTCTATTCCATCGCAGGACTCGATTTCGCCCCGACCTATATCTGGCTTGACGAAGGAAATAACGCGCAGGACAAGAACGCCAGCAAGTTCTTCGCCTCCGTCGATAGCTGGGGATCTATCATCCCCGAAGGCTGGGGGCCGGCAGTCAAGCCGCTGCTCGCCGCGCAAGATGAAGTCAAAAATTCCCGCTCCACCGTTCTAGCAGCCAAACTCGCACACCACGAGCACGACGGAATTATCTTCGCTCATGCCAACGTCTTCGATGCCGAGTCCGGAAAAATCATCCCAGACGAAGACGTCTTCATCCAGGGCAACCGTATTTCCGTTGTGACAAGCGGATTCGGATACCCCGGAATGATGCACCCCCAGATCATCGATGCCACCGGCAAAACCCTCCTCCCTGGCCTCTGGGACATGCACGCCCACGTCGGGGATAACGACGGCCTGCTTAACCTCGCCGCCGGAGTCACCACCGTCCGCGATCTCGCCAACGACACCGATGCTCTCCTAGCTCGCCGCGAGCGCATCGCCGACGGCAAAGAAATCGGCACCCGCATCGTCCTTGCCGGCATCATCGACGGCCGCGGCCCCTACCAGGGTCCAACCAAAGTCCTCGTTTCGACCGAAGCCGAAGCCCGCGCTGCTGTCGACAACTACAAAAAGCTCGGCTACGTGCAAATCAAAATCTACAGCTCTGTCCCGCCCGCCATCGTCCCCGCCATCATCGACGAAGCCCACAAAAACGGGCTCCGCGTCAGCGGACACATCCCTGCCGAAATGACCGCCGCCCAATGTGTCGAGCTAGGCTACGACGAAATCCAGCACATCAACTTTCTCGTCCTCAACTTTTTCCCCGAAATCAAGGACACCAACACCATCACCCGCCTCACCAAGCCAGGAGAAATCACCGCCGGCCTCGACCTCAACTCCGCCAAGGTCCAGTCCTTTATCAAGTTATTACAGGATCACCACACGAAACTGGATCTCACGCTCACCGTTTTCGAAGATCAGTACATGGCCCGCATTGGCCAGATCTCTCCCGGCTTTCTGCCCGTCGCCGATCGGCTCCCCGCCCAGGTGCGCCGCGGCCTTCTCACCGCCGGAATGACGCCTCCTCCCGGCATGGACGATACCTACAAGAAATCCTTCGCCAAAATGCTCGAGTTCGCTGGCCTTCTCTACCGCTCCGGCCTTCAGATCGAAGACGGCACAGACAACATGGCCGGCTTCGCCCTCCACCGCGAACTCGAACTCGACGTTAAGGCCGGCATCCCGCCCGCTCAGGTCCTCCAGAACGCGACCCTGAACGCCGCCAAAATCATGAGCATGGACAAAGATCTAGGCTCCATTGCTCCCGGCAAGCTGGCCGACGTGACCCTGGTCGACGGCGACCCGACCAAGAACATAAGCGATATCCGCAAAACCGCCGCAGTAGTGAAAGACGGCGTCCTCTATCACCCAAACGAACTCTACACCGAACTGGGAGTTATTCCGTAAAGACGACACCTCCTCGCCTAACCCGGGGCAAAAGAATGCCCACCCCCGCTACCCGCACCACTTTTTACTGCCCTGATTCCCCCACGCGCGCCGCATCCCACCGCAGGCCAGCCCGACCCTTCTTCCCACTTGCTCAACTCCCCATGAACCCAGCCAGCACCAGCGCCCGAGAATCATGCCCGCGCCGACCGCAAGTTACCACTTATTACTGCGAAGATTCCGGACAAGTTGCAGCAGATCGAAAACCCAGAAACGCCACTCAGTCTTGGGACGGCTTTCCTTTTGTGGCACGCGGCGAGGAACGTCAATTATGGTAATCAGCATGAACACTCATCGCCAGATCCTCTCTACTTCCCCCGCAGCATCCCCAGTACTCGCTCAAAGTCATCAATCGTCGCGTACTCAATCACAATCTTCCCGCGCCCACGCCGGTCCCGAATCCGCACTCGCATCCCCAGCACTTCTTCCAGCGACCGCTGCGCCGCTTTCACATTCGGATCCACCCATCGCGCCCCGCCCCCCTTTGCCACCCTGGGATACGTGTGAGGCACGCTCACTCCCTTCACCAAATCTTCCAGATCCGCCACCGAGAAGCGCTCTTCGATCGCCCGCTGGGCAAAAGTCCAGATCTGCGCGTGGTCCGTCAGACGCAGCAGCGTCTTTGCATGGCTGAACGTCAACTTTCCACCTATCAGCGCTTCCTGCACTCCCTCAGGCAACGTCAGCAGCCGCATGTAATTCGACACCGCCTCCCGCGACATGCCCACCCGCGAGCCAATTTCTTCCTGCGTCAGGTTGAAGTCCTTGCTCAGGTTTGAGAACGCGTTCGCCTGTTCCACGCAATTCAGGTCTTGCCGTTGCAGGTTCTCGACCACCGTCATTTCCGCGGCTTGCTGCTCCGAAACCCGCTTCACAATCGCCGGAATCGTTTCGATCCCCGCCAACCGCGATGCCCGCAGCCGTCGATCGCCCAAAATCAGCCGGAACCGCCCCTCCCCAAACGGTCTCACCACGATCGGCTGCAAAACCCCCTGCACCCGGATCGACTGTCCCAGTTCCTTCAGCGCCGCTTCGTCAAACCTCATCCTCGTCTGGTGCGGATTCTCGTCAATCAAATCGATTGCCACCCGCACCACATCGAACCCGTCCCCTCGCAACTCCGAAAAGGCCCGGCCCGCGGCAATTCCGTCCGCAACGGGTAAACCGGGAACAGTCTCCCCAGTGGTCAATCCGTGGGCCGCTGTGCTGGGACGGGCCGCTTGCGGGCTCTCCCCCGATGCCGCTCCGTCCTCGATGCCCGCCGCCTGCAAATCCACCACGCTCGCCGATGGAGCGACGGGCGCGGAGACCGGCGGTGCAACCACCCGCGGCCCTGGCAGCAACGATTCCAATCCCCGCCCCAGCGCCCGCCGCTTTTCCACCACCTTCTCGTGAACCTTATCCGCCTTCTCGTGAGCCTTGTTGTCCATTCCGGCCTTATCCGGCGTAGCCGCCGCATTCGAAGTGCTAGGCATTTGTTCTTCTCTCCAATTCCTTAAGCTGTTTTCCGCCCGCTATCCGGCGTCGAGGCTGCCCCACCCTTCGCGTCCTTTGCGAAGGGTGGGAATCCAGCCAGCTGAACCCGGCTTCTGGCAAACTTACATCGATACACATAAATATTTACGTACATAAATCTAAGCCGCTTCTCCTGAGTCCGGCGAGCTCTCTCCATCCGTCGCCCCCGCTTGCTGCGCCGACTCCTGCAGCCCCGGCTCCGGTGTCGTTGCGTTTGCGGCCTGGCGATCGAGCATCTCCTTCGCCAGCCGGATGTAGCTCTCCGCTCCCCGCGACCGCGCGTCGTACACCAGCGCTGGTTTCCCATGGCTCGGTGCCTCCGCTAGCCGAATGTTTCGCGGGATCGTCGTCCGGTACAGCTTCTCCCCGAAATACTTCTTCAATTCTTCCGCCACCTGCTGGGCGAGGTTCGTCCGTTCATCGAACATCGTGATCACGACTCCCTCGATCACCAGGCTCGCGTTGAGCGCTCCCCGAATCCGCTCCACCGTGTCCAGCAGCTCCGACACTCCTTCCAGCGCAAAGTATTCGGCCTGCATCGGGATTAATACGCCGTCGGCGGCGACCAGCGCATTCACAGTCAGCAGATCGAGCGCCGGCGGACAATCCAGCACGATGAACCGAAAGCGCTCTCGCAACGGCTCAAGCGCATCCCGCAGCCGATACTCCCGCCCCTCCGCTTCGACCAGCTCAAGGTTCGCCCCAATCAGGTTCTTGTGCGAGGGAATCAGCCACAGCTGGTCTAGCTGGGTGAGCTGTAGAGCTTCCTCCGCCGTTGCGGCCCCCATCACGACGTCATAGATGCTGATGCGATCGGGGTCCTTGGGCAGCCCCATCCCGCTCGTGGTGTTCGACTGCGGATCGCAGTCGACCAGCAGCGTGTTGACCTCGGCTGCGGCAAGGGAAGCGGCTAGATTTATAGCGGTCGTCGTCTTGCCAACGCCGCCCTTCTGGTTAGCAACCGCGATGATACGTCCCATTGGCAAGTCCCTGCATGAGCATTCTGCCCAAGGGTAGTTGATGTGTTCCGCGCGGAACAATCACGCATTCCACGGAGGAACTGTCGAGACCGGGCACCTTGCTGTCCTGGCTAGACCACTTTGGCCCAGTAGGCGCTGCATGATGCGCTTTTTCCTTGTTAGCGAGCCAGAATAATTGCTTCGCCTGTGCGAAAGCAATGCCGCATTTCGGTGCAAATCAGAGCGGGGCTTCTGAGGTATCCAGTGTTCCGCACGGAACAACTCGGAATCAGGCAGGATTCTCTTGAAGATGGAGGCGAGTGTTCCACGTGGAACAATGACAAGCGTGGACGAATTGTATGCATGGCTCCGGCAAGGAGATCGGAAAGGGCAGTGTTCCGCGCGGAACGCTCTGCAAAAATTGAGAAATGTTCCGCGCGGAACGTTTCCATTGTCGTATCAATATGAGACAAGCGTCGACAGTAATTCCACTTCTTATCGCCAATGGTGGCAAGCGTGACCCACGCTTACCACTCATAGCCTTCTATTGATACTGTTTAGCCACCTCTCACATGTGCCCCAATCGCCAACAGGCTATCGTGTGACTGTGGGATATGTTCAGCTTGCCACTTCAGGGTTGGAACAGCGTTAAGCCGGGGCAGCTGGCCCGCACCAATGAGGAGGGCCATTCGGCCGTGTGGGGCGAGGAACCTGGCGGCGAGGGCGAGGATCTTATCGAACTGCTCGACGGCGCGGAAGGTCACGACGTCGGCGGGATCGTGTTCACCTTCCTGGTGCGGGGAAAGAGCGGATTCCTCCCTTCGGCCGGAATGAGGGTCGGAGGGATTGGAATGAGGCAAAGCGGTCTCGTGAGGGGTTTTGGCCAGGCGGCCGAGAACGCTTTCGGCACGGTCGGCGATTACATCGACGTTCGTCAATGTTAGAGAGCGGACTACCTCGCGAAGGAAAGCGGCTTTCTTGTGATTGGATTCAATGAGGGTCAGGTGAATTTCGGGCGCCCAGATTTTCAGAGGGAGAGCGGGGAATCCGGCTCCGGAACCGATGTCGATGACGGTTGGAGAGCTGTGATTCGTGGTTAGGCATTGGTGCCTGGCCTCAGCGGGGAACAGGTGGCGGGCCAGGAAAAAAGATTCGCCGAAATGGCGAGAAACGATTTCTTCTGGTTTGCGGATGGCGGTGAGGTTGATACGGGCGTTCCATCGCAATAATAGATCGATGTATGTCGATAATTGAACCAGTTGAGGCGGACTGAGAGGGCGATCGAGAAACGGTTCGAGGAGGGCGGCGATGCTGGCGGAGTCCATGGGGACGCAATGCTCCCGGCGATTGTAACGGATGCGGCGAAAGCAGATTCCTCCCTTCAGTCAGGATGACAGTGGACAGGGTATTCCATGACGATGAAGTCGCTGTCGGGTTCGGAAAGGAGATCGTAGATGGTGACGATGTTGGGATGGTTCAGGGCGGAAGCCGATTGCGCCTCGCGCTCGAATCTTTGGCGGGCCAGGCTTGCGTCGGAAGACGCGTGGGAGGACTTAGGCAGGGGCAGGGCCTTGAGCGCGACATCACGATTGAGCAGGCGGTCCCGTCCTTTGTAGACGATGCCCATGCCACCGCGGCCAATCTCTTCAACAATCTCGTAATGAGAGATGATGCGGCCTTTCGCCATCGCTTTGCCTCCCCCAAGATTACATCAGGCGCGAAGCCGATGGAGGATCGAAGCTTGGGAAGCGCGACACGACGCGGGCAAGGGTGCGCGGAGTGGCAGGACGGGGCCATGCCGCGTGAATATCGGGCCTCGCTTTGGCATCTTCCTTATGGCATAGTGGTTGCAGAGGTGGCTCGATGATTGATCACGAAAAGCTGCAAAAGGGGCGCGCATGGGGGTATGTGGCCGGGATCATCCTGGTGGTGATCGTTGTGGCCTGGAAGTACATTGCGCACTAAGGGCGATTTCCCCGCGGGCTCGCCGGCTTTACTTCCCTGCGTAGAGACCTCTCCCCTGGCGTCCTCCAGCCTTTAGCTCCCTTCTCTGCGTGAGCGCTACAGGCGCAGGAAATTTTCTATCATCTGTTTGCCGTCACTGGTCAGCACGCTTTCGGGATGAAACTGTACGCCTTCGACGGGGAACTTGCGGTGGCGCAGGCCCATGATGACGCGAGTTCCGTCCCGATCCTCGGTCCAGGCGCTGACTTCGAGTTCGCGGGGCAACGTCTGCTCGGCAACGATCAGAGAGTGATAGCGAGTTGCCGTCAGGGGAGAATGAATTCCTCGAAAAATTGTCAGCCCGTCGTGCTCGACCGAACTCGTCTTGCCATGCATCAGCGTTTTGGCGCGTACGACTTGCCCGCCAAAAGCCGCGCCAATGGCCTGATGTCCCAGGCAGACCCCGAGCAAAGGAACCTTTCCGGCAAAGTGACGAATCAACTCGATGCTGATGCCGGCATCCTGCGGCGTGCACGGCCCGGGTGAGACTACGATGCGCTCGGGCGCGAGCGCCTCAATCTCGTTAAGACTGACTGCGTTGTTGCGGCGCACTTCGACGCGAGCCCCTAACTCCCCGAGGTATTGCACGAGGTTGTAGGTGAAGGAGTCGTAATTGTCCAGAACGAAGACCACGGGATCATTCTAAGGCGGCGCGGTGTTTTCCGGCCTTCCAAAAACGGACACGGATGCCGACTCGTGCGGCGAAGAGCCTCGTTCTTGCAAAGCCATCGCGTTCGACGGGTCAAGCCGCGCGCTGAAACGCCGTCCTATAATCGCGCGAAAACTGCTCGAAGCTTATGGGCTTGCGGCCAAGCAACTCCTCCACATCGTGGGTTACGGCGCTGGCTCGGCCTTTGCGATAAAACTGCTGGAGATCAAGCAGGGCGTTTGCGCTCCACTGGGGCACTCCCGCGCCCACGAGCGCCAGCTCGAATTGCTCGGCGGGCAGGTCGACATAGTGGATTTCGCGCCCCATGTCTTCGGAGAGAATTTCGGCGATCCGGGTATTGGTAATGGCTTCGGGACCGGTGAGCGTGTAGGCGGCACCGGACTGCCAGCTTTCTGTCAGGACCTTCACGGCAACGGCAGCGATATCGCGAAGATCAATGTGGCTGACTTTGCCATCGCCCTGGCATCCATAAAACGCATTCTGCGAATTGATGGTGCCCGAGTTGTAGATCACGAGATTCTGCATGAAGCCATTGGGGCGCAGAAAAATATAGGGCACGCCCGATGACTTGATGTACTCCTCGGAATCGGCGTGCTGGCGCGGGAAGATTGCGCCGCGGCCACCCGTAGCGGAGAGCTTTACGACATCAGCGCCGGAACGCCTGATTTCATCTACGGCCTTGCGCTCGAGTGCCAGAAGATTCGCCGTGGGCGGACCGACCAGAAATACCCGCTCCACGTCTTGTAACGCGGCCCGCACCGTTTCTGGTTGGTTGTAGTCCATGGCGACGATCTCGACCCCGGCAGGCACGGTGGTGGCCTTGCCCACCGACTGGAATGCCGCCCTCACGCGGACTTCCGTCTGTGCAATCTGCTTCAGGACTTCTTTTCCAACGTTGCCGCCGGCGCCAGTGATCAGAATCATGAGCCGCCTCCTGGGGTGATATTGCCATTATGGATGAGCGGGATGGTGGGCGGACGCGGATTTTCGCGGAATAGGCGGCGGGGGGAAGGTGGTTAAGACCGGAAGATTTCTATTATGGTACGACACCACCTGGGCGGAGCCTTGACAGGGAAGTCAGTTATCGCCATGCTTTTAGGCAGTTCCCGGAGGTTCGATGGCCGAGGCCCAAGAGAAAGACAAGCGAGCCACCCGCCGCTTCGCCCTGCGTCTGCCCGTAAATGTGCGCTATGGAGAAGGCGAAGAGCACACGGCGCAGACACGCGACGTAAGCGCGCGCGGAATCTGCTTCTTCGTCGAGTCCGGCATCCAGGCCGGGTCTCCGATCGATTTCACGCTTACGCTTCCACCCGAGATCACGCTAACGGAAAGCATACGGGTGCGCTGCAAGGGCCGGGTGGTGCGCGTCGAGGGCGGCGTCCCGACCGGCAAAATGGCGGTTGCGGCCGTGATTGATGAATACGAGTTTCTCACCGAAGGCCAGGCCGAGCCGGAAAGTCGCTAATGAAGGGCGCTTTCGACAAGCGGCCCTCAAGCGATAAAGCGCAAACCTACTTTCAGCGATTTTGACGGCACGACCCAGGTCGTGCCCTTCTCTTTTTCGCACATCTTTCGAGTTCTCTGGGCAAATTGTAAAGCAGCCCGCAAACTGTAAAGCAGCCATTGAAAGCCGCCGCTCCTCGCAGCGGAACTCTTTCCGCTGACCCGTGAAGCCTGCGCCCCTCGGAAAGTGCCGTTGTTTAACCTGCGAGCCTGGACTGCGAACATTGGTCTTAAGGGGAGTTCTTCGGTACTTTTTTTGAGAAGTGCGCGGGTGGTATGGTGGAAGAAACGCTCGAGCGCTGACTTGAATAACTGCCCAGTGAATTTCCGTCATTGGCGAATGCCCTCTCGCACCGCCTGCAGGTTCGCGGGGGTGCACGCAGAGGTTTTCTTGCGCCTTGGATTGATGCTGAGGGTGACGGCTTTCGCAGGGCTGGCGCTCGGGGCCGCGTTACTCCAATCTCAAACCATTACGAAGACTTCGGCCAGTTCCGTTGTTGCGCATGCTCACGCGAAACTTGCCGCGATCAAGAGCTTTCGGATCATCCAGGAAAAAGATGGGCCGGCGGTCGAAATTCTTTCCACACAGCCGGTCATTCCGGAGTTCCATCTGCTCAACGATCCAACACGGCTGGTGATCGATTTGCCGAATGCGCGGATCGATATGGCGGAAAAGCGAATCGACGTTCAGGCCGACCAGATCAGCACGCTGCGCGCGAACCAGTTTCGTGAGACGCCTCCGGTCGCGCGGGTGGTGGTGGACCTGCTTGCTCCCCGGGCTTACACGTGGGAAGGCCTGGGCAATCGGCTGGTGGTGCATCTGGGAAAGGATCCGACCGAGGAGAGCGGTTCGCCATTTGAACCGGCCACGGTTCCGAGCCTGATGCCGGCGGCGCATCCGGTTATCAAAGCGGTGCGGGCCGCCGGGCCGCTGGCGGTCGCGAGCGACGTTGGAGGCGTGGGTTCTTCATTCACAGCGGGGGCGGACACGGCGGTGCTCAGTTTGTCGAGCGGAGGCGAGTTGCGGGTGTGCCCCGGAACCACGGTTTCGATTACTCCGTCGGTGGGCCGGCACAATCTGCTGCTGGGGATGAATACCGGGGCCGTCGAAACGCACATGGAACTCGATGCATCGACAGATTTGGTAATGACGCCCGATTTCCGAATCACGCTCGAGGGTCCGGGAGAATTTCACTACGCGTTCAGCGCCGACAATCGCGGGAACACGTGCGTGCGCGCGCTGCCGGGAAATACCGCTTCGGCGAAGGCGACGGAGCTGCTGGGCGATCGTGCCTATCCGATCAAGGCGACGGACCAGTTGGTGTTTCGCGGCGGGCGGCTGGATCGCGTGGATACGAACGTGCCGCTGGAATGCGGATGCCCTCCGCCGAGGCAGAACATCGAGCGGGCGGCGATCGAAGTGCCCATCGAAGGCGCTACGGTGAACGAAATGCGGCTGCCGGCGAATCCGAACTCGTCGGCGATGGGCGCGCCGGGAGAAAGCAGTGCGAGATCCGGACTCCCGGCGGGCAATAGTGCCGGCGCCGACCCTCGGCCTGCGGAAGAACTGCATGTACAGGTAACGACGCCGCTGGTGTTCCGCGCGTCGGGCCCTCCGCCGGCGCCGGTTGAGGATGTTCGTGCGGCGCCGGTTGAGACTCAGCCGGCCGCGAAGGCCAGCTCCACACCAGCCCCGCCGGTCGTGAAAGCGCCCGCGACGGGACCCGGGCTCACCCTGGATCTCGAAACACAGCACCGGGGATTCTTCCGGAGGGTCGGGGGATGGTTCGCCAAGATTTTTCGTTCAGGAAGCTAGCTGCCCTCAGCGGCTAAAGCGCCGACCAATGCGAGACTTACCGCAGCGCTAAAGCGTTGCGCAGCCAGGGCAGAGCTTTCCAATCCGCGTCGGGTGTCCCTGCTCAGCTTCGCGCTCGCGAAACGGGCGCGCCTCGACCGCGGCACCCTGCCGGGGCAAAACAACACAAGGTCCCTCCACTTAGCTTGGCTTCGCCTGCGCTCCGGGCGGGATGACAGAGTTGTATCGGTGGGGGATGGCCGAACTGCCTGTCGGTACGGTCGAGTGTGCATCGGGATGGCGGAGTTGCTTGGCGAATTCGACAGTGAAGCTGAGCTACGTCTTTCCGGCCAGGGCGTGGCGAATGCGCTGCCAGGTTGTCTCCAGCGCTTCCGGGAGCACGCGCGTCTCTCCGATTACGCTGGCGAAATTGGCGTCGGCGACCCAGCGCGGGAGAATGTGCATGTGAATGTGTCCAGCGACGCCCGCGCCGGCGGCTTTGCCGATGTTCATGCCGAGATTGATGCCGTCGGGGTGGTAGAGCGAGCGCAGGACGACTTCCATGCGCTGGGTGAGCGCCATCATCTCGTTGGCCGCCGCCGAGGGAAGCTTGTGCAACTCGTCGAGATGGGCGTAGGGGACGATCATCACGTGGCCGTTGGTGTAGGGATAGGTATTAAGGATGATGTAGCAATGGGTCCCGCGGAAGACGATTCGCGCCTGCTCGTCAGTTTCCTTGGGCGCGTCGCAAAAGATACAACCCGTTGCCCGTTCGGCGCCGGTCACGTAGGCGTAGCGCCAGGGAGTCCAAAGGTGGTCCATGTGGGGGAGGGTAGCAGAAATCGGCGGCGAGCTGCGAGCCACGCGTATAGGGCACCGTCAGTGTGACAAATCGGTAAATTCATGGCCGATAGCCCATAGGAGGGTTTGACCTATTTGGGGGCGGTTGCTATAGTCGAAGAGTCCCCATTGGACGCGGGTTCGATTCGACGTTCCGGCAGCTGGGATTGTAACTAGGGCCATCCGCCAGGAGGGCCTCAACGCAACCTAAAGACCACGCCAGCAGTCCGCTACACACGGCCCGCAATTTGTCACGCATTTATGCGTGGCGCAGAGGCTAATGACTTTGTTCGACGATACCACCAGCCGCACCCTTGATTCTCCCATTCAAACCATGACAACTGAACATGACGCACATTCCGGCGGCTCGGCCGTGATAGACGCTCCCGAGCCCGCACCGACTTTGCCTGCGGAAACGCAAGCTTCCACCCCTGACGCTCCGGCTGAGACGTCCATTCCCGACCGGACGGGCGAGAACGCCCATCCCTCCATTGCAGCACCGGAGGCCGCAAGCGCGACCGAGACCCCAGCTTCCGGAAGCGACGATTTCGCCGCTGCGCTGGAGAACTTTACCACCGAGACCGAGGAAGCGGTCGGCGAGAACAACGTGATCAAAGGCACGGTGGTCAAGCTGACGGCGACGCATGTAGTGGTCGACATCGGAGCGAAGTTGGAAGGAATGGTCGCGATTGCCGAGGTGCTGGATCACGAAGGGCAGCCCCGGTTCAAGGCCGGCGATGAAATCGACGTGATGCGCGACAAGGGTGAGGCAGAAGAGGGCTACATCAGGCTCTCGCACCAGAAGGCGCAGCGGCTGCGGGCGTGGGACGACATTGAGCACGCTTACAACGAGAAGAAGCCGATCAAGGGAGTGGTGGTGGAGCGCATCAAAGGCGGCTTGACGGTAGAAATCAACGGGGCCCGCGCATTCCTGCCGGGGTCGCAGGTGGACCTGCGCCCCATCCGCAATCTGGACGGCATGAAGGGGCAGACCATTGAAGTCGCCATCATCAAGCTGAACAAGAAGCGCGGCAATATCGTGGTATCGCGCAAGCATCTGCTTGAAGCAGAGGAGTCCGAAAAACGCGGCAAGACGCTCGAGCACCTGGAAGAGGGTGCGGCGCTGACGGGCGTTGTCAAGAACCTGACCGAGTACGGGGCGTTTGTGGATCTGGGCGGAATCGACGGGCTGCTGCACATCACCGATATGTCGTGGGGTCGGCTGACACATCCGCGCGATCTGGTCAACGTGGGCGATCAGATTCAAGTCAAGATTCTCAAGTACGACAAAGAGAAACAGCGTGTTTCGCTAGGCTTCAAACAGCTGACGCCGGACCCGTGGCTCGATGCCGAGCATCGCTATCCGGTGGGCGCGCACGTGCATGGACGCGTGATCAGCGTCACCGATTACGGCGCTTTTGTGGAACTGGAGCAGGGCATTGAGGGCCTGGTCCACGTGAGCGAAATGACGTGGTCGAAGCGGATGAAGCATCCGTCGAAACTGGTCAATGTGGGCGATCAGGTGGAGTGCGTGGTGCTGCAGGTAAATCCGACGGAGCGGCGGATTTCGCTGGGAATGCGGCAACTGGCAGCCAATCCGTGGGATACGCTACACGACAAGTATCCGGTGGGTGCGACGGTTGAGGGACGGGTGCGCAACTTGACCGAGTTCGGCGCGTTCATCGAAATCGAAGATGGGATCGACGGGCTGGTGCATGTTAGCAATTTGAGCTGGACGACGCGCGTCAAGCATCCGTCGGAAGTTTTGAAGAAGGGCGACCGGGTGAAGGCGGTGATTCTGGCGATCGAGCCTGACAAGCGCCGGCTGTCACTGGGCGTGAAGCAGATGCAACCCGACGTCTGGGAGACATTCTTTGCCACCCACCGTGTCGGCGACATCGTGCATGGCAAGGTCCTGCGCGTGGCCGCGTTTGGCGCATTTGTGGAGATTGCCGAGGGCATCGAGGGGCTTTGCCATAATTCGGAAGCCGCCGACGCCAACGGACAGCCAATCCACCTGGAGCCGGGCACTGAATTCGACTTCAAGATCATCAAGATGAATCAGGAAGAAAAAAAGGTCGGCCTGAGCATCCGGGCGGTGGGCGAAGAGGCTTCCCGCCAGGAAGTGGAAACATACAAGCACCCGTCATCGTCTTCTTCCTCGAACAGCACGACGATTGGCGACTTGATTTCGTGGAAGCGGGCGGGCGGAGATAGCAATTAGTCCGCTGGCGCGCGACGAAGCGGACAAGTTTGAAAGATCAAGGCCACCGGCAAACGGTGGCCTGTTTTTTGCTTGCAGCAGCGCCGGAACTGCCAGTCCTCAGCGTACTCCCTCATCGTGTACCGAAGGGGATCCGAAATACCGGCGCACGCCGATCATTGTGGATTGTCCCCACGGGCCGTTCGGTCCCAAATACCCGGCACCCAGATACCGCGAACCGATCGTCTGGAACCGGAAATGCTGCGTCACCCTTAAATCAAACCTCTTCCCAAGGTACACGGAGGCGCCCCACTGCCGTTCGCATCCGATCGGCTCCATCGACCACGTATAAAGGTGCTGCGGCACGGTTTTGCCATATAGGCATGTGGGCATTGCAAATAGCCTGATGCGCTGCAGGTAGGTTAGGCCGAATGGACGGATCTCAACCTGACCTGCCATGACATAGCGCGCGAACGCGGAGCACTGCGAATTCTCCCCACTGGAGTTGCCTGAATTAGCCGCGCACAGGTTTGGATCGGGTTCGTTATGCGGAGGCGCGATGTCAAACTCCGTATAGCCGTAGATCCAGTTCTTGCTGGGGAAAAACCAGCGCTCTTGGGCCGCGGAGCTCCCGAAACGCTTGGCCGCCCCCGACTTAACCGGCGACTCGCTAATTTGTGACGCAACCGGCTCTTGAGCGGTCAAGGCACAGGACAGGCACAGCAACAGCAGCAAGACAAATACACGATTCATGAGTTCCCCACGCTAAAGAAGAAAGATCGTAACCGAAGGGTCCACTGGCGTCTATCGCCCTATTTCGCCGCGGGTGGTTCCTTATTCGCGTCGATCTTCAGGTCGATGTAAACCTGAGTGCGGTTATCGAACTGACTGACCGTCTTGGTATGGCTTTTGCGTTTGTTCAGCTGGGCGTAGACCTCGTAGTCAATGTTCGGTTGGAGGGCGGGGAAACGATAGGTGCCTTCGGCACCGACGATGTAGGTTTTTACCGAATGGTCGCGGGTGTTGGTCAGGTACACGACGGCATTGGGAAGTGGATTGTCGTTATTGTCCATCACCTTGCCGAGGAGAAGTCGAGTGATATCGGGCTTTTTGTCGCGTCCAAATAGCTGTGGAGCGGCCAAAGCAGGCAGGACCGATAGCTGCATAACGAGCAGTCCGGAAACGGCGGCTGCGATTGCGACCCTTTTCATGGTATCCATTTTGCCGGTTCCGGCAGGCAAAGACCACTACCAATTCAGGTGCAGCCCGATATCGGCGCGTTCGTCGCTGTCAATGTGCACTTTGACTTCGGGGCCACGCTGGAGGCGCCGGCCGTCAGGCAGTTTGTAGCCTTTGACGTCAGCCCAAACGACGTAATCGCCGGGGCCGGGGGGCACGCGCTGGGCAAATTCGCCGGTGTGATTGGAGTAGAGCTCCCAGCGCGCCTTTTTTTCGTCGGCAAGCCGGATTTTTACCTTGACGGCGTAAAGGGCGTGCCCGTCGGGGTCGAAAACGGTTCCAAAAATAAGAGCGTAGGGCTGCGGCGTTTCGCGCTCCCCGGCGTGGGCAGCGCCCGCGGCGAGAATCGCGAGCAGGCAGAGAACGATCCCGGCGATTGTGTGGCCGCGGCGGAATATCGGGATGCCTGGGAGGCTACTCAGAGTTCGTCCTCGTCTTCGTCGTCTTCCTTGTCGGCATCTTCTTCGTCCTCGTCCTCGTCGTCAATTTCATCTTCGCCGACTAACTTCAGTTCGACAGGGTTGACAGTGATCACCTCGAAGTCGGAACCGCACTCCGGGCACGAGACCACTGCACCCTCATCGACCTCGTCTTCTTCGATATCCAGGTCGGTCTCGCATTCAGGACAATACACCATGCTTGCCTCCACGGTCGGGCTACCCTGTTATATTTAGTTTCTTCACAAGGAAAAGGTCAAGTGGGATACAGGGAAAATTCATCACCGCTAAGGGAAGTTTCAGAACGGCATTTTCGCGCCAGGGCCCTGGCGGCAGCTGCGGCGGTTGCGCTGACCCTCGGCGGCTGTGCTGTTTTGTGCTGGGCGCAACAGCCAACGGCGCGGCCTGCGGCCGACGCGCACTTCGCCGACCCGCAGATTGTGGCGGTGATCGGGCAGGTCTCGGCGGACCGCATCCGGCAGACGATCGAGAAGTTGGTCAGCTTCGGGAACCGGTCCACAATTTCGGCCCAGGATGAGGAATCGATCAAGGCGGGCAAAGGAATCGGGGCGGCCCGGGAGTGGATCAAGGGCGAGTTTGAGCGCTATTCGAAGGATTGCGGCGGCTGCCTGGAAGTGAAGACCGACGAATTTCTGGAGCAGCCCGGTGAACGAATTCCCAAGCCGACGGAAATCACCAATGTTTATGCGGTGTTACGGGGGTCAGACCCGGCGCAGGCGAATCGCATTGTGCTGGTGACAGGACACTACGACTCACGCAACAGCGACACGTTCAACGGGACCGACCCCGCGCCCGGAGCCAATGACGACGGCAGCGGCACCGCCGTCAGCCTGGAGTGCGCGCGGGTTCTGAGCAAGTACAAATTTTCCGCGACCATCATCTTTTTGACGGTTGCAGGCGAAGAACAGGGGCTGAACGGCAGCCGCCATTTTGCCCAGACGGCCAAGCAACAGGGATGGAAACTGGAAGCGGTCCTGAATAACGACATTGTGGGCGGTGACCGCAATCCGCAGCAGGATGCGAGCGTAGTGCGGGTGTTTTCCGAGGGAATCCCGGCCGCCGCGACCGAAACGGAGATAAAGCGGCTGCGCGCGCTCGGAGGAGAAAGCGACTCGACCTCGCGCGAACTGGCGCGCTACATCGCCGAGGTCGGGCGCACGTATCAAGCCGGAGTAAAACCGCTGCTCACGTTTCGCCAGGACCGCTATCTGCGGGGCGGCGATCACTATTCTTTCAATCAGCAGGGATTCGCGGCGGTGCGCCTGACGGAATTTCGGGAAGACTACAACCATCAACATCAAAATGTGCGCACGGAAAACGGCGTCGAGTATGGCGATCTGCCGAAGTTCGTCGACTACGACTATGTGGCGCATGTGGCAGGGCTGAATGCTGCGACGCTAGCCGGGCTGTCTTCGGCTCCGGCGCCACCGGCGAACGTGAAAATGCTGACGAAAAGCCTGGAAAACGACACGATCCTGACCTGGGAAGCTTCGGCGGGTGCGACCGGGTACGAAGTGGTCTGGCGGGCGACGATCGCGCCGGATTGGCAGAGCGTCCAGACGGTCGGTAGCGGGACGCGTGCAACGCTAAAGGTTTCGAAGGATAATGTGATATTGGCCGTGCGCGCGGTCGATGCCGCTGGGCATCGCAGCCTGCCCGTGGTGCCGGAGCCGGAAAGGTGAGAACTAAGGTTTCAGAGTTTCAAGGTTTTAAAGTAAAGCCTGCGGATGGCATTTGGTTTTTTCTTTTGAAATCTTGAAATTTTGCAACATTGAAACCTGAAATTTAAATGCGACGCGGAGGAACCATTTCGTTCAGCTTCCCCCCTTTTGCGGGGTGGGTGAAACGCATCGTCATTGCCTGCACGGCGATTTTTCTTCTTAAACTCATTTTGGAGAGCGCATTCCGGGTCAGCTTCCGCCCGGTCGAAGATCTGTTTGGGCTGATTCCGATCTTCGTAATGAGAGGCGAGATTTGGCAGTTGGTCACATACTCGCTGCTGCATGCCAGCTTTGGCCATCTGTTCTTCAACATGCTGACGCTGTGGTTTATCGGCTCATACCTTGAGCGCGATTGGGGGCCACGGCGGTTTATCGAGTGCTATCTGTTTTGCGTGACGGGCGCGGCTTTGGTCACCGTTGCCGTGTCCTATACGCATTTTCTCGGAATGAGGCCGACCACGGAAACGGTCGGCGCTTCGGGAGGCATCTTCGGGCTGCTGATGGCGTTCGGGATTCTCTACGCCGACCAGGAACTGCTGATGTTTCCGCTGCCATTTTCGATCAAGGCAAAGTACCTGGTCGGGATATGGATTGTGATTGCGATCGTCGCGATCTTTGAACCGTCGCAGGGCGTCGCCACATTTGCTCACCTTGGGGGCTTGCTCTTTGGATTTTTGTTCGTCAAGTTTTTGCCGCGGCGCGGTCTGACCTATGCGGCATCGGAGCAATATTTCGGCGCGCGAAACTGGTATTACCGGTGGAAGCGGCGGCGGGCGGCGAAGAAGTTCGAGGTCTATATGCGGCAGCACGACCGCAAAGTCACCTTCGACGAGCACGGGAATTACATTCCGCCCGAAGATGAGGACAAACACAATGGCGGGTCGAAGTCAGGGTGGGTGAACTGAGCGTTCCCGCGTTCCGATCCGTTGACTTCGCAGAATTCTTCCGACCGGCATGGGCCGCGTGGGAAGTCCCTACAATTTAGCAGGAGCGCAACGAACGCAGGGGGCCTTCGACTCCGCGACGGCTGCGCGTCGCTTGCCGCCCCCTCCTCTTCAGGATGACAAATGCTAAAGGACATCCGCTGAGGATGACAAGTTTTGGAAGAAATCCTCGAAAGCAGCGAAGATGCGCTCCGGAAGATCTCGCGTTTGCGATTTTCCCTTGAAGCCCAAGTCGTGGCCGATTCCTTCAATTTCTATTAATTCGTTTCTGGCGGGCACCAGATGAAGGGCTTTCTTTATCTCTTCGATGCTGCCGAATGGGTCGCGCGTGCCATGAACGAACAGGCTGGGTGTGCGCAGGTTGGGTAAGTGCTGAATGCGAAGCTGGTCGGGCTTGCGGGGCGGATGGAGCGGATAGGAAAGAAGCAGCAAGCCGGAGACGCGGTCGACGGGCTCGGCGGCGCAAAGGATGGTGGACTGGCGGCCGCCGTAAGAGTGGCCACCGAGAAATACTTTTCCGCTCACTTGCTTTCCAATTGCGACGACCGCGTTGCGCAGGCCGACGCGGTCGCGCTCGGCATTGCCGGGAAAGGGAGGGCCGGCTGGCCGATCCTGGCGGAACGGCAAATCGCAACGCAAGACCGTATAGCCGTGTACGCAAGAAATCTCGGCGAGCGCGACGAGCAAGGGAGCCGCGCAGTTGCCGCCAGCGCCATGCGTGAGGATGAGAGCGTCGCCGCGCGCGACGTGCGGAGTGTGCATCCAGCCACGCACGTGGGGGTCATACGACTGATCGAAGAATGATGAGGTCGTTTCCATAGCCTGGAAAGCGCTTTCATCGCGGAATGCGCGGCGGCACTTTTGTGAGACCGCGCGGGAAGAGCATGGCGTTGAACTCGGCGCCAATCAGAACCACCAGCGAGATGAGATACATCCAGGTCAGCAGCGCGATGGCCGCGCCGAGCGAGCCATAGATGATGCTGTAATCGGCATAGTGCTGCAGGTACCAGCCGAAAATCGCCGAGGAGAGCAGCCAGAGCGCGGTGGCGAGAACGGCGCCGGGCAGCACCGTGTGCCAGGGCTGCGTGCGCGGAACGGCGTTGTGATAGATAAGCTGAATGACGGCGATGCTGGTGAGGATGGCGATGGTCCAGCGAATCAAGCCCCAGAGCAGCAGCACCAGGGGCCCGAACTCATGGCCCAGGTAAAACAGCACGCGCGTTTCAATGCGGCTGCCGAAGGCGACCAGGACGGTGGAAAATATAAGCGGCAGGCCTGCCATCAGCACCAGCGAGATTGCGATCAGGCGCTCCTGCACCAGGCCCCAGGTCTTGGGAAGCTGATAGGCGCGGCGGAATCCGTCCATCCAGGAAATGATGACACCGGATGCGGTCCACATGGTGAGGAGCGAAGCGGAAATCAGCAGGCCAACTGGGCGGTTTGGGTTGCCGCGCAGGTAGGAAAGCGCAGTCGCGGCGCCGACCGGCAAAATCTTGCCGAGTGCGTACGATATCTCGCGAAGGTAAACTTCACCGCGGCGCACGGTCGCCATGACCGAACCGAGCACCAGAAGGAACGGGAAAAAAGTGAGGATGGAGGAATAGGCCGCGCCCTTGGCGATGGCGAACGCGTCGTGCTCAAAAGAGCGCCAGATGGATAACCGGAACAGGCGCCAGAAGCGGCCCAGCGCCGGGGCCAACACGAGCCCACCCGGCATCGACTCCTGAGTGGGAGTGCGATCCTCGGGTTGTCTGGTCGCGCGCTCGGGCTCAATGGCTAATGACATGGAGTTGGAACTATGTTCGCTCTGGATTCGGTAGTAGACCGGGCAATGACCGGTGCGTAGAACGCGCGACGACCGCCGAGATTTGCCCGGCTTGGATGGGCAAGGGCACCCGTCCCTCCACAAAAACAAGGGGCGACTCTCGTCGCCCCTTCTGGTGAATCATTTGCCCTACTCCGCGGCGAGCTCTTCGGTCTCGCCTTCATGCCGCATGAGTTCGAGCGCGCGCTCGGCTTCCTCGTAGGCTTGCGAGACTTCCTCCTGCACCTTGCTTGCGGCCTCTTCCATTTCCGGAGAGAGGCGCACATTGCGGTAGTACTCCATGCCGGTGCCGGCGGGAATCAAGCGGCCCACGATCACGTTCTCCTTCAGGCCGCGCAGGTGATCGACGGCGCCCTGAATGGAAGCCTCGGTCAGCACGCGCGTGGTCTCCTGGAAGGAGGCAGCAGAGATGAACGAATCGGTGGAAAGCGACGCCTTGGTGATGCCAAGCAGCAACGGCCGGCCAGTAGCAGGCTTTCCGCCCTCCTTGATGACGCGCTGATTTTCCTCGTGGAAGCGGAACTTGTCCACTTGCTGTTCGAGCAGGAACTGCGTGTCGCCGACGTCTTCGACTTTCACCCAGCGCATCATCTGACGAACGATCACCTCGATGTGCTTATCGGAGATGTTGACACCTTGCAGGCGGTAGACTTCCTGGATTTCGTTGACCAGGTAGGCCTGCAGCTCTTTTTCGCCAAGCACGGCGAGAATGTCGTGCGGATTGAGCGGGCCATCCATGAGCGGCTCGCCCGCCCGGACGCGCTCGCCTTCCTGCACGTTAATGTGAACGCCGCGCGGAACCGAGTATTCCTTTTCGGTGCCGTTGTCGGCGGTGACGTAGAGTTTGCGCTGGCCCTTTGAAACTTCGCCGAAGCGGACGGCGCCGTCGATTTCGCTGATGACGGCAGTCTCACGGGGTTTGCGCGCCTCGAACAATTCGACCACGCGCGGCAGACCGCCCGTGATGTCCTTGGTTTTGGTCGTTTCGCGCGGGATTTTCGCCAGCACGTCGCCGGGAAAAACCGTGTCTCCATCCTGCACCATGAGGTGAGCGCGGGACGGCATCAGGTAGCGCTTGCTGGCTTTGCCTTTGACGACGATGGCCGGTTGGCGCTTCTCATCGGGTGAATCGGCGACCACGTGACGCGACAGGCCGGTAACCTCGTCCACTTCCTCGTGGAGCGTGATGCCTTCCTGCAGGTCCTTGAACTGGGCCGTGCCGCCAATTTCGGTGAGGATTGCGAAGGTGTAGGGATCCCATTCGACGAGTACGTCGCCGAGCTTCACGGGACCGCCTTCAGTGACCTTCACCTTGGCGCCGTACACGACCGCATAACGTTCGCGTTCACGGCCTTTTTCGTCGACCACTGCGATTGAGCCCTGGCGATTCATTACCACCAAATCGCCGGTCTTCGACTTAACGGTTTGCAGGTTGATGAAGCGAACCAACCCGTTGCTCTTGGCATCGAGGCGCGACTGCTCGGAAACTCGCGACGCCGTGCCGCCGATGTGGAAGGTACGCATGGTGAGCTGCGTTCCAGGCTCGCCGATGGACTGTGCCGCGATGACGCCGGTGGCTTCGCCGAGTTCGACGAGGCGGCCGGATGCGAGGTTGCGCCCGTAACACATGACGCACACGCCGCGCTTCGATTCGCAGGTCAGCACCGAGCGAATTTTCACGCGCTCGATGCCGGCCGCCTGAATGGCGCCCGCCAGGTCTTCGGTGATCTCATGGTTAATGTCGACCACGACTTGCCCGTCGTAGTCTTTGATTTTTTCGAGCGAAACGCGGCCAACGATGCGGTCGCGGAGCGGTTCGATGATTTCGCCAGCCTCGACGATACCGGAGACGAAAATACCGTCCACGGTACCGCAATCGTATTCGCTGATGATGACGTCCTGCGCGACGTCGACCAGACGGCGCGTCAGATAGCCCGAATCAGCGGTTTTGAGCGCCGTATCGGCGAGGCCCTTGCGGGCGCCGTGCGTCGAAATGAAGTATTCGAGCACCGTCAGACCTTCGCGGAAGTTGGCGGTGATCGGTGTTTCGATGATTTCGCCGGTCGGCTTGGCCATCAGTCCGCGCATGCCGGAGAGCTGGCGAATCTGCTGTTTCGATCCGCGAGCGCCGGAGTCGGCCATGACGTAAATCGGATTGAGTTCGCCTTCCTTGTCACGGCGCTGCATCTGGCCGAACATTTCGTCGGCAACTTTCTCGGTAATGGCCGACCAGATTTCGATGACCTTGTTATAGCGCTCGCCGTTCGTGATTGCGCCGTCCAGGTACTGCTGCTGGACCGCGATTACTGATTTGTCGGCGTCCTTCACCAGGGTCTTCTTGTTGTCGGGGATGACCATGTCATCGATGCCGATCGAGAGGCCGGCGCGCGTGGCGTAACGGAAGCCGAGCGATTTGATCTCGTCGAGCATCTTGACCGTGGTTTCAAGACCGTAGCGCAGATAACAGTAGTTGACCAGCTGGCCAATGCCCTTTTTCTTGAGCAGGCCGTTGATGTAGGGCATGGCCTCGCGGTCGCCCACTGCTTTGGGCAGGTGGTCGTTTAAAATCGCGCGGCCGACGGTTGTGTTGATGTACTCGCGAGCGAAATCGACGGGATCGGTGTGGCTGACGTCCTGATCGTCGTAGGCTTGAGTCAGGTCAATGACCTCGCCGGTGTAGCGCAGACGAATCGGCGTCAGGGTTTCGACCTCGCCCATTTCGAGCGCAATGACAACGTCGTCAATGTTGGCGAAGGAACGGCCTTCACCCTTTGCGCCCGGCTTGCTTTTGGTCAGGTAGTAGAGGCCGAGCACCATGTCCTGTGTGGGCACGGTAATGGGTTGGCCGGAGGCGGGCGACAGAATGTTGTGCGACGACAACATAAGGACGCTGGCCTCGACTTGGGCCTCGGGCGAAAGCGGAATGTGGACTGCCATCTGATCGCCATCGAAGTCGGCGTTAAACGCCGTGCAGACCAGCGGGTGAATCTTGATGGCCTTGCCCTCGACCAGCACCGGCTCGAACGCCTGAATGCCGAGACGGTGAAGCGTGGGAGCGCGGTTGAGAAGAACCGGGTGATCCTTGATCACCTCTTCCAGAATGTCCCAGACAATGTGTTCCTGCTGTTCCACCATTTCCTTGGCTTGCTTGATGGTGGTGCAGTTGCCGGTCTGTTCGAGCCGGTGATAGATGAAGGGCTTGAAGAGTTCGAGCGCCATCTTCTTTGGCAAACCGCACTGATGCAGCTTCGAGCTCGGGGCCAACGACGATGACGGAGCGTCCGGAGTAGTCGACGCGCTTGCCGAGCAGGTTTTGGCGGAAGCGGCCTTGCTTACCCTTGAGCGTATCGGAGAGGGACTTGAGCGGACGATTGTTGGCGCCGCGCAGCACGCGGCCACGACGGCCATTGTCGAACAGCGCGTCGACCGCTTCCTGGAGCATGCGCTTTTCGTTGCGCACGATGACTTCGGGAGCATGCAGGTCCATCAACTTCTTCAACCGGTTGTTGCGGTTGATGACGCGGCGATAGAGATCGTTCAGGTCCGAGGTGGCGAAGCGTCCGCCGTCGAGTGGAACCAGCGGGCGCAGTTCGGGTGGAATCACCGGGAGGACGTCGAGGATCATCCACTGCGGCTTGTTGCCGCTCTTGCGAAAAGCTTCGACCACCTTCAGCCGCTTGGCGTATTTCAGGCGCTTTTGCAGCGAGGTTTCAGTCTTCATCTTCTCGCGCAGTTCGGTGGAGAGCGAATCGACCTCAATGCGCTTGAGAAGTTCCTTGATCGCTTCGGCGCCCATCATGGCCTTGAAGCCGGTAGGACGGAATTGCTGGTCGAGTTCGCGGAACTTGGCTTCGTCCTTGATGACCTCGCGGTCCCGGGTGGCCGAATCGCCGGGATCAACGACGACGTAGGCTTCGAAGTAGAGAATCGCTTCGAGGTCGCGCAGGGAAATATCAAGCAAATGGCCGATGCGGCTGGGCAAGCCTTTGAAGAACCAAACGTGCGAGCAGGGAGAGGCGAGCTCGATGTGGCCGAGGCGCTCGCGGCGAACTTTCGAAAGCGTCACTTCCACGCCGCACTTGTCGCAGATCACGCCGCGGTGCTTCATGCGCTTGTACTTGCCGCACAGACACTCCCAGTCGGTGACCGGACCAAAGATGCGCGCGCAGAAAAGCCCGTCACGCTCCGGCTTGAAGGTGCGGTAGTTGATGGTTTCCGGTTTGGTTACCTCCCCGTGCGACCAGCTCCGGATCTTCTCGGGCGACGCCAGGCTGATGCGAATGGCGTCGAAGTCAGCAACGGGGTTTGCCATATCAAACGGACTTGAACGAAACATGTGCCTCCGCTTTCCTCGACTGTAGCGCCGCCGCTCGCGGCTCTTGAAAACCGTCGCTAGTCGTTGGTCGCTAGCGAGATGTCTGGCCCGCAGTCCCAAGAGCAACGACTGCGGGTCTCTACTTTAAAACTCAATCGGCCGGCTAGCCGCGAACGACGAACGACTAGCGACCGACGACTGCTTTCTTAATCCGCTGCTACGGCCACCGGTTTTTTCTCCGAGGCCTTGATCAGTTCGACATCCAGGCACAGCGCCTGCAATTCGCGAATCAGAACGTTGAACGATTCGGGCACACCCGGCTCCATCGCGGCCTCGCCCTTGACGATGGCCTCGTAGATCTTGGTGCGTCCGTAAACATCGTCCGATTTCGCGGTGAGCAGTTCCTGGAGGATGAACGCCGCGCCATAGGCCTCAAGTGCCCAGACTTCCATTTCCCCGAAGCGCTGGCCGCCGAACTGCGCCTTGCCGCCCAGAGGTTGCTGGGTGATCAGCGAGTACGGCCCGATGGAGCGAGCGTGAATCTTGTCGTCTACCAGGTGCGACAGTTTCAGCATGTAGATGTATCCGACCGTGACCGGTTGCTCGAACTTCTCGCCAGTCATGCCGTCGCGCAGATTGGTTTTGCCCGCGGTGGGCAGGCCAGCCCGCTCGAGCAGCGCCTTGATCTCGCTTTCGCGGGCACCGTCAAACACGGCCGAGCCCATGAACACGCCTTTCGACAGTGTGGGAGCCACGGCTTCGAGTTCGTCGTCGCTCATGTCGGCGATGGTATCGGCAAGAACCGTATCCTTGAACAACGCTTTCAGGTCGCGGCGAATCGCTTCCGTGCGCGTGTTCAGCTTGAGCAGTTCGGTGATTTTCTTTCCGAGTTCATGGCCCGCCCAGCCCAGGTGCGTTTCCAGAATCTGGCCGACGTTCATACGACTGGGCACGCCGAGCGGGTTCAAAACGATCTCGACCGGCGTTCCATCCTCGAGGTACGGCATATCCTCTTCGGGGAGAACGCGCGCGATCACGCCCTTATTGCCGTGGCGGCCGGCCATTTTGTCGCCAACGCTCAGCTTGCGCTTCATGGCGATGTAGACCTTCACCAGCTTGATTACACCCGGCGGCAACTCGTCGCCCTTGGTCAGCTTGTCCTTCTTTTCGTTGACGATCTTTTTGAGCACATCGATCTGGCGCGAGGTCATTTCCTCGATCTCGTCGATCTGCTCGTTCACGCGCGGGTCCTTGTCGGCATACTTGATGCGCTTGAGGTTGCGGGTCGAAATGCGTTCGATGGTATCGCGGTCCAGAATCGTATCTTTGGTCAGCAGGCGCTTGTTGGTGCGCTCGTCGTGCAAGTCGGCTTGCACTTCTTTGCCGCCCAGCAGGCCTTCCAGACGCTTCAAACGCTCGTCGGTGAGAATGCGGATTTCATCGGAGAGGTTCTTTTCGAGCTTGGCAACCTGATTGGCTTCGATCGTCTTGGCGCGCTCGTCCTTCTCCTGGCCCTTGCGCGAGAAGATCTTCACGTCGACCACCACACCCTCGATTCCTGGCGGGCAGTAGAGGGAGGCGTCGCGCACGTCGCCGGCTTTTTCGCCGAAGATGGCGCGCAGCAGCTTTTCTTCCGGCGTCAGCTGAGTTTCGCCCTTGGGCGTAACCTTGCCGACGATGATGTCGCCCTGCTTGATGCTGGCGCCGATGCGGATCACGCCGGCTTCGTCCAGATTGCGCAGCGTGGATTCGCTGACGTTCGGAATGTCGCGCGTGACTTCCTCCGGGCCGAGTTTGGTGTCGCGGGCTTCGAGTTCGAATTCCTCGATGTGGACGGAGGTGTAGTAATCCTCCTTCACCATTTTCTCGGAGACGAGGATCGCGTCTTCAAAGTTGTAGCCGCGCCATGGCATGAAGGCGACCAGAACGTTGCGGCCAAGCGCCAACTCGCCGAAATCCGTGCAAGGACCGTCGGCGATGACCTGGCCCTTTACGACGCGCTGGCCCTTCTTGACGATCGGCTTCTGGTTGATGCAGGTGTTCTGGTTCGAGCGCTTGAACTTGGTCAGCTGATAAATGTCGCTGCCCACTTCGCGCGAAAGCTGCATCGGATGATGCTCGCCTTCCACGCGCACGATGATGCGCTCGGAGTCGACCGAATCGATCATTCCATTGCGCTTGGCCAGAATCACCGCGCCTGAGTCGCGTGCCGTCACGCCTTCCATGCCGGTTCCCACGATGGGAGCCTGCGCGCGCAGCAGCGGAACGGATTGACGCTGCATGTTCGCGCCCATGAGCGCGCGGTTGGCGTCGTCGTGCTCAAGGAACGGAACAAGCGACGCGGCGACTGAAACGAGCTGCTTCGGGCTGACGTCGACATAATCGACTTCGTCGCGGTTCACCAGCACAAAGTTGCCCTGCTTGCGGGCGTTCACCAGTTCGGAGGCGATGCGGCCTTTATCGTCGAGTTCGACGTTAGCCTGCGCGATGACGTGCCGGTCTTCTTCCCATGCCGAGAGGTAGAATGAGAATGGGTCGATTTCAACCGGCTTCTTGCGGCGTTCCTTCAGATCCCCATTGACCTTCTCGACTTCGCTCTTTTCAGCATGATCGCCCACCTTGTAATCGCTGTCGCCGGAATTCACGACCTGCACATAATCGACGACGCGCGCGCCCTTGACTTTGCGGTAAGGCGACTCGATGAAACCATAGTCGTTGATACGCGCAAAGCAGCTGAGCGACGAGATCAGGCCGATGTTCGGACCTTCCGGCGTTTCAATCGGGCAGATGCGGCCGTAGTGGGTCGGGTGCACGTCGCGCACTTCGAACCCCGCGCGCTCGCGCGACAGACCGCCCGGCCCAAGGGCCGAGAGACGGCGCTTATGCGTAATCTCCGAAAGCGGGTTGGTCTGATCCATGAACTGCGAGAGCTGCGACGATCCGAAGAATTCGCGGATCGCGGCCATCACAGGCTTAGCATTGACCAGGTCATGCGGCATGGCCGTCGACATCTCCTGGTACACGCTCATCTTTTCCTTGATGGCGCGCTCCATGCGGACCAGGCCGATCCGGAACTGGTTCTCCATCAATTCGCCGACCGCGCGCACGCGGCGGTTGCCGAGGTGATCGATGTCGTCGACCGTTCCCAGATTCCGGCGCAGCTTGAGCAGGTATTTGATGGTCGCGTAGAAGTCGTTGGGATCGAGCGTGCGCTGCTCCAGGCTGGTCGCTTCCTGGTTCTCGAACAGCTTGATGTTGAACTTCAGCCGGCCCACGCGCGAGAAGTCGTACTTGCGCGGGTCGAAGAACATGCCCTGGAACAATGCGGTCGCGGTGTCGAGCGTGGGCGGGTCGCCGGGCCGAAGCTTGCGGTAGATTTCGATGAGAGCTTCCGATGGAGTGGTGACCGAATCGCGGCGCAGCGTCTGGCTGATGACCGTGCCCACATCGTCGCGCTCGGGGAAAAACACGTTCATTTCGACGACGCCCGATTCCAGAATCTTTGCTACCTTGTCGGCGGTGAGTTCGGAGTTCGCTTCGAGCAGAACTTCGCCCGTGGTGGTGTCGACGATATCGCTCGCCGCCCACGCGCCCTCAAGATCGGTCGTATCGACTTCGATTTCGCTGATCTTCGCCTTCTGAATCTCTTTCAGAACAGCGTGGCTGATCTTGCGGCCGGAGTGTGCAACTTCATCGCCCGACTTCGACTTGATGCTGTGCGCGAGCTTCATGCCGACGAGATTCGTCGGTTTGTCTGCGGCGGGATCGAGCGTCCAGAACAGTTTCTTGTCGCGAATGACCAGGCGATCGGCGGTGTAGAACGTCTTGAGAATGTCTTCGCCGGAGCGCAGGCCGAGGGCGCGCAGGAAAATCGTGCCCAGGAATTTGCGCTTGCGGTCGATGCGGACGTAGAGCACGTTCTTCTGGTCGTACTCGAACTCGACCCAGGAGCCGCGATAGGGAATGATCTTGCCAAGGAAATAGGTGCGGTTGTTCGCGGTCTCGAAAAACACGCCCGGCGACCGGTGCAACTGGCTGACGATGACGCGCTCGGTGCCGTTGATGATGAAGGTGCCGTTCTGCGTCATCAGGGGAACGTCGCCGAAGAAAACCTCCTGCTCTTTAATGTCGCGGATCGAGCGGTTGCCGGTCTCGGCGATCCTTGTCCCAGATGGTGAGGCGCATGGTGACTTTGAGCGGAGCGGAATAGGTCATACCGCGCTCTTCGCACTCAGCCACGTCATATTTCAGTTGCAAACCAACCGGGTCGCCGCACTTGTTGCAGAAATCGGGAGTGTTCGCGTTGTACGTGCCGCACTTGTGGCAGAGCACTTCGCCAGGATGGAACGGGTCGGTAATCACCGTCGATCCGCAGTTCTTGCAAGTGGTGCGGAGGTGGTGCAGCCCTTTCAGGTGTCCGCACTTGCACTCCCAGTTGCCGATGGAGTAGTCGACAAACTCGAGTTGCGAGACGTTGCGAAAATCCGTGATCGGAAACACCGACTGAAACACGGCCTGCAATCCGCCGTCTTCGCGCTCGCTGGGCAGCTTGTCCATCTGCAGGAAGCGTTCGTAGGAGCGCTTCTGAACCTCGATCAGGTTCGGGATCTTGATGGTTGCTGGAATTTTGGAAAAGTCAAAACGCTTGCGGTGGATACTATTCTTTGCCATTCTAAGAAGCTCCTGCTTTCAGGCAGCCTGCGGGCTGCAAATACGGCGCGGAATGAAGGGCGAAAAAGCGGCCCCAAAAAGTACAGCTAGCGGGCGGTACGCGCGGCAAAAAGGCGTGGGCACCTGCGGGGACATGACTGTCCGCAGGCGCCGCTTGCGACGCTTGATCTTAAATAGCTTGTAAAGTTCCGCGCCAGTTCAAAAGGCCTGTTCCGTCCCGCCGCCCGCGGGACCGGCTGCCAATACTTATCCCAGCGATCCTGTTTCCGCACCCTGGGTCTATTTCGGAGGACACGGATCGCTGTCGCCTCAGATGAAGCCAGGGTAAGCGGGTTATTTATAAGATGTTAACACGCCGCCCAAGGATTCAGCCAGTGTTCGGTCAAAAAATTGCAAGTGGTGGCGTTCGGCGGGCGTCTGAGCCCGCCGACACCATCCTGTGCGAAGCGAAGGAACCCCCTCGCTTCCACTTACTTCACTTCGACCGTTGCGCCCGCCTCGGTGAACTTCTTCTTGATGGTCTCGGCTTCGTCCTTGGAGATGCCTTCCTTGATCGGCTTGGGAGCGCCATCGACCAGGTCCTTGGCTTCCTTCAGACCGAGGCTCGTGACCTCGCGTACCGCCTTGATCACGTTGATCTTATTGGCACCAACTTCCTTCAGGATGACCGAAGAATTCGGTCTTTTCTTCAGCCGGCGCCGCTCCGCCCGCCGCCGCGCCGCCGCCGGCCACCATCACCGGGGCCGCTGCCGCCGCCGACACACCGAGACGCGATTCCAGCTTCTTCACCAGTTCCGCCGCCTCGAGGAGCGACAAACCTACGATTGACTCTTCCAACTGTTGCAGATCCGCCATTGTATTCTCCAGTGTTTTAGTCTTTGCGTAGAGCCGCAGCTTGCTGCGTCTCCGTTTTTCGCTATCACGTCGCTGGGTTTCCAGTGCGACCAGGCCTACCTCTCGGCGCCAGACAACGCCAAGTCTCAGCCGCGCAACCCCCGCTTCGAGATAACCAAATCTTTTTCGGACAGCATTGCCGTCCCGAAACTTTTGAGCGATTTGTAATTAGTGATTTGTAATTTGTAATTGAAGGTCCGGCGGCGCTCCGATTTTCAATTACCAATTGCAAATTTACCAATCACAAATCGGAGGCTTAAGCCTCCTTAAACTTCTTCTCCTGCACGCCCTGGTTGACGACGATTGCCAGGTTGCGTCCCACGGCGCCAATGGCCGTAGCCAGACGCTGCGCAGGTGCGTTCAGCATGAACAGAAGCTTCGCGTAAATTTCTTCCTTCGACGGCATGGTAGCCAGCGCCTCGATCTCCTTGATCGAATCACGCGGCCTTCGACCACGCCCGCCTTGAAGGTGAACTCCGGATTATCTTTCGCGTACTTCGCGAGCGCTTTCGCCAATGCGACCGGATCGCCTTCGGTGTATGCGATCGAAGTCACGCCCTCGAGATTCTTCAGCGCGTCCGCGATCTTCGTGTCTTTGGCCGCGCGCTCCGCCAGCGTGTTCTTCACCACGCGATATTTCGCGCCGCTGCTCCGCAGCAACTTGCGCAGCTCGAAGTCCTTCGCCACGGTCAGCTTGCTGTAAGTGGCGACGATGACGCTCGAAACGTTCTTAAGATCGCCGCTGAGTTTTTCGACCTGCTCAACTTTCTTTGCTCTTGTAACCGCCATATTCCAACCCTTTCAAAATAAGTCGTTGGTCGTCTGTCGCTGGTCGTTCGCGCCGTCGGCCGTAGCAAGATTTGGCGAACGACTATCGACCAACGACTAAAGACGGCCCTTATGCCTTCGCCGCCGTCTCGATCGGAGTCGTATCGAGCGGAATGCCCGGCCCCATCGACGAACTCAGGTAGCAGCCTTTGATGTACTTGCCTTTCGCCACCGAAGGCTTGGCCTTGATCACGCTCGAAATCAGCGTGGTTGCGTTCTCGATCAATTTGTCGGGCGAGAACGAAATCTTGCCGACCGGGCAGTGCACGAGCGCCGTTTTGTCAGTGCGAAATTCCACTTTGCCGGCTTTTACTTCCTGCACCGCGCGCGCTACGTCCATAGTGACCGTGCCCGTTTTCGGGTTCGGCATCAGGCCCTTCGGACCGAGCACTTTGCCCAGGCGGCCGACCGATTTCATCATGTCGGGCGTCGCGATTAACGCGTCGAAGTCGGTCCAGTTTTCTTTCGTGATTTTCTCGACCATGTCTTCGCCGCCGACAAAATCCGCTCCCGCCGCTTCCGCCTCGCGAACTTTTTCGCCGGTGGCAATCACCAGAACCTTTTTCATCTTGCCCAGACCGTGTGGAAGCACGACCGTGCCGCGCACCATCTGATCCGCGTGTTTGGGGTCGACGCCGAGACGCATTGTTACCTCAACGGTCTCGTCGAATTTTGCGTATTTCACTTTCTGCAGAAGTGGGACAGCTTCCTGCAGCGTGTACGGGCGCGTTTCAACCGCCTTGCGCGCCTTCTCGATGTTCTTTCCTGACTTCTTCATTTTCACCTCGTCTCCCACCGCCCATCGCTCTTCCGATGAGCCGTAGTGCTGTTGACAATAACTAACGTCGTTGGTCGCCCGTCGTTGGTCGTTAGCAGGCCCTTCCGAGCGACTACCGACCAACGACTGACGACGATCTTACCCTACTACTTCAATCCCCATCGAGCGCGCTGTGCCGCGCACGCTCTTGATCGCCGCATCCACCGACGCCGCGTTCAGATCGGGCATCTTCTGCTTGGCGATGTCCTCGACCTGCTTGGCTGTAACTTTGCCGACCTTGTCTTTGTTCGGCGTGCCCGATCCCTTGGCGATACCGGCCGCGCGCTTCAGCAGCACCGCCGCCGGCGGTGTCTTGGTGATAAAGGTGAATGTGCGGTCGCTGTAGACCGTGATCACCACTGGCACAATCAACCCCTCGAGTTCCTTCTGGCTGGTGCGAGCGTTGAACTGCTTGCAGAATTCCATGATGTTGACTTGCGCCTGACCAAGCGCCGGTCCTACGGGGGGCGCCGGGGTCGCTTTGCCCGCCGCGATTTGCAGCTTTACTGAACCTGTGACCTTCTTTGCCATGATGCCTTTCCTATGCCGGCCCTGAGTCTAGGATTTTCGGCTCCGGGGCCATTTATTTCTGTAGCCTGTCTTCGGCTGCCACTCCATCCCGGACGGCCGAGACGCCGCAAGCCGCGTCCCTACGCAAAATCTCTAGGCCACTTTCTCTACTTGCCCAAACTCCAGTTCCACTGGAGTCGAGCGCCCGAAGATCGTGACCATCACTTTCAGTGTCTCGCGGTCCTCGTTGACTTCGTCGACAATGCCGGTGAAGGTCGCAAACGGACCCTCGGAGATGCGCACGGTTTCGTTCTTCTCGAACTTGACCTTGAGCTTCGGTTTCTCGCGGCTGTCGGCAACCTTGTAAACGATGTGGTTGACTTCTTCGTCCGAAAGCGGCGTGGGCTGTTGGCCCGTGCCCACAAATCCGGTGACGCGCGGCGTCGACTTCACGACGTGCCAGACCTGATCGTCCATGTCCATTTCCACCAGCACGTAGCCGGGATAGAACATGCGCTCGGAGGTGTACTTCTTGCCGCCGCGGACCTCGGTCACGGACTCGGTCGGAATCAGCACCTTGCCGATTTTGCCCTGTAGTCCGAAAGCCTGGATGCGCGACTCGAGCGACTCCTTCACCTTGCGCTCGAATCCCGAATAGGCGTGGATGATGTACCACTTCATATTCGGATTGCGCGGAGCTTCGCCGCTTGCGGCGGCTTCCGCCAGCGAGGTTGCCGCTGTTTCTACCGGCGCGCCCGTTGCACCCTCCGCGGGGGCAGCTGCACCTTCAACTTTTTCTTCATCCACCATGAATTGTTCTTTCGCCCTCCGCCTAGTGGCGCGAGAGATAGTGCAGCATCCGCTCCAGCGAGTTGCTGATCGCCAGGTCCACCACCCAGAAAAACAACCCAAACAGAAACACGGTGATGATCACCACCGTGGTCGTTCCCTGGACTTCCTTCCGCGAAGGAGACGTAACCTTCTTCATCTCCGTGCGCACGTCGCTGTAAAAAGACTTGATCCGCTCCGGCCAAGACCTCACGGCGGTCGTAATCGCGTTTTGTTCGACTGCTGTTGCCATACCTTCCCGCTTTCCTCGACTGCTTCCCTCAAAACTCTGGCAGGGGCGGAGGGATTCGAACCCCCAAGTTCGGTTTTGGAGACCGACAGTTTAACCGTTGAGCTTACGCCCCTGTGGTCGTGTAGCGCGGGCACCCTCGCCCGCGTTCCACTATTTCACCTCTTTATGCGGCGTGTGCTTGCGGCACCGGCCGCAAAACTTCTTCTTTTCGATTCGGTCCGGTGTCGTCTTGCGGTTCTTCATGGTCGAGTAGTTCCGCTCTTTGCACTCGCCACACTGCAATGTAATGATCTCTCGGGGCATACCAAACAGCTCCTAACTTACGCTTTTGGCTGCAAGCTTCTAGCTACTAGCAACCCGTTTCATCCTGAGGCGGCTTCCAGCCGCCGAAGGACCTCTGCATTTACTGACAACTGGCCACTGGTCACTACCCACTGCTACTGAATAATCTCGGCGATCGTGCCCGCGCCCACCGTGTGTCCGCCTTCGCGAATCGCGAAGCGCAAGCCCTTCTCCATCGCCACCGGCGTGATCAGCTCGATCACCAGGCTCACGTTGTCGCCCGGCATCACCATCTCCGTCCCCGCCGGCAATTCCGCCACGCCCGTCACGTCCGTCGTGCGCAGATAAAACTGCGGACGGTATCCCTTGAAGAATGGCGTGTGCCGCCCGCCTTCTTCTTTATTCAGGATGTAAACCTCGGCCTTGAACTTCGTGTGCGGCGTGATCGAGCCCGGCTTCGCCAGCACCATCCCGCGCTCCACGTCTTCTTTCGCGATGCCGCGCAGCAAGAGCCCGGCGTTGTCGCCCGCCATGCCTTCATCCAGCTGCTTCTTGAACATTTCCACGCCCGTCACTACCGTCTTGCGTGTCTCCCGGAAGCCCACAATCTCCGCTTCCTCGCCGACCTTCACCTTCCCGCGCTCGATTCGGCCCGTTACCACCGTGCCCCGACCCTGAATCGAAAAAATATCTTCGATCGGCATCAGAAACGGCTTGTCCAGTTCGCGCGCCGGTTGCGGCACGCTCTTGTCCACCGCCTCCATCAGCGCGTCCACTTGCTTTTCCCACTTCTCTTCGCCGTTCAGCGCGCCCAGAGCCGACAACCGGATCACCGGCACGTCGTCACCCGGAAACTTGTAGCCCTTCAGCAACTCGCGCACTTCCAGTTCCACCAGATCCAGCAGTTCCGGATCGTCCACCGCGTCGCACTTGTTCAGCGCAACAACGATATACGGCACACCCACCTGGCGAGCTAACAGCACGTGTTCGCGCGTCTGCGGCATCGGACCGTCGGTCGCCGCCACCACCAGAATCGCGCCATCCATCTGCGCCGCGCCCGTGATCATGTTCTTGATGTAGTCGGCATGCCCCGGACAATCCACGTGCGCGTAGTGCCGGTTCGCCGTCTCGTACTCCACGTGCGCCGTCGCAATCGTGATCCCGCGCGCCTTTTCTTCCGGAGCGTTGTCGATCGAATCGAACGACCGGAACACGATCTTCGGGTTGTGTTTCTGCAGTACTTTCGTGATCGCCGCCGTCAGCGTCGTCTTCCCGTGATCGATGTGCCCGATCGTCCCAACGTTGCAGTGCGGCTTGGTGCGGTCAAATTTTTCCTTCGCCATAATTACGTTGCCTCGCTAATCAGTTAGGAATACTGATACAGCTTGTGAAACTTTGCCCGCAGCGCGGGGTCGACTTCCTCGATCTTCGACAGGTAAAACTCACGTACCTGCGCCTGATCGGAGACCGGCAGCGAGTCATATAACTCTCGCATCGTCCCAGCCCTGTTCTCGGCGGCCACATCGAGCGCATTTACCGCCAAGACGGCTTCCAGATCGCGGACCTGAACCCGGCTACCCGAAAGCGCCCTCAAAAACTTCGCAGCCCGTTCGCTGGCGAGGGCCTTCTCAATAGCGCCTTTCAACTCGCCAAACTCCCGCTCCCGAACAATTCCGATAGCGGCCTGCTCGAAAGGCATTACCAGATTCCTCGCTGCGGCCGGGATTTAGGCTGCGCGCCCCCGGCCTCGTCTTGCTCGCCTTCACGCCCGCAAACCGCCTCAACTCTGGAGCGGGAGACGGGAATTGAACCCGCGACCAACAGCTTGGAAGGCTGTGACTCTACCACTGAGTTACTCCCGCTCAACCGAACTCCTGGTAGAGACGCGGCTTGCCGCGTCTCAGATGGGGCAAGCCCCGTCTCTACAGCAAAACCTTATGGAGCCGATGATCAGGATTGAACTGATGACCTCTCCCTTACCAAGGGAGTGCTCTACCAACTGAGCTACATCGGCCCAACTATTATTGTTCCGAAGTCGACCTGCTCCGCTCGTCCTCGATCCGTGTCCGCCAGAAATACAGAGCGGACTTTAGCGCAAACAATCCCAGGATCAGCAGCGTCCCAGTTCGTAGTTTCAGATTCCACTCGAAAACCTGAATCGGATCATTCGACAGCGTGGTCCAGGCTAGAATCCCCAGGACCGCATACGCGATCAGAGCCAGCACGAACTTCTTTTTAACGGTCAACTTCTGTTACCGCCTCAGCTCGTCCAACTGAAGCATCTCGACTCTGGTGCACAGGGGAGGATTCGAACCTCCGTACCTCCTGAGAGGGACAGATTTACAGTCTGTTGGCTTTAACCGCTCACCCACCTGTGCAAATCCGGAAACTCATCAAACGAACAAAACAACACACCGGCGGTGCCAACAACCTCGCAGCTCGGGAAACAAATTGCGGGATTCCTCGCCTGACAACAACACTCGCCGGAAATTACTGGATGGAGTGCGTTATAACCGTTGCGCTGCTAGCGCGCGTTTCCGCGCAGACCGCCGTGTTTCCGGAAAATTTATTCTCTGGAGCTGGCGAAGGGATTTGAACCCCTGACCCTCTGATTACAAATCAGATGCTCTACCGACTGAGCTACGCCAGCAGGTGGAAGCAAGTCCTTTCAGGCACAATACTTCCCAATCCCTTCTGAACATCCGGGACAATTATTTAAGGTATCACAAGGGGTATGGGGGTGCAACCGGAGGGCCCTGCACTCACAGCTTGGCCACATCGTAGCCTCCTATCACCTCTACTCGTGCCAACCCTCACTGACAGGCACTATGCTGCCTTCTAAAATTGCGCTGGTCAGTCAGCGGTCACCACACTTCCTCGCCCGCCCGGGCGAATGAATAAGGAGGCAACCTGCCATGCTGCAATCTTCTACCGGTTTGAAACTCTCTTTCGACAGCGTCTTTTGCTACGTTACTGACATGGAGGCATCCATCGCTTTCTATCGCGATGTGCTCGGCCTTCCTCTGGCGTCGCACGACTATGTCGCGCGCTTCGATCTGGATGGCGTGCTGATCGAGCTTGTGCCCGCCCCACCGGGAGCGGTCGTGGCCGGCAAGGGAAACGCCCGCCTGTGCTTCTGCGTCGCTGATCTCAAAGAAACATTGGAGCAGCTACACGCCCGCGGCCTCAAAACCAGCGAGATCGAGCACAAAAAAGGCGGGGGACTGGCCTTCTTTTGCGATCCTGACGGCAACGAACTCTGCCTCTGGCAGTACGACAAAGTAGAAGGCGCGAACGAACTGGTGAAGTCAGCGGAAATCCACCGTTAGGGCCGCGTCGGTGGCAACCGGAGAGGCGCTTTCGTCGCCTGAATCCCGATGCCAGCCGCCGCCTTCTCGGTTACACTGTTTACGGCGATGGAGTTCGCCGTGAACCGCCCTCCGGGCTAATGACTCCTACCGAGCTGTTGTTAAACTCAGCAGGAGGACTCCGTCGCGTGAACTATCTCTGGATCGCCCTCGGCGCAGTTGTCGGCGCCAGCGCGCGCTACTTTCTCAGCACCTACATCGGCCGTCACTTCTCGACTGTCTTTCCCTACGGCACGTTGCTCATCAACATCACCGGCAGCCTCATCCTGGGATTTTTTCTCGTCTACGCGAGCGAACGCGTGCTCGTCGATCCGCGCTGGCGGTTGCTGGTTGCCGTCGGTTTCTGCGGCTCATACACGACCTTCTCGAGCTACGCGTTTGAGAGCTTCGCCCTCATGGAGCAGGGCCAGTGGCTGCTGATGAGCCTTAACATTTTGTCGAGCAATGCACTCTGCCTGGCCGGAGTGCTGGCGGGCGCGGCTCTGGCGAGGGGGTTATAGAATGGACCCCGCAGACGCCGCCCAACCGACAACCGAAACGAGGACAGCTGCAATGGCCGTTCAAGTCACCATGTATCTGACCGAGCATGACTCCTGGCATCATCGTCCGCTCCATCTGGAAATCCTGAAATATCTGCGCGAAGAGAATGTCTTCGGTGCGGTCGTCTTCCACGCCGTCGCCGGATTCCTCGGCCGCGGCCACGTCCACACCGCGCATTTGGTTGAAGCCGGAGGCGAGCTGCCGGTGGTCGTAATTTTCGTTGACACTGATGAGCACGTAAGCCGCGTGATGCCGAAGCTCAAGGAGATGGCCGCCCACCGGCTCATTGTGCGTGAAAACGTCGTGTTGGAGCAGGGGAGCCTGGAGTGACGACGCGAAGGCTATAACGCGGAGTACGGTGGTCGCGCCACCCGGCGCAAGGAAAGTTCGGTCACAGCAATGAGTTCGGATCGCCCGACACTGGATCACACAAGCGACGCGACGCGCCTCGTGGCATCTGACGAGTTGCGAGTCTCCGGTTCCGGCCACGATTTGCGTTCGGGCGAAGATGTCGATGTGGAAGCGAACAAATTGCTTCGCATTGCGGATCTGGCCGAGCAGTTCCATAGCAATCAAATCACGGACGATGCCCGTTTCGCTGCCGAGCGTATTGCGGAGGGGCGTTTCTATGTGGCATGCGTCGGCCAGTTCAAACGGGGCAAGTCCACACTGTTGAATGCCTTGATCGGTGTGCCCATCCTGCCCAGTGGGGTGGTTCCGGTCACCGCCGTCCCCACGATATTGAGATTCGGAGAGCGCCTCGGGGCACGAGTTCGGTTACGAAGCGGTGAATGGACGGAGATCGCAGTCGCCGATATCGAGGAGTACGTGTCCGAAGCGCGGAACCCGGAGAACAGCAAGGGGGTCGCCGGCCTCGAGGTGTTTGTCCCCAGCCCACTGCTGGCGGAGGGCATGTGCCTCGTCGACACACCGGGACTCGGCTCGGTGTTCGCCGGGAACACCGCTGCCACGCACGCATTCCTCCCCCACGTCGATGCCGCTATTGTCGTGATCGGCGCCGATCCTCCCATCGGCGGAGATGAACTGGCGCTGGTCGAGCGCGTTGCCAAAGAGGTTCCCGACATCCTGTTCGTCCTGAACAAGGCAGATCGTGTTACCGGGCCGGAGCGGGATGCGGCCGTTTCCTTTGCCAGACACGTACTCGCAAATCGGCTCCAGCATCCGATCAGTTCGATTTTTGAAATCAGTGCTCTTGAGCAACTCGACAACGGTGGTTCTCAAAGAGACTGGCCTCAGTTGCAGGATGCGCTGGAACAGTTGGTGCGGCGATCAGGCCGGCGACTTGTGCGCGATGCCGAGGATCGTGCGGTGCGGCGTTTATCCGGCCATCTCCTTGTCGTGGTGAAGGAGGAACGGGACGCGTTGACTCGACCCTTTGATGAATCCGAGCGAAGGATCGGCCAACTAAGAGAGATCGTGTCGCAGGCCGAGCAGTCCCTTGGTGATCTCGGATACTTGTTCTCAGGGGAGCAGCAGCGCCTGTCAAAGACCTTTGGTGATCACCGCGAAGTCTTCCTTATGTCCGTCCGCAAGGTGGCGCACCAGGAACTTAGCTCGGCACTCGAGTCGCTGCCGCGGACCAACGGGCCAAGGTATCGCCGATCGGCAATGCGGGCGGCTCAAGACGTCGCACGGCGCCACACGATGCCATGGTTGGAAACCGAGAAGATGGAAGGAGAGGAAGCATACCGCAAGATAGCCAGGAGATTCACGGATTTGACAAGTGATTTCCTGTCGAAGACGCGCGGCGCCCAAGCTTCCGAACTGGAGTATCTGCCAAGAGAGTTGAATGGCGAACCGGATTTCCGGGCGATTTCCGAGTTCAAGTTCTACGATTTCATTGTCTTGGCTAGTCCGGCTTCCCCTGTGCGGTACGTGTCCGACCTTACACTGGGCGCGATTCGCGCCCACTCGGTGATTGACTCGGCCACCCACGATTTTCTCGACCTGCTGCTGGAGACAAACAGCGAGCGCGTGCGAAACGATCTTGAGGAGCGTGTGACCAAAAGCCGCCGTTCTCTCGAAGCCGAAATACGCGCCGTGCTGCATGAACTGAGCGCAGTGGCCGAGCAGGCGCTTGGTCACGCGCGCGCCGTCCACGCGGCGGGCGCACCATTCGTCGAATCGTCGTTGAAGAGGCTATCGGGCGTCGAGGCGGAACTCATTCGCCTGAGCGGAGCCCAGGCTTCTTCACTGGAGCGCTCGTGATTCCGGCCGCTATCTACGGGAGAGATGCTGAACTTGAGCAACTCCGGCAGTTGGTGTCGCGGCGTCGTTCCTTCCTGCTTCACGGTCCCTCCGGGGTTGGCAAAACACTGCTTCTGAAGCATGTTGCGCGCGAAGTACCCCAGATGGTCTATTGCGACGAATCCTCCAGCAGTCAAACTCTTTTTCGGCATCTCGCAGATGGCCTGTTTGCGCGGAAGAATCGTCATGTCCTCCAAACCTGCGGACCGAGCGGTCTGAATGCCATCAAGGACAAGTCCGCAGTGTCTATCCGGGGGATTGTCGCTGATGCCCTGCGCGAAGCCAGCTATTGGATTGTGCTCGACCACATACAATCTCCGTCACAGTCATTCACCGGCTCAGTGAAGGATGTGTGCAATCAGACGGAGACACCCCTCATTGCGGTTGCCCGCTCCGCGCACATGGAAGATGTCGGGTTCTTGCTGCCGATGTTCTCCGATCGCTCCGACAGGTATGCCCTGCGGAATTTTGACTTGGACACCGCAAAAGAGTTTGCACTGCGAAGAGCAGAAGAGATGCACCTGGACGCCGCCAATCGGGAGGAAGCGATTCAGAAGATCGTCCACTACGGCAAGGGGAATCCGGGCGCGATCGCCGCCATGCTTCAGATGGCAGGCAGTCCGAAGTACATTACCGGGCAGCATGTCAAGCTTTCTCCTCTTTACATCGACTTCAGGCTGAGGGGGGATGCCAGTCATGGATGACGGACTCAGTGACAACCATCGAAGAGTCGTCGCAAGCGGCATGGTGATCGTTGATGCCGCCGCGGTTCGTATGCGCGATCTCCTGGAAGACCGGCATTCGCCGGCGGCCATGAAGATCACCGAGGGCTCTGTGAGCGAGGGCGAAAGAGAGCAGATCAAGGAGAGTCTGCTGCAGCTTCAGACGCTCATCGCTTCCTTGGTGCCGAAGTATGATCTCCAGCCCTCCAGGAAAGACCTCCGTCGTGTTTTGGCTTCGGACGCGTCCCAGATATGGCTGGCTTTGGAGGACACCCGGCCGGCTCGAATCAGGGGGTATGGGGCCATGCCTGTTTCCAGCGCCGAATCCCTGGAAGCCGACCTGCAGGAGTTGTTGCGGGTCGCCAACAGACTCAGGGCGCTTTTGAATTCCTGATCGTGACTGGGCGCATTGTCAGCCCCGTAGTACCAGTCCCGTAGCACGGCACAATCGGCATGAGTACACCGTGATTGTGGCCGCTGGCCACGCTGTGCCTGCCCGCTTGGCCATCCCGGAACAACACTCCTGAGACGGGCGCATCTCTAAAGCTCGCGATACCTTTAACCGAGAGGCGGCGAGAATAGTCAGCCGCATCAACTCGCTGTCCCCACGAGGATCCAACATGCCCTCCGCCAATGGTCACGCCCTGCGCCGCAGCTCCCGAGTACCGATTCAGGTTCCGATCCATGTGACAAGCCTGGAGCCCAACACCCAGTTCTCCGACGTATGTGAGACGCTGGTCGTGAGCGCGCATGGTTGCGCGCTTCGCTTCCCGATTCCGCTGAACGCGGGTAGCACGCTTCAACTGCACAGGGAAGGCCGAAAGGCGACGGCTCATGTGGTTGCCTGCCTGCCCATTGGATCCGACGGACAAAGTTGGAGGCTGGGTGCAAGGCTCGACCAGCCCGACAATTTCTGGGGACTTGAATCCTGCCCTGACGACTGGCGGACACTGGTCATGCCGTCATCCGCTCCGGAAAAGTCCCGGCAAAACCCGTCGGCCGCGGTGGTGTCCAAGCCGCAGGCTCATCCCAAGGTCCCGCAAACCGTTCTCGACAAAATCGAAGAACAACTCTCCGACGATCGTTTGCGAGGCATACTTGCCAAACTTGTCCGGCCCGTGCAAGAGGAACTCGCCGAACTTCAGGACAAGCTGGCCCGCCATGCCAGACAAAACCGCTTTGAAGTATCGCTTGGACAGATCCCGCCTCAACTGGAAGAAAAGTTATGGGAGCGGCTGCGGCAAAACCTTGGCGAGCGGGTTCTCGAGCAGACACGGGAGCAGTCCGCCGAGATACTCGCGTCGACAAAAGCGGCAACGGAGCAGAAGATCGGCGCGGCTTTGACCGAGTTTCGGCACCGGCTCTCCGGGGAGCTGCATGCGGTCGAACAACGGGCGCAGGCGCTATCGAAGGAACTCTCCGCGGCCACGCAACGGCAGATTCAATCTGGAATTGAGAACCTGCAGCAGCAGGCATTGGACGCGCGAGCGCAGCTCAACGCACAAAGCGAAACGCTCACGACCTCTCTGGAGCAGCGCCTCACGGAAACACATAATGTTCACCGCCGGGAGATGGAGCAGTTGCATAACGCCGCCGCCGCGAAGGCGTCCCAGCTTGAGGCGGACGTGGCTGATCTTGACCGCAGGATCGCGACCTTGAACGAATCCGTTCGCCACCTTGAATCGGATCTTGACGCGCACCTCGAACACATTGGCAGCGAGATCGTCTCCAGCACGAGAACTCAACTGGAAAGCGCTGTAGGCTTAGCCCTCAGAGATTTTCAAGTACTCGGGTCGAAAGAGGTCGAGAAGCGGCTCGACGAAGTGTGCGGCAACCTGCGGACCATTCAGAACCGGATCGAAAATTCATTTTCTGGTTCGCTCAAGACGCAGGGTGAAGAAGCGGTGGTTTCGCTGGACCAGCAATTCGAGGAACTCGCGCAGCAGTCGATGGAACGGTGGCGTTTCGCGCTGGCTAAGAATCTGAATTCGGTAGCCCAGACTCTCGGTCAGCAACTGCAGGAGGAATTCGAATCCAAGAAGGGCGAAAATCAAGTCTCAGCGGCTGGCTAGTCGACTAAGCGAGAGCGAAACGCGAACCCAGGACGGTGCACAGCTCGTCTGTCGGCCTATTGCTCATAGATTTGCTTCATCCCCGGGGCCTACTCGCGCTAGGCGCGCGTTGGCTGCGCTCGCCGGCAGGCCGATCGGCAGAATAGAAGAAACTTTGTAAGCTCACTACCGTCGCCGGTAGTGGGCTACGGTGGCTCGCTACCCGTCGCCTGCAATCCATTCCTCAACTACAAAACTTTGGATACACTGAAACCTCGGCCTAGCCCATGCTTCCCTGCCAGCGCCATCTTTTCGATATCCCGGATGACGTCACTTACCTGAATTGCGGCTACATGTCGCCGTTGATGAAATCCGCATTCGAGGCCGGAACCGACGGCCTTCGCAGAAAAATGCATCCGTGGGAGCTTACAGCGCCTGAGTTTTTCAGCGGTGCGGAAGAGTTTCGCGCTGTCGCGGCGCAAGTTTTCGGCTCGACCGAAGACTGTGTCGCCATCGTTTCATCCGCCGGCTACGGGGTCGAGACGGCCGCGCGGAATCTGCCGGTTCACAGAGGACAAACGATCCTGGTCCTCGCCGAACAGTTTCCCTCCAACTACTATTGCTGGCAGGGGCTCGCCAACAAAAATGGTGCCACGCTCAAGACGGTTGCGTGGCCTGCGGACCACGACTGGACGGCGGCGGTTCTCGACGCGCTTACGCCGGACGTGGCCATCGCCGCGTTGCCTCATGTGCATTGGACGAGCGGCGGCCAGCTCGATCTTGTGCGCATCGGCGCGGCTTGCCGTCAGATTGGCGCAGCGCTGGCCCTTGATCTCACGCAATCGCTCGGCGCGCTGCCTTTCCGCGTCAGCGATGTTCAGCCCGACTTCGCCGTTGCAGCTAGTTACAAATGGCTGCTTGGCCCATACTCCGTCGGCATGCTGTACGTTGCACCCAAGTGGCACAACGGGTCTCCGCTGGAAGAAGGCTGGATCCAGCGCGCGAATGCCCGCGATTTTTCAAGCCTGATCTTGTATTCGGAGCACTACGACGCGGGCGCGCGCCGGTTCGATATGGGCGAGCGCTCAAATTTTGCGCTCTTGCCGGCGGCCGTTCGCGCCTTGCGGCAAATATTGGAATGGAAGATTGAGGAGATCTCGGCAACCTCAGGCGCGATGAATCGCCGCCTGGCTGAGGCGGCTGCGGAACTCGGCTTTTCTGCGCCCGGCGAACCGCTGCGCGCGCCCCATTATCTGTGTTTGCGCCGAGCTAAGGCGATTCCGCCGGAATTGACCCATATGCTGGCGCAAGAAAAAGTCTTCGTCAGCGTGCGCGGAACTTCGATGCGCGTGACGCCGCACGTCTACAACACTGTGGAAGATTGCGATCGGCTGATTGCCTGCCTGCGCCGAATCGCGGGGAAATAACTGTCTACTTCAGCTGCGCCAGCTGCCGCTGCGCCAGCTGCGCGGCCTCGGACGACGGATTTTCCTTCTGAATCTGCCCGTAGATATTTCTTGCCTCGTCCGGCTTCTGGTGGGTGGCGTAGAAGTTGGCGAGTTCGAGTTGCGCCGTCACTTTGCCGACAAGTATCGTTGGCCTGTCGATTAGCTGCATGTAGAGATCGACCGCCTGCGCGTCTTTCTTCTCCCCGGCATAGACCGAAGCGAGTGCAAATTTGGCCAGCGAGGCCAGGCCGGCATCGGACGAACCGGCAGCCTCCTGCAGGTTGTGTTCGGCAGTCGCGTTGTCGCCGAGCTGCGCAGCCATCAGCCCGACGAAATAGCGCGCCATCTTGCCGGTGTGCGTTTGCGGATACTTGTCGGCGATTGCCTGGAATTCCTTGCGGGCCTCCGTGGCACGCGCGGTCGCTGACTCGAAGCTCGGGAATCCGGGTTGCTCGGGGGTCCCAGCGGGACGCAACGGTGTTTCGAGCGTGCGAACCGCCGCTGCCAGCTCAAAACTCGCCTTTTCATCCTGCGCGCTGACATAATACCATCCACCAAACGCGATCGCTGCCACGACTACGATTGCGATCGCAGCCACGATCAGTTTTCCCTGGTGTTCCTGTGACCAGTTGACGGTCTTCTCCGCCGCCTCGATGGTGGCCTTGCTGAAACGATCTTCCTTTAGTTGATGCCGGGTTTCTGCGCGCACGGATTCCTTCTTCGCTTATACGGTGGATGGCAAATGTCTAGTCTAACAGGGGGATTTCGGGAGCGTCAAAGCTAAGCGTGCCGACCGTGTCGACCAGTGCGCAGTTCTCCGAGTTCTTGCGCCGGTGCGCAGACAGAGCGCAACTGCGAATAAGAAGATGATCTGAACAGGAACGGACCTCACGGACATTCCTCTTCTTAACTGCTTACTGCGCGGCTTCGAGCAGGCCCTGTTCGGCTTTCTCCTGGCACTCGATGCAGTGGCGCGTCCAGGGGACGGCTTCCAGGCGCTTGGCGTTGATTTCTTTGCCACAGGAAACGCATTCTCCGAAGCTGCCTTCGCGAATGCGCGCCAGCGCGCCTTCGACCATGTTGAGCAACTGGCGGTCGTTGTTGCTCTGGCTGAACAAGAACTCCTTGGTGTAGGAACTGGCGGCACGATCGGCGACATCCTGCGTGGCTTCCTCATCGGCCGCGCGCCCGTCCTGCTGGTTGCGAGTCACCATGTGACGCAATTCCTGCCGTCGCACTTCCAGCCTCTTCTTGAAAGTTTCCAGTTTCTTCTTTTCCATGATTGCGTATGCCGTGGAGCCGAGGCCCCGCACAGCGGCTTCTTTCCATTAAAAGTCAAACCTATATGGTATGCGCCGATTAGAAGAAGCGTCAACTGGACCGAGGCCGCAGGCCCAGAGCCTGACAAGCAGCATTAACGGGTGCCGAGTGGGGGCGCCTGAGCGTGCTTTCAGCGAGGTTCCGAGCGCGCGGGTGCTATCATAAGCAGATTCATCCGCTGAGCGGATGAGCCCGGTCCATCATCCGACCCGATGCGTATTCGACGCAGCTTCCCCGTTTTTTCCGCCGTTCTGGTGATTGCGGCCGCTATCGCGCTGATCGTCACGCTGCGCAAGCAGGCTCCGCCTGAGGCTGCACGGCTGCTCCCGGGCGCTGACGGCTTTCTTTATGTCAACCTGAAGTGGATTCGAACCTTCAATGCCGCGAGCCAGTTGCCGCCCGTTTCCCGCGATCCCGAATACCAGGAATTCGTCGACGAGACCGGCTTCCAGTTCGAGCGCGACCTCGATGAAGCGGCCTTCGCCGTGCATTACCCTCAAAGCTGGGGGAACGGCACGGCGGGATCCTCGCCCGAGCCGCGCTTTTCAGAAATATTCGTCGGGAAGTTCGATTCCAGCCGGCTTATTCCTTACCTGAAAAAGATCGCATCCTCAATCGACAACTACCGCAATTTCGATATCTACAATATCCCGCTCGAGGGCCGCACAGTGCGGGTTGCGGTTCTTTCCTATGAAAGTGTCGCCGTCTCCAATCATCCCGATCCGGAGGTGATTCGCGCGATCATCGATCGCTCGCGCAAGCTGGCGTCGCCGTTCGGCGGGCCATCGCTTCTCAGAAGGTTCTATCGCCAGGTGCCGCTGGCCAGCCTGGCTTTTGCGATCCTCCGCATTCGGCCTGCGGAAATGAATTCTCTGAGCGGCTTCTCCAGTTGGTCCCTGCTGTTTCCGAAACCGGCCGTGGTAGTGATTTCCGCACGCAGTCTCCGCGCCTTGCATTTGCGGGCGGAGGCTTTCGCCGACAACGAATCCGATGCCCAGGCCATTGCCGATAAGGTCGGCGTCTTTCTCAGTCTTTTTCATGCGGCCGAGGGAAGCGTGGGAGCGCACGGCACGGACGCGGATGTAAAAGCCCTTTTCAGCAGCCTCAAGGTCGAGCATTCCGGAGATCGCGCGATAGTTACGGCGATCGTGCCGCCGGGCTTGATGGGGAAGGTTCTGACGGAGCCCCCGGCGAATGGAACGCCATCTGCCGAACCGTCAGCGCCGGCGCCACCTGCGCATCCTCCACAGGCAGGGAAGCCATGATTCATTGGATCACGCGCGTCCGAAGCTTGGGCCTCACCGGCAACCGGCAACGTTCTAACCAGGCGGTCGGATCATGCATCTGGATACGAAAGGGAAAAAACGGGCGGCTGCCAGCTACAGTAATCGCCGCTAGAATAGAAAGTATGACGAGTTTGCCATTACCGCTCGCGGCCTTTTTCGCAGGCCTGATCTCATTTCTGTCGCCTTGTGTGCTTCCCTTGGTCCCCGGCTATGTTTCGCTGATTTCGGGCGCGGGCATTGAGGAACTCAAGTCCAGCGAAAGCCATCTACTCGGCAAGGTGATGCGCAACTCCGCCGCTTTCATTGTCGGCTTCAGCATTGTCTTCATCACGCTCGGCGCCATCTCGACTGAAGTCGGCCAAGTTCTCGCGCAGTATAAGTCCCTGCTCGCTCGCGTTGCCGGCGCAGTCATCATTCTCTTCGGTCTTCACCTGACCGGAATATTTCAGATCAAGGCGCTTCTGGCCGATACGCGCCTGCATAGCCTCAAAGGGAGTTCTTCCGCCTGGGGGGCGTTTGTCATCGGTTTCGCGTTTGCCTTTGGCTGGACTCCCTGCGTCGGGCCGATTCTCGCAGTCGTGCTTGGATTTGCCGCCGCCCAGGATACGGTCTGGAAAGGCATTTTCCTGCTTGCCATTTACTCGGCTGGCCTCGCTGTGCCTTTTCTGATTACATCGCTCGGTATTCAGCGCTTTCTCAAGTTCTACAACCGCTTCAAATTTCACATGCACGCGGTGGAAGTGGCGAGCGGATGCTTGCTGATCGTTCTGGGCATTCTTCTCGTGTTGGGCCGTTTCACTCTTATTTCGGGGTACTTCTCCTTCTTGAATCGGTTTGCTCTGTAACGTGAGCGACAGCGGGAGCACTTCTTGAGTAAGGGATATAATTGAATTAACGCGGGCCTTCACTCCTTGAAGTCGGAGCTATAAGTGCAAAGAAATCCTCTGATTCTGTTCTTCGTGGCCGCCGTGGTCGCAGTCATGGTTTTCACCGGAATTCGCATGTCGCGCGAAAGCGCGAATGGCCCCAAGAACGGGCAGTTGATGGGCGCGGTCGCCCCCGACTTTGAGTTGCGGGCGATTGATGGCGGCAGCCTCAGACTCTCGCAATTGCGGGGGAAGGCCGTCCTGCTGAATTTCTGGGCCACCTATTGCGAACCATGCAAGGTGGAGATGCCGTGGTTCGTTCAACTACAAAAAGAGTACGGTCCGCAGGGTTTTCAAGTCGTCGGCGTCGCCATGGACGATGCCAGCACCGATGACATTGCGAAGTTCGCAAAAGATATGGGCGTGAATTACCCGATCCTGGTAGGCAAAGAAGCGATCAGCGTAATTTATGGCGGCGTCAACGTTCTGCCGACTACTTTTTTTCTTGATCGCGACGGCAAGGTGGTCGCGCGCGAATTTGGGCTGCAAAGCCGTAGCGTCTTCGTCGACCACATCAAAGATGCGCTCAGCCGGGGCAGCACTGTACAGGCTCAGAAGTAACCTGCGTCGGCACTTATCCTGGTTTACCCTAAGACGTACCCTAAGAACTCAGACGGACTTACTGGGTGGTGAATGAGCAGACTGAAACTGATTCTTACGTGCGTGTTTCTCGCGACCGCATGGGCTGCGGCCCAGGAAGAGTTCGGCCCACAAGGCCCCGTCGTCAAGATGGCGCCCGCGCCGGTGGTCACCGCTGTCCAGGCCAAACCGGCTACCGTGTCGCTTTCGTTTAACGTCGCCAGCGGCTACCACATCAATTCGAACCACCCGAAGTCCGAGTTTCTTATCCCCACCGCCCTCAAGATCGAAGCCACAACCGACATCGTGGTCGGCAAGATCGTTTACCCCGTCGGCCAGGATATGAGCTTCGCCTTCGCCCCCGACGAGAAACTCAACGTCTACACCGGTGATTTCAAGGTGGACGTTATCGTGCACCCTCTGCGCTCGGTAGAGCCCGGTAAGTACATTATTCGCGGCAGTCTCAAATACCAGGCCTGCGATAACTCAGCCTGCTATCCGCCCAAGAACTTGCCGATCAGCTTTGATGTGAAGATCGCTAAAGCGCCGTCGCCACACCAGGCGAACCCCGCTCAGAGCCCGCACGCACACCAATAACGCATTTCCGCTGGTCGGGCTCCCCGCTTACTTCTTCGGCACGAGATCGTTCTTGAAAACCTTACCGTCCTTCATCACAAACCCCACATCCTCGAGGAGTTTGATGTTCTCCAGCGGATCGCCCGCGATGGCCACCACGTCGGCATAGGCGCCGGGCGCAATCACGCCCAGCTGCCCTTTCCTGTCGAGAAGTTCCGCGGCCCGCGACGTCGCGCTCTGAATCGCCTCCATCGGCGTCATCCCAAACTCAACCATCCTTGCAAACTCCTGCGCAATCGGCTCGGTCCACGGAATCCCGCCGATGTCGGTACCAAACGCAATCTTCACTCCCGCCTTGTGAGCCTTGCGAAAGGATTCTGCATGATCAGAAGCCCGCTTCCGGTCGCGCTGCCCCTCCGGCGTATCCGCCGACGCCCAGTCCCCGTAGTACACGCTTAGAGTCGCGCACAGCCACGTCCCCTGTTTAATCATTTGCGCGATTTGCGCGTCACTCAGCTCCAGCCCGTGCTCGATCGAATCGCATCCCCCGTCGAGCGCTCGCTGCAGGCCTTCTCCGCCATATGCGTGGCAGGCGACTTTTCTACCCCAGCCGTGAGTCTCGTCGACAATCGCGCGCAATTCCTCGACGGTAAGGGTCGGCTGCGAGACCAGTTCTCCGTTCTTCCCCAGCCAGGAGCGATGCGTCATATAGACCTTGATCCAGTCGGCGCCATGGTCCATCTGCTCGCGCGCGGCCTTGCGCGCTTCAACCGGACCGTCGATGATCTGCACGCCCTTTGGCACTTCGATCTCGGGCGCGTAGCCCTCCAGCGGATAACCGCCCGTGGTCGAAATCGCGCGCGTCGTAACGAACATCCGCGGCCCGGGGATATACCCGCGATCGATTGCCATCTTGATGCCGACGTCGCCATAACCTGCGCCTTCGGTTTCCATGTCGCGAATGGAGGTGAATCCCTGTTCGAGCGCGCGCCGCGCCGAAACCGTTGCCCGCGCCGCCCGAAATGCCAGCGGATACTTCAGCAGCTGAATATCGTATCCGCCCTCGGACGGCACTTCCCCCTGCAGAAAAATGTGCGTGTGCGCATCGATTAAGCCGGGCAGCACCGTGGCCTGGGAAAGGTCGATCACATTCGCACCCGCGGGAATGCTGGCTGAATCTGCGTCCGCGACCTCGGTAATCACGTTCCCGCGAATCGTGATGATCAGGTTGTGGCGCGCGGTATTCGACACACCATCGATCAGCGCGCCGGCCCGGATCACCGTCATCGGCTTGAGGACTGGCCCATCCTTTTGGGCCCAGCAAACAGAAATCAGAACAAAGCCAAGCAATACAACAGTACGAGGCTTCATCGAGCACCTCCGGCAAGGCGGATTGTACTTCGTCGGGGCGCCCCGAGAGTAGCGCCGGCGTTGTGAAGCAAGATGCCGCGGGGCGGGGAACTTCCGCCGCTGCCTTCGTGGCGAATGAATTTCGGAAGGAAAATCCCGGAAACAAATGTGTCGCTTAGGAAGATGCTTTCAAGCGTCGGGGCCGCCAGGCTGGCGTATCCGCAAAACAAGGCCGGGCAAGCGATCGTCGAAGTCCAAAGTTGCGCCTGCGATTTCCAGCACTCGGGCGGCAATGACCAGGCGCACGCGCTGGATTGTTTCCCATGTACTCGTCTTCGGAAGACTTGCGTCAGAAAAAGATCTCAGCCCGAAGCCACGCTTGCTCCGGAAGCTAACCCGCACTTCGCCTGGGCACTCATCGAGCAGCACCGCAACCTCGCTGCCCGGCGGCTGCCGCTCAATCATCGCCGAAATTAGGTATTCCAGCGCCCTTCGCATCCACGGTGCCGTGATGGACAATGCCGCCGTACACGTCCCCGTTATGCGCACCCGGACATTTCTTATCGCTCCGAGCGGCGACAGTTCGTCGACGACGTTCCTTAAAACCGGCATGAACGCGATCGCGAGCCCTCCCACCGCGCTTTGTTCGGCATCCAGGTACTCGCGCATCAACTGGATCATTCCAATCACGCTCTCGGTTTGTTCCAGCGCCGCCGCCACCGCCTGCTGTTGATGCTCGGCTGTTTCATCGAGCGAAAGCTCCAGCGAGCACCGCAACGTGGTCAGCGGCTGGCTCACTGAATGCAACAATTCGCCGAGCACCTCCCGATTTGCCTGCAACGGCGAATACGAATGCGCGCTCATTGTGCCCGCCCGCCCGAAGCTAGTTCGTACCCCACGCCGCGCACGGTATGAATGAGGGGAGCCTGCGATCCGTCATCCACCTTGCGCCGCAAATAGTTGATGTACACATCGACAATGTTGGTCGCCGAATCGAACGTCAGATTCCACACGTGTTCGATGATCATGGCGCGCGTCAGCCGTCGTCCTGCATTGCGCATCAGATATTCGAGCAGCGCGAACTCTTTGACCGTTAACTCGATCGGTCGCCCGCCACGCTGCACCTTGCGTTCCACACGGTCCAGGCTTAGATCGAGCACGGTCAGGACCGACTCCGAAGGCAAATGGCTGCGCCGCAACAACGCGCGCGCGCGCGCCGATAGCTCCAGAAACGAAAACGGCTTCACCAGATAGTCGTCAGCGCCCAGAGTCCAGGCACTGTACGCGGTCTTCCACCCGGCCGCGCGCGGTCAGAATGATGACCGGCAATTTCGGCTTGCGTTGACGCACGTTTTTCAGCACAGTCAGGCCGTCAACGCCCGGCAGATTCAGGTCGAGCACGGCCAGATCGTAGTCAATCCCCATCGCCATCGAAAGGCCTTGTTCGCCGTCCAGGCCGGCATCCACCGCATGATGTTCCGCTTCCATTCCCTTCTTAATAAAGCTGGCAAGGGCTGCATCATCCTCTACGACAAGAATTCTCATGAAGGTTTTATTAACTCGTTCATTTGTGAACCGATTCTCATTCTCAGCCCGTCCGCAATTGTCCACAAGATAACCTTCCCGTACTTTTGGGCGTACCCGCACGCGCGCCGCAGCGCCCTATGGGAAGATTTGTCTGCTTGGGAATTTGTTTCTCCGAAATTTCGCTTAGGTTGCTTAGCGCTCCAAGAACTCCCACCCGGGCGTTGAAGGCAGAGGTTGCTTCCGGATGCAGCGCCTAAGTCCCCAACGCCGTCTGGAGTTCGCCGACAATTGATCCGGCAATCCGGTCGATCTGCTCTTTCGACTCCGCTTCGACCATCACCCGAGCCAGCGCTTCCGTGCCGGAGTAGCGCACGACGACGCGGCCGTTGCCATTGAGTTCGCGCTCAGCCGACGCAATCGCGGCCTGCACAGTTGGAATCTGGGCAAAAGCAATCTTCTCTCGCACCCTCACATTGCGTATGGTTTGCGGGAACACTTTCAGGTCGCTTACCAGTTCGGCCAGAGTCTTTCCAGAACGCACCATGATCTCCAGCACGCGCAGCGCGGTCAGCAGGCCGTCCCCGGTCGTAGCGTCACCGTCGCGGAACAGGATATGCCCCGATTGTTCGCCGCCTAAGGTCGCGCCCGAGCGCTGCATTTCCTCGAGCACGTACTTATCTCCGACGTTTGCGCGCAGCATCCGGATTCCCGAGCGCTTCAGCGCGATTTCCAATCCCATATTCGACATAGTCGTGGCGACGACCGTCGCGTTCGCCAGCGCGCCGCGCGCCTGCATTTCGCGCGCGGCCAGCAATAGAACTGCATCGCCATTCACAACATGACCTTCCGCATCGCAAAAAAGCGCGCGATCTGCGTCGCCGTCAAACGTCACCCCCACGTCAAACTTCCCTCGATTGCCGGCGACGAAACGCGCCACCGCCTCCGGATGCAGCGCCCCGCAATTCTCGTTAATGTTTTCGCCATCCGGCGACGAATGCAGAAAGGTCGCGCTCACGTGCAACGCGCGAAACAGTTCGGGTGCTTCGGCCGCCGCCGCGCCGTTCGCGCAATCGACAGCCACACGAATCCGGCGTAGGTCCACCGAGGCGGCCGCTGCCAGCCAGCGCACATAGGCCTGCCGCAGCGCTTCCTCGCCGGGCAGGGTTGCAGTCCCAGTCGCTGGCTCCGGAACTGCATTCGCATCGTGCAACAGGGCGAAGATTTCCTTCTCAATCGCCAGTTCGCGCGCATCGGGAAGCTTATATCCGTCGCCGGAGAAGATTTTGATTCCATTGTCCGTCCATGGGTTATGCGAAGCCGAGATCACGACCCCCGCGTCGAAGGCCCCCGAACGCGCCAGGAACGCGACTCCCGGTGTTGTGATCACGCCTGCGCTCCGGCTCGCGACGCCCGCCGAGGCCAAGCCCCCGGCAAACCTGTCGGCAATCCACCGGCTTGAAACGCGCGTGTCTTGCCCGATAACAACGCGCGCTTTTGCATTTGCGCGCACAAGATTGTGGCCCAAGGCACGTCCAATCCAGTACACACTATCGCTGGTGAGCGGGAATTCACCGGCCACGCCGCGTATTCCATCGGTTCCAAAAAGCTGCCTGGTTTGTGTCATTTGAATCGGGAAAAGAAATCCTTGTATGGAAACTGTGTCTTGGTTCTTAGCCCCGCCTTATTATTTTTTCTTGTCTTCACCCGCGCGTTCCATGATAACCGTCACTCGAACCGGCCGCGGGTGCACAACCTGGACCAAAGGGTCGGCCACATAGGCCTGGGTTACGAAAGTCTCGCGGTCCATGGTCCCGCTGGCGTCGATGGGATCGGTTGTAGCCGTCTCCAGCTTTTCCAGGCGGCGGCGCGGTCCCGTCACAGTGACGTTGGGAGGATCCGCAATCACCTGTCCGACACGCATTCCAGTCGCAAAGGTTCCGGTTATGCGCGGATGAACGTCGACCGTACGCGTATCTCGACTATCAAAAGAAAGGTGGAACTGGCCCGGTATGATCTGCACTACCTCAATATCATCGGGCACGTGCACGTGTCGCGCGGTCAGGTCGAACGTCCGTTCTCCGGTCTGCATGTTGCTGAGATCCACTTCCGCTTTCACGTCCGCCGGCGACATGCCATGAAGCACGCGCTCGGGGCCGCGCAGCCGTACCTCTGCCTCCGTAAAGGTGGCGGAATCGATTTCCAGACTGTCAGGAAGATTGCGAAACTCGATCGGCACCCGCATCTCGATTTCAGCCACGGGAGTCCGCGCCACTGCCAGCCACAGTCCAACCGCCAACAGGAGCGAAATCAGCTTATAGATGAAGTTCTCGAGGAACAAACGCCGAAGCCAGTTCCCCATCGTTAGTCATCCCTTCCCGTATGCGCCCCGGAATCCCGCCGGCGCGCGGAAGAATGCGAACTGGACGGTTCGTCTTCCACAAAGCTGTTTTCCATGCCACTCGGAAGACTCGGGGCGGGAGCGTAGCGGCGCAAAAGACTGCTCAAGCGCTCACGCAGGCGTTCGACCGTCAGGTCGCGCTCAATGTGGCCGCCCACCGCCACGCTGATGGCTCCCGTTTCTTCCGAGACAATCACGGCCACCGAATCCGTTTCCTCGGTGATGCCGATCCCCGCGCGATGCCGCGTTCCCAGTTGCGTCGAGAGCACGGGGTTCATCGACAGCGGCAGAAAACAGGCAGCTGCGGCAATGCGGTCGCGCTGTATGATCACCGCCCCATCGTGCAAGGGCGCACTCGGCCGAAAAATCGTCGCCAGCAGGTCGTAGGAAAGCCGGGCGTCCATTGCCACGCCGCTTTCGATGTAGGTGCGCAGACCGATTTCCCGCTCGATCACGATCAGCGCTCCCGTTTGATTCTGCGCGAAAAGATTGGCCGCCAGCACGATGTCGTCATAAACGTCGGCGGAGGAACTTGTAGTCCGCATCAGCGAAATGCGGCTCCCTAGGTTCGCCAGCGCATGCCGGATCTCCGACGCGAACAGGACGATCAGCGCGAAAACAACATAAGGCAGCAGCGTGCTGAGCAGCCAGTTCAGCGTGCGCAATTCGCCCAGTCGCGCCACGTAAAACGCTAGGCCGAGCGTGGCCACTCCCACCAGCATGGGCGCGGCGCGAGTTCCGCGTACCAGCGTCAGAAACTGGTAGATCAGGATCGCGACCAGGACGATGTCCACGACCGAGATCACCGTGATTTGCGGCCATGCGCCGGACACCGTCACTTCACCCTCGCGTCACAGTTGTATCGAATTTCATTCTAATGCAGCCGCGCGTTCATGCACCCACTTTGCGGGTGGTGTTAGCGGGATTTGCCGGGCTCGCTCCTCGTAACCCGCGCACCAACCTGGCCCCGCGCCAGACGCGCCGACACGTCGTCCCCCACCGCCAACTGCTCTGCATCTTTCACCAGTTGCCCGTTCGCATCGAACACCAGCGCATATCCTCGATTCAGAATCGCCACCGGCGAAAGCGCGTCCAGGCTGGCTGTTCGCCGGTCGAGCTTCGCGCGCGCCGCCAGAAGTTGCGCTCGCGTGGCCGCGGTCAGGTTCGCAGCCTGTGTCTCCAACTGCTGCCGCACCGCAGCCAAACGCCGTCGCGCGTCGTAGTGCCACACCGCCGCCGAGGCGGTCTCCAGATGCCGCCGGCATCGCTCCAGAAGTTGCCCTTCGGCTTTTTCCAGCCGGAAGCGCCGTTCATCCAGCGTTTGCTGGCCGCGATGGATGCCATCCATCATGCTGCGAAACGCCCCGTGCTGCGCGAGTTCGGTCAGCGCCTGCCGAGCCATCAGCAGCCGGTAGCGTACCGCGTGCTCCAGTCGACGGTGCATCTCTTCCGTTTGCGTTTCAATCTCCTGCCGCGACCGGATCACCAGTTCGGCCGCCGCCGAAGGCGTCGGCGCCCGCAAGTCAGCAACGAAATCCACGATCGTGAAATCGGTCTCGTGCCCGATCGCTGAAATCACCGGAATCTTCGCTTCCGCCACTGCCCGCGCTAGTCCTTCATCATTGAAAGCCGCCAGGTCTTCGGCTGATCCGCCGCCGCGCGCAATGATGATGACCTCAACTCCATCCGTTTTCTGCGCGCGGTCGTGAAAATAGCGCAGGCCCGAAATCACTTCGCCCGCGGCCGCGTCTCCCTGCACCTGCGCTGGATAGATCAGCACATTCGCCGAATGATGCCGGCGCGCCAGAATGTTCAGGATGTCGTGCAACGCCGCACCCTGCGGAGAAGTGATGATGCCGATTCTCTGCGGCAGCGGCGGGATCGGCTTTTTCCGCGCGGTTTCGAACAGTCCTTCCGCCTGCAAGCGCGCCTTCAGTTGCTCGAATGCGAGCTGCAGCGCGCCCGCGCCTTGCGGTTCCATGAACTCAGCGGAAATCTGCAGCTCGCCACGTTCTTCATACACCGTGATCCGTCCGCGCACGGTGACGTGCAGACCGTTTTCCGGCCGAAACCGCAACAGCCGCGCCGATGAGCGGAACATGACCACGCGAATCTGCGCGCTTTCTTCTTTCAGCGTGAAATACAAGTGCCCCGACTCGGGCGTGCGCAGGTTGGATATTTCGCCTTCCACCCAACAGTCGGAATACTGGCGCTCGACGAGCCCACGCACCGCAGCCACGAGCGCGCGCACCGTCCAGACTCGCCTCTCCGGCGCGCGAAACTCAAATCCCAGTTGGTCGCTCGCTCCCATGAAGCATCAGTGTATCGTGCGTTTGAGGCGGGGCCGCTAGCATGTCGGTTGCGGGCTCCCCCAGCTGCGGTCTTTTAAAGTCAAAGATTTGGCGGGATCGTACCGCCAAATCTCTGAATAATAAACACTTACACATAAGATATTTATAAATCAATGACTTGGGAGTCATCCAGGCGGTGATCCCCGGCACCGAACAGGGATGCAAGACCGAACAAAGACGCAAGCGCAACGAAGATGCGCCTAACGCTCGCAGCGAGGGATTACTGGCACGCTACCGCTTGAAGCGGCTGACGACAAACAGGATCACGGAGAGCAAGACGCTCAGGACGATGGAGGTCGCCAGCGGAAAATAAAACGTCGTGTTCTTGCCGCGATAGACGATATCTCCGGGAAGGCGACCGAGCGGCAAGCCGGTCCTTCCGAGCAGCATGACAATGCCGCCAATCACGATTAGGGCCACTCCCAGCACCAGCAGCATCCGACCCATCTCTAGCATGCCTTGAGTGTAACCCTGCCGAAAGATGGAGCGGCCCGAGAATTCCACTCGCCGCAAAATGCGCGCGATGAGAGAAGCGCCGACTAGTTCATTCCGCCATTCACGGTTTGCCCGTGCCGCTGGCAGCTGATAATCTAATCCGCACCTCGATGGGGTGAACTTAATTCGCAGGATAGAAGGAGATCGGCTATGGGACTTCTGGATGAAGCGGAAAAAATTGCAGGCGCTGTGGCGGCAGTGGAAGGTGTGAAGAAGCTGGATCCGAACGCTGGGATCTTGGCTGAAGGCGCGGCTGCCGTTGCCGGGTTTGAAGGCACGAAAGCCATCGAAGAGCACTTCGAGCAGAAAAAAGAAGAGCAGCAGGGCTAGGACGGTTCCGCCGAAGCTCCGTTGTCATCGTGGAAACAGGAAGAGGTCCGGCAGTTGCCCGGACCTCTTCCTGTTTTGGCAGCCCCACGACGCGCAACATCGGGGGCGGTCCCCCGGTTCAACCGTAAATGTAGAGCTTAGATCCCCTTGTAGGTGCCCACAACGGTCGCATCCCCCTTATTTGCAAGACGGAAAGACCACATCGAGAGAATCGAGCCGTCTCCAACGTAAGGCAACGAAGAAGGCAAGAAATTGAAGGGGTTGCATGGATCCGGTATGCCCGCGATGTCCAGAACGCCCGTGAGGTAGCCGTAGTTGTTGTTGAACGTATTGTTGGTAATCATCAGGCCGTGCTGGAAGTCCCCGTCCAGTCCGAATGCCGACGTCGAGGTGGTGTCGAAATGATTGGTCGGGTCACTGTTGGCATCCACGTCTGCGTACCGGATAAGCTCGGCCTGCCGGGTCGAACCGCTCAGGTTCTGGACCTTCATCGACATTTTGGCCGAACCGAATCCAGAGGAAGAAGCGGGCTCGTTGGTGATGGTCTGCGTCAACTCCCAGTTGCCGTCGCTGGTCTTTCGCGTGACGGTTACAACGTTGCCATCGTGCTTGAAGGTCGATGGCCCCCAGTTCCCGCTATCGTATTGTGCATAGTCGTAGTAGGAAGTGCTGTTGGAGAGGTCGCAAATACCATAGCCTTCCGCAATTCCCATCATCTGTTCGGTCGCGACGCTGAACTGAGGAATGTTTCCGTTGGCAGTGACACAGAATACCGTGGTCGTTGTGCTGATCCCGCTGGTATACGTCACGTCACAGGTTGTGATCCCATCACCCAGGACTGCTCCCGCGGGAAGGGATGTTTGCTTGTTCCCCTGCGCCACCGCCAGAGACGAAAGAACTAAGACGATTGAGAGCAACATTGATTTGCTGAGCATTGTGTCATCTCCTGTTGAAGCAGTGTGTTTTCGAACCAGGTGGGAAGTGGCCTGCTGTTTCGTTCTGTTCGGCCAATCACTACCTCACCTGTCTCTAACAGCGCAGAACCGCCGCGAATCGTGTCATCCAGCGGCAAAATTCTTTCGGACTGGCCGCATAACACCGTAACTAGCTTATTTTTCTGTTGTTTCCAAAGCGACCGGCGGGAAAAGATCGCGATGCCCACTCCTGCGACGATCCCAACTGACAACTGGCAACTGGCCTCTGGCAACTGCTTTTCAGGCTACACTCAGACCAAGCGGATCGACGGGCGCCCTCGCCTGTCCCGGCAGACTCGAGCGAAGGACAGCCCCGTCCATCGCCCAAAGAACAGGGTGCATGCGCAAAGCCACGATTCTGTTTAATCCCAATTCCGGCCGCGCCGGCCGCCGCCGCGATCGCGAACTGGACATCGCCATCGGCATCATCCAGTCCGCCGGCGTTCACACCGAACTGACCGTCTGCCGCTCCAGCCACGAAGCCACCATCCACGCGCGCTATGCCGTCGCCGGGGGCAGCGATACCGTGTTTGCCTGCGGAGGCGATGGCACCATTCACGACGTGATTCAGGAACTGGCGAGCACAAACGTCGCGCTCGCCATCCTTCCCTTCGGCACGGCCAACGCGCTCGCCCACGATCTCGGTCTGCCGCTGCGCCCCAGCGAGGCGGCGCGCGCCGCCGTCAAAGGCAAGGTCCGCCGCATTCCGCTTGGCCGCGTCGAGTACGAAGATTTTGAAGGAAAGGCAGCTGCGCGTTACTTCACCGTCGCCGCCGGAATCGGCGTGGACGCCCACCTCTTCTACAAGCTCACTTCTCACCTCAAGAACCGTGGCGGCATGGCGGCTTATTACTGGAAGGCCTGGCAGCTCTGGGCCACGCATCGCATGCGCCCCTTTGAGGTCGAGTACTCGAACGGCACCGGGCGCAAACACCAAGCGCTGCTCACGGAATTGCTGGCAGTTCGCATTCGTTTTTTCGGTAACATTCTGCGCGAGCTAGTTCCCGGCGCGCATCTCGACCTTCCCGACCTTCGCACCGTCATGTGCCGGACGGCGAGCCGCAACGCCTATTTGCGATACGTAGCCACGGCGCTGCTCGGCTGGCGCGAGCGCAACATCGACGGCATCGATCTCGTTAGTTGCTCAGAAATCGTCTGCCAGCTGCCGGAAGCCGCCCGTGCCGGCGGCAGTCGCGACGACCGTGTTTACATCGAGGCCGACGGCGAACTCCTCGGCCGCCTGCCCGCGCGTATGACGATGCAGCCCAATGCTCTGTCGCTGGTTGTGCCGGCGGTGAACAGATGAGAAGAGATGCGCAAGGCCGGATGGCTGTAAGGCTGAATTATTTTCAAGCCGATCATAATGCCGATTCAGCCCTCAAACTAACCTCGTCACCCGGTCGGATGTCGGGCGGCGAGCAGCGGCGGTATGGTTGGCGGAGGGCGGCGGTGCCTGGTCGCTTGTTCGTAACCGTAGCCAATCTCGATCAATAGCTTCTCGGACCATGGTCTGCCGAGGAATTCGATGCCCACCGGGACGCCGATCGTGGCCGACGGAGTTGGAGATGAAAATCCGCCTGGCACGACGATGGAAGGGAAGCCGGTCACTGATCCAAGAGCGCCGTTGCGCTCCACCTGGGTCTGCCCAATGGGCACCACCAGCCGCTGCTGATGCGGGAACACGATCGCATCGAGTTGCTCGTCAGCCATGATCTTCATGACACGCTGCTGCAACTCGGAGCGCTTCTGAAGACGCAGGCGATAACTGTCGTCCATCTCGAGACCTTGTGCTTTCGTGATGCTGTCCCGGATATTTGGATGAAACTTGCCGGAAGAGATGATCTCCGCGAGCGATTTAACGGGTGTGTTGCCCGCGGCAAGATAAGCATTGATTGCCGGCTTCAATTCATACAGATGAACGCTGGTATCGGAGGAAATCTTTCCGCTATCGAGATCCGGGGTGTTCAGCTCGACTACCCTTGCGCCAGACCTCTTCAGATCCTCGACCGCCTGGTTCGCGATTTTATTGACTTCGTCGTTGATGGGAGCAGTGCCGAAGAAACTGCGTAATACGCCGATGCGTTTGCCCTGCAGGCCATTGGCCTTCAGGAATTTCGTGTAGTCCTCCTCGGTATTCCCGACGCTCCATGCCGTCGCCGGATCGTCCGGGTCATAGCCGACGAGCACGTTTAGCATCTTCGCCGCGTCAGTAACGGTGCGGGCAAGCGGACCAGCGGCATCCTGGGTGAATGAGTAAGGGATGATACCGGCTCGGCTGACCAGACCGAGCGTCGGGCGAATACCCACGATGCTGTTCGCTGACGCCGGTGATCGGATGGAATTGACGGTGTCGGTGCCAATGCCCGCAATCGCGAAATTGGCAGCCACCCCCGCTCCGGTACCACCGCTCGACCCGCCAGGCGTGCGGGTCAGGTCATAGGGATTGAGGGTCTGCCCCTGGATCGAGCTAACCGTTTCACCCCAGATCGCGAACTCGTGCAGGTTGACCTTAGCGAGGATGATTGCGCCCGCGCTGCGCAATTTCTGAGTAATTGCCGCATCGGTCGCGGGAGTGTATCCCGCCAGGCTGAGCGAGCCGCCCGTGGTCGGCATGTCCTTCGTGTTGACATTGTCTTTCAGCAGCACTGGGATTCCATGGAGTGGGCCGACGAACTTCCCGGTCCTGCGGAAATGTTCATCCAGCGCGGCCGCCTCTTCCAGGGCCCGAGGATTGAGAAAGATCACCACATTGAGCTTCGGGCCCGCCTGGTCGCAGGCCCGGATGCGCTCCAGATAAGCCTGCACCAGCTTTACGGAGGTGAGAGCGCCGGACTTGTACGCCGCGTGCACATCGCTGATCGTGGCCTCATCGAGATGAAATGGTTTGACTGAATTCTGTGCGCCAGCGCCGTTCGCCATCAACATGACCGCCGCAAGCATCACAAGGCGTATCAATTGCATACGAACTCCCATCGCGGGGATTTTTAATCCAACCGGGCCGGATACGTTCTCTCTCTTCATTTTGCTTAGTGCGAACCTTGCGCTCTTTCGGCCAGAAAGTCGTCCTGGCACTTTTTCGCCGCCGCGAGCAATTGCTCGTACTCTTGCGTTCCGCGAAGCGACGCGAGCAGGGGGTCCTTCTGTAGCCCCTGGTAGGAGCAATAACGTCCCTCGATCGCGCTCGTAAGCAGCCGCACCGCCGGATCTTTCTGGCCACAAAAGGCCAAATCAGTAGCGAAATTGTAGCGGTTCTCGGCGTCGGGATTGCTGAGCATGGTTGGTTCGATTTCGCGCGCGACGCGATCCAGTTCCGCCGACGGCGATTGCGTGGGCGAAGGCAGGGCGGAGCAGGTTTGCAAAAGCTTCGCGTATTTGTTGTCCGCAGGAAGTTTTACGAAGGCCTCATGCGCTTCGGCGAGTTTGCCTTCGCTCAAGAGAAAGCGGCCGATATTGCGGTCGTACCAGTCCGAGCCAGCATCGAGGCGTACGAAGTCGATGGCCCGCTCGGGCTTTCCGATGGCGGCAAAAGCGAGCGAGCAGGAACGAAGTCCAAAATTTCCGGGATCGAGCGACAAAGCGGTCTCACACTCGCGGGTGGATTCGTCGAACATGCCGGCGTAGCGGAGCACATATCCCATCGCGAAGTGAGCGAAACTGGCCCGTGGTTGACGCTTTACCAGATCCTCCGCATCCTGGTAGGCCTTGGCCAACTCACCTCGCTCCACCCGATTGGCGATACTCTGCACGGCTGCGGTGATCAGGTTCGGATCCAGGGCCCGAGCCCGCGAAAGCGCGGCGTTCGATTTTTGAAACGCCGCCTCACCGCCGTCGGAATACTGAGAATCCCAATAGTAGTGGAGCCCCAATTCGGCCCAGGCAGGCGCGTAAGTCGGGTCCAGGCCGACGGCGCGCTCCAGCATTGCGATCGCTTCTTTGTTCGGACCGGGGTCGCGCGGCTGCGCGAGGCTGCGCAGATAAAGGTCGTAGGCCTCTTCATTCTTGGGATGAGTGCCCGTCTCCGAGGATTCCGTGCTCGTGCCGAGCGCAGGCACCAATCCCTGCCGCACCTTCGAGGTAATCTGCCCGCGCATGGAAATCATGTCCGGGGCCGCGACGTTCAGCGTATCCCGCCAGAGCGTGCGGTTGTTCTCGACATCCACCGCCTCCAGCGTGATCTGGAGCTGATTGCCTTCCTTCATGTAATTTCCGGTGACGATGTCGGTGACCCGCAGCTCGCGTCCGACCTGCTGCAGATCGAGACCGGATGCCGTGTATTTACTGGTGGTCGCAAACGGCCGGATCGACAACGAACGCACGTAACTCAAATCGGTTGCGATTTCATCGGGCAGCGCCAGGCGCAGAAAATCGACGTCTTTGTCCGCGCCCATGTTCTGGAAGGGAAGGACAGCGACTGTGGTCGGGCCGGTTGGCCCGGTGCCGGTTGCTGCATGATGCCTGTTTTGCCAGTAGAGAAAGCCGAACGCGACGACGACAATGCCAGCCAGCACCGCAGCGACGTTGCCCCACGGCAAACTTCGACTGGGTGCCGCGACCACGCCGCTCGCACTGGCTGCGCCCACCGCGCCATGGGCCCCCGAACTCGCCGGGCCCGCCGTCAACGGCGGTGCGCTCCCGCTTCCCGGTGCTTCGCTGCTCGCGGCCGGAGATAGTGCCCGCCCCGTGTCCGTGTCGCGCTTCAACCGCTGCAGGTCGCTGCGCATCTCGGAGGCATGCTGGTACCGCAGGTTACGATCTTTCTCCAGTGCTTTGCTTATGATGTCTTCCAGCTTGGGCGGGATATCCCGATTCAGCCGCACCGCCGCGACCGGCGCACGATTCATGATGGCTTCGCAGATCACGGCCGAGCTCTCTCCGCGGAAGGGCACGTCGCCCGTTGCCATCTCATAGAGCACGGCGCCAAACGAAAACAGGTCGCTGCGCGCATCCAGTTCGCGCGCCCGCACTTGCTCCGGAGACATATAAGCGACGGTGCCGACCATCGTGCCCGGACTGGTAAGGTGTGCCTCGTCCATCGTCCGCGTGGTCCCCTGGGTTACGTTCTGAACCGCACTTGATGACCCGCCGGCCGCTGCTACCTTTGCCAGCCCGAAGTCCAGAACCTTGGCGTGCCCGCGCTTCGTTACGAAAATGTTTGCCGGCTTTATGTCCCGGTGCACGATTCCTTCCGCGTGCGCCGCATCGAGCGCGTCGGCAATCTCAATCGCCAGCCCGATCAGCGTCTCGTTGTCCAGCGGACGCCCCATGATCGTGTGCTTCAGCGTCATGCCATCCAGATACTCCATGGCGATGAAGCGCAGCCCCTCGTGCTCGCCAATCTCGTAAATGGTGCAGATATTGGGATGGTTCAGCGCGGAGGCAGCCCGGGCTTCGCGCCGGAAGCGTTCGAGCGCCTGCGCGTCGCCCGCCACATCGTCAGGCAAGAACTTCAGGGCGACAAAACGGCCGAGCGACGTGTCCTCGGCCTTGTACACCACACCCATCCCGCCCCCACCGAGTTTCTCGACAACGCGATAATGCGAAATGGTCTGTCCAATCATGTAGTCGGGACATGTTAGGCGGGATACTGGGGAGAGTCAATAAAGACAAGGGTAGGATGTGGCGACGGGAAAAACGGCTCCGCCCGCACCACACCGGATTTGGACCTCCCCTGAGGGCCGGGGCGCGCGCGCCAGCCGAGAGAGGCGAGGTCAATGAACCCCACCATTCCTCTCATTGACCTTCAAAAAGGCGAGACAAAGGCGCACACTTCAATACGCAGCATGCAGACGGCGGAGAGAACAATCGCAGGATGAATCGCATGACGCAAGAATTGGAATTAGACTGCCTCGACCAGTTGGAAGCGACCCCCGCGATCCTGCGCGGATTGATGTGCGACCTGTCGGTCGAAGATACCGAATGGAAGCCCGCGCCCGACCGCTTTTCGGTAGCGGAAGTGCTCGCGCATCTTTCCCAGTCCGAGGGCCACTGCTACCGAACCCGCGTGGACCGGTTCGTGAGTGAGGAACTGCCGGAGTTCGAGCCGGATGATGCGCAGATGTACCTGGAGTTGTACCGCAATGCCAATGCGGAAGATGCCTTCGACCATTTTGAAGAGCAGCGCGAGACTAACGTGGAGTATCTGCGGACCTTGCCGCGAAACGCCGGTGAACGCCGCGCGAGGCACCAGGAGGCCGGCGAAATCACCCTGCAACAAATGCTGCATGAGTGGACCATGCACGATCTGGGACATATCCGGCAGATCGCTGAGCTGGTAAGAGCGCGCAAACACCTGCAGGCAGCGGGAAAACTGGGCGATAGCTACCGCCTGAAACCATAGGGCCGCGCGCGAACTTTCCGATCTGTGTTTTCCTCGTTTGTATTCTGCAATTGCGGCCTGCCCGTCAATAAAGACAGCGGCTTGCTCCATGCTCGCAGAAGTCATATTGCTGCTGGCGCCAACTTGTACTATCCTTCCACATGCTTCCCGGAGCGGGTCGCGCCGGGAATGGGAATCTTCTGCCACCAGCCGCGCGAGCTTGCAAAATCACATGGATGTCTCCTCGCCTTTGAGCACGCCCGATTTCCGCTCCCTCTTTGAGTCTGCTCCCGGCCTCTATCTGGTGCTTTCCCCTGATTTAACGATCCTCGCCGCAAGCGACGCGTATCTTGCCGCCACCATGACAAGCCGGCAAACCATTCTTGGCCGTCACCTCTTCGAGGTCTTCCCCGACAATCCCAACGATCCGGCCGCTACCGGAGTCCGCAATCTGCAAGCTTCCCTGAACCGCGTGCTGCGAAACCGCACGCAAGACGCGATGGCGGTCCAGAAGTACGACATCCAGCGCCCGGCGGACGAAGGGGGAGGCTTTGAAGAACGCTATTGGAGCCCCGTGAATTCCCCCGTCCTCGATCGGAATGGGCAAATTCTGTACGTCATTCATCGCGTCGAAGACGTAACCGAGTTTGTTCGCGTCAAGCAGACGGAGCGGGAAGAAAAAAAGCTGGCTGACGAACTGAGGGCACGCGTGGAACGCATGGAGAGCGAGGTCTTTTCCCGGCGCCGCCAGCTTGAAGAGGCCAACCGGCAGAGGCTGGAAGCCGTGGGCCGGCTCGCCGGCGGCGTGGCTCACGATTTCAACAATCTTCTCAATATCGTCTCCGCCTGCGCCGAACTGCTGCGCGACGTCATTCCACCGAATGCCAAGTCGGCGGAATACCTCTCCAATATCGGCCACGCGGTGCGGCGCGGCTCTCAGCTCACCCACCAGTTGTTGGCTTTCAGCCGCCAGCAGGTAGTGCAGCCGCGCGTGCTGGATTTAAACGAACGTCTGCGCGACATCGGAAAGCTGCTGCGTCCGTTGATGGGAGACGATGTCGAGATTGTGATCGTGCCCAAGCCGGATTCCGCGCTGATTGAGGCCGACCCCGGCCAGCTCGACCAGATCGTCATGAACCTCGCGGTTAATTCCCGCGATGCCATGCCCCGCGGCGGCAAGTTTATCCTGGAGACCAGCTCTGTCCACCTGGACGAGAACTTCGCGGCCCTCAATGCTCCCGTCAAAGCGGGCCGATATGTTGTCCTCGCCGTCAGCGACAACGGAGCAGGCATGGACGAGAAAACGCGCGCCCGCATCTTCGAGCCCTTCTTCACCACCAAGGAAATCGGAAAGGGCACCGGCCTTGGACTCGCCACCGTCTACGGCATTGTCAAGCAGAGCGGCGGCCACATCTGGGTTTACAGCGAGCCCGGACGTGGAACAACTTTCAAGATCTACCTGCCCTGCGCGGCCCACAAAATCGGCGTGGTGCCATTGCCGGAGCCGGAATTTGACGCCCTTGACGCGGTACACGCTACGGTTCTTCTTGTCGAAGACGACGAGATCCTGCTCCGCCTGGCTCGCCAGATGCTGGAAGAGCGCGGGCATACCGTGATCGCCGCGGGCAACGGCAAATGCGCTTTGCAGCTTGCGCAATCGCATCCCGGACACATCGACGTATTGCTGACGGACATGGTGATGCCTGGCCTGAGCGGCCCCGACCTGGCTGCCCAATTGCTTGCCCTGCTTCCCGGATTGAAAGTGGTCTACATGTCGGGCTACACCGGCGAACTGATCGACCGCGACGAACTCATCAAACCCGGTTTTGCCTTCCTGGAAAAGCCTTTTACCCGCACGGCACTCCTGAACGCCGTTGATTCCGCATCCGTGCACGCGGTGGCCTGAAGCTCCCTCCCATTCACACCTGGCAGCGGCTTCTGCCATTCGCGCCCGCTAACCTCGGCTCTCCGCCGTGTTATAACCATCCCACATGCCCACTTCTCGCCAAGGCGCCATCCGACTCTTCCGATTCTCTGGAATTGACGTCTTTCTGCATTGGTCCTGGTTTCTGGTGGCGGCCTATGAAATCAACGGGGGTTTTGGCGCCTACTCTTCCGTTTCGTGGAGAATCGCTGAGTATCTCTGCGTGTTCTTGATCGTCACCGTGCATGAGTTCGGCCACGCTCTCGCTTGCCGTCAGGTAGGAGGCCGCGCCAATCAAATCGTTCTTTGGCCTCTCGGCGGCGTCGCTTATGTGGACCCCCCGCCCCGCCCCGGCGCAACCCTCTGGAGCATCGCGGCCGGCCCGTTGGTCAACGTGGCGCTTGTTCCAGTTTTACTCGCGCTCGGCGAACTGACCCACGCTGTTGGCTTGTCTGCCGCGACGGACCTTTCTCAGTTGCTCGCTGCCGTTTTCAAAATCAATCTGTACCTTCTGGCATTCAACATTCTCCCCATCTATCCCCTCGACGGCGGCCAGATCCTTCGCTCTCTTCTCTGGTTTGTGCTCGGACGCGCGCGCAGCCTGCTGGTAGCCACCATCCTCGGCTTTGTGGGCGTGGCCGCGTTCATCGGTCTTGCCGTATGGACGCAATCTCTGTGGACCGGTGCCATCGCCGTCTTCATGCTCCTCAACTGCTGGAGCGGACTACAGCACGCTCGCGCTCTGTTGCGCCTCGACAAACTTCCGCGCCGCGAAGCCTTCGCGTGCCCCGCCTGCAAAGCCGCGCCCCCTGTTGGCGACATTTGGAAGTGCGCGCAATGCGGCCAGCTCTTCGATACCTTCCAGAACAAAGGCGCCTGCCCGTATTGCGGATCTCAGTTCCAGGTCATCCGTTGCGTGGAGTGCGGCACGGCCAGTCCCATCAGCGAGTGGACCGCACCCGTCGTCAGTTCGACATTCACAAACGAAGTCAGAGGGTAGGTCAGATTGCGGAGGTGGGGGCTCGATCTTCGAGCGACGGGAATCGATCTTCGCGAACAAACGGATGGTGTAGGTTCACTCGAAACTCGCGGTTCGAAGCTCGAGGCTCGAAGCTCGGAGCTTTCCTCTGCAATCCACCCACTGGGCACTCGATACTGAGTGCTGGCTACTGTTTTTCCGCTAAACTCTCCTAAGCCCCCGTGGAACCCGTCACCCATTTCCTTTTCGGCGCCAACATGGGCCGCGCCGGACTCAACCGCAAAACCGCGCTCGCTACGGCCACGCTCACGCTGGCCGCCGAGGCGTCCGATCTCGACGTCTTCAGCCGTTTCGGCGGCGGAGCGTTCGCCCTCAATCACCATCGCGGCTTCACGCATTCGTTTCTTGGAGTGCCGCTTGTCGCCGCCGCCGTCGTCGCCTTCATGTATGGAATCTGGCGTGTGCGCGGCCGCAAAATTCGCAACCCCAATCTCCCCCCGCGCTGGGGACTGCTTTTTGCCTACGCCTGCCTCGCCGGCCTCAGCCACATTCTGCTCGACTACACCACCAGCTACGGCGTGCGCCCGTTCTGGCCTTTCTCCGAGCGCTGGATCTCCTGGGACATCATCTTCATCGTCGAGCCCATTCTTCTTGTTGTCCTTATTCTCGGCCTCATCGTGCCGGCGCTGTTTTCTCTCATCAATCAGGAAATCGGTGCCCGCCAAAAAGGTCCGCCGGGCCGCGTCGCCGCTACTGCCGCGCTCGTCGCTGTCTTTGCCTATTGGGGATTGTGCGATTACGAACACCGCTACGCCGTGGCTGCGCTCAACGCCCGCACTTTCAACGGAGCCGATGCCATTCGTGTTTCCGCGTACCCTTATGCGATGAATCCCTTCCGTTGGTACGGCGTCGCCGAAACCCCGGCCTTCTTCGCGACCATGGATGTCAATTCGCTTACGCCCGAAGTTGACCCCGATGGCAAAATGCAGATTCACTACAAGCCCGAAGAAACGCCCGTCACGCTCGCGGCCAAGAAGAGCTATCTCGGCCGCGTCTATTTGAGCTGGGCCCAGTATCCGATCACTGAAACTGAGGAACTTGAAAGCAATCCCGCCCAGAATTCGAGCGCCGCCTACGTTGTGCGCCTGCGCGACTTGCGCTATGCCTATCCCGGCCAGAACTCATCCCGAGCCACGCTCGGTGCCCGCGTTTTTCTCAACCGCGATTTGCAGGTTGTCGACGAACAGATGGGCATGCGGTCGGCTCCGGATCGAAGTTCACCAAAGCCATGATCACTGCCCGATCAAGGCTGCGAAGGGAGCAGTCCCGCCTGCCTCATCGCCGACAGTTTGTCCCAAACGCCCCACTCTTCCCGGATCTTTCCATCCTGAAAGCGGAATAGCGTCATCCCTGTAACCTTGATTTTCTTTCCCGTCGCCGGAAACCCCATCCCGGCCTGCGTGTTCGTTCCCGACGCCGTCCAATACACGGCGACTCGGTCACCCTCCGCAACCATCTGGTTGACCGTCATGCTCATATCCGGGAGGGTCTTGCGTTCTTCCCGGGCATAGGCCAGATCCTCTTCGAGTGTTGCAGTGCGGTCGCCGGCATGGGCCACGAAGTCCTTGGTATGCGACTCTTCGTACTTGTCGAGTTGCCCGCGGCCGATCACTTCCTCGAAAAAGTTCCGGGCTACGATTTTGTTTCTTTCCTGCTCGCTGGCTGATCGCGCAACGCCGGGAAGAGCGAGGGCGAGGAATAAGATCGGAATCAAACCTTTTTGCATATTTGCACTCCGCGGGGAAAATCCCCTAGCAATTAATGTAACACATGTTACATTAATCAAGAAGAGGAAAAACACCCTAATGGCCAGACCGCCCGAACCCCACATCCGCGCCCGGCTTCGTGACCAGGCCGTCGATTACGTGCTCTCCCACGGATTCCGCGACCTGGCCCTAAGGCCCCTCGCCAAAGCCCTGAAGACGAACGCCCGCATGCTGGTCTATCACTTTGGATCGCGCGAAGGATTGATGCGTGAGATCCTTTTCGGCCTGCGCGAACGTGAGGATGCGCGCATGCAAGCCTGGTTTCGGGCCGGGAAGAAACCACGCACGCTATCCCAGTTCCTGCGCTGGCTCTGGCAGCGGCTGAGCGCGCTATCCAAGCAGCCTCACCTGCGCCTGCTTTTCGAACTCTACGCGCTCGCCCTCCGCCACCCGAAGGACTACCCCGGCGTCCTCGAAGATCCGCTCGTCCATTGGAAAGGAGTCACAAAGAGGACATCCCGGCAATCGAAAGCCGATGAGGCCATGGCAACGCTGCTCCTCGCCGCCACCCGAGGGCTGCTCCTCGACCTGTGCGCAACCGGAGATCGCGCCCGCACCGAACGAGCCCTGCGGTTACTCGCTCGCTTCGTAGAATCAGACAGAACACGGACAAAGGCCGTCCGCCGCCGGAAGAGTTCATCCGGATCCCATCGAATGAAGCACCAGAAACACTAGCAGCAAGAGAAGCCCGTCTACGATCACGATCATCGATCCAATCCAAACGAGCGCAAACAACACCGCTTTTTCCGGCGCGGGCGGCGTGATTCCGATTATGGAGTGCAGCCAGCCGAGAATGCCGCTGATTCGGCTTGCCGAAACAACGCCGGTTCCCACCGCGACGCCAATCGCGATCATCAGAACGTTGAAGATAACAATGCCGGTCATCTAGTCTGTAGCCGTTCTCTCTTGCACAGGAGCTTACCCCGCCGTCGCGTCCCTTGACCAACTCCCTCCCCACGCGCCACAATCCTAATTGTCCACTTTTGTGAGGTGATCATGCTGGCTTATGTGTTTGTCCTTGTCGCGGTCGCGGTCCGGTTCATGATTCTCGGACTCACCCCGCATCCTTTTGCCTTCACGCCCGTCGCCGCCGCCCTGCTTTATTTCGGCGCCCGCGGGCCGCGCCGCCAGCTCTGGATTCCGTTCGTGCTGCTCGCCGCCTCCGACGTCGTACTCACAAAGTTCTTCTACGCCTACCAGTTTTCCTGGGACCACTTCGTCACCTGGCTCTGGTACGCCGCCATTCTCTGGCTCGGCACCGGTCTTCGTGAAAGCGCCAGCCTGCGCTCGGTCACAGACTGGCTCCGAGTCGGCAGCGCATCGCTCACCGCCTCCATCTCGTTCTTTGTGGTGAGTAATTTCGCCGTGTGGGCCTGCTGGAATATGTATCCCAAAACTTTCGCGGGGCTCATGACTTGTTACGCCGCCGGCATCCCGTTCTTCCGCCACAGTGTCGCGGGCGACCTCGTGTTCACGGCCTTCATGTTCGGAGTGCCCGCAGCCGCCGCGCTTCTTGCGCGATCAAGCAACAGTCACGGCCCGGCGGCCGCCTAGCTGGCCGATTCCCGCTCTTTTTCGCGCAGCGCTTCTTGCGCTGCGTTTTCTTTTTCTGCCGAGGGCCGTTGCCTCCGCCGCCACACCAGCCACGCCACCACCAGCACCGCGGCTGCCGCCAGAATCCCTACAAAATGATGCGCAAACAGATTCGCCGTCAGCGATACAACCTGCGGCCCAAACCACAGCGTGAGTAGCGCCTCGATCAGAAACCGCACAAACCGCCCTGCAAAAATGGCCAGCAGAAAGTGCCCGAAGTTCATCTCGAACCCGGCTGCCGCCAGCACCACAATTTTGAACGGAGTGGGCGGCGGCAGCATCGCGGGAAACATCAGCGCCCAGAATTCATGCTTCTCGAACGACGCATGAATCTTCGCGAACTTTTCCGGCGACAGCCGCTTGCGCAGCAGCACCTCGCCGCCCGCATACCCGATTGCATAAATTACGGCGCTGCCCAGCGCCCCTCCGGCCGAAGCCAGAAACACATACAGCAAAAATCGAGCGCGGTCGTTGTAAACATATCCGACAAAAATCGCATCCAGCGGCATCCCAAGAAACGACCCGTCGACGGCCGCAAACGCCAGCATCCCCCACGGACCCAGCGGCGCCAGCGCGTGCTTGATCCACTCCCCGTAGGCGCGGGCAAAATGTTTGATCTTGTTCAATAAAATTTGATCCAGCAGGACATACCAGTTTACGTGATGGAAGGCAGTCGTTGGTCCTTAGTCGTTAGCCGTTCGCTGACCTGTGGTGGCGCGGCCAGTCCACCCCAATTCCCGGACGACCGGCGACGACTAACGACTAACGATCGACAACCGGCCCATGCCCTGTCTTTCCCGCCAGCAACTCCAGCGCATGCGGGAGTAAGTCGGCCACCGCTTCCAGCGATTCCACCGCTCCGGCCGGACTGCCCGGCAAATTCAGAATCAAACTTGTTCCGCGCACGCCGCACACGCCGCGCCCCAGCGCCGCAAAACGCGTCTTGCGCATGCTCCCGGCGCGCATCTGCTCCGCAATTCCTTCCACCAGACGCTCGCACACCGCGCGTGTCGCTTCGGGCGTCACGTCTCGCGGAGCAATCCCAGTCCCGCCCGTCGTCACCACCAGACGCGCCAGACGGCACATCTCAAGCAATTTTTCCTGGATCGCGCTGCGCTCATCCGCCACCACGGCGCGCGCCACCACCTGAAATCCGCGCCCGGTCAGTGCTTCCTCGACCGCCGGGCCTGACAAGTCTTTTTTTTCGCCCCGCGCGCACGAATCGCTGACGGTCAAGACCGCGGCCCGCGTGGCATCAAGCGGCAAGGCATCAGGTGTCGAGCAGGACATCTTCTCCCTCAGCCGCCTCGTCTCTCTGTGCTTCATCGAGCAGGCGCAGTCCTTCCATCAGCAGGCCCTGCGTATTCAGCGTGGTCGTCTCGTGCGTAGTCTTGCCCTCAAAATCGATCTGAAAATTTCCTTCCGTCCAGCGCAGCACCTTGAAAACCGCTGCGTCTCCCGTAATTTGTCCATATACCGCGTGTTTGGCCTGCCCCTGGGCAAAATAAATTTCGCACTTATCGGCGGCGTTCGTCATGGTCAGCAGGCAGCTTTTTCGCCCCATTTCGAGCGACTGCACCAGGTCAATCACGTTCATCTGCGCCAGGTTGCCGCGCACCACGCCGTCGGTCGAGCCCGCCTTCGCCAATTTCTCGAGCGCGATCCGGTCGACCACGCGCTTGATCTTGCGCACCGCTTCCTTCAGAAAAAACGGCTTCTCCAGATAATCTTCCACCGGGTCCTGCGCCAGCCGCTCGCTGATGTCAGCCTTGCTCGCCATCAGGATCACCGCAATTCCCGCGGTCCCGGGACGTGCCTTCAATTTTTCCAGCAACTGCCGGCCGTCCATGCCGGGCATGCGATAGTCGCTGATCAGCAAATCAGGAAGATTATCGACCGCCTTCAGCAGCGCATCCGCCGCGTCGCCCGCCGTCGATACCGTCCCCACCGCGGCCAGTGCCTGCTGCAGCATGCCCAGCACCATCGGGTTGTCATCCACCAGCAGAATTTTGACGTTGCTGCTCATCTCGTCCAGTCCATGCTGCATTCCCGCGGCGCTTTTCCCCTGTTACCTCACAACTACTGTCATCTCACATCCTAAGGGTGTCATCCTGAGCGAAGCGAAGGATCTATGTATTCGTCGCCAGCGCCAGACAATTCCAGGTAAATCGACGGCACATGCAAGCTGCAATGTCACTTCTGCGCTCTGCGATACTGGCCGCTCTTGCCCCCCGATTTTTTCTCCAGCACCACTTCGCGAATCTCGATCCCTTTATCGAGCGCCTTGCACATGTCATACACGGTCAAAGCCGCGACGCTGGCCGCGACCAGCGCTTCCATTTCCACGCCCGTTTCCGCCGTGGTCTTTGCTTTTGATCGAATTGCCACGCCATTCTCGCACACGCGTAGGGTCACAGCAATGTGGCTGAGCGGCAGCGGATGACACATCGGAATCAGCTCCGCGGTCCGCTTCGCCGCCATGATCCCCGCTGTCCGCGCCACTTCCAGCGGATCACCCTTGGGATTCGACGGCAGCGCGCGCAGCACGCTTTTCTTCATCCGCACAAACGCGCTCGCCTCGGCCTCCCGCGCAGTTTTCGCCTTCCCGGAAACATCCACCATCCGAGCCCGCCCACCCGCATCGTAATGCGAAAGCTTTTTCGCCATTGAAGTCAGGGTATCGCATTCCCTGGTGAGCGCGCACGCGTGTGGAATTGAGTCGCAGAACTCCTCCGTGCCCCCTGTGTCCTCTGGGGTTGTTTGAGTTTTTGTACATCGAAAGAAAAGCGCGGCCTAAGGCAGCAGCACCGAAACCCACTCCCCCGCTTTAATCTGCTCCCGGTCCGGAGGAACGACCAGATAACAATTTGCCCGCGCCAGCGCCGCAATATCTCCCGACCCCTGCCACGCCGCCAACTCAACTTCGGCATTTTCAAGCTCGCCCGAAATCACCGCCGGCAAAAATCGCGTCAGCCCGGTCTTAGTCCGCACCTCAGCTTTCAACCGCGCCTTTAGAAAAGTCAGCGGCTCCGGACGCGCGCCAGCGAGCGCCGCAATCATCGGCTGCGCAAAAAGCCGAAACGTCACCATCGTAGATACCGGATTCCCCGGCAACCCAAAGAAGTAACGCCGCGCGGGAATGTGTGGCGCGGTCGCCCTCGCCCGCGTCTTGTCGCCAGGTGCAGCGCTTTCGCAGGCGGGACCGTCCGCGCTGCACGCCCCAAACACAACCGGCTTCCCCGGCTGAATCCGCGCCCCGGTGAAATAGAACTCCGCCTTCATTTCGCCGAGCACCTGCTCCACCAGGTCATACTTCCCCATCGAAACGCCGCCCGTGATCAGGAGCAAATCGCATTCGAATCCCCGCTCAATCAGCTCGCGCAGCCGCTTTGGCTCATCCGGAGCGATCTCGATCCGCACCGCCTCGCCCCCCGCCTCTTCTACCTGCGCCGCCAGCGAATACGAATTCGAGTTCCGAATCTCGGCCGCTCCCGGACTCATATCAATGTCCACCACTTCGTCGCCCGTAGAAAGCACGGCCACACGCGGCTTGCAAAAAACTGCAATGCGGCTTTTGCCCACCGAGGCTGCGATCGCAATCAGCGCATGATCCAGCCGCCGGCCCTTCTGGACCAGCACCTGGCCGGCCCGAGCCTCCGCCCCGCGCGGAACAAAATTCTCGCCGCTCCTCACGCTGTTTTGAATCTCAACCGAATTCCCGGACGCCATCGTGTATTCCACCATCACCACTGCGTCGGCCCCCGGCGGCAGCGCCGCTCCCGTCATGATCGAAACGCACTGGCCGCTCTTGACTGCGCAGGCTTCCGCTGAATGTCCCGCCTTGATCTCGCCAATCGCTTCCAGTTGCGCCGGAACCCGCTCTACGTCCGCAGCCCGCACCGCATAGCCATCCCGCGTCGCGCGATGGAAAGGAGGGAAGTCGCGATCGGCCAGAATCTCCTCTGCCAGAACCCGTCCGCGCGCCGCCAGAACCTCGACAATTTCGGTTGCGCTCGAACCGCCGCGCGCGGCCCGCACTTCTGCAGCGTGCGATTCCACAATCCGCCGCGCCTCTTCAAAGCTGACGACTCCGGTTTTGGAATCGGTGGATGACATCCAGAAATGATACGTGATCAGGCCGGCGGGGCGACGTGCGCCCTAGCCCGCCAATGAAGAACGGGCGCACCGGCTTTCGGGCTGCGGCACTGGCGGGTGGTCTACTCCAAAACCCGCCGCCCGTGCCTGTTTTGGGCTACAATGGCTCGCCGCTATCCGGCAGGAGTTCCCCAATGCCGAAGCATTTCTCCTTTGTTGTTTTGGTTGCTGTTCTCTCCGTCGTCGCGTGGGCAGGAGAATCCAGGCCTGTAATCGCAGTCCCGATTGATGAATCTCAACTCGTTGCCCTGACGGGGAACACAACGCCTGCTGCCCTCCGCAAGCAGAACGACCGCGGTCCGGTCGCGGACGACTTGCGCTTCAATCATTTGCTTCTGGTTCTGAAACCCACCCCGGAAGCGGAAGCGCGCCTCGAGAAGCGGATTGACGAAATGCACAATCCCGATTCGCCCGAATACCACCGATGGTTAACGTCCAAGCAATTAGGATCGGCCTTCGGTGCGTCGCCGCGCGATATCGCGACTTTGCGCCAATGGCTCGAATCGCACGGTTTTATCGTGAATCGCGTCTACCAGAATGGCCTGGTCATCGATTTTGCGGGTACTGCCCGGCAAATCCGCGAGGCCTTCCACACCGAGATTCACAATCTGGTTTTGCCGAACGGCGACAAGCACCTGGCCAACGTTCGCGACCCGCAGATTCCGGCCGCGCTCGCCCCGGTCGTCGAGGGCATCGCATCCCTGCACGACTTTTTTCCCCGCCCGCACTCCCATCCACTTGGCCCGGTGGAATACGATCAGGCCGCCAACAAGTGGATTCCGCGCTTTGACGTCAAATACAAGCGCGACACCCTCTATGCAGTCAGCCCCTACGATTTCGCCACGATTTACAACGTGCTCCCGCTCTGGAGCCGCGGTTTCACCGGCAAAGGCGTCACCATCGCGGTAGTTGAGGTTTCCAATCTGGCCAATCCCGCCGATTGGTCCACCTTCCGCAAGAACTTCGATTTGACAAAGTTCTCCAGCGGCAACTTCCAGCAGGTCTATCCGAACTGCGCGAATCCTGGTCAAAACGGCGCCGAATTCGAGGCTGCTCTCGACGTCGAGTGGTCCAGTTCCACCGCTCCCGACGCGAACATCGTTCTCTCCGCATGTGCGAACTCCCGCACTGTTTCGGGCCTCGATTTGGCAATCCTCAATCTCCTCGACTACCAGCCCCCCGACATCATCTCCGACAGCTATGGACTCTGCGAAACCATCACCGGTCAAACCGAGCTTGCTCTCGAGAATCGTGAGGCCCAGATCGCGACCGCTCTGGGTGTGACTTTCTTTATCGCGCAAGGAGATACCGGCGCTGATGAATGTGCTCCGGTGGAGCGCCCGTTCTACTCCATCCTCGGGATCAACAGCGGCGATAACACCGCCTCGGCCTACGCGGTCGATGTGGGCGGCACCGATTTCATGGCCCAGTACAACGACGACGCGAATGGAGTTCCCATCAGCAAATATTGGAGTGCAACCAACAATCCCATCACGCGCGCCTCCGCCCTCTCCTATATTCCGGAGATCCCCTGGAATGACAGCTGCACCAGTCAGCTTATCTACAGCGACCCCTTGCTTGGAGGCTACACCCAGTCCTATGGGCCCTCGGGCTTCTGCAACTCGCCGCTGGGTAGCGAGGATTTCCTGTATGACGTTGCCGGCAGCGGTGGCCCAAGCACCTGCTTTACGGGTGCGCCTTCGATTCCGGGTGTGGTCAGCGGAACTTGCAAGGGCAATCCCAAGCCCTCCTGGCAAACGGGAGTGCCCGGCATTCCTGATGACGGCGAACGCGACCAGCCCGATCTTGCTTTCTTTGCCGCCAACGGCGTCTGGGACAGTTTCTATGTCACCTGCATGTCGGACGTTAACGAAGGTGGCACCAACTGCACTCCCAACAAAGACGCCCTGTACCTGGGCGGCGGCGGCACGTCGTACGCATCGCCGGCCATGGCGGGAATCCAGGCGCTGATCGACCAGCAATACGGCAAGCAGGGCAACGCCAATTATGTCTTTTACAAGCTAGCCGCGCAGCAGTTTCGAAAACGAGGAGCGGCAGCGTGCGATGCCAGTCAGACCACCGGCGACCTGCCCAATCCGGCTTGCATCTTCAATGACGTTACGCGGGGCGATATCGACATTCCCTGCGGGTTGCACAACGGCGTCGCTTACGATTGCTTCGGGGATGGCAAGAAGATCATTGGCGAGCTTTCGACATCCTCAACCGCAAACGATCCCGCCTATCCGGCAACGGTAGGCTACGATTTCGCCACCGGATTGGGTTCTGTGAACGCCACCAATCTGTTCGACGCCTGGCCTCACAAGAAATGATCGAGCCTTGCGGCCATGCGGCGGTTTCAGATCTTGATTTTGCGGCGGCAAGAAAAAGCTAGCTTCGAGCCACAGCGTCAGCGCGCCCGGCGCCTGCCCGCTTTTTGGAACATGCGCGAGTCGTAGCGCAGTGGCTCGACTCCGCGGATAGCAATCTTCCCATAATCCGCGTGCGCCGGATTGATCAGCACATTATTCTCTTCCGGAGCCAGCACCGAAGGCACGAGCAACAGGCAATGCCTGGCGCACGCCGCGAATTCATCTCCGAACCGCGCCAGTTCCGCTGGCGCCGCCGCATCCCGCCAGTTCTCTGGCAGCTCGCCGAGATCGATTTCCGCCCGCGTCAAATCCTCAGGGACTTCCGCAATCGCCAGCACCAGATCGCCCGGCGGATCGTCCTTGTCGAGGTGAACGAAATACTCGAGCATGGCCAGCGATTGGTGTTCCGAGGCATAGCTCAGCCGGGTTCCCGGACTTGACCATCGTCCCCCGTACCGGTGAGCGCCTTCGCCATCGAACGGGTGGCGCGCAAATGCCTTGCGCAGCACGCGGAAAATTCGGCTCAACTGATTCCGCCGTACGCGATGCGGCCCAGAAGGTTCTCTACCTGCCGCGCTCCCAGTTCCGTATCCATCGCCTCGACCGGCGCGATCCCGCCCAGCGCCCGGTTTGGCCGCTTTAGCCAGTTCGTGGCGCGATCACGTCCCCCCAAAAAGTCGTTCGACATCGCCACGATCCGCGCCAGCCGGTAAAGCCGGTCGGATTCGTAACGCGCCAACCGCCCTGTCCGCCGCCGCCGTTGCAGACTTCGCGGGGAAAGATCCAGCGCCCGGGCTAGCTCGTTGAGCGTCAGTCCCGAGGCTCGCATCAGCTCCTCCACCACCGCCGGAGGGAACCCCTCCCGGATCGCCTCCCGCATATCCCGATCCGTAGAAAGCGTGCGGCCCAGCGTTTGCCTCCCGCCCAGCTCCGCGATTACTGCCCGAAGTTCGTTGACCATTATGTCGCCTATAATAGCGCCAAATGGCGCGACAGGTCAAACGCATCTTAGTCGGTTTTGGGTTTCCCGGCGGGGGGCGTCCGCTTGCCTCGCGCCTCGGCTGTTGTTGCCGTGCGCGGAACATTCGCTTATCACAGGTATATGGAAGTTAAACCCGAAAACATAGGCCCAAGGGTCGGTTCTCCTGCGGGCTCCGAAAGTGAGAATTAGTTTCTCGCCAGTTCCTGCCCCAGCACGCTTGCGTTGCTGGCGAAGCAAAGCCCGGTCTCAAGATCCACCAGGCCCGAGCGCACGAGTTTGGCAATCTCTGCGTCGAAATGCTGCATGCCCTCGCTCTCGCTGGCCTTGATCGCGTCCAGCAGTGTGCGTCCCGGCCGTTCGCCCTGCTCCACGCAATCGCGCGTACGCGAATTCGATTTCAGAATTTCCACAACCGCGATACGATCGCCTCCATTGGTGGGCGGGATGAGCCGCTGCGCAATGATGTAGCGAAAAGTCTTGGTCAGCCGCTCGCGCACCGATTGCTGTTCCGACGCGGCAAACGAACTCACGATGCGTTCGACCGTCTTCGGCGCGTCCACGGTGTTCATGCAGGAGAGCACGAGGTGCCCGTTTTCCGCGGCTTCGAGAACGATCTCCAACGTCTCGCGGTCCCGAATCTCGCCCACCATAATCACGCGCGGCGCCTGCCGCAACGCCGCCCGCAATGCGAGCGGGAAACTCGGCGCATCGCTGTGCAGTTCGCGCTGATGTACCGTCGATTTCCTGTGTCTGTGCAGGAATTCGATCGGGTCCTCCACCGTCAGGATGTGATAGCAGTGCTCGCTGTTGATGCGGTCAATGAGCGCGGCCAGCGTCGAGGACTTTCCCGATCCGCTGCCCCCGGTAACGAAAATGATGCCGTTGCGCACGTTGGCGGCGTCTTCGAGTTGCGACGGCAAGCGCAAGGAGGCGAACGTCGGAATCTCGGTCGGTATGACCCGCATCACGATGGCGCAACTGCCGCGCTGAATAAACACGTTGACCCGGAAACGCGCCATGCCCGGAAGCCCGTAGGAAACATCGCACGAACCCTGCTCTCGCAGCGCGTTGATGGCCTGCTTGTTGGTGCCGATCAGGTCGGCGGCAATGCGCCGCGTGTCATCGGCCGTGAGCAGGCCGGCGCCGGCGATTTCGACCGCTGTCAATTGCCCATGGATTTCAACTTGCGGCGGACGTCCGGGCGAGAAGATCAGGTCGCTGACTTTATCGGAGGCGCGCAACATGCCGGCGAGCAAAACCGTGGTCGGGATCGAGCCCGATCCAGCCTGGCCTTCGAACGCAATCGATATCGGGGAATTCCCCGGCGTCGCCATCGGACACACTCCCAGCGTTTACAAAAATCTGGCAACCACAGGGGAGACACGACGGGAGACCTATGAATTGACTTTAGCGCGATCAGGCCGGAGAGCGAAACGCATAGAAGGTCATAGACCTTGGTAATGGAAAACCAGTACCCAGTCATCAGTATCCAGAAAATCCAGTGGGTCGGTGCCGACTTTGACCCACGAACCGGGTACTGGCGACTGGGTACTGCTTTCCGCTACTTCTTCACCGGCTTTTTCTTGCTCCCGAAGCCGGTTTCGACGGTGGTCCCGATGGTGGCCAGCATATCCTTCGCTGTTTGCGCCATGGAGCCGTTGGGATCGAGTTCAAGGTATTTCTGGAAAGCCTCGGCCGTGCCGGTTGGCGCGGTCATCTTATTGTCCTTGTCCACCGTCGCCTTCCCGATCAGGTTGATGCCCTTCCAGTAATACGCCAAAGCCCTGGTGGGATCGGCGGCTATGGTCTTGTCGAAAGCCGCAATGGCATCGTCGGCACGGCCGGCGTTAGTTAACGCTGCGCCTTCGTTAAAGTAATACATGGCGCCGGGCGGGTCGAGCTGCGCTGCCTGGTTATAGGCGGCCGTGGCGTCTTCCACCTTGTTGGCCTTGGCATAGGATTCGCCCAGGTTGTTGTAATACGCGGCCATTGTTTTGTTGTTGGTGGGGTCTTTTTGCGCCACCTCGGAAGCCTTCCGCAGATCGATGGCTTTCTGATAATCGGCGGCGGCGGTCTCGTAACGCTTCTTCTTTTCGTCCGGATCCGTTTGCTTGGGAGCCGAACTGCGGTAGGCGTCGGCCAACTTGAACCAGAGGAGATCCCGCGTATTGTCAAGCGCGTTGGCGTCGTTCAGGATCGAGATCGCTTTCTCAAAATCGCCGGCATCGGATGCGGTCTTGGCCTCGGCGATTTTTTCGTTTAGCAACTTGACCGTGTCCTTCTCCTTGGCCGCCTTGGCCTGTTGTTCTTGAGCGGCTTTGGCATCCTCGGCCGACAGCCCCTGGCCCTTGGCCATCGCCGCTTGCTCTTTCTTCAGGTCGAAGTCCACAGTCACTTCGTCCATCCCGACGGTTATGTTGCTGAAGTGATAGATTTCCTTCCCGTCTTTGTTTAGCTTGACGTTGTACTTGCCGGGAGAGATCCCGAGCGAGAAATATTCGCCCTTGTTGTTCGTTTTCACGGAATAGTTATGACCAGTTTCCGTCCCCTGCCACTCCACCTGGGCTCCGGCGATCGGTTTTCCGTCAAGATCCTTGCAAACTCCTTTCACACTGGTGGTCTGCGAAAGCGCGAGCGGTGCCGACAGCGCCACGACGAGCACGAGCAGAAAGGAAAAAATAAAATACCTCTTCATATGAGCCTCCCGGCATAAACCTTTCTATTTGGCGAATCCTTCTTGTGAAGCATGATGAACCGTTTTCAAAACCAACTCGGAAATCTGGGCCGCGTTACCCGGTTCCTTCAGCGGCGCAGCGGCCACGCCGCTGTTCCGGACCGAAAGAATCTCGCTAGCCGGATCGAACCGCGTCTTCCGCGTACGGAATCGGGTCTTCCGCGCCCGCCTCGCGAAACGCGCGCAGGCGCAGCGCACAGCTGTCACAGACGCCGCAGGCGCGATCTTCACGCTGATAACATGACCACGTTAAATCGAAGGGTGCGCCCAGTTCAAGGCCGAGCGTCACAATCTCACGTTTGCACATGGCGATGAGCGGCGTCACCACCCGGATCGTGCCTTCTTTCGTGCCCGTCCGCACCACCTCGTTGAACGCACCATAATACTCCGGCCGGCAATCGGGATAGCCCGAACTGTCCGGTTCCACGGCCCCGATATACACCTTTTTCGCACCCAGCACTTCAGCCCAGCTGACGGCGACCGCCAGAAAATGCGCGTTGCGGAAAGGAACGTAGGTGACCGGAATGCCAGTTCCAGGGGGATGTGATTCGGGCACAGCGATCTTGTCGTCGGTCAACGCCGACCCGCCAATGGCGCGCAACGCTTGATTGCGCACGGCAAGGCGATCGCGGATGCCCAACCGGTCGCAGATCGCCTCAAACGCGCGGCGCTCCCGCAGTTCAGTCCGCTGCCCGTAGCTCACATGTACAGCCGCCGCCCGATGATCGCGCGCCGCCAGCGCCGCGCAAACGCACGAATCCATCCCGCCGCTCAGCAGTACAACCGCTCGGGAGATCGGGTGATCGGGAGATCCGGTCATCGGGTGCTCTGGCAACAGCATTCCGACTAGATTTTACGCCGGTTGGATCAGGTCGGGCGGAGAGCTGCGCACTGGCTAGTTTCGGGTCGCTGAAGATTTCCACCTGTCCTTCAGGCGAGCGAATAGATGCCAGAGAACAAACACCCCAACCGCAATTCTCAAGAAAAGGCCGAACGTGATCTCACGGGTGTCAATGACCAGCCAGATCAGAAAGCATGTCCACAGCCCCAAGAAAGAATAGCCGACAATCCATAGGGCTGTAATGAGCTTCTGTTTCATAATGCCGCCAGCAAATCCCTGTTTGAACACCCTAGCGATTCAATGCCTCAATCACTCGATGAGTCAACAGGAGACCGCCCGATGGCCCAATCACCCGATGTCAAACCCCTTTCGCCGACGGGTCCCAGATCAACTTGTGGATCTGCAGGCTGAGGCGCGCGGGAACGTTATCGGCAAGCATCCATTCCGCGAGTCGCTCAGGATCGAGCAGACAATGCGAAGTGTCGCGCGCGCCGCTGGCGTCCTTCCTGAATGCCGGCGAAAACAGGATGGCATGCACGCGCCCGGCAAGCTGGTGCTGCGCGACGAAGTCGCGAGCAAACTCGTAGTCGGTGCGGTCGGTAAGAACGAACTTGAGCTCGTCGTGCGGCTCAAGCGCCGCCAAATTGTCGAGCGCGAATGTGTCCGCCTCTCCCGAGTGCGGACACTTCACGTCCACAATCTTGATGACTTCTTTCGGAACCCGCGCCAGCGGCCTTTCGCCGCTGGTTTCAAGCAGGACTTTGTATCCCGCGCCCAGCAGGCGTTCCATCAGCGGGACAACCTCGCGCTCCTGCAGCATCGGCTCGCCGCCGGTGATCTCGACCAGGCAGTTTCCGGTTGCCAGTTGCCGGTTGCCAGTTGCCGATTGCAGCTTGTCGACTTCAGCGGCAACCTCTTCGACCGTCATCTGTTTTCCGCCCGAGAAACTGAATTCGCTGTCGCACCAGTTGCAGCGCAGATTGCATCCGGTGAGCCGCACGAAGACGCACGCCAGTCCGGCGTAAGTAGATTCGCCCTGCAGGGATCGATAGATTTCGCTAATGTGCATGGAACAAAGTTGCCAGTTGCCAGCCGCCGGTTGCCAGTCACTCCGCTTTACAGATGGAGGCTAGCAACCCGTTCAAGACCCGACCGACCTCCGCGCAGCTGCTTAACAGTTCTTTCGTTTGCTCTGTCCGGAGATATCCGAGGTTTTGAGCTATCTGGAGTTGGGTTTCGACCTCCATCAAGGAACCTCGGCCTTGGCCTAAGAAATAGCGGAACTCTTTTTCCGACAGCCGGCCCTGTCCTTCCGCGATGTTGCTCGGGATCGAAACCGAGGCGCGCCTTAGTTGCGATGTGAGCCCAAACTGTTCTTCCTTCGGAAAACTTGCGGTCACGCGATAGACAGCCGTAACTAAGTCCATCGCTTTTTGCCAAGCAATCAGGTCTTTGTAGGATCGCCCCAATTTGTCGCTCAATTCTGGCAACTGGCAACTGGCCGCTGGCAACTGCTATTCCGAGTAGGTGGCCGTGGTCGTATCCGTCTCGAATACCGTTACATCTTTTACGCGCACGCGGCCGTTGGTCACGCTCTTCAGGCGGAGATTGGTTTCGTCGTAGAAATACTTCGAAAGGTTTTCGGCCGAGGGATTCAGAACCTTGAAAGGCTCGATATCGTTGAGCATCTGGTGATCCAGCCGGTCGATCACGTGCTTCATCACGTCCTTCAGGTCCTTGAAGTCGACCAGCAAGCCGGCCTTGTCGAGTTCGGCTCCGGCCAGCGTGACCCTGATCTTGTAGTTATGGCCGTGCGGGTTCTCGCATTTTCCCTTGTAGTTCCGCAGGTAGTGCCCGGCGGCAAATGTGTCTTCTACGGTTACTTCGTACATGAAAATCCCCAGACGCGCGGTCAAGCGGCAAATCCGCTTAAGATCAACAAGACCCTGATTATTGTACCTTTGAATGCAGAAGAAGCGCCGTTTCCTCGCTGAACCGGCCGACGAATTCGACCGGCGAACAGAGGACGGCAGATAGCGAACGACTGACGACCAAAGACGAACGACGCATGACCGACAACCGATGACCGCCGGAATCACAATTCGCGAAGCCAAGCCGGAGGATCTCGAAACCATCCTGCGTCATCGCCGCTTGATGTTTCGCGACATGAACGAAGGGACGCCCGAGGAACTGGACCGGATGGTCGAAGTAGCACGTCCCTGGCTTAAGAAGGCTTTGGCCGACGGTTCCTACCGGCATTGGCTTGCGATCGACGACGCAGGCCGCGTCGCCGGTGGCGGAGGAGTTCTGCTCTCGCCCTGGCCCGCCAATCCCCATGACCCCTGCGCCGAGCGTGCCATAATTCTGAACGTCTACACCGAACTGGAATTCCGTCGCCAAGGCGTGGCGCGGCAAGTCATGCAGTCAATCCTCGCCTGGATCAAGACCCACGGCCTGCGCAGCGTCAATCTGCACGCCAGCGATGAGGGCCGCCATCTTTATGAAGCGCTCGGCTTTAAGCCCACGAACGAAATGCGGCTGAAGTTTGATCGCTCCGAACCCGGCCGTCAAAGCTGAACTTGTGTGGAGGCGGGGCTCGTCCCCGCCTGGACGGGCCAAGCCCGTCTCCTACGCCAAGACAACGCCAGCCGCAACTGTTTTCGTCAAGCAAACCAAGGGCCAACTCCATATAATCTGCTAACGTACCGGCTCCCGCTCCGTCTATCTCTGTGCAAGGCAAGGTTGGTTCACTTGTAGAGGACAGAGACAGAACATGCCGGCCGATTCTTACGCAGCTACATTTCCGGTTGGCACCAGATCAGGCCCGAGGCGGGCGGAACAAGACACCGGAACCCAGAACCCCACCGTGAGGGGCTCCTTGGCAGCGCAGGGTAACCGCATTGACGACACGACTCTGATCCGCGAGGCGCAGCAGGGCAACCGTGCAGCCTTCGAGGTGCTCGTGCGTCACTACGATCAGTCCGTTCTTCGTCTGGCAATGCACCTGACCGGCTCGGAAACCGACGCGCAGGACATTTATCAGGAAGCCTTCCTGAAGGCCTACAAAAATCTGGCCAGCTTCCGCTTCGAATGTTCCTTCTACACCTGGATCTACCGGATCGTCACCAATCTCTGCCTCGATCATCTGCGGAAACGAAACGTGCGCAAGGAAGACGCTCCGGTTGCGGTCGACAGCTCCGGCGAAGAGTACAGCGTGCTCGAGCAGTTCGCCGATGCGCGCGCGGGCGCCAATCCGGAACGCGATCTGATGCGGCGCGAACTCGGAACAAAGATTGGAGCCGCGCTTTCGCGCCTCACGCCGCGCGAGCGCATGGTATTCGAACTCAAGCACTACCACGGCCTGAAACTGCGCACCGTGGGCGAAATGCTCCACACGACCGAGGAAACGGCCAAGAACACGTTGTTCCGCGCCACGCAAAAGCTGCGCAGCGCGCTGGCGGAGATGCGATGAAGAGGGATTTGAATTTGCGCAGCGATGCGAGGAAGCGCGATTTTGACTTTGCTTTGGAAGGGTGCGGCTTCAACCGCACCGCAAGCGACGAACTCGGTTTTTGGGTGGCGCAGTGCTTCAGCGCTGCGAATGAGAACCGGCTTCGATTCGGCGGCTTTAGCCGCTGAGGTGAGTGTTGCAAAATGACGATTTTTGAATTTTTCCCCGCAAAGGGGGCACGCCAATGAAATGTGACTGGGTACAACAAAATATTCTCTTCTACGTTTACAACGAACTCGAAGACGATGCGCGCTACGAGGTCGAGCAGCACCTGGCACGCTGTCCCGAGTGCGCCGCCGAACTGAAGACGACGCGCAAATTCCACGCCACGCTCTCGCAGTCGCCGGTCGAGGAGCCCACTCCCAACCTGCTCGCGGCTTCCCGCATGCGGCTCCAGGAAGCGCTCGAAACTACCAGCCAGGGTGGATGGTGGCGCCGGTTCATCTTCGAGCCGGCAACCTGGCTGCGCCAGGTTCGCATGTCCCCCGCGCTCGCGGCTGCGATTTTCATCGTTGGTTTTGGCGGCGGAATCGGCGCCACCTACAACTACCTGGCAAATCGCCCTGGCAGTGGAGTGGCACTGATTGGGCCGGCCGCTACCCAGGCTCCGGTCGAGGCCTCCGCCATCACCGGCATCCGCTCCGTTACGCAGGAGCCGGGATCCAATCAAGTCAGCATCAAATACGACACAATTTCTACGCAGGAAGCGCAAGGCTCGCTGAACGATCAGCGCATTCAGCAACTGCTCTTGTTTGCCGCCCGCAATAACTACAACTCGGGCGTGCGCATGGATTCGGTGGACCTGCTGACGCAGCAGCCCAATGACACGCGAGTCCGCGAAGCGCTCATGTATGCGCTCGAGAACGATACCAACCCGGGTGTGCGTCTGAAAGCGCTCGATGGGTTGAGCGGCTTTGTGCGCCAGGATGCGTTGGTGCGCGACGCGGTTCTGCGTACTCTGGTCAGCGACGCGAGTTCGGGCGTGCGCCTGCAGGCTCTGCGGTTGGTCGAGCCCATGAAAGCGGACAGTAACGTAAGGGCCGTTCTCACTCGCCTCGCCGAGTCGGATCAGAACCCGTCTATTCGTTCGCAGGTCCGAACCATGCTGTCGCAGACGCCGGAGATGGATTGATGAACCGTCGTTGGTCGCTGGTCGGCGGTCGCTGGCAAGCGCCTCCGATCTGCGATGAATTCCGAACGACGAACGACTAGGGACCGGGTTAAGGAGGGTTCATTGAAGTACGCAATCAAATTCGCCGGTGTGGCAATCGTTGCTGTCGCGCTGGCATCGCTGGCCTTCGGCCAGGATGGCCGGATCTACCGCGAAGGCAGCAACTGGGTCCAGGAAGTCACGGGCAGTCTTAGTGGAGCGAAGAATCTGCGGGTGAAACTCGATACCGGCTCGGTGAAGGTGCAGGGCGGATCGCAGGCGGACATTACATTCGTTATTCATCGTCGCGCATATACCGGTAGCGAAGAGCAAGCCCGCCGCGAATTCGAGTCCAACCGCATCACTCGGTCGATCAAGGGAGACACCGCGTGGATCGTGGCCGAGGGCTCTGGCAGCCGCAACCGGAAATGTTCGGACGAGCTGATTGTCAATGTGCCGCGCAGTATGGACTTTGCCCGGATTGAAACCGGCGGCGGCAGCGTGAGCGTCACCGCCATTGCCGGCCGGGCTGAGATTGAAACCGGCGGCGGCTCCATTCGCCTCGACGATATCGGGAGCGGAGTGAAGGCGAACACCGGCGGCGGCACAATCGATGTGGGCAGCGCCGGGGGCGATGTTGCGCTCGAGACCGGTGGCGGAAATATCAAGATCAATTCCGCCAAGGGCGATATCAAAGCGAGCACGGGAGGAGGCAATCTGGTTGTCGTTTCCGGCCTCCAGGGCGCCGTGCTTGAGACCGGTGGCGGCAGCATTCGCTTGGAAAAATGCAATGGCCGCGTCAAAGCCAACACCGGCGGCGGCAGCATTGACCTGGGCGAGATCGGCGGCCCGGTGGAAGCCGAGTCTGGCGGCGGCAGCATCCGCCTCCGCTCCGCCAAGGGACGCGTCGAGGCTCAGACCGGCGGCGGCAGTATTCAATTGGATGGTGCGACATCGGTGCGGGCGGAAACCGGCGCCGGCGCCATTACCGTCAAGCTCGTTTCCTCGGCGGATGTGCGCAGCAATTCCGCGCTCGAAACCGCGGCCGGCGACATCACGGTTTATCTCGCGAATGATCTGCCCATCACCATTCGCGCAGAAATCGAAATGGCCAACGGGCATAAGATTCGCAGCGATTTCAACGATATCCATATTTCGGGTGAGCGCGGTGGCTGGCCGGGCCCGCAGTCGGTAACGGCCGAAGGCCAACTCAACGGCGGCGGCCCCGTACTCAAGGTTCGGACAAGTTCGGGGAACATCACCTTTTTGCGCGCCTCCCGCTAGAGCGAATCCGGCCCCGGAGGGGCGCAAGAAAGGCGATGACACAGACTCCGGAGGGACGATGCGCTTCTCACGCGCTCATTCGCACGCAGCAGCAATTTTGAAAATGCGTCAGCAAAGAACTCAGATCCAGGGGGACCTATGCTACATCGATTTCTGCTCTGCATAGCGCTGTTATCGCTGGTGGCAAGCGCCCAGCCAGGCCAACGCTCTACCGACGGAAATGCTGAGAGTTGGACTTTCGGCTACGGATCGGACGAAGCCGGCGGCGGCACTTCCTACATGGGCGTCGATATCGCCGACGTCCGAGCCGAACGGCTCTCCGAATTGAAACTCAAGGAAGAGCACGGCGCCGAAATCACGATGGTCGATGAAGACGCGCCCGCCGGCAAGGCCGGCCTGCGCGAGCATGATGTAATCCTCAGCCTGAATGGCACCACCATCGAGAGCGCGGCCCAGCTGCGGCGCATGATCAAGGAAATTCCGCCCGGCCGGGTTGTAACGCTCGGCATCAGCCGCGAAGGCCAGCCGCTCACCATCAAGGTGCAACTCGCCGACCGGGACAAGGCAAAACACTGGCAGCCCGGTGCGCACGACTTCAATTTCAAGATGCCGGAGTTGCCCTCGATTCCAGACATTGATCTGCCGATCACCGTCGTCATTGCACATTCCTCATTGCGCAGCGGCCTCATGGTCGAAAACATCACCCCGCAGTTGGGAGAATTTTTCGGCGTCAAGGACGGCAAGGGCGCGCTGGTGCGCTCCGTCGAGAAAGGAAGCCGGGGTGAGAAAGCCGGGTTCCGCGCCGGCGACGTGATCGTAAAGGTCAACAATCAGCCGGTACACGACGCCTCGGATTTCACCAGCGCGCTCCGCCAATCCTCGGGCGGCAACGCGGCTGTCACCGTCATGCGCGACAGGCACGAGCAAAATCTCACCCTCAGCCTGCCCGAGAAGAAAGATTCCGGCCAGATTTTTGAAAACAGTTTTGAGATTCCCGAGCTCACCGCCGAAACGCAGTTGGCAATTCGCGGCGCCGAAAGCGAAATGGCGCGCCTGGGGCCGGAGATGGAGAACCTTCAGCGCGACCTGAAAATCGCCGCCGAGGCCCGAAAAAAAGCCGAGGAAAACTTCTGCCAGGGACAAAAGGACTTCAAAAAGCGTATGGAGGACCAGCAGAAAAAAATGAAAGAGCGCCAGCAGATGATGCTCGATCGCCAGCAGAAGGTCCGGCACGAGCTGACAAGGAAGTGGGCTGAGATTTGAAGTAACCTCCATCGCGCTTCGGTGCGCGATTGATCCCCAGGTCGCCCGGCCCATCGCAAGGCAGGAGTCGTACCTCGGAGGAAGTTGCGATCAAGTCTCCATGCCCTGCCTAAGCCGGGTCGAGTATCCCTGATGTACCCCGCAGTTCGTGCCTTTGTAGCCACTCTTCTGCAATCCGGCTAACAAGCTCTTTATCAATATGTTATGGCTAACGTAGGTTCGACGGTACTGCCACCAAAACTCTTTTTCGCCGCCGTCTGGATGGCCAAGTACCACCGAAGTGCCTCACCCGCCCGTTACCTGTTGCGGATCGCCAAATCCCGATAATCTGACTTTCAAATGGCTTTCCGCGCCCTGTTGTTCTCGAAAGGCCCCGAAACGAATGCAGTGCTGACGGCCGCGTGCCAGAGCGCCGGCGTCCAGGTCGAAATCTGCGAGGACATCTTTTCCGCCATTGACAAAGGGACCAAGCAACCGTTTTCCTGCGTACTGGCCGACTGGGCCGATCAGCCCGAGGCCGGTTTCCTGCTCAAGCGGACGCGCGAATCGGCGCCGAACGTCAACACTGTCGCCATCGCGATTGTGGACCGTGAGCCCCGCCCCGCGGAAATCCGCGACCACCGGCTGGATTTCCTGATCTATCGTCCGATTGCAGCCCAGGAAGCGCGGGAAGTGCTCGCTAAAGCCGCCGAAAAAATGCCCTCCGTCAGCGCGGAGAGTCTGTCCGCCCTGCAAAAACCGGCCGCGCAACCACAGACGGCTTCGAGCCCAGCGGACCCTGCTCCGCCTGAGGAATCTCCGGATCAGGATCAGCGCAATGGGGCAACCATGTACGATGACTCGCTCGCGCTGGACTCCGCCGCCGATGCCGAATTTGAGACGGCAGAAGAAAGTCGTCCGTCGGGCCGGCGGTTTCCTTGGCAAGCAGTTGGCGTCGCAGCGCTGGTGCTGGTCACTGCTTATTGCCTGTGGAACGCCCGCGATACAATTTCCTACCTGGCGAGCACGCGCGAGAACCGGGCAAACATTTTCAAGCAATCGGTAGGCGCGCTTTTCGATGCGCACTCCCCGGCCGCAACCGCGACAGGCGCCGCCGCCACCGACGCACCTCAGGATCCGTACTTCACTCGCAGCGCCGGCAATTCCGACGCCCATCCGCAACTCGGAGTCGTCTCCACCGAGGCGGACGTTAGCGACTCGCGCATTCAACTCCGCAACCCGTCTGACTTCCCGCTGCCCACGCCCGCCTATGAGCAGGCCGCGCCCCCGGTCAAGAGCCCGCGCGCGTCGATTCCCGACAGCATCCGTGGTTCGTCTCCGATCGCGCCGCCCGTCGTGGTAACGGTCAGTCCGGCGCAAATGATGCCCGTTTCCTCTTCGGCCGTGCCCGCTTTTTCCACGCAGCAATTCAGCGAACCGGTCGCCGTCAGCGAGGAAGCTGCGCGCGCACTCCTGACCCACAGCGTCACCCCCGCCTATCCGCCGGATGCAGCGGCTCAGAAGCTGCGCGGGCCGGTAGTTTTGCAGGCAACGATTGGCCGTGACGGCACAGTGGAAGACTTGAAGATCGTACGCGGCTCTTTTGTTCTCTCGAAAGCGGCAATCGCCGCCGTGAAGCAATGGCGCTTCCAGCCCTACACGGTCAACGGCCGCGCCGCCCAGACCCAGACCTTCCTCACCATCAACTTCAGCGCTCCAGCCAACTAATGCTACTCATGATGGCCCTGCTGTTCCGTTGCCTCGGCCGCCGGCGCGCCGCCCGCTTTCTTCCAGAAGTCCTGCACGGCCGGCGGCAGCTTCTCCATGCGCGAGAGGAATGCCGTCACCTTCCACATATCCGTCTCGGATAGCGACTTGTCCCAGGCTGGCATTCCCGTGTAACGCACACCGTTATGAATCAGGTAAAAAATGTGCCACTCCGGATCCTCATCCGGATCGAGGATCAGATTCGGCGGCGGCGGGTAGAGAGACTTCGAGAGCTGCGACGGCTGCCGATCGATCCCGCCATGGCAGAGCGCGCAATTCATCGTGTAAATCTTCAGGCCGTCGATCAGGTTCTCGTCGGTTGGCGGCACCGGATTGTTCAAGTGCGGAGCATGCCGCTCCACCGAATTGTCGAGCGCGCTCATCGCCAGATGACGTTCCCAATCCGGCGGCTGCTTGTTGGCTCTGGTCGGCATGAACCCCAGCAGCGCAAGCCCGGAGCCGCCAATCAACAGCACCACGATGGTGAGCACAACCCCCAAAGCAATCTTGCTCATAGCAGAACCCCCGCGCCGTTCCCAAACATGAGCACCGGAAAACAGGTCCGTTCCGGCCCCGACCCCAAGCCTTATATATATCAGGAGTTCGCCAGACCGTAGCGCCGGCGGTTCCGAGAGCCTGCCCTGAGCTTGCCGAAGGGGCGCCTCGCCCTCGGCGCACTCGACTCCAAATGAATACCGAAGCTAATACGCCCGCAACCGCCGCGCCTCTCGCACCACGTCGCTCACCTTCGGCAAAAAAAATTCCTCCTGCGGAGGAGAAAACGGCACCGGCGAATCAAGCGACGTGATCCGCACAATCGGCCCATCCAGCCAGTCAAACGCCTCTTCATTAATAATCGCCGCCACCTCGCCCGCCAGCCCGCCCGTGCGCGCGTGCTCATGCAGAATAATGACCTTGTTCGTCTTCTCCACCGTCGCCCGAATCGCCTCCCGATCCAGCGGCGAAACCGTCCGCAGATCGACCACCTCAACCTCGATCCCGTCCGCCGCCAGAATCTCCGCCGACTCCAGCGCCACGTGCAGCATCGCGGCATAAGTGATCACGCTCAGATCCCGCCCTTCGCGCGCCACCCGGGCCTTCCCGATCGGCACAACGTAATCGCCCTCCGGAATCTCCCCCTTGATCCGCCGGTACAAATATTTGTGCTCGAAAAAAATCACCGGATTGTTATCGCGGATCGCCGCCTTCATCAACCCTTTCGCGTCGTAGGCAGTAGCCGGACACACCACCTTCAGCCCCGGCGCGTGCACAAACCACATCTCCGGATTCTGCGAATGAAACGGCCCGCCATGCACATTTCCGCCGCTCGGCCCGCGAATCACCAGCGGAGCCGGCGCCCCCCACCGGTAATGCGCCTTGGCCGCCATGTTGACGATCTGGTTAAACGCGCAAGGCAGGAAATCCATGAACTGAAACTCCGCCACCGGACGCATCCCGGTCAGCGCCGCCCCAAACGCCGCCCCCACAATCGCCGACTCGGCAATCGGAGTATCAATCACCCGCTCCGCCCCAAACCGGTCAATCAGCCCCTCGGTAACCTTGAACGCCCCGCCATAAATCCCAATATCCTCCCCCAGACAGAACACGCAAGCGTCGCGCTCCATCTCCTCCCAAATCCCCTGTCGGATGGCTTCCAGGTAAGTAACGGTAGGCATGAGAGGGAGTGTAGCAAAAGTCCGCTCTCGCCTCTGGGTCGGGTGCCCCACGTTTCGCGGTCTTCGAAACGTGGGATTCCGAAAGCCCCCGGTGGAAACGCCCCCCTTTCATTCGCGCAAATGCCAACCCGAGGCTGCCCCACCCTTCGCGTCTTTTTGCGAAGGGTGGGAATTCCCCCAATCAGTTGACACGTAATACGTGTGCACGTAAAATGTGTCTATGAATCTTACACTCTCTGTCGACGAGCAACTCGTCAACCGCGCCCGCAAGCGCGCCGACGCCCTCGGCAAGAGCCTCAACCAGCTGGTCCGCGACTACCTGCAAAAACTCGCTGGCGGCGACGATCCCGACCAGAGCATCGCCGAATTCCGCAGCCTTTCCGGCAAGGGCCACTCCCGCGGCTGGCGTTTCAATCGCGACGAGATCCATAGCCGTGAACCCCACCGCCGCGGAGGCGCATGAGCGTCCGCAGTTTCTTCGACACCAACGTCCTCGTCTATGCCGACGACAAGGCGGCTCCGGCCAGGCAGCGCCGCGCGGTCGAGCTCGTAGCCGAGCACCGGCGCGCCGGCACGGGAGTCGTCTCGCTGCAGGTGCTGCAGGAATACTTCGTCACCGTAACCCGCAAGCTGGGCGTGGAGGCAACTCTCGCTCGCCGCAAAGTCGAGCTGCTGGCCGAGTTCGACGTAGCCGCACCCGACGTGGCCGATATCCTGGCCGCCATCGACCTTCACCGTCTCCACGGCTTTTCTTTCTGGGACGCGCTAATCCTCCGCGCCGCCAAGCAGTCCGGCTGCCGCGTGCTCCTGTCAGAGAATTTTCAACCCCAGCGCGAAGTAGACGGCCTGCGCGTGGTAAACCCGTTCACGTAGGGACAGCCGCCCTCGGCTGTCCAGCGGCGCGAAGCCCCGCCGCATACACTCTTTCGGCGTTGTCATCCTGAGCGAAGCGAAGGATCCATGCATTTTGTCTGCGGTGAAGCGACTCCTGATGGCGGAATTCCCACCGGTCCGGGGCAGGACAGTTTTGGGCAGGGCAGGGCACGGCTTCACAGCCTGCGAAAAAAATCACGAACGTATGCGCTACCGTGGAAGAGCGGCCCTTCAGGGCCGCGCAAGTCGCTTCGAATCAGTGCGGGCTTTAGCCCCTCAGGGCTAACGCGCCCTCCGCCAAGATTCATTCATGAGACCAGTTCTGGTTTCCCGCAGGCTGAAAGCGGCCAGCGAGGATTACGAGGCGAGATATGGCAACCGGACGAAACCGTGATCTCGGCCCGCGCGATGCCGAAGAAAAGCAAACCAGAGTGCGCCTGGCGGTCGCCATCAATCAGATCATTCAGCCACTGTCGCAGACCGCGGCAGCGCGCCTGCTCGACGTCAATCAGCCGAAGATTTCCGCCTTGATGAATTATCGCCTGGACGGATTTTCCGTAGAGGCCTAATGCATTTCCTCAATGCCCTCGATCGCGACGTCGAGATAGTAATCCGCAAGAAACCCTGTTCACGCCGCAGCGCAAGGATCACAGTGACGGAAGCACAACTTTCGAATGCGGGCTAGTCGGGGTGTCTGCCCGTTGTCATCCTGGGCAAACCGGGGCCGAGAAACGAAGCACCTATGCATTTGCGGGCTCCCGAAAAGCCCTCTAAGCAGTGCGGCTGTTGCGTGCTCCTGCCAGAGAATTTCCAAGGCCATCGCGAAGCAGATGGCTTGCGCGTGGTGAACCATCTCGGGTAGGACCGCGGGGGTTGGCTCGCTACTGCTCTGACGTTTTTCCGGGTTTCTCAACGAGCGGGGCGGGCTTCCCAGAACTACAAGATGTGCTTTCACCCCGCATCCAAGTGGGCCATGAAGAAACCTCTTTACGGTTCTCCTCTAAGTAGTTCCAGAACTCGTCAGCCTTTGGTAAACGAGAGTCGTTGGATGCCACGTTGTTCCTCCTCTAATTTCTCCACCGTTGACATAAACTTGGCGGCCGCCAGCTTTTCACGCTGGATGTATGACGTCGGCAGCATCTGTACGCGTGGCTGGCTCCGATCACGTTTCCAAGAGACTGTTTTACCGTCGGATTTTCTCTGTATCGGGTAACCGCAACTCATCCTAATCGAGAACAGATCGTAGAATCGGCGAGGTCCGACTCCAACGAACGGTTCAAAAGGAATGCGCTTCCTTCCGTCACGACGCTTGAACACACGAGTGCCCGGGAGTTCAATCGCATCCTTGTGAAGCTTGGATGACATACTCTTCGGGTACGGCTCAATATATACCACTCTTTTGATTCCCGAAGCGATAATGTGCCGGGTGCAGTTGTGGCAGGGAAACGTTGTCGTAAACACAGTCGCATCGACGGTCCTCACGCCGTTTCGAGCACAAGCCAACAGAGCGTCCATCTCTGCGTGTACGGCTCGTCCATACTCGCTGATATCCATGAGCCTGCTGTTCGCCAATAATTTTAGAGCCCCCTCCAGATCGATATTGAGCGAGAGCCTCTTCAACAAGTCACGGACAATCTTGTTTTGCTCTAGATCGTTTGAATCGAACCCCAGTACGTGGTCCCGAGCGTCCATCGACCCCGGCCAATATAGGCCGCCTCCGGCAGCAGGAACGTCGTTACACCCCAACGCGACAATGTCCCCACCCGTCGATCTGATTGCCGCGCCGACCTGCCTTGCCAATTGGCCTGATCGCAGTCCTGCCGAATATGCAAGAAACATCGCGTGCTCATCCGGCTCCGGCGTCAAGTAAGGGTTTCCGAACAAGAGGTCGAGAAATCTCTCAAGTTGTTGCTTGTATTCGTCGCCCTTTAGCTGGATAAAAACATCCGAGAGCTCGAAGGTCTTCCGTGACCGCTGCCCATAGGGCGTGTCCTCGTCTTGGTCGCGCTCCATCAACTGCCAAGCGTCCCTGGAGGAAATATTCTTGTCCCTCGTTAAATACTGCATGCGGTCATTCTCAGATGCGAAAACGCCGATCAGATAGAACCCTGATCCGTACAAGGCTCGCAGAAGCTGAACTTCCTGAGGCCGCTTTAGCGAAAGCAGGATGTGTGCCGTTTTGGGAAGTGGTTCTTGCGTGGTAGGCGGGACGGCCATTTTGCGCTGACGGCTAATATCAGCAACGGCCGCGGAGACGATAAAAGCCTCATCCCGCGCTTTTTCACAAAGCCTATTCCCAGCTGTCATGCGTGTGTTGATCCGACCTGCCTCATTGCTATCGTCGAGGGAAACACCGACGTTAATCTTCTTCAGAATCTCCTCGATAAAGTCGCTTAATCGAATTGGGTTAGGCTTGTAATTGAAGCGCCTGACGTAGTTTTCGAGGGCGAGCTTCACGCCGGTGTAGTCCGTTCCAGCCGGAAACACCAGCCCAAACACAAGTTCAGCCTCAGGATAGGTCAGCTGGAGCTCGGGTTCTTTTTGTGTGTCGTTCACAGTTGGCGATAACTTTATACACCCGCAATGGGATTTACCGTTATGACAATCCGCGCTTGTTCCATTCGCGGAATACCACCCATCCTCCCGCCGCGGCACATAGCTTCTAATACCACTCCCGCGCCGTCCAGAAAAGGTTGTCCGTCACAACCAAATTGTGCGGTTTGAGGATCTCTTCGTTCCACAGCGTCTCCGACATGGTGGCCAACCTGAATGCGGAGGATTGAGCGCACCAGCGCCTTCCGCCGCGATCCATATATCATGCCTGTCAAGCTTCGTTTGACCTCCCAGAAATCTTCGAGCCCCTTTCGTTTGTTGCCTCTACACGGATCGTACGTACACATCTGTATTCCAAACAATATTTTATTCGCCGCCTCTTCGCCTTCACGATTATTCTGCGTATGTACAATTTGTTATGCACAAACACCTCGTCTCCTTGCTGACCTGTGACCTATGTCCTTGACGGCCCAAGTTACAATAGAAGTAAGGCAGTTCAATCTGCGAGCCGCTCTTTGACAAAATGATGGAGGTCATCCCGATCCCGGGTGCCAAAGGATCATCCCAGCGCTAAGTTTCGCAGGGTTTTACCTGATGGCTGACGGCTGAAGGCTGACGGCTGCCACCTAACTCCCACGCGCTCAAGACTTTGCCGCTAAGTCCTTATTCTGGAATACTTTGGCCCTAAGTCTATGATTTCAATAGACCGGGGGGGTACCCAGCACGAACTGGCAAGCCGGAGATTCCCGAATCGGGAAAACTCAACGCGAGCGCAGCGCGTAGATCACCCACGGAGCAATCCGAGTCTCGCTCACCCAGTTATAAGGTTCGTCGCCTTTGGCCAGCGGCTTGCGCATCTCGACTAACTCAAGCCCACCGCGCAAGTAAGTTTCGAGATAGGACTCGTGAGGACAGAGAATGTCCACCGCCGGCGACCGGTCCTCGAAATCGGTGGTGATAATTTTCACCGGGTCGCCCGGACGAGCGTTGCGGTTCTCGGGATAATCTTTGGTTGAGAACGAAGCCCACTCGTTCCAATAAATTTCCGGCGCGGAAACGATATTGACAAGAATTCCGTCGGGCGTGAGCAGCGAGCGCAGGTCGCGAAACAGCCGCACTTTGGTTTCCATGCCCGGAATGTTGTCAAACGTAAACGCCGACTGGATGAGCGAAAAACCTGCGGCAGGCAAAGCGCTCATGTCGTCGCCAGGAATGAGGCGGTAATCGCCCTGAGGATCAGCCTCTCGCGCCCGCGAAACCATCTCCTCCGAGATGTCCACGCCAACGGGCTGAAAATCAAGCCCGCGAAGGAATCGAGTCGAACGGCCCGTCCCGCAGCCGAAATCGAGCGCCGCTGTGCCCTTCACGTGCGCGCGAAAAATTTCCGGCAAATCGCGAAACGCAAGATGATATGTATTCGCGAATTCGAGCTTCGCGTAAGCGTCCGCGCGCGTCGAGTTCTCGTACACATTGACGAAGTTCATCGCGCTTCAACCTCCACGCAGATCGCAAATCCGCGCCGATTGTAAGCTCCACTTCTAGCCTTCGTCAGCGACAGGATTGCGCAGCGCACCAACGCCCTCGATCGAAACCTCGACGACATCTCCAGCCACAACTGGTCCAACTCCCTTCGGAGTTCCAGTAGCGATCAGATCGCCAGGTTCGAGCGTCATGATCTGCGAAATGTATCGGATGATCACGTCGAGCGCGAAGATGAACTCGCGCGTGTTACCCGATTGCCGAATCCCGCCATTGACGCGGGTTTCCACCTGCACTCCAGCCCACGGATCGAGCGCATCGGTAACCAGCGGCCCAACCGGACAGAACGTATCGAAGCCCTTCGCGCGCGTCCATTGCCCGTCTTTGTTCTGGAGATCGCGAGCGGTGAAATCGTCCACGCATGTATAGCCGAGAATGTAAGGACGAACGTCTTCATCGTCGCGCAAGTGGCGCGCGCGCCGGCCAATGATAACGCCCAGTTCGCCTTCGTAGTCGGTACGCGCAGAAACCTTCGGCCGCAGAATCGTCGCTCCCGGAGCAAGCAGCGCGCTCGGAGGCTTGAAGAACAGCAGCGGCTCAACCGGAACTTCGTGGCCGAGTTCGGCAGCGTGCTCGCGGTAATTGCGCCCGACGCAAACGATCTTCGTAGGCTCGACCGGCTGAACCAGCGATGCCTGCGCGAGCGGAATCGGATCCATGCGTCGGCTCGGCAAGCCTTCGACATCACCGTCACTTGCGTGCGGAGGCTTGAGCAGCATGCGCGTGATGGCATCGTTGCCTGCAACCGCTTCAACGAAGCCGTAATGGTTGGAACCATTGAGATGAAAGCGGCAATATCGCATAGAGGTTTAGAACCGCAGAGTACGCTGAGCGCGCCGAGAAGGTAAAGGGGAAAAGTGCAACCGCGACCATCCTCAGTTGTTCGCGGGCACGGTTTCGCTGGCTTCCTCGGATTTCGCGCTCTCATTGCCGCGCACATCCACCGAGGAAACGGAGTAAACGTAAGTCTTGCCGCCATTGACGGCGCTGTCACGATACGACGGCGTTTTCACCAGCTCGGAATTCAGCTTGACCATCGTTGTCACTTCACCGCCGTTCGCTTCGCTGCGATACAGGTTGTAGCCCGCGAGGTCGGCGCTAGTCACTGGAGCCCAGATGAGATCGATAAACGGCTTTTGCCCCTCGCCGGAATAGACAGCCTGAACTCCCACCGGAACAGCGGGCGGGAAAACGTCATGTGCAACAACCCGCATTGTCGGGCTGTCGTCTCCCTCAATCTGCACTTCGCCGCTTGGCCGCACAACGATCGTCACCGCCGTAACGCGGTATAGATAAGTCTTCTCCCACTCGATCGCGTCGAGGACATGTGCTGGACCGGACGCGTCAACCGGAGCTTCGCCCGCGATCGTCTCTTTGCCCGTGCTTTCGTCGCGGCGATAAACGCGGTACCGAAACTGCGCTCCCTGTATTGGTGGTGGTCCGGAAGCGCTCGTCCAGGTGAGCAAAATGCCATCCTCATTGGGTTGCGCCGCCAGGTCCGTTGGTGCGGGCAGAGTCCGGATTGACGGTATATGCACGCGGTTCGACGGCCCAGCGCCTCGGCCGCTGCGGTTCAACACTTCGACGGCATAGGTGAAATCGGCGCTCGGGCTGTTGCTTAGAGCACTCGCCGGAAGCGTGTCCGTGAAAGTCTGTGGCGTGGTCTGTTTGCCCTGAGACTTCTGCCCGGTCTTCTTCGGCGCGGTCGCCGGAGAGGAAACCGTCGCAACCGGGTCTCCGCAGGCGGCGATTTCGGCCTCGGCGCTGCGGCAGATTCGGGTTGGCCCGAGCGAACGCACACTCTCATGGTCGGTGGTTAGCGTGGGTTCGCTCCAGGTCAGAGTTACGAAGTTGCCTTTGCGGGCTACGCGAAGATCGGAGGGCGGTTTGGGCAGTTCGAGCGACGGCGGCAGCGGCACGCCAGTCTGGGCGCAGCCAGCGAGCAACAGGCAGATAGCCTGCAAAGCGATCAACTTCGTCGAAAACGCTTTCATGCGGAAAGGAAAAGGGTAGCAGACGACGGTAGTTGGTGGTTGGTAGAAGCGGTCAGGAGCGGCAGCTAGACGTCCCTAAAGGATGTAGCGCGACAGGTCCTGATCCTTAACGATCTCGCTCAACATTTTCTGCACGTAGGCGGCATCGATCGAGAACTGCTGACCTTTCTTTTCCGGCGCCTCGAAGCTGATTTCGTCGAGCACCCGCTCCATGATCGTGTGCAGGCGGCGGGCGCCGATGTTCTCCGTGCCTTCGTTGACCCGGAAGGCGAAGCGGGCCACTTCTTCAAGCGCATCGGGAGTGAATTCGAGCTTAACGCCTTCGGTTTCGAGCAGCGCGATGTATTGCTTGGTGAGCGACGATTTCGGCTCGGTGAGAATACGGATGAAATCCTCCATCGTCAGCGATTGCAATTCCACGCGAATCGGGAAACGGCCCTGCAGTTCGGGAATCAGGTCGCTCGGCTTCGAAACGTGGAACGCGCCCGCGGCTACGAAAAGAATGTGGTCGGTGCGCACCATGCCGTAGCGCGTATTCACGGTCGTGCCTTCGACGATCGGCAGAATGTCGCGCTGTACGCCCTCGCGCGAAACGTCCGGCCCGTGGCCGCTTTCGCGGCCGGCGATCTTGTCGATTTCGTCGAGGAAGATGATGCCGGAGTTTTCCACGCGGTCGATGGCGACGCGCGTCACTTGCTCCATGTCAATCAGGCGCTGCTCTTCTTCCTGAATCAGATACTCGAAGGCCTCGTTGACCTTCATCTTCCGCTTCTTGGTGCGCTGGCCGAAGATGTTCGGCAACATGTCCTTGATGTTGACATCCATCTCCTCGACGCCCTGGTTGGAGATGATTTCGAACGAGGGAAAATTGCGCTCACGCGTTTCGATCTCGACGGTGCGATCGTCAAGCTTGCCTTCGCGCAGTTGCTGGCGCAGCTTTTCGCGCGTGCGGTTCGAGGATTCGGCGAGACTGGTGCTCGCATCAATGACCACTCCTCCGGACGAAGTCGAGGAAGAAGTCGAAGACGCGTCGCTGCGGGGAGTAACCGGCGGCAGCAGGATATCGAGCAGGCGCTCTTCGGCGTTCAGTTCCGCCTTGTCGGCAACGTCTTCGAGCCTCTCCTCACGGATCATTTCGATCGCAATCTCAACCAGGTCGCGGATCATGGATTCCACGTCGCGTCCCACGTATCCGACTTCAGTGAACTTCGACGCCTCCACCTTGAGAAACGGCGAATTGGCGAGCTTGGCCAACCGGCGGGCAATTTCGGTTTTGCCCACGCCCGTCGGCCCGATCATGATGATGTTCTTGGGGATGACTTCTTCAGCCAGTTCGGGCGCAAGCTTCTGGCGGCGCATGCGGTTGCGCAGGGCAATGGCGACGGCGCGCTTGGCGTCTTTTTGCCCGACAACGTACTTGTCGAGTTCGGCCACGATTTCGCGCGGCGTCAGCTCGTCGAGTGTGACTTGTTCTTCTTCGGCAGTTCCGGGTAGATAGATAGCCATAAATGCGTCGTTGGTCGTCGGTCGTTAGTCGTCAGGAAAGGCAGCTATCGTTCGTGGTGTGCGAACGACTAACGACCAGCGACTGACGACTAGAGTTCCTCAATCGTCACCTTGTCATTGGTATAGATGCACATCCGGCCGGCAATCTTCATGGCTTCTTCGGCGATTTCGCGCGCCGAGAGCTTGGTGTGATCGGCCAGGGCCTGCGCCGCTGCCTGGGCAAACGGGCCACCGGAGCCGATGGCCGCGATGCCGGTATCGGGTTCGATCACGTCGCCTTGCCCGCTCAACAGAAATGTTTGTTCTTTGTCGGAAACGAGCAGCAGAGCTTCCAGATGCCGCAGAAACTTGTCGGTGCGCCAGTCCTTGGCAAGCTCGACGGCCGACCGGCCAACGTTACCGTGATACTGCTCGAGCTTCGCTTCGAAGCGGCTGAAGAGCGAGAAAGCGTCGGCGGTCGAACCGGCAAATCCAGCAAGAATTTTGTCCTGATAGAGACGGCGGATTTTCTTGGCGCCGTGCTTGATGACGGACTCGCCCAGCGTGACCTGGCCGTCTCCGGCCATGACGACTTTGTCGCCAAGGCGCACGGAGAGAACGGTAGTGGAACGGATTAGGCGCGTCGGCGCGGCTCCGGGCGTCGATACTGCCAGTCTGCCTTTTCTCATGAGCGCAATCCTTTATTATACAGCCCCGAAGATGGAAGCACGGGCGCCCGTGCCTTCATCATTTAGAATCTGATCAGTGCACCGCGGAGTCACCCCTTTTGTCGTTCCTGGACGAGTTAAACCCACAACAACGCGAGGCCGTCGAGACCACCGAAGGTCCGGTGCTGATCCTCGCCGGGGCCGGAAGTGGGAAGACTCGCGTCATCACCTACCGCATCGCCTATCTGATCGAAAAGATGGGCGTGATGCCGGAGGCGATCCTCGCCATGACCTTCACCAACAAGGCTGCGAGCGAAATGGCGGAGCGCGTGGAAAAGCTCGTGGGTGGGTTGAGCATCGCCAAGCCCGTTATTTCGACGTTTCACTCTTTCTGCGTGCGCGTGCTCCGCCGCGACGTTGAGGCGCTACGGATTCCTTCCACCGCGCCAGGCCAGTCGCCGATCGGCCTCACCAAGAATTTCGTCATTTACGACGAAACCGACCAGCAGCAAGTGGTGAAGGGCGTGATGCGGCGCCTGGGTCTCGACGACAAGGAGTTGACTCCGCGCGCGGTGCTCTCGCGGATTTCGTGGGCCAAGAATCACATGCTCGATCCGCAGGAAATTTATCTGCAGTTGGCGGATCCGAAGACCGAGCGCATCGCCCACATTTTCGAGGAGTATCGCAAAGAGCTGCGCAAGGCGAACGCCATGGACTTCGACGATTTGCTGCTCGAAGCCGCGCGACTGCTCAAGTCAGTGGCGGCGGTTCGTGACTACTACAATCGGCGGTTTCAATATTTGCTCATCGACGAATATCAGGACACGAACCGGCCGCAGTATGAGCTGATGCGATTGCTGGCGGGCGACCGGCACAACGTCTGCGCGGTCGGCGATGAGGATCAGTCGATTTATTCGTGGCGCGGGGCCGACATCCGCAACATTCTCGAGTTCGAGCGCGACTTTCCCGAAGCGAAGATCGTGCGCCTGGAGCAGAACTACCGCTCGACGCAGAACATCTTGCAGGCGGCGTCGGCGGTGGTCGCAAACAATGTGCGGCGCAAGGGGAAGAATCTGTGGACGTCGCGTCAGGGCGGAGCGAAGCTCGGCTACTACGAAGCGCCCGACGGCGAGAACGAGGCTCTGTTTGCTGCCGACACGATCAATCGCTACGTGCGGCAGGCCGTCGAAAACGCCGAAACGGCGCGGGCGGCGGTGCTTTACCGGACGAACTCGCAATCGCGCCTGTTTGAAGAGGCCATGCGGCGGTACGGACTGAAGTATCACGTGGTGGGCGGGTTTTCGTTCTACGAGCGCGCCGAGATTAAAGACATGATCTCGTATTTGAAAGTCATCCTGAATCCGGATGATTCGGTTTCGCTGCTGCGTGTGATCAATACGCCGGTGCGCGGGATCGGCAGGACGACCATTGACACCATTGAGCGCCTCGCGCTCGAAACGGGGCTGTCGCTATGGGGCGCGGTCGGCCAGGCAATCTCGCGGCAGTTGCTGCCGGCGCGCGCGCTGACAGCGTTGAAGAGTTTTCGCGAGTTGATTGAAGACGGACGGGCGATGCTGGCGGGAACCTACGCAGATCGCCTGACAGAAAGCGCCGAAGAAAGGAGCGCCGGCGCTCCGCCGGCGGTCGAGCGGGCGACCCCGCCCACTCAGGAAGCGAAGAGCGCGTTGGATTTCGCTACGGATTTCAATCCCGCCAATTTCAGCTTCGACTTCGGAGCCAACGCTGACGATGAAGAAAGCAAAGACAACGGTGACCAAGACCCCCCGACCGGCAGCCGACACGATCCCGACGCTTCCGAGGATACGGGCGATAAGAATTCAAGTGAAGCCACCGAAGGCTTCCGCGCTCCCGGTTCGGCCGCCAATACCGCCGAACTCCTCAAATCTCTGATCGACCGCACAGGCTACATTAAGCAACTCGAGGAGGAAGATACCCCCGAGGCCTACTCCCGCATCGAGAACCTGCGCGAACTGGTGAACGCCGCCATGGATTCCCGCGATCGTGGCGAGACGCTCGATCAGTTTCTCGATCATGCCGCGCTCGTCAGCGATGCCGACCAGTATGACGAGCATGCCCAGATCACGTTGATGACGCTGCACGCCGCGAAGGGCCTGGAGTTTCCGCTGGTGGTACTGGCCGGTATGGAAGAAGGATTGTTTCCGCATTCACGCACTCTGATTGAACCGGACCAGATTGAAGAGGAGCGCCGCCTTTGCTATGTCGGGATGACGCGGGCCATGGATACGCTGATCCTGTCGCGCGCCGTCTATCGCCGCCGCTATGGCAGCGATATGCCCGAGGCGAGTGTGCCCTCCCGCTTTCTGGACGAAGTGCCGATGCAACTGGTGGAGGAGTTGGGCGGCTCGCGCCGGAAGGCTTCTTCCTCCGCAGGCTTTTCGCGGACAGGGGCGCCCGCGCCACACAAGCGGAATTATGACGCCGAAACGACCCACTATTCCTACGAAGATGAGGATCAGAGCGCGACCTGGAACCCATCGCGCGTAAAGCCGAAACCAGCGCGGCCCCTGCAAAGCTACAACTCGATCGACAACATTGCCGAGTTCTTTGCCTCGCGCGGCAAGAAGTTCAGCGTACCGAAGGTGCCGGTCGAAGCCCCGACGGGCAAGCGCGGATTCCGGCCGGGGCAGAAGGTCAAGCATCCAAAATATGGCGAGGGGACAGTCTTTCAGCGCGAAGGGGATGGGGAAGATGCGAAGATTACGGTACAATTTCCTCGCTTCGGTTTGAAGAAGCTGGTGGAGAAGTACGCACAGCTGGAAAGGGCGTAGATAGCTGCCAGCTCCTGCCTTCTGGCAAGAAACAGATTCCTCGCGCTTCACGCGCCCGGAATGGCAAGCCGAAAAGGGTGGAATTTAAGAAATCCGGCAGCGACAATTCAGCGACAAGGAAGAGAAACGTATTCATGGCAGATACCAAGAAACTGAGCAAAGAAGAACGCAAGAAGTCCAAGCGCACGGCGCGCAAGAAGATCAAGGTGGACAAGCCGAAGAAGCCCCGCGATTACGCGCGCGGATCGAAAAAGCGCAAGGTCAAGAAGATGGCGCGCGGCCAGGCGAAGCGGTAAAAGGCTGCAGGCTTCTGGCTACTAGCTTCTAGCAAACTGATGGAGGCACGGGCGCCCTCGCCCGTGCTTTCCATTAGCAGAAGGAGATACGGTCTCTTGGCACAATCGGTCACGGACGATACCGCTGCGCGGCAACCCAACCAGCTTCTCTGCTGCAAATCCATCGACAAGCTGATTTCGGAAGCCGACAACCCCGCGCACCGGCTCAGCAAGACGCTCGGCCCGTGGTCGCTGACGGCGCTTGGCATCGGCGCCATCATCGGTTCGGGCATTTTTATACTTACCGGCACTGCGGCTGCCGGCGAGTACTTCCAGGCGCCATCCATCCTGCATGCGCAGGCGCTCGACCTGATCGTGAGTTTCCTGCGCACGGGCAGCACGGCAGGAGCCTTGATGCATGGGCGTCCTCCGGCAGGGCCTTCGATAGCGATTTCGTTTCTTCTGGTAGCGGTTGCGTGCAGCTTCGCCGGGTTGTGCTACGCGGAGTTGGCGTCGATGATCCCGATTGCGGGCAGCGCCTACACCTATTCATACGCCACGCTCGGCGAAATCTTCGCCTGGATCATCGGCTGGGACCTGATCCTCGAATACGTGGTCTCGAACGTCGCCGTGGCCGTGGGTTTTGCCGGCTATACGAAAGCACAACTGGCCGCCTTCGGCCTCAACCTGCCGGATAAATGGGCCAGCCCGGTCTGGGCGAGCGGGCAGTGGACGGGCGCTTACTTCAACCTGCCTGGCTTCCTCATTGTCTTTATTCTCACGCTGCTGCTGGTGCGCGGCGTGAAGGAATCGGCCGAGACCAACAACATCATGGTGGCGGTCAAGATTGGCGCCATCCTGACTTTCCTCGTCGTCGGCGGAATGTTGGTGAAGCCCGCGAACTGGCGTCCTTTCGCGCCCTCTGGCTTTGCCGGAATCGTGACCGGAGGCGCAATCGTCTTCTTCACCTACATCGGATTTGACTCCGTCTCGACCGCAGCCGAGGAGTCGCGCAATCCGCAGAAGGACCTGCCGTTCGGCATCATCATGTCTCTCGTCGTCTGCACGCTGCTTTATGTCGGCGTCGCGGTCGTGCTGCTGGGCATGATGCGATACACGACTTTTGTTTCGGGAGAAGCCGCTGAAGCCCCCGTCGCCTACGCGATGAAGTATCTCGGCGTGCATCCGTTCTTCCGCTCCGTCATCGTGATCGGCGCGCTGACCGGAATGATCTCTTCGTTGCTCGTGTTCCAGTACGGGCAGGCGCGCATCTGGTACGCCATGTCGCGCGACGGATTGCTCCCGAAGCTGTTCTCGGCGGTACATCCGAAATACAAAACACCGCACTGGTCCACCTGGATCGCCTGCTTCGCCGTCGGAATCCCCGCCGGCCTGGTGGATATCGGCGATGCGGCCGACCTTGCCAACATTGGAACGCTGTTTGCCTTCGTGCTGGTGTCGCTGGGCGTGATCTTTCTTCGCCGCAGGCAACCGGACCGCAAGCGCGCCTTCCGCGTGCCCTTCGTGCCCTGGTTCCCGCTTCTGTCGGTGTTGTTCTGCGGCGGCCTGATGTTCGGCCTGACGCTGATCACCTGGCTGCGATTCGTTGTCTGGCTGGCCATTGGGCTGATGATCTACATTTTCTACAGCCGCCACCACAGTGAGTTCTGCAAGAAGAATCGGGTTATTGGGTGATCCGGACATTTGGGTAGGCTGGGTTCTGATTTTGAAGTCAGATGGACCGGTGCCGCGATCACACGATGGCTCGATTTAGAATGGTTCCATGTTCCCCGAGCCCTCGTCATTCCTCCTTGCGCTGCCCAAGGCCGAGCTTCATCTCCACCTCGAAGGTTCGATCGCCCCCGCCACGCTGCTTGAGCTCCGGCAGCGCCACGGCATGGAGGGCGCCACCCTGGCCGAGGTTGAGCAACTCTACAGCTTCGCCAATTTTGCCGGATTTCTCGTCGCCTTCAAGGATGTCACCGCGCACCTGCGGACCTCCGACGACTACGAACTGATCGTCTACCGGTTGATGGAGTGGCTGAAAGCGCAGAATGTGCTGCATGCTGAAGTCACGGTCTCTGTCGGCGTCTGCCTATGGCGAAAGCAGGATTTTCCTGCGATTTTCGAAAGCCTGGAACGCGGCCGCCAGCGCGGCGAAAGAGACTTCGGCATTTCACTCGCCTGGATTTTCGACGCCATCCGCCAATTCGGCGCAGAGAAAGCACAATCCGTGCTCGACCTTGCCATTCAGTTCCGCGACCGCAACGTCGTGGCCTTTGGCATCGGCGGCGACGAACTCAAAGGACCTCCCGAACTTTTTCCGGAGGTGTTCGCGCGCGCCGCTGATCAGGGCTTGCATCTCGTTGCCCACGCCGGAGAAAGCGCCGGGCCGGAATCGATCTGGGGCGCGCTGAACCTGAAAGCCGAGCGCATCGGCCACGGCCTCACCGCGGGCCGGGACCCTGAACTGATGGAAGAACTCGCCGAACGGCAGATCCCGGTCGAAGTTTGCGTGACCAGCAACCTCCGCACCGGATGCTGCGCCGAACTCGCGCAACACCCCGTGCGCCGCTATTTCGATGAGGGGCTCATGCTGACTCTCAACTCGGACGACCCGGCCATGTTTCGCACGTCCCTTGTCGAGGAATATCGGCTCGTTCAGGAACATTTCGGCTTCACTGACGATCACCTGCGCGAGCTAGCTCGCAATTCCTTCGAAGCCTCGTTCCTCCCGCCCGAGAAGAAAGTCGAGTTTCTGAACCTGTTCGACGCGACAGCCGCCCGGTAGGCCAGCGTCGCCGACAGCGAAAAGCGAACGACGAACGACGAACGACTCTCTGTCCCCCGTTCGCCCGTCACAACGCGCTGTGCATTCGTCACACGCCAATGTTTTCCTGCTCGCCTATAATGTCACGCTATGAAACTCGAAGAGAAAATTGCCGAACTGAAGAAACGCGACCAACTTGCCGAAGAAGGCGGCGGAGCCAAGCGCCGCGAGCGCCAGCACAAAGAAGGCAAAATGTCGGCCCGCGAGCGCGTCGAATTTCTGCTCGATGAAGGCACCTTCGAAGAGACCGACAAGCTGCGCACGCACCGCTGTCACGATTTCGGCATGGAAGACCAGAAGGTTTACGGCGACGGCTTCATCACCGGCTACGGCCGCGTCGAAGGCCGGCTCGTCTTTGTCTTCGCGCAGGATTTTACCGTCTTCGGCGGCTCGCTCTCCGAGACCAACGCCCTCAAGATCGTCAAAATCATGGACCTCGCCGCCAAAATGGGCGCGCCCGTCATCGGACTCAACGATTCCGGCGGCGCACGCATTCAGGAAGGCGTCATGTCGCTAGCCGGTTACGCCGACATTTTTCTCCGCAACACACTGTATAGCGGCGTAGTGCCGCAGATTTCCGCCATCATGGGCCCGTGCGCCGGCGGCGCCGTCTATTCGCCCGCCATTACCGATTTCATCCTGATGGTCGACCAGACCTCGTACATGTTCATCACCGGCCCCGACGTGATCAAAACCGTCACGCACGAGGAAGTAACAAAAGACGAACTCGGCGGAGCGCACACCCACAACGAAACTTCCGGCGTGGCGCATTTTCTCTGCCGCGACGATGCCGAATGCCTTTCCATGGTGCGCGAGCTGCTGAGCTTCATTCCCTCGAACAATCTGGAAGACCCGCCGCGCAAGCCGTGCACCGACCCGATTGATCGCGTCGATTCGAAACTCGATACGCTCATTCCCGAGCAGTCGAACATGCCCTACGACATGAAGGACGTGATTACGACTGTCGTCGATGACGGCTACTTCTTCGAGATCCACGAGCACTACGCGAAAAATATCGTCGTCGGATTCGCGCGCCTGAATGGAAGATCAGTTGGCATCGTCGCCAACCAGCCCGCCATGCTGGCCGGGACGCTCGACATCAACGCCTCGGTCAAAGGCGCGCGCTTCGTGCGCTTCTGCGACTGCTTCAACATCCCGCTGGTTACCTTTGAAGATGTGCCCGGCTTCCTCCCCGGCACTCAGCAGGAATACGGCGGCATCATCAAGCACGGAGCGAAGCTGCTTTTTGCCTTCGCCGAAGCCACCGTGCCCAAGGTGACGGTCATCACGCGCAAGGCCTACGGCGGCGCGTATTGCGTCATGGCGTCCAAGCACATCCGCACGGACGTGAATTATGCCTGGCCAACCGCCGAGATCGCAGTCATGGGACCGGAAGGCGCGGTGGATATCGTCTACAAGCGTGAACTTGACGCGGTAAAAAATGGAGACGCGGGCGCCCCGCCCGCGCAGGCAAATGCCTCACAAACCAGCGCCGTTCTCTCCGAGCGCGAAAAGCTCCGTCAGGAGAAGATCGAAGAATTCCGCGACCGCTTCGCCAACCCCTACATAGCCGCCGACCGCGGATTTCTCGACGCAGTAATCCAGCCAAGAGAAACGCGCAAGAAGCTGATCCAGGCGCTGGAGATGCTAGAGACCAAAAGCGACAAGAACCCGCCCAAGAAGCACGGGAATATACCACTGTAGGGTCGGGCGGGCACGTGGGACCATTCGCTCGGCGTTCCGAACCAAATTGGGTGTCTCTTGAATCCCCTCAAAATGACTGCCCCTACAGATGAGATCCTCCACCCAGAGGATCATAGAGGTCCTCGGCTGTCTCACATAAGTAAGTGCGACCGTGCCCTGTAATTTGCGCTAAGATACGAACCTTGATCATGATCCACCGTGGGGCAAATTATGAAACTTGGTCTCGATGCGAAGCTTACGGGCGTCAATGGGCAGCGTTGCAATGACCTCTCGGATCTGGAACCGGATCGGCGACGTTTGCTGAAGCTTGGCGCCGCTTCTCTCCTTGCCACTTCGTTGTCCGGGCGGATGCTTCGGGCGCAATCCTCGCCCCAGCAGTGTGCTCCGGCGATCCCGCAGAATCACGCGCCAGCCAACGGAGGACATTGCCCGTATCCCATTCCATGGCTCGACAAGAACGGCAGTCACAACCAGGCAGCGGGACCGAACGCCGAACTATCAAACATTTATCACTTCAAAGGAAAGCTAGCACGTTGCAACGGCTTTCACGGCATGGGTACAGATAATAAGGGGAGCCGCCTCGCCTGGGGCACGCTGACGACTGACTATAGCTACATGGCGGGTGAATACTGGGCAGCGCGGCAGGCACAGAAAGCCATCTTTGCACACACCTGATTCACGATATTCAAGGGACCGGCGGTCCCTGCGAACCAGATTCATGATTTCCATCCACCCATCTCTCTGGAAGGGTTGTATTGGGTCACGGCGGTACCCCCTACTGACCTTATCTTCAGTGCGGACGGCAAAACGGCTACGCTCCAGATGACCGAAGTGCCTATCGTTGACCAGCCCCGTTGGCCGGCGTTGGATGCGGAAACAACTCCGGCATTCATGGATTTCAAACTGGTCTTCCAGTCAACTGACTACCCGGCAAAGTACGAAGACCCGACGCGGCAATACCGGTTCGAAGGCTTCCTGGCAAGTGCACAGCTCGAGGCCACAATTCGTGTGCCGTCGATCGATTTCACCTTTAAGACCGACCCTTTGCAGGCGTCGAAGTGCGACTTTGCCGTCATGGGTACCGAAGCCAACGGTAAGTACTACGAAGTGGAGAAAGGCTGAAAGAAACAGATTGGGATTGCCACTTTCGAAGCGGCTATTGAGTGTTGCCTGGCTTGGATTTGTGGGGTATTTGAGGCGGGTTTTAACCTACGAATAAAGAGTCCCGAGGTGATGTTGAACTCATTCCTCTCGGCCAGTAGCTCGCGTTTAGACCCTTGCTGACCTTATTCCTACAACTCCCTTGCGGGTGCATTGTAAGCCGATCTTGCTCGGGCTCCGGGCTCACCGCCAACCGGATAAATCAGTCCAACGCCTCGGGACTCTATCCTGCCTTCGACATTAGTTCCTGTTCGCCTCAACCAGCGCTCAGCATTTGACCCTTGCTCGCCCTCTCAAACTGAACCTCGCGGCCGTTTGAGTGACTACGCTTGAGCCCCGGACTTTGCACCAACCGGGTAAACTTCAGAACGTGTCAAAGAACGATTATGTTTTTACCATTCCCATTTTTATCGTCAATCAAATTCACCGATCCCTAACCCTCGTTCTATCAGTCAAGTGCAGCCTCTCCACAGGTGGGTGATGCGAAAAGTGTGCAGTCGGCAGACGCAACCGCAAATCCCCAATATGCATGCGATATTTAGCCGGTTCCACAGACTTCGACCCCATAGACACACCGCGAGAGTGCGCTCAAGGCTTGTGCAAATCCGGCAAAAAAGCAATCCCACTGCGGCATTTGCTTCCTTGTACGCCATTGCGGCTGGTCCATTTACAATGCTGGCTTTCCCGATAGGAGGTCGTTTTGGCGATGCGACTTGTTCGACTTGCTGCGGCGATGTGCGTTCTCGCGGTATGCTGCGCCGCCCAAAGCCCAGAGGAAAAGACCGCGAAGTACATGGAGTCCGTGCGGAGCCAACCTGGATTGCTGCTGGCTTTTCTGCAACAAATGCCCAAGGGAGGCGATTTGCACGTTCACCTCGCCGGAGCGATCTACGCCGAGAGCATGATCGACTGGGCATCGGAGAGCGCGCTGTGCGTAGATCGTGCTACTTCCAAGCTGATTCATGCCGCGTGCGACTCCTGCGAACCCTATAAGCCGAAACCCTCGGTGCGCTGCGCATATCAGGACCACATCCTCTACGACCAACTCATAGACGCATGGTCGATGCGCAACTGGCATCGCGAGGAGGAGTCGGGCCACGACCACTTCTTTGAAACGTTCGAGAAGTTTGGTCCCGCGTTTGAGAAGCACACGGGCGAAGCGTTCGCCGAAGTAGCCGCGAGAGCAGCGGAAGACCACCTGCAATACGTCGAACTGATGCACACGGCCGACGGCGGACAAGCCGCGATTCTGGGAACAAGAACCGGTTGGGACGAGGATTTCGCCCGCTTCCGCGACAAGCTGCTTACCGGAGGCATGAGCGATATCGTGGCTTCGGTTCGCGCACAAACCGATGCCGACGAAGCGCGCAAGAAACAAGTGCTGCATTGCGGGACGGCAAATCCAATGCCCGATCCGGGATGCAAGGTCACGATTCATTATCTGTACCAGGTCCTGCGCGGATTGCCGCGAGAGCAGGTGTTTGCCCAGATCCTGCTGGGCTTTGAGCTGTCGAAGGCCGATCCGCGGTTTGTTGGGTTCAACCTAGTAATGCCCGAGGATTGGTACGTGCCGATGCACGATTTCGATCTGCACATGCGGATCATCGAGGCGCTGCATAAGTCTTATCCGGCGACACACATTTCGCTGCACGCGGACGAACTGGCCATAGGCCTCGTTCCGCCGGAAGGGCTGCGCTTTCACATTCGCGAGTCGATTGAGCGCGCGGGCGCCGAGCGCATCGGCCATGGCGTTGCCGTTATGAATGAGGACGATCCAATCGGCTTGCTCCAGGAAATGGCGAAAAAGCGGGTGCTGGTTGAGATTTGCCTGACCTCCAATGAAATGATCCTCGGCGTGACCGGAGACCGTCATCCGTTGCCGACTTACATGAAGTACGGAGTTCCGGTGGCGCTTGCGACCGACGATCAAGGCGTGGCCCGCGGCGACATGACGCACGAATACCTGCGTGCAGTCGAGACGTACAACTTGTCGTATGCCGATCTGAAACGCATGGCGCGCGCGAGCCTGGAGCACAGCTTTATTCCGGGCGCAGGTTTGCGGAGCGATGCCGGCGAGCGGCGGAGTGCCGAAGCGTGCGAAGAAGGAAAATCATTGGCCGAAACTCCGACGCTAAAGTGCGGCAAGTTCCTTGAAGCGAACGAACGCGCGCGAGTGCAGTGGCAACTGGAAAAGGCGTTTGCCGAATTCGAGGCGAAGTTCTGAGTGCCGAGTCTTGAAGTCGTGTCATGTTGAGAGCAGCGAAACATCTGTGCATTGTTCCGCTGCCGGCAAATGCATGGGTCCTTCGCTTCGCTCAGGATGACAATTTGTGTTCATGAGAGTGTTTGTTTATGACTCCCGATCTTTTCACGCGCGCTGAATCTGCCGCCGCTTTCATTCATTCGCAGGTCCCTCTGCGGCCGAAGATCGGGCTCGTCCTCGGCTCTGGCCTCGGCTCTTTTGCCGATGACCTGTCGGAAGCTGTCCGCATCCCCTACGCTCAGATTCCGTCCTTCCCGCGATCCACGGCCATCGGCCATGCCGGCCAGCTTGTTATCGGCAAGTCGGGTTCGGTGCCTGTCGCCGTCATGCAGGGACGAGTGCATCTTTACGAAGGCTACTCGGCAGCCGAAGTTGCGTTTCCGACGCGCGTGCTCGGCCGCATGGGTGTTCGCGCCCTCATCCTCACCAACGCCGCGGGCGGAATCAACACCGCCTATGGGCAAGGCGCGCTAGTCATTCTTCGTGACCATATCAATCTGCAGGGGCAGAATCCGCTCACGGGCGCAAATGACGAGCGCTTCGGCCACCGCTTTCCGGATATGACCTACACCTACTCGAAGCGTTTCCGTGAAATCGCGCTCGATGAGGCTCGGAAGAATTCAATCACGCCTCACGAGGGCGTGTATGCGGCGCTGGTCGGGCCGAGTTACGAGACGCCGGCGGAGATTCGTTTTCTGCGCACCATTGGCGCCGACTTGGTCGGCATGTCGACCGTGCCCGAGGCGATTGCCGCCCGGCACATGGGGATGGAACTGCTCGCCATCTCATGCGTAACCAACATGGCGGCCGGAATTCTGGACCAACCGCTCGACCACGAAGAAGTGCTGGCAACCGGCCGGCGGGTCATGGGACAATTCATCGCGCTACTGCGGGCACTCCTACCGCGAATCGCGGCCGAATTCTAAAACACCACCTTTAATGCCAACTGCACTACTCTTGGGCCGCCGCCGCCCAAGCCTGGGTTGGTCTGCGCCACATCAGGAGTTTGAGTAAGCGCGCCGCCCCCGGGAAATGGATTCGGGACAATGTCGGGATTTCCGGGCGTTCCATTGTCGACGAATCCAGGGACGAGCGCGTGCGTTGGCTGCGCGAAGTTTGGATGGTTGAGGATATTGAAGAATTCTGCCCGCAGCTGCAAATTCACGTGCTCCGTCATTTGCGTGTTCTTGGTGACGGAGAAATCAAGATTCTTGTAGCCCGGGCCGTAGATCGCATCTCGGCCCAGGTCACCGAAGGTTCCGAAAGCCGGCTGCACAAACGCATTCAGATTCAGATAACCGGTGGTCGCGTTCCAGTTGTGGATGATGGGATCGACGCCGGGGATGATGTTAGGGCGCTGATTGTAGTAGTAGCGTCCGCTGGTGTCGCTTGAGAGATCGATCGGGATGGGGCGTCCGCTCTGCAAGCTGGCAATCCAGTTGAGCTGCCATCCTGAGCCGAATTTTCCGAGGGAGTGGAACGGCGGGACATCGTAGTTCACAGCGCCGGTAAAGCGGTGCTTGGTATCGAACGTCGAGGGTCCGTGCTCGGCTCTCAGGTTCGACGGATCCTGCGGGAACGCCGCGCCGGGAGCGAAGTCAATCCCATCGGAGGCGTCGTCGAGCGACTTGGAAAAGTTATAGGTGACAAAGCCGGAGACGCGATGATTGTTCGCCAGGCGCAGCGTGGTCTGCAGCGAGTTGTAGTTAGAGGAACTGAGGGGACCGAGCTCGTCCATGGCGTTGAAGTTGGGGTTGGGGCGGACATCGTTGGCGTCGGGCTCGTTGAGATCTGTGAGGCGAACGAGCTTGGTTCCTTTGCTGCCGATATAGCCGACTTCAAACGAAGCGTGCGAGCCGAGTTGCTGCTGGACGTTGAGATTGAAATTCTGAACGTAGGGAGTGTGGAAGCTGCGCGGCACAAGAAAAATGTCATACGGACCGCTGGTAGCCACACTCTCGATCGGGTCAACGGTGTCGGTCCCGATGAAAGCGTTAGGGTTGAAAATCATCGGCAGAACCGCTTTGGGCCCAACGGGATTGGTAGCAACGCCGGCGGAGTTGGTGAAATTGGCGATAAAGATGTCCTGCGGGATGTAATCGTAGTAGACGCCATAACCTCCGCGGATCACCGTGTTCGTGAGCGCATTCCAGGCAAAGCCGATGCGCGGGCCGAAGTCATGGAGGTCGCGATTGTAAAGGCCGTTCAGGCCGTTGGTACCGACCATATCGAGGTTGCTGTCGGCAGCGTTGTAATTGGAGAGCAGATTGTTCGCTTCGCTCAGCGGACCAAAGTATTCCCAGCGCAGCCCGAAGTTGAGCGTGAACTTAGGCGCGAGGCGATAGTCGTCTTGCGCGAAGAAACTGAAACCGTTATTGCGAGTGGTGCGCTGAGTGTTGCCGGTGTCAACTGATTCGGAAGAGCAACAGGACTGCAGGTCGGCGGTTCCGCCGGTATAGAAATCAGCGAGCGAGTCGACGATGGGATCACTGCTCAACCCCACGCCGGCCGTGAACTGGTAAATGCCGCGCTCCAGATTGTCGTTGAAGTTGCTGATGGAGGCGCGGCGGAACTCGCCACCGAATTTCCACGTATGCTTGCCGACGATCCAGGTGAAATTGTCGAGGATCTGGAAGCTCTGGCTGGTCCGGCCGCGCGGGACGCTGTACCCAATGGCGCCGAGGTTCTCGATTCCCGTGAAGTCAAATTCAGGCAGGCCAAGCTTGCCGGTGCCGAAGTTCAGCCCGTAGTTTGCGGGATTCCAGTTGGCATTGAGCGAACTGAACGAGGTGGTGTAGCGGCTGTAGCCGAAACGAACTTCGTTGATGCGGGAGGATGACAGCGTGGAAAGCAGGCTGAGGGAAAGAACCTGAATACGGCTTGGCGAGGTTTGCGCAAAGGCTGCGAGTCGAGAGCCGGTGCCGTAGCCCCCGGGCGAGCCGAAGGGGAACACCTGATAGTTGCGCGCGAAGGCGTAGCGGCCAGTGACGAGTTCGTTGCTGGAAATACTGTGGTCGATCTTGGCGATCAGGTAGTCGCCGTTATTTGTATCTTGCACGAGGCCGGGTAGCTGGTTGACGTTGCTCTGCGGGTAGAACGAGAGGATGGCATCGAGGCCGGGATTGATGACTCCGCCGGAGTTAATGCCTTGGGCGATGGTGCGGGCTTGGGCGATCTCGGATTGAGTGGGAACAAAAAGCAGGAAGTCGGAACCCACGTTCTCACGCTCGCCTTCGTAGGCGCCGAAGAAGAAAGTTTTGTCCTTGATGATCGGGCCGCCCAATGAGGCGCCGAAACTGTTGTTCTGGAAAACCGTCTTGCGGGACTCGGTATTGAAGAAGTTGCGCGCGTCCAGTCCGCTGTTGCGCAGGAACTCATAGGCAGAGCCGTGCAGGTGATTCGTGCCAGAGCGCGTGATGATGTTGACGACCGATCCACTGTTGCGGCCGTATTCGGCGCCGAACTGGGATTCAAGATTGAACTCCTGAATCGCCTCGACGGGTAGCAGCGAGGCCGGTGCGCCGCCGATACCCGTCTGGTTCAACGCCGAGTTGTTGAAGAACGGGTCGTTGTTGTCGGTGCCATCGAGGGTGTAGTTGTTCGAGCGGTCGCGGTTGCCGTTGATGTTGAACTGGCCAAAGCCGCTCTCGGTTCCGGCGACTCCGGAGGGATCAACGGTTGTTCCCGGAACCAGGGCAACCAGTTTGCCAAAGTCGCGGCCGTTGAGTGGAAGCTCGTTGACCAGGCGACGCTCGACAATCTGGCCGAGCACGTCGCGGCTGGTTTCGACGAGCGGAACATTCTCTGCTGTGACCACGACCTGCTGAGTGACCTTTTGCATGCTCGACAAATCGAAGTTTGCCGTGGTGTCGAGTCCCACGTTAACCTGCACATTTTGCGCAGTGGGCGATAGTTGCGCAGCTTGCGCCGTGACCGTGTACTCTCCGGCCGGAAGTTCGGCGATTACATACCCGCCGTCCGGTCCGGTGCTGGCCTCACGTTGCAGGCCAGTGGCAATGTTCCTGGCGGTGACTTTCGCATTCGGCAGGACGCCGCCACTCGGGTCGGTGACTGTGCCTCGGATCGATCCACGGAAGCTTTGCGCGAATGCATGGGTGAACAAAAGGACGGACAGAGTGGTGACGATGGCCAGGGAGCGGGCGATGGTGAGACGGCGCATAAGAGTGGTTCCTTGAGTCGAGATCATTTCATTCATGCCCCTTACGCGGGATGAAAATCGGCTGCGGCGGCTGAATGTTATAGGTGGCCGCAAAACTGCTCTGGTTGAGCGCGAAGCTGGCGCGTCCGCGGGAGTCGATATAAAGCAGCGGTTGCTTGAGTGGGACGTCGCTAAAAGTCTTGACGAACGGCATTGGGATGTCGCGGCCGGCGATCGTGACTTTTAACGAGTCGCCGCGCTGGTAGCCGAGTTTGAGGAAATCTTCGGCGCTGATGTTGGTGACCAGGTTGCCGAAGGGCCCGTCGAGGGCGATGACTTCACCGGCGAGTCCGCGATCGTCGAGTGTGGCCGGGTGCAGTTCGAGGCGCACGAACTGCTTGAGTTCGGGGCCGACCTGAGCCCAATCGTCGCCGCGCGCCAGATGAGCGCCGACCGGCGAGAAGATGTCGCGACCATGGAACGTCGAAGAAACCTTGGCGCCGATCATCCAGTCGGGGTTGGCGATTTCCCGAATGCTCTCAACCCCGTCGCGGTCGGCCACCATGGTGATCAGTCCGTTATCGGGGAGCACGAAGAACTGGCCACGCTTGGATTTGACGATGATCGCTTTGCGCGTACTGCCGACCGTGGGATCGACGACGGCGACGAAGACGGTCCCGGAGGGAAAGTAGGGCGAAGCGCCAAACAAAAAGCGGGCGCCATCGGCAATGGAAAAGGCAGTCACCTGGTGGGTCAGATCGACGATACGCAGATCGGGTGCGATGCCATACATTACACCTTTGCAGAGAGCAACCGAGTCGTCGACGATGCCAAAGTCAGTCATGAATACGACGGTCGGCGGGGGTTGCGGAGCCGGGGATTGTGCAACAAGGAATTGCACGCCGAGAAGAAAGAGAACGGAGCAGACTAGAAGAGTACATCCCCGATAACTATGAGACCGGCGCGGATTCCTGCTGTTGGCGGCAAAGGTCATCACGTTTCTCCATGAACGACAGGTCTTGCTCTAGATTGTCGATAACGCGACCCGCGCGGCCATCTTCTCCGATAGACGGCCCTCGCATAATACGCGTCAACTCTTTTTGAGCACAACATTGTAGCGGAACGCTAAGAGATGGTGCTGGGATGGGAGGGCGATACTTCGAAGGGTACGAGGCAGCCTCGTCCCTGCGCTGCTCTGAGCGAATATAATCGGGGGCGGCGAATTCATCGTCGAGGAGACGTTACCAAATGTCGAATGTGATTCCGGAGAAATACCGCGATCTTTTTCAGAAGCGCGCTTTTGCGAGCCTTGGGACGCTGATGCCGGACGGGCGTCCGCAGGTTACGCCGGTGTGGTGCGACTTCGATGGCGAGTACGTGATTTTCAACTCGGCGAAAGGACGGCAGAAAGACAAGAACGTGCGGCGCGATCCGCGCGTCGCGCTGGCGGTGGTCGACCCCGACAATCCTTATCGCTATCTGGAAATTCGCGGCAAGGTAGTGGAGATTACCGAAGAGGGCGCCGACAAGCACATCGACAAAATGGCGAAGAAGTATCTGGGAGCGGATAAGTACCCATATGGGCAGCCAGGCGAAGTGCGCGTACTCTACAAGGTTAAGCCCGAGCACACAACTGTGATGGGATAAGGGCAGTACCCAGCCGCCGGCCTCTGGATCCGTGCTCCTGATCGCGTCTGGCTGCGGCCGTTTTCCGAAAGCCGCCTGCGAACAGCAAAATGACGCCCGGCATCAATGCTTCCTTTTCCAGCCCCAATGCGTCCAACAAGAATAGGCCGGCGCTTGGGGTGTCCGTTGCCCTACAGCAAAATAACGTCGCTCCGAGATTTCTTGGGAACCCACTCGGGCGCGTCGCCGTATCTAAGTGAGTGGGAGGAGTCGCTTCACCTGTTGCATGGAGGGTTTATGGACGTTGGGAAAAATCTTGATGAAGGCTTGCACGAATTGACCGGACTGGGAAGCGAGGTCCCGGTGCATCAGGTGGTAAAAGCGGCGCATGAAGAACTGCGGCAGTTGCTGCGGCAGCGGGCAGAAATCATGAAGCGGATCGGGACGGTGAAGCAGACGATCGCCGGACTGGCAAATCTTTTTGGTGACGAGGCGCTGGGCGACGATTTGCTGGAACTGATCGATCGCAAGCCAAATGGACGCCAGCCCGGATTCACGAAAGCGTGCCGGAGAGTGCTGATGGAAGTCCGTCGGCCATTGGGAGCGCGCGAAATGTGCGCAGAACTGGAGCGGCAGGCGCCGGCGATTCTTGCACGGCATAAAGACCCACTGGCTTCAGTGACCACGGTTCTAAACCGACTGGTGGATTATGGCGAGGCCCGGAGCCTGACTAATGATCGCGGGCGGCGCGTGTGGGAGTGGGTAAGCGAACCGGCGCAAGCAGCCAACACGTTCGCGGAGCGCATTCCGGCGTAGGCTTTTGTGCAGTTTGTCATTCCAATCCTGAGCACGGCGAAAGGGCAGGGACCTGCTCGTCACGTCTTTTTCGTACCGTCTTAAATCCTAAGCGGCCAATAGCTGGCCCTTCTCCAGATGGCGCGTGACGTGTGCGTAGCTGGCGGCGTGCGGGTCGTGCGTCACCATGATGATTGTCTTGCGGAAGCCCTCGTTCAGTTTCCTGAGGATTTCCAAAATTTCCGTGGCGGAGTGGCTGTCGAGGTCGCCGGTTGGCTCGTCGGCGAGAATCAGCGTGGGATCGCTGACGATCGCGCGGGCGATGGCGACACGCTGTTCCTGACCGCCGGATAATTGCTTGGGCAGATGGTGGACACGCTCTTCCAGCCCCACGAGTTTGAGTGCAGTCATGACGTGATCGCGACGCTGTTGCGGAGTCATCTTGGTGAGCAGCAGTGGCAGTTCCACATTTTCGAACGCCGTCAGCACGGGGATAAGATTAAACGTTTGAAATACGTAGCCGACATGCGTATTTCGCCAGCGTGCGGACTGGCCATCGTCGAGCTTGAAGACGTTTTCGCCCATGACGAGCAAATCACCGGAAGTCGGGCGGTCAATGGCGGCGATCATATTGAGCAGGGTGGTCTTGCCCGAGCCGGACGGCCCCATGAGCGCGAGAAACTCGCCATTGGCGATGTCAATGGTAACGTTGTCGAGCGCGGTGACTTCAAACGCGTCGCGCTTGAAGATTTTGCTGACGCCGCGCGCCTGAACGACCTTGCCGTTCGCGGCGTGCTGCGCGGGAAGATTTGTTGCAGCGCTCATGATTGCCCCTTGATGCGAATTTTTTGCCCATCCTCTAGATTTGCGGGCGCGGCGGTAATGATGCTTTCTCCGCCAACCAGCGAGTCCACCAGGTATCCGCCGGACCGCTGACCCTGCACGTGCACGTCGCGGCGGACGGCCTTGCCGTTGAAAGCGATGAAGACGAACTTAGAGCCGTCCTTGTCGCGCAGCGCCGCAGTGGGGACAAAAACGAAAGCCTGTTTGGCGTTGGCCTTGTCTTCTCTGTTTGCCGGAGCCTTGAACTGCACGGTCGCATTCATTTCCGGCCGGAGATACGAATCGGGCTGCAAGATCTGCACCTTAACCTGGACGGTCGCCTTCTGACGGTTTGCCTCGGGCGACATTTCGGCGATCTCGCCTTTGTAGGAGCGGTCTCGGAAGGCGTCGAGCGTAACAATACCTTCCTGGTGGGGCGAGAGCTTGGCGAAATCGTCCTGCGCGATGTCGAGCTCGACCTGAATATCGTTGAGGTCGGCAAGCGCGACGACGGAGCCGCGCGGACCACCTTCGGCACCGCTCGCAAACTGTGCGGTGACAAGCTCACCCTTTTCTGCTGTGCGTTCGAGAATCGTGCCGGTGACCGGAGCGCGAATAATGGTCGCGTCAAGTTGCGACTTGGCGTAATCCATCTGCCCCTTGGCCTGTGCGGTATCGGCGCGGACGCGATCGATTTCCTCGACGCGCGGGCCGAGTTTCATGAGGCGGGAGGCCTGTTCCAGCGAATTCGCGCGTTGCTGATCGGCGTCGTAGCGGGCCTGCGCGTCGTCCAGGTTTTGCTTTGAAACTACGCCCTGAGTAAACAGATCGCGAGTTCGATCGAGTGTGACCTTGTCGTTGGCGGCGGTGGCGCGGGCCTCGGCCAAATTGTGGTCGGCCTGCTCGATTTCTTCGGGGCGTGATCCGTGTTCCGCTTCGGCCAGGCGAGCCTTGGCGCTTTCCCACGCCCCGCGCGCCTGCTCATACATGGCTCGGAATTCTTCGTCTTCAAGGCGGACAAGAACCTGGCCTTCCTTCACCTTGTCGCCCTTTTCCACGCCGATCCAGGCCACGCGGCCGGTAACCTTCGAGTTCACGCTGATCTTGTGATGCGCAACGATGTATCCGCTCGCGGAGAGGACTGTGCTCCCGGCGGCATCGCTGCCTTCGGCGGTAGCGCGGACAACCTCGACCTCAGCGGTGGTGGAAGCGAGAACGCGGTAGGCGAGCGCGACGAGCCCGAGCAAAACTACAACCGAAATCCCGCCAATGATGATGCGGCGCGACCAGGCGGGCGGTTCTGCTCCGCCCTCACGCAGGGAATGGTCGATGCGCAGGCTTTCGAGGTCGTCGTGTCTGGTGTCTATGGGCATTCAGTCTGTCCGATGTCAGCGGTGAACCTGCGATACAGATTCTAGGCCATCGGCGTTAGCGGAGTGTGAATTCCGCCATCGCAAAGGACGCAATGAGAAGGCCCCCCGAATTCCTCAGTCCGGGCGGGCATACTCAGGCGCGCAATGACGTTAATATATCCTGCCGGGCCGCTTGCCAGGCAGGAGCAAGTCCCCCAGCCAGGCCCATAACCACGGCGAAGACGACAGCGGTGATGATGACTCGCGCGGTCAGGTGCATGCTGAAAACGGTTTCACTGAAAGTGAGCGAGTTGCCGATTCCGGTCGTCATTCCGTTGAATGGCAAAATGAGCAGAATGCCGACAAGCGCTCCCAGCAGCGAGAGCAAAATGGCCTCAATGACAAACGATGTAAGAATGCTGGGTCGCGAGAATCCGATGATGCGCAACGTAGCGATCTCGCGCGAGCGATAAGCGACCGCGGCATACATCGTATTCATCGCGGCAAAGCTGGAACCGATGGCCATAATGATGGCAACGATGGTTCCGATGAACTTAATAGCCCCACCGGAGCTGGTCTGTTTTTCGTAATACTCGGTTTCAAGCGAACCGTCGAGTTTGAGCCGCTGATCGTCGCTGACGCGGTTCTTGAGGGCCTCGGCGGCGATGGGGTCGGTGGCGCGAAGATAAACGGAAGCGTAGTTTCCCTGGCGGTCGAAATCTACGGCGATTTGGTTGACGTCACCCCAGATTTCCGAGTCGTAGGCGGTCCCGCCCGAGTCGAACACGCCAACGACCTTCCACTGGCCCTTGGCAAAATCCATCATGTCGCCGACCTTGGCGCCGGAAAAGCGGTCGTGGACGGACTTGCCAACCACGACTTCACGCTGACCGGTCTGAAACCAGCGCCCCTCCAGCAACTTCATCTTCGGCTGGCCCTTCGGGCCTTTCTCGTCTAAACGGAGGGAGAGACCGGCGGGCATGAGGCCGCGCACCGAAACGTTGACTTCGCCCGTTCCATCCTTGCGCGGCAGGACCACGACGACCACCCATTCACCGGAAGCGAGGGGTTGTCCCTGGCCATCGGTGGCGATGCCGGGAAGAGTCTTGAGAGTCGGAAAAAGGCTCGCGTCAAAACCGCCAGAGAGTTCCGCATTCGAGCCCTTGCGCATGACCAGGACGTTCAGCGCATCACCGCTGGTCATGAAAGCTTTGTCGAGCCCGGCCAGCAAAGCCATGAGGAAGACCGCCGTGGTCACGGTCAGCGCAATGCCAAGCGCGGTCATTACCGTGAGGCCCTTGCGAAGTTTAAGGTTGCGGACGTTGTAAATGAGCGGAATCGCCATAATGCGTTCGCTAGCCGAGGTAGCGCAAGCCCTCCACGATATCGAGTTTAGCCGCATGATACGCAGGGAAAATGGCGCTTAGCAATCCGACGACGCCCGCGACGAAAATCGCCAGCAGCAAGGTTGGAGGCGTCACCTTCATACCGCCGAAAAACATACCCATACCCGGCGCATGAGCAAGAACAGAGATCAGGAGGAGCGCAAACAGACAGCCAAGAACGCCTCCACTTAGAGAGACAATTACCGCCTCGCCAAGGTAAAGACGCAAGATTGAACGGCGAGTGAAGCCCAGCGTCTTCAGGACCGCTACTTCCCGCGTGCGTTCGCGTATGGACATCGCCATGGTGGTGGCCGACACCAGCAGAGTCGCAAACACAACCGCGAAGCAGATGCTGAGGATGAAAGCTTTCACATTGCCCATGCTATTGATGAAGCTGAGCTGGAAAGCCTTTTCGGATTCGGTCTTCGTGGGCTGAGGAGAGTTGCGGAACATATCGTCGATGGTCGTTGCCACGCGAGCGACGTTTTGTGGAGCGTCGACGAGAATGTCAAACATACCCGCCTCTCCTTTTGCGAAAGCGACGGCCTCTTCGACGTATTTCTGATCGAAGTAAATAGCCGATGTGGGTTGGGGAGCATGGAAGATTCCGCGAATCGTGAGTTCGAGATTGACGGGATAGATCGTTCCGTTGACGTGAATTCGGTCGCCAAGCTTCCAACCGAATTTCTTGGCGAGTTGATCGTCAACCACGCAACCGGCGCGGTCGTGCTGCCAGGCCGCCAGTTGATCGGCAGGCAATTTGGCATCGGTGAAAATGGTGAAGATTTCGTCGGGATCGGTCCCAAACTGGGCGAAGAAATGTTCGGGCTTATCGTCAATATACAATCCGCCGAACCAGTTGTTGGGAGCAACAGCAACGACTCCGGGGATAGCGCGAATCTTTTCGCGGTAAAACGCCGGCATCGACTCGGTAAGCGAGACGCGATGCCGCGTGACCAAGCGCTGTGCCTCCTGGACGGTGCCCTGATCGATATAAAAAGAGCGCCACACCGTCATCATCATCGTGAGCAGCAGGAGCGAAAAAGTGATGCTCAGCACAGTAAGGACGCTGCGCCGGCGATTGCGAAACGCGCTCTTGGTTACGAAGCGGGTCAGTGTCATGCTAAATCGAGACTCTCCAGGCCCTGCGATTGTCCGACGACAACACTTGAGACGGTACAGCAAACCCCCACGTTAGAGTTGAGGATAGAACAACAGTCGCCGCGCGGACAACTGCGGCCGATGTGTTCCATCCCAAGTCCGGCTAGCGATTCTTTCCGATGGTTGGTCTCCACAAGTCGCAGATTTTGCTGGACAGGCGGAGGTACTTTCGTAACTCCCGTTGGTAGGGTTGACGACGCTATCCTATAAGCGGTTTTGTCCAACGTATCGCCGCAATCGAACAAGTAGAACGGCTTGTCTCCGCGAGGCAATGGCAATGGCAACGATGTTCGGCCGATTTGAAATTCAAAGCGAAATCTCAAAATCGGGCACCTCTCTCATTTATAAGGCATTAGATTGCAAAACTAACCAGATCGTTGCGCTGAAGACGCAGAGTCTTCAGCCTCTGGGCGAGCGCGCGAAAGTTTTCGTAGACACATTGCTTGCCGAAGGCGAGCGCACGCGCGAACTGGCCAACCAGAACATCGTCGTGCTCTATGGGGCGGGCGAGATCGAGGGGCAGTTTTGCGCTGCCATGGAGTATATCCAGGGCAACAGCATTGCGACCATGCTGGCGCGCAAGGAAGGCTTTTCGATCTGGGATTTGCTCGACATTTCCCGGCAGGTATGCGCGGCACTGGAGTATGCGGATACGCTCGGAGTCGCGCACCTGTCCCTGGAACCGGCCAAGATCATGGTGCAGTGGGACGGCCTGGTGAAGATTCTCGGTTATGGCATCTCGAACATGAGTTTGATCCACGCCGAGTCGGGAAACGGACTGGGGCCGCTCATGCCTTATTGTTCGCCCGAGCAGATTCGCGGAGAGGCAATCGACCAGCGTTCGAATTTGTTCACCTTGGGGACGATTCTCTACGAAATGGTAGCGGGCCGGAAGGCCTTCGCTGCCGAAGATCCCGTTGTCCTGGTCGGCCAGGTCGAAAACGAAATGCCGACCGCGCCAGACTCGGTAAATCCAAAAGCTCACGCGGGCGTCAGCGCAGTGATTATGAGGGCGCTTGCAAAGGATCCCGCCGGGCGCTACCAGACGGCGCGCGCCCTGGTCGAAGATCTGGAGCAGTGCAAAGACAATTCCAAGAAAGCAACGGCGGAGCCGAAGAAAACGGCATCAGCCGCCGCCGCGAAAATCGATCCGGCAGCGCGAGCCGCGGCCAGCGCTAAGTTCGTATCGGCGCTGGCGAACGCTTCCGAACGGCCATCGACTTCGCCAAATAAGGTGAGGGCGAGTGTTCCGTCCACATCCGTTTCGGCGCAGACCGCTTCCCCGCAATCTATGTTGCCCCCCTCTATGCCGGTCCCAACGCAGGCGATGAGAGCCGCGGCCGGGGCGTCTTCGTGTGCCGGTGCGCCGGCCAATTCTCCGCTCGAGGCCGGCCGCAGTTCAACAGGAGCTGCAACTTCCGGTGCGCGGCTGATTGAAGATCCCGACAATCCTTCGAAAATAGATCACGGATCCGTTGCCGCCGCGCCCGAGCCAGTCCTTTCCGCGGCTGCACTCGACGAGGAATCAGAAACTTATTCGCCTCGCGTAGCTGTAGATCCGCTAATGGCTGGCGGCGCGGCCAGCGCAGCTACATCAAGTTTTTCTGAAATCGACGAACTCCCTCCGCTGAAGGAGCCTGTCTTTACGGCGCTTCCGCTTTCCGAATCCGGTGAAAGCTCGCCGACGAGCGTGCCGGATGTCGCTCTGGCCGTCGATTCGAAGCCCGATACAAAGAAGGAAGAGGAAAAGCCGAAGATTCAGCCGCGCCAAGTTGCGCGCCGGGCGCTCAAGGAAGTTGCGACGATTCCGCCGCGTTTAATTCTGTTCTCGACCTTGGGAGGGGTGGCGGTGATCCTGGTTGTTGCCGTGGCATTGTTTCTGCACGTGCACTCCGAGGACGACGGTTCGACGGCTGCGCCCCGCCCGATCAAGGCCTCAACCGCGCAACAGCCCGCGGCGCCACAGCCGGCTCCGGTGCCAGTTCAGAAGTCCGCCGCGCCCATTCGAGTGCCAATTCCGCCGGTTGATGCGCAGCCGACAATGACAGTTCGCGCGGTTGGGCAGCGTCGCGCGAAGAGCCAGCGGCCACCCGCTCCGGCTCCTGTACCAGTCGTGATTCCCGGGCAAGCGTTCGTCGATTCCACACCACAGGGCGCGCCGTTTCAGCTCGATGGAAGAAGCGACCCCTCGTGGGTCACGCCCTTTGACTTGACGGGGTTGAGTCCCGGCAAGCACATTTTGTTGGTGAGCAAGAGCGGCTACACGACCGAAATGCGATCGGTGGATATCGCTTCCGGCAGCAAGTCTTCCGTTGTCATCCACCTGGCTCCCATTAATGCGCTAGTGGTGGTGAACAGTAGTCCCGCGGGCGCCGAAATCACACTCGATGGCAAGGTGACCGGGCGGGTCACGCCGGCACAGTTCGCGGTCGAGAAGGGCAGCCACACGGTGCTGCTCAAAAAGCAGGGATTTCTGGATGAAACGACGATGGCCGACCTCGGGCCGGGACAGAATTTTCACTATGCCCCGGTTCTGAGGGCACTCGGTAACGCCGATGAAATCCGAACCGTCGGCAAGTTCAACAAGTTATTTGGACGTGGCGGGGAGAGTACGGCGGGCATGGGTGCAGTCAGTATTCATACCCAGCCAAAGGGTGCGCAGGTGGCCATCAACCAACGTCTGCTCGATAAGCTGTCGCCAGTGGAAATCATGATGGGGCCGGGGAACTACGTCGTCGATATAACACTTACGGGATTCAAGCCCGTCCACAAGGTTATCGTCGTCGAAAAAGGCGGCAAGGTTGCGATCGACGAGATTCTTGATCGCGACTAAATAGACGGCTGCAAAGTCCAGCACTCTGGCGCCGTTGTGGAATACGGGTCCTCAGGGCCGCGCAGCGTAAGCCGGTCCATCCAAACCACTACCGTCCCGCAATCCCCATCGAATCCCCACAGCGAATCCGGTATCATAGAAAGATAAGCCTTTCGGAGGGGTGATGGCTGTTCCCGTATCCCAGATGTGGACGGTGGCGACGTATGTGCTGCGGCAAAAACTTGCCGGGCGCAAACGCTACCCGCTGGTGTTGATGCTCGAGCCGCTGTTCCGCTGCAATCTGGCTTGTGCCGGATGCGGCAAGATCCAGTACCCCGCCCACATCCTGAAGAAAGACCTGACGCCGCAGGAGTGCTTCCAGGCGGTCGATGAATGCGGCGCGCCGATCGTATCCATTCCAGGGGGCGAGCCGTTGATGCATCCGCAGATTGCCGAGATCGTCGAGGGCCTCGTCGCTCGCAGGAAATATATCTACCTCTGCACGAATGCGCTGCTGCTCAAGGAAAAATTGGGCCTCTTTACGCCGAGCAAATACCTGAGTTTTTCCGTGCACGTGGACGGGCAGCGCGACCACCACGATTTTTCCGTGTGCCGCGAAGGAGGATACGATATCGCCGTGGATGGGATTCGTGAGGCGGTGAAGGCCGGCTTCCGAGTAACCACGAACACGACCCTGTTTCACGGCGCCGATCCCAACAGTGTGCGCGGCTTTTTCGACGAAATGATGGAACTGGGCGTGGAGAGCATGATGCTTTCGCCCGGCTACTCCTACGACAAGGCGCCCGACCAGAAGCACTTTCTCGGGCGGGCCCGCACCCGCCGCCTGTTTCGAACCATGCTTTCGAATCGCAAGAAGAAATGGCGCTTCAACCAGTCGCCGCTTTTTCTCGAATATCTGATGGGCAAGCGCGACTACAACTGTACGCCCTGGGGCATGCCGACCTATAGCCTGTTCGGCTGGCAGAAGCCCTGCTATTTGCTGCAGGATGGTTACGCGGAATCATACAAGGAGCTGATGGAAACAACCGACTGGGATGCTTACGGCACTCAGTCAGGCAATCCGCAGTGCGCCAACTGCATGGTGCATTGCGGCTACGAGCCGACCTCGGTGGACGACACATTTGGCTCGTTGCGCGGATTCATCGATACGGTGAAGGCAACGTTTTCGCTCTACCCGGATAATGACTCGCTCGCCGATCTCGATCGCCAGGTGCGTCCCGTGTATTCCCACAATCCATTAGTGCAGATTGGGACGCCGTCTTCCGAGGGCGATGCGGTTTCTGACAGCGCCTCAGAGGTGGAAGAAACCCACGCATGAGTGGCCGCGAACATGGGCACGAGCCGCCACTACCGCACCCTGTGCCGACAGCGGCACACGTCGATCCTCCAACTCAGCCCCACCCGGCCGATGAACTCGAGGTCGTCCCCGGCGTCGAGCGCGAAAATCTGCAGGGCTGGATCCCCGAGTTGGCGACCGATGCCAACGTTCGCGCAGTCATCGAAAAGGCGTTTGATTATCGTGGCGATGTCACCATTACACGCAAGGATGGCACACAGGTTGCTGGATATCTCTTCGACCGCCGCATCGGCAAGACTCTCAACGACTGCGTCATCCGTCTGATGCTCGCCTCGAGCAACGAGCGGCCCGCTATCCCGTACTCCGAAATCGCCGGCATCGCTTTTACCGGACGCGATACCGCTGCGGGCAAGACCTACGAGGCTTGGGTGAAGAAGTATTGGGAAAAGCGCGAAAAGGGTGAGAAGAATATCTCAATCGAGCCGGAAGCGCTGGAGTAGCCCTGCCGCGCAAATTCATGGGCAAAGCAACCACTACAACCGAGGAGATTCCGGTGGTGCGAACCACCAGGAGTCGAGCCGCTCCTACCGCGCCCCCACCGTCTGCGGTGCCACATCTTCCACGCTCGCTTCGCGCAGAAATTTCGCTGCCTCTTCGGGTGGAGTGGGATTGATGTAGAAGCCCGTGCCCCATTCGAACCCGGCCGTCTTGGTGAGCTTGGGCATGAATTCAATGTGCCAGTGGTAGTGCTCATTCGTCGGATCCTGCACCGGCGAAGAGTGCACCACGAGGTTGTAGGGGGGATTTTCGAGCACGCGGTCGGCTTTCATCAGCAGCAGTTTAAGCGCCTTCGCCAGGTTTTCGAACATCTGCGACGACGAGTTCTCGAAAGCCGACTCGTGCCGTTTCGGCAGAATCCAGGTTTCAAACGGAAACCGCGGCGCATACGGCGCCATGGTTACGAAATCCTCGTTCTCCGCGACCACCCGGGTACCGCTCTCGAGATCCTGCCGGATGATGTCGCAGAAAACGCACCGTTCCTTGTAGATGTAATACTGCTTCGCGCCCTGCAGTTCCTCCACCACATAAATTGGCAGAATCGGCAAGGCAATCAGCTGCGAATGCGAATGCTCAAGCGAGGCTCCGGCGGCTTCTCCATGGTTCTTGAAAAGCAGAATGTATTTAAATCGCCGGTCCTTCTTAAGATCAAGAATACGGTCCCGGAATGCCCACAGCACGTCTTCGATTCTTTTCGAGGGCAGCATGGCCAGGCTGGTGTTGTGGTCGGGAGTTTCGATGATAACTTCGTGCGCGCCAACCCCATTCATCTTGTCGAACATGCCCTCGGCCTGCTTGTTCAGATTGCCTTCGATGCCCAGCGCCGGAAACTTGTTGGGTACGACGCGCACGGTCCAACCTGCGCTGTCTTTTTGCGGACTCGCTGCATTGCTCGGCCTGTAGGCCAAAATCTCCGAGGGAGTCTTGTTTTCGTTGCCATAGCAGAAGGGACAGAATCCGCCTTTGATCCTCACCGGTTCGCGCACAAAGTCGGTCGGCCGCTTAGCTCGATCTGTCGAGATAATGACCCACCGGCCCACGATCGGGTCTTTCCTTAATTCGGGCACCTACGAATTGTCCTTTCAATACGAACGTACGAATCCACGATTGTACGCCACCGGAAACGCATTTTGAAACAACTCGAATGAGGGCTGGTTGAAGCCGCGATCGTAGTACACGGCGATGACGTCAAACCGCCACCGGGCCGAATCCGGCAACTGGCGCAGAAAGTCGCGGGCTACCAATTGCAGATCCTTTTGTTTTTGCCGGTCGACGGCCGCCTCCGCCGGCTTGACAGCACGGGTCGTTCGCGTCTTTACCTCAATAAAGCAAAGCACGTCTGCGTCCCACCCGACCAGATCAATTTCTCCGCGATGGTTCGGAGAGCGATAGTTCGAAGCAATGATCGTGTAGCCGCGCCGCCGAAGGTAGAAGTAGGCATCCTCCTCACCACGGCGTCCCGTTCGCAAGTGCTCGGCTGTGTCGTCCTTCGGATCGGGCTTCCATGCCACGCGGTCCACAAGATGCACGATAGCTTGAGTAAGACGCCCGCCAAACATGGGATGCACCAGCCTGTTTTTCAGATTAGACGGTTGGACTGGGCTGTACGGTGATCCTCATCACGGCCGCTTCGGTCGAATTCACCGGCTTGAATGGAGCGACGAGCACTTACCAGCTGTCGCCGCCGCGCGCGGGAGGCCACGAGCCGAGTTGTCGCCGCAGCAGGGCGATTTGGCCGGCGTGGTAACTGTTGTGCGCTGTAATCTGCCAGAGAGTGGCGCGGACGGTTGATTGCCGCGCAACTTTCTGCGGGCTCACATCACTGACGAGCTGGTCGAGTGTGGCGGAATCAGACTCGCCGAGCGAGGCCAGTTGCGCAAGATCCTCGACAAAGCGCTGACGATCGGCTTGCCATTTCGAACCTGCCTCTGGCCATTGTGCTTCGTCTGCCGGCAGCGCGTGCTCTGGCCAGCTCTCAATTGCGTGGTCTGGATTGCGGGGATTCTCGCCGGCGATTTTGCGCAGTTCGTAGTTCATCCAGTAATTCATGTGCAACACGAGCTGCCAGATGGAATGCGGATAGCCCGGAACCCTGCGCGCAGCCAGTTCCGCGGAAATATCTTCCACCGAAGCCACGGGATCGACGTGAGCGCCTTTGCCGTAAACGAGTTCGCGCAAGGTGTTATCGGTCATTGCGTGTTCCCCTGTTCTTGGGCTTTTGTCATTCGGCAGGGACTCCAGCGGCTTGGCGCAGAGTCCCCCCAGAGTCGGTCTTTTGGAATCAAGGATTTAGCGCGCAGCTTTTCCAGGTCTTTGAATAATAAAGACTTACAGATAAAATATTTATTCTTCAATTAGTTACAGCGGCGCGGACTGCTTCTCAATCAAGGACGGTGCCCCGGGTTCGCGCGTTTTCTGCCAAAAGACCGGGGGCACCGCTCGGCTTCGCTTACAGGCTCTTCTCGACCACCGCGATCGACTCTTCCAGTACATCCATCGCAACGTCGGCTTCGTCTTTGGTGACGACGAGTGGCGGCGCGATGCGCACGGTGCTTGGCCCGCAACCCAGGAACAGCACGCCGCGTTCGAACGCCGTCTCAACCACGCGATCGCGTTCGACAGCGCCATATTCCCGCGTCTTCTGATCCTTCACCATGTCGACGCCGATCATCAGCCCGCGCCCGCGCACGTCGCCGACAATCCTGTGCTTCTTCGGCCACTCCGCCATGCGCTTCATCATGTGCTCGCCGACTTCCTGCGCATTGCGCACCAGTCCCTCTTTTTCGATCACGTCGAGCGTGGCCAGCGCGGCCGCAATACAAACCGGGTTGCCTCCAAAGGTCGAGGCATGAGATCCCGGCACCCAGTCCATGATTTCGGCTTTGCTCATGGTGACGCCAAGCGGCATACCGGAAGCAATGCCCTTCGCCATGCAAACGATATCGGGCTGCACTCCCGTGTGTTCGACCGCAAACCACTTGCCCGTGCGGCCGATTCCGCTTTGCACTTCATCGAGCACCAGCAGGATGCCGTGTTTGTCGCAGATGCGCCGCAGTTCCTGCATGAAGACCGTAGGAGCGACGACATACCCGCCCTCGCCCTGAATCGCCTCGACGAAAATCGCCGCCACTTCTTCCGGGGCAAGCACGGTCTTGAAAAGCTTCTCTTCGATGTAACGCGCGCAGCCGATGGCGAACTCTTCCGCGTTCTGCGGGCCGCCCACGCATCCACGATAGATATCGGGATAGCGCACGTGCGTCACCCCCGGCACCAGCGGCGCGAAACGCCGCTTCTGCTGCGGCTTTGAGGCCGTCAGAGAAAGCGCACCCATCGTCCGCCCGTGGAACGCGCCCAGAAATGCAATCACCTGCTGCCGCTTGGTGTGGTAGCGCGACAGCTTCAGCGCGCATTCAATCGCCTCGGCGCCCGAATTGCCGTAATAAATCCGGTGCGGCCCCGCCATGGGAGCGATTTTCGAAAGGCGCTCGGCCAGCGTGACCATGCTCTCGTAATAAAAGTCCGTGCCCGACATGTGGATCAGTTCGCCTGCCTGCTTCTGAATGGCAGCGACCACGTCGGGATGGCAGTGTCCGGTCGAAGTCACGGCGATGCCGGCCGAGAAATCGAAAAACTCGTTGCCGTCCACGTCTTCGACGACAATGCCGCGGCCGCGCTTGGCAACCATGGGATAGGACCGCGTGTAAGAAGGCGAAATGTATTTTTCGTCGCCCGCCAGAATGCGCCGGGCGTTGGGGCCGGGAAGAGCAGTTTTGATCTTCGGGCCGAGAGTCAGAGTTTTTGTCGTCATGGCAGGTTCTCCTGAAATCAGTTGTCAGTTCCCAGTTGTCAGTTCTCAGAGAACCCGATGGCGACCACGGAAAGGTGCAACAGGGCCTGAGAACAGTGATTCGTAACGATGCGAGGAGAACGAGAATTAGTCGCTGCCAAAGAGGTTGGCGCGCACATGGGAAGGCAAAAGAGACAAATAGCGGCGAGGGCACGCAAGCCCTTCAATCCAGCAAATCCGCGAAATGGAGCCGTTCGAGCGCATGTTTACTGCTTAAATTATAGCTCGAATCGTTCCCCGGCGTAACCCCCAAAACGACATTTACCTGGGGCGGCCGGCCTCCCGTCTGCGAGAAATCTCTCCAGTTGTCACTCCGGGCGCAGCGAGGAATCTGCCTCCGTCTGCAGATCCGGGAAAACCAGCCAGTTGCTCAACACGAAATTCACCAGCGAACAAACGGCAACGGCGATCAGATTTGCGGCCACGTAGTTCATCTGGAGCCCGCCCACCAGCGCCCGCATAATGAGCAGATTCCCGACAATCGAAACCGCGCCGTTGGTGGCGTTGAACTTGGCGAACCTAACCAGCGATTGCCGGATGTGCGCCGACGGCCGGTCACGCCAGGTGAACCGTTCATGCCACAGGAAGTTGTGGATCACCGCCGTTTCCACCGCCAGTCCGGTCGCCAGCAGATAGTCGAGGTGCAAACCCGCTCGGAACAGAGTCAGCGCGGCCAGTTGTACGAAAATCCCGATCCCGCCGACAAAATTGAATTTCAGCCAGCGCACCAATCCTTCCAATCGCAGCGCCGGCACCTTGCCGTCGGTTCCATCGGCGACCCGCCCGCGAGCCTCAACTCTCTCGTTCACGATTCAATCCGCTCCTCGCGATACAAGCGCACGGTGTTTTTCAGGCCAAAGAATATCAGCATCAGAATCATCCCTGTCAGCCCGATGGCGCCGCCAATATCGAACAGCCGATACCGCCCATGAATCACCCAGGCCCAGCGACACAACGCCAGATTGCCAATCGCCAAAAGCACCCGCAGTTCGGTCGGACCAAATCGCCAGAACGAAAGATGGAATTCGCCGATCGCATACGTCGCCAGGTACGACTGTATGGAGAGCAGCAGAAACGCAATCAACAGGCCTGCGGCAATTGCCGGATGCATATATCCCGACCAAGCCAGCCCTCCCATCATTGCAACCGCTCCGATCGAATCGACCATGTGGTCCACATAAAACCCGTACCTCGGACGCTGTTGTTGCCGCACCCGCGCCAGGGTTCCGTCGAGCGAGTCGCCAAACCAGTTCACCGCCAGACAAACGATGCCGAGCAGCAGCATGCGCCGGTCCCGCGCCGCCAAAGCGTAGCAAACGCCCGTGGCAATCTGCGCCGCGAACCCAAGCGCGGTCAGGTGATCCGAATTCACCCAGGCCGGCATCCGCTCCGCCATCCAGACCAGCGCTCGTTTCTCGATTGCCGCCAGCCAGCTCCCATGTACCCGGGCGGCCTGGCGAAACTCCGCCCGCCGAATCTCCGCCAAAGTGCCCGGGCTGATCTGTTCCGCAAAATCCGCCATTGCGTTCGCTCCCAAAGTCGTTAACGCCATAACTGCCTCCGACTGGAGTGATATGACGCGCGGAAGCGAAGAATGACAATGCTGGGCGGGTAAATCGTAGATCAACCGCTATCTGGTTTAGTTTCAGTTGGATACTGAAATACCTTAATTGGCCCAAGGGAAAGTGAACACGCTTTTGGTGGCCCCGCGACTGCCGAGTGGATGTTTCGTCAGCAAACTTGGGATCGGTCGCTTCTCATTCTCCGATCGGTGTGGACCCATCCGCCTGCAGGGCCGGGCAGGGCTGCGCTACTGATCGCCGCGGACTCTCCACCAGTCCACCCGTTCGAACTCGGCCATCTTTTCGTCGCCATGCTGCGCGTACCAGTCTCGCCAGGCCGCCGCATCGGCCGGCAGGGTTTGGTCGGTGATTTCGCGTAACGCGAGGAAGATCCAGTTGCGCATTTGCGGAGTGGTTTGGGAATCAGCCGCCACCTCGATCAGCTTCGGCACCATTCGCATTCGCTGCGTCCGCTTGAACGTCCCGCAGTCGGAGACATTACAGCCCGCGCGATCGCGCACCGCGTACGACGGGTCGTGCGTGAAGCTGTCAAACAGCTCATCCAGCGCTTCATCTGTGCCCAGATAGCGCATCCCTTCGACCGCCCACTGGCGCACCTGCGCATCCGGGTCATGCTTGGCATAATCCACCAGTACAGGATAAATGCGGTCGTAGCCCACGCCCCGTCCGGCCAGCATCCCCATCGCGTACACGCTATATGCGCGATGCCCCGGGTCGCTTTGTGCCTGTGCAATCAGCTGCTCAACGGTCGCGTCCGTCTTTGGCAATCCGTTGATGGCCAGGTTGAGATCGGCATTGGCGTAGCGAACCCGCAGGTCCGTCGAGTAAAGGGACCGCGCCTCCAGTTCGTTCATCTGCGCCGTGCGCTGCAGGCCGTGCCAGCCCGCAATATTCTGTTCGAACAGTTCCAGCGCGCGCTCATCGTGCTGAATCGCACGCGTCAGCAACTCTTCGGCCTGCGCCTGCGCCGGCAGCGTTTGCAGGTGTTCCACATCCGCCTCCTTCAGCGGCGCGTAGGCCGTCTGTTGCAGCGGACGTTGCACCGGTGCGGCGGCCTTCCCCACTCGCCTGGGCGACGCCTGGCGGTGCGAAAGAATATGGAAACCCACGAAGCCCATCCAGGCGAAAAAGAACGCAAGCCCGATCGCGGTCGCCACTGCGCTGTTGCGCCCAAAAGCTCCGGCCGGTGCGGATGGCGTTTGTCCCCGCTGTGGCGGCGGACCGCTCACCCCGAATGGAGAGTCAACCGCAACGTGAGTATCCAGTTTCAGACCGGCACACTTTTCCAGTTGGGCGGCGACCCAGCGCGCTTCCTGGCGATTGTCGATCATGTTCGCCAGCGTCACCTTCTCTTCACTCCTGGTCTGCAGGCGAAGAGAGTACGACGCTTGGGCGCCCTGCTGTGCGCTCGTCACCGGCAAAATCTGCGCGATGTCCGCGAGGAAAATTTCCCGGGTTGCGCCGATCCCCAGCAGGGCCCGGCGGCGTGAAATCTTGCCATTCCCCACCTCGATGCGAACCGAACCCATCGCCGACTGAATGAACCCGTAAATCAGAAACAGGTCAAACAGCCCAAACACTGCTGCGAAGAAGAATGGGGCTTTGGAATGTGCAAGGAAATAAACCAGGCCCGTCCATGCCGTCGTGACGAAAAGCAAAACCAGCGCCTGCGCCGGGTTGCGAAAAGCCGGGAAGTAGAATTCGGTGCCCCCGTTCATCCCAGTCGAAACTACAACTTTCGGGTTCTCCGGAGCGGCCACGTCCGAAGCATCGGCTTGGAAAGCGGGCGGAGCGAGTGCGCCCTGCGCTTCGCTCAAAAATGAAGCGGTGGGCTCCGAGGCTGAGGCCGCCGATGGTGTCAGACGAAAAACGGGCACCTCAAAATCGTCCGAATAATCCACCCCGGGAACGTCCGCCTGTGCGTGCAAAAGCCACAGCACCCGATCGCTCGGCTGGTCGTGATTCGACTCATAGCCGTCGCTCGGAATGCTGAACTCCACCGGGATCGCGGCATCGCCCATGGGGCCCGGAGTCAACGATTGTTGCGGCACATTCTTGTCGGCTTGCCACAGAACAATCTGCTGAGTAGAACGATTCTTTCCCGAGCCGGTGACGACCTGGCGGACGCAAGAAAGCCGCAGGTCAATGCCATGTTGGGCATCGGTGTTGAAACGCAAGTGAATCGTACCCTTCAGCGTCCGGCCGGGAGAAAAGGGCAGCGAGGCGAACTCAAAATAGGTTTGGCCAAAGCGCGCCCGCCGGATGCTGGCCCGGATCGCTGCAACCGCCAGAATGACGCCCGCGGCGCAGAATGCAAGCGGGAACAAGGCCTTGGGATCCGCGGCCCGCCACAGTGCAGGCACAGTTGTGGCCGCAACCGTAAACACAATCGTATTCGCAAGAATCGCCGCGATCCAAAGGCCAACGACACTATTCCGGTTCTTGCTCTCGGCCCGGCTCGCCGCCCAGTCCTTCTGCCATAGCCAGGGAGACTCGGGATTGGCCTGCTCGGCTGCCGCTTGCTCGTGTAACTTGCGGGTCCCGTAAATGGCCGCGTAGACGATCCCGCCGCCCACCGCAATGAAGATCGTGCCGACGAGCACTCCAACCAAGGGGTTCCCTTGGACCTGTCCTGGAGCACTGAAGAAAACGGCGGTTGCGAAGAAGATTCCGCCGGCCAAGAAGGCCAAGCCAAAAACAATGAAGAGGATCTCGCCGACCTTGGATGGCTTGGTCACAGCAGAATTATAGGGTTGCTAAAGCCCGTAACAAGAGCGGCAGAGACCGCCTTTCATTACACAAGTCACCTCATTTCGAATTCCTGGAAAACCCCTGGCCACGGTGGGGGTACCAACTGATACATATCGGCCTGCCTCTCAGAACGCGATCCGCGGGCCTAGCCAGCCGTCGAATGCGTTAATCTTCAAGAGATGCGCCTGCTGCGCTTCTTCCGTCCATCGCACCAGCACACCGCGTTTTCCGCCACGGTGCTGCTTATGTCGACCATCACGCTTTCGCGCGTGATCGGATACGTCCGCGAAGCCTACATCGCCTATGCCTTTGGCGCGGGCCAGCAAACTGACGCCTACGTTGCGGCCTTCACTTTGCCCGACTGGCTCAATTACATCGTCGCCGGCGGAACCGCCTCCATAACTTTCATCTCGATTTACACGCGTTTTCTAGCCGAAAAGCGCGAGCGGGATGCGGAAAAAACCTTCTCCGTCATCATCACCGTGATGACAACCGTGCTGGTCATCGGCACGCTGATCGCGGAAATCTTCACCCCGCAATTTGCCGGCTGGATGTTTCACGGCTTCAATCCGCGGCAGATGCAGCTCTGCATTCATCTGACCCGCATCCTGCTCCCCGCGCAAATCTTCTTCTATGTCGGAGGAGTTGTTTCCGCCGTTCTACTTTCGCATCGCCTGTTTCTTTTTCCCGCATTCGGGCCGCTGCTCTACAACGTCTTCATCATTCTCGGAGGAGTCGTTGCCGGCCGCCATTTCGGCATCGCTTCGTTGGCCTATGGCGCGCTGTTTGGCAGCATCGTCGGCCCGTTTCTGGTGAATGCCATCGGCGCCGCCAAAATCGGCACCGGCTATTGTCCTTCATTTGACGTGAAGAACCCCGCCTTCCGCGAATGGGTCAAGCTTTCGATTCCGCTGATGCTGGGCGTATCACTGGTCACTGCCGATGACTGGATCCTCCGCTACTTCGCATCGAGCGGCATCGGAGACATCGCGCGCCTCAACTTCGCCAAGCGCCTGTTCGCCGTTCCCATCGCCATTCTCGGCCAAGCCACCGGACAGGCATCGCTGCCCTTTTTCTCGCGACTATTCGGCGAGAAAAAGTTCGATGAGTTCGCCGCGACGGTAAACGCTTCGGTCTATCGCATCACCGCTGGGTCTCTTCTGACCACAGGATGGATGGTCGCCGTCGCTCTTCCCCTGGTCGATCTCGTCTACCGCCGGGGCAGCTTTACTTTTGCCGATTCCGAATCGACCGCGCTTTACTTTCTCTGGTTCTCGCTCTCGCTGGCGCTCTGGTCAAGCCAGGCCCTTTACGCGCGCGCTTTCTATGCCTCCGGCAACACGCTCACGCCCATGATCGCGAGCAGCCTGATCACGCTCGCTTCCCTGCCGGTGTACAAACTTCTTTTCCATCAGCTCTCGGTCCCGGGACTGGCCATCGCGTCCGACCTGGGCATCGCAGCCAACGCAATCTTCATTGCACTGCTGCTGCATCTTCGAGGAATGGTCCCGCTCGGTGGCATGAGCTGGAAGGAACTGGGCAAGGCCGCGCTGACCGGCGCCGTCTCCGGCGCGCTCGCCTATGAGGTGGCCAAGGTTGTTTCGCTCAACGGGAGCCGCCGGGCCGACCTGGCCGCGCTAGCCCTCGGCTCTCTGACCTGGGCCGCAGCCGTTGCGGCGGGACTATGGATTTTGCGCTCCGAATTGCCGGCCGACCTCCGCAGGAAACGATCGACATCCTTCCCGCGTGTAGCCGAAGGCCAGGCCTCCGAAATAATGGCAACGGGAAAAGAGCCGTAAGGTCGTCGTTCGTCGCTGGTCGTTCGTCGTTAGTCGGTAGCTGTTAGTCGATAGCTGCTCGTCTTCCGCGGTCGGCGGGGTCATCGTTTCTCCATAAGACGATCGAAGGCAAGAAAAAACGAGCCCACAGGGGAGCCCGTTTTGTACCCTGTATTGTCGTCAGTCCGCGAATAGCGAACGACCAGCGACCAGCGACGAACGACTTCTTACGCTCTCGCTGCGATTGCCGGCTCGGGTGCCGCCGCTGCCGAGGCCTTCATTTCTTCTGGCTTCGATCCGGCTTTGCGGATGTCGATTCCGCCTTTGAAGAAGGCACCGTCTTCGATCGAGATGCGAGCCGCCACCACGTCGCCGGTGAGCGAGCCATCGCTCCGGATATCGACGCGGTCGCTGGCGGTCAGATTGCCGCGAACTTTTCCGAGGACCACGATCTCGCGCGCATTGATATTCGCCGCGACCACGCCATTGCGGCCCACGGTCACGCGATTGCCAGAAAGGTTGATCGATCCTTCCACTCTTCCATCGATGTAGAGGGATTCAGAACCAGTCACTTCGCCTTTAATTACCAAGGACTTGCCAATCGTTGCCTGGTCGGAAGTGGTGGTCGTAACAGCGGGGCGCGGCTGAGTGGCGGGCTCGGTTGAAATCGGAGTCGTCGAAGTCGACGCGCTGGGACGTTCTGGCTCAGTCGGACGGCCAGGTGTGGCAGGTTGATTCGTGGGCTTCCACATTGTGCTTGAAATCCTTTCCTAATCAAGGGATTCGCTTCCACCGCCGCATTTCGGTGGCCAAATCGATTCTACTCCCGACTTCCGTAACCCGAGCTGTGGAAATCCAAGCTTTTATAGGGATTTCCGTGGTTCACCCGGCGCCGCGCCGCTTCCAGTCGATGCGATTCGGCGTGTAATCCGTGCTCGGCTCAACCCATTTCTTCTCCCACCTGCGCACAACCTAATCGCGATAGTATGGACGGCGGGGATCAAATACTAGTTGTCATCCGCAACTTCAGGGGGGATTTTATGACGACGCTCGCCACCAGCGTTGGCCGGCCTGAACCCGGCGAATATGCTCCTTATTACGAGAAATACATCTCCCAGCTTCCGGGCAACGACATTCTGGAGACGCTCGACGAACAGCGCCGCCAGATGCTGCTTCTGCTTTCCGGCCGAACCGATTCCGATGGCGACATTCGCTACGCCCCCGGCAAGTGGAGCGTGAAGGAAGTTCTTGGCCACGTCTGCGATGCCGAACGCATCTTCTGCTACCGAGCTCTGCGCATCGCCCGCAACGATTCGACTCCGCTCGAAGGGTTTGACGAAAACAATTATGTTGCGAACGCGCCGTTTTCGCGGCATCCGCTGCCCGACCTCATCGAAGATTTTATCGCCGTCCGGCGAGGAACCCTGTCGTTGTTCCGCAACTTCGACGAATCGGCCTGGATGCGCCGCGGCATCGCCAATAAGAATGAAGTAACAGTGCGCGCCATCGCCTACATCATCGCGGGACACGAATTGCATCATCGGCGGATGCTGATGGAGAAGTATTTATGCCAGTCTTAGGTACTTGTTCTCGGTTCTCAGGAACCGCATCGTAGAGCACGAACGAAGACTGACAACTGACAACTGATGTTTCCCGACTCCGCCATCCTTCGCCACATCGAGCGCCAGCCCAAGAAAATGGCGAGCTACAAGCAATTGCTGCGTGAACTTGGCGCCAAAGGCGAGGCGCGTCGCGAGTTGAGCGACCGCCTCTACGCTCTGGTGAAGAAAGGCCAACTGCTCGAAGTCGATCAGGGACGCTACTCCCTCCCGCAAGTCCCCCAGGGAAAGGCCGCGCGCAACACGCTCGTCGGCCGTCTCAGCATGCATCGCGATGGCTACGGCTTCGTCATTGCCGACGCCAATACCCTCGATCCCAATCTGAAGGCTCGCCTTGCCGGAGACGTGTTCATTCCTCCGCCCGCTGTTGGCTCCTCCATGCACGGCGACCGAGTGCTCGTCGAAATCTCTGCCTTCCGCACCGACGGCCGCGCCGAAGGCCGCATCCTCCGCTCGGTTGCGCGCGCCCATCCAACTGTGGTTGGCATCTTCCACTATGACCGGCGCCATAACTACGTAAAGCCAATCGACGAGAAAGTTACGCAAGAGATCGTAATTCCACCCGGGATGGAAATCCCGCAACCCTCCTTGCCTTCCTCTGTGACCTCCGTGACCACTGTGGTTGACTCGGAAACATCTGCACCACAGGGGGCACAGAGGACACAGAGTAAAAAGCCGGTGGATCGCGTCATCGGCGATCAAGCCGCCCGCCACACTGATTGGCAGGATCTCGAAGGAGTCATCGTCGACGTCGAAATCACCGAATGGCCCAGCGCCACCCACAATCCCCGCGGACGCGTGATCGAAATTCTCGGCGAAGAAAACGATTTCGGCGTCGACGTCGAAATCATGATTCGCAAGTTCCATCTGCCCCATCGCTTCCCGCCCGAGGTCATCCGGGAAGCGCAAGCCATCGAAAACGTCATCCCCGCAAGCGAGTTGCTCCGCCGCCGCGATTACCGCGAGGTTCCCATCGTCACCATCGACGGCGAAACCGCCCGCGACTTTGACGACGCCGTCCACGTGCGCAAGCTCGAAAGCGGCAACTACGAACTGCAAGTCCACATTGCCGACGTCGCCCACTACGTAACGCCCGACTCGCCGCTCGACGAAGAAGCCCGCCTGCGCGGCACAAGCGTCTATTTTCCCGACCGCGCCGTCCCCATGCTGCCGCTCGAACTATCCACCGACATCTGCAGCCTCCGCCCGAACCTCGACCGCCTCGTCCTCTCCTGCACCATGGAGATTGACCACCGCGGCGAAATCGTCGGCTATGAAGTTAACGAAGGCGCGATTCGTTCTGCCGAGCGCATGACGTACAACGCCGTCAACGCCGTGCTCGAAGGGAACTCCGAAGCGCGCGCCCGCTACGCAGCCCAGACCGGGCATTTCGAACGCATGCGCGACCTCGCGCTGATTCTCAATCGCAAGCGCGAGCGCCGCGGCTCCATCGATTTCGACCTGCCTGAACCCGTCATTGAATTCGACGAAAACGGCCTGATGAAGAGCATCACGCGCTCCGAGCGCAACATCGCGCACCGCCTGATCGAAGAATTCATGCTCTCGGCCAACGAGTGCGTGGCGCATTATCTGGAGAACAAACGCATTGCGTCGCTCTACCGCATCCACGAAAAACCCGATGCCAAGCGCGTCTACGACTTCGAAGTCATCGCCTCCACGTTCGGATATTCACTCGGCGTCGGAGCGCTCCCCATCGAACGCGTTCAGCTCAAGGCAGACCGCCGCGATGCCCGCGGCACCGGCAAGCGCGTCCGCGAAATCGAAGTCCCGAAGGAAGTCCACATCACGCCCCGCATGTATCAGAAGCTGGCCGCGAAAATTGCCGGCAAACCGGAAGAGCGAATCCTCAGTTTCCTGATGCTGCGCTCGTTGAAGCAGGCGCGCTATTCCGAAGAAAATCTCGGCCACTTCGCCCTGGCCGCGACCACCTACACGCATTTCACCTCGCCCATCCGCCGCTATCCCGACCTGATCGTCCACCGCATCCTGAAAGAAGTCTTGCGCGACTCAGCAGAGAAGATGGATGGAGAAGTCCCCGTCGGCACATCAGTACGAGTAAGCGATTCGGATCCGAGCGCTACCACCGGCGCTACTCCCTGGTCCAAACGTCGCGATCGTGACGCCCATCAGCAATCCCTCGAACCGCTCGGCGGTCCGATCTCGCTCGAAGAACTGCACTCGATCGCCGACGAATCCAGCCAGTCCGAGCGCCGCGCCGACGACGCCGAACGCGAGCTGATGGAATGGAAAAAGGTCAAGTTCATGGAGCCCCGCATCGGCGAAGACTTCGACGGCCTCATCATCAGCGTGACCAAGTTCGGCTTCTTCGTAGAACTTACCGATCTTTTCGTCGAAGGCCTGGTCCCACTCCTCACTCTCGACGACGACCACTATACCTACCACGAAACCACGCGCCAGATCATCGGCCAGCGCTCGCGAAAAACCTACAGCCTCGGCGACCGCATACGCGTGCTGGTGGATCGCATCGACCCCGTCGAGAAGAAAATTCAGTTCGCGGTGTTCGACCAGCCGCCGCCTCCCGCCCGCCGGCGGAAGCGATAGAAAAGGCCCGATCCCCCCGCTACGCTCCTAAAGCCGCTTTCCCAAAGCGCCGATCGCCAACGCAGGACGTGCCGCATCCAGGGCAAGCGCGGAGTCCCGTTTGTGCGCGGCCATTCCACTACCCGATGGCTTCCGCTGGTAGAACCATGCCCGCGAACTGCTAAAATCAGTTTTTCCATTCTTGGCGCCTGCCCGGGAAATCACTTTCATGTCCAGCATTTCGAAGTCCGGCAATCCCATGCCAGCCTCGCGCACACGGGTTGTGCGTGAACCGCACCTCGGAGTCTATGACCGCGAAACCGTCAACCAGATTCTCGACGAGGGCTTGATCTGCCATGTCGGTTTCCTGGCCGAGGGACAGCCCTATGTCATCCCGACCTTGTACGGGCGCGATGGCAATGCGCTTTACGTCCATGGATCGGTCGCCAGCCGCATGCTGCGCAACCTCGGGCAAGGCCTGCCGGTTTGTGTCACGGTCACACTAATCGACGGACTCGTGCTCGCGCGCTCGGTTTTCAATCACTCGATGAACTACCGCTCGGTGGTAATTCTTGGGACGGCAACGCTGGTTGACGATCCAAAAGAGAAACTCGCCGCACTCCGAGCTGTAAGCGAACACGCGATACCGCGGCGTTGGGACGATGCGCGCCCACCGGTTGAAAAAGAACTCAAAGTGACGTCGGTGCTGAAGATCCCGATCGAAGAATTTTCCGCAAAGGTTCGGGTGGGCCCGCCCATCGACGATGAGGCCGACCTTCCATTTCCAACCTGGGCCGGAGTTCTTCCGTTCGAGATCAAGACCGGGGCGCCGATTCCAGATGAGGGATGCCAGCGCGAGTTCCCGGAGTATCTGAAGAACTATTCGCGCAAGAAAAAAGCCTAGCCTGGCAAGCCGCGTAGGGACAGCCGCCCCCGGCTGTCCGCGACCACTTGGCCGAGAATTTCATTGCATTCCCGCCACGCGGCCTCTTCGCTGTGCGGACTGTGCCGCCCGCTCTCAATGAAGCGTACCTCGGCCCCCGGCAGCGCTGCGCACGCGCGTTCAATCTCCCCCGGTTCGGTTCGCGGATCGCCCCGGCCATGCATGAATGTCACCGGCACAGACACTTCGCCCAGCCGCGCGTCATACAGGTCCTCATCCGGCCGCCTGCCCGCGGCTGCAAGACCTAACCAGGCGCGGCAGTTGCGCTGCACAACGTTCGGCCAGCGCTCCGCTCCGTGGTCCTCGGCCAACAACCTCTGCAGTTTTTCACTTACCTGTCCGGGATGATCGGCAAATCGCTGGAAGAAAATCTCGTGCGACCGCGGCTTGCTTCGGTAGAAATGGAACGCTTCCAGAATCAGCCGCTCGCAGCGGTCCGGGGCTCGCAACCCGATCATCGCGGCGATGACCGCGCCGTCGCTGTGCCCCCAAAAAACGGCGCGCTCAATTCCCAGCGCGTCCAGCACCAGCAGAGTTTCCTCCGCCGCCCGGCGATGAAAGTCCATCGGCAGCGGCCCCGCAAAACCCGTCGACCGCCCGTGCCCGGACCGATCCGGAATCACCAACCGGACGCTTCCACTCAATGCCTCAATCTGCCGCTCGATCGGGTACACGCCATAGCCCCAGCCACCATGCAGAAACACGAGCGGCGTCCCACTACCAACATCCCGATAGTGAATGGAGACGGGCGAAACCCCGTCCGCGTGCGGTGAGTTTTTCAACTCCACAAATGGCATGAGATCTGATTTTTCCCGATAAGTCTGCGCGAATAACGTGGGGACTGCGATGCCTCAGGCAGCGGGCGCTTTTTGCGCGCTAATCGAGGCGAAGACAATCGTAACCGAAACTTGACTACGGTATCAGCAGCAGCTTCCCCGTCGTCTTCCGCCCTTCCAGGTCGCGATGCGCCTGCTGCGCCTGGGCAAGCGGATACACATGCTCGCTGCGCAACTTGAGTTTGCCCGCGCCAATCATGCCGAACACAACGCCCGCGCGCTGCTGCAATTCTTCAGGAGTAAGCACGTAAGCGCCAAGCGAAGGCCGCGTCAGAAAAAGCGATCCCTTTTGTGTCAGCACGAGCGGGTCAATCGGCGCGACCGCCCCGCTCGATCCTCCATACAGCGCCATCATTCCCCGCGGACGAAGCAGATTCAGGCCCTTATCGAACGTCGTCTTGCCGACCGAGTCATACACTACATCCACGCCCTTGCCGCCCATCAACCGCTTCGTCTCCGCTTCAAAATCCGTTTGCGTATAAAGAATGACGTCCTCGGCGCCGGCCGCGCGCGCCAGCTTCGCCTTTTCCTCGGTGGAAACCGTGGCGATCACGTGCGCTCCGATATTGTGCGCCATCTGCACCAGCAGCAATCCCACTCCTCCCGCCGCCGCATGAATCAGCGCAGTCTCGCCTTTTTTCAGCGGCCAGGTGTCGTATGCCAGATAGTGCGCGGTCATTCCCTGCAGGATCGCGGCTGCGGCATCGCGCTCGCTCACCCCGGCTGGAATTTTCACCAGTTTATCGGCCGGCACCGCGGCGTACTCGGCGTAGCTTCCCATCACCATTGTGTAAGCCACGCGATCGCCAATGGCAAACCCGCGAACGTCGCTGCCGACGGCCGAAACCGTCCCCGCGCCCTCCTGACCTATAACAAACGGCACTTGCTGTTTGTACCGGCCCTCGCGGTTGTATACGTCGATGAAATTCACGCCCGCGGCCTGAATCTTGACGACGGCTTCATTGGGTTTCGGCTGCGGAACCGGGAGATCGACCAGTTCCATGACCTCCGGCCCGCCAGTTTGCTTTATCTGGATGGCTTGCATAGTCATTTCGGATGAAGCTAACAAAATACGGGAACCTGTTCAAATCGGCGACCGCTCAGTCCCCGGCAATCATTCGCTCATGGAACCCTAAACAGAGGTGCCGTCGAAGACGGCACCTCCGGAGGACCGATGGGCGATGCCACCCCTATGCGGCCTTCTCTTTGCCAGCGGCCGCCTTGGCCGAACTGCCCACAAAATTCACCAGCTCCGGTGTCACTTCCTCAGCATGGGTCCAGATCACCGCATGCGGCCCGTCTCTCACGACGTGCAGCCGCGCTCCTTTGACCAACTGAGCCGTTCGTTGCCCGGCAGATGCAAACGGCACAATGCGATCCGCGTCTCCGTGAATGACCAGCGTCGGCACATCGACGCGGGCAAGGTCCTTGCGGAAATCCTCATACCACGTTGGAACACAGGCCAGAGTGGCCGTCGCCGACGCGGCCGCCGCAACATTCCAGCTTGCCTGAACCGCCTGTTCGCTGATGCGCTTTCCCTGATACACATCCGTGTTGTAGAAGTCCTTGAAAAACCCTGTGAAGAACGCATAACGGTCGGCGGTGATCGCCTTCTCCAGCCCCTGGAAAACCGCTCCGTCAACACCCTCCGGGTTATCCGGCGTCTTCAAAAGAAATGGTGGGATGGACGAAATAAACACAGCTTTCGCGACGCCCTTCGATCCGTACTTGCCAATGTAGCGCGCCACCTCGCCTCCACCCATGGAAAAGCCGACGAGAGCGAACTCACGCAGGTGGAGATGACTAATGAGCTTATGGAGGTCTTCGGCAAAAGTGTCGTAGTTGTAGCCGGTGGTTGGCTGGCTCGACCTGCCGAAGCCGCGACGGTCATAAGTAATGACGCGGTGACCGGCGGCCAGCAGCGCCGGAATCTGCCGTTCCCACGAAGTGCCGCTCAGCGGATAACCATGAATCAGCACGACCGGATCGCCCGAGCCATGGTCTTCGTAGTAGAGATTGATGTCGCTCGAATTTTCCTTACCAACATGAACCTGGGGCATGGGATTCCTCCTTATTAGGATTTGTGTGCAGCGGTGATTGGGAGTTGACTGTCCGACGGCGCGATTTACCTTCGCGGTTGTAGATGTGCCAACCCAAGTCTCGGATTCACAACCAGGCTGTGGATCATGCCGGTTTTACCCCTTTTTGGCAGCCTATCGGTTGCCGTGGTAACATCCTCGTCCTGTTCCCAAAGTAACGAGGGTTCATGGGTCTCCCGTAGCGTTGACCCAACGAATTTCGGGATAGTACCATCTCATATTCATAGGACCGCGCTATGGCCCACACGGCCATTTTGTGCCTGGAGACGTTCCGCTAAGTTTCTGACGCTATGAGGCTTACTTTTTACCGGTTCCCGGTAATTCTGCTCTTCGGTTTTGCTGCCGCCACCCTCGGCTGCCAGACGGCGCAGAAGTCTACATTCATGCCGCCGCCCAACGCTCAGGCGCCAGCACTGGTTTCGAGCGCGGCGCCGCAAGCGAGTTCGCAAAAGCCTCCAGCAACAGCAACCGTCATCACCGGATCCCAGGTGAATCCCGAAGTTGCCAAAGCCCTGGCAGTCGATCCCATCGCTGACTTGGTCGGGCGCGTCGAAAAGGAATATCTCGCCGGGCAGGAGAACTATCGCAACGGGCACCTCGAAGCCGCCAAGCAGAACTTTGACGCCGCTTTCAACCTGTTGCTTGAGAGCGGATTCGACCTTCAGTCCGACCAGCGGCTCGAAGCGGAGCTGAACCGCATCCTTGACGGCACCAATAGCACGGAACTCGAAGCGCTGCAGATGGGCGACGGTTTCGCCGAACAGAAATCCGAACCGGCGCCGATTGACGAGGCGAACGAGCTGACGCCTCCGGTAGACGAGAACGTCAAGGCAAAGGCCGAGGCTGAGATCAAGTCCACGCATTCCGACCTCCCGCTGATGATGACTGACCAGGTCGCGGGCTACATCAACTACTTCTCGACGCGTGGCCGAGGCGTGCTCGAGCGGGCGCTCGCGCGATCCGGCCGCTATGAAGACATGATCCGGCGGACGCTGAAAGAAGAAGGAGTGCCCCAGGATCTTATCTACCTGGCGCAGGCCGAATCCGGGTTTCATCCGCTGGCGGTTTCGCGCGCGGGCGCGCGCGGCATGTGGCAATTCATGGCCAGCCGCGCCAAGGGTTACGGTCTGGAGCGCAATTGGTGGGTCGATGAACGCCAGGATCCCGAACGGGCCACGCACGCGGCCGCCCAGCACCTAAAAGACCTCTACGGCGAGTTTGGCGATTGGTACCTCGCCATGGCCGCGTACAACTCGGGTCCGGGCACTGTGCAGGGCGCAGTCAAACGCACGGGCTATGCGGACTTCTGGGAACTCTACCGCCGCAACGTCCTGCCCAAGGAAACGCGCAACTACGTTCCCATCATCGTGGCCGTCACCATCATGGCGAAGAATCCCGACCAGTATGGGCTTACGGATGTGGTGAAGGAAAAGCCCATACCATACGACACGGTGAAGATCGACTATCCGATCGATCTGCGCCTGGTGGCCGAATGCGTGGACGCGTCAGCTGTCGATTTGCAGGACCTGAATCCAAGTCTTCTGCGCTTGACGACTCCGAAGGATTCCACCTTCGAGCTGCACTTGCCTGCTGGAACGGCCGACAAGTTCCAAAACGTGGTCGCTTTGGTTCCCGTGGACAAACGCGTCTGGTGGCGTTACCACAAGGTGCAAGCCGGAGAAACTCTGGCCTCGATCGCGCGAACCTATCACAGCTCTCCGCAATCGATCGCCGAAGCGAATGACCTGAACGAAAACGCTCCCTCACCGGAGATGCGGCTGATCATCCCGATCGCTCCTGGCAAGGAAAGCGACCAGACCAGCTATGCGCACGCGATCACCCGCTACAAGATCCGCAAAGGCGATACGGTGGAATCGGTGGCGGAAAATTTCGGTGTTTCGGCGAAGATGGTGCGTACCTGGAATCGCCTGAAGGGCGACAGCCTGGCGGGAAGAAAGATATTGCTTGTCCACGTGCCCGTGACACCCGGAGCGCTCGAATCGCAACTGGCGTCGAAGCGGACATCGTCACAACGAACTGCATCGGCAAGGGCGTCGTTAGATCAATCTTCGGCCGCAGCGGCAAAAGGCAAGAAAGCGTCCCCGCAATCGGTGGCTCAGCGGGCACGGTCACAACGAGCAGCGACAACACAATCGGCGGGTGCGCAATCTCACAAGTCGCCGGCCCGCGCTGAAACTGAGACGACGGTGTCGGCGGTCGTCCGACATAAAGTCAAGTCAGGCGAGACCTTGTATTCGATTGCCAATTCCTACAGGACAACCGTTTCCGCCCTAAAGAAGGACAACCGCAACGTCGCCACTCTGCGACCCGGAATGATCCTGGTAATCCGCGACGTGCGCTGATTTTGTAGTGTCCCTCCGTGTCTGAAGTCCGGGTTTTGGGGACCTTCTTCCCCGCTTTGCCTGATAATGGGGATAAACGACGCGAAAATACTGATTTCATCGCTCGCCGCCGCCGGCGCCGAGTTTGACAATGCTACCGAGTAGGACTATGGTCATAGCTGAGCGCTCTTTATTTCCGCTCGGTCAGATCTCCTGAGCTAAGTCGGCACATCTGAAGTGCTCCTCTCTTAGTGTGACAATACACAGGAATTTCTCTCGCGGATTCCGGCGTCAAGACAACTATGAACATGCGACAGTGCCTGGAATGCGGTGGCGAATTGGTGATGGCGTTTCATCCCAACGGCGGCCCCCGGCTCAGTTCTGGCGCGGAGAACCGGAGGCCGAGTTCGACGTGGAGATGCAGTACCTGCGGGCATGCCTTCACTGCTGAACAGCTTCGGGCAGGCAGACGGGCGAGCTTAAGAATAGTCGATCCCGCGTAGTAAAGTGAGCGGCCCTTCGTCAGCGTCTGCCAGCTGCGGACCATGAGCACCCCCGACATAGGAGAATTACTGCATGGATAACGTAACGGAAGAAAAACTTGCATCGGAAACAAAGCCTTTAGCCACGGCCACGGCTTCTCCGGCGGCGCCCATCAATAAGCTCGCGGCAAACAGAATGGCCAACAAGCAGAGAAAGAAGAAAGCGCATCGGCGCACGCTGCGACGGTCCCACACGAAGGGGTAGACGACATAAAGCCTGCTTTGCCTTGTGCCGCGAACCCGGTTCGACCGGGGCGGTGCGCAGGCCGGGAAGCGAGTCCCTCTGAAGCCAGACAGACTGGGAGTTCAACCAACTCCTTGAATCCGAAAGCACAAGGAAATCCATGAAAAACACCAAGTTTGTTGTGAAAGTGAACCGCGGTGGTACTCTCGTCCCTGAATACGTGCAGCGAATCGATCGCACTCCGATACAAAAAACCACTAACCGGAAGCTGGCACTGATTATGGGCAAGTTCACGGCCGAAGACACTGTCAAGGCCATCCAGACTTCGCGGTGCACCCCGCAGTTAGTTTCCGTAAAGATCTCTGCGTAGGCCTGGCTACCCCCACCCGCAACTCTAACCGGTGGGCCATCTTCTTTTTCTTTATAAAACGAACCGCTACATAGAGCGCTGCGCCAATGATTACGGCCTCAAGTAGAGCCCTCATTCTTGCAGCCCTTCCGAGAGCCGCTCGACTGTCTCGCCGATCCTAAACAGCGGCCAACAGGCAGGCTTGGTGGGGGCTCGCTCCGCCGAATCCCGCGCCCCTTCGCCCGCTCCCCCGATTCGTTTCACAGCTCGAATACCTGTCACAAGCCCGCGTGAGATTCATGGCCATTCAAGAACCGGTGCCTCGCTCTTGTGCCGGCCGGGATTTTCGTTAGGCACAGTGCGGCCATAAAACATGGCAGTTGACAGAAAGTCCAAAACGAAAGTATAAGTAATGGTTCGTAATTTTCGGTAAGTTTGTCCCGTGTCCGAATCTTCGCCCTCGGCGAAGCTTCGGCTTGCCGATTCGCAGGAGCCTCGTCATGCCGATCTCCTTCTTTCGCCCGCAAATTCGCTTAACCTTCCTTCTTCTCTCTCTTTTTCTTTGTTTAGTCACGCCGATGTGGGGGCAGAAAGATGCGGGAGCCATTGTGGGACTGGTGCGCGACCCAAGCGGCGCAGTCGTGACAGGTGCTCAGGTGACCATCGCCGACGCCGATCGTGGTACTACTCTGACCTTCACCACCAATGGAGTTGGCGAGTACGTTGCCAGCCCTCTCCGGATCGGGCGCTACACGGTTACCGTTGAAAAGAACGGATTCAAGAAGGCTGTTGCCGGTCCGGTACAAGTAAATGTGCAGGATCGTGTTGGCGTTGATGTGCAGCTTCAACCGGGCGCCGCGACAGAAACAGTGGAGGTTACAGGCCAAAAACCGCAGCTCGAAACGGAAACGTCGGACCTCGGCCAGCTGGTCGACAGCCAGCGCATCAACGCGCTTCCCTTGAACGGCCGCAACTATGCTCAACTCGCACTTCTTGGCACTGGGGTGACGACCGCCGAACCCGGATCGCGCGTCGAAACCACATATGGCTTCAGCTCCAACGGCGCCCGATCCTTGCAAAATAATTTCCTTCTCGACGGCATCGACAATAATGCGAATCTGGGCGACGTTCTGAACGGCGCCGCTTATGTCGTGCAGCCTGCTGTGGATGCGATCTCGGAATTCAAGGTCGAGACCAATTCCTATAGTGCTGAATTTGGCCGCGGCAATGGCGCAATCATGAACGCCGTCATCAAGTCTGGCACGAACCAGATTCACGGCGACGTGTGGGAGTTTCTGCGCAACGAAAAGCTGGATGCAACCAACGCCTTCGACATTTTTGGCCAGCAGCCCTACAAGCAGAATCAGTTTGGCTTCACGCTGGGCGGCCCGATCGTTAAGAACAGGACGTTCTTCTTTGGGGACTATGAAGGCTTGCGCGTTCGCCAGGCGCTGCCGCAACTATCCACGGTTCCCACGCAGGCCGAGATTGGCGGAGATTTCTCCGCGTTTCTCCCCTCAGTTCTGAATTCAACCACGGCGACCGGATTTCAAGATTGCAGCGGTCACGCTACATATCCGGGCGAGATCTTCAATCCGTTCCTGGCGCAAAGCAATTCGTCTTACAACGGCGGACCCTGCAGCGTTCCCATCGGGACCGACTCCAGCGGGAACCCAACGAATAAATTCACGGGCAATAGTGGCACCAATACTCCTATTGACCCGGTAGCGCAGGAGTTGGCGAATTTGTTCCCCGCGCCCACGCCCAATCTCACCTTGCCCGGCGGCAACTTCCTGTCCGATCCCAAACGCAGCGAAACGGAAAACAAGTTCGATATCCGCATCGACCAGACGTTTAGTCAGAAGGATAATTTGTTTGCCCGTTTCAGTTATGGCAACGACAGTAATTTCCTTCCGTCACCCTTCCAGAACGTGCTCGACGGAGGCAGCTTTCAGGACGGCTACGGCAACAATACGGCGGAAGGCCTGGCGGCGAGCGAAATCCACTCTTTTCGCAACAACCTGATCAACGAATTCCGATTCGGCTTCAATCACCTCAGTTCCCATCGCTACAATCTGTTCTACAACCAGAACGTTTCGGCGCAACTTCCCATTCCGATTCCTGGGGTTCCGTTTGGACCTTATATCGGCGGGCTTCCTTCGATCAGTTTTGGCGACGGGACGGCGGCGATTGGGGCCTCCGAGTTTCTGCCCGCAATTGAGCATCAGCATAGCTACGTTTTTACCGACAACCTGAGTTGGATCCACGGACGCCACGCTGCGAAGTTCGGCACTGAACTACGGTTTGAAGAATTCACAATCCTGGAGCCGGCGGCCCCGCGTGGCTACATCGACTTTGGCGAGAACTTTGTGATTAACGACAATCTCGCGGATCCCGGAAGTGGCGGCGAGGCCTTTGCCAGTTTTATGCAGGGGGTCAGCGACGGCGGAGAAATCACCAGCTATCTGCCGAACATCGCCTACAACCGGCAGATCTATGCGATCTATGCTCTCGATGACTTCAAAGCGACTCCTCGGCTTACGCTCAATTTGGGCCTGCGCTACGAACTTTTCACTACCATCAAGGCAGGCGGTAACCAACAGGCCAACTTCAATTTCAACCCGATTGAGCTGATTGGCCCGAGCGGACAAAACGCACAATTGACGCCCACGCTTGCAACCGAACTCACTCTTCAGAACACGGGTTCGCGCGGGCTTATCCACCCCGACCTGAATAATTTCGCTCCGCGAATTGGGCTTTCCTATCAGATCAATGACAAGCTTGTCCTGCGCAGCGGCTACGGCATCTTCTATGGTGGGCAGGAAAGCGGACCATTTTCCAATCCGAGCCCAGGCTTCAATCCTCCGTTTCTGGCTTCGGAAGCGTTTAGCACCGGGTGTACATCCCCGACCGCAAATCCTGGTTCCGGCCAGGTCGATTGTTCGATCTCGGCGGCGAACAACGGTGGCTTGGCGTTCAACCAGCTCTACCAGGGCTTTCCCTCCCAGTCGCTGACCGATCCGAACGCGCCCGAACTCTACTCGCTCGATCCGCATCTGGTAACGCCCTATACGCAACAGTGGCATTTGGGCTTTGAATACCAACTACCGGCGGATACAGTTTTCGAAATTTCCTATGGAGGCTCGCGCGGGTTGAAGCTATTCGCTTTCTACAATGGCAATGAGGCGGTTCCTGTGCTGGGTACGGAGTCGATTCCCACGGCGCCCCGGCGTCCAGCCCACAACAACAGTTGGCCAGGGGCGAACGGCCCTTGCGATGCCAATCCGGCGAACAATTATGCGGATGCGGCCAATTGCAACCCGGCGCTCGATGTCCCGATCGACACGTTCCGCTCGAACGCGCAATCGAACTACAACTCTCTGCAGGCTCGTTTGGAGAAGCGCTACTCCCATGGACTGCAGTATGAAGCGGCCTACACCTGGTCGCACGCGCTCGACAACGCATCGAGCGCCAGCCTGGGCTCGGTGAACAACGGAGATTTCCAGGACCAACGCTACCCCAACGCGAACTACGGCAATGCCGATTTTGACGTGCGACACCGTTTCGTTTTCAGTTATGTATACGACCTGCCATTCGGTCACGGACGCGTGTTGGCCAAGGACGCGACGGGGGTCGTAAACCAGATCATCGGCAACTGGCAAATGACGGGCGTGTTCTCCGCTGCTACCGGCAATTACTACACTGCGACCGATATCCAAAGCGTTTCGGGCGGCGATTGTGGCGGCACTGTTGGTTACTATTGCTCACGCCCCAACCTGGTCGGCGATCCCAATGTCAAGCCCTGTGTCCCGGGAACGCTGTTTAACACTTGCGCGTTTGCCCACAACACGGTCCTGGGGACATTCGGTAACGCAGGACGCAACAATATCGAAGGCCCGGGATACAAAACCTGGGACACCTCGCTGGTCAAACAGTTTCGCCTCGGCGAGCAGAGAAATCTCGAATTCCGTGCGGAATTCTTCAACGTGCTCAACCATGTGAATTACTTGTTTGGACAGTTTGGCGCGATCAGCGCCGAGCCCACACCGCTTGAGCTTGATCCCAACAACATAAACACGCCGCAGAATCCGCGGCTGAGCGGGTTCGGCTACCCGCTATCGGCACGCGCGCCGCGGGAGATCCAGTTTGCGCTGAAATTTTATTTTTGAGGAAGTCAGCTGGTAGAGCAGTCCGAGAAAGTACAAGAATCGCGAGTCGCAGGTCATGGCAGCGCAGCGCGGAGGACAAACGATCGACGCAACGCGGAGGCTGGCGGATATCGCCGAGGAGAATCACCGCGGGAGTGCCGTCGGCGTCTACGCGATCTGTTCGGCTAATCGATTTGTTCTGGAAGCCGGCATGTTACAGGCTCAGCGAGATGACAGCCTGCTTTTGATCGAATCGACTTCCAACCAAGTCAATCAATTTGGCGGCTATACCGGCCAGACTCCCCTCCTCTTCGCTTCCTTTATCAAGGAAATCGCGGCCGCCATCAATTTTCCAGTGGAAAACATCGTCTTGGGCGGCGATCATCTCGGACCTCACGTCTGGCGAAACGAAGGCGCATCCTCCGCGATGCAAAAGGCTGTGGAGTTAGTGCGCGCCTGCGTGCGGGCTGGCTATACGAAGATTCATCTGGACACCAGCATGCATCTGGCAGGCGATCCCGGGGAGGCACACGGCCGCCTCTCGGAGGAGATTGTCATCGCCCGTGCCGCGGATTTGTGCCGGGCCGCCGAGGACGCTCATTTGGAGTTTGCGCCCGGCTCGCCTGCTCCGCTCTACGTGATTGGAACTGAGGTGCCGATTCCGGGAGGGGAGTTGTCGGACGTGCGAGCCCCGGAGCCGACGCGCCCCGAAGACCTGGCACAGACTGTTCAACTGGCCAAGGACACTTTCGAGGCACGCGGACTGCAAGCGGCCTGGGAACGAGTGATCGCGGTCGTCGTCCAACCCGGCGTAGAATTCGGCGACGCGACGGTCTTTCCTTTTATTTCAGAAAAGGCGCGCGCGCTGTCTCAGTTTGGGGACACGCAATGGCAGGGCGTGTACGAAGCGCATTCCACCGATTATCAGACTCCTGCCGCCTTACGACAGATGGTTCGCGATCACTTCGCCATCCTGAAAGTAGGTCCGTGGCTGACTTTCGCGTTCCGGGAGGCGGTATTTGCGCTGGCGGCAATCGAAGAAGAGTGGTTGGGCAATCGACCGGGAGTCGCAATTTCTCGGGTCCGGGAATCACTGGACGAGGCGATGCTCGCCGATCCAGAACATTGGAAAGGCTATTACCGCGGAGATGACATGGCATTGCGTTTTGCTCGCAAGTATAGCTTCAGCGACCGCTCGCGCTACTACTGGAATCGGCCCCAGGTTGCGATCGCCCTGCAACGGCTCCTTGGGAACCTGACGCTTCATCCGCCGCCGCTCTACGCGCTTAGCCAGTTTCTGCCCAACCAGGTCGCCGCAGTAAGGGCGGGGGATATTTCGAATCATCCTATTGAGTTGATCCACCACAAAATTCAGGAAGTCACCGGTCATTACGCATGCGCGTGCGGCATGAGCACGGCGCGAGATAATTGACAAACGAAAGTAAACGTTATAAAAAGAAAATAGAACGAAAACTGTGGTCCGCAGGCCCTTAAACCAGTTACGCCCGGGCGGAAAGCAGATGATCGTGCTCAACGAAGAGCGTCGGCGGGCCATCCTCGAACTCGTGAATCGTGACGGTCGGGTCCTGGTTCCCGAGCTCGCGCGGCGCTTCCAGACTTCGCAGGTGACGATCCGGAAGGACCTAGAAGTCCTTCATAACCTGCGGCAATTGCACCGCACCCATGGTGGAGCGCTGCCAGCCCGCGACCGGGCGCTCGACGACCCAAGTCTGCGGGAAAAGGAACAGCTTCACCGCAAGGAAAAGCTTCGCATTGCGGAAGCCGCTGCCCGCATGGTCAGCAGCGGGCAAGTCATCATCCTGGATTCCGGCACCACCACTACGGCCATTGCGCGCGCGCTGCGGAGTTTTCGAGAGCTTACCATCGTCACCAATGCCGTGAACATCGCCGCCGAGCTGGCGGGAACATCCATTGACGTCATTCTGACAGGGGGGTCACTGAGAAAGAATTCGTTTTCGCTGGTGGGACCGATGGCGGAGGACACACTGCGACATCTCAGCGCGGATCTGCTTTTTCTGGGGGTGGATGGCTTCGACGTGCACTATGGTCTGACCACTCCGAACCTGCTGGAAGCCAGAGTCAACAGCGTGATGGTGGAGGTGGCAAGGCGAACCGTAGCGGTGTGTGACGCCGCCAAGTTCGGAAAGCGAAGTCTGTCGCTCATCGTACCGGCCTCAGCCGTGCACGGGGTTATTACGGATCAGGGTATTGCGAAAACAGATTTGCAGACACTACGAAAAGCGGGGATCGAGGTTACGATTGTTTGACGCAATGAAATTGAAGCATCCGCCGGAGGGCACCACTTCGGTTGAGCCCGGCGCTCACAGTCTCGCCGAGATTTTGTCGCAGACGCGGTGCTGGCGAAACTGCCTCACGGAATTGACGCAAAGCCAGAGCGTGAAAGAGGTGACAGCGCGCTTCAATCGCGCAGAGGAGTGGCTGTTCATCGGTTGCGGCTCCAGTTACTATGTTGCGCTGGCTGCGGCCGCGACTATGAAGTCTCTCACCGGCCGTTCGGCGCGGGCGGTTCCCGCTTCAGAGATGCTGCTCTACCCAGAACTGGTCTTTCCCGGTGGCCCCTGCATCCCCGTGCTCATCTCCCGCTCCGGGCAGACCTCCGAGGTTCTCAAGGCTGCCGAGGCGCTGAAAGAACGCAAACTCCCAAGCGTGGCAATATCCTGCGTGAGCGGGCAAGCGCTGGAGAAGCTGGCCACGGTCACGATTGTGCTTCCCGCGGATGAGCAGAGCACAGTCATGACTCGCTCGTTCACCTCAATGCTCTTGGCTCTTCAGTTTCTGGCCAGCCGAATTGCCGGCAATGAAGCCTACGGCGACGCGCTCATCGCCATGCCGGAACTGGCGGCGGCTGCGCTAAAGGAGGTGCCGGAGCGAATTCGCGAATTCGTCGCCCATCATACTTTTGCCGACTACGTTTGCCTGGGCCACGGACCTTTTTACGGTCTGGCGTGTGAATATGCTTTGAAGATTGCGGAAATGTCAGTCTCATATTCGCAGTTTTTTCACTCATTGGAGTTTCGCCATGGTCCCAAGTCGATCGTGGGGCCGGAAACTTTGGTTATTTTCTTGCTTTCGGAGCAGGGCTACGAAGCGGAATGCGATCTGTTGGAAGAAGTAAAGTCGCTAAGGGGCATGACGCTCGTCATTGCCAACCGGGCAGATGCTCGGGTGCACGCCGCCGCCGACCTGGTGGTGGAATTGGACCTGAAACTCCCGGAGTTGGCACGCCTTGCACCGTCTCTGGTTCCCGGACAACTGCTGGGCCTGTACACCGGCTTGAAGAAGGGGTTAAACCCCGATTCGCCGCGCTATCTCAGCCGCGCCGTGATTCTTGACGGCGACGGTTCCAAGAATCCGGAACGGGTCGTGTGAACAAGCCGCGTTTTGACGTCACCATTGCGGGAGAGCTGAATCTCGACCTGATCCTGTATGGTCTGCCCGCCGACCTTTCGCCGGAACGCGAACTGCTGGCAGATCGCATGGTCCTGACGTTGGGCTCCTCCTCGGCCATCGTCGCTCACAACCTGGCCAGCCTGGGGAGTCAGGTGGGTTTTCAATCGCTCATCGGAAGAGATCCCCTGGGCCAGATCGCACTCGAGCGCCTTGCGCGCAGCGGGGTTGACACCGCCCGAGTACGAAAGTCGGAGTCCCTCGGCACGGGGCTAAGTGTCATTTTGCAGAGGGACAAGTGGCGGAACATCCTGACTTACGCTGGAACTATTACCAGACTTAGTTTTGACGATCTCGATCTCGATTATCTCTCGGATGCCCGTCACTTTCACCTGTCTTCCTATTATCTGCAGACGGGCCTGCGACCGCATGTGCCGGAGTTGTTTCGTCGCCTGAAGGCGGCCGGGCTCACCATCTCGCTGGACACCAACGACGATCCGGAAGACCGCTTTGAGGGCGACCTTCGCCAGTTGCTAAATCAAGTGGATATCTTTTTGCCCAATCGGCGGGAGGCTTGTAAGATCGCCGCGACTGACAATCTGGAAGCCGCCATGAAGAAGCTTTCCGAGGTCGTTCCTCTAGTCGTGGTTAAGCTGGGAGCAGAAGGAGCCGTGGCTCTTCGCAACAATGAAAAAATCGTAAGTGCGGCTTTGAAGGTGAACACGGTCGATCCGGTGGGCGCGGGCGACAGCTTCGACGCGGGGTTTTTGTACGCTTATCTGAAGGGAGAAAGCCTGGAGCGGTGTATGGCCGTCGGCAATGTCGCCGGTGCTCTTTGCGCCACGAGGCCAGGCGGCACCGAAGCGTTTTACGACCGGGAACACCGGGAGAAGTTTTTTCGCGAACACGCGCCGCGGCTACTGTCTCCGCCAGCTTGATATGAAAAACGCGCTGGCAAATTGGGGCGTGGCTACTGCGGGCGGACTTCCAACAATAAGTGCTGTTTGAATTCAGTCTTGAGTTTCGCCGTCCGATTTACAGTTATATTGATCGTTCCAAGATCCTTGTCATCCGCATAGTCAAGGATGCGATAGGTCCCAGGAGTCAGGCCGCGTAGTTCAACTTCTCCCTTCCACGTCATGTCGGCCTTTGGCGCAAAGAACGCGTAGTACATGCTGCCGTCTTTTTGAATGGCATATGCCTCGGGTAGGTCATAGCCATAGGTGTACAAAGGCAGGAATGTACCCTTGGAAAGCATTTTCTCGTTATAGATGGCGATCCATCGTTTCCAATGCGCTTCTTTCTCGGCGGTCAGATTGACATGTTGGAACCTGGGGCCGGGGTCGGGCCACACGAACTTGGTTCCGACCACGCCGCCGGTGCCGATGGTCGAAGCAAAATCATCGCCATGCTCAATCCAGTCGTTGCCCGAGCGCGTCATTGCTGAAAGTTCGACATGGTCGCCATAGACCGCCGCCTCCGGCCCGAGCAGAGCTTTGTACATCTTGATCCGGCGGCGAACCTGCGCGGCGCCTACCGGGTCGGCGGTTACGGCCTGATCCATGTATGGCAGCCAGGCCAGCGAGGGCGGTGTTCCGCACGGACAGCTTTGGGTCACACTCTGCGGCTTGAGCGCCCGCGTGGTTTGAAAGATCGTCCTGTACACATCTGCCATGGCGTTTACAGAATCCTGCGGCGATTTGTGATGGTGCGCCGGGTTATGGCATTCAGGAACGGTGTAGATGTTGTCCAACTTCGATCCGTCGAAGTCCCAATCGCGAATGAATCGCTCTGTGAGTTTCTTGTAATACTCCTGGACCGCGGGAACGGCAGGACACAACACCGCGAGGTCGCGGGTCATGCGGGCATGACGGCCATTTTTGTCGAGGATCAGCCATTCCGGGTGCTCGCGGACTACATCGGACACGAGGTATTTGTGTTCTTCATACTTTCCTTGCCCGTCTTCCACGCCGAGCGGCAGCCACCAAAGTTGCACGAGCATTCCTTGTTTGTGAAAATCCTCCACCATGCGCTTGATGGAATCGCCGGGAAACGTGTCCTGGCGCGGCTTCCAGTCGCCGTAGTTATTGAACCAGCGGTCGTCGAGCGTGGCCCATTTGATTCCCATTTCTTTTAGCTTGGGAATTGTTCCCAACATCTGGGCAGGGGTCACGTCTGCCTCGTACCCCCATCCACACCAACTCACGTTGTAGGCTTCGCTGGAGGGTTTGGGAAGTTCCCATCCTTCTTTTTGCAGGACGCTCGACCACATGCGGAGGGGCTGGTAGAAATCTCCCGAGTACACCGCGACGAAACTGCGGGGCGTGGAGTAGCTTTCACCCGGTTTAAGCGTAATGGCAGTCCGGACCTCAAGGCTGGCATGCACGCGCTGGTCGGCTGTGACGCTTACGGGGAGCGAAACAGTGAGCGGCAGAGTTTCGACGTGGCCCAGGGCTTCGCCGACCGTGGCTGTCCAGAATGCGACGACCGGAATCCCGCCTCCATAGCCGCCCTTGACGATACCGCCCATGACGTTCGACTGAAAGAACGGACTGGTCAGCTTCCGAACGTCGTCTTTCCCCCAGGCGTAACTTGAGCCCTGGAATGACCACATTTCGTAGGGCTGAGTTTGGGCGCTTGCAAGGTGTGCATTGAAACGATGCCGCTGTCCGACCACGCGGTCTAGTTGGACGTCGGCGCTTCCGGAATTGCGATACTCAGTCGTTGACAGCAACAGGTTTGGGAAGTCGTCATAGACTTCGAGGATCAATGTGCGCTGGACCTTTGCTCCAGGTAGGCCCAACGCCCTGCCGGGAATTTCTATTCGCTTGCCTGGACCCATTTTGCCGGTCGCCTCCATGACCTTCAGGTCCGCGAAATCCAGCGAAAAATGAACTGTCTTTCCGGCATGAACAAGAAAATCACCGGCGGCCGATTCACCAGCAGCAGGGTCATCCAGGGTCGACTTGCGCCCATCCTTGATCAGGAACGACTGCACGTATCCGGTGGAAAGCAACCGGAACTCCGCTGTCTTGGTCGTCAGAATAACCGATCCTGCCGGGCCGGTTTCGACGTGAACTAAGGAGCGGGCAACATCTGCCGGTGGCGCGGCGGTTGCGACCTTGTGCGGCGCACCTATCGCAAGCAACAAAAGTACAAAGACACCCAAACCGCTAAGCCATGGTACCCGTTTGGTAGTCCCGGGTTTCACTTCACCGTCACCGTAATCGCCGGCGAAGTTGCGCTTCGATAGACGGGAATCGGAGTTCCTTTTCCCGGAGGCGATGATGGATTACAGCAGGATGCGATCGAGTTTCCCGAGTACACCGCCGTCAGAGTGTTTGCGCCTTGCATGAGTTGCGACGCCCTGAGCGGCAGGCTTACCGCAGAAGTTGTAGCGCTGGTGGGCAGCAAGGTTGAAGTCTGCAGCAAACTCGACCCAAGCATGAAATTGATTGTACCGCTAGGCACTCCGGCGCTACCGGGAATGGCGGAAACAGCAGCAGTAAGAGTAGTCGACCGATTCGCCGTGAGGGTATACGTCCCCGCCGCCAACGTCACCGTCAATGTGTTGTTGATCCCGGTGGATTGGTAGGCGCCCATGCTGATGCTCCCGCTGGCCGTGCGGGGACTCCCTAAGAAATCGGTGCTGCCGTAGATAGAGTTGGGAGAACTGCCATTGGGATCACACCAGCCAACGGAGCAAGAGAGTCCCGTGCCACCGGCCTGGAACGCCGGTGACGTGGATTGGATGTCAAGATCCGGGGGAGTTGCTCCCAGGTCGACGAACTGCGGGTCGGCGTTCACAGAATTCGCATCTTCCCCGGTGCGGCTCTGATAGCTTGCAAAACTCGCGAAGTTACTCACGCCATTCCACAAAAGTGATGTCCCTTCCACATAACCTGCGTTTGAGTTATAGAGGTTCCAATTGAGCGTAGCGGGCGGGGCCGGATAGGAAGTTAAGGGTGCAACAAAGCTATTGATCCACATATTGGGCGATCCGGAATAAACTATGTTGTTTTCGAAGTAGTCTCCTTGAGCGCTGCCAACCTGGTACTGAATCTGAAAATCGCCGCTTGGGGTTCCTTCTGAGGAGTTGCCAGACTGCGTGCCGTTGTCGTACACGGTGTTGTTGACAAAGACGTCGGCATAACTGCTTCCTCCTCCATTGCTCCGGCCACCCTTGCTGGTTGCTTTTGCATAACCTCCTATGGAGGTGCCGCAGGAATTTGCGTGATAGAACAGGTTGTTGCGCACAGTCGCGAACCGGCCGTAACAGGGAGAGCTGCCCCGGGCGGCGGTTCCTGACCCGGCGTTTCCGCCTGACCACTCGGTGCCATTCGCCTGACAGACCTGATTTTCGCTGGTCGTCTCGATGCCGTAGTCGGTCTGAAAGACCACGTTATCCTCGAATGTGACATACGCGCAGCCATCACAGTAGAGTCCGTCGGCATCGTAGGAATAGCCCTCGCCGGCATTCTTTATTCCGCTGATGTTATAGATTGTGTTGCCCCGGACTTCCCCATCCATAGCCTCGTCGTAGCCAGTAGGACCTACGCCTTCGTATCCAATCGCGTCGATGCCGATGTTGTCATTGTCGTGAACCAGATTATTGGTGATTTGAAAGTGGGTGACGTTCCCGTCTACATTCACCGATTCGCTGTTTCCGGTTCTTAGGTTATAGACCTCGTTGCCGCTGATCACGATTTGAGTAATGGGAGTTTTCGACGATCCGTAGACGGAGATGCCGAAAGCATTGCCGTTCTTTTCCGACGTGGTCGTGATATTGTGCACCAGATTGTTCAGAATCTGGATACCGGTGCCGGAGCCCGTAATCCACACGCCCGACGGAGTCGGTGAGGAATTGCCGGTCGTATAGTTCCGAATCTCAAATCCCTTGATGATGATATAGCTCCGAGCGCCCGCGATAGTGATAAGGCCCCGGATCCCGGATGGCTTCAGGCCGGTGCCATCGATTATGGCTGCCTGTCCTGGGTAACTCGTGAATGTAATCGGCTTCAATGCCGTCCCGGAATTTGGGAATGTGATGGACTCCTTGTAGATGCCCCCCAAGACGTACACCGTGGCGCCCGCTTTGGCGGTATTGGCCGCGTGCTGGATGGTCGACCAAGGTTTGGCAAATGTACCAGGATTGCTGTTGCTCCCTTTCGTGGAAACATAGTAAGTGGCGCCATCCTGGGCGAAAAGCGCGATCGATGCGAACAGGACCAGGGCAAAAAGGAGCGCCGCGTAGACAGTGGGTTGCTGCGAACGGGATGCCGAACGGCTCGTCATTCTGTGCCTCTTCCACTCGCACGTGGGTCAAGCCGCATTCTACACTTCGCTTACCAAGTATTGTCAAGTGTTGGGTTGTCTTTCATTTAGTACAAACGTGGCTTTCGATATATTGCGAATTTGAAGCTGGATAAATCGTAGGGGTTGGAGGCGTTCTTCGACATTGCCACCGGAAGCTCCAGAAGGCTCGCTGAGGAAGGGACGGTATTCCTCCCGTCCCTCCCCAAGCACCCTACTGAATTGTTCCGGTGATGACCACCGATACAGGATTTGTGCCCGCCGGAATCGCGAAGAAGCGGGAAAAGGTTCACATTTTCCAGCCAGCTACAGGGCGGAGTTCCTGGTTCCTGCGTTAGCAGGCTCCAAGTAGATAAAAACAAAGGCGTAACCCCTGTTGGTTTTATCATTCGGCACGGTATATACTTCACGGCCATACGGCGTCATTCCCTGGCAGACGGGGAATGCTTGCCAGTTCACGTGGGATCCTTCCTTGCTTTCATCTTTTTTATCTATTTCTAAATTGAAGTGTTTGCGAATCGCGGCTTATGTCTCCGTTTTAGTGCTCACGATCATCGCTTCGAGGTCCTATGGATGCACCAACGGATATCAACGCCCTCCTGGACGCTCTCAATGTGGGCAACGACAAGGCCGCGTCAGATTTGGTTGTGCTGCTTTACTCAGAACTGCGAGGTTTGGCGTCCAGTTACTTGCGGCGGGAACGCAGTGATCACACCCTCCAAACGACCGCCCTCGTGCACGAAGCGTACCTTCGCCTGACCGATCAGAGAGAGGTCCATTGGAAAAACAAGGAGCAGTTCATGGGCGTCGCGGCGCAACTGATGCGCCGAATCCTGGTTGACTACAGCCGCGGCCATGACGCCAAGAAACGCGGTAACGAATTCGAGAAGGTTTTCCTGGAAGAAGCGGAGGTCGTTTCCAGGGGAAAGGCCCCGGATGTCATTGCCGTGGATGAAGCTCTCACCCGGCTGGCCAAGTTCGATCCGCAGCAGGCCCAGCTTGTGGAATTGCGTTTTTTCGGCGGCTTGGATCTTGACGAGGCTGCTGCAGTTCTGGGAGTTTCGCGCACGACCGTAAAGCGCAATTGGAACCTGGCCAAGGCCTGGCTGGCGCGTGAACTGCGCAGAGGCAACGAGAAAAATGCCTGAGAAATGGGACCAGGTAAAGGAACTGTTCGCACTGGCTCTGGAGCAAGATCCTGAGAATAGGGGCAGTTTCCTGCGTCAGGCTTGCGCGGCTGATGACGCTCTGCGCAGCGAAGTGGAGTCGCTGCTATCGAGCTTCGAGGGCGCCGACACCTTTCTTGAGGATGGTCCCCTCGCCGATCTCATATCCGCTCCGTCGCGTGCGATGACGGGAAAAAGGATCGGAGCGTACCGCATCATCCGCGAAATCGGGCAGGGCGGCATGGCAGTGGTTTATCTGGGCGAGCGCGACGACCAGAGCTATCGCAAGCAAGTTGCCATAAAAATGGTCAAGCCCGGCATTGACACTGAGCAAGTCCTGAACCGCTTTCGCAATGAGCGCCAGACGCTGGCGGCACTGGACCACGCGAACATCGTGAAGTTGCTCGACGGCGGCAGCAGCGAAGAGGGCTTGCCGTATCTGGTGATGGAATATGTGGAGGCCCTTCCCATTGACCAGTATTGCGATCTTCACCGGTTCTCCATCGACGACCGCCTGCGGCTGTTTCGCGAGGTCTGTTCTGCGGTCCAGTACGCGCCCTACTGGCGGGCTTGGTGGTGGGCAACTTCCTTCCGGGCATCGCCAAGGCACTCAAAGAGGCAGTCCGCCCTGAGTTATATATCAAAACCGCAATCGTGATTCTTGGCGGATTTCTGGGGATTGCGGCGCTGGAGCAGCGGCAACTGGCAACGTCGGTCATCTTCCGCGGCATCTGCGCCATCATCGAGGCCTACCTGATTTACTGGCCGATCGTGTACTTCATCTCGCGGCGTTATTTCGGCTTCAGCCGCGAATGGGCCGCTCCCTTGGCGTCCGGTATTTCTATTTGCGGCGTGTCTGCGGCTATCGCAACCGGCAGCGCGATTCGGGCGCGCCCGGTGGTACCGATCATGGTGTCGTCGCTGGTCGTGGTCTTTGCCGTCATTGAACTGATGGTGCTCCCCTTTGCCGCCCAGCGCTACCTGTACCGGCAACCCCTGGTCGCGGGGGCCTGGATGGGCCTGGCCGTGAAAACTGACGGTGCAGCCGTGGCCAGCGGCGCGATCACGGATGCGCTCATTCGCGCCAAGGCGCTTGCCGCTACCGGAGTGGTTTATCAGGCTGGCTGGATCACGGGTGTCAGCGCCACGGTGAAGGTGTTCATCGACGTGTTCATCGGCGTATGGGCGTTTATTCTCGCCTGGATCTGGTCGGCCAAGATAGAGCGCCGCCCGGGAGAAAAAGTTACGGTCGTCGAGATCTGGCAACGCTTCCCGAAATTCATTCTCGGTTACGTGGCGACATTCCTGATCGTCCTTGGCATCGGCATGACCGCTCCCGGTCTGATTCCCAAAGTAAAGGCCTCGATGGCACAGGCCAACCTGTTTCGCGCGATCTTCTTCCTTATGACCTTTTTCGCCATCGGAGTGCTTTCGAATTTCCGCAAATTGTGGCAGGAGGGCATCGCCAAGTTGGCAGCAGTCTACGTGCTCTGCCTGTTCGGATACATCATTTGGGTCGGCTTGTTGATCTCGTGGCTGTTCTTCCACGGAGTGCTGCCGCCGACGGTGAAAGGATAACTATGACTGAGCCTCGTGTAGCAGAAGAGTTGAAGAAGATGGAAGACGAGTACGAGCCTTTGCTCCCGGTTGAGCGCAAATTGATTTGGTACACATTCACGACAGGAGTCGTGCTGCTGGCGATTTTTGTGCTTATCAGCCGCTGGTTTGCATAGGTTGCGGTTCGCGATCGGGACATTTTGGCAATGTCGAAAGGGAGCATTGATGAAAAACGCTGGCAAGGTGTATTTGGTGGGTGCGGGACCGGGACATCCCGATCTTCTTACGATCCGGGCGGCCGAACTGCTTAAGACTGCCGAAGTGGTTGTGTACGACCGGCTGATTCAGGATGAAGTCTTGCGCCTCTGCAAGCCGTCAGCAGAAAAGATTTTCATGGGCAAGCCGTTGGGCAAGCACGCTTCGCGCCAGGATGAGATCCACGATCTGCTCGTCCGCAAGGCCCTTGAGGGCAAGACGGTCGTCCGCCTCAAGGGCGGCGATCCGTTCTTGTTCGGGCGCGGCGGCGAAGAAGCCGAATATCTTGCGGAGCATGAAATCCTTTTCGAGGTGGTTCCGGGAGTTTCCTCCTGCCTGTCCGCGCCGCTGAGCGCCGGAATCGCAGTCACGCACCGCGACCGGGCCTCGTCGGTCGCCATTGTTACCGGCCACAGTGCAGACGGAAACGACGATCGGCTGGATTGGTGCGCCTTGAGCAAAGTCGACACGCTGGTGGTCCTTATGGGCGTACACAACGCAGCCAACGTTGCGCAGCACTTGATGGCTGCAGGACGTTCTGCCGATACTCCAGTCGCCGCCATACAAATGGCCTTCTGGCCAGGAGAAAGCATTGTCTCGGCAACACTCGGCACCATTGCCGATAAAGTGCGCTGCGCCAATATCGAAGCACCAGCGACGTTGGTCATTGGCGAAGTCGTATCCTTGCGCGAAAAATTGAAAGGTTATCAACAGCACATCGGCCAAATCTTCATCCAAGCTGTCGGACCAGCTACTGTCCACGATACTTCGATTCCAGTTGTTCCACTCCCCGGACTGCACACGGGCGTCGAGCGAGGTTTGGACGTACCAACCTTGGAAGAAGAAAGTCGCGTCGTCCCCATACCGTGCGAGAAAGAGACCCTCCAATGACGGATACGGCATCAGTTCCGATCGAGGCGCTGGCCGAAGAGATGTACCGACTGGTTGCGGACTGCGCTGGAAAGAGAAACTTGAAGCCTGGCGATCTCGCCAAAGAGATGATTGCCAAACACGGCGCCGCTTGCACCAAAGACGACTGCAAGAAGGCACTGCGCATTTTGATCGACTCGGGCCGCTGCGTCTACAGCTATCTCGGAGGCTCTTACATCCAACTTCCGCCTAAGCCTGGCACTGAAATATGACGGATTCTCGTCCCATGCCGCGACTGCTGATTGCCGGGATGTCCGGCGGTTCGGGCAAGACACTGGTTTCGCTCGCCCTCCTGCTGGCCTTGCGCCGCGCCGGATTTCAGGTGCGCGCATTCAAGAAGGGCCCCGACTATATTGACGCTGCGTGGCTGGGTTGGGCGGCATCTCACCAGGCTCGCAATCTGGACACTTACCTGATGGGACAGGATGTCGTCCGCTCCTCGTTCGCGCGCCATGCGATCACGGATGGCATCAACCTCATTGAAGGCAATCGCGGAGTCTTCGACGGCTTCGACGCTGCCGGCACGCACAGCAGTGCCGCGCTCGGTCACTGCCTCGCCACTCCGGTGCTGCTCGTGATCAACGCGGCCAAAGTCACGCGCACCGCGGCGGCCTTTGTTGCAGGATGCCAGGCGCTCGATCCGAAGCTTCCGATTCGCGGTGTCATTCTGAACAACGTGAGTGGCCAGCGGCATGAGGAGGTCTTGCGCGGGGCAATAGAGTCCGCATGTGCAATCCCCGTAGTTGGCACAGTTCGGAAAGCTCCCGTCAATCCGTTGCCTGAGCGCTACCTCGGATTGGTTCCTCCTCAAGAACACGACGCTACCGAGCAAATCCAGCAAGATCTGCTGAAACTGGCAGATGGTCTCGATCTCGATGCCATCCTCTCGTTCGCCCGAAGTGCACGCTCGCTGGAAACCAACCGACCCAGAGTTTCAATATCGGTAGCGAAGGACATCAAGGTTGGCTACCTGCACGACTCCGCGTTCAGCTTCTACTATCCGGAGAATCTGGAGCAGTTAGAGCAAGGCGGCGCCGAACTCATCCCAATTTCTGCACTTGAAACTAATAGGCTGCCGGAAGGATTGCACGCTCTTTATATCGGAGGCGGTTTTCCAGAGAAACACGCTGATGTCTTGTCGTCCAACCGCAGTTTTCTCGAGTCGATCCGGCAAGCCGCGCTCAGAGGTCTGCCGATCTACGCCGAATGCGGGGGCCTTATCCTGCTCGCCCGAACCTTAAGTTGGGATGGCAGAACATATCCGATGGCCGGACTCTTCCCCTTTGACGTGGAAGGCTTCGAAACGCCACAAGGCCATGGCTACAACGAGTTGTGTGTGGATCAGCCGAACCCGTTTTTCCCTGCCGGGCTCGTTCTTCGCGGCCATGAGTTCCATTACTCTCGCATTTTGCTCGGGGACGAGGCAGTCGAGACCGCAGCTGCTGTGGTTCGGGGAGTGGGATGCTTTCAAAAGCGCGATCTCGTCATCACGCAAAACGTGATGGCAGGCTATACCCACCTGCACGCTCTGGCGACGCCGGAATGGGCGCAAGGCCTTCTGGATGCAGCACGCCGCTTCGCGCTTATTGAGGTGGCAATCTAACTCTACGCTGTCAGCCCAAAGGGCTGTGGAGTTGCAAACCGCACAACATCGCGATCCGGCTTGCGAACGCGCTCCCGTGCCCAGACTGCAACTTCCGAAACAGCATGGATCGCAGCGGCTACTTCTTTCTCGGTATTGAATGCGCCAACCGAGAAACGCACGCCACCGTGGGTTTCCACTGTGCCTAATTGCTTATGCACGAGCGGTGCGCAATGCAGGCCTGTGCGGACGGCGATGTCATGGTCGACATCAAGCATGGTTCCGACATCGGCAGGGTCGGCGCCTTCGACGTTCACCAAGACTGTCGAGAGATGGTTCTCGAGCCGGTCGCAACAGTACAAACGCACACCTTCGATCCCGCGCAGTCCTTCCACCAACTGTTTGGCGAGCTTCATCTCATGCCCGTAGACCTTTTCGATTCCGTTTTCGTCAAGCCAGTCCTGCCCTGCCCAAAGAGCCGCCACTCCCACCATGTTTGGAGTACCAAATTCGAGGCGCCACGGATATTCCTCCAGATGGTAAGGATCAACCGAGCGTACTCCAGTGCCGCCGCTGCGCAGTTGCGCGATTTCAACGTGCTTGCGGATGCAAAGGCCGCCGATGCCCATACTGCCCATCAGTGCCTTGTGCCCGGTGAACGCGACCACGTCAATATTCATCTCTTTCATATTGATCGGAATCACGCCTGCGGTTTGGGCGGTATCCACGAGGAAGGTTATGTTGTGCTCACGACAAAGACGCCCCATTTCGCGGAGCGGTTGCACGGTCCCGATGACGTTGGATCCGTGGTTGACGATCAGCGCTTTCGTATTCGGCCGGATCGCCCGCCTGACTACGTCGGGTTCGATGAATCCCTCGGAGTTGAATGGTAGATAGGTCGCCTCCGCTCCGCAATCGCGCACCAGGTGATTGACCGGACGGATCACAGAGTTATGTTCCAGGTTGGTCGTGATCACATGGTCGCCCTTGCCGACGAGTCCGGGGATAACCAGGTTGAGCGCATCCGTGACGTTGTAGCTGAAGATAAGCCGTTCCGGCGCATCATCGTCGCCGCCAAAGAATTTGGTCAAACGCTTGCGCAGGTTCGTCAGCAAGGAACCGGCTTCAATCGCCAGATCGTAACCGCTCCTCCCGGGATTGACCCCGTGCGTGCGGTAGAACTGATCCATGAACTTGTAAACACTCTCGGGCTTGGGCCAGACTGTTGCAGCATTGTCAAAATAGGTCAAGAGTTTTTGCATATTTGTGCTCCCTGCTGAGCTGCCACTATGAATACGGCATCACAAACGGCTTGGCGGCGCGTCGCGAAACGGCGCGTCCCGTTTCGAAAATTATCACCCTTTCCGCCATTAATGTCTATCATACTAATGGACATACTTAGCACTCTGCGTGCCGCTCGGCTAATGCCGGGGGAGCGACCTAAATAATCTATTCGTCTTTGGTTTACGGTGATTGAGTGGCTTGCCATCGCCCCGCGTATGCAATGTCTTGCTGCTTAGTGGCAGAAAACGTCCGGTCCAGTCCAGCTATTTTTCGGCCTTCCTTTGTGGTGGTTCGACAACATAGGCTGAGTCTGCGGGACGGACTACTCGCGGCATCCACAAGGGACGGCGCAATCCTCCGGGGCCGGGCGCGGGCCGCGCCAGCGCTTTCCATTTCTTGTACACGGCGAAAGAAAGATTCGTGTCCACGAATATATCCCCGTAGCGGTCGGTGGGAGCGGCCTTCTCCACGCGGACCATCTGGTGCCAGCAGTGCATGCCGCTGATGGGATCGGGATGAACGGGAAATGTAATGTCCTGGTGCACTCCGGCATCGCTCCACCAGATGCGCTTCGTGTCGGCGTCGCTGCTGTCGTAAGGTTCGACGCCTGAGATCTGGCGCATTTTCCACTGGCCCTGGCCAACTTCTTTCAAATCGACCCAGGCGCTCGACATGCGTTCGACCTGATTCTCCTTGTTAATACGCCAGCGGCCGAGATGATGCGAACAGGCGACCACCCCTGGCATCAAACCCTCCGTAACCCAGGCGTGCAGCACAAAGTAGCCAATCTCAGTGTGAACCTTCATCAGATCGCCGGTGCGCACGCCCAGCTTCTCCGCATCGACCGGATTCACCCAGAGCGGATTTTTGTGCGAGATTTCGTAAAGGAACTTGGCGTTGCCCGAGCGCGTGTGGATGAGATTGGGTAAGCGAAAAATCGGCAACAGCGTGTACACCTGGCCGTGTGAGTCTTTCGGCCAATCGACCACCGGCATGTGCGCGGGATCGAAGTCTTCTGCCGGTACGCCCGCCGAGACTTCGCGCGCCGAACGATGAATGTGGCTGCGATAGTATTCCGGAAGCGCGAACTCCGGCCACTTCCAATCGGCCAGCGTTTTCGCAAACAATTCCAGTTTGCGCGAGGGCGTAGCGTAGCCCACGACCGCTTGGCCATCAACCATCACGCCCACAGGCTTGCCCGCTTTCGTAATGCGCCCAGTCGGTTCGACTTGTGATCCTTCCAGTTCCGCCGCCGACAGCGGCTTTTCGTTCAACTTGAAAACATCCGTGGTCACTTCGTAAGCGCCGTATTTGCGCATGTACTGGAGCGGCGTCAGACCTTCTTTTTTCGCGGTCTCCGGCAAACCAGGCACGGAATTCTCGAACATCCACCCGTAGTATTCGTCGACGGTGAGTTTTTGTCCGGGGCGGTAAGGCGATTCGAACCACTGGCGGATGCCCATGGAGCCATCGGGATCGATCGCCCAGGACAGGTTGATCCAGAATTCATCTTCCTCCCAAACCTCTCCGGGATTGGCCTGGTGCGTGTATTCGAACTTTTTTCCTTCCCGTTCCTGGAGGACGCGCAGAACAGGTTGCCGGAAACCGATCCACTTGCTGCCGTGCGTCTCCTGACTCATCAAGTCGTGGCGCTCGGAGCTGAACCCCATGGGCAAGACGTAATCGGCAAACCATGCCGTCTCGCTCCATGTGGGCGTGAGGGCGGCATGCAGACCGACTTTGTCTTCGTCGCGAAGCATCTCGATCCAGGAGAAACCGTCGGGATAGGTCCAGACAGGATTGAAGACGCGAGTGAAATAGGCTTCGAGCCGGCCGCGACCTTCTTTCAAAAAGTGCGGCAACAGAAATGACATCTCATGCGTACACAGCGGCCATTCCAGCGGATAGAGCAGTTCGTTCCAGCGTTTCTGCGGCGCCGGCGCCTTGAACGGCCGGGGCACGAACTTGTTCCACGCGTTCAGATTGTGTCCGCCCTCGGTGCCAACCGAGCCAGTCAGCACATGCAGGAGCATCAGCGCCCGCACCGGTTGCCAGCCGCCGAGATTTCCGGATGCGCTGCCGCGCCACAAGTGCGAGGCAAATCGGCTTCCCGCGGTCGCGATTTCGCGGGCTAGCTTGACGATGGTCTCCGCCTTGATTCCGCTTTCTTTCTCGGCGAACTCCGGCGTGAATCGCGCGTAGTGACCCTTCAACGCCTCGATCGTAGCTTCGAAACTTTGTCCCTGCGCACTGAATCCGTCAACTTCCACTTCTTCCCAGTTCGTCCACTTTTTCACGAAGGCGGAGTCGAAGCGGTTTTCGTCGAGGATCACTTTAGCCATCGCCAGAAGCACGGCGGCTTCGGTGCCGGGGTAAGTGGGCAGCCAGTAGTCGGCCATGCTGGCCGTGTTCGAGAGGCGCGGGTCCATCACGGCCAGTTTTGCGCCCGCCATTTTGCCGTCAATGATGCGTTGCGCATGGGGGTTGAAATAGTGCCCTGCCTCCAGATGCGCCGAGAGCAGCAGAATGAAGCGGGCATTGGTGTGATCGGGCGAAGGGCGGTCGGCATAGTGCCAGAGGATGTAGCCGAGGCGCGCAGATGCAGAGCAGATGTTGGTGTGGGAGTTGTGCCCGTCAATGCCCCACGCCTGCAGCGTGCGCTCCATGATGTAGTCGTGTCCGGGACGACCGACGTGGTACATCACTTCTTCGCCGCGGCCTTCCTCAAACGCTTTGCGAATGCGCGTGCCAAAAGTCTCCAGTACCTCGTCCCAGGAGGTTCGCGCCCACTTTCCGCCGCCGCGTGGCCCAACGCGCTTCATGGGATAAAGCACGCGGTCGGGATCGTGAATCTGATTAATCGTTGCCGGGCCCTTGGCGCAAAGACGGCCGCGGCTCGCCGGATGCTTCGGATTGCCTTCGAACTTTGCGATCTGGCCGGTTTCCTTGTCAACGTATGCCAGCATGCCGCAAGCTGATTCGCAGTTAAAGCAAATCGTCGGAACCAACTGGTAGTGTTTCTCCACGCGCCGCGGCCAGGCGTCGGGATCGTACTCGACCCAGTCGTCCCACTTCTCCACCGGCGGACAGAAAGCAAGGTGGCTGCCGTCGCGTTTGAAATCCGTCATCGTGAATCTCCCAAAACTCAGTCAGGCTAGCTGTTCGGCACGCTCTGCCCGGCCATAACAAAGCACCACTCAAAGATCATTAGTCCTGCCAGCGCGAGCACGGCGGCCAGCGCGGCTCCCGCACGATTAGAACCGGCAAGCAGCAAAATCAGCACGGGCAGCACGCCGCCGAACATTACGGTGCCGCCCCAAAAAGCACCGCTGAATGGACCATGTGTAATCAACCGTGCTGCATATCGCGAGTTGTCAGTCGTGTGCGGCATGGCAATTTCCCCGAGCAACATCAGCAAGTGCAACAGCACGCTGATCCCAAGCGTATGCGTCGCAATCGAAACCATCCGCGGAGAGCCGCCCCAGGCGTGTGGTAGAAACGTCAGCACGGCTGAACCGCACAACAGTGCCTGCACGATCAAATGCACCGGCAGAAGCGGAGTCTGCCAAAGGTCGCGGCCCTCGCATTGTCCGAAAAGAAATGCGGTGTACATCGCAGCGAAGAATCCCAAAATCACCGTTGGCCAAAGCACGATTGAGGCCACGCCCGTCATCCCTGCCACGCTACCGAGCCAGAACATTCCCGTGAGCGCACTGTAGGCGATCAGAACGAAAGCACCGCGAGTAAGCCAGGATTTCGTCTGCGGTCGAAAAATCACGCGCAGGAACCGTTCCTTATGCTCCAAGTCCCACACCAGCAGCAGCGTGGTGAGTGCGGTGAACAAGAGAGCGATCGTCGAGAGCGCAACATCGCGCCAACGATCGGCCGACAGCCATCCCAAAGCCATAGCGGTCGCCGGCACCGCGAGCGCGCCAGAACCGATGGACTTCGTCCAGCAATAGGCTGGCACTTGCCAGCTCCATGGACGCGCGTGCGACACGTCGTAGCTGGCCAGCGCGTTCCGCTGCAGCAGAGGACTGTCAGGCGGATAGATCGCTCCGCCCCCGTGCACGCTCTCATTGCGCTCGGACCAGACATAGAAAGCTTCGTGCCGCGCGGCTGTCGGCACGATGGCGCTTTCGTCGGCGTCGATGTAGTAAAGCTTGGGCTGAGTTCCCTGTTCGGGCTTGCGCACGCGCACGGTCTCGCGGGCCACCAGTTGCGCGATTTCTCCCTCTGTCGCATCCAAATCCCCGGCGACGATGGCGTGCTCCGGGCAGACCACAACACAAGACGGCTCCAACCCAACCTCGGTGCGATGGGCGCAGAAGTGGCACTTGGCCGCCGTGCCATCATCCGGGTCTATGTGAATCGCGTCGTACGGGCACGCCTGCATACAAGCCTTGCACCCAATGCAGGCCTCGGAATCGAAATCCACGATCCCGTCTCTCCGCCGGTACATCGCAGTGACCGGACAGATCGTAACGCAGGGAGGCTTTTCGCAGTGATTACAGCGCGTCACCTGGAACACGCGCCGCGTGCTCGGGAACCGTCCCTTTTCCACGTACTTGACCCAGGTGCGGTTCACGCCCAGGGCCACGTGATTCTCGGTCTTGCATGCAACCGTGCAGGCATGGCAGCCGATGCATTTCCGGTTATCGATGACGAAGCCGTATCTCATGACAAAACTTGCTTGCTGCCCAAACACTGACCGCCGGGCAACGCCTGGCCGGCCAAAGCCAGACACAGTCGCCACTGGAAAGCGAATGCGCACGCCAACTGGTTGCGTGCGAATCCGGCTTTCATCCTCATTGCCTGGGCCGCATCAACAGTAGGCGTTCAACGGACCCGTTACATTTTTTCATAAAGCAGCCCGCGGAACGACCCCATAGCCCAACGTCATAGTATTACCTACTATACTAATAGACAATACAGTGATTATGGTCACCAAATGATGTGACTTGGCTTTGCATCCATCAGTAGATCTCCGTACAGGCAGTAGGGCTCCGTACAGGCCGGAGCGTGCGCTCCTTCGTTGTGATATGTGTCACAGACGATATACTAGTATCACCGTAGACTTACTAGTGTTTGCTGCAAATCCGCTTTATCCAATCACTGGAGGGACAAAGCCGAGTATGAAGATTGCAAATGACGTCACTGAACTGATCGGTAAGACGCCACTCGTGCGGCTGAACCGGGTTACGGAAGGCGCGGGCGCCGAAGTGGTGGCAAAACTGGAGAGCCAGAATCCCCTGGCCAGCGTAAAGGATCGCATCGGGGTCAGCATGATTGCCGATGCTGAGCGTGCCGGCCGGATTCAGCCCGGGAAAACGGTTCTGATCGAACCCACGAGCGGCAACACCGGAATCGCTCTCGCCTTTGTGGCCGCGGTGAAAGGCTACAAACTTATTTTAACCATGCCCGAGACCATGAGCCTGGAACGGCGTGTGCTGCTGCTGGCGTTGGGCGCTGAAATCATTCTCACGCCCGGGCCCCGGGGAATGAAGGGAGCGGTTCTGAAAGCCGAGGAACTGCTTGCCAGCACTCCAGATGGCTACATGCTCCAGCAATTTGACAACCCGGCAAATCCGAAGGTTCACTTCGAAACCACCGGTCCTGAGATTTGGGAAGATACCGAGGGGCGCGTGGATTTTCTGGTTTCCGGCGTCGGCACGGGTGGAACCATCACCGGCGTCTCGGAATACATCAAGGCGAAGAAGCCGTCGTTCAAGGCCGTGGCTGTGGAGCCGGCCGATAGCCCAGTCCTTTCCGGCGGAAAGCCAGCGCCGCACAAGATTCAGGGAATCGGCGCCGGTTTTGTTCCGAGCATCCTGCGCAAGGATCTGGTCGACGAGGTCATCACGGTAAGCAACGATGAGTCCATCGAAATGGCGCGGAGGCTTCCGCTCGAAGAAGGTTTGCTGGTCGGCATCTCTTCGGGAGCGGCGGTGGTCGCGGCATTGCAGGTGGCGCGCCGTCCGGAAAATGCGGGGAAATTGATTGTCGTGGTTCTGCCGTCGTTCGGCGAGCGCTACTTGAGCAGCGTCCTCTTTGAAGGACTTCGGAACCAGGCGCTGCAGATCCCGACGGCGCAACTTCCGGGCTGATCCATGCCGCATTTGTTGTCGCTAATCCGCGAAGACGTTGCCACCGTTTTGGAGTGCGATCCGGCGGCGAAATCACGGCTGGAGGTCTATCTCTGCTACTCCGGCCTGCATGCGGTGTGGTTCTATCGCATGAACCACTGGTTGTGGAACCACGGATTCCTTCTGCTGGCGCGCTGGTTGTCGCAGGTCGCGCGCTGGCTTACCGGCATCGAGATCCATCCCGGAGCGCATATCGGCAGACGTCTATTCATCGATCATGGCATGGGTGTGGTGATCGGTGAGACTGCCATTGTCGGTGAGGACGTCACGCTCTATCAGGGTGTGACGCTCGGTGGAACCGGCAAGGAACACGGCAAGCGCCATCCAACTCTGCTCAACAACGTAGTGGTAGGCGGAGGAGCGAAGATTCTCGGCAATATCACGGTGGGGAGCAATTGCCGGATCGGCGCCGGTTCGGTCGTGCTGCGAAATGTGCCCGAGCATTCCACCGTTGTCGGTGTTCCGGGCCATATCATCTTCCGGAACGGTGAACGAGTTGTGATTACCGATCCCAAGCAAATCAACGACCCGCTCTCCGAGGCGCTGGCGGCGGTGGCGACCGAAGTAAACAAGCTGCGCGAGCGGATGCAAAAACTCGAGGACCCAGGGGATGCCGGCGAGCCGCTCTCCGCATCCCTCCAGAGGATCATGGAAGACATCGACTATCAGATTTAGTTTTGCGGAGAGGACGAGCGGAGACGTGTTTCCGCGTCCCCGCTCAGATCACAGTTTGCGATGTCCCCGGCCCGCCTGAAGACGCAAGAGCGCGGCGAACAGCGCATCGATATCCTCACAGGTGTTGTAGAAGGCCAGCGACGGCCGGACCGTGCTCTCCACTCCCATGCGGCGCACGATGGGCTGAGCACAGTGATGGCCGGATCGCACTGCGATGCCCTCCTGGTTGAGCGCGACTCCCACATCTTCGGTGCGAACGCCGTCGAGAACGAAAGGAGAACGTCCATGTCGACAAATACTACGAGTACAAATAACGGAGCGAGCCGGCCGAAATCGAGCGGTTCGAAGTCGGCGGCGAGTGCCGAAGGGGCCCGGTATTACCCATTCGGCACTATTCCTTTGCCGGATCCGGAGACGCTAGAGAGACTTGCGAATGGTCCTGCACTCCAGACGACCTCGCCGTCGGCTGACTTCCCTGAACAAGCTGTTTTGGATCGCGTTGAAAACGTTCTGGTCGGGGTCGACGAAGCCTCTCGTCTTGGTCACTCCCAGAACCGTGGTCGCGTGGCATCGAGCTGGCTTCCGGCTGTACTGGACGTGGGTTTCAAGAGTCAGACGCGTTGGCGGCCGGAGGCGGGTGAGCAAAAAAGTTCGTGCTCTGATCTTTCGCATGGCTGCGGAGAATCCAACCTGGGGAGCACCGCGCATTCATGGTGAGCTGCTTAAACTAGGCTTCGATCTATCGGAACCAATGTGATTTCGGCTGTGAAAGACTTAGGAACTCAACCCATCCGCACTGCATTTCGTAGTCTATGGCAGAACGGGGTCGCGGAGCGCTGGGTGGGGAGTTGCCGACGAGACCTGCTGGACCACGTCATCGTCCTGAACGAGCAGCACCTCAAGCGGCTGATGACCGAATACGTTCGCTACTACCATGAAGATCGGACACACCTCGAACTCGCGAAGGACACGCCAGATGGTCGGCTCACAGCGATCAGACATGGGTCTGATGGGCACGATCCGCTCCTTCCCTCGCCTCGGTGGACTGCATCATCGTTACGCCATCGCGGCTTGATTCTGAAATGCTATCTATCAGGTTGGTCCCAATCAGAACGTGGGAACACCTTCGTTCGTTTCTGTGGGCGTAGTTTCTGAAATTATGACAAATCGCCAACTCACTCCCCGACATTGAGCCGGATTTCCAGTTGGATTCCGGGCAAACCAATTTCCTCGCCAAGTTCATGAGTCTCGCTGCATAGGAAGGTCCCTTCCTGAGACTTATGCCGCGCAGCAATTTACATTTTTTTAATTTACATTCCCGTAATTAACAATCAGTTCATCTCGAAATATCGCAAGCTCCACAATAATTGTCGGCGGTTCTGCTTTACCTTCCAATTCCATTGCAAAGGAAACGCTTCTATGTCCAAGAAGGTTGCGCGTATTTTCGTCTCCCTGGCGCTCTCGCTTTTGTTAAGCGCCGGTCTGGTGACGGTCGCGTCGGCGCAAACGCCACTCGCGCCCGGCAGCATTCAGGTCAGCCGCATTCAGTACGACGGCAACAGCGGCAACACTTATGTGAGCCCCTACGGGTTTCCCGAAATTTTCAACGATCAGGCTGGCTGCAATGTCTTGAATGACATCTGCAATATTGCCGGCATCCAGGGCAGCATTTACATCGATCAGTTCAACTCGGTCCCAGCGTCTCCCATAGCGGGAACGCTTTCCCTGCCTTCCACCGGCGCACCCGCCACGTATCCGACCGTCGAACCGGGAAACTACATTACGACCAGCTTCAGTTCAAAGTCGGAAGGCGCGCTGATGTTGTCTCCCGGCGGCAATTACTTGACCTATATGGGCTATCAGGGCGGAGACCAGCTCGACGACGTCTCCAACTCGTACTCTCCGAATCCCAACTATCAACTCGTTCCCAATACGTACACCAACAGCTCTGGCGTGCCCTACCCGTTCTACGACCGTGAAGTTGCGCTGATTGGGAGCGCCGGATTGGTCAGCCTGACCCCGATCGACAATACCAATAGCGGCGACAACCCGCGCGCGGCCATCACGATCGATGGAGGCGAGCTCTACCTAGCCGGCAACTCCGACTCCACCGAGTACACAAGTCACGGTGTGACCACCGGACCGGGCCTGACCATCGGAGTCCGTTGCGGAACACCTCTGAGCAGCCAGTCTTATCAGCTCGGAACCTACGTGGCTACCGACCGCCCCGATGAATCAGCGAAGAAGCACGTCAAGGACAATAACTGGCGCGGCATCGGCATCTACAACGACGCCAGTGGCAATCCCCAGTTGTATGTATCGAAAGGCAGCGGCGGCAACGGTGACGACGGAGTTTTCCAGGTCGGCACAAGCCTGCCCAGTTGCACGAGCGGCGGCACTGACACCAACGCGACGATCGTCCCTCTCTTTAGTGCTCAGGCTACCAATCCCACCAACTCCAACATCGTGTCGCAGTACACTCCCTTCGGCTTCTGGTTCGCCAATCCAACCACTCTCTATGTAGCCGACGAGGGCTACCAAAACACGGACTCCAACGGGAATCTGATCCCCGATCCTCTCGCTGGGCTGGAAAAATGGAGCCTGGTGAATGGCAGCTGGACTCTGGACTACACCATCCAGGCGGGTTTGAACATATATGAGCCGGAAACCTTCGCTGGATACAACGACGGTAACGGCAACCCGATTCCGTCTTATGTCACCGGAATTCGGAACATGGCGGGTACGGCGAACGGTGACGGCACGGTCACCATCTATGCCATCACGGCTCAGTACAGCTCTGTCTCCAGCGGTGAACCCGATCCCACTTCTCTGGTTGGTATTACCGATTCGCTGGCAGCCACGACTCTGCCCGCCAACGAACAATTCGCGACCTTGCAGAGTTCGGGAAGCGGAGAAGTGTACCGCGGAGTCGCTTTCATTCCACCCACCCCCGGCACTACGCGCCAGACTCAGACCATCACGTTCCCGAACCCGGGACCGCTGAGCTACGGCGCCGCGCCCGTCACGTTATCGGCCTCGGCAACTTCGGGTTGGCCGATCGCTTACAGTCTTATCTCGGGTCCGGCAACGCTCTCGGGCAACGTTCTGACGCTTACGGGCGCCGGATCGGTGGTTGTCCGAGCCGACCAAAGCGGCAACACCGATTATTCCGCTGCAACTTCGATTCAGGACACCATTACTGTCAACCCCGAGGCGCAGACCATCACCTTCACCACGCAGGCTCCTTCCAGCGCGGCCTTTGGCAGCAGCTTCACGGTAGCAGCCACGGGCGGCGGAAGCGGCAACCCGGTGGTTTTCACCAGCGGTGGTGCGTGTAACAACGCCAGCAGCACATACACCATGACCAGCGGTACGGGTAGTTGCTTCGTATACGCCAACCAGGCGGGCAACACCAACTACGCGGCTGCGGGCCAGATTACGGAATCGACAACCGCAACTCCGCTGGCAACCTCAATCAACGTGACGAGTGTGAGCCCGGCCTCGGAGGACTACGGCCTGGATGCGCAAGTGACGATCACGGCCGTGTTGTCGTGGACGGGCAGCGGCGCCGCACCTACGGCGAGCGCAGTGACGATTGGCGGCAACGGGCCGAGCGGCACGTATGGAACGACAAGTTGCGGCGCACCCAGCGGCAACACGATCACGTGCACGAACACCTATACACCTACTGTGGCGGATGGACAGGGCGCCTACACGGAGACGGCGACGTTCGCGGGCGACACGAACTACAGCGGTTCGAGCAGCCCGCAAACCAACAACTTCACCATCAACCAGGCCACTTCAACCACAGCCGTTACTTCTGGCAACAATCCGTCGACCTACGGCCAATCGGTAACATTCACGGCAACGATTAACGGAGAGAACGGACTGGTTAAGGGGCGCCGCAACACGAAAGGGAAACCACAGGATGTAAGCGGAACCGTGACGTGGAGCACGAACACCGGCTGCGGCACCACCAATGTGACGTCGGGCAACCCGGGCACAGCGACTTGTACGACCTCGGCGCTGGGCGGCGGGACCGATACGGTCACGGCGAACTACTCCGGCGACAGCAACCACAGCGGCGGGTCGAGTTCAGTGAGCCAGGTGGTCAACCCGGCAAGCCAGACGATCACGTTCACCAAGAAAGCTCCATCGAGTGAGGTCTACAACGGGAGCTTCTCAGTGACAGCCACGGCCAGCTCTGGTTTGACGGTGGCGTTTACCGCGTCAGGGAGCTGCAGCGTTGTCGACAACGGCAACGGGACCGCAGCCTACACCATGACTAGCGGAACAGGGAGTTGCTCGGTGATCGCCAACCAGGCGGGCAACGCCAACTACTCGGCCGCTGCGCAAGTTTCGGAGACGACGACCGCGACCAAGGCCAGTCAGACCATCTCGGTCTCTGTTGGCGCTCCTGGAACCGCGACCGACGGCAGCAGCTTTACGGTGGTGGCGACCGCCAGTTCCGGGTTGCCAGTGGCGTTCAGCAGCAGCCAGTCTCCCACCGTGTGCAGCAACGTAAACGGGACCTACACGATCATCGCCAAAAAAGGCACTTGTGATGTGGCGATGAACCAGACGGGCAATGGCAACTACGCGGCGGCGTCTGGAGTTGAAGGATACACAACCGTAATAGCGGCGGTTAAGCCTTCGGTGAGCTTCATCGGAGCGCCGGCCAGCGCTATGTACGGGTCTGCATTCTCGGTTACGGCGTTGTCGAATGAGACCGGAAGCGAAGCCAGCATCCCCGTAATCACGTCGACGACGGCCTCGGTTTGCGCCGTGAGCGGAAGCACGACCAGCGGCACGACCGTCACGGCTACCGTCACGATGCTGACCGGTACTGGGATGTGCAGTCTGAAGGCAACGTGGGCGGCGAATGATGTCTATGCGGCGGCCACTGCCACGCTCCACACGACGGCGCAGAAGATCACGCCGACAGTAACCTTCACGGGAGCACCAGCAGATGCCAATAACGGCACCAACTTCACGGTCACGGCCACGTCGAACGAGAGCGGGAGCAGTGCCAGCATTCCGACGGTCACAACGTCGACGGGCACCGTGTGCAGTGTGGGTTCGGTAACCAGCAATGGTCCGGGCAGCTACCAGGCCACGGTGACGATGATCAAAGCTGGCGGGACGTGTATTACGAAGGCAGCGTGGGCCGTGAACCCTGACTATGCGGCTGCATCTGACGTGCAGTACACGACGGCGCAGTAGCGTACCATCGAATGCGATAAACGCAGTACGAACGGAAGCTAACCATGCGGCCCAAGGTAATCTGGGCCGCTACTTTTTTGCGCACGCTTGATCCGGATGGCGACCTACCTCGGCTGTACTGGAGCAAAGAGGATTAGGGATAAGTGCGCATCGGCACGTGAATGAGTGCTCTGTAGGTAACCACTCCTCTGTCTGAATGCGCATGTATTGGCGAGGTATGGATCGGGTTGTCATTGTTGAGGAGCCTGAAGCCTCGCGGGTCGCAATCAGGCACACTGTTGGCACACTGCATTGGTGAATCCCGTTGTTGAGACAATTTTCGTGTCTACACTTCGCAGTCGCGCCAAGACGCCGAGAAAGGGCGAAGCACCTGCACGATACCTGTAAGGAGCATGCTGGGAGTTGGAGGACAACCAGGAATATATCCATCTACAGGAATGACCGCGTCTACAGGGCCGACTACGGCGTGGCTGCCGCCAAAGATTCCGCCGCTGCAACCACATGCTCCAACTGCGACCACCAGCTTCGGAGAAGGCACAGCATCATAAGCGTTCTTAAGCGCCGCTGCCATGTTTCGGGTAACTGGGCCCGTGACCAGCAGCATATCTGCATGCTTCGGGGATGCGACGAAGTGAATTCCGAATCGCTCCAAGTCGTAGTAGGGGTTTGTGAGGGCGACGATTTCTGCTTCGCAACCGTTGCACGATCCCGCATCAACTTGCCGGATGTTTAGCGCCCGCCCGACCAGCGCACGAATCTGCTCTGCTGCCTGCGATAGGGCAGGCTCGTCCTGGACAACCTCGGCCCGACTCTGGATGTCCCAGCGCCGCACCAGGGATTCCTTGGCGACACCGCAACGAGTGACCTTTTCCGCGTGACGGAACGCCCCATTGCCTGCCGCGACGCACCGGGAGCACCCAATGCATTCACCGTAGTTAAGAATCAGATGCGTTCGCCCGGCGGCCTGGTCAATTTTCAATGCCGATGTCGGACAGGCGGCCACTACGCGAAGCGCGACCTCGTCCGTCAGCAAGCTCGGCTGAACATCCGGCATACGGCTTCCGGCGGCGTTCGAAAACAATTCGCTGACAGAAATCAGCACCTGGGGGCTTCTGAGACTGCGCTCGACGGCGTCGCCGATCATCGATCACATCCGGAGTACGAGAGATTGAAGCTCTTGTTGATCAGGGGGAAGTCCGCAATGATGTTGCCGGGCATAGCCAACGGCAGCGCCGGCCAATTCTGAAACGAAGGCGATTTGATGTGGCAACGCGTGATTTTCCCGTCGCGTATCTTCACCCAGTAAAGAAGCTCGCCCCGTGGCGATTCGACTGCTGAGAGGGCCTCTGCGTTTCCCGCTAGGGGCACGGGGACAAGAACCGATCCGGCCGGAATTTCCTTCAGCGTTTCATCGATCAGGCCCATCGATAACTTTCACGTTAAAATCGAAACGACCGCGTCGTTGTCCGAACAACATCGGGCTGGAGTCGAGAACGCAGCCCATCATTGCCTGATTCACAACACGCTTCTACATGCGCCGAGCATCGTGGTCGAAATCACGCATCCTGTGCCGACAGTGGTGTGAGTGATTAGACGCGCATTACAATCCTAAAGTCTGATAACGCAGAACCGATACGGCCATGCGGTATTGATATCCGGCCTGTGCGCTTCCGATCTCGGCCTGGGTCTGCTGCAGCTGTGCCTGGCTGAGTTCTACAATCGAACTGAGGCCTAGTTTGTATCGGGTCTGCGCAAGATCGAGGGCTTGATTTGCCTCCGCGAGCAACTGCTCGCTTACAGTCACGCGGTCGAATGCGGTGATTGCAGCCAGCCAGCTCGTGCGCACGTCTCGCGAGATGCGGTTTCGAAGATCGATCAGACGTTGCCGGGTGGCTTGGGTTCGAAGGTCTGCTTCGCGTGACTTCGCCGAGTAAAGGAATCCATTGAAGACCGGTATCTCTACGTTCACTCCCGCGGCAGCGTAAGGTCCGTAGATGCGATCATCCCGGACCGGAGAATCTCCAAGAACTCCGAGCGCGCGGATCGTCGGATAGAACTCGTCATGCGCTGCCTGGTGCAACTTCTCCGCGGACTCCGACTGAAATTCCAAGCCGAGAATCTCGGGACGCTTGGCAAAAGCTTCGGCGATCAGTGGGTCCACGCCGGCGGGGGGCGGGGCCAGCGGGTCGGTGTCGTTAACCAGCTCGAACGCTCCGAGAGTGGAGTATCCCAGAATCGCCGAGAGGGCAGCCGCGGAAGCCTTGTCGTTGTTTAGCGCGTCGAGGTAAAGAAGTTTGGCTTGCGCCAGATTCACGTTGGCGAAACTCAAATCCAGGTCCGACTTCAACTTGCTCTTCGTCAGAGCGGAGACCTGGTCAGACAGCAACTGCCGCGAGGCTACGGTCTGCTCTGCTACTCGCAGCACAGCGTGTGTCTGCAGCGCATTGTAAAAGGCCTGGTCCACGGCCAGCAAGACGTCCTCTTTGGTTGCTACCGCGTTCTGTGCATCGGCTTTTGCCTGAAGGCGGGCGCCGGCGGCCAGGTTCGTGGTGTGGCCAAAGTCGGTGATAAGTTGGCTCACCGTAAAGCCTCCGGCGGCACGCGCGTAGACGGTTGGATTGTTCAAAGCCCCGGCGGTGATGCGGCTGTTGTTTTCAGCATCGACTGCCGTCAGGTTGGCATAGGCTTGGGGCCAGAGATTCGAGCGTACTTCCCGCGTTACCTGCTCCGAGGCCAGCACGCTGAGCCGCGCGACAGAAATCGCAGGGTTGTTTCTTAGCGCAAGAGCCTCCGCGTCTTTCACTGTGAGTCGCAGCACGTTGGTGGACGGCGAGTTCTGCGCTGTGGGTGCCGACTGTGCCAAGCTTTGAATTGCGAGCGTGAGAGCGCCCAGTAGAATTGCCATTCTCCACGTCATGCCGGCTGTCCCTCCTCTTTCTTCTCGTCTTTGCCGTGGGCTATCAGATAGACAGCCGGCACGAGAAATACTGTGACCACCACCGAAACCGCAAGGCCGCCGATGACGGCGCGCGCCAGTGGAGCGTATTGCTCGCTCCCCGTTTCTATGCCGAGCGCCATGGGCAGCATGCCCAGTAAAGTTGCGAGCGAGGTCATGAGAATTGGACGTAACCTGATCTTGCAGGCGCGCACCAGCGCTTGCTGCAGTGAAAAGTCCTCTTTCCGTAACTGGCGCGCGAACTCGACGATCAGGATGCTGTTGGAAACGACAATGCCGGTCATCATGATTACGCCCATGAGCGACATGATGTTGAATGTGCTGTGCGTGAGCCAAAGGATGAGCACTACTCCCGCCAACCCTGGAGGGATCGCGACCAGAATGATCAGCGGATCGAGGAAAGAAGTGAACTGCGCCATCAAGATGAGGTAGACGAGCACGATGGCCAGCACCAGACCAATGGAAAAGCGCTTGAATGATTCCTGCATGCCGACTACCGATCCGATCACATTGACCCGAATGTTTTCCGGCAACGACACTTGATGGACGACGTCGTTGACTTCGCGATTGATTCCACCCAAGGCTTCTCCCGAGGGCGTGACGTAGATGTCGATGACGCGCTGAAGCTGGTAATGGTCCACTTCCGTCGGAGTATTCATCGGCGTTATATCGGCCACGGATTGCAGGGGCGTGTAATTCTTGATGCCGGGAGCGCGGAGCGGTATTTGTTTGAAATCTTCCATACTCATGTTCTGGATCTGCTTGTCGAAATACTGCACGGTAAGCATGTAGTTGTTGCCCGTCTTGGGATCGATCCAGTAGCTTGGCTCAATCATGCCGTTGGAGGTTAGGGCAGTGATCACGTTGTCCACAACTTGTTTAGGGGTGAGTCCAATCAGGCTGGCGCGTTCGCGATCGATGTTCAGCTGCAGTCCGGGATACAGAAGATTCTGGGGAATGAGCACGCTGCTCACGCCCTTGCGGCTGCGAATCTGTTTGGCTATATTCGTTGCAACTTCCAAAGCTTTGTTGAGATCGTTGCCCCGGACCTGGATATCGATGGGCGCAGGTAATCCCAGGTTGATCACGGCATCCACCAGTCCGCCCGCCTGAAAATACGTATCGAGCTCGGGCAAGTCTTCGGACAATTTGCGGCGAACGCGCCGCATGTACTCATAGCTGCCGATGCTGTGGCTTTCTTTCAAGCTGACCAGAACAAATGCCGTATCCATGGACGAGTTGCTGGTGTAGATAGCGGAGAGGTCCGGAGTGATCCCGATATTGGAAACGATCATGTCCAGGTCTTGAGAGCCGATCACCTGGTGAACATCGTTTTCGACGCGTGCGATGTATTGATTGGTGACCTCCAGCCGGGAACCGCTGGGTGCCTTGACGTTGATGACGAACTGGCCGGCGTCGGTGCGGGGGAAGTACGCCATTCCCACGAAGGGGAAGATTCCCACGAGGACCAGAGCGATGCCTGCGGCAATCCACGCCACAGTCCTTCCCGGCCGGACTAGAGCACGGGTCACCCAATGCTCGTAGAGCTGCAAGAGCTTCTCGAAGAACTCATTGAACCGCCCAAGGAACCTCATGTAGAGGGATCGCGGAGCGGCTTTGTTCTCGGACTCGCGTTCAATTTCCTCTTCCGCGTCGGGGAGGTGAAGAAAGTGCGCGCAATAAAGCGGCACAACCGTCATAGCGAAGATGTACGAGGCGAAAATAGAGAGGACCACCCCCAGAGCGAGATCGATAAAAAGGTAGCGGCTGACGCCATAAAAGAGCGTTACGGGAAAGAACACGATGGAGGTAGTAGAAGTGGCTGCCAGCACCGCCAGCGAGACCTCCATCCCTCCCTTTTCCGCGGCTATTCTCGGAGCTTCGCCGAGTTCCATGTACCGGAAGATGTTCTCGAGCACGACGACCGAGTCGTCAATCAGGCGGGAGAAAGCGAGCGCCAGGCCGCTGAGCATCATTACGTTGATCGACCCGCCCATGGCATTCATGAGCAAGAAGCACACCAGGGCGGAAAGAGGAATGGACAGAAGCACCGCAAGAGTGGCACGAGGGCTGCCCAGAAAAATGAGAATCATGATTCCGGTTAGCACCAGCCCGATTCCGCCCTCTTTCATTACGTTCTTGATGGCGCTTTTGACAAAGATGGACTGATCGAAGACGACAGCCGTCTTGAGCGATTTCGGAATGTCCAAGAGGTCCTTAATCGCCGTTTTGACACCGTTCACAATCGTGATGGTGTTGCTGTCGCCGCCTTGCTTGAGTACAGGGATGTAGACGGACTGCTGTCCGTCGATACGAACGATGTTGGTCTGGATTGCTCCGGAGTCCTTTGCCTCGCCTACATCGGCAACCAGCACCGAAGCGCCGCTCACAGTCTTCAGCGGAATGCGGTTGATTTCCGCAACGTCCGGCAACTGTGCGTTGGCATAGATGTTGTAGTCTCTGGGGCCGATGCGAACGTCCCCGGCGGGAAGAATCAGGTTGGAATCATTGACCGCGTGGACCACGTCCATCAGGCTGAGTTGGTGCGCTTCCAGTTTGAGCGGGTCCACATAAACCATGATCTGGCGATAGCGTCCGCCAAAGGGCTGCGGCACGGAGGCGCCAGGTACGTTCGCGATCTGGTTACGAACCTGAAATTGCGCCAGATCTTTGAGCCGGGTCTCATCCAGACCTTCGCCTTTCAGCGTTACCAGGCAAACGGGAAGGCTCGAAGCATCGAACTTGAGCACCACCGGCGGCAAGGTGCCTGGAGGCAGACGCCGAAGATCCGCCATGGCGAGGTTGGCAATATTGCTTAGCGCAGCGTTGGCATCGCTGCCGGGCTTGAAGTAAATCTTGATCAGGCTGACGCCGGTTAGAGAGCGGCTTTCGATGTGGTCGATATTGCTGCCGAGGGTAAAAAAACGCTCGAACGTGTCGGTAATGTCGGCCTCGACTTGCTCGGGTGGCATTCCGGCGTAGAAGGTCGCCACCACCACCACGGGGATATTGATCTGCGGGAACAGATCCACCGGCATGCGAACCACGGTCGTCACGCCAACCACGGCGATCACTAGACAAAGCATGATTACGAAGAATGGGTACTTCAGAGCGAATCTCGGCATTATTTTTGCTCTCCCGTCTGACTTGGACTTGCGCTGGACCCTGGCTCCCACTTCGTCTGCACCACTTCGCCGATCGTATAGTCGGACTGGCCAGCGCTGATCACTCGCTCCTTCTCCGAAAGACCATGAAGAATCTCTACGGTGGCGGAAGTTTGCTCCCCTAATTCAACATCGCGCTTCTGCACGCGATTCTGGCCGTCCAGAACCAGCACGTAGTGGTGGTTGCCTTCCTCGACGACTGCCTGGACTGGGACCGTGAGCGCATCCTTGTTCCCCTGCAACACCAGCTTGACCTCGGCATACATGCCTTCCGTCAAAGTGTTTTGCGCGTTCTCCACGTCAATCTCGGTGTGCATGGTTCGCGTCTCATCATTGAGTGCGTCAGCGAAGCGGGCCACACGACCCTGGAAATCTCGATTCAAATCGAGAACATGTACTTGCACCACGCTGCCCAAACGCAACATTGGCACGGCGGATGCGGGAACGGGAATCACCAGCCTCAATAGCGACCACTCCGCCAGTTGCACCACGGGCTGGGATTGTATCTCGGACGAGATTCCGGCTGAGATCAGGGCGCCGGTATCGACGTACCGCTTCGTGATTACACCCGCGAAGGGAGCTGTGATGTGCGAGTAAGCTTCTAAAGCCGAGAGACGATCCAGAGTGGCCCGTGCCATCCCGAGTTGATTTTGCGATTCAGACAGAGCGGCGCGAGCGCTGCGGATCTGCGCGTCGGTCTCCTGATCTTTCGACAGCGAATCGTCAAGTTCTTGCTCGGCGATCAACCCCGGACGCTCCTCGGATGCCTGCTTGAGCCGCGTATAGGCTGCGTGATATGCCTGGTGCGTAGACTCCGCTCGTTCGATTTCACTTTGGGCGCGGCGAATCGCATCTTCACTTCGCCGGATGTCCGCCTTGGCGCCCATGACCTGAGCATTCAGTTCGGGGACCTCTAGAATAGCGAGCACCTGGCCCGCCCTGACCTTGTCCCCGACGTCCACCAAAATTTGGCGGATGTAGCCCGCCACCTTGGCGTGAACATCGACCTGTTGGAATGGACGGAATTCACCGGTGAGCGCAATGGTATTTTCGAGTGGACAGCGGGCGACGAGCACGACCGGGGCGATCCGTTGCGCCGGATCATCCTCGGTCTTCTTGGCAGTCGCGCCCCCAATCGAATGCGTGAGCATGGTGGCCGCGAACACCGCGGCAAGGGCTAAAGCCGCTCCCACTACTATGTGCCGGCGCTGCAGCGTCATATTGTCATTCCAAGTCTGTGCGACCACGAGGGAAAAAGACCCGACCTCCACGAAGGCAGAGAGTCGGGTCGCCTCAATCTGCGACCGCATCAAAGTTCAGTTGGAGTAGTTGGCTTTTGCCAATCGGAGAAACAAATCAGCAGGCGGGAGGGGGCCGATTGTAGAGTTTCTCTTCGATAAGGAAAGTTGGAAGAGGTCGCACGGCCGGCGCCACACGGGAGTAGAAAGTGGGAGCCTGCTCCACCGCAATCTTAGGTGCAGGAGAAGTCCAACGAACCGCATCGCGGTCCATGTGTTGCCGCATGGCCTGAGGCGAGTCGGACTGCACTGTTGTAGAGTGCGGGATTGTATCGTGGAACGTGCGAGTTGCCAGCGACACGACGAGGGATAGCATGACAACGCCGACGAACCCCCAGTGCCACCGCGGCACCGGACGAATCGCAACGTCTCTTGTCCCCACCTTTACCACGGTACCCTCCGGACGATTATACAGACCACGTGCCCGAGCCCGAAAGCATTGTGAAGATTCTCCATTGGGCGGGGTCTCTATTTGGCTAAATTCTTCGCCTTGAAGCAGTAAAACGAGTGGTAACGGTCGATAAATCGCCATCTCTAACTATGTCGGCGGTGTCGAGCTCTGTCAGAGCACACTGCGTCGCGCACTCGGACAACTTTGATCATGATTACTGGTTGGAACTCCCCGTGAAGGAGAGCGAGGTACCCAATCATTACGCCGGTGATTTATTGCACGCCCTGGCGATTTCCGGGCTTTCCCTCGTGCGAACGCTGCGAATCGACATGGCGGTGGCCAGTATTCATTGCGCTGGGGATATACGCGAAACGAAGAATCCACTCTGCCGAGAGCGTTGATTGGCGAAATAATCCCGATTACACGCAATATAAAAAGGCGCCCACTTTTGCGGTAGGTTGAGATGGTTCGGATCGCCAACCTAGCGAAAAGGAGCGCCTTTATGAGTGAGGAAAAGTATATCGGTATGGACGTGCACCAAGCCACCATCTCGGTCGCCGTGATGGATGCTGGTGGCAAGCTGATCATGGAATGCTTGCTGGAGACCAAGGCGGCCACGATTGTGGAGTTCATCCGAGGACTGCAAGGAACGCTGTCGCTGACCTTTGAGGAAGGCACGTCCGCGGCCTGGTTACACGATCTTCTGAAACCCCACGTGAGCCGGCTCGTGGTCTGCGATCCGCGTAAGAACACTCTGTTGAAGGATGGCAACAAGAGTGACCGGATCGACGCGCGGAAGCTGGCGGAGTTGTTACGCGGCAACCAACTCCATCCCGTGTACCACGGAGAGCATGGGGTGCGCACCTTGAAAGAACTAGGGCGCAGTTATCTGACTATCACCCAAGATGTCACCCGCGTCATGAATCGCATCAAAGCTCTGTACCGCAGCTGGGCTATTCCCTGCGCTGGCACAACCGTCTACGCTCCCCGTCATCGCGCCGAGTGGTTGGCTAAGATCGCGGAGCCAGGAGTTCGGGTTCGCGCGGAACGGCTCTACCAGCAACTGGATCTGTTGCAACCGGTGCGTCTGGAAGCGCGACACGAGTTACTGGCGGAAAGCCACAAGCATTCGGCCGTGAAGCTACTGCGCCAGATTCCTTCCATCGGTCCGATTCGCTCGGCCTTGCTGGTGGCACTGCTGCAGACCCCCCACCGTTTCCGTACCAAACGGCAGCTTTGGGCCTACAGTGGTTTCGCAGTCGAGACCCACGACAGCGGGGAGTACCGTTCCGTGCGCGGCAAACTGCAACGCAACCGCGAGCGCATGACGGTTCGCGGTCTGAATGACAACCACAATCGAGATCTGAAGAATCTCTTTAAAAGTGCTGCCATCTCTGCCAGCACACGTCCCGGCCCCCTGCGCGACTTTTATGTTGCTCGAGTGGAGAAAGGGATGCGGCCGACCATGGCCCGTCTTACCTTGGCTCGAAAGATGGCCGCGATCAGTTTAACCATCTGGAAGAAAGGAGTGGAGTTCGACCCCAACAATTGCAGCGACAACCAGCTTGAGCATCTCTGAGGAACAGGCTTTTTCCATCTCTGTGGTGTACTCGGTGGTGGGCGGTCGGGTTCTGCAGATGCTCGGTTCGAGGGTGAGTATCAGTCAATGAGATCGGCCTTGTGTGCTTCGGCACCGAGTCACCCATTACACGCTATGCCCCCTCGGAGAACCAGAAATAGCGATAGGCCACGAGCCTCGGATAGAACCATGGTTGACATCGTCCTGCTTGCCGCGTCTTGCACACTCGAACTTGACCATCAGCAGCAGAGAAACCTAACGAGAATGGAGCAACAAGCCAAACCTCTTCAAGGTAACGAAACAGAGTGGGCTGGATCTCGAGAAAGATTCTCATCCTCCCGTCAAGGCGGAGCTTTTTTCTTGACATCCCTTTTTATAGAACTCATCGACATTCGGCTGGCCGTTCGGCAACTGCGATCAGCGAAGCCGTCCGTTGTTACAAGAGTCGGACGGTTTCGTCCCCAAAGCCCTGAAATTCCCCGAATTGTTGCAAGCTCACGTTCTGACGTCTTCCGTCGAGAACTTCTTAATCCAGTTCATCAGAGTCTGAAAATCCGGCTCCATACCTTTGCCCAATATGTTGGCTCGATTCGCCCAAGTACGGTCGACCGTACGGGTCGCAATGTGATAATGCAACGATGCGCGCTTTTTGCAGTCACGCATTCCCACGCCCTTGCGGTAGAGCTTCTCGATGAAGTTGCACATTGCGGCTTGTTCCTTGCTTGACAGGGCGCGGCTACGTCCTTTCTTGCCGCCCGGCAAATCCTTCAGCACACCCGGCAATTGCTGCCGCAATGTTATTCCCAAGAACTGCGGCAGCATCCCAAAGGCTGCGACCGCCAGCGGCTCGTCTTCGGGAGGGAAATCCGGCAACTGATCCAGTACCGCTGCGGCGCGTTCCCGAGTCCGTATCTGTTCCAGCAAGGAGAGGAACTTCTCGCCGAAACGAGCGACGAGATCCACCGCTTGTTCAAATGTCTCCACTCCACCGCCCTTGGCGGTCTCATCCAGAGCCGCCAGGATCTGATCTCGTATCTCTGGTCACACCGTGTTCTGCCTCCGCGCCAAAAGTCCTCCACCATTTTTGGCGATACCGCGCCTTAATGCAAAGCCTGAAAAGGCGAGTGTCCTGGTTGACGATGAGGGCAATGGGCGAGAGCGCCCCATCGGCGGCATCACCTGTTGCCCGAAACCTGTTCGGGTTGACAGTGCTACCGGCACAGCCGCCAGACCGGCCCCGGTGGAAGCTGATGCTCCGGAGGAGCGTTCCGCAGACTTGACGCACGCGGATCTGACGGGCCTCCGCAGGTTTTTTGAACTCTTGGATAAATGGGATCGCGAATGCCATGGAACAAAAACTCTGTAACCGCTGCGGCCAAGCCGCCCCGTCCCAATGAACGCGGTGATCTATGCGCGAGTTTCGAGCCGGGAACAGGAACTGGAAGGCTATTCCATTCCCGCGCAACGGAAGCAGCTTACGGAGTATGCGGTTTCCCGCGGGTTTCGGGTTGTGCGCGAATTTATCGACATTGAATCGGCGAAGAATCCTGGCCGAAAAGAATTTGGCAAAATGCTCCGTTTATTCGAAAACGACCCGAAGTGCCGGGTTGTGCTGGTCGAGAAAACCGACCGACTCTACCGAAACCGAACCGACAGCCTCGCTTTCGAAGAACTTATCGAAAAGCGCGACGTGGAAGTGCATCTGGTCAAAGAGGGCCGGATTATTGGGAAGAATTCCCGTTCGCAAGACAAGTTTATGCACGACATCCACGTGGCCGTCGCCAAGAACTACGTAGAAAACCTCCGGGAAGAGGTTAAGAAAGGAATGAGGGAGAAAGCCGAGCAGGGAACCTATCCCGGTCGTGCCCCGTTTGGATACCGGAACAATACGGTTACCCGAACGGTTGAGGTCCATCCGGATAAGGCACCCATTGCGAAGCGGATCTTCGAACTCTACGCAACGGGGAATTATTCGTTAAGTTCCCTTCGCCAAATCGTCCTAATGGAAACGGGTGTACGGTTGAGCCGATCCTATCTGGAAACCATGCTTAAGAATCCGTTTTATACGGGGTTTTTTCGTTGGCAGGGAACCGAATACAAGGCGACGCACCCGGTGCTGGTGGATAACGTAACATTCGAACGGGTGAAGCGGGTTTTTTCGGGACACAGCAAACCGAAATACCGCAAACACGATTTTCCTTTTGCAGGGTTGCTCCGTTGTGCCAATGACGGATTCACGATCACAACCGAATTGCACAAGGGAAAATACGTTTATTACCGCTGCTCAAAGTGCGCGAAACGATACATACGGGAACAGGACATCTCGGACAAATTGGGTGAAGTACTCAGGGGAATCTACGTACCCGAAACGGTTGTGCATGGAATCGTCGAATCATTGCAGGGGGACCGGGAGCGCTCCGACACCCAGCGCCAGGAGCAACTGACCGCCATGAAGCACCGCCTCACCGCTTTACGTACCCGTATGGACCAGATGTACGAGGACAAGCTTGACGGGCAGATCGATGAGGAATTTTGGACCCGCAAGACGAACGAGTGGCGGGAACAAGAACGCCAGCTGCAAGGTGGGCTTGAGCGGTTGAGTTTGCCGCAGACGGCTGAAAACGTACTCAGTGCTCAGAGGATTTTAGAACTCGCGAATCGGGCTTATCCTCTGTACCTTACGAGGAATCACGCGGAGCGAGGCCAACTGTTGAAAACGGTGCTTTTGAACTGCACCACCGATGGCATAACTGTTACGCCTACTTACAAGAAGCCCTTTGACTTGATACTCGAACGGGCCGAAACTGAAGATTGGTCGGGGAGAGAGGATTTGAACCTCCGACCCCCTGGTCCCGAACCAGATTCAGGCAGTTATTGAAACTTGTAGAATTCGATTGCTTCCAACTGATTGCTGTGGAACCTGTTGCAGCCCGCTCGTTGAGGTCTGTTGAACTTGATTGATTTTTGGTGCATTGACAGCCTCAAATTCATCTACAGTTAACTGGGGTGAACCCCGTCAGTGAGACAATTTTCGGTTGCACACCTGCCGTCGTTTTTCTAAGTGAACCCACATGTGATACAGGTCCGCTTACCACAAGTTGCGACATCCGGTTCGACTTCCAATTTCCGTAGCGTCATCTCGTTGATTCTCCAAGCAGGGATGGGGTCTGGGGAAGGGACGGCGCTTGAGTCCCTTCTCCCAGCATCCCTGTAGAAGAATCGCTCTCTGTTCTGGCAAAGAACCTGACTGTTGCAGCCGTTCGCCCTTCGACAGGTTCGGCTTGCTGTTCGAACTCGTCGGGCGAGCGATAGCCGAGCGCTGAGTGCAGCCGCTTCGGATTGTAGTAGCGCTCAATAAACTCCTCAATGTGCCCGCGCAGGTCGTGCAGGTCCACGTATTCGTTGGCGTACACTTCTTCGCGCTTCAACGTCTTAATGAAGCTCTCACAGCTCGCGTTGTCGTATGGGTTCGCCGGCCGGCTCATGCTGGGCACGATCCCGTACTGGTTCAGAACTGCCACATATTCTGCCGAACAGTACTGAATGCCACGATCGGAGTGATGCACTAGCCCCGGAGGCGGCTTGCGCGTCCGAATGGCGTCTTCCAACGCTTCGGTTGGCAATCGGCTGGCCAAGGTGCGGTCCAGTTTCCAGCCCACCACCTTGCGCGAGAAGCCGTCCAGGATCACTGCCAGGTATACGAACTCAGCACGCAGCCGGATGTAGGTGATGTCGGCCACCCAGAGCTGATCGATCCCAGTCAGCTTCATCCGACGTGCCAAATTCAGGTAAACCTCCAGCGTGTGATTCGAATCCGTCGTGGTCACGAAGTGTTTCGGTTGAACCGCCAATAGCTTGTCCTCACGCATCATGCGCCAGACCCGTTTGTGGTTCACCCGCATGCCTCTGCGTCTTAGTTCCGCGGTCACCCGACGATAGCCGTAGCGCCGCCGATGTTCCAGAGCGATCTGCTGAATTGCCGAGCGCACCTCGACGTCTTCCTCGACTGGGACTCGCTCCTGCAGCAACCGATAGAAACCGGCGCGACTCACCCGTGCCAGCTCACACATCCGCTCGATACTCAGGCCGCCTTGCATCGGCATCAGTTCTCGGATCTGGTCGTAGATGCCGTCTCGCCAGAGCTGCTGACTTTCTGGCGTCGAGCCTCGACTTTTTGCAAGGCACCTTTGAAAAAATCTGCTTCCATCGTCTTGTCGGCGACCACCCGCTTCAGTTCACGAATCTGTCGTCGTAGCTCTCGTACCGGAGAATCCGCGGCCCCACCCTCGATCATCTTCAAGTGGTTCCGCCAGTGGTACAGCACACTTCGGTCAATTCCCAACTCCTTCGCTAGCTCACAGACGTTCTCGCACTTCTTCATGCGCTCCATCGCCATGAGCTTGAAGGCGCGGGGATACTTGTTCACTCGCTTCCTCGTACCCACTCGCAGCCTCTTTCCCGGCTGGCTGTTGCAACTTCGTGTGTCTCATTTTATAGGTTCAGTCCACTTTCGAGCGAACGAAACACGAATGCGCGGCAAGTCTTTGCCGGGGAACCGGACCGGACTGATGTTTTGTAACCCACAGTGAATGAGTGAATGGGCATGACATACTCTTCCCCAGTGTGATTTTCCCGCCTGGCACGAATTTCGCCGGTCAGGTCATGCCCTGACCGAGACCTCTTGGTCTTATGTGGAAGTCGCGAACTTGCCTCGGATTCAGTGAATGAACGATGATCCGCCGTCCGTCGTAGAAGGCACTCAATGTTCAAGTCACCCGGTCCAAGCTATTTTCGCGACATTTGGCGAGGGCTCCGGGAGGGGTAGAATGACCTTCGCCGCGATCACGCCCAGCACTCCACCGATCAACGTTTCCCAAGCACGCGCGGCCAAGACGGATGTTGAAGTTTCTCCGCTTATCGCCAACGTTACCATTAGCGTGAACGCATAGGCTGCGCAAGCGATGTCGTAGCGGTCCGGCAAGGCCACAGCGTAAATGATCATGGCAATAGCAGCGAGTATCCAGGCCAGCGGCGGTGCGTGCTGTGCGATTGGCAGGCAAGCGATGCCGAGCGGAACGCCGATCAACGTCCCCACGATACGCCGGCGAACGCGATCTGAAGTCCCTGAGGTTGACCCGGCGATCACATAGGTACTGGCTGTGATGGCCCATGCGGACTCTTGAAGATGGATCATGCTACTTATGAGAACGATCACGAGCGCAGCAACCGCCGATTGCAACCCCATCCGCAGTTCCCGTGATCCTCCCTGCCCACTCGCAGGAGAAGGTTTCGGCGCCGGTAAAGGCGTTGCAAGTTTCGCCTGTCCGCTGAGCAAGCGAGGAACGATCGAGGCTACTGTAGCTATTAATCCAGCCAGCGCTACCATTGCCAGATCGGCCCGGGTAATCCCGGTTCCATAAGCGAGGAGCTGGCCGATATAGATCTGGGAGCCAATGCCCGCGCCGAGCATTCCGAATCGCTTGAGATATCCCACGAGGAACGCGCCGGTGATGAGAATCCACTCGGGTCCCAGCCGACTAGTGCCGATCGAAATCGGCGACAAGTTCATAAAAACCAATGCGCCGGCTACCGCGGCAGCATTCAAGATGACAAGGTCGCGAGTCGACAGCCAACGAGTTGCTTGACCTTCGGAAACACTGGCCCAGAGGCCGAAACCGGCAGCGAGGTAGATGAGCGCCGAGCCACCCGATATCTGATGCGAGCTGACGACCAACGCCCCCAGCATCGCCGCAATACCGTAAGCGGTTACGAGCCGCAGGCCCTTCACGCGGCGATGGACACCTGGATCGATTCTTTCAAACCAACAACAGATTCTTTCGACCATATGGAGGACCTTTTGTTAGCTGGTTTGCGGCGTTTCTGGTGGCGCTTCGGGTTTTGGTTGCAGAGCCGGCTTGCGATTCTGAGGTCGGCTCATCGGCATCGACTTCGGCTGGCTTGGCGCTCCGGGCTTGCCAAACTGGGGAGCGGGCGGCTGCTTTGGCGCCGGTTGGTTTTGACCGGGGGCCGTGGGTTGGCCAGTTCGCGGCTGACCTTGATCGGGCCGGCTTGGCGTTCCAGGTTTGCCGGAAGGTCTGGACGGTCGATCCGGTATGGGCTTCGTCGGGTTCGGCCCTACCGGTTTCTCAGGCGTGGTCGGCTTGGCCGGCGGTGGGCGGCGGCCAATCGGTCGATTTCCTGGATGACCAGGTTTCACGACCGGTGGACTTGGAGGGCGGTAGTGAGGTGGACGATAGCCCCAATTGCCGCGGTAGCCGGGGCGATTGGCCCAGACGATTGGTCGCGCACGGTACCAGCGATGTAGCGGACGATAGGGATTCCACCAACCGCTCCAGTATCCATGATTGTAGTAAGCGCGGCGTGCTCCCCAATTCCATCCCCATCCGCCCCATCCCCAGGGTTGGTCATCGACCAGTAGCGCCCCAATCCCGATTCCGACGCTGAAACTGATCCGCGGTGTCGCGACGATCACGCCGGAAGCGGGGCGAACATAAACCACGGTTGGGTCATACTGCGGCACGTAGACAACCTGCGGGTTCGCCGGCTGTATCACATAGATCGTCTGACCTGCCGGTTGCTGCTGCACTTCTACCCGTTGTTGCTCGCTGCTGCGCAACGCTCCAGAGTCATAAGCTTGAGCCCGCAACCGTTGAATCGACGCGGTGACTGCGTCCTGATCGGCCGAGAATGCCTGCCCGATCGCAGCATAATCATCGATGTGATCGGCCATCATGGACACCACTGTGGGAAAATTCACCAACGCGATGAACGCGGGATCGAACCCTTGTTTCTCTGCGGCGTCAGTGACCGCGGCGCCCGTCAAGCCGGGATTCGCTTGCAACCAGGCATTGACATCCAGGATTTCCTGCGGATTCGTCGACGCTGTGGTGATCTGGGACAGCAGCGCATCTGGGTAGAGCGCAACCGGCGCCAGCAGTTGATCCAGTTGTTCCGGCGCTGGCGCTGCCGCCTGCGCCCAGACCAAAGGACTGGGCCCCTGCAACAACATCAGCACGATCAACGGGGAAATCAGTATCGAACGTATTTTGCTCAGCATAATTGCAATCCCTTCCCTAGCCATTCGACTTATTCGTTGGTGATTTCTTGTTCAGTTCGGAAAGCAGTATCTTCGCCGGCTCCGGCGCCGTGACCTCGTTGTTGAACACGATGTCGTGCGCGCTGACATTTCTTCCGTACAACTTCTTGTTGGCTCCATTGTCCGGGCGGAGGGTCGAGCCCGACAGAGAGATTCCGGCAAAGAGTCCGCGAGACCGCGAGTACGAAAGAATTTCGGCGCGCAGGGTCACGTCGGTTTCAGCCGACGCATTGCGCCCGACCGGGCCCGCCGCCGCCGAAATATCCGCGCCCAGTTTTACTTTGCTGTCAAGAATGCTGCGGGCCGATCGGGGACTCATCAGCAACAGCACGAAGTCGGTCGCCTGTCCGCCAATCTGAAGTCCGAAGCTTCCGCCTTCGAGCGCCATCATCGTCGGTGCGCCCCAGGGACCTTTGAAGTCTTCGCCACCGCGGCAGGTCATGACACCCCTTCCATAACTTCCGCCGAATCCGAAGGCGAACTTGATCACGGAAGGCAGGACGACGACACAATCCGCCTTGTCGATAACGCTCTGCGGAATGTCATCCGGGATATTCAGAATTTCCTTCATGACATTGCCCGCATTTGCTACGCGGTCCTGTTCCTTCTTTTGCGCGAGAACAGGTGCCGCTGCGATAATCAGGAGCACGAATACAGCACAAACTCTTTTCATAAAGTTATCCTCTCTAACAGAATTAGTTTTTCCTCTTAGCAAATCTGGCGGATGCGGTCATTCGCATTGCTCGCCGATGTTTCCTCGTTGATTGCGCGCGGTGAAGTGTTGTGTGCCAGCAAAGCCTTGATCTGATCCAGTTGTCGCTCCATCCGCTCTTCGGATGCCGCGTTCTTTCCTGCCATCAGAATCAGTTTCACGGATACGAGAAACACACCTGCGTCAAGAAAAAGTTCGTGCGTGAATCCCTTGACAGCTAACGACAGACTGAACAATCCAACAGTCAGCAGAATCACGACGTTGGCCCACGGATCACTCGACTTGAACAATTTCATGGCAAATCACTCCTTCATCGAACTTGCTCTTTCACTGGTCACCAGGAACGAAATCTCATGCTTGATGAGCTGAAATCGTTGGTGTTAACACGGCTGTCGATTGGCGAGGGCCCCGCTGAATGCGAAGGCCCTCCACCGTGAAGTGCCCTCTGTTACTTCGCAACTGGCACCCACACCGCATCTGCAGAGGCGAGTTCTACCCCGGCAACTTCGGTGTTGATCGACACATTTTGAAGCTGCGCCTTTTTCCCGGGCTGTGCCGAAAAGCTCAACAGATACTGGTTGTTGAGGATGTTCTGCAGTTGGTCGAGATACGGCGCGAAACTCACCGGTTGCTGCAGCCCCAGAAAAAAGGACTCGCCACCGGTTACATCGGACAGCTTCGCAATGCCCGACTGTCCATTCGTGGCTTCCCAGTAGTTGCGGCCTCGGCGGCCCGCACCGGGGGCATAGATCGTATGGATGATGGTGCCAGTCCGCATGGCGACATCGCTTGCCGAATCTACGTCGGGATTGATGTACAAGCCGCGCCAAGGTATGGAGCGACGGGCGCGGTCGATTCCGTCCGTAACCATCAAAACCTCACGCCGGTTCTGGCTTGCTGGCCAGCGCTTCATCAGATCGATCACCGAGAGGTAAGGACTCCCGTAAGCGCCGACTGACGCCAAGGGCAACCGCAGGGCTTTGGCAGCTGCGGCGTGGTCCGTGGTGAAATTCTGTGCGATCTGAACTGTGGCGTTTCGCATGTATCCGACGCCGATCGCAGTCGTCGACGGCTGAGCATTGATGAACGTCTTCAAGTCGTCGAAGTGCATTCCCAATGTCGAGTTGGAGGCGTCATCGATCAGGATGAACAGATCGAGACCCGCTCGATCGCCCTTAGCCGCAACCCACTCCGTCACTTTCAGGCGTTCTTTGCCCTGGGTGACGGCGATGTCCTGTTGGCTGAGTTCAGGCATGCGTTTGTCGTTTGGCACGCTTGCCGTGACAGTCATTCTTACCGGCACGCTAGCGGCCGCTTCTTGTGCGTTCGATGGAGCGACGGTCATAATCGCGGCTGCCATCGTTACTGCTGCGCAAAACATCCTCATTCTTGATTTCATAGCGCTTCCTCTTTTCATTTTGTTTTTCGAGTCTGGATCGAGTCTCACCTGTTGGTAATGCACCCTCTGTTCCAAACGGCAACTGATTGCAAACATGAGCGCTGTTACGAATTTGGCTTTCCGAAACTCCCGGGAATTTCCGAGAGTTCGCGAGGCCGCAGAGAGTCAGAGGGAAAGAGAGTCAGGGATTGGTCTCAGGAGAGAACATCATTGCCAGTTCGACGCAGGCGGTCGTACGAAAGCGAGGAAGCGCCGCCATTCTTATTCAATAATCTCGATGGCGACGCTCCCGCTTTACGGCTACGTTATAAAAAGATGAATCGCTAGTTCTGAGAGTGAATGGGCGTGCTCAGGCGAACGACTTGGCCGCTTTCGAGCTCGTATTCCGCCTCGATCACGGTGAGCTTGCCCGACTTCACCGCATTGCGAATGATCTCGCTGTTGGCCACAAGATCCATCGCGCTGCGATGAACGTTTTCCTTGATCGCCGACTCGACAAGATCATCGGCCTTGGCGTAAGTCTTCGCTTGAGTTACGGCAGGACTAATCTTTTCTACGATAGCGTCCAGGTTCGGGCTCGGCATCTTTTCACCGGAACAGGCTGCATTCACCGCGCCACATTTCTGATGTCCGAGCACGACCAGCAGAGGGCTATGCAAGTGATCCACCGCGTACTCGATGCTTCCGAGCGCCACAGCGTCAGCGACATTGCCCGCAGTTCGTACCACGAAGATATCTCCCAGGCTCTGGTCGAAAATCACCTCTGGACCAACTCGACTGTCGGAACACGAGAGGATGATCGCTTTCGGAGATTGTCCGGAAACCAGTTTATGGCGCAGGGAAACCAGGTCGCGCGTCTGGGGCTTGCCAGCGACGAATCGGCGATTGCCGGCCGTCAGACTGTCCCAGACTTCAGCCGCGGACGGCGCAGCGTGACTGGGAGCATGCGATGAGTGTTGCGCAAGAGCGGTGGGCGGGGTTTGTGCGATTCCCGAACCTGCGAGCGATAACACAAGACTAAGGCACAAAGTGCGAATCATGAATCTTTCCTCCAGATTGAATCTCTATCTGCATCTTCGGTCGGCTTTAGGATGGTTAGCATCACGGTATCGCTCTCCGGGAGAATCTGATACTCGACGAAGCGCGGAATCTCAAACCATTTGCCGCTATATTCCACCAGGGCGCCGTTGATCGCAATTTTGCCGGTCCCACGAATGAAGCACAGCGTGGCGGCAGAGGTCTCGTAACGGTACTCTACGCTCTTCTCGTTGGGTTTGATGTAGGTCAGAGCGCCCAACGCAAAATCGTCCTTTTGCACATGGATTCTCCGATTTCCAGGCAACTGTTCGACGCTGAACTTGGTGCCAGATTCAGTCATTGTGATTTCTCCTTCGTAACAGCCGAAAGCGTTGCGAACTTCTCGCGTCTGATATTGCACCCCTTGTGCCAACTTGTGATTCATTGCAGGCACTGGGTTTACCCAGGTCGGACGGTCACGGCTCACTTGGAAATTCCTGAAAGTTCGTGAGTGGAGGGGCGAGGCGGAATGGAGCGAGATTCCGCTTTGACCATGGTTTGATTCAGCGGTCGATTTCTAAGGACGAGCGGCTAGGCAAATCTGAAGGGGCGCACGGCTACTGTGGCAGTGGCGGATCTAGCATCCCCTGAAACGAAGTTCCGAGAAACCTCCCGGTCGCGTCGAAATTCCAGTTGAAAATAGCCTGCCCGGCGCTCGCGCAGGCATGACAGCCGTTGCGCAGCGGGTAGGCTACGGTGAACTGTATCCCGCCATCGGGGCCGACCTGGGAGTTCGGCCATATCTTTCCATCACGATCCCCAGGCCAGACATCGATGTTGGGAAATTGCAGCTTGGCGTCCTGGAACTGCGAACTCTTTTTCATGGTTTTGACGTCGAGCAGCTTAAGATCTTCAACATTGACGATTTGCGGCTGTCCATTCAGCAGAAGTAGCCCGTAGTTCGTATTAGCGCGCAATGGATACGTGACCCAGGCGAATGCTACCGGGCCTTCGTCCTGGAACCCCGTCATAATGCCAAACTCGCCATGACTTTCCTTGTAGAGTTCTCGCGTAAAACTTAGGGCGGTAACTGGCGCACCGACCTGCGCCATCTGGCCGATCATGCATTCTGGTATTGACGTAAGGATCTGGTCGCAGACAGCATGTGCCGTATTCATGAACTGGGGCGGTATCTGCCAGACGGCCGAAGTCCCGATCTTGGTCGGCGGCTGTTTCGACTGTGCAGTCAGCCATACAGCCAAGGAAAGAAGAACAGCTAGCAATTGATAGGAGTAACGCATGTCTGTCCTCAGAATTCCGAATGGTACTTCCTCTTATGTCGAACCTTATCAGAGTTGCCGAAGCGCCGGTGCGGCAGGCGCTTCGATGCGCTCGTTGTAATTAAGCTGCGTCGCCGGCAACGGCGCTGCGAAGCGTGAATCCGGCTCCCAGAGCCAGCAGACCGAGCATCCCAATAAGGGCAGGGGGCTGGTCGTCGTAGGTAGCGCTTCCGCAGTCATTACAGTGTCATGCACTTCGGCGACTTCGACCTCCTCTCCGCTAGGCTCCAATGCCTTCACCGGGGCCTGCGGTAGAAGAGGAGCCGGAGCTGTCGCTTTGGACTTCATGGATCTTGGCTGCTGCACAGAATGCCAAGAGTCCGAATCCCACGAATAGCCAAGAAGCGTTGGAGATCTTTGGTCAGTTTCATAACACGATTTCGGCATTACCAAGACGTTATCCAGAACACCTAGTTGGCATAGAACCGGCGTTTGTCGATTTTGAGTGCGCGAATCTTGGAATCCAGCGTCGAAGGCGGCATGCCTAGCTTTGCCGCGGCGCCAGATGAGCCGGACACTCGGCCTTTGCATTCCGCCAGCGCAGCTTCGATGAGTTCCTTTTCTTGTAAAACCATCTCTTGTGAAAGCGGCCGAGCCGGGCTGGCCGCGGTCGACAACCAGCTTCCATCCACCGAGAAGTTCTCGGAGTCGCACAGGATCGCGGAGCGTTCGATGACATTCTGCAGCTCGCGAATATTGCCGGGCCAGGAATAGGACTGCAACCGATCCAGACTTTTCTTGTCGATACTCTTTACATCCTTGCCCGCTTTGCTGCAGTAACGGTGGATGAAGTACTTGACGAGAAGCCGAATGTCTTCTTTCCTCTCTCGCAGCGCAGGAATTTCCAGCGGAAACACGTTGATGCGGTAGTACAAGTCGCTGCGGAAGGTGCCGGCTTCGATGGCAGCGGGCAAGTCACGATGCGTGGCGGCGATGACACGGACGTTGGCGCGAATGGTCTGGTTGCTGCCAACGCGCTGAAATTCCCTCTCCTGCAAAACGCGCAAGAGGGCGACCTGTGTCTCGGCCGGAAGCTCGCCGATTTCATCAAGGAAGAGAGTACCTCCTTCGGCCAGTTCAAAGCGGCCAATGCGACGCTGCAGCGCTCCAGTGAAGGCGCCTTTTTCATGTCCAAACAACTCCGATGCAATCAGGTCTCGTGGAATGGCGGCGCAGTTTACGCTCACAAAAGGACGATCCGCACGATCGGAACGCTTGTGAATTGCGCGGGCGATCAATTCTTTGCCGGTGCCAGTTTCACCCGTGATCAGGACTGTAGAGTCGGTTCGCGCGACTTTGGTGACGCGCGCCAGTACCGCCTGGAGACGCGATGAGGAGCCGACAATTTCTTCGAACATCGACATCGCATCGATTTCTTCCCGCAAAGCAAGATTCTCGCGCTGAGCCTCTTCTTTAGATCGCTTATGCTCATCGATATCGATCCGGGTGCCGCACCAGCGGACAACCCGGCCTTGTTCGTCGCATAAGGGAAAAAGTTGGTGCAGGAACCAGCGGTACTGGCCATTCTTGCTCCGAACGCGCGCTTCGGCTTCGACAGGTATTCCGTGCGCTATGGCATCCCGGTATGCCCCCAGTAGCGCTTCGAGATCCTCAGGATGAATAATTGCGCCGAGCCGCTCTGTTGGGGTGATCGCGTCAATCCGCCCGAGATATTCGCGCGCCGCGCGATTAACAAATGACAGGGTTGCATCCGGCTCGAGGATGAACATGTGTTGCGGTACAGCGTCCATAACCTGCTCAATGTGGCGAGCACTGATAGCGACAGCCCGATCCGCCGCGATCAGATTCTCGAAGACATGGACATCCAGTGTCGGAGCCGCGGCATGGGCAGAGCGGGTCAAGCCAAATGACTGCAGTTCTCCGCCGGGAATCGAAGTCGTCTCAATGTCCGAAACCAAGTAGCTCATTGCAATTCTCCGCAAGCCTCAAATCTTCGTGCTTGATGGAGGTACTATGCAGGCTGACCAATGTAGAACGCATCTGGCGATATGCAGTTTTTTCAATACGGCCGCGGGCTACTCGTCCAATACCACTTTTCGGGTATTTCGGACATAAGGTTGGGGGGAAAGATTAAGAGTCTAGCGTCACTGGAACGGAGAAAGAAGGAAGGCGAAGGTTTATGACCTGAGTGCGCCAGGAATGATGATCTTGCGCCGGCCGAAGAAGTAGGCATCCAGGGAGATTGCCCCGGGCCCCAGCAGGAGAATCGCGACCGCCACCGCAGCCGTGGTGACATTCAGACAGCCCAGGAAAGGAACCCACGCTGGATGCAACAGACAGACAGCTATGCCGGCCAGTGCTGAAGCGCCAGCCACGAGCGGAATCAGGAAACCAAGTACAAGAGAAGTTCCGGTGACAAGAGCGAGCGTGCCGAGGGCTAACCTCTCCAAGTGCAGATGGGAGGCATGCACACAGGCGAGACCCTCGACAAGGAGCTCTACCCCAATGGCGCTTCGCAACAATAGCAACCCTATGGCGGGCAAGCCAGCCGGGAATTTCGTGTACCGCCGCTTCAAGCTCTCTTTCCCCTCAATCGCGAATGAAACCACTCGCATAAGACTACCGGTGTGACGGGCGGACGCGAATCTGCCGAATCGTGAATTTTCGGATACTACTAAAGTGATACCTTCTTGTGTCTCGAAGGCAGAGCCCGGCACGGGGGGCTTGGCTTACAGGTGGATGATGCCGCGTCGGATGGCAATCGTAATCGCTTGGGTGCGATCGCTAGCGCCCAGCTTGTCCATAATATGTTGGATGTGAACCTTGACCGTGCCTTCGGAGATAAAGAGCCGGTCAGCGATGTCGCGGTTGCGATTGCCCTCCGCAACATGCTGTAAAATTTCGATTTCGCGGGCGGTGAGCGTTTCATCGCTAATATGGTTTGCCAGGCGCGTGGCGATCTCCGGAGGAATTGCCTTCTTGCCTCCATGCACTTTCCGGATCGCGTCAATTACGTCACTGGGGGGCATGCTCTTGAGCATGTAGCCTCTCGCTCCACCGCCCAGCGCCCGCTGCATTTCAACATCGCCTTCGGACGAGGTAACCATGATGATTCGAGCCTCCGGGAATTCGCCTCGGATCGTGACCATGGCATCGATTCCGCTCATATCGGGGAGCCGCACATCCATGAGAACGACATCTGGTCGACTCTCTCGAAAGCGCTGGATTGCCTCATGGCCCGTCGCGCCCTGGCTCACTACCTGCATATCGGCCTGATCATTGATCAAGGCAGCTAGCCCCTCGCGCACCAGGGGATGGTCATCGACACTGAGAACACGAATTTTTGCCTGGTCATTCACTTGTGTTGTTCCTCACTAGGTTCCTTGACGTTCTTCCTGAGCCTCTGTGGATACAACCTGGTCAACCAGTTCCATGATTGGCCTGTGGAGGCGTCTTGAAATGCCACAGCGCCGACCACCGAGAGCTGGACCTCGGTTCCGGCGTTAGTGCGGCTTAACACCTCGAGTTTTGCACCGATCTTTTCTGCTCGTTCTCGCATGCCCGTCAGGCCCCAATGTCCTTCGCGACCCACTCTCAACAGGCCAGATTCCATGCCGCACCCATTGTCGCGCACCAGGATGCGCAAGTGACCCGGGGCATAGTCGATTTCCACTTCAATCTTAGTGGCGCGCGCGTGGCGGAATGCGTTAAGAACCGCTTCGCGCGCGATGAGGTAGGCCTCATCGCGGATCAAAGGGCGCAATAGTCGCGGCTGGCCCTCTGTAGCAACTTCAAACTCAAGGCCCGCCGACAGCGAAAACTCTTTGGGCAAACGCGAAAGAGCGTGTTCCAGGCCGTCGGATGTAGCCTCGGAAGAGCGCAGAGAGCGAAGAGCATTGCGGCCTTCCTGGCTCACCTGCCCTAGCAACTCCGAGCCACGTTTTACCGCGGTCTTCGCCGGCGAATCTTCCGGTAAACGAGCGTCTGCCAAATTAAAGTGGAGCGAAGCGCTATAAATTCCCTGCAGGAGCGTGTCATGCAGGTCCCGTGCGATTCTTTCGCGCTCCTCCAGTCGTTCCTCGAAACGCGCTTGCATCCGTGCAGCCAGGTGGCGCAGGCGAAGCACATAAATTAACCCGAGGATGCTGGCGGCAGCGAAGACACTTAAGATACGAAACCACGCCGTCTGGTAAAACGCCGGAAGCACTTCAAAACCGACCTCGGCACCCGCCTCGTTCCACACGCCGTCATTGTTGCTGGCGATCACACGAAAGCGATAATTTCCCGGTGGCAGATCGGTGTAAAAGGCCTGGCGGCGATTCTGCGGATCCTGCCAGTCGGAATCGTGTCCTTCGAGTTTGTAGCGGAAGCGAACTTTTTGCGGAGCGACCAAACTTAATGCGGTGTAGTCGATCTGAAGGTCACGAGTGTGCGGCGGGAAACGAAGATCGGCGGCAGGCGAGTAGCTTTTTCGATCGGCAACAAGTTGTTCCACGTGAACCGGCGGCGCCAACTGATTTGCGGCTAAGTGCGCCGGATCAATCGTTTGCACAATGCTGTCGGTGGCGAACCAAAGCCGGCCGTCGGCGGATTTGGAAGCGGTCGGACGGAACGTTGACGGCGCGGGCTGAGCGCCGTCAAACACATCAAGGAGTCGAAACTTCACCTTACGGGTAGGCTCTGCCGACCAACCGGCCAGTTCCGATGCGGCAATCCCAATGTAGCCACAAGGCGCATCGAGCCAGTAAGTACCCTGGTCGTCTTTCACTAACGCGAACACGGCATCGCATGGCAGCCCATTGTTCGAACTAAGCGTAGCTATCTGTCCGTTGTTCCAATGCACCAAACCGGCTTCGGTGGACGCCCAGATGGATCCGTCAGAATCGGTCAGAACATTCCAGACGGAGGAAGTTTTTGCGCCATGGCGAATCGAAATGGTTTGAAGGTGGCCGTGCTGGTATCGCGCCAAGTCTCCACTCTCAAGGGCCAGCCAAATGCCTTCTTTAGCATCCGCTGCCAGAGAGCTGGCGCGCGGAATCTGCGATCGTGAGAATTGTTCGTGGACCTGTAAATCTTGTATGCGAAAAAGATCACCCACGGCTGTTTCAACCCAAACATTGTGGTCGACATCTTCAGTCATTGTCGTGACCATGCCAAGGGCACTGCCGTCAGGTTTGGAAATTGCCTGGAAGTGATGATCTGGGCCATACACGTCTAGCCCCGCATCGACGCCGACCCAGAGCCGGCCCGTATGGTCCTCGAAAAGTGATGTCGTCAATTGCTTGGGAATGCCACTCCGCTTAACCCGGGACAATTCTCCGTTCCGGAAAAAATCAAGCGCTCCAACATTGTCAATCCACACGGTGCCATCGCGGGTACCGAGTACGGCTTCTGCTTCGTCAGTAGTCAGGCCTTCTCGAGTCGAAAAAGTGACCACGGGGGCATCGTGAAAGCGATCGATGCCCTTAGAGGTGGCTACCCAAAGATCGCCCTCCCGGTCCTGATAGAAGTGCTCGACCGCATCGCTAGACAATCCATCGGCGGCAGTGAAGTGATCGGACTTGCCCTCGTTCAGACGGAAAATGCCCAGGTTGGGGGTGCCGATCCACAGAGAGTTGTCTCGATCGACAAAGAGGGCGTTTATGGGCATATTGGTTCCGTCGAAACCCGGAACGGCGTAGTTTCTCCAAACTCCATTCGCGAACTGCTGCAGGCCAAGCCCTTTGCCCGAGCGACGCATCCCGACCCACAGCGAACCGTCTGCTGCAAGCGCCATCGCCTCGATTCCAAGCACGCCTTCGAGCCGCTGCAGCGCCATCGATGAATACGTTTGAGAGGAGCCTGATTTCCAACGGCAGATTCCATCTGGACCGCTGACCCATAAATTTCCCGAGCCGTCGCGTAGCAACTCCTTCGCATAGCGAAATGGAATCCCGTCCGGCGCCCCGTGACAACTGAGTTCATTCCCCGTTACCTCGCACAGGGGCCCTTTACCATCACGAATCTTGGCCCGAGCCAGCCAAATCGCGCCCTTGGAATCTTCCAGTATTGTCCCGATCATGGCAGGCACCGGCGAATAGTCCGTAAGGGCACCGTTTTCCCATCGCTCCAATCCCCTCATGGTGCCAATCCACAGGCTGCCGTCGCCCGCTCCCAGGAGTGTACTGATGGAGTCGCCCGACAACTTATTTCGAGTGACGGCGGACCAAGGAACAAACCTCACTCCATCAAAACGGAACAGTCCGCCGGTCGTACCAATCCACAAATAGCCGTCCTTCGTCTGTGCGAACGCAGTGGGCGCGCCGACGAAACCCTCGTCCTCAATCCGCCAAGCTGTATGGGCATATTGGGAAATCTGCCGGTTCGGGTCGAGAGCGGCAGCCGAGATCGTGAGGAGAGCGAGAGAAATCCATACTAACAGCGTTCGCAAATAAAGCCGCGTGATCATTGTCGAACAAAAATCTAGCGCGCTGGGACCATGCGCGGTCAAGCGCCGCAACGTCAAGCTCTTTTTCTCGATCCTGAGGCCGATCTCAACCGCATCTTCACTTAAAATGCGCGTCGCTACGTATGGCTGGAGCGTCCTTGATTATAAGCGGTCGGAGCAACAACGATGGCAAAGCCTTTGTTGAACTGAAGCTCCATCCGTCGCTCGTATTGTCTTTGACAGCTTCGACCAATGACCACGCCCTCGTCACGAACTTTCGTGATTTTCTGGCCGGTCAAGATCTTTCGATTCCTGCAAACACACTGCTTTTAATGAGTTGCAACTTGGCGCGAAAGTTGCATTCGCAGAACTGAGGTCGTCTACTCACAAAAAGGAGGGGATCAGCGAAACAACTGTGGGGCCAGGCGAGAATGAACTCAAGAAAACGAGTTAGGCCCGGCCCCTACTAATCCTCTCTAACCGCTTAGTAACGGGAGACAAACCGAGCTCGAACGCTTATTACTCATAGGAGTCATGAAAAATGAAAAATGAAATGTGGGTTGCTCTCATAATTCTTGCGACACTTCCGCTCTCCGCCCAAAACGTGGGTCCGAATGGCTCCCCAAATGGTGAAGAAGTCACTGCGCTGGCCCAGGACTATGCTGCTCGCGTTGACGGATTACTACGAGAGGTTCATGCGAGCTTGCAGGGAATTTCCGAAGGTATGGAAGCCGGTCGCTTGACGCCAGAACAGGGGCGCGAACTGAAGTTGGCGGCAACGCGGGACATGATCTCACGCCTGGATACGCTTTCGGCCGTGTACGATGTGCGGCTCGAAAGAAAAGACAAGGTTCACGGCGAGTCCGGACCGGTTTTTCGTGATGTCTCTGCCGAAGATAAACCCGGCGCCGCACCGAGCACAAGTCGAACGGTTAGCGTGAAAGAACTCCGGCGGGAAAGGGCGATCGCGATGCCGAAGCGGTCCGTCGTGGAGGTTACGCGATGACGGTTATTGAGCACGTGCTTTCTCGGCTAAACGCCATCGGAATAACTGGTGTTTTTGGCGTTCCGGGCGATTTCGCCTTTCCACTGAACGATGCCATCAGCATGGATCCCAAGATGCGGTGGATTGGCTGCTGCAATGAACTCAATGCCGCTTATGCCGCCGATGGGTACGCACGGGTTAAAGGAGTTGGCGCGATTTGTACTACCTATGGGGTAGGGGAACTGAGCGCGCTTGCCGGAATCGCTGGATCCTATGCAGAACACCTGCCGGTATTTCATCTGGTCGGCGCACCCAGCATGACAGTGCAGGGAGCGCGAGCACTGATGCATCACACGCTCGGCAATGGGGAGTATGACTTATTTCATACAATGGCAAAGCCCGCCGCTTGCGCCAGTGCCATTCTTACTCCGCAGAACGCGGCCTACGAAACCGAACGGTTGATCGCGGAGGCGCTCTACCATCGGCGCCCGGTTTACATGGCTTTCCCCACCGATCTTGCCAATCAGCCGATACTCGGCGGCGCCCAGCCGATTTGTATACCGCGTAGCGAACCGAGATCGCTCGCGGCAGCTACAGATGCGATTGTTTCAGCCCTTTCCAAATCCGACTCTGCCTGCATTCTCCCCGGAATTTTGGTGGCCCGGACAGGACTGCGATCCCGATTACTTGATCTCGTGAATGCCTCGGGGCTGCCGTTCGCGACGATGTTCATGGCGAAATCCGTGCTTGATGAACAGCATCCCTCCTACATCGGGATGTACGACGGCAAACTGATGAATCACGGCGTCCGGGAGTTCGTTGAGGGGTGCGACCGTGTGCTTGCCATTGGCACGCTGTTCACCGATTTCAACACTGGCGCCTTCACGGCGAATATCAATCCGGACAAACTCATTAACATCGCGCATCATCGGGTGCACGTTGGGTCAAAGGTCTATCCGAACGTTGAGATCGGGGACCTCCTCGTGGCACTGGCTGAGCGGATGCCGAAGCGCAACAACTGGGGTGCGAATGTTGCTCCCGTTTCGCTTGGCTCACCGGCCGGCACCGGTGGAGATCCAATTACGGCCGATGCGCTTTACCCACGCTGGGCGAATTTTCTCGAGCCGGGCGACGTTCTGGTCGCTGAGACCGGGACTGCCTCAATGGGACTTGGATTCGCTCGAATGCCCAGCAGAGCTTCGTTTCACAATCAGACGCTATGGGGATCCATCGGCTGGGCTACGCCCGCCGCTTTCGGAGCTGCAGTGGCAGCTCCCGACCGGCGCGTGGTACTGGTAACGGGAGACGGAGCGCATCAGGTCACCGCACAAGAGATCTCGCAGTTCGGGCGCCGAGGTCTTCGGCCGATCATATTCGTTCTCAGCAACTCGGGCTACCTGATCGAAAGACTCCTTTGCAAGGATCCCGCCATGGCATACAACGACATTGCGCCATGGAGCTACGCTGATCTACCTAAAGCTCTGGGATGTTGTGACTGGTTCACTGCTCGCGTAGATACGTGCGGAAAACTGGATCAGGCTCTGGACATGGCAGCTCGCGCGAAAAGCGGCGTCTACATCGAAGTAGTAACCGATCCTTACGCTGCCTCGCCACTTGCGCTCAAGCTTCACGAGTGTCTGCAGTCGCTCTGCGAATCCTGATCCTTCCCCGCGGAGGGTGGGAAGCTTGAATCCTCGCTGCCAGCCCTCCTCCCCTTTCCTTACCACCTCGTTATGGGTGCGTCCAGAACGAACAGAAGGGTCGCTAATTCGCGTCAAGGTAGTCAGGAATCTCCAGAGTGTCCCTCCGCTTGCTCTCACGCAGCACAAGACGACATGCACGCACTTTAGAAGCCGCGACCTTCTCTGCCTGTGAGTAAGGCACACTGTGTCTGTTCGTCATCAAGAATCAAGCGGTGTGAAAGCGACGCTTATCGATTCTCAGACTTCGGATCTTGGAATCGAGCGTGGAAGGAGGCATGCCAAGTTTGGCGGCCGCACCCGTAGGGCCGGCAACGCGGCCCCTGCATTCTGCAAGCGCGGATTCGATGGACTCCTTCTCCTGCGCGACTAGCTCATGCGTCAACTGCCGAGCGGGGCGAGGCTGGGCGGAAAGCCAACTCTCATCGACCGAGAGATTCTCCGAATCACAGAGAATCACCGAACGCTCAATGACATTCTGCAACTCGCGAATGTTGCCGGGCCAGGAATAGGACTGCAATCCGTCCATGCTCTTCTTTTCGATGTGTCGAAAATGTTTTCCCGTCCTTGTGGCATAGCGATCGATAAAATACTCAACCAGCAGACGGATATCTTCGCGTCGTTCCCGCAAAGGGGGCAGCTCCAGCGGAAACACATTGATGCGGTAGTACAGATCGTTACGAAATGTACCGGCGGCAATCTCCGCAGGCAGGTCGCGATGGGTAGCGGCAATGACACGCACATCAGCGCGAATCGACAGATTGCTGCCAACTCGCTGAAATTCCCGTTCCTGCAACACACGTAGCAGAGCGATTTGCGTCTCCGCCGGAAGCTCTCCGATCTCGTCCAGAAAAATCGTTCCTCCCTCGGCCAACTCAAAGCGTCCGAGGCGTTTCTGCAAAGCGCCTGTGAATGCGCCTTTTTCATGCCCAAACAATTCAGAGGCGATCAGATCACGCGGAATAGCCGCGCAGTTCACGCTCACAAAAACTCTGTCAGATCGCGGAGAGCGTTTGTGAATGGCGCGCGCGACAAGCTCCTTTCCCGTCCCAGTTTCCCCAGTGATCAAGACAGTCGAGTCCGTTCCCGCAACTTTAGCTGCTCGAGCGAGGACGTGTCGCAGTGATGACGAAGTTCCAACGATCGATTCGAACATCGAGGCCTGGTCAATCTCTTCACGCAGCGCCAAATTCTCGCGTTCCGCGCGTTCTTTGTCTTGCTTCCGATCTTCAATATCCGTTCGCGTTAAGCACCATCGGGTAACTACGCCACCGTCCCTTAGCGGCGTCAACTGATGAAGAAACCAACGATATGGACCATCATGCCTTCGGATGCGCACTTCGATTTCGCTGGGTTGCGCGTCCTTCATCGAACCCAATAGCCACGACAGGAACCCTTCCAGGTCCTCAGAATGAGTGGTTTTCTCAACGAAATCGGTCAGAGAAGTAAACTCTACGCCCCCGAAATACTGGCGTGCTGTCTGATTGCCATAGAAGTGGCTGAAATCCGTCTCCAGAAGAACCATGTGTTGGGGAACCATGTCGACGACCTGTTGGAGTTGACGCTCGCGTCTGCGCAGTTCTTCTTCGGATTGATGAATTTTCTCAAAGGCTCGGGCATTCGTAATCGCCACTCCAACCTGCTCGGCGAAAACTCGCAGCCATGCAAAGTCCTGTTCGCACAGCGCGTCGCGGCTGAATAAGCCTAAGACTCCAAGAATTTCCCCACGGGTGACGAGCGGATAGCCCGCAAAACTCCGGATGCCCTCACGTTCAGCCCATTCCTTCCGGCGAATCCACTCACTCTCGGCTGCAGAATCAGGAATCAGGATCGATTTCCCGCTAGCTCCGATCTCTCCAACCTTGCGATGTCCGAGCGGAATCCGGCGAAATTGCCCCTCAAGACGAGACCAATCCTCTCCCGGAGAGTTTTTCCCAGAGCCGGCACTGGCGACTAAATGAAGACATCGAGTTTGGTCGACGCAGTCAGCTTTGCGAAAACAGGAGTTGCATAGATCGCCGGGCGAAAGCAGCCAAATACGCGCCAGAGCCACGCCCGGCTGCGCAGCCAGACCATCAACTATAGATTTCAGAACTACTTGAGTGGCATGCTCACCCGCCACGGTAGCAGCAAGGGAGAGTAGCGGTTCGGCCTGCACGGTCTTTGCCCCCTAAACGGTAAGAATTCTAGCATCGAACAATCAGCACATATAGAGGTCAAGTAGGTCTCCCCATATACATCGTCAGCTTCCCGGAGAATGACCATCCATCCTGTTCAGCGCGGCGCCTCACGAAGTCTCGTGAATTTCCGAGCAATTAATCAGCTCCAAATTGCCTAAGTTGCCCTCTTTCAGCTAATTGGCTTTGGTTGGCAACTTGCGATAACGAAACCTGAGTGATGACGGATGTACCGAGGGAATCAAAATGCTGCACCTTATTTCAGAAAAGATGCTGACTAAGCGAGCGCTTCGCCGCTCGATTCTCATGTTTCTTGTTAACGCCCTGATTAATGTCTTTGCTCTTCGCGCTTGCGCGCAGACTGTAGCAAACGGAGGATGGCATCTCTTGGAAGATGGACTGGGACAGAAAAATACCGGGCAGAGGCTAGCCGCGGTCCGAGTTTTGGGCCTGATCCCAGACGATCCTCATGCCACTGAACTAGCCGAGAAGGCGTTGACCGACAAGAACAGTTCAGTCCGTGCGGCGGCTGCTACATCGCTGGGCCAGATGCGCGCGTCCGGAGCGGACGCAAGCTTGAAGCAGGCGCTTAACGATAAAAACTTGTCCGTCGTGATGGCCGCTGCGCACGCCTTGCGTTTGCTGAATGACCCGGCTTGCTACGAAGTCTATTACGCGGTTTTCACCGGCGAGCGCAAGAACGATTCCGGCATGATGGCCCAGGAAATGAAAGCGCTCCATGACCCGAAGCAGGTGGCGAAGATGGGATTCAGCGAAGGAATCGGCTACGCTCCGTTCGCCGGCATCCCCTGGGAAGCCTTGCAGACGATCATGAAAGATCGAAAAAGCGGCGCGGCAGCGAAGGCTGCCTTGATCTCTGCTCTCGCGACAGACCCAGACCGCCGCACTAACAAAGTGTTGCTGGCCACAAGTCAGAACCGGAACTGGGTGTTGCGGGTAGCTGCATTGGAAGGAATCGCGAAGCGGGGAGATCTCACTCTCCTGCCGGACATCGAGCCTCGGCTTTCCGATTCCAAACCTGAAGTGAGATTTGCGGCGGCAGCCGCGGTCATTCGTTTGGGTGATCTCGCGAAGGCAGAAGATCCGAAGATTGCCCAAACAGCGATGTCTGCAAAAGCGGGGGAACCGCAGGCAACGAGCGCTGCCATGCAAACCGCAAAGTGAGCACGCTTGTATGTTGAGCCTGATTCGCCAATTTATCCGACCCTTTCGCGGGGCGTTCTTCATCGTTGCTTTGATGGCCATGATGTTGGCGACGGCGATGAGCCTGGGGGCCCCGTGGGCACTGTCGATCATTATCGACAACATTTGCCGGCGGACACCAGCAAGCTCACTTGGCGAAGTCATGTAGCAGTTCTCTCGGCGCCATTCTCATCAGCATCTTCAAGCCTGGCAGTTCTCTCCGAGTCCCACTCCCTCGTCACGTGTGCTCGCTCTGATACGGTCGCGACCCGTTCCCGACTTTTCTCCAAGCAAGGCACGCGCATCCTTGACGACGGCGTCCCCGGTCGCGCTGGGAACCAGTCAGTCCCGGAATCTCGAAAATTCGTGAACGAATCGAGGCGAAGAAAGCCGGTAACCCATTGGTTTTACGAAAGAAAGGATTGGTCGCGGCGATGCATTACCAGTTGACGCAGGGCTGGTTGACGAGGCCCATGAAATCTGAAGAAAAGGATCACGAAAATGAAATTACGCAAGATCGCTCTCGCATTATTCCTCGGAGCGGCTTCGATGGCCGCCTTCGCCGCCGATAACTCTACTTCAAAAAGTCCCGATGCCTCGGGCAGCTTATTTTTCGCCAACGGCACAAATACGGATCACAACAATTACGATGCGTTTCGCATCGCGCGGCCCAAGCTGGGCGAAGCGGTTAGCGGCACCACGATGGTGAAAGCCGTTTTGCGCGTAGGCGACGGGATCAAGCCCGAATCGCTGCGTGTTAAGTTGAACGGGAAAAATGTCACCTCGCACTTCCAGCGCGGAGAATGCGAGAAAAATGCCTGTAAATGGACCGCCGAGCTCACGAAAGCCAACCGGCTGCTGACCGGCCAGAATCAGCTCATCGCACTTGCCCGTAACCCGCGCCGCAATATTGAACTGGCGCGCGTGACGTTCAGTTATTTCCCAGGTGTGACCTCGGGTGCTACTTATTACACGCCCGCCGCCGTCGGGATCTCCCTCAACGCAGGTGGCGCTCAGCCGTGGGTTTCTCTGACAACGGGCACTCCCGCCAATCTGCAAGACAACCTTAATGGGGACGGCGTTCAATTCCCGTACCGCGACGCTACGTTTCCCGCGGCCACCGACACACCATGCACCTCGCGCTATCAGGTCGTGGTCCTGAATCGCCAGGCTCCGACCCAGGAAGATGGCTATATGTGTCCTGCAGACGCAGCTACACTCAAGAATGATCTCGCTGGCCTGACGAAAGGGACCGAGATCGTGCTGGTCGGCACCACGGAGTATCACAGCGCCGACGCCAGTCTGGATACGACGGCCATTGGAGGAACCAACTATTCCAGCTATCCCGCGAGCTGGCAGCCGCAGGGATATGCGGCGATTGGCGTTCCGGGAGCCGCACCGGGCAGTGCATACGAAAGCTACTTCCTTGCGTCCGACGTGGGCAAGTCTTACCAGCAAAACCCGTTCGCCCAGGGTCTCCTGTCACTGGATAGTAATTCCAACTACAACTTCCATGCCGGCAACAATCTTCAGTTCGAGGCCTACCCGAATAATCCAAATCTCGGTACGTCTACGTTTACTGTGGATTATTACGGCGCGTCGACCTTGCAAATGTTGCCACCGGTCGGCTCTACGAATGGCATTTGGCTTCTGGTGCTCGATCGGGTGACGTTGCAACCGATCGATTACTCCGGCCAGGGGCCTTGTAGCGGCGTCAGTTTCTTTTGCGGGCAGTTTTTCCCCACGGGCAGCAGCGACTCGACCGTTGCTTCACAAGCAATGGCTAGTCTGTACGAAGCGCTCAACCAACCTACGTCCCGTCAACTGGTCGTGTTGATGACGGCAGGACAGCCTTTCCAGAGTGCATCGATCGCAAGTGACATGATCGAACCAATGGACTGGTATGGTGGAGCTGGCTATCGCATGGAAGCGCTTACGAGCCCCACCTCGACCTATACTCTGGTGTCTCCCGGGCGCCATGACTGGACGGGCATCTGGCCGCCGCCGCCGAAGTCACCCTACTCTACGGGCGTAGTCAATTCATCGTCGGTGTTTAGCCTTGGCCAAGGGAATGAGAACCGGCAGACTGGTATTGTGCGAGGCGTTATGGCTCGCGACAATAACAGCCTCTATTTTCCCACGGTCGTATCGCAGGAAGACGGGAAAGCCAACGGAAGCGGTGCCACGAGCCTTAGCATCGACTACGACTTCTACTCGATCAGCACGCAAGTGCCGATTGACTGGCCGTTGACCGACTCCCCTGGACACATCGCCGCCTATCACTATGTAAGCCAGAAATTCCTGGCCAACCATAACAACGAGACAGGGCCGAATGTTTACGATGTGCGCTACTTTTATCCGGGAAGTCCCTGGCTGGGGAGTTACAACACGGACTTTCTGTGTGCTCAATTCCCGAACGTTGCAAATTGCGTGTATCCCAGCGGTGATAACCCCGGTTTCACCCAGCAGGATCTGGCGGACGCCAATGCCGAACTCTATCTCGAGTTGACGGCCCTCAACACGAGCAACTCCTATCTGGGCAACAGCAGAGACAGAAATGGGCTTTACGGGCTGATGCTTGAAGGCAGTGCTCCCGGTACTTCGGTATCCGATCTGGTCATCGACGCGAGTTACGAGGTGCTCAATGGACAGGTGGGGGCATTACCCAGCACCAACGTGGGAGTCAACGCGTTCGATTGGATGAACCTGATGGCTGGAGTTACATCGATCGGTGCCGCCGCCCTGGGCCCTGCAGACGTGCCTTTGGCAGCGGCCGCAGTCGGAGTCACGAGTGGGGCTCTTTGGACCGGATCTGCCGCGGACCCATGGTGGGCTGGAGGCGACTACACGCCCCCGAGTTACGAAAATACGTTTGATACGACCCTCGGGAGCCTGGAGCAGAGCGCGGCTGTATACGCTGGCAACATGGCAATTGGGTATGGCACAGCACTGAACAATATTTACAGCGATTGGGGAAGGCTACAGGCGACGGGAGCCAAAACGTCGAATACGGCCACTGGATGGTATTTCTCCAATCAATTGTCAGCGGAGGGCATAGCTACGCCCATGGCGGCGGGCGTCCGGCGCTCGATGTATCTCCAGCTCGTGCCGCGGTTTTTCTGGGCGGACACGTACCTCCAGCAGCCAGTGTCAGATCTCGACCAAATGGGCATGTTCGAATCAATTCCGTTTGGCCAATACAAAAAACTCTTTACCAACACTTGCTACAACTCCTACCCGACGGGTACGATCTCCAACCCGTTTGCGTTCAGCGTCTTTGGTTCCGATGGCGGCGCGACCGAGTCTGATTTCTTTGTGCTCGGTGGCACGCTCAACAATCAGGGCACGCCGAACGTAAGCGAAACCATGCCGTCAGATCTTTTGCTGAATACACTGTTCGCGGCGCCTAATGGAACGGAGACTCCGGGCACGGGTCCTCTGGATATTCCGCAGGAACTCGTGTACGGTACCGCCCTTTTGATCGAAAGAGCGGGGCCGAACTTGGGCAACTACGACGGCATTACTCAGTGCTACAAGCCGGGTTGCTCAGACCAGACGACCGACCCGACGCAAAGCAGTTGCATCAACCCGTAGTCTGAAAACCGGCTTCGGTGCTTGACTTCGGCGCTGTGCCATCACCCTCCGGCGAACCTGCCGGAGGGATTTTTCTTGTGACAAGGCTCTTCTTCGCGACTTATTGCTGCGTACTGATCCGTAATCTCGCTTCTTGGCCACGATCCCTCGGATTGATCCCGATCTTTTTCGCGAGCGGCCGTGCGTCGGATTCGGTCTTGAAAATTACGTCATGTAACGCATTTCGTTTATGCACGCTTTAGTTGTGGCAGTACGGTTGCAGGTCATCCATCGCGCCAGAAGGTCGAGACATTGCGTACGGAAGGTGAGGGAGCATTCATGTGGAAAGTAAGACGAACGGAAGATGAAGATGGAGTTGTCCTGAGCCTCAGCGGCCGTCTGCAACGGGAAAACCTGAACGAGTTGCGGCGAGTGTTCGCATCGGAAACTGCAAGTCACAACCTGATCCTCGATCTCAAAGACTTGCGATTGGTGGACGACGCCGTCGTCGCTTTCCTCGCGGATTTCGAAGCAAGTGGCGCTAGTATGCGGAATTGTCCTGCCTATATTCGGGAATGGATCGGCGCCGAACAGGCAGCCACAGAATCCTTACGGGAGTGAATCCCCACACATCCGTCCTTCTCCCGGCCTCTCCTCTCTAGATTTCGTGAATCCCCGAGCCTTCGTGAGCCGACCATCGTAGCAAATCAAATCAGATCAGCAAGTTGGCTTTGGCTCGTGGGTTGCATTCTCCCGATCAAGCGACGACGAAGTGAGACAGGTCGCCCAACTAATTTAGGAGGATGTCATGAAAAAGAAACTAAATGCGGCGCTGAGCCTGGCTCTGATCACTCTGCTCTCGCTGACCCTTAACTACGGAGCTTTTGCAGATCAGCCGCCCGACAACGTGCAGGGCAACTGGACGATTTACTCGACCAGCATCAAGAACGGCGAGACGGTGGTGAAACACGTCCAAATCGCACAGTACGGCAACAGCCTCACCGGATACTTTGAAGGTCCTGACCAGTCGGGGCCGATTCAAGGTGAGGTCAACGGACACAACATCAGATTTAATACGGTGACTCGCACTGTTCTCCATTTTCGGGGACAGGTCTTTGGCGACACCATGTCGGGCGAGTACGGGATTCGCGGCAAGCATGCGCAGTGGCAAGCGACACGTCCCGCCACGGTTCCACCGCCAGCTCCGCCAAGTAACGGAGCGGTCTACCAGACTCAGCCGATCTTAGCGCCGCCGGTGACGACAGCCGCCTATCAATCTCCGGCTCCCGCGCCCGCGCCGCAGTATGCCGCGCAGCAGGCGACGAACTACGGCACGCAAGGCAGCTCAACTGGTTATGCCCAGCAGAGCAGCTCCGAGCCGTCGGCGCAAGGCAGCTCCGCGCCAGCGCCGGCCCCTCTTTCCGCCGATCAGCTTGATTCTTTGGTTGCCCCCATCGCGCTCTATCCCGATGCGCTGGTGGCACAGGTGCTGGCAGCCGCAACGAACCCAGATCAGTTGACCTACGCGGACGACTGGCTCGCGCAGAATAGAAACCTGACGGGCTCAGCGCTCGCGCAGGCTGTTGATCAGCAATCCTGGGATCCCAGCATCAAGGCCTTGACACAGTTTCCTTCTGTGATGGACAACCTCGCGCATAACCTTTCGTGGACATCGAGCCTCGGGCAGGCATTCGCGAATCAGCAGTCGGATGTGATGGCAGCTGTGCAGGTGATGCGCGCGAAAGCGCAAGCGGCAGGGACGCTGCAATCAAACTCGCAGATCACGGTCACTCAGCCAACGTCCAACACGATCGTGATTCAACCGGCGAGCCCGCAGGTTGTCTACGTTCCGCAGTACAACCCGGCCGTGGTATTTGGCGCGCCCGTCGTAGTGCCGTATTACGTCGCCCCGCCGTTGCCCGTCGCTTCCTTCGGTCTCTACTTTGGGACTGGTATCACAATCGGAGCGTCGTTCGGCGGCGGTGGATGGGTTGGTGGTGGAATCGGCTGGGGCTGGCATGCCTGGGGTGTGAACTGGGGCTGCTGCGGTGGCGGTGGTTCAACCACGATCATCTACAACCACAACACCTATATCAACACACACGTTTGGAACAGCAGGAATTACAACGGCTATCACCCTTGGGCAAACGGAGCGGCCGGATCACAAAATCATGCCTGGTACGGCAACAACGGCACCTTTCACCCCGATGGCAACTACAAGCCGGGCGAAGACACGCACTATGGTCCCAACGGCGCCTATCACCCGAACGGGTATTTCGGCCCTGACGGCGGATGGCACCAGGATAAGAACGCCGGTCAGCAACTGCCCAACGGCGGCAACAACGGAAATCACGGCCTGATCGGCGGTAACGGCGGCGTGGAGCACGCGAATGTCGCGCCCAACGGCGGCGCGGTCGGATCGCAGAATCATGCCTGGTACGGCAACAATGGCTCCTTTCACCCCGATGGCAACTATAAGCCGGGCGAAGACACGCACTATGGCCCCAACGGCGCCTATCACCCAAATGAGTATTACGGTCCAGACGGTGGATTGCACCAGGACAAGAACGCCGGCCAGCAAATGCCTAACGGCGGCAACAACGGAAATCACGGCCTGATCGGCGGCAATGGCGGAGAACAGCACGCAACCAATAATGGCGGCGGCCAAATACTCGGTCAGAACCGCGACAACAACAATCATTTTGCCGGTGCCGAACAGAACCGCTCTCGTTTCAGCGGAGACGGCGCGGCTAATCGCACGGAAAGCAATCGCGGGCGCGGAAGCATGGCGGGACGTCGCCCAGAGCAGCATATGGCAAGGCAGCATGCACCTGCTCAGCACCGCTCAGGTGGAGGCGGCGGCCACCGTCGGTAATGGGCCAGCAAGTTACGTTCATTCAACAACAGAAAACGAAGATCAAGTCTTTCAAAGGAGATTAAAAATGGAATCGAATGTGAACAAGACAACGAAGAAGTGGAAGCAGGTTGGGATCGGGTTGCTGGCCCTCGCACTCGTCGCCGTCCTGATTCTAAAGCTGAAAACTGAAATCACCGCGAAGGCCGGGGACGTCCAAGTCACGTTTCAGACCCCGGCCGAGGCCGGTGCCGTGCTGGCCGAGACAGCAAGGAACGGCGATGAAGCTGCGCTTGAAAAGATTCTGGGAGTTAACACCAAGGCCCTCCTCAGTACGGGAGACAAAGACGCGGACAAGGCTGCGATGGACGCTTTTGCCACCAAGTACGCAAAGATGAACCGCTGGGTAGATATGACTGACGGAAGTCGTGTCCTCTACATCGGAGCGGACAATTTTGCTTTCCCGGTGCCGCTCGCGAAGAATTCGGCGGGTCAGTGGTACTTCGATAGAATCGCCGGCGCGGAAGAGGTTCGTACCCGTAACATCGGGCGAAATGAATTGCTGACGATCGACGCTTGCTCCGCCCTGGCAGCCGCGCAACAGATGTATTTTAGCAATGGTGGTGAATCAGGCGAATACGCGCAGCACATCGTCAGCACTTCAGGCGAACAGGACGGGCTGTATTGGCCCGCTTCAAAGAATCAAGCTTTGAGCCCGCTCGCGAGCCTGAACGAATTCCCCAAGTCTTCGCTCGCTTCGCTTTCCCCGGGCCAACCGCTGGTCATCGATGGATATACCCTGCGCATCCTGACTGCTCAGGGCGACGAGGCTCCCGGTGGCGCGATGAGCTACATCGTGAATGGAAAGATGACCGGCGGCTTCGCCGTCCTGGCAACGCCTGTTAACTACACAGAAACCGGCATCATGACTTTCATGACTGGTAGCGACGGCGCGGTCTACGAGCGGGATCTAGGTCCCGATACGGCCAAGATCGCGGCGTCCATTCAACAATTTAACCCGACCGACGATTGGTCGGAGGTGGAGTAGATAAAGAACCCCGACGTTCAAAACAGGACAAGGAGATTAAAGATGAACTGCAAATGGCTACGCTCGGGGTTCTTATCGCAGTACCGAATAGAAATCATCATGTGGGTACTCATCGTCGAGATGCTTGCCTCGCCGCTCGCAGATACTCATCCTCGCGCCGGTGCTTTGCTGGGACTCGCGGCGTTATCTATCGTGGTTTCCGGCATCCGATATGTGGCAGGCCCAGCCATCGTTCGCCGTATCGTGCTTCCCTTGGCGGGGATCTGGATGGTCACACGAATCGGGGAGGCTTTCGGAAACCGCCGCGAACTGTACGCGAATCTCTCTCCGTTTGTGGGCTTGATGTTTTCGTGTTCGATCCTGTGGGCTATCTTCGAGCATTTTCATTCCCGGTCGCACAATCCGCGGAGTGCGATTGCCGAAGCGTTTATCGGCTACCTTGTGATAGCCACAGCTTACTCACAGGTCTATTGGATTCTGGATCGCTTCGTCGACCATGCCTTCAACCAGGCGATTCCAGCCACGCAGAATGGAACGCTGTTGTATTTCAGTATGGTGACCCTGACGAGCGTAGGCTACGGAGGAATTGTGCCGATCAATCCTTACGTGCGAATGATTGCAGCGCTCGAAAGCATGTCGGGAATTTTTTTCGTGGCGGTGGTGGTGGCGCGTCTCGTCTCGAGCTATGGCCCAAGGCCAGCGCAGGAAGATCGTGCGCTCGCTGATGAGGTCAGATAGTTCCAGGCGGGGTCCGCTGTGGAGCATAGACGTGAGAGTCGCGTGTTCGTTGGACCGATCGCGTCCCGTGACGGTTCTGCAAGGGGCATGGGCTTCAAATGATCACAATTGTCGACTTAGTGCAGTACCGATTGAACCACAATTACGAAGGATTACTAGGACGAGGAGCGATAGAAGGGCAAATTTGTTCCGCTAAGGCAGCGGTCAGATCTGAGCGCAATTAGGCGGCGAGGCAGCATCCAAACTTCTGGATTCCGATGCCGTCCCGTCTACTCGATTGCGGGTTGCGCCTGCTTCGTTCAGTGATTACCAACTTTCCGAAAGCGATGATTCTTGATTTGTATCTCAGAAACGTTCTGCGCACGTCGCTCTTTCCTCTCGGCAATGACCTCCGCCGCGTTCCGCCGATGGAATTGCTTTATCATGTCGTTAGGGTCTTCCGGCACAAGAGGAACGTAAACAAGCTCTGCTGTTGTCTCGAATTGGTAATCACCGTTGTAATCACGATAGAGGACTCTGAATTCTTTAGACCCTCCAGCCATCCACATTAAGAACGGCACCATGTCGTTAGCCCACGAGGCAAACTGACTTTTTATCATTGGCAGCACGGTCTTCTGGCCTGTCGGCGGGATGTTGTCTTCCATGGGAGACGTCGCTACGGCAGCGTCAGATTTTGCAGTGGTGAGATCAATATCGTCTACCCTGACTAGGTAGGCTGTACTGCCGCCTTCGTTGTGGAGCACAAGGTTGGTCTCGCGGCGATAATCATCGTGCATGGTACAAGTCGCCTCCACTCTAATTCGTGGATCATTTGGACTCAGCGTCAGCTGTGCTACCGCTGGTTCATAGCTAAAAACTAGATCTGGTTTGTCATACGCAAGATGATAGTCGCCGGGAGTGATGGTAAAGCCGCCTTTGCCGCTATAGGGAGCACAATTATCTGAGGTAACCGACACTGTAACATCCCAATGTCCGGGAGCTAGTTCCTTTCGAGAACCAGATTGCAGGTCCAAGACAAACCATTTTCTAGGAACAGACTGATCTTCTCCTAGCAGAACCAATCTCGCCTCTGTATTCGAGTCAATGAATACCTTCGAGGGGAATTCATTGCCCCTACGAGTCTGAACTCTCCATGTTGCTTCAGGCACAACGAATACATCGCGACCATTGGCGTGGGTGTAGCTGATCTTTGCTCTAACATTGTTCGCTGTAACCGGATTCGCTAATTCAGCGTTGCATAACCGAATCAACTGAAGGAGGGCTGTTCCAACCGGCAAGACAAACCATCCCTCTGGATCAATGCGGAGATATGACAGCAGATGATCTGTTGGGAATCGCTGCTTCGGAAGCACTTCTCCGATTGCGGCTCGCTTGTATTGTAAGCCCGAGATCACGATGGCTCCGATGACAGCTACTATGTCGGTAATGCAAGCAAACCATACCCTGTCTCTCGCCACAAATCCATCCGCCTTTGAGATCAATAACTTCGGAATGTGGGCGGCAAGCCGATCTGCTATAACATTGCTGCCATGTCTGACCTTTTTCGGCTCGGGTTCGGAGCCCTCGTTCGCACTTTTCGCAGTCGCCGTGGCTTGATACTGGAGAACCTTGCCCTCCGCCAACAACTCGTCGTCCTGAAACGCATGCACAAAAAGCCAAGACTGAACCCGCTGGACAAGATCTTCTGGGTCGTGGCACGGCGCTTCTGGTCTCGATGGGAGGAAGCGCTCTTCCTGGTTCTGCCTGAAACGGTGGCTCGGTGGCACCGGGCGGGGTTCCGGCTGTACTGGACTATGTTGTGCAAGGTTCGAAAACGAGTTGGCGGCGGCCGCAGGATCACCAAACAGATCCGTGAGCTGATCTTCCAGATAGTCGCCGAAAATCCAACCTGGGGGGCACCGCACATCCATGGCGAACTCCTGATGCTCGGCTTTGATGTATCGGAGACCACGATCTCCCGCTGGATGAAACGAGCGCCTAGACAGCCCGAACCGGGCAAACGCTGGCTGGCCTTTCTACGCAATCACCGTGAGGCGATTGCGGCGATGGATTTCTTCACCGTCCCGACGCTTGCCTTTAACGTGCTCTACTGCTTCTTCATCATCCGCCACGACCGGCGGGCCATTGTGCATGTCAATGTCACGCAGCATCCGACCAGCGGTTGGATTGCCCAGCAGCTCCGAGAAGCTTTCCCTTACGAGACGGCTCCCAAGTTCCTGGTATTGGATCATGACGCAAAATACGGGTTCGAGGTGCCCAGCGCGATTCGCTCGCTGATGATGACCCCGGTGCGAACCTCGGTTGGATGTCCTTGGCAGAATGGTGTGGCTGAGCGCTGGGTCGGCAGCTGCCGCCGTGAGTTGCTCGACCACGTGATCGCGTTGAACGAACGCCATCTGAAGCGGCTGCTCTCCGAGTATGTTTCCTATTACCATGACGACCGAACGCATCTTGGGCTCAGCAAGCAAACGCCGGCAGGCAGAATGCGTTCCGCCGCGCAAGGTCGGGTAATTTCTCAGGAACGCCTGGGTGGGCTGCACCACCGCTATCACCGGGCTGCCTGAATCACCTTTGTGCAAACGTCGAGTTCTCAGCTTTTCAGGGACCGGTGTCGATTTGTTTCGTCGGCATGTCGACATCTCAGCATCGGTAGGACGCAGCAGGCTATTTCTCGTTGGAAACATTTTGCAATCGTGCACCTGTCCTAGTGCGTTTTGAATAATGACGAGGGACAGTCTCATTTTGGGGGCGCAGTGCAGATTTTTCAGCCTCAATTTTGCCTACAGCAGTGTAGACAACAATCCAGAAATGCTGCTTATGTGCTTGAAAAGATTGGTCGGGGAGAGAGGATTTGAACCTCCGACCCCCTGGTCCCGAACCAGATTCAGGCAGTTATTGAAACTTGTAGAATTCGATTGCTTCCAACTGATTGCTGTGGAACCTGTTGCAGCCCGCTCGTTGAGGTCTGTTGAACTTGATTGATTTTTGGTGCATTGACAGCCTCAAATTCATCTACAGTTAACTGGGGTGAACCCCGTCAGTGAGACAATTTTCGGTTGCACACCTGCCGTCGTTTTTCTAAGTGAACCCACATGTGATACAGGTCCGCTTACCACAAGTTGCGACATCCGGTTCGACTTCCAATTTCCGTAGCGTCATCTCGTTGATTCTCCAAGCAGGGATGGGGTCTGGGGAAGGGACGGCGCTTGAGTCCCTTCTCCCAGCATCCCTGTAGAAGAATCGCTCTCTGTTCTGGCAAAGAACCTGACTGTTGCAGCCGTTCGCCCTTCGACAGGTTCGGCTTGCTGTTCGAACTCGTCGGGCGAGCGATAGCCGAGCGCTGAGTGCAGCCGCTTCGGATTGTAGTAGCGCTCAATAAACTCCTCAATGTGCCCGCGCAGGTCGTGCAGGTCCACGTATTCGTTGGCGTACACTTCTTCGCGCTTCAACGTCTTAATGAAGCTCTCACAGCTCGCGTTGTCGTATGGGTTCGCCGGCCGGCTCATGCTGGGCACGATCCCGTACTGGTTCAGAACTGCCACATATTCTGCCGAACAGTACTGAATGCCACGATCGGAGTGATGCACTAGCCCCGGAGGCGGCTTGCGCGTCCGAATGGCGTCTTCCAACGCTTCGGTTGGCAATCGGCTGGCCAAGGTGCGGTCCAGTTTCCAGCCCACCACCTTGCGCGAGAAGCCGTCCAGGATCACTGCCAGGTATACGAACTCAGCACGCAGCCGGATGTAGGTGATGTCGGCCACCCAGAGCTGATCGATCCCAGTCAGCTTCATCCGACGTGCCAAATTCAGGTAAACCTCCAGCGTGTGATTCGAATCCGTCGTGGTCACGAAGTGTTTCGGTTGAACCGCCAATAGCTTGTCCTCACGCATCATGCGCCAGACCCGTTTGTGGTTCACCCGCATGCCTCTGCGTCTTAGTTCCGCGGTCACCCGACGATAGCCGTAGCGCCGCCGATGTTCCAGAGCGATCTGCTGAATTGCCGAGCGCACCTCGACGTCTTCCTCGACTGGGACTCGCTCCTGCAGCAACCGATAGAAACCGGCGCGACTCACCCGTGCCAGCTCACACATCCGCTCGATACTCAGGCCGCCTTGCATCGGCATCAGTTCTCGGATCTGGTCGTAGATGCCGTCTCGCCAGAGCTGCTGACTTTCTGGCGTCGAGCCTCGACTTTTTGCAAGGCACCTTTGAAAAAATCTGCTTCCATCGTCTTGTCGGCGACCACCCGCTTCAGTTCACGAACCTGTCGTCGTAGCTCTCGTACCGGAGAATCCGCGGCCCCACCCTCGATCATCTTCAAGTGGTTCCGCCAGTGGTACAGCACACTTCGGTCAATTCCCAACTCCTTCGCTAGCTCACAGACGTTCTCGCACTTCTTCATGCGCTCCATCGCCATGAGCTTGAAGGCGCGGGGATACTTGTTCACTCGCTTCCTCGTACCCACTCGCAGCCTCTTTCCCGGCTGGCTGTTGCAACTTCGTGTGTCTCATTTTATGGGTTCAGTCCATAACCAGTATCCTAACAATAATGTGGTATATATCGATTCCAGCGTTACGACCTGGCCGCTTGAACGGCGCTTCTGGCATCTTTCAACAAAATCGACGAGAAACAGTGGGAGAGGTGTGACCACTGACCTGACGCGAACTGCCTGTACCCCCTTGCTATCGCCCTCGTCATCGTTATCAACCGATGGTATCTTACCCGTCGATTTTACCCCTCGGAACTGGCTCCGAACTCGTTATACAGGTCCCTTCTGTATCCGGAGGGAATTTTGGCGAGGGACAGCCGTTTGGGATTTTCGAGAAGCACAGGGATAATTGACACACAAATCAGTTGCCTGACTTACGCCCAAACGGCTGACGAAAACTCTCTTCTGCCAACTTGGAGACTCTATAACCCCACCTCAACATCGGGTCAGTTGCTTTTTCTCCGTCGGCGGTTCTTAGCACCTGCAACTCAATGTGCTGTTCCTGATTCTCATAAAAAATCCACAAATACGATGAGTCTAAATATATAGTACGGCTCCTATTAGCCGCTAGTGAGCCATATATCTCCTGGGCCTTAGAGAGATAACTGCTGGCAGCCTCGGTAAACTCGTGGTGGAATTGCGAAAATTGGGTTGGAGACAACTCCTTACTCTCCCACTTAACATTGATTAACGCGGCAGCATCAGCCGGATCAGCCGGGAGGCGGCATGACTGGTCAAGTTCCAACAAGAATTTGTTAATATTTCCCTGAGGTAAATTTAGCACATCAGTCCATAATTCGAATTTGTCAGCCGTCATCGCTAGAATGATCTTTACCTCTCCGTTCAGAGTAAGACTGACCAGCCAACGCTGATACCCAGGCGGTTTGATATGAGCTAACACAGCTTCATAGTAGGAATCTGGCAATCCCTTGCTCTGATCACCGCATGATAGCCCAGGATTATGGCGTATTTCGTGACTCTGTGCACACAATTGACAAACCATACAAAGAATGAATGCGGTGACTGTTGAAATACGCATATTTATGATCCCTTCATAGAACGTCATTCCCTATTTAGGTCCGCACATTTTTTTCAGCTTCTTGAGCCAATCACGGACGCCGTTCCCTTGCACAATCCACGGCGAGTTGTCCTTCCCCCATTTTGGATTGGCCGGGCCAGTAGCGGGCGCTTTCGCTAGTCCCTGATTGGAAATCACATAAATATCCGTTGTGTTTTTCACAGCACTGCCTGTATCGCCCAATGACCCCTCTGGGCCAGCAGTATCACTGGGTGTCGATGGCTGGCCACTCGTACCATCAGGGTGGGTATGGAAAACAGCTGCTAGTCCAGGGTTAGGAGCCTGTATGCCGAATCCTTGTATTTTCCCGGTTTGGATTTCAGGCGGCCCCCCTGCGGGTCCATTCCCAACGTTGTAGCTCCCGTTGGGTTGTTGGTAGACAGGAAAACCAGCTTCTGTGCTCTTTGGCTTTAGCATGTTGCCCATGATTTGCTTGGTCCACGCAAGGTCCATCGCGGCCATGACGTTTGGGAGGCAATACACCGGCGGTTTTGCATTCCCTTGCGTGTTCTGTCCTTGCGACGGATCTTGTAGTTGACTGTTCACCGCACTATTCAATGCAGCCATAGTCCCAACAGCCTTGGCGAAAGCCGCCAGATCGCCAATCGTTGTGGTGGTGTCCCCAGCCATGAGTGCCGCCGACCCAGGAGTCGTTGCTCCACCCGTTAACACATCGCCTGCGAGCGACAACCCAACGAGCAGCCAGTTCCACCAGTGCTGTCCACTTGGGTCTGTAATGTCTATTGGATCGTTGCGGCCGTAGGCATACCGATTCCACGACTGCGGATCGCTGGGGTCACCGGCCAGCGGGTCGGCCGAGCAGAAAGTGCCGGTGCGGCTGTCGTAGTAGCGCGCCAGCGCGTAATCGAGACCGCTCTCCGAGTCCCGGTCGTAACTCGTGAATACCCAATTGTCTCCCGATCCCTGGTTACTGTACCACGACTCGCCGAACGGGTAATGCCCCTGCTGGCTGAGCACCTGGCCGTAGGTTGGGCTGCCGCTGGTGCCGTCCGTCGTCAGCCGCACCGAGAGGTGATCCTGGTGATAGTAGGTCGTCGTGCCGTTTGCGATCATGGCCAGCACACCGGTCGGACCCGCAACGTATTCGCGCGAGGGCGCGCTGGCAACCGCACCATTGTCGTACTCCGCGATCTTTTGCGAACCCGAAAAAATGCTCACCATCGTGCTCCCGCCTGTGGCCGACTTTACCACCCGCAGCCCGTTGCCGTCGTAGGTGTAACTGGCCGCGCCGCCTCCACCGCTGAAGGCTGTCAGCCGATTTTCGCCGTCGTACGTCATATTGTTTGGCGGCGACAGCGGTTCTACAGTCATGTTACCACTCGGATCGTACGTGTAGCCGAGTGGCTGGTTGCTGAGCCCGAAGCTAAGATTCGGGCTCGGCCCGCTGCCCTCCGTCACCGTCTGCGTCCAGCGGTTTCCAAAGTTATCGTAAGTCTCCGCCAAGCCCCACTGATGAAATGCCGGAGAGCCGCAGGTCAGCGCGGAGGACATTCTCCTCAGGGGGTCGTAGCTGTAGTTCACCGTGCGCCCCGAGTCCACGTTGTCCGCGATGCACTGGATGGATCCGTTGTTCATCTTTGTTCCCGTCGGACAAGGTGGGGAGTACTGGGAACTCTGTTGGTACGAATATTGGAGATTGAAGTAAGTCGAGTTCCCTTTGGCATAAGCCAGGTAGGTAAGCTGTGTCCGGTCAGGGGAATAATAGAACGCCGCTGTCACGCTGTTCCCGTAGTTGAAGCCGGTGAGCATGCCGGGGGCATTGTAGGAGAAATTAGCGGCGTAGAAGCTGCTTGCCGCGGTGCAGCCTGGCGCTGAAGGAGCGATCTGGCAAAGTTGACCCACCTGGTTATAAGCTTGCTGCACAACCCTTCCTGAAGGATAGGTGATCTGCGTGACATCGCCCCCCGCGTCGTACCGGTAGCCGATTTTAAAGGTCTGGCCGTTGACGACTTTCGAGAGTTGCGTCACGCGTCCATTGGCGTCATGACTGTAGGTCTCGGAGCCGGTCAGGTCAACCATTTTCGTGAGCTGCCCTATGGCGTGTGCCGCTGTGCCTCCCTGGTCGTAGTAGTAGCAGACATTGGCCCGAGTGCCGTTCGGCGTAGTAGTGCAGACGCTGGGCATAAGCGCAATATTCTGGCCGCTGGGAATCGTGTAGGCGATCCCCGTAAGCCGGTTGCCATGGTCGTAGGTATACGTGCTCACCACGCCGCGGGCATCCGTGCGGTAACAGACATTTGAGGGATCGCCGCTGCACAGCCCTCCGCCAGAAGTGGTGTATGAGTAGAAGACGCTCCCGCCTTCCGGTGTATTCTCGTTGATCTTGCGGCCAAGGCCGTCGTAGGTAAATGTGCGGGTCTGGGTTCCCTGGGTGGATGTCTGGATTACCTGCGTGAGGCGGTCGCCAGCGTCGTAAAGATAGTTCGTCACGGAAGGAGAGGGCGTTAAGCTTCCTGAGGAGGCGTTTGGTTCGTCAACCTCAACGATTCGGCCAAAGTCGTCCCACCATTGCTGTAGTAGGTGGCCGGATTCGTCTTCAGAGACTTGCGGGTACGCATACCCGTATATTGCAGTCGAGCCTTGTTGGGCACTCGCTCCCAGATTCCCAACATTCGGACCATAGGCTACCTGCTGGACCTGACCGTCGGGATGTGTTATGGAAAGTTGACGGTCAAGTGCATCGTAGCTGAAAGTTTCGAAAACGTCATTCGGGTCTCCGCTGCCGGAATAAGGATGGCTCTGCGTGGACAAGCGTCCATCTGTGTCATAAGAACTGTCCACCTCGACTGGGCCGATGGGGTTGTTGACAAGAATCTGTGAGGCCGTACGACCCCACGAATCTAGAATTGTCTGCGTGTGCTGGCAGCTTGCGCAGGCGGTCGATGGCGGAACAGTGGCGACCGCGGTATACATATCCGACTGGCTGGCCGACGAGTAGTTCGCCAGCGACCATCCGATCGGGTCGATTTCCTCCGTCTGCCGGTCCAGACCATCCTGATAATGGCTATAGGTCGGTTGGTTATTGTAATCCGTGGCCACGGCAACGTGGCCACTTCCCCAGTAGTAGCCTATCGTCTGTGTGCCGATTGGATCCGTCACCTTTGTCAAATAGGCATTCGTAGGCGGTATCGCTGAATATTTCGACGGTGACGTTCCGTTGCCGGCGTCGGTAAAATAACCATCAGTATAATAATAATGAGTAATATTCCCGGCGGGATCCGTTTTGCTCACAACTTGCCCCGTCGTGTCGTAAGTATATGATGTAGTCAGATAATTCGACCCGCTCACCCACTGCGAGATTGACGTGGGATTCCCTCGCGTCGTATAACTCATCCCAACATAGGTGTCGTCGTGATTGGCAACCCCGGTTACGGACGTCAACGGGCTTGCGTCGTAGGTGTAGAGCGTCTGGGAGACCCGCGACCCGCCGCCGGGACAGGCAGAGTCGGAACCAGTCTTGTTGCAAAGCGTAACACTCGTTGGCCGGTTGATATTATTCGTGCTGGTGTAATAGAGATAGGACAAATAAGTAGCTCGGTCAGGCGCCAGATTAAATGAATTATCGGCCGGAATGTATCCCCACTCATTGATCGCTGTCTGGTTTCCGTACTGGTTTCCGAACTGCGGGCTGTCGTAGGTATATTGAGTCTGTTTCGTAAGGTTGTTCCCATTCGCGGAGGGCACAGTTGTCTGCTGACTCAGGAGCCGCACGAACTGGTTGCCAATACAGCCGATTGTTACGCATGCGTGAGAAAAGTCCCATGTATTCGTGACCGTTGACAGCACGGTGCCCGACAGATCCTCCTTTACAATCGTGGCTGGCCAGGCGCCATTATTTAGTCCGAAGGTGTAGAGCGTATAACCGGTTGGAGAGCTAACAGTTGTTTGCTGCTTACAATTAGAATTAGGCCAATATTCATTTGTGTTGCACGAACTCAGAGGCTGAGGCGTGTAACTCCAAGTGCCGCCGCCGGATTGTCTGGAGGTAAGCCAGCTACTCTTATTCTTATAAACGTCCGCAAATGTCGTATACGAATAGCTTACCGTTCCACCTGTGGGCAATGTAATGCCAGTGAGTTGACCATAATAGGCGCCCTGCCCTTGAGAGGAACACGCTCTGGCAGGATTAGCAGGATTGTTTTCGTCGCAGTCGTAAGTGAAATAGTAGGTAGAACCTGCAGCATCGGGCAGGGTCAACGAACGAATAACTTGAATCGAAGTGCTCGTTTCTCCGACCTGGAGTTGGTTAAAATCTGTATTAACGTTGATCGTCGCACAGGAAATAGAGTATTCGGCCGTGCCTTGCGAAGTTGGCATTACTGCATTTGGAAGATCATTGTAACAGAGATAAGACCCTGGGCTGGGGGTAGACGCTATCTGGCGACCCAGCGTGTCATTTAGCGTTTCTCCATACGCCACATACATGTAGTTGCCGTTGCTGTCCTCGCCAAGGAGCTGGTTGTCGCCATCATTATATGGGCTTCCTACGGGAGTTCCATATGACGTGTATACAATGGTCCCGTCGGGTGCATAGATTGTGAGCGTACCGCCATAATTGCTCGCGAACATGTGATAACCGGAGGAGTCTGTTGCAAAAGCGTCCGCGCTTACGGGACAAGAGCTATCCTGCTGTTCGAAATCGAGATTGAGGTGGAATGTGTGAACGGTTGCATTCTTGTCTTCCCAGGAAATGTCGTTCCCACAGTTCTCCGAGACAACGCTTATGCCTTCGGCGATTAAGCCAACACCATAGGATAAGTTCCAGCCGCCAACTGAATAACTATACATATCCACTGGCGCCCACTGCTCGGTAATTCCATCATTCGAGTACACTTGCCAGATGTTGCTGTCGTACTCGAGCGTTACTGGTTGGGGCTGACTTGTGCCGCGCTGCGGATACGACCCGAGCGGGATACTTAAATGGAGGTTTCCGCTAGACGCATCTACAAACCCGAGTTCAACGGGCTCGGGAGCCGAAAAAGCAGGCATGCCTGTGCTGGTCAAATAGTCCTGGCAGCGCGCCGAATTGGCGAATAGAACAGGAATAAGCACCACCCCAAGCAAAACCCCTGTGCGGCAGCGTGTGTGCTTAGATGGCCACAGGAATGGACGGAACTTGAGGACTTTATACAGCATTCTTACTGCGTTTCCCATCGGATTACTCCTTGCTTCGTACCGGAGTCTTGCGTTGCGGCCCAATCGGCTACCACTTAAAATCGGAATCAGACAAACCTGAATTGAATGCGACTTGGTTGAACGTCATCGTGAATCCAGTGACTCCCTGAACAGTCTCCACAATCTTCAGAGGTGCCATAATGCCGTGTACGGGCTGATAGTGAGAGTAACTATACTCACGAGTAACGGCAGGATGCCTTGGACCTCCGAAATAAACACGGTCGGAGACGACGGTAAGGAGAAATGTCCTCGAATCGATGTAGTAATCGCGAATCTCCGTTATCCCTCGACTTCGGGTTGGATGCCGCTGCTTTGTGTAGACCCTCGGAACTCGGACGTCGTACAGTTGCGTACCATGGTGAGTCACGAGGCCGTGGTAGATAATGCTGGTAGCGGAATCCTGAATAGCTGCAATCAGTGGCAAGATCGGGAGAGTGAGGCTTCCTAAGTCGTTTGTGCTCTGTCGATAAATCGGCCTTGCCCTGCCATTCGTTTCTTTCAATGAACCACCATTACCGTTGACGACGGTTGTTCGCCTGCCTTTCGGAAGGTCGACATCTACTCTGAGCTGGCGTATACCACGACTCTTTACAGTGACATCCCCCGTAACTGGATCGACCCAGTTATAGGTGATTGTTCCCGTTTCAGTGAGATCCTGAATCGAAGCCAGCAACTCCTGTCCACCACCTGCCGTAATCGTCTGCGCCAGAATCGTAAGGGCCTGTGGATCGCGCTGTACAGAGTCCTGACTCCAAGCCGTCTTTGAAGGGCAGAACGAAAGATATATCGCACAAAGCAGCCCCAACGCGGTCGCTCTGACCCATGCGAAAGGAAGATATTGGGTGCCGAAAACTCTGAATGCCTTCATGTGCCTCCTTTGAAACGGTAAGACTCAAAGAGAAATTCTCCATATATGCGACAGCGCGAGTTGAAGCGCTCGAAACGCCTCTTTGCTCTGGCAAGTTGCTTGTCTCGGGCGAAGTTATGCGCTTGTCACTTGAACCACAAGCACTCCCGCCAATGCCACTTATGTTGATCGCAAATCGATGGAGCCGAAGCGCCATCCTCGCTGCGCGTCTCCGTCGCGCCGCAAATTCCTAATTACAAGATGAACTCGTAACCGTAAAGCTGACATTGCTATTGCTCGATTGGCGGTTGGCGAGGGTTACGACTACAGGGCCAGTCGTGGTCGCAGGCACAACCGCAGTAATCGAAGAGTCGCTCCAATTGAGCACCCCCGCGCCGGTGCCATTGAATTGAACAGTGCCCTGATTCTCAGCGGACCCGAAATTCGACCCTAAGATGGTCACCGCCAAACCCGCATTTCCAGATGACGGGCTTACGCTCGCAATCACTGGCGATCCAGTCAGTAGAGTAAATTCCACGCCATCGCTTGCTAGACCGCTCACCGCTACCACTACGTCTCCACTGGTTGCCCTGGTAGGCACCACCGCCACGATGGACGTGTTACTCCAGCTGGAACTGCTGGCGGCAATTCCCTTAAAGGTTACTTTGCTTGTTCCCTGAAAGGGCCCGAAATCAGTTCCGGAAACAGTTACCGACACCCCGACAGCTCCGGAACTCGGCGAAAGTCCGCTGATGGTCGGGGGAGCCGAAGTGACGACCTGTAAGACTGCGTTCGAAGTTGCCGGGGCATATTCTCCGTTTGCCGCGATCGTGGCCGTGATGCTGTCAGAACCGACCGGGAGCGTGTTGGTCGACAACGTCGCCGTGCCGTTGCTCGGCGTCGCCGTGCCTATATAGGTCACACCATTGTAAAACGTGACCGCGCCGGGGCCTCCGTTGGTCACCGTCGCAGAAAGGGTCACGGAAGTTTCATAAGTCGACGGGTTGTCGCCGTGCGTTACAAGGCTAATTGTGGGGGAAATTCCATTCACCACCTGGGTGATCGCACTCGAAGTTGCGGCGAGATAGCTTCCACTGGCCGCAATACTAGCAGTGATGCTGTCTGAACCAGCCGGCAAGCTGCTCGTAGTCAGCGTCGCCGCGCCGCTGCTCGGCCGCACCGTGCCTATAAGGGTCGAACCATTGTAGAACGTAACCGTACCCGTGTCGCCGCTGGTTACCGTCGCAGTAAAGGTTACAGGGTTTCCATACGCCGACGGCGTTCCAGATGTGGCTACGCTGATCGTCGGCGTTGTCCCTCCGCCTCCGCCGGGAGGGGATCCGCAGTCCGGCGATCCTGTTTGTGCATTTGGGTTACCACCACACGAGGACGGACTGACACTGGCATTCGTGTTCGAACTGATGGAACCGTAGCTTGCTTGAATCGTTGTCACTCCCTGGAACAAACCCGCGGCGACTCCGATACTGTTGATCGTCGCCACCACCGTGGCTGATGAGCTCCAGGTCACCGAACTCGTAAGGTCCTGAGTGCTTCCATCGGTGTAGACACCAATCGCCGTAAACTGCTGCGTAGCTCCAAGTAGAATCGTCGGGTTCGGCGGATTCAACTGCACGGAAACGAGGGCCGGAGCCATTACATTGAGAGTCGTGGAGCCGCTAATGCCGGCTGCACTTGCAGTTACTGTTGCCGCGCCCTGCGTTAAACTGGCAGCGGCTCCCGAATCTGTTGCGTCGTTACTGATCGCAGCGACGGTCGTATTCGACGAACTCCATAGCACAGATGCCAAGCTTGCCGTGCTGCCATCATTAAATGTTCCAACAGCACTGAAGAGCTGCTGCGCACCTAACCCGATGGAGGGATTTGCAGGCGTGACCGCGATACTTGCCAATCCGCTTAGCTGGCTCGGCATGTAGAGCTCGGCGGTATTGAAGATATTCGTGCCGTCCGTTCCTCCTGCCACCAACACTGTGCCGTCGCTGAGCAGAGACGCCGTCTGATACTCTCGCGCGCTCGTCATAGTGTTCGCCGTAGCCGTAAACGTCTGACTCGTTGGGTCGTACACCTCCGCCGAGTTCAACGCCGTGCTCGCTCCGTTCGAATCCGTCGCCCCACCGGTGATCAAAACCTTCCCGCCATTCAACAATGTGGCGAGATGTGAAATCCTCGGCACGGTCATCGTGGACGTGACCGCGGTGAAGGTGTTCGCTGTCGGATCGTAAATCTCAGCGCTGTTGAGGGACCCTGCCGGCGGATTATCACCCCCGGTGATGAGTACCTGTCCGCTATTCAGCAGCGCCGCCGCCTGCCCCTCGCGAGCGGTTGTCATCGGGACGGGTACCGACGTGAAAAATTGAGTTACCGGATCATAGAGTTCTGCTGTGTTGAAGGCTCCGCTCGGTGTCGGATCGGTTTCGCCACCGGCGATCAAAACCTGCCCGTTCTGGAGCATGGTTGCTGCGTGTTTGTAGCGAGGTGCGTTGGTATCTCCCAGGTCGATGAACGTCTGCGTCGGAGGATCGTAGAGTTCCGCATCTGAAATGAGTCCGTAGTCAGGGTCGTAACCGCCGACGATCAGCACTTGTCCATTGTTTAGCAACGTAGCCGTATGTCCGACTCGGGCAGTATTCAGAGTATTCGACAGCAGCGTGAAGGTCCCTGCCGCAGGGTTATAGATCTCGGCTGTGTCCAAGGTCTCTTCGTCTGTCAGGTCAGAACCGCCCGCGACCAGCACGGTGCCATCGTTCAGGAGCGTCGCCGTGTGCAACCAGCGTGCGACATTCATCGTAGTCGCCACAGCGAAAGTCTGGCTTGCCGGCGTGTAAAGCTCCGCGCTATTCACCACGCCAGAAGTGCTCATTCCGCCCGCGACCAGAACCTGCCCCGTCGTCAACTGGGTGGCCGTCTGTCCGTACCGCGAAGCCTGCATCTGGCCACTGGTCGCCACAAAGGAGTTCTGTGGGACCGTTACGGCGATACTCAGTGGTTGTGTCGCTGTAAAGGAATATGCGTCCGTTACCTGCACCGTGAAGTTGCTCGTGCCCCCCACGGTGGGAGTACCGGTGATCGAGCCCGTGCTGGCATTCAGCGACAGCCCGCTTGGCAAACTTCCAGAGCTTATCGACCAGGTGTATGGCGTGGTACCCCCGGTGGCCGTCAACGTAGCCGAGTAAAATGTGCCCGCCGTTCCGGCCGGCAGTGACGTGGTGACTACTTGTAGGACTGAATCTACTACCTGAGTTAGCGCCGAGGACGTGCTGCTGCTGTCGTTTGCGTCCCCACCATACGTTGCCGTGATTGAGTGCGTTCCCACCGCTAGCGCCGAGGTGCTGTACGTCGCTATTCCGCCACTGAGTGTGCCCGTTCCCAGTGACGTGCTTCCGTCCAGGAACGTCACCGTCCCGGTCGCGATCGACGGCGTCACCGTTGCCGTAAACGTCACCGATGAACCGTTGACTGACGGGTTCGCCGCCGCCGCCACACTCACAGTCGGGCTCGCCATGTTCACTGTCTGGGTGATCACACTGGATATCACGATGCTCTGCAACGAGTTTTCTGAGTAACTGGCAGTGATGGGGTGGGTACCGACCGCCAAAGCGCTTGTTGTGAAGGTTGCGGTGGTTCCGCCGATCGTTCCGGTACCGATGGGGGTGCCCCCGTCGTTGAATGTCACGGCGCCAGTGATACCGCTCGAAGTAGAAGCCGTGAAGGTCACGCCTGCGCCGTAACTAGAGGGTGTGCCCGAAGTCGCCACGCTCAATGTGGGCGTGCCTGTCGGTCCGACGAGGCGGATGCGATTATTCCACGTATCCCCGATGTAGATGTTGCCAGCGCTATCCAAGGCCACGCCTTCGCTCAAGTCCAGCTCGGCGCTCTGAGCCGCTATGCCGTCGCCGTTGTAGCCTCGCGTGCCGTTCCCGGCCACCGTGGAGATGAGGCCCGTGGAGAATGTGACCTCACGGACGCGCTGATTATCGGAATCCGCGATGTAAAAGTTGAAAGCACTATCTATGGCCACGCCTTGAGGATGAAATAGCGTGGCGCTGGTAGCCGGTATACCGTCACCGTTGTAGCCCCCCGTGCCGGTCCCCGCCACTGTGGAGATAATGCCTGTCGACACCGCCACCTTGCGAATGCGCTGATTATTGTAATCCGCGATGTAAATGTTATCGGCGCTATCGATGCCCACGCCTACGGGATGAGAGAGCTTAGCGCTGGTCGCCGCTCCTCCGTCGCCGGAAAAGCCTTGGATGCCGTTTCCGGCCACCGTGGAGATGATGCCCGTCGACGCTGTCACCATGCGGATGCGATTATTGGTTGAATCCGAAATGTAGATGTTGAAAGCGCTATCCACGGCCACGCCTTCGAGTAAATCCAGCCCAGCGCTGGTGGCCAATCCACCGTCACCGGAGTAGCCTGCGGTGCCGTTTCCGGCAACCGTGGAGATGATGCCTGTCGACGCTGTCAACTCACGGATGCGATTGTTTTGGGTATCTGCGATGTAGAGATTGCCCGCACTATCCACGGCCACGCCGTAGGGCAAGTCCAACTCAGCACTGGTGGCCAATCCGCCGTCGCCAGCAAAGCCCGCGGTTCCGTTTCCGGCCACCGTGGAAATGATGCCGGTGGATGCCGTCACCTTGCGGATGACATTGTTCGCATAATCCGCGATGTAAAGGTTGCCTGCGCTATCCACGGCCACGCCGTGGGGCTGATCTAGCCTGGCGCCGGTATTCATAGGGCCGCTAGCCAATCCACCGTCACCGGAGTAGCCCCCAGTGCCAGTCCCGGCTATCGTGTTGATGATGGTTGCCGCGGAAAGGACAAGGGGCGTAGGATGGCCGACGGCACGGATGCGATTGGACGCATCCGCGATGTAGAGGTTGCCAGCGCTATCGACAGCCACGCCCGAAGGTCCCTTTAGCGTAGCGCTGTCAGCCGCTCCGCCGTCACCGGAATAGCCATAGGTGCCGTTTCCGGCCACGGTGGAGATGATGCCTGTGGACGCCGTCACTTTGCGGATGACATTGTTACCTGTATCCGCGACGTAGATGTTGCCAGCGCTATCGACGGCCACGCCGTCGGGTGCGTATAGCTCTGCGCTAGTAGCCGCACCACCGTTACCGGAATAGCCCCCTGTGCCGTTTCCGGCCACCGTGGAGATGATGCCTGTAGATGCCGTGACCTTGCGAATACGACAATTATCGAAATCCGCGATGTAGATGTTGGCAGAGCCATCCACGGCCACGCCATCGGGATAAGTCAGCTCAGCGCTAGTAGCCGCTCCGCCATCACCGGAGTACCCAAAAGTGCCGTTCCCGGCCACAGTAGAAATGTTGCCCGTGGACGCTGTCACCTCGCGGATGCGATTGTTCTGCGTATCCGCGATATAGATGTTGCCAACGCTATCCACGGCCACACCGTTGGGATAAGTCAGCTCAGCGCTGGTAGCCGCACCACCGTCCCCAGAGTAACCGACAGTGCCGTTTCCCGCCACCGTCGAGATGATGCCTGTGGACGCTGTCACCATGCGAATCCGGTTGTTTTGTGTATCTGCGATATAAAGGTTGCCAGAGCCATCCACGGCCACTCCGTGGGGATAACTCAGCTCAGCGCTGGTAGCCGGGCCACCGTCACCGGAGTAGCCAAGAGTAGCGCTCCCGGCCACCGTGGAAATGTTTCCCGTGGATGCCGTCACCTTGCGGATCCGACTATTGTATGTATCCGCAATGTAGAGATTACCTGCGCTATCCACGGCTGTGCCATAAGGCTGATACATCTTAGCGCTAGTGGCTGCTCCACCGTCACCGGCGTAGCCCTGAGTGGTCCCGGCCAGCGTATTGATGACACCCCCTGCGGGAAGCACAATTTGAGCATAGGCGCCTTCCGCAACCGCTACGAAGCAGCAGAACAGCAAAACGAATAACCACCGGCCTGCGGTTGCGCGTCGTGAACTGCTCTCTTTCTGCTGCTCAGCTTGTCTCATCATTTCTCTTCACCCATTTACATCACAAAGGCGCCTTCTATCAATTCGTCGTCGACGCTCAACAAAGTGGCTGCCTGAGCGATCGTTCGTGCGCAACCGACTGGTTGTTGGCCATCATAGTGAGATCGTCTCAGTCGTTCGGATGGGGCTACCTTTGGGTCTGTCACTCCGTAGTCCCGCTAGCACCACAGGTGGGAACATAATCACAGCCAATCCCAACAAGAAAGTGTTAGACAACATCTGAACTACAACCTCTCTTATAAGAATTGGCACGAACGCTAGACGCATTACAATTTATTGTCAACACAAAATACGATGACACGTACCGCCATCACGATGATGAGTGACACGGGTCACTTTGTAACCTACAACTACGAATACTAAGTAACAGTGCATGGCCGATCTCTTTGCCCTACCGAGTCGGCAGTCTATGCCGACACTTATCCTTATCGCGATACGTTAAGTCTTTCCTGCGTCGCGGGCTTTTTACTATCGACAGATCTCGACTCTGGACGCGCCACGAATCTCCGTCCGTGTTCGCCAGAAAAGAACGTGGCCGGATGCGAAGTGGCAGCGCACGTCTCGAGTAACCTGCCCTGACCAGGTAACAACTGCCGCCAACATCACATCTACTGATGGAGTTTTCACCGGTTAGCGCGCGGCGATTAACTGGGACGCGAGGGAAACGGCTTGAGGATCGCTTTGCGGAGGATTCTAAGCGAATGCGATTGATGGGAAGAGCAGTACTAGGGGCACGCCGACCGCGGGCGAGCCATTGGCCCACCTCCTTACTGGCCTTCGGTTCGCCCCCTCAGCAAACCATGGCCTGCACTCTAGCCACAACTCCCGTTGTCCGTCAAGCCAAAAAGCAATTCATCACACTGATGAGTGATAAGACTCTTTCGACAGTCGTAAGTAGCGAGGTACGGCAGTATAACTATCTGCCAGTATACGAGACACTTATGAGTTAAAAGCTCACGAAGTCCCGCAGGACCGGCTCGTTCTGTCATATGGGTCCCGGACTTTCGTAAAGTATTCGGACCGGTGTTCCCGCAGTCGGTCTCAAGCGACAGAGCACGCTGGTTCGCCTCATTGCCAGCGAATAGGTAGATGCGGGCTGGAGCGCGAAGAGGCTGACCTCGAACGGCTCTTGTGGCGAAAACCTGTTTTGGCGAAAGCTTCGCCGATTTTACCAAACCAAAAAGAAACTCTCTACGTGAGGTCGTTTGCGAGCGGTGCCGCGCGTCGAGTAACGGCAGCGGGGGGCGAGCCGGCACGCCGTTTAGCCCACCGTCGCCATTCAGCGCTCGGCATTACACTCGGGCGAGTATGAAGCCAGTTGTGCACCCGCCGCCTCGAAGTACATTTCCCAGAACTGTTTGATCGTAAGCCACACCTGCGGGGAAAGGCCGTTCGTGGACGCGCCTTGAACATGGATTGTGTACCCCTTCAAGGGAACCACGAGTCCGTTGGTCTTCGTGCGTTCCAGCATCCGTTCGGGCCCGGTGCCCAGTAATGCAGGCATGAGCAAGCTCGGCGTCTCGTTCATCATGTCGGAGAAGATCCAGATAGTTTTTTCCGCTGAGTGAGAAGCATCCGATTTTTGATCCGACTCAAAGAGGGCCTTCATGTGCCACAACCCGCCGATGATGTCCGTGCCGGCGGCGACCGGTGCCATCCCGGAGGACTTCTCCTCAAAACTCGCTGCAAGCTGACGGCGGGCACGCATGAGGTCGTCGGTGAATACCCCGTGAGCTTCCGGCGTCCAGCCCTTCAGAATCTCGTGCACGCCGCCAAAGGAATCGGTCGAGATAACCGACACCCAGACGCGGCTCGATGGAGGTTCGGTGAGCAATAGTTTCCTGGTCGAGAGCAGGTATTCCCGAAAGAGGTCGCTCGTCGTGCCGCCCCTCGAGATCGAGCCACTCGTGTCGATGAGGACGCCCTCGTAACGTTCGACGGTCTGCGCCGCCAATAACCGTGGGCCCAGTAACAAGAATGCCCCGAGAGTCAACGCCGCCAGAGCCTTGTAATAGGGAGGGTTGCGCCTCCGGAGCACACTCTCGGCCCGCAGGATTCCGGCCATGCAGCGTACCTTCGCGATCTCGATGGAGGCGATCCATTCCGAAATCATCTTTTCGAGGACCGGAAGCTGCTTGCGTATCTTCCTCAGTTGCCGCCATGCAACGTAGTCTTCGTCGCTGCGGAGTCTCCCGAGGAGCCCAGCGAGCAATCCGAGCAGGAGGTCGGCGGCGACGAGCATCGTGAACATGGCACTTCCAAGCGTTGCGCGGGCTTCCGATTCCGTCTCCGGCTGCGCTTTCTTGGCCTCGTCCGCGACGGTTGTGTCAGGGGCGGCTCCATCCACGTACGAGGTCGTCGTCTCGTGCGCAGCTGCCTTATCGACCGCGATGCGGCGAGCCGGGCCGAGCTGCATGATGCCGACGAAGCAGAGAGCGGCGACTCCCGCAATGAGAGCGATTTGCAATGTCTTGTGGGACGCGATGATTTTTTCGTAGGCAAGATGGCCAACGGCGAGCGGGAGGGCCGTGGTCCCGACGGCGAGCAGGATTGTGACGAGCGCGCCGAAGCCAAAGAGATAGAACATCGTGACATTTCCGGAAAGGCTCGCAATCCCGGCCAAGATCGCGAGCGCGAGGAGCGTCCGAGCCCCTGCGGACCGCACGAGCATGGCCGCGTCGTTCACCGGGATGGGACGCTCATACAGCCGCACGTGGAGGGCGTGGTCCCGATGCTTGAGCTCTTGCATGTGAGAACCGGTCTCCGAGATTGTGGGCCGCAATCCTAGCTCATATTCATGGATTCTGAGCGCACAAATCTCCTTGGTGCTCTCCTGGTCTCCAGTCTCGATCCGGGTTCGGTATCCGAGCTCTTCGAAATCGACGTGTTCACTGTTTTTGTGTTGGTTCACGATTCACCCCGTTCGAGTTGCCGCATTAGGCAACTCAGCTTTGCTATTTGGAAGCGGTTTTCTGGACGATCAGCGCGAGCGCGATGATCGCCAGAAGGACAATTGCGAGCCACCCGACAGCGGCCTTGAGCGACAAGAGCCACGGCGCCACGACGGCGATGACAAGAGCGCGCAACAGACAGAGGGTAATCAGTACGCCCAGCACGAGTGTGAAGAGGCGTCCCACGGTTTCAGCCACCTGTCCAAGGGTGACCGTTCGGGTCATGATGAGCATTCCGAGGATGACGATTCCCAGCATGCAAATCACCGATAGGCATTCCCAGATCATCTGCGTCATCTCCCTGATTTCGCTTTTTCGCCGCCACCGTCTGCCGCGATATGTCGCTAGCTCCTGAGTCTCACTTCCGACTGTCGCACGCTGGTCGTCAATATCGGTAACAAGCGGCTCTTCGCCATTCCGTGCTCCGCCAATAAAAAGGAGCGTGCCGATTGGCAGGCTCCTAAAACTAAAGAACTAGGTGGCTTCGAGAACTTTCCGCGCCGCTTCGAGTTTTTCAAGCTGGCGTTTGGCCTGCTTGAATTCCTCTTCTTTCTTGGCGACGTCGTCCTTAAGCCGGTTGATCTGGTCGAGCACGACTTCGACCGGGGTTTTCTTCTTCCATGCCTTCCGTCCCGTAGTGCCGGTCGTGGCAGCGGTAGTTGCGGTTGAGGACCGGGACGAACCCGTGTCCGTAGCCTTTTGTGCGGTCATTCGCTCCTCCTTATGAGCTTCGGTTGCGGCTCCAGATGGGCCGAGCGGGTCACGGTTTCGCGGCAAGCCCGGCAATCCTTCGCCTCTTCGGTCCGGTGCCGTCTCGTCTGGTCGAGCACGATGAACGAGCAATCCGGACGGAGTTGGGGTGACCATTGCGCCACATGCCCTTCGGCCTCTTCGGGCGTCCGGTTGTGGGCTGCAATGGAATACTCGTTGCGGTTGCGGTCGTAGGCGACGACCAGCTTCAGTGGTTGTTGGTCGGTCACATTCGTTTTCTCCTTTCGGTTTGGTATTGGTTGACTCAGCGTTTCTGACTTCGTTCAAGCTTTCTTGCGATACTCGAGCCGTGGGATCAGCTTCAGGGCGGTCGAGAGTTCACGAATTTGTTCGTCAACTCCCTCGAGGGCCCCGAGCGCTCCCAGGTGATTGCCTTCGCGCAAGCACTCGACAGCCTCGCCAATCCGTTGGTGCAGGGCCTCGGCTTGCTCCCGGCAACGCTCCCGTATCGACCGTCGCAGATCCTCGGTTGTCGGCAGTTGTTGGTGGTCGGTCATGGTCGTCTCCTGGTTGTGGCAGTTGCTTTCGTTGCGCTGATATCCATGCTTCGAGCTTGCGGATGGCGTCGCGTTTCATCGGCAACTCGACATGGACATAGGTGGAATGCACATCCTCGCCCGAGGAGTGCCCCATCAAGGCTTTGCGGACTTCCTGCAGGACGCCGGCTTCCATCATTCGGCAGTTGAAGGCGTGCCGCAGGTCGTGGAACCGGTAATAGCGAATCCCGGCGCGGCGGATCGCCGTCTTCCAGGCCGTCTTGATCTTGCGGATGGGCTGGCTTTTGAAGGTAAAGACCAATCCTTCCGGTTTTTGTTGTGATTGAAGGAACTCCATGAGACGCCCGGTGAGGGGTATCTCGCGGGCTTCGCCTTCGGGGGTCTTCGAATGCGTGACCGAGAGCAGTTGGCGGTTGAAGTCGATATGCTCCCAGCGCTGGGTGAGGATCTCGCCCCGGCGCATCCCGGTATCGAGCGCGGCCACGATGATCGAGTGCATGTGCGGTGCGGCCGACCGGAGAAGCAGCTCTTCCTCGGCGATAGAGAGGACGAAGCGCGGCTTTTTTCGCTCGCGCGTCATCCGCACCCGGCTCAAGGGATTCGCCGACAGCAGCCCTTCGTCGACGGCCCAGAAGAGGATGCTCCGCAGGGCTTCCAGGTCGCGGTTCACGGTCGTGTCGGTGATCCGTTTCTCGGTGTGGCGATACTTGCGATAGCTGAGGGCGAGGTTTTTCGTAATCCGTCCGATGGGTGTATCCGCGAAGTAGGGCAAGAGCACCTTCAGGCGGTCGAGATGATACGGTTTGGGTTGGCCTTCGGCGAGGAAGCGGGCAGCGAGCGCGCCGAAGGTCGTCTCGGGCGCGAGTTGGCTCATGCCCTGGCGCTTCAGGTTCAATTCGTCCTTGAAGCGTTGGTCGATCTCTGCGGCTTGGCGGCGGTTGCTGGTCCCGGTCGACTTCGCATGGCGGACACCATCGATGTAGACATAGGCCCAGTAGACGTTTCCGCGCCTGAAGAGCGTCATCGGATAATGCCTCCTTTCTGTCGCTGAATCTCCAAGACCCAGCGGACGATTTGGTTGTGAAAGAACACGAGTCTCCCAGCAGGGGAGAGCCGGAAGTGGGGAATGCCTCTTGGCAGGTACTGTTGGCGGACGGTCCATTCGGAGCAGCCGAGCATGCGGGCGACTTCGCGGATCGACATCGGCTCGCCCAAGAGGTCGCCCGATGCGTTTGCGGCAGCGCCTTTGGGGTGCGGGCAAGCCTCCGGGCATGGGTCCGGGCAGCACTGCCCGAGGGGAGCGTGCGAAAAACTCAAGTTTTCCGCAGGCTTGGCGTCGCCGGCAAAAGCCGACATTGTCTCTCCGGACACCGCGCGAGACTCGGTCTTCCTCCTATCGCTCATGCCGTCGCTCCTTCCGCTTGATTAGCCGGTGAACGAGCTTCCGAAACCATTCGGGAAGCATCATCCAAAGAGCCCAGAGAACAAGGAGGAGAAGACCCAGTGCGACAAGTCCGGCTTGGACTACTGGGGATCTGAGAAGAGCGACAAGGAGTGAGAGGGAGAGATAAACGAGGACGGTCCCGAAGAGAATCCGGAGCAGGAACTCAAGCACCTTCCACCAGGGCGAAACCTTCGGTTGGGGCGTCGAGAGTTCCCGGCTGCCGCACTGCGAGCAAACGTCGGCAAAGCGGGGATTCGGGTGGAGCCGCGGACAGAGTTTCACATCGTAACTCCGCCCGCAAAACTGGCAGAACACCGGTTCCCCGGAAGTGAGCCTCCCGCAGTGGTAGCAGTACTTCATCATGGGAGTTCCTTCACGAGCGGCAGGGATTCCTCGCCCGTTGGCCGGAGCCAGACGCTACGGAAGAACCCGCCGCTACGCACGAGATCGAGCGTCGAAAACCAGAAGATCTTCTCCGTGAGCTTCGCAACGGTCTTCCGGATCGAATGCATCCGGCGCAGGGAGTTCGCGACGATGAGCACGCGGAAACGGCTTTGCCCGAAGCGGCGCTCGAATTCGCCCGAGACGGCAAGCTGGAGATACTTCCGAACCTTGTCTTCCCAGACGGCGCTCCGCTCGGTTCCCATGTCCACCTCGACGAAGGCCGCGAGCACGCCGCCCTGAACCGTGAGTTCCAGGTAGCCGTCGGGCAATAGCGATGGCCCAAAGGGCACATCAGACGAGATCCAGCGGCGGAAGAGCACGCCCGGAAGCGGGATTTCCCCGAACTTGAGGGCGCAATAGATGCCGTTCAGCGCCAATTGGTGCTCGACGAATGCGCCGCCCATCGAGCTCTCATCCTTTCGGCGTTGGAGCCCCCGGTGGGATGCGCCGACGAGCTGCGCGCCCGACGCTGACAACGTGTAGAGCGCTTTCTGTCCCGTGCCCGATGTCCCGACGAAGAACCGCCGGAGGAGTCCCGCGCGCGTGAGCCCGAGGAGGCGCGCGTTCACCCGCGTGACGGAGCCGAAGCCCGCAGCCGCCTGCGCCTGATCGCGGTCAGCGACGCGCATGACATTCAGCTCTTCGAGTAACCGGCGATCCCGTTCCTGGAGCACGATTCCCACCCGTCTATTCCCAGCCATCGGGTTCCTCCTCCTTGGTTTCGAGGACCTGGGCTTGCCGTTTCGCAATCGCGCGTTCGACGACGATCCGCGCCCGCCCCTTCGTGAGCCGGGAACGATTCAGTAAATCCGTGTAATCGACTTGGGGGTGGCTAACGGTGGGAACGGCGATCTCGACCGGGCGTGACGCGCCGCTCTTCACGACGGCGTGCCGTTGGTAGAGGTTCTTCAGCCGTTCGGCGAGCGGCTTTCCGCCGTCGAGCGCCTGAGCGATCTGCGTGGCGTCCGTGCTCGAAAGCTGAAAGAAGACGTGGGTGCCGACGGCGAGAATCGCCGCCCGCATCTCCGCCGGATACTGGTCGAGGAACTGGTTGGCCGACACGATCCCGACCTGAAACTTGCGGGCCTCGGAGAGCATCGTCTCGATGCCGCTTCCGTAGGCGACCAGGTTCTGGATCTCGTCGCAATAGACGGTAAAGAGCGCCCGCTTCTCGCGCGTGAAGAGCGCGTTCTTGAGAACCGTGAGGACGAGGCTTCCTAGGGTGAGCGCCTGTTCGCCCAATCGGCCCTTCGCGAGGTTTACGATCACCCAGTAGCCTTCGTCCATCGCTTCCTTCATCGAGAAGGTGGACGCTTGTCCCACGATGTGGCGAAAGTGCGGGTCGGCGGTGAAGGCCGAGGTCTTGTTGAGGATCGGCTCCCGCATCGTGGCCTGCATCGCCTCGCTCGCCTGGTCGTAGCGGAAACTGAAGTACTGCCGGATGTCCGCGTTCTCGATCCGCTTCATGCACGCCGCCCGGAACCGGGCGTCGGTCAGAAACGGCGCGAGCTCGACGAGCGTGAGGTCATTCCTTGAGAGCGCGTAGAGCGAATTCCTCAGGAGTTCATCCGTGCGCGCCCCGAAGGTATCGAGGTGCCAGCGTTCTTTGAGGACTTGCGCGAACTCCGCGATGCGGACAAAGTCCGATCCTTGCTGTTCGAGCGGATTCAATCCCACAGAGACAATCGGGTCAGCGGGCTCGATGATGACGAGCTTCTCGCTCAGATGCCGGCGCTCGCGTCGTTCGCGAAGGTTGATCGTTCCAAGGAGAAATGGAGTCGTGTCGCCGTGGAGGTCAAAGTATAGGAACCCGCGATCAGCTTGGATGTCCTGCTCGGCCAAATGCCGCAGAAGCGAGCTCTTGCCGCTCCCAGTTTTCCCGAGCACGGCGACGTGCATCGAGCGGCGCTCACTTCCAATCGTGAAGTGACGCCCCGTCACCTGCCCGTCGACTACCGAGGAGCCGAGATCGAGACCCTTTCCCTCGAACCGTGCTTGCGCTCGCCGTCCGCGCAGGCGGTTGAAAAGCGCTGCGATCAATTGTTCGACGAACTGGATCATGAATGAATTGTCGAGGGGGCATCGTCGATATCGGTAACGAACGGGCCGAGCACAAGAACCCAGGGGGCCGGCTGTGAGTCGGCCCCCTTAGGGTGCGGCGAGGCTGAGGTCTAGGGGGTGGGGAAGGAGGTAATAATAAGGATGGCGGGATTATGGCCGGAAATTCGTGATCAGCACCTCTTTATAGCGTTTTCCAGCGGCTTTCTGCGACGTATAGTGCAGTTCGACTGCCCGGATATGAAATTTGCGGAATGTGTGTCGGACCTCCGGAAGATCGTTCAGTGACAGCACGAATTTCCCCTTGATCGTGTCGAGCTGTTCTGCCATCTTCTCGAAATCAGCCTCACCGAGGTTGTAGTGGTAGAGTTTCCTTCCCCAGTAGGGCGGGTCCAAGTAGAAGAGCGTCGTCGGGCGGTCAAACCGTCGCACGATCTCCTCATACGGTGCGCATTCAAGTTGCACCCGCTCTAGTCTTTTATGGGCGTTTTCAATGAGCTCGGGAAGGCTCTCCAGGTTGAAACTCGGTGGCTGGACCACATTGCGGTGATAGACGGGATTCCGCACGAGGCTCGCAAAGCAATTTCGCAATACATAAAGATGTCGCGCGGCCCGCTGGATGTCGGTCAGCGTCTCGGGATTCGTCTTTTTCAAAAGATCGAACCACTCGCGGCTGACCACGGCGAAGCGGAAATACCGGAGCAACTCTTCGTAGTGCTGCTGGCAGACGCGGTAGAAATTCACGATCTCGCCGTCCAGGTCGTTCAGTACCTCGACCTTCGACGGCTCTTTGCGGAAAAATACCTGCGCCCCGCCCGCAAACGCCTCTACATACGTCGTGTGCTTCGGAAAGATCTCAATGACCCGCTTCGCCAGACGGTTCTTCCCACCTATGTACGACAGCGGTGATCGAGCCATTTACGAGATTTCAACGAAGGGCCTTCCCGGTTGGACACTTCGGCAAAGGCCCATAGGCCGAAGCGTGAAGACAGTCTAACGGTCTGGCGGAAAAATAAAAGGTAGGCGATCTTGCACATTTACGCATGTTTGGAAGGATCAAGACATCGCCTACCTTTACAGCGCTGTCAGGAGCGATAGAGTGAAGCCATGACGTTGGAAGAACTGGCGGTTGTCGCCCAGCATGAATTTGAAAGCATCCGCCGCGACATGGCGACCAAACAGGAACTGAGGGCCGCAGAAGAGAATATTCTGCGAGCCATCGAGAGCATGGATCGCCACCTTTTGACCTATTCATCGTACTGGGGTGACCACCTCGAGCGGCTGGACAACCAGCTTGCGGGAATCGAAAAACGCGTCGATTTCCTCGAAAAAACCAAGCACTGGGATTAACCAATCCAATGTATGCTTTCTCCAATAGCCCTTGACCTCGGCGGCATCTGTCTTATACTTATAACTGTATGATTCCCAGTAACTTACGAACACTCTTCTGGGACACGAACCTTGACACCTTCCAGCCTGAAGCCTATCCCGACTACACGATCTTCAGGGTCCTGGAGCACGGGGACGAGGAGGCGGTGGTCTGGATGCGGCAGACATTTCCAGAGTCAGAAGTCCGAAGGGTCCTCTGCCTGGAACATCGCCTGTCGCGAAAGTCGGCTAATTATTGGGCGCTGGTATTCGGGATTCCGTCCCGCGAGGTTGCGGCGCTCCAGGAAAGCCGCTGACCACATTCCCTATCCAAGGAAATCGCCATGACAAACCATGAAGCCGGGATTGGTACAGCGAGGCGATCAAGGCCCCAACCGAAGCAACACTTCGCGTTCTTCGGAATGCAAAGTTTTCCCTGTGTGATCTAAGCGACACTCGGGTCGTCAAAGAAGAAACGACTGCAGCTATTTGATCTGCGCCGCCGATTCTCCGGCCCCACTTTCATTTCCACCAGCGCACTAAGCCGATCGCCGATGCGATAAACTTTGTGCAGTTTTATGCGCCGTCGCCATGAGGAATCAGCTCAAGGTAAGCTTATCAACCGCAAGCGCCAGCGGAGACGCGAGCTTCGTGCCAGACAGCTCAGCAAACTTGGCAGAGCTATTCACCATTCGCAAACCGTTGGGCCCAGAAAAGTGTGGCCCATTCGCTCAGGCACTCCAGCCTTTCGTAAGGGTGAAGCTTCAGTCAGAGTGCCCGAGACATTTTCGTTCATCGACAGTCCTGACGAGACGATGGAGTTCATTGACCACTTGCAAGCGGTCGTATCCCGTAAAAATATTCGGTCGCTGTTCATTGATCACTCTGGGTGTAAGGAACTTGATCTCTGTGCCTCTCTGGTGATGGATACAATAATCGAGCACCGGCGTCGGTCGGACACATTGAGCCTCTCGGGCAAGTTCTCCACTGACGAACGTGTCAACATTCTGCTTCGTGCCTCCGGCCTCCTCAAAAGGATTCACCATCCGAGTTCCATCCTTCCACCTGAGATCGAGGCTAGAGTAAAGAAATCCGATCTATACTTTGGCTTCAGCAAGTACAGCGAGAGATCACCGCACTGCGATCGGGCGGCTACGCACCTGACGGATTATTTCAGTTTGTGTCTTCAGCAAGCTGGAGCTAAGCTGTCGCGTTCAGGCGAAAACAAGTTGGCCACGCTTATCGGCGAAGCGATCAGCAATGCGGAGGAGCACGCCAGAGGAAAGTGGTTCGCAAAAGCACACTTTGATCTACTCCGTCCCAAGGAGCAGGAGGGAGGAGCGTGTCACATTGTTTTGGTGAACTTCAGCGAGACCACAATTTTTCGTTCTTTCATGAGTCCAAGGGCTTCGTCGGAAACATTTAGGCGCATGCGGGCATACGCTGCTGAACATCTTGGTAAGGGCCTCTTTGAAAAGCCTTATGACGAGGAGGCACTCTGCACACTCTATGCACTGCAGGAAGGTGTAAGCAGCCTCCCGGAGCGGCGTGGTACTGGGACGACGAGCCTGATCGACTTCTTCTTGCAGCTTGCTGGGGTAAACCCTAGAATGTGCGTCTTGTCCGGGCATGCGTTCATCCTGTTTGATGGGAAGTACAGATTGAAGCCGGAGCCATTTGAAGGCGGGGAAAGGCAAGTTATTGCATTCAATGGAGATAATTCTTTGGAGCGTCCTCCCGATGGAAAGTACGTTCGTACCGTATCGAACCCTTTTCCAGGTACTCTAATCAGTATAAAGTTTAACCTAAAGGAAAAGTACGCTTCATCCCTTTAGAGCTTTATGAATCGCACAATCGACCTGAGTGAAGTGAGAGTGCCGGGCACCAGGGTGTACTCCGGCCAGCCTCGTGGGAAAGCTGCCCGTGAGCATTTCAACGTTGATGCTCTGGATCGCGAAGACACAGTTGTAACGGTCTTGGTTCCTCCGGACACCTATTCAATTGGGCCATCTTTTCTGCTCGGTCTGTTTGAGCCGAGCATCATTAGATTCGGAAAAGAGAAGTTTTACATCAGGTTTAAGTTCCCCTGGGACCCAATACTGATGGACTCACTGCATGAGACAGTTGAAAGGGCGACTAAGACTTCCACTGTTCTACGTCGCACTGGATAAGGCTGCCACGCAAAAGATGCAACACACACCCGTGTCCAACCAAAGGGTGATCATTGTTCCGTCGCGTCCGCAGGTGACAATCTTACCCAGTACTGACCCTTACCAGCAGCTACCCTCGCTCTTTATCTCCTTGCTCGCTCTGGTTATCGCGTTGTACTCGCTGAAAAAGAATCTCGCCCAAAAACGAGACGAGCATCGTGCAAAATTTTTCCACGACGTTGTCGTCGATAACGGACTTGTTCCAGTTCTGCGATTTTTTGAACAGCTGCAGCGGTTTTCAGAGCGCGAATCCGCGAAACTCATAAAATCGGCAGGGATGAATGGGCATGACGTTCGAGTGAAGGAAGTAATGAGGAAGGTTCGCGAGATGAAGCGATCCGCTGCAACGCGTATCTGCGGCCTTGTTTCGCCCTTCAGTGTTGAACTGGAGCGGCAAATTCAATTCATTTTTGACGAAGCGGCCGACGCCGCGAATCAGTATCTGGAGATCTATGCCTCTGGTTCTACGACTGCAGAACCGATCGGTCGAGCGTTGGCAACTTGTCAACGCAATATTATCGAACTTCTCAGAGAGCACGAGTTCGAGCTTGGCTGGCCACGTTTCCTGGATTCTATTAGGCACAAGTGGTCCGGGCTCCTGTCTAAAAGAAATATAGGGAGCTAGGGATAACCCTCGTGGCTCCGGTGCTTGCCGAACACCTTGCCGCAAATGTCAGGCAAGCCGCAACGTCAGGACACTGAACCGCGTTGAAGCAAGCGAATCGACGGATGCAGCGGGAAGTCGCATGAGATGGAGGGATGACTTAGGCTGTCGCCATCGCGATAACGATGCCTCCGGCCACAATTAGCATACCGCCTATCCACATGGTTAGAGATGGGCTTTGCTTGAAGAACACCCAAGAGATGAACTGGGCAATTAGAAAAAAGAAGACTACGTAGATTCCGATCAGCTTGCCGAAATCCCATGGCGGAGCATTCACCGTCCATCCATAGGAAAATAGCACCAGGGTGGCCAATGCAAACAACAAAGCCCGGTGCCCTGTTGCGTTCCTATGCAGACCGGCCCGCATGAGAGCGTCACCACTCGCCTCGAGTGCTGCGGCGAGAAGCAAAACCAAAATAGTTGTCGCACGGTTCATGTCTCCATGCTCTCAGACTGCTAGCTCAAGAGTCCAATCGATCCCTCCAAGTCTTCATATTCGAGAAAACAGCATCCTCACCCCCACCCAACTACTGCCGCAAAATGAACATCCGCCGCAGCCTCCGACCCCAGGGAGCACCTGAAACGAGGAAGGACTGCGAATACCATGACGCATTGCTGCTTTCCCGCCTCCGATCGCAGAGTCCATCAATTACAATCTCTTGCCGAGGGGGATTCACGGCAAATCTAGCGGGACTGGCGTCCTTTGTCGGGGAGTTGCGGGGACTGAGAACTAAACTCATAGACGATCTCAAACATGTCGATGCGACTCCTGCGGTTCTAGGCAAGATGGACGGCGGTAGTTCCTACACGAAGCCGAGGCACGCCATGTCGGCTGCCGCTCATAGGAAGATCGGACTGGCACAGAAAGCGCGATGGGCAAAAGTGAGAGGTCATGCTCCGAAACCTAAGCGCAAAATATCAGCGGCAGAAGGAGAATTGCGGTGGCACAGCGAGCGAGGAGAAATTTATGACGGACAAGGAACTAGAGAGGTTAGTTGAGAACTGGTTTTCAACCGGCACAAGGATTATTCATCCAGTATTCCCTGCATACTTGAAGTCGGGCGAAAAAGTCGAATTCGAGCACAGATCAGATGGCTGGTATTGGAGCACGTCCACCGAAGAGAAAGGGCCATTCAAAGATCTTTCCCTAGCAAGGGATGACAGAACAAAATCCGCAGAACAAACCCTGGAAGCAGAACGACGGGGTACTTTGTAGCTCTTTCCGGGGCGACGTGCCTCCCGATTAGCCCTACTGGCCTTGTCACATCTTGCAACAGCGCCCACCTTGCCCGAAAGGGCGCACGGTCCCGAGACTACGACTCCTAGTTCAGAAGGAGTTCGTCCTCCCCTTGATCCTTTTCTTCATCATCCAGATGCTTCTAAGAAAGCTCGTGGATCTCATAGCAGAGGACGAAAAGCCGACGGGCGTCATCGAAGGGGAGCGTCGGACAGGTGCGTGGTTTCTCTTCCCCTCAGTCGACCTCAATGGGCATTTCCTGGGGGAGGGCAGCCATCTCCGGAAATAGCTGCTGGCCATCTAACGCCTAGACAGGGAGAAGAAAAAGGTGGGCGATCGTGCTACTTGTGGCATTTGGATCGGGGTTCTAATTTGGTGCGAAATGATTAGAGCTGTTTGACGGAGACCACTACGGCGTCCATTTTGGTGATCTAGCCCTCCCCCTTGACAGGGACAAATACATCCTATATTGTTCCCATATTGGGAACAAATATGCTGGTACATCTGTTAAGACATGAAATTAATAGGCAAAGACAAGTTGCGTAGCTTCATGAAGAGTCATGCCCGGACGCGATCGCAACTTGAGTCGTGGGAGGCCGAAGTCGAAGCGGCTAACTGGAAGAAGCCACTCGACATTAAGAAGCGTTATCCCAAGGCGAGTGTCATCGGAAGCCAGCAGCTGGTTTTCAACATTTGCGGGAACGATTATCGCTTATGGGTGACGGTCGCCTATCAAACCGGGATCGTGATGGTGAGGGAAATAGGGACTCATAAGGAATACGACAATTGGAAGATAGTTTAAATACCATGGTTGATATCAAAGTCATAAGAACTGAAGACGATTACCGCGAAGCGCTCAGATCGATCGAGGCGCTCATGGCGAGAGATCCCGACCCTGAGTCGGCCGAAGGAGAACAACTCGAGCTTCTCAGTACCCTTGTAGCAGACTATGAGTCCAGGAACTTTCCAGTCACTCTCCCCGACCCGGTCGAAGCCATTAAATTCCGCATGGAGCAGGCCGATCTAAAACCAGCGGACTTGATTCCGTATATCGGCAGTAGAAGCCGAGTGTCCGAAATTCTGTCTGGTAAACGAACTCTCACGGTAGGGATGATGCGTGCTCTTGAATCCGGCTTGGGCATTCCCGCGAAGGTCCTCTTAGGACAACCGACCCAAAATGAAAATTCGCAGTATCGCAACTGGGATCGTTGGCTTCTGCAGGAGATGGAGGAACGCGGATATTTTGGAAAGCTCTCGTTGAAGGTCTTGGATTCTGCCGAACTTGTGCGGAGGTTCTTTGAGCCGGTCTGCTCCCCTGAGCAACTGTTTGGCATGCTGCGTCAATCGAGTTACCGTTCATCTCCGCGAACTGACCGCCGTGCCTTAGCGGCGTGGGCTGGTGCCGTCTTAAAGAAGGCGGAAAAGACAAAAGTACCGACCAGGTACAGAAAGGGCGCCGTTAACATGGATTTTATGCGGGAGCTTGCCAAGCTCAGCGTGAATGCAAACGGACCATTATTGGGAAAAGAGTTCCTGCGCAAAAACGGAATCTGTGTTGTGATCGAGAAACATTTCTCGAAGACCTATCTTGACGGTGCGTCGATTCTCATCAATCGGGACAACCCAGTGATTGGCCTTACTCTGCGATATGATCGTCTGGATAATTTTTGGTTTACGCTTATGCATGAATTGGCACACATATCCCTGCACTACGATCAGGACATCAAGCTGTTTTATGACGAACTTGAGGGAGTAAAAGGTGTAACCATTAACGAACAGGAGCAGGAAGCAGATCGGATGGCCCAAGAAGCACTGCTACCTGAGAGCAAGTGGGAGGTTAGTCCGGCGCGATTGATTCCTTCGTTCGTAGCTGCTCGGAGTCTCGCCGCAGAAACGGGAGTGCATATCGCCATCATCGCTGGTCAGATGCGGTACAGAGGGAAAGCATACGGATATTTGGGCAAAATTGTGAACGAGGAAAAGGTGAGAAGATATTTCCCTGAAGAGAAATGGACAAAGTAAAAGCGATGTTTGGACCAAAACATTACGTTCCAATATTGAAGTGGAAACGCGCCGAGCAAAACGCAATCGGAGCTCTCGACGCCATACAGAAACAGGGCATCACCCCCCTGATTCAGCTCGTGATGCCAAAGCCAAAACCTTCGGACAGTCTGCAGCAGCAATTTGAATCGGTCATAGCGAGATTCCGAGACAAAATGCCGGATCTAGCTCCGCAGATTTTGAAGCTATGGGGTTCATCCGCTATATTCATTGATTTTAGTCTCTTGTACACCACCGCCCTAAAAGTTGATTGCGTGGGAGCCGTTACAACATTCGCGCATCAACTGGGATTGCACTTGATACCAGTTCTCCACCTGAGCGATGACCAGGCGCTCAAGAATGCAATTCGAGCATCGGCCACGAAATGCTCCAGTGGGCTTTGCCTCAGATTGATTCCGAATGATCTTGGCAATATCGCGACACTGAACAGTGGAATCAAGAGTTTTCTAGCTTGGAGTGGGCTGACAGAAGCAGAGATCGACCTACTCGTTGACACAAAAGAGATCGAAATTGGCACGTACGATGGTTATGTGAATGCAAGTCAAAAGATCTACAATCTGCCGAAATGGAGGACCTTCACGTTTGCCAGTGGCGCTTTTCCCTCCGATCTAATGAAATACAAGATTGACGAGGACAATCTTGTTCTGCGGGCCGATTGGAAAAAGTGGCTTGATCAGGTGACTGGAAATAATGGAGGGCGAAACCCAACGTTTGGTGATTACACCATTCAACACCCGATTTACAAGGAGTCCTCTCAATTTTTTCATCCGACTACGAGCATTCGATATACCCTCGACAACAAGTGGCTGATTATGAAGGGCAGGAAGCAGAAATTCGCGTTGTACCTGGCTAACGCCAAACTATTAGCTGATGATAAGAGTAGATTCTACGGAAGCGGATTCAGCTTTGGAGATAAATACATCGCAGAAAAAGCCAAACATTACCCCGCCTATATTAAGAACCCCGAGATTAAAGGCACGGGAAGCACAGAGAGTTGGCTCACCGCTGGCATCAACCACCATTTAGTACTAACGGCGCATCAGATCGCCAATCTTCCCTAGAGAATAAGATTTCTCTGACTTTCTCTTCCAATCTCGCTAGATCGAGGATTGTGCACAATCTCTCATAAATAAATTCTCGTGGTTTGGATCGCAATCCATCGGCTTTGCCAGCTTCTTCCAAAATCTGAAGAGCCTCACTGCGCCACAGAAGTCTCGCGATTGAAATGCTGCATTGTTGAGCGTTATTCCCTGCCTCGCGGATTCGGTTGAGCACTACCGAACCATCAGAGCCGAACTTGGCGACGGTGATACCCCACCAATCGGGCACAAGATTTATTGCGTCATAAAGGTGCTGCTTTCCGACGACGAGCGTTACTTGATCAAAAACAGAATTGTAGGCATCCATCTGCTCCGGCAACCGCAGTAGTGTGTCTCGATCGCTTTTGATTTCGTACCCATGCAGAAGGCCGTTCACCACGGCGATATCGATACGAATCGCACCGTGCTCGATGCCAAATTCTTCTACGATTCTGAGCTTGTCATCGCCGGCGTACAGCTTCTCTAGCTCTCTCTTGAGCGCCGCGCGAATTATTTTATCGTTCGTAGTCATAGTGGCGCTTTGGCTTTTGTGTGAGCCGAACTCATCGAGTATGTACTTATGTATCATAATCTTAGCATGGCGTCATCTCAACAATTGATACTGCGTCCTTCATCGTAGGGGGGACCAAAAGCCGACGGGCGTCATCGAAAGGGAGCGTCGGACCAAGGTCAGTCTTATCGTCCGCGGCCAACTCGCAGACGTCCCTCATCGGGCGGATAGTGCTTGATGATCGTTCGCACTTGCGATGGGACAGAATGAAGCGAGACGCATTTGTGGACGAAATCATGAAGAGCGTTGGTCTGCGCATCCTCCACGTACCCGCCGCCTATTCCTATGATGCCGATGCGTTGCGGGGGGAAATATTTCAGGATGTCTTGTCAGGATCAGTGGCGTGATCCCGCCATAAAAGGGGGCGAGAAATTTGCGTCACAGCACAAATCCGCCCACCTTTTCAGATAGGAGAAGTTGCGTAGACTGGAAGGGAGTGTTAATTAGGAAAGAATGCGCTCTTTCCTGAACGCTAATGGATCGGCAAAATGGCTATATAGTTTAGTGAATATTTGTTCCCAGGTTCGACAAGTCCCCCGATTAGCCCTACATTCTGTGTTTTTTCTGCGTCCGGCGATCAATCGAAACGGTACAGAGAGCGTAATGTCTACATTTTTCGATGACACGGCAAGGTTCGACAGTAATGTTTTCAGCAATTCACGCTTTTGCTCTAGAGAGGCTGCTTTGTACAGTATTGATGGGCTTTTTGCCAGTTCGACAGTTCTTTCGAGACGGTCGAGCGCCAAGCCACCTTCTCTTTGCAGATCTTGGAGTTTGTCTGCCACGGCAGCTTGCTCGATAAGGAGCGCCTGTTGTTTTGTCTGATATAGCGAACGCTCAAGCGTGCCCTCTATAATTAGGTCCGCGAGCTTGGACAACCGATTTTGAATCTGGTCGCTTTCCAGGCGAAGTGCCCGTTCCGTTGTTATCCGAAGCTGATCGCTCCTCTGTCGACGTTCCTGAACCAGAGCCCGCACTGCCGCCACCTCTTCCGTCGAAAGATCTATGTCTGCAAGCGCGGCGGTGATCGCTTTGTCAAGTTGGTCCTCTCGGATTGACGTCGGTGGGCACACCGCTGGCGTCTTGAACGGACGGTTGTGGCAACGATAGTACGTATGGCCCTTCTGGCGCTCCGCAATGAGAGAGTAGTTGCAACTCGCACAACGAACTATTCGGCTAAAGGTGTAAAGCTGAATTCGCGTCCTATCTGCCCGTTTTCCGGTGAGCGTCGCCTGGACGTTCTCGAACAGTTCAGTTGATATCAGCGGGTCGTGGTTCCCGCGAAAGGTTTCTCCGGTTCGGTCGATCTTCATAAGACCGATGTAGAAAGGGTTTTTCAGCATTGTCGCCAACCCATTCACGGTGACATGACCGCCACTGCGATTGCGCAATCCGCGACGCGCCATCTCGGTAGCAAGAGCCGGCAATGAAAAGTTGCCTGCGGCGTAAAGCTCAAAAGCTTGGCGGACCAACTGCGATCTCTGCGGATCTGCAACCTTAGGCTTGGCTCCGCCCTGATCGAGGTAGCCGACCGGCGCTCGTAGCGGGTAGTAGCCCTGCTTGAGCCTGCCGTAGAAGCCCTTCTTCGCCTCTTCACGCAGGTTCCTGCTGTAGTGAGCAGCCACAACCGCCTGAATGTCGGCGGACAGCCTCCCCGCAACTGTTTTCAGATCCAGGTTTTCGGTGGCGAAGTGAATGTCAGCGCCGGCGTCGACAAGCTTGCCGAGATCGGCCCAATCCTTCAGATTCCGTGCGCTTCGGTCAATCTTGTGGATGATCACGCCGTCAGCAACTTTCAATCGCAGCAAGCGGAGCATCGTGGTGAATTCGTGTCGCCCCGTCTTAGCTGCAGTTTCGCGTTCTTCGAACCACCGCACGATCTGCAGGTTATGCTGTTCAGCGTACCGCTCGATTGCGGATTTTTGCTCCGTGAGGGAAACGCCCTTTTCTCCCTGTCGGGGTGTCGACACCCGGGCATATGCAAGGACTTTGCCCATAGTGCGACTTAAGTTTTCAAATCAACATTCGACCTTTCTTCAATCGTAGGAATTTGCTTCGATTGTGTCAAAGGTGATTCCGACTGCCTCTCCAGTTCAGCGATACAGATAGCGATTTCGCAATACCGGACGAGAATCGCCTCGGCCGTGTGGAGCTCTTTCTTGGGTAGCTCGGGATAGAGCTTATTTATGATCGAGCTGCCATCGTGCGAGTCTTCGGCTTCAATTGTCGAGAGGTGCGCGGCTAGCTCATCCTTTGCCTCACGCCCTAAATGCATCCCGCAAGCTTAGCCCTTTCGTCAACAGCGGCAAAGGCAGGCTTTCTTGTCAGTTTTAGCAATTCTGCATTCTAGATTCTGGACAATGCAGAGATTATGGAATTTCGCGAGGTTATGTTCCACAGTTGTCAAGTTGACGATACTTGACTTCTCTATTGTCGCCTGATAAGGAGAAGGTGGGGTCCGAAGTTTATCGACCACTTCGGACCCCTAGCGGGGTTTGCCAACTTTCGTGATTTTCACGACGAGATCGTATTCAGACTCTCCTCCTGGGACAGAGCCGGGCAATCGGCGCCCCTTTGCCGGCGAGGCGTGAAAGACTCGTTTTGCAATTGCCGTGACGGATCGTTCTGTTGGCGAAAGGGGGGCGGTAGTGAAGAAAAGGTGGTGGACCTTGCTCGCCCGCATCGTTTTCTTTAGATACATCGCAAGATGATCTTGAGCCTTTAGGCGTCGACCTCGGAACGTCAGGGCGAGCTGCCAGACGAAAACACCGTCTCCAGGATCACTAGTAGGCATAGCCAACAGATAACCCAATCTGTTTTGCCCTGCGTCCACGGCGACGGCGCAGAAACCGCTATGGAATCGCCCGAGCATCCACAGTACGTAGGGGGAGGGTACGGTGTAGCCCTCAACGTTTGAGGCAAGAGAACGGATGAAGCTGAAGTCTCCCGGCATAATGGGTCGTATTGTCATTGACCGCCGACGGCTCATACGCACGACCATTTGCATCCTCACTGCAAGCGTCTTATCGCTAGTTGAACTTGTCTCCTATAGCGATGTTATTTTAGTCAAGCATTTCTCTGATGGCTGAGTGCCGATCTTGCGCCATCGCGACTGCACTCTCAACAACTCGCAAAGCGCGGCTCGCATGTTCCGGCTTCAGAAGCACCCATCGATCTCTCGGACCTTCAACGTAAACGTAGCCAGCACCGTGATCACGCGAGACTGAGTTCGTTACGGTTGTGGCAGTAAACGGTCCGCAAAGCGACATCAGTTGAGAGACGATCGGGGCTAGAGGCATCACACTTGTGTCAATCTCAAAAAAGCGCATCCTGCCCGCGAGAGGTCGCTTAGAAGAGGCTTGAATTGCTCGTTTGAGTTCGATCCTCTCATGCTCGGTATTGTGAAACCAGAGATTCTCATCCGGCTTACATCGTACGTCGATCTTCGGATAGAAGAACGCGAGCATGTTGGCTCCATTCTTGAGAAACTTTGCGGCTTTTGCCTGCAAAACCGAACTTGTAAGGGCGACCTGTCGCCCGCCAATTACATAAATTGAGCTTGAGGTCTTCAGATCGAGGACGGAAAGCACTGCCTCGCCAAATTCGCGATCCTCTCCGGTGCTCTCGATCAGCATCTCGAACGCGAAGAGTTCAGCAAGTTCCTTTTCTTCTGCCGTGGACATGCGATAGGCCCGCCGTATCGAAGCGAGGCGTGCCACCGGCACCCTCATCCGGCCCCGCTCGATCAGGGAAAGTGCCTGCTTTGAGATCCCCTTACCGCCGATCCTCTTGGCAACGTGATGGAGCGTTCTTTGCTGCCTTCTCCTCACGTCACCAAGAAATGTGCCGACACTCTTGTGTTGCATACTGTTCAGCATAGCCGGGGCTAGGATGATGTCAAGCGGTCGGTAATTGACTGTTAAAACATGACGGAGACCACATAGCCGTGGTCATTGCCGCATCCGACGATGGGGCTCTGTGATTACTTGCTCCTTTTGGCAAATCCGCCCGTCTTCCCGCATCCAATGGGCCTTCTAAAATGAAAGGGGCAAACAACCAAACTAACCATTCCCACTTCTATGCCCCATCGACTCCAGAACCGTCTTCGACAATACCGCAGGCAGGCAGGGCTCTCCCAGGACCAGATGGCCTTCCTTCTCGGTTCCGCAGACAGCGCGCAGGTCTCTCGATACGAGAAGGGACGCCATGTTCCGGAACTCCGCAGGGCGTTTGCCTACATGACGATCTTCGGCGTTCCATTGTCCGAACTATTCCCAGGCATCGAAGTCAGCGTCCAAACCGAGGTTGAGCCGCGCGTAAAACAGTTGCGTGCCGCGTTAGAGAAAAAGCAGCCTGAGAACTACACAACTTGTTCCGCGAAAACCATTGACTCAAGATAGCGCTAGTCGAGCGACTGAGGTTATGAATTGATCAAAATGGTTACCTATCGCCCCGAGAGAATACTGGTCCTTGACGTGCATCCGCTGCGTTTCGGTTTTGTGATTCTGGACGGTCCTCACACGCTGGTCGATTGGGGAGTTCGTAGCTTTCGTCGCGGGGTCAACGCGGTGAAAATTCCCATGGCCAAGAAACTTGACTTGCTACTCGACGAATACGGGCCCAAAGTGATCGTTGTGGGCGAGTCCAAACCACTAGTTTCACGACGCATGAAGACAATCGCCAAGCTCGCCGCGAACCGTCATCTGCCAATATCCGTCATCAAACGAGAAGTGATTAGCAAGGTGTTTCCAACTTCAATCCAAAACAAACATCAGATCGCGCAAGCCGTCGGCGATCGTCTTCCCGAACTCTCGCCGTTTGTGCCCCCAAAGAGGAAATCGTGGAAACCGGAGCACTATCGCATGGACATTTTCAATGCCGCCGCTCTTGGGGTCGCCTATTTCGCCACGAAACATACGGGATGAAATAACAATGAGCTCCTTCGTCGGCCCCCCGTCGGCGTACAGACCGGATTCCGGTCCGCTGAGTCGTGTGAGGGGCCGACGAAAGGGCGTATTGCAAAGAGAAGAGCTGCAAGATGGGCACTGCCCCTCGTCTCGGAAGTGGTGCTTAAGAGAAGGTACCGCTTGCAATCCGTGGACGCCGGAACAATGATTTCGTCCGGCTCACGAGAGCCGCATAAGAGTCGGGGAGGCTCCAAATTAGCTTGGGCGGCAGCACATCGCTCTTAATTGGGCCCTTGTGGTCTCACCCTTGCAATGTAAAGCCATATCCTTATTATTAAGGATATCAGTCTAGACCAATGGACAACCGCCCCCAAATCATTACCGAAGACGAATGGAAGCAAATGGCATCATTGCCTGCCGTGCGAGAAGCCTGGGGTCTTGAAGACGATCCTGACCCGCTCGAATTCGCGAGCCGTGTTTACGCAGCCCGCTTCAACTTTGTTTCCGGTGGCCCCGGATACGTGGGGGATATCTACCTTCTCCAGGGAGACGCCCTCGGTGAAGTCCCTCCGATGGTATTGCGTCGGGATCGTGAAGGCCGGCTGATTGTTTGCTAGCGAATGCAGAAAAGAGCGCCTAATATGGCACCCCCTAACCACGAGCCGGGTTCCTCAAATAGCTTCCTGAGCCCCTCGATTGAAGTTCGGGTTTAAGTTTCTGAGACTGGAACAGGCGGGATCAAATTAGCCTATTCGTAACGGGTATCTTCTGAAGGAGAACAGCTTGCTGGAAGTTATGCCGCTTTATCAATTTGGCTACAGTGTCAGCTTCGTCTTCTGAGGCGTTGTCCAATTCAATGAGCATGCAGCTTTCAGCTTGCCCGCGCCAGGAACCGCTCCCAAAATACATGGTGTAGTCGAGGCCGAGGCTTCGGAGAAGCCCTTTGACTCCGTCAGGGTTCTTGTTTTCGGTAAGAATGCGATACATCGGCTATCTCACGTCCATTCGGTCGCAAGGAGAGTATTCACCCAAGTGCACCCACTCAATCCTCGCGCGCAGCTGATAGTGAATCTCGTTGCCCAAGGTTGTCTTGGAGACCAGAACACGGTTTGGATCCAGGTGAAGACCTACTGCGCAAAAGGCAAGCGCAAGCGCCTGACGAATCCTTTTTACGTATTCTTTGACCGCGGACCGGCTGATCTTGCGCCTTGAGGGCATGCCAGAATTCATGCCATGTCTTATGTAAAACGCCGACCGGCGCATTCCGGCCGCAATCTGACTCGCATTTTGCGGTACATGCCTGGTTTCGGCTAGGTAGTTCAGGACCTGACGGAGCGCGAGACTGAGCGGCAAAGGGGTCTCCCGCTCTCTCCAGCCGAGCGAGATTCCCCAGATTTCCTCACCAGACCGGCATAACGTCCCTGCCACATGAAAACGGTGCGTGATCCGCAGGAGAGGTCCATTCTGTGCAAGCTGGGTGAGTTCAGCCAGAAGTACCTCGGCCTGCTCGGCCACGCAGCGCAAGTCAGCGCACATAGACAACACGAGCTCCTTTCTGCTCCAAGTCAAGTTCGAATTGCGCTCCCCGGTACGCCCGCGAGATGCAGAGAAGCATGGGGCGAGGGCCGTATTGAATTCGGTGAGAGGCAATCTGGGCTAAGAGACCGCTGGCATACCTCTCACGACGGGACACATCGAGGATCAGAAGATCGATCGCGGGACCACATCGCTGCAGCATCTGCGAGAAGGATTCATTTTCGAAAGCGAGCCGTACCTCGTGATGCTCATTGCGGAGAAAGACAGTGAGCCTAACACCTGCTTCTTCATCAAAGTTCGCCAAGAGGATCTTTGCCATAGAAAATTGTGCCTCCCTTCCGCCTTAGGCGAGTTCCGCCTTTCTGGGCCGCGGTTGCTCCAAGAGTTGCGGGTAGAAGTAGCTGCTCGTTTCAAATCCGGCCGCTCGCCGGCGGGAGCCGGTTGATAACTGCCGCGCGGCATTCCTGTCTCTGAGTGACCGATAGCAGCGATGGCAGACGTCGTGTTCTTTGTCGCGCTTGACCTGGCCCCGAAAAGTGAACTTGGCGTCGTGCTGTTTGCAAAGAGCGCACAACCGACGGGACAACGCACCCGCAAATTTCATGCGGCCTCCTCATGCAAGCGGTGGCTGTTTGCATATTCGATTCGCAGCTCTTGTTCCTCCGCTCACACGCGAATCCTGGCACGCGCCAAATTGATCGGAAATGCATAAAATCGTCTACAGTTTCTACAGTTCTCGATGGAGATGTAGGCGTATGGCCGTATTGATTTCCTTTCGCGAGAGAAATGTCCGATTGCCTTCCGGCAAATGGCTGTTCCAGAAACGTCACGAAATGAGATTCGAGTGGTTCGCGCTGCTGGCATACAAGAGAACTGCCTTTCCTGGGGATCAGGCGTGGGTCAGCTTGGACGAGATTGCGATGCTGCCAAGTTGGAAGGGTCGACCAAAGCATCACATTGCTACCAACGTGGGGCGTTATCTGCAGTCCGGCTCGTTGAAGGAGTCGAAGGTTCTTATATCAGGGAATACCTGGTCAGGACCGTATCGCCTGGAGACAGGGACGCTTGCGGTCAGGTTGGACATCTCCCAAACAGCTGCGGAGCGGCGACTCCATGTACGGTACAAATTCGATGCTGCAAAAAAGAAGCAGAGGATGCTTGAATTCACGCTGTCATACGTTCGAGCTCAGTGGCTCTTTTTTCGCGGGCGATTGAGCTCGCGGACGGGCGAGAGGACGACACTGGCCGATAGCGCTTTTGATCGGCTCCGAGTGATGGCGGAAAATAAGAAATACAGTCCGACGTTTCGTCTGGTTGCCTGTCTCGCAGCCGTCGAGGTGCTGTTCCGTCTTGGGCGAATCAAAGCCGCCCGAGAGACCCTTCGTCAGAACCATCATCTTTTGCGCCGTGTTCCTGACCAGTCGTTAAAGGCGCAGTTTTGCCTCAAGATGGCCTGGGCGTGGCAGCGCGCATCGAGCGGAACGGCGTCCAACCGGGCGGTCGAGTCTGCTTTGGCTAAGGCCGGCGCCTATGCCGAAAACAGTGGTGACCGAGCGTCTTTGGGGTTGCTGGCCCGTCGTACGGCTGGGTATCTGACGAAACGGGGGCGCCATACCGAAGCAGTGGATCAATCAATTACCGCTCTTGAGGCACATCTCATCACCGGAAACTACTATTTGGTCCAAGCTACCTGCGCTGATATTGGGAGCGTCGTGCATCGCCTTGGACCCAAGCACTATGACGAGGCGAGAGAGTGGTTGCTCGCGTCGATTCTGGTCGCTCGATGGATGAGGATCGGACGAGACGACGCCCACGGGGAGATGATTCTCGGAAAGATGTACATCGAACAAGGGAAGCGCTTCCAATCGAAGTGGCTTCTCGGACGCGCCGAACGTATTGCCGATAAGGCGGGAAACCGGATCAATCTGGCGGACGTGAAGATGGTCCGGGGTTTCTGGCACAAGCGTTTCGGGAAACGAGAAGACCAGGTAAAGACATTGATGGAAGCGGTGCGTATCTACCGGAAGCCCTATGAGTTCGATAGCGCGCAAAAAGAGAAGTACATGAGCCGGAAATTTCCGGAAGTTTGGGACGAAGTAGTGGAACGGCTTCGGCAAAATAAATGACACGGGGCTTGCAGGGGCATTCGCTTGCGAGGAATAGCAACCTTCGTATACTGAAAAGGTCGATTGCATCTCTCCTGGCTTTTGGACCCAAATCCTGTAGAACAACTGAAAAACTGCGAGCAGCGCTGGCAACGCCACTTCTCATCTCCTACTTGGTATCTGTCAGTGGTCCCGGAATTGAACGAGATGATGGAAACCCTGCGTCGTGAGCCCACAGCCGTCCAGGATGAATTCAAGGGCTGCCTTTATGATTTCTTCGAGTCCCAGATAAGCCGGGGCAATATCCCGCTTGGGCAAGGGTCAGGGGCCTTCGATGTAGACCGGAAAGAGATCGATACTGTCATCATTCACCACACGAGCAATCCTCCCGGTCTTAGCCTCTCAAGACTTTCTGCGATTGAACTGGTTCGTCTCTATGCACCCTATTTTGCGAATCCGACCGCAGAAGGAGACCGCCATTTGAAGGGCCAGACTATTTGTTCTGGACATGTACGGAAGGGGAGACAGGTCTTTTGGCCGTATCACTGGATCGTCCGCAAAGATGGCCGTTCAGAACGGCTTCTGCGGGACGATGAAATCGGATGGCACGCAGGGAACTGGGACATGAATTGTCGCAGCGTCGCTATCGTACTCGACAATGATTATGAATACGGACGGCCTAGCGACAATGAGATTTTGGCGATTGCTCGGATTATCGTTGACCATTATCGACAAACTTCCTCTCGCCGGATCCTAGGGCATCGAGAAGTCAACCCAAGAACTACCTGCCCATCCGAATTCTTCATGGACAACCACCGGAAAGGCTGGAAGAGCGATCTGCTATCGCTTTTGAGGGGATCAGCCGATCAGCCATCACTTGAGTGACGCAAGCCCGGGTTCAAGCCATGAGAAAAGGAAGTCGGCCAGTCCTGGAAAGACGGTGGTCAGCAGGCCAAGGAGCGGCCCCAGCCCGAATCCTATGAGCTTAAACCAGAATTCAGGACCTAATTCTCCCGGAGTCGTGTTGGTTAAGTGGCTGAGAGTGGAATCTCGATGCATGTTGGCATAGACGAGCGAGATGATCACGCCGAGCGCGAGAAACAGACAGATCAGAGTTCCGCTCAGGCCTGGCCGCGGATCGAAGGGATAGCTCGACACGGCGAGCGTAACCGCGACAAAGAGCCAAGCCATGCCGAGCACGAGCGTGCGCATACGCCCGAGTATGTTCTGAACAAATCCCAGGTAAGGAAGGCACACGAGCTCCTCGGCGTTTCGAATGTGCTTCTTGATCGAAGCCAACGGAACCTTATCAGGCGTACCCGGTTGATCGGAGTCTGCACGCGCCTCTATCAGAAGGAGTGAATCCGTATCTCTTCTCCACGCCGGAATAAGAACATCCGTCAACAGCTTGCCAGACAACGCGGCCACTCTCTTTTGATAAGTCTCAAGAGTTTTGAAATTGCCAGCATCAGCATCACAATAGCTTTTCGAGTACCATTCCGCAAAACTCAGCGTTGCAACTTGAGCAGCGGTAACGTCACTGAGGCAATGTTGCGCCGCCACAGCGTCGTCATCGGAATCTGGATCATGGGAGTCCGTCGCGAGATTATCGAGGGCTTCTCGCAAATGGTTCAGGCTCTCGATTTGCCTCGACACCAACTTGTACCGGACTTCGAGCACGTTTCCGCTCATCTTCCACACGCTGCCCCAGGAAAAACCTCTTAGAGCGCCCATGGTGCGGCGGATAGCAATACGATCAAGGAAAGCAAGAAGCTGTTTCAACCGACCCCATGTTCGCCACAGTTGCCATGCCTCCGCCAGCAACAAACTAAAGCACAAGTCGAGCCAAAGGCAAAAAATGATTGCATACTCGCTTGCGCCCAAGCTGCGCAGCGGGACCCGTGGCGCCAACGCGTACGCAACAACGGCGAAGAAGGCAAAAAGAATCCCCGCAAGACACAGAGTGCGGCCTTCCAATGGGATCGCAGCCTGTTCGGTCCTATCGGCTTCTTCCTGGCTGAACATGCGCAGCAAATCCACTCCCTTCCTGTGCTTGTCTTTAATCTCTTTTCCATTCCTATTTTTGACCCTGAGACTCGATAGCAAGGGCAATCGGGGGCGGTCGGGGCCAAACAATGCCAAGCCGTGCAGTGAGAACCAGAACCAAGCATAAAGCCCCGTAAACAGGGTCAGGAAAGGAACTACCGGCGACACTCCGCTCGTAAGATTCATCGAACGCCAGTACGTCGGAACTCGATTCTCAATATTCAGTGCCAACTCAAGGGGTGCAACAAAGGCAAGACAAAACCCTGTGATCGCAAGCAAGAACAGCAATAAGGACCCGCCGAGTCGCTTTCGTGACCACACTGACAACGACGCTGCCCATCTTCGTAAAGAAGCGCTTTGAGGTCGAGATCTTTCTCGGATCTTGTGCTCTGCCAATTTTTTAACAGCTAAGTTGTTTGCAACGATAGAACCTAAAACGATGAGCCATGCCAGAACCAGAAAACTGCGAACCAAGCAGGAACTGGGGAGCGGCTCGCCAACGTCGGAGAAAGCACCGCAACCCCATCCGGCGACTAGCGCGATGAACGCGATCAGAGTGCCACCCAAGGAAATCAACACAGGGTGACGCCAGCAGCCAGGAAAACGCCAGTTGTAAGTAGACGCGAAGTGGGCACGAAAAGCGGGCTTCGCCGTAAAGGACGCCTTCCAGCAACAAGCTGTGTGAATTCCCGCGAACACTAAGATGAAGAGCAGGCATACCTTCATGCTCAGTGGCACCCCTGTTCGCCCTTGGCTAATGTGCGGATCGGGAGGAGCGTTATTTTTTGAAGAGTCGTTCCTATTGAGTGCCGCCAGGGGATAGAAGGTGCCCCTTCCCAAGACCGATAACCACATTGCTGGGCGCAGATGAGGCGTGCACGATGCGTCGACTACAGCGCCCTTGGCCTCGCACTTTTCCGGTACTGCCCAGAAAGGAGCCGCGTAGTCCGGAATGGGAATCGCAAAACACTCCGATAGAAGATTAGATGGTAAGAATAGATCTTGGCTTAACATCTCACTCTGGGAACTACATTTGGGCAGTTTCCTCAGGTTTTCGCCTGGCGCTCTCGGATCGTGCAACAAGAAACGAGTTGCGATGTAAGCACCCTCTACTAAATCTTCCCCAAAGACCCTGTGAGAAGCGCCATTACTCGGCCAATCAGTCCATTTCCACGGAAACAGTGGATAACTGCTCAACGTCATGACGCCGTTAATCCCGGTCGAACCGCGCTCTCGTTCAAAGAGCAAGTCCGAACCACGGATGACCACCCGGCCTTCTGGATAGGCACGGCGAAAGAAGTTAGCCAGAAATAGCGGGTCTAGCATGTTGCTGCTGCGAATGAATAAATACTGGGAGCGATGCGTCCGGAGCGCACTCACGATGCCGAGTAATTGTGCTTCTTGGGAAAGCGGTGTCTGATTTCCCCCATAGGCCCGAATCGTGTCATGGGCCTCGCCCGCGGGGTCGGCTAAATCGCTGGGGAGATTCCTACGCTGAGTGTCCGCTGATTGTTGAGAAGGGCTGGACGAAAAGATAGATTGCGTCTGGTAGGCTGCCCGCAGCGCAGAGATATCTCGTGGGTAGTACAGGTGCACTGCCCCGCTGCAAGGCTCTAGCGAGCCAGTGGTGTCCTGCAATCCGTTGGAGCCATAGGCGGTCTCATCCTCCGAAATCACCGCAACTCGACCAGCCTCTAGTTTCGAGTCAGTTAAGTGCTTACAGTACTTCTGAAATACCGAGTCGTCGCTTTCTAGAAAACTATGAAAAGAGACGCGCCAACTCTTGAGCTGAGCATCGTTGCTGGAAATTGTTCCAAACCACTCCGCCGCTGTCTGACCGGTTACGCTGCCGCTGTAGATCCTGACTTGCTGGTTCGGCGACCAGTGCTCGGCAGCCTTATAGTTAAGCGATTGGTGAACCACGTCGTCCGCCAGCAACTCCGCCAATGATGGAAATGAACCTGAAAATGTTGGGCCAAGAATGGCGATGGGAGACGAAAAACCCGGCCGCAGAGAGTTAATCCAGGCCGCCGCGTTCTCGAACTGCCGGCGGTGGATACCCCGTGTCGCCTCTTCTCCGACAACGAAGACGATCAGACCCTCCTGGAAGGGTTGCTGGCTGGGCTGCTTGCTTGTTGGATCGTTCTTTTTTCTAAAAACGATGATGCCAGGCTGATCCTCACGCGCGTCCTTGCGGTCATCGATGGTGTCCTGGTCGGCAAGGTAGTTGAACGACCGTTCTTCGGTCTCCCACGGGAGCCAGGAAGAGTCATACTCGTAGCCCTCATCCTGAGCGGCCTGCTGGATTGCCTCAGCATCGCGATCGAACAAAAGTGAGAAATGAGTATGAAGAGGGTCTGGAAGAGTCGCGATAACAAACTTGAGCTGAGACGCTTTCGTTGTCAGAGCCAGCGCATCACGCCGGGATGGCGCGTTACCTGGGTCATAACATGACAGCGGTGCCGCAACGCTATTTTCCTGAGTAAGTAGGAATTCCTGCAACATCTTCTCAGCATCGGAACACGCTCTCCCGGTCTGGTTCTTGGCTCCGACACGTGGAAGTTCGCCGCCTTTGTGAGCTAGCTGTCCTCGACCGGAGCTATCCCCGGAAGTCTTTGTCGATTGAGTCGAAATTCCAACCGCCGCAGCCATGGCGATTACAATCGCCGCTCCCCATGTCGCCTCTCGTTGCACCTGGCAAACTCCTTCCGCCGTCATTTGAACCGCTTGGCGCCCAGACTCCTACCAAATCGATGCCGTCCCGCCGCCCGCCGAGATGGACGACAGATTCAAATCGGCGAACGTCTGATGACCTTCTCCTCCTGCCCAGGCGTACATGAATGTCACGTAAGGAATATTGCCGACACGAAGAGTCACGCCGGTCCCAAAGCTATGACGCAAGTGCGATAGGTCATTGTCCCCGCGGGTATTGGCGACCTTTCCCGTGTCTGCCCTGAACGTCAATCCCAGAAAACTGAATCTCGGCAATGGCTGTTCATACTGTGCGCGCAGCAACAGTGCGTTTGGCGCACGGAAACGATAGTCCGCAAAGCTAGCCAGCGTGCGTTCCTTGTCAATATCGCCGCCTCCGAGCGTGGGCTGAAAATAGAAGGGCACGAAATTTCCCGCAGGCGCGATTGCCTCCGACAGCCATCCGCGCAATTCTAGAGTGCCGAACTGTTCGGACGTTCCCGAGCCATTCCTCGGCTTGAACCTCTTCAGCAAATGCAGATCGTTCGTGACGTCGACAGTCACTCTTCGAAAGGAGAATTCTGAATCGGATGGAGCGATGAATTGCTGAAAGTTCACACCGTAGTCCAAGTCGGCATCCATGCCAAGATTTGCCTTGTTGCCCAGGCCGCCCAAGTGTTTCGCATACTGCAAGCCTTCACCGAACTGCAAGAACCCAGGCTGCGTCGTCAGTCCCGGAGCGCTTGCCTCTGAATACAGCTGCTGGATCGACGGTGACGATTGCCCATAATCCCCGACAATGTTCGGCCAACGTCCATTCATCTCGCCCAGTAGGTGGAAGCCATACTTCAGCAGGAAGTCGGCGTTGACCCCGGTCACTGTTTCGCGCAGGCCGAAAAACGCACGGTCGGCGGGTGCGGTGTCCGGCCCGATGCCGTAGTAGCTCACCTGATTGAGAGAAGTGTGAAACGCGTAAATGTTGATCAGCAACTTGGTTTGGTTCTCGCCCGTTTCGGGTAAGTGCTTCGGAAGCGGCCCCTGCACGATCACTGACCTCGGTTTCTGTTTCTTATTACCTACTGCCGGCGACAACTTCATGGTCAGCAGGCCCCCGGCTGTCCACGATCCATTGATTGACCCTTGCGAGTCGATTTGATAGTTGAGCCGCCAATGCGTCAGATTCAACTCACTATCCTTGAAAGCTGCTCCCAGGGCCACGCCGTTTCCGGGTGGAAGACTTGCGAATGAAACATACAGACCCTTGTTCCCGCGGAACACGCCTTCCAGGCATCCGGGCACCAATTCCTTGATGGGCTTGTTGCCGCTCGCATCCTTGTCCTGACAGCCCGCCTTGATGTTGTCACGTTCGTCGCTGAAGATGGCGCTAAAGTAATTTTGATCTCCTCCGCTGCCTTGCTGGGCGGCGCAACATCCCGCCAGAAGCACTGACTGGATCGATAACAGAAATGCTTTTCGCAAGGACGTCACGGCCGGACTCCCTTCATACCCTGAGCGCGCAGCAGAGGCACGACGCGTGCGCTATAAGCGCTCGCATCCGCTTCGCTTATGAGCTTGCTCACGTCCACGTTGGTCCGCTGGTCCGGCGGGAGATTCTTCTCCAGCCGGCTCAAGTCGTTCACATGGTCTCGCAACAAGACGCCCATGGGACGCGAAGGATTATAGGCACTCAGTGGAGGCACTGGAATCAAAATCTCGTGCGGTGCCGAGGGATCAGCTTGAGCGGCCATCGTCAATCCCGGCATGATCATTCCAGGCTGGTTCGGTTGAAAGTAGAAGCTATCCTGCCGGGCTGCTGCCAGGCTGAGCAGATTTGGGTCGGTCGTAAACAGGGTGGCGCGCTGCTCCCGCACGGTCAAATTGCGCTGCGCAGCGTTGGGGATAAAAAAGCTCGCCACAGATGCGCCGATCGAGGCGTGCTCGTATTGCGTGTGCAGCTGTGTACCCGCCTGAATCCACGGTGAAACGAAAATCGCGGGTACACGAATGCCCAGGCGATCAAACTGGAATCCACTGACCGGGTTTGGAGAGCCATCCGGCGGAATTTGCGGTGGCAGCACATGATCGAACGTGCCCCCATGCTCGTCATAAACGATGAGCAAGAGTGTGTTCTCCCACAGCGGGCTTTGCCGGATGTGGTTGTAAACATCCCCGATAAAGTTCTCGCCCGCAATCACGTTGTGATCGGGGTGTTGGTCCGAGGCCAGAAGGTTGTTGTGATCGGAGTAATTCGGCTCGACAAAACTGTAATTCGGGAGGTTGCCGTTGGCGCAATCGGCCAGGAAATCATTGTAAGTGCCCATGGTTTCCGGCTGGTTCTGCAGCAGAAAGGTAAAACCAACGCTCGCGCTCTGCTCGTCAAAGTAATAGATTTTCGCGCTGTAGCCGGCGTTCATTAGACGGGAGTAGATACTCTTCCCGTTGTCGCCAAATTTCATGGCGTTATCCACATTCGCGAACGAAGTTCCAAAATGCGCGAACAGCCGGTTCGGCACGGTCGGCCCCGGCAGGGACGAAAACCACCGGTCGCAGACCGCATACTGCTGCGCCAGATAGGTGAGCACGGGCAGGTTATCCGGCCTGAAGCAGTTCATGATGTTGCGCGAGTGGTTTACATTCTGCATTTTCGTGAAGTAGCTCCTGATGAATCCCTGCATTTTGGGCGAGCCATCGTCAATCCCCTGGGGATTCCCAAAGATTTGGGTGTTCACGCCTGGCCATGAATGGTCGGGATCGGGATTCAATTCCGCTTGCGCCGCCGCCGTCGGCTGCACACTCTGCACCTGCCCATTGCCGTCAAGATTCGTCTCATGACCAGTAAGACCGTCGAGGCCCGGCACCTGCATGTAGCCGAGCATGTGGTCATACGACCGGTTTTCCATCATGAGAACGACGATGTGTTTGAGATTGTCCAGTCCTGCTGACATTGATGGTCCCTCCTTTTCGATTCAGAGAGGCAGCTGCGATTCTTAGCCGTTCTTGCTCTTCGCGAATTTGGCTTCGCTTTCGGCCCGAAGCAGATCTGCTTCCAGTTCTGTCTCGATGTTGGCGATGCGGTCGTGAAGGTCTTCCGCCCCGGTAAAGAGAGCGGCGCCATGGAGCGCGGCCCTTTGCAAATCGGTGATCGGGTTCTGTTTGCCGCCGAGGAACTTCGAATGAACGATGGTATGAAATTCAGCGCCCAGGTCTTCGAGGAGTGAGAAATGCGGTTTTGCTACTGGGGCCCGGTCGGTGCGCGGGTTTGGCAATGGCAGCGCGTCTCCCACGTCGAGCGCCTTCGCTTGTCTGGCGCCCAACTTGCCTTGGGGCAAACCGAAGCAATTCACCACCGTGCTCAGTATCGAGGTGTGCTCGAAAATCCGATGAAGTCTTGTTTGCGGCGGCGTGTACGCCGAAACGATGATCGCCGGCACGCGCGGTCCCAAGCGGTCGAATTTGAAACCGGCGCCGCCGGGCTGATTGGCTGGAATGATTTTGCCATCCGGTACAATCGCGACATCGCATTCGGCAACTGATGGCGGCGGCACGTGGTCGTAGCAGCCGCCATGCTCGTCGAACAAGATGATGAGCAGCGTGCTCTCCCAGTCCGGGCCGTTGCGAATCGCATTGTAAATCGTCGCCAGCAGGGCCTCTCCCCGATGCAGATTCGATCCCCCGAAGAACTGGTATGGATTGCACTCGGGGTGCATATCGTTCTCCGGACCCCAAACGAGCGAGTCGAAGTAAATCGGTTCGATGAACGAGTAATTGGGTAAGCCGCCTTTCTTTCCGGCTGCGGGCACGAACTCCTTGAAGTGCGCGAAGTGTTTGGAAAGCGCATATTTCCACAGCGGCCTTTGAGTCAACAGGGTGAAGCTCTGGAGCAGCCAGCCTCCACAAAAAATTGTCCAGGCTTTTCCGGCAGCTTCGAGCAGATCGAAGATCGTGGGCGAATCGTTAACAAAGCACAAGCCGCCGCCTCCGTTATTGACGTAGCCCGACGACGTCCCAGCATGAACGAAGGAGCGGTTGCAGAACGTTTGTGTCGGAATGGATGCGAACCAGCGGTCGCAGAGCGCGTAATGGTGGGCCAGAGACGAGAGCACCGGCAGCGTCTTAGGCGTCAGCGACTGCATGATCTCCGTCGGGTTGTCGGGCTTGTCCTTTTGAACCGCATAGTTGCGGATAAATCCCTGCATATTTGGCGCCGTAGGAGGATTACTTGGAACGTTCCCGAGGGCGACCTTCGGCACGTCATAGATCTGGCTGTAAGCATCTTCGAACGGCTCGCCCGGATTGGGCTGCGGGCTCCGCGGGTCGTCCGTTTTATCGGCGGGTATGATCCGCCCGTCCGGCGCTCGGTTAGACAGATCCTTTCCGTACAGTCCGTCAAAATCCCGCGGCACAACGTTGAACGGCGCATCGTTGGCCGGGTCGTAGAGCCAGCCCAACAAGTTGTCGAAAGAGCGGTTTTCCATCATCAGTACCACGATGTGCTCGATCTTGCTCAATAAATGGACGCCGGCCATGATTTGTTTCTCGGAACACTTATTTTCGGAATATATGTTTGTGATCTACTGCGACGAATCCACCGCTGCCCTCCTGTGCTCACAGCAGAAACCCTAGAATCGAGTCCCAGGTTCCCTGTTGGTAGAAGTAGTCCGTATGGTAGACATTAGCGGTCGGCGGATAGGCGTCCACTTGCGTCCCCGGCAGGCTTTGGCCATTGACTTCAGAAACGCCCTGCGTCGGCACGACCAGATCGTTCGCCACACCAAGGAACAACGCGTCGACCCCATTGTTTTCGATCGCGGTCGCCAGCCCTCCCGTTGGGTGGAAATCCGCCTCGATCCCGTAGTAGGGAGCGTCGTCGACCGATGCGTTGTTCAGTTGGGTCAGAAAAGGATTCCCAGGATTCATGTCTTCCAATCCCGGCAGCGTCCCGAGTCCGGTTTCGACGAGGCCACCAAAAATTGCGAACAAGGCCCCGAGCCCCACAGCCGCCACATCCTGGCTAAACGAGGTGGCGATCGAGGCCAGCCGACTCACCGCCTCCGGCAAGTCCGTCGGATTGGCGAGCGGCGTACCTACGTTGGGAGTGCCTACCAGCGCGATCTTTCCGATCTGCAGATTGAGCCCAGCCGGTGCGGTCCAAACCGGATCAACCAACTGCCCCAACTCTGCCGGCGTCAACTCCTTTAACGCCCGCGCCAGCAGCCCGCCCCGGCTATGACTGATGACATCGAATGCATAATTTCCCGGCCGCTTTAGGCCGGAGAAAAAGTCCACTGCATTTTGCGGCACACTCTTGGTCAGTGTGTGATGATTGAACCCGATCACCCGATTTTCGTACTTCGCGTATAAGGCTCCTGATTGTTGGGAAAAGTTCTGGAGCCCGCAGTATCCGCCGACCGTCGAGCTGATGGTTCCGTGAATAAAGAGGAGCGATTGTTTCCCTTGCAATGCCTGCCAGTTGTCGTCTGAAAGAGGTACTGGGTTTGGTGCCAATAGTTGCGCTGGAGTCCCACCCCAGTGAAAACCCTCTGGGCGATAGTGGTCTTCCCACAACTTGGCCGCTGCATAAACCGCATCTCCGGCGATTCCAGTCACTTTACGCCCGACAAATCGAATTACCTTGCCCGCGATGCCGCCGAGCATCGCCATCTGCGGAACTCCTCCCGTCGGCGTAGCCGAATGGCGCATTGGAATCACATAGTGAAATGATCTTGGCGCCGGTGCTCCTTCCTGTTCAGTCCCTGCATCCCCGGGAGCGGCCAGCAGCGCGGCCGAAGGCGGCGAGGGCAACGGCCGATGCAGGCTGATCACGCCGCTTTCATCGCGGTAAATGGCAAACTCGATTCGATCCGCACCGATTTGGCGATCAAGGACAATCTGATTCGGCTGACCCGCGAAAGACGCCGCTCCGGCGGGAGCTGTTAACGATCCCTGGTCATCGAGACCGGCTTCCTGGAGCGCTTTCTCTACGATGTCCGTCGGACCGGCTGCGACCATGCCTGGCGCGATTGCGCCGGCCATGAACTGAGGATGATCCGCCGGCGGACGCCAAATGAGGTTGCCTTGAAGCCCCGGCGCTCGCATCCGCATGCCGCTGCTGCCTAGGCTTATCCAGCCGAGGTTTTGATTGACTTGAATCGTTTCGGCCATTTTCCCCTCTCTCTAATTCGTCCGGTAGATTACGCGGGCTCTCCAGTTGGCACTTCCTAAGCTGGCCTCACTTACCGGATCGTGCCCGCGATTTCATCCAAACGAGTACGGGTTCAAGGCCGGCGGGCACGGCAGCCTCGTCAACATTCACCGTGTGGGCACCGCGTTCGCTCTCGACCGTAATCTTGTATTGGAATCGGTCTCCTCCGGGCCCGTTTGACTCGATTACGGCAGGCAACTCAAAGAATCCGGCCGCTTCCACGAGATCAGCAATCTTCTTGGCTTCCTGCGCTGGCACTTGATCTGTAGAGAGGCTGTTGGTCTGACTGATTCCCGCAAAACCGCCGCTTCGCTCGACTAAGATTCGCATCTCGCCACTTTTCACGAAGCCTTCTGCTGCTCCAGTTTAGACGGGGCCGAAAGCGCTGAAAATTGTGAAACCGTCGGAGCCACGCCAACCGCATTCCACGCGTCAATGACTCCTTTCTGTTCCGTGCCGTTCTGACCAAACAAACTTCCTGCGACGGTCACCGTTGCGTTTGCCATTGCCTGAAAATCAGCGCTGGGGCTGAGAGAACCGTTCAGAGCCCTGTACCAGATCAAACCTGCTTTCTGCCAGGCATATCCTCCGATGGCTTTCGCGGCAAGAAAGAAGGCGTGGTTGGCAATTCCGGAATTAATGTGCACTCCACCATTGTCATCGGAGGTATTCACAAAGCCCGCCATGGTGGCCGGCTGCGGATCTTTGCCGATGTTAGGGTCGTCGTAAGCAGTGCCTGGGGCCGACATGGACCGAATTGCTTTGCCTTGGATTAAGCTCGTAAATAACCCGGCCCCAATGAGCCAGTCCGCCTGATCGACCGTCTGATTGTTGGCCCACTGCTTAACCAGTGAACCGAAAACATCGGAGATAGATTCGTTCAGCGCCCCGGATTGCCCACTGTAAATGAGTTGGGCTTCGTTCTGGGTCACTCCGTGGGTTAACTCGTGGGCAATCACGTCGAGGCAGATCGTGAAGCGCTGGAAGTACTTTCCGTCGCCATCGCCATAAATCATCTGTTGTCCGTTCCACAAGGCATTGTCATAGCCGTCGTCGTAATGCACGCTGGAGGTGAGCGTTAAGCCGTGATCGTCAACCGAATTCCGATTGAATACCTTGAGATAGAAGTCATAAGTGTCGCCGCAATAGTCGTAGGCTTCATTGGCGGCAACATCGGCAACCGGCGGGGCTCCTTCATCGCCCACCTGCGCACCAGGAAGGGTGGTAGTCTGATGCGCATCGAAGATTGTGCGGTGCTTTGTTCCTGGCAGCTGCGGGAGCAGAGACGCGGCGAATGCCTGGCGCATACCTCGTAAGCGCTCAGTTGTCGCCAGATCGCGCAGAACTCGGTCACGAATCTTAGGTTTGTCGGCGAGCTTACGGAGAATGTGCGGTGGCAGGATAGAGCAAATTGTGTTCGATTGCGGCTGCATTGAAATCCTTCTCCCAGTCTTCATGCTTCACGCGAACAAGACTACCTTCTTCCGCATCTCGCCCGGGGCTCACCAAGATCTTAACCACCCGTCCGATGAGAAGTCGCAGCGAAGACGAAAGCGGGCACCAAACCGGTCAGGTGCAATACCTTAACTTCAAAGCACAGGCCATTCGAATTAAAATGCGACCGAAAGTATGACGACGCCCACATGCGTCATCACGCCCGCCGCAACTAAGGCAACGCGTCATTGACTATTAATAGCCGTATAAACCCCTTTTGCAGCATTTCCGATCTGACTCATGTCTCCCGTCATGACCGCTGCCGCTAGAACCCCCACTGCTGAACCGATGCTGATCGCTTTATTGATTACTTTCAGAGTTTTGATTGCGGCAGTGGCGTCCTTAGTAGCCCCCATGACTTGAGCAGCCGCTTGGTCGGCATCCACGAGCGTTATCTTCGCTGCTTGCAGGTAAAAAGAGGACGACGTGTTGAAGAGGTTGTATTGTAAACCCAGTAACTGCACTATTTCTTGGTCATCGAGCGAAGCCCCGCCATGGATTTGTTCGAGACGAAATTGACTAACGGCGACAGCAAGATCGTGGAACTGCTGGGCGATCGAAATTAGCTGGTCATCGGAAAGATTTGCCACAGGTTTATTTTGACCTCGTCTGTAACTGAGAAATCGCGTCTTTCAAATTGGCAATGTCCGGTCCGACCTGCTGCGCAAGCTCCCGTAAACTTGCCTTTTTCTCCGCTTCCACCTTTAGCTTCGCGTGCAACGAAGCCAGATTATCCATGACTTTTCCGTAGGCAACGGCGGCACCCTTTCTCTGTTGCAGGGACGCGGTGTCACCGTCGTACTGGCGCTGCACAACTATTAGCGTGAGGCGTTCTGACCTCCCTGAAGCTGCCATTGGCCCCTGGTAGTAGGTATCAAGAACCTCACTTTCATTCGACAGGACTCCCGAATACTCAACCGCCACGACTTTCTTCAGATCCGCAGACAGCTCTTGGACAGCGTCGTCGCTTTTCATAATGATCGAGGTGACCTTGTGCTCTCGGAAAGACTTTGTAGCAGCATCTGCCAGTACTTTGGCGATCTCCTGCGCAGCGCTGCTTGCGGCAATCGTATCCTGACTAAGATTGGGCAATTTCTCTATGGTCGTGACGTTGGTATCGATCTTTTGGTCGTACGCCAGAGGCTTGTTTGAGGCTAGCTTGCCCAGGCTGTCAAAGTATGCAATGAGCACATTCTGGTCTTTGCTAAGATGGTCAGCCACGTCGCGGTATGGTTTGCAGTCCTGCGCCTGTAAGTCACGAGGACGTTCTTGCATCGGGATTTCGTTAGAAAGCGAATTTTGTCGCTCGCAAGAGGCCGGGATGTCGGCCACGACCGTCGGGAGGGTCTGCCGCGCGCTATCCGCCAACTTCGTCAGGCCCGCAACGTCATCGAAGTTCACGCACCCACACGTTGCCAACAGGCAGGCAGAGAACATCGCTCTAAGAGTTAGCCTTATGTGAGGGCGCATAATACCTAAGACTGTCATGCGGCACCCTGGGGGTGATACCAACAGGTTTCCGGTCTCAATCTCGCGGAGGACCGCCATTACGTTTAGTGTGGGGCGATACCAAGAGCCGCTTCTGTGATTGTCGAATGGTTCGCGTAAGCAACAACGGATTCGAAGAGCTCGTGCTCGCGTTTTCCCGCTGTCGGGCATCGTCACTCCCTCTCCTGTTTGTGCGTGTGCGGTGGTTTTACCGGCTGAAGCGGCGCGAGGCTCTTCCACCACGTATCGAACGCCATCCAGTCAGCGTCATTGCCTTCATCGCATGTCGTTCCAGCCTTGCAGACCTCTATCTGGTACACCGGGTGTATCTCCCAATCGGACGATCTCAGAGGCTCGCATTTAACGCTGCCGCACGGACACGGCTCATGGGAAGCATCGAAGAAAAGCTGTCCGGTGATTCTGTAAGGATGAGCCTGCAAGCGCGCCGCCATCCCGGGGGTTACAGTATACTTGCCACCGCCGAAGACCTCGAAGTTCCCGATTGCGTCCCACGTGGCTGGGCGGTAGTGAGGGCTGATCTCCGCAGTAACACTGGCGCATTCCTGGGTGGCAGGTTGTGGACCGAGTGCGATGTGGACGTCGTTGAAGGGCTCGGTGCCATTATTGCAGTTGACACTCTCGCCGGCGGTCGGTCCGCTTCCTAGATCCGCATGGTGAGCTTCGAGTAAATAGGCTTTCATCCGTACGACTTTACCCTCACCGATGTTTTCGAGAGCCTTCCTGTCGCTGGGTTCTTTGCCATAGCCTGATGGGACGTCAGTTTTTTGCTGTAGGTCGCTTAACATTTGCGGAGTATAGGTCTCTGGCGCTGTCGCCTGCGCGCAGAAATTGTTCTTCACCAGGTTCTGAATTTGGCTGTTTTGAGGTGAGGTAGGTTTTCCTCTCACGCCACAGCTCTCGTCGATAGGATGTTTCTCCTGGATCGCCACGAACGGCAGCGCCGCTCCGCTCGGACAGTGGTCCGGGAACCCGGTCTGTCCCGCGGAGATTGCGGTGCACAGCAAAAGGCCCATGATACTCAGGTTGTGCATGAACAAAATTGGCCCTCCTAGCAGGACTTTGCGCACGCTACTCGTCAAGATCCGATGAAGAAAAAGACAGTGGGCCACTAAACGACGCGGCCGTCTGAACGCGAAATTGAGCGCCATCTAGGCCTTCCTATCAAGTGAGAATCGGGTTTGCTTGCGGCGGGCCAAGTTTCATCGGTCCACTTTCTCAGCAGCACCCTGTTTTCCTGAGCTTGCCGGGACCAAGTCTCAGGTTTTTCCCAACGCCCGCTGCATCTCTGCAGAAAACAATCAATACAACTTCGCTCGCGCCTGGGCAATGCTGTCCAGGCTCGCTCGCTTCGCCTCGCTGCGTTTCATCAAGGCTGTGTTCAAGTGCTCCTTTTTCGGATTTCTGACTGTTGTCTTCCCGTAGTTCTTATGCATCTCGTTGTCCACCCACTCCCGTAGGCTCATGCCCGGAGGAATCGGCCCCAAATTCTTAATCGTCGGAGGACTGTTAGGATCTACCCAAAGCAGTTGTTGCATTTCGTCGGTTTGCTGGTTTACCCACGAGATATAGCCGCCGGGTAGGATCTGCCGCGGTGACTTGATCGCGCCGGTGAAGCTGTAGCGAGTACCTGAAGTCCCCACCGGATCATAGAAGTGCGGTGTTAGAAAATCGGACACCGCAATGCCTTGAATCGCGTATGCATAATCGTCGGCCTCGCACGGGTCGCAGGCCTCCACCAAATAGGCGAATTCTCCAGTGCCGTCCTCGATCTTGCCGCCCTTGATTTCAATTGAGGTCGAGTTCTGGAGGCGATTGCCATAAGGATCCACCAGCATCTCGATCGTTTCGTGGCTCGCGTCAATGGTCCATTCCGCACTGGTCGCGCTGCCGATCACCTCGGCATAGGGCTGATTATGCTTGTCCATGTGAAACCCGCCTTCGCCGGGTGGCAACTCTTTCACCAGAAACACCGGCCAAACGCCCGCTGGTATTTTCTTCGGACTCGGCAGATAGGTTACAGAAGCCTGCACATTCCAAAACTGAGTTAAATCGCGCGTGGCTTGAACATTCAAAGCGGCCGCCGTCGCCTGCAGCAGCCCCGCATCGATCTCGCCGGTCTTATCCACCAGTCCCACCTGCATTAATGACATACTCACCTCCTGGCGTTGCGTTCTGACAACTGCGTATGGGGCGCCTGCCTGGCAGAACTCATCTTTGGCAGCGCGGCTATCGGTTCCGCAGGCACACGTCTACGTCTGCGCATCCGGCGCCGAATAGCCTTTCTACCCCTGGGGAAGTCGGCGGTAAGAAGCCCCCCTCGGACGTGAAACTCGGATTGAGTATCACTCTTCCGTCCGCCGAACCGAAACAACATAAGCGCGAAATTATGAATTGTCAACAGCAAATGTGGGCAAATGTACGGCCACATATAGGCGTGGTCTCGGAATCGATTTTTAATGCGGTTGGCACTATTAACTTATGTCTAGTGTTCCGGCTTGCCGTTTTGTGTTACTAGGTTTTCCAATGCTTCCTCCACTCACACTGTTGACTCAGGCTATCAAAGCTGGCTTGTGTGTCCGGAAATCGTAACAAAAGCGGAAAAACGGCGACCGTCAATTGACCCCCGGTAATATGCTCTGCGTTTTCGGCGGCGATTGTGTTATTTCCCCTGCAACCTAAATCTGTTTGCTCTGCGGCGGACTGAGGAGCAAGATACAGTCGTTGCTGAATGGAACCGGAAGATCAGTGCGTCTGCGATTCACGCAGAAACGGCTCTCAGTAACGTTCAGCACGACATCCATCCCTGTCGCGGACATGCCGCTTGGAACCGATATAGGAGATGCTCTGATTTTGTAACGAACCTCATCCTTGCTATTGGCGTGATCTGTTGGGCCACAGATGGCGCAAGTTCGGCGGTGTTGGTTCGGGATTTCGGACCGGGTTGGGCGATCCGGGTAAAAAGCGTTTCAAAAATCTTTCACAGTGGCGCGAAAAGACATTGGCAGGATAATAACCGCCATTCGTTGGGGGCAAAAAGGAGATTCCAGTTGAACAGGAATTGCTTGCGGGGAGTTGACAGTTTAACGTATGTTACACGCGCTGAGTTACAGTGCTGGTAGCACAAGGGACCTTTGCTCGTCGGGAAGCGTGACGCCGGAAACGTTTACTTGTGGTGCGTACGGTTGGAGACGTTGAGAGGAGATTCGACCATGAAATGCCCTTATTGTGCCGAAACCATCTTGGAGCAAGCTCTAGTTTGCCGGTTTTGTCAAAGAGACCTAACTTTCTTTAATCCAATTTTGGTGAGACTCTCAAGGATCGAGAGCACCGTGAACGACCTTAACGCCGGAGAGCTACGCCATTCTCCCGGATCGCTGGAGATAGCCCCGACAGTTGCTTTTGTTTCAAGCTGCTTGTTAGCCGCTTTCTTTATGTGGATTTCCTGGCGGCCTTTCGTAGGGGTGAGATTTGACTGGCTCTGGGACGCCCTCTCAGTTGCTTCGCCGTTCTTCCCTGCACTTGGACTTGGACTGGTTCTGCGCCGAGTTCGCACCTCTGCCTACTTTCTCCTTGGGTTCATGGCGGGGTTCGTTGGCTTTGCTGAAAATCTCTTAATTTATGCTCTTGGCGGGATGGAGTCGGCGCTCCACTTGGCGGTTGCCCACAATGAGCCGTATGTTATTGCAATTCCCCACACTTGGGAATGGCAGCTTCTTCTCTACCCGCTTGCAGGCTCTTTTCTCTTTATTTCGGGCGGTAAACTCGGAGAACGTATCAGAACCGGGGCGATTCAGCGGGACGAAACGAGCGGCGAGCCGCCGCGAACAAGAATAGATAAATGGCTGACGACTCTTGCCCCTTACTTCGCGGCAATTCTGACTTTTGTAACGCCTATTCTCTTTAAGAACCAGAACCTGGGACCGCACTAGCCTGGATTACTCACGAAGTCTTCAGCCAAAAGAGAAAGGATGCACTAAAAGGAATGATGAACACTGGGTTCGCACACCCAGCATTCCTTTCGGAGCATCCATCGCTTGATACAATGTGTTTTGCCAAGTCAGGCGCGTGGGAGGCCGGAGGCGGGTGAGTAGAAGTTCGTGCTCTGAACGGCGTTGCGGAGGGCTGGGCCGGGAGTTGTCGACGACACCTGTTGGACCACATGGTCGTTCTGAAACGAGCAGCACCTCAAGCGACTGATGAACGATTACGTTTGCTACTACCATGAAGATCGGACGCACCTCGGACTTCGCGAAGGACACGCCGGGCGGTCGGCCCAAAGCGATCAGATGTCGGGCTGATAGCACGATCCACTCCTTCCCTCGACTTGGTGGACTGCATCATCGCACTTTTCGCAGTCGCTGCGACTTGATGTACAGCGCATCGGACCGTTACCAGTGTTCGGCACAAAGAAAGTAAACTGCATCCTCAATTGGAATTTGGCGGCCTGAAGAGCCCCGCAATTCTGGTACCGATTGGAGAACCAAGGCCCGTACAGGGATCAGGCCCACGATCAGCACGGAACACTCCGTTGTCTCCAACCGTGATGTCGTTAAAGCACATCGGATTGCTCCAGAGTTTATCGGTGATAAACCCGAGTTTTCGGCCAAAGGCTGCAAAGAGCCCCGCATATAGCGGCGGCACCGCACTTGTTCCTCCTAAGGTCACCGCACTGCCGTTCAATATGATGTTGTAGCCTGTCGTTCGGTCCGCATTTGCCGCTACGTCCGGCACCATTCTGCCCGGGCCATTTGGAGCCCTAATTTGCCAATCCGGGAGCGGCCTGAAAATCTGAGAGAATCCGCCGCCCGTACCCCCGCCGTTAGCATCTCCAGGGTTTTCATTCCACACAGTCTCTTCGGTCGCCGTCTTTCTGGTTCCACCACATCCGATGACATGAGGACAAGAGGATGGCAGATCAACATTGGCGTTGCCGGGTGCGTCGTCACTTGAGTCGTTGTCGCCGGAGGCTGCCAAAACTACCATCCCCGAATCGGTTGCCTCTTTGACAGCCACTTCTACCGCCTGCGCAGCGCTCTGACTCCACTTGCTTTCGCTTGCTCCCCAACTGATCGAGCACACATCGCAACCATCCTTGACTGCCTCTTGAATGCCTTTCACAAGGATTGGTGTCCAATAGATGCGGATTGTTGCGGGGCTGCCAGTTGCATAGCAATACGATGCGGCTGCCAGTTGGATGTCAAGCGCCATCTCCATATCTCCGTGGTCGTCCGTGCCGGGGTTGTTTCCGCCGTCGATCTGAACGTCCACGACATTTGGAGTCGGCTGCCCGATGCTTTGAGTAAAGTCGTTGACATCCTCTTGCCGCCACCCTCCGAAAGAAGCAAGGATCGCAATCACCCCTCCGCCCGGCTGGCCGTTCGGCCAAGCATAGGCGGAAAGGAGATCGGTCACTTTCCATCCAGTTCCCGCGGACCCGGCCACCGCATTGGGTCGAATTGGAGCCTTCTTCACGTAGGAACGGACGTCGGGTTGCTTCCGAGTTCGATTCCAAGACCGCACCTGAGTTTCCGGTCTAGCGATCCGATTTCTTGCTTTCTCTTTCGGAGTGAGTTTCCCTGGCATCGATGCATACCCTCCCTGGAGTTTTTCTGCTCAAATTAAATCCTGAAGCCCGCTGTTACCAGGCCTCAGGGTCAGCAATGCATGCCTATTGAGCTATGTTTGGGAGATTGTCACCTTTGGTCGCGTCGGAATATGGTTTGTGGTCGCCAGCAGAAGGGTGGGTCGGGTCAGCAACATCTGAAAACGGCACGCGATATCGTAAGATACCTGTATACAGCGGCATTTTGCTATTTGCCTGCCACAGGGCAACATTCACGACCAGGCCTCCGCTGAAAGTGAACTTGTCGCCGGTGCTAAGGGCTGTCCATAGAGTTTTGTGGTCGCGAATCGTTCCCCCGGCCGAAAGGATACTCGCTAGAAGAATGTACGCGGGATGAGAATACGTCGCTTCCGTTTTATCTTGATCCATCGCTCCGGCGAGAACCGTTGCCAGTTGATAGCCTTGCTCAATCGCCCCGCTTCCCACGGCCCCGGTGTTGGAGTTTACTTGGAGCAGCGAGTTCATAAAGCTGTCATACATCCCATTCGCGTCCGTCAGTGCCGGCGTCGTGATTGGATTACTCGATACCGCGGGAGTGCCACTGCCCGGAGCTGGTGCTTGCGCCCCCGTGGCTCCTTTAGATGCGCTAGGCTGCTGCTTTTGGACCCACTCGTCATTTCGCTCATCCAATCGCTGGATAACGCAACTGCGGGTGTCGTGTAACTCCTGCAAAACCGATTGCATGTCCGAAGTTGAAATATCCGATACTGACGACCTCCCGAATAATGGCGGGTAAATGATTGTTAGCTTGCCCGTGGCGGAGCTGCAGTGCTGCCGCATTTGGTTCGTGAAGGCGACCGCCATCGCGCTATCCGGGATGACAATCGAACCAGGAGACTCAGAGTTCGATGACACGGCAATTGCCGAAAGCAGAGAAGTCGCGTCCGAAAAGGGATCGATTGAGGAAGACAGTCCAATTGCCCTTGGCTCGAGGCAGGGCTGTCCAGCTTTCTCAACTGCGACGCAAGCCGCTTTCCTCTTAGCATCGGCTTCTGCTTGCGCTCGGGCGTTCTTTTGTTTAACCGCCTGAGCTTCTTCGGAATGCGGAAACAAGTCCGATCTCTTCTTGATCGCACTCTTTCGGCAGGCTTCGACTTTGTCGTACTCATCCGTTTGTAGCAGGCTGTAATAGAGTGACTTCAAAACCATCGCATTGGCAATGAATCCCTGATAGGACTGGATATTCGCAAAGCTCGCTTGGTCAAAAATGACGAGCGTTTGCTCATCTCCAGATCCATTGGGAAAGATCCGCGAACATGTTTCGACGCTGATGGCATTTGCGATATCGTCCAGCCCACCGAAAGCGAGCATCTGCGATTCGATGGCGGCGCTTGACGATGCGGTTGGCGTGGCAGGCTGGGCAGCGCTACTAGCCGGTGCGGCGGCCGCCTTCTTGCCTTGGGCGACTGCAAGATCAGCTAGGGTTAAGAACATCACTGCAATTAAGAGATACTTGCAAAGAGTCTTCATTTTGTCTCCCCATGTTTCTCAATTGGTGAAAAGGCGGTTTGGAACATGTACACGGCTCCTCCCGGAGCGACTCGAATCAAAGTCCAATAGTTTAAGGTGACACCGTAATCGTGAATTCTTGTGACTTCGTCGCTTTCCCGGCGTCGGTTACCTGTAACGTAAACTTCGATTGTCCGGAAGTCGTCGCTGTCCCGGCGATCCGCCCAGCCGGATCGAGCGATAGCCCACCGGGCAGCGAGCCATTAAGAAGCGACCATTTGTAAGGCGAAGTCCCACCTGAGACGGACAGCTGCTTGTCATACGCCTGGCTAACCTTGGCATCTCCAAAGTTAGGCGGAACAACAATACTGAGACTCGCAGGCTGACCCGATGTGGATGTACTTTGCTGACCTTGAATCTTGTTTTCGAGTTGGCTAAGGACTGCATCGAAAGCACGCTCCGAAAAACCCAAGAGGAATGCTAATCCTAGAGCGAGCGGGCAGTAGGGATCGCACCAGTCCACCTTGAAAACCGCTCCGAGTACGTTAAGTTCGACCGCGACGACGACGAGCAACACGCCAGACCATCCTGCCAACGCGCCGACAACAGGACTCAGGAACAAGGTTGTCCATGACGCGCCGTAGTCCGTAGGCACATCGGCCCGCTGGAGAGAGCGACTGAGCCGACTGAGAAGGCCGCCAGTAGCGCCGACCAGAAATAACACCTCATGCTGAAGAGCCGCCGCTAGAGAGACAATTAATAGCGATCCAGTGCCGACCAGCCACACGGTTTTGTTTTGCCAGCTGATGAGCGTATCGAAATCTGTATCGGTCCGGTCGTAGAGCAGACCAAGGGCTTCGGACAGCAATGCTTTCCAGCGAGCCAGTGGAACCACAGGATCCGCCGCCAATGCCTTGTTGATGTTGTCAATGAGCGTGGAGGTTTCTGGGGCGAAATAGTCCTGAACCTCCTTCAACAATTTCCTCCAATCGTCGGTAGCGAGTGGCAAGGTGGCCGGTATCGCTTGCTGGAGTTTTTCGGCGAGGGCTAGGGCCTTTGGCTTGAGCAGTGTCGCAGCCTGCTGCAGCAGCGGCTTGGCCTGATCGATGGAGAGGTTTGGCTGCAGTAAGAGTTGCTCGATTTGAGCTGCGAGCGATGAGTCCGGTGGAGTGAGAAGCGATAGTACCTTGCTAGCCAACTTGCGGTACTCATCAGGAGATAGAGTCGCATTTGGATCAACAGCCTGGCTGATCTCCGCAGCTAGGGTGGTGGTTGTTTGCGGATTGAGGAATTTCAGCAGATCCTGCAGAACCGGGCGGCAGCGGTCCACCGGCAACGGCGGAGACGCCACTAGCGCCTGGTTGATATTCTTTGCCATCGCCAATGCCGTCGTGGTCCCGACTTGGCGCAAATCGGCCTCGGCCCGCTCCAATGCCGCGCGAATGCCTTCCTGTGGCAAGAAAGCAACGAGCTGTTCCTCTACTTCGTGAACGTACCCCCAACCGGCGGGTTCCTGCCCGCGCGTCCAGAGAAGATGATCCAGCACGGGCGCAAAATGCCTCTTTGGGGTGATGAGCGCTTCGGCGCTCTGCAAAAGAGAAGTGAGTTGTGCCAGGCCTGGAGGCGGTTGCTCACCCGCCGGATATAGACTCTCAATCCGTTTCCCAACGGCGTCGATCTGAGTCCGAAGGAATGCACGCGTGGGAAGCGCTATCATGTTCCACCGGACTACGACCAATCCAAGCAAATAAAAAAATACGATTACCAGGACGGGCGCCAAGGCTTTCGCCCTGCCGCGATAAGACGCATCGTGTTCGGGAGTGCAGCAGACTATTCCTTTGGCAGTAAGTGAAACGACCTGGGTGGGGATTGTTCCGTCAGCAGTGGAAATTGTTATTGCGCTAGTGCTGGCGCCCACCTGTTTTGGTGTGAATGTGACGCTAATACTGCAGGAACTCTCTGGCTTAAGTTGGCAGCTATCATGCGTAGCGCCAAAGTCACCGCTGGGACCAGAAATCGACAACTTCAAATCGGTATTACCAGATCCCGCAGTCAATATCACGGTTCGCACTACACTAGTCGAACCCAACACTTGTTCCCCAAAATCAAGAGTGGTCGGAGTTATGAGGAGTTTGGGCAAGAGGCCGGGGCTTTTGGATTCCAGTTGTCCAGGTGAAACATTCAAGGGCAAGTTTTGTGCCGCCGTCGAACCTGGCGAAGCCGCCGACTGACTCTGGGAAGGCGTTTGTGCGAATACAACATGGGCAATCGAGAGCAGCGCGGCTATTCGAGCGCTGCGCTTAATAACTCGGACACATCGACTGTTTAGCATAGTCTATGCTCACTCCAGTCCTTCATCACTGTCGTCGGGGGCGTCATCAGCAGCCACGATTCCGGACAAAGTCCAACGTCGGGGTGGTAGTTCTGGAGAAATACGGGGGCTAGGTGAGACAACTTCGGGATGGGGGGAAGCTCCTTTGGTGCGGATAGCAAGCGACTGTAAGCGGCCCTGAGAATAGGGATTCACGCTTAAAGCGGGTGTCTCGACAGCAGCTATTTTCAGAACCGAGGAATTCATTGAGCAAGAACCTCCTTTGCTCCTCACTTCGCCATGGAGACAAAGGAGGAGCTAGCGGTCAAGTTGCCGCTTGCTCTTAGAAAAATAATCGTCGACCGGATAAACTAGAGAGATCCGAGTCGCCGAGCCCCCTCGGTATTACTGCGCTCGTGCTGCGAATAGTAGACCTGACTCTAGGACGTGTCAATCCAATTTGCTATCGATCTTCTTCATCTGGGCATGGTGCGTGCTGCTTCTTTTGCTATTGTATCGATCCCAAACCTAGCCCTCGATTTATCGTCGGCCTTGTATGGCAGTTTAGCAAAATGAAACCGTCCTGGGCCTGTTGTTCGGATTCAACAACATACGGCAAAGACAAGTACAGTTGTGCAGCACATGTGCAGCACGCTGACACCTCAACGTAGGTCCGGACTTATCCCTGCACCTCAAGACCGTGGTGCTGCACTTGGTGTCGATCCCGTTAGGTGTGTGATTTCCCGGAAGCCCGTTTCCAGACATCATTCTGCTGATTCGAGCAGGCCTGGCAGGCCCACTCCTTCGAAAATCACGGCACGCGGCACAAATCGCCGCGTTCAGTTCTCTCGTTTTCGGTTGTTCCAGGCACAGGAAATGAGGTTGGCCCCGGACATCGCCAGCGATGAATCACATCGTCGCCTTATGAAGGCACAACAAAGGGCCGCGCCGTCGGTAAAGGTGGAGATTAAAGCTCCGGTCTCCACATCCCAAAAGCTTCAGCGCATGGTCATCAGAGACCCGCGGCACTGGTCGGCGCTCAACGCCAAAAGCCCTCGACTGAGTTTGTGCGGCCTTTGATGGTGCGAGTTCTGTCTCGACACTCCACACCTTCTGCAGTCGGATGAAGCGGAGATCGCAGGCGTCCCAGTTGCGCGCGATCACCCCGCCCACGTTATTGCCGGGCGCAAAGTCCTTTATTCTCACGCTTTAGTTTTCAGGCTATCTTCGGACCGAGATCCGCATAATTCTACCGTTCCGACGATCGGCAATCACGGTAACCTTCAACTCTTCGCGGCACGCTTTGAGCGCAAGCTCTCCGATGCGACTGGTTCGACTGCGGAAAACGTGGGTCTCGCAGCAGTCGTCTAGCACGAAACCGTCAAAGTCGCCGTGGCAATCGAATATTACTTCGCCGACCTTACCTGTAAATTCTTGCCCCTCGCAACCGGTTTGGAGAGCGGAAGGAACGTAGCTCAATGAGGCAGGAATCGCAGCCGCGTTGCCCCCGAGCCCATCAACACGCCCTGACAGATACCCGATATAACGGATGAGCACCGGATACCACCGGTTCGTCGGCGACATCTGCTGAAGCCGCCACTTCATGATTGCAAGCGTCGTTTCCTCTGAAGGCAGGATATTTGCGGCAGTCGTTACCGGAATGTGTACCTGGAACGTCCCGATCACATATCGCCAGCGGATGGACTTAGGAATCTGCCCCTCCACCGTAGTGGTGGTCTCGACGAGAGGCTGCGACACCGGAGCACTTTGCGTTGCGTGCGTCCTTTTCGCGTCCCCGCCAGATTTCGCGGCAGCGGATCGCGTCTGAATCGGCGGCGTTGGTGGGGGCGGCGGCGGCGGAGCGAGGGAGCGTGTCCCGATGCGCATGACGGTGATGTCATAGGACTCTCCGCTGCGCACTGAACTGGGAAGGTCGACGGTAAACAATCCAGCGAAGTTCTGTCCGCTGCCGGTCGGTATCGGGACGTAGCTTAAACCGCCTGTGATCGGAATCTTTATTGTGTGTGCGTCCACGGCCGAGAGCGGGCTCGCGCCATAGAACTGTTGAGCCAGTTTCACGACGTCGCTGGCGAGTACCTGCGGCCAGTAGAGCGAAGCGATCGACCCGCTCGGGACTTGTCCCCAATTGATCATGAGTTCGTCGGGGAAGACTGTATCCAAGCCGCTCAGAGCCGCGTAGCCCCTGCTCGGCCGGCAATCGAAAGTCTGCGGGATGCGATGCGTTGCAGCTGGTCCCGGATTGTCTGAAGACGTGAATTGCAGATTTCGCTGCGCGAGTTGATCCCATGAAAGCGGAGAGACGCCTGTCGGGATGGGCGCGTCGTCATAGGCGATCTGGGCGACCAGACAATGGTGCGTCCCCGGAAGATAGGTCTGAATCTGCTGGTTGTTGAATTGGTTATTCGGGTCATACAGATTGAGGAAACAACCGTAATAGGCCCAAAGCGTGTCTTGGTTGTTGGGAATAGCCAGGGTCTTGTTATTGATGCCACCGGACCCATAATCGGTCTGGCTGGCAAAATTGTTGGTGGCGAAGAAAGGGAAAGTCGTATTGCCGGCGCCGACATTCGGTGAGCCGGGCTCGTTGACCGAGTCGGGTGCAAAGGCATATGTGGTGGTCGGATCGTAGTCGGTGTCATTGCTCTGCGAGGCCCACATCCTAAAAAACACCCGTACATTCGTAGCTTCGCCCGGAACACCTGAAGAGCCGCGCAAGCGCACGCGCGCGATGGCGAAGCTGTAATTGTTGAGTACCTTGAAGGTCGCAAAATCGACCGTCCATGGATAGACCGACGAGTCGGCTTGGTCCGCGTCGCCTTGGCTCGGCAGTACGGTTGTGAAGGGGTCCGGACCATTCGGATTGGTGAAACCGACCATCGGATCGTTAAAGTGGTTGAGCACGTTTTGAATGTAGGTATAGGCACCGGAGACGCTGTCGGTGAGCGCAGAGACACCGGGGATCGGGCTCGCGATAAGTCCCGGCGTCACCATGAACACGCGCAGGTCTTGACTCAAGTATGGGTAATTACTGTCGCTGGAATTGATGTTGGAGAAATAGGGATCGGCGCCGGCGACAAGTTCAATCTGGGTGGACGCCTGGGACGCAGTCACGGTGTTCGAGCCGGAGGTCAGGGAGACGGACAGCGCGAAAGGCGTCACGCCACTGCTGGGAAACTGGTTGAGGAACGGAGCAGTAAGAACGATGTCGAATGGAATCTGAATGCGTTGGGGAGCGTATTGACTGACGCCGCTTTCAAATTGCGCGCCTAACGGATTGGGTTGAATTTTCACTCCCGGCAGGTTCGCGAACACCCCCGTGAATGCGGAAACCTCAATGTTGAGGCTGGAGAACGACGCCTGGCTGAGTCCTTGAATCCAAAGTGTGAAAGCACCGGAAACAAGTCCACCCTGCGAATCGATGATGTCCCTGGCCTCATCGGCGCCGAATGTGCTTTTGACACCGACGAACGATACGAGAGCGATCGGCCATGGGTTGTCTGGGTTCGGTCCGGTGATCGTTGCCGTTCCAGGATAGCCAATATTGATCAGATTTAAGAAGAAAGGAAACGGATCGGCGTTATCGCCCGTGATGTTCGCATAGACGCCTGACAATTCCTGAGCGCCGTTGGCGGTCATAACGGGGATTGGACAGGCGAGCTGTGTGAAGAGATAATAGACGAAAACGGTCGCACATCCGATCACGGGGTCGATGCTGTTGTCGGTCGGGCTCACATTGTTGACGAAGTCGTTTCTCGGGCTGTTCATCCACTGGTTCGAAACGGCGTAGCCGGGCTCGCCGCTGGAGGCACCATGTTTCTGGATGAGTAGCTGCGCGCCAAAAAAACGCGACAAGCCCTCGCCTGCGCTGCCCTCGTCGCCGCCGCTCGACCAATTGCCGCCATACCAGTCCGAGCCCGTCGAGGCCATCAACATCTCGACCACTTCCGACACGATGAGGTAGCGAAGGAACCACGGATCTACAGTCGCTGTGGAATTGTTGGCGGGCACGCCAGGATAGAGAGTGATGGGGCCAGACAGATCCGGCCAGCACGCGCCGGTACCTCCGCCGGGATTACTTCCCGACAGGATGTTGACCTGCATCTGTCCGGACCACGGGCTAGCCGCTCCATTGAACATCTGCTGCATCCAGTTGAAGTCGAGATCGCAGTTCTCCCGGAGTGTCTCGAACGCGGCCTGCGCGGCCGCCGACGTGATCGTAGCGTCGTACTGAATCTGATAGAAGTTGCTATTGCCATTATTTTGGAGATTCGCTGTCGTCAAAGTAGGCGACGATCCATCTGCAAGCTGTCCACAATTCGCCATCGCTGTTTTCCCTTCTTGCCTAACGAGTGCTTGGCCCAAGCCGACAAATATGGCGCGCGAAGAAGAGCGGTAACTAGAGGCCGCAACCTACCTCGGAGGTAACGCCGCATAACGTGAAGATTCGTTGTGTTACCAAATACGAACAGTTGTGTGATCGCGGACAGGCTTAGTGTTGCAGTAAATCACCGCACAAGAGCGTGATAGAACGTCGGTACCCTCTTGAGGTTCGGGTCAGCTCTGCGTCTCAGAAGCCGGTAACAGCGCGGCATTCTGTTACGAAGTCAGAAATTTGATTTTTTTTAATTTTTCTTACCGATCGATTTCACACGCTGACGGATGCTGCTGTTGGCGCTTGTAGATGGCGAGTTGTTGGCGGAGGCGAGATTCTCGAACACGAGCACTCGATGACCACGCGCGAAGAGCCAAACCAAGCGAAACAGACGTAGCAAGAACACAAACATGGCTCGCGATTGTTCCCGCTAGGTTGTTGACAAGTCAAGCGCGCAGACATGATCTACTCTTGGCGATCGACAACGCATGTGTCCCTGGGGAAAGACTCGCCGGAGTCACGCCCGGAATCGGGCCGGTCGTGGCGGTGCCCCAAGTCGGGGGGCCACACCATCGCTACGAACAACGCAGCTGCCTCGTTAAGGGAATCAGAAGCGTCAGCGTGCTTCCCGGCAGGGAAGTATAGTTGGCAAGCAACCATAAGACTGCATAGATCGCGCAGGTTCCTCCCACGAAAACAAACCCCACGGTTGCCAAGCGGTTGGCCATGAAGTGGCGAGTTTAGCACAGACGGAGTCTGAAAAATTGTCGCCGACGGTAATCAGGTCGCGCACGTTAAGCGCGATAATGTATTTTATCGGGTTAGAAGTCAAGCAGGGATTGTGTCCAAGAACCAAAACCTTTCAAGCGCCTGCAAGATATTGTTCCATCTATCTTCTAGGGAGCAGATTCCGATGATCGGCGAGTAAAATCACTAGCCATATGCCGTTCCTGTCGCGAAGAAAGGCTCCGCCGCGAGCTTGGCTGATGCTCTTGTGCCTGGCCTGCAATCAGGCTCGCGGATGCTCAACGGGCGCGGTGGGCGAAGTGGAGAGCGGCGAAGAAGAAGTAGACGTAGGAATCTGCGAGCCAATAAGGAAGACGCCAGCGTCGTCTGGCGTATTTCTGTAGTGCGTCTACCCTGGGCTAAGCGACATCTCACAAATAAGATCTACCTCGAGGTCTGCGAAGTTGTCGTTGGGCCAGATGCAACCGGTACGCCCACAAGAGACGCGATTATGTGTTTTATCGGGCTTAGAGTCGACAGTGGAGTGGCATCGGTCGTGAACCTAGAATGAAAGTATTAAAAGCAGAGTCACTTGCCGGGTGTAATGACAAAAGTATTGATCCTCATATCGAGATCGTAGCCGACTCGCACCACCAACTTTCCGCCCTGCATTTGGCACAATACGTCCACGAAATCGAAGTCGTGGTTCTTGTCTGCGGTGTTTGCTCGGCTAAAGCTGCCCGTGGCATTCGTGGCTTGGGTCCATATCTCGCGCAGCCGCGCCTCCGGAAGCTGATTCCCCAAGTTAGCGTCAAACTTCGCCGATACGTCACTAAACTTCTGCGCAAAAAAATCTGAAACGACACCGGTAGCCATGCGCTCAATATCCCGTTTGGGTAGCGCAGAGAGAGGGGTTACCAAGAAATACGACAACTGGTCTGTTCCATCGAACGCAAGCCTTACGTCAACGAGTGCCTTCTCAAACCTACCATGAACGACGTAAATTGGAATATTGTTAAAAGATGTCGTCTCTGTGCCGGTAGTTCGCTTGTACGAGCCAACTTGAAAAGCGAGGCCGTCCCATATGGCCTGGAGCCGTTCGAGAGGAACCTGCGATCGGACGGTTGCATTCATTCGCGATTCCAACTCCGCGTACTTCCGCTCTACCAGCAATTGCATGACTTGATTACTCAGATCAACTTTGTTGCCAGAGACAATCGGCAACTGCGTCCCGGCAGTGACCGCCTGTGTGACGACAGCCGATTGTGCGCAATGCGTGGTGCTAAGACTCGTGGCGAGGCCGTTCTTGAGCATATCCACCAACTGTGGCGAGATAGCCGGATCACGCGCCACCTTGTCCAACATTGTGTCAGACTTAAGCTTCGCCTGCTGACCTAGCGCGCGATCGCCCAGAGAGCACTCGACCCAACTACGGATGCCCAGGGATTGCACAAGGGCCACGCCCGCCTCTGAGGAGTTGGGTTGTCCGAGAGTGCGTTCGGCATCATCGAAGAGACGCCGACCGTCCTGCGGAGTTCCGCCAGCGATGCCGTAAAAATCAAGCTTGCCAATTCTCGTGTCTGCGGTCGCTTTCTTTATAGGATCACTCCCAGCAAGACCGAGCGCCGCCTTGAAGTGATTGAGAGCTGGTTCATATCTGCGGCCAAATTCGTATTCGTTTCCGAGGTTAACTTGATCCTCAAAGGAGGCAACACTTCCTCGCTTGGCCAAGTCTTCCGCCTGCTGGAGTAGGATGTTCCGTTTTGACTCTAACGTGCCGTTGTTCGCGTTTGGATCGCCTTGTTGCGATTCCCGGAGATATTCCTGATCCAGCGAAACGATTTGAGCAAGCGCGTCATGGAGCTTTGCCTGGTCGTCCGCCTTTGATTTCTGGGGTTCGACCACGAGTGTTGTGTACACAGCGAAGAATCCAGTCGCTACCGACAGGACGAGGGAAATGATTCCCGCATATTCCTTGAAGCGATTCAGCTTACTCTTGGGCTGGTCCAGTTGTTTTTTCAGATTGGCTGTTGTCTCCGCCAGCCGGCCGATTTCCGCCACAATCTCATCATGGTTCATCTGGGTTACCCCTAGCAGGAGCCGCGCCGCCCATCGGGAACAGCGGAGCGTGTTCTATTGTCGAGTGATCTTATAGAGAAAACGCACAGAATGCACGAACGGTATGCTAGTCAGTTCAGCAACACACACAGAAGCGCTCTCGCGCAGTGTTTTTATTGTGAATCATCGGCCTCCACAATTTCAAACACAACTATCGTGAAGGCAGGGCTTCAGATCCGCGGCGCCAAAGGAGTGATGCGCCGCGTCGGCGTTCGGCACCTCAGGGCCAGTACGGGCATTTCACTGCGCTTGGGATTGATTTGCGACACACGGACACATGCGAGTGCACGCCAGCGGAGGTGGGTGTCTCAGGAATGCCAGCGGCACATACGCTAACGTTAACAAAATCGCAGCGCCAAACATAAAAATTTGCCACTTCGATGCCACTCGGACATTATTCCCAATTTCAAGCGGCCGACCATCCTCCACTTGCCCTCCGTTTGGCGCGGGTGGAGTTTGCGGCGGCGGGTTCGACTGGTGGCGCGGGAGGGGTGCGAGTGTGCCGGTCAACGACATCAACGTCCACAACCCGCATACCGTCGAAAGCAGGAACAGCATCCAGATGACTACCGCCAGCCATTTCGGGCCCTGAAGGTCCTTCGAGAACAAGAACGTGAGGGTGACGATGCTGGTGGAAAGAGTGATAAGTTGTTTCGTTAAATCCGCTGCAAAATCGAAGGCTTTCTTGTCTCGTTCGTTCATTGAGCCGCCCATCGCAGCACCTTAACAGAACGGAAAGCAGGGGCAGAACTTGCTGCTCGCTCTCACGAAGTTGTACTCGTGCAATTCGCCCGGGGTGTTCCCGGCCCGGGCATCTGTGATCATCACTTCTACGTAGCGCACAGTGTTGTGCAACGTCTGCGAAATGGCTTCCTGATCGCCTTCTTTGCCCGCTCTCTTCAGGGCAGAGGCGGCGTTGCTGAGAAGCCCTTGGGTCATCTGCTGGCACCCCGTCTCGAATCGAAAACCGTGCGCTGTTGCCGTGGATTGCGCGACAAGCCACAATAGGTCAGACAGTTTCCCCGATTCGTCGGGAGGCTGCATGCGAAAAGGTTGAGTTGCCACTTCTACGCTCCTCAGTCAGCTCTTGCTGGCTCCGGCACTCGATTCGACGGTAGCCGTACATTCCAATTTTAACTATGCGGGTAAAACGCCGTCGCGGATCGCAAGTCTTCTCGCCAGGCGATAGCCGGAGCTGAGCGCCCCCTCCATGTAGCCCATAAAGGCATAGCTGGTGTGCTCGCCGGCGAAGTGCAGCTGTCCTTCGAAGCCGGCTTTCCAGAATGGACCCCAGGAAGTCACCTCGTTTAGGCGAGGAAAGTAGTAAGACGCCATCGTCCATTTCTCGCTAGGCCAATTTATGAACTTGCTGGCTCGAAGTTGTTCTCCAATGCCTGGGTAGGGCTCCTTCAGGGCCGCAACATACTTTTCTCTTCTCTCCGCGTCGGTGGTCCAAGTCGCACATTGCTCTGCGTCACTGGACCCCGAGAAAGCCACCATGACCACCTCGCCCTCATTGTCGTGATCATCTTCCGTCGTCTCCCACGTCAAGTCGACGGGCCCGTCTTCCGACAATGTAGGACTGCTGGCAAACTCCCGCCAGAATCTGTTTCCAAATTCCATCAGGTACTTCACGTTCGCTCCCATTTTCGGCGGTTTTGCCAGCCTCTTGGCAAGCTCAGGAAACGCATCAAAATTAATTGTGCCCCAGACTGACGGCGGCACTGTCAGGATTACGTCGTCCGCTATGTCCTCAGCCCGTCCCTCAATCTGCAAGGAAATTCTTGATCCGGCTCGTGCCAGCGCCTTTACCGGGGCGTTTGTGTGGACAATCTCGTTCTTACCGTTCAGAGACCTGGCGAATCGCTCCGCAAGTGTTTGGTTTCCCCCCTGGCAGCGAAATAGCTCGGTATCGGTCCAATAACGGTCCAAGCCACCTCCCTTAATCATCGCCAGTACGCCAAGCAGGCTCTGCTCGGATGTGGGGATTCCATTGTCAGCGGCAAGCATGACACTGATGGCATGCCGACATCGGTTCGAGCACCTCGTCTTGCTGATCCATTCGCCGAGAGAAATATTGTCGAGTGCGTGGGCATTCCGGTTAGTCCAAGGCTCGAACGGATCTACGATGCTGGCCGCGAGATTCGTCAGCAGCTTGAATTGTTCCTCCATCTCATCGGTCAAATGTTTACTCTCATCCGACGTCAAGGTTACCCCACCGAGGTGGAAAGGAGAGTTTCCATAATCGAAGACATGGCTGAAGGCGAGGCCAAACCGATGCTTATAGGAATTCCACAGCGGATGATTACTCCCGATAAGTTCACCGCCACCTTCCGCAATTCTGCCCTCTACGAAATGAGCCAAGCTGTGGACTCGTCCACCGACTCGATCCCGTGCCTCATAGACAGTGACTTCATAATCGAGACCGTGCAGCTCGAACGCAGCACAAAGACCTGCGAATCCCGCGCCGATCACCACGATTTTGCGCTTGGGGGTGGTTTGGGAGAACTTTAAACCCACTTCTCCGTGCTTGATTGCGGCCATCTCCAGTTCGGCCGCGAGAAAACCCTTGTCCACGGCCGCCGCGAACACCTGCTCTTTGGACAAAGGCGGTTCTGGGGGCACGATTTTGCGTCGATGCCGCGCGCGCAAAGCTGTATAGAGTGTTGGCATATTCTTGTCTTCCAGCTGTGGGGGGCAACTCGCGGGTCTACTTACTTCCGGAAATCCCGAGTGAATGCGCTAATCCGGGATGTGCCAACACGCGCTTCGCACGGATCAGACACTCGCTGAACATTTGCGATCCCCGAGGAATAACGGGCGGTAAAAGCCCCTGACCGCTGAATTGCACTCAAGATAGACTTGGAGTGGAGTAATGTCAACAACGGTGTCGTTTGTCGTTCTCAGACTCGAGCTTTGGGCAATATCGTTCTAGTTGTCTGATCTTTCCTACCCACCAGCGTGTCGCGGACGGAACGATCTGATGCCAGCAAGACTTTTACTACTTCGAAGACTATCGCTGTGGCGTAAGTAACTCCGATCCAGACACAGACTTCTTCGATTGGCAGCCCGGACCAAGCGCCAATAAAGAGACCGATCATCAGGCGGTGCTGGAATCCCCACCACTGGTAGGGAACGGCTAGGGTGGCCTCCCAAAGCAAGCTGACGAGCAACATAAAGAAAAGTGTGAGGCTGAGGGCGCGCCAGTTGATGAAACGTCGTGCTACAGGGAAAAAGGTCATTGCGGGAAGGAGAGCTCCCGTGACCAAGAACGTAAAGTAGCCGGGGAATCCGGCCTGGTCTTCCGGTAAGGCGAGATGCTTCTTGTAGAACCATGCCGCGGCAATCAACACGGCCGCGAGAATGAGCGAGGTGGGATGGAAGTGCAAAAGGCGCCGTACCTTCTTGGCTTGACAGGGGTAGTCAATTACGCTATATGCCGCTAGCCAGAACTCACCCAGCCAGACATACAGAAGAAGGATGGCAAGAAATCCGGTTAAATAGAAAATGTACTCTTCTAGAGGGACGGGCCTACCGAGTGCAGGTGCGGAGATGCCTAAAGTTGCCCCGACGTTCGGATAGTCGAAGAACCACTGCGCGAAAACAAAATCGAGCAGGCACCCCAGCGGTACCAGAATGACCAGAGTCCACCAAAAGGCGCGCTGGGGAATATGCAATCCTTCACTTGGCAGGAACCAGACCGCGATAAATACGATAGGAACGATGAACAATAAGAGGCTTAACGTATAGCCGTGCGGTGTGGAGTCTTGGCTGAGAGGAATTGGCGGAGGAGCGATCCGAACCGAGTGCAACGCGATGGCGGTGGGAATTACAACCATGGCCAACGTGGCGACGACGATCAGCGCGCAAATCGCAGGACTTGGAAGTCCGTGGGAGCGTGGCGCCGGCATGAGGGCCTCCGTTCAGTTGCTTCGTATCAGCCAGCCAACCCTTCTGAGACGATCATTTTCATCTCACGTCTCTTGGCGCAAATACCCATTCTGCAGCGGCGGGCATTGTTCCATGGGGGGCTCTCGATGTCGCAGCCATTGATGATCTGCTTACAGAACTTGGAGCTCGTGAGCAGTAATCAGCAGTTTTTCATAGTTGAGCGAGACCTCCCACTTTTCGCGCCTGCTCAGAAAGAAACTGATGCTGTCCTCCGACTGGGGAGCCAGCACAGTGAAAATGCTGTTCTTGTCACGTGCCACCTTTCGACTCTTAGGGGATTTCCAGAACCCATCATAGACAGGGTTTCCAAAGATAGACGTCATCGTCAATCCGCCAAAATGCGCGACGATTTCATTCTTAAGGTCGTTAAGCTTATCCAAATCGACCGGTTTTCCTACGCGGTCGGCGAGGCACAAGTAGATCTCAAATCGATAAAAGAAAAGACCGGTCGCTGCCATAGAGGTCATCTCGCGGTCCGCAAAAAGAATAAGCGACCGCAAGGGCCGCTTATCATAACAGATCAAAGTGTGTTGTGACGGTTTTATTCCACAACAACGTCGTACTGGATACCTGCGTCATCGAGCAGGGCCATGTGTTCCGGGCCAACTACATACGAGTCGTTGGGCAACGCTTGGACTTGTCCCTTATTGAGCAGCAATGCAAATCCGTTAACTGCGTCTTTCGCGCTGAGGCGAATTACTGCAGCTTCCTCAGTAACAATACGTTCTTTTGCTTTTGATAGCTTCCGGACAATCGTTGGGGCAGAGGACGACACGTTCACCTTCTTTGTTAACGAACTCTTGGGAAAGCGCATATTCTAACCTCTCGCGGTGTGGAAAAGGGGGCTCATTTAAGCTTACAGGGAAACAACCTAAAATCAATAACTTACGAGCTTCCCATTTAAGACCCCTAGGCTGCCGCACAACTACGAGGGGCAGAAAACATCGTAGCCAGGAACGGTCGGTCCTTCTAGATAACTCAAGTAATCACCGTCAGTAGATGCGGATTTCTACGCCAAGGTTGCGCCCAACGGAGAACCGACCTTAAGGGTCTGTTCGATGAGAGACTCTACAAATCGCCCATGAGAGGCTCCGGTTTGGGTCGAAAAGGATTGGTATGTTGCGATGCAGAAGTGGCAGGGCTTCTGGGCGATGGCTGCGCATTTCTTGGCAACCACACTCTTGGCAGACGCTCAGAAATTTCATACCGCGTTGAAAATGCTTTGACATGGTTTGGCGACTCCGCCTTTGAGTCTGCAGCGGGCACTCAGATTGTGAACTTTGTGGCCGCTTTGGAACGGCTGACCACAACAGAGGCGTTCAGCACCCATAAATTCTGCTCCCGCGTAGCGATCCTTGCTTGCGAGAAAGATGAAGACTTCGAGAAAACCTACTGGAGCCCTTTGAGGTGCATTCGTCCCGAAGTGCAGTGATTCACGGCGGATTTTCCGCCACGAGCAAGGCATTCCAGAAGAAAGTCGGGCTGGCGCACGACTTGACCCGTGACGCCTTGTTTCGTGGACTTGAGATGCAGAGCCATCTCGAGAATGGAGCAAGGTGAGCAAACTGGCTGACCTCCAGAACTTCTTTACGAAGCAGCACTCACAATGGGCTTCGCTTCTCAAGAAGCTTGAGTCCGAGTTGAAGATGAAAAAGAGGGCAGAACAAATGCGGCCCCGCCGCACCGAACCACTATCGTCGTTAGGGCGATTTACGGGTACTCCACCACTCCACTCAGGGTTTTCCCAGAATTGTGGTAGGGCACCTGGCTTGGGCACAGATAACCTACCCTTTGCACTTTGCCCCATGGCTTTTGCTTCCAAGGAGATACGTTGCGTTGAAGGTAATAGGCAGGTAATACCACGTGGGTAATGTGGCGGAGTGATGGCGATCACCAATCATAGTGACTGAGATGAAAGAAACTATCCCCATCATGACCAACCTTCTTGTAGTTGACGACAGCAGGTTCATACGAAATGCAATCAAGAGGATTCTCGCTGAAGCAGGCTTCGGCGTGGTCGATGTCGGTGACGGCGAGGAAGCTTTGCAGTTGGCCCATGAGAGCAAGCCGGACCTCATTATCTTGGACATGCTGTTGCCGAAAATGGGAGGTGAGCTCCTACTGCGATCCCTCAAACATGACCCAACGACGGCCAACATCCCAGTCGTTGTTGTGAGCAGTCTTTCCCAAAGCAACGCCGACAAGCTGAAGGATGAAGGCGCTTTGGCGTATATCGAAAAATCGAGATTAGACCTGATGGCTGGAGGGGAGAGTCTTCTGAGGGTCGTGAAGGCGGCGCTTCGCAAGGCAAAGCAAGACTTTAGAGGTCCCAGCGTCGGCTTGACAGGACGCTCCTACGCCAATAACTCCGGAAATCGTCCAGATGCGAACGGTCGGGCAGAAGAGGACGGTTCTACCGTCGCTTCGTCAGGTAGTGGTGCTTTTGCATAAAGAAAGATGGAAACCGATGCAAATCGGGGAATGTGGGAATGAATGTGATTTGTGCCGCTACGAGAGATGGAAATGGCACCCGATGCGGCCGAGGTCACCCCTGATTAGCGGGCTTGCATTTGGGCTATCGTCCCCAGCACAGTTAGGCGCTCTCATCTTCCATGATTTCTTGACGGACGGGGAGGTGCCCACGGGATGGGCAGGCGTCACGAGCCTCATACACAAGACGGAGCCTCCTTTTGGGCAACTATTTCAAATCTCAGCCTCAGCGGATGCTACGTTGAAATGGCGATCCCAGCGCCGCCGGGAACGAAGCTGAAGATGGGTATCTGGATCGGGGAAACCAAGTCCTGGGCGGATGGCGAGGTTGCCTACAGCACAGCGGGACTCGGGACGGGCGTGATGTTCACCAGGATTTCTGAACCGGATCTCGATCGAATCCGGCAATTCCTCGGGACGCTTGCATCCTTCACAAAAAAAACCGACGTATGAGCAATGACTTCTGGGCGGGTAGAGCTGGGCTGATGAGATCGTTAATCCAGAATCTTGCGTTTTGCTCCTGCTGGATTACTGGCCACTCGAGAGAATGCCTCTGGCAAATAGAGCGGTGTCTAGCTACATTCCGCAAGTCACACTCTCACGGTTAGGATTGGAAAAGCTGCCGCTGCTTTTTCTCTCCGCCGCCAGTGGCTGGATCACGATGAAGGCTCAAGGACCGGCGGTTCGCGCCTTGTATCAGTCCCCACTTAGCGGACGAGTTGAGAATGCGGTCGTGGCTTATGGCCTGTATCTCTGGAAAATGGTCTGGCCGGCTCGTTGAGCCGCATCACAAATACCAAATTGGGCGAACTAGGGCTGGATTTCTGGGTACGGCTTGGAACTTTTGTTTTCATTCCACTTCTCAGCCTGCTCTCCGTGCAGTTTCCCGAGGTTAATAACTTTCTTTTCTCCTGGCTCCAATCGGCGTTGCAATCGATAAAATGAGCGCGGGACTATGGGCGGGATTGGAGTGAGGTTTCAGTACTCGCCGCTCGGCTAGGAAGCGAGATAGGGCGCCCGCCCCTGTTACCAGTTTTCCTCTCCTGCTATGATACTTCCGCGAGGAGGAACCCATGCAAAACCTGTCTGGCGTTGTCCAGCAGTTGAGGAAGGAACGTGATCGTGCGAAAGCAGAGATGGACCGCCTGAATGCCGCGCTTAAGGTGTTGGGCGGGTGGGCAGGTTCTGGAAAGACGCCAGCATCTCGCAGGAGCATGTCGGCAAAGGCGCGGAAGAGAATCGCGGATGCTCAACGGGCGCGGTGGGCCAAGTGGAGAGCAGCGAAAAAGAAATAGACGCATGACCTACGAGCCAATATAGGGCAAGGCAAAGACCTTCAAATCCGCCCCGAACCCTAAGTTAGATCAAACGCGGACGGCGAGGACCGGGCACGGCCCCAACTGCATCACTCGATAGGTTGTCGAACCAAACACCGCCAGGTCCAAGGCGCCACGGCCGCGCACCCCCATAGCCACCATGTCGATTTGCTCTTCCACTGCGAACTGAATGATTTGCCGGTATGGTTTGCCAATGCGTACGACAGTCTTAATCTTGAGGGTCTTCTGTCTCTCGGGAGGAATTAGTTTATCGAGTTCCTCCGTCGCTGCCGCTATGGCCTTTTTCGTCTTCGCCGGACTCGGAACGTCCTCCAATACGTGCAGCAGAGTAAGTTCAGCATCGTACTCCTCCGTCGCGGAGATCGCATAATTCAGAGCCCTCTCTGAATTCTCGGAGAAATCCGTACAGAAAAGAACTTGGCGCAAGCGGTGGACGTGGCGCCCGTCTTTACTTGCGGCCGTCAAGTCCCGCGGGGGGTTGCGTACCGCGAGCACTGGGCAGGAAGCCCCTCGCATCACTCTGTCGGTCACTGACCCGAGCATCAAACGGTCATACCCTCGCTGGCCGTGCGTTCCCATGACGATTCCGTCCGCCTTTTGCGCCTGCGCACACGACAAAATGGAGTCCGGGGCCATTCCCTGCTGTAGGACGAGTTCTAGCTGAATTCCGTCGTGTGTGTAGTTCTTTACAAATTCCCGCAGTTTCTCCTTGCCGCTTTCGCAAATCGCCTGGCAGAACTCATCATAGAGCGCCGCGGAAGCGGCAAAGCTAGCAGAGGGATATCGCCATAGCTCTACGATATGCTGCACCACCAGCTTGGCTTGATAGTGTTCGGCTACCGATACTGCATAGCGAAACGCCGTTGTCGAGAATTCTGAAAAATCGATAGGACAAAGGATGATTTTAATGTTCAGCATGGTTCCTCTTTGAGCCAACGATTCTGATCCATATGCCGCCTGCAATTAATTGTAGGCCTCGGCGAGATGGCGGTCGCGTTGCACGGCGTAGCGCAGCGGTCTAGTTTGATCGCGCGGCGAGAGCGCTCGTCACAGCGAACTGTTTCCCGTGAGTGCACAATAAAAGGTCATGAGTGAAGAAAGCTCCTACCTCTTGGGCAGAGTGCTGCGGAACACGCATCACGGCGAACTTCTCAAGCTCGGCATAGACATCGGCGAGACGAGTATGAGCAGCCGTTATTAAGAAGTAAGGTTGTTGGGCTGCAAGATGAGCTCCTCGGCGGCGCGTGAAGTTCGGGAACGGCCAGCAGTTTGGAGGAATCTGAGCAACTCAGCAGACAGGCCCAAGAGGGTAGAAGCGAGTACAGCCAGCGACGAAGATCGGAGTCGAGTCATGCCACCCGGATTGTACCGGCGAGCAAGGTTGGATTTCGCATAAAAAATCGACTATCTGAACGCCGAAACCACTGAGCTTCTCCCATGTAGTATGGGTTGGCTCAACCGCTCGACTTTTCAATTATTTCGAGTTGTCGGACGGAATATTTGCGAAGCACAACCGACTGTCGCATGGTGGTCTCCAAGATCGGTAACAAAAGTGGTCTTCAAGCAATAAGACCTTGTTGCACACGCGTGCCGGTGATACATTGGTGCGCTACTCGAATGTTGTCAGTTAGTCGTAGGCATCGTTGCGCACCGACCTTAATCAACGCAGACCGCGCTTGGCAATCATAGGAGCAGGGCCCAAAGCCATTGCTATCGCTGCCAAAGCTCGCGCCATGCATCTTGTTCGTCAAGAGACTGGGAAAGACTCTCCAGAGATCGTGATACTCGAACGCGATTGCGTGGCGGCGAATTGGAAAGGGCAATGTGGCTACACCGATGGTGATCAGATCCTGTGCACCTTGCCGGAGAAGGATGTCGGTTTCCCGTATACGTCGGAGGCAGTAGTTAATAAGGAAATGAGCCGGCTTTCATGGCAGTCGTTCTTGATTGAAGAGGGTTCCTTTTCTAGCTGGATTGATCGGGGTCGCCCCCATCCTAGGCATGCACGTTTCGCAGAATACCTCAACTGGGTGTCGGACAAAATTGAAGCGCAAATCCAATACGGCGATGTTTCTCAGATCAAGCGCGCGGGCAATCTATGGGAAATCTTGTTCCGGGACCCCAAAGGAAAACCACGGAAACTGCTTGCAAACGGCCTTGTCGTTACTGGACACGGTCAACCCCGAAATCTTCCAGGACTCCAGAACGATGGTCGCATCTTAGATGGTCAGAGTTTTTGGCATCGGCTCAAAGACTTTCAAGGCCTCAACGAAGAGAAGATTGCAGTGATCGGCAGCGGCGAGACGGCCGCAGCGATCGTGGTCGCTCTGGTAAGAAAGGTCTCACCCTTAACAGCGATCATCGTAGTAAACCGCCAAGGTACTATATTTTCGCGCGGTGAAAGCTATGATGAAAACAAGTTGTTTTCGTTACCGGGGAAATGGCGACACATCGGTGTTGCGCAACGGAGAGAATTCTTGCAACGCACCGATCGAGGCGTTTTTTCAGTCAATGCGAAACGGATTCTCAATACTGCGGAGAATGTCACGCATTATGCGCTTGATGTGGTTCGCATCAAGCGAAGCGGTGCAGGGAAACTGCTCCTGGTCGGGCGGACCAACCGCCAGGTCACGTTGGAATGCGATTGGGTGATTAACGCGACGTCATTCGATCAGCGTTGGTTCAGAGGCCTTTTTTCGGGAGAGGCCCGTCGTGTTCTCATGAGAAGCACCTCGGCAGAGCTCGAAAATTTGGTCGACAGAGACCTCTCGCTTCGCGGGCTGAGACCAAAACTACACGCGCCGATGTTGGCTGCCTTGCAGCAGGGCCCTGGTTTTCCTAACTTGACGTGCCTAGGGTTGCTCGCAGATCGAATCCTCGAACCCTATTTGACTTCCTACGTCCAGCCGGGTTCTAATCATGGGATTCAAGATGTCGACCCGGGACTTTCTGTAGGACGCCAGCCAGAGGGAGAATTTCGGCGACTAGATCCGCATGGTGCCCCTCGACCCCGAGGGGCCAAGAGTACCCGCAAGAATCGAAGATCGACGAAACAGGCAGAGGCATCTAAACACAGATTTCGGAGTCCGAGACGGCTAGGGTACCAACGGCCAGCCGCTACGGGCATTTGACACTGATCATGGGGAGCCATATAGTTGAATAAGATAAACCATTTACAATCAGTTGGTTGCGCCGAATTGTCGACAGGCGAGCCGCATGAATTGGAGGGAAAAATGCCACCGAAAGCGGGAGTCCGAATTAGAAACCACTCCGCCAACGGCAATGCCAAGCGGAGGCGCACAGCTCGCAGCAGATCATCCGACTCTTCTGAGTACATTACTTTCCGTATGTTCTCCTTAACCCCCACGCTTGATCATGCGTTGCGGAAGCGGGCCGCAGAAGAAGGTACGACGATGAACGATGTAATCCGTGAGATTCTAACGAGAGAATTGCGGAGATGAAAGACTCTTGGGGGCTTGGATGCCCCTTTTTTGTGCGCCAGACGGCGATTCTGTCCCTGACCGTTCCGCATTCCTCCGACGATTGCAAAATGCCTCAAAGAATCAACTCTCGATTTCACGAACATCAGAAATTCCCTAACGAGTAAAGAACAATCCCGGATTTAGACTTCCTTCACAACCACAGACTTGTGCTCCGCAAATATTCTATCCGCGTCCGTAATCAGTAGATCATTTCCTGGCTACCACAGTCCGCGCGTTTCTCTGAAGATCGTTGTCCACGAGGAAGCGACCGTAGTCGTTGGTCTCAAGCCAATGGTGGAGATGGACCTGGTAGAGGTAGGAATCAACAATTTCTTCGCCGAGTTCATGAATCTCGCTGCATAGGAATGGCACTTGTAACCCGGCGAGAGCCGCGATGAGCGACTGTGTGATGCGATTCGGACTGCCACCGATAGCGGGAGCGGGAGATTTCACATTGCTCAGGGCGGTCATGATCACAAGAAGTCGATGCGGATACCGACTCATCAGCCGAAACCGATTGATGAACACTGGCCGCTCAGTAGTGAAGGAGCGGACAGGATCGGCAAGATCCTTGCGTTCCACGACGCAATGTTCCTCAAGTCCCGCGACGGAGTAATCGCTCAGAAGAGTTGCTGGCGCAGGGCGAGATTCTCTAAGACAACGCCGCGATGGTCTTTTCCAAACAGCCAGACCATGCGAAAGAAACCCAAAAGGAAGCCAAGCATGACGCTCGATTCTTCCTGCTAGCTTGTTGAAAAGTCAATGAGTTCCGCACGATCTAGTTTTGGCGAACGACAACACCCTCATCGCCAAGATGGAGGCCCTGCTTACCCAGTTCGCCCTCGTCTCGGCTTCCTGACCCTAAGCACGAGCCGCACCTTCCCGGTGCGGCTCGTCCCCCTCAGCAGCTAAAAGAAAAATCCTCAGGACGGCTGCCAGAACTGAGTACCCGGCCCGGCTCTCAGTCGGCCCTAGATAGCAGCGCTAGCAAGGTCGGGAAACGCGTGCAATCAGAGCGGATTGGCGGGCCAGAACACGCCGGGGAAGTTACTGTTTGGCTGGGTTACCGGCGGCCTTGCGACTTCGAATGGCAGTGGAGAATCTCACCCAGCAGAACTCCACTCCGCGACTCAGCAGATACCACCACAAGGTTCCCACGATTCCAAACAGGATAAGAGGATGATTGAAGTTGTAGATCAATGCTATGACTAGAATGGACGCTGGTGCATCGATCATCGTCAAGTACTGCCATCCCGATTCGAGGCTGCCCAGCGCGATAATCAGACAGGCACAAAGATGCAGGAATGGCAACAGATGAACCAAAAGGGAGCGGGTTCGCGATGTCATCATGTTGATCGCCTCAAAGTGATCGATTGCCGCCCAGGAAGCTACCGACTTGGGGGGCCAGAACCGCAGCCGCATCCTCCTCCGTTCGGTCCCGGATTTGGACCGAACTGACCGTGCCAATAAATTCCGGCGGCCAGGATATCTGGCCAAAAGCCGAAACCTGGCATTTCACCAACAAAAATTTGATCGCACGTCTTAAAACAGTTCGAGCGCGCGCCTGAGTCGCACGACGTAGAACCGCCCTCGCTCACGATGCAATTCTTCTATCTTTATCCGGCCCTCGCCCTTCCGGGGATCGAGCGCTATGAGCGTCACTCTCAATGCCCCATCCGGGCTTACCACACTGTCGTCGACTTCCACCATTTTCCACCCATTATAGCCGGACTACCTAGCGAGTTTCCGGTCCCAACCCCCGGAAAACCGTGCGCGATGTTCACGCGTACACGCTTTGTGCGCCAGAAACGTTTTGCCTTGTTTTGTTGCCAGAAGCGGTAGTGGTGCCGTTCGCGCGTCCACAAGATCACGGGTTTGGCGACGGGGTTTCAGGCCACACTTCTGGATTAAGCGGATTCGGCTTAGGACCGATAATAATCCCCTCTCGGATGCTGTCAGGGAAAACCGTGCTTCCCACGTATGTGCCAACCCGACCTGTAACCAAACCCGCAGCTTTCAGCGCATTTATGAAAGTCTGGTCGGCGTCCTCATATGCGAAAGAGAATAATCCAGGGAGCGGAACTGGTGAGGGATATGGGTTTTTCATTCGATGCAGCACGCAGACGATATTGATCCTAAGGCACACGTTGTTAATGTGCATGAAATATTGCATTTGTTCTGGGTCATCCCAATTCCACGCGACGAAGTCCCCTCGGACATTCTTCCCTGCTAGTTGCTTCACAATGATGACAGCTTGTTCTTCGTTGACTGTTCGCCAAGCTACAGACTTTTGCAGGTCAAGCGTTGCACGCTCTGCGAGAGCCGCTCTTTCTTGCTGTTTAGCCATCTCAGTTTTGGCGGTTTCAACGTCATGCTCTATGTTTACAATGAGCTGTCCGGATAGTTGCGATGTTCGCACCGTGCCCAGCAGTTCTCCAGCGATCCCAACGATAAGGACTATTAACGATAGCCGCGCTAGTTTTTTCTTAGATTCCTCGCTCTTCGCGAGCGATGTAAACTCCGCTACATATTCGCCTGCACAACCAATCCAGACGATTGCTGTAGCGATGTACTCAAACCATTCCCAGCAACCCAATGCCGATTTCAGCGATTCCACGTCGGACGCGATCAGAATCATATTGCTTCAAAGGAAACGCGAGCAAAGAAACCTGGTCGTCTGTCTTATATATAATCGTGCTCGCGTCCCATAACCTCTTTGCCTCTTTTATGGGTCGTAATCCTGCTAGCCAGAGAACCACAAAACTCGTTAATTGTCATCAACGAATGGCACAGTCCGTCTTGCCCATCACGCTGGACGAGAAATTCACGGGGCAATTTATCTCTGAAGATTTGGGCAAACTAATTCAGAAGATTTACACTCTGAGGGCATAGTATACTGCGTACCTTCATGAGTGTCGTTCTATGGCTCCGGGTGCTCCTGGGAACCGCTATTGCGGCAACGGGCGTTGTTGTGTTCGTCCGTTCTTTGGTTCAAAAGCAGCATGATGCAAGGCCCCACGCTTATGTCTATCCGCTCTTATCTTTGGGGCTAGTCGTGGTCGGCCTAGTCTTCGGTCCCGGCGGTGGTCAGTTCGAGGTCGGTCCTAGCGGAGTCAAGGGAAAGGCCGAATCCGTTATTGCCTTTGCCGCCGCAGTGCAAAGCTCAGCGCCTTCTCAGCTCGACAGAATTACGAAGGAGAATCCCTATGGGGTCGACGCCTATTTCGAATTTGTTCAATTTCGCGTCGAAATTCGATCCCTTCTCCGCACATTGTGCGAAGACCGCAAACTTACGCCTTGCACAGGAGATCAGTCGGAGAACGACCATTCGTTTCAAAGCTTGATTAAGTGGTTAAAAGCCGACGGCACTCTAGATCCCGAGACCACGAAGAGCCTGAACCAGATTCGCGAGTATACGCACTTTGCAGAATGGCGGAGCCGCCCTGTTCCCGATATTCAGAAGGTCCAATACGTTTTCGACAACGCCCCCGCTTTAATCGCTAAGCTCAAAGAAAAAGAGGCCCAGCTTATATACGGTAAGCCCGATGCGTCCCAACCATCTTCTCGATAGGATCTTTCCGATAACAGAATTTATCAGACACATCAATCCGAAAGAGGAGAGGGTGATCTACTTCTTTTGCGCTATCTGCCGCCGGGTTACTCCTCTTACATTTGAGCTATTAATTTCAGGATCCCATCTACGATCTCGCCAACCTGGGCTTTCGAGATGAGCATGGACGAATGCACAATTTCGTTTCGAGTGCGCATCCACGAATCAAGGCGGAATCTGAGTTCCTGAGGAATGATATGTTGATCCACTGCCTGATCGATCAGCGAGCGCATCGAGAGCGGCCTTCTGGTTTGTGGCCACTGAATCTTGTTCAGACACTCGCGCAGCTTTGCTTCTAGAAGCGCCATCGCAGAAATGACCGCTGCACGATATTCTTTAGCTTTGAATAGTCTCTGAGGTTCCGCTTGTCTTTCAACCCCGGTTTCCTCTGCTGCTTGTCTCAGCAGTCCGCCCAAATCCGCAAGGAAACCTTCCGGATCGTCGGTGATCGTGCTCGGGCGCATTAGCACAGGGAAGTCCAGTGCCGATGGTGGTGTCTGCTCTCGATCGGTGACGACAACTGTGAGACGGAGAGACTTGCGCTGAGGGGAATCAGCTTCTGAGCCTTTGATCCGTGCGATTGCCATACGGTACCCAGCCAGCGTCCAACACGACGTGAGTTCGGCGACCATCACGGAGGCTCTGTCAACTAGAGCATCAAGCTTGGCACGGTGATGGCCAACTTTATTCTTGCGTTACTCCTTTCTAGCGACTGTCTCTCGCCACAAATCCATCTGCCTTTGAGATCAATAACTTCGGAATGTAGACGGCAAGCCGATCTGCTATAACATTGCTGCCATGTTTGACCTTTTTCGGCTCGGGTTCGGGGCCCTCGTTCGCACTTTTCGCAGTCGCCGTGGCTTGATACTGGAGAACCTTGCCCTCCGCCAACAACTCGTCGTCCTGAAACGCATGCACAAAAAGCCAAGACTGAACCCGCTGGACAAGATCTTCTGGGTCGTGACACGGCGCTTCTGGTCTCGATGGGAGGAAGCGCTCTTCCTGGTTCTGCCTGAAACGGTGGCTCGGTGGCACCGGGCGGGGTTCCGGCTGTACTGGACTATGTTGTGCAAGGTTCGAAAACGAGTTGGCGGCGGCCGCGGGATCACCAAACAGATCCGTGAGCTGATCTTCCAGATAGTCGCCGAAAATCCAACCTGGGGGGCACCGCACATCCATGGCGAACTCCTGATGCTCGGCTTTGATGTATCGGAGACCACGATCTCCCGCTGGATGAAACGAGCGCCTAAACAGCCCGAACCGGGCAAACGCTGGCTGGCCTTTCTACGCAATCACCGTGAGGCGATTGCGGCGATGGATTTCTTCACCGTCCCGACGCTTGCCTTTAACGTGCTCTACTGCTTCTTCATCATCCGCCACGACCGGCGTGCCATTGTGCATGTCAATGTCACGCAGCATCCGACCAGCGGTTGGATTGCCCAGCAGCTCCGAGAAGCTTTCCCTTACGAGACGGCTCCCAAGTTCCTGGTATTGGATCATGACGCAAAATACGGGTTCGAGGTGCCCAGCGCGATTCGCTCGCTGATGATGACCCCGGTGCGAACCTCGGTTGGATGTCCTTGGCAGAATGGTGTGGCTGAGCGCTGGGTCGGCAGCTGCCGCCGTGAGTTGCTCGACCACGTGATCGCGTTGAACGAACGCCATCTGAAGCGGCCGCTCTCCGAGTATGTTTCCTATTACCATGACGACCGAACGCATCTTGGGCTCAGCAAGCAAACGCCGGCAGGCAGAATGCGTTCCGCCGCGCAAGGTCGGGTAATTTCTCAGGAACGCCTGGGTGGACTGCACCACCGCTATCACCGGGCTGCCTGAATCACCTTTGTGCAAACGTCGAGTTCTCAGCTTTTCAGGGACCGGTGTCGATTTGTTTCGTCGGCATGTCGACATCTCAGCATCGGTAGGATGCAGCAGGCTATTTCTCGTTGGAAACATTTTGCAATCGTGCACCTGTCCTAGTGCGTTTTGAATAATGACGAGGGACAATAGCCTTGAACGCTGCGACAGCCCGCTGGAAACGCGCAAGGCAGCGAACCTAGAAGATGTGATGTACACCCCAGGAATCTGACTTCCCTATTGTCACGTAGTTTGTAAGGAAGTACGAAATGGCAAGGGTTAGAATAGCTCCAAATACGAATCGCGGATAGGAAGTTCTTTCTTGTTGCCATCCTCGCCAGCCTGCCCCTGCTCGAATCGCGAGCCATATGCCAATAGCACTAAATTGCCCAGCTTTCATTAGCACTGGGTAGGCAATCAGTTCACTTAGCCCAATCAGGAACGGCAGCCATAGGTCAAAATGCCTGCTGTGAGGCGTAACACCATTCCAACAATTACCATATATGCGCCAATATGTGATTTGTTCCTTATCTTTTGGAAACAAATCCAACTGCCCGTGACGTTTCTCGATTTCATTCTTGTAGCGGTTTGCCGCTATGAACAAAGAGATCACAGCCTTCACCACGAAAGCTGCAACTATGCAGTAGGCCCAGTAAAGCCCCGACGGGTGCACTTCCTCCGGCAATGGAATGCCCTGTTCGATTAACATCGCTCTGTTACAAATGATGGAATTATTGCACCCGCAGCGTACAATTGCTGGCCGCCGGTTGCATTTGTGGATGATAATGCCCTTGAAGGCGACCTGTAGAGTGGCATCTTAGCATTTTCTCCTGTGGAAAACAAAATTGTCCACTACATGCCGTCCACGTTCCCGTCTAGTCGGTCCAACACTTCTTGAACTTTCTCGCCTTCGTTTTCCTTGCGACATTTTGGACGCACTCCACGGGGCGTCGCAAGTCCCTTCTTCGCATTTAGAGCATGGAATCCTTCGCAACCGCATACGTTCGATTGTCTCGCCGTCCCACGCGACCGGGGCGCGGCGTCCTGCGCACAAACTCTCTGAAGCCTGCGCAGCACATGGCGTTTTCTGCGCTCCGAATTGGACGCGGCATTGAACGCGGCTACGAACAACTATGGGCCTTGAACCGCCCCCCAAAAAACAATCAGAGCTTCCTTCCACGAAAACCGGAAACGACGAAGGATAACCCAAAACAGCTTGTCCATTGGCGCAAGCTCGGGACGGCGGCGCCGTCGCGGCAACACTGCCACTGCTGACGTAAGGCCAGGTTTTCAATCATTACAGTCTGGCGAGATCGAAATAGGCGAAGGAGGACGGCGAACCAAAGCCACAAAAGGCCGAACATGGATCAAATTCATAGCAGAAATGCAGCCCCTGAGGAAATTTCGCAAGCTATTGATTCTAGAGACGGATGGAATATTGGCGAACGACAACTTGGAGTTCCCTAAACGCACTGCACTGCGCAGTCCCATTTTAGGCTTGATTCCGACATGCGTCGTATTATATGATTAATCATCGTACACGACGTATCGCAAAATTGGATGCTTCGAAATAAAGATTTAGAGGAAGTAGAGGACCCGCGCCCCCGGCCTTGGGGTCAAGATCGGCGACTGGAGTTCATCGAATTTCGCTTGCTTTGGGACGGGAAAATCAACCGCGGCGAAGTGGCGGAATACTTCAACGTCTCAATTCAACACGCATCACTGGACTTTGCGAGGTATATGGCCCTGGCGAAGGACAACATGGAATATGACCGCCGCGAAAAGGTCTATCGTGCGACAAAGCAATTCACACCCTTATTTATCGCGCCCGACACCCAGACCTATCTCAACGAACTTTCAGGATTGGCTACGGGAACAATCTCGCCGTCGTTTAGTTTTGTGGGAGCTCGGCCACCATGCGACGTTGTAACCTTACCGGTCCGACGCGTCCGCACGGAAGTATTATTGCCGATTCTATGGGCGATGCGCGATGGCACAGAGATCGACATGACGTACCAGTCGATGCGTAGTCCCGATCCGACGCGTCAATGGATTGTCCCCCATTCGCTAGCCTTCGATGGCACACGTTGGCATGCACGCGGGTGGTGCCACAGATCTTCTCGATTTCGCGACTTCGTTTTGACGCGTATCCAAGCAATTCACGGACGCCGCGCGAGTAGCGTGAATCTCCAAGACGATGTGGAATGGCAAACTCATTTCGTGGTTGAAATTGAGCCCAATCCAAATCTGACGATTAGCCAAAGAGAAACTGTTATTAGCGATTTTGGCATGGTGGATGGAAGGCTATCCAAAACGATCCGGCGCGCCTTGGTTTCGTATTTCGTGCGACACCTACGCATCCACGAAGCTCAGGAGGCTCAACCGATCGTGTGGTCCAATCGCCGTCAATTCGAAGAGGTGAAACACAACAAATGAAAACCGCAAAAGGAGCACCGCATGCCTGAAGAAAAAAAATCACTCCACCCATTCTTTGTGGATGCAAAGCGTTACGAAACCGCCAAGACGGCACTCACTGGAGCTGAGATAAAGGCGATTGCCAACGTCGCCCCAAACTACCAGCTCTTCCTTGAAGAGGAGGGTGATAGGCCGGACAGGGGCATCGGCGACGGTGAAGCCGTGGGTATTACTGACCGTGTGAAGCATTTCTTCGCTGTCCCACCAGCGACATTCGGTTTCCAATGATCAGCGAACAATTTTTAGAACTTCAGGGTTATCTACAGGAGTTCAAGAATCAGGACGCCGACATTCAGCGTCGTGCAGATGGCTCGTATCTCATCACGATCAAAGGCGTCGACCTGCCGACCGGCTGGAACCCTCGGAAAGTTGACATCCTTTTTGTCGCGCCTCCCGGGTACCCTGCCGCTAAGCCGGACTGCTTCTGGGTCTCTCCGCCGGTGCACCTCTCCAATGGCGCGATTCCGCAGAACGCGAACCAAGGAACTCCGCTGCCGTACGATCTCACTCCTGGACGACCTCTGACATGGTTTTCTTGGCACCTTCAGATGTGGGATCCGAACCGCAGTCGGCTTGAACATTTTTATCGGGCGATCATTCAGCGATTGAGTCCACCACGATGATCGAGCTTAGGCTCCAAGATGGTGACGTTAGCCGAATTGCCGGCGAACTTGTGGGAAGAGAGACCGAGCGATGCGCCATCCTGCTAGCGTCCCGCGTAGCTCCATCTGACGACCTGGAGCGTCTAATCGTCACCCGCATAGAGTATCCCGACGATGATAGCTATTCAGATCGCAGCCCACTGAGTGCGGAATTAAAGCCGGATTATATTGCTCACATCGGTAAAGTCGCTGCCCGCGAAAACTTGTCCGTCGTTTTCGTACACTCGCACCCCGGGTCTGCGCCACCAGAGTTCTCTCGGACAGATGACCAAGGCGAGATTCGTCTGGCGAAATTCCTGTCCGTACGCGCGCCGGATACGAAGCATGCCGCCGTAGTGGTCAGCGCCGGCGGATGGCGGGCACGATGTCTGGGCACAAAGACGCCGTTACGCGTTATTTCCATTGGAGCGCAGCTGGAGGTTTTATTCGACCCGCGCCATGCTCAAGAGCCTGCCTCGCTGAAATTTGACCGCCAGATCCGTGCACTGGGTGCGGCAGGACACAAGCATCTTGAATCGTTGACTGTGGCTATAGTCGGCCTGGGTGGCACCGGTTCCATAGCTGCCGAACAGCTCGCCTATTTGGGTGTACGCAAGTTCATCCTCTTCGATCCCGATCGCATCGAGTTGACTAATCTGAACCGAGTGGTCGGAGCCTACGCAAGCGATATTGGCCGCTTCAAGACGCACGTAGCTGCAGACATGATTGCGCGGATCGTATCCGATCCGGTCGTGCACATTATCGTGGGCGATGTGACAAGAACGCAATTCGCCCGCGAACTGCGGAGTGCAGATTTCATCTTCTCCTGTACCGATTCGCACGGAAGTCGCGCGGTTATTCAACAGATTGCCTATCAATACCTCATTCCATGCATAGACGTGGGTTCAGTCATCTCGGCAAGCGACGGTCACATCGCGGGCATCCACGGCCGCGTGCAGGCGCTCGCGCCTGGACTGCCATGCTTCACCTGCTGTGAGTTGCTGGATTCCGAAGAGGTCCGGCGAGATATGATGAACGCTGAAGAGCGCCAACGGGATGTGTACATCCAAGGTGCAAATGAAGCTGCACCGGCCGTCATCTCGATCAATGGAACCGTGACCTCGATCGCGATGACGATGTTTCTCGCCATGACGGTCGGTGTTCCGAGCGACGGCCGACACATCCTTTACAATGGGCGCGCTCCATCGCTACGGGTCGTATCGTTCACCAGAAATCCAAATTGCTATATTTGCTCTTCACGGGGCGTTCTCGCACGAGGAGACGCGCAACTCCTGTTCACGAGGGACGACTGAGATGGCGATACGCGAAATCTCGCCGGAGGGCACACCTCGTGCAAAAATCGCTTTCGTCGACAGCTTGCCAAAAGCGGAGGAATTGGACTGGTTTAAAAAGCGGAACTTTGAATGCGAGCCGTGCACGCTGGAGAAACTTCGCCAGTCTGAATACGCTGCCGAATTGGATGCGGTGATTTGGACGCAGGATCCAGGCAAGCTCAATGCTTTGCCTCGAGAACTGGGAGCGACCGTTCCTAACCTGCTGGACCGTGATGTTCGGGTGTATGTTCGTCCCGCCACAGACGAGACACTTACTAACACTCCTCGTAAGCTGGTCGTTAATGCCCTTCTAGAAGGCCGGATTCCCGTGGCGAATCTTCGACCAGAAGAATGGCAAACGATACCGGAAAACCGTCGCGAAAGAAAGAATGGTTTCCTGATGCCGTGCGTTTATATCTCCGAATCGGCGTTGTTATGGCCTGATCTCGCAACTTTGGTCTGCGATCGACCCGCCGGTCCATCGCCGAAATTTGACTTGAGATTCGACGAAGATTTTCTTCAGCACAGATTTGGGCCTGACGGGCACGCGGAGCGCGTTATGTTGCTCAAACGAGCTTTCTGGAATTGCTCGGAACTCCGACTGAGATTGCTTGATGCCGGGATGTCTGGTGCGCCCGTCTTTAAAGCGTACGCGTCGTTAGAAGCGGGATTGGTGCAACGGAACGCGACGGGTGCTGCTTACCCGCATCTATATTTCGTAAAGATCGGCCCTCGGAAGAAAGTCGTAGACGAGTATGACAAATATATCTGGCACATATCTGACTATGTGCCGTTTCATCTGCGGCCGCGCCTGCGCTTGGACCGCTGCAATCTCGGAGCTACGCAGGGAATCCTTGTGGGCGATTTCGTAGAAGGTGCAGAGTCGCTGATAACATGCGCACGGGGAGCGCGTAGTGGGCATGCCATCTCGAATTTATTCGACAAGACGCTTGGTGGATGGCGTAAACAGAAAAGTCTCGACACGAATCAATCGCTGAGCAGTCACCTGGAGAAAAAGTGGCGCGTCGAGGGTTCGGATGCCCTGATCGCATTGCCTCCCACTCGATCAGAAATTGTTCGTGATCTTGGAGGCGAAACCGACGTCGCGCCGCTAAAGGTGATATTTGAGAACCATGCAAATACCTCGGCGCTGATTGCACCGGCGCACGGTGATATGCATGCGACGAATGTGCTTGTTCGCCACGGCGATGCCATCCTCATAGATTTTGAGAAATTGGAACAGCACTATCCACTAACCTACGACCCGGCGTCTTTGGAAGGAGGGTTCTTAGTCGAAGGCTTCATAAAGGATCTCGAAAAGAAGAGATTCAAACCGAACGAGCTCGTTAAGTTGCTGGAGCCACTTTATGAGCAATCTGCTCTTAAATGCAGCGGGACGACGCTCTGCCGGCGAGGAGATCCCATAGAATGGTACTACGATGCGGTCAACCAAATCCGGACCTTGAGCTGGGCGGCGGAAAATGAGCCTGGCCAATACGCATTGACACTCGCGCTTTGTCTTATTCGCAAGGGTTGCAATCCGCATGAGAGCCTCGAAGCCGAAGCGCCGAGCCTATCACGCGCAATCGCATTTTTCTTTGGTCAAAAAATTCTGCGCGACATAGCTCCGAAGACAACACTAGCTTTAAGTAAAACGATGCGCCCGTCTAAGGCTGCGAAACGATGATAAATAAACGATTTTCTATCAAAGCAAGAGTGGGCTCGCGTGCAAATGCGAGTGCACATTTGAAGCGCGCGGGAGATGCGGTAATCGTGGATCGGCAAGGGCCGCGTTGGTTGATCCTATCTTGTCCTTGCGGGTGCGGTGCCGAAGTGCCTGTAAATCTCGATCGGCGCGCCGGTCCCGCATGGCGCATATATGAATCGCCTAAGGGAACGAGCATTTACCCATCCGTATGGCGCGACACCGATTGTAAGAGCCACTTCATTATATGGCGTGATAACATTCTTTTGCTTGGAGCGCGATACGGTGAGTCGTGGACAGACGAGGTCGAAGAAGGCGAGGAACAACTCCTGCAGCGAGTGCTAGAAGCGCTGTCCGACCGTGAGCAGTCAGCCGAAGAAATATCCGATCAAATCCCTGACAGTGAGCCGTGGGATGTTTTGCATTGTTGCCGAAGACTCTGCCTGCTGGGCAAGGCGACTGAGGGCCATCATCATGCAAGGGGCCGCTTTCGGCGGATTGAGTAATAGAGTATCTCGCCTTGCGTATCCCAGATTAACGCGGGAAGACGCGCAATCGCTTCAGACTTCTCGCGGGGCAAGCGCTACTTCACGAACAACGTGATCCACTTGACGAGCGAGTATTGAGACGCGCTAACCCCGCACTCGCCTCCCTGCTGATCGCGTTCTAAACGTCTACATGGGGTCCGCTGCGAACTGAGCCGCCACCATTTTCTGAAGCCGCTCAACAGCAAGTGAGGTCTGACCGAATTTCAACGTAGCCCACTTCCTTCCTGCCTGCCAGCCCTACGAATGCGTTGGTGACTTTGGTGACTGTCCGAGTCTCACATTCGTGACAGCCGTCACACCGCGTCCACCGCTTTCCATGCGATTTTCTCTCATGGACGACCAAACACACAATCCAGGTCTCATATCCGCAATCACCAAACTGGCAGGCGTGGGTCAACGGGCTGGATTCAGTGTCGAGCAGATGATTCGTAGAAAAGTTGGCTTCGGAGATCTTGGCAGAAAGCCAATCTCATTGTGCTTGCATCAAGAAGCCCCCGCCTCCCCGAAGAGCCGTACCCGCCCGCTGAGACGCAGCGCCCGCTGAGGCGAATCCTTCTGGGGTCGGTCAACGGATAATTCCTTTGCAAGAAATGTGATGAAAAATCCAGAAGTAACAGTCATGTGGTTGAAAAGACTCCTTTTCGGGGAACTTCAACTCCGCATCGCCGCTGGGCCCGGCAAACCCGGCCCCCTGGCTTGGGCTAAGGTGCCTAGGTTTTGCAGCTAGCACCAGAGCGTTTGTTTCCCATCGTCGCTGTGGGCGAAATTGTGGCGGCGCATACACCTCGGGTGTAGACGGTGGCAGTATACGCGAGTGCCCCCCGAGAGAAGTGCGCGTCGCGAACTGATTGTTCCTAGCGCGGTGCAGACCGTTCTGGAATCCCATCGAGACCATCGATCCCCACATTCAAATCGATGGCTGCATTCTCATTACGTGCTCGCGATCGAAGATGCCGTTGAAGATGCTTACGCCCAACTCGACGAGGCTACCAGCGAGGACCGCGCCAGTTCCTTCGCCGAGTCGCATGCCCAAGTCGAAGATTGGCTCGGCACCTAGATGTTCCAACATAGTTAAGTGAGCTGGTTCCGAGGATCGGTGTGAGAAAAAAGCGTATTCCAAAGCGCTGGGACACAGTTTCTGTACGACAAGGGCCGCGGCGGTACAGATGAAGCCGTCGAAAATAACTGGAATTCGGTTTAGCGCACAGCCCAAGCACAATCCTACAATGCCCGCAATCTCGAATCCTCCAAGGGCAGCCAATGTTCCAATTGGGTCCTCTGCATTGGGGCTGTGCCGTTCCAACGCCGACTCTATGAGTCTGACCTTCCGGGCCACAACGTCACTTGACACGCCTGACCCTGGGCCAACGGCGTTGGTAGGAGGATAGCCTGTAAAAGCGCACAGTAGAGCGGAAGCAGAGCTAGAATTGGCGATTCCCATTTCACCCAAGGCGACGATATCGTACGCAAGGAAGTCTCGACATGCTAAAGACACTCCCCGTTCTATGGCGTCAACAGCGCACTCTCTGGGCATAGCCGCTTCGCGCGAAAAATTCCTTGTCCCTAGTGATACTTTAGCGTCCACCATGCTTTCAGGAACCGCCCCATTCACTCCAAAGTCGAGGGCGATTAACTTGAACCCGCATTGATCGCAGAAGACGTTGATCGCAGCGCCACCCTCGGCGAGAACTTTTGCAAACAGCCGCGTAAAAGTGGATGGGAAAGCGCTTACATTCTCTGATGCGATCCCGTGGTCGCCCAGACATATCGCTAGAGCTTTCTTTCTAAGTACGGGCTTTTCCATCGCCCGCATAATACCGTATCTTATAGCCAGTTCTTCGAGCACGCCAAGACTGCCTAGCGGTCTCGCCTGTTTGTGGAGATGTAACCGCAGTTTTGCTTCCAGTTCTGGGTTAACAGTACTTGTAATTGCGTTCACCGCATTGTTCAGGAGCACTTATTGCTTTCCTTTCCTACTAGCGGCCACTGCCGTTGACAAACATTTCATGCAAGTACATTTCTAATCGGCTGCAACCAGACAAGAATTGGATCTGGGATTGCTTTATCCGGCCCGACGGAGACGAAGATGAGTGCTATCAGCAGCAGCAACACGTCGCCGACACAGTCTGACCGCGAGGCCAGAGTGCGATCCTCGAAGGTTTTGGGGTGTGGGAACTGACCACGCGCCCTTACGATCAATTGCAATTGGCCATCAACGCGGAGCAATTCGGCAAAAAAATTAACTATCGCTTGTCCATATATCTGCAGCTTTTGCAGGCTCCCGCCGGGCATTAACCGCGCTCGCGCATTCATTGAATACATAAAGTCGTCGAGACGTTCCTTTACGATGCGCACGCAGCGAGGGTACTGATGAAGATACATCGCCACCGTCAAAGGAAAATGGTCTGTCCTCAATCCTTTGTAGGTAACTGCTAGGTGTGTGGTTAGGGCAGCAAACGCAAATAATGTCAGAGACTTGAGCAGAGCGTCGGCTGGTGATTGACCGGGAGTGACGACATATGCAAGATAGGCGCACGCGGCGACAAACAGACTGGGGCCAGTCGCGACTTTCAAGTTGCGGTGGTATGCTGCTCGAATAACTATCGCAACAATGGGAAAAATTAGTGCGGGCGCACTACGTCCCATAACGATCCAGACAATGCACCACATCCCAAAAATCATGTTAACCTCCCATGGCCTGGTAGCGCACGCCTGCGACGTTGTTGATATTTAGCAGTGCTTCATCATGCGTAAATACTAAAATTGCAAGATCGCTAAAATGATTTACGAGATTGACAAACGTGCGCTTCGATGGAAAATCCAGGCCGCAAGTCGGCTCATCAAGAATCGCGTATCCTTTCGAGGCGGCTAGCGTGATGAGAATACTCAACAGTTTCTGCTTGGCTCGCGACAAGCATCTTGGATGAACATTGAACTCGGGTTCACACAAGCCGATCAGGGGCAGGAGATCTATCCACGCTCCCGCCTCTTTCCGCACGGTGCTCCGAATGAACGTTCGTTCAGGATACTGATGGCTCCTGACCGGCGACAACCCATCATGGGGGACAAAGTTGCCAGCATAATCTCGCCGTGACACTTGGCCGGTCAGTATCTTACCGAGTGTGGTCTTCCCCACGCCGTTCGGGCCATGGATGAAGAGAACTTCGTGCTCGTACAGTTCGAATGAAACGGGTTCCGTGATCTGTGGTCGCCGTATCGTATCCACTGATAATACAGACCGCGACGTGTGACTCCGCCCCGTGAGCAAAGCCGCGAGGCTCTCCCGCTCGGCATCACACGACGGGAACAGACTAGGATCCGGCGCCGCTGGAGCAAATACACCATCCTTTAGGCTGAACTGCATCGACTGAATATCGTTAGGCCGCAAACCGCACACGATGACGCCAGTACCCGATCTTGCCAAATCAACTAACCAACGTTTGATATCGACCATGAATTCATGGTCTAGGTTCGCATTCGTGAAATTAGCAACTATTAATTTTGGTTCTATCTCTAACGCCGAGGCGCAGTTGAGTCTTTGTCGCTCGCCTCCCGAGAGAATGTCGACACTCCGGTCAAGTTTCTTGTACAAACCGTATCTCATGAGCACTTGCGGATTAGGAGAGTCCTTGCCAATTGCAGCAAACGAATATCTGAAATCTTCAAGAACTGTTTCTCCTACAATCGCGAGGCCCGGATCCTCGTAAATGCAGCCGATTTGTGAGGCTCTTTCCGATGGCGTCATGTCGTACAGCGGCCGTCCGCAAAAGTCAAGCCCCTTGCTCAGGGAGTCCGGAACGACGGCATTTAGTCTCTTAACGTGTCCATCCGGGGCTGGCCGGCTGGCGCGGTAAACTGGAAGCAGGCCGGAGAGCGAATAGAACACGTCGTCAAGTCCGGAGTCCGATAAACCAAACAGCTGGATGATAGTTCCCTTGCGCAGGGTGAAGCTCACTAAACGAATCGAGGCAAATTCCGTTTCCAGCAAAAAACCGTGACACACCATCAAGTCGTCTGACATAGTTTCATAGCCCCGGCATTCGTGTTTTGCTTAAGACTCGAAAAAGCAGGACAGCAGCCACCACATTCACGGTAGCGGCAAAAAGCAAGAATCCTATTAAAGGTTTTAGCAAGGGACGCCATATTGGAAAGATAGCCAATAGGTACGGGGTTATGATCGCATTGCAAAAAATGGCTGCAACGCCAGCAACATAGAGCGCCCACGGCCGGTCGACTAGCCTGATTAGCGCGCCAAACAGTGCGCACCAAGCGAACATTTGCAGAGCCACATAAAGGTGCCCAAAGCCAAGGGGAAAACCGGCGCTCATAGCGGACGCCAAGTGGCCTAATGCGCCCACAGTTCCTCCGGTCAAGGGGCCAAAGTAGGCTGCAACAAAATACCCTGGGAGGGAATCCAGGGCAATCGAACCTACGGTACTTGGAAGCTTCACAAACCCGAGCACCGCAGAAGCAGCGCTGAACAATGCAACACGCATAACAAAGGAGGTCGTCGAGCTCTTTGATATCATCGATTAACTCCCTAATGACTTCAGCAAAAGAGCAAGATAAACAGTGAACCACAACATTCCTGTTACCACCTCAAGACACATGGCAAACCTAGCAATATTAGTTCGTGGAGTCACCTCGTTACAGCCCGAGGAGGAAATCGTCAACAGAGAAAAATAGGATGAGAGGGGCAGGCTTAATTTCTCACGATCCGAAGTCGAAAGGTCGGCACCATCATGAGACCGGGGGAGTGGCGCATCTGGTAGACTGACTTTAAAAGAACCCCGTGGAGTGGAATAGTCCAAAGTGGTATAAAGCAAGGCAAAGAATCCCGCGATGAGAATGTAGCCGATCGCAAACGCTGCTATCACCGAACGGGGCCGAGCCATGGCGCTAGCTTCCTGAAACGAGAACGTTAATCTCTGCAGGACTCTTCGAAGACCAAAGCTCGCTGCCGCGACTCCAACTAGCGGCAACCCAAACTCCACCAAAAACCTCCAGTGAAAGACCGAGACAAGAACCAACACTGCCAGTGAAGATAGTCCGAGGCTTCGTGGAAACCTGTGCAGAATGGCCCCGAGAATTGCAGCCAATACTACAAAAGAAGGATGGTCAACTAAGTTGCCTGCACTGATGGCTGGAGCACACACGGCACAGAGAATTAGTGACAAGAAAAAACCGGTCTGCCACCCGTCCCACCACGCGATTGCCAATCCGACGATCAAACAGGCAACGAGGACGGCCGTCTGTGAGATCTTGAATTCGGTCACGGCGACGCCTGTTATAGCGCAAATAATGCAGACATTCACCAACGCGGCCGCCGCACCAGCGGATAATGACTCAGCTGCGATACGCACGCGCACGATTCACGTCTCCCAGTTGTTTGCGACACGCTCACCCGAGACGCCGGGACATCAAACTGTTCAATCGCGAGTCGCCGAGCCGAGAAGAAATTCTACATCATTCGCACAAGCCTTTCTGTGATTTCTTAAGCCCAAACTCTTGTCTGTTCGCCATGGTCCTTGGCGGAACAAAGATGCTCCGGTTTTAGGACTGATTCTGTCCACTTTAAGTCGCGGATTATTCGCTGGGATCGAGCCGAAACAACCGATTCTTTAATTCAGCTTGAAGATTTTGCAACTCGATCAGCCTAATTCGGATGTCGGTGGGGCCTGAGGCTTTGGGAGAACCCCATTTCATCTCAGTTTCTAGTTCCATTATTGCCCTTGTTATTTTCTTCAACTCCTTCTGTAGTTCAATCTTTTCTGAATATTTGCCGGTAATATCATGTCGTTCAAGTGATGCCATGCAATAGGATTGTGGTTTTTGATTCCGACCTTTTCTATCGCCCAACCAGCCATAACTAAAGCATAAGCAGGGGGGGTGTGAAGTCAAGGTGGAAAGAAGGGTCTCTTTAGTTAATACGTGGTGCAAATGTCCACTGAGCAGGGGTTGATCAACTTAATTGCAGTGCCAATCGCGCACCTTCCGCTTAGCATGAAAATCGTGTACGGGCGCTCTTGTTCTATTCCGCAGCAGGCTGAAATATCCGTTTCAGAGGACGGGCAATCGAAAATCAGCGAGACGGGGATCGATGCAGAGCATATACCAATCACCTTTGCTTCCCCGTCCACGAGGCGTGTTTTTCGATTGTCGAACCCTTGGTAGTCAGGGTCGAGTCGAACACCTTTAAATAGGTTCGGGAGCGCGCGCGATGGCCTTCTGTACAATCTCATCACTAACCCGAAATGCAAGGTCCTTCTGGAGCTTGGCGATCACCGCCCATACATCCTTCACATAACCCTCCAACTGAAGACGAGCCAGGATGCGCACCGTGCCCACAGGCGTCAGACCCATATCCCGAGCGACTTGCCTGGCTCTCACTTCGTCTCCGATGAAGGCCGCTGCGTGCCCCTCCTGCGCTTGAATGAGTCCCTCCGCTTCCCCTTCGTCTACCAGCGGACGTAGGAGTTGCACATTCCATTCATCGGCCGATCTACAGCTTGCAAAAATTCCGGTCTTATAGAGTTTGTTCAGCCGGTAGCGAAAGCGATGTTTGCGATTGACCTCAATCTGAACAGCCTTCGGGACGAGCACGGTGTCGAAGTATAAGGAGAGGGCCTCAGCGAGATCGAGATGAGTGAGGCTAATGAGCGGACCGCTGTCGATGATCGCTGTTCTCACGATTTCTTGGAAAGGCCAGCCAGGAGGAACAACCCAATACCGATGGCCGCAAGCACACCTAAGCCCTGGCGCAGATCTTTGTCCAGTTTCTGCTGTAGCAAGAATCCGGATATTTCCGTATCGACGCGCCCGAGGTTTGCCTCCCACCGGGAAAAGTGGAAGACGCGCTGAAACTTTCGAAAGAAGTTCTCATCCCCCACGCCCTCTTCGACAATGGGGATAATGAGCTTCCTCTTCTTCAGGGCGTAGTTCAGTTCGTTCTGCACCGCAGGCCCCGTTCCTCGAGTTAGGATCGCAAGAACACAATCTGATGCATCAATGGCCTTGCGCAGCTCCTCCGACAGAAGAACCGGAGTCCGGGCAAAGTCGCTGAGGCTATTCCTCGGGGGAACAAAGACTTGGATGCCCTGGGCAGCGGCTAGTGTCTGAATGCGCCAAACGAGAGCCTGCTCTTCCGGATCGACGCTGGAACTTAGGAAGATGCTGAACGCCATGCTTATAATTCTACTCTGACTAGCTTTTCCCGGTTGCAGCGCGAGCCCGGGTCATTGCGCTCCGGGGTATCGGTAGCTGTTTGTGCTGCTGCGGCGATGCCTTAGAACAGGTGCACCACAAAAGACTGCATCGCCTTTGACACGTGGTGAGATGATTGCGTCATGGCGGACGGAAGGCATGCTTTGGAGCAGCATCCGTTGTCGAAGCGGCCTGCGTGCCGGCTCCCCCACATTGAACGTGGTGCCGTAGGAAAGCAATGTGTCTTTGGAGCGAACAAATCGGTAAGGGCGAAGAAAAGGCGATTAGACAGAATAGGCCAAGAGGGAAAGAGGTAAAACGTGGCAAACGCTGTGGCACACTTGTTCTTGTCGGCTCTCTTCTGGGCGGAGAAGCAACCGGGTGAAATCTGCAAGCATGGCCCTTAGGCGTTCCTTTTCTAATCGTTGGTCCGAACATGTAGAACCGGAGGACATACATGGATTTGGCACAAGCGTTTTTCCTATTGCAATCCCTTAAGAAAAACCTGCCTAATACGCATGAAGTTGGGCAGAAGTGGGTCAACGATTTCCATTCGATCTTAGATACCGTGGAAAAGGAAACCAATACTGACCTGAGTGCTTTTCGGGTTCAGGAAGCTGACCTTTATCATCCAGTGGTTAGCGTGCGGCGCGCTTCACGTTTCGGACAGCGCGGCCACGTAGACCGTAGCAAAGCAATCGTAATCGAACGCAGGCGGCTATTGCATAAAATGGATGCAGTGCTTGGCTACTTTCAATACACCCAAAGCTCAAGTGAACCACCGAAGCAAATCGGGTTCAAGGTTGGCAGTTAAAAGCTGGGGCTGCTCGTCGGGGGTCATAAGTATGCAACGTTGGTTACCGAGCTATAACGATTCTTCTAAGAATCCCTTGATCGTGGGCGCACCTACAACCTGCAAGAGCCGAGAGGTCATAAACGCTCTTGTCTGCACGCCAAATATCATGGGGTCGGCAGTCCACAGGTGCCCGGAGCGTTCTGCACGATCTTTCCAAACTGCCGCTCCACTAAATCCGTAAGGCTTCATTTTCGGATCGTTGGGCTCATAGTTAATCAACACATCGCGCTCCGGGTCGTATTGGGATGACAATGCCTTCGACGGAGGGTTTGCGATTGTCCCTGTGAGTATGGTCGGTCTGACCGCGTGATAACTAACTTCGGCATTCGCGGTCTTGGTCTTTGCGACGGGAGATATTCGATCTGTCGGGTAGCCGAGAAGAATGAGGGCCCCTTCACGTTTGAGCGCTCGACTCGTTGCGAGCTGTTTCGGAAGGTTACAGAACTGCATGCGGAAGGCAGCCAGATCGTTGGCACGAAGAACGATAGCCGCCAAGTCGTGTTCCCTGCACCGGATAATCCTTTCAACAGGCAGAGATATTCTCGGTACCACCTTCTCCGACTTGCCCGTTCCTTCCCAGTTAATGGCGTCTGCGACGCGTAGAAGAAAAGCGAGACTATCAGGTTGCGCCTCTCGGCCACCACATGCTCAGCCGTCAGAATCAGACTATGACCATTCCACGTGCAGGCGGTTCCTGTGCCGAGAACATCCGCCATCGTCTTGTTCTGATGGTCTATATCGGCAAGCAGATTAACAACGCCCACGGAGTACCATGCAAGCCGCTCTATGAAAGCCTTGTTTTCTCCCATCAATAAACCGATCTCGTGCTCGGTCATAGGTCGTCTGATCCTCGATCCTATTTTACGGCCTGCACTGACGCCTCGGAAACTTTCCAGCCCGAATGACGAGGAAATGCGGAATAACTCTCCCTTCAAAAGAACGGCACGAGGTCACATGTGTGCCGGAGTCGGCGAGTGGCGACGGCATAGTTGAGTTCACTGCGCGGAGGAGGTCAGACTTGTTCTAAAGCACGCGCGTTTCGTAGATGGCGATCAGCCGCGGCCCGTTTTCCTTTCCATAGGGTTGTCAAGATAGATCAGCAGCCGCACCCAGACTCCTGTTCCGTCCCTGCCGCGCGGTGCGCCGTCAAACCTTTCCAGAACCCAGTGACCTGCGTCTTGGTTTCGCTCAGACAGGCTCGCGACTGTGGAGTCCCAAGGTGACGGTCAACCCAGGTTATGCAGGACAAATCTGGGCATCGACCCCCGTCCTTAATTAACGAGGCTGCGGACTGACGCCGAGCATTTCAAGAATTGGGACGAGAGTCATCCGCAGGTCCCGAGCGTTCTCCACACGCTTCACGTAATCAGAACGATCGGTCTGTGTAACATATGTGCTAAGGTTTAAACGCGAGGCTGATAAAAGCACGGCTGCATCCAAGTCGCGTGGGCCTTGACGGAAGCATTGATCCAGCAATGCCTTACAGATCTGACGCCCCTGTTCGTTATCGACGCTCTGAAGTACAACTAGACGTCGACCAAGAATCGAATAAAATGTGTCGCGATTTTCCGTACGTATCTCTGCCGGGTTGACCGTTGGTTCGCTTCCGGCGACGGACCGCGTTGCTCTTGCTAGGGCAATTGGGTCAGCTAGCACCGACTGGGTCCTCGCGGCGTCTAGAGCGGTGAGGAGTTGGCTGCCTTGCTGCAGCGACTCAGCGAAAAGGATCGACGCATAAGCCCAATTATGGACGATGATGGAACTCGGTATCGTTGCTGGGGGAAGGGAAAATGGAGCGAACAGCAGCGGCTGATCTTTGGCCTGAGACCAGAGACTAATGACGAGCTTAAGAATGGGCGTGAGCCAGGACCGAAATGAGTCAAGGCTCAACGACAAGGCGTCCGCGATTTTCTGCTGCCGGGTTGCAAGCAATAGTAACGGTTGATACGCCGACGGCAATGCAATGCTGATGCGGGGCCCACTGACGGACTTAAGAATACGGGTGAGCCCATCCAATGCATCGTGTACTCCGTCGCTACCCGAAATCACCGGTGCAAGTAGCAACGCTTGAATATTTTCGACTGCATCGCTCGCGTTGCTCTGGAGCGCTCGATGCCGCATCTCAATAACAGGGCCCCGCAGCTTATCCGCTACGGAAGCGTCACGAAGGAGGGTAGAGTCGAAATCATGAAGGTAGAACAGAACCCTTGCGTGCTCGGTCTTTTGCTGCACGCCGAAACGTAGAACCGCGTCGACAATGCGCTGCCCAAGCTCTGGCACCGATTTTGAAAGGCGTTTGACGGGACCAGAAACGAGAAAAGCAAGAGCTGGGCGCACTATCGGCCACGCTTCGGCTGCCGGGTCGGTTTTCGCCAGACCATCAAGGGTGGCGCGAATTATGGCCGTGAAGTTGCCTTGTGAAAAAACATCCCCATAATCTTGCGCGGTTTCAAGAGCCGCCTGCCGCGCCGTCCAAAAAGTGGGAACCGAAAGCTTTGCGATAACCGCTTCAGCGACCTCGGAGGCAACCCCGTTCCGCAACTCCGGGCGCTTCTGTGCTACATAATGGAGCACCTCTAGGCTTCGACCGCCAATGTTTTCCGGCGCGAATAATGAGGTAGGTAGTTCGAGGGCGAGCGCAGCAACGTATTTCAGCATGGACTCGGCGACGTTGATTTGATCCAGCGAAGTCAGCTCAGCCCAATGCTGAAAGAGCTCTATGACGACCCGTTGCCGCTCGACGGATGAACCCGCATGTTCTTTAGCATGCGCAATGACAAAGTCTACGCAGCGCTCATCCACGTACGTATTGATAAGTTGCTCGGTCCAGCGAATCTTAGCGACTGACGTGCTATTTCCGCTCTCTAGGAGGAGACGAATTGCCATGTGAAACAATTCGGGCTGGTGTTGACGAGCAATATCCTCAACAAGTCCGTCGAGAACACTTCGTGCGTATAGGGCTTTAGTGATTCGGCTCTCTGTGGCAAGACCTAAGGCGATTTGTCGCCGCAACACAGCCCAAAACCGTCGTTGCGAGTCATGAAAGTCTCCTTCGAGCCATGCCTGAAGCGCAGATGATGGGTTGTGTGTCGCCCATATAAGTGGCGGCAACAGCAGCGCGGCCCGTCGCTCGGGCCTCACACGCCTGTCGAATGATGCATACCTGGCCACCAAGGCATCATGCGATGCGTTCGTGAGCAGAAGGGGAGCGTCGCTAATGGTAGTGGCAGCAAGCGCCTTGGAAAGGAGATCCGCCGCCGCGTCTGTCCCCTTCAGTGTCCGGATAGCTGAGGCGCGTGACTGTGTGATGATTGCCCGCAGAGATGACTCTAAGCCATCCCACACCGAATCTATTCCTTTGGAGATGCGGGAGTCGGCTTCCTCATACAGAGCGAACGCCATATCCCAGGCATCGCCATCCGCGCACAAATCGCCGAGGTGCTTTACAGTAATCACTGCCAGGGGGCCTTCAATGGACACGAGCCGATGAAGTATAGTGTCCAAAAACTCTTGGCAAGTTGAGGACCTAAATATCTTTCTGCCTGTTGCGATTGCGTCGGAGAGAACAGAAATGCTCCGTTGATCGGTAACACGGAGTTCGTTCAATAGTCGTTCTGGACAATCAAAATCCACTGCTCCGAGTCGGATCGATTTCTCGAGTGCCGAAGGTTGGATGACCCCTGCTAGAACGCTGACCTCCGGAGAGACGCCCATTTCTGCGTCGCTCGGCCAAGCAATCGATTGGATACGGTGCTGAAGGTATTCTCCGAGCGGCGTGCGCACTTCAAGCGGTTGAAGCAGCCACGAGTCAAACCATTCCGGACCTGCAATAGCTTCATCAAAAAGCTGATCAACACTAAGGGTGCCATTGCTCATCTGATCCACAATCACATACGCCAGTTCGCGAACCAGACGCGCTGACAGGAAGTGACGCAGAGCAGCCCAAGCGAGCCAATTATCGGCGAAGTGCCGCTCGCGGAGGTTCTTGGAATCGCTAGCCATTAGACCTCCTACTTCCTGAAAACCATTGTGCCAGACTCAGGATCGTCCATGGCCGTGCGCAATTGGAAATCGACCAAGCCCTCGGCGGGTCGCCAGTGCGTCGTGTGGCGAGGCAACCTATGAACAGTGAACCCAAGCATGTGCGCAGGGGCCAACCCTTCCAGCGCGACGGAATCAAGGGACGCTACGTAGCCGAAGCTCGACCATTTTTTGCCCGTCGCCGCACCATCGTCTGGCGTAGACCATCTGTTGCTTGAATCTGAGTCCCTAAAACGTCCCCAGGAGCGGGCTTTGACAAACAACGGAAAAGCCTTGCGCAGCGGAACCGGAATGAACGCGCCCGAAAGACCGTAGGGTGCAGAAGCCCCGGGAAACGTTTGAAAATTAGAGAGCACAAACGTTGAATAGTGATGTCGAGGAAGTGCGGGGTCGCTCGCTGCGCGCCTGAATGAGTCCAGGTACTCCTGATGCCATGTTCGATATTGAACGCCCATTGGTGTGGACTCATTCTGTTGCGGGGTACATGTGGCTATGGACACGACGTCGACGTGGTCGGGGGGAGAATCTCCGAAGCAGTTGGCATTGGTATTCACTCCTTCGAGCGGCCAGCATTGCGGCCGGTCAGTGTCAAGATGCAGCACATCGGAGCAGAGCAGAGGCTGAAGTGTCACGGAAAGGAGCGCTTTATCGGAGGGCAGCAGCGTGACCAACGTGAGTAGATCCGCTTCTGCCATGTGTTCTTCGGGGAGAGGACTTGCTTCAAATTTCGAGCGGACAAGCTTCGGATGCAAGCAGATTCTCAACTGGTGGTCGGCGTCGATCGTAAAGAGGCAACCGATATTGAACTTTTTGTCGCCGGACTGCTTTCGGAGCCAATTTGAAAAGGCATTCAAATCGGATTTATTAACCCGCGGAATGTCACGTAGCGAGCGGACAAGGCCTTCGATCTCCTGCACACTGAATAAATGAGGGTCAGCTTTAGTTGGTCGAAGGCCAACGTGAACGCACCCAATCGAATCAAGATCCGAAATTTTTGGGAGCGCGGACAAAAGTTCGTCCTTTGGCAGGAACGCTTCGGGAAACGTGATCAGGTCGAAAGGATCGACCTCTGAGATCCCCTCGTCTGCTGCATATGCGTCGATGAGTGTAAGCTCCGGAGTGACAAGGGCAGTGATCGCTGCATTGAATATGTTCTTGTGCACTGCTGGGTGATAGTCCTTAGGTTCGACCACGTACACGCGAAACGTGCGCGCAGACCGGATAACCGGCCACAGGAGGAGATTGCCTTGGAACTTGGATTTGTCGCCGACGGCCGCTTTCTGATCCGGCGAGACGGGGCGATGGGGAGCCATAGGAGATGAATTTCGATCTAAGGGAAATTCCAGCATAGCCAGTTATGCTTAATAAAGGACGTTATCATACAAAGAAACGCCAGGGAATCCGCGAGCTCAACCGCAGGGTGGCAATCAACCTGCACATCTCGACTTGATTCGAGAACATAACTTCACTGCCGACTGGTCGGGTGTAACGCGTCGGTGACCCAATTGCAATCTGAGCGGCTGCTTCTTAGATTCGGCGCTTTTATTTCATCATCCGATGGACACAAACCTTTAGCACTGGACGAAGGCTCCTGAAGGCGGCGGCCGCCCTAGGATCGTAGCTTGGCGGCGGCCTTCCGGACGGCTTCCACGCTTGTCTTGCCGGTTTCTTTCCGCATGGTCCCAAGAGTTGCGTTCGGCGAGAACTGCGGGATGGGCTTAGGAAGATTCTTGTTTAGCGTGTCCGCGCGTTTCTGCTGGATCTCCCCGGCTTTCGGCATTGCCTTGTCGCGATGGCGCGCGTCGAGTCCTGGTTCTCTCATTCTCAAACTCCCTCCATGTGCGAGGAACCCGGGACATTAATCAAGCCCTAGCTGTTGTTGAACTCCAAGGATTCCTCAGCCTCAAAATTGCCTACACCGCTGTAGACGAAAATCCAGAAGTGCCGTTTATGTGCTTGAAAAGATTGGTCGGGGAGAGAGGATTTGAACCTCCGACCCCCTGGTCCCGAACCAGGTGCTCTACCAGGCTGAGCCACTCCCCGACTGCCGACTGAAATGACGGCCACGGCGCGGTAGCCCGCGCCATTTATAGACTCAATCAGTATAGCATTCTGCGTCTGTCCTTTTCGCTGGCCAAACGCACGGTACGGGTCCAGTGCGGCTTCCTTTCCATTCGCGTAACCGTCGAGATCAGCCAAACGCCGGCCGTTTCCACCGCGAGCCTTGAACAGCGTTCTCCTCAAACGGCCCAAACGGCTCAAGCAGCGAACGCGCCGCCGCCGCGCCCTTCCTGAGCGCTGCGACACCTCACGCGCCGCAACCGCACTGGTGGAACCCGCGCCACACAAGCGATACTCTTTTCAGCGATACTTTCATATGGACTTCGATCAACTCGTCACCTTCCTCGAGGTGGCCAAGCTGGGCAACTTCTCTCGCGCCGGAGAAAAGGTGTTTCTCTCTCAATCGGCGGTCAGCGCCCAGATCCGCCAGCTTGAGCAGGAGTATGGCGCACGGCTCCTCGACCGTTCCGGCAAAAAGGTGCGGCTCACTCCGGCGGGCGAGGTTCTGTTCGAATACGGCACTCGGCTGCTCGCCCTCCGCGACGAATCGATGCGCGCCGTCACCGACCAGGGCACCTCGCCGCGCGGCGTGCTTGCCATCGGCGCCAATGAGGCGACTTGTCTTTATGTTCTGCCGCGCGCCTTCGAACAATATCGCCGGCTTTATCCCGACGTTCAAATCAGCATCTACCGCAATTTCAGCCGCAAAATTGTCGAGCGCATTCAGGACGGCCTCATCGACGTCGGCATTGTCACGCTGCCCGTGAAGCTTCCGCAGTTGAAGGTGGAACGAATCTTTCGCGACCGGCTGATGCTGGCCGTCAGCCCCACCAATCCGCTGGCCCGGCTCAAAGCCGTTCCCGTCAGCGTGGCGGCCGGGCAGCCGCTCATTTTTCCGAAGGCCGGCTACACGCGCCAGATCATGGACAAACTCTTCCAGCCCTATCGCGCGGAACTGAAAATCGCGATGGAGCTGCCCAGCATCGCCATGATCAAAACCTTCGTCGCCTCGGGCCTCGGCGTGTCTCTGATCAGCGAAACTTTTTCCAAGAAAGAGAGCCTCTCCGGCGAAATCCGCCTCGTGCGCCTGGAGCACGCCGAACTGTGGCGCGAACTCGGCATGATCCACGACCGCAATCGAACCCTCCCCCGCGCCGCCGTAGCCTTCATGGAGTTAGTCCGAACCGGCGTCCTGAAGCACAGCGACCAGCCTGAGCGAGATTCATGAGCGGAAGCGGTGATGCCGCAGCAATGGTAGGGCGGTGATGATGCCGCAGCGGTGATGCGCCCTTCATGGACCATGGTGATCACGTTGTCATCCTGAGCGCAGCCGAGGTCCTAGAGAACCAAGGGCTGCGCAACTACGCGATCCACTCTGCCGGTACAGCACGGAGTACCGCCAGAGAACTAAGTCGACTACTTGAATGGGGTCACCCGTAGCCACGGAGATCGAACTGCAGAGGAGGTGGGCATCAGAGTAACCCAACGCGGCAGCCACGCGAACTAGGTGCCGATCCGGCTTGGCCGTGTTGTAGCCGAGGTTCTTGGCAAGATGGAACGCTGTAATCGGACCAATAAATGGGAGCGTCTGTACTGAGCGGATCGGATCGCGTAGTATGCTCCCTTTAAGCTGCGGGAAACCAACCTTGTTGACAAGCGCAGATGTGGCGAGAATCGCGTCTATTTTCTTGCTGTTACCGAACCCCGCGAGTGCAGTCGTCCTACATTGAGTGGCAGAACTACAGATCCTAGATGCGGACTCCCAATCACAGAAGCACAGCGATATGAAATCAAAGCACCGTCGCACAACTGATTCCCTAAAGCCGCTACAGAGGATCACCCAAGCCGCCTCCCTTAATAGATCTGTCTCAGAGAAAGCCCCAAAATCCCGTTCCCGCTGCCAGCTCACCTCCGCTGCAAAACCTCCCGCTAGGACATGCTCCTTCGCCATGTGATAAAAGCCAACCTCGGGTCTAGCTGCGATCATCACCCCTGCCGTCCTTTCGCGCGACGTTGTCGCGCCACCAGAACTTAATTCGCACAAGCAAAATCGATGCCGACGGATGTTTATCGAGGTGTTTACTGATCTCGACCTTTCGGAGGTGATTTCTCTTCTGTGCCAAGAACTCGCTCTCCGGAAGAGACGTCCCGACCTCCGTCGCTAGGTCGTACCGCGAAAGAACGCGCTGGCAGCTGTCGGCCGTCAGCGTCTCCTGCGAGGCAAGAAGGTAACCGCATTCCCGCTTGACCTCAGAGTACAGATCGAAGGAGCGTTTATGGGCATCCGCTCGCCCCTTCCAATCGACGCGCAACTGAACAATAGATAGGAAGAACGTAAAAATCCCCAGGAACCCGACCCAAATCTGAGGATCGATTCCGAAGGGAGTCAATTTCACGTTGATTCGCGGCTCAATGAACACCACCGCTGTTAGCCACGTCGAAAGGGCCATAACCGCAAGGTCCAATAGAGTGGCCCGGCGGTTGTAGCGATCGCGCAGGTTTGCATGCCCGGTTACAAGCATGTCCGATACGCGGCGGATGCGTTCGAGCTCCGCACGGAACTCTTGGGTCGACATGTTTTTACCCGTGATCGAAGACTGCCTTCCACTGCGCTTTCGACCTCCCAGCGCTGGCGTTCCGCATGCGTTTTGCGATCCGCCAGAGTAGGTGGCTGACGCTTTGACGTTGAGAGCTATTCTCGTCTCCCAGATAGTCATCCACGTGCACGGACTGTTTTGTACTGTCGCGAATGGGGGCTAGCACTAGGCTCCTCGCCCGCTCGAAGAAAACCGGCAGCATCGTCTCGGTAGTCTTCTTGCCACTGTGCCCCTTGAATGCTGCGATAGCGATGCTCTCGACGTGATATCCCGTAAGACGATACTTGTCGGGCATGTTTGCAATTACCGCCTTCGCAAGCTTGATGGTCGGGACGAGCTTTCCACCGCACTGATCGTTGACTTTGGTAAGCGCCCTTCTGAAGCCATCGGGATCAATGTCCGACCAGCCCCTACGCCGAACCGATGGCACTCTCAGCCCGGCTTTAGTCCTCAGCACCGGAAGTAACTGGATCACCATTTTGTCCGGGTATGTGATCGATACGGCCATTTTGCCGTGATCGACCAGAACGTCCTCGGGAAGACCTTTCCTCAGAATCCTCTGGACGCGCTCTAGGATCTTGGGAGGAGACTGGTCCTTGAACTTCGAGCTGTTGATGATCAGCAGCGTGTCGACGTCACTCAAACCATCAACATACGTGTGCTTGGCGACCGAGCCTCCAAACATAGTATCGAAGCTAGCCTCGGTTTCCTCCTCTAGTGCCTCCTTCGCTTCGTCCAATCGCTCGCGTACGAGCTCCGCGTCCCTGCCGTACCCGGCCAAGAGATCCGAAAGGAGACCGGCTACCTCGACTTCGAACTGGCCAGTAGCCTTCGCCGCTTCCTCGCGGACGACCTCGGTTAGCCTCTCTGACGTCCAACCCGTGTAGGAACTGCCGCCTCCGCCGCCCATTACGCCCCCAGTGCCGCCTCGATGCTCTCGCAAGCCCGCTTAAGGGGCTCGCCGTGGTGCTTGAAGACATGAAAGTCGTGACTCGTGGGAAAGCATTTCATCTCTAGCTCCATATCAGCCATGTAGGTGTAGTTCCGAGACCAACACAGCGCGTCAATCTTGTAGGCCTTTGTAAAAATGCCGAGATCCGAAATGCCGAAATCCTGTCGGTAAAGCGTACGACCCTCTTTGAACGCATACCGAAGCCAAGTAAGCCCATCAAAGATGTCCGCGCCTGCCACGAAATAGAACAGCGTCGTAACGGTGTCGAGGCTCCCGAACACATGGATGGGCGTATTGAGGCCAATCTTGTTCAGCGCTTGGCGAAGCTTTGCGATATGAACCATGCGTTGCAGAACCGAATTTCCAATTTCTTTCTCCGTGACGCCAATAACGCCGAACCCGGCAAGTTCACGAATGCTCTCGAGCACAGCATCCACTTGGATGAAGTTCTGATCTGTGGTCTCCGGTTTTAGAAGTATCTCCCGGACTATGTCCTCCCGAGAAAGCCTCATGCTCTTTGCACGGCGGATCTGTTCCTCTAGAGCATGCCGCTTGCTGGGATGGTCGTAGCTGATTACCGCAGAGGGCACCTTTGGACTCCAGCCAGCCACCAGCTTGGCATGATCCTCCTCGGGCCACACAATCGGATTCGGAGTCTGATCTCCTACATCGGATAGATCCGTTATTCGCGCGGTTTCGTATCCACCACTGTCAAGAAAAATTGCAGACCCGAAGTCGTAAGGAGGCGACAAGTGCCCATGTTTCACGTCATAGGCGCTGATCAGTATAGGGCCATCGACGAACTGCTCGCTCGCCCTAAATGGCTTTTCAATCTCCGGAATGCGGCTGGAGAATGAGGGGACGAGCATCGGAGTTTCAATCGCGAGCTTCTTACCGAACTTGACCTCGCGTTTTTCGGCTAGCCTTAGCAACCCAGCATTCTCCTGTCGAGACACGAGAGACATGTCCCGCAAGTCGGCATTTGTCCGTTTTCGCAACTATATGTTAGATCGATAGGTAATCCAGAAGCCTTATAGTAATCAAATATGTTCTTCTTATTCCAAGTTATGAATGGTGTCGAGAGGCGGACGAGGCCGTCAGTATGCTCTGCAAGCAGACGATCAACGCCTAGAGCAAATGCCGGGGAGCAATCGTAATATGTAGTTCCGGAATGAATTCCCAAGGCAATAACGCCCGCGCGCGGCCGGCTGGCCAACAAAGCCGCGAACACCAGGAATGCGTTTCGTCCGGTAACCTCACCGGCGCCGAACTTCGTTGGAGCCACCACTGAAACGCAATCCAACTCGATCCCCATGGCAGAACTGAGTGCCTCCGCGCCGCGTCTCTCAAACAGCAGAGCCTTCTGACCGTAGTCCACGAACAATGCCCGAACGAAATATCCGTGGTCCCGTAAGAACCACGCGCATGCGGCGGAGTCGATTCCACCACTTAACAGTACGGTCGCTTCGGCGCTCATAAAGATTCGCGGGGCCAGCAGTCCGGCTTTTCGGGGAGAAGTATACGCGAGACGTACGCCGCCGTTTTCATCACAAACCGCTCGTGACCACGCGCACAGACTTTCATCCCCATCCGCGCGAAAATGTCCCCTGACCTGTGTAGCAAGGTAGAAGTGTGCCCGTCCCTGGGGCCCGTTAGAAGACGGCCATCGAAACCCCGGATCTGGAAGGCACCCACCTTTCTTTTTCTCCCGAACTCCCAACCTTGCGATTGTTAAGTTCTGACCGTCGAGACACAGAAAGCGCCGGGAATCTCTTTTTCGCTTTTCTCTGCGACCTCGGCGTCTCGGCGGTGAGAACTCACAGGGCGGAAACCGACGCCTTCACTCCTCCGAAACCGGGGTCCCCAGCCGCGATCTTCATAGAGCACATGCTGTCAAGCCCCCTTTTACCCCCTGCAAATCCCCGAACCTTTTTCGTTTGTTGTCGATACACAGCTTGTACGTACATGTTCGTATTCTAAAAAATATTTTGTTCGCTTACTGTTCGCTTCCAGGCGACGCCCCACCTTTCCCTTTTTCATCACCATTTCGCCGTGCACCCATCACAGACTTTCATGCCCATCCGCGCGAAAATGTCCTCTGACCCGTGTAGCAAGGTCGAGGTGTGCCTGTCCCCAGGACGGCCCGCGCCGCTGGCCCCAAATCGTTCTTTGACAATTGAAAGTGCGGGTGTTCGCGTGGCGGGGGCGGAGAAGCTGGGGTACTTGCTCGAAGCTCGTGGCTCGCAGCTCTCAGCTCTCAGCTAACTCCTTATTCCGGAATACTTTGCGTGTAAGTCCCACGGGCTCAAGATTTTGCGGTGGCAGGGGTGGGGGGTAGGGGTCCAGCAAGCGGAGAAACACCCAGGATTTTGGAAGCTAAGTCCAATGCGATCAAGACTTTGCTGAATTATGCACTTGACAAACCCATGTGATTTTCGTATTATATTCGCATGGACAACGAACTAAATCTAGTCACTCTGGCTCAACACTTTAGCGATGAAGACAAGGCGCGTGAGTTTCTAGAGGCCCTTCGTTGGCCGGATGGCCCTGTCTGCCCGAAATGCGGCGAGATCAATAACGCCTACCGCCTAGAACCAAAGCCTACCAAAGAAGGTGAGAAAGGCAAGCATGTCCGCAAGGGCGTGTGGAAGTGCGGCGGATGCCGTGAGCAGTTCACCGTCACCGTGGGCACGATCTTCGAAGACAGCCATATCCCCTTGAGCAAATGGTTGCTGGCCTATCACCTACTCTGTGCCAGCAAGAAGGGCATGAGCGCCCACCAGCTTCATAGAATGCTCAAGGTCACCTACAGGAGCGCGTGGTTCATGGCTCATCGGATTCGTTACACGATGACCCAAGAACCATTGTCATCGAAGCTCCAAGGCATTGTCGAAGTTGACGAAACTTACGTTGGCGGGAAGTTGCGCGTGGGAACGTATAAGCCGAAAGACAACTACCATCGCAAGCGTCTTGCTCCGACTGCGAATAAGGCTGCCGTCGTATCCGTTTTGCAGCGTGGTGGTCGCGTTCAATCTACCCATGTCGAGCAAGTAACAGCGTCCAATCTGAAGGCGATGGTCAACACAATGATTGACGAGAACGCCCATGTGATGACGGACAGTTCCACCGTGTTAGAGAAAGCGTTCCTTGGCCGTCGCACTCATGAGGAAACACTGAAGGACGGAGATTTGCCAAGTACCGACGTGGAATACTTAAAGCTAATTGGCAAGATCACTCGCGACCACCCATCAATGAGCAGGGCGAGGTCGCGCAAGTTTGCTGCGGATCCATATGTTGTCGCGTTAGCAAAGTTGCAGGGCTACACTGTAGTTGCGGATGAGAGCAACGCCCGACCCAATCGGAAAATTCCAGGGGCGTGTCGTAAGTGTGGCGTTCCTTGCTTGACGCTTAGTGAGTTCATAGAAAGGACACGAAAGTGACGCAGGATGTCGGGAATAAGAAAACCACCAACTCCAAGCCGATTCCGCACATCCCCCTCCCGTTTCAGGAAGTGATGGCGGACGTGCTCAAAGTGAAGCCGCCGAAAAAAGGCAAAACCAATGCCAGAAGAAAGAAAGCCTTGTAAATGTGGTTGTGGGAAGTACCCCAAAGGCCCAAAGTCACGATTCTTGCCGGGTCACAACTTCAAGAATCTTCACAAGGATCATCCTGAATACGACCAGCAGTACGAGGAGGCAAAAGACCGGGAAAGATTTGGCGAGGAGTGAAGCGTTTGGGGCTTACTTCCGATGTTCTGTCCGCATGTGCTGCCGATAACGCTGCTCGGATTCTTGGAGGTAAGACAGAGCGTTATCGATGTGGATTTGATTGCCCTTACCCTCTTTGCGGAATGCCATCTGGCGCTCGAAGTCATCCTTTGCCATCTTGATCCTATATTCGTGTGACTGACACTCAGAACACATCATGACAAGTTTATACTGCCAGAATACCGTGGGTTTGTCAGAAAAGGTAAAGGGGCCGGATGGAGTTCAACCCCCATAGGCCCCTTCAAGCTGAGAATCGCCTGAACAAATCTGACTGTTCAAACAATCACTCTTTTTCCGAGCCTCAAATATAGGCTTTTTCCACACTTTCGGTCAATGAGGCGAAGGTAACCAAGGGAAAACCTAGGAACCCCCGGTCAGATTCGAACTGACATCTCAGCTTTCGGAAAAAGAGTGTCCTATCCATTGAACGACGGGGGCATAAACAGTGTCACTTTATCATGCGGTTTTCTTATCGAGTCAGTCTTTCGCCTGACCTTCGCCCATTTCGCTAGTAAAAAAAATACCCCGTGGCCCTTGACACGATTTCGCAAACCTGCAAGTTCCACTGAAAAACCAAAGCCCGCCACAAAGGGCGGGCTCGGTGAGGGCGGTCCTTAAGCTCAAATTGTGGCTCCTGCGGTGGGAGTCGGACCCACATCTCTGCCGTGCGCTAGACCGCCCTGCTTAATACAGGGCAGCGTCCTGCCGTTGAACGACACAGGAATCTTGCTTGTCTAATACTACGATTTCAGTATACTTGAGCAATATGGGTTTGTCAAAGGCATAATTCCGAGACTTTGACTCTAACTCCAATCCGCTGAATACTTTGGCGAGAAATGTCGCTAAAGTATTGATTCCAATATACCGGACTAGGGGGGTAGGGGGTACCCGGCGACGATGCAGCGGTTAAGTTCCTCGGCGGTACTGGATGATCCTTCTTCGGTCTCCTTTGTTGGGGCGAGTGGCAATCAAGTGCATTTCCTCTCATTCCGCAATGAGCAGACTCTCGGCAAAAGGCCATTGCTCATCGATCCATTGCACGTCGCAGCGGAACCCGGCTTCAGCCGCAGTCCAGAAAATTTCTTCCTTCGAATACCTGTGGCTGCTTTCCGTCCAGATCGTTTCGCCCTCCAGAAACTCGACAACGATTTGTGCCGCTGGAACCCTCACAGTTTGCCTGCGCCTGGAACGCAGGTGCATCTCGACACTGCGCGCATCGTGATTGATTTTCGCCTGGTGAGCAAATTGAGTTAAGTCAAAATCGGCATCGAGTTCGCGGTTGATGCGGGCAAGCAGATTGAGGTTGAACGCGGCCGTCACACCGAGATTGTCGTCGTAGGCGCGAAGTAATTCCGCAGCTGGTTTTTTCAGATCCGTTCCCAATAGAAGGGAATCGCCGGGATTGAGAATTCGCCGGATCTCGGTCAGGAACTTCACTCCCGCGGGGCGATCAAAATTCCCAATCGTGCTGCCCAAAAACAACACGAGCAGGCGCTGACCACTCTTGCGCTGGGCAGCGATCTCAAGCAGGCCGTCGAGATATTCGCGCTCAAAGCCCAGAATGCTGATGGAATCGATATCCCGAAGTTCGCGCTCGCACATGGCCAAAGCGGAAGCGGAGATTTCAACGGGATAATAGGAAGTGCGCTGGCGACGGCAGAGCGCTTCGAGCAACCAGCGCGTCTTCTTGCCGCTGCCGCTGCCCAGTTCCGCCACCGCGACCGGCCCGGTGAGACGGTCCACGATCTCATCCGCGTGCCGGCGCAGCAGCCGCTCGTCAGCTCGCGTCAGGCCATATTCAGGCAGATGGCTGATCACTTCAAACAGAGCCGAACCGACATCGTCATATAAATACTTGGAGGGAAGCTCTTTCTGTCCGGGCTGAGTAAGTCCGGCGCGCACGTCGGAAGCAAACTCGTAAGTGACATCAGCGGTAATCGCATGGACGAGCATTTCTCAACTCCTTCTGTCAGCGGCTGACGCAGCGGAAACCTGCATACATATATTGGTAGTGCACCTGGAACCAGTTGCGAAATGTGGGGCGTAACATGCACGCGGCCGTGCGCGGCGATCCGCCCTTCATGACGAAGTGCTTGCCATCAAAGAAATCGGCGGAATAACCGGGGTAAAACGGAAATGGCTCGAAGCCGGGGAACGGAGCGAAAGCCGAAGAAGTCCACTCCCACCCATTGCCCATCAGGCCGTCTACGCCAAACGCGCTCCGGCCGGCTGGAAAGGCATTCACCGTCTGAGGATCCCAATGGCTGAAATCAAAGTTGCCGCAACGCGGGCTGGGTGCGTCGTTGCCCCACGGGTAAGTTCGGTCTTTGCCATCGAGGCTGCCATAGGCGGAGCGATGCCACTCCTGTTCCGTAGGAAGCGATTTCCCCGCCCAGCGCGCATACGCCGTTGCTTCCGCATGACTCACATAGACAGGCCAGTCGAGAGGCAACGGAATTTCTTGAAACATCGAACGGTAAAGCCAGTTATCCTCTACCCTCTTCCAGAAAACGGGGTGAAACACGGCTTGCGCGGACTTCCAGTTCCAGTCAGCGTCGCTCCACAAAGCACGCGTTTCATAACCGCCCGCCGTGATGAAGTCGAGATACTGCCGGTTCGTCACCATGAACTGATCAATTTCGAATGTGGATACCAGCGTCTGGTGCGCCTCATACTCGTTGTCCCAACCGAAGCCTTCGGCTTTGCGTGGAAGGCCGAGCCTGGCCACACCAGCCGGGATCTCAATCATCCGATGCATGACGGGCGGAGTCGCCAGAGCAGGCGGACTTGGCTGTCGAACCTTCTTGTCGAATGGCAACTGATGAAGCATGTAGGACAAGGTCTCGAGATGCATTAAGCGGTGCTCAATCGCAACATTCAATAGTGTGTCGAGCGAAGAACCACCGTTGGCCCCAGCGCGCTGCTCGGGAATTGTGCAGGCAAGCTTCTCGTCGAGAGTGGACCGGACTCTGCTTACATAAGCGTGCACTGCATCGAGGGAAGGCCAATCCGACGCGCGATCAGAGGGCAATCCTCCGCCGACAGGATCGATGCCGAAAGCAAACAGCCGGTCGAATTCGGGATGGAAGCTCTTCGCGCCCAAAATGCTTTCGTGGAACAGGTTCCAGTCAAAAGCTTCCAGGTGGCCGATGTAGAAAATGAAACGGTGACGCTCGGGAATCGGCCGCTCATACAGTGAAGCCCGGTTCACGAGCTTGAACAGGGAGTCAGTTTGTTCGCGAGCCTGCGCAATACGATCGAGCAGTTGGTGCTGGGTTGCGACATTTTCTTGGGCAGCGATCATTACAAGCGTATCCCCCTGGATGAAGTGTTTGCTAAGCACGCCTTGGATCGAAGCGCGACGGATCTAGGCCGAACGCTCAAAGGGCACGAATCCCTGGCGTCGCACCTCTCCGGCCTCCAGTTGATCCACATAGCACCAGACCCACGCTTCCCCCGGCTCGATTGAGCGCATGAGCGGATGCTTCGTGTGATGGAAGTGTTTGGTCGCATGCTTGTTTTTCGACGAGTCGCAGCAACCGACGCTCCCACATTCCAGGCACAGCCGCAAATGGACCCACGTGTCCCCGGTTTTGACGCATTCTTCGCAAACATGTTTGTCTGTGCTCGTAATTTTGATCTGGTCGAGATGTGTACATTGCGTCATATTTCACCCCTGGCGCACTGCGCCCGCTCAGAATGTTCGGGCCGAGCGCGAACTGTAGCCCTTGGCGAGAGTGCGAACGCGATGAGCACGCGCCAAGTTGACCTTTGCGACCCCGCGAACAAACTGCTGACAGTAGATGACGCTTGCGGCCTTCCGGATTCAAAACCCCCGGAGTCCGCCAGGCCGAATTACGGGTCGCCTCATCACGAAGGGACTGCTGCACTCACGCTGCCGACCGTGGCACGCGATAACGGTGGGCCTCGGATTGGTGATTCTCAAAACCGTGATATCGGAATACCGCGGCGGCGGCGCGCGATGTTAGCCCATTCTTCGAAGCGAAACAAACACCAGAGTCTTCCGATCGCCCTACCCGGCGGCGCGATTGGCGCTGCGAATAACGTGAACCGGCGCCAGATCGTGATCTTCAAAAGTCACTTCCTGTTGCTCGCGTTCTGCCTCGGGAAGCTTCAGCAGAAGGCGCGCACATCGGTTCCAGCGAAGAACGGGATCATCGTTGTCAGGCGGGCTGATCTTCTCCGCTTCCTCGAAGTGAAGCATCGCCTCCTTGAAAAGCGCTATCAGGACCTGCGGCGGCCGGCCGGCGTGCATCTGCGCCTTGGCTCGCCGCTCACAGAGAAGGCCCACGTAATAGTGGCGCTCGTAGGGGTCCTTGAGATTCTCAAACAAGGTCTCGACCTCCCTGTAACGGTCGGATGCTTCTCCCACAAACTGGTCGGTGATTGCCAGACCAAGCATGCGCTGCGCCAACTGGTTCTCCGGCTCGATGGCTAGAATGTCGCTGCAAATGGACTCCGCCTCTTCCGGCTCGTTCAAGTAGCGGTAGAGTGTTATCTTGGAAAACGCCTCGCTAATGCCTTCTTTGGAGATAGTCTTCAATCTGACTTCCATATAAGCCTCCAGCCAACAGTTAGAATCAGTCAAATGCGCCACAACAGATAGGCCGCCAGCAGCGAGCCCACTATTGCGCCGCCGTAGCAGAGGGTAAAAATCACTTCATTCAGATGCTTGACCTTTAGCCCGTCATACAGCGTGTACCGAAAACGATGTGCCCAGTGAAATAACGGCAGAGAACACAGCACCAACAGATAGGCCCTGACTAGCGGCATCCGCACCAGAGCCACCAAATGTTCATAAGTCGGTGCTCCGAGCCAGCCCAGCGGAAAAGCCAATCCGAAGAGAAATAAATGCACCGGAATCAGAAAGGCTGCAACGACACCGCCCGCGCTGAACAGCGCCCACAACGGAGCTTCATTGGTTTCTTGCATAATGAGACCTAATCTGTTTGTTATTGCCTCACAACCATCCAACTTACTATCCCGGACACTATGATCCACAGCGCATAGTTAGGCGCCGCGATCATCCACTCGGGAAGCAGTTTTCCATGCACGCGCACCGGCATGGCGCGCGGCGTCAAATTGAACCAGGTGATGCTATGGAACAGCACAAAAAACAGACTGATTACGCTGAGCGCCACTACGATAGGAGATTGCAGCCAATGCTGGAAACGGGCATAAGCCTCCGGTCCGTTCCCCAAAGCGCGCAACTGAAACAGCGTCATCACCACAACCGCTGCAACGAACACGCTGCTTAATTCGCGGAGGATGAACTTAAGGTACTGCCACTGTCCGAGCCACCAGTAAACCGAAACGCGCGGCCGATACCAGCGTGGATGGTACTCGGTATAGATGGGTATGTCAGTCGGCTGCTGCACTGCCGGGTTCCTCCCTGGTTTTGCCGCTCTTTGATCCGCCCCACGGCGAGAGTAACGCCTTGGCCCACTCGAGCGCTGCCTCAACCTTGTACCGCTGAATCGCGCCTGCCGGATCGACATGTTTGGGGCAAACGCGGGTACACTCCCCGACAAAGGTGCACCCCCAAATCCCTTCCGGATGTGCAAGCACTACCGTTCTTTCCTGCGCCCCATTGTCACGAGAGTCTTTGTTGTAACGCTGCGCGAGAGCGATTGCTGCCGGACCTACAAATGCCGGATCCAGCCCGACTACCGGACAAGCTGCGTAACAAAGGGTGCAGTTGATGCACATGCTGTACTGTTTGTAGTTTTCCAGTTGCTCCGGTGTTTGCAGGAATTCGCCCTGGCTCAGTGGAGGCTCATTGTCCGGAATCAGCCACGGTTTGACCTTCTTCAGCTTGCCAAGGAAGTCGCTAAGTTCGGTAACTAAGTCGCGAATAATGGGGAAATAGCGAAGAGGTTCGACGCGCACCTTGTTGCCATTGCCGGCATAGGATGACAAGAAGGTGGCACAACCCAGTTTGGGCTCGCCATTCACCATGATGCCGCAGCTTCCACAGATGCCCATACGACACGACCACCGGTAAGTTAACGAACCATCCACCGTATCCTTGACGTGATTGAGCGCGTCGAGGATCACCCAATCTTTGTGGAAGGGAACCTCATAGGTGTGAAAGCTGGGCGCACTGTCCTGTTCAGGCGAGTAACGAGCGATTTCGAGAATGATGGTATCCGCCATATCAGCTGGCTCGCTGCTTTGGAACAAATTGCGCTTCTTCTGTTCGCGGTTGACCCTCTTTTACTGCTGTCTGCTGGCCATACACACGCTCGCCAGGCGGCCAGCGCGTGATTTTCACGGGTGCGTATTCGACGCGCGCCGAGCCGTCGTGGTTGCGAAACAACAGTGAGTGTGCCAGGAAATTCCGGTCATCGCGGGCTGCAAAATCGGTGCGCTGGTGGGCGCCGCGCGATTCCTTGCGTGAGATGGCACACTGCACGATGGACTCCGCAACGTCGAGCATGAAACCGAGTTCCAGCGCGGACTGCAGCTCTGTATTGAAGGTATGAGTGCGGTCATCGAGATTAATGTCTTCGAATCGTTCTTGCAGTTCCCGCATTGCGCCGGCAGCTTCTGCCAGGACCTCTTCTTCCCGGTAGATGCCCGCACTTTTCTCCACAGTCGCCTGCATTTCGCTGCGGATGGTGGCGACCCGCTCCTTACCGCCCGACTTATGAAGGAAGTTAGCTTCGAGTCTGCGTCGTTCGTCCTCCGCCTGGGCAACGACTTTGCCGCTGGGCATCGGCTGTTCGCTGGCAAATTGCGCCGCCGCTTTGCCCGCCCGAGCACCAAAGACCAGACACTCGGGCAAAGAATTTGAGCCGAGCCGATTCGCCCCGTTGATGCTGACACAGGCAACTTCGCCCGCGGCGTACAGTCCGGCCAGTGGCGTTGCGCCGTGAATGTCGGTACTAACTCCGCCCATCATGTAGTGGACTACGGGCCGAACCGGAATTAGTTCTTTTATCGGGTCGATGTTCTGATATTTCAAACACAGCTCACGCACAAACGGCAGCTTCGCATTGATCACCTTCTCACCCAAATGTCTCAGGTCGAGATGAACGACGGAGCCGTACGGCGTGTCCAAGGTCCGGTTTTTCCGCTCTTCGTGTACGAAAGCCTGAGACAGTCGATCGCGAGGTCCCAATTCCATCGAACGCAACACCGGTTTCGGCTCAGGCTTGCCCAGGTTGTAGTCCTGTAAGTAGCGGTAGCCGTCCTTGTTCAGCATGTAGCCGCCTTCGGCGCGCGCGGCCTCGGTAATCAGGATTCCCGTGAAGGGCAGGCCGGTGGGATGGTACTGGACGAATTCCATGTCCTTCAAAGGAGCCCCGGCTCGGTAAGCCAGCGCCATCCCATCGCCATTCTTGATGTTGGCGTTGGTCGTAAAAGGAAAGACCCGGCCACAACCGCCGGTACACAAAATGACGGCTTTGGCGGTAATCGCCTGAATTTTGCCCGACATTAATTCAATGGCGACTACGCCCTGCACCCGCCCGTTGTCGACCAGCAGTCTGGTAACAAACCATTCGTCGTAGCGTGTGATGGGATCGTATTTCAGAGTGGTTTGAAACAGGGTATGCAACATGTGGAAGCCGGTCTTATCGGCAGCGAACCACGTACGCCTCTTTTTCATTCCGCCGAAGGCGCGCACCGCAATGTGGCCGTCGGGTTCGCGGCTCCAGGGGCATCCCCAATGTTCCAGTTGCAAAAGCTCGAGCGGAGCTTCTTTCACGAAGGCCTCGACCGCATCCTGATCGCAGAGCCAATCACCGCCAGAGATTGTGTCGTAAGCGTGCTCGTCCAGACTGTCGTCCGGCTTGACCACCCCGGCAGCTCCGCCTTCGGCAGAAACCGTGTGGCTGCGCATGGGGTAGACCTTGGACACAACGGCGATGCTGAGTTTGGGGTTCACTTCGGCCGCAGCGATGGCCGCCCGCAGCCCGGCTGCTCCACCACCCACAAGAAGGAGGTCGTGTGTCGAAGCGTCCACTGTTACCCCGCAAGGAACCCGGTCGGATGGGAGCTGCCGTAAGGGAGGGTCCCTGATTGCGCACATTGTCCTCCTAAACGGCCCGTGAGGCAAATGGATTTTGGCTGGTCTTACTGGGGCGCAAAAAACAATGTATGGTTGTGCCGTTTCTTGAGGTAAAAAGGAAGATTCCAGGCGAGCATTCCGGGATCACGAATGAGCTCAATCGCAAACACGTCCACCGAATCGCCCCGTCTGAAGCGCACTCTAAGTCTCTGGGACCTGATTCTTTACGGCATCATCGTAATCCAGCCCGTCGCGCCCATGTCGGTGTTTGGTGTTCTCAGCGACCGCGGCCGCGGCCACGTGGTGACCACGATTCTGATTGCCATGGTTGCGATGCTTTTTACCGCGATCAGCTATGGCCGCATGGCGCGCGCCTATCCCAGCGCTGGGTCCGCTTTCACGTATGTCGGGCAGGAGATTAACCCCGCTCTTGGTTATGTCACCGGATGGAGCATGGTCATGGATTACATGCTCAACCCAATCATCTGTACGATCTGGTGCAGCCAGCAAGCTCACGTTTTTGCTCCGGGTGTGCCCTATTGGGCGTGGGCGATTTTCTTCGCGCTGGTTTTTACGGGACTCAATGTGCAAGGCGTCAAAACGTCGGCCCGCGTCAACTCCGCTCTGGCAGCCGGCATGGGCATAGTCATTGCAGTGTTCTTTGTAGTTGCCGCCCGGTACATCTTCGGTCATCCTCACGATGAACCGGGATTCTTCACCCGGCCGTTCTACGATCCGACGCTCTGGAATACACGAGCCGTTCTGGGCGGAACTTCCATCGCCGTGCTTACCTACATCGGCTTTGATGGCATTTCCACACTTTCCGAAGAAGCGGAGAACCCGCGCCGCAACATCCTGCTTGCGACCGTTTTCACGTGCCTTGTGATCGGCATTTTATCGGCCGTCGAGGTCTACGCCGCGCAGCTAATTTGGCCGGCCTCCCAGCCTTTCCCCGACGTCGACACGGCTTTCGTTCACGTCGCCGGACGCGCGTGGAAACCAATGTTCGCCATTATCGGCTTCACGCTGCTCGTCGCCAACTTCGGCTCGGGCATGGGCGCGCAAATTGGCGCTGCCCGCTTGCTCTACGGCATGGGACGAAGCAACGCGCTGCCAAAATCGTTTTTCGGCGTCATTGACGCCAAGTATCGCGTGCCGCGCAACAACGTGCTTTTCGTAGGAGCGATCGCCCTGATCGGTGCCTTCGTGATGAGCTACGGTCTTGGCGCGGAGATGCTCAACTTCGGCGCCCTGATCGCCTTCATGGGGGTCAACGCCGCCGCCTTTGTGCGCTATTACGTGCGTGAGCGGGAAAAGAAATTGTCCAACCTGCTTCCGCCGGTTCTCGGGTTCGTGATTTGTCTGTTGCTCTGGCTTAACTTGAGTACTCCCGCGAAAATTGCCGGCAGCGTGTGGATGGTAGCGGGCATCGCGTTCGGCGCGTGGAAAACCCGCGGTTTCCGCGGCGATCTCGTCAATTTCGACCTGCCAGCGGAAGACGGCGACTCCTAGCAGGCTGCTGAAAAAGGCTTCAGTGGACAAGTGGACGAGCTATTTCCAGATGCGAAGCGGTCACGCAGCAGAGGTTTGCATTGAATCATGGCCCAGACATGACTGGCTTTTGATCGCTCGGCTTGACGGCCAGATCGGCAGGCTTCAGTCCTCTATTCAATTTGATCTGCTCTACGGTAATCTCCGCCAGCTTTGTGTCACCTTGAAACTTGGAGATGAGATGGGGGAACTTTACACCGTCAACAGACCGCCATTGCTCAAGTCTTGTCTTTCGGCTCACAGAGTGACTGGGATCGGAGAACGAGATGGCGGTCTCTCTCATGGGCAGGAAGGTGGCGCGGTCGAGCGTGATCTCGGTTTTTTGGGAGGGGTCGCCCTTGGTTGCAACCACGATGATGTTCGCCCCGGAAGATGTGATGACCCGGTTCGGGTCGCGGTCGGCAAGCCAAAGGTCGAGGAGGATGCCGACCAAATAGTTGCGAGCGAATTTCAAACCGTCCGCGTCGAGGGCGGCTAGCGGCCTATCCGGCGATATCTGCCAACCCGACGTTCCGTCGAAGTAAAGAACGTAGGTATCCTCTGCCCCTACCTGATCGACACGGAGAATGTTCGGCCGGATCCACCGGGTGCGCTTGCGAACTTCGCCCATGGATCTGCCGTCGTTGTGCCACGCCTGTGCGCGCACGCTTTCCTCAAAGTCGCGGATGGATGCGATCTTGTCGGCACCGCCCAAAGCGGTCTGCATCTTGTGAAAGAGCTGCAATGCATCCTGGCTCGACGCCGCGGAGGAAAGTAGGATCGTCAACAGGGCAACGGAAACGGAGCAATACGGGCGAGATGGTGACACCATGTTAGCAATGGACACCGCTCGTCAGGATTCGGTTCCCAGCGAGATGTGAAAATAGGTACTTCATTTCCACCCCTTGCCTTTGCTATTCCGTGGCCATGCGTGGAAGAGATCATCAAAAGAGTCAGATGTTCAGTTATTTGTCGCCAGAGACGCGAGTGCTGAAGGGGCATCCGTTGCGGGCGATCCGAGCCATGGCGGACGAAGTGCTCACCCAGTTGTCACGGCGGTTCGACACCGGGCTACTCCGCCCCGTTCTCATCCTCAATCCCGATCTTCGACAACCGGTAGCGGAGCGCATTACGCGACAGGCCGAGCGATCGCGCCGCCTGGGACTTGTTGCCGCTGGCGCGCTTAAGAGCCTCGCGGATCATCTCGTCCTCCCACTGATCGAGCGTCATGCCTTCGGTGAGAAAACGATCGCCGGCGGCACTGGCTCGGTTGCGCGGTGTGTCGAGTTGAATGTCGCCCACGTCAAGCTCTGGTCCGGGGGCCAGCGCGCACGCTCGTTCGATCACGTTCTGCAATTCACGAACGTTTCCAGGCCAATAGTGACCGAGCAGCAACTGCATCGCAGCCGGTTTCAAGCCGCGAATCTCCCGCCCCGAATCTTTCGAAAAGCGCGCTAGAAAAAGATTGGCCAGATCGGGGATGTCTTCCTTGCGCTCACGCAGCGGCGCAATATCGATGGGCACTACGTTCAGCCGGTAATAAAGATCCTCGCGGAAGGTTCCCTCTTCCAGTGCGGCACGCAAATCGCGATTGGTAGCCGCAAGCAGTCGAACGTCTACTTTCACGGTGCGGGTCCCGCCCAGCCGCTCGAATTCACGCTCCTGCAGCACGCGCAGCAGCTTCACCTGAATTGCGGGCGGCACGTCTCCGATTTCGTCGAGGAAGAGCGTGCCCTTGTCGGCGAGTTCGAATTTACCGGGCTTGCTGGTTGTCGCTCCCGTGAATGCGCCGCGCTCGTAGCCGAACAGTTCGCTTTCAAGAAGATTTTCTGGAATGGCCGTACTGTTAATCTTCACGAACGGTCCCGATGCCCGCCGCGATTTCTCATGAATCACGCGCGCGATCAGGTCCTTACCCACGCCACTCTCTCCACCGAGCAGTACCGTCGAGTTCGTCGGCGCCACGCGTTCGACCGTAGCCAAGACTTCCTGCATTTTTGGGCTGCGCGCAACCAGATTCGGATGGCTGTACTTCTGCCCGAGCGCCTCGCGCAGCGAGCGATTCTCCTCCCGCAGGCGTGAGTGGTCGAGTTCCTTGTGCACAACAATGCGGATTTCCGCCAGCGAGAAGGGCTTGAGCACGTAATCGCTGGCGCCGGCTTTCATGGCCTCGACGGCTGTTTCAACCGAGCCAAATGCCGTCATGACGACAATCGGCAGCGCGGAATTCTGCTCCTTGGCCTTGCGCAGAAATTCGAGGCCGCTCATGCCGGGCAGTTTCAGGTCGGTAAGGACCAGATGCACAGGTTCGGACGCAAGCAGGTTTATTCCCGTCTCCGCATCTCCGGCGGAAAGCGTTTTGAAACCGTCGTCGCCCAGATTCAGCTCCAGCAGGCGGCGCAGCTTGGCTTCGTCTTCGATAATAAGGATGGTTGCCATTTGGTCGTTCGTCGCTCGTCGTCGGTGATTAGTCGTTCGTGGTTCGCTTTCCGCGTTCTTGGCTGCAACTCTCTAGCCCGCCACTCTGGTGTGCACCTCGTTTGTCTCAGCTACTTCGTCCAGCGGAAAGAACAATGTAAACACCGCTCCGCCCTGTGGGCTATTCTCCACATGAATGAACCCGTGATGGCCATCCACGATTTTTGAAACGATGGAAAGGCCCAGCCCGACGCCGGTTTTCTTGGTCGTCACAAAGGGATTGAAAATCTCTTCCTGAAGATTCTTCGGCACGCCGGAACCAGTGTCGCTGAGCAGGACGTCGACGCCTGGTCGCCCTTCGTGAATACTGGTGCTAACATCGACGCGCAATGTGCCGCCATTTTCTTCCATCGCCTCATAGGCATTCTGCACCAGGTTCAGAAAAGCTTGCTCGCATAAACTCTCGTCCAGCGGAACCAGTGGCAGCGGGTTCGCATAATTGCGCTCCACCCGCACTGGCTTTCCTTTCCACCGGCCCGCCACAGTTTCGAGCGTGCGATCCAGCAGCCTGGTAATCTCCCCCGGCTGAGGTTGCGCGTGCAGCGGTCGCGCAAAATCCAGAAACTCCGTGACCAGCGCGCTTAGCCGGTTGACCTCGGTTGAAATATACCCGGCCAGTTCGCGCGAAAGTTCGTCGGACGCCGCAAGCTTCTGCCCCAACATTTCGGCCGAGCCTTTGATCACGCCCAGCGGGTTACGAATCTCATGCGCCAGTCCGGCGGAGAGTTGGCCCAGCGCCGCCAGCCGTTCCGAGCGGCGTGCCTCGGCTTGTGCCTGCTCCAGGCGCCGATTGGTTTCGGCCAGGCGCTCGGCCAATTCACGATAAAGCCCGGTCTGGTGCCGGCTTTGTTGCGAGAATCGGTTGACCACCATGCCCGCGAGAAAGAAAAACATAATGCGCAAGCCAAGGTATTCGAAGGCCTCATGGGTCAACTCGTATTCCTGCATCGCGGGATAGAGATAGGAGCAGTAGGCAGCCGAGGTAAACAGCGTCCACAGCAGCGTTGCCCACGGGCCGCAGTAAAGCGCGGCCGTGACCACTGGAACAAAATAAATCGGCCAGTAACTGCTGTTAATCCCGATCTCCTCAGTGTGATCGAGCAGCAGAGTGGCCAGGACGATCTTGAGCAGGATGACGTAGAACACGCCGCGCTGGGGGACGCGCGCAATGATCTTCGCTTCCAGCACCTGCACAATTCCAATGGCCAGCAGGATTACCTGCTTATGCCATTCGAGTCGCGGTGGAAGCAGGGCCAGGCCGATCAGAAAAACCAGCCAGATCGTCAGCCAAATCGCATCAAGCCGGCTATACCGCCGGGATTCGGGATCGAAAATAGGAGGCGCGGATTCCACGCTCCATCCATCCAACCCCAGAAAGCCCTCCGCCGTCAATCGGCGTCTGACACAAAGTCGCGACGACTGGACTCCGTGCCCTCTGTGTCCTCTGTGGTTGTATGTTTTCCTTCGCCCAGAATCAGGCCTTGAGTCTCAACCTGGCGTCTGTGAGCCAGACCGTCAATTTTCCCGGTCGGCGTAATATCCATCCCTGGTCTGCACGACCATATCCTTGCGCTTCACCTGCAATTGCAGGTGGTGATATCCGCTCGCCGAACTATCTTTATCGGGCGTGTAACCAAGGCTGTATTGGGTTCGCAGTTCTTCCACGATGCTCGTATAAATCTCGCCGACGGACTCCTTCTTCGAGGCCTCGAAAAATCGTCCACCCGTCTCTTTCGAAACCCGCTGCAGAATTTTCTTGCCATCCACGCGCGGCTCCTCGGAGGGCCGCTGGCCGCCGTGCCTGCCGCCACCACCACCCGGATAACCGCCGCCACCGGGCCATCCGCCTCCACCACCGGGCCACCCGCCACCGGGACGGCCCATTCCGCCGCCGTCTCCTCGCTCGCTACGCTCTTCACGATGCCCCGCAAAGTAGATGCAATAAATCACTGTATCCGCGCGTTGCGCCGACTCGATCGCGCTCTCGATCGTTGTCCTGCTTCCGCGATCCACTCCATCGGATAAAACGATCACCGCCTTGCGGCCCGTCTGTTTTTTCATGAGTTCATTCGCCGACAGGTAGACGGCGTCGTAGAGTTGAGTCCCGCTGCGCTCGTGCCCGTGATCCGACCCAGAGCGGTCGGACCCCGAGCGCGAATCCGAGTCATTCGAATCGCTAGACCTCTCCCGGTCCGCTGTCTTTAGCACAGCGAGCGCCGCCTCCAGCTTGTCGTGGTGCGAGGTCAGATCCTGCAACAGTTCGACCTCGCGATCGAAATGAATCAGGAACGCCTTATCCTTCTCCTGCACCAGCATCTGATCCAGAAAGCTGTGGCTCGCGTTGCGTTCCTGGTCCAGAACTTCCCGCTGGCTCCAACTTGTGTCCACCAGTAGCCCGACCGTGAGCGGGAGATTCGCTTCCTGCGAGAAATACTTGACGGTCTCGGGCCGGCCATCCTCCTGCAAAATGAAATCATCTTTTGTCAGGTCACGGACGATCTGCCCATGTTTGTCGCGCACCGTGACTGGCATCGTGACGACGCGCACGTCGACGGCGATGGTGGTTACCGAGTCGGGAGTCTTCGGCGTATCGGCAAAGCCGGGAATTGCCGCTAGCGCAATACTCAGCGCATGGGCAATTAATTTTGAGTAGAGTGGCCGCTGCATCGTCATTCGTTCCTTAGCGCAGAATGTTCAGGTTCTGTGATCCGTCCGTCGAGCGCGCGTTCTGATCGAGTATCGACCTTTGGCTTTGCGGGTGCAAAGAACCTCTCCCTATTGATACAAGACTGGATGCGAAGCGCCCAGCCCGACGTTGCCACAACCCCTTGTAAAGGCAGCGTCAATGCCGGGTAAAACTTCGTAAAGGCCGAATTTGGCGGCCTTGGCCGATGCTAAAGTACAAACAGTGCTACGCATGGACAATGGAACACTCGCATTCCGCCGGCTTTTTGTTGGCCTGCTCGGCGCTTTCCTGGCATTGATGCTGGCAGCGCCGCGGCACGCAAACGCCCAGACAAGCTCCGCGCCAGCACCGGGCGACGCTTCAATCGTAAAGGCCGTCGGCGTCATCAAGAGCGTGCAGGCGGACTCGATTACAGTTGCGGCGGAATCGGGAGGCGACGTGACCGCAAAGCTTACCGCCACCACCAAGATCCTGCGCGTTCCGCCCGGCCAAAAAGACTTGAAGGATGCGACCGTTCTTCAGCCGCAGGATCTGCAGCCGGGAGACCGCGTCCTGGTTCGCGGCCAAGCCGCGCCCGACGCACACACCATCGCGGCCCTCGCCGTCATCGTGATGAAGCAGGCTGACGTCAGCGCCAAACAGCAAAGCGACCGCGACGACTGGCAGAAGCGAGGCGTCGGCGGCCTCGTCAACAAAGTGGATGCCGCGAGCGACACTATCGCGATCTCTTCCGGCGGATTCGGAGCAAGTAAGAACGTCGCGGTCCACATCGGCAAGGATACGATCCTGCGCCGCTACGCCGCTGACTCCGTGAAGTTCGACGATGCCAGGCTTGCGCCGCTCGATCAGATCAAGGTGGGCGACCAGTTGCGCGCCCGCGGCACGCGCAGCCAGGATGGCGCCGAACTTACAGCCGAGGAGGTCGTCTCCGGAACATTCCGCAACATTGCGGGAACAATTACGGCGATTGATGCCGCCAGCAACTCAATCACCGTAAAGGACCTGATTGCCAAGACGACGGTCGTCGTGAAAGTCTCCGCCGACTCGCAGATGAAGAAGCTACCGCCGGAAATGGCGCAGCGCATCGCCGCCCGGCTTAAGGGAGGCGCGAATGCCGATGCGGCCGGTGCGCAGAACGCAAGCGCGCAAAGCTCAGCTACGCCAGGCGGTGATCGGCGCGGATCCGATTCCGCGGGAGGGCGCGGGCAAGCGAATGGCCCAGGCGCAAACGGCCCGCCGGATTTTCAACGCCTTCTGGGCCGCTTGCCGAACAGCACGCTGGCCGATCTTCAAAAGGGTGACGCCGTAATGATCGTTTCGACCGGTGGTGGAGACTCGGGCGCTGTGACAGCCATTACGCTGCTCGCAGGCGTCGACCCTATTCTCACGAATCGGTCCTCATATTCGCTGCTCTCACCGTGGTCGCTGAACGCGTCCGGGGGCGAGGGTGAAAGCGCCCAGTAGTCGACGATTTCCGTGCACGGGGTCTAATTGAATGGAGAAAGGTGCCGTTTGAAGTATTTCGTATTCATCCTATTGTTCGTCGCCATATTGGCCGCGCCGGCGTGGACCCAATCGGCGGTTCCGGCTGGAACGCTGCGCGGCACCATCCAGGATCCCTCGGGAGCTGTGGTTGCAAATGCCAAGGTAGCCGTCGTTCAGTCCGGAGGTCCGCCCCGCTCGGCAACTAGCAATCCCAACGGGGCTTACGAGATTGGCAATCTGCCCCCCGGCAAGTACACCGTGACCGCAAGCGCAAAAGGCTTCGCACCTTCTGTTCATAGCGACGTGAACGTACCGGCGGGTCAGGTCTTGCTCTTCAACATTTCGCTCGAAATCAGCGTAGAGAAGGAAAAGGTCAACGTCGAGGAGGAAAGCCCGCAAGTCGACGTAAATCCCGCCAGCAACGCAAGCGCAATTGTGCTCACTGGCAAGGATCTCGACGCTCTGCCCGACGATCCCGATGAACTACAGGCCGATCTTGAAGCTCTCGCAGGTCCTTCCGCCGGGCCGAACGGTGGCCAGATCTACATCGACGGCTTCACCGCGGGACAGCTTCCTCCCAAGTCTTCGATTCGCGAGATTCGCATCAACCAGAATCCGTTTTCGGCCGAATACGACAAACTGGGCTACGGCCGAATCGAAATCTTCACCAAGCCCGGCACCGATAAATATCACGGACAATTTTCGGTCGAAGGCAACAGCTCAGGCCTGAACACGCGCAATCCGTACCTCGGCGACGCGGAGCAGCAGCCTTACGACTCCGTCATTTACATGGGCAACATCGGCGGGCCGATCAACAAAAAGGCATCGTTCTTCTTCAACGTGCAGCGCCGTAACATCGACGAAATCGCCGTCGTCAATGCGATCATCCCCGGCTCGACGTCCGACGGGGTAACCTACAACGCCAGCGTTCCCAACCCGCGCACGCGTACCAACATCGGCCCGCGTATCGATTATCAACTCACCCCCACCAACACCCTCACAGGCCGCTACCAGTATTACCGTGATACCCAGCAGAACGCGGGCGTCGGAGGACAGGAACTGCCCGAGGCCGGTTACGACACCGCGTCGACAGAGCACACCGTGCAGATCAGCGACTCACAGGTCATCGGAGCCAAGGCGGTGAACGAAACCCGCTTTCAATATCTGCGCGACAGTAGCAGCCAGAATCCTTTGAACACGCCGCTGCTGTCGTTGCCGAACCCGTTCACAACCGGCGCTTCCGTTAATGTGCTCGGGGCGTTCTCCGGAGGCCGCAGCAGCCAGGGGCTCCAGTCCGACTATCAGGATCACTATGAACTGCAGAATTACACGTCGATATCGCAAGGCAAGCATTTCGTAAAATTTGGAGGGCGACTGCGCGCCGTTCACGAGGTCAACACATCGAGCGCCGGATTCAACGGCACGTTTACTTTCCCGAGCATTCAGGCGTACACGCTAGCGGTGGGAGATCTTATCAACAACGAACCGCCAGTCGGTGCGACTCAGTTTTCGCTTAGCGCTACCAATTCGGGAACTGTTCCCACCGTGGACGTCACGGTCGTGGATGCCGGCATCTACGTACAGGACGATTGGAAACTGCGTCCCACATTAACGCTCAGCGGCGGCCTGCGCTTCGAAACTCAGAACGCCATTCACGACCATGCAGACTGGGCGCCGCGGATAGGTTTTGCATGGGGTATTGGTGGTGGGGGCAAGAGCGCGCCGAAAACCGTGCTTCGCGGCGGCTTCGGCCTGTTCTACGACCGCTTCACCCAGGGCGCCGTCCTGAATACGGAACGCCACAACGGCATCACCCAGCAGCAATACGCCGTATCGACTCAATGTTCGATGCCGCCCTGTCCCACCATTGATTTTTTCCCGGTCGTGCCGCCAGTATCCGGCTTGCCCACGCAGACAGTCTCCTCGATCGATAGCATCGCGCCCCATCTCCACGCGCCTTATATCCTTCAATCGGCCTTCAGCCTCGAACACCAGGTTACTAAGATCGCCAACGTCACACTTACTTATCTGAATTCGCGCGGCGTCGATCAGCTTATGTCCCTCATCGCCAACGCACCGCCGGACCCGGGTACTTATCCATACCCACTGACTTACAACCCGAACTTCCAATATTCCTCTGTCGGAGTTTTCCGTCAGAGCCAATTGATCGCCAACGTTAACGTTCAGGCGGGATCGAAGATCTCTTTGCACGGCTATTACTCGCTCAACTACGCCAACAGCGATCCGATTGGCGGCACCAGCAACGGGGCATTCTCCACGAACTTTCCATCCGATCCCCACAATATAAGTCTGGATTACGGGCGAGCTTCCTTTGCCATCCGGGATCGCCTCTTTTTCGGTGGGACCATGGCCTTGCCCAAAGGTCTTCGGCTGAGTCCATTTATGATTTTCAATTCCGGTTCGCCCTACAACGTGACTGTTGGCCAGGACTTGGCCAGTGATTTGCAATTTAATGTCCGGGCGGCTTTGGCTCCCAATCCAACCGGCAGTTGCCTTTCGCTGCTTGCAGCCTGCCACTACACCATTCCAACAACGCCCTCGGCTCAGATCCCCATTAACTATCTCACTGGCCCCTCCCAATTCACACTCAACCTGCGCCTCGCTAAGACATTCGGCTTTGGCCCGGAACTGGGCAAGAATGGAACACAGCAGGGCGGTCCCCCTGGAGGCGGCCCTCCCGGTGGTGGTGGAGGCGGTCCGCGCGGCGGCGGTGGCGGAGGAGGCGGAGGCGTTGGTTTTGGCGGCGGTCCGGGCGGTAGGGGTGGCATGTTCGGCGCACCCGGCACGTCGCGCCGCTACAACCTGACCTTCAGCGTCAACGCGCGCAATGTCCTGAACAAGGTGAATCCAGCGGCTCCTATCGGAGTGCTGAGTTCGCCCAACTTCGGACAATCGATCGCTCTGGCGGGCGGCCCGTTTTCGAGCGCCGCGGCCAACCGCAAAATCGAATTGCAGGCTATGTTCAGCTTCTAAGGCGCAGGATGTTCAGGCGCTGACAACCCCGTTATTCGAGAACCCTAGAAGTTCTCCCGCAGATCGCTCGAGGTCCCGCCCGCGGCCGGAATGTAGCAGTTCAGTGTGTAGTCCATCACCATGCGATCCGCATTGAATCTCCATCCCAGCGTGCGGATCGTCCGCTTCATGCGTTTGATCCAGCCCCGCGGCAGCCCGTCCCGGTCGCGCTGATAGTAAAGCGGAATCACTTCCTCGCGCAGCACGCGCAGCAGATCCTCGGCATCGCGCCGATCGTGCACGTTCGGGTCCGAGTGCGTCCGCCCATCCCCGATCGCGAATCCGTTCAGCCCGTCATAGGCCTCGGCCCACCATCCGTCCAGAACCGAAAAGTTCAGCCCGCCGTTCAACACGACTTTCTGTCCGCTCGTCCCCGACGCCTCCTGCGGACGGCGCGGATTATTCAGCCACACATCCACGCCCTGCACAAAATGCCGCCCCACGTTGATGTCGTAGTCCTCCACGAACACCAGCTTGTCTGCAAACTGCGAATCGCGCATCAGTTGCGCCACCTGCTGCAGCACGCGCTTCCCGGGTTCGTCCATGGGATGCGCCTTGCCCGCAAACACGAACTGCACCGGCCGATTCGGATCGTTCACCATCGTGACCAGCCGTTCGAAATCCGAAAGAATCAGATTGGCCCGTTTATACGTGGCGAACCGACGCGCAAATCCAATGGTCAGAGCGTCCGGACTGAGCACCTGCTTCAGTCGCTGCAACTCCTCGCGCGGTTCCTCGCGGCGTGTCGCTTGCGCCACGGCGCGGCGCCGCACAAAATCGATCATGCCGCGACTTCAGGTTCAAGTGTGTCTCCCAAAGCTCGCCGTCGTCCACGCTGTCAATTCCATCCCAGATCTTCGATTCGCTGCTCTTCAGGTGCCATCCCGTCCCCAGATGACGGTCATACAGCCGAAACATCTGCGGCGCCAGCCACGTGGGCACGTGCACGCCGTTCGTGATATGCCCGATTGGCACCGAGTCCTCCATCTTTCCAGGCGTCAGTCCCGTCCACATCGCGCGCGACACTTCCCCGTGCAACGACGAAACCGCATTTGCCCGCCGTGACAGCCGTAGCCCCAGCACCGTCATGCAGAACGGTTCACTGCTCTGCGGGTTTTCCCGTCCCAACCCCATGAACTGTTCCTGCGAAAGGCCCATCGCTTCGCGCAGTGGTCCCAGGTGGTCCTCGATCAGGTCGGCCTCGAAGCGGTCATGCCCGGCCGGAACTGGCGTATGAGTCGTGAATACCACCTGCCGCGAAACGCGCGGCACCGCCTTATCGAAGCTGATACCTTCTTCCTCCATCCGCATCCGGATCGCTTCCAGCACCGCGAAGCCGCTGTGCCCTTCGTTCAGATGCAGCACGCCCGGCGTGATGCCCAGGGCCTTCAGCGCCCTCAGTCCGCCCACCCCGAGCAGTAATTCCTGGTGCACGCGCACGCGTCGGTCGCCGCCATACAGCCGCGACGTCAGCTCGCGATCTTCCGGCGCATTTCCTTCCACGTCCGAATCCAGCAGATACAAGTCAATGCGTCCGACTCTTACCCGCCAGACCTTCGCGCGAATCGATCCATGCCGCGTGTCCACTTGCACAACCACCGGACGGCCGTTCTTGCCAATCGCCGTCTCCATTGCCAGTTGGCTCACATCCGTTCCGAAGTACTCCTCGCGCTGCCATCCGTCGCGATCCAGGCGCTGCCGGAAATATCCCTGCGGATAAAACAGTCCCACTCCCACCAGCGGAATACCCAGATCCGACGCGCTCTTGATGTGGTCGCCCGCCAGCACTCCCAATCCGCCCGAATACACAGGCAGCGACTCATGTACGCCAAATTCCGCGGAAAAATACGCCACCGGCCGGGGCCGCAACACGCCCGCCCGCCGGGCCGCCCAGGTGTGCTCGGTATTTTCATATTCGCGCAGCCGCCGGTACGCGTAGTTCACGCGGCTGTGCAGTCCGAGTTCGGTCGCCCGTGCCTCCAGCTTGGCCAGCGGATACTCGTTCAGCATCGCCACCGGACTGTGATTCAGCTGGCTCCAGTGTTTCGGATCGAGGTCCCGGAACAGATCCGCCGCATCGTGATCCCAACTCCACCAGAAATTGCGCGCCAGGGCCCACATTCTTTCCTGCACCGGGGCAATAAACCGGTCCAGCGTCCGCGCCTCGCTTACCACCGGAGCCACGCGCGCCGCCGCTTCCTGCAGCATCTTGATCTCGTTTTCGGGAAATACCCGCGCTTCCACCGTCTGGATCACGAGCACGCCCTGCAGCACGCCGCGATCGATCAGCGGCACTCCCAGAAACGATTGATAGGGATCCTCGCCCGCCTCGCTGAAGTATTTGAACCGCGGATGCTTTCCGACCTGATCCACGGCCACCGGACGCACCTGCTCCGCCACCAGGCCGGTCAGTCCTTCCTGCACCGCCATACGCAACTGGCCGATACAAGCCGGTTTCAGCCCAACCGTCGCCGCCAGCACCAGGTTCGCGCGGTCCGGTTCCAGCAGGTACGCCGAGCAGACATCGACCCCGAACCGCCGCGCAATCAGCGCAACCACGTTCATCAGCGTCTCGGCCGAGCTGCCCGTCTCCGCCGTCAGGTTAGCAATCTCGTCCCATGCGATCACGTGGCTCGCTTCCAGCGAACACACTGTGTGTTCCGGAGCCAGTTCCGACTGAACCTGATCTTTTCCGCCGGTGCTTGTAGCGCTCACATCTAAGCCGCTCGCGTCTAATCCGTTGGTGCGATCCACTTCTAGCCTCTCAGTTCGCGCAGCCAGGTAAGCCGCCGAAAACACTTGCAGCGCTTTCCATTCTATCGGGAGAACCCGCCCAAACCATGGCCCAACTTGGGAATTGTTGATTACCACGGTGCCGCTTCGCCGCCGCCATTTTCATTTTGGCATTTCGACTTCTTCCTTTTGGCCTTCGTCGTAACCAACCGAATGTGCTCCAGGTCACTGCCTCACCGTTGCCCGCCACGTATAAAGGTTGACGCGAAGCAAACGGTGCAACCAGGGATCATGGAGGTCCAACCATGCAAGGCGACAAGAAGGTAATCGAGCAGTTGAACGCCGCTTTCAGTTCCGAACTGACCGCCGTCGTGCAATACATGGCGCAATCCGAGATGTGCCAGAACTGGGGATACGCGCGCCTGGGCAACCTCACCAAAGTCCGCGCCATCGAGGAAATGAAGCACGCCGAAGGCCTCATCGAGCGCATCATCTTCTTAGATGCCCTGCCCGCCGTCAGCGTCGGCCTGAAACCTCAGCTCGGTTCGAAAGTCGAAGAGCAAATGCGGATCAACCTGAAGGACGAACTCGATGCCATCCGCGACTACAACGAGGCCGTGAACATCTGCGCCAAAGCCGGAGACGATGGGTCCCGGGCCCTATTCGAGCGCATGCTTAAAGACGAAGAGCGCCACGCCGACTTCCTCGAATCCCAACTCCACGCTATCAAGGAAATGGGCATCGGCCAGTATCTGGCGCAGCAAATGGGGGCGGAGACGTAGGGCAAGTTCTTCTTGGGGACTCGGTTTTTGGGGTAAGTGCGGTACCGATCAGCTCTTTCTTCTGAACACACCGACGATGTTTTGCGAGTGCGTCTTATACGCCCTCGCCTCGTCGTCCCAATGATATTCCGTGCGTTTGCCAACCCTCTCCGCGACGCCAACGAGTTCGTAGTCAAGAAGGACATTCTTGATCCACTCAGTCATCGATAGCGCCTGTGGCGAGCCCGCCTGAGGCAGCCAGGACAGGGGGCTTTTGGCAATCACCAGATACTGCGGGCGTGCCGCCTCGATCTCGCCGATCATCTCCTTCTGCATTTCCAGGGAATATTTCTGTTGCTCCATGAGCCCGTAGACGTAAATAAATCCGGTCGCCGAGCGCCGCTTCGCATAAAAGTAAATCTCCGGCTCCGAACCCAGCACCGCGACCGGCTCATTCGCCGCCGTGTGCGCATCCAGGTATTGCGCGACCACCAGCGCTTCCGGAAAAGGGTTCGAACCGTACTGTTTCTCGCAAGCCTCGACCGGATCCATATCAAACAGAAACGCCTTCTGCTGCACCACCGCGTAGCCCAAAACCGCCGAGAATACGAGGACTGGAATCGCCGCCAGGGCGATGCCGCCCCTTTTAGCCAGAACTTGCGTTGCCGAATGAACGGCCATCCCTGCCAGCACTGCGACCACCGGCAACATCAGAATAAAGTAGTGACTCCGGAAGTAAAGCCCGGGACAGACCCCGAGAAATGAGAAAAGCAAGAGGCCGCCGATCAGAACGGCGTGTCGGCGACTCTCTCGATCCCACCGGAACGCAACGAGCCCCGCGCCGGCGATGATCCAGATTCCGAGTGCCGAGCCCACAACCTTGGGGAAATTGTGCGTGAGTTCCTGTACTCCGCGAGCGAAACCAACCTCAAAAGTGTATTGGCTTGCGTAGGTGAACACCCAGAACCGGAAATTCCCGAAGACGCCGGTGGCCAGCAGAATCAGGCAGGTGAGCACGAGTGGCAGCAGAACCCCCGCGCCATAGCAGCCAATCCTGGAGAGTAGTCTCTTCCATTGGAGGGGCGGCGGCCACTCTCTTGTGAGTATATACAAGCCCCCGAAAGCGGCAAAAACAATGCCCGGCTGCTTCATGAGAAACGCGAGCCCGAGCAGCAAACCGCTGGCAAAGTACTGCCACAGGCGTCCGCTTTCCATGGCTCCCAGCAGGACCAGAATTCCGGCCACGGCAAACATCACGACAAAGTGCGTCGCATGCGCGGCCAAACCCAGCACCGAGAAGCTCGTCGAAAGAACCGCATAGGAAGCCGCCGCCACCACTCCGCCCAGCCGCCCCGACAATCGCGCGGCCAGCAAGTAAATCAGCAGAGTCGTCGCCGCATTTACCAGAAGCAGGCCGAGGTGTATGCCGGTGGCCGTCTGCCCAAAAACGGCAATGATTGCCGCATATGCCGCTTGCGTGCCGGGAAGCTTCATGGTGTAGGCCAGTTTGTAGGGCGGCACGCCTTCGAGCATGAGTTGCCCCCCGTACGCATACTCGCCTTCGTCGCGCTCCAGAGGCATGGTTCGCAACCGGAACCGTATCGCTGCAAAAAAAACGATCACCAGCAGCAGAAATGCGTAGGCGTAGTACTTCCCAGCAACGCTCTTCTTCGCGTTCGGTTGCTTATCCGTCCGCCGTTCTGGTTTCCTGGCTTTTCCCATGTCGTTCGGTCACTAAACTAACATGAACGTAAGCTAAGCCGCCCCGGACCGACGCGGGGCCGACCCCCCGGTGAAACTTCCCCCCGCCCTGCCGCGTCTTATAATTAGGACAACGGTTGGCCTGCGTGGCTGTCTGCCTGCCATACGCACGCTGCTGTAAGTGGGGATTCATGTTGATCAAAAAGTCAGTCGATATACCCTCTTCCGAGATTACCCCTAGGGAGACTTATCTCAATCGGCGCAAATTTCTCGCCGCGGCGGCGCTCACCGGCGCCGCAGCCGCAGCGGGCGTGGCTTTTAGCGATCTCGCCGAGCCCGCATTAACGGTCCGGGCCAATGCCAAAATCGATGGGCTCCAGAAGAGCCCATTCAGCACGACTGAGAGGGAAACTCCCTATAAAGACGTCACCAACTACAACAATTTTTACGAGTTCTCGACCGACAAGTACGAACCCGCCGCGCTGGCAAAGGATTTCAAGGCGCGCCCCTGGACGGTCACCATCGACGGCCTGGTCAAGAAAAAGCAGGTACTCGATGTCGACGCCATCATCAAAATGGCTGCGCCCGAAGAGCGCATCTACCGCCATCGTTGCGTCGAAGGCTGGTCAATCGTAGTGCCATGGGTTGGTTTTTCGCTCAGCGAACTGATCAAGCGCGCCGATCCTCTCCCCAGCGCGAAGTTCATCGAATTCACCACCCTGTTGGACTCCAAGCGAATGCCCGGCCAGCGCGTGGATGTGCTCAGATGGCCTTATGTTGAGGGTTTGCGCATGGACGAAGCTATGCATCCGTTGGCGCTGCTCTGCTTTGGCCTCTACGGCGAGCTGCTGCCCAACCAGAACGGCGCGCCGCTGCGCGTTGTAATCCCCTGGAAATACGGCTTCAAGAGCGCCAAGTCCATTGTGCGCATCCAATTCACTGACAAGGAGCCTTGGAACAGCTGGCGAGCGGCCGCGCCCAACGAGTACGGCTTCTATTCCAACGTCAATCCCAACGTGGATCATCCGCGCTGGAGCCAGGCCAAAGAGCGTCGACTTGGAGAATTTTTCAAGCGCCCGACGTTCCTGTTTAACGGATACGATCAGGTCGCGAACCTGTATGCAGGCATGGATTTGAAAAAGAACTTTTAGCGGTTTCAATTGCGAATCGCAAATCACAAATAAAATGAAGCTGCGCCTCACCAAAGTCGCCATCTTTCTCGTCGCGCTCGTCCCTCTCGGCCGTTTGGGCTGGAAAGCCCTGCACGAGGGTCTCGGCGCCAACCCGATCGAGGTCATCACCCACTCCACCGGTGATTGGACCCTGATTCTCGTTCTCACCACCTTGTCGATCACGCCCCTTCGCCGCCTCACCCGACAATACTGGCTGATTGGCGTCCGCCGCATGATCGGGCTGTTTGCCTTTTTCTACGGGACGCTCCACTTTTTCACCTATATCTGGCTCGACAAGTTCTTCGATTTCCACGAGATGCTGAAGGACATCGGGAAGCGTCCGTTCATTACCGTCGGCTTCTCCGCCTTTGTGCTGCTTATCCCGCTGGCGATCACCTCCACCGCCGGTTGGATCCGCCGTCTGGGCGGAAGGAACTGGCTGCGCTTGCATCGGTTAATCTATCTGACCGCGATTCTTGGGGTTGTGCATTATTGGTGGCTTGTAAAGGCCGATATCCGCAAACCCGAGCGGTATGCGATTGTGCTCGGAATCCTGCTGTTTTATCGCGTAGCCTTTTGGGCAAGCGAGCGTCGAAAGCGGGCGCCAGTGCCCCCCATTTCGCCCAGTCCGGCCGACGAGGCCACGGCTTTGCGACAGGCTTGAGGAATTTCCCTAGTTACGTATCTTTACAGAAACTTTCCCCGGGAATTTGGGTTTTAGTGCATCCTACACATCACGACAGGAGAGTCGCTTATGAATCCCCTCGCTTCCACGAAGTATGCCCCACGCCTGTTCATGGCTCTGGCGGCAATCGCAGGTATTCTTTTCGCGGCCGGCTGCGGCTCGAGCAACAGCATTACCCCGCCCAACCAGGAAGGATTCACTAACGCCAGTCTGACTGGCACCTACGTCTTCTCGTCCACCGGCCTCGATTCCGGCGGTGTATTCCTGGCAGTCGCCGGCGCATTTGCGGCCAACGGCTCTGGCGGGACTAGTGGCATCACCGGAGGCACGATAGATGTGAACGGTTTCGACCCAGGGTTTTTCTCTACTCCAATCACCTCCGGTGGCTATAGCGTTGGCCCCGACGGCCGTGGGCAGGTCGCGCTGAACTGGAACGGCGGCACTATCACGCTCGATTTTGTACTGACTTCGAGCGTCGGCGGACCGAGCACGGTGAGTACGCACGGGCTGATTACGGAATTCGACGGCAACGGAACGGGCAGTGGCAGCCTCGACTTGCAAGCTACCGGAGCCCTCACGGGTTCATATTCCTTTGGCCTTGCCGGCGAATCCTCTACGGGCACTCCGCTGGCCATGGTGGGGACATTCAACTCCGGCGCAGTAGCGGCCGGCGTACCCAGCAATGGGCTCGTGGACATTAACAGCGGCGGCACTTCACTGGGTGGTCTAACGGGCTTAACTCTTACCGCCACCGTAACGGCGGGATCTCCGGGCACCGGCTCTCTGGTTGCTTCCGACGGAACCACCTACAACTTCGATGTCTACATGGTGGATCCCACGCACCTGAAGTTCATCGAAACCGACTCCGCGCAAATACTCGCGGGCGACGCTTTTACGCAGCAGTCCTCGATTCCATTGGGCGTTTACGCCTACGCCATGGAGGGCCTTGACCCCAGCGACAATCCCATGGCGTTGGGAGGCTTTATCAGCTCTGACGGCACCAGCATAATCAGCGGCGGCCTCGAGGACTATAACGATGCCGGGACCGTCAATGAGGTGACCGGGTTTGGAGGTTCGTTCACTGCCTTCTCGGGCGGCCGAACTGAGCTGACGTTGAACGGCATCTATAACGGCGTTTCCGGGAGCAACGTCACGTTTGCGGCCTATCCCTCCAGTGGCGGCATTGAACTCCTGGAGATTGATGGCGGCGGCATTACCGGCGGCTTCACATTGCCCCAGGGAAGCACTACCGCTCTCGCGGCGCAAGGCTACGGACTGAATCTCTCGGCGAGCAACGCCGGTGGCTTTGAGGAAGATGACATCGCCCAATTTATGGTAACCAGCAGCAACACGTACAACGGCGCCGAGGACATCAATGATGAGGGACTAACGACTTCCGACGCCGCATTCAACGGCACACTCACGCCCGACACCGTGGTCGCGGGCCACGGTTCGGCTGCGTCCACGTCCGGCGAAATCAACTTCAACTACTACATTGCGGGCCCGTCTGTCCTTATCCTTGAGACAGACAACAATCAAGTCGGAGTGGGATCTTTCGAAGTGCAAACTTCGACTCAGGCCGCGGCAGTGGCGCGCTCCAATTTTCTACCTGTGCGCATGAAACCCGGAGCGAAGGCAAAAGCGGGCTGGAAGAAAAAACAATAAGTAAGCTGTACTCCTCGGCGGAAGAGGTCAACTGAAAAAGGGCTGCGAACGCAGCCCTTTCTATTCCTTCAGCTAAGCCGGCCGTTCTTACGCGATGCTCTCGGCGGCCACTTTCTCCGTCAGGAAAGCTTCGATCACATCGCCAACCTTCACGTCGCCGTAGTTGGCGATGGAAATTCCGCACTCCATGCCGTTGGTGACTTGGGAAGCATCGTCTTTGAAGCGCCGCAAAGAGGCGACTTTTCCTTTGAACACGACGACATTGTCGCGCAGCAGGCGCACTTCCGAGTCGCGTTTGATGAGGCCATCGGTGACGCGGCAGCCCGCAATCATTCCCACTTTCGGAATACGGAAAGTCTCGAGCACTTGCGCGCGTCCCTGGTAAGTCTCCTTGATCGTCGGCTCCAGCAGTCCGGTCATGGCGCGCTTGATCTCGTCCTGCAGCTCGTAAATGATCGAGTGCAGCCGGATGTCGACTTTCTCCTGGTCGGCGAGTTCCTGCGCTTTGCGTTCGGGGCGGACGTTGAAGCCGATGATGATGGCGTTCGAAGCCGATGCCAGCAGCACGTCGGTTTCGGTGATGGCGCCGATGCCCGAGCGCAGCAGCTTCAGGCGCACCTTGTCGTTCGAAAGGCGGCCCAGCAGATCGCCCAGCACTTCGACCGAGCCCTGCACGTCGGCTTTCAGGATGATGTTCAGTTCCTTCATGCCGGCCGTCTTCAACTGCTCAGCCAGACCTTCGAGCGATACGCGCGAACTCTTGGCGAGAGCGGCTTCGCGCGCCTTCTGTTCGCGGTATTCGGAAATGTCGCGAGCTTTCTCGCGGTCGGTGACAACCACAAACTGGTCTCCGGCCTGCGGCAAGCTTTCCAGGCCTAGAATTTCGACGGGCGTCGAAGGCGGCGCTTCCTGCATCGATTGTCCGCGGTCGTCGAACATGGCGCGAACTTTGCCGTAGGCGTTGCCAACCACAAAGTTGTCGCCGGCGCGGAGCGTGCCGTTCTGCACAAGAATGGTTGCGACCGGACCGCGGCCGCGGTCGAGTTTCGCTTCGAGCACCACGCCGCTCGACGCGCGGCCCGGAGTAGCCTTGAGTTCCTGCAGGTCGGCTGTCAGGCAGATCATTTCCATCAGCAGGTTCAGGTTGGTTTTCTTTTTGGCGGAAACATCCACGAAGACCGTCTTGCCGCCCCAGTCTTCGGGCAGCAGGCCGCGATCGGCTAGTTGCTTCTTCACACGATCAGGCATCGCTTCCGGCTTATCGATCTTGTTCACGGCGACGATGATCGGCACTTCGGCGGCGTGGGCGTGGTCGATCGCTTCGATGGTCTGCGGCATGACGCCGTCATCGGCGGCCGTGACCAGCACGACGATGTCGGTGGCTTTGGCGCCACGCGCGCGCATGCGGGTGAAGGCTTCGTGGCCGGGCGTGTCCAGGAATACAATCTCGCGGCCCAACGCCGGAGACGTCGTGTCGGTAATGCAAACTTTGTATGCGCCAATATGCTGCGTGATTCCGCCCGCTTCGCCCTCCGCGACATTGGTGGAGCGAATAGCGTCGAGCAACGTGGTTTTGCCGTGGTCGACGTGGCCCATGATGGTCACCACCGGCGGCCGCGATACCCACTCCGCCCCTTCTTCGCTGCTCTCGGTGGCTTCGGCCGTATCTTTTGCAGCCTGCTCTTCGAAAGTGATGACCTCGGTTTCCGCCCCAAAGAAGCGCGCCATTTCGCTGGCCAGTTCCGCATCGAGCGTCTGATTGATGGTAGCGAAAACGCCACGCACCACCAGGCGCGCAATCAGGTCCTTGGCGCGAATGCCAAGCTTCTCCGCCAGGTCCTTTACCGAAATCCCTTCGGTGATGGTAATGCTGCGCGTGATGGGAGCCGGCTCGTTGTTAACGATCATGCGCGGCGGCGGAGTATAGCCCTTCATCGGGCCTTCCTTCACGCCACGCGGAACATATCTCTGCCCGGGACGTCGCGCGGGACCGCCGGGCCGGCTTCCCGGACGCGTTAACCCCGGCGGAGGCATTGCTCCGCCTCCTGGACCTACGCCGAGCGGACGCGCTCCCGTTGGTGAGACGCGCGTAGGATGCATCGGACGACGCTCACCCGGGCGCAGCGGTGGACGCGTGCCGGGCGCTTGTGGACGCGCCGTGCGCTGAAAGATTGGCTGTCCCGGCACGGGCCGTCCGGGCGTGGGCCGCGGAGGCGCACCAGGCGCTGGAATCGGCGCTTTGTACACCGGGCGCGGGCCGGTCTGCGGCATGATCATGCGCGGCGGCGGCGGACCTTGAGCAGCGGGTCTTTCGGGAACTGCTGGCTTCGCCGATGCGCTGGCCGGCGGCGCGGTTACCGGCACACCGGCAGAGGGAACCGAAGCGGGCGGAATTCGCGGCGGCACGGCAACCGCTGGCGGTGCAGCACTCGCAGCGGCGGTCGGAGGAGTTACAGAAGGCGCCGCGGAGGTGGGCGGCACGGTACTGACTGGCGGCGCTACCGGCGGCTTCGGAGGAATCACGACAACGGCGGGCGGTCGCTGGGCGGCTACGGAAGCGGGCGTGACGAATCTCGGGGCGGGCGGTTCCACTACGGGTTTGGGTGGCGCAGGCTTCGCCGGTGCCGGAGCTTCCGCTTTGGCTTCGATGGAGGGCTCCGCGGCCGGAGGCTTCGGCGCCGGAGGCTTAATCATTGGCCGTACGGGATGCTCGGCGGCTTCTTTCTGCTGCGTAATGGCGCGCAACACGTCGCCCGGACGCGAAATGTGCGACAAATCGATCTTGGTCTTGATTTCTTCTTCGCCATGAATGGCGGCGCGGGATGGTCTTGCGGAGCCTGACCCGCCCTCGCCGTGCGAACGAAGGGCCTTGCGCACGAGTTCCGCTTCGTGCTCTTCGAGGGAACTGGAATGCGTCTTCTTCTCCGTGACGCCGACTTCGGTCAGCACATCAAGAATGGCTTTGCTCTTGACCTCCAACTCACGGGCCAGATCATTGATTCGAATCTTCATCCGCTCTTAGCTTCCTTTTCCTGTCCCGCTCGGTTCCGTTATCGACGCTACACTCGCATATCTATCCTCACGGAATCCTGCTTATCTCAACAACGTTGACTCCAGCCACAGCTCGTCTCATCCCGACCCTGGCGAAGCCCGCGCTTTCGATCCGGAAATCAACCCGGACTCGCCATATTCCCTGAATTCAGCCCTCTTTGTCGTTCGGAGCTTTGTCTTCTGGAGCTTCGTCTTCGGAAGCATCCTTGGTTGGCGATGGGTCGCCTTCTGAGGCCGTTGCTGCGGGCTCGAGTTCGGCGGTTGATTCCTCCGCTTCGCCCGCGCTTACCGCTTGTGCCTCTTCGCCAGAAGCCGCTTCTGTGGCAGCCTGCTCGGATCCTTGCTCGGCAATCTCAGGCTCGGCGGCTACGACTTCGGCGCCATCCAGACTTGCAAAATAATTATTGACCGCAATACTGATTTTTTCCACCGTTTTCGGGCCGATGCCCTCGATCGCTTCCAGTTGTTCGGGCGTCATATCCGCCAGGGACTCGACCGTATTTACTCCCGCGGCCTTCAGTTTTTCGACCAGACCTTCGCCGAGGCCGGCGACATTTTCGAGCGGAGTCACAGTCTGTGTGACCAGCGCGGACATTTGTTGCTCCACTTCCTGGCGTTTTTCCTCTTCGCTCTTGATGTCGATCTTCCAGCCAAGCAGCTTGGCTGCCAGGCGAACGTTCTGGCCCTTCTTGCCGATGGCGAGCGAGAGCTGCGTGTCATCGACCACCACTTCCAGGTGCTTTTCACCAGCGTCGACCACCGTCACCCGGCTCACTTTGGCTGGCTGGAGCGCCTTTTCGGCGAACGTCACCGGATCCTCGTGATACTCGATGATGTCGATCTTTTCCCCGCGCAGTTCGCGGATGATCGACTGCACCCGCATGCCCTTCATGCCGACGCAAGCGCCCACCGCATCCACATCCTTGTCTTTCGACATGACTGCGATCTTGGTGCGCTCCCCGGCCTCGCGCGCAATCGCGCGGATGACGACCGTGCCGTCGTAGATTTCCGGCACTTCGGTTTGAAACAGATGCTGCACCAGTTCCGGCGCTGCCCGCGAAACCACTACGCCCGGACCTTTGACTGCTTTTTCGACACGCACGATCACCACGCGAATCCGCTCGCCGATCGCGAACGATTCCAGCCGCGACTGCTCCTTGCGGCCCATGCGCGCTTCGGCCTTGCCGATGTCGACGATCACGTCCGGCCCTTCAATCCGCTTCACGGTCGCATTCACGATCTCGCTGACATGGCCGACATATTCGTTGTAAACCGTGTCGCGTTCGGCCTCGCGCACTTTCTGGAAAATCACCTGCTTCGCCAGTTGCGCCGCAATGCGGCCGAGAATTCCTTCGGTCACCTTGGGTATCAGCAACTCTCCGCCGATTTCCGCGCTCGGATCGAGCTTGCGCGCTTGCTCTACGGTCACTTGCAGATTCGGATCCTCCACCTGCTCGGGCGTCTCAACGATCGACTTCACCGCATAGGCGTTGATCTTGCCGCTGTCCTTGTCGAGCACGGCGCGCAGATTTTCCTGGGTCTTGTAGTACTTGCGCGTAGCCACAACGATGGCGTCCTCGACCGCGCTGACTACAATCTGCGGGTCGATACCCTTTTCGCGGCTGACCGCGTCGATGATGTTGTAAAGCTCGCTTGGCATAGAAATCGGTCTAAATTTCCGGCACCAGATTCGCCTTTTCCACGTTCTTCAGTTCGATCTCGACCGAGGCCGAACCGTCCTTCGGACGCATCTTCCGCCGTGCCTCGCTCAAATCGAGCGACAGCCTCCCACTTTCGAAGCGTTCCAGCTTTCCCTCAAAATGCCGGTTGTTATTCACCGGCTCAAACGTCGTCAGCTTCACACGATGCCCGCGGAAGCGCTCGAAATCGGCCGCCGTTTTCAGCTTGCGATCCAACCCCGGAGACGAAACCTCAAGCACGTACGACCCGCCCGGCAGCGCATCCTCAACATCAATGATCGTGCCAAACTCGCGGCTGAACGCCGAGCAATCCGCATGCGTCACCCCGTCGGGACGGTCCGTCGCCGGCACCGCTCCCGGGCGGTCGATAAACACGCGCAGCATGCGGTGTTTGCCCAACCCAAGGAACTCGATGTCGACCACAACCAGCCCGCTCGAGGCCGCAACCCGCTCGGCAATCCTTCGGATCTTGCCCTCGTCAAAAGCCATTGCTTCAGCGACTTACGTGAAAACTCCGTGTCAAACTTGCCCCAACTAAAAAGTGGGCTTTCGCCCACTGGTGTGCTTCGGCAATTCAGACACTACGACACAACAGTTTTCATCACTAACTATACGCCCGGGCCCGTAAAAACACAAACCGATCGGGGTTAGAATGCCAGCTTGAGTCGAGGGCATCCCTTATGGTCATGCGACACGTAATTTTAGGAGCGGGCGGAGTGGGCGGGCTGCTCGCAGCCTGTCTGGCTCGCGCCGGCGAGGAGGTTGCGCTCGTCGTCCGCCCGGAGGCCCTTGCTTCCCATCCGCCCAAGCTTCATCTCGACAGCCCATTCGGAAGTTGGGACGTCGACGTCACCTGGGCCGCCTCGATTCCACCGGCTGACGTGTTGTGGCTGACCGTCAAAGCCACCCAACTCGAATCCGCAATTCGCCTGATTGGCGATACCGGGACGCCGGGCGCAATCGTCCCGCTGCTGAACGGGCTTGATCACCTGCCACGGTTGCGGTCGAAATTCGGCCTCGACCGCGTGATTCCGGCAACCATCGCGGCGGAAACCGAACGCGTGAGCGCCGGACACATCGTCCATAGTTCTCCCTTTGCAATCCTCAACATCGCAGCGCGAGGCCGCACGCTGTTGCAGCCGGTGATCGATCCTCTGCGCCGCATCGGCTTCGCGTGCAACTTTATTGATGACGAAACCACGCTGATGTGGACGAAGCTCGTGTTTCTGGGCCCGTTTGCGCTGGCTACCAGCGCATTCGGCAAGCCGATCGGCGAAGTCATCGCCGACGCCGGCGCGTCGCCGCAACTCGAGGAATGCGTGCGCGAGACGTGCGCGGCAGGTCAGGCTGAAGGCGCAAAGGTGGACGCCGAAACGGTTCTCAAACAGATGAAAGGTGCCCCGCCCGCGATGCGCAGCTCCATGCAGAAAGACGTGGATCACGGCCGGCCGCCGGAATTGGATGCGATTGGCGGGGCCATCGTCCGCGCCGCCCGTCGGCATGGGTTGAAGTCCTCAGCAACCGAAGAACTGATGGCCCAAATTGAACGCCGGATAACCTCTCGACCTGTTTCCTGAACGAAGGACGCGCCCGCAGCGAAAACTCCGTCCGGCAAGCCACCTCAGCTCAGGCGCATTTTCCGCGGAGCAGGTTTATAATCTAGCGTTTTCATCCCCGCTCTTTTCCGGAGCCTACGAATATGGCACTCGTCTCGATGGCAGCCAATCCCGCCCTGAAAGAAACCTACGTTCAGCTGAAGACTCGAATGGATAAAGCGGTGGAAGACTTCCGCCGCGAAATGGCGGCCACGCGTACCGGACGCGCCAACGTGCACATGCTCGACACAGTTTCCGTCGATTACTACGGCTCGCAAATGCCGCTCAATCAGATTGCAACTATTCACGCGCCCGAGCCGCAGATGATCACGGTGCAGCCGTTCGATCCGTCGGCGATGCAGAGTATCGAGAAGGCAGTTCGCAGTGCCGATCTCGGCCTGAACCCCATGAACGACGGCAAGATGATCCGCGTGCCGGTGCCCGCGCTGACCGAAGAGCGCCGCAAGGAGATGGTCAAGCATCTGCACAGAATTCTCGAAGAGCATCGCACCGCCATCCGCAACGTTCGCCGAGACGGCAACGACTCCATCAAGAAGGCAATGAAGGACAAGAAGATCACCGAGGACGACGAAAAGCGCGCGCTGGAAGAAATTCAGAAGCTGACCGACGACGAAATCAAAAAGATGGAAGAGATGAGCAAGGCAAAAGAAAAAGAAGTGCTGGAGTTCAAATAACGGCGTTTTGCGGGCGTGAGCACCCGGGGGCTGGCACACCCTTCCGCCTTCATGACTACCTACTGAGGCTGCCCCACCCTTGCGTTCTTGGCAAGGGTGGGAATTCTGCGGAGGGCATCACTCCACCGGCACACCTCTCCATTTCAATCGGACCGGCTGTTGTTCGTTGACGAGCACAGGCCCATGCTCTCCATCATGGTATGCGCGGTAACTGCTCCAGCTCCATTCTTCTGGCGAGGCCACCAATCCGCGCCGCACCGGATTCTCGTGCATGTAGCGGAGCTTCTCGGCGCGCTTGTGCCGGTTCCACACGACAAAATCGTAGAAGCGTCGCTGCCAGACATGGCCCTGCTCGAGCACGGTGTTCCACAGACTTCCGTCAGGACGGCTCTGTCTCTTTCGGAGCTTCTCCAGCAATTCGCGGGAGAAGCGCTGCTTGAGCACCTGCAGGACGACAGAATGATTGGATTCGTCCGGTTCGGACAAAAGGAGATGCACGTGCTCGGGCATGATCACATATCCGACGGCGACAATTCCGTAGCGGACTCGCGTTTCTTCGAAGATGCGCAGGAAGAGGTCGCGACATTGTGGCGCGCCGAGCAACGGACGGCGCTGGTAACAACTGAAGGTGACGAAGTGAAGATATCCGGTATCGTAGGCGCGGCGAAGACGGGCGGGCATGCGGAGAGTTTATGTTGACGGAGGGGGCTGAAAGCTGTGATGTAACTCCTATTCCCTTTGTGACGAATTCCCACCCTTGCAAAAAAAACGCAAGGGTGGGGCAGCCTCGGTCTCCAAGGGTGGGCCAGCTCCCGTCACCAGGTAGGGAAATCGAGGATCTTCCCGACATTTCTTAAGCTCATCGCTCTCACAAGCGATCTCCCACCATTCAGGCGGTTTCTGCTGGGCGGGCTCCCCACTCTTAGCAATCTTTGCGTGCACTATTTCCACTGAGGGTGCCCCATCCTTGCGTTTTTCGCAAGGGTGGGTGGCGATGCTGCACGTGCTATTTGCTTTTGTTGTGGACACGTGATCAAACCCACGCGTGGCGATATAGTCGAACGGCCGACCGGAATTCGACAAATCCTCCAAGAAATTTTTCTTCTTCCGCGCTTTAGAACTATGCCTTGGAAGGAGGCCGAGTTTAAATGATCTTTGCGTACACCGTTCCGACTGAGGGTGCCCCATCCTTGCGTTCTTTGCAAGGGTGGGCGGCGATGCTGCGTATGTTATTTGATTTTGATGTGGACACGCGATCGAACCCAGTTGGCGATATAGTCGAACGACCAGACCGGAATTCGACAAATCGTCCAAGAAATTTTTCTTCTTTCCGCTCATACTATCCGCTGGGACCTCCCTAAATGCGCAACCTAACTGTTAGCACGCGGGTGCGACCAGGACGAACCGCCGTACTCATAGACATCGGCGATGCTCAGTGGCAAAACACATGCCTTCGCGTCATCGAGTATTTCACACGGCTATGGGGCGGATGCGGAAACATCATCATTCCGACGGACGGCAAGGCCATTATGCCGCTCTTTTGGAGGATTCTGGAAGGCTTCGACCCAGACTACATTCGCGCCTACGCGAGGACTGGCAGGGACGTTGAGCTTGAAGACCCCGGCAAGTTCGAGGACGCCTACCAACGTCACATTGAAGGCTGGGAACAACAGATCGGCGATAAGACTGAACCACATGCTGCGGCCATGATCAGGGATAATCTTCGCCAGTCCGGCTTGACACATTTCGGAATTTCGGTCGAGCTGCAGCAAGAACTGCGAGATCGGCTTGCGCCGCTTTATTTTTAGCAATGGATAGTTGAGGCCGGATCGCTCGGAGCGTCAAGCGCTCCGCACCACCCGCACACGGACGTCATAGACCTACTGCCGTACGCTGAACATGCACCTCGTGTAATGCGGCTGCCTGAAGCAGCGCCGTTCCCGCCTCTCTGGTGGGCCGCTTCGTTTGGCTCTGTTAACGACGAACTGCAGGCGCAACTTGCGAAGCTGAACGTGGACATGTTCAACCCCGGCAGTTCCCCCGACGATCTTAAGCTTCTGATCCGCCTCGCCGTGAAGAGTTACGAGGAAGTCGAGACCGCCGCATTTCTCGCGAACACTTCCCTTAACAGAATTCATGAGGTTCTACAATCCGCGCCATTCAGAATCTCAATGGCCGGGCTCGCCTTTTACAGATCGGTTCGGCATCCGGACTGGATGGAGGTTCCAGTTGCTGTTGCGGGCGCGAGCATTGAAGACTTTTGCCTGTACTTAGCGCTTTCGCGGATGCAGCCGCGCGTCGCGTGGATACCGCCTTCGATTGTGGAGGAAGCGCTTGGCCCACCGCCGGAGAATCAGAAAATCGACGCGGCGTGGCATTTCATTAACGACCTAGCCAGCCTTTCGAGAGGCACGTCACAACGACACGCCGGGATGACGATTGTCAGCGTCTCCTTAACAGACGCCCAGCTGGAGCAGATAAAAACTAGGCTCTCCCAAAGAGCAGTGAGCGCCAATCATGCGTGGCAGATCGGCCATCCCCGAGACGTGGTACCACAAGAGCCCTTACGGCTCTATGAGGCGAATAACATTGCCGTTCTCCGCTCGATCACTGTGCAAGACGACGGCACAATTCCCCTGTTCGAGACGCCCATACCGAAGACTTTTGCAAGAGTCGATCCCAGCAAGCATAGGTGGCTGACGGAGATAACCATCGGCCAATATCACCTTCCGCGCCACTACGTCCTGGGTGAGCGACTCATGGGCTCCGGGTCTTTCACCTCAAAGGACGTACGCATATCATCGAGCGGCCCAACCTACTTTTGCCCAAGCTGGTTCATTCTCGGAGGCGCCTCGGCCGAGTCATCTGTGCCCCGTCCTTCGATACGCGTACCTGAGCCGATGGAGATATTCACCCTTGTATCTCGCGCTGCTCGGCTGTCTTGCGCGACGTCTGACAAGGGTTTCTACGCAGAGAATGCGTGTCAGAAGTTCGGCGGATTGGCGCCTCTGGCCCAGTTCCTGCGATCTCGGGTGGGCCAATTGTTCGCGGCGGCCTTCCTCGATAAAAGCAAACCCAAGGATGGCGACCATCTAAAGGGCGTCCCGCTCGCCGGCCGGCGCTATCTCGACCTCAACTCACTAGCAAAAGCGCTAGGAAGTGAAAAGGAGGCCGCCGACCTGCTTGATCGACTCGTGGAAGCAGCCTGCGTCTACCGAGGATTCCTTCTGCAGTGCGAATATTGTAGGCGAGCGGATTGGTTTCCATTGGGTGAGCTAACAGATTCCTTCACCTGTAAACGCTGCCACAGAACGCAGGTATTCACCAGTAAGCACTGGCGACATCCAAGCCAGCCCCATCTGTACTATCAACTGGATGAATTGGTGTACTTGGGGCTGGAGCACAATATGCAAGTTCCTCTCTTGGCGCTCGATGCGCTACAACGAATATCGACGGACAGTTTTCTATACGTCCATGAGCTCGGGTATCGAGAACTAGACGCGGAAACGCCGCCCGTCGAGGTCGACTTAAACTGTGTGACCGATGGGTTGCTAACGATCGGGGAAGCGAAGAAAGATAACCGTCTAGGCAAGAACGACAAGGAAGAATCCGAAACAATTTCAAAATATCTCGGCTTGGCAAAGAGATTGGCCGCGCATCAGGTCGTATTCGCTACGGCAAGCGAGCAGTGGCACCCTACCACAGCGGAACGAATACAGAGCGCGTTCAAGAGCGAGCGATTTCACTTGATTCTATTCAGCCGAAACCACCTGTATGGTGACGGACCAAACGCCCAGCCGAACGTTGGAGACGCATGACTGGATGACAACGGGAAATATGGGGACAGGGAAACATGGGGACAGACGGGACGTACCCCGTTTTTCCGGGACAGAATGCGGGGACAGACGGGACTGACCCAATTTCTCCCCCAACCATCCGAGTCCCGTGCCGCCCCACGCTGCCGTCCCCGGATCAGTTCCTATGGCATGCCTTGTCAAGCCGCTTTTGATCCCCCGGGAAACCCCGAAGTCCTTTCGTTTATTTACCCTGCGCGCCTTGTACGTACATATTGGTATTCCAATAAATATTTTGTTCGCCTACTATTCGCTGATTGGAATCCCTTCTTCGACCCCTGAGCTTTCGCGGCCTCTTCGCCTCCACGTCAATAATTGTACGTACAAATAATTCTGCATATTGCACAACTTTTTCATCACATTTTTCCAGTACGATCATCACCGACATGCACCACAGTCCCCTGCGAAAATGTCTCGACAGTGCACCATCGAAAACCGCGCCAGTCTCCAGAGACAAACGCGTTTTCGGCCTCAAATTTTTCGTGCTTTTTTGACAAAATGGCCCCGGTCGACACCCCCCGCAAGTGCACGCCAAATAGCAAAAGGCAAGGCTAAGTCTAAAGTTTTGAATACTTTGCCTCTAACTATCGTGTTATCAGAAACTTAATCGATTCTGGGGGGAGGGGGGGTACCCCCCAAATTTCTGAATTTACTCATCAGAAGCGCCCAGCCGGCCGCCAGTCAATCGACGGACGACGATTTCGAAGCGCAACTCAGCCATCTATAATCAAACGGCGATGAAGCGCGTCGTCCACGCCGCCTGCCCGCACGATTGCCCCGACGCCTGCGGAGTGCTGATTACGATTCAGGACGGCCGCGCCACCAAAATTCAAGGCGATCCTGAGCATCCAGTCACCCGCGGTTTTCTGTGTGCCAAAGTCGTCAAGTACCTCGACCGCGTCTATTCGCCGGATCGGGTTCTGTATCCCATGCGGCGCAAGGCAGGCACGTCGAAAGGTCCGTGTGGCGCAGACACGCCTGTCGGCGCTGTTTTCGACCGCATCTCCTGGGATGAAGCCCTCGACGAGATCGCGCGCGCGTTCAAGCGGATCATCGCCGAACATGGCCCCGAAGCCATTCTTCCTTATTCGTATGGAGGCACGCTGGGCGCGCTTAATGGCGCTTCCATGGACCGGCGTTTTTTTCATCGTCTGGGCGCATCGCAACTGGAACGCACGATCTGCTCGACGGCCGGCGAAGAAGGACTGAAATCGGTCATCGGCGTCAAGCTCGGCACCGAACCCGAACAGTTTGCCCATTCCCGCTACATCATTGCCTGGGCCTCGAATATTCACGGCAACAACGTTCACCTCTGGCCATTCATCGAAGAAGCTCGCCGCAAGGGCGCCAAGCTGGTTGTCATCGATCCCTATCGCACGCGCACGGCAAAATGCGCCGATTGGTACTTGCCGATCAATCCCGGCACGGACGCGGCCCTCGCCCTCGGCTTGATGCATGTCATCATCAGCGAGAATCTTTACGATGCCGACTATGTCTTGCGCTACACCCTCGGTTTCGACCAACTGAAAGCCCGCGCACGCGAATATCCGCCCGAAAAAGTTGCGCACTGGACAGGCATTTCCGCCGGCGACATCCGCAAGCTTGCCAGGGAATACGCGACCGAGCGCCCGTCTGTGATCCGCGTCAATTACGGGATCCAGCGCTCCGAGCGCGGCGGCATGTCCATGCGAGCAGTGACCATGCTGCCCTGTCTCATTGGATCGTGGAAGGAAATCGGTGGTGGCCTTCAGCTTTCGCTCAGCGGCTCTTTCGGCCTCAACAAGAAGGCGCTCGAAATGCCGGAACTTATGGAAAAGGCGCTGGGTCGTCCGGCTCGAATCGTGAACATGGTTCAACTGGGAACGGCGCTGAATTCGCTCGATTCGCCGCCCATCCGCGCGCTGTTCGTATACAACTCAAACCCGGCCGCAGTCTGCCCCAACCACAATGAAGTGATCCGCGGGCTGAAGCGCACTGACCTGTTCACAGTCGTTCATGAGCAGTTTTTCACCGATACGACCGATTACGCCGACATCGTGCTCCCCGCCACCACTTTTTTCGAGCACAAAGACCTGCAAACCGCATACGGCCACTACTACCTGCATGTCTCACACCAGGCCATGGAGCCGATGGGTGAGTGCCGGTCGAACGTTGAACTGTTCCGCGCGCTCGCCGGACGCATGGGACTCGCCGAAGAGTGCTTTCGCGAGACCGTCGATTCCATGATCGACAGTGCACTCGATTCGCCGAATCCCTGGCTGCAGGGAATCACGCGTGACCGACTGGAGCGCGAGCACCGCATCCGCCTGAATTTCTCGGACGATGGAAACGGCACAAGCCATGTCGCGACGGACACCCCCGTCCGTCCAACCCGGCAAAGTTTGGCCGAAGGAGACTCGGCAGAAGTTGCCCCTTTCCTGCCCTTCGCCCACGGCAATTTCCCTACGCCGTCGGGCAAAGCCGAGTTCTACAGCGAGTCGCTCAAAGCGCTTGGCCTCGATCCTGTTGTCGCCTACGCTCCCCCTGAGGAGTCGCGCCACGGGGCGAAAGCCACCGCCTTCCCACTCGAGTTGCTCGCCCGCAAGCCCGACAACCATCTCAATTCGACGTTTTCGAATGTGCCCAGTGTTCGCCAGAAGGAGCCCTGGATGGGAAAACTCGAGATGCATCCCATCGATGCCCAGGCGCGAGGCATTCGCGTCGGCGACAGCGTTCGCGTCTTCAACCTGCGCGGTGAGATCGTGCTTCATGCCATGGTCGACGGCTCAGTGCCGGCCGGGGTCGTGGCCGCTCGCCTCGACTGGGCGTGTTTCAGCCCGGGCGGCCGCAACATCAACGTCCTTACCTCAGAAAAACTTGCCGACATGGGCAACGCGGCGACGTTCTATTCCGTCTGTGTTGAGGTGGAACTTTTCCGGGCGTGATCCTCTGAGGGGAAAAGCGTTTCCTGCCTTGGACGGTTTCAATTCTCTACCGTATAATTACCGTTTTCCTAACTCTCGTTTTTCGAGGTAGTTGCAATTCTTCGCCGTCAAGAGGGTATCCCTGTGCGGGCCTTGCGCCTCGGCCGCCACACGGGCGCGCAGAGAGGCCCGGGCAGCGCGCTAAACTCTTCCCCCCAAAGAGTTCGCCCGCATGGTCCCGTCCTCTTTCGCTTGCTCGGCCTGCTTGCTGTTTTGCTCATTGTTTTGCCCGCCTTTGGCCAGGAGGATCTAATTGTCGGCATCCAGATTCACGGCAACCGCCGCATTCCGGCCGACACCGTCAAAGCCCGCATCTTCACTAAAGTTGGCGACGTTTACGATACCGCCGCTCTGGAACGCGACTTTAACGCGCTCTGGAACACCGGCTACTTTGAAGATATTCGTTTTGAGCGCGAGCAGAGCGCCAAGGGCTGGGTCCTCCACATCTACGTCAAGGAACGGCCCACCATCCGCGAGATTAATTACACCGGCCTGAGTGCCATTTCCACCAGCGACGTCCTCGACCGCTTCAAGGATCGCAAAGTCGGCCTCTCGGTCGAGAGCCAGTACGATCCGACCAGGATCAAGAGGGCCGAAGTCGTAATCAAGGAACTCCTCTCCGAACATGGGCGCCAGTTCGCCACCATTCGCAGCGAAGTCCGGCCCATTCCGCCCGCCGCTGTGGGCATCACATTTGTCGTCAAAGAAGGGCCAAAGGTCAAGGTCGGCAAGATCCGCTTCCGCGGCAATAAGCACATTAATGACCGCACCCTGCGCGGGGCCATGAAGAACCTTCGGCCCATCGGTATCCCGCACTCCATCTTCCTCGAAAACATTTTCGCCAAGACCTACGATGCCACCAAGCTCGACGAAGATACCGAACGGGTGCGCGCTGAATTTCAAAACCGCGGCTACTTCAAAGTGCTGGTGGAGGACCCGAAAACCGAGATCCATGACACCGGCCACACCGGCCTGCACGTTCCGCTGCTTCAGGCCGGTCTTGGCAAGGCGGTTGACATTACCATGCCCATCGAGGAAGGCGCTCGCTACCGGCTGGGGACGATTACCTTCAAGAACAACAAGGCCATCACCAACACAGCCGCACTGCGGAATCTATTCCCGATAAGAGACGGCGATATCTTCAGCCGCGACAAGGTCGCCAAGGGTCTGGAGAACCTGCGCAAAGCCTACGGCGAGGCGGGCTACATCAACTTCACTTCCGTCCCCGACACAACCTTTGACGACGAAAAGAAGGTCGTCAACCTGATTATCGACGTCGATGAGGGCAAGCAGTTCTACGTGCGCCGCATCGAGTTCCAGGGCAACACCACCACGCGCGACAAGGTCATCCGGCGTGAAATCGTTCTCGAAGAAGGTCAGATTTACAACTCCCGCCTCTGGGAGTTCAGCCTCCTGCGCCTGAATCAGCTCGGCTACTTCGAGCCGTTGAAGCCCGACGATCCCAACACCACCGATCGTCATCTTGACGAGAAGAACGGCACCGTCGATCTGACGCTCAAAGTACACGAAAAGGGCAAAAACAGCATTGGATTGCAAGGCGGAGTCAGTGGCCTGGCCGGCGCGTTCGTCGGCATTAATTACAGCACCAACAATTTCCTGGGGCTGGGCGAAACGCTGTCGGTGCAGGCCAGTCTTGGCGCGTACCAGCGGGATCTGGTTTTCGGATTTAGCGAGCCGTATCTTTTTGACCGGCCAATCCAGGCCGGCTTCAACGTCTATACCCGCAAGACGAACTACAATCAGGCCCGCCAATACGCGCTTCTGACGGGACAAAGTTCCAATTTGCCGAATGCCTACCTGCAGAACTTGCAGAACTATTCGCAGTCAAGTACCGGCTTCACGCTCAGTCTGAGTTATCCATTGCGCCACTCGCTCAAGCGTCTTGGAATCAGTTATGCGCTCGACCGCTCGTCGTTGGTTGCGGTGAGCAGCGCTTCGAAGCTGCTGTTCGATAATCTCAATTTCAGCGGCGTCACCGGTCCCAACGCCCTCAATGGGATCGTCACCAGCAAAATCACCCCCAGTTTCACCATGAATACGCTCGATGCCGCCTATGCTCCTCACCGGGGCAAGAGTCTGTTCATTGGTGCGGAAGTCGCCGGCATTGGCGGCACCGTAAATACCTTCCGGCCGATCGTCCAGTACAAGCAGTTTTTCCCCGTGCAGAAGCGGCGCAATGCCGTTGGATATAACATCCAAAGCTCCTTCATCACGGGTTATGGGGGGGTCGTTGCGCCTCCGTTTGAACGTTCGTATCTGGGTGGAGAAAACGATCTACGCGGTTTCGACATCCGCACCGTCTCGCCCATCGCCTATCTGCCGAGCGTCCAGACGATTTCGCTCCGCAATCCGGATAACACGTTTGTCCCGGCGAATCCATACTATGCCCCGGTCCTTAACTCCACTGGGACCGCCTGCGTGGCCAACTGCTACAACATTCCGATTCCTTACTCGCAACTCGTAACGCCCGGCGGCGACTTCGCCTTGAACGGCAACCTCGAATACCGTTACACTATCGCGGGTCCGGTCGCCATTGCACCCTTTGTGGACACCGGTACGGTGGCGATCCTGCGCAGTTCGCAATTGCAGATCAACCCGATTCAGTACCAGAATTTGCTCAGCACTCAGTTCGGGTGTCCGGTCCCAACCCCGGCTTTCACCTGCTACACGGCAGACACGACCCGGGGGAACACTCTCGGGATTTCGCAGTATCTAAAGCCTGTGCCAGGAACGAACTGGGTCCCGCGCATGTCCACCGGAATCGAATTGCAGGTGATGCTGCCGGTCATCAATGCGCCTTTCCGCATTTATTACGCCTATAACGCGCTGCGCCTCCATAGCACTGCAAGCGCGCCCATTGCTATTACCCGCAATATGTTCCCCGGCGCGCCCAAGTTCTGCCCTACACCGAACGCGCCAACCTGTGTGGACCCTGGCGCTGGGACATACACATACGAGCTTACCCAGGACAGCTTGAGCTCGAGCTACACCCTGCTTGAACCGCGCAAGACCTTCCGCTTCACGGTGGCAACTACGTTCTAGAAGACCAGTACTCGGTACCCAGTCGTCAGTACCCAGTTGCCAGAGTCTAGTACACGATTGAACTGTTCAGCGATGTGGCACCGCGCCGGGACAATCCTCGAGGTGACGCCCAACTCCCACCAAGTGGAACCGGAAGACACGCCCGCCGCCGCTATTCATAGGATTGGAAAATGACCCCGAGGGGATTCTCTGGGTTCTGGCTACTCGCTACTGCTACTCGATCTGCACCAACCCGTGCGCCGGTTCTGATGCTGTTGCCGGATGCTGCGGCGCGCGCCATGCGTCCAGGATCGACACCTGATGCACGCACGAGACCGTGCAGTGCGGTGCGCATGGTTTCTCGGTATAGAACTCCCGCCGCAGGTCGCTCACCGTATATTTCTCCAGCGGAATCCCGGGATACCCGCGCTGCTGCGAGCAGTAGTGAACCAGCCCGTCCTCGCAGATGTAGAGATAGCGCGCTCCCGCGCGGCACCGCCACTGGTTCGGATGACCCAGCGCAATATTGTCCTGGAAAGCGTTCACGCGCGTGAAGCTGCGCTTTTCGAGTTGCTTCATCGCGTGGTAGACGCGCCGCTCCTCGTCATTCAACGGCTGCAATTGCCCCGAGCCGTCGTGAATAATGCCGACCGTCGAACTGAAACCCAATTCCAGCGCACGTCTGCCGATGGTCAGCGCGTCTTGCGGATGGCTCACGCCTCCGCCGACCACGGAATTGATGTTCACGTGGAATTCCGCGTGCCCGGCCAGCAGTTGCAGCTTGCGGTCCAGCACTTTCAGACTCTTCTTCGAAACCTCGTCAGGGTTCACATTGTCGATCGAGATCTGCAGCCACTCCAGTCCCGCTCGATTGAGCCGCTGAATTCGATCCGCCGTCAACAGATAGCCATTCGTAATCAGGCCGGAAACGACCCGGCGTTCGCGCATCCGGTGAATAATGGCATCCAGATCGGGATGCAGCAGCGGCTCGCCGCCGCTGATGGTGACCACCGACGTGCCCAGTTCCTTCAACTTGTCCACGCGCCCAAGCATCAGTTCTGTCGGCACGGGTTTCGAAAAATCGTCGAACTCGTTGCAGTAGGTACAGGCCAGGTTGCAGCGGCGGATCGGAATCAGGTGCGCGAGCAGAGGATGATCGGTGGAAACCACCGCCTTCAGTATCTGCCACAATCCGTGAGCGTTCCGCTCCAGCGCCTTAAGCCTTCTCTGCATCTTCAGGATCGGGGATGCCGTCGCTTGCTCCGCCACTTCTGGTTGTACTGCCCTTTCGGGTCCCGTCGAATCTCGTTTCATCCGCACCTAGTCCTTAATTCAATCACCGCAGCCCGCTAAGTATCTAATTTACAACAGTGTTCGGGGCAAAAGCTGGGTCGAACGGCGCTCGGGATCACCTAGCGCACTCTTGGCGAAACGGAGGATGCTTTGTCCGCTTGACCCCGCGAGGGCAGCGCTGGGACAAGACGGCGCATCTGAAATCGATCCTCATAGCTGTGGCGTTCGTGGCGCTTTTCTGCGGCCACTCCGGGTGGTGTACTCGACTGCGTCGCGGCGAACCACGACGGAGGTCTCGATCACTTTCGGCCCCCTCGTGAATAAGACAGGCTGCGGCACTCCGAGAGCGGCCTACCTTTGCTTCGGCGCGTCTTCGAGCATGGCCTGCACGATTCCGTCGATCGTGTCGGTCACACGCTTGGCTGGCAGGTTCAGGTTGTTCGAGAGGATTGAGAAGGCGACCGTTTGTCCGGAGTCCGTCGTCGCGTAGCCAGAAAGCGTCTTGACGCCGCCGAGCGATCCGGTTTTGGCCACCACGCGCTTCTCCAGTCGCGGCCCCTTCAAGCGCTCCGAAAGCGAACCATCCACCCCTGCCACCGGAAAGCTGGATTTGTAGGCCGCGCTCCATGGCTGTGCCCCCGCGTAGCGGAGAAGTTGCACGATCGCATGGGGCGTGGCCAGGTTTTGCCGTGACAAACCGGAACCGTCATAGAACACATACTGATCGCTCGCGATGCCGGCCTGCGTCAGGAATCCGCGCAGCACTTCCAGTCCGCCTTCGACCGTGCCGGCGTTCCCACGTTCGCGCCCCAGCAGGCGCAGCAGAATTTCCGCGTGCAAATTCTGGCTGACCTTGTTGATTACGCGGACATCTTCGATGAGCGGCTTCGATTCATAGCTGGCAAGCGTGATCGCCTGATCGCTTTTGAGCGGGCGCGCTCCTCCACCGCTGCCTCCGTGCGAAGGCGCCATCGCCGTCGCCGTAAACGTGGAGAGAGTAGCGAGTTCGGTGTGGTGAGTGCGCTGGTGCCCGTAAATCACGATGCCACGCTTCTCGAGCAGTTCGCGGAAAAGTCCGGCGGCGAACTCGGCCGGGTCTTCGATGGCCAGCGCTTCGTTCGTGCCCGGGTCGTCCAGCGGCAGATTCCCCCAGAGCGTCAGCACGGTGGAACCGGGTTCGCGGTTCACGAAGAACTTGCGCCCGGTGCCCGCCGGAGTCGTGATGATGCGATTGTCGAGCCGGTAATAGTCCGTGAAAGGCTTGATGCTGACGAACGCCTTTTCGCCCGCGCGGTCGGCAGGCAGAATGTTGACGAACACCACGTTGTCGTTAATCGTAAGCGCGGAGACCGGCGCGCCGTCGGCCCAAACCAGATCGTCCTGGCTCCAGCCTTCGCCGTAGCGTTCGAAGGCGAAGTAGGAATCGTCCGCGACAATATCTCCGTCGATGTACTTCACGCCCTTCTGCACCAGCGTGTCGGCCAGCGATTCGAGCGCCTGAATCGGATCGTCGTTGCGCTGCGTCCGCTGATCGTAGGGGAGTTCACGGCCTGAAAGGTTGGGATCTCCCCGGCCGACCAGCACGAGGTCTCCGTTCAGGCGGCCATAGCGGTCGAGCGTCCCGGTGGTCTCCACCGTGGTGCGGAATTTGTAATCGGGGCCGATCAGCGCAAGCGCGGCCGCAGTCGTGAACAGTTTGGTATTGGAAGCGGGCGTGAAAAGCTTGTCGGAATTCTGCGCGTAAAGCGTTTCTCCGGTCCCGAGCGAAACGATTTCGATTCCCCAGAAGCCGTGCGCAAGATCGGGCGAACTGAGCAGTGCGGAGATTCGCGCCGCCAGCGGCGTGGCGGCGGCCGGAGCGGTTCCAGAACCCGATGCAGGACCTGCCCCGGCAAAAACCGGAGCGATGGCCAGGACCAACACAATCGCCAGGCGCGCAACAGACCGTAGGCAGGCCATCGCAAGATTGTAGCATCCGTAAAAGACTGCTCCTTCCAGGACATTTTCGCCCTTATTCCAAGCAAACTTAGGCTGCCGAATGCAGTAAATTCCGTGGATGCCCTAAAATAGCGGCACAATGCGAGCTATTTTTCAGTGGAAAATCGGTTCTCGCGTCCTCGAACTGGGACGGCGCACGCTCATCATGGGCATCTTGAACGTAACGCCCGATTCATTTTCCGACGGCGGCCTTTATGTCGACGCGAGCAAGGCGGTCGCTCATGGAGAGCACTTGCTCGACCTGGGTGCCACGATCATTGATGTCGGCGGGGAATCGACGCGGCCAGGATCGAACGTGATCGGTGGTGCGAAGTCCGCGTCCAACGCGCTCAATCCGGTATCGGACGAAGAGGAGCGCAAGCGAGTGCTGCCGGTAATCCGCGATCTGAAGAAGCGGCGGCCGCAGGCGGTGGTGAGCGTCGACACGTACAAGGCGAGCGTGGCGCGGGCCGCTGTCGAAGAGGGCGCCGAGGTCGTTAATGACATCAGCGGCTTCCGATGGGATCCAAAGATGGCGAAAACCCTCGCTGAGCTTAAGGTCGGAGCCGTGTTGATGCACACGCGCGGGCGCCCGGACGAGTGGCAGAATCTGCCGCCCATCGGAGATCCTGTCCTGCTGGTGAAGCGGGACTTGCGGCAGTTTGCCGAGGCGGCCACTCTGGCGGGAATCAAGCGCGATCATCTCGTGCTCGATCCCGGGTTTGGATTTGGCAAGAGCTTCGAGGAGAACTACCCGATGCTGGCGCACTTTGCCGAACTGCAACAAATGGGATTTCCGCTGCTGGCGGGGATTTCGCGAAAGTCGTTTGTCGGGCGTGCGCTGGCGCGAGACGGCAAAGACGCCCCGGTCGAAGAACGCGTCTACGGAACATTGGCTGCGGAATCGATCCTGATTCTGAAAGGCGCCCACATTATCCGGACGCACGACGTGCGCCTGGCTGCCGAGGCCGCACGAGTCGCGGATGTGATTGTGGCGAGCGGGGGCTAGAAAAGTCAGAAGTCAGATTCGGAGAAGCGGCTGCGATCTTCGCCGGGTCAGCCATGGTCACAGCTGCAACTCATCGCCAGCAGCCTGGGTTCAGGCGCGCGCGGGCGCGGAGGCGACTGCCCCGATTCTTAACGCAGGCAGGCGGATCTCAAATATCGCTCCGCCTTCCGGACGATTACAGCACGTAATCTGGCCTTTGTGATCCTGAATGACACCGTAGGTGGCGCTGAGTCCAAGCCCAGTGCCCTTGCCAACCGGCTTGGTAGTGTAGAACGGGTCGAAGACGCGCTCCGGGACCTGCAGGCCAGGACCGCTATCGGCGAACTGAATCACCACTTCCTCCGACTCGCGCCATGCCGAAACCTGCAACCCGCCGCCGCCCACGCCCTGCAATGCATCCACAGCATTCTCGACGATTTGAACGAAGGCCTGGAGGAGCTGGTTGGAGTTGCCAAGGACGCGGGGTACAGAGTCCATTTTTCCGACAGTTAGCGTGATATTGCGATTTTCGATTTTGAACCCTTCCATTTGTAGAGCGCGCTGCAGCAGCGGCTTCAGTTCGAGTGGAGCCTTTTCTCCCGGAGTCTGCTGCGCAAAACTGAGCAGATCGCTCACCAGTTCGTGCGTGCGCCGGGCCTGCTGTCCAATCTTTTGCGCATTGGCAAGTTGCTCGCGAGTCAGATTGCTGCTGGCTGCCATACGCTCGGAACTCTCCAGGATGGTGGAAAGCGGGTACTCAAGTTCGCTGGCTGCGAGCGCAACCAGCTCCCCGAGAGAGGCCAGCTTTGCCTGCTGGATGGCGCGTCCCTGCAACCGCTGGAGACCATCGAAACTCTTGCGCGACTGATCGAGCAACTGCAGCAGTCGCCGATCCAGCAGCCACTGTTTGATAAACACAAGCAAAGCCAGAACGGCCACCCCTCCCATAGCCGCATCAAAACGCGTGTGCCGCAAATAGCGCGCATCGTGGCTCAGAAACAACGCCACATACGCAATAACAGGCAGGGGAAGCAATGCGAGTTGGCCGAACAAGGGAGCGAAAGCGCGACGACCGCTCGTGATCGAAGGCGTCACTTGCGTTTTGTTCAGAGAACGCCCTCCGTCCCAGGCAACCCAAACGAAAGCGAGCAACGCGACCAGGAACGGAATATCGTAAAGACTCCCGGTGTGGTAGGTGCCTCGCGCGATGGCCGCATTCATCGCTCCGGATGCGACGGAATACAACATGCCGGCTGCCGCTATGCCGCCATAGAGCTTCTGCCATCGCCCAGAACTCGCAAAGTAGGCCGAGATCGCAATGCCAGTCAGCATTAAACCTTCGGCCAGATATAAAAGGTCCCAGCGTAGCGTATAAACCGGAATGTCGATCGCAAGGTACTCCTCCGGAAATACGAAAAAGGCATAAACCGCCGCCCACCAAATGGTCAGAATGAGTACGTTCAATGCGCTGATGAACATACCCTCTTTTTCATCCGCCTCGTGCGGACGAATGGCTACGGCACCCATGATCGGGACGAAATGCATGAAAAGAACGATATCTCCCACAAAGGGATCGGGGAGAGGCTTACGAATTACGACTTCATACCATGTCCAGGCTGCCTGGTTGAACCACCACATCGCCATGCCGGTGGTCATAAGGCTCCAGAACGGGCGTGTGTGCCCACGGGCGCCGAAGGCGTTCCGGCAGCAGAGAATGCAGCCCGCGCCTAGAACCACAAATGGGACCAGATCGCCGATCGCGATCCGCATCTCAGCGTTCGAAACTACCACCGGCGCCAGCGCAAACGCCAAAACGACCAGCAGGCAGCACAGCAGCAGCGGGATGGGACGCAGAGACACTCCTTGCATCATAAAGTCTTAGCAAAATTATGTTTAGATCACCATCTAGTTACTGCGGGTTACCGGGGTAATGCGAGTGAACGCCGGAACTGCCCGTATCCGGTCTCCCTGTGACTGCCGTCACAATACGGTGTGATCGACCCCGCCGTTTCCCGTCCGGTAGTGGCTGCTAGAATTCCTTACATGGCATTCCCTGTTAACCGCCCTCGCCGTCTCCGCAAATCCGAAACTCTGCGCTCTCTGGTCCGCGAGACCCGGCTCACGCCGGAAGCCTTCGTCTATCCCTTGTTCGTCTGTCCCGGCAGTGGCATTCGCAAGGAAGTGCGTTCGATGCCAGGCGTCTTCAATCTCTCCGTGGATGAGGCGGTCAAAGAGGTGCGTCAGGTGCACGGCCTGGGTGTGCCGTCGGTAATTCTATTTGGTCTGCCGGAAGAGAAAGACGAAGTCGCCACCGGTGCATGGGCCGACGATGGCATCGTGCAACGTGCCGCGAGCGCCATCAAAAGCGAGGTCCCCGACGTACTCGTCATGGGCGATGTCTGTCTTTGCGAATATATGTCGCACGGCCATTGCGGGATCGTCAAATCCCGGCCGCAATCGCTGGGCGCGGCGGCTAGAAACGCCTCAGCGAAAGCAAAAGTCGTGGTGGTCAAAAACCGAAAAGATCTGGACCGGATCGTTGTGAACGCCGTCCAATCCGAGTATGAGATTGCCAACGACGAGAGCCTGGAACTCCTGGCCCGCACCTCCGTTTCTCTCGCTCGCGCCGGCGTCGACATCATCGCGCCTTCCGACATGATGGATGGACGCGTAGGCGCAATTCGTGCTGCGCTCGACAAAGAGGGTTTTGAAAACACGCCCATCCTGTCGTATGCCGCCAAATTCGCTTCCGGCTTTTACGGCCCATTCCGCGAAGCGGCCGACTCGACTCCACAATTCGGAGACCGACGCTCGTATCAGATGGACCCGGCCAACATCCGTGAAGCTATGCGCGAGATTGCGCTGGATGTCGAAGAGGGCGCGGATATGATCATGGTGAAACCCGCCCTGCCGTACCTCGACGTAATCGCCGCCGCTCGCGAGCGTTTCGATCTGCCGCTGGCCGCCTACCAGGTTTCAGGCGAGTACGCCATGATCGAGGCCGCCGCCCGCAACAAATGGATCGACCGCGACCGCGTCATGATGGAATCGCTGCTCAGCATCCGCCGCGCCGGAGCCAGCATCATCCTCACTTATTTCGCCAAAGACGCAGCCAAACTCCTGGCCTAGCAGGCTGCGGAAAAGGTGCCATAGGCCGGGCATTAGAGGTTAGTTCGCCGGCGAATCTTGGCTCATCATCCCGCGGTCACGCTGATGTCCGCCTCGTCAGCAGCACGCGCGATTGCTTCGCCATCGAGGAGCAGACAGCGCCCCGCATCCACCGCCAGGCAACTTGCTCCCGCGCGCGTCATCGCTTCAATCGTCGCCACGCCAATCACGGGAACGTCGAAGCGCATATCCTGCGCGGGCTTTGCGATTTTTACCACCGTCAGGGCGCGGCTCAGAAGTGAACCACGGCCAGCATCTTCCGCGTGCGCGGAATCCCGATTTTCGAGGTAGTCGGTATGACGGTCCTGGCTGGCGACCTCCAGACTCTGCATGATCTGGCCGGCTCTTTCGATCGTTCCATCCGTACCTTCCATCGCCTCAACCGCGACGCATGCTCCTTCGGCAATGACGACCGTCTGTCCAATGTCATATTCGGCGAGCCGTCGCGCTACCATGCGGCCATAGTCGATGTTCTTTCCCTCCAGCTCGCTGGGCGGGCGCTTTGTAAGCACGCCCGATTTCGCCAGCAGCGGCTCGATCAGCGCTGTCGAATTTTCCAGCATGATGCCCTCGTCGGCAAGCACTCTGGCCACGCCGCCCAAAAGTGAATCCGTATTTCGCAATCCGAGCGATAGCAAAAGCTTTGCCAGCCGCCAGTCCGGCTTGATCGCCGAAAAAATCTGCCTGTGCTTCACCTGTCCGGCCATGATGGCGCGCGTTATGCCTTCTTGTTTAAAGGTGTCGATGAGTTTCGAAAGCTCGCCCAGGGAGAGCCAGTGTACTGCCGCCGCGCCTTTGGATTCGATTTCCAGACAAGTCTCTTCCTTGATCGCCGCGACAACGACTTCGTACCCCTGTGCCCGCGCCGCTTCCAGCACCAGGAACGGAAATTTTCCGTTGCCCGCGATCAGTCCGATCTTCTGTCCCTGCGCCATGCGTAAGCAGTGTAAACGGAACGGTCCCGGCCTGTCCCTGGAGCGCCACAGCCCAATGACGTCCGTTCTGATTGCCGGCGCGAGTGCGCAAGATGCTGGGAGGACATGGGATGATCTGTAGACAACGGGCGTGATGGATCCGAAAAACTGGGAAAGGCCCGTCGGGAATATGCCTATCGCTCTTCGACCACCGACCGCTATTTAATTACGCCGCGCTCCGATTGCTCGATGAAGCGGATCAACATTTCCACATCTTCCCCGCAATCCGCTTGCACTTTTAGCTTTTCGAGGGCTTGCGACGTGTTCAGCTTTGAGGCGAGAAGGACTCGATAGGCGTGGTGGATTTTACGGATTCGCTCTTTTGTAAACCCGCGCCGCTCCAGGCCAATGGCATTCAGCCCATACGCGTGGGTGCCGCGCTCAGCCGAGGTCTTCGAAAAAGGCAGCACGTCACGCGTGATTGTCGTGCCTCCGCCGATGAAAGCATATTTGCCGACCCTCACAAAGTGGTGCACTGGGCACAAGGCTCCCACCGTGGCCCAATCCTCGACCACCACGTGCCCGCCCAGCGTTGCCGCGTTGGCCATAATGATGTGGTCGCCAACCTGACAGTCGTGCGCAATGTGAGTGTAAGCCATGATCAGGTTATGGCTGCCCACGCGTGTCACGCCATGTCCCTTCGTGGTAGCGCGGTTGATCGTCACATATTCACGAATCTCATTGTGATCGCAGATCTCGAGACGGGTTGGCTCGCCCTTATGAGAAATGTCTTGCGGAGCGAACCCGATCGAGCAGAAAGGATAGAAATGGTTATCCGATCCAATCTTCGTGGGGCCTTCCATTGCCACATGCGAGAGCAGGTCACAGCGCTCGCCGAGCTCGACCTCCGGTCCGATCACGCAATACGGGCCGATGTTGCACGAGGGATGTACTTTGCTGGCTGGGTCGACGATCGCAGTGGAATGAATGGACATTTTTCGCTAAGTAGTGGTCAGTGGATGGTGGACAGTGACCAGCAAGAGCCAATAGTAGCTGTCATTTTGAGCTAGGTTACGGGCGGTTTCCCTGACCACTAACCACCAACCACTATCCTGATTCCTCCGCGTTGCCAGCGCCCATTGCCCGCGGCACCAGCCGGCAGGTGACGGTAGACTCCGCCGCCACTTTCCCGTCCACATAGGCCTTGCCTTCCAGTCTCGCTGCGGTCCTGCGCCAGGCCCGCACTTCCACTTCGATGCGCAGCTGGTCGCCCGGAACGACGGGACGGCGGAAGCGCGCCTTCTCAATCCCCGTGAACACCATCAGCATATCGTCGCGATTGGGCACTTCGGTCAGCAGCAGTAAACCCCCAGCCTGCGCGATCGCCTCGACGATCAGCACGCCCGGCATGATCGGCTTGTCGGGAAAGTGTCCCTGAAAAAATGGCTCGGTGATCGTCACGTTTTTGAGCGCCACGATTCGCTTCATGCGATCAAGCTCCAGCACGCGATCAATCAGCAGAAATGGATATCGATGTGGCAGGATCCTGAGGATATCGTCAATATCCATCTTGGTTGCTGCCTCCGATGCTGCTTCCGTTGTCATTCGTGTGGCGTCGATCATACTGGTTTATTCAGGCGCGCGAAAATTATACAGCAGCCCGGTAGTGGGCTACTTTGAAAGTAGCCCACTACCCAGCAGCCCAGCGTGGCGCGAGATCGATCAGAAAACGACAAGATGACCGCATTCGGCCCACCAGAGTAAGTATCCGTAATGCCAATCTGCCCGCTGGCCGGCAAGGTTTTCCGTTTGCTTGGAAATACGGAGAGAGCCTGCCCTGAGCGAAGTTGCAGAGACGTCCCCGCCACACGATCGTGCGATACTTACTGCATGGTTATGGTTGATGCGACGCCGCGCCAGGCAATCGACCCGAAGTCGGTAAAGGTACAGTTGACGACCGGCGATGGAATGCAGATCGAATGGAAGGATGGCCACCGCTCGGTTTATACGTTCAAGTTCCTGCGGGACGCCTGTCCATGCGCCCTGTGCGAGGATGAGCGCGGCAAGGCTGGACGCAAAGCAGGAGAACCGGAGAAGGTGGCGCCGGGCACCCTTCCTATGTTTAAGCCGGCGGTGAAAGCGTTGGCCGCCGAGCCAGTGGGTAAATACGCCCTGAAGTTTTCCTGGAACGACAATCACGATCTGGGGCTCTATTCCTGGGCTTATCTGCGGGAAGTCTGTCCGTGCGGGGAATGTGCGGAGAAGAAGCACTAGCCAGAGTTAATTGCCTTGTAACTTCTTGCAGTTGTTTTGCAATCATCCCGCCAGATCAGGCTCTGGGCTTGACTTCTCGCGTTGGAAGACGCAGGATTAGCTGTTCACTTGGGAATTCTTTCCCAGAGTCTCTTCATGCCCTCCTACCGTTTTTGCGCTGGAATCCTCGTTCTGCTCGGGCTCATAGTCGGGCTGATCGCCCCCGCTGCTTTAGGCCAGCACCCTCAAGCGACGGGCATACAGAATATCGATCATGTCGTGTTCATCGTCAAGGAAGGCCGCACCTATGACAGCATGTTCGGCACATTGAACGCTACCTATGGAGCGACAACTTGTACGCTTTCGAACGGACAAGTGATCCCGATGGCGAGGGCGGCGGACCGGTTTCCCCGTCAGATTGACGACAGCTATGTGTCGGCGGCCTTGGCGATGAACGGCGGGAAAATGAACCAGTTCGACTTGATTAGCCTGGGGAATGCGGGCACCGGCGATGACTCCGGCGACGTCCTTACGTGCAGTCAGTTCTTGTACTCCGACATTCCTAACTATTGGCAGTACGCCCATCACTTCACGGTGGGAGCGCGCATGTTTTCGTCGCTGCACGGACCGAGCTTTCCGAATCACCTGTACACCATCGCGGCCGACTCTTTCGGGGTGCTGGACGATCCGTTGCAGGCGGCCACTTGGGGATGCGACGCGCCCGACGCGCTGGTTCGAGTTCTGCTGCCGACCGGGATCTTCGGGCTCGAGCCCCCGTGTTTTACTGGTGTCAAGACCTTGGCGGACTCGCTCGACAGTGCGGGGGTGAGTTGGAAGTACTATGCGCCGCTGAATACCGATCCCGGCTATAAGTGGTCGGCGTTCAATGCCATCAGCGAGGTGCGCAACGGGCCCGACTGGGCGAACGTGGTCGACACGAACAACTTCGTCTCCGATGCGCAGAACAATCAGTTGCCGGCGGTCAGCTGGGTAGTTATGCCTCTGTGGCAAAGTGAACGCCCGGGCGAGAGCACATGCGAAGGCGAGAATGCAACCGTGACGGACCTGAACGCGCTGATGAGCAACTCGGCATTGTGGAACACGACGGCAGTGTTCGTTGTGTGGTCCGATTTTGGTGGGTTGTACGACCATGTGGCGCCACCGAGCGTGGATGGGTTCGGCCTCGGCCCGCGAGTGCCGTTGTTGGTCATCTCTCCTTATGCGCGAGCAGGCTATGTTTCGAACACGCAGTATGAATTCGCATCGGTGCTGAAGTTCATCGAGGAGCGCTTTGGACTTCCCGCACTCAGCAGCCGCGACGCGAACGCCAACGACATCACCGACAGTTTTAATTTTTCGCAGAAGCTATTGGCGCCGCTGAGTCTGACGCCGCGGCAATGCTCACTGCTTTCGGCAAATAACGCCGTGGCGGGAACGGCGGTGAAGAACGTTGCCGGCACCGGCATCACACGCCATGTGGAGCTTTACAATTCGCAACCCGCACCGCTCACAATTGACTCGATTAGCAGCAACACTCCGCAGTTTTCCATTAATCAGAACTGCACGGCGGTAGTGGATTGCTCGACGAAGGCGCCTAGCTATTGTTCGGCTGGCACTGCGCTCAATCCGCAGAGCGACGATGGCAGTTGCACGCCCAGCTGCAGTGTCTGCGTAACTCTTGTGCCGAACACGACAGGGAAAGTAATGGGAACGGTTGCGATCACGGACACCGACCCGAGCAGTCCGCAGAGGGTATCGCTCACCGGCCTGGGGTCGCTGATTGAGCTGTCGCCTGCCCCTTTGCCCCTCCAATTTCCGGACACGATTCTGGGCTCGTCTTCGACGCTTCCGGTCACTTTGACCAATACGGGTACGACGGCCGCGAATATCACTTCAATCGGCGTAATTGACGACTACACGGAGTCGGACAACTGCGGATCGTCGGTCCCGCCGCAAGGAACCTGCACCATCAATGTGAAGTTTGCGCCGACCAACCCGGGACACCGTCCGGGCGCCCTGACCGTTAAGAGCACTGATCCGGCGAGTCCGGAGCGCGTGGATCTCTCCGCAAATGGCCTGGGCATCGCGCTTGCGCCGGTGACGCTCGCATTTGGGAAGCAGAAGGTGGGTACGACAAGTGGCCCGCAGACCGTTACGATCACCAACCACAACGCGACGGCCGCGCTGGTGGGAAGCATCATCACGGGGACGAACGACTTTATCGTATCGGGCGATAGTTGTCCGGCGAGCCTGGGATCGCAGCAGAACTGCGCGATCCAGCTCGAATTTTCGCCGCATAAGAAGGGCAACGTCACGCATAGCGTGTACGTCAGCGATAGCGATATGAACAGCCCGCAGCATGTGAGCGTGTCGGGCACAGGGCAATAGAGCAGGGACAGGATCACAGAAAACTCCGAATAGAACTTGCTTTATACCCGGCGCGCTGCGCGAGCCGCTAGGCGTCCGGCCGGTGTGGGGGAACTGCGTCACTGGGCTGGGATTCGGGTAAAGCTTGAGCTGGCGCAGTTCGCTGGACGGCAGGAACAGACACTAAATCCTGGCCGAGAACGACGATATCGACGCGCCGGTTCATGCCGCGGCCTTCCGCAGTTGCGTTGGATGCGACCGGGTGAAATTCTGCGTATCCCGCGGCGCTCAGACGATTGGGATTGTAGCCCTCGCGGACGACAAGAAGCCGCACGATTTCGGTGGCGCGGGAGGTGGAGAGTTCCCAGTTGGAAGAAAACTGGGGATTGTGAATGGGAACGTTGTCGGTGTGGCCCTCGACCCGCACGCGGCAATGGCGCTCGCGAAGCAAGCTGGCGATGCGGTCAAACGCAGGCTGCGATGCGGATTTCATTTGCGCGGAACCGCGCTCAAAGTTTCCGGCGATCATGTTGCAGATTTCGCCGAGCGCGTCCGACACCTGTTCTTCGGAATCCGCGATTTCCGGCCCCAACATGCAACTCGCCAGTCCCCGGGCGGTTTTTCGATCACAGCAGAGCGTCAGAATTCCGCACAATGCGCCCGCCAGCCCAATCATGGCCGTGAATTCGGTCGCTGGCGCATGGTCCGTCCTCAGTGCTGGTTTTACCCGGCAGCCCAGCATGATCTCGAATACTTCCTCGACCGCCAGTTCGAGGACCGGAAGCCAGTTTTCTTCCTGCGAGCGCCCGGCTAGGGTGGTATCGGTGCTCATGACTTTTTCCCCACTACGGGCAATACGTGCTCCCGCACCTGTTCCGGAGTAAAAGGCTTGCGGATATATCCGCGAGCCCCCGCCGTCAGGGCTTGCACCACGTGAGTTTCGCTGCCCTCGGTTGTGATCATGACCACTGGAACATCTTTCGCGTTTTCGACCGTGGGCAACTGGCGCACAAATTCCAGACCGTCCATCACCGGCATATTGATGTCGCACAAAATCAGGTCGACAGCGCCCTTGCCGAGCGCGGCCAGCGCCTCCGCGCCATTCCCGGCTTCCACGACCTCTTCTAGTTCGAGGCCAGCCTGCCGGAGGGAGCGTTCCACGATTTTGCGCATCACCGACGAATCGTCCACGATAAGCGCCCGGATCTTAGCCATGATTCCCACCAATGTGCGACTTCATGATCGGGCCACGGAGCCGCTGCCGCCCTGTTGCTGGCCGATATGCTGTACATCGGCAGATCTAGCCGCCCCTTTAGGGTCACAACTGCCCGATATAGCCACTCGAGAATCTGCGGCTTCTGACTGCCTGTGTGTGGGGGGCCCGAAGAAAGGACGATGGCGCAGGAACCTCTTCGGGCGCTTGACCCACCTTCGCAGTGTCGGCGTAGTATTTCTCGCCGGATCGGCGGGCGCCCTTGTGGAAGGTCACATCCAGGTAAAGAAAATGAGGTCACTCTTGCGTTATGCTTGGCATAGCGATATGACCCTGCTCGATGCTCAGCCATTCGACGCCGCCCGCGCCCGGCGCCGCAGAATCAAGATCGCGGCCGCCATCATCGTTGTGCTCGTTCTGGCGGGACTCGCCTGGATGTACCGCAACTGGCCGGAAGAGCGCGTCGTCAGTCACTTTTTCGCCGCCCTTCAAAGGCAGGATTACGAATCCGCCTATGCCATTTACTTCAACGATCCCGCTTGGCGGGAGCACCAGCAGAAGTATTCCCAATATGCCTACGCCGACTTTTATCGCGATTGGGGGCCGGGCGGCGAGTGGGGGCTTGTCAAGTCCTACCGCATTTACGGATCGGCAAACACTCAGGGATTCATGAGTGGAGGAGTGATCGTCGAGGTCATCGTCAACGACCGTGCCGAACACGCGCGCATGTTCGTCGAGCGCTCGGACAAGACGATCACCGTGTATCCCTACTAGACTTGTAGACCGACGATGGATCGGGAAGGGCACGATCCTGGTCATGCCGAAAAGCGTCCAGCCCGCCGGGCTGGGAGGACGCCGGTGTTACGCCGCCAGCTCCGAAACCTGCGCCAGCGTCTTTTGCAGAGATGCTTCGTCTCCGGCGACCAGGCACGTCTGCGAGCGGTCGATCTGCCGCATCAGGCCCCACAGAACCTTTCCCGGACCGACTTCAACAAACAGAGCGGTCCCCAATTCGATCAACCGCCGCACCGACTCATCCCAGCGCACCGCTCCCGTCACCTGCCGGATCAACGCATCGCGCGCGGCTTCGGCTGAACTCACCGGCGACGCATCCACATTGCAGATCACCGGGCATGACGGATCCTGAAATGTCAGGGCGCGCAACTCTGCGCCCAGGCGATCCTGCGCCGGTTGCATCAGCGCGCAATGGAAGGGAGCACTCACCGGCAAGCTCACGGCCTTTTTCGCGCCGCGTTCCGTCGCCAACCGAATGGCACGGGTCACGGCGCCCGCGTGTCCGGAAATTACGACTTGCTCACGCGAGTTGATGTTCGCCGCCTCGCAGACTTCTCCCCGCGCCGCTTCCTGCGCAATTTCGTTGACCCGTTCGAGCGCCATGCCCAGAATCGCCGCCATCGCGCCCGCGCCCACCGGTACAGCTTCCTGCATAAATTGGCCGCGATTGCGCACCGTTCGCACCGCATCGGCAAACGTCAGCGTTCCCGCCGCCACGTGCGCCGAATACTCCCCCAGACTGTGCCCGGCGACATAATCGGGGTCGAGGCCTTTTTCTTTAAGAACCCGCAGCACCGCGACCGACGCCGTCAGAATCGCCGGCTGCGTAATTTCGGTCAGCTTGAGCTTCTCTTCCGGACCTTCAAAGCAAAGCTCGGACAGCTTGTAGCCGAGCGCTTCATCGGCTTCTTCAAATGTCTGCCGCGCGACCGCGTAATTTGCGGCCAGTTCCTTGCCCATGCCAACGCACTGGGAACCCTGGCCGGGGAAAAGGAATGCGATTGAGGTAGATGTGTCTGCCATACGGGAAAAATGAGGTTTCACGGTTCCAACTTTTCGAGGGCTTGGAGTTTCACTTCTCACCACAGCCGCTTCCATGCTCCTGGAATTTTACTGCTGCACTCTAACGTCTTGCCACGGTAAGAGCCATCTATCGCTACGTTGTGGCTCCTGCCACGGCGCGCAATCCGGCCAATTCGCGCTCGATCGTCTCATTCACTCGGCCTTCCGCAAACTCGGCCGCCACGCGCACCGCGTTCTTGATCGCGTTCGTGTTTGACGACCCGTGCGTAATGATACACACGCCTTTTACGCCGAGCAGCGGAGCGCCGCCGTATTCCGTATGATCGAGGCGCTTCTTGAAGTCGGCAAAAGCATTGCGCGAAAGATACGCACCCACCTGCCGGGTGATCGTCGATTTCAAGGTTTCCTTCAGCACCGTGCGGACTAGTCGGGCCACGCCCTCCGAAGTCTTGAGCGCGACGTTGCCGACAAATCCATCCGCCACGATCACATCCACGTGGCCGTTATACAAGTCCCGGCCCTCGACGTTGCCGACGAATTGGATCGGAAGCTGTTTCAGCAGTTGAAACGCTTCGCGCGTCAAATCGTTGCCCTTGCTTTCTTCTTCGCCTATCGACAGCAATCCGACTCGCGGCCGCTTCATGCCGAAAATCGAGCGGCAATAAATCTCTCCCATTACCGCGAACTGTTCCAGGTTCTGTGGAGTGCAATCCACATTCGCACCCACATCGAGCAGAATCGCCGCCGTGTTCAGCACGGTGGGAAACGCCGCGGCCAGCGCGGGACGATCCACACCGGGCAGCGCGCCGAGCACAACCTTGGCCGTCGCCATGGCCGCGCCCGTATTGCCGGCCGTCACAAAGCCCGCCGCCCGCCCTTCCCTCACCAGACGCAGACCCACGCGGATCGACGAATCGCGCTTGGCGCGAATTGCCTCCACTTTGTCGTCCATGGTAATGACTTCGCTTGCATGGATAATTTCGACGGGCAAGCGCCGCGCGCCAGGATAGCGCGCCAGTTCCGCTCTCAATCGTGGTTCCGGCCCCACCAGCAGCACGCGCACGTCGTGGTGGCGCGCCGCCTGCAAGGCGCCTTCGATTTCGGGCTTGGGCGCCTTGTCCGACCCCATCGCATCCAGAGCGATTACGCTAGGCATGGAGGGAGAAAACTAGGACTTCTCTTCGACCTCAAGGACTTCGCGGCCCTTGTAGTAGCCGCATTTCGCGCAGGCGCGGTGCGGCAGTTTTTGTTCGTGGCAGTTCGGACACTCCGACAGCGAGTGCTTCGATAGCCCGTCATGCGCGCGGCGCGTGGCCGTGCGTTTTTGGGAGTGTCTCCGTTTTGGATTCGGCATGATGATTCCTTCTCTTTGATTGTCATTCCGAGCCGTCCGCAGCCAAAGGCGAGGACGAGCGAGGCTTTATTGATTCAATTTCGTACGTATCTCTTTCAGCGCCGCCCATCGCGGATCTTCAAGCGCGTCCGCGCATGAGCATGCGCCTTCATTCAAATTCCTGCCACAATGGGGGCACAAGCCGCTACAGTCTTCCCGGCACACCGTTTTCAGCGGCACATCGAGCAGCACCTGCTCACGCAAAGTATCCTCGAGCAGCAGCCCATCGCCCTTGTAATACCCGATTTCCGCTTCGGCGTCGGTGATCGAAAGCTCTTCATGGCCGGCATCGGTTCCTAGCGGCCTATAGAGCAAGTCGAAACTCCGCTTTATCGGCAATACTACGGAATCGAGACAGCGGGCACACGCTACCTCAAGGCTCGTTTCCAGCTTACCTTTCAGCCGGATATCCTGCACCACATGGTGCTTGCCGTGATGCTCTTCCACCAGATCGGCGCGGCCTTCGCTCACCAGCGGAGCCAGTTGCCGCGCGTCCTCGCCCAGGTCGATCACACCCGGGCTGAACTCCTCCCGAAAATTGACGGGATGAAGCTCCAACTCCTTAATTTCGATGAACATCGGAACCTCCGCCGCCCCCATCCGATACCGCGAAGGCCCGCGGAAGTGCGCTCAGAGACGAAAGTCTCTCAGGGGCAAACATCAAGGATAAAGGCCCGGAATTGGGGTGTCAAGGAAGGGGCGCGCGTCCTTTAGCCAGAAAGCTCACACATGCCAACCCCCTCCGATCGGCTCCCGCCCTTCACTTCTGACTTCGCGGCAGAGGTTCTGGCATTAATGCCAGGAACGATCCCAAGACCGCCATAGCTGCAGCGTTTTCCTTCAGTTCCTGGGGATCGACTTTGTCGAGCGTGTCGGCGGCCGAATGATGGTAGTCGAAGTAGTGGCGGCCGTCCTGCATGATACCGATGCCGGGGACGCCGGCTGCCACAATGGGGGAGATGTCGGCCCCCGGGCTCCGCTCTTCGGCCCGGAAAATCGTGGTTCCAATCGATTGCAGAACATCCGAAACTGGTCGCAAGGCGGCGAGAGCTTCCGGCGGCATTTTCAGCGCGAAGCCGAGCGGATGCCCGGCTCCGGCATCGCTTTCGATGGCCGCAACATGGTTCGCCATTTCCGTTGCGTGCGCCTGCGCGTATGCCTTGCTGCCGCCGCCGCCGTTTTCTTCATCCATCCACGCGATCACTCGCAACGTGCGCCGGGGACGTATATGCAGGCGCGAGAGAATTTCAGCGGCCTCCATCGCGATGACGACGCCGGCGCCGTCGTCGATCGCGCCGCGGCCAAGGTCCCATGAGTCGAGATGGCCGCTGACGACGACAATCTGTTCCGGATGCTCGCTGCCTTTCAGATCCGCAACCACGTTATAGCCCGTAGTCTCGGGCAGGGTTTGCGGTGTGAGAATGAGGTGCATTCGAACCCGTCCTTGTGCAGCGAGATGGTCGATCAGATCGGCATCTTCGGCGGCAAGGTCGGCGTCGGGGATTCCTGCGGGCGTACTGAAGCCGGTGTGTGGCAGACGATAGTTGGCCCCGCCGACCGAGCGAATGAGCGACCCCACAGCCCCGAGCGCGGCAGCCGCTTTTGCTCCGTCGCTGCGATAGACGACTGCCTCGCCATAGGCTTCAAACGCATGGCCGGCAAGCGCCTTGCGCTCGTCATAGAGAACGTTGAAGAGCACGATCTTGCCCGCAACCTTATCGCGGCCGAGCGCCGCCAATTTTTCGAAGCTGTGCACAACCACCACGTCAGCGTTGATTCCATCGGCCGGAGTTGCCGAACTGCCGCTCGCCGCGGCCAGTACGATGCGTTGCGTTGTGCCGGGCGCCTGCCCCGGATATTCCACGAGTTCGGCTTTTTCTACCCCGCGAATCCAATGCGTGACCCGTGCCGGTTCCAGATGAACCTCGAGGCCAACTTGGCGCAGTTCGGCGGCCACGTACTCCACTGCCGCCTGGGCTTGCGGCGATCCGGCGGGGCGCGGTCCAATATTCTCCGTCAAGTGCGCGAGTTGGTGCCAGGCATAGTCGCTTCCGAGCGCGGCATCGCGGATGGCGCGCAGTTGCTCAAGCAACTCAGGAGAAGCGGAGGATGGAACAGTGCTCGCGGCCGCCGGTCGAGCCGGAGATTTTGCCGGAGCAGTCTGGCACAATGTCACGATGCTGGTAAAGACCAGCGTCGCGCCCAGCACGAGAATCGTTTTCCGATCGCGAATTCTTGCAACGATGTTTTTCATCTCGACCTTCACCATCCGATCAGCGCTGATGCGCAGTCTGTGTGACTGGCGGCGCCGGATACTCGGGCAGCGACTGCTTGCTCGCCTGTGTGCGCTTCACCTGCAACTCATCGAATAGAAGCGCTGGGCTGGCGACACTGTAAGGAACCGACTCAAGATGAGTTTCGATGTCGGGCGTGTCGCCGGCTGCGATCAGTTCGCGGCGCAGCGAGCGCACATCCAGATCTCCGAACACGCTGCCTCGCACCAGTTCCTGGTGCCCATCGTTCGAATAGATGCGATAGAGCAGCCGCAGCTCCAGTCGCGGCCCCATGGTTTCCACGTAGAGAGCGTACGGAAGGCCACGCTGCCGGGCAATCTCCATCAGTTTTTTCTTGAGGTCGACTTCAGACTGTGGACTGGTTGATTCGAGAATCAAGTTGCCGGGCTCCGGCGTTGGGCCGCCCGTTGGAGCCGCGCGGCCGTGCCCATTTGACGCTGGGAAATCGCGGATCGGCTCTCGTCCAACCAGGTAGGCAACCAGTTTCCCTTTTTCGATGAGTGAAACGCGCTGCGCTTTCACGCCCTCGTCATCAAGCGCGTAGTGACCGAACAGCGGCCGTCCGGCGAGCGCGGAAATCGTTGGATCGTCGAACACATTGATGAACTCGGGCAGTATTCGTGTCTTGTAACTGCTGGACCAATACCCGGTGGTACGGCCATTCTCCCCCAGCCGCGGTCTTGTGCCCAAAAGGTTGGGCTCGATCAGGCTGCTCACGACCGATGAACCAGCGTCGCTTGAAAACAGTACGGGACCCCGATACTCCTCATCCGCCAGTGGCGCGTCCCGCAGCAGTTTCAGAGTCTCCAGAATCCTCGCCGTTGTCTTCAGGAACTCGTCGGGCTTGGGCAAACCGTCGAGATCCTTTGCCTCATTCTGATGCGATCGTTGCAGGCGCTGTCCGTCCGCAGCCTGGGTCGACCCGGCGATAAGGATCGAATAATCCGCCGTTCCGGAGCGCGCTACCGTGCCCTCCGAGTTCACGAAGTAACTGTTTTCGGCCACAAACCGGAGCGAAGTCTCGAAGTCTTCCAGGCGAGAGTCGGTGCGATAGAGCCCCGAAGATTGTTCAAGAAGATGTACCCAGGGCGTGAAATCCGTCGAGGGGAGATGCGCCACCGGTTCGATGAGTTCCACGGGAGCGGCTTGCGAGAAATCGTCCACGGGTTGGTCAATCGTCAACGTCTTCAGCATGCTTTGCTTGGCCGAGAGCGCTTCCCCCGCCGCTTTGTATGCCCGGTCCGTCGCCAGCCAGAGCCGATGCCGGATCGCAAACTCGTCGTTGTCGAGGGGAACAAGATCCACCGTTCCCTCGCCCGCGCCGAAGTAACTGTCCTGCTTGTAGTCGCCGATGCGCACCACGACGCGCAGAAAGCGGCCGCCCCCCCGTTGCTCGTTCCGCAGCGCGCCGAAAGCGGCATTCGCCTCGAAGTCATCGAGTTCAGTCACGCGATACTCGATATAGTAGGGCGCGGCCACGTTATCCATCTTCAGTTTGGCCTTGGAGCGCTCCATCTCTTCTTTCATGGCGCGCAACAGAGGATCCTCACCTGCATTCGCCGCGTTGAGCGGTGAATGCATTGCACAAAGCAAGAACAGAAAAAAGGCGGCTGTCCCCACGCCCTCCATCATTTTGCGGACAGGGCGGGCACAAACGAATGCGCGACGTGGAACGCGCCGCCGACGGGAAGTGATCATCACCGCGCGCCTCCCTTTTCGCCCGCGCCGGGTGGCGGCGGCAGAATCGGAGGACGCATGTCCCCGTACTTGCGCTTCTGGACTTCGATATCCGTAAACAGCATGGCAGGCGCGGCCGCCGACACCGGCACACTGCCGGACTCCGCTCCACAAACGCCATTGAATACGCGCGTCGTGTCTCCCGTGGCTTCAATCTGGTTCAGAACAGTGAGCGGCGTGCCGACAATGTCTACGCCCCGCACCAGTTCATCCCCGCGCCCGTCGGCATACACGCGCCACACCATCACAGGCAACACCTGGAACGCCTGGGGAAGCTCGGCCGTCGTGAGCGTAAACCCTCCCTGGATATCTTCAAAGTAGAGGCCATACGGTTTCTCCTGCTTCTTGATCTCATCCAGAAACCGAGCCCGCAAATCGGCGTCGGGAATGGTTTTTGACGATGTCACGATCAGGTTGCCCTGGCGGCCCACTGGCATTTTCCCCTTCTGCGCGCGCCCGTGCCCGTTGGAGTTGCCAAAGTTCTTCACTGGCATCCGGCCCATCAGAAAGTTCTTGAGAATGCCATCCTTCACTACCTCGACGCGCGCTGACGGCATTCCTTCGTCATCGTAGCGGTAGTAGCCGGAAAGCTCTGTGCCGCTGAGTGTATGCAGCGTCGGGTCGTCGGTCACGCTGAGAAACTCGGGCAATATTTTCTCATTTACCTTCTTGGCGAAGGTCTGGCCTTCCTCGCGGCCTCGCTGGCGCTGCCCTTCCACACGATGCCCGAGCACTTCATGAAAGAAGACGGCCGCCGCCCTGCCCGAGAGCAAGGCCGGCCCGCTATACGGCTCAGCAAGCGGAGCCGAGCGCAGAGCGTTCAGATCGGCGGCAATTTTTTTAACGCTCGCCTCCACCTCGGCTTGCGACGGAAACTTCGACGGATCGGAATACTGGTAGGTCTCAACCCGTTCGAGTCGCATGCCATCGTCTGCCAGTACCTCGCCCTCAATCATGATGCGGAAAATCGCATCCGACGTGACAACCTTCGTTCCTTCGGTCGAAACCAGATAAGTGCGGTCCTTCTCGCCATACAGATAAACCACAGATTCCTGGATTTGATAACGCCGGAAAGCTGCCGAATAACGGCGCGCCAGCTCTTCCCACGTTTCTTGTGCCGGAAGGTCAACCGGCGCAGGCTTTTCTAGGTAAGAAGATGGCTGTTCAAGCGAAAAATCGGGTGATTCATCCTCTTCTTTCGCGCGCACCGCATTCTTGGCCTTGACGTTCGTGTAAGCTTCGCGAGCCTTGCGGTATTCCTCGTACGTCAGCCGCCACAGGGTGCGCGCCAGCGCGTCGGGGTCATCGCGGATCGGGAGCTGCCCGGTCGTGATGCCCGAGCCACGATCGCTGCCGTGAGTGTTATCGAGGTCGGAACTTCCGATCCGCATGAAAACGTCGGCCATGCGGCGGCGAGATCGGGCTGCCGTCAGAATCGCGCCTTGCGTTCCAATGACTGCGAGCCCTTCTCCGTCCGTTACGCTGTAACTGGTGAAATAAGGAGCGGGATCCTGTTTGGCGAGTTCGGCTTGCCCACGATGGAGTTCCTTCTCCATGGTGGCCAGGATGAAGTCATCTTGTGACGAAGCCCCTGGAATCGCCGGGTTCTGCCCGTCCTTCGAACTAGCCACTCCGATCGTGGAGTTGGCTCCAGCTTTGACGGAAGATGCTTCGGCGGGCAGAGAGAGAGCTGCCAGTAAAAAGAGAAATACTACAAACCGTGAATTCATGCGGAACTGCGAGTGTACAGGACGGGCAATCACAAAAAAAGCGGCCCCTTTCGGGGCCAACCTTTTTAAAGAGGCGAGATGGCAGGAGTCAGAGGAACCTCATTTGGGCGCCGTTTCCGGGGAAGAAACGACAGGTGAGAGTCGAAAACATTGACTGAAGTGTTCCAATCGGTTGCGGCCTCTTTGTTAAGCAGTGAGATAGCACTTACGGAACCAAAATGGCAGCTTTGCGGGCCGTTCGTACGCCCTTTTGGAAACCCGTTCACAATCACGGATTTAGGGTGAGTGCCCTAGCTCGCATGCGCAGCCATTGGCGCCCTTCAGGTCGCGCGGAGTGCACGATGCTGCACATTGGCTGAAATCTCAGACCGGCGGCTAAGAGGAAGTAGCGATCAGGGCACCGAAGGTTTGATTCTCCTATTACAATTAAGCAGGGCGCTCTATTCGCGCGAATCTCGGCAGGCCTTCCAAACGCCGAAAAACAGGAGATGACATGGCTCAAAATCACTACACCACCAAAACCAAGCGGCGCCAGAAGAATAAGAAGCGCAAAGATCCTTCAGCAGCAACGATGGCGAAGATTCGCCAGCTCGAAGCGGCGGAAAAGAACAAGTAGCGGCATAAACAGCTAGAACCGGTTTCATAAATGCCTCAGCACGATGATGAGGCAGGCCAAATGGACGAAGCCTTGATACACAGAAAAATGCGGTCGTAGCGCACTTGCACGCGGCGGAAGTTCTGCAGCCACGCGATGGTGCGCTCGACTTTCCAGCGGCGCCGGTAACGGCGCAACTTTCGTCCGTCTTGGTAGCGCCGCAGAACGCTGTTGCAGCGATAGGGAACGATGAAGTCGATGCGCCGCAGCCCCAGGCGCTTCCGCAAAGGGTCGCTGTCATATCCCTTGTCGGCCACCACCCGCCGGGGGTTGCTTCTCGGCCGACCCCGTCCCGGCCGCGGCACGCGGATCAGCGCCAGCGTGCTTTCCGCGAACTTGTGCTCCGATGGCTTGGCATTCGCGAGTTGAACTCCCAGAGGAATGCCCCCGCCGTCGACCACCACCACGCACTTCGTGCCCTTGCCACGCATGGTTTTGCCCACTTCAGCGCCCCCCTTTTCGCCACGATGAAGGTGGCGTCCAGAAAAGCCTCGTTCCAGTCCAACAGTTGCCGCCGGTCCATGTCGGCGAGCAACTGCTGCCACGCGCGCCGCCACACTCCCCGTTCCTCCCAACCGCGCAACCGTCGCCAACAGGTGGATCCGCTGGGATATCTGTCCGGCAGATCCCGCCAGCGTGCGCCCGTGCGCAGCACCCACAGAATGCCTTCCACGCACGCCCGATTCGCAACCCAGGGTCGGCCGCGTCGATCCCTTCGCCGCTTCGGCACCGGAAAAAATGGTTCGATTCGAGTCCACTGCTTGGTTGTCAGCATATGCCAACAGCCAACAACAATGCGGGTCCGCGATATAAGTCCACAACTTGAGGCGGAACCTATTTATGAAACCGGTTCTAATAATTTTGAGATTGAGGTTGACAGACCGCTCGGTCGGTTATACTATCTTTCCTCAAGTCCGCTCTTTTTGAGCGGGCTTGGAATTTCATGCAGAGTGGCTGAGGGACGAGCCCTAGGACGCCACGGCAACCGGATCGGGATCATACATCCCAACCGCCAGGTGCCAACTCTCGCCCGGTAACGGGGACCATGAGATTCGGGTAAGCGATATTGATTCGCAGTTCCCGAGCCTCTTTTCCTACCCGGAAAAGGGTTTTGTAGTAAATGGGGATTATTTCCCCGGCTCGTCCCACAGTCGCAGAAGGAACGTGCACCATGAGGACGAGTTATGAACTCCGCTGCCGCGAATGCGGCAAGACCTTCGATAATCAGCCCCGCTCGATCTGCGAAGACTGCTTTTCGCCTCTCGAAGTCACCTACGACTACGACACCATCAGGAAGCAGGTTTCACGCGAACTGTTCGCTTCGCGCGCGCCGAACATCTGGCGCTACCGCGAACTGCTGCCGCTGCCTGCGGAATATCAGCCTTCGCTCCCGGTTGGATTTACTCCTCTGGTGAGCGCGCCGCGCCTCGGCGAAAAGATTGGCTCGCGTCGGCTGTGCATCAAGAACGATGCGGTATGCCTGCCAACTTTGAGCTTCAAGGACCGCGTGGTCGCGGTCGCGCTCGCCAATGCGCGCAGCTTCGGGTTCGAGACGGTCGCGTGCTCTTCCACCGGCAACCTGGCGAATTCGGTAGCGGCGCAGGCCGCACGCGAAGGCTTCAAGGCATGGATTTTCATTCCGTCCGACCTTGAGCCTGCCAAGATTCTTGGCACACAGGTTTTCGGCGCGGAACTGGTGCGGATCGACGGCAGCTACGATCACGTGAACCGTCTGTGTTCGCAGATTGCCGACGAGCAGCCTTGGGGCTTTGTGAACGTCAATCTGCGCCCTTACTACGCCGAAGGTTCGAAGACGGTTGGCTACGAAATCGCCGAGCAACTCGGCTGGCGCCTGCCCGATAACGTGGTCGTGCCCATGGCCGGTGGCTCCCTGATCACCAAGATCAAGAAGGCATTCGATGAACTGATTCTGCTCGGCCTGGTCGAGCCGAAGCCCGTGAGATTTTTCGGAGCGCAAGCGTCGGGCTGCTCGCCGATTTCGACCGCGATCAAGCAGTACAGCGCCGAGATCGAGCCCCAGCGTCCGAACACGATTGCCCGCTCGCTCGCGATCGGCAACCCGGCCGATGGCCATTACGCGATCCAGGCGATCACCCAAAGCGGTGGCTGGTCCGAGGACATCGCGGATCACGAAGTGGTCAACGCCATCCAGTTACTGGCGGAGACTGAAGGCATTTTCACCGAAACTGCCGGCGGCGTCACGGTGGGCTCGGCCCGCAAGCTGATTCAGCAGGACCGCATTCTGCCCGATGAGACGACCGTGCTCTGCATCACCGGCAACGGCCTCAAGACAACCGATGTCCTCGCTGACAAATATCAAGCTGAGCGCCCGATCTCCGCGAAGCTGGCCGAGTTTGAGACCTATCTGTCCACGAAGGTAGACAAGTCTGCGCCGGCCGCCGCGCAATCGCTCCCCAACACCGCGGCACAGACGTTTTCAGACGTGGCCGCGCAGATACTCCCGGCGGCGACGGCGGCGATTGTGTAAGCAGTTCTCAGTTTACGTTCGAGAATCATCCGGTTACTGAGAACTGAGAACTGAGAACTTGCAATAAAAGCTGGAGTTTCATCGGAGGCAGTCTTATGAGCATCACCGTACAAATTCCCACGCCACTCCGCCGGCTCACCGCCGGAACGCCGCGCGTCATTTGCGATGCGGCCAACCTCAATGAACTGTTCACGGCGCTCGACCAGAAGTTCCCCGACCTGCGGCCTCACCTGCGCGATGAAGCCGGAGAGGTCCGGCGCTTTTTGAATATTTATGTGAACGAGGAAGACATCCGTTTTCTGGGAGGGCCCGCCTACGCGTTTCAGGAGGGCGACGAAGTCCTCCTGGTACCTTCTATCGCAGGCGGGGCAATGTAGAGACGCGGCTTGCCGCGTCTCCGGCCTCCGCGTCTTTCTGTTAATTTCGATCGAGACGGGCGCGGACCGGGCCCATCCTGAGCGAAGCCGAAGCGAATGTCCGCGCCTTGCGTGCCTGACGCTACTTATGCCCGAAAACCTCTTTCAATAACGCAGTCGTCTGCGCCGCGGGATTCTTGCGAATCTTCTTTTCCTCTTCTCCCAACATATAAAAGAGGCCGTCGAGCGTTTTGCCAACTACGTACTTATTAATGTCGAGTTCACCGGCGACCGCGCTGCCGCCGGGCGCCTCTTTGATGACCTGGTTGTATTGCTGGACAACTCCGACGTGCTCCATCGAGCGGTGAACAATAGGCGTAAAGGCGGAGGTAAGTTCGCCGGAACTGGTCCGTTTGAAATATTCCGTGGCCGCAGTGTCGCCTCCGGTCAAGATGTGGCGGGCGTCGTCGAACGTCATCTTCCTGAGGGCTGCAAGGAAAATTTGCTTGGCTTCGGGCGTAGCCTGCTCGGCGGCCCGGTTCATACCCACTTCCAGTTCGTCCACTTTCGCGCCCATGCCCAGCATGCGCATGCCCTTGCCTATGGTCTCGAGCTTGGGAGGAAGCAAAATCTTGATGGCTTCGTTCTTGAGGAAGCCGTTCGGTTTGCCGGTAAGCGCGACGGCCTTGGTCGTGCTGACTTGGAGGGCCTGCTTGAGACCGGCAACGATCTTGTCGTTGCTCAGGCCAGACGAACTGGGTTGGCCCAGTTCGTCTGCCTTCTTAAGCACCTCGTCCAGTTGAGCGGCTGAGTAAGTGGAACAACCAAGCGTAAGAACGATAGCAACTAGGAAAAAACGCATAAGATCCTCACACGAAAAAGTAAGCCGAATGATTGTAGCGCAACCGGGAAGACTGGCGGAGCGATCGAATCGCGGTCCCAACTCGGCTGCGCACTTACGGCGTAGCGCCGACGCCTATGCCCTCGGCCGGCATAGAGGCTGTAAGAGATTATGCGATCACGGTACTAAACGGCGGCGTGGTTGCGGAGGCGTGCAGCAGACGAAACTTCGCGAATGTCCTGAATCGACGATGTGACGATCGGGGTGCGGTAGTGAGGATGGGAGAATTCCAGGCGCATTCCCCGGCCGACAAAGCTGCGCTTCAGCATCGTGCCTCCCCAGGTGGAACCGGCAATCGCCACGGCAATCGGTTCGGGACAGAATTCCGGATGCCCTGAGATAAGCGCGGACCCATCTTCGAGAAGCACCGCGGTATAGCAATGGTGCTGCGTCTCGATCTGCAAGATGGTGGCAGGTGGCAGGTCCTTCAGGTACACACCGCCCTCAATCTCGGACTGGACAATCTGGTGATTGACCTCGTCGCTGAGATTGGGGTGAGGCACGAAAAAAGGCGAATCGGCCACGGGAAGCATACCTGTTCGGGACAGTATACCCTTGTCCGCGCCCGGACAGGTGATTACGTTTGGGCCGGGCGGGCAGGAGTGCGTTTCGGGAAACAGGCGCATTCAAGCCTTAGTGCTTTGTCCACAGTCTCTTAGTGGAAAACGAGGTCGATCTCACATTTCCGGCTCCACCTGCGACCCGGAGAGTTGCTGCCCTCCATGCGCGCCTTGAATCAAAAACGGCTTGCCCTCGCGCGTTTCTTGGAGTAGAATCTAACTAACTGGTTAATTAAGGAAATTATGGCTACGGCAGGAACAAGCAGGAAGCGCGCCCAGCATGCCGCCGTGCGGCGAAGCGAGCGAAAGACCGGAAAGCGCGCGCAAACAGAAAACATGGACCTTTCACAGGGCCATGATCGAGGCCGCGCGCGTTTCGGGACGCGGGGGCAGCCCGAAGAAAGCCGGGCCGCAATTCTGCGCGCCGCCGTGGCGGAATTCGCCGAGTACGGCATTGCCGGTGCACGCACCGACCGCATCGCCCGGGCGGCCCGCGTGAACAAGGCCCTCCTTTACTACTACTTTGAAGATAAGGACGCAATTTACGAGGCGGTGCTGGATCACGTGTTTAACGGGCTGCTCGAACGGGTCATGCCGGTGCTCGAAAGCGATCTCGTCCCGCGGGAGAAGCTGCTGGAATATGTAGGTCGCTACTTCGATTACATCGCGGCCAACCCGCGGTTTCCCCGCGTCGTACAGGCAGAGTGGATGAGGGTGGGAGCGCACAGCAGTCCGCAGATGCTGCGAATTGCGCGCCAATACTTCGCGCCCATCTACCGCCGGGTGGCAGAAATGCTGCGGCAAGGGGCCGAGCGGGGCGAGTTTCGCTCACTGAATCCGATGGATTTTATGCCGTCCATGGTTGGCATCGTCATCTTTTATTTCAGTACCGCCCCGGCAATGAAGCACTTGCTGAAGATAGATCCCCTGTCGAAAGAGAGGATCGCCGAGCGGCGGAAGTTTGTCCTGGATTTCTTTTCAGAGGCAGTGTTTTGCAAGCGCAGCACCGTTCGGTGCGCTGAGGGAAAGCGATGAATGCTCGCAATAAAGTCTTCATTTTGCTGGCCATTATTTTTGCGATTTCTACGGCCTATTATTTTTTCTCTACCCCGCGCGGAGGCGATCTGGTGCTGGTCGGCACCGTCGATGCGAATCAGATCGTCGTGAGCCCGCAGATCCAGGGACGAATTCTGAAGCTTTTGGTGGATGAGGGAACCGAAGTCAAGCAAGGCGAGCTGATTGCCGAACTCGATCCCTCTGAACTTGAAGCCGAAGAGCGTGCCGCAGCCGCCATGATCGCGAGTTTTCGCTCTCAGGTGAGCGCAAATCAGTACACGCAGAAATCCACAAAAGGATCCACCTCGAGCGATGTGGCGAACGCGCAGGCGGAGCTGCAATCGGCGCGGGCACAGCTGGCACAGGCCGAAGCGACGCTGACTCGCACCGAGAGCGACAGTCGCCGGACGATTGGATTAGCGGACGCCGGGGTGGCTTCGGAGCAGGAAAAAGTGCAGGCACAAATGAATCTCAAGGCCCAGCAGGCCAGCGTGCAGTCGCTGCAGGATCAGGTGTCGGCGGCGCAGGCAACTTTGAATTCGGCGGTGGCGCGCACCAACCAGGCGGCCGCTGCGGAGAGCACGGTCGCTTCCACGCGCGCACAGATGGGAAACGCCCTCGCGCAATTGAAAGAAGCCGAAGTTCGCCTCGGCTACACGAAGATTTATGCGCCCGTCACCGGGACGGTTCTCACGCGCGCCGCCCGCGAAGGCGAAGTCGTGAATGCGGGGCAGGCTATCGTCACGGTCGTTGACTTCAGCGACACCTGGGTGCGCGCTGCCATTCCCGAGACTGACGCCGACCACATTGGATATGGCGACACCCTTCGTATTCGCCTGCCGGGTGGAACCCAAGTGGATGGAAAGGTTTTCTACAAGGCGGCCGAAGCCGATTTCGCGACCCAGCGCGATGTGGGGCGGCGCAAGCGCGACATTCGCACGCTTTTGTTGAAGGTGCGACTGGCCAATCCCAAGGGCGCCTACGTGCCGGGGATGACAGCCGAAGTGCTGGTGCCGCCGGCGTCGCAAAAGGGAAGCTAGCTCGATTCGGCCCCGCGCTTGGCATGGTTAGGATCGCAAGACATGACTGAAGACAAAACATGACTGAAGAAAAGAACAAAGCGTCAGCCGGCAAAACCAACGGCGGCTCGGTGAATTCGGGCGCCGTGAATGGCACGAGCGTACAAGCGTCGGAGATGAGCCTGCGGGGGACGATCGCCGCCGACGCTCCGAACACGATCGAAGTCGAACACATCGTAAAGAAGTACGGCGACTTCACGGCGGTGAACGATGTTTCATTCGCGGTCAAGGAGGGCGAAATCTTTGGCCTGCTGGGTCCGAACGGTGCCGGCAAGTCCACGCTCATCCGGATGATGACGACGCTGATTCCGATCACCTCGGGCACGGCTCGAATCGCCGGGCATGACGTGACGAAGGAGCCCGACTCGGCGCGGCGGACTATCGGCGTCATTCCCCAGGCGCTGACCAGCGACCTCGACCTGACGGTGGAAGAGAACATGGCCATTTACGCCAAGCTCTACGACGTTCCCGCCAAGCGGCGCAAGGAATCGATTGATGAGCTGCTCGAAACCGTCGACCTTACAAAGTGGCGTGGTGCCCAGACAAAAACGCTTTCCGGCGGAATGCGGCGGCGGCTCGAGATTGCGCGCGGCCTGGTGCATAGTCCGAAGATTTTCTTCCTGGACGAACCGACCACTGGTCTCGATCCGGTGTCGCGCGTGGCCGTGTGGGAGATGCTGACGACCATCAAATCGAAGCGCAAGCTGACGGTGCTGATTACCACCCATTACATGGACGAGGCCGACCGGTTGTGCAATCGCGTTGCCATCGTCGATCACGGCAACCTCGTGGCCCTGGATACTCCGGAGGCGCTCAAGGCGACAGTACCCGGATCTACCGTCATCGAGGTGCAGTTCGACAATCCTCCGGCCGATTGGGAAGAACGCCTTCGCGGCTTGCCGGGGGTGACTTCCGTGCAAAACGAAAGCGCGGGTATGTTTCGCGTGCTCACTGCAAACGGTTCCGGAACAACAACGGATCTCGTCGAGATGGCGGTCGTCTTAAAGGTAACGCTGAAGACGCTTACTGTGCAGAACACAACGCTGGACGACGTTTTCGTCCATTACACGGGACGGCAACTGCGTGATGAGCTGGTGAAGGCGCATGCCTTCGTAATGCCACCACGTCCGGGGATGCAGCCATGAATCGCACTTTCGCCATTATCGAACGCGAGATGAGAAAGTTCTTCCGGTCACCAGCACTCATGATGGTGTCGATGATTTTCCCGCTCGTCCAATTAATTGTGCTGGGCAACGCGTTCGGCGGAAAAATTCAGAACGCGAAGATGGGGATCGTGGACGAAGACCATGGAACGCAGGCGGTCCGAATCAAAGAAGCCTTCGATTCCGTCCGGGCAACGTCGCGCACCTTCTTGCCGATTCCATACGACGACGAGGTGAAAGCGCGCGAGGATGTCCGCAACGGAACAATTCAAGGCGCGGTTATCATTCCGCCGCAATATTCGAAGATGGTGTATGAGAAAAATCGCCCGCGCATCGCGCTCATCGTCGACAACACCGACAACTTCGTCAGTTCGTCGCTGGAATCGACCATGACCGACCTGACCGGCGCGCTCAACCAGCCCGATGTCGAGCCGCGCCTCGTGCAGCAGACCGCGCTCGAAACTGTCGAACTCTATCCCTTCATCGAATATATGAAATATCTCCTGCCAGGTTCGATCGCACTGGCAATGTTCGTATCGGCCATGATCGGCGGCGGCATGCTCTACATCGACGATAAAGCGCGCGGAGTTCACGAAGGCTACCTCGTAACCCCGATCACGAAAACCGAGCTTGTGTTTGGCCTGAACGGTGCGGGCGCGATTAAGGGCATACTCACTGGCGTGGTCATCACCATGATCGGGTCGTTGCTCGCGGGTGTCGGGACAATCTTCCATCCCGCAACCATCCTGGGGCTGATGGCGATGGTCTTCACGACCGCGTCCGCGTTCAATTGCATGATGTTTCTGATGATGGTGCGGGTCGAAGATCCATTAGTGCCGCGCGCGACGTTTGGCATCCTGAACACGCTCCTTTTTTTCCCCAGTGGATCGATCTATCCCATCCAGGCATTCCCGGCCTGGCTGCGGGCGATTGCGGTCGTAGATCCCTTCACCTATGCCGTTCACGGATTTAAGTGCCTCCTGCTGAAAGAGACTGGGCTCGGCCCGATCATGCCGGATTTATTGTTTCTCTCGTGTTTCGCGCTGGGGACGATGGGCCTGGCCCTGCCGCTATTCAAACGCACGCTGTAATTTCTACCGAGTTGGCGGTGGAAAAGCTGGGCGCGCGGAACGCATGGGAGAATTCGTTTGCAGGCAGAACAGCAGGTTGGTCGAGACTGAGTGGGCCTTTAGACAGAGCCAAATGAACTGCCCAATCCTGCTAATGCGCACGTCCTCAGGGCTGAGGCGGGCAATGTAACTCGACGTGATTCGCGCCATTTCACCCATGTCTCGCGTTGAGAATTCGACATCGCTCGAACTCTTAAGCTGCCGCAGCTGCTCGAGCTGTCGTGCCACGCTTTTCGAAGGGGCCACGCAAGGCTGAGTGCGGCAATCGAGAATCCTCTCGATTGCATAAACAGCCGCATGATCGACCCGCGCTCCAAAGGCGAGATAGAGCGTGTTGGTTGAGGCGGTGTAATTGAATGGGACCATCTGAAAGGCTTCAAGGATACGCAACGGGATATTGCCCGGTGAATCGACGATGGAGTGATCGAAGGAAGAAGCAACAGGGCATCCCCACTGCAAAGCCAGAGCCGCAGTAATGTCCCGTTCGGATGCGAAGCCGAGCTTTTCAATCCAGTCGCCAATGCTTCCGTACTGTGCCCTGCGCTGGGCTTCGAGCGCGGCGCGCACTTCCAAATGACTGAGCTTGCCGCGCGCAACCATCAGCAGGCCGAGTGGTATCCGGTTCGAGGGCTGGACCGGCGGAGTGAGCGCGCGCAGCCGCGAAATTCGTCCCATCAGGGCCGCTTCCAGGCATTGTGGACGGCAATAGAACTCGCCGTGGAGGAAGATGCCGGTACGACGGCGAAGAAGCCGCTGCCAGAGCGGCGTTGTGCCAGGGCATGAGACGAGCGCGCACTCTGCCTGCCTGACTCCGGCATGACGGCGTTGGATCCAATCGACGGGCCAGAATAGCGTTTTCAGATAATCGTGCATGGCAGATCGTTCGTTCGCGGCCTTTCTCTAAAATCACGGTTCGGCCGGGCAGATCGCCGACGGTGCGGGATTGACGACATCCGTTACGCGCAGTCCATACTTGCCATTGATGACGACGACCTCGCCACGCGCGATAATGCGCCCGTCAAGAAGCAGATCGACCGGGGAATTAAGCTCGTTCTCGAGTTCGACTACGTGGCCGGCGCTGAGTGCAAGCACGTCGCGCAGCAGCATCCGGCGAGTTCCGAAACGCAGCTTGACGCCGAGTCCAACATCGAGAAGCCGCCGGTACCCCGCCGAGGAAACAGGAACTTGCTCGGAAACCGGCATCGCTGCCGGCGGCGAGGAAGCGGTTGCGCCCGCGCCTTGCGCCCCAGATGAGGTCGGAGAGGCGGAAGGCAACGAAGATGCGGCCTGGACCTCGGCGCGCGCTGCCAGCGCAGCAACGAGCGCGGGACTGAGGCGGATCTCAAGGGCAATCTCCGTGCCGGCTCCATTGCGTGTGCGGATGGTGGCGACGTGGTCCGACGTCCATGCCCAGGGAGCTTCGGCGCGCGACAGTTGAAACTGGATAGAGCCGCCGGCAAACTCGCCAACGGTGGTAGCGGCAAGGCCGCCGATCTGCCGCAGCAGCTCTTCCAAAGCTTCCCGGTTCTCGCCGCTGATGCCTTTATCCGGGCTTGTATCGGCGGCAGACGTTTCGCCCTCTCCCAGAAACTTGCGGGCGAGGCGCAGCCCCGCGGCCTCTGAAAAACGCAGCGCCATTTCTCCCTGAACGGCCCCGGCAGCGGCCATCGTATACCGCAGGTCTGAATCTCCGGCGGCAAGTGGCTCCAAGACGATCTCGAAGGAATTCGGCTGTCCTGAGACCTGCGAGAGAACGTCCTGTGTGCACGATCTCCAGGCATCGAACCAGGCCTGAAGCCCGCGCTGGCCCGGATTGGAGAAATCGTCGGTCATGATGATCTCCTCCTCATGGTTGACTTACCGGAGCCACCTGCGGCTCAAAGGTCAGGACCCGGGCCGCGCGGCGCTCGCTCACACGGACAGGTGCAGCCCAGCAGAGCGGCACTTGCTCGATCTCCAGAAGCGCGGGGGCGGTTGCGCTCCGCGGAAAAGGCAGCAGGTCGCCCGGAACCAGCCGCGAGAGGTCCTCGATGCGGACGTTCAGATCCGGCGTGGCGAGTTCGACCGGGAACTGGCAATCGAGCAGCCGCCTTTGAATTTGGTGTCGGGTTTCTACCGGGCTATGCGGGCGCTGGTAATTCACCGCGGCGGAAATCTTGCGCAGGAGCGCGTTCGAAACCAGCGCCGGGACCGCCAGGTTCAGGGTGCCGCGGGTTTCGGCCATTTTGATTTCGAAACTCAGGCAGAGATTCTTTTCCTCGGGTGGCATCAAACGCTGTGCCTGCGAGATCTGCTGGCACGCCCCGAAATTGAATTCCAGGCTGATGGCCTGCCAGCTGGTCTGCAGGTCGCGGCAGATGATCCGCATGACGCCTTCGAGAATTTGCTGTTCGATTTCGGTCAGGTCGCGGGCCACGTCGCCCGCCTTGCCCTCGCCGCCCATCATGACATCGATAAGCGGGAAGGCGATGCCGAGATCGAGTTGGAGAATGGCGATTGCGCCGAACGGCGCAAGGTCGCAGGATGCAAGACAGGTCTTCTCCGGAACCCGCAACAGGAATTCGCGATAGGTGAGGTGTTCGGCGGATACCAGGCCACACTCGAAAACGATGCGCAAGTAGGCCACGTAGCCTTGCGCGTTCGCGTCCGGGTGCCCCGGCTCGTAGCGCATCATGAACGGCCGCGCGTCGCCGACGACGGCAGCCACCCGCACGGCCGCCGGAGTTTCGCGCGTCAGAGAGTTGAGCGCGAGCGAAAAACGCGGCCGCGCCTGCGCTTGAAACACCACCAGCTGCCGCCGGTACGGGCCGCCCGCCGGCGTGCGCGTGGTTTGAGCATTGGCCATATTCACGGCTACCACTTCGGCGCGCAGGCGTTCGGCGCCCAGCGCCGAGCCGCTCAACTCGAGCATCGAGAAAAGGTTCATGACGCCGACTCTCCATTGATTGCCATCGACAGACGATGGAATTCGGTTTTGAGGAATGCGACCGCGACCTGGAAACGCAGCTGGTTCTCGGCCACCAGCAGCGATTCGCGTTCCACGCTGACGTTATTGCCATCCGGCCGTTCCATCAGGCCGCGCACCTCGCGCGCCACCGGAGTCATCATCGGCGGCGCCGGCAGGTCTCCCTCGGTAGCTCCCGCCATCGCCTGCTCGATCTCGCCCGCGAAGCTCGGCACATCGCGCGTGCGGTATCCGGGAGTGTCCACGTTTGCGATGTTTGTCGCCAGCACCTGATGGCGGAAAGCGGTCTGGTCCAGCACCCGCTCGAGTCCCCGCATCAGCGGAGTCTCAATCGTCGTCTCATTCATGGGCATACGGGCTCCTGTAATCGCTGCGCGGGGGCAGGCCGAATTCGCGGACCTTGTTCCGCACCGTGCGCAGGCTCACGCCTAGCAGCTCCGCGGCGCGGGCGCGGTTGCCGCCGGTCGCGTCGAGCGTCATACGAAAAAGCTGGCGCTCCATTTCTTCCAGCGAAAGCCCGGGCTTCCACTCGGGAGCATGCGGCGGCCGCGGGATTGTTCCATGCTCGAAGGCCTCGAGGCCAATTTCTCCACTCCTCGAGAGCGCGACCGCGCGGCGCACGAAGTTCCCAAGCTCGCGCACATTCCCGGGCCAACTCTGCTTTTCGAGCCGGGCCAGCAATTCCTCCGACAGGCGCGGCGGCGTTCCTGGCAGACTATAGAGCTGGGCGAAATGCCGGGCCAGTTCCCGCACGTCGCCCGCGCGATCGCGCAACAGCGGCAGCGCGACCGGGATGACATTCAGCCGGTAGTAGAGATCGGCGCGAAAGCGGCCTTCGGCGACCGCGGCCTGGAGCGGACGATTGGTTGTCGAAATCACCCGGATATCCACTCGCACCGTCTGATTCGAGCCGAGCCGGTCGAACTCGCGCTCCTGCAATACGCGCAGAAGCTTGGGCTGCAAAGCCATCGGCATTTCGCCAACTTCGTCGAGCAGCAGGGTTCCGCCGCTGGCCAGTTCAAACTTGCCGGGCCGCGCGGCGACGGCTCCGGTGAAAGCGCCGCGCGCGTGCCCGAACAACTCGCTTTCAAGCAGCGTTTCCGGAAATGCCGCGCAGTTCACCGCGACGAACGGCTCTTCCTTTCGCGCGCTGAGCCGGTGGATGAGCCGGGCCACCAGTTCTTTCCCGGTGCCGCTTTCGGCTTCGATCAGAATGTCGGCGTCGCTCACGGCCGCCTGCCGTGCCCGCGCCAGCGCTTGTTGCCAGGCCGCGGACTGGCCGATCAGCGATTCGGTGTCTTTGTTTTTGTCCCCGGCGCGGCGCAGCACCTGTTCGACCGCCAACTCCAGCTTCTCAAACGCCACCGGCTTTACCAGATAATCGCACGCTCCATTCCGCATGGCTTCCACCGCCTCGGGCACGCAGCCGTACGCGGTCAAGAGAATGATTGCGGTCCGGGCCGAGGAATTCTGCACCTCCCTCATCAACTCGAACCCATCGCAGCCCGGCATGCGCACATCGCTGATCACCAGCGTGTGCAGGCTGGGACGGAACTTGGCCAGCGCCTCGGTGCCGTTGACGGCTGCGTCCACCTGCCAGCCGCGCCGGGCGAAGCGCGCCTCGAGCGCGGCCCGCATGCCGGCATCGTCGTCGGCAATCAGCAGCCGCTTCATGGCCGAGCCTCGTTTGCAGTTGGGACGCCGGGCCCGGCGGTGTTCACCATCTCGATTGTCGCCAGCCCGTCCCGGGGCTCAAGAGTTGCCGGCAAACGCAGCCGGAAACTCGCCCCCTGTCCGGCTTTGCTTTCGGCCGCGATCGTGCCGTTGTGCTGCTCCATAATTCTGCGGCAGACGGCCAGTCCAAGTCCGGTCGAGCCGGGGCGTGTTGTGAATCCGGCTTCGAAGATACGGGGCAGGTCTTGTTCGGAAATTCCGGGTCCGGTGTCTCGCACTTCGATTTCGACACCCGCCGCTCCGCAATCGACGCCCTGAATCGCAAGCCATCCGCCGCCTGGCATGAAGTGAAAGGCGTTGAGCGCGAGATTGAGCAGCACCTGTTCGAGCAGATGCCGATCTGCTTGGATGAACACGCCACAAAGACCATTGATAACCTGGAGTTCGACTCGCGCCTGGTGCGCGAGCGGCAGCAGAAAATCGTAAGCCCAGCCGAGCAGTTCTCCCCCATCGATGGAAGCGCGCGCAGGCGGCGGCTCGTTGTGCAGGTCGAGCACGTTGTTCACGGTCGAAGAAAGCGACCGCAACCCCGCCTGCACATGTTCGATCCAGCGGCGGCCCTCGCCTTCGAGCCCCGATTCGGCAAGCAGCCCGGCAAACAGTTCCAGGCTGCCCAGCGGATTGCGGATCTCATGCGCCAGCAGTGCCGACATCTCGACCAGCGCCTGTTGGCGGCGAAGATTCTCGCGGTCGCACTCCATCTGTTTTGCTGCGCTTGTGTCGCGCAGGATGAAAACCGAACTGCCCGTGTCCGGATTCCGTTCCAGCCACGCATGCCGGATGGCCACCCACACGGGAGGCGTCGAGTCGGCAGTCAGTTCAAGTTCGCGCTCTTCTCCGCTCCGGCGCGCGCTTTCAAGCGCCCCCGCCAGCAACGGAGGCAGGGCATCGATCGTCTCCAGGTCGGCGCCCAGCAGGCGGGCTGCCTCGGGATTGAAAATGGAAATCTGATTCCCGGCTTCCAGGACAACCACCCCGCAAGGCAGGCCTTCCAGTATGCGGCGCAGCCGTTCCCGCATGCAGCGGTTTTCTTCCAGGCTCACGGTCAGGCTGCGGTTGGTGACTTCCAGTTCCTGCCGAAGACTTGTCACCTGCCCGTGCAATTGTCCATACGTGCGTTCCAGGGAACCGGCCGCTTCCGTGAACGACCGGAAGGCGCGCGCCAGCGGGTGGTCGGCATCGCGGGGCGGCGGAAATGAAGTGGACATGCCGTTTCTTATTGCAAAAGCCCTGCCAACGGTGCAGAAATTGCCTTAAAACCCTCTTACCGCGAGTTCGGATGAATGCGTCCTATCGTCCGTCCGGGTAGCTCCGATGGCTCGTGTCCCGCAGCATCAGGTGCGCGGGACGGACCACCGGTTCGCCATCGGCGAGAATCAGCGCCCGTTCGATCACGTTCTGTAGCTCGCGCACGTTGCCAGGCCAGCTCTGTCCCCGCAGCAGCGCCCATGCCTCCTCGGACAACTCGGGTGCTGGCGGACGCGTGGAAAACCGTTCCAGAAAGAAAGCCGCCAGCCGAACCACATCGCTCGGCCGCTCCGCCAGCGGCGGAATAGCGATCGGAAACGCGGCCAGGCGATAGTAAAGATCTTCGCGGAACTTTCCCTGTCCAACCAGCGTGAGCAAGTCCGCATTCGTGGCGGCCACCACGCGCGCGTCCACCCGCACCACCTGCGAACTCCCCAGCCGCTGCAACTCCTTCTGTTCGAGGAAGCGCAGCAGTTTGGGCTGCAGACTGAGCGGCATGTCTCCGATCTCGTCGAGAAAAAGCGTGCCCTGGTGCGCCGCCTGGATTCTTCCGGCATAGGACTGCAGCGCTCCGGTGAACGCCCCGCGGGAATACCCGAATAGTTCGGCTTCGAGCAGAGTCTCCGGGATGGCCGCGCAATTGACCACGGCAAAAGTCCGCGTGGCGCGTGGGCTCAACTCGTGCAGCGCCCGTGCCACCAGTTCCTTGCCGCTGCCCGTTGGTCCCGTGATCAGAACAGTCGTATCGCGGGACGCCACCAGATTCGCCAGACGGTAGACAGCCTGCATGGCAGGGGAGTTGCCAATCATCCCGGGCAGCGCAGCGCACGGCACAGATTCAGCGGACCTGAAAAGGCTTTTCTCATCTTGCCTGCGCCGGTTATCTTCATCGCTGTCTCGGCTTTGGTTCCGCTCGCTGCCGCCGGCCGTTTCACCGCGCCCGCCCGCCCATCTCTCTGCATGCGCCGCGGATCGGTCAGTTTCAACGAGGCGGCTCGCAGTCTCATCTTCACCGTCGAGCAGTACGACCTCAATGGCCGGATAGCGCTCGCGTACCGTCTGGCTGAGTTCCTCGGCATCGAGGTCAGGCAGACGCCGGTCAAGAAAGAGCGTTTGCCAGAGTCCTTGCTCCAGGTGAATCAGTGCTTCGGCGCCTCCGCTCGCCTGCTCAACGCGACCCGCTCTTGGTTCTAGGCTCTCGAGAACTCGCTGGCGCACCACGCTGCTGGGGCTGGCCACCAGGACATGATCCGCCCCGTTGGGTGGTACCGGAAAAGTTGTCATGCTGACGATTGAAAGCGCCGCCGATTAGAAGCCGATTAGATGGGAGTTAGAAAACTCTGAGCCATGCAAACCATAGTGTGCCACGCCCGGCAACTTTTGCTTTACACGAAATCACAACGTGTGTTGCGGGCATTTTCTGCCGGGCCGCGACTGCTCGCGCGGCAGAAGTTCCATGCGGAAATCATTTCTCCACAAACACCAGTTCGCCGTTTTCAACCTTAAGATCTTTCACGTTGGCTGGCAACTTGAGCTGATCGCGTTGTTCGCCCAGCTTCTTCTGCAGTGCATCGTTCACGAGCGAGACGGGCACGGAAAGGCCTCCGATCTTCACTTCCGTGGCGTCAAACGTGGCATACCCATCTTTGGCGCCGAGGTGGCCAGCCAGCGTCAGATAGACGTCTTTGCCCGCAATCTGCGTGACAAATTGCCCGCGCACCAGATCGCCGTCCATGGAAACCTGATAGTCCTTGATATTGGGAACCGCGCCGGGAAATACAATCGGCCCACTGGACCCGCCAGCCGCCGGCCGATCGCTCGCATTTGCGGCCGCCGGGCTCGGCGTCGCTGTGCTTTCCGGTAACATACCGGCTGCTTGGGCGAGCGCCGCGTTGATCTCGTCAGAGTTTATGCGCACTTCACCGGAGTCTTCGCCGGCGCCACTGGGTTGCCCGATCCGGTTGAGCTTGTCCTGGAATGACTGGGCGCTGGCGGCCGCGGCGGCAGGTGTCGTAGGCGGCGCGACCCGAGGCGGACGCCGCAGAACAAGGACAAGCGTCAAAATCGAAATAGCCAGGGTCGCATAGCTGATGATGCGCTGCACCTTCAAACGGCACCTCCGGCGTGCATTTCCATGCTACAGCGGAGGCTGGATGGCTTTCAGATAACGGAGGTGAACGAACCTGCGGGTTCCTGGCGAGCTAATTGGTAGAAGCAGAGCGGGCCTTCCATTTCACTCCACAATGGCCAGCACATCCCCGGCATTCACGGCTGCTCCCGCGGTGGCCACAATCTTCTTGACGATTCCCTTTTTCGGCGACTTGATTTCGTTCTGCATCTTCATCGCTTCCACCACGATGATGCCCTGCCCGGCTTCCACCTCGGCTTGTTCGGCAACCAGCAGCCGCACAACCCTCCCCGGCATGGGAGCTACGATCTTCCGCGGGCCTTTTTCATCCTGGGCCGAACCCTGGCGCGAGCGCAGCGAGCGAGGGTCGCGCAACTCGACACCAAAACGCGCGCTGCCCACCCACAGATGCAGGTCGGTGGCAGTCTGCTCGCGCTTGATCTCGAATGCATGGCCATCCACGATCAGCGACAGCACATCCCGGCGCGGCAGCACCGCGTCCACGCGAATCTCTTTGCCATCAAGACGGCACTTCCATCCGGCGTCCGCTCTTTCAAGTTCGAGCCGGTACGGCTTGCCTTCGACCATCACGTCGTAGACCATGCGATTCAGCGTAGCGCGCCGGCGCGTCCTTTCTGCTTCCAGTTTGAGGAAGCTGGTGTCGCTGCCGAAGCGTTTCCATCTTTTGCGGTCGAACCGGCCGGATCGAGTGCGGCAAACATGCCGGCGGCAATGGCGGCAATGCGCGGCTCGGGCGCGCGTGCGGCCACTCCTTGCGGCTTGGCCAGCAAACGGTCAAGGAAGCCGGTATCAAGTCTGCCTGCCTGGAAATCGGCATCGCTCAGAATCCGCCGGAACAGCGAAATGTTGGTCTTGATACCCGCGACAAAATACTCGTAGAGCGCCCGCTGCAACCGCATGATCGCCTGGTTGCGGTCGGTTCCATGGCTGATCAGCTTGGCCAGCAGCGGATCGTAATCGAGCGGAACCGTCCATCCCTCGTACATTCCGCTGTCGCGCCGGATTCCCGGTCCCGACGGCAGCAGCAGCAGCGTAATCTTGCCCGGGCTGGGGAAATAATTATTGTCGGGATCCTCGGCATAAATGCGGCATTCGATCGCATGTCCGCGAATACTGATGTCCGACTGCTTGAAGGGCAGCTTTTCGCCAGCCGCAATCCGAATCTGCAGATGCACCAGGTCCAGCCCGGTGGTCAGTTCGGTCACCGGATGCTCCACCTGCAGCCGCGTGTTCATTTCCAGAAAGTAGAAATTCTTCTGCTGATCGGCCAGAAATTCCACCGTGCCGGCATTTGTGTATTTGGCGGCCTGCGCGACCTTTACCGCGATTTCTCCCATTCGCCGGCGCATATCCGGGTCGACGAGCGGCGAGGGCGCTTCCTCGAGAACTTTCTGGTGGCGACGCTGGATCGAGCACTCGCGCTCCCCCAGCCATACCGTATTGCCATGCTCGTCCGCCAGCACCTGCATTTCTATGTGCCGCGGATTGACAATCGCTTTTTCGATATAGACTTCGCTGTCCCCAAACGATCGCTCCGCCTCGCTCTTCGCCGATTCCAGCGCCGAACGGAGATCCTGCCGCGTGTGCACCAACCGCATGCCTTTGCCGCCTCCGCCCGCTGCGGCCTTGAGCATCACTGGATAACCAATGCGCTCGGCAACCTGTTCGGCTTCTTCTGGCGAACTCAACCCGCGCGACGTCCCCGGGACAAACGGAACGCCCGCTTTCTCCATGTGCTGCCGGGCGCGAGTCTTCGAGCCCATCATTTCCATGGATTCCGCGGTCGGCCCGATGAATTTCACGCCCACATCCACGCATGCCCGCGCGAACTTCGCATTCTCCGAGAGAAATCCGTAACCAGGGTGGATCGCTTCCGCCCCAGAACGCTGGGCAACGTCGAGGATTTTATCGATCCGGAGATAGGACTCCGAGGCCGGGGCTGGGCCGATCCCGTAAGCTTCGTCGGCCTTGCGAACATGCAGCGCCGCCCGGTCCACGTCCGAGTAGACTGCGACCGTTGTAATGCCCATCTCGCGGCAGGCGCGTATGACGCGCACGGCGATCTCACCGCGATTCGCTATCAGAATCTTCTTGAACATTCTTGGGACCGGTCGTCAGACCGCTCCTGATTCTACCTACGGAGCAGCCCCGAATGCATGCGACAAATCACGAGCGTCTGTGATCCGCCGCACATTCCGCGCATGCCCGACCAACCTCCGCCAATGAAAATAGCCAGCACCAGTCGGGCAGTCTTCCGTCAGCTGGTACTGGCTACTGATTCCTCGCTTCCGAGTTCTCGATCCTACTGTTTCTGATCCATCACAATGCCACCCGCCCCGGGTTGCTTTTCCGCTTTGGCCTTCTTCGTGGCCATCGTCTTGTCAACCCACTCGTCGGCCGTTTTCAGGTCGGCGGCGTGCGCATCTTTATCGTCGCACTGGATGTCGGCACGCTCGCGGTACATGAGGTTCATGTAGGCCATCGCGTCGTCATAGTCCGGACGAAGCTGTAACGCCTTGTTCAGATTGTCGATCCCTTCCTGAACATCCGGCGTATTTTTCTCCCGTATCTCCGCGCACGCCTTTTTGTCCTTGGCCGGAAGCGAATCGTCCGGTTTCATCCCAAGTTTGGCGCGCGCTTCCTGGCGCGGCTGGTAGGTCTGCGTCCAGTCGATCACCGCCACTGAGTAATACGGCTCGGGATCGTTGGGGTCGGCCTCCGACGCTTTCTTGTAAAACTCCTTGGCCAGGTCGAACTTCTTCATCTGCAGGTAGAGATACGCGATGCCCTTGATGCTGTTGATGTTCTTGGGATCCGTTTGCAGCACTGTCTTGTACTGGTCGATCGCCTGTTCGCCGAACTTATTGTTATCGGGGGTATCGGCGCCAGGTATGTACTGCTGCGCATAGGCCGTGGCCAAATACAGCCGGGCGTTAATGAGCGTCGGATCCAGCGCAACCGCTTGCTGAAAGTGATCGATCGCCAGTTCGTACTTGGCGTTCTTGTAAGCCTGCACGCCCTTGTTAAGATGGTCTCGCGCCTGAAGCTTGGCGCAACTGGTACCGGCAACAAGTGCCAGCGCTACCGCAATAACCAACATCAGCCTGTAAGACGTTTTCATTGCTTTATGAATCTCCTTCGAGCGGAGTAAAAGTGGAAGTACGGGCGTCCTCGTCCGTCCAGCCAGGATCCGCGTTTCCGCCGATCGGTCCCGTGACCCGCCAATCAACTGACCCGACGGCGTAACCATCCATCGGCGTGTCCGCGACTATTCTAGCCGCCCGCTTCGATCTTCGCGGTGATCAAACCGACCTTATCGACACCCGCCGAATGCGCAATGTCGATCACGTTGGCAACGTCGGCAAAGGGCACATTGTCGTCGCCCTTCACGAACATCACCTTTTCGGCGCGCGTCTTGAAGATGTCTTCCAGCCGCCCTTGCAGAGTTTCCCAGGTTGCATCGTCCTGGTTGATCTTGACCCCTGGAGCGTTCCCGGAGCCACGGTCGATCAACTGCACCACAATCGTTCGATCCGACGGCGGCGGCTGCTTCTGGTCCTTTGGCGGCGGCTGCGGCACCAGTGCGTCCAGACCTTTCGGTGTGAGGGGCGTGATCACCATGAAGATGATCAGTAGCACCAGCAGAACGTCGATGAGCGGTGTGACGTTCATGTTTGCGTTTGGGCCCCCGCTCGAGCCGCCAATTGCCATTCCCATATCGATCTCCTCGCAACTACTCTATTGCCCGCCCGTCGGTGCTGCTGGCGCAGTCCCGCCCGTAGGCGGAGCCAGTGCCCCGGATTTTCTCTGATCCGTCAGCAAACCAAGTTGGTCCACGCCCGCGGCGCGAACGTTATCGACCACTTCCACCACCGCCCCGAACTTCGCACGCGCGTCCGCTTTAAGAAAAACGCGCTTGTCGGTCCGATTGGCAAGCCGGTCTTTTATTTTGTCCGTGAGCTGGTCAACCGTCGTCAGTTCCGTCCCAAAGAAAACTTTGCCGTCGCGCTGCACTGCAACCAGCAAGGCGTCTTCTTTGTCGGCATCCGGCATCGAGGTTGGGCTGTTCACCTTCGCCAGATCCACGCTCACGCCCTTCTGCAACATGGGCGTGATCACCATAAAGATGATCAGCAGCACCAGCATCACGTCCACCATGGGCGTGACGTTGATGTCCGAGTTGACCTTTGCGCCTTCGTTTCGTTTTGCTAATGCCATGGAATTCCGTCTCCCTGCGGATCCTTCCTGTTCGTCGAACCGCCACTCTGAGGAGGAGTGGGCGCCAGCCGTTTGGCCGGCGCCCTACCGGCAACTCAAATTGCGGTCCGCATGCTCGGCCTTAGGACCGGCGCATGCTTCGGCGTTTCAGGAAGTAATCGATCAGTTCGCTTGATGAGTTATCCATCTCCACGTCGAACGCTTCCACGCGGCCCGTCAGATAGTTGAACATCATCACAGCCGGAATCGCCACGAACAATCCGATGGCTGTGGTCACGAGGGCTTCAGAAATACCGCCCGCCACCGCCGCCAGACCGGTCGCCTTTTCCTGTGCAATTCCGCGAAACGCGTTCAAAATGCCGACCACCGTTCCGAACAGCCCCACGAAGGGTGCCGTCGATCCGATCGTCGCTAGTCCGCCGAGCCCGCGCTTCAGTTCGGCGTGAACGATCGCTTCCGTGCGCTCCAGAGCGCGCTTCGAAGCTTCAATCGTCTCGCCGGGAATTTCGCCCGGGCTGTCCTGGTGAGCCTTGAACTCCATCAGGCCCGCCGTCACAACTTTCGCCAGGTGGCTCTTCTTGTTGCGCTCCGCGACTTTGATCGCCTCATCAATCTTGCCCTCGCGCAGCGCCCCGGCTACCGCCGGTGCGAACGAGCGGGACTGATTGCGGGCCGCGTTGAATGCCATCCAGCGGTCAATCATTACGCCGATCGACCAGCCCGACATGATGAACAGAATGATAACCACGATCTTCGCCAGAATTCCCATCTGTTTCCAGAGCGAAATCGGGTCCCAACCGACTTGGGCTTCCTGAAAGAGCCAAGCGGCGAAAACATGCAGATTGCTGAGTGCCACTGCTGCAAGATTCACTACCATGAGTTGCTTTTCCTCCTCCGAACTTATTTCACTCGCTTCCAACCGCCTGCCATTATTCCGGCCGGACTGTCACTACGGTCCGAGCTTCGTTCATCGCTCCGGGGCTCGCCCCCGGAAGCGACATGAAAACCTGCCTTTTCACACCCGTGCCCGGTTAGAGGCGCGGACCCGATCCGGCCGTTGCATCCTGAAAAGAAATCGAGAGCGCGGAGCGATCCTTTGGGAGCAAACTCATCCTTCGCGCCCATCTCGAAAACTGAGACCGGGCAGGAGCGAACCGCCACAAAACCTGACTAGAGACGGGGCCAGCCCCGTCTCCCCCTGTTTCTAGCCTCCCGACAGGCTGAAATTCACAATCACTTCTGTTTCCACGGCCACCGGCTCTCCATTGAGCAGGTATGGCTTGTAGCGCCATTGTTTGACCGCCTCGATTGCGGCCGGCGCCAGCATCGCATGGCCGCTGATCAACTGCAGGTTCTGAATTGTTCCTTCCTTGCTGATTTCCGCGTGCAGCACCACCTGCCCCTGAATGCGCGCCTGCCGCGCCAGTGCCGGATACGTAGGCTGCACTTTCTTGATGAGAAGGCCGTTCGAAACGCCCTGCGAAACTCGCACGCGCTGCGGTATTACCTGCTTCGGAACCGCTACCGGCTGCGATATGATGCCACCGATCACGCCGCCCGCCGATCCGCCCGGAATGCCGCCCGGAACGCCGCCCGCGACGCCCGCTCCCAGATCCGGCGGAGTTTCTTCCTCTTTGATCATCTGAATATTCTTCGGAATCTTGGTCGGCGTGCGCAACTGGCCTTCCACCATTTCGCTCACCGCCCTCACGACCTTGAGCGGAGCGGCTGCCGGCGGTGGTGGTGGTGGTGGCGGCGGTGGCGGCGCCATCAGAAACGTCATCAGTTGCTGCTTCGGCAGCGCGTCCGTATAGATCAACGGAATCAAGATGAGGATGAAGAGCAGGAACACCTGCAGCATAAACGACAGGATCGTCGTGCCCAACCGCTTCGTCTTGAGTTTATTCCCGGATTCAATAAGGCTGTCTTCAAACATGGGCTTCTCCTGCGCCAGACCCTACATCATTGTAGACACCGGCCGTGTCATTCTTGCTCCCGCTGTTTTTCGACTCCCGCCTCTCCGGGCAGGTTGATGATTCTACGCCATTTGCGGCCCGCCTTAAGCCGGAACGGATCAGGCCTTGATCTTTTCTTTCGGCGAATTCTGTCCTGCCCCCGACCGTGCCGGCATCGCAATCGGCCTCTGGCCCCGCGCCATCCGCCAGTCTTGGTACGCAACCAGAATCGGTGCTGCGATCGCGATCGAAGAATACGTCCCGATCAAAATACCGATCACCAGGGCGAGGCTGAACCCGCGCAGCACTTCGCCGCCGAAAAGGAACAGCGCAAGCACGGTAAGGAATGTTAGGCCCGCTGTCAAGATGGTTCGACTTAAGGTCTGATTGATACTCTTGTTGACAATGTCGGCCAGCTTCTCCCGCCGCAACAACTTGATGTTTTCCCGGATGCGGTCAAAGACCACGATCGTATCGTTATTCGAATACCCGATCAGCGTCAGGATCGCCGCGATCACCGTCAGCGAGATTTCCCGGTTCAGCAGCGAGAAGGCGCCGACCGTAATCAGCGTGTCGTGGAAAACCGTCAGCACCGCGGCCACGCCGTAAATCCATTCGAACCGCAGCGCCAGGTACACCAGCATCCCGGCCAGCGAATACAGGGTCGCCAGGATCGCCTGTTTCCGAAGTTGCTGTCCCACCTGCGGCCCAACGATCTCCACGTTGCGAATCCCGAAGTCGGAAACAAAAAAACCGTCGTTCAGCGAGGCCACCACCGCCGGATCCACCACGCTTTTCAATTCGTCAATCGAGCCCAGCACCCCGCTCCTCACCTTGTCGCGATCGTTCACAACCGCCTGTGCCATGGCCGTATAGCGCGGATTGGCATCCATTCCCAGGTGCAGCGGGTCCTTTTCCAGCAGATAATTCGCGATCGTCAGCGAACTCGAATTGTTCAGATCCTGTTTGCCCGCGCTCGCGCTGCTCGCCCGTCCCTCCAGCGCTTGGACAATCTGCGTTTTGCCCTTATCCAGAGCCTGTTCGCTCGTTTCCTGTATGTCGAGCTGGATCAGCAGTTCGTTATTGCTGGCTGGCCCGTACGCCTGCACGCGCGCATTCTTCAACCCGGCGCGATCGATGTCAGCATGAACGGCGCTTGGATCGGGTGTGTGTGAATACTTCACGTAGACCAGCGTGCCGCCGCGGAAATCGACGCCCAGCGGAATCCCATGCCAGAACCCCATGGAGAGCAGGCCGGCCACGCTGAAAATCAGCGAAAACGCAAGGAAGTACCACTTCTTCCCAAGAAAATCGATGTTTGTATTTCTAAAGAATTCCACGCTGCTTAGATCCCTTCAATAAATCGGTCGTTGGTCGTCAGTCGCTAGTCTTTCGGATAGCATCGCTCGTTTCAGATTCGCGAACGACCAACGACCAACGACCAACGACTGCCTTAGATACTTAATGCCTCTCCGCGTTGCTTCCGGCTCAAAATCCAGTCGAAAATCACCCGCGATACAAACACCGCCGTAAACAGATTCGCCGCCAGACCAAACACCAGCGTCGTGGCAAATCCTTTGACCGGCCCCGTGCCGAAGATAAACAAAATCGCGGCCGAGACGATGGTCGTCACGTGCGTATCCACGATTGTGATCCAGGCATGGGCGAATCCCTGTTCCACCGCCGACGCCGGAGTCTTGCCGTTGCGCAACTCCTCGCGGATGCGCTCGAAAATCAGCACGTTTGAATCCACGCCCATGCCGACCGTCAGAATCACGCCCGCAATCCCCGGCAGCGTCAGTACCGCTCCGAAGAATCCCATAAACCCGAGCAGAATAATCAGGTTGAAGATCAGCGCCACGTCGGCGTTCACGCCCGCCCAGCGGTAGTAAATCAGCATGAAAATCAGCACGGCGAGCATGCCCGCAATCGCTGCCTGCACGCCCGATTTGATCGAATCCGCTCCCAGCGAGGGCCCGACCGTCCGCTCTTCCAGATATTTTATTCCGGCTGGCAATGCGCCCGACCGCAGCGTCATCGCCAGGTCCTGCACCTGCTGCTCGGTAAACCGGCCGTTGATAATGCCCGTATCCCGGATCGCTTCCTTGATGACCGCCACTTCCTGCACTTTGTTATCGAGAACAACGGCGAGATAGTCCCCCACGTGGCCGGAGGTGAACGAATAGAACTTGCGGCCTCCGTCCCCGGTCAGAATAAAACGAACCGCCGGTTGCCCATTTTCGTCGCGGCTCGCCTCGGCCGTCCGCAAATCGCGTCCCGTCACCGCGGCAGCCCGCGAAATCAGGTACCAGCTTTCGCCCCCGTTTTCCGCGTCGCGCGAGCCGATGCTTCGGCCCGGCATCAGCACCGCATCCGGAGGTAGCACCCCGCCTTTATCCTGCAGCGCCGCCTCTTCGCTCGAATACGGTCCGCCCATCGACTGCTTGATCTCCAGCATCGCCGTCGACTGCATGATTTCCTTCACGCGCGCCGGATCGTCCACGCCCGGAAGCTGCACAAGAATCTGGTAGTCGCCCAGTCCGTGCTCCTGAATAACCGGCTCGTTCACGCCCAGCGCGTCAATCCGGTTGCGAATCGTCTCAATTGCCTGCGTCACCGCCCGGTTCTTCAGATCCGCCAGGTTCGCCGGCTTCATCGAAACTGTCCACGAATTCTCCGCCCCCGACGAGGCGTCGTAATCCGGCAGCCGGTCGCTGACCAGGTTCTTGAAATCGCTCGACTGCTCCGGCGGCACGCCTTTCACAACCACCATCTCCGGATGATTCACCGGGTCGGGCTTCGTGATTTCGGCATAGCTCAGTTTGTGCGTCCGCATGTCTTCCTTCAGCCGCGCAATCGCGTTGTCGGAATCCACATTGACCGCATCGTTCACCTTCACCTGCAGGATCAGGTGCGTCCCGCCCTTCAGATCCAGCCCCAGGTGAATCCGGTCGGTAATGGCTGCCACCAGCCCCTTGCCCGACCAGTCTTTAGGAACACCGAAGATCCCCGCCACAAAAAGCAGCAGGATCGCGACAATAACGCCCCACTTCCACGTTAGGTTCTTATTCATGATCAACCAATCTAGAAATCAGCTAAGACCGTCCGGCCCCAAGCTCGCAGCTCGAGGCTCGTAGCTCGCAGCTTCTTCACTTCGCTTCTTCCTGCGTACTCACCGATACCACCGATCCCCGGGTGACTTCGATCTTCAAATTATCCGGCGGCACGCGCAACGTCACGGCATCATCCTTCAGGCTGATGATGACTCCGCGCAGTCCGCCGCTGGTTACGATCTTGTCCCCGGTCTTCAGCTCGCTGAGCATCGCCTGCCATTTCTTCTGCTTCCGCTGCTGAGGCAAGATCAATAAAAAATAGAAGATGGCGAAAATGAACAGCAGCGGCGCCAGCCCAAGAAGTCCGGAACCGCCCCCAAACTGCAACCAGAGCGCCAATTCTGCCCCCATGCCACCGAAAATCATATTTCCAGCCAAGTCAGTCCTTTGGAACCAGCTACTGAGTCAAAACCGGGCAGCCCAAACCCTCCCGAATAAGCCTCGCCGGGATGCCCTCCCGCACAAGTTTGCTTCTTCTTACCGCCCGACTTCGGGATTTCTTTCTCTTTTCGGGAATTCTCTTTCTGTATGGCCGCAGATCCTTCGGAAGAAAACCACCATCGCAGGCCGGAACCATCAATGCCGAACCCGAATCTCCAGCGGGGACAGCTCTGCAAGAAAGCACACCTGTCCCAAACCCAATAGCATGCCGGACGCCCCGTCAGGTGTCAAGGACAGCAACCCCAAAAACGCCAGAAATTCACAGATCGAGACGCCAGCATGAGTAGCGCCGGCGCCTCGCCCTCGGCTGCCCCTAATCGGGCGGAAGCCGGACAAAGTAGCGCCGTGAACCCTACTCCCTCTCGGACACGGTCCCACCGCCCCGAATCTCCCTCCGCGCCCGCCGCATCGTCTCCAGATAAAAATGCAAGTTGTGCACCGTATTCAGCACCTGCGCCAGCAGCTCATTCGCCGCATACAAGTGCCGCAGATAAGCCCGCGAATACCGCCGGCAAACCCTGCAACTGCAAGCCGGGTCCAGCGGCCCCGCGTCCTCCGCATACCGCGCCTGCTTGATCGAAACCCGTCCTTCCGACGTGAACAGCAACCCATGCCGCGCCGCCCGTGTCGGCAGAACGCAGTCCATCATGTCCACGCCCATCCCGGCATAAAGCGCAATCTCCTCCGGAGTCCCCACCCCCATCAGATACCGCGGCTTGTCCCGAGGCAAAAACTCCAGCGTCCACTCCACAATCTCCCGCGTCATTTCCCGAGGCTCCCCCACGCTGAGCCCCCCAATCGCATATCCGGGAAACCCAATCTCAATCGTCCGCAGCGCCGACTCCCGCCGCAGTTCCCGATCCATCCCCCCCTGCACAATCCCAAACAAAGCCTGAGAGCAGTTCTCGGTTCCCAGTTCCCAGTTCCCAGTCCCCCCGCCTGCACCAGACAGCTGATTACTGGCAACTGGCAACTGGCGACTGGCAACTGCCTTCCATGGCACCTCGCTCTTATGCCCCTCAAAATACTCCTTGCTCCTCCGCGCCCACCGCAGCGTCATCTCCATCGAATCCCGCACGCGCTCCCGTTCCGCCGGATGCTCCGTGCACTCATCGAACGCCATAATAATGTCCGCGCCCAGCCCAATCTGAATCTCCATCGCCCGCTCCGGACTAAGAAAGTGCGACGACCCATCCAGGTGCGAGCGAAACGTAACCCCCTCCTCCGTCACCTTCCGCAGATCGCTAAGACTGAAAACCTGAAACCCGCCCGAGTCGGTAAGAATCGCCTGTTCCCAAGCCATGAACCCATGCAGCCCGCCCATCCGCCGCACCACCTCCACTCCCGGACGCAAATAAAGGTGGTAAGTATTTCCCAGCAGAATCCGTACCCCCAGCTCCTCCAGCACATCCTGAGGAACGCCCTTAACAGTCGCAGCCGTCCCCACCGGCATAAACACCGGAGTCTCAATCTCCCCATGCGGAGTGACGAGCCTCCCAGCCCGCCCCGCACCAGCAGTAGCCTCAACCTGAAATTGAATCGACACTGCGGAGAATTCTAAAGGAATTGCACAGAGCGGGGGCCGATTACAAGTGTGACCGTCCGTCACATCTCCTTGTGATCGCGGACATTGTGCCGAGTGACGGAGAAAGTCAAAAATGCCCGGGTAGGCAGAGGTTTCGCTATGTCGCTCAGGGACCGGATTCTTCTTGCGCTCGCCGTACTTTGGACGGTCTTCACCGTGGTGGCGCTCGGAGTAATTACGGCGATGATCTTAAGGGAGCCTGCGTTTCCACTGGGCTTGGGTTGGATTCGGACCAGCGGGCCGGCTGGCTTGTGGATCACGGTCCCGAGCATTCTGCTTGGAATCGTCGGTTTGGCTCTGCTGCTGATGCGCCCCACGACTGGCTCCCGTGTGCTGTTTCTCTACTCCGGACTGTGGACGCTAATGCTGGTTCCGGGAGTGCTCGCCATTTTGCCGACGATTGTGCGGCACCCACTCGCCTATTGCGCGGATGGACGATGCACACCATGGGTGATCACCGTTTCAATCACCATCGCGTTCACTCTCTCCACCTTCTCGTACGCCCACCGGGCATATGTGCATCCGGACCGAAGCTAATTAACCGGCAACTCCCACGGGCATAAACACCGGAGTCTCAATCTCGCGCACAGCGATGAGCCTCCCCGCCCGCCCCACTCCAGAACTAGCCTCCACCTGAAATTGAATAGACACTGCCGAGAATTCTAAAGGAATTGCAGAAAGCCGGATTGCGGAAGTCAGGAGCCAGATTGCAAAGATGTCGTCCCCAAAGTACCGGATGATGTCCACTCGCTGCCTACAACAATCATCTTGGTGTCTAATTAGAGGAGGACGTCTCTCGAGCCGACACCTATGAAGCGAACGCTCGTCGTGTTGATAACCGTCGCTGGAGCAGCGGTACTCGTGTTTGCCGCGGCCGCGAATCTCTTTCCCGATTGGATTTGGGAAGTTCTGAATACGGCGAGGACCAAGACAAGTTTATTTGGGGAAAAGGCACCGGTAATAGAACTGTCGAAGTATGCGCCGCCACCTGGGGGCTCGGCGGAAGTAGAGCCGGTACCGTGTCCATTGCCGCCACAGAATTCGCTTTACACGATTGTCGTGCCTACACCGGGTGACGAAAGCTGCTCACCCCAGGTCGGCGACTTGTCCTTGAACAACTATGGGATGGTCGGCAACCCATTGCGCGGGTGGGTAGGCTGCATCGACGGGCACGATCTTAAAGGCGTGCGCATTGACGCGCTAAGTAGCGATGGGAAAGACCGTCTGGCATCAACGATCACGAACTCGAAAGGGAGGTTCGTATTCCAAAATCTCAAGGCTGGAACCTATCACTTGGCGGTGAACTCAAGAGGCCTGGGACGGGTTGATGCGGTCGTGACTACCAACCCACGATCCCAAGACGCACTGTGTCTCGTGGCAGCAGGAACAACGGGGCACGGTGCCCCAGCTTCGCGCCCGTTCTTTGGGCGCTAACCTGGGTTCACCGCGAGTTCAGGCGACAGGGCTGAAAGCTTGAACGGCCCAATCACTAAATGAGTCACCCAATAGAAACCGCGGCGAAGTCGTCTTGGCTCACCCCGCGCCGCATCCGCCGCCAAGCCCTCCTGCTCGTGATCGCATTGTGGCTAGGCTACGCCGCCACCATCGCCACCCCCGGCCCGCGCGACCGCTTCGGCCATCTAAAAGGAGCCGACTTCCTCCACGCCTACGTCCTCGGCACGCTAGCCCTCGAGCACCGCGGCGAAGCCCTCTACGATGCCCGCGCGCAGCGCGAACTCGGCGAGCAACGCGTACCCGGATCGGCAGGAGATTACTTCCTCCCCGTCTATGCCCCGCAGTATTCGCTAATCTGGGCGCCCCTGGCGCTCCTGCCCTACGGTTGGGCCGCAGCCATCTGGATCGTTCTAAGCGCCGCCATCTACGCCGCCTGCTGCTGCGCCGTATGGCAAACGTGCCCCAATCTTCACGAGCAAGGCAGCACCGTAGCGCTAGCAGCAGCGGCGTTCCCAGGATTTTTTTCGCTGATCACCTTCGGCCAGAACTCCGCCTTGGCGCTAGCCGCCTTCACCGGAATCTACTTCGCCCTCCGCGCCCGCCGCGAGGAGCTGGCAGGCCTGTGCCTGGGACTGCTGGCCTATAAGCCGCAACTGGCATTGGTACCGGCTTGCGTGTTTGTAGCCACCAGCCTGTGGCCTCGGAACCCTGCGGATAAACTGCGGCTTGGGGCAGCGCAGCGATTTGTGGCGCAGAGATTTGGGGTGGCGCAGCGCTTCAGCGCTGCGATAAACGCTGCATCTTCCTCGGCGGCTTTAACCGCTGAGGGCGGCCCCACAAAGCCCGGCGACGCCGACCTCCCACTCGTGGGCATCACCCGCCCCGAAGCGATCAAAATCCTCTTCGGCGCGGCCATGTCCGTCATCGCGCAGTTCGCGGCGGCATGGGCGTGGTACGGCACCCGCCCTCTCATCGCCTACGCCCACGTTCTCACCCGCCTCGGTTCGATGGCAAAAATTCTGGAGCCAAGAATTTATCTTATGCACTCGTTCCGCGCCTTCTGGGACCTGTTGATCCCATGGCCCGCAGCGGCGTTCACGCTCTACCTGCTGACCGCGCTGCCGACGATCTTGCTGGCAATCGCAAGCTGGCGAAAACCGGCACCCCTCCATCACCGTTTCGCCATCATGCTCCTGGCAACCGTGCTGGTCGCACCCCATCTAACGGTTTACGATTTGGTAATTCTCGCGCCCGCCCTTCTCTGGATCGCCGATTGGCTCGCCACGCACGCCGCCAATCGCATCGCGTGGCTCCTCTATCTCTCCTGCCTCCTACCCTTCGCCGGCCCGTTAGCGCGCTGGACCCACCTGCAGTTATCGGTGGTATGCCTCGCAATCTTAACCATCAGTTTCGCCGCGCAACTCACTCGTGACCATGTTTTCCCGAGACGTTTTCCTGAGACCCGAGACCTGACACCTGATACCTGATACCTCGATGTAAACTGTATCCAGGTGCCTTCTCCCGCCCAACCCGCTCGTCCCATCGCTTGCGTTGTCCTTCCCACCTACAACGAGCGCAAGAACCTGCCCGTCGTGCTGCTGCGCATTTTCGAACAGGCCGCGCGCATTCCCACCCACGACCTGCACGTTCTCGTCGTCGATGACAACTCACCAGACGGCACCGCCGACCTGGTGCGCGAGTCAATGCCAACCAATCCGAATCTCCACCTGATTACCGGCGAGAAACGCGGTCTGGGAGACGCCTACAAGCGGGGCTTAGCCTACGCCGTAGCTCATCTCGGCGCCGCCCTGCTCCTTGAAATGGATGCCGACGGACAGCATGACCCCGCTCTGCTGCCCGACTTCATCCGATTGTGCGCTGCCGGCGAACGCCGCCTGATCATCGGTTCGCGCTTTCTGCCCGGGTCGGCCATGCCTGAATTCGGCCCCGGACGGCGCGCTCTCAGTCACACCGGTAGTTTCCTGGTTCGCCTCTGCGGCGGCGTCGGGCCGGTCAGCGATTGCACATCCGGATACCGCGCGTTCCCCGCTGATCTTTTTCGCCGCTGCGATTTCGGCATTCTTCCCACTCGCGGCTATTCCTTTCAGACTGCCATCCTGTTTGAGCTTGTCCGCAATGGCGCCCACGTAATCGAGATACCGCTCATCTTCGCGCCCCGTCTCGATGGCGAATCGAAGTTGAAGCCTCGCGATTGTGTCGAGTTCCTGTTCACGCTGGGTGGATTGATGCTCCGCCGCTTCCTCGGCCCATCCCCGGTACCAGCGAATGTCCCCGCCGAAGTACCCGCCAGGCCAGAACCCCGAAAGCTGGCCGGCTAACGGACCCAACGTGTCGTGTCCCACAAGTTTCGCGGTACAAACCGACCTGTCATCCTGAGCCCGAGCGAAGCGAGTGGGCGAAGGTTCTAGAACCGGTTTCATAAATAGGTTCCGCCTCAAGTTGTGGACTTATATCGCGGACCCGCATTGTTGTTGGCTTTTGGCATATGCTGACAACCAAGCAGTGGACTCGAATCGAACCATTTTTTCCGGTGCCGAAGCGGCGAAGGGATCGACGCGGCCGACCCTGGGTTGCGAATCGGGCGTGCGTGGAAGGCATTCTGTGGGTGCTGCGCACGGGCGCACGCTGGCGGGATCTGCCGGACAGATATCCCAGCGGATCCACCTGTTGGCGACGGTTGCGCGGTTGGGAGGAACGGGGAGTGTGGCGGCGCGCGTGGCAGCAGTTGCTCGCCGACATGGACCGGCGGCAACTGTTGGACTGGAACGAGGCTTTTCTGGACGCCACCTTCATCGTGGCGAAAAGGGGGGCGCTGAAGTGGGCAAAACCATGCGTGGCAAGGGCACGAAGTGCGTGGTGGTGGTCGACGGCGGGGGCATTCCTCTGGGAGTTCAACTCGCGAATGCCAAGCCATCGGAGCACAAGTTCGCGGAAAGCACGCTGGCGCTGATCCGCGTGCCGCGGCCGGGACGGGGTCGGCCGAGAAGCAACCCCCGGCGGGTGGTGGCCGACAAGGGATATGACAGCGACCCTTTGCGGAAGCGCCTGGGGCTGCGGCGCATCGACTTCATCGTTCCCTATCGCTGCAACAGCGTTCTGCGGCGCTACCAAGACGGACGAAAGTTGCGCCGTTACCGGCGCCGCTGGAAAGTCGAGCGCACCATCGCGTGGCTGCAGAACTTCCGCCGCGTGCAAGTGCGCTACGACCGCATTTTTTCTGTGTATCAAGGCTTCGTCCATTTGGCCTGCCTCATCATCGTGCTGAGGCATTTATGAAACCGGTTCTATGCATTTTGTCGGCAGCACCGCATCCGTCGCTACTTCGGCAATGATGACCTGCTTGGGCCGGGATTTCTTGAACTCACGCCATACCGGAAGCACTCCACCACGTGGTCGTTGACCATCCCCATCGCCTGCATGAACGCATAGCAGATCGTGGATCCAACAAACTTGAAGCCGCGTTTCTTCAAGTCCTTGCTCATCGCGTCCGACTCAACCGTGCGTGCCGGAATCCGCTGTCCCATTCTCCACGCGTTCACGCGCGGTTTGCCGCCGACGAACTGCCATATATACCGGTCAAAAGAACCGAATTCCTTCTGCACTGCCAGAAACGCCCGCGCATTCGAAATCGCCGACTCGATCTTCAACCGGTTCCGGACAATCCCCTCGTCATCGAGCAGCGCCCGCACCTTGCGCCGGTCGTAGCGCGCAATCTTCGCGGCGTCAAAGCCATCGAAAGCCGCTCGATAATTTTCGCGCTTCCTCAAAATCGTGTCCCAGCTCAGCCCCGCCTGCGCTCCTTCCAGCATCAGGAACTCAAACAAAACGCGATCACGGTGCTGCGGCACACCCCACTCTCGATCGTGATAGCGAATCGAAAGCGGATTAGTCGCCCACCGGCACCGAACTATGGCGGCATTCTGTTTCTTCATCGGAACCCTGGATCACTGCCCCTCGTGGTAAGCCTGCAGTGCGATGGAAAAACCGAGGCTGCCCCACCCTTGCGCTTTTGCAAGGGTGGGATGGCTATGGCGGGTGGCTCGCCCACCGCAATCATTTCAAATCACGAGGGTGCCCCGTCCAAGCTTCGCTTGGGCGGGGATTTTCCTCAGCCCGGCTTCACGCAGCCCGGCCCCTAGCACACCTTGTCAAGCCCCCATCTACCCCTTCGGGGCCGCGTAATTCCTTTCACTCCTTGCACTTGCAAGGAGTGTATGTACATTTTTGACTGCCAATAAATATTTTGTACGTACATTATTGACAATCAAGCCTCTCGGCTCCGGGGCCTCCGCTCCTCCATCATTACCTTCCTCAGAGCCTGGTTGATTCGCGTCTGGTAGCCCTGTCCGCCTCGCTGGAACCATGCCAGAATGTCGGCATCCAGCCGCAGCGTGACTGGCTTCTTCAGGGGTTTGTACATCCCGGCCAGCTCCGCGGGCAGGTATCGGGGACGTTTTCTGCCCGCCGACGCCTCGATTTTCGTTACCTTCCGCGCGACCTTGCCGCTCCTCTTAACTTGTTTCCGCCGTTTCATTTAGGCCTCGTTTGTACTTATACCGTTATATTGACATAAATCCCCGCACAGTGTTCCGTGCGGAACGTTTTTTTGGATCTTGCCCTTCCGGGCCGAACTGCCTGTTTTCGACGATAGCCCGGCACTCTGATTGCCGCCGGAATTTCGGCAGGCTCAGTCGTACTTCTCAAATCGGATGGATGTGCGCTCCCATCCCAGGCTCTTCAGCAGTTCGCGATTCGCATGAACCATCCTGTCGAGCCCGCAGATATAGGCGTGCATGTCGGTACGAGTCCCCACAATCGATTTGAGATGCTCCTGTACATATCCACGCAACCCCCGCCAGTCGGGCCTTCCGCGGCTCAGCGTCGGCAGAAAATGAAAATTCGCATGCTCGGCAGCCAGGCGCTCGAACTCCTCGCGATAATAAAGGTCTTGCTCGGTGCGCGCGCCGAACAGCAGCCAGAACTCATGCCCCCGATGCCGATCCGGCTCCGCCAGCAGCCAGTGCAGCATCGAGCGGAATGGGGCAATCCCGGTTCCGGTCGCAACAAACACCGTATCGCGCAGCGGCGGCCGCAGGATGAAATCGCCAAAAGGCCCTTGAAATGTGATCTCCGAGCCTTCGGCCAGATCGCAAAGATAGTTCGACATGAATCCATCCTGAACGCGATTCAAGCAGAACGAAACGTGGCCGTTTACCGAGGGCGGTGACGCGATGGAATACGCGCGCGTATACTCCTCGCCGTCGGGCGCGCGGACCTTCACCGAAAGCCATTGACCGGCGACAAATCCGAACGTCGCCACACCCTGTACTTCCAGTTCCAGGTGTTTGGTAAACTCCGAAAGCGAAACGGAACGCACCAGCCGGGCGCTCAAAGTCTTGAATTGGGTCATCTCTATTTATCTAGATGACCTGAGCCGGCTGCCGGTCGCTGCCGCCTCGAAAGACACACTGCGCCGCGCGGGCGTTCGGCCTTTTCTGCAGGGAGTTCTGCTCTGGGCGGTGATAGCGACCCCATTGCTGCTGGCGATACGCGCCGGATGGATCGCGCTGTAACCCTCGCCAACGACCGGTTGTTTACTCGACTGTTACCGACTTGGCCAGATTCCTTGGCTGGTCCACATCGCACCCGCGCCGCACTGCGATGTGGTACGCGAGCAGTTGCAGCGGCACAATTTCCAGAATCGCCGAAAGCTCCTCGGGCGCCGGCGGCACGTAGAGCACATGATCCGCGTCTTCGGCAATCTCCTTGTCCCCTTCCGTCGCCAGGGCGATCACGATTCCCGACCGTGCTTTCACTTCCTGCAAATTGGAGAGCGTTTTCTCGTAGCGCGTCATGGACTGCGCACTGTTCACATCGCGCGTGGCGATCACCACCACCGGAAGGTTCTCGTCAATCAGTGCATTCGGTCCGTGCTTCATCTCGCCCGCCGGATAACCTTCGGCGTGAATGTAAGAGATTTCCTTCAGCTTGAGCGCGCCTTCCAGGGCGATGGGATAGTGGATGCCTCGGCCGAGAAACAGGAAGTCCTGCGCGCGGATGTAAGTCTTGGCTAACTCGTCGCAAGCCTCATCGTGCATGAGAATCTGCTCGAGCTTGCCCGGAATGTGCGTAAGTTGCTGCACCGCTTCCTTGGCCTGCTCCGCCGTAAGCGTGCCGCGAACCTGCGCCAGATAGAGCGCAAAAAGATAGAGTGCGGTGAGCTGTCCGGCGAAGGCCTTGGTTGAGGCAACGCCGATCTCCGGGCCGGCGTGGGTGTAAATGCTGCCCGCGGCCTCGCGCGTGATCATCGACCCGACCACGTTGCAGATGGCGAGGGTCTTCGAGCCTTTGGCTTTCGCTTCGCGTTGCGCCGCGATGGTATCGGCGGTTTCCCCCGATTGCGAAATCAGCAGCGTGATCGTGTCCCGGGCAATGATCGGGTCGCGGTAGCGCCATTCGCTGGCATAATCGACTTCGACGGGTACGCGAGCCAGCGTTTCGATCATGAACTTGCCGGCCAGCCCGGCATGCCAACTGGTGCCGCACGCCGCAATATTGATTTTCTTCAGTGCCTTGAATTCGGCTTCCGTGACCTGCATTTCATCGAGGAAAATTTTTCCCGTGTCCTGCGATACGCGGCCGAGCGTGGTGTCGCGCACGGTGCGCGGCTGCTCATAAATTTCCTTGAGCATGAAGTGCTTGAACCCGCCCTTTTCGGCCATGATAGGGTCCCACGTGATCCGTTGCGCTTTGCGCTCCACCGGATTGCCGTCGAAGTCGGTAACGCGCACGCCCTGCTGCGTGAGCACGGCCAGGTCGCCGTCGTTCAAAAAGAAAAGATCGCGGGTGTGATCGAGCAGCGCCGGTACGTCGCTGGCCACGAAGTACTCGTCTTTGCCGAGGCCAATGACCACCGGCGGGCCATTGCGCGCGGCAATGATCTTATTCGGCTCGTCGCTGGCAATTACCACCAGCGCGAACACTCCAGTAAGTTCCTTGACCGCTTTGCGGACCGCATCTTCGAGCGACGGCCGATGCCCGTTCCCCGATTGCGGATAGTACTTCTCCACCAGGTGCGCGATGATTTCCGTGTCGGTTTCGGTCGTGAACTTGTGCCCCTCGGCCATGAGCTTCTTCTTGAGCGAGAGATAGTTTTCGACGATGCCGTTGTGCACCACGACGATTCTGCCCGTGCAATCGCGGTGCGGATGGGCGTTCTCTTCGGTGGGGCGTCCGTGCGTGGCCCAGCGCGTGTGCCCGATTCCGTAGGTGCCGTCGAGCGGTTTGACCTGGATGACTTCTTCCAGATTGCGCAGTTTGCCTTCGGCGCGCCGGATCTCCAGGCCCTGGCCGTTTCCCGCCACTGCGATTCCCGCCGAATCGTAGCCGCGATACTCAAGCTTCCTCAGTCCCTCGATAATGACCGGGACAACTTCTTTCTTCCCCACGTATCCCACAATGCCGCACATTTGCGAATGATCTCCTTGGTGACTTATCCGTGAGGGGAGTTGATTCCTGGGGCCCCTGGCTCGGGCCCATGCGCAACGGCAGACTTACTCTTCGAGGGAAAAACGAAACTCCTCAATTACAGGGTTAGTCAGAACTTCGCGCGCCATCCGTTCTACTTGCGTCTCCGCTTCATTCTTCGAGATGCCGCCATTCAAAGTAATTTCGAAATACTTGCCCTGCCGCACTTCTTCCAGGCCTTTATAGCCGATCTTGGTCAGCGCGCCCTGGATGGTTTTGCCTTGCGGATCGAGCACGCTCTTTTTCAGGGAAACGTAAACTTGGGCTTTCATTGAGCCGATTATACGTCACGTGGAAGAAAATGCGTCCCCGGTTTTGCTTATCGGAGGTATCCAAACGGACCATTCCCTTACGTGCCGGGTGTCTCCGTACCTTCCTCAAAAGACGCCAGTTGCCTCTCGATTTCACCCAACGCCTGTTCCAGCATCCGGCGATGCTCGGCGTGACTGGCCGCTTCCAGTTGCCGGACCAGCCGCGTGCGCGACAACAACAAGCCCTCACGTTCCCGGTTGCGCTTCTGCTCGGCAGCCGACACGGGCCGCTGCCGGGATTTGCCCTTATCGGCCATCTCGGCTTGCTGTTGTTCGACGGATTTACTTTCCCATCCGCGTGCCATTTCGGGAGCCTTGATTTTACGATTTGCGAACAGACTTGACAAAGAACCTTGTAATGGCACGTCGATCATTGAGACTGTGCGGTTCCGTACGACTTTTGAGGAACGCACTCGCACCACAGTTGCTCCGCGGCCGGAGCAGACAAACTAGAGCGCCTCCCTCGGTAGGAGCTGCCAACTGCGAGTGATCACCTTCAGTCGTGCGGCAGTGATGCTGCGTCGCCTCCGGAACTGCTCAATTCTGGCGGAGAGGGCCCCGGGTCTGAAAGGGTAAGGTTCGTCCGTATGGGGGAGTACGCTCCTGATTCGGAAGTGCAGTCAGTTGATGTACCCACCGATGCAAATAACCAGTTAGTTGGCTCGGAACGCAGTGATAGTCAGATATTGCTGGAAATTACAGATCTGATCGCCGGTACCGGCGCGTTACCCGATCTCTTCAAAAAGCTGGTGCCCCTTTTCCGGGAACTAACGAGATCTGAGGTCGTCAGTTTCGCTTTGTACGACCCGGCCCAGAACGGCATCGTTGCCGACTTCTGGAAAGAAGGTCAGGAGCCGAGACTCGGCAAAATCCTCTCCGTCGATGACTCGCCCTGCGGCTGGGTTTGGCAGCACCAGGAGCCCTTGACGATTCCCGACCTCGAACATGAGACGCGCTTTCCTTCCGTTGTGCGGGAGTTGATCGGCCTCGGCTTGCGCCGCTATGCCGCCTTCCCGCTCGCCACGCCCAATCAGCGCTACGGCGCCATTGGAATCGGTGCCGGCAAGCCGGAAGCGGGGCGCCCATCCTCGCGGTCTTTTCTCGAGCGTGCGGCCCGGCTGCTGGGCTTGGCGGTCGAAAATCACGAAGTCCATTCTCAATGGCAAAAGCACCAGAGCCGGTTGCAGCGCCTCGCAGCACTCACCCGGGAACTCTCGGCCCTCGATCCAGAGGACTTAATCCCCCATGGTCTGCTCCAGCCTGCGGCGGATTACCGACTACGATTATGCTCGCCTCGAATTATTGGAGCCGGACGGCCGCGGGCTGCAGGTTCGGGGTTGCAGAACCGACGACGATGGCCGTGTTCGACTGCTCGAAGACCGCCGCATTCCGATCGTCGGCGCTATTTCGGCCCGCGCCATTGAAACTCGCCGCGTCACCTTCCATTCCACAGCGGACTTGACCAAATTCGGCGACCATGCGGTTGGCGAGTTCCGCAATTCCGGCGTGCGCTCGCTCTGTGCCGTTCCGCTCATCCTCGGCCGCCGCGTCCTGGGCGCCATGATCGTGGGCGCAATTCGGGAGAAGGCGTTTAGCCCTGAGGATAGTGAGTACCTGCAGCAGGTAGGCACCCAGATCGCCGCCGCCATCCAAAATGAGGGCAATTCCCCCGAGGCCACACAACCCACACCAGCCAAAGACCAGCGTTTCCCGGAAAAGCGCCTCCCGGAAGGGGCCCGCGCCGAAACCGGCGTGGATGAAATCATCGGCAGCAGTCCTGCCCTCAAGCGCGTCCTCGACTACGCGTCGGTCGTCGCCCTCACCGATGCCACCGTCTTGGTCACCGGCGAAACCGGAACCGGCAAGGAGCGCGTGGCGCGTGCGATTCACCGCATCAGCCCGCGCAGGGAGAATGCTTTCATCAAACTCAACTGCGCCGCCATCCCGACCGGCCTCCTCGAAAGCGAGTTATTCGGCCATGAAAAAGGCGCCTTCACCGGCGCGGTCAACCAAAAGATTGGGCGCCTGGAACTGGCCGACAGGGGCACTCTGTTACTCGACGAGGTAGGAGAAATACCGCTGGAACTTCAACCCAAGCTCTTGCGAGTGCTGCAGGACCAGGAGTTTGAACGCCTGGGCGGGACCAAGACCCTCCGTGTCGACGTGCGTTTGATCGCCGCCAGCAACCGCGATCTGGAGCGCGCGGTCGAGGAAAAAGCGTTTCGCGCAGACCTGTTCTACCGGCTCCACGTGTTCCCTCTGCATTTACCCGCATTGCGCGAGCGGCGCGAGGATATCCCGCTTCTAATCCGCCATTTCGTAGAAAAATCCACGGCGCGGCTCAGAAAACGAATCGATATCATCCCCGATGATGCCGTCGAGATCATGATCAACTGGGACTGGCCGGGCAATATCCGCGAACTCGAGAACTTCATCGAACGCTCCGTCATTCTGTCGGAGGATCACCGGCTGTGTCCGCCGCTGGCTGAGCTGCGCGAACCCCTCCGCCTGTTGCCGGATTCCGAAGGAACGTTGCGCGACCACGAGCGGGGCCGCATCATCGAAATTCTCCGCCAAACCGGAGGCGTGCTTTCCGGGCCCGCCGGCGCCGCGACCCGGCTTGGCCTCAAGCGCACCACGTTACAGTACAAGATGCAGCGGCTGGGAATTTCCCGCCATGAATACCTCGATTGATAACATGACAGCTGCCCAATTCCCGGCAGCCCTGCCTGTTTGACGGCAGTTTCAACCATCCGCCGATTTGCCTGACCAGCCCCGGACGCTGCATTGTTAATCACTTGTCTCGCTTCCTCCTTTTGGCAGCAGAAGTGCATTTGCACTCTTGCCTGGTTCACTCCCGCTCCCCGGCGCAGGATCTCGCTGCACTTGTCACACGCTGTATAGGAGTTTTTCCGATGGGCATAGTGCGGCGCTTTGTCGCCCCAAACGACTGTGTTAACTGTACGCTCCATGCAGACGGCGACTTCTGCCATCTCTCCCCCGAGCCTGCGAACCTGCTCAGCAGCATGGGGCACCTTACCCTCTATCCGGCCGATGCCACCTTGCTCTCGGAAGGTCAGATTCCCCAGGGCATCTATATCGTTTGTTCGGGGCGCGCCAAGCTTTCGGTTGAAACTCGCGACCGCAAGACCGTCATTCTGAAGATCGCCGAGAACCGGCAGGTGCTCGGACTGAGCGCCATCGTTTCGAGCCGGCCCGCGCCCGTGACGGTTACCACTCTCGATTTCTGTCAGATCAAATTCGTGGAGCGCGAGAATTTCCTGCGCCTCGTGGCCAGCGCCCCTCGCATCGCTCTTACCTGTGCCGCCCTGCCGGCTCGCGAGGTCGCTGCGACCTTCGACGACGTTCATGATCTGCTGCTGGCCCGCAGTTCCACGGAAAAACTCGCCCGTCTCTTGCTTTCGTGGGTTGCCGACGAGCCGCGCAACTGCGACCTGCGCGTGCCGTCGGAATTTACCCACGAGGAAATCGCGCAGATGATCGGTTCCTCGCGTGAAACCGTAACCAGGCTTCTTAGCGACATGAAGCGAAAAGAGTTGATTCGGATTGAAGGTTCGACATTAGTTATTCCCAATCGGGTAGCCTTGCAGGCGATTGCGTAACCATTGAGTGTCCCTCCCCTGGGCGGACGTTGCTGTTTTGCGGCCGCCCTTTTTCCCCTACAAAACTTCCGGGAAAAATTACGTATGCGGCGCTTCCATGGGAATATGGCCCTTTCAGGGCCGCATAAGTCGGCCGAATCTATTGGGGGCTTCAGTGTGTGCGTGCTAACTCGTTTTCGCGTGTCGCGGTGGATAAAAAGCGTGCGCACGCAGCCCCTGAGGGGCGAGCTAGCAGCGGCGCAAGGATGCAGCGCACAGCGCAAGTTGTGAAGCTGTAGGTCCCGAGTGAGAAACGATTCACCCGCGAGCGATACTAAATACCAATGGCTCAGGACTTTACGTGCAACTCCCTGCCGCTCAATACTTTGCAGGGATATTTTCGCTAAAGTCCTGATTCCAATAGACCGGGGTATGGGGGGTGGGGGGTGGGGGTACCAAGTGGCCACATGCCATGGGAAGGCAAGCAGCGTGCCGGAAGTGTCTGGTCTAAACTGTCAGGAATCTCCCGGCCGTTCGTGCTGATCAATTAGCCTGCATGCTGAGACAGGGGTTGGGTAGGGATCTGAGGGGCGCCGGATCAGAAGAGGGAGCATGACCGAAGCCGTTCGCATTGCCGACGAGTTGCGTCGCGCTTTTGATGGAGAGGCGTGGCACGGAGAGTCGCTGTTCGAAATCCTCAAAAGCGTGACGGCAACGCAGGCCGCCGCGCGGCCGATCAAGAACGCGCACAGCATCTGGGAACTGGCGTTACACATTGCTGCCTGGGACGGTGCCGTAAGACGGCGCATGACGGGAGTCGCGGTGGCGCTTTCCGAGGCGGAGAATTTTCCTCCCGTTACCGACACCGGCGAGGTGGCCTGGAAGAAAGCGCTGGAACACCTGCGCAGGACGCACGAGGAGCTTATCGGCGCCGTGGAAAGATTCCCCGAAGAGTCGCTGTCGAAGCAGGTTCCGGGGAAGCAGGGAGCGCATTACAATTTCTATTTCATGCTGCACGGCTTGGCACAGCACGCGGCCTATCACGCCGGTCAGATTGCCTTGCTGAAGAAGATGTAAGGCGAGGGAAGTCGTATTGCCATCGGATCCCTGCTGCCATTATGAAGTTTGGTCCTTTTCTATCGACGCTCGAACTGCGAGAATAGCAGGTTGTTTTTCAGCCCGGAGTCCAGCCTGAATCAGGAATCTGTCATCAATGTTGCCGTTGTTGGTATAGGCGCTTTCGGCCGCAACCATGCGCGCGTGTATCACGCGTTGCAGCAGGCTGGCAGCGTACGACTGGTTGGTGTCGTCGATCCCGACACCGCCCGAGCGGATTCCGTGGCGCGCGAGTTTGGGTGCAAGGCGTTTGGCTCGGTGGACCAGATGCTCACGACCCACAGTGAAGTGCAGGCCGCGTCGGTTGCGGTGCCGACAGTGCTTCATCTGGAAGTGGCGCGCACCCTGATGGAAGCGGGCGTAGACGTCCTGATCGAGAAGCCGGTTGCGGCGACGCTTGCGGAGGCGGACGAACTTGTCGAACTGGCTGTTTCGCATAAGCGCATTGCGCAGGTCGGCCATTTAGAGCGCTTCAATCCCGCAGTCCGGGCGACGCTGCCGGTGATTCGCAAGCCGATGTTCTTTGAGGTCCACCGGCTCAGTGTTTTTACTCCGCGGGCGCTCGACGTGGATGTCGTGCTCGATCTCATGATCCATGATCTGGATGTTGTGCTCACCTTTGTGCAATCCAGAGTGACGGAAATCCGGGCGGTTGGGCTGCCCATCCTTTCCGGCAAGGTCGATATTGCCAACGTGCGCATCGAGTTTGAATCGGGCTGCGTGGCCAACTTTACGGCCAGCCGCGTTTCAACCGAACGCGTCCGCAAACTGCGCTTCTTTCAGGCGGGACAATATATCTCCGTCGATTATGGGCGCCAGGATGTGCTGGTGTTTTCCGTCGGCCAGGGAGATAAGCAAAGCGCGAATCCGCAGATCCAGGTTGCGAAACCGCCGATCACGGCCGAGGAGCCGCTGCTGGCCGAAATCAAGGCTTTCCTCGAGGTGGTGCGAGGGCGAGCGAAGCCGGTGGTATCGCTGGAAGATGGGCGGAGCGCGCTGGCGCTCGCGCTCGAGATCGTGGCTGAGATCAAGCGTCACGCCGGGCGCGTCGGCGTGACCGCATAGCTCACCGCAGAAAGGGTTGCAGAGAAAAGCAGCCGCGAATGACGCCTCCGTTTGTCATTACTCAGGTACTCACTTTGGACGCGCGAAAAATGCGACAATAGACAATAAAGTCGCAACACCCACTGTTTACGTAACTTTACGTAACACCTTACGCAACTTCGGGACTTGTGTGCGGCTCTAAGCTTGTAGTCGCTGCCTGATGCCAGTCACCCAAATCCCGTCCCGTGATCCCTCTTCGTCGTCGCCCGCTCCCGCCGAGCATCGCGACCTTTTCGAAGCGCAGCATTGGGAGACGGCTTATCGGGGATTTAATCCGGAGGATGTGCCGCACCTTCTCATCCAGTTGCAGGACGACCTTTCGCGTGCGCGGAAGCGGGAAGCGATCTGGCTGTCGATCATCCTGCATCTGTTCATCGTCATCCTGCTGTGGAACAGCGAGAAACTGGTGGCACTGCTGCCGCATCGGACGATCCCTTTGGAGCTGCGTGCGGACGTGGACCGCGACAAAGATGCAACGTTCCTGGAGTTGCCGCCGGATGAGCAGAAGCTGGCGCGGCGTCCGGATACGAAAATCCTCTCGGACAAGGACCGGATTGCGACCAGCAAGGCTCCGCAGATCAACCGCGAAGAGCTGAGAAAGCTCCTTCAGAGCACGCGTCCGGGTACTCCCGGGCCAAGCGGGCAGCCAACACCTCCAGCACCGAGCGCGCAGAACCAGGTTTCGCCACAACAGCAAGCTCCTCCCCAGCAGAATCAGCAACCGGGATCGGGATTTGTCCAGCCCCAGTCAAGCGATCAGACGGCGCAATTGCGACTGCCGCCGCAGGGCAACCGGCCTGTGCCCAACTTCAATAACACGGTGACAGCTGGCTCTGCTATTGAACAAGCCGCGCAGGCCGCCGCCGCAAATCGCGGGCGCTACGGGCATGGCGAAGCGGGCGATTACGGATTCCCCCAGGGCCGGTCCGGCGCGAAAGCTCTCGATCAGGCGGAGATCCTGACCGACACGATGGGCGTGGATTTTGGCCCTTATTTGACGCGGGTCGTTCAGGTGGTGAAGGCAAACTGGTACAACCTGATGCCGCCATCGGTGTACCCTCCGATCTTGAAGCAAGGGAAGCTGTCGATAGAATTCGTGATTCAAAAAAACGGCAATGTCAGCGGCATGACGCTGCACACCTCGTCGGGCGATGTGCCGCTCGATCGTGCGGCATGGGCCAGCATCACCGCGTCGAATCCTTTTCCACCGCTGCCGAAGGAGTTTCCGGGGCAGATTCTGGGGCTGCGCTTTTACTATTTCTACAATCTTCAGCCAGACGATCTGAAGTAGGACGCCTTCTTCTCCTGAAGCAAGCGCGTCCCGTACGAGGATATTTACGAAGGCTGGACGGCCCTGCTTCATCGGCTCGCTACTTCACGTAGACCGGCTCTGCGCCCTGTGACCAGGGATTGTACGTGGCAACGAAGTGCACGCGCTCGGGCCTCGTTGGGTGATCGAAGAACCAGGCTTTGGTGAACCAATTCGGGTCCGGATCGGAGAGATTCATCTCACCGCTTTTTTCGAAATAGTGCGCGGCCACCTGGTTTGGGTCCGCGACGATTCCGTGGATGACCTCCAGGCCGTAGCGGTCCGCTTCATGTTCGAAGTGGCGGCTCACGCCATTAAAGATGGGCGTCGCAAGGAATGCCAGCAGGCTGATGAGCAACAGGAGCGCGGGCAGTGAGGCCCAGTCTCCTGAATCGCGGATGGCCCATTGCTTTCCCCATCGCGCCAGCATCCACTGCGCGAGGCGGAAGCCGAGGTAGAGAAGTATCAGAAGAATCGTCGCGTCAATGGCAAACTCTTTGGGGATATGGAGCAGAACGTAGTGGCCCATTTCGTGTCCGAAAACAAACAGGGTTTCGGGAACGGTGGCTTTGGCGATGGTGTTGTCCCAGACAACTACGCGTTTGGAAGCGCTGTATCCGCTGACGTAAGCGTTCAGGCCCGTCTGCTTGGAGCTGGCGTTCATGACAAACATGCGGTCCTGCGGAATTTCGATCCCTCCACGATGTGTGACCTTTTGTATCTCGGCGACAAGAACGGGCTGAGCGCCGGAGAGAGGTTTGAACGTGTAGAAGAGAGGGTCGATGACCAGTGGTTGCAGGAAGAAGAGCGCGAGCAGAACAGGAATCGACGCTAGCCAGAAATAGAACCACCATCGGCGAGGACTGCGGCGGATGACGGCATAGAGAATCCAAACGAGCACGGTTCCGACGATCAGCATTACGATCTGGTTGGTGATCCAGTCGCTGAACCATGGCCCCCAGGCTTGCACGCTGAGGCCGAATTTGCGTTGCAGGGATTCATCCCAGATGTCGGAAGGAATGCCGAGGACGGCAATGGTCAGCAGGATCAACGGCGCAAAAATAATCAACTGCACAAGGCGACGCGAAGAAGCGCGCTCGGCCATGCTGCGAAACGCGGGCGCAATGCGCCACCGCAAAACGACAAGTAAAATTAAGAATCCATAGATCGAGCCGACAAAGAAATGGCGGTAGTGGGCCACGGAGTACGCCTTGGCTTTGGCGTACTGCTCCGGCGGAGGCGAATACTCGAGAATCGTGTTCTGCCCGGTCGCGTTGGGTTGCGGCACAGGAACGGCGGCGGGAAGGGAGGCAGGAACGGCGGACGAAGATGTGTCGGAGCTTGCTGGGGCGACTTGTGCGGCGGCGATTGCAACGACCGCGGAGGTAAACCACCAAAACAGAACCAGAAGTCGCAGCTTTTTCATGGGGCATCGCCTCCGGGGCCTGATTATTGCAGAAATTCGCTCTAAAGGTCGAAGGGAAGCTAGACAATTGAATTCGCGAGCGCCACATGGATTCGACGACTGGGGTTCGGGCCGACCGGCCGGCCGACGTCCTTGTGAAGCGAGGTCAGACGTGCGCGAACGGCCTGAATTCGCTACCATAGGATTATTCCTGTTTTGATGCGGCCATTCATTGCGCATCTAAATCAGAGTGCCTATAAATCAACCTATGAACATTCGAAAATCATTGCCGCAGTTTGTTTTCGTGTTGATAATCGCGCTTTGCCTGCCGGTTCTCGCGGATGACGTGCCGGAGGCGTTGCGCCCGCCGAAAGGGTCGCAGACGGCTCTGGTGGTTTTTGAAGATTTTCAATGCCCGCAGTGCGGGCGGGTGGCGCCGCTGCTCGATCAAGCTTCGCATACCTACAAGATCCCGCTGGTCCAGCACGACTTCCCGCTGCCGATGCACAACTGGTCGTTTGATGCGGCCGTGCTGGCGCGCTACTTCGACACGCACTCGAAGGAACTGGGCAACGAGTTTCGACTGGATGTGTTTCAGCATCAGTTCGAGATTGTTCCGCAGACTTTGCACGGATTTGCGGAAAAGTTTGCGACCGAGCACAAGGTAGCGTTGCCATTTGTAGTGGATCCGGATGGGAAACTGGCAGCGCTGGTGAAGGCGGACAAGGATCTGGGCATAAGCCTGCACGTGCAGCACACGCCCACGATCTACATTGTCAGCAATAAAAAGGGCGGGAAACCGTACGTCGAGGTGACCGACACCACGCAGCTTTACGTGATGATCGATGCGATGAAGTAGAAAGGCAGGTTGGGAGTCGGAAGGCAGATCGAAGAATCAGACTTTTTATTTCCGATTTCACTCGTTCCATCGACGGAACAGCAGCGCTCCATTCGTTCCCCCGAACCCAAAAGAATTTGACATGGCGTATTCAAAGGAAATTTTCCGCGCCTGGTTCGGGACGAAGTCCATGTTGTCGGTTTCGGGGTCCTGATTCTCCAGGTTGATGGTCGGCGGCAGCATCTGATCGCGCAGCGCCAGCACCGTAATCCCTGCTTCCAAACCGCCCGCCCCACCCAGCAAGTGGCCGGTCATCGATTTCGTGGAACTGACCGGCACGCGCTTTCCAAATAAGTTGCGAATGGCGTGGGCTTCGAGCGTGTCGCCGATGGGAGTCGAGGTACCGTGGGCATTGAGATAGCCGATCGCTTCCGGTTCGAGTTTGGCGTCGCGAAGGGCGTTGCGCATAACGCGATAGCCGCCCTCATGCTCGGGCGCGGGCTGCGTCATGTGATAAGCGTCGGCGGACATACCGTAGCCGACGATTTCGGCCATGATGGGTGCACCGCGGCGGCGGGCGTGCTCCAGTTCTTCCAGGATCAGAATGCCAGCGCCTTCACCCATGACGAAGCCGTCGCGATCCTTGTCCCAGGGGCGGCTGGCATGGGCGGGATCGTCGTTTCGCGTGGATAGAGCGCGCATGGCGGCAAACCCGCCGACGCCCATGGGAGTGATAGCAGCTTCGGCGCCGCCGGCGATCATGACGTCAGCATCCTCGTGCTGGATGATGCGAAAGGAATCGCCGATGGAATGAGCGCTGGTGGTGCAGGCCGTGGCCGTGGCTTCATTGGGACCCTTAGCGCCGTACTTCATGGAAACATGCCCGGCAGCAAGGTTGACGATCGCGGCGGGAATGAAGAAAGGCGAGATTTTGCGCGGACCGCCATCGATAAGCGCCTGGTGCTCGCGCTCGATAACATCGAATCCACCGATGCCCGAACCGATGTGAACGCCGACGCGTTCGTCATTGTCGGGCGTGATTTTCAGGCCGGACATCTTCATGGCTTCATCCGAGGCAGCGAGCGCGAAATGGATGAAGCGGCCCATCTTCTTGACTTCTTTTTTCTCGATGAAGTTGAGCGGATCGAAGTTCCGGACTTCCGCCGCAATCCGGCAGGCAAAAGCGGAGGCGTCGAAGCCGGTGATTCGGCCGACACCACTCTTGCCTTCTGTCAGGGCCTGCCACACTTCACCAGTGGTATGGCCCAGCGAGCAGATCATACCGATTCCGGTGATGACGACCCGCCGCGCCAAACTATTTGCCCGCCTTGGCGTGCTTGCCGATGTAGTCGACGGCGTCGGCGACGGTCCGGATTTTTTCGGCGTCCTCGTCGGGGATTTCGATGTCGAAGGCTTCTTCGAAGGCCATGACCAGTTCGACGGTATCGAGCGAGTCGGCTCCGAGGTCGTCGACGAACGAAGCGCTGGGCGTGACTTCGCCCTCGTCCACCCCTAATTGCTCTACGATAATCTGCTTCACTTTTTCATCAACAGCTGCCATGTTCTTCCTCGTTTCTGAGTCAGGGATCGCGGCCGGTTTCGGGCCGACGTTTTCCGACCTACGACTGCGTTCTGCTCACAGTATTGGATGAAGTCGAAGCCACTAGTCTAAAAGGGAACGGAAAAGTATGCAAAGACCCCAGCGCGGTTGATTAAGGCACTCCGGCATCGTAATCGCTCGCCGCGAGCACGGTCAAACACGGTACCAAGGATTGACACGCGGTAAAAAGGGCCGGACGACGCGCCCGGCCCAAACCCAATGCTATCGGTGATCTTATGCTGCGGGCTTCATCCCGAGCGTGGCCTGAAGTTGGGTCAGTTTGTCTTTGGCTTCGGAAGCCTTTGACATCGCGTCTTGCAGTTTGCCGGATTGGAACGCCGACGACGCGTCGTTCCACGTCTGTTTCACGGAGGCCATATTGTCGGAGGCGCCAGCAGGCAACTTGTGGCTCTTGGTCAGCGCGTCCATTTTGGTCTGGACGGCTGACACAAGCCCCGGCATCGAAGAACTCATTTCGCTCCATTTGGCAGTCAGTTCCTCTTTCTTTGCCGATGCTGCCGCAGCCAGCGCCTTTATTTTCTCCGGCAGGCTCTTGGCGGCCTCAAGCGCCGCGCTGTAATCGCCTTTATCAAACGCGTCTTTGGCGGACTGGATTGTAGCTTGCACATCTTTGGATTGATCAGGCACGTACTGGTTCGCCTGGTCAGCCACCGCCGAATATGCAGTCTGGGCTCCCTGAATAGCCGCTTCCGCTGCCGTCTTCTTTGCGGTATCGCAGGCGGCGGATAACAAAATTACTGCAAGGATAGTAGGTACCAATAATCTGTTTTTCATTATGTCTCCTCTGTCGCTGTTTGAATTGAGAACGGATTGAATTGACAACGGACTCGCCGTTAGGATCACACATTCGACGTGCGCCATTGTAATTGAAAGGCATCTTTACGTACGTGGTGGAGCGCCATGATTGCACGAACCTCGCTCGGGCGGCCAACTTCAGGCCTTCCATTTCGGATCGAAACCTTCGCGGCCGCTATCTGCTTGCGAGCGCTCACAACTCATGGGACGATTGGGGCGTGAAAATTCTGATTCCTGGCGAGCCGAGTTGCTGAATGCGCGCCGTTGTCCAACGTGTGAGCCAGGCCAAAGTGGCCGTCAAGGGAGAGATTACGGGCGAAATTGCAGCCGGGCTTCTGGTTTTGCTGGGCGTCGCTGCTGGCGATACACACGCCGACGCGGATTACCTCGTCGACAAAGTGATCGGTCTGCGTATTTTTGAAGATGCCGGCGGAAAGATGAATCTCCCGGTCGCTGAGGTTGGCGGCGCCGTGCTGGCGGTTTCTCAATTCACATTGTATGGCGATGTACGTCGCGGCAAACGGCCTTCGTTCGACGCGGCGGCCCCGCCCGGACGGGCGCGCGAACTCTACGAATATTTTGTCGAGAAAATCCGCGGTACCGGGCTAAGGTGCGAAACGGGCCGATTTCAGGAAATGATGCAGGTGGAGTTGGTGAATGAAGGTCCAGTGACGATTCTGCTGGATTCGACAAAAGCGTTTTAGGCCGTTCTTCGAGTCGCGCCAAGCGTGATGAAGGGCCGCCATTCCTTTGCTGACGGCTTGTGAAACCAGGACGCGACGGGTCAAGAAACGCTAATCACGCTCCGGAGGCCTCTTTCCTGGAACCGGGATTCTGTCCTCCTGATCCAGGAACTCTCTGGGACCGTGATCGGAATGAGCATTGGGAATCGGAATATCTCCCTCGGATGAGAGATATTCCCGCTCGGGGACGGAAGCGTCCTGTCCACTTGCGGTCGTGTAGATCGCTTCTCGGAACATTGCGCCGTACTTGTTCTCGGCCGCAGCGAAGACTGGGAACGCCTTCCCACCTCCGAAGCCGACCGAGACATAGTCGGCCACCATGCGACCGGAAAAAGTATTGGGTAGCCATGTCATGTACATCGGTCCGGCAAGGGTTTCGGGCGCGCTCCACGTATTGCCTGCAGTCGACGACTGGATGAACCCAGCATAGAGTTCGCAGGTGGCATTGGTGCAGTTCGACACCGGGTAGTAGTAATAGGCGAGTGCCAAATGAGCCGTTGCGCCCTTGGTGCCGGGCGCGATGCCCAGACCGGTTATGAAGTGATCGACAGTGCTGAGGACAGCATCGATTGGAATGCGCTTTACCGCAGTCCATTTTGTGCCGTTGGTGGAAGTGCTGTAGACAATGTCATTTTCAGCGCAGCTCGCCCGGTAGCGGCAATCGGACCACGCAACATAGACCTTGCCCGAAGCATCCTGGGCCGACGAGACCAGGCCGATACTGCGCAAGCCGCCGTTCTCCGCGTGGCTTACATTGCTGGCGACATTCACGGCCTTGTTCCAGCTGTCGCCACCGTTGGTGGAAGTGAAAGCGATCACGTCGCCATTGAAGGCGTTGATGGGGACCACCACCGTGCCATTCCGCAGAACCATCGGCACACCGCCAACACCGAGATCTGCGCCAGCCGTAGGCGACTCCTTGCTCCAGGTCATTCCGCCGTCGGTCGACGTGCTCATCTCGATCAGGTCGTTTTGCAACGTGTCGTCCCACTCCGAATAGCAGTGGCCGTAGTACTTACTGGTCGCGGTGTTGTCGCACACGATCCAATTCTTGTCGGGTGAGCCCAAGGTGGTCACTGAGACGGGACCACTCCAAGTTAGGCCGTCCGTCGAGCGACTGACGGCAACCGAAGTGTTGTCATCGCTGCCGATGGGGAGTGAGGAGATGAGCCAGACGTTATGCAGGGCATCGTATGCAACGGCCGCGTCGCTGGCCCCGTCGCTGAGACCGTTGCCCTCGTAAATCGTGATCCCAGGCAGGTAGCCCTTGGTCCAGGTTTCGCCGCCATTGGTCGAGGTGGCGAACCCGATGTCGGCCCCGCCTCCGCCAAAAATGCGCGCCACCTGAAATGCGGTCACAATGGTTGAGCCCCAGGAAAATGTCCCGGGTTCGACCTCGGTATCATGCTGGCTGGGACTGTCTGTAAACGTGTCCTGACTGAGTTGAGTAAGTGCCACCTGGGCGGGAGCAGACGCCGTGAATGCGAGTCCGGCCGCAAGCGCGACGAAAAGCATGCCGCGTCCCACGGAGTGCGGTTGAGTTTTCATTGCGATCAACCTCAGGAACAGGAAATGAGTATCTGCCATCCAACGCACAAAAAGGGCCCCGCACAAGCATTGTCCACAAATTTGAGGGGGAAGGGCTCGAACCGCCATTTTCGCGCAGGCGATCGCGGCCTTAGAAGGTGAGGTTAGGCGGTTGGGGTGCCCGTGTCAAACGTTAAAACAGCTGCAAGATATTTCCCAGAAAGTGCAACCTTCATTCGTCGAGAGTCGTTAGTCCGAACTCTCGACCTGCATGGTTTCTGTGATCCAGAGCTGCGCGGGGGCGCCTTTGGTGGTACGAGTGGCAGTGGCTCGATAGTTGCCGGAAGAAACTTCAACATCGTAAACGTAGGGCGGACGCTCACGCTTGATCGTGAGGTAGTTTCCAGAGACCAACTCGTCGAGCGAAGCATACTTGCCCTCGCTCGCCATGTACCCGCGCTCGGCGTTCGCGATCGCAATGAGATCATTTTTCACGCCGGCGATGGTCGGCTGTTCAGCGCCGCTGGCTGCGGCTGCGGAAGGATCGATCGCCCTCACCTGCAAAGAATAGATGTACATGCCGATGGCCAGCGTGGCGACCGTACCCACAAATCCGAATACTCGTCCCATAGATTGCTCCACGGTTATTGCACTGCGAACGGGCCGTAGAGGCAAGTAACGAGAGTGTATAGGTGAGGAAGCCCAGGGCACTGACCACTGGCAACTGGTTTCTTGTACCATCAAAAGCGCGTGAAAGTCGTGCCTCATCCCGTCGAACATTCAAGCGCGAGGCTGCTCGAATTTGAAGCTCTTCGTGAGTTGCTGGCCGGCTACGCATCCTCGCCTCTTGGAAAGAGGCGGATTGCGGATTTGCGGCCTTCGATTGACCACGGATGGATCGAGAACCAGCATTCCCTTACAAACGAGATCCGCGAATATCGGCGAGTGGGCGGCCGGTTTGAATTTGGGGGCCTGCCGGAGGTGGAGAGGTTCGTTGACAAATCGAGGATTGCGGGGGCGGCGCTCGAAACCGCCGAGATTCGCGACGTCGTGTTGCTTGTCGACCGGGCGGCGGAGTGGCGCGAAATCGTGCGGCAGCCTCCAGTCGCCATGCGCGCCGAATGGACGGCGGTTGCGGCACTTTCTGAGGCGATTGCGGATTTTACTGATTTTCTGCGGTCGTTTCGCAACAAAATTCTGCCGGATGGAACGCTGGACGACCGCGCATCGCCGGAACTGGCGCGGATTCGGCGTGATGTGGAGAAGCAAAGACGAACGATTCAGGAATCGTTGCGCGGGCACTTACGGCGACTGGCCGAGGGCGGCACAGTTCAGGATGAACTGATCACGATTCGCGGCGAGCGGTTTGTGATTCCAGTCAAAGTGGAGCAGAAGCGGCGCGTGCAGGGGGTGGTGCATGGCGCGAGCTCCAGCGGGCAAACTGTGTTTGTGGAGCCACTCGAAACCATCGAACAGAATAATGAGTTGGTCCGATTGCTTGACGAGGAACTGGCGGAGATCCATCGAATTTTGCTTGAAATGACCAGGCGGATCGGGGAAAACGCCGGCGTCATCCTGGCAGCCGGGGAGGTGCTCGGAGAGTTAGAGTTGCAGTTTGCAAAAGCGCGGTTTGCAGAGGACTACAACTGCGTGGCGGCCAGCCTCGCGCCGGACGCGGGAAGATTCGAGCCCACACAACAACTGGAACGCGATAGTGTCGCGTCGTCCCAATCGCCGGCAGGGGCGATGGCGGCACCTTCGATGCTGATTCTTCATCGCGCCCGACATCCGCTGCTGGAGCGGAATCTGAAGGTAAAGGGTACCGCGATTGTCCCGATCACAGTCGAGCTTGAGGGCGAGCGGCGCCAACTGGTCATCACCGGGCCGAATACGGGCGGGAAGACAGTTGCCCTTAAGACAGTCGGACTGGTGGCCTTGATGGCGCAGGCGGGGATTCCGGTTCCGGCGGATCGGGCGGAGTTGCCGGTATTTGACGCGATTCTGGCGGACATCGGCGACTATCAATCGATCGAGCAGAACCTCTCCACTTTTTCGGCGCATGTTACCAATATTGATTTCATTTCGCGCACGGCTACGGCGAACTCGCTGGTGCTGCTCGATGAGTTGGGGTCGGCGACCGATCCCGAGGAAGGCGCTGCACTGGCCGTGGCGATCGCGGAACACTTCCGGCAGATCGGCTGCATGACTGTCATTTCTACGCACCACACCTCGCTTAAGGTGTATGGCGCGAACACCGCAGGCGTGGTGAATGCGTCGGTGGGTTTCAACGAGACCACGCTCGAACCGACTTATGAGCTGAAGACGGGCGTGCCGGGAGCATCGGCAGGGATCAATATTGCTCGGCGGCTGGGGCTGAACCCCGCAATTATTTCGTCGGCCCAGGGACGGCTTGGAACGCAGACAAAGGACGTGGCGCGGTTCTTGGATCGTTTGCATTCGGATCTGCGGACACTTGACGAAGAACGGGCGCGAATCAGGGCTCGGGAACTGGAACTCGAACAGGGAAAGGCACACTTGGCGGCCGAGGGACGGAAGGAACAGCAGGCTAAGGTTCGTGACCTGGAGAAGAAGATGGACGCCCTGTTTCGCGACTTCGAGTATCACGCGCGCGAGGCGGTGAATGCGGTGCAGGATCGGGCGGCAGCGCAGAAACTCTCAAAAGAAGCGGAGCGGCGGATAGCACGGGCACGACGGGAGTTTCGCGAGCAATTCGATTCCGCGGTCGTGGCTCACGCAACCGGCGCGGATCGCGGCGACCCGCATGCGCAGCCGGCACTGGTGAAGCACGTCTCCGAAGGCGACACAGTGAAGTTGAAGTCGATGGGGCGCGCGGCGGTGGTGAAGAAGAAGATTGATGAGAATCACTTCGACGTGGAGATTGGCTCGATGAAGATGCGCATCGCGCGCGACGACATTGCGGACGTGGTGTCGAGGGCGTCGGCGTCTCCAGTGGAAGCGGCGCGGGCGCGGGGGATTCGAGTGTCGCTCGAAAACGACGGGAATTTAAACGTACCGACCGAGATCAACGTGATTGGGCAAACGGTGGATGATGCCACGCGCGACGTTGAGAAGTTTGTGGACCGGGCGTTTCTGGCTGGCCTGCCGCGCGTGCGGATCGTTCATGGCAGCGGCATGGGGATTTTGCGCAAGGCGCTGCGCGAGTATTTGAGAAAGCATCCGCACGTGGAGACGGTGACCGAGGCCCCGCAGAACGAAGGCGGCGGCGGGGCCACGCTGGTGGAGTTGAGGGTGTAGGGCGGGTTCTCAGGAAGAGTTCAATTCACGCCATTGCAGCTCTTTTCCGACGATCTCAACCGCCGGAACCATAAATCCACACCTTTCCCACAGCAATTACCTCCCTGTTATATTTCCCTCACCGCTCCCAGGCCTCACAATGTAGGCGCAGCAGTGTGCGTAGCCCATGACCTCTTCTGACAACTTCAAAGAGACCCTCAAGCAACAGGCGGACATTGTCCGTATCGTGGGTGACTACGTCAAGCTTCGCAAGGCGGGAGCTCAGAATTTTTCGGGGCTCTGCCCTTTTCACAGCGAGAAGACCCCTTCTTTTTCAGTACACGCCACCCGGCAGTTTTATCACTGCTTTGGGTGCGGGGCCTCGGGAGATGTCTTCAGCTTTGTTCAGAAGGTCGAAAACGTTACTTTCCCTGAGGCCGTCCGCCTGATCGCGCAGAAGCTAGGCGTGCCGATGCCGAAGATCAGCTTCTCGAGTCCGCAGGAAGCTCGTGACGCTAAGCTGCGAATGACACTGCTCGATGTGCAGGAGCGTGCGACGGAGTTTTTTCAGCAGTGCTTGCGGCGTTCGGAGGGGGCGCACGCGCGCGAATATCTGAAAGGGCGTGGGCTGGATGAGGAGACGATTTCGCGTTTCCGGATTGGATATGCGCCGGATTCGGGATTCTTGCTGCGCGACGCGCTGCGGCGAGAGTTTGATGAGGAGACGCTGCGAGAGAGTGGCTTATTCTCCTGGAAAGAAGCTGCGAGCCACGAGCCGCGTGCTGCGAGCAAGCAGGACCACCCGCTGAATGTGCCGGCACCCGACCCGCCGGCTGAAGGCTCTCAAGAGAGCATCGTGGAGGGAGAAGCAAATAGCGAACAGCGAACGGCGATCACGGGTCAGGCGCCGCTTGAGACTGTTGGCTCGGAACTCGGAGTTCGCGGCTCGCAGCTCGTAGCTATCTATTCCAAATTCCGCAGCCGGGTCATGTTTCCCATTGCCAATGATCAGGGCAAGGTCATCGCCTTCACCGGTCGCACGCTCTCTACCGACGAGAAGGCCGGCCCTAAGTACTTGAACTCTCCGGAGACCAAGATCTATTCGAAATCGCGAGTGCTGTTCAATCTGGATCACGCCAGGGAAGCGATCCGGAAGCTCGAATACTCAATTCTGGTCGAGGGGCAGATGGACTGCATTTCCGTGTACGCCGCGGGCTTTCACAATGTGATTGCCAGTTCGGGTACAGCTTTTACCGAGCTGCAGGCAAAATTGCTGGGGCGTTACTCGAAGCAGATTATCGTCAACTTCGATCCCGATACAGCCGGGGCTCGCGCTACCGAACGCACGTTGAGCCTGCTCGTCGAGGAAGAATTCAATATTCGCGTGCTTACGCTTGAAACCGGGTTCGATCCGGACCTGTTCATCCGCCGCAAGGGGAAAGACGCTTATGGCGCGGCGCTGAAGCACTCGCAGAAGTATTTCGACTATCTGATTGACCGCGCGCGGGCGCAGTTTGGTGCTCGCAGCGCGGAAAGCAAGGTGAAGGCGGTTAATTATCTTCTGCCGCATATTCAGCGTGTGCCCAGCCGCATCGTTCGCGATGAACTGGCGATGGAGATTTCACAAAAACTGGGAATTGATTCGGCGGTGCTACGGCAGGAATTGAAACATGCCGCGACTTCGCGCGCGGCGACGGCGGTGAAGGCTCCGGCGGAAGCGCAGGTGACCTCAGCGGAGCGCGTGCTGATTCGGGCTCTGGCTTCAGCGCGCGAGATGCAGGCAGGCGGAGTGCGGAGTTCGGCGCGCGATGGGGCGGAGGAAGAGTTCGACCCGGCTCGCCAAGCGCAGTTCGCGCTGACGGCGGAGCGGTTGCATGAGGGGTTGGCGTCGGAGTCGCTGATGACGTCACTGATGGAAGCCGGGACCGAGGGCAGCGACCTGCTGGAACTGGCCCGGAGCGACGAGGACCGGCGCCTGCTGGCGTCGATCCTGATGCACGATGAGGAAGAGTTGACGGCCGATGCAGTCGAAGGCGCCGTGCGAGCTTTGCGAAGAATTACGCTAAGGCGAAAATTGGATGACGTGCAGCGCCATCTGCTGGCGAGCGGACTTTCAATGGAAGAGAAACAAGACCTTCTGCAGGAGAAGGTGCGACTGAAGCGGGCGCTCATGGATCCGGCGATGGACGAGGCTGCGGGCCGTGCGAGCTAAACCGTATACTTCGCGCTTGCCCTCTATGCGCGCTTTTGGGCGATGATTTCGAGGATGCCCGTGTAATCATCCGCGTTCCGGAAACGGCTTCGACAGTCTTGAACGCTTGCCAGATAGACTCTGCCTGAATTTCGGTCAAATATCCCAAATCAAGCAGGCGCCGCTGGCCCACCCAGTCTCCAGCTTCACTTGAGCGTGCTCGCACAGGCAATCTGGTGGCTATCCATTTCTTGCGGTCAAACTGGTTTCGCGCAGACTCAGACCGATGTTGCTCGGCAAAATTTGTTATCGTCACTACATGCTCCGAAACTTGCTGGCGGCTGCTTTGGTGTTCTGCGCCGTGGGCAGCTTTGCCAAACATAAGCCAGAGGAACGTTTTCAACGCTCCGGGCCCATTCATCTCGATCGCGACGGGCGCGCGTGGGCCGAGAAGACCCTGCGCCGGATGCAACTCGAGGAAAAAGTTGGGCAACTCTTCATGATCTGGGCGAAAGTGCAGTTTATGAATGACGCCGATCCCGCCTGGCTTCAACTCCGTGACAACGTGCGCAAGTATCATATCGGATCTCTCGGCATGACCGTGCCGATCGACGGCCCGATGCTATTCAAGAACCAGCCTTACGAAGCGGCAGAGTTGCTGAACCGGTTGCAGACGGATTCGAAACTGCCGCTGATCTTTGCCGCCGATTTTGAACGCGGCGTGTCGATGCGGCTCAATGGCGCAACCGTTTTCCCGCATGCGATGGCATTCGGCGCAACGGGGAAGCCGGAAAATGTCGAGGAATTTGGGCGCATCACGGCGCTCGAAGCGCGTGCGATTGGCGTTCAGTGGAATTTCTTTCCCGATGCCGATGTGAATTCCAATCCTGCGAATCCGATTATTAACACACGCTCGTTTGGAGAAGATCCGCAGCAGGTGGGCGATTATGTGGCGGCCTACATCAAGGGGGCGCACGACGGCGCGATGCTCACTACCGCAAAGCACTTCCCGGGACATGGGGACACGGCAACGGATTCGCACTTGGGCATTGCGCAGGTCACGGGCGACCGGGCGCGACTGAATGCCGTGGAGTTGCCACCGTTTAAGCGCGCGATTGAGGCCGGGGTAGATGCGGTCATGGTGGCCCATGTGACGGTGCCTGCCCTCGATCCCGAGGCGGATCGCGTGGCGACCACTTCGAAGGTGATTGTGGAAGGGCTGCTGAAAGAAGAGATGGGGTTCAAGGGAATCGTCGTAACGGATGCGCTCGATATGGCCGGGCTCACGCGACTCTACGCAAACGATGTTGGGCGTGCAGCCGTCGAGGCGTTCCAGGCGGGGAATGACCTGCTGATCATTCCCGCGGATCTCGACAAGAGTTATCGGGCGGTCCTGGAAGCGGCGCGGAGCGGGGAAATCAACCGCGAGCGGCTGGATGCGTCGGTGCGCAAGATTTTAAAGCTGAAGGCCTCGCTCGGGCTGCACAAAGCGCGGCTCGTGGATTTGAGCCTGCTGGCGAGCACGGTGGGCAAACCCGAGAATCTTGCGGCGGGGCAACGCATTGCGGAGGAAGCGATTACGCTGGTACGCGACAACGAAAAGGTGCTGCCACTCTCCCCAATCTCTTCGGGAACTACGGCGGCCGCTCTTCCGTATCAATCACTGACAGCGCCGCGGAACCGTTTTGTGGCGGTCATTTTTTCCGATGATCTACGCGGCGAGTCGGGGCGAATGCTAGAGCGACAGATTCTGGCACGCGTGCCGGATGCGCGGATCATCGATGTGGATCCACGATCGGCTGAAGGCATGAAGGGACCAATTGCCGAAGCAGTAGAAGCGGCTGAGCGCGTGGTGGCAGGCGTGTATATGATTCCGACGGCCGGCAAAGCCTTGCACTCTGCCGAAGGGCTGAAGAACACAGTGGCATTGGACGACGCCACCCGAAGTCTGCTCAATATGATTCTCGATCGCGCGGCCAGCCGCACGGTGGTTTTATCTATGGGAAATCCGTATCTGATTGGAGATTTTCCGGCGATCCAGAATTACGTGTGTGCGTTTTCGAACGCGACCGTTTCGGAAACCGCGGTGGTGAAGGCGCTGTTCGGAGAAATTCCAATTCGCGGTCATCTGCCCGTCACAATCCTGGGCGTCGCCGCCCGGGGCGAAGGTTTGGAACGGCCGGCTCGGCCGGCCTCAGGAGGTTTTGGTCATGTTCAACAGCACCATGTTCAAGGTCAAGACGTTCGGCAATAGCGTGGCCCGCAGCCGCCGCGTAATCACGAGATTGGCTTTAGGAGCGGCGATTGCGGCTGTATGCGCCCTGCCCGCGTGCAGCATCAATGTAGACAAGAACGACGACAAAGAAGGCGCGAAGCACGTAGACATCAAGTCTCCGCTGGGAGATCTGCACGTCAGCGAGCAGGCGGACATTCGCGACGCCGGTATGAACGTGTATCCGGGAGCGACCCCGGCGCCAAAAGACAAGAGCGACGACGAGAAGAGCGCCAATGTCAATCTGTCGCTTCCTGGCTTCCAGTTGAAGGTGGTAGCGGCCGAGTTCCTCTCCGACGACGCACCCGACAAAATCACTTCCTTTTACGATAAGGAATTGCAGAAATTCGGTAAACCGATCCAATGCCGCGGAGCCTACGACAGCGGCGGCCACGTTGATGCAAACGGCAAAGATGACTTGTCAAAGCCGGTGACGTGCGACAAGACGGGCAGTGGAGACGGATTGGAACTGAAAGTCGGTACGGAAGGAAATCAGCATCTTGTGGCGGTCAAACCGAACAGCAAAGGGACTCGGTTTGCCCTCGTCTATATCCGCATGCACACTGGGAAAGACAGCACGATCTGATGCCGTTTGCTTGATCAGGCCTGAAAGAGGGTTTGCCGGAGCGCCCCGGGGTTGCCCTCCGGTTTGTTCTGCGCTAGCTTCACATCAGTGGATCATTCCTGCGAAAAGTGTGGCGTGGCAGTCGAAGACGGATTGCCGTTCTGTCCGCAATGTCGGGCACCGCAGATTCACGTGCAAATGACGGTTGGAAGCGCCGGCGACGGGGTAGTGGCCGAAGAGTTGCCTGGGCGCACCCAAGAAATCGCGAAATTTGATCGGCCGCTCGCGCCCCCGAGCCTGTTTGATCGTGGGGCCGCAACCCGGGCCGCCCTCAAGGCGGGTGTTCTGGGGGTCTTTGTCGGCATGCTGATTCCGATGGCGGGGATACTGCTGACGGGCTGGATGGCGCTATATTTTTACCGTCGTGAACGGGGATTGGCACCCGGACCGGCGGTCGGATCGCGCTTGGGTGGGGCGGCAGGGGTGGTTTGCTTTGGCATTAATTCAATACTGATCGTCATCGAGATTTTCATCTTGCATAGGCAGCAGCAGTTCATCGAGAGCGTGCTGAAGATCGCCCAAGCTGTTGGGTACAATCCCGCCGATCCGGAAATCCAGGCCGCCGTTCACAATCTTTTTACGCCCTCGGGGCTCTTGTTGACCTTCTTCTTTGGCATGACATTTTCGGTCGTGCTGGCAGCTTTGGGCGGCGCGCTGGCGGCGCTCATTCTGCGACAACCGCCCCGAGGCTAACGCGTGGTCTTGCTCTCACGTTTCTACACGGGTATGATGCAGCGTTTATGAGTTCGCAGATGCCAGCTCGTCCGGCCGAGATTCATCTGAATGCTCAGCTCATGTCGGCCTCCGAAGTGGAGCGCACGCTGATCCGGCTGGCGCACGAGATTCTTGAAAAGAACAACGGCAGCGATGACCTAGCGCTCGTCGGCATCCGGCGCCGGGGCGTTCCTCTGGCGGAGCGACTGGCGCGGATCATTCAGCGCATCGAAAAACGACCGGTGCCGGTAGGAACGCTCGACATCACCCTTTATCGCGACGACCTTTCGACTCTCGACGTGAAACCAATCGTGCAGAAGAGTGCGATCGGGATTTCGATTGCCGGGAAGAACGTGGTGCTGGTAGATGATGTGCTCTATACCGGCCGCACTACGCGAGCCGCCATGGACGCTCTGTTCCATGAGGGCCGCCCGAGGCGCCTGCAATTGTGCGTGCTGATCGACCGGGGGCATCGTGAGCTGCCGATTGAGGCATCGTTCATCGGCCGCGTTGTGCAAACGACGGACAATCAAATTATTGAAGTAAAACTTCGCGAAGTGGACGATGCGGAAAAAGTTCTGCTGATGGAAAAAAGTAAACGACTATGAATGCCGCCCGCGGTTCCCTGCTCGGCATCGAGCATCTGGAAGCTGCCGAGATCTTGAGAATTCTGAAGCTTGCCCGGCGAATGAATCCGGACCGGCCTCGCCCGTTGCTCAAAGGACGGCGCATCGTGCTGCTTTTTTACGAAGCTTCGACGCGCACACGCAGCTCCTTTGAAATCGCAGCCAAGGCGCTTGGGGCGCATACGGTGCTGATTCAGGCGAGCGGCTCGAGCATCGAGAAAGGCGAGTCGCTTCTCGACACTGGATACACGCTGCGGGCGGTGGGCGCCGATGCGATTGTGATCCGGCATCCGAACGCTGGCGCACCGCAGGTGATGGCGCACCATATTGACGTCCCGGTCATTAACGCGGGAGACGGCCTGCATGAGCACCCGTCGCAGGCGCTGCTGGATGCCTACACGATTCTGCGCAACAAGAAGAGTTTCAAAGGGCTGCAAGTGGCCATTATCGGCGATATTTTTCACAGCCGGGTGGCGCGTTCGGCTTGTCACTTGCTCTCGAAGTTCGGCGTCAAGATTATTTTGTGCGGTCCACCGGAACTCGTGCCTGACATTGCCGCGACCATCGCTCCAGGCGTTCGCGTGACGCGCCACATTGAAGATGCGCTGCGCGGAACCGATGTCGTCATGTTGCTGCGCGTGCAAAAGGAGCGACTGGCCGGTATGAAGATCGATCTGCCGGAATATATTGCTCGTTACCAGATGACGCCGGCGCGGCTGAAAACGGCGAAAAAAGATGCGTTCGTGATGCACCCCGGTCCGATTATTCGTGGACTCGAACTGACGAGTGAAGTGGCGGACGGACGGCAGGCGCGCATCCTCGAGGAAGTGCACAACGGGGTGCCAACCCGCATGGCGATCCTGGCGCGCGCGATGGGCAAGATGCGATAAGACAGTTTCGTGGCGTTTTCTTCTTTGGTACATGGATGTGAATCTCTAAGAGATTAGCTGAGGCGAATTCACAGGACGAAGCTTGAAGACTGATGATAAAGGGAATCTGCTGATCCACGGCGGGCACGTGATTGACCCGGCGGGGCGCATCGATGCGCCCATGGACATCCTGTTGAAGGATGGACGTGTGGCCGAAGTTGCGGCTCCGCGAAAGATCAAAGGCGCGGATCACCGCTTCGATGCCCGAGGCCTGATTGTTGCGCCAGGCTTCATTGACCTGCACGTGCACCTGCGCGAGCCCGGGCAACAGCACAAGGAGACGATCGCAACCGGCACAGCGGCAGCGGCAGCCGGAGGTTTCACTTCGGTTTGCACCATGCCGAATACAGCTCCGGTGGTCGATTCGGCCGATTGGGTGACGTGGCTGCGGGAGACTGCGCGCGGCGCCGTTGTGAACGTCTTTCCAATCGCGGCGGCCACGCGAGCAAGCAAGGGCGCCGTGCTCACCGACTTCAGCGCCTTGCAAAGCGCAGGCGCCGTCGCGGTTACCGATGACGGCAAGCCGATCCTCGACGACCGCGTTATGCGCGAGGCTTTGGTTCTTGGCGGCGAGTTGAACTTTCCGGTCGTTCAGCACGCGGAGGACACGCGCCTGACGGAACACTGCTCGATGCACGCCGGGGCGCGGTCGTTTCGGCTCGGGTTGCGCGGCATGACGGCCGCGGCGGAAGCTAATATCGTCGAGCGCGACGTCCAAATGGCGATGCAGATTCCCAACACGCGCCTCCACATCGCCCATGTTTCGACAGCCGACGCACTGAAGGCATTGCGGCGCGGCAAACGCGCCAAGGCGCGGATTACATTCGAGGTCACGCCGCACCATTTTGCGCTGACCGAAGAGGACATGCGCGACTACGATAGCAATTACAAAATGAATCCGCCGCTGCGTTCGGCCGCCGATCGCGAGGCCATTCTGGTGGCACTGGCCGATGGCACAGCGGACGCAATCGCGACGGACCATGCTCCGCACGCGGCTCACGAGAAAGAGATGGAATTCGAGCGCGCTGCCTTCGGTATTACGGGACTGGAAACCGCGCTGGCGCTGGCGATCACGCGGTTGCACATGGGGAAACGAGTTCCACTGCAGAGGATTGTCGAGCTGTTTACGGCAGGTCCGGTGCGCTGTTTCGATCTGCGCGGGCGAGGCACGCTGGCGCCTGGATCGTTTGCCGACGTCACGATTTTCGATCCCAGGAAAAAGTGGACATTCGATGCAGCCAAGTCACTTTCGAAGGCGAAGAACACGCCCTTTGACGGATGGCACCTGACGGGAAAAGTTGTGGCGACTATTGTCAGCGGGAAAATTGTCTACAGCGCCTGATCCCCTCGCTACGTATTCTCGGGCCTTTTCCTCGGTGCTACAATCGGCTGTCATGGAACGGGTATTGCTGTTTTTTCTCCTGATCCCGCTTTTGGCTGCACAAACGTCTCCCGAAGTCGAGATCACGTCTGAACCTTCGCATCATCTCGTACTCGAAAACGAATCTGTGCGGGTATTCAAGGTGGAGGTGGCTCCTCACGCCGCCACGCTGTTGCACCGGCATCGCCACGACTACATCTTCGTTACCCTCGGCGATGCTCACATCTCGAATGAAGTGGAAGGCAAGGCCCCGGTGGAAGTCAAGCTCACCGATGGAGATGTGCGATTTACGGACGGGAACTTCGCCCACGTAGCACGAAATCTTTCGGACCAGCCCTTTCGCAACGTGACGATCGAATTGCTACAGGATGAGAAGTTGCGGCAGACGCAATCCCGGTGGCCGCCGGAAGGCGGTGGCAAAACCTTTCCCGGAGGACATACCAAGGTTCTCATGGTTAAAGATACCGTGCGCGTTTCCGATGTTGACCTCGAGCCAGGGACGACGGTTCCGAGCCACCATCACGAAGGGCCGCACCTGATGGTAGCCGTCACCGATCTCGATTTGCGCAGCGACGTGGAGGGCAAAGGGTCGACGTCCTGGAAGCTCAAAGCAGGCGACGTAATGTGGGTGCCCGCAGGGCTTACGCATGCGCTGACGAATACCGGCGCGCGGACGGCGCGCCTTGTAACGGTAGCGTTTTAATACCGCGGACCGCTTTCTATAGCGACTAAGACCAAACCCGGAGCCTCGGTTCTCAGGCTGCGCGCCAGTTTCTGTGCTTTTGCTTCGGCTGTTACCTATTCGAGACAATGCGCGCTCTGTTGAAGATGGGCGAGCGAGTTACAATCAGTGCGGGTAAAACTCCATGAAAAATTCGTTTATGTCGCGTCCATTGTACGAAGTTGATCCGCAGGTTGCCGCCGCAATTGATAACGAAGTGCGCCGCCAGCATGAAGGGCTGGAGCTGATCGCGTCGGAAAATTTTGTCAGCGAAGCGGTGCTGGAGGCCGCGGGCTCAGTCTTTACCAACAAGTACGCCGAGGGCTACCCCGGCAGGCGCTATTACGGCGGCTGCGAGTTCACCGACGTGGTGGAGAACCTGGCCCGCGATCGCGCGAAGCAGTTGTTTGGCGCCGAGCACGCCAATGTGCAACCGCACTCCGGTTCGCAGGCGAACCAGTCGGCATACGCGGCCGTGTTGCAGCCGGGAGACACGATTCTGGGACTGAACCTGGCGCACGGCGGCCACTTGACGCATGGACATCATCTGAATTTTTCCGGCAAGACGTACAAAATTGTTCCGTATGGCGTGACAAAAGAAACAGAGACGATTGACTACGACGATTTGGAAAAAATTGCCGAAAAGGAAAAGCCGAAGCTGATCATTGGCGGAGGCAGCGCGTATCCGCGCATTATTGATTTTGCCCGCATGCGGCAGATTGCGGATAAGGTCGGTGCGATCTATTTGGTGGATATGGCGCACTTCGCAGGACTGGTGGCGGGCGGCGTGCATCCTTCGCCGGTGCCGCACGCGCAGATTGTGACTTCGACTACGCACAAGACGCTGCGCGGGCCGCGATCGGGGATGATCCTCAGCAAGCAGGAATTCGCCGCGCCGATTGATAAAACGGTGTTCCCGGGCATGCAGGGCGGCCCGCTGGTGCACATCATGGCAGCCAAGGCAGTATGCTTCCACGAGGCGATGCAGCCCGAGTTTCGCGACTACGCGCGGCAGGTTGTGTCGAACGCTAAAGTGCTGGCGGAAACGCTTGCGGCTGAAGGCTTCCGGATTATCTCTGGCGGCACCGATACACACCTCATGCTGGTGGACGTTTTCGCGAAGGGCATGCTTGGAAGCGAAGCAGAGAAAGCGCTGGGCGAAGCCGCGATCACGGTCAACAAGAACGCGATTCCGTTCGATACCAACCCTCCGCTGAAGCCGAGCGGCATTCGCGTTGGCACACCGGCCGTGACTACGCGCGGCATGAAAGAACCCGAGATGCGCCAGATCGGGCGCTGGATCGCCGAAGCGCTCAATCATCGGACCAACGTCGCGGCGCTCGCGAGAATTCGTAAGCAGGTGCTGGCGCTGGCGGAGGATTTCCCGCTGTACGCGGAGCGTCGGGCGCGGGCGCAGGCGGAAACGAGGGCGTAGCCTTTTACAAATTGTCACGCCGAGTGAGGCGGGGGATGCGTAGTTTTCACCTCGATACAAGCTGCTCCCTTCACTCGATATGGCCAAGTCTCACGGCCCAGCGTGAATTTCCTGTGTTACTCTCCGCCCCTATGATTAAATTCACTCTGTGAAAGTCGCCATCGACATTCGTCGCATGACGGAATTCGGCATCGGCACCTACATCCGCAATGTAGTGCGGACACTCGCGCGACTGGATCGAGACACCAGGTATTTTCTGGTCGGGCCGTCAGCGAGGGTAGCTGAGTACGGACCGTTACCGGGGAACTTTCATGCCGTGCCACTGGCGGCTGCGGACAACACGATCAAAGGGAGCGTCGAATTCCGGGCGATTGTGCGTCGGCTCGACTGCGACGTAGTTCACATTCCGCACCTGTTCTGGATGCCGCGCGGACTAAGCTGTCCGTACGTCGTGACGGTGCACGATTTGCTGGAGCACATGTACGGCGCGCGCGGAGATTCGAGCCTGCGACGGCGCCTCCATTCTTACCTGACGCGGCGCGTGCTGGGCGGCGCAGCACGGGTGATCGCCGTTTCGCAATTTACCAAGAGCGAAATTCAAAAACTGCTTGCGATTCCCGACGGGCGAATTGAAGTCGTCTACAACGCGATCGACGACCGTTTTTTGCAGGGCCACGCCAACGACACGGATCGTCAGTTGATCGAGCAGCGTTACCAGGTGAATTACCCGTTTATTCTTTATGCGGGTGCAATCCGGCCGCATAAGAACGTAGTGCGCATCATCGAGGCGTTTTCGGCGCTGAAGAGCGAACTCGCCAAAGAGCAGCGCTTCGAGGATATCAAGCTAATCATCATCGGTGACGATCTTTCGAGCCATCCTCGGCTGCGCCGCACGGTGGTGCGGAGCGGCGTGCAGCATGATGTGCGCTTTCTGGGGTTCGTTCCGATCGAGGTTCTGCGCATCTTTTACGATCTCGCCGAGGTATTCGTGTTTCCGTCGCTCTACGAAGGCTTCGGGTTGCCGCCGCTCGAGGCGATGGCGCACGGGACGCCGGTAGTTACCTCGAACACATCGAGCCTGCCGGAGGTGGTGGGCAACGCAGCCCTGATGGTGAATCCCGAAAACGTGTTCGAAATCCGGCGGGCGCTGCAACAGGCCCTGCTGGACGCAGAAGTGCGCGCTAGGATGAGACAGCGCGGCTGCGAACAGGCGCAGCGATTTTCGTGGACAGGCTCGGTTTCGCGAATCCTGGAGATTTACCGCGAAGTGGCTGGCCAACGCGGCGTTTCGCGCGGAGCAGCGGCCGATTGAACACCAACCGCGGATTGGTCCGATTCTGCATCACCGTATAATGAGTTGTTTCGTGATGACACCTGTCGCCACGCCCGGTCCGGAGCAGCCAGCTAACCAGACCACGCAGCGGCCCAACTTGCATCTTGCGGACTGGCGGATTGCCGTACTGCTGCTCGTGGGTTTGTGGTGCGCGATTTACATGCCCGGTGTGTCCCGACCGGCGCTGCTTGATGATGCGGATACCGTGCACGCGGAAGCGGCACGCGAGATGTTGCAGCGCCACGACTGGGTCACGTTGTATGTGAACGGCGAACGATACCTCGAGAAAGCTCCGCTGATGTATTGGAGTGTGGCGGCGAGCTACAAACTCTTTGGCATTAGTGAATCGAGCACACGGTTTCCGCTCATGCTGGGCGTTCTCGCCACGATTCTGGCGACCTATGGTCTGGGACGCTGGGCCTTGGGAGGCCAGGGCGGATTTGACGCGGGACTGGTGCTGGCAACGGCGCTGGGGCCGTATTTGTTCACGCGCTTTCTGATTCCCGACGTGCTGGTGGGGTTCTGGCTGACACTCACTTTCTGGTTCTTTCTGGCATCGCTCGAGCAGTCGAAGCCCTCACGCGCCGTTTGCTGGGGCTTGGCCGCGGTGTGTGCTCTCAATGTTCTGACCAAGGGATTGATCGGGTTGGTCTTTCCGGCAGGCGCGATCGGTCTCTACCTGCTGCTGACTGGCAATCTGCGGCACCTGCTCAAACTGCGCCTGGGTTCGAGCACGCTGGTATTCCTGGCAGTCGGGGCGCCTTGGCACATACTAGCCGGGCTGCGGAATCCTCCGCAGGGCCACGTCCGCGGATTTCTGTGGTTCTATTTCATCAACGAACATGTTAAGCGCTTCCTGGGTACGCGCATGCCCAGGGATTACGACACCGTTCCCCTCCTGCTGTTCTGGGCGTTGCTGGTTTTGTGGCTCATTCCGTGGACCGTATTCCTGCCCCAGGCCTTGCAGCAGGTGCCCCGGCGGTGGAGTGATTTTCGCGCGCAAATGTCTCGCCGGCAACAAGCGTATCTTTTGTTTTTTCTGTGGAGCATTGTAATCGTCGGCTTCTTCAGTTTTTCGACGCGGCAGGAGTACTACACGATCCCCGCGATTCCCGGGATGGCGCTGCTGGTGGGCGGATGCCTGGCACGAGAGCGGCAATCGGCCCCGAGCAGCCGCGAACGGCATGCGGGGAAGATTTCGTCGGCGGTGTTGCTCGGGTTGGGTGTCGCGATTGCGGCAGTTGGATTCGCGTTGCTCTGGTTTTCGAAAGCCCCAGTTCCCGGTACCGATCTTTCAGACTTGCTCAGGAAGAATCCTCAAGACTATGCGCTTTCGTTTGGACACTTCCTCGATCTGACGCCGCAGGCAATGGGTGCGTTCCGGCTCCCGCTGTTTGGATTTTCGCTGGCGTTCCTGGTGTGTACCGCTGCGAATTGGTGGCTGCGTCGCGCGGGGCGAGCGGGAGCCGCGAACGCAGCGTTGGCGGTGATGATGGTGGTCGTCTTGGCCTGTGTGCACAGCGCATTCGGAATTTTTTCGCCGATTCTCTCTTCGAGGGACCTGGCGCTGGCGATTCAGGAACAGTATCGGCCAGGCGACGTGGTTGTAGCGACCGGTCTTTACGAAAATGCATCCACGCTGAATTTCTATGGCGCGTACCACTTACTTAGCTTGCATGCCCCCGGAGGCAACATGTGGTACGGCACGCAGTTTCCGGATGCGCCGCCGGTCTTCATAGGCAGCGATTCATTGAGTGCGATGTGGAACGGGGCGGCCCGCGTTTTTCTGTGGACCGACCAGGAAGATCCGTCAGTATTGAAGGGACTCACCAGTTATGTGGTTGCTCGTCGCGGTGGTAAAACAATCTATTCAAACCAACCGAACGTAGCGCATTAAGAAGCAAGAAATCGCAGCACAAGCCGCTCGGATCCCGGCAAGTTGAATGAGAAGTTCCTGTCAGTCGGAGGCCTTCGACATGATCCTGGAGAGGCGCCCTTCCTTTAGATAGAATTCGTCGCCCCGCCAGCGAATTCGGTTGCCCATCAGGCCGGTGGCCCAGACGATAGGGGCGATCAAATCCCGTATCGGCAGCAGGAAAATGTTCCGCAGAGTCCCACGATCCTGAAGTACCGCCAACGAAGTGCTGAGACCCACTGCAAGCCGAGCACCCACCGTGAAAGCGAAAAGAGTCCACGCCCAGGCTGTTCCGGCTGAGATGACCAGCGCTGCCAACGACCACGGCAACCCAAAAGTGAACGCTAAACCGAGATAGCCCCAGCGGCGGGCATCGCGAATAGTGCGCGACCAACGCAGTTGATGCTGCCAGAATTCCCGCAAGGTATATGGAGGAAGGAAGGTCGCGACGGTTGTGGCGCTGAGTTCGACGCGCTTGCCGAGAGCAGCGATGCGGCGCCCGAGTTCGTAGTCGTCGGCAAGGTAGTCGAGAATCGATTCGAAGCCACCAATTGCGGCAAGGTCTCCTTTACGAAAAACGAGCGTTGAGCCAAGCCCAAATTGAAGACCGTCTTCAAGGAATCTCGCGCTCAGCACACCGGGCACGAAATCGGTGCTGATTCCCAGGGCCTCAAGACGCGAGCCGAGCGTATTTGCGGCTATTCCGCGGTAAAGGCAGGTCACGAGGCCGATCCGCGGGTCGCTGAGCGGGGCGGCGACTTGGCGCAAATAATCCCGCGCAACGCGGATGTCACTGTCGTTGACGAGCAAAATTTCGTAGCGAACATGGGCCAACATCTGGGCCAGATTACTCACCTTGATATTCGACCCGAGGATACGATCGCAAACAACCAACTTGATCGGACAGCCGGGATATCTTGCTTGCAATTTGCGCACGATTTCGGACGCAGGATCGGCAGGGTCACTGACACCGAAGATCAGTTCGAACTCCGGATACTGCTGCTCCGCGTGACTGCAAAGGCTCTCCCAAAGGTGGGGATCGATGCCTTTCAGCGGCTTGAGGATGGAAATAGGAGGCAGTGCGGCCGACGAATGCGGGTCCGGCTTCCGACGCGTTCCCAGGAAACTCGCGGTTCCAAGTAAGGCCAGGCCGTAATAAAACAGGCAGCCCAAAGTGCCAGCGGCGACCGCCGCGTCCGGCAAAATTCTTAGCGAGAGATGCATTCAGCGTTTCGCCTACTCGTAGCGCAACGACTCGATCGGGTCCAGATTCGCAGCTTTCCATGCCGGGTAGATTCCGAACAGGAGGCCCTCGGCGGCGGCGGAGAGAAACCCGAAGGCCGCCCAAAACACCGACATGCTGGCCGGCAGCGAGTCCCAAACCATCCGGATCACGTACGTGATGATCGCGCCCAGTAGCACACCCAAAACACCGCCGATCGCCGTGAGTGTAATGGCTTCGAGCGTGAATTGCAGCAGCACGTCGCGCTTGCGGGCGCCGATAGCTTTGCGTATTCCGATTTCCCGCGTGCGCTCGGTTACGGACACCAACATAATGTTCATCACGCCCACACCGCCCACAATCAGGGCCACGCTCGAAACGGCAAACATAAAAATGAATACCGCCTGCGTGATCTGGTTCCATATATCGGACAGAGAGTCCTGGGTGAAGACGGCGAAATTGTCCGGTTTATCCGGTGGTACGCGTCGGCGGCGCCGCAGAAGTTCGCGCATTTCGTCGACCGCTTTTGGCATATCGGCGTGCGAAGTTGCCTTAACGCTGATGAAGTGCTGCTTGAGTTCGGGGTGGAGTTTGCGCATCGTTGCCAGCGGGAAAAAGACCTTGTTGTCGTCCGGATTCTTGCCGCCTCCGAACGCACTCTTCACCTTCTCGATTTCGCCGATTACCTGGAACAATTGGCCTTCGATGTTGATTTCCTTGCCCACCGGATCGGACGACCCGAATAGCTCCTCCGCGGTGTCCGCCCCAAGGACGATCACCGATGCGCGCCGCTCGTCGTCGATCTCGCTGAACCAGCGGCCCGATGTCATGTTCAGATCGAAAACGTCCTTGGCGGACGCGTTATCGCCTTCCAGAATTGTTTGCTTAGCCTTGCGGTCACCGTACTTCACCACATACGTCCCGCTGCCAAACTGTGGTTCGACATAACGAACCCCAGCGGTAACGGCCTTGACGTGCGGCAAGTCTTTCATGGCCTCCGCATCTTCAAAGGTCAGCTCTTTGCGCGTGCGCAACTCTTCGGTTGGGGGGCCAAAAGTGATGGGCATGTGAAAGGCAAAGATGATGTTCGATCCCATGCTGCTGATCATGCTGCTGACGTTGTCATTGAGCCCGCGTACGATCGATGAAATCCCGATGACCACCGCAACGCCAATCACGATCCCCAAAACGGTCAAACCGGACCGCATCTTGTTGCTGCGGATGGTGTCCAACGCCATCGTGATGATTTCACCGAATTCGCTTGTGCCAATCATTCAGATCAAAACCATTTCACCGCCGAGACGCCGAGCAAGATCTCGACGCTACATCTCAAAACGTAGGGCCGCGATCGGGTCAAGCGTCGCGGCTCGCCGCGCCGGATATACGCCGAAAAACACACCGACACTTGCGGCCACAATCAGCCCCGCAAAGACTGCCCAGAGTTTGATCACGGAAGGCATTCCGACCGCTAGCGTGACGCCCTTCGCTACTCCGATGCCAAGAAGCACGCCAACCATGCCGCCCACCAAAGACAGAATCACCGCCTCGATCAGGAACTGCAGTAGCACATCCGAACGCCGGGCCCCCATGGCCTTACGAATGCCAACTTCCCGGGTCCGCTCCGTGACTGAAACCAGCATGATGTTCATGATCACGATCCCGCCGACGACCATGGAAATCGCAGCAATTCCGATCATCGCCACAAAAAATGTCCCCGTCAGGCCAGCAAAGATGCTCATCAGGTTGCTGTTATTCTCCATGTCAAACGAGTCGGCTTTGTCCGGAGGATCGTGTCGCCGCGCCCGCAGGATCACCCGCGCTTCGTCCATGGTCGCGTCCATCATGGGTCCCTCGCCTGCGGTCTTCGCCGAAATCCGCATGTTCATGTCGCGAGTGCCATACTGTTTCATCCACGACGTCATGGGCAAGAACACATAATTGTCCAGGCTTTGCCCCAGCGTCGAGCCCTTCTTTTTCCCGACGCCGATGATCCGGTAAATCCAGCCGTCGATCCGGATTTCCTTGCCGATAGGATCGACACCCGGCAACAGGTTGTCCACAACATCGGTGCCGACCACGGCCACGGGCGCGTCATGTTCCAGATCCGATTCTCCAACCATGCGCCCCGCATCGATATCGATGTCCCGCGTCACCGCAACCGCCGGAGTCATTCCCCACACCATCGTGTCACTGAGCGAATGCTCGCCGTATTTCACATGGCCCGTGAGTTTGAAAGCGTAGGCTCCCACGTACGAGCAAAGCTTGCACCCCTCCCGCACCGCGCGGTAATCGTCCATGGTCAGGTCTTTGCGCTTCATGGCTTCCAGGTAGTGGTCAATGTTCGTGGTCGCCGGCGAAACCTTGCACATGATGAACGCGTCCGCGCCCAGGTTGAGGATCTTCTCCGCTACATAGCCGTTGATTCCGTTGACGAAGGTGACCACGGCGATGACCGCAGCCACACCGATCACGACGCCGAGCAGCGTCAGCGCCGAGCGCAGCTTGTTTGCCCAAAGCGACTGGAGCGCGATCTTGATGGCCTCGGTAGTGTGCATTGCGGTTTGCTGCGGACTGACGGTCGCGTCGACGTGGCGCAGCGCTATGGGGAGTTTAGCAGGAGGTCGAGACAGGCTCGTCAAAAGGAAATCGTCAGATTTGTGCTCGCAGGCAAACTCCCCCTTGATGTCGGTCTTTATAAGTTAAAGATTTACGCGGCTCGTCGCGCCAGGTCTTTGAGAAAAAAGGACTTAGACATAAAATATTTGAAAATCAATGACTTGCGAGCTTTTAGTGGCCGACTGGAAGCGGAGCAGGAAGAAACCTCATCCCATAGCCAGCCGCCGGTTATCGGACGCTGACGAAGCGTGGGGTTCGGTTGACCTCACGTTCTCCCGGCGAGCCGCATTGAGAACTTGACGGAGACGAAGGCTGCGAGCAGAGCGACACCTGTCCAGATTAGTGCGGAGCCAAGCCCGTTCTCTGAGAGCAAATGTACAGGGCTGAGAGAGAGGTTTGGAGCAACGGATCCACTGCCCGGATGCGTAGCCGCGAAGACGGACACCACCACGGTCAGAATTAGGGTAATCGCTGCCAAGGCGCCGAGGGGCAAGGCACGCTTCCAAGGAAATGGAATGGGCGGCGGGGCGGCAGCTTCGCGGCGCACGGCCTCCATGACGGAGGCGGCGAAGCCCGACGAGAGCTGTATTTCATCCTGCCTGGAAAGAATGCGGTCCATTTCGGCGTCGTCCATTTTGTCTCCGTTGAGCATCACGCCTCCTTCAATCGTGGCACAGACAGTACGCGCGGAAGTTTACCGCGCAGAATCTCCCGGCCTCGAAATAGCCGCGCCTTCAATGTGCCTTCTGGCAGACCGAGGGTGCGCGCCGCGGCGGGAACGTCCATCTCATAAAAGTAGAAGAGGATCAGCGCATCACGATACTTGGCCGGCAGAGCGGAAACCGCACGCCGCACGGCCATGTCCCGGTCGCGCTCTTCGAGGCCGCCATCGGAGGCGCGCGAGTCCGCTGGCTCACGCACATCGTCAATCGAAACAGCGCGGGCTGGAACGCGGCGCAGCTCCGAGCGATAGAGATTGGCAGCTAGCGCAAACAACCACGTTGAGAAGGCGGCGTCCTTCCGCCACTGCCCGAGGCCGCGGTATGCGCGGAGAAAGGCCTCCTGCGCCATTTCTTCGGCGCGGCCGCGGTCGCGGCAAAAACGGTATGCGAGGTTGATGAGCGGAGATTGCCAGCGGCGGACGATTTCCTCAAAGGCGGAAATATCTCCCGCCAGCACCCGCTCGACAGCCGCTTGATCGTCGCTCACGCTGCACCCTGCCTCATTAAGGTACGACACGACGTCGCTGGCGCCGGTTGCATTATTTTCGTCCATTTGTCGCCCGAGGGTGCACCCAAAAAAAAATATGCAACCGGAGAGGACGGAGAGCGGTCTTACCGGACGAAAAGAGGAAATCTCAAGGAGGTGACCGTGGCATTCTATGCAGACAACATGGACGTCGGGGTGGTCGCTATCGCTATACCCGTCGTTGGCAGTATTGCGCTGTTCTCATTCCTGGCGGTGGCGTCATGGTCTGATGCGCGCCGCAAAGAGAGAGAAACATACTACAGGAGTGAGACGTTGAAGAAGATCGCGGAGAGTTCAGGCGAGGGGGCCAGGAGTGCGCTCGAACTGATGCGCGAGCAGGAGAAGAACGCCGCAAGGCGCCGTCTGGAGGGGATGAAGCTGGGCGGCTTGATCACGACCGCGGTCGGCATTGGTCTAATGGTGTTTCTGCATGGGGTTGCGGACCACGGCGACGGGCCGGTCTATCTTGTCGGACTGATTCCCTTGCTGATTGGCGTGGCCCTGCTGATTTATCCGTTCTTCCTTGCGCCCAAGGAATAGGAAAACATCATCCGCCGTGCCCGATGCCTGCACTATAATCAATTTGTAGGCAGCCGGACCGGACGATCGCTGTCGTAAGGCAGAGGAAAGTCCGAACTCCGCAGAGCAGTGTGCCGGATAACGTCCGGGAGGGCTGGTTCAAGCCGGTTCGACGGAAAGTGCCACAGAAAATATACCGCCCCGGCCGTAAGGCTCAGGTAAGGGTGAAAAGGTGCGGTAAGAGCGCACCGCCGCGGCAGTAATGACGCGGGCAGGGCAAACCCCACACGGAGCAAGACCAAATAGGGAGGAAGTCTCGCCGCCGCTGCAAGCTCTTTATGGTTTTATGAACTTGCGGCGGACCTGCATGAAGATTTTGCAGCGACGGCGGGACGCGTGCTGGCTCGGTGCGCCAAACCTCCGGGTAGGTCGCTAGAGCCGCGCAGTAATGCGCGGCCCAGAGGAATGATCGTCCTGCCGGCAACGGCAGACAGAATTCGGCTTACAGGTCCGGCTGCCACAATATCGCTGTTTTCGTCTCATGATTTCGTTTCTAATTAGAAATCCCCGTCACGCAAAGACCCCCAGATGACCGAATTGTTGTCGACCCCATCGAAGCACCACGAGGAACTCGCCGCCGCTACAAAGAACTTGACCGAACTTGCCGGCTTGATCGGAAATACGCCCCTCCTGGGCATTGAGTTTTCTTATGCAGGTCGTCGTCGCACCATCTATGCGAAGTGCGAGCAACTGAACCTGACGGGAAGCATTAAAGACCGAATGGCCCTGCACATTCTGAAAAGGGCATACGCATCGGGAACCCTTCGCCCCGGCGACACAATAACCGAGGTTACCAGCGGCAACACCGGCATTTCATTTGCAGCCCTTGGGCGCGCCCTCGGACATCCGGTCACGATCTTCATGCCGGATTGGATGAGCCACGAACGCAAGGATCTGATTCGGAGCTACGGCGCCTCGGTCGTGGCAGTCACTAAGGAACAAGGCGGCTTTCTCGGCAGTATCCGAATGGCCGAAGAGATGGCCGCGGCCCGGAAGGATGTCTTTCTTCCACGCCAGTTTTCGAACGAAGCCAACACCGAAGCGCACGCAACAACCACCGGCCCCGAGATATGGGCTCAACTGGAAAGGGTCGGGCTTCAACCCGATGCTTTTGTCGCCGGAGTCGGCACCGGTGGCACGGTTATGGGTGTGGCTCGGTTCCTCCGCAGCCGGAATCCGGGAGTCAAAGTGCATCCCGTGGAACCGGCTGAGTCGCCGACGCTTTCAACTGGCCACAAGGTGGGCAAACACCGCATTCAGGGAATTTCCGATGAATTCATTCCTGCGATCGTCGATCTCTCAACGCTCGATAAAGTAATAGCAGTCTCTGACGGCGACTCGATCATCATGGCTCAGAAGCTCACCTCCAGGCTCGGACTCGCCGTTGGCATTTCTTCCGGCTGCAACTTCCTGGCTGCGTTGATGGCGCAAGAGGAGCTTGGACCCGATGCGGTCGTCGTCACAGTTTTTCCGGATGATAACAAGAAGTACTTGAGTACGGACCTGACCAGAGAAGAGCCCGCGCAAAAGAACTATCTGGCGCCCGACGTTAGCCTCTCAGGATTTATCAGCATGCAGAGAGTCTGCGCGTTCTGCGAAAGTCGACTTTGAACAGGCGTCAGAGCAGGGCGCCTAGGGCGCGGTTTCGAACGCCGTTCGCAGGAAGCTAGCCAACTGCCAGCCGTCCATGTATTTGTATGGCGTCTCGCCCATCGTGTAATGCCCGCAGGGGAGCACAACGGCTTTGTAATCCAGTTTGTGGTTCGCAAACTCTTCCACGATCTGTTTCGAAAACTGCGGCAAAAAGGTCAGATCGTACTTTGCGTAAATGATGAGCGAGCGCCGCGGCCAGCGCGAGAATTTCTCGAAATAAACGGCCGGGCTGACCGCGCGCCACACGTGTCGCAGGTCGTCCTCGCCGATCGATGGCTCCAGCCCCTGCCGGATATGCCGCGTCGACTGCCCGTGCCAGACTACGTCGGAAAAGTATGTTGAGGCGTGATTGAACGCCGCAATGCGAATGCGCGGATCGTGCGCCGTGGCAATAAACGCATAGCACGAACCCAGGCTCGTGCCCACGATGCCCAAACGGCTGTAGCCTTGCGCCTCCAGCCAGTCAAGGCACGAGCGCACGTCGATGACGCCCTGCCGCGTGGCATCGAGCGTTCGACCGATGTTGGCGGACACCGCGTAATCGGCGCGGTCAATTTCAGCTGGCCGGCGGATGTCGTGATACGGCATGCTGAGCCGCAACACCGCAATGCCCAGCCAGTTCAGCACCTGGCAGAGACCCGTGTAGTGGAGCGCGTCGGAATTCCAGTGCGGCAGCAGCACAACCGCGCGCCGTCCGCGGGCGGGGAACCAGCGGGCGTTGGCCAGATTGTTCTCCGGATACGGAGTCGCGACCGGCGAGGTGAAGCGCAAAAAATCCGCATATGTGTCGCGAACCTTCTCTTCCAGCCTCGGGTCGGGAACTTCGCGCGTGCTGAAGACTTTCACCTCGCGCCGCTCCAGCCGGAAATCCGCCGGCGTGCGATAGGAATAGAACTCGTCGCTCGTCTGGATGATCCGGTCGTTGAAGCGCGAAAAATACTCCACCAGAGAACGCGAGTCTGTTCCCGCCGGCCCGCCGTTCCGTTCCGGCCAATCGCGTGTCCATTCGACGCCCCAGTCCAGCGGTCGCACTACGCGGTTATTGTCTACGGACGTAAGCCGGGTTTCCCACTCGTACATCCAACGGTCGTATCGTGACAGCATGGGTCTATTAACCTTATAGCAAAGTAATTTGGGAACGACTGTGACAGCGCAGCCAATGGCGCAGAACGCGCTCTGGAATGCGAAGAAGCCTCAGTGGCGCGCTGAGAGGATGTGAAGGATCTGCTGCAACTCGTTGCGCAGATACGCAACGTTCTTGGCTGGATTCAGCGGGAACGGCAGCGCCGTTTGGCTGCGTTCGGTCTTCTCCTCACGCAGTTGCACGCGCGCGCCAGCAATTGTAAATCCGTCCTCATAAAGCAACTTCTTGATCCGCACCACCGACTCCACGTCGCGCCTGCGATACATTCGCTGACCCGTGCTTCCCTTTACAGGTTTGAGTTGCGGAAATTCGGTTTCCCAGAAGCGCAGCACGTAGGCCGGAAGGCGGCACAGCCGTGCCACTTCGCCGATGCGGAAATAGAGCTTGTCGGGAATAATGATTTCAGCGTTGCGCCCTCCTCGTTTCAGCGCTTTTTTTCGTGGGGCCATGGAGACAGTTTCCGTCACGGTTATATAGCCGTTTCTAGCACGACCCGCGCCGCTGCGACAACCCCCAAAAGTACAAAGTTGCCATCCTGTGCAAGTGCAGAGCCCTGTCCTGCGCGTCGAGCCCGGAGTGTTTCCGGCTTGCGATCCGTCGCCGGCCAGCTTGCAACCGCCCCAGCACGAACCACCGTCACACTTATTACGCGCCCGACGTTGGGCGATTCCCTGCCGCAAATCGGGCCCAGAAAGCCCGATTCCGTAACAAGCCCTTTCTCAGCCTTATCAATGGCTTAGAGGACGGAAGAAGATCCCCCCGCCCGCCAGCGTCTTTTCTTGGCCTTTCCCCGTATCTATCGGTAGCATGAACGCGACAGTCTGCTATTTCGTGAGTGCGATGCCGGATGAAAACACCGAGATCGCTCGTGGACTCAAACGTCGCGATCCCGATCTGTTTGACCACCTGATTGAGAAATACCAACATCGTCTCCTGCGCTATCTCGTGCATTTGACCGGGTGCCGGGATTTGGCCGAGGACTTTTTTCAGGAAACCTGGATTCGCGTGCTCGAGCGTGGCAGCCAATACGATGCCCGCCACCAGTTCAGCACCTGGCTTTTTACAATCGCCCGCAACCTGTTCATTGACCATCTGCGCCGCAAACAACCGGTGAGCCTCGACAGCCCGGCTAATGAAGACGATGTTGCCCCGCTCGACATTCCCGCTACCGGGCAACCATCCGCGCTTGATTTGACGATGCAACATGAACTGAACGAACAGATTTCCTCCGGAATGCTGCATATCGTTCCCGAATACCGCGAAGCCCTGGTGCTCCGTTTCCAGGAAGGTATGTCGCTCGAAGAGATTGCTCAGGTGACCGGCGCGCCCCTCGGCACCGTGAAGTCACGGATCTATCGCGGTCTGAGCGCTCTCGAACCGTTGCTGAAAGGAGCCCGCCTGTGAACTCCGATATTCATGAACGAGCGCGGTTGCTGATTGCTTTATCTGGTCCGGACGGTATCTCCGGCAAAGAGCAATCCTGGCTGGCGTCGCACCTGGAGTTCTGTCCGGCATGTCGCGAGTTCGCCGAGAATTCCCGGCAGACGATTCAGACCTTGCGCGCAATATCAATCACGGCGGGCGCAAATCTGGTATCCACGACACAGATGCGAGTCCGCCAGAGGGCGCGGGAACTGCAGCGCTGCCAGGAACGCGTCTGGGTGATCTCGATTTGCTGCGCGGCCGTGACGCTCTGCACGGCCTTCACAACGGCCGTGCTCTGGAGCGGACTGGCATGGGTTGGGCAGCAGACAAGGCTTTCTCCCCCGGTATGGGAGATCCCCTTTGCGGTCCTTTGTTTCATGCCGGGGCTTTTAGCGGGCATTCTCCTGCTCGCCCGCGGGACCCACCTGGCGGATGGCAACGGCCCCTACCACGGGTGATTGCGAAACGGTGTAGCGGAATTGATTTTGGCGGGATCCGAGGAGGTTTTTATGGCAGTCAACAATGAATCATCGACAAGTTTCATGGACGAGATCCGGAGCATCTCGCCGTGGGCATACTTTCTCGCGGGTCTCGCGTTTGTAGGAATTTTCTCGGTGCTGATGTTCGTGACGCATCACGACAAAACCGCTCCTCCGGTGCTGGTAATGATTTTGCTCGCAATCGTCGCGGGAACTATACTGGCATGCTACGTCCTGCTCATTGGCTACGTGAACTGCGATGCCGGCCGCCGCGGCATGAGCCGGGCTCTCTGGACGCTGCTCGCAATCTTCATTCCCAACGCGCTTGGCATCGTCCTGTATTTCATCTTGCGCAAGCCGCGATTGCTGAACTGTCCACAATGCCGCACCGTCGTGGAACCCAGCTTTGGTTTTTGTCCGCGATGCCGCTATCGCTTAAACCCTGTGTGTCCGCACTGTCAGCATGGCGTGAATCCCGGCGACAAGTTCTGTCCCTATTGCGGCGGCGATCTTGGCGTTGCAGTAAATACCGTTCCCGCGCCTGTCCCCGGCCAGGATTGAAGCCCTGAAACATGAGGTAGCCCGTCTCATCTCTAGCCGTCGTGTTTCCTGGGCCGCCCTGAAGCTGTACCTGCAACGGAAAAGCCTCCCGAGAGGTGCTTCTCTTGGGAGGCTCTGGGGATTTCTGGACGAGCATCGTCCGCTTAGTGTTTCTTTTTCTTGGCGGCTTTCTTCTTGGTTGCCATGAAGCATTCCTCCGTTTGAACGATTTGTTCTCCCAAGGTTCTCGACAGGGCACCTTGATGCCCGGGCTACTCAACTTGTGGTATGAGCAGCTGTCCTGACACAAGATATTGCCATGCGTATGTAATTTGTCAATAGAAATTTCGCAATTTCCAGTCGCGCTGGCCGACGGCGTGCCTCGTTCCCTGCTCACGCGCTCTCTCCGCTTCGTGCTGAATTCGCGGGGTGATCCCTCCGCGCAATGACTTCTTCTTTTCTTTCGCGGCGGAGTTTCGTCTCCGTGCGCGCAGCGTGTGCGATAATTTCAAAAGAAAAATTTATGCCCGAACGAACCGTTCTCTGCGCAAAATTGAAACAGCAACTGCCCGGTCTTCCCGAACCTCCTTTTGACAGCGAACTTGGCCAGAGAATCTACGAACACGTCTCGCAGCAGGCGTGGAATCAGTGGATGGAATTCTGCAAGATGCTGCTCAACGAATATCGCCTGAACCCGGCCCGCAAACAGGATCAGGAAGTGATCGTCAAGCAGATGGAAACGTTTTTCTTCGGCGAGGGCGCCGCCCCTCCAAAGGAATACGTTCCGCCGGCCCACTGACCGGGGGCGCTGAAATCGGCGCCGGATAAGCCATTCCAGTCGATTGATCCGGTGGAGATTGAGCTATACGGCGCTCCGATCTGATTACCCGCGGGTTACCCCTCTACATCTCTTTAGTACCCAATTCATCACCTCGTAACAATCTTTCGAAACAATTTGTGTGTCATGCCTGGGCAATGCGACACGCTGATCTTGTCGGATCTGCACCTCGGCGCCGATATGAGCCGCGCGCGTGAGGCGCTCCGCGTGTTGCAGCAAAACTCGTACCGGCGCCTCATCCTGCTGGGCGACATCTTCGCCGATCTCAATTTCGGCCGCCTCAAGAAAGAACACTGGAAATTCCTCGGCTATATCCGCAAACTTTCGAATCCCAAGCGGCACATCGAAGTGGTTTGGGTGGAAGGCAATCACGATCACGGCCTGGCCGAAATCATGTCGCACCTCGTGGGCGTGCGCGTGTACCAGGAGTATCAATGGAATTACCTGGGCCAGCGCCACATCGCTATCCACGGACATCAGTTCGACGGCTTCTCCGTCAGCAACGTGCACCTCAGCTACTGGGTCGGAACGCTGCTTTACCTGCAACTGCAAAAGCTGGATTCCAAGAATAAGGTGCTCACGCGTTTTCTCGACCGGTTGAACACGCGCTGGCTGCGGCTGTCATCCAAAGTGGCCGCGGGCGCTCTCGCCCATGCTCGCCATCACAAGGCCGCGCGAATCTTCTGCGGGCACACGCACGCTGCGCTCCACAAGAGCGAAAATGGGACCGACTATTACAACTGCGGCGCATGGATCGACGAGCATCTAACCTACATCACTGTCGGAGAGGACGGCGTCGAGATTCATGAATACCAAGGGCGCGCGGACGCGACGGAAAAAGACTCCACAGATAGAGACCTGGCGGATTCCGAGTTGTTCGACTTCGGCGACGAGATAGAAGCCATCGAGGATGGCGAGTACCACGGCGTAGCGAGCTGACTGAAATTCGAAAGTTCGGCCGGCTCATGGCAGGAGGCGCTTGCGCAAGCTGACGATTGTTTTTCATCATGCCGGTGGCGGACACCGCAACGCAGCCGACGCGGTACGCAGCATCCTGACCGCGCCGAATCAGGCCACGCAAAATCATTCCTGGCAGGTCGAACTCCTCGATATCCAGGAATTGCTCGATCCGCTCGACCTGATTCGCCGCTCGACGGGTATAAGAATCCAGGATGTCTACAACCAGATCCTGCGCCGCGGCTGGACGCGCTTTACTCCGCAGCTTCTCCGCGTTTTGCAGGGAACGATTCATCTCTATCACAGTCCGATCGTCAAGACGCTGCGGAAGTACTGGGCGGAACATCCAACCGACATGGTGCTGTCGGTGATTCCGCACTTCAACCGGGAACTGGCTGAGAGCCTTGAAGAAGACGGCCAGAAACGCTGGCCATTCGTCACGCTGATCACCGATCTGGCCGATTATCCGCCGCACTTCTGGATTGAGCGCGAGAGTGAATACATCATTGCCGGCACGGAACGCGCGCGCGCGCAGGCTGTGGCGATGGGGCACTCTTCCGACCATGTCTTTCTGACCTCGGGGATGGTTCTGAAGCCGAAATTCTATGAGCAAAGTTCCTTCGCATTAACTGACGCGAAGCGGATCGCTGAACGCGAGCGGCTTGGCATTGAACCTGATTGCCGGACAGGCATCGTTTTGTTCGGAGGTCATGGATCGAGCATTATGGTCGATATCGTCAAGCGGCTTGACCAGAGCGGCGCCAACGTTCAGCTCGTTCTGATTTGCGGGCACAACCAGAAGCTTGAGGCTGAGATCAACGCGCTCCGAACCCGCAGACCAAAGCTGGTTCTGGGATTTACCCAAAACGTCGAACACTATATGGGGCTCGCCGACTTCTTCATCGGCAAACCAGGTCCTGGCTCGATCAGCGAGGCCCTGCAATTTCACTTGCCGGTGATTGTCGAGTGCAACAACAAGACTCTTCCGCAGGAGCGATACAACGCCGAATGGGTTGCGGAAAATGGATTCGGAATCGTCGTGCCAGCTTTCCGGGAGATTGTTCCTGCGGTCGAACGCCTTATCGAACCTTCAGCATTCGACGAATTTCTCCGCAAGACGAGCACGTACTCAAACCGCGCGCTGTTCGAAGTCGCCGAGATTCTTGAAAAGTGCTGCGAAAACGACAGTCATCGGGAAATCGCGCAGACCCAACGAGCATGATCGCGGGTTATCTTTAGCGTATCTTTCGCCGCAGCAACCACATTGAAATTGTCGTGTCCTCCTCTGCCCTACAGCGCAATTCATTGCCGCGTAGGGAAATCTGCGTATCGACCTTGCGCGCGGTTACGGGCAGAATGGCGGAAGAATGTCGATATTCACGATCAAGAAGAATGTCGATATTCACGATCAAGAAGAATGTCGATATTCACGATCAAAAAGAAAAATCGCGAATTTGCCAAGTGGTGGGACCGTTGGGCCTCGCGCCTCCATCGCAATCGGGTTTCGGCCAGCCAGAGCCAGAGCGAGAAAGAGCGGGCGCGAAAAACGACCCGGCCGCAAGCGCTCGAAATCCTGAGCCGCCTGCCCTTCGATCACAATCTGTGAAAAGTGCCTGGCGAAAAATCGGGCCGATGAATACCCGCGCAGAGAATAACCTCGCATTCCGAGCACCTTCCGATCCTCTGCCTTCGCCCGACCCTTTGCCGCCACCAGAACCTTTGTTGCCCGTGCCGGTCAGAGAGCCGCCCAACCAAGATCCCGACAACCCCGATGTGCCGGTGCGCGAGCCCGAGCCGCTCGACCCAAATCAAATCTGATTGTCGATATCAGACCGGATTCCACGCGAGAAAATCTGCCATTCCGGCTTCTGCGCGCGCAGGCGGGCATTCTCCCTGCGCTCAGAAATGAACCGCGATGCCGGTCGAAAAACGCACGCCGTTCTGGGTGGAGCCATAGAATCGCGTTTCGATCCAGTCGAACTGGCCGCGAACCCAAACCGGTCCAAACGCCTTGTAATCCAGGCCTCCGCCGACGGCGTTCGCGAACGAAGTGTTCGAGTCGGAGATTCCGTTGCTCCGGCTCACGTGGCTTCCGCCGATCAGGAATTCTCCGAAGGGGCGAAAATGGGAAACCGTCACCGAAACTCGCGGACCGAACATGAAATTGTGTTCGGCCACGTTGGCGCTGACGGCGGGATAGTCGCGCGAGCCGTAGTGGCCGTCGATGTCTACCACCAGACCAACCCATGGCGCCAGCTTGCCTTCGAGCGCAGCATCCCAGCCGTTGAGACTTCCGCCGTCACCCTGAGAAATGGCGGTGTTGTCGTAGGAATAACCGAAGAAGACGTTCCCTTTGGTTGGAATCTGCGCAGAAGCATTTCCGGCAAGAAAACTCAGCAAGAGAACCAACATCCCCAGAGAGAAAATAAAAGTTTGTGACCGGCGCATTCGTCCTCCGTGATCGACAAGTGTAAGAACACGTTGGATGACAATAGATGCGGTCAGCGCCAAGATTTTTTGTCCCAAGGACTCGGCGAAGATTGTTCTTCCCCTCAGCGCGAAGAGCGCCGTAAACGGAGCATTCCCTGCGGAAAGAAACAGATTCTGAGCAGAACTCAGGGGGTACCCCCTCCCCCCGTTTCCAATCAAAGTATTGATTCTAAGGTTGTTGTAGGCAAAGTATTAAAAGTAAAAGAGTTAGCGTAGTGGACCTCTTGCCTGGTCATTGCCGACTTCTATTAGAATCATACAGTTGCGGGCATAGGCTCCGGATGATTTCCGGCAAAGTCTTGATGTAAAAGAACTTCAAGGAAACCCGGCTCACAGGCTGGTTCCCTCGGCACGATTCCGTGCCTCGGCCGCTTTCGAGCGTCTGCAAAATCGAAACTGACCCCATGCGATGCTCTCATGCTTCGACTTTTGTTTTCCGTGACTGCGCGCACAATGATTTTGTGATGAATCGGGTTTGGCTCGGCGGCGGATTCCTTCGGGCTGAAATGACAAGAATAAAGGGGCGAGGTGACAATCGTGCGGGGACAGTTGTGTGCTGCAAACAGAATGCATGGGTCCTTCGCTGCGCTCAGGATGACAGATGACAGAAGTGGGAAGTGACGGTGCGGGAGCAGGGACGGTGCTGGGCGGGGCAGCGAACTGCAGATTCCTCCCTTCGGTCGGAATGACAAGACTATTTAGAAATCGTGATGGGCCAGGCGCCTGTCTCTCCACGGCTTCTGTCTGTTGCGCGTCCTCCTACTCCTTCTCAGCGGCCTCTGGCCATTTCTACTGCCCTTAGCAACGCGCGCGATTTATTTTCGGTTTCTTCGAATTCGCGTTGGGGATCGGAGTCGGCTACTATGCCGGCGCCTGCCTGTAAATAGGCTTTCTTGCCTTTCATCAGCAGGGTGCGGATGGCGATGCAGGAGTCTAAGTTGCCGGCGAAGTCGGCGTAGAGGACGGAGCCTCCATAGATGCCGCGGCGGGCGGGCTCGAGCTCTTCGATGATTTGCATCGCGCGGACTTTGGGCGCGCCGCTCAGAGTGCCGGCAGGGAAGCAGGCGGCGAAGGCGTCCATGGCATCGAGGCCGGGACGAAGACAGCCCTCGAGCGCGGAGACGATGTGCATGACGTGGGAGTAACGCTCCACATACATCAGATCGCGGACTTTGACGCTGCCGTATTCGCTGACGCGGCCCAGGTCATTGCGGCCGAGGTCGACCAGCATGACGTGCTCGGCGCGTTCTTTTTCGTCGGAGAGCATTTTCTTTTCGAGCGCGGCGTCTTCGGCTTCGTCCTTGCCTCGGGGATGGGTGCCGGCGATGGGGCGGTATTCGAGTTTGGGACCGGCGGCTCGAACCAGCATTTCAGGCGAAGAGCCGAGGATGTGGATTGTGGAGGACTTGTTGGGCAAGGTTCGGGAAGACGCGCGCGAAGATCTTGAACCACGGGGGGCACGGAGGGGCACGGAGGAATTCAATTGGAGTGCAGCTTTGGCGCTCGACTTTGCGCGGACAAGAGTGTCCGCGCCACACATTTCGCGCGCGGGGACGCCCGCGCCCTCACCGAAGCGGAGAAAATACATGTATGGGGACGGATTGACGGTGCGGAGGGCGCGGTAGAGATCGAAGGGGGCGACTCCGGGCTCGAAATCCCAGCGCTGGGAGAGAACGACCTGGAAGATATCTCCGGCGGCGATGTATTCCTGGGCGCGGCGAACGCTTTCCAGAAACCTCGCTTTCGGCGTGCGGGCTCGCGTCTTCAATCTTGAATTTGCCAGCTTCGTTTTGGCGGCGGGATCCGCGGCTAGCCGCGTCTCTACGTTGAACGGAGCGGCGGCCTTCCATCCGGCGGCCAGTTTGCGCTCGATTTGGGCTATGTCGCGAAGCGAGCTGTCATAGGCGGCTCTGAGCGCTTCTTTCGATGCACGCCCGGATTTGCCTGTACGGGATGTGCATGTGCCAACGTCGGCCGAGGCGACGATGTGAATTTGGTGGCGGAGGTGATCGAAGGCGAGGACGCGGTCGAAGAACATCAGGATGCAGTCGGGGACGTTGAGGTCGTCTTTGGCGCGGTCGCCGATGTTTTCGAGCTGGCGGACGATGTCGTAGGCACAATAGCCAACGGCTCCGGCGGTGAAGGGAGGCAGACCTTCGATTTGCGCAGGCCGGTACTCGCGAAGCAGTGCCTTGATGACTTCGAAGACGCTGGCGGTGCGGGTTTCGATTTTCGGGATGCGGGCATTGCGTGTTCTAGGAGCGCTCGCTTTTGAGGCGGGACGAGATGCGGCAACTCGCGTTTCTACACGGGAGTCGCGGATGGTGACCTGGTCGCCGCGTGATTCGAGGCGGAGGAACGGGCGGACGCCGAGGAAAGTGTAGCGGCCGATTTTTTCGCCACGATCGACGGATTCGAGCAGGAAGGCGTCAGGCTCTCCGGCAGCGACAGCCAGAAAGGCGGAAACGGGAGTCAGCAAGTCGGCGGAAATGGATTTGGCAACGGGCACCAGCGTTGCGGTGCACGCGAGGCGGGAGAATTCCTTGAAATCGGGGCGGATCATGGAATGAGGCATTCATTATAGGCCGCGGAAAGAATCAGCTTCGACCTCAGCGGCTGAAGCCGTAATCAGTGGGGCTCCGTTATCGCAGCGCTGAAGCGCTGCGCCACCCAAAACCCGGTGCGTCGTCGGCTTTTCGCACAGGAATTCGAGCCGCCCTACTTCATGGTGTCGCTGCGGTAGAGCTGGCCTAAGTAATTGCGGTGAACGAAGACCATCCAATGGCCGTCGGGGGTAATGCCGGCTGGGAAGTTCATGGGCTGCAACCCGACGGTGTCTTTCGGAGCGAGAGGCTGCCAAAGTTCTCGGCGGCCTGATTCCACGTCGACCTTGTAGATGTTGGCGCCCGTCGCGGTCATCGTTTGCACAAACAAATATTTTGAGTCGGAAGTCCAGCCAATGATCAGTTCCTCAGGTTGAATGCCCGGCAATGGCCTAGTGGATCCACTCTTAATGGATCGGATTGCCATTGCTTTGTTTTCAAAAACAACCACCGAATCTCCGTCGGGTGCGACTGCCGGGAAAGGCGTATTCCCTGACAACTGTTTTGGCACCGAGCCATTGCGATCCGAAATGTAGACACGGGCTGACTCATTCGAGTGATTGCCAATGACAAGAATGTGATTTCCATCGGGGAACCACGTTGCCCAAATGGGGTGAAATCCATCCCAGTGCAGGACCTGCGGCTGGCCAGGGCCGACGGGGACGACGCGAATGCGGTCCGAGGGATCGTCGGGCATGGAGACCAGCGCCCATTTTCCGTCGGCCGTAATGTCAGAACCATAGCCGCCTTCGGCGATCCGAACCGGCGCGGAGCCGTCGGTCTTGCGTACATACACCTGGTAGGTGTTGCCGGCTCGCTCGGAGGAATCGGTGAACAGGAGAGTACTGCCGTCCGGAGTCAAAACCGGGATCACCGGGTAATCGAGCCAATTGAGCGCGCGCTCCTTGTTGGTGCCGTGTTCGTGGAGCGTCATGCCCACCTCGCGTTCTTCTGCGGACACAAGCACGCGGCCGGAAGGCGCGATGTCGAGAATTCGCGTGGAAGCGGTGCTGCAATGAACGGTTCGTTGCTTGCCCGCAACCGTGACGGCGTGAATACAGAATTGCTCGCCCGATTCGGCCGCTGAAAACCATATCTCCTTGCCGGATGGCGCCCACGCCAGGCCTTCCAGACCTTCCCATCCTTTGGAAAGCGTTTCGATATGCCCGGCGCGGTCGACGACAATCACTTCGCCGCGGTCGTCATTGCTAACGGGATGGTGAAAGAGTGCCACTTTCTGGCCGTCCGGCGAGACTCGGATTTCGGAGATCCAGTTGTCGCCCTGGAAGAGCACTTTGCCGATGGGGAACTGCACTTGCCATTGGCCCTCGTTGAAGACGATGGCGGCCATTTCGTTGCCATCGGGCGCCCAATCGGCGTCGGCCACATTTTCGAGGATCTCGCGGGGCGCGCTGCCGCCGAGCGGCGAGGCTGCGAGAGTACCAATCCACTGATAGTGAGCAATAAAGCGCGGATGCACTACGACGGCCATCTGGCCCTGTTTTGAAATGGACAGGAGCAGAGCGCCGTGGAGTCCGGCGGGAACCGATTCCGGATAATCTTCGCGAAGCACGTAGGTGTCGCGGCCACCGTCTTCGAGGTCGGCGCTGTAGACAATCGTTTGTGCATCGGGGGTGAAGCGCGCGCGAATCACTTCGCCGCGATGGAATGAGACGCGGGTGAAGGTAGGCGGCTGCACGGGCGCGGGGCGCAGATACCAGGCGATGGCGGCTCCGGCTGCGAGGGCTACGGCTGCGACCACGGCGAGGGCCAGCCAGCGGGGCCTTGCCGGCTTTTCCGGGGGCGCGGCGATTGCGGCTTGCGCTGCGGTTTTCGATGTTGTGCCCGTTAAGGCTTCCAGGGCAAAGGCCAGATCTTTTGCAGATTGGAAGCGCTGGTCGGGCTGCTTTTCGAGGCAGCGGCGGATAATGCGTTCGAGACCGGGAGAGATGGGATGCGGCAGTTCAGTCAGGTCGGGCGGATCTTCTTTGAGGATCGCGGTCATGGTCTCGGCGGGGGTGTCGCGGCGGAACGCACGCTGGCCGGAGACCATTTCGTAGAGCACCGCGCCGAACGCAAAAATGTCGGTGCGGGAATCGACGGCGGCGCCGCGCACCTGCTCGGGCGCCATATAGCCGGCGGTGCCCATCACCATGCCGGCTTCGGTGGGCGAACTGGTTAACGTCAAGCCTTCCGACTCAGATTTGGCGCCCCGGGTCGGCGCCAGCTTGGCCAAACCGAAATCGAGAATTTTGACGCGGCCTTCCTTCGTGACAAAAATATTTTCCGGCTTCAAATCGCGATGGACGATGTTCTTTTCGTGAGCGGCAGCTAATCCCTGAGCGATTTGCGCGGCGTAATCGGACGCCTTGCGCGCGGACAGCGGGCCGCTGTCGAGTTCCGCGCGGAGGCTCGTGCCCTCCAGAAGCTCGGAAACGATGAACGGCGAGCCGTTATGTTCGCCGATATCGTGAATGGCGAGCAGATTGGGATGATTCAGCGCGGCTACGGCGCGGGCTTCCTGCTCGAAACGGCGTAAGCGGTCGGCATCGCGGGCAAACGACTCGGGGAGGACTTTCAGCGCGACGTCGCGGCCGAGACGGGTGTCGCGGGCGCGGTAAACTTCGCCCATGCCGCCAGCGCCGAGCGGCGAGAGGATTTCATACGGCCCGAGCTTGTCTCCCGGTGAGAGTGCCATTCGTGGACGGGATTATATCGCGTCGAGGAAATCCCGGCGTTCCGCCGTTGTTACTGCGTCCAACTTGCCTAGGTTTTGCGGCAAGCCATATACTTTCGAGGGTTTGCCCTGCGGGGCGCTTATACTCAAGAATCAGGCTGCCATCATTAGAAGGAGTTCATTCGGAGACTTTATGACGACGACTATCGATCTGGAACAGGAAACTAATCCCTGGCTGGCGCAGGCCGCGCGTTTCGACCTGGCCGCACGCAAGTTGAACCTGGATGAAGGCTTGTGGCGAGTGCTGCGGACTTCGAGCCGCGAAATTACTGTGCACATTCCTGTGCAGATGGACGATGGGCACCTGGAGGTATTTACCGGATACCGCGTACAGCACTCGATTGCGCGCGGGCCGGCGAAGGGCGGGTTGCGGTATGCGCCCGACGTCAACCTGGATGAAGTGCGCGCTTTGGCGAGCTGGATGACGTGGAAGTGCGCGGTGGTGAACATTCCGTTCGGCGGGGCGAAGGGCGGGATCATTTGCGATCCGCACAAGATGTCGATGGGCGAACTGGAGCGGATGACGCGCCGCTACACGGCGGAGTTGTTCGAATTCATCGGACCAGAAAAGGATGTACCCGCACCCGACGTGAACACGAACGAGCAGGTCATGGCGTGGATGATGGACACGTATTCGATGCATGCGCGCCAGACGGTGACGGCGGTGGTGACGGGCAAGCCGATCAATATTGGCGGATCGCGCGGACGGCGCGAAGCCACCGGGCGCGGCGTGCTCATGGTGTGCGAGGAGGCGATCAAGAAGCTTCGTCTGAATCGCAACGAAACCCGGGTCATCGTGCAGGGGTTCGGCAACGTGGGTTCGAACGCGGCCCGACTGATGGCCGAGATCGGATATAAAGTGATCGGCATTCTTGAAGTCGGCGGCGGACTTTATAACAAGAATGGGATCAACGTCGAACAGTTGTGGGAATTCCGGCAGCGGAATGGGACGATTCACGGGTTTCCGGGCGCCGAGAAACACGATCCGGCCGATTTGCTGCTGACCGAATGTGAAATTCTGATTCCGGCAGCGACTGAGAACGTGATCACCAGCCAGAATGCGGATCGCATAAAGTGCAAGATCCTGGCCGAGGGCGCGAACGGTCCGACGACGGCGGCGGCCGACGACATTCTGGCCGAAAAGAAGGTGTTCGTGATTCCAGACATTCTGGCCAACGCCGGCGGAGTGACAACTTCTTACTTTGAGTGGGTGCAAGACCGACAGGGCTATTTCTGGAAAGAATCCGTGGTCAACGAGCATCTGGGAGACATCATGGTGACGGCGTTCGACGACGTGGTGCGATATGCCGAGACCCATGGAGTCAATAACCGGATTGCCGCCTATATGTTGGCGATTGATCGTGTGGCATACACGATCCGCCAGCGCGGAATCTATGCCTAGCCATAGATTTTCAGGGCTTTCGTCCTCATTCCTCCTAACGTCGCAGAGGGCGCGACGTTAGGAGGAGTACGTCCGCAGTGCTACTTCTTGTTGACCCCCTTGGTCCCAGCGATGTAATGTTTCTTGGGTTTCCAGCGCAACCTTTTTGACGAAGATAGGTTTGAAGCAAGCGATCCATAAAAACTTGGGGCATACTGCCTCTTATCTTGTGAGGAAATAACGAAATGATGAACTCCCGCAACAGACTTACGATGTGGATGGCCATTTTGACTTTCGTGTCGAGCCTGGCTTTCATGCCGGTACTGGCAGCGGCACAGGCAAGCACGTCGACGGGCACCACCGATACCACTACCACAACAACCAAGAAGGCGAAGAAGAGCAAGAAAGATACTGCTGCTACTGCAGACAAAACCGCAGCCAGCGATAAGACTGCGGCAAGCGACAAGACGGCGGCGAGCACCGACACCTCTGCCACGGCGGCGAAGAAATCCAAGAAGAGCAAGAAAGCCGACACGGCTGCGGCACCGGCAGCACCAGCTGCGAAATCGACGGCAGCCCCTGCGGCAGCGCCGGCAACTCCAGCAGCGAAACCGGCGGCGAGCGCACCGGCGGCAGCAGCTGCACCGGCAGCAGCGCCCGCTCCGGCGGCGAAGCCGGCAACGACCAAGGCGGCTGCGCCAGCCGCTTCGAGTTCCGACATCGCAGCGGCGCAGTCCAGCGGCAAGGTCTGGGTCAACACCAAGTCCGGCGTATATCACAAGAGCGGACGCTACTACGGTAAGACCAAAGAAGGAAAATTCATGAGCGAAGCCGACGCCAAAGCCGCAGGTTTTAAGGAAGCGCAAAAAGAGTAAGAGAGACGTGTCGGGGGGAGGAACCAGGTTCCTCCCCCGGCCGGAATGACAGCGCATCGGCAATGGCAATTCGGCAATGAGTATTCAGCAACCACTTAGCGGAGAATAACAGGGAATAAAGGAGAGAGCAATGTCTAGGAATCTCATAACCAGAATTCTGGTGGCAATTTTCGCTTTGAGCTTGATTGGCGGGATGGCAGTTGCACAAACCGCGGCCAAGACGCCGGCCAAGACAACGGCATCGGCGGCGAACACCGATCTGCTCGATATCAACACGGCAACCAAAGATCAGCTCGATGCGCTGCCGGGAATCGGCGCGGCCTACTCGCAGAAGATCATCGACGGCCGTCCGTACGCGAAGAAAACCGACCTGGTGCAGAAAAAAGTTCTACCGCAGGCGACCTACAACAAGATCAAAGACAAGATCATCGCGAAACAGAAATAAGGCTACTCACCGCCGAAACGCCGAGAGCGCCGGGAACAGCGGAAGGATTTTCTGCGCCCCCGGTTCCGGCGAAATTCCATCGAAACGATGTGGGGAGGACGTATGGGGTTACTCGACAATCTTGAAAATCAGGCGCTCGGGAGCGTACTGGGTGGGACCTCGAATCCGCTGGCCTCCGGCCTGCTGCAGATGATTCAGAATCAGCCGGGAGGTTTGCAAGGGCTGGTGCAGAATTTTCATGACAAGGGCCTGGGAGCGGTTGCTCAGTCGTGGGTGGGGGACGGACAGAATCAGCCGATTTCCTCCGACCAGGTTCACCAGGTGCTGGGCAGCGATCAGGTGAAAGAGCTGGCGGCCAAGGCCGGGATTTCGCCGGATATGGCGGGCGGAGCGATCGCGCAATTATTGCCCGGGATCATCGACAAGCTGACGCAGAATGGGCAGGTTCCGGCTCACAACAACGTGATGGATATGGTGGGCGGGCTGCTACAGAACCTGGGGAAAGCGTCCTAAGCGGTCGCAACGCAAACCATGCATATCCCGCTCGCCGGGGTATCCCCGCACGAACCCTCGAGTTGTGCTTGAATCCGCGAATTATTCGCGGACTTTTTCAAAAAGAGAATGAGGGAGCCATGCGCCGAGGACTGTTCTTCTTCTTCGCCGTGTATTTGCTGGTGCTGGCTGCGCCTTGCCTTGCGGCCAAGCGCGCTTTCACCATCGAAGACCTTTATCGCGTACGTGGCATCGACGATCTGCATATCTCTCCCGATGGCACGACCATTGTCTTTACGATTCGCATCGACGACCTGCCAAAGGCAAAGCGCGTCAAACACATCTGGTTGATGAACGCCGATGGTGGGAACGCGCGCCAGTTTACCTTTGGAGAAAAAGGCGAGTCGTCGCCCATGTGGTCCGCGGACGGTAAGTGGATCGTTTTTGTCAGTGGGCGCGATGGTGACGACAATCTATTTGTCATCTCTGCAAGCGGCGGCGAGGCGCGCAAACTCACAAACATCTCGACTGGGGTTGCCGATCCGGTCTGGTCGCGCGACGGCAAGTGGATTGCGTTTTCGAGCGACGTCTATCCGGAATGCGGCGCCGATGACGCTTGCAACAAGAAGATCGAGCAGCGCTGGGCGAAAGGCCCGCTGCACGCTCATACGGCCGATGCGCTGCTTTATCGCCATTGGACGGAATGGAAAGATGGAAAGCGCGCGCACGTGCTGCTGGCCGACGTTGCAACCGGCTCCGTTCGCGACTTGACGCCCGGTGATTTCGATTCGCCTCCGTTTCAGCTGGGCGGAATGGTGCGATACGACTTTTCACCCGACAGCACAGAACTGGCGTTCGATTCCAACCATGATCGCGAGCAGGCATCGTCGACCAACAGCGACGTCTGGGTGGTCTCGCTCACGGGCGATCAGCCGCCGCGAAATATTACCGCTTCGAATCGCGCCTTCGACGGCCATCCGCGATACTCGCCGGACGGAAAGTACATCGCGTATCAGATGCAAAAACAGCCCGGATACGAATCCGACCTCATTCGCCTCGCTGTCTATGAGCGGGCGACGGGGACTTCGCGCGTGCTCACCGAATCGTTCCGCAATTGGGTCGACGAATTTCACTGGGCCTCCGACTCGAAGTCGCTCTACTTCAGCGCACCGGTTGAAGGCGACGACCCCATCTTCCGCGTGACGGTCGAGTCGGGCTCCACTCAGGAAGTCCTGGTTGACCGGACCATCGATTCCTTCGATCTTTCTCGCGACGACCGCGGCATGATCTACACGCGGCGCTCAGTCGGCGCCCCGGTGGAGATATACGCGGCGGACTGGGCGGGCGGCAAATTCTCCGCCCCGCGACGGCTGTCGCACTTCAACGACGAACTGGCAAACGAGGTTGACATCCGTCCTGCCGAGCGAATGTGGGTTAAGGGGGCCGGAGGCGCGAACGTCGAAGTTTTTGTTGTGAAACCCCACAACTTCGATCCATCCAGGAAATATCCGCTGATTCTGAATGTGCATGGCGGGCCGCAAATGCAATGGCAGGACGCCTTTCGTGGCGACTGGCAGGTCTATCCCGGCGCCGGCTACGTGGTTGCTTTCGCCAATCCCCATGGGTCGACTGGTTACGGCCAGGATTTCACGGCAGAAATCTCCGGAGACCACGGCGGCAAAGCGTTTGAAGACCTGATGAAGGTCACCGACGAACTGGTGAAACTCCCGTATGTGGATGCGGACCGCGCGGGCGCTATGGGTTGGTCATACGGCGGCTACATGATGGATTGGTTCGAGGGGCACACGGACCGGTTCAAGGCCATCGCCTCGATGATGGGTGTTTTCGATCTCCGCTCCATGTACGGAGCGACGGAAGAGCTATGGTTCCCGGAGTGGGACTACAAAGGGCAGCCGTGGAACTCCGATCAGTATGAGAAGTTTTCGCCCTCGTATTTTGTGAAGAACTTCAAGACGCCTTGTCTGGTCATTTCCGGCGAGCGTGACTATCGCGTGCCGTACACGCAGTCGCTGCAGATGTTCACCTCGCTGCAAAAGATGAAAGTTCCGTCGAAGCTGATCATCTATTCGAACGCGGGCCACTGGCCCAGTTGGTACGAAATGGCCTTGTATTACACGGCGCATCTGGAATGGTTTCATCAGTATCTGGGAGGAGACGCGCCGCCCTGGTCGAGCGAGCAGTTCCTGCGCAATGAAGTGTTCGATCCCGAAACGGGTGAACGGCGTAAGTAGGGCCGAGGGCTCGACGCCGATGGGCGCATAAAAAGGGGACAAATCTCTGCTTTTGGTAATGCCTCGCACGGAGGCACTACCCTGTTTTTCTCTCCGTTGCCATGGCTGCGGTTGTGGAGGATAATCAGGGATGCTGCTTCCGCGGCCCTTTTTTCTGTGAATCTTCCCAACTACATCACGCTCACGCGAGTTGCCGCCATTCCGCTGCTGATCTGGATTCTTTGCAGTCCACGTTTTTCTGACAGCAACGGGGAGCGCGAGATCATCGCCTCGACCGTGTTCATACTGGCCTCGATCACCGACGGCATCGACGGCTATCTTGCGCGCAAGCGCGGGCAGATAACGACCATGGGGATGCTGCTCGATCCGCTGGCCGACAAACTGCTGATTGCGGCGGCGTTCATCACACTGGTGCAGTTTAATCCCGCGCTGGTGCCGGCCTGGATGGCGGTCGTGATCATCGGACGCGAATTTCTGGTGAGCGGGCTGCGCTCGATTGCCGCGTCGGAAGGCTTCACGATTCAGGCCAGCGAATTGGGCAAGTTCAAGATGCTGGTGCAGATCATCTCGGTGGTCGCGGTGATTCTGGCGCGGCGCTGGCATGAGTGGCCGCTCGGAAGCGTTTACATTTTCCCCGTTTACTGGATCGCGTTCCTCGCAATCTGGTTCATGGTGCTGCTGTCGCTGGTTTCCGCCGCCGATTACTTCATCGCATTCTGGTCGCGGATCGACCAGAAGTCGGAGCGGCGTCGTAAGAGGCGGGCCTTCGTCCTGACACGGCGGAGGAAGCGCGATGTCCAAACCGTTTGAAAACCTGACCGCGAGCGAAGACGCCGACTGCGTCCGGCAAGCGCCCGAATACTCTCCCGAACAACGCAAAGTTCTGCTGGCGATTGCGCACCAGGCAATTGCGTCGAGAATTGCCGGAAAGCCAATGCCGGGCCAATTGCCGTTTAGCCCGGTTTCGCCCAATCCCTGGGCCGCGCTCGAGGAGCCTCGCGGCGTCTTCACTACCCTGTACTTGCAGGGCGATCTGCGAGGATGCGTCGGCTACGTCGCGGCCATGCGGCCGCTGTTTCAGGCGGTGGCGGAGACGGCGTGCGCGGCTGCTTTCGAAGACTCGAGATTTTTGCCGGTGACGCCCGAGGAAGCTCCGGCACTGAAGATTTCGCTGAGCGTGCTCTCGCAGCTTTTTCCCATTAAGGCCGCACAGGTGGAAGTCGGACGCCATGGCCTCGTTATTTCCGATGGAATACGGCGCGGCCTGCTGCTGCCGCAGGTTCCCGTGGAACATGGCTGGGATCGCGAGACCTTTCTTGAACAAACCTGCCGAAAGGCTGGCTTGCCAGTCGATGCTTGGAGGGAGTCGGCAACGATCGAGGCATTTGTGGCCGAGGTATTCGGCGAGGATGAGGTTTCGGACTGAGCGACCCAGCTTGGCAATCGGACCAAAATCAGGCACGGAGCGATAGCGTCAACTTGCCACGAGTTTGAGATCACCCTACCCAAAAAATCGGCATCACAAGTGATAGAGGATTTCTGGCAGCTTCGGGGGGACTTCCGAAGATGGCACGTTCGTACCCTTGTTGTCCCCCGCAAAGGACGTAAGCTGAACGCTGGCAGTTTTGTCCTGAGGGCGCTATGGAACTGGCATTGGTGGTCGTGGCGATGATCGTGGCGGGCGCCCTGATTCCCGGAGACTCGCAGATTCTGTTCTACCGGTGACGCTGCCGCTGCCGTTAGCGCTCAACAAACGCTGGTTCCGACGCGGGCAATTTGGCCCGCGTTTGCTTTTTGGTCGCCGCACACTTGAGACGCGGCAAGCCCGCACATCCACGACGACGAGGAAGCGGGCCAGAGCGGCTATTCCTCGTAGAGCTGCCCGTCAAGATAAGTCGGCCCCTGGGCTAACTCTTCAATCTGCTTCGTAAGCCACCCATCTCTGGTGTATACCCAGGTCTCGCGATGCTTTACGTTGGTAGCGAGTTCATGGGGGCTGTCATCCTTACGGTCCGGGACTGTCCTGACAAAGTGTTGATCGGTGACGACCACAGCTTCTTTCCCTTTTAGCTAGATGCACTCGATCTTGATCGTGGTTTGATCGCTGACTGCCAGTATCCAGTCGAAGTCCCGCCTCATGTTTTCCTCTAACTGTTTTCGGCTGAGAACGGTTCCGTCCCCGAGCTTCACAGTCAGGTCAGCGCAAAGTAGTGCACCTTTGCGGGCAAGTCGTTCGCCTCCGCGGCTTCGATCGATTCATCGATCCGCGACTGGATTTCCGCCTGTACGAAGCGCTGCTGAGGGGTGAGCTGGGAATTACGTGTGCAGACGTCTTGCGCAAGCACAGGCGATACCCCGAGCAGCGCAATAACAGCGGCCGTGAGCGTGTACTTGTTCATCGATTTCCTTCAACTTGCCTCCCGGTGAGCGGGATATAACCAGGAAGTGACGTGATGAGGTACGTTCTTCTGGAAGGAAATGTTCAGGCCGAAACGAAAAAAGCTGCGCACAAAAAACCGGGGAGACTCGCGTCTCCCCTGTTTTGAACGAACTTGTTGTGATTAAGCTGCCGCCTGGCTATTCCTGCTTGTCGAGTTCAACATTGTCACCGGCGTAGACGTCTTCAAAGGAAAAGACGAGCATGGCCGCCGCGGATGTAGGAGTGGTACTCAGGACGACGACTTCGCCAACCGTGCGTTTTGGCAGGTCCCCGACATGGATGTTCGGGCCTTTGGTCCGGGTGAAGTAGTTACCCTCAATTGTGGGCGGGTTCTTCTGGGTATCCTCAGACGTTTGTGCCTTGAATGAGAGCGAATCCACCGGATTCTGGAGCGTCGCCGTATACGAACGCATGACTCGGAAATAGTCGCCGGCTTTTACGCCCTGATTGGAGCCAACATTGAGGTAAAGAGTCGTACCTGTGCCGAGCACGAGGTCGAAGTCCTTGGCAAGGACGATGCGGCCGGTCAACTTGGCGTTGGGAGGAGCAAAGCGGTCAAAGTGTCCAGGAACATGGAATGTCACGGGTTCCCGCTCGACGAACGGCATGGCGACGTCGCCGGGGTTGATCGAATCGCAACTGGACACGACCTCGGCAATGGCGCCGTGGCCGCGCATATCGACAATGCGGACGCGGCCGACTTCCGAGTAAGGATGTCCGGCTGCGGCCAGCAGCTTTCTCATGCCCGGGTAAATCTCGTATTCATTGACGTCACGCAGTTCCCGAACGATGGAATAGAGTTGGCCGGCCTGGTAGCCGGTACCGGCCAGATATACGATCTCGCCGTCTTCGAACTTGGTATCGGTGGGCGTTTCCAGTCCGCCGGTGACATAGTTCGCGTCGCCAACCCGGGTCTTGGAGATGAAGCCGGCACAATTGAGGTCGGCTGCAGTCGGAGTCTGGTAGCGCACGAAGGGCACGCTGCGGGTGGTTGGGACGATGCCGGACGCATCCGGGGTGGCCACCATGGTCGAAGTAAGCATCGACTGGGCGCAAGCCATGCTGGCTGCCAACAACACTAACAATCCTGTTTTCTTCATCTTGCCTCCGATCCCCAACTCTCGAAGAGCCTTGCCTCCCTGTGAGCTATCTTTTTGGGAAAACAAGGGTTACAGGCGAAACGTAACAAGCGCCGGGAGAGGGGTCAAGGTTACGAGGGTGTTAGAGACCTGGCCGCCGAAAGTTTTTCGGGCTTTCGGGCATCTCCCTGTTGCATCTGGGCTTAGGCCCCTGTAATATCGCGCCGTCCGCCAAACAAATGGCCTTGGCTTTATCGTCCACTTTCGCGCCCCGTCTGTTGCCGTCGCGGCTTCCCAAAGTTTGCCTTGCGGTTAGTGCCGATACTGCGGATGAGTTGCTCGACCTTGCCGAGTCGATGGCGCGGGATAACCCCTTCGTCGAACTCCGGCTGGACTATCTGAAGCAGCCGCTCGGGGCGCTTGCGAAGATCCGGCGTTTTCTCGAAACCCACCAGTACGTCACTGCCATTGCTACCTGCCGGCGGGCCGACAATGGCGGCAAGTTCAAAGGATCGCTCGCCTCGCAGCTTGAAATTCTGAGCAAGGCTTCCGCGTCCGGCTGCCAGATTGTCGATGTGGAGCTGCAGAGCGCGCTGAAAACCAAGCCGGAGGCGCTCGCTCGCCTGCGCAGGAGCGCCGGGCTCATGGTTTCGTTCCACGATTTCCGGGGCACTCGCAACCTGGAGCAGACGCTGGAGAAAATGCTGAAGACTCCGGCGGATTTTTACAAGGTCGTCACGACCGCAACGACGCTCTCCGACAACGTGACGATGATGAAGTTCCTGCAAATCGAGAGCGACAAGTACCCGCTGGTCGGCCTGTGCATGGGCGAGCAGGGCATTATCAGCCGGGTGCTGGGCGTGCGGGCGGGAAGCGCGTTTACCTTTGGCGCGGTGAGTTCGCAACAGAAGACGGCTCCCGGACAAGTGAGCACGCGAGATTTGCGGGGAATTTACCGCATCGAGCAGGTCGATGCGGCTACGCGCATGTACGGGGTTGCCGGTGATCCGATCGAGCATTCCCTGTCGCCGGTCATCATGAACACGGCGCTCCGCCGCGAAAATGTGAATGGCGTCTACGTAGCGCTGCACGCGAGGACGATCAAGGATCTGATTCAGTGCGTGCGCGAGATTCCCGTGCACGGCCTCAGCGTCACCATGCCTTACAAGCAAGCGATCCTCCAATATCTCGACAACTCCGATGCGCACACGGCAAAGATCGGAGCTTGTAACACAGTTGTGCGCGGACAGGACGGCAAGCTTTACGGTTTCAACACCGACGTTGCGGGGGTGGTGCGGCCGCTCGAGCAACGCCTGACCATCGAGAACGCGAAGGTGCTGGTGGTGGGCGCCGGCGGCGCGGCCCGGGCCGCCGTTTTCGGGCTGAAGGAACGCGGCGCGGAAGTCTGGATACTGAATCGCACGTCCGCCAAAGCGCAGAAGCTTGCCCGCCAAGCCAAGGCCCGCACCATCAAACGCGCCGAGTTGCGCAAGACTGCCTTCGACGTGATTATCAACGCGACGCCCATTGGCATGGGTTCAACGGATGAGTCTCCGCTCAAGGACGACGAGATTCAGGCCAAGGTTGTGTTCGACATGGTCTACGATCCGGTCGAGACTCGCTTATTGCAACTGGCGCGCGCCAAGGGAATTGCCGTGATCCCTGGCGTCGAGATGTTTGTACACCAGGCAGCCCGCCAATTCGAAATCTGGACGGGCAAGCCGGCTCCCGCCCAGGATATGTTGCGTGTCGTCACGATTGCTTTGCAGGATCGAGCCAAGGCGCGAGACGCGGAGCGCAAGTAGACTTGCGATTACGGTATTCGCAATGCTCGTAACATTGCGCGGAAATCGATTTAACTCCTTATAGATGCATGAGATCGATGTATGTGACTGTGGGTGACGTTCGCGTTGACGTCGTCGTCATTCCCGTCTCGATCCCTCGCCAATCGAGAATTGCTCCTGCTCGCGGCACGCAAGCGTTTTGCTTGGGCATGCGTAAAGTGCCCTGCTAGCGCGCGCAAAATGAGACAAAAAGCGATGCACTGATGGTAAGAAAGGTTGCAAATAACAAAAACCCGAAGTAATATGAGTCTAGAACGCGGTACTCGCGTTCATCTCGTCTCAACAAAACAACCAATCGTCCTCCAGGTAGGAGCAGCCCCTAACGTAAAAAAAATCTAAAGGGTGCCCAAGGCCCCGGTGCTATTCGGAGAGAATGCATGTCGTGGTATGCGTACTGCCTTACCGAACACCAGACGCTCCCAAATGGTGTTCGCGCCCGCCGTCCCTTCGTTCTCGATGGAATTCAAGGCGTAAACGCCGCTCCGGTGATGAGCTATCCGAGCGGGGATTTCGCCGTCATTGTCAGTGAATACGACCGTGCTAGCGCCAAACTTGACGAAAAATCTGTTTTGGAGCACGCCCGCGTAGTCAGCCAGAGTTTTCGCACCGCCACCGTCTTACCGTTCCGCTTCGGGACTATCTTCGACACCGAGGATGCCATCCGCCAGGCTGTACGCTCGAACAGGCGTACGTTCTGCGAGAGCGTGGCGCGGCTGCGCGGCAAGTCGGAAATGCGGATCAAGCTGACGGTTCGGGATGGCTCCGTTCGCGGCACCATGGAAGAGATCGTCCTGCCCGACACGGTTGGCCGCGAATATCTGGCCAAACTCCGCGAGAAGGCTTCGCGGGATCGCGAGCGCCAGACCAAGGCCCGCGCCCTGTCGGTGCAGGTCCACAAGCTGTTTAACCCGCTTGAAGAGGAAGTCAGCTGCAAGCGCGTGGCCTCGGACGGCATGCTGCTCGACATCGCCCATCTGATTGACAGCAAGTCGATCGAAAAATATCAGAACCGCTACTCGACCGCCGCCAAGCAACTGAAGAATTGCCAGATGGTGGTGAGTGGGCCGTGGCCGCCGTATCATTTCCTTCCGGAAAAGCTGCGGATGGTGGCGGGCGACAGCTAGAGAAGTCCGCTAGCAGGTTCATCAGCCAGTGTTTGCGAGAGCCCCCGTTTCGGGGGCTTTTGTTTTGGGTCACTAACACCGGCTCCGGAGCCCCCCACTTGGGGGTTGCCGGACTCGGTTCCGGCCAGAGCGGCATGCTTGCGATTCGCGTTTGACTTCCGCGGCTTTTCCGTACTACTCTGCGCTTACACCGGAAAGGAGGTGGTCGGATGACAAGTTCAGATGGTAGATGTAGCAATTCCAGACCAGGTGAGGTGGCTGAGTCTTAGGGCGGTTGCTCTAAGCGGAGTTCTCGAGGAACCCTTGGTCGGGGGAAATCGGGAACATCTCTCGCAAAGAATCCGTGAGTATGGGCTGATCCTCCCGTCACAGGCTGTGCCGGGACCGGAGTGAGCGAGGGGCCACGAGAGTGACCACCTCAGTCAATCCCAAACAGTCCACCGGACGGCCCGCAGGCTGAAAAGCTTGCGGGCTGTTCTCTTTTCAGGTGTCAGGTGTTAGGCCTCAGGGCTCAGGAAAAGCGCGACCCCAAACCTGAGACCTGATACCTGCGCCGTGGGCCGAGGGAATCTGTAACATTGAGTCGGTGCTCATGCCATGCAAACGCTGACGATCGATTGGTTCCTGGAATATCTTGGCAAAATCCACCAACGGACGACCCGGGTTGCGCAATGCATTCCCCCGGACAAGCTGGAGTGGTCGTTTCGTGAAGGCAAGTTCACGCTTGGAGATTTGGTTCGCCACATTGCCGCTATCGAACGCTATATGTTCGCGGAAACCATTCAGGGTCAGCCCAGCCGCTATGCCGGTTGTGGACGAGAATTGGCCGACGGATATGAAAAGGTAATGGCTTTTAGGGAGACCCTTCATGGCCAGACGGTTGCCATTCTTTCTCGCCTCGGAGACGAAGGTCTGGAAGGGAAATGCACAACTCCCGATGGTTCGAAGATCACCGTGTGGAAATGGCTGCGTTTGATGACGGAACATGAGATTCATCATCGCGGACAGATCTATTTGTACTTGGCAATGTTGGAAGTGCCCACCCCGCCGATCTATGGGCTTACATCGGAAGAAGTCCGGCAGCGAAGTGTGTGAGAAGTTGAACCGGCCCTGAAATCGCTCCACTCAACAAAACTGACGAATTGCGGTAGTCTATACCGACTGGTCGGTCAGTGTGTTCACTTATGGACGATAAACATTACCGGGCACGCATCACCAAACGGGCCGACTTTGCTCCGGACCTTTGGATGATCCGCGTGGATCCGGGGGCGGACTTTCCATTTGTCCCTGGACAATACGCAACTCTGGGAGTGGAAAAAGACGCCCGCCGTCTGGAGCGTCCCTACTCCATTGCTTCATCACCCTACGAGAAGGAGCTGGAATTTTTCTTCGAACTGGTGCCGGAGGGCCAGACCACGCCGCCGCTTTACGATTTGCAACCCGGAGACGAAGTTTTGCTGCGCAAGTCCGCTAAGGGACGATTCACGCTCGACACGACCCAGCCCGCGCGCACCAATCATCTTCTGCTTAGCACCGTCACCGGAATAGCACCCTTTGTCAGCTACGTACGAACGTTGTTTAAGGACTGGAAAGACGGCCGATTCGCCGGCGACCACAAATTATTTCTGCTAAACGGCGCCAGCCGCTCATGGGAGTTCGGCTATCGCGAAGAGCTTGAGAAGTTTGCAGGCGAGGCGCCGTGGCTTACCTGTGTATTCACGGTCAGCCGTCCCTGGGAAGACGATGATTGGAAGGGCGAGACTGGGCGAGTGGACGATTTGCTTCGCAAGTACGCCGACCATTGGGGATGCGCGACGGAGAATAGCATCGCGTACCTGTGCGGACATCCGGAGATGGTCGAGCACGGGAAAGGCATTTTGAAGCGCGCCGGTTTCCAGAAAGAGAATTTGAAGGAAGAAGTGTATTGGGTTCCGAGCAAAGCGGCGTGAGATCGAACTGCCGATCCCACTCACATATACGCTCCAACCTGGTGACCCTGCTTTTTTGTCAGCGCCCGGGCGAGGCGCCGACAGCATCGAGCACCGCCTGGTTGATGGCGTAAGCCGTGCCGTCCGCGCCGATGACCGTGGGCGTGTAGGCTTCGCCGATGCCGGGCGAAAGCGATATCTCCTCAGACAGAGTGTTGTTCGTCAGGTCCCAGCGATAAAGATGGCCATCCTCGCTGTTGGCGAGGATCGACTTGTTGACGGGGTCGACCGCGGCCGAGTTGATGCACCACTCCTTTACTCCTCCGGAACAACCTGGATCCGGCGTCGCGCCTAGTATGGTCAGCACCTCCTTCATCACATGCGTGCTCGGAATAATTGGGTCCTTCTCGGTGGCGTCGGGGTCGAGAATGGCGACCTTGTTGTGCCCATCGCCGGTGCCGAGGCCGCAGTAGTTGTTGTACTTGGTCATCAGCAGGTATTTCGATTTGCCTTTGTAGCTCGCAACCAGCGAGGCCGGGACAATTGAAGGCGTGTCATCCCATCCAAAACTGCCGGGAGTCTTGGTCTCGGTGAGGTCAGCATTGAAATGCAGCAACCAGCCGCGATCATTGTGGCTGTCGAGAGGATTCTCGAGCACTCCGAAGTAGACGTCGCCGTCGGGTCCGACGGTGGGCGTGGCCGAGCTTCCGTTGTAGATCCAGGCGTCCATGCCGGACGAGGGATCGGTCAGGCGGACGCGGCCAATCGGGGCGAGAGTCGTGCTATTTGCGGCCACCAGGTATCCATAGGAGCCGTTATCCACTGCCACATATACGATGCTGCCGTCGGCCGACAAAGCCGGGGCGCAACTGATGGAGACCTCCGTGATCGACGAGTCGCCGCTGAGCGTGGCGGCCGATACCCAGGTTCCGACGCCATTGGAGGCAATCCGCGCCAGCCCGCTTTGCAGGTTGACCGGCGTTGAACCGAGAGCGAGAAATCCGAAGAAGACATTGCCATTGGCGTCCGCGCTGAGCGGAGTATCAATCTGCACATTCTGCTTATAGGCGGTTGGGTCGTGATTGTAGTTTTTCAGGCCGTAAAAGTAGAGATGGCTAACTGCACCGGTTGTTTGATCCGGATTCTGCCGGACCAGCACGCGGCCGGCGATGTCGGGAACAAAGAGCTGACTTCCAGAAATGGTTGGACCCATGCCGGGCACGAAGTCGGCCCCGGGGGCCTGATAGCCGGTCGCTTGCATCCAAAGCCGCTTGCCGGTGGCGCCGTCGTGTGCCTCCACTCGGAAACTGTTGCTCCCGGTTTTGACCGGAACGATCACGGTGTTGGCCGCCGTGACGAGCGGCGAACCGTAGTGAATGAAGATTTCGCCCTGCGGGGGATGAAGGTCCACCGGCACATGCCAATGAATCGAGCTGAGTGGTTGCGACCCGACGGTCGAAAGCGCGGTGTGCTGCTCGTCATGCGAATGCGTGAGCCAGGCTCCGGTTTGGGCGGCGGCAATTGCAGCGAGCAGGAGGCAGGCGCCGGCGGAAAACACCGGAAAAATGCTTCGGCAACGTGCGGTATTGATCTGTCGATTCATGCGATCGTCCTCCGGAATGCCGCGACGGGAGCGAAAAGTCAGCGCGAGCCAATGTGGAAAGCAGTGTAGCAGCGCGATCAGCGAGAGTTGTCAAAAACGTGTAAAAAATCGGCGAACTCATACTGCGGAAAATAATCGCCCGGTTTTACTCCTGTTCCGCGGGAGAAAAGAAAACCAGGACCTCCAGCTCTTCCGTGATGTCGTAGAAGCGGTGCTCACGCTCGGCCTCGACGAAGATTAGCGAACCGGCGCCCACGTCCGCGTGCTCGGAGCCGATCTGCATACGGGCCTGTCCCCGGACCACGTAGTAGAGTTCGTCTTCGCGATGCGGCTTCTGCGGATCGTTGGTCCCAGCCGCCAGAACATAAACTCCCGCGCTCATGGCCGGCACGCGCAGAAACTCCAAATAAAGTTTGCCTCGAGCTGTGCGCTCACGGGCAAGATCATCGATGTGGAAGAAGTGAGTCACGAAAATCTGGCGCCGGCGGACGGAAGGTGAGCCTGACAACTGACAGCTGCCTACCCGATGGCTCCGCGGAAAAAGATCTCGGTATATTGACGAACAATCACGTCACCGGTAAGCGACCCTTCCGCTTTGTGCCACTGATAAATCCAGTTGATCATGCCGAGGAGCGCAAAAGCGGCGGCCCGCGGCGTCACGTTTGAACCGGAACCCCGCTGGCGCTGTACGTCGGCAATCAGGTTCTCGACGAAGTGTACGTAATCTTTTTTCCGGCCATTAATTTTGCGCCGCAGCGCCGGCGGCAGAGGATGGTTTTCGTGGAGCATGACCGTGATCTCGCGATCCTCGACGCTCAACACCACTTCAATGTGCAGCCGGATCAGGGTCCGCAGGCGATCTTCCGCGCCCTCCACGCGGCGCACCACGTTAATCACGCGATCCTCGGTGATGTCCATCGCATGCGACATGATGTGGAACAGGATTTCGTCCTTCGACTGGAAATGGTGATAAAGGCCGCCTTTGGATAGTTTGAGCGCAGCGGCGACATCATTCATCGAAGTCGCGTCATAGCCGCGTTGCTGAAACAGGCGCGCCGCCATGCGCAGTATCTCCTGGCGGGGTTCGATGGCGGCATCGCGGTACATGACTAGAGATGGTATCGCGGAATGGGGCCGTGTCTCTAGCACAGACGGGCCAAATCTCGCCGATTTTCCGGTGGCATCCGAACGCTGCGTTCCACGTCTCATTCCGGGTCGGCAGATCCACGTGTGAGGCGCAGCAGGGGCCGGCCGATCGCCTGCGCGCTGCCCGGCGGAGACTGGTTGAATTGCGGATTCGCCGCGACCTCGATGCCGGCCGAAGACCGCGCCTGGCGCCGAATGTAACGAGCAATGGCGGCTGGTACCTTTCCCTGCCAGCCCAGGCTGTCCGGCGCTTCCAGGCAGACTCTCCGGAGCGCGTCTTTCTTTGTTCCGCCGGGCACGCCCCCGCTTTCGCTGCCACTGTGCAGTCTTTTCACTCTGGCGACCGCCCGATCGACCACGGCAGCAAGTTCGTCGGCGCGTTCCGATGTGCGGCCTTTCTGCAAACGACGCTTGGCTTTCTCGGCAGGGAACCAGGTGCGATTCCGCTTCGCCTCATGCGGTTTGCCAAGCCGGGATACCTCGCAAAGATAGGCGAAAACAAGCACGGACTTGTCCCTCGACTTCGACGACGTGCGGCGCAGGTAGCGCGCAAATGCGACCACCTCGATGCGGCCGTGAACGCCCGCCTCCTCAAAGGCCTCGAGCGCGGCCGACTGCGCCTGGGTAAGTCCGGGTTCGATGCCACCCTTGGGAAACGTCCAGCGCCCGCCTCTGGTTCGCACCAGCAGGAATTCGACACCGCGGCTGCCGGTGCGATAGCACACGGCCGCCGCTTGCTCGCGCCCGCGCAGTTGGCGAAGGTGCGACGGAGGAATGTAATCGGGGACGCCCTGGGGTCCAGCGACCGAGGCCATGACAGTAGAGTGCGCGAGCGGACCTCGCTCTGGCTAGAGCCCAACTTGGTTCCGGCTGCCACGTCAAACCGGGCGCCTCCGCGGGAATCTGTCTGCATACTTGTTTCAACAGGGCAAAGTTCGAGACAGTGTTCTCATTCTGCAGGCCCAAAGGCCGGGGATGGAGCCGTTGGATAATCCATATTGCCTTCGCTGTAACCGGGAACTGGAAGCGGGCGAGAAATCCGTCGCCGTGTTTCTGTTCGCGCAGACCACAGGAGTGCGTCCACGCCAGAAATCGACGGCGCGTCGAATCTGTTTTTGCCCGCAGTGCGCCGTTTCGCTGGCCATGGGACCCGCGCCCGAAGGCGCTCTCAATCTGGCGGCCTGGCAGATGATCCGCGATCTGGTCGGCGCGCAACCTACCTTGACCGAAGCGGCGTGGGAGAACTTGCACGAGAGCGGTACAGCGCTGCTTCCGGCGACGGGAACCGATGGGCCGACAGCGGTTCCACGCGCGGGCCTCGGCTCCTATCTGGAGTTTTGATCGCGCCTGACAACCATCAAGAGCGCCGCGGTTTGACCCTTCTTTTCTCACGCCTGTAAGATCAATAGTCCCATCGCTCCGTCGACAACTTCGCCGAACTCGGGCGGACGGCCGGCGGCAGTTGTTTCTGAACCGGACGCACTCTAAGGAAAAATGCCTCACGAATTGCCGAAAGCTTACGAACCGGGCGCGATTGAAACGCGCTGGGCCGAGTACTGGGTCAAGGAAAAACTCTTTCACGTCGAAACGCCCGCGCCAGGTGAGACTCGTCCCGTCTTTACCCTGCTTCTGCCTCCGCCCAACGTCACCGGCCGCCTGCACATGGGCCACATGCTCAACCAGACGCAGATGGACATCCTTGTTCGCTGGCATCGCATGCGCGGATTCATCACGCTCTGGCTGCCGGGCACGGATCATGCCGGCATCGCGACGCAGATGATGGTTGAGCGGCAATTGGCGAAGGAAGGTAAGAAGCGCCGCGACATGGGGCGCGAGAAGTTTGTCGAGCGCGTCTGGGAATGGAAGCGCGAGTATGGCGACGCAATTCTCGATCAGATGAAGCGGCTGGGCGCCTCGGTTGACTGGGGACGCGAGTATTTCACAATGGACGACAACCTTTCGCACGCGGTGCGCGAGGTGTTCGTTCGGCTGTATGAGCAGGGACTGATTTATCGCGGCAAGTACATCGTGAACTGGTGCCCGCGCTGCGAAACCGCAATCTCCGATCTCGAGGTGAAGCACGAAGAGGTGCCGGGGAAGTTGTGGGAGATTCGGTATCCGGTGATTGGGACGAATCCCGGCGCGGAAGAGTTCATTACCGTAGCAACCACGCGTCCCGAGACGATGCTGGGTGACACAGCCGTTGCCGTGAATGCGGCCGATGAGCGTTACACGCATCTGCACGGCAAGAAAGTTTTGCTGCCCCTGATGAAGCGCGAGATCCCCATCATTCTCGACGAGGTTGCCAAGCCGGAATTCGGCACCGGCGCGGTGAAAATCACGCCGGCGCACGATCCCAATGATTTTGAGGCGGGTAAGCGGCACAACCTTCCGCAGATCGATGTGATGGACCTGCATGCGCGCATGAATGAGAATGCGGGCGCGTATAAAGGGCTCGATCGCTATGAAGCGCGCGAGGCCGTGCTGGCGGACTTGAAGGAGCAGGGATTCCTGGTCGCGGAAAAGGATTACACCGTGCCGCTCGGCAAATGCGACCGCTGCGGGACCGCGGTCGAGCCGCGCCTTTCCGAACAGTGGTTTGTGAAGATTGAGCCGCTGGCGAAAAAAGCGATTCGCGCGGTGGAGTCGGGCGAAATCACCATCACGCCCGAGAACTACAAGCAGATTTATCTGAACTGGATGTACAACATCCACGACTGGACGATCTCACGCCAACTCTGGTGGGGGCACCGGATTCCAGTGTGGCATTGCGGCGGCTGCCGCAACGTGATCGTCGCGCGCGAGGCGCCGGTTACGTGTTCGAAATGCGGCGGCGCGCACCTGGAGCAGGATACCGATGTGCTCGACACCTGGTTTTCGTCGGGTCTGCTGCCGTTCACCACACTGGGCTGGCCCGCGAAGACGCGCGATCAGCAAGTGTTTTATCCGACCACGCTGCTGATCACCGCCTACGAGATTCTGTTCTTCTGGGTGGCGCGCATGATCATGTTCGGCTGCTACTTCATGGAAGGGCACCGGCAAGATCCGGCGATCAAGAAGGCGAGCGGCTGGGCGGAGAAGAAAGACGACAGTGTCCCGTTCCGCAATGTTTATATTCATTCGCTGGTGCGCGATGCCGAGCGCCAGAAAATGTCGAAAACGAAGGGGAACGTGGTCGATCCCCTGGATGTGATCAAACGCTTCGGCACCGATGCGACGCGGTTCACGCTGGCCGCGATGGCCGCTCCGGGCACCGACATTGCGTTCAACGAAAGCCGGACGGATGGCTATCGCGCATTCGCCAACAAGATCTGGAACGCGGCGCGGTTCATGTTCATGAACGTGGACAGGATCGCGCCCGAGCTGCGGCCGCGGACAGCCGAGGGCGGCTGTCCCTCCGTGGGCGTCGCGGGGTTCACAGTTGCCACGTTGGAGGACCGCTGGATACTTTCCCGCTTCAATCGAGCGACTCGGGATGTGAACGACGCGATTGAGACGTACCGGTTTCACGAGGCTGCCAACCGCATTTATGACTTTTTCTGGGGCGAGTTTTGCGATTGGTACATTGAGCTGATCAAGCCCCGCCTGGCGGAGAGTGCGGACGCGGAGACCGCGCGGGCAGCCTGTGCGAACCTGGTGAATCTGTTCGATGGTGCGCTCCGCTTGTTGCATCCGGTGATGCCGTTCATCACGGAAGAAATATGGCATGCGATGTATGCAGGCGCGCCTCCGCTGAAGTCGATTGCCCTGGCGCCGTACCCGGCGGCGGATGACAAGCAGATCGACCTGGCGACTGAAGCGCAGATGGCTGTGCTGCAGGATTTGATCGTCAACGTGCGCAATCTGCGGGCCGAGTTGAAAGTTGAGCCAAAGGTCAAAGTGCCGATTGAGCTGTTTGCCCACGAGCCGGAGATTCGACAGCTGATCGAGGAGAATCGCGGAGCTGTCGAGCGCCTGGGAAGCGTGGAGTCGGTTAAATTTGTCGACTCGTCGCTTTCGAATCTGGCGGGGGCTCGCAGCACCGCTCGATTTGATGTGCACGTCGTATACGAAAAGAAGATTGACGTGGCGGCGGAGTGTGAGCGCTTGAAGAAAGATCTGGAAAAGATCGAGAAAGAGATCGCCAATGGGCAGCGGCAGCTGGGCAATGAGGGGTTCCTGTCGAAAGCTCCGGCGAAGGTGGTGGAAGGCCTGCGCGCGCGCGCGGAAGAGTTGAAAGTACTGCGGGAGAAAACCGCGGCGAAGATGAAGGAATTGGGCTGCACTGGCGACTGATAACTGGCCACCGGGTTTCTATGGACTGGAATTCACGACGCATCACCGCAATCATCGAGAACGCGCTCAACGAGGATCGGGCGACGAGCGATGCAACCAGCTACGCCTGCATCGATCCCAATCAGCGCGCGTCAGCGACCATCATTGTCAGGCAGGAATGCATTCTGGCGGGCCTTGGCTCGATTCCTCGCATCCTGGATGTTTACGCGGCCCTCGATGGTGCCGTCACTTCGCACTATGAAGTGACCAGCCATCCGTCGGTGTTTGATGGAATTCACGCCCATCCCGGCCAGCAGATTGCCGTCATCCGGCACAATGCGCGCGTGATTCTGTCGTGCGAGCGCGTCATCATGAATTTTCTCCAGCGCATGGCCGGGATTGCGACCATTACGCGCAAGTTTGTAGACGCGGTCGCCGGCACCCGGGCGCGCATTCTCGATACGCGGAAGACGGCTCCGGGCCTGCGCGTGATTGACAAATATGCAGTCCGTTGCGGAGGCGGGCAGAATCACCGGCTTGACCTTTCCGATGGTGTGCTGATCAAGCACAATCACATCACTCTGGCCGGAGGAGTTGTTCCCGCTCTCGAGCGCGCGCTGCGAAACCGGCGCGGCAGCCAGCCGGTCGAGATCGAGGTTCGATCGCTCGATGATTTGCAGTCGGCGCTCGCTCACGGCGCGGAAGCTATCCTGATGGACCATGTCAGCGTCGACAATGTGCATAAAGCGGTCGAGATCTGTTCACGCCAGCCGCGCCGGATTCCGGTGGAATGTGCCGGAGGCATCACCCTCGAAAATGTGCGAGCATACGCCGAGACGGGCGTGGATTTTATATCAATCGGCATCCTCACCTATTCTTTCAACACAGTGGATATGAGCATGCGGGTGGTGCCGGCGTAGCGCATTGTTCGTCGTTCGTCTTCGCCTCCGTCCTCCGCTACCCCGGCCTCGCCGTTGTGCGCTCTCGGGATTCGCCTCGGACCGACTGGATCAGGCCGTTCAATCCGCGGCCCAGATCGTCGGTTGTCCGGGTGAGCGTTGCCGCTATCGACGAAGGACGAATAGCGAACGACAAACGACGAGGGACGAACGACGCACTACCTCGCTATAATTCCCACCATCACCGTATCCACCAAAACCCGGCGTGCGCCCCCAATGCACAAGGCCACCGACGTGCGTCTGGGGCGCATTGTGCGGCTCCTGATGGGCCACGCTACCGTTGTCGCCAGCGGCACAAAGATCGCCGAGGAAATCGGCACTAGCCGGTCCGAAGTCTGGCGACTGATTCAGCAACTGCGCGGGCTGGGCGTCGACGTCGCCGGACATCCGGCGACCGGGTATCGCCTGCGCGCCGTGCCCGACCTGCTGCTGCCGGAGATGATCGGCCCGCTCGTGAAAGGGACGATTTTCGCAAAGCAAATCCATCACTACTACAAGACTGGCTCGACGAACTCCGAGGCGATGCAAGCTGCGGCTGAAGGAGCGCCCGAAGGCAGCGTATTTCTGGCCGAAGAGCAACTGGCTGGCCGCGGCCGCAGTGCGCATTCGTGGCATTCGCCACAGTCGACCGGAATTTATTGTTCGGTAATCCTGCGTCCTTCAGTGCCTCCATCGGATGCGCTGCTGCTTTCTCTGGCTGCCGGGCTGGCCGTGGACGCGGCCGTCTCTCAATCGACTCAGGTGGCCGTCGACCTGAAGTGGCCGAACGATGTGTTTTGTGGCGGCAAAAAGTTCTGCGGCATTCTTACCGAGATGAACGCCGAGGCCACCCGGGTGCGCTACCTGGTCGTGGGTGTTGGCATCAATGTGAATCAGACAAAATTTCCCTCGGAGCTGCGCGCGATTGCAACATCTCTCCGCCTGGAAACCGGAACCGAGTGGTCGCGCGTTGAGCTGTGCGCAGCTTTGCTAAAATCACTCGACCGCGAATATCGCGCGCTGCTTGGCGACAGATCGGCAGCCCGGGATTCTGTGCTGCAACGATTTCAGGAAAATTCGTCGTCCGTGCGCGGTCGCAACGTGCGGGTTGAAGAAAACGGCGATCTCGAGGGCGTCACCGAGGGCCTCGATGCGCGCGGCTTTCTGCAGGTGCGTACGCCAGATGGCTTGCGCACCGTTTTGAGCGGAACGGTAAAGTTGGAGTAGCGCCGCCGGTTTTTGTGCTAGCGAGTTTCAAGCATAGGCGGTGGCTAGTGACGAGTGGTTGCGATCTGCACCGAAGCCGTGTCAAACCACTAACCACTAACCGCAAATCACGAACAACGGTTTTTCTATGCTTCTGGTCATCGATGTCGGCAACACAAACACGGTGCTGGGTGTCTTCGCCCGCGTCGCGCACGTGCATGCGGGCGAGGACCTGACCTCGGAACCGGTCCGCTACAAGCGACTGGTGTCGCAGTGGCGTGTGGGCTCGCACCTCACCCGCACCGTGGATGAATACGGAATCATCTTCCGCAACCTGTTTTCGATCGACAATCTGGAAGTTTCGGGCGTGCACGGAATCGCCGTTTCGTCGGTGGTGCCGCCGCTCGACCCGGTGCTGCGCCAAGTCTGCGAGCGCTACTTCAATATCAAGCCCATGTTCATCGAGCCCGGCATCAAAACCGGCATGCCCGTGCTCTACGACAATCCCGCCGAAGTGGGCGCCGATCGCATCGTGAACGCGGTGGCGGCGTTTGAAAAGCACGGCGGGCCGTGCGTCATCGTTGATTTCGGCACGGCCACCACCTTCGACTGCATTTCAAGAAAGGGCGAATATATGGGCGGCGTGATCTGCCCTGGCATCGGCATTTCGGCCGACGCGCTGTTTCAGCGCACTGCCCGCCTGCCGCGCGTCGAAGTTCGCAAGCCCGCCCGTGTGATCGGCTCGACCACCGTCGGCAGCCTGCAGTCCGGCCTTTACTACGGCTACCTCGGGCTGGTGGATGGAATTTTGGAGCGCCTGGTGGATGAACTCGGCCCGGAAACGCACGTCGTTGCCACCGGCGGCCTGGCATCGCTGATCGGCACGGCATCGCACTTTATCAAGGACGTGGATGAATTCCTGACCCTTGAAGGTCTGCGCCTCATCTGGGAGCGAAACCAGCCGTTTCGCAAAGATGCCGCCAAGGCAACAAAGCCCGCCGCCCCCGATCCCAACGCAAAACCCTGGCCCTCGGAGAAGCCCTCAAAGTCGCGCTGAGACAGCTTCCAAGGTGTGCGTGGGCGCGCTCTGCTAGGATCGCATACTTTACACAAACGATTCAGGTTGCCGTCGTGGAAAATTACTTCAACTACTTCACCGAGATCGAAGAGCACTACCAGCGCCGCCGCGGCACAACGCTGCTGCTTTCCACGCTCGATTGGGCGCTGATTGAGACCTGGAAGAGCGCCGGCATTCCACTCGAAGTGGTGTTGCGTGGCATCGACGAGGCATTCGACAAGTACGACCAGAAGCCCTCGAAATCGAAAAAGGTAAACAGCCTCGCATATTGTTCGCAAGCCGTGCTGGCCGCTGCCGAAGATCTGAACGAAGCTGCTGCGGCCTGCGGGTCGGGCAAAGCGCATTCCGAACCTGGCTTCGAGTCGGCGCAGATCATAGCTTTTCTGCGCGAGAACGCGGACCGCCTTCAGAAAGCGAAATCCACCTCCACGCGCGCGGAGCGCCCGGGCCTGTCAATCGCCGTGCTGGCGGAGGAAACCGCCGCTGCCCTGCGCGAAATGGCAGCGGCAATCGAAGCCAGCGAAAAACTGCCCCGACTGGAAGATCTCGAACGCCGCCTGACCGTACTGGAGGAAAAGCTGTTTGCCGTTTTGATGGCGGCCACGCCCGATGACGATCTGGTGGAAGTGCGCGCGCACGCGGATCGCGATATCGCTCCCTATCGTCGCAACATGACGGCCGCGCAGGTCGAGCAACTGCACAAACAATATGTGCGCAAGCGCCTGCTCGAGCGCAGCGGAGTGCCGCGCCTGAGCCTGTTTTACATGCACTAGCACTGGCTCCATCGCTGGGATACGGTCATCTATTGCAGCTTCGCGTATTCCGCCTTGGCTGCCTTCAGGATGGGTATGTCTGTGTCAGCGTCTTTCCACAGACTGAAGAAGTCCTGATACGACTCGCGAGCACTATTCTTGTCTCCTGCCACAGCCTGGGCGCGGGCGAGTTGCAGATGGGCAAGCGCACCCAGCACGTGATTCAAAGTTATGCCCCGGTGGTCGAGCACCTTCTGAAACTCGACCGCGGCCTCTTTGCCTTGCCCAGTCTCGAGGTAGGCGATTCCGCGGATGTAAGCGGGGTAGAGTGTGGGCAGCCCGCCCAGTTCGTACGGTTCGGACTGCTTCAGCGCTTCAATCGCACGCTGCGGTTCGTGTCGATTGAGCGAGATGGCGGCGCGCACCACCGGCAGGTAATAATTCTGAACGAGCGTATCGAGCGGATACTGCTTGTCGAGCGCATCGGCGATTTCCTGCGCGTGCCCTGAATCTCCGGCGCGCGCGAGCGCGATGGCTCCTCTCAACTGGACAGGTTTTCCGAATGACAAAGATTTGGATTCCTGCACGTTCTTGAGGGCCACGCTCAAATTGCCCACCTCGGCCTCGCGCTCGGCGGCCATCGCCAGCCACATGGCAGCGGTTTCCTTCGAGTCATCCCGGGTTGCAGCCTCCACGGCGCGCTGCCAATAAGCGCGGGAAGCCCGGTAGCGCCCGTGATACGCCTCGCTGCCTGCCTGGGTATTGACAAGCAGATAGTCGGGGCTTTCACGGTTCCCAGTGCCCGCGACCAGCGCGTGCATTGCAGCTTCGTCGTTATTCAGGAAGGCAATGTCATATCTCTTCTGCCGCAGCACGTACCCACCTAAGTGGCGGGCGGCGGCTTCCTGTTCCGTGCGCCTGGCTTCATCCCAGCGATTCTGCGCCAGATAGAGTCCAATCAGCACTCCATGACCGCCCGCATCATCCGGCTCCGATTTCAGTCCTGCGATCATCTCGCGCGTTGCTTCCTCGTACCGGCCCAGGGGGCCCAGTTTGGCGGCCAGATTGTAATGTGGAATCGCGTCCTGTGGATAATTCTCAATCCACTCCTGGTAAGTCCGGATCGCCCGGTCTGTCTCGCCCGTAACATGCGAATAGTAGGCCGCCTCAATGAAATAGCGCTCCCTGTTCGTGGCCCGATCGCGGAGCGCGAACGCTTTCTTGTAGTTCTCGCTGGCGTGGTTGGTTTGCGAGAGATTTGCATAGTTCGTCCCCAGGGCCGCATACGCCCGGGCGAAGTTAGCATCAAGCTCCACGGCACGGGACTCGAGCTTGCCAGCCGTGAAGTCGTCACCTTTCTCTTGTGCCCGTAGGGCTTGCGTGTATGCCTTCAGCGCATCGAGCGAGGATGTGGTCGCCTGCTCCAGGGGAACGTCGAACTTCTGGACTGAGGCCAGCGATTCGCCGAGTTCACGGCGCAGGGCTGACGCCGTCTTACCCAGCGTGGCCATGACTTGCTCTTTGTTCGGTGCCGTTGCCTGTTGCTCCGCCATCGTGTCCCCGGTCTGGCAATTCACCGCCTCCAGTCCGAGAACATAGGTGTTTCCCAGGCTCGCAATGGATCCGGCTATATAAGCGGTGCTGCTCTCCCGCAAGCAAACCTCACGCGCTATATCTTTCGTGATTGCTGTTCCTGTCGGCTTCGTCATCAGGTTTAGCGTCGATTTCACTTTGTCGTCCGAAAGGACGTTCAGGAACGGCGACTGCCGCAGCGCAACGCCCAGTCCATGCCTCAATGTGTCGTCGAACACGGTGTCGCCGGTCGAGTTGGCGAAGTCGGCCATAACCACCGTGTCCTGGGATGTCAGCTCGGGCGTGCGGCGTAAGTAAAGGTAGCCCCCCGCCCCAATCATGACGGCCACCACCGTCGCCACCAGAATGGCGTTGCGCAGGCTCCGCGTCCTGCCGGGCAAGGCTTTGACCGGCATCTGCTGTTCTTCAACCACCAGCCGCGAACGGGTGTGCGTCTCAATCACCAGTTCGTCCTCTTCACCCCCCTGATCGTCTCCTTCGGTGATTACATTTACCTTCTCGGCGAAGCGGTAGCCCCGCCCCGGCACCGTCACGATGTAACGCTTGTCCTCTACCGCGTCGCCCAGCGTCTTCCGCAATACAAATACGTTCTGCGCCAGGTTCGACTCTTCCACAAACGTGTCCGGCCATACCGCCTTCAGCAGGTCATCTTTCAGAACCACCTGTTCTCGGTTCTCCACCAGTACCAGCAGGATGTCGAAGGCCTTCGGTTGCAGCGGAATGGGCCTCGATGCGCGCAGTAACTGCCGACGGTCGGGATCAACCCGATAAGGGCCGAATTCGTAGAAGTGCCTTTGTTTGTTGACCATACCCGGTCCTGAGAAATTCTGAGAACCTCTGAAGACGTTCCTAAAGACTTCTGAAGCCAATTCCGTGCATGATCGCGCTCGTTGGCCACCTGCTAAGGAAACTGAACCTGATGTGGCGAGAAATTTATCACGAGTTCCGGCGTTGGGCAAAGGTTTCAGAACGGGCAGTGGCCGCCTATCAAAGGACCGAAATCACCATGGAAACCGACCGGGTCTTCATCATTCGGAAATCGCACTCAACGCGGGGGTGGTGCGCCGAATGTGGCCGGGAGGTGGTCCTGGTGGGGGTGAAAGAGGTTGAGGTGCTTCGGGGGAAGGCCCAGCTCTTCACGACCCATCCAATGCTCCCCGGCTGTGGGGACAGCCGGGGTTTGCATTGGTCCCTGGCTTCCGACGGCTCGCCGCTGATCTGTCTCGAGTCGGTTCTCAAAGCGCAAGATAACGGCGCCATCGCCCCGCTCTGCCTGCCCCCAGGCCAAACAAGCTTCCCTGCACTGCAACCTGGTGCACCGCAACTCGATGTACCAAAAAATTCTCAAGGAGAAAAATAATGAAATCCACAATCGCTACCGCACGAGTACGCAAACATACCAGGAGCCTTACGCTCACCTGCCTCGCAGTTCTCGCATTGTTTGCAGGAACCGCTCTCGCGCAGGCCGGCCCCGGTCCCGATCCGGTAATGCAGAGCCGCATTCGCAGTCAAATGATGGGCGCCAGGGCAGCCCATGGGACTGCATCCGCTGCCAGCCAGCGCAACCTACATGCAGTATTGCGTGACCGTGAATGGCAACATCGTTGAGTTCAATAGCCCCGAGGGAGTCGAACAAATTGACCAGGGCAGCGAACCCTACGAAGGCTACGGCATCTGTGACGACACTACCGGTATTGCATATTACGACTATGCCTACACAGACAGCGGGAACTGGAATGCTCCAACCACGGTTACGAGCAATTCGACCGAGGTCAAGATCGAGCGCTCCACCAGCGACGGGGCTTGGACTTTGACTCAGACGATCAGTAAGGAAACGGGGCCGCAACCCTATGCCAAGATTGCCATGCAACTCAAGAACAATTCCGGCGTAACCAAGGTGGCAAATCTGCTCCGCTTTGTGAACCAGGTGCCCGATAATGCTGGTGCCACCGACGACATCGACGAATACTATGACGGAACCGGCGATAGCGCATGGGGCTACACTCCGATCGGCGCCGCCTCCGGCGCTGACCCCTATGGTTTGATGGTCACGGTTGTGGGGAATCCGACGCCAACGTCTGTGGCATACGGTCGCGTGGGGTTTGCGCAGAACACATTTCGCGGCCCGAATCCTTGCGACTGGACGGCGAATCTCGCATCGCCCGTGCTCGACGCCGCAGGTTCAACCGTGTATTTTTACGACTTCAACTTGAAGAAAAACCAGAGTGTAACTTCCACACTCAAATACACGGCGTTCTGAGTCTTCGGCCCGGTCTGCCCTACGTCTCCTGCTAGGAGCCCCATCCTAACGTCGCGTTTTTTGCGACGTTAGGATGGGGCTCCATTTTTGTGTAAAGCGTGGGGATTCCGTCGTCGAGCTAGACCCGCGCGGTGGGCGAGCCCACCCATCGGCCGCCCCAACACCGGCCTGCACTCCGGCATCTATGAAGGCACAATACGCCGGTGCCCAGCTTAGGACCGAAATATCGCAAGGGGGCCCTTGACAGCTCACAGTAAAATAGAAGTATGGAGATCCAGTCTTGAGCGGACCTTTGCCTGGGCAGAGGCCTCCGAGGAGACGGTAGCTCGAGACGAAGGTGAACGTGGGAAGATGCTACTCATAACTCCTTTTGCCGGAATACTTTGCAAGTATGACCCTTTAGAATCAAGACTTGGCGAGCGAGATCGGACAAGCCAGTCGGTTTTCTATCACTAACTCCAAATCGCTCAATACTTTGCATATAAGTCCTTGCAGATCAAGACTTTGCCTTGAATTTCTAGCTAAATGGAAATATATACTAGACACACGTCCGAGGTTCTGTCAAAATCAGAGGAACCGTGTCTAAGAATCATAAAGTTGCGTGGTCTCTGTTTCTATTGGCGGCGGGCATGAGTTGCTTCCTGATGCTCATGCCGCCGACCGAAGCTGGGGTCGTAACGCTAGTGGTTTGCGGCGGAGCCTGCCTTTCCTCTGCGGCCTATCTTCTCGGATGGTTCCATGCCCCTTTCCGCATCGGCGTTATTCCTCGAACAGTGGGGTTGTTGCTAGTTATTTGGGGACCGATGTTGTACCTCGGTTGGAGACGGTGGCCACAGCCCATTACGCTTGGCTTCTCTCTCAGAGAAGTATCTCCTGCACAAAGTGTAATGTTTTGGCCGAAAACCCTAGCCCCTGGTCAGGCGCTTTATCGTTTTGATTTGTCTAATAATGGAAGAGATATATCAGGACTTGTAATCAGTCTCGATTTACCCGCCATAATCGTTAAAGGGGAAACGCGGTTTATCAATATCACTGGTGCTGATAATCCAAATCTAAAGACAGAATTGCCGCCCTGCACATTGATGGTGGATGGGAAAGCCGAGCCGCTCTCTGGCCCTGACAGTTCGGCGACAATTGAAATTTCTCGGCTTCGTTATCTCGGCACCGTGAGTATTGGTTTTGTAACGAGTGCCGCAGGATCGGGAATGTTAACCGTAGCGACCGCTCCCGACGGCTCAATCGTGCTCACGCTCGCTCCCGCTTATGGACGTTACGGTGCCATCACTGTGAGATATCCCAGAGATGGCGATAAAGGAAAAAATGAATTTCACAGCTATGCTGTGCGCAATCCCATTCCCGACAAGGAGTTGATCGACTCTACGCAGGAACTGAGACCAGAGTCGCGTTCTATACTTCTCGGAGTGACTAAAGAGGAAGTCAGCGCAAAAAATGCTGGGATGCAATGCACTATTAACTATCAGGACATTGAAATGTGATGAAAAAGGCAGACTATCTGGAAGGACAAATAGCTACTGAGAACTTTGAAGAAGGAATGAAGGCCCTCTTCAAAGTTCCCAAAACGAAAGCTGCAAAGGTCGGGAAGAAGTTGAATGCTTCTCCATCTCCTCGACCACAGAAGCCGAAACGCGCCGATGAGGACTAGAAGGGTTCTGACGCCTGTTGCGCTGCCCCCGTCCCCATCGTTTCGTGGTGGAGCGAGTCTGTATCCTTGCCTGTGAGTTCGGCATAGGTGAGGCGATGGCCAGCAACTTGGCTCATGGCTAGAGCGAAGCGATCATGGTCATTAAGCGGATTGTCTTTCGTCGCACGGTTGTTGAAACGGAATACCTGCTCGTCGATGTACTTAGTCAGATGAAAAGGCTCTACAGCAACGTAAGTTCCCTTCAGGCCGCGCTTGAGCAGCGACCAGAAGTTCTCGATGCTGTTTGTGTGGACGTTGCCCTTGACGTACTCGACGGCGTGATTCACAACGTCATGCACAAAGCGCGAGTGGAGAAGATCGTAGCCAACTGCGTTGTCCGTGTAGACGGTGGAACCATACTTGACGTTGCTCAGGACAGCATTCTGCAAAGTCTCACGCTTTATATCTGGAACGACGTGAGCACGAACCTGCCGCGCTTCGCGGTCGAAGATACCTTGCACGATAGCTTTACCCGTGGTTCCGCTAGTGTGGCCGTGTTCCTGAGCGAAACGGATACGGCGATCCTTGTGCATGTTCTTCAGTTTGCCGCCAATGAAAGTCTCATCGGCTTCCAGTTCGGTGTTCGGGCCGCCCATCTTCCGCGTAAAGCCAAACGAGCGGTGGTGCAACGCCTCACGGAGCCGCTGAAGCATAAACCATGCCGACTTCTGAGTAACGCCGATAGAGCGGTGAATCTCCATGCTGCTAACGCCGTTCTTGCAGTTCACCAGCATCCAGAATGCCGTCATCCATTTATCCATCCCAAGGGCCGAGTCCTCGAAGATCGTATTGACCTTGAGCGTGAACTGCCGATTGCAGGCCCGGCAGAGCCACAACTTGCGCGTCTTTATGAAGTAGTTGCTCTCGGAACTGCACCGCGGGCAAATGCCCTTGCCGTCGGGCCAGCGCAGTTTGACGGCATATTCAAAGGCGCGGTCGGGATCGGCGAAGTAAACGATAGCTTCTTGAAGGGTGCGAGGCGCTTTCATGATTAAAATATACGCCGATTCTTCGCGTGTGTCAAGTATATATTTACCTAGCTAAACCTTTGATTCCTAAAGACCGGGGGACGGAATTATGACTTTGACATACCCAAATGAGGCCCCTAGCTTCTACTTGGAAGTCCGATTACTTGGCTCTACTGGCGAATTACCCGCCAGTTGTAGGCTTGGCTTTCGGCTTTTTCTCCGGTTTGGGCGGCACTTTGATCTTCCCTAAGTCGCCTAGAACCTCATTGAAGCTGAGGTTACCGAACGAAATTGGGTCTCCGGCCCGCCCCGCTGGATTCCGCACTTTCTTGCCTGTATTTTTCATTTTGATTCACCTCGCACCTTTGGTATGATGTTCTCGCCGAACACTCATAAGGAGGTGCGATATGGCAACTCAGCCAACAACAACTTCCTCAGCAACCGCTGAGGAGCAAAACCCCAACAAAAACAGACAAAGGCCGACAAAGGTTCTGCCTACTGACCGGATCACGTTTTCCAAGCAGATCGACTTGCTCAAGGCGTGGGCCGCTGCCAGCAATCCGGTCGGTAAGATTGTATCGAATACCGACGTGGCGGACATGGTGAAAATGCAGTCCTCCACCATCTCTCTCGCCAATCCCTTTTTTGCCAGCATTGGCTTGCTGCAAAAAGCCGAAGGTGGTTATATCCCGTCTGGGGATGTGATCGCGTTCTTCCGAGCGGCGGAATATAGCGACACACCGATTCACAAACTTGCCTCTCTGATGCGCGAATCCTGGTTTGGTCTTGCGCTTCTGCCCAAGCTTGCCTATAGGCCGATGACCGAAGCCGAAGCTCTGACCGTCCTTCACGATGCCGCCGGAGCCGGGGCCGACTATAGGAATCAACTCAAGACCTTGATTGATTATCTGATAGCGGCTGGCGTAGCGCAGAAGGACGGCGACGTTATCAAGACGGCGAAACCCGCTTTCGAGTTTGGGCCATCTGGCAATCCGCCACCGTCGGAGCCGCCTGTGGGAGCAGTGATGGAGCCGACCGTTCCGGCCAAGCAGAACGTGGCGACTGCGTTCGCGGCTTCTCCCGAAGGCGGGATTAGCTTTCACATCAGCGTTCGGGTGAACATGGAGCAGTTCTCTACATGGAAACCCGAACGCATTACTGCTTTCTTTGCAGGCATCGCGCAGATGCTGGCGGCGAAGGCGAAGATTGAGGGGGCAGACTAAATGAAAAAGGCCGGGGGAGATGCTTTTGCCGAACACTCTCCCAGCCCTTTTACGGATGGGCGGTAATGGCGGAACCGGCAGACGCGCCAGCCTTGGGAGCTGGTGGGGTGCCTGTGATAAGGAGAACACCCCATGCGAGTTCGATCCTCGCTTACCGCACCAGAACTGCATGCTCATATTCACATTGGCGGTTAGTATCGTCAAATATGCAATTTATGATGTTCGTGGCTTAGGAACATCAGTAACTACTAGTTGATTCTTGACGCTGGCTGCTTCAGCATCAGGCGCTTGCCAACGGTTGACTGTAGCGCGATTTGCGCTCGTTCGGCGTCCGATACCTTGCGGTGGTTGTATCGAAAATCGAACTCGTTCAAATATTGCTGCAAGTACGGGACGCCGATGTGGTGGTACGTGCCATAGATGCCGCGCTTGACCAATGAAAAAAATGATTCGACGGTATTGCTCGTAATCAGCCGCCCATCCTCCCGACGGGAGTATTCCTTGCGCGAATGGTTCACTGAGTCATGCGTTGGGCAAATATCGTTTACGAAGTGGTAAACAGATGCTTCATCGGTTTGTAGGTTCGCCCCTACTTCGACGTGCGCCTGAAAGATCGGCCTGACGTTGGCAATCGTGACGCGCTCTAGCGGGAACGAACGCACTTTCCCGCGTTCACGATCTACCAGTGAGAGCACGGGGCGCTTCTTGCTTTCTCCGCGTCTCCAAGTGCCTTTCTCTTTCGGGCCAATCCACGTCTCGTCAGCCTCGACGACTCCGCGAAGCTTATCCACCAATGGATGCTGCGACATGGCAAAGCGAAGTCTATGAAAAACGAACCATGCCGTCCGATATGAAATTTTCTTGCCGTAGTAGGTCTCTGTCATTCGATGAAGCTGATGCGCGGATAGACCTTTCTTGCTAGAACAGATTAGGTGAATAGCGTAGAGCCACTTGTGCAGCGGAAGGTGGCTGTCCTCGAATATGGAACGCATTGTCACCGTGAACGGCTTGCGGCAACCACCGCACTTGTACAAGCCGGGGCGAGTGCTCTTACCTTGCAACTTGTAGCCGTTTCCTACTAGGCCGCAATGCGGGCAAACCGGACCGTCCGGCCAGAATAGCTTCTCGACCATCGCTCGGGCTACATTCTCGTTTGCAAATAGCTCAGCTTGACCCTTAGGATTGAGAGTGAATTTCATGCCCAAATCATACCTAAATCAGATGGGTATGTCAAGTGGATAATTCCGCCGGGGGAGGGGGGTACCTGCAGCTTTCCATCGAAAAACTGATCTACGGCGGAGATGGCCTTGCCCGCATCCCCGCCGGCCCTGATGGTCGCAGCATGGCCGTCTTCGTCCCGTTTGTGCTGCCCGGCGAGCAGGTCGAAGCCGAAGTCCGGCAGGAAAAACCTGGCTTCGCGCGCGGAACGGTCACGCGGATGGTGGCGGCGTCGAGCGAACGTGTTGAGGCGCCCTGTGCTTACTTCCAGCAGTGCGGGGGCTGCCACTACCAGCACATTCCCTATGAGCGGCAGCTCGAATTCAAAACGCAGATCCTGCGCGAGACGTTCGAGCGCGTCGGAAAAATTGCGCTGAAGAACGAAATTCGCGTCCATTCTTCACAGCCATGGAATTACCGGAACCGCACGCGCTTGCAGGTACGAACCGCTCTCGAGACTTTGCCGCAGAATGGCAAAAGTTCTGAGGACTCCGGATTTGCGCTCGGCTTCAATCGTTTTGGATCGCGCGAATTTCTTGCGGTGCACGAATGTCCCATCAGTTCGCCGCTCATCAATCACGCGATCGTGCGGCTTACTGAACTCGGCGGACTAAATTGCCCGGCAACGATCGAGGAATTGGAACTGTTCGCCGACGCGAGCGACGGGTATTTGCTCGGCTGGGCTTTTTGCCAAAACAGTGCGCACGAAAAAGTCCTGCTTCATTGGGCGGAGGCTGTTCAACACGAGTTGCCAAACCTGATCGGGCTGCACTTTTTCTCGTCGCGCCGCCGCTCGGAAGACGAAGCGCAGCCGGATCTGAAATCTCTCGCGCAATCGGGAGCGAAAGCCATCCGCTATCGAACCAGCGTGGGCGAGTATCAAGTCAGCGCGGCTGCTTTTTTCCAGGTCAACCGCCACCTCGTCGATGAACTGGTTTCGGTCGTCACCGGCAGCGCCGGCGGCGACGTCGCGCTCGACCTGTATGCGGGCGTGGGATTGTTTTCAGTTTCGCTGGCGCGCACGTTTCATCACATTTTTGCTGTAGAGTCGTCACAGACTTCCTGCTACGACCTGAGACAGAATGTGCCTGCGAGTGTGAAAGCGGTTGGCACGCGCACTGAGGATTATCTGAGATGCGGCGCCGTGCGGAAAGGTCCTGACTTCGTTGTCCTGGACCCTCCCCGAAGCGGCACCGGCAAGGCGGTGACACGTTCTCTGATCGAACTCGGTGCGCAGCGCATCTGCTACGTTTCGTGCGATCCGGCGACGCTGGCTAGAGATGTTGCGTCTCTGGTCGCGGGTGGCTACCGGATCGAGGAGGCGCACCTGTTCGATCTCTTTCCTCAGACGTTTCACATCGAATCGGTGATACGGCTGGCGCGCTGACCTTCTTCACGCTGCGGAGTCTCTCCTGGGAAACGGGTGGGTTGCCGAAGACCCACCCATTTTCTTCGGGCGACGGAAAAATTGGTCCTGCCGACCGGAAAGCCTTTTCCGCTCTCGGGTGCGAAGGCTCGAGGCCTTGGCGCGTTCAAAGCCCACTTCGGATCGCCTGTACGCCGGAAACATCACTCAAAACAGTTCGCCTGCGGAGATCACTTTGGTTCGCGAGCCGACATCGCCGCGACAGCCGTTGTTGTGGGCGGCGATTGTCTTTTCGCTCGGCCTCTGGATAGGTGTTCGTGCCTGGCGTCCGACTGCATGGTGGATGATCGCGATCCTGGCTTTCGCCCTCACCGCGATGTGGTTTCTCTCTCGGCGGGCTTGGTTGGCCAAGGGACTGGCGCTCGGTGCCTGGTTCTTCTTCGGCGCTCTGCTCATTCAGATTCACGGCCGGCCAGCCGGTGATCCGCGGCTGCTGGCGCTTTCCGATGGACGACCGGTCGTGTTGACCGCGCGTGTGCTTCGAGAAGGATATGCGCGTGCGACTGGGCCGCGCTCTGTTCGCCAGTCGATCGATGTAGAAACGGAAGAAATTGAAAGCGACGGCAAAGCTTACTCAATAGACGCAGGAATCCGCCTGTCTGTTTACGAACGCGCCGATAACTCACCATCCGCCGCGGTTCCGGAAACGGACGAGGCCAGCGGACAGCGGAGCAACGAGGACCAAAGCAAGAGCGGTGGCCGCTCAGGCACGGAAGTTTCTTCGGCTTCGCCCCTGCTTCGCCAGCTTTTTCCTATGGCACCCGGCTCCTTATTCGCGGCAAGCTGCACGCGGCGCGCAATTTCCGCAATCCCGGAGCTTTTGACTATGAAGGATACTTGCGCGAGAACGGGATCAGCATGTTGGGTTCGGCGCAAATTGAAGACGTTGAACGCCTTCCGGGATTTTCCGGCAATCGCATCGCGCTTTGGCGTGCCCGTGTTCATTCGAGCATCATCCGGAAAATTCACGAGCTCTGGCCCGCGCAGCAGGCAACGCTGATGGATGCCATGGTGCTTGGCGAGGAGTCCTTTCTGCGCAACGACACGCGCACTGAATTTCAACGCTCCGGCACCTATCATCTGCTGGTCGTTTCCGGAATGAACCTGAGCATCCTGGCATTTGCCATTCTATGGACGCTGCGTCAGCTTCGCCTTGATCCGGCGGTCGCCGCCATTACGACGGTGGTGGTCTCGTTCGCCTATGCCTTCGTGGTGGGAGTCGGGCCGCCGGTGTGGCGCGCGGCGCTCATGCTGGCGACGTATTTGGGCGCGCGCCTGCTCTATCGCGAGCGCAATATGCTCAACGCCATCGGGGCGGCCGCCCTCGGCGTTCTTATTGCCGATCCGCGTGCCGTGTTTGGCGCGAGCTTTCAACTCACATTTCTTGCCGTAATCGTCATCGGCGGCATTAGTGAGCCGTTGCTCGAGCGCAGCGCCGTACCCTATGTGCGCGGTTTGAAGTTGTTGAAGTCCACGAGTTACGACTTGCACGTTGCTCCGGGGGTGGCGCAACTCCGATTGGACTTGCGCTTGATTGCCAGAAGGTTTTCGAGGCTGATGAGCGACCGCATTGCCTGGGTTCTTCCACCGCTCATGGTTCGCCTTGCCCTGGTTATTGGCGAACTGATTTTCATGTCCGCGCTCATGCAGGCGGGACTGGCGTTGCTGATGGCGTACCACTTTCATCGAGCGACCACCATGGGCATGCCAGCCAATTTCGCAGTAATTCCGCTTACGCAGATTTTAATGCCCGCCGCGGCGGCAGCCGTTGGACTGGGCTATATTTCACCCACATTGGCAAAGCCCGCAGTTTGGATCTCTGGTTTTGCTCTTGATGCCATCACAGGAACGGTGCACTGGCTGGGCGGCCAAGGGCACGCGGGCGCGTCATTTGCTGACCTGCGCGTGGCCATGCCTTCAACGGCCACGATCCTGGCTGCAATCGCCGCGCTGGCTTTGGCGATGATCGGAGCCCGACGAGCACGCATTGCGGCTGTAGCTTCGCTCGCGGTGCTGGCTGGGGTTGCGTCCTGGATTGCATTCGTTCCATCGCGCCCGCAAATTCGCCCAGGCACGATGGAGATGACCGCCATCGACGTGGGACAGGGCGATTCCATCCTGCTGGTGACGCCTCAAGGCCGTTCGTTGCTGGTCGACGCAGGCGGCCTGCCACGATGGATGAACTCCGAGTTCGACATCGGCGAACAGGTCGTGTCTTCCTATCTGTGGAATCGTGGCTTCGATCATCTCGATGCCGTCGTGATCACCCACCCGCACGCCGACCACCTTGGAGGCATGCCTGCCGTCATTGCGAATTTTCATCCGCGGCAGCTTTGGATCAGCATTGACAAGCCAAAGGGCGAGCTTGTGCCCATCGTGGCGCAGGCGCTCCGGGCGGGCATGGATGTCTCAGTGAAAAAAGAAGGAGATGAGTTTGATTATGGGGGGGACGCATTTCCGTATGCTGGCGCCGGGACGCGACCAGATCACCGACTCGATGCGGCCGAACGACGACTGCCTGGTGTTTACCGCCGCGTTTGGCGGGACGACCGCTCTGCTGGAAGGAGATGCGGAAAAAGCGGCTGAGCGCCGGCTAGTCGAGGAGCATCCTGAAGCCATGCTGCTCAAGGTTGCTCATCACGGCAGCGCGAGCAGCACGTCAGCCGACCTGCTTTCGACGGTCCATCCGCGTTACGCGGTCATTTCGGTGGGGGCGAAGAATGTATATGGACATCCCCGCCGCGAAGTGCTCGAACGCTTACAACGGACCGGAGCCGTTACCTTTCGCACCGACGAAGAGGGCGCGGTCAGTTTTTACCTCGACGGGAAATCCGTCACCCCAAGTGTTGCGCTCATCCAGTAATGTCGGCCGTTTCATCATCGTCAAGAGGTGGCAACTTTCTGTAGGCGGCGATGATTTTTCCGGCTTCGTCGGCGTCCTCCTCGCGCACAAGAATGATGGATCCGCCGACTCCGGGAAACGTGTCCTGCGGCGCGTCGATGGATTTCAGGTCCGCGTCAATGCCGGCCGATTCGAGCAGGCCCTGCACTACCATGGCTTCGGTTTCCTGTTCGGTGTCGAAAACCTTGATGAGCTTTTCATTGGGATCGGGTTGAGGCGCGCGGGTAATGGCGTCTGGCATGCATCCTCCCTGGAAACCACTGCTAACAGATTACGGCAGTCACTATCTCCTTGTCTTGCGCGTCACCAAGGTTCAATGCCAACGGCGGCTTGCATTGCTGGCCCAAGGTGGCACAATGGCGGGGTGGGCGCAACGGGTGGGGCCGAGTCCACATCCAATCGTGGGGTGGGGTTCGCACAGTAAGACTCAGGGGACAGTATGGAATTTCAGCGTGGGGAACAGGGGGGAGAGCATGATCGGGTCGAGGAAGCCCGGCGGCTGCGTCGCCTGCAGGTCATGATGAGCATGGTGATGTCGGTGATCGGTCAGGATCCCGATCTTACTCTGGAAGAAGCCGCGGAGATGGCCGCCAACGCGCGCCGAGCCGCGCTGAGTATGTTTCCAGACAAGGAACTTGCCTACGATTTGATCTATCGCCCCCGCCTCCAGAGATTGATGAACGAGCGCTTTCGGCTGCAGTAACTACCTTTTTGCCTTTTGCCCTTGTCAACTTTGGTCCCGAATACCCTTCCTTGTTTCGCGGCGGGCGAGAGCCGGTTAAGCTTGAGCCGACTCGATACCAAGGCACCGTGAGGTCTTCATGAGACAAGCTCTGTACTGGCAGCTTCGCATCATCCTGTTAGTCAGCCTCGCTGCGTCGACGGCATTTGCGCAAGATCCCACGAAGGTCGAGCCCACCCACTACAAGCTGGCCTTTGAGAACGATACCGTGCAAGTTGTCAATGTCCATTACGGGCCGCACGAGAGGTCGAGTTTGCACGCGCATCCGGGCGGTGTGGTCGTCGTTCTAACCGAGGGGCATCTGCGGTTTACCGATGAACATGGCAAGACGCAAGAGGTGCATGCAAAGCCTGGTGAGTCCCGCTGGTTCCCGCCGTTCAAACACGAAGTTGAAAATCTGGGAGACACGGCATACAACGCCGTCTATATCGGCATCAAGGCTCACCGCTCCAGCGGACAGGCCAGACTTGGCAAAGATCACCTGAAGATGGACGAGGCCACCCAGAAGCTAGTGGCAGAGGCGCTGCTGGCCGCCGGGAAGCAATAAACTGCAGCTTTTTGGGAAAGAGCCTCGCTCTGATGTGGAGTTCGGGCAGGATCTATGCGGGCCGCGGCGGTGCTGAAATCGGGGCTACTTCTCGATGCGCTGCAACCGGAATAACAGCGTGCCCCACCCCAGCTTGGCGCGCATCTGTACGGGCGTGTGGGTAGGATCATCCGAATACCACGCCCAGACTTTGCCCTTTGACTGCAGCGGTCCCGAGGTAGCTTCGGCCGTCACCTGCATGGTCGAAAATGTTCCCGCAGGAACCCTGACCTGCTCACGCTTGTCGACAGTAGCGCGAACAATGGTTGTTTTTCCGTCACTGATCGGGAACTCGTAAACAGCTCCCACTTGCAATGGCAGGGACTGAAGATAGTAAAAGCCGGTGATCACGTCAGTAGCGCATCGCTCGAGATCGTTTTCGACCGCCTTGGTCTCGCCGGTCTTCAGGTTCTTCTCGTCGAGCACGCTTTTCTTGCGCGCATAATCGAACCGGATCGAGGTCTCGCGCTTATGCGAGCCTTCTTCGCTGTGCTTAAAGATGGAAGTCGAACAGAATGTTCTTGGATCAAACCGCGCTTCGAAGCGATCATGCACGGGGAAAATGACGTTGATTGCTCCCTGCGACTCGGCGGTTGCGGTCACCTTGCGCTCGTTGCCGGCGGATTCCATCCGGACAACGCCGGTTCCCGCGGTGATCATGTGCCACTCCGCCGCATAGACGTAGCTTTGCGCATCAGGGAAATGATAGTTAGGAACTGGCGGCACGACCTGAGCGGCAGCCGGGCCGATGGATGCGGTCGGGGGACCCTGCTGACTATACAAAACATTTGCCGGCTGCGAGCAAAGCAACGCGCCCAGCACGAGGCTGGTCAAAAGCCGGTACGGGCGGGCGCGGAGCAGCAAGTTGTGATTCCTGGTTTCTGCGGAACCCCAACGCAGACTATCACACTGCCCTTCGCTGGTCCGACACCAACGCAGATTCCTCGCTTTCGCTCGGAATGACAACTTCTCTAATGCACTGGCCCGCTCCACAAATCCCTAGGAGGGGAAGAGGACGAGTTTGACGATGAGGATAACCAGCATGAAGACGCAACCGAGACTCGCCTGGTATTCGCGGTGTTTCCAGTAGCGCGCGGATGAATACTCGCCCTCCTGGCCTCTGTAGGGCGTCAGCCGCGGCAAAATGCGCGGCACCGAGCGCGCGTACTCTTCGTATTCGGAGAAAGTCTGGCTGAGGAAACGCTCTTCGCCTGCAATTACGGGCGCGTAAATCAGAACGAAAATCAGGAGCATGATCGCTACGATCCACCAACTGCGCGCCGCGAGGGCAAAACCTGCCGCCATCAAGAGCGAGCCCAGATAAAGCGGGTTGCGGGTGTAGGCATAGGGACCGCTGGTGGTGAGCTGTCTGTCTTTTTGTACGTGACCGGATGCCAGCGCGCGCAAAACCAGGCCGGGAACCGCGAGCAGCACGCCCGCGAGCAGCGATGTCCAGGAAGGACGGGCCAGCCAGATGTAGGCGACGCCTGCGAGAAAGCTGAGTGGCACGCGGATACGCCGCGCAACGCGAGCCCACGTGACGGGCGACGGCTGCACTCCGGGTTGTGGCGCGTCCTGGCTCACGCGGACTCTCGCAGGAGTTTTCGCGCGGCGGCCGCCACTTCTCCCGGCGTAATTTCGAGCAATCCCTGCTCGGGCTCGCGGTAGCGGGAGTGATCGGTGACGCTGCTGGCGCTGCGCAATACAATCGAGCGCGTTCCAAACGGACCGTTGCGCACCGGATTCGTAGGGCCGAAAATGGCGACGACCGGAACCTTCAGGGCTGCCGCCAGGTGCATCGGCCCGGTGTCGCCGCCAATCAGCAGGCTTGCGCGGCGCGTGAGCGCGATCAACTCGGCAATCGAGCACGAAACTTTTTGCGCCGTGCCGTCGCTCGCCGCTTCCACCGCAGACGCAAGACGATCCTCTCCCGGGCCGAAGTTCACGATCGAGCAGATCCCATCACGGCCCAGCTCTTTGGCGATCACTCCGTACCTCTCCACCGGCCACTGCTTCGCGCCCCAGCCGGCGCCGGGATTCAGAATCGCAAACTTTGCCATTTGCGCTGTCAGGCTGGAGATTTTGTTCTCCGCATCCGGATCAACTGGAAACTCGGCGTTGGCCACACACCTTTGCAGGGAGGGCTCAACTCCATCTCGGATCGGCCCGCCGCCGATAACAGCGTCTGCCAATTCGAGCGCCTGCTCTACCACGTGCCGGCCATTGGTTTCCACCTGCCGCGTGTAATACATGCTGGCCGCGTTTTCGCGCGGCTGCGCATCGCCAAATACGGTTGACGCGCCCGACCACCGCGCCAGCAGCGCCGAGCGAACCGCGCCTTGAAAATCGACGACCGCGTCATACTTGATTCCGTGCAACTCGCTCAGACCCGTGGCGATCTGTTGCAGTGTGTTAAACGAAAACAACGCATGGCGCCATTCGCTGAGGTTGACCGTGTGAACGCGATCAACCAGAGGCCGTTCGCACGAGCGCCGTCCCGACCGTGGATACCGCAGCGTACACAAGAGTTCAGCCCAGCGCTCTTCTATGAGCCAGCCCAAAGTGGCGTTGGGAAACGCTTTCCGCAGCGCAGCTACGGCCGGCAACGTGTGAATGACGTCTCCCATGGCACTGAGGCGGACTATGAGGAGCCTTTCAAATCGCGGAGTTGCAGCGCCAAAAGAGGATTCTGTCATCGGGCCGCCTCACGCCCTGCGCGGCCGGAGGCGGGACCGGATGATGTCACTGGCCGAGTGATTTTTCGGATCGCCGACAATCGCCACGCGGCCGCCGCAGGCTTCCACTTCGCCGCGCTCAGGGACGTTTTCCACCGTATAGTCCGTGCCCTTAGCGTGGAAGTCGGGGCGAATTTCGCGGATGATTTCGCGCACATCCTTCTCGGGAAACACTACCACTGCATCCACATCCGCGAGCGACGCGAGAATTTCCGCGCGCTCGTCGGCGGGCATGAGCGGACGTCCTTCTCCTTTCAGTGCGCGCACAGAATCGTCGCCGTTCACCGCAACCACGAGCTTTCCTCCGAGTTGACGCGCGGCACGCAGGTAACGCACATGGCCAACATGCAACAGATCGAAGCAGCCGTTGGCCAGCGTGATGCGCTCTCCGTCCCGGCGCCAGTCAGCGACGCATTGCCGAAGTTCTTCGCGCGAAACGATCTTCGAATGGACTGATATACCCAATGTTGGTTTTACTCGTGTGCAATGGGTGGCGCTTTCTGGAGCGCATCCAGGAGTTCTTGCTGGCTAACGGTGGCCGTGCCGCGCTTCATCACGACAATGCCACCGGCGAAGTTGGCCAGATGGGCGCCTTCTTCGGCAGTTGCGCCTGCGGCCAGGGCTGCGGTGAAAGTTGCTATGACGGTATCGCCCGCGCCCGTCACGTCTGCGACCTCGTCCGTTCCGTAGATCGGAACATCGACGGGTTTGTGCCGGCGCGGGAACACGACCATGCCGTCCTTGCCGCGCGTGATGAGCAGCGATTCGAGGTTCATCTCACCGGCAATCTGCTCACCAGCCGCCAGCAAGCGGTCCCAGTTATCGCCGATACGGATGCCGAGCGCTTCCTCGACTTCCGACTCATTCGGTGTGGCGGCCGTGATTCCTGTGAACTCGAGCATGCGATGCCGCGAATCGAGCATGACCGGCACTTTGTCGACTCCGCGTTTTTCACGGATCACATTCAACAAGGCGGGCGTGGCCGCACCATATCCGTAGTCGGAAACCAGCAGAGCGTCCGAGGCCCGGCCATATTCCCGCGCGGCCAGAACCAGTTCCCTGCGCAGATGCGAATTCGGGCCTTCGGCGGGTTCGCGGTCCAGTCGCACTACCTGTTGCCCGGCGGTGTGCGCAAATCCAGCCAAAATGCGCGTTTTCGTTACGGTAGCGTAGCTCCTGTCTTTCAACACGCCGCTCACGGGAATGCGCTTGTGGCGGAAAGCGCGCAGCAGAAGGCGGCCCGGCTCGTCCTCGCCCACGATGCCAACGGGCAAAACCGTCACTCCGAGGTCGGCAAGATTATAGATAGCATTGGCACCGCCGCCCGGCACGACCTTGCGGTCGCGATGCTTCAGAATCAACACGGGCGCTTCGCGCGAGACGCGCGAAATCTCGCCGAAAACGAATTCGTCGGCGACGAGATCGGCGAGCACGGTAACCGTGACTTTGGGGAAGGACTCGACGATTTTCCGTAAACGGTCGTTTTCTTTCGTGTGCTTTGTCATCAATCTGATATGGCCTTGGGAAGCGATGTTCGCGCAAGGCAGACATTCGCAACCCGGATTTGCTCAATCCAAGATTTTCTCACGAGCGGAGCTTTCAGACCCTGATTGTTCCCAGAATGGTATCCACCATGTCAGCCGGATTGTCGAGTGTGAGGGTCAGCGTGGCGATCGCTAACGACGTGAGTTTGGTCAGCAGGGCGCCCATGTTGATCGCATCTTTCTCAGTGGTCACAAAGCCACCTGCACGTTGCTTTGCGAGTTTTGCCAGAAGTTGCTCGACGTCCCGGAGGTCGTAGGCGTGATGGTCGCGAAACGCAATTTCGGCCGCAGGCTGGATTCCGGCCGCGCGCACCTGTGCAAAGAACTGCTCTGGACGGGCAATTCCGCAAAAGACAACAGGCGCTTCCGGGGCGGCTGGAATTGCGATTTCTCGTTTTACTCGCCAAACAGGTTTCCCTCGCAAGGCCGGATGGTTTGCGGATGATTCTGCAGGCAGCACGACCGCATCGGCGCGGGCGAGTGAGGCTGGCAATTCGCGCAGGCGGCCTAACGGCAGCAGGCGGTCTTCGAAATCGCGTTTGGTGGCTAGAACGATGTCAAAATCGCGCGCCAGCGAGCGGTGCTGAAATCCGTCGTCAAGAATATGCACCTGGGAAGCAAACTTCGTCTCGGCGACGCGCCCAGCTTCGTAGCGGCTTTCACCGACAACGACCGGAACATTCAGCCGGCGTGCAATCAGCAGCGGCTCGTCGCCGAAATCGGCCACGCAACCGTCCGGCTCAACTACCAACACTCCGCGCGTCTTACGGCCATATCCACGGGACAAAACATCGAAACGAACGCCGCGTGTCTTCAGCAACTCGCCGAGCGCAATCACAAACGGCGTCTTGCCTGCACCGCCCACCGAGAGATTCCCGACGCTTACAACAGGCCGTTCAAGTCGTCGGATCGCAAGCACGCCGCGATCGAACAGCGAGTTCCGGAGGGTGCTTGCGACTCGATAGATGCCTGTCAGCGGATTCATTGCCTTCCCTTGGCCAGCGACCCAACGCCTGCCGCCGGCAGGTTCATCAGGTCCGCCAGTGCGCGGATCGTCCGTGTTGTAGCGCCACGCTGTGATTCGAGCGCTGCCAACGCGTTCTGGCCGAGCGCGGTGCGATCAGTCTCGTTATCAATCAGTTCCATGAACACCAGCGGCAATTCGGCGAGGCCAACCACGCGCACCGCATTGCGCCTCAGAAAGAAATTCACGATGTCGCGGAAATTCTCGTAATGGTTGCCGGTCACAATGGGAACGCCGTAGAGCGCGGGTTCAAGAATGTTGTGGCCGCCGCGTGGCACGAGGCTCCCACCCACGAACGCGACCGTGGCCAGCGAATAAAGCGAGGCCAGTTCTCCAATGGTGTCGAGCAGCAAAACGCCGCCCGCGAGCAATTCACCGCTCCATAATGAACGCCGCAACATGCGGATGCCCAATTGTTCGACGAGAGCTGCAACCTCGTCAAAGCGTTCAGGATGGCGAGGCGCAAGAATCATCACCGCTTTCGGATGGGTCGCCAGAATATTTTGAAAAGCGGAGAGCAGAGGAGATTCCTCGTCCTCGATGGTGCTGCCACATACCAGGATTGGCCACGCGAAAGCACTACCGCCCGATTCTGCGAACGCGGCGCGCAGGCTGGTGACGACGGCGGGTGCGGGAGGCGGAGCGATATCGAATTTCAAGTTGCCTCCAACCCTCGTCCTTGGCCCATCGGCGCCGATCTCAACGAGCCGTTGCCGGTCTTCCTCAGTTTGCGTCAGAAACAAATCGATCTTTGCCAATACTTCTCGGAGTACGAATCGCAAACGGCGGTATCTCGGAAACGAACGGTCGGAGATGCGGCAATTGATGACGGCAATCCGCGCGCCTCCGCGTTTGGCAAGCCGCAAGAAGTTTGGCCAGAATTCGGTTTCGGCGATGACGCACAACTCCGGCCGCAGGGCCTCGATGTAAGGCCGTATCGCGAATGCAAAGTCGAGCGGGAAATAGAAGACATTCTCAGCACCGAATCTTCTCGCTGCCAACTTCTGGCCGGTGCTAGTGGTGGTTGAAATGAGGACGCGGTGCGAGGGGAATTCCTGCCGCAGCCCCTCGACCACGGCGCTCGACGCGACCACCTCACCGACCGAAACCGCGTGCAACCAGATCGTCCGCTGGCCGCGATGCGCCTCAACGGCGGCCGGAACGGCCCCCAACCTTTGCCGTAAACCCGCGCGGTACTTGCCGTGGCGCAGCATCTGCAGCAGCCAGTACGGCAGGGTCACAATCAGCGAGAGCGCGAGCAGCGCACTGTAAAGCGCATACATGAGGGAAATCCCATTCTACCCGCCGGCGCACGGTCGGGCGGCACCACTGGCGATGGGCGCATCCTATAATCCAGTTATGCAAAAACTATGTCGCCGGGCACGCCGGAATGCACGCACTATTTTGCCTGTTCTCGCTACTCTGCTAATGTGCACGGGAAGCTTTGCGGCGAAAGAATTTGTGATGCCCGACGCTCATCCGGCCCGCACCTATGCGGCCCACGACGAGCATCCGATGGAAAAGGTTGCCGTGGCCGTCGATCCTTATGACGTCGAATACAAGGCCAACATCTTCAGCGTCAACTACAGGAATTATGGATTCATGCCCGTGTTCTTCGTCATTACCAACGAAAGCGACCAGCCGATCGCTCTCGACGACATGAAGGCTGAACTGAACACCGTGAGCCGCGAGAAGCTATACCCCCTCGGCTCGGAGGACATCGTGCGGCGCATGTCCCACCCTGCACGCAGCGATGCGCCAACCTTGCCGATTCCGCTGCCTACGAAAAAAGTGAAAGGGGGCGTGAGCCAGAAGAAGATGGACGAAATCGATCGGGCTCAATTCGGTGCTAAAGCCGTTGAGCCGCACTCCACGGTTCGCGGCTTTCTGTTCTTCGATGTGTCCGAAATTTCGAATCCGCTTGCGGGCGCCAATTTCTATCTCACGGGAGTTCGGGACGCAAGAAATAATGAACTGATGTATTTCGAAATCCCACTCGAAAAATATCTGAGCGCACCGGAACCGAAAAAGCCCTAAAGCACAGGCGTGGCGAGATGACGCGACGACTTGAATTGTTCGCCAGCTATAATCTAACCCTATGGCGACCACGCCAATTCTCTCCCAGGATTTGCTTGCCAAATACGAACCAGTCATAGGACTTGAGGTTCACGTCCAACTGTTGACCGCGTCGAAGATTTTTTGCTCCTGCTCGACGCGCTTCGGCGATTCACCGAACACGAACGTTTGTCCAGTGTGCCTTGGGCTCCCCGGAGCGTTGCCCGTATTGAATCGGAAGGCCGTGGAATTCGCTGTGCTGGCTGCGATGGCTCTCAATTGCCGGGTCAACGAGACCTCGATATTTGCTCGCAAGAATTATTTTTATCCTGACTTGCCCAAGGGTTATCAGATCTCACAGTATGACAAGCCGCTGGCCGAGCATGGGTTCATCGAGATCGATCTGGCGGGCAACAAGAGGCGAATCGGAATCACGCGTCTGCACCTTGAGGAAGACGCGGGCAAGAGCCTGCATGACGGTTTCCCTGACGCTGCCACAAAGACGGCTATCGACCTCAACCGCACAGGAGTCCCTCTGGCGGAGATTGTGAGCGAACCGGACATGCATTTGCCCGACGAAGCCTATCAATACCTGACCCGGCTGAAGGAAATCATTCTTTATACCGGCGTCAGCGACTGCAATATGGAAGAAGGTTCGCTGCGCTGCGACGCCAATATCAGCGTGCGGCCGTGGGGACAGAAAGAATTCGGCACGAAAACCGAGGTCAAGAACGTCAACTCATTTCGGTTTATCAAGCAGGCGCTTCAATACGAGATCGAGCGGCATATCGGCGTAATCGAGTCCGGGGAAAGAATCAGGCAAGAAACGCGCCTCTACAACGCGAACGAGGGCCGCACCTACGGCATGCGGTCAAAGGAGCAGGCGCACGATTATCGCTACTTCCCCGAGCCCGATCTGCTGCCACTGGTGGTCGACGAAGAATGGCAAGCCGAAGTTCGCGCAAGCCTGCCGGAACTGCCCGAGGCGCGCCGGGAGCGGATGATAAAAGAGTACGGGATCACCGCCGGCGACGCTTCCACACTGACTTCCACGCGCGCGCTCGCCGACCAGTTCGAGTCTGCGGCCCGCGCTGCGAAGAATCCGAAACGCGTAGCGAATCTGGTGCAAAGCGAATTGATGGGACGCCTGAAGACGAGGTCGCTCGAACTGGAGCAGTCCCCCATTTCGATGGCGGGGGTTGCCGCCTCGGCCGATCTGGTGGAAGCGGGCGTGATTTCGGGCAAGATGCTGAAGGATCTCTACGACGTTTGCTTCGAACGGGGCAAGGATTTTCCTGTTGTCTATGAAGAAGAAGGCCGGCCCGAGCAATCGCGTGACACGTCGGCGCTTGAAAAACTTGCGGATGAACTGATCGCTGCGAACCCAAAGCAGGTCGAGCAGTATCGGGCGGGGAAGAAGACCATGCTGGGATTCTTTGTGGGACAGGTGATCAAGGCGTCAAAGGGGCAGGCCAATCCGCAGCTGGTCAACGAAGTGCTGACCAAAAAACTCGATCAGATGTAACTACTTGGCCGCCCCTGCATTTCTCAGAACTTCATCCGCGTAATAATTTGTGATCTTGGCGTCATCGCGCAGCGACTCGTAGTATGCCGCCTTTAGCAGTTGCTCGCGACGATCGCGCAATTGCTGCCGGATTGCCTGCTGTACCCGCGGATCGTTCAAGTCGCGCTGCCCCGCCGGCTCTTTGGCAATCAGCTTGACGATCAAGTACGCACTGACCTGATGGTTCGCAGGATTCACCATGGGAATCACCGGCGTGTATTGGCCGGGCTTCAGCTTCATGACCGCGTCTCGCGTAGCGGGATCAGCCTGCTTCAGCGCTGATTCGGGAGCCATGCCCAGGTCGCCACCGTTATTGCTGGTTTCCGGGTCCTCCGAATAGTTCATGGCGAGCGTGGCAAAATCGTCGCCGCTGTCCAGTCGATTCGCGATCATCTGGATTTTCTTGCGCGCGTCGGCATCATTCTGCGCCTTGCTGTTTTGCAGGTTGTGCACCTGCGGGACAGGCGTCCCCGTGACCACGACTTTCGCCAGGTGATACTGCGGTTCGATCAGATTGAACTCCGCCTTGTGCTGGTTGTAATACGTCGATACGTCCTGGTCAGTGATGTTAATGCGCGACGTAATCTCCTTGTTTAACACCTTGTCGCGTGTCAGCGATCGCCGCAGGTCGCGCTTAAAGTCGTCGAGCGAAATCTTCTTTTCTTCCAGGCGTTTGTTAAATTCTTCCGCCGTGTAGGGGGATTTTATTTCGTTCAGTTTGCGGTCCACTTCTTCATCGGTCGCGAGCAGTCCGAGCTTCTCCGCGCGCCGCATGAGGATTTCGGTCTCGATCAGTTCGTTCAGAATGCTCAAGCGCAGGCTCACCGCTTGCTCGCCCGCGGGTTGCTGGTCCGAGCCTGCGGTCTGGTTGGCGTAGTACTTATCCACTTCGCCGCGATAGATCTTGCGTCCATTGACCGAGGCCATCACATCCCCTCCACCGCTGTCGCGGTTGCAGGACGAAAGTCCAAGCAACAAACAAGCACCAGCCAGGACAAAGCCAAGGCCGGTTCGTCCCCACTCCAGATGAACACGATTCTTCAATTTCCCTCCTCGAACCAACCAATGACGCAGTTCCACCGCCTACGAGTCCTCGGTATCGCCATGATCAACATCGAGCCTTATTTTGAGGGCGCAGCCGCGGGAGCCTTTGTGGCTCCAGGCGCAGGCTTATGCTCCGGGGGTGCAACGCCCGCGTCTTTGAGCGCGCGATCCAGCGCAACCCGCACTTCAGCGGCCGGAACCGCGCCGTCCAGTTTTTCACCGTTCACGAACATCGTTGGAGTCGCATTCACGCCGACGCCCTCTGCCTCGCCCATAGACGCGCGCACCCCTTTTTCATCTTGCGCCTGAATGCACGCCTGCAGTCTAACCGTATCGAGGTTGTGCCGCTGTCCGTCGAGCGCCGCCAGTTTGTCCAGTTCCGTATTCTGGGCTTCGCGGCTCCTCGCAGCGCTCACGCTTTGCGGATTGCCGTGCAGGTTATCCGCGTAGTCCCAATAGGCGTCGGAAGACTGCGCGCCCAGGCAGTTGGCATTTATCGCCGCATGGATGGCCCAAGGGTGAATTTCTTCGAGAGGGTAGTCCTTATAGACGAAAAGCACGCGCTCACTGTATTCCTTGAAAATTTCAGGGAAAAGTGTCGCATGCATGCGGGAACAGAAGGGACACTCAAAGTCGTCATAATTCACGACGACCACCTTCGCTTCCTTGTTTCCGCGTGTCGGGCGACCCGTCAAATCAATCTTTTTCATGATTTCGGCATAAGGATCCTTGGTCAGATCCATCTTCGACATGCGAATGAGCGTCTTGTGATCGTGCGACAGCAGGAATTCATAGGGATGTTTCTTTTCCGGACTGTCGAACACGATCGTCAGCGCGTCATAGTTCGGGAACTCGCTCGCCCGCAGTGGCCCTACGACGACCTTTACGTCCGGAGGCAATGAATAAAATGCCCGCACCTGCCGATCCACCGATTGCATGAGATCCGGAGGAAGCGCGGATGCCGAGGGCTGTGCCGGCTGAGACGGCGGCGACTGAGCTGAGCAACCCAGGCAAATCACCAGAAGAACCAGAAACGCGCGACGTACCATCATCGATCGAAACCACCTTAACATTTGGGAATTCGCTTGATTATCTCACGCCGGGGTGGGCGAAGACCGCCGTCCGCCGACCTCTCTAGCGTCTGTGCATCAACTCTTCGGCCGAAAGCAGTTGATTCATCGATCCTGAACGGAAGCCTTCCAGATCGAGGGTCACGAACTTGAACCCCAAGCCTTTGAAAATCGCGGCGAACTTCCGAGCCATCTCTTCAGTCAAAGCACGCCCCATTTCGTCGCGCGCGATCTCGATGCGGACGGTCTCGCCGTGATGTCGCACGCGGATTTGCCGGAATCCCAACTCGTGCAACGCATCTTCGCCTCTCTCGATGATGCCCAGCACTTCCGGCGTGACAGTTCGCCCATATTCGATCCGCGACGAAAGGCATGCTGAAGCCGGCTTGTCCCACACGCGCAACCCGGCCTGGCACGCCAGGTCGCGAATTTCAGCTTTGGTCAGCTCGGCCTCCAACAATGGCGCAAGCACACGATGATCTCGGGCGGCCTGCTGCCCGGGCCGAAAATCGCCCTGGTCGTCGGCATTCACGCCGTAGGCAATTGCCGCAAGATCATGCGCTTCACCGTATCGTTCGAGGACTGCGAACAACTCATCCTTGCAATGAAAACAACGCGAGGAGTCATTGCGTGTGTAAGCGGGATTGTCCAGTTCCCGGGTCTCCACCACATCAACGGGAATTCCGTATTCGCGCGCAAACGCGAGCGCGTCTTCGAGGTGGGTTCGAGCGAGGCTGGGAGAATCCGCAATTACCGCGCGCATCCGTTCGCCGAGAACCGTATGTGCCATCCACGCGAGAAATGCCGAATCCACGCCGCCTGAATATGCCACGATCAATGCGGGCTGCATAGAGACAATTTGTCGCAAGCGCGCGGACTTCTCCTCCAGATTCGCTGGTGTCCCCACGATCTGCATTCTATTCGCACTCATGGAACTAATACAGCCGCTCTTGCCGTCTCAAATTGCCGAACGCGCCGACATTGGCCAGCGTGAAGCTGAACCGATACTCGTTCTCGTTGCGCACCGCTCCCAGCGCAAAGCGGCGGTACTCCAGGCTCAACCCGCAGCAATCCCAGTTGTAGCTGGTCTGGGCGGTTGCGAACTGCAAATTCCCCTGGTTGGCATCAAAGCCGAAGGTAGCAGCCGCGCTCAGGCCACGCTTGTTGAGTTGACCATAGCCCGCCAGAATGCGGAACTGATGGTAATTGGTGGGGCCCGGCGGGTCGATTCCCGCGGTTGCGTCGAGCACGCGCAAAAAAGCATCGCCACCACCGATCGTATACGGACCGTAGTGGTAATTCACCAACGCTGTACTCCCGTTTATCCGGCCTGCTTTCAGATCGTAGTCCAAATCCCACTCTGTGTTTGTGCGTGGGCTGGTTTCCATGCGCAGTCGCGAAATGAGAGGCGCGAAGCGGCGCTGGCCGTTCAGGAAGGCGATTCCCGTGAAGTCCGCCGTGCTCGTGAAGACATTCCGCACGCCGGGAACCAGTGCGTTCCCGAAGGTGGGATCGAAGAAGTACTTTTGTCCGATCTCCCAACTGACAATTTCCCGCGGTCCCACGGCGCACGGTTGCGCATCGGGCGCGGGAGGCAGTTCCCAAGGGACCGCGCCCACCTGCGGAGGCCCCCCGATGTTAAGGGTGCTCATGGTGGGCACATCGCAATCTGTCTCCGAATTCGGCCGCTTGGCGTAGAGGCGATTCACGATCGAATACTCAAGCTCGTTCGTGTTCGTGAGGACGTCTGCCCAGTCGAAACGCTCAATACGGGCAAAGTTGTCGATGCCGGCCACGTAGTCGTAACGGATGCGCGGCTCGATGACGTGTTTCCATTTGCGGCCCAGCCACGGACGACCGAAGACTCTCGAGATTGCCGGCGGACGCAAATCGACCGATGCCTCCAGCGACTTGCGGTTCAGGATCTCATCTTCCGCGACTTCTACGGACGGATAGAGTCGTTGCGTATAGAACGTATCGCGCAGCGTAACAGCGGGCTGCAGCGACCAGCCTTGCCACTGTAGCGGCATCGTCATGGTGGGCGCCAGATCAAGCCTGCCCACCAGCGGTGCCGTTCGGAAGCCGGGCTGCCGCCGCTGCAAACCTTCGGCCGCGCTTTCAAACGACCAATAGAGTGGCGTATCCGCTAATTGCCGCTCTTCGCTTGAAACAAGAAAGCTCGGCGTGTGCAACATCCGGACCAGTTCCGTCGAGGTGATGTTGCTGCACCCCGTGTTTGTCCCGGTTTCCGGAACGCATACGTCGAAGTTCTGGTAGCGCTCCGCAAGCGCATTGAAATGAAACCCATTCGTCGTGTTTGACAGAAAGACCTGTGACCGCACCTCCGAATCAATCGCCTGTGTGTAGACCTCCGTGAAGGCGATCCTGTACACAAACGAACTCAAGTAATCGATATCGCTTGCCCCACGCCACCCGCCGAACGGATGCTCGGCCTCAAGTCGCGCGTCTTCGCCGCCCTGATTTTGCAGAGCGCCTCCGATTTCAATACCTCGGTCCACTACTCCCGTATATGCGAAGAACACGAAGGAGTTTTCGCTCGATCTCATCCGAAACGTTCCCTGTTGTGCCCACCCCCGTTTCGAGTAGTATTCCGCGCCAGCGGTGGCGTCCATGCTCCTATTGAAGACCCAATAGATCGAGTCGCCGGCAATATACCCCTTTGTCGACGAGTTGCCGACGCTCGGAATCAACAGGCCGCTTTGCCGTTCCAGTTGTACCGGATGTGTGACATACGGAAAGTAGAACACCGGAATTCCCCACAGCCGAAAATCGCTGTTGTAGATCTTGGCCGTGCTGTCGACATCCACCACAATTCTCTGCGCATTGAATTGCCACTTCGCACGCGGCAGCTCGCACGTCGTCACGGTTCCCTGTCGCACCAGGTAGTGGGCGGGTCCGTTTTTTTCTACGATCTTCCCCGTAAACGCAAACGGGTTCGTCGACGTCAGCACATAGCGCGACCGCTTGCCCCGGAATCCCAGTGTGCCCACCACGCTATAGAATTTCCCGACCTCCGTTCGAATGTTGTAAGTCCCGTGGCTCGACTCCACATGCTCGTCGTAGGGACCACCATCGAGCACGGTGTGTCCCTCCACCTCACTGTCGCCGGTGCTGGCGTTGTAGGTTATTTCGTCGGCCCGGAGAACATAGGTCCGGTAGTCAATTTCGGCGCGGCCGCGCAGGTGGTAAACCGGGCCCTCCTTTTCCTGTTCCACTGCCCGGATAGTTACTTCTTCTTCCATCTGGGCCGCCGGGGCAGAGGATAAGGGCTTTGCTTCCCCAATTTTGGAGGGTGGCGTCTGGCTGGTTACTATCCCGCAGGCGAGAAGAAGGTGACAGAGCAAGGCGGCCGTGATAAAGATTCGAGAGCGGGTGATCATTAGCGGGTAATCCGCAAGCGCGGGCGCTCCGCCAGCCGGTCTGCTAACGGGAACGAGTTGACCTTAGCACGCGAGCGGCAGGCGAGGCAAAGCTGTGCCCTGTGTAGTGGTCTCCGGATGATTTGTCCAGCCCGGCTCTGGCTGCTGGCATTCTTCGCTGAGCGTTTTGAAAATGACCGGACTGATGAACTCCGCAAGCGTCGGGGATTCCGCCCTCGCGCCGCACCTTTGCGATCCCGAAGCGGCTGTCGAACCGGGGCTCACAGCCGAACTACGGTCGGACTCCGAGCCCGGGCCCGACCCGGACGCCTGGCGCCGCGAGGTTGCCGCGCGCCTCGCTCACTATCGCACGCGCCGCAAGCCCCGCGCTCCGCGCTATCCTTCGCTACTCCTGCCGTTCGATTCCTATGACGACCGGTCGCGCTCCTTCACGGCGACAGCTTCAACCGCGCCCGCAAACTCCGAACCGGCCAGCGACACCTTCCCACAGGAGGATGACACAGCTACTTCCTCCGCGCCCTTTGACAATGGTGAGGAGAGTCGGCGGGAGGACGAGGCAGAGAACCGAATCGAATATCAAGCTGATGTCCAAGCGGGGGCGCCGCCCGAAGTGTCCGCCAAGATCATCGAGTTTCCGCGCTCGGCCGCCATCCCCGTGATGGACTTGATCCAGCTGGCTGATCCGATTTTTGATCGCCCGCGCATCGTCGAAGCGCCGGAAATCGTGCCTCCCGCGCCCGCGCTCGGGGGGATCCTGATGGAGTCCGCTCAACCAGAGCCGGCCGATCGTCCCGCGCGCGCCGATTCACTCATTTTCTCGGCGTCGATTGCCAGTCGCTTGCTCGCAACTTCCGTCGACGCGCTGATCATCGTAGCGGCGCTATCCGGTTTTTCTGCGGTTTTTCTGCGCTTCAACCCGATCCATGGTCCTCTCCCACTGCTGGCCGGTGCAGGGGGCGCTCTGGCGATTGTCTTGTGGATGACTTACGAATTCTTTTTCATGGTCTGCACCGGGTCCACGCCCGGGCTGTATGCCGCCCGCCTGAAGCTCGCAAATTTTGACGGCTCGGCAGTTCCGCGTCGCACTCGCCGTTGGCGCGTTCTAGCATCGTTTCTCTCAGCCTTTTCGGCCGGCCTCGGATATCTCTGGTGCTTCCTCGATCAAGACTCGCTCTGCTGGCATGATCGCATCACGCGAACTCACCTCCAATCGGCAAGTCGTGCGCGCAGCAGTTCCATCCCGCAGTAGCTCTCTGTCCAGTTCGGCAGGAGTGAGCGCCACCATGAGAGTTTTGCTGCAAAAAGAACGCCCCAGACGTTGCGGCCTAGGGCGCTGCTGGCGAAGGCCGGCGAGGCAGATGCTTTACCGGCTTCGGATTCATTGTTCGCTTACGAGTCTTTCAGCTAGCTGGCTGATGCATGGTGCTCGCACTTCGTGCCGCAGCAATTCATCGCGGACTTCGCGCCTGCCGCGCCGCAGCATTTTCCGTCCGTGCAACCGCCATTTTTCTTGCACTGTTTCATGCACTTTTTCATGCCTTTGTCGCCGCAACAGGACTTGGCATCGGCCATCTGCTTGCCGCCGCAACATGATTTACCGTCTTTGGTCTGGCATTTCTCTTTGCCGCAGCAATCTGCCGCGTCCTTTGCGTCGGTGGCGTTCGCAGCGTGATGGCAACAGCTGTTCGCCCCGGCCGACGAGGCGTTCGGGGTGGAAGCGGATGGATTTTCCTGAGCCCAGCCAACGAACGACAGGGCCAGAAGCAAGGCCAACAATCTGAGTTTCATAAGATCTCCTTTTCAAGTTTATGAATGCGATGTGTCGTGCAGCCGAGTTACGGCCGCAGAATTCTTGAGGAAGCGGGAGGCAGTTCTTTCTAGATGCGGAGCATGACCCCGAATAAATTCGGGGGAGGACGTAAAGCGAGAATGCCCCGTTCCATGAAGCGATTCGATGCTTCGACCGCCGGACTTGTGGTTGCCGTGGCGGCGGGCGCTATCTCCCGCGCAAGCTTCTGACGGTCGCTTACAGGCGCCGGTACGCTTTGAGGGCCCTGTTGGAAACAACAGCTATGGGGATCGGCGCAGGATGAGCTTCCCGCGATCATCTCAGAGGCAGTTTCGGTCTCGATCCTGTGCAACTGCGGACAACACGGTAGTCTGGCCATGTGGGCATGCCCGGCATGACGGTCCATGCCGTGGTCGGTGGGCATATCCGCGGCCATTTCATGGCCGGGACGCATGTGCCCGGCGTGCATGGCGAGCATGGGGGCCATCGCCATTTCGGCCCATGCCGAGATGACCAGCAGCAAAATCGCGGCGATTGCTTTCTTCGCCATACCAAGTAATTCTGGCAGAAGCGATCATCCCGGCATGTGATCGATGTCACAGTCAAGTGTGCCGGGACAGCGCGAAAAGTACCGCTTTACGTCCGTTTAAACCAGGTCCTCCAAGGCTGCCCGCAGGTCTTCAAACTGGAACCGGTACCCGCTCGTCCTCAACTTCGCCGGCTCAACGCGCTGGCTGGAGAGCATAAGTTCCTCGGCCATTTCACCGAGCGCGAGCCGCGCCGCGAACGCTGGCACAGGCAAAAACGCCGGTCGCGCCAATACACGCGCCAAAACGTTAGTGAACTCCTGGTTGCGAACGGGGCCCGGCGAAACCAGATTCACCGGCCCGGAAAGCGACTCGGTCTCAAGGACATGATGAATGGCTCCTATGATGTCGTCCACGTGAATCCAGCTCCACCACTGTTTGCCGGAGCCAAGACGCCCGCCAAGCCCCATTTTGAAGGGAGTCAACATCTTCGGCAGCGCACCGCCTTGCCCGCTCAGAACCAGCCCAATGCGCAGATTCACCGTGCGAATCCCAGCCTTGGCTGCGACCTTGCTCGCTGCCTCCCATTCACGGCTGACCTCGGCGAGAAATCCGCTTCCGCTCGCACTTTCTTCGGTCAGGATCTGATCGGCTCGGTTGCCATAGAATCCGATGGCTGAAGCGCAAACAAGCACCTGCGGCTTGGACTCCGCCCGCGCCAAAGCGGACGCCACGCTTCGCGTCCCACGCACCCGGCTCTCGCGGATCGCTTGCTTCTTCGCTGCTGTCCACCGGCCGACCACGCTTTCACCAGCGAGGTGAACGACGGCCCGAAAGCCGGACACCGCTGCCGGCCTGAGGTCTCCCAAGGGGTCCCACGAAACCTGCCCCGCGTTGCGCGCTGCACCCCGCACCAGTCGCGCGATCTCGGCTCCCGTCTTCTCCAGAGACGGCACCAGCGCGGTTCCAATCGGCCCGGAGGCTCCGCTTATCAATACGCGATCCACCGTCAAACTCCCATTTTTACTCTACCAGTCCGCCGTTTTTCCGGGGCCTTTCCGCCCCTCTGCCGAAATGGCTTTCGCGTAAACTATAGATACAGAGTGCCCGCGCGGCATGCCTCCTCCCCGCCTGCCCTGGGTTAGAATCCATCATGGCGACGTTGCGCGAACAAATCGCAACCAACGTGCTCACGGTGACGCGTTTCCGCGAGTTAATGCGGACACTGCGCGAAAACCGCCCCAACGACGACCTCGCCTTAGTCAAGAAAGCCTACGAATTCTCCCAGAAGCATCATGCAGGACAATCGCGGGCCTCGGGCGAGCCTTATCTGGTCCATCCTCTGGAAGTCGGCATCGTCCTCGCGGGCATGAAGATGGACGCAGTCTCCATCGCTGCCGGGCTCCTTCACGACTCGGTCGAAGATACGTCGGTTACGAGCGTCGAAATCCGCCAGGAATTCGGCGAGCAGGTTGCCCACATTGTGGACGGCGTCACCAAGATCAGCAAAATAGACTTCTCGTCCAAAGAAGAAGCTCAGGCTGAAAACCTGCGGAAGATGATGCTCGCCATGGTCGACGACATCCGGGTCGTCCTCATCAAACTCGCCGACCGGCTGCACAACATGCGGACGCTCGAGCACCTCGATCCCGAGCGCCAGCGCAAAATCGCCCGTGAGACGCTCGACATCTATGCCCCGATTGCCCATCGTCTCGGCATGGGCAAGATTCGCGGCGAACTCGAAGATCTCGGCTTCAAATATGTCGATCCCATTGGATACGAGCAAGTGCATGCGGCCGTTGAATCTCGCCGCAAAGCCGGCGAAGCCTTCATGGCCCGCGTCGAGGCCACGCTGCGCGACGGCCTCAAGGAGGCCGGCATAACCGGCCGTGTCGAGAGCCGTGTCAAGCGCCTCTACAGCATCCACAACAAGCTTATTCGACAGCGCATATCTGTTGACCAGGTCTACGACCTCTACGCCATGCGCGTCATCACTACGTCGGTGCAGGATTGCTATGCCGTCCTCGGCATCATCCACAACCTCTGGCGACCTGTCCCCGGCCGAATCAAGGACTTCATCGCCATGCCGCGGCCCAATCTCTATCAGTCGCTGCACACCTCGGTCATTACCGAAACTGGTGAGACCTTCGAGATTCAGATTCGCACCGAAGAGATGCACAAGATGTGCGAAGAAGGGATCGCCGCCCACTGGAAATATAAAGACGGTCCCGTCTCCGCGCAGGATGAGCAACGCCTCGCCTGGCTCCGCCAGGTTGTCGAATGGCAGCGCGACGTATCGGACCCCAATGAGTTTTTATCTACGCTGAAGGTCGATCTCTACCCGGAAGAGGTCTATACGTTCACGCCGAAAGGCAAGGTTGTTGTCCTGCCACGAGAGTCCACCCCGATTGACTTCGCCTACTCGATTCACACGGAAGTCGGCCACGCCTGCACGGGCGCAAAGGTCAACGCGCGCATGGTGCCGCTTCGCCATAAGCTGCACTCGGGCGACATTGTCGAAATCATTACCCAGGCAGGACATAAACCGAGCCGCGACTGGCTCGCCATCGTCAAGTCATCGCGGGCTCGTAACAAGATCAAGCACTGGCTCAACGTTCATCAACGCGAACGCGCCATCGAAATCGGCCGCAAGCTGATTGAGAAGGAGGCGCGCAAATACCGCATCTCTCTCAAGGACATCAAAGACGCCGATCTGCAACGAGCCGCCAGCGACTATGGCCTTGGCCGCGCCGACGATCTCATGGCAGGCATCGGTTACGGCAAGTATTCAGCACGGCAGGTGCTAGCCAAACTCGCCCCCGCCGGCGCCGAACCGATTGGCGAAGGTGATGACACGGCATCGGCGCATGGCATTTCAAGCGTAGTCCGTCGCGTTTTTGGCGGAGACTCGCACGCGATCGTCGTCAAAGGACAAGGCGACCTCCTCGTCTACCGCGCCCGATGTTGCAATCCCATTCGCGGCGAGGCCATCGTCGGCTACGTCACCCGTGGAAAGGGCATCGCGGTTCACTCCATTAACTGCCCCAACGTTACCAACCTTCTTTACGAGCCCGAACGTCGCATTGACGTGCTATGGGCCGGCGATAAAGAGGGCCAACCCGTTGCCTACCCGGTAAAAATCACCCTCCTCTGCGACGACCGCTTCGGCATGCTGAAGCAAATTACCGCCGTTATCAGCGACACGCAAACCAACATCCGCGACATCTCGGCCCGCAGTTCCAACGGGCAAGCCAACGTAGATGTAGTCCTCGAAATCGCCGATCTGAAACACCTGCAAAGAATCATCGACGGCGTCCGTCAGATTCCGGGCGTGTACGACGTGCAGCGTTTGCAGAAAATTTAAACGGCCATTTTTCCGCTTGTTATTCCGGCGATTTCGTCCTCTGCTGGCCAGCAACGTCGACTAGCTCTTTTTCGTCACCGGCACTAACTCGAACGCGACTTCTCTCCAGTTGCTTCCTTCCTTTACATACACCGAAGTTGCGCGATAGTCCCCGGTCAGCGACTTGCCTTGGATCGACGCCGTGACTACAGCCGTTGAACTCACGATGGCCGCGTTGCCGTACGCATCGACCGTCACATCGCGTTCGTCAATCGTCTCGTACTTGACGGCGCCCGATTTGAAGCTCTCAATCGTCTCCGCTTTTGTCCGTGAGCGCCCATCCGCGCCGATTCCAAAATACTGTTGGGCCAGCGCCTTCTCAAAAAAGTCGACGTCATTCTTCAAGGCCGCTTGCCAGCGCTCCTCATGGAGAGTTCTGATCTGGTCCTCGACAGCCTGCTTGTAACCTTGTTCCACAAGAGTCATGCCGTGACCCGAAGTTGCCCCGCTCTCTTTAGTGCTGGCAGGCGGGTTTTCTCCTTGCGACCACGCGGGTAACGCGCCAAAGCACAAGATCCCCAGAACCACGATGCGAATTGTCCAAGAACCTAACCCTTTCATGTTGTTCCTCCTGGTCGAGCTTCACTTCTCATTATATATCGTATTACGATATATATCGAAACAAAACTCCAAACTGAAACCAAGAAATAAGACTCAGGGCCGAACATCTTCCGCCCAATCCCGGCTCTACTGAGAACCGAGGGCCCGAAGCTGAAAATTTTCTTTCACAGTGGCGATTGCCGCGGCCTGAATTGCCAGATCGCTGCCGAATCCCGGCAGCCAACGCACATCCGGTTCGCGACGGAACCACGTCATCTGCCTTTTGGCATAGTTGCGATGAGCCTGCTGCGCCTTCCGCAGGGCTGTTTCGCGATCCAGTTCACCATGCAGGAGTTGCAGAGCCTGCTTGTATCCGAGTGAGAAGAGCGGTTGCGCCGCTGTGCCGTATTTTGCCAAGAGCGCGGCGGCTTCCGCGACCAACCCCTCATCAAACATCTTCGCGGCCCGCTCGTCGATGAGCGTGTAGAGAGCCTCGCGCTCCGGATTCAATCCAAGCCGCAAAATGCGAAAGCCAGTCAGCGGCTCGCGGCCTTGCTGCCAGAGTTCGGTCATCGGCTGACGCGCGGCCAGACAGACTTCGATCGCACGGATCGCCTTCGGTACATCGTTGGCGTGAATTCGCTTCGCGGCCGCTGAATCAAGCCGCCGCAGAATGCGGTGCAGCTGATCGCTCCCCCGTTCTTCGGCGCGCCGCCGCAAGCGGTCGCGGAGTTCTTCCGACCGCGCTGGACCCGCGAAAAGCCCCTCCAGCAGCGCTCGCAGATAGAGCCCGGTTCCGCCGCTGACGATCGGCAAGTGCCCACGCCCGGCGATCTCCCGTACCGCCTGCTGCGCTTGACGCGCATATTCTCCTGCAGTCACTTGTTTCAACGGGTCAACGCAGTCGAGCAGGTGATGTGACACTTCGGCACGATCGGCTGACGTTGGCTTGGCCGTGCCAATCTCGAACTCGCGGTACATTGCGACCGAATCGCAGTTGACGATTTCACCGTCGAATCGGCGTGCGAGTGCAAGCGCCAGGGTTGTCTTCCCGCTGGCGGTGGGACCAAGCACGACCACGAGCAGCGGCACGCGGTCCAGCGTCGGCAAACTCGGCAACGTCAGCGCACGCTCCAGTGAATGTAGGGCCAGTACCGGATCAGAACGAGAATGAGCAGAAGAATGGCGATGACCAGCAAGCCGCTGGCCTCAGCGGCATAAGCAGTGTGATGGTGCCGATGTTTTTCGTCGGCAGCGGGCTTCGACGGCACAGCCTTGGATGGAGCAGGCGCAGCCACGAAGTTATTGTAGCCTTGTGTGGGTGCGCGACGTGTGGAAAACGCTGAGCGTCAAATGTGGGAAAGGCGGACCAATCTCTGGAACTCGGAACCAGGCTTCGGAGCGTAAAGTCGGCACCGAAAGCGCGCTCTTGCCGGTGTAAACTGGCGCGGAGTCATGGCCGCGTCTTTCTCCAACGACAGCCCTCCCAACAACGAAGGAAAGCTGCTGCGATTCGGCGTGTTCGAGGTTGATTTAAGCGCGGGCGAACTGCGCAAGAGCGGCAAACGGATTCGGCTGCAAGAACAGCCTTTTCAGGTCCTGGTCACGCTGCTTGAAAACGCTGGCCGAGTCGTCACGCGCGATGATCTTCGTCAGAACATCTGGCCGGCGGACACGTTCGTGGATTTCGATCACAGCCTGAACACGGCGGTGAATAAAATCCGCGAAACGCTCGGAGATTCCGCCTCGAGCCCCCGCTTCGTCGAAACCCTGGCGCGGCGCGGTTACCGCTTTATTGCTCCGGTTGAGGGAACGCCTGCGCCACAGGTCTCAAGCTCAATCGCGCCGTCGGCTGCGGGCTCAACTACGGGCACGCAAATCGGAATCGGGGAAACGACCATCGAGGAAACTGCGCTTCATCCCGAACTGCATGTCCCTATTCCGCACCGCGGCCTGGTACGCTCGCTCTTTGCGCTGATTCAGGTGATGTTCCTGATCTTCTATCTGAGCGCGCTCGCGCACCTTCACGATGTGGAGCGAATCTCGACCGGTTTTCTGACTGGCTGGAAAGCAGTGCTGCTCGTGGGCGCGGTGCTAGTTACGGGAGCAGTTGGAATTCCTCTGCGTTTCTATCTGATCTCCGCGGTTGCCTTCGATTTTCGCAAGCTGGGAGGGAGCTTCCGCAGGCTGTTTCCTTTTGTTCTTGTGCTCGATGAGCTTTGGGCGATTGCTCCCTTTTTGCTTCTGCCGCAAATCGGAACTGGGCTGGCCTTTGCTGCGACTGCTGCTTTGCTTTACGTGCCTTTCTCCGAGAGGACGCTGGTGCGAATGGTGTATAGCGAGATCTGAAAAACGAAGAGCTTCATCGGCTGCAAAAATCGGCCTTTCCAGGGATGGGCGAGATTTAGACTGACAGGAATCTCATCTGCCATTCACAGCAGGGCAGGACCTTCGCTGAGAGCTGACAGGGAAAGTGGGAAGTTAGAGGTTGACCAGTTCGCGCAGGCGGCGCGTTTGGGCGCGGCTCACCGGGATTTCCGTTTGCTTCCTGTCATCCATGCGCAGCTGGTAGGAACTCTTGAACCACGGCACCACTTCGCGGATGTGATTGATATTCACGAGGAACGACCGATGGGCGCGCCAGAACTGGTTGGGATCGAGATTCTCGAATAGCTCCTCGAGAGTGCGGCAATTCGATTGTCCCTCCATGCCCGCATGCCCGCTGGTCGTTACCGAAATGACGCCATCCTCGATGGTAGCAAAGCAGATGTCCTTGGGATCGGCGAGCAGCAGGCGGCCCGCCGCCTTGATCAGAATCTTGCCCGCGGAGGGCTTCTGCGCTTCGAGCATGCGCACCAGTGTTTCAAGTTTTTCCTCGCCGCCGGCATCCAGTTTCGCGCGCACTTTTTCGATCGATTGCGCGACCCTCTTCTTATCGAAAGGCTTCAGAACGTAATCGACTGCGTTCACCTCGAATGCTTTCACCGCATATTGATCGAAGGCGGTGGCAAAAACAATCTGCGGCAGCGGAATCTTGCGGTCCAGCAGCTTCTTGATGACTCCGAAGCCATCCAGGCCCGGCATCTGAACGTCGAGAAACAGCAGGTCAGGGTTGTGTTCGCGGACCAGGTTGATCGCTTCGAGGCCGTTCTTGCCTTGCGCCACGACGTTGACCTCGGCGTTGCTTAGCAGATAGGCAAGCTCGTCGCGCGCGAGTTGTTCGTCATCTACGATGACCGCGGAAAGGACCATAAAACCTAATGGAGGGCTCACTCGGAGTCACGAAGCCGCATCGGAATGCGCTGCCCTCGGAAAGTCTGTCACAAGTATAGCGACCGCGAGAAAGCGGAAGCAAGCCGCGGATGTCAGGGTTTTGGCGATGCGTTTGCGTTTTCGATGGCGAGCGCCATGCCCATTCCTCCGCTGACGCAAAGCGTCGCCAGGCCGCGGCGAGCTTTGCGCTTTAGCATTTCATGCACCAGGGTTACTGTAATGCGCGCCCCGGTGCAGCCAATTGGATGGCCGAGAGCGATGGCTCCGCCGTTGACGTTGAGCCTGTCGCGATCGAAATGCAGCTCTCGATCGCAAGCCAGCACCTGTGCGGCAAAAGCCTCATTCAGTTCCACGAGATCGAAATCTGACAGCATGAGCCTGTGTTTCGATTCCAGCTTGCGAATGGCCGGAACAGGGCCAATCCCCATAACGCGCGGATCGACTCCCGCCGAGGTTGCAGCCATGATCCTCGCAAGTGGCTTAAGACTGTTCCGCCGAACGAATGTCTCGCTCGCCAGTACCAGTGCCGCGGCCCCGTCGGTGATCCCCGACGAGTTGCCTGCAGTAATGGTTCCGGACTTGGAAAACACCGGCGGAAGTTTGGCAAGCTTCTCGGTCGAAGCGTCCGGGAAGAGGTGTTCATCGCGCAAGAAAACAGTCGAGCCCTTCTTACCCTCGATCGTGACGGGAACAATCTCGGCGTCGAAGCGTCCAGTGGATCGAGCGGCGGAAGCGCGCTGTTGCGAGGTGAGCGCGAATTGATCTTGTTCCTCACGCGAAATTTTATATTGTTCGGCCAGAATCTCGGCCGTCTCGCCCATCACCATTTTTGCCAATGGGCAGAAAAATCCGTCGCGGTACATCCCGTCAACCACCTCCTGATGCCCGAGACGATAGCCCCAGCGCGCTCCGTCGAGATAATAGGGAAGGCGCGACATGGATTCCGTCCCTCCCGCCAGCACACAGTCGAGATTGCCGGTTGCGATCTCCTGATAGCCCAGCGCGATCGCCTTGATGCCCGAGGCGCAAGCCTTGTTGACCGTGTAAGCGGGCACCTCCTGTGGCACTCCGCTGCGGATCGAAATCTGGCGAGCTGGATTGGGTCCGCCGCCGGCCTGGCGCGCGTTCCCGAAGACAACCTCTTCCACCTGCGCAGCCTCGATTGCGGCGCGCTCGATCGCTGCCCTAGCCGCGGCCGTGCCCATGTCGGCAGCGGTTTGCGAGGCCAGAGAGCCGCCAAACTTGCCGATCGGCGTGCGCACCGCGGAGAGAATATAGACGGGGTTCAATGGCCCTCCAAAACGGTTTAGTTTAGCACCGCTCTTGGACGCCTCCGGGTAAACTGAATCATGCATGCAGAGACGAGGCTTGCCTCGTCTCCGCGTGGAGGAGCAATAACTGGACGCCGGCCGCAACAGACCAGCGAGCCACGTCTCTACAAATATGAATGTTCTCTACGGAATCAACACGGTCACCGAAGCGCTTAAGGCGCGCGGCCGCGCCTTTGAGTGGGTAGGAGTCGCGAAAGAACGGAACGACATCCGCCTGAAGCGCATTATTGACGAGTGCCGAAAGATCGGCATCCAGGTGCGCGTTATGTCCCGCGTCGAACTCGACGAAATGGCTGTGCCCGGCGCCCACCAGGGAGTGGTGGCCGTCACCACGGCCAAGCAATACACCGACCTTGATGATCTGGTTGCGGCGCGGCGGGGTGAACACTCACTCATCGTCGTGCTCGATGGCGTAGAGGATCCGCACAACCTGGGCGCCATCCTGCGCACGGCCGACGCCGCCGGCGCCGATGGCGTTGTCATTCCCGAGCGGCGTTCGGCGGGCGTCACCGGTACGGTGGCGAAAACCTCGGCCGGAGCCAGCGAGCATTTGCCAGTGGCTAAGGTCACCAATATTTCGCGGGCGATCGAAGAACTTAAGTCAAAGGACCTTTGGGTGGTGGGCCTTGACGAACGCGGCCAGCAAACCTACGACGCGGTTGATTACAAGATGCATTGCGCGGTCGTGCTTGGCGCTGAAGGGAAGGGAGTGCACGATCTGGTGCGCAAACACTGCGATTTTCTGGTTTCGATCCCGATGCTCGGGAAAGTCCCGTCGCTGAATGTCTCCGTGGCCGCCGGCGTCGTGCTCTACGAGGTAGTGCGCCAAAGGCGGCTGGGCGCATCCAAGAAACAATGAAGGTCTCGAGTTTATTGTTCGCTCTCGGAGTGCTTGGCGCGTCCAGTTTTTCCGCCTCCGCGCTCAATCGCGAAGCTTTCACGGTTACGAAGTATGATCTCCAGGTTCGCCTGGAGCCCGAGCAACAACGTCTGGGCGCGCGCGGGAAGATTACGCTGCGTAATGATTCCTCACAGCCGCAGAAAATCGTCGCCCTGCAGATTTCTTCCTCGCTGAACTGGCGATCGATTCACGCCGCGGACAAACCGCTCCAGTTTGTTTCTCAGCCGTTCACATCCGACATCGATCACACAGGCGGGCTCTCGGAGGCGATCGTGACGTTGCCGGCCGAAATCAAGCCCAAGGACTCGGTGGAATTGGAGATTGGCTATGAGGGCATGATTCCCCTGGATATGACGCGCCTGACGCGCGTCGGTGTTCCGACGGAAATTGCGCTGCACACAAGTTGGGATCAGATCGGCAGATCGTTCACGGCGGTGCGCGGCGCGGGATATGTGGCGTGGTATCCGATGACAACGGAATCGGCGGATTTTTCCGACGGAAACAGCTTGTTTGAGGTCGTGAACCGGTGGAAAGCACGCGAAGCGGGAAGTGAATTCAAGGCCAATGTCAGTGTTTCGACCACTGGCGAAGAAGGACCTCCAACCGTTCTGTGCGGTGCGAGCGGTGATTTTTCCGCCGCGTATGGCGGGATTCAGACCGCCCTTTCCCTGCGTGATGAAGTGCGACTTGGTGCCGTCACTCCGACATTCGTGACGGCGAAGTATGTCGCACTGTCGAAACCTCCCTTGAATTTGTTCAGTTTTCCAGGTCACGAGACCGGTGCCGCGACATATTCTAGTGCGCTCGATCCGGCTTCGAAATTTGTCACCGAGTGGTTCGGCAAGCCGAATGCGCCGATTGCAATTGCCGATTTCGTCGATCCTCATGCGGCTCCGTTTGAGAGCGGCACCTTGTTAATGGTGTCAATGGCGGGCGAAGACATGAAGCTGGCTGGCATCAACCTGGTCCATGAACTTGTACATTCGGCCTTCGCATCACCGCGGCCCTGGGTTTCTGAGGGGCTGGCGCATTTTGCCGAGGCGGTGTATCGCGAACAACAGGGTGGACGGCAAGCCGCGCTTGACTTGCTGGGCTTGCATCGCGCCGCGTTTCTCGATTCCGAAAAAGAAGTCGCCGGCGCTCCCCAGAATAATGGAGGCCAGCCGCTCTCGACCACGTTCGACGAAACTTACTATCGCAGCAAAGCGGCTTATGTGTGGTGGATGTTGCGTGACATGGTTGGCTCAGAAGCACTGAAACAGGCTATCCGCAACTACCGGGCCGCGGACGACACGGATCCGAAATATGCCGAGCGGCTGATCGAGTCCGCAGCCAAACGCGACCTGACCATTTTTTTTGACGACTGGGTCTACCATGATCGCGGCCTGCCGGATTTTCGCGTGCAGTCTGTTCATCCATGGAAGGATGAAAACGCCAAGGCCGATAAACAAGTGCAGATGGTGACGATTACACTCGAAAATCTGGGAACGGCCGGAGCGGAAGTTCCTTTCACCATTCACTGCGAAACCAGCGATGTCACAAACCGATTGGAAGTGCGCGCAAAAAGCGCGGCTACCATGCGCGTTGAATTACCATGCGCTCCATTGGAGATCGTCGTGAACGACGGCAGCGTGCCGGAGAGCGATATGACCAACAATGTGTTCAAGATCTCCGAGCCGTAAGAAACGCACTTTGATTACACGAGCGATTTGCAATTGAAGTCAGACGTCAAATTGCAGCAAAAGCAAATTGTCCGCAGTCCACTTCTTCAATTGGACTCTTGACTTGTTCGATCCAGGAGGACGCTTGCCCTACATCCAGTTTCTTGGCGCGGCCGGCACGGTGACTGGCTCCAAGCATCTTATCAACACAACTTACGATTCGAGCGGCAAACAGGGATTCCAGGTCCTGATCGACTGCGGCCTGTTTCAAGGTCAAAAAGAATGGCGCGAGCGCAACTGGCAGGACACTCCCGTTCCCGCCCGCGAGATTGATGCCGTCGTGCTCACCCATGCCCACCTCGATCACTGCGGCTGGATTCCGCGCCTGGTGAAAGAAGGCTTCCGCGGCCCCATCTACGCTACTCAGCCCACCATCGATCTGTGCTCAGTCGTCCTGCCTGATTCCGGCCACCTACAGGAAGAAGATGCCGCGTTCCACAACAAGAAGGGAACGTCCAAGCACACTCCAGCACTGCCGCTCTACACGCTCGGAGAAGCGCAGGAGTGTCTGCAACACTTCAAGCCGGCCGAGGTCGAGCGGACCGTGCAGCTCTGCCCGGAGCTTTCCTTCCGCTTCGTGCGTGCAGCACACATCCTCGGGTCCTGCATGGCGGAAATTACGCTAGAGACAAATGGCCGGATCGCCCGCCTGCTTTTCACCGGAGACGTTGGGCGCGTCCGCGATAGCCTGGTCGCTCCGGGCAAGGTCGTTCATTCAGGTCCGCAGGAAGGCGAATCTGCCGACATGCTGGTGATGGAATCAACCTACGGCAACCGCCAGCATCCGGCGAGCGATCCGCGGCCGGAACTTGCACAGCTTATTCGCGACACGGTCGCGCGCGGCGGGAGCGTGATTGTTCCCGCCTTCGCCGTCGAGCGCACTCAGAAATTCATTTTCATGCTGAAAGCATTAATCGAGTCGGCGCAGATTCCTCGCATCCCTGTGTATTGCGACAGCCCAATGGCCATCAAGGCAGTCGAAATTTTCTTAAAGCATTCGGAAGAGTACACGCCGCAGGCAGCCGAACTGATCAGAATCTACGGATCGCCCACCGAGTGGCCAGGTTTCACATTCGCCCAAACGCCGGAGCAGTCGAAGAAGATCAACGAAAGCCATTTCCCCTCGATCATTATTTCGTCGAGTGGCATGGTTACCGGAGGGCGCATTCTGCATCATCTGGCGCAGCGTTTGCCGGACCCGCGCAATCTCGTTATCTTTATTGGGTTTCAAGCGCCAGGGACGCGTGGAGCCATCATCAAAGGACGCGCTCCGGAAATAAAGATCTTTGGAGAATTCGTTCCCATCCGCGCCCAGATCGCGGCTCTCGAACAGTTCAGCGATCACGCCGATCCTCAGGAGTTGCTGGAATGGCTGCGGACCTTCAAAGGCAAACCCGGCATAACCTACTTAGTACACGGCGAACCGCAGGCCTCGTCGCAACTGCGCGATCTAATGAAGAAAGAGTTGCGATGGAACGTACAGGTTGCGGAGTATATGGAGAAAGTGCCGGTACTTCCGTCCTAGAGCAACCTGCCTGATTCCGCTCACCGTTGGCGCCGGGATCTGCAGCGCCCCTGACCCAACCATTAGTCACAAAACAACAGCTGGATCCTGTCACGCGCCGACGTGCGTTGGATCACAGACAACAAACCCGCCTTCGCATTCTACTGTTTCTAAAATTGGACAAGAACAGTCCGATTTTTCGCAGGCCCATGCAGATTACGCGCGCAACCGACTACGCCGTCCGGATCATGATTTATCTGGCCACGTTGCCGGAGCAAACGCGTGTCGCGGCACCGGATGTGGCGCGAGGAATTCAGGCTCCCGAGAGTTTTGTGTCGAAGGTTCTTCAGCAGCTCGTCCAGCGCGGCATGGTCACCTCGCATCGCGGCGCTGGCGGCGGCTTCCAGCTCGCGGTCCTTCCGGAGGGCGTCTCGCTGCTGGATGTCGTGGAAATGGTGGAAGGGCCACTGCAGATCAACCTGTGTTTGGCGGGAGAGGCAAGTTGTGACCGTAGTTCGTGGTGCGGCGCGCATCCGATTTGGAACGAAGCGCAGTTGGCGCTGAAGAACGTCTTGGCCAGCGCCTCGATTGCCCGGCTGGCGAGGGAATCGATGGCTAACCTTGCCGGCGAAACCAACAGCACCGAGAACGGCAATATCCGGATTCAGTCCGCGCAGCCAGCCCGGCGGAAGCGGCGTCCTAATTAGGCGCAACGTATGGAAGTAACGTGGATTGCGATTCTGGCCAGCTTGTGTATGGGAATTGGCGCGGTGCTGGTCTTCGTGTTTGCGGTGAAAAAAAACTATTTCAAGGACGTGGAAAACGCCAAGTATCACGTTTTCTGGTCGGACGTTGAAGAACTGGTGGACACTCCCGAGAAGCGGCGCGAGAGCGAGGAGTTAGAGGAGAAAGAAAATGATAAAGAATCCGGCGAATCGCACGGATGACGGCAGTCCCGCGGATTTATCTCGGCGGCGGCTGTTGTCGTGGTTGAGCGGCGTTGGTCTTTTCGGATCGGCCATCATTGCGGCGTTTTCGAATCTTATTTTTATTAAGCCGCGCGCCACTTACGGACAGCCGAACAGGTTTGCGATCGGCAAGCCCGAAGATTTCCCCGCCGGTGCGCGGATTTCTCTTGATACCAGGCGGGTCTGCATCGTGCGCGAGGGCGACAAGGTGGGGGCCATTTCGACCACGTGCACGCATTTGGGATGCATTGTTTCCGTCGCGGAAACCGGCTTCGCATGCCCCTGCCACGGTTCGCACTATGACCAGGACGGGGTTGTGACTGGTGGCCCGGCGCCGCGCGCTTTGTCGTGGTATCAGGTGACGCTGGCTCCAAACGGAGACCTGTACGTGGACAAAGACAACGAAGTTGAAGCGGGGACTTATTTGAAAGTATGAGCACTCAAACGGTAGTTCGCTCGCAAAAGGGCTGGTTGACTTTACCGGAGAACATTTGGCGGTCGGTTTTTCGAAACCCGCTGCCGAACTCCGATTATGGGCGTTCCTCTACCAGCTTCAGCAATTTCTTTCTGCACATTCACTCGGTCAAGGTGCACCGCCACAGCCTGCAAGCGACTTATACGTGGGGATTAGGGCTGATGGCGTCGTTCCTGTTTCTTATTCTGGCCGTAACCGGCATTCTGCTGATGTTTTATTACGTGCCGTCAACGACGCAGGCCTATGATCGCATGCTCGACTTGCGCGGCACAGTTGCGTTCGGAATCTTTTTGCGCAACATGCATCGGTGGTCAGCGCATGCCATGGTTGCGGTGGTGTTTCTGCATATGTGCCGAGTGTTCCTAACCGGCGCCTACAAGCCTCCCCGTGAGTTTAACTGGGTAATCGGCGTTTTCTTGTTCCTCATAACTCTCTTTCTAAGTTTCACGGGTTACCTGTTGCCATGGGATCAGCTGGCATTCTGGGCGATTACGGTGGGGACGTCGATTGCGGGTTATGCGCCCATCGTCGGCAAGGATGTTCGTTTTCTTTTGCTAGGCGACTCCACAGTGGGACAGGAAGCGCTGCTGCGCTTTTATGTTCTGCACGTGGCTGTGTTGCCGGTCGTTCTGACGGGACTGGTGACCATCCACTTCTGGCGCATCCGCAAAGATGGCGGACTGGCAAAGCCGGCGGAGGAAGAGGAAGGGACGGTGGGCACGACTGCCATACAAAGCCTGCCTGTCGCGGCTCCGGCGACGATGGCGGTAGCGGCTGGAGCCGCAGGCAGTGGGGCCACAGCTGCGCTCCCCAAACGGAGTTTCGGAATCCAGGGGCTGGTCCGCGGCCCGCTGGTGAAGGTCGGCGGCCTCGAGGACCGGACGCTATTCAGCTGGCCGAATCTGTTCCAGGCTGAGTTGCTTGTGTTCGTAATATCGGTGGCTGCGATTCTGGTGGTCTCGCTCTTCTTTAATGCGCCGCTCGAAGAACCGGTAAACGTGATGCATCCACCAAATCCGGCCAAGGCACCATGGTACTTTTTGGGGCTGCAGGAGCAGGTGAGTTACTCGGCGTTCTGGGGGGGAGTTGGTGTTCCGACCATCGAGGTGCTGCTTTTGTTACTGGTGCCTTACATAGACCGCAAGCAGCTCGGTGTCGGGAAGTGGTTCTCACGCCAGCGTTTTTTGGCAAACACTTTATTTATGACTTTCGCAGTCATCAATGTGGTGTTAGTTGTAATTGGCACCTTTTTCCGAGGAGCCAACTGGGAGTTCGTCTCTCCATGGTGACAAAGCAGGGTGAAAGGCCCGTGGTGAAGAGTATGACGAGGAGAATCCTGTGAGTACGCGACTCGCGCTGGCTATCGCAAGTTTTGTGGTGCTGATTGTGCACGGGATCGTTTTCTACGACCAGTTCTTCAATCGCTGGGAGCGCCACCAGACTGCCTACTGGGAACAGGCGCGCAGCCTGGCGAAAACCGACGCTGAAAAAGCAACGGTGGATTCGCACAAGTTGCAGATCGAGCAAATCATCGTGACACAGTTCGGCGAGTCGCGCGTGGATCGATGCACGACCTGCCACATTGCCGCCGATGATCCGCGCTTCCAGGGTCACGCACAGCCGTTGCAGACTCACAGTTACTCCGCTGGTCTCGGAGACACCGAAAAAGATGGTAAGTGGGAGCGGCGGCACAGATTCTCCGATTTCGGATGCACTATCTGCCATGACGGACAAGGCCGGGGTCTTGAAACCGCCTACGCGCACGGAGAAGACGAAAACTGGCCGCAGCCGATGCTGGGTTACGCGACGCAGGCCAATTGGAAGCCGGCATTCAAAGCTAAGCTGACGGGCGCGGAGTATATGCAGGCGAACTGTGCCCAGTGTCACACCGATGAGACCTTTGCCGGCACGCCCCTCGTAAAGCGGGGCAGAGATCTGTTTTTCCAGAAGGCTTGCTACGGCTGCCATCGTATCGAGGGACTGTCGCACGGCACGCTGGGCCCGGATCTCACCGAAGTCGGCAAAAGATGGCGCATTGACTATCTCTGGGGACACACGCTGAATCCGCGCGACTACAGCGCGGTTTCGTTCATGCCAAAGTTCGAGCTCACCGACGACGAGATCAAGGCGCTGGTGGTGTTTTTGAAAAGCCGGCGCGGCATGAATTTTTCCGAGACTACGATGGACCGCTACCGCGCTCAGTTACAGCAAACAAGTCTCCCCATAGCGGCCGGCGGAACCGCAACGCAGAACGCGCCCGCAACATCGCGCGGCGAGCAACTCGTCGCTCAGCGTTCGTGCACAGCCTGTCACAAGCTGGGCGATAAGGACGGCCATGTTTCGCCGGACCTTTCGTTCGAAGGCCTGATCCGCGACGACAACTGGCTGATGGATCACTTTAAGGAGCCGCGCTCGCGGATTCCCGACTCCATCATGCCGGTGTTCGGGTTCAGTGAGACCGACTATCGGTCGATTACCGAATACCTGTCGAGTCGGAAAACAGCTCCGACTTTCAAGAACGGCGAGGAGATTTACAAAGGTCTCTGCGTCCGCTGCCATGGGGGAAAGGGCGACGGCAAAGGTGTGACTTATTTGTATCTGGATCCTGCGCCCCGTGACTTGACCAAAGCGTCGTTCATGAACTCAAAACCGGAAGAGCGCTTCCTGACGTCGCTGAAGGAAGGTGTGCCCGGCACTTCGATGCCACCGTGGGAGCGCGTTCTGAGCGAGCAGCAACGCAAGGATGTATTGGCCTACGTTTTCCAGAACTTCGTGAAAGAGCCGCGGTCGCAACTCAAGGAACGCAAGGTGCCAGAGACGAACCCGGTTGCCTTTACGCCCGAGTCGGTTTCGGCCGGCGAGCATATTTTCATCGAGCGCTGCACCGGTTGCCACGGCCGGAAAGCGGACGGCAAGGGCCCGAACTCCCTCGATATCAGCCCGCGTCCGCGCAATCTGCGGAATAGCGCGTTCATTAACAACGCCAGCGACAAGCGTCTCTTCACCTCCATTACCTATGGAGTGGAGGGGACCGCCATGCCGTCGTGGATTGATTACGGGCTCACTCAAAACGATATCGGGAACCTTATTAACTTCGTTCGCAGCTTGAATCGCAAACCGGCGGCCGCGGCTCAGCCGGATGAACAATCGCCGAAGCTCACATCGCAACTGAACGTTTCTAAATGAGCGTTTTGCAGATATGAACCAGGAGGTACCATGCCAGGACAACTACAAGTAAGTGCCGCCCGTCCTTACGGCGGCCCGGGCTCCGTTTCACCCGTAGAGTCCATTCACGAGGACACCACCGCAAAGTGGTTTGTACTAAGCGCAATCAGTTATTTTTTTGTCGTAGGTATTATTGCTCTTACGATCGCGGCGAAGTTCGTCTGGCCGCAGTTGTTGGGAACAGTTTCGATTTTCACCTATGGGCGTCTGCGCCCTCTCCACGTGAATGGCATGCTCTTCGGCTGGCTCTTGGCGGCTGATATGGGGTTGGCCTACTACTTGGTGCCCCGGCTATGCGGAGTAAAACTTTGGAGCGAGAAGCTGGGCGTGGCAACTGCCATCATCTGGAACATCATCGTTTTGGGTGCGGTCGTGGCACTGCCGCTGGGATTCAACAAAGGATGGGAGTATGCCGAGTTACCGACCCCGCTGTCGATTCTGGTGGTTGTCGCCTGGGTATGTTTCGGCATAAATATTTTTGCCACGATCATGACCCGCAAGTACGAGCAGATGTACGTCAGCTTGTGGTACATCATGGGCACCATTCTATGGACAGCATTCGTCTATCTCACAGGTAACTTTGCGGTGCTGGTCACAACCGGCGTTAACCAGGCCAACCTGAACTGGATGTACATCCACAATGCAGTGGGTTTGATCTTCACGCCAATCGGGCTGGCACTTGCTTACTACTTCATCCCGAGGGCGTCGACCACGCCGCTTTACAGTCACAAGCTGTCGATGGTCGGTTTCTGGTCTCTGGCGTTTGTCTATGTTTGGACGGGGGCGCACCACATGCTGCACGGGCCGATTTCGCAGTGGCTGCAGACCATCGCCATCACCTTTTCCCTAATGCTGTTGATTCCGGTATGGACCGTCGTCTACAACTTCTTCGCCACGATGAAGGGACAGTGGCACCAGTTAAGCGAGAACGTCCCTTTGAAGTTCCTGATGTCGGGCGTGGTGTTCTATCTCCTGACTTGCTTCCAGGGGCCAATGCATAGTCTCCGCTCGGTGAATGCAATCGTCTCGAAGACCGACTGGATTCCAGGCCACGCGCACATGGCAGTCCTTGGCGCTTTCTCCTTCTTCGCCATCGCCGGTTGCTTTTACACGGTTCCGCGACTGTTTCACACCGAACTGCACTCGCCCGACCTGGCGAACTGGAGTTTCTGGTTCTTCATGATCGGCGGTCTGGGCTTCTTTGTCACGCTTTGGCTGGGTGGATTCTGGCAAGGTTGGCAGTGGAACAATCCGTCAATTCCGTTCATTGATACGGTGAGGGCGCTGAAGCCCGTCTGGACCGTGCGCTTCTTCTCCGGGATTCTGATGTTCCTCGGGATTACCACTTTCCTTTACAACATCTGGGCCACGGTTCTGGGCGCGGGATCCAAGACCTCAGCCAATGCCTAAGGCCTCAAGGAGACTGTCATGCTAGGAAAAACTGACAAAAGTGCTGTGGGATTCGTGGTGGCTGCGCTCGTCTTTTTCTTCATTGGAGGAGTGCTGACCACGGTTGTGCCGCCGCTCGTGGATAAGAGCTGGTCGCAACCGTTCGAGAATGACGACCCGTCTAAAGGGCCAACCGGCAAGCTTGTTCCCCTGAATGAGCAGCAGCTCAAAGGGCGCGCTATTTATGTCCGCGAAGGGTGCTGGTATTGCCACACGCAACAAACCCGTACCCTGCTCTCCGACACGAAGCGCTCGGGATGGAAAGGCGTAGATTCGCCCATCTCTACTCCGGACGAGTTCGTGTATGACACGCCGCATATGTTCGGGACCAAGCGCACGGGACCAGATATTTCGCGCGTGGGCGGAAAGTACGACCGGCAGTGGCACCGTACGCACTTCCGCAATCCGCGAGATCTGACGCCAGGTTCGGTGATGCCGCCCTTCCCCTGGATTGCCGACAATCCGGAGGAGTTCGACGCGCTGGTTGCCTACATCCAGACCCTGGGGCGTTGCAAGAACTGGCGTCCGGATAACGACTACGAGAAGTGAGGCTAATTATGCATGACTACGTTTACCCGAGCGTCTTTCTCGCGTACTTCATGTTCTTTCTTTTCGTGGTGGGAGGCGTCTTCTTTTTGGTGAGATCTCTCCGCCAAGGATATTGGGGAGAACACAGCGAGGATCCCAAGTACCGGATGCTCGCCGACGACGAAGAACCAACCGCACGAAAAGCCAGTTAAGGAGAGATCGAAATGGCACCTGTAGAAGAAGCCAAGGTTTCCGAAGACCTCAAGAGTTACGCCGACGGCTGGATGACGGAGAAAAAAGGCACAGAAATACCGGCGTTCCTCAAAGCCACTTACATCGTCGTCGCTTGTGGTTGCCTCGTATATCTCCTCGCTTTCATGAACGGAGAAGTCAACCATTCAACTCGCGGCGCACTGGTCCGCCAGTTTAATGCCGTCACCGGAACGGCGAACGGATTCATGTACACTGTCGCCGCGCTGATTGCGATCTTCGCTATCGTCACGGTCAAATTCGCGTTCAGCAAGTTTCACGAAGACTAAAGCCAATGAGTAATCCGTGGACCCAATTCGAAGCGATTGAAGGGGCAGATTACTGGATCAAGATGGTGAAGTGCCAGCACGCCTGCCCCGTGCATACCAATGCCTGTGGCTATGTGACCTCGATTGCCGAGGGCCGCTATGAAGATGCCTACCGCGTGGCGCGCGCGACGAACCCGTTTGCTTCGATTTGCGGACGCGTCTGCGGAGCGCCTTGCGAGGTCAACTGCCGCCGAGGCGACGTAGATGAGTCAGTCGCAATTCGGGCTCTGAAGCGTTTCGTCACTGACAAGTTTGGACCCGAGGCAGGAAACCCGGCAGTGCATCGTGCCGGCTGCGATCAGCGCATGCTGCCGCAGAATCGCGGCGACTACGAGAAAGTCGCGGTCGTGGGCGCGGGCGTTTCCGGCCTGACCGTTGCGCACGACCTCGTTCAGATTGGTTACACGGTCACAGTATTCGAGTCGAACCCCGAGCCGGGCGGCATGTTGACCGTGGGCGTGCCGGTCTTCCGTTTGCCGCGCGAACTGGTTAAAGCGGAGATCAATGCCATTCTGGCGCTTGGCGTCGAATTGAAGTGCAACGTGCGGCTGGGGCGCGACTTCTCGATCGCCGATTTGCGCAATCAAGGTTACAAAGCGATCTTCCTGGGAATTGGCCTGCCCAAGGGTCGCAAGCTGAACCTGCCGGGTGGCGACCGCGAAATGGTCTACGACGGCATGGACTTTCTGCGCGCTTTCAACGAAGGCAAACCGCTTGTTCTGGGCCGCCGCGTGGTTGTCATCGGCGGTGGTAACGTTGCCTACGACGTAGCGCGCTCGGCGGTTCGTCCGGAAATGTCATCCATGAGCGAGACGATTTCGGAAATGGGCCGCGGCGAGCAGGTTGCGTACGACGTGGCGCGCTCGGCGCTGCGCATGAGCAGCGACAAGGAAGTTCACGTCGTCTGCCTCGAGAGCCGCGCGGAGATGCCGGCTGACGAAGTCGAGGTCGTGGAGGGCGAAGAGGAAGGCCTCAAACTGCACAGCTCTCGCGGCCCAAGAGAAATTCTTGGGCAGAACGGCACTGTCACCGGGCTACGTACGATTCGCTGCACGGCAGTATTCGACGCGAATCGCCGTTTTAATCCGACATTCGACGAAAATGACGTCGAAGATATTCCCGCCGACACGGTCATCTTCGCCATCGGGCAATCGTCAGATCTCTCGTTCCTCAAACCGGAAGATGGCCTCGAAAGCGATCGCGGACTGATCAAGGTCAATCGCGAGACCTATCAGACGACCGCGCCTGATGTATTTGCCTGCGGCGACATCGCGCACGGGCCACGTCTTTTCATTGATGCCATCGCCTCGGCGCAAGTCGCGGCGCGTTCCATGCATGATTTTCTGCGCGGCACGCGCACGGAGATCGCAGTTCGCAGTCACTGGGCGCCCGCCGTGTACACCATGGCCGAAGGCTGGGAGCGTACGCCGCGCAGCAATCCCCCAGTGATTGATGCGGTACAGCGAGCATCCTCGCTCGAGATCATTGAAGAATCCTATCCGGCTGCGGAGGCGCACCGCCAGGCGTCGCGCTGCCTGCGCTGCAACGTGAACACCGTTTTCGACACGTCCATTTGCATTGCCTGCACCGGCTGTGTGGATGTGTGCCCGCAGAACATCATTAAGCTGGTTGGATTGAGCGAACTCTGCAAAGAAGATCGCTGGCTCGACATGGTTTCCGTTTCACTCGAAGTCAGCCGTGACGACCTGCGCCGAATGGGCAAGGCCGAACTCGATTCTCTCGGCGGCGTCATGTTGAAAGATGAGATGACGTGCATCCGCTGCGCCATGTGCGCATCACGCTGCCCGACGCACGCCATCACAATGAAGAAATTCGAGTTCTATCGCGAGTGCGTAACAGTGCCGACCCGAAACGAAAAGGTCCGCTATCCGGGAGACCAGGCGAGCGCACGCTGACGCGCAAGGAGTTTCGAGTGACTGGTATCGAAATCTGGGTCGTCTTCACGCTGGGCCTGGTCAGCAGCCTGCACTGCGTGCAGATGTGCGGACCGATCGTGCTCTCCTACAGCGTGGCTCTCGATCAGACGAAAACCGGCCTGGCACGCACGTCCAGCACTCTTCTCTTCGGACACCTGGCCTATAACGCGGGTCGCATTCTGACTTACTCGGCTCTCGGCGCAGCCGCTGGGCTGGCCGGAAAGACTGTTGGGCTGATCGGCCGGTTGGCTGGTGTCAGCAGCGCACTCGCCATCGTCGGCGGCGTTCTGATGCTGATTGCCGGTCTGGTGATGTTCGGGGCCTTTCCAGCTGTGCAGACTTTTGGTGGTAGCTTTTTCCGGATCACGTCAGGTTTTCTTCGCCCATTGAGCCGTCTGATTGCCTCGGCCAGCGTGGGAAGCCGTTTTATGCTCGGTCTGGCTTTTGGCCTTCTCCCTTGCGGCTTGATCTATGCTGCCTTGCTGCGGGCGCTTGCGACGGGTTCAGCACTTTGGGGAGCAGCAACCATGGCCGCCTTCGGAGCGGGCACGACCAGCGCTTTACTCGCAGTCGGTATTTTCTCTGCTGCGATTCGCAGTCAGTTTAATCGTTGGGGAACGCAACTGGCCGCAGTCAGCATCATGGCCATGGGCGCGCTCTTGGTCGTGCGGGGCACGATGCCGGGATTTCTCGCAGGAGCTCATGCCCATGTCTGCCACTGAACCCGGGACTAGTGGAAAACTGCCTGCGCCCGGCAACGAACTCGTCGCAATCCCGGACAAGCCACAACCCAATCCGAAGGCTTCCAGGCCGGCTTCCATCGATCCCGGATTCCACTATCACCGCCTGCGCAAGACCGTTCACGTCATTTGCGTCATCATTTTCTTCCTGCTGCCGCTCACCAACCTGATGCGTATTGATATCCCGCGTCAGCGTTTCTTTTTCTTCGGTTACGAGCTTTTGATCAGCGAGTTTTCCATCCTCTTCTTTTCGATGATGTTCCTGATGTTCGTCGTGGCCGGAATGGCCATCATGTGGGGGCGCGTCTACTGCGGCTACCTCTGCCCGCAGATGATCTTCAGTGAGGCTTCTATCGCGCTAGAAGAATGGCTGCAGCGCAAGGCAAATAAGTATATCGACACCAGTGCCAAAGCACGCACTCTGATCGGCCGCGCGCTGTTCTATCTGATTTCCGGCGCGGCGGCTGTCGTCCTGTCTTTTGTATTCATTGCGTACTTTGTTGAACCGAGAGACCTGCTGCATCGCCTGTTATCGCTCGACATCAAAACCGCCGGCGGAATTGCCGGTGCCGCAACCACTTTGTTCGCGCTGATCGACTTTCTTTTTGTCCGGCTGCGCTTCTGCACCACCGTCTGCCCGTATGGCTACCTGCAGGGCATGCTCACGGATGGCCACACGCTGCTCGTGCACTATCGCGACGACAGTCACGAATGCATTGAGTGCATGAAATGCATGCGGGTCTGCCACATGGGGATTGATATTCGCAACTCGCCCTATCAGATCGAATGCGTGGGCTGCGGTGAATGCATCGAGGCGTGCAATGTGGTCCTGGCGCGACTGGGCAAGCCTGGGCTGATCCACTACGTATGGGGCGAACGCGGCGAGCGCCTCGGCACCGGCGACCAAACCTGGTTCCAGAAAATTGGATTGCGCGACGCAAAGCGCGTGGTCCTGATGTTGGTGCTTCTTTTTTATGCGGCCGGCTTGTTTACCGCGCTTTCGATGAGACGCTCCGTGCTGGTGCAGATTGCGCCGGTGCGCGCGACGCTTTACCGGATGGATAAAGACGGCACGGTATACAACACTTTCCACCTCAAGGCAGCCAACCGCGGCCACCAGCAACAGACGGTGGTACTCGGTATTGAAGGTCTGGCAGGAATTCATTTCTCGTCGTTCGAGAACGCAGTGGTGGTTAGCCCCGGCCAGACGTTAGAACGTGATTTCGAAATCGCGGCCCTGCCCGGAACTGGCCTGATCGCAGGTGTTAATCATTTCCGCCTCAGCAGTCGCGTGGGCAATGAGCGTGAGGCATTTGACGAGACATTCATCACGCCATTTAAGGATTCGCAGTGAGCCGAAGGCTCACCGCGAGTGGTAGTCGTACGCCGTTCACGAAAGACCCCGGCAGATCTCCAAATACAGATCGGGGAATTACTAAGGAGGAATAATAATGATAAGGAGAAATGCAAGAACGTTCCGGATCGCGGGCACGGTACTACTCGTGGTCGCTGTAATCGCCTCCGTCTCAGCGTTTGCTCAGACGGCGCAACCCGTCCAAATGGCCGCTAACACCGCGGCTCCTGCCATTTCCAAACCGGCCGCGGAGATCACACCGTCAACTTCCGCCCTGCAAGCTCGAATTGATGCGCAGCAGCAGGAAATCAATAAGCTGAATGCGCTGGTCGAGAAGCTGCAGACGATGATGGAGCCGGTCGCTTCCACTCGCGCTGTTCTGCCAGGCTCCATCGGGTTCCTGCCATATCCGTCGCCGTCGCCCGCGCCGTCTGAGCCGCCCGTTTCCGCCGGCTACACAGCCCCGCGCGAGTTGCTGCCCGATATCGGCCAGATCGGCGCCCAGCTCGGATTCTTTGTGGGCGGTGCAACCAACCCCTACCGTGAGAGCAAGGGCTTTGCCTCGGGTGGCTACATCGATCTTCCCTGGAAAAATGTTCCGGGCGGCAAACTTTCATATGAAATCATGATCGGCCTGCAACGGTCTGTCACCAACAGCCTGACATCGACCTCGGGCGTGAATGCGTTGGTCAACACGGCGCTAAACGCCTACTTGGGGAACAACGCCACGAGCGTGACCCCTGCCTACTTTCTTGGCCTCAACTCGGCAACGCCGCTGGTGGACGATACCATGCCTATCGTCGAGCGCTCCAAGGTGTTGACGGTTGCCCCATTCGAACTGAAATACACGCTCACCAAGCTGGGCAGGTTCCGTCCCTATGCGCTGGCGGGCCTAGGCGGATATGTGTGGATCGGTTCGCAGAACAACAGTAAGAACTTCGCCTCATCCCTGAACGTGCCGGCTGGTATTGCCGGCTTGAATGTGAATTGTCTGGTATCGCAGCAGACGAATTGCCCCGCGGGCCCAACCCTCGCGCAGGTGCTGACGCAGGTATTGTCAGGGTCGCAGATCGGCGGCTTGGCCCCGGCGGCTCCCGACCTAACCGCCCGTGGCGTTCCGCACGGCCAGGGCAATGTGCTGTTCGGCGGTCAAATTGGCGGCGGCGCGGATATCCGCATCTCGCCAAGACTCTCCATGGGATTTGACTTCCGCCATAACCAGATGGAAGGAAAGAACGCTGGCTTCAATACGTTTGCATTCAAACAGGGCTTGAACTGGTAAGAAACCGGAGGCGGAAATATGTCCAAACTTGACAAGACAAATCCGAAGACGGTTTCCCGGCGGCAGGTTCTGCGCGCAGGCGGGCTTTCGGTGGCAGCGGGGGTTATGGCTTCGGCCACGCCCGCGTTTGCCGCTAGGGAAGCCCGGTTCGCCGGCGATCTCGCGATTCTGAGTGTGGCATTGGGACTGGAGCACCAAGCCATTGCCGCCTACGAAGCGGGTGCCAGCAGCAAACTGCTGAACGCGGACCAGCTCAAGCTGGCCGTCAGCTTTCAAAACGATCACAAACGCCACCGTGACGCGCTGACGAAATTCATCAGGCGTTTCGGCGGGGCACCCGTCGAGCCCAAGCCCAGCTACGACTTCGGCACGATCACTTCGGCAACGGACATCGTCAAACTGGCGCAAAGCCTGGAAGACGGTGCCATGGGCGCATATTTGGCCAATGCCGGTAAACTCGAAAACCGCGAAATTCTCAACGCTGCGGTTCCCATCCTTGAGGACGAAGTGCGCCACAACACCGTCTTCAAACAGCTGCTCGGCATGAATGTGACCGAGCGGCTGAAGTACTGAAGACGGAAGGAGGAAAGTTCATGATGGCAGAGAAACCGGAAGTGAACTTAGTGGAGCCCGTTCTCGAGGAGAAGAACGTGCGTCGGGAATGGCTCCATCTGGCCAGCACGGCAAGCGCGGGAGCGCTGCTGTTCTTGTTGACGGGCAACACCAAGCAGTTGTATGCGCAATCCAAGGACGGCGATTTGGGAATCCTGTCGGCCGCTCTCTATCTCGAGCAGGAAGCCGTTGCCGCTTACCAGGCAGGGGCCGAGAGCAAGCTGCTGTCCCCGGGCGTGCTGGCTGCCGCGGTTGCGTTTCAGAGCGATCACAAGTATCACCGCGACGGAATCAGCGGAGTGCTCAAATCGTTCGGCGTTGCACCGAAAGAGCCGGAAAAGAAATATGACTTCGGACGCTTGCACAGCGAAAAGGACATCCTTCGCCTGGCTCGCGACCGGGAGAACGGCGCCGTGCTTGCCTATGGCACGCTGGCGTCGAACATCTTAACCAAAGCAGTGTTGAACTTTGGCGCGAACGTGCTGGTGGACGAAGTGCGCCACCGCACGATTTTGAATGCCGCGCTGGGTATTCCGAATTATTAGTTTCGAGATGCGAACCATCACCATGGAGGAGGCCGGCATTTCAGCGCCGGCCCAAACTCCACATTTCTGGAACGAAACGGGGACACAGATCCTCGAAAGTCTGAAGAACGGAGTTGAAAGCATGAGCGCGATCGCTATGGCATCGAACCTTCCAGTCAAAAAGAAACCGGCGTTTCTCACTTACTTTCTTGGATTTGTTTTTGTCTTGTTCATCGGCATTCTGATTTTCACGTACGTGGTGACGAAGCGCACGAATCCGGTGATGCTTGACCAGTACGGCAAGCCCGTCTCGGCACAACCGGCTCAAAATCATGCCGGGCACTGATTCGAGCAATATCCAGGGGCAGAGATGCGACCTGTGCGGGCTGGCTTGTGGCCGCCGTCCGCGTGCGCTTCAGGTGCACAAGCAGCAACGTTTTTTTTGCTGCCTGGGTTGTATGAACGTGTACTTGATCCTTTCGGAAAGTGGGAAGGAGGGTCAGGACTTCCGTGAGAGCGAACTTTTCAAGCGCAGTCTGGCACTTGGGCTGATCTCACAGCCGGACTCGGCAGCATCGGCACCAGCCACGGCCGTTTCCCGTCTGGATGACAGCCCGGCAGAAGACCTTCTCCTGCACGTGCGCGGCATGTGGTGTACATCCTGCGCGTGGCTGATCGAATATGCGCTCGCCAAGCTTCCCGGAGTCTCGGGTGTCGAAGCTTCCTTTGCTACCGACCTTGTCAAAGTCAAATTTCACCCGCAGCGCATTCCGCCGGTACGCATCACTGAGCGCATCCGGAGCCTCGGCTACGAAGCGCGCGAGTTCCGGGCCGGTGAGGAATCGAACGACACCGAAAAACGTGACATGTTGCTCCGTCTGGGCGTCGCCGGGTTCCTGTGGATGAACGTCATGTACCTGAGCATGACGTTCTATATCAGCTTCTTCGAGCACATTGCCGACAGCATTCGTCGCTACATCCCATTTTTCGTTTGGGCGCTGGCAACCCCCGTCGTCTTCTACAGCGGGTACCCCATTCTGCGGCTGGCGTGGCACGGGTTGCGCAACCGCACCATTCGCGCCGAGGTCCTGCTCAGCCTCGGCATTCTAACCGCCTATTCCTTCAGCATCGTTCAGGCGTTCCGCGGTGATCCTCACATTTACTTCGATACCGCCTGCGTCATCGTTACGCTTGTTCTGGCCGGCAAGATGATCGAGCGAAACGCAAAAGATCGGGCTTCCCGCTGGATCACGCAGTTACATCGCTGGATGCCGAACAAAATCCGCCTCCTCGCAAACGGCCAGGAACGATTTGCCACAATCGATGCACTTGAACCGGGACAATTATTTGTAACGAAAGCCGGTGAGCACATCGCGGCCGATGGCGTGGTTGCAGCCGGTGAATCGCATACCGACGAATCGCTTCTGACCGGCGAGTCCACGCCCGTCAGCAAACAGCCTGGAGACCATGTGGCGGCGGGCAGCATTAATCTGGACGGCATTCTCCAGATTCGTGCGCTGCGCACCGCGACCGATTCAACCCTGGCTCGACTTGTGGACATGGTTGAGGATGCGCTTACCCGGCGTTCCCCGCTCGAAAAAATCGTCGACCGGGTTTCACGAGTGTTCGTTCCGTCGGTCGTTGCAATTGCCGTTCTGACCTTCCTGTCGCTCTGGCTGTTGGGCACCGCAAGTCTTGGTACGTCGCTGATGCGAGCCATCACCGTGCTGGTCATCGCGTGCCCGTGTGCGCTCGGTTTGGCAACGCCACTCGCGATCACGGCAGCCATGGGCTCGGCCTCGCGCCACGGCATCCTGTTCCGTGATAGCCAGGTGCTCGAAACCTTGCGCAGAGTAGACGCCGTCGTTTTCGACAAAACAGGCACGATTACGGAAGGCACTTTTTCGCTGCTCGATCTCGCCCTATGCAAACAAGAATGCCCACTGCCCCTGCTGGTTCATGCGAGCGGACCTGAGCCTGAAAGGGAAGTGTTGGACCGCGAATCCACGGCCTTTGTTTTTGCCGAAGCGCGGCGTGAAACACTCTCCCTGCTCGCCTCACTCGAACAGTACTCCGAGCATCCCCTGGGTCGAGCCGTCGTCGCCTTCGCCCGATCGGAAGATGCCAGCCTAAGCGAAGCCTCCGCAATCGTGATTCGCAAGGGAAGCGGCATTACGGGCCTCGTCCGGGGGCGCCCGGTATTCTTCGGGAGCCGTCGTCTGCTAAGGGAAGAAGGGATCGCAGTTGCGCGCGACACGGAGGATCAGACGCACGGTTGGGAAACGGAAGGCAAGACCGTGGCTTTTTTTGGATGGGACGGCGAACTCCGCGGCTTGGCGGCTTTCGGTGATCGCATTCGCGACGATGCGCGCGAACTGGTAACGCGTCTAAAGCAGAAAAACATTTCCGTATATCTGGTCTCGGGGGATTCGAAGTCCACCGTGCAATGGGTGGCGTCCTCAATGGGCGCGGATCACTGCCGCTCGGAAGTGCTACCGGAAGAGAAAGCCGAATTCGTGAGGAGCCTGCAGGCTAGCGGCTTCCTGGTGGCCATGGTGGGCGATGGTATCAACGATGCTCCTGCGCTTGCCCAAGCCGATCTTGGAATCGCCATGGGCTCGGGCACCGATATCGCGATGAAAGCCGCCGCGGTTGTGCTGATGCAGAGTTCTCTCAATAAGATTCCGGAAACCTTTGCGCTGGCATCGAAAACAATTCGCATTGTGCGGCAGAATCTCTTCTGGGCATTCTTCTTCAACGCGATCGGAATTACCCTGGCCATCGCCGGCATCCTCAATCCGATTCTCGCTGCGGGAGCGATGCTGCTGTCCAGTGTGTTCGTGGTCGTAAATTCCCTGCGACTGACAAGCCCCGCCTCACACTAAACAATTGGGCCTTCAAGCATTCGTTAGGGCCTCCGTCGATCCCGTGGCGCAACTGCTGTGTTCGGGTAACGTTATCGACCGTAGTGTCGGCGACCCGCCTACGTTCCTCCGAGATCACCATTCGAGATCGCGCCCGACTTCCACATTGGGAGCGCGAAAACGCGATTTACTCCATTACGCGGCCGACACCCGATTATTGTGGGACAATATCTACAGATCCCAAGCCACCAAGCCGCTCGTGACCTTTCACTTCCCATTGTCTCGACCCGGGTTGTTTCGAAGGTTCCTCTGTGCTCCCCCATGCGCCCTGGTGTTACTGCTCTTGCTCGCATTTGCAGGGAGTTCGAAAACCCTTGTGGCTCAGACAGCAGCTGCGAAGGAGGCGCATCCCGCCCCCGCGGCCTTGAGCGTCGACGTCAGCGTCCCCTTTCGTTTTGTCGCCTATGGAGATACTCGCTTCCACAATCCCCATGACACCGATGTCGCCAATCCGGCCGTGCGAGTGGCGCTGGTCCATGCCATCGCCGACGCAAATCCGTCCTTCATTTGCTTTACGGGGGACATCGTTTACAACGGTTACGACGCAAACGACTGGAGGACTTTCGACGATGAAACCGGCGTCTGGCGCGATCACCACATCCCCGTTTTCCCCACGCTCGGCAATCACGAGTTCCATGGGGACGAAAAGACTGACTTCGCCAATTATTTCGCCCGCTTTCCGGACTTGAAAGACAACCGCTATTATTCCGTTCGCGCCGCGAATACGCTTCTTCTGGTGCTCGACAGCTCTCTCGACGAGGTTTCGGGCTCTCAGGGCCAGTGGCTTGCCGGGAAACTCGACAATACTCCTTCCGACGTGGATTTTGTCTTCGTTATGCTGCACCATCCGCCGTACACCAGTTCATCGATGAACATGCGGGGCGAAGGCCACTCCGCTCGATCGAGCGAGAAAGATCTCGCCAAACTGCTCGAGGAGCGGCAAGCCCACACCCGCTGCCGTTTCGTGGTGTTCTCAGGGCATGTGCATAACTACGAACGCCATGAGCATGGCGGCGTCACCTATTTCGTTTCCGGCGGAGGTGGGGCGCACCCATATCCGGTCAGGCGCGCACCAGATGATCCTTACCAGAGCAGGGAAATCAACTACCACTACCTGCTCCTGGAAGTCGAGCATCAGCAACTGAAAGTGACTATGAATCGGCTGCAACTTGCGACCGGGAAAGCCGTCTGGACCCAGCCCGACGCGATTACTATCTCCGTCTCCGCCGCTCAGGCCGCGAAAGCCGCCGCCCGCTAGGCTAAACTGAATTGTTCAGCTCTCGGTGCTTTGCACTGGTGTTCGCAATCCGGTGCGCATTTTCTGAGTGAGGTCTTCTTTTGGCCGTTCTGGTAGTAGGAGGCGCAGGCTACATCGGCAGTCACGCCGCCCGTGCGTTGCGGCGGGCTCGCTACAACGTCATCATCTACGACAATCTCTCCACCGGCTTCCGCCTCCTCGCCCAGGGTTTTGAACTCGTCGAGGGGGACATCGGCGATCAGTCCAAACTCCACCGTGTCCTCTCTCGCGTCGATGCCGTCATGCACTTCGCCGGACACGCCTACGTTGGAGAATCCGTCACCAACCCGCGCAAGTATTTTCGGAACAACGTCGCCGACGCCCTCATATTGCTCAATTCCTCCATTGACGCAGGCGTTCGGCACTTTGTCTTTTCTTCCACCTGTGCCGTCTACGGGGTCCCCGAGCGCATCCCAATCACGGAGCAGACGCCGCGTGAGCCAGTCAACCCGTATGGCGCGACCAAACTATTTTTCGAAAACGCGCTCGAGGCCTACGATCGCGCTTACGGCTTGCGTTCCGCGCGGCTCCGCTACTTCAATGCCGCTGGCGCCGACGATAGCGGAGAAATCGGCGAACTCCACGATCCCGAAACGCACCTGATTCCGCTCGCCCTTCAGGCATCGATGCCAAACGGCGCCGAACTCCAGGTTTTCGGCGACGACTACCCTACGCCCGATGGCACCTGCTTGCGCGACTACATCCACGTTAACGATCTGGCCGACGCCCACGTCCGCGCCCTGCAGCACCTGGAGAAAGGCGGCGCTTCATTGGCCCTCAATCTCGGCACCGGACGCGGCAACTCCGTGCTCGAAGTGATCCAGGCAGCCGAAAAGGCCACTGGCCACGCCGTCCGCCGAAACATGGGGCCTCGACGCCCGGGCGATCCGCCGATTCTGGTCGCCGACGCCACCAAGGCTCAGGAAGTTTTGGGTTGGACTGCGCAGCGCGATCTGACCAACATCGTCTCCAGCGCCTGGAATTTCATGCGCGCCAGTCGATCGGTCGGCTAGTGCTTGTCCCCTTGCTCGGTGAAAAACTTGCCTGTTGTTCCGGATGAAAAATAGCGCGACGTGACCGTCTTTTTGCGCGTGAAGAACTCGACCGCATCCCAGCCGTGGACGTGCAAGTCGCCAAAGAAGGAATCCTTCCAGCCGGAAAAGGGAAAATAAGCGGGTGATGCTGCGACGCCGATGTTGACCCCGACCATGCCAACTTCGATGCGCCGGCTATATTCGCGCACCGCCGCTCCATTTTCGGTAAAGATGGACGTGCCATTGCCGCGCGGGTCACTGTTGACCAGAGCAATGGCTTCATCGAGGGAGTTCACGTGCATCACCGAGAGCACGGGCCCAAAAATTTCGTCTTGTGCCGCGCGCATCCCGGGTTTTACATGGTTGAGGATCGTCGGTCCAACAAAGTTGCCACCCGCCGGAACTCCTTTCGGGCGTCGGCCATCTACCAGCAACTCTGCCCCGTCTTTAATTCCGTTTTCAATCGCCTCGTGAATGCGCTCGCACGCTGCGGGCGAAATAACCGGGCCAAGACTCGCCTTGGGATCTTGTCCATTGCCCGCCATCAGCTTCGCCGCTTCTTCTTTCAGTCTTCCCATGATCGTCGCCTGCGCAGCGCCCACTGTCACAAGCACCGATCCGGCCATGCAGCGCTGGCCCGCGTTGCCGAATGCGCTACCGAGCACGTTCGATACAGTCTTATCCACGACCGCATCCGGCATCACGACCATGTAGTTTTTGGCGCCGCCCAGCGCCTGCACGCGTTTCCCTTTTTCGGCCGCGCGCCGGTAAATGTACTTGGCAGTGCTGACCGAGCCAACAAAAGACACGGCGTTGATTCCCGGGCTGTCGAGAATCGCGTTGACCACATCATGCGCGCCATGCACCAGGTTGACGACGCCCTGAGGCAATCCGATTTCGTCCAGGATGTGGCAAATCAATTCCGAGGTAAGCGGAACCTGCTCCGACGGCTTGAGCAGGAATGTGTTTCCGCACACGATGGCGAAAGGCATAAACCACAATGGCACCATGGCCGGAAAGTTGAACGGAGTGATCGCGGCGCAGACTCCGACTGGCTGGCGGAAGGTCTCCGTGTTAATGCCGCGAGCGACGCCCTCCAGAACGCGGCCTTGCATCGTCATGGGAGCGGCGCACGCCACTTCAAGCACTTCGATCGATCGCGTGATTTCGGCGCGAGCATCGGAGAGCACCTTGCCGCCTTCGCGCGTGATAGAGGCAGCCAGTTCGTCAATTCGCTGGCGAAATTTCTCGCGCAGCGCGTAGATAAACTCAGTTCGCTCGCCCACCGACCGCGAGCGCCAATCCGGCAGCGCGGCATTGGCGGCAACAACTGCGGCTTCCACGTCGCCCGCGCCTGAAAGCGGGACGCGCGCCACAACCTCGCCGTTCGCTGGGTTCGTTACTTCGAGCAAACCGGAAGCCTGCGCCGGTACCCAGCGTCCGCCGATGTAGTTAGGGAGAATTCGTGACGCCGCCGCTTCCCCGGACACGGCCGCTGCAACTTTCCCGGACTTGGCGGTTGCATCCGTCGACGCCAGAGCATTGGTTTGAGATGTCATGAGCGTAGTTGGTAGTGAGAGTAGTCTCGCGTTAACCCTTCTCCGCGAGAATTCCCTGCTATCAGGGAAAAATACAGGGAATTCATTCATTTTGGAAGCGGAAAGTGCGCCACTCCACCCTCTATTGCATTGATCTGGCTTGGCTTATCCGTCAAAGAGGCTTGGACCGAACAGGGAATGTTCGCGAGATATCAGGGGACATCCGGAGTCCCTTCCTGGCTGCTTACAGGAGACATTTTCTGAACGGTTCAGAAGTGAGTGATCCCCAGCCTCCTTTAGCACTGATCGTTGGGTTATGAGTACCACCATCAACAGAATCAAAAGACAATGCGCGGCGCAAAGAGTAACGCGTTCTCAAGAGGAGCAAACCGTTACCGTGCTTGCCCCCGTGTTGCCCTCGTAATTCTCCAAAGTCGGTTCAACTCTTCCAACCGTTCTTGCATTTCACGGCCAACCGTTTCGAGAGAACCACAATGCTGGCAATCTGAGCTGTGGATTCTCAGGCGGGCAAACAGGTAACAGACTCGACTCCTCAAAGGGCCGCCTTACCTTCTCCGCCTGAGGACTTCTTCCTCGGCGCGGAGCCAGTCCTGTGTTTCCTGGCCTGCTTCACGGCCACGACTTTCGTAGAGCTGATAGGCCCGGTCTCTTATCTTTTCTTGCGAAGAGGAGGAGTTTAACATCGTCACGACGTTACCAGCAGAGCTTTTCAGGCCAGCGGCAGTTGTTGGCTGCGATGGTCTCTGAACTTTAACACTGATCATCGGTAAACCTTTCTTGGCAGTACGGAACAATAAGGGGGGCTTACTTCAGATGAACTGACTTAGTTCAGGAGACCTGAAAGAGGAGAGGAACCGCTCACTCACTTTCAACTCTACGCTTAATTCTCAAGCGCGTCCACTTTCGAGGATTGAAGGCCACGTGATTCTATGCGCATGGGTCTCCGAGCTGAGTAAAAGATCGCATATATGGCAGCACCACTATCTTCCGTCTGCGTGATTCTAAGGAGACGGGCGCTGATTCCATAGTCTTGACACCGAGCTGCCCTGCTCTCAGCAATTGTCCGAAGTGGTCCATTCTGCACAGTATTCCGAAAGAGCTTGAGCGAGTCTAGGTAGAGCTCAGAGAGGACAAGATGGCAAAAACAGCAGTTGCTTTGTTCGAGAATCCAAGTTCGGTCGACGAGGTTGTCCGCGAACTCGAGGCCACCGGTTTCCCCCGGAATGACGTCCGCGTGCTGGTTGAGCCACGGGAGATGGCGGGCAGAGGAATCATGAGTACCGCGCACACCGACTTTGAGGTGGATTTGATCCGGGATCTCCGGGAGTTCGGGGCCAATGATGTGCACGCGCAGGCATACGTCCGCGGAATACGGCGTGGCGGGGTTATGGTTTTTGCGACGGGTCCGGACGCGATGGCGGATGCCGCTGCTGTCATCATGAATCAACACTCCGCGATGGAGATCGAAGAACTCAGCGCTATGCAATCTTACCTTCCCGGCACAGACAACGACGAGGTTGCCCAAGATCGCGACGTCTCATTCCAGGCCGGGAGAGTCCGAACTTCGGGCTCCGGCGCCCGCCTGTTCGTTTGGTAGCTCTTCAGCGAGTTGTTCGGAGTTGCGAGCCAAGGCAGTTTCAGGCCCAGCAGCATTTGAGAACATGAACATTTTCAGCATCGTTCCCAGACCTTTAGAAATGGAAGAAGAAAGCCAGGGTATCCAATGACAACCGCTGAACTCGAACTGCGGACCAAAGCCGACGTACCTATAAGCACCAGCGCCACCATGAAAGCGCTGGTCTATCACGGTCCGGGCAACTGCGGGTGGGAGGACAAGCCGCGGCCCGCCATCCAGGATCCGGGCGATGCGATCGTGCGCATCACTACCTCGACGATTTGCGGAACCGATCTCCACATTCTGAAAGGAGATCTACCATCAGTGACCGATGGACGCATTCTCGGCCACGAAGGGATCGGCATAGTTGAGCACGTCGGAACGGGCGTCTCGGAGTTTCAGGTTGGAGACAAGGTCATCATCTCGTGTATCACAGCCTGCCTAAGGTGCGACTTCTGCAAGCGAGGCATGTATTCCCATTGCCGGCACGGCGGCTGGATCTTGGGCAACACTATAGACGGCACTCAAGCCGAGTCTGTGCGCATCCCGCAAGCCAACGGAAGTCTCTACCACCTTCCGGAAAACAGCGATGAAGAAGCGATGGTCATGCTCAGCGACATTTTGCCTACCGGCTTCGAGTGTGGCGTCCTGAACGGGCAAGTGAAGCCCGGGGACACAGTTGCGATTGTGGGTGCGGGGCCGGTGGGGCTCGCGGTCTTATTGACCGCGCAGTTTTACTCACCCGCCGCGATTCTTATGATCGACCTAGACGACGGGCGGCTGGCAGTGGCCAAACAATTCGGCGCGACCCATCTGATCAACAGCGCCGACGGACACGCAGCCCATCACGTGATGGAAATGACGGAGGGCGCCGGCGTTGACGTGGCCATCGAGGCGGTCGGGATTCCACCTACGTTCGACATTTGCCAAGCCATTGTCGCGGCTGGTGGAAGAATTGCAAATGTGGGCGTCCACGGCAAACCGGTGGAATTGCAGATGGAGAAGCTCTGGGACCGCAACATCTCAATCACCACACGGCTCGTGGACACGGTGACGACACCCATGCTGCTGAAGGTGGTCCGCTCGGGCAAGCTGCAACCGAGTAAGCTCGTGACACATCGCTTCGCGATGAACCAAATCATGAAGGCCTACGACACATTTCGAAACACAGCACAAGAAGGCGCACTCAAAGTCGTCCTTACGAACGGCGGGTCTCGTTGACGACGTTGATCGCGCGCCGCTTCCCAGGGCATGCAATCCCTCATTCACACTGAGCAGTAGCGCACAGTCTTTCTGTTCGTGCGCTGCCATAGTTCCCGTTGGGACTTGTTTAATGTTCCCAGAATGACGGCAAGTTGCCGAGGAGAACAAACAAATGTCCAAAGACAATTCAGTGGTCGCGAGTAGGACCGAATTGCGCCCTGAGAGCGGCCGTCGGCATCCAATCAGCTGGGGAGAACACCATGCCACAGAGTCCGCACAATCGAATCGCAGAGCTCCATAACCTGGCGGCCCACGCCCACTCCGCCGCTGCTGTTGCGCACGGCAAGGGAGATCACATGGCCGCGCATGAACTCACCAGGAAGGCGCACGAACTCTCCATGAACGTACACAAGCTAGCTGAAGAACTCGCCACGAAGGGCGCAACACCCAAAGCGTGAAGTCGGTAATCGCTCATCGGTCATCCCGCTTATGGATCGATGCGCTGATGGTACCGCCTTGCTTTCGCTGCTCTTGGCGGCATGATAGCCGCTACTGTGGCTTCAGGGCTGCAGTCGCCGGGGGCTGAACCGGCTGGTCTGAGGTTGTTTTCGACGCGGTCCCCCCTTGCACTTGCTTGTTCGGCGGCACCTCGGTCCCAGCTGGATAGATGAGAATCTGCACTGTACCCCAACCGGCATCCGAATTCGTGTCCGTCTTCTTGCCTATTCCCAGAGTCTTAAGCTGACTGTCGTCAAAGCCGAAGTTCTCGACCAAGTACTCGCGCACAACCATGGCTCGGGCCTCGGTTAGTACCAAGTCCTTTTGGGTATCGCCTTCCATACCCGTGGAAGTTACGATCACTGCAAACCCGAACTGGTTATTCGCAAGGAATTCGCCGCCCGCGTTCAAGGATTTCTGGTTCTTAAGTTTGGCCGAATCTTGCTTGTCGAAAAGCTGCTTTGTCGAGAATGTAAATTCCTTGACTGTTGTTCCTTGCGGCAGGCGTTCGATTTCATTTTGCGCCAGCTCGGAGGAATCTTCATAACCGCGGTTTTTGAAATACCCTCGCAAGAAGAAGTTGTGCTTCAGGGCTTCCATATTCTCCTGGAAGTCCGTAACCCCCGCCTGCGCCTGAACCATCGTATCCCGCATGGTGCCTGTCGTTTGTTCGAGGTTGTTATAGAGCTGTTTGTCGTTGACCATGGCACCGGCGGTTCCCTGGCCCCCGTTGATCTTGGCGCTAATCGAGTCCAGATTGGCTGTCGCTCGCGTGGCGTTCTGGATGGCTTGCTGGCTGCTATCAAGAATGCCGCTTGTCTTTTGAAGCAGATCCGACATCTCCAGTGGCGGCTGGCTCGCGATGGTATCGCCATCCCGCACGTCAGCTATCCCAGCGGATCCAAACGAGATGGCGAGAAACTGGTTGCCTAGCAACCCTTCGGTTTCGATTGTGGCAACCGAGTCTCGCTTAATGATCTCGTGCGTCGACTTGCCGAGATCCATAATAACCGTGACCTTCTCGCCTGGGTTGTGGGGCAATACAATGCTGCGCACGGTTCCGCTGTGAACACCGCCCACCCGCACATCGCCCCCAGCATCCAAACCCGCCACATTGTCGAATTGCGCCTTCAGTTGGTATGTGGAGCTGAATAGATACTGCTTACCCCCGATAATAAAGACACCGACCACCAGAATTGCCAGCATTGCAACAATAAACGCTCCCAATCGCGCCGCTCTCGACATATGTCCCCCTACTAATGTCCTAGAAACTCCCTGACAAACTCGATGTCACTTTTCTGAAGGTCTTCAAAGCTGCCTTCGATCACCACGTTCCCCTCGTTGATCAAGGCCAGACGATCGGCAATCGCCTTCGCGCTGTGCAGATCGTGAGTCACCACGATGGATGCCATATGATGTTCCGCTTGAAGCTTGAGAACCAGATCGTCAATCTCCGCGGCACTGATGGGATCCAAGCCGGCTGTGGGCTCGTCGAGCAGCAAAATATCTGGCTCCAGCGCCAAGGCGCGCGCAAGCCCTACTCGCTTCTGCATGCCGCCCGAAATATCCGAGGGCATCTTTTCTTGGTGGCCCTCTATGCCCACTTCCGCCAGCAATTGCCTCACCCGGTCGCCCTGCTCTGACTTCGACATCGCCTTCTTATGATGCTGCAGTGGAAAAGCCACGTTCTGCTCGACTGTGAGCGAATCGTAAAGCGCCGCGTGCTGAAAAAGAAATCCCATCTTCTTCCTGACTTCACCAAGCTGGTCGATCCCCATGCCGGCGATCCCTTGGCCGTGGATGCGAACCGATCCCGAGTCAGGCTTCTCCAGGCCGATGATGAGCCTCAGCAGGACGCTCTTACCGGTGCCGCTGCGCCCCAGCACTGCCAAAGTTTCACCACGCATCACCGTCAGGCTAACCCCATTCAAGACTCTTTGGGTTCCAAATGACTTGTGCATGTCATCAACAGCAATAACAGGCGCACTGACAGTTTTCTCTACTGCGTCCGGCGTCAACGCAATTTGTTCAATGGTTTCCATGCTTGTTTCGCGAGTCCCCCAGCAAATTCTTACGGGAAGAACAGGATGATGATTTTCACGAGCACGACATCCGCCAGGATCACAAACAACGACGACAAAACGACCGAACTCGTGGCCGCACGGCCCACTCCCGCTGCGCCGCCCCGCGTCCGCATCCCCTGAAAGCAGGCGATCAGCCCAATGATCAGGCCAAACACGGCGGTCTTAAGCGTGGGCGGCAGCAAGTCGTTGAAATCAGCGCCACTGAAACCCGCATTGATGAACTGATGTAACGATTGCGGCTCAACCAGTGCCTGAGCAATCCAGCCCATTACCACTCCGCAAAAGTCGCCCGCCAGGGTCAGCAAAGGCAGCATCAGGATGCAAGCGAGGATGCGAGGCGCCGCAAGTAGCCGATTAGGATTTACCGCCGATGCCTCGATGGCATCGATCTGCTCGGTCACTTTCATCGACGCCAACTCCGCTCCAATGCCAGCGCCGACGCGGCCACTTACAACCAGACCAGTGATTATCGGGCCGGTCTCGTGAATGACGGAGAATACGATTGCGGCAGGCAGCAGCGATTTTGCCCCAAACCGGGTCAGGCTAAAGCGCGCTTCCAAGGAGAGAACGACGCCGGTAGCAGCGCCAGCCAACGCGACGAGCGGCAGGGACATCGATCCAATCTCGTCGAGTTGTCGGAACAATTCGCGGAATTCAAAAGGTGGAGTTACTGCGGCGCGTACAACTTGCCAGAAAAATATGCCCAGATTACCGAACCACTCGAAAAACGCACCAATTCGGCCCTCGACGAAACTCCCTGTGGCAGCTACGAGCGGCGTCCGCTGCCCTGAGAGCGGAGCGCTGATTCCCGCGGCCACACTGAATCTTCGGTCGATCATGGACTTGAACTCGGATCTGGCGCCCCGTGCCCATTATTTAGGTGCATGCGTGAGAGCAATGAGTGTGGTCCGCTGTAGAGGAATTCAAGGCTGATGTTTGCGCCTATATAGCCAAGCAAGCTATAGTTGCCCATTCGGAATGCATCTTTGTAATCGTAGCGGCCGGGATACCACCCATAGACAGCCGTCATGGTGCCGGCATATGGCGCAATCAGATCAGGGACGGAAAACACGCGATGGCCATTTTCGCCGCGGCGTGCGGTAAAAGTAGAAATAACCGCGTGTTGCAGCCGCGGGAACACTCCTTTACACTCGCAGCGGTAATATAAAGTGTCTTCGTGAAAAGCTTCCGAGAGCCCGTAGCGGGTCGTCGTAGTTACTGCCGCGATGCCGAAGTCGGAACCGAATCGCTTGCCATAACCGTTCGCGCCTTGTCTCCACTCCGGCGGAGTGTTCTGCATCTGGTTAATGCCGGCAGCGAGTCCGGCACCCACGATGGGATAAGGACCAAACGCATCGAAAAGGTAGTTGTGGATCTTCGTGGCCTGCGGCGGACGCAGGTAAGTCAGATCCGGTTGCGAGATCTCAGTACTTATCGGCAAGTCGACGGCGCTTGAGGAGTCTCTCGACTCAACTAGCGATTGCGTCCTCGCCAGCACCGGTAGAACTGCCAAGCTCGCGATCAGCAACAGTATACGTAGGCGCATCTTCATACCGAGATTCTCCCTGGCCAGTCGTCGCTCTATCGGCCTGCACACTACTTATTTTTGCGCCCATTCAGACGGTAAGTGGACACGTTCCGTGGTCGCACTGGCATGCAATCTCGACTTCCTCGGATCCCGCTTCTTTACAGGACTGCCCGCAGTATTTGCCGCCGACTTGCGCTAAACACTGACATGGGACGTGGGCACATTTATTCCGCTCATTTGTTGTCATCATTGATTCTCCTTTGTCAACCTTGGACCTGCAAAGATTATCGGGAACACTACTCCCACCGTTCCATGCTCTCGACTTGCTTTCTAATCGAGACCACTTTCTGATTTATCAGCTCGGTATCCGAGCCAAGATCGGGCGAGAGGTCAGAAGAGATGGATTTCAGCTTCTGGACGCAGCGTTCCAGTTCGTTAGCATCCCGATTCAGCGTTGCAATGGCAGATTTCAATGATGTCTTCATAAATTCACGGCTTCCTGTTTGAGCAGAGTTGAATCCTTTTGCGGCCCGATCCATAAGTGCGACTTCCGTCAATCGCGATGATCGCTCATTGCAGGGAAAGATAGCTGGTCTAAATTGCTCACTTCAGCGTTGTTGCGGTACCAGCCGAGACTCTCTTGAGCCACGGTTGGTGCATTCTGATGCGACCATTCTTATCCCATTTGACAACTGTGTCATCGTCGTTTGTTTGTTCAACCGTGCCGAATTCCCCGGTCGGCCTGCCGAAGTCGCCCAAAGCTTCGACCCGATCTCCGCGGTTCAGTTGCTGACCGGTGGCAGAGGGCTCGGCAAGCCGAGGCTTTCTGGCCCGATCTGAGTCAGGGGCCGCGCCGTTGTGTGACAGCGGCGGTTGCGGGGCCCTACGCAGTTGTCGCATCGGATGATCGGTGAGATCGGTCATACTAGACTGTTTCTTTCAAGGAGGTCTGCAAGCACGTGTGACAACGACGAGTAGTCTCGATACACCAGCATAGACTTATCAAGAAGGGTAAGACTGGTCTACAATGCACAGTTTCGATAATTTAATTTCGCCCGACGCACGTGGCTTATGTTGTTGTACTGCGAGCGGCTAACGTCGGCAGCAGATGGTCTACCAGCGCGGTTGTCCGATTTAGGGGTGCGCCTCGGGTTTGGCGGGCAGCTAGTCGTGAAGAACAACACTTAGCAGCGAACTATGGACTTGTAGCCCATCGTCGCCATAGTCGACGAAGCCTAGCTTTCTGAACCGGTTCATGAAGAAACTGACCCGGGACCGGGTTGTGCCGACCATATCTGCAAGAGTTTCTTGGCTGATCTTGGGGATCACCGTTTCGGGCACACCTTCTTTACCGAAATGAGCAAGCAAGAGCAGAACCCGAGCGAGTCTTTTTTCACTTGAGTTGAAGAGCTGATCGACTAGATCCTCTTCGTACCGGATGTTCCGTGCGAGCAAATACGCCACGAACATGTCAGAAAATTCGTGTTCGCGATGAAGCGCTCCCATCATTGCTTTCTTGTCGATCCGTAAAAGCTCGCAATCCGTCATGGCGGTGGCAGACCCCATGCGTAAAGCCTGCCCAGCCAGACTGCCTTCTCCGAAAAACTCGCCTTCGCTCAATATGCCCAGGGTTGCCTCTTTGCCAATCTTGGATACGACCGTGAGTCGAACCTTGCCTTCCTGGATGTAGAAGATTGAGTCTGCCGCATCACCCTGCGTGAAAACTGCCTGTTTCTTGGGAAGAATCACGACCTTCCTGCCCACGCCGATCGTGGCAAGGAAGCTCTTTGGGTCGAGGGCGCGCCCTTTCTTGGCCAACGTGATGGGGGATGCCATAAAGAGTCCCTCTCTGGGACTGGAAGTACACTCCCAAACAGTTTGCCACAACGAAACAAAGAAAGATGATCACTTTTGCACACAATTCGCAGAACAAAGCGTGCCTCAACGCGGTTAAAACCCGGAGTTTAGCTAAATGACCGGAGTGTGCAAAATTGAGCATCTTCCGGGTGTGTAGTGCTCCATTATGCGATTGTGAAGACCAAGGATCTCAGCGCAAAGCAGATATTGTCTGTGCCTTGCACCACTTGCGGTGCGGCCATTGGAGAGGTCTGTGAACTGAACACTGGTGCCGCGCGGACCGAGCCCCACCGGGATCGGAAGTTATCGGCTGCGGAGGCTGTGGAAAACAACCTGACAGGCCGCGGACCCGCTGGCTCTGTTTGATCTGCGGGACGATCTAGCCTTTATCAGACCCCCTATGACGTTTGCCAGGGCTTCGTGCGGGAATATCTAAGGAATGACAAGTTGCCGAGTCACATCTGAAAACAGCGGGTTCAGGGAGTCGAGCTACTGCGGACAGGCACCACGGATTTCAACTGGTCCAGTGCAGTCAGCACGCCTTGCCAGCGGACCTGGTCCTTCTTTGTCTCGATCGGTGCCGAGAGGTCGGAATAAAACTGGAGGATATTGTCGCGTAGCTCCGGAGTCGTTCCATCAAACTTGCGGCTCGACAACTGCCCCAGCAGTTTTGCGTAACTATCGTCGGCGAGCGAGTACTCTGCCGCCTTGGTCGGCTGGCCACTATCAAGATCATAGTTGGGGAGCAAGACCGAGTCAGTGCCCACTGCGTGGAGGAAGGCGCGATATTTGTCGACGGTCAAATTGATGCTCTTGAAATACAAATCCTCGGTCCGCGGAGTCGGGTTTTTGAAGCCCAGCCCCTTGAAGGGACCAATTCTCGGCATGTAGCGCAAGAGGGTCGAGAGGAATCGGGTCCCGAATCCGGGCTTGGTGTAGTCCTTCCCCCACTCCTTCTCATATTCAGAACGCGAAAGCCGGTACAGGAACTCTCTTTTCGCGAAGTCGGGCCGCTCGCGCATTATGTCTTTCTTATGGGTCTGGAGCGCGACCTGGGTCATCTCCGGGATCAGCCGACTCACAGAGAAACGATAGGAGCCGATCGCGAGATCCTCGTGAGCAAGAACATCTTTCAACTCCACTCCATAGACCACTGGGAAGGCTCGCTCCAGCAGGGGCTTTGACACTTTAAACCCGATGAAATCGTGGTACTGCTGCGATGCGTAGCGATTCTTCGCCACCTGCAACATGTCGAAGCCGAACTCGGTTTTCAGGTGTGCCGTCTTGTCCTCGGCATACTTCACCGAGTTGCCGAACTTCGCTCGCAACTTTGGATACTCGATGGCTACAGACTGGTTGACCGCCGGGTGCCCGGTGATGTCTGACGCATAGTGTGCCAGCGCGCCTAGAGCGAAAGCATACTCGCTGGCATCCTGGCTCTCGAATAACAGCTCGCGAACAAAGTCACCGGCGCGAACATAATGCACCAAGTTGCTGAACTCCTTGCTGCCGAATGGGTAATAACCCATGTCCTGGATGACGGCGCCTCCATAAGCGTAGGCATGCGCCTCCTTGATCTGATCTTCCGACAGTCCCGGATATCGCTTGAGCAGCAAGGGCCGGATCTCGTCGGTCCATAGCAGGTCGACGATTTCCTCGTGAGTCAGCACGGAATACCCCGCTGCCCCGCCGCTGCACATCAGGACGACGAGAAGAAATGCGGCCGCACGACAGAAAAGCAACCGCCGCCTCCTGGCTCTGGCGCCAGGCGAAATTGCCGACTGGCGCATAATTCAAATACGACCGAGAACGAGAAGAATAACGACGATGCAAAGGACAAGTCCGAATCCTCCGCTCGGGTAATAGCCCCAATTGCGGCTGTGGGGCCAACTTGGCAGCGCTCCGAACAGTGCCAAAATCAAAATCACAATCAATATAGTTCCAAGCATGTTTCACTCCTTCTTCCCCGCGCCAAACGCAGGGTCGGGCTCTACCTTCTTTGTTGCCCCCAGCGCCACGTGTGTGATCCTTAGGATGCGCAGCAGCGGGAGCGCGCTGAATAGAAAGTCATTTTCTTTATAGGCGTTCCGCTGTTTTCTTACTGGTCAAAACTGATCAATGTGAAAACAACGCGTCTGGGCGGTGTTGGGTGCTTTCGGGGAAATGCGGCGCGATGATTGCAGGTGGACCCGCGTCTCCGCCGGCGGGACATTCCCTTCGGTTGCCGGGAAGGGAAAAATGGCGCGAGCCCAAGAAATGGACCCGCGCCGATGCGGTTAAGCTGGTTGCGCCTGGCAGTCGTCACCAGACACGCTGGCTATAGTGTGAAGCTCAAGGCAAGGTTAACGCCAGGAAACGATGCGTTGCACAGGTAGTACACGCCATTTATCTCGATCACATAAACGTTTTGCGTGTAGAGCCAATTGCTGGGCCACGGGTCAACAAATCCGAAGGAATAACCGCCATATTGGAAGCGGCGATTGTTGTAGTCGCCCTGGCTCACGCGAAACGTGTGTTGCTGTCCAAAATTGGATTTGAACTTGTCTGCTGGAATGCGGCCGCCACCATTACCCGCGGCGTGCTGTTCCTGCTGCGCGTTCTTTTCCGCCGGCTTGGCGCTCTTCTCTTCTTGTTTTGCGTTTTTTTCTTCCGGCTTGGCATTCTTTTCTTCCGGTTTGGCGCTCTTTTCCTGCTGCGCCTCGGGTTTTTGCTCGGGCTTTGCGGACTTTTCCGGCTGCGCTTTTTTCTCTTCCTGCGCGGCAGGTTTGCCCTTCTGTTCCTCCTGCTCGTGCTGCTCCTGGGCAAACGCCGGAGCCGCGGCTACGAGCGTCAAAGACAGAACTGCTGTGCTGATAAATCCAACTAAATTCATAGGTGTTGTCTCCATGATTGATCGTTACGTACGCTTGCTCTACTGCAAGCTTCCTGTGGTCGCGTTAACCGGAGTGCCGATAGCTTCGCCGGACACGAGAAGTTCAACCCTCCGGTTCTGCTGCCGGCCGGAGGAGTCGTCGTTTGAGGCCACCGGCAATGTGTTGCCGAAACCTTTGGACGATACCGAATTTGTCGCTACGCCTTCTTGCACCAGATAATCGCGCACGGAACCGGCGCGGTTCTCGGACAGTGTTTGATTCATCGCGTCGCTGCCCACATTGTCCGTGTAGCCGCCAACTTCTATGTCGAGTCCGGGATACGCGAGCAAAATGCCGGCGACTTTTGCCAGCTTCTCTCTTGCACCCGGCTTCAATGAATATTTTCCGGTGTCAAACAAAACATCGGACATGCTGACGATGAGTCCACGCGCACTATCGCGCGTCTGAAGAATGGAATTCAACTGCACAGACAATCGTGTGCGCATGGTTGCCCGGTCGGCTTCTGCCTGTTGTGCGGCCTGCTGTGATTGTTGGGCAGCTAAACGCGACTGCTCTGCATCCGCCTGTGCTGCGGAGACTGCATTGGCTGAGGAAGCCTCGCTGGCCGCCCTATCTGATTTGGCCTGCATGGCCGCCGATTGTGCATCGGTGGCGTCCGCACGCGCCTTGGCAGCATCCGACTCTGCCTGGGTCCTTGCCGCGTCAGCTTTCGCTGCGTCGGCTTGGGCCTGCTCCTTCTGCTGAATCGCCGCGTCGGCCAGTCCCTGCGATTTCACTTGCGCATCCGCTGAATCCTGGCGTTCCCGCGCCAGCAGTATCTCGTCCAGCTTCTTGACTGCAATCGTACGCGAGTCTTCAGCAGTCTGCACCGCCTCGCGGGAAATCGCGATCAGCGGCTTGATGTCGATATGTTTGCCTATGGCATATTCATCGGCGTTGTTCATCAACTGGACGGCATGCCCGTAGCTGTCACTGGCATACTGCTCGGCGCCCTCGGATTGCGCGATGCGCAGTGCGTTCCGCGCTTCGAAGAATTCCAATGGCAGCCTGGCATTCAGAATCACGGGGTCAAATTTGTAGCCGGTAGGAATGTAGCCGCCGCGCTCCGTCAGTTCGTAGTTAGCATTCAGCGCTTCCGTCGTGCCTTTTGTGGTTTCGCGAACGGCATTCTCAAGCACAACCACGTTGCTGGGCTGCCGCACAGCATAATAAGGTTCCGCGGTAACGATCAGCGCGAAAGCCTGAAGGTCGGTGGTCGAGCGCAGCTTGCTGCGATGGTTGTCGCCGACCAGCACTTCGCCCAGGTTCACCGCCCGGCCTTCGGGAGAGATCGCCCACAAAACGTAGGTCAGATATTCGTTGCCGAAAATCGTCGGCACCCGCAGGTCGCCAAATTCTGCGTCGATCTCAATGGACCCGCGTCTACTGTTTACCTTGGCTTCGCCGTTTGCTGAGGGCATCAAGTCTGTGCCCGTAAAGTCGAGCCTGGAGGCTCCGCTCCGGTGCTCGTAGTTGACGGCCTGCACGCTGCGGTTCACGACGCTCACTCGGAATACGGGAGTCGGGCTTACCGGTTCGACGACCAAAGTTGTTTTAGAGTTGGATTGAGCGAAAGCGCTGAGACTGACGGTGATTCCGATTACTAACAAAAGTCTGGTCTTCAAAGTGTCTCCTTGGGGGCAGAGGCCTGCCGGGTTGATGTTATTGTTCGTCGCTGACGGCCTGGCGTTTCTCTAGCCGATCGCTTGCCGGATCGTTACCCCTTCCCAATGCGGATACCCGAGAGAGAATGGAACAACCCAAAAACATTCAGTATCCAGAGAACGACGGCAATGACGACGACACCGTTCAAAATTGATTTGATTGTCGCCTGCATGGGAATAAAGCGATTCACCAGCCACAGGAGGACGCCTACCACGATCAAGACTTCCAGCAGTTGAATTAGAGGCATGATTGTTGACCTTTCTTCCTTACTTTCGTGGGCTAACTCCTCTCATCCGCCTGGAGGTGTTGCCCTGCTTTCGATGTTCAGAACCTTGCTGTCATGTATCGCCACGAGGTGTCGCAACGTACACGCGGATGAAGAATGCCGATTGGCTGGATGTGGCCGCTTGCGCCGCGACCTGAAATGAGAGCTGCGAATCAGCGTCGCGGCTCAGTCTGCACACTCAGTAGGAATGTAGAATCGCAGATGGGCAGGTTCGCGTCTGAGCAAGATAGCTCACTTGCGACAAATCAGGATTGTGACGCCTTCTGGTTTTCAAATCGACCGTACTTCGGCCGGGACAATGTCGCTCAACGGAACATGAGGACGGTCGGCAACGCGCGGCTGGACCGAATGCATTAGCGCCCACGCTGCAACTTCTATTGTGAGGAGTGGATATGAAAATATTGTTGTATGCAGGACTGCTCATGGTGGTGCTTGGCGTCGCATCCCTCGTCGTGCCCATCCCGCACACCGAGACCGAGGGCATCAAGGTCGGGCAGGCGAACTTCGGCGTTGAGACCGTCACAGTGAGCGTGTCTCGCCCATCATCAGCGTCGTGTTGATTGCGGGCGGGATCGCTTTAAGCATCGCCGGAGCGCGTTCGCGAAGCTGACGCCATGGGCAAACGCGCGACTCAATGCAGGCCCGCGTGACTAACTTCCGTGCGGGCTGCGTCTCCATCTCACTACGAGGTCGCGAGAAGCGTGGCGGCGATCGCTTGCACCGGCTCCCATCGCGTAGGCGGGAAATTACGAGTCAAGCCCGGCTCGGTTGCCTTGCTTTGCCGATGGCCACAGGACAGGCAAATCGCCCCCACTTGACGGATGTCGGTCTCTTTCGATATTTCATTTTCACGAACCGCGGTCGAGCCCGCTACCACCGGGCCTGTACATTTGTCGCAGGAATAAGCTGAGAGATGCAGGTAATGCTTTTTCATATTTGAATCCTCGAATGCTCAGTCGACAACCTTACACTGCAGCGCGCCGACCGCTCATCAGGTTAACGACCAGTACCACCAGCGCAACAGCCAGCAACAGGTGAATCAGACCGCCTGCTATGTGGAGGCTGAAGCCAAGAAGCCACAGAATCAATAAGACAACGACAATCGTCCAAAGCATATTGGGTCTCCTCCGCTCATTTGAACGTACCGAGGGGGCCGCGAGAAAGCTGACCGAAACCGCGACAGTTTCGGCCAGCGGGAATCATATTTCAACTCGCAGATCCGTCTCAATTCTACTTATTGTCTTCTCTTGCTTCCGCGATGTGAGACTGGTGTCCGGCTTCGGATACAGCCTTTACGAACGCGTCCCCGCTTGCAGGAGTTGACGTCTTGCCCGAAAGAATGTTGCGGAACATCATGTGATGGCCATAAATGGCGCGCGTCGAGTCGTCATCCTGTTCCACTACTGCACCTTCCAGCGTCAAGCCAGCGAATACGCCTTTTGAGCGCGAGTAAGTTAACACTTCAGTGTTCATCAAAATGTCCGTTCCGGCGGACGTGTGGCGTCCTACCGGGCCCGCTGCCACCGATCCTTCACCAGTGAGTTCGAACTTACTGGAAAGCAGATGCTGTAGACCGCGGTCGTTCATGACCAACATGACCAGGTCGATGTCCTCGACTCCGATTTGCAATCCCCAACTTCCACCGCCCACGGAGATAAATGCGGGAGCGCTCCAACCTGTAGCCGTGCGGCACGTTGCCACTCCGCGGCCGTGTTTGGCGCCAAAGACGAAGCCACCTTTGATAAGGTCTGGCACGATGACGATGCACTTTGCACCGTTCAGCACTTCTTCAGGGATACCTTTGTCCGGTGTCGACATGATGGATTGAAGAACATCGACGGACTTTTGCATGCGGTCGACCGTGTCTTCACGATTCGAGCCTGCCCACGCGAAGGTCCCAACCAAGCCGATCAAACTCATCAATAGCAGTGACATTGCCTTTTTCATGAATTGTCCTTTTGGAATCTGCGGAACTAAGAGGAGAAGACTTCAGATGGGCTGACTTAGCTCAGAAGATCTGAAAGAGACAGAAGAAGTAGTTGTCTCACAAGTCATGGTCGCAGAGCAGGCAGGCGGACGTCTGGTCTGTATTGCTCACGTTCGCCGCAACCTGCTGCCCGGTCCTTATAATTCGCCAGTGATCCATTGACTTGGCAGCCACGGTGAGCAATCTTGCTCAGAATAGCTGGCCACGATGTGTCACCTTCAATGTGGCGGGCGAAGGAAAGAAGGACAGCTATAACGGCAATGGGACGCACTCTTCATGAACTCCGCGGCGATGTTCGCAGACGCATTCTGAGAATCGCTACGTCGTTATCGAAGCGATTCGAATCACCTAAGCCCCCAGCGCGCGATTTTGCGTCGCAAAGGGTGTGCCCGTTTTGCGGGCTAATTACACCGCGGTCCGAATACTCTTGCCTGGAGTGTGGGAAGTCACTCGCCCCTGCAAGATAGACGATCCTTCAAGGCCACGCATCCAAAAGGGGCTGATTTGCACGAAGGAGATCAACATGCTTTGGACAATTTTTGTAGTGCTTCTGATTCTGTGGCTTCTTGGTTTCACCCTCCACATTGCCGGCGGTCTGATTCACCTACTGCTGGTGGTGGCGCTGATTGTGCTGGTGATAAACCTGGTGAGCGGCCGGCGGGTCGCGTAAAGTCACACCGGCTAAACTAGTCGTGCAAGACTACGCTGAGTAGAGAGCTGTGGACTTGCAATCAACCTTGCGGTCCGCCGGAGTAGTTCACTAAACCCAGATTCCGGAACCGGTTCACAAAAAAACTAACCCGCGAGCGAGTGGTCCCGACCATCTCGGCCAGACTTTCCTGGCTGATTTTGGGGACCACCGTCTCCGGCACACCTTTCTTGCCAAAATGAGCGAGCAGAAGAAGGACTCGAGCCAGGCGTTTTTCACTGGAGTTAAACAACTGGTCGACCAGATCCTCTTCGTAGCGAACATTCCGCGCCGGTAAATATGCGACGAACAGGTCAGAACGTCGGTTCGCGGTGCAGGGTATCCATCATCGCTATCTTGTCGATCCGCTGAATTTCACAGTCAGTCATGGTTGCGGCAGATCCCATATGCAGGGGCTGCCCGGCCAGCGTTCCTTCGCCAAAGAAGTACCCGGGCCTCGCCGCACGGTAGCGCGGCGTGATGAGTCCGCTGCGACGCGAAATCGCCATCGTGCGCTTCCAGCCGAAGGAGTTTCCCTAGCGAGGCAGTTGTGAAACCAATCAAGCTACGCACACGAACAAGGAGCGGATGCAGGGCGGAGTTCATGCGCTTTCAAATCCGGTTTACGAACATCAGGCAAGTCGAATTCCCCTCCACAATCGAAGCAGACCCGGTACGTCCGCTTCTTGATGGTGAAGACGCGACTCAGGTGACGGTGATGGCATCCAAACGCAAATCCGAGAATCCAATGCAGCAGGTTCATCGGTCCTGCTCTCGTCTCCGCTCACAACTTCCATTGGCTTCAAGCCACGCTAGCAAACCACGGACGCTTGCCCGGGCCAGAGCGATGGCGCAGTCAGCGGCGCCGTAGTAGATGTTAACGGTGTCGCCGTCCGGATCCATGGTATAGCCGCAAGGAAATACAACGTCGTCAACGTCGCCATGCCGTTCATAATCGGCCTCAGGCCCAAAGATCCATGAATCGCCCCGCAGCAAACATTTCTCCGGATTCCCCAGGTCAAACAGAGCCAGGCCCAATCGATACAGACAGCCCGATGGCGTGTGCCGCACTCCGTGGTAAAGCGTCAGCCACCCCCTGGAAGTCTCGATGGGTGGCGGCGACAACCCAATCTTGTTTGCGTCCCACCAGGCGCCGCGGCGCGCTTCCAGGATGAGCCGGTGCCGTCCCCAATGACGCAGATCAGGGGAGTATGAGATCCACATATGCGACCCGAGCGGCGTCATGGGCCGGTGGATGAGCGCCCAGTACCCGTCAATTCTCCGCGGCAAAAGTGCTGAGTCTTTGTCATCGGGCGGCATGATAACGCCATACCGTTCGAAGCTGCGGAAATCCTTGGTCAGAGCTAACGACACTCCGGGGCCACCGCGTGAATAGGAGGTGTAAGTAACTACGTACTGTTGCAGTTCGGGAACGAACGTGATGCGGGGGTCTTCGATGCCCCAGATTTCTTCCGGATAGTCCTTCGGGCTGGGCATTAACGTCGGTTCGCTATCGATCTGCCAGCCATCCACGCCATTCTGCGACCGGGCAGCGCAAAGATGAGACAGGCCGCGCCGATCTTCAACACGGCACAGCAGCAGCGTTGATCCGTCTTCTAGCAGCGTCGCTCCTGCATTGAAAACACTATTGATCGGGTAGGGCCAATCCTTGCTCGTCAAGATCGGGTTCTTAGGATGGCGAAGGAAGAGAGGCTCATGGCCAGTAATCGCAGCAACGCTCATAAGGACCTCTCGCAAAACAAAGAAACAACTTCAAAGTACATGTTCCGGGACCTCATCTCTGTTGCTGTCAGTCCTGACCAGTGCTGGACCTAATCGTGGATTACCGACTTCTCCAAACAAGCGCATTTCGACTTGCGCCATCAGGAACGCCAGGGTTGACTCCGCTCCCTGGTTCTCATTCACGCGTTCCGGATGCAAACCGTCTCGACAACCACCGGTATTGGCATCGTACAGGGAAATCTGCAAATCGTTATTGCCCAGGAACCAGTTGAAAGCTAACCATGCTTCCTTGCGCCAACGGTCGTCTCCCGTTGTGCGATAAGCCTCGAGACAAGCGGAAACCGCGCCGCCGGCTTCAATGGGTTGTTGATCGAAGCGTGCTTGCTTGCCTCCCTTCCGGTAAAACCCCTGCGAACCGATAGGCACAAAGTGATCGTGCCCTTTACAACTCTGTGTCTCAATGAGCCAATCCAGTGCTCCAAGGCCGATGGATATCATCTCGTGATCGGAATTGCGACGGCCGGTGGTCAACACAGCTTGGGCCAATCGGGCATTTGAGTAAGCCAGAACGTCTTCAAACCATCCCCAACCCGGCGACTGGTTCGCTTTATAGTGTTCGAGCAGTCGACTGGCAAGAGCCGAACTTACTTTTTGAGCCTCCCTGTCGCCCGGAAAAGAACTGAGGTACTCGTCAATTCCCAACAGCGCAAAGGCCCATGCGCGCGGACTAGTAAAGGCAACCACCGCCGGAACAGCGATTTCGAAAAGATGGCCGGCCGCGCCTCTGAGTGACTGATCTCCCGAGTGCCCCAGCACAGCGCCGAGCGCCCATAAGGCTCGCCCGTGGCAATCTTCTGATCCTTGAACCTCACTCCAAGTGCGCGCATAACTCAGGAAATTTCTAAACCGCCCGCTGGCGGGATCGAGAGCAAGCCCCAGAAAAGCCAGGTACCGCGAGGCCAAGTCGCCAATTGTGCCCAGTCCGGTTTCGCCAAGTTGATTGAGGAGGACAGTCAGAACGAGCGCGCGCGCGTTATCGTCTGTGGTGTAGCCCTCCGCATAGTTGGGCACCGCAAAGGTCGCGTGCTGGAAAATGCCTGTGTCATCCGTCAAGCGCTGCAGGTGATCCAGGTTCAGCGCTGGTAGCTTGTCGAAACACTTTTCGACGTTGTCGTCTGCGAACATCACACGCGGTTCGCGCATCCTGTCACTGCGCGCCCGCCCAAAGCTCGCCAGGTATCCCTGGGCTACCTTTTTCCATACCATATCGCGCGAGTACAGATAAGCGCGTTTCCGCATCGCGTGGCGGATTGCGGGAGTATCCAGCAGTTCGACTGTTTTCCTCGCAATTGCCTCTGGATCCTGAAAAGGCACCAGTGCGCCACGGTGATCGTCCAATAGCTCAATGGCGTGCCAGTACGGAGTTGAAATAATCGCCTTCCCCGCGCCTAGCGCATACGCAAGCGTCCCTGAGACCACCTGTTCCTCGTATCGGTACGGAGTGATATAGATGTCCGCTGCTCCAATGAACTCGGCCATCTCACCGGGACTCGCGAAGCGATTATGGAAAAACACATTCGATTCCACACCGATTTCCTTCGCCAAAGCCTGCAAGTGCTCGCGATAGCCATCGCCTTCCCGGCGCAGAATGTGAGGATGAGTCGCGCCCGCGACGATGTAGACGACATTCTTGTGCTTCGACAAAATGTGCGGCAGCGCCTGGATCACGTTCTCGATTCCCTTATTCGGCGAGAGCAGGCCGAACGTGAGCAGCACGGCTTTCCCTTCTACATTGAAATGTTCTTTGTAGAAATTGGGATCGAGGAATGACATGTCGGGAACGCCATGCGGAACCATATCGATCTTGCGGCCCGGCACTTTGAATATTTCCTGGAGAAACTGGGAAGACAGCGTGCTCATTACGATCAGGCGATCTGAGAGGGTGGCGATCTCCTCCATCACTCGCCGTTGGTCGGGATTTGGTTCGCGAAGAACTGTGTGCAGAGTAGTAATGACCGGCATCTTGAGCCGCCGGAGCAGCGCCAGAATATGACCGCCCGCCGGGCCGCCGAAAATGCCATATTCGTGCTGCAGGCACACCAAGTCGAAGTTCGCGAAATTCAGGAAGTCAGCGGCTTGCTCGTAGGAGGACAGATCGTCCTGCGCAAGCGTTAGCCTCACACGCTCCGGGTAAGCATACCCGGACTCCATGTCGTTGACCGGGACCGCGAACAACCTGGCCGCGCCACACTCAGCCGAGATCGCGTCGCACAGATCGGTCGTAAAAGTGGCGATCCCGCATTGCCGCGGCAGATAGTTGCCAACCACCGCAATCCGGCTCGGCATGCCGGCATTCGATAACGAGCGAACAGGTTCTGCGGCCGCTGGTCGCAATTCCCACGGGCGTTCGTTAGCAAGCTCGATCATTTGGTCCGAAGGTCTCGTTTCTGTTACTGACATCAATGTTTTGAAAGGTTTGGAGCTGTCTCTGTGAGGAAGGGCAGTTCTCCCTGAGATCAGTATTCGCTTTTTGCCGCAAAACAACTGGTCAAAACTGCTCAGATTGCGTTGGGAGAATCATCTAGGGTTCTAGCCAGAAGCAGCCCCAGTTTCCATTCGGCGGCAGATTCGGAGCGAATTCCCATGACGCCAACGGTTCAAGTCGGTACGGTCCTGATGGGCGAAGAGTCGCCACGCATGGCCAAAGTTCTGGCTCTGCAGAGCGAACCATACTTCAAGGATTGGAGCATGGTAACCATGCTGAACGGCTCTACTCTCGACGACAAGATCCGCTCTATGCGGTGGAACTTCTTTTTTCTGGCGGGTGAAATCAAGGCGCATTTTCTTGGCGCTGTCGGAGCAATCAAGCTCCAGGGCGCCTTGCAGCGAATCGCGCGCAAAGTCAAACAGCAGGGATTCAATTGCCTCGAAGTGACCGGCATTTCGGCCGAGCTTTTTCTTGGAGTGCCCTATGTAACGGTCACCGCACATTCGCGCTACATTCAGCAGAGTTGCCAACTCGATAGCTTCGAGAGCAGGCAGAACGGCCGGCGAGACTCGGATTGGGCCAAAGGTTGATGGTGTGTGAACACAAAACCAGTAGAGGTGCGTGGATGTTGTATCGCGTAACTTGACCGGAAGCTCCCACTTCTCGCCCCACATACATTTGCCATTTCGTTTGATTCGCTCGATGATGCTGACTCTTCGGTTCGACATGTCCCTTAATACTGACTTTCTGCGATAGTTCGCCGAGATTACCGGGACATGCACCGTGACAAAATTTTGGCAGGCTACAACCTCCTGGAAGAAAACGGCTTAGGAAGGTTGGTAGCGCTACCGGGAATCGAAGTTGTGACCCATTGAATTTTGCCAATAAAACTGGGACTTTCTTAACGCTTTTGCTAGTTGAACTTACCGCGAGCAGAAAATCCTCGATTTCTTGACCCATCCGTTTTTGCACAAATAATGGTGAAATGCAAGTACTGTTTCCGATGATTTTTTGGGACAAATTGGGACAAAAACTGGGATCGATACCTCAGCGCTACCTACTCCTTTCGCAGTCGCGTCATCGCTCCAGCCACCTCACCGCGTATCCCGGTCAAGCCATTTTTCAACCTGTATCGGACGCCATTGGAGGAGGAGCGGTACAGCCGCGCCAGTCCCAGATAAGCATGCAGTTCTGCATGAAACGAATCTGCGTGTTTTGCGGCTCCAGTCGCCCGCTCTCACCGGAGACAGCGACCCAACAACTGCCAGCAAGAAACCGGGACCACAATATGACAACTTCCTTGGCGTTCGTGTTCCACTAAAATAAGCGGCTGCCCTGAAAGGCGACCCGCGCATGATATTGGTCAATCCCGACTGCGCCGACGAAAAACTCAGCCCATGCTCACTCAAGGACTGGGTACAGTGTAAAAGATGCCACCGGCTCATTTGCGATGTGCACGACGAAGTAGTCGAGATTTTCCACTCGAACGCGGACGAATTCGGGTCATCCGACAGGCTGTGCAGACCCTGCGTTGACTTCCTGCGGTATCTGGGAGAAATCTTCCTGTCGCACAACGAATACACAAACTATTGAGGGATTTGCCGCCCCTCAGGGAATCGATTCTGCGGCGATTTGGCTGCCCGGAGTTTGGGATGTCAATCGAACAGATTGGAACCGATCAGCGCCACACCGCCGCTATCCTGAAAAGTCCGAATGAACTTGTCGTTCATTGCCAAAATTATCCCCTCACTATCGCAGACGGTCCCTGCACCGGGACATTCCTGAATCCAAGCAGAAGCTTCATCATTCGACATTCCATCGCCTTGCTTCCCGCTGTGCTCTGAAATATTGGTAAGCATTCAACAGCCCAGCCGTCATGTGGACGGTCTCCGGTCCCGCGATGAGGGCGGCGAGAACCCGTCCGGTTGCTCGATGTTCATTGCCCTGCCGCCGTTGCAGCTTTTCAAGTAAATCTCCGAGGCGGTCGAGTTCGGCGTCGGTCAACGGTTCGGGTTGGGCGAAAGTCTTTATGAACGTTCTTCGGGTTCGAACATACCACCCCTGCCCAAGGGAGACAGTAAACCGGGAATCAGTTAATTCATGATTGAGGCACCTGCACGCCAAAGTGATCAGCCAAAGCCGCCTGCCACTCTGCTTCGGATTTCAGCAACCGCTCTTCCTGCCTGTCGCCGTTCGTCGTGATCAGCTTCATCTCCGAGAGAGTGATGCGCCCCTCCGGGGTGGCGCGGCTGCACACGCGCTTTTTCGTGAAAGGAGATTGCGGAGAGGTCTGGTGGTAATGGCACATTCCCGCGAATTCATCCAGTCGCCGGGGCTTTAGGCTGAACAGATACTCGGTTTTCCAGCCAGCGACCTCATCTCTCCTGTTCAGTCTCAAGGAATCGCCCGCCTCGACAATGCGAAAGCACTTCCCCTGTAGCTCCTGTTCCAGACCGATCTGAAGCCGAAGCGGATCGAGAAAGCAATCGCCAAAACCTACGTCCGCAAGCCACGGCTCGTTGAGGTCAACACGCAGTGTAAGGTGGTCGAACTCCGGCCCATCGCTTCCGTCCGCACACGGCACGCGAGCCGACAGCAAGGTCACCGTAAATCCAAGAGCCTGTAGCAGCACTGAAAAGGCTCCGTTCAGTTCATAGCAAAAAGCCGCCCCGATGATGTTCGACGATTTTGCGGACGAACCCTTTCTGATCCATCCGAATTTCGCGTCCCCAGCCGATATCAAGATTTTCAAAAGGTACCGCAAACAGGTGAGCGCGATGGATACTTCGGAGAGTTTCTACGCCGGGTATCCGCGATCCCGAATATCCGATCCTTTTCAGATAGGCAGCCACATCCACCATGCTCTCTTGATGAACTAGAGCCAGCTAGGATTCACCGCGTCTCCCGATCCAGCCATTTCTCCACTTGAACGGGACGCCACTGTTCCAGTGCTTGCAGCAACTCCACAACCGAATCTCGCGCCAGCACCAAACCCCGGTTCTGCGGCTTCAGGAACATCTCTTCCACTGCATGGTCGAGCATCATCAGCAACGGAGTGTAATGCCCCCTGACATTCAGGATGCTACAGGGCTTCGCGGGCAGGCCGAGTCGAGTCCACGTCACTACCTCGCTGGCTCGCGTCAAGAAGGGGTTGAAAGCATGACTGCCAGTCAACTACAATTCCTCCACCCATTGGAAGGAAGATGGCACGTGGGTATTGTTCAGGGGGCGGGGTGCCTTCATGAGCACTGGGTCATCTGACAGGAGAGAGCCGCCTGACCTTGCTGCGTTCATGCGTGACTACAGAGAGTTGACTGTGGCTCTATTGTCGCCGCCGCAACGAGGTGAAACAGGATTACGTACAAGATTGTGGTATCGCGGCGGGCAGGCAGTGGCAAGTACGATACTCTGGGTCAGCGGCAGATACGGGTACATTCGACTGCATAACATCACTTCGCTGGTTCGTGGTAAGGGATATGGAACACAGGTTCTGACCCGGCTGACGACTCTCGCAGACAAGCATGGAGTGACCATTTGCATACGTGCAAAACCTGCTGGCGATAGCCCGTTGAACATCACAGAGTTGAAAGCATGGTGTTGTCGCAATGGATTCAAGGTTGAACGTGATGGAAGCGTCGTCTATCGAGGTATTCGAGGGAAGGTTCCCGACGCAGCACCTAACTACCAACGGTTGCGGGTCTGATGCGGTACGACGTTCTCACTGAAACTAACCCCGTTGTGCTCTGCGGGGATTTGTTTGCCCGGACGGGGTTTGGGTCGGTTCCAGCGTCCCAGAGGTCATGCGGACTTTTGTGACCACCCTGCGAAGCACAATAGGTCGCGTGCTTACCCCTGACCTCAAGGCATCCTACGAAGCATTCCGCATAAACCTTCGGAGTGGTGCACCAAGAACGGGATTCAATGGACTGGGTCCATCCCCTCGAAAGTCTCGAAAAATGCGCTGATCCACTTTTGCGTTCCAGTGCTATTTCCAAAAAACATAGAAAACCGATCTACTAAAAGCCGCAATCACGGCAATTGCGCCAATTGTGGCAAGCACGGCAACTATGAATAGTATCGAGGACATAGGTGAGCCGCGTTTCTTGCGCTCCTTCCGAATATTCAGCAGCTCCGACATCTGCCCTCCTGCTCCGTTGTCCCGGAACGCTGAACTAGATCGGTATCCCCACCACGCCTCGCAAGCATTCCTTCAGCTCGTTCCGGAATTCTCACGCCCAACTCGAACTCAGCGAGTTGGTGCCATCCGGAATAAAGCGAGGCGTTCGTTCTGGGGCAATGCACAGGGAGTGCTGTCGAGGCACTCTTTGCACGCCTCAACAAAGTGTCGCCCGCAGAGTGACACCCCTCTACGCTTACCGTTTTCGGTTTCAATCACGACAACTCTATATGGCACATCCCCACATTGACCGCAATCGCCAAACGACTGGACGGGAATGTGAAGATCGCCAGTCCATGGGTTGACGCATCCACGGATGCTTTCGCCCGGACTTGGTCTCCAATCGCCCCCGTTTTCAGTTATTGCGTTCACAGAGATAATGCTGAACCCTGATGGACGGGTTAACGGTGATAGGCATCACACCACCGTGCCCACAGTGGTGCATGGACATATGGGGAAATTCCACTATCCGACCACAGACTAGGCGGTCTTCTTCGGCTGCTGCGCCTCTCCCGAAACAGGAGGACTTGCTAAACTTTCTGGCGGTTCGGAGCCGAAAACCTTCGCTACCTCGCCATGATTCTCATGGATGAGAAAACTGGGCTGCTTCCTTTCGTTCAATTCCTCCAGCCTTCTTCGTATTTCAATTCCGCAGGTTTCCCGAGCATTGCAATGTTCACAGTCCGGCTGGTGGATTCTCAGGATGGACGAGAGGAAACACTTAACTTCACAACCCACCTCAGGGGATCGCCACTTTAGACAGCCCTCACGCCTTGTTTGCGCGGCACGCACACGGATTCAAACCATCGGCTGATATACACCTGAGCATGGGCTTCGCCACAGAAATGTCGGGCAGTAGGGCTTTGGGCAGCGGTCAAATCCCACTTGATAACGGCGAGCTGCTGATCCGTGCATTCGATCACAAACCAATGGATCGGGTTCTCACTGACGATCCCGCAAATTTCGCATCGGAATTCCTTCAGAGTTGACATGTCCTCTCCGTTGGGTGGTGGCTCAGCGAGAGATAGTATAGCGGCGAAGGCGTCGTTTCAGCGGGTGGGACAGTTTGTTTCCTATCACTTATTCGCCGTCCGCACCTTCGCCCATTGCAGGTATTTGCCAGCGGACTAATTCAGCCCCCGTCCCACGAGGAGCTAGAATTCCAGGTAGAGCGAAAACGGAGTTGCGCCCGCGATGAATTCCAAACTCAAACCGAGATCATGGCTTGAAAACTTCATTTTCCGTTATCACCCCGACCTCGCGAGCGTAGGCTTCCAGCTCAAGAGTGTTCTCAATAGTCGCTCGACTGAGTTTGCCCCACATGTAATACATGCCGTTCCCGTAGGGATCGCCTGTTCTTTTCTTGATAACCAAGCCTACCTTGGCGTTTGCGCGATTAATCCGTTCCATCACCTCCGCTTCCGATACCTCTTTCACAGGCGCTTCCACTGTCGCTTCTGTCGTCATGCTGCACCTCCATCTAGGCAGCTGAGACTTTGACCTCACACCTATGCTCGCTCATTCGTCCGCTGATTTCGTCAACTTGGCAATAGGCGGCTCGTACACAGGCGAGGTTTTCAAGAATGACAGCCTTGCATTCGGCGCAAATGACATCGAACCGCACGGATTGTTCACCAAGATGCACGATTACCGCGGTCATTGACGCAGAGTAACCAACAGTCATACATCTGTCGATGGCAGAGATCACACGGGCACGTGACGCTACCCGCTATTTGCTCTTCGCTCTTCGCGGCTGTGGCTTTTTCTTCGACGGCTTCAGCATCTCATTCGCGCTAGTCCGACGACCGCCCCGAAACTTTCTGATTTTCGTGTCAAGAGCCAAAAGAGAGATTTCTATTGATATAACGATGCGTGTTGAATTTCACAACAATCCGAAGGCGACGGCAAGGCTAGAACCCAATACAGCACCCGCACCGTTCAGAGTGACCGCAAACACGAAAGCCCGCCGCATAACTTGCGGCAGGCTTCGCTGGCATCGTAGCATTCTACTTCTTCGCCGCCCTCACCTTCGCCCACCTCGCCCGCTGAGCGGCTGCAATTCTCTTTCTGCCTGCTGCCGACATCTTCCGTTTTGGCTTCGGCGCTTGACCGCTTGCCTTTGCCCATCGCCTTTTCTGCGCGAGGCTGATTCGCCTGCGACCAGCAGCCGACATCGTGCGCCCCGGTCTCGTGTACTTCGACCCACCGCCCATCTTGCCTAAGACCGTGAGAGCTGCGTCGATATGATGAATCTCATCTGCCAAATTCTTTCTCGTTGCCTTTAATTCCGATACAAAGCCTGATAGTCCTTTCAGACTGTCCATTGTTACCCCCTCAGGTATTTTGACAGCGGCACAATTGTATAGCACTGGGAGTGACTCCCGGTGGTGGGGGCGGGGTTTGGAGCAGAGGGATAATCAGACAACAGGACTGACAAAATGAAGGGGAACGACACGAAGAACGTTCAAGGTTTGCTCCGCCACGCCAACGTATCGACCACCCTCGGGCTGTACGCGCAGAGCATGCACTCGTCCATGGTGGACGCGCAGGAGTCGATGCTGAAGGCGATTTTACGGAACGGGTCGAAACGCACTGAACTGAATTTCCCGCTGCGGAATGCTGCTCCACGGCGTCATTGCTGCCCAACCAAGAATGACACCCGCTCTAGACAGCACTCATACCCTGTGGTGGGGATTGTGGTTCATTCCTTGAGAGGATGGTCACCTTGCTGTCCGGTCGGAACGTGACTCACGTCACTGACATTGCAGCGCTCCCAAGGTATTAAGAACAGGATGAAACCGCAGACGTCTATTATCTTTCTGCTGGCGATTTCAATTTGTATATGTAAGAACGTTGATGCACGGCAAGCGGCAGCGCCTTCATCGCAGGGTCCAGGGGGCAATGCTCAGAAGACGACGCAAATTCTCATTCCCGCATCTCTCACTACATATCTGGACTCCAAGAAATTGAAACCGGGCGGTGCCGTGGAAGTCAAGACCGTCGGGATCGTGCACTTGGCCGACGGAAGGGTCGTTTCGCGAGGGACGAAAATCGTCGGCCACGTAACCCAGGCGAAGGCTCGTTCAGGGGGCGATACGGAGTCGTTGCTAGGGGTTATTTTTGACAAGATCGATCTAACAGAAGGGAAGGTGCTGCTGATCAACGGCGTTATCCGGGCTGTGGCCCCGAAAATCGATGTTGGCGCTGACCCAAACATGCATGGCCTTAACGGTCATGCTCCCCTCGGTGTCTCGAACCGCGGTGCCTTATGGCCAGTACCACCTCTGGATGAGCACTCCGAAGGAGTCGAGGGGATAGAGAAACTGCATCTCTACAGCGATGGCCTTCTCAAATCAGACGAAAAAACAGTAAAGCTGGAGAGCGGATCGCAAATCATACTTCGGGTTCTGTTAGCCGGCGGGGACTAATGGCCACTTCTTTCCCGAGTCGAGCCGCAGATTGGCGCGGTTAAGCTAGGTTCCCAAAACAAATGGCCCATGTTGCCTTGGCGCTATCTTTACCTATCGACGCAAATGGAGCCAGTTAGAAGGCCGGTTGCTTACGACCGTAGGCGACCACAGGTGTGAAATCACAGGTGTGAAATTTTGGGCTGATTTGCTAAACCATTGAAAAGAATGGTGGCCGGGGACGGAGTTGAACCAACGACGCCAGCCTTTTCAGAGTTAAGCTAACTATAACAATCAACGACTTACAGATTCACGTGAGACCGCTAAGTACTTGTAAGTTCGTGCATGACATGTCAAATGCGGACTGAGATTGCGGACTGGAACGTACCGGCTTTGTTCGGGACTAGTTTGGTTCTGCTAGGAGCACTGGACGTGCGGACATTTCGCCGTACGCACCCCGTCGCCAGTTCATGGATCGCTATGTCGCTGGAAGGGTTCCACCTGCGAGATTGTTGGACGCGGCGTAGACCGCGTGTCAAGCGGCGGACGGCCTTACAGTCCGGTACCACTGGCGTCCATTGCCAACTTGTGAGTCTTCTGAGCAGCTTTCTGCTACGAGAGAGCGGCAGAGCGATCTACGCGCATGTAGCGCCTGCGGACGTGAGTTTCCCCCGAAAAGGTCCTGGCAGAGGCAGTGCAGTCCTCGCTGTCGAAAGCGGCCCGTTGCAAACCTAGGCGCAGTGTTACTGCTGCTGCGGCACTGGCTGCTTCCCTGTCGGAGCGGGCTTTATTACAAGTGTTGGAATCCCCGGAAGTTTTATGTTCGCGCAATGGAGACGATAGCCGGTTATTCGGGTGACGAGTAATCCTCCGTGATATAGGGCGACTCGCAAGGCCCGAAGTTGCTATCCCCGGAATAAACTGCCTTGATGTACTGGCGATTCGGCGGTGCGTGTAGCACGACGTGGAGCGATGCTCTACCGTGAACCAGTGGTGACGTCTCCAGCGTTATCAGGGAGTAGGTGGCGTCGAGGAAAGTTATGCTCCCGGTCGGAGTGCCGGTTGCCGGTGGAACTGGTTTTACGAACGCAGTGAAAGTAATACGGTGTCCTTTAGAGAATAGATTCGACGAGGATTTGACGGCGCAAGTCGTAGCGGCGCTCTCGATATTGAACTGGACCTGTTGTGCCGCAAACGCGTTCCCGTACACCGTCAGGATGTACTTTCCGGTCTGGTATCCACTTGTGTTGATCTGGTAAGAATAGCCGATTCCGCTCTGGTACTTGAAAGCATTGTTCCTGGCCAGTACGACTTCAGATTCTGGGCTGCCACTCGCATCGCTCACCCATACAATTGTGATGTCGCCGACGGCATCTGTAACTGGTTGAGTAGGATTTGCAATCGACATAAGCTGGAAGGTTGCGGGAATCCCAGCGCCTGCGACGAACACCCGAGGGTCGGTCGGACGGAGCGGTGCCAGTAAAGTCATAACGCCGGCCCCCTGTGGATTCGTGGCGCCCAAAGTAACCGCTACAAATTCCGAGAAGCCGGTAGTTTTTCCCTTTACCGTGGGATCAGAGTAGCCGGCAAAGATATTTGTCCAGTTATTTTGGCCGATGGGAGTGGTGAGATAGCCAGGATTAACAATGGCTTGCGACGTGCTGAAACTGGTCTGCACCGCGATCGTGGGCGTGGACTCACTCGGGCAGGTGATCGGGTCGCCATTTTGGGTACATGTCACCTGATCGTCCACGCAGTTGCCTCCCGTGCCCCCGTACACAATACACGTGGCATTGGCGAATTGAGTGCCTGTTACACGCTGCTGGAACTGGGCCTGCGTAATCTGGACAGACGTAACGGTCATGCTCACATTGGAGAAACTCGTACCTGGCGGGTACTGCACCTGGAAGTTGTTTGTCCCGAAATTAAACACATTCGGCTGGGTCGGGCTTAACGGCTGCGTAATTTGCAGCGTGCTCGGGGCGTTTGAGGCGATGGCGACACCGATCGGAACGGCACCGACCGGCACCGTGCCCGTGATCGTGTTACTAGCTGTGGCAATCACGGAAACATCATTGGCATTCTGGTTCGTGACGTACGCGGAAGCGCCATCCGCGCTCAGCGCCACTTGGGTCGGGTTGTTGAGGCCCGACATCGTGTTGATTACACCCTCGGACGCGGTGTCGATCACAGAGACGGTATTGGAAGCACCGTTCACTACATAAGCCGTGCTGCTGTCAGGAGTAAAGGCAGCGCCGAACGGACTCACTCCAACCGTGATGCTTGCCGTCACAGTATTGGTAGCAACGGAAATCACCGAGACGGTGTTGGTTCCCGCGTTCTCGACATACACCAGGCTGCTGTTCGGACTCACCGCTACCCAACGCGGTCCGGAGCCCACAGGAATGGTTTTAGCTACCGTGGGGCTGCTTCGCACCGCGATCACGGAAACGGTGTTGGATGCGGAGTTGGTGACGTAAGCGAAGGTTCCATTCGAAGTTCGCGCCATCGCCACCCCAACCGGGCTGCTCTGCACTGGCACGGTGGCCACCACGGTTTGAGAAGCCGTGTCGATCACCGAGACACTGTTAGAAGATCCGTTCACAACATAGACCGAGGTTCCGTCGGGAGTGAAGGCCACGCCAAAGGGCGATGATTGAACCGGAATTGTGGTCACTACGTTGCTGCTTGCTGCGTCGATCACCGATACATTGTTCCCCTGATTGTTGCTAACGTAAACCTGTGTTTGGTCGGGAGAAACGGCAACTCCCCAAGGTCCAGATCCTACTGGCACAGTGTTCACCACTGACGAAGTGGGAATTTGAATCACCGAGACAGTGTTACTTTCCGTGTTAGCCACATAGGCAAACGGTCCCTGAGGCTGCGGCAGGCCCGCCTGAGCATAGACAGTGACGTCAATTCCGTTCCCCCCCGTGTCAGTCGTGTCGCCGTTTGTGCTGAGGTCAGAAAAGTTGCATGGCGGACCGCCATTGGTGCCACATCCACTGTCCTCGGCTAGCGAGAAGGTGATCTGGTAAGTGTCTCCCACCTGAGTGGCAATCGTCTGGCTCATGGCATCGTAGGCCTGTACGGCACCGTCATACCAGCAGTAGCTAAACACATAGCAATAGGAAGAACCAGATTCCGTGATTCCACCAGCATCGGCTCCGTACTGATTCGTATAGGTCCAGCCGTCCGGCGTCAGTGTGTTTCCATTATCGGTATACGTACCACCAGAAAAGTCGCCGTTTACAAGTAGGTTGCCGTTGGGATGCGTCACATCGGTCACCGACGCGTTGGCGAATGAGATGAAGGCAGGATCGTCGCGAAAAGCGAACGTGATGGCAGTGTTGGCGACGCTCGCAGTAAAATTCGCTCCGTACTGCTGGTATGTCCCATTGCCTCCGCCTGGTATCGGCGTACCGTTCAGGTCCAGGATTGCACCTGCCGGCGGCGGATTATTATTTCCCGGATCAGCTTTAATTGCCTGGAGTGTCTGGGCAACGGCGACTGATGCAATCGAACACACCAAGATCATGATAGTGATCAGGAAGAGAAAAGACGGTCGACATTTCTCGTAGTGAATAATCATGATTTTCTCCGACTTGCCGGCTAGAATCTTGCTTTGATTCCGGACGACTGTGAGAAGCGGATCACGCACGCATCCGGTAGGAGTTCTCCGAACTTTCGCGAGAAGTATCAGTCTCAAAAATCAAGCTGTCAAGATGCATAATTATGCATTTTTGCGCCGAACTGCATCTAGGGCGCAGCCGACTTGCCGACAATCAGATCGAATCCTTTATTCTTAGCCTCTTTCTGCAACTGCTCCAACCGACCGCGGGAGGCCGCCGGCTTTCCCGATTTCAGCTCTATTTCTTCCAGTGCCAGCCGGCATTCGAATTGGTAGCCAACATAGTTTGACTTTGTTGCCTTGGCCAAGGCTTCTCTGAGGATTGTTCTGGCTGCGCCAACGTCATGGGATGCGGTCCTGGCGCGCGCCTTGGTAATAGCGAATGCCAACTGCACGCTCAGATTCTGACTTTTCGCAGCGATCGGAGCAGTCTTGTTTAGTTCCTTGTACGCGTCATCTCGCTTGCCATCCGCCAGAAGAGCAGTCGCAAGTAGGGCGGTTGCGGCAACCTGGTCGTCGTTCTTGTGTGCCTTCTCAAACCAATCGCGAGCTTCGCGTGCAGGTCCTTCCGCTGCATCGGGATGTCCTTCTTCGATTGCCAACTCTGCCATCGCCAACCGGGTTGAGGCGGCCGTATCTTTCTCTCCCAATTCGTTGCGGAGAGCCAGAGCCTCGTCGTAATCTTTGTGCGATTGGGAGAAATTTGCTGCCTTCAACTCCAGGCTCCCTAGGCCTGCAAGAGCATAAGCTGCCATGCTCTTATCACCGCCAGTGCGGGCGAGCGTGAGTGCGCTTTCATAATTTCTTCGCGACTCCGGAAGCTCTCCGAGGTGTTGCAATGCATCGCCAAGGTCGATCAGTAAGTCGCTGGAGGGTTTATTTGGTCGGCCGTCAAGATCGATGCCCGGGGCTTCTTCAAGCATCGTGACAGCCGCCGTGGAATCGCCCTTGGCGTCCAGTACCGTGCCAATGGCCGTAAGTGATGACGTGACGCCAGCCTGGTTATTGACTTCACGGCAAAGCCCCAGCGCCTCATCATACGTCTTCTTAGCTCCAGCCAGATCCCCATCATCCTTCATAATGCCCGCCATGTTAATCAGCGTCATCGCAGAGTTGTTTCTGTCACTTACTTCACGAAATGTTGAGAGGGCCCCTTCGTACATTCTCCGGGCCTCCTCTGCTTCTCCTTGTTGTCCCAGTACCAGGGCCATGTTATTAAGAGCGGAGGCTTCTGCCTTGCGATTCCCTACCTCACGTGCAAGGGCGAGCTCCTCGTTGAATTTTGCCAGGGCGCCGGGGTAATCGCTGCGGTCGACGAGTACCTGGCCGGTCACCTCGAGCGTACTGGCCAAGCCATAGTGGTCGCCGACAGCTTTGTAGATGCGGGCAGCTTCTTCGACGGCAGTCATGGCGCCGTTGATATCGCCAAGATTCTCCAGAGCAGATCCCTGCTGATAAAGGGCGCGGGCCAAAAGCAGTTTCTCGTTTTGTGCTTTTGCTTTCTGCGCTGCGAGAGCGGCAAGAGCTTGGCCCTGTTTGAAGTCGCCCATGGATCTCCATGCATCCGAGGCGGCCAATTCGATTCGCGAATCGTCACCCGCCGGCGGCGGCAGTTTGCGGAGAGATTCCACCGTCGCCAAAGCTTCTTTTCCTTTTCCTCCCCGGGTTTGCGCTCGGGCCAGAAGCAGGCCATATTCAAGGTTGTCAGGGAAAAACCCAAAAAGAGTACGGTAGTTCTCGGCGGCGTTGTCCCACTCCTTCGAGGTTTCGCGATACCGCGCTTCGGTCAGCAAGTGGTCCTCGCGTGAGAGCGGTCCCGAGAGGTCGTACGCGCTCTTCGCCGACAGTCGAGCTTTCTCGTCATATCCGAGGAGAGTCCAAGCTGCTGCCAAGGCAGAGTAAGCCAACGTATGATTCGGGTCTGCCGCTACCGCTTTTTGCAGAAGGTCACGCGCTGCGATGGCATCGTTGACCCGCAGCTTGGCAAGGCCTTCCGCATAGAGTTTTGAGGCCTCAGGCGTAGATGGCAGGGCGGCGCGAACGGCAGCCTCGTCGTGCAGATTGATCTGTCCAGCATTGCACTTTTCCCGCAACTGAATGCCGGCACGGCTGACCAAGTCGAATAGATTGCTTTCATCCCCAGTTTGCTTGACCGAAATCAACGTTTCACCGGCAGCGACATCTTGCAGATGAAAATCAACGCGCAGCTTGCCGCCAGTCAAATCCACATACGAGCCGAGAACCACTAGATCTGCCCCGAGCGCCTTCCCGACCTCGGAGAGCGCCTGCGCCGACAGCATGTCCGAGTCTGGCAGCGAGAGATCCATCTTCATCTGTGCAACTTCGTCACCCGTAATGGTGCGTAATTGCTCGCCCGCCGCAAGTTCAGTGGTCAACATCTCGGGGAGGGCCGTGGAGAGCCATGCTGCCTCGGAGCGCGAGGTGGAATTCTTAAAGTTGAGAACAGCGACCGTACGACGCCGGCTCACCGTCTTGGTAGCAACTTGCTGTGGTGGTTTCTCGCGAAAATACCAATACGAAAATGCACCTACCATCAGCACTACGATCACACCCGCAAGAACGATCGCTGGCCTTATCCTGGCTGGAGCCGGGACCGGAGTTGGAACTGGAACCGGGCCGGTTGTCACCCCGGAAACCGGCATGGTTAAGCGGTCGAGATCGACACGCAACTCCCGCGCAGACTGATACCTCCGTTCCGGGTCCTTATCGAGGCACTTGAGAATTGCCATTTCCAGCCCTGGCGAGATTTTGGGATTGAGGCTGCTCGGCAGATCGGGTGGTTTGTTCAGGATGGCATCGATTAGAAGAGGGACTTGCGAGAATGCGAACGGACGCCGTCCCGTCGCGAGCTCATACAAGACCGCGCCTGCCGACCAGATATCCGACCGCTGATCGGTCAGTTCGCCGCGCAGTTGCTCCGGTGACATATAGGGAATCGTGCCGCTGACTTGTTTACTGTCGGAAATGCTCGCCGTAACCCCCAAATCCGTCTCTTGGCGGACAAACTGTGCCAGGCCGAAATCGAGGATCTTGAGCCGATTGTCCTGCGTTAAGCGCATGTTCGCCGGCTTGAGATCGCGGTGAATGACCCCATGCTCATGCGCGCTCGCCAGACCGTCTGCCAATTGAAATCCCAGGCGAAGGACTTCTTTTTGCCCCAGCGGACCGGACCCCAGCCTGGCGTCGACGGGAATGCCACCGACGTATTCCATGACCAGAAAGTCCAGACCTTCCTGGCTGCCGAATTCGTAAACCGTTCCGATGTTGGGATGATTCAACTTGGCGAGAGTCAGTGCCTCTCGACGGAAGCGTTTTCGGGCGGCTTCGTCGGCAAGCATGCCAGGCGGAAGCACCTTGATAGCTACGTCCCGCTCGAGCTGCTGGTCGGAAGCCCGAAACACCAGCCCCATTCCGCCGGCTCCGATTTGCTCCAGCACGCGGTAATGGCCCAGAACCTGTCCGACAATTGGAGTCTCCGGTGCCATCAGGCCGGAATCTTAACCCCTGGAGAAATTGTGGTCAACGCAGACACTGGAATATCAGAGTAGTCGGGTCCGCGATGCCATGATTCTTGGCGATGGGGCTGCGCCTTCCGTCTTAGAACTCAAAGGAACAGTTGACCTGTTGGTGCGACCAGCTTAATATGCCCACTCGTCCGTTGGCACCGGGCAATCTCCCCTAACGTGGGCGATCTGCATAGTGTCGAATCTGCACAATCAGGAATGCCGCTCATGGCGACTCGAAGATCGGTATTCGCTGTTCCGATAGCGGAATTTGCCGCAGCTTTGTTGGCGGGACCGGAGGTTCGCCCTCGCGCCCAGGTAACGGCGATGCAGGTCGCGCAATTGCTGCCGGGCATCGCGGTTGTGGTGTACACGATCGAGGACCAGGACCAACCCTCTTGGACACCGAAAGCCACCGCTGGGGAGGTCGAGGTCGCCGAAGGATTGGAATTCAACTTCGGCACGCTCGGCATGGTGGCGGAACGCAGGGAATTTGCGCAGTTCGATGCCAGTCAACTAGCCCGCGAAGACTATGCACACCTCGATATCCGGCGCACCATTACGTCTCTTGCCTACATGCCCCTGCTGGTGGGGGACGTTCTGGTCGGCACAATCGAGCTGGTCAGCTACGAACAGATCTTTCCGGAGGAGATGCACGAAGCGCTCCACGAGATCGCCCAATTGGCAGCGCCGGCCGTGGCTGCCTCCATATCGTACGAACGCGAGCGCAACACCAGTCTTCAGTCCATAAGCCGCGTCACCCAGATGTATGACCTCGAGAAGGTTTTCAACTCGACCCTTGAAATGGATGAGTTGCTCGGGACGGTGGCCAAGAAATTCCACGAGGTGATGGGCGTCCAGGCCGTCAACCTGTGGATGGTCAATAACGACGCGATCGAATTGGTGAGCAGCGCGGGGTTCGATCCGACGGTCGAGTTGGGTACGGTGCAGCAGCCAGGGGAAGGAATTGCAGGCGACATCTCCGACAACGGCGAACCGGTTCTGATTGACGATCCGGCGGACGAGCGCTTGCAGAAGCGGAACGCCGGACACGAAGATGGGGCGGTTTTCTCCATCGTGGCGGGTCCACTCATGGAACACGAGAGCCTGGTAGGCGTGGTGGAGGCGGTCAATCGCCTGGACGGTGCGCCGTTCGACGAGGACGACCAGTTCCTTCTGACCAACATCGGCGAAACCGCCAGCAATGCTCTGCACAATGCGAGCCTGCTGCAGTCCGAGCGCAAGGTCGAGATCCTGCAAACCCTGGTTCAGGTGAGCGGTGAGATTACCTCCACCCTAAACCTGGATCGCGTCCTACAGGCAGTGGTTAACCATACCCAGGCCATCATTCCCTTCGAACGCGCTGCGATTGCCCTCGAACAGCGCGGCACGCTGCAGCTTAAAGCCATCTCAGGCATGACGCAGATCAATCCCTCCGACCCAGCCGTTTCCGGCTTGAAAGAGATGCTGGAGTGGGCGTCGATTTCTAACGAGGAAACCCATGTCAGCAAGCACGGGGATCAGATTGGCGACCCACGCCCCGAAACTCAGGCCAAGTTTGCCGATTACTTCTCGGCCACGGGAATGCGGGCGTTCTACGCTCTTCCGCTGATCGATGACCAAGGGCGCCTCGGAGTGCTCTCCTTCGAGAGTAGCGATCCCGATTTTCTAACGGTGGCGCATCTGGAAATCATCAAGGTGTTGGCTGGCCAAGCCACCGTCGCGCTGCGCAACGCCTCGCTCTACCGGGAAGTCCCATTCATCAACCTCCTCGAGCCGCTGCTGCAGAAGAAAAAACGCTTCCTGGCCATGGAAAAACGCCGCCGCTGGTCGATGACGGCTCTGGCTGCCGCCGCAGGACTCTTCCTGATTTTTTGTCCGTTACCCATGCGTGTTTCCGGAGACGCAATCGTATCTTCGGCACGCACGGGGCAAGTGCAAGCGGGCGTCGATGGTGTAGTGAAGAGCGTGTACATCAAGGAAGGCGACACCGTGCGGCAAGGCGCAGTATTGGCTGAACTGGAAGACTGGAACTACCGCGCTGACGTGGCGGTCGCGGAAGCCAAATATGGCGAAGCTCTGGCAACAATGAATCGTGCTCTCTCACAGAATGACGGAAGCCTGGCGGGAACCGAGCGGACCAAAGTCGATTACTTTAAGGCGGAGCTGACGCGCGCGCGCGAACGATTGGATCGTGTCACCATGCGGGCTCCGTTTGACGGGGTCGTGACCACCGCGCAGGTACAAAACTCCGTGGGCCGCCGCCTCATGCATGGCGATACTTTTGCGGAAATCATGGAAACTTCCAATGTCACGGTCGACGTAGCCGTTCCCGAGGATGACGCCACGCTGCTCCAGAGCGGTGAACGCGCGTCTATTAAGCTCGAAAGCTTTCCTCTGCATACTTTTCGAGGTGATGTAACGGTCATCAGCCCTCAGAGTCAAGTGCAGTCCGATCAGCGCGTTTTTATTGCCCGCGTAAACGTGCCCAATGAGAACGGGGCGATCCGCCCCGGCATGCAGGGGCACGGTAAGTTGTCCGTAGGCTGGCATCCCGCCGGCTATGTGTGGTTTCGCGGCTTTGCGATGTGGCTCTGGGGCAAGTTATGGTCGTGGTTTGGCTGGTAGTAGGGAATTGATTCCCGGGAGTCATTTATGCGGAAGTTTTCCAACTTGGCGCTAGTTGTGATATTTGGAGTGACTGTTGTGTTGCCCGGCTGCAGCTCCAGTCCAACGATCGCGGGGGCCGCGCCCGTCGCCTCAAAGGCTCCCGCTGAGCCTGCCAGCCCGCTTGCTACCGTGCCCAAGCCCACCGACTACATCGCCTCTGGACCGATCGTGGTGGAGAACCAAGTGGAACTGGCGGCCCAACGCGACGGGGTGGTGGTCGAGGTTTATGTCGAGACGGGCGCACCGGTAAAGAAGGGCCAACTTCTTGCCCGGCTCGATGACCGGCAGCTCACCGCCGACCGCGATGCCGCCGCCGCCAAGGCGCGAAGTGCGGAGGCGGATCTTAAGAACTGGGGAGAAACCTTGAAAGTGGCGCAAATTGAGCGCGACCGCTCCGGACAATTGTGGAAAGCGAACATCATCGCCAAGATTCAGGAAGAAAAGGCGGCGTTTCAATATGATGCTACAAAGTTCGAGGTCGAGCGCCAACGAGAGGACATGAAATACGCGCAAGAAACGCTCAAGTCCCTGGAACTCGAACTGGAAAAGACCAGAATCACGGCGCCATTTGATGGCGTCGTCGCCCGGCGCTACCTGCGCGTGGGGCAGGAAGTGGCGAAGAATGACCGTCTCTTCTGGATCTCGGCAGTCGCGCCCTTGCGCGTGAAATTCGCGTTGCCGGAATCCTATCTGGGCAGCGTGCGGAAGGGCACCGAGCTCATCGTAGTGATGTCTGCGATTCCCGGCGAAGTCCACGAAGCCAAAGTAGTCCTGGTGAGCCCGGTTGTTGACCCCTCGAGTGACACCATTGATGTCACAGCCGAACTGCAGGGACCTTCCACCGGCCTGCATCCAGGAATGACCGTTAACATTCGCCTGCAGAACCCGCAATGAATCTTGCCGAAGTCCTCAACGTCGCGCTTCCCGAACTGCCCGCCCGCAGAAGCGACAAGTCATATCCGCGACTTCATCCCAAGCTGATCGCGCACGAGCAGATGAAAGATGGAGTTCCGGCCATGGTCGCGATGATCTCGGGCGGCACCGGTTCTGTCTTTTTCTTCACTCCCGAGCAGTGGAAGCTGGTTGGATTGTTCGATGGAGAACACTCCTACAGCGAAATCTCTGAGACTTATACGCAAGAGATGGGAGTCGCTTGGAGCGAGGAAGACGTGCGCTCTTTTGCCGATCAGCTCGACGAGGCTGGTTTGTTCTTCACAACCGCCCTTGACCTCAACAGCACGGCCAAGCAGAAACTCACCGAAGAGCGCCGGCGGCGAACCCACAGAAAGATGGACGTGTCCCAAATGACTTTTTCCACTTGGGACCCCGATTCATACCTCAGCAAGCTACACGAGCTTATGAGTTTCGTTTATACAAAGTGGTTTACTCTTCTGACCCTGTTGTTGTTCACAATAATGGTGCTTATCTTCCTCGGTGGCGGGCGCGAAATATGGCAGGATACGACCGAATATTACACTTTCACTCATAAGGGGGCGGCCGACCTCGCGGAGTTCTGGCTGTTGTTCTGCGGACTGGGTTTCTTCCATGAATCCGCCCATGGGTTGACATGCAAGCACTTTGGAGGCGGGGTTCATCGGATGGGATTCATGCTCATCTATCTATCGCCTGCCTTCTTTGTGGATATCACCGAGATCTACGTGTACGGGGGGAAGTGGCAGCGACTGGCGTCCATCATCGCTGGCATCTGGGTTGAACTGATGTTTTGTTCCATGGCCAGCATCGTCTGGTGGGGAACACCAATGGGCAGTCCTGTTCATGACTTTGCCTACAAGATCATGTTGATCACCGGCGTCGCCGTTGTTCTTATGAACCTGAACCCTCTGATCAGATTAGACGGCTACTACCTCTTCGGTGAACTGGTCGGCGTCCCGGGCCTCAAAGAGAACTCGGTCGAGTACCTTTCAAGTTGGGTGAAGCACAACCTGTTCCGGATGCCGGTGGAGATTCCATACGTACGCCGGCGGCGGCGATGGCTGTTCGCGGGTTATGCAGTGCTTTCAAGCCTCTACAGTTACCTGATCCTATTCGCTGTGATCCATTTCGCTTACAACGTCTTTTCCCGCATCAGTCCGCAGTGGGCATTTTTGCCAGCCCTCGCGCTGGCGTTGCTGATTTTCAGGGCGCGACTGCGCTCTTTGGGTAGGTTTATGAAAGACTTTTATCTCGATAAGAGACAGAACTTTCGTGCGTGGTGGACCGTGCCACGCAGAGCTATGCTCGTGGCAGCGATCGTCCTGGCGCTATTCGCCCCCGTGTGGCGCGAGACCGTAACGGGCCGGTTCGTTCTCGAGCCGGAGCAGCGCGCGGTGATCCGCGCCGCCGTGCCCGGACAAATCACAGAGGTCTTAACCGAGGAAGGCTCGCCGATCGCCGCTGGCACACCTGTTCTCCGAATGCGAAACGTGAAGCTGGAACAGGAGGCAGATCGATCTCTGGCTGATCTCAGGCTCGCGGAAGCCAACTCTCGCCGGGCCCAACTGAACTACGAGGACCTCGGGCGCACCCGGAGCGAGCAAACATCTCAATTGAAAGTCTACCGGTCCGTCTTCCAGCAACTCGCTGAACTTCAGATAGTGAGTCCAATTTCGGGTGTCGTCATGACGCCGAGAATCAGAAGCCTGTCAGGTTCCTTCGTTGCGGAGGGAACCGAACTGGCAGAAGTTGACGATGTTGAGACGCTTCGGGCACGCATCTTTGTACCGGACTTCGAAATTCGTAGAGTTGCCCTGAGCGCCCCTGCTTCACTGAAGCTGGAATCTCAATTTCGGCCGATTCGTGGGCAAATAGCTTCAATTTCACCGGTCACGTTGGAACTCGCCCCCGGACTGCGGCGCGCAGACCCGTACAAAGGAAGTGCACCACCGCCCTATTATGTGGCGACAGTGCTGGTGCCCAACCTTCACGGGATCATTCGCCCTGGCACATCAGGGGATGCCAAAATCCTCGTTGAATGGCGCAGTTGTTCCTGGTTCTTGTGGGAGGGAATGCGAGAATTCGTCCAGCGCAAAATTTGGTGAGATTGTTCCTCGTCTAAAAGACGACGGAGAGACCGTTCATCGCGGTCTCTCCGCAACTATCTTGGCAGTGTCCCGTTAGCGCACGACCTTGGCTGCATCGATTCTCTTGGCTGCATCGATTCTCTTGGCTGCATCGATTCTCTTGGCTGCATCGATTCTCTTGGCTGCATCGATTCTCTTGGCTGCATCGATTCTCTTGGCTGCATCGATTCTCTTGGTGGCATCAAGTCGCTTGGTCGCATCGATTCTCTTGGCTGCATCGATTCTCTTGGTGGCATCAAGTCGCTTGGTCGCATCAAGTCTCTTGGTGGCATCGAGTCGCTTGGTGGCATCAAGTCTCTTGGTGGCATCGAGTCTCTTGGTGGCATCGAGCCTCTTGGTCGCATCCAGTTTGGGCGCGCTAACAACGGAATTGGCTGAAGCCAAACTTACGGAATCCAATGCTGCAACGATGGCCTTCTTGGCCGCTGTCAGATTGCCAATCAGTGATTTCTTTTGAATCGACATTCAGATTCTCCTTGTTGTTTTTGACTTGGTGCTCGATTATCCGTACAGCAGGTCCTCTACCAAAGCGTCGCGATTCTTGCTCACATACCAATTCTCCATTGCCTTCAGACACTTAGACATTGATCGGTGAAAAAAAGAAAAGAGATTCGGCTCCGGCCCTGGGAGAGGAGCATTAAATATTGATATTTTGTGTATTATTTTTTAATCCACCCCACGCCCCGGGCCGAATTTTCAATTTTTCCCGATGCGATACTTACGGCAGAGATAGTGCATTTTCTGCTTATCGACCTGTAGCAGCCTTGCCGCGCCGACCTTGCTGCCACCTGATCGGCGAAGCGCCGCCGTCAAATAAGCAACTTCAATCTTGGCGATTTCCTGATCAAAGTTGACTCCCGCTTCGGGGATCAGCAGCGATTCCTGGCTTACAGTACTGCTGTAAAGAAGGCGCTGCGGCAGATGGTGGACCTTCACTACTGGACCGTCCACCATGAGAACCAAACGCTGCACCAGGTTTTCCAGTTCACGCACATTCCCCGGCCATGCATCCTCCTCCAGAATCTGCATGACTTCAGGCTCCAAACGCTTCAAAGGAACCTTGTTAGAGTCGCAGTAGAACCGCAGAAAATGGTCCACTAGCAGGGGAACGTCGCCGGGCCGATCGCGCAACGCCGGCAGCACGATGGGGACCACGTTGATGCGGTAATAGAGGTCTTCCCGGAAACGGCCGGCCCGTACCAGCTCTTCCAGGTCCTCATGGGTGGCCGCAATGAGGCGGAAGTCGATCTTTCTGGCGCTCTGTCCGCCGATTCTGGTAACAGCCCGGTCTTCCAGCACGCGCAGCAATTTGGACTGCAGCGCTAGACCCAGAGTCGCAATTTCGTCGAGCAGCAAAGTGCCGGTATGCGCCAGTTCGATATGACCGGCGCGCGCCGCTCGTGCGTCGGTAAAGGCACCCTTTTCGTGACCGAACAGCTCACTTTCGATCAGATTTTCCGGCAAAGCCGCGCAGTTGATACTGACAAACGGTTTTTGCGCCCGCGGTCCCAGCGCAACGATCGCCCGCGCCACGAGTTCCTTTCCGGTTCCGCTCTCTCCTCGGATTAGTACTGTGCTCGTGCTTTCGGCGACCCGTGTGATCGCATCGTAGACGTTTCGTATAGGCTCGCTGCCGCCGATTAGTTCGCAGAATGACTCCTGCTGTGTCTGTTCGCTTTGCCGTTGTCTGCACTCGATCTCGAGTGCGCGCTTCTCCAGCGCCCGGTGCAACACGTCCCGCACTTCCTCGAAGTCGATGGGCGCTACAAAGTATTCATCGACCGTGGCAGCGACCGCCTGCAGACGAAGGTTGCGGCTGTTCGAACGCGTCAACCCCACCAGCACTAGGTCAGGCCCCACTGCCCGCAGTTCAACCAGAGCGGCGATTCCGTCCTTGCTGCGTTCTCCCACCGTATCCAGATCCACGAGTACAGCATCCGGAGGTTGCCGGTGGATCAAGGCTGGCAGCTCATCCCAGGCTCGCAGCACGACTAGGTCATGATCGCCGGCGAGGTAGGTCTCGGCTTCAGGCCCTACCCGTTCGTCGGTCGTCACGATCACGACAGCGAAACGGGCCGTGTCATTTCGGACGTTCGCCGTGCGCATGGTCCCTCCCTTGGGCACCATGGATTATGTCAAATTGTCCGGCGATTGAGGATGAAATATTTATCTTCCCGGGGCCGAGCTTGCAAAACCCGGCCCCTTCCCGTAGTTTGGAATGCGCTCCGAATCTCCACCTTATGTGGTTCGGGGCGGGCCATGGTCGCGGCGGAGGATAGCTTGGACATCAACGTCCGTAAGCGTTCGCAAGTGCAAATCGTGCAGCTCCGGGGAGCTCTCCGAATGGGCCCCGCCGTGGATGGGTTGCGCCAAACCTTTGAGGAGGCGCTCGCCGGCGGAGACACTCGCATAGTCCTCAACCTCGCCGAGGTTCCCATGATTGACTCCAGCGGCATCGGCCTGCTGGTGCGATTTCTGGCGTCGACCAAGCAGCGTGGCGGAACCATCAAGTTCGTACAGCCCTCCAAATTCGCGGTGCAGACTTTGCGTCTGGTAGGTGTTCTCAACCTGTTCGAGGTTTTCGACAACGACGACACTGCGGTGGAGTCTTTTGCTTGAATCACCCGCCGCTATCGTCGGTTTTGAAAGCGAAATGAGCCTCTATGCCCCCTGATTTGAGCTCTGGCCCGGAAAATCCTGCGCTCTCTGAACTGCTCGACCGCATCATGCCTGCGGATTCCGAGGCCATCGCAGCGGTCGTGGATGCCATATCTGAAATTCTGACGAGCCTGCACGTCCCCGAACAGAAGCGATTTGAGGTCGCGCTGGCGGTTCAGGAAGCCTTGGCCAATGCGGTAGTACACGGATGCGGTAATGACCCGTCAAAAAAGGTCCGGTGCCGAATGAAGGCGGACCCTCAGGGCCGCATTGTAATCAGCGTCACCGATCCCGGGCCCGGGTTCAGTCCAGAGCAACTCGCCGATCCAAAGCGGGGCGAGAACCTGCATGCCGATCACGGACGCGGCGTTTACCTGATCCGCCAACTAATGGACGAAGTTCATTTCGGGCGTAGTGGGAATGAGATCAGGATGTGGAAGTACTAGCGTTCAGCGCCGGTAATGCGAGTTACACAAGTCCGAGCGCAGAACGGCCCGCGTCTCAATGGGGCACTCCTCGGGATGCTTAGGATGGCCGTCTGCACCTGGCGGCAACTCCCACGCCTACTTCCCACAGAACGAACAGCACCAAACCTGCGATCAAACAAATGTCGCCAATACTGCAACCATGGAATTCTGCATGGTCCCCAAGAGCCAACCATTGACCCTGCCCGGACACCTTCCAAACGGGAGATGCTGGCTGGAAAGTAGAAGGAACGCCCACTGCTGGCATGGCACCGTTATTCCACAGTGTGACCAATGCGTTGGAAGTAATCCCCAACAGAATGAGCAACCCACCCATCGGTTTAGCATGGACGACGTAGCGTACGGCCCACACTAGGGTTGTGATCCAAAACAAATAGCAGAGAGCCAGACTCGCCGTCGCCTTCCAAAGAGCGCACAAGCACATGATGCAAACAAGCTTGAGGTAAAACTTCACCGTTAGCCCCTAGTGATCCATTGGTCCGTCCACTGTCTGTATCAGGTCCAGGTCTGACTACCGGTTGGGGGAAGGGAATTTCGCGATAGTCGAAGGATCAGGAATTGTGCTCCGCTTGCAGGCTGGCAGTCAAGAGGCCCACCGCCCAGCGGGCGCGGCGGGCGAAGGTCAGGCCGCAAAGAAGGGGTAGCGGGCTGAGCGGGCAATGCGGTCCACGTCTCAGAGTGCCGAGCACTCTCAGGAAGCGCGCTAGAGCGCGTTTGCGCGTCAGGCTCACCGCACATCGAGATGTGACCCTTTTCACTGACAGGACGCGCGCATTCGTGTGCCATTGGTGCGCCAGTAAGTAGTGGGAGAAAAAACAACATGGCAAAAGCGGATTGGCCTGGTTGTGCCATTTTCTTACATCGGGGAGGGAGGTTGTTACTGGGCCTTGCAGTTCAGGGACTGCTGTTATGCGCAATTGTGGTCTTGAGTCTTGCGGCCGAAAACAACCCGTCTGATGCGAGCCATTTCTCAGCCGACACAGCGACGTTGTTTCAGACTGCGTCAAAAGTCACCGCACCGGCTAGCGCCGACGTGATTGTCCTCGAGAACGAGGAAAGCGTGTTCTTCGATGCTGAGGGCAAGGCAATTCGCACCCGCTATCTCCTCTACAGGATCTTCACCCAGAAGGGAGCCGCTGAATGGGCAAACATCTCCGCTAGCTGGGAACCTTGGCATGAAGATCGCCCCGCACTCCGCGCGCGCGTAATTACTCCAGATCACGTTGTCCATACCCTCGATCCAAACACCATCAGCGATGCCCCAGCCACAGTCACAGCGGATGACGTCTATAGTGATCGCCGCCTCATCCGCGCTCCGCTTCCCGGCGTCGCTCCCGACTCGCTCGTCGAGGAAGAACAGGTAGCCCGTCAGAGTGCTCCTTTCTTTGGTGGTGGACGCGTAGAGAGGGTTTATTTCAGCGGGGCCGTGCCTATCCAACACACTCGCTTGGTGCTCGACGCACCTTCCGCGATACCAATCCACTTCGACATCCGATTGCTTCCCGACCTCAAGCCCCTGCGCACCGAGAGTGATGGTCGCGTGCGCATCATCTTCGAAACCGGCCCTCTCGATCCCGTCGAGGATGTGGAACCGGATTTGCCCACCGACGTCCCTGCCTATTCGAGCGTTACTTTCTCAACGGGAGCGTCCTGGCAGCGCGTGGCCGAACAATACGCCAAAATCATTGATGGCCAATTGTCTGGCTCCGATCTTAGATCCATGGTGAACCCCATCGTAGCCGCGCAAAAATCCCCCGATCAGAGGATCTCATCCATCCTTCAATATCTCGATCGCGAAGTCCGGTACACCGGAGTTGAATTCGCCGAGGCCACCATCGTCCCTCGTTCCCCGAACGAGACCCTAACCCGCAAATACGGTGACTGCAAAGACAAAGCCGCTCTTCTAGTTGCCATGCTTCGCACCGCCGACATTCCGGCCTACGTCGCTCTTCTTTACGCGGGAAGCCGCGAAGACGTTTCAGCCGAGCTTCCCGGTCTTGGAATGTTCGATCATGCCATCGTCTATGTCCCAGGCTCCCCCGATTACTGGATCGACGCCACCGATGAATATGCCCGCCTCGGCGAAATGCCCACTGGCGACCAGGGACGCCTCGCCCTCATAGCACGGCCTGAAAGCACCGCCTTGTCCCTGACTCCCGTGGCCTCTTCCGCCGAGAACACCATCGTGGAAAAACGCGAGGTCTTCCTTTCTGAAAGCGGCCCCGCCCGCATCGTCGAAACCTCGCAGCCTCATGGGAGCGCCGAATCGTCCTACCGCCGCGCTTACGCCGACAAGGAAAACAAGAACGCCAAGGAAGAACTGACGAACTATGTAAAGTTTCAGTATTTGGCGGAAAAACTGGATCGTATGGATCGCTCTGATCCGCACGACCTTTCCCGGCAATTCGAATTGGTTCTGGGGAGTGACCGCGCTAAGCGCGCCTCCACCGATCTCGGCATCGCCGTCGCCGCCATTCGCATCGAGGCGTTGCTCAACCGCCTTCCCACCGAACTTCGCCAGCGCGAAAAGGAAGACAACACCGATAAGACCGCCACACAAAAGCCCAAGAAACTTCGCACCTCCGATTACCAGTTGCCCCAGGCGTTCGTCACCGAGTGGCGATACACCATCACCCCGCCTCCCGGCTTCCGCCCCAAGCCTCTACCCCAAAGCGTGGATCTCCCCCTCGGTCCCACCAAACTCACAGAGCAGTTTTCCGCCGACAACAAAGGCGTCGTCCAGGCCACCCTCCGTTTCGATACCGTCAAGCGCAGAATGAGCACCTCCGAAGGCCGGGATCTTCGCGACAAAGTCGTACAACTCCTCGACGGCGAACCCATCATCATCTACTTCGAGCCCATCGGCCAAGTTTTGCTCAATGAAGGCAAAGTTCGAGATGCCCTCAAGTCCTATCGCGATCTCATCTCACTCTACCCAAAGGAACCCGTCCATCATCTCCGATTAGCACAGGCTTTTCTGGTCGCCGGCTTAGGAGAACCCGCCCGCTCCGAAGGCCAGGCTGCGGTCAAACTCAACCCCACTTCCGCGCTCGCCGAAAAAACGCTGGCTGACATCCTCGAGTACGATTCCGTGGGCCGCAAGTTCCGCCCCGGCAGCGACTACGCCGGAGCCGAAGTCGCTTTTCGCGCGGCCATCAATCTCGATCCCGATGACAAAACCACCGTTGCCGATTTCGCCGTCTTCCTCGAACACAACCACTGGGGACTGCGCTATGGCCCCGGCTCCCGCCTAAAAGATGCTTTAGTCGAGTACCGCAAGCTTGCACCCGAAAAACTCGCCGAATTCGGGATGCAAAACAACATCCCGTTCGCTCTCTTTTACGACGGTCAATTTGCAGAAGCAAAGAAGAGTGCGGAGGTTCTCAATCCTCAGCCGCTCGCCCTGATCATAGCCTGCGAGGCTGCACTCAACGGCTCTCAGGCCGCCCTCGACGAGGCCAGGAAACGCACCGGACAGGACGAACAGTTCAAGCAGATTGCTGCAGCTGCGGGCACAATGCTAATCAATTTGCGTAAATACTCTGAAGGTGCGGATCTTGAGGAAGCCGGCGCTTCCGGGAATACGGCCTCCGACACCGCCGCCTATGCCGCCTTGTTCCGCAAGACCGTGCCTCGCGACCAACTCAGATTCTCCGACGATCCTGCCGGAGCCGCTCTGAGGTTCATAGTCCTCACTGACGATCCCGGCCTCACTCTGGATCAGTTGCGCTCCATCAGCAGTCACAACGGCGAGAAGGTACTGGCCACGCAAGATATGCTCGATACTTACACTAAACAGGCAAAAGCTGACCTTAGCAGCAAGGCCCGTCGCGGAGAATTCGCCGATGTCGGGTTCGATCTCCACCTCACTCGCGCCCAGCCCAGCGTTCAAGGCAATGATTCCACCGGATACAAGGTCACGCTCTGGTCCAATGCCAAGTACAAGAGTGTGCGCTACATCGTGAAAGAAGGCGGTCGCTACAAGCTGCTCGGCACCTCTCGCGACGACCAAGGTGTCGGCCTGGAGGTTCTGGATCGATTGGTTGCCAACGATCTTATTGGCGCTCGCGCCCTACTCGACTGGTTGCGCGAGGACTACCACCTCGCTGGTGGCGACGATCCTCTCCAAGGCCCCGTCTTTCCTCGGGTGTGGACCAAAGGAAAGGACAGCGACGCCGCATCCATTAGGATCGCCGCCGCAACCACTCTCGTGTTCAGTAAATCCACTGCCCCCGCTGGCATCTCCATTCTCGAAGCCGCGCTCAAAGCCGCCTCGAGCGATGCGGAAAGACTCAGCATCATGCTCGCCTTGATGAGGGGTTATAACACGCTCGACAACTTCGAGAAGGTTCTTTCCGTTTGCGCCGACCTTGCCAGGCAATACCCGGAGTCTGAATCGATGTTTCGGGCTTTCTCGTACGGTTTGGTCTACCTCGGCCGTTTCGATGACGCCGATGCCCTTGCCGAAGATCGCCTCAAACGCCTTCCAGGAGATCTCGCCGCCATGCGCGCTCTTGCCACTAGCACCGAACACCGTGGAGAGTACGTCAAGGCCCACACTTTGTGGCAAAAGCTCATCGACACCGCCCAAGCCGAGCCCGAGGATCTCAACAACATGTCCTGGAGTTCGCTTTACACGGGCAAGACCGGGCCCGCCGACCTTGAAAACGCTCTCAAATCAGCTCAGTTGAGCAACAACTCCCCGAACATCCTCCACACCCTTGGTTGCGTTTATGCCGAATTAGGTAAAACCAAGGAAGCCCGCGAAGTCCTCATCCAGGCTATGGATGCCTCCAACCTCGATGAACCCAATGAAGGTTTTTGGTATGCCTTTGGCCGCATCGCCGAACAGTACGGCGAGCGCGATGCCGCCATTGCCGACTACGATCGGGTCTCAAAACCGAAGTGGGCATTCCAGATTCCTGACTCTTCATATCACCTGGCGCAAATCCGTTTGCAGACCCTGCGCGCCGATAAGTGATCTAGGGGTTCAATTCGGTAAGGGCTTCCCTGATTTCTTCGCCTCCAACCTCGGTGCGCACGGATGCGTACCTGCCTTGTGACCGCGCATACTGCTCAGCACGGGAGATCAGTTCACGCCGCAGCGAAAAGGCACTCATTACGCAGAACAGTATAGCGAACAAAAGGCGAATCTGCTACATTGAGATTTGTGGACGAAGGTCGCAAGCGCGTGCTCTTGATTGCCGCCAGCATTCTGGCCGCGCGCAAGTTGGCTCAATACGATTCTCGGCAAAAGGACGGAAGCTCAGCAGGCAGAGGCGAGAGCCAAGCTCCTGTACAGCAACAAATAGTTTCCGAAAGCGTTGGAAAGCCAGACGAGTCGACTGCAACGCTGCCGTGGGACAGAGAGTGCGAGTCGAATCAATACTTAAGCGTAGTTTCAACACGATGCAGGTCGGCGGATGACACCTACGACCACGAAAAGCAGTGGAAAGTGCACAAACAGAGCGCAAATATAGCGCAGCGTTGAATATGGGTCCGGCCCGGATTCGTTGCCAAAGGCGAAGATCACTTCCTCCAAGCCGACTTGTCGGTACCGATCTGGCACGCTTCCCATAAGCCCGTTTCCGGATTGCCGACGATACAGCTAGATCATTGCAACTTGCAGCACAGGCTATAATTGCGCCCACGCATGGCTTTGACCTCTGGCACGAAACTTGGCCCCTACGAAATCCAATTTCCGCTGGGTGCGGGCGGAATGGGCGAAGTGTATCGGGCGCGGGATACGCGACTCGACAGGACAGTCGCGATCAAGATTCTGTCTTCGAGCCTGACTGCCAGTTCGGAGCTGAAACAGCGTTTCGAGCGCGAGGCGCGCACCATCTCGTCGCTGCAACATCCGCATATCTGCGTGCTGCACGATATTGGGCACGATCCTGCCACAGGCACCGACTTCTTGGTGATGGAGTACCTGGAAGGCGAGACTCTTGCCGACCGACTGCGAAGAGGCGCACTGTCGCTGACCGAGGAGCTGAACATTGCGATCCAGATCGCGGACGCACTGGCGGCAGCGCATGGCGCCGGCATTGTTCACCGCGACCTGAAGCCGGGGAATGTGATCCTCACCAAATCGGGGGCCAAGCTGCTTGATTTCGGACTGGCCAAGCCGTTGAGTTCGACGCCGGCGGGCAGCGCCAGTGCGTCGGCGCCGACATTCACTGCGGCGGCGACGCTGTCCGGGCCGAGTCCCATGGGTTCGCCGCTGACCACGCAGGGGACATGGTTGGGACGATTCAATACATGTCGCCGGAGCAGATTGAGGGCAAAGAGGCGGATGCACGCAGCGACATCTTTGCATTCGGAGCCATGCTCTACGAGATGGCCAGCGGCAGGCGACCGTTCGAAGGGAAATCGCAAATCAAGATTGCCTCGGCGATTCTGGAGGATCACCCAACTCCGCTGCGCGAGTTGCAGCCGAAAGTTCGCGCGGAATTCGAGCGACTGGTGAACACCTGCCTGAGCAAGGATCCGCAGGCGCGCGTGCAATGCGCGCACGATTTGAAGCTGCAGTTGGTGTGGCTGCGGGAAAGCGGGACGGAAGCGACTTCGGGGCAAACGGACAAGAGCGCAAGATCCTCGCCTTTGGTGTGGTGGACCTTTGCGGCGGTTTGCTTGCTGTTGGCCATGACGGTTGCGGCGCTGGTTTGGCGGCGCACGCCCGCTCCGACGTCAGTCGAGGGGTACATTCTTCCTCCCGATAAGACAAGCTTTACACTCACGGCGGACGACGGATCCGGGCCGACCGTGCTGTCGCCAGATGGGAAGCGAATCGCATTTGTTGCGCAGGAAGAACAGGCGAATACCCGCATCTACGTCCGTGCGCTCGACGACAAGGATGCCAAGGCAGTGCCGGGCACTGAGAATGCGACATATCCGTTCTGGTCGCCCGATAGTCAGTCGCTTGGATTTTTTGGCGGCGGCAGCTTGCACCGCGTTTCTCTGAACGGCGGCCCTGTGCTCGAGATATGCAAGGCTCCGCGTCCGCGCGGCGGGAGCTGGGGAGCGGATACCATCCTGTTCACTCCGGATGTGGAGGGCGGAGTATTTCGTGTGTCTTCGAATGCCGGTTCCACGCCCGTTCCCGTGACTACACTTGCCAGCGATCACACGACGAATCGCTGGCCTGTTCTGTTGCCGGACGGCAGGCACTTTCTGTACCTGGCAACGAGTCACTCTGAACATGACCCAAGCGCGCGCAATGGTATTTATTTTGCGTCGCTGGACGGAAAAGAAAACCAGTTTGTGGTGCCGGCGGAGTCGAACGCAGTTTATGCGAGCAGACATCTGCTGTGGGAGCAGAGCGGCTCCTTGCTGGCGCAGGCCTTCGATGCCAGGACGGGAAAGGTAAGCGGCAACTCAGCGGCGGTGGCGGCGGATGTTGGATACCACGGATCTACCTGGAGGGCGGCCTTTGATGCCGATGAGAATGGGACGCTTATTTATCAGGCGGGCGTCGGCCTTAATAATCAAAAGCTGCTTCTATTTAGCCAAGACGGAAAATCTGTTCCGGTAAGCGACAACGGCAATTATGAGGATATTCGCATTTCGCCGGACGGCCGCAAGGCGGCGGCCTTAGCGGGCGGCTCGCACGATATCTGGCTGCTGAACCTGGATCAAGGAACACGAGTGCGGTTCACCTTTGGATATGCTTCGGGTGGGTTGGCGTTCTCCGCGGATGGCAAGTACCTTTACTACTCGACATTGGGGAAGCCCAACCGCATTATGCGCAAACTGGTGGAGGGTACGGGGCAGGAGACCGAGGTCTATGAAAACGAGACTCCAATTCACGTCATCGATGTATCGCCGGACGGCCGCAACATTCTTGTCGAACAGGGCTATGGAAAGATTCCACTCACGACCTTGCTGGTGCCGCTGGCGACGGATGGCAAGCCACGGCCATTGACCGACGACCCTATCGCCACCTACTACGCCCGCTTTTCATACGATGGAAAATGGATTATCTACGTAACGGCTGAGACCAGCCGGAACGAGTTATATGCGACATCGGTATTGAAAGGCGGCAAGCAACAGCTCACGAGCACGGGCGGGTATTGGAACCGTTGGGCAGCGGACGGTAAGACCATATTCTTCTCCACCGGCGCAGGTGGACTGTTTGCCCTCCCAATAAAGGTCACAAACGACGCTATCGAAGCCGGCAAACCGGTGGCGCTGTTCACGGTTGCGGGATTACCTTCAATGGGTTTTTACGATGAACCGTTCGATGTAACGCCCGACGGCCGCCGCTTCCTGCTGAAGGTTATCGGCGAACGAAATGGCCAATCGCGGGCCGTGCTGGTGACGAACTGGCCGGCGAGGCTGAGGAAATGACGCCCGAGTTGGGCCTGATCGCCGAGCCCACGGAAAGTGAAAACTAGCATTCGGACCGTGGAGCGCCGCCCCCAAGCGACAACTCGGGGTTTCACGAATACCCGGCGGTTGACGGGCAAACCGGAAATTTAGAGAACCGATTCCCACGTTCCGCATTGCCGACTTATGGGTACCGATCCGGTTGACTTCCTCGAAGCCCGTTTCTGGATAACTTCCGGGGTTCAACTCCTCCCCAAAAACCTGTGACCGATAGTTTTCCTTGACCCCTGGCCCTCGTGCCCTACAATTACTTCCCAAGAGTCCTCCTGAAACGAGGCCGATACGGCGACACGCGATACAGGTAAGCTTTGGCCAACAACTCCCGCCGAAGATCTACTGCGGCGCGTCATTGATACCACTCCTGCATTTCTGCACAGTTCTGACCCTGACGGCAGTCTCGGTTTTTTCAATCAACGCTGGATTGAATACGTCGGCGTCAGTGAAGGAGATCTGCAGGGCTGGGGCTGGACTGCTTTCATTCATCCTGAAGACTTACACGGAATGTTGACAAGGTGGAGTGCTTGCCGTGCCAGCGGAGAAGTGTTCCAGTACGAAACCCGCGTGCGCCGTGCCGACGGACAATATCTCTGGTTCCTGCATCGCAACGTTCCCCAGTGGGATGACCAAGGGAACATCGTGATGTGGTATGGATCCAGTATCGAGATCGACGATCGGAAGCGTGCAGAGGAAGAGCTTAAGAAAGCATTTGACGAAATCAAAACGCTAAAAGACCAGCTGCACAAGGAGAACTTGGCTCTCAAGGAAGAGATTGATCAGGCATCCATGTTCGAAGAGATTGTGGGAGCATCGGATGCAATCAAACGAGTTCTCACTGTTCTGTGCAAGGTTGCGCCGACCGATTCCACCGTGCTGATCACGGGTGAAACGGGAACCGGAAAGGAACTTGCAGCCCGTGCAATCCACAAACGCTCGCGCCGCGCGCGGAACGCCTTTGTCGCAGTCAATTGTGCTGCCATTCCCCCTTCTCTTATTGCTTCTGAACTTTTCGGCCATGAAAAGGGAGCCTTCACAGGCGCTACCCAAAGGCGCTTGGGGCGATTTGAAGTTGCTGACGGCGGGACAATCTTCCTGGATGAAGTGGGCGACTTGCCGGCTGAGACCCAGATCGCTTTACTGCGAGTGTTGCAAGAGCGTGAATTAGAGCGAGTAGGTGGCACCCACGCGGTAGCGATTGACGTACGGGTCATTGCTGCCACGAATCACGATCTGCAGGCCGCCGTGGACGCGGGCTCATTCCGGCGCGACTTGTTCTATCGATTGAACGTGTTCCCAATTTGCATGCCGTCATTGCACGAACGTGTCGAAGACATTCCCCTGCTCGTCGCATACCTTGCTCAGCGCTATGCCCGCAAGATGGGAAAAAAGATTAATGCGATCGATAAGAGAACCTTGGAGCTGTTTCAGACCTATCATTGGCCTGGAAATGTAAGAGAACTGCAAAATGTGATCGAACGAGCCGTCATCCTGTGCGAGGGAGCAACGCTCGCTGTGGATCAGAACTGGCTGCCGCGGACATCGCCTCGATCTGCTCCAAGTGGAGTTGCTCTCGCCTCTCTTGCCGATCAGGAAAGGGAAATGATCGAGAACGCACTGACCCAGAGCCGAGGACGGGTGTCCGGTCCCCTTGGTGCAGCGGCCTGCCTGGGCATTCCCCGCTCAACTCTTGAATCCCGAATTAAAAGTCTGAACATTAACAAGCACCGGTTTCAGTCCGCCTAGCTCAAAATTCAATTCCTCCCGTCCAGTCGCAGCGGCGTTGTCGAAAACTCGACAATTCCCGAGATCTCGCCACCAGCAACTCTCGCCATCTTCAATGCTGTCATTCGTTTGCGAATGGCGCCCGATTTGCACTTATACCGATCGTCGTGAGTGAGCGAGTTCGGGTCCAGAAATGTTGAAACTTGAAGAAAGTCGGGAGTCACACCTTCTACGAGTGAGTGGGCGTATCGACGCGGAGAGTCTTGAGGAGCTGAGGATGCAAATGCAAATTCATTCGTCGCCCATCGCTCTCGAACTCGGTGAAGTGACGCTGGTGGATGCTGATGCTGTGCGCTTCCTGGCCGCGGCGGAAGCAGCCGGCACAGAACTTCGAAATTGTCCGCTGTTTGTTCGTGAATGGATTCGAAGGGAGCGTTCTGAGCTCGCAAGACGTGAGTGAAATGAATCAGCCCCGGATCCATGTGTTTAGCAGGAATGATGGAACTCAATATCAATTTACAGAAAAGGAGAAAACAAAATGTCAGCCAAGCAGTTTGGGTCTAACCCGCTCGCTGCGGGAATTGAGGAAATTCGCAGCTCCTGGGGATGGTTTCTCGCACTTGGGATTCTGTTCATTTTTCTTGGCACGGTCTGCGTGATCGGTAACGTGAGTGCTACCTTTGCCACGGTTCTGGTCTTTGGGTGGATGCTGCTGTTCAGTGGCATCTTCGCTTTGGTGCATGCCTTTCGCACCCACAGCTGGCAGGGGTTTCTGCTGTCTCTGCTCAGCGCACTGTTCCGGGGGTTCACCGGATATTTGCTGATCCGGTATCCGCTCGCCGGGGCAGCAAGCCTCACTCTGATCCTTGCTTCCTTCTTCATTGTCGGCGGTCTCTTTCGCGCCATTGGGGCAGGAATGTTGAAGTTCCCGCGGTGGGGCTGGTCGGTGTTTTCGGGAATTGTTTCGCTGGTGCTGGGGATCATGTTGCTGGCGCAAATGCCAGTTTCGAGCGTCTGGTTCATCGGCTTCGCCATTGGCGTTGATCTGATCTGCGACGGGGCGTCGCTGATTGGCTTTGCCACAGCGATCCACAGCCTGCCTCACCTCGCGCTCGAAAGAGCTGCGTAAAAACCTAACCCCAATAACCTACTCGCTGGATGCGAGCATTTGAAAAAGGAGAAATGTCATGGAAAAAATGCTAGTGGTAGTTTTCGACAATGAAACCAAAACGTATGAGGGATCGCGAGCACTTTATCAACTCGATTCCGAGGGAAACATCACGATCCATGCCGAAGCCGTCATCAGCAAGAACAGTGATGGGACGATCACGGTGAAACAGGGCGAAGGCGATTTTCCTGTTCGCACGGTGAGCGGAACAGCGATCGGCAGCCTCATCGGCTTGCTGGGCGGCCCGGCTGGTCTCGCAGTCGGGGCAATTGCCGGCACGATGGCGGGAAGTTTTGCCGACTTGTTCGCGGCCGGAGTCGACTCAGATTTCCTGGCTGAAGTTTCGAACGTACTCACCCCGGGCAAGTACGCGATCGTCGCGGATATCAGCGAAGAATGGGTAACCCCGGTGGATACCAGAATGGAAGCACTCAATGGCTTTGTCTTCCGCACGGCCAGAGAGAGCTTCGAAGAAGCTCAACGGGCCCGCGAAGTCGCCGAGCTGCGAGCCGAGATTGACCAGTTGAAAGCCGAGCATGCTCGCGTAAAAGCGGAGCATAAGGCCAAACTACAAGCCAAGATCGACCAGCTAAATACTCGGTTGCAAACGAAGTTGCAGCAGGCCCGGCAACGGTCGGAGCAAATCAAGAATGAGACCGATGCCAAAGTGCAGGCCCTGCGCAAAAAAGCCGCTAAGGCTCAGGGCGAAGCCAAAGCCGCCATCGATGCGCGCGTAACTGAGATCAAGAAACAGTACGAGCAATGGGTGGAGCGGGCAAAGAGCATGGTGGCTTGAGACTGCAGGCTCGATAACGCTCTAAGGGCAACACGGGGGATCCTGGCTCGACAGGCCATGGATCTCCCGTCGCAACTGTCTTGTCAGAGGCACTGCAACATCCAATGAGACAGTCGAAACAAGGTTTTGGTGAAAACTCGTGCCAGAAAAAACATCACGTACTCAAGGGAACCAGGAAGGTAGCAGAGCGGAGGCCGTACCCGGGAAGTTTGCGGTCGGGACAGTTTTCTTGTTGGTTTTGGCTGCCGTCGCACTCCATTTCTGCTATGTGATAGCTAGGCCTTTTCTGACTCCCATCTTTCTAGCGCTGATGATCGCAATCGTCTTTCATCCGATCCATCTACGCATCCAAAGCCGCATCCAGCGGAGGAATTTGGCAGGTCTGACCTCTACAATTCTGGTCCTTGTCACTGTTGTTGTGCCAGCGGTAATACTGGGAGTTCTCGTTGCCCGGGAGGCCCACGCGCTGTACCTCCTGTTGAGCGAGAGAAGCGCCGAACAGGGTGGTTGGAATCCCTACGCGATGCACTTCGTCGAGCGTTTGTCCCGATGGGCGGGACACTACGTTGACCTCTCCGCGCTTGATCTGCGCGGAGCGTTGGTTCGTTGGCTGGAGCAGATTAGCCGTAATTTGTTGTCCTGGGGAACTCATTTCCTGAGCAACATCGTTTCATTTTTTGTGGAAGCAATAATTGCATTCTTTACCCTCTTCTTTCTGTTCCGGGAAGGCGAGTCATTGAAGCTTCAGCTAGCGGCGTTCTTGCCGCTTAGGGCCGATCAATTCGAGCGTCTGTTCACCGGCATCAGCAATTCGATCGTTGCCAACGTCTACGGTTGCCTGGCCGTGGGAGCGTCGCAGGGGATCCTAATGAGCTTGGGGTTCTGGGTGCTTGGTCTGCCGTCTCCTATCCTATGGGGACTGGTAACGGCTCTCTGTTCTTTGCTTCCGATCGTTGGCTCATTTGTAGTATGGGGACCCACTACGATGTTCCTTTTCATTTCCGGACACTGGGGAAAGGGCTTGATCTTGTTATTTTGGAGTGCAGCGGTAGTGTCGCAAGTTGACCATCTGCTTCGGACCTGGGTCATCAGTCAACGAGCGAATATGCATCCTTTACTCATGTTTTTCGCGCTCTTGGGGGGTGTGAAGGCGTTCGGGGCCCTCGGGCTGTTCATCGGACCTGTTGTAGTTTCGGTTACACTCGTGGCGCTCGCGATGCTGCGCGAGACCAACCTGGATGCCCCTGCAGCCTGAGACCTCTCTTCTAAGGAGAAAAGCCATAATGCAAATCAGCAACTTTCGGCAGCGAAAATGGGGAAGGCTTGTGACGAGAGCTGCGCTCTCGGCGATGCTTCTGGCGAGCGTTCCCAGCTTTTCGCAGTCGAACTCAAGGCTACAGGAGTTCTTCCGGAACAACATCGGCCTGAGCGAAGAGCAGATTGCCGCAATTAAGAGCGGGAGAACCGTCGTGAAGGCGATGCCATCGCGCAGCCCCGCCGAGGTTTTTCTGTTTGGAGCGGTTTATGTCCACGCCGCGCCGGAGAAATACATCCAATTTGCACATGATTTTGATCGTCTTCGGCAACTCCCGAACTACCTGGCGCTCGGAGTGTTCAGCAACCCGCCTCAGCTTTCGGATCTGAGTGGTTTCTCCTTCGATGATGATGACATCAAGGCCCTGAAGGACTGCGAACCAGGCGATTGTCTGATCCAGATGCCGGCAAGTTCCATGGACCAGGCTCAGAAAACGATCGATTGGTCGGCGGCGGATCTCAGCCAGCAGGTCAACGACCTTCTACATAAGGCAGCACTGGAACACGTACGTCGATACCAAAGAGAGGGCAATCAAGCGTTGGGCGTCTTCCACGACAAACGCAACCCGACCGATGTGCCCCAGCAATTTGCATATATGCTCAGCTACGCCAAAGTATTGCCGGAGCAACTGCCGGATTTCCATCGCTACCTTCTTGAATACCCGGATTACAGGCCCGCCAATACTGATGACGCGTTCTACTGGGGCAAGGTTAAATTCGGATTGAAGCCGACGCTGCGGATCGTGCACCTTATTACCATGCGTGGCAAGCCGGCTGATCCGGTTATCTATGCCGTGGCGGAAAAACAGCTCTATTCCAGCCATTACTTCGAAACCGCGCTTGACCTTTCCTTCTGCGTGCGCACAGGCGAGAACGCCGGCGAACCCGGTTTTTACCTGATCAAGGCTATGGGCTCTGAGCAAGTGGGCCTGACTGGTTTGAAAGGTTCTATCGTCAGAAAAGCAGCGGTTAGTAGCTCGTTGTCGAATCTGCAGAAGGCTCTGACCGCGATACGCAACACTTTGGAGTAGTCGCGCAATACCTGGCTGTGGAGGTGTCTTGTGAATGTCGAGTTCTATCGGAGCCATTTCCAATCCCCAAGGATTCTCCTAGACCGTCACCACCGGGCATACTCGATTTGTGGCAACATGCTTCTTAAAGGAGGCGAATGATGGGCGTGAATTGGAGCAAGGATATTGATCAGACTCTGGCCGCAGCGAAGGAGCAACCCCGCTCCATCCTACTTGATTTCAGCGCGGCTCCGGCATGAGGAGCCTGTGCTCGGCTGGATGCCGAGTCGTATGAAGATCAGAAGACTGCGGAGTTCATCCACGAAAACTTCCTTCCGCTGAAAGCTCACATTAAGGAACACCCGGCATGGTTTCACCGCTTTGATGCGACCTGGACGCCGACGGTGCTCCTGCTCGATGGCGAGGGCAAGGAGCGTGCGCGTCTGGAAGGCTATCTTCCCAACAATGATTTCAACGCGACTCTAAGGAATGGTCTTGGTCGCATCGCCTTTGTTCACAAGAAATACTCCGATGCGGAACGATGGTACGGCGATGTGGTCGCTCGCTATGGGAATTCGCATTTTGCACCGGAGGCGATGTACTGGCGGGCTGTGGCGCGCTACAAGGCCACGAACGACCACGCCGTACTGGGCAAAGTCGCCGAGGAACTCCGAAACACCTATCCGTCCAGCCTGTGGACGAGCAAGTCCATTCCGTGGTTGCATTAATACGAATTAAGTCGACTGGCAAAGATCGATTCGCAGCCACTCCCCGTTTGACGGGCAAACCGGAAGTTATGCCGGGCCACAAGTCTGTGATCGGAAGAATGAAATCTCGCTGACTCTCCAGAAGTCCTCTTCTGGCCCGGAATAATTTCCGGTTAGCCCGTCACTCGGGTTTTAGAGTGTGTAACTTTGGTGCAGGAAGCGCATCTCATTTGCGCGGCCGGGGTGTGTCGGGCGCAAATTCAACGACAAACCGAGGAAAATTCCATGAAGAATATCATTAGCAAAATGATGGCAATGTGTTTCCTGGCAGTGTCCTTAGCAGCTTTTGCACAGTCCGGTGACACCATGAAGCAGGACAGCATGAAGCACGACGACATGAAACAAGACCAGATGAAGAAAGATGAAATGAAGAAGGACAAGAACTCGAAGAAGACCAAGAAGGACAGGACGAAGAAAGACGACATGAAGAAGGACGACAACATGAAGCACGACGACGGCATGAAGCACTAGCCCTTTGCCTGGATTTCTCAAGTTCGGACTCAGGGTAGCAAGCAGGCCGCATCACCGGCTACCCTGAGATTCCCAGCAAAATACCGCCGCAGAACCCGGCTGCTAATCCTCAATTTGTGTGTTTGCAATTAGCTCACACCGGCGGTTCCTAGAGTGAGGAGAGCAGTTTAGTACCACGTGGGGCCGAGGGCGAGTCAGCCGGCGTTCAAATACTGCTTCATGCAGCGGACGCAAGGCGCGTACCCCGCTCGCAGCGCTTCCCGTGCGGCGATTGTCTGAATGTGTGCTTTGTCGTGAATAAAGGGGCATCCAGGTACGTGAAATGTCTTCCCATCCGTTGAAACCAAGACGAGCATATCCGGAGGCACGCCGGCCCCAGGTTGGGCATGCTCCGAACGCAGCTCGGGATGGCTTGAGATGGAGGACCTGGCCACCTCGAAGCTGCCAGCGACCAGGGCCGTCGCTGCGGCAGCGACCATCCATCCAAGAAAGCCTCGGCGGTCACGATGCATATTCTCATCCAGCCTGCGCTGCAGACGTTGGCTGAACCCTAGCGGTACCTCGACCATCCTTTCGTCTCCGTACAACTGTACGACGTTGCGGGTGCCGTCGAGCACGGCGGTACAGTGCTTGCAGCCACGGAAGTGCTCTTCCATAGCGGCCCGCAGATCCGGTTCGATGTCACCTTCAAGGTAGTTTGAAATATCGCGCCAGACGTGTTCGCAGTTGACTACCATGGCTTGATCCCCTTTGCAAAAGACAACTTACTGCTCCAGTTGCCGCCGAGCCCCGGCGCTAACAGGTCGCGGAGCATCAGCCGTGCCCTTAGCAAGCGGGTCTTGACCGACGCGGTTGTGATCCCCAGGGTCTTGGCGGTTTCTTCAATACTCAGGTGCTGCATGTCGCGCAGGACAAAGACTTCCCGGTACTTCTCTCCCAGCGAAGCCAGCGCTTCGGAGAGCATATGCCGGACCTCTTTCCGCTCCAGGATTTCCGAAGGGATCTCACGCCAGTCCGCGAAGTCGTGTGGTGTATAGTTGCCCTCATCGTCCTGATGGTCAACGATCGGCTCGATCATGTGGGCGTGTTCTTTCCTCTTCCGCATACGCGCCTCATTGACGGTAATCTGAATCAACCACGTGCTGAAGCGCGCTTCCGCACGGAATTGCCGGATGTGCTTAAGCGCTTTCAGCATCGCCTCCTGCGCCGCATCTTCCGCATCCGCCTCATTGCGCAAAATGGCTAAAGCCGCAGAGTACACGCGCCGTTCGTAGGGTCGAATGAGCTCATAGAAAAGATCGTGTTCGCCGTCCCGGATACGCCGGATCAGCAACTCTTCGTTGAATTGTCCGGCTGGATTTCCCAGCGACATCACCTCTTCCGGCATTGCTCCTCACCGTAATTGTGAACTCCCTGCCGTCGCAAACAGCCGCTACTCGGATGGGTATTCCGGGTCTTGCTTCCATCCCGTCAACATGGAGACGAAGTTATTCCAGCCATGGAGCACGACCATCACCAAGTGTCCAAACACGAACGCCAGCATTGCCCACATGATCAGGAAATGCCACAGGCGCGCCAGATGGAATCCCCCCATCAGCCACGCCAGCCACGACAGTTGCACCGGTTTCCAGACCGCAAAACCCGTCAGCACCGACAGCACGCCCAATCCAATCGCAGACGTGTAGGCGGGCTTCTGCAGCGGGTTGTAGGCTTCCCTGACCGGCGGCTTGGGACCCAAGAAAAAGTAGTGGCGCACCATTGGCCACACGCCCGGCAGGTCGCGCCGTACAAAGAGCATTTGCTTGTAGTTTCCGCTGAAGATCTGGTAACCGACGTACAACAAGCCGGTCGCAATATAAATCCACATGAAGGTCAGGTGCCATTGCAGCGCGCCTCCCAGCCATCCACCTAGCGCGAAAGACTTCGGCCAGTTAAGAAGATCTTTTTGCGGGATCTTGGCTCCGAAGCTCGGAAAGGCGCGAAAGATTTGAAATCCGCTGCCTACCATCGCGAACAGCGAAACCGCGTTCACCCAATGGCAGAGGCGCACCACAAGAGGGTGCTCGTACACCGCTTCGGTGACTTCTCCCGTCTTCACATCTTCGATTTCGATCGCACGGGTTGCCATGTCATCTCCTCGGAACTACAGGCCATAGAATTCGGAGTAGCCTTGATCTTCCCAATAGCCAACCTTCTCCAGCACATGGCTCACTTTGAGGTCCGTGAGGTACTTTGCCTGCTTATAGCCAATCTTGGTGGGGATGCTGAGACGCAGCGGAGCGCCGTGTTCGCGGGTCAGGGGCTGGCCGTACATTTCATAACAGAGCAGAGACTGCGGATGCATGGCCGTAGCCATGTCGAGCGACTCGTAGTAGTCATCCGCGCATTCGACGGTCACGAAGCGCGCCGTCGGGTCGGCGCCGGTCATCTTGAGGAAGTCGGAGAGGCGCACACCACCGAAGCGGCCAATTACGTCCCATCCTTCCACGCAAACATGCCGTGTATTTTGCGTGAACTTGGGCAAGGCCTGAATCTGCGCCAGAGTGTAATCTCCCGGCTTCTGCACCTCGCCAGTCACTGTGAGCGTCCACTTGTCGAAATCAACTTCGGGGTCATCGACGTCGTAATCGTTGACGGGAAACTGGTTGAAAGGAGTGAGGAAGGAATCGGTAAACGTGGGCGCCAAATGGCCGGAGCGAAACAGCCTGGCCGAAACCCAATCGCTGAAGCCAAGCCCGGTCTTGAGGAGTGGTTTCTGCAGCGGCGGGATGGCAAAGGCACCCAGTGCTATCACCGGTGTGAGTTTCAACAACTCACGCCGGCTGATGGCTTTGAATTTGCGGCTATCGGTGCGTGAGCTCATGATTGCGTTGTCTCGCGGCTGACAAAGGACGTTACATCTGATTCGCGAATCAGTCAAAAAGTTACAAGGCAGCCTGAGATGTAAACGGCGCGGACCAAAGCTCCGGCTTGGGCGATACGCTCCGAATTTCTGAAACGCCTGGCTATTTGTGGCGAATATCCACGGGGGCGCGGGTCCGATCCTGGGGAAAAACTCGCAGTTGCCATTTGACCGGGATGGACGCTGGCCGATAGCACTCAGTTTTGTCGCAAGCCTGGTACTCAAGCGTGGCCGTTATCGGGATCTCGTACAGGATGGGGCGAAACGGTGTGCAAGTCTTTTTATCTTGACACGAACCGTGATGGGGATTCTACTTAGGCAACTTTTTGTGGGGCAAAAAGGAAATTCCAGCTTAGTCTCACGTGGCTCGTCTTACGCGGCCCCGGCGCAGAGCCCGAAGGAGGACAACGTGCGCAAGCTTGGTTTATTGAAAGCGGCCTGCATTGTGTACTTATTCTGTGCCACAACGATTATCTCGCCTGCACAGACCCAGTTCAAAAGCTTGTATAGTTTCACCGGTGGCAAGAAGGATGGAGGGAATCCTGCCTTCGAGAATCTGGTGCAGGGGCCCGATGGGCAGCTCTACGGAACAACCACAGTGAGCACCGGAACCAACGGCACGGTGTTCAAAATTACCACCGCGGGCAAGATCACCCCCCTTCACGTTTTTTGCACTGGAGGGTTTCCGTGCGTCGACGGTGCCACGCCTTTAGCAGGACTGCTGCTCGCCAACAATAAGGTGTTTTACGGTACCACCATGGGGGGTGGCGGGGTCTATACCGATGGCACGGTCTTCCAAATCACCTCGACGGGCACGTTCAAGTCGCTGCACTCCTTCGACGGCGTGGACGGCGCATATCCGTATGCCCCACTGATGCAAGCCGCCAATGGCTACTTGTACGGAACCACCGGCGAGGGCGGCGACTACCAAATAGGTACGACGTTTGAAATCACCACTGGAGGTGCGTTTACTCCGTTGGCCAGTTTTAATAGTTCGAACGGTACCTATCCGTATGGCGCACTGGTACAGGGCAAGAATGGAATTCTCTACGGGACCACGTATGAAAAAACGGCGTATGACGGCTCGGTCTTTCAATACGCGCCACCGGGCAATCCCATCACGCTGCACTCTTTCGGGGCCAGGCAAGGGGGAGGCCTGCATTCAGCCCTCATTCAAGCAACCGACGGGAACTTTTACGGGTCCGCGATCGGGGGTGGGGCGAAACTCACAGGTGGTTCGGTCTTTAGAATCTCGCCAACGGGCACTTTCAAAGTGATCCACAGCTTCTGCTCTAAGAAGGATTGCACGGATGGCTCGACTCCTTACGCCGGGCTGATTCAGGCCTCCGACGGAAACCTTTACGGAACAACTTTCGCCGGCGGGGCTAACGAAACCTCCTGTAATGGTGGTTGCGGCACGCTCTTCAAAATCACGACAGCGGGCACGCTGACCACGCTCTACAGTTTCTGCGCTGAATCGGATTGCACCGACGGTAGTCAGCCGCAGGGGGGACTAGTTGAAAGCACCGATGGTATCTTGTACGGTACGACCTACTACGGCGGGACCATGGGCCTTGGCACGGTATTCAGTTTTCCTGTGTTGGAACCGGTCCCGTTCGTGAAGATCCTAGCCAATTCGGGGCCGGTCGGATCTACTGTCATCATCCTGGGAACGAATCTGAACGGCGCGACCGGTGTCCGCTTTAACGGCACAGCGGCGGAATCGTTCACCGTCGTCTCCAACTTGGAAATCGATGCTACGGTACCGGCGGTCGCGACCACGGGAAAGATCTCGGTGATCACTCCCAGGGGCACGCTCAATAGCAATGAGGACTTCGTGGTCACCCCGTAGATCACAAGCCTCACGCTTGCTTCCGGAGCCGGCGAGTGCGAACTGTCATCGAGAGCGCGGACAACTGACAACTTCCCTCTTTATTCAGAGACTTTAGTGTTCTGGGCTGCGGTGACCATCTGCTGCCAAAGAGCAAATACCCTCTAAATGGCTGGCGCACTCCCGATGGACAGGGCAGCGTCTCAACGTAGCGGAAGGAGTTCGCTCTTGGGAAACCGGCTGCCCATTTTTTGTATTGAGTACATTGGCTATCGAAGCACCTATTTCTTGCCCGCTCTGAACTTCGCCCATCGTGCACGTGCAGCCGCTGCGATTCTTTTCCTCGCGTGGCAGAGATTGTGCCTGTTGGGGGTCAGTTTCCGCGAGATGTCCGTCAATGACCACAAGTGGTTTTCCATTATGATCTTCAGCCACTTCTCGGTTCGGCCAATAACTTCTCGATTAGGTTCTCCTGAATAAGTGCAGACCTCCAAACTCAGATTAAGTCATTTCTTCGTTTGCGGTAACTCCTTTACAGTAGGTCTGTCGCACTCTGAGGGACGGCAATGGACCGAATCGAGACACAATCCACTTCGAGAAAGACCGCAACTACTTCAGACATCGTCCTACGGGAAGGACCTCAAACGAGACTCATCTTTCGCCCCGAGATCGTAGACAACACTGGCAGACCGGAAGCAGCTGTACGAGGCCGGTTCCTTTACCAGAAGAAAAAGCGTAGTGACCAATGGTTCGAGTTCGACCGACTGCCCCTCACCTCAGTCAAGATCGATGAAGGTTACCAGCTCGAAATCCATTCGAGCGAACTGTATGCGCTGCTCATCAGTCTACGTAAGCTCTATCAACTCGCGAACGCTTACGGTGTTCCTCAAGGCAAGAAAAGCTTTCTTGAGGTGAGCGGAGCACTGGCCGAGCTCTTGGCGCTTGCTGGTCCAGAGCTTCAGGAGTTCTTTACCTCGAATAGTGAAGATGCGATCAGACTCTTCAGACTGCTGTTGAACTGGATCTATAAGCGACCAAGCATTGAGGTATTCGAAGGAATGTCGGAGCTGCTGGAGCTGAACACGGTTGTGGGTTTGGCAAACCTGAAGGCCTTCCTCAACGAATGGAAGGCAAACAGTGGCGTGACCAAGGAAGAGTTCTGGCAAACTCTTTTCGCAAAGAATGCGTTTGTGCTCTCGCAGCTCTTTGCCTACCCGGTGATCCTCATCAAGGACAAGGCCTATCTCGGAGGAAAGGACCTGACGAATACAGGCGGTCACATTGTTGATTTTTTGTGCAAACTTGAATCCACTGGTGGTGCCGCTATGGTCGAAATAAAGACACCGATGACCCCGCTCCTCGGCTCCGCGTATCGAGGCGTTTACCCGATCTCTAATGACTTAGGAGGGGCCATCTCGCAAGCCCTGAAATATCGGAGTTCCCTGATGGAAAACATCCAGAATCTTCAGCGAGGAGAGACCGCCGTTATAGCCTCCGAGCCGTATTGCGTAGTCGTTTCGGGCGACTGCGCCGAACTCAATTCGTCAGAAAAGAAGGCCTCTTTCGAGAGGTTTCGCGAACGATTAAATGGTGTTCGGATATTGACCTTTGATGAGGTCTATAAGCGTATTGAAGGATTGCTCGCGATCTTTACAGACTCCTCCGGAATCAGTCCTCAGAAGTCCGCATTGCGCATGGAATCAGGCGACTTGCGTTAGGTCATAGGTCGCAGTCGCAATGCGTCTGTCAAAACCGTTCATGGTGTCCTCTTGCCAACGGCCGCCGCCCGAGCAGCAAATGGCGAGCCTCGCACGGTCGTGTAGACAGCATCGAAGACGCTCAGGCTTTTGATATTCGCCACTCCACCGACCGTGATCGGATCGGCGAGGTATTGGACCTTGCTCTCGGCGTTGGTGAATGCAGCCCACGAGGGAAGACCCGGGCCATTCGGATCGCCGGACCTTGCGAAGTCGACCCAATAGCTGGATATTTCTTCAGCCAGCTTCCGATCTCCCGCAGTCCAGTTCCACGGCGACTGGTTCAGGTGGTCGAAGACATACCAGAGCTCGGCGAAGTGGCTCGCGCCCCAGCCGGCGTACACGGAGCCAGCCGGGAACGGCGGCTGCTGTCGAAACGAGTAATAAAAGATGGGACTCTTGCCGGTTCCCGTTTGCAGTCTCGCCCACGCCCACATGTCCCAGCCGAAGCGGAGATCGCGTTCGAGCCCGAGCCGCGCCTGTCGTGCTTCCTCGTCGGTCGCGTGAGGATATGCCGCGACCAGCGCCGGGGGAAGTTGGCCAACGCTATGCTCCAGGTCGCTGTCGAACGTAGCGGCAGTCTCGTGGGAGACGTCCACCATCGCCCGCGCCTCTTCTGCGTTCGATCCGATCAGCAGCGGGACATCATTCTGCTGCCCTGAAGCAAAGAGGGCGAAAGGGGAAGCACATAGGGTTCGATCACTGCGTGGACGATGCCACCGGCATTGCCGCTGAGCAGGGACGCAGACAGCCGCCGTAGTTCCTTCAGCGAGGGCGCACTCAGCGCAGCGGCGTACTTCTCCCCTTCCTGTTCCGCATTTGCCAGCAGGAATTTTGGTGCGAGTTGGAGCGGTTCAAACAGGCCTCCACTCTCTCCGATGGCGCGCTGAAACAAGCCTTTGGCAAGGGGCGAAGCCATGAGAATGCTAACCGATATGGAACCGGAAGATTGTCCGGCAATGGTTACACATTTCGGATCACCGCCAAAGGCTGCAATGTTCCTCTGAATCCATTCGAGGGCTGCGATCTGGTCCATCAGGCCGTAGTTCCCGGACGAGTGGTGCGGGGACTCGCGCGTTAGCTCGGGTAGCGCAAGAAAACCAAGCGGACCAAGGCGATAGGCGATCGTGACAAGGATGACACTTTTTTGAGCGAGCTGGTCGCCCCAGTACAGAGGCATCGAGGCCGACCCGTTGATGTATCCGCCGCCATATATCCAAACGATCACCGGAAGGTGCTCGTGCGCCGTCTTGGCTGGCGTCCAGATGTTGAGGTAGAGGCAATCTTCGCTTACTGCCGGAGGTGTCTCGCCCGGCATGGAGGCTCCAAACTTGCATGCACGCCGGGGCAAACGCGTCTGCCCGACGCGTGCCAGGCCAGGGTGCGGCATGTACGGGCAGGCGCCAACGCAAGTCACCCACGGGCGCGGCAGCGAATGGGACTCCTTTGTAGACACTCAACCCATTCTCGCGTATCCCGGATATGCTGCCGGACTCCGTCGGGACTTGCTGCGCGACCGCGATGCCCGCCAGCTGTGTCGCGGCTACGAAAACGCACGCGAACTTCCATCCGTTTCGCACTGGTCCTTCACCTTCGCCGTTCAATTTGCAGAGAATCAGGATTGCTCTTCTTGAATTTCGACCTTGCCTGAGGCTCTATACGAATCCCCCACTCAATGACTGTCTCCCCCCTGGCGGGTTGGCGCTGTGCAATATTGCTCAGGTGGCCGAGGATCGGATGTCGCATTCCGATCCTGGCGCCCGTTGCATTCCGGAGGTGAGATGCTGGGTGAGCTTTTGGCAATCCGAAAGCGGGCTCGACCGCTCCACCGCCGGATAGGCGTTGATAAGTCGGCCATCGGAAGTGATCGCCATTGCTCCGTCGTTCCCTACTTTTTCATTCTGCGTTCTGCTCTCCACTTCGCCCATCGTGCCTTCTGAGCCGTCACGGTCCGTTTTCTTTTTGTGCGCACTGGTGGTCAATTGTTCGCAGAACCCTCTATGACCAAAAGGGCATTTCTGAATAATTTCCGGATTGCCAATGCGCCAACTAGTCGGTCACTATCGCAAGGCCTGAGGCAAGTTATAATCGCCCGACGGGATGGCGCTCACTTCCGGCACAAAACTCGGTCCATACGAAGTCCAATCGCCGCTCGGCGCGGGCGGAATGGGCGAAGTGTATCGCGCGCGCGACACGCGGCTCGACAGGACAGTCGCGATCAAGGTCCTGCCACATCATCTTTCTTCGAATCCCGATCTGAAGCAGCGTTTTGAGCGCGAGGCACGCTCGATTTCGTCGTTAAATCATCCGCGAATATGCACCTTGCATGATGTGGGGCATCAGGACGGCATCGACTTTCTGGTGATGGAGTATCTCGAAGGCGAATCGCTCGCGGACCGTTTGCGAAAGGGGGCGCTGTCGATCAAGGAAGCGCTTAGGGTCGGGATCGAAGTTTGTGAGGCGCTGGAGGCCGCACAGCGGGCCGGGATTATTCATCGCGATCTCAAGCCAGGAAACATCATGCTGACCAAAAGCGGTGCCAAGCTGATGGACTTCGGGCTGGCCAAAGCGGCCGCGACCAGCATCGGGGCGCAGGGCGCGAGCGCGCCATTGCTCTCGGCAGCGAAGACCATGAGTGAAGCGACTCCGCTCTCGCCGTTGACCACCGCCGGAACGGTGATTGGCACGATCCAGTACATGGCACCAGAACAGATCGAGGGTAAGGAAGCGGATGCGCGGTCCGACCTGTTTGCGCTGGGCGCAGTGCTTTACGAAATGACTACGGGCAGACGGCCATTCGAGGGAAAAAGCCAGCTCAGCCTGGCAAGCGCGATTCTGGAAAAAGAACCGGAGCCGATTCGAACGATCAAGCCGCTGACGCCGGCAGTTTTTGAGCACGTCGTCAACACGCTACTGGCAAAGAACCCGGAGGACCGTTTTCAGACGGCACATGACGTCCGGCTTGAGCTGGAGTGGATTGCGAAGAACTTCGCACAACTAACTGCCCCGCCGGTGGAAACGACGAAAAATGTTTTGTTCCAAGGGCTGCCTTGGGCGATTGCGGCAACGGTAGGGTTGGCAGTGGTGGCGGGGTGGTTCTTGCTCACGCGAAATGAGAGGCCGGCGCCCCGCTATACGAGCGTGAGCCACCGCGAGGGAAATCTGCTGGGAGCGCGTTTCTCTCACGACGGACAGACGATCGTGTTTGGCGGAACCTGGGAAGACCAGCCAGAAGAGATTTCAATAGCGCGTGTTGGCAGTGCGGAATCGCGTCCGCTGGGATTGACGAAGGGCGAGATTGCATCGATCTCGCCGTCCGATGAATTGGCGGTCTTTCTGGGATGTGAACAGGTTTTCTTTCTGAATTGTGGGGGTACGCTGGCCACCGTAAGTTTAGCCGGCGGATCGCCGCGCACCCTCGCCGAACACGTGGGGCAGGCGGACTGGCATCCAGACGGCAAGCGGCTAGTCATTACGGTTATGTCTCCGGGGGGGCCGCGGCTGGAGTTCCCACCCGGCCATGTTCTCTACCAGCAAAACGCGGGTTGGTTCGGTCATCCGCGATTCTCTCCCGATGGCAACACGATCGCTTTCGAAAATCATCCGATCGCGGGCAATGACGATGGCGAACTCGACCTTGTGGATTTGAACGGGAAACGCACTGTCCTCTTTGAGAGCTCCAGCTTGGAAGGCCTGGCTTGGAGTCCGGATGGGAAAGAAATTTGGTTTGCGGGAACCAAGAACAACGGCTGGGCAGACACCATCTATGCAATCAAACCAGGCGGGAAAGCAAGAGTGGTCCTTACATCTCCATCGATCCGCTTGCATGACATTTCGAAAGACGGACTCGTTTTGCTTTCGCACGAAACCTGGCGGCGGCAAATGAAAGGGCTTTTCCCCGGAGATAAGGCGGAGCATTTCTATTCCTGGCTGGACGATTCGGAGCCTACTGCCATGACCACGGACGGCCGCCTGATTTCAGAATACGAGGGCGGGGACGTTTATGCTCTGGAAAATGACTTCTTGGCATACTACCGCCCAACGGACGGCTCTCCGGCGGTTCGGCTCGGCGCGGGAACGCCTGCAATTTCTCCGGACGGGAAGTGGTGCGTGCTCGGGTCGAACCACAATTCTCCGCAAAAGCCGCTTCAGCTTCAGCCCTTAGGCCCCGGACAACCAAGAGATTTGCCGACGCCCGGATTGGTTGCCTTTGACCGGATCAGCTGGTCGGGCGACAGCCAGCAAATCGTTTACGAGGCTCAGACCGGTCAGGGCGATTGGAATGTCTATCGACAGGTGGTCGAGAGCGGGCCGCCGGTTTTGGTGACGACGCACGAGCGCAATTCCTATCCTGCGCTTTCGGAAGATGGAAAGACGGTGGCGTTGCGAAACGAAAGCGGGGGAATTACTCTCTATCCTGCCGGCGGCCAGCCGGTCGCACTGAAAGGGCCGGCGAATTCGGAATACCCAGCCCGTTTCACCGCGGGGGGAAAGTCTTTACTGGTGGTTGAACCCACGGGCCAGGAACTGGTGCTTACCCTTGTGGATTTGGCCAGTGGCCACCGCACCCCATGGAAACGTTTCGCCAGCAAAACGAACCAGGACGAGTTTTTTGTCGCAACACCGGACCTGAAATACTACGCATACCCCTATCCAAGATATTCGTCGGTTCTTTATACAGTGGAGAACTTGCATTAAGAGAACCGTTTTCCAAATGCTCAACATTCCAACGGTTCTATTCGGCGGCGCCGTACGTTTGGCGAGGCCGTAGCGCTTGTGCTGCCCAAGAAGTCGGCTTGTCGGGAGTGATTGCGATTGCTCCGTCCTTTTTCTACTTGTTGTTTCTACGCAGTGCCCTCCACTTCGCCGATCATGCCTTCTGGGCCGCTGCGATCCGTCTCGCGCCTTTCGCTGCTTCCACGCTGGCCTAGCCACAGGACACGGCAGGAGTTGGCTCGATTGTTGATACTCGGCGATGGAACTTTAGCTCGGTGTGGAGTAACCCTCGTTGAGATCCTTGTTCCGGTGCGGTGTCAGCAGCCCACCGACGAGCACCGCCTGAAATTGATGGCGGAGAAGGGAACCTATTTGGATCCGCAGGCTGGGTTGGTCATTGAGAACTACCACATTCAACATTTATGGCGAGGTTGTAACGGACGAGATGACTACCGCGGGCGTCAAGGTCGCTCAACTTGCGTTTCAGCCAAACGGAGCGCAAGCAGAGCGCAACAAGGGGTAAGCCACTGAAAGAATGGCTCCTCAGGTAGGACTCGAACCTGCGTGCAAACGTAGTTTCACTGACATAGAGGACCACGGATGACACCTAAGTCCTTGAAAGACGCTCGTAATCACCTAAACAGCACGCAAATCGCACGCGTTGGAGTACGGAACATGGCTCGCCGATGATCCCCTCCCTAAGCATGATCTAGTCCATGCGAGGTATTGACAAATAAGTGCGGTTCGAAAACAATTTTGTGCCTTTTTTTTTTCCGCGCGGCGAAGCGTGCTAATTGATTTGGTGAGCGGAATTGGTTAGTGGGGGCCCTGACCGCAAGCGAAAAGCACATTTACTCCTGACTAGTCGTAGATCGGGGTTCAGCCTTAATCGGCGATGGATCTAATCGTAAGGCTGGGAGACATCATGAAAAACTCAATTCTGCGTCTTGGTTCGTTCACGATACTGGTTTCACTCGCCCTGATCTGCGTGGCGCAAGTGATGAGCATTGCAATCGCAAACGGGACTTCGAGCCAGGGGCCTGATAAGGGGTTTGGGCCCCCGTTTCCGCCCGGCCACGGTTTGTTGCCGGAAGCCCCGGGAACTCCGCGTGCTGGAGGCCCTCCAAGACTGCTAGGCATCGGCAGGCACGGCAGCGCCGATGCCTGGTCGAAGCTTGTTTTTTCGAACGCAGATTCCAGTTCAATTTTTCGGGAGGCCGCGATGTATAACTCCGGCGGCGCGGATGCGTATTCGATTGCGGTGGCGGACGTCAATGGCGACGGCCATCCCGACCTGCTGGTGGCCAACAGTTGCGGCAGCATTTGCGCGAATGGCGGCGGCGTCGGGGTGCTGTTGGGCAACGGCGACGGCACGTTCCAGGCTGCGGTCAGCTACAGCTCCGGCGGCTACGCGGCGGATTCGATTGCGGTAGCAGACGTCAATGGCGATGGCTATCCTGACGTGCTCGTGACCAACCGGTGTGCCAGCAGCAGTTGCACGAATGGCGGCAGCATCGGGGTGCTGTTGGGCAACGGCGACGGCACGTTCCAGGCTGCGGTCAGCTACAACTCCGGCGCCGAGCGTCCGTTTTCGGCGGCGGTGGCGGATGTGAACGGCGACGGTAAGCCCGACCTGCTGGTGGCCAACCAGTGTGCGGGCAACGGCAGTTGCACGAATGGCGTGGTAAGTGTGCTGTTGGGCAACGGCGACGGCACGTTCCAGACTGCGGTTAGCTACAACTCCGGCGGCTATGAATCCTACTCGATTGCGGTGGCAGATGTGAATGGCGACGGCCATCCGGATCTTCTGGTGGCCAACGAGTGTGGCAGCAGTGCCACGTGCTCGAATGGCGGCACTGTAAGTGTACTGTTGGGCAACGGCGACGGAACGTTTCAGGCTGCGGCCAGCTACAGCTCCGGCGGCTACGCGGCGTATTCGATTGCGGCGGCGGATGTGAATGGCGACGGTTATCCCGACCTGCTGGTGGCCAACGATTGTGCCGCAGGTGGCAATTGCTCGAATGGCGTCGTCGGGGTGCTGCTGGGCAACGGCGACGGCACGTTTCAGGCTGCGGTCACCTACAACTCCGGTGGCTATTATGCGGATTCGATTGCGGTGAGGGATGTAAATGCGGACGGCCATCCCGACCTGTTGGTAGCTAACCAATGTTTCGACAGCATGTGCGCGGATAGCGGCATAGGCGTGCTATTGGGCAACGGCGACGGCACGTTCCAATCCGCCGTCAGCTACAACTCCGGCGGCGAAAATCCACTGTCGATTGCTGTGGCGGATGTTGATGGCGATGGCCACCCCGACCTGCTCGTGGGCAACGAGTGTGTAGGCAATGGCAGTTGCACGAATGGAGTGATAAGTGTGCTGTTGGGCAACGGCGACGGCACGTTCCAAGCGGCGGTCAACTACAACTCCAGCGGCTATGATGCGTATTCGATTGCGGTGGCGGATGTGAATGGCGACGGCAAGCCCGATTTGCTGGTGGCCAATTACTGTGCCAGCAGTTGCTCGAATGGTGGCGGCATAAGTGTGCTGTTGGGCAACGGCGACGGCACGTTTCAAGCACCGATTACCTACGACTCCGGCGGCGAGTATGCGCTTTCGATTGCGGTGGCGGATGTGAATGGCGACGGGCATCTCGACCTGCTCGTGGCCAATGAGTGCGCCAGCAGCGGCAATTGCTTGAGTGGCGGCGTTGTTGGTGTGCTATTGGGCAACGGCGACGGCACGTTCCAAGCGGCGGTGAGCTACAACTCTGGCGGCGAGTATGCGTATTCGATTGCGGTGGCGGATGTGAATGGCGACGGGCATCCCGACCTGCTCGTGGCCAGCCAGTGTGCCAGCAGTTGCTCGAATGGTGGCGGCATAAGTGTGCTGTTGGGCAACGGCGACGGAACGTTTCAAGCACCGATTACCTACAACTCCGGCGGCGAGTATGCGCTTTCGATTGCGGTGGCGGATGTGAATGGCGACGGCAAGCCCGACCTGCTCGTGGCCACTTTGTGTAGCAGCGGCAATTGTTCGAATGTAAGTGTGCTGTTGGGCAACGGCGACGGAACGTTTCAAGCACCGATTACCTACAACTCCGGCGGCTATGAGTCCTATTCGATTGCGGTGGCGGATGTGAACGGCGACGGCAGGCCCGATCTGCTCGTCGCCAATTATTGTGCCAACAACAATTGTTCGAGTGGCGGGTCTGTAGGGGTGTTGCTGGGCAACGGCGACGGCACGTTTCAACCGGCTCAGACGACCCCGACTCCTTCGCGATTAGGCTTCGGCCAAATTGCAGTTGCCGATTTCAACGGCGATGGCAAACTCGACGCGGCGATCGGCAGTGGAGCGGTTCTGCTTCTGGGCAACGGCGACGGTACCTTCCAAACCCCGCTAGCTCTCGGAGCTGGGGGTCTAGGCACAGCCGCTGGAGACTTCAACGGTGACGGCCGGCCGGATCTTGCGGTCGGGGGCGTAACCATCCTTATCAACGCGCCTAAACAGCAGCCGCAGAGCATCACGTTTACGACCAACGCGCCGGCGAGCGCAACCTACAACAGCCAGTTCACGGTCGCAGCGACAGCCTCTTCCGGCTTGCCTGTGGCCTTTTCCAGCTCTGGCGCATGTACGAACTCGGGCGCGACCTACACGATGACGAGCGGTACGGGCGCGTGCTCGGTGATCGCCAACCAGGCAGGCAACAGCTACAACGCGGCAGCCCCGACGGTGACGGAGACCGTGAACGCGATTTCGTTGACCCAGGCCATCACGTTTACGACACCAGCGCCCGCAACCTCGAAATCCGGGGACATGTTCACGGTGGCGGCCACGGGGGGCGCAACCGGGAACCCGGTAATCTTTACGGTGGGTGCTGGCTCGGTGTGCACCAACTCGGGTACGAATGGTGCGACCTTTACCATGACCAGCAACACCGGCACGTGCCTGGTGATCGCCAACCAGGCCGGCAACAACAACTACGCGGCGGCACAGGCTACCGAGACCGTAACTGCGGTCCGTATGGTGACAAAGGTTGCGCCGACGGTGACCTTCACCGGCGCGTCAGCGAGCGCCGCGTACTTGTCCACTTTCACGGTGGCGACAACCGAGAACTCCGGTATCACTCCGATCATCGTGACGACGACCGGCGGTGTCTGCACGGTTAGCGGCACTACCGTTACGATGAAGAAGGGCACTGGGACATGTACGGTGAAAGCATCGTGGGCCACGGACGCCTATTATCTGGCTGCGAGTCTTACGCAATCCACGACCGCGACACTGCTCGGTACGACCACGACAATCACCAACACCATTCCGCAGGCCACGCATCCGCTGAAGGTGGAGGTGTACTTCACCGTGACCAATGGGATGAATGCGGTAGCGGGCAACGTGACGGTGACCGCCAGCAGCGGGGAACACTGTACGGCGACCGTTATCAGCGGAAAGTGCTTACTCACGTTCGCGGCTTCGGGGGCAAATTCCCTGACGGCTGTCTACGCGGGCAATACCAACGACGCGACGAGCACATCGCCCTCGTACCCGCTGACGCTGAACTAGGTGGGGTAGTTGTCACCACGCGGAGCAGGTAATATAGGGAGTTGCTTGTGGCGAGATTCCATGACGAAACGAACCCGGCAAAATGCGGCCTGTCACCAGATAACATGCCCCTGGTGCCTCATGCCGAAAGGGGTTGGGCCCACCCCCACCCAAAGCAGAAAACGTAAAGTAGTACTTCGCCCACGGGCACAGCGCAATCAGCCCCTGATTCGCAGGTCTCACTTCCGAAAGCCACTCATCTCCGCTGCCATCGCAGCCTTGGCTGCTTGCTTGTCATTCGTGTGCGCATAGATCATCGTGTTCTGGATGTTGCGGTGCCCTAGCACCTGTCGCAGCAGCGCGATGTCCATGTTGCCAACCAGATGGCTTGCTCGGCTGTGCTTCAGGATGTGCACGAACCGCTTTTCCTTGGGCACGCCCGCACGCTCCGCTATGCCTTTGAAAATTCGGTGTACTTGTTCACGGGACAACGCCCCGCCCTTCTGCTTCTGCACCTTCACCGAAACAGGCTGAGCTACAACTTCTGGGGGTTTGGAATGGAAGACCTCCGCTACCTCGCCATTTTCCCCTCGGATGAGAAAACTAGGCTTCCGCCAATTCAACTCCTCCAGACGCTTTCGTATCTCATCACCACATATTTCCTGAGCATTACAACGTTCACACTCCAGTCTGTGCAGTCTCAGAAGGGACGACAAGTAACGTTGACGAGATACTAGAACTGGTCTCATAAATGGTTGCTGAACCTACTTAGCTATTTTCTGCGTGTAGAAAAATAGGCAGAAGGAGGGCATGCGAGGACGATGGGAACTCAGCGATGCCCAGTGGCAACTGATCGAACCGATCTTGCGACCGAAGCGACGCTCCGATGGTCGAGGTCGTCCGTGGCAAGACACACGAGCAGTCCTCAACGGGATTTTGTGGGTCTTGGGGACGGGGGCACAGTGGCGCGAACTGCCCAAGAAGTATCCGCCGTACCAGACTTGCCATCGTCGTTTCCAGCAATGGGTGCGGGAGGGCAAGTTGGAACGCATCTTGCGTACCTTGGCGGAGGAGCTGCAGGCCCGAGGAAAATTGCAACTGGAGGAGGCTTTCATCGATGCCTCCTTCACGGGGGCAAAAAAGGGGGCCTCGCGGTCGGGCCCACCAAACGCGGCAAGGGAACGAAAATCATCGCTCTCGCCGATGATCACAGTCTTCCTCTCGCCGTTAGTATCGAAAGCGCTTCGCCGCACGAAAGCCAACTCGTCGAAGGCGTCCTCGGACACAGCTTCCTCGACACCCTCCCGCCGCGATTGATCGGCGACAAAGCGTATGACAGTGACCGTCTGGATCGTGACTTGGCCGAGCGTTACGACATCGAGATGATCGCACCCCATCGCGGAGAGCGCCGCGACGCCGACGCAAGATGGTCGTCCTTTGCGCCGCTACCGCAGACGTTGGCGAGTGGAACGACTTTTCGCTTGGCTCCATCATTTTCGTCGGCTCGTGATCCGTTGGGAGTACCACGTCGAGAACTTCTTCGGCATGGTTCGTCTCGGTTGCATGCAAATCTTGCTCAGGTATTTATGAGACCAGTTCTAGTAGGCAAGGGGTGCCCTTTCATGAAAGTCCGATATAACCGGACGATATCCGGTGCGGGACAAAACAGTCTGTTCAATATTGACCAGTCTGAAACGAAATGACGGGTACTGCCGGTGGCTTAGTTGCTAATCTTACGGCTCCGTGAGTCCCGCCTAGCATTTGCCCTGACGTTCGTGGCGAGTCAAATACGTGGTTCACGAAATGAGCCATTGTGCACAGTATTGCGCTCGCAAATCGGCCAAGCTGTTAATGCCTCAGGAGAGCAGTTTCGCCCATCAAACCAGGCGGCCGATCTTTCTCTTGAGGCAGTCCAGCCCAAGCGGCGTGTTCTTGCCGGTTGCGATCATCTTCATCAGCACAATCTTCAATCCAGGCCGCTCGAAAGGAGGCCAGTTCGCCACGGGCCGGCCCGCGTGGCTAGTCCGCGAGACCACGGAAACACTCAGACTCGGGCCTTCGTGTTGACTACCGCTGCGTAAGTGGAGGAGAGGAAATGTTATTGGTCAGTAAAGCCGCACTATCTGGGGTTGTCTTTCTATTGCTGGCGACGGGGATTTCGGGACCACGCCCCACCGTCGTTCCGAACGCCAATCTCAGTAAAGGAGTGCTAGCGGTCGAGGATCGGACCGATGTGAGGAAGTTGCAGGAAACTCTACGGGTCAACGGGCACTATCGTGGTGGGGTCGATGGCGTAATCGGTCTGCGGACCCGAGCGAGTATTCGCGCGTATCAGAGGGCTGAGAATCTGCCAGTGACCGGGGCACTCGATGTCGAGACCGCCGGTAAACTCGGAGTCAGACCACAGGGCCACGAGAAGACTGGGTACGAGGCTATACAAGGCAAACCTTCGGCAGGGATCAAGGATCGGGGTTCGCGGCGAACAAGCAAGACACTACCGAAGGCAGCCAAGAGATCGAACCATGCAGTCCCACCGGCGTAGCGTGGATCGGCCCCGAAGGAACATTACGGAATCCATGCGCGTATGACTCCTTATGGTCATGGTGTTGAGAATCACGCACCGCAAAGATATCCGTCCTCGAGCTGACGAGTCTGTTCAACACCGCTCACATCAGGCAGAACGATGGAAGAAATCACCGCTGAAAACAGAGTGGGCATTCCTCCAGAGTTGGCGACGGTGCAGTGTCAAGACCGAGGGGTTTCCCCACTTTGGTGCGCCGACACAAGACGCTTGGCTGGACCCAGAAAGGCCGCGATCGCCCGGATCAGGTCTCTTCCGCGCAAAGGAAGGCTGGCGTTAAAGAATTCAACACCCCATGCCTCCCGGAATGGGCACTCTTGCTCAAACGAATGCCCGGTGTCAAACCCCGACCGTGTGATGTTTGCAGAAACATACTTGAGAAAAAATTGAGCAGCCTATCCTGGCGAACCACAAGTGATGGGAACTCTGTGGTTCAGTGTAGGAAATGGCGGGACAGAACTATTGCACAGAAGGTGGCAAAGCCAAGCAGAATGAGACCGAGGATGGCGTTGACGAGGCGGAAGAAGATCGGGCCGATGCGGTGGGGGATGAAGCGAACGACGACGATCAGCACGGGGAACCAGGTCATCAGGCCGGCGGCGGCCATCGGGATTCCCCACGCGGGGGCGCTATAGCCGAAGACTGAATGGGCGAAGGGGAGCCAGTTGGAAGTGACACCAACCCAGTAAACTATGGTTAAGGGGTTGAAGAGGGTCAGGGCGGTACAGTTGGCGACTTCGGCGACCAAATGCGCGGGCAGGGTGCCTTCATCCCAGTGTTGGCGAGCACTGGCGTAGGCCCGCAGGGTCTCCTTGACGGCGGACAAGGAAGTAAATACCCAGTGGAAGCAGGACGATTACGCCGATGGCCGCCAGGACCACCTGGAGCGTCGGGTTGGACAGGTCAGAAAAGAGGTAGTGCCCCCCGAGGAGGACCATCGAGAAGAGGATTAGATCGCCGGTGACGGAGCCGATTCCGCAGGCGAGGGTATGGCGCCAACCCCCGATCACGCCGCGGCGGATGGCCAGCATGTTGACAGGGCCCATCGGCGCGGCCGCCGCCAATCCCATCAAGAATGCGGCCGAAAGCACGTAGATGTAGGAAACGAACACCACGGTGCGGCAGCTCAGGTTAGGATAAGCCCCAAGTTCTACTCTGACACTCTGGCAGTCGAGAATATACACTCGGTTGCTTGCATGAATTGCACTCAGGAGCAAAGCATGAGCAACGTTCTTCTTATCGGCAAAGAGACGGACACCGTCCGTTCGATCGCCCAAGCGCTCGCCGCCTGCCATTGCCACTGTGAACGAGCTAGTGGTAGTGCGGGCGCGATTCGCCTTTTGCGCCAACGATCCTTCGACGTTGTCATCACCGACCCGGACACCACCATCGACGAAGGCCGGGCACTGAGCGAGGAGATGGGCTACATCCGGCCCGGCATGAAGGCCATCCTTCTCGCCCCTTCCAGTACGCCGGAGGAGATTATTGCCGCTCTGCGCGCTCGTGTCTTTCTCTGTTTCAGCGCGCCTTTCGACGCTGCCGAGATTGCCAGCTTCGCCTGCCGCGCCGCGACCGACTCCGATTGGCGTACCGAAATCGAAGTTGTCTCCGCGCAGCCTAACTGGGTTTCGCTGCGTGCCAACTGCCGCGTGCTGACCGCCGACCGCGTGGTAACCTTCCTCGGCGAATTGCGCTCAGAATTGCCCGAACAAGCGCACGACAACGTAATGCTGGCGTTCCGCGAGATCCTGATCAACGCTATGGGACACGGCGGGACCGCCAATCGCCACAAGGTGGTGGAGGTATCGGCGGTGCGCACCGAGCGCACCATCGTGTTTTACGTGCGCGATCCCGGAGCACGCGGTACCGGAGCAAGCTCCCGCCGCGAGACACTGGCGCACCCTGCCGCAACCAAGGCCGCGGGTCCCGGTCATCTCGACGAGCAGCGTGCTGAGGCGGGCATGCGCCCTGGCGGACTCGGCATTCTGCTGGCCCAAGGCGTGGTGGACGAGTTGATCTACAGCGAAACGGGCGATGAAGTCCTGATGATTAAGCACACGGCGTGAGAAGGGGCGCTCAACAGATCGCCCAACTGAGTTTGGTGAAGAAAAGTCGATACGAGTCAGTAACCGCAACCAACGCTCCCGATGGTCTGCCTCTCTTTCCAATTCTGACCAAGGTTCCAGGAACTGATGGGACGCAGGCTCGAAGTGAGCTTTTTTGCACAGACTCCATAATCTCCGAAATGAGAAAGTTTCGGCGAGAACGATTTGCGCGCGAGACATAGTCTTCGTACATCTCGTTGTGCAAGTTATGCCTTCAATCCGCGCAACCCGCAGCCGTAGAGCGAGACCGGGCAACCGAAGGATTATCGGGCAAGAGGAAACACAATGCACATTCGCTTCATTCGTACGCTATTGTTCGCGCTCGTGTTGCTGTCTATGGCGGCGGCATCGTTTGCGCAAATCGGCGTGGCCATTAGCATCGGCCCGCCCCCGCTGCCCATCTATGAGCAGCCGCTCTGTCCGGGCGACGGTTATCTTTGGACGCCTGGCTACTGGGCCTACGATTATGACGCCACCGATTACTACTGGGTGCCGGGTACATGGGTGACGGCGCCGGAAGTCGGTTTCCTGTGGACTCCAGCCTATTGGGGCTGGGGCGGCGATGGATTTGTTTTTTATGACGGCTACTGGGGTCCGCACGTAGGCTTCTACGGCGGGATCAACTATGGGTTCGGCTACTTCGGCGAGGGTTACGAAGGCGGGCGTTGGGACGGCGGACACTTTTTCTACAACCGTTCTGTGAACAACGTGGACATTACGAACATTCACAATGTCTACAACACAACCGTGAGGAACAACAACGAGAGCCACGTCAGTTATAACGGTGGCAATGGCGGAATCAGAGCGCGTCCGACGGCTGAAGAGGAGTCTGCGGCGCGTGACAGACATATCCCACCGATAGCGGCTCAGACTCAACATGCGCAGGCGGCCCGAGCGAACCCGCAGCAACGCGCGTCAGCGAACATGGCCAAGCCGGGCGTCGCAGCGACACCCAGGCCGGGAGATTTTAATGACCGTGGTGCGGTACCCGCCAAACAGGCAGGGGCGCCTTATACTCCGGCCAATCGGGGAGGAAATCAGGGAAGCTCAGACAACAACATGGCGAGAACCAGTACGGCAGTCCATCCTCGCGATCTTCCGCCTGTGGCGCGGAGTGCTCCAAATACGGGCAACCCGAAGCTGGACAGGAAATACCAGCAACAACAGGACAAGCAAGTTGCAAAGCAGCAACAGGAACGAGACAAACTCCAGCAGAAGCAGGACCAGGAGCACGTTAAGCTCGATAAACAGAAGGCGACTGACGCGCAAAGGCAACAAGTAGAGCAGAAGCACCAGCAACAGACGCACCAATTGCAGCAAAGCCACCAGCAGCAGCAACAGCAACTGCAGCAGAGACAGCAGCCAGCGAACCGGGAGCCAGGCAGGAGGTAAGGTCGTCCTCCGACGGGGAGGTCCTAATCGTTCACTGGACGAGACTTCATTGAACGGGCATTGCAGCACGAGAAGCCGCTGCAGTTAACGGCAGGGCTTTGGCCTGGATCAGATTGGGATGTAATATTCTGGGCACCCTGACTTCGTGGAGGGTGCCCTTTTCCTGCCATGAAATGGCGCGACTCCAGGGCCTGTGACACAGCACATGCTTGCCAGACTAAGCCCAATTTATGGTGAATCGGCACGCCCATGGATGTGAAGCCGAGCACATTCAGGAGCAGCCCTGAAACAGCCAGGATTTATCGACGGGCTCCTCCGCGGTCATGCGTCATACGAGGATGGAGGGATCGATCCGAATCGGTGCAATTGTGCGATGGCGGGTAACAACTGGCTGGTCAAGCGATCCTTAGCGATGAAAGCGTCTACCACATCAATTGAATGGCTGGAAGCCAGTTCCAGTCCCTTGCTGCCGCTGGGCGCGGCCAGAACGGTATACCCAAAGGTTTCGAGGAATACCTTTTCGCATTCCAGCACAGCTTGGTTATCGCAAAGAACTATTCCGTTTGAGAGTTTCGGGTTGGCCGATGGTGGCATGGTTCACCTTCAAGAACCAATTTTCAATACTTTGGCTCAGAAAACTGTTCAAAACTACTCACACCATGCTCTTTTGCGACACTGCTCCCGAAAGCAATCTCGCTGTTCGACTGGGAAGGAATCGAAGAAGCGCACGCTAGCCAACCCGTGCAACGAAAACGTCATGTGGCAGCAGCGGCACTTCATTCAGGGAAAATTCGGCCGTTGGTCGCCGTGTCTCTCTCTGACAGTCTTTGCAAGACAGCCCGCTTGCGGGCCCTTCTCTCGATATGGTCTTGGTACCAGTCCAAGAGCGTGCACGCTTCGCGTATGAGGGAGTCGTACACTTGCTCCGGCGTCAGTTGGCTCGCCGGCAGAGATAGGACGGTACTTATCGGAAGGTGATTTGAAATTCTCGTGACCGCCAGGAACGCAATCAGTTCGGCGTCAGACTTCGGTTCTTTCTTCGCTAGACTCTGGAATGGATGCTCCATCGCAACACCGCTTTAAGAAAAAATGGCCTGAACTGCTACGCCATCATTAGGAGCAAAACAACCCGGGCGACCGCTTGGGGCCCATAGCTCGTTGGGGGCTAATTTAGAACGGTGCCAATCCAGAAATCTGATCAAAATTGCACAGTTTCGAAATCAAGGGCATTCCGCGGTCCCTTCTCTTAAGAGAAGCTGGGAGTAGTGTGCGCCTATGCAGGCGACGGTCCCAGCGCCGAACACGTTGGTAACTTGGAGCGATTCGGCATGCGGGCAGACAATAGAGCGTCGCAAACCCTCTTCTCTCGCGACCCCCGGGGGCGGTGCATATGAGGTGATGTTCTGACGCCGGGAGCGACTTATGACGACGACTAAGGTCGAAGGAGCAGGTATTAGTTTCGGGATTGGCCGGCAGGCCGGGTCTTATAGTCGAAGTTCGCCCTCATCATGACACGATTTCCGCGCTTAGGGGCGTTCAGGTCGGCTTCAAATTGTTGAACGGAATCACGCTCGAGCAGGCGAAGAAAATACTGGATGTGCTGAACGAGAACGTAATCGGCGTGCTGGTCACTACCGCGTCGGGCGACACGACGGAAGGGGCGGCGGGCTGACGAAAACTACAGGTACTAGGTCAATTTGAATATCCACATGAGCGGTAGAGCTTTCCGTTGAAAAATCGATCCAGGATATGCATAATGATGCCTTTCGTTTTCGAGTCTGGAAGGGAAATCGCAAATTGAGTATGGACGGGCTCTTAAGACGTCTAATTGAGGAACTGGAATGCTCAGCAAACTTCTTCAGATCGTGGCTTTGACTGCGTGTCTGACTCCGGCCTGGGGCAAACCAACTTCGGAATTGTCCGTCATTCGGCAGCCCAGCACGGTTTCGATCGTAGGACCTGGAACGGTTTTGTCCGTTCATTTTCTGGATTTACCCTTCGTCAAGCCGCACTACGTGGTCAGGTACAAGACGGACGGGGGAGAACTGATCGAAGTGTGGACACCTGGAAAGGACGTTTTGGTGCTAGAAGGGATGCACGGGATACTGACCTACTCCACCCATCCTGAGAAGATTCTTAGCTTTCGAGTGGTCGAGCAAAAGTTCACAGAGTAGCAGACAGGTTGTGCCTGCCTCGGTGCGTTAACCATCATTACGCCGTCCTCCCACGCTACGTGCGATGGGCCCCAAGGTCCACACTGGCATAAGTTGTTTATGAGCCTACCCCTTTCCCAATTTGCGCTGGAACACTGGAACAGCGGTCAGACATTTATGAGTCGGCTGCTAGCGTTGTTCTCGGCTGATTGGAGGCGAAACGCCGCGCGGGCAGGTTGCATGCGTCTGGAGCGAACTCGTATGAAGGTCTGCATGTAGGACTGTGCTACCCGGTTCCAGACCATGTGGCGTGCATAGGCGTAAGCTCGTTGCCGCATCCCCTCACGGGCGCCATCGTTGTTCAAGAGTTCAATCGTCGTATCCGCGATGGCGGCTGGGTCCTCGAAGGGAACCAGGGCCCCGCGCCCATCGTCCAGGAGTTCGGCGGCGTGCCAGTACGGAGTCGAGATGATGGCCTTTCCGGCGCCCAAGGCGTACGCGAGTGTCCCGGAAACGGCCTGTGCCTCGTAACGGTACGGCGTGATGTAAATGTCGGCCGAACTAACCAGCGAAGCCATTTCTCGAGGGCTGACGAACCGGTTGTGGAAGACCACGTTCTCATCAACCCCTAGCTCCTTGGCTAAAGCCTGTAACTGGACCCGGTATCGATCGCCCTCGCGGCGTCTGACATGCGGGTGAGTAGCACCTGCGATTATGTAGACAACATTGCTGTGTCGAGCCAAAATGCGTGGCAGGGCCTCAATCACATTTTCGAATCCCTTGTTTGGAGACAACAAGCCGAACGTGAGCAAAACCATCTTTCCGGTTGAAAGCGAATCTTTGTAAGAAGCCGGCTCGGCAAAGGGCAAGTCGGGGATGCCGTGTGGAATTAATTCAATCTTTTCGACTGGAACTCTGAACACATTTTGCAAGAACTGGGAAGAGTGCTTGCTCATAACAATCAGACGCTCGGAGCGCGCGGCGATTTCCTGCATGACGATTAGTTGGTCGACGTCTGGCTCACGAAGAACCGTATGCAGAGTTGTCACCACTGGCATCTGGAGGTGCTGCAGCAGTCGCAAGACATGACTGCCAGCCTTCCCTCCATAAATCCCATACTCGTGCTGCAAACAAACTAAATCGATGTTGCTGGAATTAAGGAAGTCAGCGGCTGCCCCGTAGGATGAGAGGTCGCTCTCGTTTATCTCGAATCGCACCCGCGAAGGGTAGCTGTACCGCGATTGCGGGTCATTGACGGCTACTACGAATTCTCCAGCAGTCCCGTACTCATCAGCAATCGCATCACACAAATCTGTCGTGAAGGTCGCAATTCCACACTGTCGAGGAAGGTGGTTCCCGATAACCGCGATCCGCATTGGAAACGGCGGGCTGGAAATTGCTGGCAAGGATGATACCGACTTCTTTTGGAACACCAGAGGATGCTCTTCGTACCGCATCGGAATGTTCGGTTTCAAACTCACGGGCGGAACTCGGGCGGACATTGCAGGCTCCTTAACGGTGGGGTCCGGCTGGAAGGGGTCGGACACGGGTTGAAGCAGGCACCAGGAGGCTACAACAAGGCCTCCGTGCGCAGGGACTTGTGCTGCCTTTTCTCAAACCACACTCCGTCGTCCGCTGAGTAAGTTAATGACCAGAACCACTAACCCGACGACAAGCAATAGGTGGATCAGGCCCCCGCCGATATGAAGACTGAAACCCAGAAGCCACAAAATAATAAGAACAACAAAAATCGTCCAAAGCATATCTGCCTCCTGCTCTCATTCACGAGCACCCGAATGTGAATCTCATCCAACGTCCGCGGAAGAACTGCTTTGCACGAACGGAACAAGAGCTTAGATGATGGGGCTCTGCCGCTGCTTAAACATCCAAAAGTCGGCTGAATAACAAAGCGGCAGATCCCAATTGTTCAAGGTCTACTTCTGTTCGTTGTCTCTGGCCTCAGCTTTTGCCCCGCGAACTTCGGCAAGGAACGGCTGGGCTGCGGCTGGAACCGGTACTTCGCCCAACAACAGCGCGCGAGTTGTGACGTCGCCGTACATCGCATGCCGGGAATCACTATCTTGGCGGAGCGACGCGCCTTCCAACGTGAGCCCGGCGAACGCACCCTTAGCGCGGGAGTAGGTCAGGATCTCTGTATCCATCTTCCAATCCGTGCCGGCCTCAGCGTGCCGTCCCACTGGACCCGCTGCCGCAGAAGCGTCTCCTCCAACTTGGAAATTACTCTCGAGCAGCCTCTGCATCGCTTTGTCATTTTGAAAAATCATTACCACGTCCACCGCTTCCACTCCGATCTGCAGGCCCCAGCTTCCGCCCGAAATCGTGATGAACGCCGGCGCGCTCCAGCCATTCGCCGTCCGGCAGGTGGCTACGCCCTTGCCTTCTTTTGCTCCGAAGATAAAGCCGCCTTTGACCATGTGCGGAATAACCGCTACACACTTTGCATGCTGCAGCACTTCTTCCGGGATTCCCTTGTCCGGTATCCCCATAATCTCGTGCATCACACCTGTGGCGTTCTCCAGTCGTTCGGTGGCATCTTCCCTCGCCGACCCCGCCCAGCACAGCGTGCCGAGACTTAACATCGTAAGTACAAACACTATTCTTTTCATGGACAACCCCGTTTCTATTACCTCTGCGCCGCACCTCTCGATTGCTCGTTGTGCGTACAGTCGCACACAGTCAGGTAGACATTCGGGCGCACCAGGTCGATTCCGACCCTAACAAATCGGATTTAAAAGGTCTGAGCAATAATGCTCACTTGCCGCAGTACTGCCGAAAACTTGCCGGAGAGAAAATCCAGCCCGTCTTGTTCTGCACGAGTCCCAGTGGATCGTGTGGGAAGTCACATTTCACATGACACCTCTGCGCGTACCTCTGCTACTTTTCGGAATAAAGCCGAGGCCATTTCAGAGGTGGTCAATTCTGCTCAGATTTCGGAAAGATACAAGACTTAAAAAAGTGGCAGCCCTCAAGATGGTTCCGAAGAACCGCCATCGGCGCTTAACGAGGGAGGAGGAGAAATATGAAAAACAGCACGAGAGACAAGCTCAAAGGCAGCTTCCACGAAGTAAAGGGGGCAATCAAGGAGGAGGTCGGAAAAGTTACGAGTGACACCAATCTGAAAGCCGAAGGGAAAGCCGAAAGGAAAGCGGGCAAAGTTCAACAGCGGATGGGCGACGCTAAAGAAACCGTCGCAGACTTGAAGGGACAGCTGGCAGAGCTAGAAAAAGTTGGATAGGCTACCTGCCGCATGAGCATCGCATTGGCAGATTGCTTCCGTCACCACAAGAATGGCCAATCACACGCGTCTGACATTTCAGTCAAGACCGCGGAAAGGAGCTCATCAAAATGAACTTCCTCAGACGTCGGCACGTTCCCACAATTTTGCTGCTGGCTGCGCTTGCGGGCTGCACTCAACCACAAAACACGCAGGAGTTGAAGGAGAAAACCGCGCAAGCAACCGCGGAGGTAAAGCACGATGCGGAAGCTGTGGCGGCAGGCATACGGGAGGGCTGGAGCCGTGACAAGCCACTCGATTTGAATACTGCCACAAAAGAGCAGTTGCTGAGCCTGCCTGGCGTAACCGAGGCAGAAGCGAACCGGGTGATTGCAGGGCGTCCCTACACCGAACCCGGCGACGTGGTGACGCGGCGCATCATGCCGAAGACTGAGTATGACAAGATCGCAGACCGGGTCACAGCCAAGAAATGACGGAAATAGGCGTTCACAAGTCGCCGCTTTTTGTCGGGATTTCTTCCATCGTTCTGACTGAGGTGAGCAGTGTTGAACAGACGCGTTGGATCGGCGCCTGATAATTTTGTGTTGCGTGGTTCTCAAACGCATCAGAAGAAGTCTCATTTTTCGTTCCGGGAAAGTGCCATGACATTCACACTCAAGACCCTGTCGTGTTTCGTTGCAAGCGCGGCGATTCTTCTTGGCACGTCCACCTCGATCGCGGCCAACCGCCCGGCTCCGTCAGTCGGTCCCGCACAGCTCGAAATGCAGGTCCTGCTTGGTCGGGCGAACTTCTCGTCGGGTGAGATCGATGGGAAGGGTGGGAAGAACAGCCGTGAAGCCCTAGCGGCGTTTCAGGCCGCGCACGGGCTTGCTTCAGGCGCGCGGAGCCGCAAGGCGCTGCTCCAGGCGCTCGGCGCCGGTACCGTTAAACCGATCGTGTCCTATACGATCACAGCGGCAGACGCCGCCGGGCCGTTCAATAAAACGATTCCGGAAGACGCGACGGAGCAGTCGGAACTGCCGGGCCTTTATTACACATCCGTGCTGGAAGAGCTGGCCGGGAAATTCCACTCGGCCCAGGCTTTGCTCAAGCGCTTGAACACCCGCGCCCGGTTTGTCGTGGGAGAGCATATCCGCGTCCCTAACGTATTGGGCGGCGATCTGGCGACGCGGGCCCAGACTGGGCCGGTTAAGATCGTTGTCTCGAAGAAGAAATCGGTCCTGATGGTGTATGACCGGGAAGGTCAGGTCGTCTTTTACGCCCCGGTGACAAGCGGCAGCGAGCACGACCCGCTCCCGTTCGGGAATTGGGTGATTACTGATGTGGTACGAAATCCAATTTACAACTACAATCCCAACCTGTTCTGGGACGCCGATCCCGCAAATGCCAAGGTTCAGATCGCAGCGGGTCCAAACAATCCGGTGGGTGTTGTCTGGATGGGGATCAACGTACCGCACTACGGGATACATGGCACGCCTGAAGCGGGGGAGATCGGTCATTCCGCGTCTCACGGGTGCGTGCGAATGACAAACTGGGACGCCACCAGGGTCGCCGACCTGGTCCGAGATGGAACGCCGGTCGTGTTCGAGGAATGAGAAAGCGGAGCTCGCGATACGGAAGGCCCCAGGGACATACAAGATCACTCAGCTGCGTCAGACACTTGAGGGCATCCATCGGCGAGTGCCGGCGCTCCGTGAAACCCCCGGATGCGCGGCATATTCGGCGCGACGAATCGGCCGTGTGAATCCCGATGGCGAAGTGGAATGTGGACGATCCGTCGCATGCCTCGACGTGGCACACCGGTTATCCTGGAGGAATAGCGTGAGACTCTGGGTTTGGATTGCCGTGCTGTTCCCGGTGTTTCTTGCGGCTGGCACTACCTCTTCGATTCTCGATATGACTCCGCCCATCAGCAGACTCGCCCTCGCGGATCTGCGGGATACTTTCGAAGAAGTTCACAACGGACATCGGCATGAGGCGATCGACATTCTGGAGCCGAGAGGGACACCCGTGCATGCAGTGGTATCCGGAACTATCCGCAAACTGTTCCAAAGCAACCAAGGCGGCAGCACAATATACCAGTTCGATGACATGGGAGTGTATTGCTATTATTACGCACACTTGGATGGGTACGTGGAAGGGTTGCGGCAGGGAATGCGGGTCGAGAGTGGGGACGTCATCGGGTTTGTGGGATCGACGGGAAACGCGGATGCGCGCACGCCACACTTGCATTTTGCAATCTTCGAGTTGGGGACCGAAAGGCTGTGGTGGAAGGGCAAGGCCGTTAACCCATATCCAGGCCTTGTAGACGCAGTAAAGCGGCTGAAGTAGAGGACCATGTTCTCTCGTTGGTGGCCAAACGGTTCGCCTGGCTAGGTCATCGAGACCGAGTCCGGCACTTCCATTCGGCTCGACCTGCGATGACTCCCGGATGGTCGGCAAACCGGAAACTATCCAGAAATGGGCCTGGGAGAGATCTCCTCGAGGAGGACTTCTGGCCCGGAATAACTTCCGGTCTGCACGTCGTTCGGGTGCAATCCTTAACACCCGTAAATATCGGTCGCGGACGACGGCGGCATTATGTAAATGCACGGAGTAGAATCCCCCGATGCACCGGGTCGTTAAACCGGATCAGCCCAAACAGTGTGAACGCCTTGGTAGTTCGTCGAGGGCTTGGCCGATGAGAGAAATCGCGATGTTTATACAGAAATCTTTGTCTGCGTGTCCGCGCAATCGCCTTCTTTGCGATGCTAGTCCTAGCTACGCTGCCGCCGCCTTCCGCATGGCTCTGATGTAGCTGGCCATAGACTGGGTCAACTGCGCATCCACTTCGTCTGCGATGGTCATGACATCCGGTAGCAGTAAGCTGAAATCCAGAAAGCTCAGATTGTTCTGCAATGTGCTGAAGAGAGTCACTTGGAGTATTCGTGATTCGTGCACCAACATCTCAGGGGTGTAGCCTTGCAAATAGCGAAGCTTGCCGTGGGCAACGGCGGCCTCTGAAAAGCTGGCATCGCTGTCCTTCATGGTTGCGCTGGGCTTGCTCAAACGGGCAACTAGGTCTTCAATCAGCCTCGGAAGATGCCCCGTACGCTCATCGTCGCTGAGCAAAAGATGCCTGAGTTCCTTGGCTTCATTTACACGCGCCAACCAATCTCCGACGATAGTGGAAATGCAACGCCGCAGTATCACACCCACTCTCTCCTTTTCCAAACGGGATACAGGTTTGCGAGCAAGCATCTTTTCGCGGATGAGTTCGGGAAGTCTTTTGACTTCGAATGGTTTCACGATGACTTCGTCCGCTTCCAAAAGGATAGTGTCCATAGCGCTCTGCACATCTGGGTAGCCGCTGACCAGCAGGGTAAGTGCATGCGGTTGGGAGTGGCGCATCGCGGTGACCACCGTGAATCCATCACCGGGGTTCGGCATGTGCAGGTCAGTCATGAGCACGTCGAAATTCTGCGTAGTGATAAATCTTAGAGCATCCGACACGTTGGCGGCGGCGACTACTTCAAATCCCTTGTGTTCAAGAGTGGCCGTCATCATTTCACGAACGGCATTATCGTCATCCACAAGCAGAACCTTATGCGCAGCCGGTCTTTCGAGGGAAGTCATGCGTCATACCCAAGACGGGGACTCGCCAACACGTCTTCGTGCAATTGTGCGATCATGGGCAACAACTGGCTGGACAAGTGATCCTTGGCGATGAAAGCGTCTACCAGATTCAAAGCTTCCTTAGGAACATCGAGTGCTGCGGAGAGCATGATGATTGGCGCTTGGGGACAAAGCCGTTTCATTTTGATTGCAAACTCTTGCCCATTCATTTCTGGCATAACATAGTCCACAATTACAACGTCAACCGGATGGACAGAAGCCAATTCCAGTCCCTTTCTTCCGCTGAGTGCAGTAAGAACGGTATACCCAAAGGTTTCAAGGAATGCCCTTTCGCAATCAAGCACATCTTGGTTATCGTCGATGCAGAGAAGTACTGCACGTTGCAACGCCTCATGAACCATGGTTCACCTTCAAGATCATTCTCAACAAATCAGGACGTTAAAAGCTGTTCACACTCGCTCACCCGTTGCTCTTTCTTCCACCACTAGCCGGGCTAGTCGTGAAGAACGACACTTAGAAGTGAGCTATGAACTTGCAGTCCACTCCCGCCCTCGTAGTTGATAAAGCCTAACTTTCTGAACCTGTTCATGAAAAAGCTGACTCGCGACCGGGTTGTGCCTATCATTTCTGCGAGGGTCTCCTGACTCATCTTTGGGATTACAGTCTCGTGTACGCCGTCCTTACCAAAGTGAGCAAGCAAGAGCAGAATCCGAGCTAACCTCTTTTCGCTGGAATTGAAGAGTTGGTCAACTAAATCCTCTTCGTATCGGATGTTCCGTGCCAGCAGATACGCTACGAACAGATCGGAGAACGTATTTTCCCGGTGAAGCGCAAGCATCATTTCCTTTTTGTCAATGCGCAGAAGTTCGCAGGCTGTCATTGCGGTTGCAGAACCCATACGTAAAGGCTGTCCAGCCAGGCCACCTTCTCCGAAAAACTCTCCCGCATTCAATATGCCAAGAGTTGCTTCCTTGCCAGCCTTGGATACGACCGTGAGTTGAAGCTTGCCTTTCTTAATAAAAAAGACAGCGTCAGATGCGTCGCCTTGTGAAAAGGCGGCGTCGTTCTTTTTCAGATTAACAACCGTCTTGCCGACGCCGGCTTTTGCGAGAAACGTCTCAGGGTCAAAGCCCGTGCTCAACTTTTTGATCCCAACAAGAGAAATTCCAGAATTCGGCGGTGGACGGGAAGCATTTAATGTCGTTCTCATCGCTCTGTTCTCCGATCGCCGTTGACCGGTTTGTAACCGCGGTCCACGGGAAGCTACACTTTTGCAGCCTGCACGTAGTCTGCTCCAAGTGGAATAAGCGGGGTATCGGGGATGCTGCTAATAATGAGGAGCTTTGTCCGGACAAACCCTGACAAGGGGGGCAGGTCTACTACATATCGGGCAGAAAAGGCCTGAAACACAGATTCCTACCGAGCCGAGGGGCCCGGCTCACTCTCCAGTGCTGCTGGGGTCAATAGACCCATTTGCACGGCAAAACGAATCACATCTCTGCGCGAGCGAAGTCCGAGCTTCTCAGCAAAACGTGAACGATACGTCTCGACAGTTTTCACACCCACGAAAATCTGTTTGGCTATTTGTGCACTGGTGTAACCCCGCGCCACGAGGCTAAGCACCTGCAGCTCACGGTCGCTGAGTATCCTTACGGGCCGTTTTGCGCCAGCCCTTGTACCGCTCCTCGCCAGCACGTCCTGGACAAGAACGTCGGCCAAACGCGGGTCCACGAAGGTCCCTCCGCGATGCACTGCTCGTATGGCGGCAATCAGCTCCACATCCACCGCCCTTTTCAACAGGTAGCCAGAGGCCCCGGCCGCCAGTGACGATCGTAAGTACGCAGGGTCATCGTGCATCGTGAGGACGAGCACCCGGGTTTCGCGGCAGTTTCGCGCCATCTCCTGCAGCGCTTTCATACCCCCAACCCGAGGCATGGTGAGGTCCAGCAAGGCCACATCCGGTCTCGTTTCCCGTGCCGCTTGAACCGCCTTCTCTCCATCGGGAGCTTCCGAGACAACTTCCATATCGGTTTGGGCATTGACCAACATTTTCAGTCCCGCGCGGAGAATTGCGTGATCATCCACGATCATGACTCTGATCTTGTGTGTTCGCGCCGGCATTTCAGGTACTCCTCCGCCCCACCGAGGGCTGAAAGTTCTAGGTGGCAAGTGGGATTTGCACCAGAATCTTGGTCCCCTTGCCCTGGGACGCGAAACTGAGCGTTCCGCCCAACATTGCAGCTCTTTCTCGCATACTCTGAATCCCCAGGCGGTGCGAGGAGACAGCCACGGCCATAGCGTCAAAGCCACATCCGTTATCGACTACTGCTACCTCCAAAGCCTTGGCCAAGCGGGCAAATCGAATGCTGACCACCTTGGCTCCAGAATGTCTGGCTACGTTGGTCAAGGCTTCCTGGAGAATGCGATACAACGCGATCTGGATTGCTGGCGGCAGGTTGCTGGAGTCAAATTCGCCAAGTGTGAGATCCACAGCTATGTTGTGGGTCTTTGAGTACTCGGCAACATATCGGCTCAGTGCAACACCCAGGCCGTGATCGTCCAGCACCGTTGGGTGAAGCCCGCGGGCGAGCCGACCGACTTCGTCGATGGCCTGGGCAGTGATTTCCCGTAGCCGACGTCCCTGCACCTTAACATCTGCTAGCTTTCGAGCGTCTTCCAGAGTACGCAGCCCGACCAGAAGAGAGGTTAGCAATTGGCCGGCTTCGTCATGCAATTCGCGCGCAATCCGGCGCCGTTCCTCCTCTTGCGCCGAAAGCTCGTGTTCCAGAAGGAGCCGGTGCATCGCTTCGGCCTGCTTGATTTCCTCGGCCTGCTTGCGTTTTTGCTCGCTCAGATCGGTGATCACCATACCCAGCGCCTGACCGTCGTATCCACGAAACCGGTTAAGCGACAAATAGACCGGAACCAGACTTCCATCGGTGCAACACAGGTGGAATTCGCCTTTCGCAACCGCCTTCTGAGCCTCGGCCAGCAGAGTTTCAAATCGGTCTCGCTCTGTTTCTGCAACCAGCGACTGAACCGCAATTCCGACAACTTTCCCAGCCGGCTTGCGAGCTAGTTCCGCAAACCTGCGATTGCAATAGAGCACGGCGCCATTCCGGGACAGAGTCGCCGCGCCCTCGCTCATGGCCTCCACCAGCATGCGATAAGCGGGTTCGCCGCCTTTCAGAGAAACCACCTGCTCTCCGCGGCGACCGGAGACCATTAAAGCATCCACTTCGCCAGACTGGATGGCGCGTAGAGTTTCCTCCGCAGTTTCGAGCCGAGCGAGGAGCTCTGTTTCCTGTTCCGGTGGCATGGATGACGGCTGTTTGCGTGGAGAAGGTCCGAGGCTTCTGCGAGCTGCTTTTAGCGCGACTTTGCTGGGCAAGCGTCCTTGGAGGACTCGGCCATCGGAACGCGTTCGCTTGTTAGACATCTGCTAATTGAGCCCTTTCTTCAGCGCAACGGCTGAAGATCCAACCCCACAATGACACTCTCGGTCTTGGAGAGGTTCCCAATGATTTTCTTGACCGGCGGCGGGAGCCTTCTTACCAGGGTCGGAATGGCGATGATCTGATCGCCCTTGGCCAGTTGCGGCTTCTCCAGCAAGTCGACGACTTCGATGCGGTACTTGCCCCGCAGCTTGTCCTCACAAATCTTCTTGAGGTTGGCGATCGCAGCGATCGAATTAGGAGTTTGGCCCGCTATATAAAGGCGCAGCCGGTAAAAGTCTTTCCGGGGGGTCTTGGCAGGGCGACGATTCGGTGATGAACTCTTCTTCATGTCGGTGCTCGGTGTCTCTGGCCTGGATGGGCCACGCTTCCTACTTGGCGGACCTGACTGCACTTGGACCCGCGACGGTCGTGCCCAGCGTGTGATCAGTCAGTATGCTACCCAATTCGATGCCTCTCTCACTCACGATTAGCTCACGAGGTTCCCGCGAATGTGCCATGCCGCGGGATTTCAGAACGTAAAGCTCGCGTCTTGGTCGTCCATTGGGTTTGCTGTCCCGCAACACAATCCAGGCGTCCATGAGAGAGGAGACGCCCGCCGCAGTTCCCTCATGAGGGTCTCCTGCAAATGTCAGATTCGTGAACATCGACGTGATTTGTTCCACCTTCAGAAAATCGACCAGACGCATGAGCATCGATTTAACGTCATAGGTTCCCGAGGCCGATATCAGGTTCGTGATCGGGTCGATGACCACGACCCTTGGTCGAACCTTGGCGATCATTTTGTGAATCGTAGCTAAGTGCCCTTCCAGGCCAGAACTGGTTGGCCGCATCGCGTGGAAGTGCAATAAGCGCTTCCTTACCCACCGCTCCAAATTGAGGCCAACCGAGCGCATGTTACGGAGAATCTGGCTGGGAGACTCCTCAAAAGCGAAATACAGGCACTCTTCGCCGCGAGCGCAGGCAGCGCTGGCGAAGTTCGCCGCCAGGCTGGACTTCCCGGTTCCCGCCGTCCCCGACACCAGCACACTGCTTCCACGGAAGAACCCCTTCCCTTCCATCATCTCGTCTAAAGCCGGAATCCCCGTTGACACGCGGTCGGTCAGTGCTTTGTGGGCAAGTGCCAGTGAACTGAGCGGCACTACGGATACGCCCTCGCGATCAATCAGGAACGGATACTCATCCGTGCCGTGAGAAGTACCCCGGTACTTGACAATTCGCAGACGGCGCGTGGAAATCTGTTCCGTTACCCGGTGGTCCAGCGCGATCACGCAGTCGGCAATATATTCCTCCAACCCGTGGCGCGTCAGCGTGTGCTCTCCCGCTTCGCCGGTAACGACAGCGGTAAGCCTGTGTTCTTCCAGCCACTGAAACAGCCGGCGGAGTTCCGCTCGCAGTGTCGTTGAGTCCGTTAATCCTGAAAAAAGTGCTTCGATGCTGTCGAGGACAACGCGCTTTGCTTTGATCGCTTTGACGGCGTGGCTCAACCGAATGAACAAACCCTCGAGGTTGTATTCTCCCGACTCGGCAATCTCGTGTCGTTGAACGGCAACGTAGTCCACCAACAGCTTCTTGCGTTTGGCGAGATCACGCAAATCAAAGCCCAGCGATGCGACGTTGGCCCTCAGCTTCTCCTCGGTCTCTTCGAAGTCCATGCAGACCCCAGGCTCGCCGTAGCGAACCGCGCCGTGCACTAGAAATTCCATCGCCAGTAAGCTCTTGCCGCACCCCGCACTGCCACAGAGTAGCGTGACCCGACCTTTAGGCAAGCCTCCGCCTGTGACTTCATCCAGTCCTTGGATTCCTGTGGGGGACTTGGCCAGCGAGCGGCGGGCGACTTTTGGCCTGGCAGGGGTCATAGCGAGACTCCTGAATCAAGTCCCTTTGGCTTGGGAGTCAGACGAACATCGTATCTTAGCATGATGGATTCCTGATGCTGGCCTATGCCTTATGCCGGCGAAGTTCCTCCCCTCGCTGGCAGCAGGCGGGCAGGGTTCGCGAACGGCAAGCCTCTAAACAGCGGCGCGGCCGGCCAGTGGGTGCACACCGATTCAACAACCAAGAGCGCAACCGGTACAACCGCACCCGAGCACCACCAAATTCGCCTCTGACCCAAGCTGAGGAGGCTCGCGAGGAACAACAAACGAGACGACAAACCGCCGCGATGGGAACGGCAGCGGCTTTAGTCCGCCACATTTATCAACCCTGTAGTGGAAGGTTTTTGAAATTGATGTGGTTACCACCTTCTTCTCTTTCAGGTTCCCTGAACTAAGTCAGCCCATCCTGAAGCTTTCTCTCCTTCAGGCTCTCAGGAACCTGCGGCTTGGCGAATATGTTGAAAATGAGCAATATTGAGCAGTTTCCAGCTGCGGAACGTTGCATTATGTCAAGGTGAAAAGCAAGGAACTTACCCCGAAACAGATATTATCCGTGCCTTGTAACACTTGTGGTGCAGCGATCGGGGAAGTTTGCGAACTGCATACGGGTGCCCCGCGCACCGAGCCACACCGGGATCGGAAGTTTTCAGCAGCCGAGACTGTCGAAACGAAGCCCAGCAAAACGATATCCAGCCGGTGAGCCCACGGCGCTTCTTTGCATAGAAAGATCATCCCGCACGAGAAACGGTTATTGCGGAAACAGTGTCACTCGGCCGGTCCGATCATTCCCCTATCGTCGGCAAACAGGAAATTGGCCAGAAACGGGCTTCCAGGAAGTTGGCCGGATGAATATCGAGAAATCGGCTTGCGGGGAGTGACCGCGGTTGCTCCGTCGTTTTTCCTACTTTTTCTTTCTGCGTTGTGCCTTCCACTTCGCCCATCGTGCCTTCTGGGCCGCCACGATCCGTCCCTCCTCTGCCGCGGCAGACGTCGTACGTCGCGCCACGGGCTTTGGAACGAGTACCCTTGGGCTCATCGGGATGCGGCGTTGAGCGGATTCTAGGGACGCGGTTAACAAGGGTAATTCACTTGGGGGGGGTAGTACACTTCGGGAAAAATTCGGCTACACCCCCAAGCACGGGATTTTGGACCCTGGGGGCCCTTGGGCGCGCGCTCGGTAGGCAGGCAGGAAGGAAGGGCTGGGGGCCGCGCGATGGCGAAAAGCTCGGGCTGGATTGGGCGCATTGGAAGCCGCTAGAGCGATACGACAGCCATACCCTGTGGATTGGCCTAGCTTCGCTAGCCTTCAAGAAGCACGGTTCGTCGTTTTACGCTGCTATACCTGGGGGCGATGCAGTAGGGACGGGATGGGCAACTTGGAGCGCTGGAGCTGATGATGACCGCCCGCGCGGTGGTTAATTCAAAGCTGGACTGATGCCGAGTACACTTGTGTCATGGCTGAGGTTGATTGGCACCGCTGCAAGTTTCTGGAAAGCACCGAAAACCTAAAGCCGTTAGTCAAGCAACGTTTTGGCAGAGAACCTTCATCATCGATTGCACGAGAGATTGCTGCGTGCCTCCAGCAAGGGCGATTGTTCTATGAAGCTGCCTCAACATCCCCACTGGAGATCAGGCCTCTTCAGCAATTTTACGGGATGGTGGGATTTGCCAAAGCATTAATTGTCGCTAGTCGGCTTAGTTCTCTAGCTACTTTACGCCCCACACATGGTATCAAGGACATTTCCGCAGGAAACGCGCGAATTGCAGAACTGAAACTCCAAATCGAGCGGTCAGGTAGGTTTCAGGAATTCAACGATGTTGTGGCTCCTCTAACGCGCTTGGGGCTAGTCGACATGGTGAATAAATCGCGAGCGATATATTTTCCCTCCGCCACCTCTGAAGTCCTCCAAGGAATAGAACTTTCACTCAGGGAAATCCTAAGCCGCATTCCACGACTAGAGTCACTTTATCGACAGACCTTTGGAGAAGAAGCGTCCACGGATCTAATCAGCCTAGAAACTGGCTCTCAAGAAGCTGATTTTCGGATCCGGGTTGACGATCAGGAGTTGTTTGCGGATCGGGAATCTCTAAGACGAATGGTCCTACGCTGGCGAGAACGGTTTCCTTTTCTAAGAACATGGCGTCTGCATTCCGCACAGTACGCTTGGGGAAATTCGCTGATCTATTTTCGTAATGTGCGCAACTTGGACATCGACGAATTCTCTAAGGCGTATCTCAGAGAGCAAAATGGAGCATTTCAGGAACTGGCATTGGCCGGTGATATCAATGAACCCTTTTCTCTGAAAGATGGCTTCTGCCCCGTTGCCGGTGGCTACAGCGGTATTATCTATGCGATTGCTCCAGTTAGAGATCTATATTTTTCCGAGTTTTCGATGCATTATCTTGCGTTGTTCTTGCTCAGTTCTTTGATGCGATACCGACCGCAGACTTGGACCCACGCAATTTCTCGTTCTGTCGTCGCAGGAGAACCAGCGGACGATAGGGCGCTCAGCCTGATTGAGCGCTTTCTGAGGCTCAACGAAACGGAGATCCCCGAGTTCGTGGTTCAAATCCTAAATCCTCATGAGGACGCATTCGCTTAGGAGGTCCGCTGGAGGGAGATTCTTGCAATGATGTCACTTCTTTTTTCGCGAGTTAGCATATTCGATGTTTTGAATCACCAACAAGAGAGAATGAAAATAGATGTGAACCAACTAGATTCTGCTGCCATCGACCGAAGCTCGGAAGAACAATTAGTTCACGATCTAACGTCAAAATTCAAGCTGGAAATTCCAGTTCTCGAAGATAACAAAGCCTATATTTCCCATCGTGAAATTGATGTAGATGTGAGCCAGGATCCCATGCGAATGATCTGGGATCGGAACCAACCTTTTTATATTAAAGGCACTGAGATTGCAGTCAAGATACCTTTTAAGGGAGCGCCGGATTTGTTTCAAGTTCGACCCCAGACCTTCAACCTTAATCCGCCTCGTGGAGAAATCCGGGCTAACGAAGTTTATCTAGTTCAGGTGCGAACCGACAACAATGCTGCAGCTGTCAAGGCCGAGTACGAGCGGTCAGTACAGAGCATCAAGCAACACCTCTCATGGTTGGAAGGTTCAATCACAGACTTCAATAGTAAGATCGGCCAGCAAGTTCAAGCTTTGTTTACCCAACGCCGTCAGGCCTTGAAATCGAGAGCTGAAATGGTCGCCTCGATTGGTTTACCGATTGAACAACCTAAGAGGAGCGAGGATCCGGCTACACAACAACGCACACGAGCGCTAAACAAGAGCACAGCTAGCCCCAAGAAGTGGGATGTATTCATTTCTCACGCCACTGAAGACAAGCAAGAACTTGTCAGGCCACTTGCTCAAGCATTGCAGTCGAAAGGTGTGGCGGTATGGTATGACGAGTTTTCTTTGAAACTCGGTGACAGCTTGCGAGCGTCTATCGACTACGGTTTAGCAAACTCACGATTTGGCGTCGTAGTTCTGAGCAGACATTTCTTTGCGAAGCACTGGCCTGTGCAGGAGCTTAATGGGCTGGCAACGCGTGAGGTCGGTGGTAACAAAGTCATTCTACCGATTTGGCATAAAGTGAACTTTGAAGAAGTTCGCGAATTTTCACCAACCTTAGCTGATAAGCTGGCATCCACGTCCGGTGTCGGAGTAGACAAATTGGTTGAGGGAATCTTGCAGGTTTTGGAGTGAGCTACATAGAGGGGTTCTTTGCACTATCAGCTCGGGGAACTAGATGGAGGATCTTGTGTTGGCTTGGCATCGGAATGTTCTCCCAATCGAGCCACCAATTCATTCATTGTATAGTGCACAAACTGCGAGCCGAGCTCTGTCAAGACATATTGTTTCGTATCTTCGAATGCCGATTCCATGGTGTTGGAAGCTGCAATTCGCCTAGAGGCTCTAGTTTTCTTCAAGAATCGTCCTCTGAAATCTGATTCTCTCGGCTGTCGAATAACCCCACCCACCGAGAGATCGCGAATAAGCATTCTGAACAAGTCAGCTTCGGCGGAATCATCACGCGGAACCGGCTCGCCGTAGACTGATAACCATATGTCGTAGCGAGTGGGCCCCTGGTTCTTGTAGATCTCGCGTATAACAGAAAAATGAGCTTCGTGGTAAGTGTCGACCCATTCTAAAAACAACCGAAGAATGTCGTCTGAACAGACTCGTGTGCCAGCAGCGTTTGTGATTAGCTGCACGAGCAGACGCCGCTTTTCGTCGGTATCTGCTTGATCCCACTGTCGGAAAGTCTTCCGCACTAGAACCAAGTAGTCTTGACTCGTGATCCTGTCTTCAACCTCCTGGCCAAATCCCTCCAGCCTAGCGACCATTTGGCTAAGTGTCTCGCGAAGAATCTGTAGTTTTTCATAATGTTCCTGCAGCCACTCTCGAAACAGGTCATCTTTGCGGAGCTGCGACTCACCTGATTTGTACGCGGCTGCTGCTGACATGACGCCACCCACCCAGGGTATGCTGCCAAGCGCGGCGAGCGCTATTGCATCTAGAATGCGCCGCCGCTGCGATGGTGACGATGCTTCGATATCAGTCTTGATTGACTCAACGACAGAGTCCACCGGGACAATTTTGTCTTTGTCGTCTGGCATTCGCCAAGAATACCTCGGATCAGCCGTCGGGTTGAAGGTATATCATCGGAGTGAGGGGGAAGTCCGTGGAATTCGCGCCTGGAGACGTGGTTCAACTGAAATCAGGTGGTCCTCCAATGACCGTAGAGCGCATTGGCAAGGATGCGACGAGCCAAGAAGAGAAAGTCTGGTGCACGTGGTTTGAGAAGGTCGGAAGGAGGCAGGAGCTACACCGAGAGAGTTTTGCCCCAATTGTTCTGGACAAATGCGAGCCGACGTTCGGTTTTGTCGCAATGTAAACCAAATTCAGCGGATGCATCTGAAACTGCCTAACCGTCGATCATCAACAAGATTTGCCAGCGCCTGCCAACCCTCAGATGTCGGGCCGCGCGGCGGACAGGCCCGAGTCGATTGTCTGATGCGTCTTGGTGCGCACTATTGTGGCTGCAGCTCGGCCTTGATGTTCACATCGCTGCCCGAACTGACGCTGACTGTCCGTTTCCAGTCCACGAACTTCGACGCTTTCACTTCTATAGTGTGATCCCCTGGCTGGAGCGACAGAGCTGAAGGTGCATCTCCTACGAATTTCCCATCGATATAAATCTCGGCGTCAGGAACCGAACTTGCCACTTGGATTCGGGCTTGGTCCGATTGCACTGGCTGTTGCGTTGGAAAGAAGCGCTGAACAATCTCCAAGATATTTTGAGCGCTAAGAGCAAATCCGATTCCTTGGACACCTTCCTTTACCACTTTCACGGTGTTCATCCCAATAACCTCACCGTGAGCATTGAGTAGAGGTCCCCCACTATTCCCCGGATTGATTGCGGCATCCGTTTGTATCCACACGCCTGGACCAATTTGTGAGTCGGGGCCGACAGCGCTAACTATTCCTCGCGTTACTGTGTTCTGAAGTCCCAACCCTGGATTCCCGATCGCAATTACGGACTGCCCTACTTTTATTGAGGCTAACGTTGCCAATGGCAAGGAAGGTGTCCCTTCAAGATCTAATTTCACCAGCGCTAAATCAAGCGTGGAATCTTTGTAAACTACTTTGCCGTTGAATTGCTGTTGCTGCAGATTCATTGCCGTCACGTCATTGTTAGAACCTACGACGTGAGCATTGGTGACTACAACGCCGCTCGTCGTAATCAGAAACCCAGAACCCCATCCTTCCGCAGACGAAAGCTTAAGCACTGCTGATGACGATCGCTCAACAAGATCTTCCAAGGGCATATCGGCGCTGATAAGGCGAGCGCTTGGCGGGGTAGGTGAGGTAGCTGAGGTACTTACACTTCCCGTGAAGACTTTAGCTTCCGGCGTCAACGTGACCGTTATCACTTTATCTTTGAGAAGATAATAATCGCCGTGGTAGGTTCCATTGAGGGCGATCCATTTCATCGGTCCGACAGTCAGCTCAATCTCTTGCGTTACATAGCCTGCTAGGCTCAGCCGCGCATGTACTGGTCTTTCAAGCCGAGCACCGAACACAGTAGCCGTTTTGTGAAAATACCCTCCCGGCACCTTCGTTCGCACGTAAGGCGTCGTTCCAACCGCTTTGCCGTCAATTTCAACCGTCGCGCCTGACGGTGTAGATTCGATCCGGAGATCGTCGGCGACAACAAAGGAACAGAACAGGCAGAGTTCAACCAACATTAAAAGCACGAGACTACATCTCATAATTTGGACGCCTCCCGCATCGGACACGCCGGGAAATTAATTTGCCATATTATGCGGACAAAAGCTTCTTCGCGTATGTGACTGTCGGCACGGAGTAGAGTGACCCACATTGAGATTGTCAGGGAACTAGGTGTGATTCTCAACCTACCGGAAGGCAAGCCCCATCCGAGTCGTGAGAAATGCCGATCAAGCTCGCCAGCACCTGCCAGTGCCTCGGATGCGGTCGGTGTCGGCCCGCGCGGACCTCCTGCGCCACTTGCGACGGGAGATTCTTTTCCGGCAAGGAAGTTGCGGCATCTCTCCGCTGGCATACTCAGTTTGAGACTTAGTTTGATGGTCTGAGAACGACGGCCTAGCGTCGAGGAGACATTGAAATGTCTGTAGAAAATTCAGTTGTCGCGATTTATCGCACCCATACGGATGCGGATCGAGCGGTAAAGGAACTTCAGCGTGGCGGAGTCGACATGCACAAATTGTCGATCGTTGGAAAGGGATATCACACAGATGAGCAAGTGGTCGGCTACTACAATACCGGCGACCGCATGAAGTATTGGGGCAAGGTCGGCGCATTCTGGGGAGGCTTTTGGGGGCTTTTGTTCGGATCTGCTCTCTTCATGATTCCGGGTCTCGGCCCGATTTTAGTGGCTGGACCTCTAGTGGCGTGGATCGTGGCAGGGCTGGAAGGCGCCGTCGAAGTTGGAGCGTTGGGCGCTTTGGGAGCCGGCCTGTTCAGCATAGGCATCCCCAAAGACAGCATTGTGAAGTACCAAACCGCGCTCACGACAGATCAGTTTCTGCTGATCGCCCATGGGACGGCTGCAGAAGTGGCCAAGGCGAAAGACATCATCGCAAGCACGAGTCCGGCAAATTACACACTGCATACAGCCGAAGCAGTCGCGGCTTAGCGAAGGCAGGGTCGCGCGCCATAAACGAAATAACCAAAGAGGGCCACGGACCAGCCCTTTGACGTGGTGTGGCTTTTGGGAGAATGAGATGAAAGTAGACCCTGCTGTATTTGAGAAGATGATCCCTGCCGAACAAGTGTTTGAGGAAATGCTCCCTTTTTTCGAAACACTTGACGCCCAGATTGGTGGCATCATCCGACTCTTGAAAGACAAAGGCATTACCACAAATGCGGAATTTGCCCAGTATGCCCAGCGAGGTGACGATGCAGGAAATGTGAAGGAGCGTGGTATGCGGGTAAGGATGGAATATTTGTTCTCCTCGGCCGTGAAGCGGATCGACGATTAGTAACTGCAACATCTCAGCCTCCACTTGACGGGAAACGGTGGGCTGGGACGCGGTGGTTTTGTCGTAGATCCCAATGCCGCGGACGAATAAGTACGGCTTTTAACGAAATGATGAGGTGTGTCAGTGATTGAACGACTGAAGGAAACTGGCGGAGTTGCTTTCGGCTTTAAGGTAGTCGGAAAGCTATTGGACGAGGAACTCAGGACATTCGAGCCGCAGCTGGAGTTCTTCATTGCTCAGCACAAAAAGCACCCGATCGGCATCCTAGTGGACCTGACGGAAATGCACGGAGCCGAATGGAAGGCACGCTGGGACGATTTGCGATTTCTCCAGAAGCACACAAGTCATATCGCTCGTATGGCAGTCGTCGGAGCCCACCGTTGGGAAGAGGTTGTGGAGCTCTTTACTGCGGGTGCCGCTGTTCTCCAGTCAGAGACACGCTATTTCGAATCCTCCGAAATGCAGAACGCCTGGTTATGGGCGAGGACCGCGAAACACGCTGAAGATGCTCCCGTCCGTTTGATCTCGCCAGCTACAGGGATTTGGAAGGATTACCGTCCCGAGTTCGTGGGCGTTTGACTTCCGCTTGGGTCGCGGACGCGATCGACCGAAGCGGTTCCTGCGACAGTTCGAAGGCATTCTCCAAACAGATGGCTATCCAGCGTATGACCAAATCGGTGGACCGAGAATGGTACATGCCGCTTGTTGGTCTCATGCAAGAAGACAGTTTTTCGAAGCAGTGCAACTAAATCCCAGAGATCCGGTTGCAACTCCAATTGTGGCTCGGATGGACAAGCTGTTTGCCATCGACGCAGAAGCTCGCCGCAAAGCCTTGAATTTTGCGGAACGCCATGTCCGTCGTCAGGAAAGAGCCAGGCGTCTCCTGGATGAAATCCGTAGCAAGATCGACGCAGCGCAGTCGATTGCATTGCCCTCTAGCGCACTCAGCAAAGCCAGGGCTTGCCGATCTCGCCGATCCGCTGCCCTTCCAGACCTTACTCCCGTTGTATGGGGCACCCGAGATTCATAGACTCAAGCACTCAAGCGACTGACGATGGTCGCCAGCCCAGTCGAGACGAGGGCGTGATTGACGCTGAGTATACGGACGTTGAGGAGAAGAAATCCGCCTAGTTCAGGGTCAGCGATGACTGTAAGAGCTATACATCGATCAAACATAGTCTGTTGTATTCCGCGCCGCAGCTAGGCCTAGATGCCCTATATGAGCGGATCCCCGCTCTTCAGAAGTGAGCAATATTGAACAGCGGCAGCATTGCGAATCGTGTATTTTATGTTTTTTTCGCCAGCCGGTGGCGACCGCTGGCAGTGATCTTGGATCTTGTGTCGGTTCACCACGGTTCAAGAAACGGGAGTTGGCGCCCCGGATTTTCGTCTCCTCGGCGCGATGCTTGTTGACGTTGCAGAATGACTGCCACAAGGATGGGATTTAGGATCGCGCGCCACGAGTAACTTGGGTTCTGTAACACATGCTGGATAAACCGCTGCAGTCGAGGGAGCGTACGAATGCGAATACCGGGAAATTGGAAGGCATCTCGGATTCTTCTGTCTGTTATTTTATTTCTTGTCGCGGGCCCATCATTTGTTCCTGCCCAGACCGGACCGCCACCGCCGGCCAAGAGCGTTCAGTCCAGTAACGCACCGGCGGCCGCTGCGCCTTCCCCTGAAGCCTCCAAGTATGTGGGAGCGGACAACTGTAAGACCTGTCACGAGGAAATTTACAATGCCTGGGAAAAAACGCCGCACTGGAAGACCACCCTAAACAAGGAACCGTCGCACCAGGGTTGCGAAGGCTGCCACGGTCCCGGCGCCGACCACGTTGCCGGCGGCGGCGACATAACCAAGATATTCAATCCCGCGAAGCACTCGGCCAAAGAGGTGGACGCCAAGTGCCTGACCTGTCACGCGGGAGCGCACCCGAACTTTGACCGCTCGCCTCATGGCAAGGCGAACGTCAGTTGTATCAGCTGCCACAGCGTTCATCAGAGCAAGGAAGAAGAAAGTCTGCTGAAGGCTCCGCAGCCTGCGCTCTGCTTCCAGTGCCACTCCGACACTAAGCCGGCGTTCAATATGCCGTTCCACCACAAGGTAAACGAAGGCTTGATCGTGTGCAGCGATTGCCACGACGTGCACGGCACCTTCGGAGCCAACAACTTGAAGTCCACGGCGGACCAGAATGCGATCTGCACCAAGTGCCACACCGAGACGCGCGGGCCGTTCGTCTATGAACACGTCGCGGTCAAGGCCGAGGGGTGTTTGGGATGCCACACTCCGCACGGTTCCCAGAACCCTCGGCTGCTGAACATGCCAGCCATCAACCCTCTCTGCAACCAGTGCCACAGCGGCGTAGCCGCCAACACGGTTCACGGAATGAGCGCGGGGTCGTCGGAAAACTTAGCTTGTACGAACTGCCATACCTATATTCATGGCTCGAACATGAATGCGGCGTTCCTTCGGTAGGAGTCATGGCTGGCAACGCGCTTGGGGAATTGCGGAGGCGCGGCCGCGTTGCGAATGGGTGTAGGGAATTCAAGGTCTCCACGAAGCACTGTTTTTCAATTGAGGCTTTCATGATGAACCCAGGATGGATTTCCCGGCGGTTGAGCGAAAAACATTCTCTTGCGGCGGCCCGATGCATTGTCGGGGGCATGGCCGCAGCCATTTTGGGCTTGACGACGGGCACTGCCGTCGCGCAGGTTCCAATATTTGTGTCTCACCAGACCGCTCCGGACGGCTACACGCTTCATGAGTCTATCGATCTGGGCGGACATGTGGCCAATGTCGACGGCAGCGGCACCATGTACGACACTCTGGTCAACCAGCAGTCCGGTCCGCGCATACTGGGCGAGACTTATGAACTGCGCGCGCTGCCGGGCACAAAGAACTCCCTCGTTGATCACTTGAAGGCCTTTGCCAGCGGGCTCGGCGGCGATCCGGAAAACGTTGCCAAGCTGGACGTTTCCAAGGGCAAGCTCTACGAGTTCTCCGGCCTGTTCCGCCGTGACCGCCAGTACTTCGACTACAACCTGCTGGGCAATCCCAACCTGCCGCCTGGCCAGTCGATTCCAATCGGTCCGCCCGCGGCGCCGACGGGTTCCTACGCGTGGCCGCAGGTGACGGAGTCGCCGTTTATGAACAACTCGGTGCGCCGCATGACGGACACCAACGTTACACTGCTTCCGCTATCGAAGGTGACGTTCCGCGCCGGCTACTCGCAGAACGTCTTCCAGGGCCCGAGCCTGACGCCCAGCGGTTTCTTTGTTGGCGGCTACAACAACGTGCTGCTCCAGGAGTATCAGCGCAACAGCACGGATGACTGGACGGGATCGGTCGAGTGGAAGCCCGTCTCGCAAACCCGGTTGACCTATGAAGAGCAGGTCACTCACTACAAGGGCGATTCCTCTTTCAGCATGGCGCCCCAGTATTTCAACCTTCAGGAAGCGAACGGAGAAAGGGTTGCAGTGCTCCAGAGCTACGACAATCCGATTAACAGTCCGGTCGGCATCACCTGCAACGCCGGTGTTGGACCCGCCCCAATTTCCCCGGCGCAGACTCCGAACGGTCTGCCGATCGTCGATCCGGCGTGTAATGTGATTACCAGCTATTCGCGTTCCCAGCCCACCCGCGAAATCTTCCCGACCGAAATCTTCCGGTTCCAAAGCTCCAGCATTAAGAACGTTACGATGAGCGGCAACGTTCGCTACACCAAGGCGAACACGAACCTGGCGAACTACTACGACGACTTCCAGGGCCTGGCGGGAACGAACCGCGAGACCACCTATGCCGGCAACGCCCACGCCAAGCGGGAAGCGATCGCCACCGACTACGGCGTCACTTGGCAGGCGCTGAAAAAGCTCAGCATCTCCGAGCAGATCGACTACTCGAATGTGCACCAGCCGGGAGTTGCCAACATTACGAGTCTAACCACCGTGACTGCCGCAACCCCGAACATCAATAGCACGGCGTTAACGACCACGGTGGCGGTCGCGGGAACTCCTACGTTTGAAGGCAGTCCGATGGTCGCTACGCCCCTGTTTGATTTCTTCGGCCAGAAGTTCATCACGAACAACCTCACAGCGACGTACGACCTTACGGATCGCATCATGTTCACGCTCACCTATCACCACCAGCAGCACGACATCGGGGAAGGTGCCGCGAACACCACGGGATACCTGTCCGGCATCTCCAACTTCGCCATCAAAGAGAACGGCGGAACCTTCGGTGTCGCTGTGCAGCCGGCGAACAACTGGCACGTCAACGGTTCGGTCGAGGTTCTGTACGCCGACAATGTCATCACCCCGGTCGCACCCCGCGAGCTTCAGCATTACAGAATTCACACCACTTACCGGCCGAAGACCTGGGCAACGTTCTCTGGCGCGTACAATGACCTCGAGCGCCACAACAATACGAACAATACAGGCATAGCGTCCGTTGATGGCCCGCTCCAGCACGTCGATCATAGCCGCACGGTGAGTTTGAACGCCGACTTGATGCCGAACGAGCACTACGGGTTCGACATCGGCTATGCCTACATCGACGTGTACACGGCGACCAATATCTGCTTCCTGGGCACCGCTTCAAGCCCGACCATACCGGGCGCCGGGACGCCCACCGGCACGGCTTGCCCGTCTCCGCCTCCCCGCGGGGGAACGGGGCCTTATACTTTTGGTCCGGCTAGGGACTTCATGAACGCTCCAACGCAGTACGCGTCAGTGGCCTTGGCTCTTTCGCCGATCGACAAGTTCCACTCCAACATCGGCTACCGAATAAGCTCGGTCAACGGCAGCCGCTTTTTCAACGATCCGCGCGATGTGAACGGATCGCTGGTCTCTACCTACCAGACGCCTTTTGTGAATCTCTCCTATGCGATGCGAAAGAATCTGATCTGGAAGGGCGAGTATGACTACTTCGGCTACGGCGAGGGCGGTCCTTCGGGAGCAGAGTATTGCAATCCCTCCAGCACGCTTCCGACGCCCACTATGCCGGCTCTGGTCGTGCCCTGCAGCACCCTGCCAAATACTGCGATGAGCGGTCCGACCTACGGGTTCACGGCTCCTCGGAGCTTCCATGCAAACAACGTAACCGTTGGAGTGCATTACGCCTTCTGATTCCTGATCGATACGGTCCTCTTTTTTTTAAAAGTGAGCAATTTTGAACAGTCGAGATAGGTGAATGGCGTAAGTTATCGGTCTTTGGCTAAATGTTGGATGCCATCAACATGAAGGGGAGCATGAATTATGAAAATGGCTAGGATTCAAGTCTTTGTCACAGCGACGGCGATCGCCATCGTGTTTGTTCTCTCATTATCGGCACAAGCGCAGAGCGCATCGGAAACGCTCTTCAAAGGAAAATGTGCCGCGTGTCATGGCGCCGACGGAGCCGGTTCGGCAATGGGTACGAAAATGGGCGCCCATGATTTCACCGCCGCCGCCGTGCAGGGAATATCGGACGCGGAACTCACCGGCATCATCACGAACGGCAAAAACAAAATGCCCAAGTATGGAGCGTCTCTTAAGCCGGAGGACATTAAGGGACTGGTCGCCTATATCCGGACCCTCAAAAAGTAGGCGCGCTGTTCAGCGTGGCCGAGAATATCTGCCTCCTAGTCGAGAGCGTCATCGCAGCACCGCATAGAAGCTACAAGGAAAGAGGGTAGCTGTTCCATGAATCTGCGAGAACGAATCCGAGGCTGGTCGCAACCCGTCTATTTTCTGGGCCAGAACACAGTCACACTGGTGGGCGCCGTGATTACTACAAGCACGGCGCTTACGACCGTCGCCTTCTGGTTCTACGAGATTTTCTTGCCCGGTCCGCCGCATCCTTATATTGGCATCCTGTTCTTTCTGATCTTTCCCGGAATCTTCGTTCTCGGCCTGCTTCTAATCCCACTTGGCATTTTGATAAGGCTGCGGAGTCTGCGCGCCAGTGGAAAACTGCCGAAGACGTTCCCCGCCATCGATCTGCACCTTCCCGTGGTGCGGCGGACCTTTGAGTGGGTGGCGTTGGCGACCGTTCTCAATCTTCTCATTACTGGGACCGCAGCGTACCGTGGCGTGCAGTACATGGAAACACAGAATTTCTGTGGAGCAACTTGTCACGTCGTAATGCAGCCTGAATACACGACCTATCAGAATTCCCCTCACTCCCGGGTGGACTGTGTGGCCTGCCACATCGGTCCGGGGGCAACCTGGTTCGTTCGGTCCAAGCTTTCCGGATTGAAGCAGGTCTATGCCGTAGCGTTTCACACCTATCCGCGCCCCATTCCATCGCCGGTTCAGAACCTGCGCCCCGCGCAAGCCACCTGTGAGCAGTGTCACTGGCCGCAACGTTTCACCGGCGACAAATTCCTGGTGAACACGAGCTACCAGGACGACGAGAAAAACACGCCGCAGACCGATGTGTTCCTGATGAAAGTTGGCGGTCGCACCTGGCAAGGCTCGGTTGGCATTCACGGTCACCACCTGGCCGATGGTGTCCGTATCCGCTACATTTCGACGGACGACGAGCGCCAGACCATTCCCCTCGTGGATTACACCGACGATAACGGCAAGACCACCGAATTCCTGTCGACCGATGCGAAGGCAACCAAGGAACAACTGGATAAGGGCGATCACCGCGTTATGGATTGCGTGGATTGCCATAATCGCCCCACGCATACCTTCGACCTGCCGGAGAACGCAGTGGACAAGCAAATGTCGATAGGCCGAATTAGCGCGGTCCTTCCCTATATCAAGAAGAAGGCGGTCGAAGTCCTCAAGGTGAATTACGCCAGTCGCGAAGTGGCCCGGCAGAGCATCACTGGTGAAATAACCAGGTTTTATCAAACTAATTACCCTGAAATCGATCGAGCGCGGCGCACTGACGTGCAGCAAGCGGGCCAGGAAGTGGCGAATATCTACCTGCGCAATATCTTTCCCGACATGCACGTGACCTGGGGCACGCACCCGAATAATCTTGGGCACAACGATTCACCGGGCTGCTTCCGCTGCCATGATGGCAGCCACACCAGCGCCGATGGCCAAACAATCACCAATGACTGCTCGGCGTGTCATCAGATCCTGGCCTCGGGCGAAGAACATCCCAAGATCCTGAGCGACTTGGGATTGAAATAGAGTTGACGTGTTAAAGGACCTCACATTGTCTCTTAACCTCTTCATGCGTTGCGGTCTTGCCGTTTGGTCGCATATCAAGAAGTTGATAGCAGAAGCCGCAGCAAATTGAGTTCAACGCCGAGCAATATCTGTTCTTGGCAAGTCCCTAAAATGTGGTAAAAAAACTAAGAACAACTCTGCCCACATTCCTTGGCATCTGAGTGGTGCACAACAATGGAGGGTTTATGTGGCTTCGAATTTCCGCCAGCGCGATCCTTTTCATGACTCTGGGCGTTTTGCCCGGTTCGGCTCAGAGCAAGCCCCCGCAGGAACCGGATAATCCGGCACAGGCAAAAACCCCAGTTCGAGTCCGCACGAGCGTCATGCTAGGGAGGTTCGAGCATAAAGTTATGCCAGTATATCCGGATGAAGCGATGTCGAAGGGCATTCAGGGAGAAGTGTGGATCAACATCGAAGTGGATGAGACAGGAAAAATCGTCAGCGCCCAAGCGATGGGAGGCGATCCGTTGCTGATCGCCGCCAGCAAGGAGGCGCTTGAGAAATCGCGCTTTTACCCCTATGTGGTGAATGGAACTCCGGTTCGAGTCGAAGCGGAGTTAGGATTCCGCTTCACGGTGGAGAAAAATGGGTCGAGCGTAAACGGGACGGTGAACTGCAACACTCAAGGACGTGGCTGAGCCGAAGTCGATCTTCCACACCGTGTCGGACCGATCATGGGTGGCACGGGAACTCTGGAGGGCAATCCTAGGCGTGCTTTGAACGCTGAGTCAACGAGAACGCGGTTGCGCGTGTGATGGCGGCATGTTTACGTCTTCTTCCAGTCGGTCAACGACGCCAACTCTTCGAGGATTTCCTGCAATCTTTGCAGTCGGCGTTCGTGATCCCCTGCGCCGGGTGGCTTTTTGCCCTTTTCCAAATACTGGAGGTTCTCGTCACTGAGTTGCGCAATCTCTTTTCGCAGCTTGGCGATGCGCTCTCTGATGGGGCGTGGCATGACAATAAGCTAGGAAAGCATATCGCATTCGCGTCAGCGTTCCTCGAAAAAAACTAGAACTGGTCTCATAAATACCTGAGCAAGATTTGCATGCAACCGAGACGAACCATGCCGAAGAAGTTCTCGACGTGGTACTCCCAACGGATCACGAGCCGACGAAAATGATGGAGCCAAGCGAAAAGTCGTTCCACTCGCCAACGTCTGCGGTAGCGGCGCAAAGGACGACCATCTTGCGTCGGCGTCCGGCGCTCTCCGCGATGGGGTGCGATCATCTCGATGTCGTAACGCTCGGCCAAGTCACGATCCAGACGGTCACTGTCATACGCTTTGTCGCCGATCAATCGCGGCGGGAGGGTGTCGAGGAAGCTGTGTCCGAGGACGCCTTCGACGAGTTGGCTTTCGTGCGGCGAAGCGCTTTCGATACTAACGGCGAGAGGAAGACTGTGATCATCGGCGAGAGCGATGATTTTCGTTCCCTTGCCGCGTTTGGTGGGCCCGACCGCGAGGCCCCCTTTTTTGCCCCCGTGAAGGAGGCATCGATGAAAGCCTCCTCCAGTTGCAATTTTCCTCGGGCCTGCAGCTCCTCCGCCAAGGTACGCAAGATGCGTTCCAACTTGCCCTCCCGCACCCATTGCTGGAAACGACGATGGCAAGTCTGGTACGGCGGATACTTCTTGGGCAGTTCGCGCCACTGTGCCCCCGTCCCCAAGACCCACAAAATCCCGTTGAGGACTGCTCGTGTGTCTTGCCACGGACGACCTCGACCATCGGAGCGTCGCTTCGGTCGCAAGATCGGTTCGATCAGTTGCCACTGGGCATCGCTGAGTTCCCATCGTCCTCGCATGCCCTCCTTCTGCCTATTTTTCTACACGCAGAAAATAGCTAAGTAGGTTCAGCAACCATTTATGAGACCAGTTCTAGTGTTTGACGAAGTGATACTGAGGGACGACGCGTCCAGTTGACGTTTGTCATAGAGCAAGGAAGTCACGCCGATTGCCCAATATGAGACAGGCGTCACCCTCCCAAGCAGTAGGCAGGGAGGGAGAGGATTGGTCTTTCTTCACGCTTTCTTCAGCTGACGCGAAATCCAGACCAAAATCACAGCTCCAACCAATGCCACAACGATGGAACCGATTATGCCCCCTCCCGGCCAGATTCCCAAGAGTCCGAAGACCCAGCCGCCGACAACTCCACCGAGGATTCCTAGAATGATGTCCACGAGTACGCCGTAGCCACCGCCCTTCATAACCTGACCAGCAAGCCAACCTGCAATCAGTCCAACCACAATCCAAGCGAGGAATCCCATGCCCATCCTCCGTGCCATCGCTGTCAGCCGGAATTTTCGATTTGACCTCCCGGCTCGACCGAAAATATAACACTTAGCTCCTCAATCTGAAATATCGCCGAGCGGGGCTCCACAAAGAGAGGACACGTTGGTCACCCGAGCCGGAGCCCCGCCATATATCACCGGTGGTGCTCCTTCACTGACGTGTGGCAAATCCTAAGGAGGGATACCGTCCGGATGTGAGCTGTGATCGCCATCACCATGCCCCGTATCCGCAAATACCCTTCGCACCGTGATCCCGGCGTTATCGTAAGCCAATCTCCGAGGTCAAGATGTCGAACCGAAAGCCCCATTCATTTTTCACTAATCCATGCCGCATAGGTCACCCGCAACCAACCCAGAGTTCCTTCGAGCAGTTCGTACAGTTTTTGTGCTTGACCCCTGAGCAATATGCCGCATCAACCGAACTAAAAGCGTGGGTCAACCGAAACAAGAATGACAAATATGTTCCTCCTGATCTTCTCGCAACATTTGGATTCAAGCTCGGAACGGAGGTTTAGTTGCTGAAAACAGTTCCATGGCGGAATACATCTCCTACAGAATGGTAGCGGGCTTCATTGTCGAATTGGGGCTAGCGTTCGGACTCGCAGGACTTCTCTGGCCGGACAGATTGATGCCGATCTTTGAAATCTTGATGTTCCCGTCGGCGGCAAGCAGTCATAGGGTTCGGGTTAACAGTATTGCCAACATCGGGCTGTCACTGTTGCTGCTCCTCGCCCTACTCATCGGCAATCGCTGAGACGAATTGGGCGAGATTTCTCAGAACACTTTCCAAACGAAGTGTCCCAACAAGACGACCAGCAAGACGCCGCCAACGCCACAAACCCAGAAGAGGAAGTTGGCTGTCAATTTGGGAGAATTGATTTCCTTCTTGTCCATCGTCGAAGTTTAACCTCGTAGGAGAAAATTTGCCGGGTACCACTAGACTTGCACTTTGAAAAAGGCGCTGCAATGCCCCCTAACGAACCGAAAGCTCCATGTACTCGTCTGCACCCACGATTCTCAACACGAACCGCACCGGAATCGGGAATCGCCGCCGCGTAGGATCACGCACAACCTTCGGCGCGGAAAGCGAGTATTCCTTCCCACGAGTCTTTAGTTCGCAGCCGCCCGCCGCTAGGACGTTCTTCACCCACTCCGATTGGCTGCTGTACGTGAGGGCGATGATGAAGCCGTTCGGCGCTGGGAAGACGTTTATGGGTGTGCGGTAGACCTTGCCGGACTTTCGTCCGAGGTGGGTCAGGATGCCGAAGCCGGGAAGCCAGCCTGCGAACAGTCCCGTTATCCGGTTTGTGATCGCGATGTTGATCTTCGCGAGCCACCGCTTGCGAAACCGCATCATGAGAACGCCTGAGGCGGCGATGGCGACAATTATGATGACTGCGGCATTCACTATTCGTTAGCTCTCCACGATGGCATCTCTTATTCTCGTGTCGTAGGAACTACAATGGTAACCGGATTTTGAGGTTCGACCCGTGCGTAAGAAACTCTTCTTCCTGCTCCTGTGTGTGCTTTCCGCCGCCGTGTTTGCTCAGAATGCGTCCTCACCGCAGCCGACAACGCCGCAAGGCCAATTGCGCCTCGGAAATGACTACTTGAATGAGAAGGACTATGCCAACGCCGTGATCTGGTTCCGCAAGGCGGCGGATCAGGGCAACGCGGCAGCCCAAAACAATATTGGCTGGCTGTACCAGAACGGATGGGGAGTCAAGCAGGATTATGCCGAGGCAGCAAACTGGTACCGCAAAGCAGCAGAAAAGGGCGATGCCACAGGTCAAGTGAATCTCGGGTGGCTATACAGAAAGGGATACGGAGTTCAAAAGGATTACGCTGCTGCAATGGCTTGGTTTCGTAAGTCCGCCGATCAAAATAATGCCGCCGCTAAAGCCAACATCGGGTGGCTTTACGAGAATGGACTCGGCGTCAAGCAAGACTACGTTGAAGCAATGGTGTGGTTCCGCAAATCGGCGGATCAAGGAAATGGTGACGCCTTGGCTGACATTGGAGACCTTTACCTGAACGGCTGGGGAGTCAAACAGGATTACGCAGAGGCAGCCACATGGTATCAATCGGCTGCGGAGCACGGGAACGCCAAGGCGCAAGTCCAGCTTGGCTGGCTTTACCAAGGCGGCTTGGGCGTTGAGCAAGGTTACGCCGACGCGATGGCTTGGTACAGCAGAGCAGCCGATACAGGGGACAGCGAAGCCCAGACTGACATCGGCTACCTTTACGAGCAAGGACTCGGAGTTACCCAAGATTACGCCAAAGCCATGACTTGGTACCGCAAGGCGGCGGATCAAGAAAATGATCGGGCGGAAACCAAGATTGGATCACTATACGAGAAAGGGCTCGGAGTTCCCCCAGATCAGTCCGAAGCAGAGGCATGGTACAAGAAGGCAGCCGACCACATTTTGTTACCGGACGGCATTCGCCCGCCTCGTGCAATTTACGCACCCGACCCGGAGTATTCAAGAGAGGCACGCCAAGCCAAGTTCCAAGGAACATGCGTGCTTTGGTTGATCGTTGGCGCTGACGGCAAGCCGCGAGATATCAACGTGCAGAAGTCGCTGGGGAAGGGGCTAGACGACAAAGCAATCGATGCCGTCAAGACTTGGAAATTTGAACCCGCGACGAAAGATGGCGTGCCGGTCGCGACTCAGATCAACGTTGAGGTCGAATTCCGCCTTTATTGATCATTTGTCGTCATGGTCAACGCGAATAGCCGATTGTTTCTCCGCATAAGACCACAATTTGGAATGCGAAGGGCGAACAAACGGCGCACGCTTGTGCAAACGCCAGCTTTCGACAACTGAGTGCGGCGACTCTTGCGAGGGGCGTTCTTTTATCATGACAAGAGTCGCACAATGCCCGGCTACTACACTGAAAGGCTTGCTGCCGAACGTCTCCGCGCTTGCTATGATCTCGCCTCGCCTCGCATCAAAGCGTACCTCGAAGCGGAGATCGAGTTCGTCCTTGCAAGAACGACGCCCTCCACGCTCGCCTTGGAACTGGGTTCTGGCTATGGACGGGTTCTTGAGCGGCTTCTTCCCAGAGTGCGCGTGGCGTTCGGAATTGACACATCGCTCTCCAGCCTCCGCATGGCACTGGAATATGTGGGATGCAAACCATCACTACGCCTCGCCTGCATGGACGCCGTTCAAATGGGCTTTCGCGACCGCCCCTTTGATTTGACTATTTGCATTCAGAATGGCATCTGTGCCTTCGCGGTTGATCGGCAGCAACTTTTCCGAGAGGCGATTCGGGTGACCCAATCAGGCGGGCTGGTGATGTTTTCGAGCTACGCTCCTCAATTCTGGGAGCATCGACTGGAATGGTTTGAAATTCAGTCTGCACACCACCTGATCGGCGAGATCGACTACCAAGCTACAGGCAACGGAACGATTGTCTGCAAGGACGGTTTTCGCGCAACAACTGTGGATAGGCAGAGCTTTGAGACGCTTGCTGCCAGTCTGAACGCTATACCCCGCATTACTGAAGTAGACGATTCCAGCCTGTTCTGTGAGTTCGTTGTCCCTTGAACACTGCCTCGTGCTCGCTGAGGCGAGCCTACGCACCGCAGATGTCCTATCGACAGGCTGTGTCGCCGGAACCAGTGCGATCAAGACAACACGGATAACCACGAGCACAGCCGATCCGATCAACTCGCCTCGTGCAATGAAGTTGTGAAATGCTTGGAGCGACATGATGGCAGCCTGAGCGGAGCTCGACCACGCCGTGAAAGCGATCAGGCTGCGATTCGCCGATGGGCTAAGGGCTGCCGTTTTCGCTGCTATTCTGCTAGTTCGCTTTCCTCTGGCGCATCGGTTGGGCTTGCGAACTCAATGCGGTAGCCATCGGGGTCGGTGAGCGGCACTACCCAAAGACGATTGCCCACGAATGGGCGTTGCCGCGTCTGTATTCCACGTGATTTGAACTCGCGATAGAACGCCAGCGCATCTTCGCACATGAAAGAGACCGATGCTCCAGTGCCCAGCGTTTCCTTCGGTTGGTGCTCCGGCAAGAACTCCTGAAGCATGATGGCGGCATCCCCAAGCTCAAGCCAGCACCAACGAATCCTACCGTCTGGCTTGTCCTCCTCACGATTCGGAATCCACCTGTGCTGCATTTTGAAGCCAAGCCCGTCAACATAGAACCGCAGCGACGCTTCCATGTTGGTCACGCCGAAAAAGGGTACCGCCTGCCTGACGTTAACGCTCGTGGTTGATGCGACGGTCATAGTCATGGTTTCACCCCACAAAAATCACTGCTTGTTGCAAATTATAAGCCGCTGTCGCTCTCGGATTACTCGAAAACCAGCCAGAATCAGACCGGCTTGCGTCGGCTGCGCGATGGCGAACGGCGTGCCATGGGCGAGTGCGATTATCCGCAAGAACAGCGACCTTTTCAAGGCAGGTTATTGCGGCTTGGCCTACTCGGCTTTAGCTTCCTTCAGGATGGGGATGTCGGGGTCGGCGTGTTTCATTATGGACTCTGGTCTCGCTGCGCCAAAAACCTGTTCTGGCACTCTTTCGCTGTCGATAGCAATCCGCTGAACTCAGGAGTTCCTCGAAACTTCACAAGCAACGGGTCGGTTTGCAAGGCGGTATGTGCACAGTAGTTTTGTTCGATAGCACTCTTCAGCAACCGCAGGGCGGCGTCCTTTTGACCACAGTAGGAAAGCAGGGCTCCGAAGTTATACCGAGGCTCCGAGTCGGCTCCCGCAAGCGCGGCCATTTCGAGTTTTTGAGCGGCTCCATCCAAGTTGGATTTCTGCTGGGGATCAAGGCAGGACTGGAACACATCGCGCCCCATCAGAGGAGCGTCCGACGTTCTCGAAATCGTTTGGCGTGCCTCGTCCAGCTTGCCTTGGCCCACGAGAATGAAAGCCGTTATCCTTGCAGCCCATTCCGAACCTGCATCGAGGCGGACAAACTCCAGCGCCCTCTCTGCCTGCCCTTTCTGTGCGAAGGTCCAAGCGCACGAGCGGAACTGATAATTTCCGCGATCCAGCTTCAAAGCAGTCCCGCATTCTTGGGCCGCATCATCCAGTAACCCGGCATAGCGCAGTACGAATCCCAAAGTGAAGTGGGCCGAGGCGCTCTCCGGTCGACGTTTCACGAGCGCTTGCGCCGCCCAATATGCCTTAAGGAGTTCGCCGCGTTCAACATGACTGGTGATCAATTGCCCAGCCGCAAGGGTCCGGTTTGGATCGAGATCGAGAGCGCGTTCAAAGGCCGAGTCCGAACGCCTTAACATCTGTTCGCCGCCACCACCATAGGAAGCGTCGTAATAATAGCGCAGCCCCAGAGCCTCCCAAGCAGGTGCGTAGCTTGGATCAATGCCCACAGCACGCTCCAGCATCGCGATTGCATCCCTGTTCGGCGCGACATCACGCGGAACTGCGATACTGCGCAAATACAGGTCGTAGGCTTCCTCGTTCTTGGGGCGGGTTCCTGCTTCCCCAGAAGCCGACAATCCGCCAAGCACAGGGACAAGGCCTTGACGTACCCGCGACGTGACTTGCTGTCGCATCAAGATTCTGTCCGAAGCGGAAACGTCGATGGTATCCCGCCAAACACTGCGGTTATTCGCGACATCCACTGCTTCCAGTGTGACCTCCAACTGGTTACCTTCAGTGTGGTAGTGTCCCGTCACAATGGAGGTCACTCCCATCTCCCGACCGGCTTGTTGCAAGTCCAAGTTCGGCCCGTTGTACTTGCTCGTTGTGGCAAATGGACGGATCGAGAACGACGGCACATAGCTCAGCGTATTCGCAATTTCATCTGGCAAGGCGAGCCGTAGAAAATCAGTGTCCTTGTCGGAGCCCGCATTCTGGAACGGCAACACCGCAATAGCCTTCGGATTAACAGAATTAATGGTGAGGGCAGCGGGATGCCTAGACTGCCAGAAAAAGAGGGCGATTACCATCGCGGCGACAACGCCAACAGCCCCCGCACTGATCCATCGGAGCCGCCTTTTGCGAAAAACGGGTGCTGACTCAGACACAGCCGCCGACTTACCAGAGTCCGTGTCCCGCTTCAGCCGTTGCAAATCCGTTCGCATGTCGGCTGCGTGCTGGTAGCGCAGATCGCGGTCTTTCTCCAGTGCCTTATTGATGATCTCTTCCAGCTTGGGAGGTACGTCGGGATTCAGCCGCACCATCGACGTGGGCGATCCGTCCAGTATGGCTTTGAAGATGACTCCCGAACTTTCGCCTCGGAATGGCAGCGTGCCTGTAGCCATCTCGTAAAGGACGACGCCGAAGGAAAATAGGTCCGTGCGACCATCGAGTTCCTTCCCTCGTACCTGCTCCGGCGACATGTAAGCGACTGTGCCTACTGTCGATCCGGGGCTCGTCAAATGCTCCTCCAAGGTCGATTGTTCTGCCGTCCCAGTCGCACCCTCGCTGTTTAGAACGGGTGTGACCTTAGCCAAGCCGAAGTCGAGAATCTTGGCGTGCCCGCGCTTGGTGGCGAAGATGTTCGCAGGCTTGATGTCACGGTGAATGATGCCCTCGGCGTGTGCCGCGTCTAGCGCGTCCGCAATCTCAATGCCGACAGACAGGATCAGTTCGGTGTCCATCGGACGCCCCGCAATGCGGTGCTTGAGGGTTGCGCCATCCAGAAACTCCATGGCAATGAAAGACTGTCCCTCGTGTTTCCCAATCTCGTGGATGGTGCAGATGTTGGGATGGTTTAACGCAGACGCAGCCCGTGCCTCCCGCCGAAAACGCTCCAGAGCCTGTGGGTCTTGGGCTAGGTTCTCAGGGAGAAATTTCAGGGCAACGAAGCGCCCAAGCTCGGTGTCCTCAGCTTTGTAGACGACGCCCATTCCACCGCCGCCCAGCTTCTCGACAATGCGGTAGTGCGAGATGGTTTGACCGATCATGAGTGGCGCAGGAACTCTGGATGGCAATACTAAGGATGTGAGGTAGCCGAGTCAACGAGGACACGGTTGGGTATGTGGCTACGGCATGCTCACGTCTTTTTCCAGTCCGTCAACGACGCCAACTCTTCGAGGATTTCCTGCAATCTTTGCAGTCGGCGTTCGTGATCCCCTGCGCCGGGTGGCTTTTTGCCCTTTTCCAAGTACTGGAGGTTCTCGTCACTGAGTTGCGCAATCTCTTTTCGCAGCTTGGCAATGCGCTCTCCGATGGGGCGTGGCATAGGGATAAATTAGCAGAGCATGTCGCGGCAGGGAATTCAAAGCATAGGCGCATCAGAAAACAGCCCGCTCCGTCGCTGATTCCGCTGTCACCCAGCTTCCTGAGACTTCATTTGTGGTACGCATTCTCCTTCCAATACGAAGGTAATCGGAAAGCGATGGCGCTCATAACGGTTGGCAAGAGGCAGCATGTATGCTCGGTATCATGTACACGATCACCACCGGCAAGATCGAAGGTGTAATTCTGCACTGCCAGCACTGTTCGCACGTTGAGCGTGTTAACGAATTCGATGACAGGTTCGGTAACCGTCGCACGCAGGCCGCAGATGCCATGTTGAAGCATGTACGCAGCGAGCACGGCAAAGAGCCAACAGGGAAACCTAACTCTCAGATCATGGAGCGACGGTACTGAGCTTAACGCGATGGAATCGACCCAGAGAGAACCTGCTCTGGGTCCTTTCTCTTTGCATGATCGGAATTGGCTCGTGCCGCGAGGGACTCTCGTTTCTCTACGAAACCATTACGGTGCACGACCAAGTTCCCGCCTGATCCCGTACCCAACAAGTACAATGGCGGCTCCAAAGATGACGCGCCTTAGCGTGTTCAGTTTGTTCAGTTAACGGAGCTGGTTAGAAGCATCCTGTTTCTCCCGGTTGATTAGCAGTTGAACAAAAAATCCCGCAACCAGCGCACAGATAAATCCTATCCATAGCCAGAGCACATTTCTTCTTTCCGCCGCAAGTCCGAACACCAAAACGCTTAGCAGCCCCATCACAGCGGTGAGGAAGGTTCTTAGGTTAGCTCCGAACTTCCGAGTTGGAGAAGCGGCTGGGGAACCGGAGGACGATGGGGATTCGTTAGCCATGGGAGACTTTTTCCCAAAGAGAATCGTAGGCTTGCCTCACGTGCGAGTCAATGAACAGTTCGCTTCGCCGGAGCCAGTGCGATCAGGGCTACACCGATCAGGGCAAGCACAACCGACCCGATCAGTTTTCCGCGTGCGACCCAGTTTTGGAATGGCTGCACGCCCATAACGGCGGCATGAGCGAAGCTCGACCATGCTGTGACCGAGATCAAGCTGCGATGCGTGGAGGGATCGCGAACTGCTAGTCGCAAGAAAATGCCGAGTGTCGGCTTTAGCTTATTTCGGGATGGAAATGTCCGGAAGGCAAATACATTATTCAGAGTATCGACCAACCGTTCAATCCGGAGGAGCCTAGAAGACAAATCCTGCCTATCCGCCTCTCGGGAAAGGACGATGATCTCGATGGACCTACCTTCCCTGCATGTGAGCGCGATTCGTAGCGTCAGAGAGGAAATCAATCGTCTCAGCTTAGAACAGACCCAAGCTCTGCAAGAGGCTATTTTTATGGGCATGAGTGCTGAGGAGGCGAAAGAGTGTGACGCCCGACTCGATAAGATCGTGGAACTGATAGAGGTATTGGAACGGCTTGAATCTGCCGTTTCCCGTTTGAATTGAGACCGAGCGGGGCAATGAGAACGTGTTATAGCAGGTTCAAGATTCCTTGTTATTGTTTTCTAGAGCTTGCAACCTGATGGTCAAAAAGGGTGTCGCAGCAGTCGTCGCAACCGGCTGAATTTATTGACTCAAATTTTCGCATTTTGATGGTCAGCCCGGTATACCTTGCTGACCACAAGGGGCTGTACCAGAATCCTCGGTTGCACCCGCTCTCGCCCAAGCTGAAAACACACTGCTTCAAGCCGCGCAAACTGCAGTCTGAAGCTGGTACCGAAATCTACACTTTCGGGCACACAGCGTAGCGGTCTAAACCCCGCGGCGAACGACTGGAGAGATCCTAACCAAACCTACGGCCCTGCGGCCTTCGCGCTGACGGTGTGGTCGTAAAGCCGCTTTCCGATGCATCGTTGTGCTTCGAAACATTTGTGATCATGAGAGCCGGCGATGATCCTCGGCTGGTCAACGAATTCGACCGATCCTTCCTGCGCAGGTATGTGCCCCAGATACTGCCACCAAAGCAGATGGAATTGTCGCTGTCCGCCTGAGGAGTAAAACCGAATCCCGGCGCCGCGCCCTTTGCAGCAAAGCTCCGCCGGTGTGGACCATGTTGCGTCGAGTGCTATTTGTCCAGGTCCGCCCAAGGCGAATAGGCGGATTGTGCAGCACCCAGGAAAAGACCTGCAGGTGTCTTTTTAAGGGCCGCAACTATCCATTTCCGGTACAACTGCTGACTGGGCAGATTCAGTTTCTGAAAAAAAATCGCAAATCACGTACCCATCTGCAGGGCCGTGCTGCGTTTCAGACCATGCAGCACCAGCGCACAAATTTCGTCGGCGAAGCTTTCGTCGAGTTTGTCGTGCCGGATCAGGAAGCGCATATAGATCGGCCCGTAGAGCGAGTCGAGGACGAGGTCGAGGTCGCTGCCGGCGGGCAGTTCGTTGCGGTTGATGCCACGCTGCAGAGTTTGATAAGCCTGCTTGCGTCTAGGCTACAAGAATCTCTCGCGAAAGGCCTCGATCAACTCCGGATCCGATTGCCCTCCAGCGAGCAGCGCCGCCACGGCCTTGCCGCGCTTGGACCGGAAGACGCGAATCAGTTGCCTCATCTGGAGGCTCAGGTCGCTTTGCACGGAGCCGGTGTTCGGGAAGCGGAGTTCGTAGTCGGAGCTGGCTGAGAACGCGTCGGCGACCAGAGCGGCCTTGGTCGGCCACCAACGGTAGACCGTTGCCTTGGCAACCTTGGCGTCGGAGGCGTCAGCGAAATCCTCAGCTTTTCGTTTCGCCTCACCATCCTGAAGAAGAGCCTGAATGGCTGAAGTACAGGCCTAATTCAGTTGGACGGTGACGAGAATCATGGTGTTCTCTTTGTAGTCGCTCCACAAACTGAGGCGGATGTCTTCTCGGTTCTGGGGTTGTCCCAACAACCGTCTGAACCGATAATCGCGTCAGCCTCTTTCGGCCCCCAGCTGTGGCGTTTGTACGGGCAAGCCAGGTGATGGGTCTTAAGGACTGGATCGACCACCGTCCAGGCGGCCTCAACCGCGTCCTCACGGGTAAAGAGTGCTCCATCACCGGTCATGGCGTCGCCCAGAAGTCGCTCGTAAGGCGTTTCCTCTCCCGGCTGTTCTTCGAATAGATAAAGCTCTCGTTGGTCCCCGACGAACTCCTTCCCTGCGATCTTGACGCGAGCGGCGAGGGCGATGGCCGAGTTGGGGGAGAGCCGGAGGCGCAGGTAGTTGGCCGGGCCGGTCGTCGGCGCGGAGTCGGCGAAAAGCCTCTGCGGCGGTGGCTTCAACTCGACGAGTACCTCGGTCGCGGTGTCGGCCAGGTATTTGCCGGAGCGCAAGTACCACGGCACCCCCTCCCAGCGCCATGAGTCGATGAAAAGTCGCAGGGCGCAGAAAGTCTCGACGTCGGAGTTCTTCGCCACGTCCGGCTCCTTCCGATAGCCAGCGTACTGCCCGCGCACCAAGTCGTCGGGCGTCAGAGGGCGCATGGCTTGAAAGACCTTGGCTTTCTCGTTGTGCACGGCTCCAAAGTCCCTACCGGCTGGCGGTTCCATGGCAAGTAGCGCGACGATTTGGAAGAGGTGGTTCTCGATGACGTCGCGCAGACACCCGGCAGTTTCGTAAAACGCGCCGCGGTCCCCGACGCCGAAATCCTCGGATAGGGTTATCTGGACGCTGGCCACGTAGTTGCGATTCCAGATGGGCTCCAGGAAAGAATTGGCGAAGCGGAAATAGAGGATATTCATGATTGCCTCCTTCCCGAGAAAGTGGTCAATGCGGAAGATCGAGTCTTCCGGGAACACCGAATGGGCGACCCGGTTAAGCTCCTGCGCCGAGGCCAGGTCACGTCCGAACGGCTTTTCGACAATGACGCGCGCATGCTCGGCCAGGTTCGCGGCACCGAGTGCTTTGATCACTGTCTCGAAGAGTGAAGGCGGGATAGCGAGGTAGTGCGCTGGGCGCCGAGAGCTACCCAGCTCCTTTTTTATCACTGTGAACGTGCCCGGGTCTTTGTAGTCCCCACTTACGTACCTGAACAGGGACAGAAGATGGTGGAGGGCACGCTGGTTATCGATCTCACCCGATCGCTTTATGCTGTCCGTCACGCGTTTGCGCAGATGCTCCAGACTCCAGTTCGGGAAGGCGACGCCGATTACCGGAACCTTGAGGGCACCTCGTTTCGCCATCGCATAGAGTGCCGGGAAGGTCATCTTGTGGGCAAGATCGCCCGTCACACCGAAGAGCACGAGCGCGTCTGAACGCGGCGCGGTCATCAGGCTCGCCCCTCGTTTACGAGTGGATGCAGATCTAAAAGCGCTTGCGTATTCATGTGCCACTACTCCACTG
>CAWBQG010000001.1:0-3049580 GCA_963791085.1 uncultured Acidobacteriaceae bacterium | reverse complement strand
CCGAGCGAACAAATCGCTCACTGAAGAGTGCGGATGGAAGGGTGGCGACAGTGGTGGCGACTCGGCGGAGAAAAACCTTGTCCAATAAAACAACGAGAGAATCAACTTGACTCCGACCGGCCTTCTCATGGAAGGCATTTACGCTCATTGACCCTCAATGACTGCTATCGCGATTTTTCGCCAACAACCGCAAGGCATGGGTATGATGTCAAAAGTCCGCGACGTTTCACTGCCTTAAAGCTTTGCCGAAAACAATCTTGTCTGCTTGTATTGCCAAGGGGCTAAGAATGCGAGTCTTCTGGACTGTTGCGCTGATGGTGGTCTTGGTGCTCGCGGCCGGTCTCGGTTTCGCGTGGTGGTATGACCGCACAGGTCAACATTCCGACCCGGATTTCGATACTCGCGTATCGTCGCCAGTCTACCCTCCTGGGGTTGGCACCCGGCATCCCAAGGTGCTGATGGATGAAGCGCATCGCAATTTCCATACAGCAGCGGGCCGCTACAAGCCATTTGCCGGCCTGCTGCGAAACGATGGCTACATCGTATCGAGCAACCAGCAACCTTTCGCCGCGGACACGCTCAATGATGTCGATGTGCTCGTGATTGCAGATGCAACCGGCCCCGGCGACCACGAAGCGCGTCCCGCGTTCACACCGGAAGAAGAAGCGGTACTGGTCCAGTGGGTGCGGGCGGGCGGATCGCTGTTCCTGATTTCGGATCATGCCCCATTTGGCTCGGCGGTCGCGCGTCTCGCCAGGCAGTTCGGCGTAATCATGCATCTGCGATTTGCGCGCGACGACCATTTTCACGAGGGATGGGACAACGAACGGTTGGTTTTTTCGCGCCAAAATGGGCTGCTGGCACAGAACGCAATCACGAATGGCCGTTCCATGAGTGAACAAGTGAACCGCGTGGTCACATTCACCGGGCAGTCATTATCGGGGCCGCCAGGTCTAATTCCCCTGCTTTGCCTGAGCGATGATGCGTACGACTGGGAATCACGAAAAATCCGTTTTCCGGCGAAAGGACATTTTCAGGCACTCGCCCTGAATTTTGAGAAAGGGCGTCTGGTCGTATCGGGTGAGGCCGCACTTTTCAGCGCGCAAGTCGATCCCCTCGGAATAAAGTTCGGCATGAATCGCGGCGACAACGATGATCGCCGATTCCTGCTTAATATTCTGCATTGGCTCAGCCGGGCTATTTAGCAAAAGCCGCTAGGGTGGCACGTCTGTAGCTCGAGGCAGGCAAGACCGTGAAGATAGCGGTCATTTGCATTCAGAACCCCGCGAGAGACCAGCGCTCACTCTGTCCGATGTGTACTGGAAAAAGCGTACCGGAAAAAGTGTGCCGGCAAAAATTTGCCGCCAGAGGTTACACTCAAACCAGCATGCGCGTTCTCGGCATCGATTGCGGCACCGAATACACCGGCTACGGCATCGTCGATTTGCTCTCCGATGGCAGAGGCGCTAACTCAAACGACCGCCTGGTCTGCGTTGTCTGCGGCGCCATTCGAGTTTCTCCACGCCAACCCATGGCCATGCGTTTATCGCGCATCTCCAGCGGGCTTGCGGAACTCATCGCCACTCATCATCCCGGTCAGGTCGCCATCGAAGACGTCTTCTATGCCGTCAACGTCAAATCCGCTTTGAAGCTGGGACAGGTTCGCGGCGTCGCCATGCTGGCGGCAGCTTCGGCCGGCCTCGAGGTCGCCGAGTACAGCCCGCTCTCCATCAAGTCGGCCGTCGTCGGATACGGCAAGGCCGAAAAGCATCAGGTTCAGCAAATGGTCACTCGCCTTCTCCGTCTGGATGAGGTTCCCGAACCGGCCGATGCGGCCGACGCGCTTGCCATTGCGATCTGCCATCTGCACACCGCCGCCACACTTGACCGCCAACGAGGCAGTGCGCGCGCCGTCGCGCACCAAACCTGAACTCCTTGACACTCCCCGCCCTCGTCCCCAATCATTACAGCGGCCCCATGCCGCGATCATTACTCTTTCTCGGGCTCCTCGGTTTTGCCTCACTTCTAGCCTGCGCGCAATTGCAGTCTTCCGATGCAAGCGGCCAGGCCGCGCCCTCCGGTGAAGCCTACTCCACCGGCCAAAGCCCATCTGCCGTCACCTTCACCCTGGACTTCCCGAAGTCGCAACCGGAGCACTATGCAATTCGCATCGCATCCAGCGGCCCGAATCACTACGAATCGAAGGGACGCCTGAACGCGGATTCGGATGTCGCCGACAGCTTTGATTTTGACTTCGCCATTTCATCCCAAACGCGCTCCACAATTTTTGCCCTCGCAGCCAAGGCCGGATACTTTCAGACCGATCTCGATGCCCACCGCAAGCACGTTGCCTTTTCCGGAAAGAAGACGCTCCGCTATACAAGCGAGAACTCCACGGGCGAGGCCGTTTATAACTATTCTTCAAACTCCGCGGTACAGGAACTCACCACGCTCTTCCAGAATCTTTCCGCCACCCTGGAGTTCGGACATCGTCTGGATTACGACCACCGCTATCAGAAGCTCGCCCTCGACGCGGAGCTTAAGCGCATGGAGGAGATGGCCAGGAACAACCAGCTGACGGAAGGGACCGCGATTCAGCCGATTCTCGAGCAGATCGTTGCCGATCAGTCCGTAATGAATATGGCGCGCGCCCGTGCCCAGCGATTGATTGGGTCGGTCGATCATCACTAATTGGCGTGGTTGCGGCGAGCGGTCCCAGGAGATTTTGGGTGGCGCAGCGCTTCACCGCTGCGGTAAGTGCGCCACGAAGATCACGTCACAATGATCCCCGCGTAACCCACTACCCTTTCATAGTCGCCCGAAATATCGCCCGAGGTTGCATACCGCACCAGCGTCGCCGAAGTGGCGCCCAGCTTCTTTGCCGCCGTCAGCATGATGACTGCCGGGCCGAAGCCGCACATACTGATGTCCTCTTCCATCACGGTCTCCCACAATCCCCGTGCGTCGAGTGCGAGCACACGCTCGATTGCCTTGCGATCTTTGACGCGTGTGATGGCGTCGGATTCATAGTGATTCATGTCGCTGGAGGCGACGATCAAAACCTTGTTCGCCGACGCCGAGATCACATCCGCCAGCGCCTCGCCCAGTCCGCGGAGAACGTCATAGTCCCTGGTGCCGACGGCAATCGGCACGATCTGCAGGCTCTTCTGTTCCGCCTGGAGGAAAGGTAGCTGGACTTCGACCGCATGTTCGGCGCGGTGCGCTGCGCTGTCTTCCTGGAGCAGAGGGAAGCGCCGCAGCAGTTGCGAACCGAGTTCCGCGCTCGCCCCAACCTCGCCCAACGGCGTTTCCCATGCCGTCGCGGTCATGGCCGCCAGCGGAACGCCCCTGCCCGTGTGGTTCGGGCAAAGGATGACGCAATGCTCCGGGATTTCGAGTCGAGAGAATACGGCGCCCGCGACATGTCCCGAGTACATATACCCGGCATGTGGAACCACGCATCCAATCGCAGCCACGCGGGCAGCTTCAGTCGGGGTCGTATACTCGCGAATCCCGCGTAGCAGTTCCTCGCGTCGGCCGGGATAGAACTGTCCCGCGACGGCCGGAGTTCGAACAAGAGAAGTCATGGTTGACCTCGCTGCCAGAATCTCTGCTTAAGTGTGGCGCGGGCGCCCTCGCCCGCGAAAACCGGCGATTGGCAGCGGTCTTCGCCGCTTGGAGACCCTTAATCCTGGTTCCTAACGTTCGCTCGTCCAAAAAATCAGGCGTTTCCGTCCCGTAACGCGCGAAACAGCGCTGCCGTTCGCTCCAGCGGCAACGCTTCCGCCCGGATGTTCGGCTTGATGCCGCTTTTCGCCAGTGCGGCTTTCAGCGCGTCTCCATCGTACCGCGCCTTCAGATTATTCCAGATCGTCTTGCGTTTCTGCCCAAAGCTGAGCTTCAGAAAAGCGATGAATTCCGCCTCCGAAACACCCAGCGCTTCCAGCCGCGGCTTGATCGTAATCCGCACCACGCTCGAATGCACTTTAGGCGGCGGCGAAAACACAGTCGGCGGCAGCGTGAACAATTTCTCGATCCGTCCATACAGCTGGGCGGTCGCCGTTAGCAGGCCGTAGTCGCGGTTGCCGGGCGCAGCGGCCAGCCGGTCCGCCACTTCCTTTTGCACCATAATCACCATCGTCGAGAAGTAGCGGTGATACTCAAACAGCCGCAGCAGAATATCGGACGTGATGTAGTACGGCAGATTGCCGACCACGCGCGCCGGTTCGGGCAAGAAGTGCAGTCCGGGCCGCAACAATCCCGGCTTGGGCCCAAACACCGTGTCCAGTTCAATCTTCAGAAAGTCGCCTTCGATAATCTCCACGTTCGGCTGCAACGAGAAATTCATGCGTAGCTGGGCGGAAAGCACGCGGTCGAGTTCCACGGCAATCAGCCGCTGCGCCCTTTGAGCGAGGATTCCGGTGATCGAGCCGCGGCCCGGTCCAATCTCCAGCACCGTGGCCTGCGAAACATCGCCCAGCGCCTCCACGATCCGCAGCGCAGCCGATTCGCTGGCCAAAAAGTGCTGGCCCAGTTTCGGTGTGCGCGATTTTCCACCCGTTGCGGTCTCGGGTATATCGGTCTTCGCCATGTTGACCCTGGGCACGTTGACCCTCGTTCCTTCCCGCTTTAGACTGGCTGAGTCTCTTTCCTGCGCGTTTTCCAAATGAGCCGAGGCAGCGATTGTTGCGTAGACTGGATGCCGACTCGAACGGGGCGGTCCAGACGCACTCGGCTGCGCCGGAAGCGGAATGCAGCAATCATCATAGCTTGAGCGGGACCGGTTGCGCCGAATGCTCGGGGGTTTCATAGCTTATGCACATCGCTTTTGCGGCATCGGAATGTGTTCCCTTTTCGAAGACCGGCGGATTGGCCGATGTTGTGGGCGCACTCCCGCGCGCTCTCGCCAGCCTGGGACACCAGGTCAGCGTTTACCTCCCACGCTATCGCCAGACGAAGCTCGACGATCCGCAGACGGTTGTCGGCAGCATCACCGTTCCCTTTGACGACAAATACCGCTTCTGCTCCGTAGTCACTGCCGGTGCCGGCGGAGGCGTTCGCTATTATTTCGTCGACTATCCGCCGTTCTTCGATCGCGAAGGCCTCTACGGAACGCCCGTCGGCGACTACACCGATAATGCCGAACGCTTTGCGTTGTTCTCGCGTGCCGTGATCGAGGCCTCCAAGGTATTGGGCGTTCCTCACATCTTTCATTGTCACGATTGGCAGACGGCGCTCATCCCCATCATGCTGCGCACGCTTTACGTCGAAGACCCGGCGTTCCAGCAAACCGGCACCGTCTTCACCATTCACAACATGGGCTACCAGGGCTTGTTTCCCTCTGAAATTTTGCCGCTGCTCATGTTGCCCTGGGACCTGCTGACAATTACGAAAATGGAATTTTTCGGCCAGGTGAACTTCCTCAAAGGCGCGCTCGTGTATTCCGACTTCATCACCACTGTCAGTAAGAAATACAGCCAGGAAATTCAGACCACCGAGTACGGCTTCGGATTGGAAGGCGTGCTCCGCGGACGCAGTTCGACCGTGAGCGGTATTGTGAATGGCGTGGACTACGACGAGTGGAGCCCGCAGACCGACAAGTTCATCGTGGCGAAGTATTCGCCGCAGGATTTGAGCGGAAAGCAGAAGTGCAAACAGGACTTGCTCGCCGCCTTCGGAGTGGCCGATGCCGATGCCAAACTGCCCGTGATCGGCATCGTTTCGCGATTCGCCGCGCAGAAGGGATTCGATCTGATCGCCCAGATTATGGACCGCCTGGCGCGCGAAAAGATGATCGTCGTTGTCCTGGGAACCGGCGACAAAACCTATGAAGATATGTTTCAGCGCCTCCAGAAGCAGTTTCCCAACAAGATTGCCATCAAGATCGCCTATGACAATGTGCTTGCGCACAAAATCGAAGCGGGCGCGGATATGTTCCTGATGCCGTCTCGCTATGAGCCTTGTGGTCTGAACCAGATCTACAGCCTGAAATACGGCACGGTACCAATCGTGCGCGCCACCGGCGGCCTTGATGACACCATCGAGCCCTGGGATGCGCGCACCGGGAAGGGAACCGGCTTCAAGTTCACCGACTACACCGGCGAGGCGCTGCTTGCGACCATCAAGCTGGCATTGACCGCTTACCGCGATCAATCGTCGTGGCAGACGCTGATGCGCAATGGTATGGCCCGCGATTTCTCCTGGGGCGCATCGGCCCGCGAGTACGGCAAGATTTACAGCCGCGTCCGCCAACTGCGAGCCGAAGAGATCGCCGCCGCCGCAGCCGACTTGAGCAACGAACCAGTGCGTGGGTAACGGACGCGCCCGGTAAGTTCAAGGTCTTCCGACTCCGATGAGCATTCGCACCATCTTCCACGTCGACATGGACGCCTTCTTCGTCTCAGTGGAAGAGCTATTCGATCCATCGCTGAAGGGCAAGCCAGTCGTCGTCGGCGGTCAGCGCGACGAGCGCGGCGTGGTTTCGGCTGCCTCTTATGCGGCCCGCAAGTTCGGCGTGCATTCTGCCATGCCTCTGCGCACCGCCGCGAAGCTCTGCCCGCAGGCCATTTTCGTAAATGGTCACCCCGAACGCTATCGCGAATATTCGGGTCGCGTGCATGAGGTGCTCGGCCACTTTTCTCCGCTGGTCGAAATGGCGTCGGTCGATGAGGCCTATCTCGAGATGACCGGAACCGAGCGTTTGCATGGGCCTCCATTGCGCAGCGCGCAAACGCTGCACGCGGAAATGAAATCGGCGACACAGCTCAACTGTTCGATCGGCATCGGCGCGTCGCGGCTCATTGCCAAAGTTTCCTCCGCCAAGGCCAAGCCCAACGGAGTGCTCTGGATTCTGCCCGGCCAGGAGGCGAAGTTTCTCGCGCCCCTCGAAGTCGGCGACATTCCCGGCGTTGGCAAGGTTATGGAGCAGAAGCTGCACGCGATGGGCATTCGGCGTGTCGGTGATCTGGCAGCTCTCGAGGAATCCGACTTAGAGCAGCGCTTTGGAAAGTGGGGCTTGGCGCTGGCAGGGAAGTCGCGTGGCGAGGACGCGGGCGGATGGTTCGACACCGAAGTCGGTGAGCGCACCGATGCCAAGTCGATCAGCCACGAGCACACATTCAATGAAGATACCGGCGATCGCGAGCGCATCGAATCGACCCTGATGCGGCTTTCCGAAATGGTGGCCCGGCGGTTGCGCGAGGGCGGGTACTTCGCCCGCACGATTCAACTGAAGCTGCGCTACAAGGATTTCACCACGATTACACGGGCGCAGTCACTGGAGCAGCCCACGCAGTCGGATCGCAAGATCTTCGAACAGGCGCGGCGGCTGTTTCTTGCCAACTGGAAAAAGGGCGCATTTGTGCGACTGCTGGGAGTGCAAACCTCAAATTTCGAGGACGCCCCAGCCCAGCTTGACCTGCTGGAACCGGCGCGCGATGCGCGCTGGCAGAAGGTGCTCGCAGCCGCCGACCATGTGCGTGACAAATTCGGCGAGTCGGCGATCGGCCTTGCGACCGGAATGAAAGGCGGCTTCCGCGAGCGCACGCATGAAAATCCCGTGGGATTGCCGGGGAAGGCCGCAAAGAAACCGGAGACAAAAAAATAACTCTACGAAATGTACTCGCGAATATACTCGTCGCGCGACGTAGCGAGCTGGTGACCGTCTCCGTCGAAAATGACCTTCCCGTCGCGCAGGATCATGAAGCTCATCGGTACGTTGCCGCGCTGGCCTTTGGGGATTGCAATCACCTGATTCGTTTTCGGGTCGAATTCGTGGGATGCCATGGTGAAGGCATCCTGCAGGCGATGGGTCACAAGCAACGCGCTGGTCTGCGCAACGTCGCGTTGCTTCATGATGAGTTCGACAATCGTGTTTGAGGTTACCGGATCGAGTCCGCCGGTCGGCGAGTCGTAGAGGATAACTTCAGGCTGCGTGATGATCGCCCGCGCGATGGCCACGCGGCGGCGCATGCCTCCGGAGAGTTCGGACGGTAGCATGTCGTAGGTTCGTTCCAGTTCCACGAAGCGCAGCGCTTCGCGGACCCGCCGTTCAATTTCGCCGTCGGGAACCTTTTCCTCCAGCAAACGGAACGCCACGTTCTCCCACACTTTCAACGAATCGAAAAGTGCGCTTTCCTGAAACACAATGCCGACATGGCGGCGCAGTTCGAAAAGCTCTTCCTCCGACATGCGCGTGACTTCCTCGCCCAGCACCCGAATGCGTCCGCTGTCGGGTGGCATCAGGCCCATAGCGAGCTTGAGGAGAACGCTCTTGCCCGAGCCAGCGACGCCAAACAGCGCCTTGGTTTCGCCGTGTGGCAATTGGAAGGAAATACCGTCAAGCACCACTTTTTCATCGAACGCGATGGAAACGTTGTCAAACTCGATAGCGAGCTTGGGCCGGTCAATCGTGGCAGGGCCAGATTCGCTCGCGGGCAGGGTAGGAGTGGACATCGCCTAGCGGACCCCAAGCAAGGCGAAAATCAGTTTCGTGACGAAGAAATCGACGATCAGAATCAGCACCGAGGAGGCAACTACCGCCTGCGTAGTGGAACGGCCCACGCCCTGCGTGCCTCCGCTCGTCGATATTCCGTAGTAACAACCGATGGTCGCGATGATGAACCCGAACAGCACCGGCTTGATCAGCCCGGTGAATACATCGCGGAAAACCAGGATCTGCCAGGCGGAGGTCCAATACTGGTTCGAATCCAGGCCAAACAGCAAATGCGCCACGGCCCAGCCTCCGCACAGGCCAAGCAGATCGGCGATGATCGTAAGGAAGAAAAGCATGAAGACGGTGGCCCCAACGCGCGGCGTCACCAGCTTCTTGCTGGGATCGGTGCCGAGCGCGCGCATGGCATCAATCTGCTCGGTCACGATCATGGAGCCGATTTCGCTCGCCATGCCGGAGGCGTTCCGCCCAGCCACCATCAGCCCCGTAATCAGCGGGCCCAGCTCCGTGACCATGCCAAGGGATACCAGCTGACCGATGAGGGTAATACCGCCAAAACGCTGCAGCGTGCTGGCCGAGTTCAGCGCCAGCAGGGCGCCGACCGACAATCCCGTCAGGATTACGATCGGCAGCGATCCGACGCCAATCAGGTCCGCCTGCTGCAGCATGTCGCCCATGTAGAGTGGCCGGCGAAAGAAGTTGGCAAGCGATTGCGCGGAAAGCAGGGTGTACTTTTGCACCGACAGGGCAAAGTCTTTCGCGACATCAATGGGCGAAGTCAGTTCGAGTTCGAGCGCCATGGGTGAGCAGAGACTTCCGTTCAGGGAACTATAGCATTATCGGGTGATTGGGCCGGGTCGTGTGGGTATCGGATGCGTGCAGCCATCGTAACTTCGATCATTGAGCGAAACTGGCGTGAAATCGTAAATCGTTGCAATCTGACGATGGAAGCAGACTAATGATGCGAAGTACCCGATGATCCGATGGCCCGATCACACCAGGGTCCGAGTATCCGATGCTCCGTTCTGCTCCCGATGACCGTTCTTTTTGCGGATCTCGATGGCCAGCCGTTTGATCTTTTGATTCAAAGTGGAGAGCGGCACGCGGAACCGTTCGGCGGCTTCGGTCTGGTTCCACCCGCATTTTTCCAGCATGTCGACGATGATCCGCCGTTCGCAATCTTCCATGATGCCGAATAGCGAGGCGCCCGAGGCCGCATCCAGCGCCGGAATCGAGTTGCCGCGGCCCACGATGTGGTCGGGCAGCAGATCGATGCCAATGTTGGGGTCGGAGGAGAGCACGACCGCGCGCTCGACCGTATTTTCCAGTTCGCGAACGTTACCCGGCCACGAATAGCTCACAAGAGGGCGCAACGCCTCGGTGCTGAAATGCCGTTTCGGCAGATCGTTTTCCTCCGAGTATTTCTTCAGGAAGTGTTCGACCAGGAGCGGAATGTCCTCACGCCGCTGGCGCAGCGGCGGCAGATCGAGGGTAATCACGTTGAGGCGATAAAAAAGATCTTCGCGGAAGCGCCCGTCGCGTACCATCTGACGCAGATCCACGTTGGTGGCGGCAATGATGCGGACATCGACCTGGATTTCCTGCACGCCGCCCAGGTGCATGAACTTGCGGTCCTGCAGCACGCGCAGAATCTTGGACTGCGTGTCCATGCTCATGGTGCCGATTTCGTCGAGGAACAAAGTGCCGCGATCGGCAACTTCAAACAGTCCTTTTTTCGAAGCGACCGCGCTTGTGAATGCGCCTTTCACGTGCCCGAACAGCGTCGACTCGAGCAGGTCGGGCGGCGTCGATCCGGAGTTGACCGGAACAAACGACCGATCGCGCCGCGAAGAATGCAGGTGAATTGCCTTCGCGATCAGTTCCTTGCCCGTCCCGCTCTCGCCTTGCAATAGCACCGTCGAGCGGCTGGGAGCGACCTGCGCGACCAGGTCGAAAATCTTCAGCATCGGTTCGCTCTTGCCCACGATGTTCTCGAAGTTGTAGCGCTGCTTAAGAGCGCGTTTCAGCTGAATATTTTCTTCTTCGGCCTTCTGGCGCGCGACGGCGCTGCGAACATCGGCCAGCAGCTTTTCGTTATCCCATGGCTTCTGGATAAAATTCGTTGCCCCCGATTGCATGGCGCGCACCGCGTTTTCGACTGTTCCGTAGGCGGTGATCATGATGACCGCCTGATCGGGATGCAGCAGCCGGATCTCAGCGAGAACGTCCATCCCGTTCTTGTCCGGCAGCGCCAGGTCGAGCAGAACGGCGTCAAAGCTGCGCTCCCCTATCTGAGCCAGGCCTTCGCGTCCCGTTCCGGCGACGGTAACCGTGTACCCTTCAAGTTGCAGCAAAGTCTCCAGCGATTCGCGGATCTCCAGTTCGTCGTCGACAATAAGGATCCGGCCCGCGCTCTGCGGCGCGGATTCTGGCGCGCTCCGGCGAGGGATGACGGCAACTTCAGACATGGGTCGCCTTTCTGATCAGCGGAAAATCAAGGGTAAACGTCGTTCCTTCGCCCGCCCGGCTCTCGACCCGGATATTGCCCGCGTGCTCCTGGATGATTCCGTAGGAGACGGATAGTCCCAGGCCGGTTCCGCGGTTCTGTCCTTCTGTGGGCGAAGTCTTGGTGGTGAAGAACGGATCGTAGATACGATGAATGTGTTCCTGCGCGATGCCAGAGCCGGTATCGCTGACGCGCACGCTCACCGATTCGCCGTTCAGCGTCGCCACATTCAGAACTCCACCGCCGGCCATCGCATCTTTTGCGTTCAGGAACAAGTTCAGAAATACCTGCTGCAATCTTCCGGCGTTGCCTTGAATCGAAGGCAGACTTTCGCTGAGTTCCGCCTGCACTTCGACGTGCGCCACCTTGAATTGATGATCCAGCAAAGCCAGCGTGTCCGCGACCACCTTGTTCAAGCTGATTTCCGCGAACTCCGCGCCCGTCGTGCGGGAGAAGTTCAGCAGATTGTTGACGATCTCCGACGCGCGGAAAGTCTGCTTCGTGATCTTCTCGAGCACCGAGGCCTTCTGCGGGTCCGACTGTAGTTGCTTGGCCAGCATCTGCGTATAGGAGGAGATCACGGCCAGCGGCGTGTTGACTTCGTGCGCCACTCCCGCGGCCAGCAGGCCGATGGAAGAGAGTTTATCGGCCTGGGTGAGCTGAACCTCAAGTTCCACCCGCTCGGTGATGTCGTCCATGATCACCAGGCGTCCAACCACGCTGAACTTGCGGGTCACCAGCGGCGCGATCGCGACATTCACGATTCGCGATTCGCCGGTCGGCGTGGGCAGCCGGAACTTGTAAAGATTGTGGATGCCGGGATTCTGCCGAACGCGATAAAACTCCTCGACGAACGACGCGGGGAAAACCTCGCTCAACGACCGCCCCACTACCTGCCAGCGCGGCTGTGCGTACATCACTTCCATCTGCGAGTTCCAGGAGTCGATGCGGTCCTGGAGGTCGACCGCGAGCACGCCCACGTTGATCGATTCGACGATGTTCTCGTTGAAATCCTTCAGCCGCTCGTATTCCGTAACTTTTTGTTCGAGCGAAGCGTACAGCCGCCCGTTTTGAATCGCGATCCCAATGTATCCCGCCAGCGTTTCGAGCAATTCGACGTCCTCGCTGGAAAGGAAGTCGCCTTCCATGGTCTTGCCCAAGCCGAGGAAAGCGATCGTTTTCTGGCGGGCGTGGCATGGGATGTAGTAGTTCAGATCAAGCCGCGAGATTGCTTCCTGTGCCGATGCGGTCTCGCGCGGCAATTGCCGCGTGTTTTCGAAGAAGATGTGCCCAGCCGAGTCCTCCACTCGCGGTTTTGAAAGGAATGACAAATCCACCGCCCCAACCGCGCCCAGGCCGAACGACTTTGAGAGTTCGAACCGCGAGGAGTCGCTGTTGCCGAGGAAAATGGCGATGCGATCCACCACCAGCGTGCGCGCCAGGCGATCGACGAGCGACGAAAGCATCTTGTCGAGATCGGTCTCCGAACTCAGTTCGCGCCCGAACTCGATCAGCGTGCGACGGTAGTCATAGCGCGTGCGGTAGAAAAACAGGTCGAGCTTCTCCTGAATCCATTTCCGCACCGGATCGAACAGCAGAGCGGTGACGACGATCGCGACCATCAGTCCGGCGGGACCGGAACTGGGCACGCGCGTATGGACGAGTTCCGCAATCGCCGCAACCCCGGCGAAGTAGGCTCCAACGATGGCTGCCGCCGCCAGCGTATAGGCCATGCCGCGCTTGAAAATCAGATCCACGTCCATCAGCCGGTAGCGGACAATGGCATATCCAAAAGTGAGCGGCAGCAATCCGAGCGAAAGCACCGTAACCTTCATTGCCAGCGAAGGCATGGCGCCGAACAGATAAGGCAGAACGTAAAACAGCGTAAACGGCGCGATCGCCAGTACGGTGCCGCGCGTGATCCACTTCAGCTGTTGCCGCAGGATCGGCGTTGACGCCTGCCGGTAGTTGCGCCACAGAACCACCGCCGCCGACACAAAGAAGATCGTCAGGTAGGCCCAATGCACGCGGTTGAGGTTCCAGAGCAGGCGAGCGCTCGCCTTAAGGAACTGCAACGCCACAATCTGCACCAGCAGCAGCACCGCACCCGGCAGGTAAAGCAGAGGCAGCGCCCAGCTGTGCTTGTTGACGAATGCGCGCCGCTCAGGAAAAGTCAGAACAAAGTGCAGGAACAACGCCGGCTGCAGGATCCAGGCGACTTCGTTGCTCCAGAGAACGATCCAATCGAACGTATTGAGCTTGCCCGTGTAGTGCAGCGAATAGAAGATGAATGAGACCAGGCAAAAAATATAAAAATGCGTGGATCCAATCGCAGTCCAGCGCCGAAGCAGCACATACAGCCCAATCCCGAGGTAGATCAGCGCGATCAGCCGCAGCCAATCGTTCATGGAGCGTTCGGCGGGCACCAGCACAACCACCACGTCGAGTGGAACCCCTCCCCGAATCAGAGAGTACGTGGCTTTCGAATAGACCCCTGAATAATAGAGTTGGCGGGTGAGCGCCGCCGTACTGTTGATGGTCCGGCCATTCACGCTTACGACGGCATCGCCGCTGCGAACTCCCGCCAGCGCCGCCGGTCCGTTCGGGTCCAGGCGGTCCGCCACAATCTGGCCGCTACGCTCCATCCACCAGGCGCCATCGTCTGGGATGGCCGACTGGTGTTCAAGCCGGTAGTTGTAGCCTGCAAAAACCGCGGCTGCGACTGTGAGGAGCAACAGCAGGATGACAGTGAATCGGGCCTGGAACTCGCGGTTCATGGGCTGGATCGCTGAAGCGACGAGGCGGCCAGCGACACGCCGCCGCTCAGTCTTGAGCAACTTCTTTGCCACGTTCGAACGCGCGCCCATAGTAGTTAAGTCAATACGAAAGAATGACTTCCGTAATTATAAAGAGATTTTTGGAGGTTGGCTATGAAGTTTGGAATGTACTTCCTGTTTTACGGATCGTTCGCTGTAGAAGCAGGGTCTGGGAGAACGGTAGGGTTTAGAAGAGAGAATCGAGCGGCAAGTGTTGATATACAGCCTTGGTGCGGATGAATGACGTGCCCAAACCCTTTATTTTGAGTGGAGAGGCCCGGGAACCTTCCCCGTTTCCGGAGCCTCCCACCTAAGGTCGCCCACCTTTCTTGATGAGGAGAGGTAAGCCGATCCCACAATTGAAATGAATCATGCGCCCAATCCCATCAGTCGTCCATGGAGACGGTCTGAAGCCGTCTGAATTGATCTGAAGGTTATGCGGCTCGGGTCCTCCTACCAGGAAGCCAATCTGTCAGTCTTGACACGCCGGGCCGCGCAGAACAGAATCTTTGACACGCGCCTATTCAGCCAGGACCGCCTGGCAATCACCGTCTTCGCGCAACAAGGGGTTTGCCCGGGACGCCGTTGGAGTTGAGTCTTGCCGGACGATTCCAGGACCGTATCTTTCGACGAGTTCCAGTTGGATCTCGCGCGCTTCCAGCTTTGCCACCGCGGTCAGCCGGTCCGGCTGGAAGGCCTCCCGCTGCAGTTATTGATGTTTTTGGTAGAGAACCGGGGCCAACTCGTCACGCGCGAGCAGATTTCCGCTGCCCTCTGGAGCAAGGATGTATTCGTCGACGTCGACCAGGGCATCAACACCGCGATCCGTAAAATCCGCCGCGCGTTACTCGATGATGTCGATCAACCCAAGTATCTACAGACAGTAGTGGGACGCGGGTATCGCTTTGTGGCGCCCATCGCCGAGCAACCGTCCGTGGCATCTTCCAACTTCATGGTTTCTCCGGAAGAACTGGGCCGCGCCATCATGGCCGCGGCGGGCCTCGATCCCGACGATCCCACGTCAACGCCAAAGCCGCCTGACAAGTCCTGATCTCCGGCGCTGCGAATAATCGGCGCTGCCAGGAATCGGTAAGAGTGCTTTTATGATTTCCGCACTGCCACTATGATGTTTCGAAGTAAGAACGTGGTCTCAGATCGGCGCAGTGGGGCGCTCTCCAAAAAGGAACCTTCACAAATGGACTCCGCAATCCGTACGCGCGAATTGCGCAAGATTTACAACTCGCCTCCGCCCGCAGCAGCGGGGCGGACCGGCCCTTTTAGCGCGGCTGGTAGCGCGGCTGGCAAAAAGAGCAAGGACCAGAAGCAGATCACGGCGCTCGACGGCATTGATCTCGATGTTGCGCCCGGGCAAATTTTCGGCCTGCTCGGCCCCAATGGCGCAGGGAAGTCCACGACCGTCGGCATTCTGACGACCCGTGTTCGCCCGACCAGCGGCACTGCCTGGATTGGCGCCCTGGACGTGTGGCGCGAGCAGACAGCGGCGAAACGTCAGATCGGGGTGGTGGCGCAGCGCCCGAATCTGGATTTCTCCCTGACCGCCCGCGAAATTCTGCTTTTCCATGGCGCCTACTTTGGCCTCAGCTCCCACGAGCGCGCGGAACGCGCCAACGCGCTGCTCGACCGCTTCAAGCTGACGGATCGGGCCGACCAACTGGTGCGCGGCTTTTCTGGCGGCATGATGCAGCGCATGTCGATCGCGCGCGCCATGATGCACGATCCGCAGGTTTTGTTTCTCGACGAACCGAGCGTGGGTCTTGATCCGCAAACCCGCCTGCTGCTTTGGGAGATTATCCGCGAGTACAACCAGAAAGGCCGCACCATTTTACTGACCACTCACAACATGGAAGAGGCCGACACCCTATGCCAGGAACTTGCGATCATTGATCACGGCCGCATCATCGCTTCGGGCACGCCGGGGGAGCTGAAAGCTTCGATTCCCGGCGGATATCTTCTGCGCCTGCGGTTTGGCCATCACTCGCAGCCATTGCTTGACCGACTCGCCACGCTCGCTGGCGTAACCGAAGTCCGTGCATCTGAAAACGGCGGCGCCGATCTCTATGCCAGCCGCGGCGGGTCCTTGATTGCCGAGATCGCGAACGGGGCGGCGGCTTTGGGCGTCGAACTCTCCGATGTTCACATCTCCGAACCGAGCCTGGAAAATTTGTTTCTCCATCACACTGGCAGGAGCCTGCGCGAATGAATCGAAAAGCCTTCCTGGCATTGTTAGCCCGCGACGCACACGTAGCCCGGCGCAATCTGGGGCCGCTGATACTCCAGACTTTCTTGCAGCCGCTGTTGTTCGTTTTTATTTTCGGCCGCGTGATGGTGGGCAGCGGTTATATGCCGGCTTCTTATAAGAGCTTGCTGCTTCCCGGCATTATGGCCATCAGCATGGTGTTCACCGGAGTTTGGGCGGTTGCCATGCCGCTGATCTCGGAATTCCAATTCACGCGCGAGATTGAAGACCGATTACTCGCGCCCATCGATATCTCATGGGTTGCCATCGAGAAGGTAGTGGCCGGACTGATCCAGGCTTTGGTGGCCGGTTTGACGGTGATTCCGCTGGCATGGATCATCTTGCGTCCCGGCCTTGAATTGCACGTTGCCAACCCACTTCTGTTCGTCGCCATCACCTTGCTGGTTGCAGGTTTCTCGGCTTGCGGCGGCCTGGCGCTCGGCTGCAGCGTGGGTCAGCAGCACATTGGACTGATGTTCAGCATGGTAATGACGCCGATGATCTTTTTCGGATGCACCTACTATCCCTGGAGCGCGCTGAGCAAGTTCCCCATCCTCGCAAAAGTCGTGCTCATCAACCCGCTCGTCTATGCGAGTGAAGGACTGCGCGCCACGCTGGTCCCGCAGTTCCCGCACCTATGGCTTCCACTGATCTTTGTGGCCTTGACTGGGTTCGATATCTTGCTGCTTGTCCTCGGCCTGCGGCAATTTCGCAATAAGGCGGTCAGCTAGGGAAACCCGCCGTTCGTCGACGCCTCTCCTACTTTGCCACCGCAAACGTGGTCCACGGATGCGCGTCCATATCGCGCAGCAGCCCTTGCTCCCAGCTGAACTCAGGATGTTCCCGCAGATGTTCTTCTGCCTTGAAGTCTTTCCCGCAGGCATGACCGGCGGCGGCTGTAAATGACATGCTCGCTGCCATCGCAGCGTCAGCTGCCTTGTTCTGCACCGCCCCGGCATTTCCAAACGGCGGCTGCCACGGCGGCATACCGCGCGCCGACAGATCGATATGTCCGTCAAGCGTGCGCTCGTCGGCTTCTTCCTTCTTGGTGTAGGTGTCGTAGTGGTCGGCCAGGAAGCGCTGCGCGGCGGCGACGTCGATCTTGCCTTTTTTCTCCGCCATAAGCTGTTCCCAGCGAAGATGGCGGGCATTGGCGCTGACGCTCATGTCGTTCGGGTCAAAATTGGTTTCTTCGCGAATCAGATTCTTGTTGACCGGAAAGTTCGAACCGACGAAATAGCCGTCCTTCTTGCGCTCCAGCGTAACGTTCCTCAGTCCCAGTTCGAGGCTGGCAATTTCATTGTTCTTCACGTCGGCGAGCAGCCAGTTGTTAGCGTAACCGCCGTTGTTGCCCTTTTTCATGATGCGCGCGAAATCGTCAATGGAGGTGGAATACTGCGCGGCCTTGCGCGCTCGCACAAACTCCGGAATGCCGGTCGGATCATAGCCGGAGAAAGAGCCGATGGTCGTTTCCGTGATCACGATGCCTGCCGAATTCACGACAAAATCGTCCGCGCTGTGGATAAGCCCCGGCAGTCCATCCATCAGCATGCGGCCGCCTTTGGCGGGAACAATATCGAAGATCATCGTCCAGCGCTGGCCATCCAGATAGTTTGTCCAATTGTTGTGGGCGATGACGATCCTGCCATCCTTGGTGTAACTGCCGGTCGCCACAAAAGCGCTGCAATGTTCGGGCGCCACCAGCGACGCGGCTGACTTAATCCCGTGCTCCCTGTCGTACTGTTTGACGTAGTAATCCCATTCTTCGGCCGCGTTCAGTGCCACCACGTCCCAAATATCCAGCTTGACGCCCTTCGCGTTCGCGCCCTCCACAATGCCTTGCAACTCTTCGCGGTATTCCTGCTCGATGTGCGGCCACATCATGGTGCGGGCCGCGTCACGAAAGAACGGCCAGTCTTTCCTGTTGCTGTGAGCCTGTTCGGCCGCGGTTACCTTCAGCAGGTCTTCAATTTCCGGGGCCAGGAGATAACCATGCTGAAAGCCGATTTCGGCAGGCCGGCCTTCCAGATGAACGAATGTCCACCCATTCTGTTCGGGCCGCCGGAAGCTGTGCTTCAATCGGGGATCGTCGTCGGCGTCTTTCGCCAGGCAAGGCAGGGCAATGGCAACCACCAGACAACCGATTCGGACGACTCTTCGCAACATGCACACCCCCACAGAGTGTGAAAGCATTGTAGCAAGGCAGATCGCCGCAGCACGATCTCACGCGGATCACGCGTATTTCGTACGGAGCTGAATGTCAACTGAGCGGGGGCAGACCTGCATCGGCCAGTATTTTCCGGAAAGCAGGTTCGTTCGCGAGGTTGTCGAAGGTACGATCGGATTCGATCTCGATCACGCCGTCGACGCGCTGCTCGTAGGCAATCTTCAGATAGTGCAGAGCTTCTGGCTTGTCGTCCAGGATTGAGTATGTCATCGCCAGAAGGAATGGCGAGAGCAGCCCGCGATCGTAGAGTTTCTTCTGTTCCGCGCCAAGCGTCTCGAGCAGTCCCTTCCCGCCTCCGGCTGCGAATGCCTTTTCGGTTGCATCGGAGATGGCGAGGGCGGAGCTATCGTGCATCAAGACCGCTTCTTCGTTTGCCTCCGCGAGGTATTGGGAATAGTCCGCCGTCAGCAAGTAAATGCATTTCAGATAGCGGTGAGGGGAAATGAATTCCGGCTCAGTTGCTTCCATCTGCTGCAGCAGGACGATAGCCTCCTGCCGGTGGCCTGCGTTGAACAGAATGTTTCCCTTGTCGGCCAACACGGATTTCGAAGCCGGATCGAGCGCCTGCGCGCGTTCGATTTCGGCCAGCGACTCGGAGTATCTGCGCAGGCACGCGAGATACGTCGCATACCAGTGATGGGCCGCCGCGTTGTTGGGGTTCAATTCGATCGCTCGCCGGAATTCCCGGTCGGCAGTGGCCGTGTCCCACATCCCGTAGAAAGACGCAAAGGCGATGGAGGCGTGCGCTTCGGAAGACTGGGGGTCTAGTTCCACCGCTTTCTTCGCTGCGGCCAGCGCACGCGGGTAGGCCTCGGAGGCGGGCATCAGCGTGTATTCGCGCAGCAGGTTGTAGCAATCCGCCAACCCTACGTAGGCTGGCGCATAGCCCGGGTCGTGAATGATCGCCTGCGTGAACGAGTCCACCGCTTTGCTCAAACTGTCGGGGGTCCGTTTTTCCCAGTAGTAGCGGCCTTTGAGATAGAACTGCTCCGCCTCGCGATTGGCGGGACGAATGGCGCCGTACGCCGGCAGCGCCGCCAGTACGTTCGTCCCCCCGGACCACTTCGGCGACTCCCGCTTCGTCCAAACGATTGCGGCCACCACCAGCAATGCCAGCGCAGTCACCCCAAGAAGATATTTCCAGCGCAAGGTACTCGTGCTTCCAGCCACATTCTCGGGCGCGGTGTCGGACACGGGCTCCGATGATGCTTCGTCCGCTGACTCGCGGAGAAGCGTCGGTGCGATCCAGCGATAACCGCGACGTTCGAGCGTTTCAATAAAGCGCGGGTTGGAGGCGGAATCGTCGAGCGCATCCCGCAGCCGGTTGATAGCCGTAGTAATTCCGCGATCGAAATCGACGAATACATCATCGGGCCACAACGCTTGCCGGAATTCTTCCCGGCTCAGCACCTCGTTGGGCCGGCTCAATAACAACGTCAGAGCTTTGAAGGGAAGATCCTGGATCTTGATCTTGATGCCGTTACGCCTTAACTCCCCCGAGCGCAGGTCCGCCTCGAAGACGCCAAAACGCACCAGCAGCGGAGTTACTGACGTATCGGAGGGGACTATGGAACTCACAGGCTCGTGCCTTCTGGGGAACACCCAGTTTAGCACTCGCAGACTGACCTCCTAACCCCACTTTCGTGTCGGAAATAGGACAAAAACAGTCTCGTTACCACTCCTCGTATTTATGGGAAACCAAACACTTTAGCTCGTGATATAGGGTCAGCGCAGACTTGACTAGCCGTCCATTGACCCCGGCGACGATATAGCCCAACGTCGAGGCGGATTCGCAACCTGGAATCCCACATAGAAGAACGGCGGCTTACGCCGTCGCTTTATTTACTCTCAGGAGACATAAAATGAACTCAATCTATAGGAAGTCCCGGCATTCGGGTGTGGCCACGATCGCGCTTGCCATGCTCGTTGCCGCAGTGATATTGGCCGGGTATGCGATTCCGGCCCAGGCCCAAACCTATGCCGCGCTCTACAACTTTGGAGTTGCGGATGCCTCGCAAAATGGTCCCAATGGCCAACTGGCACTCGGCCGCGATGGCAATTTCTACGGCACCATCAATCAAAGTGTCTCTGGGATCTACCAGATCACGCCGGGGGGCGCGGAGACCATGCTTTGGTGGGCACCGAAGGACGGGTACGGAACCGTGTGCTACAGCGGCTTGACGCTCGGTGCCGACGGACTTTTCTACGGTACATGTGAGCAGTGGGACGGCTTCAACGGTAACGGCGGCATCGTTTTCAAATACGATCCCAGCCAGGGACAGAGTGGATTCACGACTCTGTATTCCTTCCCCTACTGTGGAACCACTTGGATGCCCAGTCCTTTGACGCTAGGCGCAGACGGAAATCTCTACGGCACAACGTACGGTTCCGGCTACTGTGACAGTGGTTGGGGAACTTTCTTTCAGATCACGCCAGCCGGCAAGTTCACCACACTCCACACCTTCCAGGGCTATACGGCGAGTGAACCCGGCGAGCCGAGCGGACCTCTCACGCTCGCTGCCAATGGCAACTTCTATGGCACAAGCCAAGCCGGTGGCCCGCCTGCAGACTACAACGGAGGCACGGTTTACGAAATAACCCCCAAGGGCAAGGTTACGGTGCTTTACAGCTTTCCCAACACTGGTCCCATGGACCCGGTTGCCGGCGTGATCCAGGGAGCCGACGGCAAGTTCTACGGCACGACGTACGAGGGCGGCGCTTACTCCGAGGGAACGATCTTCCAGTTAGTCAGCACAAGCAAGATCAATGTCCTGCATAATTTCAGTTATTCCGTAGATCAGGCGGAGTTCCCCAACTTTCCCCTGACGCTAGGCACCGATGGCAACTTGTATGGGCCATCTTACAGCTTCTACATGGGCGGCTACGGCCCCGAGAGCCTGTTCGAGATCACAACCAAAGGCGTTTACACGGATCTGCACAATCTCCAGCCTGCGGCATGCCCTGACGGCACTGCGGATGGATGCATGCTCAGTTCGCCAATGGTTTTGCATCCGAACGGAACCTTCTACGGCACCGCCGCCCAGGGCGGCACGGAAGGCCGGGGCGTGTTCTATGGCCTCAGCAACGGGTTGAAGCCGTATATCATCCTGCAGTTCCCGTTGGGTCCTATCGGAACGCCGCTCGGCATCTTCGGCCAGGGATTTACCAACGCGACGGCAGTCGCTTTCAACGGGACCGAAGCTGATTTCACCGTGGTCTCCGATACCTATCTGGAGGCGACGATCCCTGCGGGAGCCACTGCGGGGTATGTAACCGTCACTGAGTCTACTGGCAGTTTGAAGAGCGCTGTAAAGTTCACGCCCAAACCGGCGACGAATCCCAAGCCGGCCATCACCTCGCTCTCGCCGGGCACTGCGCTCACGGGTAGCGGCGGATTCACGCTCACAGTGAATGGCACCGGGTTTATCAATGCCTCGGTGGTGAAATGGGCGGGATCTGCTCGCACCACGACGTTTGTGAGCGCGACCGAGATCACGGCAGCCATCAATGCTGCCGACATTGCCAAGGCTGGAACGTACAAAGTCACAGTCACGAATCCCGCGCCCGGAGGTGGCACGTCGGCGGCTTCTAACTTCGCGGTCGACAACCCGGTTCCGACGCTCGTCTCGATCTCCCCGGGTTCGGCAACGCATGGAGGCGCCGCTTTCACTCTCACCGCTACCGGCACTAACTATGTTGCCGGTTCCGTTATTGAGTGGAAGGGAGTGAAGCTTGGAACGGCTTATGTCAGCAGTACGACATTGACCGCAACTGTACCGGCCGCCGACATCAAGACAGCAGGAACCGCGAGCGTAACGGTCGTCACTCCAAGTCCCGGAGGCGGCACGAGCGGCGCGCAAACCTTCACGATCAACTAAGGGTGATCGATTAACAAGAGAACGCCGAGTCCTTGACTCCGGAGCGCGGACAGAAATGCGCTCCGGAGATTGAAAAACCGCCTGCGGTTTGCCAGAACCGCGAGGCGCGTCCTTGCGCCAACATAGCATCACCGTGGAACTGGTCTCCTGGTTCTCGGTGCCGGAGCGCGGGGCTTGATTCCGCGCTCCGGTTTTACACGTTCGCAAACGAACCCTGGCCCTGCCCCGGATCCATCTTCAGACCGCTTCATATCGCTTCAGACCTGCTCCATGGACACTTCCTGCGATCGCGTACAAGATACGGGCATTGCTTGTGCAAGCTTGCACGATGCAGGAATGCAGCATGGAGGTGATTCAATGAACGGATCGAAAGCTTCAGGATCTCGCGGAGTTTTTGCACACATAGCCATGATGTTGGCCACAATTTTTGTGATGTTTCTGATCCCGGCCTATGGGCAACAGGAAGTCGACCCGACTTGGTACGATCCGTGGGCCCCTCCAAAGGCAGCGGTCGTGCAAACTGCCCAGACGCCAACTGCCACGGCGAAACATGCCCGGCATCGCGCCAACGTCAAGTCCGCGCCGTCGCCGCAACGCGCGGGGAAGGTTGAAGCGAAAGTTACGGCGCGAACGAAGTCCTCATAGAGGCTTTGCGCAGAAAGCCGAACCGGCCCACGGGCGACACGAGAAACGATGCCTCGCCCGTGAGGCCTTGAAGTTGCCGCGACTCCCTCACTCAAGCTGGCCTTGCGCCATGGAACCTCTCGGTTCCGTGTTGCCTCCATCTCCGGCTGTCGACTTGCCCCCCTCAATCTGTTCCCACGTCCTCTCTCGCTTTACAATCTGAACTATGCCTAGCCTCGAACAAATTGCCGATCTCGAAAAGCGCTTTCTTCTTCCAACCTACAATCGCTATCCGGTTGCCTTTGAGCGCGGAAAGGGCGTTTTCCTGTTCGATTTCGAGGGCAAGAGATACCTCGACTTCGTTGCCGGACTGGGCGTGAACGCCCTCGGTCATGCGCATCCTCGCATCGTGAAGACCATTCGCGAGCAGGCCGCCCGTGTCGTTCACCTTTCCAATCTCTACTACAACGAATATCAGGGCCAACTCGCCGAGCGCCTGTGCCAGCTTTCCGGCCTCGATCGCGTCTTTTTCTCAAATAGCGGCACCGAAGCCATGGAAGGGGCAATCAAACTGGCGCGCCTCGCCGGACACAAAGTCGGCGGCGAGGCCAAGTGTGGGCTCGTCGCCCTGCAAGGTTCCTATCACGGCCGCACGTTCGGCGCGATGTCGTTAACCGGGCAGGACAAGTACCGCAAAGGTTTTGAGCCGTTGCTCGAAGGTGTGACCTTTATCGGACAGAACAACCTTGAGGAGCTTCGCGCCGCCGTCAATGCCAACACCTGCGCCATCGTGCTCGAGCCGATCTTCGGCGAAGGCGGAATTCTGGAGTGTTCGACGGACTTTCTTCGCGAGTGCCGGGCGCTCGCCGACCAGCACCAGTGCGCGCTGATCTTCGATGAAATCCAATGCGGTCTCGGCCGCACCGGAACGATATTTGCCTTCCAGACGTTTGGCGTCGTGCCCGATATTGTCACCATCGCGAAGCCAATTGCGGCTGGACTGCCTTTGGGGGCATTCATTTCGAAAGAGCGTTTCGCCGCGGCAATTTCACCAGGCCAGCATGGAACGACCTTTGGCGGAGGCCCCCTGGCTTGCCGCGTGGGCCTCGAGTATCTGGCCATCGTCGAACAAGAGCGGCTGCTCGAAAATGTGGCCCGGGTCGGCGGTTACCTGCATCAGCAACTTCAGGAACTGGTAGGGAAATATGCCGCAACTCGCGAAACCCGCGGCCGCGGACTCATTCAGGGCCTTGTACTTGACGTTCCGGCGCGTCCGCTGGTGGAGCAAGGACTGGCGGAAGGCGTGCTTTTCAATGTCACACAGGATACGGTTCTGCGATTTCTGCCGCCATTCCTGCTCGAGGAAAAGCACGTGGACAAAGGAGTTCGCGTGCTGAAGAAGCTGCTCGGACGAAAGCGGGCGAAAGACCAGACCAAGACTTCGCACGCAGTCGCGGTGCTGTCGCAGTGAGGGAGATTCCTCGACTGTCCCGGCGAAAAGTAGCGAGCAAAAAATAGTGGGAGCTAAAGGCGCTCCCACTCAAGCGACAGAGGCGATATCACTCACTTGGTAAGAACCAGGCTGCGGGGGAAGAGTTGCCCACGGAGACACAAAAAACGAAAAAAATTGCCGGCTCCGCCACGCTGGCGCTGAATCCGGTCCATTCCGGCATTGAAGAGCGCTCCATCGACCTTGCCGGTGGACGCATGCGATACCTCAAAGCCGGGTCGGGTCGGGCGCTCATCCTCGTCCACGGGCTGATGGGTTATTCGTTCTCCTGGCGATTCACCTTGCCCGCCCTCGCGCCCTATGCCGCTTGCTATGCCATCGACAATTTGGGCGCGGGACTGTCAACCGCTCCCCCGGGCATGGACTGTTCCGTGCGCGCCACTGCCGAACGCGTTCTGCAGTTTGCCGATGCCGTGGGCATCGGCGACTTCGACCTGCTTGGCACTTCTCACGGTGGCGGCGTCGCCATCATGACGGCCGCGCTTTTGGCCGGATGCCGCGACTCGCGCCTGAAGCGCCTGATTCTGGTTGCGCCCGTGAATCCCTGGTCGCCGCACGGGAAGCGGCTCGCGCCCTTTCTGGTAACTCCGCTCGGCTCGTTTATTTTCCGCCACACGATCGAACGCTGGCGCCCGCTCGACTACCTGTGGCTGCGCCGCTTGTTCGGGGACGGCGCAAAGATTCCGCCCGATTCGCTCGCCGGCTACCGCGTGCCCGTCGTCCAGAACCACGGGTTTCGCCACGCCTCGCATATCCTCTCCACCTGGACTGCGGACATGAAGGAACTGGAACTGGCCCTGCCGAAGGTCCGCGACTATCCCACCTTGCTCGTTTGGGGAACTCGCGATCGCGCCGTCCCTTTTCCATCGGCCGAACCGTTGCGCCGGTGTTTCCGCGATGCCCGGCTCGTCGCGTTCAAAGGAGTCGGGCATCTGCCCTACGAAGAAGCGGTGGGCGAGTTCAACTCGGCCCTCGTTGAGTTTCTCACCGCCGAAAGCAAGCCCTGACCGCTTCTCTGTGCTTTGCTAAGCTTGCATTTGCGTCGTTTCTGCGGTTCGGTCCGCCGATGGGTCACAGCATCTCTCATTTCGTGCGTGCGTTCGTGGCCGACTATGGCTACTGGGCCGTTGCGCTCATGCTGCTGTGCGAGAACGCCGGTTTGCCGGTGCCCGGCGAAACCACGCTTCTGGTAGCGAGTTTTTTCGCCTACTCCGAACACAAACTCCATCTCGGGTGGATCATCGTAGTCGCGACTTGCGCCGCGACGATTGGCGACAACCTGGGATTTGCACTCGGTTGCTATGGAGGCCGGCCGCTCCTTGATCGCTACCGGAATTTTTTCCGCCTTCGGAAAAATGTGCTGGAGAGCGGGGAGGCGCTCTTCGCCCGCTATGGCTCGTTCACCATTTTTTTTGCCCGTTTCGTCTTTGGCATGCGCGTGATCGCCGGCCCCCTCGCGGGAGTGCTGCGGATGCCGTGGCGCCAATTCGCCATTTTCAACTTCTTGGGCGCCGTGGTATGGGTCAGCTTCATTGCCGCCGCCGGCTATTTGTTTGGCCATCACTGGCGTTTCCTGGTCCGGACGCTCACGCGCTTTAACGCCGCGGTCGTGGTCGTCGCGACTGCCCTCGTCCTATACCTGTGGTGGAGGCAGCGTCGCGCATCGCACTCGACATCGTAGGCTTGCCGCACAGGCGTGGCCTCCGCCCACGCTTCGACCGCTTGATCCATTTCCGAGGACGCCGGTGCGATGAAGAATCCATTTTGCGGAGGCCTTGCAGGCCAATCTTCGGTCACTTCCAACTCAGCCCGCGGCGGAATATCCTGACAGGAGACTTTTGAACGAGCCTCCATGATCACCAAGAGCCCGCCGGACTCAACATCCTTTTCGCTGCGAGTTGGAATTCCCGAGGTATGGGTGCGCTTTCTGGTCGCGATTGCCGGTCTGGTGCTGGCTTTTGCCGCGGCGCTTTTTTCCACTGTCTCGCGCGAGTCGGGCAATGTCTGGGGCACGATTGTTCTGGCGTCGGCGGCACTGCTGCTCGCTACCTTCGTTGGCCTTACCACCGTGCCCTACCTGGCACAGCGTGTGGTGGCGGCGCGTCTTCGCGAAGCGATGGACTATGACGTCACCCGGGCCGGGCTGATCTACATCCTGTTCACCGTCGCGCTTGGAATCGCAGCTCTGCAAAGCGGCAATAACTTGCTCTACGTGGTCGTGGCCGCGCTGCTTTCCGCAATTCTCGTATCGGGCATCGCCTCCGCGGTTGTGCTGCGCGGACTCGAACTCGATATCCACATACCCGAGCATGTTTTTGCCGGCCGCCCCATGCTGGCGCGCCTCTTGCTGCGCAATACCAGTTCGTGGATGCCGTCGTTTTCGGTCCGCATCGTTCCGGCCAAACGCAAACCCGCGCGGCGGTGGCGCTGGGAGGCCGCGACCTTTGGCTGGCCGCGGAATCGCACACCCGAACAGCAGTGGGTGCGCTTGCCGGACCGCCGGCTGCGCCGCGTCAACGAGGCGGCTGACCGGCCCATTCTCCAGCAGTCGGTCTATTTTCCCTTTTTGCCTCCCAAGCAGGAACTGCGGGCCGATCTCGAGATCACCTTTCCGGATCGGGGGCGTTACCGCGAGAAGAACTTCGGCCTGGCGACGCGCTTTCCTTTCGCTTTCCTCACGAAAACGCGCCGCGTGAACCTGGCGCGTGAAATCGTGGCCTATCCCGCGGTCGAGGCCACCGAGCAGTTCCTCGAAGTCTTGCCCATGGTCACGGGCGAATTCGAAAGCTTTGTGCGCGGGCGCGGCTACGATCTTTACCGTATCCGCGATTACATGCCTGAGGATTCCGCTCGGCACGTCGATTGGAAAGCCACAGCGCGCACCGGCGCGCTCAAGGTGCGCGAGTTCAGCCGCGAAGACGAACGCCGGTTGCGCATCATTTTCGATAATCCGGCGCCTGGGGTCCTGGACGACAGACTCTACGAGCGAGCCGTCCAAACGGCGGCCTCGCTGGCCTGGCATTTTTACCACGAAGACGTCGAGGTTTCCTTCGTTGCTCCCGGACTGGAGCCGACCGCGGATGTTTTTGGTTTCCTGCACTATCTGGCACTGGTTGCACCACAGGAGGCTACGCCGGTGTTCGACCGGCTGCGCGCGGGCGAAGACTACAACGTCATCGTCAGCACCCGCGACCGCTCGCAAATCCCGGTCGCTTTCCTGTCCGCCTCCTACGTGATTACCCTGAGTAACGGCCAGAATCGCTAGGGCTTTCCCTGAGGCCGGCGGCTGTTCCGTGGCTAACTTTCTTGTTTTTTTTCCTTTTCGCAGGAAGACTTTTCGACATATACTCCGCCGAGCGCAGTCATAATGCCTTTGCTTCCTCCGTTCGAAGCCAGGCTGACATTGTTCCCGGAACATGATGATTTTCCGGTACGAGTCAAATAGGAGGCGCAAATGTTGATTAGCGATCTGCTCAAAAGTCAGGTGGTGATCTCGGCCCAGCCGCATCAGACGGTGCTCGAAGTCGCTCGTCTCATGGTGGATCACAATATCGGCGCCGTTCCGGTCATCGAACAAGGCCGGTTGGTTGGCATTTTCTCCGAACGTGACCTCATGAATCGGGTGGTCGTCGGCGGCAAGGATCCGGGTCGCGTCCTGATCAGCCAGGTGATGACCGAAGACCCGATGACCGTCCAACCGGGCGACTCGCTCGAAACCTGCATGACCCTGATGCGCCGCCACGGCTTTCGGCACCTCCCGGTGTGCTCGAACCACGAACTTAGTGGTTTTGTCTCTTTGCGCGACATCCTTCTGCACGATCTGGACGAAAAAGACGACGAAGTCCGGATGATGCGCGCCTACCTGCATTCCACCCCCGAAGCAGGCTGACAACCGGACCGCCGGGCCCCGAGGATTGGCTCAGGGTAACGGTTACTAAGGTTACCTAGGTTCATTGATCACCGCACCAACCTGCCTGAGGATAGGGGAAGATGGAAACGCCGCGATCAGTGGGTGGTCGCGCGGTTCTGTCCCTTACCGACGCAATGTCCTTCGGCGGCCAATCGACGTCTCTGTACTTGTGGTGCGCGCAACCGGGCCTGCAAGCCGCGGTTGCTGCAGTGCTGTGGCGCCGGAAGCTGCACAAGAAGTTTCCGGTTTTCTTCTCGTTTCTGATTGTGCAAGTCGCGTTTTTTGCGATTACTTTTCCGCTCTACGGGCGCAACGGCACCTGGTATTTTTGGCTTTTCTGGATCGGACAGGCGCTCAACGCCGTCCTCGGGTTCAAAATCATCCACGAGATTTTCCTGGATGTATTCCGCCCCTATCATGCGTTGCAAGACCTGGGTACCCCGGTGTTCAAGTGGGCGGGCGCGGTTATGTTGCTGGTTTCCATCGTGGCTGCCGCTTCGAATGCCTCCTCGCACTCTCCGCTCATGCACGCGATTACCACCATGCAGCGCTCGGTCCGCACGGTGCAGTTTGGCCTCATTATCTTTCTCGTCATCTTTTCTAGGTTCCTTGGGGTTTCGCGCAGGCAGTTCAGTTTCGGAATCGCTCTCGGTTTTGGATCCTTTGCGGGCACCGAGTTGATGCTCCTGGCTATGTATTCGGGCAAATTCGTCGGCCACAACCAACTCAATCTGCTGAACATGTTTTGTTACGATCTTTCGGTTCTGGTATGGCTGCTTTATGCGTGGTCGGCCAACGTTGGCCGCGAAAGAGTCATCAACCCGTTACGGACTCAACGCTGGGAGAAGTCCCTTTCCGATCTGCAACACGAGGGTACCGGCGACTCGTTGATCCCGATGTTTGAAGGAATGGTGGAACGCGCCTTTTCCCGCAACTCGAATCTTGATTCGGACGAAGATTCCCTGCCAACTCAAAATTCCGCGAAAGCGCCTCGCACCAAGTCTGCAGCCGCAGGTTCGAAGGACCCGGTCTAGCGTGCCTTCCAGATAGTGAACTCCCTCGAAAGCCCTATCAAAGCGGAAATTGTTGTCGCGCGATGTCTCGCGGTCTTCGCGACATAATCGCGCGTTTGGCTCGCTTCCTTTTCAAAACTGCATCACTACCCCCAATCTCTTTCGCTAGTGCCAAAGTTCGTGGGTTGTGTATAATACGCCACGCCGAAATTCATGTCTTGATGAGTTTTCGGCAGACCCTAAGGAGAGAAGTTGATGAAACGTTCACTCAGGGCGTTACTGCTGCTGGTAGGTCTGGTCGGCACTTTCGCATATGCCGCCATCCCGAGAGTTCCCGCTCCCGATGGCCCTATGCCACTGTGTCCGCCCAGCCGTCCCCATTGCCCCGACGACGAGTAACCAGCCACGACGACACAGACGCATCACAAAACAGCATTCTTCAGGCTGGCCCCGGGCCGGCCTTATTTTTTTGTAGTGCCCTTTCCGGGTCCGCCGCTTGCGCCCTCCTCCGCTTGCCCTGTTATCGCGGCTCCTGAATCCTTGCCCGGTTCGGCCGGCTGCTCTTCGGCGTCGTCGGTGGCGATGTACTGCACGATGATCGATATCCGCCGGTTCGAAGCTTCCATTGGATCTTTCGGGTTGCGCAGCCGCTGGTCGGCAAACCCGCGCACCTGCGCAACCTGATCGGTCCCCACTCCCGACTGCTGCATCAGGCGCCGCGCCGCATTCGCCCGGTCCGCCGATAACTCCCAGTTACTGTAGTTGGCTTTTCCCCCGTACGGCTTTGCATCCGTATGCCCCTCGATCGAAATCTTGTTGGGCACCTTTCCCAACTCCTGGGCCAGCAGAGCCAGCATTTCCTTGCCGCGCTGGTTCGGTTCCGAACTTCCGCTGTCGAAAAACGTCCCGCTCTGCGATTCCAGCAACTCAATGCGCAGCCCTTCGGCGGTGACCGTCATCTCCACGTTCTTTCGCAGTTTTTCCAGATCATTGATGCCGTGAATACTCTTCTGCAATTGCTCCTTCAGTTGCCCCAGATTCTGCTTTGTCAGCTGGAAGTTTTCACCTGTGCCGGATTGGTTTGAGCCTATCTTCTTCGACGAGGCGGTAGGGTCCTTGAAATAACCTCCAACCGCTTCCCGAATCTGTTTGCTGCTGTTCAGCAGCCACAGCACGATGAACAGCGCCATCATGGCGGTGACAAAGTCCGCATACGCGACCTTCCACGCGCCTCCATGATGGCCGCCATGGCCGCCTTTTTTCTTAATGATGATGATCGGGGGTGCGGACATAACTGCCTCTAGCCCGCCGGTGTCGCGGATTCCGCTGGCGCCGCTGCCGCCGCGCCGCCGTTACGGCAAGCTTGCTCCACTTCTTTGAACGACGGCCGCACATGTCCGGGCACCACCCGCCGCCCGATTTCCACCGCCATGATCGGGGCAACTCCCTTCAGAAAGGCCACCATGACCACGCGCAGGACCAGCAGAAAGGCATGCTCCTCTTCGGCGCTCTTGCCCATGCGCGCCGCCATTGGGCCGACCAGCCCATAACACAGCAGGATGCCCAGGAATGTTCCGACCAGCGCGGCCGCCACCTTATGCCCGATCTCCTCCGGTGGCCCGCCCAGCGCTCCCATCGTGATGACCACTCCCAGCACGGCCGCCACAATCCCCAGTCCGGGCAGCGAGTCCGCCATGGTACTGAGCGCCGCCACTGGCTGCTCGGCCCCGTGATGGTGAACTTCCATGTCGCTCTCCAGCATCTGATCCAGATCGAAAACTTCCACGCCGCCGCTCACCGCCATTCGCATGGTGTCGCATACAAAATCGCGCAGATGATGATTCTTGACGAAGTCCTTGTATTTCGAGAACAGCGGGCTCTTCTCCGGCTCTTCGATGTCGCTCTCCAGCGACACCAACCCCTCCTTGCGCGCTTTCTGCAGCAATTCGTACATCATCTTCAGGGAATCGACGTAACGCGGGCGCGTGTACTGCGACGACCCGAAAACTCCTCCCACTCCCGCTGCAATCTGTTTCAGGATGTGCAGCGGATTCGCAACCAATACCGTGCCCATTGCAGCGCCGCCGATAATGATCAGCTCGGCCGGCTGTAGCAACACCTTCAGGTTGCCGTGCTCCATCAAATATCCGGCGACGATGCAACCGAAAACAACCACGATTCCGATGATTGAAAACATAGAACGTGAATCCTCGCGATCTTTGGTGTGACGCTTAGGCTTACGCTCCAGTCCCCGCCGCACCCACGGACCGCCCTGCGGCGGCAGCGTGAGCGGGCTCCAATCCATTCAGCAGGTGTTCCAGGTCGTCCCCGGGCTGTGCCACCGTGTACATCACCGCCGCCTGCACTGCAAAATGGTCACCCCACCAGCTCACCTCGGATTTCCTGACCAGGTTCCACACCGTCTCCGCCGCAAAAATGGTCGTCAGCCGATTCCCCGACGGCAGCACCACCATGAACTCATCGTCACCCCACCGCCCAACAAAAATCTCCGGATCCAGGCTGTCCTGCAGTGTGTGCGCTGTCGTACGCAAAAGAGGAAATGCCGATTGAATCCCATGCTTGGCGCGAAACTCATCCAGCCCCAGCACCCGTACCCGCAGCAACCCGAACCCCTGACGCGTTCGCTCCATTCCCGCCATGCATTCGTTCAGGACCGCGCGTGTCAGCCGATGTGAGGGAATCCCCGTGGCTGCGTCCAGGCATCCATACATCGGACCCCCGGACAATTCCTCGCGGAAGACAAAACCCTCTTCGAACACAACCATCGCTCCCGCGATCGCGTCGTTGTGTTCCAGGATCGCTCTGGTTCGCACGCGCACTGCGACCCGATGGCCGTCCTTGTGCCGAAAATAGGCTGCGAACTGTTGGGCGCGTCCATTGGTGAGCGTCGCCGCCACCGGGCTGTGCTCTCCCCCCAGTGCCCGTCCTTTCCGGTCGCACGGGTCCAACAGATGTCCTGCCCCGTCCTGGCCCATGGCTGCGTGCGCGAGATGCCCGGTCAAGTGCTCCGCGCCGCGATTCCAGAACCGCACTCGGAGTCCCCGGTCCACGATGTAAATACCAACCGGCAAGTCTTCCAGCACCGACCGATACAGCTCCGGATTGTCGAAAAAAGTCCCCGGCATACTTTGGCTACCCGCCATAAGAAGTTATCGGCAGGAACGCCAATGATCTTCAGGGAAGAGAACGGAAGCAGCCGCAATGCGGCTGAGGGTGGCGCTCTGCTCGCGAGACAGCGGGGATAAGACCGCGAACAATGCGCGGGCGAACGCAAAGGGGAAACAAATCGATCAGTGACGCCGTGGCAGCCGATTCAATTCTAAAGCAGCCAATTTTCTCTTCACGCAGCCGGACGCGTTCGGGCATCGAGGGTTCGCATCAATTCCTCGGCCTCAAACACTGGAGGCTGGCAGGCAAATTCCGAGCACACCACCGCAAACGATCGTCCTTCGCCCAGCGCCGGTAAATGCGGAAGTGTCTCGGCCAAAACCGGCGGCAGATTCTGCGCAACTGCCTTCGCGGCATCGAGTCGGACGACTGTAGTGTCCAGGGAAAAGTGACGCTGCGTAACCCGATACAATTCCTTCGCCGCGGCGTCCGTTCCCACCACCACCACCTGTGCATGGGGCGCGGTCAGGCGTACGACGGCCAGCCCATACGTCGCTGCAAATATCCCGTGCTGCGCTGCCGAACCTGCATACACCTCCAGCGTCCGCTCCGCCCGCTCGCGATACGACGCCTGGTTCGTATAACCATGCAACCGCAGCAGCGCAGTCGCCGCCGCCGAATTTCCTGCCGGAGTCGGCGAATCCTGAAACGGCTTGCGCCGCATTCCCAGAATTCCGAGCGCCCCCGGCCCGTCGCCGGCCGCTGCCGTTGCGGTGTCCGCCAATTCTTGCGCTGCCGTCACCGTGTGAACGGACGCATCGAAGAACCCGCCGCCTTCGCGATCGTAAAATCCAGTCACCATCGCATCCGCAATTTCCCGCGCAAAGCGAAAGTAGCTCAGGTCCGCCGTCGCCTCGTACGCGTCCAGACATGCAATCACCGTGAAAGCGTAGTCGTCGAGCCCGCCCGCAGTCTCGCGGCGCTCCGCCTTGGGGTCCGAATACGCGATCACATGCCGCAGGGTATGTGTAGGGCGGGCGCCCCCGCCCGCCGAAGTTGACTTTGACCCTGATTCTGCGTTGGTCGCCCCGCTCCATCCCTCCGCCAGTAGCCGATCAAGCGACCGCAGCGCAAACCGCCGAGCCTCGTCCAGATCCAGCACCTTGGCCGCCTCCAGATACGCCGACACGCACATCGCGTTCCATCCCGCATACACGGTCTTGTCGACGTAAGGAGTGGGACGCTTCAACCGCGCCGCATACATCTTCTTCTTCGCCGATGTCAGCAACTCCCGGACTCGCTCTTCGGCTAAATTCAGCCGCCGCGCAATCTCGGCCACGTCCGCCCGAACGTAGAGCACGTTTTTCGCCGGATCGTGATGCATTTCGCCAATTTCGCCGACGTCATAATACAAACACGCGACCGAAGTCTCGTCTTCCGTTAGCGCCGCTCGCGTCTCGTCCAGGGTCCAGGTGAAATAGTCGCCGTCATCATCCATCGAATAGTCGGCATCCTGCGATGCGTAAAAGCCGCCATGCGCGCGGTCGCTCAGCCACTCGTCCATCCACCGAATGATGTCGCGCGCCACCTCGGCAAAGAACTCGTTGCCGGTTGCCTGATAGGCATGCACGTAGTTCTTCAGCAGTTCGGAGTTGTCGTAACTCATCTTTTCGAAGTGCGGCACAACCCACCGTTCATCGACCGAATACCGGTGGAACCCTCCGGCCAGCTGGTCGTACACACCGCCGCGCGCCATTTTCTCGAGAGTCGTGACGAAAACGTGCCGCAGCTCCTCATTACCCGTGCGCGAATACTGGTGCATCAGCAAATCGAGCGCCGCGGGATGCGGAAATTTTGGCGCCCCCCCAAAGCCGCCGTTGCGTTCGTCGAACATCTTCGATGCGGACCTGGCAATCGCTTCAATCACCGCCGCCGAGACCGTTCCTCCGCCTGCGCCCAATGATTCGGCCCGCGCAATCGCGCTCCCGACCATCGCCGCCTGTTCCTGCACATCGCCGTGCTTCTCGCGATAAGCCTGCGCAATCGAGACAAGCACGCGCTTGAAACTGGGTCGTCCGTACGCATCGTTCGGAGGAAAGTACGTCCCGCCATAAAACGGCTTGCCATCGGGAGTAAGAAACGCGGTAAGCGGCCATCCACCTTGTCCGGTCAGCGCGCTGACTGCAGTCTGATACCGGCTGTCAATATCCGGACGCTCATCCCGATCCACTTTCACGGCGATGAAATTCTCGTTCACGATCTTCGCGACTTCGGGATCGTCATACGATTCCCGATCCATCACATGACACCAGTGGCACCAAACCGCGCCAATATCCAGCAGCATCGGCTTGTTCTCGCGCCGCGCTGCCGTAAAAGCCTCCTCGCCCCACTCCTGCCACTGAATGGGCTGGTGCATTGCCGAGCGGAGGTAGGAAGAAGAAGCGCGGGCGAGGGAGTTGTGGGCAGGGGTCATCTGGTAAGGATATCGTTTGATCGGAAAGATTGCAGATGCGGGGCAGATTACTGCATCAGTCTCTTCGCCACCGCGCAATACAGTTCCACCGCCTCCACCAGTTGCGCCTTCTCCACAAACTCGCCCTCGGTGTGCGCTACCTGGATCGAGCCCGGCCCCAGCAGCAGCGGCTCGCCCCAATTCCCCAGCGATGGGATGTCGGTCGTGAATGCGGCTACCATCGTCGGCAAGCCGTCGAGCGTGCGCAGGCGCATGAATGGGGCCTCGCGCGTGAACTCGACTTCGGCCAATTCGCCGACCGCCTCCACAATTTGACGGCGCAGTTCATTCGCCGGCCCCACGAGCCGGTAAAACAACTCTGCCCGGGCGAAGTCGGAAATTATATTCCGCGCCCGTCCCCCTTCAATCGTCCCGACGTTCTTTGTGCACGGTCCCACATCCGGGCTCTCGGGGAGCTTCATCGCATGCAGCCGGTGCAGGGCCTCGACCAGCTTGTCAATCGCGGATTCGCCCAGCTCCGGATATGCCGAGTGCGCCATTTTTCCGCGCGCCGTCAGCACTACGTGCAGCGACCCTTTCGTCGCCAGCGCCAGCCGGTTATCGGTCGGCTCGCCGTTGATCATGAAGCGCGCGCCAATCGGATGCCGGTTGGCCTCCTGTGCCCCGATCGAGTCCTGTTCCTCGCCTACCAGAAACAGCAAGCCGACGAAAACGCCTGCCCCGCGCAGCTTTTCAGCCGCCGCAATCTGTGCGGCGATGATGCCCTTGGCGTCGCACGATCCGCGCCCGTAAATTCGCGTCGCATCTTCCGAAGAAGAAACGAACGGCGGCACCGTATCCATGTGTGTCGAGAAAACGATTTCCGGCTGCCCATGCCCCGGCCACGTCGCCAGTACGTTGTTGCGTTCGCCGGCAACCGCCATTTTGCGCGCATCAAAACCGCGGCGGCCTAACTCGTCGCACAGGAACTCTCCCACCGCGTGTTCATTCGGCGTCGTGGATTCAATGTCAATCAGCCGCCGCGTCAGTGCGAACAGGTCCATTTCCGGCAAACTCATGCCCAAGAGCGTAGCAGTCGGCAGTCGTTGGTCGCTAGTCGTTGGCAGTGATGGGGCTGGTAAGATTTCTGCAGAACGCGAACGACGAACGACGCATACGCGACGACGGATCGCAAACGACGAATCCCGAACGACCAGCGACCAACGACCAGTGACTACCGATAACGCCACCATCCGCTCGCTCTTTCTCGATGGCCCCGCCGGACGCCTCGAAGCGCTGCTCAATGCCGGATCGCCTGCTGCGACTTATGCTGCCGTTGTCTGCCATCCGCATCCTCTTTATGGCGGAACGCTGCACAACAAGGTCGTTTTCCATGCCATGAAAGCGCTCAACGCCTTCGGATTTCCCGTGCTCCGCTTCAACTTTCGCGGCACCGGCCTGAGCGAAGGCGAGCACGCGGGAGGCGTCGGCGAGGTCGAAGACGTCCGCACTGCTCTTGACTGGCTCGATCGCGAATTTCGCCTGCCCATCATCTTTGCCGGTTTTTCTTTCGGCGCTGCCGTCGGCTCGCGTGCAGCCAGCCCCGACGATCGCGTTCGAGCGCTGATCGCTCTCGGCTTGCCCGCGGTTCCGGCCTCGTCGGATTCGGGTGAGCCGCGTGTCTACAATTTCGAATTTCTCCGCACCTCAACCAAGCCCAAGCTCTTCATCAGTGGATCGCGCGACCAATTTGCGCCGCCCGGAACGCTCGAAGCGCTGGTAGGCACGTTCGCCGAGCCCAAGAAACTAGTTCGCATCGAAGCCGGGGATCATTTTTTTGAAGGCCGCCTGCGCGAGATGAGGGTTGCCATTGAGGAATGGGTGAAAGAGTTCACAGCCAACCGCTGAACTTCATTTCTTTTTGCTTTTCGCTTTGCCTTTCGATTTGCCCCACAACGCCTGCGCGTCCTCGCGAGTAAGATCGCGCTCGCCCAACTCCTCAAACCTCCGGAAGCTCGCTTCCACAACTTTTCCCAGTTCCGCAAACAATGGCTGCTCTGCCTTCTTGAAATTCCAGCATGTCTTCCCCTGCATGCGCTTCTTCAGTTCCGGGGAAATCCCGTTCGCCAGCTCGGGAAATATGTACACGGGAAAAAGGTGAAACGACACATAACTCTTGGTCGTCAGCCCGGCGAACATCAGCGGCTTCCCTAGATACCGGAGCGATTTCGATTCGCTCATGTAGCCGGCAGGCGCATCCTTCGCCACCCGCAGCTTCTTGTCGTAGGGTTTCATCATTTCGCGCAGCCCGCTGAAGGCCGCTTCGAAGTCGTGTTTCTTGTTGGCGAGTTTAGTTTTCGGGGACATGCCGCGCGATTATATTGCCTTCTCTATAATCTTCCAACATGCCCGAGATCACTCCTGAGCGCGCCCAGCAATTTCAGCGCATGCGCGACGTTGCCCGCGGAATCTTCACGTCCGCGCTCAGCAATGCCTCCATCCAAAGCGCGTTCTCGCGGCACCTCCACTGCGAGCGCGGCGTCCTGCGCATCGGCGAGGACCTCTACGACCTCAACTCCTACAGCCGCGTCCTCGTCGTCTCCATCGGCAAGGCCGGCCATACCATGGCCGCTGCTCTCGAAGCGCAAGTCGGCCGCCGCCTCGAAGGCATTGTCGCCACCGTCGAGCCAGCCGGGCTTCCTTCTGGAGGCCAGGTGCATGGCTTCCGCTATTTCTACGGAGGCCATCCCACTCCCACCGCCGAATCCATTCACGCTGCCGAAGCCATCCTCAAATCGCTCGCCTCGCTCGACGCCAACTCGCTCGTCATCTTTCTGCTCTCCGGTGGAGGCTCTTCCATCGCCGAAAAGCCGATTGACGCCGAAATCTCCCTCCCTGATCTGATCGCAACCTATCGCGCCCTCGTCCTGTCCGGAGCGCCCATCGCGGCCATCAATGCCATCCGCAAGCACCTCTCCGCCGTCAAAGGCGGACGCCTCGCTCAGGCCGCCTACCCGGCGCAGCAGGTCTCGATCCTGGTCTCCGACGTCCCCGACTCTACCCCCGACGCGCTCGCTTCCGGCCCCTCCATGCCCGATTCCACCTCCATCCACGACTGTGAGCGCATCGCCGCCGAACACCATCTGATCGCGCAATTTCCAAGGTCCGTCGCCGATCTCTTCCGCGAGCATGCGCTCGAGGAAACTCCCAAGTCCGACGATCCCGCTTTTGTGCGTGCCCGCTGGTGGACTGTGCTGTCAAATAAAGTTGCCATCGAAGAAGCCGCCGTTGCTGCCGCCGGCGCCGGGTTTGCCGTCGAAATCGACAACTCCTGTGACGATTGGGACTACGAAAAGGCGTCCGGCCACCTGCTCGGCCGCCTGCGGGAGTTGCGCAGCCAGGCTTCGCGCGTCTGCCTGCTCTCAGGCGGCGAAGTCACCGTTGCCGTGCGCAATGGTGGCATCGGCGGACGCAACCAGCAGTTCGCGCTCGCCTGCGCGGCGAAGATTTCGGGGGACGACGTTACCGTTCTCAGCGCTGGCACCGACGGCATCGACGGCAACAGTCCCGCTGCTGGAGCCGTGGCCGACGGCAGCACCCTGTTCCGAGCCGCGCTCCACGCCGGTGTCCCAGCCGGTGAGCACGCCCTCGGTCTGGAAGTCGCACGTCAATCGCTTGCCAGTTTCAGCGCCTTTGCCTTCTTCCACACGCTCGGCGATGCCATCGTCATCGGCCCCACCGGCAACAATCTGCGCGACCTGCGCATCCTATTAGCCTATTGACTGTTAAGATTCCGGGCCGCAAGAATCCGGCCGCTCGGCCTGTAGTCTTAGGCAAGTTGTTTATAATCAGTCAGGTACATTACTCTGTAAATTCTTGTAAATGCTCCTTTAAACAGGAGCGCCGACCGTTCGGCATGCATCCAATCAAGGGCCAAATGACAATTCTTTTTCTTGGAGGATCCAATTGAAACACACAGTTCGAGTGGCGGTTCTCTTGCTTCTTGCCTGCGCTGCGCTGGCCACCTTCTCGAATTCCGCCCAGGCTCAGAAAATCGACGTTGCTTTCGGCATCAGCACGATCGATGCTCCGGGCGCCAGCGCCTGCGGCAGTAATTGTGGCAATCCGTACGCGCCCCAGTCGCTCACAGGCGGCGCCTATCCGGGCTTTAGCGGCGATGTGATTTTCTGGCACAACCTCGGCTTCGGGGCCGAAGTGTTCTGGAGAGGAACCACCAGCAACAATTACCTGGACCTTACTCCTCCCGTTGGTTTTCGTCCTGTGTTCTATAACTTCAACGCGGTGTATGCGGCCAAACTCGCTCCCCACATCGCCGTGGAACTGGTTGGCGGCATCGGTGCGTCCGATACCCATTTCTCCGCTTGTAACCTCAGTTTCGGGGGATCCACGTGCGGCGGTGGAAGCAGTCAGTTCGCGTCCAGCAACCACTTCGACGCGGATTTTGGCGGCGGTCTCAAGCTCTACGTCCACGGCGGTCTTTTCGTTCGTCCCGAGGGGCGCTTTTACATCATTCATAACGAGACCGACTACAGCGCGAACCATGCTGCTCGCATAGGCGCTTCCATCGGCTACACATTCAAGTAGATCAGCCGGGGTTCTCCAGTGTGTCGGGACGGGGCTTCGCCCCGTCCCTGGCGGTTCAATGCTTGACGCGGGCCTTCGAGCTTCCGTCTCTTCTTTGCAACAGGATCCATTCCCTCCGCGGTCACGCTCCCGCGTTCGCCCATGTATGATAGCGGTCAAAACAATTGGACGGTTTCGATTGAAACAAATGCTACGGATTGCTCTTCTTTTGCTTTTTTCCTGCGTGGCCCTGGCTGCCTTCTCGACATTGGCGCAAGCCCAGACGTTCGACGCTAGCGCCGGCATCGCCGCGATCGATGCGCCGGGAACCCGGGTGGCAAACGACATTAATCACCAGCCGCAATCGTTGACCGGCGGCGCTTATCTGGTTTTTAGCGGCGATTATCTTTTCTTCCATAAAACCATCGGTGTCGAGGGCGAATTCGTGCGCCGGGAAACCCAGAATTTCGACCCCGTCAATAACCTGTATTTTCGCCCCATGTTTTACGACGCGAACGCCATCTGGACGAGGAAATTCTTCAAGCGCTTTACGGCTGAAGTGGAAGGCGGCATGGGCGTCGAAACCACTCGCTTCTATACCGGAGGCTGCGCTCATTCGGGGAACTGCTACGTCAACCAAAACCATCTCATGGCGGATGCCGGTGCCGGGATCAAGATTTATCCTTTGCAGCGCTCCATTTTCCACCACATCTTTCTCCGTCCCGAGGGGCGCTTCTATCTCATCCGCGGCGCCCAGGAATTCAGTTCCGATCATGCCATCCGTTTTGGTGCCTCGATCGGATACAGCTTCAAATAGGGCGGTCCGCTCTCGCCTCCCTGGGCCGCGCTGGGACTGGCTGCAACCTGGCCGAGTCTCGGGTACGGGCGAGGGTGTCCCTCGCTCGACAGCTTCAAAATCCTAACTCCCTTGTAGTCACCTTCCGCCTTCGCGCATTATGATAGCCCTATGAATTTCGGTTTCTCGGGTGAGATGATCTTCATCTTTTTCCTGGCGCTGATCCTTTTCGGCCCCAAGAAATTGCCGGAGATCGGCCGCCGGATCGGGCGCATCATGAACGAGTTCCGCCGCGCTTCGAATGAATTCCGGTCGCAGATCGAAACCGAAATCAACGTCCTCGAGGCCCAGAAGCCCCAGATTCTGCCGCCGCTTCAAGCGCCGCTCGGGTCGCTCGCGAGCCGAATCTTCAATCCTCCGCCCGCTGAGCAGATGCGTGCCGCGGGAACCCGCGCCCCCGAAACCCAGGCCGCCGGAGCCGCGACTGGGGAAACCAGACCCGCGGCCGCGCCAGAAAATGCCGCCGTAGAGACGGGGCTTGCCCCGTCCCCTGCGCCGAAAGTTGCGCCCGATGCCTGAAGCGGCCGCCTCTGCACCCCTGGACCAATCCGCCAAGGACGCCATGCCCACCATGGGCTTCCTCGATCATCTCGAGGAACTTCGCCGCCGGATTGTGCAGTCCATGATCGTGGTCATCATCTGCTTTTTTGGCTGCTGGTTTGCCGCGGGCCGCCTGGTCGGCATTATGCAGAAGCCGATCACGGATGTGCTCCACAAATACGGCCTGCCGGAAAAGCTGGTCTATCTCAACCCCGTTGATCCCTTCAATCTCTACCTCAAGGTTGCCGGCGTCGCCGGCCTGTTCGTCGCCTCGCCATTCGTGCTTTACCAGCTTTGGCTGTTCATCGCCCCCGGCCTCTATCGCAACGAGAAGCGCTATGTGATGCCATTCATGGCGTCGAGCGTGGGCCTGTTTCTCGCCGGGGGATATTTCGGTTACCGTGTGGTTTACCCGCAGGCGCTCAGCTTCCTCATCGACTTCGGCAAGCAGTTCCAGCCGATGATCACCATCGAGGAATACACCTCGCTGTTCGTGACCATCATTATCGGCATGGGCGCAATCTTCGAAATGCCCATCCTGGTTTTCTTCCTCGCGCTGATGGGCATCGTCAGCGCCGGCTGGATGTGGCACAACATCCGTTATTCCATCCTCGGAATCTTCATCGTCGCCGCCATCATCACGCCGACTCCCGACGTCGTAAACATGTGCATTTTTGCCGCGCCCATGGTGGCCTTATACATACTGAGCATCGCCATCGCCTGGTTTGTGCATCCTACCCAGCGCAAGAAGCGCGCGGAGAAGAATGCATCATAATGTAAGAAGCTGCCAGGGGATGAAGTTGTCATTCCGAGCGGAGCGGGGAATCTGTTTTCGGCTGGAGATGCGAGAGAAATGAATTTCTCGCGCCCCAGTCGCGCTCCTCGGCATGCAGCTGAACTCCGCCAGACTCTGGGGATCGAGGACGACAGAAAGCGACCATGAAGCCGCACGCCGCAAAGAATCCAACCTTTTCCCGTGCCCCCCGGCGGACCCCAGGGTGCATATTCTCAATCGCGCTGCTGGCGACTGCGTCAATGACCACAACCGCTTGCAGCAAGGGAACAACTGCTGCCGCCGCCACCCCCTCGGGGGCTGCGGCCGTGGCCGCGGTTACAAAACCCGAAGCGCCCGCAGTTGCGCAGGCAGCCTCTCCCGACTCTTCCCCTCTCCCGCAAATCGACGCCAAGCGCGCCTTCCAATACACCCGAGAAGTCACCGCCTTTGGCCCGCGCTACATCGGGAGCGAAAACCACAAGAAGCTCGAACGCTACATCCTGGATCACCTGAGAGACGACCGCCTCAAAGGCGACGAAGTCGAAGACGACGCCTTCACTGCCGACACCGTAGAAGGAAAGTTCCCGGTTCGCAACATCATCGCCAAGTTCCCCGGCAAAAAAGACGGCATCATCGCCATTCTCGGCCACTACGACACCAACTACTGGCTTCGCAATACCGGTTACGTAGGTGCCAACGACGGCGGCTCATCGACCGCGATCCTGCTCGAATTCGCCAACCAACTCCGCGGCAAAACCCGCGACGGTTACAGTGTCTGGCTCGTCTGGACCGACGGCGAAGAAGCCGTCCGCCACTGGTCCGACACCGACAGCCTTTACGGCGCGCGCCATCTTGCCGAAAAATGGGAGAAAGACGGGACGCTGAAAAAAATCAAAGCGCTTATGGTCGTGGATATGATCGCGGACGCCGACCTCGACATCCAGCGCGATACCAACTCCACGCCCTGGCTGCTCGACCTCATCTACCAGGCCGCCGAGCGCGGTGGTTGCCAATCTCACTTCTACGCGCTCCAGGGCCCCATGGAAGACGATCATCTTCCATTCGTAAAGCGCGGTGTTCCCAGCGCCGACGTCATCGACCTCGACTACGGCTACCAGAACGTCTTCCACCACACCCCCCAGGACACGATGGACAAGCTCAGCCCCAAGAGCCTGGAAATCGTCGGTAATACAGTTCTCGAAACCATCCATCTGCTCGACCAGCGCTAGTGAGCAACGCCTCGCTCCCATGAGTCTGTCATCCCGCCCGGAGCGAAGTGGAGTGGAGCGACCCTGCTCTGTCATCCCGCCCGGAGCGAAGCGGAGTGGAGCGCCCTCGCTGTGTCATCCCGACCGGAGCGCAGGCGAAGCCAAGCGAAGTGGAGGGACCCTGTGTTTTCTCATCCTCGAGCAGGCCCGTTTCAGTATGCCGCAGGCCCCTATGCAGCCACTTGCCAGAATGTCTAGTAATCAAGTAGTCTTTAAAATCACTTGGGGGTGAGGGTACCGTGACGTCCCGTCGCTATTTCCTGAAAATTGCCTCTGCCGCTGCGCTCGGAGCCGGTGCCGCGCATCCATTGCTGACCTGGGCCGCCGATTCTTCCGTCATCCCGGTCCCCGGCAAGGACCGCATGATCGTCCGCTCCTACCGTTTTCTCGATCTCGAAATGCCGGTCGAGTTCATGACCGACTGGATCACTCCCGTCAATCATTTTTACGTTCGCAACCACATGTTCCCGCCCGCCAAGATTGACGCGGCCGCATGGCGTCTGACCGTCACCGGCGAGGTCGAGAAGCCGCTTACCCTTACGCTTGCCGATCTCGCAAAAATTCCCGTCCATTCCGTCGTCAATACCATGGAGTGCGCCGGCAACGGCCGCACGCTTCAGGCGCCAAAGATTCCCGGAATCCAGTGGGGCAAGGGCGCTGTTGGCAACGCGCGGTTCTCCGGTCCCAGCCTGAAAGCGGTGCTCGAAAAGGCGGGCCTGAAAGACGCAGCCAAACACGTCCAGTTCCGGGGACTCGATCAGGTCCCAGGCAAAGTCCCTCCCTTCATTCGCAGCATTCCGATCGAAAAAGCCCTCGACGCCGACACGCTGATTGCCACGCACATGAACGGCGCGCCTATTCCTGCGCATCACGGATACCCCGCCCGCGCCCTCGCACCAGGCTGGGTCGGGGCCGCATCCTGCAAATGGCTGACTGAAATTGCCGTTCTAGACAAGCCCGCCGAAGGCAATTTCATGAGTCCCGGGTACCGCTTTCCCAACACTCCAGGCAAGCCGGGTGAGCCCATCAAGCCCGAGGATACGCATGCCCTTACCGCACTCACCGTCAAATCGGCGATTGCCTCACCCAGCGACGGATCCAAACTCAAGCCCGGATCGCACCCGATCCAGGGCGTTGCCTGGGCGGGCGAAGCCGACATCACTAAGGTCGAAATCTCAACCGACGGCGGTGTCACCTGGAACGCCGCGCAACTCGGCAAGGACCAAGCCAAATATGCGTGGCGTCTGTGGAGTTACTCCTGGAAGCCCGCCAAAAGCGGCGACTACGTCATCCTGTCCCGCGCCACCGACAGCGCGGGCCGCACTCAGCCCGACGCCGCAATCTGGAACCCGAGCGGCTATCTCTACAACGCCTACGATCAGGTGAAGGTCTATGTGCAAGCCTAAGGCTTGTCTCATGGATGATCCTGGTGAATGGCACGCTCAGGCGTGTCGCTTCCAAGGGGCATTGGTTGCGGTTTTACAGGCTGCGGAAAAACTATATTCACAACTGCGCTGTACATATACGTAATACATACACAAGCATGTCATCCTGAGCGAAGCGAAGGATCCATGCATTCTGCCGGCGCCGGCAAATACTGGTTTCTTAAATAGATTCAGGCAGGGCACGGCTTTGCAGCTTGCGGAAAAACTCGATAATTTTGGGTGGCGCAGCGGTTCACCGCTGCGATACCTGGGCTGTTTTCATGGTCGGCTTCAGCCGCTGAGGGAGTCTCTTTGCATTATGCGAACGTACACGGATGAAACACGCTCTTCGAAACCTCGTTGCATTCCGATTCTCTTTTGCGCTCTGCTCTTGTGCGCAGCAATCGCAGCCCAGGCCCCCAGTGCCCCGGGCAAGCCCCTTCCGCCCGGGCCCATGCAAGCCAAGGTCAAGGCTGCTTGCACCCAGTGTCATGACCCCAGCCGCATCACCGAGCAGCACATGAGCCGTGAGGAGTGGTCCAAACAGCTCGAAAAAATGGAAGGCTTGGGCGCAGTCATCCCCGACGCCGACCGCAATGCAATGCTGAATTACCTGACCAGAAATTTCGGCCCGCAGAAGGGCGGGGCGAAGGCAACGACGAAAAAGTCGGACCCACCCGCAAACTGATCTCTACCCTTAGCCATCGAGCAGAGCGCTACCGACCCAGCGTCGCGAAGTGGCGCTACGGTAGCGCTGCCCGAGCTACGACTGAGTTCAGGATGCGCGGCCCATAACAGGATTCAAAGTGATTGTTTAGGTGCTTGCGACGAACCGCGAACAGCGAATAGCCAAAAGCAAACGACGAACGACGACCGACCAACGACGACCGGCCAAGAACTATTTCCCCGCCGTGTCCTCCGTGCCCTCTGTGGTAGAAGATTTCTCCGGCCTCAACTGCGGAAACAAAATCACATCCCGAATTGTGTGCGAATCGGTGAACAGCATCGCAAGCCGGTCAATCCCTACTCCCACCCCGCCCGCCGGAGGCATGCCATACGACAGTGCCCGAATATAGTCTTCATCCATCTGGTGCGCTTCTTCATCCCCGCGTTCGCGCTCTTTCAACTGCCCTTCAAACCGCCGCCGCTGATCCTCCGGGTCGTTCAGCTCGCTGAATCCGTTTGCAATCTCCATCTTCCCGACAAAGATCTCCCAGCGCTCCGTCCACTCCGGCTCATCCGGCTTCTGTTTCGACAGCGGAGACACCGCCGTCGGAAATTCATAGATAACAGTCGGCTGCACCAGGTGCTCTTCTGCCACGGCCTCAAAGACATACGCAATGGCTTTGCCAATATTCCTGCCTGTTTCTAACTCTTGCGCAATATGGCTGAAGGTCTTTTTATCTCGGAGGTCTATCAACCAACGTCGTTTGCTTACTTCTTCGTCGTATACGGGCTCGGATGCGTCGTTCCAAGCTCGCAGGAGAGAGACCGCAGCGCCTTTAAGGCGTTGAACGAGGACATCGACACTAGAGAACTCAGCCAGACCCGGAGCAACCCCAGCTTCTTTAGGCCAATAGTGAACAATCGCGTCGCGCATCGTCATCCGCCGCCAGTTTCCATGCGACCAGTCAATCTCGTCCTCGCCCCACTTCGTCTTCGTTCCGCCCGTCACATCCTCCACCGCCTGCTCAATCGCCCCCTGCGTAGTATCCAGAATCCCCAGATAATCCGTGTAGGCCTGATACGCCTCCAGCATCGTGAACTCCGGATTGTGCCGCATCGAGATCCCTTCATTCCGGAAATTCCGGTTGATCTCGTACACCCGGTCAAACCCGCCCACCGTCAGCCGCTTCAAATAAAGTTCCGGCGCGATCCGCAAAAACAAATCCATATCCAGCGTGTTGTGATGCGTCTTGAACGGCTTCGCCACCGCCCCACCCGCAATCGGATGCATCATCGGCGTCTCAACTTCCACAAACCCGTGCCCGTCAAAGTACCGCCGCAGCGATTGCACCAGCCGGCTGCGCTTCAGGAAAACCTCGCGCACTTCCGGGTTCATCACCAGATCCACATACCGCTGGCGATAACGCAGCTCCACATCTTGCAGCCCGTGCCATTTCTCCGGCAGCGGCAGCAGGTCCTTCGACAAAAACGTCAGTTCCTCGGCGTGAATGCTCAGCTCCCCCGTGCGCGTGCGAAACAAATATCCACGGACGCCAATGTGATCGCCCAGGTCAAGCAGCTTCCAAAGGTCAAATCCCGCGTCGCCGATCGCGTCTTTCTTCACATAGATCTGCAGCCGCTGCCCATCCTGCTGTAAGTGCGCAAACCCGGCCTTCCCCATCAGCCGGATCGCCATGAGCCTGCCCGCTACGCGCACCGTCACGCGCGCGGCCTCCAGTTCCTCGCCCGTCTTCTTGTGCTCCCGGTCGTAGGCATCCAGGATGTGCGGGATGGTGTGGGTGAACTCGTATTTCCGCGGATAAGCCGGCTGTCCCAGCGCTTCAATCTTCTTCAACTTCTCGCGCCGGATCTCATAAATGTTTTCGTCGAGTGCCAATGAGTGTCCTTTTGCCCGGCGCAGAGTACGACCGGGAACTGCGATTATAAATAACCACGACCCACGTCGGGGGCGGAAGCCCCCGCGTCCGCCCAGCCTTCTCGGCAACTTCGTTCATCCCAATCGCGCAGCGGACAGTCCGCTCGCCGGTTTCTCATGCGAGTTCTCCGCAAGTTGTGCCATCCGTCCTTGAAGAGGCGCCTCTTCGGCGTTACTATTCAATTTCACGCCTGTAAACGCTTTGTTCGAGGACTCATGCCGCAGAATTACGTTCCTGCCTTTCTCTTTATCGCCGTCGTCGGAATCGCCATTCCGCTGACCCTGATCGTGGCTCGCATCATTCGTACGCAAAGCCCCAATCGCGTCAAACTGATGCCCTATGAATGCGGCATCGATCCCTTCGCCAGTGCTCGCGGACGCTACACGGTTCGCTACTACATCATCGCGATCCTGTTCGTCGTCTTCGATGTGGAAACGATCTTCCTGTTTCCCTGGGCGGTAAAGTTCAAGGCGCTCGGTGTCTACGGCCTGGTTGAAATGCTGATCTTCCTCGGGATCCTGATCGTCGGCTACATCTGGATTTGGAAGAAGGGCGCGCTCGAATGGGTGTAGCTTCCTCGGGTCCGAGTCCCACGAGTCCAGGCGCTGGCCCTGGAGAGGAAACTTTTACCGCAAGCCGTTGGACGAAGGGGAACCTCTGGTTCCCAACGCGAATTGTGGTCGGTCCACTCCGCGTAAGCCGTGTGAAGCGGCGTTTGTTCGGCAGCACCGAGGAGAGCATCTCGATTTCGCAGGTCGCTTCCGTGAAAATTTCGACCGGAGTTGTGTGGTCCGATATCCTGATTGAGTCGAGCGGAGGCACGGACCCGGTCGCCAGTCATGGACATCGCAAGGCTGACGCCTTGCGCATACGCGATCTGGTGGAGAGCTTTCAGGCTGCGCGACGCTAGTGCAGGCCGAGGTTCGGCCGTAGAGACGGGGCTTGCCCCGTCTCCCAGATGCTGCAAACCGCATGTCGACAGGAGATGAGAGCATAACCGCCAACGACATGATGGCCTTGTGATGCCCGTCATTGACGGTGACGCGGCCAGATGTTAGAAGAGATGGTTTCCTGAAAGAAAGCGGCTCTGTCCGATAGACAAAGCATGGCCGAGGAAGTCAAAACGCCCACCCCACCACCGCCGCCCGAAGGTGAGAACAAGCCGTCGGCGGAAAAACCCGCCGCGCCAGCTCCGGCAGCAACCGTCAAGCCCGCAGTGCCCGTAGCCGCGCCCGCCGCGCCCAATCCCCCTGCGCCCGCGAAACCTCCCGCGCCTCCAACGGCCGCAGGAGCACCCGCCGCGCCCGCCAAGCCCGCCGCGGCCACGCCGGCGAAGCCCGCTGCGCCCGCCAAACCAGCCGGACCGGTCCCCATGCCGTGGTCCTCGCCCATGGTCGAAAAATACAAGCGCCAGTACGGCTCCGGCCTCGACGCTCAAACCTACCTCGGGCAAAACTACTTCACCGTCGACCGCTCGCTGATTCCCGATTTCCTTCGCCTGCTGCGCGACGAGGAGCAGTTCGACTACTGCGTCGACCTCACCGCCGCTCACTATCCCAAGCGCGAGAAGCAGTTCGACGTCTTCTGGATCCTCTATTCCTTCCCGCGCAACGAGCGCATACGCGTGAAGACGCAGATCGCCGACGGCGAGTCGCTGCCCTCGAGCTTTCCCATCTGGCCCACGACCAACTGGCTGGAGCGCGAAGTCTATGACATGTTCGGCATCAAGTTCGACGGACACCCCGACCTGAAGCGCATCCTGCTCCCCGACGGCTGGAAGGGCCATCCCGCTGCGCAAGGACTACGACATCCTGCAGCAGGACAAAGAGTGGGTGCAGATCAACCTGGGAATCGAGAGCGGACAATGATCGACCGAACGACGCCCGACGGAAAGACGGTCGATAAAGCGCTCCCGAATGCGGTTTCGAACCTTTCTGCATCGAATCTGGATCTCGACGCGCCCGACAAGCCCTATCTCGATTCGAACGAACTCATCATCAACATGGGACCGCAGCACCCGGCGACCCACGGTGTGCTGCGCGTGATCTTGAAGCTCGATGGCGAAAAGGTTATGGGCACGGAATGTGTGATCGGCTATCTGCATCGCGGAATCGAGAAGATTGCCGAGAACCGCACCTACACGATGTTCAATCCTTACGTCGACCGCATGGACTACTGCGCCGCCGTATCGAATGGGCTCGGCTACTGCGAGGCCGTCGAGAAGCTGCTGAACGTCGAAGCCCCGCCGCGCGCACAATACATTCGCGTGATCCTGACCGAACTCCATCGCATTGCCAGCCACCAGCTGTGGCTGGGCACGCACGCGCTCGATATCGGCGCCATGACGCCCCTGTTCTATACCTTCCGCGACCGGGAAGAGATCCTGAAGATTTTCGAAAAGTACTGCGGCGCCCGCCTCACCACGCATGCCTTCCGCATCGGCGGCTGCCAGTACGAAACCTACGCCGGTTTCGAAAAAGACGTTAAAAATTTCCTGGCCTTCTTCCCGCCCAAGATCGACGAGTACGAAACGCTGCTTACCAGCAACCGCATCTGGCTGGAGCGCACGAAAAATATCGGCGTCATTTCCGCCAGGGATGCCATCGCGCTCGGTGTGACCGGGCCCGTGCTGCGCGCCAGTGGCGTGAAGTGGGACATTCGCAAAGCGATCCCTTACGCGAACTACTCCAAGTTCGATTTCGAAATTCCAGTCGGCACCAACGGCGACACCTACGACCGGTACCTCGTGCGCATGGCCGAAATGCGCCAGTCCTTGCGCATCGTCGAGCAAGCGGTCAACGGCATTCCCGAAGGCCCCATCATGGCCAAGGTGCCCAAGTTGATCAAGCCCCCGGTGGGCGAAATCTATCATTCCATTGAAGCGCCCAAGGGCGAACTGGGATACTTCATCGTGAGTGACGGCTCGACGCAGCCTTACCGTTTACGCGTTCGTCCACCCTCGTTCGTCAATCTGCAGGCTCTCGACCTCATGGTGCGCGGTGCGCTTGTTGCCGACGTCGTTGCCGTGATCGGCACTTTTGACATCGTGCTCGGCGAGGTGGACCGCTGATGCTGAACGAATTCATGTCTTACCTCGGCAGCAGCCTTCCTCCGGGCAGCGCCGGCAACCAACTCTGGGCGCTGATCTACGTCCTCATCATTTTTGCCGGCGTGGCCGTTGTCGTGCTCTGCATGAACTGGATCGAGCGTAAGGCGCTCGCCCATTTCCAGATTCGCCTCGGTCCCATGCGCGTCGGGCCGCACGGCCTGCTGCAGCCCTTCGCCGATGCGCTAAAGCTGATGACGAAGGAAGACATCATTCCCGACGAAGCCGATGCGATGGTGTTCTGGATTGCGCCGGTCATCGGCCTGCTTGCGGCGTTCACCGTCTACATCGTCATCCCCTTCGGCCCCTCGCAGGCCGTCACCGATATGAACATCGGCATTCTGTTCATGCTCGGCGTTTCCTCGCTGGGAGTGCTCGGCATCGTCACCGCCGGTTGGGCCTCGAACTCGCACTATCCGCTGATCGGCGCACTGCGCTCGAGCGCCCAGATGATTTCGTATGAAGTTGCCATGGGCATGGCCATTCTCTCGGCCATCATGATGACCAGCATGAACGCCGCAGGCACCGGCACGCTGAGCATGATCGGAATCGTCCAGGCGCAGCAGCAGCAGGGTATCTGGTTTCTCTTTAAATTCTTCCCGCTGGGATTCATTGCGTTCGTGATCTTTGCCATCGCCATGGTTGCGGAAACCAATCGCTCGCCTTTTGACTTGGCAGAAGCGGAGTCTGAATTAACCGCCGGTTTCCACACCGAGTACAGCGGCCTGCGCTGGTCGCTCTTCATGCTGGGCGAATATGCGGCCATGATTGCCGTGTCCTCAATCGCCGTCACGCTCTGGCTCGGCGGATGGATGCACCCCTTCCCGAACTGGCTGAACGGCCCTGCCTGGGAATTCATCTTCTCCCTGTTCCCCGGCCTCACATTTGGAGCCCTGGCGGCCATTACCTTTGTCTCGGCGCTGCGCGCATGCCGTCGCATTCTTTCTTTAGGATCCAGCGCGTGGGGATGGCCATTTTCGCCGCTCTCATCGGACTGCTCGCTTTGTTCCTGCTCGTGATTGCCGTAGCCGGCAGAGCGAATGACACCAGCATCGCTGCTCGCTTCCGCGAAGGCATTGATTATGTCTACTGGTTCATGCTGAAGGTTGCCGTCTTCATGTACCTGTTCATCTGGTATCGCGCCACGTGGCCGCGCTACCGCTTCGACCAGTTGATGAAAGTTGGATGGAAAGTCATGCTGCCGATTTCGCTCGGCGTGCTCGTTCTGACTGCCATTGTGGGGGTGCTTGTCAAATGAATCCCCTGTATGAACACGGGCGCGGCACCGGTGGCGACGCCATTCTTCTTTTATTTGCTGGCGGGCGCGGCCATCGTCAGCGGCCTGCTTGTCATTACCCGCAGCAATGCCGTGCATTCCGCGCTGGCGCTGATCGTGACCTTGCTGTCGGTGTCGGGGCTTTACCTGATGCTCTACGCGCCCGTTCGTCGCTGGTGTCCAGATCATCGTTTACGCCGGCGGAATCATGGTGCTGTTCCTGTTCGTGATCATGCTGGTCAATATCGAGCGCACGTCCAAAGAGCGCCAGTTTAACCGCATCTGGCCGGTAGGATTGCTGGCCTCGTGCGCCTTGCTGGCTTTGTTCCTGGCCGCGTTTACAAAGGGTAAGGACTTGTTCCAGGACCGCCCGGTGACTCTGCCCGAGGCGACGAACACGCAGCTCATTGCCGCGCTATCTCTACGGAGAAGCGGGCCGGATCGGCCAATATACGTTCGCTTTCGAGATCGCCTCGCTGTTGCTGCTGGTGGCGATCCTGGGAGCGGTGATTATGACGAAGAAAAAGATCTAGTCGTTAGTCGATGGTCGTTGGTCGCCGGCAAAATCGCCTGCACCAACGAACATCGGGAGCGACGAACGGCGAACGACCAAGGACGAAGGACAAACGACGGTTTTATGGTTCCTATCACCACAATGCACTATCTGGTAGTTGCGGCGGCGCTGTTCGTTCTCGGCGTGGTCGGCGTGCTCACACGCCGCAACGTGGTGATCATCCTGATGTCCATTGAGCTGATCCTGAACGCCGTGAACCTGAACCTGGTCGCCTTTTCGCACATGTGGGGCAACCTGCATGGGCAGTTGTTTTCGATCTTTATTGTGGTGGATGCCGCCGCCGAGGCTGCAGTTGGACTCGGTATCCTGATCGCCTTCTTCCGTAATAAAGAGACGATCAACGTGGACGAGATTGATTTGCTGAAGTGGTAGGAGAGCTGCGAGCCGCGAGCTTCGGGCCTCGATCAAGCCTTGAGCCGTGAGATGACGAACAGCGAACGACGAACGACCAACGACTGACGACATGTTTCTTAACCACATCTACCTGATTCCGCTCTTCCCGGCCTTCGGGGCCGCGATGATGTTTTTCTTTGGCCGGCGCCTGCAGAAGTCGACCGTGAGCGCGGTCTGCGTGGGCGCCGTGGTGGTCGCGTTCCTATTTGCCTGCTTCGCCGTGGTCGAATACACGCACTACGCGCACGGCACCGGCCAGCCCTTCGAAGAAGTATTTGTCTATACCTGGCTCGGTTCGGGCGATTCGGCATCTCGCCTTCCTCAAGAAAGACGGCACGGCCGCCGCCTTCAACGCCGACTTCGGATTCCTGCTCGATCCGCTCTCCGCGATCTGGCTGCTCTTTGTTACCGGCGTCGGCATGCTGATCCACATCTACTCCACCGGATACATGGCGCACGAAGGCGGCTACTACCGCTTCTTCGGATACCTGAACCTCTTCATGTTCGCCATGCTCACGCTCATCCTGGCGAACAACTACATGCTAATGTTCGTTGGCTGGGAAGGCGTGGGCCTGTGCTCGTATCTGCTGATCGGGTTCTATTTCCACCGCAAGTCGGCGAGCGACGCGGCGAATAAGGCATTCATCGTAAACCGCATCGGCGACGCCGGGTTCATCCTGGGCGCGCTGACGCTGGTGTGGTATCTCGGATCGTTCCGCTTCACCGACATCAACGCGTTGGCTGCGCAGCGGGCACTACTTCGGATCGGCGATCCCGTTCTGACCATCGCGGCGCTCCTGCTTTTTGTCGGCGCGACCGGGAAGTCGGCGCAGCTGCCGCTTTATGTCTGGCTGCCCGACGCCATGGAAGGCCCGACGCCGGTTTCCGCCCTGATCCACGCCGCGACCATGGTCACGGCAGGCGTTTACATGGTGGCGCGCTCGAACGCGGTCTTTGTACTCGCGCCCGACGGCGATGAAAACTGTCGCGATAGTCGGCGCGCTAACTGCGATCTTCGCCGCCTCGATCGGCCTTGTGCAGAACGATATCAAGCGCGTGCTCGCCTACTCGACCGTCTCGCAGCTCGGCTACATGTTCCTCGCGCTCGGCGTCGGCGCGTTCGCGGCCGGAGTTTTCCACGTCTTCACGCACGCATTCTTCAAGGCGCTCCTCTTCCTCGGATCAGGCTCGGTCATCCACGCCATGTCTGGCGAGCAGGATATGAAGTTCATGGGCGACCTGCGCAGCCGCATTCCGATTACGTATAAAACCATGTTTGTCGGCATGCTTGCCATCGCTGGCATTCCGGGATTCGCCGGCTTTTTCTCCAAAGACGAAATTCTCTGGCAGGCGTGGTCGTCGGAAGGCGGCGCCTATCGCATCCTCTGGTTTGTCGGTTTTGCCACCGCCCTGATGACCGCGTTTTACATGGGCCGCCTGATCTTCCTGACCTTCTTCGGCGAGCCGCGCATGAGCCACGAAGCCGAGCACCACATTCACGAATCGCCGAAATCGATGACCATGCCGCTGGTGGTTCTGGCAATTTGCTCCGTGCTGGCGGGATGGCTTGGGCTTCCACACAGCCTTGGCGGCTCGAACCGGTTCGAAAAATTCCTGGAGCCGGTTTTCGCGAAGGAAGCACCCATGATGCGGGCAGAAGAGCCCCGTCAGCTGGCAGCCGGCGAGAAGGAAGAAGAGCGCACGGATCCGATGGAATACGGTCTGATGGGCCTTTCGGTTCTGGCCGCTGTTGTCGGCCTCGGGCTGGCATATCGCTCCTATGCGAGAGCCGGCAAAGACTACACCGAGCCCATTGCCGTCGCCGCGCCGCCGCTCTACAAGGTGCTATTCAACAAGTGGTTCGTGGACGAGGGCTACGACTACCTCTTCACAGGCCGCCGCAAGCTGGGAGACGTTCGTCTGGGCGTAATGGGCGCGGGCGAGGCGTCGTCATGGTTCGACGCCAAGATCATCGACGGAGCCGTCAACGATGCTGGCTGGATTACGCGCGCGGTCGCCACGCTCTCCACCTGGTGGGATAAGTGGATCATCGACGGCATTGGCGTGAACGGCCCCGCGATTGTCGCGCGCATGATGTCGTATCCCGCGCGCCTGTTTGAATGGGGTCTGGTGCAGTGGTACGCGCTGGTGATGGTCGCCGGATTGTTAGGGTTTGCGTTTTATTACGCGTGGAAATGAGCTTCGAGTCGCGAGCTGCGAGCAAGCACGATGCAGATTGCTCGTGGCTCGCAGCTCGCAACCCGAAGCTAAGTTGCTCGAAGCTCGCGGCTCGTAGCTGAGATTCATTATGCAGAATCACATTCTTTCGATCATCCTCTTCACGCCGCTGGTGGGCGCGTTCATTCTCCTGTTCGTTCCCAAGGAGAACAAGGACGCGATCCGTTGGATGGCGAATATTTTCTCCTTCGGCGGTTTCCTGATATCGCTGCCGCTGGTGCCGATGTTCTGGGCGCACCGCTTCGATCCGCAGCAGTTCAAGTTCCTCGAAGGCACGGTCAACAACTGGATCCCCTCGATCGGCGCGGGCTACAACCTCGGTATTGACGGCATCTCGTTCCTGCTGATCATGCTGACCACGTTGCTCGGCTGGATCTCGATCCTTTCCTCCTGGACCGCCATCGAGATCCGCGTGAAGGAATATTACGTCTGGTTCCTGCTGTTGCAGACCGGCATGCTCGGCGTCTTCATGGCGCTCGACTTCTTTCTGTTCTTCGTGTTCTGGGAAGCGATGCTGGTGCCGATGTATCTGCTGATCGGCATCTGGGGCGGCCCGCGCAAGCTTTACGCCGCCATCAAGTTCTTCCTCTACACGCTGCTCGGCTCGGTCCTGATGCTGCTCGGCATCCTGTTCCTGTACTTCCACCACCACACTTTAACGGGCTTTTATACGTTCAGTATTCCCGAACTCTACAAGACCGCGCCCCAGATTCCGTTCCACTACGCGATCTGGCTCTTCCTGGCGTTCTTTGTCGGATTTGCCATCAAGGTTCCGATGTTCCCGTTCCACACTTGGCTGCCCGACGCGCACGTTGAGGCGCCTACCGCCGGCTCGGTAATCCTGGCCGGCGTTCTGCTGAAGATGGGAACGTACGGGTTCATCCGCTTCTCGCTCCCGCTTTTTCCGCAAGTGATAACCAGTTCCAATCGCTTCCTGGGCTACACTCCGCGCGGCTGGATGGCCGGCCTCTCCGTCATTGCCATTATTTACGGCGCGCTGGTTTCGCTCATGCAGAAAGACATGAAGAAGCTGGTGGCGTATTCCTCCGTCAGCCACCTGGGTTTCTGCACGCTTGGAATCTTCGCGCTGAATCAGACTGGTCTGAGCGGGTCGGTCCTGCAGCAGATCAACCACGGCATCTCCACGGGCGCGCTCTTCTTGATCGTCGGCATCCTCTACGAGCGGCGGCACACTCGCGAAATCGCCGAGTATGGCGGCATTTCGAACGTCATGCCGGTCTACGCGACTATCACGATGATCATGTTCCTCTCCTCGATGGGGCTCCCGCTGCTGAACGGCTTCGTCGGTGAGTTCACAATCTTGCAGGGCGCCTTCACCGCGAATTGGAAGTGGGCGGCGTGGGCCGCGCCCGGCGTGATTCTGGCCGCCGCGTACCTGCTGTGGCTCTACCAGCGTGTGTTCTTCGGTACGGTCACGAATCCGAAAAATGAAAAGCTCCACGATCTGACGCCGCGCGAGATTCTGACTTTTGCGCCGCTCATCATCTGCGCTTTCTGGATCGGACTCTATCCCAAGCCGTTTTTCCAGATACTGGAAACTCCCGTGAATCAGATTGTGCAGAATATCCAGGCCAACAGCGCAAGCGACCCGGTCAATGCTCAGATGATGCAGGTTCCCGCTCAGCTGCCTCCTTCGGCGGCTCCCGCGGCAACGCCAGCGAAAGCGAGCAACTAAGTGCGAGGCCTCTCTCCAACTGAATACCGGCTGATGTTGCCGATGGTGGAGTTGACCATTTTCGCGATCGGCCTTCTGCTGATTGACCTGATGATCCCGAAGCAGTGGAAGTGGCTGAATGCCGTCGGCGCTTTCATCGGAGTGTTGTTCGCGACACTCTGCGTCTGGCAGATTCAGACCACGTTGCCGCGCGGCGCGCAGGGTTTTTACAACACGCTGCTGGTCGATCACTTCGCTCTTTATTTCTGGTATCTGTTTCTTGCTTCGGCGGCCATTACCATTCTCATCTCGGCGCGTTATCTGGAAATCGAGAACGAAAACCACGGAGAGTACTACGCCCTGCTCCTGTTTTCCGTAGTGGGCATGATGTGCATGGCGGCCGGCGTTGACATCGTGCTGCTGTTCATCGGCCTGGAACTGATGGCGATCTCCATCTATGTGCTGGTCGGTTTCCTGCGCCGCGATCGCCGCTCCAACGAAGCCGCCTTGAAATACCTGCTGCTGGGGGCATTCTCTTCGGGCATTTTCGCTTACGGACTCTCTCTGCTCTACGGGCTTTCGGGCAGCACGAATCTGCGGGATATCGCGCGCGCCGTTTCGGCTCAAGCCAGCATCAACCCTCACAATCCCATCCTGGTGATCGCACTGCTGACCACCCTGGTCGGCCTCCTGTTCAAAATTGCCGCCGTTCCATTTCACCAGTGGGCGCCAGACGCCTATGAAGGCGCGCCCACCAGCATTACGGCGTTCATGTCCGTCGCCGTGAAAGCGGCTGCCTGGGCTTTATTGCTGCGCATCCTGATCTTTGGGCTGTTGCCGCTCCGTTCCGTCTATACGCCCTTGATCGTGTTTGTAGCCATCGCCACCATGACGGGCGGCAACCTGGCCGCGATGACGCAGTCGAACACCAAGCGACTGCTGGCCTATTCGTCAATTGCACATGTCGGCTACATGCTGCTGGCGCTGATTGCGATGGGAACTTCACCGCTGAACAGTCCCGGATTCGCGGACGGATTCAAAGGAATCCTGATCTATCTGCTGGTGTATACCTTCATGAATCTGGGCGTGTTTGCCGTGATTACTTCGTTGCGCCAGCGCAACGTGATTGGCGACGAAATCGACGACCTCGCCGGGCTCTACCAGCGCGCTCCGGTCGAAGCTACACTGATGCTCTTGTTTCTGTTGTCGCTCGCCGGAATCCCGCCCGCAGCAGGCTTTCTGGGCAAGTACTACATCTTCCTCAGCCTGATCGAGAGCCAGCACTACTGGCTCGCCGCCTCCGCCGTCCTCTACACGCTGCTCGGCCTTTATTACTACCTGCGGATTGCCAACTCGATGTTGATACGCGCCCCCATGGACGCCGGACGGCTGCCAGTCAGCCTGGGCATGCGGTTTGCCCTCGGACTCACCGCGCTCGCCACCATCGTGATCGGCGTTTTTCCCGAGCCGTTCATCCGCACCGTGAACTGGTCGCTGGGCATTGTCCAGACCCCTCACGTGGCAGCCATGATGCGCTAGAGCGGCCGTTCGGGGCATGGACTCCGGCGCAACGGCGGGATCGCTCGCAGCTCGTAACCCGCAGCTGGTTTAGAATTCCCGCATGGCCCCGCCGCTAAAGCCAGGCGACAAGCAAGATCCCCTCGTCTCCCTCGCGCGCTACTCCGAAATTGGTTTCATCATCCCCGCAGCCGTGCTCTTGGGCTTCTTCCTCGGCAAGCTTCTCGACTATTGGCTGCACACAAAATGGCTCTATCTCGTTGGCCTGCTGTTCGGCGCAGTGGTCGGCTTTGCGCAGATGATCCGCATGGCGCTCGGCGCTTCCGCCAACGATCCCGATTCCAGCTCCGCTTCCGGTTCCAGCCCCGCTGTCCCCCCCAAGTCCGCCTCCAAAGATGAAAGATGAATCAGCAGCCGAATCCCGAACCTTCACCAGCCGATTTGCGCCTGCAGGCGTTCAACGAGCGTGCGCTTCCGCGCATGTTCCGCACACTTCTGGTGGTGAGCGCCGTGCTGGTTCTGCCGGCGTTCTGGCGATACGGATGGGTCGGCGCGATTGGATTCGCCGCCGGAGCGGCGGTTTCCTGCCTGAATTTCCGCGCCCTTCAGCGCAGCGTTGAGGCGCTGGCCGATCGCATCGTCAACAATCAGAGCAGGGAAAAAGGGGGCCGGATTGTGCTGCGTTTTCTCCTTCGCTACGGGTTGGTTGGAGCCGCGGCATATGCTATATTCAAAGGTTCTTCCTTGGCCTTCCATGGTTTTCTTTGGGGTCTGTGCCTGCCTGTAGCGGCCATGATGATCGAGGCGGCGCTCGAAGCGTATGCCGCTCTTCGCCAGGAGTGAACGTCGAACTGCGGCCCGTGGCTTCGCGCCTGCGTCGTTAGGTTCAAGCTAGTAGCTCGCGGCTCGGAGCTGGGTTTCATTACATGGAACAACTTACCTTTACCGCATTTCTGAATCGTCTGTTCGGTCCCGCCGTAACGGCGCTGCTCGAGGCGCTGCATGTTCATCCGAAGCATCCGGCCGCGCCCATCACCAACTCGGTCGCCATGGAGCTTCTGGTCGTGTTGCTGCTCACCGCGCTTTTCATTGCGGTCCGCCTCCGCCTTTCGGTGGAGCGGCCCGGCGCGCTGCAGCACACCATGGAAGGCATCAACGGATTCATCGAGAACTTGGCCACCGAGATCATCGGCCACCATTCGGCGAAGTTCGTTCCCTACCTCACTGCACTGGGAATGTTTATTCTGCTTTGCAATCTGATTGGGCTGGTTCCGGGACTGGAATCACCCACGGCTGTGCCGATTGTGCCGCTCGGCTGCGCCTTGCTGACCTGGTTCTACTATCACGTTGCCGGCGTGCGCGAGAACGGCGTTCTCGGATACCTGAAGCACTTCATCGGGCCGCAAGAGGGCATGCCCCTGATGGTCCGGATACTGCTTCCGTTTCTCCTGTTTCCGATCGAGATCTTCAGTCACGCGGCTCGCGTGCTGTCGCTCACAGTCCGTCTTTTTGCCAATATGTTCGCCGGTGAAATGGTGACGCTGGTATTTTTCTCGCTCGTCCCGCTCGGCCTTCCGATTATGTTTGAAGGCCTGCACATCGGCGTGTCGTTCATCCAGACTTACATTTTCGTGCTCCTGGCGACGGTGTACCTGGGCGAAGCAGTCGCACACGAACACTAGAAGAGGGTGTCAGGTCTCAGGTGTCAGGTCTCAGGAAAATCCCAAGCTTGCATGCAGTTTTTTCCTGAGAACTGAGACCTGGTAACTGACACCTGCCGTTCAGCGTGAGGGCGTCGGCCCCTAAGGGCACGGCGTCAACCACCCACTGGCGGCTATTTCATAAGGAGAGAAGCAAAATGCGGAAAATGATGATGTTGGTTCTGTTGGTGTTCTTGTGTTCGATTTTTGCCGTTCCGGCGTTCGCCCAGACCGGCGCAGCCGCCCCCGGCGGGACGAACTGGGTGGCAATCACCTCCGGTTTCGCCATCGCGATTGCAGCCGGGTTGGCTGCGCAGGGCCAGGGCCGTGCCGCCTCTTCGGCTTGCGAAGCCCTTGGACGCAATCCGGCCGCGCGCGCGGGCATTCAGGTGGCGCTCATTCTCGGCCTGGCGTTCATCGAGTCGCTGGTGCTGTTCACGCTTGTAATTATCTTCGTGAAAGTCGCATAGCCAGCTTTGGTTTACTGGAAAGTGAAAAGCCTCTGCTCGCGCAGAGGCTTTTTTTTTGAGCTTTGGCTGCTGGTGGGCGGGTTTAGATTTTGCGATCGCCATCCCAGTCGGGAGAACGGTTTTCCGGGGATCGCTCGAGAGCCTCGACCAGAACGCGCCGCAAGCGATAGCGGCTGTCGAGGTCCATGGCCACGAACTCGAACCCAATTTCGTTCACACGCGCGCGGCGCAGCAGGACTTGGCCGCGAATCTTCTTCACGCCCAGCGATATCTCGACGTTGGCTTCCGAGCCCACACGGAGATTGTCGCTGCGCGTGCCCATCCCGCCGCCCAGGCTCATCTCGCGCATCACGATGCTCGATTTTCCCCAGGAACTGGAAAGCGACGCCGAGAGCGCGCGCGGCAAAACGATTCGCTCGTAGCGCCGCTGTCGGACCCACGGACACACTGGCGTGGACTCAAGCGGAGCAATCGCGATTTCTCCGGTCTCAAGCCCGCTATTGGTCAGAGCCTGCGTCCCATAGCGCGGATCGATTTTCGATAGCGCCTGGATCGCGGCGATACGCAACTCGCGGTGCTGCGCGTATCCAAACATCTTCTTCTCTTCGACAATGTTGCGCAGGACGGGGACGGCTTCGGCTTCGCGCAGGCGGCCCAGCGACTCGATTGCTTTGAGTTGCACAAAGGGCGGCCGTGACCGCGCTTCCCCGGTGGTGGCAAGTGCGATCAGGCTGGCACTGGCGCTCCGGTCCTGGCTCATGCCGATCTCGTCGATGGCTTCGGGCAGAATCAGCGAATCCAGCAATTCCAGCAATTCGAGAAGGGTGCGTCCGCGGTCGGGCGCCGCGCCGTAGGCAATTTGACGTACCACGACGTCCTGATAGAAGCGGTTTAGCTCGCTCATGCGTCCCGGCAGAAACTCGAGCAGCATGGCGACGTTCAGGCGGCTCAACAGCCCGACGGTCGAGGAAGCCTGCCGCGGCTGCCCGCTGCGCAGAATCTCGCGGAGTTCCCCGATTCCCACCGGCCCCAGTTCGCCGACCAGGTCCACGATGCGGTCGCACTCCTGCCTTTTTTGAGCGCGGAAAAAGCGGTCGGCCAGGTGCTCCACGGAATTCTTGGTAAGCTGCTGGAAAACGGCAACCAGTTCCTCGGGAACCTGGTCGGCGTTGATGGCTTCTTCGATCATCTCCGGCAGCCGGTTTTCAACGCCCACCCGCGAGCGCAGGTCCACTCCCAGGGCGCCGCGTTGTGACTCGATTCGCTCGAACGAAACCAACAGTTCCGCGATCGATTTGTACCGCTTCCGGGTGCAAGCCTCTTGCCCAAAACGCGCGAACGCGGCGCTTAAGAGGCTCTGGATTTCCGGGTCGTTTTCTTTCGCCAGTTGCTCGCCGATCAGGGCGATGGCGTTCGGCATCACATCGTGGGGCGCGGTCGCGTAGAGGTCGGCGAGTTGCGCCAGGCCGAGCGTCGCCTTGCGGCGAGGTTCCGCTTCCTTGGCATTGATACAGCCGCAATAGTTCGAAAGAATTTTCGCGGCAACTTCGAAGTCTTCGCGTTCGAACAGCAGCTCGACGAACTGCCGGATGTTACGGGGCGGCACGCAAGCCGCTTCGCCTGACAACAGAACGCTCTTTTTGCCGGCTTCCGGAATCTCAGCCCAGAACATGCGGTCGAGAATGTCGGCGTGCGAGTCGACCAGGATGCCGGCCTTGGACATCTTCTCTTCCTGGACGCGCAGAATCTGGCGCAGCGTGTCCATCTGCCGGCTCATGTTCTCCATCATTTCATGGACGGCATTAACCTTGACATCGCCGCGCTGGTACCGGTCGAGCGCATACTTGATGGCCATGCTCTCGGCCGCCTTCATCAGCAGCGGCGTGTCGTTCTCGGTAGTGTCCTTGGCAGTTTGCGATGCCAGGCTTTCGAGCAACTGCGCAAGATTGACCTTTGCTCCTTCGGAAGCCTTTCCCAGTTCGACCTTCAGATTTTCCTGAGAGGAGTTCGGTTCCTGCATCGCCTGGCCGAAATGCGTGAGCAGCCGGATGGTCTGGATGACTTCTTCTTCCTGCAATGGAACTACACCGCCGCTCCACACATTGCCGGATCCGCTTCCGGCCACCCCGCCGGGCACTGAGATGCTGGGAACGGAGCCCAGAGGAGCGCTCCCGGGTTCTGCCGGCCCTCCCGCGCTGGCTCCCTGCGCGGCCGCGATCAACTGCAGCAGTTTTTGCGGATCATTGAGCCACTGCTTGAACTCCGGCCCCAGTGACTGGGCGGCGAGTTGCGCCGCAATGGAAATTTCGCCCGTCGCCGGATCGGCCGCGATGAACTTTACCTCGTTGATCCGAATGGAAGAGTTCGCGCCATCGCCCAGCGTTTCCTTGATCTGCTTCGCGAAATCCTGCGCCTTCGAGCCGCCCAGGGCGAAAGCGCGCACCAGCCGCGTAAAGTCGTCCAGCGTGACCTTGCTCGAAAACAGGATGCTCGACAGTCCAGCGGCAGTCAGCAACTGCGCAAAGCTCCGTTCTGCTTGCCCGCTGTCCAGCGGAATTCCGTCGAGCAACAGCTTGTTCTCCGACACGCCCAACACGAAACCGGTATCTCCGGTCTTGGGCAGAGCCTGTTGCAACTCGCGCCAGGCGGTTTCAAACTGACCTTCCGTGCGCTTGTGGTTGGCCCCATACAGTCGCGTGTATTTAATAAGGATGTTGAGGCTGTGGAGGAAAGCCTGGGCAGACGCGCTGCGGCCTGCATCGATTTGAGCGGCGTTCGAGATAACGGCCTCCTCTGACTGCTCGATCTTTGCCAATAAGCCTATGCCGGAAGGTGATCGAATGCACGATTACTCTGGTCATTTGAACGATGGGTCATCCCTTCGCAAGATGCACGGAAGTACACGTCCTGCCGGGGCCTCCGCGCTACACTATGACAGGGGCGATTCGCCGCCTTCTTTCACCCTTTTTTGCGAGTCCCGAGTCCTCATGCAGATCCGCGTGCTGCTATTTGGAGTCCTCAAGAACGTGGTCGGGCAATCGAGCGAGATCCTCAATCTCCCGGAGGGGTCGCGGGTTGACAATGTGCTCGCCCACTATGCCGGCCGTTTTCCCCAATTCGAGGCAATCCGGCCCGCCTTGGCCGTTTCCTTGAATCAGGAGTATTCACGAACGGACCGGCCCCTTGTGCCCGGAGATGAGGTGGGCTTGCTTCCGCCCGTGAGTGGAGGTTTGCCCGAAACCCCTTCCCCGCGCGGCGAGATCCGCATCGTGAAGGAGCCGATTGCGGCCCCAGACGTGCTCGTTCGCTTGAAGCGTCCGGAAGACGGCGCGGTGGTGGTTTTTGAGGGCGTTGTGCGCGACAACTCTCGCGGGCGCCGCACCCGGTACCTGGATTACGAAGCCTACGAACCGATGGCGCTCAAACAAATGCGAGGCCTGGCGGAGCAGTCCTGTGCTCGCTTTGCCGTGGACGGCGTTTCCATCATCCATCGTCTGGGACGGCTGGAGATTGGAGAAACCAGTGTGTTGATCGTGGTGACGGCCGCGCATCGGGCCGCCGCTTTCGACGCCTGCCGGTGGGTCATCGACACTTTGAAGAAGACGGTTCCAATCTGGAAGAAGGAATACTTCGAGGATGGAGCGGTTTGGGCCGACGGGGAACCGTTTCCCGAAGGAATTCGGCAATCCGGGGGCACGGCGGGGCAACAGCCCGCATCCAAATGAATGTCCCTTCTATGAAACGCTTTGTATCGGGTTTCCAGTTTTTCTCCCTGGTTTTCGGAGTGGTTTGCGCCGCTGTTTCCCTGTCGGCGCAGGATTCGGCGACCTCACTCAAAGTCGACGTCAAACTGGTCAACGTCTTCGTCACTGTGACGGATGCGCACGGCGCGCCCGTGGCCAACCTCGGAAAGGAAAACTTTCTGCTCAAGGAGGACGGCAGGGAGCAGAAGATCGCCATCTTCAGCCGCGAGTCTGAGCTCCCTCTCTCGATTGTGCTCGCCGTTGATACCAGCCTCAGCACTAGGAAAGACCTTCCTCTGGAATTGACGTCCGCGCGCAAGTTCGCGCACGCCATCCTCCGTCCCCAGGATGGATTGGCGTTGTACAAGTTCAGCGAGGAAGTGCGTGAGGTCGTGCCGTTCACGTCCGATCTGAAAGTGATTGATGCCGGCATCGACCGCATTCGCAATGGCGCGGCGACTGCCCTCTACGATGCGATTTTTCTCGGATCACAGGCCCTGGGCCGCCGCCGTGGAAGAAAGGTGATGGTCGTCATCACCGACGGCGGCGATACCGTCAGCCAGGTGAGCTACAAGGAAGCTCTCCGGGCGGCGCAGGAATCCGAGGCGCTTATCTACAGCGTCATCATCGTTCCGATCGAAGCAAGCGCCGGACGCGACACCGGCGGCGAGCATGCCTTGATCCAGATTTCAGCGGATACGGGCGGCAAATATTACTACGCCACCTCCGCCTCCCAACTGGACGACGCGTTCCGTAAGATCAGTGACGAACTCCGCACCCAGTACTTGCTCGCCTACTATCCGTCCCAGCGCTTCTCGGATTCGGATTTCCGCCGGATCCAGGTGAATCTGCTCAATCCGCCGGCGCCCGGTCCGTTCGAACTGCGCAACCGGGCTGGCTACTACACAGCCAGGGGTTCGTGGTAGGCCTCCGCCGTCCGGCTGGTGGTCGTGTCGCCTCCCGGGATCTCTGCCTCGCCTTCCAAAAATCCGTACATCGCCCCAGCGAACTGGCCGCATCTAGTAGACTGTCATATTCCATATTCAGTGGAAACATAAGACCTTCAGACGCAGGATCGTTTCCTGTTCTAGTTTAGATTCTGCTCCCAGGAGTGTGGCGCTTTGTTCGATTGGTCTGGATTGCGCTTGCGGCGTTCTCTGCCCCTTGCCCTAGTTCTTCTCGCTTTTTTCACATCGGTGCTGCTGAGCCGCTCCTTATGGGCACAGGAGCCGTCGGAAAACCCCAATGCCGGTACCATCCAGGGAACTGTGCGCAGTGAAGACGGTACTCCGGTCGAAGGCGCCCGCATCTCCTACGTTTCCTCCGCCACCGATACCCAGGGAGTAACCCGCACCGGCAAGGACGGCGCCTACGTCACCGAGCAACTGCTTCCAGGCGCCTACATTGTGCGTGTGGATGGTCGCGACCTGCTGACGGCCGAGATCAACGTCGCCGTGATCGGCGGCGCCGCGGCTACTGTCAACTTCAAGCTGGATTGGATCAACCCGGGACCGGCTCGCCTGGAGAGCCACTTCTCCGGCGAGGCGCCCGACCAGTTGCCGATCAACGGACGCAACTACCTCACCGCCGGCGAACTCTATCCCGGCGTCCAGGCCGTGGACGGCTCCGTTTACGGCCCGGCTAAAAGTGGTTCTCAGTCGCTCTCGGTGAATAGCTCCTTGGGGCGAACCACGCACTACGATATCGATGAAATCGAAGCGATGGACGAAACCAACGGCGGGGCTGCCATGACCCTGCCCGCCGATGCAGTTCGGGAGGTGATCGTCTCGCGCGTCACCCCGGAAGTCTTCCAGTCGTTCAACGCGACCGGATCGGTGCGCACTACTACCCGGGCGGGCGGCGACGCCTGGCACGGTGACCTGTTCGGAAATCTGCGCGACCAGTTCCTGGGACTCGCCGGCTTTCCCACCGGTACTTCCGACTACAGCCGCCAGCAATATGGGTTCGGGTTTGGCGGACCCCTCATCGCTGGATCATTGACCAAGGGAAAGGCCTTTCTGTTCTTCGGCGGAGAGCGCACGAAGCAGGATGGACTCCTGCCCATGATGACGCAGGATTTGATCCTGCCCTCGGCGAACGGCTCGCCGGTCTTCAACACGAATGCCCTCCAGAACGCCTTCTTTCGCCAGAATATGCTCACCGGGCGCTTCGACTACAACCTCAACGAGAACACGAAATTGTTTGTCCGCCTCGGCTACGACAATGCCAATCTGGTCGGGCCTCAGAACAGTTTGTCGATGTGGCGCAACCAGATCAACGTGCCTTCGGCTGCCTTCGGTCTGGACTGGAACCGGGGAAGGTTCGTGCACAGTGCGCGCTTTGGCTACCAGAAGCTGGTCAATGCGATTACTCCAGATATGGCCGATTCCACCATCGTGCCCTCCGCGCCCTTCCACATGCAGATCGGCTCGTTTTCGGCAGGGCCGACCACGGCCGGTCCGCGGCAGACTATTCAGCGCGATCTCTTCGCCCGCTGGGACAGCAGCACCATCTACAGGGTGAATCACACGGTTCGTTTCGGAGGGGCGTTCCACCAGATCTTGCAGGGCGATTACTTTACGCCCGGCTCCGGTGAGCCATCGGTCACAAGCTCCAATGGCCTGGCCACGATTGCCGCCGTCAATGGCAATCCTGCCCTCCTGCCGTTATATCCCGGCGATCCGCGCGGCGCGGCCGACAATCCGCTCAACTATCCAGTCGGCGACTTCACCATTTACAACGGGCTGGGAAATTTCAGCCAGAACTCGGCCTTCAATCGGACTACCGGCGGGCATTCTGACTATCGCTTCGAAGGCTATGCCGCCGACACCTTCAATGTGATTCCAAACGTAAATGTCTCCGTCGGCGTCAACTATGTTCTCGATACTGCTCGCACCGACAGCGATCTCTTGCCGATTCCCTGTTCGGCGATCAACACCACGATCGTTACGGCCCCGCCCTGCACCGGAAGCAGCCTGATTCTCGATCAGTTTGCTCTGCCTCCGCCGACCGGCGCCTATGTGTCGTCGCCCGTCGGCGGCAGCATCACCCGCCCGCTCTATAATTTCGCCCCTCAGGCCGGTGTGGCCTGGGATCCGGGACACAGTGGCCGGACCGTCGTGCGGGCCAGTGGCGGCCTCTTCTACGACAATTTTCTGCTCCAGAACATCTATCAGGATCGCATCAACCGTTTGTCGAATGGCCAATATAACCGCAGCCTGACGCTTTGCCCGGCCGGTTCTGTGCTGTTCCCGAACGGCTCGCTTGTAAGCTCGGTGGACGGCCTCGACATCGCTTCCCAAATCTGCGGCCAGCCGATCGGCGCGACCCTGGCCGGGACACAAGGACCGACCGTAGTTTCCCAGGCCATGCAGGATCTTCAATCGCAGTTCATGGCCGCGCAGGCGGCCATTCCCAACAGTGCTCCCAATATGTACTCGCTGGCCAACAGCCTGGGGAATTTTGGCGGCATGCTGGCGCCCGGATTCAAGACGCCCCGCGTCATCCACATGAGCGCGGGCATCGAGCGCCAGATGGGCGAGCGCAGCATGTTTTCGATCGACTACGTGCGCGAGATTGGCACCCAGTTCCCGCTCGGCATCGATACCAATCACGTCGGCGACGCCACTCTGCTGAACGACGGCGACAACCTCAATGTAGCGCAGAATACATACGCGGCCGAACTCTCGGCGATTAACAGCACTTTGTTGTCGAATCCCGCGTCCGCCGGATGCGGGCCGGCGGTGTTCGCTGGGCCCGGCCAGAATGGCTCGGGACAGAATGGTTCGCAGGCCGCCGTGAACTGCTACATCAACAATGTGCCAGGCGCCAGCATCGTCGATTTCGCCCGCCACGGCCTCGATTCCTCGAACGCGTTCTGCGGACCGTTTCCTTGTTCGGTTCTCGGGAAACAGCAGGCGTCATTCGCGGGCGCAAACCCGGCCGTGGGTTCGAACCTCATGTATTTTCCGGCCGGCCGCTCGAAGTTCCAGGCCATTCACTTTTTCTACCACACTTCAAGCGCCGCGAATCCGATGCGCCGCGTTCAGAAAATTGACGTGACGATTGCCTACACCTTCCAGCGCTACCGCACGAATATCGCTGAGCCCAACGGCAGCGGCGGAGATTATTCCACCCTCAACGTTGCCGAGGATTACTTGCGCCCGCACCTCGGACATCTCGGCATCTCCGGCCTGGACCGCACCCACCAGATCGTCCTCACTCCCACCGTCGATCTGCCGCACGGGCCGCGGCTTTCCATGATTACCCTGTTTGGATCGCCACTTCCCTTGACCGTGACCGTTCCGCAAATGAATGGCGGCGGCGTTCCGGGAGAGATCTTCCGCAGCGACATCAGCGGCGACGGCACCGTGGGCGACATTCTGGCTGGCGCCTACATCGGCACCACCGGAAAATACTCGCCCACCAAGGTGAACGATGCCATCAGGTTCTACAATCAGCGTCAGGCCTTGCAGTTGACGCCCGCCGGCAGCGCCATGGTTGGCTCCGGACTATTCACTTCCACTCAATTGCTGCAAAACCTGGGTGCCTATTCTCCGCTCATTTCATCGTGCGCTCCTCCCACGCTCGCTTGCGGGTTGCCGGGGCGCTGGGCCGGAGAAAACTGGTTCAAAACGATCGATCTTCGCCTGAGTTGGCCTTTTGCCCTCGGCGAGCACGCAAAGATCGAGCCCAATTTCTCCGTCTTCAATATTTTTAATCTCGCCAACTATAGCGGCCCGGGAGCCCAGTTGAGCGGCGTTCTCGATGGCTCTCCGGGGACTTCGTTCAACAATTCGACTACGCCCGGCTACTGCGGCAACACCACCAGTTTCTGCACGTCGCGTCTCGACCGAGTCCTCCCCGGCTCCGGAACCTACGCAAACGGCGCACCCCGGCAATTGGATTTTGGAGTGCGGATCACATTCTGAATTCCGGTTTTTGCCTGGGGAAGGAAACTGATGCCGGCGAATTCCCGAACGACCGAGGAACTCCCGGCTCAGGACCCCGTAACTTTACTCGAACTCAAGCACGACAATCTCCGGATTTGATCCCAGTCGGAGCGGTGGCCCCCACGTTCCCGCTCCACTCGAGGTGAAAACCTGCATCTTTCCAATACGGCTCAAGCCATAGACAAACTGCCGGTAAATGCGCCGCGCCATCCAACTCCAGGGTATGAACTGGCCAAGGTGTGTATGCCCAGATAGCTGCAGAGAGACGCCGGCAGCTTCTGCGATCTGCGGGCGGTCCGGTGCATGCGTCAACAGGATGCTGGCGCGGTCGCGATCGACGCCGATGCCATCGAGCACCGAAGCAAGATGTCCGTCTCGTGTCGCGTTCCGGTAGGGCACGCCAATAATCTGTAGGCCGTCCGCGTCCACTTTCTCGTTACTGAGCACGCGTACTCCGGCTGCTTCCACCGCGCGCAGATATTTGCTGTCATCCCCGAACTGCTCATGGTTTCCCGCGACAAAATACACGCCGTGTGGCGCGGTTAGCTCGCTCAACGGCTCCGCAGCGCGTCGTGCGTCGATGGCCGTGCCGTCGAACAAATCGCCGGCGATAAAGATCAGATCCGGCTCTTCTCGCAAAATCTTGGCAACCATGCGCCGCAGGAAACCGCCATTTCGCACGTGTCCCAGGTGCAGATCGCTGATCAACGCCGCTTTCCGCCCTCGCCAGGCATCGGGCAAGTTGGCCAGCCGCACGGTCGTTCGCGTAATTCGAGTCCAGTTCGCGTTGAAAACCCCGTAAACGCCAACTGCCACGGCTGCCCCAAACAGGACTTCCACAATCCGGTGGAAGCTAACATCCAGCCCCGTTAGCCGCGCGAGTCCGAAAACTATCCAGGAAGAAACCGCCGCCGCGAGGAGGAACGACAACAGCCCCGCCCAAACCGCCGCGGCTTTGTAAAATGCCCGCACGGCAGTATTGGTATAGCGAAAAGCGAGCAGCGAGGCAGCGATAAAGCTGACCGATAAGACGCCAAGAACCAGCTTCATCCACAGCGCTCCATGAGCCCGCGTCTCAGTCGGAGAAAATGTCCACGTCTCATAGAGGAGAAAATGTGCCAGGAACAGAACCGCCTGAAAGACCGCCATGAAGCCGATTAACCGTTTTCGTACTTTCATATTCCTCTTAGATTCTCCAACCCGGCATTCGTATTCACTTATCTGGAATACACGGCAGCGGGCGGCGAATCTCCCGGTAATTCGCCGGCCATCAGGACGCCAGGGCTGCAAGGACCAATCGGGGCCCTTGAAAAGTGACGAAACCTGCTGACTGTGACGGGGAAACCGATGACCACATCGGCGGTGGCTGTGTGGACTGGCGCGCCCGGAGAGATTCGAACTCCCGACCTACAGCTCCGGAGGCTGCCGCTCTATCCAGCTGAGCTACGGGCGCGCGCCTGGTTTCTTGAGTTTACAACCTTCACGCCTGCTCTTCAAACATCGGCGCTGGACGGTAGTGTGCTACTTTGAATTTTGGTCACGCTCTAAGTCCTGAATCTGTTGACGAATTTTCTCAATCCGTAGTTTGATCTCGATTGCCAAACGCCCTAAATCCGGCCTTGTTTCCAGGTCGGGCAGAAGCTTTTCCAAAAAAGCCAATTCGTCTTTCAGTATAGGCAGTCGAATCACAGGAATTTCCTCAAGCTACTCGTCTTTCCGCCCTCCGCCTTCCCGGAGGGCAACCAAGTCCTCTACGCTCCACAACCGATCCGTGACGCCGGGCCGGCATTGCTGGACTCATCGCGGCGTCCGGTGCATCTTGATGAAGTTGCACGCGAAGTAGTTTAACGCAATCGCAGCCGCGTGTAGCGGCGCATCGAAGTGCGAACGCTCCAATGTTGGCGCTCCATAAACGACGTGCTGATGTGTTTTGGGTCGGGCCTTCCGTTGACGCATTCTTGCCTTTCCGCTCAGGCGCCGCGAGGCGCCGGCTCGGGCCAGATTGCAGTGATGGCAAGCCCCACCACGATTCCGATCGAAACTTCGATGAACCGGTGCAGGGCGATAATCCAGGCGGGCGAAATGCGCGGAACCAGCATCACGATGGCCAGCGTGATGCCCGCGAAACGATAGGAATTTTGCAGGCGAAGCAGCGCGCAGATAATCCCCAGCGCAAACACGCCACCTCCAAAAACCCACCAGGCTTGCGGAAAAAGGTAGGCGAGCAACCCGCCGCTGACCGCCCCGAGCAGCGTGCCGGCGAAGCGCTCGCCCGAGATTTTCACGGCCGCGCCCAGTGTCGACTGCATGATAATGAGCGTGAGGATCGCCGCCCAGTACGCTTCCGGCAGCCCGGAGAGCCGTGCGATCAGGAACGACGCCGTGGCTGCGATCGTGGTGCGCGCCGAACTCGCGAGAACCGGTGCGAACGCACTTCGATTGAGACTCATCATTTTTTGCTCCCCATCGAGCCAGCTGATTGCAGAATTGTATTCTGCAACTCGCGATTGAAAGCAAGGGGCAACAGGCGCCGGCTGCTCGACCAGGCTTCCCGAATGGATTTTAGGTAGGGCCGCCTTCAGCTTCGGACAAAATCGAAAAGACCAGCAAAAGACGAGCTAATAGAAAAGAGCACGAGTTCCCTCGTGCCCTTCAGCTGCTGAAAATCGGCAGCCGCTTCCGCGCCTGACCGCCGTGCCCAGTCGCCCGCGGGCTTCCTCAGCCTTCTTCCACCGCCGCCAGCGCGCTTTTCTTCCGCTTGTTCGCCTGCAGAACCTTTTTCCGCAGCCGCAGCGACTTCGGCGTTACTTCAACGAATTCGTCGTCCGCAATGAACTCAATCGCCTGCTCCAGGTTGAGCTGGCGAAACGGTACCAGCCGGATCGCTTCGTCGGCGGTCGAGGCGCGCATGTTCGTCAGCTTTTTTTCCCGGACCGCATTGACGTCCAGGTCGCTGTCCTTGGCGTTTTCGCCGATGACCATCCCTTCGTAAAGCTCCACGCCCGGACCGACGAAAAGTTCACCGCGTTCCTGCAGCCCCCAAAGCGCGTAGGCGGTCGAAACGCCGGCACGGTCGGCAATGAGCGCTCCCGTCAGCCGATGTGGAATCTCTCCCTGCCATTCGGTGTAGCCATCGAACAGCGAATTCATCACGATGGTGCCGCGCGTGTCGGTAAGCAGTTGGCTGCGCAGCCCGATCAGGCCGCGGCTGGGCACGCGGAACTCGACCCGCACGCGCCCGTAGCCGTGATTGTGCATATTGGCCACTTCGCCCTTGCGGGAACCAAGCTGCTCCATCACCACGCCCACGAATGCTTCCGGCACATCCACCGTCAGGTGTTCCACCGGTTCCATCAGCTTGCCGTCAATCCGCTTGGTCACGATTTCCGGCTTTCCCACCATCAGCTCGTAACCTTCCCGCCGCATCATCTCGATCAGGATCGAGAGCTGCAGTTCTCCGCGGCCCAGCACTTTGAACGAATCGGTCGTGCCCGTGCTTTCCACGCGCAGTGAAACGTTGGTCAGCAGTTCCTTGTCGAGCCGCTCGCGCAGGTTGCGCGAAGTGACATAACTGCCGTCCAGCCCCGCAAAAGGAGACGTATTGATCGTAAACAGCATCGCAATCGTCGGTTCATCGATCGCGATGTGCGGCAGCGGTGCGGGATTCTCCACATCGGTAATCGTCTCCCCGATGGTGATCCCCTCGACGCCGGCAACTGCCACGATGTCGCCCAGCTCCGTCTCGGTGATGTCGGTCCGCTTGAGGCCGGAAAACGAAAACAGCTTCGTAATCCTGGTCTTGTGCAGAGTGCCATCCAGCTTGGCAATCGCCACGTCTTCGCCGGTGAACATCTTGCCGTTGAACACGCGCGCAATCGCCAGCCGCCCCAGGTAATCGCTGTAGTCGAGATTGGCGACCAGGATTTGCAACGGCCCCGACGCATCGCCCTTGCGGCGGAGGAATCGTCTTCAGAATCGCATCGAACAACGGCCGCAAATTCTCGCCGCCGCCCTTCATGTCGGTCGACGCCGTGCCCGTCTTGGCGTTGGTGTAGAGCACCGGGAAATCCAGCTGCTCTTCTTTGGCGTCGAGATCGATGAACAAGTCGTAAATCTCGTTCAGCACTTCCTGCGAGCGCGCATCGGGGCGGTCGATCTTGTTGATGACGACGATCGGCGGCAGGTGCGCTTCGAGCGCCTTGCTGAGCACATAGCGCGTCTGCGGCAGCGGGCCCTTCGCTGGCGTCCACCAGCAGCATCACGCCGTCCACCATCTTGAGCGCGCGCTCCACCTCGCCCCCGAAATCGCTGTGGCCGGGCGTATCCACGATATTGATCTTGACGTCGTGATAGAAAATGGCCGTGTTCTTGGCCAGAATGGTGATGCCGCGCTCGCGCTCCAGTTCGTTCGAGTCCATGACGCGCTCGACGTGGTGCTCGTTGGAGCGAAAAGTGCCGCTCTGTTGCAGCATGGCATCCACCAGCGTGGTTTTGCCGTGGTCCACGTGGGCGATGATGGCGATATTGCGAATGCTCGAACTCAAAAAGGGTCCTTCCTGATTGCGGTCTACTACCACTTTACTATGCGGAAACCAGGTCGGCCATGGAACCTGCCTCAAAATAGGTCTGAAATCGGCCGATAGCGCCCGAAACACCCCTTGCTCACTTCAAACAAGCTGGCGCGTCCTTTACAATCAGTGGTTGCGAATAAGCGCCTAATGGAGTCGAACGCCCATCGTTCCGTGGATGATTTACCACCCGAGGGAACCGATGAACACGCCGAGCCATCGGACGATCCAATTTTCTAAACGAAAATGTAAGGGAAACGAGGGAGACATGAGCAGGACCACAGTGTGCAGTGGAAAGACGGTAGTTTTGCAAATAGGAACTTTTATCGTTACTGGTATTTTGACAATCGGTTCGATTACTATGCCGGCCTTGGCAGCCAACGGAGAGTTTCGGTCCCAGCAATCCTTTCTATTCGGCGAGTCCCTTGCCGTTCCAGGCGCCGCCCTTCGACAAAATCAAGGACAGCGACTACCAGCCCGCCATTGAAGCTGGCATGGCGCAGCAGCGGCAGGAAGCGCGCGTGATCGCCGAGACTCCGGCCGCGCCGACCTTTGAAAACACGATTGTCGCGCTCGAAAAATCCGGCCAGCTCTTCAACCGCGTGATGCAGGTGTTTGGCGGCGTCACCGGCGCAAACCTGAGTCCTGAACTGCAGAAAGTGCAGGAAATCGAAGCGCCCAAATTGGCCGCCCATCAGGATGCGATTTTCCTCGATTCCAAACTGTTTCGAGCGTGTTGACGCCATCTACAAGCAGCGCGAATCGCTGAAACTGGACCCGGAACAGTTGCGCCTTGTGGAGTTCTACTACGATCAGTTCGTGCATGCCGGCGCCAAGCTGTCCGACGCCGACAAAGTCGAACTCAAGAAGCTGAATGAGGAAGAATCGACCCTCTCGAATGCCTTCAACACCAAGCTGCTGGCCGCGACCAAGGACGGCGCTTTCGTCACCCCCGACAAGAACGCGCTCGCGGGACTGAACCAGAAGCGCCTGGATGCCGCCGCGGAAGCGGCAAAAGACCGCAAAGTGAACGGATACGTCATTCCTTTGCAGAACACGACGCAGCAGCCGGACTTGGTTTCGCTGAGCCAGCGCTCCACCCGCCAGGCCATTTTTGAAAACTCCTGGAATCGCACCGAGCGCGGCGGAGCCAACGACACCCGCGATACCATTGCTCGTCTGGCCCAGTTGCGCGCCCAGAAGGCCAAGCTCCTGGGCTTTTCGAACTATGCCGCCTGGAGGCTGGAAGACCAGATGGCGAAAAATCCCGAAGCGGCAATCAAGTTCATGGATGCGCTGGTGCCGGGCACCACCGCCAAGGCGAACGCCGAAGCCAAGGACATTCAGGCGGTAATCGACGCCCAAAAAGGCGGCTTTCAGCTGCAGCCATGGGATTGGAACTTCTATGCCGAGCAGGTTCGCAAAGCCAAGTACGACCTCGATGAGGAAGCGATCAAGCCCTACTTCGAGCTGAACAATGTCCTGCAGAACGGCGTGTTCTACGCCGCCAATCAGCTCTACGGCATCACGTTCAAGGAGCGCACCGACATTCCCGTCTATCATCCGGACGTGCGCGTGTTTGAAGTCTCCGATGCCGACGGCAAGCCGCTAGCCTTGTGGTATTGCGACTACTTCAAGCGCGACAACAAGAACGGCGGCGCGTGGATGGATGTTTTTGTGAGCCAGTCCAAGTTGCTCGGACTTGTCCCGGTCGTCTTCAACGTCGCCAATTTCACGCAAGCCTGCGCCCGGCCAGCCGGCGCTGATCAGCTTTTCGTGACGTGACCACCATGTTCCACGAATTTGGCCACGCCCTGCATGGGATGTTCGCCAACACCGTGTATCCCAGCCTTTCGGGTACGCAGGTGCCGCGCGATTTCGTCGAGTTCCCATCGCAGTTCAACGAGCATTGGGCGCTCTATCCCGGCGGTCTTCGATCATTATGCGAAACACTACCAGACGGGCGCGCCCATGCCCGCCGAACTGGTTGCCAAGATCAAGAAGTCGGAGAAATTCAACAGTGGCTACGCTCTGACCGAGGTTGTCGCAGCCGCCGAACTCGATATGCAGTGGCATACGCTCGCCGCCAGCGTGCCGCTGCAAAACCCCGATAATTTCGAAGTCGAGGCGCTGAAGAAGAACACATCTTCTGCTGAGCGCGGTGCCGCCCCGCTACCGCTCCAGTTATTTCGCGCACATCTGGCGGGGCGGCTATGCGGCCGGCTACTACGCCTATCTGTGGAGCGAGATGCTTGACGATGCGGCCTACCAGTGGTTTGAAGATCATGGCGGCATGACGCGCGCCAACGGCGACCGCTTCCGCCAGATGGTGCTCTCGCGCGGTAACACCGAAGAACTCGGGAAAATGTATTCAACCTGGCTCGGCGGTGAGCCCACCATCGAGCCCATGCTGAAAGACCGCGGCCTGCTCCCGGAGGAAACCGCAAAGTAAGCCGCGGAGCGGCGTAAGAATGCAGCCCACGGCGCAAGCCGTGGGTGCGCGTTTCTAATTAGGACCCAAATGTAGCGTCGGCACCTTGCCGGCGGTTCCGAGGGCGCCCCGCCCTCGGCCCATCCCTGCTAGGCTGCGCAAAAACTCTCCAGTAAGTCAAGGAAAGCTCTCAAGTGGTAGTGGCTCAGTTTGAATTTGCTTTGCAAGGGCGCGGCTTGAGCCGCGCCGTAAGTTCCGCAAAACCTACGCGGCTTTAGCCGCTAAGGGGATGCGCTCTTCAAATTGAGCCAGTACCGCTTAAGTCGTCCACTACCCTTGCTTCTGAGCGAAGCGGTGGCCGTGCTTGCGTGCGATCGTGAGCACCCGCTCGACATCGGCCGGCGAAGGCGGGCCGGCTGGGGGAGACGTTCCCGGCGCAATCGGTATCCCTGCCTCCTCGAAGAACGCTCCGAGGCCTGCGGTGGCGGTCACGAGAGTTCGCGTGTTCTTGGTGCTGGCGTTTCGAAATCCGTGGATCTCATTGCTGGGCACGTGGATCGAATCGCCAGCTGTGACGGGGAACCACTCCAGCCCTCCCGAGCCTTGGCAGGCGACCTCCAGTGCCCCTTCCACGATGTAGAACGCCTCTTGATCCACGTGCTGATGCGGCGGAACACCTGCGCCGGGCGGAATAAACGACTCCAGCATGCAGTAGTGCCCATTAGTTTCCGCCGGTGTCAAAATCCACTCCAGGTAGCCTGCGAGGATGACAATCCTCCGGCGTTCTCCACGACTGCTCCTCTGGATGGTTTTCATGGTGTTGAATGCCTCGCTTGCATCCATCCCTGTTCTCCTTCTCCCAAGGGGCTTTCATGGTATTGCCGCCACCCCCGAGAGGGCAAGATCGGCGGCGCTCTTTCCCGATCGCTAATGACCACAAGTCAATTTACAGACTTAGGCGAGACTCGCGGACATTGACCCACGGCGACCCACGGCTAAGACTTCTCTTACCACCAGGCCAAGCGATCGCCAAAAACCACAAAATGCTGCCGATCTACGCTCCGCTTGCGCTCTCCCGCAACCTTGCTATAATCTCGCAAAGTTTTGGCCGCACGGAAGAAGTTCGAAAGCAAATATGAATCCGAAACGAGTCCTCCTTATCGCTGCCGTACTCGCTCTGGTCGTGACGATCATTACACCTGCGTCCGTTGCCAAAGCTTCGACGAATGACGACACGACCGTCGCCGAAAAGTGGATCGCTGCCTGGAACTCCCACAATCCCGACAAAATGCTCGCCGCATTCACGGACGACGTCTTCTACGAAGACGTTGCCTTCGGCGAGGTCAGTCACGGTCACGCCGAATTCCGCAAGTTTGCAGCCGATGAGTTTGACGCCGTTCCCGACCTCGAACTCAAGTTGGTTCGCGCATCCATTCATAATGGTCACGGCACCATCGAATGGTCCTTCAGCGGCACAGATAAAGGCATCTACAAAACCGGCAAGAAGTTTACCGTCCGGGGCGTAAGCGTTATCGACGTCCGCGATGGCAAGATTTCCCGCAGCCTCGACTTCTACGATTCCGGTACCATCATGCGGCAAGTCGGAGTTTTGCCAGCCCAATGACGGCGAACTGCAATGCCGCACGGTTCGCGGCTCCAGTGCATGCTTCGGGTCGCGGAACCGAAAAGGACCCTCTATGAAACCAGAAACGACAGCGGATCGGGATTCAGCCCAGCTCGAAGCGCTTGGATATGATTCCAACTTCGATCGCTCCATGAGCATGTGGGCGAACTTCTCGCTCGGCTTCACCTACCTGTCTCCGGTGGTCGGAGTCTACGCACTCTTCGCCATCGCCTTAGCCGCTGGCGGACCGCCGATGTTCTGGACATACTTGCTTGTCGGCATCGGGCAACTGTTCGTCGCCATGGTCTTCGGAGAGATCGTTTCCCAGTTCCCCATTGCTGGCGGTCTTTATCCTTGGGCCCGAAGGCTGGTCGGAAAGCGTTGGGCCTGGATGGCAGGTTGGGTTTATCTCTGGGCCTTGTGCAGCACCATCGCTGGCGTTGCCGTCGGAGGAGCTCCCTACGTGGCGCAACTTCTCGGCCTTAGCGTAGGCCAAGCCGGAGAAGTTGCGATTGCCGTGGTCATGATCATCGGTACGACGGCGCTCAACGTCAGCGGCACAAAGCTCCTGGCTCGCGTTGCCATGTTTGGGTTCTTCTGCGAGTTGCTGGGCGCGATCGTGGTCGGAGGTTATCTTCTGATCGTTGCTCGGCACCAGAGCTTTGGGGTCCTGTTCCAGAGCTTTGGCCTTGGCAACGGTCACTACCTCGGAGCATTCCTCGCCTCGAGCGTCGCCGCGATGTGGTGTTACTACGGCTTTGAGGCCTGCGGCGACGTCGCCGAAGAGACTCCCGACGCTGGCCGCGCCATCCCCAAGGCAATGCGCATGACCATCTACATCGGCGGCTTCGCCGCCATGCTGGTTTGCCTGGCTTTCATCCTGGCGGTGCCCGATCTGAACGCCGTATTCTCCGGGCGCGACACCGACCCTGTAGTGACGGTCCTGAATGCCGCCGTCGGCCCGGTCGGGCTCAGAGCTGTCATCGCGGTGGTCATGGTTTCATTCTTTTCCTGCCTGATCAGTCTGGAAGCGGCCACCAGCCGCCTGTTGTTCAGCTATGGCCGCGACCGCATGATCTTTGGCAGTCACCAGCTCAGCACGCTTTCCCAACGCACACGGGTTCCGGTGAATGCGTTGCTGTTTGCCGGAATTGTGCCGGCATTCATTGCGATCGCCGGTTTGTTCCTGAAGAAAATGGTGGAGACAATCGTGGTTTCGAGCGCAACCGGTATCTATGTCGCCTTCCAAATGATTGTCTTTGGGGCTCTGGTTGCGCGGGCAAAGGGCTGGAAGCCCAGCGGAGCATTCCGCCTGGGCATCTGGGCTTGGCCGGTCAATCTCGCGGGGTTCGCCTATGGAATTCTGGCGATCGTTAACATGGCTTGGCCACGTTCTCCCCAGGATCCCTGGTACAGCAACTACGGGGTCATAATGGTATGGGTCGCTGTGTTTCTCCTCGGTCTTTTCTACGCCGCGCTGTTCCGGCCCTACGACCATGGCGATGCTCCCGCAGGCGACGCTCACCTCGCTCATCTGAACGCGGCACTGCCGGCCGAAAGCAGCCTCGATTGAGCAAGACACGGCGTGATAGGGAAAGATGTGCCGGTGTGAGCGATTGCGAACTCAGGATGCTTGCGGAACTCAGAATGTCGGCGGCGTGTTCACCCACAACAGCCAGGTCTCACGCGGCCCGGGATTCTTCCAATGGTGGGGCGTCGCGCTCTCGAAATAAAAGCTGTCGCCTCGTTTCAGGTGGTACTCCTCGCTGGCCAGTGAAATCTTCAGCTCTCCGCGCAGCACAAATAGAAACTCCTCGCCTTCATGGGCGTATGACTCGCCGCTGCCCGCGTTGGGCTTAAGGCGAAACAGGTGCGGCTCCATGACCGTGTTTCCCCAGGCGAGCAATTCCATGCTTACGCCCGGACCGGCCTGGAGCACTTTCCGCATGGCCGGGCGAACCAGCCGGCTATTCGATTCCGACGGATCGAAGAAATCGAGAATGTTGGTGCGGAAATAGCGCGCGAGCCTGCGCAGTGTTCCCACGGACGCGCTCATTTGCGAACGCTCGATCGCGCTCAGGAACCCGACGGATATTCCGGTTGCGGCGGCCACTTCGGCCAGGCCCAGTCGGCGCGCGGTGCGTATCTGCCGGAGGCGGGCGCCAAGCGTCATCGTCGCATGGCTGGCGGATCGCTTGATGGTGCCGTCACGTTTCAGCATCTCGACAATCGCCGGCGGATTCAGCCCGCGCACTTTGCGCAGGTAGCGCGCCTTCTTCAGCAGGCGGACGTCATCCTTCGTGTAAAGACGATAGCGGCCCTGGCTGCGCTGCGGCCGGGTCAGCCCAAGGCTTTCCCATCCGCGAATGCCAGAGGGAGAAATGCCCACCAGTCGGGCCACATCGCCGATTTTGAGATAGACTTGTCGGTCGCTCGACATGGTTTCCAAGGGTGCTTGCGGGCCGCGCTGTGGGAGCCGTACTTTTCCGCTTGACAGAGGGCTGCGGAATCTCTAACCTTGCGCGATTATAGCAAGGTTCGCGTCTCGCACAAGATTGAAATTCTCGTCTTATGAATTCGGATCCGAGCCCTTGCGAGGATCAGGAGGAGCTGTCCATGCCGCTGCTGAAACCTTCCCGGTTGATCCGTTGGATTGCTGTCCTAAGCCTGTGCCTGACCTGTTCCACCCTCCTGGTCGCACAAGGCACCGGCGGCCGAATCCTCGGCCGGGTCGCCGACCCGACCGGGGCAGTACTTGCCAATGTGAAGGTGACGGCCACCAATGAGGCCACGGGCGTCAGTCGCGAGGCGCAAACCAATGCCAGCGGCGACTATGGTTTCCCCGGAGTTCCGGTCGGCACCTATACGCTTACCTTTGATTTGTCCGGATTCAAAACAAGTGTCAGCAAAGGGGTGACGGTCGAACTAAACCAGGTCGTGACGTTCAACTCCACGCTCCAGGTCGGCGAGACCAAGGAAGTGGTGGAAGTCAGTTCGGAAGCGCCTCTCGTCGATACCACCAGCACGCAACTGGGCGCCGTTATGGATAGCCGCCAGGTTGCGAACCTGCCACTCAACACGCGCGACACCTATCAGCTTCTGCAATTGCAACCTGGCGTGATGTCCACGGTGGGTTCAAGCAATTCCCTCGTTTATGGAAGCGATAACTCCGGCGCCGTGTCGGTGAATGGCGGCCGCGGGCGTTCCAACAATTTCAGTGTCAATGGCGGCGATGCCAACGACCTCTTTGCCAATCTGCCAACCGTTCAACCTTCCCCAGACAGCATCCAGGAATTCCGTGTTCTCACCAATACCTTCGACGCGGAATACGGCCGCAACTCCGGTTCCGTCGTCAATGTGGTGACCAAATCCGGCACCAATGACCTGCACGGTAGTGTCTATGAGTTCTTCCGCAACAAGGTACTCAATGCGAATGACTATTGCCTGACGGAAGCAGAAAGCTTGCCCTGCGCAAAGCCGCAGTTCAATCAAAACCAGTTTGGCGGGACCTTAGGCGGCCCCATCATCAAGAATCGCACCTTCTTTTTCGCCAGTTATGAAGGCCGGCGCATTCGCCAGGGCATTCTTTCCCCGGCCGTTAACGTCCTGAGTTCTCAGGAAAGACCATCTCAAACGAATATGCTGAATGGGCAGATTATCGCGGATTTCTCCGACATCAACCCGGTCAGCACCTCGCCTTTTTCCGGAACCCTTGTCAACTCATCAATTCTCACTTCCCGTGGGGCGGCCTGTCAGACCGCGGTGACGGCCATTGGCGGCGGGACAATTGCAGACAACGTGCCCTACGCTACTATCTTCCCGAATAGCCAGATTCCCCTCGCCTGCATGGATCCAACAGCCGTCGATCTTCTGCAGTTTGTGCCGACACCGCCCAATGGTGGTTTTCAAATCAGCACCGTGCCGACCGAGGCCGTTCGCGGCGACCAACTCACCGTCAAGCTCGATCACAGGCTGAATGATAAGCAAAACCTGAGTGTCTATTACTATTTCAATGACGACCGCACGCTGAACCCTTTCGCGAACTTCGAACTGGCGGGCGCTGATCTCCCCGGTTTCGGAGATATTGTCGCGGAACGATTCCAGCAGTGGAACATCACTCACAACTGGACGATCAGCAACACCACGGTCAACGAATTCCGTTTCAATTACAACCGCGAGGGCCAGGAAACATTTCAGCATCCTGCGAATACCGAACTGGTGCAGCAGTCTTGCCCGCCGACTCCCGACTGGCAGAAAACCGTGACCGGCGCCGCGCCCTGTTTCTACGGTGACGTTCCCGGCAACACTTATGGCATTCATCCTTATCTTGGTGCCAACCGCGAGGGCCTTCCTTTTATCGCGGTTTCGGGCGGCTTCTCGATCGGCAACGATTGGGAGGGAGAGCTTCCGCAAGCAGGGAACTCGTTCCAGTGGGCAGATAGTCTAACCAGGATTTCGGGCAACCATACCCTCAAATTTGGCGTAGATATTCGGCGCCAGCAGTTTAACCAGTTCTATTACTACAACATCAACGGAGAATTTAACTACTACGGCGGCGGCTCCAACGACGTAGGTGCAACCGACCTGTATCCCAATTACCTGTTGGGTCTTCCAGATACCTTCGGAGAAGGTTCGGCTCAAGGCGAAAATGTGCGCAACACGGGCCTCTATGTGTTCGCCCAGGATAGCTGGAAGATCAGGCCCAACCTCACGCTGAACTATGGGCTTCGCTGGGAGTTGAATACGCCACTGACCGATCAGTCCCGGCACGTCGAGACGTTCCGCCCCGGCCAGTCTTCTACCCTGTACCCTTGTGCAACCACGGCCAATACCGACTGCACCACGCAGGATGCGGTCGGCTTAGTCGTTCCCGGCGACCCGGGTGTCCCTCCCGGCATGACGTCAACCTATTACAAAGCCTTCGCTCCCCGCATCGGAATCGCGTGGAGTCCGGGCAGTTCCGGCAGGACCAGCATTCGCGCAGGCTGGGGGCTTTTCTACAACCCGATCGAGCAGCTTGTGCTTGCGCAGTTCGGCGCCGAGCCACCGTTTGGCGGCAGCACTACAGTTTCAGAAACACAGTTCAACCAGCCCTTCCTTCCTCAGGACCCATCGCTGACACCACTCCCAAATCCATTCAACGGCGTCGTGACTCCCGCAAGAGGCACTCCGCAGGATTGGGGCCTGTTCGAACCGATCGATCTGTACGGCGATTTCCAGCCGCATCTGCGTGCCCAGTATTCCGCGCAGTATAACTTCACCGTCCAGCGCGAGTTGACGAAAGATATGAAGCTGGAAGTTGGCTACGTGGGCTCGCAAGGGCACCGTCTGCTGGCAACGCATGACATCAATTACTCGAACCCGCAGACGTGCCTCGATATCATAACGCTCGGCGGCGCCTGCGGGCCTTTCCTCGAAGATGGACCGTTTCAGGTGACCGTGCCCAATGGCTTTAACTTCCATATGCCCAACGGCACAATCCTCCCCGGCACAAACCAAACTCTCAATTTCGTCGGCTTGCGTCCCTATTCGTCTCCGCAGTGCAATCCTGTTACTAATAGTGGCTGCCCGGCCGACGGCATCCCCGTCTTCACTGGCGTCTTTGCGCAGGATACAATCGCCGGCTCATCCTATAACTCGCTGCAGGTTTCCTTAGACAAGCGCTTCGCCCACGGCCTGCAATTTACGGCGGCCTACACGTTCAGCAAGTCCATTGACGAGGCCTCCAGCTTCGAGGGAATTTTGAATCCCTTGCCCGGCGCCAATAACAATTCGCTTTCGCTCTTCGACGCCCGCCATCGTTTCGTAATCAGTTACTACTGGGAATTGCCCATCAGAAAATACAGCGGCTTTGCCGGGAAAGTGCTCAACAGCTGGGCATTCTCCGGGATCACGACCTACCAGACCGGATTCCCGATTCACCTCACATCCTCGGCCGACAATGAGTTGATGAACAGCGACGATTTCGAATATCCGGGCACGCCCGACCAGCTGGCTCCCTTGCAAAAGCTGCACCCGCAGAGCAATGTCGCGAACGTCGGCACAGGCTACTTTTTCAACCCAAACAGCTTCACCGAGAACGCAACTGTAATGCCGACCGCGACAAACGGGGTTGTGAATTGTTCCGCGACGATTGAGTACGGTTGCTACGATCCCAGCCTGCTCGGCCGCATCGGCACCGCACCGCGCACCATCTGCTGCGGCCCCGGAATCAGCGAAACTGATTTTGTCCTCATGAAAAACATCCCGGTCACCGAAAAGACTCACTTCGAATTTCGCGGAGAGGTCTTCAATGTCTTCAACCATACGCAGTTCTACAATCCAGACGGCAACAGCAGCGACGGGCTCCAGTTCGGCCAGGTCACGCAGGTGAAGGACCCGCGGCTGGTACAATTTGCTTTGAAGTTCTACTTCTAGTTCTGTCAATAAACCGGGCGGCCTCAAGCCGCCCGGACCTAATCTAATGGCCCATCCTCCACCCCAGCGGGCCAAAAGCACGCCCGCCGGGGGCCCCGGATATGGCCTGAGCATTCTTGGAGATCACGATGTACCCCGCACTGCAAAAAGAACTCGACGCCTTCGAGCGTCGTACCCCGAAGTCCGCCGAGGCGCATAAGAAGAACCTGAAGCGCCTTCCCCTGGGCGTGGCCAGCAATTATCGCGCCTATGATCCCTATCCCATCTTTGTCTCCGAAGCCTCGGGCAGCAAATTTCGCGACCTCGATGGCAACGAATACATCGACTACAACCTGTGTTTCGGCACGCTCATGGCCGGCCATTCGCATCCCGCCGTGGTCAAAGCCGTGGAAGGCCGTCTGCACAAGGGCACCGCTTACGGAATGCCGCACAACATGGAGTGGGAACTGGCGGAAGAAATCTGTACTCGTTTTCCGGTCGAAATGTGCCGCTTCGGCAATAGCGGAACGGAAGCGACCATGCACACCATTCGTTTGGCGCGCGCTGCAACCGGACGCGACAAGATCATCAAATTCGAAGGCTGCTACCACGGGCTGCATGATGCGGCGCTAGTCAGCGTCAAGCCGCACCCACCGGCTGACGACTTTGGCGATATCAAGAATCCGAAGCCCGTCTCCGGCGGCAAGGGCGTGCCCAAGGCCAGCTTGGCCAACGTCCCCATTGCGACCTTTAACGATCTCGAAACCGTTGAGCGCCGTTTTCGCGAGAATCCCAATGAAATCGCGGCCGTCATTCTCGAGCCGATCATGATGAACGTCGGCCTGTGTTTTCCGCAGAAGGGATTTCTCGAAGGCCTGCGTGAATTGTGCGATAAGAACGGCGCGCTCTTGATCTACGACGAAGTCAAAACCGGCGCGAAGCTTTGCTGGTCCGGCGCGTCGGAGTATTACGGTGTCACGCCCGACATGATCTGCCTGGCGAAGTCCATTGGCGGAGGATTTCCGCTGGCCGCATTCGGTACGCACAAGCGCGTCATGGATCTTATTTCCGATCACCAGGTGTTCCATGGCGGCACTTACAACACGAATCCCATTTCCATGGCGGCAGGCATTGCAACCTTCCGCGAGGTCTTGACCCGTGCGAATTATACGTTGATCGAAAAGCTTGAAAAGAGGTTAGTGGAGGGCTACCGCAAGACGATTGCCAGGACCGGTCTGCAAGCATACATAGCAAGTGCCGGTGCGAACGGCGCCCTCATGCTCTATCCGAAAGAAATCAAGAACTACCGCGACTGGCTAGCGATCGACACCGACGTGTGGCGCCATTACTGGTTCGGTATGGTCAACCGTGGTGTCATGCCCCAGCCGTACTGGTGGGATGAGCAATGGACGGTCTCGGTACAGCACTCCGAAGCCGACATTGACAAACACCTGTCCGCCTTCGACGACATCGCCGCATCTCTCGCCGCGCACCAGCAGGAGCGTATGGGAGCGGTAGCGACGCATTAGTGTAGCGTCGGCGTCTCGCAAAACGCGGAGGGCGGACGTTCTTGTCCGCTCTCAACCGCGTAGCGACGGCCACCCTCGGCCGCCCAACCGGCGCGACGCCCGGTAGCTAAACGCTAGCATCAGGAGAGACTTTTGTCCGACCAAACCGCCGACAGCGCGCCTCACCTCAAACGCGTCCTCGGACGCTTTGACCTGGTATTGCTGTTCGTCGTCGCCGTTTTCAACCTCAACGTAGTCCCAAGCATCGCCGCCAACGGCGGCGTTACTGTCTGGCTGTGGATCATCTCGTTGCTGCTTTTCTTCTGGCCGCAGGGAATCGCCGTAATCGAACTCGCGCATCGCTACCCAGGCGAAGGAGGTGTTTACCTTTGGGCGAAAGAAGTCTTTGGAGACTTTCACGGCTTCCTTTCCGGCTGGTGTTACTGGACGAACAACATGCTCTACGTGCCGACAGTGATGCTCTACTTCGTCGGCGTGTCCGTGTTTGCGATGGGGCCAGGCCATGCTGCGCTCGCCGACAACAAGACCTTTGCCATGCTGGCCTCGCTCGCGCTTCTAGCCATTCTCACCGTGCTCAACATTGTGGGGCTGGGAATAGGAAAGTGGCTTAACAACCTGGGCGCAATCGGGACGTTTGTTGCGGCCACGGTCCTCATAACTCTGGGTGTAACAGTCTGGTCACGCTTTGGCACGACCGTCACGGCGGCGGACTTCCGCATTCCGGCCGATCCACGCTTCGTTCTGAATTCGTTCGGCGTGATCTGCTTCGGCCTGGTGGGATTGGAACTCGCTTCGGTGATGGGGGATGAAATTCGCGATCCGCAGAAGACGTTGCCTGGCGCGGTCGCCTGGGGCGGCCTTATTTCCGGCGCGCTCTATATCGGCGCGACGCTCACACTTCTGGTCGCCGTTGGCAAAAACGACATCAGCGTCTTGCAGGGCATCGTGCAAGCCGTCAGCCACATGGCGGGCAAAGTCGGCGTGGCATGGATCATCACACCGTTTGCGCTTATGCTCAGCCTTTCGATTGCCGGCATCGGCTCAGCCTGGATGGGCGGCTCCGCGCGCATCCCGTTTGTTGCCGGGCTCGACTCCTACATGCCGTCGTGGCTCGGGAAAGTGCATCCGCGGTATGCAACGCCCCACGCCGCGTTGATTGTGCAGGCCATCGTCTCGCTGGTATTGATCGTCATCAATTTCTACGCCTCGGGAGGCGTGCAGGAAGCCTTTCAGACCATGTTGTCGCTGGCGGTGGTTTTGCAACTCGTCCCATTCCTGTATGTTTTCGCGGCCTTGCTGAAATTCGCGTTAAGAAGCGATCTGGCGAATGGCCGCTATGGCCGTGGAACGCTGATTTTTGCAGGGCTTTGCGGTTTTCTGACCACCGCCCTTGGAATCGTGCTCGCATTTTTTCCCGCAAAGCAAATCACGTCGGTATGGAAGTACGAAGCCAAGATGTTCGGGTTCACGCTGTTTTTTCTGGTGCTCGCCGCGTTCTTCTTTTTCGTGTACGGGAGGCGAAAGGTGCCGCAAGGCGCAGCGGGTGCACCCAAGGGTCTGGGAACGGCAAGACCCACGTAGGGACGGACGCCCTCGTCCGTCCGGTCGAGCGTAGCTCGACTTGTTTTGGGAACGGCACGACTTTAGTCGTGCCGACTTTGTGCTGAATTATCGGGGCTTTAGCCCCTGACGTAACGTAGGAGGTCCTTATGTCGGCTGGAGTTGAAACCGAAGTCAAAACTTATCAGATGTTCATCAACGGCGAGTGGGTATCGAGCAAGAGGAACAAAACCTTCCCTGTTTACGATCCCTCAACCGAAGAAATTATCGCGCAGGTCCCCGACGCCAACACCGACGATGTAAATCGCGCGGTCGCGGCAGCCAAAGCCGCCTTTGAAGAAGGGCCGTGGGCCACGACGACTGCTCAGGAGCGCGGACGCGTGCTCTTCCGCCTGGCTGAAAAGGTTCGGCAAAATGTCCCGGCTTTGGCCGAACTCGAATGCCGCAACACCGGCAAGCCGATCGTCGAAGCCGAGTTCGATATCAACGACGCCGCGACCTGCTTCGAATATTACGGTGGCCTCGCGACCAAAGTTGTCGGCTACGTGAATCCCGTCCCCGACAACGCGATGAGCCTCTCTCTGAAAGAACCGGTCGGTGTGGCGGGACAGATCATCCCGTGGAATTATCCGCTGCTGATGGCAGCATGGAAGCTCGCGCCCGCCCTTGCAGCAGGCTGCGCCTGCGTGTTGAAGCCGGCCGAGCAAACGCCGCTCACCGCGCTCGAACTGGCGAAATGGTTTGACGAAGTCGGACTACCCAGGGGCGTGGTCAACGTGATCACGGGCTTTGGCGAGACCTGCGGATCACCGCTCGTCAAGCACCCTGATGTGAACAAGATTGCTTTCACCGGTTCGGCCGCGGTCGGCAAGATAATCGTCAAGGAAGCCGCCGACACAGTAAAGCGCGTAACGCTCGAACTGGGCGGCAAATCGCCAAACATCTTCTTCGCTGATGCCGATTTTGAAGCCGCCATTGACGGAGCGCTCTTCGGCGTTTTCATCAATCAGGGCGAAGTATGTTCGGCCGGCAGTCGCATTCTCGTGCAAAAGTCGATCTATAAGAAGTTCGTCGAAGCCATGACCGAAAAAGCGAAGAAAATCAAACTCGGTCCGCCGCTTGATCGTGAAACCAAAATGGGCGCACTCGTGAGTAAGGAGCAATACGATCGGGTGCTGTCCTATATAGAGGTCGGCAGGAAGGAAGCGAAGGTTGCCTCGGGCGGCACTCGCGCCGAGAACTTCGCCAAGGGCTATTACGTGCAGCCGACGATTTTCTATGACGTCAACAACAATGCCCGCATCGCGCGCGAGGAGATATTCGGTCCCGTAGCCGCGGTAATTCCGTTCGAGGACGAGAAAGACGCGCTGAAGATCGCCAACGATACTCCCTATGGGCTGGCTGCCGCCGTTTGGACGCGCGACATTTTCAAGGCCATGCGCACCGTGAAGGCGCTGCGTGCAGGCATCGTATGGGTGAATCACATGCAGCCGACCTATGTCGAAGCGCCCTGGGGAGGTTACAAGCAGTCAGGCTTCGGCCGCGAACTGGGTCCATGGGGAATCGAAGAATATCTCGAAACCAAGCAGGTGTATATCAATCTGAACGAGGCGCCAATCGGCTGGTATTGAGAATCAGTGGTTAGTGGTTGGTGATGAGTGGCTAAGTATCGCCGATCGGCTTCAGGTGCAATTTCTGATTGCGAGAAGCAGCCGCCAATCACCAGCCACTAACCACCAGCCACTGAGATCTTAACTATGTCCACCATTCAACTTCGCACTTCCATTCCCGGACCGCGCTCGCAAGCGTTGATGGCACGTCGCAACGCTGCGGTCGTTCAGGGCGCTTATCATGCAACTCCCGTCTTCGTAGCGAAGGCAGAGGGAGCGATTGTCGAGGACGTCGACGGCAATCGCCTGATCGACTTTGCGGGTGGTATTGGCTGCCTCAACACCGGGCATCGCGCTCCGGCGGTAATCGAGGCCGTGCGCCGCCAGCTCGATCGCTTCCTGCATACCAGCTTTAACGTCTTGCCGTATGAGAGTTACGTAGCAGTGTGCGAGAAGTTGAACGCAATTGCGCCGGGCAAAGGTCCGAAGAAGACGTTGCTGGTAAACTCTGGCGCCGAAGCCGCAGAAAACGCTGTCAAGATCGCGCGCGCTTATACTCGTCGGCCCGCGATCATCGCCTTCGAAGACGCGTTTCACGGGCGCACTTACATGGCGATGGCCATGACCAGCAAAACGCATCCGTATAAGGCTGGATTTGAGCCGTTTCCGGCGGAGGTCTATCGCATTCCGTACGCGTACTGCTATCGCTGCTCGTATTCGATGACTTATCCGTCGTGCGGAGTCTTCTGTGCGAAGCACCTGGAAGATACATTCAAGCGCGTGGTGGCAGCGGAATCGGTTGCAGCCGTGATCGTCGAGCCGATTCTTGGCGAAGGCGGGTTTGTCACGCCGCCAGCGGAGTTTTATCCCACACTCGGAGAAATCTGCCGCAAGCATGGAATCCTCCTGATCGCCGACGAGGTGCAGACCGGATTCGCGCGCACGGGGGCCATGTTTGCCTGCGAGCGTTTGGGCCTCGATCCCGATCTGGTCGTGACGGCCAAGTCGCTGACTGGCGGTTTGCCGTTGGCCGCTGTTACCGGACGCGCCGACATCATGGACGTTCCCGGCTCCGGCCAGCTGGGAGGAACATTTGCGGGCAATCCCGCAGCCTGCGAAGCGGCGCTCGCTGTGCTCGAGATGATCGAGACGGAGAATCTTTGCGCCCGCGCCAATGTGCTAGGGCAAGCCTTCCGCAAACGCGCGGCCAAGTGGCAGTCTCGGTGGGAGTTGGTCGGCGAAGTGCGCGGACTGGGAGCGATGCAGGCGCTGGAACTGGTGCGCTCGAAGGCGACGCGCCAACCCGCTGACGTGGAGACGAAGCAAGTGTCGCAATACTGCTATGAACACGGTCTGGTGACGATCACTGCGGGTTCCTATAGTAATGTGATTCGCCTGCTGATGCCGCTCGTCATCACCGACGCGCAGATGGACGAGGGACTGGACGTTCTCGAAGCCGCGCTCGCTCATGTGGCGGAACGGAAACCGGCTCTGACGGTACAATCGACATAGAAGGACTTATGACTACTACAACCAGTGTTCCTGCCATGACGGGCCAAGAAATCGTCGATCTTACCAGGAAGCACACGCTTTATGAATGGTCGGCTCAATCCAAGGTCGATCCGATTCCGGTCGCTCGCGCCAAGGGTATCTATTTCTGGACTCCGGAAGGGAAGCGCTTCCTCGACTTCAACAGCCAGCTGATGTCGGTCAACATCGGACATGGCGACGAACGCGTGATCCAGGCGATCACCGAGCAGGCCTCGACGCTCGCTTACGCGAATCCTTTCATGGCGACCGAAGTGCGCGCTCGCCTTGGGCAGAAGCTTGCGGAGATTGCGCCTGGCGACATCGACACGTTCTTCTTCACCAATGGCGGGGCGGAAGCGAACGAGAACGCGATTAAGCTGGCGCGCTTCTTTACGCGACGGCACAAAATCATCGCACGCTATCGCTCGTATCACGGAGCAACCGCGGGCGCGATCAGTCTGACTGGCGATCCGCGGCGATGGGCTGTGGAACCGGGAATGCCTGGTGTTGTGCACGTGCTCGATCCTTACCACGGAATCGAGCGCGGATGGGAATCGGCCGAATCGTCGCTGGCTCTGATCGAAGAAACGATTCAGATGGAAGGACCGCACACGATTGCGGGCTTCATTCTTGAACCTGTGACGGGAACGAATGGCATTCTGGTCCCGCCTGACGGATATCTCGAGGGCGTACGCAAGCTGTGCGACAAATACGGCATTCTGATGATTGCCGATGAAGTTATGTCGGGCTTTGGACGTACTGGCAAGTGGTTTGCCGTCGACCATTGGAAAATTATTCCAGATCTGATGACGATGGCAAAGGGACTTACATCGAGTTATATTCCTCTCGGCGCGGTCGGCATGCGGCAACATATCGCTCGACACTTCGACGATAAGGTGTTCTATGGCGGTCTGACTTACAATTCGCATCCGATGGGATGCGCGACCGCGCTCGCGACAATTCGCGTGTACGAAGAAGACGATCTGATCGAAAACGCGCGCAAGATGGGCGAAGTTATGAACTCTATGGGCGCCGGCTTACTCAAGAAACATCGCTCCGTGGGAGCGGTTCGATCGATCGGCCTTTTTGGAATTGTGGAGTTGGTGCGCAGCCAGAAGACCCGCCGGCCCATGGCTCCTTTTAACGGCACGTCGGACGAAATGACAGCGCTCGGGAAGTTTTTCCGCGAAAACGGACTCTACACGTTCGTGCGCTGGAATACTTTCTTTACGAATCCTCCGCTGTGCATCGACGAACAGCAAATGCGCGAGGCGTTCGCGATTATCGACCGGGGGCTGGAGATTACGGATAAGGCCGTGAAGGACTAACCCGAGCTCTCAAGGTGTCAGGCCTCAGGTCTCAGCACCAGGCGTTTTTCCGCAGGACTTCGCGCGCCCAAGCGCCCACCGTCAAGGGCAAAAGCCCACATTGCTGGCGGCCGCCGAAGGCGCGGCTGAAATCTTACCAACACCTATTTATGAAACCAGTTCTAGATGCGCGAGATGCGCAGGTCTGCTTCGCGGGAGGAAGTGGGTGTGGAGTCGCGGTGCGTTTGGGCCGCGTGATGGTTAATCGCGGTTGCGGCCTGGGTGCGGAGGTTGCCGGCTGTCGCATTGAAATCGAGCGTGGTGACGCTGTGGGCACAGTGCGTGCACGAGAACTTTATACCGTTCTTGATGCGCTCGGTTCGGTAGGATTTCACTTATTGAATTGTAGCGGTTTGTGGGGATTGCGCAGCGCTCGATAGTGAGGCGGCGAAGGTAACTGGGATAGAAGGCGCCCACAAAATCAGTCCGCCGTCTTGAGATACGTTGATGTGCGGGGGGAGTTTAAGGGTGTGACTTCGCCAGGCGGTTGTATTTTTTCAAGACTTCGCGCAGGCGATCGTGCGGAAGGGCCATGACGTTGTGGCCGTCGATGCCGGTCATGGTGTCGGCGGCGATCATGGCGTTCACGACTGCTTCCTCCGTGGCCTGAACCGTGGCCAGGAAGATGGGATCCAGGCTGTCGTTCGGAATCATTTTCAGATCGTGAATGCCCTTGGGACTGGCGGAGCCGGGATTGGCGGTAGAGAAAGCGACAAAGATATCTCCGGAGCCGTCGCCCGAATAACTCCCATCGCGCCCGAGGCCGAGCGAAGCACGGCGGGCCATGCGCTTGAGTTGCGTGGGAATCAGCGGCGCGTCGGTGGCGATGACGATAATGATCGAGCCGGTGTCGTTCGCTGGCGTGAGTTCGGTCGAACTCACATCGTGGTACGCGGGATGGTCGGGAATTTCCATGCCGACCGGAACGCCGGCGATGCGAAGCTGGTCGCGGCGCCCGTAGTTGCACTGCACCAGAACGCCGACCGTGTAGCCGCCGTCTCTTGAGTCGAGCGCGCGCGAGGCGGTGCCGATGCCTCCTTTGAATTCGTTGCAGACCATGCCAGTGCCGCCGCCCACGTTGCCTTCTTCGACCGGGCCGCCATGCGCGGAGTCGAGCGCGTGGAAAGCGTCGTCGGGTTTGACGTGAAATCCGTTGATGTCGTTCAGCCAGCCGTCCCAGGTTTCGGCCACGACAGGGAGCGACCACCAGTAGCCTTCCATGTCGGGCGAGCCGTGCTTGACCTTCCAGGCGATCACGGCGTCGCGCACCACGCCGACACTGTGCGTGTTGGTAATCATAACGGGACCGTCGAGAAAGCCGGAGTCTTCGAGCCAGGTGGTGCCGGTCATCTCTCCATTACCGTTGAGCGTGAACCACGCGCCGAAGACGGCGTCGGTGGAAGTCTTGCCCCGGGGAAGAACGGCGGTGACACCGGTGCGGACCGGACCTTCGCCGACCTTCAGCTTACCCTCGCCGGAGATGAGCGTGGTGTGGCCGACCTCGACGCCGCGGACGTCGGTGATGGCGTTGTTGGGGCCGGGCGTGCCGTCGAACGGAACGCCGAGGTCGCGCGCTCGGGGCTTGGACTGGGCGCAGGCGAAGAAGCTGAGCGCGAGGACAAAAAGCGGAAGCAGAAACGACTGGCGAGCGAAGCGCGTCATAAGGTGGCCACCATGGGCTTGCTTGTCGTTGGAGTTAATCGCGAACGCGGGGTAGTGGTGCAGTTTGATTGTCATCCCGAGCAAGCGGTTTTTGCGCAGCGAGGGATCTGGGCGAGCCGCGATGCGTCGCGTTCTTCGCGACGCAATAATCGCGCGTTCGGCTCGCTTCCTTTTCAAAACTGCACCACTACCGAACGCGGGCAGTATAGAACATTCAGAAGCAGTGTGATTTACAATCCTCTCAAGCTGCGGCAGCGAGGAGAGGACATGGAGAACTGGAAACGGGCGGCGATTGCGGGATCGGTCGGCGGTGCAGCGCTCCTGGTGATGAAGGGTCGGCGTTCGGCGGCGGTCCTGGTAGGAAGCGTCGGGCTGGCCGTGCTGGCCTCGGAGTATCCGGAGACGTTTGAAAAGATTCGCGAGGAATTGCCTTCCTACGTGCGGCAAGGAACGCGCTTTCTGGACCTGGCGATGAAAATCGGGGACAAGATCAGCGAACTGGCGGAAAAGCGCGCGCTGCAGGCGTTTGAGGAGTTGGGAGAGTTCTAAGGGCTCGCCAGTCGTCGTTCGTCCTTCGTCGTTCACGAAGGACGCGAACTTCAATCGATCCCCAGTTGCTTGCGGGCATCGGGGCTGAGGCGCTCGGGAGTCCACGGGGGATTCCAAACCACATTGACGGTCGTGTTGCGGACGCCGGGGAGTTGCTCAACGCGCGATTTGACCTGGGCGCTAATGTTGACGTGTTCGGGGCAGCCCTGGGCGGTGAGCGTCATATCGACGGTGACATCCTGCTGATTGTCGGGCGCGGCGTCGAAGCGGATTTCATAGATCAGGCCGAGATCGACGATGTTGACGGGGATTTCGGGATCGTAGCATTGGCGCAGCGCGTTGAGGACTTCATCCTGGGTTAATGGCATGTTGGTCATAGTCTATCGGTTTTCGCCGGTCCGGTAAGAATAGAGGAGTTCTGTTCGTCGATATGCCATTTGATGCCGAGTCGCGAAAAAAGCTGCAGATCGTTTTGGCGCTGGGCATTGTCATCGCGGGGGCTCGCGCCGCGTACATCGTGTACGAGCGGCACGAGGCGATGAATGAGGACTCCGCGCCGAAGCGCGAGGTTCCGCTGAAAGCGGACTACTACGTTACACCGAAGAATCTGCATCCGTACGATCTGAAGTCGGCGCGGGAATTGACGAAGCAGCCTGTATGGGTGAAGATCGGCGGCCATCTCACCTACTATCCTTATGACCGGGCGCGGCACAGGACGGATTGGGGGCATGAGGCTGGGACGCTGGGGCCGATAGAGAAGCTCGCGATCACCGACGTGGTGACCGATGTGCCGCCCAAGGGCGGGAAGCAGGTGATGGCGTTGTTCGACCTCGACGGAAAGCCTTATGCGGCGCCGATTGGCGTCGAGAACGGCGGCGAGTACAAAATTTATTCTGACGGAATTTTTTTTATCCAGGATCCGCGGGAACTGTACAAGCACTGGCCGGCCGATGTGTGGAAGGCAATTGACGCGCATCAGGTGCAGCAGGGGATGAGCGAATTGCAGGCCGACTTCGCGATTGGGATGGGTGTTCCGGTGGGATCGGGCGATTACGGATGGCGAACTCTTCGTTATGCGAATGACGGGAAGCCGGTGACGATTACGTTTGAGAACGACAAGGCAGTGGGGATCAAGCCAGCCTCTTAGCCGAGCTTCGCCCGACGCCAGGCCCCACACGGACTTCCGCGCATGCACTCCGGGTAGACGGGCGAGGGCGCCCGTCGCTCCACTTGCTTGTGAAGTACAATTTCGGGCATGAAACGAATTGTCGGCGTTGTCTTTTCTCTTCTTCTATTTTCCATTCTCACCTTGGCCGCTCCGCGCACCCTGCGCGTTGATTACTACCACGGCGGCAATTCCAAAGACGAATGGTTCACGCTCGATCGCACGGTGCTGGAACCGCTGGAGTGGCCGGGAAATCCCGCGAAGGCGATTGATGAGAGCGGGCTGGGGAATTACATGTTTGAGGTGCGCGAGCAGGGAAGCGGCAAGGTCATCTATTCGCGCGGCTTCAGTTCGGTTTTTGCGGAATGGAAAACGACTGAGGAGGCGCAGCATGCGAACCGCACGTTTTCGGAATCGCTGCGCTTTCCGTGTCCGGCGGCGACAGTAGACGTCTCTCTGAAGAAACGGGACGAGAAAAGACCCGGCCGCTGGTTTCCATGAGGTCTGGAAGACGACCGTTGACCCGAAAGACAAATTCGTCGATCGTTCGCGGCCGCCTTCGCCGGGGCCGCTTGTCACCTTGCAGAAGATGGGCGATTCGGCGACGAAGGTCGATCTGCTGGTGTTGGGCGACGGATACACGGCGAAAGAGCGCAAAAAATTTGAAAAAGATGCGCGGCGGTTCATGGAGATGCTGTTTGCGGCGTCTCCGTTCAAGGAGCACAGGAACGATTTCAACGTGTGGGGATTGTGTCCGGCGGCGGAGGAATCGGGCGTGGCGCGGCCATCGAGTGGAGTTTACCGGCGATCGCCGATCGGGGCCAGCTACGACACGTTCGACAGCGAGCGCTACGTATTGACGTCGGAAAATCGCACCATGCGGGATGTCGCGTCATTTGCGCCGTATGAGTTCGTCGAGATTCTGGTGAATGCAAACACGTATGGCGGCGGAGGAATCTTCAATCAGTATGCGACGGTGGCGATTGACAACGGATGGTCGAACTATGTTGGAGTGCACGAGTTTGGGCATCACTTTGCGGGATTGGCGGACGAGTACTACACATCGGATGTGTCGTATCTTCCGCAGGACAAGCGAACCGAGCCCTGGGAGCCGAATGCGACGGCACTGCTCGATCCGGCGAACTTGAAATGGAAAGATCTGGTCGAACCGGGAACGCCTTTGCCGACGCCTTGGCATAAAGAAGAATTCGAGCGATTTGAAGCGGAGATTCAGAAACAACGGCACCAGTTGCGCGCCGAGGGCAAGCCGGAATCGGAGATGGAGGAGTTGTTCCGGAAAGAGCGCGCGAAAGAAGAAGAGCTGTTTCGCTCGGAAAAATATGCCGGGAAAGTGGGCGCGTTTGAAGGCGCGAACTACGAGGCGAAGGGGTATTACCGTCCGGAGCTGAACTGCATCATGTTCACCCGCTACGACAGGTTTTGCGCCGTGTGCCGCCGCGCGATCGAGCGGGTGATTGGGATGTACACGTAGGCGATTTTCACCGCCGAGACGCCGAGGGCGCCGAGAATTATGGACGAATCCATAGGCCAGAACAGAGAGCTAACTCGCAGCCGAATACGTCGGCTGGCCGTCGCAACTGTATGCGTCACAGCGGCCGCCACGCTCACCGCTAGTGTGGGATTCCTTTTGACCATTCCTCTCGTTTTGGGTGTGATCGCTGAATCTCGGTCGCCTCGTCAGGGAAGGTGGCTGATGTGGGTAGGTGCGGCGTATATGAGTGTGACGTTGCTTCAAATGGAGATCCGGATACTGCCGGAGATGCTTGCAGAGTTGCGTTCCTACCACCGTCTTGGTGGGCTGGGGCCCATTCTAACTCCACTGTGTATTGCATCAATTTTACTGATCGGCTGGTGTGATGTAGCGCTTCTGATCGATGCGATCACGGACAGGCGAAGTCGGATAACCCCAGAGAGGGGTTTTTCCAACGCGATGAACTTACTTGTCTGGATCACAGCCCTTTGCTTTAGCGCGTACACGTTCTGGGGAATCCCGTCACTTGAGCGTGTCTTCTTCAGATACGGCTTCGAGCGCCTTGACATTCTTCTCACAGGCTTGGCGTCGATACTAATTGCGATTATGTTTGACGTGGCGCTGGCGATCGACGCAGTCAAGATGTGGCGCGCATGGCGGGCGAATCCGGCCTAGATTGTCCGCCTAAATTCCCTAGGGCCGAGCTTTGTCATGTTAGCGATGAAGGGCATGGCCAGGGCTTTAGGAAGTGGCTAGGCGTTGGCGAACAAACTCAATGACTTCTAGCGTCACATAGTTTGGCGGGCGAATCTCGAACGTGGGATAGTCGATGACAGGTTTCAGCGAGACCCGCTCCCATGCTGGATGGGCGGGGTTTGATCTTGCATGCAACAGTACCGCATCAGCCCGATCAAGAAACTGCTGCGCTGATGTTTTGAAATCGGCAGTTGAGGGATCGAGCACGGTGAGATAAAGGTCGGGCTTTAGGAAGCGCAGGATGCTGTTGGATTCGATGATCGCATTCTCGGCGGAAGCCAGAATCGCGCGAACGCGCGGCATGGCCTCGGCCAGATGACCTTGCTCGGTGCGCACCCACCAGGAGTGATCGGCTCCGGCGACCAGGAAGCGCGAAGTGTCGGACTTGCCGGAATGATCGCGTTCTTCGGTGACGGCCCAGGAGTGGTCGGCAGTGGCGCAGTCACAGGGCGCGCCGTTGGCGGAGCAGACGCCGTGGCCGTATTGCGTGATTTTAAGCGCAGTCCAATGCCGTTCGCGGAGCGCGGCGATCAGGCCGGCCACGACGCTGGTCTTGCCGACGCTGCGCGTGTGTCCGCCGATGACGATTATGGGCATGTCTAGTTACGAGCTACGAGTTACGAGCTACGAGCGAGCGATTCGTGGTGCTCGGGAACTTTTTGGGGAGATCAAGGTCCCGGTCTCTTTCATTGCCACACTTTTGTCGTTGTTGCCGATGCGGCTGTGCTCTTGGGCTTAAGCTCGTGGCTCGTGGCTCGTAGCGTGCCTTTCCTTCGCCGACCTCGACAGGAACGCCAGCTCTTTAAGATACTCCCGGATCGGACGCGCCGGAGTTCCCCAGAAAACCACGCCTTTGCCGCGAATTACCTTCCTGGTTGGGATGCCGCTTTGCGCGCCGAGGATCGCTCCCGCTTCGATGCGCACGTGATCTGCGATGCCAACTTGCCCTCCGATGATGACGTTATCCTCAACGATTGCGCTGCCGGAAAGGCCAGTCTGCGCGGCGATCACCACATCTTCACCGATCTGAACGTTGTGCCCCACGTGAACCAGATTGTCGATCTTCGTTCCGCGGCCGATGCGGGTTTCGTCGAGCGCGCCGCGATCCACGGTGGAGTTCGCGCCAATCTCGACATCGTCTTCGATCACGAGCCTTCCGATCTGCGGGAATTGCTCGTAGCGGCCGGTTTGCTCGTCGCGGACGTAACCGAATCCTTCACTGCCGAGCACGGCGCCGGCCTGCACGACCACGCGATTGCCGAGCACAGTGCCTGAATAAATGGTGACATTGGCATCGATGCGGCACTGGACGCCGATTCTGACTCCATCGCCAATCACGCAGGCTGTGCCGATCGAGGTTCCGTCGCCAATGGTTACTTGTTCGCCGATGATTGCGCGAGCGGCGATGTCGACGTTGCCTCCGATTGTGGATGCCGCGACGATGGCGGAAGGATGGATTCCGCGACTTTGGGCCGCAGCAGTGCCGAGAAGCTTGGCCGCCCGGCCGAAAGCCAGGCGCGGCTGAGCGGCAATGAGCAGCGGCTTGGAGACGGCGGCTTTTGCGGCGAACTCTCCGGCGATGACGGCAGCGGCGGAAGAGGCCAGCGCGTCGTCGAGATGCTTTGGTTCGTCGACAAACACCAGAGCTTCAGTGTCGGCGGATCGGAGGCTGGAAACAGTCGTAACGGCGATGTCGCCGTTGCCGAGCAGGCGGCAGTTCAACTTCTCAGCGAGGTCGCGGAGGGTTGTTTTCATGGCTTCTACATTGTCGCGTCGGCGCGCGCCACGCGCAAATGCGGAGAGCGCCTGGTCCTGACGAAAGCCAGAGCTAACACCTAGTACAGTGGCTTTTCGCCTTCAGGCCGCGTTTTCCAGCGGCGATGGACCCAGAGCCATTGGTCGGGATAGCGGCGGACGTAGTCTTCGATCACGCTGGTGAAGCGGGCGGTGTTGGCAACGACATCGGCCTGATCGTCTCCGGTGCGGATCAGTTCTATGGCGGGATCGAAGCGCAGAGTGTATTTGCGCGTCTTCTCGTCCCAAATCGTGAAGCCGGGAACGACAGCAGCGTCGGTACGCAGGGCGATGCGGGCCAGGCCGCTGGCTGTGCAGGCGGGAATGCCGAAGAAATTGACGAACACGCCTTGCGGCGGAGTCATGTTGGTATCCATCAGGATGCCGATGGCTTCACCAGCGCGGGTGGCGGCGAGCAGCCCGCGGACAAAGTCATCTTTGCCTACGGTGCGATTGCCGTACATTGTGCGATAGCGGTTGACGAGATTGTTGAGATAGGGGTTGTCAAGCGGACGCATGACGATCCACAGAGGATGCCCGTGCAGCGAGTGGGCGAAGGCGGAGAGTTCCCATGCTCCAAGATGGCCGGTGAGAAACAGAACTCCCTTGCCGCGGGCGAGGGCTTGCTCGTAGTTTTCGAGCCCGTCATAGACGACGATATCGGAAACGCCTTTGCGGGTGTAGGTGGGAAACAGGCAGACCTCAGCGAGCTGGCGTCCCAGCGAGACGAATTCTCCGCGAAGGATGCGGCGGCGTTCGTCGTCGGACATGGCAGGGAAGGCGAGAGTGAGATTGCGCATTCCCACGGCGCGCAGGCGAGCATGGAGGTAGTAGACCGCTAATCCAATGCCGATTCCGATCGCGCGCGAAACGGGGCGGGGAACAAGGCCGAGGAGCTTGATCCAGGGCCAGACCAGGGCGTATTCGAGGCGTTCTCGCACTGTGCGGGAGTGTAGGGGTTGAGGGACGTGCGATGCAAGGACAGTAACGCGCAGGGTCCCAGCGAGTCTCTCAAGCCGTTCTCAAGGACCATTGAGCAGATGCAGCCGTTTGCGGCTTCGCGCTTTCCTGCGGGCGCGCCAGTCCGCACGGTTTTGCGCCGTCAGTCCGCAAAGTGAGAGTGGACGGGCGAGGCGCCCGTCCCTCCCTCCACACGCTTTACTTCGCCGCCTGCTGTGCCCATTTTGCCAGCGTGTTTAGAAATGGGTATGCGTCTTTGGGCGCTTCGATCTCTCCCTTGAGAGCAGTTTTGAAAGGCACCATGCGGCCGTAGAAATCGCGGGTGCTGTCTTTGTCCTGCTTGATAACAGCGCCGTTGAGTTCGAGTCCGGCGAACAGGCCACGGGAACGCGAATAGGTCAGGACCTGAGCGCGCATTTTCCAATCGGTATCGGCGGCGGCGTGCCGGCCGACAGGTCCGGCGGCGGCGCTGGCATCGCCGCCAAGTTTAAACTTGCTGGAAAGCAGGTTGTCCATCCCGCCCTTATTCATGATGAGCATGACAACGTCGGTGGCCTGGCCGCCGATCTGCAAACCGAAACTGCCGCCGCCGATCATGAAGAACGCGGGAGCGCTCCAGCCCTTTTCCGTGCGGCAACTGGCTACTCCCCTGCCATAACGGCCGCCGAAGACGAAGCCTCCATTGAGCAGGGACGGGACCACGGCCACACATTCAGCCGAACCAAGAATTTCTTCCGGGATACGTTGATCCGGGGCGCCTTGAATTTCATCGAGCACCGTGCCGGCCGCTTCGATGCGACCGGACGCCTTCGAGTTCGCATCCGAGGCCTTGGAGTCTTCGTTGGCGGAAACAACCGGTGTCAGAAAACAAACCAATACGAGAACCACGAGAAGCTTTTGCATCATGCCTCACCTGGGAGATCGAAATATGGAATCGATTGTTCCTGATTCTAAATGATATAGATGCCCGATGCGGTATCAGGGGTTAGCGAGCTGGGTAAGCCCGGGAAGGAAAAAGGCAAAAAATCGGGGCTGATAACGGCGACCCTAATCTCCGTTTCCAGCCCCGTCTCCCAGGTTCTGTGGTAGGTGAAGCGAGTATGAAACAGGTGGGAAAAGCAGACAAGATTACCGAGGTCATTGTCCGAGGGTAACGGGCGGAAGGCCCCGTATCGCACCCAGACCGCGTCTCCGAATCGGGATTTTGAGTGTAATGGCACGGATGCGATCACTTCCAACTTGGGTAATTCCTTGACTCCGCTGGGTGCCCCATCCTAACGTCGCGCCTTTTGCGACGTTAGAGTGGGATTCCACCCCCGTATAAAGCAGGGGATTTCGTTGTCGAGCTTAATCGTTGTGCGGCAAGGAATCCCACTATCTCACAGTACGCCGATAAGTGGCGCACCCGGCTGTTCACTAAGTTGTCCAAAACAGAACGGCAGCTGACGAGGGCGGTCAATGCGTGCTATGGCAATATTTCGCCAATCATTGCGTGACGACTGCGGGCTGTTCTCGTCCTGGTCGTAACAGTACGAGCAACACTGCGCCTATGATGCCGTTGAGAACGACATCTCCGAACTGCCGGTGAACGCCGTGCTTCCACGCTTCTGCAGTTTGCACCGCCATTATCGAAGCGTGAACCAGGCACTGGCACGCGGCGAAGGTAATCAGGGAGCGGTGCGACGAGGGCTTTCTGGCGGCCAACAGTAGAAACGGCCCGAGCGCGATAAACCAACTCAGAAACATCGGGTCGCATGCGTTGTGCATTTCCAGAAGCCACCTGGAATGCCATAAATCGGTGTACAACGGATAAATCAGCGAGAGATAAGCGAGGCCCAAGAGTCCCACAAAGACCTGCAGAATGCGTTCGCGTTTCATGATGACTCCTTAAAGGGCCACTCACTAGCCAGAGCTGACGAGCCTGCCCCCAGGCAAAGCAACCATTATGCGCCGGGAAGCACCACGTCAGTTGACGAGACCAGTCCTTAGCACAAGCTCGCGCCGTCTGTCCGCCCGGCGCCTAAGAACAGAGGCGGACTCCGCATCCTCCCACCCTTCGGCTATAAGTCTCCAGAGATGTTGGCGCTCACCACACGTGACATGAGTTTTCGCGAACCATGGGCTGGCCCGGCTTGCAGCCGAAGGCCTGCCGAAACTCCGGCATATTGGAGACGACGCCGTTGACGCGGAATTGGGGCGGAGAATGAGGATTGGATTGCGCCAACAGCCGGAGGACTTCCGGGGTCATGTTGTTGCACCACACCTGGCCGAAGGCGATGAAGAAACGCTGCTCGGGAGTGAAGCCACCCAATTTCTGGTCGGCATTCTTGCCCTCCGCGTTGAGCGTGTCCTTCAGTGCCATGAGCGCGATGCGCGCGCCCCCGTTGTCGGCGGTATTTTCTCCCAGGGTCAGGTTGCCATTGACCTTGACGCCCGGAGTTGCCTCGAAGCCGGAATACTCGTCGGCAACGCATTTCGCGCGGCGATCGAACTCTTTTCCGTCCGCATCGGTCCACCAGTCGCGAAGATTGCCGCTGGCATCGAATTTTCGTCCCTCATCGTCGAAGCCGTGAGTTAGTTCGTGGCCGATGATGGCGCCGATGGCGCCGAAATTGACTGCATCGTCCATCTGTTTGTCGAAGAAGGGCGGCTGGAGAATGCCGGCGGGGAAGTTGATGGTATTGAGCTGGGGATCGTAGTAAGCGTCGACGGTGGGCGTAGTGATGCCCCACTCGGCGCGGTCCACAGGCTTGCCGATCTTGGCCAACTGCCGGGCGAGTTCGAATTCGCCGCTGCGATAGGCGTTCCCCAAAGCATCGCCGCGAACGACCCTGAGGCTGGAATAGTCGCGCCAAACATCGGGGTAACCGATCTTGTCGGCGATCCCGTGCAACTTCACGATCGCTTCTTTCCTGGTGGCTGGAGTCATCCAGTCGATCTGCTGAATGTCGGTTTGCAAAGCAGCTTCGAGGGCGTGGACCATTTTCAGCATTCGAGCTTTGCCATCCGCCCCAAACGTGCGATCCGCATAGGCCTGCCCGAGCGCCTCGCCAAGATCGCGATCGACATACACTGCGCAGCGCCGCCAGCGTGGACGCTGCTGCTTCTGGCCCGTGAGCTTGAGGCCGTAAAAATCAAATTTTTCATCGGTCAGAGACGTGCTTAGCAGGCTGCCCGAGTCGTGCACGAGGTGCCAGCGAAGATAGATTTTCCAGTGGTCGAGAGACTCGCTGGCAATCAGCTGGTTGAAGCCCTTGAAAAAATCTGGAACCGTTACCAGGTAATGCGCGGTTGAGGGAGCGTTGACGGCCTTGAGGTAGTCATCCCAGGAAAAGGCCGGCGTGAGCGCTCGCAGTTCCTGCGCGGAAAGCTTGTGGTTGAGGTTGGCCGGGTCGCGCCGTTTGACGATATCCATGGAAGCCTTGGCCAGCGCGGTTTCCATGGCGACGGCCACTTTTGCGTCGGCCGCCGCGGTTGCCTCGTCTTCTCCCAGCAGCAAAAATGTCTTGCGGATGTGATCGAGATATTGCTGGCGCAGTTCGATGGACTTGGCGTCATCCCTCAGGTAGTAATCGCGATCGGGAAGGCCGAGTCCGCCCTGATCGGCGAGAGCAACCACCTTCGTGGCATCGTCGAAGTCCTGACTGGAAGCGAAACCAAATAGCGTAGTGGCGAACCCGGAGTCGCTGCCCGGAGCCAGTTGAAACGTGATCGCATGCAGGTGCGCGATGACGCCACCGAGTTCGGAAGCGCTGCGGAGAGCATTGATGCGGTCGAGTTCGGGCTTGAGCGCAGCGATTCCTTTGGCGTCGATGGCGGACTCGTCCATACACGAGGCGTAGTAATCGCCAATCTTCTGATCGACGGCGCTGCGGCCGGGATTGTCGGCCGAGGCTTTTTCGAGAACGTCGCGCAGCACAAATTGATTCCAGAGGTTGAGCTTCGCGCCATGCCCCCAGGCTGCCTGATCGGGTGGAATCGGGTTGGCGGCGATCCATTTCTTGCACGAATACTCATAGAAGTTGGTGCAGGGATCGACGGTAGTATCGACGGCGTCCACGTTGAAATGATCCGCCTCGGGCGTGGGTGGCGCGGCTGCCGGGGGAGTTTGGGCGAGAACGAAACCCTGAAGGAAGAAGACGAACAAGGCGGCTGCAGTGAGGAAATTCTTGCGACGCGACACGGAGCACCTCCCGAAGGCTTACAAAAGGGCTCCGAAAGAATACACGATTTTTGGGAGGACCGGGGCGGGGGAACGCACTGCAGGACCCGCAGCTGTCCGCTGCGGGGGCCGGCGCTGCGGCTATTTCGCCGTGACCAGTGAATGCGTGATGGCATGCACCGACAGCGCAATGCGGTTTTGCACGCCAACTTTCCGCATCAGTTTTGCCACATGGGCCTTGACGGTGCGTTCTTCGATGCCGAGAGCGGAGCCAATTTCCTTGTTGGAGCGGCCGGCGACCAGCATCTCAAGAACTTCCTTTTCACGGTCGGTGAAGGTGACGCGGCCGGCCGGGAAAATTCTTCCTGGCGACGCGCTGACGCGTTCAATAAAAGTCGAAAGCACACGGCGCGGCGCCCACACGGAACCCTGGTGAACGATCCGGAGAGCCTGTATAAACTCGGCGGGCGAAGCGGCTTCATCGACATAGCCCTTGGCGCCGGCGGCGATGGCCTTGAGCACGCTTTCATCGTCCATGCCCGAACCGGTCACGAGAATACGCAGGTCCGGCCGCACAGCTTTCATGCTGGCCATGATGTCGTAGAGGTTCTGGCCATTGCGATTACCGAGCAGGACCAGATCGATGGCGTTGAGCTGCCCGAGATCAGACAGCGAGGCAGAGACCAACTCCAGATCAGGTTCCGAATCGAAAAGGGCCCGGAAGCCAACAAAGCGGAGCGGATCACTCTCCACTACGGCTACACGAATTGTAGGTTTTCTCGCGACAGCTGCTTTCATTAAGGTTATCCCTGTTAGGATTACATCCTGTTCAAGCTTGCCTTAACTGGGTGGGAATTGAAATGGTTGGAAACCATGTCCAATTACGGGGGTAACCCCCGCAAGAGTGGAGCTGGGGAGGGATTTGGCCGTGATCGGAGAGCGAAAACAACGGTTTTACGCGGGGATTGTGGCATTCGGGATGTTGGGAACCGTGGCCTCGTTGCCGGCCTGGGGCCAGACCGCTGCAGGAGCGGCGGAAGGAACATATCAGCCGAAATTTGCCGGCGATCCGGCGCGCTCGGAGTCGGAGGCGCTGGCACTCGCTTATATGCGAACGATGCTGCGGGCGCAACGGGAATACAAAAAGCGGCACGACAAGTACGCCGATTCTCTGTCCGCGCTGGCGGGAACCGGGACGTTTACCAAGCGCATGGCGAGCACGACAGACCGCGGAGACTACACGGCGTCATTCCGGCCGCACAGAGAGAAAGACAAAGACAAGGACGGCTTTGTGCTGGCGATGACTCCCAAGCACATGGACAGCGAGCATCGCTCCTTCTATGCCGAGGAAGACGGCGTGATTCACGGGGACGATCAGAAGCCTGCCGATATGGACTCGCCCAAGATCAAATAGCGTCAATCAACTCACGTCAGGAATCGCGGTTTGCGGGCGGGCCATCGTCGCTCTCTCTACGAACGGTCGGGGCAGGCGAATTGGGGATGTCGCCCGCGTGTTCGGCCTCATCCTCCGCGTTCAACCGTCGCAGTTCCTTCAAAATATCCTCGCGGTCGCGGGCGCCGAAATCGTGGGCAAAGCGGGTGAGGGCCTCGCGCAGGATTTCGTGGTGGTGAAGCTTGTCGAGACCCGGTTCCCGGGTAATATTCAGCCACAGGCGGTGCAGCAAGAGGACGTCTTCATCCTTCATGCTGGGAGAATGCGGCCCGATGCGGAAGGTGTCGACGTGGTCGTCCGGATAGACGACCTGAAAGACGAATTGACGCTTGGGCTCGGGTAGAGCCTCCCAGGCGCGGCCCAGATTGAAGGCCTGCTCGGGCGGAGCCATTTTGCTGGAGACGCCGGCCACCACCGCGGACGATTCAAGATTATTGGCGGTTTGCACAATGGCGGCCCATACATCGCCGGCGGGCACGACGAGCAGAGAGACCTTTTTCCCGAAGCTTTCCGCGACAGCCACCGCGCGTGTAAACAAGGTCTGTTCGTAGTCGCTGAAAATCTGTTCCGGGGCGAGGTCGTAGGCAGCCGCGCCAAAACGGCTGATGCGGGCCGACATGACGACAACGTCCTGCTCGAGCGTATTGATTTTTTCCAGCGCCCAATGCAGGTGTGTCAAGGTGTTGTAGTCGCGCACCGGCACGAGAACATTGCCCGGATGGATGTTGAGACTTTCGCGCTCTACCGTGTCGCGCTGCAGCAACTGGAACTGATCGTTCTGCAGCTGGCCATGCGCGTGTTTCTTCCGGTTGGCGTATTCGGAGAGAGTGAAGATTACGAAGAAAACCGCGGAGAATGTCACTCCCGACACGGTGGCCACCGACTTGGTAAACAAATTTACCAGTGCTACCGCCAGCAGGACCATGGTGACCGAAGCCATGCCGAACGGAATCTCATAACGGCCGATGTGGAAATTGAGGGGGACCTTCCATCCACGCTCGCCTTTGTACTTGAAGCGAAGCACAAGCATGGCCAGGCCTTTGAAGGTGAAACTCCAGATCACGCCGAAGGCGTAAGCCTCGCCCAGAGCGTAAACGTCGCCCCGGCTGGCGATGATGGTGAACAACTGCAGGCCGACGATGAGATTGATGATCCGAAAGCTGGTGCCGTACTTGCGGTGCGGAAGCCGGAACCAGTCGGCGAGCACGCCATCTTCGGAGACGCGGTTGAGCACGCCGTTGGAGCCGATGATGGCCGTGTTGACGGCGCCCGAGAGGATGAGGAATCCGACCACGACCACGAAGCCGCGGAAGATCAGCCGCACTATCTCAGGACCGTACATATACATGGCCAGGCCGGCGATCAGATTGTCCTTGTAGACTGGCACCCGCACCGAGTCCGGAATGAGCATGACAGCCAACAGCGCGGTGAGTCCTGTGAAGATGAAGCTGTAAAGGGCGATGACGATGGCTGTGCGTTTGAGGTTCTTGAGCTTGGGGTGAGCCAGTTCGCGATTAACCTGCGCCAGCGACTCTTCGCCGCTCATAGCCAGGACCGAGTGACCGAAGGCGATGAGGATTCCCAGGACGCCGAACATCTGCGGGAGGCTCTGGCCGGGGAAGCGATGATGCAGGAAGCCGAGGGATTCCGCAGTGAAATGCAAATTGTTGGGACTCGGCAGCGGAACGCGCTGGAATCCGTTCTTGAGTAGCGTGAAGCCCGACCAACCCAGCAGCATCACAACCATTACGGTGGTGATCTGCATGACCCAGAGCGCTTTTTCGCTCGATTCGTGGATCCCTTTGATGTTCTCCCACCAATAATAAATGGTGACGGCCAAAGCGAAAACGACCGAGGTCCAGTTGACGTTGAACTGGGGCGTGCCGTTGAACATGTGATGCACCGCGCGCGGAATCCACCCGTGGGCATCGGCGGTGACCATAACCTCGTTGATCAATCCGACGATGTATTGTCCTGCGGACACGCCCGAGATCGGACCCGTCAGCACGTAATCGAACATGAGCGCCGAGACACTGAGCTTGGCCAGGGTGCCGCCCAGGGCCTCTTTGACCACCCTGTAGACGCCGCCGCGCACGAACATGGAGCAGCTCTCCACGTAAACGGCGCGCACCGTGAAGGAAAACAGCATCACGCCGACAATGAACCATGGGGCGGATTTGCCGACCGCCTGCTCCGCGATGCCGCAGGCGTAAAACGCCGAGGACGCCAGGTCATTGAGTACGATGGCGGCGGCACGCCAGTAGGAGATGAACGTCAGCATCACCGACGTGGCTACGACAATGCGAACTCGGTTCGAGCCGGGGGTCGGTGGGGAAAGCGAGGCCATGCAGGAAACGGAGCCGCTCAGGAGTGGCCCTTGTCCTCCATATCAAACAGGGTCTCGGCGTCTTCGACAAAACTGACGAGGAGAACGCCGAGCGATCCGAAGAGACCGACGAGGAACACGCCCTCCAGGACGCGAACTGCCACCATGATCAGGAAATCCATGAACAAGACATACTATTCGAAAGGGGGACTATCGAACAGGCCGAAAATCGGATAGGGGCGGAATAATCGGCCGGGTTTGCTATTCTTCCGTGGTGCGACGCATTCATTCGAGCGCCTGGGTTCTGGTAGTGCTATCGGCGGTGCTGCAGGTTGTCATCTTTCCGCTGGCGGATTTGTATTGGCTGTCGTGGATTGCGGTGACGCCGCTCGTGATCGCACTTCTGCGGGCTCGCCCTGCCGGCGCGCTGCAACTGGATGCGCCGGTGAAACTGGTGCCGGCATCGCCCTGGCAGGGATTCCTGCTGGCCTATCTCTGTGGCGTTTTGTGGTCCGGGGGGACGTGTTATTGGGTGTTCGACACGATGCACCGCTATGGCGGGTTGCCGGTAGCGGCGGCGGCGTTCGTTCTCCTCCTTTTTTGCCTCTATATCGGCTTGTACCACGGACTGTTCGGGCTGCTGATGGCGCTGGTCGCAGCACCGCGTGCGCCGTTGCGGCGGCCGCTGGTCGCGGCTCCGTTTCTGTGGGTCGCGGTCGAACTGGCGCGGACGCGCATCACGGCATTTCCGTGGGAATTGCTGGGATATGCGCAGACCTCGAATATAGCGCTGACGCGCATCGCCACCTTCACGGGCGTATACGGATTGTCATTTGAGATTGCGCTTGTAAATAGCGCGTTTGCCGCGGCATTCCTGATCGAGAAGAATCGGCGGAAACGGATGCTGGTTGCCGCGTTCGGGGCGGCGCTGGTATTGCAGGTGGGCCAATGGACCATGAATCCGGCTCCCGTGCCGGCCGATCGCACGGCCCTTCTCGTGCAGCCCAATATTCCGATCGTGGCGGAATGGACGACGAACTATTTTGAGAGCACGCTGAGTGACTTGACGCAGTTGAGCTTGCGCCCGCCGGGAGGAAAGCAGGAGCAGCACTACGACCCGATTGTGTGGCCGGAGTCGCCGTCGCCGTTTTTCACCAACGATGTTCGCTTTCGCGATCCAGTCAGCGCGCTGGCCCGGCAATCCGGCAGTTGGGTGATCGTCGGGGCCATCGGCATCGCGCCGCCGGCCGGCGGAAGCCAGCGTTCGCAGATTTTCAATTCGGCGGAACTGGTGAATCCGCAAGGAGATTGGACGGCTCGCTATGACAAGGTTCACCTCGTGCCCTTCGGCGAATACCTGCCGTTTCCGCAGGTTTTCGGTTTTGCCGGTGGACTGACGAAAGAGGTCGGCGAATTTCAGCACGGGAGGTCGCGAGCGCCCCTCGACGCGGGTGCAGCTCGGTTGGGAACGTTCATCTGCTACGAATCGATTTTCCCGAACGAGGTGCGGCGATTTGCGCTGATGGGCGCGCAGGCGTTCGTGAATATCTCGAATGACGGCTGGTATGGCGATAGCGGCGCATGGAAGCAACACTTGCAGCAGACCAGAATGCGTGCCATCGAGAATGATCGCTGGATACTGAGCGCGACCAATACGGGGCTGACGGCGGCCATCGATCCCTGGGGACGAGTTGCTGCCAATGTTCCCCGCAAAGAGCGCACAGTTCTGGCCGCGCCTTACGCTCTTCGCTCGGGTACCACGTTCTACACGCGGCATGGGGATTGGTTTGCGATTCTCTGTGCGATAATTTCTGTGGGCGTGCTCGTGGCGCGTTTTGTGTTTCCGCGCCGAGAAGCAAGAAACGAGCAACTAAAAGTGAGTGTTTAGAAATGTTGGATGAACTCGAACAGCAATATACCTCTCTGAAGACCAAGGTGCACGACCTGCGGGAGTATCTTTGACGCGGGCAAGCTGCGCCAGCAATTAGCCGAAATCGAAAAGCAGGCGGCGGATCCGGGCCTGTGGTCGAATCAAGCAAAATCCCAGCAGGTCATGCGCGAACGCAAGCGCCTGGAAGGCGTGTTGTCGCTCGAAGGCGACCTGGCGCGCCGCACCGATGACATTGGCGCGTACTTCGACCTCGGCAAGGAAGGCGAGGACGTGGGCGCCGACTTGCAGCGCGAACTCGACGCGCTCCGCGAACTGGTCGATCGTGTCGAGACCGAAACCCTGCTTTCGGGCGAGAACGACGCGCGCAATGCCATCATGACGATTCATCCGGGCGCCGGTGGCACCGAGTCCCAGGATTGGGCCGACATGCTGCTGCGTATGTATCTGCGCTGGGCTGAGCGCCAGGGATTCAAGACCGAAATGTACGACTACCAACCGGGCGAAGAAGCCGGGATCAAGTCGGCCACGTTCGCCGTGAATGGCGACTACGCATTTGGGTTGCTGACCAGCGAAATCGGCGTGCACCGTCTGGTGCGCATCTCGCCATTCGATCAGGCCAAGCGGCGGCATACTTCCTTTGCCAGCGTGTTTGTCTCTCCGGAAATTGACGACAGTATTGAAGTGGTCATCAAACCGGACGACATTCGCATTGATACCTACCGCTCAAGCGGCAAGGGCGGGCAGCATGTGAATACGACCGATTCGGCGGTGCGGATTACGCACATTCCCACCGGCCTGGTAGCGAGTTGCCAGAATGAACGCTCGCAGCACAAGAACAAAGACAAGGCAATGAGCATGCTGCGTTCGAAGATTTACGAGTTCGAACTGGAGAAGAAGCGCGAGGTCACGAAAAAGATCGAGGATTCGAAACTGGATATCGATTTCGGCTCGCAGATCCGATCATACGTTCTGCAGCCGTATCGGTTGATCAAGGATCACCGAACGAAGTTCGAGATGGGCGACGTGGATCGCGTGATTGATGGCGACCTGACACCGTTTATGCGGGCTTATTTGCGCATGCGGCGGGGCGAGAAGAAACAATGAAGAAAGTGGCGGCCAAAGTTAAAGACGGCAAACCCGCAGGCGTCAAGCCGCCCCGTCTTGGTCCCCGTCTGCAGCGCGCGTTTCGCTATGCGGCGGAGAAGCATGACGGACAGGTCCGGAAGCAGACAGCAGTACCTTATCTTTCGCACTTGATGGCGGTGGCGTCGCTGGTGCTCGAGGCGGGCGGCGATGAGGACATGGCCATTGCGGCCTTGCTGCACGACGTGGTGGAAGACTGCGGCGGGATGCCAAGGCTGCGCGAAATTCGCCGGCAATTCGGCTCGCGAGTGGCGAAGATTGTCGAGGGTTGCACGGATTCGTACGGTGAGCCGAAGCCGGAATGGCTGGCGCGGAAGCAAAACTACCTGAGAGAAGTGAAGCACGCCGACCGCGATACGAGGCTGGTTTCGGCATCGGATAAGCTGCACAACGTCCGCACGGTTCTGGCGGACTATCGCAAAGACGGCGATGCAATCTGGGTCCGCTTCAATGGCAAGAAAGAAGGAACGCTCTGGTACTATCGCGCGCTGAGCGATGAGTACGAGAAAAAGCCAAACCGCATCACGCGCGAGCTTGAGATCGCGGTGCGGGAACTTGAGTGCTTATGTGGTGGCAGGGCTCAGCCCCGCCAGGGACGGAGCCAGTCGGCTCAGTTCAGGGCAGGCCGCGCCCCGTCGTCGCGCGTTGGGAGATGAATGATGCCACGGATGCTTGATTTGATTCGCGATTCGCAGGTTCCGGCTAGCCTGATGCAGGCGGCCGTTCGCGGCTCGCTTTCGGTGCCGCCCGGCGAGATGCTCGAAATCCTCGTCCACCTGGCGGTTCATCACAAGGGGCTTGGACAACAAGCGCGGCTCACGCTGGCGGGATGGGACGAAAAGGCAAGCCTGGCTGCGGCTTCGGACCCGGCGACCAGCCCCGAGGTCCTTGGGTATTTTGCCGCGCTGGAAAATCTGAGAATGCAGCTGCTGCCTGCCCTGACGGAAAACCCGTCCGTGACCGAGGAGGCCTTGGGCCAGCTGGCGAGTCAGGGAACTCGTGCGGTGGTTGAGGCGTTGCTGGCGAGTGCGCGCGTGACGAACTCACCGGCCCTGTTGACCGACCTGCAATCGAATTCCAACCTGCGTCCGAGTGAACTTGCCGAGATTGGGAATAAGCTGGCAACGCTGACGGGCGCGGCGCCAGTTTCGGATGAGAGAGAGGTGGACGCTCACTCCGAACAAGCGTTGACCGGCTTTCTGACAGAGAATGCTGCGGCAATCGAGTCGGAAAAAGACACACCATTTCACGCAATCGGAGGCATTCACGATGACCACCTCTCGGAAGCAACCGGAGCCGGGACGCCAGCCGCGGCGAGCGCCAGCGCAGTGGACACGAGAATTGCCCCTGGGACGGCGGCGGCAGTGGCGGCGGCTCATGCCAAGAAGCAAGCTGCGCCCGGCCACGTGGAACGGCGCGACAGCACGCTGCAGAAAATCGCCAAACTCGATGTCAAGGGCCGGATTGCCCTGGCCGTGCGAGGCAGCAAGGAAGAGCGGTCCATCCTGATTCGCGACGGCACGAAACTGGTGGCGCTCGCGGTGCTTGAGTCTCCGAAGGTCAGTGATGGCGAGGTGGAAGGGTTCGCGCTGCAGAAGAATGTGCTCGAAGCCGTGCTGCGGCAGATACCGCTGAAGCGCCGGTTCGCCAAGAACTACAACATCATGCGCAATCTGGTGTTCAATCCGCGCACCCCCCTCGACCTCTCGCTCGGGCTGATGAAGGGCCTGCTGGTTCATGACCTCAGAAATCTGTCGGGGAATAAGGAAGTGCCGGAAACGATTCGCAAGCTGGCGCTGCGAATGTTTAAGCAGAAGATGGAAAAGAAAGGGCATTAGCCAGTGGTTGGCGGTTCGTTGCTGGTGATTGGCATAGGGTTCCGGATCGCCTATCTGGCCCAATGAGTCGGAGAGGAATGCCCTGAGGCCCAGCGGCTTGTATGTGGCCGATTACTTGATGAAGAATACCGATTCGATCTACGAGCTGTTATCGCGCGCTAAGACGATCGCAGTCGTCGGGCTGTCGGATAGTCCAATGCGGCCCAGTCACGGCGTGTCGGCTTACATGCAGGTGCGGGGGTACAAGATCATTCCGGTGAATCCGCAGATCGAGGAAGCTTTGGGGGAGAAGTCGTATCCGTCGTTGCTGGATGTGCCCGAGAAAATCGATCTCGTCGATGTTTTCCGGCGCCCGCAGTTCGTCGATGAAATTGTGGAACAGGCCATCCAGCTGAAGATTCCGGCAATCTGGCTGCAGGAAGACGTGATCAACGAGCGGGCGGCGGAACGGGCGCGCAAGGCCGGAATGTTCGTCGTGATGGACAGATGCATTCTGAAAGAGCACCGGGCGCGGTTCGGGTAAGATAAGCTTACTCATCATCCCAGAGGTTTCCGCTGTAACTGCATCCGCTGTAGCTGCCAAGGAGACGCCAGTGAATCGTCGCGAATTTTCCTTCCTCATCGCGGGCACGGCTGTGTCGGCGCTGCTTCGTTCCAACGCTTTCCCGCAGCAATCAAGCAGCGAAGTTGGCGTCTCGCCCGCGGCTGCCGAACTCTACCGGAGCGCGCTCATCCTGGATTGCAACTCCGGGCCGGCGGGAACAACGGGCGACCTGCCGATTGCGCAATCCGCTCTCGATATGAATCGCAACTCCGGCGTCAACGTCATTAAGTTGTCGCTCGGCGGAATCAACTCGAACCTTTTGGCCACCGTCGAAGAGATTGGGTACTTCCAGCGCATGATCGAAGTCCACCCGGCGTATTTCCTTCAGGTGCGAGTTCCCGCCGACATGGAGCGCGCCAAGCGCGAAGGGAAGCTGGGCATCATCTTTTCGTTCGAGAGCGCCGACATGCTCGAGGGAAATATCGAACGAATCGAGTTGTTCCGCGATCTCGGCGTGCGCGTGATGCAGCTTTCCTACAACCGCAAGTCGCCGTTTGCCGCGGGCGTGATGGAGCCAAACGGGGGAGGCTTAACCCAGCTTGGAAAGGACGCGGTGAAGAAGATGAATGCCGTGGGAGTCGCCGTCGATCTGAGCCACGCCAACGCGCAAACCACGACGGATGCGATCGCAGCTTCTTCAAAGCCTGTAATCATGACGCATGCGGGCTGCACGGCAGTGCATCCCCATCCGCGTAACAAGACCGATGAACAACTGCGCGCGCTGGCGGCCAAGGGTGGAGTAGTGGGCATTTACGATCTTCCTTATCTTGCCGCTTCTCCTAAGCAGGCGACCTTGGACGACTACATGCTCCACATGGAGCACGCTTTGAATGTGATCGGCGAGGACCATGTAGGTGTTGGCAGCGATGTCGGTATTGAGCCGTTCGACACGAGCCCAAACGGCATGGCCGAATTCAACAAAATGGAACAAGAGCGGCAGAAGTCTGGCCTGGCCGCTCCCGAGGAAGATCGCCCGCCTTATGTCGTGGGACTCAACACCCCGCGCAGGATTGAGGTGATCGCGGATCAACTGCTCAAGCGCGGCCATTCGGCGGGCGCCGTGGAGAAAGTAATTGGCGCGAATTTTTCCCGGGTCCTGGGCGAGATCTGGACATAGCGAAGCGGCTAGTTCTCGCGCGAGGGCGTGCCGACCAGGATGACGGTCGCATCGTCACGCAGCCCCGCTCCATTCACGAAGCTCCTCACGTCGGAAATCAGACTCTCGGGTGTAACTTCGGGCAATTGCAATTGCGCGAGAAGTCTGTGCGAGCCATATTCTTCTCCGGACTCAAGATCTGCCTCGGTGATGCCATCGGAATAAAGCGCCACGAGCGAATTCGGACTCAGCTCGATTTCAGTTTCGGAAAACTTGGACGCGGAAACGCCCAGCGGAAGGCCGTGCTCGGTTTGGATCCAGCGATAGCCGAGAGGCTCCGACGCCTGAACGAGAAGCGGCGGCAGATGGCCGGCACTGGCTAAACGGAGTGTGCGCCGTTGCGGGTCGAGTTCGGCGTAGACCATGGTGACGAAGCGCCCGTCGGGAAAGTCTTCGAGCAACAACTTGTTCAAACGCGTGAGCACTTCGCCGGGACCGGACGCGGTGCGAGCGAGCGAGCGCAACATGCCGCGGGTGGCGGACATCAGCAGCGCCGCAGCCGTTCCTTTGCCGGAGACATCGGCCAGCACCAGTCCCCAGCGGCCATTCGGCAGGGGAATAAAATCGTACCAGTCGCCGCCGACCGCGCCCGCAGGCACGGAAAGTCCGGAGATGCGGAACCCGGGGATCAACGGCGAACTGCGCGGCAACAGCGCCTGCTGGATCGTTCGCGCTTCCTCGGCTTCGCGCGTCATCTGCTCGCGCCGCTTGTGCTCGTCGTGAAAACGGCGCGCGTTCTGCACGGCAACGGCGACATGCGAGCACAGTCCCTGGAGCAGGCGGAGCTGCGCCGGGCAGAAGGCGTCCAGTTCGCGATGCGACGCGCTGAAAACGCCAACCAGTTCGTTGTCAACCTCGAGAGGGAGGGCGACCTCGGAGCGGGTCGCGGGTTCGCAAGCAACGTAATACGGGTCGAGTCGCACGTCGGGGGCATAGTGCATCTTGCGCGTAGCGGCGACGTGTCCGACCATTCCAGCGCCTTCCTTGAGGCGATGGCCGCGGCAGTACATCGTGCAGCCGCGAACGCCCGCCAGCACGAACCCGTTTTGCTCGGGCTCGCGGAGATAAAGATTGATTTCGACCGCGTCGAGAGAGTCGGAAACTTCATGCACCACCCGCTCGACGATTTCGTCGAGGTTCAGGGTCGAGGTGATGCGTTGCGCGGACTTCTGCAGGCGGACCAGCTCGGAGATCCTCAGCGTGACGGGGGTTTCGGCAGAAAACTGGCTGGAAACACCGAATTCCGAGCGGGGAGCCGTAGCCATGACAGAAGCCTCCTGAGCTGGGGAACTTATCTGTAAACTCCCTTGATCAGATTGCGAGAATCAGGCCGGCGATTCTCTTTTTGTTCGATTGCGAGCCAGTTTGAGCGCTCTCGCTGATGGCGTCAGCAGAACTCTTTCTTAACGGACCCCGCTAGGCAGCGGGGCCCGAAGTTACGGCCTTGACAGCAAGTTCTAACGAGCCGCTTTACGAGCAGCCGGCCGTAGTAAATGTGGCCACGTTGTAAAACTTGTTGTTGCCGGTGGATGTGCCAGTAAATTCATCGAATCCGACGCCCGGACCCATATCGCCCGGACCGCCGACGGTATTGCCTGTCACGGTTGCCGTCGAGCAGAAGAACTCGATTCCGATCTCCACCTGAGACATGAAATTGTTTTGAATCGTTGAGCCCGAAACCGCAGTGAGGATTCCGAATGTACTATTGGAGATATGATTCGAGGTCACCGTGGCCACCCCGTCCAGCCAAATGCCGCCACCCGCTCCCGTAATGGTGTTGCCGGAAACCGTGGGGCCATCCCCTAGGAGGATGCCGGCATTCCCGCCCGTGATGACGTTTCCTGTGGCCGTGCTGGCTCCCGACAAATCTATGCCGGAGTTCGCAGAGTTGGCATACACAACGTTGCCCGAAATGGTCGACCCGGTGATATGGTTACCGGCAATTCCATAGCTGCTGTTCTGCACTATGTAGTTGTTCTTGACGGTGGCCTTCAGGGTCGAGCCCGCCAGGTAAATCCCCGCATAACTGGCCAGGGTGGTGTTGCTGTTTTCGATAGTGACTGTGGTCTCGGCCTGGTTTCCGTTCTCGGCCCAAATTCCTACCCCCAGCCCGTTACAGTCCTGAAATTGTGTTTGTACCTCGTTCACCGTGCCGGAAGCGCCGCTGCCATAGAAGACTCCGATGTCCTGGACACCCGGACAGATCGAATTGGCCGCGTTGCCATCGACGGTAATGCCGGTAATGTTCACCGGCCCCGCATTGACCTCCACCTGCGCCGCCACGGTTCCAAATATGATACTGGTTGTCGTCGTCAGCCCAGCGCCGGGCATGGCGATGATTGCCTGAGACGAGCCGCCGCTCGCGTAGCCCTGCAGTGTCAGCGGCTGCGAGATCACAACCTGCTCGGGGTAGGTTCCGGGGCACACATCGACAATTGAACCAGCGGGAACGGCGGCCACAGCGGCGCCGATGGTGCTATACGCTCCCGTCTTGCAACTGCCAACATAGTAGGTTTTCGCCAGGAGCGGTTGCGCTACCAGCAGAATGAGTGCGAGCAAAGCGAAGTGAAGACGCCGCATACGTTTTTCTCCTCTGAACCGGGTCGAATGCTGAAGCAGTCGCCTCAAAGGATGTGCGTCTCCGCGTGCGGGAACTGCGCTTCGAAGAGGCGAGAGAACTTCCGCCCAGCACTCTATGCCCCAGTTGGCGCGATGTCAGTGAAGCGGGTCACATGGGCATGTTCGGTCGGATGTGCGATCGGATGTGGGGAAGGATGTGCGGAAGGATGTGCGGAAGGATGTGCGGTGAAGCCTTAGGCGCAGCGCGTCGCGCCACCTCGCGACCACCCGGACCTGACCCTCGCACCATTCTGTCGGAGTTCGCTGCTGTCGCGCAGAACCCTTCGCGCGGGGGGATATTGAGCGCTATCGCCGGTTTCGGAACTATCAGACCAGCCGATAAAGAGGCGCGCTCACAAAGGGAGCCTGTTTTCAATAGAGTTTGAACGAAGCATATACCGGACAACCTTCATATTCGAGATCAAGGCGTGAACCCCGTTGAGGTCGTCAATCTGCAACCTGCGTAGAACGATCATGAGTTTCTCGCTGGCGGTATAGCTCTCTGTCGCTGTCGGGATAGGTCTAACGGCCTGTCCGTTTTAGGACGGGCCGGTCTTCTCTTTCTCTCATTCGTGCTACTACTCAGCAAAAGAGAACGACCGGAGCGGAGTTTCCTTGCATGGCAGTTTATTCATGGCCATCGTGCTGGCGCAGTAATTCCGCCACGTCCTTGCAACCCTTAAACGCTGCCAAATGCAAAGGCGTCTCGCCGCCGGTAGTTCTGGCATTGACATCGGCTCCGCTGGCCAGCAGCAATTCCGCCACGTCCTTGTGGCAGTTATCCGCGGCACCGTGCAAAGGTGTCCAGCCAGTGTTGGGTTGCCTGCTGAAAACCAGACCAGGATTATCTTTGAGCACCGCCTTGACCTTCTCCAAGTCGCCGTCCGAGGCCGCTTGGCTTAAGGGGTCGTTGGCACTCAGTATGGCGCACCTAAGGTCTCCGCCTTTTTTCCCACGTATATAAAGCATCGAGCCCGCTACTCTAAAATCCACGGCTTGCCCAATCTTGAAACGGCCGCAGTTGGCGATCTGATAGGAAACGCCGCCACCGTACAAACCGTAGTACGTTCCGTTATAAAGGTGGAAGGGGTCGTCGCTGCCCCCACCACTGATGTGCTGGTGATTGACGGAATAAATTGTTCCCGGATGATAGTCACCCTGAGCGAATGCCGTCACCGTCAAACCGATCATGGCCGTTAACCAAATGGCAATCCATTTTTTCATTTGCGTACCCTTTTCCAAGGCCCGTATGCTTGCGGGGACTGGGACTTGCCCGGCCCGGCTCACAAGACAGGAACAACTACAACGGTGGAAGTGCGCTTTCCGACAATTCGGGTCCTTCGCCTCAGGGGGTGCTGCGTCTCAACGGGCGGGAGCTGCTCTTCGGAGAGGTGGACGCGTTAACGTGACACAAATGGCGCGTCCTGTCAGTGAGAAAAGTCACTTCTTGGCGTGAGGTGATCTAAGAGCGACAGCGCAAAGACTGGCCAGACCTTAACTGACGTAACATCGCGTCTCTAACAATGTCGGCAGTGTCAAGCACTTTTGAGGCGCACCAATCCGTGCAGTCCGAAGAGCGCCATTTCGCTCTCGTGGAAGCTTTTGCTGTTGCTGTTGCTTTTGCTCTACCAACCAAGGCTCGCCTCGTAATCGGTTCCAGGTCAGGGACTCAGTCCGACCCATGCATCTCTTCGGTCACATCTTCGATCATGATTACTACTTCGAACTCCCCCGTAAAAGGGGAGCGGGATACCCAATCAATTACTCGGTGTTTGACTTCACACCATCGCGATGTCCGGGCTCTCCCGCGTGCGAACCGAACTTTTTCAACTGCCCATAGTTCCATCCCTTGCGCCACATCCAGTACAGGCGCACCGCTAATCTCCTCGCCATGGCAACTTTGGCGATTTTCCGTCCCCGCCGCATTGCCAGGTGGAAGTACCTGTTGCGCCATTCCTGATCGCTGCGCACGGTCACTTGCGCCGCTTCTACCAGCAGGAAACGCAACAGCGAGTTCCCTTGTTTCGTGATGTGTCCCAAGCGCCGTCGCTGCCCGCTCGAATCCTCCAGCGGCACCAGTCCCAGATAGCTCGCGATTTGCTTACCACACTGAAACCGATCTGCTCGGCCGATGATCAGCACGAACGCCAATGCCGTCAGCGCACCGACTCCGGGATGCGTCTGCAAGCGCTGCGCCTCGGGACACTTCTCCACTTCCTGCTCGATGGCTGCGGTCAGCTCGGCAATCGTCGGCGTCAGCCGATCCAGCAACTCCAGCAGATCACGCCGTCGCCGGCTCGCCCACGGAGATAAACGGAACGACTCCAGTTGTTCTCGTCCTGCGTCCCGCCACAGGCGCTTCTTGCAACGCAGTCCTTCGTTGAGCGCCACTGCTTGCAACTGGTTCATGATCCGCGTGCGGGCCTGCACCATGCGATGCCGATGCCACAGCAGTTGCCGTAGATCCCGATTCTCCCCACTCGGTACCCAGATCTTGGGAAAACGATTCTCCATCAGCAACTGCAGAATATGCTGCGCATCCTGCCGATCCGTTTTCTGCTTGCGTACCCGCTTGGCGCGAATCTCGCTGGCGTCGCCTATCCACAATTCGAAGGTCAGCTCCACCAGCAGACGTTCAAACCAGCGGGCATGCCCACTGGCTTCCATTCCCACTCGCACCTTCTTGCCCTGGTCAGCGAGGTCACGATAAAACCTTTCTGCTCTCTCACTGTGCTCTAATCGCTGCTCTCCGTAATCTCCCGTCTCGGTATCCACAAACGCAATTTGCTGGAAACCCGGGTGATAATCGCATCCTATAATGATCATCGTTCGGCTCCTTTCTCCCGGGCCTTGGTTGGTTGGTACCACCAAAGTCTATCCGGGCGTGGGAGCCGACATTGTTATGGAATCAATTGCACTCATCGAGGTGTCTGGCCGTCCCTGTCTGGGTCAATGAGTTCTATAAAAAGGGATGTCAAGAAAAAAGCTCCGCCTTGACGGGAGGATGAGAATCTTTCTCGAGATCCAGCCCACTCTGTTTCGTTACCTTGAAGAGGTTTGGCTTGTTGCTCCATTCTCGTTAGGTTTCTCTGCTGCTGATGGTCAAGTTCGAGTGTGCAAGACGCGGCAAGCAGGACGATGTCAACCATGGTTCTATCCGAGGCTCGTGGCCTATCGCTATTTCTGGTTCTCCGAGGGGGCATAGCGTGTAATGGGTGACTCGGTGCCGAAGCACACAAGGCCGATCTCATTGACTGATACTCACCCTCGAACCGAGCATCTGCAGAACCAGACCGCCCACCACCGAGTACACCACAGAGATGGAAAAAGCCTGTTCCTCAGAGATGCTCAAGCTGGTTGTCGCTGCAATTGTTGGGGGTCGAACTCCACTCCTTTCTTCCAGATGGTTAAACTGATCGCGGCCATCTTTCGAGCCAAGGTAAGACGGGCCATGGTCGGCCGCATCCCTTTCTCCACTCGAGCAACATAAAAGTCGCGCAGGGGGCCGGGACGTGTGCTGGCAGAGATGGCAGCACTTTTAAAGAGATTCTTCAGATCTCGATTGTGGTTGTCATTCAGACCGCGAACCGTCATGCGCTCGCGGTTGCGTTGCAGTTTGCCGCGCACGGAACGGTACTCCCCGCTGTCGTGGGTCTCGACTGCGAAACCACTGTAGGCCCAAAGCTGCCGTTTGGTACGGAAACGGTGGGGGGTCTGCAGCAGTGCCACCAGCAAGGCCGAGCGAATCGGACCGATGGAAGGAATCTGGCGCAGTAGCTTCACGGCCGAATGCTTGTGGCTTTCCGCCAGTAACTCGTGTCGCGCTTCCAGACGCACCGGTTGCAACAGATCCAGTTGCTGGTAGAGCCGTTCCGCGCGAACCCGAACTCCTGGCTCCGCGATCTTAGCCAACCACTCGGCGCGATGACGGGGAGCGTAGACGGTTGTGCCAGCGCAGGGAATAGCCCAGCTGCGGTACAGAGCTTTGATGCGATTCATGACGCGGGTGACATCTTGGGTGATGGTCAGATAACTGCGCCCTAGTTCTTTCAAGGTGCGCACCCCATGCTCTCCGTGGTACACGGGATGGAGTTGGTTGCCGCGTAACAACTCCGCCAGCTTCCGCGCGTCGATCCGGTCACTCTTGTTGCCATCCTTCAACAGAGTGTTCTTACGCGGATCGCAGACCACGAGCCGGCTCACGTGGGGTTTCAGAAGATCGTGTAACCAGGCCGCGGACGTGCCTTCCTCAAAGGTCAGCGACAGCGTTCCTTGCAGTCCTCGGATGAACTCCACAATCGTGGCCGCCTTGGTCTCCAGCAAGCATTCCATGATCAGCTTGCCACCAGCATCCATCACGGCGACCGAGATGGTGGCTTGGTGCACGTCCATACCGATATACTTTTCCTCACTCATAAAGGCGCTCCTTTTCGCTAGGTTGGCGATCCGAACCATCTCAACCTACCGCAAAAGTGGGCGCCTTTTTATATTGCGTGTAATCGAGATGTTACAAGAGTTTACCCTGCAATCCTGCACCCTTGTGCAAACATTGCGTATGTGGTGTCTATACAGGAGAGGATAACCGGACTGTATGGAACTTCCGACGGGGCAGAGGCCAAGAAGCCAGTTCTTTCTGGAGCTGTTGCTGTCGCTCAACACGGGATTCGCTGGGATGTCGATGTTTTTCTGCGCAATGGGCCTATCCGGGGAGATGCCATTCATCCGTTTGGAGGTATATCTCAATCATCTTTTCCATATCAGGCAGACTGATTACGTTCGGGGCTACTTTGCGATCTGGATACCATCACTCGCAATTGCACTCTGCATTCTCACTCTATTCCGTCTTTCTCGCCACCTGAGCATCACAAAAAGCTCTCTCCGTTTTGTTGCGGGGATGACAGTCTTTCTGTCCCCCTGTGCGATCTGGACCTGCGCATACGAGCACATCAGGTGGTCGCTTGATTGGCCCTACAAACTCATCTGGGGCGAGGCCGCCCTTGCGGTTCTTTGTCTTTGGGTATTCTTGAAAGCACGCTGGGCAATCGGGAAATGGATCGGCATATCTGCTTTTGTGGCACATAGCCTTTTCTGGTACTTCTTCCTGAGCGGCACATTGAATGGCCTTAATTGGGGTATTCCGCACTACGCCGGACCAGCTGGGCTGCTGCTGGGCACCTCTGCCGCTTTTGCTTGGGAGCTTTATATATGGGAGTTGAGGCAAGTCCGAAACTAGAAGATCACTTTCCATGATTGTTGTTATCAGATGGGATGAGAAGGCCGGTCTCCGGACGGGATGCGGTGTACGCTCCCAAGGTATCGACGTGCTCGAAGCACAGATAAAAAGGAGACCGGCAATGAAGAAGGTTAGCACCGTAGCGGCGCAGCAACACAAGAATCTTTTCCCACAGAAGCTGACGATCGGTCTGGACCTGGGAGATCGGTCGAGCTGGTATTGCGTGCTGGATGAAGCGGGCTCGATTGTCTTGGAGCAGAAACTGGGTACGACTCCGAAAGCCATGCGCGAAGTGTTGGGAGGCATGCCGCGGAGCCGGATCACACTGGAAACCGGGATGCATTCGCCGTGGGTGAGCCGGCTGCTCGGCGAGTTGGGGCATGAAGTGATCGTGGCGCATGCGCGGAACGTGCGGCTGATTGGGGAGAGCCGGAAGAAGGACGATCGTCTGGACGCGCAGACGCTGGCACGGCTGGCTAGGATCGATCCGCAGTTGCTGTCTCCGGTGAAGCATCGTAGTGCGAAAGCGCAAGCAGATCTGACGGTGATCCGGGCGCGAGCCGGACTAGTGCGAGCGCGGACGGCACTGGTGAACACGGCGCGAGGACTGGCGAAGAGCTACGGGGAACGGTTGCGCGGATGCAACGTGCGCAACATGAATCCGGAAAAAGCGGAAGCGTTGAGTCCGGAACTGCGGAAGGCGCTGGGGCCGCTGCTGGCAGCGAGCGCGGCGCTGAGCGAGCAGATCGCCGAGTATAACGAACGGATCGAGAAGTTGGCGCAGGAAAGCTACCCGCAGACGGCGCTGCTGACGCAGGTGAAAGGAGTGGGCACGCTGATCGCGCTGACGTTCTTGCTGACGCTGGAGGATGCGCATCGCTTCCGCAAGAGTCGCGACGTAGGCTGTTATCTGGGACTGCAGCCAGGACGGAGGAACTCCGGGCAGAGCGAGCCGCAGATGCACAGCAGCAAGGAAGGCGATCCCTATCTGCGAACCCTGTTGGTGCAAGGAGCGCAACACATTCTGGGTCCGTTTGGCGCGGACAGCGATCTGAGGCGGTGGGGATTGAAGCTGGCCGAGCGCGGCGGCAAGAACGGAAAGAAACGAGCCATCATCGCCACCGCGAGAAAGTTAGCCGTGTTGCTGCATCGTTTGTGGGTAAGCGGAGAAGTGTACGAACCGTTGCGCATCAGCAACCAGAGAGCGATGCCGGCAGCGGCATAAAGGCAAACATTCTTAGAAAGGGAAAAACAAAAGCCAAGGCGCCGAGTTCCGGTGACTGCGTTAATCGCCTGGCCCAACTTCCGTCGCGGAGATGGATGGGAGGTCGATAATCAGGTGGCAGCACCGGCTGAAACGAGAACACCCAACTTGCACCGAGCGAACAAATCGCTCACTGAAGAGTGCGGATGGAAGGGTGGCGACAGTGGTGGCGACTCGGCGGAGAAAAACCTTGTCCAATAAAACAACGAGAGAATCAACTTGACTCCGACCGGCCTTCTCATGGAAGGCATTTACGCTCATTGACCCGCGCCTCGGTGAGGGGGCCAGACTTCACCGCCCGCCGCCGCGCCCGGTTGCGGCTGCTGCGGAAGAAGCAGGCTAGACCGAACAGGTAGCCGAAGTTGTACCAAGCGCCGTTGTTGTGGACCTCGTAGATACTGAGGTCTCTCCGGAACAGCGAGACCACGAACACAAGGGGCGCAATAAAGCCTTGCCAGAGGCCGAGCCAGAAGCCGGCAACTCCACCGCGCTCGCTGGCCGTTCCTTTTGACGGGTTAGGGCCGGACGCGCATCCGGCCAGAATGCCAATCAGGAGGACAACCACCAGCAAGGTAAAAAAGGATTTCATCGGCAATACCTCACGCTCATATACGAAGCAGGGGCAGGAAAAGTCTCAGAAGGGCCGGGCGGCGTTTAACACTCGGGAAGTCGTAGCTGCGGTAAACACGTTACACGCAATATAAAAAGGCGCCCACTTTTGCGGTAGGTTGAGATGGTTCGGATCGCCAACCTAGCGAAAAGGAGCGCCTTTATGAGTGAGGAAAAGTATATCGGTATGGACGTGCACCAAGCCACCATCTCGGTCGCCGTGATGGATGCTGGTGGCAAGCTGATCATGGAATGCTTGCTGGAGACCAAGGCGGCCACGATTGTGGAGTTCATCCGAGGACTGCAAGGAACGCTGTCGCTGACCTTTGAGGAAGGCACGTCCGCGGCCTGGTTACACGATCTTCTGAAACCCCACGTGAGCCGGCTCGTGGTCTGCGATCCGCGTAAGAACACTCTGTTGAAGGATGGCAACAAGAGTGACCGGATCGACGCGCGGAAGCTGGCGGAGTTGTTACGCGGCAACCAACTCCATCCCGTGTACCACGGAGAGCATGGGGTGCGCACCTTGAAAGAACTAGGGCGCAGTTATCTGACCATCACCCAAGATGTCACCCGCGTCATGAATCGCATCAAAGCTCTGTACCGCAGCTGGGCTATTCCCTGCGCTGGCACAACCGTCTACGCTCCCCGTCATCGCGCCGAGTGGTTGGCTAAGATCGCGGAGCCAGGAGTTCGGGTTCGCGCGGAACGGCTCTACCAGCAACTGGATCTGTTGCAACCGGTGCGTCTGGAAGCGCGACACGAGTTACTGGCGGAAAGCCACAAGCATTCGGCCGTGAAGCTACTGCGCCAGATTCCTTCCATCGGTCCGATTCGCTCGGCCTTGCTGGTGGCACTGCTGCAGACCCCCCACCGTTTCCGTACCAAACGGCAGCTTTGGGCCTACAGTGGTTTCGCAGTCGAGACCCACGACAGCGGGGAGTACCGTTCCGTGCGCGGCAAACTGCAACGCAACCGCGAGCGCATGACGGTTCGCGGTCTGAATGACAACCACAATCGAGATCTGAAGAATCTCTTTAAAAGTGCTGCCATCTCTGCCAGCACACGTCCCGGCCCCCTGCGCGACTTTTATGTTGCTCGAGTGGAGAAAGGGATGCGGCCGACCATGGCCCGTCTTACCTTGGCTCGAAAGATGGCCGCGATCAGTTTAACCATCTGGAAGAAAGGAGTGGAGTTCGACCCCCAACAATTGCAGCGACAACCAGCTTGAGCATCTCTGAGGAACAGGCTTTTTCCATCTCTGTGGTGTACTCGGTGGTGGGCGGTCTGGTTCTGCAGATGCTCGGTTCGAGGGTGAGTATCAGTCAATGAGATCGGCCTTGTGTGCTTCGGCACCGAGTCACCCATTACACGCTATGCCCCCTCGGAGAACCAGAAATAGCGATAGGCCACGAGCCTCGGATAGAACCATGGTTGACATTGTCCTGCTTGCCGCGTCTTGCACACTCGAACTTGACCATCAGCAGCAGAGAAACCTAACGAGAATGGAGCAACAAGCCAAACCTCTTCAAGGTAACGAAACAGAGTGGGCTGGATCTCGAGAAAGATTCTCATCCTCCCGTCAAGGCGGAGCTTTTTTCTTGACATCCCTTTTTATAGAACTCATTGAGACGTGGCCCATCTGACTCACTGAGTGCTATGGGATCACCAACTCCGAGAGCCGTCACAAACCTCTCTTCCAAGACCATGCCAAAGTGAGTCGAAGAAGGCCGGGGCAGCGCGAACTGCACCCGGCCTTGTGGGCCTGAGCCGATGTTGCGTCAGGCGGCGAGCGCCTTCTCGAAGTGCTCGCAGAGTGTGGTTTCTACCCGGTAGACGTTGTGCATGATGATCGGAGTGGCCACATAGGGCTTGATCATCTCCTCGACCTTGGGGAACCAGTCTTTCTCGTACCGCTCTACATCCTTCTTTTCAGCCCAGAGCGTGACGGCCAGCGCCTTCTCGTTCTTGACCTCCGGAAAAAAGGGAAGGATTTCAAGGAAGCCCTGCTGCTTCTTGAGAATGGGCAGGACCTCGTTTTTGAGGACGCGAATCAATTCCTCTTTCTTCTCCATCTTGGGAACGAATTCAAGGATACGGGTAAACATGGGGAGTCTCCTTTTCGTTCTTTTTGTGAGATTTGGTCCCACGGGACAGAGAGGTCTGCGTCTTGGGGATCGGGCAAAAATTACTCCCAAACCCCATGTTTTGTCGGTGACGGATGGGCCAGCTCGATGTGACATTTAGCGAAACCAGGCGTTTGCAGGTGATTATGTAGTTGACACGCAACTAAATTCCGGCTACAGTGTTCATAGCTTTAGAGGCCACTATGAACCTACTTGATGTAGCCCGCAAGCTCTCAACCGATGACCAGTGCCTAGACTTTATCGAAAAGGTCCGTTGGCATGGCGTAATCCGGTGCCCAAAGTGCGACAGTGACAAAGTGTCCCGAATCACGCGGACGGTTGATGAAACCCTGACCCGCAAAGAGAAAAAACAGAACAAGCGCACCCGCTATTACGTGTGCACCTGTGGCCAACAGTTCTCACCAACGGCTGGCACGATCTTCCATGATTCCCATTTGCCATTGAGCAAATGGTTTTTCGCCGTTGCATTGATCGTGGACGCAAAGAAGGGCATGAGCGCAAACCAACTGGCACGGCATTTGAAAGTGAACTATCGGACGGCATGGTATTTGGCGCACCGCATTCGCAAGACGATGGCACCAAGTGGGCCTTCCGTGAGCGAGGTGACGCTGACGCAACGCCCAAAACTCTCGGGCATCGTGGAAGTAGACGAAACCTGGGTAGGCGGTAAGGTTCGCGGGCAGGGCAGGGGCCAAACGAACAAAGAGATCGTAATGGGCATCCGCGAACGCGGCGGAGACTTGCGGCTTTTTCACATTCCAGACACAAGCGCACATTCTCTCAGCGGCCCCATTCAGGAAAACGTCAGCCCCAGAGTTGAAAAGGTCATGACGGATGAGTACCCCGCTTACCCACTTGCAATGATGGCGTCCGGCATCCACGGCGACAAGCACAACACCATCCGCCACAGAGACAGGGTTTATGTGCGCGGCGACGTGCACACCAATACGATTGAGTCCGCATTCTCACTGTTCAAGCGTGGCGTCGTCGGTTCCTTCCACAAGATTTCCGGCAAGCACTTGCACCGCTATCTTTCAGAGTTCGAGTATCGATTCAACGGCAGAGACGATGCGGATTTGTTCGGGCAGACAGTGGCACGGATGGTCAACACGCCGGGCATGGAATACAAAGAATTGGTTGCAAACTAAGACAGACCCGCTGCTACGGGTCTGTCTATGAGGTTAAAACATGGAACCTGATTTGGCCGCGCCAGCGGCACAGGGATATTTTCGCAAATTTTGGCTAGAAGTCAAAGCAAGAATTGGATGGCGAGACTACTTTCTAGCCATTGGTGGTGCAGTGGTGCCTCCTGTCGTCGCGTATTACATGTCTGGTGGTGATTGGAAAATTGCCGTCACGTCCTCGCTGATTGGAGTGTCTATCGTCTTCGCGCTTGATTTCATTGGCTACCGATGTATCTATCAAGGTTTGTGGGTAAGTTTTTTGGAATTTCAGCGAGCGCAAAGTGTTGTACGCAACCTAGAAAAGAAGCTGTCTGCTATCCAACAAAAGCACGTGAATAGACTGCTGGATGATGGGATATTTTGGAAACATGAATTTACGCATAGCCATTCTGAACTTTGGACTAGAGGGGAATCACGCTGGGTCCAATATGTCGGATACATTTTGAAGGAATACTACGGTCAAAGCGTGGAAACCACCTTTAACGACACAATTGGCACGTTGGATGATGAAGTCTCAGATCTGAATCGAAGGTTGGAAAATCTCAGTTCTATTGTCCGGTCTTTTTCTCCATCGCCGGAAATACAGGCAAGTAACGCGGATCGGTTTCCGGGTTGCGACGGCGCGGCACGTCCTTGAGTGGCATCGGCGGCGTATTCACCATTTTGGTGATCAGGTCGGTAAAGACTTCTTCGTCTACCAGCAGCGGCTTGGACGGCTCTGCCGGATTTGTTTTTCCTGCCCGTTTCTTCTTCGCCTTCATTTCTTCGACGCTATCACAACTTGCCCTGTCACGGGTTTCCATGATGGCAATTCCTCCAATTAAGTGTCAACTACATAATCACCCGTTTGCACAAGATTGCGCCGTCTGTTCGCCTTTTTGCGGGTCAATGAGTGAGATCGCGATTTTTCGACAGTCGCTCCGTAAGAGACCTACACTTCCCCGCAAGTAGTGGCACGGGGAACGCCAACATTCCTCATTGAATCTTGTGGTCATTGCAGTTGAGTGTCATCAGGCCTAAACTCCACGGCATGAGATGGTTTCGGTTGTCAATCCTCTGTCTGGCGGCAATGTTAATAATTGGCAACGCGGGGGCCCAGTATGCCTCCCCCGATGCGCCACAGACTGGAGTTGTCCTAACGAAGTTGTCCGCGCCCGTCTATCCCCCGTTGGCAAGACAAGCCGCGATTGTTGGGGAGGTAAAGATCCAACTGGAGATCAGACAGGACGGTAGCGTTGCGTCGGCAACGCTGATCAGCGGCCATCCCCTGCTTGAACAGGCGGCACTCGATAGTGCTCGGCAATCGCAGTTTGAGTGCCAGGCATGCCGCTCCGAGGTAACACCATATGAGCTGGTCTATACCTTCAGGCTTCCAGAGAGCCAATGCGCCGCGCAATCCAACACTAAAGTGACGCATACACAAAACCACATCACGATTGATGATATTCAGCCCATGTTGTGCGACGTTGAATATTTTGGCTTCAAGAAGGCTCGTTCCGTGAAGTGCCTTTATTTGTGGAAATGTAGTGTTCGCACTAAGATCTGGCACTCCCAGCCCTAGCCTTAGCTGAGCCGGTCCGCCCGCCAAGGGTTTTCATTTAATCCTGCGGACTCGCCGGTAAAAGACGCTACGTATTACGCCGTGGCAAATGAAAAAGCCACCGAAGATACCATCTGAGCGAACCAGCCGCCCACATTGACGAAAGCAGGCAATTTCACTCATTGACACCGGAGGCGCCCGGGAGGACTTAGTTCTTCCACGCGCAGGAGCCGGGGCCGTCGGGGTTGCCGCAGGATCCGCAAGGCCCGGCCGCCATGGACGGAGCTGAACTGCCCTTGGCCGATACCGCGAACACGGAGAGCTTGGGCTCGAGTTTCTTGCTCTCGCACTTCGGGCAGGCGGTTTTTTCCTTGCCGTAGACGAGAGCTTCAAACTGGTGCTGGCATTCCTTGCAGATGTACTCGAAGATGGGCATGAAGTAACTCCGTGAGAAGATCTTCTTTCTATTTAAAATCAGGACGTGGGTATTCCGCAATCACCTGAAAATACACCGCCCTTCGTGCCGCGGCGCTTTTTGCGCGGCGGGCACGTGCAGACGGTCGCCAGCTTTCTGATCCAGCGGCGAATTCTGCTGCCTCCGCCGGAGGAGCGTTTGGTCGAGGTGGCGCCCGGAGTGCGTTTGCTGTGCCACTGCCATTGGCAGGCCGACCGGATGAAAGCTCTGACCATCATCGTTGTTCACGGCCTGGAAGGGTCGAGCGAATCGCGGTATGCGCGCGGCATCGCGGAGAAAGGCCTGCGGGCCGGCATGAGTGTGATCCGCTACAACCAGCGCAATTGCGGGGGGACCGAGGCGCTCGCGCCCGTGCTCTACCACTCGGGATTGTCGGGCGATGTGGCGGCAGTGGCCCGGGACGTGATTGCGCGCGATGGCGTGTCGCGACTGGCGCTGGTGGGCTTTTCGATGGGCGGCAATCTGGTGTTGAAACTGGCCGGAGAGTGGGGAACGCATGCGCCGCCGGAGTTTCGCGCGGTGGCGGCGTGCTGTCCGGCGCTGGACCTGGCGGTGTCGGCTGACGCTCTCCACGAGCCGGCCAACCGCATTTATGAGAGATATTTCCTGTGGGCCTTGCGGCGGAGGATGCTCCGCAAGGCGCGCCTGTTCCCAGAGCACTTTGACCCGAAGCGGTTACGCGGAATCCGCAGCTTGCGTGAGTTTGACGATAAGGTTACGGCTTACTATTGCGGCTTCACCGGAGTGGACGATTACTACGACCGGGCCTCGGCAGCGCACGTGGTTGAGCAAATAGCCGTCCCGGCGCTCGTGCTGCACGCAGCGAACGATCCATTCATTCGCATTACGCCGGAGACGCGCCGCAAGATTCTTGCCAACCCGAACATCACGTTTGTTGAAACGGCTGACGGTGGACACTGCGCATTTGTCGGGGCACGAAACGGCGCCGGTGTTAACAGTGCGGGCCAGGATCACGCTGCCCAGGACGATGGTTACTGGGCCGAGAACATGATCGTGAACTTTCTGCGAAAATTCTGACGCGGGAGCTTCTGCCGGCATGGGGACGATCTCTGATGGACGCCGATTTCTCGATCGAACTGGGACACGAAGATCCGGTGCTGGATTTTCCCTGGACGGATCCGGCGGGGAAGCTTGCGTACTTTGATTTGAAGCGACAGCCAGAGCTGATCGCCAAGATCGAAGAAGCGGGGAAATTCCCGGAACTGGCCGAGTTCCTGAGGAAGGTAAACTCGGCGCGCAGCGTGGTCGAGAGCGCTAAGTGCGACGTGTGGGCGACAGCGGAACTGAGCGCAGAAGAAGAGATTTTCAACGCCTCGCACAAGTTTGCCAGCTACGTCGATCTGGTGTTTTCAGATAAAGAACATCGTCAGTCTCTGCCTTTTCACGAAAGCTTCGCGCGGAGGCTGCCCGAATTGCTGCGCCGCGCCCCGGAAATCGGGGCGGCGGCCGAGATCTGCGTGCGGCGATGTTTTTTCGGTGACGCGGCAGAAATCCGCGACGGGTTCTATTTCACCTTGTATGTAAATGGCTATGCCGACGACGAAACCGCTGCGCGGAAGAATTGGGCGATTGGGTTGAAGTTAGTGGAGACGGCGATTCTGCAACTGTCTGTTCAGCCGGATGACTGATCGGAGTTTCGCTAAGACTTAGTTCGCACCGCTGGCGGCTTGCGCTTCGCGTAAGAGTTCATCCGGCGTCCAGTCGTTGCCGTGGTACCAGCGGTAGAGTTTGCCGCTGCCGTCGACGATCGCGGTGCTCAACGAATGCGTGATCTGTCCTTTGTCCTTCCCACCATTCTCCTTCCACACCGAAAGGGCGAAGAAGTGCGCGATTGCGTCGAGATCCTGCGTGCGCGGCGAAAGGAACTCCCAGTGCGGAAACAGGTCGGCGGCGGGGATGGAAGTTGTGGAAAGGGCATAGTGGCGCAGGACTTTGGGCGTGTCGAAGTCGGGGTCGAAGGTGATGCTGAGCAGGTGGGTGCGACCGTAGGCGGCGGGGTCGTGCCTTAGCGAATCCTCGATTTCGCGGAAGTTGTTCATCATGCGCGGGCAGAAGTCGGGCATCGGGCAGCGCGTGTAGATGAACGTCAGCAGCACCACCTTGCCTTTGTATTGGGCAAGGTGTACGCGTTTGCAATCCTGATTGGTGAAAACGAAATCCGGGACCGGCGTCCCTTCCGATGGAATCTGAAAATCGCTGTGCGGTGCGGACGCGTCGGCCGGGGCCTGCGCGGTGACCTGGACGTCTTCGAGCCAGGATTCCGTGCTGGTGACGACGAGCGTGGCCCTGATTCGCTGGCCGATTTGCAGGTGGCCGAGCACGGCGGGATCCTTGACGGCAAACGGCATCGTCATCGCTTTCATGAAATTGGGTATGTCGTCATTCCGAACGATAAGTTGGTGGGAGGAGCGGTCAACGGCGATGATCTCACCGGTGAGAGGGTAGCGGCGTTGCGCATCCGGGTGATGACAGGCGGCGAGAAATGCGAGAGCAAATAGCAAAAAGAAAGCGATTGCTGGCTGAGCCGACGCAAAGGGGCGTTTCCGGTTTTCGAGCATTCAGTTTCCTTCCGTTAGCACCATTCCATCACCAATCGAGAAACGAAGGAAGGTCGTCCGTCACAGCGGGAACCCGTTTCTCATGGGGTTGCTTGAATCGAGCCCGATTCATGCCGCGGGCTGGGAACTCAGGAATCGCGTACGCAATGATCCAGCCAGTGCCTTCCAGTCAATGCGGGTGCGGAGCATGGACAGGATCAGCATGGACAGGCAAATCTCAGCGAGGCCCCGCGAGGCCGTTGCAATTCCCACAGCGCGTTTGGGGAGCAGAGAAAAGCGTCCGTAGACAAACTCAATGTGCACCCAGTAGACGAGCAGGGATGCTTGGCCGAGCTGGATAAGTGGGCTGAAGCCCCACACCCCCGCGCCGCGGGTTGCCAGTCCCCAGCGGCACCAGGCATACACAAGGAACGCAATCAGAAGAAGCATGCCGACACGCATCATGAAAAAGTTGGGGCTAGTGTGCCAGTAGTCATAGGTCGCATAGAGCTGGAGCGACGAGTGGTCAAGCTGGCGTGCAATCAAAATGGCGGCTGCGCCGACGGCGGCAAACCAGGCCAGGATCTTGCCCACATGCTCGCGCGCCCAATCGCTGAAGAGAATCGCGCCAGCGGCGAGGCCGGCGAAAGCGAAGCCGGTCCAGGGGAAAATGCAGAACAGCCAGGGCTGAGGAGCGCCGAGGTTGTGGCATCCGTCGATGTAAGACTCAAGTTCCCACGGGAGCCATGTCGGACGCCAGGTCGTATAGAGCGGCGGAGTGAGCAGGGCAATCAGCACGACGACGGCGAGCGCAGCGACGACGACGGCGGCGACTGGCATGGTGGAACTCGCGCGTGCGCCGGGAGCGGCAGGGGCAGCCATGCGAAGGGACCCAATCGCGAGAATCAGGCCGCAAAGCAATGCCATCAGAATCATCGACAGGCCAATGACGTTGAGCACGTCAACGCGGAAAAGATCGGTCCATGGCGCCCATCCCCACGCGATGAGATATTCCTGCACCCGGAAAAGCAGCCCGAAGCCGACAATTTCGGCGCCGCGCCGGACCATGGTGCGCGTGATCTGGCCGGGAGTGGCGTTCTTGCGAACCAGTTTGCCGGTGACTAGGGCAAAAGAAATTCCGGCGAGAAACAGGAAAAGTGGAGCGGGGAGGGTGCCGAGACGCTGGGAATCTTTCAGAAACAGTCCGTTGCGCGCATCGCCGCCGAGCCAGGAATCGTAGCAATGCGTCTGAAACATGAGCACGCAGGCGAGGCCGCGCATCCAATCGATCCAGGCGAACCGTGAAGATGGGGCCGAGAGCACGGAAAAGTGTATCGTGGGGTGCAGCCCTGGGCCAAGAGATAAGGCGCAAATCAAACATCACACGAGCGCTTATCCGGCATTCACGAGCCTTACATGGCGCACGCATGCTAGCATTTTTGTGAGTCTGGTCTATTCGTCAGGATCTCTTCCGTGAAACCTCGGTTGTCTATCGGTGCTGCCGTTTCCATCCTGCTGCTGGCGGTTTGCTGTCCGGTGGCGGCACTTGTCAAGGACGAGCCCAAGTGGATTGAGGTGCACACCGCGCATTTTTCCGTGCTGACCGATGGCGGAGAAAAACGCGGGCGTGAAGTCGCGCTGCGGATGGAGCAGATGCGGGCGGTCTTCGGGCAGCTGCTGCTGAAGGACAAATTGAAAATGCCGGTTCCTGTCACTGTCATCGCGTTCAAGAGCGATAAACAATACGGCAGCGTGGCCCCGGCAAAGCAGAACATGTCGGGCGGCTTTTATGTTCCGGGTTACGATCGCGTTTACATCGGGCTGAATCTTTTTGAAATGGAGCCCTGGCGCGCGGTTGCGCATTCATTAGGGCATTATTTCCTGAACTACAACTATCCGCCCACGCAAGGCTGGTTCGATGAAGGGATGGCGGAATATTTCGGCGCGGTGCAGATCGGCAAAGAAGTGGACATTGGAGGAGACCCGGAACTGGGGCCGGAATGGCACGAAGACATTTTTGAGAACATGGTTCGTGATCCCAATGTTCCGCAGTCCCTGACGCAGTTAGTGAGTTCGCCAGTTTGGATCGGGATGGTCGACTTGTTCACCATGAAACACGACGGATCGGGCTGGCGCGAGGGATCGCACAATACGCTGTATTATGCGCAATCGTGGATGGTCGTGCATTACCTGATCAACAAGAAAAAAATGCCGGAGGTCGGAACGTATTTCGATCTCGTGTTGAATCAGAAAGTGCCGGTCGACAAAGCGATGGTGCAGGCATTTGATTTGTCGCCCGCACAGATGGAAGAAGCGGTCAGGACGTACTTCAATTCGCTCAGCAACCTGGGGATTGCGCTCGATCAGTCCAAGAAACCCGTTGTCGATCCCGAGCATGTCATGCAGCCCGATCATTTTCCGCTGCCGCTCGGTAGCGATGATCTTGCCATGACCATGAATCCGGTAAAAGACACGGACGCAAAAGCCGTCATCGGCGACATGATGGCGCGCGTTCCCGAGCATCGAGATCAAGCGCTCCGTGATCTTCAGGTGCTGACAGCGGACCCGAAAGACAATGAGGCAGCGCATCGTGGATTGGCCCGCGATCACATCCAACAAAAGCTCTTTGAAGCGGCCTCGGACGATCTGGACAAGGCGGCGGAGTTGAATCCGCGTGATCCGTGGATTTGGTATTACCGGTCGGTGTTGAAGTACCGCAAGGCGCAAGCCGCGCGGGAAAACGTGCAGGGGCTGGCCAACATGATGCAGGACCTGCGAGCTGTGGCGGACTGGTATCCGGAAATGGCCGACGCCTACAACATGCTGGGAATGGCGCGGGTGGAGGGCGGCGGGATCAACTCCGCGCTGACTGCGCAACGGCAGGCGATCGCTCTGGCGCCGCGAAATGTGGAGTATCAATTCAACCTTGGTCAGATTTATGTTGCTGCAAAGAAATGGGACCAGGCGAGGGAGATATTTACTCGCTTGAAGGAAGGGCCGGATCGACAGGCCGCTGTGGCGGCGAAACAGGAACTGGAAGACCTGGCGACGCTCGAGAAGTATGGGATCCGGCCGCAACCGGCAGGGCAGGGTGGATCGCCAGGCAGTGCGGCTGAGAGTGCGTCTGAGGATGAGGCCTCCGACTCTTCTCCGAAAACGTCGGCGCCTAAACCGGGCAGTACGGGGCCCGTCGAAAATTTGAAAGGGAAAATCGTTCAAAGCGATTGCTCAAAACCTCCTGCGGCTTTGATCACAATTCTTAGCGGCATGACGTCCTACACCATGCATGCATCCGATTACAAGACGCTGCTGGTGATCGGCGAAGATCAGTTTTCGTGCGACTGGAAAAACCGTCCGGTATCGGTGAACTACCGCGCGACTGGAAAGCATGAGGGCGAATTGGTATCGATTGAAGTGCGGTAGTGTGGGTCACGCGCATTTTCACCAACGCATTGCGTCCGCGCCGAATGTGCGAAGATAAAAGTGGGGTGAGCGGTATGGACAATCCTCTCAAGCTGAAACGCATCCACCACGTTGAATTCTTCGTCGGCAACGCAAAGCAGGCGGCCTTTTTTTATCGCAAGGGTTTTGGATTTTCCCAGGTCGCCTACAGCGGGCTGGAGACGGGGCAGCGCCAGCGAACTTCTTACGCTTTGAGTCAAGGTAAGGCGAATTTCGTATTGACAACGCCGCTAACGGCTGACGATCCGGCCGCCGAGCACATCCGGAAGCACGGCGATGGCGTGCGGGATATTGCGCTCGAGGTCGCCGATGCCGACGAAGCGTTTGCGGAAGCGGTGCGACGGGGAGCGAAGCCGGCCGAGGAACCGCACGACGTATTCGACGAGTGCGGCGCCATCCGGCGCGCGGCCGTTCACACCTACGGCGATACAATCCACTCGCTGATTTCGTACAAAGACTATAAGGGCGTATTTCTCCCCGGGTTCGCGGCGGCCCCCGTCGAGGGCGATGATTGCGGCATCTTGCGCATCGATCACATTGTTGGGAACGTGGAACTGGGGCAGATGCAGCACTGGGCCGAATACTACGCAGACGTATTCGGTTTCCACCGCTACATCACGTTCGACGATAAAGACATTTCCACCGAGTACAGCGCGCTGATGAGCATCGTGATGTCGGACGACTCGTATTCGGTGAAGTTTCCGATCAACGAACCGGCCGTGGCACGTAACAAGAGCCAGATTCAGGAATACCTGGAAGCCTACGGCGGACCAGGCGCACAGCACATTGCATTGCAATGCAAAGACGTGCTGTTTACGGTGAACAAGCTACAGCGCAATGGGCTCGATTTTCTGCGCGTGCCCGACGTTTACTACGAAGTGCTGCCCTCGCGGGTGGGGCGGCTCGAAGAGCCGATCGCCACGCTGCGCTCGCTGGGTGTCCTTGTGGATCGCGACGAGGAAGGTTACCTGCTGCAGATTTTTTCGAAACCTGTGGAGGACCGGCCGACCGTGTTCTTCGAGATTATCCAGCGCAAGGGGAGCCGCGGATTCGGGAAAGGCAATTTCAAGGCGCTGTTTGAGTCGATTGAGCTTGAGCAAGCGCGGCGAGGGAATCTCTAGGCGGGAATCTTAAAGCGATGGCCAGCACAAAAACGCTAAAGGCAGGAACGAATTCGCATAAGGTGGAGGCGTTGCGCTATCAGTCCGGGTTCGGCAATGAGTTTGCGAGCGAGGCGGTCACGGGCGTTCTGCCGCTGGGGCAGAACTCGCCGCAGAAAGTCGCGCATGGTTTGTACACGGAACAACTGAGCGGGACTGCGTTCACCGCGCCGCGCGCCGCGAATCGGCGGACCTGGCTTTATCGCATCCGGCCTTCGGTAGCGCATAAGCCTTTTGAACCGATCAACCAGGGAAAACTGCGCAGTGCGCCCTTTGACGAGGTGCCCACGCCACCGAACCAGTTGCGCTGGATGCCGATTCCGGTTCCATCGCAGCGTACGGATTTCGTCGACGGCCTGATCACGATGGCCGGCAACGGCAACACCCACTCGCACTCCGGTGTTGGAATTCACATCTACGTTGCCAATGCCTCAATGGTGGATCGCTTTTTTTACAACGGCGACGGCGAGATGCTGATTGTGCCGCAGACTGGACGCTTGTTGCTGCGCACGGAAATGGGCACGCTCGAAGCCGGGCCCAGCGAAATTGCCGTGATTCAGCGTGGCATTCGCTTTCGTGTTGAACTGCTCGAAAAGACGGCGCGGGGATACATCTGCGAGAACTATGGGGCGTTGCTACGCCTGCCCGATCTGGGGCCGATTGGCGCCAACGGGCTGGCCAATCCGCGCGACTTTCTGGCTCCGATTGCGGCGTTTGAAGATCGCGAAGGCGATTACCGCATGGTGGCCAAGTTTCAGGGGCGGCTTTGGGAGGCGGCCATCGATCATTCGCCGTTGAATGTGGTGGCCTGGCACGGGAATTACGTGCCCTACAAATACGATCTGGCGAATTTCAACTGCATCAATAGCGTGAGCTTCGACCATCCCGATCCGTCGATTTACACGGTGCTGACTTCGCCGTCGGAGATTGCAGGCACGGCCAATGTTGATTTCGTGATTTTCCCGCCGCGCTGGATGGTGGCCGAGCGCACGTTCCGCCCGCCATGGTTTCATCGCAACTTCATGAACGAGTTCATGGGGCTGATCTACGGCGAATACGATGCCAAAGCCGAAGGCTTCGTGCCGGGCGGCGCGAGCCTGCACAATTGCATGGCCGGGCACGGGCCCGACACGGAAACGTTTGAGAAAGCAAGCAAAGCGGATCTGAAGCCGGTTTACATCAAAGACACGCTGGCATTCATGTTCGAGACCCGCTTTGTTTGCCAGCCGACGCGTTTCGCGCTGGAGACTTCCGAACTCGATCATCAATATTTCGAATGCTGGCAGGGCTTGCGTAAGAAATTCGATGGCTCCGAAGGTTGACTCGATGGACGTTACGACGCAGGCTAGGATCGGAAACACGGCAAGCGCGGTCGGGTCCGTCGTTGTATTACTTCGGAATCTGGTCGACTACGCCGGGTTGTTTCCGCCGGCCTCGCTGGGGATGCCGGCTGCAGTAGCGAATTACGAGGCGTACTCGCGCTCGGAATTCAGCTGGATGCTGGGACGCTTCATCGTTCCGGCGGCGCGACTGGGCGAGTTTGAAGACGCGCGAGCTTGTCTGTCGGGCTCGCGGACGGAAACGCCCTCGCGCTGGGGGCTCTCGGCCCTGTTGGGTGCCGATGTCGCGGCCGATCTCGCCCGCATTCGCGATTTCAACGCGCGCTGCGCGGCCGATCATTTGCCGATTGCGCCGCAGATCGAATCGGTGGAAGTGAAGGTCACGGGAGCGGAAGAAGTTCGGCGGCTGTCTGAAATCATTCCTGCGGAACTGGAGACGTATTTCGAGACTCCGTTGTCCGGCGGAGTGACAGATGGGGGCGCCAGAGCTGCCCGTGACTGCGTTTCCGCAGTGGCGGCGTGCGGAAAGCGCGCGAAGATTCGGACCGGTGGTGAAACGGCCGACAAGTTCCCCTCGCCTGAAAGCGTGATTGAATTCATCACGCTGTGCTCGGCGACTGGTGTGCCATTCAAGGCGACCGCCGGCCTTCATCATCCGCTCCGCTCGCTGCACCGGCTTACCTATCATCCCGACAGCCCATCTGGAATCATGCACGGCTTCCTGAACGTTTTTCTCGCGGCGGCCTTTATGCGCGTGGTCTTGGAACCGAGCCGCGCCATCGAACTTCTGTGCGAGCAGGCGGCAGAGGCGTTCTGCTTCGAGCCAGATGCACTCCGGTGGCGTGAGCACCGGCTCATGGTGCGTGATCTGTTTCAGACGCGCCGGGACTTCGCCATCTCGTTTGGGTCCTGTTCGTTCACGGAGCCGATCGACGACCTGCGCTCTCTACATCTCTTATGAAACCTGTTTTGGACGAGACTCACGATCCCAAAGCGCAAAGCTGGGTGGAATCGGCGAACACTGCAGCGTCAGATTTCCCCATCCAGAATTTGCCGTTTGGGATATTTCGCCGCCGTCAAGCTGGCGCTGAAGCAAAAGTTGGAATTGCCATTGGCGACGAGATTGTCGACGTTGCCGCTGTGCGAAGCGACGGCTTGCTCGCCGAAGCGGACGTCAAGGCCGCCGTGGAGGCTTGTGGAGCGAATTCGGCGCGAGGCGCTTCGCTGAATGCCTTGATGGCGGCCGGAACTGCACCGCGCCGTGCTCTGCGCCGTCGCCTTCAGGCTCTACTGCGCACGGACTCGTCCTCTTCAATTCGAGGGGCCGTTTCGCGGCATCTCGTGGCGCAGGCCGAGGTGGAGATGGTCCTTCCGGCAGCGGTGGGCGACTACACCGATTTCTATGCCTCCATCTTCCATGCGACGAATGTCGGCAAACTGTTCCGCCCTGACAATCCGCTGCTGCCAAATTACAAGTACATTCCGATCGGTTATCACGGACGCGCGTCATCGTTAGTCGCGAGCGGCACGCCGGTTCGGCGTCCATGCGGACAAACGCGCGACGGCGATGCCGATCCCAGGTTCGGACCCACCAAAGCACTCGATTATGAGCTGGAAGTCGGGTTTTTTGTCGGGGCGGGAAACGAACTGGGCGAGAGAATTCCTATCGCCGGGGCAGAGGACCACATTTTTGGAATCTGCCTGGTGAATGACTGGTCAGCGCGCGACATACAGGCGTGGGAATATCAGCCGCTGGGGCCGTTCCTGGCAAAGAGCTTCGCCACCTCGTTGTCGCCGTGGGTTGTCACGCTGGAGGCGCTGGCTCCCTTTCGCACCGCGGCATTTGCTCGTCCGGTCGGGGATCCGGCGCCGCTGCCTTATCTTCTCGATGCTGCCGATCGGCAATACGGCGGCATCAATTTGAATCTTGAAGTTTCGATTCAGTCGGCGCATATGCGTGAAGCGGGCGTGGCGCCGGCGGTCCTCAGCCGAAGCAATTTCCGCGATCTCTACTGGACGATGGCCCAACTGCTCACGCACCACGCAAGCAACGGTTGCAATCTGCGCGCCGGGGATTTGCTGGCCAGCGGAACCGTTTCAGGCGCGGACAAGAGCGCACGGGGCTGTCTGCTTGAACTGACTTCACGCGGCCGGGAGCCGATCGGGTTGCCGACGGGGGAACAGCGAAAATTCCTGGAAGATGGGGATGAAGTCGTTCTGCGTGGATACTGCGATGGCAACGGCTTCCGTCGCATTGGGCTGGGCGCTTGTTCGGGGACGATTCTAGAGGCGAGTGGGCGCTAGCTCCGTGCCTTATGCCTCCCGGCAAGTACCCCGGTCACTTGTAATGCATATGCTATCCTTTGATATCTTGGACATATTGAGACGGTTGCTCCGGTAGAGGGTGTCCGATCACCTTCCCGTGAAGTGGGCATTTTCAATGGAGCTTTTTCTTAATCTTTGCTGGCTTGCTTTGCTGCTGCCCGCATTTGTGCTGTGGCGGCGCAGGGTTTCGTCTGAACCCTGGACGCGCGCCTCATTTGTCATGATCTGCACGCTAGGTTGCGCTCTCGTTATGCTCTTCCCGGTAGTTTCGGCCAGCGACGATCTTCATGCTGTCGGTCAGGCTATGGAAGAGTCGGAGCGCGGATTCCGCCACAGCGGTCATTGCGCCTGTGCCCTCCATTCCCTGAATCATGTTTCGCTACCAGCTCTGCCCGCCTTGGCCACTCTGAAAGTGGATTTTGAACAGGTTGGCATCGCTCTCCCGTTTTCGCTGCGGTCGTTCGCAATCGTTCTAGCCCCGGCCCCGGCCGGGCGCGCACCTCCTGCTCGGCTCATTTCCCTATAAGCAAACTCCTTGTTTCTTTGCGGAAGTTCCTGAAGATTCTGAACGACTGCGGGTTTTGGGGCGATTGCTAGTCCCCAATACGCGTGGAGTACACGATGTTCAAGTTGCACAATCTCATTCCGGCCGCATTGTTGGTTGCGATGGCGTCTTTGGCCTCCGCGCAACCGCAGGTACAGAGCTATACCTGGCCGCAGATTCGAGAGAAGTTCGAAAACACGAATCCCACACTACAAGCCGACACGCTGAATGTTCAGGAATCGAAAGCGCAGGAAATCACGGCATTCCTTCGCCCGAATCCAGAGCTGGGCCTGACGGTGGATGGCACCGAAATCGCTCCCAATCACGGTGTGTGGCAGCCCTTCTCCGGCACGTTTGAGTCCCCAAGCATCAGCCAACTTTTCGAACGGCGCAACAAGCGGCACCTTCGGTTGGAGAGCGCGAAAAAGGGCACGGCGATGGCTGAATCGAGTCACGCCGATCTGGAGAGGACGTTGCTCTTCAATCTGCGCAGTGCTTTCGTTTCAGCGCTGCAAGCGAAGGCAGTGCTGCAACTGGCGAAAGATAACCTGGCTTATTGGGATCACATCCTGGAGATCAGCCGGGTTCGCTTCCAGGCCGGCGATATGGCGCAGATTGATCTGGATCGTCTGGAGCTACAGCGCGTCCAGTATGAATCGGACCTGCAGACCGCCGAGGTGAATTTGCGCACGGCGAAGATCCAGCTGCTTACTCTAGTGAACGATCGCAGCCCGATCGAGCAATTCGATGTAACCGGGGCCTACGATTTCAATGACCAGTTGCAGCCGCGAGACGAATTCCGCAAGATTGCTGTGGACACCCGGCCGGACCTGCGGGCCGCGGTTCAGGCTGTCGATAAGGCTCAAACCGAGCACAAGCTGGCGATCGCCAACGGCTCGACCGATCCGACGCTGGCCGGCTGGTATACGCATAACTCTTCGACCAATAACCCTTTTGCCCGGGACACAATCGGCGTCAGCGTCAGCATTCCGCTGCGCATTTTCGACCGCAATCAGGGCGAAAAGCTGCGCACGGAACTCGACATAAAGCGCAGCGAGAAATTGCGCGACGCCGCCGAAGCGCAAGTGCTGAGCGACGTGGATTCAGGCTACGCGACAGTGGACAGCACTCTGATTCTGCTGCGCGCATATAGAGCCAAATACCTGGAGATGTCGATTCGCGTGCGGGATACGGTTTTGTTTTCCTACCAGCATGGCGGAGCGTCGTTGCTCGATTTTCTGAACGCAGAAGGCGACTACCGCAGCGTGCAACTGAACTACGTGAATCTCGTGGGCTCTTATTTGACGGCTGCCGCCCAACTGAATATGGCGGTCGGCCAGGAAGTGATCCAATGAAACGCAAATTCGCTGGCACGATTTTAGCCGCGGCTCTCGGTCTGCCTTTAGCGCTGCTGCTGGTGGCTTGCAGCGGGAAGGAAGATCCCAAGGCGGAGGCGCCGCCCAAGGCTGTGGTCGAGCCCGATCTCGACTCCAACAATTTCAAGGTTGACCACCCGGACCAGTTTCCGCTGGTAACGGCCATTGAGCACAAAGCGGTGGCGGCCCTGAACGTGACTGGCGTGGTGCAACCTGACATTGCCCGCGCGGTGCCTGTGATTTCCCTCGCTGCCGGCCGCGTTGTCGAGGTCAAGGCGCGTTTGGGCGACCAGGTGAAGAAGGGCCAACTGCTGTTGCGCGTTCGCAGTAACGACGTCGCCGGCGCCTATCAGTCCTATCTCAAAGCCGTAAATGACGAGCGACTGGCACACCAGCAGCTTGAACGCGCACAGATTTTGTATGACAAGGGGGCCGTCGCAAAGAGCGCCCTAGAAGCGGCGGAAGCTGCCGCTGCCGACGCCAAGGTCGACCTGGATACGGCAACCGAACAACTACACCTTCTCGGCATCGACAAGGATCATCCTTCCGGCATCGTAGACGTCGTCGCTCCCATCTCGGGCGTGATCACCGACCAGCAGGTCACGAATGCCTCCGGCGTGCAGGGGCTCTCGGGTCCTAATCCCTTTACTATCTCCGATCTTTCTTATGTCTGGATCATCTGCGACGTTTACGAAAACGATCTGGACGCGGTGCGCGTGGGCGACTCGGCGGATATTCGCCTGAACGCCTACCCCGGCAAGGTGCTCAAGGGGCGTGTGGATAACATCCTGCCAACCCTCGACCCCACGATGCACACAGGCAAGGTCCGCATTGAGGTCGCGAACCAGGGACTGCTGCGCATCGGGATGTTCGCCACCGCGACCTTTTACGGCAAACAACCGGAAACGCGCGCTGCGATTCCCGCGGCTGCAATTCTGCACCTTCATGACCGCGAGTGGGTGTACGCGCCGATTGGCTCAGGCCATTTCAAACGCCTGGAGGTTGTTACTGGCGCCATGCTCCCCGGCAACATGCAGGAGGTCACGAGCGGCCTCAAACCGGGCGATCAAGTCGTCTCCAACGCCCTGCCGCTGCAGAACACGGTAGAGCAATGATGCTACGGGGAAATAGATGATTCGCCGCGTCGTCGATTTCGCGCTCAACAACCGGCTGCTGGTGGTCGGGCTGGCGCTGCTGCTTTTCGCGTGGGGGATCATTTCCTTCGAGCGGTTGCCGATCGAGGCCTATCCTGACGTCGCCGACAATTACGTTGAGATCATCACGCAGTGGCCGGGAATCTCGGCCGAGCAGATTGAGCAGCAGGTAACCATTCCGCTCGAGAACGTCATGAACGGCATTCCGCAGATCGTCCACCTGCGGTCCTTTTCGCTGTTCGGCCTCTCGGATATCAAGCTGATTTTCGACGACGAATCCGATAACGCCTGGAACCGCGAACGCGTGCTCGAGCGGCTCAGCCAGGTAACGCTGCCACCCGGCGTCAACCCGCAAATGGGCACCGACTGGAGCCCGGTCGGCCAGATTTATTTCTTCACTCTGCACAGCACAAATCCCACGTTCGACGCCATGGAGCTGAAGTCCATCGAAGACTGGGTCGTTGAGAAAAGCTTCAAGACCTTACCGAACATTGTCGACGTCGCCAGCTTCGGCGGCCCCACTCGCGAGTACCAGGTGCGAGTGGACCCCAATAAGCTGGTTGCATACGGACTCAGCATCGCGCAGGTCGAACAGCAACTTACGAACAATAATGCGAACGCCGGGGGGAGCTTCATTCAGGAAGGCCTGCAGCAAATCAACGTACGCTCCGTCGGATTAGTAGACCGATCGCAGGACATCGCCGAGACAGTCATCCTTACGAAGAACGGCACGCCGCTTCGCGTCAAAGACATCGCCGCAGTGTCCCAGGGACCAAAGATCCGTCTCGGCCAGTTCGCCCGCGCCATCCATCGCGAGGATGGCAAAATCATCGACAATGACGATGTTGTCTCCGGCATTGTGCTCCTGCGCAAAGGCGCAACTGGCGATGCTGCGCTTGAAGACATCCACAAGAAGGTCGAGGAGCTTAACGATCACATCCTTCCTCCGGGCGTGAAGATTGTTCCTTTCATCGATCGCAGCACCCTTGTGCACTTCACGAGCCATACCGTGCTTCACAACTTGACAGAAGGAATGATCCTGGTCTCGATCATTCTTTTTCTGTTCCTGGGTAATGTGCGCGGCGCAATCATCGTCGCGGCGACGATTCCGTTCTCGCTGTTTTTTGCGGCCATTTGTCTGGACCTGAGCCGAATTCCTGCAAATCTCCTGTCCATCGGCGCCCTGGATTTTGGCGTGCTCGTTGAAGGTGCAATCGTACTCATCGAGAACATTGTGCACTCTCTGAGCCGCGGAAACGGAAGCACGAAGACATCGATCGAAAAGATTGGCGATGCCGCACACGAAGTGCAACGCCCGGTCTTCTATGCCATCGTCATCACCATCACTGCTTTCCTGCCGATCTTCACGCTGCAACGGGTGGAGGGGCGTCTGTTTAAGCCCATGGCGTGGACCATGGCGTTTGCGCTTCTCGGCGCCCTGTTCTTCTCGATCGTCGTCTCTCCCGTGCTGGCAAGCTTTGCCTTCGCCAAAGGAGCGAGCGAATGGCGAAATCCCCTGATGGCGTGGCTGATTGACCGATATCGCGTGGCTGTGCGATGGGCAATTCACCATCGCGGAATTACGGTCGGGATTGGTGTGCTCGGGGTCGTGCTGGGGAATGTACTCGCGTTCGGCGGCTTCGTCGGTTCGGAATTTCTTCCTCATTTGGACGAAGGGGCGCTCTGGGTGCGCGGCACACTTGCCCCCAGCACAGGGCCGGACGAGGGCATTCGGATCGCCAATCAGGCGCGCATCGTGCTTTGCTCGTTCCCTGAGGTCCCGCAATGCACCAGCCAGGTCGGCCGTCCTGACGATGGCACCGACAACACCGGGTTTTTCAACACCGAGTACTTCGTTGATCTGAAACCGAAAGAGCAATGGCGCCCGGCATTCCATGAAGACAAGGATGAACTGATCGCCGCCATGCAGCGCGAACTCGACAAGATCCCGGGAGTCTTCTGGGGCTTCTCCCAGCCTATTGAAGACAACATGGAAGAGGCGGTCAGCGGGGTGAAGGGAGAACTGGCGACGAAGATCTACGGCGACGACTTAAAAGTGCTCGAAGAGAAAGCCGATCAAATCGTTGCCGTCATGCGCCAGATCAACGGGATCGAAGACCTTGGAGTTTTTCGTGTGCTCGGCCAGCCCAATCTGAATGTGACTGTGGATCGAGAGGCCGCCGCTCGCTACCAGATCAATGTCGCCGACGTGCAGGACGCAGTCCAGACCGCCGTGGGCGGCAATGCCCTGACGCAGGTCCTTCAGGGCGAGGCGCGCTACGATCTCACCTTGCGGTATCTTCCGCAATACCGCGGCACCCAGGAAGCGATCGAGAACATTCGCCTGCTATCCCCTTCCGGTGAGCGCGTCTCCCTGGCGCAGCTTTGCCACATCAAAGTGACCGATGGCGGCTCGGAAATTTACCGCGAAGGCAATCGCCGCTACATCGCGATCAAGTACAGCGTGCGCGGCCGCGACCTGGGCAGCACCGTGGAAGAAGCGATGAAGAGGGTCAACGAGCAGGTCAAGTTGCCCCTCGGATACACGCTCGACTGGGAGGGAGAATACGCGAGTCAGAAGCGAGCCAACGCGCGCCTGCTCATCGTCCTGCCCATTACGGTTCTCATCATCTTCATCATCCTCTACACCATGTTCAAGTCCTATAAGTGGACGCTGCTGATTATGGCCAACATTGTAGTTGCTCCCATAGGCGGATTGATTGCATTGCTTATTACGGGTACGCACTTCAGCGTTTCCTCCGGCGTCGGTTTTCTTGCCCTGTTCGGCGTGTGCGTGCAAACGGGTGTCATCATGCTCGAATACATCAATCAGCTGCGAGTGCGACGGTATTCCATTGAAGATGCGGCGGTCGAGGGTGCGGTCCAAAGGCTCCGCCCCATTCTGATGACGATGCTGGTGGCGACTCTGGGACTCCTGCCCGCGGCTCTTTCGCACGCGATTGGATCCGACTCGCAGCGTCCGTTTGCGATCGTTATCGTCGGTGGTCTGATCGCCGCGCTTGTGATGAGCGTTTTCCTTCTTCCGACTCTATACGTCTGGATTGCCGGCGAAACCGACGTGCTGCCATCTGCGGAGGGAATGTTTGAAGAAGGGGAGCACATCGACTAGGGCCGCAAGGGCTTAGCCTTGTTGCATCACGCGGGCGTACCGGGGGGCGCCGGCCAGCCTGCGGCCTGTCCGGGCGCTTTCTAGCGATTGTCGGGGTGGTTAAAGAATTCACACGGTTTTAATAATCACACTGTCATTCGCCGTTAACATTTCCTTCATGCCCGATCAAGCATTGCAAATTGAAGAGGTTCCCGCATCGCGGGAAGGAATCCGCATTCTGCGTCTTTCGGGGCCACTGTCGCTGACCAACGTGTTTGCCTTCCAGTCGAAAGTGCGCGCTGACGTCTCCCGCGGATTGATTCTGGACTTCACCGCGGTTCCGCTGGCCGATTCAGCCGGGATTGGAGCGCTCGTGGGAGCCTATGTCAGCCGGCAAAAAGACGGACGGTCGCTGGGGCTGGTTGGGGTCAATCAGCGTATTCACCAGGCGCTCGAGGTGACGCGCGTGGAGAACTTTTTCAGATTTTTTGGCACCGTGGAAGAGGCGGAACGAGACGCCAGCTAGGTCTCCCGCCCTTTCGGCGATTTAGACTACTTCCATGAAATTCGCCAAGATTGTCTTCTTGATCGCCGGCGTCTGGGGCGTGCTCATCCTTTCGCCCCTTTATTTTCTGTTCGACATTATCGGGCGACAGGATCCGCCTCCAATCACTCATCCCGGCTTTTACTACGGATTCGCGGGGGCGGGCCTAGCCTGGCAGATTGCTTTTTTTATTATCGCCACCGACCCTGTCCGCTTTCGGCCAGTTATCCTTGCTGGGGTCGTTGAAAAGTTCAGTTACGGAATCGCCATGACCGCGCTCTTTTTCCAGAGCCGCCTTCATCGATCCGACCTGACATTTGCTGTGGCCGACTTGCTCTTTGGGGTGCTCTTCATTGCCGCTTTCGTGAAGACCGGTTCGCGGTCCACCTGACTCAAGTTGCCTCGCTTGTCGGATTCGGCGCAGCCTCGTCTCGCGCTTCTGGTTCTTTACCGCACGCTAGCCGAGCATTTTTTCGAACCAGGATCCCGCTCTAAAATAAGAAAGGCGGCCGCCAGGCCGCCCTTCTGAAAATCGGATTTTGATTGTGGTTTAAACGCCCTTGACGTTCTCTGCCTGCCAGCCTTTGGGGCCTTTGACAACATCAAACTGCACCTGCTGACCTTCTTGCAGGCTGCGGAAACCGTTAGCCTGGATGGCGGAGAAGTGCACAAACACGTCCTCGCCGTTCTGGCGGCTGATAAACCCGTAACCCTTAGCGTCGTTAAACCACTTTACTGTTCCTGTTTCCATGGTGTTGCTGTGTTCCTTTTGTGTTGAAATATGCGCTGGAGCTTGTTGGATAGTGCAGGCAGGTCACGCTGTAGAGCGGGGTACTGCTTACAACCGCAAAGATCAAACGCGCCTGTAGTATATCGAACCCGCGCCCGCAATTTCTAGTCAGTTCTGGGTATACCGAGGTAACTTCGGTCGGCGGGCTGGGCCGGCCGACCGTAGCCGTATTTGCAACTTCCTAAAGCCTGATTCATCATTAACTTATGCGTCTTTGCGTGGGGAGCCTTCGCTGGTTTGTGGCTGCTGTTTTGGTCTGGGCTGCCTGTTCCCAGGCCCAGTCTGATCTGATCGGAGATGTCCGCACGCAGCTGGCCCGGGACTCCTTTTCTTCCGCTGAGGCTGAGCTGGGCAGCTACAAGTTGCAGCATGGGCTGACGCCCGAGTATCTGGAAGCCCTGTCGTGGATGGCCCGCGGGGCCGCGGCTGGTCAGCAATGGGACAAGGCCGTCTCTTACGCGACCCAGACGCGCACATTCTCCGAACAGCTGCTCGCGAAGCGCAAACTGGACGCAGAACCGCATCTGCCGATTGCTCTGGGCGCGGCGTACGAAGTTCTGGCCGAAAGCTTGGCGGAAAAAAGGCAACAAGGCGAGGCGGTTCGGTTGCTGCGCTCAGCGCTGGCGCGATACGGAACGACTTCGATTGGTCCACGGTTGCGGAAAAACCTTAACCTGTATGCGCTGGCTGGCCGGCAGGCTCCGCCGCTGCAGGCTGCGCAATATCTCGGACCAAAACCGCCCGCGCTGGCGTCCCTTAAGGGCTCGCCCGTGCTGCTGTTTTTCTGGGCGCATTGGTGCGTCGACTGCAAGGCGGAAGTGCCCGTCATTGCGCGCCTGCGGCAGGAGTTCGCTGGGGAAGGTCTGGTTGTGATCGGGGCCGACGCAGCTCTATGGCTATGCCGCTCAAGGTAACGAAGCCACAACGGAACAGGAGCGCAGCTATATCGAGGCAGTCCGGCAGCGCTACTATGCCAGCCTGCTTGATATGCCCGTGCCGCTCAGCAAGCAGAACTTCAATGTCTACGGGGCAAGCACGACGCCCACGCTGGTGGTCCTGAATCGCGCGGGACAGGTGGCGATGTACCATCCGGGGGCAATGCCTTATGAGGAGCTTCGCGCGGCGCTTCAGAAGGCAATCACTCGCTAGCGCCGTTCATTGCGTTCTTCGGCCCATGTCCCTACTCAATCACTAACGCCGCGCAGGTTGCTCGCGGCGGCGGGATTGGATCTCGATGTAGACGTTAACCAGCGACACTGCCGCAGGTGTGACTCCGGGAATTCGTGAGGCTTGGCCGAGCGTCTGCGGCTGCACTTTGCGCAGCGTTTCCTGCATCTCGCGCGACAGGCCGCTGACGGAGTGGTAGTCGAACCACTCCGGGATGTGGCGCTGCTCGGCCTTCTTCAACCGGTCGATGGCGCGTTGCTGCTGGTCGAGATAGCCCGCGTACTTGATTTCGGTCTCGATGGATTTGAGTTCGTTTCGGATCTCGGAAGACCAACCCTCGCTGGCTGATGGCTGGCGGTCCGAGGGGCGGCGGAAGAATTGCGGGTCGAGTTCGTGCAAAGTTGCCACAAGCTTCTCGATCGTAATTTCGGGGCGCTTCAGGAATTGAGACAGGGGTTGGCCGATAGCACCCGCCGTTCCGATTTCCAGGCCTTCTATCTGGTCCACCATTGCGCTGGTCAGCTTCGTACGCTCCAGCAGTTCCTTCATTTTTTCCAGACGCTGCTGCTTGGCCTGGAAGTTGGACCATGCATCGTCCGAGATCAACCCTACGCGCCGGCCGTGTGGGGTGAGCCGGCGGTCGGCGTTGTCGATGCGCAGGTGCAGGCGGAACTCGGCGCGCGACGTAAACATGCGGTAGGGCTCATTCGTGCCCTTGGAGATCAAGTCGTCGATCAGGATCGCCGTGTAGGCTTCCGTGCGGTCGAGCACGAGCGGCGGCTCGTTCTTCACCTGAAGCGCCGCATTAATGCCGGCCATGATTCCCTGGCAGGCAGCCTCTTCATACCCCGACGTGCCATTGATCTGACCGGCTAGAAACAGGCCGGAGATTTTCTTTGTTTGTAACGTGCGATTGAGCTCGGTGGGATCGATGGAATCGTACTCGATGGCATAGCCGGGACGCATCATTTCGGCCTGATCGAGGCCCGGGATCGACTTGAGAATTGCGAGCTGAACGTCGATCGGCAGCGATGTGCTCATGCCATTGACGTAGATCTCATGCGTGTTCAGGCCCTCAGGCTCGAGAAAAAGCTGGTGCGTGAACTTGTCGGGAAACTTGACGATCTTGTCTTCGATCGACGGACAATAGCGCGGCCCGATGGAGTGAATTTGTCCGCTGTACATCGGCGAGCGGTGCACGTTTTCCCGGATGACGCGATGCGTTTCCTCGGTGGTGAAGGCGATGTAGCAGGGGACCTGTTTATCGTGATGAGCGACCTGCCGCGTGCGGAAGCTGAAGGGCGTAGGGTCGGCGTCGCCGGGCTGAAGTTCGAATTTTGACCAGTCGATGGTGCGGCCATCGAGGCGAGGGGGCGTGCCGGTCTTGAGGCGGCAGCCGCGCAGACCAAGGTTCTTGAGCGCCTCGCCGAGCAGGACGGCAGGAGGCTCTCCGGATCGTCCCGCGGGGTATTGCTGCTCGCCGCAGTGGATGAGGCCGTTAAGAAAGGTCCCAGTGGTGATGATGACGGCGTGCGCGGAGACGCGGCGGCCGTCGCGGAGCAGAATGCCGGTGATGCGGTCGTTGGTCCGTGGTCGGTGGTCATTCGGAAGAGCAGATTCCTCGCTCTGCTCGGAATGACGATCTTCTTGTGGAGTCGCGAGCGACGAACAGCGAACAGCGAATGGCGCCCCTGATGGCTGATGGCTGATCGCTGACGGCTCAAGAATCACATCCACCACTTCGGCCTGCTTGATCTTCAAATTCGGCTGTGATTCCAGGACTTCGCGCATCTTGAGGCGATAGGCTTGCTTATCGCACTGGGCGCGCGGCGACCAAACAGCCGGTCCGCGGGAAGTGTTGAGAAGGCGGAACTGAATTCCGACGGCGTCGGTAATCTCACCCATGATGCCGCCGAGCGCGTCCACCTCGCGGACTAGATGTCCCTTTGCGATGCCGCCGATGGCAGGGTTGCATGACATTTGCGCAATCAGATCGACATTGAGCGTGTACAGTGCGGTCTTCAGGCCCATGCGGGCCGCAGCCATCGCGGCTTCGCAGCCAGCGTGGCCGGCGCCGACCACGACCACGTCGAAATGTTCGTTGAACGCTTGCATTTCCGCAGCTCAGAAAGCCCCAAAACCAGGCGGGAAACTTCTCGTTCAATTGTAACAAGTTACGCGGGCTGAGCCGCTGCTGCACCTTGTCAAGTTTTTCTTCGATCCGTATAGTGAAGGTCCCGAGGTGATGTGTGGAAATCAATGTTTTCTTGGCGCGTCTCGACGAGTGTATTGGACGATACGACTTGCTTTGCCATCCGTTCTATCGGGCGTGGTCCGCCGGGAAGTTGACACGCGAGGACCTGCGCGAATACGGGGAGGATTATTACCCTCACGTGGAAGCGTTCCCGGCTTATCTCGCGCAGTTGGGTATTCGCCTGGAGGACGGCGAATTGCGCCGCGCCGTGCTGGCGAATATGGCCGATGAAAAAGGTGGCGAGAACATTTTCGGGAGGCCGGGGCCCTCCCATGCGGAACTCTGGCTAGATTTTGTCGAGGGAATGGGCGGAAGCCGCGCTCCGAAGCGGCGGCGTGTGCGCGCGATTTCCGATTTGATCGGATGCTTTCGCGCGCTGGCCAGCGAAGGCACACCGGAGGAAGCGCTGGCGGCGTTTTATGCCTATGAATCGCAGGTGCCCCGCATCGCGCGGGAGAAAGATCGCGGCTTGCGCGACCTGTACGGAGCCGACGAGACGACGCGCGCCTATTTTGTCCTGCACATGACCGCGGACGTTTATCACTCGCGCGTATGGCGCAAGCAACTGGAAAAGCGGGTCGCGGCAAATCCCGGAACAGCGGAGAAAGCACTCGCCGCCGCCGAAGGCGCGGCCCGGAAGCTTTGGGAAGCGCTCGACGGCATTGAATCGCGGCGCATGGCAGCCGCGTAGCAGGGTGCGGGAAAAAGTCGGTGTTGTACTGGGTTGCCGTTTTGCGCTTGATTTTTGGGTGGCGCAGTCGTTCACCGCTGCGATACTTGGCTTGTTTCCCTCGCTGGCTTTAGCCGCTGAGGCTTGATACTGCGACGCGACAGCAACGCCAAAATAACGCTTAGCTCGCCGCCAGTCAATCCAGGTTCGGAAGTTGCAGGAGACCAAAGGAATCCGAAGATGGCCCGACCTATCCCCCTCGGCGTGCGCGGCGAAGCGGAGGAGACTGTCGAACTTAAACACACGCTTGCCGCCCATCATCCCGAGTTGCCTCCCGTGTACTCGACTCCTGACATGATTCGCCTGATGGAAACCGCCGGTTTCCATGCCCTGCAGCCGTTTTGCGATGAAGGTGAAATCACGGTGGGTGTATCGATTCATGTGGAACACCGGGCGGCCAGCGGGATTGGAATGCGCGTTCGCGCGGAGGCCGAGTTGGAGTCGTTTGATGGGCGCTTTTACACCATGCGCGTTACCGCGCACGACGGGGCGCAGGAAATTGGGCGTGGCACGGTGGGACGGGCTGTTGTGCACGTGCCGACTTTTGTCGCGCGTATGAAGGAGAAATTACCGCAAGGCGCCAAAAAGCGAAGCTGAAATCTGCGAACTCATCTCCAACGGTAATGGAATAAAACCATGCTATTCCCGACGCAAGCCGCCATAGAGTTTCGCCAGCTTCATCGCGGGCCAAATGCGCTGGTGTTGCCGAACGCCTGGGATGTGGCGAGCGCCCGGATCTTTGAGGAAGCCGGCTTCCCAGCTATCGCCACTACCTCGGCAGGTATTGCTTTCTCGCTGGGATACCCCGATGGGCAGCGCATTTCCCGCGAAGAGATGGTCGCGCGCATCGGTCGCATTGTGCGCGCCCTGAAAGTCCCCGTCACCGCTGACGTCGAATGGGGCTACGGCTCGACCTCGGAAGACGTGGCCCGCACCACGCGCGAGGTAATCGAGGCAGGAGCGGTTGGAATCAATCTGGAAGACACGACCGGCCGCGCCGACCAGCCGCTGTTGCCCCTCGAGCGAGCGGTCGAGAAAATCCAGGCGGCGCGCGAAGTCGCCGCAAAACTGCGCGCGCCCATCGTGCTCAATGCTCGCACCGACATTTACCTGCTCCGTGGAGGCAATCCCGACGCTGACTATCAGGAAGCGGTGCGTCGACTGGTAGCGTTTCGCGACGCGGGCGCCGATTGCGTGTTCGCGCCCGGGCTTAAGGATGCAGAAACCATCGGATGGCTGGTGAAGGCCGTGCAATGTCCTCTGAATATTCTCGCGGTGACCGGAACGCCTTCGATCGCGGAACTTGAAAGGCTGGGCGTGGCGCGGGTCAGCGTAGGCTCGGGCTTTATGCGCGCCACGCTGGGCCTGCTTCGGCGCGCCGCCGAGGAACTGAAATCCGCCGGCACCTACACCTCTCTCGCCGAAGGCGTGCCCTACGCAGAAGTCAACAAGCTACTCGGTGGCTAGGAAAGACATGAAAGACATGACGCAGGTCGCAAACTGGTTTGGCCGGAAGTTCGATTTCTCGTTCCTCGTCGAGTTGTACCCCGACCTTTGCATGCGATTGCGCGGCACGCCGGCGCGGCTCGAAGAGGTTGTGCGCGGCCGCGCGGCCGAACGCATGGTGCGCGCGCCACAGGGTAAATGGTCGGCACAGGCACACGTGGGTCATTTACTGAACCTCGAGTCCTTGTGGATGGCACGCGTCGAAGACTACGTTGCCGGCAGAAGTGAACTCACGGTGGCCGACCTGACCAATCGCCCAACTTTTGAGGCTCGCTACAACGATCGTGCTTTGGAGAAGATTCTTGCGGATTTTCGCAAAGCGCGACTCGACATGGTGAATCGCCTGAAAGAACTTGATGCGGCCTTATTCGCACGCGTGCTGCCGCACCCGCGTATGAGAGTGCCGATGCGGCTCGTGGATCACTTGTTTTTCGTCGCCGAACATGACGATCATCATCTCGCGATCATCTGGGAGATGATTCAGGGGTGATGGCCGCGATAACTCAGCGGACTGAGATCAGCGGCTTGCTTGCGGGCACAACCTCGCCAATCTCCACGGCAGGCACGCCCGCTTTCTGCAGCGCTTCCGAAAGCGAAACAGCGTCGGCCGCGGCGACCGAGATCAGCAATCCGCCGGCCGTTTGCGGGTCAAAGAGCAGCGTGCGAATATCCTCGGAAACGCCATCGGCGTAGCCCACAACACATTCCGCGAACTCACGGTTTGCCTTGAGGCCTCCCGGGATGAAGCCCGAGCGGATGCACTCCATCGCACCATCGAGGACAGCAATTTTTCTCGAGTCGAAAATGATGCCCACCTTGGATGCCAGCGCCATTTCGCGGGCGTGCCCAATCAGGCCAAAGCCAGTGACGTCGGTCAGGGCGCGGACGGAACTTGTCTGATGGCTGATGGCTGACGGCTGATGGCTGGCCGTAATCACTTCTGCAGCCGCTTTGTTTAACGTGGTCATCGACTTTACGGCTGCGTCGATCCAGCCTTGTTGGGCGGTGCCCTTCTTGATCGCCGTCGAAATCACGCCGGTTCCCAGAGCCTTGGTGAAGAGCAGGCGGTCGCCGGGCTGTGCGCCCTGGTTCGCGAGCACGCGCTGGGGATGGATCACGCCGGTCACGGCATAACCGAATTTTGTTTCCTCGTCGCGAATGCTGTGGCCACCGACAACTGTGCATCCGGCCTCGATCATCTTCGACAACCCGCCAGCCAGAATACGCTCGAGGATCGCGATATCGGCTTTGTCGGGGAAACAGACCAGCGCCAGCGCAGTCAGCGGCTTTCCGCCCATGGCATAAACGTCGCTGAGCGCGTTGGTGGCGGCGATTTGGCCGAAAGTGTAGGGATCGTCGACGATGGGCGTAAAGAAATCGACCGTCTGGACGAGCGCCGTCTCGGGCGTGAGTTGATACACGCCGGCGTCGTCGGCATGATCGAAGCCGACCAGAACATTCGGGTCGTGTTGCCGGGCTAATTTCCCAAGCACCGTGTCCAGCACCGCCGGACTCAGCTTGGACGCTCAACCGGCAGCTTTTACCGACTCCGTAAGGCGGAATGGTTTGGTGTCAGGCACAGGGAGATTGTAGCGGACGGGACTGAGGCGGGTGGCCCGTCCTATCGCGAAGCGAAGGGCGGGGACTTTCAGCCCTCGTCGAAAATTGAACAATTCCAGGGTTCGATCATCACCGCGCGATAACGCCGACGCGCCTGGTCTCCGTTCATGCCCTGGGGACTCAAGCGGTATCAGCAGACCCGCCAGCTCCATTTTGTCACGTTCAGTTGCGGGTGCCACAGACATCGCGTTCTTTGCGATGGGTGGGCTCTTCGTCACAAACCGCCTGAGAGCGTGGTCACAGTCGAGACTCCTCATTCCTTCTAGTCTGACTCCGTGACGCGAAAGCTCCATCGCTACTACGGTGCACAACATCTGCATTTCATCACCTGTAGCTGTTACCACCGTCATCCCATCCTCGGTATCCCGGAACGTCGAGATCGGTTCGTCAACATTCTTGAAGAAACACGCCGCAAGTATCGCTTTGTCGTCCACGGGTACGTAATGGCCTGTTAACAACAGTTGCCGCACCGAGTACGATGTGGTCTGGCGTAGGAAACGAAGAATGCCTACCGACTTCTCTACCGAGTATTCGCAACGGAGCGATGACGAGCTTCTGCACTTGGCTACTCAACGTCATTACATGACGGCAGAAGCTGTGGCAGCTCTGGATGGGGAACTACGTCGTCGTAACCTCACCGAGTCCGACCGAGTTGAACATCAGAAATTTGAGAAGCGGCAGGAGCGGCGCGAGGGGAGGAGGGAGACGAACTTACGGCGACGTTGGGGAAGGCTCGGCCTTAAATGGCAATTAAAGTGGCGTGAGATTTTGGAACTTCTCGCGGTGATGGCCGTCATTCTGGTCGCATATTTCGCGCTCCCCAGCCGTTATAATTTGAACCCTGATTGGCAGGAAGCGGCGATAATTGTGATGCTCACGTCGGTTGGGCTTGCCTTCATTGTGCGGTCATGGCGGAACATCGCCTTCTGGATTTCACTGGGAGTCTCTTCCGCCATTCATCTTATCGTCGTCCATGCTTGGACGCGACAGACTCCAGACCTTAGCCGCGCTGAAGCCAGGATAGCCTTCTTTCTCGGGTTTGTGCTGTTCCTCGTTGTCTATGGGGCTGTTCGTCTATTGCGACGAGTGTTTCACGGCGGGGAAGAAGGCCAGACAGTCCATCGCGGAAAAGATCACGTTCTTGAGTAGTGGTTGACGTAACATCGCGTCTCTAACAATGTCGGCAGTGTCAAGCACTTTTGAGGCGCACCAATCCGTGCAGTCCGAAGAGCGCCATTTCGCTCTCGTGGAAGCTTTTGCTGTTGCTGTTGCTTTTGCTCTACCAACCAAGGCTCGCCTCGTAATCGGTTCCAGGTCAGGGACTCAGTCCGACCCATGCATCTCTTCGGTCACATCTTCGATCATGATTACTACTTCGAACTCCCCCGTAAAAGGGGAGCGGGATACCCAATCAATTACTCGGTGTTTGACTTCACACCATCGCGATGTCCGGGCTCTCCCGCGTGCGAACCGAACTTTTTCAACTGCCCATAGTTCCATCCCTTGCGCCACATCCAGTACAGGCGCACCGCTAATCTCCTCGCCATGGCAACTTTGGCGATTTTCCGTCCCCGCCGCATTGCCAGGTGGAAGTACCTGTTGCGCCATTCCTGATCGCTGCGCACGGTCACTTGCGCCGCTTCTACCAGCAGGAAACGCAACAGCGAGTTCCCTTGTTTCGTGATGTGTCCCAAGCGCCGTCGCTGCCCGCTCGAATCCTCCAGCGGCACCAGTCCCAGATAGCTCGCGATTTGCTTACCACACTGAAACCGATCTGCTCGGCCGATGATCAGCACGAACGCCAATGCCGTCAGCGCACCGACTCCGGGATGCGTCTGCAAGCGCTGCGCCTCGGGACACTTCTCCACTTCCTGCTCGATGGCTGCGGTCAGCTCGGCAATCGTCGGCGTCAGCCGATCCAGCAACTCCAGCAGATCACGCCGTCGCCGGCTCGCCCACGGAGATAAACGGAACGACTCCAGTTGTTCTCGTCCTGCGTCCCGCCACAGGCGCTTCTTGCAACGCAGTCCTTCGTTGAGCGCCACTGCTTGCAACTGGTTCATGATCCGCGTGCGGGCCTGCACCATGCGATGCCGATGCCACAGCAGTTGCCGTAGATCCCGATTCTCCCCACTCGGTACCCAGATCTTGGGAAAACGATTCTCCATCAGCAACTGCAGAATATGCTGCGCATCCTGCCGATCCGTTTTCTGCTTGCGTACCCGCTTGGCGCGAATCTCGCTGGCGTCGCCTATCCACAATTCGAAGGTCAGCTCCACCAGCAGACGTTCAAACCAGCGGGCATGCCCACTGGCTTCCATTCCCACTCGCACCTTCTTGCCCTGGTCAGCGAGGTCACGATAAAACCTTTCTGCTCTCTCACTGTGCTCTAATCGCTGCTCTCCGTAATCTCCCGTCTCGGTATCCACAAACGCAATTTGCTGGAAACCCGGGTGATAATCGCATCCTATAATGATCATCGTTCGGCTCCTTTCTCCCGGGCCTTGGTTGGTTGGTACCACCAAAGTCTATCCGGGCGTGGGAGCCGACATTGTTATGGAATCAATTTCACTCATCGTCCGAAAAACCCCGCCCACAGGGTCAATGAGTGAAATCGACTGCTAACGTAAGTTGTCCTCGCCTATCGCGAGTCGCCGTCCAAGACCGCCAACCATTAGGAGAACTGATTGAACGCCTCAGGGTAGACTACGCACCCCTCGATCTCCGACAGAGCGCCTCGAACCAATCCCAACCCCATGAAGGCTTCATCGGCAGCAAACGGGTTCTTCAGCCCGGCGACGAGCGCGTGCGTGAAACCGAAACGCGGATAGTAGCGGGGATGGCCAACCAGAACGATGGCATGGTAGTCAGCCCGTCTGCACGCCTCGATTCCATGCTCGGCCAGCATCGAGCCGATTCCCCTGCGCTGATGCGAAGGAAGAACAGACATCGGTGCAAGGGAAGCCACCTGCATGTGGTCGCCCTTGGTGGTCATAATCCTCACAGGACTGAACAGGATGTGCCCAACAACCTGACCTGCGTCATCGACCGCAACCAACGACGCGATGACCAGTCCGTCGTCTCGCAGCCGTTCAACCAGTGCGGCTTCGAGCGGCGAACCGAATGCAGCGAGGTTCACCTCCCGGATGGCAGCATAGTCGTCCGGCGTTTCGGGACGGATCAGCACGTCCAAATAATACGACGGCGCAGTTGGGCAGCGACACGTGGTTCCACTGGGAGGAGGTGCTTTCAAAGGACCGAACGACGATGGACCATCCGCAAGCCTACCCGATGGCTGACGGCTGACGGCTGTCAGCTCACGGCGCGAATCTAGTAACCTCTGAGTTATATTTCCCACCGCAACCGCATTTACCACAACGGTACTTGACAGTCCATGCTTTCGCGTTCGTCGTTCGCAACTCTTTATAAATCAATAGCTCAATTTCGAAATTCCCGCGATTTTCTCGCCCGTTTTCACCTCGCCCAAAAATATTTTTAGCGAATAAAAAGGGAACAAATCGCTGCCCGTAGGAAAATCCTTCACTCCCCGCTCCACTTTTCGAAGCTCCACTTTTTAAAACCGCAGCCGGCTGCCCCCCATATCGCGCAGCCCGGTGCTATTTCACTACCACCTGTGTCACCTTCAAATCCGGATAGGCATGGTTCCATTGCGCAGAAATGTTTTCGAATGTCAGACGAAAGGCTTTATTTTGACCCGGGAGAAGGGGCGAGAGGTTCAAATCCACCGTCTCGTCGTACGGGCCGCCGGTGCGGAGAACGTGAATCGGCAACTCTTCTCGTTGAGCCATTTGGCCCATGTCGTCTTTAAATGTGACTTCGACGACGGCGTGGATTACGGTCTGGCCGCCGGCATTTGTAATCGTGCCATCGAGATAGCTGACGGTCGCGCCCACGAAGTTCTGCGCCGCGCTGGTTTTCAGGTCCGAAAACTGTAGTTTGGCAGCATATGCCGGAGGTTCGGCAGGCGCTTTTTGCTGAGAGCGAAAAATCAGTGCGAGGATGCCCACCACGACCGCCACGATGATGAGCCCAATCAGGATTGGACGCAGGTTTGACTCCGCCGCCTCGGCTGAGGGAGTGGCGTTTGGCTGAAGCAGTCCGCCCATGCCGGGATTGTACTACCGACGACATCAATGAATGTTGAGGCCTGTGAGCGGAAGGCGGACCTTCAAAATCCGGCGATAGCCCCAAAGATCCCGGAAGCAGCAGGGAGAATCGGCTAAAAAATTCCGACTGAGTGGAATTTTTGACCTACTGGCGGCTCGCACTACACAAGCCGGAGAAAATGTTTTCAATCACTTTTGTTCAAGCGGCCGATGGGTCCAATAATTGCAATACCGTGGATAGTGTAGTTCGAAGAGTTAAATCAGGAGCCTTCCCCCATGTTCTTCGATGAAACTGACCCCGCTCGACCCTGGAACTGGATTGCGATTGTTTGCTATGCCGCCTCCTTTGCAGTGGGCGCTGCGTTTTGGACAGGCCTGGTCCGCGGCGTTCAATACCTCGTGCGATGAGAAGGTTTCGTAGAGAGCGTGCCATGACTCTGTAAAGAGAGTCCAACGGCATGCGAATGGGAATTGGCCGGCAGCCTTTCCACGTGACTACTGGTCGTAGTGCAGAAGCGAGAATACGTCGTACCCCTCAAGTCTCTCGCGGCCTCTCAAGAAATCCAATTCCACTACAAATGCCAGTCCGGCAATCTGTGCGCCGAGCTCAGTAGCCAGTTTGGCCGTAGCAACCGCGGTTCCACCGGTCGCGAGCAGATCGTCCACAATCAAAACCTTTTGGCCTTTCTGAATAGCATCCTTGTGAACTTCGAGGGAATTGCTGCCGTATTCGAGGTCGTAGCTCACTTTCGCCGTCGCAGCGGGAAGCTTGCCCGGTTTGCGCACAGGGACGAAACCGGCGTTGAGGCGATAGGCGAGCGCGGGACCGAAAATGAACCCGCGAGCCTCCATGCCAAGAATCAGGTCGATCTCTTTTCCGATGTAGTTGGCCGAGAGTGCATCGATCAGGCGGGCGAAGCCGAGCTTATCCTTGAGCAGGGTGGTGATGTCGTAAAACAAAATTCCCTTCTTCGGGAAGTCGTGCACCTCGCGGATCAGCTTCTTCAGTTCGGCGCATTCTGCGGTTGTGATGGTCGGCATGGTCGGCATCTACGTTGCTTACGCTCCTCGTACTTGAAATGCGGTCAGGCCGGAGATGGGCTCGGCTTCGGAGACTTCTATATTATCCACGCGTGCGGCGCGCGGCCCTTCGCGCAAACGAGAGTGCAATCCTGCCAGTTGTTCGCGCGTTCCCTGGGCGAGCACTTCGACGGTGCCGTCGGGGTGGTTGCGAACCCAGCCCGCGATCCGCAGCATATGCGCTTCGCGCTCGACAAACCAGCGGAAGCCGACGCCCTGGACGCGTCCGCGAACCAGAAAGCGGCGGGCGAGATTTGCAGATTGGTCTTGTGAGGAAGCCATCGCGTCCGACCTACTTAGGCGCGAGAGAGATACACGCCCTCTGCCGTATCGACCTTAATCTTCTCGCCCTCGTTGATGAAGGGTGGCACCTGCACTACTAACCCGGTCTCGGTCTTCGCAGGCTTGGTTACGCTTGATGCCGTCGCGCTCTTCAGGCCGGGCTCGACTTCCACAATGGTGAGCACGACGGTCTGCGGTAACTCGATGCCTACGGCCTTGCCATCGAAAAACTCGACTTTAATCTGGAGGTTGGGCGTCAGGTAATCAACTGCGCCGCCCAGCGTGTCGCGGTTCAGGTGGGTCTGCTCGTAGTTTTCGGTGTTCATAAAGATGTAGTCGTCGCCGTCGCTGTAGAGGAACTCCATGTTTTCTTCGTCCACGTTGACCTTGTCGATCGGGTCGGGCGAGCGGAAACGATGCTCAAACATGGCACCGGTGCGCAGATTGCGAAGTTTGGCCTGAATGAAGGCGCGCAGGTTGCCGGGCGTGCGGTGCTCGACGCTAAATACGGAGTGCAAGTCATTGTTGTGCTTGATGATCATGCCGGGACGGAGCTGGGTTGCGGGAATCGACATTGCTGGTTTACATCTCCTTCACTCTCGTAGGAATTTTCGGCAACCGGGGCCCTTGTCAGACCCGTCTTTGGCTTAACGGGCAGAAGCGGGAGGGACGCCGAGGTTTCCACCGCACTCTGGAATTAAGTTTTTATTCTACACAGCCGCACGGCATTGTGGGAACCACTCCAGCCTCGCGAGAGCGAAGGTTCCACGTGATCATCGCCAGACGATAAACGATTTCGGCCAGCCAAGAAAACGCTCAGTACGCAGTTGGCAGCCGGGAAACAGTTCCCGCAATTCGCGCCTGGTCAGGAAGCGGATGGCCTCGCCCTGGCGGATTGTGCGCGATTCCGCGACGCTCGGTCGTCCGGCCAGCCCCTGGACCGTGAGCCAGCGATGGAGGAAGTGACCGAAGAAAGAAGGCGGCAGCCAATGCACGAACAACCCGAGATAGTGGGGTTCGACCGGGAACCACCGGTTCGGTGTCTGGCAGCAGAGGCGTCGGCCCAAGCGCCGCATCTCGTCCGCGAACTGGCGTTGGCGATCAAGGGTGCCCACATGTTCAATGGCCGAGTTCGAGAATGCCAGGTCGAAGCCCCCGGGTAGTTGCGAATCGCAAGCATCAGCCTGCAGGTAGGAAAACCCTGTGGGCAGATCGCCCTTGGACGGCTTTACATTGACTACAGTGATGTTTGGAAAACGCTCTCCAATCCAGCTCTCAACCGTACCGCCAAGGTCAACCACCGAGTGGCAGCCATGAAACTCATCTGCCACCCAGTCGCGGCGCCGGCGACGGAAATGGCCACCGACGTACCTGTACATCCAAGAAAAAGCCATAAAAAGTCTATTCTAACCAAACAACGCACGCTTCTTCGCCTGCGTACTGATCTAAATCTGTTGGATCAGTGCCTTGGCGGCGACTTCTTCTCGATATGGGTCTAAAATACGAAAAGGCAGGGGTTGCCCGCCCCGGAGCGCGGGAAACCTGGAGGTCTTTATGCAGATCGGAAAATACGAAAGTTCGGAAAGCGGCACCGGAACCGCTGTCGCTTTTTTGCTGATCGGGCTTGGCGTGGGCGCCGCCCTCGGCTTGCTGCTCGCTCCGAGGACTGGCCGGCAACTGCGAAAGGACCTGCGCCGCTCCTATGACGACGCCCGCGAGACCGTCTCAGACTGGACCGATGAAGCGCGGGACCGGTTCAAGGATGCGGTCGACAAGGGCGCGGATCTCGCCGACGATCTACGCTCGAAAGCTGAACCGCTCAGCAACTTTCTACGGCGGTCGTAGAGTGTGGTCGCTTGAACTGGCTGAGGTCTGGACTCAGGGCTCCAGGTCCGTCTCGTCCTCCAACCTGCGTCTCTTCTTCCTCACGCTGCGGATTACAACACCCACCGACAGCCGCAGATTGTCCTGCTTCGCCTTGCCGATCGACGAGAACGAAGTGCGCGACTGCAAGTAGTCGGCCTTGATGCGCACGGCGAATCGTTCATTGACCTTGTAGTCGGCGCCTGCGCCCGCCACGAGCGCGATACCGCTGCTTACTTCGGCCAAGTAGCCGCCCGGAGACTGAGCCTTGGCTATGCCCCGGACGCCGTCATGTCCGACCAGAACTTCGCCAAAGGGCTTCCAGCGTTCATGCTTGCGGTAGGGGAACTGCGCGCCAAAAAGAAAGTTGTATTCACGGGTGTCCACGTTAAACGTACAGGTCGGGCCGCCGCCGCAATAGGGCCCCAGGCTCGACGGAAACGGCGCCGGCACGGCTCCCGGAATCTTGCTTTCACCGAAGAACTGGCCGCCATCTACCACCAGCCCGAGCCAACGGGCCACATTCAAACTGAGTGAGGCGTTCCACCCGTCCAGTTGCGCCCAGTGTCCGGCGTTAAAGAAGCCCGCTTGCGCAAAGGAATAGCCGGCGAACAACTCGGTCAGCGGATACTTGGCTGCGGATGGCTTCACGGGCATAGGAATGGAAGTTGATTCTTGAGCAGTTTGGTCCGGGGCCGGCGGCTGCGGACCTGGAGTCGGCGCCTGCGTCGCCGAGGCCGGAGCTTGCGTCGAGTCTGAAGCGGGAGCTTGGGCGGGAGCCTGCGCCCATAACATCGCGCACAACCCGGCGACCGCGGCTACTACTCCCAGGCATTTCCTCACAATTCCTCCTCGCATCAGGTATCAGCGGCCAGCAACTGAACCGCAGCAGTATCTGGCAATCGCCTTCTGATTGTTCTTGGCAAATTATTGAGTATACAGTGTGCGGTGCGGATTCCTTGGACTGTCTTTCATTGGATGCGTTGTAAATTACTCGATGAACATGCAATCGCCATAGGAGTAGAAGCGATAGCCGGCTTCGACCGCGTGCCTGTAGGCGCGCAGGACGGCTTCCCGTTCCGCTAGCGCACATACCAGCATCAATAGCGTGGACTGCGGCAGGTGGAAGTTGGTCAAGAGCGCATTCACGATGCGAAAGCGGTATCCGGGGTAGATGAATATGTCCGCCTCGCTGCGTCCCGGTTCCACATGGGCAAGGTCCACGCGCATGTTGTCGCGATCCGTGACGCAACCATCGGCGCTTCTGCCACTGCGACTTCTGGCGCTCTCGATTTCGCTGGTCTGGCCGGCTGCAAACTCGAGCGTTCGCACCGTGGTCGTGCCGATAGCGACAACGCGCCGGCCAATGGCCTTGGCTGCGTTGATGGCATTGGCGGCGGCGGCGGAAATTTCAAAGGACTCGCGATGCAGCTTGTGATCCTCGACCTTTTCGACACGCACGGGCTGAAATGTGCCGAGGCCAACGTGCAGCGTGATTTCGGCGATTTCAATGCCGCGCGCGCGTATGCGGTTGAGAATTTCGGTCGTAAAGTGCAAACCGGCGGTGGGAGCGGCTACCGACCCGCGCGTCATGGCATAGACAGTTTGATAGCGCTCGCGATCCGCCGGCCGGTCCTCGCGATCAATATAGGGCGGCAAGGGCACGTGTCCGATACGTTCGACGCGCGCGAAGAAATCGGCGACGGGACGGAAGCGTATCGTCCGTTGGCCAAAACTCCCGCGTGCCGTGACTTCGGCCTCCAGTTCGTCCGGGTCGTGAGGGGCGTCCGAGAGGGGAACATCTGGACGAAAATGGCCGGCCGAGAGGTCGCTGGAGCACGAAGCGCTGAAGGAAAGCTTCTCGCCGACTCCGATTTTCCGGCCCGGCCGAACCAGGCATTCCCATTCATTCGGATCTTCGCTGATCTGACGGGTCAGCAGAACCTCGACACGACCGAGCAGAAAATCGCGCGCCGCCGGATTGTGCGGGCTGACAGTTTGCGCCCGCTCGCCACTGCGATGCCCGTAGAGCCGTGCCGGAAACACCCGCGTGTTGTTTAGAACCAGCAGATCATCTGGGCGCAGCAAGTCGGGAAAGTCCCGAAACCTGCGGTCTTGCCAGCCCGTCGAGCCGCCACCTTCCACGCGAACCAGGTGCAGCATCCGCGAGGCGGCCCGGTCGGCCAGTGGCTCCTGCGCGATGCTCCCGGGCGGCAGGTCATAGTGGAAGTCGGAGACGAGCATGGAATGTGATTTCTGAATGCAGTGAAAACCGGCCAGCACGTGCAGATTCGCCGGACAAGGGTCTTCACTCCTTCAATCTGACTTCCGGCTTTGTTCACACGCGCCAGTTGTCGGCGCGCCAGTTCTTGATTGACTTCTTAATCTCGTCGGGGGAAAGCTTCTTGTCCAGCGCTCTTTGCGCCAAGCCGGCCAATTCGGCGTCGGGCGCAAAGCGCAGGGCGATCAACTGCCCCATGCTCAGCCGGGAATGCGAGAGCGGACGCCCTCGGGCAGCAGCGTGGCCAGGCGAAGCCGTTCTTCCAGACGGATGACCCGGTCCTGCACCTTAAGAGCGTAGAGGCGGATCTTGAAAAGTGCGATCAAGACCGCGATGGCGAACACTGTGACCAGGATGCCATGCAGAGGATGGGGGCGGAAATGCCGGAAAAGGTGTACGAAAATTGCGGCCAACACGGCCAGGACGAATACCGGCAGGACGAAGAAGTGAAAAATCGGGTCCCAGCGAGTGTGATGACTGTAAGACTGAGGCGCATCGGGCATTTGGGGCTCCTTTCCGAGGTCCCTTTCCAATGTTCCTTTCCAAGTTCGATGGGGGATGCAGTCCAAAGTTTAGCAAAGGAAGATGATTGTCACCCGTCAGAGCCGTGCGGTACCATGACGAAGCAGGGTGTGCTTATGTCAAGCGACCGGCGGCATCGTGTCGCCATTGTCGAATTCGGAAATCTGTTGCACGCAAGCGGGTTTGTTGCGGCAACGGACGGGAATCTGTCCGTCCGCCTGGACGAAGAACGGATTCTGGTGACTCCCACCTGCATCAGCAAAGGCCGGATGGCTCCGTCCGATATGGTTGTTGTTGACATGGAAGGCAAACGGCTAAGAGGCAAACGGCGCGTGTCCAGCGAAATGGGCATGCACTTGCTAATTTATCGTTTGCGCCCGGAGGTCCGCGGGATCGTGCATGCGCATCCTCCCACCGCGACCGGCTTCGCCGCTTCCGGACTTGGCCTGAGCAGCCCGCTGGTGTGCGAAGTGGTGGTCGGACTGGGGTCGATTCCGCTGGCGCGCTACGGAACGCCGGGCACGCCGGAATTGGCCGACGCACTCGCGCCGCTGATTCCGAGCCACGACGCGATTTTGATGGCGAATCATGGGGTCGTCACATTCGGCTCGTCGCTCGAAAGCGCTTTCATGAAAATGGAAACGGTGGAACACTTCGCCAAGATCGCGCTGGTAACACATATGCTAGGCCAGGCTCAGCCGCTCGGCGAACAAGAGGTGCAAAAGCTGAACGAAGTTCGACAGCGCTACAACCACACGCCGCCGCCTCCGCGACCCGTCGGCGGCAATGGCGCGCAAGCGCAAGGCGAGGCGGAAAAGACGGCCAGTAGCCGGCGATAGCGGCATTCATTTCCGGCTGCTGATCCCTTATCGGTCATAGCACTCTCTCACTTCTCTCCCCCAATCCGAAACCGGAATCCTGCCCGGAAATTCGCCGTGAGCGCCGGATATCCGACGACTTCGTTGTAGTGATCATTGAGCGCATTCTGGATGTTGACGTAGGCGGTGATGCGCGAATTGATCGCATACCAACCGCCGAGATCGACGCGAGCATAACCGGCCGCGTGGTCGATGCAGAAGTCATAGAAGTCGGAGTCGGCACGGCGTCCTACGAAACTGCCGCTAAGATTTGCTCCCCAGTGCGTTCCCAGGTAAGAGAGAAGAATCGTTCCGGAATGTTTGGGACGGCGTAACAAGGGCTGACCTGGATCGTACACCGCATCGTACGGCTCTGGGTTATCCAGGTATTCGGACGAAGTATAGGTATAGGCGGTATTGAGCAGCAGCCTCGACGCAAGCTTTGCGCGCAGCACGATTTCCGCTCCTTGCGCAAAAGCCTGGTTGACGTTCACGTATTCGCCGGGGTAGTTGGGCGGCAGGTTCATCGTTACGTAGTTGATCTGGTCGTGGAAGAGGTTGTTGAAGTAGGTCGCGCTTAATTCGTACCTGTGGTTTAAGAAGCCTTGCTGAAAACCGGCTTCGAATGCGCGGACGCGGTCCGGCTTCAGGCCTGGATTGGGAATGTTGTACGGGTCCGGTCCCGGAAGTCCATTGTAGGTCTCCTCCAGTCGCGGCTCCTTATAGCCGGTTGAGTAGGAAAACCGAAGGCGAGTGCCTGAGAAGACCTCGTTTCCGCGAAAGGCGAGCAGCGTTAGCGCAATCCTGGGAACGCCGGTATTGCCGAAAGCACTGTCGTGGACGAAGCGCCCTCCGACGATCACGCCCAGGCGTCCTAAGGTCAACTCCTGTTGCGCATAAGTGTCCTGGTTCAAGCGTTGGCCGTGGTTCTGTGGACCATACACAAGGTCGCCGATAAAACCGTTCTCGTTCTCCATGCGGTAACCGAAAGTGGTGTGGGCCCAGGTGCGCTCCGAATAGTCCCCCTGGTATTCGAACCCGGACCGGTTGATGTGATCGAGTTCGTGGGAAGGGTAATCGATGAGGTTGCCGGATTTGTCGATTCGTGCCGAATCGCCGGTTGGATTCGATTCATCGTAGCGATAAAGGTAGTCGAATCCGGTGAAGCGATGCTGCCAACCATGGGGCGCAGCGACGAGCAGTTCTATGTTGCCGAGCAGGTTGTTAAGGCGCGACCGGTCGATGGGATCGGGCGACAGCGGCTCATTAGGCTCATTGAGACCATTAACCGGGACCAGGGGATCGTAGCCGTTGAAGCTCCACTCGCCCGGCAGGCCGGTGCGGCTGTTGGAGTGGCGAAGGCGCGCACGTAGCGAGACATAATGAGAGAGAACGGTGCCGACGTTGGCTCCTTGCAGCGAGTCGGAATAAGCGTCGTTCACGCCCTCGCCCTGGGTCTTGAATTGGTCTGCGAACAGGTTGTAATCCAAGCGCCCTCGAGTGCCGGCTACCGAAGCATGACCGGTCGCGGTTGCAAAGTTCCCCCCATCGGCAGCAATGCGAAGTTCCGGAATCGGCGTGCTCCCCGTGCGCGTCCATACCTGAATCACGCTGGTCATGGCGTCCGAACCGTACAGAGTACTCTGGGCGCCGCGAACGAACTCGAGTCGATCAGCTTGGGCCATCGATAACGTGCCGAAGTCGAAAGTGCCGCCCGGTTCGTTCACAGTGACCCCATCGACTACCACTTTGTTGTAGTTGGATTCGCCGCCGCGCACGAACAATGACGACAAGCCTCCGCGTTGTCCTGCCGTATTCACGACTGCACCTGGCAGGAAACGCATGGCGTCGTCGGCGGCAATGGGTTGAATGGCCGTCAGTTGTGCAGCACTGAGACTGTCCACGTCCGCGCCAGCTGCTTCGCCGGGTACAGGAGTTCGCGTTGCGCTGACCACCACGGTTTCCGACGCTGTCGCCAGGCGCAGATTCACGGTGAGTTCGGCTTGCGATGGAACGTCGATAGTCTCGGCGGCAAATCCTGGGGCCAGCACCTGTATCTGGCACGATTCCGCGGATGGAATGCGGAAGGTGGCTATGCCCTCAGCGGAAGTAATCTGTGTGGCGAGAACTGCGGTTTCTTTCGTACGCAGCAGAGAAACCTGCGCGCCAGCCACTGCGGCGGATTGAGGATCGAGAACTTTGACTTTGAGATCGACGGCCGAGGCCACCACAGAGAGAAGCAGAACCAGACAAGCAATGACGGATGAGCGCATACCATTCTCCTTTACTCGCGAAAGGGTTGTTGGTGATGGTTCGCGCCGGTCTCCTGGCTTGCGAGTAAGGACTCGATTCGAGTCCAGCCGATTGCGGCGTCCTTCCCAGGATCTTTCTAGACCGTCCTTCTCGGAACGTTCCGGGAAAATTCCCAGTGAACAAACCGCCATTGTCCTCGCTTACAGTTGCGCGGCAGCGCGGGATTTGCACCCGCTTCCCATAGCGTCGGCATTGAGCCGGCCTACGATCATGCGCGAACCTGAGTTGAGAAAGAGCAAAACAGCAGCCCGCCTAATTTAATTTGCAGGACCGGGGCAAGTCAATGCGCGACGCATCGGAGATTGCCGCGGATCTCGTTCTTATCACCTATTTCAGTGACTTGGGGCACTGACAGAGTGTCAACGACGGTCATTAAGTTGTGGAAGTGGAAATTCAATTCTGATAGCCGCGAGTTGATTTCTCGCCTAGAGGAAATTCATGACGAAATATGGAGTTGTTGCATTGCTGTTGATTTCTCTTGCTCTGCCGGCGCTCGGCAAGACCTCCAAAAGTACCTATCCCGCTTCTTGCAGCGAGATGTGGGGCGCGGTAAAAGACGTCCTCGGCAATGCGGAGAACTACAACGTCGAGGAAAGTGACGACGCCCTGATGACTGCGACCTACAAGGTGAAGCACGCCGCTCACGTCACTGTTAGCGGAGCGGTCCTGCAGCGCGCCAACCACGTCGCCCTGGTCTCGAAGGGTGCGGAGTGCGAGATGCAGGTCAAGTCAAACTATAGCGGATTTGAGCACGACGATAGTGGTGACTTCAAGAAGCGGGTGGAGGAATCGTTTGCCAAGCTGAAAGGGCCGAAGCCCGCCGAGCCCGCGAAACCGGCGGAAGAAAAGAAATAAGCCACAGGCCCTCCGGCCCCAGCTACTCTTTCCGCAGGACCGGGAATTCCGGCGATCCGACGCGGGCTACGTTTGCTTCGGCAAAGCCTGTGACGCGTTCGAGCGCGCCCTGCAACTGCCGATGGAAGTTGGCCATTTGCTCGTCATCGGCGTCGGCAGGAACGCGCATCTTTGCGCTGACCCGCACCAGCGCCTTCGAGAAAGGCTTCGGGATCATGAGTTGATCCCAGGTATGCAGGATCCAGGCGTCATCAATCGCAACGTAGAAAGCTGCCATGGGCAGAGCGGCAGCGCGTGAGAGCAGCACGGGGCCGGGCTTGGCGATGTACTTAGGTCCGCGGGGGCCGTCAATCGTGAAAGCGGCCAAATTGCCTTGCTCGAGCTGACTCTTCATCCCGAGCAGGGCCGCTCCGCCGCCACGGCTGCTCGACCCGCGTACCGCGACAAATCCTAGTTTCTCGATTATGCGGGCAATGTACTCGCCGTCGAAGCTGCGGCTTACCATAACCGCAATGCCGCTGTTTCTCCAGAGCCACGCGCTGGCAAATACGGCGCGGTGCCAGAAGGCGTAGATCATGTGCGCTTCAAAAATCGCGTCTGGGGGCGACGGGGGTTCCTCCCATGAAATGGAATAGCGCAAAGTGGGACCGATCAAAACAATAGCAATGTAGTTGGCCCAGGTGATGAGCCACAGAAAAACTTCTTGCCGAAAAGAAAATTGCCGCGATTCCAGTGGGGGCCGGTGCGGCTCGGCAGCAGCGGAGGGATTCACGCAGACATTGTAGCCGCATAAGGGAGCGGCGCCGGGATCACCTTTTCTGAATCACGCCGGGGCTAGATGGAACTATTCGATGTGAAGCCACGTATGGTCCACTCATGACCACTTGCAGCGTGATTAGGCTCTTCGCATCTCTCTTCGTGCTTTCGTCGTCCCTTCTTGCTTCTACCCTTGCTCTGGTTGGTTGCAAGGTCTATCCGTCACCGACCGCAGATCCTATCGAGAATGCGACTGTTTTGATCCGCGATGGCCGCATCGCCGCTGTAGGGCCAAGCGCGGAGGTCAAATCACCGCGCATCTCTCGTTCGGTTACTGTGATCAACTGCAACGGACGGATCGTGACGGCCGGTTTCTGGAACAGTCACGTTCATTTTACGGAAGACATTTGGAAGAACGCCGCGGGGGCTGATCCTGCCCAACTCAAAGAGCACATGCAGGCGATGCTTACTCGCTGGGGCTTTACCACGGTCTTCGATACGGCGTCATTCATTGCCAATACCAACGCACTGCGCGGGTTCGTCAACGGCGGCAAAATTCCCGGGCCCAGGATCTTTACCGTTGGCGAACCGCTTTACCCAAAGAATGGCATCCCTGTTTATGTTGGCCCGGAGTAGCAAATTCCGCAGGCCGCCTCGCCGGACGAAGCTCGTAAGATGGCGCAGGAGCGGCTGGCTCACGGAGCCGACGGGATCAAGGTTTTTGCGGGGGCAATCGTGAAAGGCGGTGTCGTACTGCCCATGGATTCCGCAATTATTCGTGCGGCGGTTGAGGTTGCTCACGCGCAGGGAAAACCGGTTTTTGCGCATCCCTCCAATCACGCCGGGACCGATAATGCCCTCGCCGGTGGCGTGGATGTGCTTGCGCACACGATTCCGATGGAGGACGCCTTCACTTCCGAAGAGCTCACGCGCATGAAGTCGCAGCATGTCGCGCTGATCCCGACGATTTCGCTCTTTCCCGACGAGGAGCGGAAATTCGGTGGCTCGAAGGAGGACGAACAAGCGGTTGCTCGCAAAGCGGTCTCCCAACTCAAGAGCTATTTCGATTTGGGGGGCACGATTCTGTTTGGAACTGACGTGGGATACACGCAGCTTTACGACACAACCAGCGAGTTTCAATACATGGGCCAGGCGGGCATGACTTGGCGCGACACTCTCGCATCGATGACTGCCACTCCGGCGGCGTTCTTCAAGGTTGCAAACAGTGGCCGAGTCGAGAAGGGAATGGATGGCGACCTGGTTGTGCTGGCTGGAGATCCGGCGCTTGATCTGCGCAATTTTGCCAAAGTGGCGTTCACGATTCGCGCTGGCAAGATTATTTATGAAAAACCTTGAAGCGTCCGCAATTCGCCCCGAAGTCGCCGCATCCCGCGCTAGCTTTCCAGGTAGCCCGTGATCCATTCCTTCAGGCGCTGGCGCCGGTCGTCGGTCGAATCAAAGCGAATTCCGAAGGTCTTATTGTTTTTCCTCCAGCTGACATTCCCGCGCACCCACACGCGCGGCAGAGTCAGCAGGGAAAATGACACTTCCACCATGCTTCCTGGCTCGGGTGGGTGATTGGTTTTGAGCGACATTCCGCCGGAACTGATCTCCTGGCTGGTAGCCGTCAAGCGCCCGCCAGCGGCCATGGCGATGCCAACCTCCGTCATTACAGGAATGCGCACGTAGCGCCGGAATTCATGCATGACCAGCATTCGGGTAGAGCGTACGAGTTTGATCGCCGCCGTGCGCTCCAAGGGTTCGTGAAACACGGCATTAATGCACAGCTTCGAGTAGCGCAGAGCATCCTGCGCGCTGCCCCCCAGCCCGAAGATCACGATGCGGCTGTTGGAGGAGGATGCACGCGCCAGTTCGATGACGCTGCCCGCTGAGGGATCCAAAGGCAGCACGCAGGCTTCAAACTTCTCGGTTTGCAAGTGGCTCGCATCTTGCCGCACCAGCGGAATCGTCTCGATCCCAAATTGACGGAAACACTCTGTGAGTAAGTTCCGAGATGTCTCCGAAAGATCAAACAACGCAACGCGCGCTACAGCCTTGCGGTGGACGGGGAGGGCGGCTGTGGACGACGTGGACATGAGTCCCAGGGAAGTAAACTCCTTCAAAAGTCCATACTGACAGGCATTTTGGCTGGCGCAAAGATTTCGAAAGGGCGTGGGGAAAGGCCAAAAGGTACATGACGGAGGTCGCAGCCTGGCCCTCTTGCGTATACTCCCTTCGTTTCCCGGCAACGGTTACCTGCCGGATGCGATTGTCAGTGTGGGAGTTAGGGGCGGCGGTTTCAGAGACTATTCAGGCATACGCAAGCTTGGCACGCCGTCCCAGGTATGCCGCTACGACCAGCGCCACCGTCATGAACAGATAAAGTTGCGGCCGGGCAGACGCGGCCGTCGTGCCGAGAAAATCCAGACCGGGAGTGTGATATGCCGGTCCGATGTACCACCATACCGTGTAAACAGCTTCAAAGAGCCTGCTGGTGTTGCTCCACACGCCGAATGCCAGAGCAAGAGACGGCACGAAAAGTACGCAAGCGATCCATGACAACAAGCCTTGGCGATTCCCCACGACGAGCAGGCGAATCGCGAGGCCGCTGTTGGTAACAGCTGCGACCACGATGCCTGCGATCCAGACGGCCGGCAATTGCCGCCGGAGCGACTGTTCCGCGGAGAAAATCAGCGACGCCGTGTTAAAACGCGCTTCCCGTGTTCCCATCTGCGACCACACCAGCACGGGCCAGATCAACGCCGCTAGTGCCGCTCCTCCCCCCGCAGCATCGGGAGGAGAAACTATGCTCGCGATAAAGATAATTCCGGCAATCGCGTACCACCACCAGTGATGACCCTTCAGCATCAGCCTTAGTTCCGCCAGCACGATTCGCAGCAAACTGGTTACGCTCGCCGTGTGCGCGACTGGCGTCAAATGCATCTCCGTTTGCATCGGAAGGGCGATCGCTGCCGGTTCTCCATTCGCGACAGCCCCGTTTACGCCCTGCGCTTTTTTCCAGCCCCACTCCCTCGCCGGATCGAAACGGTGGAAGAAGAGGGCAGCGACCAGGGCGATTGCAATCGAAAGCAGCAGGCACGCCACGCGGCTCCAATAGACGGCAGGGCGAAGGTGCAATCCCGCCCAGAGAAACGTCTTTGACGCTGATCTATCTCCGACCGTCAACTCGGCGTCGTTCTTATACAGCGGATCGATCTTGCGCAGGTCCTCCTGCATTTGGCTCATGATTGAGACCAGGCCCGTGACGTCGGAAAAATAGGTTACGCTGCCGACTCGGCCGCCATTTGCCATCGGGGTCACGGGCACCGCGATCAGGGCTGTCCACACGAAGAAATAAATGACGTTGCCGGCTCCGCCGCGCAACACGGGCAAAGTTTCAAACAGTACGGCAATCGCGCCCGTGAAGGCCATGGCCGGGAGAGCAAACAGCAGGAAGGGTGAAAGCAGCGCCCCGAGGTGCACATGAGTGTCCTCGGCCTTCAGAAACTGCATCAGCAGGGCCGCCAGCGCCATCACAGCAACCATGGCGGAGAGTACGGCAAAATTGCTGATCGTCTTGGCGATCGTGTAGAAGCTTTTCGTCATGGGCGTGGTCGCCAGAATTTGCCCCACGCGTGTTTCCTGATCGCGCTGAATCGTGTTCTTGACGATGTAGAAACCAATCAAGCTCAAGAACATGGTTGCGACCAGCGTCATCAGGCAGCCGATCCAAGCCGAGTTATAGACGCCCCTGTAGTCATCGAGCCGGACAATCACCTTGCCCGTTATGCTGCAGTAGCCAAGGTATACCGCAGCCGCAAGCGTCGCCAGAAAGTTGTAGCGGCGGACGCGCTCAAGAAAATCGGCGCGCACCAGATGGTAGAGCACACGCCCGCGGCTCATGCGGCTGCCCCGACGCGGTGAGTGTTGAGGCAATAGAGGTAGGCATCTTCGAGTGTCGGCGCCAGGGGTTGCGTTCCGGTGGGGGCCGAAGTCGCTAGCATGCGGACGTGGGTTCCATCGCCGCGGCGAGCAGTCCCGCTGATCAAATACCGTTGCTTGATTGCCTGCAACTCGCTGCTGGGCACTACGCCCTCCCAGACTTTGCCCTCCACCTGCCGCAGAAGTTCTTCCGGTGTCGCGTGTGCTACCAGCGTGCCGCCCGAGATGAGCGCAATGTCGGTGGCGGTCGACTCCACATCGGAGACAATATGCGTTGAAAGGATGATTACGCGCTCTCCCGAGAGCTCGGAAAGCAGATTCCGAAAGCGCACCCGTTCCTCGGGATCGAGCCCGGCGGTAGGCTCGTCCACAATCAGCAGTTGCGGATCGTTCAACAGTGCCTGGGCGATGCCGATCCGCTGCTTCATGCCGCCAGAATAGCCGCCCAGAGGGCGCTTTCGGACGTCGCTCAGATTTACCAGGTTGAGGAGCTCGTCGATTCGGCGTCGCGATGTGGCCGCATCAAGCCCTTTCACTGCGGCCAGATACTCCAAGAATTCCACCGCATTCAGGTTCGGATAAACTCCAAAATCCTGAGGCAAATAGCCAAGGACGCTGCGGATGGCGTCGGGCTTCTGCGCCAGGTCTATGTCATTCCACAGCACCCGCCCGTGCGTCGCGCGCGTGATAGTCGCAAGCACGCTCATCAACGTGGTTTTTCCAGCGCCGTTCGGCCCGAGCAGGCCAAGCACACCGGGTTTCAGTTCAAGGCTGAAGTCGCGCAACGCCCATACCTTGCCGCGATATTGTTTGCTTACACGCTCGATAGTCAGTTTCAAGAGGCCATTCCTCAGCGTTCGAAGGCTACCTATAGAACGAAGTATTGGAGGCAAAAGTTCCCGGCTAGATGGCGCCGCCGCCAACCGGAGCCCTGATGAAACTGAGATGGCCCCATTCCATATCCGTTAATATGTCTGCAGCGGTAAGGAGCTTCATCTTTGTCTCCGGTCAGAGGTATTCCCAATTCAATTGTGCCCTTGCGCATTGACGCGTTGGTTAAGCGCTTCGGCCATGTAACGGCGGTCGATGGCATCACGCTCGAACTGCGCAACGGCGAATGCCTGGGACTGCTCGGCCCGAATGGCGCGGGCAAGAGCACATTGATTCGCAGCATTGTTGGCCGGGTTATTCCGGATGCGGGCACGATCTCGGTTTTCGGTGCGCCGGCTGATTCCATGGCCGCGCGCAATGCGCTCGGATGGATCCCACAGGAGTTGGCGCTGTATCCACGGCTCACGTGCCGGGAGAACCTGCAATCGTTTGGCCGCTATCACGGGCTGAGCGGTGCGGCGCTTGACCAAGCCGTTGAGCGCTGTCTCGGCTGGGCCACTCTTACCGATCGCGCGGGCGAGTTGGTGAAGAATCTATCGGGAGGCATGAAGCGGCGTCTAAACATGGCCGCCGGGCTCATTCACCAGCCAAAGCTCGTTCTGATGGATGAACCTACCGTGGGCGTTGATCCGCAATCGCGCAACAACATTTTCGAGATGATCGAAAAGCTGCACGGCAGGGGCATGTCGCTGATCTACACCACGCACTATATGGAGGAAGCCGAGCGTCTTTGCGACCGCGTCGCCATCGTCGATCATGGCAAGGTCATCGCACTCGGCACCAACGCCGCACTTGTGCAGAGCGCGTTTGGTTCGCGTAGCCAGGTGCTCGCGCGCTTCGCTAGCGCCGATGAGCGCGTTGCCGCGTGGGTCGCCGAGCGCGGCGGGCATACGGTGGACGGTTTAGCGCAATTCACTATCGAGCACCCTACCGAGATTGCCGGACTGCTCGAAACTTCGGCCAAGGCCGGGTTCGAGCTAGTCGATGTTTCGCTCCGAAAGCCGAACCTTGAATCGGTCTTTCTGCATTTGACTGGAAGGGAGTTGCGCGACTGATGCTTACCAGGACGATCTTTACTGAGACGTTCTTCACTCGGCGGCTTTCCCTATGACGATCTCCGCCATCGTTCGCACCGCCATCGTTTCACTGCGCCGCGACAGTGGCGCGCTCGCGCTGAGTTTTATTCTGCCGGTCGTGTTCTTCAGCATTTTCGCGGTGATCTTCGGCGGACACCGCGACTCGACGCCGAAAATCAAAGTGATCGTCGTGGATGAAGATCGCAGCCGCGCCTCTCAGCGCCTGGTTCAAGGTTTGAAACAGGAAAGTTCGCTGGTCGTTAAATCGCGGCCTGAGCCCGTGAAAGGCGTGGAACAGCCCGAGTTCACCGCGACCACTGCGGAAGTTGCCGTCAAGGAGGGAACTGCGCCTGTCGCCGTGATCATTCCTCACGGTCTCGGCGAGAACCCGATTGCGTTCGGCCCGCCCGACGCCAATCGCCCCACAATTCAGCTGCTCGAAGACAGCAGCGACATGGTGGCGCCGCAGATGATCGCGGGCCTGCTGCAGAAAGTCGCGATGACCTCCATGCCCGACCTGATGGCCGAGCAGGGATCGAGATATTTCGATCAATTTACCGGCGGCCTTACCAAAGAGCAGCGCGACCGACTGAACGACGGCATCCGCCGACTACGCGAGCGGCAAGACAGTGGCGCGGCCACGTCCGGCTCCGGCGACGGCGGAATTGTTGCGGTCACGGCGCGCGCCGTTGTTGGCGAAAACAAGAACAATCCCGATGGTTTCCTTCTATGCCGCCGCCATCGGAGTGATGTTCCTGCTCTTTACGGCGAGTGGCGCGGCCGGCGCCTTGCTCGACGAAGCCGAGAGCGGGACGCTCGACCGCGTGCTTAGCTCGCAGGTCACCATGACTTCGCTGATGCTGGGCAAGCTTGCCTACAATTCGCTGCTTGCCTTCGCGCAGCTGGTCGTGATGTTTCTTTGGGGATGGGCGGCGTTCAAACTCGATTTCTGGTCGCACATCCCGGGCTTCGTCGTGATGGGCATTTGCACGTCGGTAGCAGTAGCGGCGTTCGGCTTGTTGCTGGCCAGTATCTGCCGGACGCGCGCACAACTCGGCGCGCTCTCCACGCTCATCATTTTGGTCATGTCCTCGATTGGCGGCAGCATGTTCCCGCGTTTTCTAATGCCGGAGTCGATGCAGAAGGCGGGCTTGCTGACCATCAATGCCTGGGCTATCGACGGATTTACCAAGGTTTTCTGGCGCGACGAGCCCATTTCTCACCTTTGGCCACAGGTTCTCGTTCTCGTGTGCATAGCCATTGTGCTGTTCGCGGTCGCCCGCAGAGTTGCACGCCGCTGGGAATACGCATAATCCCGGCACGAAACGCCGATCGCCGGAACCACCCGATGAATTGACGGAAGCTGCGGCTCCAGCCAGACTGGTTTGTTATGGCAAAGCTTCGCGTAGGCATTCTGTTTGGGGGGCGCAGCGGCGAGCACGAGGTCTCGTTGCTTTCAGCGGCGTCAGTCGTAAACGCCATCGATAAAACGAAATATGACGTGGTACCGATCGGGATCACGAAAGAAGGCCGCTGGCTCACTGCGGAACATGCGGAACGGCTGCTTAAGGGGGACGCGGGAGGGAGCGCCCGTGCCACACAAAGCCACTTGCGGGCTGGCGATCCGGAGGCGACGCCGGGGGCAGCGGTGCTTGCGGCCGGCGAATCGGTTGTCGTTCCTCCAGAGCCGGCGCATCGCGATGTGGGCCTGGCGCCATTTCAAACGGAAGCCACGGGTTTGCGGCGCGCGGCTGATCGCGCCATCAACGTGGACGTGATCTTCCCCGTGCTCCACGGTACGTTTGGCGAAGATGGAACGATTCAAGGCCTGCTCGAACTGGCCGACATCGCCTATGTTGGCGCGGGCGTGCTGGGCTCGTCCGCCGGTATGGACAAGGATGTCATGAAGGCGTTATTTCGGACCGCAGGCTTGCCGATGGTCAGGCACGTGACCGTGCTGCGCTCTGCGTGGGAGAGCGCGCCGAAGAAAGTGGAGAAACTGGTCGAGCAAAAGCTGAAGTATCCGGTTTTTGTGAAGCCCGCGAATCTGGGCTCGTCGGTTGGCATTTCCAAGGCCCATGACCGCAAGGAACTCGGTCCGGCGATCGAAGAGGCGGCGAAATTCGACCGCAAGATCGTGATTGAAGAAGGCGTGGGGGGAAAGAAGCACAAAGCGCGCGAGATCGAATGCGCCGTGCTCGGCAACGACGATCCCAAGGCTTCGATTGCGGGCGAGATTGTTCCGTGCAAGGAGTTCTACGACTACGATGCGAAATACCTGGCGGAAGGCTCGGAACTCGTCATTCCGGCAGAACTGAGCAAGGCCGAGATGAAGCGCGTGCGGACGCTGGCGGTCGCAGCATTTCAGGCCGTCGATTGCTCGGGACTCGCGCGGGTGGATTTCCTGATGGAGCCCGGAAAGTCGCGCAAGCTCTACGTGAACGAGATCAATACCATGCCCGGTTTCACCGCGATCAGCATGTATCCCAAGCTGTGGGCGGCGACGGGCGTTTCATATTCCGAGCTGATTGACCGGCTGATTCAGCTTGGCATTGAGCGGCACGAGGATAAAAAGCGGAACCAGTACACTCGGTGAGCAGAATCGCCGGCGGTAAGCATTATTGCTGCGACGATTGGATCCTCAGCAGCTCGCTTCTGGCCAGCTCGTTTTCGGGATGATCCAGCACTTCCGTTTTGTACTCGGCAATTGCCTGCTGCCGCTGGCCGCTGTCTTCAAGAATCCTGGCTAGAACAAAATGGAAGCCCGGGGAGTGCGGCCCCCGTTGCAGGGCGCGCTGTGCATTCTGAGCGGCCTGCGCCAGTTTTCCCTGCTGCATTTGCGCGCGGGCAAGAAGCATGAATTCGTCGGGATCGTGATCGTCGATCTGGATGGCGCGATCGAGATAGCCCTCGGCCTCAGCGAGCCTGCCCACCCGAAAATAGGCATAGGCGAGATTGTAGTCGGCCATCCAGAAATTCGGGTCGCGTTGAAGGACATTGAGATAGAGAGGAATCGCTTTGTCATAACGGCCAAGGTTGGCGAATTCGTTGGCGAGATTGGTCTGCACCACCAGATTCCGAGGGGCTGACGCGATTCCGTTCTGGTAGAGCAAAAGATTGTTAGCCCACTGCACTTGATGGCTGATGGTACCGGCGAACGCGGCACCACCAAGGACCGCCACAATTGCCCATTCCGTAGTGACACCAGTGTTCCCCAACATCTTTCCAGCCGAGATTCGGGAGACCGCCAAAGCAATCAGAATTACAATTCCCATCGAGGAAAGGTAGAGAAAACGATCGTGGACGAAATTGTCCGAGGCTACGGCGCGTAAATAGAGCGCGGGCAGGATTGGTAAAACGACCCACAGGAGAGCGAAAAGTCCCAGGCGGGGATCCGCGAGCTTCGAGATTCCGTACCATGCGGCCGCGAAGGCGACAAATAGTAGACAGATGGGCAATACAAAGTTCCCAATGCCCGGCGCGGCTACATAGGCCAAATCGTAGAACTCGCTGGATGAGATCGGAAGAAGCAGGTGCTTCAGGTCGAACCACATCACAGACGGCCATGTGAGGATCATCTCGCTCCAGCTTAGAGGAGTGATCGGGGCCGACAGGCCTTTGAGCATCGGTACGCGAACGGCCAGATATGCCGCAAGAACAGCGAAATAGGGGATGGAAACGGACCCTTCCTTCACCGCCGATCTGATATCGCCATTTTCCGGGCACCGCGAACGCGCGAAGAGGCCCGCAAAACCCAGGATCAGAAGCGGGAAAACGGCTGCAGGTTCCTTCGTTAGCAGGGCCATGCCAAACAAGAGCACGGACGCTCCGATCCACAGCTTCCGGCCGTCGCGAAACCTGAGGTAGGCGAGGAAACTGCCAAGTAGCAACAACGACATCAGCAAGTCATTGACGGAGGAGAGCCAGGCTACGTTTTCCACGTGGACAGGATGCAGTCCGAAGAGAATAGCAGCAACACCAGCCGTGTTGCGGCGACCGCTTAGCCTTTGGGCCACAACAAAGACCAGGTACGTCATCAGGACATGGCCTGCGAGCATCGCAATATGCCAACCTGCTGGATTCAGGCCGAAAGCGGCGTAATTGAGGCGCAGCCACAGAGCGACGATGGGGCGGTAAAATGTCTCGCCAGACAGTCCCGCGACGCTGGTTGAAGCACCGGGAATGAAGCTGTGAGCTACCAGGCTCCAGGAACGAATCCCGGCATTTTCCACGATCACTGGCTTGTCGTCATAGACGAAGCCGAACCCAAGAGTGCCCAAATATGCGAGCAGCGTAACGGAGCAAACCAATATTTCCATGACGCCGTTCTTCTCGAGGAACTGCGAGACCGAGGTTGGGTTCTCGAATGAGTCGGAGGCCTGCACAAGCTTAAATATAGGGAGGTTTTCCATCTCGCGGCCTGCAAAAGCGGCGCGCGAGGTTACGTCTGTTACTTGTTGGAGAAGGAGCCGCAGATCGCAGCCCGACTACAGACTCAACGGCGAGGCTTGCGGATCAGGCCGCGCGCTCCAGACCATCTTCAGCGGCCAGGCGCGGAGTTTCAACCCGCTGTTCGCCAGCCGAAGGACCAATCGAGTCCAGGCGGACGAGCGGGCGTTCGACTCTTCCAATAACGGGGCGTTCGCGCGCGGCGATAGCGGATCCGGAAATGAATCTGTTCTCGCCCAAGAGGCGATCGATCAACCGCAGCTCGCTTGGGCGCAAAACCTGGTGGGGCAAGGAAACAAAGTTCGGAACGTCCAGATCAAGCGCGCGCGCTGAACGAGATTCGGTTCGAGGAAACGGGGACCAATTGCAGTCTCCATTTCAAGAACCCCGCAAGTGAGTTTTTCAATCCACATTGAACAAATTAACCGAGCGAGAGCCTCGAACTCACACCGCTTTTATTTCAGCTTTTCGAAGCGGGATATTATTGCACTAACTTTGGTGCTTGGGAAGGCGGTTGTGGCCTGCTCTGCAAGTTTTTTTAGGGTTGCTCAAGCGTCAGATGAGTTCGGGGAGCTGGTCAATACGGTCGAGGGTTGCGGCGACGCCAATGCGCTTGCCATCGGATTCCTCGACGCGTACGACCGAGGCCTGGCAGAGGGTCCAGCCACCAGAACCCAAGCCCAGCTCGCGAGGCAGCATGACCACCAACTCGAGCTTTGCTCCGGGCTCGATGCCGGTCTCGGAGTAGAGGAAGATGCCTGTAGAACTCAGATCGCGAGTCAGGGCAGGCTGCTCGGGACCTTCGCCCTTCTGGCGACGCACTTTGACGGGCACTTGGATTGGAGTGCGTTTCTGGGCGCGTCGTTCGGGCGGTTTCAAGGGCACAGGCTCGGTTGATGCTTCTCCGGATATGGTTCTCGACGGCTGGTGTCAATCTTGGTCTTATCGAGTTATTACATGACCAACGCTCAGAGGACGTGGCTGCCGTGTTATCTGTTTACTGATAGGTTATGGGGTACCCCTACCCCCCCTACCACGGTCTATTGGAATCATAGGGTTAGCGCCACAATCTCCGCAAAGTATTGAAGACTAATGACTTATATTCAAAGTATTGAAAACAAAATATTTATATCGTTCTCGTTGCAGCCTCGTCCAATTCTGCTTGGGCGCTTATCGACCCGCTGAATGTCCGTGGCCGTTACTTTCATCATATCAGCGTAGTCAAGCACAAGAACTTTACTGGGACTGGCGGACGAAACAAAAAAAGGCCCCTCTCGCTTTATGCAAGAGGAGCCTTGGAACGGTCGCGAAGGCTAGAAGCTAAACTTCATGGCGAGCTGGATGCCGCGTGGGCCGCCGCCGCCGAGGAAGGGGTTGCCGATACCGACGTCGCCGGTCGCGACGATATGGTAGGAGCCGGCGCCGACCTCTCGATTGGAGCCAGAGGGGCCAGGCACGAAGCCAGGGATCGGGCCGGCGGTGGTGCCGCCAATATAGTTGGCGGCAGGGTCAGCGATGAAACTGGGCAATAGTGGACTGGAAAAGTTGGGATGGTTGAGGATGTTGAAGAACTCTGCGCGCAACTGCAGCTTCACGCGCTCGGTAATGGGGGTGTTCTTATACAGGGCGAAATCCCACTGCTTGTAGGTAGGCCCTACCAGCGAATTGCGCCCCAGGTTGCCATAGTGACGGGTGCCGGGAACGCAGTCGGAGGCAAAGCCGGAGACGGTTCCGTTGTTCGTACAGGGCATGGCAAACGAGGAGAGGTCTAGAAAGTTGGACGGATCGTGCTTGTGATAGACGACGGGCCCTACGACATCGGGGCGATCATAGCCTTCACCGCCGCCGCTGTAGTCATCCTCGGCGTTGTAGTTGAGGGTAAAGGGCTGGCCGCTTTGCAGTGAGACCGTGCTATCGAAGCCCCAGCCATTCCGCAGCTTGGGCATGCTTCCACCCCCGTTGGGCAATTCGTAGCTAAAAACCCAGGTGAGGCGGTTGGGAATATTGAAGTTGGACGGCCCATATTCACGATTCGGGCTGTTGCTATCCTGGGGCTGCGCAGCATTGACAACGAAGTCCTCGAGGTCGCTGGCGGTATCGAGGGATTTTGAATAGACATAGTTGACCACGGAGGTGATGCCGCGCCAGCCGTTGACTTTCAAGCTCACCTGCAACGAGTTGTAGTTCGACTTGGCGTCCGACCTTTCCTGAAAGACGTAGATAGCGCCCTCTTTTGTGAGGGTGCCGACTCCGTAAGGGGAACTGAAGGGCCGTGGGACAGAGAAGTCATCGACGCAGGGCGCTGGCGTGCAGGCAAGATCGGCCGCGGTAATCACGGATTGCGTGGGCTCATTGATGTCGTAAAAGTGGAACAGCCGGTGTCCTTGCGATCCAACATATCCGATCTGCAATGTCATCTTGTTTGTCAGTTGCTGCTGGATATTGATGTTGTAGTTTTCCATGTAGGGTGTTCTGATGTGCGGGTCAATTCCGAAAATGTCGCACTCAACCTCGACATTGCAGCCAGAGGTTCCGTAGACAGGGACGCCGGGCTGAATACCGTTGGCGAGAGTCTGGGCGCTGACCCCTGCTGCCGTGATCGGGCTGGACCCGAAGTTGCCATATGCAGGGCCGGGTGCGTAGTAAGGCGGGTAGGGGAGATGGCCCAGGAACATGTCCTGCGAAAATGCATCGTAAAAGAGGCCCGCGCCCACTCGGACCACGGTTTTGCTCTTACCGGTCACGTCCCAGGCGATGCTGGCGCGGGGCGAGAAGTTCTTATGGTAGGGCTGATAGAGGGAGTCCAAGCCATTCGTGCCGACTTGCGTGAGCGAGCCTGAGCCGATGTCAGTCGCCGGATCGAAGCTCGTTACGACGTAGTTTGCGAACTGGTTGTTCTTTTCCTGGATCACTCCGTAGTAGTCCCAACGCAGGCCATAGTTGACGGTGAGCCGCGGATTGAAGCGGAAGCTATCCTGAATATACAAGCCGAAATTGTTTTCGTACGTGTGGCGCGCGGTTGATCCAGTGGTCGAGTACTGGAGACTGCCAAAGGCGCCCCCCAAAGGCATTCCTTCCAGGAAGGAGGTCAGAGACGCGAATTTTAGCCGGCCGCGAAAGTACTTCTGGAACTCCTGTTGATTAACGCTGGTCCGGCGAAACTCAAAGCCCATTTTTAGGTCATGTTTACCGATCTTCCAGGAAAAGCTGTCCACAAACTGATTGTTGCTGTCGACGCGAGCGCGCGGGTCGGCGGAGGTGGTGCCGGGCTGGGCGAAGAAGCTGGTCGCACCGGTTGGTGTTACAGACACCAGAGTGATGGGCAGGCCGGAGTCGTGCGGACCGCCGCCCTGGCAGTCAGAAGAGGAACTCGCGGCGCACAGGCCCCCGCCAGGCGTGAGCGAGCTGGGATGAAAACTCTGATCTTGCGGAAAGAAACCTTCGGCGAATCGGTTCCATCCGTAGCGAATTTCGTTCACCTTGCTGGTACCGATGGTGTGGACGTAAGACAGAGCCACTAACTGAACGCGAGTAGGCGTGATGGTATTGAAGCCAGGAAGCTGTCCGCCTGAAGCCGTCAAAGCAAGTGGAAAAGACTGAGTGCTGTTGCCGAAGAAATAGCGTCCGGTCAGAATGTTATTCGTATTGAAGTTGTGATCAATTTTGGCGATCAAGCTGGTGAGGTTGTTGTACGACGGAGTAATGAGTGAAGCATTCGGGACCGTGTTGCCAGCTGCGCCGGTTGGATTGCAACCGAAGTCGTTGGATTGTGGTGCAGCTGAAATATTGGGTTTCGGCCAGAATGTCAGCATCGCTTGGGTAACAGGGCTCACTGTACCGCCGCCGGCAATAATCGCGGTGATATCGGTCTGAACCTGGTTTGGGTCGGGAACGCAGGCCAGGGTGACAGTGCCTACGCTCTCGCGCTGACCTTCATAATCAACGAAGAAAAAGGTTTTGTCTTTGACAATCGGACCGCCTAATGCGCCGCCGAACTGGTTGTTGTGGAAGGGCGCCCGCTGGGGCACGAAATCGAAGTAGTTACGCGCGTCGAGGGCATCGTTGCGGAAATATTCGAACACCTCACCGTGCAGTTTGTTGGCGCCGCTCTTCGTGACAATGTTGACGACCGCGCCGGCGTTACGACCGTATTCGGGCTGAAAATTCGAAAGCACCTTCATCTCGTCCACCGCACCGATGGGCAGAATGGCAGAAGGAACGGCGAACACGCCACCCTGGTTGATGGCGGGATCGTTGCGATAGCCGTCGTTCATGTCAGTGCCGTCGAGCAGGTAATTGTTGGAGCGGCCGCGGGCGCCGTTCATGGAGAACTCGCCGAAGGATCCGGGCGAATCCGTGATCTGATCGGGAGAGCCGGCGACGCCGGGATTGAGATAGATGAGCTTGGTGTAGTCGCGGCCGTTGATGGGAAGATCCTCGACGGCCTGGCTGGTGAGCACGCCGCCGAGATCGTTCGAGGTGGTTTCGATCTGGGGAAGCTCGCCGCCTGAAACTTCGACCATTTGAGTTACCTGGCCCACCTTGAGTTGCGCATCGACGCGGCGTTCGGTGGCGACGTTCACTTCCACGCTGCTGGTGACCGAGGTTTGAAAACCGCTTTGAGTTACGGTGACGGTGTAGGTTCCGACTTGCAATTCAGGAATTGCGTAGCTGCCATCAGAACTGGTGGTTGTGGTTCGCTCCTGGCCGGTGCCTGCATTGCGCACTTTTACAGTGGCGCCGGCGATCACGTTGCCGGAGGGGTCGGTGACGGTGCCAAGGATTGTTCCGCGAAAGGTTTGAGCTACGAGGATTGAGGACATCAAGAAGAGACAGATCAGTACGAGATGCAATTTCATATCGCAAGTCTCCTTCTGCCGCGCAGTGCAATCGGAGTTTCGCGCACAAAAGCACGCGCAAGTCTAAGATGGCCGCCATTATATGACTACGGGAGGGAAGTGGAGCAGGAAGTTTGCGATGGAATCAATCAAAATGTCGAAGCCACGAGCTTGGTTGCGCGGGGGAGGGGTGCCAAAATCGGAGGTCCCCAATTTCGGAGTACCGAGAGGAAACCCAGAATGCGAGATCTAGAAATTGAAGGCTAAGCCGCCGCGGACGGAGCGGGCCGACTGCACGAGGTAGACGGTGTGGCCATCCTGTCCGATGACGGGGACGTAGCCTTGGGCGAGGAGGTTGCGGAGATCGATGAGGAGTTCCAAGTGCCCGGCGAGCAGGCTTGAGGGGATGGGCTGACGGAAGAAAAGATTGAAGTAAGGATCGGCGTGGCCGGCCGAGGTGTTGAACAGGTCGACCGGAGTTAGCGAGCGGCCGCCGGCGTAGCGATAGGAGGCGATCCAGTGCGTCTTGGACTTGGGAATGTTTCCGCTGAACTTGGCAGCGACCGACTGACGGGTTTCGGAGCGGATGAAGTCGCGGGCGTCTTCGAGCTGAATGTCAGGACGCGATAGATCAAGCACGCCGCCGTAGGCGTAATCGAGGGTTGCGGTCAGGTCGGATCAGGAGCTTGCGCTGCAGGACGAAGCGCAAGCCGCGGGTCGAGAAATCATTGCCCTGATAGCTGAAAGTGCCGGAATAGATGTCGGGAAGAACGTCGCCGGATTCGGCGGAGAGATCGCCAATGCCGGTAAGGACGGGGTCACCGATGCTGTCGGAGAAGAAGGCGACCTGCATGTTGTTACTGCCGACGCGCTGGGAGAGCGAGACTTCCTGATGACGAGCGCGCTCAACCGCCGGGGAAAAGTCGGTCATGCTCATGCGGGGGCCGGTGGCGCCGGGATCAGAGGATGCCGGGTCGAGATGGTCGCCCGGAGAGATTTTCCGGCTCCGAGCGAGGTACAGCACTGCTGATACTGGTATTCCAGGACAGTATTGGGCGAGATGTGCAGATCGGCCGAGCCGAAGGGTTTGAAGGCGCGTACGCGGCCCAGGAACTGAATCGTCTGGAGTTCGCTGCCGAAGCGCATCTCCAGGAGGTCGCCAAGCACGATGCGGTCGGAACTGGTGAGCGAGACCGCCTGTAACATCGCGCTGGGCATGGTATTGAGGTCGGAAGAACTGAGACGGAGGGCGGTCAGCGAGAAAGAGGGCTCCGACAGGTTGTTGAAGTGGCTGGTGTAGGTGGTGCGGAGCAAGGCGGAGGGAATGCCGACGCCGTCCGATCCGTAGCCGACATCCCCATTGAGGCGGAGAGTGCCGGACGACAACAGCGAACGCTCGACAGAGAAGGCGGCATTCATATCGGCGGGATTGCCGAAACCTTCCCCGGGCGAGCCGGCCAGCAGAGCGAGGGTTCCTTTCAAGTCTCTGGGATTCCGATTTTCGACAACGGCGGTGGTGCCATCGGGGAGCACGCGCAGGATGGGACGGTTGGAGATGGAACGCAAGGTCCACTTCCAGTCGTCCTGGTCGGACTGTGCGGGCAAAGTGACGAGCTGGATTGCCTCGAAGAGGTTGGTCATGGTGACATTGACCATGAGCCGGGAGCCGGCGTGAAGGCCAATTCTTTCGCGCAGGGTGGGAAGGAACGATGGCGCGCTTACCTTAAGGCTGTAGTTCCCGGGCAGGAGCTTGGCGATGGAGTAGAATCCGCGATCGTCGGTGAAGGCCTTGAGGGTCTGGGCGGCAGGCTGGAGCAGTCCGGCGCCCACCTGGGGAAGGAGTTCGACGACCGCGCCCATTTGCGGTATGCCGCTGGAATCGCGGACGTAGCCGGAAATCGTGCCCGATCCGGATGCAGACCAAGCCGGAAGCGCCAAGAGCAGGACGGTCAAGAGAAAGCCGAGCTTTTTGAACATCGCTCCCACCACTTCTGGCGACGGCGAAGACGCCCGCCGCTGTCTGATCGGGCAGTTTACTCCACCGCGAAAGTTGCGGTGGGGTCGACTGTCTGCTTGGAAAGCTTGTCGTTTACCTTGATCTCGATTTTGTAAACACCCGGTTGCAGGTTCGCCGCGGAAAGCGTTTTCTGCAGCGTGACCTGATCGCCGACGTTGCCCATAGTGTCAGTGGATTCGACGGTATGAATCACGGGCTTGTTGTTGGCGTCGGTAACGTTGTACTCGATGGTGGCGGAAGGCTTGTGGGTCTTCTCGTCCACGCTGAGGTTATAAACCTGCATCCAGAAATTGAGTTTTTGATTGCGTTTGAAAGAAATAGGCTTGCCATCGGCAGTCTGAACGCGCGGGCGAACCTTGGTGGTCCCGATGACGAAACTGCCGGTGCCCACATTCTTGGCAGCGACCGGCTCCATCTGGTCGGCGATGATGAGGGTGGAGTTGCTGAGGTGTTCCTCGCTGAAATCGGGAATGACAATGCCGCGGCTCCAGGAGCCGGTGCGGTCGCCATTCACATCCTTCACGACGACGTCGAGGCGGTAGCGATTCTGGCTGATGCGCAGGGGCAGAGCCTTCCAGTAGACGGAGGAATTTTCCGCGGTCTTGGGCAGCAACTCCGGTGGCACATCGATCTGAACCGTGTCTTCGAAGGTCTGGACGACCTTGCCGGTCAGGGTCGTGACGCGGCCGAAGATGTTTACTGTGCCCCGCTGAATGCCATCCTTGTTTTGGAAGGTGACATCGCGGTTCCTGATCTGGATGGTGACGGGAACCAGGACGGTGTCGCTGGTGACCTTTACAAAGTCAGCGCGGACATCAAACGGCATGAGATTGACGCTGATCTTGTGGGTGACAACTTCTTCCAGATCCTTGAACTTGACGGGCGGAGCCCCCTGCAACTTGGCCCACTGTTCGAGGCGGCCAAACTGCTGCTGTTGTAAATCCTGGTTAAAGGGTCCGGTGCCCAGTTGTTCAAGGCCGCCGCCATTGAAGCGGGACGTTTTGCTGGCCATTCCCATTTGCTCGTACATCGTGAGGCCGGCGCCGGGGGTGTACTTTAAGGCGTCCTTTTCGGAGCGGTCGTAGGTCATGTGGTAGTCGCCGCACATGCAGGTGTCGACGAACTCGATGTTGACTTCCTGGCCGATGCCCTCGATGTAGCGGTAGCGCCAGCTCCTCGAACGGAAACGTGGAGGTTTCGCCACCGCCTTCCTCCATGGGACGTTCATAAGTGCCGCCGGAGGGATGGGAATCGATTTCATCGGGCGGCCCAAACACGATGTACATGTGGCCGCGGTCGGTCTTCCATCCGGGGATGCCGGCGGCGAAGTGCTCGTTGGCGTAGGCGATGCGGCGGTAGTGTTCTTCCTTAAACTCGTTTTCTTCGGTGTCGGGGGTGGGATCGCGGCGCTGCCAGAAGGCCTCAATGAACTGGTCGCGCTCTTCGTCGTTGGAGAGCTGCATGAACGCGGATTTTTCTTCGTCGCTGATGATCCAGCGAACATCTTCGTCGAGCCACTTGCGGTAGGTTTTGCTCAACTCGATTTTAAGCGCCTTGGCATTGGCCTTTTTCTGCTTTTCCGGGAGCGGGCGCTTCAAGGGATCGGTCTGAGTTTCCTGAGTGGCGGCCGGACTGTCGAGAGCCTTAGCCGCCTTGTCCTGAGCCATGGAAATGACGGCTAAACCGAGCGCAATCACTGCTGCCAGGACGCGAACCGACTGGCCGAGGAAACCTGAGGAAGACAAAGACATAGTAGAAGGACCTACCTTGCGAGAGACCGCTGGTACCAATGATTCTATGTTCTTTGGATACAACAAGGCAAGAAAAAGAGGCCCGCGAAAAAAGATTTTCTGTGGGGAGCCGTTTCGCTAACTCTCTTAAGAATCCGCACCTTGCAGACAGAGAGCGTGCAACCGATGGTTCCAGAAGAGTATTCGGCGCGAAATCCCGGCGCGATATAATGATCTGGGCCTGCTGAACCGTGACTTGGAACTACCACGACTTCTCAAAATTGGTTGGAATTCCGGCGCCGGGACGAGTTTCTTGACCCGTTCTGTGGGAACTTTATTGCCCACGGGGACGTAGTTGATAGTGGGCTCGGGTCGTCGGGTAATTTTTGCCGGGTCAGCCGGAAACCACCGCGCGGTGCAAACAGCTTTACCGACGGAAGCGATTGACTGAATGAAAACCTGGAAAAAAGTAGCAATCGGTGCGGGCGCCGTCCTGGTGCTCGGAACAATTGTCGCGATCACGGTTTACCAGAGCCGGAAGAATTTGGTCACGGTACAGACCGGCAAGGCGCAGAAGCAGAATCTGAGTTCGATCGTGAGCGCGTCGGGGGAGATCAAACCCAAGACTTACGTCAACGTCGGCGCGAACGCCTTCGGCAAGATCGTGAAGTTGCACGTGAAAGAGGGCGACCGCGTCACGAAGGGTGAGGTGGTAGCGCAGTTGGAGAATGTGCAGTCTTCGGCGGATGTGAACGCGACCAAGGCAGGGTTACAAGCGGCGGAAACCGATTATGTGGCGGCGGAAGCGGGTCTGCAAACATCGCGTGCGGACCTGAATCGGGCGCAGTCCGACGCCGATCACGCTCGTCTGGATTGGGAACGCGCCCAGGGCCTATATAAAGGCGCCCTCATTGCCAAACAGGACTACGACACGAAAAAAGCCGCCTGGGAGTCGGCCGAGGCGGGACTGGCACAGGCGCAGGCGCGGGTTGCACAAGCCAAGGCGCAGCAGGATTCCGCCCAGAAACATATTTCTCAGAACCAGGCGAACTTGACGAGGGTCTCCGACGTACTACAAAAGACGATTTACGCGGCGCCTTACGACGGCGTGATTACGAATCTTCCCGTCCGCGAAGGGGAAACGGTGGTGATGGGAATCCAGAACTCACCGGGGAGCACGCTGATGACGATCGCCGACATGTCGGTGATTACGGCCGAGGTGAAGGTGGATGAGACCGACATCGTGAACGTCAAGATGGGACAAGCAGCCGAGGTGACGATTGACGCGATTCCACACAAGATTTTTCATGGGACGGTAACCGAGATCGGTGACAACGCCATCGTGCGCTCGACCGGCGTATCGACCTCGCAGGCCACCTCGACGAGCGAAGAAGCCAAGGATTTCAAGGTGGTGGTGACGCTGACGGATCCGCCAGCGGACCTGCGGCCGGGACTTTCGGCAACCGCTAAGATTACGACCGCGACGCGGAACGACGTGGTGAGCATCCCGATCCAGGCGTTGACGGTACGCACGCAGGCGGATCTGGCGCCGAAAGACGGGAAAGGCTCCGTGCAGGCAGCGGCTCCGATGGAGACAGCGAAACAGAAAGAAGAGGTTCAGGGGGTTTTCGTAATTCGTAACAAAAAGGCGGAGTTTGTTGCCGTGGAAACCGGCATCAGCGGCACGACCGACATCGAAGTAACGAAGGGTGTCAAAGACGGTGACGAACTGATTACGGGGAGCTACAAGGTTTTGCGCACCTTGAAACCGGGAACGAGTGTCAAAATAGACAATTCGGTCCCGAAAAAGAGGAAGAAAGCAGCTAGGCAGTACCGGTTCGAGAGCGCGAACTGGTCTGGTCATAGCCAGCCGTCGGGAGACGGGGCGAGCGGCGCTCTACTGCTGTCTAACCAATACCTGGTTGGAACGTCCAAGGAAGAGCGGCCAGAGGAGCGCGCGTGCCAGAGCCGAACAAGGAGAAAGACATGGCGACTGCGGAGATACTTTCTATGGATCGGCCCACCAGCGACCGGCCTGCGAATTGGTCGGCGCCGGACGCGTGCATGATTGCGACCGAGGACCTGTGGAAGACCTACGACATGGGCTCGGAGCAACAGGTGCACGCGCTGCGCGGGATTAATCTGCGCATCCAGCGCAACGAATACGTCGCCATCATGGGCCCATCGGGATCGGGCAAATCGACGCTGATGAATTTGATTGGCTGCCTGGATTCGCCATCGAAGGGACAGTACTGGCTCAATGGGCAATTGGTCAGCGAACTCGACGATGACGAACTGGCCCGCATTCGCAATAAGGAAATCGGGTTCGTGTTTCAGACGTTCAATTTGCTGGCGCGGGCCACGTCGCTTCATAACGTGGAACTGCCGCTGATCTACGCCGGGATTCCAGCCGCGGAACGACTAGAGCGCGCCAAAGGCGCGCTGGCGTCGGTGGGCATGGCCGACCGCATGAACCACAAGCCAAACGAACTTTCGGGTGGTCAGCGGCAGCGTGTCGCCGTCGCGCGCGCGCTGGTCAACAAGCCCGCGATCATTCTGGCCGACGAGCCGACCGGCAATCTGGACTCGCAGACGGGCAACGAAATCATGGCGCTGTTTGATCGCTTGCACGCGGAAGGCAATACGATCGTGCTGGTAACGCACGAACATGACATCGCCGAATACGCGCACCGCATTATTTACATCAAGGACGGGGTTGTGGCGCGGGACGAGGTGAAAGAGGGGCGGTAGGGCTTTGTCGCTCGCTATTCGTCTTTCGTTATTCGCTTCTCAAGGTACGCCGCTTGTTTGAGGGTGCGGTTTTTTCGGAATGCGCGGGCAAATTATGCCCGCGTTTTTGTTTGTGCCCTGTTTCCCTGCCTGCTGACCTACCTGCCTAGAAGCGATTGGGCTTCTTTCTGCGCTGCCGGGAAATCCGGAGAATAACGGGCTACGCGCTCGCGGATGGCGCTGGCCTGATCAGAATGCCCTTGCTGTTCGAGCGCGCCAGCGATGAGCAAATAGCCGATGTCGGTTGGCTGGATGGCCATCGCGCGGGAATACTGGCGGAGAGCCTCGTCGAAATCGCCATTACTCTGCGCGATCAGGCCGAGCCCAATCATGGCCATCGGCCGGTCCGGCGCAAACTTGAGCGAAGTCTCGAAACACTGCTTCGCCGTGACGAAATCGCCCAGTTGGCGATAGGCCGAGCCAAGGTTGCCGTATGCGGCGGCGCGAACGCCCGGCTGCGCCGCGTGGAGAGCGACGATCCGATAGCGCTCGATGGCCGCGGGCAGATTGCCGTGCGCATGCTCGTAGGTGCCGAGGCCAAGATTGGCCGGTAAATAGTTGGGGTTGATGGCGAGCGCGGCGCGAAATTGTGCGGCGGCCCCTTCGGTCTGGCCCTCATTCGATAAGTATTCGGCCAACATGTCGTGGGCAATGTAGTTGTTGTCGGTAAGGCTAAGGGCGCGCGTCCAGAGTGAGGGAGGATCGTGCCAGTAGCGAATCTGCCGATGGGTGAGCGCGCCGAGCAGGAGCAATACGGCCAGGGCCGGGACGGCAAGCCATGCGGCTGAAACTCGGCGGATGATCTGAGTCTTGCCGGCGGCGCCATCGGCAACCAGCCAGGTGAACATCAGGAACAGGCCGAGGAACGGGATGTAGGCGTAGCGGTCGGCCATGGCTTGAGCGCCGACCTGCACAAGGCCGATCATGGGGACGAGCGATCCGAGGAACCAAAACCAGCCGACGGCGAGATAGCGGCGGTCACTCGCGTGCACTACCGCAACGGTGATGATAGCCAACAAAAGCACAGCCGCGACTACCTGCCAGACAGGATAGAGCCCGATGGGAAGCGGGTAGAACACCACCAGATTTGCGGGCCAGAACGCTTTGCCCAGGTAACGAACGTAGGAGATGAGAGCCGTCTCCAGGCGCAGAAGCGGGCTCAACATGGATATCGTTTGAAGGGCGCCGCCTGCTTTTTGAGCCTTCATCGTGACGGCCGCGCTGGCGGCGGAGAGCGCGAACAGCGGGAGTTTTTCGAGGACGAGCCGTCCGAATGAAGCGGGAGGTAGCGAGACGGCGGCGATGGGCTGGGCTGTCAAAAGCTCCTTATCGGCGGGTTCTGCGCCGACGCGGCGGAGAGGCCAGTAGTCGAGCAGCAGAAGCAGAAATGGAAGAGTGATGACCTGCGGCTTGGCGAGCAGGCCGAGTGCGAAAAAAAGTACGATGACGGCATAACGGCTGAGCTTTGGCTGGCGAACGTACGCGACGTAGGCGTGCAGGGCGAGCAGGAGGAAAAACGCACTGAGAATGTTCTTGCGCTCGGCGGCCCAGGCCACTGATTCGACGTTGATGGGATGCAGTGCAAACAGGGCGGCGACAAACAGGCTGCGCCAGGGGAATCCCGTGGCAGTCAGGACTAGCAGAAAAAGAAGGACGGCGTTGACTGCGTGCAGGAGGACGTTGACTTCGTGGTGCGCCGCGGGATTCACGCCAAAAAGCTGGCAATCGAGCGCGTGGGAGAGCCAAGTGAGCGGATGGTAATTCGCGGCGTCGAACGTCGTGAATGCCCATTTCACCGTCAACCCAGTCAGCCCAGCCTTTACATGCGAGTTCGCAGTAATGTAGGCATCGTCGTCAATGTTGAGAAAACCATTGCGCGCGACGGGGTTGTAAACGAGAAGCACGACGGCAACTAACAGCAGGGCGATCGGGAGGGTGCGCCTCCCCGGCGAGAAGAACCAGCTAAACATCGGGGCTAGGGGCTTCTCGTATCGATTCGCAACTCTTGCTGTGGCAGGCGCACTCATGCGTATCACCATTTTGAATCAGCGCGGCAGAATTCAGCGAGAGGGAACTGAGCAGGGAAGTACCATTGGTCATGAGGGGCGGCGCGGAGCTAGCGGCGGCTTATTCGGGCCGATTATTCCGAGCCCAGGATTACTTCGACCACTTTCCCCGCCGGAGCGCTCACACGCCCCATCACGCCATCTTTCTCTGCCTGGACCTCGACCATCTGGCCATTGCCGGCGTGGGCCGGCAGAACGAAGTTGCCCATCTTGTCAGTGACGGCAACGTCGGGATAGCCCGCTATCGAAACGGCAGCGCCGGTCACGGCAACCATGTCTCCATTGACTACCACTCCGCGAATCTTGGCCGAAGTGTCGGGGACAAGCGGGATCGTGACGGTTGGGTAATAGTCGTCGGTCAGGAGGAGGGTGGAACTCCCCTTGAGAAACTCGTCTTTGGCGGCGGCTGAAAAAGCCACCCTGCGATCAGCGGGGCGGGTTTGCGGTGGAATGTCGAGCCGCCAGCCACCTTCGAAAATTTTCATCTCGCCGCCTTGCGAGGATTTCAACTGGGCATAGTAGACCGGTGACTGGTCCGGTCTGACCAGAACAACCTGAATGTGATACACGCCTTGCGATTGCAGAACGTGGTTGACGGCGAGGGGAACCAGTCCGAGAGCGATGATGGCAACGGCCATAACCGAACCAACGATCGGGTGCTTCGCACGCAGCGCCAAAACGAAAGCGATGGCTGCACAAACCAGGAAGATTATAGAGACCGCTCCAGGATGAGGAACGTGGCTCGCTATTTTTAGAACTTGCTCGGGCATGAATGATTTGTCCTAACAGTTCAATACAACTCGTTTGGCTGTGAGGCCGCAAGTTCCGAAGGGGAGTGATCGGCCGGGGCGGGTAGGATACGGGTTTCGGGAGCCGCGGACCAGACGAGGTTCCACTCCACTTGTGGCACTACGCTGGCGCTCCTATTGCTGGTTGGCAGCGGGAAGAATTTTCTCAAGATCGGGCGCGGGCGTTCGGCCCAGTGAACGCGCGACGAAGAAGTTGTGATCGTAGAGATTGCGATACATGCGGCCGGCGATTTCAGCGGCTTTGGGACCGAAGGTGGGACGGCCTCCCTGCAAGAAGACAACGGTCACGATGCGTCCGATATCGGTGTTGGCGTAGGAAGCGAACCACCCAAAGCGGGTGCCGGCGTGCGAGCAGGTGCCGGTTTTGCCGAGAATGGATTCCTCGTCGAAGTTGAGGCGCAAGCTGCGCGCGGTGCCGTATCGAACGGCCCCGGCCATGCCGTCGGAAAGCTCCGGGATGGCGGATGCGATGTCGAGATGACGCTTGATGATGGGCTGGAAGTTGGCCACGCCAACGGGCGAAGCGGGATGCTGCAGGTAATAAAGAGTGCCGCCATTGGCGATCGCGGCAACCATGGCGCCGAGTTGCAGCGGAGTCATCGAAATGCCTTCGCCAAACGAGCACATCTTGCCGACGCCGCCAAGCTTCGAAGAGATTTCTTCTTCGGGATATTCGCCCAGGTGTTCGCCGGGGATGCGGTAACCGGCGAGTTCGCCGAGTCCAAACTGGTGCGCGTAATACTGAACCTTCTCAAAACCGAGCTTGCGGCCCACGGCCTCAAAATAGGCGTTGTTCGAATGGGCGATCGCTTCGGTGAGAGTCATGCGCGTGCGGCGCGTGAGCGGGACTTCGGTTTCCCTGTCAATCAGGCCTTCGCTGACGGCGGCGAGCGCAACCGAGAGCTTGATGGTGGAGCAGGGCTGCGCGCCGCTGGAGAGCGCGAGCTTCTGGTTGACCATGGCCAGAATGCGTCCGCTGGTCGGTTCGATGGCGACCACGGTGCCGTTCATGTTGCCGAGCGCGTCAATGGCGGCTTCGCGCACGATGGGATCTTCACCGGCGGTGATGTCGCCTTCGGTAATGTCGGATGCGAACGAACTGGTGCGGAAGCGCTCGTAATAGCGGCGGCGGTGGGTGGCGGATTTTGCCAGCGGCGCGCGGCTGTGCGCGAGCGCGTGCATGCGGCGCCGGGCGTGCTGACTTTCCGTGACAGAACGGGACTTGGACCGCGGTGCGAGCGCGTGCGGATTCACGCTGGCGGCAATACCACTCGCTTCGAGCAGCGCCGCCAAAACGAAAAGAAAAGCCAGACGAAGCGACCAGACCCAGAACTTACTCTTCACGAAACCCATCCCCGGATAAAAGGATAGTCAAAAATTGCTTGCCTATCTAGTGATTAAGATGCACGGCAATCGCCAAATTTCCCGGAGGATTGGCGTTTCTGCGCAACTATCCGATAGTAGGGGATTTTTGTAGTTGGGCGCAATGGGAAAGTACGAATTGATTAACAGCCTGGAATCTTGGATAAGTAATTGAATAAAAAGAATGTTAATGGATTCTTATCGAAGGACAAGGCCATTGGTAACCTGCTCGCGTTGTTACCTTCCTGGGTACTTGTTGTGCAATTCCTTGCGCTTTCCTTCAATCTCCCGCAGCCGGGTGTTTGGAACCTGCAAGTGCGTTTTTCTGTTATTTTCTGACGGCGTGGGTTCGTGGCACGGTGATCTTCATTCGAAGAAGTTCTCGTCACACGCTTTGGATTTCCTGCATGGAGGACTGCATCTTGCGAACATCGTGGCTTGCTGCCGGGATTGCTTACACTTTGCTGATGACGCTGATGGCGCAGGCTGCCGACCGGAACGATTCCGTCCAGACTCTGGAAGCACGGCGGGCGGAACTGAACCGTCTGCTGGCTGAGGAGTGGGAGTACAAGCTGCGGACCGAGCCGGAGCTTGCGACGCAGGTCGGAGACAACCGCTACAACGACCGGCTGAGCGACTTTTCCGACAAAGCGATTGCCGACGGCATCGAACACTCGCGGCAGGCGCTGGCGCGGTTTGAGGCGATTGACGTCGCGGGATTTTCCGAGCAGGAGCGGCTCAATCAAGCGCTGATGCTACGCAGTTTGCGCGAGCGACTCGACGGCGCTCGTTTCAAGGGCTGGGAGATGCCGGTGACGCAGTTTGGCGGAATTCACCTGTGGTATGCGTCGCTCCCGTTCGACTCGCCGTTTCGCAGTGTGAAGGATTATGAAGACTACGTTTCGCGGTTGCACCAGATTCCGCGCGCGCTGGAGCAGGCGACGGGGCACATGCGCGATGGCGTGCGCGATCGCCTGATTCCGCCGAAGTATCTGCTGGAAAAAGTTTCGGGGCAGGCCGAAAACATTGCCGGCGATTCGCTGGAGAAGAGTCCGTTTACCGAGCCGCTGCGGAAATTTCCAGATTCGATTCCGGAGGCGGACCGGAAGCGGCTGCGGGCCGCGATTGAGGACGCCGTAAAGAACGAAGTCGCGCCGGCCTACGCCAAGTTCGCGAAGTTTGTGCGCGAGGACTACGCTCCTCACGGGCGGATGGACTCCGGCGAATGGGCGCTGCCGGATGGCGAGGCGCGCTACCGATTCGCTGTGCGCCATCAGACGACGACCGATCTTTCGCCCGACCAGATTCACGAACTCGGCGTGAAGAGCGTGGCGGAAATCGAAGCGCTGATGCTGGCGCTTGCCCAGGCGCAAGGCTTCAGCGATCTGAAGTCTTTCAATGAGCACATCCGCCAGGATCCGGCACTGCATGCGAAGTCCGGGCAGCAGTTGTTCGACCTGTACATGCACTACCGCGACCAGATGTATAGCAGGCTGCCTCAGCTATTTGGGCGCCTTCCGAAGAACAAGCTGGACGTGGTCCCAATGGAGGCGTTTCGCGCGGCTTCTGCTCCACCAGCGGATTATTCGATCGGAGCGGGCGATGGCTCTCGGCCGGGGCGGATCAACGTCAACGAATACGCGCCCGAGAAACGGCTGCTGCTTAATGTGGAAGCCATTGCGTATCACGAAGGCGTGCCCGGACATCACTTACAGTTTTCGATCGCACAGGAACTCAGCGACCTGCCTCCGTTTCGCAAGTTTGACTTGGACGTGAACGCGTATACGGAGGGTTGGGCGTTCTACTCGGAGCGACTGGGGAAAGAAGTTGGATTTTATAAGGATCCCTATAGCGAGTACGGGCGGCTGCAGAATGAAATGTGGCGAGCAGTGCGCTGGGTGGTGGATACGGGCGTACATTCTCAGCACTGGACGCGGCAGCAAATGGTCGATTACTTTCACGAGCACACGGCGATGGATGACGAAAACATCAATACCGAGGTCGATCGCTACATCGCGTGGCCGGCGCAGGCACTTTCCTACAAGATGGGGCAGATGAAGATACTGGAGTTACGCGCACGCGCGCAAAAAGAACTAGGAGCGAAGTTCGATCTGCGGGCATTCCATGATGCCGTGCTCGATTCCGGTCCGCTGCCGCTGGATGTGCTGGAAGGGAAAATCGACCGGTGGATCAAAGAGAAGCAGCAAGGTGGCAACTAATTGGGTAGAGATAACCAGCGGGGCAGTATTCGCGACCTCAGCGGCTAAAGCCGCAGACGAAAAGCGCAGTACATGCCGCAGCGCGGAAGCGCTGCGCCACCCAAAGTCAGAGTTTCTCGGCCCGCGCGCTGGAGTCCGAAGTTGGCGGATATCACCGTTTGTCAGTCAGTTCCAGCATCTGAGCCATGAAGTGCACAAGGCGAAGATTGTCGACGAAGGAGGGTTTGCTCTCCATCGAAACGTGGCTGAGGGCTGGACTGATGAGCGCGTCTTTGATCAATCCGGACGGAATGTCCTGTCCGAGCCAGAGCATCTCCGAGGGCGGGATCACGTTATCCGCGGCTCCGTGCAAGAGCAAGACGGGCAGGTGCAAGGATCCCAATTGCCCGTGCGGAGAAGCGGGTGCCATTTCTGCACGATGGCGCGCAATCGACTGTTGCATCTCGCCGGCCAGCGCATCCACATCGTGTTTGTAGAGCAAGTCCATTTTCTGACGAGAAGGCGGGCTGAGCTGAGCGGCAACTATTTTCGATTCGTCAACCTTCTCCCATAGCAAAAGCCGAAGCGCTTGGTGGGCGGTACTGACGTCGGCGGGAGGGAAGAAATCCTCCAGATGGGAATAGATGAGGATCAGCGGCCCGTATTCATGCGCCTGCATGTGCAGTGTCACGCCGTCAGGCCGCAAGATCGTGTTTGTGATCAGGAACTGGGACACGCGTTCGAGGTCGTCATGCGCACCGACCGAAACCACAAAACGAATGAAATGCGAGTATCGCGGGCGGGAGGCGGCGATGAGAGACAATCCTCCTCCGAAACTGATGCCGAGCACGCCGACCTTTTGACCGACGGACGCTGAAAGATGGCCGGCGGAATATCCGATGAGGTCGATAGAACGGCTGTCGATTTGGTAGTCGGCGAGGTCGGCTAACTCCGGCGTCAGTACACGGATCCCGCTAGCCGACATGGCACGCGCAAATGCGACGAGGCGGGGCTCGTCGATGCCAAGGTGATGTACGCCGTGCACGATGACCATCGCGGGCGGGTTGGCGACGCCCTGGGGAATATACAGGCGCGCGCGGGTCGGGCCGACTGGCGTGGGCACCTCGGTCAGCTTCTCCTCGATCGGATAGGTATCGAAGCAGGCCAGCGTGCCCCAGTGCTGCGGATTCTCGATCCGCAGCAATAGCGCGGCGGCGCGAAGGTGAATAAAGGCAGGGCGGGCGAGCAGCAGGAGAATCAGTACGACCAGAAGACCGAAGAAGAGAGCTGGTGCAACGCGGCGACGGCGGCGTACAGCGGGAGGTGCGCTTGGCAGTGTGTTGGCTGGTAAGTTCAAGGATCGAAGTTCAAGTATGCAGGTTCCTGGGGAAATGGGCTAGAGGAATGTGAAGCGTGAACACTCACGCTTCGACCTCACCTCGTTGCGCTCAATTACGGCCGCGCTTCGTAGACGATGTTGAAAGGCGTTTCTGTCGCCCGGCGGAAGCGGCTGAACCCGGCTTTGGTCACGACTTCTCGAATGCGTGACTCGCCGGCTTGCGCGCCCAGGCAGAGCCCGACTTCCTGGGAGCGGGAGCAAGGCGTACACAGCAGGGTGGAGAAAGAGTAGTACACCCGGCCCACCGGATTAAGGTTGTCCTTCAACCGATCGTTGGCAAAAGGCTCGACGATCATCCAGGTTCCATCCTTCGCCAAAGATTGCCGGACGTGCGCGGCGGCGCCGATCGGGTCGCCCATGTCATGCAGGCAATCGAAGACGGCCACGAAATCGTAGTCTTTGCCCGGGTAGTCCTTGGCCTTGGAGACATCGAACGTAACGCGGTCCGCGACACCGTCGCGCCTGGCCAACTCGCGCGCAGCTTCAATGGATTTGTCGTGATAGTCGAATCCACAGAAGCGGGATTTGGGGAATGCTTGTGCCATGAGTAAGGTGGAAGCACCTTTTCCGCAACCGACGTCGGCCACGCGAGCTCCGGCTTCGAGTTTCTGCTTGACATCATGGAGCGCCGGAATCCATGAGGTGACCAGATTGGCTGCATAGCCGGGACGAAAGAACTTCTCGCATCCGTGGAACACTCCGTCTACGTGTTCATGCCAGCCCATGCCGGCGCCGGTGCGGAAGGAGTCCGCGATGCGAGGAACTGCGGCGAGCGAGCCCAACGCCAGCTCAAACGCGCCGGGTAGATAGGCGGGGCTGTCTTCCTTCGCCAGCGTGAACGCTTGCTCTTCTGTGAGGCTAAACTTGTCCGTCTGTTCGTCGTAGGTGATGTAGCCTCCAGCGGCTTGCGAGGCGAGCCATTCACGCAAGTAGCGTTCATCGGTCTGCGTCCTGGCGGCGAGTTCGGACGAACTCATGGGACCACCGGCGAGTGTCTTGTAAAGCCCGAGCTTCTCTCCGATAACAACCATGCCGGTGTGAACCGCGGCGCCAAGATCGGTGACGAAGCGGCCGATAAAGGCATTCAGTTTATCCATATCAAGCTGGGGAGCCTGCGCAGTGCTCATGGGAAATCTCCTTCGAACAATGGGCTTCGGGGCTGAGAAAAGGAAGGCCTGATCTGAATCAGGAACTCAGCAACCCCACGATAAACGGAATTTTGCGCCGGACGAACGCCAAAGTCAAGCCGCTGAGGGAACCTCTGCAGCTTCAACCCTGTGGCCGCAGACTGCAACTGCCGGGTACAGAGTGAGGCTGCGCGGTTGACGGCCCCCGCGCAGCCTCAAATCAAAGCCTTAAGCTTGGGGCTTCCTCTACATCACGTCGTTGCGCTTTCGCAGAAAGGCTGGGACATCAAGGTCCTCAAGTTGGTAGTTTGGTGCGGCGGAGCGCAACCCGTCGAGCGAAACTACCTCCGCCTGCTGCGAGTTGAAGCTCGAGGGCGGCGGCATGGTTGACTCGAACGCCACGGGCTCGGGGTCAGGTTCGAACGCCGGCTCGGGCTCGAAGGCTGATTCGCGATTGCCTGCATTTTCGGTGTCGGATGATTCGGCGTGACGGGCGAGGGCGCCCGTCGCTCCATCCGAGAAGTCATCGGCGTGGTCGGTCACGTGGAAGTGATCGCGATGGCGCGGCACTTCTCTGTGAATTATGACCGGGTCGAAGGCCTCGCTGTGGCGCGGGCGGCGCATCTCGGACTCTTTGAAGCCGGTGGCGATCACGGTGATCTTGACCGCGTCTTTCATTTTTTCGTCGAGCACAGCGCCGAAGATGATGTTTGCGTCTTCGTGAGCTGCGCCTTGAATGATTGTGCAGGCCTGCTGCACTTCAGCGAGCTTCAGCGAACTGGAGCCGGTGATGTTGATGAGAATTCCGCGGGCTCCGTCGATGGCACCGGCTTCAAGCAGGGGCGAAGCGATCGAGCGCTGGGCAGCTTCGACGGTGCGATTCGGGCCGGAGGCGGTAGCGGTCCCCATGACCGCGTAGCCCATGCCGGCCATGATGGCTTTCACGTCGGCGAAGTCGCGGTTGATGATGCCGGGGATGGTGATGATGTCGGAGATGCCCTGCACGCCCTGGCGGAGAATGTCGTCGGCGATGCGGAAAGACTCGAAGAAGCCGGCGTTTTCGGCGACGGCAAGGAGCTTCTCGTTGGGGATGACGATGGTGGTGTCGACCGACTCCATGAGTTCTGAGACGCCGCGCTCGGCTTGCTGCATGCGGCGTTTGCCTTCGAAGGCAAAGGGCTTGGTGACGACGGCGACGGTGAGCGCGCCCATTTCGCTGGCGAGGGAAGCGATGATGGGAGTGGCGCCGGTGCCGGTGCCCCCGCCAAGGCCGGCGGTGACGAAGATCATGTCGGCGCCTTCGAGAGCTTCGATGATCTTGTCGGAATCTTCGAGCGCCGCTTTGCGGCCAATTTCAGGATTGGCGCCAGCGCCGAGTCCGTTGGTCAGCTTCACGCCGAGCTGAATCTTGGTGGCGGCGCGCGACATGCGGAGGGCCTGCAGGTCGGTGTTGGCCACGATGAATTCGATGTGCTCCATGCCGGAGTCAATCATCCGGTTGACGGCGTTGTTGCCGCCGCCGCCGACACCGATGACCTTGATGCGTGCGTCGTTGCGGGCGTCTTCGTTGAAGCTGATGCGGAGTCCGTTGTCTTCGATCATGTCACCACCTCGTCGTTGGTCGTTCGTCCTTCGTCGTTCGCAACTCGTTCTTGACTGCTACCCTCTAGCTCCGAGCTCAACTTTTGCCGGCGAGTCGCCGGCGCTACCTTCAACACCTTTTGCCGAGCTGCGCCCGGCTGCACGGACAAGAGCGTCCGCGCCACACGATCAAGCGCCCCTTTTTGCGAAGAGGGCTTTCATCCTCGATCCGAACCCCGGCTCTTGCAGGCCTCTTGCCAATCGTGCGCGGTGGCCGTAATAGACCATGCCCAGGGTGGTCGCAAATTCGGGTTCGGCCAGGAACGCCGGCATTTTTGCCATCGGCGTGGGCGAGGCCAGGCGCGCGGCCTTGCGCAGAATGGATTCGGCCACGTCGAGCAAGCCGGGCAGGCGCGAGGCTCCTCCGCTTAAAACAAAGCCCGCGATGCAGTGGTCTAAAACGCCGGCTTGGCGCAGGTTTTCCCGCATCAGTTCGAACAGTTCGCGGGCACGCGGGCCGAGGATTTCTCCGATCATGCGCTGGGGCATCATGCGCGAGGGCCGGTCGCCGACCGAGGGGACTTCGACTTCGTTGCCCTCGGGAATGAGGGTGGGAACGGCGTTGCCGAAGATTTTCTTTAGCATTTCAGCGTCGGCCAGGCCCGTGCACATGCCGATCGAAAGATCGCTGGTGAAGTGATCGCCGCCGATCGGAATGACGGCAGTGTGCGCGACCGCGCCTTGCTGAAAGACGACCAGATCGCAGGAGCCCGCGCCGAGGTCGGCCAGGCAGACGCCGAGTTCGCGCTCGTCGGAGCGGAGGACGGAATCCGCGCAGGCCAGCGGCTCAAAGATGGTGTCGTCGACATGAACGCCGGCTCGGTTCACGGCGGTGACGAGGTTTTGAGTTGCGCCCGACAGCGCGGTCACGATATGAACTCGAACTTCCAGACGCGCCGCCATCATGCCGGTGGGATCCTGCACGCCCGGCGAATCGTCGAGGATGAACTCCTGCGGAAGCAGATGGAGGATCTCGCGGTCAGCAGGAAGGGGAAGAGTGCGGGCCTTTTCGACGGCCTGGCGGATTTCGTCGCGGCCGATTTCGCGGGAACGCACACCAAAAGTCATGCCGCCATGACTATTCATACCGCGGATATGGGCTCCAGCAATGCCGATGATGGCGTGCTCGATGGGAATGCAAGCGACGTCCTCGGCGACCTCGACAGCTTTTTGAATGCTCGCGACAGCTTTGTCGAGGTCGGCGATCACGCCTTTACGCAGGCCGCGCGAATCGCTGATGCCGTGCCCGCGGTAGCGCAGGCCGTTGTCGCTCAACTCCGCGACCAGGACGCTGGTCTTGGCGCTGCCTACGTCAATCGCAGTGATGAAATTGGGCGCGTAGCTGGGCATGTTGGGCGCTAGTTCTGCGGCGTCTCCTTCGGGATAGCGGGGCTGGGTTTCTTCTGGCTTCCAGCGAGGGTGGCGGCGGGCCTGGGACCTGAGGGAGCGGGTTTTGGCGATGTCGTCGCAGGCGGCGCAGCCGGATGCGAGCCGGCGGAATTTCTGGCAACCGCCTTCGCTTTTGCCTTCGCCGTCCGATGGGCGGCTGTTTTGGGAGCGGGTTTTGATCCGCCGTTCGCCGCGGTTCTTGCCGCCGCTTTCGACTTCGGTTCAGCCGGCTTGTTGGCGGGGCCGAGCGGCGCGGGACGAGTCACGTACTTCTCATAATTCACGATGGCGGCGTTTTTCACACCCGCGGCGAGCGCGGCCTTGGCAGCGGCGGGCGTGAGAGCAGGTTGCCGCACGATGCCCTGCAGATCGGGGTTCACGATGATCTGTCCGTCGTAGCGCAAATCCACCGAGTCGAGTTTTTCGAACTGCTGGCGCCAGGCTTCGACGTGGGTGACATAGACTTTGTAGCGCTGCAGGTAGTTGTTGTTACCGAGATGGACGAGGACCCCGCCGGTGGAATCGGCGCTCATCACTTTTACGTCCTCGGGGTCGGTGAGGTCCACTTCGCTGATGTCCTGCGAGTAGCGCGCGCCTCCGAAATCGAGCTGCTGCATCAGGTCGTTGTAGTTCTTCATGCGCGCGCTGCGCGTGGATAGCGGCTCGCTCGCGTTCATGCCGGTGATCACCGGGAAGGAATACTTGTGCCTGGGGCCGGGCGCCAGTTCCATCAGGTTGCCCCCGGCGTCAATCAGAGAAATGTGCGCGCCAATGCGGGCGAAGGCCACAGGAGTGCGCTCGTGAACCTCGATGCGCAGGCGGTTCTGCACGAAGCGCATCACGCTGGCCGATTCCACCCATGGAATCTGCTCGAGTTGCTGCTGCCGTTGGGCAAGTGGAACAAAGAAAATATTGCGGCCGATGTCGCCGCCCATTACGTCCATGATTTGCGCGCGCGTCACGTGCTGGGCGTTGGCGACCTCGATCTGATCGCTGGAATCAATGCGGAAACGCCAGGAATGTTTGCCGTAGCGATACAGGCCGGCGCTGAATGCGCCGACGACGGCAAGAATGACAAGGGCCAGCGCGGCCCACTTCAGGCCGTTGGCGGTTTTTTTCGGGAGCGATCCGCGGCGGACGTTAACTCGCTTTTGCCCGCGCAGGAACGGAGATTCCTGCTCCGCTTCAAGATCTATGAGACGCGAGTCGTCGAAGGGCTCGCGTGCGCGAGGCTCGCGTTCCGAAGCATCACGCTCGCGAGAACCGGGAACGGGATACAACTCTTCCTGGACGGCAGTGGAACTGAATTTCCGCGCCACGCGTTCGGGTCAGTTGTCGACAGAAAACCGCTGAGCAAAATTACTATAACGGGTTTTCGCGAAATGAGACAGTGCAAAATTGAGTGCCGGGGGCGGCCTCGTAAATCTTAGTCGGAATCCCCATCGCCATCTGTGGACTCGATCCGGAACGCGATCGCAGCTCGACTGCCGGTGCTGGAGCAACTGCTGGGGTTGATCGCCATGACGCGACGGTTCGCCGCATTGCGGATGAGGATTTGGGCGCGCTCCCGCATGCGAGCCTGATCGATCCGGGCGCGATCAAGGTCAACCAGAGTGTGAATCATCGCCGTCCGAGCGCGAACCTGATCGCGCAGGAGTTCGGTACTGTCCTGAGTCCGGTCACGAAGCGATTCAACCTGGCTCCGAGCCTGCTCGCTTAACAACGCGGCCTGATCTTCGGCCAGTTCCCTTGTATTGACGGCGGCGACGAGATCGTCGTCGGCGACAACTGGCCTGACGGTAAGCAGTTTTGCCAGGGCAACGGCTCGCTCGGCGTGCGTAGCCAGCCGGCACAACCTGGAACCGGCCCGGTCCGCGGCCTGATGGACAGCCGGGAATGCCCCATGCCCGTACTCGCTGTGGAGGCCGAACGCTAGAACTACAAGAGCCAATAAATAAGCTGCTTTGTGCGTGTTCATGGGAACCTCACCGTCTTTCGCATTGGACGGTCGGGGTAAGAAAAGGTCAACAGTACAAAACAGCGGCTGGCGGTCGGTGGCCAGTAGCCGGCAAGCGGTACGGCCGGGATGCGAAGAAAGACCGACAACGGCAGGCGGCTAACGGCTGACGGCCAGCGACCTTTTCCCCAACATTTCGAGAACGACCGGACCGAGTTGCGACACACTGCCGGCACCGAGGGTGAGAATCATGTCGCCCGGTTCAGCGACGGCGGCGATTGTTTCGGCGGAGTCCGCAAACGAAGGAACGTACGAAACATCTCGTTTTCCGGCGGCTACGATTCGCTCGGTAAGAGCTTCGGCCGTGATGCCTTCGATCGGCTTCTCGCTGGCGGCGTAAATGTCGAGGACGAAGAGCGAGTCGGCGTCGGCGAAGGCGGTCGCGAATTCGTTCATCAGATCGCGCGTGCGCGTATAGCGGTGGGGCTGGAAGAGGACGTGGACGCGGCGGAAACCGCACTGGTGCGCGGCAGCAAGTGTGGCGCGGATTTCGGTGGGATGATGGCCGTAATCGTCCACCACGCTGACTCCCGCAACTTTGCCCTTGAGCTGAAAGCGGCGATCCACGCCGCGGAAAGCGTCGAGCGCGGTGCGGATTTGATCGGCCGGAACGTCGAGCGCGGTGCCGACGGCAATCGCCGCCGTGGCATTCAGCACGTTGTGGATGCCGGGAACATGAAGAGTAAAGTTTCCCAGGTCTTTCTCCTTGCAGGTGACTTGAAAACGGCTGAGCGGGCGAGGATCCGTGCCAGGGACGGCTGGCGCATTCGGACGAATGAGAAAATCCGAGCCTTTGCCGGTTCCGTATGTCATTACTCGGCGGTGAACGCGCGGCAGCAGGCGCTGAAGAATAGGATCGTCGTGGCAGCCGACAACCATGCCGTAGAACGGGACGCGCTCCATGAATTCGAGGAAGGTGCGGCGCACGTCGCGCATGTCGCGATAGCAGTCCATGTGCTCGCGATCGATGTTGGTGACGACGGAGAGGATCGGCGAGAGCTTGAGGAACGAGCGGTCGCTTTCGTCGGCTTCGGCAACCAGGTAGTGCGACTTGCCGAGTCGTGCGTTCGAGCCCAGGGCATCGACGCGGCCACCGACGACTACAGTGGGATCGAGGCCTCCGGCGGCGAGCACTGCGGCCACCATCGAGGTGGTGGTGGTTTTGCCGTGCATGCCGGCGATGGCGATGCCGTACTTCAGGCGCATCAGTTCGGCCAGCATCTCGGCGCGCTGGATCACGGGAATGTGCAGGCGTCGCGCTTCAGCGACTTCAGGATTGTCGATCGAGATAGCGGAACTGGTGACGACAACGTCAGCGCCGCTGATGTTGGCCGCCTGATGGCCCTCGAAGGTTTGTGCTCCCAGAGTCGCCAGCCGCAGCGTGACAGCGGAACCCTTCAGGTCGGAGCCGGAGATTTTGTAGCCAAGATTCAGCAGGACCTCGGCGATGCCGCTCATGCCGATACCGCCGATGCCTACGAAATGGATGCGCTGGATCTTGGCGAACATGTTTTGGCCAAAATTGATTTTGCCGTCCGCGCCAACGCGGGCGCACGCTGATCATAAAACATTTCGCCGCCGAGACGCAGAGGGCGCGGAGAAAAGGAGGGAGCGCTTCCTTAAAAGGACACAGTGAGCAGTCAGTGAGCGTAATCGAGATTTTCCACCAAGTGAGGTTTGCTCGAAGTCCTCGGGTCAGGGCTGAACGTCAGGAAAGTCGTGACGCTCCCAGTGGTCTTGTCGGTACACGAGAACCCTCGTCTTCCCGTTTCGATGGTCAATCGACAGCCCTCTTGTGTATTTCACGCCATTGCGCCTCACGACCCCAAGCAGCCGCAGCGGGTTGACCTGCAAAACCACAACGTCATCGCCTTCGGAGACATAATTATCGACGATGTACGGGAACGCGATTCTGTATTGACCAAACAGAAAGCCGAAGGCAGCCCCATCAGGGGAGATAGCTCCATCGTGCTCGAAATTCCATTTCAGAAAGTGGTTGTGCGGCAAAACAAAGCGGGTCAATCGTTGGGTGTCCATGTCCACTCCCCACACTGTATCGCTTGCCGCAATCAGGACAGTGCTCTGGTCGGGGGCTGCGAACGTGCTCGGCATCTCCCAAAGGTCGGTGCGTTTTAGTCCTGAACGGCTTGGGTCGAATTTCGCACTCAACGCTTGTTCCCCAGCCAAGTTCGTCTCATCGATTGAGCAAAATGGCTGCTGGGAGGCGCGTGCCGAAATTACGGTGCAGTGGAATACCCAGAGCCGATTGTTATGGGGGTCTGCATAAAAGGGCAAGAGAGTTTCCGACAGCACCCGAACTGGAGGCTGAGTCGGGAGTTGCTCTCCACCTGTGCTCAACAAGAGTGTTGCAATGGATTCGCTTTCTGAAGAATTCCAGCTTCGAATGACGACAACTGAGTGTGTGTCGCTGAGAAAGCCAGCCAGATTCGTTCTTGAACCCAAGTCTTTGCGGGGCTCAACATCGAAGTCGGAGAGCCACTTCGCCGTCCTAAAATCGGCAACTGCGACCTGAAGCCTTTGGGGCGGCTCGGACTCTGTCGTAATACCCACAGCGACCAAACCGCTCGTGCTGTTGAAGAAGAGTGAGCAGTTGTAGACCCGCCAACGGTCGGCAGGGTTATCAAGTTGCGACTGCTGCGCTTGATGTTTCAGCGGCAACGTCAGCTTCGAGTTCTGACCAGACAAATCCGCCACCGTCAGTTCGAGCGTATCCCCGGTGATAGTAGCCATCGCGGAAGTGCCATCAGGAGCAAATGCCGAGCAAGCAGCTAACACAGGAGGCATCTTCGTCGTTGCCGTGCCGGGAACGGCGGCCCCAACCAGCAAAAGGACACACATGACCTTTGATCGCGGCATCGGGAAGATGGTAATAGAACTTCTTAAATTATCCAGCTAGCTGTCGATAGCAGGCGATAGCACTCAAAACCCCCGGTCTGGTTGCTGGGATTCTCCGCCCCTCTCTGCGACTTTGTTGTTTTACCGCAGTCCAAGCGAGATGAGACGCCACGCGGCGCCTTATCTCGTCTCTCGTTTAAAGCGAATTACGCTCTAGTGGCGCCCGCCGCCATGTCCACCAGCATGGCCACCACCCCGATATCCGGGGAGGGCGTGTTCAGCCTTCGCTTCATGGCCAGCGTTGCCTACGTTGCCTCGCCCATCCCGCGCCTCGTTTCCCTGGAAGTGGTTGAAGCGTTGCGCCCCGCGCTCGGGCAGCGGCCCAACGTAACCGTGATGAGGATCAAAGCGGTTGTCGACATGGCCGAAAAAACCGTGACGGCCGTGAAACCAGGGGCCAGCTCCGAGAAACACCCCGCCAACAAACCAGTCAGGCCCATAGTAGCCGTAAGGAGCACAGTCATACGGTTCATAGTCGAAGTACCCGTAAGGGCACACGGGAGCCGGTCCGATATTTACGCCGACCGCAACCTGGGCTTGCGCCACAGGTGCACAGCACAAAAGGGCAGTTGTGAGAGCTGCGAAAGCAAGCACATTGACTTTGGACATTTTTTCTCCTTGATTTCGTACAGAGTTTTCAACCTGGGCAGCTTAGCGCCAGCATAATATGTGAGGATCAGTACCGGCAAGTCCGCCTATGGGAAGCGATCGCGGCATCTTCCGGTTGACCATTCCCGGAAGTGACTGCCCCAAGCGGGCCTTCGTGCTCATTGGGTCCAGGGGTTCTCTTCTGAGATGCTTTGATCAGCGTCGATCAGCGTGCATCCGTAGAAGCGAGGTCCCCGGCCAGCTCTCTTACCATCTCCGCGATCTCCTCGACTGCTTTCGGATGGGCCAGCGACCTTGCCGCAGCCGACATGCTTCGCAGGCCGGTGGGATCGCCGAGCAGGGCGACAATAGTCTCGACCAGATAGGCGGCTTCGAGGTTGGATTCTTCTACGACCACAGCGGCCCCAGCGCGTTCCAGGGCGCGGGCGTTGACATTCTGGTGGCCGTCGGCGGCACGCGGGAATGGCACAAAGATCGCGGGCTTGCCGGCAGCGGTTATTTCTCCAACCGTGCTGGCGCCCGAGCGGCAGACGAGCAAATCGGCGCGGGCGAAGGTCGCGGGCATGTCGTCGATAAACTTGTGGACTTCGCCGAATGGAGCGACGGGCGACTCGCCCGTCTTCATCATGCCCGACCGCTGGTAGGCGGCAAAAACGCTGTCGTAATCGCGCTGGCCGGTTTGATGGATGATGTGGATGGCGGGAGTTTTCGCCCGCAATCCGGGCAGCGATTCGATCATGGCCTGATTGATCGCGTGCGCTCCTTGACTGCCTCCGAAGACAAGCAGCGTGGGAACTCCGTCCGGAATTTTAGGTTCGATTTGAAAGAAAGCCTGGCGCACCGGAACGCCTGTCACCTTGCAGTTGGGAAAATACTGGCAAGTCTCTTCGAAATGCACGGCCGCGGCCGAGACGAAGCGGGCAACCAGGCGATTGGCGAATCCGGGAACTACGTTGGGCTCGAAGGCCAGCGTGGAGATGCGGCGGCGAATGGCCGCCAGCATGGCGGGGCCAGAGGCGTAGCCTCCGACTCCGATGACGACGTCGGGCCGGAAGTCGGAGACGATGCGGCCTGCGGTCCAGAGGGCGCGCGGCAGATCGAACATGGTTTTCGCGCGTGTCATGAGGCTGACATTTTTTAGCGCGCCGACTTGGATGAGTTCGAGGGGGAATCCGGCTTGCGGGACGAGGCGCGTCTCAATGCCGCGGGCGGTGCCGATGAAAAGCACTTCAGCGGTGAATTGCTTTTTGAGTTGCTGGGCGATGGCGAGGGCGGGGATAACGTGTCCGCCAGTGCCTCCGCCTGCGATGATGACGCGCATGGTCAACTTCAGAATCTACCACGGAGACCGCCCTTCGACTGCGCTCAAGCACAGAGCTAAGCATTCGCAGGCTTGATCGCATTGAGCCGAACCACCCTTGCACACGGGTCCGAATATTTCCCCTTTTCTTTCTTTTGTGCCTGGGGCATACTGCCCGCCAGAAGCAACCATCCTCGCTTGATTCACTTCCACGATTAGGAGATTGACTATGACTGAGGTTTCTCGGCGGTTCAAGAGTTGCTCTCTGGCTGGCTTGGCTGTTGTGGCTGCCCTTCTTATGTCTGCCTCACTAATTGCGCAGACGGGTGTGCCGAGTTTCGCCAACAACCTCGCCGTGGCTGGACCGAACCGGCCGCCGCAAGTGCCGGAAGGGTACGTGATCACGCCGTTCGGTTACTTTCATCCCTCGTGCGTCCTGCACATCGCGGAGGGAGAAACCCTGCTGGCGGATGGGCGTATCGAGCATGTGGATGGAACGGCCGATGCGAACGTCCCCGTTTGCAATTATCCGCGTTTCTCACCCACGGGAGCGATCGTGTCAGACACGGCGGAGCCGCGCGGAACAGACGTTCCCGCGGTGAATGGCTGGCTTGAAAGCGTATGGACCACCACGACGACATCGTTCGCCAAAGTTACCTCGTCATGGCCGGTGCCGCCGCTGCCCACGATCAATAATGGCGAGACTTTGTTTTTCTTTCCTGGCCTGGAAGACATAAGCGCTGTGCAAAGCATTCTGCAGCCCGTGCTGCAGTGGTATGCGCCGGGACCTTGGGCGGTGGCCAGCTGGAACTGCTGCCTGTCGGGCATCACGGTGGAGAGCACGCCGGTCAATGTCAGCCCCGGCGACACAATTCTGGGGACGATCAGCTCCACCTGCAAAGCGGGAGCGCATTACTGCGCCAAGTGGAACGTGATAAGTGAAGATAAGACCACGGGAAAGAAAACAACGCTGAGTAAGACTCCGAGCGATGGGCAAATTTGGAATTGGGCATTCGGCGGGGTGATGGAAGTTTACGGAGTCACGAAATGCACGGATTACCCCAAAGGCAATAAGAGCACTGTCTTCACCACACATCTGTATGACCAGAACCTGAAGGCGGTTTCGAGTCCGAGTTGGACTACTGCTCCCGCAGGGTCGAGCACAACCCCAAAATGCGGTTACGGTCTGCATGTCACGGCGACACAGGAGACGCTTGACTACTAGGTTGACCAGCCGAGGTTTGAATGCTCGGCCAGCGTTCTGCTCAACCACCCAGACTCTTTGGTTCGCTCCACATGCGCGCTAAGAGGGGTGAGGCCGTGTGATCCCAGCGACGTATGACAATCGCCGAAGGGCTTGGTTGCTCGCGGCAGTTGATCGGCTTTGTAGCGCCCGACAATCCGAAAACGGCTAATGACTGGTGGCGCCGCTGTCATTGCTGACCATGAGGCCCGAGACGTTCACAGGCTCGAAGTCCGACAAGGTGAGACTGGTAAGGCACGCAAGATCGTTATCGTTCCAGCGGGCGTCGGGAGTGCCGATTAGCCCGCCGCTGTCCCCGTTGTCGGCCAGGATGATGCCATGGTTTCGGAATGCGGTGATGATAATGGCCGCTTGTGGACTGGTGGAGGCACAGGAAGGAGTTGACACCGAAACCTTGAGTCGATAGATCTCCCCAGCGGGTCCGGTCATGCTGCAGCTTACTGGCGGAGAAGATTGCGATATTTCCGATTCCACGGGAATCGAACTCCCTCCCGTTGCCGTGCAACTCCCCACGCCCGCTGTTTGCGTAGCAGGCCAGACCCAGTAGTTCAACATATGGTTGAGTGTGAATCGGATGGGATGCTGAATGGTACCGATCGGTGAGTTAGGCGTGCCGGCGCCGATCACCTCGTCGGCATTGGCGAGCAGCGGCCCTACAGGAAGTCCGGCGGCATCCGATGTTCCGTTGCCTTGCGGTGTCAGATTATTCGTAGTTACATCGGGCCAAAGCGCGTTCGAGGAGTCAGTCCAGGAACCGCCGACTTCGTAGATTCCCTGCCACATCTCATAAAGGGCAGGATCGTTTCCCCCGCCTGCCTCCAGATAGACCAAAACGTGTCGATCGCCGTTGGAGTTACTCGTGCCTTCCACCGGGGCATTCGCTGGAATTGGAGCAGAGGTAAAGTAAGATTGATAAAAGGTGGTTGTAACCGAAACAAAGGTTTGATTGTAAGGAACTTCAATGGCCGGTATTCCGTTCGGAAAGGGAGCATTCGAATTGTTCCCGAAGAACGGCTTGACCGTCGCTGACAGATAGCCGCTGTACATAGGCGCTGCTGGGGAAGTATCTACGGGCAAGCCCGTTGTGGCTGCGTCCACTCGATGGTGGAAAATAGAAGTTGACGGAAAGATGTTTGCGAGGAACTTGTTATTGCCGCTGATGACAATACTGATGTTCTGAGTCGCCTGCGTACTTGTCGAGTCAGTAACTACGAATTCGGGCGTGTACGTGCCTTGACCGCCAATCAGCGAGCTGCTGATGATCCCCGTATTTGCGCCCAGAGACATCCCCTCAGGCAGCGGAGGGAAATTGGAATTCGTGCTTGTGGAATACGTATAAGGCGGGGAGCCGCCGCTGGCGACGATTGTGCAACCCGCATACGCCGCGCCTTGCTCACCGTCTGGGCACGAAGTGGTAGTAATCGCCAATGGACCACCGGACTCGGTTACGGTGACTGTTGCGCTGGATGTGGTCGAGCCAGCGGCATTGGTTGCTGTCAGCGTGTAGGTAGTCGTTGCCGTTGGGCTGACGCTCGTCGAACCGCTTGCCGATGTAGACGTGAGTGTTCCCGGCGTGATCGCAATGCTCGTCGCCCCGGTTGTCGCCCAATTCAACGTACTGCTGGAACCGGAAGTGATACTAGCGGGGCTAGCTGTGAAGGCGCTGATCACTGGTTTGCTTGCCGTGTCTACGGTGACGGTTAGCGTAGACGTGGCGGAGCCAGCGGCATTGGTTGCTGTCAGCGTATAGGTGATCGTCGCCGTTGGGCTCATGCTGGTTGAACCGCTCGCCGATGTGGACGTGAATGTGCCCGGAGTGATGGCAACGCTGGTCGCGCCTGCTGTCACCCAACTCAGTGTGCTGCTTGTCCCTGAATTTATGCTGGTCGGATCCGCCGTAAAGGATGCGATCGTTGGCTCAGAGCTTTTTCCAGAGGACGAGACCGCCGAGGTTGACCCGCAACCGGCCAGTCCGGCACTGGCAAATAGAATAATGAAGACCAAGACCGCCGCACAAATATCCAGTCGTGAAGAATTACGTCCCCGGGAGCTGAGCTTCTTTCTGCAAAACGAGTTCGTTGAGCTCATGCGTATCCCCTTTGTTGCCGTTGCCACTGGCCACAGCAGCCTGGTAACCGCCGCCATTCTTGAGCCCAAGAGAGCGTCCTTGAACACCGACGAGTTGGAGTGGTAATGGCCACGCCGAGTGACCATAGCCTATTGCCCGCCGCCGCGTCGCTGTAGCTCTCTGTGGTCGTAGTCCGTTGGACCGCCTGTGGCTGTTCATAAATCGGTTCATACGTGTAATTGGACGTAGTACCATCGAGCCGGAAATGCCTGTTCAAGCCATTTAGCGATACGGCTCTATTTGAGGCGCTCAATGCGGCCGTTCGAAAGAGATGAGGATTCAAGCGAACTGAAGATGCGCTATTCCCTTACGCGGCTGAGGGAATCCAGCGCGCGCACTTGGCCATGAAGTGGGTCATCACTGATGTCGCCCATGGAGTGCTTGGTTCCATAGGGCCGGCCTGTGAAAGAAACCTGCGATGGAGCTAGTTCGGCCCGCGGGCTGCCGGGCGTCCCACGCTAGATTTCGCGTTCTTTGCGAAATTTAGAGCTTGTCCCTGACCTTATCGAAGGGGTGGGGATTTTCGCCGCGGCTTCGGCTTGCTCTTGCCCTTGAGATTGAGCGCCACGGCAGCGCGGATGAGATCTTTCAAGGCCGCCTCATCGATCTTCTCGCCTTCGTGGATGTCGATGGCGCGCCTCACATTCCCCTCGAGGCTGGAGTTGAATAGACCTTTAGGGTCCTTCAACGCGGCTCCCTTGGCGAATGTCAGCTTGACCACGTTCTTGTGCGCCTCTCCTGTACAGACGATGCCGCCGTGGGAAAACACTGGAGTCCCCGGCGACGTCGGCTTGACCCACTTCCGTTCTTCGACGATCTCAGGGTCTGCCTCGTGTATGATTCCGCGCACTCTCGCGAGCGCCTTCCCGCGCCAGTCCCCAAGTTGCTTGATCTTCTCGTCGATGAATGCAGAGGCAGATTCAATTGGGACGGTCCCTTTCATGTATCGCTCGAATTCTCGCATCTAATTTAGATGCGCTGAGCGCAACCTGCAACCTCCCCAGGTGGAAACCTCTTCTGGTTCGTAGCAGTTGTCGGTGCCCGCCGCCTCGTTGCCGCTGACGCGGGATTCGGTTCCCGCGTCTACAACCGGTCAGAGCGGACGGCGATCTGCGGCGCTGGGGCCTGAAGCTGGCTGAGCATGGAGGGAGAAAGACGGAAGAATCGAGCAAGTCCTTTGCGGTCAACCACCACGGAAGGTGCGTTCCGACGATGGGCACCGTACAAGACAACTCCTTCCTTATTCCAGCAGCGTGTGACCACCGTCACTTCGCTACGTACCTGTGGACCTATGGAACTTGCCCGCAACTTTGTAGATTTAAAGGAGAGAGATGTTGGAAAGGAGCGCAATGTCCACACTTTTGCAGGCACCGCTCTCCAAGGACGAACAAACCCTTATTGACAAGCTGGTCACCGAACGCGTGGGGCGCCCGGGAGCTTTGCTGGGAATTCTGGAAGCTGCGCAGGAAAGGAATCCGCACAACTATCTTCCACTGGAAACGCTGCGTTACATAGCCTTGAAGACCGCAACGCCGCTGGCGCGGATTTATAGCGTGGCCACGTTTTATGCGCTGTTTAACTTGCAACCCCAGGGAGAAAACACGATCTGCATCTGCCGGGGGACGGCGTGTCATACGCGCGGCTCGCGCAATCTGCTGCAAGGTACGCGACTGGACCTGGGACTTGGCTTGGAGGATAGCGAGGGCGACGGGACCGAAGCCGACAAAATGGTGCTGACGAGTGCGGACAGGAAGTTCACCGTGCGGACGGTCGCCTGCTTCGGCCAGTGTGCCATGGCGCCGGTCGTCGAAGTGAATCACCGCATTTGCGGGCACGCGACCGAGCGCACAGTGCGGCGCGAGATTGCAACGATTCGAGGGGGAGAGTAACAATGCCCCGGATTCAAGATATTGGAGCGTTCAATACAGTGCGGGAGGCAGGCCTGGCCAAGTTGGTTCCGGCCGCACCGCGCCTGACCGTGGGGATGGGCACATGCGGACAGGGGAACGGAGCCGAGGGTCTTTACCAGGCGTTTGCCCAAGCAATCGAGCGCAGCGGAGCCGACATCGTGCTCGCGCCCGTCGGCTGTTTTGGCGCATGCTTCCAGGAGCCGCTGGTCAGCGTGCGGCTGCCGGGAAAGCCGCTGGTCATCTTGCGCAAAGTCCAGGCCAATGATGCAGGCCGCATTCTGGAGGATGTGGGAGAGGGCAATCTCAGCCCCGATCTCATTTATTGCAAGATCCAGGAGTGGGACCACCTGACCGGGCATGTCCGGTATGGAGAGGCCTATGACGAGATCCCGGTCTGGAATGAAGTGCCGTTTTTCAAAGGCCAGAAAAAGATCGTGCTGCGCAATTGTGGGATCATCAATCCGGATGATATCGAGGAATCCATTGCTGTCGGCGGATACCAGGCGCTGTACAAGGTACTGATCGACGGACGTCCGGAGACTGTTATCGAGCAGATCAAGGCGTCCCGGTTGCGAGGTCGCGGCGGCGCTGGCTATCTGACGGGCAACAAGTGGGAATTTCTCGCCAAAGCGAAAGGGGAGCCGAAGTACATCATCTGCAACGCCGATGAAGGCGATCCCGGCGCCTACATGAACCGTAACGAGATTGAGAGCGATCCGCACTCGCTACTGGAAGGCATGATCATCGGCGGCTACGTGACGGGCGCTGCCGAAGGCATCATCTATGTCCGGGCGGAGTATCCGCTAGCCGTACACCGACTCAATCGTGCGCTTGAGCAGGCTCGAGAGTACGGGATGCTCGGCGAAAACATCCTCGGGCGAGGCGTCAAGTTCGACATTACATTGGTAGAAGGCGCGGGTGCGTTTGTCTGCGGGGAAGAGACTGCACTCATTGCTTCGCTCGAAGGGCAGGCCGGACGGCCTCGCCCGCGGCCTCCATTCCCAGCGCAGAAAGGTCTTTGGGGGAAGCCGACAAGCATTAACAATGTGGAAACCTGGTACAACATCGCGCCCATTGTGATGCGCGGGGCGGCGTGGTTCACCGAAACCGGCAGCCCGAAGAGTTCGGGCACGAAGGTCTTCTCGCTGGTGGGGAAAGTCAAAAACACCGGACTGGTGGAGATGCCGCTGGGAACATCGCTAAAGACTTTCATTTACGACATTGGCGAAGGCGCACCCGATAACCGTCAGGTCAAGGCGATCCAAACCGGCGGCCCTTCCGGCGGATGCATCCCGCACGAAATGTTCGAAACCCCGGTGGATTATGAGAGTCTGGCGCAGCTGGGATCGATCATGGGATCCGGCGGCATGGTGGTGATGGATGAAGACAACTGCATGGTGGATGTGGCGCGCTATTTCATCGAGTTCACGCACTCGGAGTCGTGCGGCAAGTGCATCCCCTGCCGGGTCGGGCTCAACAAGTGTCTGCGCGTTTTGAATCGCGTCACCGAGGGCGCAGGCACAACGCACCACGTGGAGCTTCTCGACGAACTGAGCCGCTACATTCGCGATTGCTCGTTGTGCGGACTGGGCCAGACCGCGCCCAATCCGGTGCTGACCACGCTGCGCCACTTCCGCGGCGAGTTCGAAGATCATATTCTGGCCCGGCGCTGTGCGGCCGGCGTGTGCGAGGAACTGTCGCTGTCGCCGTGCGAAAACAGTTGCCCTCTGCACATGAACATCCCGCGTTTCCTCGCGCTTTATAAGGAAGGACAGCTGGAACAGGCGTTTCTGTCGGTGGTCCTCGACAACCCGTTGCCTTCGTCCACGGGCCGTGTGTGCCAGCATCCCTGCGACAACCGCTGCCGCCGCCAGACTCAGGATCAATCCGTCAACATGCGCGAGGTGCACCGCTTCATCGCCGATTCGATTTTTCTTACCGATAAGTACGAAGGGATGTTTCAGGCGGTCGCAGCGCGCATGCGGGAAGCGACGGGGCGAAAAATCGCGGTGGTCGGCGCGGGACCGGCTGGCTTGACGGCGGCATTTTATCTGGTCCTGTTCGGCCACGACGTTACCGTGTACGACAGCAAACCGGAAGCCGGTGGAATGCTGCGCTTTGCCCTGCCCGAGTACCGTCTGCCAAAGGGCATTCTGAAGCGTGAGATTTCGTTGATTGAGCGGCTGGGCGTGAAGTTCGTTTTCAATACGAAATTGGGCGCCGACCTGACATTCAGCGAACTCGACGACCACTTCGATGCGGTTTTCCTGTCGGTAGGGACCTGGCGGGAGAGCCGGGTTGAGTTGCCGGGTACCGAACTGAAGGCAGTGTACGGGGCGCTGAACTTCCTGGAAGCGACGGCGGCAGGCGAGCAAGTCGCACTCGGCCGACGGGTCGCCATCATCGGCGGCGGCAACGCCGCCATTGACTCGGCACGCACCGCGCTGCGCAAGGGGGCGGAGGCAACCGTTTTCTACCGGCGCGAGCGGAAGGATATGCCGGCCATCGAAGAAGAGACCAGTGCCGCCCGCGAGGAAGGCGCCAAGTTCGTTTTCCTGGCCGCGCCCCATCGGATCATGGGCGATGGCAAGGGCAATGTGAAGGCGATCGAGGTTGTGAAGACGCGGCTGGGCGCTTACGACACGTCGGGCCGCAGGAAACCGGTTTCGACCGGCGAAATCCAACGCTTCGATTGCGACGCTGTGATTCTGGCGGTGGGCGAAGGCGTGGATGGAGAGCTTGCGAAAGAGTCCGGCCTGAAGCTGAAGGAGGGCGGCACCATCGATGTCAATCGATTCACGCTCGAAACCAGCCGCCCGAAATTCTACGCCGGGGGCGATCTCGTCACGGGCGCCTCGAACGTCTCTGGCGCCATGGGTTATGGCAAGCAGGCCGCCCGCAACATTGACCGGCAGTTGATGGAAGCGGACCGCTGGGCGAGTTTGTTTCCTGACTTTGAATACGAGCAGACTCCACCCGAGGAACCGAGCGCCAGCCGCCGCCATACAGGACAGGAACTCGCGCCCATCATGCGCGTTCGCTCCGAGGACGAAGTGGTCACCGGACTGGCCCACGAAGAGGCGCTGGATGAGGCTTGCCGTTGCCTGCGTTGCGACGTGAAGGGCGTCAATGTTGGCTAGCGGCGCGGCTACTGGCGACATGCGATGCGAGAAAGGAGCCGATTTTGGCACAGAAAAAACTGTCAATCCGTATTGACGGGCAACTGATCGCGGCCGAAGAAGGCTTGACCATCCTGCAGGCAGCCCAGGCGAATGGGAAGTACATCCCCACGCTTTGCGCCCTGGATGGCCTGACGCCGGTGGGCGCGTGCCGTGTGTGCCTGGTAGAGGTGTCGGGCGTGGACCGGCTGTTTCCGGCTTGCACCACTCCGATTCAGGATGGCATGTCGGTGACCACGAACTCCGCGCGGCTGACGCGCTATCGCAGGATTTCCGTGGAATTATTGCTTGTCGAGCGCAATCACACTTGCGCGGTGTGCGTATCCAATGGACATTGCGAACTCCAGTCCATGGCAACGTCGCTCGGCGTCAATACCGTCGAGTTTTCCTACAACTATCCCAAGCTGGGCGTGGACACCTCGCATCCGCGCTACGTTCTGGACCACAACCGCTGCATTCTATGTACGCGCTGCGTGCGGGTGTGCGCGGAACTGGAGGGCGCGCACGTCTGGGATGTGACCTCACGCGGCATCCACTCCCGCATTACCAGCGAGCTGAATGAAAGATGGGGACGGGCGACCAGTTGCACCAACTGCGGCAAGTGCGTACAGGCGTGTCCGACCGGCGCGCTCGCCGAGAAGGGCTGGGCGGTCGAGGAAATGGTGAAGAAACTCGGCACCGTGACGTCGCTGGCGAAGAGAAGAGGAGCGCAGGTATGAAGAAGGTGAAAGTGGCAACGGTGTGGCTGGATGGCTGCTCCGGCTGCCACATGTCGCTACTCGATATGGACGCGGCCATTATCTCGCTGGGCCGCAAGATCGACATCGTCTACGGCCCGCTGGTGGACGCGCAGGAATTTCCCGAGGAAGTGGATGTCACGCTGGTCGAGGGCGCGGTCAGTTCCCAGGATGATCTCAACAAGATCCGGAAAATTCGCCAGCGCACTCAAGTACTGGTTTCCCTGGGAGACTGCGCCGTGACCGGCAATGTGCCCGCGATGCGCAACAACATCCCGGTCAACAAGCTGCTGCAGCGCGTGTACATCGATGGCTCCGAAGAAAAAAAATTGATTCCCAGCGACCGGGTGCCCGCGCTGCTGAAGCACGCACGGCCGCTGCGCGAGTTCGTCAAGGTAGACCATTCGCTGCCCGGTTGCCCACCACCCGCCAAGGCGATTCTGGGTTTGATTACCGAATTGCTGGAAGGGCGGAAGACAGAGGCCGGCCAGCCGGTGAAGTTTGGATAAGGAGCGCGCGATGAAGCGCATTACCATCGAGCCCATTAGCCGCATCGAAGGGCACGGGAAAATCACGATCCACCTGGACGACGAAGGGCACGTGTCGGGAGCCGAATTTCACGTGACGCAGATCCGCGGTTTCGAGAAGTTCACCGAAGGCCGCCCCTTCTACGAAATGCCGGGTATTACCGCGCGCATTTGCGGGATTTGCCCCATCAGCCATCTGCTGGCCTCGGCAAAGGCCTGCGATGCGATCATGGCCGTGAGGATTCCGCCCGCCGCGCGCAAGCTGCGGGAACTGGTGCACTGCGCGCAGATCGTGCAATCGCACGCGCTCAGTTTCTTTTATCTGTCCGCGCCCGACTTTCTTCTGGGAATGAGTTCCAACGCGGCGCGGCGCAACGTTCTTGGAGTGATCGCCGACTATCCGGAACTGGCCCGCGATGGGATCGAACTGCGCAAGTTCGGCCTGCAGGTTGTGGAAGGGCTGGCAGAGGAGCGGGTGCATCCTTCCTGGGTCGTGCCTGGTGGCGTCGCGCAGCCCTTGGCCGCGCAGGTACGCGAGCGCATTCTCTCCGAATTGCCGGCGGCGAAGGCTATTGTCGAGCGCACCATCCCTTTCTTCAAACGGGCGCTCGACAACTATAAAGAGGAGATCGCAGTCTTCGGTTCGTTTCCGACCATGTACGCAGGACTGGTGGATGGCAAGGGCAACGCGCAGTTTTACGATGGCAATCTGCGTTTTCGCGCTGCCTCGGGCGAGATCGTCCAGGATCAAATTGCCGCCGAGGACTACAAGCAATGGATAGGCGAAGCCAGCTTGCGCGAGTCCTATTTGAAAGCCCCCTATTTTGTGCCCCAGGGATTTCCTGCGGGCGTGTATCGCGTCGGTCCGCTGGGCAGGATGAATGCTGCCGATGCCTGCGGGACGCCCGCAGCCGATGCGGAACTCCGCGAATTTCGCGAGCGCTTCGGGACGGTCGCGCACAGCGCATTTCTCTATCACTATGCGCGGCTGATTGAGATCCTCTGTGCCCTGGAGAGAATCGAAGCGCTGCTGAACGATTCGCAGATCCTCGACACGCACGTGCGCGCGACGGCCGCGGTGAACGCACTGGAAGGTGTGGGCATGATCGAAGCGCCCCGCGGCACGCTCATTCACCACTACAAAGTAAACGAAGAAGGGGCCATCACCTGGGCCAACCTCATCGTCGCCACCGGGCACAACAACCTGGCCATCGGGCGCAGCGTGCAGCAAGTCGCCGAACATTATGTGGATGGAGCGAAGATTAACGAAGGGATGCTCAACCATGTTTCAGCGGTTGTGCGCGCCTACGATCCCTGCCTGAGTTGTTCGACCCATGCCGATGGTTCGCTGGCGATGAGAATTCAGTTGCTGAATGCGAATGGGGCGCTCTTGGACGAAATCGCAAACTGACCCCAGCTTATTCGATTGCGATACCGCCGCCGTCCATTTCCTCGCCGCCATCGATAAATCGCTTGATTCGTGCCAACAGGGTGGGGATCGCAGAACACACCGTCGGCGACATGGCATCGCCGGTGGCGAAGGTCTCTCCTGCAATTGTGAACATGTATGCAGGCGGACAACCGCCATAAAGCCTTTCCGCCAACGTTAGCAAGGTTGCGGGAGACAGCTCGTGCGAATACTGGCTGGGCAAGGCGGCAGGCACAACCCGGCGGCACAGCAGACTTCCCGGTTCACCGCTGTGGGCAGCATCAACGAACACGACCTTTTCTACGCGGCTAGCGAAGTCGGCGATTTCTGGTGTCAGTTGTTGCCGGGCGAGGACTAGAACGTCGGCGCGCGCGAGTTCACCGGAAAGTCGCTGTGCAACATGCCACCCAACTCCGTCATCGGAGCGGAGGGGGTTACCGAAGCCGACGATAAGAACGCGAAACATGTTTCAGTCGGGGAGCCGGATCCTTGCCCATATGAGTGCCTCGGCAATCATTTCAAAACCAGCGGAAAGTGCCCGGAACTTAGATGTACCCTGTTATACCTTGTGCAGGCAAGTACTGGTTTGACCTGACGCGAACCTCAGTCTGACTGCGAGGAAGTTGCGGGACAACCAGACTGAATTCTGACCTTCTCGACATTGCAGGGATTCCTGTTACTCCGCTTGCTTGGTGATGTTTAATAACACGCCTACGCAGGCTAGGGTTACAAATAACGACGAGCCTCCGTAGGACACGAAAGGTAACGGGATGCCTTTGGTGGGCATCAGGCCCAGGACTACGCTGATGTTGATGAAGGCTTGCAGAATGATCATGCTGGTGATGCCTACGGCCAGGAATCGTCCGAAGTTATCTTGAGTGCGCAGGGCGGCGCGCGTGCCTCGCCAGAGAAAAACGGCGAATAAGATGATTACGGCTAGCGCTCCTACCAGGCCCAACTCCTCTGCGGTTACGGCGAAGATGAAATCGGTGTGAGGCTCGGGGAGATAGAAGAGTTTTTGCTTGCCTTCCATCAGGCCGAGGCCGGTGATGCCTCCGGTGGAAACGGCGATGAGCGACTGGATCATGTGGAAGCCGCGGCCCTGCGGGTCGGCGTAGGGATTGAGGAAGGCCAGGATGCGGTCTTTGCGATACGAAACGTGGAAGATCAGGAAATAGAGGGGGAGGAGCGCGGCGGCGAAAGCGTATCCGAAATAGCGCAGGCGGATGCCGGCCACGAAGAGAATGCAGCCAGTGATTCCGGCGCAGGCGATGGCCGTGCCGAGATCGGGCTGAAAGACGATTAATCCTAAGAAAACGACCGTGGGCGCGACGGCGGGGAGAAGAGTGTTGCGCCAGTCGTCCATGGCTTTGAGCTTGTTTTCGAGGAACCACGCCAGAAACACGATTAACGCGGGCTTGGCGAACTCGGACGGCTGGAATGAAACCGGGCCGAGGTGAAACCAGCGGTGGGTGCCGTGCGCGCGGTCCAGGAAGAAGACGGAAATCAGGAAAAGCGTAGTAAGGCCGAGCGACGTGAAAACCAGCGCCGGGTGCTGCAGACGCTTGTAGTCGACCTTCATGGCGAGGAACATAACGGCGACGCCAGCGGCCGCCCACATGAGCTGCTTCAGAAGGAATTCGTAGGCCGAGCCGAAGCGCTCCTTGGCCATGACGGCCGAGGCACTGAAGATCATGACCAGCCCGACGAAGACCAGGATCGCGGTCACGGTGAACATCCAGCGATCGACACTGACGCGCTTGGCCATGGCAACAGGTCCCAGTTCCCGGTTCTCAGTTCTCAGTGCAAAACTCTCGTCCTGCAGATGTTCAGCTGAAAACAAGTTCAGGGGTTGACCTATTTCACCACGGAGGGGCGGAGGCACGGAGAGGATTCGGGCGGCGAAGGTGGGCGGGGGGATAACTTTGTTGGTTCCGGTCGGACGGTTTGAGCAGAGAAGCTAGAGATTCCTCGCTTTGCTCGGAATGACAAGACTTAGAGAGTACCCGACCGGGGCCGACGCTACTTTCTTGCTGGCGTCTCGGCGAGCGCGCGGACGGCTTCTTTGAAGACCTGGCCGCGATGCTCATAGTTCTGGAACTGGTCGAAGCTGGCGCAGGCGGGGGCGAGAAGGACAACATCTCCGGGGATAGCCGATGCGGCGGCATGTTTGACGGCAGTTTCCAGAGTTTCCGCGTGGTCGATTTCGGCGGCGCCGTGGATTTGTGATTCGATTTTGGCGGCGGCGGCTCCGATGGTGTAGACGCGCTTTACTCGCTCGCGGAGCAGAACGTTAAGGACCGTGTAGTCGCTGCCTTTGTCTTTGCCGCCGAGAATAAGGTGAATGTTGGCGGGGAAGGATTCGAGGGCTTTGATGGTGGCGTCGACGTTGGTGGCTTTCGAGTCGTTGTAGTAATCGACCCCGGCGACATTGGCTACGAATTCGAGGCGGTGCTCTACGGCTTTGAAATTCTGGACGGCAGTGGCGGATTTGGGCGGGCTGGCAGCCGGCCAGCATGCCTACGCAGATGGCTGCGAGAACGTTTTCTAGATTGTGGGCGCCTTTCAGCGAGATTTCGGAGAGCAACATGATTTCGCTCTGGCACTGGCCGTCGCGGAAAAAGATGCGCCCGTCGTGAACGAAAGCTCCATAGTTCATTTCCTTCTTGCGGCTGAAGCGGACGACCTCAGCGCGAGTGCGATCGGCGAGGCCGGCGGTGGTCGCATCGTCGGCGTTCAAGATGGTGAAATCTTCGGCCCGCTGGTTTTCGAAGACGCGCGCCTTGGCATTGACATAATTCGCGAAAGTCTTGTGGCGATCGAGATGATCGGGCGTGATATTCAGGATCACCGCGATGCGTGGATGGAAGTCGACGATGGTCTCGAGCTGAAAGCTGGAAACTTCGAGGACGATCCAGGTTCTCGGGCTAGCCTGATCCACAAAACTGATGGCGGGCGTGCCGATGTTGCCGCCTACAAGCACGGGAAGCTTGGCGGCTGCGAGGATTTCACCGGCGAGGGTGGTGGTGGTAGTTTTACCATTGGCTCCGGTGATAGCGGCGATGGGACCGGTCAGAAACCGCGCCGCAAGCTCGATTTCGCCGATGACCTTCTCTCCCAGATTGCGGGCCTGGACGAGCTGCGGGGCGTCGTAAGGAACGCCGGGGCTGACGACGATCAGGTCCTGGCCGCGGAAGGTGCGCTCGCCGTGGCCGCCGGTTTCGACGGCGATGCCTTGCTCGAGCAGGAGCAGGATTTCCTTGCGAAGCTCGGCTTCGGGCTTGGAGTCGGAGACGGTGACGCGGGCGCCACGGGATTTCAGGAAAAGAGCCGAGGCCACGCCGGACTTGCCGAGGCCGACTACGAGAACGCGCTCGTCTTTTAGGTCCATCGAATTGGTCTTGCCGGGGAAGGGAAGGAGATTCGTCGCTTCACTCGGAATGACAATCTTAAATTATTGGCGCCCCTTATGACTGTCTCCGAGCCTCGTAGGGAGATTCTGTTAGCGCAACTTTAACGTCGTCAGCGCGAATAGCGCGAACACCAGCGACGCGATCCAGAAGCGCACGATGACCTTCGACTCCGACCAGCCCAGCAGTTCGAAGTGATGGTGAATGGGCGCCATTTTGAAAATCCGTTTCTTGCGCAGCTTGTAGGAGCCGACCTGCAGGATCACCGAGAGCGCTTCGATTACAAAAATTCCTCCGATAAAGGGCAGCAGCAGTTCCTGCTTGATCATGACGGCGACGGTGCCGATCGCGCCGCCGAGCGCGAGGGAACCGACATCGCCCATGAAAACTTCGGCCGGATGCGCGTTGTACCAGAGAAATCCGATGGCGGAGCCGACCATGGCTCCGCAGAAGATGGTGAGTTCGCCGACCTGGGGCATGCGCTGCAACTCGAGATACGCTGAAAATGTGGCGTGGCCGCTGACGTAAGTGAGGACGGCGAGCGCTCCCGCGGCGATTACGGTGCAACCGATGGCAAGGCCATCGAGCCCGTCAGTGAGATTGACGGCGTTGCTGGAGCCGACGATCACGATCACAACGAAAATCACAAAAGGCAAAAATGCGATTGGCCAAAGCTGAGGGTTCGAAGCCCAGCGCTGGATCACCAAGTCTGGCTTGAATTGCTTGAAGAAGGGAACCAGGAGTTTGGTGGAATACTCTCCGCGATGCTGCAGGATGATGAGTGCGATGGCGATCGCGATGCTGCAGGTGATTTGATAACCGATCTTGGCGCGCGCGGTGAGGCCGAGATTGCGGCGATGAACGACCTTCAAATAGTCGTCGGTGAAACCGATGGCGGCGAAGGCGACGGTCGCGAAGACCGCGATCCAGACGAAGGGATTGCTGAGGTCGGCCCAGAGCAGCGTGGGAACGAGGATTGCGATGGCGATCAGCAGACCGCCCATCGTCGGCGTGCCGGCCTTTTTCTGATGGGCCTGCGGGCCTTCCTCGCGGATGTATTGGCCGATCTGAAAGTCGCGCAAGCGCTGAATTACGATCGGGCCGACGATGAGTCCGGTGAAAAGCGCGGTGAGGCTGGCGAACGCGGTACGGAACGTTAAATAGCGGAAGATGCGGAACGGCGGAAAGTAATGGTAGAGCTTCAGATATAAGAGCCAGTAGAGCAAGCTTACCCCCGTCGTTCGTCTTCGTCGTTCGTCGCTGGTCGCTGGTCGTTCGCGGTTCCGGAAGCGGCCAGCTTGTTCTTCCAGACTTCCAAAGCTTTTTCCAGCTTTACTCCGCGCGAAGCTTTGAACAGAACGACATCTCCGTTACGTGCTTCGCGTGCTAGCCATTCGCCTGCTTGTTCGGGCGTGGCTACGAACTCGGCCTTCATGCCTGCTGCGCTCACCGCTTCCACCATGGGCTTTGCCAGGCCGCGCACGCCGAGCAGGAAATCGAGTTTCTTGCCCGCCATGTAACGGCCGCAATCGCGGTGCAACTGCTCGCCGGTCGCACCTAGTTCGAGCATTTCTCCTGCCACAACGATGCGGCGCGTGGCTGGCATGGCAGCCAAAGTGTCAATGGCAGCCATCAATGCCCTCGGACTGGAATTGTAGCAATCGTAAAGCACGGAGATGTTACCAACTTGAACGACCTCGCCACGTTTATCGGCGGCCGCTAACGCGGGGAGGGCCTGGGCGATCTCGGAGGGCGTGATGCCATGTTCCATGGCAACGGCCGCGGCGGCGAGCACGTTGTACACATTGTGGTGCCCGAGCAACGGGCTGTGTACGCTTTGACGCATTCCGTTCGCAACCAAATCAAAGCGCGTGCCCTCCGGCCCGATCACCTCGATATTCTCGGCGCGAACGTCGGCAGCGGATTTCAGACCGAACAAAACGACCTTGCCTTTGAAGTCGCGGCCGAACTGCGCGACGTACTCATCATCCGCATTCAGGAATGCGGTGCCCGCGCCGGGCAGGGACTCGATCAGCTCATATTTTGCGCGAGCGATGCCGGCAATCGAATCGAAGAACTCAAGATGCACGGGCGCAACATTGGTGACAACACCCTGATTTGGCTGCGCAATGCGCGTGAGGGCGGCAATTTCGCCAGCGTGCGACATCCCCATCTCAACCACGGCAAGATCGTATTCGGGTTCGAGAGTGAGCAGGCCGAGCGGCAGGCCGAAATGATTGTTGAAATTTCCTCTGGTGCGATGGACGCGGTATTTGATCGAAAGCAGATGAGCCACGGCCTCTTTGGTAGTGGTCTTGCCCATGGAGCCGGTGATACCGATGGCGGTTTTACCCCACAACTTTCGAACGGCGGTAGCGAGCATCTGGAGGGCGATGAGAGCGTCGTCAACGGCGAGCAGACTTTTTGGATGGGAATAGCGAGCGATCTGATCTCTGCGAATGACGGCACCGACCGCGCCCCGACTTAGCGCCGGCTCGACAAAATCGTGGCCATCGAAGCGGTCGCCTTTGACAGCAAAGAAAAGTTCTCCAGGCTGAAGGCTGCGGGAGTCGATGGAATATCCGTGGGCGATGGCATTCGGATCGTATTGGCCGGCAGCGGCCAGGAATTCGGCGATACGGGAAAGAGAGAGCTTCATGCGGGCGTCCCTGCCGGACTGGCCTGTGGAGCATGATCGCACTCGTATCCGAGCGCGGCGAGTGTTGCGCGCGCCACATCGACATCGTCGAAGGGAATCGATCCTGTTTTCATGGTTTGCGTTTTTTCGTGGCCCTTTCCGGCCAGGAGAACGATGTCGCCGGACGCGGCTTGTCCGATGGCGAGCGCGATGGCCTTGCGGCGGTCGGGCTCGGTCACGTATTTTGTGCCGGATTTCTGCAGAGCGGACCTTTGTAATCCGGACTTTTGTAGTCCAACGACAGCGTCGTTGATGATAGCGAGTGGATCCTCGGAGCGGGGATTGTCGGAGGTGAGGACGACGAAGTCGCTGCCATTGCCTGCGGCTTCGCCCATCAGCGGACGCTTGCTGCGGTCGCGGTCGCCGCCGCAGCCGAACATCGTGATGACCTTTCCCGGAAGAGCGGGAGCCGGAGAGGCGGGCGCGCCGCTCCCTCCGTAGGAATTGTGGGTGACAAAATCGCGCGCGAGCGCGGTGAGGTTGCGAAGGGCGTCGTCGGTGTGGGCGTAGTCGACGACTACCGTGAAGGGTTGGCCGCAATCGACGCGCTCGAAGCGGCCGGGAACGTGAGTGAGATTAGCAAAGCCCCGGATGATCGCGTCGGCAGGACAGTCACGGCAATAGCCGGCTGCCGCAGCCGCGAGCAAGTTGTAGACGTTCACGTTGCCGATGAGTGGAGACCAGACGGCGAGTGTGCCCGCCGGCGTCGCCATTTGAAACCGGGTTCCGCGTGAAGTGATCTGGACGGACTCGGCGTGGAAGTCGCCGGCCGTGAGGCCGTAAGACAAAACCACCGCACTCTTTTTCTTTGCGAACATTACCAATTGGCGGCCGAATTCGTCGTCGATGTTCAGAACGGCGGCCCGCGGCGGCTCAGTGCCGCATCCCTCGAATAGAACTTGCTTGGCGCGAAAATACTCGTCCATGGTGCCGTGGTAGTCGAGATGATCTCGCGTAAGGTTGGTAAAGACAGCCACGTCGAATGGAATGCCGAAGACGCGCTGCTGGTCGAGCGCGTGCGAAGAAGCCTCCATGACCGATTCGGTCACACCCTGAGCCAGGCCTTCGGCGAGCAACTGGTTCAGTTCGAGCGCTTCCGGTGTGGTGTGCGAAGCGGGAAGAGTTTTTCCGGCAATGTGGTATTCAATGGTGCCAATGAGAGCCGTTTTACGGCCTGCCGACTCGAGGATGGATTCGACGAGGAAGGCGGTCGTGGTTTTTCCGTTCGTGCCCGTAATGCCGGTATTGGCAATGCGCTCGGCAGGGCGCTGGTAGAAATTCGCGCTCAGGCGCGCGAGCGCGCGGCGACCGTGCGGGACCTGCGCCCATGCGACTCCAGGGCGCGGCGGTTCGGTAGCTGAGTCGGTGACGATTGCGACGGCTCCTGCGGCGATCGCCTGATCGATGAAACGATTGCCATCGCTCGACTCGCCCTTCATGGCGACGAAGACCATGCCGGGACGCAAGCGACGGGAATCGTAATCGACGCCGGTGACGGCCGGATTTCCGGTCGAGTTTCCGCTTTGCGTGAGGATCTCGGCGCCATCGAGGAGTTGTTGGAAGGTCATTGGAGTGAATTATAAACAGCCGAGGGTGTGGTCCGAGACGCGGCAAGCCTCGTCTCTACGTTGATGGTTTACCTTCCGAAGCGAACGATCACACGCGCGCCGGCGGCTACGTGGGCGCCGGGTTGGGGCGATTGTTCGCGGGCTATTCCGCTGCCGATGGCATTCAAGTCGAGCCCGGCATCTTCGGCTGCCTCGAGCGCGCCGCGCATGTTCTTACCGAGAAACGACGGCACCTCGATTCCGCCTTCTTCCACATTAAGGACCACGGTGCCGCCGGTCGGTCGCTTTGCGGGCGCGTCACCAGTATTAGGATTGGCCGAACCTAGGGCTACCGGAGGCTGGTTGGTAACATTCCCACTCAAGCCAAAGGAAGGCTTGAGTGGGGCACCCAGCTCTGTTTGCGTTTGCGATGCAGGTGTGATCTGCGACGCGATGGCCGTTGGCGGCGCGGCCGCCGTCTTCGACTGAGCCAAGCTTGGCGAACTGGCCGGATTCGACGTATCACCAGCCTCGGCTATGTCAAGGCTCGCACCCAGATGATCGGGTGAACTTTCGTCGAGACTTGCATCGGGCACATTGCGGCGCGCGAACAAAACCTGGCGACTGGCGGGCAATTCCACATCGTGGGGCACGTGCCGATATTCGAGTACCTGTTGCACGATGCGCTGGAAGACGGGAGCTGAGACCTGGCCTCCCTGGTGCAGGCCAACCGCGGAATCGAGAATCACGACGACCGCAATTTGCGGGTTGTTGATGGGAGCAAATCCGGCGAAAGACCCGACATATTTTGTTTTCGAGTAGGCGCCGGTTGTGGGGTCCACCTTCTGGGCCGTGCCGGTTTTGCCCGCTGAACTGTAGCCTTCAAGCAGCGCCTTGCGGCCGGTGCCGTGCAGCACCACGCCTTGCAGCATTTGGCGCATTTGGGCCGCGGTCAGCGGCGAAAGCACGCGCGTGCCTTCAGCGGGATGGAAGGCGATGGTTTGGGGCGCATTCTGCGGGGCATTTTGGGGTGGTAGGGTGCCGGCGACGATGCGGGGCGGCACGCGGACTCCATCGTTGGCGATGGTGGAAATGAGGGAAGTGAGTTGCAGCGCCGAGATTCCGATTTCCTGGCCCATGGAAATTGCGGCGAGCGAAACCTTCGACCAGCGGTCGACCGGCTTAGACATGCCGCGCGTTTCACCCGGCAGCTCGATGCCTGTTTGCTGACCGAATCCGAAGGCGCGAATGTATTTGTAAAAGCGGTCGTCGCCGAGACGCAGCCCGACTTTGATGGCGCCGACGTCGCTCGATTCGGCAATGATGTCGGCGACCGAGAGCAAGCCGTGCGGCTTGCTGTCGCGGATGCGCATGCCGTTGATGACAATCGAACCCATCTGACAGTCGAACATCTCGTCGGGACGCGTGACTTTTTCTTCGAGGCCGGCGGAGATGGTGACCATCTTGAAGGTTGAGCCCGGCTCGTAGATGTCGCTGACGGCACGGTCTTTCATCGATTCGGGGTGGATTTCCTTGCGATTGTTCGGGTTGAAAGTGGGACGATTGGTCAGCGCGAGGATTTCGCCGGTGTGAGGGTTTTCGACGACCACCGTGCCCGCGATAGCTTTCGTTTCTTCCATCGCGCGTTCCAGTTCGCGCTCGGCGATGTATTGAATGTTCTGGTCGATGGTGAGGACGAGGTTTTCGCCGGGCTCCGATTCTTTTTCCACGCTGGCAAACCAGCGCTTGCGGGCGTCGACGGAGATCATCAGTTTGCCGGGCTTGCCTTGCAGTTGGTCGTTAAATTCCCGTTCCAGGCCGCTGAGGCCTTGATCATCCGTTCCGACATAGCCGAGAACCTGCGCCGCCAGTTCGCGCTTGGGATAAAAGCGCTTCGGCTCTTTCTGAAAGTGAATGCCCTGGAGGTTAAGGGCGCGGATGCGCTCGACGGTTTCGGCGTCGGCCTTTCGGGCGACCCAGCAGAAGGTCTTATGGGCCTTGCAATCGGCGAGGACGACGCGAGGGTCATCTTTAGTGATGCGGGTGATCAGGCTGACGGCATTGGCGAGGTCGGGCGTCTCAGTCGGGACGATGAAGGCTGAGTCCACTTGGATAGACATTGCCAACTCGTGGCCGGCACGGTCGAATATGAGGCCGCGCTTTGGCGACAGTTCAAAGCTGCGCTGCTGCTGGTGCAGAGCGCGACGCTCGAAGTCACCGTAGCAGAAAATCTGAAGGTAGACGAGGCGTAGGCAAATGACGATGAGCCAGAGGCACAGGAATCCGGTAAGGAGGTAGAGCCGGGTGCGCGGATTGGTTGAAGAACTGCTTGCCGCCGCCACGTTCAATCCTTAGAAAAATTTGGCGGCCCCGAAGAGCCGCCGCAGATTACACACTAGAGACGCGGCTTGCCGCGTCTTCTGCCGCCGCGTAAGACGGGCGCGGCCAGAGACGGGGCAAGCCCCGTCTCTACGGGAACTACCGCAGCGATACCACTGCGACCGGCCTTACGCTAGCCAGAACCGGTGTGGCCGGATCGGCTACAGCATCCATCGGAATTACCTGGCCCGGGTCGGGCGCTTGCAGGCCGAGCTTGCGCGCCATGGCGTCGATTCGCTCGGGATCGCGTAACGACGCTTCCTCCAGGCGCAGCGCCTGATTCATGCCTGCCAGTCCGTCGCGCTGGGAGCGCAGGGTTTCGATTTTGTATCCATACTCGATGGCGCGGAAGTGCTGCAGGGCGTACCCCATGACCAGCAGAAACAGGCAACAGAGGGCGATCCCGAACATGCGCATTTCGCGCTCCCGGCGCGGGTCCTCGACCTTTACCAGGCGCGAGTTGTCGATGCGCTTGCGGAAATAGATTTCCGGCGTGCCCAGCCAGCAGGACTTACGCCGATCAGGAGAAACTGCAACGTGCATCGCCAGGGCCGCGCTCATGATTTATGCCACTCCAGATTCGTGCCACGTAAGAAGTTTGGAATCGTAATCCGCGATTTCCTGGGCCAATGCGATCCAAGATTCGACTTCGATGGGCTCAAGGTTTTTCGTTTTCGCTTCGACGCGCTCGACCGTCGCGATCAGATCTTCGATCAGTGTGCCTGTGAACATCATTCCGAATATTCCGATTTCATTCCCGGACGCAGCCTTGTTTTTTGTTTCGTCTTGGCCGCTCCGAGATAACTCCACCACAGAGTTTGCGGGTTGCCTTTTGGGCTCCCGCGCTTCCTGAACTTTTTACCCGGCGCGCTTTACAATCACCGCACCGGGAGCCCGGCAGTTTCTCCGGACGAACTCGAACTTTTGCCGGCGGGATGCCGGTGCTACCCGCTACAGCCGTTCCGCCGCTCGCATTTTCGCGCTGCGCGAACGCGGGTTGCGATCGATCTCTTCTTCTGCGGCCGTGACCGGCTTTTTTGTCAGCAGCTGGTACAGGCCCTGCTTCGCGCCCTCGCGCGTTGCGTCCTTGACGATCCGGTCTTCGAGCGAATGAAAGCTGATCACCACCAACCTTCCGCCCGGCTTCAGCACGCGAGGCGCAGCCTCCAGCAGTGCTTTCAGATCGTCCAGTTCACGGTTTACGAAGATTCGGAGAGCCTGAAAGGTTCTGGTCGCCGGATGAATGCGCTCATGTTTCATTGACCGGGCCGCGGCTGACACGACGTCTACAAGTTGCTTTGTCGTCTGTATCGGCCGCGACCGGACAATGGCTCTGGCGATTCTCCGCGACCTCCTTTCCTCACCGAATTCGTAAATCACATCGGCAAGCTCACGCTCGTCGAGGTGGTTTACCACTTGTTCGGCGGTTCGGTCCGACATCGGATTCATCCGCATGTCCAAGGGCCCATCCGCCTGAAAACTGAATCCCCGCGCTGGGTCGTCGAGTTGCAAGCTGCTCACGCCCAGGTCCGCCAGCAGGCCGTCGAGAGAGTTGGGAGCAATGTGCTCGCCTGCCTCGGCAAATGACCCATGAATCAACGTCACTGTCGGCCAGTCGCTCGCCACCGCTGCGGGCGCGTCACCGGCGCTACCCTGTAACTTCGCGCGGGACCGTTCCAGCGCTGCCGGGTCTTTATCGAAGCCAATCAAATGTCCCGGTGCGCCGAGGCGTTTTGCTATTTCGAAACTGTGCCCGCCCAGGCCCACCGTGGCATCCAGATAAGTTCCGCCACGCTGTACGGCCAGAAAATCGATCGCTTCTTTTGAAAGAACCGGAACGTGTCCAACCGGCCCACGCCCATCCCACTCGGGGATGTTTTGTCCAAAATCTCTTGTCACTAGATGCCCAGGTCGTCGAGCGTCTTTGTATCTTCATCCGTGAAGGGCTCTTTAATCTCCTGATCGAGCGCTTCCATGTTCCGGACCTCGAGGTAGGTCAGATTGCCGAGCACTGCTACTTCCCCGCGAAGCTGCGCCGACTCACGCAGAATCTGAGGGATCAGCAGGCGCCCCTGCCCGTCCATCTCTACGACCTGCCCGTAATAATTCGTGCGAGTCAAGAACTTTTTCTTCGTGGGATTGAAAGTCGAAAGCGATGCCAGCCTCTGCTCGATCCGCTCCCATTCCTCGAAGGGATATACCTGGGCAATTACGCCGTCCATGCTTGTGATATAGAATCTCTGGGCATATTTCTCGTCGATCACCCGCTTGTATTCCGCGGGGACTTTGAGCCGTCCTTTTTCGTCCACGCGAGTTGGGTGATTTCCGCGAAACATGTGCCCTGTCTGTTGCCGGGGTCTTTCGACTTCTGGCTGCTACCACAGCCAACAGCACGAGGGAGGTAGAAGCGGTCAAAAAGCAGGTGGAATGGGGTTCGTTTGGGCTCGTTTTAGGGGTGTCAGTCTCTAGAACCACTGGCGCCTCGAAAGTCACGAATTCTTGCCATGAACTCTATCGTTTATTCCACTTTCAACCACTTTTGTCCACATCCTACGCCTAACTTGTTTATTGTCAATAGGAAACTTTCAGGTTGGCATCCTCAAATGGGACTCAAAATGCGAAACGCGAAATCTTGTGGTTTACCAGAGAGGTGACCACAACAGGTTGGGTTTAGGAGAAAGGTTCCTTGCGCTAAACTTCGCCTTATCTTCGCCTTACGGAGATTGCAGTGGGCGAGAAATCTGTGGAAAACGCGGGATGTTTATGTGCAACAGTTCGAACTCGACCTTGCGGACAGGGTTGGCAAGGCTCCACCTATCGAACACGGATCGGCGCCCGAATCAGGAAATTTTGGGTGGGGGGATTTTCACCAACTATCACGATCGCGATCGGAGATGGCGACTCTCGGGCCGGGCACGAGCAAAGCGACCCTTGAATGGCGAACGAAATGGCAAGTCATACATGTCCAACGCAGCCAATAAGTTAGGGGGACATGAGAATTAAGATGTTCGACAGCTAGCCGCTATTGTGACTCCAGTTTTGATTGGATACGATGCCGACGTCTGTGGGGACGTCATCAGATCCGCAACGGTTTGGCCGGGCTGAATCCAGGGACAACCGGCGTGAAGATGCCATCCGCTCACCGAGGGAGGTTTCCATGTCGAGAATGTTGCGCACACTCTTGTATTCTGCCGTGATGTTCGGGCTTTTCGGTTGTGCTTTGCCGAGCCAGGCTCAGCAACTGGACTGCATGTTCACTTACACGTCCGCTCCGGCCGACCCGTCGATGACTTTTTGTGTTTCTCCCAATGGCAACCTGACACAATTGCAAATCCCCGTCGGCCCGCTGGACATGGTTAGCGAGGACTACATAGGCTCAACTGGACTAAGGGAAGGAGCGGAGGGCTACGGCGTGTGTCAGGAAAGCCCGGTCGCGTCTTACTTCGATTACCTCAATAACTGGGGGGAAGACACCACAACCTGGGAAGCGGCGACTGTCGTGAGCCAAACGGCGACCAGCATAAAAATCGAGCGCACCACCGCGGATGGAAACTGGACGCTGACGCAAACCTTCACGGCCGAAGTGAAAACTCCAGCGGTTCAGGTCGCGATGGCGCTGCACAACAATACGAAGGTCGCCCACGTGGCCTATCTGGTGCGCGTCGTGGAAACGAATTACTACTACAACTACTACTCCACCTCGACACAAAGCAATGCTTTCTCCTGGGTGCCCAGCTCGCCCGTTGACAACTTTGGATATGGCTTTCTGATGTCGAATGTCGGCACGCCGCAGTTTGGATTTATGAATTCCTACGTGTGGGCGGCGGAGTTCCTGTCGAATCCCTGCAACTTCGCCGGCAACGCCGCCTCTACTGTAGTGACTCAAGGTTCGGGAATCATGAGCATCGCCTATGTGGATACGATCGGGCCCAAGAATACGAAGAGCGTAACGATTCGTTACTCGAGGCTGAATTGAAGATGTTTGCCCTGAATCTCTGCAAGCAACCGCAGAGCCGCAGAAACGAAGGGCAACAAGCATATGCCGCCCCGATGTCTGGGCGGCTTTTCTCTTGCATCACGCGGAAGGTGGGAGCGCGACAACGGGCGGGATAGCGCAAGCTTCCGTCGTTTGTTCGCCCTTCAGTCATTACGCTTACGCCCGACCCCACCCGATAGCGCGGTATGCCGGTTCAAGTCTTGGCCATCACAGTTTCAAGGCGCTCCGCGATTGGCCTCGCGGTTTTACCCTATTCCTGATCTCTCTGAAACACTCTCCGCGGGACGCCGCCAACGATCACGCCCACAAACAAGGCAGCCAGAATTGTGTAGGCGCCTTCGATCCACAGAAAGTCGCGACCGAAGTTCCAGTTACCCGTCACCAGGAGCGCTCCGGCAATCAGCAGCCACAAAGAAACGGAGATTTGAATGCCGCGCCGCACGGAGCGCGTTCCAATCCAGGCAAGCAACCCGGCAACGCAGTAAGAAAACAGCAAGCAGGCACCGACGGTCAGTAAATGAGGCGTCCATGTGCGGGCAAGGTCGTGCGCTTCCTGATCGGTGAGACCGAGCGCCTTCGCCCAAGGCGAGCGAAACAGGTACTCGGAGTGCCACACCACCCCCAGCACCCAAACGGCTCCAGCCGCGACCAGCGCGGGCAGGTTAGCGACAGAGTTCTTCATCGGCCGCACGCGGTCAGCGCGGGACTCTGGGAGCGCGTGTTCCGCCTCGGGGATGCAAGCCTGATCGCAGCCGGCGCGCTCTGGCCAGCGCGAACATGAGGCAAGGCGGACCCTCGGCTTGCCGCTCAAGCCGCTAATGGCGGCGCGCAGCGCGTCAATGTGCACAGAAACCGCGGCGTGGGTTTCGGGACAGTTCACGGTGCGGGTACCGCGATAGTTGTTGTAGATGTGTTTGCCCCATAGAGCGGGCATGAACAGGATCAGGCAAGCGGCGGTCAGGAACAGAAGCGCCCAAATCAAAAACAACATGACCCACCTCCAGGCCCTGCGCGGGAGCACGGGATGGAGTCGTTCAACGGGCAGGGCCCTTATGCTGACACCTTATTCCGGTGACGGCCAGGATGCAGTGAGCGGCGTCACCGGCGCGGGTGAGAAGTGGGCGCACCCGCGCGAGCGGGCATAGTCTCAGAATCGAATGCCTGGTCCTGACTACTCCACCTGGTGTTTCGCAGTATAGCCTTCGCGGCAATACACGATGTACTTCAGGTCCTTCCCCTTCTGATCGCGAACTTTGAGCGGGCCGCCGTCGGGGGCTTGCAATTCCACCTTCAGCTTGCGATAGGTTCCGTCGAGCTTGGTGTTGGTAGGGTGGTAGGCGATGGTGTACTGGTTGCGGATGTCGGAGGAAACCTGATTAAAGATCTCCGGCAGCTCGCCTTCGAAACGCGGAAAGTAGGCGCGTCCGCCTGTAAGTTTGGCGAAAGTGCTCAGCTGGTTGTCGTTCTGAAGCCAGCCGACTTCTCTTGCGCCGCTTGCCCCTCCGAACGCGTCCGCCCTTTCCCGATACTGCCAGCCAATACTGACGCAATAGATCGTTACATCTTTTGTAGATTTGATCTTCTTCAGAATCTGATCGTAAGTAAGCTTGCTGAACGTATCTGCTCCCGAAGATACGAGGATGATGTACTTCTTCCCTTCAATGCGGTCAACTCTGTCGATTGTGTCGAAGACAGCGTCGAAGAGGTTGCGTTCGCTGAAGCCCGGGATGCGAAGCATGTTGAGCGCTCCCATGACGGCCCGCTTATCCTGCGTGAAGTCGACCAGGATTTGCGGCTTCATATCGTAAGAGACGACGGCAACATAGTCATTTTTCTGCAGCCCGCTCGCGAAAGTGTAAGCCGCGTTCAGCGCGTCATACATATACGAATATTGCTGCAATTGGTGAAACATATTCGAGGACGCAAATTCGATCAAAAGGACTGCGGTCATGGGAGCTTGCGTCGCACTGAAGGAAGAGATTTTTTGGGGCGAGCCATCTTCCGAAATCCTGAAGTTGTCCTGCCTCAAGCCGGGAATGGTCTGGCCGTCTTTGGTGGTGACGAGCACGTCGAGGGTGACGAGGGGAACATCGACGCTGATCGAGTAATTGGGCATGTTCTCGATCTTCTTGGGCTTCTCGGGTGCTGGCGGCGGAGGCTCTTCCTTCTTTTTAGGGATCACGTAGGGGCCGACGTCGTTCTGCGGGCCGCCGGCCTCGGGCGGCGCTTCCTGCTGGTTCGGGTTCGCGGGGGGCTGCTGGGGCTGCTGGGAGGTCTCCTGAGCCAGGGCGAGGAAACCCGCACAAGTCAGCAAGAAGCAAGCAAACACCAGCGCGCCCAGATACTTACGAGAGCCTGCCAGCGTCAGACGCAGATGCAACACCAGCATAGAAAACATGGGAGAACCTCAGAAACACCTGTGCTAGTATAGATGCAACAACTCTGCGGTTGGGATATTTTGCAGGGTGCAAATAACCTCCTCTCCTGACAAAACCATTTTGACTACGCGCGGAGTCTAAAACAAATAGTACGGTCATTTCTGACCTCCGGGGACCCTCAATGAGAATCACGGCGATCCGCGCCGCCCTTCTGTGCGTTGCCGCCACTTTGCCCGCGATCGCAATCGACAAACCAGCCATTATTCCGCTCGACCAGATCCATGCCGGCATGAAAGGCACGGCCCTGACGGTGTTTCAGGGGGTTAAGCCGGAGTCCATGGACGTGGAAGTGCTCGGCGTGCTGCGCAACGTGAATGGTCCCAAGGGCAACGTGATTCTCGTGCGGCTGCACGGCGCCAAACCCGAATACACCGGCGTGGTGGCGGGCATGAGCGGAAGCCCGGTGTACATCGAGGGCAAGCTGGCGGGTGCGTTGGCGTTCCGCATCGGCGAATTTTCCAAGGAGCCGATTGCCGGCGTGACGCCGATTGAAGAGATGTTCGAAATCAATGCGCTTGATAATGCGCCGGCACCTGAACCGGTGCGGGCGAACGCTGCTGACAAGAGCGCAAGAACCGAAACGGCGAGCCCGGGGACGGATACCTCATCGCTCATTTCGAATTTTCGCGAGTACCTGACACCTATCGACGCGCCCTTTGTATTCAGTGGATTTTCTGACGCCACATTGGAGCGCTACGCCGCCCAGTTTGCGGCCGCCGGCATCGTGCCGGTCATGGGCACGGGATCGTCCAGCGACCAAAAGCAGCCGGAGCCGATCGAGGCGGGATCGGCGGTCAGCGCGGTGCTGGTGCGCGGCGACATGGATATTGCCGCCACCTGTACGGTCACCTATGTCGATGCCAGAAATCTGCTCGCCTGTGGACATCCGCTTTTGCAGTTCGGCGAAGTGGACCTGCCGATGACAAAAGCCACCGTGGTGGCGACGCTGCCTTCTCCGCTGAATGCATTCAAAATCGTCAATACAACCGAAACCGTGGGCGCATTCGTGCAGGACCGGCAGGCTGGAATTCTTGGCGAGATGGGCCACGAGCCCAAGATGATTCCCGTTACCGTGACTCTGCGAGGCGGGCCGCTTCCAAAAGAATTCCACTACGAGATTCTCAACAACGCCCGGCTCAGCCCGCTGGCCATGATGGCCACGGTGTTTAACTCTCTGCACGGCACGAACGATTACGGCGAGGACATTACTTACCGCATGAGCGGCGTGCTGAGTGTGAAGGGCTACTCCGATGTAACGATGCACAACATGTTCGCGCCGCAGGACAACGGGCAACCAGCCGCGGCACTGGCAGCCGCCAGTATCGGCGAACGCTTCGGACGCATCTACAGCAATCCTTATGACGCTCCCCAGGTTGATGGCGTGAAGCTCACCTTTGATCTGGTGCGGGAGCGGCGGTCGGCGCGGCTGGAAGCCTCGCGCACCGATGTGACCGATGCGCGGCCCGGCGACCAGATTATGGTTGAGACCGTGATTCGTCCTTATCGCGGCGAGCGGCTGGTGCGGCAGATTCCAATCCGCATTCCGACTTCGGCGTCGAAGGGCACGCTGCGCATTCTTGTGAGCGACGGCGACACGCTCGACCGCATGCATCGCGCCGCGCCGATGATGAGCCGGGGCCTGGGCTTGGCTCCAACCATCGCGCTGCTGAATAAGGAGCGCTCGAACGACCGCGTGTACGTGTCGATCTTCGATTCCGACCCGGAGGCGATGGTCGCCGACAAAATCATGCCGACGCTGCCGCTTTCCGTCATGAACGTGATGGATAACATGCGCGGCACGCAGGACATGGTGGTGCTCGGCGAGTCGTCCGTGAGCGAAGCTTCCACCGAACCGCTGGAGTATGTGGTTGCCGGCGCGCAGATGCTGACGATTAATATCAAGTAGACGGTGGCGGCAGCGGTTTCGAATTACCAGTGGAGTTTTGAGCGCTAGCTTGTTTTCAACCGTTATCATTTGCAAGTGTGCTCTGACCGTCCGTTCTAACTACTAAAGCATGTAGGATATTCGGACTGAAAGGTTGGAGGACCGTCATGCCTTCCCGGCGAATCGCCACTTTGTTATTCCTCGTTTGCATCGCAAAGGGTTACCTGAGCTACGGCCAGCAGATCATGGGGGACGTAGTAGTTTCCGGGATCGGGGTACCTTCCTGGGTTGGGCATCAGAATGGATTTCAGTGCGATCTGAAGGGTGAACTTTTCTATCGACCGGATCTTGGGCCGGAGAACGACGCCCGATCGGTAGTGGTGCGGGTGAATCAAGACGGTTCGACGTTGCTGTTTCAGGTCCCAGACCGACTGGATTCGCTTGTTAGATTTGCACCGGCCAACAACGGCCTGGTTGCCATCGGGCGAGCTATCGTTGCTGGTTTGCGCCCTACTGACGGACCATCGTCGGAGCTTCGCTTCTATCGCTTCGATGGTGAGGGCAAGGTTGTCGCCCAACACCCGATCTCGTTTGGTTTTAGCCCGACCGAGATGGCTGTAACTTCTTCGGGCAAGACAGTCGTGATCGGTTACTTGAACCGCATGACCAGGCAAGGCGCAAGGTTTGCCGGCGCGGTTTTGGATGCGAACGATAAGGTTATCCGACTCTTCGAATTGCCTGAACCTGCAGACGGTGGGAAATGGGCTGGTGGCATGATGGAGGGCGGCGAGGGAGTTGCCTACGCGCTTCTGGGGTCTTTGCCCAAACGGTCCTATTCTGTCGCCACGATCACGGAATCTGGCCGCGTCGACATCGCCGATCTCCCCGTGCCCCCAACTCCTCCTCCCGGTGAGTGGCAAGCCGGAAGGCGCCTTCCCATTCAGTGGCTGCTGGGTCCGGGTGGGGCGGTCGAGGAATATAGCATCTATCGCGAGATGCCAAGCTTGACTCGGTTCAATGAGTACGATTTTGCCTCGGGTAAGAGGGTGCGCACCGGGACCACACCTCCTGCTGCGGCCTTCCCGACATCTTGCTACCTGGGAGATCGAATTGTCGGCATGGTCCGGAGGGGTGATGGGGATCAGCAATCGATCCATCGGGTGACGATCAAGCTGGAAGCTGCGCAATTGCATGACTAGTTCCCGATTGGCGGCAAAGTGTTGCCGGGGCTGCACGTCCCAATCGGGATCATTGTTGAGAAATCCCTATATCGCTCACGACCTCGGACTCTGCCGCCACTGAACGAGTGGTCGGCAAGGCAGAATCTGGGATTCACGCACAAAACGGGCAGGCCGCGGGCGGAGTCAGGGAAGTGGAGGCTGGTTGGCCCTGTCCGTTAACTCGCGTTCAAGCATTACACTTAGAAATATGACCTTGGCCCGTAGAACACTTGCTCTGATATTCGCTGTTGCCCTTTCCAATGTTGTCCTTTCCGCATTTACCTTCGCCGAAGGCACGCGTACCTGGGAGCAGTCGAAGTTTGACGACCTGATCAAGGGTACTGCCCACGGCATCGCCTTCCCGAGTGAGGGTGGGCTGGAACTGGCGCCGGCGTTCAAGTCGCTGGCGACATTGTCCTCGACCTATATCTGGTCGGTCGCGTCCGACCCGGCGGGCAATATCTTCGTGGCTGCCGGAGCGCTGGCGCGTGTGTATCGCGTCACGCCCGACGGCAAGAGTACGGTCATCTTCGAGCCGCAGGAGTTGCAGGTGCAGGCGCTGGTGGCGGCCAAGAACGGAGTCGTGTACGCGGCCACTTCGCCGGATGGCAAGGTGTACCGGCTCGCGCCCGGCGCAGCTGCGATGAACAAGGCGTCCAAGGGCGGGGCCAATGGATCTGCGAGCAATGCGTCGTCAAAGGATTCATGGAGCGCCTCGGTCTATTTCGATCCCGGCGCAAAGTACATCTGGGACCTCGCGCTCGATGCTGCCGGCAATCTTTATGTTGCGACCGGCGACCATGGCGAGATCTACAAGGTCAATGCTAATGGGCAGCATTCGCTGTTTTTCAAGAGCGACGAGGTGCACATTCGCGTGCTGGCGCTCGATCCTAAGGGAAATCTGATTGCCGGATCGGACGGCAGCGGATTGATTTACCGCATCGCGCCGAACGGCGACGCATTTGTTCTCTACAGCGCGCCGAAAAAAGAGATTACGGCGCTGGCCATCGACGGTGCAGGCAATATTTATGCGGCCGCAGCGGGCGAGAAGCATCCTGGACCTGGGTCGTCGGCAGCCATGAGCATCAGCCCCGCCGCCGCGCCTGCTGCGTCGATGGGAGGGATCAGCATCACATCGGCGACGAGCTCGGCCGCCCCGGCGAATCCCTCCGCACCATTTCCGGCTCCGGGAGCGGGAGCGACCGGTGGCTCGGAAATTTACCGCATTACACCCGATGGCGCTCCCGAACATTGGTGGAGTTCGCGGGAGGATCTGGTTTACGTGCTCGGATTCGATCAGCACGGGCGCCTGCTGGCGGGAACCGGCAATCGCGGCCACATTTTCGCCATCAACGGCGTGGACGATTTCACCGACCTGGCGAAAGCGAGCGCTTCGCAGATCACGGCGTTTGCCGCCGCGCCCGGGGGCGGGCTGTATGCCTCGAGCAGCAACCTGGGAAAAATTTTCGAACTCGGCCCCGGACCTGAGCCGGAAGGCTCCTACGAGAGCGACGTCTTTGACGCGCATGGATTCTCGCAATGGGGACGGGGCAGTCTGCGCAGTGTGGGCAACGTCGAACTCTATGCGCGCAGCGGCAATGTGGACAATCCCGACCGCAACTGGAGCCCATGGACGCGGGTGGATGTCGCCGCCAACTCTGAGTTGAAAGTGCCGCCGGCGCGCTTCGTGCAGTGGAAATCGGTGCTCCATGCAGGTAATATGCCGCCGCGCATAGAGAACGTTTTGCTTTATTACCTGCCGAAGAATGTTGCGCCCGTGGTCGATGAGATCACGGTGCAGCCGGGCTACCGTTATCAGCCGATTCCGCATGTTACGGGCGCGGAGCCGCAGTCGCCCGGTCAGCCTCGATTTGAACCTCCGCCTCCGGCGATCCGCGACCGCGACTCGATCGGCATCCGCTGGCTGGCGCACGACGATAATGACGACCAGCTGGTTTATTCGGTGTACTACCGCGCCGATGGCGAAACTCGCTGGCTCTTGCTGAAGGACGAACTCACCGACCGCTACTACACATTCGATTCCAGCCTTTTTCCCGATGGCGGCTATACGGTGATGGTGGTGGCCTCGGATGCGCCGTCGCACGCGCCAGGCCAAGCGCTGTACGCGCAAAAAGAGTCTGCGCGTTTTGAAGTCGACAACACCTCGCCCGTGATCGAAAGCCTGGCCGCAACGCTGGAGGGCAAGCAGATCCGCGTGCGCTTCCGGGCGCGCGATTCGTTTTCGGTAATCAAGCGTGCGGAGTACTCGCTCGACGGAGGCGATTGGCAGTTTGCCGAGCCTGTTGGAATGTTGTCCGATGCGAAGAGCGAAGAGTACGACTTTCGAATTGCCGTGCCCGAATCGGAAACTGCGCCGCCTCCGGTGGCAAGCCTGGTTAGCGGCGATCATGTGGTGGTGGTTCGCGCCTACGACCGCTTCGACAACCTGGCTACGGAGAGGACGCTGATCCGAGGGAAGTAAGGTTTTTTAGGCGGTGCGAGCCGCGCTTTAGAGCTTTTAAATGTGGCAGCCTCCCAGGTGACCTTTGCGGCTAAAGCCGCCAGGGGAAAAGTGTCTGAATCGCAGCGCCACCCAAAAACATACCGCTGAGCGCTGCGCCACACAAAAATCACACCATGGCCAAAGGATGACGTGCGAGTCTTTTATACGATATATCGTGATACGATATAAACTGAATAAGAATCAATTCGCTGATGCCGGATATCGGCGATGACGCTGGAGGCGCTTCTGCTAAACGGCCGCAAGCAACAAGAGGTGTCGCAGCACTTGGGTGACTTTACCACCACCCGGAATGTAATCCCGATCACCGCGCTTGCGACCGGCATAGGCATATTCAGCGCATTTGTCGCTCTCGCGCTACTTCGCCTGATTGGAATCTTTACGAACCTGTTCTTCTTCCATCGCTGGGGCACGGCGCTGGTTTCTCCCGCGGGCAACCACCTGGGCTGGTGGGAAGTCCTGGTGCCGATGATTGGCGGGCTCATCATCGGCTTCATGGCGCGCTACGGTTCGGAACGGATTCGCGGTCACGGCATCCCGGAGGCGATCGAGGCCATTTTGCTGAAGGGCGGCCAGATTGAGCCCAGAGTCGCTTTCCTCAAGCCCATTTCCTCGGCCATTTCCATCGGCTCGGGCGGCCCGTTTGGAGCCGAGGGGCCGATCATCATGACGGGCGGCGCGTTTGGCTCGATGATCGCGCAATTATTCCATCTGACCAGCCTCGAACGCAGAACGCTGCTGGTGGCGGGCGCGGCAGGGGGAATGGCGGCGACGTTCGCCTCGCCGCTGGCGGCGGTTCTGCTGTCGGTGGAGCTGTTGTTGTTTGAGTGGAAGCCGCGCAGTCTGATTCCGGTCGCGATGGCCAGCGCCGCCGCCGCCGCAACGCGACGTTACATCATTGGCATGGGCCCGCTGTTCCCGGTGCCTGCTCATTCCGCGTTCCTCGGCCCCAAGGGACTGCTGGGCTGCGTTCTGGTGGGAATCCTGGCCGGCGCGTTGTCGGCCTTATTGACGCTGGCCGTCTATGCGGCGGAAGACATTTTCCTTAAGCTGCCGTTGCACTGGATGTGGTGGCCGATCATCGGCGGCTTCGTGGTCGGGGTAGGCGGACTCATCTTTCCGCAAGCTTTGGGCGTGGGCTATGACACGATTGGCACGCTGCTGCAAGGGCAGGTGGTGCTCACAACTATCGCCGGCATCCTGCTGGTGAAGTCAATAATCTGGGCGGTGTCGCTGGGCTCGGGGACATCGGGCGGCGTGCTGGCTCCCTTGCTGATGATGGGCGGGGCGCTCGGCGGACTGCTGAGCTCGTTTCTGCCCAATGAAGGATTGGGCTTCTGGCCGCTGATTGCGATGGGAGCGATTCTGGGTGGCACCATGCGTTCTCCCTTCACCGGAGTGGTGTTCGCGGTCGAACTGACGCACGACATGAACGTCATTCTTCCGCTCCTGGTGGCGACGGTGGTGGCGCACGCTTTCACGGTGCTCACGCTGCGCCGATCCATTCTGACGGAGAAGGTGGCGCGCCGCGGCTATCACCTGAGCCGCGAATATGCGGTGGACCCGCTTGAGATTTTGTTTGTGCGCGAGGTTATGCGAACCAATGTCGCGGCCATACCGGCGGAAACGCCGGTCGCCGAACTCGCCGCGGCGATGCGCGACGGCCAAAGCCTGCATCCACCCCAACCGGCCAAAGGCGGCCTCCCTGGGGACTCGGGCCGCCGCCAGCGGCTGTATCCGGTGGTGGATCGCGAGCGGAGGCTGATTGGTGTTCTTCCCCGCCATGAATTGCAGCGATTCGTTCAGTCCGCCAATGGACAAGGGTTGCAGGAAGTTATCCGGCGGGACGCGAAGGTCGCCTATCCCGACGAACCGCTGCGGGTGGTGGTCTATCGCATGGCGGAAACCGGGCTCACCCGCTTCCCGGTGGTGGAACGCGATGGGCACAATACGCTGGTGGGAATGGTCTCGCTCGATGATCTGCTCAAGGCGCGGATGCACACCCTTGATGCCGAACGCCGCCGCGAACGGATTCTGCCGCTGCATCTGGTGTTTGCCTTCGGGCGCGGAAGGCGCACCCCTGGCTAGGGCGATTTCGGCCATAGCGGCAATTCGGTTGTAGAAGACTCATGATCCGGAAGAAGTGAGTCCGTATAATTCGCTTCATGGAGATCCTTACTGTGTCGGACTATCAGTCGCTCGCGGAGTTTCGCTATCAGATACGGCGTTTTGTGCGCTTCAGCGAGGAGGCGGCGCGGAAAGCCGGGATCGAACCGCGTCAGCATCAGCTCTTGTTGGCGATCAAAGGACTGCCGGCGGCGGATCGGCCGCGGATCGGAGTATTGGCTGAGCGGCTGCAAATCCAGCACCATAGCACGGTAGAACTGGCAAATCGCCTGGCCAGGGGCGGGTACGTGCGCCGCGTCCGGGAACACGCCGACCGGCGCGAGGTGCTGCTGAGCCTGACCGCGAAAGGCGAAAACGTGTTGCAGGGTTTATCACTCGACCATCGCACGGAATTGCGGAACGCAGGACCCGCGCTGATGGCGGCGCTCGTGCGTGTGCTAGGAGCAGGGAAGGCACGTCGGCGCAGGCATACCGCGAGTTGAGCAGGCGCGGTTCGACTCTTGTTTATTGCGCCATATACAGGATCGGGCTCGGAACTGTGCTGTCCACCTCAATCACCAGGAAGTCGGTCCCGGCGGTTCCGTAAAGGACGAAATTTGGCGTCGTCGCCGGAGATATCGGTCCGAATGTGCCTACCCCCTGGCTCTGCACAAAGTAGGTCCAGTCTACGGACTGGTTGCCGGGGTTCTCTGTTCCAGCCGCGAAAAACGTGCCGTTTCCGGGTGAAGTCAGCAGCAGGTTCATCGCGATGGCGCAGTGGCCCACCACCGTGCAACTCGAATTGCTGGAAAGACTGTTGCTGCTGGTCGCTACCGCGTAGGTGCCTGGCAGTGAGGCGGGGACAAAAAGGCCGTTGTTCTGTTTCGGCGTCTGCTGCTGAGTCATGGTTCCCGTCATCACGGCGTTGCTGCTTTGATCGAGCAGGAATCCGCGGTTCGCTCCGTTGGCATACAAAACGAATGGAATCGGCGCGATCGGCGTGCTCGCGCTGGGATTGCCGAGCATATAGAAGATGTATCGTCCGGTGTTGTTGTTCGTTGCGGCGTAGGTGTAGGGATTGGTGGTTTGGCTCGCGGAGGGGAACGCCGCAACCGACAAGATGGTTCCAGCATTATTCTGATCGAATTGGCCAAGGAAATTCCCCGTGCCTCCGGTTCCGCTCGATGTGCCATCGGTCGAGCCGAGTATGAGCGCAACATTGGAGTTTGCCCCGGTCGCTGCGCTCTGATTCACCCCGCTCAGCGCGGAAACGGAAGTGCCACTGAAGCTTTTGTTGTCATAAGTCACTTTGGAATTTTGGATTGCCATCGTTCCCAGGACCGCCGGGTTCGAGGATGGATCAGTAGAAATGGCGTAGAGCGCCAGATTATTGCCGCCCGCGGTGCCGTTGGCCACGAAGAAATCGAAGGCCATGGTTACAGGCGAGGTAAGGGCCAATGTCCATGAGCCGTTAGCGTTTTGTTGGTACGTGCCGGCCACATTGCAGGGCGCAGCGCTCGGCGTGCAGATGCTGTTGCTGCTACTGCCGTTGTCATTCACATCGATCAGGCCGCTGGTGACGGTTCCATTGCCGTCGGTCGCGAGCAGCCCGGCGTATCCCACTCGATTGCCGCCCGAATCGACGCCGGTGAAGCCGAACGCGAACGTCTGGGCGCCGCTGTTGAACTTATTACTGCTGGAGACCGGTTCCGCGACGCCGGAGCCGAACCCGGTGTAACCGGCATCGGCCTCGATCATCTGGATGTCGCCGGCTCCGTCGAGCACGACCTGATACGTGCTCGGGTGAACTCCAGAGCCGATGTTCATCACGAGCGTGCCCGCGTTATTGGATGAGGGAGTAAACGAGCCACCCGCGATTGAGTGCGTAGACGAGAGACCGGCAGAAGTAGTCTCGTCCTCGTAGCCGGAGATCGTCGCACTTCCGTTCGCGCCCGGAGTTGCCGTGAAACTCCCGGCGACCAACACCTGATTGCCCTTGTTGTCACAGCCGGAAAACCGGAATGCGTAGTTGCCGCTCACGCGGTTGGCGATCACGACCGGCGTGGCGGCCGTGCAATCCGCCGGGGTAGTCGTGCACTCGTTCAGACTGGCCGAAGGCGGCGCCGATATCTGGACGCAATTACTGCCGCATTGCTCGCCAGCCGCTGGAGTGTACGCAAAGCAGGCGTTGTTCGCCACGTTCGGGCAGGCAATTAGCGGGTTTTGGCAGGGCGTCGACGACTGGCCTTTCGGGGTTACCGTGCAAGTCCAGGTGCTGCCGAAGGTCTGGTTGGCGTTATCGGGTATCGCTACCGCCGTAAACTGCTGGGGCAAGCCCACTCCCACATTGGGCGACGTAGGCGTCACTGCGGTGGTGATGGCAACGATAGTCATGGGCGATGAGCCGGACAGGGTACTGTCCGATTGTGACGTCGCCGTGACGGTGAAGTCGGGGCTGCTCGGCACGGTGGTGGGCGCCTGGTACGTGATGGTTGTGGTGGTGCTGGCCGCGATGAAATATCCACAGGGATTCGAACTGTCGGTGCTTGAGCTTGAGCAGGACGTTCCGGTGATGGTCCAGGCGACCGAGGTCAGCGTCGTGTTCTGGGGAGCCGCGGTGAACGTGATCTGCGAAGGAGCCGACGGTGCGGAAATGGGCGCTTGACTGACATTGACAAGCCCATTACTCGTGTTGCTCACAACGATGGAAGCGCAGTTGGCCGCGCAGGGTCCGCTGCCGCCCACCGCGCAACCGCTCCCAAGTGCCAGGCTCAATAAAGCTGCCACAAACAGAAAATTCTTGATCATCGTCGGGTCTCTGGATTCTGCCGGTAGTGTTGTTTCCCGGTCAATCGTAACGGGCCGCATGGCCGGATTTGATGCGGTCGAAGGGCCAACCGCTGATTGCAATCAGTGGTTACAAATGTACATGAATTCAGAAGACTTTGTCTGTGGCAGGCAGGGGAAATGGGCGAATCGTGCCCAAACGAGTGCGCAAGGAATTGCAGCTCTGGACGGACGAAGCGCTGCCCCGCGGCGGAAAGAATGCACATTCCTGGCTGCGCCGGGGATGACAACTCCCCCATAGCTATAGGATGAAGCGCCCAGCCGAGCCGGTGTGCTATTGTGCGGCGGGCGCGAGCGCCGTGCGCTTGGCCGTTTCGATCAAGGGAAGCAGGTCGTTGGTGGTGACGCCTAACGTGCCTCCGGAGAAGCCGTCAATGTAAGCCGAGTTGATGCCGACCACTTCACCGCGCAGGTTCAGCACCGGTCCACCGCTGCCGCCGCGCGCCGTAGCGGCGTCATAGATCAGCTTGTCGCCGCTCACATCCCCAATGTGGCCGAACGTGGCCGAAGGACGAATCAACGAAAGCGCGGCCAGTTCGCCCGCGGTGTCGGCGTTATCGGGATGCGACGACAGCCTTTCATAGACCGCTGCCGGCGATTTCGCCACCATGCCTGTCACTCCCATGGGATAGGCCAGCACGCTTACCGACTCGCCCACGTGCGGCGGCTTGGGCGCGAGCGAAAGCGGGCGCAGTTTTGCAGTGAACGCCGTGGCCTCCATGCGGAGAACGGCTAAATCTGAGTGTTTTGCGAGCACCACCGGCTCCAGAGCTACCGGGAACGGTGAGCCGGGGAAATAGGCAACCAGTTTTTCGAGCACGGGAGATTCTCCGGGTTCCAGAGCGGCGGCGACTTCCCGGTCTCCATACCAGGGCTGGGCTACGTGACGATTGGTGGCAAGCAATCCCGCTGCTACGACGAAACCCGTACCCGCCACGCGAGCGCGAAAGTGCGCTTTGCCGGCCACGTGGTAGATGCCATAGATGTAGGCGACCGATTCGCGAGCATCGTCAACCGCAGCAGCGGAAAACGATTGCCCGCGCTGCATCTCGTCGACCTGGCGTGTGAGTTCATGGACCTGCTGTTCAAGGCCGCTGGTCTCCGCCGCCGGCGGAGCGTAGTAGTGCGCCATCAGCAATGCACCGACCAGAGCCACCACGCCCAAGCCGCCTTGCACAAAGCGCTGCCAGATCTCCAAGATTGGTTCGTCCTTACTTTCTGTGTCGAACATTCGTATGAAAAATAGAACCGCCAGACCCGGCCTTGGAGGGAGATTCCGGGTGGAACTACTATCCTGCCGGAAATAAACGGGGCCGTGTAGGGTACAGAAGTCGGGGCGGGGATGACTAACAAAAGTAACCAGGCTTAGCCTGCAACTCGGTCCTTGGCGCGGATTGGCCTACAGGCGGCTACGAGCGCTCGGCGATTCCCAGCCTTTGAGCGATCTCGTCATAGAGAAAGCCCTCGCCCCGGCGATAGGGCTGCACCCACTCTCCGTCGATGACAAACTGAGGGACGGCCCGCTTGCCAGTATGCTTGACGATCTCGTCAATCGCGCCGGGCGTGGTTTCGATGTTGATATCGGTGTAGGGAATCTTGTAGCGGTCGAGGAAGCGCTTCGCTTCCCGGCAATCCGGACACCAGGGCGACGAATAGACGATTAATTCCATGGCTCCATCTAGATGTAATTCGAGGGCTCGTGATCGCAATCGGCTGGCGTTACTGGATACGGGCCACTCCCGGCACTGGATTGGGGAACTTTGCAAAGACTGCTGCATCGTGCCCGGGAATGATCAATTCGGGGCGGGCGGCGATCTGTTTCATGCGATCCTGAGCCCGAAGGTTAGGGCGCGTGTGTCTGCCGTACGTCGTAGGCGGGTTCAGACACTTGACGCGCGCCCACGCGAGGACAGCTACGGGAGCGAATAATCGAAGGTCCAGGTGTGTTTGCCCTGAGCGTCGATATGGATCATGAGTGAGCCAGTGAGTCCGGTCAGTTCTCCAGTGCCGGAATTGGGTACAACCATCACGCTCAGCTCTCCCGCAGAGGGCGCTTCGCCTTTCATCATGGAGGCCCGGTGCGCGAAGGTGAAGCTGCCCTGCCGGCCGTTAAGCTTGCCGGTCATGCGCTCAATGGCAACGTAGGCCATGGAGCCGGTGCTCGCCGTCGAGCCCGTGATCATTTCTCCGTGGCTGACGCCTTCGAAGTCACCATGCCAGGTCTTGTCGGATGTGAACCGAGTAATGTCGTTGGCCTTCTCGAAGTCGGTTGCTTCGGCGGGAGTCATCTTGATGTCGAAAGAACCCTTGGCATGGACCATGTGCATCTCTTTCTGGGCTGCGACACTCAGCGCGAGACTCATCACTACTGTTGCCACCGCGAATCTGATTCTCATACTGCCCCCGAAATCGCAATCGCTAGGCCGATGGCCTTGGAAACTGACAATCCACTGTGTTTCATATTCGCCACCTTTTGAAGGATACTTGATTGCCGACAACGCTTTTTCGCCCCGACATCATGGACTCAGGCGTCCGGACGTGCGTCCAGGCAAGCAGCCGGAGTATACTCCGGCTCCCACGCATTCGCATTCGATAGGTCCCCGCTGACCCGACCGGCCTCACACGTGTTCGAGCACGGGCACCGTGCGCTCATTGGTCACATTGCCGGTATTGAGCGTCGACGCCGGTTCGAACAAAACTACCCAGCACTCCTCTTCCGCTACGGGCCGGTGCTCCACGCCGCGAGGAATCACGATAAATTCGCCTTCTTCGATCCATTCGTGCCGGTCTTGAAACTCCATGCGGAACCGGCCTTTTACCACCAGAAACATCTCGTCCTCGTGGTCGTGATGGTGGAATACGAACGGGCTATCGAATTTGACAAGCTTGATGTACTGTCCGTTGAGTTCGGCGGCAATGCGGGGTTTATAGAAATCTTGAATGGCGGCGAATTTTTGGGCGATGTTGACTTTGGACATGGCGACCCCGAAGAGTGAAATCGGATGCTTGTTTGGATGGAGGTTCGGTCGCTAAGTCGCAAAGAATAAAGGCCGCCAGCATATGCTGGCGGCTTGCTCCGTATGGGCAAAGCCCTAGCTTGGCTAGTCGCTCTCTTACAAAACGGGCCGTGTCTCGTCAGTTCAGCGAAGCGGTACGGCGAACCTACATCCCGGCCGCGCCCGTGCTCGAGTGACCGCCCGGCAGCGAAACGCGTACGCCGCGCTGCAGGTTCACCTGCGTGGTCGTGGTCCAGTCGACTTCGTCGGTGCTCACCACTCCGCTGCCGCCGCTGGCCAGTTTATAGCTGATGCGTCCATCCTGATACGTGTAATTGCCCACAGCCAGCACCATGCCCGTCTTCAGCACGAATACGGGCACTCCCGGCGAACTCCCGGAAACTGTGCCGGCAAATGTGGCCGTGGAGATGCCGGCAGAAGTACCGGTAAAGTGCGGGTCCGCCTTCGTTATGCGGCTCGGAGTGTAGGTCGCATAAGTGAGCGACGGAACCTCCTGCAGCACAGGCTCCCTGGATGCAGGGGTAACGTGACGCACCGCCAACCTCGGGCCGGCGCTGTTATTGAGCGAGCCGTAATAGGCGTCGTTCTCATACTGCGCGTCGTTCTGCGGGCGCGGTCCGAAGAAGTGCCAATCCGGACCAAACGTCTGCGCGACCTGCGGCAGTTGCACATCGTCCATCAGCCGCAATGACAGCACGGACTCACCCTTCAGCGTCGGACGCGGGCCGCGCGCCGGCAGCATGATGATCTTCCACGGCCAGAGCGGCGGAATCATCCACTCGACGATATCGCGCTTGGCGTGGCCCTTGCCGTCGATGTCGCCGTACTTATCGACCTTGTAGCCTCGCGTCGCGATCACCTTGGCGTCGAGCGGCATATCGCCCTGCGGCATTCCAATGCGGTCGAACACGATCTTCATGTAGCCCTTGCCCCAGAAATGGCCGGGATCCTGCGACGACTCGAGATGGCCGACAAGATAGCTTCCGCGCGGGAAAGCCTGGTGGCCGAACTCGGTAAGCGAACGAAGGTGGCATAACACGGGATCGCCGACCGCAACGGTTGCCGAAGAAAAGTTGGGTTCGTTAAGCGTGCACTGCAGAAGAGTTCCAGCGGGCAGGACCATTTCCCGCGCACTGGCACAAAGGGCTAAGAGGGAAACAAAACACAGGAGAGACACTACACGCAGAGCTACCAAAGAGCTGGACTTCATCGAATCACCTCGGTCTCACGCCCCAAAAATTCGTGGAACGACGTGCCAAAGCAACTAGCGTTGAGCCAGCCCCGATTGAAAGCAGTAAAACATAAGTTGGGTGTGGGGTCAATTGCGGAGTGCAGTTGTCAGTCGGCAGTTCTCACCTGTCAGCTCTCAGTTCTTGGCTCCTAAGCCGCTTGCAGCCGAACCACTTCGAGAAGGTCCCGTCTCGGACACCCCCCTGATGCGGTCTTTTGGAATCAAAGATTTAGGGCCGGCTTTCGCCAGGTCTTTGAGGAATAAGGACTTAGAGATAAAGTCTTTATAATGCATAGGCTTAGCGGTTGGTGAGAGCGGGGAGGCTACTCAGCTTCGGGTCAATTCGAAGCGTGGCGAGAAGGGGTATAAAACCTAAGCGTGCTTGGGTTACAATGGCCTCGTGGTTTCGCTAAGTTTGGCGGTGTTCGATTCGTTGTCTATTCGAACGATCATCCACCGCGTCATGTTCACGGGTTCGCGGGTGAAATGCAGGTCATCGTCGATCTGCGGACGGATGGGACGGTTGGGTTGGCGGACCGCGACGACGCGATCCGGCCAGCGAACGCCAAGCGGTCGGACGTGCGGAAGATACTGCAAGTTGCGGCGGACCATTTTGAGGAACTCGCCGAGTTGTGGGAGGCCATCCATGATGGAAGAGCATAAGACGGTGCGGCACAAGGTTGGTTTCACTGATGCCGATTTCAAACGCGCGATTGAGCGAGCGAGGAAGCCTCGGCAGGAACCTCTCGCCAGCAAAGTGGAATACAAGGCGGGCCCGGGACTGGACTTATTCGTGGTGAAGTTGACTGACGGGAGCCGGCGTGCGATTCCTCGGGAGGACTTGCAGGGATTGCAGTCGGGCGCGCCCGAGCAGTTGTCGCGGATCGAGATTGTCGGAGGGGGAACTGGCCTTCATTGGCCCGATCTCGATGCCGACATCTATGTTCCAGCGTTGCTTCGCGGAATTTATGGCAACAAACTTTGGATGGCGAAAATCGGGCAACGCGGGGGCTCGGTAAGAAGCGCGGCAAAGAAGAGAGCTGCGCGGGTGAATGGGTTGAAGGGCGGGCGGCCGCGGCGGAAAGAAGTTGCGGCGGGGGATTAGGCGAATTGGGCTTCGACGAACCCCCGCTTTGGACGCGCACCGTTATCCAACCAATGCATTCACATAGTTCGTACGTTGAGACCAAATCGCTGGGACAACTCCATAGGCATGTAGGGCCTCAATCACGTCGCCACCAACAGAGTATTCTTGGTCGTTCAAAAATGCGTAAGCCTCTGCCGCTGATTCTCCGGCGCGGGCAGATCGAGTATCGCTTAGCGTCCAAAGATAGGCAAAGATGTTGTCCTTCTTCGGGGCGGCGATTGCTTGCAAGATTCGTTCGGGACGGTTCCGAGACTTGGGAACGAGGAAATCGATGCCATGGTCGTACCCGCTCTTTCCCGCTAACTTAACTCTAGGTGTGTAGCGAACATCGTTGCTATCTAGAAAGTTGCGAACATCCTCGAAAAAGAAACTCGCCACCCGAGGCTGTGCCATGACAAACATGTCATTGACGGCCAGCATTGCTTGAACAAGGGAATGAAGACGTTGTCCTAGATTTGCCGCCGATGCCTCGACTAGCAATTGATTATTCTCCGTTCTCACTCCCAAACCCTTAAGCACACCGTCAAGAACCGCTTTGCGCTTGGGTGTGTCCAGTTCAAGGCCGCTCGTTCGCAGATCAGAAAGAACATATCCGTCGTCAGACAAGATAATGGTTCCGTTATTTCGCGTGGCGTATACCTGAAGATGATCGTTGTGGCGGTCAAGAAAAGGGGTAGTCAGTTCGCAAGCCCCACCCACTTCTTCGACAGAGAGTCCCTGACGAAGCCAGCCGATGTATCCATCGATTAATTTCTGGCATTCGGCGCGGTTCATACAATTACTCCTTGGACTGGCGGAGGCGATTCGATCTTGCAGAAAGCGCAGAATTCTTGGAAGGTCGCGCCCGCATCACTGAGCAGGGTAAATGTGCTCGGGTCCACAGGATAGGCCCATCTATCGTCATAGCCCTCTTTAAACAAGTGTAAGTGCGTGCCAGCGAGTCTTTCTCCGTCTGGATTCGTGTGAGGTGCTCCATCGACGTCAAGGCGGACCAGCACAATGGCGGTTCTCACTCGGTTCTGCAATTTTAGCTTGGTGAGCCGAAGCGTCCCTCTCCAAACGTCCAGTAGAAAACTCTCGCGGTCATCAAGACTGGCAAGCTCATATGTATCGTCCACGCCAGGAGGAATTGTGATCGATGCTGGAGCGCGTACAAAATGCTTAACCATTTGGATGAACTGTTCGGCTTCTGCTTGTGTCAGCATTTCGCGGGATCCCAATTGGGTGAGGATAGCATCAGGAGTCGAGACAGCCTAGACCTTGGTTGGGTAACCGCAATATGCGGACCGAAATGAAAAAGCCGCCAGCTTTCACTGACGGCTTAAAACCTCGCTTGCTTCGCTTCGCGATGACGGACGAAGGCGTCCGTCCTTACGCAAGTCTAGCTTTCGTACAGCAGCACGCCTTCCGCTTTTTCTGCATCGACCGGGCGGTAGTAGAGTTTGTTGTCTTCCAGGAAGACCTCGATGAACGCTGGCCTGGTGGTGATTGTGCCCTGGATCAGCGCTTCCGACAGCGGGTCTTCGATGTACTTCTGCAACGCGCGGCGGAGCGGCCTGGCTCCGTAGCTGCGGTCGGTCAGCGTCTGGCTCAGAATCCACTTCTTGGCTTCGTCAGCCACCGTGACTGTGATCGAGCGCTGCGCCAGGTTCTGGTTCAGCTGGCTGACCATCAGTTCGAGAATCTGGATCAGGTCGACCTCGCTAAGCGCCAGGAACAGGATGACTTCGTCGATGCGGTTCAGGAACTCGGGGTTGAAGGTGCGCTTGACTTCGCTCTTCACCAGATCCTCGACCTTTTCGGAAACCATTTCATCCTTGGAATGCTGAAAGCCGAGCCCTTCGCGCTTCATCAGGTGACGCGCTCCGATGTTCGAAGTCATGATGATAATGACGTTCTTGAAATCGACCGTGTTGCCGAGGCCGTCGGTTAACTGGCCGTCTTCAAACACCTGCAACAGGATGTTGAAGACATCCGGATGCGCCTTTTCGATTTCGTCGAGCAGCACGACCGAGTAGGGTGCGCGCTTCACGCGTTCGGTCAGCTGTCCGCCCTCTTCGTAGCCGACGTATCCCGGAGGCGAGCCGATCAGCTTTGAGACCGAGTGCTTTTCCATGAACTCGGACATATCGAAGCGGACCAGAGCCTTCTCGCTGCCGAACATGAACTGCGCCAGCGTGCGCGCGACTTCGGTTTTGCCAACGCCGGTCGGTCCGAGGAACAGGAACGATCCGATGGGGCGGTTCGGACTCTTGAGGCCGGCGCGGCTGCGGCGGATGGCGCGAGCGAGCGCGCTGATCGCCTTGTCCTGAGAGATGATGCGCTTGTGCAGCTCTTCTTCAATGCGCAGCAGCTTCTGCGTTTCTTCTTCTTTGATCGAGGTGATAGGAACGCCAGTCCAGCGCGATACCACGTCCTCGATGTCCTCCCGACCGACAACGCCGGTGGAGGATTCATCGAGGTGGTATTTTTCGCGAAGGGCGCGCAGGTTCTCGCGCTCCTTGCGTTCCTCGTCCGAGTAGAAGCGCGCCTTCTCGAACTCGTGGTTCGCGATAGCGTTCTCCATACGATGGACGATGAACTTGATGCGCTTCTGGACTTCGGTCAGTTCCTCCGGCAGCGAGGTCTGGCGCAGCTTTACGCGCGCGCCCGCCTCGTCGATCAGATCGATCGCTTTGTCGGGCAGGAAACGGTCTGGAATATAGCGGTTCGAATGCGAAACGGAGAAGTTGATGGCTTCGTCGGTGTAAGTGACGGCGTGGAACTTCTCGTAGCGCTCCTTGATGCCGAAAAGAATTTTGATCGCGTCCACTTCGTTGGGCGGCGGAACTTTCACGGCCTGGAAACGACGCTCGAGCGAGCGGTCTTTTTCGATCGACTTACGATATTCGGCCGGGGTGGTTGCGCCAATGCACTGAATTTCGCCGCGGGATAGAGCCGGCTTCAGAATGTTAGCGGCATCGAGCGAGCCTTCCGCCGATCCCGCGCCAACCAGGGTGTGCAATTCGTCGATGAAGATGATGGAATTCTGCGACTCCATCAGTTCCTTCATGATGGTCTTCAGGCGCTCTTCGAACTGACCGCGATATTTTGTGCCGGCAACGATCAGAGAAAGGTCGAGGGCGAGGATGCGCTTGTCAGCGAGGAACGAAGGCACTTCGCCATCGGCGATGCGCTGCGCCAGTCCTTCGACGATGGCAGTTTTGCCGACGCCGGGCTCGCCGATCAGTACGGGATTGTTCTTGGTGCGGCGGCACAGAATCTGCACGACACGTTCAACTTCGCCTTCGCGGCCTACCAGCGGATCGAGCTGGGTATCCATAGCGGCCTGGGTCAGGTCGCGTGAAAATTCGCTCAGCAATGACGATTCGCGCTGGCCGCCGCCGCGCTGTGGCTGCGCTTTTTCCTGGCTGGTGCGGGCCAGTTCTTCGCGGATGGTCGAAAGCCGCAATCCGCGCTCGTGCAGGATTTCGGCGGCAAAGCATTTTTCCTCGCGCAGCAGTCCCAACAGCAGGTGCTCGGTCCCAATATGTTTATGCGAGAGCCGTTCGGCCTCTTCGGCCGCATAGGCTAGTACTCGCTTGCACTCGTTGCTCAGGGGCAGATCGACCGAGGTGGAAACTTTCTCCCGAATAGTCGTGTGTCCTTCAATCTGTTTGCGGATCGATTCGACCGAAGCATGGGAGCGCAGGAAACGGTTAGTCAGGGCTTTGTCTTCGCGCAACAGTCCGAGCAGCAGGTGCTCGGTCTCAATATAAGGAGAGCCGAACTGGCTGGCCTCGTACCGCGCAAAAAAGATAACGCGCCTGGCTTTCTCCGTGTAGCGTTCAAACATAGACTCATTCCCCCCTGGGGTTCCTGCAAAAGCTCCCGGCGGAAAAGCCCGCTTCCGCCAACCCCTGACCTACCGTTAATTATGCATTTCTATCGCCGAATTTCCTAAGCGACAAGTGACCTTCAGGTTGTCTCCCCGGGTGTTTCCGCTTGTTGCTGCCTTTCCTCACGCCGGAAGCGATTCCGGCGCCACCTCTTCTATTCTGCCCCGATCCAGCCGCAAGACTCTATGGCACCGTCGTGCAAAAGCCAGATTGTGGGTCGCTATTAAAGAGGTTAACTGATGCTCGCGATGCAGCCGCGCCACCAGCTCAAAAACCACCTCCGCCGTCGCCCCGTCCAGATCGCCGGTTGGCTCATCGGCCAGCAGCAGCTGCGGCTGTGTGATCAGCGCCCTTGCCAGCGCGAGTCTTTGCTGCTCGCCGCCGGAAAGCTCGCCGGAACGATGCGTGGCCGCGCGCCTCCAGTCCCACTTCGCGCAACCAGCGCAAAGCTTCCTGTTCTGCGGCAAACAGCTCCCGCCCACGTGTGAGCAAGGGCATGGCCACATTCTCGATCGCAGTGAATTCGGGCAGCAGGTAATGGAATTGCCACACGTAGCCGATCTCGCGGTTACGAAACTCGGCAGCGTCATCCTCAGACAGTGCAGTCACCCTGGAATTCGCGCAGTATACGGCACCTGTAGAAGGACGATCAAGCGCTCCCAGGATGTGCAATAAGGTACTCTTTCCGGCACCCGATTGGCCTACGATCGCCAGCATCGTTCCCTTCTCTACCTGAAAAGACAGATTTTCAAAGAGCACCAAGTCCGCTTCGCCTGAGCGAAAGACTTTACCTAACCCTTCGACCCTCACCAGAGGATCTTGAGTGTTTTGATGCAAACCGACCCTCCTACGGATCAACGTGCAAGAACCCTTGCTGCCCAAGGGCATTCGACAAAGGTTCCTACCCCATTAGATCACGGGGAGGAATCCCCGGCGCCGGACTTTCAAACAACCGGATCCGGGTATGAGAAAAACTGTATACCTCAGGAAAATAGATGCAATGTGACCGTAGTCACAGGTGAAGGGGAGCCACGACACGGGTGCGTAGAGACGCGGCTTGCGGCGTCTCAGCCGCGATGGAGACGGGGCAGCCCTGTCTCTACGATGTTGTGTTGTGAATCGTCAGGAACATTTCGCAAGCTAGGCCTGTTCGACCGCGGGAGTCCAGTTGCGGCGCTCCAGAATTGTCGGGGGCTCGTAAGTTACACCTGCCGCCAGCCTCTGATCTTCCCGCCGGGTTGTCCATAACAAAACAGGGCCGGCAAGGTTCGCTATCAGCCGCGACATCGCGCCGAATTCTTTGCCGATCTCGCGCCGCAGTTCGTGGATCTGCCGGCTCACGTCGCCGTTCACTTTACGGAAGTACCGCTCCGCTGCCCATAGCGCCGCGCTGTAGGCTGTGCGCAGTTTGCTGTTCTCGCGCTCGAAGCGCTCGCGCACGCGCAGGTCGGGATAATTCTTGTAGCGCCGCCATCCTTGCAGCATGGTTTCGCACATGCGATAGAGGCTCGGCCCGTTGCGCTCAAAGTCGCGCCAGAACGCCCAGTCGAGGAAGCGCTTCGAGTCGTCGCGCGAAATGGCAGCGTGCCGGAAATTGAACTTGTCCTGGCCGTGAATGTCGGCCATGTCGATTCCGTCGAGCATCCGGCCCTGCTCCGACATCTCCTTATGTAAGGGCGTGCCCGGGACCGGCGTGTAGAGCATGAACTGATGGAAGTCGGTGTTGTGCGCAACCGCATACTCGATTTCTTCGCGGATGTTGTCGGGCGTGTGGTGTTCCAGTCCGATGATGGTCGAGCCCTGCACGCGAATTCCGTGCTCGCGCAGCATGTGCGTAAGCTGGTGCGAGTCCGTGTCCTTGAGCTTGGCGTAGTTCGAGCGTGGAGACTCCAGGCCCATCCAGATCCAGGAGACGCCGAGTTCGACCAGTTCTTCCGGCGTGTATTGGCGAATGGCGTTTGCGGACGCGAAGACCGCCATGCCCCAGGCTTTCTTGCCGGTCTTCATGCGATCGAGCAATTGCATGGCGCGCTTTTTGTTGGAGCAAGAAATTTTCGTCCATGACGAAAAACGTTTGCACGCCGAGCGATTCTTCGGCGTGGCAAAAGACGTCGTAGAGTTGGTCGCCGGTCTCGTAGAAGTTTACGAACTTGCCTTTGCCGCCGAAAAATGCCGAGGTGGTGCAGAAGTTGCAGCCCATGGGACACCCGACCGACGGAATGATAGTTGCCGCCGTGCCGCCTTTGCGATCGGGCATCCGCAGGCCCATGATGCGAGTTTTGAGCCCGGAAACGATCTCAGGATGTTTGATTGGGGCATTCACGTCTTCGCCGAGATAGCCGCGCATCCACGAAATTCCCTCGCCGCGCACGATGTGGTCGGCGTCAACCATGCCTTCGAGGCCCGGTGTTGCCGCCACGTGGCCGCCGATAACGATTTTCGAATTCGGCGAAAGCTCGCGCACCATGCGGCACATTTCGCGCACCTTGCCGAGGTTTACGATGATCGAGGAAATCCCGACAACGTCATATTGGTTGGCTTTGAGTTCGCGGGCAAAGTCTTCACGCGTAGGGAAATCGAGCACCGTGCAGGGCGCCGAAATATTCTGCTGGATCATCATGATTCCCCACGACCGGTGAAACATACGCAGCGAGAATCCGCCCTGCGCCCGCGTCACCTGGTTGTGGTAAAGCTCCATGGGATTGATGGCCCGCGAACCAAACTCATCGTCCTGCGCGTAAGGACCGAAAACCGAACTCAACAATATGCGCGCACTGCTGCCCTTGGGATGAACTTCCATCTGAGACACACTCCTTATGATTGCGATGATGAAAGCCTAGCGGGTTGGCAAGGTGAAAATCAGTGAGGCAAAGCAGGTAATACAAAAGTTTTACATGCCTGAACGAGGTTTCGCCGAACCCGAATCCGTTGAAGGCGGGCAAATTCAAGAAGCCCGTTACTTCGGTGCTATCGTGGCCTCTAATCGACAAAAAGGCGCGCGTATAATCTTCCGCATAAGGAGTACCGCCAATGGCGAGTAATGATACTGCCAGCCCTGTCGCAGAACTAAGCGCACCTGAAAGTTACAACTGGGAACTTGCATTTCTTGTGCTCGGCGATCTGCTTGCGTCCAACGACGGCTGCGTCAGCAGCACCGCACTAATTAAAGAACTCAAGCGTAAGGGTATCGAGAATGCCCGCCCTCTCGTGGTGGAACTTAGGTTCTTCGATCCCGAGTCAAGCGAGGAGCGCGGTGTTCAACCTCCGACCTTCAAGTTCCACCATTTGGGCAGAAGCTTCTACTCCCAAGACAAGTATGATCAAGAACTCAAGAAGAAGCAGGACGAGACGACGAAAGAAGCCGAGGACGCAGGCGATAAAGCCTCGGACGTAGAGCCCGAGGAGCCTACGGTCTCGCGGACCAACCGGCAAGACGAAGCTCGGCTGGTCAGGTTTGTCAAGGACAGCTTGGAAGAGATCTATTCGAGCGATGCAAACGAAGAAAACAGCTCTTTCGTTTTCGATGTCCATTCCCTTAGGAAGGGCGGTGGTTTCGAAAACACCGACCTAATAGCAGTTCACTGGCGCTCTTGCAATGTATGCGAATTGATATCGGTCGAGGTCAAGCTTGAGTTCAACGCACAAGTTGTGCAACAGGCGTTGAGCTACACACATTTTTCACATCGCACTTGGATCGCCGTTCCTGTCGAAACGGATACCAACCTTGAACTTCGGGAACGCATGCCGATCCTTTTCGACTATGCCATTTCGCGCGGCCTCGGCATCCTGGCCTGTCGGCGTCGGAAGGGAAGGCGGTACGACGTGTTTCCGATCCATTGGCCACTCCGGAATGAACCTGATCCACTGGGGAAAGAGGAGTTTTTGGAGCGATACCGGGATCAGTTCGAGGAAGCGGGCATTATTGACAAGAAAGACCGGCGCCGCCTTCCCAGATTGTAACGTTGTAATGAGGTTGCGGTCTTCCCGGCCCTAGGTTCATTCGTACCGCAGCGCCTCCGCGGGCAAAATCCGCGCTGCCGACCACGACGGATAGATCGTCGCCACAAAGGAAATTCCGATGGAGACCAGCGCCGTGATCACACCGTCCATGGCGCGCGGGACGAAGGGGACGTAGTCGATCGAATAGACCTCGGGCGAGAGCGCAATAAAGTGGTAGTGTCCGCCGGCCCAGGAGATCGCGTAGCCGAGCACAAGGCCGATCGCCGTCCCAATCACTCCGATCAGCATGCCCTGCGCGATGAACACGCGCCGAATCTGCCGTTTCTTCGTGCCCATCGACATGAGCACGGCAATATCCTTCGTCTTCTCCATCACCATCATGGTGAGCGAGATCAGAATATTCAGCGCTGCCACAAACACGATCAAACCGATCGTAATGAACGTGACCACCCGTTCCAGTTTCAGCGCGCGGAAAAGAGGTTTGTTCTGCTCCATCCAGTTGGTGGTCATGAAGCCGTGGCTGCCCGACGAAGCATCGGCAGCCTGTTCGAGTGAGCTGCCGACCTCGCCAGCACGGTAAATGTCGTCGATCTTGAACTGGATCACCGAAATTACATCGCCCAGGCCAAACAGTTGCTGCGCGTCGGCCAGCCGTACGAACGCCCATGACGAGTCGTAATCGTAGAAGCCGGAGTTGAAAATTCCCACCACACGAAATCGTATGTACTTCGGCACCATGCCAAACGGAGTCAGCTCGCCCTGCGGCGAAGTTACCAGCACCACCGACCCGACCGTCGCGCCGATACCCTCCGCCAGATCATTGCCCAAAATAATCGGAGGCATAGCCGCCACGCGCTCGGCAACTCCAGCCAGATCGTCAGGAGATTCGGCTTGTGTGGTGCGGACACTCTTGTCCGCGTCGGCGCGCGAGACGCCCGCCGTGACTGCGGGCGAGGACGCCGGCGCTACGGTCGAATTGTTTGCGGATTGTTCGTCCAACGCCGACGCCGATCCTATCGTGACCGTCTCCAGCAGGTCGCTGACCCTGCGCTCGTACCGCGGCAGCATTCCCTTCAGTACCGCGCCACGCGCTCGCGGCCCGCGCGAAATCAGCACTTGCTCATAAATTGCCGGAGCCGCTGCCACCACATGGGGCTCTTTCGACAACCTATCGAGCAACGGACGCCAGTCGCGAATGCCGTCGCTTTCAACGCGCAGCAAACTGATGTGCGAAGTCGAGCCCAGAAGCCGCGACTGCAAATCCTGCCGGAAGCCGTTGTTGACGGCGAGCGCGACGATCAGAGAAGCCACTCCCGCCGCGACACCAGCAATCGAGATTGCCGTGATGATGCCGATAAAGGCTTGCCTACGTTTGGCGCGCAGGTACCGGGTTGCGACAAAAAGTTCAAAGCGCATGAATGGCAGATGTCAGCCTCAGTTCTCAGCTATCAGCAAGTCGGATTATAGCTGGCGAGCCCCGAAGACTCTCGGGAGGACGGCCGGCACCGAACCGCGATATTCACGATACAAATCCCCGAACCTCTTCTCCAACTCCGCGTCCTCCATCCGGATCATCATGGCCCCCGTGGCGATTGCGAATGCCGTCAGCGCCCAGCATACGGTGAGACCAGTGCCGACGCTCCAGGCCAGCATCTCGCACAGGTGCGCCAGGTAGACGGGGTGCCGCACGTGCGCGCGGATTCCGTTTGTCACCAACCGCTGTTCGCGATTGCCGCCGTGCACTTCTGGCAAGCCGCCCAGTTGTTTTGCGCTGAAGCCCTTGCCCGACTTCGCATAAAGGAACAATCCGACGGCAAACAGCAAAGCGGCTGGAGCCCACGCCCATAGGCTGGAGTAAAGCAGAACGTGCCGCCACGGCCGCGTAACGAGCGCTGCAATCGCCCACATTGCCGTCCAGGCGGGAAGGAGCAGCCGGTACGGAGAACGTGCCCCGGAAACATGCCGCGTCCGCCAGCGTTCCGCGAACGGATGAATCATGAACCAGAAGGCAGGGATGGTCGAATACACCGCGCACGCCAGCCAAGCGACGAGTTCAATCCAGTACCGCACGCGCGGATTTTAGCAGGTGGCGCTCCCTCAGCGGCTGAAGCCGTCATTGAAGATCACCGTGATCGCGCTAACGTGGATTTGCTTTGTCCCTCGCCGGATGCAAGACTAGTCCGTCAGCGAATTTAATGCCGGAGCGTGAGTCATGCGTGGAAACATCTCCAGGGTGTGGATGTTAGTCGCGGTCGCGGGGCTGGCGTTGCCGGTCGCGGGTCAGGTGCGGAGCCGCACCGGTACGACCACTGCAACGCACGTGACCGCCGCAAGAACGCCCTACACGGCGGAGTACAGGATCGTGCAGGTGCAAACGCTGGCCAACGGGAACACCATCACGCGGGAGTCCACGGAAGTGACGGCCGTGGATTCGCAGGGCCGGCGGATGACCTCGACGACCACGCCGGCCTCGGAAAACCGGACTCCGAGAACCGAGTTCAGCGTGTTTGACCCGGTCGCGCGGACCATCACCCATTGGAGTTCTCCGGGCAAGCGGGCGACGGTGAGGCAGATCGGTGCGGGGCATGGTTGTTCGGCGGCGACCGAAGACGAGCCACGGCGGTCTCATTCGCTGACGGGAGCTCCGCACGGAAGGCCGACAGTGGAGCAACTGGGCATGGCATCGATTCAGGGTATTGAGGCACGCGGAACCCGGACCACTACCACCATCCCCGCGGGCGAGGTTGGGAACGAAGCGCCGCTGGTGCGCACGGCGGAGGTCTGGAACGCGATTGCAGTCGGACTGAAGGGCCTGCTGGTGCGCGAAATTACCGACGATCCGCGGTCGGGTAAGTGGGATCGTGAATTGACAAGGATCGAGCAGAGCGATCCCGATCCGTCGGTCTTCCAGCCTCCGGATGGCTACGAGATCGTGAAAGTCGACGCGTCCGAGGCATGCCCGGCCGAAGCAGCGCCGGCAAAATGAAACTGATTCGCTAGGCCGGGGAACTACTCGCGGCCACCGCATCCTGATATTCTTTTCCCGCATGTCCCCCATTCTGACCAGTGTGGTGCTGGGGCTTACGGCGGCAGCCGCGAACGTGTTTGGCGGCGCCATCATCGTTCAACGGAATTGGGAGCGCTCCTACCTGCGCTACTTCGTCGCTCTCGGCGCGGGTTTCATGCTGGCCACGGCGCTGGTCGAAATGGTGCCCGAGAGCATCGCGCTGCGCGGTCCGCGCGCCGGCTTTCTCATCCTGCTCGGATACTTGCTCATCCATTTCTTCGAGCACACGGTCACACCACACTTCCACTTCGGAGAAGAAACGCACGCTGAGCAGTTTGTCCACGCGCACAAGGGCTATTCGGTATTGATCGGGCTGCTGATCCATACGTTTTTTGATGGCATCGCTATCGCGTCGGGCTTCATCGTTTCCGATTGGCTCGGCTGGATCATCTTTATTGCCGTCTTCCTGCACAAAATTCCGGAAGGATTCACGATCGCGTCGGTGATGCTGGCAAGCGGCCAAAGCCGTCGCTTTGCGTGGGGGACGTCGGTGATGCTGGGAGCGGCTACTGTTGCGGGCGTGATGACGATGGCACTGTTTCGCCACGAAGTGGGATTCGGACTGCCGCTGTCGGCGGGCGTGACGATTTACGTCGCCGCGTCCGACTTGATTCCGGAAGTCAATCAGGAACCTGGGGTGATGATGGCTCTACTAGTTTTCGTTGGCGCGGCCTGCATGTTTGTGCTGGATCGCTTTGTTCATGTCCATTAGCTGCTACACCCTAAGTTCAGCTGCCGAGAAGCCGAGCGCGCCGAGTAACGCAATCCTTCTTTTTCTCGGCGCACTCGGCGTCTCGGCGGTTGAAACGGTGTCCGAGCTATCCGCTATGACGAATGTGCATCACGTCCCCGTCCTGCACAATGTAATCCTTGCCTTCTAATCGCAGCGTGCCCTTGGCTCTCGCGTTCGCTTCGGACCCCGCTTCCAGCAACTGATCCCAGCGAATCGTCTCGGCACGGATGAAGTGCTTTTCCAGATCCGAATGAATGGCCCCCGCGCCGTTCTGCGCTCGTGTATTTAGCGGGATGGTCCAGGCGCGGCATTCGTCTTCTCCGGCGGTGAAGAAAGAGATCAGCCCGAGCAGGTGATAGCTCTTGCGGATCAGCCGTGACAGGCCGCTTTCGGTCAGTCCATAGCTGCCAAGAAACTCGGCGGCATCCTCGTCGCTCATCTCCGCCAGTTCGGCTTCGACCTTGCCGCAGATCGCGCTCGCTCCGGCATTCGGCCGCGCGGCCACTTCGGTGAGCTTATATTTCGCCACCGCCGATTCCAGGTCTTTGCCGAGTTCCGTACTCTCGCTGATATTCAGCACATAGAGCATGGGCTTCTCGCTCAAGAACATGAATCCGCGGAGACGCTTCTTATCCTCGGGCGTCATCTGCATCTCGCGCAACGGCTTTTCGGCTTCAACATGCGCCTTGGCCCTGATCAGCAGCTCGTTTTCTTTTTCGAGTTCCGGCGTCTTCATCTTCTTTAGGTCTTTTTCCAGCCGCTCCAGCCGCTTTTCGATCTGGCCCAGATCGCTGATCATAAGATCGAACTCAACGTTCTTGATGTCGCGCAGCGGATCAATCGGCCCAACGTGCGGAATCTCGTCGCTTTCAAACGCGCGCAGCACGTGGATCAGCGCATCCACCTGACGCAAATGGCCGATGTAGGCGGTCTCTTTCAGTGCGTCCTGTCCGATCGCTCCTACATCGACGTATTCGACCGAGGCATGCGTCAGCTTCTTCGGGTTATAGAGCGCAGCTAGCTTATCGAGCCGCTCATCGGGAACCTTGGCCACTCCCACGTGCGCTTCGCGCGGATTCGCGAGCTGATGCTCGGAAAGATTCGCCTTGGTCAATATGCGGAATAAAGATGTCTTGCCTACCTGGGGCAGGCCGATAATGCCGGTTTTCATGAATTAGCTCTCAGTTGTCAGTTCTCAGTTTCAGCACAAGGGCCCTGAGTTTAGCTGGAAGGGAACTTCATAGAATAAATCATTCGAATCGGCGAAAGATCGTCGAGGCGCCCGCCGTGGGAACCATCGAATCGGCTGTTTTGTGCTTAGTGGAGCGCGCTGCATCAAACAGCTCTCGTCAAAATCAGCGAAGCTCCTGTGCGGTTCGAAAAAGCGCGAACAGCCCCAGCAGCAGCACCGCTTCTTCCAGCTTCTCCGACCAAATGTGCAGCCGGTCGAAGTCCCTGCGGATCGGGTTGTCGAGCGCCAGGTAATCGATCACTCCTGCCTGGGCCCGCAGGGCGTGCATTTTCGGCGAGACCGTGAACTGCGAGATCAGCGTGAGGACGAGCATCAGAACAATCAGAATGTGTCGTAACGCCACCGGCTGCACGCGGCCGACGGTCATGCGGTAATAGAGCGCGGAGGCGAAAAGAAAAACGACTCCGGAGACGATTCCCATGTAGTGCAGCACGTCAAGCGAGCGGCCGACCACCGATCCGGCCACATGTCGCGTAGCCAGAAGTCCGGGAGTAAACGCAATCGGCGCCTCGACGAAAGCCAGAAAAATGATTCCGCCGACCCAGACGACGAGCGCGAGCAGCATCAGAAAACGAAGAAAGGACATGAGCGGCATTATATGGCACAAGGCACGGGCAATCTCCCTGCGCTGGCGGCTTTCGCGCCGGGACCACTTATCCACAGCCCGAACCAGCGCCGTTACTTTTTCACGTCAGCCCGACTGTTTACTCTCATCCTTCCTCGTTCAGTCCGGAGGAAGTCAATCCACATGCAGAGAACGCTCAGAGCTTCCGACGTGGAGTTTGTGTCGCTCCAAAGTGCGGTGTTTTGCGTGCAGTGCGAGCAGATTAGCGCCAACAATACGCCTCGCTGCCTGGCGTGCGGCAGCGGTGCGGTGTTGAGTCTTTCTCGCGTGCTGGGCGGATCGCTGCGCGGACAACAAACCACCCACTTGATCGCCGACGCCGAACTCGACCGCATTGTGCGATCGCTCCTGTGCACGTTGCCGAGAATTGAAGAAATCGAATCGGAGCGGGATCTTGCCGTCGTTCCGAGTTTCGCTGCGCGCCATCACATCCGAGTGCGGCACTCCGGGCTGAGCGGCCAGCGGCCGGCGCAGATGAATCCGGCGCTGATCAACGCCGGCGAACTCGATCTCGAACCTGGCATCAGCATTATCGCCGAAAAAGCGCAGGCGCTCACCGGGGCGACCGGGGCCGCGATTGCTCTGCGCCAGGGCGACGAAATCGTCTGCCGCGCGCGCACTGGCCGCACCGCTCCCGATCTTGGCATCCGCTTGCAGACCGACCGCGGAATTTCGGCCGAATGCGTGCGCACCGGCGAAGTGCTCCTGTGCAATGACGCGGAATCGAACCCGCGCGTGGACGCAGCCAGCTGCCGCCGGCTGGGCGTGCGTTCAATTCTGGTCGCGCCCTTGCGCCATTTCCGCCGCACCCTGGGAGTCTTCGAAGTGCTGTCGTCCACTCCCTACGCCTTCGACAATAACGACGTCGCCACCATGCAATTCCTTTCCGGCATGATGGTGGCCGCCATGTCGCGCCTGTCGAGCCTGCGCCCGGCGAATTCGTAGCTGTTTATCCCTGCTGGAAAATTCCGAAGACGGCCTATAGCACGGCCACGCTCTCAACGTGGATCTTGTCTCCGTCAACAGTCCCCGTCACCCCAACGTGTTGTCCCTCGTGACCCTTGAGGGCATCGGGGTTGTCTACCGTCAGGACCTTCTTGTCATTGTCGGTTACGACGACCGGATTGGCACCGGCATTGATGCACTTCTTAGCGCATCCGGCATGGTGCGCGTTGGCTCCCTTAGCGCCGCACTTCGAATCGCTAACCCAACCATTCACGGTCTGGGCATCGTTGGCAAATGACATCGAGGCGACCGACACGATCCACGCGCAGGCAAGTAACAGCAAGAGAAATTTCCGCATGTCCACCCTCCTTGGATTGGTTTCCACAGGTGATGCGATATGCCTGAACTTTATCACAGGAAGAAGGAGGTTGGGGGTCGGGTAGTGGGCTACTGAAAGTAGCCAACTAACTTGGGGCAAGGCAAGACTAGCTCACAGTAAACGATTTACAATTACCCACAGTGTTCGGGCGAAACTGGGGGACTGAGGGCCTACTTCGCTGCCAAGGCGAAAGGTAAGAATGACTGTCATCCGAATCGAGCACCAGATGGGCGGAAGTGATCGGCGCGAGGAGGAAAACTGAAGTATTGCTGCTCTTCCTCGCAGTACCTGCATGAGGATTTCTCGCGGACCTAATCACGGAGAGAGATTGTGAACAAATGAGCTGCGCCCTAAACTCAGGCGGGCCAACGATTCCTCCGTTGGGGGAAGAAGAGATCGCGCGCCGAGTGGCAGAGGAAAGGGTGCGCCTGGAGCAGGCTGCAGGGCTCGCCGGGAGACCCGTCGAGCATTTCCATCGCGCTTTGGAGCGGCCCTTCACCGCGGAAGAACGCGACCGGGTGACCATTCTTTTCGGGGGCTTTACGTGGAAACACGAGCGGTTCATCGAGGCCGTGTTTCGCGGCTGCGGCTATCGCTTCCAGATGTTGCCGAACCCCAACGTAGCCGCGTTCCAAACGGGCAAGGAGTACGGCAACAACGGCCAGTGTAATCCCACCTATTTCACGGTGGGCAACCTCATCGAGTTCCTGCGGTCGCTGGAGGCTCGTGGTCTCTCCCGGCAAGAAATCCTCGACAATTACGTTTTTTTCACCGCCGGTTCATGTGGACCGTGCCGCTTCGGTACGTATGAGTCCGAGTACCGAACGGCGCTCGATAACGCCGGATTCGGCGGCTTTCGCGTTCTGCTATTCCAGCAGGACCATGGCATCCATGCTCTGACCGGCAATACTGGCCTGAAATTCTCGGTTGACCTCGGCATGGGCCAACTCAATGCAGTGAACCTGGGCGACGTGATCAACGACATGGTGTACCAGGTCCGTCCCTACGAGGTGGTGCCGGGGACGACAGACCTGGCCATCAAGGAGATGGTGGAGCAACTGAGCGATTTTCTGGAGCACCGGAAGCGTTACGAAATCCTCGAGCGAGTACCGGGATGGATATCGCGCTATCTGGCCCAGAATAAGAAGCCCAAAGATATCGGCAACACGCTGGGTAAGGTGCTGCACCACCTCTACGCCAACGATTTCCGCGATGCGATGCGCCTGGCGCGCGAACGGTTAGGCCTAGTGGAAGTGGACCGAATGCGGGTGAAGCCCATCGTCAAGATCACAGGCGAGTTTTGGGCGCAACTTACGGAAAGCGACGGCAACTTCAACATGTTTGCCTTTCTGGAGCGGGAAGGCGCGCAGGTGTATGTGGAACCAATCGGCGGGTGGGTCACCTATCTTCTATATGAGGCGCGAGCGAGCGCGGAAGAGAAAAAAGGCCTGGAGGTTCCGCATCCCGGTGCGCACTGGTGGGAACTGAAGAAGCAGGCTGGGAACGACTGGAAATTTCGCAAAAAGTGGCTGCTGCTGCGCTTGAGCGAGGCCATCTGGAGCCGCCAATATGCGCGCACTGCACGTCACCTGGGCGGACTCGCGCCTCGTCTGGCTTCCCAGAACGAGTTAGCGCGGTTGGCACATCCGTTTTACCATTCGCTAGCCCGCGGGGGCGAAGGACATCTCGAAGTGGGAAAGAACGTTTACTACACGACGCACGGCCTCTGCCACATGGTACTGGCGCTGAAGCCGTTCGGCTGTATGCCGTCTTCGCAATCCGATGGCGTGCAGTCGGCCGTGGTCAACCGTTTTCCGGAAATGATTTTTCTGCCTATCGAAACTTCGGGCGAAGGAGAAATCAACGCGCACAGCCGCATGCAGATGGCGCTGGGCGAAGCCAAGATCAAAGCCAAGGCGGAATTTGATCAGGTGCTGATGGCGACGGGGAAAAAACTGGATGAGATCAGAGCGTACGCCGCGGAGCACCGGCAACTGCGCTGTCCGTTTTATTCATTCCCGCACCGGCGAGGCGTAGCTGGAGTGGCGGCCAATTTTGTCTGGCATGTGAGCCAACTGATGGATGGCAAAGTGCGATTGGCGAAGGGGAGTTCTCTTGGCCTTTAGCAAGGAGCCGAAAGCGTCTAGAAATTTCGTGGAGACGAACGCACAAAACGCTGGAGTGGGCATCCGCTATGCCGTAGGCCTGGATGTGGGCTCAACCACGGTCAAGGGCATCGTCATTGAGGCGGGTGCTAGCGGGGCGGAAACCGGCTCCATTCTCTGGCACGACTACCAGCGCCATGACACGCGGCAACCAGAGAAACTCCTGGAATTCCTCGAGCGCATGGAAGCTGACATCGGCATTGCTCCGGGCAATTGCCGCACGTTTATCACTGGCTCCGGCGGCAACGCGCTCGGCGCTCTTATCGGCGCGAAGTTTGTGCAGGAAGTAAACGCGGTTGCGCTGGCGGTGGAGAAGCTCCATCCGGAAGTGAACTCGGTCATCGAACTGGGCGGGCAGGATGCCAAGATCATCATCTTTAAAGAGGAGGGCGGGAGCGGACGCAGGAAGAAAATTCCTTCGATGAATGATAAGTGCGCGGGGGGCACCGGAGCGGTCATCGACAAAATCAGCGCCAAGCTGAAGATTGCGCCCGACGAGTTGTGCGACCAGGGCTACAAGGGAATCAAGGTACACCAGGTGGCGGGGAAGTGCGGCGTTTTTGCCGAGACCGATATCAACGGACTGCAAAAGCAGGGCATTCCGGCCGATGAACTCATGGCATCGCTGTTCGACGCGATTGTGTTGCAAAACCTCACCGTGCTCACGCGCGGCCACACGCTGCATCCGCATGTGCTGTTGCTAGGCGGGCCCAACACTTTTATTCGCGGCATGAGGGAGGCTTGGCAGCACAACATCCCTTTGATTTGGGAAGAACGCGGAATCAAGCTGCCGCCAGATATTTCTTTCGAGGACGCGATTAAGACTCCAGAGAACGCGCTGTATTTCGCGGCCCTGGGTGCGGTCGAATTTGGCAAGGGGGAGGAAGCAGAGGTTGGCCAATATATCGGGACACAGAATCTTGAGCGCTACATCTACGAAGGGCGCCGCCGGGAAAGGGCGGGGTCGGGCAACCGAGGATTGATTGCTTCCGAGAAAGAATTAGAAGAGTTCAAAGCCAAGTACTCGCGGCCGAAATTCATCCCTGCCAGATTCCGGCGCGGTCAGCGTGTGCAGGCTTTTATCGGTCTGGATGGCGGTTCGACTTCCACGAAAGCCGTGCTTTTGTCGGAGACCGGCGAGGTACTTTCGAAAGCTTACCAACTCTCCCAGGGCAACCCGATCCAGGACACGATCGACCTTTTCGAGAACCTGCGCCAGCAAGTAGAAGCGCAAGGCGCAGTCTTGGAAATTCTCGCGGTGGGCACGACCGGCTACGCGAAAGACATACTGCAACGCGTGTTGCGTGCCGACGTCGCCCTGGTCGAAACCGTGGCGCACACCGAGTCGGCGCTGCGATTCTGCCACGATCCCCACGTTATCGTCGATGTCGGCGGACAGGACATTAAGATGATCGTCCTGAAAAATGGGCGCGTTAAAGACTTCAAGCTCAACACGCAATGCTCCGCGGGCAACGGCTATTTTTTGCAATCCACGGCGGAGGGATTTGGCATTCCGGTCGAAAACTATGCGGATGTTGCCTTCAAGGCCGCCAGCATGCCTGTTTTCGGCTATGGCTGCGCGGTGTTTTTGCAATCCGACATCGTCAATTTCCAGCGCCAGGGATGGCGGGCGGGAGAAATCCTGGCCGGTCTGGCGACGGTGCTGCCGAGGAATGTTTTTTTGTATGTCGCCAAAGTACCAAGCCTGGCGGCGCTGGGGACGCGGTTCGTATTGCAGGGCGGCACGCAGAACAATCTCGCCGCGGTCAAGGCGGAGGTGGACTTTCTGCGCGCCAGTTTCCGTCCGGCCGGGATCGAACCGGAGATAATTGTCCACCAACACTGCGGAGAATCGGGCGCGATTGGCGCCGCCATTGAAGCCATTCGTTGGTGGCGCAAAGGGCAATTCACAACTTTCATTGGGCTGGATGCCGTCCGCAAGATCCGCTATCGCACGACACGCAGCGAAGAGACGCGCTGCCACTTTTGCAAGAACGCCTGCCTGCGAACTTTCCTTGACGTGCGGACGGACGAGGTTGCGATGGAAGAAGGAGAAGCCGGACTGGCCGAAAGCGGAGCGGCGGCGTCTATTTCCACCTCTTCGCCGATCAGCGTCCCGCTGCGCCCCGGGCAGCGCATGATTGTTGCCAGCTGCGAAAAAGGCGCGGTGGAAGATGTGCAGGCCATGCGCGACATTAAGGCCCATATCGATGCCACGAAGGCCGCCAATCCGAACCTGGTGGAGATAGCGGCACGCGAAGTGTGGCGCTCGCGCCACCCGGAAAACGTCGCCGATGCAATTCCATCCCGCTCGTGGAGCGCTGCAGCCCGCGAGCGCGTCGCGCTCATGAAACGGCGCGGGCAGTTACGCGTCGGCATTCCTCGCGTCCTGAATATGTATGCCTACACGCCGCTGTTCAGCGCTTATCTGGAGAGCTTGGGCGTGAAGGCGGAAGGGATCGTTTACTCGGATTTCACCAGCGTGGACATGTATCGCACGGGGTCGAGCCGCGGTTCGATCGATCCCTGCTTCCCATCGAAAATCGCGATCGCGCACGTCCATGACCTTGTCTTCAACAAGCACGCGCGCAAGCCGCTGCACGCGATTTTTTTCCCCATGTTCGACGTATTGTTGTCCCCACTAGTAAACGCCAGAGGGCACAACGCCTGTCCCACGACTTCGGTGACACCAGAGACCGTGGAAGCGGCCTACACCAAGGAAACCGACCTCTTCGCCGAACGCGGCATTCAGTACGTGCATCCACTGGTGGACCTCTCGAACCGCAAACTACTTGCGCGGCAGATGTTCCAGGCATGGGCGCCGATACTTGGCCTATCGCAGGAGGAAAATGAACGCGCCATCGAGATCGGCTACCGTGAATTAGGAAAATTTGAATCCAGCATTCGCCGCCGTGCTCGCAAAGTTCTCGACCGACTGGAAGAGGAACGAAGACTGGCCATCGTCATGCTAGGGCGTCCCTATCATCATGATCCCGGCATTAACCACGAGATCGCGGAGCAATTTCAGAAGCTGGGTTACCCGATCTTTTCGCAAAGCACTTTGCCGCTGGATGAGGACTTGCTGGAGCGGCTGTTCGGCGAGGCAGTGCGCGCGGGCGTGATCAGCCACCCGCTGGATATTTCCGATGTGTGGAAGACGACGAACTCGGCGAGTTCCAACCACAAGATCTGGGCCGCGAAGTTCACTGCCCGCCATCCCAACCTGGTGGCGGTGGAGATTTCGAGCTTCAAGTGCGGCCATGACGCGCCCATCTACAGCGTAATCGAGCAGATCGTGGAGCGCTCGGGAACGCCCTACTTCTCGTTCAAAGACATGGATGAAAACCGTCCAGCCAATACCATCAAGCTGCGCGTTGAAACCATCGATTACTTCTTGAAGCGTTTCCGGGAGGACATGCTCGACCGGGAGAAAAAGCGAGCCGACATCGAACTGCGGCTTGCGGAGCACGAGCGCGAACTGCGCGAGCTTGGGACAGCGGCGGGGTAGTCCGCTTCGCGATGTGGCCGCAAGAGCTGCGGAGCCGCGCGCCATTTTCAGCACGCACTGCTAGGGCGAGTCCGTGGGCACACGGAACTCCGACAAATAAGCCTGCGGATCCATCAACTTTTGTGCGCGGGCGAGGATTCTCGCCATGTGCACTAGATGGCGCAGGTCGATGTCCCGTGCCCATTTCCACCACTTTTTCCGCCCGGCGGCGTTGAGCACGGTGCGCTTCCAGGTCTCACAATAAAGCTCAAAGAAACGCTCGACGGGGAGGCGAGGTTTCCAAAGCAAGTGATGCAGATCGTATTGATTCCAATCCAGAACTTTGAGTTGCGCCAGGCTCTGCTCGAAGAAGTAGGTGCCGGGCAGTGGAGTGAGGATGGTAAAGCCTACCCGGTAAAGTTTGTTGGTTTCGATGAAATTCCACAGCTCAGCGAAGTCTTCTTCCGAGAAATCCGGATCGATGATGAAATTGCCGGTGACGCCGAAACCGCACTCACGGGCCAACCGGACGGCATCGAGCGTTTTCGAAACATCGGTGCCCTTATTGAGGGAATCAAGCCCCTTTCGGGTCGGCGACTCGAAGCCGAAGAAAATATCGAAGTTTTTCGCCAAGGGCCGCCACAGCCGCAGCAGTTCGCAATTCTCGGCGACCACGTCGGCCCGCGCCTGCGCCAGCAACCAATTCTTGCGTTCACCCGAGGCGAGCAATTCGCGCGCTAGTTCCTCGCTGCGCGCGCGCTCGCCCCAGAAATAATCGTCGATGACGAAGACGTTCTTGCCGGTGCGCTCGAAATCGGTGCGCACGTTGCGCGCGCTATGGAACCGGCACGATCCCTTGTAAAACTGCCAGACGGAGCAAAAGTTGCATTTGTGCCGGCATCCCCTCGTGGTTTCCAGCGTCCAGACGGGCATGTAATTCAGACAAACATAGTGCTTGCGATAGGCTTCCACTGAGTTACGGTCGGGGGGAAGAACATGGTCCAAATCCAGCCATTCGCGCGCTTCGCCAGTACAGGCAAACCGCCCGTCGCCGGTGGGCAGCAGCAGAGAGGGCACATCGTGGAGAGGTTTGTGCTGGGCCAGAGCGCCGCACAGCGCCGGCATGGTGCTCTCCCCTTCGCCGACACAGATCGCATCGAGCGAGCGGCTCTGCTCCAACGCTTTGGGGTAGGAAGCCGCAGCGTGGCCGCCCACGGCGACGAAAATTGACGGATCGATCTGTTTGATTTCCTCGGCAAGTTGCAGAGTGGAGGATGCGTCCAAGGTGTGGAGGCAGGAGATGCCAGCGGCCTCAGGCCGGAACGACTTTATTAAGCGCGCGATGGGGCCGCGGCCAAGATACTGGCGCTCGAAAGACAAATCCACAATACGAACCTTATGCCCGCAGGCTTCAAGCGCAGCCGCAATGTATTCAAGCCCCAGCGGTTCGGTGCGGAAGAAGGGGGCGAGCCCGAAATGGGCGGCCGCGGGGCGCGGTTTGATGAGCAAGACTCTCAAATCAACTCAGCCCCTTCTTCCGGCAATATCCAGGGAGAGAATGTGGCTACACTTTTCGGTCTACGGGTTAGGCGTTTTTCCATGGAGACGGAACCGTGGGTCTTGTTCACAAACAGCTGCGCGTGTCCCGTCCCATTTTGCGAAAAGGACGAGAGATTATAGATGTTCCCAGAAATCCTGCATATTTTATTCTTGTGAGGAGGTTTCGAGGCTTTATTCTAGCTTCTAGCACGTGGGACAACCGACATGGCGAGGGCCGCGATTTTCTTCTTGTTGTTTCTAGCAACGAACACGTCATTGGTATTGCTGTATCCTTTTTCCCTTTTGCGGTTCCTCATCACGCTTTCGATTTACGCTGCGGGCACCTTGCTTATGCTCTACCTATTGTTTCATCCGCGCAATCAGTGGTTGGTCGCCAACCGCTCGCGGGTAGAGGGCGCGAGTTGTGTGGCGCTGACTTTCGATGACGGTCCCGACCCCGTGGATACGCCCAAGTTACTAGACATACTTCGGGAGAAAGGCGTGAAGGCCACGTTCTTTGTGGTGGGGAAGCGCGCGGAGCAGCATCCGGAAATCGTGCGCCGGGAGTGGAACGAAGGACACCTGGTCGCAAACCATACATGGTCACACCCAGCTTTGTTGAGCGTGACGTGCTGCTGAACATTACCGGAGCCTCGATTGGGCGCTGCTCGTTTGTGCCCGATGGTTTCGGCGAAGGGAATGTCAACCAGCACGTGTGTATCATCCGGACTACGCCGAAACTGGACTACAAATTCCTCGCTTACTGCCTTTCTGCCCCATGGGGACAGGATCAAATCTTATCCAGCTTTACAGGGGCGTCCCGTCAGGGTCTAGGGCAACGTGATCTTGGGGAGATTCAGGTTCCGCTTCCGCCGCCTCCGGAGCAACAGCGGATTGCGGCATATCTCGATGCGAGCTGCAATGCATTGGATGCAGCGGCGGTTGCCAAACGCCGTCAACTGGAAACGCTCGACGAAATCCGGAAGACGACTATTCACCGTGCTGTGACCACTGGACTGAATACAACAGTTGAAATGAAGGATTCGGGTATCGAGTGGTTCGGGCAGATACCGAGACACTGGCGCTGCGAACATCTCAAGCGATTCGCGGCTCGCATACAAACCGGCTGCACTCCGCCAACCGACACGCCGGACTACTATTTTGACGGAACGATCCCGTGGTTTGCGCCGGGCAGCTACGACGGCAACATCGAACTCCGCGAGCCGCACAAACTCATCAATGAACTTGCTCGGCGTGAAGGTGCGCTACGGATACCTGAAGCGACCACCGGTGTTTTTCCGCAACGCGGAAAACCGTCGGCTTGCCAACAAACTGGTGGAATTGTGTCGCGTTGTTTCGTTGGAAGAATTTAGGAAGCGACTGGCGGAACGCACGCCGATTTTGGAACGATTGTTCGAAACCGGATTTTGGGGGAGCCCGCTCAGCGATGAGGATATCAAGCGGTTTGGGACGCGCTGAGTCTTGATTCAAAGAAATTACACATTGTTGTGAAAACCCACTGTACATTTTCAGAGAGGTGCCTGCCATGAGCTTTAAAGATGGCCTTTCTCTCGACGTGCAAAAGCGATTCGTAAATTTCGACGACCTTTCTCCCGAGGAGCAAAAGGAAATTACGGCTTCTTTCGAGGCTCTCGTCAGACAGGAAATGGAGCCGTACATTAAGCACGTCACGGAGAACCATAAACGGACGCTGCGGCTTATTCGCATGTACACGGCTCGTCTCGGCAAGCTCGGCCTGGTGAAAACTAGACGCGACGGCTCCGAAGATATCCTTCGCGCGGTGGTGGTCTTGACCCATGCCTCACTTGAAGATTTTCTACGCACCGTGGCGGGGCTTTTCCTGCCGTATGCAGACGAAAAGATCTTGGACGGTATTCCACTCGCAGGTCTAGGCGGCCGTCCCGAGAAATTCTTTCTTGGCAAACTCACGAAGCATAGAGGCAAGACCGTTGACGACGTTATTCAGGAATCAGTATCGCAGCACCTGAACAGGGAAACATACGGCAACATTCGAGAGATCGATATTTTGCTTAAGAGTATAGGCATTGATTCGTCCACATATGAGGCTAGTTTCCCGAAGATCGCGGCGATGATTGAGAGGCGCCACCAGATCGTTCATCGCGCGGACATGGTCAAAGAAGATCGTTCAAAAGATTCTCGCATCGAACCGATAGCCGCCTCTGAAGTCCTTCAATGGAGCCAAGCGGTACACGAGTTCATGTTAATCCTGTTCCCACATATATTTAGCAAGCGAATTGAGCTTCAGTTAGAAGAGAAGGTACTGAACTCAAAGGCACTAGAAGATTGAAAGATTGACACGAATCACTCAAAACCTTTAAAACCATGCGCCAAGCGCACCAGCGCCAGACACTATGGACGCCCATCGTGGGACGACCGTGCTAACGATTGATCAGACTTGTAGAAAGTTGGAGGGCGAGTACTACTCCGGGAGAGACAGACAGAACATCGGCACCATTCACCTGAAACGGGTAAGGTAATCGGGATAGCTCCAACTAGCAAACTACCAACTTCCCATCCTTCCCTCGGCGCAACACGAACGGAGAATGTTCGGTCAGAACGTCACCTTGCAAGATATAGAGATCACCAACGTATCCGGGGCCGCCAGAAACATAGTTGAACCTCGCGCCGTAGATCAGGGACGCTAGCGTTTCAGCATCCACAGCGTCTTCTAACCCCCAAGCTTCCCGAACAGCCGGAACTTGGCTGATCTCCTTCCATTCAGCCTCAGTGAGGGGATAAGGTTTCATGTCGCTCATGCACTCAGCATAAGGCAGGTCGATTACTTGTCAAGGCGCGGGTCTTTACGCTCGCGCTAAGCCCACGTTTTCCTGATCGCCTCTTCAAGCGCGTCCTGCCTCGACTTCACCCATGGGGAATAATGGCGTTCCGTTGTCCTCACGCTCGAATGACCGAGGAGCATGGAAACCGTCTGCAGGGGAACGCCGCGATTTAAGAGCTCCACGGAAAACGTATCGCGCAGGCGATGGCTCTGGAAACGGGCGCCCGGAGTTCCCACGCCGGCAATCTCGAACACTTTCTTGATCCGTTCCTGCCACTCGGTTATCGCCGTTTTGACCCGCGAAACGCCGGACCAGAAATAGAATGGCTGCCCCTCGTCACAATCCTTCAACGCATTTAACACGATTTTCGGCAACGGAATCTGAACCGGCTGACCCGTCTTCGCTTGGTATAAAAACAGACGGCCTTTTGCAACCTTATCCCGCTTCAACGCCACGACATCAGAAATGCGGATGCCGGAATAGCGCATCAAGAGGACAATCGCTTTAAGTTGGAGAGCCGTCCTCCGTATCCGGTTCGGATGCAGCTCCTCGTAGGCGTCCAGCGCCCACAAAATCTTCTCCCATTCTTCCGCGCTGAACGGCAGAGTAGGAGACTGCCGGACCTTCGGCGGCTTTATGCCCCGCGCCGGGCTTTGCGCGATCCATTCCGACGCGATGCAGAATGCAAAGAAATTCCTGATTATTTCCAGCCGTTTTCCCGTGCTGGAAGCTTTCACCTTCCAGCCCTCGCGCAAATGCCGTAAATCTTCTATCGAAACTGAACGCACGGATAGCTTGCCAAATACCTTCGACAATTCCACCTTCCGTGCTCGATATTTACTCAGTGTAGATTCCTGCAGGCCCCGCGCCTCGCAATCGGCGATCCATCGTTCGCAGGCATCCTCAACGGAGATGAGGTTCTTCTCCCCGTGGATCTCCAAGTCCCTGATTCTTCTTTGCGCGGCTTCCCATGAAGTGAGATCAAGAGACCGGCGCACCCGCTTGCCGTCCAAGATGCCTTGCACCCAGATGGGGCAGAAGCATCCCTTCACGCGCCGAGAGCGATGTTTGCACGATGAGCGATGACGACGATACGCCGTGAGCACGGCAAAGAGTGTAGTACAAACGAAGTACATAAGCTACAAGAAGCGTATAAGTCCTTTATCTACAATAGCTGGCGACCCCGGAGGGAATCGAACCCCCAACCCTCAGTTCCGAAGACTGATGCTCTATCCAGTTGAGCTACGGGGCCGTCGCGTAAACTTTAACACCGATCCATCGCCGTCGCGCGGCCGGTGACGGCCGTACGGCGCTGCGGTTCCGCTTGCTCGTAGTTCGAAGCTCGCGGCTCGAAGCTATCATCCCCATTGCTCCATTTCTCACGCGCCCCTAGAATAAAACTTCTAGCTTCGCTCAATACGCGCGAACTCATCTATCCATGGCCATTCGTCTCTTTAATACTCTCTCCGGAAAAGTCGAAGACTTCCACCCGATCGATGACAATCGCGTCCGCATGTACGCCTGCGGTCCCACCGTCTACGACTACGGCCACATCGGCAACTTCCGTACATTCATCGCCGTCGATCTTCTCTACCGCTTCCTGCTGCAGTCCGGATACGACGTTCGCTACGTCATGAACATTACCGACGTGGACGACAAGATCATCCGCAATGCCGCTCGCGACGGCGTCAGCGTGCAGGAGTACACGGCGAAGTATGCCAAGGCGTTTCTCGAAGACTCGGCCCTGCTCAACATCGCCCAGCCCACGCTCGTGCGCGCCACCGAGCACATTCGAGCAGATGGCAACCTTCATCGCCAAGCTCGCCGAAAAGGGCTTCGCTTACCGGACCGACGACGGGTCCTATTATTTCCGCATCGCCAAATTCCCGGAGTATGGCAAGCTTTCAAAAAAGGATTTCGCCGGCATGACCGACGGCGCACGCGTTGACGTTGACGAATACGAAAAAGACAGCGCCCGCGACTTCGCCCTCTGGAAAGCGCCCAAGCCCGGCGAGGCCTCGTGGGAGACCTCCATCGGCCCCGGCCGTCCCGGCTGGCACATCGAGTGCTCCGTCATGTCGATGGAAGAACTCGGCCCCAGCTTCGACCTGCACGCTGGCGGCGAAGACCTCATCTTCCCGCACCACGAGAACGAAATCGCGCAATCGGAGGCGATGACCGGCCAGCAGTTCGCCCGCTACTGGTTTCACGCCCGATTCCTGCTCGTCGAAGGACAGAAAATGTCCAAGAGCCTGGGAAACTTCTTTACGCTGCGCGACCTGGTGCTTAAAGGACACAAGCCGTCAACCATCCGTTGGCTGCTCACGCAGGTTCCCTACAACAACCAGCTCAACTTCACTTTCGACGGCCTGAAATCCGCCGCCAGTTCTGTCGAAAAGCTGCGCAACTTCCGCTTCCGGCTGACCAGTGGATTGGCCAGCGGACAGTTTCCGGCCGGATCGAACCCGGCTATTATCGCGCTCGCGCGCGAAACCGCGGCCGCGATCACCGCCGCGCTCAGCGACGACCTCAATACCGCCCAGGCCCAGGGCGCAATCTTCGACATGCTGCGCAAAGCCAACACCGCACTCGACGCCGGCGAAGTCAAGCGGGATGACGTGCAGGCCCTGCTCGCGACGCTAGACCGCTTCGACGCCATCTTCGCCGTCTTGAAAGACGACGATCAGCCCAAGATGAAAGCGGTACTCGATTGGGCCAAGGCCGAAGGCCGCGAAAAAGATATCAGCCCGGAGTTGCTGGAACTCGCTGGCTCGGCGCAACTTGCGGATGAACAGGTGAATCAAAAACTAGCGGAGATGGAAGCTGCAAGGAAGAGCCGCAATTTCAAGGCCAGCGATGCCATCCGCGCCGAACTAACCGCCGCTGGCATCATCGTAGAGAACACAAAAGAAGGCGTCCGCTGGCGAAGAAAGTAGCGCCGGCTACACGCGGGTCGAAGCGATAGATTTGGTGTAGCGCCGCCGTCCCGGCGGCTGTCCGGCGGGCGTCCTCGCCCGCCGCTTCGAGGGCGAGATGCCTTCGGGAGAGCCGGCAAGATGCCGGCGCTACAGCACGCTGAAAGCGGAAAACATGCACTCCCTTGACGCCCTCATCCGCGAAGCTGAAATTGCCCACGGCCACCTCTGCGCCGGGCAAATCCTGGGCGTGCGCCTCGCCATGCTGGGCCTGGCCAAACTCGGCATTGACGATCCGCGCGGCAAAGACCGCAAGCGCCTCGTCACCTTCGTCGAAATCGACCGCTGCGCCACCGACGCCATCGGAGTGGTCACCGGATGCCGTCTCGGCAAGCGCGCCCTCAAATTCCGCGACTGGGGGAAAATGGCCGCCACATTCGTGGATCTCGGAGTGCAGTCGCGTCCAGCCGGCTCCGACAACCGGTACAAAGCCATCCGCGTCGCCGCCAAAGAATCCTCGAAAAAGCTAGCCCGCGAGATGCACCCGGAAATCGAAAACAAGAACCAGCAGCAGATGCTCGCCTATCGCAAAATGAAAGACGAAGACCTGTTCACAACCGAATGGGTAAGAGTGGAGTTGCTCCCGGAAGAATTCCCGGGCTACAAAGCCGACCGCATCGTCTGCGCCGAATGCGGCGAGGGCATCAACTTTCGTCGCGAAGTGGAGCGCGACGGCCGAATTTTATGCAAGGCTTGCGCCGGCGAGAAATACTACGAACCTCTGTAGAGACGCGGCTAGCCGCGTCGCGGACCGCGGAATCCGGATCGAACGACTAACGACCAACGCCCGACGACGATTTTTCATACGCATGCGCCACTCGCAACACCGTCGCCTCATCAAGGTGCTGCCCGAAAATCTGCAGGCCAATCGGCAGGCCTTCGCGTGTCAGGCCGCAGGGAACTGAAATTCCCGGAATGCCCGCCAGATTTGCCGTCACCGTGTAGATATCCGCGAGATACATCGCCAGCGGATCGTCCACTTTCTCGCCCAGCTTGAACGCCGGAGTCGGCGCAGTGGGCGCTGCGATCACATCTACTTTCTTGAAAGCCTCATCGAAATCGCGCGTTAGCAGCGTACGAACTTTTTGCGCTTTCAAGTAATAGGCATCGTAATATCCGGCGCTCAGCGCATAAGTGCCGAGCATGATGCGCCGTTTCACTTCCATGCCGAATCCAGCGTCGCGTGTTTGCCGATACATTTCCGCCAGCGTCTTCGCGCCGCGCGCGCGAAATCCGTAACGAACTCCGTCAAAGCGCGCCAGATTTGCCGACGCTTCCGCAGTCGCCACGATGTAGTAAGCCGGAATCGCGTATTCGGTATGCGGCAACGAGACCGGCACAATCTCGCAGCCAAGCGAAGCCAGCTTCTGAATCGCTGCCTCAACTGCCGCGCGCACTTCCGCATCGAGCCCAGAGCTGAAATATTCCTTTGGGACGCCGATTCTTATCGGCTCATCGGAAGCTGCACGCTTTTCGCGGGCGTGGGCGCCCGCGCCACACGAACTCAGCCCTTCGTCGAGCGGCTTCTCCAATTCCGCCACATAATCGGGAACCGGAGTGTCGGCAGAGGTGGAATCCATCGGATCGCGACCGGCAATCGTTTGCAGCACCAGCGCTGCGTCCTTCACCGTATTCGCGAACGGCCCGATGTGATCCAGCGATGAGGCAAACGCAATCAGCCCATAGCGCGACACGCGGCCGTAAGTCGGCTTCAGTCCAACCACGCCGCAGAACGAAGCAGGCTGCCGAATCGATCCGCCCGTATCGGAGCCGAGCGTAGCCACCGCCATTCCCGCTGCGACGGCTGCTGCCGATCCGCCCGACGAACCGCCTGGAACGCGGGTCTTGTCGCGCGGATTGCGCACAGGACGATAAGCCGAATTCTCGTTCGACGAGCCCATGGCAAACTCGTCGCAATTGAGCTTGCCGAGCACGACTGCGCCCGCCGCTTCCAGTCGCGCAACGGCAGTGCAGTCATAAGGCGGAATGAAGTTGTCGAGGATCTTCGATCCTGCGGTCGTCCGCACGCCACGCGTCACCATCACATCCTTGATCGCGATGGGAACCCCAGCGAGGGGCGGCAAAGGCTGGCCTTCGGCAACGAGTTTGTCGATGCGCTCGCACTGCGCTCGCGCCCGATCCTCGGACAGCGTCAGGAAGGCGCCAATCTCTGGGTCGTCTTTCTTGATGCGCGCGTAGAACTCATCGGCGAGCGCGGCAGCGGTTGTCTGCTGTTCCGCAATCGAAGTTCGGATGTGATCGATTGACTGCCAGACATGCGATGACGCGGAATTTTCCTTTTCGGTCATTTCGTAGTCTTATCGCCTACCTATTTCTCGATCACCTTCGGCACTTCGAAGAACGTTCCGTCCGTCCCGGGAGCGTTCTTCATTGCCTCGTCATGCGGCAACGATGGGCGCAAGCCTTCTTTCACGTCTTCCCGCGCAGCGTAGGCAAAGCGCTCGCTCCCTTGCCGCGACACATCCACGCCATAGCGGTCGGAAACCTGCGCCATCGGCTCAACGTTCTCGGTATCCAGTCCGCTAAGGCGATCCACATATTCGAGGATGGAATTCAGATCGCGCAGCATGCGCGCGCGCTCGTCGGACGTGAGGTCAAGGCTGGCCAGTTCGGCCACATAGGCAACGTCTTTGTCGGTAACCTTCATAGATCGACAGTTCTTGCGCGGTCTGTTACGGGTTCGGCGTACAAGTTCACATTGTCATCCTGAGCGCAGCGAAGGATCTATGCAGTCTGCGTGCGGCATCAAATCGTATGGGGACAGCATGTGGCCCCGCAGCGTCAACTCGCCCTCGCCACATCTTCCGGCGCACCGGAGCTCCCACTGGCGCGCGCAGCTGCCGCGGTCGCCGCCTTCTCGCGCTTCTTCTTCAGCTTGCGCAGGTGCGCTGACGAATACAGACTCCCTCGGCATCGCCTCGCCCCGCATAAGCACGGAGCCTCATCCTCGCCGTCATAAAGGTTGTAGTCGTAAGTCAGTTCTTCTCCGGGCTCAATATCGCGCAGCGCGATGATCCACATCTTGCCCGCGATCTGATCCGTTTCGCAGTTCGGTTTGCACGAATGATTCACAAATGCGGCCACGCCATAACCGTCAATGATGCGCTTGCCGCCGTCGAGCCCGAACAAATACGTGTTCTCGAAATCGTCGTAAAGGTCGTCCGCCTCTTCGTAGCTTAGGTGCTCACCCACATACTCGACGATCAGCGTGCCCTTGCGGATGCGCTTCGTTGTGTAGCAACCGAAGGAGTGAATGGCCGATTTCCGGATCACCAGCGTCATAGCGTGTCTTTTATCTTTACATGCCGAACATGAGAATCCAAGTTCTTGACATTGTGCCCGGTTTCGCATGCGCTCCTGACCGTTCCAGTGAGCCTTCCCTGAGACCTGATGGCTGACGGCTGAAAGCTGCTCTGCTACTATTTTCTCCGGAGAGACTCTCATGGCTCACAATCACCCTCCGCGTTTTCTCAAGATTGTCGACGACGCCCGAAGCCGCGTTCGTGAAACGACCGTGGACGAGGTCAAGGCGCGTCTCGATCGTGGCGACAAGTTCGTCCTCCTCGACGTCCGCGAGGACCGCGAATTCGATGTCGACCATATTGCGGGCGCCGTTCACCTGGGCAAGGGCGTCATCGAGCGCGACGTAGAGGCCAAGTATCCGGCACTCGACACTCCCCTCGTTCTCTATTGCGGAGGCGGATTTCGCTCCGCTCTCGCCGCCGACAATCTGCAGAAAATGGGCTACACCAACGTGATTTCGATGAACGGCGGCATTCGCGGCTGGCGGGAGAAATCGTATCCGTTGGAAAAAGGGAAGTAGTTTAGCCGGGCCCGCATTGCATCCCCACCATATCTCTGAAAAAATAGAAGTATCGGGGATTTCCTCTCTATGGCTCAAATAGGAAGCTTTGCGCTTCTATTGGCGCTCGGCCTGAGTGCGTACTCTTTCGGGGCAGGCCTGCTCGCATTGTTCGGACGGGATGCCTCTTCGGTTCGTCTGGGAGAAACCGCCCGCCGCGCCGGCATCGCCACCTTCGCTCTCGTCGTTCTCGCCTCTTTCGTGCTCGTCTCGGCCGCCTTTGCCGACGATTTCTCCATTGCCTACATCTACCACCACAGCAACCGCGATCTTCCGGCCGCCTACAAGTTCGCCGTGCTCTGGTCGGGGCAGGAAGGCTCGCTGCTGTTCTGGTCGCTGCTGCTCGCGGGCTACGGGTTCGTTCTCCGCCTGCGCTACAAGACCGATCAGCGCCTGTTCGCCTATGCCTCGGTTATCATCGCCGCCGTTCAGGTTTTCTTCCTTCTGATTCTCAATTTCGCCGCGCACCCATTCGCTCTCGAACAGGGACCGCTGCCCGCCGACGGCACCGGCCTTAATCCTCTTCTTCAATATCCCGAGATGGTCATCCATCCGCCCATGCTTTACTTGGGATATGTCGGCTTTACCATCCCGTTCGCCTTCGCGCTGGGCGCGCTCATCATGCACTACCCCGGCGAAAAGTGGATTCACATCACGCGCCGCTGGACCATGGTGACCTGGTGCTTCCTGACCATCGGAGTCTTCCTTGGTGCGCATTGGGCCTACGCCGTCCTGGGCTGGGGAGGCTACTGGGGCTGGGATCCGGTGGAAAACGCCTCGCTCATGCCCTGGCTCACGGGCACGGCGTTTTTGCACTCGGTGATGATGCAGGAAAAACGCGGCATGCTGAAAGTCTGGAATATGGTCCTCGTCTTTGCCACGTTTTTGCTTTCGATGCTCGGAACTTTCCTCACGCGATCAGGCGTCATCAGCTCCGTGCATGCGTTTGCGCAATCCTCCATCGGAACGTGGTTCATTGTTTTCATCGCGCTGACGACGGCAGTTTGCGCATTCTTCCTCGTCAAGAACCTGTCGCGTCTGAAGAGCGAGCACAAATTGGAATCGCTGGTCTCGCGCGAATCCAGTTTCCTGTTCAACAACCTTTTGCTTCTGGTCGTGTGCTTCACCGTTTTGTGGGGCACGTTCTTCCCTATCCTTTCGGAATGGGTGCAGGGACACAAAGTCACGGTTGGACCGCCATTTTTCAATCGGGTCGCCATCCCGGTCGCGCTGCTGCTGATGTTGCTCACCGCCGTCGGCCCACTGCTGGCGTGGCGCAAAACGTCGGTGGAGAGCTTGAAGCGCAATTTCCTTTACCCCGCTATCGGTTCGGTGGCCGTGGGTCTGATGATGATTTTGCTCGGCGTGCGGCCGTGGGAAGACCCGGGCTATTTCTATGCGGTCATGGCGGCGATTCTTTCCGCACTGGTGATCTTCACCGTCATCTCGGAGTTCGTTCGCGGAGGCCGCGTCATCGCCGGCAAGAGCGGCCAGAATATTTTTGCCGCCATGGTGCACCTCTGCCGCCGCAACACACGCCGCTATGGCGGATACATCGTCCACTTCGGAGTGGCCCTGGTTATCATCGGCATTCTTGGCCAGCCGTTTAACAAAGAGGTCGAAAAAGAGATGGCGTTTGGGGACAAGATGAACATCGGCCCCTACACGCTGGTTTGCCAGTCCTACACGCAGGACGACAATCCCAATTACGCGAACGAGTGGGCGATCATCAACGTCTTCCGTGGCGGCAAACAGATCACGACCATGTTTCCGGAACGCCGCTTCTATAAGGCCAGCGGCCAGCCGCAGACGCTGCCGCGCATTTATCCCAGCTTCCGCGAAGATTTTTTCCTGGTCAGTGACCTTTATCTGGTTTACGAGGGGAAGAACGAAACCACCGGTCGTCCGATCATCAAAGCGCACGTCAATCCGCTGGTGCCGTGGATCTGGATCGGGCTGATCATTATGGTGTTCGGGACCATCGTTGCGCTCGTGCCCAACACCGCTCCGGTCACGGTGCAGGTCACAGTGCCCGTGCGCACCCCGGCCCATGCCGGAGCGGGGGATTGATGAAACTCTTGATTTGGCAGAGATTCCGACGAGTTCGCGTAGATTTAAAAAGGCACGGCTTCAGCCCGCGGGGAACTGAAAGCGACCCTCATCGGCTAGAGCCGGGATCTTTGCGTGGCGCTTACGGCACGCCTGAAGGCGTGCCCTTTCAAAGCACGATCCGTCGCGCACTCCAGGTTCTCATCCTCACCGCCGCAGTCTTTCTTTTTGTCGGCGCGGGGCCGAACCCCGACGCTCGTTTCAAAGACCTCGGCCACCGCATGATGTGCGCCTGCGGATGCGGTCAGGTTCTGCTGGAATGCAACCACGTCGGCTGCCAGTCGTCCGACAAGATGCGGAACGAACTCATGGCCGCAATCGACAAAGGCGACAACGACGACCTCATCCTCCAGGGCTTTGTGCAGAATTATGGGCCCACGGTCATCGCGGCGCCCACTAAGACCGGTTTCAACCGCATAGCCTGGATCATGCCTTTCGCGGTGCTCGCGCTCGGCATGGCCTTCGTCACGTGGCTGGTACGCGCCTGGAAGAATCGCCCCGAGCCTGCGCTGGCCGATGGCATTGTCATCCCGCATGGTGGGGAACTGGACCGGTTCCGGGCACAGGCCCGCAAGGAGACGGACCAATGACCCTATTTGTCTGCGGTGTCGTTACTCTGGCCGCGCTCTACTATGTCTTCTTTTTTCCGGGCGAGGTTTATGCCGGAGAAGAAAAGACGCGGCTCGGCTATCTCCGCGAGCGCAAGGAATCCGTCTACGAGAACCTGCGCGACCTGAATTTTGAATACAAAGCCGGCAAGGTGCCCGACGCCGATTACCAGTCCATGCGCACATCGCTCGAAGAAGAAGCCGCGGCCATCATGGCCGAAATCGCAAGGCTGGAGCAGGCTGCGGGGCAGGTGGTGTAGGCAGGTGTCTGCAAAGACACGATCTGTGACAAGTGACAATGTACACTTTACAGTGTATCCTTAACGATCAGGAGCTTTAAGCATCGCGGGCTGAAACAGCTTTACGAAGACGATGATCGTCGCGGAATCCGGCCCGACCTGATTGAAGATGTGGAGGATGTACTCGCCCGGCTCGACAAAGCGGAGACGCCGCAGGCCATGAATCTTCCGGGTTATCGCTTACACGCGCTGAAAGGCGATTTAAGGGGCTTCTGGTCGGTTACCGTGCGGGCCAATTGGCGCATCATCTTCCGCTTTGAAGGCGTTGATGCTTTCGACGTAGAGTTGATCGATTACCACTAGAAACGAAGGGAGACAGCTTATGCCGATGAAAAATCCTCCGCACCCTGGACGCAGCATTCGAAACGCGTGCCTCGAACCTCTAGGCTTGTCGGTCACTCAGGGAGCGGAGGTTCTCGGCGTCAGCCGCCAAACGCTGAACAACGTCATTCATGGCAAGTCGGGTATCAGCCCCGAGATGGCAATTCGGCTCTCGAAGGCCTTTGGCAGCACGCCCGAAACCTGGTTGCGAATGCAGCTCGCCTACGATCTCGCGCAGGCGCGCAAGGACGAGAGCAAAATCAAGGTCCGCCGCCAGCGCATGCCACAGGAACTCTACGCGCATTGAGAAAGCCCATGCGCTGCTCGCTCGAAGGAAGAAGGAGCTGCCGGCATCATGGCTGAGATCGTAAGGCTGGAGCACGCCCCGGGGCGGGGCAAGGGGTGTGATCGTCTGTCGGAGCAGGCAATCGAGGCATAGAATCTCGTGATTATGACACTGGTGGCTCGAAGCGATGCACCGGCAGCACTTGTAATGGGAGTGGGTTTTTTGGCCTTCGGACTGACGATGGTTATGCGGCCAGCCAACGTGAGAGCGAATTTTGACAGGTTTGCCAACAGTTGGAAGGAAGGCAGCTGGCATCCTTACAAGATGCCCTTCTGGGGGCTACGTTTGGCCGGCGTGGTCATGATGGGAGTGGCAACGCTATTCTTCTACATCGCTTACGCCGACTTGAGTCGCTAACCGTGATTGGGGTCGCCATTCCTTAATTGTCATTCCGAGCGCAACGAGGAATCTGTTGTTTGCAGCGAGCGAGGATGCAGCGGATTCCTCGTTGCCTTCGGCTCCTCGGAATGACAAGGATGATGAATACTTGTACAGAATTCGCAGGGTCCACCCTTCCAAAGGAGTTGTTCTTGACCAAACTCGCACAGTCCTTGACGCTAGCCGCCATCCTCTTGCCCTCGTTAGCCTCCTCCTCCGCCCAAACCCTCTCCGGCACCGTCTCCAACGGCACCACCAACAAGCCCGGCGCAGGAGACGAGGTCATCCTCATCAACATCGCCAATGGCATGGACGTGGCCGGCAGCACCAAGGCCGACTCGGCCGGCAAGTTCAGCTTCAAGCTCTCCGATGCTGGAAGCCCGCACCTGATCCGTGCCGTACATCAGGGAGTCAACTACCACCAGATGGCCCCTCCGGGCAGCAGCTCCGTGGAGGTCAAGGTTTATGACGTCGTGAAGCAGGTACCGGGCCTTACGCTGACTGCGGATGTGTTGCGCTTCCAGGCCGACGCGAACAGCCTGCAGGGAATGCGCCTGTTCGCCGTCGACAACAACTCGTCGCCGCCCGTTACGCAGATGAGCGACCACGCCTTTGAGTTCTATCTGCCCGCCGGCGCAAAGATCGAACAGGTGCAGGCCAAAGCGCCCAACGGACAGCCCATCCCTGCTGAAGCGGTTCCGCAGGCCGAGAAGGGCCGCTACGCCATCGCCTTCCCGCTGCGCCCCGGAGAAACCCAGTTCCAGTTGGAGTTCACGCTCCCGTACTCCGGCACGCTCAAGGTCGATCCCAAGCCGCTCTATCCGGCCGAGCACTTCGTGGTCGTGCTGCCCAAGTCCATGCAATTCGCGCCAGCCGATGCGTCGTCGTTCAAATCCATGCCGGACCCGAACCAGGCCGACACGATGGTGCAGGTCGCGCAACAGACGCACGTGGGCCAGCAATTGGGATTCACCGTTACAGGCACCGGCACGATCTCCGATCAACCCGCGCAGGCTGGCGGAGGCGGAGCCCCAGCTCAAGGCGGTCCAATGAACGAGAACCCGCAGGCCGAGAGCACTCGCCCTGGCGGAGGTTTGGGCGCACCGATCGACGCTCCAGACCCGCTCGAAAAATACCGCTGGCCGATCATCGGAGCCTTCGTCGTGTTGCTCGGAATCGGCGGCTGGATCGTCACCAAGCGCCAAGGCGCAGTCTCGGCAGCATCGGGAGGAGCAGTCGCCATGGGAGCCTCCGGCCCGCTTGCCGCTCCGATTACAGGCCCGGGGGCTAGAGCAATCTCGGGTGCCGCATCTCCATCGCAGCCGGCCGCAGGTGCGCCTGCTACGCAAGCCGACGCGACGCCCGCGGCCGCTTCCAAATCCGGAATGCTCCTCGAAGCTCTGAAAGAAGAGCTATTCCAACTCGAAGTCGAACGCAAACAAGGCAAAATCTCTGACGCCGATTACGAAAAACACAAGGCGGCGCTCGACCAAACCCTGGACCGCGCCTTGAGGCGGCAAACCTAGGTGGAAGCGAGGCTATGCTCCACCTCGGACCGTGTGGCGCGGACACTCCTGTCCGCGCACACTCGCGGACTCTTGAGTTCGTTGCTAGGTTGCGCATGACCGTTAAGGTACTTATTTCTCAAAGACTTGGCGCGAAATCAACTCAAAAATGTGCGCTAAGTCATTGATTTATAAATATCTTAATCGCAAGTCATTATTTATCAAAGATCTGGCCCATTCGAAGGCGCTAAGTCTTTGGTTCTCAAAGACCGCAGCCAGAGGGGTGCAGGCGATGCCAGCCCCTGAGCCGCGCCAAGAACCGCAGCATCGAATACTATGTCTGTAAGAAAATCCATATGAGCAATATTTTCAAAACCACTCTGCTGCTTACTGCCATGACGCTGCTGTTCATGCTCGTCGGACGCGCTCTTGGCGGCCAAAACGGCATGCTGATGGCGCTTATCTTCGCGGCCATTATGAACTTCGTCTCGTACTTCTTCAGCGACAAGATCGCGCTCGCTGCCTATCGCGCCCAGCCCATCACGCGCGACGATCTGCCGCGGGTTTACAACATCGTCGAACGGCTGTCGCAAAAGGTCGGCTTGCCGACGCCGAAGGTCTATCTGATTCCGACCGACTCGCCCAACGCTTTTGCCACCGGACGCAATCCGCATCACGCTTCCGTCGCGGTGACGCAGGGCATTCTCGGGCTCCTCAACGACGACGAACTCGAAGGCGTGATCGCGCACGAACTCGGACACGTCCGCAACCGCGACATCCTCATCAGTTCGATCGTGGCCACGCTCGCCGGCGCGATCACCTGGCTTGCGCAAGTTGCCAAGTGGGGAATGATCTTCGGCGGTTTCGGCCGCGACCGCGAAGATCGTGGAGGCGGAGGAATCGCGAGCCTTATCATGATCTTCCTCGCTCCTTTTGCTGCGATGCTGATTCAACTCGCCGTCTCGCGCTCGCGCGAATATGGAGCCGACGATACTGGAGCACACTGGACGGGAAACCCCTACGCGTTAGCCAGTGCGTTGGCGAAGATCGATGCCTATTCGAAACAACGGCCGCTGCTCGCGAGCCCCTCGACCGCGCACTTGTTCATTATTCAGCCTTTCCTGGGAGGCATGAGCTTCGGCAATCTGTTCTCGACGCATCCGCCGACTGCCAAGCGCATTGAGCGGCTGACGGGAAGGCCGGCGGAATTCATACGATAATGAGCAGTCAGTCATCAGCCGTCAGCCATCAGGAACACCAAATTTGCGCAGAATGCCAGTCTCGGTTTGGCTATGGGTTGCGCTTGGACCAGGTCTTCCTGAAGGCTGAGGGCTGACGGCTCCATGACTCCCGTAACCACTTTGACGCGCGACCCACATAGTAGAATTCAAGCAATGTCAGCACAGGCAGGCAGTGCCGCTTCCAGCCGCGCCGTCCAACTGGAGAAAGCGCTTCGCACCGTCATTCGAGGCAAAGACGATGTGCTCCGCCTCGCACTTGTCTCCATTTTCGCGCGTGGTCACCTGCTCATCGAGGGCGTTCCGGGAGTTGGCAAAACCACGCTCGGACAGGCGCTGGCGCGCGCTCTCGACTGCTCTTTTCAGCGTGTCCAGTTCACGAGCGACATGCTGCCCTCCGACGTGCTCGGCATCTCCATTTACTCGGCCAGTGAGCAAAAGTTCGAGTTCAAGCGCGGACCGGTATTCGCCAACGTGCTGCTCGCCGATGAAATCAACCGCACGACGCCGAAAACGCAGTCTGCGTTGCTCGAGGCCATGAACGAAAGCCAGGTCACCGTCGACGCACATTCTTATCCGCTGCCGCAGCCCTTTCTGGTCATTGCGACGCAGAATCCGATCGAGCATCATGGCACGTATCCCTTGCCCGAATCGCAACTCGACCGCTTTCTCATGCGCCTCCGTATGGGATACCCCGAGGGCAATGCCGAGCGCGAAATACTTCGCGACGAGGCCGGTACCGCGCAGCTCGAAAAATTGCGGCCGGTGCTCAATGCGAGCGATGTCCTCGAAATACAACAGGCCGTTACGCGGGTTCATGTGGACGAATCGCTGATCACCTACGCGCTCGCCATCGTCGCAAAAACGCGCGAGTCCGAATACCTTTCGCTGGGAGTCTCGCCCCGCGGTTCGCAGATGTTCTATCGCGCCGCGCAAGCCATGGCGTTCATCGACGGCCGCGACTATTGCACTCCGGAAGACTTCAAGCCGCTCGCGGCTCCGGTGTTCGCACACCGGGTCGTCGTCAACGCGCTTTACAGTTCCACGCTGAGGAAGTCGGAACAGTCAGAACAAGTGCTGCGGGAAATTGTGGACAGCGTTCCCGTGCCGGTCTAGTCCCAGGTAGTTCTTCTGGTCCATCAAATTTTCAGCTCTGGTTTTTTGTGAAGCCGACCTAGGCATGTGCCGATGGGGCCGCGGAAGTATGGGTCGAGGGCAGACTCCGAAGCCGGTGCTGCACCAGAAACGCATAGTGCACGGCCGAGACAATGGTGAAGAGAAATGTAGCGCGCAAAAAGGTTGTGCGGGCAATCCATACCCAACCCACAGGCGCCACTAGCAAGAGCAGAGCGAAAAAAATCGCGCCGACCTGCGCGCCGGTGTTAGCTTTGCCGAAAATGCTGGGGCGGAAGTCGCGGAGGCCGGCAATTGTGAACAACACACCGCTGATGAGCAAGATCGAAACATCACGGCTGAAGACTACCACCGTGTATTTCCAGGGGATCCGGTGCTCAATCGAAAGCACGAGAAACATGGTGCTCATGAGCAGCTTATCGGCGATGGGGTCGAGGTACTGGCCGAGCACGGTTTGTTGATGCAGGGTGCGGGCGAGCAGACCGTCGAGGCCGTCGCTAAGACCGGCGAGGACGAACAGAGCGAGCGCCCACCTGAAATCATGCTTGACCAGATTGATCACGATGAAGGGCAGGAAGATCATGCGCAGCAGCGTGAGCTGATTGGGCGCGGTGAGGATTTGGCGGAGATTCACCGGGGCGTGTCTCCACTTCGATTTTCAGCCGTGGAATTCTCTTCCGGATCGCTTTCGCCTTGGCCTGTGGCGGGAAGAAACTCGCTGACGAGGATGGGAGCGGGGTCCTGACCGGTTTTTTGTGCAAAACGCTGGGCGAGCGACGGGATGCTGCCCTCGGGGAGATCAAGTTCCAGCCGTTCGAGGCGGTGCATGGGGAAGAACATGACTCCGGCAGCAAAAGGTTCGCCGCTGCGAATCTGCGAAATGAAATCGTCGAACGAGGAGAGATCCACGCCGCGCAGGCTGAGACCGGTCGTGGAGAGATGAAGAATCGCTCCCCAGAATTTTTCGCGTGGATTCGCCAGCGTGGCGATGACGACGGCTCCGGCGCGAAAGGGAGTGGCGGATTGAGTCGAGGAAGCCATCGGTTGTTCACAGCGATTGTCTTATTGGCGGGCGAGGAATGCAACTAATGGGGATTGTCGCTTTCGTTCCTCACCGCTTTCAGATCAATCCCCACTTGGTCGGCCTTCTTATAGAGGTGGGAGCGTTCCAGCCCTAGCGCTCGCGCGGTATTTGAAATCTGGTTGTGGTTGCGCTTCAGTTCGTCCAGGATTGTATGCTTCTCGAAATTTCGGACGCGCTCGGCGAGCGGGCCTGATCCGGAAAATGCGGCATCTGGCGCGGCTGACGACGTGGGGAGCGCCGCCACCGTTTCGGAGGTGACTTCGTTCGCATTCGTGAGCAACATGAGGCGTTCGACGGCATTGCGTAGTTCGCGGATGTTGCCGGGCCAAGCGTGCTGTTGCAAGGCGGCGATGGCTTCGGCGGTGAAGGTCATTGGTTTCCATCCGTTGGTGGCGCTTACCTGCGCTGCAAAATGCTCGACGAGTGCTGGGATGTCTTCACGACGCTCGCGCAGCGGGGGCAGGCGCAGCGGGAAAACGTAAATGCGGTGAAACAGGTCCTGGCGGAATTTTCCGTCGCGCGCAAGGGCTTCGAGATCGTGATGGGTTGCGACGATGACGCGGACGTCCACGGCAATAGTGCGGTCGCCGCCGATGCGCTCCACCTCACCCTCTTCGAGCACGCGCAGAAGCTTGGCCTGCATGGTCAGCGGCATGTCGCCGATTTCATCGAGGAAGATGGTGCCGTGCTGTGCCTGCTCGAACTTGCCGAGATGCCGAGCTCCGGCGCCGGTGAACGATCCTTTTTCGTGGCCGAACAGTTCGGACTCGATCAGTTCGGCGGGAACGGCGGCGCAATTGAGCGTGACGAAGGGAGCCGCGGAGCGCGGGCTGCGTTCATGCAAGGTGCGGGCGACAAGCTCCTTGCCCGTGCCAGTTTCGCCGACGATGGCAACGCGAGTTTCGCTCGATGCAACGCGCTCCACTTGCGTCATCACGCGGCGCATGGTCTCTCCCTTCCACACGATTTCATGTTTTCCCAAACGGCGTTCGAGGTCGAGATTCTGGCGCTCCAACCGGCCCAGTTTGAGCGCGTTTTCGACGGTGAGGAGAAGTTTGTCGGTGGAAATCGGTTTTTCGAGGAAATCGAGCGCACCGAGACGTGTTGCGCGCACGGCCATTTCGATGTGCGCCTGGCCCGACATCATGACGACGGGCGTAGGCACTCCCTGCGTTTTCAGATCTTCGAGCAGCGCGAGGCCGTCTTTGCCGGGCATGACGACGTCGGAGAGGATGAGGTCGAAGGGCTGCGCTGTAGCCAGTTCCAGCGCCTTCGCAGCGTTATCGCAGACGGTAGCCTCGTGGCCTTCGAGGCGAAAGGCGCGCGAGAGCGACGCGAGCGTATTGGCTTCGTCGTCAACAATCAACAGGTGCGCTTTTTGCGGCACGATGTTCTCCTCTAATAATGCTTGCACTCAATTCTTCCACACGTCGGCAGGCGCGGCGATTTCCGCCTCCGGCGCGCCACCAGGCAATTCAATTCGGAACGTGGTTCCTTTTTCCCTGGTGCTTTCGACGGAAATCTTCCCGCCATGATCGCTGACCACCGACTGCACGATCGCCAAGCCAAGGCCGGTGCCGTGCTGCTTGGTTGTGTAATAAGGAGTAAACAGGCGCGCGCATTCCTCCGGCGTGAGGCCCGAGCCGGTGTCGGAAACCGCAATGGCGACGCCAGTTCCCGGTTCGCCAAAACCGAGCACGACCGTGCGCAGGGTTAGTTCTCCCCCGTGCGGCATGGCGTCGATGGCGTTGAGCACGAGATTCGAGAGCGCACGGTGCAGCAAATCGGGATCGGCAGAAATTTCTGGGAGGTCGGCGGCGAGTTCGGTGCGCAGCGCGATGTGACTGCCGTTTTCCTGTAACTGCGCCTGAAACACGCGCAGCACCGAACGGAGCACGTCGTTCACCTGCGTGGGCCGGCGCTGAGGCTGCGGCATTTTCGAAAACTCGCTGAAGCGCCCGATGATTGTTTTGAGGTTGTTGATTTCTGCAAGCAGGGTTGCGGTTCCTTCCTGAAACACTTCTTCAAACATGTCCGGCGACTTCGCTTTCGCACGCATCAGATTTTCGACGGTCACTTGCAACGGGAATAGCGGATTTTTCAGCTCATGTGCGAGGCGGCGAGCCAGTTCGCGCCAGGCCGCCACGCGCTCGGCTTGTACGGCGCGCTCTTTCTGCTGCAGAAGATCGTCGGTCATGCGATTGAACGAAGCGGCGAGTTCACCGAGTTCGTCGCTTGATTCGACCTCAACCTTGGCGGCAAGATCGCCGGCAGCAACGCGACGCGCGGCCTCGGCAAGAGACACGACCGGCCGCGTGACGCGAGCGGCAAACCACAAGCTGGCCAATACCGCGACGAGAATTCCCAGTCCGCCGACCAGCATCGCGGTCGAAATCACACGCCGTTGCAGTTCGATCAGCGCGCGCCGGGAAGTGCCGACAAGCAAAATTCCCATCGTTTGCTGGTTTTGCCCGGTCAGTGGAATAGCGTGAAAAACTTCGGCGTCCGCGGAGTCCGAACTCCAATCGATTACGCCCTGGGCTTCCTGGCCGGTTTTGCGTACCGTATCCACCAGCGGGGCGATACGATCGGCGCCGGCAGCGGGGCCATTAAGGTCCAAGAGCGATTGCGGATTCCATCTTGCATCGAGGTTCTGGTAGAGGAGCACGCGCGTGCCCGTGGGAATGTCGAGCGTGGAAAGGAATCCCTGGTCGAGTCGCTCGCCGCCGATTACGAACAATGGCTGCTCTCCAATGTGGACAGCGCGAACGGCGAACAGACCGAGCGTGGGGCCGTTCGGCAAATCTTCGCGCTTGAGAAACGCGCCCGCTGGCCCAGTGGAAGATGCTATGGCGGCCTCGGGATACCCGAATTTGGCCGGCCACTGGGCGGAGGAGAGGATAGTGCCCTGGCGGTCCACCAGTTCAAGGAAATCGAGTTGCTGCTGCGCGGCGAGCGCATGCGCTTCGCTCGGATAGGCGCTGCTATCGCCGCCCGCCGCAGCCGCGCCTCGATTGATTTCGAGTGCGATGCGCTGCACGGTCTCACTCGCGGCAAGGGATTCCACTTTGCGCTCGACTTCCTGGCCGCGGCGCTGGAATTCGGATCGAGACTGGGCAGCGACCGAGTTGGCGCGGTCCTGGTTCGCCTGCTCGAACGATTGCCGCATGGTGCCATACACCGACACCGACATCACCGCGACGCAAAGCAAGATGGTCGCGGCAAACAGGACAAGAAGTTTCTGTCGGAAGCTCATCGCGAGTCCTCCAGCCGCGCCTCCGCCGACCCGGGCTGCACCCAAAGATCGGCGAGATTCCCAAAACCAAGCTCATAGGGGGCCCAGCCGTGAACACGGGCGCCAACTGCGTTTGCCACTTGCAGGTGGAAAAGCGGGATTACGCTGTTACCTTCGAGCAACGCGCGTTCGGCCCCATAAAGATCTTCCACGGAGCCGCCGTGGAGCACGGGCTCAGGCAGCGACAATTGCCGCGCGAGTTCGCGAAGGGCAAGGGCCGGGTCGGGACTGGGTAAAGCGATGCGCACCAGGCGAAGATCGTCTGGACCGGAAAGAGAGACCTGGATGCTGATTCCGGCCTCGCGTGCATTCAGCGCAATGCGCTCTGCAATGAGTTGCGCTTGTGGATCGCGCGGGTCGTAGCTGAGCGTAAGGACAGGTTGCCGCGATTCGGCAAGAAGCGCCTTTGCTCGCTGCACGTTCGTCTGGGTCGAAAACGCCGCGCTGTAGCCGGTCATCCAGTTGGGCAGAAGGCAAGCCGCCGGTTCGGGGGCGCCTTTGAGGAGCACGGACTGAATCGGCTTGCGATCAATCGAAAGGGCAAGTGCCTGCCGCAGATGAACATCCTGGGCCTTGGAATTCGGAGTGAAGAGGAGCGCCATCATTTCGACCGGCAACGAGGAAGACGTGCGCAACCGCGCAGATGCGGCGACGGCTTGGGGCGTGACTTCGATCACATCGGTTCGCCCAAGTTCGAGCGCGACGGCCTGATCGCGCAGCGATTTCCCGAATTCGATTTCAATCGTGTCGAGAAATGGCCGGCCGGCCCAGCTCTCCTCGTTTGCGGCGAGTTTGAGGAGCCTTCCCGGTTGAAACTCGGCAACACGGAACGGACCAGTACCGACTGGAATTCCGCTGGCCTTGCGCGTGAGGATCAGATTGCGTGGCAGAGCCAGTTCGGCGAGCAATGAAGGTGTGGAGGATTCGGTATCGATGGTCAGCGAATCACCTGATGCTCGGACGGTCCAATCGGGATGAACCGTGCCGAGAATCTGGGCCATCGCCGAGGGCGAGGCCGGGCTTCCGTCGTGAAACATAAGCCCGTGATGCAGCGTGAATTGCCAATGGCAGGACGTTGAATCGCGCTGCCAGTTGAGCGCGAGCACGGGCTCGGGGCGATCCTCCGCATCGATTTTGACGAGATTGTCGCCGACCAGTGACAGCACGCGAGCCATCTCCCAGTAATCGGTGGGAGCGGATAAAGCGGGTAGATCCAGCGCCGCCGGCGCGGACTGCATCGCGACGTGCAGCGTGCCGCCGTAGTGCGGGCGAGTCGCGGCCATGGCGGCATACGCCAGGCTAGTTAGTGCAAGTAACAGAAATGCGATTCGCTTCATACCAACCTGTATCTTCCCGCTTCACGATGGCGACGGCGCTGGTGAGGCCTGCGTCGGACCAGAGGGCGGTGATCGGACCATCGAACTCGAGCGCGGAACTGACAGCCACGGGATCACGATCGGGAATTTCGAACGCGCGCAAGCTGTCGCGCGTTGAGTCCCCGTTTTCGGAGACGAGGAACTGCGCGCCCAGACCACAACTGGAGCGAACGCCAGCTACATCGCTTCCAATGCGTGCCCCGCGATTGGCCTGGTCGTTGATGCTATCGATCAGGTGAACCGAGCCATCGACAGCGGCCAGCACCCAGAGCGTGTAGTTAGGTCGGGGGAATGAGGCCGCGCTGTAGAAAGGCGGAACAGTCGAAATTTTGCCGATGCCGGGCGAAAGAACTCCGGTAAAGAAATTGCGCGTTGGGGCGAAGAAGGCGCGGACGCTCGGAACGGTACCATTGTCTTCGGATGTCAGCGGCCAGGGGTCGTCGCTCGGCGAGCAATTGACTGTGAGCGGGGCGGCGGCGCTCGACCGGCAGATTGTCCCGGGAAGATAGGCGTCAAACAAATGATCGCGGCGGAGCAGCAGGCGGCCGCGGGTGTCGCGGGGGAACGGGCGCGCGGAGGAGATCGGCAGCGAGGCCTCAATCTCCCAATGTCCGGATTGCTGGCGATAGGTGGCGACCCGCGTTGCATCGAGGACGAGCAGGCGCGCGCCTCCAGGCATCTCGACAAGCGCGGCGTCGAGGATGGGACGCGCCTGCGAAAAGAGCAGAGCTTTCTTCAAAGTGATGGGAAGCACGGAAGAGAGCGGAGCCGCCGAAAGGTCGCGGGGGACGGACACGAGAACAACACGCGGCTGGTCGCTGCCGATGGCGATCTCGGCAGTCCAAACATACTCGCGGAGGCTTTCGGAAAAAACAACATTCAAGCTGCCCATGGACTGATCGGCGGCGGCTGTGCTGACACCCTGTACGCGTAACTGCACCTGGAGCCCGCTGCGGATCTCGCGGACCGACTTTTCGTCGAGCGCGGAATGGTTCGTGATCTCAAGCGTCAGCGTGCCCGGGCCACTTACGGCCGCGATGCGATCCGCTAACTGGCGCGCCGTGTCCCCGAGATTTGAGGCGAATAGCAGGGAAGGAAGAAGGAGCGCGCCAAACAGCAAGGCGGCCAGCCTCAACAAAACCAGAAAGGACGAATGCGGGAACCCAATTCGCAGACCGCTGGACGTGCGCGCAAGCATTTGCCGAATGGGCTGATTATAGCGCGGGATGTGCGAGGGGCTTTGCATGGTTTGTTCTTATGTCAATTCCAGGTCCAACCGGTCCCTGGCATTTCGAAGAGCGAAACAACGAGGAATCCGCATTTTTCCAATTCTGGCCCTACTGCAGATTCCTCGCTGCGCTCGGAGCGACAACCTTTCCAAGGGCGCTTGGGCCGGGTGCGATCCGCCTCTCACTTTTCGTTCGGTTCCGCATCTTCCGACTGACTGACATGGTTGGCTGGATTCATGCCCCGGAGCACGTCGTTGGTAAAGAAGAACTTGCCGTCGGCAGGCACCATCATGATCTGTAACTTGTCGGAGAGCCGCTCGGCCACAATCTTGTTAATCAGCAGCGGATTCTGCTTCAGGATTGTGCTTTCGCTCTGCATACGTTCGGCGTCGGCGGCCGCGGTCAGGCGAATCCGCTCCGCTTCGGCCTGCGCAAGCAGTTTGCGGCGCTCCATCTCGGCTTTGCTGTCGATGAGTTTAGCTTCGCCGGCAGCTTCCGCATTTTTTACGGTGGCCTCTTTGCGGGCCTCGGCTTCCAGCTTCGACTGCTGAATCTGTTTTTCTTTTAGGGGCAGCAAATACTGCATGGCATCCGACTCGCCTTTCGCTTCCAGCACGCGCACGGAAGCTTGCCCCTCGGCCTGCTTCACCTGCTGCACCTTCTGCGCCTCGGCGTCGGCTTCAGCGATCTTCACCTGCTTCTGATGAAGTTCCGTCTCAACGCCCATGCGGTCGTTTTCTTGTTCTTTCAGTAGCAGTGCCTCAAGTCCTTTGGCGTACTCCGGAGGCAGTTGGATGTCGCGCAGCATTACCTCTTTCACGTTGATGCCATCGGTGGTCAGGCGCTGCCGAATGATTTCCGACGAGCGCTGGCGAACCTCTTCGCGCTTCGACGAGAAAACCTCGCGCACGGTGTAGGCCGGAACCAGTTCGCGGAACGCGGTCGCGACGATTGGCGGGACAAGTTCCTTCTCGAGCGGCTGCGGCAGATGCGCTTCGATGTAGTCGAGGCGCTTGGGATCAACCTGGTAGCGGACGGTAATGGCGAGGCCGAGCGAGAGTCCTTCTTTGGTTTGCACGCTGAGGGGTTCACCCTTGGCCGCGCCTTTCGCGAGCCCATCTTCCGCGATGCCGGTAGTGAACAGCTGATCGCGAGTGTTAAAGAGTTCGACCCGCTCGACCATCGGCACAACAAAATGAACACCGGGGTAGAGAGTTCCGGTCAACGTGCCCTGGGTCTGGCTGACTCGGACTCCCGCCATTCCAGCTGGCACAATGATGATGCCCGCCGAAACGAGCAGCGGCGCCCAAGCCAGCATGACCAGAGCAACCGCGGTGCGCCATCGGATGGGCGGTTGCAGGCCGGCGGTTGCGCCTTCCGGCGATAAGAGGCGGCGCCGGTAGGCAAGGAACAAATAAGCGTCATAGCCGAGAATTGCGGCGGCGATCGCGAACATCGCGAAGCCGGTACTAAGCAGCAAATACTTCGCGAACAGCATGGTAGTACTCCTTTCCCGATCTAGCGGGCTTGTCCGGTTTTTGGGCCGGTCTTGGAAGTCGTTGTGCGCCGGGCGAACGCCATGCGGACGATGCGTCCGAAAATCAGTTCTTCGATCAGCAGCGATGCGGCAAGCGAGAAGGTGAGGCCGCCGACGATCACCAGGCCTTGCATCATTGTTTCCATGACTTGCGTTTGCATGACTGCCTCCTTCAGCTGAACGGAGCCGCGCGGCGAGCTGCTTGTTTCATCGCGTCGACTGCTTGGTTCTGACGGCGCATGCCAGTGAAAGGGCAGTTGACTGGCCACCGGGGATTCCTAAGAAATTAAAGGGGTTGTCGAGAGATGCGCGGGCGGGATCGTGTCTGTGACATTGGCGGTGTGTGGCGGATGACACGCCTCAAATTGGATCGGAGGACGAGTTGCCAGCGTTACGCCCGGGCCGCTCTTACCATTTCAAGAGGACGAATTCCGAGCAGAAACCCGGCCCCATGGCTGCCAGAATACCAAGCGTGCCCGGTTCGGGGCGACGGTTCTTCATCACTTCTTCCAGCACGACCAATACCGAGGCAGACGACAGATTTCCGGTACGCCGCAGACACTCCCAGGAGGCATCGAGCTGGCCATTTTTCAGTTCGAGCGCGTCAGCTGTGGCTTCGAGAATCTTGGGGCCTCCGGTGTGCAGAACCCAGCTTCCGATGTCGGCTCGGGTGAGGCCGCGCGAGGCCAGAAAATCGTCAACATCATGGGCCAGGTTTTTTCTGACCAGATTCGGAACCTCCCGCGAAAGAACAATGCGGAAGCCTCTTTCGGAGATGTCCCAGCCCATCATCTCCTCCGTCTCCGGATAGAAAACCGACCGGGTCGCGAGAACAGCCGGGCCGGTCAGCCCGCAATCGGCCCCGGCAACGATCACGGCCGCCGAACCATCGCCAAACAGTCCGGAGGAAATGAGGTTGGCCATCGAGAGATCCTCGCGCTGAATGGTGAGCGAGCAGAGTTCCACCGAGAGCAGGACGGCGATCTGTCCCGGATGGGCCGTTACATAGTCCGCGGCGCGGGAGATGCCTGCCGCGCCGGCGACGCAGCCGAGTCCGAAAATAGGTACGCGCCGGATGTTGCGGCACAATCCCATTTTGTTGATTAGCAGCGCATCGATCGAAGGACTCGAAATTCCGGTTACGGACGTAAAAAAGAAAGCACCCAGGTCCTGCGAATGCAACCCGGCGTTGGCGACCGCTTCCGCCACAGCCTTTTCTCCCAGTTCTGTTGCCACGCGAATCCAGTGGCGATTCGCCTCTCCCCAGGTTTTCAGGGTTAGGTAATCGTTCTTGGGGAGCGAAAGATGGCGTCCGGTGACGCCGACGTGGCGATGCAGGCGCCGCAGGACGGTGGGATTCTTGATGCGGTCGCCCCAGTATTGCTGGAGCTCGGCGAGCAGTTCTTCTTGCGGATAGTAGTGCTCGGGGAATGCGCTCGCTATGCCGGCGATTTGCATGAATAGAGTCGAGTCCTCGTCTGCGGCCCCATGAGGCGGAAGGGTCCGCGGAGTTCCGGAGAAGCGTAAGTTATCTGTACGCGAGAAGCCTGTCAACAGTTTGTAAAACTGCCGCAGCCGCCCAAGCAGTCGCCCAAACGGCGGGGCGTGAACCTGGAGTACCTGCCGGGCTCAAGCGACCGCGTGTTCCTCCTTTGGATGCAGGTCCCCAGCTTAGGGTAGGAACGCTTGGTTCCAGAGGAGGATCCTGCCAGGCTATCACCCCCGGGATGCTAAAGTAGTCCATCCCCGGAAAGGCAGGCTAAACATTTGAAATTCATTGCTGGATTAGTCGTGGGAATCATTCTGGTCCCGTTGCTCGTTTACTTCTACCTCACGGGCGGCAGCGCACCGGTGGCAACAACCGACCCGGATATGCCATTCGAAACTTTTTTGGCGCGGAAGGCGCAGCATGCGCGGATAGACAGAGACATGCCGAAGAACGTGCCCATCCAGGCGACGGAAGCAAATTACCTGGCGGGGGCCGAACTCTACAAACAGCATTGCGCGGTTTGCCACGGGCTGCCGCTTGCGCCGAAAACAGCCATCGCGACGGGAATGTATCCGCACCCGCCGCAGCTTTTTCAGGGTAAGGGCGTCACCGACGATGAACCCGGCGAAAGCTACTGGAAGATTTTCAACGGTTTTCGCCTGACCGGCATGCCGGGTTTCAGCAAGTCACTCAATGAGACTCAGATGTGGCAAGTAGCGCTGCTGCTGGCGAATGCCGATAAGCTACCGCCTTCGGTCAAGACCGCACTGGTGGCGCAGCCCGCGCCAGTAGCGCCAGCGCCCGCGGTTCCGCCGGCGATAACTCCTCCCGCGCAACCGCCGTCAAAATAAGGGGCAGGCGACGCTTGAAGGCAAAGGTCGCGGGTCCCAAGCTTCGTTAGCGCCACGTCGATCGACGCAGCCGGTGACGTAGCCGCCTGCCGCTGACAATCGCTGCCGCACAGCGCTATTGTGTACTCATGGCGTTTGCGCGTCCCAGAAAGCTTTTCACTGAAGCTGAGCTCTACGATTATGCGGTCGGCGCTCTCGCTCGCCGCAGCCGGTCGGTCGCGGAGCTGAAGCGCTTGCTGCGCAACCGCGTGGAAGCCGACACGGAATTCGGCAAGACGCTGGTCGAACTGATCATCGTTCGTCTCAAGGACCAGGGATATCTGAACGATGCGCGTTACGCGGCAGCTTATTCCTCATATCGGCGGGACACCGAAAAATTTGGCCGCATGCGCATCGTGACCGACCTGAAAGCGAAAGGTGTGCACGGCGACGTCATCGAGAAAGCCGTCGCCTCGGTCTATGACGACGTGAAGGAAGAAGACCAGGCGCGCGCCTATCTGCGGCGCAAACGCCTGCAGAAGCCCAAAGACCAGAAGCAGACGGCGCGTATTTTCCGCAACCTCATGCGCGCCGGTTTCAGATCCAAAACCATCTTCACGATCCTGAAAAAATGGAATGTGGATGACGAGACTCTGAGCGGCCTGGAAGAAGAAGCGTGCGAAGACAGGACTTCGGGGAGTTCCGATTGAGTTATCGAGTTCTGTGTGCTTTAGCGCTATAACGGCGAGTAGCTGCCAACACGTTGGAATTTTTGATAGAACTCAGAGACAATGAAGTTTGTAATCTCTCTTGGAGGAAACATGAAGAAATTCTCGCTAATGATGATGACTGCCACGGCGCTGCTGGCCTTGGCTTCGTTTGCTTATGCGCAGGTCGGAACCGACGTAAAGAAGGCCGCCGATGACACTGGCAAAGCAACCGACAAAGCCGCAAAAGACACAGGGCATGCCACCAAGAAAGCCGCTGTAAAGACCGGCGACGCCACAGAAAAAGCGGCGAAGGACACCGGCAAAGGCACCAAGACTGCCGCGAAAGACACGGGCAAGGCAACGGAAAAGGCCGCGGATAAAACCGCGGACGCCACCAAGACTGCCGCGAAAGACACCGGCAAGGCAACCGAAAAGGCCGCCGACAAGACCGGCGACGCGACCAAGACGGCCGCCAAAGATACCGGCCACGGCGTCAAGAAAGGCACCAAAGCTGTCGGCCACGGCATCAAGAAGGGCGCCGAAAAGACTGAAGACGTAGCGAAGTAGAGCCACGAAATAATTGTCATCTCGAGCACGCGAGGGAACTGCATTCCTGGCGCGAATTGCAGACCCTCGCGGTGCCGGACGACAAAGGGCTCCTCTGTGTTCCTCCTGCCCCCAATGGTAAGAGGCCCGGCCCTGCGCCTCCGCGACGTTTGCAATCTGACCTCTAACCTCTGCCCTCCGCCATAATCATTTAGAATTTAGGTTTCCATGCTCACAGGCTCCCAAATCCGCCGCAGATTTCTGGACTTCTTTATCGAGAAGGGGCACCGTGAGGTGCACTCGTCGTCTCTGGTTCCGGCAAACGACCCGACGCTTCTGTTCACCAACGCCGGCATGAACCAGTTCAAGGACGTCTTCCTCGGCCTTGAAAAACGCGACTACAACCGGGCAACGACCTCGCAGAAATGCGTCCGCGCCGGCGGCAAGCACAACGATCTCGAAAACGTAGGCTTCACCAACCGCCATCACACGTTTTTCGAGATGCTGGGCAATTTCAGTTTTGGCGATTACTTCAAGAAAGACGCCATCGCCTATGCCTGGGAATTGATCACCTCGCCCGCGTGGTTCGGGATTGCGAAGGACAAGCTGTACGTCACCATTTTCGATGACCCCGACAAAGCAGGTGCCTCTCTGGAATTAGGTTTCGACGTTGAGCGCGACCGTGAGGCAGAACAATATTGGCTCGGTGTAGGAGTTCCCCAAGAGCGCATTTTCCCTGGATGTAGGAAGGACAACTTCTGGCAGATGGGCGATACCGGGCCGTGCGGTCCATGCAGCGAGATTCACTACGACATGGGTCCGACGGCCTCCGATCAAGGACATACCTATTGTGCATTCGGCTGCGACTGCGGGCGGTATGTCGAACTTTGGAATCTGGTTTTCATGCAGTATGACCGCCAGGTTGGGGGCACGAAGTTCCTTCCGAAGCCCTCGATTGACACTGGCATGGGATTGGAGCGAATCGCGGCCGTGCTGCAGGGCGTGATCTCGAATTATGAGACTGATTTGTTCAAGCCTCTGATCAAGCGGGCGGCGGAGTTGACGGGAGCTCCGCTCAAGAAGGAACTCGACAAGGAAGCACACACGAAATCGGCTGCTTCGTTGCGGGTGATCGCCGACCACTCGCGCGCTACGGCGTTCCTTATTGCCGACGGCGTCGTGCCGTCAAATGAAGGTCGTGGCTACGTCCTCCGCAAAATCATGCGTCGAGCCATGCGGCATGCGTGGCTGCTCGGACAGAAGCGCCCCGTTGTCATGACCGAAATGGTCATAGCCGTCCAAAAAATGATGGCGGATGCCTATCCGGAGCTGACGGTGAGCGGGCAGGTGGTCGGGGTCGTCAGTGAGGAGGAGCGGAGATTTCATCATACGATGGAAGTCGGCCTCGAAAAACTCGATGAACTGATTAGTAGCGCGATTGTTCTTCGCCGCCACCATGCTCTACAGCGCGTTATCGGCGAGCGGCGTCAAGACGCAAGCAACAAGGTCTATGCAGATGAGATTTTCCGTGCGGTAACAGGTTCCGAACCAAGCCTTCCTGCAAAAGATGCTGATGCGATTCAATTCTTGTTGGTTCAGCTAACGGCCCTCAGTCAAAGCAGTCGTGATGAACTCGAAACTCAACTTCACATCGCGTTTAACGCCCCTGCGACCATACCGGGCGCGGATGCCTTTAAGCTTTATGACACATACGGCCTTCCCTCCGACTTCATCGAAGACGCCGTCCGCGATGCAGGTCTGGTCCTCGACAGGCGCGGTTTTGACAGCGCAATGGAAGAGCAGCGAACCCGCGCCCGCGCTTCCTGGAAAGGTGCCGTCAAGCAAACCGCCAATCCTGCTTATCAGAAGTTGCCGACCTCAACCTTCGAAGGCTACCGTCAGACGCGCTCAGACAACTGCGAAGTGTTGGCTATCATCAAGGGCGGCCAGGGCGCGCAGGAACTCAAGGCCGGAGAATCCGGCGAGGTCATTCTTGACCACACACCGTTTTACGCCGAGTCCGGTGGGCAGGTCGGCGACCGCGGATGGCTCTACTCGGACGATCACAACACTGTCGTCGCCGATGTGACCGGATGCTACTACCCGATTCAGGGAGTGCGCGCACACCAGGTCGTTATGAAATCCCCACCCAACGAAAACCGCGTTGGATGGGGCACCCTCCGCGTGGGGCAGAAGGTTGACGCCGTCGTTAATACCGAACTCCGCGCGGCCACTATGCGCAATCACACGGCCACGCATCTGCTTCAGGCGGGACTGCGCGAGGTTTTGGGTAAGCATGTGAAGCAGGCCGGGTCGCTCGTGGCGCCGAACCATCTGCGGTTTGATTTCTCGCACTTTGCTGGAGTCGCTGAGGAAGAATTGCAGGACATTGAGGACATCATCAACAGGGAAGTGCTGCGGAACGAAAAAGTCGAGATCGTCGAGAATGTGCCGATCGACGTGGCCGTGAACGAGTATCACGCGATGGCGCTGTTTGGCGAAAAGTATGGCGACAAGGTGCGCGTCATCAAGATCGGAGATTTCTCGACCGAACTATGTGGTGGCACTCACACACTCGCCACCGGCGAGATCGGCCTGATCAAGATTCTCAAAGAGGGTAGTGTGTCGTCGGGCGTGCGGCGAATTGAGGCTGTTACCGGAGAAGGCTCGCTGCGTCACTTCCGCAAGGATCACGAACTGGAAGGTGTAGTTTCCGCATTCGTGGCACCCACCCTTGCGCAGAAAACGCGCAAGGATGGGACACCCTCCGCGGAGGAAGATACACTCTCTCCGGCTGATGCGCTGAAGGCCGAACTCGAAAAGAAAGATGCCGAAATCAAGCGCCTGACACGCGAACTCGATCAAGCCCGGATGAAGTCGGCTTCGTCGAGCGCGGCCAACCTCGGCGACAAGATCAAAGAGGTCCGCGGCGTCAAAGTTCTTGCACACCGGGCCGACAATCTTGAGCGCGCGCAACTGCGAACGCTGGTGGATCAACTGCGCGATAAACTGGGCTCGGGCGTGGTCGTGATTGGCTCGGCGACCGACGGCAATGTCTCGCTGATTGCCGGCGTCACCAAGGATCTGACAAGCCGCGTGCAGGCTGGCAAGATCGTCGGCAAAGTGGCGGAGAAGGTCGGCGGCAAGGGCGGAGGCCGTCCTGACCTGGCCGAAGCTGGCGGGAAAGATGCCGGCGCGCTCGATTCGGCTCTCGCCGACGTGTATGGAGTCGTGGACTCGCTGCTAGGGTAGTTTTTTCTGTGTTACTCTGTCTCCCCTGTGGGGTGAGGACGTCCATGGACGACCGTATTCATTTCGTCGAGCACAAGGGCAAGCAGATTCTGCTGCTTGACTTTTCGCACGCAACCGCCATGCAGATGCATCTTTTGCTGGAGCACGTTCGTATCACCGTGGCGCAGCATGCGCGCGAATCGGTGCTCACGCTTGCCGACTATGAGGGTGCTGAAGTCGATCACGCCGTCGCCATGAAGATCAAGGAAGTGCTTACGCTCGACCGCCCCTTCGTGAAAAAGACCGCGTGGGTCGGGACTGAGAAGGTTCCACACGCCTTTCTGGACAACTTCCACAGTTTTTCCCAGCGCGATATTGTGACTTTCAAGACGCGCGAAGAAGCGCTGGACTGGCTGGCAGAAGAAGGCTAGTTCTTAGTTCCCGGTTCTCGGAAATCATCGTCAGTTCTCAGAACACTCTCTCAGCTTCGCCACCTTAGCGTGACCGGCCCGCTCATCGGATGGCGGAACTCTCCGCCACTTTTTTTCATCTCCAGCATTGCGCTCTTGAGCGCGAAATACCATTTTGCGGGCCGGTCGGCGTCGTCGATCAGCATCAGGTGTGGATTGTGCTTCAGACCCTCGGACTGCAGTTCCATCGTGCGGCGGTCCTGTTCCACAAATTTTGCGAAGACAAACTTCAGCAACTCGGCCCCAAAGGGAAACCACGGAAACAGGTTCCAGGCCGCTACCACGTCGATGCGGCACTGGGTGCGGGTGATGGGCGTGACGGTGGTCAAACTTGAGAACCAGTATTTTCCCGCCAGGATGATCTCCGACCGAAGATTGGGGAGGACGAAATCGATCGTCGTGCTTATGGAATCGGTTTTAGCGTAGAGCCGCAGAAGCTTGTAGGGCGCGCTGTTTGAGCTGGGCGTGTGTGCGCTCATGCGGAATCCATAGGGGATCGGCTCAAAATTCTTCTGTTTCTCATGGATCGAATGCCGCGAACGCCACCACCATGCCTGGTGGACAAAGGGTCCATGTGCAGGATCCATCAACCCAATGATGCCGTGGTCAACCGAGCAGGGAAGATCGGCTGTGAGATAGGCGATCTTATAGCGCTCGCTGAATTTCGGAACCCCAGGCGCGGGCGTGGGCGCAGGAGCTGCTTTCGTGAATCCCGCACCGGCGGGGCCTAGATCGGGAATAAACACCCAGATGAAGTCGTCACGCTCCTCGCACGGGTAGCTTCCGGTATAAATGCGCTCGACTTTGATCTGCTGTTCGGCGACAAGCGATGGAATCAGCGTGCACTGGCCCGAGTGCGCGTCGAATTTCCAGCCGTGGTAAGGACACTCGACTTGGGTGCCGTCAAAATGGCCATAGGAAAGCGGCATGCCACGATGCGGGCATGCATCTCTCAAGGCGAACGGTTTTCCGTGGCGGTCGCGGCCAATGACCAACGGATGTTCGAGCAGCGTCGTTGCTTGCAGTTCGTCGCGGCGGATTTTATCGCCCGCGAGCGCGCGGTACCAGAAGCCGAACAGCATGAGCGCGTCGGCAGTTTGCTGTTGCAATGGGGAGTCGTCGGGCATGGAAGAAGGAAGGATACCAAAGCTCTCAGCTCTAAGCCCTCAGGTCTCAGCCTCAACGTGGTTTTCCTGAGCGCTGAAACCTGAGGGCTTGGAGCTGACCGCTGAACTTATTTCAGTCGTGCGTTCAGGTGAGCGTAAACCTGGCTGGCAGCGCCCGGTTCTTCAAGATGAGCGAGGAACAGACGGCGCAGCGCGGCGGGGCCGATGCGGCCCTCTATATAGGCGTCATACAGGTCGTTGCCGAGTAGACATCCAAGCCGTTCGGTCACGTATTCCAACTTGCGCCCCGTGAAGGCGAGCGCGCGGGTCCAATCGGGGCTCGCAGGCCGTTGCCGCTGTCCGCCGCCTGCCTGCCGGTGCCATGCGAGGAAGTCAAGAACTTCGGCCACATCGGAGTAGGGCAGGGAACTCTGCTGTTCCAGGTCCTCGCGCGTCAGTTCGAATAACTGCTGCAATTCCGCATCGCGAAACGCCGGACGCGCCGGATAGAGGATGCGCGATCCGAAGCAAGCCAGGGCATTTTCGAGCGTGGCGGCAAAGAACGCATCCTCCGGCCCCCGGGGTTCGCGGCCTTTGCCGTTGACGCGATCGGGCACTCCGCGGCAAGCGTGATGGAGAAAGCGAGCGGCATCCTCGGTCGCCGGAATCATTTCAAACTTGCGGATGTAAAAGGCATTCAGTGGCGCCAGATACGCGCTGCCGCGTTCCCGAACCCGTCGGAGGATGGACCGGCGCTGCGCGGCCGAGAACCCTTTGCGCGAGAGCAGACGGCGCAAAAGCGCATCCGAATTGCGGGAGTAAACCTCCGGCATCAGATCCACCAGCATCCGTGGCTGAGTCGTGTTGTGCACGGAGTAAAGATTGATGCCGAGAAAACGTACTAGCCCGTCCACCAGATTGAAAACCGTGGGGCCCAGGTCGGGAGCGCCACTGTCATCGCGAACACAGTGGTTCAGGTAAAGGCGGTAGTGCTCGTATTTTTCGAGTGGCGTCGCATTGAAAACGCATAGAACGTCGCTTGCCACCCGGACTGCCCCCACGTGATCGAGTTTCTCGCCCGCCGCTCGCCAGTAGAGAGCGTCCACATTCTGCAGCACGGTAAGCATGCGATCTTCGGGCAGCAAACTGCGAACCTGAACGGGCAGGTGTCGCGGCGCGAGATGCGATTCGCCGAAGAGCACAAGTATCAACGCCTCGGGATGCCGCCTGCGGATCTCCGCTATCTTTTCCGCGGCATGCCGGTCGCGTGCCCCAATCTTCCGCAGGTCCTCGCGCGGCATGCAATCCAGGCCGTAGAGTCCTGCAGCGCGTTCCCGCGCGGCCGAGAGCAACTCGTAGAAGGGAGCCCAGTCATATCCCCAGTCGAGGTCAAAGCGTATACGCTGGCGAAGCTCGGCTTCGTCGATTTCGCCACGCCACCACTCATCCACAATGTGCTGGTCGCGCGAGAAGATTGTCTCCACTCCCACGACGAGCGGCCGCTGGCGCACTTCGGCATCGCGGAGCACGGATGCCAGGTATCGCTGCGAACTCGGCAGCGCATGATAGTCCGCGATGAGGGCGATGTCAGTCTCCGCGATGGCGGTACGGACCTGTTCCGAGTGAAGCACGGTTTCGTAGGATCGGTAGGCTTCGTAGAAATCGCGAAGATATTTCCGCCCACCGGCCGGGTCAAACGAGCGAATTTCACGCTCCACGCTGGCCGTGGCATGGAGCTGGGCCACGCTGCGCCGCGCTCGTAATATGCCGGTCGTTGCCATGACATTTGTCCTGCGGAGATGCGGCTCGCCGCGCTCTGCAGCAAATCGCTAACCACCACCCGGCAGGTTCTTTCCGTCTCCTTGTAAGACCCGCCTTGACTTGCCTTGGATGCGCCCCTATGCTCAAACGTCTTGAGGCCAGTCGGCCTATTTCTTGCCTAGGGGAGAGTCAACTTGCCTGTATTGCCGCCGGAAAACCTGATCATCGCCACTACTGGCGCCAGCGGGTCTATCTTCCTTAAGCACTTCCTGCTCACGGTCGAGCGCGATGAGCGCGTAAAGACGGTCAACTTCATCGCTTCCGACAGTGGCCTGCGCGTCCTGGCCGAAGAGCTCTCGATCGAGGGCCGCTCCGACCTCGTACGTCAAATCATCGGCTCGCCCTCGGCGAAGATTCAGGTCCAATCAAACGCCGACATCGGGGCGAACGTGGCCAGCGGGTCATATCCCTCCGACGCGATGGTCGTAATCCCGTGCAGCGTTGGCACGCTTGCCCGCATCGCCAACGGCATTGCTTCACACCTGATCGATCGCGCTGCCGACGTAACTCTCAAGGAGCGCCGGCCACTCGTGCTCTGCGTCCGCGAAACGCCGCTCAACAAGATTCACATTCGCAACATGTCTCTCGCCGCCGATGCGGGTGCGACCATCTTTCCGCTGATCCCGACCTTCTATAACCACCCGGCCAGCGCCGATGCCATGGCCCAGGAATTCTCGAACCGTGTGCTCGCCCACATCGGCCTGACTCAGCCCAATGCGTATCGATGGAAAATCGGTTGCTAGCTCGTTGGTCGATGGGCAGCAAACCCGATCAGCCCGAGAACCTGTAATCACAGTTGTGCCGGGGTTCGACACCCTCTTCTAAACACCAGCCACAAACCACAGGCCACTAGTTCAGTCTAGGGACGAGCAGGTAACGAAGGTAGGTATCTGGCGGGCATGTACTGCGAGTTGTCGTGACGCAAGGCCGCGCCTCGAAAGCCTGAAGAAAGACTGCTTCTTCCAAAAGCGGGGGTGGCTACTCAAGGTGCCGATGCCCTCAAACGGCAGGGCCTGATTTTGGCGACATCAGACTTGTGCGAAGGCTTTTTGAATTGAGGCAGCGCACTACGCATACGCTCACGAATAGCGCGACCGCCGATGATATAATCGCAATTCGTCCATATCATATACACTGCGGGCGCGTAGCTCAATTGGCAGAGCAACTGACTCTTAATCAGTAGGTTGTAGGTTCGATTCCTACCGCGCTCACCACTCTAACCATGATGGTTAGCGGTGTTTGGCCGTAGTTCTCCACGCCCCCCGCAGGGCGCACATTGCCGAGGCCCGTTCAGGGTACCAAACCTCATCGGCACCCATGGAGCGCAACAGCAGCTTCCCTACGAACAAGGGGTGGATGGAAAGTGGGCCTCTGCCCTTAGGGCAGAGTTCTTTTCTGCTTCACGACTTCACCTTCAACCCGCCCGAATGGTTCTGAAACGGCCTCGAGATGAGTGCGAGTAGAGCCCGAGCAACGTCAAGGCTTCTTTGCTTTCGCGGGAGGAGGAGCCAGTGCGACGGCAGCTTCGGTAGTGAGCAAAAGGAAAGTGAAAGTCTCCTGCAGGTACAAGCGGACGGCGGTATCGGTGTGGCTGAGATATCCGATGGAGACGTCCTGGCCGAGGTGCAGTTCGAAATCGCCCCCACGCGTGGTCAACACGAAAGCGCCAGCAATGGCGGGCGCCCAGATGATTTGATCTTTGACCAGCCGCTTGACGTGCTCCAGTACAGGATATCCGTGGTCGCTAGTCTCGGCGAGCGCGGTATAAGCGTCCGCTCCGAGCAGCACTGCATAGGGACCGTTGACACCGACTAGACGCAACTGGCTCGAGCTTTGAGCAATCGCATCGGGATACTCACGCACGTCGGCGGGGAGCGGCATAATCGGATTGCTTGTTGCCTTTCGGATGCCCTCGATACCGGCAGCGGTGTAGCCCTCGAATATGGCGGAGTCCTCAGCAAAGGCAATCTGCCGCGCGGCATCCTTCGCGGGTTGCCAGTCCGAGTCGTTCGCGCCGCGATCGACATCGTCGATCGTTTTGCGATTCAGTTCGAACGGAACACGTAGCTCGACGAGCGCCTTCACCTCTCGCTGGCTCGCGACGATGCCCTTCGCTGGTGCGGCGATTGTCCTCAGGTGGCCGGTGCCGATCGCAGAAAGCGCAGCGCCAGCCGGGCCCTTCAGGTCGACAACACGCCGTCCTGCAAGATAGCGCTTGATCGTGCGCGATGTTTCCTCTTCGATCTGAGCCCAAGCCGAGTCGGAAATGGGAGCAAGCTCGCGATGGAGGTTATTCATGTCGTATGTCTCCTTTGAGAGAACCGATGCCGAGCGAGCCCTCGCGCATCGGCGAGATGGATGAAGAGGAGTCGGACGCCACTGGTGTCGCGAGTGGCTCTGCGACCGCAGGCTGATCTTCGGTCACGGTTTCCAGAAACGTAGCGGACGGCACGAAGAACAGGTTTCCGGTGACAGCACGGCTGAAGTCGAGCAGACGATCATAGTTGCCCGGCGGCCGGCCGATGAACATGTTCTCGAGCATCTGCTCGATCGTGCGGGGCGAACGGCTGTAACCGATGAAATAGGTGCCAAATTCGCCACGCGCAGCCCGGCCGAAGGGCATGTTGTCGCGCAGGATCTTAATTTCTTTCCCGTTCTCAACGATCGTAGTCAGCGCGTTGTGTGCTGAAGTCGGTTTCACGGATTTGTCCAATTCGACGTCGGATAGCTTGGTGCGTCCGATGATGCGTTCCTGCGCCTCGGTGGACAGCGCATTCCATGCGCCAAGATCGTGAAGATATTTCTGCACGATGACGTAGCTGCCTCCGGCAAAATCGCTATCCTCGTCGGCGACCAGCACGGCGTCGACCGCTGCAGCGCCCCTGGGATTCTCCGTCCCGTCGACGAATCCTACGAGATCGCGGTCGTCGAAGTAACGGAAGCCGTGCACTTCGTCCACCGCCGAAACGGCATTTCCGATATGCGCCATGAACTGTGTGGCAAGCTCGAAGCATAGATCCATGCGCTTGGCGCGGATGTGAAACAGCAAGTCGCCCGGCGTGGAGACCGCATGGCGCGTTTCCGCGCAAATCTCCCGAAACGGATGTAGCTCTGCCGGCCGCGGCGACCCAAAGAGGCGGTCCCACGCGTCGGACCCAAACCCCATCACGCAGGAAAGACCGCCTTCGAGATCGCGAAATTCGACCGCGCGCACGAGCGCAGCGATGTCTCCGCAGAACGATCGCACGGTGGAGCGACTGTCAGGGCCCGGGTTTATGGTCGCGACCAAGAAGATTGCGGCGCGGCTAAGCGGCGCAGCTACCGCTTGGACGACAGCAGGCAAGACACCCGCCGCTTGGAACGCACTCATCGGATTCGCCTCCATCGGGAGTCATCTTGGGGGGCGTGCGCGGAATTGCGGTTTGACGAAGCGGTCGGCTCCCTCTCCATTTCGGCACTTTCTTGGGTTCCACTCCATCGCATGAGGATGCGCTGCTCCATAGTGACAGCGCAATTGGACTTTGGTATCGATTTACTGGTCCGGGCACGGGCCGATTTCGAGTGCGGCGTAAGCAGCTCCACACCTTTGATCAAGTGGAGGAACGACGGGCATCAGCCCTTGGAAGAGCAACTCGCGGGTGATCGAGGAACTCTTGAGCGAATGCGAAGGGAATCGGGGATCGGTTGCCCCGGGGAATCGAACTCCGGTATTCCAGTTCCAGCGACTCTCGCACCGAGATGTCGTCGTCAACGATGAACACGATGGACGCAACCGTCGACATGGGTGATGACCCCACCGCATCTCCAAGAGCGCGCGTTGAGATCATTTTGTATCCCTCCTCCGCAGCAAGCGAGTGCGATCGCCGGTGCACTTGAACGGTTAGCTTGCTCGAAATGCAGTATTGAGCGCATCGAGCAGATCTGTGTCGCGGAATGGCTTGAACAGGCACTCCACTGCACCCTGCTCGAGTAGCTGCGGGCGAACAGTCTTATCTCTGTTCGCGGTGATGAAGATGGTAGGAATTGCCTGTCGCCGACGGATCAATTCCTGTTGAAGTTCAGGCCCGGTCATCCCCGGCATGGCAATGTCGAGGATCAGACATCTTGTTGGGTCGACGCAATCAGAGGCGAGAAACTCTTCCGCCGACGAGAAAGTGCGAGCGGCAAAGCCGAACTCCCGAAGCAAATCAGGTAGCGACTCGCGCACCGACTCATCATCATCAACTACTGATACAAGCGGGCGTTCGGCGGCGCGCCCTTCTGGGCGAAACTGCATAAAACAACATTGCTCCACGCCACGAGAGGCGTCTATTGTACTTAGGTATTGGGCTGACCGCTGATATCTGGACCAGACTCGCATCATGCTGTGCCGGTCAACGGATCTGTCTAGTTGGCGCGAGTTGTCGTTGGCAGTGCGCAAGGGCCGTCACGGCGATCGCGTAAGCACCGCTCGGAGAACACAAACGGCAGAAATACATTCTCACGGTGATCATGCTTCGCAATTTGGGCGACTGAGTTGATGCGTAATAAAGTAAGGGAGCGCGCATAGTCAAGTGACAGATACCGCCCAAAAGAACATGGGACTTCGAGATTTCTCGAGTTTGTGGCGACCCCTGCGCGTGGCGACGTTCCGAGATAACCTTGTGGATGGCTACTGAAAGCGATATCCCGGTTTAGGCGTGCAGCGGTAAACCCGCGCCTTATCGGGGTTTGTCCCGGCGTCGCAAGTGGCCCAACTCAAGAAAAGTGACGGCCCTATCGGAAAAATGATGGTCTGCCCGTCGAGGTCCGCCTCAATGCAGACGCTCTCTGCGGCGGAGGGTAGAGTAAAGGTCAGACCCTCCCCAAAAACAACCGGATACGACCAATGCTCGATTTGGCTCACCATGGGACGAAAGACTTCGGCCTCCAAGAGAAAAGTGGCCGTGTCGGACCAGTCGCGTGCCGTCACTACCAAGGTTTGGCCGTCGTGCAATAAGTTGTCGGCGTCAATTCTTGTGAACGGACATGGGCCGGCAATACAGAAGGCGCGGGTATCGCGAAACTCGTTACCGGCGCCGGCATCCAACGAAACTTCCCCTACTGCGGCCTTCCACTTCCCATCGGGCGAGCACGGATGTTGGCCCTGGCAAGGCACGTTGCCCTTGTTCTCAATTTCGAAGGTCTTAACCGCGCTGCCCACATTTAGCTCCGTCATCGAATTGACTGTATATCTCACCCGCACGTTCGTGACCTTAACTTGAGGAAGGTTCTCCGAACGAGGATTGTTGGATGGTGGAGCGAGACGAACGATGTAAAGCTTGTTGCTGACAAAATCATGTACATCAAGCGGGCGGTACTGCGGATGTCGAAATTGAAGAACAATGGCGTGCCCTTTACGAATCGGCTTGCGTAGCCGGAGGATGAATAGGCCCGAAGGATCGGTCTTCGAGTCCGATGCGCTCAAATCGCCGGCAGAGACTACAACGTCGGCGACCGGCAACTGTTTTCGGGGGTCGGAATCCTCCACAAGCACGGCTCCCCGCAGAGAGATCGCCTTCTGTCTCTGCCAGAGGATCAGCCCTACGATGCTGGCAGCGAGCAGAAGGGTGCCAAGCAAAGCAATCCACGCCTCGATTTTGTGAGAACGAGTCATGCACATCGCCATTGATGTCTATAAGATGGCGGATGTGACGGGAACGTTTCGGTCTAACGGCAACGGCGAAGGCAATACTTGCATCCCTAAGAACGTATAAATCTTGCGAATAATCGCCTTTCCCTGTGTCCGAATGAGCAAGCGTTTACAGTCCGTCATACTCCAACTTGCCCCGCCATGCCGGAAGGCAAATGCATGACTGACAATAAGCTGATCCAACTTTCGCGCCGGCAAGTCCTGCGCCAAATTCTCGAGGCCGGTCTGTGCTTGCCCCTTGCCGGCGACCTTCAGTCTTTGTGGGCCCGCACTTCGGGAACAGTCCGCAGCATTGCGCCCGCGGCTCTTTCTCCGGAAGACGATCAGTTTCTGAATGATTTGGAGGCAGCCAGCTTTCTTTTCTTCTGGGAGCAGGGCAGCCCGGACACAGGGATGGTCAAGGATCGCTGCAATGTTCATAAGGACGAGCAGGGAGTTGCATCCAGCATTGCCGCGACGGGCTTCGGTCTAACTGCGCTCTGCATTGGAGCCCAGCGTGGCTTCATCTCGACCGGCGATGCGCTAGAGCGCGTCTTCGCTTCTCTGCGCTTTCTGTGGCGGAAGCTGCCCAATCATCGCGGATTCTTCTACCACTTCGCCAATCCGAAAACTGGCGAGCGCATGTTCGACTCTGAGGTGTCTTCGGTCGACACGGCCATCCTCCTCTGCGGGGTTCTTACCTGCCGCGAGCATTTCGGCGATCCCACCGTCGCAACACTTGCGGATTTAATCCTCAACCGCGTGGATTGGACTTGGCTCTCCGAGGACACATCGTTGCTCACCCACGGGTGGAGACCCGAAGTCGGCTTTCTTCCTTCGCGATGGGATGATTACAGCGAGTTGATGATGATGTATCTGCTTGGAATGGGTGCGGTCAACCATCCTCTAAAGCAGGAAGCCTGGAACGCATGGAAGCGTTCGACCTTCGAATACGACGGCATGCGCTATATCGGTTCTTTTGCGCCATTGTTCGTGCACCAGTATTCGCAGGCATGGTTTGACTTTCGCAACCGTCGCGACAAGTACGCGGATTATTTCTTGAATTCTGTAACCGCCACCGAGGTCCATCGTCGTTTTTGCCTCGAATTAGGTAAGCAATTCCCCGACTACACCGCCGATCTGTGGGGCATTACCGCTTCGGATTCCCAAAACGACGGCTACGTGGCTTGGGGTGGACCTCCCGCTACCGGGCCGATCGACGGCACGGTTGTTCCGAGTGCTGCCGGTGGCTCGCTACCCTTCCTGCCAGCGGCTACCATGCGCGTTTTGAAAAGAATCCGTAGCCGCTACCCCTCCGCGTGGAGCAAGTACGGATTTGTGAACGCGTTCAATCCGTTAAAGAACTGGTACGACTCCGATGTAATTGGAATTGACACGGGAATCACCTTGCTGATGGCCGAGAACCTTCGTACCGGCTTCGTCTGGGACACTTTCATGAGAACCGCCGAAGCAAAGCGTGGAATGGAGCGAGCTGGGCTCAAGAAATACTAGGAACCCCGTGCAGGGGTTCTTCTTCATCCCGACCAACCGGAAGGCCATTCTTATCATCCAAATACCGCTTGAACATAACTGAGCTGGCATTGTTCGCTCGGAATCGATCCGGTTGCACTGACAGTATCCACCACTTCGACTGCCGCCTGTGTCCCGTCGTTTCGACTGCCGCGAGCAGCTAGCTCCGTGTACCAGCTGTTAAGGACTCATTCATGAGTGGGCAACCACAGGCCTGGGGCGGATGGCGGGAGCGACTTTCGGCTCTCCGAAATGCTCCGGCTGTTCTGCGCTTTGTGTGGGAGTCAGGGCGCGCCGTCGTCGTTCTCGGGCTGCTCGCCCGAGTTCTTGCTGCCCTTCTTCCTCCCGCGCTGTTCTGGGTTTCGAAGCTCATCGTCGACACCATATTCCGCATTATCACTATTCACGAGTCGGTCGGAACCAGGCTGTGGTGGCTGGTTGCTGCCGAGTTTGCGCTTGCAGTTTCAACCGGCATTCTCGGTCGCGTCATTGACTATTTCGACGCTCTGCTGGCGGGCAAATACACGCATCACGTCAGCGTTCGCGTCATGGAGCACGCCGCAAGTCTTGACCTCATGGCGTACGAAGATCCCGTGTTCTATGACCGTTTGGAGAGAGCCCGCGTTCAGGCCACCGACCGCCTGCTCATGATCCAGGCGATGGGACGCCTCGTGCAGCAGGTAGTAACAACCATCACCTTGTCGGTCTCGATCATGGTGTTCTCCCCCTGGCTCCTGCTCTTGCTGATTGTGGGTGTGATTCCGGCCTTCGTCGGAGAAACGCACTTTGCTTTCTTGGGATACGCCAAGAATTTTCGTCAGACTCCGGTCCGACGTCAGCTCGATTACCTTCGCATTCTGGGCGGAAGCAAAGAAGCAGCCAAGGAATTGAAACTGTTTGGTCTGAGGGATTTTCTGACCGCCAGATTCAAGGGTCTTTCGAACCAGGTCTATGAGGAAGATATCGCCCTGGCGCGCCGCAAGGTAATGGCAGGTTCGTTCCTGTCGGCGATCGGTACGGCGGGCTACTACTCAGCCTACGTGTTCGCGGTTTGGAAGACGGTCACAGGCGTGTTTACGTTCGGCACTTTGACTTTATTGGCAAATGCCATCCGGGAGGCCAGCTCAAATCTGCAGCAGACATTTTCAACGCTCTCCACTATCGCCGATCAGGCCTTGTTCCTAACCGACCTCATCGCGTTCTTTGAGATGCGTCCCACGATCGCTTCGAAGGCCAACGCTTTGCCGGTACCACGTCCAATTCAGCGCGGATTTGAATTTCGCAACGTTACCTTCCGATATCCGGGAGGTCCTCGCCCGGTTCTAAAGGAACTGAATCTTCTTTTGCGCCCCGGCGAGCGCGTGGCGCTGATCGGAGAAAACGGCGAAGGCAAGACCACCATCGTCAAGCTGCTGACTCGTCTCTACGATCCGGCCGAAGGCCAGGTGTTGCTCGACGGAGTGGATCTTCGCGAGTACTCGCTCGAGGACCTTTATCGCGAGATTGGAGTGATCTTTCAGGACTACATGCGCTACGAGATGACGGCGCGGGAAAACATCGCGGTGGGCCGGATTGAGCAGATCGCCAACCTGCAACTGCTCCGGCAGTCCGCCCGAAAAAGTATGGCCGACGAGGTTGTGGGCAGATTGCCGTCCGGATACGAACAGATGCTGGGCCGCCGCTTCGATGGTGGAGTTGATCTCTCGGGTGGCGAATGGCAAAAAGTCGCGCTGGCAAGAGCTTATCTGCGAGACTCGCAGATCCTGATCCTCGATGAACCAACCGCAGCACTCGACGCGCGCAGCGAGTATGAAGTCTTTCAGCGGTTTGCCGGCTGACCGCCGGGAAAATGGCCTTATTCATATCACACCGATTTTCAACCGTGCGTATGGCGGATCGAATCATAGTCCTCGAAAACGGCCGCATCGCCGAAGAAGGAGACCATGACGCATTAACACAGCTGGGCGGACGTTACGCGGATATGTTCGAGCTGCAGGCTGCCAGTTACAGGTAAGCAAGATCATTCGAGGATGGAAGGACCAGGTACGGATGGATTCATCAAGAGCAATTGCCGAAACTCAGGGCGAGAACATCATTGGCAACAAGGAACCGGAGCATTCTTCTTCTGGCGGCAATAGAGTACAGGCCCGAAGGATGCGAGAGGCCGGGGCACAGCTTGCCAGGGATCTGGCGTGGCTCCCTTCATTGCGCTCGTCGGAAGCGTTTTCGAAGCGTTGCCAAATGCTTGCGGCGGCGCTCAAGACGATATTCAAAACTGCGGGCGCGGCATACGCGCAAGCCCCCGGCTCGGAAGATCTACTCTGGCTCCGCGACAACGAACAGCAAATCTTCGCGACCGCTCACGTGGTAGCAAGCGAACTCGCTCCACTGACACACCTTCCCCACGTCTCCGGAAAGGGTGAAATTGTTCCGCGTGTGCTGGCGATCGCCCAGGCATTCTTTGATGAAAGCGAAAATGCATTTTGCGAAAGCAACTTCGTGGCATTTTGTCTGGCCTTTGAGGAGGCCACAGCCCCCGACTTTCATGAAGTGGGTCCACTTGTACCCGTTCTCAAGCTTGTTTTGCTGGAACAGATTGCAGCGCGCGGCGCTGAACTGGTAACAGATCCCGCATCGAAGTCACCGAAGCGCATTACTACGTGTATCCAAAGCTTGCGAGATGTGACGCAAGCATCCTGGAAAGACGTGCTGGAATTGCTGGTGCCCTTCGACAGAATCCTGCGTCAGGATCCTGCTGGAGCCTACGGATCGATGGACGTTGAAAGCCGGAATGTCTATCGCGAAGCGGTGGCGAGGATTGCCCAGCGCTCCGATCGATCCGAGTCAGAGGTGGCGGAGGAGGCGTTGGCGCTCGCAGTGCAGGCTCGCAGAGAGGGATATGGCGATGCTCGAATAAGATCGCGGGAATCTCATGTCGGCTACTATCTCGTGGGCGAAGGCCGCATGCTTCTTTGCCAAAAGGTCGGTTTTCACCCCAGCTTCGATGAACGCCTGCGAGCATTCCTGCGGCGTCATCCCGACGAATTCCTCCTTTTCGGAATTGCATTCCTGACTTTCACCATCATCGCCGGGGCCGTGTGGCTGTTGACTTCAGTCCCGACTCCACTGTTCGCCACCTTGCTTTCGATGGTGTTTCTGTTATTGCCGGCATCGCAGGCAGCTGTGCAACTGATGAATTACCTGACTACGAACCTGCTGCCGGCGACGACTCTGCCGAAACTGGATTTCTCGAAAGCCATTCCAGATGACTGCGCAACTCTAGTCGCGATTCCGACGCTTCTGCTGAACGAAAAACAGGTCCTCGGCCTGGTCGAAGATCTGGAGGTGCGTTTTCTGGGCAACCACGATCGCAATATTCACTTTGCGGTCGTCTCCGATCTGCCAGATGCCCATCAACCCACGCCCGAAAACAGTGCGTTGGTAGCACTCTGCTCGAGGCTGATCGAAGAACTGAATGCGCGATACTCAGAACAAAACGAAGGCTCCTTTTTTCATCTCCATCGTCACCGCGTCTACAACCCACGCGAGAAAAGCTGGATGGGCTGGGAACGTAAGCGAGGGAAGTTGCACGACCTGAACCAACTGCTGCGCGGCCAATATGACCGCTTCCCTGTAAAGGCTGGGGATCTTTCGATTCTTCCGAATATCCGCTTCGTGATCACGCTGGATTCCGATACAGAGCTTCCTCGCGGATCGGCGCGCCGTATGGTGGGAGCGATTGCACATCCTCTGAATCAGGCGATCATCGATCCCGTCAACAATATCGTGGTTGCCGGATATGGCATTCTGCAGCCCCGTGTCGGAGTGAGCGTGCAGTGCACGTCGCGTTCGCGACTCGCAGCCCTCTTCGCTGGCGAGACCGGCCTTGATCCGTACACGCGAGCGGTCTCCGACGCATACCAGGATCTCTACGGGGAAGGTACGTTTGCCGGAAAAGGCATTTACGAAGTGGACACAATGCTGCGCGTACTCGATCACCGCTTTCCCCGCAACAATCTGTTGAGCCATGACTTGATCGAAGGCGCATATGCACGCGCCGGGCTGACGACCGACATCGTAGTGATCGAGGACTATCCTTCCCATTACAGCGCCTACAACCGGCGGAAACACCGCTGGCTTCGCGGCGATTGGCAAATCCTGGAATGGTTGACGGACCGGGTGCCGGATGAGTCAGGCTCGCGGGTGGCCAACCCGATTTCGTTGGTTTCGCGCTGGAAGATTCTGGATAACTTGCGCCGCAGCTTGGTCGAACCGGCCATTTTCGCTTTGTTTTTGTTCGGTTGGTTCGCAACCGGCCACCCCGTGAAATGGACTCTTGCCACCATTTGCATTCTCTTTGGGGCGGCATGGGTCGAATTTATCTTCGCGTTGGTTCGCGTAATCATGGCGCGCCGCCAGGCTCTGGGTTCTCTTCTTGCCGCCAACGTTACCGTCCTGCTCACCTTGACTCTACTGGCCCACCAGACGCTGTTATCGCTTGACGCTGTGGTGCGCGCTCTTGTCCGCCGCCTGGTTACCCGTGAGCGCCTGCTCGAATGGGAAACGGCTGCCGAAGCCGAGATTGGAAAGCGCCAGACTCCTGTTGATCGCTATATCGACTGGGTGCCTTTTCTAGCCATCGCCCTCGGTTTAACAATTTGGGCGGCGCGACCCAGATCGCTGATGGTCGCCGTTCCAATTCTAGGGTTGTGGGCCTGTAGTAAGCGCTTAACACTTTGGCTTAACACGTGTCCCATCGAGCCCCCCGCGGAGATTACGCGGGAGGATTTTCGGCTTCTGCGCAAGTCGGCTTTGCATATTTGGCGATACTTTGCCGAGTTCTCCAACCAGGAGCACTGCTGGCTCGTGCCGGATAACGTTCAGGACAAACCCCGAAAGGTGGCTTCCAGGGTATCTCCCACGAATCTGGGACTTCTTCTGAATGCGCGGCAAGCAGCGATCGAACTGGGATATGTGACGGTCCCGGAGTTCGTGGATCAGACGGCCAAAACGCTCAACACGCTCAACCATCTTCCCAAGTACCGGGGCCACTTGATGAATTGGTATGACACTCACACCCTGGAGCCGAAACCGCCACTTTTCATTTCTTCGGTCGACAGCGGCAACCTCGTGGCTTCTCTCTGGACCTTACAGCAGGGATGTCTCGACCACCTCCGTCGGCCTCTTCTTTCCCGAACGCTGTCCGACGGCCTGCTCGACCATCTTCGGGTTCTCGTGAACCTCCGGGCGTTCCGGAAAAAATCACTGTCGCACTACCAGGCGGAGATTCACGACCAGAACTGGCTGACGTGTGTCGTGAATTTTCCTGACGAAGTTCTGACGGAAAAACCTCTCCGGGAATCTGACCGTTCCTCCGATGTTGCATGGTTCCGCGCCCAAGCCCAAGCGCGAATCCGGAGTGTCCGCGACCTGGTGCGAACCTATATGCCCTGGCGGCTCCCGGAGTTCGCGGCACTGCAAGAAATACTCGGCGGCACGACATCTATTGACGAAGTACCGTTGCAGCGGCTACCCGACTTGATCCTGGAACTGGAAGCACGTCTCGACCACACACTTCCATCTCTTCGAAACGGGAATGTATCAGATGGTCGGCGCCTTTCACGCATGCTTCCGGGAGCGCGGCGAAACGCGCTCCTCTTGACTGAGCATCTGCGGCAACTAAGCGAGCAGGCTTCCGACTTGGCGAATGACATGGATTTCGGATTCTTGCTGGATCCGCAGCGTCAACTCATGTCGGTAGGCTTTGATGTCCAGTCCGGAGTATTGCGGCCTTACTCGTATGACCTGCTGGCCACCGAACCCCGCACCGCGGTCTTCATTGCCATCGCGAAAGAGGACATCCCGCAGGAGTCCTGGTTCCGGCTTAGCCGTCCATATTCGAACGATGACGGCCGTCCGGTCTTGCTTTCGTGGACCGGAACCATGTTCGAATACCTCATGCCTTCAATTTGGATGCGTACCTATCCCAACACATTGCTAGACCGCGCAAGTGTAGCGGCTGTGCGGGCGCAACAAGCCTACGCGGCCAGCAAGGGTATTCCCTGGGGAATTTCTGAGTCCGCTTGCTCGAAGCGCAATGAAGCGGGAGACTACCATTACCAGGATTTCGGCGTGCCATCCCTTGCGCTGAAAAGAAACGGATCGGAACCTTTGGTAGTTTCGCCTTACTCGACATTCCTGGCCCTGAATGTGGATCGCAAAGGGGCGCTTGGCAATCTTCGTCGGATGCATGATTCGGGATGGTTTGGTTCGTACGGATTCTGTGAGGCGGCGGACTATACTCGCTGTCGCCGCGGCTTCCTGGGCGCTCGTTGCGAACTTGTCAATTCCTGGATGGCTCACCACCAGGGAATGAGCCTGCTTTCACTCGCCAACTTCCTTTGTGACAATGTTGTGCAACGGTGGTTTCATTCTAACCGGCGAGTCCAGGCCACCGAACTGCTCTTGCAGGAAAAGCCGGTCCCCCACATTGGCGCTATGTGAAATCTCTGTGGTTCCGTGCATCCCGGTGCACTCAGGTGGTACACGTTTTTTCGCACGACCCTAAAAGCCGCCCGCACGAACCGTTATTTCACTTCGATTACAGCCAACCCGGGGAGTGGCAGAATTATCGTCAGTTCACTGTTGTGAACGCTGCGGATTTCGGCAGCGGGAAGCTGGGCGGCCTTGCGCAAAGCAGCGATTTGAGACTGGCTCGGATCATGAGGCGAGCCCATCTTTTCGTACGCAAGATGCGCGTTCCCATGTTCCTCGTCTACGCGCAGGATCGACGCATGTGTGACCGGAGGTCCTCCCTTGAATTTCAGAGTGATCACCCGAAGAACCCCGGGTTTGCCCGCGGGACCGGAATTCCACACGGCTACAACCCGTGTGCCGTCTTTCTTGCGCGTTGCCAGAGCGGAAGTGGAATCAAGCGCCAGTCGCTCTTCGCCCAATTTGTGAAGAAGTTCAAACGCGGCAAATGACGGCTTGGGTATGCCACCCTCCGCGATCAGTCCGTAGCCGCCATAGAAAGGCTGCTTCACCACACCCTGTTCTTCGAACACATCCGAGAATGTCCAATACGACATCATTTGTACCAAGCCATCACACTGGCGGATCGTGTCGGCAAGCCATGGTCCCATATAAGCGGCGTCCGTCACCGAGGGTTGAGTCATGTAGCTGGCATTGAATTCGCTCCACACCAGTGGCAGTCCGGGCATAGGAGATGCCAGAATCTGGTCGTGAACGTTCTTGATGGCTCGGCAGACCATTTGGTCGCGCGGAACCTCTTCGGCGGTGCCGAAAACATCTTGTGATGGGTCGTCGCCATAGACGTGGGATGAAACGAAATCAACTGGAACATTATTTTCAGAACAGTGCCGGATAAAAGCATCTGCCCACGCAGCTTGGGCCGTTGCCGGGCCGCCGACGCGTAACCGGGCATTCACTGATTTGATCGCGCGAGCGGTGTGGTCGTACATTTCAAAGTACGTTGCCTGTTTGGGATTCCCCGCCCAGAAGTCTAAGTTAGGCTCGTTCCAGACCTCGAAGTACCATTGCGAAACCTCGCCGATGCCATAGCGATCGACGAGATGCCGGATAAATTGGCGGATCATGTCGTCCCACTTCGCGTAATCCTTAGGTGGGGAGACATTCGGCCTGTACCAGAAAGAATGGAGGGCGCCCTTATCGGCAGCCAGTTTCTGGGGCATAAAACTCAACTCCACGAACGGACGAACTCCGCTGGCCAGCAACCCGTCGTAGATCTGATCGACATAGGAAAAGTTGTACGTGGGATGGCCCTGCGCGTCTTCGTCGTACACTTCTACCTCATCATGGAAGATCGCGTGAAAGCGGACGTACTCGAAATCCGTGATCCCCTTGACGCGGCGCAAGTCGTCCCTGTAACTCGCACGCAAGCTCAAGATGGCGCGTCCGGAACCGAACATCTTCTCCCAGAAATGCGGGAAGGGATGACTGGGCGCTGAGTCATCCACGACAGTAACTTCAGAGTGCTGCGGGCCGGTCTCCGCCAAGGTGGATATTGGCGACAAGACATACAGAATTGCAACGCCCGCCAGAACGACACAGCGGGAATAGCCTCTCATCTTCCGACGGGACTCCACACAGTCAAACCAGTCGCGCTCCTGAATTCGTTTGGCCATGCCACTTTCAGATGCCGCACAGCGGGCCAAGAGTTGGTAGAGGAGCACAACCCGCTTCCCCACAGCCGCAACTAAGACGTGCGACGGAGTCTGCTTTCCGCCATGTATCGCTTGATGCGAACCGCAGTCTGACAATTTAGCCAATCGCCGCGGCAGCGCGGCCGATTGTTCCCATGCAAAGGAGTGTATTCATGTATACGATTCTCGTAGTTATTTTGCTGTTGATGCTGATCGGCGCCCACCCACATGGCCCTGTAGTAGCGGATGAGGTTATTATCCGGACCGGGAGGCAGGCGAGAATCCGGATCATAAGATATCTCGTACTCGCTCCCGGGCAGCCTTGGGCGCGCTTAAACGCGAATTCCGGGAGTGCCACCAGTCGGCAGGCCCGCTCGCGCCAAGCGGGGATCAGTTCGGCAAAGCGCGGAAAACGAGATCGCAGTAATGCGCCTTGAAAGCTGCTCGAACTCGAAAAGCCGCATAAATTTCGCGTTGAGACGAAGCCCTCTGACTCGCCGTTCCTGAGGTTCGCATAACCCCCATTTTCAATGCTTTAACGACTCACTGGCCGCTTCACCCGCCGAGTTCGCGCGAATCGCGTTCTTCGTCAATCTCAGCTGTGTCTATCCAGCCTTGATACGCGGAGAAGCTTGCTTGGCAGCCGGATTGGGCATTGCGCCTACTCGCCGTCGCCTCAGTCAATTGTCAAAGGTAGGGCGGCCATTCCTCCTAAACCGGGAAGCCGCGGCAACACTTTTGGCTCTGTTTCGGCCAACCCGTTACTACGGTAAGTAGGAAGTGGAAACTTCCGGCGCTACGCTTGGATTCATAGCTCGCAAACTCTGTAAGTACCTTCCGCGAGTTAAGGATACTTGAGATGACTCTCGAACTGCACGCGTCCATCCTGCGTATGCTGCCGGCGTCCTTCACGCGAATTGTTTCTTCTGATGTCGATGCTTCGGCCCAGAACCGAAGCCCGATCTTCGCGGCAGCGGCGGGAGTGTGCGCGCTGTTTCTGCTAGGCAGTTCCATCGCGTCCCATGCGCAAAGCGTATCCTTTGCGGGCGTCCAGACCACGGTCGCGGCCACCGGACTGCGATCTCCGTGGGGTGTAGCAGTGGATGCAGCAGGAGACGTCTTCATCGCGGATACGGGCAACAGCCGGGTAGTCGAGGTTCCGGCCGGCGGCGGCGCCGCGATCGTGGTGGGCAGCGGACTGAGCAGCCCGGCTGGAGTGGCGGTGGATGGGGCGGGCGATATCTTCATCGCGGATTACGGCAACAACCGGGTGGTGGAGGTTGCGGCCGGAGGCGGCGGGCAGACGACGCTCGCGGCCAGCGGTCTGAATCACCCGATTGGAGTGGCGGTAGATGGGGCAGGCGATGTCTTCATCGCGGACAGCGGCAACAATCGGGTGGTGGAGGTTGCGGCCGGAGGCAGCGGCCAGACGACGGTCGGGGCCACCGGTCTGAATGGACCGACCGGAGTGGCGGTGGATGGAGCGGGGAATGTCTTCATCGCCGATTACGGCAACGGCCAGGTGGTCGAGGTTCCCGCTGGCGGGGGTGCGCAGACGACGGTTGGGGCCAGCGGACTGAATGAGCCGTTCGGCGTGGCGGTGGATGGAGCGGGCGATATTTTCATCGGAGATCCATGGAACAGCCGCGTGGTTGAGGTGCCGGCCGGAGGGGGCACCCAGGTTGCGGTGGGCAGCGGACTCACCAATCCATACGCAATGGCGGTGGATGGGGCAGGCGATGTCTTCATCGCCGATACCAACAACAGCCGGGTGGTGGAAGTCGAACGGATTGCTGTCAATTTCGGGAGCGCCAATGTTTGTCCTTCGGGCCAGACTACTCCCGCACCCTGTAGCCAGAATGTCACGTTGAACTACAGCGTCAACAATAGCGTCACGCTGGGCTCGACCGTGACTGTCCTCACCCAAGGCGCGCCCAATCTGGATTTCACTCTGAACGCCGCGACCTGCACGGGGACGGTAAGCGCGGGGAATCTCTGCACTGTCACCGTTTCGTTTGCTCCCCTCGCGCCGGGAGCGCGCCTGGGTGCGGTGCAGCTCACCGACAACTCGGGCAACCTTCTGGCTAGCACGATGATTTACGGCCAGGGCCAGGGGCCAGCAATTGCATTTGGACCGGCCGTGCAGACAACGGTACCTGCCAGCGGACTAACAAACCCGTACTGTGTTGCGTTGGATGGTGCGGACAATGTATTCATCGCCGATCCCGGCAACAATCGTGTCGTGGAGGTTCCCTCCGGTGGCGGCCCTCAGACAACGGTGGGTAGCGGGCTGAATACTCCATTCGGGCTGGCGGTTGACGGAGCGGGCGACGTCTTTATCGCGGACGCTGGCAACAACCAGGTGGTCGAGGTTCCCTCCGGTGGCGGTGCCCAAACCACGGTTGGGAGCGGATTGAGCAGCCCGTACGGAGTGGCGGTAGATGGGGCGGGCGATGTCTTTATCGCGGACAGCGGCAACAATCGAGTGATAGAGGTTCCGGCGGGCGGAGGCCCCCAGACCACGGTTGGCAGCGGACTATACCCGTACGCCGTGGCAGTGGATGGAGCGGGAGATGTTTTTGTCGCCGATCGAGCCAGCGGCAACAATCGGGTGGTAGAGGTTCCGGCGGGCGGTGGTCCGCAGATCACAATAGTAGGGGGGCTGTTCAACCCTTCTGGGGTGGCGGTGGATTCGGCGGGCGATGTCTTTGTCGCTGATTTTGACGACAATCGGGTGGTGGAGGTTCCGGCCGGCGGAGGCACTCCGACCGTGGTGGGCAGCGGACTTTACGATCCGTTCGATATGGCGGCGGATGGAGCGGGCAATCTTTTCATCGTGGATTGGGGCAACAGCCGGGTAGTCGAAGTGCAGCGCGCGCAGCCGCCAGCGTTGACGTTTGCATCGACTGCGATCGGCAGCACCAGTTCGGACAGTCCGCAGGGGATTACCATTCAAGACATCGGCAACCAGCCGCTGAACGCCGTCTCTCCGGGACTGGTTGTCGGCGGGCCAAGCTTTCTTCAGGTCGCGGGCACGGGTACGCCCGCGGATTGCACCGGCAGTTTTGCGCTCGCGCCGGGAGCAAGCTGCAATCTCAGCATCAGCTTTGAGCCGCAAAGTACCGGCGCTCTTGCGAGCACCGCCGTATTTACGGACAACGCCCTTAACGCCAGTCTTTCAGCCATGCAGAGCGTTGCGCTGCAAGGCACCGGCCTGCCACAGAGCCAGACGATTTCCTTCGCCCAACTTGCGCCCGCGAGCGCGAGCTATGGCAGCGCGTTCACAGTGGCCGCCGAATCCACTTCAGGCCTGACGGTAGTGTTGTCGGTGGATGCGGGCAGCTCGGGTGTTTGCTCCCTCGGAACGCCCACCGTACTGAGTGGGGTGACGAGCGCGACGGTGACGATGCTCAACGGCGCCGGAACCTGCACCATTGACGCCAGCCAGGGCGGCAACAGCACCTACAGCGCAGCGGCGCAGCAGCAGACTTCGGCCGTAGCTCTGGCGCTCGGCCAGGCGATCTCGTTCACCGAGGCGGCACCGGCGAGTGCGAGTTACAGCGGGACGTTCACAGTCGCCGCCGAATCCACCTCAGGCCTGACGGTGACGCTATCGGTCGATTCAAGCAGCACATCCGTTTGCTCGCTGGGAACACCAGGCGTGGCGAGCGGAGTGACGAGCGCGGCCGTGACCATCTTGAGCGGTTCCGGAACCTGCACCATTGACGCTACCCAGTCGGGCAACAGCGACTACAGTGCGGCGACGCCCCAGCAGACTTCGACTCAGGCAGCACTGGCGAACCAGGCGCCGCTGACGATAACAGGGCCGGCCAGCGTGACCTATGGAACGACCGGAACGGCGACAGCCACCGGCGGCAGCGGCACGGGTGTCGTGAGCTTTAGTGCGGGAGCATCGACGGGCTGCTCGCTATCGGGCTCGACAGTAAGTGTGATCAATGTTGCCGGGACTTGCCTGCTGACGGCGAGCAAAGCCGCAGATAATAACTACAACGCGGCAACCAGCAACGCGCAAATCCAATTTGCCTACGTGGCCAACGGCGGTTCCAACAATGTTTCTGCCTATAGCATCGACACGTCGAGCGGTGCGCTCGCGCCGGTGGCCGGGTCGCCATTCGGTGCGGGCAACGGCCCCAATGCCGTGGCTGTCAATGCCAGTGGTACGTTTGCCTATGCGGCAAACCAGTACTACCCCAGACCGTCAGGCACCGTTTCGGCCTATACCATCGACGCGTCGAGCGGCGCGCTCGCGCCAATGGCCGGGTCGCCGTTCGCCGACGCTGACGGCGAACCTTATGGCCTGGCAGTCGATCCTGCCGGCAAGTTCGCGTATGTGACCAACGTATTTTCCGACAGTGTTTCCGCCTATACCATTGATGCGGCCACGGGCGCGCTGACCGAGGTGGCGGGGTCGCCGTTTGGAACGGGGCATAATCCTGAAGGCGTGGCGGTCGATCCCACCGGCAAGTTCGTCTATGTGCCCAGCAGTTTTTCCAACGATATTTCCGCATATACCATCGACGCGACCACGGGCGCGCTGACGCCGGTGGCCGGGTCGCCGTTTGGGACAGGCGCCACTCCTCAAGGTGTGGCGAACGTTGCGTTCGATCCTGCCGGCAAGTTCGTCTATGTCACCAACACAAATTCCAACGCTGTGTCGGCCTATACCATCAACGCATCGAGCGGAGCGCTCGCGCCGGTGGCGGGGTCGCCGTTTGGGACGGGGACAAATCCCTCTGCTGTGGCAGTCAGTCCTGCTGGCAACTTCGCGTACGTGACCAACAGCGGCTCCAACAATGTTTCCGTGTACACCATCGACCCGACCAGTGGCGCACTGTCGACGGTGGCCGGGTCGCCGTTTGGCGCGGGAAGCAATCCTTCGGCCGTGAAAGTCGATGCTACGGGTAGCTTCGTCTACGTAACCAACAGTGGATCCAACAACGTTTCCGTCTATGCCATCGACCTCGCCAGCGGTGCGCTGAGATCGGTGACCGGATCGCCGTTTGGCGCGGACAGCAGTCCTTACGGCATCGCCGTGGCGGAAATCGCGGCATTCCCGGTGTCGCTGGTGCCGGCGAGCCAGACGATCGTGTTCAGCGTGAACGCGCCGGCGAGTGCGGAGTACGGGAGCCAGTTCACGGTGGCGGCGACGGGCGGGGGGAGCGGGAACGCGGTGGTGTACACGAGTGCGGGAGGGTGCACGAACGCGGGGGCGACCTACACGATGACGGCCGCGAGCGGCAACTGCACGGTGCTGGCGGACCAGGCGGGGAACGCGAACTATGCGGCGGCGGCGGAGGTGACGGAAACGACGGTGGCGGTGTCGGCCAACGGAGGAGTGAGTGTGGCATCGAGCCTGAATCCGTCGGTGTACGGGGAGGCGGTGACGTTCACGGCGACGATCACGAGCGACACGGGGTTGTTGAAACGTCGCGGGAACCGGGGCGGGAAGGCGATGGACGTGACGGGGACGGTGACGTGGAGCGGGAACACGGGGTGCGGGACGACGGGGGTGACGGCGGGCAATCCGGGGACGGCGACGTGCACGACGTCGACGCTGGCGGTGGGAGCGGCGGATGCGATCACGGCGAACTACTCGGGCGATGCCAACCACAATGCGGGCACGGGCACGGTGAGCCAGGAAGTGGACGCCTCGGGCGGCAACGTGAGTGTGGCATCGAGCCTGAATCCGTCGGTGTACGGGGAGGCGGTAACGTTCACGGCGACGATCACGAGCGACACGGGGTTGCTGAAACGTCGCGGGAACCGGGGCGGGAAGGCGATGGACGTGACGGGGACGGTGACGTGGAGCGGGAACACGGGGTGCGGGACGACGGGGGTGACGGCGGGCAATCCGGGAATGGCGACGTGCACGACGTCGGCGCTGGGCGGGGGCAGCGAGACGGTCACGGCGGCGTACTCGGGTGACGCGAACCACAACTCAGGTACGGGCAGTGTGAGCCAGACAGTCAATCAGGCGAGCCAGACGATCGTGTTCAGCGTGAACGCGCCGGCGAGTGCGGAGTACGGGAGCCAGTTCACGGTGGCGGCGACGGGCGGGGGGAGCGGGAACGCGGTGGTGTACACGAGTGCGGGAGGGTGTACGAACGCGGGGGCGACCTACACGATGACGGCCGCGAGCGGCAACTGCACGGTGCTGGCGGACCAGGCGGGGAACGCGAACTATGCGGCGGCGGCGGAGGTGACGGAAACGACGGTGGCGGTGTCGGCCAACGGAGGAGTGAGTGTGGCATCGAGCCTGAATCCGTCGGTGTACGGGGAGGCGGTGACGTTCACGGCGACGATCACGAGCGACACGGGGTTGTTGAAACGTCGCGGGAACCGGGGCGGGAAGGCGATGGACGTGACGGGGACGGTGACGTGGAGCGGGAACACGGGGTGCGGGACGACGGGGGTGACGGCGGGCAATCCGGGGACGGCGACGTGCACGACGTCGGCGCTGGGCGGGGGCAGCGAGACGGTCACAGCGGCGTACTCGGGTGACGCGAACCACAACTCAGGTACGGGCAGTGTGAGCCAGACAGTCAATCAGGCGAGCCAGACGATCGTGTTCAGCGTGAACGCGCCGGCGAGTGCGGAGTACGGGAGCCAGTTCACGGTGGCGGCGACGGGCGGGGGGAGCGGGAACGCGGTGGTGTACACGAGTGCGGGAGGGTGTACGAACGCGGGGGCGACCTACACGATGACGGCCGCGAGCGGCAACTGCACGGTGCTGGCGGACCAGGCGGGGAACGCGAACTATGCGGCGGCGGCGGAGGTGACGGAAACGACGGTGGCGGTGTCGGCCAACGGAGGAGTGAGTGTGGCATCGAGCCTGAATCCGTCGGTGTATGGGGAGGCGGTGACGTTCACGGCGACGATCACGAGCGACACGGGGTTGTTGAAACGTCGCGGGAACCGGGGCGGGAAGGCGATGGACGTGACGGGGACGGTGACGTGGAGCGGGAACACGGGGTGCGGGACGACGGGGGTGACGGCGGGCAATCCGGGGACGGCGACGTGCACGACGTCGACGCTGGCGGTGGGAGCGGCGGATGCGATCACGGCGAACTACTCGGGCGACGCCAACCACAATGCGGGCACGGGCACGGTGAGCCAGGAAGTGGACGCGTCGGGCGGCAACGTGAGTGTGGCATCGAGCCTGAATCCGTCGGTGTACGGGGAGGCGGTGACGTTCACGGCGACGATCACGAGCGACACGGGGTTGTTGAAACGTCGCGGGAACCGGGGCGGGAAGGCGATGGACGTAACGGGGACGGTGACGTGGAGCGGGAATACGGGGTGCGGGACGACGGGGGTGACGGCGGGCAATCCGGGGACGGCGACGTGCACGACGTCGACGCTGGCGGTGGGAGCGGCGGATGCGATCACGGCGAACTACTCGGGCGACGCCAACCACAATGCGGGCACGGGCACGGTGAGCCAGGAAGTGGACGCGTCGGGCGGCAACGTGAGTGTGGCATCGAGCCTGAATCCGTCGGTGTACGGGGAGGCGGTAACGTTCACGGCGACGATCAGCGGGGACTACGGGCTGCGAAAGGGGCGGAACGGCGCGCGGCCGATGGACGTGACGGGGACGGTGACGTGGAGCGGGAATACGGGGTGCGGGACGACGGGGGTGACGGCGGGCAATCCGGGAATGGCGACGTGCACGACGTCGGCGCTGGCGGTGGGAGCGGCGGATGCGATCACGGCGAACTACTCGGGCGACGCCAACCACAATGCGGGCACGGGCACGGTGAGCCAGGAAGTGGACGCGTCGGGCGGCAACGTGAGTGTGGCATCGAGCCTGAATCCGTCGGTGTACGGGGAGGCGGTAACGTTCACGGCGACGATCAGCGGGGACTACGGGCTGCGAAAGGGGCGGAACGGCGCGCGGCCGATGGACGTGACGGGGACGGTGACGTGGAGCGGGAATACGGGGTGCGGGACGACGGGGGTGACGGCGGGCAATCCGGGGACGGCGACGTGCACGACGTCGACGCTGGCGGTGGGAGCGGCGGATGCGATCACGGCGAACTACTCGGGCGACGCCAACCACAATGCGGGCACGGGCACGGTGAGCCAGGAAGTGGACGCGTCGAACGGCAACGTGAGTGTGGCATCGAGCCTGAATCCGTCGGTGTACGGGGAGGCGGTGACGTTCACGGCGACGATCACGAGCGACACGGGGTTGTTGAAACGTCGCGGGAACCGGGGCGGGAAGGCGATGGACGTGACGGGGACGGTGACGTGGAGCGGGAACACGGGGTGCGGGACGACGGGGGTGACGGCGGGCAATCCGGGGACGGCGACGTGCACGACGTCGACGCTGGCGGTGGGAGCGGCGGATGCGATCACGGCGAACTACTCGGGCGACGCCAACCACAATGCGGGCACGGGCACGGTGAGCCAGGAAGTGGACGCGTCGGGCGGCAACGTGAGTGTGGCATCGAGCCTGAATCCGTCGGTGTACGGGGAGGCGGTGACGTTCACGGCGACGATCACGAGCGACACGGGGTTGTTGAAACGTCGCGGGAACCGGGGCGGGAAGGCGATGGACGTGACGGGGACGGTGACGTGGAGCGGGAACACGGGGTGCGGGACGACGGGGGTGACGGCGGGCAATCCGGGGACGGCGACGTGTACGACGTCGGTTCTCCCCGGCGGCACCGATGCGATCACCGCCACCTACTCAGGCGACACCAACCACAACTCAGGCTCGGGCACGCTGAGTGGCGGCGAGGTAGTCAGTCAGGCTGGCCAGACGATCACCTTCGGAGCGTTGTCGAATCAGTCCTACGGGGCCGTGCCGTTCACGGTACGCGCGACTGCCAGTTCGGGTCTGGCGGTCAGCTTCAACTCGCAGACGACGAGCGTGTGCACGGTGTCGGGAACGGCGGTAACACTGGTGGCCGTCGGCATGTGCACGATTCAGGCGACGCAGGCGGGGGATGCGAACTATGCGGCAGCAACGCCAGTGAATCAGAGCTTCCAAGTCAACGCGGCTGATTTCACCTTGACCTCGAATCCGACAAGCGCCACGATAGCTGCCGGGCAACCGGCGATGTTCACCCTGACAACAACGCCGGAAGGCTCGTTCACCAGTCCGATCAGTTTCTCCTGTTCCGGATTGCCCGCGGAGGCGAACTGCAAGTTCAGTCCAGCAACGCTCACGCCGGACACGAGCACCATGACCACGAAGCTGACTATTGGCACTGCGGCTCGCACTTCGGCCCTGACGCCGCCCCGATCGGGAGGTAGGTCGATTCCTTTCTACACAATGTGGATTGCGCTGCCAGCCATGCTGCTGGGCACGGGAATCGCGTCACCGAAACGCAGAAAGCTACTGAGCTGCTTCCTTGTGTTCCTGGTGGTCGGCGGTTGCTTGTTGCAGGCTGCTTGCGGTAGTGGAGGCACGAGCGCGAGTGGCGGCGGCACGCCAGCTGGGACCTACACGATCAGTATTACCGGCGCGGCCAGCTCGACCCAGCACACGACCACGGTCACGTTAACCGTACAGTAACGGGCTGGCGCACCCTGCCTCCGCCACGGTGGCGGGTGCGTCATGCCTTCGCGTTCAGGGTGGAGGCAATCCGGGCAAGGCTCGTGGGATGGAAATACCAGATCCGGCGGCATTCTGGCATACTCCTTCTTCGTGACATCTCCAACAGACGTCACAGTCACGCCCGGACACTAGTCGTTATAACGACTATAATTTCGGCGCTAGATCAAGCTTAGTCCCTGCGTAAACGGCGACTGGACTGCGCCGAGAAGGCAGTGCTCCTGGATCTGCTCCGCACGGCTGACCTTCTCTCCCGCTCACTGGCCGCGGTTCTCAAGACCAAGGACCTTCCGGCCAACCAATACAACGTACTGCGCATACGCGCTGCTGTGACCGACGGACCCACGAATGGTGATGGCCCGGATTAACCCCGGCTTCAAGCTTTTGGCCCGTCTCGACGCACCGGTCGAGGCAGTCCATCGCAAGGAACTGGGACACCTCGGCCGAGAGCGGCTTCGCGCGCTTACAGAACTGCTGGACGCTGCCCGCAATGCAGCGCTTTGATTTTTCGGTCATATGTGCGTTGCAACGATTGTCGTTGATGCGCATCTAAACAAAAAGCGGCTCGTCACCTTGGGGCACACGGCCTAATAAATTCGCCGCGCGGCACGAAATCGCCCCCGCGCAGAAAACGTAAGGAGGAGTTATGTCACTCCGCCCAGTGAAACAGATTATTCAACCGAAGCCAACGATCGAGGGCGCGGGCGTCAAACTGCAACGCGCCTTCGGGTTTGGCAAGACGAAGGATTTCGATCCATTCTTGCTGCTGGACGATTTCCGCAACGACAATCCGGACGACTACCAGGCGGGATTTCCATGGCATCCGCACCGCGGCATCGAGACAATCACCTACGTGCTTGCCGGGTCCGTGGAACACGGTGACAGCCTGGGCAATCAAGGCAAAATGACGGCCGGCGACGTGCAATGGATGACGGCCGGTAGTGGCATCTTGCACCAGGAGATGCCTAAGGGAGACAGCCGGGGACGCATGCATGGATTCCAGTTGTGGGCGAACTTGCCTTCATCGCTGAAGATGACCGACCCCCGCTATCAGGACATTCCGTCGAGCGCCATTCCCGAGGTCACTGACGATGATGGCACGCGCGTGCGCGTTATCTGCGGCGAGTTCTGGGGTAAGAGAGGCCCGGTTGAAGGCGTTGCCGCCGACCCGAATTACCTCGACGTCTCGGTTGCTCCCGGGCAGCGCAAGCGGCTCAAAATCGAGACGACACGCAAGGCGTTCGCATACGTATTTGCGGGCTCCGGCACGTTTCGCGATGCCTCGGATCCTCGCGCGGTTCTGACGGAACAAGCCGCTGTCCCCGACGCGCTGCCCAGGTACGACGTCGGCAATCACTCGCTGGTGTTGTTCGACCGTGGCGACGAGATCACTGTTCAGGCCGGCGACGAGGGCATCCGTTTCCTTCTGGTATCGGGCAAGCCGATCGAGGAACCGGTTGCATGGTATGGCCCGATTGTGATGAACACGCAAGAACAGCTACGCCAGGCGATGGCCGAGTTGCAAAACGGCGCCTTCATCAAGCATCGTTGAATAGCTCCCGCAGAGTGGCTCCGTGCAGACCGTTTGCGAGGAGCGTATTTTCAGCGCAGTGCTTCTTGGAACGACGATCAATGGGAGCCGGACTATGTCGCACGCCCTTGCTGTTGAACCGGAATGCTGGCCACCGCTGCCGCTGGATTCATGGAAAGACACCTACGCCGCTCTCCACCGGTGGACGCAGATCGTTGGTAAGGTCCGGATGTGTCTCACGCCCCTTATCAACCATTGGTGGAATGTTCCGTTGTATGTAACTGCTCGCGGCCTGACTACATCTCGAATCCCGTATGGACAACTAGCCTTCGAACTGCGTTTTGACTTCATCCGGCATCAGCTTGTGCTCGAGACAACTGACGGGTTCCGGGAAACACTTCCACTGGCGCCTCGTTCCGTCGCCGACTTCTTCGGAGAATTCCAGGCATTGCTTCAATCTGCGGGGATCGAAGTCAAAATCTGGCCGATGCCGGTCGAAATTCCCAATCCAGTTCCGTTCGACATGGATCACGAGCATCGCTCGTACGATCCCGCCGCAGTTGAGAAATTCTGGCGGATTCTGTTGTCGGTGGATTCTGTCTTCAGCCAATTCAGGTCGGGATTCATTGGTAAGTGCAGCCCGGTGCATTTTTTCTGGGGAAGCTTCGACCTTGCCGTCACACGATTTTCGGGTCGCCGTGCTCCGGACCGGCCCGGCGTGGACCCGATGACGCGAGAAGCATATTCCCACGAAGTCAGCAGTGTTGGCTTCTGGCCTGGCGGCGGCGATGTCAAAGGTGCGGCCTTTTATTCCTACATGGTTCCTCAGCCGCAGGGATTCAATGATGCCCCCGTCCGGCCCAACGCCGCGCACTATGAGAAGCAACTCGGCGAGTTCTTACTGATGTACGACGACGTACGCGAGGCTCGATCGCCGACGGCCTCACTTCTCGAGTTTTGCCAAAGCACATACGAGGCTGGGGCAAGACTTGGCAATTGGGACCGCGATGCGCTTGAAAGAAGATAGACCCCAAGGCATGTGTGGAGGTTTCTATAGACCTCGGATCCGCTCGGGGTATCGGCGGAGGTCTCCGTCGGCAGCGATTGCCTGTGGTTCCGTGAAGCCTGGATTGGTACTGCTGGTCCTATGCTGGACTGCGCGTGGAATCCCGCACCGCCAGCTCCGGAGCTACCTTGCGGTGGACAGTCGGGAGGTCGCGCTTCTCCACCATGGCGTTAATCCCCTCGAGCACTATGCCGGTCGCCATCACGCCCATCGCCTCCATCGGCTGACGAATCGTCGTGAGCGGTGGAGTGCACAAACTGGAGGCTGCCACATCGTCAAACCCCACCACCGAACAATGTTCGGGCACACGTAGTCCGGCCCGCGTGAGGGCGCGGATGGCTCCGAACGCCGTCATATCATCGAACGCCATTAGGGCGGTGAAGGGGCGCTTCGTCTTCAGCATTTCTTCTGTCAGTTTGTAGCCGCTTTCAAAGCTCGAGATCGGGTCGCGCGACTCAGGAAGGTCCACAATCAGCCGCTGATCCAACTCCAGGCCGCGGGCTTTCGCAAATGAGCGAACGCCCTTCCAGCGTGGCGCACTGTCGGTCAAAGTTCTCGGCCCGCGAATGAATGCAATCTTGCGATGGCCAAGAGTGTGCAAATGTTCCACGGCAGCGTAAGCTCCGAGTTCGTTATCGACGATTACGGAACTGATCGCATCGTTTTTCAATTCCCGTCCAATCATGACCGTTGGAATGTTGCTTTTTTCCAGGTCTCCGAGAACCTCGATGTTTACGAACAGCCAGTTAGCCAGGACAATCAAGGCTTCCACGCGGCGGTCCAGCAGCATCTCCAGATAGCGCTCGAAGCGAGCGCGCTCGTTCTGGACGTCGGTCAGAATCGGCAAATACGAGGCTTGGTAAAGCGAATTCTGAATGCCGCGTAGTACCAGCGTGCAGAAGGGGTCTGTCGCGTCGAACACCATGACCCCAACCGTTTGGCTGCGCCGGCTGCGCAGCGAGCGGGCAAATTGGTTCGGACGGTACCCCAGTTTTTTGGCAGCGCTTTCAATCCGTTTCTTGGTGCTGCTGGGTATGTAGCGAGCCAGCGGCGCATTGTTCAGCACAATCGAGACAGTCGTGGGGGAGAATCCGCTCTTCTTCGCGACATCGCGAATCGTTACCATAAGTCGTTCATATCATACTCGGCTGCCTCGTGCATGAATGTCGTCACTGGACGGCCAGAACGCTGCTAGCCGCCACCACATTCCACCCATCGACAGTTACTGCCAGATCGATGCCATTGCTCTTGCCCGACTCGAAGTGTGCGCTCAGCTCGCGATTTTCTCCCGGCAGCAAGGAAACATAATTGTCGTCCCAAAAGATCGGCGCCACATCCTCCCCGGATCTGGCGTTGGCAACTCGCACATGTACCATGAAAGCCAAAACTGAGCTGGGGTTTTCAAGGAAAGTGTGAATTACCCTTTCTTTTCCATCGAGTGATATCGAACTGCGAGTCGTGACCTTCACTGGCGGCAGAGTATTCAACCCATGCAAGTCTGCGTAGCCGCTTTCTGGTGTGTAGACCGTATCCAACTTGTGCGCCCAGTCAAGCACATCGGGCTTGATGGAAAGCCAGTAAAAATTGCTATCGAGCGTTTTGCCCGAAGCGTCGTGCAACTCCAGCTTCAGAAAGTAAGTCGATGAGATGTCTCCCAATGGCGGTAATCGCAGACCACGAACGCTGCTATCGGCGGGAATGTCGATGGTGACATCTTGCGAGCCTTTTTCGTTTGCGCTTATGTCGTAGACCGAGGAGTGAACGTGAATATCGGTGAAAACATGGTCGTAGCCATTCACCACTGCCACCGAGTTATCGTCGTAGGAGTACTGAACGTGCAGCAATTCGCAGGCTTTCTTCGATCCAAAGTAGGCGCTGGAAGGGACCAGATAATAATCGTACAAGTTCCAGATTATCGATGGCCACGCGTTGTTCAGCATCCACTGAATCACGCCGGTGGACTCGTACTTGTTGCGTCCGTAGGCCTCGAACATCGCACGCTCGGCTTCATAGTTCATTGCTTGCGACTTGCGAAGAAAATCCTCCAGGCTGGCCGGTTTGCCATACCGGTTTTCCATCCCGTTCACAAATTTGTCGATATTCGTGAAGCGTTCCAGGCCAGCGTGGTAATTCCAATAATCGTCAACCGGCCACAGGTGGTCGGCCGGAATAAATCGCTTCAAGCTCGGTAACGTCGGAATCACCGGGCCCGGGCTGGTTTCGGTGTTAAATCCGTATGCGCCGCCAGCTTCTTTGTCGGTGAGCCAGTAATTTGGCGGCACGTAGTCGTAGGGCCCTGTCATTTTCACTCCTGAAGCGCCCGTGACGGTGGTTGCTTCAGCGGATGCCGACGAGAGCGAGGGCACCGGCCATTTCGCGTCTCTGAGAATTTCCAGGTAAGAAGCTTCAATGTCGGCAGGGGGCGGACCGTCGCTGCCATAGAGCCATACGAAAACGCTCGGATGATTTCGCAGACGCACCGCTTGATCGAAAAGTGACGCCCGGGCGATCTGGATGCTCTCCGGCGTCCATTCGCTCCATTTCTCCCAGAAGTCGCAGCAAGTCCATCCCGGCATGATCAGTACGCCCTGGCGATCGGCCATGTCGAAGAACTCATCCGTCTCCATTCGCCCTTCCAGGCGGATGGCGTTCAGGTTCATCCCCCGCACGTAATCCATCGCGGTCGCGGCCCTCTCCGTCGACCACCGCAACAGCATGTCGGGCGCCCAGGCTGCTCCGCGGATCAGCAGTTTACGGCCATTGATTTTGAATTGCCGATAGCCCTTCTCGGTCAGTTGCGAGGTCACTTCGCGGATGCCAAACTGCACCGTGGCCGAATCGGATACTTGTTTGTTCGCTTCGGCCCACAGCCGAGCCGTGTACATTTCTGGTGCACCCATCTGATAAGGCCACCACAGCCGGGGATGCGCGAGCCGGAGTTCGGGATACCGATCTGGCGCGAAGACAATCGTCCTGGATTCCAAAGAGGCCAAAGTGACTTCTTGACTCACTCGGATTCCCTCGATTTCCCCCCACACTATGGCTGCCGCCGGACTCGCACCCGCGTTGTGCAAGTCTGCGCTGATCGTCAGAACCGCAGTTTTGTACTCGGCGTCAAGCCTGGACGCAACAAAAGGGTGTCGCAGAATAACGTCGCCGCCCGTGGTCAGGTAGACGTCTTTCCACAAGCCCATGTTCTTGTCCGGGGGAGTCGGGTTCCAGTCGACCCAGGTCATGGCCAAATCGGCCTTGTCGGGCGCAAAAATCTCAACCGCCAAGACGTTAGGTTTTTCCGCAGTCAGACCCTTCCCGGCAGCCAACTCGAACACCCGCATCATGCCGGCGATCTCGTGAGCGTCGCCAATCTTCGCGCCGTTCAACCAGATGTTCGCGCGGTAATTGATGCCGTCAAAATGCAATCGGGTCGTAGACGTGGCTCGCGCAGGCATCGCAAACTCCGTCCGGAACCACCACGAGCAGCGAAACGGACTGTCCGCCGGCATGGATTGATTGGCGAAGAAAGATGTCGAGGAATAGTCCATCCCGGGAAACGATTTCAGATTCATCCCGAAATAAGGATCCGGATACGTGCCATCCTTGACAAGCGCGGCAAACACCGTAGTCGGCAAACTGGCCTTGTGCCAACCGTCTGTGCGAAAACCAGGCGTGGAAATTTCCGCGCCTCCCGTCTTTACCGCGCAAGACGACTGAATCCACCAGTTCTCACTGAGCGGGATTCTGGCGGACTGATCGCCCGCTGGAGTCGCAGCTGCCCCGCATGGCAGCGTACAAGACAGAGCACTCACGGCAAACAGCAAGAGCCGAAACGCGGCTCGGAAAAAGTACGAAAGGATGGTGGATGGAGCCGATCTGTGAATGTTCCGCAAAGAAGGAGCCCTCCTCAAAGGGAAGACAAATTACTTATTCCATCGTGGTGATCTTCGGAATGCGAGCAAACCGCCCCGCCTCAATGCCTGCTCTTGCGGCCAGTGCCAGCGTCATCATTTGCACCGGGAGAATTTCAAGCATGGGGCGCACTGCTTCCGGCAACTCCGGTAGTTTCCATGCACCAGGACTGGCGTCTTCGCCAATCCAGCCGGTCTTGCCTCCAGCCTGATGGATGTCGTCTCGCAGTGCGGCTTGCATCGTTCTCGTAGTTTCCGCGCCCGAAAAAACTATCGCGAAAGTCTCGCTGCTGACCATCTCTAGGGGGCCATGGCGGAAAGCCGCGCCGCTCATGCCTTCCGCGTGCAGCCGCACCGATTCCTTAACGATCAGGGCGCCTGCCCCGGTCGCGGCCAATGACGCGCCCCGTCCCAATAAGAATAATTGGCGCACTCGCCCCAACTCTGTCCTCATCTCGGAAACATGGTCCCTCCACCCCCGCAAGTACGATGCAACCGCGGGCACGGTCTTCGCCAACTCGTCTTGCGTCCGGCTCGCATCGCGTCCGCAGAGGAATCCTCCCAGCAGATGCAACGCCATCAAGGCCGTGACATAGGTCTTGCAAGAGACGGAAAACTCCCTGCCAGCCTGCGTCACCATGGCCGCCTTGGCCTGCAGCGCCAAAGGACTATCCGCGGCATTGGTTACGCCCACAATGGTCGTCTGATCTCGGTTCTCTTCAACCAGTCGAACAACTTCCGCACTTTGTCCGGATTGCGAAACCGCGATGACCATGGTTTCCGGTTCGAGCCAGCGCTCGAGCGAGTGGATCAGTTCTGAGGTCTCGATTGCCAACGCGGTGTAGCCGCTCGCGTTCAGCCGCAAAAACAGCGGATAGAGGGCATAAAACGATGCTCCCATTCCGGTCAGTATGACACGCTTGATCTTGCCTTCCCGCAAACGCTGGGCGAAGACGTTCAGTTCGTTCGGAATCTCCAGTCGCTCCAACGTTGCCGCTAGGGCGCGTGGCTGATCCAGAATGTCACGAAGATACTGGCCCTCGACGATCGCATCCGTATCCGTGCCCAATCTTTCCTCCACTCTGCCCGAAGCGATGCTGCCAAACCTCGGCGGCGCCGATCAGGCCCGCATCCGCTCCCAGAGTCGCCAAAGTAATCTCCACCCGGTCGACTGGAACGAGCTTGCAACTCTGCCGGATCACCTCTTGCATTCGACCCAGAAACAGGTGCGCACTTTTCATAACGCTGCCGCTCAGCACGATGGCCTCTGGAGCAAACGAGGTGATGAGATTGGCCAGACCGAGTCCCAGGTAAAAGGCCTCCCGTTCTACCGCCCGCAGCGCCCATTCATCCGATTCTTGCGCTCGCGCACAGATTTCGCGGGCATCCAAAATGCCGCTTGCGTAACTGGCGGGCGCGTTTTCCTTTAGCCAGGCCAACATCGCTGGCCCAGACGCAAAGCTCTCCCAGCAACCGCGCGCCCCGCACGAACAAACCGGCCCGGCAGGATCGACGATTTGGTGCCCGATCTCGGGATGATATCCGTCCGCGCCGCGATACACTTCGCCATCCAGAATAGCGCTCACGCCAATGCCCGTTCCTACCGTCACGTAGAGCAAGCGCGTCCTTGGCCCTCCCGTTCCCCAGTGCAGTTCGCCCAGCGCAGCCGCATCCGCGTCGTTTTCCAACGCCGCGGGCACGCCAAACTCCCGCGACAAAACATCCACGGGATTGCCGCCTTCCCACCCTGGAAGATTGTTCGCATTCCCAATCGTGCCACACAGGCTGTCGAGCGGGCCCGCGCAACCGATGCCAATCCCGCGCAGGTTGGCATCGGCCACTTCCATGCATTCTCGAAGCAGCTTGCATACCCGCCGCATCGCATCGTCAAACCCACGCCGTACCTCGGTGGCGCTCTCGTTCCTCGCTAGAACGTGGCCCGCCGAGTCGACCACTCCCACCGCCATCTTGGTGCCGCCGATGTCAACCGCGCCGATCATGCCACGTCCCGCTTCCCCAGGATTCCTGGCTCGTTTTTTCCCGCCTGGACCCAAGTGATTAATGTTTATTAAAACGTATCAATACTCATGTATTTCTCAATCTGCGTCAAGGTCAAGGCGAACTGGAAACCCCATGCCTCCAGGAAAGCACATCGCCAGGTATCTCATGGTTCCCCGGTTCGCCGGCTCGGTGCGCACGCTTAGGGCTGGTAGACTGCCATGCATGTGCTTTAGATACCGCCGCCCCAACAACAAGGAGACTCGCATCCACGCATGGCTGCCAACTGGCAAATGATGAGCGCTGACTGGCAACGGAGTGGCAGCGCCCGTCTCGCCCGCCACAACCCGCTGGCGGCAATCGGAGTTGTGCTGGTCGCCGTGTTCCTGTTCTTCGCAGTCTTTGCGCCTTGGATTGCTCCGCAGGATCCCGCACACATCGATCTCCCAAGCCGTCTTGAGCCGCCTTCGCTGCATCATCTCTGCGGTACCGACGAACTCGGACGCGACATTCTTTCCCGCCTTATCTGGGGCGCCCGCATTTCGATGTTCGTTGGATCGAGCGTCGTTGCCGGCTCATTGCTCCTCGGTCTTATCATCGGCTCTTTCGCCGGATACTATGGCGGAAGCATCGACCGCTTCGTCAACATCGTTTTGATGAATGCGTTTCTTTCTTTTCCCGGGATTCTGATCGCGATCGCATTCGTCGCTTTTCGCGGCCCGGGAATTTTTAACCTCGTTCTCGCGCTCTCTCTGGGAGGCTGGGTCGGCTATGCCCGCCTGGTCCGGGCGCAGGTGCTCTCCATTCGCGAAAAAGAATTCGTAGAAGCTGCGCACGCCCTCGGCGCCAGCGATTTCCGCATCATCGTCACGCACATCCTTCCCAACATCATCCAGCCGGTAATCGTGCAGGCTGCCATTGGCATGGCGGGCGCGGTCCTCGCCGAAGCGACCATGAGCTTCCTCGGCCTCGGCGTTCCACCACCGACCGCCAGCTGGGGATCCATGTTGAACGACGCGCGCTCGCATCTGTTTGACGCGCCCCACTTGGTGATTTTCCCGGCAGTCACCGTCATGCTCGCGGTTCTGGCCTTCAATTTCATCGGCGACGCGCTGCGCGATTTCCTCGATCCCCGATCTCGTATCGAAGCGGGCCTGTAACCTGCCTGTATTCGTGTGCTTCCACGCCACATTCACGCGTCTTTAATATCCGCAAAGTGTCTTTGCCCGAAGTTTTCCGCGGCATGCAGATTTATGCGCAAGGGGTGACCTTTGCCCCGTTCCCACGTCTATTAAGAAGAACGAAATCGCGGAACTTTTTCCGAGGCTGGTCCGTATGAATACATGTATGGAACTTCAATACCAAGTCGAACGCATAGAAGATGTGGCTGTCGTGCGCTGCTCCGGACGCATGGTGCGTGGGGCCGCACTGGACGAATTCCGTCGCCGGATCGAGCAACTTGATCGTCTCCGCGTATTGGTGCTCGATCTTTCGGAAATCCAGCAACTCGATGCTGGTGGTCTGGGAACGCTGCTGCTGGTGCGCCGCTGGACGACGCAGAGTTCTGCGCGTCTCAAACTGGTCGACCCGCCGGCATTTTTCCGCAGGCTGCTCGAGGCAACGCACCTCAGTTCGCTGTTTGAAATCTCCTCGCTGAAGGATGCGCTCAGCATCCTTCGGCCTTCCCAATGTCCTCCACGTTTTGCAATTGCGTGATGCCGCACCCGAACGTTCGAGCAGCATCTTTCGCGCGATGTTTTATAATTCGCGCCCATGGGACTTCCGCGGTCGGCAAGAATCGGATTTGAGCCGGTCAATCTGCCCGCCCATCACGCCCGCTTCCGTTTTCGCACAGTTTCATCACAGTCCCTCTTAGGCACCCGCTCGCGGATCGCGGCTGCAAATCCTGAAAGTCCTGGCTTCGCCCGATGACTCGCCTCGCGCGCAAGCTCCGCGTCACGGATTACTTTTCCCTCGGCTGGGGGACGATGGTCGGTGTTGGCTGGCTGGTCGTCATGGACGATTGGCTCGCCCGCGGCGGTCCGCTCGGAGGAATTCTCGGCTTCGCGATTGGCGGGGTTCTTCTGCTCCCCATTGGCTACGTGTACTCAAGATTGGTCGCGGCCATGCCCGATGCTGCCGGCGAGGTTGCCTATACGGCCAGCGTTTTTCCGCAATCGATCAGCTTTTACACCGGCTGGATGATGATGCTCGCCTATTTCATTGTTTGCCCGTGGGAGGCCGTTGCTGTCGGCCGCCTGGCGGGCTTCATCTTCCCCTGGCTCAATCGCGTCGTTCTGTACAACGTGGCGGGAAAGCCGGTTTACTTGCCGCATCTGGCAATCGGTCTCGGCCTCACTGCTCTTGTTACGATCGTCAACTATCGCGGCATCCGGCTGAGTGCCACGTTCCAGAACTGGACCACGTTCGGCACGCTCGCCCTCTTCGTTATCTTCGTCTCCCTCGGCGTTGCCCGCGGATCGCCCGCCAACTTTCCGCCGCTGTTTACGCACACTCCGATTGTTTCCATCTTGCTCGTGCTGCAAATCGTGCCCTACTTCATGAACGGTTTCGAATCCGTGACCAAGGCCGCCGAGGAGGCAAGCCCGGAGTTTCGCTCGCGCGGATTCGCCGGCGTCATCTTTGCCGCCATCGTCGTCGGTTTTGTTTTCTACATCGTCGTGATCGCGGCTGTCGGCTTCGTCGCGCCCTGGCGCCAGCTGACGGGCGAGCCCTTCATGACGGCCGTTGTGTTCCAGCGTGCCGTCGGCTCGCGCTGGATCGTAAGCATCATCTTGAGCGCGGCGCTGCTTTCGTTATTTAAGGTCTTCAACGGAAATTTCGTCGCTGCCAGCCGTTTGCTCTTTGCCATGGCCCGCCGCGGCCTGCTGGACGAGCGTCTCGCCGCCGTGCACCCTCGGAATCAGACACCGAGTGCTGCCGTCATCGCGGCTGGAATCGCCACCGGTTTGTGCATGTTTTTGGGGAGCGCGATCCTCGTTCCCATTTCCGAGGTTGGTTCGGTAGCTTCTGCGGTAGGTTGGTTCGCCGTCTGCGCCGCCTTCTTGCGGATGAAACCACTCCCTCTTCAGCGCCTCATCGCCATCGTAGGCGCACTCGTCGGCCTGACCTTGATCTTCATGAAGTTTCTCCCGTTTGTGCCGGGCCATTTCTCCGGCTGGGAATGGCTGTCGCTCGCCCTGTGGATTATCCTTGGTACGCTGTTCTGCCGTAAAAAGCTCGGCCGCCCAGATGTCAGACCAACTACCGTGGGCGGAGACTCTACTGATTCGGGGATCACCTCATGACCGCAGCAAATCGTCTGCTTCTTGTGCTCTTCCTGATTGTTTCCACTCTTGGCTTTGCCGCCGATTCCTTCGACATCGTCATCACGAACGGCCACATCATTGATGGTACCGGATCGCCCTGGTATTCCGGCGATATCGGAATCAGAGACGGCCGCATCACCGCCATTGGCAATCTTTCTGGGGCCGTGCGCAAGCACACCATCGACGCCAAAGGCAAAGTCGTCGCTCCCGGCTTCATTGACATGCTGGGCCAGTCGGAGGTGACCATCCTCGTCGATCCTCGCCTGCCTTCGAAAATTTTCCAGGGCATTACGACCGAGATTACCGGTGAAGGTGGGTCCGCGGCGCCGCTGACGAGTGCAATCGTTGAGGCAGACCGCCCTGCCTACGCACACTATAAAGTCAATGTCGACTGGCAGACATTCCGCCAGTATTTTGCGCGGCTGGAAAAGCAGGGCCTGGGCATCAACCTCGCCAGCTATGTCGGTGCAACGCAGGTCCGCCGCGTTGTGGTCGGTGACGCTGATGTACAGCCCACCCCCGAACAACTCGAAAAAATGAAAGCGCTGGTCCGCGACGCCATGCTCGACGGAGCCGTCGGTGTTTCGACATCTCTGGAATATGCGCCCGCTCCCTACGCCAAAACAGAAGAAATCATCGCACTCGCCTCTGAAGCCTCAAAGTTCGGCGGAATCTACGCGACTCACATGCGCAACGAGAGCGATACCGTGCTTGAGGCCATTGATGAGGCGCTACGCATCGGCCGCGAAGCGCACATTCCCGTCGAGATTTGGCACATTAAAGTCGCGGGCAAGAACAACTGGGGACGCATGCCCGAAGTGGTGGCGAAAATCACCCAGGCTCGCGCGCAAGGCGCCGACGTTTCCGCTAACACCTACGCCTACCCCGCGTGGTTCAATTCCATGTCGGCGTTTGTTCCGGCGTGGGCGCACGACGGCGGCGATGCCAAACTCATTGAACGCCTCCGGGACCCCGCGACCCGCGCCCGTATTCGCAAAGACCTGGAGACGCCTTCCAAAGATTGGGACAACGAGTGGCAGGAGATTCCCGGTCCCGAATCCGTGATGATTGGCGTCGTACAGAATCCCGACCTGAAGAAATTTCAGGGCAAGCGTCTTTCTGAAGTTGCGGAGGCGTGGCACAAAGACCCGATGGACTCGCTCTTTGATCTGCTCATCGAAGACAAGGCATTTACCGAGTGCGCCGTCTTCGGCATGTCGGAACCCGACGTCGCTCTTGCCCTCCAGCAACCCTGGGTCTCGATTGATAACGATTCCCCTGGCACCTCGCCCGATGGCATCCTCGGCGAAGAGCACCCCCATCCCCGTGCCTACGGAACCTTCCCACGAATCTTGCGCAAGTACGTTCGCGAAGAGAAAAAGCTGACACTCGAAGAAGCCATTCGCAAGTTTTCGGCGCTTTCCGCGCAACGCATGCGGCTTACTGATCGCGGCGTGCTGAAACAGGGCATGTGGGCGGATGTAGTTGTCTTCGACCCGCAGACGGTGCGTGACGTAGCCACGTTCGACGATCCTAACCGCCTCTCGGAAGGCATGGAGTTTGTGCTGGTCAACGGCGTGCCCGTCATCGAAAACGGCAAGATGACCGGCGCTCTGCCCGGGAAAGTCTTGCGGGGCGCGGGTTATCAACCGTAGCTCCGCGGATGAAGCTACGAGTAGAGCTTCGAGAAAGTTTAACGTGCCGACTTCACGCACCCGCTCGATCGCGCTTTCTCGATATAAGAGAAGGACGTCCGCCAACTCCAGGGTTGCTATTAATGCTCGCTAATCATTTCAAATCCAAGCGGCTAAAATCCAGCCTGTGCCAGGTCGCCTTGATTTCTGCTCAATTGCTTTGCAGTTTGAATCTGTTGGTCGGTCAAGGAGGGCCCCCCTACTACACCAACGATCCTGGAACTCCCGGCAACAAGGACTGGGAGATCAATTTCGGGTACATGCCGTTTCTCTACAGTGGCCAGTCGCTGGCGCACACCCCCGACGTCGATATCAACTTCGGCGTCGGAGATCGCATTCAACTCACATATGAGAGCGCCTGGCTGCGCCTGCACAACCCGGGCCAGCCGGTCAAATATGGATTGGAGCAGGATCAACTCGGCGTGAAATGGCGCTTCCATGACGACGGAAAGAGTGGAAGCTCGTTCTCCGTTTTTCCGCAGTTTTCAGTCAACAATCCCAACGACGCGGTCAAGCGGGGAATCGCGCCGCCAGGCTGGAGTTTGATCCTCCCCGTCGAATTCACCAAAAAGATGGAGCCCATCGATGTCGATTTGGAGGGAGGGTACCAAATCGTCAATCAGGGTCCGAATGGGTGGCTGACGGGCCTGGTCGTCGGTCACGAATTCACCCGGAAACTGGAACTCGACTCGGAGTTCTACGCGACCGGCACATGGCATCCCGGATATGCTCAGCCCATAATTAATGTCGGTGGCCGTTACAAACTGCATCGGCCTTTCATCCTGCTATTCATGGCTGGCCGGGGCGTCGAGCCCGCGCACAGTAACCAGCCATTCTTCGTCGGTTATTTCGGCGTCCAGGTTCTCCTGCCGCCCAAATCATTCGACAGGGAATGAAGAATTCTTCGAGGGGGACATGAGCCCGAGGCATGTTCGATCAAGAACCCTCAGATCCCCGTGTTCCTCCGTGTACTCTGTGGTTCGTGTTTTTCGTCGGCGCTGAATCGAACTTTCCTTGGGAAACACAGGTCGAGGCTCTTACGCATCAGACAAGTCGCTTCCGCGTGAGACGAAGCCGTCCCCGTGCTGCTAAGGTTTGATCCCGCGGTTTGACTTCGTTTCAGTCCTGCTGATCTCTTGATCCGCCGGCATCGTGTGCGGCTTCGAAATCGTGCCGGTTATGTTCCACGCCTGCTCGTCGCCGCGCGTGAAAGTGAAGTTGATGCCGCCCGCTGAAGAAGAAGTTCCGCTCACCTGATAGAGCCCGTCGCGTGATTCCAGCCTGCCTGCGGAGAGCCGCCATTCCCGGTCTTTCAGCCGCAGTTCCCCGTTAAACCGGTACGCAGGCAGCGGAGTTGGCGCGCCCGGAATCTCAACGTGTGCAAATGAGCCATTCCGCATCGCGAACTGCAACTTGCCATCCGCGTTCGTCAACAACTCCCGAAAACTCACGCCTGAGGTCCCCACGTCAAACGTGCCGTCGGTATTTCCGGTAATCCAGGCGTCGTTCATTAGCGTGGCCAGCCGATCGAGAGAGATGTTTTGCAGGGTTCCGCTCCCGTGGTATTCGGGCGGCCGCGCGGAAACATCGACGGTCCAAGTGCCCTCGTGGATACCTTGCAGAAATTGACCGCGAACATGGTCGAGCCTGATTTTGCCGTGATCCGCCGTTAGCGCGGTCGTCACTTGGGTGGCCAGCGCGTTATTCATTTCAAACTGCGCGACATGCAAAGTGCCGTGGGCCTGCAGGGCAAGGAGGCGCGAATGGCCCTGTTCGCCCGAAACCTGATCACCCGAGCTAAGAATGCGGTACCACGGCCGTTTCGCCGGGTGCGGCGTAAACCACTCCGCCAGAGCTCCCGCCGAAAGCCGGTCGGCGTTGAGATCGAACTGAAACAGGCAACTGGGAGCGCAATGACGCGGCGCTCGCATCGAACCGGTCCAGCGCGTTTCGCCAGTCCGCGCCGAGACTTGCTCCACTGACGTTACATCGGGTGAGAGCGTGACGGTTGCGGCTGTAATTTCAATCGGAATATTCAGTCCTGGCGTTTCGGCTCGAACGCTTCTAAGTTGCGCGGTCCCGAGCGCGTTGGGCGCGGCTAATCCCTGCCAGATGCCGGAAATACTCATGTCCAGCTTGGCCGAGCCTTCGGCCGCAGGTTCGAACGCCGGCACACCCAACGCGTTTTCCAGCCGGAACAGATTCTTCAAATCGAGATCGCCGCGCAAAAAAAAGTTGTAGCCGCCGATGGAAATCGCCCCTCCGGCGGTCAAAGGGGCAGAAGCGTTCACCGCTACAGACACGGGGCCGACTCGGAGATGGGACTCCGCTAGTTCGGCATCGGGTTCCTTTGCGTGCGCTTTGGTGTGAGCCAATGTATTCAAGCGATTCGCCTTGCAACAAGTTCCGTTATCGACGAAGGCCAACGGAACATTTCCCAACTCAATCGAATCCCTTCCGCCGTTCGATCTCAGCCGCACTTCGCTTGCTACGCCGCTGCCAGTGAACTGGGCGGGTTCGGAACCCGTCCGAACTACGCGGAACCCGGCATCGAGCAGGCCGTCGGCCGTTAAATCTAGGGGCAGCCGCTGCTTCGCCTCGCGTGCCAATTCGACCACCGATGCTACCGGGACCTTCCGGGCTTCGAGCGCCAGAGTGTAGCTTCGCGGCGCGGTCGTCGCGCCAGTCATTCCGCTCAGGCGAAGCAGCCCGCCGCCGATTGGCGACTCGCAAAGCAAGTCCTCAAGCGAGTCATTGACTGCGTTGTACTGTCCGCCGCAATGCGCGGCAAGGCGGATATTTCTGTTATCCAGAATGTCGTAGCGGCGAAAACCTTGAATTGCCGCTTGGCTCTCGATTGCGAGTGCCTCAGGAGTGCCCAGCAAATTCGTGGTAAAAGCCACTTCGCCGCGCCAGCCGCGGTCTTTGCCGGTTAGGAGCTTGGTAATCTGTCCCAGTTGTCCCTTCTGCCACGCAAGCGTGACGTGCATCGGCGTTAGGCGCAGGCTCGTCGCGCGCTGCCACGTCGCAGTGACCTGCACCTGTCCGGTATCGGTGAGGTTGAAATCGGTGCGCATTGGCTGCGCTTTCATGCGCGCTCCCCAGGAATTCTCCGAATCCTGCCACAGCGCGACATCGGCGTCGACGAGCGCGTAGGACGTTTTCTCCGGCCCAATCTTGAAATTGATGCGCGCATTGCTGGCCTCCAGATAGGGGAAGGCCGGCCGGCGCTCCGATGCCGCCTTGTGCGTCGGAGCTGCCGGGATTTGCGCATTGCGTTCGATCAGACTGGCCAGATTCCATCGCCCGTTGCTCGATCGCACAATGTTGACGCTCGGCTCAGTCGCGCTCAGCGTCGCAATCTCAAGTCGGCCGCGCAACAGTGAGCGGAAACGAATCGCGGCGAAAACGTCCTGCGCGCGGATCATCGGCTCCGAACTAAAGGCTGGATCGTCGTAGATCACCAGGCCTTCCAGATCGAAACCTGGCCGTGGCAGCGCATGCAGACGCACGTTGTCGATCGTCACCCGGCGTCCCAGAGCATTTCCAATCGAATTGGAGATCCGATTGCGCAGCTTGAAAATGCCAGGGCGGAAGAGAAAGAGGATCACCAGAAGCGCCGCGATGACGGCCATTCCGCGTTTGGAACGCAAGAAATTCACTTTACAATCCGGAGCGTTCGCGACCAGCGCGTTTCATCGAAAAAGTGAATGATGATGTGCGCCAGGAACCCGAAGCGGTCGCCCGCGCTGCGCATTTGGTACTGGTCGGGAGGCGTGATGAACGACCAGTAGATAAACATGGGCCGCCCGATCACGTTGGGCCGCGGAATAAAGCCCCAGTAACGGCTGTCGTAGCTCACATCGCGATTGTCGCCCATGGCAAAGTAGCCGTTTGCAGGCACAACGATGTCGTCGCCTTCGAGGTGCGACCGAAACTCGAGTTCCCAGGTTTGATTGTGGACTCCGTACATATCCGACGGCGGCAGCGCCGGAAAATTATCTCGGTAGGGGTTATAGTCAGCTAGCTTGTGCAGTGCATACGGTTCATCGAGTTTCTGTCCGTTGCGGTAGACCACGGCGTCGCGCAGGTGAATGCGGTCGCCCGGAATGCCGATGATCCGTTTTACCACGAACAACCCTCGCTCTTCTGGCGACAGGAACACCACGATGTCTCCGCGCCGGATCTCACGATAGGGCAGCAGAGGTCCCAGCCAGTGCGTCGCCGGCGCAAACTGTTCCCGGTTCACGAACACATGGTCGCCAATCAAAAGCGTGTCCTCCATCGAGCTGGAGGGGATTTCGAACGCTTGCAGGACGAAAGTAATAATGAACAGGCCCGTAACCAGCACTCCAGCCAGCGAGGCCAGAAACTCTACCGTTGTTTCCTTCGGTTTTTCGCCCTGCCTGACTTCTTCTTTTTCTTTCTTGGCCACTCTGCTTGTCCGTTGTAAGAATTTTCCCTTTAGCGAATCAAGTGCATCGTGCGCGACCAGCGCGTTTTGTCAAAGAAGTGCAAGATCACGTCTGAGATCCTTCGCAGCTGTTCTGCCCCGCTCATGTCTGGGCCATATTCCGACGTTTCAAAAGACCAGGAGATAAACATCGGACGTCCGATCAGGTTCTCTCTTGGGACAAAGCCCCAGTAGCGGCTGTCATAGCTGTTGTCGCGGTTATCGCCGATTGCGAAGTAGCTGTCCGGCGGCACCACGATGTCTTCCCCCTGCACGTGCAGTGGCATGGTCCGCCGCCACTTTTGGTTTCTTACGTTCGCCATCGCTGACGGTGCCACGGCAGGGAAGTTGTCGCGATATGCGGTTGCATAAGAGCCGTCGTTTCCCAGCGTGTGCTGCGCATAAGGCTCATTCAGCCTTTCGCCGTTGCGGTAGACCTCGCCGTATCGTAAATGAATGCGGTCCCCAGGAACTCCGATGATTCGCTTCACCAGAATAAGTCCAGGTTGCTCCGGCGACATGAAAACAGCAATGTCTCCGTGCTGCAAGTCGCGGTAGGGAACGAGCGGCTCCACCCATTTCGTCGCCGGCGCGAACTGCTCCTTGTTTACCAGCAGGTGGTCGCCAATGAGCAGCGTGTTCTCCATCGAGCCGGAGGGTATCGCAAATGTTTGCGCGACAAATGTGATTACAAAGAAGACGACGATCAACCCCTCCGCCAGCGAGGCCAGGAACTCGACCGGCGTTTCCTTTGGCTTCTCGTGCTGCGTGAGTTGTTCTCTAGGTGCTTTTGTCATCCGCCTCAAAACTCCCATTGCTATCTCTTAACTCAGCGCACCAGCCGGAACGTGCGTCCCCAGCGAGTGATCTGGAACACGTGAGTCACCGCATAGGCAAGGTGATAAAGTCTATCACCCGCCGTTGGCGACCCGGTTAGGTCGTTGCTCAAACCACTGGATGACCAGTAGATCAGCATCGGACGCCCAATAATACTTGCGCGGGGCACAAATCCCCAATAGCGGCTGTCCTGGCTGTCGTCGCGATTGTCTCCCAACACAAAATAATGCCCCTCGGGAATGATGAGCTGGCGATCTTCAACCAGCTTGGGCATTTCTTTCCACCATTTTGCATCGACGCCGAAGCCGGCAGCGTCCGTGCGCGGAAAGTCATCGCGGTAGGCATCGCGCAGATTCGAAATGTACTGAGCGTAGGGTTCGTCGAGCGGGGTTCCGTTGACGTAAACGCGCTTGTTGATCAACCGCAGCCGATCTCCCGGCAGCGCTACCACACGTTTTACGAAGGCTTGCGACGGATTCACCGGATAATGGAAGACGATGATATCGTCGCGCCGGACTTTGCGGTAAGGCAACAGCCGTTCCCAGATTCCCCCACTGCCGTAGCAAAGTTTGTCGACCAGCAGATAGTCTCCGATCAGCAAAGTCTGTTCCATGGACTCGGAAGGAATGGTGAATGCCTGTGCTAGAAAGGTAACTACAAACACCGCGATCACGACCGTCCCCGCGACCGATTGAATGGTGGCGGGCCAGTCGCCTCTAAGAAGCTTTTCACTCCACGACATGACTACACTAAATCTTTCTCGTCAGGCGGTCGCTGCTTCGGCAGCTTGGATAGATGTTCCAGCACCTGGCGGGCTGCTTCCTGCTCCGCGCGCTTCTTGGTTGCACCCTGGGCGCGTCCAACGAATTGCGCCATCCCAGGCTCGGGCAGCCTTGCCTCGACAGTGAAAGTCTTTTTGTGCTCCGGCCCCTCTTCTTTTACCAGGGCATAAATCGGCTGGGGCTTTCCGCTCGCCTGCAGCGCCTCCTGCAATGCCGACTTGAAATCCATCACTGGAATGGCGCTGGTCTCCAGTTGCATGCGCTCCAGTTCAGGGTCGACGATTACGCGGATGATAAACTCTCGCGCCACCGTCCATCCGCCGTCCAGATATAACGCCGCCAGAATCGCCTCGAGCGCGTCGACCAGAAGGCTCCCCTTGCTGCGGCCGCCGCTTCTTTCTTCTCCGCGGCCCAGACGCATGTACTCGCCGATTTCCAACTGTTCGGCAACGTGCAACAGGTGGCGCTGCCCGACCAGATGTGCGCGAAGCTTCGACAATTGACCTTCTCCGAAACCCGGGAAGCGGTGAAACAGCGCCTCACTGGTTACCAGCCCAAGCACCGCGTCGCCCAGGAACTCGAGCAACTCGTTGTCCCCGCTGCCTGCGAACGCGCGGGCCGCCCCCGCTGCCTGTAATTCGCGCGCTTGTGAACTATGGGTGAGTGCCTGCTCGATGAGTTCGTGGCGCTGGAAGTGGTGTCCCAGGCTTTCTTCCAGCGCCATGATTTCTCGTGACTTCATCACATTGCGGAGGCGCGCTTCGCCTCCGGTCAGTTCTTTGGAGGCTGGCTCGGGGCGGGCGTGGTGCCGGTCAGTTGCTGCAGGCGGTCGCGCTCGCGTCGCGCTGTCGCTCCGAGTTGGTCACTCTCTTTGGTCATGTCCACCGCCCGGTTGGCAACCTTCAGAGCCTCAGGATATTTCTGCTGCTTGTCGAGCGATAATGCCAGACGAAGCACATCGAGAGCATAGGGATCGCTGGGATATGCGTCGATCGCCTTCTCAAAATTAGTCTGCGCGGCCGGGAAATTGCCCTTGTTGTATTCGATCGCCCCCATGGTCGAATATGCCTGCGACCGCAGACCCGCTTTGTATGCGTCCAGTTTGTCCTGCGGTGTGCCGGGGGGCACGCTGACGTCGGTGTCCACGGTTTGGAGCGCCTTCTGCGCCATCTTCATGCCGTCGTCGAAGCGCTGATCCTTGTCAATGTCAGACTCCCGTGTCTTTTCTGCGATTACTTCGGCGACCTGGGTCAGCGCTTCCGGATCATCCCCGTCTAGAGCTAGCACTTTTCGGCCCGTGGCCTCTGTCTTCTCAGCATTGTTGGTCTTCTGGTATAGGCGCATTGCGTTCTTGTAGAGCAAGAGGCGCAGTTCGCTGTCAGGGAATTTGGTGGCGAAGTCGTCAGCCGCTTTCTCCAGGCCGGCCGGGTCGGTATTCGCGGACGCCGCCTTCCAGGCGTCAAATTCCGGTTGCGTCTTGGCCTGCGGCGGACGCTTACTGGCTGGCTGTGCCGGCGCCGGCGATGCCGCCGGCGTTGTGGCTGCCGGTGTCTGTCCGGTCGCCGGCTGCCCTTGTTGTCCCCCCGGCCCGGATGTCAGGGCCGCGGCCCAAACTGCGAAGCTCAATGTTCCTACAATGACTGCTGCTCGTTTCATGCTGTCTCCCGTAATCGAAAGGTTACAAGGTTTCAGTATTTCGAGGTTGCAAGAAAAATTCCCTCGGCAACGGACTCCTAACTTTATCATTCATAGCCTTAAAATCTTGAATGTTGAAACCGAAACATTAACCCTCACTCCGGTTGGTGCGCGGATGGCGGCTCATAGGGTTTTTCAATCCCTTTTTCCGCCGCCAGTCTTGCTTCCGGAAGCGCCGCGCCCGCCACGCTTTTCGCCGATCGATACTCTTCCAGCGCCGCGGACCGGTCCTCCTTCAGATCGAAAATACGTCCCAGATATATATGGGACCAGGCAATGACCCTGGGTTCGCGTGCGGCCTGGATCGCTTGCTGAAAGTACGTTCGCGCGCCTTCCATGTCGCGGTTCACGGTGGCCACTTGCGCCAGGACAAAAAAGGCCCGTCCCGCGTCTTCCTGCTTCTCGTCCAGCGCCTGCTGTGCCAGTTTCTGCGCAGACGCCGGATCCCCGGCCGAAAGCCGTCGCTCCGCATTCAGCAGCAGATGCTCGGCTTGCGGCCGTGCAAGATGCAGAAGTTCCGGCGCTGCTTCGTCCGCAAACTGGATTTGCGACGCCCGCTTCGCCTCTTTGTTTACGTCAATCGAATCGAGCAAACCCGCATAGGCGCTTCGCAGCCCTACGGGATTCTGTTCGAACTTTCCGAGCGCGTTGTAGAAATAGCGCGTCAGAATGTAGCCTTCTCGATCGTCCTCACTCAGGCTCTGTGCCCGGTCCGCTTCGGAAATCTTCGGCCCGCTCGTGCGCAGTTCGATCGCCCGGATCAGGCATTCGGTAACAAGAAGCGATATGTTGCTCCGAAACGCTTCATCCATCGGGGAGGATTTCACTTGTTGGAGCAGGGGATGCAGTCGCGCGAAGGCGACGTCATTCTTCAGTGCCAGCGGATCCAGAAGATAATGCAGATAAGTATGGTGAATCTGCTGCATCTTGATGTTGGTACCCGGCGTCGGTGAAATCACGACGTAGTAATCCGACGCATAGTTGCGCGCATTTGTCTGCCCTGCTGCGCCCATGGCATCCAGATAAATGGTGAACTGCCGTCCCAGATAACCCGCCGATGGCAGTTTCAAGTAAATCTCGGTGTCGAACGTCATTTTTGCCAATGGGTCGTGATAGGTCTCGGTCATTTGGGCGTAGCGCGCCCGGTGCCGCTCCCAAATCGCGTGCAGGCCGATCTTTTTGTAAAACTCCTGCATTGGCCCTGCAAATTCGATCAGGTTGGCTGCATCCGGCGGCATGTCGCCTACTTTTTGCTTCGGCGCGAAATCGGGGGGCTCATCCAGATAAAGTGCCAGCGAAACGTACTGCGAAAGATCCCGCGCCGCGTCAATTGCCAGGTGCTTTCGGTAGAAGGCGCACATGGGCGCGACCGCATCTTTCGCGCCCGGCGCAGTCTCGATCGCCTTGGCGACTTCCGACCGGATCTCGGAGCGCAACGGATCGGAGGATTCCAGTTCCTGGTCGTAGCCGCATGTGTTGATGGCCGTCAGAACCGTGAAGATCGTTTCGCTTGTCTCCAGTGACACCGGCGGATGATTTTGCGCTGCACCATAGGGCACGGCGAGCAATGCCGCAAGGCTTAAAGCGAACGCCAGTCGAAAACTTTGTCCCAGGAAACTCCTCCTAAGAATCACATCGCGGTTGGGCTATCTCTGTGTAGTTTACGAACTTGCCGTCAGGGAGGTCAAACAACTGGTTCCCGGTTGTGCCCGGCCGTTGCATTGTGTCCCGCGGCGGACCACCCAATCTGTTGCCCGCAACGTCACGTCATAGCTTCAATGCGTCATCCGGAGCGAAGCGGAGGAGCTAGGTCCTTTGCGAACAGAATTCTCACTGACCTTAGGGAGACTCAAAAGTTGAGAGCGGGAACTAGGAACTGACAACTGACAGCTGGCCCTACCCCCTCACGCTGATCTTCGAGAACGAGATCACCGCACGCCCGGCTGTCGGGCGTCCCATCGACAGCGCGGGACGGAATGTGGTGAAGATCAGCAGATTCTTCACCTGTGACAGTACTGCATGCGCATCGTCGGATTGCGACAGGATGCGATAATCCTCGACCCGGCCGTTGGCATCGACGAACGCTTCGATCACCACGGAATCGTCGCCGACCATCCCGATGCTGCCGAGTGACGTGCCAAAAACCGACCGCTCCATCTGCGGCCCCGTGTAAAACATCAGCGGAACATCGGAACTGCTAGCCGCAAGCCGCTCCGGCAGGGCGAAGAAACCGAGCAGCAGTCCGAACGTCAGTATTGCGCTCAGCGCGCCCGCCGTTGCCGGAACAGTGAAAGCATTCAGCGCGTTGCTCAGTCTTACCATGGCGCCTTCAAATCGCCGCCGCCGCGCTGGCGCCGATTCGCGCGAGATCGCTACCCTCAGCCGCAACGCCAGGTCCGCAGGCGCCTTAACCTTCTTCTTTCCCAATTCCGCAAGCAACTGCTGCGTGCGCCTCAGTTCCGCATACTCTTGCGTGCAATCGGGACACGATTCCATATGCCGCGTCAGCGCGAACATCTCGGCCCCGCTCACCTGGCCGTCGAGATAAAGAGAAAACAGGTTCTTGTACTCGCCGCACGTCATGGCGTCACCTCAACCTCTCTGCCACCATTCGATCCCTGGTTCAATGATCCTTGGTCCGCCGATCTTTGCTCTCGTTCCCGTTCTCGCAGAACTGGCACCTCAAGGCCCAGCTCCTTACCGGCTTCCCGCACATATCCCGTCAGCTTCTTGCGCAGCGCATCTCGTCCGCGCGTGATCCGCGACTTCACCGTTCCCAGGGAGATCTGCAGAACCTCTGCGATCTCGTCATACGGCATGTCTTCCAGATCGCGCAATATGACTGCCGTTCGGTAAGGCTCGGGCACGTGCCCCAGCGCCTGTTCAACCACCGCCCGCACTTCCTCGTGCGCGAACTGCTCGAAGGGAGATTCGCCCCGATCAACCAGCCGCTCGTCCCTCGAATATTCAGGTTCCCCGGCTTCCACCGGATCAATCGGCGTTTCCTGCGCTTTGTGCCGGAACCACCAGCGCCGCCGGTTCGACGCTTCGTGCAGCGCGATCCGGTATATCCAGGTCTTCAGGCTCGACTCGCCCTGGAACTGTTTCATTCCCCGGAAGACTTTCAGAAATACTTCTTGGGTGGTATCGGCTGCATCGGAAGGGTCGTTGACGATCCTGTAGATCAAGCCGTAAATGGGCTGGTGAAATTCGCCGATCAACCACGCGTAGGCTTCTTCGGACCCCGCCTTCAGGTCCGCGATGACGGCCGATTCCGCGCTTCGGGCCCCGATTGCGCTTGCCAGATCGCCCAATGTCGTAGCTCCCGCCATGACGGCGTTGCTCCCATTATAGAAGTATCTGAGCCCGGTTCGGCGGGAATCTTCTCCCTTCGGCACCGCTCCCTCGGAATTCCCGCTTAGTTAGTTAGACCCCGCCGGAGGGCCCAGAGTTCCCAGCCTAAATTGCTTTGTTTTATAAGGATAGGAGACTCCAAAGACCTTCCGAGTCATCCTGAGCGCTACAGCCCGATTAGGAATGCCAAAAGGTCCCTACGCTCCCTCAATTTATCCCGCCAGCAGTTTTGTGGGCGCACGGCTTGTGCGTAGCGCCGGCGACCCGCCGGCGGTCCCGTGGGCGCCCCGCCCACGCTTCGGACAACCACCGCTATGCTTTCTGCTAGCAGGCTGCTGAAAAACGCGGCGTTGCATTCTTAATTCTGCGCTCCGTTCGGCGGATTCGTCGGCTTTGTCGTCGTAGTACTCGGTTTTGTCGTCGTGCTCGGCTTAGGCGTCTTCTTCTTCGGGGCCGGCTTTTTCGCAGGCTCGGTGTCATCCACAACAATTTTCTTCGGTGGCGGAGGCGGGGCCGCCGTCAGCGTCTTTACCTGCGTGCGCAGGTGGGCCAGTTCGTCCTCTTTTGCCCCGGCCAGCTTCTGCATCCGCTCGCCCATATCGTGTCGCGCTTTTTCCAGTCCGCTGAAATCGTTGCTCAGACTTTGAAATTCATCCTTCGATCCGAAAGCTCCCGCCGATTCCACTACCGATCCAAACACGTCGTAGAGCGCATCGAGATTCCGATAGAGCTTGAAACTCGCGGCCATATCTTCGGGCGACTTGTTGACCTGAGAGATAATCTCCGGCAGAGCCGACTGCAAATTGCGCTGAATCGACTCCACGTTCCCCTCCGTTTGACGCTTTGTCGATCCGTCCGTCTTCCAGCGCTCGATCCGCGTCTTCGCAAGATCCGCCTGCATCGCCGTCGACGTCTGATTCAATTGCGCCAGAATGCCATTTAGTTCCGTCACCGACGCGTACGGTACCGGCGGCGGAATTGCCTGCGACGGTGCTGCCGTTTCCTGCGCGAACGCCGCGGCCGCCATTCCAGAGCTCGCGATCGTGGCGATTGAACAAAGCGAAATCAGTCTCCACAACATCCGCACGCGTCGAGCGACGCGGGCTGCCCCCGACCGCTGGGCAAAACGAGATGGAAGAATGCAGCTGAACCGAGGCAACACCCGAGTGAGATTGTTCGGCAAGTTCGACATGGGGCTCCTGATTATGTTCTTACTTTTGCCTCCATATCCTAGTTGAGTTTGACGCCGGGGAAAAGCTGGGTGAGAATAAAGTGTTAGCGATTGCCCTCCGATTTTTCTTGTGGGCCTGTGGCGCAGCTGGGAGCGCGCTTCCATGGCATGGAAGAGGTCGTCGGTTCGATCCCGACCAGGTCCACCAAACATTCAATCAATTGTTAGTCATCCGACGGACGAACGATGACTTTCTGTTCGGGCATGCAGAATCCCCTGCAGATAGCCTGTCTGGGACCCTTTACGGGACGGGCGTGTTCTTCTTCCGGGCTTGCAAAATTAGAAGCGGCCAGGCACTCGGTCCCTGGCCGCCCTTGATTCAAACTGCGTGGCCCGTGTTGTCGATACCGCTGTCCACACACGCCTCGCGGTTAGGGCTTGAGCGTGTCGAAGGTTAGGTACCAGATTGTATTATTGGTCGCCTTTTTCCATGCAACAAAGTAATTCGGGGGGCCGGAGAATGGATACACCGCAGCTGGCGCAGCGTTAGTGGCCGCGCCTGGGACTTTTGCTGGCTCAGACCATCCGCAGGCGGTTTCAGCCTCATAGGAATAGTAGATCGATGTACTCGTGCTGCTCGTCCAGAACACGACGTACGCCCCTTCGGAGGGTTGGTTGTCGTAAACTGCGGCTGGCGCGAAGTTGGTTTCGAAATTCCAACTCGGGTTCGTACTGCACGTAACCTTTGTCTGCGTTTCCCACCCGCCCGCGTTATCTTCGCTCATCCAGATATTCGTCGATGATCCCTTCCAGAACAGGACGTTGGGGTCCCCCGAAAAGTAAGGCGAAATCCAGGCTGGTGTGGTGCTCGTCCCGGCAGTCCAACTTGGGCTCGTGCCCTTCACGGTTGCCTGGGGCCCCCATCCTGATCCGTCCCACGACGTGTTCCAGATATCGTTGTCTGAGGCTCCCTTCCATGCCAAGCTCATTTCGTCGCCTCCGCCCAGGGCCGGTGCTTCGCCGGTCTTTGGCGTCCCGTTAGTGCAAGACACGGCTTTCTGGGCTGCCCACGACGTTCCCTCCCACACGGTAAACCAGATCCTGTCTGTCGGGGCTGACTGTCCCTTATACGCCAGCCATATTTCGTTGGTTTGGGAATTAAAGGCCAACGACGGAGAGCCGCTGGTCCCCGCGGTCCATGTCGTGCCGCCCACAACCCCAGCGCCCCCTTCCGACGTTCCAAGCAGCGTCCATGTGTTGCTGTTCGCCGGTGATGTGGCGACCATGATTTCGCTGCTCCCGTTCTTTTGCCATGCCACGTACTTGGTCCCGTTTTGGTCTATCGCCACGCTTGGAGCCGTCGCGGTCATTGCCGTCCAGGCGGTGCCCTGCTCGGTGCCCTTCACTTCGTTTGCAGCCAGTGCCTGGTTTGCGAAACTCGCCAGGAACAAAGCCAACCCAATACTCAGATGTCCAATCGATTGCTTCATTGAATGCTCCTTAATTTTCACACTGTTGGTCGTGCGAGAAGAATTATGGCGGCCAAGCCCTTGCTGCCCGTCCGCCTTGGATTTCCAGCTGTGTTGTCTGCGGTCAATAATCCCTTGGAAGCCAGGGACCAATGCAAACCCCGGCTGTCCCCACAGCCGGGGAGCATTGGATGGGTCGTGAAGAGCTGGGCCTTCCCCCGAAGCACCTCAACCTCTTTCACCCCCACCAGGACCACCTCCCGGCCACATTCGGCGCACCACCCCCGCGTTGAGTGCGATTTCCGAATGATGAAGACCCGGTCGGTTTCCATGATGATTTCGGTCCTTTGATAGGCGGCCACTGCCCGTTCTGAAACCTTTGCCCAACGCCGGAACTCGTGATAAATTTCTCGCCACATCAGGTTCAGTTTCCTTAGCAGGTGGCCAACGAGCGCGATCATGCACGGAATTGGCTTCAGAAGTCTTTAGGAGCGCCTTCAGAGGTTCTCAGAATTTCTCAGGACCGCGTATGATTAACAAACAAAGGCACTTCTACGAGTTCGGTCCCTATCGGGTTGATCCCGACCGTCGGCAGTTACTGCGCGCATCGAGGCCCATTCCGCTGCAACCGAAGGCCTTCGACATCCTGCTGGTACTGGTGGAGAACCGAGAACAGGTGGTTCTGAAGGATGCCCTGCTGAAGGCGGTATGGCCGGACACGTTTGTGGAGGAGTCGAACCTGGCGCAGAACATATTTGTATTGCGGAAGACGCTGGGCGACGCGGTAGAGGACAAGCGTTACATCGTGACGGTGCCGGGCCGGGGCTACCGTTTTGCCGAGAAGGTAAGGGTAATTGAGGAAGGAGACGATCAGGGGGGCGAAGAGGACGAACTGGTGATTGAGACGCACACCCGTTCGCGGCTGGTGGTTGAAGAACAGCAGATGCCGGTCAAAGCCTTGCCCGGCAGGACGCGGAGCCTGCGCAACGCCATTCTGGTGGCGATTGCGGCAGCGGTACTTGTCGCGACCGGCGGCTACGTTTATCTACGCCGCACGCCACGGCTAACATCCAAAGACGTGGTAGTTCTCGCCGATTTTGCCAACACCACGGGCGACACCGTGTTCGACGACACGCTGAAGACCGCGCTCACCATTTCCCTGCGGCAATCGCCTTTCCTGAATGTGCTCTCCGACAGCGAAGTGACGAAGACCCTGCACCAGATGACCCTTTCCGCCAGCACGAAACTAACGCCGCAGGTGACCCGTGAGCTCTGCCAGCGGGCGGGCAAGAAGGCTTATATCGAGGGTTCAATCAGCAGTCTGGGCAGCCAATATGTGCTGGGGCTGAAAGCGGTGAATTGCCAGAACGGAGACGCACTCGCCGAGGAACAGGCGACGGCCGCGTCCAAGGAGAAGGTGCTGGACGCGCTTGGCAAGGAGGCGTCGAAGCTCCGCACGGAGTTGGGCGAATCGCTGGCTACGGTGCAGAGGTTCGATGTTCCGCTCGCACAGGCCACCACGTCTTCGCTCGAAGCTCTGAAAGCGTACAGCCTTGGACAGAAGGCCATTCTCGAGAGGGACCCGGCCGCGGCGCTGCCTTACAATCAACATGCCATCGAGCTCGATCCGAATTTTGCCATGGGCTACGTTGCCGTGGGGATCGACTACTTCAGTCTCAACCAACCAGGGCGGGCTGGCGAGTACTACACCAAAGCATTCCAGTTGCGGGAGCATGTCAGCGAGCGGGAAAAGCTGGCGATCTCTGCCTGGTACTACTTGAATGTGACTGGTCAACTGGATAAGGCGGCCCAGACTTTCCAGGAGGAAATTGAGAGCTACACCTTGAAAGCCGGAGAGTACGTTACGCTGGGCGTCGTATTGTCCGGACAGGGGCAGTATGAGAAGGCTGCAGAGGCTGCGAGGCACGCCGTGCACGTGGCACCCGATTGGGTGGGTGGTTATGAGAATCTCGCCAACGACGCCCTTGCTTTGCAGCGGTTTGACGAAACCCGGCAGGTCATTCAGGAGGCGCAGACGCGAAAACTTGATGGGTACCTTCTCCATGTTTTTCTCTGCGCTCTCGCCTTTCTCGGCTCCGACTCCGCGGCCATGGACGATCAGCAAAGGTGGCTTGCAGGCAAACAAGAATATGCGCACTTTGGACTGGCATTCGCATCCGACACCGAGGCGTATGAGGGGCATGTTTCCAGAGCGGTGGAATTGACCAAGCGGGCGGTGGACTCCGCCAAACGAGCGGATAACAAGGAGAATGGAGCGCTATGGCAGGCTAATGCCGCTCTGCAACAGGCTGCTTACGGTAATTCTTCGCAAGCGCGGCAGGCAGCAGCAGAGGCCGTAAAGCTTGCTCCCGCGAGTCAGGGTGTCGAAGTCGAAGCCGCACTTGCGTTGGCCATGGCCGGCGATGCGGCGCGAGCCGAGTCTCTGGCCCAGGACTTGGGGAAACGCTTCCCGCTGGATACCCAAGTGCAGTCCCTTTGGCTGCCCGCGACTCAAGCCCAATTGGCGCTTAATCGAAAGAAGCCGGCCTCAGGACTGAGCGCGCTGCAAGCTGCTTCACCCATTGAGTTGGGCAACATCCCATTCGATAACAATATTTCCTGCCTCTATCATGTGTACATACGCGGAGAGGCATACCTGGCAGCCGGACAGGGCAACGCCGCCGCTGCCGAGTTTCAAAAAATCCTCGACCACAATGGCATTGTCTGGAACTGCTGGACCGGCGCCTTGGCGCATCTGGGAGTAGCTCGCGCGAATGCCCTGCAGGCGAGAACCTCGCAGGGCCCGGATGCCGAGGCCAGTCGCGTCCGCGCGCGCGCTGCCTACAAAGATTTCCTTAAGCTCTGGAAAGACGCCGACCCCGACATCCCCATCCTGAAAGAAGCCCAGGCAGAGTACGCACAACTGCGGTAGCAGCCGGTGGCAGGAAACAACAATTCAGACGGTTCGAGAGTGTTCGTACGACGGAGCCTTGAAATCCTCTGAGCAACCATCCGCGCTAGCGCGTGACCGGGATTCTCGGAGGGAAGCTCATGGAAATCGCTTCGGCTGAGAAAAACGAGATCTGGATGTTGCTCTCCGTCGCGATCGGCTGGCCATCTTTCAGGTAAGGACGGTAACGCCATTGGCGAACCGCGCGTACTGCGGCCGCCGCCAGCGCGCGGTTCCCGCTAACGACTCTCACGGAGCGCACGCTGCCATCGGCGTTCACCTGGGCCGTCATGGAGACTGCGCCTCGAGCGCTGATTTCTGAATAGGCCGGATATACGAAACGCAACGGTGGCCGCGTTGCTTGAATGGCGGTGCCTTGAGCAGCGAGCGCAGGTTTCGCAATCGAAACCACATCGTGAACGCGAATCCTCCGCTTCGGACTTCGTATAACGGAAGTGATCGATGCTCGCCTGACCGGCGATGGCTCTACGGCAGCTTCCGGGGAAATAACGGACTGGGCGCTCGCACCGGTCGGCGCAATGGCGGCGGCGTTCTCGTCAGCGGCGGGCGGCTCCGCGAGGTGCGGAGAATTTGGCAGTGCGATCGAACTGGGCTCCTGTAGTCGCGGTCGATTGTTCGCCTGCGAGCCCGGGATGCCCTCGATCCGATGCCACGCGATCACGGACATGATGCACAGAGAAACTACTCCAAATGCGGTCGCAAGTCTCGACCATGCAGCTTTAGACCATGACGGTCTGGACCATGAAGGTCTGGACCATGGAAGTTTCCGCCATGGAAGTTTGGACCAGGCTTCTCCGAACCAGGCAAGTCCGAGCCCGTCATTTCTCGGGACGAGATCGGCGTCGAACCGGCGCGCAATCTCCTCGTGACCCACCCGTTCTTTCCGAACCTCCGCACTCGTGATCGGTGCGGCCTCAATTTTCGCGACAGGCCAAGCTTCCATCGCCAGGGGGGCGAGATTAGGCTCCAGGGCTTCTTCGGGCCGTGCTGCCTTCGTTGCCAGCGCCGCATCGATGGTCGCCGCCAGTGTAGCCTCGATCACGATTGCCGGTGGCACAAAGTTCTCAACCACACCAATCACCAGCCACGGGTCGTACTTTTGCGGCGCAACTCTGGCGTGCTTGCGAAAAAGGTGATTGACCAGTGCCGCTTGGCGTGAGTTCAACAGCGGTACCGGGAGCTGGCGAAAGTTGCGGAATGTCCAAAGCAGATAAACGCGTTCCCAGAAAGCCGGCTCGACCGGTACCAATCCTTGCCGTGTTTGAAACAGCAGGACGCCAGATTCCAGGCGGTTCAGAAGCACGGAAATCCCCCAAGAAATAGGATGCAGCTTGGGTGCCACAAGATGGGATTCCAACCTATAGATAACAGACTTATTGTTCGCTTGGCCGGGACAGCCGTTCCTGAGCGAGTGCAAAGGCTTTCACGCCTGCATCCTGTCGAATCCCCTTCGCGAGCCGTCCCAGACCATGCAACGGCTTAGGCCCTCCGAGCCGTCACAGCCGGGTTCGGGTCATAGTCCTGCAGCCGCGAAGCGCCTTGCTGCCTAGTCTTGGGCCGGGCGTCCAGACCGAAGTCGCGTTCCAGGTTTCGATACCAGGTCTCGTCGTCGCTGGCGTTCAAGTCCACCCAGGCCTCGTCTGTCATCTGACTGCGCCACTGCAGGAAAGGAATCGCATCCGGTCCCACCGGATGGCGGAGCTGCCAGGTCCCACTCTCCGCAATTTCGACAATCTTGTTGGCCACCAACGAGGGAGGGACCGGATTCTTCAGCGAAGCCGCAAAAAGCGCCACAAAACGGGCCCGTTGCCTGTATGGTGAAGCGGGCACCGGATCGCCGATCCGCCGCGCCATGGCCGTATCAATAATCCCCGGCTCGACTATCGCCACCCGCACATTGAACGTCTTCATCTCTCCCGCCAGCCCCTCGCTCAGCGCTTCCAGCGCCCACTTGGAAGCGTTGTAAGGAGTCAATGGCGCACTGCTGATGCGCCCGCCGATCGAGGTCACATTAATAATGCAACCGCTGCGGCGTTTTCGCATGTGCGGCACCAAAGCCTGAATGCAACGGATCGCGCCGAAATAATTGGTCTCCATCACCGCCCGGAAGTCGGCCATCGCAAGCTCTTCTACCGATCCCGCCCGCTCCACGCCGGCGTTGTTGACGAGCACGTCAATCGGGCCGTGATCTTTTTGAATTTGCGCGATACTCCGGCTCACCGACTCGTCGGAGTCTACGTCCATCGTCGAAACCATGATCGGCAGTTTTTACCGCGTAGCCGTCTGCGCGAGTTCCGGAGACTGCGCTGGATTGCGCATCGTCGCGTGGACTTTATACCCTGCACGCCCAAAAGCCAGTGCCGCCTCTAACCCGATTCCTTTGCTGGTCCCAGTAATCAGTACCGATGCCATCCTCGCCTCCCCGGGGCGTTATCCCACCGCGGCATTGTACCCTTAATGGCTTGTTTGAAGGTTGTGTCTGAGAATGTTGGCGTTTGTCGCGCGCCAGATCCGTCGCGCATTAAACAAGCCTGTCATCCCGACCGGAGCGAAGCGGAGTGGAGGGACCTTGTGTCTTCCTTGCCTTCATTCCTGAATCAAACCGTCCAACAGGTGGCTATTTCCGAACGCTACGCTAAATCAGCCCCGGTTCCCGCGCATACTCCGGGCGGAGTATTTCCGGCAATCCTTCCAATCCTGCTTTCCGGCCCTCGCGTTGCGCGAAGGCAATCATTTCCTGCTCGCGTTCCGGCGCAAGCCCGTGGCGCTGGTACGACGATAGCAACTCCTCGACCCTCTGCCCCGCGCGTTCCAGAATTCCGGGTGCGGTCTCGTCCATGGTGGCCAAGCCGCGGTCTACGATGGCGGAAGGGAAGTGCTGCTCTTTTCTGAACAGTGCGCGCGTCTCTTTCAGCTTCAGAAAATCTCCCTGTAGTCCCGTTTGCGCGAACATCCCGACCGCCAGCGATTCGCCGCGCGGTTCAATGCCCTCGATCAATCGCTGCGCCGAGGCAATCGCCTCGGCGTCAATCACCAGCTTTTCGATGCTGTGACACGCCAGAAAATCCAGCATCCCCGCGCCCGAAATCATGTTGATCCCGGCCAGCGCGCCCAGCGTGGCCGATATGCCGCTTTCCATCTCCACTTGCGCATCGATCAGGTGCCCGTCGCCCGCCACCAGATACGCATGCGTAGGCAAGCCGAAGTACTTCCCGACCTCCGCGCAGGCCACATCCAGCATCGCCGTCTCAATCGCGCCCATGGGAGTTCTCCCGCTGCGCATATCAAAAATCGCGGGTGCGCCTCCCCACACAATTGGCGCTCCCGGCTGCGCCAATTGATGAATCGTAATGCCGCTGATGCACTCCGCCGCATGCTGCACCACCGACCCGGCCAGCGTCACCGGAGCGGTCGCGCCCGCCAGCGGCATGCTGACGATTTCCGCCGGCACTCCTGCCCGCGCCAGATCGACCATATTCTGCGACGCGAACTCAGACCAGTTCAGCGGCGGCGAAGGGCACACATCGAAAATCGCCCGCGGCCTGCGCCGCAATTCGTCCGCGCCTCCGCTTTCGATTACCAGCAACTCAAGCAGAGTGTGCAGGCTCGACGCCGAAAAAGCGCCCGTCACCACCGGCTTTTCCGAATACCACAGCACCAGCAACAAGCGATACCAGTCGCCGATTTCCGCCGGAACGTCGTTGCAAACCATCGCCGTCGATTGCGCCGAAAACTGCGGCAGCATTTCCGCTACCTCGACCAGCCTCACCAGATCCGCGGCCAGCGCCGGACGCGCCCGCGCAGTTTTCGGATCAAGAATGTTCAGGCACGATGACCCCGGATCGAAGTGGACCTTGTCTCCCTCATAACGCACCGCCGGTTTGCCACTGCGGTCGTAAAGCGAAAACCCGCGCGGTGACGATTCGAGCGCCGCCCGCGCAACCTTTTCCGGAATATGGGCCACTCCGTCTTCCACCCTGATGCCCGCGCCACGCAGCAACTCAACCACGTAAGGGGCCACCCGCACGCCCGGTTTTTCGATGAGTTGAAAAGCCTCTCCTACGATCCGCTCGGTCAGCGTTTTATCGAGCAACTGGAATCGCGGCCTCATGCCGGCTCCTTCACTGTAGCCAGCGCCTTCTTTTCCATCAATTCCCGGGCCAGCGCGACCGCGCTCATCGCGTCTTTGGCATATCCATCCGCGCCGATCTCGGCCGCCCACGCTCGCGTTACCGGCGCGCCTCCCACCATCACCTTCACTCGTGACCGCAAGCCCGCTTTCTCCAGCGACTCGATCACACCTTTCTGATTGCGCATCGTCGTTGTCAGCAGAGCCGACACGCCTACAATATCCGCGCCTGTTTCCTGCGCCTTCGCGGCAAACTTCTCGCCCGGCACATCCACGCCCAGATCGTGCACACGAAAGCCGTGCGCCGTCAGCAGTGTTCCTACCAAAGTCTTCCCGATCTCGTGGATATCGCCCTTCGTCGTCCCCAGCACCACCACGCCCGCCATTGGCCGCTCCGTGCCAAGTCTGGTCAGTTCGGGTTCAAGCACGGCCATGGCTGCCCGCATAGCTTCGGCCGATGCCATCATGTCGGGCAGAAACATCTGCCCGCGCGCAAACTGCTCTCCCACGTCGTGCATGCCGGCGACGTAGCCGTTGTTGATTGCATCGAGCGGCGCAACACCCGTCGCAAGCGCCTGCTGTGCCAGTTCCGCGGCCGTTTCAGGCGCGCCGTTAATAATGCTCTGCCGCATCGCAGAATAAGCGTCTTCCGGCATAATTAGCCCTGCGTCATGCTGGCCTGCCTCGCCCGCAGGCGTCTGTGATTTCGATCACAAGACGTGCTCCTTGATTGGTGGAGTCACTGTCGAATCGAGGCCCTGGTCAAAATGGAGAAGCTTGTTAATTCCAGTTGTGCGAATGCGACCAGATCTTCTGAATGTCGAACTTTACCCCGCGACAAAGGTAAATCGGGGTATTCTCTTCGCCCATGCCCCAACGCTCATAATGCTCGAATGGCTGGTATGACGTGCAATTGTCGGCCACATCGTCGTGGTCCCACTCAAGCACGATAAGGTTCTTGTAAACCTGAGGCGGCGGTCCCCAGTACCAATGGTTCTGATGGCGCGAATACGCGCGCGGCAGTCCATATTGCGGGCCAAACAGATTGATGGCCCCGGCCTCCCCGTAGTTCCCCGCCCAGATGCCGGTCTCGGCGCGCTCGGCCGGAGGCAGCGAATCATAGATGCCCGCGACTTCGCGAACCATTTCCGGCCAGCCGAACTGGTCCGCGATGGGCTGATTCAGCAGCGATTCGTGGTGCACTTCTTGCTTCGCAGGCTTAAAGCCGATGGCATTTTGATAGGCAAGGAGGTGCTCGGGCGAAAGCATCCACGTCGTTATCGGCACCAACGGAAGACTCACAATTACAAGAACGGCAGCCACCGTGGCGCGCGTCCACGCGGCTTTGCTCGCTAGCCACTCTTCGATTGCGATCGCCCCACCGGCAAACGCCATGGGATAGATGGGAAACACGTAGTAATTCTTCGCGTGCGCAATTTCCATCAGGACGAAAAAGACTACGAAGGTCAGTCCCAGCACGCGCCACGTTCGCTTCCGCAGAAGCCAAACCAGACCCGGCAGCCACACCAGCAGCAGAATCGGCCCCATGTCGAGGATCTGCTCTTTAATGAATGCCATTGGGCCAAGCACAACGTTCTTCCCCGTGCGTCGCACGTTAGCCAGGTCCTCTATGGTTGGGAAGTGATGCCGGATTTGCCAAATAATGTTCGGTAGGAATAACGCGAGTGCAATCGCTCCGGCAATCCATATCCACCGCTTTGCAAACTCGCTGCGATGCTGCGTAAGAAGTAGGGCGACCACGACGCAGAATCCGAACGAAAGCGTGGAATGCTTGTTCTCGAGGCCCAAACCGGCAAAAACTCCGAACCACAGCCACAGCCGCGACTCACCCGTGCGCAAAATGCGTGCCAGCACAAGCGCGCACGCCATCCAGTACAGCGGCTCAAAAGCATTCATGGTCAGGAGGCTGGCCGTGCCCAGATACGCAGGGGCCAGCAGAATCGCAAGTCCCGCGACCAGTTGCGCGTAACGCCCGCCACCGAACTCGCGAGCCAGCAGCATCGTGATGACGATCAGAGCCACGCCCGCAATTGCTGGAATAATCCGCAGCGCCGCCAGCGATCCGCCCATCAGCAGCGCCGTCTTCGCATAGACCGCGATCAGTGGAGCGCAATCGACGTAGCCCCAGTCCAGATGCCGAGCGAGGTCAAGATAATAAAGCTCGTCGCGAAAATATCCGTAGTGGCGGACACTCGTGAACAAGTGCAACAAAAGTTTGATCGCGCAGAGCGTGATAAGAACGCCCGTGGCAACCTGCGGCAGGCGAGCGGACCGCGGCTCCAGGCCGCTCGACTTTTCATTTGCCGCAATAGCAGTCATTCAACCTCCCGGCGTTTGTCTTGCTATATATCACACCCATAAGTCCAGTTCACTCCCGACCATTCGCTCTTGCAACCGCCAAAGCCAGCGCAACTGCGCTTGCATCTTAGACGCAATATACATAGCTTTGTTGTGCAATCTCCTTTAACTTTGTAATTGGCGCATGTCATGCGTTCGCCGCCATCGGCCCGGGCGCAACATCTGCCTCTGAACCGTGTTTAATCACCTCAGATTGCCGTCTTTTCTTTGGAGGCTAGGAATATATGAATCGCCAAAATGCTTGGGTATGGCGGCTGTTTGCATTTTTCATCGTTTTTGCGTCGCTCCTGCCGGTCCGCACTTGGGCTCAGGATGATAATTCGGATCAATACAACGATCCCCCCGCGCGTGTTGCCCGCCTGAACTTCGCGCAGGGTTCCGTTTCGTTTCAGCCCGGTGGTGAGGGCGACTGGGTGGATGCCATCCCGAATCGTCCCATCAGCAGCGGCGACAATCTCTGGACCGATCGCAACTCGCGCGCCGAATTACACGTCGGTTCAACTTCCATCCGCCTGGGCAGCGAAACCAGCGTGACGTTCCTTGATCTGGATGATCACACCCTGCAGTTGCGCGTCGCGCAGGGCACGACCATGGTGCGCCTGCTCCACATGGACGACGATGACCTGGTCGAGATCGATACTCCTAACATCGCCTTCCAGGTAAATCGTCCCGGCGAATTCCGTGTGGATGTTCGCCCCGACGGCCACACCACCATCCTCGATGTCTCCCGCGGGCGGGGCCAGGTCGTGGGCGGCGGAAATACTTATACCGTCGTTGCCGGCCAGCAAGCTGTTTTTACTGGAGACGACAACGTCAGCTATGACGTTGACCCGCTCCCCAATCCCGATGATCTTGACCGCTGGGGCTCGGATCTTGATCGTCGCGAAGATCAGTCACAGTCCGCAAACTATGTCTCCAACGAAATGACCGGCTACGAAGATCTTGACGACAACGGCAACTGGTCTTTCGCCGGAGGCTATGGTCCTGTCTGGTATCCCGCCGCGATTTCGGCAGGCTGGGCTCCTTATCGCTTCGGTCATTGGATCTGGGTCGCGCCCTGGGGATGGACATGGGTTGACGACGCTCGATGGGGATTCGCTCCCTTTCACTACGGACGATGGGCTGTGATCGGCGGGCGATGGGGCTGGATTCCCGGGCCGGTTGCCGTGCATCCTGTTTACGCGCCCGCGCTCGTAGCCTTTGTCGGCGGAGGCGGCTTCGCTCTCGGCGGAGGTGCCGGCGTGGCCTGGTTCCCGCTTGGTCCCGGAGAGGTCTTTGTCCCGTCCTATCACGTGAGTCGCATGTATGTAACGCAGGTCAATGTTACGAACACCGTTGTAAACGTCACTCGCGTGGCGGATGTCTATAACCACTACACAACGAATAGCACGACCGTCATCAACCGCATTACGTATATGAATCAGACGGCACCGAACGCCCTGACTGCAGTCTCGCGAGACACGTTCGTCAACGCGCGTCCTGTGGCGGGCAATGTGGTCGCGGTTCAGGCGCGTGACATCGCGCAGGCTCCCGTGACGCATATGGCCGGCGTCGAACCGGTGCGCTCGAGCGTCATCGGGGCAGGCAAGCCGACTTCCTTCGCTCCGCCTGCGGCGGTTGTCAATCGCCAGGTGGTCGCGCAGCACATGCCCGCGCAACCCCCAACACCGTTTGCGCAGCGTCAGGACAAACTCGTAGCTCGGCCCGCGATGGTGCGTCCCGTCGCAGCGCCAGCAAATGCTCGCCAACAGCAGCCAGGATTTGCGGCGGAAATGAACCGGCAGCAGCAGCCACAGACGGCTCCGAAGGCGCCCGTGCGACTGGAAATGCAAGGGCCACCGCCGCCGGCCGAACCGGCGCGGACGCCAGCGCAATCGCGCGCTGCGCAACCCGCCGTGCAGCAACAACAGCAACAGGCAGGGTGGTCGCATCCACAGGCTCGTCCCGCTCCGCCCGTCACGGACAAGACCCCGCAGCAGAAGCAGCAGGATGAGGCCAAATATCAAAGCTGGCAGCAAAAGCAACAGCAGCAGCAGCCGCAGAAGGCGGCGGCAGCGCCTGCGAAAGCGCCGGAGCCAAGCGGCAGCAAAAAGCACTAGGAAGCGCTCAAACGCACTGGGCAGCGCTGAAGCACCGAGAAGCACCAGGGATGAGCCTGCCAATCATCCCAGTGTCATCCTGAGCCGAGCCTGCCGTTCCGAAAAGAACGGCAGGCAAAGTCGAAGGACCCTACGTTCTACAAATGCGCATGGCCTCATTTTGCTGTGTGTTGCTGATCACCGCGCTGTCGCCTGCGAGCGCGAAAGCACCTTCTCCTGCGCCTGCCAGCGGCTGGCTGGTTCAGTACCAACCTGCTCGCATCGTCAACGGATCGCCCATCGTCTTTCGTGTCACCACGCCGAATACAGTGAGCAAACTCTCAGCCAGCTGGCTCGATCACGATCTCGCCTTCAGCTTCAACGCGCGCCAGAAAGTCTGGTTCGCTCTGGCGGGCGCGAGCCTCGAAACCAAGCCCGGCACTTATTCCATCCAGTTGCGCGGCGAAACGCCCGCTGGGCAAGCCATTTCGTTTGAAAAGAAAGTTCTCGTCCAGCGTCAGCGCTATCCGCGCGTGATTCTCAATGTTCCCGAACGCTACGTTGCTCCCAGTCCCGAAGAGCAAAAACAGATTGACGACGACAAAAAAATAAAAGAAGACGCGTTCGAAACCCTAAGCCCCGACCGCGAATGGGCGGGCTCATTTGCGCCGCCGGTCGAGGCCGGAATCTCCGACGTGTTCGGAGTGCAGCGCGTTTTCAATGGCACCGTCAAAAGCACGCATCAGGGCCTCGATTTTCGCGTCGGGCCGGGAACCATGGTCGCCGCCGTCAACCGCGGCAAAATCATTCTGGCGCAGCCGTTGTTTTTCGAAGGCAATTGCGTCGTCATCGACCACGGCCAGGGCCTCCTTACGCTCTACCTGCACCTGTCGAAATTCCTGGTCAAGGAAGGCGACACGGTAGAAAAAGGCCAGCCCATCGCCCTCAGCGGAGGTACCGGCCGCGCCACTGGCCCGCATCTGCATCTGGCCGTGCGCTGGCAGGGAGTCTACCTGAACCCCCAGACTTTGCTGTCGCTCCGCCTCCCGTGAGAGCCCATTTTTCATAGGGAATTCCGCGGGCTTCCACCTATCTCCTTATTCCTCAAAGATCTGGCGGAAATCTCCTGCAAAAATGACCAAAAAATACACCTAACCCATTGATTCCAAAATACCTTACAGCCAACCACTTATTTCTCAAAGATCTGGCGGAAAATGTGGTAGTGGGTCATTTGTGCACTGAATTGACCCACTACCGAAAATGTCGCTAAATCTATGATTCCAAAAGACCGGGCCAAGGGGGAGGAAACCGAGAACTGGGTTCTGCGAACTGAGAGTTGAGAACTGAGAACTGATCTACGATATTGCTGCTTCCGGAATCTCCACCTCTGGATCCCAGACGCCGTCGCGGAAGGCTACGCTGCGGCCTGAGATTGCCGGAATGCGCTCGCCGGGAACGATGACTCCAACCAGATTCAGCGGATCTGCTGCGGCAATCACAACTCGCTCTCCACTCATTGCAGCTTTACGATTGGCGCGCAGCGATTCTACTGCTACTGGGAGCGCGAACTGCTCGCCCTGAAAGCCGCTGACAAAGCGTCCGCCGCGCACTTCGCCGCGATCTTCCAGACGACGGAAGCCGATCTGCAATTCGCGCCAGCGCGGCAAATTTGTCTCCCGCGCGAGCAGATCGCGAAACACAACACCATAGCGGCGCAGCAGCATCCAGCAGCAGGATTCGACGCTGCGATCGCGCTCCGCTGCGCCCTCGGCGAACAGCAGCGACCATCGTCCGGGCGCGTGCCGGGGACGACGAGCTTTTGCCAGTTGCCATCCAGCCATCTTCAGACCAGCCACGCTCGCGCTGCTGCTCAGGTTTTTCGGTGTTACCAGCGCGCGCAGATTTTCGAATCCATCGGCTGTGACGAGACCGGCCGCAACCAGCTCCCACAGCCCGGTTTCGACTTCTGCCTTGAGCTTGCCGGTCGCGCGCACCATGTCGGGAAAGAACAAGGCTCCGCGCTGCTTGAGCAGTTCGAGCAACGCGCTCGCCGCCGAACTCAGGAATGAGGTTCCCGAGTCTTCGGCGCCGGGATGATGCGGACGCATCCAGTCGGCATCCCCGCGCACAAAGAACGCAATCGGCGCGACACGCGTAGGAATCACGCGCCGCTGTCTGTGTGCACGCTCGCCGTTCGCACCATCATCGCCATCCGATCCTGAACTGTGGCGACCGGCCGCGAGGTCCGCGTCGAGCGTCGCCGGATGCGGCGACAAACGGCCCCAACCCACGACGCCGCTGAGGCAAAGCTGATCCAAATGAGCGGGATCGTAGTCGGAGATTCTCCGCGCCAATATAAACCGCTCCCAGGCATTGGCGGGGATTTCGAATCCCTGCAATTGGCGAATGACCTCGAGCATCCCATGCTCGCCGCGCACCTGCGTTCCGGGAGCGATATGCTGCCAGCGCAACAGCCAGTTCATGAATTGCGCAGCGGTGACAGGCTCAATCTGCTTGCGCAGGGTAGCGACCGTCAGCCGATGGATGCGAGCCAGCAGGCGGCGCTCGCACCACTCGGTTTCGGGTTCGTATGAGGATGTGTTGGGACGGGACTCTGCCCCGCCCAAAGCGAGCGCAGTTCGACCAGTCTCAGGCCGGAACTTGCCGCGCAGAATGGTTCCGCTGGCCTCGATCCGAAGCAACGCCTTCTCGATCTCGGAGGAAGCGACGCCGAGCAGGCCGCCGATTTCTGCCGCCGTCGTCGGCCCGAGATGCGTCATCCATCCCTGCACTGCCATCAGCACCGCTTCGTCTCTGGATGTGGCGCGGGCGCCCTCGCCCGCGGATGCCGATTCTGCATGCAGAGCAGCAAACATCTCCGCTCGCTCAGTCGCGACCCAGAACTTGCGCTCGCCCACTTCAGCGACAATCGCGCGCTGTTCCGCGACCAATCGCTCGAAGAATGCCTCCCATCCAACCGTCGTAAGGGTTCGCTGCGAACTGGGAACTGCGAACTGAGAACTGCCTTCCTGAGAACTGACAACTGGGAACTGAGAGCTGCTTTCCGGCACTGCCACGAGCGTATGCAGCGCATCGTGCAACTCATCGGCGTCGCGGATATCGGGCCACGCCTCGGCTTCGACCAGCGCGATCGCGGCCGGGTCGAGTCCTCCAACTTCTTCGAGCACGGCCTGCGGCAGCACACGACGCATTTCGACCGCGCGCGCGCGCCGTTCTTCGAGCGGAGCGTCATCGAGATAGGCATACGGATTCGCATTCAAAATTTCATGCGAGAACTGCGAGGGCACGGGGGTATCGACGGCGAGGCAGCGAATGCGGCCGTCTTCGATTCCGCGCAGCACGTCGCGCAGGCCGTCGATATCGAGCGCTTCGGTGAGCACATCTTTCATCACTTCGCCGACCAGCGGGTGATCGGGAATCTTGATATCGCCCTCAATGTTCTCGAAGCAGGCGGCGACGTCGGGGAAAACCGAAGCCAGCAAATCGTCGGACCGGATGCGCTGAATCTGCGGCGGGACTTTCTTGCCTCCCTGAAAGCGCAGCAGGGCGAGAGCGCGCGTGGCATCCCAGCGCCAGCGCGTCTGAAAGATCGGCGAGGCGAGCGCGGCCTGCTCAAGAATGGGCGCCATGCTTTCGGAATGCAAAAACTGAAAAACGTCGGCGAGAGGGAAGCTGTGCTGCTCGGCGAGGGCGATATTCAGGCCGTTGTCGGTAGCGGCGGCCTGCAACTCAAAATTGAAGCCTCGGCAGAAGCGCTTGCGCAGAGCGAGTCCCCAGGCCTTGTTGATACGGCCGCCGAAGGGCGCGTGGATAATCAACTGCATTCCGCCGCCCTCGTCGAAGAAGCGCTCAGCGATCACGGTGGTTTGCGTGGGCACATCGCCCAACACGGCGCGGCCTTCGAGCACGTACTGAATCAGTTGCTCGGCGCCTGCCTGGTCAAGCCCGCATTCTCCGCGCAGCCATTCGACCGCTTCGGCGACGACCGGCAAATTGCGCCAGCCTTCGACGGGAACCACGCCCGGCAGGCGATCGCTGATGTCCTTGCGTAACTGGCCGAGTTGGGCGGACAGCTCCGAGGTGCGCGCCGGGGCTTCGCCTCGCCAGAAGGGAATTCCCGGCGGCGCGCCATGGGCATCTTCGACCACGATGCGCGATGACCTGCCCTCAATCCGGCGAATCCGCCACGAGGTGTTGCCCAACAGCATGACTTCGCCGGCCATGCTCTCGACGGCGAAGTCTTCATCGACAGTACCGACCACGGTGCCCTCGGGCTCGGCGACGACCGTGAACAAGGCGTTGTCGGGAATCGCGCCTCCGCTGGTGAGGGCGGCAAGACGCGCTCCGCGGCGGGCGCGGAGTTTGCGATTGATGCGGTCATGATGCAGATAGGCGCCATAGCGGCCGCGCTGCGCGGAGATTCCTTCAGACAACATCTCGACGACGGCATCAAACGTGGAGCGGGAAAGATTGCGGAAGGGATAGGCGCGCTTGACGAGCGCGAAGAGTTCGTCTTCGTCCCAGCCATCGTGGGTAGCGCCGGCGTCCTCGCCGGCTGTTGCAAGGCCATCTTGGCCTCGCCGGCGGAGGCCAGTTGCCCCCGCAACCGCCGCTGGGTCGCCCGCGCCACCAGGGACCGCACTCCGAGAGACGACGCAGCACGCTACAATCTGCTGCGCCAGCACATCCAGTGACGCCTCGGGAAAAATCAGGCGATCCAACTCTCCCGATCGAATCGCGCGCACCAGCACCGCGCACTCGGCGAGATCGTCGCGTGTCGTAACGAAGAATCGCCCTTTGGGAACCGCGCCTCGCCAGTGCCCGCTGCGTCCCACGCGCTGCAAAGCCACGGCGATCGACCGCGGAGAACTGATTTGGCACACCAGATCGACCGTGCCTACATCAATCCCCAGCTCAAGCGACGCGGTCGCCACCAGCACCCTGACCTCGCCCTCTTTCAGCTTGCGTTCCGCTTCCAGCCGCAGCTTGCGCGACAAACTTCCGTGATGCGCGGCAACATTTTCCGGGCCCAGCCGTTCAGCCAGATGATGCGACATGCGCTCCGAGAGGCGCCGCGTGTTCACAAACACCAGCGTCGAGCGGTGCGCATTCACCAGTTCCACAATCCGCTCGTAGATCTCGTCCCACATTTCGTTCGAGGCGACCGGCCCCAGCTCCGAGCGCGGGACCTCAACTCCGAGATCGAGCGTGCGCTTGTGTCCTATGTTGACGATTACCGGTTCAGGGCGGATGTCTTGCGCGTCCGAATTGCCTGCCAGAAACCGCGCCACCTCCTCGATCGGCTTCTGCGTCGCGGAAAGCCCGATGCGCGCCGGCGGACGGTCGGTGAGGGCCTGTAGACGCTCGAGCGAGAGCGAAAGGTGCACGCCGCGCTTGTCATCGGCGACGGCGTGAATCTCGTCCACGATTACCGTTTCTACGGTGCGCAGGACGGCACGGCTCTTTTCGGCGGTCAGCAGAATGTAGAGCGACTCGGGAGTCGTCACCAGAATGTGCGGCGGGCGGCGCAGCATCAGCCGGCGGTCTTTGGCGAGCGTGTCGCCGGTGCGCACGGCAGTGCGAATCTCAGGCATCAGAAGGCCGCGCTCGCCCGCCATCTGCAGAATTTCCCCAAGCGGAATTTCGAGGTTCTTCTGAATGTCGTTGCCGAGGGCCTTGAGCGGAGAAACGTAGAGGACTTCGGTGCGGTCGCGCAGGTCGCCCGCCAGGGCTTTGCGCACGAGCCGGTCAATGCAGGCCAGGAACGCAGCCAGCGTTTTACCGGAGCCCGTGGGAGCCGAGATCAGCGTGGTGTGGCCGGCAAGAATGTGGGGCCAGCCCTGCTCCTGCGGCTCAGTGGGAGTTCCGAAGCGCGAGACAAACCACTCCCGAACCAGTGGATGCGCCCAGGCAAGGGAAGGGAGGACGGCGGACTGCATGAGGGAGATTGTAGCGGGAATCGATGGTTTCGTAAAATGTTCGCCTATTGCATCGCTGCCGCTCTGGCCCTGCAGAATCGCGCTACCCTCGTTACCGCCGACCGTGACTTCGAAAAACTCGGCAGAAAGCTTCCTGTCGTTTGGCTCCCCGCCGTTGAAAATCCCCGGTTCGCAGGGCCGGCTTGCAAGGGCGCCGTCGCATCGCGAGCGGGGTTACAGCCTGCTAAAATCGCGGCGATGCCTAAACCATCTGCTACCGCTCGCGCCCGCAAGATCAAACTCATTCTCTTCGACGTTGACGGCGTTCTTACCGACGGCAAGATCTGGATCTTCCCCTCGGCTTCCGGCGCTCAGCAAAGCGTGCTGGAGCAATCGGCTCAACACGGCGGGCAAGGTGGCTTCGGGCTCCACAGCACCACTCTCATCGAAGCCAAAGGCTTTCACGCTCACGACGGCACCGGCATTTCGCTCGCCCGGCTCGCCGGCATCAAAACTGGCGTCATCACCAAGCGCATCTCAGAAACGGTTGCCTTGCGCGTGCGTGATCTGAAAATCGATCATGTGCACCAGGGCATTCAGCACAAGGCCGTGGTGTTCGAGCAGATTCTCGCAAAGGACGGAATCAGCGCGGCCGAAGCGGCCTTCGTGGGCGACGACGTCATTGACCTTCCCGTGATGCGCAAGTGCGGCTTCGCCATCGCCGTCAAAAACGCCCGCCCCGAAGTGAAGGCTGAAGCCCACTGGGTGACGGCGCACGCCGGCGGAGAAGGCGCGGCTCGCGATGCGGTGGAATATATCCTGAGAGCTCAGGGAAAATGGAAAAAGGCGGTGGAGGACTACACCTCAGAAAGGGGTGGCTAGAACCTCGGGCACCTAGCCTTAGTATCTGGCCTTTTCTCAAGATCAAAGATCCGGGTGCCCACCGGCCGGGAATCCCTCCTCTTGCGGATCAACCACAGGACCGCCGCCACTCCAATCCCCAAGAAAAATGCCCCCACAAGGAATCCCTTCGCGATCGGTACGCTGACGAATCCCATCACAAAGAACCCGATTGCGACCAGGATTCCAGCTGACTCCGCGTCCACCTTCATCATCCGAAACGGTCCGGGGTGGGGTTGTGGACTTCCGTTCTGCATGAGCTCATTATCGTACCGAATGAGGACAAAGCTCAGCGATATTGTGTGACTCCGGGGGTCGGAACGCAATTAATTTTGGGAACGCCGTAGGTCTGAGGGGAAATTCTGAGCCCAAGACCCTAAGGCCCAGCGCCTTGGAAAAGTCCCCACCGGTTGCTTGCTTGGGGCGTGCTCGGGTTTGCAACCGGTGGGGCGTTTCTCCTTACTCACCCTGTCTGTTTTCAGGAGGAATATCGGAGCAAACCCCGGCCCGTCGCCAAAGTTTCGAGGCCCTCCAAGATTTTCTGCGGCGCTTCTAACTGCTTCAAAAACAAGGGGCCACGCACGACTGAGATTCCGGCCGCGCAGCATCGACTTGCAGGCTATTTGGCTGGCCTGTGGGTTGAGATCGGTCCGCCTTCCCCAGAGCACTACTTGCTGCTCGCCGCTGACTTCAACTTTTCAATCTGCTGAAGGTGCGCCGCGCCGTGGCCGCCCATCCTCTCTACAAGATCGGCTACGGTCATCTCCCGTTGCATTTCCGGGTGAAAGGCCGATTTGGACAGGCCGGAACCCTTAAGACTTCGCAGCAAACGCAAATTGTAATGACGCGCCAAGCCGTAAGAACGCGACCAGTTCCGAAACCGGCGAGTCCAGATAGTTGAGATTGCGAGTCCACGCATCCTGATCAATTGGCGCAATCACGGGCTTTGCATCTGCCGGCATCTGCCGCAAGCGATATCCATAAACGATCTCGACATCCGCGAGGTGGCCGAGGACCTCGAGCACGCACCACTTTTCTGGGGAAGGTTTGTGGCGCAGTACTTTTTCCGAGAGACCAGAAACCGCGGCCGCAATTTCTTTCGGGCTCTTTTCCGCCGCATCGAGATGTTTCTTAAACTCCGCTTCCGTCATCGCGGCCTCGCATGCATTGTCAAATGAGTGGGCGCCGCCTTACTCCGGAATCGACACGGGCTTCGACGCCATCAGCTCGGCAAACCGGGGATCCTTCCGCAGCGCGCTGAATTCGTCGTCCTTATAGACATTCTTGATGTCCTTATAGCCGTCTTCCATCGCCTTCCTTAAGTAATGGAGGGAACGGTCGGGCATCCCATTTCGCGCGTACAACTTCGCCAGAACATAGTCGTAATGCGCCCGGTCCTCCGGTGACGGCAGCCGCGCCTGCACGCCCCCACCTCGCTCGCTACGCTCGAAAATGTCGTGGTCGAGCTGCAGAGCTTTCGCATAATCTGCGCTAGCCTTCTCGAACTCTTTTTTTGAAAACAACGAAGCGGCCCGGTTGTTATAGAACACGGCTTCATTTTTATCGAGCAAGATCGCTTTGTCGTAATACCGAATCGACCGGCCGAAACTCGTCTCTTCGTAATAGACGACGCCCATGTTGGCATAAGCGTTGGCATAGGTCTTGTCGGTGCGGATAGCACGATCAAAGCTCTTCTTCGCATCTTTGTAGCGGCGCATTTGTAACTGCGAGATGCCGATCTTATTCATCAACACGGCATTGTGAGGATCCTTCGCCAGGGCCGCCTGGTAATAGTCGATCGCGTCCAAATAGTCCTTGTCGGATTGCAGCGCGTCGCCGACATTCTCCAACTCCTTGGCAGTTGCGCTTGCCGCTGGGGGTTCAACGCGATGGACTTGCGGAGGCCCGACCGCCAGTTGTTCCAGGCTCTGAGCATGTAAAGGAACAACTGCCAGGACGGGCAGGATCGACGCCGTGAAAATCGGCAGGGCAAACAACAGCATGGTCGACGTAGCAACGCCCCACAGCGTTGCCGAAGGTGAGGACTGCATAAGCGACCTCCCGCATTTGCCGCACCCCTGCCGCTTACGGCGGCGGAGGGTTACTCTTCGCTGGTTTAGACGGCGGGGGTGCGTTCTTGTCACCCTTGTCCTGCCCGCGATCCCCCTTGAATACATCCGCAATCTTACCGAAGAAGCCCTTCTTTTTCTTGCCTTCTTCCTCGGATTGGACACCGCCGGCCGCCGGTTGGTTCCCATTGGGCGGCGGCAGCGCGGTTTCCGACTTTCCGCCGAATATGCGCGAGAAGAATCCCTGCATGCCTGTGCTTTGGTCGCAGGTGTCGCGCGGTTCGGTGCCCGCCACAAAGGCAATCGTATAAGTGTCGGGGCAGGAAGGCGTTGCCAGCCGATTGGTGATTTTATCCAGTTCGACATCCACCACGCCTTCCGGCTGCGTAAAGGCCTTCACATCCTCGTATGGGGGCAGCGTCACTGCTTTTTTCATGAACTCCGCCCAGATCGGCGCCGCCGTCTGCGCTCCGCTCAGGCGGATATCGCTGTAATCGTCGTATCCCACCCACACGATGCAGAGCAGATTGCTGGTGTAACCGGCGAACCACCCGTCGTGCGAAGTTCCCGTCTTGCCGGCGGCCGGCGCCGTGAAACCGCGCTGGCGGACGCCGTATGCGGTCCCAAAGTTCACGACTCCCTCGAGCATGCGCGTCATCACGAACGCGATCCGCGGGTCCAGCACCTCTTTTCGCTCGGCCGGGAAGTTCACAATCACGTCACCCTGCGCGTTGCGAACAGAACTCACCAACACCGGCGACAGCCGGACGCCGCCGTTCGCAAACGTCGTGTAGGCTGCGGTCATATCGACCGGCGTTGCGTCATAAGCGCCCAGCGCCATTGCCGGCGTCGCCTTCACCGACATAATTCCCGCCGACTTAGCCAGATCGGCCACTTTGTCGTAGCCGACCCCCTCCGCCACTTTTACCGTGGCGTTGTTCAACGAAAGCGCCAGCGCGAAGCGCAACGTCACATCGCCGTGGTACTCCTCCTTGTAATTGCGCGGCTCATAGATCTGGTCGCCATAGGCGAACGTAGTCGGCCGGTCGCTCACAATCGACGCCGGCGTCATCACGGTGCCCGCTCCATCCACCGCCGTATTCATGGCCGCCGCATAAACAAACGGTTTGAAAATTGATCCGGTGGGCCGCTTTGCCAAAGCGTGATTCAGCTGGCTTGCCGCGTAATTCCTACCGCCGACCAGCGCCTTGATCTCTCCCGTACGCGGATCCATTGCCACCAGCGCAACCTGCGCCTGCGGGCCTTGAGCAACTGTTGTTTCCCACTTGCCCGCGACTTTCGTGCGCTTGGTGCGCATCTTGGTGACCTGGTCGTCCACCAGTTTGATGCCCGTCTCGACCGCCATCGCGGCCGCCCGTTGCAACTCGGGATCGAGCGTCGTGTAAATGCGGAACTGCTGTTCGTTTACTTCGCGCTCGTTAAGCCTGCTGAGAACCGCGTCGCGCACCATGTCGACGAAGTAAGGCGCGTCGCTTGCTTCCACGTTGGGCGGGGCCAGATTCATCTTCGTGGCCTTCGCTTTATCAGCCTGGGCGCGTGTGATGGCGCCCGTTTCGACCATTGCCTCCAGCACCGTGTTGCGCCGCTCTTGTGCCCGTTCGGGATGCCGATACGGCGAAAGATAGCTCGGAGCCTGAATCAAACCCGCCAGCAGCGCCGCTTCCGGCAGCGTGATGTCTTTCAGGTCTTTATTGAAATAGGAATGCGCGCCCTCGGCGAAGCCCGAGATCGTGAACGAGCCGCGCTGCCCCAAATCCACCCGATTCGCATAAAACTCGAAGATCTGCTGCTTCGAAAATTTCTGTTCGAGCTCGACCGCGATCAGCATTTCAATCATCTTCCGCTTGAACGTCTTCTCCGGACTCAGAAAGAACGCCCGCGAAAGCTGCATCGTGATCGTCGATCCGCCTTGCTGGTGACGCTGGTGCGTGAAGTCAACCCACGCGGCTTCGACCAGCCGCATGAAATTCACGCCGCTGTGCTGGAAGAAACGCCGGTCCTCGATGGAGGTCACGGCCTCCACCATCACCTTGGGAATGTGGTCGTACGTCACCAGTTCGCGCTTTGAGCGCTGCTCGGCGTCGAACAGTGAAGCTAACGGCTGCGGCTCCAGCTCGTAAGCTTCCAGGTCACCAGCCGAGCGGCTGGAGATTTCAGTTACCGCGCCATCCGCAATGATGATCTTTGCCGGTTCCTGGGCGTGATAGGATTCCGGCCCGGGCAATACATCGATCGTCCCGCCGTGTGCCCGATAGCTCCCGAGCCGCGACTCGCCTTCTTTCTCCGTGTATCCGGCGCGACGCAACTCGGCCGCGATGTCGTTAATCGTGTCTTTGGACCCGACACGCACCACCCTCGGACTGGCGTAGATCTTCGCCGACGTCGCGAACACCGGCCCTCGGAACCGCTGCTCGATAATGCGGTCGTACTTTACATACCAGTAGGCAAAAACGCCGATCACTGCCAGCGACAGCGATAAGAACGCGACGAACGCATAGCGCACGACCGGGTCCTTGATCCGCAAGCGGCTTTTCGCGCCTCCGCCCCGTCGAGCCCCCGGAATTTTCAATCGGATTGCCACGATGAGTGGTTGTTTCCAGTCTGGAACAGCAATTTCCGGTCCGAGGCAACGGGCCCGAAATGCCGCCTGCAAATGATTGGAGTTGCAGGTAGATTCTAAATCAGAAGCCGCCTCATGCAATTAGATGCGTGTCAACGGGAATACAGGGTGTGCGAGATTCTTCCGCCGAAAGCCGAAGAAGGGGGGCAACGCGAAACCGTTTCCCCAGGGCCAGAACCCTGAGCCCCGAGGCCGGGCCTAAAACACGCCCCGATTGTTGCTGGAAGGATGGAAATCCAAACTCGTCGAGTAGCCAGGAAAATCGAGGGGCACGCTGTAGTCGGCTTCGATGGTCAGGGTGCCATTGCCGAAGCTGCCAACTCGCGTCACGTGCACCTGCTTGGGTGTCAGCTCAATATCATAATCGCGCGCATGCTTGATCACGGCAGTGCGGATGTCTTCTTCCGACCGTGTGCTATATGTCGCCTGCAGAGCGTCGGTCTTAATCGCATCCTCCAACTCGTAATTGGAGAAAAAGGGTGGAATCAATTTGAGGCATACCAAGCCCACCAACGCAAACACGGCAAAGCCCAAGACTAGTCTCAGTGTCGCCATAACATTCGCTCTTCAATCGCCGGTTGCGAGCGCGGGTCCCTAAAACCCCGTTTCCTGCCTCGCAGCCCAGCCCCAGGCCGGTTCTCACACCAGCCCGCGGAGATGATCGGTTATGGCTGAAATGTTAACGTCCGCCCTCTCCAGAGTCGAGCGCCGAACCACCTCGACCATGCCTTCGGTAACCTTTTTCCCCACATTGACACGAAAGGGTATGCCCACCAGGTCAGCGTCTTTGAACTTAACCCCGGGCCGTTCGTCCCTGTCGTCTAGTAACACGTCCAGTCCGGCCGCCTCAAGTTGGCGGGCGATGTCCTCGGCGGTGGTGCGAATCTTCTCATCCCCGCTGTTCGTACTCACGACAACCACATCAAACGGGGCGATCGCAGGCGCCAGCCAGAAGCCGTTCGGGTCGTTTGATTGTTCAACGGCCGCGGTTAGAATGCGCTCAATGCCAATGCCATAGCTCCCCATGATGGGAGCAACTTCCTTACCGTTGCGGTCAAGCACCGTGGCGCCCATGGAGTGCGAATACTTGTACCCCAGCTTGAAGATGTGCCCAATCTCGACCGCCGTATCAATGCGCAAGGCCGCGCCGCATTTGGGGCAGCCCTCGCCCGCACTCACGCTGCGGACGTCGGCCGCGACGGTCCATTGAAAATCCTTCCCGGGAGTGACGTTTTTCAGGTGGTAGTCCAGCTTGTTGGCCCCGCAAATCATATTGACGCGCCCGACCAGCGCTTCATCGAGAACCACCGTAGCCGAGCGTCCATCGGCGGGCAATTTCTTTGTGTCCCACTCGCCCAGCAACTCCTTCGGACGCACCACGACGCCGATCGGCCCGATAAATCCCGCCGGGCCCTGAAAGTATTTTTCGATCTCCTCAGCCTGCATCGGGCGCGCATTCGCCGCCTTCACAAGTGTCAGCAACTTGGTTTCGTTCACGGTGTGTTCGCCGCGCAGGAATACGATCACCGGTTGTTCGACGGTCTGACCCCGCTCACCCGGATTCTGCGCCATATAGGCTACCGCCTTGATGTCCTGCAAAGCAGAAATCCCCAGGAACTCGGCCACGTCGGCGATCGCGCCCTTGCCCGGCGTATGGATGAGCATCGGCTTGCCGTCGCCCTCGGCTTTCAAATCCTCTACCGGCGCCAGTTTCGACGTGGCCTTCTCGATATTCGCTGCGTAGCCGCAAGTCTCGCAGCTGACCACCAGATCCTCGCCCGCCGGAGTGCGCACCATGAATTCCTGCGACTGCGATCCCCCCATCGCGCCGGAATGCGCGTCAATCACCAGATACTTCAGCCCGCAGCGGTCGAAAATGCGGCAATAGGTGTCGTAGTGCTTCTGGTAGGAGACGTCGAGCCCGGCCGCATCCAGGTCAAACGAGTACGCGTCCTTCATAATGAACTGGCGCACCCGCAGCAGGCCCGACTTCGGCCGCGCCTCGTCGCGAAACTTCGTCTGAATCTGATACCAGATTTGCGGCAGCTGCTTGTAGCTACGGAGTTCCTTGCGCGCAATGTCGGTCATGATTTCCTCGTGTGTCATGCCCAGGCACAGATCCGCGCCCTTGCGGTCCTTCAGGCGAAACATGTTTTCACCCATCACCGTCCAGCGCCCGCTCTCCTCCCAGATGTCGCGCGGATGAAGCGTGGGCAGAAGGAACTCCTGCCCGATCTTGTCCATCTCCTCGCGGACAACCCGCATGATTTTCTGCGCCGCCCGGTTGCCCAGAAACAAAAAGGAGTAAATGCCCGCGCCCAGTTGCCGTATGTAACCGGCCCGCACCAGCAGCTTATGGCTGGCGACCTCGGCGTCCGCCGGAGCCTCGCGCAAAGTAGGAATAAAAAGTTCAGACCACCGATGCATAGTTAAACCTTCCAATCAAAAGGGAATTGTTGATTGTAAATGATGTCCCGTGTGGGCGCGGACGCTCCTGTCCACGCTCGCGTGGCCGCGGCTACTGACTCGCATAGGGCTGGGACGCCTTAGCGTGTCCAGCGCAGAGCACACGCGGGAGTCGAGAACGCGATTTACCCGGAACTCCCCATCCGGTACAGTAAACGGTTCACATGGATTGGTCCGGCGAATGGTGGGTACTGATTCTCGGTCCAGGGTTGGTGATCCTGGTCGTGGGCATCGTTTATTTCACACGTTCGCGCGCGTTCCGATTCCGCTCTGCGGCCGCTCAGGTGAGCCTCATCGCCCTGCAGGGTCTCAACCCGATCAGCGACGACGACAAAAAGCATCTGAACTTGTTCTCGAGGGGCAGCGGCGGCAAAATCACAAACCTCTTCGGCGATCGCGTCAATTCGCCGTCACGGCTTCTGTTCGACTTCGCGAACAGCTTCGGCCATTCTGGCCAAGTTCAAGGCGGCGCGATGTGTAATCAGACGGTGACTGCCTTCGCGGCGCCAGCGGACAGCACTCCTGATTTTCGTATGACGCCAGCGGACGCATTGGATGGCACGCCGATGGCCTCGGATACGACACCAATTCACCTTGACTCGGCGTCAGATTTCGGCCATCGATATTTGCTGCACGCCAAGGATGAAATCGCAATCCGGGCGTTTTTCAGCCCGTCTTTCGTGGAGCGCTTAACGGCATCCGATCCTGAGGCCAACTGGTCAATCGAGAAAGCTGGGCGGTGGTTACTCGTCTATCGCCACAACGCGTTGTTCCCGCCTCAGGCGATCCCGGAAAAATGGCAGCAGGCGCAAGCGCTGGCGAAGCTGTTTCTCGAGCGCACCTGACGTTCTACGCCAGCGAAACAACAACAGGTGCAGCTATTCCGCCAGCCGCTTCAGAATCTCTTTTCCCAGCTTCTGCGTCTCGCCGAAGAACTTCTGGTACTCGACGAAGATACGGTTTAGTTCGAGCGCCTGGTCGGCGTTGAGCTTTTTGCGCAGAAGCATGTCCCGCACATGAACGGGATTGGGGAGCGTTGATTCTTCCGTCAACTCTTCAAGGGCGATCGAGGGATTGTAGTGGTACATTCCGTGATTCTAACTCCGCGTATTCGAAAAGCAGTGGAGTACTGGTGGGCCCGGTCGCAGTGTATCCCTGCAAGTGGCTGATTTCACGCAGGATGGCTGAAATCAGCCACTCCGTTTTGCGAAACTTTTTCGCGCCTCCGGGTTCAAATGAGTAGGCGCTTCAGAAGAGAAAAGCTGAAGGACCTCAAGCCGGCTAGAGCCGGAAGGAAAGTAAGGAGGTTCACCATGAAATACCTGAGATATTTAACACTGTTCAGCCTGCTGATGCTTCTGCCGCTCGCATACGCGCAGGCGCAGGTCAGAGTTGGCGTGGGCATCGGCGTTGGCCCCGGATACGTCGCCGGGCCGCCGGTTTGCTCCTACGGGTATTACGACTACTATCCGTATGCCTGTGCGCCCTACGGATACTACGGCCCAGAGTGGTTCACGGGTGGAGTCTTTATTGGCGCCGGCCCCTGGTACCACGGTTGGGGACGTCCATATTGGGACCATGGAGTTTATCATCCCGGATTCTACGGCCACGGATATGTTGGCCGCGGGTTTGAAGGGCGGGGCCCAGTAGGCCGCGGGTATGCCGGTCGCGGGTTCGCCGGTCGCGGCTATGAAGGACGCGCGCCCGCAGCGATCGCGCATGGCGGAGGCGGCTTCCGCGGTGGAGCAGGCTCTCATGGTGGTGGAGGCTTTCACGGCGGAGGCAGTCACGGCCGCTAAACGGCTCTCCTCGCAAGCGGTGATGACCGCCGGCAGCGAAGCTGCCGGCCGTTTCTCTTTGCGGCGGAGCCGACTGATTCGCAATGGGCGCGAATGATTGGAACCCTCACAGGCTTGAGTTCCGCTATGCGCGTTTGCGTTCCTGTCCCTGGGTATCGTCTTCGTCCTCGGTCCCGGGTCCACGACGCGGAACGGATTGCGTGCCGCCCTGCTGTTGCTGGTCGTGTTGCGGATCGCGATGCTGTTGCTGCTCGCCGTGTTTTTCCTGCTTGTTGAAGGGATTGTTCTCTTTCTTGTGAGCCTGGTTTTTCTGGTCTTCACCGGTTGTGTTGGACTGCTTTGGATCCGTCGTGACTCAAAACTCCTTTTGATGAGAAGTTGGACATCCTACCGTCAAAGGCGACTCGTGAGGCGCCGTTAAGATGGCCTTTTGATCTCCGGAGATGTCTGAGCGTCAGGTGGATGGCCGGTATGTGAGGACGGTTGGGTGCACGACTGAGGCCGCGTGATTCGCAAACGGCAGGAATGGTTGGGGTGCCTGGCCTCTTTTTGCGAGTTGGTCGTGATATTATCCCTCGCGTGCTGGGCGGACGCACCAACGAGCAGTGGATCTCGCAATACAGCTCCAGTCATCGGCATCCCGTAAACCGGCTGTGCCACACGCTGGGCATTCCGATCATTCTGCTTTCGGCGCCGGTTTTTGTCGCCAGCATCTTCTTCCACCGGTTGTGGCTGTACGGCCTCGCTCTGTTCCTCATTGGATGGATCTTCCAGTTCATCGGGCATGCTTTCGAAGGCAAGGCTCCGGAGTTCTTCCACGACTGGCGTTTTCTGTTTGTGGGCGTGCGCTGGTGGTGGGCCAAGATTCATGGCCGAGCGTGAACCTTCCAAATCGTCGGGTTAGCCCTCCAAAAATAAATTTCCCCGATATGGTAGTTGGAGCGGGTTTGAAGCCGGCGAGAATGTTCCACGTGGAACATCATACATAAAGATATGTATGTACATATTGCTGTAACCGCGGGCTTTGTTTAGGGATACGAGTTTCCTGGGATGGCCGGAATTGCGACCGCGAAAAGACCTTTTCGTCACGCGAGGACAAAAAGAATAACACGCGTTGTCAAGCAATCGTGGGGCGCTTACCCCACGCCAAACCGAGGTTTCGGTGGGCCACCATCCAGTCCGGCATTGTCAATAAAGTATGTACAAAATAATTTTAGGAATACGACAATGTAAGTACAGTGCCTGGAAGTGGAACAGGCGAAGGGGGTTAGCTGATTTTAGGGAGGCGAAAGAGGACTTGACAAGGCGTGCTATGGGGATTGCGAGCTTCCTAGTTGCGCGAAGGCCCGGAAGGGTGGGAAGGCTACACAGAGTTTAACTTTCAAGATCGTGACGACAGAGACGGCAGGAATGCCCGCGGCTCGCCCCTACACGAGCAGCCTGGCCACACTCCAAGTAGACCCCAAAGTCAAAGGCCCCACCCTGTCGCAAAAGACCTCGACCAGGATGGGGCACCCGATTTCAACTGGCCACTGGTAACTGGCCACTGACAACTGCTTCTATGTTCCTTCGTTCCAGCTGGCCAAGTACTCTTCCTGCTCTGGAGTAAGTCTGTCGATCTTGATGCCCATCGATTCCAGTTTCAGCTTGGCTACTCGCTTGTCCAGGTCGGCTGGAACTGTGTAGACCTTCTTCTCGAGTGACGCGTGGTTCTTGACCATGTACTCGCAGCAGAGAGCCTGGTCGGCGAAGCTCATATCCATTACCGATGCGGGGTGGCCTTCGGCAGCGGACAGGTTGATGAGGCGGCCTTCGCCTAACAGGTTGATGCGGCGGCCGTCCTTCATCGTGTACTCCTCGACGAAGGTGCGCGTAGTGCGCTTGGAGCCGGACATCTTCTCGAGCGACGGGATGTCGATCTCGACATTGAAGTGGCCGGAGTTCGAGATGATCGCGCCGTCTTTCATGACTTCGAAGTGCTGCTTGGCGAGAACATTCTTGTTGCCGGTGACGGTGCAGAAAACGTCGCCTAACTTGGCGGCTTCGTCCATGGACATGACGCGGAAGCCGTCCATGACCGCTTCGAGCGCCTTGGTGGGATCGACTTCGGTGATCAGGACTTCGGCTCCAGCGCCGCGGGCGCGCGAGGCGAGGCCGCGGCCGCACCAGCCGTAACCGGCCACGACGAACTTCGATCCGGCGAGCAGGAAGTTGGTGGCGCGGATGATGCCGTCAATCGTCGATTGCCCGGTGCCATAGCGGTTGTCGAACAGGTGCTTCGTGTCTGCGTCGTTGACGGCGATGATCGGATATTGCAGCACGCCTTCTTTGGCCATGGCGCGCAGGCGGATGACACCGGTGGTGGTCTCTTCGGTGCCTCCGATTACGCCGGCCAGTTCGGCTTTGCGCTTGGTGTGCAATACGCCCACGAGGTCGGCGCCGTCATCCATGGTGATCTGCGGCTTGTGGTCGAGCGCGGCCATGATGTGGGAGTAGTAAGAATCGTTATCCTCTCCCTTGATGGCGAAGGTGGGAATGTTGTAGTCGCGCACGAGGCTCGCGGCGACGTCGTCCTGAGTGGAGAGCGGGTTGGAGGCGCAGAGGGCCGCGTCGGCTCCGCCGTCACGAAGGGCGATCATGAGATTCGCGGTTTCGGCGGTGACGTGCAGGCAGGCCGAAATGCGAATGCCCTTGAGCGGCTGGTTCTTGATGAATTCCTTACGAATGATCTGCAAGACCTTCATCGACTGGTTGGCCCATTCGATGCGCTTTTTGCCCAGATCGGCCAATTCGAAGTTCTTAACGTCGCTGGTGATTGTCGATGTCGCCATGTTCTCCTATCCCCGGATGATTGCGTTTTGAGTTGCAAGCTTCGAGCCGCGAGCTATGAGCAAGCAAAACCTGTTTGCTCGTAGCTCGAAGCTCGTGGCTCGAAGCCTTTCTATTTTCTTGCGCCAACGGGCTCCTGGTGTTTCAGGCCTGCGTCGGCGGCCAGCTTGGCGGCCTTGTCGGTTTTCTCCCACGTGAAGTCGGCGTCGTTGCGGCCGAAGTGGCCGTAGGCGGCTGTCTTGCGATAGATCGGACGGCGCAGGTTGAGCGAGTCGATGATGTCGCGCGGCTTAAGCTTGAAATTGGCGCGGACCAGATCGGGGATGATGGAAGCATCCACCTTTTCGGTGCCGAAAGTGTCGACCAGCACGCTGACTGGCTCGGCGACGCCGATGGCATAGGCGAGCTGCACTTCGCAGCGATCGGCGAGACCGGCGGCCACGATGTTCTTGGCGATGTAGCGCGCCATGTAAGCGGCGGAACGGTCGACCTTGGTCGGATCCTTGCCGCTGAATGCGCCGCCGCCGTGACGGCCCATGCCGCCGTAAGTATCGACGATGATCTTGCGGCCGGTGAGGCCGGAGTCGCCCATGGGGCCGCCGATGACGAAGCGGCCAGTGGGATTGATGTGGTACTTCGTGTCCTCGTCGAGCAGGTTGGCGGGAATGACGGCCTGGATGACGTGCTTCAGAATGTCGGCGCGAAGTTCGTCGTTGCCGATCGTCTCCGAATGCTGGGTCGAGACCACGACGGCATCGATGCGCTTTACCTTGCCGGGCGCGGAATATTCGACTGTGACCTGGGATTTGCCATCGGGGCGGAGGTAAGGGCAGGTGCCATTCTTGCGGACTTCGGAAAGCTTCAGGCAGAGCTTGTGGGCCAGCGAAATTGGCAGGGGCATCAGCTCGGGCGTCTCATTGCAGGCGAAGCCGAACATCATGCCCTGGTCGCCGGCGCCGCCGGTATCGACGCCCATGGCGATATCGCCGGACTGCTTGTTGATGCTGGAGATCACGGCGCAGGTATTGGAGTCGAAGCCGTAGACGGCATTGTCGTAGCCGATGGATTGGACGACGCCGCGGACAGTGTTCTGAAAATCGACGTAGGCTTTGGTGGTGATTTCGCCGGCGATGACGACCAGGCCGGTGCAGGTGAGGGTCTCACAGGCGACGCGGCTGGTGGGATCTTCACGCAGGCAGGCGTCGAGAATGGCGTCGGAAATCTGGTCGGCGATCTTGTCGGGATGGCCTTCGGTGACGGACTCGGAAGTAAACAGAAAACGATTCTTCGCTGGCAAACTGGTACCTCCTCAAGGTGATTACGAGCAGCCGCGTGCGATAAGGGAGGCTTACAGCGCCGCGGGCTGTTGCCCGGGTCTGGCTTTATATCCTTAAAACGGTACCAGAGATGGCGGTGCGAGCGCAACGAAATTGGACAAGCGGGTAGTGTCTGAAATGTGCGTTTAAGAAAAGCAGCGGACTCTTGCGTTACAGCGAGCGCTCGCCGTATCGTGAACTCATGTCACAGCGGAAAGAATTCGCAGCACTCAAAAATCTCATCTCCGAAACGGATCAGATTCTTGCCACCACGCCAGAACTGCCAGAGAACCGTACCGCTCGCTGTCGTGAACTGCTCCGCTCCGCTCTGGCTCTCACCGACGATCTTCTCAAGCAAGCCAAACTGCCGGCTGCCGCTACGTTAGGGCGCAAGGGCGGCTCTGTGACCGCCCAGCGCGGCTCTGACTACTTCCGCAAGCTCGCCGCCCGCCGTAAGACTCACGGCGGGGGCAGACCACGTAAAGAATCGGAGTAATAGCCCTACTTTTTCGCTGTCTTACGTCTCCGTTTCGGGTTAGGTCGAGCCTGCAAAAAGCGCCTCGTATGACCCTCGGGGCATTCAACGCGAATCCCGAGTGTGCCCACTACTGGCCGCTTTACTTTAAAGACTCTGAAATTATCGCTACCACATCGTAGGCATCTGAGTTGCCCTGAATCATCCCACTCCGCAATGACCGTCGCCATAGTTATATACTTCCATGGAAAACGAAAAGCCCGGCGCGATGGCCGGGGCATTTTCGATTGAAACTGGACACTTCAATCGTATCCCTTCCTCGCGCCCGAATCAAGGGAGCGATGCCTTCCGACGAAGTTTGGGAAAACCTAGCTGAAGTGGTCCGCCTGCTTGGACCAACCATAGAGGCGAAGATTACCTACTGTCGAACTCACCTTCCTGATCCCGTTAAACAGCCCGTCACGAGCGCAATCGTCGCTGCATACATCTCCCGCATGGAACTAGAGCTAGCTGCGATTCGCCGTGGCTCAGCGGGATTGAAGGATCAATTCCATCAGAACCCAAAACTGTTAAATGAAATACGGGAATTTGAATCTTGGATTCTGCAAAGGATACCTGGATTCCCACGCCCCAAGTTTACCGGGAAAAATGAGGATGGTTTCGGAGATTGGCTTGTAAGCAAACTAGACTATTCATATTCCATGGCAAAGGTGATGATCCGTGATCTGAACCGCCTTAACAGCGGGAAGGGCGCACCAAGCAAGCGACCGGATACCCTCAAAATGATGGACGCTCGAATCCTGAACAATTGGACATTCAAGGAACTTGCAGATCACAAATGCGACTGTGGTGCGCGGAACAACACACATACTGCTTACTGCGAGGATCGCATTCGGAAGCGAATCAAGGAACTGGAAACATTCTTAGAGAAGTACAGTATCTCTTACGGTCACCCTAAGACCGGAGAAAAATAAGCGCGGATTTTTCTCCGCTTCCCCTCCATCGGAAATAAATCTGACCAAATTTTCCTCCGTTGCATATGCGGCAGCTACGCGAGTATGACTGAAATCATGCCGCACGGTTAGGTGAGAATCCGAAGCCCACCAGCACAAAGGGAAAGGGGAGCAGTTCGTCTGCTCCCCTTCGTGTCTTTGGCCTTACGCGGACGTGGCGAAACTAGCAAACGCGGCGGTCTCTAAAACCGCTAATCCGGCAAGGGTTTTGCGGGTGCAAATCCCGCCGTCCGCACCATCAAAATTAGCTGCAAACCAAAGAAAAGTAAAGAGATAAAGTCGTGAATTTTCCCAGATTTATATTGACAAACAACGAGCGCTCGTTGTATATTAAAACCATGATGAACGAAACAAAATCCGCCAAAACAATGACTTGCGAGGCCTGCAACGTGCATTGTCAACGCTTCGGAAAACACCGGAATGGGCTGCTTCGATTCCGTTGCCCGCAGTGCAAGCGGACCTACACCGAAGCCCACGAGCGAACGCTGGGAAGCATGTACATCACGGCAGATAAGGCCGCACTTGCCATCCAACTCCTGATCGAAGGGAATTCGCTGCGCAGTACACAGCGCATCACCGGACTGGATATAAATACCCTCATGTCACTGCTCGTTCGCGCCGGGGAGCGCTGCCAGTCACTCATGCATTCGAGAATGCGGAACCTGCACCTGAAGCACATTCAGATCGACGAAATTTGGACTTACGTCGCGAAGAAAAATCGCCACGTTCGCAAGGGCGATTCTCCCGATGTTGGCGACCAGTGGGTATTCGTCGCAATCGACGCAAGCACAAAACTGGTTCCCGCCTTCCACGTTGGAAAACGTCACCGCGAAGATACGCGTACTTTTCTCTGGGATTTGTATGGACGTGTCGAAGGCAGACCGCAGATCACTACTGACGGTCTGCATCACTACACCGCTGGCGTTCCCGATGCCTTCGGCCTAGATTGCGATTTTGCTCAAGTGGTGAAACTGTTTGGCGAGTGGGGCCAGAATGACAACAATGCGAGGTACTCCCCAAGTCCAATCGTGGAGGTTATATCCAAGGTTCGAACTGGAAACCCTGATCCTGACCATATCTCGACTAGCTTTGTGGAACGTCAGAACCTAACGATGAGGATGGCGATCCGCCGATTCACGCGCTTGACGAACGCTTTCTCTAAGAAGTTGACGAATCTGAAAGCCGCTGTCGCGTTGCACTTCGCTTATTACAACTTCTGCCGCGTTCACAAATCGCTGCGCGTCACCCCTGCGATGGAAGCTGGCCTCACCGATCATGTGTGGACAATCACGGAACTGCTCTCCTAGCGCAGCGTATAATTTCTGCCTGCATGGGAGGTTCGGTATGCCACGCTTCCAAGTTGCCCACGTCCACGAACAGGGCATAGACCTGATAATCGTTCTGCTCGATTCATCTTTCAAACATAAGTCGGTTCAGGATCAAGACCAGATTGTTGCCGAATTGCAAGTATGTGCCAACTCAGCAAATTTACGCGGCACAGTAGTGCCGGTGTGGGATGATGGAGGCGGGCGCTTAGCTTTTAGAGCGCTACCACAATGGCATCAGTTTTTTAAGAGTATCAATTTCCAATGGTTCGCTGTTAACGCGAAACTCGAACTTTCTTGCTGGTAATCATCTCCTCTAGCGCTTCTGAATTGCGGCGCATAATTTCTCGCACTTCTTCCGTCGGCTCTCCCGCTGCATCAGTGAAGCCGGTTTGCCAATCGTCTGTTTTGGGTTTTGACTCAGTAATTGATCGAACAGAATTGATCGTGGACATGGGCGCAACCATCCTTTACTATTGGATTTGAGCGCCGATAGTTTCAGCGAAGCCCGCCTGCCAGCGGGTCTTTTGCTGTATGCCTGATTTTCTCGACATTATACTCTGCATCAAATGAACCGCTGGAACATTCCTGTTTGGCTTGAGCAAGAGGTCAGGCAGCGCGACAAGTCTTGCGTCTATTGTGGCATCGTGTTCGGAGCGGAGAATCGTCCTAGCTGGGAACACATTGTGAATGATGCTCGGATAATCACCAGAGAGAACATTGCACTGTGCTGCCGTCCCTGCAATTCCAGCAAAGGCACAAAACTGTTGGAGGTGTGGCTGGAGTCCGCATATTGCAAACGACGCGGCATTAACAGGGAAACCGTTGCAGCAGTGGTCAAGAACGCGCTTCGCGCTTAAACGCACATTTCAGACACTACCGACAAGCGGCGGCGAGACTCCATCGAGTGGAACGCGGGTGCATTGAATGGCGGCGGGCCACAGGTAAATGAAAGAAAAGAAAAGGGTGCGGACGGGAGTTGGCTCACGGCGCGGGCGTGGAGGCGGTACCAGGGATCATGCCGGCCGGGCCGATCGTAATGGTCTTGACCTCGCCGACATCTCCCACGATGGGGAGCGCTCTTCCGTTGAGCCGGAGGTCGAGGGCGGCGGCATTGCCGGCCTTTACGGTAACGCGTTGGCGGCCGCGGAAGGTGCGCTCATCGCCGGCCTCGAGAGTCTCGGAGCCGGCGGGCTTGCCATCAACAAACACCGATACCCAACTCTCATCCCGGGCGTGAAGGAGGACCAAAAATTCGGCTGGCGCAGAAGTGGCCGCGGCTGTGTTTGGTAACGGCTGGGAAGCGGTGGGCAGGGACTCCTCCGCCGAAGGGGGAGTCGTGGCAACGGGGGGCGGGTTCATCGGCTCGCTGACGGACGAGGGCTGGGGTGCTGAGCCAGGAGCGACCGCCGGGGAAGTGGATTGCTCGACGATCTGCGAGGCGCGTGGAGCGGGCTTGGACTGGCTGGTAAGACGCTCTTGCTGGCGGTGATAGTTCCAAAGCGAAAGGCCCAGCGCAATGATGAGAAGAACGACGGCGAGGATGCCCCAGGGAAGCTGACGCGAGGCGACCTCGGCGCGAATCTCGAGGCGGCCGCTTTCCGGTTCGTGCGCCACATTGGCGCGCGTATTGTCCCGGGCGTTTTCGCGAGTGGGGGATTCGACTCGGACGGGCGGAGCGTCGCCGGAGGCTTCCAGGTAGTCGGCGACCGTTTGATCTTCGTCGAGGCCGAGGGTGCGCGCGTAGGCGCGGACGAAGCCCTTGTTGAAAATGCCTCCGGGCAACTGGCTGAATTTCTCTTCCTCCAGGGCCTGGAGCATGCGAGTGCCGATCTTGGTGGTGGAGGAAATCTGCTCGAGCGTGATTTTTCGCTTCTCGCGTTCGAGCCTGAGTTTTTCGCCGAAGGACGGCAATCCAGTCTCCTGTGGGATCAGACGACGAAGGCAATTCTACTCTTTGCAGGCGAACCCTCCTAAGAGGATGCAAGAAATCGTGGGGTTTTTCGCGAAGCCTGTTATGCGGGAGTTGAATCGCGTTACGTCCCCGGCCTTTGCCATCCCGCTTGCTTGCGATTACACTTCCTTTCGCCGCGGAGAGACAAATGAGAAGACTGCTCCTCCTGATCATCCTTTTTGCCCTCGCCCTTACCGCATCAGCACAAACCGAGAAACCACTCACCTCGTTCCCCTACACACCCGGACTCGATGTCACCGCCATGGATAAAACCGCCGATCCGTGCGTCGACTTCTACCAGTATTCCTGCGGGGGATGGATGAAGAACAATCCCATTCCGGCCGACCAACCGCGCTGGAGCGTCTACGGGAAGCTCTACCAGGACAACCAGCAATTTCTCTGGGGCATTCTCGACCAGCTCTCCAAGCAGAGTGCTGGCCGCAACGCCAACCAGCAGAAGATCGGCGACTACTTCGGCGCCTGCATGGACGAAGCGACGGTCAACAAGCTGGGCGCTAAGCCGCTACAGCCCTATCTCGAGCAGATCGCGGCCATGGGATCGACGAAAGATCTGCCCGCGCTGCTAGCCACCTTTCACACGAAGCAGCAAAGCGGGGGCTTTTTCTTCGGTTTCGGCTCGAACCAGGACTACGAAAACTCGGAGAATGTGATCGCCTTCGCCGGGGCCGGAGGCCTAGGCCTGCCTGATCGCGACTACTACACCAAGACCGACGACAAGTCCGTTGACCTCCGCAACAAATACGTTGCCCACGTGCAGAAGATGTTCGAGCTGCTCGGCGATAAACCCGACGTTGCCAATGCCGAAGCCGCCAAAGTTTTGGAGATCGAAACCGCACTTGCCAAGGCATCCTTAACGCGGGTCGAACGGCGCGACCCGTACAAGCTCTTCCACAAGGTTGACTTCAAAGGCTTGCAGGCCATGACACCCGATTTCGATTGGTCCATTTACATCAAGGATATCGGGCTGCCCGCACAGAATACATTCAACGTCTCGCAACCGGCGTTCTACGCGGAACTGGACAAGCAGCTCAAGACGCTCAACCTGGAAGACATTAAGACTTATTTGCGCTGGCAGACGGCGCACGCTCTCGCGCCCTATCTTTCCGACGACTTCGTAAACGAGAACTTCAACTTTTTCAGCAAGACGCTGCGGGGCGTTCCGCAACTTCGTCCGCGCTGGAAGCGTTGTGTCACGCTGGTTGACGATCAACTCGGCGAAGCACTCGGCCAGGAATACGTGGCCCGCGCATTCAGCGCCGAACTGAAACGGAAAACCATCCTCATGACGAAGCAGATCGAGCAGTCCATGGAAGAGGACATCAACACGCTAACCTGGATGAGTCCAGCCACCAAGCAGCAAGCATTGGAGAAGTTACACACCATCGTGAACAAGATCGGATATCCGGACAAATGGCGCGATTACAGCTCCGTCGACATCAAGGCCGACGATTTTGCGGGCAATGTGCAGCGTGCTACGACCTTTGAGTCGAAACGCGAATTGAATAAGATCGGCAAGCCGATCGACCGCGGCGAGTGGCATATGACTCCGCCCACCGTTAATGCTTATTACAACTCCCGGATGAACGCCATCAACTTCCCCGCCGGCGTGCTGCAACCTCCGCTGTATGACCCGAAGATGGACGACGCCCCCGGCTACGGCGACACGGGAGGCACCATCGGCCACGAACTCACGCATGGCTTCGACGATCAAGGCCGCCAGTTCGACGCGCACGGCAACCTGAAAGACTGGTGGACCAAGGAGGACGCCAAGAACTTCACCGATCGAGCGCAATGCGTCGTCGATCAGTACGCGCAGTACGTAGTGGTCGACGACATCAAGATCAACTCCAAGCTAACCGAAGGCGAAGACATTGCGGACCTCGGCGGACTTATCCTTGCCTGGATGGCCTGGAAAGATCAGACCCGGAACATGAAGCTTGAGCCGCGCGATGGACTCTCGCCGGAACAGCGTTTCTTCGTCGGCAATGCACAGTGGGCATGCGAGAACAATCGACCCGAAAACCTGCGAGTGGGGGCCATAACCGATCCGCATTCGCCGGGCAAGTACCGCGTAAACGGACTGGTGGTGAATATGGAAGAATTCCAGAAGGCCTTCAACTGCAAAGCAGGCCAACCGATGGTTCGAGAAAATCGCTGTCGCGTTTGGTGAGCATAGGGGGCTATGATGCCTCCGGAATTCGATGAGTGGGATGAGTCGCCGATCCGGCGCATTGAGGTCAAACCTGGAGTGAGGCTATGGCGGCGGGATCCCAAGCCGGAAAAGTACTTCCGCGTGGCCGATTAGTTACTATCGTTCGTTGCCCGAGTGGTGTGGCGAAACCTATAATTTTGTAATCTCCCACCAGGACGAGGAGTGCAATGCCCGAGGCAGCCGGGACTTCCCCAATTCGACTGTCCCAAGAGCTGACGATCTTCCACGACGTCGCGAAGGCTCTGACGTCCTCGCTCGACCTCGATTCCATCCTGCAAACCATCATGGAGAAGATGGCGGAATATTTCCGCCCCGACACCTGGTCGCTGCTGATGGTGGACGAAGAGAAAGACGAACTCTATTTCGCCATCGCGGTTGGAGCCGCCTCGGCCGTGCTGTCGAAGGAGAGGCTGAAGGTAGGGGAGGGAATTGCCGGCTGGGTGGCAAGACATGGGCAGCCTTTGATGGTGCCCGATGTGCAGGCGGACCCGCGGTTTTCGTCGCGTCTGGACGAACTGACGCAATTGCAGACGCACTCGGTGATCTGTGTGCCGCTGCGCTCGAAGCACCGCGTGCTGGGCGTGATTCAACTGGTGAATGCGAGCGTGGGGCTGAGCGAGCAGGAGCTATTCTTCCTGCAGGCGCTGTGCGACTACGCCGCGATCGCGATTGAGAACGCGCGCGCGGTGGAGAAGATTCAGGAACTGACGATCACCGACGATTGCACGGGACTGTTCAACGCGCGCCATCTTTATAAAACGCTTGAGACCGAGGTGTACCGCTCGGGCCGCTTCGGGTACCAGTTCAGCGTGATCTTCATTGATCTCGACCACTTCAAGCAGGTAAACGACACGCACGGGCATCTGGTGGGAAGCCGCCTGCTGGCGGAAGTCGGATACCTGATCAAGGCGCAACTGCGGCTGATCGATTTTGCTTTCCGCTACGGAGGCGACGAGTTTGTGGTGCTGCTGCCGCAGACCAGCAAAGATCAGGCGGTGGTGGTGGCGCGACGCCTGCAGGATTCAATGCGTGCCGGAACTTTTTGCGCGGAACAGGCGCTGAATCTGAACGTGCGCGCCAGCATGGGACTGGCAACGTTTCCGCACGACGCGCAGACGCCACATGACATCATTCGCCAGGCCGACGAGATGATGTATGTGGTGAAGAACACGACGCGCGACAATATTGGAGTGGCGTCCCGCGGGCTGGTGGAGCGGTAGGGCAGGAGCCCGTTCTCAGTTTTCAGTTCTCACTCTTTCTATCTGCTGGCGACCAACCGCTGACCGCCCCCGCTAACTGCCAGCCACCAATAGCTGACTGCGAATCGCGGACGGCTCGCGACGGTTATTGCTTCTCTCGCTTCTCTAAATCTTCTGGTTGGGTCGGGGCGGGCTTTGTTTCCGTGGGCTCGGGTTTCAGCGCCATGGGGTTGGCGGGGGCGGCGGGATTGACTCCGAAATCCCAGACGTAGAGGTTCATTCCGTCTTTGGTGATCATTTCGGCGACGGCGTATTCGCCGGCCGGTAAGGGATCGATGGGAGTGATTTTGACCCAGCCTCCGGTCATAGCGGCGACGGTGGCGGGAACAAACCGCTCGTCGGTCTTGGTTTTGCCGGTCACGGCCGTCTTGAGGGAACCGGCCACTCGTCTGCCGCTTTTGACTTCCAGGCGAATGATCTTGAAACGATCGTCGGGCGCGAGCTGCGGCTCGCCCGGAGCCTGCGCGGTGGCGGGCGCCCCCTTGCCGGAATCGAGATTGGCGTAAAGGGATGGGATGGCGGTGTGCGCCTGCACCTTGGCATGGGCTTCTGGCAGCTCGACGGTTTGTTTGGCGCCTGCCAGCGGATTGATGGCGGAGCGAAGAATGTTGGAGGCCGTGTTGCGATTCAGATCGCTTCCCGACTGCTCAATCTCGTCGAGTTGCGGCTGGTTCTGGTAGGTATCGAGCAGATACACGCCACCTTCCTCGGAGAGGCGCAGCCCAGGTGCAACTTGTGGCGAGCGGGCATCGGCAGCCTTGCGCTCGGCTTCGAGTTCCTTGTCGAGCTCGGCCGCTTCGGGAGCGGGCGCTTCGCTGAGACGGCCCTGTTCGTATTTGTTGGTGGCCTCCCAGTCAATGAGCGACTTTGGGACTTCCTCCCATTCGCCGCGCTCGGCGCTGAAATAGCGGACGCGCTCGCCCTGGATTTCATACTTGGTAATGGACTGGTAGGAGCCGTCTTTGAGGATGAGGCGGTGGGCGAGGGTTTGGGCCGAGAGGGATGATCCGGAGAAGCAGAGCGCCGCGAGGGCCAGGGCGGCGAACATCACTGCCGCGAACATCACTGCCGCCCGGGAACGGAGAAAGTGGTGGATTGCGGATTTCATCCCGACCAACATTATCTGACTTTTTGTGAACGTACGTAAGAGTTAGATGCGCGGAAGTCCACACATCGCAAAATATGCGATGCGTGGGGCACCGACCTGTTCCGTGCCCCGCATGTGAAACGGGATGACGAGTCAGTTCAGGCCTGCGCTTCGTACTCTTTCAGTTTGCGGTACAGAGTGGTTTTGCCTATACCCAGGAGGCGGGCGGCGAGCAATTTGTCTCCGTTGGTTTGCGCGAGCGCATTGAGGATGCTCTGCTTTTCGATCTCAGAGATGGGAACGATTCCACTGGTGGGGGCGGCGGTAAGAGATCGCGGGGCTCCGGTGAGATGAGTGGGGAGATCGCGGACTTGAAGTTCGGGGGCGCTCGATACAACGCAGGCACGGCCGAGGGCGTTTTCTAATTCGCGGACGTTGCCAGGCCAGTCGTAGGCGAGAAGAACTTTAAGGGCGTCGTCGGAAATGGTTTTTTCCATCCCGGCGTCGCGGCCGATGCGCTCCAGAAAATGCGCGACCAGGAGCGGGATATCCTGGCGGCGGTCGCGGAGCGGGGGAATACGGAGGGTGAGGACGTTGAGGCGGAAGAAGAGGTCTCGGCGGAAGGCGCCTTCGGTGACGGCCTGTTCAAGATCGCGATTGGTAGCGCCGAGGATGCGCACGTTAATGGGAACCTGCTTGGTGCCACCCACCGGCCGGATTTCTTTTTCCTGAATGGCGCGTAATAGCTTGGCCTGAAGATCGATGGGGAGTTCGCCAATTTCGTCCAGAAAAACCGTGCCTCCGTCGGCGATCGCGAGCAGGCCGTCTTTGGGGCCGGTGGCGCCGGTGAAGGCTCCGCGGACGTGGCCGAAAAGCTCGCTTTCGATGAGGGTGGGCACCAGCGATCCGCAATCTACGGGGATGAAAGGCTTGCCGCGGAGAGGGCCGGCGAGGTGAATGGCCTTGGCGACTATTTCTTTGCCGGTGCCGCTTTCACCGAGGATGAGAACAGGATGGGAGCTTTGACCGGTTTTGGCAATGATACGGAAGAGCTTCTCCATTTCGGGGGAGCGTCCGACGATGTTGCCGAATCCGTTGCGAGGCTTGATGGCGTCGCGCAGGAGACGGCCTTCGGTTTTGACGCGAAGATGGCCGGCGACATGTTCGAGAAGGAGCCCGAGTTCCTGCGGGCTGAAGGGCTTGGGGAGGTAATCGTAGGCACCGAGCTTCATGGCCTGCACAGCGGACTGGACGGTGGCGAAACCCGAAACGACGATGACGGCGGCGTCAGGGCGTTGGGTTCTGATCTTGTGAAGCGCATCGAGTCCGTTGCCGTTGGAGAAGCGGGGATCGAGCAGGACGGCATCGATGTTGGCGCTTTCGAGAAGGCGGAGGGCGTGGTCGGCGGAATCGGCGACGTGGGTGCTGAAGCCGAGCGAGTGGCCGACTTCGGTAGCGGCGGCGCGGATGGTGCGATCGTCATCGACGATGAGGAGGTTCAGAAAATTCGCTCGCGGGAACAGTGCGGGCGGGTTGAGGGTGGCAGCGGCGGTGGCGGTCAGCATGGTTTGTCTCCTGAATTCGGTAATCGGGTGATCGGGTCACCGGGAGATTGGAGGATTCGAGGATCAACCGGGACGGGATCACCCGAAGGGCGGCTGCCCGGGAAAGATGAGAATTCCCGGGCGCATGATTGGGGCATGCTTTGGGAAACCAGGTCGGCGGCGGACGGCACAGGTTCCAGCGACGTTTCGTACATGGGGAAGAAGATTTCAACCCGGGTCCCATGGGCGGGCTCAGTTGAGACTTTGATTTGTCCTCCCGCCTCGGTGACGATGCGGTGGACTGTGGCCAGGCCCATGCCGGTGCCTTCGCCGGGGCACTTGGTAGTGAAGAAAGGCTCGAAAAGATGGGCGCGAGTTTCGGGGCCCATGCCGCAGCCGTTATCTTCGACGAGGAGGGAGACAGCGGGGCGCGGGGTGCGATCCTCGGCGTTTGCGGGGAATTCAGCGGCGCGTGTCTCCACGTGAATTTTTCCGCCGGGCCGCAGCGCGTCGCGGGCGTTGAGCGCCAGGTTGAGCAGGATCTGGCGGAGCTGGGCGGGGTCGGCGAAAACTGTGCCCGCGGTGGGAGCGAGCGTGATCGCGAGTTCGATGTGTTCGCCGATAAGGCGACGCAGGAGGTTCTCGGTGGAAGAGACGACTAGGTTGAGCGGAATGGGGCGCGGGCTGGGTGCTTGTTTGCGGGCAAAGGTAAGGAGTTGCCGGGTCAGAGCCGAGCCCTGTTCGCCGGCCTCCCGGATCTCTTCAACATGGCAGCGAAGAGGGTCGGCGGGATCCAGCTTGGAGAGCAGCAAATCGCAGTAGAGCAGGAAGCCCGTGAGCAGGTTGTTGAAGTCGTGGGCAATCCCGCCGGTGAGGCGACCGATGATCTCCATTTTTTCCGCTTGGCGAAGCTGCTGCTCTAATCGGGTGCGTTCGGTGGCATCTTCCAGCACGACGACCAGGAATGCGGGATCGCGGCGAGAGTTGCGCGCGAGCGAGACGGTAAGGCGTCCCCAGAACTCGGAGGCATCTTTACGGCGGCAGGACTTTTCGACGGCGAATGAGTTGCGCTCGCCGTGAAGCAAGTCGCCAAGCTGGCCAGCGGCAGTGGAATGACCTTCGTGAAATCTCCAGGGATCGAGGCCGGCAAGCTCTGCCGGTTCGTAGCCGAGCAAGCCGGCGAGGGCGGCATTGCCTTCGAGAATGCGTCCGTCGAAATGGCAGAGCGCGATGCCGATCGCGGCGACTTCGAAGGCCTTTGGGAAACGAAGGTCGCGGTAGGACTCGGGAATGGCCAAGGCGAAGACAGCGGCTGTCGAGACTTCCATAGGGACACGGGTGCTTGTGATGCAGCCCAATGCCCGATGCACATCGATGCGGCCGGAGAAACCGCGAGCGGGTTGCGCGATTCGCGGGTTTCAAGCTGGGAGAGCTTTTCCGCGAATGAACCGCGCAAACCTGATTCGGAAACAGTCTACTGCGGAACAGAATACGCGTAAGTGGCGGCCGTCACGTCATTCTTGTGATGAATCGGGAAGGGACGGCGCAAGCAAATTTCCGAAATGGGCTTGAGGGGCGGTCGATTTGGGAGGGTGAGACTGCTCGTGACCTCTCGCGTCCAGGGTTATTGCAGGTCGACAGCTTGTACCAGGCGGAAGGTCAGGCGCCGGTCGGGTGTGAACACCACGTCGTTGGACGGGGGCGCAGAGGCGCCGGTAGCGGACGAGCGGTCGTTGCGCAGCGGGGCTTTGGCGAAGATGCTGGAAGTGTCGATGAGCACGGTTTTGCCGGCGGCGCTCACGCTGACCAGGATAAGGCGAAGATAGCCGGGATTGCCGGATCCTGCTGAAGGTTTGACGTCGAGAACGCGGCCGCTGACTTGAGCGCCGCGCGAAAGAAGAATCTGCTGGTCGACGGCGATGGAATCGTCGAGCGCGCCTTCGAAACTGTCTCCGGCGTGCGCCGAGGTGCTGGAAAGAGGTTTGCTCAAACGGACCGTCAGGAACGTGCCCTCAGGAATCATGGTGGGCGGGATCAGGGAGTGGCTGGGGGAAGCGGAGGCCGGCGGTTGATTATCGAAGGGAAGCCGCTGCGAGTTGCCGGATGAGTCGGGCAGCGCGGGCGGGTGGCTGCAGGCGAGAGCGGCGGCCAGGGCTATCGCCAGGGGAACCGTGCCCAATTTAAGGCCCATGGGTGAGATTGTAGCTGAAGGCGAAAAAGGCTCTCTCGGCGCGGCGCGCCATGCCAGGTTAGCGCCCAAAGGACGGGCGCGAACCCGGGGCACGGTTAGGGTGCATTCGGTTGCCTACCACATTGGTACTGTGGTACAGTGGTACCACTATGAATGAATCCAGATTCGTGGTGGAGCGGGTACAGACAGGCGTGCGGATGGAGAAGCGCATCCTGAAAGTGCTCAAGGGGTTTGCCGAATACCATGACATGACGCTGGGTGATCTGCTGGAAGGGATCGTGCTGCATGCGTTTGACGGGAAGACGCCGTTCAGCGCCGAGTCATTGGGGCGGATTCGGGAACTGAAGAAGTTCTACGGGCTTGATCTGGACTCGCGGGCGAGCCATCAGTTGGTTGAGGGCGGGCGGCGAAGCGCTGGCAAAACCGGATCCGAGAAGAGGAAGTGAGGGGACGGCGGTGATCGACGCCTGAAAAGAAACCCACTCAAACGCCGCAAAAGGCGCGGCGTTTGAGTGGGGCATCCTCGAGTTCCTTTACTGGCTGCTGCCCATGCCGGCAGCGGCGCTGATGGATTCGTTCTCCGGCTGGAGGATGACTCCATCGAACGGCGTCGCGCCGATGTAGCGGCCGCCCACGATGCTGACGCGGCGCAGCGGGTATCCGGTGTCGGGACCGCGCTGCCAGGTGCGGCCTCCGTCGCGGCTTTCGAAGATCACGCCGGTTGAGTCGCTGGTAGCGAGCACACGCTGGTGGGTGGCATCAAAGCTGACGGAAGTGATGTCCTTGGCAGGCAGACCGTCAACGATGTGATCCCAGGTGGCGCCGCCGTCATTGCTGCGATACGCGCCTTCGCGCGAGGCAATCAGGAACTGGCTGTCGCTGGCGATGGCTGCGCTGCGGATGCTGACCACGTAGTTAGGCAGGCTGGCCTGTTGCCATTTCTCGCCGCCGTCGTTCGAAACCATCACACTCGAGCGGGTGGCTGCGACAACGGTTTCGCCCTTGGCGCGAACGGTAACGAAGTCCTGCTGTCCGAGAACGCGGCCGCCATGCCAGGTTTTGCCCTGATCGGTGCTGGCATAGATGCCGGCAGTGGTGGCGGCGAGCCAGAGGCGCGAATCGAGTTCCAGATCGTTGACGCGAGCCTCAAGTTCGGACTTGTGCCAGGTGGTGGTGGTGACGGGTTTCTTGCTGCCTTTGCGTGTGACGGTCTTGGTCTCGGCGATGGCGACCGCATTCATCGAGCGCCACTCGGTGCCATTGTGCTCGAGATAGAAGATGCCGCGGTTGGTGCCGGCGACGAGCATGCCGCTGGCCGTCTGCTTGAGGGCGAAGACGTCGCGCCCGCCCAGACCAGCGGCCTTCTGCATCCAGTGCTGGCCGTTGTCATGGGAAAAGAAAACGCCGCCGTATTCGCGGTCGTTGACGAGGCCGACGTAGAACGTGTTGGCGTTCTGGTTATCGGCGAGCAAGGCGGAGACGTAGCGGTGCGCGTAGCCGTGGTTCGAAGTCTCCCAGGTGGCAGCGCCGTTGGTCGAGGCCATTACGCCGCTGCGGTCGGTGGCGATCAGGACGTGGTTGGAGTCGCGGGGATCGACGAAGACGTCATTGACCACGACTTCCTCGCCTGAGACGCGCTTCCACGACTTGCCTAGATCGACAGTCTTCCAGAGGCCTTCGGTGGTGCCGGCGTAGACGATATTTTCATTGGTGGGATCCTGCTTAAGCACGCGCGTCCGGCGGGCCGTGAACGGGATGCCCTGAATCTTCGAGAACTGGTTGCCGGCGGACTCGCTCTTATAGATGCCGGAGCATGCGCTGGCGAAAACCACTTGCGGATTGTCGTGGTCGACGATCACAGAGAATACGTCGGAGTCGTCGATCATTCCTTTATTAATGTGCTGCCAGTTAGCGCCGGCGTCGGAGGTCTTCCAGGCCAGATGCCAGGTCCCTGCATAGATGGTGTTGGGGTCCTGCGGATCGACGGCGATGGATTCGACGTTATGGACCTCGGCGGAGGACAAGTGCTCCCAGGTATTGCCGCCGTCTTTGGTCCGATAGACGCCGTCAAGCGCGCCCGCTACTAACACGTTCGAATTGGCGCGGTACATGGCCATGGCACGGATGGACTTGCCGTGCAAGGCGGGCAGAGTCTCCCAAGTGCGGCCACCGTCGCCGGTGCGGAAGATCTCGCCCAGTTGCTGACTGGATGTGCTCCAGGCCGAGACGTAAATGCGGTTCGAGTCCTGCGGATCGACGAGGATGTGATCGAGAACGTAGTCGTCGCCGCCGAGGTGGGCGAGGCGAGTCCAGCTATGGCCGCCATCGTTGCTTGTGAACATCTGTCCGGTCGAGGTGCCCAGGAAAACGTGATCGGGATTGTGAGCATCGTAGGCCAGGCTGCGGGCATCGCCGCCATCGGGGCCGAGTACTTGCCACGGGCCAGAAGCGAACAGGGTGGTGGTGAAGAAGGTGACTGCCAGAACGACCAAACCTGCGCACAAGACGTCCTTGCGGACCAAGTGTTTCATAGAGATAGAAATACCCCAGCGAACAGTTTTCGCGATCGCCCCAGAGTGACAGGCTACCACGGGCGCGACAAGGTTACCTAAGGTTGGAAAATAGAAAGGCCGGTAGGCGAACCCTACCGGACCTTTGGTTTTGGGAGAGACGGGGGCAAGCCCCGTCTCTCCCGTTCCTAGCTACTCGGCCTTCTTCTTGGCGGCTTTTTTGGCCGCTGGTTTCGGGTGATCCAGGATGGCCTTCACCTTCGACTCGTCGACCGGGGCGGTCGAAGAGGCGTTGGGGAAGGTTGCGCCGGCTGGGATGATCCACTGCTCCGAGGTCGCCGTGCCGGCGTCGCCGGTGCGGCACTCGATGCGGCTCGCATCGATGTGCTGCTGTGCTTCGCCTTCGGTGATGTAGTACTTGACATCGACGGCGCGCTCAGCGGCAAGGTTCTTATGCTTGGACTGCTTGACTTCCTTCGGATCAGCATTGCCGACCACGACCAGTTTGGCGTCGGGATCCTGCTGTAGTTTGCCGGCAACGTCGTCGAGCATGGCTTTGCAGGTGTTATCGACGCGCCAGGGCTTCTTGACGTTGGGGTAGTCGCACGCGTTGAGCTTGCTGGCTTGCGGCGGCGGTGGAGGCGGCGGTGGCGGAACGTTGACTGACACCGAACTCGACGCTGAAGCGTTCAAGCCGCGCGAATCGGTACAGGTTGCGTTGATCGTGATTGTTCCGGGTGAGGCTCCGGTCGTGTTGAGGGTCGCGGAGTTCCCGCTGCCGGAAATGGCGCCGCCGGTTGCGCTCCATCCACCGACGGTGACGGGCACGTTGTCGGGGCTGGTGCAGGTGCAAGTGATGGTCGCGGAGGTTCCGGCATCAACCGTGGACGGGCTGGCCGAGCAGGAAACCTGAGGCGGATTGAGCGGCTTTACCGTGAAGTTCGAAGAACAGCTCGCGGTGTTGTTGTTGTGCGCTTTGGCATCGGTAACGGTGGCGGTGGCGGTGTAGCTGCCGGGAGCAGCGCCATTGGTATCGATGGTTGCGCCGGTGTCCTTGCCTTCAATCTTGCCGCCGTTGCTGGCCCAGGTATAGGTCAGGGTGTGCTTGGGGTTGAAGTTGCTGCCGGCGACGGTGACGTGAAGGGGCTCGCCGACCATGACTTCAGCGTGGTCGATGGAACAAGCAGCCGCTACAGGCACCGGGGGCGCTCCGCCAAAATTAAAGATCAGGCCGGTGCGCAGCAGAGCGCCGTAGTAACCTGGACGGCGCAAGGAGCCGTTGTCAAGCGACACTTCGTTGGCGAAGTGTTGCTGCGACCATTGGAAGTCGGCCTCAAACAGACGGAGTGAGATCGGCTTCCAGATCTTGAGATCCATGCCGCCGCCCAGAATTGCAGCCATGCCCCGGCTGCTCGATATGCCGTTGGGGGTGAGGCTTTCGACTCCGAGCAGAGTGTGGACGAAGAAATTCACGCCCTCGCCACGCCAGGTTAGCTTCGGCCCGACGGCGAATGTGTTAATACTGGCGTAGTCGTTTTCCGACTTCCCGCCGTAGCCTTCGACGGACATGTACTTATTGAAGTTGTAGGACAGACTGATGCCTGCGCCCTTCGCCATCGAGGGCAGCCTAATCGCGTTGGGTGGGGTTTCCTGATCGGGCACGTTGCCACCCGGGTTCAGCCACTGATAGCCAACGAACAACTCTACGTCAGGCACGGTGTTATCTGACGATTGCACACTGGACGCTTTGGGCGCGGGTGCGGTTTGCGCGTTCAGCAAAGTCGGCAACGCAATCACAAAGAGGGCCAGGACGAGCGCGAGAGCTGCCCATCTCCGGTAAGTTTGGCAAAGTGACATAGCTCCTCCAAATCAAAATCCACATTTCGATCTAGTAAAGCAAACAAAAATACGCCCAAGTGCAACGCAAACAGAGCGGGTTGCATTGGAAACAGAGGATCATACAGCAATTGGAGACTTTTTCAAACGGGGAACAATGGAGAGGAGCATCTTCTATAACTGCGGGAGTGAGCGATTTCGAGCCACTGACGGCCTTAAAGAAGCTATCTCAAAATGATATGACCATTTCAGGCGGGTTGCGGGCCGGGGAGCTTCGCTGAATAATGCTATCTGGATCCTATGGCACAAGAACGAGTACTCATTGTTGAAGACGAAGAAAATGAGCGCACTGGGCTTGCGGAGTTGGTGTCGGGATGGGGCTACCGGACCGATACAGCTGCCGACGGCGTAGAAGCGCTTGACAAGGTGGCGGCGTTTGCGCCGTCGATTGTGATCACCGACATCAAGATGCCGCGTATGGATGGGATGGAGCTGGTGGAGCGGCTGGCAGAGATGTCGCAATCGGTCGCAGTGGTGATGGTGACGGCTCAGAAAACCACCGAGACGGCGTTTCACGCAGGACGGCTGGGCGTGCACGACTACATCGAGAAGCCGATCGACTTCCGGCGGCTGCGGCAGATCCTGACCAACATCGGGGAAATCCTGAACACGCGGACGGAAAACGAGACGTTGCGCCGGCGTTTGCGCGACAAGGGGGCGTTGGGCCTGCTCGTGGGCTCTTCGGCGCCGATGCAGGAAATATTCCGCCTGATCGAGCTGGTGGCTCCCAGCACAGCGGCGGTGCTGATCACGGGTGCGAGCGGGACGGGGAAGGAACTGGTGGCGCGCACGATCCATGATTTAAGTCCGCGGCGCAACAAGCCCTTCGTGCCCATCAATTGCGCCGCCATTCCGGAAACGCTGATCGAGAGCGAGATCTTTGGCCATGAGAAAGGTGCGTTTACCGGAGCGCTGGAGCGGCGAACCGGGTGCTTTGAACTGGCCGAGGGCGGTACGTTGTTGCTCGACGAAATCGGCGAAATGCCGGTGGGGACGCAGGCCAAATTGCTGCGCGTGCTGGAGGATGGGAAGTTTCGCCGCCTGGGTAGTAAGGTGGAAACGGCGGTGGACGTGCGCGTGCTGGCGGCGACGAATAAGGTCCCCGACGACGCGGTGACGGCCGGCGAGCTGCGCGAGGATCTTTATTACCGGCTCAACGTCTTTAACATTCAAATGCCGGCGCTGCGCGAGCACAAGGAAGATATCCGCGAGTTGGCCAAGGGCCTGCTCGCCGATATGAACCAGAAGCACAATCGCAATGTTTCCGATGTGAGCGAGGCGGTGCTGAATATTTTTCAGAATTACGGATGGCCGGGGAACGTACGCGAGTTGCGCAACACGCTGGAGCGGGCGGTGATCGTGTGCGACGGCGGATTGATCGAGAGCAAGCATCTGCCCCCGAGTTTTGGACAGAGCGTGAAGGCGGTGGTCAGCGACCCGGACGCAGTGCACCTCGGAGTGGGGACAACGGTGGAAGAGGCGGAAAAACTGCTGATCCTGAAAACGCTGCAGGCAATGAACAACAACAAGACGCGGGCGGCGGAGATCCTAGGCATCAGCTTGAAGACGCTGCACAACAAGCTGAAAGAGTATGGGCGGCCGCAGGAGGCTGTGCTGGAGGGGGAACAGTAGAGAGGGAGTTCTCCGCTGCCGGTGCGCAGTTCTCAGATCAGAACTGTGGTGTTTTGCCAGGAACCGACAACTGAACACTGAGAACCGCGAACTGAGAACTGCTTTTCATGACGCGAAAACTCATCATCGTGTTTGTGATCACCACGCTGTTTACGGCGCTGGTGGTCTTGTTTTCATGGGTCTATTTGTCGCAACTGCTGAAGCAGCGGCTGATCTGGGCCGATGAGACGGCCTCGCAGCTGACCAACGATCTGGAGTACGCGGCCTCGAAGGCCGTTCCCGATCTGACCAGTACGCGCGTGGATACGGCGAATCCCAAGGCGCTGCGAGCGGCCATCACGAATTACCTGCAGACCGATACCAACTTGAACGAGATGCTGGAATCAGTGGTGGGGAATTCGCGGATCATCTTCGACGCGGCTGTCATCGATCCGGGCGGAGTCGCGATTCTCGATACGAATCCGGTATTGAACGGCAAGCCGGTGCCGACGCGGCCGCCCTTGAGCGTGCTGCGGGATGCGGGGTTCCGGCGCCAGTTGCGGTTGCTGTACGGGCAACCCGCTACGGTCTATGACGTCAGTATCGGGCTTGAGATGGATGGGCAAGCGTTTGGCGGCATTCGGGTGGGAGTCTCGACCGTCTTCCTGCGCAACGAACTGACCCCCAGATTGCAGCAGGCGGCTTTTTTTTCGGTGCTGGCGATCTTTTGTTCGCTGGTGCTGGCTTCGGTGGTCTCGAATGTAGCGCTGGGACCGCTGAAAACGATCGCGCGCAGCCTGGACAGCGCCAGCGCGGGCGAACCGCTGCCGGCCGAGGAAGAATCGGGCTCCGACGAGGTCGGGCTGGTGTCGCTGAAGATCGCGCACCTGGGACGGCAGATCCGCGACACGAACCAGATTTTTTCCGCATTGAAAGATAACGTCGAACAGGTGATGGCCAAGCTTCAGGACGGCCTGATGCTGTTCACGCGCGACTCCCGTCTTGTGCTGGTAAGCGCCTCGGCGGAGAAGTTTTTGAGCCGGCCGCGGCGGGAAATCCTGGGGAGTACGGCGGAAGAAATTTTTTCCGACGGAACGGTCTTGGGTACAGTGGTGCGATCAGCGTTTGAGAAACAGAAACCCGTGGTGCAATACGAACTGGACGCCGCCGACGGACGCCGCATCCAGGTTTCGCTCGACTTCATTCACGAAAAGGGAACGCCGATAGGGGCGCTGCTGACCATGAGGGACGTGGAATCGGTGCGGCGGATCGAAAACGAGATCGAGATTTCGCGGCGCCTGTCGTCGGCGGGGCGCGTTACGCGCGGCGTGGCGCACGAGGTGAAGAACCCGATCAATGCCATCGTGGTGCATTTGCAAGTTCTGCATGACAAGATCAAACAGGAAGACCCCGAGACGCGGCGGCACCTGGATGTGATTGAAGATGAGATTCGACGGTTGGATCGCGTCGTGCAGATCCTGGTCGATGTCATGCGGCCGCGCGATCTGCGGCTGGAGGAGGTGGATCTGCGCAAGATTCTGGCGGACGCGGCAGTGCTGGCGGCTCCAGATGCGGGGCGGCGCGGTGTCACGCTCGCGAAAGATCTGCCCGAAGAACCGCTCATGGTACGCGTGGATGTGGATCTGATGAAGCAGGCGATTCAGAATGTGATGATCAACGGCGTGCAGGCGATGGCGCGTGGAGGCACGCTGACGGTGGTGGGGTATCGCGAGGAGGAGACGGTGGTGGCAGAAGTGAGGGATCAGGGAAGCGGCATACCGCCAGAGGCGCAGGAAAAAATCTTCGAGCTCTATTACTCGACCAAAAAGGAGCAGGGCGGGAGCGGGATTGGATTGGCGCAAACTTACCAGATCATGCAGTGGCACTACGGATCGATCGAGTTTGATTCGATTGTGGGAGCGGGAACGACATTTCGCTTGCGCCTGCCGGCAGTGAGCGCGAAGAAGGACCGGCAGGCAGAGATGACGGCTTGATATGCGTTGGGCATGGGGAATCATTGTCGCGCTGGGGTTGGGTCTTCCGGGAGTCGTGTTGCCATGGCAGGAGGCCGCTCCGGCAGCTTCGCCACAAGATGCGGGCGCTCAGCCGCAGACACACGAACCGGACAAGGACGCGGCTGCGGCGAAGGCAGAAACCCAGGGAGAACCGAAGAGCGAGAACAAAGGCGTAAACGGCGGGAGGGCCGGGGACAAAACCGAAAACAAGGCTCCCGCCAAGCCTAATGAAAAGCCCTCGCCGAAAAGTGAAGAAAAGCCCGAAGCGAAGCCTGAAGGGAAAGCTGAGAGCCCGACTGAAGGCAGACCGAAACCGGAGACCGAAGGCCAGGTCGAGTCGAAGACGACGGAATCGAAAGCTGAGCCGGCGATTGGCCAGAAGACAGAGGACAAGGCTGAACCGGAGGCTGGACCCAAAGCCGAGTTGAATGTGGGGCCGAAGAAAGAATCCGGCGCCGGTGTGCCCGTCGGCGGCGCAACGCACGCAAACGCGGCGGGCGCTGACGCAACCAGTGGCAGCGCAACCGGCCCCCAGGCGGCGCGCGCAAATGGGCAGCACGGGGAGAATCCAGCGTCAGCGCCCGCGCCGGTTTTAGCTCAGCGCAAAGCGCCGCGGAAAATCGTAGTGCACGAGGGAGGAGAAACCGAACCCTCGGCGCAAATCGTGATGGGTATGACTGCCGAAGAAGCCAGCAGCCAGCGGCAAGAGGCGGAGAAATTCCTGGACGCCGCCGACGAGGATCTGAAGCGGGTAATAGGGCGGTCGCTCGATGCCCAGCAGCAGGAAACCGTGTCGCAGGTCCACAACTATGTACGGAGCGCCCGTTCGGCATTGAAAGCGGGGGACATTTCGCGCGGACACACGCTGGCATCGAAGGCGAGCCTGCTGGCCGACGATCTTGTTAAGCATTAGTAACCCGGCGCATCCGCACCTCCACTCCTTTTCCTTCTCGATGCGGAATGCGTGGGGATCCAAAGCATCTTCACGATCATTGGCCTTATTTCCGATTTTTCCCAGGGGCCGACGGCCAACTTCGATAAAAGCGGGGAACGACATTTCAAATCCGCACCGGCCATTCTCCCGCATGTCTAGCTCCCGGCAAAGTCGGTTGACCCAGCCGCACTGACGGCCTACCATTACGGCTCGCGGAACAACACTTCCCTTGGAGTGAAGGCAAAGCGCCTGTCGGCATCCAAAATACTGCATGGATTTTATCGGCCAAACCGTATCTCATTACCGCGTGCTCTCGAAGCTGGGAGGCGGCGGGATGGGCGTCGTCTATGAGGCCGAGGACACGCGGCTGGGACGGCATGTCGCGCTGAAGTTTATCCCAGATCATCTGGTTAAAGACGAGCGGGCACTGGAGCGGTTTACACGGGAAGCGCGGGCGGCTTCGCAGCTTAGTCACGCGAACATCTGCACAATCCACGAAATTGACGACAACAACGGGCATCCATTCATTGTCATGGAGAAGCTCGAGGGGCAGAGCCTCAAGCAGAGGCTGCAGGCACTGCGTAGCCATTCCCCTCATGGCGAGACTCGTAATCAACCCATGGATATCGAGGAACTGCTCGATATTGCTGTGCAGGTGGCCGATGCACTGGCGGCATCGCACGCCAAGGGAATCGTGCACCGCGATATCAAGCCGGCGAACATTTTCCTCACGCCCAACGGACAGGTGAAGATCCTCGATTTCGGGCTGGCGAAACTCGCCAAGAGTGGCAGCGTGGGCACGGCGACCGACTCGTCGCTCGAGGAATCGCTGACGCAGGTGGGTGTGATTCCGGGGACGGCGGTATACATGTCGCCGGAGCAGGCGCGCTCGGAAGATCTGGATGTCCGCAGCGATATTTTCTCCTTCGGCGTAGTGCTTTACGAAATGGCGACGGGCAAGAAGCCCTTCTCCGGAACGAACGTGGTGACCACGCTGCACGCGGTCATTAATCAAAAACCGGCTTCGCCGCGGACGGTGAATCCGGCTGTACCGGCGGAACTCGAAGCGATCATCGGTAAAGCGATGGAGAAGGACCGCGAACAGCGCTACAAGAATGCCGCCGAAATGAAGGCCGATCTGGCCCGGCTGAAGAAAGAATCGGAGCCGACGCTGCGCAGCGGACTGCGGCAAGCCCCGAAGTTGCACGTAGTCACGAACACGTTTCAGAAATCGAGCAATCGAAAACCCTGGATTCTCCTCGGATTGTGTGCGTGCCTGCTCGCGGTGCTGGTTACGGTGTGCGCGTGGTGGTTCACACGCGGGCGCGGGTCTGCGGACATGAACAGCCGGACAATTGCGGTGCTGCCGCTGCAGAACATTAATAACGATGCGGAGGCCGATTTTCTGAAAGTTGCGTTGGCCGATGAGATTGCCGACGCTTTGACCTATTCGCGGTCGCTCGAAATCCGGCCGACGGCCAGCACGCAGAAATACAGCAATGGAGAAGCCGATTCCTCGAAGATTGGGCGCGAACTTGGTGTAGGAACCGTGATTGTGGGACATTTCTTGAAACAAGCCGACAAGGTCATGGTCACGCTCGAGGCCGTGGAGGTGAAAAAAGACAAGCTGGTGTGGACGGGCACGCTGACTGCGCCCGCCGACAATCTGCTTGCGCTGCGAAATCAGATGGCGAAAAAAGTGAAACAGGAACTGGTTCCGGCACTAGGCATCGCAAGCGGATCGGTTGAGGCAGGCAGCCTGCCGGCGAATCGGGAAGGCTATGACCTCTATCTGCGCAGCCTGGCGGTACCCCATGATTCAGGGCCAAACAAGGACGCGATCGCGATGCTGGAAAAGGCAGTGCGACTCGATCCGAATTATGCGCCGGCATGGGAGGCGCTGGGACGCCGCTATTATTTCGATGCAAGTTATTCGGAAGGCGGTGCTGCGACCTATGAGCGCTCGAATGCGGCTTTACAGCGGGCCCTCGCCATCGAACCAGGGCGCGCGATTGCGTCGGGATTCCTGGCCACGAACCTGGTCGAGACGGGAAATCTGGAGAAGGCTTACGAGGATGCCCGCGACCTGGCGGAACGGCGTTCGGGAAGCGGGACGGCGCATTATTCCCTGGCCTATGTGCTGCGCTATGCCGGGCAACTGGAGCGGGCGCAAAGTGAATGTGAGAAAGCCGAGGCTATCGATCCGCATAACTACAACTGGCGCTCTTGCTCTTTTGCATTCTTTGAGCAGGGGAAAACAACGCAGGCGATGGAGTATCTGGAGCTTGATGGCGGTTCGGAGTGGTCGAACGCTGTGAAAGTTTCGGTGCTGATGCGGGAAAATAAAATGACCGAAGCGCGGCGGGCGGTGCAGGCGATGACGGAAAATCCCATCTGGATGCGGGGATTTTTGCAAGCGTGCCTGAACAAGGCTCCGGCCGCCGACGTGCACCGACTGGCCGATCAAGCGCAGAACGAACTGCTGGCCGAGCATGATTCCGAGTTGAAGTACTATCAGGGGACGCTGCTGGCAGAGTGCGGCGAAAAACACACGGCGTTCGTGTTTCTGCGCAAAGCCGTGGAAGGAAAATACTGCGCGCGCGAGGCGCTCGAGGACGATCCTCTGCTGACGGGGGTGCGAGCGGAGCCAGAGTTCCAGGGCATCGTACAGGCCGCAGCGGATTGCCAGCAGACGCTGAACGCGGCGGAGGGAAACTCGAAATGAGATCGACGCCGACGCAAAACACAGCACTCCTTCGCCTCTCTGCACCAACACGCCAAAACAAAGCGGGTGCGCCGGTCCGTTCAGGATGACACCCAACTCTCGACTGTCCCAGGTAAGAAAATTGCTCCCTTCTTCGTGTAAATTCCATCAGATGGGCATGTCTTCCAACGTGAAATCCGGGATAGGCTTTGTGTGCGTTTCTGGGCGCAGCTGGCTGAGGTCCCTTGCGATCATTCTGGCAGCCCTGCTGGTGTCGTCGGCCATAGTTCCCGCCTCGGGACAAAAAGACGATAAGCCCGCCGGCGACAAGGCTGCGGCTGACCGTAGCGTTGATCGTAACGTTGACCGTTATTATGATCCGCTGCCTCAGGACACGGGCGATGCTGGATTGGAGCTGACGTTTCGCAGGCTCGAAACGACAGGCCGGCTGATGCAAGTCGTGGCGCATCCCGACGATGAGGATGGCGGCATGCTCACGCTGGAAGATCGCGGCAAGGGCGTTGAAACGCTGCTGATGACCCTAACGCGCGGCGAGGGCGGGCAGAACAAGCTTGGCAGCAATCTGTTTGATGTGCTGGGCGTGCTGCGCACGCTCGAACTGCTGGCCGCCGACCGCTACTACGGCGTGGAACAGCGCTTTTCGCGGGTCGCAGATTTTGGTTACTCGAAAACTCCCGGGGAAACATTTCAGAAGTGGCAGGGGCACGACATCGCGCTGGGCGATATAGTGCGCGTGATCCGGACGTTTCGTCCGGACGTGCTGATTGCGCGGTTTTCGGGAACCGAGCGAGACGGGCATGGGCATCATCAGGCTTCGGCCATTCTGACGAAAGAGGCGTTTCGGGCTGCGGCTGACCCGAAGCGGTTTCCCGAGCAGATTGCGGAAGGACTGCAGCCCTGGCAACCGAAGAAGCTCTACATCGGCAACGTATGCGGCTTTGGCGCGATGACCTGCGACGCCGCGAACTACACGGTGAAACTGAATACGGGGAAAGAAGATCCGGTGCTGGGAACGTCCTACATACAGTTCGCGCTGAAGGGATTGCATCATCAGGAATCGCAGGGTGTGGGAGTGTTCACGGTACCGCCGGGGGACCGGTTTACTTTTTATAAACTCGTCGATTCGGTGGTGGACTCGCCGAAAGATAAGGACGGACACGAGCAGGACTTCTTTGACGGGATCGACGCGAGCCTGCCGAGGCTGGCCGCGCGCTTGGGCGATGAAGAAAAAAAGGCGCCGTGGCTGCGGGGAGAAATGACATCAATTGCCTCAGAAATCAGGCATGCCGTGGAGAAGGCCGCTTCGGATCCTACCAGCGCGTCGGAGCCGCTTTCGAAGACGGTCGAGAATCTTGCGGCAACGGCCGATCGCCTGAAGGCGAGTGATTTAACCGACGCGGCCAAGGAAAACGTTCTGCTGGTTTTGCAGGCGAAGCTACAGGAAGCCCAGCGAGCGGCGAACCTGGTTCTTAATATGCGTCTGGAAGCGACGGTGGGCTCCGCCGCCGATGCGGGGAAAGCGGTTCCATCGTTCCACGATGCGCTTACTGTCGTTTCTCCAGGGCAGACATTTCAGGTCATGGCTCGCCTTCATAACGGGTCGGACCACTGGCTGCTCGTTAACCGCACCGATCTGGAAGGCGGAGACAGTTGGATTCAACAGGCCGACGCGGGGCAAATGACGATTGCGCCCGGCCAAACCTACTACGCCAACTTCGCGCTCAAGGTTCCCGCCGACGCGCCTTCCACGCGCCCGTACTGGCACCGCGATAACCCAGAAACCGAAGCGCTCAACACGATTGATGAAGAAAGGTACCGCACACTTCCGCTTGCGCCTCCACCGCTTCGAGTCCGTGTGCAATATGAAGTCATTGCGCGCGCGGGAAGGGGACATTCGCCCGCGCCCGAAGCGCTCGCAGGCGGGCGCGGCAAGAAACAAGCTCCAGCCGGGCAGATTTCAGCGACGGTTTTCGTGCCGTTTACCGACGAGGGCGGCAGCCGCTACAAAACTCCGCTGGCGGTTGCGCCGGCATTTTCCTTAACCCTCGACCCCGGCGAACAGATTCTCCCCGCGCGGGACGAAAAGGAGATCAAGGTCAAGGTCGTTGTGAACTCGAACCTTACCGGAGCGCCCAACGGAACCTTGAGGCTCGAATTGCCGCCGGGTTGGAAATCCGCCCCAGAGCAGTTGCCAGTCGCGCTTGCCAAACGCGGCGACAAACAAGACTTTTTGTTCAAGGTCGTGCCGGGAAGCCTGCAGGAGGGACGGGTTGAGATTCACGCCGCGCTCGACGCTGGAGGGAAAAGGTATAGCGAGGGGTATTCGCTCGTCACGCGCGAAGATCTCGGTGCCGCGTACTATTTTCAGCCGGCCGAGCAGCGCATCTCGATCATCGACGTGAAGATTCCGAAAGACCTGAAGCTCGGCTACATCATGGGAGCCGGGGATGACATCCCCACCGTTCTTGAGCAAATCGGCATGAACGTTACGCTCATCCCCGCGGAGAAGCTCGCCACCGAGGGCTTGAGTAAGTATCGGACGATTGTGCTTGGCATCCGGGCTTATGACACGCAGAAGGATGTGATCGCTAATAACAAGCGGCTGCTCGATTTTGTCGAGGCCGGCGGGCGCCTGGTCGTGCAGTACAACACGTTGGGATTCGGACCGAGCGCAGGCGATTTCAATTCGGGTAAGTACACACCGTATCCAGCGAAGCTTGGCCGGGCGCGCGTCTCGGTGGAAGAGGCGCCAGTGAAAATTATCGAGCCTTCAAACGAAATTTTTCACTACCCAAACGAAATTACCGCGAAGGATTTCGACGGGTGGGTGCAAGAGCGGGGCCTGTATTTTATGTCGGAGTGGGACCCGCAATTCACGGCGCTCCTGGAATCCCACGACCCGGGCGAACCCGAACAAAAGGGTGGATTGCTGTTGGCGCACTACGGCAAGGGAACGTACATTTATACGGGCTATGATTTCTTCCGGCAGTTGCCGTCGGGCGTGCCGGGAGCGGTGCGGTTGTTTGTAAATCTGGTAAGCGGTCGTTAGTCGTTGGTCGTCCGTCGTTCGGAATGCAGATCGGAACGTGAGTTCACGAGCTGATTGCCAGCGATCGGAAACGCTTCCGGATCGGCCGACGCTTAACGACCAACGACGAGCTTCGATAACTTCTTGACAATTTCCCCCATCGCGGACACCGATAGCAAATCGCCGCTGGTGCGCGGCATCAGCCTCAGTTCGGCCACGGCGCTCAACATGATTGACATGATCGGCGTGGGGCCGTTCATCACGATCCCGCTGATCGTGAGCGCCATGGGCGGCCCGCAGGCGATGCTGGGCTGGGTGCTGGGCGCGCTGCTCGCGGTTTGCGATGGCCTAGTGTGGGCAGAACTGGGCGCGGCCATGCCGGGCTCGGGCGGATCGTATCGCTATTTGAAAGAGATTTACGGACCGCAAACACTCGGCCGGCTCGTTTCCTTCCTCTTCATCTGGCAACTTTCGTTCAGCGCTCCGCTTTCGATCGCATCGGGCGCCATCGGGCTCTCACAATATGCGGCTTTTTTCTGGCCGGGTCTGGAGCGCGTGTGGTCGACGCGCACCTGGGGCCTGAGCCTGCCGCTGCTTGGAAATCTCCAACTGACCTGGGTTGCGATGCCGGCAACAGTGGTCGCCATCGGGGTTTGCGCGCTCACCGCGTTTTTGCTTTACCGCAGGATCACCGCCATTTCGCGCCTCACAAAGTTGCTTTGGCTCGGAGTGATGGGAACGATTGGATGGATTATCTTCACCGGGCTCACCCATTTCAACGCGCACCAGGCATTCGACGTGCCTCCCGGGGCGTTTTCGTTTTCGGGCGACTTCTTCCGCGGGTTGGGTGGCGCGATGTTGATTGCCGCTTATGACATTGGCGGCTACTACAACGTGTGTTTCCTCGGAGACGAAGTCAAGGAACCGGGGAAGAATATTCCGCGGGCGCTGTTGCTGTCGATTCTCGTGGTGGCATGCCTTTATATTGTGATGAACATCAGCATTCTCGGCGTCATTCCCTGGCGGGAACTGGCGCAAGCTGGCGCCGCGAACAGCAAGTTGTATGTGGTCTCGACGATGATGCAGCGCGTATATGGACAGGGCGCCGCGTCCGTGATTTCCGTCCTTGTCATGTGGACGGCATTCGCGTCGGTATTTTCACTGACACTTGGCTACTCGCGCGTGCCGTATGCGGCCGCGCTCGACGGGAATTATTTTCGAGCCTTTGCGCGGGTTCATCCCGTGTACCGGTTTCCCTCGGTGTCTCTGCTAGCGCTGGCGGGAGTGGCCGCGCTGTTTTGTTTCCTGCGGTTGGCCGATTTGATCGCGGCGCTGATCGTGATCCGTATCGTGCTGCAGTTTCTGGTGCAGAGTATCGGAGTGATCGTGCTGCGCATTCGCCGGCCGGACCTGCCGCGGCCCTTTCGCATGTGGCTCTACCCGCTGCCAGCGCTGATCGCGGCTGCCAGCTTTCTTTTTATACTCGTTTCGCGCAAAAATTTCCTGCGCGAAGTTCGTTATGCCGCAGTAATTCTGGTGGTAGGGGTCCTGATCTACCTGGCGCGGGCGTGGCACCGCCGGGAGTGGCCGTTTCGAGAACCGTCGATGGTCGTCGGCCCTTAGTCGCCAAGCGCCAGCGGTTCGTCGATGTGCGCCGCTCGCAGTGGTGTCGGATTCGATTTTCAATTACCATCGGGGCATCTTTTTTTGGGGACGACGAAATGATCAAGAAACTGGGCATTATCCGTCTGGCTTGCCTCGCCGTTGCATTGGTTTCTGCTGCGCTCGGGACGGCATGCTTTCACCGCACCTACCGCGCATACGATCCCTACTACAACGACTATCACAAGTGGAACGACCGCGAAGCGGACTATTACCAGCAATGGTGCCGCGAGACACATCGGGATGGGGCACGCGATTTTCGCAAACTCCCGCCCGACGAGCAGGAAGAATATTGGAAGTGGCGCCACCAGCATGAGCGTGGCCGTCGCTAAAGATTCTGAAACGCAAATTAATCTGCCGGGAGGCGTTATGAAGAAAATGTTGCCGTTGGCCGTGATGTTGGCGCTTTGCGGATTGTGCGTTGCACAAAGCGAGATGAAAAAAGATGAGCCGAAAACCATCACCCAGATACTGGATGGCGGGATCAAGACCATCGAAGGCGAGTTTATTCCGGCGGCTGAGGCCATGCCGGAAGATAAATACGGGTTCGCGCCGACGGCCGGTGAATTCAAGGGTGTGCGCACGTTTGGACAGCAAGTGAAACATGTCGCGGCGGTGAATTACATCATTGGGGCGGCCATCCTCGGGGAAAAGCCGCCGGTTGATGTGCGCGGCGAAAGCGGGCCGGAGAGCGTAAAGTCGAAAGCCGACATTGTGAAGTTCGCGAAGGATTCGTTCGCGTATGCCCACAAGGCCGTCGCAAGCATTACCACCGAGAACGCCACCGGAGAAGTACCGAGTCCGTTCGGCACTGGCAAGTCAACACGCGCCGGGCTGGCGACCGTTTTTGCCTGGCACGGGTTCGATCACTACGGGCAGATGGTGGAGTACTTGCGAATGAACGGAATTATTCCGCCAGCAAGCCGGAAATAGATAGACTGTAGGCGCTATCCGAAGAACAAGGAAAGGCCGGCGACGCCGGCCCTATCTTTTTCCCGGCGGATGGTGCTTACGCCAGTCGGTGCTGTCCCGGCCACCGTGCATTGCGATCTGCGTCAGCACAAGTTCGGCGGGCAGCCGGCGCTTCACCAAATGAGCGGCAATCCTCTGCTTCACCTTTTTCGCCGGAACCTTGGGATCCAGGAACACCAGCACCGACGGTCCCGCTCCGCTGAGGGCGGCGCCAAAAATGCCGGTCTCGCCCGTCAACTCCTTGAGCGCGGGCAGCAAGGGACAGAGTGGCGCGCGGTAGGGCTGATGGATACGGTCTTCGAGCGCCGACGACAACAGATCCGGCGTTCCGTTCGCAAAGGCCGACAGCAGCAACATCGAGTTCTGAATGTTGGTGACCGCGTCGGCCCGCGAGTACTGATAGGGCAGCGCGCGGCGCGCCTGTTCCGTAGAGAGCGGATTCTCTGGAACAGCGAGCAACAACGGCCATTTTCCCTTCGGCTTCACCTCGACCACCTGCGCCTGAACCTGGTTGGCCATGCGCGCGACGGTGAACGCGCCCATCCAGCAGGCCGAAGCGTTATCGGGATGGTGCTCGCGCATGGAGGCTTCGCCCACAATGCGGTCATCCTTCCATCGCAAATGCCCGAAATGTACGGCGAGCGCGATCCCCGCCAGGCGCGCGGCGGCCGATGATCCGCAACCTTTGCCGATCGGAATCTCGTTCTCGAGATGAATGCGAAGCGGCGCGATTTTCCGGTTCTCCGATTCGAGCACCTCACAATAGGTGGTGACGATCAGATGGTTTTCCATCCGGCCACAGATGTGGGCATCGCGGCCCTCGGCGGTCACGAAGAAATCGGGCGCACGCTCGGTACGCACCCGGAGATGGAAGTCGAGAGCGAGAGCCGCGGCATCAAAGGCCGGACCCAGATTGGCCGAAGTCGCCGGCAGCGCCAGGCGCAACGAGCGATCCGAAGATACAGGACGCGAAGGCATAATCTGCAAAATGAACCGAGTTCATGATCGGCCGGCCGCAACCCTGCCGGCACGCCCGCCCCGAAATAGCTGAAAATGAAAGGCTTTAGAGCAGTTCCGGGCAGGTCAAGCCGGTTCCGATCAATAAGAACACCGAAATTGTGTCTTATACACGAATGCGCGGCGAAGTGCTACGAATTTCTCTCGGCCCCGTCCAGGGCCGCAATTACCGCCCCTAGGTCGGCATCCAGCACCACCGGGGCCCTTTGCAGCGATCTGGCCTGTTCGGCATGCCGTTCGTCGGCTGTTCCCGCGAAAAGATCGCCGCGATGGAACTTGATGGTGAAATCGGGATCCTTGAGCACGTGGCCGGTCAGCACCAGGACGACCATTTCGCCGGATTTGACAAAGCCGCTCGCCCGCAGTTTCTTGAGTCCCACGAGCGTAACGGCGGACGCCGGCTCGCAGCCGATTCCATCTGCGCCGATTTCGGCTTTGGCCTCGGCGATTTCCACCTCGCTCACCTGTTCGACCTCGCCGCCGGTCGCCCGCAGCACGCGCAACGCTTTCTTCCACGATGCGGGATTGCCGATGCGAATCGCAGTCGCGAGCGTGTCGGCGGTCATCGGTTCAAGCTTCGCTCCTCCGAACTCGTGCACCGACCGGTAGAACGGATTTGCGCCCTGGGCCTGAATGATCGAAAGCTTGGGCAGGCGCGAAATCAGCTTGAGGTCGAGCATTTCAACGAGCGCTTTGCCGATTGCCGAACTGTTGCCGAGATTTCCTCCCGGCACAATGATGTGGTCGGGCGCTTCCCAGCCGAGCTGTTCGAGCAGTTCGATGGCCGCAGTTTTCTGGCCTTCGATGCGATACGGATTGACCGAATTCAGCAGGTAGACCGGCTTCTGCCGTACCAGTTCGTTCAGGATTCCGACGCAGCCGTCGAAGTCGGTGCGAAGCTGGCAGGTCAGCGCTCCGTAGTCGAGCGATTGCGACAGCTTGCCCCAGGAAATCTTGCCTTCCGGAATCAGCACCAGGCTGTGCATACCGCCGCGCGCCGCGTAGGCCGCCATAGAAGCCGAGGTGTTGCCGGTGGAGGCGCATGCGACCCAGCGGAATCCTTTCTGGTGCGCCGAGGAGGCGGCAAATGTCATGCCCGTATCTTTGAACGAAGCTGTCGGGTTCATGCCCTGATGCTTGGCATACAGGTTTTCGACGCCGACGGCGCGGGCGCAACCTTGAAGATGATAGAGCGGCGTGTTCCCTTCGCGCATCGTGATTGCGTGTGCTTCGGGAATATGCGGGAGCAGTTCACGAAACCGCCAAACGCCGCTCTGGTCAAGGCGGTTGCGCAGTTCGTTGCCAACGGACGAGCGCCGATTCAGCCAAAGGCTTTTCAACGAGAGTGGCTCGAAGGCGGCAGGCTCGGACCTCCATGCGGGGAAAAAGAATTCCAGCAGATCGCCGCAGTTCGTGCAGCGAAAATCCGGGGCGGTGGAATCGGGAGTGGCGCCGCAGGCAATGCAGCGAAGGCGCGCGATGGTTTCGGAAGCAGAAGATGGCACAGTCAGTTCTTCATAGGTTCGAGATAAGTTCGGGCGCAAGTCCACCGGCTCTAGAATACGGCATCACGGCCCGCACCGTGAGCGGTTGTTCTGCCTCGTACCCGGTGGTAACAGAAATCGCGTAGCTAGGCCGGGACGCCGGGGAAATGTGCTCACCGCAAATACGCGTCCGTACCGCTCATCCAGTCGGCGCGCGGCGGATAAAACACGTCGAGATCGACCGTATCTTCCACGGCCTCCGCTTTATGCGGCATATTCGGCGGAATGGTCAGCACGTCTCCCGCGTGAACAACGATTTCCCGGTCGTCGATCCAGAACTTCAGCGCTCCCTCCAGAATGAACGTGACCTGCTCGTTGGGATGGCTATGCTCCGGCACGATGCACCCTTTTTTCAGCAGCACGCGTGCCAGCATGATGTTCTGCCCGACCACTAGTTGCCGTCCGAGCCGGGGATTCAGGTTCTCAATGGCAACGGAACTCCAGGGAATATGGTGGAGTTCGGCTTTGCGTCGAGCTTTCGAGATCGTGCCCTTGAGAGAAGTGGCTCCGGAGGAAGCCGCAGATTTCTTTTTCGATCGGGCCTTTCGAACTGATGGTGCCTTTCGGCGCGCAGCGATTGACGATTTGGTTTTCTTCATAGCTCGCGATACACGAATGAAATTCGTGCTTCAGATATGTGCAACAGTTTACACGCAGTCTGCCGCGGACTATGGCGTCACCGGAGCGCATCTTGCCGCGATGTGCCGGGGCGGTTAGTCTAAACATCTGGGCAAGTGGTGCAAGAAATTCTGCGGGGGCTCAGCATCCGGCAGGAGACGCGGCAAGCCGCGTCTCTACAGGAGGTCACAAGATGAAAAAGCACAAGTTCCGTCAGGAAACCGAGGCCGTCCGCGGTGGAACCAGCCTGCACAAGAAAAACGGACCGCTATCGACACCCATCTATCAGACTTCCACATTCGAGGTCACAGACAACGAAGAGCAGTTGCGTGTAACGCCCACCGATCACTTTTACACGCGCTATGGCAATCCCACACACACGGTCGCGGAGAACGCCATTGCCGAACTCGAAGGCACAGATGCGGCCCTCCTGTTTTCATCGGGCATGGCTGCGATTACCACGTCAATCCTCGCCCTCACAAAAACCGGCGATCACATCGTGGCTCAACGCGACATCTACGGCGGCGTGACGAAATTTCTCTCGCAATGGCTGCCGAAGATGGGCATCGAGACGACTTTTGTCGATACCAACGACTTCGAGCAGCACGAACGCGCCATTCGGCCCAATACCAAGCTGCTTCATATCGAGTCTCCGACGAATCCCATGGTGCGCGTCGTCGATCTGGAAAAAATCTTCGCGGTTGCCCACAAACACAAGCTCATCACGACCATCGACTCGACTTTCGCAACGCCCATCAATTGCCGGCCGGCGGAATGGGGAATCGATCTGGTGCTGCACTCGGGCACCAAGTATTTCGGCGGCCACGCCGACTTAATTTGCGGAATTGCCGCCGGACGGCGTGAATTGATCGACCAAATCCATCACCTGCGGACAACGCTTGGCTGTTGCATGGACCCGCACGCGGCGTTTTTGCTCTTGCGGGGAATCAAAACGTTGGCGGTGCGCGTCGAACGGCAGAACCAGAGCGCGTTGCGTATCGCGGAATTCCTGAGCCAGCATTCCAAAGTTGCGCGCGTACACTACCCGATGCTGAAGACGCATCCGCAGTACGATCTAGCCAGCAAGCAACTGTCCGGGGCGGGCGGCGTGCTGAGTTTTGAAGTCGAGGGCACGGGCGCCGATGCTTGCCGCGTGACGGAAGCTCTCAATCTGTTTACGCTGGCGCCCAGCCTCGGCGGCGTGGAATCGCTGGTTTCGATCCCGGTGCTCACCTCGCACGCGATGATCGCACCGGACCTGCGGAAAAAGATGGGCGTGACCGAGCAGATGATCCGGCTCTCCGTGGGCATAGAGAATGTAGACGACCTGATCGCTGACCTGGAAAACAGTCTCCTTGTACTAGAGCGGAAACGCGAACACGCGGGGGCGGTGGACTGAGGGCGAATCGCCCCGTTTTGGGCGAATCACTTCTGGCCGTGGAAGCGCGGCCCTTTCGGGCGGCGGCTTTGGTGAGAGGGGGCTTGAGCGCGGGCGGTCGGTGCTTGTTGCTACTCCTTCTTTTGTTCCTTCGGCTCCACGGTGATGCCGAATACCGAAAGCTGCCCGACGCCGCTTACGTTTACGCCGCGAGCGTCTTCCGGGTTGGGCAAGTAGAGCGTCTGGCAGAACTCGCAGCGATAAACCTCGGCGTCCGCTCCCCAGGCTTTCACCACGCAGCCGCATTCGCGCTCGAGCACGTCGAAGGCATAGAACCAGCGCTTCAAGTGCCCGCCGCAGAATTTCCCCTTATCGTTTTTTTCGTTGCACGCCCGCTGCCCGCCCTTCTTGATTTTCACTTTGTGGTTGGGAAGCTGCGGAACATCTATTGCTTGAGCGCTGACCGATTCACCTGAGGCCACGGTAATCTCCATCGGATGCTTGAATTCGCCGACCCCTTATTTTAACAGCGCAGCGACAAAGGCCAAGGGCAGCGCCCGCGATTGCGCATGCCTAGTCGAACACCTTCTTCGGTGCGGCCTGATCTTCGCCGACGCGGCCGGCTGCGATCTCCGCCACAAAATAGTTTTCACCCTTGATTGGGCAGCCGGCCATGCGGCGCAGCATCGCCAACTGGCCGACATGCGTCAGAGCATCTGCAATCGGGCCCTGGAAGAGCTTTTCAGCCGGCGCCTGGAGTGGCTTGTCCGAAGCCAGGTAATCGTCGAACTTTTTTAGCGAGGCGAAGAAGCGCGCGCCTTCTTTGTCCCAGTCAAGCGGAGCCGAGTCGTTCCATTTGCGGTTTCCGTCAGCCATCGAAAGAGCCCAGTCCATGAGGTCGCCGATGTGCGCGAGAATCTTTGCCGGAGTGCGCGGCGTTTCGGGTGCGCCATAGGCGGCAAAGCTCGCGGGCGCGTTGCGGATGGTCTTGCCGCCGCGATAAGCAAGCGTGGCAAGCGAATGACGGAGTAATGTGCGGTCGTCGGACATGTTCTTTCCTTCCTGCTTAAGTGCGAAGATGCGGTTACGAGCCTTCAGCCCGAGCAAACAAATCAACAGCGTCGAGCTTGCTCGTAGCTCGCGGCTCGAAACGATCTACAACTTTCTTCGCCACAGCGCTCCTGTGGCGCGCACCGCGGCTTTCATCTTGTGGCGCAACGAACGCGCGAACAGCAGGTCCAGGAAACTTTCTGCCTCGCCCGCAAATTCTTGGCTATAGCCAAACCACCAGATCTTTTTCATGCGCGGAGTCAGATCGGTGTCCACATATTTCACGCGCACCATCTCTTCCAGTCCCCACCGCCCGTGCGTGCGGCCGAGGCCGCTTGCCTTCACTCCACCATGCGGAGCTTCGCTGATGCTGAAGCAGGATACAACATCGTTGATCATTACCGTGCCGGCGTTGATCTGTCGGGCCATGCGCTGGCCGCGCGCGCGGTCGCGCGTCCAGACGCTCGCGGCCAGTCCGTAATCGGAATCGTTGGCCAAACGTACGGCTTCGGCGTCGTCGTCAAACGGCGCGATGGGGAGCACTGGCCCAAAAGTCTCTTCCTGCATGATGCGCATGCTGTGATTCACTCCGGCCAGCACGGTAGGCGCAAAAAATGTGGGACCAAGTTCGCGCAGGCGCTCACCGCCAGCCAGTACGCGAGCCCCCCGCTGGCGCGCGTCTTCCACGTGTGCCTCCACAATGCGCACCTGCCGCTCGTGGATCATGGGGCCAACGTCAGTGCCCGCATCCATTCCGTTCCCCACGCGCAGTTTGCGCGCTTTCGCGGCGCAGGCCTCGGCGAATGCCGGATACAAGCTGCGGTGCACGTAGCAGCGTTCGACCGAAAGGCAAGTCTGGCCCGCGTTGACAAAAGCTCCCCAAACCGCGCCACTCGATGCAACGTCAATATCGGCGTCGTCGAGCACCAGCATCGCATCTTTGCCGCCCAGTTCCAGCACGAGCGGCAGCATCCGTTCCGCCGCCGTTTGCGCGATGCGCCGCCCGGTCGCCAGGCTGCCGGTGAAAACCAGCTTGTCGATCTCGCTTCTCACCAGCGCCGCGCCGGTTGGACCTTCACCCGGGAGCACTTGAAAAATATCGTCGGGAACGCCTGCCTCGCGCAGCAACTTCTGTAGTGCGAAAGCAATCAATGGCGCCAATTCCGAAGGCTTCAGCACCACGGCATTGCCCGCTACGAGAGCCGCCATTGTTTCGGTTGCAGGGGTTGAAAAAGGATAGTTCCACGGCGAAATGATTCCAATGACGCCGTAGGGCTCGCGCAGAATGCGCCCGGATTTTGTCTTGACCGCCAGATTGCCGTGCGGCAGGTGCTCATCGCGCAGCAGCGCGAACCCGTTCTCGATCAGAAAGCGCGCGGCATCGAGCACCACGAGAACTTCCGTGACAAGCGCCTCGACCTGGGGCTTTCCCGCTTCTTGCGTGATGCGGCGCGCGATCTCCATCTTGCGCGCCAGCAGAATCTGCTGAAAACGGTGCAGCACGCGGAGACGGTTGCGCACGCCCCATCCATGCCAATCCGGCTGCGCCGCGCGGGCCCGTGCCACCGCGGCCCTCACCTCGGCCGGTCCGGCGCTCTCCAGTTCGCCCAGAACTTCGCCCGTCGCCGGATTCACGGAGGCGATGCGCGAGACCGCGAATTGCGCGTCGGTCGCCATCTCGAATGAAGTGTACGCGGGGCGGGACGGGTGCGCCAGAGCATCCAGATGGAGGGACGGGCGTCTCCCCCGTTCGGTGTCGACCGGAAAGCTCCCTCGAAACCTTGCCGCGTGTCAGTACTCGACGCTCACCAGGAACAGCCCGCTGGCGGGCGCGGTCGGTCCGGCCGCGGAGCGCTCGCGCGCGGCCAGAACCCGCTCAAGATCACTAAGACTTACCGTCCCTTTCCCCACCAGCATGAATGTGCCCACCAGATTGCGCACCATGTGATGAAGGAAACCAGAACCACAAATGGTATAGATGAACTCGCCGCCTTCGCGTGCCCATCCGGAAGAAAAAATCTGGCGGACGTTGCTTGTCGCGACCGTCGGCACGTTTCCTGGCGACGCACCCCTGCAGCCATTTTCCTCTAAATTTAGCGCTATCCTTTCCACGCGCTCCGGATCGCCGGCCGCAAAGGATGTGAAATCGTGCTCACCCACCACAACCCCGGCAGAGGCCATCATTGCCGCCTCGTCGAGCGGATAGGGAAAGTGCCACACATAGCGCGCCAGAAATGGCGGGCAAACTGCCCCGCGATACATGCGATAACGATAGGTCTTGGCCCGCGCCGACTTGCGCGCATGGAAACCGCCAGCCGCCTCGCTCACATCAAGCACGCGAATCGAAGCCGGCAGAATGTCGTTAAGTGCCACCACCCAGTTTTCCACTGGGATGGGTGAAACCGTTATAAAAGTCGCCACCTGCGCCAGTGCATGGACGCCGGCGTCGGTACGCCCCGATCCCTGCGGCAGTACATTTTCGCCGCTCAAGCGTCCAATAGCCGAGGCGAGCGTGCCCTGCACCGTCGCCCGGCCGGGCTGCACCTGCCACCCGGCAAATTCCGAACCGTCATAGGAAAGGATCAGTTTGAGATTCCGCACATGCTTTTCCGAATCCTGCATTGTGCCGGGTACATCCGTTGCACATTGAAGTCAGATCAATTTACACACGGTCGCCGGCGGAGACCGCTCCCGCGTGTCAGATATACTATTGCACTTACGATCAATTACTGGCACTCATGGAAAACTTTGCTTTTACCGGGCATTTGCAAGGAACTCTCGCGCGCCGTTCTACGTAGTCAACAGTGTGGCTCATTACGCCCGTGCTTCCCAGCCCTGATCGATGGAGATGATTCGAATGCAACGATCCAAAGCGTTTACTGCATTGCAGCGTATAGCTGCCTTATTTTTGGCCGCTTTCATGGTGACTGCGGGCTGGGCCCAGGATAGTTCGTCGATGCCGGCTGCCCCGTCGGCACAACAGGCAATGCCCTCATCCTCGCGGCCCTTTGACGTCAACGAGTATGCGAAGCCGCGTTCGCATTTGAATCCTATTGCGCCCTACACACCGCGCCGCGTGGAAGCCCCCAACCTGGCTAATACGGCGCGCATCGACCAGCTCATGCACGACGGCAAGGTCTTCATTTCCATGAACGACGCAGTCGCGCTCGCTCTCGAAAATAACCTCGATATCGCAATCGCCCGCTACAACTTGAACATCGCCGATACCGACGTTTGGCGTGCCAAATCCGGCTCCAACTCCATTCTCGGTGTAAACAACGGTATCGTGCAGAACACGCCCGGTGGCGGCGTGGGCGGGCTGGGCACACAAGTTGGCTCGGGCCAGGGAGGAACCTCGGTCGCGGCGGGGGGCGCGGGCGCCGGTTCGGCTGGTCTGGTGGGGTCAACCTTCGGCAGCGGCCCGCAAATTACCAGCTTCGACCCGGTTCTTACGGGCACTCTGCAAGTCGATCACAACAGTATTCTCCCATCCAGTACTTTCAGCCCTTCCTCCTCGATCAACACAACCACCGGAAGCTTTTCGTACCAGCAGGGATTCGCGTGGGGCACCAATCTCTCCCTGGGCTTTAACAATACCCGCCAGACCATTGCGGACGCGCCTTTTAATCCACTCAGCCCACAACTCAACTCGAGTTTCAATTTTCGGCTTACGCAGCACCTGTTGCAGGGCTTTGGATTCGCTCCGAACACGCGTTTCATTCAAATTGCCAAGAATGATCGTGAGATTTCCGATGTCGCGTTTCGCCTGCAAACCATCACGACTGTCGACCAGATCGAGAACATGTATTGGGACCTCGTGTATGCCTATGAGAACGTGAGAGTCCAGAAGGAAAACCTCGCCTTTGCCGAGAAGACACTCTCCGATACCAAGAAACAGGTCGAGATCGGAACTCTGGCGCCCATCGAGGTGGTGCGCGCGCAAAGCACAGTGGCCAGCGATCAGCAGACCCTGACCCTCGCCCTCACAAACCTTCAGTTGGAGCAACTGCTCATGAAGAACGCGCTCAGCCGCTCGCTCGTTGACTCGGCGCTGGCCGACGCGGAAGTAATTCCCACTTCGACCATGGAGTTGCCGGCGCAGGAATCGGTTATGCCCACACAGGATTTGGTAAATAATGCGCTCAGTCATCGTCCCGAACTGGCCGAAGCGCGCATCAACCTGTCCAACACAGACATCAGCAACAAAGCGGTCCGCAGTGCTCTGCTCCCCACCGTGGACCTGTTCGCCTATTATGGCGGCGCGGGTCTCGGAGGGGCGCAAAACGCCGCCAACCTCTGCGGGAACCCGCTCTCTGTACCGGGTTTTTGCACTCCGCCCTCTTCCGCTGCCACCTCAGTCGGCTACGGCAGCACCTTGAACCAGCTCATTAATTCCACCGCTCCCGATAAGGGCGCAGGGATCACCATCAACATTCCACTTCGGAACCGTGCCGCGCAGGCAACGCAGGTGCGCTCCGAGTTCGAATACCGCCAAGCCCAGTTGCGCATCCAGCAAATCGAGAACCAGATACGCATCGAGGTGCGCAACGCACAGTTCGGCGTGCAACAGAACCGCGCCAGCGTCGCGTCTGCCCAGGCAGCAGTTGATTTGGCGCGCCAGTCGCTCGATGCCGAACAAAAGAAGTACACGCTCGGCGCTTCCACCTCGACGTTGGTGTTGCAATACCAGTCCGGCCTCACCGGGGCCGAAGTCACGCTCGTCTCCGCCAAAGCGGCCTACGAAAAAGCTCAGCTCGAACTGGACCGCGCAACGGGCCTCCTGCTCGAACACGCTAATATTGAGATCGCCGACGCCGTAAGTGGGCAGGTGACGCATATGCCCAACGTCCCGCACGTGGCAGCACGGCCCGCCGATCAATTCCCAGCCAACCCGCCGTCGCAACAGTAGAAGAAGCTCAACTGTGAATGGCTTGTCCAACCGAAATCAGCGGTGGCTGGCTGCCCGCGATTCGCCCCTCACTGTTGACTGCCGTCCGCCGGCGAGATAAAACGATTACTCGCCGCTTACAGCAACACGGCCTGCGACGCTATAAATGAACATACTCATCCTGTTTTCGCACCGCTGGCGGGGAGGCCGCGCGGGCGGGGCGGAAACCTACACCATCCAACTGATTCAAGGATTGGCCGCGCGCGGACACTCAGTCTTTCTGGCGACCGAAAAGGTCGATCCAGCCTCCAAAACAGCGCCAGCCAGCCTCGGCAAGCAGCCGGCCGGCGTTGCCGTCGATTACGAACTCCCATTTCAGACCCTCAATCCTCTCAAGAAGCGCAACGTCTCTCGCCAGATTCAGCGCATCGCAGAGGCGCGCCACATTGACATCGTCCACGCGCAGCACCGCACCGCCGGCTACTTCGCCGAGTGGCTCTGGCGGAAACATCGCGTGCCCTATGTGGTCACGGTCCACGATCCCTGGCATGCGACGCCGTTCAAGAAATGGCACGGCGGCTTGTTCCGCCAAGTCATCGCTGTCAGCGACTTTCTTCGGCAATTGCTGATCCGCGATTTTCATTTTCCGCCTGAGCGCGTGCACACCATCCGCAATGGCGTCGAGCCCAGCCGCTTTGCCGGAATCACGCGCGCCGACGGCGCCCCAATCCGCGCGCAGTACGGAATTGCGCCCGACGAGGTCGTGCTCAGCCAAGTCAGCCGCATCTCGCGCGCCAAAGGACAGCACGACCTGGTTGAAGCGTTGGCGCTGCTGCCGCGGGATTTGAACTATCGTTGCCTCATCTTCGGCGAAGGCAGCGAACGTCCCCGGCTCGAGCAGTTGGCCATCCGGCGTAGCCTCCAAGGCAAAGTTCAGTTCTGTGGATTCCGCGCCGATATCCCCGTGGTGTTCGCCGCCACCGACGTCATGCTGTTGCCCTCGCGCCGCGAAGGCCTGCCGCTGGCCGTGGTGGAAGCGATGCTCTCGAATGTCGCCGTGATTGCCGCCCGCACGGCGGGCGTGCCGGAGATCATCACGCACGGCGAGGACGGCTTGTTATTTGAAGCCTGCGATGTGCGGGCGCTCGCTGCCCACATCGAACGCCTGGTGACCGACGCTGAGTTGCGTCGCCGCCTTGCCGAAGCCGGCCGCAAAACTGCCCAGGCCCGCTTTCTCGTTTCTCGGGTGCTCGACGAAACAGAAGCCTGCTACCGCGAGATCATTGCGCAAGCACACGCCGAACTCGAAGCGCAGAAAGCCCGCTGAGCCCATTCGTCAAAATAAAAGAGTCTTTCGCGCATTCAACAGGCGCTCTTGCTCGCTGCACGCACCTGGCTGCTACAATTTCGCCATGTCCAAGCTCATGCGCAGCCTGATGGGCGAAGCGCAATATTCGAAATGGAAGCCGCTCGGCCACCGTTTCGACTATCTCTGGTGGGTCGTGCGCGGCAAGCCCGTGCGTTCGCCTCATCTGCTGAAGCAGATGACCGTGGCCGAATACGGCCGCCGCTACAATCTGCGCACTCTGGTTGAAACCGGAACTTATTACGGCGAAATGGTCGCCCCCATGCGCAAGCATTTCGATCGCATTTACTCGATCGAACTTGACCCCGCGCTCGCCGAAGTTTCGCGCCAGCGCTTCGCGGACGATCCCAGCATCAGCGTGCTCGAAGGCGACAGCCAAGCGCTTATTCCCAAGATCGTGGCCGAACTGCACAACCCCGCAGTCTTCTGGCTCGATGCCGGATACTACGGCGTTCATCCCGCCAAGGGCGACCTGAGCCGTTTGTTGTCGGAACTGCGCGCCATCCTCTCCAGCTCCATTCCGGGCCACGTGGTGCTAATGGATGACGCGCGCTGCTTCGTGGGTGCGGAAAACAAATTCACGGCGGCTCAACTCGTCGCCTGGATCGAGAAGGAGTTTCCCGGTCGCAAAGCTGAAGTTGTGCGCGATATCTTCCGCATTACCCGCTGCGACTAAGTCCGTGGCGCATAACGCGTAAGCCCCCGGGGTCGATCAATCTCGCGGGGGAAATCTCTATCGGCAAACCATGCTCAGGATTCTTTTTTTCCAAATCTCAAAACTTCATCGTTCAGCGGGGGTTTGATCCGAACGAAGCTGATTCGGACGAGGCTCATTCAGCCCAAGTCAGACAGCTTCCCAATTGAGATCTCAGCATGCAATCGTGAGCTACCCCGATGCCATCCGCATGACGGGCGGCTTATCCCCCAGACCAGCGCCAAAACCTTGAGCAGTTGAAAAGGAGAGTTTATGAAACTTCGCACACGAATCGTCTTGCAACTCGCAGCCCTGTGCTTCGTTCTTGGCACCTATGGCTTTGCCGCCAATAGCTCGTATCTCTACATTGTGCACGGCCTGCCCGGCCGGAACATCGCCGACAACGTGAACCCCGGCTTCCCCATTGACGTCTTAGTTAACGGAAAGACCTGCCTGATACGCGGGCTTACCTTCGACAACAGCGACGGGCCATACACCTTGGCTGCCGGAACGTACTCGCTGGCGATCAGCGAATCGAATACGCTGGCGCCCTGCTCGAACACGCCCGTCATCGACTCCTCGGTAACGCTGCTCGCCAACACCAACACGTCGGCAGTCGTGACCGTCAGCGGCGGTGAACCCGCTCTGCTGTCGTTCACCGACGACCTGTTTTCGGTGGTGCCGGGCAACGCGCGATTTGTTTTCGCCCAGGTCGCAGATGCGCCGGCTCTGGAAGCCACGCTCACCCAGTTGGGTGTCAAGAATCCGCAGACGTTCACTGTGTCCGCAGCACCTGGCACGGAAGAATGGATCGGTATCCCTTACGGAACCTATCTCGTGCAGGTCACCGCCGAAGGTACCACTACGGTCTTGGCGTCGGAACAGATCACGCTTCCCGATCAGTCCGTCACCCTCACCTATGCCGCCGGGGAGTCGGCCAACAATTCTGTGGGATTGGTCAGCCGAACCGTTCGCGACGTGTTCTAGCCAGTAGAACTCCGCGCCGGGCCGCGCTTGGGCGGCCCGTTTTCAGAAATTAATCGTGCTGCAAGGGGCAAGCAATGAACTCTGTTTTCGCGTACAACAGCGAGTTCACTCGAAGCTCATGGCCCGCAACGCGAAGCTGATCACCAACCACTCGGTCGGTTTGGAATCTTGTCGCTGCCCTGTTGCTCCTCTATCATCAAAAACTGAGCGTGGGGAGCCGAATGGCCGAAAACAAGTCGAAAATCGATCAACACAAACCATCCATCGCCGAAAATCCAGTCGCTGATGTATTCGAAGGCCGCCATCCGGCACCGTCTGAAAAAGCCTGGGCTGAAAAGACGCTCGCACCCACCATCGAGAAAGCTCCCGAGAAGCCCATCGGTGCGCCCACTGGCACCAACCGCGACGCGAATGGCCACGCGCGCTTCAGCACCATATCCAACGTCCCCATCCGCCGCCTTTACACGCAAGCCGATCTGCCCGCCGACTGGAACTACGATCAATATCTCGGCTATCCCGGCCAACCGCCCTACACGCGCGGCATTCACGCGACTGGCTACCGCGGCAAGCTCTGGACCATGCGCATGTTCTCCGGCTTCGCCTCGCCCGAAGAAACCAATCAGCGTTACAAGTATCTGCTGGAGCACGGCGGCGGCGGACTTTCGGTCGCCTTCGATCTGCCGACGCTGATGGGCTATGACTCCGATAACGCGGCGAGCGAGGGCGAAGTAGGGAAGTGCGGGGTCGCCATCGATTCGCTCGAAGACATGGAGATTTTGTTCGACGGCATCAATCTCGAGAAGATCACTACATCGATGACCATCAATTCTCCCGCAAGCGTGCTTTGGGCGATGTATCTGGTGGTGGCCGAAAAGCAGGGAGCCGACTGGAAGAAAATTTCCGGCACCATCCAGAACGACATTCTGAAGGAATACATCGCGCAGAAGGAATACATCTATCCTCCGGCGCCGAGCATGCGGCTGGTCATTGACACGTTTGAGTTTGGCTCGAAATTCACGCCCCGCTTCAATACGATTTCGATCAGCGGCTACCACATTCGCGAAGCTGGCTCGACCGCGCTGCAGGAACTCGCTTTCACGATTTACGACGGCGTCGAATATGTGGAATGGGCATGCCGCCGCGGCCTCGACGTCGATGAATTCGGCCCGCGCCTGAGTTTCTTCTTTAACGCGCATAACGATTTCTTCGAGGAAATCGCCAAGTACCGAGCCGCGCGAAAAATCTGGTACCGCCTGATGAAGGACCGCTTGCACGCGAAAAGCGATCGCACGCGCCTGCTGCGCTTTCACACGCAAACCGCCGGCGTATCGTTGCCCGCGCAGCAACCGAGGAACAACATCGCCCGCGTCGCGTTGCAGGCGCTAGCTGCCGTGCTGGGAGGAACGCAGTCGCTCCACACCGATTCCTACGACGAAGCCCTCGCCCTGCCCACCGAAGAAGCGGCGCGCATCGCCCTGCGTACCCAGCAGATTATTGCCTGCGAATCGGGCGTGGCCAACACCGTCGATCCGCTCGGCGGAAGTTATTTCGTCGAGAAACAGACGCTCGACATGGAAAAGGGCGCTTTCGATTATTTCGAAAAGCTCGACCAGATGGGCGGCATGGTTAAGGCTATCGAGCGCGGCTATCCGCAAAAAGAAATCGCCGAGGCCAGCTATCAATATCAGCGTGCGGTTGAGGCCAACGAGAAGATCACCGTCGGCGTGAACGATTTCGTAATCGAAGAAGAATCGCCGACGATTCTCTACATTGGCGAATCGGTTGCCCGTGCCCAGACCGCAAAGCTCAAAACGCTGCGCGCCCGCCGCTCCAACGAAGAAGTCCAGCGGCGCCTCGGAGCTCTAAAGCGAGCGGCCGCGAAAACCCCGGCCGCCGGGACCAACGGCAATGTTTCCGAAGCCAACACCATGCCCTACATCGTCGATGCCGTCCGCGCCTATGCCACAGTCGGCGAAATCTGCGAAGCCCTGCGGCAGGTTTACGGAACCTACACGGAAGTAAGTATTACTTGAACTGGCCCTTTGAGCACGTGCCCGTTTGCACGTCAGCACACTCAGCCCCGGCGGGATAGCTGCGGCGCCCGGCGAAGTTGATTGCCGATACGCCGGAAACTTTCAACTCCTTACCTCGAAGACTCCATCTATCGCTCGTACTGAGGTTGGAAAGCCATTTTTTTTAGCTCTGCTGAGCGCACGGTCGCCGACGGTCCCACACGAGCGGCGACAATCTTCTTTCCTCCCCGTAACCTTTTCTTGGCCCGCCAGTTTATAAAGTTAGAGGGACGATGGGCGTCAGAGTAACGGCATCGATGGGGGGCGCGTCACAGGCGGATGACCGTCTGCTGGTGGAGGCTGCTCAAAAGGACCCGGCGCGTTTCGGCGATCTCTATGAACTTCACTTCGATCTGGTATACGCCTTTGCCTCGCGGCGCGTCGGAAACCGCGATGTGGCTGAAGATCTGACCTCGGAAGTGTTTCACAAAGCATTGGCCAATTTGCATCGCTTCGAATGGCGGGGAGTTCCATTCGCGGCCTGGTTACTCAGAATTGCAGCGAATGCCATCTCTGACCACGCGAAACGCGCCGACCGAGAGTTAAGCTTCGAGGATCCGCCGGAAATCAGTGCGAAACCGCGAATGGAACAGGCCCAAGATCTGGCCCGACTGCTCCGGCTGGTGAATGAGCTTCCTGAAGACCAAAAGAATGTGTTGGTGATGCGTTTTGCCGGAGAGAAGAGCATACGCGAAGCTGCGCAGCAGTTAGGAAAAAGCGAGGGAGCGGTCAAACAGTTGCAGTTCCGGGGACTGCAGAACTTGAGAGTGCGGCTCGAATCTGGAGCGGGTAAACCGCGAACGACAAAGAGGAAGACGAAGGAAAAGCACAGAGAGGAAAGCGAGACTCCTGGTGGAAAGAATGGCTAAACGCAGTCTGGTCGAACAACTCGATGCGGTCGTGCAGGGGATGCTGGAAAATCCTCGCGCGCAGCTGCCGCAGGGGGATGCCGAGGTCACCGCACTGGCACGCATCGCCGCCGAGTTGCGTAATCTGCCGCGGCCGAACTTCAAAGCACGTTTGAAAGCAGAATTAGGAAGGAGCAAATCGATGACAACTATAGCCGAACCCGTCGCAATCCACACTGTAGCGGCGCCGATACTAGTCTTCAAAGATGCAGCCAAAGCCATTGAGTTCTACACGAAAGCTCTTGCAGCCAGAGAAACCATGCGTTTCCAGCTTCCGGACGGTATCCCTCACGCCGAGATCGTGATCGGGACCTCGACCATCGTATTGTCGGATGAGTGGCCCGAGGGAGGCCGCTTCAGCGCAGAAACGCTGGGACAGTCTCCGGTCAGCATTGCTCTCGAGGTTGAAGACGTGGATGCGTTCGCCGAGCGCGCGGTGGCCGCTGGGCTTAAGATGACCAACCCGCCGCGGGATCAATTCTATGGCCGCCGCGACAGCTCATTCGTCGATCCCTTCGGCTACGGCTGGCGCGTTTATACCGTCAAAGAGGAGATGACGGTTGAAGAGATGCATCGCCGGTTCGAGGCCGCGCAGGCACGAACGGCCACAAAGCCCGCTGTCGACCCGATTCCCAAGGGCTTTCGCACAGTGACCCCGTACTTGGTGGCGCAAGACGGACCTGCACTACTCGAGTTCGCCAAGCGGGCCTTCAGTGCCGAAGAGATATCCCGCGGGATAGGATCGGCGGGCGGACTGCACGCGGCGGTTCGCATCGGCGATTCCATGCTGATGATCGGCGGTGGCATCCCCGGGCATGAATTCCGCTCGACGCCCAATATGCATGCGCTCCACATTTACGTGGAAGATGCCGACGCGGTTTATCAGAAAGCGGTGGATGCGGGAGCGTTGTCAATTGACGCGCCACGGGACCAGGAGTACGGTGAGCGCTCTGGCAGTGTGAAAGACCCGGCAGGGAACTACTGGTACATAGCAACCCAGAAGGGTGAGAGCTACGTTCCCCAGGGACTCAACGACGTCAATGTGTACATGCATCCACTGCGAGCCGAGCCGGTCATCAGTTTTCTTCAGCGAGCATTCGGCGCTCGGGAGATTGCAAAGTACGCATCGCCCGACGGCGTCGTGCATCACGCCAAGATCCGCGTGGGAACCTCGGTGGTCGAGATGGGCGAGTCGCACGGGAAATATCCGCCGATGCCCACGATGTTCTATCTTTACGTGCCGGACTGCGATTCGGTTTACCAGCGTGCCCTGGCGGCTGGAGCCACATCAATCTTCGAACCCGCCGATCAGCCTTATGGTGACCGTAACGGCGCCGTAAAGGATGCGTTCGGCAATCAATGGTACGTCGCGACTCACATCAAGGACACGAGTCCTTAACTTCAACGTGTTGTGGTGAGAGGATTAGTCGTCGACATTCACACTCTGATGATAGATGACAGGTCGGGTGCACTGCTCTTTGCGGGGGCTGAGGCGTGCGTCCGATTGATCCCCCCGGGAAAGCAGTGATCGGCTGCTCCTATGTCCGCCTGTTAACACAACGCGCTAACTCATAAATTGTCGGCAATGCGGAAGTGGCTGGGACGGCCGCCTTCGACCTTGGACACGTTGAATCCTGGCTCTGACCCGAGGATCTTTAGCTAACGCTTATGCCCCAGTGCCACTGGTTTTGGCGCGCTGGCGTGAAAAGTCGAATCACCCTCGCCTCGCCCGCACATTACATGCATGGGTTTTTCTCCTGCTGAGACTACGTCGTCTTCGCCATGCGAATGGAGGCGGAACCAGAAGCACGAGGTCAACAGAGCCGCCCGTTTAGCAATGGTTTCTTGGGAAGATCACGGCTTTTTCGCCGTACCGTTTAAGGCCCTGAAAGATGCGGGCTTCCGCGCCGGGCAACCCACTCGTAGGATTGTTTAGGAGACCCGCACCAACTGGGCGGGGATGCCCGGCTCTTCAAAAACTCAAAGCTCAGTTCGCGCGGTGCTTACGCATTGCTCCCCGCTGCCGCCGCTGCTGCTTTTGTGCCTGGCTCCGCATAGGGGACTTTCTCCTCGGCAGCCGGCGCGTTCCATGCGGGAAGTGGCTCGACGGAGTCCGCACGGATCTGCAAGTGCCAGTTCGCGCCGCCGTGGCTGGCCACGTAGAGCGCAAGTTCCAGCCGCGTCCAGACTCCCAGTTTGTCGAACGTCGTTCGCAAGTAATTCTTCACAACCTGCTCGCTGGAATGAAGCACGGAGGCGATGTCTTTATTGGTTAGGCCCTGCCACACCAGGGTCGCTACCTGAATCTCTTTTGCGGTCAGTCGGTCACGGGGCGGCATGGCGGCACCTGCTCCTTGATAAACATGGCCGTCGCGAGTTTTACCCGCTTCCGGCCTTCTTTAATGCCTGCGCGCAGAAATAACGTGCGCAAGTGTTGCTTTACGGTGCGCGGGCTTATGTTCAAGTGGCTCGCGATTTCCTTATTGCTACAGCCCTGCACCAACAGGTGTAGTACCTGCTGATCTCGGGGTGTAATTTTGATTTCGTTGAGATTGATCATGGGCTCTTTGTCCGCTCCTTCGGTTCAGTCTTGGGGTCACGACCCGCGGATCGTAGGAGCAACTCATTCGCCAAACATTCTCCTTGCCCAATTCCGTTCGTTGCCAGTAACTTGCGCTGCGCATTGACCTTCCTTCGCCCTTCGATTAGACCCCTTTCATGAACCGCTTCCCACCTTGAACTCCCGTTTCAGGAATTCTCGTCGCCTTGCTCCCAGGCTTCCTAACCCCATCCGCGACGCTGGCCCCGGCTTTCCCGGCCCATTTTTCTCCGTTTCCGCCGAGCGGGAATTGCCCTATAATCGGGCAAGCAAAAGAGTCAGTACGGTTGTTCTCCCCCCGTAACCACATGGCGTCGGATCGGGCTAAACTCGTGCTGGACGAGCAATCCTTCCAAGGATTGCTGGCTGCAGCTTTCACAATTCAGGAACACAACGCCCGGATGAATTCCGACGGTCCGCCAGCCGGCAGGACCCAAGCTCCTGCGCAAGCCAAAGTCGCTCCCCCCCGAAAGCCGAACCCAGCACTTGCAACCAGTGTGGCGGTCCCCTCCCCGCAGCCGATGCTTCTTGCCCAAACTGCAGCGTGCCGAACTTCCGGCCCGGAGAGCGGCTACAACGGAATTGGGCTTCTTTATGGCAGATGAGCCAGGAGCAGGGCGTCACGCTGGATGTGCACAGGAAGCCCGGAAGCGACCTCCCGCTATCGCCAGCGGATCCCGGACGGCTACCATCCAATCCGGTCGATCCGGGTCGCACGGTTCGTTCGATAGCCGCGCCGGGCGAAGCAGCCCTGGAGCGACACATTCAGGAAGAGAGCGAGGATCCCGCTGCCGATGAGCAGGTCATTGATTCGGATGCTGGTTCTGTGGACCGCGATCTTCCGCGCGAGTTCGTGCATGCGAGAATCGAATGGCCAGCCGAACCGGCGGACGAAACCGCTCATACGACGCTGGCTGAATCGACGGATCCGGTTCCTCTTACCGACGAGGACTTGGGCGAAAGCGGATGGGCCGATTCCGAGGCCGAGACCGTTGCGGAAGCGGGTGGTGGACGGCTTAGCAACCTGCGCCTGAAACTGCATTTCCGGCGGGCCGATGTGTTTCTGGGGCTCGCGGTCGTGGTGGCTGCCGTTGCGCTGTTATGGCCCGCAGCGGGCGAGCAAAAGCCCAAACTGCCTCCGTGGGAACGGGTTCTTGTCGCGATGGGGATCGCCGAGGCGCCGCAGCCGGTCGTGCACTTTCATGGCGACCCGAACTTGAAGGTCTGGGTCGATACCCATACGGCCCTCTACTATTGTCCGGGCGACGAACTCTACGGGAAGTCTCCCGACGGCCACTACACCACCCAGCGGGAGGCGCTGGCCGACCGCTTCGAACCCGCCGAGCGCAGCGTCTGCATCGAATAGGCGCGGCATTTTCCTGTTGCAGATTGTCCTGGGACCGTGGAAAACTGTGCAATGTTCCGCGCGAAACGTTTTGTGCATGTATTTATGTACGTACAAATCCATACGACAATCGAGTGCCTAAATGAAACAAAGGACGCGAGTTAGCGGAATCGGGAGGGCCGCGGGCAGGAAAAACGCCAGCAAGACCAGCCCCCGGAAAACGGCTGGCCGAAAAGGGGTCGGCGGGGACATCGTCCGGCGGAAGGTTGGCGGGAAGAAGGACGTCGCCAATAAAAGCGGCGGTGGAAAGGCCAGCGGGAAGATTGCGCGCGGAAGAACCGAGCGGCGGAAGATTGTCAGCCTAAAGGCTTCAGGACAAGGAGGATGGGGGATTGGACACGATCGACTGGCAGCGCCGAGACCATGGCGCAGGCCAAACAAGAAACGAATCACCCTCTACTTGGACGCCGATTTGCTGGCCTGGTTCAAGGAGCGTGCTCCCAAGTACCAGAAAGAGATCAATCGGGCGCTGCGGAGCGTGATGAGGGAAGAAAAAACAGATTCCGGGAAGTAGGCGGGATCGCCATGCCGAGGCGAAAAAAAGGCGAATCTGAGGGGACGAAAATAAAGTTGATTTTCAGGGTGCCGTGAAAGTGGGCAAATCGGGGATTTTTCGTTAGAGGGATGTTTACTATCTGGTTATGGATTCGGCTCCATTGGTCGTTGTTTGATGTATGAGAATGCTGGAGTTAGCGTGGAGTGCTGATTCGCAGTTCTAAAATGAGGCACTTACAGCGAAGTATTCGGAGCAAAGGACTTAGAACCGGTTTCATAAATGCCTCAGCACGATGATGAGGCAGGCCAAATGGACGAAGCCTTGATACACAGAAAAAATGCGGTCGTAGCGCACTTGCACGCGGCGGAAGTTCTGCAGCCACGCGATGGTGCGCTCGACTTTCCAGCGGCGCCGGTAACGGCGCAACTTTCGTCCGTCTTGGTAGCGCCGCAGAACGCTGTTGCAGCGATAGGGAACGATGAAGTCGATGCGCCGCAGCCCCAGGCGCTTCCGCAAAGGGTCGCTGTCATATCCCTTGTCGGCCACCACCCGCCGGGGGTTGCTTCTCGGCCGACCCCGTCCCGGCCGCGGCACGCGGATCAGCGCCAGCGTGCTTTCCGCGAACTTGTGCTCCGATGGCTTGGCATTCGCGAGTTGAACTCCCAGAGGAATGCCCCCGCCGTCGACCACCACCACGCACTTCGTGCCCTTGCCACGCATGGTTTTGCCCACTTCAGCGCCCCCCTTTTCGCCACGATGAAGGTGGCGTCCAGAAAAGCCTCGTTCCAGTCCAACAGTTGCCGCCGGTCCATGTCGGCGAGCAACTGCTGCCACGCGCGCCGCCACACTCCCCGTTCCTCCCAACCGCGCAACCGTCGCCAACAGGTGGATCCGCTGGGATATCTGTCCGGCAGATCCCGCCAGCGTGCGCCCGTGCGCAGCACCCACAGAATGCCTTCCACGCACGCCCGATTCGCAACCCAGGGTCGGCCGCGTCGATCCCTTCGCCGCTTCGGCACCGGAAAAAATGGTTCGATTCGAGTCCACTGCTTGGTTGTCAGCATATGCCAACAGCCAACAACAATGCGGGTCCGCGATATAAGTCCACAACTTGAGGCGGAACCTATTTATGAAACCGGTTCTACTTGTTGCGAGTTACTTCGCTTTCCGTGAAATAGGGAGATTTCTGCGGTGGGACTCTGTCAAGTTGACAAGTCGTGCTATGGGAACTGAAATCTGGGAAGGGCGGCGCGGGGCGGCATAGGAACGAGGATGTGAGATGTTGGGACGTCCCGTCGGTCCCCGGGGTTTTCCTCGTATGGGCTCCGACTGCGCTGGCGAAATGGTCTACGTTCAGCCGCGGAGTGTCAGAGTGCGGGGAGGGATCGAAGGCGCCCACTCAATCGCAAAAAGCGCGATTGAATGGGGCACCCGGCACTACTTCCGATGGCACTCCGCGGATAGTGGAAGTGACAAGCGCAGCAACACCAGGTCCCTCCGCTCCGCAGATCACCGCTCTCGCGGTGATCTGCTCCGGTCGGGATGACAAAGTTGGAGAGATCCGAGAATCCCCATTCAAGCTGGTGCCGCAGTTTCACATCCGTTGTTTGGACGCTAATTCGACGGGCTCAGGGCAGGTTCTGGGGCACAGGGCAAGTAAAAAACCCCACCCTAACGTCGCAAAGGAACTGCGAGGGTGGGATCGGACTATTTGCGCGACGTTAGGATGGGGCACTCTCGGCCCACGCCCGTCGCTCCACCGGCGTCGCAACGCCAGGTCCCTCCGCTCCGCAGATCGCCGCTCTCGCGGTGATCTGCTCCGGTCGGGATGACAAAGTTGGAGAGAGCTGAAAATCCCCATTCAAGGTGGTGCCGCAGGTTCGCATCCGTTGTTTGGACGCTATGCCTTCGACCTCAGGCAGGCTCTGGGGCACAGGGCAAGTCAAAAACCCCACCCTAACGTCGCAAAAGAACAGTGAGGTTGGGTCGGACTATTTGCGCGACGTTAGGATGGGGCACCCTCGGCCCACACTCGTTGGTCCACCAGCTTCCAACATCCCCACTCAAGCAAAAGACGCTTGAGTGGGCTACCGTCCGGATCAGCGGGACGAGACTCAAGTCCTGTTTTGGCCTGAGGGGCTGCCGTCAAAGAATATTTGCGACCGGCGATGATAGATTTAATTCTCATCGGGGAGAGGACGAGCCATGTGTTTTTCAGCGACCGCAAACTTTGTGGGTAGCGGCTTTCTGGGCGCCGCCGGCGTGGTGACGTTGACGAAGGTGAAGCACAGGCGAGAACTGCTTTTCGCGGCGTTGCCCGCGCTCTTCGCCATTCATCAGTTCACCGAGGGATTCGTCTGGCTGGGATTAGATGGGATTCTGTCGCCGACGGTGGCGCACGACATGGGAGCGGCATTCATGCTTTATGCGCAGGGGCTGCTGCCGTTACTGCTGCCGCTGAGCGTCATGCTGTTCGAACCTAATCGCAAGAGCCGCCGGCGCATGCTGCCATTCGTTGTGCTGGGCGGGGGAACGACGCTTTATATTTTATGGGCGCTGACGGCATTCCCATTGCAGCTGTATATCAGGGGAAACAGTATTGTCTACATCAATCAGGCGACCAACAATACGACGGTGGCCGTGCTTTATGTGATTGCAACTTGTGGCTCGCTGTTTTTCTCGAAGATCAAGATGATGGTGGTCTTCGGCGCGGCGAACCTGGCGATTCTGCTGGTTGTAATGGAGATCAAACGGTACGCGTTTACCTCGCTGTGGTGCGCTTACGCGGCGGTTGCCAGTGCGATCATCCTGGCCTGCTTCTGGACCAGCAGTGAAGAACGGCCGTTCGTCTACGGGTAGGTTGCGGCGGGTCCAGCGTCAGATCCGTTATGGCCGCTGTCGCCCAGTCCAGCGCCCAACCGGCGTCGCAACACCAGGTCCCTCCGCTCCGCAGATCGCCGCTCTCGCGGTGATCTGCTCCGGTCGGGATGACAAGTTGGAGAGATCCGAAAATCCCGACTTAAAACCTCACGTGGTCGGCGCCGCTGCCGCTGCCGACGAATCCATAGATCCTTCGGCCCGCAAAAAGCGCGGACCTCAGGATGACAACGCAGAGAAGTTCTTTGTGTCCGCTGTGTCCTCTGTGCCTCTGTCGTTATGGGTGCGGTGCGAAGTTGTGTGTACGGTCGTCTTGTATGTACGTCAGGCTGGAGAGGTCTGGTTCCAGAGGCGGGCGACGGTCGACAACAACTCGTTGATTTCTTCCGTCTTGGGGAGGGCGGCATCGACCAGTTCGAGAGTTTCCTCCGGGATGAGTTCGCTGCCGGAGAACATGATGATCGGCGTGTCGGGGCGGAGACGCCTTATTTCCATAGCGAGCTGGTGCCCATTCATTCCTGGCATCTGGTAATCAAGAAGGACCGCGTCGAAGCTTGTCATCCGGGCAAGTTTCAGTCCCTGCTGCGGGGACTCCGCGGTGATGACGATGTATCCCGACGTTTCGAACAGGGTCTTTTCATATTCCAGAATCGCTCGACTGTCGTCGATACAGAGGAGCATTTTGCCAGATCCCTGGTAAACACGGCTCATTCGAACTCCTGCTAGTGGGGCAGCCCCTGTTATGTGGGGAGGGGTGCACTTCGGGCGGGACTGCCCCCTGCTGTGGCCCAACAACAGCCCAAAGTTTCTCGTGGATGAACACCCCGCGTACTATGCGAAAAGTTTCGCACGAGCGCCTTCGGCCTGTCTGTTCAAAATTGCACAGGGTGGCAGAAAACGACTTCAGGCCGGCCATAGGAAAAGCAGCCGCACCAAAAAACCGGCGGCCAGTAATCATTGATCACTGGCCGCCTGGAGGAGGGAGGGTGGATTCTAATGGCTAAGCGTGGGAAGCCTGTTCCCAGCGGCGCGCCTCGTACCACAGGGCGAGTTCGACGCGGTTCCACAGGCCCAGCTTGTCGTAGATGAGGCGCAAATAATTCTTTACAACGTGCTCGGTGGTACCGAGGGAACTGGCGATTTCGCTATTCTTGCAACCTTCGGCTACGCGTTGAATGATGAAGTGTTCCCGTTCGTTGGGACCCCGGAGGTTGACTGCTGCTGCTCCTGCCATAATTGTCTCCTATAAAGTAGAGTCGCGAGCTTGACCCGCTTGATACCGCCCTTGATTCCAAAACGCAGGAACAGGCGGTTGAAATGAGCTTTGACCGTGCGCTCGGCTATATTCAGATCACGAGCGATCTCGGAGTTGTCGCACCCCTGCAAGAGAAGGTTTACGATCTGCTTCTCGCGGGGACCCATGGGGCTGGGCATTTCCAACATAAACTTGCACCTCACAAAAGCCGCGCCGGTAGCCGAAAGTGGCGGGATCGAGCCTCGGACACAGCTAAGTCACATCCGTATGTCCAAACGAGTGTGCATGCGCGCAGCCAATTGGACGCTCTTTAGTTAACAAAACGTGAATTTCGAGGGAATCCGGGGTTTTTCACTGAAAACAGTGGGTTACGAGGGTAATAAAGTCGATTTTCTACCGTGACTTGTAGACAGTTCTGAGGGATTTTTGCTCAGGGTCTAAGGTAAACTACTTAGTACAATCTTCCGATATACCGCCCGCTCCGGAGTGAAATTACACATTAGTGCTGACCGCCCCCAGCCAAGCGGGGCAAGGCGCGCAGCGCGGCTGACGTCTCCTATAATGGGAAAAATGGACTTCCGTCTCATCAGCAATTACAAGCCCCAGGGCGATCAAGGCAGGGCGATAGAAGCCTTGACCCGCGGGGTATTTGACCGCGAACAGCACCAGGTGCTGCTGGGGGTGACCGGGTCGGGCAAGACCTACACGATGGCGAAGGTGATCGAGGCGGCGAACCGTCCGACGCTGGTGATGGCGCACAACAAGACCCTGGCGGCGCAGCTTTACCACGAGTTCAAGAGCTTTTTTCCGCAGAATGCGGTCGAGTACTTTGTTTCGTACTACGACTACTACCAGCCAGAAGCCTATGTGCCGGCGGCCGATCTCTACATTGAAAAAGAGTCGACGATCAACGACGAACTGGACAAGCTGCGCCTTTCGGCGACGCGGTCGCTGTTCGAGCGGCACGATTGCCTGATTGTGGCGTCGGTGAGCTGCATTTATGGGTTGGGATCGCCGGAAGCCTATTACGGCATGATGCTGTTCGTCGAAAAGGGACAGAAGATCAAGCGCGGCGACATCACCAAGAAGCTGGTTGAGATTCTTTACGAGCGCAGCGAGGGAGAGTTCCGGCGCGGGACGTTCCGGGTGCGCGGCGATGTGATTGAGATTTATCCCACCTACGACGACATGGCATACCGGATCGAAATGTTCGGGGATGAGATTGAGACGCTGTCGCAGATCGATCCGCTGTTTGGGACGGTGAAGCAGCGGTATGCGCGGCTGCCGATTTATCCGAAGACGCACTATGTGATGAAAGAGGAGACGAAGGCGTCGGCGGTGGAATCGATCAAGAAGGAACTGGCGTGGTGGGAAGTGGAACTGGAAAAGCAGGGGCGGACGGTGGAGTCGCAGCGCATTCATCAGCGGGTGATGTACGACCTGGAGATGATCAAGGCGATGGGGTATTGCCACGGGATTGAGAATTATTCGCGGCATTTTACGGGACGGATGCCGGGCGAGCCTCCGCCGACGCTGCTGGATTATTTTTCGCGCGACTTTTTGATGTTTATTGACGAGTCGCACCAGACGGTGCCGCAGTTGCATGGGATGTATCACGGGGACCGGTCGCGCAAGCAGACGCTGGTGGAGTATGGATTCAGGATGCCGTCGGCGCTGGATAACCGGCCGCTGACTTTTGAGGAATTTGAGCACCGGACGAATCAGCTGGTGTATGTTTCGGCGACGCCGGGACCGTATGAGCTGACGAAATCGGCGGGGGTGGTGGTGGAGCAGATCATCCGGCCGACGGGGTTGATCGATCCGCCGGTGGAAGTGCGGCCGGTGAAGGGGCAGATTGACGACCTGTTGCATATGATCCGCGATCGCGTGGCGCGCGGGGAACGCGTGCTGGTGACGACGCTGACCAAGCGCATGGCGGAGGACCTAGCCGAGTATTACAGCGAAGTGGGCGTGAAATGCCGGTATATGCACTCGGAGATCGAGACACTGGAACGGGTGAAGATACTGCGCGACCTGCGCAAGGGCGAGTTCGATGTATTGATCGGCATCAATCTGTTACGTGAAGGACTGGACCTGCCGGAAGTTTCGCTGGTGGCGATTCTGGACGCGGACAAAGAAGGGTTTTTGCGGTCGGCGGGATCGCTGATCCAGACGATCGGGCGCTGTGCACGGCATTTGAACGGGCGGGCGATTCTGTATGCCGATGTGATGACGGATTCGATGAAGCGAGCGCTCGACGAAACGAACCGGCGGCGGGAAATCCAGCGGGCGTACAACGTGGCGAACGGGATTACTCCCGAATCGATCGTGCGGCCGCTGGATATGACGCTGGCCGCGATCGTCGCCGCCGACTATACAGACTTGACGAGCGTCGAAGCCGACGGGATTCCGGAATTCAAATCGCAGGAAGAGCTGGATGTGTATATCGGGAAGTTGGAGAGCGATATGCGCGAAGCCGCTAAGCGGTTTGAGTTCGAGAAGGCGGCGAAGTTGCGGGATACGATCAAGGAGTTAAGGACTAAGGAGTTTCTGTTTGCGTAGGGGGTGCGGTCAGTACAGAGTACCCACCCTAACGTCGCAAAGGGCGCGACGTTAGGATGGGGCAGCCTCGGCCTCTTTAGAGCTGTGACCTCATAATCTCATCCACCCTTCGCGGGCCGAAGGCGAGGGCACCCTCGGAACCGCCGGCAAGGTGCTGGCGCTACACCGGGATCCCAGAGCTGCTTTCTACTCGCTGGTGAAATAGTCCACCGTTACCGGATTCTCGAAGAGGGAATAGTCGCGGGTCACCACGGTGATGCCGCTTTCGGTGACGAAGTAGCGTTCGCGGTCGGCCTGGAGGTCGTAGCCGACGGTGGTGCCTTCGGGGATGTGGACGTCGCGGTCAATGATAGCTTTGCGGATGCGGCAGTTGCGGCCGACGTTGACGTGCGAGAACAGAATGCTGTCTTCGACTTCGGAAAAGGAGTTGACGCGCACGTCGGGAGACAGGACGCAGTTTTTAACTTCTCCGCCGGAGATGATGCAACCGCCCGAGACCAGAGAATCGAGGGCATGACCCATGCGCGACGGTCCGGCAAACACGAACTTCGCCGGGGGATACTGGCGCTGGTGGGTGCGGATCGGCCAGCTTTCATCGTAAAGATTGAAGACGGGCGAGACCGAGACCAGATCCATGTTGGCTTCGTAATAGGCTTCGAGTGTTCCTACGTCGCGCCAGTAGAGCGCTTCTTTCTTGTTCTCGTCGACAAAGTTGAAGGAAAAGACGCGGTAGTCGGCGAGCATTTTGGGAAGAATGTCTTTGCCGAAGTCATGGCTCGATTCGGGATCCTCGGCGTCTTTGAGCAGGACGGGAATGAGGACGTCGGTGTTGAAGAGATAAATGCCCATGGAGGCGGAAATCTTGCTGGCGTCGTAAGGCGAGCGGATCGAAGTCTCTTTGGGTTTTTCCTTGAAGCCGACGATGCGGCTGTCACGGTCGATTTCGACGACGCCGAAATGGCGGGATTCGGAAGGCTCGGTGAGCAAAGTGGCGACGGTGGCATCGGCGGCGGAGTCGTGATGCTGCTTCATCATGCGCCCGTAGTTCATTTTGTAGATATGATCGCCAGACAAGATGAGCACATGCTTGGGCTGCTCGGAGCCGATGGAATAAATATTCTGGTAGACGGCGTCAGCGGTGCCCATGTACCAGTTGTCGCTGACGCGCTTCATGGGCGGGAGGATCTCGATAAATTCGCCGATTTCGCGGCCGAGGATGTTCCAGCCTTCGCGGATCTGGCGGTTGAGCGAGAGCGCTTTATATTGCGTGAGGATGTAGACGCGGCGGAGGCCGGAGTTCACGCAGTTGGAAAGAGTGATGTCGATGATGCGGTAAATGCCGCCGAAGGTGACGGCGGGCTTGGCGCGATCACGCGTGAGGGGGTATAGGCGCTCACCAGCGCCTCCGGCGAGGAGGACTCCGAGAGTATCTTTCATATCCACCACTGAGATGCAGTGGGAGCGGCGCGTGACCCGCTCCAACGCGTCATACTAGCACAGGGCTGCGCGGCGAAGCGCCGGCTCTTGCGGGACGGCGATTGATTGTGATTCGGATTCGGGAATTGTGCGGAGAAGGTGGCGCGTTGCGGCTGCAAAAAGGGGCGGCGTGAAGCAGTCAGCCTTGACAGCGAGAAGAGCCCATCCTACGTCGCAAGAGGCGCGACGTAAGGATGGGGCACCCCCGGTTTCGGTTAGCAGTGGACGATTTTGTCGCTCTTAATGCCGCGGGTGGCGTTGCGGGAATCGACCACCAGCTTGGAATCGTTCACAATCTTCTTATAGTCGTAATCGGTGTGGTCGGTGACGATCAGCGCGCAATCGTACTGGCCGAGATTGTCGAGCGGAGCGCACTTCATCTGCAGGTCGTATTTGCGGCCGCGGCCTACGAAGGGGAAGTACGGGTCGTTGTAGCTGACCGTCGCGCCCTCTTTCTGGAGCAGTTCGATGATGGTGAGGGCGGGCGATTCGCGGAGGTCGTCGATATCCTTTTTGTAGGCGACGCCCAAGACCAGGACCTTCGATCCGTTGATGGCCTTCTTGTGCTTGTTGAGCGCGCCGATGGTGGCGGAGATGACGTGGTAAGGCATGGCCACGTTGACTTCGCCGGCCAATTCGATGAACTTTGTGCGGAAATCGAATTCCTTGGCCTTCCAGGACAGGTAGAACGGGTCAACGGGAATGCAGTGCCCGCCGAGGCCAGGGCCCGGATAGAAGGGATGGAAGCCGAAGGGCTTGGTGGCAGCGGCGTCGATGATCTCCCAAATATTGAGATTCATGCGCAGGCAAAGCATTTTGAGCTCGTTGACGAGCGCGATGTTGACGCAGCGATAAATGTTTTCGAGGAGCTTGGTCATCTCGGCCGCGGCGGGCGAGGAGACGGGAACAGTACGGTGGAAAATCGAGCCATAGAAGCCGGCGGCGATTTCACTGGCTTGCGGATCGACGCCCCCGATGACCTTGGGAATATCGGGGCGAGCGACCTGGGTGTTGCCGGGATCCTCGCGTTCGGGTGAAAACGCAACCCAAAATTCGTTGTCGCCGGCGTTGCCGTTGCGGGAAACCGTCAGTCCAGCCTTGTTTTCCTTTTCGAGAATCGGGACCAACACTTCCTCGGTGGTGCCGGGGTAGGTGGTGCTCTCGAGGACGACGATCTGGCCGGCGCGCAGATGCGGGGCCACCGCGTGGGCGGTGTTGGTAATGTAGCTCAGATCGGGTTCATGGTATTCGTTGAGGGGCGTGGGGACGCAGATGATGATGGCGTCCATCTGGCTGATCTGGGAATAATTCGAAGTCGGCTTGAAGCCATTGGCCATCGCGGCCGCGATCTCTTCGGGCGTGATGCGGAAGATATAGGTGCCACCCTGGATGAGGGTATCGACCTTGCGCTGATCGATGTCGAAGCCGGTAACGGGGAATTTCTGCTCGCTATAGAGCAGGGCAAGCGGCAATCCTACATAGCCGAGACCGATGATTCCGACGCGTGCCTGGCGATTTGCGATGCGGGTTTTGAGATCAGAAAAAATGGAAGAAGCGGTCAATTGAGTAGTCATAAGCTTGCTTGAATTCTAGCATCCTGATCTTTGAGATCTTTGCGGAACATTCAATTGTCCTATGGTTTGCGCGAGAATCGATAGGGCAGGAGTGGCGTCGTGATGACTGGAGTAACCACATTCGACGCGGAACGGGTTTCCTTAGTAACATGCGCGTGAGATGCGATTGCTCCGGTTGATGATTGTGGTTCTGATACTGGGCGTGCTGGCGGCGACGCAAGCGGCGCGGTATCTGGTCGTCGATGATGCAGAAAAATCCGATGCCATTGTGGTGCTGGCCGGGGAAACGAGCCGGCGGCCGGAGCGCGGGCTGGAACTGTTGCGTCAGGGAATGGCGCCGCGGCTTTTTCTGGATGCGGAAGCCGGGGAGCAAGTCTTCGATCAGCCATTGACGGAGATTGCGCAGAGATTCATCAGCAGCCGGCCGGAGGCGGATCGAATGTCGGTGTGCGCGATCGAAGGACGCTCGACGGCTGCCGAGACGGCCGATGTGGCGCGCTGCCTTCAGCCGCTGGGGGCGCATCGCGTGCTGATCGTGACTTCGGACTATCACTCGCGGCGCGCGCTGACTATCTTTTCGCATCGGCTGCCGCAGTTCCAGTGGAGCATCGCGGCGGCGCATAATCCGGCCGCTTTCGGCGACCGGTGGTGGACGCACCGGGAGTGGGCAAAGGCGACGTTTGACGAGTGGACGAAGTTGATCTGGTGGGAAGCGGTGGATCGGTGGAAATCAGTAGCCAGCAGCCAGTAGCCAGTTGCCAGTAGCTTGGAGCCATGAGTTGTGTTGACTGGGGACTGGCAACTTTTTTCTTCCTGCGATAGTTTGAAGGCTCGCGAATTTCATTGGAGGATTCATGGGACAAGTCACGATTATGGTGCGGCCGAACGGGCCCTTGCGGGTGGAGGATCCGAACGGGTTGGTCGATTTGGTGGACGTCAACGGCAACAAATACGACACGACGGGGAAGCCGGCCTATTCGCTGTGCCGGTGCGGAGCGTCGGCGAACCGGCCGTTTTGCGACGGCGCCCACAAGGTTGCCTTCCAGGCTCCGGACACGGCGGTTAAGACGGAGGGCTGAACCGATGGCGAAGCGCACTTCTGCACGACACACTGCGCGGCATCTACGAATCAGTCCGCCGACGATTGCGCCCAAGGGTCAGCCCCCTGCGGACCGGCCGTTTGCGCCGGGCTATGGAATTTTGGGACCGAAGGATGGTCTGGGCCTGCTGCGCTGGACATGGGTGGCGCGCAAGATGAACGAGTGCCGCACGTTTTGGGTGGCCACGATTTACGCGGGGCACGGACGTCCGCATGTGATGCCGGTGTGGGGCGTGTGGGTGGACGACGCGTTCTTCTTCTCTACGGGACGAAAGTCGCGCAAGGGACAGAACCTGGCGGCCAATGCGGCGTGCACAATTGCAAACGATGACGGGGCGGAAGCGGTGATTGTGGAGGGTCGAGCGGCCGAGTTGGAGGACGCGGTGGTGCTGGAGCGGGTGGCGGCCGCGTACAAGAAGAAGTACAAGATGGATCCGCGGGAGATGGGCGAGCCGCTGTTTAAGGTTGAGCCGGAGAAGGTGTTTGCGTTCATTGAAAAGAGCTTTCCGAAGTCGGCGACGCGATGGAAAGTATAGTCACCCGTAGCGGAGAAAAGCGCAGGGATCCTTCGACTGCGCGAGAAGCTCCCTTCGCTCAGCATGACAGGGCTGCCGTGGGCCCTGATGGATTTGTCACAGATGTGGCGTGATGTGGGTGATGGTTGCTGCCGAGGCGCTGGGATACCTTTTGGGCGTGGGCCTGTGGCGTAACTGGGAACATGATTACCTGTCACGTAATGCGATGCGGGTTCGAATCCCGTCAGGTCCACTGCTGGAAATCCCAGGATGGAAAGCGGTAGGGATGGTTACCGAGGACAGGCGATAACCTCCCGGTTTTGCTTGACAGATCAAGTGAGTGTTGTCGACAATTAGAGTGACAGGTAATCAAGTTTCCGAAACAGGCCCCGAGAAATCGGGGCCGTTTTATTTTTGCTATCGGGCGCGTTCCCGGGCACCGACTCTCCGATGTTGGGGACGCGCTAAACACCCGGCAGCAGAGAAGACGCAGGGATCCTTTGACTCCGCGAGAATCTCACTGCGGAGATTCTCGCTCCGCTCAGGATGACAGGTTTGAAATATTGGCTCCGCTCAGGATGACAGCTCTGAGATATTGGCTCCGCGCAGGATGGCGGGTCTGAAATATTTGCGCGCCACAGGGTGACAGGTCTGAGTTAATTTGCTCTGTACGGGATCAAAACTCACAGATTGCGGAGGCTCTTCTCGGCCGACAGGTGCGCGCCGGTCAGCAACAACATGCCCGAGAGGAACGCCCAGAACATCAGGCTGACGGAGATGGCGAAGGGGCCGTAGATTTCACCGAAATTGAGGAAGGGGAGCGCGAAGATGTAGACATACTTGAGCGCTTCGGAGAGCAATCCCATGATTACGGCGGCGGGCAGCACGGCTTTAGCCGGGACTTTGCCGTTCGGCAGCAGCCAGTAAACGAGAAAGAAGATGGCGATGCTGGCGGCGATGGAAAATACCTTCATGGTGACAAAGCCGACCAATTGCACATACCAGGCGCCGTAACCGTGCAAGGCGCTCTTGACGACGGCGACGTTGCCCGCGGTTAAACCGACGGAGAGCAACGCGAGCGATCCGCAGGCAAAAGCCAGGCCGAGCGCAATCAGCTGATTGCCGATATAGGAGCGGTTGTTGCGGAATCCCCAGACGCGATTGAGCGCGACCTCGAGTGGCATAAAAATTCCAGTTGAGCCGATGAGGAGCATGACCAGCGAAAACACCTGTGCGCGATGGTGCGAAACGACGAGCGCATTGAGGTTGCGGATGACGAACTCCTGGCCGGTGGGGAGATAGTCGCGCAGCAGGCTTTCGACCACGTTGTACATGATCTGGGAATGAAAGACGTAGCGGATGAGGGTCATCAGCAAGAGCAGGAAAGGGAAGAACGACAGGATGGCGTTGGCCGCGACGGAAAAAGCGAATGTGTGGACGTCGGTGCGCAACAGGTACCCGGCAGTGGAGCGCAGTGGGCCTTGCCGGCGAGCAGGGCGAAACTCGGCTGCGCCTTGTTTGTCGGAGAGCCCAATGGGAGTGATGGAAGACACGTTTATTCAAATATTATCAAACAGTTAGCATTCCCCGGGCGGAGCGCGAAGGCTCGTGCGTTCGGGCATGGCCTCGGATTCTCAGAATGAAACCTAGAAGGACGCGGCTTCGGGCTGTGACGGACGGGTTTGGCTGTACGTAGGGTCCCCCGGTCATATTCGCGATCGCGTTCGTGGTTATCAATTTCGCACTTGCCAACCGGAATCTTCCTGCTATTATCTGGTGCTCGTTAGTCAGTAGGTCGGACGACGAAGCAACAGGTTGACGTTTTCTGTGTGGGCAGTTCGACATTTGCGCCATCGTTTTTGCGGCTCTGCTGCGTTTTGTCTCGGGCTTAATGCCCGGGCGAATGCGGAGGGCCGTTTCTGCTGGTGCGAGGATTGTTGCCTGGCGGAGGCGTCACCAAATTCACGCGTGCTTTGAGGGGGTGTTCGGCCGCTCGCGAAGGAGCGGACGGACAAACGCAAAAGCGGCGCGAGAATAATTTGACACTGAGCGAAAGGAGTCTTTTGTGAGAGAGAAGGGTACTGTGAAGTGGTTCAACGGAGCGAAGGGATACGGGTTCATCCAGCGCTCCACGGGTGAGGACGTGTTCGTCCATTTCTCTTCAATCCAGGAGAACGGATACCGTACGCTGAACGAAGGTGAGACGGTGGAGTTTGACCTGCTCAAAGGCCCCAAAGGCTTCCAGGCGGGCAACGTGGTGCGCGCGGCGTAACGAGTTCTCCAACCAGTTCGCAAACCCTCTCGCTCGGTGAGAGGGTTTTCTGTTTGGGCGCCTGAGAACATTTTGACCGCTGGCGTCAGAAGCAATGGCTCTGATTTTTCCGCAAGTCTTTTTTTTGACAAATCGTTCCCGCAAATCTTTTTCCCGCGGATCTGAGGGCGACAGGATCGTTTGCACTGGGTTTCGAACAGGTGTTGGAGCATCTTTCCCGAGAAAATTTCTTACGAGTGATCTACGTCCTTTTCTTTTGTTGATGTGAATGATTAGACTAGCGCGGGAGTTAGTAGTGCCTGCTCCCTGAATTTTTGAAACAGCGACGATGGATCGAGTAAGAAACACAGCACGAAGTAACTGAGAGGATCCTGTGAAGCGCTTGCTCCGATGGTGCACCCTTGCCCTTCTGCCTTTTTTCTGTCTGGGATTGTTTGCGCAACAGCCATCTTCCGATCCCGTGCTCACGGCGATGCAACAGGAGTTGGACCGCTCGCTAGGGAATCTCAAGAAGACGCCGACGCCGCCCTACTTTCTGTCGTATCAGCTAACCGACAACCGGGCCATCCAGATTTCCGCGTCTTTCGGGGCACTTACCGGGAGCACGGATCGCACTACACGATATCTCGATCTGGATCTGCGCGTCGGAGACTACTCGCTTGACAATACTCATCCCATGCGGGAAGCGGGCGGTTTCGGAGACGCGAGCGACCAGTTCGAACGCCAGCGGGTGCCGCTGGACGACAATCCCGATGCCCTGCGGGTCGCGCTCTGGCATGAAACCGAGCGCAAGTACCGGAGCGCGACGCAACGGCTGCAGAAGGTCAAGGCCAACGTGCAGGTGAAAGTCGCCGCGGAGGATACCTCAGGAGACTTCAGCCGCGAGGGCGCGGAGATTTACTCCGAAGCGATCGCGCCGTTCTCCTTCGATACCGCGGTGTGGGAGCAGAAGTTGCGGAAGCTGAGCGCCCCCTTCGCCGGGCACAAGGAAATCATTGAAAACGGAGCAGAAGTCAGTGCGGAAATCGAAACCCGCCGCTACGTGAATAGCGACGGCAGCCGCATCCGGATTTCATCGCCCTTCTATCGCATCATCATCTCGGCGACGGCGAAGGCCGACGATGGAATGGAACTGCCGCTCCACCAAACTTACATGTCGTTCCGGCCGGAGGGATTGCCCAGCGACGAGGCGATACTCAAGGACGTGAATCATATGGTGGAGACCCTGCTGGCGCTGGTGAAAGCTCCGCTCGCGGAGCCTTACACCGGGCCCGCGATTCTTTCGGGACGCGCGAGCGCCGTTTTCTTCCATGAAATCTTCGGGCATCGGATCGAGGGTCAGCGGCAAAAGAACGAGGACGAGGCCCAGACCTTTAAGAAGAAAGTCAATCAGGCAGTGTTGCCGGAATTCATCAGCGTGTACTCCGATCCCGGGCTGAAGAGCTACGCGGGAACAGAACTGGTGGGCTACTACCCTTACGATGACGAAGGCGTGAAGGCGCGGCGCGTGACGGTGGTTGACAAGGGCACTCTAAAGAACTTTCTTATGTCGCGCGCTCCGATCGAGGGCTTCGACCACTCGAACGGCCATGGACGGCGCCAACAGGGGTACAGGGTTGTAGCCCGGCAATCGAACCTGGTGGTTGAATCTTCCAAGCAGGTTTCGCGCGCTGAGCTGAAAAAACTGCTCATCGAGCAGATCAAGACGGCGAACAAGCCTTACGGACTTCTGTTCGACGACATAGAAGGTGGTTTTACCTTCACGCAGCGTGTGCTTCCCAATGCCTTCAACGTTCGGCCAACGGTGGTGTATCGCGTCTATCCGGATGGCAAGGAAGAACTGGTGCGGGGCGTGGACCTGATTGGCACGCCGCTAATTGCCTTCAGCAAAATCAGCGCGACCGACGATCAGGTCGCGGTTTTCAATGGCGTCTGTGGGGCGGAGTCGGGATGGGTTCCAGTTTCGGCATCGTCGCCTGGGTTGCTGATCTCGCAGATCGAAGTGCAGCGCAAAGAGAAGTCGCAGGAGCGCGCGCCACTTCTGCCGCCGCCTCCGGCGATGGAATCGAAATGATGCTACGCCCAAGGGCCTACCGACAGATGAGGGAAAATATGCGGCTTTCAAAATCACTGGCTTTATCACTATTCGTGTTGGTGGGACTGGTTGCCTGGGCGCAAGACGATATCCCCATGCGCGCCATGAAAGACGAACTCTCGCGCTCCCTTACGCAACTCCAGCTCCAGAAGATGGACAAGCCCTATTTTCTGGCGTACCGCATGGATGACCTCACCCAAAGCTCCGTGTCGGCCATGCTGGGGAGCATTACCCAGGAACAGCCTTTGCGGATGCGGCTTGTGGGCGTCGAAGTGCGGGTCGGCGATTATGCGCTCGACAACAGCAACTACTTTTCTCTGCACAGTCTGGGCGGAGGCGGGGCCGGCTTGTTCAGCAGCATCGCCCAAGCTTCGCTGGACGACAATTATCAGCAGCTTCGCCGCGACCTCTGGCTCGCTACCGACAACCAGTACAAGAAAGCGCTGGAGGATCTCTCAGCCAAGCGGGCCGCTCTTGAAACGCGGCAGCACACCGACGATGTTCCGGACTTCAGCAAGGAGGCGTCGGCCAGCGAGAGCGAGGCGCCGGAAAAGAATCAGCCGAGTCTCGACGAGCTGAAAGCCCTGGCGCGCGAGATCTCAGCGGTCTTTATGAAGATGCCGGACATCTATAATTCGTCGGTCGATCTCGAGTACCGCAACGACTACACGCGCTACATTAACAGCGAGTGATCGACCTTCACGCGCGCACAGCCTTATTTCAAGTTACAGATCAACGCACAAACACAGGGGGCGGACGGCCTGCCGATCTCCGATTCGCTGCAACTGTTCGGCCGCATCATGGCCGATCTGCCGGCGAAGAATGTGCTGATTTCCCGCACGCGCGCCATGGGGGAACGCATCTTGCAGTTGCGTTCGGCACAATCGGTGGAACGTTACAACGGACCTGTGCTTTTCGAAGGGGATGCTGCGGGCGAAGTGTTCACGCAGCAGTTTGCGACCGGACTTATGGCGGTGCGCACACCTGTAGGGGACGACGCGCGCTTCGAGATGTTTTTCAACCAAATGATGTCGCAGCTGGGAGGCGCATCGTTCGTCGACAAGATCGGAGGGCGCGTCCTGCCGGATTTTCTGAGTGTTTCCGACAATCCGCTGCTCTCCGACTACCAGGGGACGAAGCTGCTGGGCGCGAGCAAGATCGACGACGACGCGGTGAAGACGTACGAAACCAAGCTGATCGAACACGGCGTTCTGAAGACTTTGCTGGCCACGCGCGACCCGGTGCGCGCCGTGCCCCACAGTAGCGGCAGCCGCCGCGGATGGGGACCGGTGCCGAGCAATCTTTTCGTGACTTCGGAAAAATCACTTACGGCCGACGAACTCCGCAAAGAGCTGCTGCGTCGCGCCAAAGAACGTGGACTGGATTATGCCATCGTGATACGGCGTGTGGGCGGGGGCGCGGCTGCCTCTTTCATGAAAATGGCGATGAAAATGGCGCCGCAGGGAGGGCAGGCCGGAAGTTCCCTGGCCGAGGCTTACAAACTCACCGCGGATGGGCACGAAGAGCTTGTGCGCGGACTTGAAATCGCTGAGATGACTCCAGCGTCGTTCAAGGAGATTGTTGCGGTGGGCGACGTCCCGGTGGTTTACACCGACGTATTCATCCCGCGCGTTGGCGCCTTGTTTTCACTGGGAGTTTCGGCGTCTTCGGATGTGCCGATTGTTTCCTGCGTTATTCCGTCCCTGCTGTTCGACGATGTTTCCCTAGTCAAAAGCCCAGGACCGTTCCCGAATCCGCCGATTTCACCTTCGCCGCTAGCGAAGCCATAGGGCGGCAGCGGCCGAGGTCTGTTTGAGAGTAACGGCAGCTACAGAAGAGGACGCAGCTGTAATGTGACGCGAAGGCGCTTCTCTCCACGCTGGATGCCAATCATGTAGCGCGCTTTCGGGCGGCGCAGCAGGCTGCGGAGTTCGGTCAGCGTGAGGTCCCGCGCTGCGCGACTGTCGATCGACGTGACGATGTCGCCGGGTTCGATTCCGGCATCGGCGGCGGGCGATTGCGAGACGATCCGGCTTACGACAAAGCGACGGAAGTCGCGGCCTTCGGCGCGAATCCGCAGTCCACTTTGATCGTATTCCGGCGGTTCGTCATAGCTTGCATTGGGCGAGAGCAGGATGCGCTTGCCGCGACTGTCATAGGCCACGGTAAAGCGTTGCAGGAAGCCGGCGCCGATCAATCCCGCATGATCCCTGGCGGCCATGAGTCCTTCCACTTCCTCGACGAACGAGACCGGAGGATTGTCGATCGAGAAGGGACCGATTGCGATGCGGTCGGCCCGACCATCTTTCGACTTGGTCGTAGCTCCCGCGCTGGCGCCGGGCGCGTCGAGGAGTTTCATGGCCGGCGGCGGGAGGCGGTGGGCATCGCTGAACGGCTTGTAAATGTTGAGATAGGTATTCGCGCCGCTGTCGATGAGAAAATTTCCGGCGATGGGGGCGATGCCGGGCAGAGCGACGGTTGCGTCGACGAAATGAAACCCGTGCTCGTCGACGCGGACCGGGAGCGGCCGCTCTTTTTCGGAGGGATGATATTGATCGGGCGCATATACCGACAGCCAATGGCGCTCGTAGTCGACGACGACTACGAAGTCGTCAAATAGACGGGAGCCGATGATGCCGTCGACTTCATGGCCTACGGCGGGTTCGAGCGATTTCAGTTCGATCGCGATCAGAACGCGATGGGTAAGATCGAGCCCCGGCAATGCGATCTGGACGTCACGGATAATTCCGGCTTCGGTTGGTTTGGGCGCTTCTCCGCGAGTCAGGGCAGCGCCGCTCGACTGGAGCGAGATCCGGCGCGCATAGTCACGGTCGACGGCGAATCCCTGGACCGCATTGTCGAGGATGAACCAGCCGGGATGACCATTTACTTTTGCGTGCACGAAAACCAAGCCATCCGCGACGACTTCGATGGGGATGCGCACGGAAGCACTGTCCGATGAAAACCGAAACGAAGGCGCGGACGGTTGCGGCGCGGCGGGCTGAGCGGCAGACGCGGCCACGGCGAGCGTTAGCGATGCGAGGACGACAGCCGGGAAGCGCATGGATATCAAACCTAGCATGCTGCTGAAAAGTAATGCCAGCGACCGGAATGTTTAAACAGTTTGCGGAAAAAGTAGAACCTGCACGGAAATCCGATGCGAAGCCGGGTTTTTCAGCTATACCGTTTTTACGTCGAGACTCCTCCACAGATACCAGCAGGCAATGGAGCGGTAGGGTGACCATGGCCGGGCAATCTTTTCCATGATGGTGGGTTTTGGCCATTTGCGTTTCTTGTAGTGTTTTTTGATGGCGGCTTGCACGCCGTAATCGCCGGTGGGAAGAATGTCGGGGCGGCGGAGGGTGAACATCAGGAACATGTGGGCGGTCCAAACGCCCACGCCTTTGACCTGGGTGAGATGGGCGATGACTTCCTCTTCCGTCATGTTCGGCATGCGTTCGAATTCGAGCAGACCGGCTGCGGTTTTCTCAGAGAGGTCGCGCAGGTAAGAAGTTTTTTGCCGCGAGAGGCCGACGCCGCGCATCTGCGCGTCGGTCAGCTTGAGGATTCCTTTGGGCGTAAGAGGATCGCCGGCGAGCGCCGTGAAGCGGTTGAAGATGGTAACCGCGGCTTTGCCGTTGAGCTGCTGGTAGAGAATTGCCTCGGCCAGGCTGTGGAAGGTGGGTTCGCCGAATTCCATGCGGCACGGGCCGACCTGGTCGATGATCGCGGCCAGCCTCGCGTCGGCCTTTTTCAGATGCAGGATCGCTTTGCGGTGGCCGGAGTCTTTCGGCCGGTTGTTCGCTCTGGTCACGTTGGTTTCCTCGGGCAACGAGGCGGAAGTTTATCATGTGGGCGAAAATAAAGCGAACAGGCGTGAGCGAGTTTCGTGGTGCAAAGAAAATACTAGGTCCTTCGCTTCGCTCAGGATGGCAGGGCGCTTATTCGCGAGGGTGAAACTTTTGCTGTTCCCGGCAGTCCAATCTGGCAGGAGACGTAGGCCGTACTTAGGCCGTGCTTACGTAGTCAGCAATCAGTAGTTCGCCAGAGAGGGGAAATGATATGACTTTCAATCCTGCGATCCGCACCGCGCTGGTGGTGTTTGGATCTCTTGTTGCCATTACGGCGTGCAATGCGAAAGCGGGCACGGCCGAGCCGGTCCCCGCGCCTGTGGTGGATGCCGCGCGGGCGGCGACATCCGGGCAGCAGACCGCGGTGGTCGCCGGAGGATGCTTCTGGGGAGTCCAGGCGGTGTTTCAGCATGTGAAGGGCGTGTTGAAGGCGACATCGGGCTACTCGGGAGGGTCGGCCAAGACCGCGGAATATGAGATTGTCAGCACGGGCGAAACCGGACACGCCGAGTCGGTCGAGATCGTCTACGACTCCTCGCAGATTACTTACGGGGAGTTGTTGCGAGTCTTTTTCTCGGTGGCGCACGATCCCACGCAACTGAACCGGCAGGGTCCGGACGAGGGAACGCAATATCGCTCCTCGATTTTCTATGCTAACGAGGAGCAGAAAAAAATTGCCGAGGCTTACATTGCGCAACTCGATAAAGCCGGGGTGTTTCGTCATCCGGTGGTGACGAAGGTGGTGCGACTGGAAGCCTTCTATCCGGCCGAGGCTTATCACCAGAATTATGCCGCTCTGCACCCGAGCCAGCCCTACATCGTCTACAACGATGCTCCCAAGGTGGAGTGCCTGCGGCAGGAGTTCCCGGAACTGTACACAGGAAAATAGGAGAGAGCTATGTTCAACCTCGAGCGCGACGGCGCGCCAAACTCTGGCCGCCGTATTTTTCTGACAGGGGCGGTCGCGGTCATCGGCGGCCTGGTGTTCTGGCAGTGGAGAAAACCGCAGGTTCTGGAAGCCGCGGCGGGCGCGGCCCCCGAGCCCAAAGAAGTCACGATCGTTCTGTTTTCGGACGCGGGGAAGCGCCTGAACAAAGTCAGCGTGCCCCGCGTAATTAAGACCGCAGCCGAATGGCACCGGCAACTGCCATCCGGAGTCTTCGACATCACGCGCAACGCCGACACGGAAATTGCTTTCTCGGGGAAATACTGGAACCTGCACGACAAGGGAATCTACCGCTGCGTGTGCTGCGACAATGCGTTGTTTGACTCGGCCACCAAGTTCGAGTCGGGCACGGGCTGGCCGAGTTTCTGGGCGCCCATTGCCGCCGAGAACGTCCGCGAGATCCGCGATACGACGTATGGCATGGTACGCACCGCGGTTTCCTGCACCGAATGCGACGCGCACCTGGGCCACGTCTTCGACGACGGCCCAGAGCCGACGCACCTTCGCTACTGCATGAACTCCGCATCACTACGCTTCGTGGCGCACGCGGGATAACGCGCGGGCTGCGCTGGTGCGCGTTGGTGGTCTTGCGATGGTGATGCGGGGCGCGCGCACGATTGGGAATTGGGCGATCCGGATTAATGAGTGTGATCGGGATTGTTACAACAGTCATTCAGGAACGTTGCTGTCAGGCGCGGAGTTGCGGCCCACCGAGCCTCTATGAGGATCGCTATGGCAGCGAAGAGCGCGACCATTATGCTCGCCGCGCTGACATATTGAATGAAGGCAGCGAGCGATGCCGACACCAACCCTTGAATGAGACTCAGTAGGAGACTCAGCGCCCAGCCTATGGCGAGAACGCGTTCTTTCCCGTGCAAGGCCCGTGGAAACACGACGCATAGCCATACCAACCACGCATAGAATGCGAGGTTGACCGCCAACGTAGCCCGTGCCGGCAGAAAGGTGTCCACAGCTAGAAGCCAGTGAAAATGATGCGGAGGTTTCCAGAATGCAGCGCGCAGAGTCAGCGCGGCGACGTAACCTGTCAGGACCACGCCGACTGCGGCGCTGAACCTACTGCCGATTAGCCGGGGCCACTGTTTTCGTTGGTCCACCTTTAGCGGGATTATATCTTGACGGGGCATTCGCCCTAAGTGTCGAAATCAGGCGATAGTGCTCAGAACACCGGTCAATGCGTGTTAGTGGGGATATTGCGAGAGTCATCCGGGGAACCCAGATGCTGCCGTCACGATGGAAAGTGCAAATGCACGTCCTGGTGAGAGGCTACCGGCGCGCCGTCGAGGGTGGCTGGCTGGTAGTGACGCCGGCGTAGAGTGGCTTCGATTCTCTCGTCGATGTCGTGGCCAATGGATTTCACGACCTTGGTCTCCACGACGTTGCCCTCGGAGTCGATGGTGACTTCGATGACGACATCGCCCACGAGGTCGTGGGGAAGGTTGGCACGATCCACCTGTGGTTCGGGATATACCGGAAGTGCGATGTGCACTTCATGACCGACGATGGGGCCGTCGACCACGGTGCCGAGCGGCGATCCGGCTTTGGAATTGAGGCTGCCTTGCTCAGAATTCGGTTCGGGCGGGCGAGGCGGTTCGACGGGCTTCGGTTTTTGCATCTGAGGGCGCAGCTGGGCCGGTGCGGGTTGCGGCTTTCGCGGCAAGGTCAGCTTCGCTTCGTCGGGTGGCTTTTCCTGGTTGCCCGTGGGGATGTAAGTGACGTGATAGGTGTGGTCGGAGTCTCCATAGGAGAGCCAGGTTGGAGTCAAGTCGATGACGCGCGGGCCGTGGAACACGATCACTGCCAGCGCGGTCAAATGCGCGCCCACCGACACGGCGACGGTACGATGGCGTCGGAGCCAGGAGCGCGGGCCGGCTTTTCCATCAAACGGCTGCAGTCCGGAAAACACACTTTTACCTTACTACTGTTAGTAGACGAGTAAGAAGCGGAAAGGTTGCAGGGGACGTGACCGTCGAGGTGGAATTGGATGGTTTCGGCGCGCTGCTCTTGCGGCGGGCGGGGCGCCCCGCCTCCACCCCGTCACGCCAAAAGCGGGCGTGCTGGGGACCCCGGCCTCCACCCCGTCACGCCAAAAGCCGGCGTGCTGGGGCCCCGGCTGAGACGGCGGCGCTACAATTGCGCTACGCGCCAGCCTGCTTTTCGGCCATATCGCCAATTACGGGGAGCTTGAACATCTGGCCCTGGTAGGCCTTGAGAACCAAAACCAGCCAGAGAATGAAACCCGCGAGGCTGACGAGCGGCCACAATAACAAGGTCGCCCACCCGAGGAGGGGAATGTGGCCGATGATGGACAGGATGATCCACAGGGCGGTCCAGGCTACCGCGAAGAAGATGCACTGGAAGCAATGAAAGCGGATGAAGCGCTTCCGGTTGTATGGTTCGAGGACCAGAAACGCGATCGCCGGGATGATAGTCACATAGGCGAGGGCTCCGGCAACGTTGTCGGTTAGTCCGGTACCGGTGGTGGTTGCGGTGGAAGCTGGTGCGGCAGGAACGCCCGCACATTTCAGACAGGTTGCTCCTTCTGCGATCTGGGCGCCACAGGTTGGACAGAAAGGCATGGAGTCTCCTTTGGATCGCGGAGAAAAATATCAGAAGGACGGATGGGACGCAACGGCTAAGTGGCGCAGATGGCGTTGATTGCTGGTATTCTCGTCCGTCCACTTTCAGTTTGGTTTCGTGGTGGAAAACATGAGACGCGGCAAGCCGCGTCTCTACGGGAGGCTGATGATCACGATTGTTTCGGGGCTGCCGCGGTCGGGCACGTCGCTGATGATGCAAATGCTGGCGGCGGGAGGCATGATGGCGCTTTCCGATGGGGAGCGGAAGCCTGATACCGACAATCCCAAGGGGTATCTCGAATGGGAGCGGATCAAGCTGCTTCCCAAGGAACCGGGGCTGATTGCGGAGGCCGAAGGCAAAGTGGTGAAGGTGATTTCGCAGCTGATCCTGTCGCTGCCCGACGGTCACGAATACAGGATTGTGTTCATGCAGCGGCCCATGCCGGAGGTGCTGAAGTCGCAGGAAGAAATGCTGAAGCGGCGTGGGACCCGTGATTCGGGCGGAACGACGGCAGCAATTGAGCAGGCTTTTCAGTGGCATATGATTGAGGTCGACAGGTGGCTAGCGGCGAAGGCGAATACGAGGGTCCTGCGCGTGCATTATCACCGGGCGCTGCGCGAGCCGCAGGCAATCGCCGAGGAAGTGGCGGCGTTCCTGGGCGTGGCGCTCGATATCAAAGCGATGGTTGGACAGGTGGATGCGAGCCTGTATCGGAACCGGATGAAGTAACGGCGCGCCGTGCGGCTATGCGCAGGTTGTGGCGCTTGGGGACGGCAACCTATTTCACACCGTCGATTGCAGAGTCTTTGGGTGGCGGCCACGCGCACTTGGGCACCTGAGCCAAGTAGCTTTTTATCAATAACATGTACCGCCATTGTTCATGCGCTTGTGCGCTTTAACGTTTGCGCCAGCTCCTGGTTCCCGGTAATCAAATTGCTCGATTCCCTGCGAGTCTCCCGGAGCGGGAGCCGGAGAAGGCATGGCGCACAAGGACGTTTTCTGGATGGCTTGCGATTCGACCGAGCAATTGCGCGCCGAGTACGGTCCATTTCATACCCGAGAGGAAGCCGAAGAGGAAGCCCGCAAGCTGGGCTTTGGATATCTGTTGCGGTATGAACATCTGGTGGGTGACGACGAAGAGATCGCTGAGGTGCGCTGCATCTTCATAGAGCTGCAGAATGTCCCGGCAGGGGCGCGTCCCGGCGTAAGCTTCCACACGCGTTGCGCGACTTGCGGCGAAGCGGCCGCCCACGAGATGAAATGGCAGGCCGAGGTTTGGGCCGACATTCACGAATTCGAACACTCGCGCCATCTGGTGAGACTGTTCGAGCGTGCGCGCGGAGAGGGCCTGCGCGAAATCAGCGACGGCAGAGGCTACGCGGCCTGAGCGGCAGTTTCGCTACTGCGGCTAAAGCTGGACTCAGAAAACACTGCGGTTATTGAAGCGCTGCGCCAGCCAACGACGGCTGCGCCACCCGAAATCAAGCGCTATCGGCGGCGTTCCGCGTTTGCCAACACTATATTCGGTGCCCGTTCCTTACCGGCCACGTCATCTGGTGCTTGGCCTTTGGATTCTGCCCGTAATCTGGGGGCAGCATTGAGGGCGCGATTAGGCTACACTGCTGTACGTTTGCCGGGATTCCGGCATCCGACGTTTTGGGGTGGATTCGGCGTTTTTCGGGATCGACTTGATTTCAAGGAAACACCGATTAAGTTTTTTTCAAAGAGCGTGGCCCGATGCAATCGCAGGTTTTTCGCGGGCGAGAGCGCCCGCGCCACACTCACACTTAATCAGGGTTTCTTAAGGGGGAAGAATGGCGGCCTCGGTCTGGTCGGGGTATCTGACGTTTGGATTGATTTCGATGCCGGTGCGTCTGTTTTCGGGCGCGCGCAGCAGCGGCATTTCCTTCAACCAGCTTCATCGCACCGATCACCACCGGGTGAAGCAGCAACTGATTTGCCCGCTGGACAACCAGGTTCTGGAGCGCAGCGACATCGTCAAAGGCTACGAGTATCGCAAAGACGAATACGTGATCATCGAGCCGGACGAGATCAAGAAGATTGAGCCGAAGACGGCGAAGACGATGGAGATTCTCGAATTCGTCAAAACGAGCGATGTGGATCCTGTTTACTTCGAATCATCGTATTACATGCTGCCGGAAGAAGCAGGTCGGCGTCCCTATGCTCTGCTGACCAAGGCGCTTGAGGAGAGCGAATACGTCGCCATCGCCAAGCTGACCATGCACAATCGCGAGTACACGGTTTTTCTGCGGCCGCACAAAGGCGGGATGATGCTGCACACCATGTACTACTCCGAGGAAGTGCGCGAGGTGGAGGGTTTCGGCGCGCCGGAAGTGGAAATCAAAGAGGCCGAGATTAAAGTGGCGCACCAGTTGATCGAGGCGCTGGCCGGCGATTGGGATCCGGAAAAATATCAAGACACGTTTCATGAAAACCTGAAGAAGCTGATCGAGACCAAGCTGGAGGGCGGGGAAGTGCAGGCGGTAGAGCAGCCGAAGAAGCTGGCTCCGGTGGTCGATCTGATGGCCGCTCTCAAGCAAAGCCTGGAAAACGCGAAGAAGCCGGCGGCGTCGGAAAAAGATGCGGGCGTAACCGAATCTCGCCGCAGGAGCCGACGAGGGTAGAAAAGCTGTGCGCGTTCGCCGGTTGTCATTTGTCGGTCGTCATTAGTCGTACGTCGTTCGCGCGGGCCGCCGCGATCGAGGGGCCGTCTCTTCTCAGGGAGAGAGAAATTTTGAGCGAACAACCGGCAGCGAACGACGAATATTGGCGGCCCCATTTCCCATCCCAGCGCTCTTCCCGCTACAATTACCGTTTCGTGCGAACTATTCTCTTGATGGAGTTTGAATGAAGCGGTTTCTGTGTCTGGGAGCAGTGCTGTGCCTCTTGCTGGGCTGGGTGGGATGCGGCCAAGTATTCCGCCCCATTATCATTCCCAATCCACCGCAGTTTCCGAATCCCGCCGCCGCCCACACGGTTGTCACTCTCAACGACAACGGAACCTTCAATGACGGCAGCGCCATGGTGATCGACGTCTCGGGCGACAGCGTCGTCAGCATAAAGAGCGTGGGATTGAATCCGGTTCACGCCGTTATGCAGAGCGCTACGCAAGCGCTGGTGGTGAACCAGTCCAATGCAAGCTTGCCGCAGGATTCGGTGACCAAACTGTTTTTTTCGGGCACGACCATCGGAGGCACCACCACGATCACCTTGCCTCCTTCGTACGACGCCTCCGGCAATCTGACGACTGGGGCGCCCAATTTTGTGGCGACGACCGAGGCGAATCAGGCCTACGTCCTGATGCCGCAATACCAGCCGCCGAATCAAAACAATGTTGGCGGGACTATTGTCCCTTCCTTCGCGGTGATCAACACCACGCTGGGCAGCACCGTGACCACGATTCCGGTTGGCAACAGTCCCGTCGCCATGGTGGAAACGCCGGACGGAGCGAAACTTTACGTGGCCAACCAGGGCGATGGCACGCTCAACGCGTTCAATACCAGGCCTTCGATTTCGACGCGCACGATCAACGGCTCGCCAACCGCGCCGCCGATCTGGCTGTCCGCCCGCACCGACAGCCAGCAAGTCTATGTGCTCGAAGGCAACGGCACTCTGGGTTATCTCAATACCAGTCTCACCGCGGGCCCCGATACGTTTGCGGAAACCGGCATCAGCGCGCCCGGCGCAGCCTACATGTGGTACGACATGATTCTGAACCGGCTGTATATTCCGGGAGAAACCCTGGTGAGCACCGGGTCGGGCCCAGAGTTGGTACCGGCGGTGACGATCGTCGATGTTTCACAGTCCGTTCCGCAGGATCAGGTGTTCCCCGGGGGCGCAATCCAGATTCTCACGGTTCCGCCCGGCGACCGCTCAGGGAGCGACCCGTGCTCCAGTACCACGCAACCCCCAGCCAATCCGCTATTGGTGGTTGCCGCCACCTCTCTTCCTGACGGTAGCCGCGCTTACATTGGCTCGTATTACGACGATGGCACCGGGAACGTTTGTCCGCAAGTTACAGTGATCGATACCACGAACAACAGCATCAAGACGGCGACCGCCATTCCCGGATTTCCGGATGCGACCATCTCGAGTTCTCCGTACTACGCTCCCGCTTGCACGAAGACGCGTGATCTTGTCGGCCCAACTGGCAGCGGCTTTCGCTTCAGCATGGCCGTTGCCGGAGACAGTTCGCGCGCTTATCTGGCGAGCTGCGATGGAGGCAACGTAAGCATCATCTACACCTCCAACGACAGTTATGCCGCGAACGCGCTTGCGCCGAGCAGCGCTCGCAGTCCGATTCCACCCAGCAACCAGCCTCCGCCGCAGAATCCCGTGTTCGTGTTTGCCGGCCCTTAGACGAGCGCTTGAGCGCGCAGCAGGGATAGGTCAGAAAACAGGTTGTCAGAGAATGTATGGGAGCTGCGGCTTGGGATGGCTCTCTAGCCGGCGACGGTCGCGGCTTCCATCCCGCGGCGATGATAGCGAAGGGCGACGTTCATAAAAACACTGCCGCTCTGCGTGCTGAGGCAGAGGACCACAGCTTCGGTATCTTCGCTGCTCTTGCTGCCCTGCTCAGAGGTGTGCAGCGTGGGCGGATGAACCCGGAAGTGAAATCCTTGGTCGTTGAGCACGGTGACAGCGTTGCCAATGATCTGGTTGGCCAGTTCGCAGACCGCTTCGCGCACCAGATCGTCTGTGCTTTGCAATTCGGCACCCGCCAGGTGGCAGGCGAAACAGGTCGCCGCTTTCTGGTCGGCGTCGAAGATGATGCGCCCTTCAATGTCGCCGGTGAGGCAAATTTCGGCCGCGATCCCTTTGCGCCGGTATGCCTCCTCATCCATGGTGAGGTTTTCAATGGAGACGGGAGATTCGAGCCCCTGTGCCAGCACGGCATCGGCCGAGTTAATGAAGGGCTGAATCAATTCCATGCGCATGCTTAGGCTCCGGCTCCCTGTGCCGCGGCTTGTTCATCGCGCATCACGTACTTGATCACTTCGTAGAGAACTTCGGGCTTGACCGGCTTTTGGACGAAATGCCGGGCGCCGCGCTGTAAAGCGGCCACGATGTTTTCCTGATAGCCGACCGACGACACCATTACGATGCGCGCGGCGGGATGATTGCGGACGATCTGCTCCGCCGCTTCAATCCCTTCCATCTGCGGCATCGTGATATCCATAAGAACGATGTCAGGCGTAAGGCGCTCGTATTCGCTGATGGCGGCGACGCCGTCTCCGGCCTCGCCAACCACGTGGCCGCCGAAGGTCTCTACCATCTGGGCCAGGTTTTTGCGGGCGAACACGGAATCATCCACGATCAGATAGCGCACCGGCTGACCGTCTCCGCTCCGTTTTACGGGTGCAAACTTTTCCATGGTACTTCTCCCCATCCTCTAATTAACCACGATCCAGATACCTTCGGATAGATGACTCTAGTTACTTCCGGCACCAGTCGCGATTCGATGATCTCCATCATCGGCGCGGCCGTGTTCGGCCAAGCATTGTGCCTGCAACAGGTTGGGCAGGTCGTGGAGATCGGCGACGCGCATCACATGCCCGCGTTCCATGGCAGCCTTGGGCATGCCGAAAACCACGCATGTATCCTGGCTTTGCGCGACCGTCAATCCTCCGGCACTGCGCACGGCGCCCATTCCGGCGGCTCCGTCTTCTCCCATGCCGGTCATGAGCACGGCCATCGCCTGCGGACCGAATTCCCGGGCTACGCTCTGGAACAGCACATCCACCGAAGGACGATGTCCGTTTACCGGTTCGTCGTCGGAGAGCATAGCCACGTTGCCGAGGGGCAGTTTTTTCACCTTCATATGCCGGTTCCCGGGACAGATCAGCGCTCGACCGGCCACTAACAGGTCGCCGGACTGTGCTTCCTTGACGCGGATGGGGCAGACTTCATCGAGTCTCTTCGCAAACAGCTCGGTGAAACCGTCGGGCATGTGTTGGACGACCAGGATGCTGCCTAAAAACTCCACGGGCAACTGCGAAAACAGATACTGCAGCGCGTTCGGACCGCCGGTGGAAACGCCGATGGCGATGATGCTGGTGGGCGCAGCCAGACTCTGCTTTCTGAGCAATGTGGCGGGCGTTTCCTCGGGCACAAATTGGGGCTGCACGACGCGCCGGTGCGCGGCCGCATGAATCTTCTTGATCAGTTCGTCGGCGATCTCGGGCATGCGCGCCGAAACGTCGCTGGGCTTGGCCACAAAATCGAATGCTCCGAGCGTGAGCGCCTTGAGCGTGACGGAGGCGCCCGCCGTGCTGTGCGAGCTGACGACGATCACCGGCAGACGGGAGTGCCGCATGATTTCTTTCAGCGTGTCAAGCCCGTTCATACCAGGCATTTCCAGATCGAGGGTGACCACATCGGGGGCAAGTTCCTTGATCTTTCTTAGGCCGAAATGGCCGTCGAGCGCCGTGCCCGCAACTTCAATCGAAGGATCCTGTTCCAGGATTTTAGGAATCAATTTGCGCATCAGCGCCGAGTCGTCGATCACCAGCACCCGCACGGCTTTCTTCATGCCTGCCCCCCCGAGGCGCCGATCGCCTGCGGCGGCCGGCTATGGAGCAGGGGATTGAGGTTCGAGAGCAGACCCACGCGCGATCCCCGGTCCCGCCGCCCGCGCGTAAAACGCTCCATGAGCGCGATCAGGTTGAGAATCAGAACCACGCGGCCATCGCCCAGGATGGCAGCGCCGCTCACCAGATCGGTTGTGATCGACTGGTCGTCGAGAGCCTTGATCACCAATTCTTCCTCGTCGGCCAATTCGTCCACCACCAGTCCGAACTTGCGGTCCCCGTGGTTGATCACGAGCACAAAAACCTTGCGGCGCGCCGATTCCGGGCCAGGCTGAGGTGCGGCACCGAGGCGCAGCAGCGGTAAAACGTCATTGCGCAACTGGAGCACTTCATAATGTTCAACCTCGTGGATCGCCTCTTCGGTTGTGCGTGTGATTTCCGCCACTGCATTCAGGGGCAAAGCATAAAGCCGCTCCTCCACCCGGAACAGCAGCGCGCGGATAATCGCGAGGGTCAGGGGCAAGCGCAAACGGAAGGTCGTGCCGCGTCCGGCCGAGGTTTCGATCTGTACGGTTCCTTTGAGCTGAGCGAGCACGCTCTGCACGACGTCGAGTCCGATGCCGCGGCCGGAGAGTTCGGTAATTTCCGCGGCCGTCGAAAATCCCGGCCGCATGATCAGTTCCAGGCTCTCGGTCTCGGTCAGGCGGGCCGCTTCTTCGGGTTTCACAATGCCTTGCGCGATGGCCCGAGCCCGCACTTTCTCGATGTCGATTCCTCCTCCGTCGTCGGAAACCTCGATCACCACCTGGTTGCCCTGGTGATAGGCGCTCAACCGCAGCGTGCCTTGCGGAGGTTTGCCGGCGCGTGTGCGATCCGCGGTTGGCTCGATGCCGTGGCCAACGCCATTGCGCAGCAGGTGCGTGAGCGGTTCGGCGATCGCGTCCAGAATGCTTTTGTCGAGATCGGTGTCTCCGCCCCGGATAACCAGTTCCACGTCTTTGCCGCACTGGTGGGCGACATCGCGGACGGTGCGAGGAAACCTGCGAAAGAGCTGGTCGACCGGGACCATGCGAATTTTCATGACTGATCGTTGCAGGTCGTTCAGAACGCGCGCCTGGAAGGCCATGGCATCGTTGAATTTTCCGCGCAGACTGTCTTTCGGGAAGCGTTGCGCGAATTCGAGCAGCGCCTGCTGCAACATCGACTTGGCCAGAATCAGCTCGCCGACCAGATCCAAAACGCTGTCAATTCGCTCCGCATCCACCCGCAGAATGTTCTCGGAAGATGCCGTGATCGGCGCCGCTGCCGTTTCCGCGTTTTGCGCCGGTTCGTGCGCTTCCGCGCGCGCGGAAGCTCGCGGCTGAGATTCTTCGCTGGTGGCGGGCGCATCCGCCGCTTTCGCCGGCGATAGCCGGGTAGGCACCCCAGCCGGCCTGCGCAGGGGCGAGACTTTAATGTCCCGCGAGACCGTCGGAATTGTGCATTTCGCCCGAATCTGCTCGGCGGAACTGGCCGATGCGAGAGCCGCTTCGATCCGGGTTGTGGCCTCGGTACTGCCTTCAGCGGGGTAGAGGGCCAGAACTTCTCCCAAGCCGGCGAGAGCCAGCTGAAGCATCTGGCGCGCGGCGATCGGCATACCGCAATTCGGATCGAGTTGCAACACGACGTGATGCACCCGCTTGCCGTCTTCGCACGCCCGCGCGATGGCGAGCTGTTCGTATTCCGACCAGTGGCTGACGGGTCGCGCAACCTTGCTTCTTGTTTTCGCTTTTCCGGCCGGACTGGCAGGGCTTTCCCGGTGCGCACAGCGGGCAATCTCGTCTCGCAGAGGCTGGATGTCCGGAAGTTTGGTTTTTCCGCGATAGGCTTCAAGCAAGGCCGCAAAAAGATCGGCTGCGCGCAGAGCGATCTCGGGGACAGCCAGGGCCGCCGCCGGATCGTCGAGGGACAGCACATCCTCGAATTCGTGGGCCAGTTCGCTCAGCTCGCGGAAGTTGCAGGCCGCCGAGTCCCCCTTCAGGGTGTGAACGGTGCGCCGCAGGCTGCGCGCGCTTTCCGGATCCCCGGGCGATTTTTCCAGGCGCAGCGCTTCCTCGTTCAGCCGCTGGACGAGTTCCCGAGCCGTGTCGAAGAACAGCTCATGGAGCTCGCTCATGCGGTCGTCGGGGGGGACGCTCACATTTTCACCTCAACGCGACGATAGGCTGTGCCGGAGTTGTGGTGCACCATCTGGAACTTGTCGGTCAACCCGAGCAGGCTTTCGGCGTGGCCGACGAACACGTATCCGCCGGGATTGAGACAACGGTAGAATTTTTCAACCAGCCGCCTCTGCTCGGCTTCGTCGAAATACATCATTACGTTGCGGCAGAAGATGATGTCGTTGCGCTGGGGCAGGTACTCGGTCTTCAGGTTGTGAAAGTCGAAGTGGACCAGTTCTTTCACGCTCTTCTTCACCGAGTAGTGGGTGCCCACTTTGTCGAAATAACGCAGCCGGAAACCGTAGTCGACGGGCGACATCTGGGGCTCGCTGTAGGAACCTTCCTGCGCGGTCCGCAAAACGGAGTAGCTGAGGTCGCTGGCCAGAATCTCCAGGCGCCAGGGCGGCAGTACCATCGGCTTGGGCAGCGCCACCGCTGAAGGCAGAGGATTGCGAAGCTGGTGATAGGAGAGCGCATCGGCCACCAGCATGGCGAGCGTGTAAGGCTCCTGCCCGGTGGAGCAGCCCGCGCTCCAGATTCTCAGGCCGTAGTCGCGCCGCTCCTTCTTGCGCAGCAGCAAGTCCTCAAGCACTTCGCGCTGAAACAGCTCCAGTTGCGCCTTGTTGCGGAAGAAGCTGGTTTCATTGACGGTGAGGTTTTCGACGAGCTGGGCTAGTTCTTTTTTCCCAGGCTGGCTGATCAGCAGGCGATAGTAGCTGTAGAACGAGTCCAGTCCGCACTCTTTCAGCCGGCGCTGCAGCCGATCCTGAAGAAAGGACGTACGGCGCTCGTCGAAGTGCATGCCGCACTCCTGGTAGACCAGAGCCTGGAGCAACTTCAGTTCTGCATCCGTAAGTGCGGGTGCTTCGCTTGTATTCATGTCGGGTTGCGATCGTCGCTACTTTCCAGCCGAGACGCTTTGCGTCCCCGCTTTCCCGCCGTTGGACACCTCAACGGCCGCGGGCCCGATGGCAATCTCGCGTGCCGCCAATACCTTGTCGACATCCAGCAAAATGATCAGCCGCCCGCGGTATTTTCCCAGGCCGGTTACGCAATCGACGGTGTTCTCCTGGGCCATGGAGGGCGCGCTCTCGATCTCGTTTTCCGGAATCTTGATGACTTCCGAAGCGGAATCCACGATCATCCCCGCCAGCCGGCCGCGATGTCCCACAACCAGAATGCGGCTGTGGCGATCGACCGCCGTTGCCGGCTTGCCGAATCGCTTCCGCAGGTCGACGACCGAGACGATCTTGCCGCGCAGGTTGATGACGCCCTCCAGGTACTCGGGGGCGTCGGGCACGGCCGTAATCTCGGGCACGCGCACGATCTCACGCAGCGCGGTAATAGGGATTCCGTAGGTCTCGCGGCCGAGATTAAAGCCCACAATCTGTATTTCGCGGTTCATAGGCGGATTTCCCTCAGTGAGATCCCGCCGCGGCATGCCGTTTGGCGAGGGTTTCGCCGGTAGGCAATACGAAGCTGTTCATGGAATCGAGCAGGCCGCGCGACATCTTCGACATCTGGTCCGAAGACGCTGCCAGTTCGGTCGAACCGGAAGTCGAGGACTGCACCAGTTCGCTCATGCGCTCCATGGACTGGACCACGGCGCGCGCGCCCGATGCCTGCTCTTCAACCGCCGAGCTGATTTCATGGGTGATTTCGTTGAGCCGTGTGGTGGCCCGTGCGATTTGCGCCGAGCCGTGCGACTGTTCATTGGTAGCGGCGCCGATTTCCTGCGCGAATTTGTAGACCTCGGTGACCACGTTCGAAATCTTGCGCAAGGCCGCATTCAGATCCTGCCCCAGAGTCAGGCCCTCGTTTACGATGGTGGTGCTCTTATCCATGTTCTCGACCGCTTTTCTGGCTTCCTTCTGAATGCTCTGGATCAGCTCGGAAATTTCCTTAGTGGACTGCGCCGATTTCTCGGCCAGCTTGCGCACCTCATCGGCGACGACAGCAAATCCGAGGCCGTGTTCTCCGGCGCGGGCCGCCTCGATGGCCGCATTCAGCGCGAGCAGGTTGGTCTGCTCCGCCAGATCGTCGATCACTTCAATAATCTTGCCGATGTCGTCGGCGCGGGTGCCGAGCGCGTCGATGATTTCGCCCGAGGCGTGGATGGTCGTGTTGATCCGGTTCAAGCCATCGGTGGCTTTCTCCATCGTGCCGATGCCGCTATGCACCTCTTCGCGCGAGCGGTTCGAGATGTCGAGCAGCACCTTGGCGGTGTCGGCAACGCGCTGGATGGAAGTCACCATCTCGTCGATCGAAGCCGAAGTCTCGCTCACGCTGGAAGCCTGTGTCTGCGTGCTCTTCACCATGTTCTGCACGTTGACGCTCATCTCGTGCATGGTGCTGGTCACTTCATCGATGGCGGAGGAGGTCTGCAGGCTGTTGCGAGCCGACTCGTCCGAAGAACTCGCTACCTGGGTGGCCGCGCTGGCGACCTGCGAAGCCGCGTCGCGCACGTTGCGCACCAGCCCGCGCAGGCCTTCCAGCATGCGCCGGAAAGCGTTGGCCAGCGTGTCGTTGGCCGACCGCGGGCGCACTTCGACGCCCAGGTTGCCGCCCGCAATCGCTTCGGAAACAGCCGCCATTTCCTTGAGGTACTTCACCATCGAGTCGAAGGTGCGGGCCAGTTGTCCGATTTCGTCGGTCCCGTGTACGTCGATGTTGTGATCCAGGTCTCCCGACTGCCCGATCTGCTCGGCAACGTGAATCAGGCGGTTCAGCGGTTGGGTAATTCCGGTGGCTGTCCGATACGCGATCACGATGCCAAGCCCGATCGCTAACAGGGAACTGAGGACCGCAACCATGATGGTGGCGGTGGCGGCCAGTTGGTCATCGGAATGGTGCTGTTCGAGAAGCTTCCGGTTTTCCCGATCCACGTCTTCCAGAACATCGCTGGAGCGCGTGACCCAGGCATTCGGATCCTTCTGGAGATAGAAAATCTGGAGTTCGGCAACGGTCGCGTTTCCGCTGTCGACGCCCCGGCGTTTCTCGGCCAGCGGATTAGCGAATTCATTAGTCCAGCCCTGCTCAAGACCCTGAACTTTTTCGAGGTTGCCGCGCTGCTGTTCTGAATTTGCCAGTTCCTGCGCATGGCGCAGCGCATCGCTCAGCAGGCGCTCGCCTTCCGCCATCTTCTCGACATCCCGGGTGTCGCCGCTGAGCAGATAGTTCTGCAGGTGCAGGCGGTTCTGCATCATCTGGAAGCGGACCGTGGAGGTGGCCTCCGTCATGTCGATGGAACGCTGGGCGGCGGCTTTCGTTTCGTGTTCGCGCCGCACCGCCAGCAGGTTCACGGCCAGCAGTACCAGCACGGTCGCCAGGATAATGCCAAAATTTAAGTAGAGCTTCTTGCCGATGTTCATGTTTTCCTCAGAGCCGCCTGCGCATCCTTACTCGTTCGGGTTGAAGTGAAATTCCAGGTTCTCCTTCGTCTCCGCCCCCGTTTCAAAACGCCACTTCCGAACTGCGTCCATCACGGCGTTGGCCAGAACCGGGTGTCCGCCCATCAGTCTGGCGTCTTTGACGGTTCCGTTGGGCGCGACCGTAACCTGCACCTTGACTACTCCGGTAATCTTCATTCGCCGTGCCAGGTCCGGATACGCTGGCGTAACCTTGCTTTTCGCCTTGCGCGCGCTCTCTTCTTGCGCCCAGGCATTCGGAGCGAAGTTCGCGGTCCATCCGCCAATCAGGAGCAAACCCACTCCGAGGACGTGCTTCAAAGATCGAGACAACATGGCCCACCCTCGTTAAGCAGCTTTCGATCTCTATTCTTGTCTGCACGTGGTTGCAGCGGAAACCAAAAGTCTTTTTTTCCATTACCTTAGTGATCGACAGACCCTTGGCATTGCCATAGTGTTCGTTGCCCTACGGTGGGCGGACGCGCCTCTTAGCGGGAGACCGGGTCTCACACTGAGACCTCGGCGGCGTTACCGAGGGTTTCACATGTTGGCACCACCCCCTTGACTCAATTTGAGAATCCGGCGTAGGGTCGAAGATGTAATCCAATTGTTTTCAGCCTCTTACGTAAGACGAAATGGTGTAGCCTGACAACCAGTGTCGGACATTCCGGCTTCGGGGCGGAGTCTCATTCTGAGGAGGCGTTTCAGAAGCTTCTTCTCGAACTCTCTCGCGCCGCTTTCCAAACCGGCGACGCCATCAACCTGATCCGTTCGTTCTGCCAGCTTGCGCGCGGCTTCTTTTGTGCCAGCGGGGCATATTTCTGGAGTCGTATATCGGAGGGAGAACTGCTTGGAGCGGAAGCCGACGGCCACGAGGACCAGCGTTTCCGCTCGACTCGCCTGCGCGCGAAGTCCCCATCAATCGCGTTGAACGCCGTGCAGCAACGTCGTCCGCTGATCGTCAATCAGGTGGATGCAGCGCGCGATTCATTCTTAAGGGATTATGGCGCGAATGCCGCCATGGCGGTGCCCTTGCTGGTTGCGGGCGAGGTGATCGGCGCAGTGGAGTTCGTGCACACCGATCCCGGCTCAAGATTCGATGAGGGCGCTATCGCGAAGGTCAGCATCATGGCGGGACAACTGGGCACAGCCATCGAGGCTCTTCGGCTCAATGAGCTTTCCCGGGAGGAGCATCGTCGCGCTTCGATTCTGGTCGAGGTCGCGACTGCGCTGCATGGTTTACCGGACACGTCGGCGGTGGTGGAATGCATTGCGGATCGCCTGCGCGAACTGCTTCATTCCCCAGCTGTGCTGGTGTTTGTGCAGCGAGAAAAGCTCTTTCAGTTGCAGGCAGTTTCGACCGAGGCGCCTCGTCTGGCGCAGACGATTCGCGCCCGCGCGGGCGAGAACAATTTGCGCTCGCCGTTTGAGATCGCGGCCCGGGCGGTGAGTGCGGGCGAGCGCATCACCGTGAATATCGACGGCGCTTCCCACCTCGGCGAAGATTCGCCTCCCGGAACCCTCGTCGCAGTGCCGTTCCGCACCTCTTGTTCGTACGGCGCGATTCTCGTTTATCCGCGTCTCTCCGGGCCTTTCACCCCAGAGGAAAAGACTCTGGTTTCCGCCGTCGCCGGCTTTGGAGCGGTGGCGCTCGCCAATGCCGAACTCTATGGGACGGCACGCGCGCAGGCCCGGGAACTGCACGAAATGCTTGAAATTTCCGGCGAACTCAGCTCCGCGGGCAAGCTTGACGAATTCATGCAGAAGTCGGTGGTGCGGGCCGCCAGTTTTCTGGGCTTTCGGCGCTGCTTTATCGGACTGCTCGAGGATGCAACCTTCCACATTCGCTGGGGATTCGAAAACGGCAAGGCCCGCCCCCTTGACATTCCTCTTTATGAAGGGACGGCCACGCGGAATCTCAAGCAAAAGGAAGTCTTTTATACCGAAGATGCGTCCGAGGTTCCCGGCGCGAACCACGATTTCATCTCCGCTTTTAAGATTAAAGAATTCCTTGTCGTCCCCCTGCTCGGATCCAATGGCGAAGTGCTGGGCATGTTTGGCGTGCTGGATCGTGTCGAGCCGGGGCGGATCAGCGACGAAGATGTGCGCCGCGCCCGGGCGCTCAGCGCCCAGGTTGCAATCGCACTCGAGCTTACCCGGAATCTGCACGCGGCGGAACAACACCGCCGCCGCGCCGAAGCGCTGGTGGCACTCGCTCTCGAGTTGAATACGGTTCTCCACCTACCCGAATTTATGCGCAATTTTGCGCTACGCTCGGCGGCGCTGTTGGGAGGGCGAGCGGCCGCCCTCAGCCTTTTTGACATGCCCGAACTCGAAACCGTGGTCCTGTGCGGAGCCGTGGAACTCGAGGACAAGGGGCTGGTTCGCCGCCTGGCGGAAGCGCTGCGTTCCGCCCTTCCGAAATACACGGACGATGTCTCCTTCGCTGTGGCGGGGGACCTGGTGGGATCGTCTCTCGCCTCCAATCTGGGATGGACGGACTGTACTCTGATCCGGCTGGCGGGAACCTCCGGCGAACTGGTTGGCGGTCTTTGCCTGGCCGACCGGGGCGCAGCGCCCAGCGATGCGGACTACCAGTTGATGCGCGCGATTGCCGGCCATGCCGGGATCGCATTGGAGAATGCGCGGCTGTTCACGCGCATGGAGCAGGCGAATCGGCACTGGGTTGAAATCTTCGACTCCATCAGCGACTTCATCGTCGTTCACGACGAGCACCACAACATTCTCCGTGTCAACCGCTCTCTGGCTGAACTGATCGGACTTGAGCCGGAGCAGTTGATCGGCATCAACATGCGTGCCCTGGATGCGCTCACCACCGGGTCTGCGCCGCATTCCTGCCCGTTCTGCCGGAGCGGAGAGGGTCTGGATGAGTATGTGCACCCGGCCCTCGAGCGCATCTACTTGGTCACGACCTCGCGTATCCACTCGGCCACACCAGAGCCGGGTTCGAGGGGAGTAGGCGACCGGGGAATGAACGGCGCCCAACTACAGACCGTTCATGTTCTCAAGGACATCACCGACCGGCGCGAAGCCGAGCGGCGCTATCGCGAACTTTTCGACAATATCCAGGAAGGGATTTACGTCTCCACACCGCAGGGCCGTTTCATCGAAGTCAACGATGCGCTGGTCCGCATCCTGGGCTACGACAGCCGCGAAGAAGTTCTTCAGCTGGACATCCCGAACCAGCTTTATTTTTCTCTCCAGCGCCGGCAGGAACTGGCGGAACAACTCAAGCAAACGGGCGAAATGCACAACCATGAGGAAGTGCTGCGCCGTAAGGATGGTTCCGCTGTTCACGTGTACATGAACTGCTACGCGATGCGCGATACGGGCGGCAGCGTCATTCAGCATCGCGGCCTGATGCTCGATATCACAGGCCTGCGGCAGTCGCAGACGGAGCTGCAAAAAGAGCGCGACTTTTCAGGCAAGGTTCTCAGCCATACCCAGAGCCTGATTCTGGTCACCGACACCGAAGGCATCATCAGCTACGCCAACCGCCGCTGGAGCGGTCTCGGATTCCAGCAGAGTCACATCGTGGGCCATCCTTTTCCGGAGCTTTGTGCCGCCGAACGGCGTGACGGGCTTCGGCAGGCGCTGGCTGCGGTCGCTCGCGGCCAGCAGGTGGACAATTTCGATCTTCCACTGGTTCGCGGCGACGGAGCGAGCGCGCAATTCACCGCCAACATGAGCCCGATCAGCAGCGAGGAAGGAAAGGTCAGCAACATCGTGGTCGTGATGACCGACGTGACCGACTCGGCGCTGCTGCGCTCCAAACTCGTGCATGCCGAGAAAATGGCTGCTGTCGGCCAGTTGGTCTCGGGCGTCGCCCATGAAGTCAACAATCCGCTGACTGCCATCCTGGGGTTCACCGATCTGCTCATGGAGGATCCCGAACTCCCCGAGGGCGCGCGCCGCGACTTGCGCATTATTCTGCAGGAAGCCCAGCGCACCAAGCAGATTGTCCAGAACCTGCTCAGCTTTGCCCGCCAGATGCCGCCCCGGCGCCAGCCCGTGCAACTGAATTCCATTCTCAAGCGTACGGTGCTGCTGCGTTCTTACGATTTCATCAGCCACGGCATTCAGGTGGTGGAGCAACTGGATGAATCGCTGCCGGAAATCGTCGGCGACTCGCACCAGCTGCAGCAGGTCTTTCTCAATATCCTGAACAACGCCTACGACGCGGTCCGCGAATCGGGCCGTCCTGCCCGCATCGAGGTCATGAGCGCGCGCACGGAGACGGGCGTGGAAGTCTCGTTCCGCGACAACGGCATTGGCATTGCCGATCCCGATCGCATTTTCGATCCGTTTTTCACGACCAAGGATGTAGGCAAGGGAACCGGCCTGGGCCTCAGCATCTGCTATGGCATCGTCCACGAGCACGGCGGAGAAATCATTTGCCACAACAATACCGGATCCGAAGGAGCCACCTTCATCGTCCGTCTGCCGATGGCATCGGACGGCGGCGCTTCCTTTGGCGCAGCCGCAGGAGTTTATCCAAAATGACACAGACTGCAAGCAAGCCCGCTTGTGCGCCCGTGCTACTGATTGAGGACGAGCCCGCCGTCATGGTTTTCGTCCGCTCCGCCCTCGAACGCAATGGTTATTCGGTGGTATGCACCGAGTCCGGCGCGGAAGCGCTCCGCCTTCTTGCCCAGGGCGATTTCCAGGGTGTGGTTTCCGACATGCGTACCCCCGGGGGTGTGGATGGAGCGCAGGTGTACGCCTGGATCGCCGCCAACCGGCCGGCTCTGACCGCGAGACTCGTGTTCATCACCGGCGACATCGCCAATGAAGAAACAGTTGCCACGCTGCGCCGCACCGGCGCACCCTGCGTCGAAAAGCCTTTTCGCGTTGCCGATTTCATCTCTGTCGTTGAACAAACGATGGGCAAGGCGGTTCCATGACTCACGACCTGCAGATTCGCTTGTTGATCGTGGACGACGAACAGACGATTCGCCGGCTATGCATGACGGTGGGCGAATCGCTCGGATTTTTCTGCCTCGAGGCCGAAAGCGGCGACGCCGCGCTGGCGCTCCTCGAGGAACAGCCCGTTCACATGGTGCTCACCGACATGATCATGCCCCGCATGACGGGCCTGGAATTTCTGGAGCAAGCCAAGCGGATTCATCCCCGCATTGAAGTGGCCGTGATGACGGGCCACGGATCGGTCGAAACCGCGGTCCAGGCCATGAAGCTTGGCGCCTACGACTACATCGCCAAACCGTTCGCTCCCCTCGACGAACTGCGCATGTTCCTGCGCCGCATGGCCGACAAGGTCCGCCTGGAAGAAGAAAATCTGTTTCTGCGCGAGCGTTCCGAAACCGAAACCGCCGTGCACGGAATCATCGGCAATTCCTCGAGAATTCAGAATGTGCTGCGCCTCATTTCACGGCTCAAGGACACGCGCACGCCGGTTCTGATTTCCGGCGAAAGTGGAACCGGCAAGGAACTCGTCGCCCGTGCCCTGCATTTCCGCGGCAATCTGGCGACGCGTCCGTTCGTCGCCGTGGACTGCGGATCGCTGGTTCCGACTCTGATTGAAAGCGAATTGTTCGGCTACGAAAAAGGCGCGTTCACCGGCGCCCTGCGTTCCAAGCAGGGATTGCTGCAGTCGGCCAACTCCGGCACCATCTTTCTCGATGAGGTCGGCGAACTGCCGCTCGAAATGCAGGCCAAGCTGTTGCGGTTCTTACAGGAAAAGGAAGTTCGCCCCGTCGGCAGCAACGACAAAATCAAGGTGGATGTGCGCATCATGGCCGCCACCAATCGCGACCTCGAAAGCGCTTACAAAAAGGGAACCTTCCGCAAGGATCTTTTCTTCCGCCTGAACGTAGTCACTATTTCCTTGCCCCCGCTGCGCGAGCGCCGCTCCGACATTCCCATGCTCGCGAATTGGTTTCTTGAACGCCTGGCTCCCGGACGTGGAGTCCAGATTTCCGGCAACGCCATGAAAGCTCTGCTCGCCTACGACTGGCCCGGAAACGTGCGCGAACTGGAAAACTGCATAGAGCGCGCGGTCGCGCTCACCGACCAGCGGATTCTCGATCTGAACGATCTGCCCGCCTCAATCGTGCGCGCGGAACTTGACGCCGTTCCCGAGGCGCACGTTTTCCCGGAACCCGGCTCGGCCGCAACCACCGATCTTGAAGACCTGGAACGCGCCACCATCGCGCGCGTTTTTACCCAGGTCAATGGAGACAAAGTCCGGGCCGGCAAAATGCTCGGCATCAGCCGCGCCACGCTCTACCGCAAGCTCAAGCGCTACAACATCACCGTGCGAGAGGATCGCGCGGGTTCGAGCACGCTGCAATGAGGTTTTTCGAGAAGGAGTAGCTTCAAAAACGCGATCACTCTTCTTGAGGGTTTCAGCCCACAAACTGAGACGGTTGTACCAATCTGAGACGGTCTTTTCACGCGCCTCGGAGAACGGCTCGGTTCCAGCCCCGAGCAACGCAGTTAACTGCTTATTTGTCTTCAGTTTACTCGTAAGTGCATGACCTTCAAGTTTTGGCAGCGCCCGTGCAATTCTCCATAACGATCCAGCAGAAGCGAGTCCCCCTCGAACTTCTTCCAAACCGGGAAGATGTGACAGCTTCCAGCTTTCGGTGAGGGTAAACCGTGCCCAACCAGTCCACTGCTACTGCTCGTGCGCCCGCGGTCGATATCGTCAGCCAACTGGCCAAGTTCTTCCCGGAAGCTACGCCGGTGCGGATTCCAATTCGGCTCAGCCGGGCCAACGGATCCGGGGATGGCGAAAGCAAAGCGGGTGGGGACGGCTGGTCGCTGCTGGAAGAAACGGTCATCGAATTCGGCACGCCGCACGAAATTCTGTTCCTCGCGAAACATCCGCTTGAGTTCGCCGACGCCGTTTTGGTCGAAAGCAAGGATGGAGCGCTGCGCGCTGAAGCGTCCGTTGTTGCGGCTCAATATCACCCGGAGCGGACCGTGATTGCGGCCCGTTTCCTCAAACAAGTTCCCAATTGGATTGTGAAATCATGACTGAATCGCAAGACTCGCCCCACTACTCGACAGAAGATCAGGCCACGCTGGTGCAAGCCCTGCACCCTGTCTACGCCGCGCTGGTGCGCGAATTTGTCATTGAGGTTCCCGACTGCCCGCTGGAGGAAGCTTCGGCGGCGGACGCGACAAATGAAGCTGAAGCCTGGCTCCGCATCGTGGACGCCGAGATTCAGGTGCACCAGTTGCGCCAGTTTCTCCAGACCACGCCGCTGGCGAACGAAGCGGTGCTCCGGAACCTGCTCCTCCATCACATGCAGAAGCCGGCGAAGTCGGCTGCCGACCGCGACAAGATCGACTTCCTGCTGGTTCAGTATTTCTCATTCAGCGCGCCCTCCGGCCTGGAGGACTCCGATGTGGATCTCGAATTTGTCGCGCAGGTTCTGGAGCCGGTCCTGGGCGAACGGCAACTCGAACGGCCGGAATGGCTGGCACCGCTCGAAGCTGTCTTGCAGTCGGCGACGCGCAGCCGACGTCTGAGCGAGCTTCTGCATAGCGGAGTTCTCGATCAGGGCCGCAAGCTCAAAACCCAAGCCGGCGAGCGCTTCTACGATCCAGCCGCCATGGTCGCCTTTGCGCGTTTCAGCTTCATGATCCGGCGCATCTTTTTCCGTCTGATGCACGACGATCTCAACGCCATTCAGGACGGCCTGCGCGAACTGGAACGCCGCGGCGTCACGACCATCGACTGCCGGCGCGCGCAATTTTCCGCGGAAGAGCCGACCAGCCGCCTGCGCATGATCTGCCAGTCCTGGAAAGTCATGTTCCACGCGGAGTATTCCTCGGGGCACCCGCTGCGCATGCTGGTCGATCTCCGGGCCGCGGTCGATGACGCGCTCAACGGAGTGCAGCAGGTTGATGCGCGGCCGGGTTCGCGTGCGGCTGCCGCCGGTTCCCATTCAGGCGCCGGAACGAATCAATAAGAACCGGTAGCTTGCCGGCCTGCGGCCAGCCAAGCTGCCTCGCACACTTTAACCATGCCATTAAGCCGACCCACCGTGCTGATTCTCTCGACCAATCCCGCCTTCGCGCGGGAACTGGCCGCCCATTGGCCTGCCGATTCCAGCTCTCCGGAATTCACCGTGCTTGACGAAGGGCTCTTCCGCGATCTCGGCGGTAACTGCTACGATCTCGCGATCGCGGAAGCAACTTCGCCCGAATCGCGGCCGGCGCTCAAGCGGGCGCTTGCCGCTGCAGCCAAGCCGGCCATCCTGATACACGCCGATCCAAGTTCTGCTTTTTCCGGGATCGATGGCGCCATCGTTGAACTTCGTCGCGCCGATCCTCAAAAAGAAACTTCATCGGAACCGCAACTCTGGGCGGAAATCGCCGGACTCCTCGGACGCGAAATTCTGCGGCGCTCGCTGGCGGAGACGCGCCAGCGCGCGGCCGAATCGGGGTGCGCATCGGCTAAAGCGGAAGCCACCCTGGGACGCTACATGGTGGAGATGCGACACGGCGTCAATAATGCGCTGACTTCAATTCTCGGCAACGCGGAGTTGCTCACGCTTGAACCGGGGCTGCCTGCGAAGGTGCTTGAGCAGGCCGATACCATGCGCAACATGGCACTCCGCCTGCACGAAGTTTTTCAACGTTTTTCTTCCATCGAAAAGGAACTCTCGGTGGCGGCCCGAGAATCGGGCAAGGCTCAGGTTCGCGCCAGCAAGGCGGGCGCGCGCTGAACCCCGCAACGACGAGGAGTTGCCGAACAGCCGGGTCGTGGCTCAGTTTGAAAAGGAAGCGAGCCAAACGCGCGATTGTTGCGTCGCGAAGAACGCGACGCATCGTGCGGCTCGCCCAGATCCCTCGCTGCGCAAAAAGCACTTAGTCGGGATGACAATCAAACTGAGCCACTCCCAACTGCCGGCAACGATTGACCGGCACAATCTATTACATGGATCGAGATCCCACTCCAGGTTACTTGGCCGCGCGGAGGAATTTGCCCGTGCTGGCATCAATAACGCCGATTCCCTTCGACTCTTTCGTCGAACTGCCGTAATAGATCACCCAGAGCAGCGCTTTGTCCTTCGGATTCCAATCAAGGGTATACAAAACGGGCTGGTGCGGGTCTTTTTCCATCAGCTTGGCTCCGCCCTTATCCTGCGCGGTTGTATAAGCCTGGTCTGAATCGGTAGTGAGGAGGAAAGCTTGAAACATCAGTGACGGAACAGCTGGCCCGTAAGCGCTCTCCGCGCCGGAGGTCACTCCCATCGCCGCTTCATCGCGTAAGCGGCTGCCCGAGCAGGTAAAAACTTTGTAGGTACGACGGGTAGGCGAAGCGAACATACCGCGCCAGATGGTCGCTTTGCCGTCATGGCCGTCGCTTTCATCGTTGAGGGCCGATTCCATGTGAAAAGGCACGGCATCAGGCGCCCAGCGTCCGGCCATGCCCGTCATCTGCGAAAAACACGCCTTGCCGGTATAGAGCACGGGCTCTTTTTTAGCGGCGGGCGTTGGGGATTGTGTCTGGCTGCTGCCAGACGGCGAAGTAGCTGGCGAACTGCACGCGATCATCAGCGCGATCATCAGCACGCAGCTCAACAATACGATAAGAACTCCTGTCCAACGAATTCCCTTCATTGTGCGCCTCTCTGTTGAGCACGGTCCGTTGCTTTCCGTGTTGCTTCGTGACTGAGTCAGAAGAGCCGGAGACTCCGAAGCTATCGGGCGCGCCGGACCTCCCGAGCACGCGGAAATTCTAACTCCGGTGCCGGAAATCTGCTGTGACGGGCGACCGGCACCGGTAGCAAGCTTGGGTCCAGGTGTTCGTGCAGGGCGCGGGCTGGCTACTGTGCGTGCAGAGCGCCCGCATGAACACCGCGAGCAGCACCCGGTTTGGAGCGGCCTCAATTCTTGCGACGCCCAATGGCCAATTACAAATGGTGGGCTCGGCGGCGCCGCGACGGCGGCGACTAATCGTTAGGAGTACGCCAATTCCTTTGCTCGCTGCACCGCCTTCACAACGGCCTTGATCAGCGTGACGCGCAGCTTGCCTTCTTCGAGTTCCAGGATGCCGTCAATCGTGCATCCTGCCGGCGTCGTGACAGCGTCCTTGAGCAGAGCCGGATGGTCGCCGGTTTCAAGGACGACGCGCGCCGCTCCCATCGTGGTCTGCGCCGCAAGCAGCGTAGCCACATCGCGCGGCAAGCCGACTTTCACTCCTGCCTCAGCCAGCGATTCGAGAATGATGTAGATGTACGCCGGCCCGCTCGCCGAAAGCCCGGTCACCGCGTCCATATGCTTCTCATCCACGATTACCGTGCGCCCCACGGCCGCAAAGAATTTTGTCGCCAGCTCGAGATGTTGCTTTTGCGCAAACTGCCCCTTGCACAGCCCCGTCATTCCCGCGCCCAGCGAGCAGGGAGTGTTCGGCATGGCGCGCACTACCGGGACGTCTTTTTCGAGCCCGCGCTCGATCATGTCGGTCGGCACGGAAGCGGCGACTGAGATGAGCAAATGATCGCGCCGCACGCCTGCGCGAATCTCGCGCACCACGTCGGCCACCACCTGCGGCTTCACGCAAAGAAAGATAACGTCGGCATGGCGCACTGCTTCGGCATTGTCGGTGCCGGCGTGCACTTTGAGCTTTTCCCGGAGCGCGGCTGCCCGATCCGGATGGGCCACCGTTGCCCAGGTATTGGCAGCCTTCAGCAATCCGTCGCGCAGGAACGCCTGCAGCAGGATCGACCCAATCTTCCCCGCGCCCAAGATGGCAACTTTCTTGCCGCCTGCAGTTTTACCCATGAGAATTTCTCCCGGTCATCGATCATTCGATTTCAGACAGCCTACACCAGAAAGGATGGCTCGGGTTCTCCCTGCGCTTCCCTGTGCACGCCGTTGTTCAGAGGTTTGCCGGGCGCCCTGCGATCCCGACGGTTCAGGACTTCATGCCGCGGCCACACCGGCCTTCCGGACCATCTCTACAATCTCGCGCCCAATCGGCAACGAGGCCGTCGCGGCCGGAGACGGCACGTTCAGCACATGCAGGAACCGTTCGCGCGCGACGAAGCGAAAGTCATCGACCAGCGAGCCATCGTGCGCCACCGCCTGCGCGCGCACGCCAGATCCGCCGGGCGTCATGTCTTCCATGCGCACCTCGGGTACCAGCAACTGGCACGAGCGCACAAACTCACGCTTCGACCAGCTTCGCCGCATTTCGCCCAGCCCGTTTTTCCAATGCCGGCGCGCCATCGCGCGGAAGCCCGAGTACTCGAAGACTTCCATCGTCTCGCCCAAATCAAAATCTGTTCTCCGATACCCTTCGCGCCGGCCGGCCAGCACGGCATTCGGTCCGGCATCGACATTTCCATGAATTCGCCGCGTGAAATGTACTCCCAGGAATGGATACGCCGGATCCGGCACCGGATAAATCAGCGATCGCACCAGATTCGCGCGCGCGGGCGCCAGGTCGTAATATTCACCGCGAAACGGAACCAGCATCATCTCCGGATCGTGCCCGGCCAACTGGGCCACCCGATCGCTGTAGAGCCCCGCGCAGTTGACGACATATCGTGTGGCAAACTCTCCGGCGCGCGTCTTGACGATAACCTCGCTGGCCGCGCTCCCGAAGCCAACCACTCCCGCACCCGTTTTCACCTCGACGCCGCGGGCCATTGCGATCTCCGCATACTTTTCCGTTACCAGCAAATAGTCCGTAATCCCGGTCGCCGGAACCTTGAGAGCGCGGACTCCGCCTACGTGCGGCTCGATGTCTCGCATCGCTGCGCCTTCTACAATCCGCAGCCCCGTGAGCCCATTGGCTTCGCCGCGAGCCAGCAAGTCGTCCAGCCGCGCCGCTTCACTCTCGTTCGTGGCCACAATTAACTTTCCGCACACTTCGTGCGGAATCCCGTGCTGCGCGCAGAACTCCACCATCTCACGGGCTCCCGCTACGCACAGCCGCGCCTTCAGCGATCCCGCCTTGTAATAGACGCCGCTGTGGATTACACCGCTGTTGTGTCCGGTCTGATGGCGCGCCAGCCCATCTTCTTTTTCGAGCGCGAGCACCCGCGCTCGCGGAAAGGCTGCCGCGGCCTGCATGGCGAACGACATGCCTACAATGCCGCCGCCGATTACTGCAATGTCGTAAGGAGAGGAATTCATGGTCGTTCGTCGTTGGTCGTTCGTCCTTCGTCGTTCGCGAGGCAGCAGCCAGAAACAAACCAAGGCCGAACCACTAGAGATCCTACTTCACGCGGCGCTCGTCAGCATGTGACGCATAAACAAGGAACGCGGACATTGGTCTGCGCTCCCAGCCGCTTATCACGAAAGCTGAAAGCCAGAAGTAGAGCCGAGCTGCGCCCGACCAACGACGAACGACGAATGACCGCCCTAATCCACCGTCAGTGTGACCGGATCGCTGTGTGCCGCGCCTCCCGCCGCCGTTGCCGTTACCTGGATGTTCGAATAGGTTCCCACCGCTGTTGGTCTCTGAATCGTTACTGTCGCCGATCCCGGAGAAGTCGCCTGCGTCGAAGTTGCCGTCACACTCACCACCGCTGGATTGGGCACGTTCGCCGGCGCGCGATAGAGCCCGGTCGAGTCGACCGTACCGTTGGCGCTCCCGCCGGTGACGACCCACGTCACGGTCTGGCTGTCGCCATTGTTGACGGTCGCCGCAAACTGTTGCTGCGTCACCGATGCGGGCCACGTGTTCCCGGCCTCATTTGCAAACAGGCTCGCGGTCTCAGGATTCACGGTAACCGTGACAACTGGACCGGTCAGCGTGACCGTTGCCGTTCCCGGAGACGTTGCCAGCGCAGACGTTGCCGTCACAGTCACCGCGGACGAGCTGGGCATGATTCCTGGCGCCGTATAGAGCCCGCTAGTCGTGCCAATCGAGCCGTTCGGTAACCCGCCTGTTACTGCCCACGTTACAGCCTGACTACTCCCGTTGATGACCGTCGCCGAGAACTGCTGTTGGCTGCCGAGCGGAACAATCACGCTCGATGGGCTGACCCCGACTGTTACCCCAGTTCCACCAGCGCCCGCTCCCAGAGCTCCGCAGGCGGCCAGCAGCGCCAGCCCGGCCAGCGCTGCGACTGACACTCCGACCGGAAGGCTTAGCGGGAGTCTTTCCCCGCCGATGCCCATCAGCAGTACACCCGCTATCGGAATCATGAGCAGCCATGCCAGCGCGATATCGTGTGCGCGGAGATTCCCGGCGCTCGGAGGTTGTGGCTTTTCAGGAGGCGTCGGGTATGGGCTACTGGGTACTGCCTTTCGCAACTCAGTTCCGCCAATCGGTCCGGTGGTCGCAATGGTCAACGCGACCGCGGTTGTCCCCACGCCTGCGGCAATCGAAGCAGGATTGAAACTGCAACTGGTCAGCGCCGGCAAATTTGCGCAGGCAAAGTTTACGGGCCCGCTGAACGTGCTGCCGCCTACAGGCATTGCCGAGAAGGTATAGCTCGCGCCCTGTCCTGCCTGCACGGTCACCGAACTATTCCCTGTGTCGGTCCACGATACATCTGTGCCCACCGTCAGGCTCACGGCCTGCGTGTGCGTCAGCGTCCCATCGGTTCCCATGCTGAAATTAGATGTTCCCTCCGTGGCGCTGCCCACCGTTACCGTAAACGCCGCACCGCTTGTCGTCGGGGCCAGCGATGAGGGATTCACCTCACATGTGTCGGGGATCGCACCGGCGCAACTCAGGCTCACGGTTCCGCTGTAGCCGTGGAGCGCCGTCAGCGTTCCACTCCACGTAACGTTCTCTCCGGCCACTGTTGCGGCGGGCGTTGCCGTTACGGCCAATGCAAAATCCGGCGGCGGCGCAGTCACCGTCAACGTGAAGGTTTGTGTCTTTGCCGCGGGAGCACCCGCCGCATTGGCTGCCAGCGTTACCGTTGTTGGGCCGCCCACTGGAGAGCTTGCCGCCGCCGTTACCGTCATCGTCACCAGTACCGGATTCGACGCCGTCGGCGTGACCGCGCTCGATGGCGAAAACTGGCATGCTGTTCCCGATGGCAGTCCGCTCGGGCAGCTCAGATTCACCGTTCCCGAGAATGACCCCGCTGCCGAAACCTGGAAGGTCGCGGCGTTCGATGTGCCGCCTTGCGCGGCCGTGAGTGCGTTCGGGCTGGGAGTCGAGAGGTTGAAGTCCACGATATGCAATGCCACGGGCGCGTCGTGCGTAATTGCGTTGGGATCGGTACCGACTGCCTTTGCGTTGAAGCTGTAATCACCAACCACGCCGCCGGCGGTCAGGGTGTAGGCCGCTCCGGTTGCGGTCGGCGTCGTCTGCGTTGGATTGAGCGTGCAGGTTGCCGGCAGAATGGGCGCCGCGCAACTCAGGTTGACAGCGCTCGCATAGCCTTCATAGGCGGTCAACGTTCCAGTGAAGGTGGCCGTCTGTGCCGGAAAGATCGTCTGCGGCGTGTTCGAAATCACGTTTGTATAGTCCGGCGCAGTTGCCAGGGCGTATTCCCAAATGCCGCGCCCATAGGTCGAAACGCGCAGTTCCTTGGCGCCGGAGTTGAAGATTCGGATCGCCGTCACCGGCGCCTCCGGCAAATATCCGGTCGCGCCCGGCAGCGCAGGCGTGCCGACTTCGGCCCAACTCGGGCTAGCGGTTGAACTCACAAACACGCCCACGTCGTTTCCAGCATAGATCTGGGAGGGAGTCACGGAAGAATCCACCAGCAATGCATTCACCGGCGCATCGGGCAGGGCAGTGTTGCCGGTGCCAGACCAGTCAGTCCAGCTTGCGCCCGCATCCGTGGTCTTGAAAATGTGGGGAACGTTGAAGCCCATAATTCCCACATAGGCCGTTGCTCCGGTTGCATCGCTCATATCCATCGCCACCGAAGAAATCGTGTAGTTGGAAGGATTGATCGCGCCCGTGACCTCGGCCATGGGCGCGACGCCTGCATTGGTCGTCACCCAGACTTCGCCGCCGAAAGGCGCGGTTGCATTCGGCCCCGTCCCTTCCGTCGTCGCATAGACCGTGGTCGAAAGTCCGGCCGCCATGGAGCCGCCCTCCGCCAGTCCACTGACCAGATTGATTTCGTCACCCGTGCATGAAGCCGGCGCGAGCGTGTCGAAATCCACGCTGATCGCCGTGAAAGAACTCGGCGGCACCGTCGGCGTTCCTCGCCAGACGCGGCACGTTCCCACCAGCATTTCCGCCGAATTCTGCGGATCGAGTAGGTACGGTGTATAAAACGCGCCCGTGTCTCCGCCTACCTCCTCGCTGCCCACGGTGAGATTGAAAGTATCGGTCGTGCAGTTGATACCGTTGTTGCAGGCATAAATGTTGACGTATGGGTTCGCCGTGTACCACTCGGTGGGCGCTGCCGGAACGATCGCGGTGTATCCACCGTCCCCACCGTTTATGGTGCTCCATTCGGAACTGTTGGCGGAGACGCTCGTTGCGCCGGACCCGTTGCTGGCTGCGCCGCCGAGCAAAGTATTTTGATCGGTCGGATGGACCGAAAATGACACAAGCTGTGTCAGCGAGCCGATCGTTCCGTTCGCAACCGAGGATGCATTCAGATTGTCGAAGCCGTTCGGTGTACCGCAGCTTCCGCTGTCGAGCTTGCTGTATCCGTCGAGCGTGCGGTAAATGCCGCCGTCATTGCCGAAATACATCAGCGTTTTGCCGCCGACGAGCATGTAGTCCAGACCATGCTCATCCGGACTTACGCTTGCGATCGAACTGCAACCATAGACGTGTGTAAGATTGATCCACTGATTGGGGAAGTTCAAGTCGATCGTCGAGCAGGTCGTTCCGCCGGTGGTCAGCGTGCATTTGTACAGGTTCACCGTCCCCGCATACAGATCGGTTGCTCCACCGTCGGGCAAGGCCGCGATTTCGAGGTTGTAATAACCCTGCCCTTCGCCGCAACCGTTGTTGCCGGGGTCGCCGCAGTTCGCAATCCCCGTCTCGTCGATCTGAGCCCAACTGACGCCCCCGTTGGTCGTCCGCCAGATTCCTTCATCCACGACCTCCGCGCCGTCCGGCCCGGCGGGGAGGCTGACGAACCAGAAATACATTTCGTTCCGCCCCGGCACCACCGTCAATTGCCCGCGATAAATCGGGCAACTCGAACCGCTGCTTGGTATCTGCGCCGGGCAATTCGTCGTGGTCAACTGCGCGGGATTCGGCTGGTTGGCGAGCCGGGTCCAATTCTGCCCGTTGGCCGACGAATACACGCCGTGATAGCGGATCGCTGCAAAATATTCCCCCGCTGCCGTGTTGTATACGACGTCGCTTGCCGAAATCGACACCGGGCTGATCGCCACCCCCGAGTCCTGGGGGATTTCAAACGTCCAGCTCTGGCCGCTGTCATTCGAGTAATAGAGACCGCGATTTGTGGCATCCGTGATTGCGCCTTCGTCGAATCCCTCCATGGTGGTCGCAGTCGCGGCGACCACGGTTGTTGCCGGCGAAGTGCTCCAGGCAAACTTGGCGAACCCCAGCCCTGCAAATGACAGTGACGGACTATTGCCGGTCGCAGCCGGAATCAATGTCCAACTGGCGCCATGATTTGTGGAGCGCAGAATTCCCACTCCGTAATAGCTGTCGATGGCGTTATCCGGCTCGCCCGTTCCGGCCAGTACGACGCTTCCGTCGGGCTTCACCGATACCGTGCCGTTCACGAGCGATGCCTGCTGATCGGTCAGGGCGGTCCAGGTGACATTTGTCGCGGTCGCGTTGGCTGCGTTCGTGGACTTCCACACACCACCAGATGCTGACGCAACATAGACCGTATTGCCCGTCCCGTCGTTCGGATCGACGGCAACTGCCGTTACACGTCCAGCAACAGCCCCGTAAACATTCTGATCCGAAATCAGCGGAGCCGGTCCGAGCGCAACCCACGGCGTGCCCGATCCCGCGGGTTCGGCCGATCTGGATTGTGTCGCTGACAGCGCCGGAGCGCCGACGGCTAGGGCGCGCATAGCAATCTTCTGCTGGTGGGCCCGCAATCGGAGCGCCGCCGCCGATTTCCCGGCGGGAGCCGATCGGCCGCGCATCATCCACCGATCGCGGAGCGCGGGGAGAGCCTTGTCCTTATATGTGTTTCTTTCTCTCGTCTCGTGCGAGCCATAGGCGGGCTCGCGCTTCACTTCCTGCGCAAATGTGCGCGGAACCAAGTTCCCGGATAACGCGCTCAGCAAGAACGCGAAAATCAGGGAAACCACAGAAGTAGAGCGGTAAACCCACGTCAAAGAACAGAATGACGAAAACGGCGCCATGCGGCTGGTCATAGGTCGGAAGCCCACCCTAACCGCAAGGTACTGAACGCGAGCTGCCGCCGACTGTGACCGCGCGCACCAGCCCCCGTCTACAAAAGTGCCGTCAACCTAAGTAGCCATCGCATATGCGTGCATCTGGGAACTAACACCGACAACTGACTACCGAGAACTGTTTTCCCCCTCTTCCGCTATACTAGAAAAGCAATGTCCGTCATCAAAAACATCGGCGCCATCGCTCAGGGCATGACCATCACCCTGAAGGAAATGTTCCAGCCCTCGATCGTCGAAAATTATCCCGACGGGCCAGGGCCACTCAAAGGCGCCCAGTTTCAGGAACGTTTCCGCGGCCAGCACGTTCTGCAGCGCGACGAAAACGGCCTGGAGAAATGTGTTGCCTGTTTTCTTTGCGCGGCCGCCTGCCCCTCGAACTGCATCTATATCGAAGCGGCGGAAAACACTGCCGAGCGCCGTATCTCGGGCGCCGAGCGCTACGCCAAGGTCTACAACATCGATTACAACCGCTGCATCTTCTGCGGATACTGCGTGGAGGCGTGCCCGACTGACGCCATCACGCACGGGCACGGATTCGAACTGGCCACGTTCAGTGCCAGCAATCTGGTTTACCGCAAGGAGCAGTTGCTGGCAGGAGCCCCGGCGCACATTGGAGCGAACGCCGTGTTCGACGCCGCAGAAATCGCTGGCGGCGCGCCGGCCGAAGCGGTTCCGGGGAGCTAGAAAGCTTTCAGCATTTCGAGACCAACGGAGCGCCGGTCCACGCGGGCCGGCGTTCGTGTATAAAGTCGCTGGTCTTTGGTCGTCGGTCGTTGGCGCGATACGAGAGTGACTGACTCCGAACGACCAACGACTGACGACGAAGGACTGACGACGAAAGACCAACGACAGATGGCTGACTTTCTCCAAACCGTGCAAGAGCGCGTCGTGGTTTACGACGGCGCCATGGGCACCAACATCCAACTGCGCCAGCCGACGCTCGACGATTACTGGGGCAAGGAGAATTGCAGTGAAGTCCTGGTTCTGAGCCGCCCCGACATTATCCGGGACGTGCACGCCAGCTTCCTCCAGGTGGGATGCGACGTCGTAGAAACCAACACCTTTGGCGGCACGCGGACGGTTCTCACGGAGTTCGATCTTGCCGACCGGGTGCGCGAGATCAACCTGGCCGCGGTCAAACTGGCCCGCGAAGCCGCAGACCAATTCTCAACCAAAGACAGGCCGCGCTTTGTAGCCGGGTCCATGGGGCCCACCACCAAGCTGCCTTCGCTCGGCCACATCACCTTCGACGCAATGGTCGAAGCGTACGAAGAGCAAGCCGCTGCGCTGATCGATGGCGGCGTCGACATTCTGCTGATTGAAACCGCGCAGGATCTTCTTCAGGCCAAGGTCGCGACCGTCGGCGTAATCGAAGCGATGCGCAAGGCCGGCAAACGTCTGCCGGTGACCGTGCAGGTCACACTGCAGGAATCGGGCACCATGCTACTCGGCACAGAAATCGGCGCGGCGCTCACTGCGCTCGAACCGTACGATATCGACGTGATCGGCCTGAACTGCGCCACTGGCCCGGCCGAGATGAACGAGGCCGTGCGCTATCTCTGCCTGAACTCGACCAAACACGTTTCCGTTTTGCCGAACGCCGGCCTGCCGCAGAACGAAGGCGGCCATGCGGTGTACAAGCTCACACCCGAAGAGCTGGCAAAATTCCACAAACACTTTGTCGTCGATTACGGCGTTCGCATCGTCGGGGGATGCTGCGGCACGCGTCCCGAACATCTGAAAGCCGTGGTGGATGCCGTCTCCGGCGTCGAGCCGGCGAAAAGGGAAGTGAAACCGGTGGGCGCGGCGTCGAGCGCCTACACTTCGGTCCCACTCGATCTCGAGCCCAAGCCGCTGATCGTCGCCGAGGAGATGAACACGACAACGCGCGTCGAGCATTTCCGCAACCTGGTGCGCGCGAAGAAATACGACGACATCCTCGCTCTTGCGAAAAAGCTCGCCAACGAAGGCTCGCACATGCTCGACCTCTGTTGCGCCATCGTCGGCGAGGACGAGAAGGGATACATCTCCGCGATCCTCGAAAAGATCGCCACGCGCGTGCCCGCGCCCATCCTCGTGGATTCCACCGAGGCCGATGTGGTCGAAGAGGCGCTGAAGCGCATTCCCGGCAAGGCCATCATCAACTCCATCAACCTGGAAGACGGCGAGAAGCGCACATCCAAAGTGCTGCCCATGGCCAAGCGCTACGGCGCGGCGGTGATCGCGCTCACCATCGACGAGGACGGCATGGCGCTCACCGCCGACAAGAAAGTCGCCATTGCGCATCGCATTTTCGATCTCGCCACGCAAAAGTACGGCATTCGCCCGGTCGACCTGATCTTCGACGCACTCACGCTGCCCATCTCCACCGGCCAGGAAGAATACCGCTCGGCGGGAATCGAAACGCTGAATGCGGTCAAGCGGATTCGCCAGGAGTTGCCAGAAGTAAAAACGGTGTTGGGAGTAAGCAACATCAGCTTCGGCCTCGACGCCTATCCCCGCCGCGTCCTGAACTCGGTTTTCCTGCATGAAGCCGTCGAAAATGGCCTCGATATTGCCATTGTCAACTACACGAAAATCTATCCGTTATACAAAATTCCTCAAGAAGAAGTTGAGCTAGCGCGCAAGCTGATTTATCGCGATGCCTCGAATGGCGATCCGCTCCAGACCTACATGCGGCACTTCACCGGCATGAAGGGAAAGCCGCAGGCGAAGACCACCGCTCATGTGGAAGCGCTCTCCATCGAAGACAAGCTGAAGTACGCCATCATCAACGGCGAAAAGTCAGTGGGCGAAGGCGCCGGCAAGCGCACCCTTGAAGAATTACTTGAAGAAGCGCTCACACAATATTCGCCGCTCGACCTGATCAACACGGTCCTGCTGGACGGCATGAAGACGGTCGGCGACCTGTTCGGCGCTCGCAAAATGCAGCTTCCCTCGGTGCTCGACTCCGCCGGAGTCATGAAGCAAGCCGTCGCCTACCTCGAACCGAAGATGGAGAAAAAATCCGGATCGCAGAAAGGCACCATCGTGCTCGCCACCGTGAAAGGCGACGTGCACGACATCGGCAAGAACCTGGTCGACATCATCCTCTCGAATAACGGCTACAAAGTCGTCAATCTCGGCATCAAGCAGCCCGGAGATACCATCATCCACGCGGCCGCCGAGCATCGCGCCGATGCCATTGGGTTAAGCGGCCTGCTCGTCAAATCGACGCTCGAAATGAAGTACGTGATTCAGGAGCTGGAACGCCAGCAACTCGCCTTCCCGGTGATTTGCGGAGGCGCGGCGCTCACCCGCAAATATGTGGAAGACGATCTGCGCCGCGAATACTCGAATGCCGTTTTCTACGCCGAAGACGCCTTTGCCGGCCTGCACGTGATGCAGGATCTGGCTGCCGAAGACGGCCAGAAGGCCGCACGTATCGCGGAAGGGAAGACCGTGAAGGAGTACGCAAAAGCCGCCGCCGTGGACGAAGAAACCGGCCCTGTTTTTGCCGAGCGCAGCGCGGTTGTGACCGATGCGCCCAGCATCCCCAAGCCGCCATTCTGGGGTGTGCGGGTGCGCAAGGACAAGGATTACGACCTGCGAGAAATCTTCCAGTACATCAACGATACGGCGCTGTTCAAGAATCAGTGGCAGCTGAAGACTGCGTCGCAGGAAGACTATGCGCATCTGGTCGAAGAAAAGTATCGTCCGATCAAGAAGCAGCTCCAGGAAGAAGTGATTGCCTCCGGGCTGTTTGAGCCTAAAGTCGTGTACGGATATTTCCCGGCGCAAGGTGAGGGCAACGACGTAATTGTGTACGACCCGGAGTCGCGGCGCAAGGGAACTGCTCCGCTTCACGTTCCCGCGCCAACGAGAAGGCCGCAAACTTTCAATCGCCGATTTCTTCGCCCGCGCCAGTTCCGGCACCATGGACGTGCTCGGCCTCTCCCTGGTCACCATCGGCGCGAAGGCTTCGGTCGAAACGCAGCGCCTTTTCGAAGCCGGCGAATACACGCGCTATCTCTATCTCCACGGCCTGAGCGTGGAAACGGCCGAGGCGCTCGCCGAATTCCACCATAAGAAGATGCGCGAAGAGCTGGGCATTGCGGGCGAAGATTCCCCGCACATTCGCGACCTCTTCCATCAGAAGTATCAGGGATCGCGCTATTCCTTCGGCTATCCGGCCTGCCCGAATCTCGAAGACCAGACCAAGCTCTTCAAGCTTCTCGATCCGGAAAAGAACGTCGGCGTGCGGCTGACGTCCAGTTTTCTGCTGGATCCCGAGCAGAGTACTTCTGCCATCGTTGTGCACCATCCTTCGGCGAAATATTTCGTGGTGTAAGGACGACTTCATCGGCGACGTTCAAAGGATTCCCTTCCTGCTTTCGCGGGTTTCCTGGCCAAGCGTTTAGTTGTTGCGCTTTCCGCGCAAATGACTATACTGACCATGATGACCATAATGGATCTAATCGGAGGATGCGAATGGCGGACCGAGTTTGGACTGTGGCCGAAGCCAAGGCCAAATTCAGTGAAGTGATCGAGAAAACAAAATCGGAGGGCCCGCAGACTATTACCCGTAACGGCCGCCGTGCTGCCGTGCTGGTCGCCGCCGAGGAGTGGGAACGCCGGACAAAACGCAAAGGCACACTGGCTGATTTCTTTGCCGCCTCTCCGTTGCGCGGCTCCGGAATCGAAATCGCGCGCTTGCCCGTGCGCCTGCGCAAGGTCGAGCTGTGAGCTTCCTTCTCGACACCAATGTGGTTTCCGAGTGGCTCAAGCCGCAGCCGAATCCGGGTGTCGTGTCGTGGCTGGCCACGGTTGACGAAGACCAGACCTGCATGAGCGTAGTGACCATCACCGAGTTGCGTTATGGCATGGAACGCCTGTCAGCGGGGTCGCGAAAAAGACGGCTCGAGCAATGGCTGCACAACGAACTGCTGGTTCGCTTTGAGGGACGAATCCTTCCCGTTGACCTGGCGATCGCCGACGAATGCGGCAGGCTGGTGGCGCGGAGCGAAGCTGTTGGTCATCCGATCGAGCCGCGCGATGCATTCATCGCCGCTACCGCCCTGGTCTACGGCCTGACGCTTGCGACTCGCAACGTTTCCGATTTTCGATCTGTGATCAAGAATCTGTTTGTGCCCTGGACGGTATAAGGCTGGTCTATTTCGCATCCCGCGTCAGCATTTCCAGTTCTTCCGGTGTTCGCGGCCAGTCTTCGCGCAGCAAACGCGACAGTGAGCGGTCGGCGAGCAAACGCCCTCCCGTCTGGCAAACGGGGCAATAGTTGGTTTCGTTCGACGCGTAGCGAATGCGTTGCACCTTGCCGCCACAGTGCAGGCAGCTCTGCTTGTATCGTCCATGAACCGCCATGCCTTCACGGAAGGCAGTGACTCTTTGGGGAAACCTGTCGGCCGACTCTTGCCGAAGCCGGTCAGTCCACTTCGTGAGCGTGGTGCGCGTGGCGTCGTACAGCCGCTCGATTTCCTCCGGCTTCAGTTTCTGCGTGAGCGCAAGCGGTGACAACCGTGCCTCGAACAGGATTTCGTCGGAGTAGGCATTGCCGATTCCGCTGAAAAGGCGCGGGTCGGTGAGTGCGCGTTTGAGCGTGTGATTGGCCGAGGTCAACGCCCGCCGAAAACTGGCGAGATCGGCTGAAAGAACTTCAAGCCCGCCGGGATCGAGCGCGCTCAGCCCCGATTCGCCCGCCACCACATGAAGCGAAGCCCGCTTCTTCGAGCCGGCTTCCGTCCATAGCAGCGACCCGTTGGGGAAATCGAAGGCTGCGAGTCCGCGCGGTGGAGAAACCTTGGCGCCGCGTTTTTTCCAATGCAAGCGCCCCGCGATCATCAGGTGCAGCACCAGCCAAATGTCGTTCTCCAGCCCGACGGCAATGCGTTTGCCGACCCGTCGCAGTTCGCGCACGCGTTGCCCCTCCGCGCTTGTTAGCGGCGGCGTGGCGGTGCGCAACAGAAAAGGACTGGCGATCCGTGCCTGCTTAAGCGTCTGCCCGAGAATTCGCTTTTCGAGCGCTTCGACGTAAACGATGATGTCAGGGAGTTCGGGCACAGAATTGGTCCGCGCTTCGTATTACATCTTCCGAATCGCCGCTTTCGAATCATCCTATACCGGAAGTAGTGTTTAGCAGTCACGATTGGCGCCCGAACGTTGCTTACCGGGAATCGGTGTCCTTGGGGAGGCGGCGGAGGAGGAATCGCGAATGTAAACCCACCGGCCCGCGCCGAACATCTTTCCTTTGACATAAATTCGCCCGGTCGGGGAGAATAACTTATCTGAGCGTCTCGGGAAAATCATTCAATACTTTGAGAGGATAACTATGAGGAAGAACATGGTAGCAACGATTTTGTCTGTGTGTTTGTCATTCGCCGCCGGCGTCGCGCTGGCCGAGAGAGTACATGATTGGGCCGATCTGGAAAGTGCCCACAACCATGTTCTCGAGGCCATGAAAGATCTGGATCGGGCACGGGCTGCCAACCATTACGATATGGCGGGTCACGGCGCTAAGGCAGAAGAGCATCTGCGCGCGGCCGAGCACGAACTGCATGACTCGATCGAGGCAGCAAAGGCCGCAAGATAGCAGTGCCGGCTCGATAGCAATCGATTCGCAAAAGCACTGATTGAAACAAAGCGCGGGCAAAATCCCGCGCTTTGTTGTCTTAGTTTGACGCTTCGGCGATGGGTTGAGCCCCCAGTTGCGCTCAGGCCATGAACGAGATTGGCTTGGTCAGCGAGGTCACACCGGCCGAACCCGCCGCGCCGCCGAGAAAATATTGTTGCAACTGTTGCGCCAGCGTAGCGTACGTTTGCTGCGCGGCCGTACTGGTGGACTGCGCAGGGGTTGAGGACGCGTCCGTGCTGGTTTGATTGCTTCCCGAAACGAACGGGTCCTGCGTGCCCTTCACGTGGTGACCATGGAGATGGCCGCCGAACTGACTCTTCATTTCGTTCTGGATTGTGGAGTAGTCCTTCTGCGCAGCCGTAAGGTTGCCGGACTTGAGGTCGCTCGACAGTTGCTGCAACTCCTGCGCCATCGGGTTTGAAGTGGCGGAACTCGAAGCCTGCGATGTCGCCGCAGTGCTGGCCGGTTGCATAAAGGCCTGCTGCAAGGTGGCAAAGTCGGATTGCGCGGAAGACAGCTTGCCGGCCGTGAGATCATTGCCAAGTTGCTGGAAAGCCGAATTCGTGAGCTGGTATTGCGAGTTGGTTTGGTTGTTGCCGAAGCTGCTGCTGAAAATTCCCGAGACAGACATAGTTATCCCTCGACGTAAAGATGGACGCGCCTTCCGCTCGACGGCGGATGCGATTCCGAAAGACCGCACAGGACACTGCACGCTCGATTCCATTGAAGAAAGCGAAGCTGGCGGACGCGTTCTGCTGTATTTCCACGCGAAAATCCGCGGCGCCGCCATAGCCTGATGCCGGAACCGGCAAACCTTGCTCAGTCCGGAGTAGGCAAGAGTTGCCGCACGGGTGGACGTCCGCCAATGAAACGCACAGCTTGGCTTCTCGTTATTGACGAAATCTGCGGGTGCGCCGATGATCAACGCAGGAGAAGAATGGAATGGGAAACAAGGACGGCGACGCCGCGCAATCGGCCAAATCGGACTCGAAAAACGCGACCAAGCCCATACGCCTGGGCCACGACAGCGACTACGAGCGCGAATTGCAGCGGCTCCAGATTGAGTTGGTGAAGCTACAGGAATGGATCCGGCACGAGGGTTTGAGAGTCGTCGTCATCTTCGAGGGCCGGGATGCGGCCGGCAAGGGCGGCGCCATCAAGAGAATTATGGATACGCTCAATCCCCGCATTTGCCGCGTCGTGGCCCTGGGCACGCCGACGGAGAAGGAAAAAACGCAGTGGTATTTTCAGCGGTATGTTGCCGAATTGCCGGCGGCCGGCGAGATGGTCCTGTTTGATCGCAGTTGGTACAACCGCGCCGGCGTCGAGCGCGTGATGGGATTTTGCACCGAGAGCGAATACATGGAATTCCTGCAGAGCTGCCCGGAATTCGAACGCATGCTGGTGCGCTCAGGAATCATCCTGATCAAATACTGGTTCTCGGTGTGCGATGAAGAGCAGGAACGCCGATTCCAGGACCGCATGGCTGACGTTACCAAACGCTGGAAGCTGAGCGCAATGGACTTGCAATCGCGTCCGCGCTGGGTCGAGTACTCACGCGCCAAAGATGAAATGTTCGCCCACACCGACACCAAGCAGGCGCCCTGGTACGTTGTGAATGCCGACAACAAGAAGTGCGCGCGTCTGAACGTGATCCACCACCTGCTTTCGAGGATTCCGTACGAAGACCTCACGCCGAAGCCGATGAAACTGCCTCCGCTCGACAAGTCGAGATACATCCGCCCGCCCATCCACGAGCAGAACTTCGTCCCCGAAGTCTACAAATAGGATGGAGGACGGGCGCCCCTCGCCCAGCCGGCTGTGAATCGTTTCCTGTCCGGAATCATCTGTTATAACGACTATTATTTTACCTTCGGAGAGAACTGTGAATTCGCGTAACGACTCGCTTCAGCCCTCTGTGTTCGTGTCACACGGCTCGCCGATGACGGCGTTGGAGAACGGGCCATATGCGGAAGCTCTGGCGGTGTTTGGGGGTTCCGTCGAGCCGCAAGCCATCCTCGTGATTTCGGCACATTGGCAGGAGGCGGGAATTCGTATTGCTTCAGGAGTACGCCCCAAACTGATTTACGATTTCGACGGTTTTCCGCGCGCTCTCTACGAAATAAAGTACGAAGCACCGGGGTCGCCTGAGTTGGCGGCCGAAGTTGCAGCTGAACTAAAGCGGGCGGGTTTCAGCGCCCAACTCGACGATTCGCGCGGCTGGGACCACGGCGTCTGGGTTCCCATGCGGCTGATGTTTCCCGAGGCCCGCATTCCAATAGTCGAAATCTCTTTGCCTATGAGTGCGCCCGCGGAGCTCCACCAAATTGGTCAAGCGCTCGTCAAATTCCGGGCGAACGGCGTGCTCGTGGCCGGCAGTGGAGGAATCGTCCACAACCTCAGAATCATGAACTGGCGCGACAAGGATGCCCCCATCGATACTTGGGCGCGTGAGTTTCAAGGCTGGGTAAAGCAACGAATCGAACGCCGGGACCTAGCCGCGCTTTTCGAATACGAGCGCCAGGCGCCGCATGCGGCGCTCGCTGCGCCGACGCCGGAACACTTCGCTCCCCTTTTTCCGGTCCTCGGGGCGGCCGGCGAGTCGGCCAAGCTCGATACGATCTTTGAGGGCATTGAGCACGCAAACATGTCCATGTTCACCTTTGCCCTAGCCGACTAGAGCCAGACCGTCTCTGTTGACACCTTTGCCCCGTCATGTTGAGCGGAGTCGAAACGTCCCTAGATACCCGCGCTTCGTTGGGGATGATTAACTCGCCCTTGGCCTCTGTGCCCGTTGTGGCTTACGCTTTTCCGGGCTGCTATCCTAAAAAATCAAAACCGAGCTGCCAGACGGAAGGAGAATTTGCCGCATGGCCCGAAAATTCAAAGATCTGTCGGAGCGTGAGATCCTGGCTCTCGCCATCTCACTCGAAGAAGAAGACGGCCGCGTTTATTCCGACTTTGCTGATGGCTTGCGCGAAAGCTATCCCGCGACCGCCAAGCTTTTCGAAGATATGCGCGAAGAGGAGTCGGGCCATCGGTCCGCTTTGATTGCGACCTATCGCGCGCGCTTCGGCGAGCATATCCCTTTGGTCCGCCGCCAGGACGTCCAGGGATTCGTGCAGCGCCGCCCATTCTGGCTTACTCGCCCCCTGCGGATCTCCGAAGTCCGCAAGCAGGCCGAGATGATGGAACTGGAGACCCGCCGTTTCTATCAGAAGGCGATGACGAAGGTCACCGACGCGGGAATTCGCAAACTCCTCGGCGACCTCGAGGAAGTGGAGCGCAAGCACCAGGTCGCAGCCGAGGCATTGCAGGAAAACATCATCACCCCGGACGTCAAGACAGCTGAAGACGAAGCGCAGCGCCGGTTGTTTGTGCTGCAGATCATTCAGCCCGGACTTGCCGGTCTGATGGATGGCTCGGTTTCCACGCTGGCCCCGGTCTTCGCGGCAGCGTTTGCCACCAAGAGCAGCAAGGATGCATTTCTGGTCGGACTCGCGGCCTCGATCGGCGCGGGGATCTCGATGGCATTTGCCGAAGCGCTGTCGGACGACGGATCGCTCACCGGCCGAGGCCGCCCTCTGCTCCGCGGAGCCGTCACCGGACTGATGACCGCAGCCGGCGGCATCGGCCACACGCTGCCGTTCTTACTTCCAAACTTCCACGTGGCCTTCATCGCCGCAGTCATAGTCGTGGCCGTCGAATTAGGAGTCATCGCCTGGGTCCGCAACAGGTACATGGATACGCCGCTGCTCTCGGCAGCGTTTCAAGTGGTAGTCGGCGGCGTACTGGTGTTTATTGCCGGAATTGCAATTGGCAGCTCGTAACGCGTCATGATCTCGCGCAGCCCGACAGCTCCAGCTCCGAGCCGCGAGCTTCGAGTGGCGAACAATCACACGATCATGATCGGTCCTCGGAACGCCCTTACCTGCCTGGAGTTCACAGCTTGCGGAGCCATTGACCAGAGGTCAAAATTACACTAGATTTGGTTAAGCAGTTGGCTATGTTCAACGAAAATCCTTTAGAAAATCGGTTTAATCCAGCGATCTTCAGCCATTGACCCAGGGTCAAGGAAATCAAAGGAGGCATGCTTTGGGCGGCATCACTACCAATCTGGCGAAACCACCGCAAATGCGGAGGGACGCGAAACCGCGGCCACGCTCCGAGGCCAAGCGTGCACGCATTGTCGAGGTCGCCATCCGCCATTTTGCCGAACGCGGCTACAACGCGGCGCGGGTGGAAGACATTGCGGCACAATTGGGAATCGCCAAGGGGTCGGTTTTCCAGCATTTCAAAAGCAAAGACGGATTATTCTTCGAGGCCTACAAAAAAGCTGTGCAATCATTTCCGCGATATATGCAGGCTCCGGCTGAAATGCAGGCCGGTGGATTTTTCCAGGTGCTGCGCTACTGGCTCGGACGCACCGAGAACATGGTGCGCGATAATTGGGCTTCTTATCGGATTTATCTGGTAGGGAATTACGGCACCGACCTGGCGCTGCGCCGCGAGATCAACCGCTTTCTGGTCGAGGAAGATCCGTACGGCTGGCGCGAGTTTGTGAATTTCGGCGTCAGCCGAGGCGAGTTGCGGACCGACCTGGATGCGGACATGATCGGCTCGATTCTCGAGTGGACGATGGACCGCTTTCAGGACGCATTGCTGACCGAAGAATTGGACCCGGGATTGTTCCGTAAGGCTGGCCCGGTTCCCGAGAAAAAGGAAGCGCGCATCGACCAGTTCGTGGAACTGCTGCGCCGGGCCGTGGGATCGGAAAAGGCCGGAGATAGAGTTGCAGCAGAAAAGACTGGGTCGGAGAGACTGCAGGCTGTGGGGAAGTAGTCATGAGAAACATCACCGTGGATGAAATTGTTGCGAGCTACAACGCGAAAGCTTCGCTCGCTGAGACCTCGACCATTCCTGCGCCGTGGTATGTGGATGAGCGCATCGCGGAACTGGAGCGGCAAACAGTTTTTTCCAGAACCTGGCAAGTGCTGGGACGCATCGACCAGGTGGAAAAGGCGGGCCAGTTTGTAACCGCAACCGTGGCCGGCGAACCGCTGGTGGCCGTGCGCGGAAACGACGGCGTGCTGCGGGCGTTTTACAACGTATGCAGGCACCACGCCGCGGCTGTCATGACCGAGCCCTGCGGGCAGGCATCAATGCTGCATTGTCCTTACCACGGCTGGAATTATGGCCTGGATGGGTCGCTCAAGGGTATGCCGGAATTCGAGGGCGTAAAGAACTTCGAGCGCAAAGACAACGGGCTGGTTCCGGTGAAGGTGGATACGTGGGAACAATTTGTTTTCGTTAATCTCGATCCGAAGGCCACGCCGCTAAACGAATTTCTCGGAGGACTGGTGAAGCGGACCGCGCCCCTGGGCCTGAGCAAACTCCACTACTTCACCACCAAGGTCTATGACATCCACTGTAACTGGAAGGTGTTCGTCGATAATTACCTCGATGGCGGTTACCACGTTCCGCATCTGCACAAGGGGTTGAACTCGGTTCTGGATTACAAGCAGTACACGATCGAGAACGAAGGTCGCTATTCCTTGCAATCCAGTCCATTGGTCTATCCGGACGAGGCAGCCGCCAAAGCCGGCACGCGCAAGGGAGACCGCGCGTGGTATTTCTGGCAATATCCAAATTTCATGATCAATTACTACGAAGGCTATTTGGATACGAACCTCGTGATCCCGATTGATGTGGACCATTGCCGGGTGATTTTCGAATTCTCCTTCGGCGATGTAAGCGAGCAGAATCGCGAATTCAATGAGCGTAGCGTTGCGGCGGGAAGCGGTGTGCAGGATGAAGACCTGGACATTTGCGAAGCCGTGCAGCGAGGCCTGAAATCACGGGCCTATGGCGCAGGACGGCTCTCAGTGCGGCGCGAGGCTGGCGAGCACCTGTTTCACCAATTGCTGGCAGCGGATTTGAAGAGCGGCCTCCGGAATAAGTCAGCCGCTGCGGACTGACGAATCCTTAGCCCGCGTTTTACTGGTGATCTCGCGGGACCGTTTCCTCCCACGTTTTCTCTTTTACCATCTTGCCATCCTGAAGAAGCTCTCGGACATATTTGTAATAAAAGTTCTTGGCATCGCTGGTCAGCGCGAGATGGCCGCGCCAGGTTAGAGTACGATCTTTCAAAGCCATGCCGATTTCGGCTTCGCCGCGAACGGAACTGGTTTCGGGATGATTGTCGTCAGCGTCGTACGTGAGCGCTTCGAGATCGGTCTCTTTCCCCCATGGATAAGTTTCTTCCGACTTTCCGTTCCAGCGAACCGTTGTCTTTCCAGCCAACTCGTCACGCTCGGTTTTCCATTCGCCGGGCCAGGGGAAACCTGCGGCCTGCATGTCCTTGCGTTCTTCCACTGGCTCGGGCGGAGAGAATTGCGGCGTCGGATAGACCGAAGGCGGCACGAGCGGCAGCACGAGTCGCGATCCATCGTTGGTGCCGAGCCGAAGTGTGGTCGTCATCGCGTACGGAGTCGGCCAGGCCATCGGCCAGAGCGCATTCGAAACTGCCAGGCGAATGCGATGGCCTTTCGGGAACGTCCACGTCGTAAGGTGCATTTCGATATCGAGCGAGTAAGTCTTGTTGGGCTCAAGGTCTTTCGGATCGGAGGCGGAATCGCGCTGCGCGCCGCTCAGGCCCGCGCCGGTTACCTGCGTGACCGTCCCGTCGGGAGCAACGTCGGAGAGCCGCGCGAACCAGTCCGCCAGCGGCGCCGTTGAGCTGGCGCGGAGCAAGGCATGCGGACGCCCGAGAACGGTGAGGTCTTCGCTGAGCGGCACCGAGTCATAAGTGAGGCTGAAGGCATCGGCAGGGCGCTGGTCCGGCAGTAACTCACCCCACCAGAAGCCGGCCTCGACTCCGATCGACGGAACGTAGCGAAGCGCGTGTTCGCCGGGCTTGGCCGGTTCGGTGGAGAGCACGTGCGCGTCGTAGAGATAGAGCGTGGTGTCATGAACGCCCTGAGGCGGCCACGCCGGTTCAGTCCGCCACGTTCCGGGCACTTCCTTGAGATGCGGATCGGGTGGATGCCAGGACCGCATGTAGATGGCGAGTGCGCCGCCGTCCATGATTCCGCTGTTGCGGTTCTTCAGCCAGTAGTCCCACCAGCGCACGGCCTCGTCGCGCCATTCGATCTGCGGGCCGAAGTCTGCGTCGTTGGGGAAACTGTGATTCCATGGGCCGAGGATGGCTTTGAGCGGCGCTTTCGCCTGGTCAAATATGCGCGGGATGGAGTCGCGGTAGCCATCGAGCAGGCCGCCGATCAGGAAGCAGGGAATCTTGATGTCACTGAGCGGACGCACGGGAGCGTGCCAGAAATCGCCGTCGCGCTGATGCTTGAGATAGAGAAGCGACCAGGGCGCGGACTCGAAACGCGGGCCCAGGACCTTTTCATCGAGTGTGTAGTCGGGTGCGCCGGTCATGGCGGGCGCCAGGTCCATGTTGAGTTCGAACTCGTCGAAGTGCATCAGGCCGTCGATGTAGTGAACGTCGTCATGAAAAAGAGCATCCGTGGCATCGACGGCGAGGATCGCCTTCAGAGCGGCCGGATGACGCATCGCCATCTGGATGGAATTGAAACCGCCCCAGGAGATTCCGAACATGCCAACCTTGCCATTCGACCAGGATTGACTGGCGAGCCATGCGATGACTTGTTCACAGTCGAGCTGCTCCTGCTGCGAGTATTCGCGGTCGGTGGGCACGCCTTCGCTTGCGCCAAAGCCGCGGATGTCCACGCGCGCGCTGACGTATCCGCGAGCCGCGAAATAGGAGTGGATGGGATAGTCGCGGGCAGCGGTGGCGTCGTCTTTGCGGTAGGGAAGGTATTCGAGCAGGGCGGGAAATTTCTCGCCCGGCTTTGCGTTTTCAGGCATGTAGAGCGTGGCCGAAAGCCGAACGCCATCCGGCATCGGAATCCACTGCTGGACCATGCGAACGGTGTACTTGGAGCGTGGGATAGGAGACGTTGGCGGGGAAGCGTGCAGGCTTGAGGAAACGGCGGCAAGGAGGATGAAGGCGAAGAAAAGGCGTGCGACTTTCGACGGAAGAAGCATAACGGCGCATCATAACACCAAGGCTGAGGCATCGGTTGTGGGTATTGTTCAGAAATACGATGGAAAGTGCACGGTACAGAAGGGTGATCTCCAGCGGGTTAGCGAATGCCCGGCCCGCCGCCAGGTGGCGGCATGTGGGGTCGTGGGGTTGGGCCGGGCAATGCTATGTACTTCCTGTTGCTTCTATCAGTGTGATAGTTGTACAAGGCGGTCCAGCGAGTGGCTGTGATGGAGGTCACATATCGCTGTGACAGGTTGGCCACACGGGCCTGTGATGGTGGTCACCGCGCCGATCGCCGGCAGGTCTTAAGTTGAGTGGGAAGTCAGGAAAGGACTCACAAGAATATGGCGTACGTAATCACCGATAGTTGCACCAAGGATCATCTCTGCGTGGATGTTTGCCCGACCGACTGCATTCATCCGAAGACTGACGAGCCAAAGGTTGAAGAAGTAAAGCAGCTGTACGTCGATCCGGTCGGCTGCATCGATTGCGGCGCCTGCGTACCGGTCTGCCCGTCGGAAGCAATCTTTGCGGCAGAAGATCTGCCGGAAGAAAAGAAGCCATTTCTGGATACGAACGCGGCTTATTACAGCAACTAGCCCCTTTCTGGTTGCTCCCTCCCAACCCGCGTCCCTCGCAGGGGCGCGGGTCTTTATTTCTCGTCAACGTCGGGCCAGAGCCTTGCCCAACCGGTCTGAATTGCCCCAACGCAGCCTTGACAGCGGATTCCCACCTTCTTATTGTTGCTAGCCAACCATGAATATCGTCAAGGCCACAAGGAAGTACGAGGAATGGCTGGGCCAGCAATTGCAGATCGTGGAAAAAGACCTGCAGTTGAAGCATGAGCGGATGGCGGAATCCCCCTTTTTGTTTCTCCGGGCGACATTCTATCGCTGGCTGCAACTGTGGAGCGAGGTCTGCGGCGATCTGCAGCGGGCCCCGCGAATCCTGTCGGTGGGCGATCTCCATGTGGAAAATTTCGGCACGTGGCGCGACTCCGACGGCAGGCTGGTTTGGGGAATCAACGATTTCGATGAAGTGTGCGTATATCCCTACACGATGGATCTGGTGAGGCTGGCCACTAGCGCATTGCTGGCGACCCGGGAAAACCGGCTGACGATGAAGCTGCGGCAATCGTCGGATTCTATTGTGGCCGGGTATCAGAAAAGGATTGAGGCAGGTGGTCGCCCGTTTGTTCTGGAAGAAGACCATGGCTGGCTGCGGGCGATTGCCGAGAGCAAGCTGCGGGATCCCGTTGTGTTCTGGCAGAAAATGGAACGCCTGGCAGCGGTTCGCGCAGTGCCGGAGAGCGCGCGCGAGGCGTTAGAGCATCTGCTGCCGGAGCCTGGGATCGAGTACCGGCTGGCGCATCGGGTGGCCGGCCTGGGAAGCCTTGGGCGCGTGCGTATTGTAGCCATCGCGCAATGGAAAGGCGGACTGGTGGCACGTGAGGCCAAGGCGCTGGCGCCATCGGCCGCTCACTGGATCGATGCGCACGCGCCCCGCGAGATCTTCTATGGCGCGATTCTGCGCCGCGCCGTCCGTTGCCCGGACCCATATGTGCAACTGCGCGGGCACTGGATTGTGCGGCGTCTGTCTCCCCATTGTTCGCGCATCGAACTGGAAGCGCTCGGGACGGCCCGCGGAGAGCTGCGGCTGCTGGAAGGAATGGGCCAGGAAACGGCAAACATCCACGCGGGCACGGAGGAGAAGCGGCGCGCCATCCTTAAGGACCTGCGCAGGCGCAAAGCAAGCTGGCTAGCGAAGGCGGCGGAGGCGATGGCTGAGAGATTGGATGAGGATTGGCGAGTGTGGAAGGAGCGCTGGCAGAACCGAACATCGTCGTGAACGTGCCCGCCGGACTCGGGCCTGCCAGCGCTTTAGTGGAGGGAAATTCCGTACGGAGGCTCGTGCGGAGGTCGAAAAAGTTGGAAACTGGCCATGGAGTGATCGGCGTTCTCGGCCGGAATAAGAGCTTCAACGATCGATTCCAACGTTGCCGGTGAACCCGTCCACACGCGTGAGAAAGTCTCGCGGTAGACCGACAGTTCACCAAGCAGGCGTCCGGAGGCACCCGGGCAAAGGTCGACATCGTCGCGCCGAGGATCGCCAGCGATGGGGGAGGGCTCGTCAGCGCGTGGAATCAGGCGCAGATTAGCCTGATCGAGCCAGAAGGCAATCAGGACCTTCAGATGCGGGCGGCTGCATGCGCTGTTGAAACCCGGCTGGGAAGCCAGCGAAGGATGCCACGTGAAGATCTTTAGGCGGTCGAGCCAGCGATTCTCGACGACCAGGAACCAGCCATCGCGGCGTGACGTGTTACGGCCACAAACCGAACAAGGCAGGCTTTTTGTGAGTAGGGAACCCATCGTGTTCCTCTTAGGCCGTACTCGCGTATGCGGCTCGCGTCATTGGAGGGCGGCGGCTTATGCCGTTACTGATGGGTACAGTCAGCATTCCGCGTGACGGATCAAAGTGCAGAGTGAAGTGAAGCGAGCAGGAGGCACACAGCCAGAAATGTTCGCGCCTGCGGATCTTGCGCCGGTTGCCTTCGAAACCGGCATCGGAGTCGGGGGCAAAAGTTTCCGCCAGGAACAGCTTGCCTTCATGCAGTGATCGGAATGGGACAGTACACCCGGGGTTCGCGCATTTTTGCAGCATTGGCTGGGTCCAGTCCTCTCCGTGGGACGACTTCGGCCAGGGAGATTCCGTGGTTATTGCACGCTGCTGGCCTTATGTTGGGAAGGGAGTTCGAGGCGTCTTCCGTCGCAGTTATAGAGGGTTATGTCATGGGGACGTTTGGTTGTTCGAGTATGTCTGCCAGGAAAGTGACGAACAGGGGGCGCGCGCGACGGAAGCCCGGCAATCGGCACAGAGGGTTGTGATCCGGCGCCACCAAGGCAGGAGGAGGACGCCAGCGTCCCGGTTCTTAGCCGACGCGCTCTAAAGCGCGTGATTGGCAGGGAGCGCAAAGCGTGGCTTCTTTGAGGTCAATCCATTCCACGGCATGCGAGGGTGCCATGGCGCAGGAATAGTCGTCGCAGTGCGTGAGGTCGAAGGTGTGCCCCACCTCATGGACCGATTCTTTAACGAGGCGCTCCACCAAAATCCCGGGGTCGTGCGGCAAGCCATAGAACTGCTGTGCGAGCCTGTGAAACGAAACAACAGCACAGGGACCGCCCATTTGCGCTTCGCCGAAAACGAAAGTCAAAATGGGAATGTAAAGGTCGACGGAAGTGACGCCGAGCACACGCCATGCGCCGTCGGCCGCGTAGCGCTGCATCGCTTGGAGGAGTTCGGAGGAATGGTACTGTCCGCGTTCAGGATGAAAGGCGAATCGCGGGTCGAGATGCCGATCCAGAATGCGGCAAGGGACGCGAAAGGAGTCGGCAAGCGCGGGAGCCAGCGTGTGCAGCAGCCGCGGGTCGAGATCGCCGATCGGCAGCAGGTCGAGCATCTTCATCGCGTTTCGACGGGGCGGCTCCAGCCGTACTTCTTCAGCTTGTGATGCAGTGTGACGCGGTCGATTTCAAGAGTCTCGGCGGCCCGGGTCTGATTCCAGCCGCATTGTTCGAGCACGCGCAGGATATGCGTCTTTTCCATGTCTTCAAGCGACTTCGAGGCGCCATTGGACGAGGCTCCATTGTGCGCCTTAAAAACAAAGTCCTGCTCGCGGATCTCCGGCTCCTGCGCGACTACCATCGCCCGTTCGACGGAGTTTTCCAGTTCGCGGATGTTCCCGGGCCAAGCTTGCTGCTGCAGTAAATCCATGGCAACGGGGCTGACGCGGTTGATTTTCTTGTTCATCTGCAGCGAGAATTTGCGGACGAAGTGGTTGACCAGTGAGGGGATGTCTTCCCGGCGTTCACGCAGCGCTGGTAGCTCAATGTGGAAGACGTTGAGCCGATAGAAAAGATCGGGCCGGAATTTTCCTTCTTCGATAAGTTGCTCGAGATTCTTGTTGGTGGCCGCCACACAGCGGAAGTCGACCTTGATTTGCTGGGTGCTGCCCACGCGGACGATCTCGTGTTCCTGGAGCACGCGGAGAAGATCAGTCTGGGTTTTCAGGCTGATGTCGCCGATCTCGTCTAGAAAAACCGTGCCGCCTTCGGCAATTTCGAACTTGCCTTTCTTGCGATATTGGGCGCCGGTAAAGGCTCCTTTTTCGTGGCCAAAGAGTTCGCTTTCGAGCAGCGTTTCGGTGAGCGCGCCGCAATGGATCACGACCAGGGGATGGAAACGGCGCGGGCTGGCGTGGTGGATGGCACGAGTAACCAGTTCTTTTCCCGTGCCGCTTTCGCCGGTGACAAGGACCGTGGCGTCGGTAGGGCCAACCGTTTCGATGGCGTGATAGATCTTCTGCATGGCCTCGCTTTCGCCGATGATTTCCTCGGGGCGGGCGACTTCGGCGACGGTCTCGCGCAGGCGCACGTTTTCTTCTTCGGTGCGCTTATGGGCGAGCGCCTTCTTGACCAAGTGCGCGATTTCATCGGGATCGAGCGGTTTGGTCACGTAATCGTATGCGCCATTCTTGAGAGCCGTAACGGCGGTTTCGACCGATGCGTATCCGGTCATCATGATCACGATGAGATCGGGTTCGATCTCGTGCATACGGCGCTGGAGTTCGATGCCGTCGGTACCGCGCATTTTGATGTCGCACAATACGGCGTCCCAGGATTTTTCGGCCAGCTTGGTCAAGGCGCTGTTGGCATCTTCCGCGGTCCCGACTTCGTATCCTTCTTCGTGGAACCACTTGGCGAGCGAATCCCGCACGCTCAGTTCGTCGTCCACGATCAGCAGTTTTGCTTGTTGCGTCAAGGCGTTCACCTCGTTTTTGTTTCCGTGCCGGCGAGGGAAAGCTCAGGCGTTGAGCCGGAGCGGCCGGGCACAGGCAATGTGATGGTTACGGTTGTTCCTTTTCCAACTTCGGACTCGATCGAAATCTTGCCGCTGTGCCGTTCCACAATGCCGCGGCTGACAGCCAGGCCGAGGCCGGTCCCATGATTCAGGTCCTTGGTAGTGACGAAAGGCTCGAAAATCTTCGGCATGATCTCGGGTGGGATTCCCGCGCCATCGTCTCGAACAACCATGGAAATGTGGCTGCCGTCCTCGGACAAGAGCGACTCGACCCAGAGGTTGCCGCCCCTGGGCATGGCGTCGGCGGCGTTGACGATAATGGCCAGCAGCACTTGCTCAATCTGCGAGGGATCGCATTGCAGGCGGGGCAGCCCCTCAGCGAGCGTGGGGTGGGCCTCGATGCCGGCGTTCAGCAGATTGTGGCGTACCAAAAGCAAACACTGCTCCACAACCCGGTTCACGTCGGTCGGCTGCACATTCATGGGAGGCGCCTGGCGGGAGAAGGTGAGCAGATTTTTTACCAGTTCGCCGCAGCGCCGGCTCTCGGACGAAATCAAATCCAGGCACTGCAGCGCTTCCTGTTTCTTCTCATTGCCGACTTGGCCGCTGTCGACCCATTTCTTCAGGAGCTTCGAATAAGTGAGGATGCCGGAGAGGGGGTTGTTGACCTCGTGGGCGACGACGGCGGCCATCTTGCCGACCGAGGCCATGGTCTCGCTGTGCAGAACTTGATCGTGCGCGCGCCGCAATTCGCCGGTCTTTTCCTCGACGCGCTCCTCCAGAGTGCGCGCCCAGGAGACCACCTGCTCATTGGCTCCGCGCAGCTGCAAGCTCATGGAGTTGAACGAGCCGGCCAGATCTCCCATCTCGTCTTTGGAGAACAACTCGATCTGGAATCCAAGCGCGCCCGCACTCAGTCTCTGCGTTCCGGCCTGGAGTTGTCTCAGCGGCCGTTCCACAACACGAAGGACGAAAAGCCAGGTCAAAAAGGCGATCGCTGCCATGGCCAGAGCGTCGCAGGCGATCATTCTCCAGGAGACATCGGCCAGTTGTTGATCGGTGTGAGCGAGAGAAAGATGAGTATCGAGCACGCCCAGAATCTGCTGGCTCGCGGGATGTTCGTGGCAAGCGGCGTTTGAGCACTCGGGCTGATTCTCAATGGGCGTAATGACCGCCAGCACCCGTGCTCCCTGGGCCCGGTAAACGCGGAAACGATCGGGACGGTTCAGGCGTGCGAGCGTCTGCCCATGGGCGTGGCAGGCGTAGCAAGCCTCGGCGTCCTTGTCCAGGCTGCGGTTGATCTCCGAACGATCGGTGGAGTAACTGATGTGGCCTTCGCGGTCAAAAACCCGCACCCGCACTACGCCGGGCTCGTTAGCCATGGCGGACATGGCGCGGTGCAGTCCGTCGCTGTCGTTGCGCAGCATGTAGTCCGATGTGTTACGGCGGATGACATCGCTGATGCGCTCGGCGCTAAGGAGCGTTGCGGCCTCCAGATCCTGGCGTTGGAGGCGGATTGTGAGGTATCCGAGGAGCGCAAAAATCACCAGCATGGCGCCGAGCAGCAGAACGATGAGCTTCGTGCCAAGCCCGTAGCGAACTCGTTCCAGCAAGCCAATCGCCGGTTTTTTTTCAGTCTCCCGCATGGCTCAAAACCCCGGCCCCGACGTTGATGTGTTCCGGTTGTTCGAGCTTGTGTCCAGTTTCAGTCTCAAAGATCGGCAGGTACCTTACCGCCAATCCGAACAGTGCGAAGCCCATCGCAACAATCATTAACGTGATTGAGAACTCGGTCCACTTTGGCGTGTAATGATGCCCGACGTAGGTCTCAAAGCCGATGAGGGCGATGTTCAGCCGGTTAGTGATGAATCCCAGCACGGTAAAGATCGAGGCCAGATACAACCATTGCGGCGACAACCGGGCCTTCTTGAAGCTGAGTATGGTCATTGGAATGGCAAAGGTCAGCGCCAGTTCAAGCCACAAAAAGTATGCTTCATAACTGGGGGTAAAGATCTGCCGGATGAGGCCACGATGAAAAAAGTCTTCGAAACGCAGGAGCAGATTGACCCACAGAGCCACCAACAAGCCGCCGCCGAGCGTGACCAGAACAGGCAGTTCGAGTTGACGGCCGAACGCTTTCGCGCTCTGCGTGGATTCGAAGATCGTCATCGCCAAGCCAACTGCGACCGCTGAGCCAAAGAAAAAGAACGGCAGCGCCGGCGTGTACCAGAACGGATGCAACTTGGTGGGCATGATCAGATACAGGGATCCAAGGGAACTCTGGTGCAGTGTTGAGAGCAGGATGCCCGCCACGATTAGCACGGGATAGACCTTGTTGATGTACTTGATCGGAGTCTTCCAGTGGAGGCGTTCGAATACGTTAGGAAGGAATTCGAAGAACAGGACCGTGGTGTAGAACATCACGCACATGCCCACCTCGAACATCACCGAGTGGAGGTTCCGGTAGATCATCTGGTGCCAGATGAACCAGGGGCGGCCCAAATCAAACAGCAGTCCAACAATAAAGAGCAGGTAGCCCAGGAACGCCGTCAACACCGCCGGGCGCACTACAGGGTGCAGGCTCTCGACGTTGAAGAGATAGACCGCGCCAACCATGCAAAAGCCGCCTGCCGCCAGCATTACGCCGCACAGGCAATCGAACCCGATCCAGAGCCCCCAGGGAAACTGGTCCGTCATGTTGGAGACCGCGCCCAGTCCCCGGAAATAGCGCACGAAGGAGGAGTACAGTCCCAGCACCATGATCACAAGGAAGACAACTCTCCACAAAGTCAGTTTGAATTTCATTACTTGCCCCCATTTTTGTGCTGTGCTTCCGCCTCGGCTACTTCGTCTCGGCGATGCGAGACCCAATAAATGCCTCCTAATACCAACGTCCAGACCGGGATGAAGTCTGGAATTCTCTCCATCACGCGCCCGGTGTACTCAGGCAATGGGGTTTCGCCAAGTCTTGCCGAAGCCGGATACCCGTAGTCTTCAACGTCTGCGGCCGCAATGATAAAGACTGACGTGCCGCCAATTTCGTCAATGCCATAAATGTGCGGCTTGTAATTGGAGGGGTTCTGCCGGAGACGTTCCCTCGCCTCATGAATGAGGTCGTCTCTCTCGCCAAACTTGGTGGCGCCCGTCGGACAGATTTCAGCGCACGCCGTTTGCTTGCCGGCAACCACGCGATCCGGACACATAATGCATTTGCGGACCCGCGGATTCAGCGCCTGCCATTCGTACTTGGGCTGGCCAAACACGCAAGCCACCATGCAGTAGCGGCAGCCGATGCACTTCCACACGTCATACACCACCGGTCCTTCCTTGGTCTTATGGAGGGCGCCAACCGGGCAAACCGACGCGCACGCGGGCTTCTCACAATGCATGCAGAGGCGGCGCATGAATTTGTCTTCTTTGGTAAGAACGACGGTGTATTTGTGTGCCGATTGCACGGACTCGGCGGCTACCGTGTCGTCATAGGGCAGCTTGTTCTGCTGCGCACAGGCGCCTTCGCACTGCTTGCAACCGATGCACATCGTTGCGTCGTACAAGATGGCTTTACTCATGAGTTGATCTCCGGGCCACTCCGGAACAGGACTTTCCGCGCGTGCACGGTGTGGAGGTGCGCGGATGCGTGGGCTGTGGCGAAGTGGCAAGTAGGAACCGGCTTAGCTGCGGGCCGACTCGTTTGCCAGATAAATGCCCGGGTTCCACGCGTTTCGCTAGAGGGTCCCCAGAACGGACGGTTTTGCCGTCCTGGAGCGTGAAAACCCGGGCGAGCTGTTCCATATGCACGCGCGAGGGGATCTCGGCCCTCACCCAATTTCGGGGAGCTGCCAGCAATCCCGGTTATGCATCCAGTTTTGCTGGACACCGGCACCTTGCACCTCCGCTGCCTTTCAAAACCGATGGGGAAGGGCATTCCGGCGCGAACGCAAATACGGAACAGCGATCCCGAATTACTTCAGGCCCTTCACAAAGGCGGCGATCGCTTTCACGTCGTCAGCCGACAGGCTCTTTACCGGGGCTGGATGCTTCGCTGTCTCCGTGATTGCCTTGGCCACGTCAGCTTCTGCTTTTCCGGCCACTGCGGGGATCTTTGCGGCCGGCTTGCCGGCTCCATCTGCGCCATGGCATGCGGCGCATTTTGCTTTATACAGAGTGGCGCCATCATCGGCCCACGACAGACTTGGGATCAGAATGAACAGAGCAACCGCGATCGTCAGTACCAGCGCCGCGATTTTTGTGGTTTTCATGATTGCTTATCCTCTCGGGTAGTTAAGTTGGCGGGCAAGTTGACTGGCAGGGTTGCGGGGAAAGACAAGCGGTGAGGGAAGCCCTTTGTTGCTATTCTCACCACCACCTAACCTCTTGGGTCCACGTCTGCCAATCGCGCGTTATTGCCACGCTGATGCAAGTTTCATCATTGTGGCGAAATGCTGCGGTGACGGGAATCACGTCCAAGCGTGACCGGGGTGCGTGCCCCAATGTTCATGGAACACAAGCACTTCCGGCTCAAAAGACCCGAATGGTCGGTTGATCGTGCCAGCGATTGGACGCTCAAAACTGGCGATTTGCCCCACCGGCCTCATTTTGGAGGGATGTCCTGGTCAGCCAGAGGCAGCTGCGTCTTTTCGCCCGTCCGATCGCCATCAACTTGATAGAATCAGACTGGCCATGCTTCTCCCGTTTGTCCGCGAAGTTTTCGCGGAGGTAGAACAACTTCCAGCCTTCCGGTGTGTGACCTCCCATCTGCGGGAGAACGCGGGGCGGATTAGTGTTACAGGCCTGTCTTCCGCCGCCAAAGCGCTGATTGCCGTGCTGCTGCAGCGCCACGCGGAGCGCCCATTCGTGATGGTCGTCGCCGACAACCGCGCGGCCGAAGACATGCTCCCCGTTTTACGGGCCTTTGCCGAACTTACCGGAGCGGCCGATCCGGACTCCATCGTCAGTCTGCCCGCCCGCGACGTCCTGCCGTTCCAGAGTCTTTCGCCACACCCGGAAATTCAGGAAGAACGAGCCACCGCGCTTTGGAAGCTGGCGACCGGCCGGGTTTCGATCGTTATATCGCCGGTCAGCGCGACCACGATTCTTCATCGCGCTCCCGAGTATTACGCGGATCTCGCCCGCATTCTGCGGCGCGGCGAGACGTTTGACTTGGAAAAACTCCTCCAGCACCTTAATACCGTCGGCTACACTCCGACCGACGCCGTCGAAATGCCCGGACAGTACGCCGCGCGTGGCGGCATTCTCGACGTCTACTCTCCCGAGGCCGATCGCCCGGTGCGCGTGGAGTTTTTCGGAGATGAAATCGAATCGATGCGCAAATTCGATCCGGCGAGCCAGCGCTCCTCGAACCCGGTCGATGAAGCGCTGCTTCTGCCACTCACCGAAACGCCCATCAATGAAGAACTGCTGGGGGCAATCAATGCCCGCCTCTCCGGCAAGCGCATCGCCGGTACGATGGAAGCCGTCGAGCAGGCCGCCCGCGATTCCGGTGCGGGAGTTTTTCCCGGCTGGGAGTTCTACGCTCCCGTAGCCGGCGCCGACCGCACGATCTTCTCTATGCTTCCGGAAGCGCGCGTGATTTTCGATGAGCCCGAAATCCTGGCGCAGGAACTGGACAAAATCTGGGCGCGAATCGAAGAGGCCCACGAGCGCAGCGGCGTCGGCAACCTGGTGCGTCCCGCCGATCTGTATCTCACCCCCGAGCGGTGGCGGGAGGCGGTTGCAAAACTTCCGGGCGCCGATTTCGAATATCTCGCCATTGCCCGCCCAGGCCATAATCAAGAGACGGGCGACTCCGCCGAGCCAGGCCGCGAGGCCGCTTTCCTCTCGCAACCCGCCACCCGTTTTCATGGCGCAGTTCCCGCCATGATCGAAGCGGTTCAGAAATTAACCACCGGCGGCAATCGCGTAATTCTGGCCGCTCCCAACACCGGAGAAGTCGAGCGCCTCGCCGATATCTTCACCGAATACAACGCCTCCTACCGCCTGGGAAGCCGCACCCGCGGCGGCGAAAGCTACGCGGACGAGACCGCGTACTTCGCCGGAGAAATTTTCACCACCACGCTGCTCAAAGCGTATATCCCCGATGGCTTCATCCTTCCCGAAGCTCATGTCGCCATTTTCGGAGCGCGCGATCTCTTCGATGAATCCGATCTTGTTGCCTCGCGTCCCGGCCGCCCGAAATCCAAAGTCTCGGCTTTCCTCTCCGATTTCCGCGACCTCCAGGTCGGCGACTATGTCGTCCACGTTGAGCACGGCATCGGCCAGTATCAAGGCTTGAAGGAAATTAATCAGGGCGACGGCGCAGCCGAATTCATGCTCCTCGAATACGCCGAGGCCGCACGTCTCTACGTTCCGCTCACGCGCCTCGATCTGGTCCAGAAATATCGCTCACAAGAAGGGGCTAAGCCCACGCTCAATCGCTTGGGCACGGGCGCATGGGAAAAGACCAAGGCCCGCGTAAAGAAGGCCATGAAAGACATGACGGACGAACTGCTCAAGCTCTACGCGCAGCGCCAGTCCGCCCAGGGACACGTCTTTCCGGCCGATTCCGAATGGATGAAGGAATTCGAAGACGCCTTCGAATACAACGAAACGGAAGATCAAGCGCAGGCCATCGCCGACGTGAAGCGCGACATGGAATCGCAGCTTCCCATGGATCGCCTGCTCTGCGGAGATGTCGGCTACGGCAAGACCGAAGTCGCCATGCGCGCGGCTTTCAAGGCTCTCAGCGATAACAAGCAGGTCGCGGTGCTGGCCCCCACAACCGTTTTAGCCTTCCAGCACTATGAAACTTTCAAGCAGCGCTTCGCCGCCTTCCCGGTGAAGGTCGAAATGATCAGCCGTTTCCGCACGCCCAAGCAGGTCAAGGAAGTTCTCGAAAGAGTCGCCGTCGGCAAGGTTGACATCCTGATCGGCACGCACCGCCTGCTCTCGAAAGACGTGAAATTCTCCGATCTCGGTCTGCTTGTGGTTGACGAAGAGCAGCGCTTCGGAGTTCGCCACAAAGAGCGCATCAAGCAAATCCGCACGCAGGTGGACGTGCTCACCATGTCGGCCACGCCCATCCCGCGCACGCTGCACATGTCGCTGGTGGGTCTGCGCGATATGAGCGTCATCGAAACTCCACCCAAAGACCGAATGGCGATCCAAACCGTAGTCGCCAGCTGGGATGAAAAGATGATCCAATCCGCTATCGAACAGGAGTTGGATCGCGGCGGCCAGGTCTATTTCGTGCACAACCGCATTGAAACTATCTGGGAGATAGCCGCCAAACTCCAGACGCTCGCGCCCGGCGCCCGCATCGCCATAGGCCACGGACAAATGGGCGAAGGCGAACTCGAAAAAGTGATGCTGAAATTCATGCATCACGAAGCTGACATTCTGGTTTCAACCACGATTATCGAAAACGGACTCGATATTCCCCTGTGCAACACCATCGTCATCAATCGCGCCGACCGTTTCGGCTTGTCCGAACTCTATCAGCTGCGCGGCCGCGTAGGCCGTTCGAATCGCCGGGCCTACGCCTACCTGCTGCTGCCCGCCGAGATCGAACTTACGCCCATCGCACGCCGCCGGCTGGCTGCGCTGAAAGAATTCTCCGACCTGGGCGCAGGCTTCAAAATCGCCGCTCTGGATCTGGAGCTGCGAGGCGCAGGCAACTTACTCGGCGGTGAGCAAAGCGGCCACATCGAAGCCATAGGCTTCGAACTGTACACGCAGATGCTGGAGCGAGCCGTCCGGGAAATGAAGGGCGAAGGCGGAGTCGAGGTCACCGAAATCCAGCTCAACCTGGGCCTCAATATCCGCATTTCTTCGGATTACATTAAAGAAGAGAACCAGCGCCTGCGCATGTACAAGCGCGTCGCCGGAGTGGAAACCGAGTCGCAGTTGAAAGATGTCCGCAGCGAACTCACCGACCGCTACGGCGAGCCGCCAGCCGCCGTCCGCAATCTGCTCGCCTACGCCGCGCTCAAGCTGCAGTCCATGCGCGTAGGCGCAACCGCCATCGAACGCAAGCGCGAAATCGTCAACATCAAATTCAGCCCCACCGCCGCCATCGACCCCGGCAAGCTGGCCCGCTTCGTAGCCTCCCAGCCCAAATCCCAGTTCACGCCCGACGGCACGCTAAAGTTCACGATAAAAATAGCCAGCGCCGAAGGAATCCTGGAGACCCTCCGCGATTTGTTGGAAGAATTGGAAGTGCGGGAAGTACCTGCACCAACGACGTGAAGGCGTTCAGAAGGATGGCATTAGGGACAGGATGAATTACTAACGCTCGTAACTATCCTTACCCCACCGAAAGGATAGCGAGAGAGAGCAATCCGCGGAGGAAATGCTTAGCTTCGTTATTCCTTTCTCCTTACCCTTCACTCCAGGGCCCATTGCAAAATACAAATTACCGTCTGTATCAGCGTTCAGGGGCCCGTCATGGCGCTCTCCCTCGGACTCGGAAAGCATTGTTAGCGCAGCGTTGGGCTTAAAACCACTACCCTGAAGTGCCACCAGCGACGAGTTTGGTGCCAGCATAACCGACTCCAAAGAGCAGCCCTTGTCAGTTACTCGGTTAGAGATTGGCACAAAATTTACCACGGCGCGCAGATGCTGGTCATCGTCAGAGACCAGCGCAATCCGAATCGGTTCGGTCTTGAACGGGCTAAACTGAAGTTGAATGGGACTGTTCGGACTGCCTCCGCTGCACGTGCCAGGCGTTCCAGCGCATATCGCTCGGCCTGTTGCGTCGAGGGTAACGCCCTTCATCCCGTCTAGGGGCTGAAGCCGATTTGCTGGCCATTGCACAATCGTGTATTTGCGATTATGCGGGAAGCCTGTCGTGTGGAGCTCATATCGTATTTTCGGCGAATCTCGCGCCACTTCCACAAGTGTTAGTGAGACTCCCGGGCTGTTAAGCTTGGGACTCCATGCCTGATGCTTCTTAGCCAATTGGGCCATCAATTCGGGTGCATTGGCCTCAGATACCTGGCAGAATGCAACTGTGCTGAGACTTAGTAATCCTATCGCGGCAATCGTAGGCCTTCTCATGGCTACTACCTTAGCACGTAATAATTAGAATCACCGCAGCAGCCACGCCGAGCACGTGGCCACGACTCCTCCCGCCGCCAGCAGCAAGCCCAGATGCCAGAAGATGCGCCGTCCCGACAGCAAAGTGATCGACGTAATCACCAGCGCGATCTCCAGAAACACTTCCCCGAGATCGAAGCGATCTGCCTTTCGGCCCGTGAGCCCCGTCTCCTGCTCCAGTTCGCGGGCCTTCGCGTCGAGTTCTTTCTGCTCATCTTTGTAACGATCGGCCTCGGCGTGGTATTTCTCTTTCAGCTTGGCGAGTCCCTCCTCATCCTTTGTGGCAACCACGCTGGTGAGGTCGGCGAAGAGTTCGTCGGTATGCCGGCGGATGTTCTTGGCCTGGTAGTAGCTCCACTGGTCGGTGACCTTATTCTGGAGGATGATTTCTTCGGTATGCGTCCGGTGCCCCAGCAGGGACGCTGCGGCCACCAAAACGGCAAGCACGGCCATGGTGATGGTGATGGGGACAAGGTCGGGATGCTCGCGGGCGTGTTCGGCGTGCTCGTGCAACTCGTGAAGCTCTTCGCTCATGTTGTCGCGCTCCTCGTATGGGCTCATGCAGGTCGATGTCGGTGCCGCGAACCGGTCTCGGCGCTGGAGGTAAGAGGATAAACCAACCGGGCTAAGTCAGGCCAATCGCGCCTCACAAACCACGAGGCCTGGGTTGGGCTTTTCGAGCGGAGTTACTTCCCCATTACCTTGATGACGACTCGCTTGTCACGCTGACCGTCGAATTCGGCGTAGAAGATCTGCTGCCAGGTGCCGAAATCGAGCCGCCCATTGGTTACCGGCACAATCACCTCGTGATGCACCAGCAGCGACTTCAAGTGTGCGTCGCCGTTATCTTCGCCGGTCTGATGATGTTGGTAATCGCGGTTGAAGGGGGCAAGCTTTTCCAGCCACTGGTCAATATCTTCGATCAGGCCGCTTTCGTTGTCGTTAACGTAGACTCCAGCCGTGATGTGCATGGCGGAAACCAGGATCATTCCTTCCTTGATATCCGCTTTCTTAAGCGCGGCCTCCACCTGCGGTGTGATGCGAACGTAAGCGCGTTTGGTTTTGGTGTGTAGCGTGATGTACTCGGTATGGAATTTCATGGTCTCATCGGGCCAGGATCGTGTGAGAAGGATCACGCTGACACATGCCCGATCTCACAGCGCGGCGCGCGCGCCCATTGTAAGCCTTAGCCTATGGACGCCACTAGACTTGAGCAGATTGCGCGTGAACTCCCGGAGTTGCTCGACCGGCAAGTGGAAGCCATTCTCGGCCGGAACTTCAGAGATTTTACCGAGAATGAAAGGACCGCTTACGAGGAGCGCAAGCGGAGGATTCTGCACTTGCGAACGCAACTCAGGAAACTCGGCCAAGCGCAATAGAAATCGGGACGTCACTTTTTCTTGCCGGGTTTGCGGCCTCCCGCGCCGCGAGGTTTCTTTTTCGGCACGTCTCCCGCGGCTTCTTCAACCTCCGCAAGCAATTTGTTCATCTCATCGATGATGCGCGCAAGTTCCTTGGGGTCTTTTGTGCGGCGTGCCTTTTTCTGTAGCGTGGCCCATCCGGGCGGTGGTTCTGGGAGCATTTTCCTTCGGGACCCAAAAAACGAGATTTGTAGCATTATGCACGGAATTGCCGTGCAGACGGGGAATTGATGAACAAAATACTGCTATCGCATTGACTCCTCGATTTCGGAGATCCAATCCGGCCGTTTGAGAACCTCGCGCGGCTTCGGCCCGTCGGCTGCGCCCACAATGCCATCGCGTTCCATCAGATCGATCAGGTGGGCGGCGCGGCCGTAGCCAATGCGCAGGCGGCGCTGGAGCAGGGATGTCGACGCCTTTCCAAACTCCAATACTAGGCGCACGGCGTCGTTGAACAGCGGATCGTTGTCGTTTTCGGAAAGTTCTCCCGCCTCGCCGTCGGCTCCGACTGCGCCTTCGCGATCTTCATGGGGAGCCTCCAGGAATTTCTCCTGATATTGCGCCAGGCCCTGCGCCTTCCAGAATTCCACCACAGAGGCGATTTCTTTCTCCGTAACAAAGGGAGCGTGCAAGCGGTGCACACGCGCGGAACCAGAGGGCAGATAGAGCATGTCGCCGCGTCCCAGCAGCGATTCGGCGCCGTTGGCGTCGAGAATGGTACGCGAATCCACCTTCGTCGCAACGCGGAACGAAACGCGAGCCGGAAAGTTAGCCTTGATGAGGCCGGTAATGACATCGACCGATGGCCGCTGCGTGGCGAGCACAAGGTGAATGCCGACTGCGCGCGCCATCTGGGCCAGGCGGGTGATCGATTCCTCGACATTGTGGCCGTCGAGCATCATCAGGTCGGCCAATTCGTCGATGATTATGACAATGTAGGGAATCGGGCCGTCCTCGGATTGCTCGGCGGCAAACAAGCTGGGCGTATCGTCGAACAGGGCGTTGTAGCCGGCAATGTTGCGGACGCCTTTCGCGGCCAGCAGCTTCAGGCGGCGCTCCATCTCGCGCACGGCATTGCGCAGCGCATTGGCCGCCAGTTTGGGCTCGGTGATGATGGGCGTATAGAGATGGGGCACGCCTTCGTAGTTTCCCAGTTCGAGCCGCTTGGGATCCACCAGGACAAGGCGCACCTGATCGGGCGTCGACTTGTACAGGATCGACATGATCATGGCGTTGATGGCCACGCTCTTGCCGGTTCCGGTCGAGCCCGCAATCAGCAGGTGCGGCATGCCGGCCAGATCGGCGACCGCGAGCCGGCCGTTGATGTCCTTGCCCATGGCTACCGTGAGCTTCGACTTGGAGCCGATGAATTCCGGCGATTCGATATTCTCGCGCAGCCAGATGATTTCGCGCTCGCGGTTCGGAACCTGAATGCCGACCGTGCTCTTGCCCGGCATGCGTTCGACCAGAATGCTTTCCGCCCGCAGAGCCAGGCAAAGGTCATCGGTGAGGCCGACAATGCGGCTGTATTTGATGCCGGCTTCGGGCTTGTATTCGAAGGTCGTGACGACGGGTCCGGGATTGATCTGCGTGACCTGCCCATGCACGTCGAACTCGGCGTACCGGTTGGTGAGCACGGAAGCGAGCAACTTGAGTTCGTCCTCATGGACGGCTCGTTGCTCGTCGGGACGATGCAGCAGGCTGGATGGAGGCAGCTTGTAGCTGCCTGCAATCCTGGGAAGAGTGGTCTTGGGCTTGCGCTCGGTGTCGGCGCGTTCGGTGACTTCGATATCGGCGGAAGCGCCGTTCTCTGGCGCTGGCACTGGCGGGAGCGAAGCAGGCTCGCCGTGTTCTTCGGCGGCCATGCGCTCAATGCCGGTCTCGGCTGCGGGTAGTGACTGAACGCCCCGAATCTCCTGCTCGTGCGCTTCGGCACGCGCGACATCGGGACGTGTTGCTGGCGGGCGGGCGGGCACGAGTTGCGTCGTGACGACAGGCTTTTCGGCGCGGCGCTTTTCGAGTTCCCGTTGCTGCCGTTTGTGCTCACGCTCCTCAAGCCAGTCTCGCCAGCGATCGCGTAGCGCGACGAAGAAGGCAAAGCGCGTTGGAGCCCACACCTGAATCGCGGAGAACGAGAAAGCTGTGGTCAGATAGAGCGCGACAGCGAGAATGGTTGTGCAGACGATATATGCGCCCGCGACGTTGAGGTAACGGATCAGCACGTCGCCGACGATGCGGCCGGCGAGGCCTTCAATCGGTATTGCGCCCAGCCAGCGCAGATGCCCGGGCAGAATCGCCAGCAACGCGGGCACGAAGATGAGCAGCCAGACTGCGCCCAATGTCTTAGCGACAGGTGCCTGGACGGAGCGCGAGCGGAACCAGCGCACGCCCAACATGCCGGGAAAGACGGGCAGCAGGAATGCTCCGACGCCCAGGAATTGGAGAATCACGTCGGCGAGATAGGCGCCGAAGATACCGATCCAGTTGCGCGCGGCGTGCGACCCGGTGAGGACGGAAGCGCTGTTCAGCGAGGGATCGAGCGGCGAATAGGACGCGAGCGCGAGGAAAAGGAGGAGCGCGGAGATGCACAGCAGGAAGCCGACGAGTTCGTTCATGCGGCGGTTCCTGGTGGGCAGAAAAATCTTCGAGAAAAATGTCATTGGGCAGCGTTCAACCGCGCGGGAGACAAATTTCCCGCGGCAGGCCGTCACGAAGCCAGAGCCTGATAATTATGACAAGAACTCGCCGCCACGACAATGTGCGAAAAGGTCAGGGTTGGCAAACAAGGTACGCAGAACGCTCGGAAATGCCGTATCTCACGCTGGGCAAAATGCATGGATCATCCTTATGCTGTGGTCAGAGGCTACTGGCCGATATAGCCTGCGGCCCAGGCTAGCACCAACGCTCCCAACACTAAGCGGTAGATGGCGAAGGGGACGAAGCCGTGCCTGCGCACCCAGTTCATAAACCAGGCCACTGCGCCGTAAGCCACGATAAACGAGACGACGAATCCGACGATGAGAACGCCCCATTCGTGCGGGGTAAGCTCCGCGACACCAATCGGGTTCTCGTCCTTGCCGGTGAGTGATTTCAGCAGTGTATACACCGTGGCGACTGCCATTGTCGGCATGGAGAGGAAGAAGGAGAATTCGAGAGCGGCGGCGCGCGACATTCCCACCAACTGTCCGGCACCAATCGTTGACATGGAGCGCGATGTGCCGGGAAAGACGGCGGAAAGAATCTGGCAGGCACCGATCCAGAGGGCCTGACCGCCGTAGATGTCGTCCATTTTCCAGGTGTGGATCGGAGTGCCAGGCGCGTCGGGCCCGGCCTTTTCCCAGGGCGCTTTCATGGCGTCGATGATCCACATCACAATTCCGCCGAGGAACAGCGCGGCTCCCATGACATAAAGGTTCTCCAGGTTCTTGCCAATGACCTTGGTGAGCAGGAAGGCGGGGATCGCAGTCACGACGAAGGCGATCATCACCAGACTCAGCGGATGTGTCAGGTAATCGCAATCCTTCTTTTCGCCTTTCGGCCAGGTGGAGATGAGCTTGATGATGTGAGCGCGAAAGTAAATGGGCAGAACGAGGATCGCGCCGAGTTGGATGACGATGGAATACATCTTCCAGTAACCGCTGGAAAGCGGCACGTGCATGAGTTCCTCGGCCAGCCGCAAATGCGCGGTGGAACTTACGGGAAGAAATTCGGTTAGGCCTTCAATAATTCCAAGTAACACTGAGAGAAGATAATGACTCAAGCAGATGTCTCCGTTGGCTGTTTCAGTATCGCAGAAATCTGTTGTGCACAAGTTTGGAAGTGAGATTCGCGGTTACTGGAAGAGGCAATTGGGGGCGAGGCATTTTCTTGTTGTTCACTAAACTCCAAGGGGTACCCCTCCCTCCCACGGTCTATTGGAATCAATAGTTAGCGAGTATTTCCCGCTAAAGTATTGAGCGGGAATTACTTGTAGGCAAAGTATTGATTCCTAACAAGTTAGTCGGTTTACGTCGATTCCGATTTCGAACCTCGACTTAATGCCGGAGGGCCGTGCCGGGATCGACTATGACAGTACTTCCATTATAAGAGAGGTCGTCAAGGAGCTGGATCACAATCAAGAGCCGTGGTCGCGGCGAAGCCCACTCATCGCCCATGACGCGATGGGTGGAACACACGTCGCGGCTGACACCCAGGTTAGCGCCCATGAAGCTGGGCGCGAAGCCTTCGACAAGCTCAGGACAGGCTCTGGGGCACCGTGCTCGTGATTCCAGTCGTGAATCGGGAAACCTGCTGGCGCTAGTTGCCTTGCGTGTAGCGGCGGAAAAAACTCTCTTGCTTCCAGCGCGGGGGTTGCGGTTCGTCGGCGACCTTGATTAGCAGGTCGCGGACGATCTCTTCATACCTGGCGGCGGCTTCGAGATCTACTGGCTGATTTACGTCGTCGGAGGGAGCGTGGTAGCGCTGGGTCAGCCAGTCCTTGAAAATCTTCTGCTCAGGCGAGCCGGGCTCGGCGCCCAACTCCATCATGATCGAGGGAACGCCGTGGCGAATGAAGTTGTACTGGTCGCTGCGGATGAAGATGTTGCGCTGCGGCTCGGGATCGGCCTGGACTTTGACGCCGAGGGACTGGGCGGCTTCGCGAGCGCGGTCGCCGAGATCGGACTCGTCGAGACCTTCGACGGTGAGGAGTTTGAGCTGGACGATGGGAAGGAACATATCCACGTTCACATCGGCGACCATGGATTTCGCGGGCACGGTGGGATGGGCGGCGAAATATTTCGATCCCAGCAGACCCTTTTCTTCGCCGGTGACGAGAACCAACAGGATTGATCGGCGGAGATTTTCGGGATGCTGCTTGAAACTGGCCGCCATATCGAGGACAAGGGCGCTGCCGGAGCCGTTGTCCATGGCGCCGTTGTAGATGCGGTCGCCGTTGATGGGCTCGCCGATGCCGATGTGATCGAGGTGGGCGGAGAGTACGACATATTCATCCTTGAGGGTGGGATCACTGCCTGGAAGTTTGGCGACGATGTTGGCCGATTCCACCTTCGTGACCTCGATCTGCGTCTTGGCTTCGAGCGAGACGGCGAGTGGGAAGTGCGGAAGCGGCTGGCGCGCTTTCGCGAGGGCGGCGATTTCGGCGAAAGTGTGGCCGGAGCCGGCAAAAAACTTTTCGGCGCTGGCGGGATTGATGGTTGCAGTGAGTTTGCCGCCTTCGGTCTCGTTGAATTCGGGATAGTCGAGTTCCATGGAAGGATGGGCTCGGTTGAGCGCCATGCGCGACCACGGGATATCCATGGAAGCGGGGTTGGGGATGGAAATTGCGCCAACGGCGCCGGCGGCGCGCAGGGCTTTCCAGCGCTCGGCCGAGGCTTGATAGTGCGAGGAGAGGGGCCCGGGAATTTCGGCGGGCGAGCCGAGGAAGATGACTGCGATTTTGCCGTGAAGGTCGAGGCCGGCGAAGTCGTCATAATTTTTCTCGGGAATGCTGAGGCCGTAGCCGACAAAAACCAGGGGCGCGCTGACTTCGGGCGCGGGCATGATGCGAGTGCCGATGATGGCGTCTTTTCCGAGCACGAGCGGTTCACGGCGGCCGTCGCGAATGAGGGTGAGGCTGGAGTCTTTTTCGACAATCTGGCGCTTGACGAATTTTACGGGCTGGTAGAAGCCGTTTTCGCCGGCGGCTTGTGCCCCTGCTTTCTTGAGTTGCTTGACCGCGTATTTCTGCGCGGTGCGTTCGCCGCGGCTGCCGGTGTCACGGCCTTCGAGTCGGTCGTCGGCGAGGAACTTGACGTGGCTCCACCAGGATTGGCCGTTGAAGTGGGACGGCGAGACAGAAATCGGATCATCTGCTTTGGCGGAGATTACTGCCGAGGCGTTTTCCGCGGCCAGCGTGACGGAGACGGCGGATGCGAACAATGCGAGGACGAGCAGGAGGGCTAGAGGCTTGGTTTTCATTTTCGACCCTTTGTGCGGAAGGGTTTCAGAATAGCAGGAAACGGGGCGGTCGGGCTGTCAGGACGCAGTGGCGGGGAGTAGGGATCCTTCGACTCCGCGGCAGCTTCACCGCGTGAACCTGCCGCTGCGCTCAGGATGACAACTCGCTTTGGGGCGATCGGCCCGGTGCGACTTGTATCATGGATGCCATGTGGGAGCAGAATGGCGCGCAGACGTTGCTGATCGATGCGGATGACACGCTCTGGGAAAACAACGTCTACTTCGAGCGCGCGATCGCGAAATTTATCTCGTTCCTCGATCATCGCGAATACTCACCCGAACAGGTGCGGCTGGTTTTGAACGACGTGGAGCGCGACTCGATTGTGAAACATGGGTACGGGCTGCACAGCTTCGCGCACTCGCTGGTGGAAACATTTGAGAAGCTGTCGGCGGAGCCGGTGACACCGGAACTGCACGAACGGATTCGGAGTTTTGCGCACCAGATTGCGGAGCATCCGGTGGAGTTGATTGCGGGCGTGCCGGAGACGCTCGACTACCTGAGCGGGCGGCATCACCTGATCCTGATGACGAAAGGCAATCCCGCCGAGCAGGCGGGGAAAGTGGAACGGTCGGGATTGAAGGAGTATTTTGCGGCGGTGGAAATCGTGGCGGAGAAAGACGAGGCGACGTACCGCTCGGCCATCGCGAAGTATGGGCTGGCGACGGATGAGACCTGGATGGTGGGGGATAGTCCGAAGTCGGATATCAATCCGGCGCTGGCGGCGGGCCTGCACGCGGTTTTTGTGCCGCACGACAACACGTGGATACTGGAGCACGAGGAACTGGCACAGGCGCCGCCCGAGCAACGGTTGCTGGTTGTGGAGCGATTCGCGGACCTGCGGGGGCACTTTTAGCGCCGGGATGGCCGGGCGCCCTCGGGACCGCCGGCAAGGTGCCGGCGCTACGCCAAAATTACTACCCCAAAATAAGACACAGGCTGAAATCCGGAATTGCTCCCGGTTCCAGCCTGCGCTTCCTTCAACTTGTTGGCAGCAGCCTTGATTCTGCCGGGACGGGCCTGGCGCCCGTCGCTCCACTCCACTAGTTCTGCGGAACCGGATTGGCGTTTGCGGTCGTGGCCGCGGTGGCGGGCGCAGTTGAGCTTGGCACCGGCACACTGACCTCGGTATAGCGCATCAGGCGCGGAAAGAACGGCGTGACCTCAAACGGCATTTTGTCGCGCGCCGAGGTTATCGCAACGGGCTGCGCCTTTATCAGTTCCACCTTGTTATCCCACGGGTTCAGCTTGACGCGGCCACCCAGAGGCAGGGCGGCGATCTGATCGAGCTTGTTCCAGTCAAGAGCCGGAGCTCCGTTGGCCAGCGCGGCCATACGGGTTACGGTGCCGTTTTCGGCAATGCTGTTGCCGAGGTGGGCCTGCAGAAGAGCCGAGAGTTGCGGCGCGCGCGCCTGTAGGGCCTTGATGAACAGGCCGGCTGAGTCCAGCTTTTGCGCGTAGGGTGACGTCTTCAGCATCTCAATCGCTTTCTTGTCGGCGGCCGCTTCCTCTTCCGGAATGTGCTTGAAGCCAAGGTTGGCGAAGGTTCCCTCGTCGGAGAACAGCATGCGGTCATTGAAGGCATATTGACTGCCGAGGTTGTGTCCCAGAACGATGTGCGCCAGTTCGTGCGCAAGTACCATGGCCAGGCTACCCTCATCGGGAAGCACGTCGATCAGGCCACGGCTGACCACGATGGTGTTGCCGACGCTAAAGGTTTCGAGCGGGGAAGTGGTCAGAACGCGGGTGCGCACCGGACGAGGCAGGTCGATGTTATTGGTGATCTCGATGTTGTTGACGACGGTTTGCAGAATCTTGTCGACCTCACCTTCGGGAGCGACCAGGCCGGCCTTCTCGAGGCGTTCGATCACGTTGTCTTCGGCCTGCTGCTGCCATTCGCGTTCGGCTGCCAGAGGAGAAGCGTCCTGCGCGGACGGCGTCTCGTCCTTTACGCTGTCGACGCGGATCTGGGTCAGTTCCTCGTTGGCCGCGGAAGCTTTCAGGTTGTAGCCCCACATGCGGGTCTGCGCTTTGAAGGCGAGCTTGTTTTTCGCGCCCGCGGTGAAGTCGCCTTCCTCGCTATAGATGTACGACGGCACCCAATAGCCCTGTGTCAGGTTCAACCGCCAGGCGTCCATGTGGAAGAAGTACGAGTTGCGGGACGGGTGCGCGTAGGTGCCGTTCAGGCGGACGATGTTGAAGTCCTGATCCTCAACCCAGATGCGGCCCAGAAAACGCCCGTGGCCCGAATCTTTCCGGGGCATGACGTCGAAAACCAGACAGCGCACATCGCCAAGAAATTCGCGGCGGGCATAATGAAAATCATAGTGCTGGCGGTCGAATTCGTTGCGATCGGCGTAGATCATCCAGGAGAAGCCGAGGGGCTGGTACTGGAACTTGAACATCTTCGAGAAGCCGCCGAGGAGACGCTTTTCCATGCTTTCGTCGGAGTCTTTGCCGATCTTGCTCTTGCCCTTCTCCGAAAGATAGTCTTCGCGGTCGATCGAATCGCTCAGATCCATGCGGCCAAGAAAATAATGGTCGCTCTGCGGAATCGGTCCCATCTGCGGATCCTGCGTCAGGTCCTGCAGGTAGGTTTCGACGATGGGCGTGCGCGGCTCCAGAAACTTGACCAGAGCCTTCTCGCGGAGAATCACGCGATCAATAACCTGGTCCATGGTGGTGGGCGGCGCCAGAGAGGTCTGCGATTGATTGGCCTGGGGCGCCTGTGCCGGCTGCGACGACTGCTTCTTTTCGGCAACGGCCGTGGTCGCCAGAGCGAGCAGAGCCAAAACCATCAAATTCGGAATGCGCATAACGAATCTCCCAACGTCAGTATGCCAATTGAAATACCACATGCACAATGGCTGTCGAATCGACCGGCTCTCCATAATGCATAGCCGGCTTGAAACGCATCTTGTTGGAGGCGGCGATGGCGGCCTCATCCAGGCCATGACCAAGGCCCTTGACGATGCGATTTACGTGTAACTGCCCAGTGGCCGAGAAATTCACTTCGAGCAGGACTTCGCCCTCCAGCTTCATATCCCTGGCTTCTTGCGTATAGACCGGGTTGGGCTTGAAGATGATTTCGACTGCGGTGGTGGCCGGTCCGGTATCCATGCGCTGTGCGTGCGGCCCATTCTGGGCGATTTCCTGGGTGGCAAAACCGGAGGTTTGGACGGCGCCACTGCCGCGGCCGCTGCTGCGTCCGTCGCCGCGTCCGGGGGTGGCGATGCCGTCACCAAAATTGGCGCTGGCGACGATACCCCTGATTCCTTTTGCGCCGCCCGAGCCGTTCCCTTGTCCCGGACCGACGGGCATGTCAAACGAACCGGCGGCGGAGGCGATGAGCTTCCCGTTGGGCTTGCTGTTGTCGCTGGGTTTCAATCCGTTGGGATCACCAAAACCACCGGTCTGCACTTTTTGAATTGGCGCATTGACGGTGGGTGTTACCGCGCTGCCCTGAAAATCGCCGGTATGGATCAGTACCGGACGCGCGCCTCCAGGAATCGGCTTCAAGACGGCGGGCGCGAAATTGTTCAATGCCACTTTGGGGGCCTCAACCTCCTGGGGCTGCGGTTTGGTCGCGTGAATCTCGCGGGGCACAACCAGTTTGGGCGTCTGGAAAACAGGCTCAGGCGGCAACAATTTGGCATGGACCGGCAGAGGCTTTGCCTTGGGCAGCGGTTCCGGCCTGAGCGCGGGCAGCGGGATCAGCTCGGTCACATGATAATTCGGCAAGATCTTCAGCGTGTCAGGCACGAGGATTCCGAGCAGGATGAGGAGCACGACAAGTGCCGTGACAATCCCGTAGCTGGCGGCGAAAGTCCGCCAGTCTGTCTTTTTCTCGGGTAACAAGCCGAGCTGAAACTCGTGTTCGTACGTAGGCATCCCTTGACTCCAAAAAGGGGACCCAATCGTGGGGAGGACGCTTGGGGCTGGAGTCTTCAAGTTAGGGCACTTTCGGGGGCGGGTAAACGTGTCGGCTGCGCGTGTCCTTTGGTAACCAGTTAATCGCTAATCCGGTTTCTTTGCGGAGCCGCTTCTCCTCATGAGGAGAAGATCAGCGTTGTGGCAACAACCGGGTGGCAAAGTCAAAAGCAACCACTTGGGCTAAAGCCCGCATAAGTTCGTCGCGACTTACGCGGCCCTGAAGGGCCGCTCTTCCACGGCGATGCCAGCGTTCGTGTTTCTTGCGAAAACTCTGAGGCTGCGCCTGCCCAGAGCCATTGGATGAGACCCTCCGGTTAGAACCGACGTCGGCGTGCGAAAAAATAGAAGACGGGGATTCCGGCTACGATGGCCAAACATCCTTCCGCCGAATAGCGGAGATTGTCGGTGAAGGTGTAATAAAGAAGGACGGCCGAGGCTGCAATAAACAGCGCCGGAACGACGGGATAGCCGAGGACGCGATAGGGGCGATTGGCGTTCGGATCGCGGCGGCGGAAAACAAACACCGTGCTGCCGGCAATCATATAGAAGAGCCACTCGGCGAAAATGGCGAGCGAGAAAAACTGGCGGAAGTTGCCTCCGCCGAGCAGCAGCGCGATGGACAACGCGCATTGCACGATGAGCGAAACCGACGGAGTGTGAAAACGGGGATGCACTTCGGCAATCGCCTTGAAAAAGTAGCGGTCGCGCGACATGGCGAAGGGCACCCGGGCTCCGCTCATGATGGTGCCGTTCAGAGTGACGAGCATGGAAATAGCGATGCCGATGGAGACGAGAGTGGCTCCGCCGCGGCCGAGGACCAATGCAACGGTGTCGGCGGCGGGCCGTGCCGAGGCTGCCAGCGCAGACGCCGGCATGGCATATTGCACGGCGGCATTCATGAGGATGTAGAGGGCGCCGACGGTAGCGACTCCCCAGATGAGGGAAAGAGGAATGTTGCGCTGAGGATTCCGAACCTCACCGGCCACCATGTTCAGATCGTTCCAGCCATCGTAGGCCCAGAGAGCGGCCACCAGAGCGGCGAAAAATCCGCTGAGGCCGCCTTTGGCTCCGGCGAACCCAGTCGCGAAATTTGCCCAGGTTCCACCCTGGTAGCTGAAACCGACGCCCACGATGCCGAGGATGATGGCAACTTTCAGCAGCGTGAATAGGAATTGAAATTCTCCGGCCTTGCGGATGCCGATGTAGTTCAGCCAGGTGATGGCGATAGCGGCGGCGATGGCAACGAGCTGACCGAAGGTGACCGAGAAGGAGCCTGCCGAAAAACAGGGCCGCGATAAGAATGAACAGACGGGAAAAGTGGCGAGCGTGCGCACCAGGCCGGTGGTGACGGTGGCGATGGAGGCGGGCTTGGCGATCAGGAACCAGGTCCAGCCGTAGAGGAAACCGGCGAGCGGGCCGTAGGCGTCGCGGACATAGATATATTCGCCGCCGGCCTGGGGCTTCATCGCGCCCAGTTCGGCATAGGTGAGGGCGCCGAAGAACGAAAGCATTCCGCCGACGAGCCACGCCAGATAAACGATGCGAGCGGAGCCGACGGCCTGCATCATTTCCTGCGGAACGAGGAAGATTCCGCTGCCGATGATGGTGCCGACGACGACGGCCCCGGCGTGGGAGAGTTTGAGGTCGCGGGCGAGTTCGGGGCGGGCCTTCGCGGCGTGCCCCTGGTCGGCAGTGGCGTCAGTGCTCATCCCGTCTCCATAGCAGACTAGCGGAGTATCCGATGGCAAAGGTCACGCAGGTTCCGATGGGGACCCACCAGGTGAAGGCGATTTGCGAATAGCGCCACAGATAGAGTTCGATTGCGAGGCCTGCGATCATACCGGCGATTGCGCCGCTCTCGGTGGCGCGTTTGGTCAGGACGCCGAGAAGGAAGACTCCGAGCAGAGCGCCGTAGGCCAGCATGGCGATCTGCAGGCCAACTTCGACGACGCGGCCTACGCGATGGAGGGCCAGTACGGCGAGGCCGAATAGCACCAGCGCCCAGGCGAGTGTCGCGAAACGTGCCAGTCGCAAACGGCGGGAGTCGTCTGTCTTTGTCTGTCCCGCTGTCTCTGTCCCGGGCTGCCAACGAAAGTAGAAATCCATCATCGTGCTTGATGATAGTGAATTCAGGGCCGCGCTCAGGTTCGACATGGCGGCGGCGAGAATGGCTGCAATCAGCAGACCCGCGATGCCGGGCGGCATGCGTGTGACGATGAAGGTGGGGTAGATTCGGTCGGCTCGCCCGAACGTTGCCGAGGGAGCCTGATAGTAGGCGAAGAGCATGACGCCGACGAAGAGAAAGAGCGCGAACTGGAAGAGAATGGCCACGCCGCTAGAGAGCAGGGCGGTAACCGATTGGCGCAGATTGCGGGCGGCGAGGAGCCTTTGCACGATCAGTTGGTCGGTGCCATGGCTGGCCGTCGTGAAGAACGCGCCGCCGATGATGCCGGCCCAGAGCGTATAAGGCTTGGCAAAATTGAGGAACGGCCAGTGCGTTACAACGGTGGGATCGAAGACGCGAAATTTGTCGAGACTGGCGGCGATCGCGTGCGCCGATGCCCATCCGCCGGGGATCAGGTGAAGAATGGTGAAGAGGCCGACCAACGTTCCGCCGACATAAATGAAGGTCTGGACGACGTCGGTCCAGATGACCGCGGCCAGGCCGCCCTCGAACGTGTAGATCAAGGTGAGCAGCGTGATGATGGCGATGGAGGTGATTTCGCCGGTTCCGAGCGCGATGGAAACCACGATGGAGACGGCATAGACTCGCACGCCTTCGGCAGCGGCGCGCGTTACGAGGAAGATGGCCGCCGTTACGGTGCGCAGGTGCGGGCCGAAGCGGCGCTCGATGAGCTGGTAGGCGGTGTAAAGGTCGCCGCGAAAGTATTGCGGAAGCAGGATGAAGCTGATGATGACGCGGCCGACGACATATCCCATGACCAGTTGCAGGAAGGTGAAATTGGAATCGTAGGCGAGGCCGGGAATGCTGATGATGGTGAGGGTGCTGGTTTCAGCGGCGACGATGGAAAGTGCGATGGCCCACCAGGGGATGTCGCGATCGGCGAGAAAATAGTCGCGCATGGTGCGCTGCCGCTTGCGAAAACGCAGGCCAAACAGCGTGATGCCCGCCAGATATGCGGCGACGATAAACAGGTCGATTCGATTCAGGCGCATCGCTATTTTCGAGCATTGTACAGGCATGTTCCGCGCGCCGAACGAGGCGCCGAACCTGTGTTAGAACTAGCGCGATGGCTTACTACCTTGGGATCGACGGCGGAGGGACGAAGACGCGGTGCGTTTTGGGCGACGAACACAACGTGTTGGCCACGGCAGTTTCGGGCGGGAGCAACATTGTGCGTCTAGGTGAGGGGCCGGCCAGGGAAGCTCTCCACGCCGTCATTCGCCACATATGTGCGGTGGGAAAAATCTCTATCCCCGGGATTCATTACATCTGCATTGGCGCTTCGGGGGCGGGACGGCCGGAGGTCGCCGCCAAAGTTCAAAGCATTGTGGCGGAGCTTGACCCGCAGCTTTCGGCGGTGCGGATCGAGGTTGTGGGCGATACGGTCATCGCGCTCGAAGCTGCGTTCGGTTCGGGGCCCGGAGTGATCGTAATTTCCGGTACGGGTTCAGTCGCTTTCGGACGCGATGCCGCGGGCCATACGGTGCGTGCGGGAGGCTGGGGTTTCGCCATTTCCGATGAAGGGTCTGGCCAGTGGATCGGACGGCAGGCCGTTTCCGCCATGCTGCGGGCTCGCGACGAGGGGCGGGAAACGGCGCTCGCGGCGCACATTCTGGAAACCTGGAAACTCGCCGACCTCGACGCGGCCATCCAGTTTGCGAACTCGACTCCTCCGCCAGAATTTCCCCGCCTGTTTCCCGTGGTGCTGCGTGCTGCCGAGGAAGGAGACTCCGATGCGCGGGAACTTCTCTTGCGCGCAGGGACGGAATTGACGGCGCTCGCGGCCATCGTGTTAGAGCGCATTGCTCCTGCGCCGCCCCATGTACCGGTGGCCACAACGGGGAGTGTCTTTCGTCAGTCGGCGGAGGTACGACGCGTTTTCTACAATCAACTCGATGAAAGGTTTCCGGGAATCGAATCGCGGAAGGATTTCGTGGATCCGGTGCTGGGAGCGTTGGCGCGGGCGCGGGCCGCGGGCCGCAGGGAAACGAATTAAGGTTGGTCAAGAGTTGAGATCTTATGCGTGCGCGGGATGAGCAACTGCAGCCGGCTGATGCTTCGGCCGCTAACTCTGCCTCGCCGTTGGAAGAGGCCGTCCACAGCGCGACGCGCGACGAACTGGTGCGCGCGGCGGGAGATCCCGCACTCACCGCCGATCTTGCCCTAGCCTTACTCCAGCGCGCGGAATTGCCGGGCGAGGCGATCGAAGAACTCTCCAGAAATCGGTCGCTGCTAAAGCTGCGCAAGGTGAAGATCGCGCTGGCCTCGCATCCGCAGACTCCACGGCATGTATCGGTGCCGCTGATCCGGCAGTTTTATACATTCGATTTGATGAAGGTGGCGCTTTCGGCGCTCGTGCCCGCCGATGTGAAGCGGACCGCCGACGAGACTTTGTTGGGGCGACTGAATACCGTCACGCTGGGCGAGCGGCTGACACTGGCGCGGCGTGCCTCGGGAAGAATCGCGGGTGCGCTGCTGGGTGATCTGGAAGAACGCATCATGCGGGCCGCGCTTGAAAACGGTCGCCTGACGGAGACGTTCGTCGTGCGCGCGGTGCTGAAGCCGGAGGCGGGCTCTTCGCTGATTCAGGCGGTAGCGCAGCACGCGAAGTGGTCGTATCGGCGCGATGTTCAGGCTGCTTTGCTGAGGACCGAGTATCTGTCGCTGGCGCGGGCATTGGCGTTTGCGCACTCGATCTCGCCGCCGAAGCTACGGGAGATTCTGCAGAGCTCGCGGCTGCCCGGGAAGATTAAAGAGCAGTTGTTGCGCGAGGCCGAGAAATCGGTGTCAATTTGACGCGCCCCAAAAGCAACCACCGGGTTTTACTCAATGCGAGCGTTCCGGCTCAACGCGAGTCACTCCACCCAATCCGCAATGAAAACGTTGGTTTCGTGCGGCTGCTTGCCGTTGCGGTGGGAGATCCAGACCAACTGCTTGCCATCGGGACTGAACATGGGGAAGCCGTCGAAGCCATCGCTGACGGTGATGCGTTCGAGGCCGGTGCCGTCGAACTTGATGGTGTAGAGTTCGAAATTTCCCATGCCGCCGGTCGAGCCTACGTTTGACGAAAAGATGATGCGCTTGCCGTCGGGGAAAAACGATGGGGCGAAACTGGCCGCATTCAAGTTGGTGAGCTGGCGTTTGCCGCTGCCATCGGCCTTCATGAGCCAGATCTCGAGGGTAGTCGGGCGAATCAGGTTCTGCTTGAGAAGCTCTTTGTATTCGGCAATCTCGGCACCCGTTTTTGGATGGTGGGCGCGATAGACGATCCACTTGCGATCTTTGGAATAAAACGGGCCGCCGTCATAGCCGAGCTCGTGGGTGAGCTGCCTGACGTGTTTTCCATCGGCGTCCATCGAGTAGATATCGAGGTCGCCGTTGCGCAGGGAAGTGAAAACGATCTTCTTGCCGTCTTCGGAGATGGTGGCCTCGGCGTCATAGCCGGGAGTGGTGGTGAACTGCTCCAGGTCGGAGCCGTCGAGCTTGGCGGTGAAAATGTCGTATCCCGGATAGATGGCCCACACGTAGCCTTTCGAAAAGTCGGGCCGCGGCGGGCAGGCGGCGTCGGCCAGGTGCGTGGAGGAATAGAGGATCTTGTCTCCGTGCGGGAAGATGTAGCTGCAAGTGGTGCGTCCCTTTCCGGTCGAAACCATCTTCTGGTCGGTGCCGTCCACGTTCATGGTGAAAATCTGGTCGCACTGCAGGTTGTCGCGGGTGGACTGGAAGATCAGCTTCTTGCCGTCGGCCGAGAAATAGGCTTCGGCGTTCGAGCCTCCGAAGGTGAGCTGGCGCACGTTGCGGAGATGTTTTTCTTCCGGTGTGCGGAGGTCGGAGGCGGCTGCGCTCGGGGCGGATGAGCTCGGGGCTGGGGGCGTGGTCTGCGCGAGAGCGAGCGCGACGGGAAAGCTCGCGGCGAGCGCGCAATAGATGAACACCTTCGGGGCTTTCATATATGGAGTAAAGAGTGTAGCAGGCTGACGTTTCTATCGAACAGTCGTGATCTAAGAGGCCGGCTGTCTGAAGACGCGGCAAGCCGCGTCTCTGCACATTTCTCGTTACTTCCGGGCGGCGAGCTTCCCTTCGGCGAGCTGTTCGATTTGAGCGACAACCTGGTCTTCGCTCAGGTGGGTCGAGTCCAGCACCACGGCGTCGTCCGCCGCGACCAGCGGGGACGCGGCGCGGGTGCGATCGCGGTGGTCACGCTCACGCAGTTCAGCGGCCATCGATTCAGCGGAGCCTCCCCTTACTCTCTGCTGATCGAGCCGACGCTGCTCGCGAATGACGGGATCGGCGTCGAGAAAGATTTTCAGATCGGCATCAGGGAAAACCTTGGTGCCAATGTCGCGCCCTTCCATGACCACGCCGCCTCCCAGTCCCATTTCGCGCTGGCGGGCGACCATCCATTCTCGTACTTTCGGATGCACGGAGACTTTCGAGGCGGCCTCGGTTACATCGCGCTCGCGAATGCGGGCGGAAACGTCGCGCCGGTCGAGCAGCACGCGGTTGCCGCCCAGTGTTGGCTCGAGCGCAATGCGCGAGTCCTGGGCCAGTTTGAGCAGAGCCGGCTCGTCTTCAAACGACGCGTCCCATTCAATTGCCTTGAGCGCGAGCGCACGATACATGGCTCCGCTCTCCAGGTTCACGTAACCGAGTTTCCGGGCTACGCGGGCAGCTACCGTGCTCTTGCCCGCTCCGGCTGGGCCGTCAATGGCAATGATGAGTTTTCGCTGGGAACGGTCGATCATCTGGCAAAGCCAGAATTGTACACGGATGGGCGGAAAGAGTAATTAGCACGCTGGCTTTTTTGGGCCAAATCGATCCAATGTTCAGTCAGTTTACCTGTTCGCATCTTCCCGCACTTTTCAGCCAATTCTTCCCGGCCGCGCGCTGGCTGTGCGTGGACGCAGCACGAATGGTTCTTTCCGCGGCGCGACCTGCAGAAGTGACTTGCTGCCGACGCGAGTGAAGGCGAGGTGGCGCGCGGCCAGAAGAGCGCGGACGGCATCTTTGGCGCGCGAGCGCGGAACGAAATTCGAGAAAAAGCGTTCAACCTCTTCCTGCTCGGCGGCGACTACGCAATCCAGGTACTTCGAGAGCAGCGCCGAAAGCGCCTCGCCCGCCGACAAGCCCACACCTTCCCATACTTTGTCGGGGGCCCATCGTTCGAGTTCATCCCAGACCGAGCCTTCATCGGCGGAGTAATCGACGCGCGTGACGCGCAGCTTGGCCCACAATTCGCCGAGGGCGCGGTCGAGGCCGACGGTCGAAAGAGCGCCGCCCAGCAGTTCGCCGAGCTTTGCCTTGGAAATCGGTCCGCGGCGGCGGATAACTTCAAACGCGTCGCAGGCTAGCTGCGAGTATCCGGAGCGGGCGCCCGCCTTTGGCGCTTGCTTGGGGTTCCGTTCGCCTACGAGCGCGTAATAAAAAGGAAACACACGCGCCGCGACCAGGAAGGCGTTGTTTTCCTCAAACAGAGGAGCTTCGTAGGCCGCCTTATCGCGCAGCGTACGCACCATGAGGTTTGTCGCTTCCGTGGCACGCGCATCGGCATAGGCGTGCTGCTGGAGCGGCAGGTGGTCGTCGGCGCCTACCCACGCGCCGATAAAGGTCGGCAACAGCACACTCGGGCGCGTCGGATACATCAGGCAGAACCCTACCGATTCCAGAAAGGCACGCGCCTGCTCAATGCTCCGGACAGGCGGGCCTTCGAGACACCACTTCTGGCTGCGAGCCTGGAAGAGTTCTGCGTCGGTCATGGTGTTGATTAGAACATAGTGTTTGCGGTTTGGCGGCGAGAGTCAAGAGGGGCGGCGCTGTAGGGCTTTCTTCCGCGGTTGAGCCTGAAGCAAAGAGCGGGTCAGATTCTTTTGAACGCTTTCTGAATCTCGGTCATGGTGTAGCGCAGCACTACCGGCCTGCCATGGGGACAGGTCATGGGGTGCTGGGTCTTCGCGAGTTCCTCGAGCAGCCACTGGATCTTATTCTGCTCGAGCGGCATGTTGACCTTGATCGCCGCATGGCATGCGATCGACGCGGCAATCCGCGTGCGCGCCGTCTCGAGGTTTACGGCCTGGTCTTCGCGCGTCAGCTGCTCCAGGATTTCATGAAGCATGTGCTCGACCTGTGCTGCTTCTACGCCCGCAGGCGCGATTTTGACGGCCACGCTGCGCGATCCGAAGGGCTCGGCTTCAAAACCGTTGCGCTCCAACTCGGCTGCGATTTCGCCAAAAACGGCTTGCTGCGCGGGCGTCAGCTCGATCACGAGCGGCATGAGCAGACGCTGGCTTTCAACTTTTTGCGCGGCCCGCTGCCGCAGCACTCGCTCAAACAAGATGCGCTCGTGGGCCACGTGCTGATCGATGATCCACAATCCGTCTTCGTTCACGGCCAGGATGAAGGAGTTTCGAATCTGGCCGAGTGCCTTGAGGGTGCGAAGCGATTCGAGTGTGGGCGCGATTTGCGGCTCGGCGTCAATGGGAGGAGCGCAGCCGTGATCGGGAACAAGAGGCTCGGGGGCGCGCGCCAGTGAAACGGCCGCGTTGGCCTCGACCGCAATTCCGCCTTCGAAGGCGAGCCGGGCAGTTGCCGGCGGGATCGCCGGAGGCTGTAATCCAAAGCTGGGCTGCACAGCTCCGCCGAGCATCGGCGTCTGTTCTCGCGTTGCCTCGTACAGATTTCGCCACGGAGCCTGCTCTCCGTTGCTGCCGCGTGTGCCAGGCGTGAGGCCCGCGCTGGCTGTGGGCTGCGCGTTGATCTCCGACAGGAACTGCGGGACGGGTCGCGCCTTCATCAGCACTTCGCGCACCGCGTCCCGCACAAAATCGTGTATGGCTGTTTGCTGCCGGAACCGTACTTCCGTCTTTGAAGGATGGACATTCACGTCGACTTCGGCGGCCGGCATTTCGAGGAACAGGAGAACGACCGGGTAGACCGTTGGTGGCAGAATATTTCTGTAGGCTTCGGTGAGAGCGTGCTGGATGAGGCGGTCGCGAATAAGGCGGCCATTCACGAAAATGAAGATTGAATTGCGATTGAGCTTCTGAATCTCGGGTTTCGAAACAAAGCCGTGGAGGCGAAGATCGCCCGGCTCCGGTTTCTCCAATTCTCCTTCAGGATCGCGCCGCCAGGGCGGAGGCTGCGGCAATCCGACGCGCTCGAGCGCTTGCAAGGCGGCCAACGGGATCAACTGGTCGAGCGTTTCGCGGCCAAACACCTGGTAGACGCGCTCGCGGTGGCCAGCGACCGGCGGCGCTACCAGCAATGCATTGGTGGCGGAGTGCAACTCGAAATGCTTGTCCGGGTGGGCGAGCGCGTAGTGGGTTACGAGCGAGGCGATGTGCGAGAGTTCGGTCGATTCCGAGCGCAGGAATTTCTTTCGCGCTGGCGTATTAAAAAAGAGATCGCGAATGGTGATCGAGGTGCCGAGCGGCAGGCCGGCTTCTTCCACGCGGATCATCTTGCCGCCGTTGATTTCGATTACGGTGCCGGAAGCTTCTTCGTCGGCGCGGGTTTCGAGGTGCAGGCGGGCGACGGACGCAATGGAGGGGAGTGCCTCGCCGCGAAATCCCAGCGTGGCGATGCTCAACAAATCGTCGGTGTCTTTGATTTTCGAGGTTGCGTGGCGCTCGAAAGCAAGCATGGCGTCGTCGCGCACCATGCCGCAGCCGTTATCGGTGATCTGGATAAGTTTTTTGCCGCCGGCTTCGACATTGATGCGAATGCGCGTCGCGCCCGCGTCAAGCGCATTTTCAAGCAACTCTTTCACTACCGACGCCGGCCGTTCGACCACCTCGCCCGCGGCAATCTGGTTGGCTACGCGTTCCGGCAGGACGTGGATTTTTCCCATGGGCAGGAATCCAGTGTGCCAGAGCTAGCGGTTGGTGGCTAGTGGTTGGCGGCTGGCCTTCCCTCCTTCAGTGGGGTAAAGGCGAAGTGGCGACTGACTATGATGCGCCTGCGGCGCGCCCTATGCGTGCGAATGCGCGTTTCGACTTGCGCGGGGTCTTGCGGCCGGAATGCCGCCTTCGATCATCTCGAGGTTGGGCAGGCCTTCCCACTCGCTGTCGCGATCGCCGGAGCGGACGACGATAAAGAGAGTTGACGCTTCGTCGCGCCGTGCTCTGTTCCAAAGCCTCCGCCGCTCGATTGATTTGGGATTCCGCCAGATGATCGATGGTACTGCCATGCCAAAACTCCTTCGTGCTAACGAAGAGTATTGCCCGCCGGCGATGCCGCCGCCGTAGGTGGAGTCACACGACCGTGTGACCGCTATCACACGGGAAGTGTAGGGCGGCGAACGGACACGGAACATTTGGGCGACAGGGGCTGGTGTCTTCCAGGGCGTGGGCCCAGAACCCGGGCGGGCCGCGCCAAGCCGCGTCTCTACTCCCCGCACCACAGGCAGAAACGCGATCTGCAAGACGTCCGCCGCAGGGTCATCTGGGGGCATCGTTCGTGACCTTCGTAACGGTCAAAAGCTGTGAAACGTTTCTGCTCTGTGCCGATTTTTTGGATACTAGACAGGAACGAATTCCGACCTTCCCATGAAACCAGCGACGCCGGGGTGCCCAACGCGACTGTGGATCTTTGTCTTCGTGGCGTTGCTGACGGCCGGTTCGGTCGCCGCTTCCGCGCAGGGTTCCAAAGCGCCCGAGCGTGAGCGGAAGGTCACCCGCCGTGTTCCTCCGGCGTATCCTCAAGTTGCCCGGCAGGCGCGGCTCAGCGGCAAGGTGCGGCTGGTCGCGGTGGTGGCTCCGAACGGGTCTGTCAAACACACCCAGCCTGTGGGCGGGAACCCTGTTCTTCTTCAGTCGGCTGCGGAGGCGGTGATGCAGTGGAAGTACGCGCCCGCTCCGGAAGAAACCACGGAACAGGTTGAAATTTTCTTCGCGCCAGAGTGAGCGGGGTGCGAAGCGGAATCATTTGCCGGACGGAAGCTGCGCCCTGGTCTGTCCCCAAAGTTCGAAAAACAGCCCCTGACCGATGCCGGTGCTCCGCATCGTCGGCCACTAAGTGGAAGGGCCTACTTCTTTATCACCACACCAATCCCCAACTCCCGCAACTGCCCGTCCGCTACTGGTGTCGGGGCTTCCACCATCAAATCTTTGGCAGCGGCGGTTTTGGGGAAGGGGATTACTTCGCGCAGGCTGTCGGCGCCGGCCAGGATCATCACGATGCGATCGAGGCCCAGCGCGATGCCTCCGTGTGGAGGCGTGCCATACTCCAGCGCTTCGAGGAAGAAGCCGAAGCGAGACTGCGCCTCTTCTTTCGTCATGCCGAGCGCGCTGAAAATTCTGCTTTGCACATCCTGGCGGTGAATACGGATGGAGCCCGAGCCGAGTTCGGTGCCGTTGAGAACTACGTCGTAGGCGAGCGCGCGGACCATTGCGGGATCGGTTTCGAGCTTGTCCATGTCTTCATCGTGCGGCGAAGTGAAGGGATGATGGGCGGCCATCCAGCGGCGGTCGGTCTCGTCATACTCGAACATGGGGAAGTTCGTGACCCAGAGGAAGCGATAGTCTTTAGCCGGATCGCCGGTTTTTTTGAAGATGCAGTGGCGGTCGGCGTACTTTTGCGCGAGCGCAATGCGCAGCAGGCCGGCGGACGCGTAAATGGCGGCTTCGGCGGGCGTGACTTTGCGCTTGCTGGCGGGGTGGTCGTCTTTGCCGGATTGCGCGGAGCCCACGACGAGGACAAGCAGATCGTTGGGCTGCGCGCCGGATTTTTGCCGGACCTTGGCGGCGGCTTCCGCAAATTTGTTTTCGATCCGCTTGAAATCTTCGAAAAGGCGCGCGCCACCCTTCGAGATAAACAGCGGCTTGATATCGTCGCGCTCTTTTCTCGACAACTCGCCGACGTTTGGAATCCGGATCGCGATGACGGGCAACTCCTTGTTAATCGCCAGCGTTTCCAGATCGGCGGCCGCGAAGCAATCGCGCACGTCGGTGAAAGCCGGGAGGCGGAGGTCGGGCTTATCGATGCCGTATTGGCGGATCGCGTCGTCGTAGTCCATGCGCGGGAACGGCGTTTTGATTTCATGGCCGGCCGCCTTGAAGGCGGCGATAAGGAAGCCTTCCACAACCTCCCACACGCGCTCGGGCTGCGGGTACGACATTTCAAGATCGATCTGGGTGAATTCGGGCTGGCGGTCGGCGCGCAGGTCCTCGTCGCGGAAGCAGCGCACGATCTGGAAATACTTGTCGAAGCCGGAGATCATCAGAATCTGCTTGAACAGTTGCGGCGACTGCGGCAGTGCGTAGAACATGCCGGGCTGCACGCGGCTAGGGACGAGATAATCGCGCGCTCCTTCGGGCGTGGAGCGGGTCATGAAGGGCGTTTCGATTTCGACAAAGCCCTGCGAGGCGAGGTTGTCGCGGATGGCGAGCGCGACCTTGTGGCGCAGTTCGATGTTGAACTGCATCGCGTCGCGGCGGAGATCGATGTAACGATACTTCAGGCGCATCTCTTCATTGGCGAGCACGGTGTCGGAAGGCAGGAAGGGCAACGGTTTCGAGACGTTGAGAATGCGGAGTTCGTCGACGACCAGTTCAACTTCGCCGGTGGGGATGTTGGGATTGATAGTGTCGGCGTCGCGCTTTTTCACCGTGCCGATGGCGGCGATAACGAATTCGTTGCGCAGTTGTTCCGCTTTTTTGTGTACAGCCTCGTTCAGTTCGTGGCTGAAGACGACCTGGGCGACGCCGGTGCGGTCGCGGAGATCGACGAAAATGATCTGGCCGAGGTCGCGGCGGCGGTTGACCCAGCCCATCAGGACAACTTTCTTGCCTGCGTCGGCGAGGCGGAGAGCCCCGCACATATGAGTTCGTCTGAGATCGCCTAGAAAATCGAGCACGGAATCGCCTTTTGCGAAGGAATGCGGACCCACACAATCGCACAAAACGCGATTGTGTGGGGCACCCGCTTGATGCCGAACGAACGATTATAAATGGCAGGTTCGGCTCTGGGCTCTTGGCTTTTGACTCGAGGCTCGCAACTCGTGGCTCGCTTTACTTCTGCTTCGTCTCCTTGCCCTCCATTAAGACCGTCCACTTCGTGCCGTCGGAGGACGCTTCGTACTTGTAGCTGTATTCCGTGGGCGACAGAATCTTCATGGTGAAGCGTCCCTTCATCGTTTGCGGGCCCTCCTTCATGTCGTTGAGCCATGTCCAGGTGTCACCCTCGACCGAGCCCTTGGAGTGCGTCGCCTCGCCCATGCTGTCGAATGCGTCGTAGGTGTAAACCTTCTCCTGCGCATCGTAGCCCATGTAAGCCGTGCTGCTGCCGGGGGGAAAGCCGGCGCCGTTGAATTTCGAGTGAAGAACGACGAAGAAGCCTCCGTCCATCCACTCCGTGTGGTCGTCGGCGTGATACTTTCCTCCGGGACCCATGGGGCCAGGTTTCACGTCGGCCTCTGACATCCAGTGACCAGTAAAGTAGTCCAGCTTTTTGACCTCGGGGCCGGGTTTGGGCATTTCCGTTTGCGCGAAGGCCGCGCCCGCGAGGAGAAGTACTCCGAACAGAAGGGTCGATTTGCGCTTCATTGAGCAGAACTCCTTGAATTGGATTTTTCGAAGGGAAGCTTGCGGCTGCCGATGTTAGAAGGACTGGGCGGTGATGTCAATGAGGGTTGGACCGCGAGTCACGAGCTACGAGCGTAACGCCGGCGTCCCGCCCGCCGCACGACAGGCGACTACGCGCCCTTCTCAGTCTCCGCAATTCGCGCTGCGAGTTCAGCGCGCGGGACGGTGACCTGCTCGCCGGTCGCGAGGTGCTTCAGGGCGAAGGCATCGGCTTTTACCTCGTTCTCGCCGACGATGAGGATGTAACGGGCTTTGAACTTGTCGGCGGCCTCGAAGGATTTTTTCAGGCGGAAAGTTTCATCGCCAAGCTCAACTACCAGATCGTGGCGGCGCAACTCGCGCGCCAGGCGCGCGGCTTCGCGATTCATGCCTGCGCCGAGCGGCGCGATGTAGACGTCGGGCTTGCGAATGACCGATTCAGCAGTCGCCGCCAGCGAAAGCACGAGGCGGTCTTCGCCGATCGCAAAGCCGATTCCGGGGGCGGCGGGTCCGCCGAGCGCTTCTGACAGGCCATCGTAGCGGCCTCCGCCGAGGATTGCGTTCTGCGCGCCCAGGGCGCCGTGCGTGAATTCGAAGGCGGTGCGCGTGTAGTAGTCGAGGCCGCGGACCAGACGGTCGTTTTCAACAAACTCGACACCGACAGAGCGCAGGATTTCTTTTACCTGCTCGAAGTGGGTGCGGCAGCCCTCGTCGAGGAACTGGCTGATGCGCGGGAGCGTCTCGATAATGGGCTGGTCTTCGGGGACTTTGCAGTCGAAAACGCGCAGCGGATTGGTGAAGGCGCGGCGCTGGCAATCGACGCACATTTTGCCGACAAGGGGTTCAAGCGCTTTCTTCAAGGCTTCGTTGAACTTTACGCGGTCGGCGGGACAGCCCACCGAGTTGAGTTCGAGCGTCCAGTCCCTGATGCCGACGCGGTCGAGCAAGGTGGCGACGAGTTCGAGAATTTCGGCGTCCCGGGCCGGGGATTCGCTGCCGGACGAGGAGGGGCCGATGACCTCGGCGTCAATTTGGTAGAACTGGCGATAGCGGCCTTTCTGAGGGCGCTCGCGGCGGAACATCGGCCCGATTGAAAAGACTTTGTTCAGGCCGCGATCCCAGAGCTTGTGCTCGATGTAGGCCCGGACGATGCCGGCGGTGTTTTCCGGGCGGAGGGTTAGGGATTGGGACCCTAGGAGGCTCTCTAGGGTGAGTATTTTCCCAATCGGCGGTTTACCCTGCTTAATGGCAAGATAGCTCTCCAGCAACTCGCGTGGAGGCGGGTCCAACCAGGTGAACATTTCTTTGGCGACAATGTCGGTTTCTTCGCCGACGCCGCGGGCGAACAGTTCCGTGGATTCGAAGATCGGCGTGCGGATTTCATGGAAGTTGTAGGCGCGGAAAACGTCGCGCACGGTGTCTTCGACGAAATTCCAGAGGGCAGTATCGGGGGGCAGAAGGTCGCGTGTTCCTCGGGGAGATTTGATCATTCAGTGGCTGACTCTAAGTTGTTGATTTTTAAATATCTTACTCGCAACCCCTTATTATTCAAAGATCTAGCGAATCTACCTCCTAAATCTTTCATTCTACAAGACCGCGACCACAGGGGCCTTCCACTATCCCTCTCTCCGCTCCAGCAAATACTGTTTTTTGTAGCCGAGGTAGTTTTCGGCGTAGCGGAGAATCATGTCTTCGTCGTCCTTGACGAGATGGCGGCGGAATTTCGCAGGCGAACCGACCCACAGCGAATTCGGCTCAACGATTGTCTTTTCGGGGATGAGCGCGCCCGCGGCGATGATCGAGCCTCGGCCAATGAGGGCGCCGTTAAGGATGATCGAGCCCATGCCGATCAGGCAGCGGTCCTCGACTTTGCATCCGTGGAGGACGACGTTGTGGCCGACCGTTACATAGTCGCCGACGTAGACGCCGTATTTTTCTTTCATTCCGTGAAGGACGGAGCAGTCCTGGATGTTGGAGTAGTGGCCGACGCGGATCTCGTGCACGTCGCCGCGCAGGACGGCGTTCATCCAGATGCTCGAATGTTCGCCGAGAACCACGTCGCCGATGAGCTGGGCGGATTCGTCAACATAGCTAGTGTCGGGGAACTGGGGAGTGATGTTTTTATAGGAGCGAATCATAGCGGCGATAGTCAAAATAACATGAAGAAGCGGTTCATTGCAGCGGCGAGAGCAAGTGGTTCGTGATTTGTGATGGGTGGTTGGAGACTTCGGCTGGAGGTCAGGACTGCATGGGTTGGAGCGCCGGGTCAGGCGTTGCCGCCGGTCGAGGCGGAGCGGAGAAGCGCGCGGCCACGCGAACACCCACGCCGATCATCGGCCTTTCAATGGCGTGGTAGAGAAGGATGGGCAGTCCGACCAGCATCGCGACCAGCACCGGAACTTTGACCGCTCGCGACTGCGAGGCGAGCACGCCGAAAGCGGTCCAGATAGCGAACTGGTGGGAGAGGTAGATGCCGTAGGAGTAAGTTGCAATGCGGTTGCTGGTCCAGCGCAGCCATGGCCGCTGGATTTCGCGGAAGCGGGGAATCATGCAGCCGAGGACGAGGCAGAGGAACCATCCGGTAGAGAGCGCGGGGCGGATCGCAAACGCGCCGACGAGCAAGAGAATAAAGACAGGCCAGAGCGCGCTTGGGATGCGCGGGCGATGAGGGAGCGCATAGGCGATGACTCCCGGGAGGAAGTTGGGGATGAACAGGAGAATCGAGAGGCGACCGAAGTGTGGGATGTGAGGCTGGGCAAATGCCATGCCGACGCTGGCGATCCAGAGCGCGAAGAGTGGCCATGCCATTTTTCGGCTGCCTCGGCGAATCCAGAGAAAAAGGAAAGGCAGGAAAGCATACATCTGCAACTCGAACGGCAAAGACCACAGGACATTCACGATCGACTTGACGTCGGTCAGGTTCTGGACGAGCAGCAGATTGGAAGCGGCGGTGACGATGCCGGGGAAGTGTCCGCGAGAGAGGCCGCGAATGCCGTTGATGTCGGAGTCGAGATGTAAGGCGAGCGCTGTAAGGACGGCGATGACGCTCAACGGATAAATGCGGAAGACGCGACGGGTGACAAAGTTCTTGAGCAGAGCCCAGCCCGTGAGCTGGCTGCGCTCCATCGAATACATGAGCACGAGACAGGTGTGAACGAAGAAGAGCAGGACTCCGAAAAGGCCCCAGGAGGAGGTCGGCATACCGGCGAAGGTTTCGACGTACATGCGGCGAGCCAGGTGCTGCGCGAGGACGAGGACAACCGCGATGGCGCGCAAGAGATCGAGATTGGCGGAGAGGGAGCGTTCCGCGGGATTCATAGAGGTGGACGTTGGGGAGAAGTATAGCGAAGCCGTTGCCGATTGAAGAGATAGATTGCTGGGCGAGAAAGGAAATGCGTTGCTGTGGCTGGCTTTTGTTGTGCGGCAGGGGTTCTTCGACTCCGCGAGACGCGCGCTTCGCGCTTACCTCGCAGCGCTCAGGATGACAGCCGCTCGGGCTGAGGCTGTTCGATGGGCATCAGTCGACCGGCGTTTGGAGCTGTGCGGCCGGCTCGGCGGCGCTCAGGCACGTGGCTTCGCTATGGACGATGCAGGTGTCGGACGGATCGTGGGCCTCGCGGCGGATAGACCTCAGCTTGAACAAGGCTCCGGTGGACATGGCTTTTGTCAGCAGCGGCTCGAGCTGAGAGTCGCGCACACTTGTGCAAGAGTAAATCGCAACGAAGCTGGCCATTTTGGCGGAGAAGCCGCCATTCTGACGGGCGACTTTCACCATCATTCCTTTACCGAGGCCGGGACCCATAGGAATTGTGATGGGCAGGAGCAGGCGTCCACCTTCGGCAAGGCGATCGAGCCACATCGGATGAGGATGCGTGACTCCGGCGTTGATGAAGATGGCATCGCACTGGCCGGGATCGAGCGATGCCCCATCGGCGGCATGAACGGTCACGTTCGAATATCCGACGAGGTTTTGTTGCGCGCGGGCGGCGAGTGACGCATCGACCTCGCTGGCGATGACTTGCCCTGTAATTCCCACCACTTCCGCGATGATAGCGGTGAAGTAACCGACTCCGCAGCCCAAGTGGAAGACACGGCTGCCAGGCTGAAGGTCAAGGGCGGAGAGCCATGCCGCCAGCGAGCCCGGCTGGCCGTTGCAGAGATTGCGAGAGGCATCGAGTGCGACAGTGACATTGTGATAAAGATGGCGCGGATCGGCATTGGGAGTGGTCTGGTAGTCAACGGCGCCGCCGGTCGTGAGGTCGGCGACTCCAATCTGCCAGGGGCCGGGGCCGAGGAAATTTTCGCGCGGCACTCGGGCAAAAGCGTCGACGAGCGCCTGCGAGCGAAGGTTGGCGGCGTACTGGATCTCCTCGGCGTAGAAGCGGCGGCAATCTTCGAGGGTCATGGTATCGGGCAATGCATCGCGGAGCCATATAGGCGCGTTACATGGGGTGGTCATGTTCGGGAAACTCGCTGAATCCAGTATCCCACCGGGTGGAGCGCGAAGGCAAAAAGCAATGCAATGCGCGGGGCATCTTCGTGATTTATTGCAAGTTGCGATGAGTGCTCCCGTGGCGGATTGCTTCCTCCTGTACAATTTCTTGCTCCGTGAAACTTCTTCTTAAGATCGCGGTATTCATGGCGGCGGTGGCATTGTGCGCCCCGGCCGAACCGATTGCTTCGCTCCACGCCACGAATTACGTCAATGATTTTGCCGGCGTTCTGGATGCAGCGACCGTGGCGAATCTGAACGCATTGTGCCAACAGGTGGATGAGAAAGCCAAGGCGCAGATTGCGGTTGTAACGGTGAAGTCGCTGGATGGGCAAGACGTCTTCGATTACGCGGTGGCGCTTTACCAGGCGTGGGGGATCGGGAAGAAGGGAAGCGACCGTGGGGTGCTGATCCTGCTGGCCACGCAGGACCGGAAATTCGGAGCCAGCACCGGTTATGGTCTGGAGGCGATCCTGCCGGATGGCAAAATCGGTGGATTTCGCCGGGAAGCCATACCGTATCTCAGCGGCGGCAACTATAACGAAGGTCTGACGCTGATGACGTCCCGGGTGGCGTCGGTGATTGCGCAAGATGCCGGCGTGACACTGACGGGGGCGCAAGAGCCGGTGACACCCTATCGGCCAAATTCGAATGGAACGCAGGTCCCGGTAATTCTCCTGCTGCTAGTGTTGGTTGTGATCGTTCTTCTGGTGCTCTGGGCGGCATCGCGCGGCGGCGGCTATCGCGGCGGGGGCGGATCGTTCTTGTCCGGACTGCTTTGGGGTGTGCTGATGAGCAGTATGAGAGGCGGAGGCGGTTACCGTGGCGGCGGATTTGGGGGAGGTGGGTTCGGGGGCGGCGGTTTCGGTGGTGGAGGATTTGGCGGGTTCGGAGGCGGGAGTACGGGTGGGGGCGGATCATTTGGCGGTTACTAGAAAGTGAGAGTCTCATGGTTCCGGAAAAATTGATTGGCGAATTCGTCGGGCGGGTGCGGGACACGGCGGGGGCGAACCTGACGTCGGTAATCCTCTATGGATCGGCGGCGGCGGGCGATTATGTGCCTGAGCACTCGGACGTGAACCTGTTGTGCGTACTGGGCGAGACTTCGTTTGCGGCGATTGCGGCGCTGGCCCCGGTGGTTGAGTGGTGGGCCAAGCAGAAGCATCATCCGCCGCTGTTGATGACGGCGGAGGAACTGCGCCGGGGAGCAGATGTGTTCTCGATCGAATTCCTAGATATGCAGCAGAACTACCGCGTGCTGTGGGGCGAGGATTTGCTGAAGGGACTTGAGATCCCGATGACGTTTCATCGTGCGCAGGTGGAGTATGAGCTGCGCGAGAAGACGATCCTGCTGCGGCAACGGCTGCTGGTGGTGGCGAGAGATGAGGACGCGAAATGGGAACTGCTGATGCGGTCAGTTTCGGCGTTTGGCACCCTCGCGCGGCATGCGCTGATTGCGCTGGGCGAAAAGCAGGCCACGTCGAAGCGCGAGGCGGTTGAGAAACTGGCGGCTAAGGCCGGGTTCGATGCGAGCGCGTTTTTGCAGTTATTCGATTTGCGCGAGCGCAAGGCGGATCGGAAGGCGATGAACGTGGATGACGTGTTCGCGCGCTACTTGAAAGCCGTCGAGCGGATTACGGCGGCGGTGGATGAGATGCTGGATTGAAGAGAGACAGGGATTCGTGATTGGTGATTCGTTGTCAGTGGCGAGTATTTGTGGCAACGGGGTGAGCGATTTTGTTTAGGAGAACGAGATGAAGGCTCTAATTGCAGTGGTTGTGGTTCTGGTGCTGATCGTGCTGGTCGGCTTCGGGCAGTACGTGGGCGTGCGCAACACGCTGGTCACGAAAGATCAGGCGGTGAAGGCGGCGTGGTCGCAGGTGGATATCGTGCTGCAACGGCGGGCGGATTTGATTCCGAACCTGGTGGAAACGGTGAAAGGGTACGCCCAGCAGGAGGTGACGGTGTTTGGCGACATCGCGAAGGCCCGGTCGGCGCTGCTTTCGGCGCAGACGCCGTCGGACAAGATCGCTGCGAACGGGCAACTGGACGGCGCGATCGGGAGACTGCTGGTGATCGTGGAAAACTATCCGCAGCTGAAGTCAAACGAAAATTTCATGCGCCTGCAGGACGAACTCGCGGGGACCGAAAACCGGATCGCCGTCGAGCGCAAGCGCTACAACGACACTTTGCAGGACTACAACACCTATGTCCTGAAGTTCCCCAACAATCTCTACGCGGGTTTTGCCGGATATAAGCAGAATGACGCGTACTTCAAGGCGGCGGAGGGAGCGCGAGAAGTGCCGAAGGTGGACTTTGGGGCAAAACCGGCCGCGCCAGCACAGGCTCCGGCAACTGCTCCTGCGCATTAGGAGCGGGAAGGTCGGGTTGCGATGCCGGAAACGACCACCGGGGCTAAAGCCCCGACTAATTCGACCCGGCTTTCACGGCCCTGAAGGGCCGCTCTTCCGCGACGACGAATGCGGCGGTGGTTTTTCCGTAGCAACGCGGCGCGGTCTTTCGGTGGCCAACTAGATGGTAGATCGCTGATTCGGAAAAGTGCGCAGGGAAAAGAAAAATAGCGGGAACTTCGGGGATCGAAGTTCCCGCTATTGTCAGGAGACGGGCGAGAATCTATTGCAGCGACGTGAGAGCCACGCAGGAGTCGTGATCGGAGATGGCGGTGCCGGACGGATCATAGTGAATGACTCCATCTTCGGTGGAGCAGTAGCTGCGATTGCCGCTGCCAGCGACCGGCATTCCGACGGCAAGATACGTGCCAACGGGCGAGGCGCCGATGCCATTCGCGCTAAAACTGTATCCACTCTTGTTGCCGGAAGAAAGCAGGACATCGATCAGGCAAGCATTGGTCTGATCAGGCGCCGTGCAAGTCGAGCCGCCGAGCGCGGCGATCGTGGGCGCAAAGCCAACCGTCGGAAAGCTGCTGTAGTAAGAGATCTCAGCGGTATTGATGGTGCGCAGGGAGCCGACGGCGGAGGCCTCATTGGCTGCAACCCGGGCCTGAAGCAGATTGGGAATGGCGATCGAGGCAATAATGAGAATGATCGCGACGACGATCAATAACTCGATAAGCGAAAAGCCTTTTTGATTTTTCCGGCTGCATTTCATTGTCTCATCTCCTGTGGTTACTGAAGTTACTTCCAACTTACCTTGTCTCGGTTCACTTATCAGGAGGGGATCGCCCGATGCTTTCCCAAAATGCAAGGGGTGGACCAAACTGTTTGCACAGAATTATCAATTGTTTGCGGGCGAGGCGCGCTTTCTGAAAGTGAAAAGTTTTGCACAGGAAGCCGGAAAGGCATGAAAAGGCTGGACCTTGCAAGGGGCGGAGAACCGAACCCGGAGGTTACTGTCGGGAGTTACGCGGCAAGCAGCAATCCGCCAGGGCCGGGCAAAAGAAATCGAACAGTTTTTGAGTACGGCAATCACATTCGCGAGCGCGTGCGTTTGGTATACAGGTTTTAAGGATTTCTGGAATCCCCTCCGATTCCGAGTCTCGGACACGAGGGGATTGGCATGCGCCGGCGAAGTTGGCTGATTCAGGCTTCCATCTGTAAGATTTCCCGCTCTGCATTCTTCCGAATATTTCTGTTCCCACTGACTTTCTGGCCAGTGATTTTTCTGGCGGCGATTCTCTTGCCGGCGATTCTGGGACCTACGTGTGCCTGGGCGCAGGATGCCTCGACGGGCGCGTTGCGAGGCAGCGTCCTCGATGCGCAGGGAGCGGCGGTGACAAATGCGGATATCGTTGCGATCTGCGTGGAGACGGGAGTTCGCTATCACACAGGCACCGGCGTTACGGGGCGGTTCGCGATGGATCTGCTGCCGCCGGGGAATTATTCGGCGCGCGCGGAAGCCGAGGGAATGTCGCCGCAGATTTCTCCAGTGATACGGGTGGAAGTGGGAGCGGCCGAACAGTTGACGTTCAGGCTGACGGTTGCGGGCCCGAGAGAAAACATCACAGTTTCAGGCGCGCCGCCGGCGGTAGAGACGAGTCCTGAGGCAGTTTCGTCAGTGCTCGATGAGCAGGCGATCTCGAGTATTCCGCTGAATGGGCGGAGATTTACGGACCTGCTGCTGCTCACGCCGGGAGTGACCCAGGATCCGCGGGGATTGACCTCGGGATCGAATGGCGATCTTTCTTATGGCGGGATTCGCGGATATAACACGAGCTATCTGGTGGATGGAGTCGACAACAACAACGGATTTTTCGCACAGGCGAGGGGACGCTATCGCTCACCTTACCAGTTTTCGGACGAAGTGGTGGCGGAATTCCGCGTGTCGTCAAACAGTTACGGGGCCGAGTCGGGACGGGCTGGCGGCGCGGTGGTGAATGTGGTGACGAAGTCGGGATCGAATAGCTGGCACGGCGGCGCTTTTTATTACCTCCGCGACAGTTCGGTGGGAGGGGCGGCACCGGCGTTTGCAGGCGTTAATCCGATCAACGTACAGCATCAGTTTGGAGGTACGATCGGCGGTCCGATCGAGCGCAACAAGACATTCTTTTTTGCGGGTTACGATCAGCACATTTATCACGTGCCGATGGTGGTGGAGTTTCTGGACGGCTCGACCACCGTGGCGCCGCAGTTGGGGACGTATCCGGGAATTCTGGACTACGAGATCTGCGATGCCCGGATCGGCGGGACAGCCTGCGACCAGGCGATTGTCCCCGGCTGTCCGCCGGCCAGCGCGGGAGCGCCGCCTTGCGTTCCGCCGAATATGTTGTCGGCGGCGGCGCAGCTTTCGTCGCAGGGAGGTACGTTCCATTCCAAGCTGATGGGAAACGCGGGGTTTTTCAAGCTGGACCGGGTGCTGAGCACGCATGAACTGCTTTCGGCGCGGCTGAGCACGTCACGCTACTACGGAACTAACAATGTTTTCTTCGAGCCTTCGAGTCCGGTCACGAATGATGCCGTGAGCGGAAACGGCGAAGAAGACGTGTGGACGGAAAGCGCTTCGATCTCCTTGTTAAGCAGCCTGACGCCGCGATGGACGAGCCATTTGCGGGCGCAATTCTCACGCGACCTGGAGCAGTCTTTTCCGAACACGACGGCGCCGTCAACAGAGATCTATAACTGGATTGACGACATGGGCGAGTCGTCGATTTTGCCGCGGCAGACGCGGGAACACCGACTGCATTTAGCCGAAACCATGAGCGTCAGCCGAGGCCGGCACGAATTGAAATTCGGCGGGGATGCGATGCGAACCTGGGACTACAACTATTTCCCGTCCCTCTACAGCGGCGAATACATCTTCGATTACGTGGTGGTGAACCCGTGGACGTTCGAGCCGATGCACGGCGGGCTGGAACTGACACCGCTCCGGGCATGGGCGCACACCGTAATGCCGAGTTGGAACGCGGACGCGGGGAGTTGGACCGGGGCACGCGCGAATCTGGCACGCTATTACGTGCAGAATTTCGGCAATCCCGTTTCGCATCCCGACAGCAGCGACTACGCGGCCTTCGTGCAGGACACGGTACGGCTTACGCGGCGGCTTTCGGCGAGCCTGGGCATGCGCTACGACCTGCAAACCTTCACGATGCCGAGAATGGCGAGCAGTCCATTGTGGCCGCTGGCGGGATGGATGCCGGAGCCGGACAGGAACTTTGCTCCGCGAATTGGGCTGGCCTACGCGATGGGCGATCGGCGACCGGTGGTGGTGCGCGCGGGATTCGGGATTTTCTATACGCGAATCCCGCAGATTTATCAGTCGGCGGTGATCAACGATAACGGAATCACGAACGAGTTCCTGTCGCTCGATAACACGGACTATTTCCAGCACCAGGTTTTTCCGACGTATCCGAACGTGGCAGTGAACTGTCCGCGAGGTCCGGTTTCGTGCATGCTGCCGGCTTCGTGGCAGCAGTATGCGACGAACGAAGTCGCGGCGTTCGGTCCGGGATTCAAGACGCCGAGGGCGGAGCAGGCAAGCCTAAGGCTGGAGCGGGAGTTTGCGGACGGATTCACGGGGGAACTCTCCTACCTTTATGTACACGGGGTGGACATGATCCGGGCGCGGGACGTAAATCTTCCGGCGCCGACGTTTTACAGCTATCCGATCTATGATGCGACAGGCAGCACCTTCCAGAATGGCTTTTACAACGTTGAGTCGTTCGCGACCTGGCAAACCATGTACAGCATCAGTTGTCCGTATCCCCCATGCATTAATCCTCTGGCCCGGCCCGTTCCGCAATTGGGGGCGATCGATCAGTTTGAGAGCGCGGCTTCGAGCGTGTATCACGGTTTGACCGTGTCACTACAGAAGAGAATGTCGCGTGGGCTTTATTTCCGGCTGGGATATACGTGGGCGCATTCGATTGACGATGGGCAGGATGCGCTGGTGGCCGGCCAGCCGGCGACCGTGCAGAATTCCTACGCGGCGAACAGCGAACGCGGGCCCAGCGTAACCGATCAGCGAAACCGGCTGACGATTGCGGCGGTCGAAGAGCCACACAGGTTTGACAGCGCACGCGGAGTTCTGCCTGCCATGCTTAAGCACTGGAAGATCGCTGGAGTGATGACGTATGGATCGGGACGTCCGGCCAACGCGGCAGTTTCGGGCGATCCGAATCAGGATGGGAACGACGGCAATGATCGGCTGGCAGGATATGGACGGAATGCGTTCCTCGGCCCGGATTACGCGACCATGGAATTGGGAATGGGGAGGAAGATCAAACTCGGCGGGTATCTGCGGCTGGAGCTGACGGGGGAGGCTTTCAACTTATTCAATCGCGACAACAAGCGATACGGCATTTCCGACAGCGGCTTTTACAACTCAGCCGGACAGTTCGTAAAGTACACACAATCGCCCATTTCTGGAGGGCCGTCTTATCCGGCCTATTATCAGCAACCTGCAAATTTCATGAAGGCCACGAGCGCGTACGCGCCTCGGCAGATGCAAATGTCGATGCGGCTGAATTTTTGACGTAAGAGGAAATTTCGTGCACATTCCACTTGACTTATGGCCGGGAGCCTTGCCATAACTGTATGTCCCGTCAGGGCGAGTAGGGGGGTGTAGTTTCGTTGGCTGAAGTTCGACTTCAAGAGGGAGAATCCCTCGAAAACGCACTTCGCCGGTTCAAGCGGAAGGTACAGACCGAGGACATCATCAAGGAAGTAAAGCGTCACTCGTATTATCTGAAGCCCGGCGAAAGAAAGCGCGTAAAGGAAGCATTAGCGCGCAAGCGCAGCCGCAAGAAAGCTCGCAAGGAACAGGACTAAACAGAAAACCGAGACTGGGCCGTTAGATGAGGGGGACGGTCCTACCTCAGCTCGAAAGATCACATTGCCAGATCAAGTAAGGCCATGCAGCGCGCATCGCATGGCGGGCCGAACTCATGGGTTAGTGTACGAGGGGGTTGTACATCTCCTGCCCACGAAGTGAACCGGATCCTTTCCCCCGGGTCTCCCGTGTTGCGCAGGTACGGGGAATGGGAGCGCCTCTCCAATGGAATTCCAGGACAAGATTTTGAAGTGTGTGGATTGTGGGACGGAGTTTGTGTTTACCGCCGGGGAACAGTTGTTTTTCCACGACAAACAATTCAAGAACGAACCCAAACGCTGCAAAGGCTGCAAGGGCAAGCGGGTCGCGGTGCTGGGCACCGGTTCTCAGCCGCATGGTTACGCGAAGACAGAAACGCGTACAAACTGCTCGCAGTGCGGCAAGGAGACGACGGTACCGTTCCGTCCTACGCAGGGCCGGCCGGTGCTGTGTCGCGAGTGTTTTCAGCAGGCGCGGCGCGCCAGCGCCTGAGGATTCCCTTCAGGACAGGCTGAGGTTTGTCTGCCGAGATTCAACTGGCGGGGCGGCGGCGTAATTGCGCCTGGGCAGAGGATTGGCGCTGGCGAAACTGCTGCTGGTCGGCGTGGCGGATGAGCAAGGCTTCGATCTGGCGGACCAAATCGCCGGTGCCGAGCGGCTTTACGAGCATCGATTCAGGTTGCTCTTCGTTCGCATACTCCCGGTTGATGTGGTCGCCGGAGGGCGGATACGCCGTCAGCAGAGCGGTTGCGGGATCATAACGCTGGCGACGAGCGGCGCGAATCACTTCCATCCCGGCCTCCTCGGTTTCCATCCGCAGATCGCTGATCACCATGTGATAATCGGCCGACTCCAGCCGAGCGAACGCCTCAGCAGTGCTTGCCGCCGTTTCCACTTCAAACCCATGGAGTTCCAAGACTGCCTTCAGCGTCAGAAGGACGGCGAGATCATCGTCAACGAGAAGAATGCGCCGTTTCAATTTGCACCTCTCGAAGAATTCGAGATGCAGAACACGAGCGAGAGCAGGGGACGACTGCCGAACGCTCCCGGCTTGCCATCCACTCGGTTAGTATAGGAGAGTGGCGCGGTTCTACATAGAGAATTTTGGTTGTCGCGCGACCCAGGCCGACGGCGCTGCGCTGGAGCGTCAGTTTCTGGAGCGTGGATTGGAGCGCGCCGGGACAGCGCGCGACGCAGAAATTGTTGTTCTGAACACTTGTACGGTCACGGAGAGCGCGGATAAAGATGCGCGCGCCTCGATCCGGCGGTTGCAGCGGATCAATCCACATTGCCGGATTCTGGTTACGGGATGCTACGCCCAACGGGCTCCCGGGGAACTGGCGGCGATGCCGGGTGTGACCTGGGTGGTGGGAAATTCGCACAAGCACCAGGCCGCGGAAATCGCGACGAAACAGATGACACCTGGCAGTTTTGTTCCTGTCGAGATCCTGACCGGAGAGCCGGAATTGCGGACTCCACCAATCGCGAAGGGCGCGAACTGTGGGACAGCAACCGGGAACATCATAGTGGGAGATATTTTTGCCCACACCGAACTGATGGCCGCACCGGTATTTGACGCGGCGAACCAACGTACACGGCCCAATCTCAAAGTGCAGGATGGATGCGATAACCGGTGCTCATTCTGCGTGATTCCGTATGTGCGGGGCCAGAGCCGGTCACTGACCGCGGCCCGCGCGCTGGATGAAGTGCGAACGCTGGTTGAGGCGGGCTATCGCGAGGTGGTGATCTCGGGAATCAACCTGGGGCGATGGGGGCGGGATCTGGAAAGCAGTTCTCAGTGCTCGGCTGACAGTTCTCAGTCAGTCGTTGGACGGCGGTCGCTAGTCGTTGGGAGAGCAGGCCCCCCGCAGCCAGAGTCGAATTGCGAACGAGGAGCGACGAACGACCAACGATTGGTTGGCCTGATTCGAGCCATTCTCGACCGCACGTCTCTCGAGAAACTCCGCATCAGTTCGGTTGAGCCGATGGATTGGAGCGATGAGCTGATTGATTTGATGGCGTCATCCCCGCGGATTGCCAAGCATGCCCACGTGCCGATGCAGTCCGGAAGTGATGCTGTGTTGCGGCGCATGCACCGCAAGTATCGGCCCTGGCACTATCGGGAGAAGGTTTTGAATATCCGAAGCGCGATGCCGCGCGCCGCAATCGGAGCCGACGTGATGGTGGGGTTTCCGGGAGAGAGCGCGGCGGAATTTGAGGAAACGCGGCGCATGGTTGAGGAATTGCCCTTTACCTATCTGCACGTGTTCACTTACTCGGCGCGTCCCGGAACTCCTGCGGCCGAACAGCAGGGACAGGTGCCAGTGGGGGTAGCGCGGGAAAGAAACGGCGTGCTGCGCGAGATCGCATCAGCGAAGAAAATGGCCTTTGTGCGCGCGCTGGCGGGAACGGAAGTGGAAGCAATTACGCTCCAGGCGGGCGGAGCGGACTTCACGGAAGCGCTCACCGATAATTATCTGAAGGTTAAGGTTGCAGGACGCCTTGAAGCAAACCGGTGGAGACGAGTGAGCGTCGAACGGGTGGAGGGGGAGACGCTCGTGGCACGGGCAGTGAGTGCCGAACCGGTTGGCCTGCCAGACCCGGAGAGCGGTAGTTACTCGGGAGTGTACGAAATAGAATAAGCACATTGACCGGTAACTGTTTGCGCGAGTACGATAACTAAAATTTCAAAAATGTCCTCACCCCCCAAACTCAAGGCGCGCTCAGTACTGCGCTCGGCTCTGTGCTGTTTGCTGGTCGCAGTGTTTCCAGTTCAAATACTGGCTGGGGAATCCCCATCGGCAATGTTGTATACCAGCGGTTCGGCCTGGGTGAACGGGAGCACGGTGCCAAAGACGGCGGCCATGTTCTCGGGCGACCTGCTGCAAACGCGCCCGGATTCGACGGCTAGTATCCAGAGCAATGGATCGAGCGTGATGGTGATGGCGGATTCGCTGGTGAAGTTTGAAGGGCCGGCGGTAGAAATTGAACATGGCGGCGTGAGGGTGACAACGTCGCGCGGGATGGCGGCGCGGGCCGGGGACGTGACCATCAAGCCGGCGGGCGCTTCCTGGACGGAGTTTCAGGTCGTAGACGTCGATGGCCGGGTACAGATTGCGGCCAACAAAGGCGACGTTACCGTGCAAGACGAACAGGGAACGACGACGGTGGCGCAGGGCCAACAAGCGACGCGGGACGACACGAGCGACAACGAGAAACAAAAGAAAAAGCGCCGGCGCGGTGCGGGTACAGCCACGGCCGTGAGGGGCGGAATCATGAGTTCGCCGTGGGCGGTTTATGGCGGCACGGCTGTAATTGGAGGAGTCGGGATCTGGGTATGGCTGCGGAACGAGCCTCCGGTCAGCCCGGCTTGCCCAACGAATCCCTGCCAATGAGTTCCTGCCAATGAGTTCCGGGGGCGACTAAATCCATGTCGCGCTACGTTTCCTACCGAGATTTCGACTGGGTGCTCGCGGGCTTCGTGCTGGCGATCTGCGCACTGGGCGTGGTGCAAATCCACAGCGCGACCGAGCACACCAAATTTGCGGGCGCCCACATCAAGCAGATCTATTGGATTCTTGGGGGAGTGGGCGCAATGTTTCTGGTCAGCCTGCTCAACTATCAAGCCCTTCTGGAACAAGTCCACTGGATGTATGTGGTTTCGCTGGCTTCCTTAATCGTGGTTCGTCTGTTTGGACAGAAGTACCTGGGGGCGCGGCGGTGGATCAAACTGCCGGGAGGGTCGCATTTTCAGCCGTCGGAATGGGTGAAGCTGATCCTGATTCTGGCGGTGGCGAAGTATTTTGCCGACATGCAGCAGCGGGAGTTGTCGTGGCCGGATTTCATGAAAGCGGGCGCAATTGTCGGTTTTCCGATGCTGCTGGTGTTGGCGCAACCGGATCTGGGGACCGCGCTGACGTATCTGCCGGTGGCAATCATGGGTTTATTTCTGGGCGGATTGCGCTGGAAGCAGGCGACGGTTGTGCTGGTGATTCTTGCCTTACTCCTTCCAGTGGCATGGATCAAAGTGTTGAAGCCGTATCAGAAGGAACGTTTGGCTAGCTTCCGAGATCCGGATGCGGACCGTCAGGGCTCCGGGTATCAAGTGAATCAGTCTCTTATTGCGGTGGGTTCGGGCGGAATCTGGGGAAGCAGCCAGGGGTCGCAGACGCATCTGGCATTTCTGCCAGTGCCGCAAACGGACTTCATTTTTGCCGCATTTGCCGAAGAACACGGGTTTGTAGGAGCTTTGGGGCTCCTGCTGTTATACTTTATAGTGCTGATGCGTTTGACACAGAATGCGCAAACGGCGCCCGACCGCGCTGGCGCATTTCTGATCATGGGTGTGGTGGCTGTGCTTAGCTTTCACATTCTGGTCAATGTCGGCATGGTGGTCGGGTTTATGCCCGTCACCGGAATACCTTTGCCGCTCATGAGTTACGGTGGGTCTTCCGTTCTTTTCATGTTTTTGGCGCTGGGGATGGTAATGAATGTCCGGATGCGCCGGTTTGTGAATTGAGACGGTTCGGCAGAAGGCGGGCGCTCTCGGAAACGGCGCCAGCGAAACAGGATCAGTAAGGAACAAGATTACGAAGGCCCTCGCGAAAAAGGAGGGCAGATAACCGGCGCAGAAGTGGAAGCCGGACAGGATTGAAGCCGCACAGGCGGGGAACGGCCCCCTCGGGACACGAGAGAGTGGCCACAGGCCTGATAGAGCGGCTCAACGCGATCAGTGCAGAAATTTAAGAAAGATTTACTGCAATGCAGTTCCCGATGGGAGCATCGGGAACTCGCCCGCTCCTACCCGGAGCGACGCTGAACGCCCTCAATCCTTCCGTCGGCCATTTGCTTCTCGTCCGGTGAGCAACAAACCGGAGTAGCAATGAACAAGGAATTGTTTGTATCGGCCACACCCCATGAGACCAAAGTTGGAATCACGGAAGACGATCAATTAGCGGAAATTTACCTCGAACGGGAAAACGAATACACCTTAGCTGGATCGATTTATAAGGGCCGCGTGACGCGCGTGCTGCCCGGCATGCAGTCGGCCTTTGTGGATATCGGATTGGAACGCGACGCGTTTCTATATGTTTCCGATTTCATGGATCTGGAACAGCAGGACGAAGACCTGGATGAGGCAATCCCGGCAAATCGTCCTGTGAACTTCGGGCAACCGCGGCGCTCAGAATTTGCCACGGCTGGCGGTGAAGCAATGCCCGGTGAACCCGGAAGCACGACCAACGAGGGCGCCGGGTTCGAATCGACCGGAAATGAGCCTGGGAATAATGCCGAGCCAACGCGCGAGAGTCGGGACCTCCGGGGACGCCGGCGGCGGCGCGGACGCCGCGGGGAGAATGGAGACCGCTCGCGTCCGTCGGGCTCGGAACGCGGCGAAGTGCGGCCTGATCAGAGAAGCGATCAAAGAACCGATCAGAGAAGCGACCCGAGGAGCGATCAGAGGAACGACCAGCGCGGCGAACGAGGGGGACGTTTCGATCGCGGCAGTTCGCGCTTTCAACGTCCGGCTTCAACGAGCCGGCCAGGGCGCGATTATGATTACGGCCCGCCTCCGGGATATCAACCCATCATCCTGCCGGGCGAATCCATCTCGAAATATCAGCGGCAGGCGCAGAGCGCTGCTCCGGCAATGGCAGCGGAGCAACCGCCCGAGGCGGTCGCGGCGAGCTTTCCTGAAGACGAGCCCATCTTCGCCTCCGATGCTTCCGAACCCTTGCACGAGCAGCATGATCACGTAACGCAGGTAGAAACAAATGAAGATGCACCGAGCGCATCGGCAAACGTGCCGCCACCGGTCGCAGAATTCAGGTCCCAAATGCGGGCCGAAGCCGCCACGGCACCAGATGAAGAAGTGACGGCGGAACACGAACTTCCGCACGAAGCCGACTTCGCGGCCGCTCTGGCAGTTCCTGAAGGGATGCCGGCGCAGGAGGAGACGGCGACAGAGGTCCGTTACGACGTGAGTCACGGCCACGTGGAGGAGCAGGAGATCGAAGAAGAGGAAGCCGATCTGGCAGCCTATGGAGACGAACTGGATGATGACGCCGGTTTCGAGGAAGTAGAAGAAGAAACGCATGCCCCGGGGACAGATTTATTGACGAGCGCCGTTGGAGAAGCGGCTCTCCCCGAAAGCGAGACTGCAGAAGCCGGCGAAAATGGCGAAATCCCAGAAGCGGTTCTAGAAGCGGAGGAACGCGAGGCTGAGGAACTGGAACTGGAGGAGGCGCAAGCCGAAGCGGAAGCACTGCTGGAAGCCGAGGCAATCGGCGAAGGCACGGTTGACGCCAGCGCGGAAGTCCGCGCCCCGGCGCCGGAAGCAAGGCTGTTGCAGCGGACCCAGCGCCGCGGTTTTGAGCGCGGCGGGGATTCGGACCGGCAACGCGGCGGACGCCGTGGCCAACGCCGGCGTTTTCGCAGCCGTGAGAACCAGGTGGTACCTCAGATCAGCGAACTGTTAAAGGAAGGGCAGGAAATACTCGTCCAGATTGCCAAAGAGCCAATCGGCAAGAAAGGTGCGCGCATCACGAGTCACATCGCGTTGCCTGGGCGCTTCCTTGTTTTTATGCCGACGGTGAATCACACCGGCGTGTCGCGCAAGATCTCTTCCGAGGAAGAACGGCAGCGGCTTAAGCGCATCATTCAAAGCGAGCGCGAGAATGGCGGCGGAGGCTTCATCGTGCGCACCGCGGCTGCGGGAGCGTCCGACGAGGAACTGCGTGCCGACATACGTTTCCTGAAGAACCTGTGGAATGAAATCAAGTCGCGCTCGGAGGAGAGCAAGTCTCCGGCGTTGATCTACCACGACCTGAATGTGGTGGAGCGTGTGTTGCGCGATCAGGTGAGTTCGGACTTTTCCGTAATCTGGGTCGATGCCGAACAGGAATACGAGCGCATACTGCGGTTTGCCAACCGGTTTCAGCCGGCGCTGGTGAAGCGCGTGAAGCTTTACACGAAAGACACGCCGCTATTCGAACAATTTGGACTGAATGAGGAAATCAACAAGGCGCTCAAGTCGAAAGTCTGGCTGAAGAGCGGCGGTTACATTGTGATCAACCAAACCGAGGCGCTGGTGGCGATCGACGTGAACACCGGCAAGTACGTCGGCAAGACCTCGCGGCTGGAAGATACGATCGTCAAGACCAACGTGGATGCGATCCGCGAGATCGTGCGGCAGGTGAGGCTGCGCGACCTGGGCGGCATCATCATCATCGACTTCATCGACATGGATGAGCGCCGGAACCGGCAGAAGGTGATGCAGGCGCTGGAAGAGGCTTTACGCGCCGATCGCGCCCCGTCAAAGGTGCTGCAGTTCAACGATTTTGGCTTAGTCGCGATTACCCGGAAGCGGGTCAAACAGTCGCTCGAGCGGACCATCGGCTCGCCCTGTCCGTACTGTCAGGCCACCGGTTTTGTGAAGGCCGTGAACACGGTCTGCAATGAAATCTACGTGGAGATGCGCAAGATTTCCCAGCACCTGGAGCACAGCGACGTGATGCTGCGGGTAAACCCGGACGTTGCCAAGGCGCTCAAGGCGAACAACGCCCGCTTGCTCAACGAAATGGAAGAGCTTGCGAAGAAGACGATTATCGTGAAGTCCGATCCGGCGCTCCATCAGGAGCAGTTCGACATTCACTAAATCGTCCGCAGGCGCAGTTTTTGGGGACGGGCGAAACGCTCGTCCCTTTTTATTTCATGCAAAATCTCGTGTTGAGGTTTTCTACTTGCCGGAGAGCAGCTTTTCAACTTCGCCGGAGCGCGCGCGCAGTTTTTCGAGCGAAGCGTGCAGTGCTGCGTTGCCTTGGTGGGCGGCAGGCGATTGGCTGGCGCTGGCAAGACGATCCAGCTCTTCCGGCATGCGTTTGGCGAGATCGAAAAGGACAGCCAACGAATCGGCATGGAGCTTCCAGACGGTGCTCGAGGGCGACGAGCGCTTCAGTTCTTCCATCTCCGTTGACATGCGAGCGGTCACGGCGACGATCCGCAGAGTCATGCGGGCTGCATCAGCCTGCGGGCTGGCCTGTTCGAGATAATCGGCCGTGTAGGCCTCAACCTCGGCGGGGCTCAGCATCAGATTGAAATAGCGCATCGGAACAATCTGGCGGAACTTCGGGTCGGCCACGCGCACGAAGACGCGAACCGATTCTTCGACTCGGCGGAGCTTGGCTTCTTCGACGGAGAGCGCCTGCGGAGTAATGGCCGCGGGCATATACCGGGTTTCAGGGGCGAGAGCGACGGCTGCTCCCCCGTCACCGACGGCCTGCGCGGTCCGCGCGGCGGCAGGCGCGGATGTCCGCGGCGAACGGCGGATGGGCGGCCTGCGCTCCAGTTCCTTTTTCAGGCGCGAGACTCGGCGGAATTTCTCCAGAGCCGCCGCGTAATCAACCTTCAGCAGATCTTCCTCGTTCAATGCCGCGACGTGGTCGACAGTCACTTCGACGCCGTCGACTGTGCTTAGAATGCTGCCCCCGAGGTCCTCGAGTTGCCGGGCAAAATCCTTGATCTCCTGCGCAGCGGCTGCAAACTGAGAGTTGAACCGGTCACCAAAAGCTGCATTGTACCGGGCCAGCGTTGCCAGAACTCCCGGGTGATAGATCGATTCACCGAGCGAGGCTTTCAATTCGCGAACGCGCGAAATGATGCCGGAATCCATGAGTTCGGAGAAGTCATGAAAGCGATTTGCTTGGTCGAGTAAAGGGCTAAACTCACGTAACAACTGCACGTGCTCTTCGGGAAGAACCGGCACATCGGACTCGGAAAGAATCTCAAGCAGAGCGATTTCGAACGGCGATAGCGGAATCGACCCATCCAAGCCATAGCCGCGACGCTCCCACTGTCCGGGAACGCGAGGGTGACGGAACAGGAAAGTGGCGACGAGGTCCGTCTTATCGCGATTAGCGGCCGAATCGTCGCGATGGCGAGCGAAGTAGCGCAGCAACGCCTCTGCCACTTCGGCATCCAGATCGGAAGTCAGGCCCAGCCGAAGCATGGCAGGGGTAATCGCCATGTCGAGCAGTTGAATCCAAAGGTGCATTTGCTGGAGGGTGGAGTGTACGTCGTCGGTGTGGCTGATGACATCGGCCGCCAGATCGGCCGGGGCGGGGAGCTGTCCTCCGAGTTGCTCGCTCAAAAGTCGCTGGTAAAAGGCCTGCACGGTAGCCAGCAGAGCGAGTTCCCATCTGGGGTCCTCAATCAAATTTCGCTCCTTCGAAATCGATCGGCGTCGGAAAAACAGTCGTGCTTTAAGTAAAGCCGAAAGTAGAGGGCGGTGCAATTAATTAGGTGGTTACGGAAGTCATGGCACGATTGTCCAAAAGCAAGGGATTGGGCGCATGCGGGCTGATTCTTGAGGGATTGCCGGAAATCACTGAAACACGACCGTTTTGGTCCCATAAAGAAGAACGCGATTTTCCACGTGCCAACGAACGGCGCGCGAAAGCACAATTTTTTCGATGTCGCGACCTTTCTGGATGAGATCGTCGACCGTATGGCGGTGATGAATGCGGACTACGTCCTGCTCGATGATGGGGCCGTCATCGAGCACCGGGGTCACATAATGGGCGGTGGCGCCGATCAGCTTGACTCCGCGCTGGAAGGCTTGATGGTAGGGTCTGGATCCGACGAAAGCGGGCAGGAAAGAGTGGTGAATGTTGATCAGGTTTTGAGAACCCCACGCCGCGATGAACTCGTTCGACAGGACCTGCATGTAGCGGGCGAGCACGATAAGATCGCAGGCGTGCTCGCGGACCAAATCGATCTGCTTCTGCTCGACTTCGCGTTTGTTTTCTTTTGTGACTGGAAGGACAAAATATGGAACGCGATAAAAGTCGGCAATCCGTTGATTGTCGGGATGATTGGAAACGATCAGCGGAATCTCGCAGGGCAACTCGCCGCTCTGATGGCGGTAGAGAAGATCCTGAAGGCAGTGGTCGTACTTTGAAACAAAAATGGCGAGGCGAGCGCGGTCGGTGGAACGAGCCAAGCGCCAATCCATTTGGAAATCGCGGGCGATAGGAGCGAAGCGCTGGGCAAACTCCGAGAGAGGGAACTGGAAGTTGGCGGCGTCGAACTCAACGCGGGTCAGGAAAAGGTTGGATTCCTCGTCGCCGTGCTCGTCGTTGCAAAGGATGTTGCCGTTATGACGGAAAATGAAATCGGCAATCGTGGCGACGATACCTTTACGGTCGGGGCAGGAGACGAGGAGGATGGCTGAGTTGTGCATAAGACCCTTGAAATCGGCTTGCCGCTACCCGACCTTTGCTGGTGGATAATCTTCGATGTATTCTTCACCGTTACAGCCATAATAGGCGACCTTGCGCGCCACGAGATCGACATCGTACCGCACGACGCCGGCGCGCCACGAAGCCTCCAGGAATTCCGGGAACGTGCTTTTTCCAGCTTGATCGGTACGTAACGCCGCAATCAAAGCCTCTCGGCTGAATGGAGGCACATCGACGGTACCCGACGATAGCGGTGTTCCTAACGTCACGACCGGGCCGTCCTCAGTGAGATATAGACTCTGACATGCGGGCAAGTACCAGAGATTGCGTGTCACACCCGCACGTCGGAGGGTCTCTGCCAGATACGGAAAGCCGCCCACTTTCGGCCTACCCGCCATGGCCCGCTCCTGCGCCGCTTTCAGGTTCGCGATCGCTTTGCTCACTCAGATTCCTCTTCAGAAAATGGAATTATTTTTTCAGCGCCTTCACAATCTCTCGCGCCGCGTTTGCGCCGGAGCCGCCGGTCAACCCTGTTCCCGGGTGGGTGCCGCTTCCGCACAGGAAGAGCCGGTCAATCGGCGTTTTGTAGCGCGCCCAGTCCAGCAGGGGGCGCATGGTGAAGAATTGATCGAGCGCCAGTTCCCCATGGAAAATGTGGCCGCCGGTGAGGCCGTAGGTTTCTTCGAGATCCTTTGGCGTGATGATCTGGTGGCGCAGGATGATCTGCGGCAGATTCGGCGCGTACTGTGCGATGGTTTTCACGACTGCCTCGCCCAGCGCGGTGCGCTGGCTCTCCCAGTCGCCGACCTTCAGCTTGTAGGGAGCGTATTGCATATAGATCGACATCACGTGCTGCCCGGCCGGCGCGAGCGACGGATCCGTGATCGATGGGAGAGCAATTTCGAGGTAGGGTTGCCGCGAGAAATTTCCATGTTTCGATTCGTCGAAGGCGCGTTCGAGGTAGTCAATCTCGGGGCTGATTTGAATGCGGCCGCGTAAAAGCGGGCCATTGGCGTGCGACTTCAGCGCGGTGAATTCGGGAAGCGCGGAAAGCGCGAGATTCACTTTCGCGACGGTACCTTGCGCGCGGTAGTTCTTGATCTTCTGGACGAAATCGGGCGGCAAGTGGATGGGGTCCACCAGACGCATCAGCGTTCGTTTGGGGTCGGCGTTCGAGACGATCGCTCGAGCTGCGATTTCCTCGCCGGAGGCAAGCACGACTCCAGTCGCAATGCCGTCTTTGATCCGAATCTCCGAAACTTCCGCATCGGTGCGAAGTTCCGCACCAGCTTCCTTCGCAGCTGCGGCCATGGCGGAGGTAATGGCGCCCGCGCCTCCGATGGGGAAGTGAACGCCTCCCGCGGGCGAGGGATCAGCCGCGGCGCGCAACAGCAGGACCAGAGCGCTGCCTGCGGACCATGGACCCAGAAACGTTCCGAAGATTCCGCGCGTGGCAAGCGTGGCGCGCAAAGGCTCGGTCTCGAAGAATTCCGTTACCAGATCTGCAGCGGCCATCGGCCCCCAACGCAGGACGCGATACAGGTCCTTTTTGCCAAGGTTGCGAATGGAGCGGCCGGTCTTCAGCATGCCCCAAAGATCGCCACTGGAAGGATTGTCGATATTCGGTGGCGTGAGCGTGAGCGCCTCGCCAATAATCTTGCCGATCTTGCCAAGCGCCGCGGCGAACTCACCGTATGCGGCAGCGTCTTTCGCGGACCACGGCGCGATGGCCTCGGCGGCTTTTTTCGGATCGGAGTAGAGCACGAGCGCCCGGCCATCCGGCAGCAACGATACCGTGCTGACGTCCGATGAGGTGAACTTCAGGCCGTGACGTTCAAGTTGCATGTCGCGGACGATGTCGGCGCGCAGCGGCCCGGCCGAGTGCGCAAGCGTGGAGCAGCGGAACCCGGGGTGCAATTCCTCGGTAATCGCGGCCCCGCCCACCTGCGGGCGGCGCTCGAGTACCAGCGGTTTGAATCCGGCTTTCGCAAGATAAAACGCGGTGACCAGACCGTTGTGTCCGCCACCGACGACGATGATGTCGCGCGAATCTGTCATCTTTTTTCCCGGATAGCCGAGGGCGGCTGTCCCTACGCGGCCGCTTTCGCGTCCTTCAAAATCTCGAGCGCGGCCAGGCGCCCGGGCGCGCCCATGATGCCTCCGCCGGGATGGGTGGCCGATCCGCACATGTAGAGATTCTTGATGGGCGAGCGGAACTGCGCCCACCCGGCAACCGGGCGCAAGAAGAACAACTGTTCGAGCGAAAGCTCGCCCTGAAAGATGTTGCCCTCGCTCAAGCCCCATTCGCGTTCCAGATCGAGCGGCGTCACGATCTGGCGGTGCAGGATGATGTCCTTTATGTTCGGGGCATACTCGGCAATGGTGTTCACGACGTTGTCGCCGAACTTCTCCTTTTCCGTGTCCCAGTCGAGTCCCGGCGCGAGCTTGTACGGCGCGTACTGCACGAAGCAGGAGAGGATGTGCTTTCCCGGCGGCGCCAGCGATGTGTCGGTGAGCGTGGGAATCACCATGTCAATATACGGGCGCGAGGACCAGTGCCCATATTTCGCCTCGTCGTAAGCTCTCTCCATATATTCGACGCTGGGCGAGATGGACATTGCGCCGCGCAGATGCGCGCCGGTTCCGGGCAGGCACTTGAACTCGGGCAGGCGGTCGAGCGCCATATTCACTTTGCCGGACGAGCCGCGGAACTTGTAACGCTTCACTCCCTCCATGAATTCATCGGGGAGATGGCCAGCTTCGATCATCTTCGTGAATGTGAGGCGCGGATCCACGCTGGATGAAATCACACTCGCGTGGATTTCGTCGCCACTCGCGAGCGCCACGCCATAGGCACGGCCATTCTTGATGAGAATCCGGGCGATCGGAGCCTCGGTGCGAATTTCGGCTCCAGCCTCGCAGGCCGCGCCCGCAATAGCGTTTGAGATGGCGCCTGTGCCGCCGCGCGCAAATCCCCAAGCGCGGAACGCGCCATCAATCTCGCCCATGTAGTGATGAAGTAAAACGTAGGCTGTTCCAGGCGAGCGCACACCGAGGAAAGTTCCGATGATTCCCGACGCCGACATTGTGGCCTTGAGCACATCGGTCTCAAACCACTGGTCGAGAAAATCGACCGCGCTCATGGTCATGAGCTGGACTTGGTTGTACTTGTCTTCGCTGGGCATGCCCTGAAAGCGGCGTCCGATGAAAAGCAGTTTCATCAGTTCGCGCGGGTTCAGCGTGGAGGGATCGGGCGGAATCACGCTGAGGATCGGCTTCACGAAGCGGCACATGGCTTGCATCGCCTTGCCGAACTCGTCATAGGCCTCGGCGTCGAGCCGCGAGTGGCGGGCGATCTCGCGGTGCGTTTTGCCGTGGTCGTTCACCCGCCACAAATAATCGCCATTCGGCATCGGCGTAAACGTGCCATCGAGCGGCAGGATTTCCAAGCCGTGGCGGGGCAGATCGAGGTCGCGAATAATTTCGGGGCGCAGCAGGGAAACAACGTAGGAGCAAACGGAAAACTTAAAACCCGGGAAGACCTCGTCGGTGCAAGCAGCCCCGCCCAGGATATGGCGGCGCTCGAGCACAAGAACTTTCCTTCCGGCTTTGGCCAGATAGGCGGCGTTGGTAAGGCCGTTGTGGCCTCCGCCGATGACGATGACGTCGTACTTGTTTGTGCTGGAAGCGGCTGTCATGGAATAAACAGTAGGGCCTGCAAAGTCAACAAAAATGTCGGGCTATTCTATCGAGAACGATTCGTTTTGTCTCTATTTGCGCGCTTTCGGTGACTTTGAGTCAGCGTGCGAAGTGTCTTGATGCCGCAAGGCGCAGCTGCATATAATCCGGCATTTGAGATTTCAGCCCACAGCGAGGCCGTCTTGCCCATAGGAACCGCGTTTCACGAGAGAACGTTTGCACTCTGCCACAGCCTGAATTATCGCGAGTGGTCGGGCTACTACACGGTGAGCGTGTATGAGGTGCACCACGAGCACGAGTACAACGCGATCCGTAATGCCTGCGCCCTGATTGATATCTCGCCTCTTTATAAATATCTGGTCACGGGCGAGGATGCGACCAGGCTCGTCAATCGCGTGATCACGCGCGACATCAATAAAGTAGCGGTTGGCCAAGTGATTTATGCCTGCTGGTGTGACGAAGATGGCAAGGTGATTGACGATGGCACGATTACGCGGCTCGAAGAGAACAAATACCGCTGGACGGCGGCCGATCCCAGCCTGCGCTGGTTCCGGCAAAGCGGCGTGAACATGGAGGTTGAGATCGAGGATATCTCCGAGCAGACGGCTGCGCTCGCGCTGCAGGGGCCGGCGTCGGCCAAGTTGCTGAAGAGCGTTGCCGAAGCCGACATCCCAAATCTCAAGTATTTTCGCAAGACCAGCGGCCGGATCGCGGGCGTGCCCGTCGACATTTCTCGCACCGGATACACGGGCGATCTCGGCTATGAAATCTGGATCCCGCTTCACGATGAGCGAAATGCGTTGCGCGTCTGGGACGAGTTGATGGACAAGGGTAAGCAGTTCGACATTCACGCGGCGGGGATGCTGGCGCTGGATGTGGCGCGCGTGGAGGCTGGGCTACTGCTGATTGAGGTCGACTACACCGGTTCGAAAAAGGCGCTCATCCCGTCGCAGAAGTACTCACCCTATGAGCTCGGTTTTGGGAAGATGGTCCACCTAGAAAAGGAGAACTTTATTGGCAAACGGGCGCTGATTCATGACAACAAGCATGGCGTCGCGCGGCAATTGGTGGGGCTTGAAGTGGATTGGGTGGAAGTGGAAGAGCAGTTCGATAAGTTTGGGTTGTCTCCGGCGGCGCCCAGCCAGGCTTCGCGTGTGGCCGTGCCGGTCTATTCCGGAGACCGTCAGGTCGGGAAGGCTACGACCACCGCGTTTTCTCCGTTGCTGAAGAAGCTGATTGCGCTCGCGAGCGTGAGCAGCGAGTATTCGAAGACAGGGACGAAACTCCAGATGGAACTCACGATCGAAGCGCAGCGCATGAAGACGACGGCGACCGTGGTGCCGCTGCCGTTTTTTAATCCGAAACGAAAGACTGCAGTGCCGGTTTAGAAGGTTGTCTTCACGACGGCGACACGGATCGGCGAGATCAGTGGGGCGAAAATCAGTTCGCCGTTGTGGTCCGGCGCTTCCACTTCCAGAACAGATATCCCGGCACGCCCGCGGCTACGATCGCCGCGCCCCAGAACGCTTCTGCCGGTCGCGTGATTACGGTGTTCAACGTCCAGGCGGCGCCAACCAGAATATAAATCCCCGGCAGCCACGGATATCCGGTGCAACGATACGGACGAGGCAGGTCGGGTTTTTTCCAGCGCAATACGAACAGTCCGATGACGGTGAGCGTGTAGGAGAGCACCATGCCGAAGATCACGTACGTGTAAAGCTGGTCGTAGCGTCCGCTCATGGTGAGCAGCGCCGCCCAAATGCCCTGGCCGATCAGGCTGAACGCCGGCGTTCGCCACTTGGGATGGATGACGGCCATGCGTTTGAAGAAGACGCCGTCCTGCGCCATGGCGAGATAGACGCGCGCGCCGGAGAGAGTGCAGGTTGCCGCCGCGCTGAAGCACGAGATGGCAATCATGGCCGACAGCCAAACCGCGGCGGCGGGTGAGAACAGGGCAGCGGCCGCTGCATGAGCAATAGTCTCGTACTTCGCCACGTCGCTCAGCGGCATAGCGTAGACATATGTGAGGTTCATGGCGAGGTAAATCGCGCCCACCGCGAGCACGCCAAGCACCATTGCAAGAGGAACGTTACGGCGCGGTTCCTTCACTTCACCGGCAACCCAGGTGATGTAAACCCACCCGTCGTAGGCCCAGAAAACCGCGATCAGGCCCACTCCCAGCGCGGAGATCAGTTGGCCCGGGGAGAGGCCCATGGCGAACCCGCCGGGTGCCCGCGCGGCGAGGTTCGACCAATGTCCCTTGCCGATGGCGAATCCGAGGATCACGAACACGGCCATGGCCGCGAATTTCGTCCAGGTGGAAACGTTCTGCAGCAGCGCGCCCCAGCGCAGGCCGACGACATTGACCCAGGTGAGGATCACGATCAGGACGAGCCCAACCAAATGCGCTCGCGTGAAGTCGATGCCGGCAACGGAAAAAATAACGTGCGTCTGCGAAATGGCCGGCAGGATGTTCCCCATATATGCTGCCGAGGCCACCGAGAGTGCGGCGATCGTTCCACCGTTGGCGACCGCAAACAACATCCATCCGTAAAGAAAAGCTACGAGATCGCCGAAAGCTTCGCGCAGGTAGATATATTGTCCGCCGGAGTCGGGAAACATCGATCCCAGTTCGGCGAAGGCTACACAGGCACAAAGCGAAACTAATCCGCCAAGCACCCACACCAAAAAGAACAACGCCGGACTCGGCAACGCGGTGGCAATGTCCTTGGCGGTAAGAAAGATGGATGAGCCGATGATTCCGCTGACCAGCAGCAAGACCGAGTCGAGCAAACCCAGCCCGCGAACGAGGCTCGGCTGGCCAGTGGCGTTTTCTTTCGTCTGAGGCGTGGCCGGGGAGATGGTTTCCATCAGATCGTTTCAGGACTCCGTCAGCCCATCGCCAGTTCGTCGGGGGATTCGAGCGGGGTTCCGCAACGCCGGCAGATGACGGCCGAGCAATCGCCACAGGTCAGCGGATCTGCGACTTCCTTCGCGCACACCGGACAGTACAGAACGACCGCCGGTTGATTGGCTGGGGAAGCGGGTTTTGGAGTGCTCTCCATGAGCAGGGAACTGTAACACAGATTTCCGGTCGAATTGCCGCGCGAGTTTCTCGGGCTTATTCGCTATCGCGGCGCGCCAGAATTAATCGGGTGGCTTGCGCAAAATCAACTCGTCCCCCGACGGCGGCAACGAGAACGGAAACTGCCAGGTCTTGTTTTTCATCTTGATCTCAAGGATAAAATTCTCGTGTTCTTTCCAGGGGCCGATCCATTTGTTGCTGGTGCCGAAGAAGATCCAGCCGTGTGCCTCGGGATTACCGGGGTTGAGCATCGCCGGTTCCAGGTATTGGGTGGTCAGAAACTCGATAAATTCGGCTCCTTCCTTCTCGTAGTTTTGCAGGGAGGCCGTCTTTTCCTCTTTAACGGCGGGATTTTTCTTGATCTGACGCTCGGTCTCGAAGACCAGCGTGTCGAGATCGTTCTGCAGGCGATTTTGAAGTTCGGCCGGATCCAGATAACCTTCGACGATTTCGTGATGGCGCAGAAAATCCAGCCGCAGGTCAGCTCGATAATCGAATTTCCCTTGTCCCTTATAGGTCACGCTGGTATAAACGCCGAACACATGATAGAAACGGTGGCGGCTTTTCGTCAGTTCCTGAGAATCCACCAGCAGCGTGATGTCGAGATCCTTGTCGCTCATCGTCCAACGGAAGCGGCCGTCGTCTCCGCGTTCGAAGGTGCAGCCTGGTGCGCCCGCCATCCAGCGCACCGTGGGGTATTCCGGTTTCTTGCGGGCGTGGCCAGGCGTTGTCGAGACCAGCGCGAAAAAGAGGAGCGCAGGTTTTAAAGACGATAGTCGGGAACGGCCCATTGATCGTGAGTGTACCGTTTTTATGAGGGCCGCGTCACCGCATTTGCGGGGCGGCTGCGGGCTGATACACAAAATATGTTAGATTGGAAATCGGTGGGGCGCGTAGCTCAGGTGGTAGAGCAACGCCCTTTTAAGGCGTGGGTCGCAGGTTCGAATCCTGCCGCGCTCACCAATAATGATGAATGGCGGAGGTCCCTCGCGGTGCTCGGGATTTCGGCGCACGACTCGGACGCCGCGTGAACGCCTCAAGTTTGAATCCTGCCGTGCTCACCAACGATGATGAGGTCCGCCAGTCTCAAGGCGTTGCCCGCTGCATTGGACCCGTTCCATTCCATCCCTAAATGATCGACATTCGCTGCAGCGCCATGCTGTTTGATCTGGACGGTGTGCTTGTGGACTCCACACCGGCGGTTTCCCGTGTGTGGGGTCGCTGGGCGGTCGCCCATGGCTTTGATCCGGAGAAGGTTGTAAAGATGGCGCATGGCCGCCCAAGCCGAAGTACCATTCGCGAATTTTTGCCCAAGTCCGACGTACAGGTGGAGGACCGCGAGGTCGAGCGGATGGAGATTGAAGACCTCGAAGGAGTCGTTTTGCTGCCAGGTGCGCGACGATTGCTGGAAAGTTTGCCTGCGGACCGCTGGACAATCGCCACTTCCTGCACGCGCCGGCTGGCCGAGGTGCGGCTGCGCGCGGCGGGTCTGCCGATTCCAGAAACAATGGTCACATCGACCGACGTGAAAATCGGCAAGCCGGATCCCGAGTCCTATCTGAAGGCGGCGGCGATCCTTTACCATGAGGCCTCTGATTGCGTGGTAGTGGAAGATGTACCTGCCGGAATTCGTGCGGGGAAGGCTGCCGGCGCTCGCGTGATTGCGTTCCTCACAACGGCCGGGCGTGGCGAAATCGAAAGTGCTGGGCCGGACTGGATCGTAGAGAACTGCGCGCAGATTTCTGCCCGCGCGGAAGCTGGCAGTTTACTAATCAGCCTTGCGCCATAAGTACGGGATTATTGGCTGGCAGATATTTGCGCTCGTTCAGCTACTCAACTATGCTCGATCTGCCGAAATTCGCCAGACGGAAGTTTCTTTGAAGGTGAGGCGCGCAATTCGGTCTTGAATCGCTAAGATAGTCAATGGCAATACGTAAAATCGCATAGAGGCAGACCTCGTGATCATCGGTGTTCCGAAAGAAATTTACCCGGGCGAGCGGCGGGTTGCTTTGGCTCCGCCGGTTATTCCAACGCTGACCAAAGCAGGATTTGAAGTTCACATTCAAGCGGGTGCCGGAGTGGACGCAGGCTATCCCGATTCGTTGTATACCGAAAAAGGCGCCAAGGTGGTTGCCGACCGGGCCGCGGTGTTTGGCGCCGCCGACATTGTCACGCAGTTGCTTTGCTACGGCTCGAACGACATCAACGGAAAACAGGACGTGCCGCTTTATCGCCGGGATCAGGTTCTGGTCGGTTTCTTGCGGCCGTTCGGATCAAAGGAAATTGTTGAGGAGATCGCGCAGGCAGGCGTGACGGCGTTCTCCGTGGAATTGATGCCGCGCACAACCCGCGCGCAGAGCATGGATGCGCTCTCGTCGATGGGGACAATCTGCGGGTATAAGGCGGTGATCATGGCCGCCGACTGCCACCCGCGTCTTTTTCCCATGATGACGACGGCCGCCGGCACAATCACCCCGGCTCGCGTGTTTGTCATCGGGTGCGGAGTGGCCGGATTGCAGGCGATTGCCACGGCGCGCCGGTTGGGCGCGGTCACTTCCGCATACGATCTGCGTCCGGCGGCCAAGGAGCAGGTGCAGAGCCTGGGTGGACGTTTCGTAGAGCTTCCCATTGAAGCCAAAGACGCGCAGGACGCTCGCGGCTATGCGCGCGCGCAGGACGAAGACTTCTACCGTCGGCAGCGAGAATTGCTGGGCAAGGTCGTACAGGAAAGCGATGTAGTGATTGCCGCAGCCGTGATTCCCGGCAAGAAATCGCCGGTGCTCGTGACCGAAGACATGGTGAAGGGAATGGCGCCGGGTTCGGTCATTCTGGATCTGGCTTCCGAGCGCGGCGGCAATTGTGAGATCAGCGAAACCGGCAAGACGGTCGTGAAGCACGGCGTCACCATCATGGGGGCGATCAATGTGGCCTCGGGCGTGCCGTATCACGCCAGCATGATGTATGGCCGCAATCTCACTGCCTTCCTCACCTACGTCGTGAAGGATCAGAAGTTGAATCTGAATCTGGAAGACGAAATTGTGCGCGAAACCTTGCTGACCCATGGGGGCGAGATTGTGCAGCCGCGAGTGCGCGAGTTTCTTGGCTTGCCCGCAATTGCCCGGCAAGGCTGAAGAGGCGCTGGGAACGAAGAAATTTCAAACGGAGGAACGATGAACAGCAGTTCGAACCTCATCGACGCATTATTCATCTTTGTGCTGGCGGGATTCATCGGATTTGAAGTAATCCGGCGCGTCTCACCGTTACTGCACACGCCCCTGATGTCGCTGACCAACGCTTTGGATGCGATTGCCGTGGTGGGCGCGATCGTGTTGGTAGGCGAGCACAAAAGTACGAGGGCGGCCATTTTCGGATTCATCGCTGTCGTTGCCGCCACCAGCAATATCGTGGGCGGATTTCTGATTACCGATCGCATGTTGAAGATGTTCAAATCCAGCCGTCCGGCGACAAAACAATGAGCCCCGAATTTGCTGGGGGCCAGATCGCGATCGAGGTTTTGTATCTCATCGCGAGCGTGCTTTTCATCTTCTCGCTCAAGTGGATGAGTTCGCCGACGACGGCGCGCCACGGTATTTGGGCGGGCGAAGCCGGCATGGTGCTGGCGATTATCGGCACGTTGCTGCGCAATGGTTTAGTTGACTACCGCCTGATCGCCATCGCGCTCGTGCTGGGCACGATCATCGGTGTGCCGTTGGGGAGGGTCGCCATGACGGCCGTTCCCCAGCGAACCGCGCTCAGTCACGCGTTCGGCGCGCTGTGCGTGACGCTGGTCGGCTCAGCTGAGTTCTACCTTCGCGCGCCCGCAATTTCCCGTTTCATGATGTCGATACTCTCCATCGAGGTCATTCTCGGCGGATTGACTGTGACCGGCAGCTTGATGGCGGCGGGGAAGTTGCAAGAGATTCTGCCGCAGCGGCCATTGACTTACAAAGGCCAGAACCTGGTCAACTTTCTGCTCCTCGCCGTCGCGGTGGTCATCGCCGTAACACTGGTGCTTCATCCCGAGCGCCAGTTCTTGTTCCCGTTCATGGTTTTGCTGGCCCTGATATTCGGCGTGCTGCTGATCATTCCCATTGGTGGCGCCGACATGCCAACCGTAATCTCGCTGCTCAACGGGTACGCCGGCCTTTCGGCATCCGCCATGGGTTTTGTGCTCGACAGCAAACTGTTGATCATCGCGGGTGCGCTCGACGGGTCCTCCGGCTTGATTCTCTCGATCATCATGTCGAAGGCCATGAATCGCTCGTTCACGAATGTATTATTCGGTGCGTTCGGACAGGTGCAGATATCGGCTGCGGCGGCGGAAGCAAAGCCCGTTCGCAGCGCGACTCCGGAAGAAGCAGCTGCCATTCTTTCGGCCGCGAATCGCGTCATCATTGTTCCGGGATATGGCATGGCCGTGGCGCAGGCTCAGCACAAGGTGCGCGAACTCTACGACTCCTTGACGAAGCGCGGAGTGGACGTGCGCTTCGCGATCCATCCCGTCGCGGGACGCATGCCGGGTCACATGAACGTACTGCTCGCCGAGGCCGATATCCCGTACGATCGCCTGATTGAGATGGATGAAATCAACGGAGATTTTCCGCAGACCGAGGTCGCGCTGGTGATTGGAGCAAACGATGTTACTAATCCCGCGGCGCGGTCCGATACCACCAGCCCAATTTATGGCATGCCGATTCTCGATGTGGACAAAGCCCACACCGCGATGGTGATCAAGCGCAGCATGAATCCAGGATTCGCCGGGATTGATAACCCGCTCTATTATCTGGATAACACGTTGATGCTATTCGGAGATGCCAAGTCGTTCGTGGGGAACATCGTTCGCGAACTCGGGGGCGGACACGCCTAGCTTGCCAACATGCCGCTTCTTGCTCGAGAACTGGCAGCCAAGCAGAATGGGAAGAACAAATTTTGGCGGGCATCAGTCTCGCGAAAACATTCGCGAGACTGTGTCCCGTCCAAATTCTCAAGCCGCTTTCTTCATCTGCCTGAGTTTTGCCCAGCGCGCCTTCTGAGCGAGAGAAATTCTCCGGCGTCCTGCAGCGGAGAGTACACGCTTTGCACGATGCGGAGAGCCCGCATGCACGGTTATGCCCGAACCCCGAGTTAGCTTCTCGAGAACAGAGATCGCTTCCCCAAGCTTCTGGACTTGGTGTTGTGCTTCGCGGCGTTCCTCGCGGAGCCGGCTCAGCGCCTTAGCTAGATTGGTCATTCGAAATACCCCCCTCGGGTAAGTTCCGTCGGCCATTGTATTACTAGGTGGGCTACCTTGTCATGATTATTAGCTTAAACAAGAAAGGCGACGTGGCAGTCTCGCGAGAATGAACGGCAAGAATGACCCGGAGATACTTGCTAATTGCGAAGGCCCGGGGGCTGGCCTTATCCGAGCGGCGGTAGCAGGGCTGAGGAGCCGAACAGAAAAAAGGCTCCGACGGCGAGGCTGTAAATCGCGGTCAAGGCAGTAACCACGAACTGTAAGCGAGGCAAGCGCGAACTGGCACCGAAAATTCCCGCCGAGAGCGCAGTCATAATCGTGTTCATTACGAGCAGTCCGGAAATAAACATCGCCAAACCGATGAATCCCTTGCTTACTCCGCCCAGATTGGCCGCCAGCAGGAAGATCATCAACTGGCTTGGCGTTTCGGCTCCCAGGCCATGCACCAGGCCGACCATAACAACGGATCTGGGGGTGTAATTCCAACGCTTGTCTTCCGGCGCCGGATGCTTATGGTCATGCCAATAATTCTTCATCTTCCAGTGAAACCAGCGCAGGGCCTTCGCCATAAGGTGAAAGCGGCTTTGCGGTGCGGAGTTCCCTTTCGAGAGCGATCCCAGAACGTAGATACCCAGAAGCAATAGCGTGATGCCGACCAGCCTTTCTGCGATTCGGTCCAGGCCGTGCGGAAGCGAGAGTTGGAAGATGATTACGGCGCTGCCAAGGACGGCAACGGTCGCCGCATGCCCCAGGGCGTAGAACAAACCCAGTCGCATGCCATGCCAGCGGTCATTCTGCACGCTGGTGATATCGGTAATGGCGGCGATGTGGTCGTAGTCGAAACCGTGATGAAATCCAAGAATTGCCGCCGACAGAAGTGCAAGGTGAAGGCTGTTCGGCGCTAGGGTCATGGGGTCGGGCTGCGTTCGCAGTCCATCATTGTTCCATATACGGCGCGGAATCGGAAATGGCGCACGGGTTTGCGGCAGCAGATCGAGCGGCCTGCCAGGCAAGCTCCGCAGAGACTGTCTAAAATCAGTCACCCCCGCCAAGAATCGAAAGCGGCTACAATAACCGAATCCGAACGCAACTGGAGGGAGCTGTGAATACTCACCATCGGTACGCCATGGCTGCGTGGTGCGTGGGCTATCTGTTGCTAGCGGCTGCTCTTTGGGCCCAGGAAGCGGCTGCTCCCCGGACTGACGGATTTCCCCAGGACTGGTCTGACCACAACCTCGCGTTTACCCTCGACGGACTTGCGGAGAACCCGGAGCTGATCTACCAGGAGCCTCGCATCCTGCACCAGGTGATGCAGCGCTTTCAAGCGCACCGTGCGAATGCTCTCCCAGAAGTCGAGGCCGGCGCGGAACCGATCTATCCCAACACCCACGATCGTGACTGGAGCGTTGCTCTAGGCAAAGGCCATGTCTCGGCCGAAATGTATCCGGCCAAGTACTCCTTTAATCCGAATGCTCAACCCAATTGCGAGAGCGATTTTGTAGTTTTTGGATTGGCCACAGCTGGCGCCACCGGCGGCCAAGCCAATCTGGTGGGATTGAACAATCTCTATGCGGGTACCGGCGGATTCTGCGCTACTGGCCCGAGCGTGATGTTTGCCTACAACGCGACCACGGTATCGGGCGGCAAGATTGTAACTTCTCCGGTAATTTCCCTCGACGGGACCAAAATCGCCTTTGTGGAGAGTCTCGGAACTGCGTCCATTTTCCATGTCCTGACGTTTACAGCTGGGCAGGGTGGGGTCAGCACGGCTGCGGCGCCCGCCGCGATGACTTCTCTCACCTATTCCAGCTTCACGAATACGACCTCGTCTCCATGGATCGATTACAGCTCCGACGTTGTCTACGTGGGTGATAACGAAGGGATTATTTACAAAATCATAAACGTCTTCAGCGGAACGCCGGCGCTGGCCGGGTCTCCGTGGCCGGTAACGGTGGCGAGCGGCATTTTCCTCACCCCTCCGGTTCTGGATAAGTCACGCGGATTGCTGTTGGTGGGGGGGAAAGACGGCGACCTGTACGAGATCAACACGACAAACGGTGCGATCTCTGCGCTGATTGTCGGCGCGCACGGTGGTAAGAACGCTGGGGTGGTCGCGCCACCGATTGTCGACGTCACGAACGGCACGACCTTCGCTGTCAGCGCCAATGACGGCACCTCTGCAGTGGTGGTCCAGGCCGATACCACCACTCTTACTCAGCTCGCAAAAGCCCGGATCGGTGTGGGGGCGTCCACCGGGACCACCTTGAATACGCATCAACCCGCTCTCAGCAACGCCTACTATACAAATCCATCCAGTGGTGCAATCTATGCCTGCGGGACCGGAGCTGGGGCTGACACCTCGCCTTGGGCCTACTCGTTTGGTTTCGTTGGCCGCCTCATGAATACTTCGCCCGCGTCCTCGCATCAACTTCTCACGACCGCTGGAGTGGGCTGCACTTCATGGACTGAATTCTTCAACCCCAATGTTGGCGGCGCGAACGGCACCGACTACTTCTTCTTCGGATTTCCCGAGGACTGCACCGGATCGGGGACCTCGGGTTGCGTAGTGGAGATCACAACCGCCAGCGCAACGCCGACGATGGTTGCCATGGAAGGCGGACCGAGCGGAATCGTGGTCGACAATTACAGTACGGACGGCCAGGCTTCCAGCATCTACCTAACGGGTCAAGGAGTGAACAACGCTTACAAATTCACGCAGAACGGACTGCATTAAGCGCTGAAGAATTCAAAAGCCCTGCCGCGGCTCACACTCTCCGAGCCTGCATGCAGGGCCTTTTATCCCGCTGGTTTGCGGAGAATCCTGTGTGTCTCGCTACTCCCGGGTAATTTCCCAGCCGTTGTCTCTCTTGGCCAGCAGTATGGTGATTTTGGTCGGGTCGGCGTGGTAGAAAGCGGCTCCGAATTTGTCAATCAGGGTCGAGCGGTCATAGGTACCGAAAGCCTTTACCGCCGGTCCAGCGGCGTCAAGCAATTCGCCGGCCTTGGTCGGCTCCCATTTCCAGGTGTAGTCCACCGACGCTTTCATGGGGCTCAACATGGTGATCTTTCCCATCTGCACCAGCTTCCGCTGCGCCAGTGGCACAATGTACTCAATGCCTTCGTCGGTCTTCTTTTCCTTCACGCCCGCAATCCCTGTCAACCATGCCTGGCCCTCGGCAGTCAACGAAATGGGAGTCTTTCCTTTCTGCTCCTTACCGATTTTGAGATACCCAGCTTTTTCCAGCAACCGATAGCGCGGATCGGGTGCTGTCTGGTCTTCCACCTCGCCAGTGGCAAAATGCACGGTCGCCGGGCCGAGCCGCTCAAGGGCAGCCAACACAATTGGACTCGCTTCAGCCGCGGAGAGTTCCGTTCGGCTCCACAGCACGAAGTAAAGAGCCACACCGGCGATCCCCACAATCAGGGTGACCATCAGAAGTAAAGGAAGAATGGATGAACTTTTTTTCTCCAGCTCCAACTCTTGCTCGAACATGACATCCTCCATGAAGCTCGTTGCGTGCCCAGCACAGATTGCCCAATGTCAACTTAATTCTGCGCCTTGAATTGAGTCGGCCCTGTGACGTAGCTCACACAGCAAGGTAGAAAGATCACCGTGGACTTGTTCGGTTCGGCCATGGCTTGACGCTCATTTGCAAGCAATTGCAGATACGGCTGAAGTCGGTTGGAGTTTATGGATAGAAAGATGATGTAATGTATTGATAATACACGACTTAGTTCGACGTCAACGGTGGAAGAACAATTGCGCCAGCAACGTCGATGTCGTGTCCTGGGGCGAGCGCGAAGGAGGGACCTAACAAGGCACGGGTCACCACTGGTGCACCCGGGGGACCTTCGGTTTCTGTACCACGCGTCTGGATATTGTTGTTGCTGGCCGTCGGGTGCATGCCCGGGTGGTGTTCCGCGGTCCGGCCGGCGCGCGTCAAGCCTAACCGCATTACGCTCTCGCAAGTCGAGCGCAAGTTGCGCCGCGCGCCAGCGCACGTTGCCGAACTCACGCCCACGTCGCCGGCGCTGAGCGTGCCGATGTGTGAGAGCATCCAGCCAGCCGAGGCTTTACTGACTCCCGATCCCTTGTTGCCGCTCGAGCCCGACAATCCTCTCGTGCGCGTCAGCTTTATCATTGGTTCCGATGGACGCGTGCATAGCGCCTTCGTGCTTTTCAGTGGAGGCAGCGACGAAGACGTTGCCGTACTGCGCGCGGTGCGCGCCTGGCGCTACCGCCCCGCGCTCTGCAACGGCGTGCCTACCGAATCCGAGGTCCGTGTACGATTCAGCGTCCGGGAATGAGCGAATTCTCCTACAATAGACCCGAACGAGGTTGCCCGTGAGCGACAAACCGAAACCTGCCGAGTCCGACGAAAAGCCTCCCGGAAGCCAGGAGATCGAGGATTTTTTTCTCCGCCTTCCCGCCAACTTCCGTTGGCCAAAGCCGAATGCGGATGCAGTAGCTGCGGCGGTGGAAGCCATCCAGCGCATGTCGGGCGGCGCGCCCGTGGCACAGGACCTGGCGGCGCTTAACGACGCTGCCGAACTGTCGAACACGTGCGGCGCCTGCGGGGGCACTCTGCCGACGACCGCGCGTTTCTGCGTGTGGTGTGGGCTTGCGCGGGACGGCTCGGCGCCAGCCGCCAATCAGCAGCACGTTCACCATCATTATCATCATCTGGTGCCCGGCCAAAACGCGTCCGCGGTTGGGCCGGCGGCCGAGCCCGACTCTTCCGTGCCTCGTGGCCGCGCGCCCGGTTCGGCCGGCCCGGCGTCGGGAGGACGCGCTGAAATTGCCGCTCGCCAGGTTGTCCAGGATTGGGCCCAAGCCTGCAATACGCGGCACATCGACGACCTCGTCGAACTCTACACCGCCGATTCGACTCTGATTCGGTCCAGCGTTCCGCCGGTGCGCAGCCTGCCTGCCATTCGCGAATTTCTTTTGTCGATGCTGGAGGCCGGTTTGGGTGATGTCGAAATGGAATCTCTGCGACTGGAAATCATGGGCGAGATCGCGATGGATATTGGCCGCTGCAAGATGCTGGTTCCGGTCGCGATGGGAAAACGCCGCGAAGAACGCGGGAAATACCTGATCGTACTCGTCCGCCAGCCCGTCGGCACATGGAAAATCCTGGCGGACTGCTGGTCCAACGATTCGCCCGTCACCGCCCCGCCCGAGCCCGCGCCTCGAAAGGGAAACGAGCCCGCTTCTCCGGCACAGAAACGTCACTGAAGTTCTTCCGGAAATGGCCGCAGCGATGCCAGCACCCTGATCATATGCAGCAGCTGTGCAGCGCTCCGTTTCGCGCAAGTAAAAAACCCCGATCCTTGCGGATCGGGGTTGAAGGATGATTCGACGGTCGCGGGTTCAGTTGCCGTTGAGGCCGCGCGCTGCGAACAGCTGCCGATAGCCCAAGCTCTCTACGTCCTTGAACATCGGTGTTCCAGGCGGCAGGCCGTAGGGACTCTCGAAGTCCAGGTCGAAATAGAAATTTCGGCTTGGAACTCCATATACGGCGGTACAGCACTTGTAGAACCCGGTGTTGTAGGTCGAGTAATACAGGCTGGCCAGCGAACCCTTGTAATTCTCAGTGACGTTGTTGACGGTACCCCAGTCTTCCAGTAAGTGCAGGAAGTTGTGGATGCCTCCGTCGGTGCCGGTATCGTCAGCCTGATTGGGGAAAGCCGTCGTCGGGTATGTGAATGTCATATTCTTCCCGGCGGCGATTGCCACCCGGTACCAGCCGCTTGTGTTCACCACCCGGTTCTGGTAGTTGCTGGGCGATGTGTCGCCGGGATTGCCATCCGCGAGAGTCGGATTCCCCAGCATGCTTATTCTGTCGTCCCAGCTGTCTGACAGCAGGGTCACCGCATCGGCGATTACAGCGGCCGCCGCCATGCCAGCTTTATCCGTAGGGGTCGCATTCCACGTCGTGTCGGTCGGGTTGCTGTTGTAATCGCCCTGGATGTACACGGGATTCTCCGATGCCACGGTGAATCCGCCGTTATACGTGACCCCGTTAAAGGTAATTGGATTGGGGTTGAGCGGCAGATTGCCGAGTGATCCATCCACGAGCTTCAAAACATGGCGTGCGCCGCTCACCCAGTTCTTGCGAGCGGTTCTGCCGCACGAATTAATCCGATTGCCGCCGTTGGCAGCGATCGTGCCGTAGGGGTCGGGTTTCGGGTTGGTGCTGGCGATAAGCGTGTTGATGGGTGCGGCGCTATTCGGGCTGGCTACCGTACCGTAGAAGCCCAATCCCAGGTTATAGGCACCCCAATTGTCAAGCAGGCCGTTCCCATTGTCGTCCTCGGGAGAAACAGTCTGGCCGGTCATCTTTGTCTCCAGCGTGCCGGTGGGTGTGCCGGCGGCACTGGAGGCGTTAATCGTGTCCTCAAGTCCCGAGTCCCCGGTTTTGGTGCCCGCAGCGTGGGAAGAAACCGCGTTCTTACTCGGCAGCATGCCGCGGCGATCGGAGAAATACAGAATATAGCCGTTTTGGTTGGAAGAATTCACAAGCTTGCCGCTCGTGCTGTTCTTCAGCCATTGCTGCAGGTTGCCCACATCGATTTCGACGGCGTTCATCACGCCGTTGGTTGTGCAACTGTTGTCGCTGGCGAGGGTGTTCCAGTTGATGTCGCGAGGCTCGCCTTCGCGTGCATCGTAGAAGTTAATGGGATACCAGTTGTATTCGGTGAGGCTCTGTGGGGTCGTCGCTGTAGAGGGAGTGGTCGGGGTAACGCCAAATGCCCATTCCCCTCCTTGTCCCGCATCCGACACAAGCTGCGGCGGCACGCCCGGAGTCCATGTTGTGCAAATGGTGTGACCCCCGTTCCACGTTTTGCACGACGGGGGAGTCCCAGTGGACGGCGCGCCGGTCGCCGATGGTTCTGCCGCAAGCGCGAAAGCCGTAGAGCGATCAGCAGGCTGTTGCAAAATCAGAATCGCGTTCGGATTGATTGGATTTTTGGTCCCGGTTGCAGGCGAGCCCGCCGAGTTGGCCGTTGGGGCCGTTGTGCCCCGCGCAAATCCCAGCTGCAGCCATTCCTGGGTTACAGGAACCCATTGGCCGGAATTGTTCAGGTATTCCACGCGCAGCCAGCCGTCAAGCAGACTCCAGGAATCGGAGTAGGGCGAATTGTAGGTCGTTAGTGCGCTGGATTCGACGGGAATACCGGGATTCGGCAGAGCGTAATACGGATATGTGGTTGTCCAGGTGTTCGTGGTCGACCCAGTTGGAGTAGGAACTGTGGACGTCGCGCAGTTAAGAGATGGCGTAGGTGTGCTGGCCGAAGTGACGCCGGTTGGCGGACAGAGGTTCACAGTCGGTGCGGGGCCGTTGTTCCAATAGAGCGGGACGTTGGCCGGCACAGGAGTTGCAAAGGTGACTCCCGCTGCCGCTGCCAGCGCCGCCGTCCATTGCGCCGGTGGATAGGGCCAATCGTCTGAAGTGCACGTTGCAGTCGCCGCCGAGCAGTTGGCCGGAATTGGCACCGCATTCGACGCCGAGGCGAAGTACAGATTATAAGTGCCGCTCGATGGTGTTCCAAACGCCGCGCTGTAATTGCCCGCCGGTATCGAGACCCCCCATTGCCCTGCCACTGTGGACGACACGGTTTGCGGTACATTCGCCAAGCGAACGTTTTGTGCATCCGAAGCGCCGGTGCCGTTCTGAAATTCCGCTGGATCATCGCTCAGCAGAACGCGAATCTGCGCCATGTTGTATTCGCGCGACTGGCCGAGCGCCGCGGTAGCCGACTCGCCGGTTGGAGGGCGGCGAATGATTTCGTAAGGGAAGTTGGTCCCATTGACGAAGGGCATGGACAGTTTCCGGGCGCCCGTCCCTTGCGGCGTGCTGGCCCCGGTGACGTAATAGTTCCCGTTGATGACCTGACCGTTGGTGCCGTTGTTGGGGGCAGCCCCGCTGTTCGGGCCGGTGGAAAAACTGTTCCAATAGCTGCTCACATTTGCTGTCGGCTGCGCCGTGCTGCTCCCGCCCCCCGTCACGCTGCCATCGCCATTGTCGGTGCCAACCGCGGCCATTTGCGTGCAATTCGACAGGGTGGTGGCTGGTGGAACCGCGACACAACCGTTTGGAGCGGTCGGGACATTCACCGTGCCATTCTTGTCGCTGGGAAATGTATTCGGCAACTGCGTGCGAACGATGTTGCCGAATGCGGCGATCTTGTTTTCAAAGGTCAAGGTGTTACCGGTATTGACGTAGGGGTAGAAGTCTCCGTTGGCGTGTACCGGGCCGGCGAAAGTCATCGCGGAGCCGGGGAAGATAGAGCAATCGGCGTCGCAAAACATTCCAAACTGGAACACCGGAATCAGCGCAATCTGTGCCTGCCGGGTCATGCTTACTTCCTGGCCGCCCAGCATCGATGCTGTCACCGTCATATTCAACGGGATGATATCGGCATACAAGCCCTGGTTCGGTCCGGAAGTGATATTTCCCCAGCAGGTTGCTTTTCCCGGGCAGGTAGGCGCCGCGGCCTGCTGCGCCGATAAGGTGCTGCCACAATTCACCGTACCGTAAGGCTGCACCTGATAGAAGGGAAACGAGACTCCCGCCATTGTCGGTGCCAGACTGTTCACGCCGCAGACCTCTGCGACGGTGGGCGTCTGAGAATTCTGGATCGCCGAACTCAGGTCGGAATACATTTTCTCGATGCCACCCTCGGCGGCGTGATAGGCCAGGTTATTCTGCAGATCGGTCCCGCCCACCTTGCCCTCGGTGTTCACCATCATCATCAAGCCGATCGCGATCCCTGACAGCAGCAATAACAGCAGCAAAGATGCAATCAGCGTGAATCCTTTACTGTGCAGTCTGGCCTTCTTCATACCGTTACTCCCCATGGTGTCGGTCTCCATTGCCTCATTTCCGATTGTCGTGCCCATTCGCCATCCCCGCCGCTAGCTATTGGGGATAGTTGTTGGTGAACGTCAGATTCCGCGCGCTTACCGATGTTTCTAAATCGATGGATTGACTGCCCCCGGCCAGGCCGTACAACGATCCTTTCACCGCGCTATCCATCGCCATATTCTGAATGTTGATCTTGGTGATCTGGTTGGGCAGAAGTCCGCTTGAACTACCCGAAGTGCAGACGTCGGTGGCGGAGCCAGGGTTTTGACAGCCTACCGCCGGCTTGTTGGTGGTGGTGTTGAAAAGGTCGTAGGTGAATTTCATGTACGCGACGCTTTCCGCCACCGGCATGGGGGTGTGGCCGCTGACCTGCCGCATGAGGCGCGACGGAGTGACGGTGTTATCGATGTAGTAGGTGACCACCAGAAGACGGGTTCCGTAGCCGGTCTTGGTCGTTTGAGTGGACTGGTAGGCCAGGCTCTTGGGGGCAGTCGACGTCTGATTCATATTTAGCGGATCGGAGGCAGCGAAAGTGACGGTCGCCGCAGTTGGGGCGGTGCCGTAAACCTCCGCTACCACCGGAGTGCTGCCAAAGGTGAACAAGACCAGGTCGCCGGCTGTCAGGCCCACGGCCGCGTCGTTTATGGCCTGAATGGTGGCGCCGTTCGCCGTACAATTCGGGCTCGCCGAGTCCAGCGCAAAAGTTACGGTGGTCGTACCCGTGATCGTGGCGTCGTAGCAGTTCAGATAGAAAGAGGGGTCCGTATACGCAACCGTGACTGTATCGGTGGCTTGCCCCGAAAGTGTCGGGCCCGCGTTGTACCCCGTCACCAGCCCGTAAAGATATGGCGTGGTACCTTGCTCGGGATACTTTGCCCCGGCGGGGCTGCTGCCGGGGGGCAGGTAACACGGCGACCCCGTGACCGCAGCGCAGCCATATACCGGAATGGTCGAGGACGTGGGCAATTGGACGGCTGCTCCATTGCCCAGTCCCGCCCCGGCCAGACCCAAATCCTTGGTCAGCATGTTGGAGGCGGCGCGAAAATCCTGCTGCATCTCGGCGCGCTGTGACACCGTCCAGGTTGCGCCCACGCCCTGTACGTACAACTGTACCGCCGAGCCAACCACCAGCGTTCCCAGGGCGGTGGCGACCACCATTTCCATCATGGTAAATCCCCGTTGACCATTTTTTGCGCGAATGCTCATAGCCCCTCTCACTGGAACTCCGAAATGTAGGAACTCAATACGTAAGTTTTCTGCGTCTTCCATTGGGGTGTGGTGTATTGAATGGTGATTGTTACGTTGCGCAGCGTCGTATCCACGTCCGTGAGAGCAATCGTGCGCTGATAGCCGGTCAAAGGGATGTAGACGTCATCCGCCGTTCCAAAAATTCCATCCGGTCCCGGGTCGTGCAACGTTTGCCGCTGGGCTGAGGAGGCATCGTCTGCGGTCCCAAAGATTCCATCGGATCCGCCGCTATAGATCTGCTGTGGACCCACCAGGAAAATGCCGCAAGGGGTGACCCCTGTAATGGGGCAGTTGGTTGAAGTTGTATTCTGGATCTGGTCCCAGTTAATCTGCGCCGTGTTGCGCGCCGTGACGAGGCTCTCGTACGCTTCGTCGGCCAGTTGTTTGGCGATCAGGTCCTGTTGCGAAGTTTGGGTTGAAGCCATGGCCAGCCCGAACACGCCCAGCAAACTCACCAGTCCCACTGTGAGCACGACCATCGAGACCATGACTTCGATGAGCGAAAATCCGGCCTCCGCTTCTTTCCGCACTCGAGAATTTCGCTGTTGCCGAATCATTGCCGCAGCCATTGATAGCCCCCTCCGCTTTTGGGATACAGCCGCCATCCGTGAATGCGGCCCGTGCCGCCCCACAGCGTGACTGCGCGCGAACTCAGTATGTTTCCAGATTGCGCGATGTAAACCACGCCTCCGTCCCAGCTGCCCGAACATTGCCCCGTGCCGTCCTGCGAGTTTTGCGCGGAACCGTCGGGGCAGAAATACACTGTGGTCACCGCGGAGGTGTAGCCATCGGCCGCGTAGCCCAAATCAACTGGCAGCAGAGCAGAGGTGTAGTAGCCATCCGGGGCCGTGGTGGTTGTGTTGGGAAGCCCAGTTTGCGCAAGAAACTTTACATCCGTTGGCAATTGGTAAGTCACCGAACTCTGCTCGCCCGTATAGTTCGTCGCCCCCGTAGGCAACACTGGCGCCACTACGATCGTGTTCGGTGCGGCAGTGCTAGAAAACGTCACCGAGTATGACGTGCGCTGCGCCACCGCGTTGTCGCGTGCCAGTCGCATGGCTGCCAGGGTGGTGTTATATGCGTTAGTCACGTGTTGCTGATTCAGCAAAGGTATCAACGTGATGACCGAGATCACGGTCACGATGATGCTGATCGCAAGCGTGATCATCATCTCCACCAAACTGAAGCCGCTAACGTTATTGCGGTTTTGTCCCGCTTTGATTTTCAGCATTTTCTTCCCCACCTGCTGAGCAGGCAAAAGTCGATGGTCCCAGCTTGCGGTTCGGAAGCAAGCCATCAGGGCTGAGCCTCCGAAGACACAGCTAAGTAAGTCGATGTTAGGAACAGGTTGGGGGTACGTCAAAGTACCGGGGTACATCGGACTTTCGAGCACTGGCTTTTCGTAACGTAACCGGGAAGGGATTACTTTTGGGCCAGGCTTTCGTCTGCTGGCGCTGGATGAGCGGCATGTTCGGAGAATCCAGCTACGGGCTCGCCTCAATCCTTATTCCGAGAATTCCTGTCGTGCGCCGGATTCTGGATAACCAAAGTTCCCGTGCCGCAGGTAACTTGTGCGAGTACCCGGTCTCTCTTACGATCCTCACATCATGGATTTGCGCGTTCTCGTGGTGTGCCCGGACCAAGATTCAGTAAGCTTGCTGACGCCGGTTCTATCCGAGATGGGGATGGCGGTGGAACAGACGTCGTCGATCTCGCGTGGATTGCAGTTAATTGGCGACGAACGCTTTGACGCCATCGTGTTCGATTATCGCGCCGACCAGACATCCGAAGAGTTTCTCTCGCGGCTGCGACAAGGCACTAAGAACCGCGCCACGATATTGATCGCCATCGTAGAGGCGGAATTCAACGCGCGTCCGGTATTCGGTCTGGGCGCCAACTTCGTACTCTTTCGGCCGCTTTCGCTCGAGCGCCTGCGACTCAGCTTGCAGGCTGCCCGCGGATTGATGCGACGCGAGCGCCGCCGAAGTCCTCGGCTGCCGGTCAGTTCGGAAGTCAACGTTTCTTATCCCGGGGCTCCCGATCTCAACGCGACTCTCAATGACCTCAGCGATAGTGGCACTTCCATCACCACGGCGCGGCGTCTGCCGGAGGGCGGCAAAGTTTACTTCGAGTTTTCCCTTCCAGGACAGCACCAGTTGGTTCGCTTGTCGGGCGAAGTGGCCTGGCAGGATGCTTCAGGCCGCAAGGGGATCCGTTTTCTGGATGTGCCGCAAGCCTCGCGGCGTTTGATTCGATCATGGCTTCAGCAGAAAGGTGCGCAGCCGATGGATGGCGCGGAAAAGTCGGCCGCTCCGAGCGCCAATCCGGCCCCGAGTCCGCACCCACGCATAAGCAAAGGCTTACTGGCTTCAGAGGCCGGCAACCGCCGCACCGAACTGCGCTTTCCTTGCAAGATAGGCGCGGAGGTCTACCGGTTGGGCAGCGGGGTTCCGAACCGCTGCACGCTTTCCGATATCAGCGAAGGCGGCTGCTACGTCGAAATGCCGTCGCCGCTGGTGGGGAAATCAGCGGTTGAAATCCTGGTTCGCACCGTCGACATGAAATTCAAAATCCAGGGGCAAGTCCTGGCTACTCATCCTGGTTTCGGTATGGGCGTGCGTTTTATGTTTCGCGATCCGGCAGAGCGCGGGGAGATTTTGCGCCTGCTCGGGGTGCTGGCCGCTGGTCCGGCGCTGGACGAACAGACCCGCTAAGCGGAGCGCGTCTCTTGCAGCACGGCTTTCCGAAAATATTCCAGCGAAAGTTCTAGTCCGCGATCCAAATCCACTTTCGGCTCCCAGCCCAGCAGTCGCCGTGCCTTTGAAATGTCGGGGCGCCGCTGCCTGGGATCATCCTGTGGAAGCGCTTCGAACCGGATTCTGCTCGCCGAGCCGGTCACGGCAATTATTTTGCGCGCGCACTCCAGCACCGTGAACTCTGAAGGATTCCCCACATTCACCGGCCCATGCTCGTCCGATTTTGCCAGACGCAGAATCCCGTCCACTTCGTCGCTTACATAGCAGAAGCTTCGCGTTTGGCTGCCATCGCCGTACACGGTGAGGTCTTCGCCGCGCAATGCCTGGCCCATGAAATTTGGGATTACGCGGCCATCATGGAGCTGCATGCGCGGCCCGTAGGTGTTGAAGATACGCAGAATCCGCGTATCCACGTTGTGATATCGGCGGTAGGCCATCGTCACCGCTTCCGCAAACCGCTTCGCTTCGTCATACACGGAGCGCGGCCCGACCGGATTGACGTGTCCCCAGTAGGATTCCGGTTGCGGATGCACCAGAGGATCTCCGTAACATTCCGAGGTCGATGCCATCATGAATTTCGCTCCGCAGCGGAGCGCCGTCGTCAGCGCTTCAAACGTGCCGTAAGAGCCCACACGCAGAGTCGCGATCCCGTGTTTTGCATAGTCAATCGGGCTGGCAGGACTGGCGAAATGAAACACGTAATCGAGCGCGCCCCAATCGGCCGGCTCGCAAACGTCGTGTTCTGTGAATTCGAAGCGCGCATCGTGGCGCAGATGAACAATGTTCTCCAGGCGTCCGGTCAGCAGATTGTCGGCCGCCAGCACCCGGTAGCCGTCTCCCAACAGGGCATCGCACAGATGCGAACCGAGAAAGCCGGCGCCACCGGTTACCAGCGCACGTTGCGTGCTCATAACGTTAGGCTCGCCCCTTTTTGGCGGTCCGTACAGCGCGTGCTTCTTCGTGTAACGCAGGCGGACGGCCGACACTGTAATAAGAGAACCCATGTTCTGTCATCACCGCAGGATCGTAAAGATTCCTTCCATCGAGCACGATGGGGTATTTCACAATCCCGCGCAGCCTTTCCAGATCCAGCGCCGCAAATTCTTCCCATTCGGTCAGGATCAGCACTGCATCCGCACCCTGCGCTGCCTCGTAGGCATCCGCCGCGAACTCAATTCCGTTCCCGAGTTCCTCTTTGGCCCGCTGCATTGCGGCGGGATCATATGCACAAACCCGGCAGCCCTCGCGCAACAATTCCTCGACCAGCAGCAGCGCCGGCGACTCGCGAATGTCATCGGTCCCACCCTTGAACGCCAGACCGAGCACGCCCAGCTTCTTGCCGCGCAATGTCCAAAGCACGCTTCGCACTTTGCGCAGGAACCGGTGGCGCTGGTCCTCGTTGATGCGGATGACTTCCTCCAGCAGCCGAAAGTCGTATCCGCTTTCCTTGGCCACGGCCCGGAAGGCCATCAGGTCCTTCGGAAAGCACGACCCGCCGTATCCGATCCCCGGGTTTAGAAACATTGGCCCGATGCGGGAGTCCGTTCCAATCCCATCGCATACCTGTTGCACGTTGGCGCCGACCGTCTCGCAAATCGAAGCGACCGCGTTGATGAACGAGATTTTCATCGCCAGGAATGCATTGGAGGCATGCTTGATCAGTTCCGCGCTCCTCGCGCTCGTAACGATCAGCCGGGGTGGCCCTTGCGGCCGATCAGGCCGGGGAATCGCGTCGCCACGCCCGTAGTACCATCCACTCGTCAGCGGCTCATAAATTTGCCGCATCACTTCTGCGGCCCGCTCGCTTTCGACGCCGACTACGATCCGGTCGGGATACAGGAAATCTGTGACAGCCGTGCCTTCACGGAGGAACTCCGGATTCGAGGCAATGTCGAACATCTCCGGATCGGCGCCGTTGCGCAAAATGATCGTCTGGATCCACTGGTTGGTGTACACCGGAACGGTGCTCTTCTCAACCACCACTTTGTAACTGTCCACGGCACCCGAAATCTCCCGCGCCACCGACTCAACGTATGACATATCCGCATCGCCGCTTTCCGTTGGCGGAGTTCCAACGGCAATGAAGATGGCGTCGCTGGCCCGCGTTGCCGCCTGCAAATCGCCAGAAAACTTAATGCGTTCTCCGCGATGCCGTGCCAGCAGTTCGGGCAGAAAACGTTCATGAATCGGCACTTTGCCGGCACGCAGGGCTTCCACCTTTTTCTCGTCGTTATCTACGAGCACGACTTCATGACCGAGATCCGCAAAACACACGCCCGTCACCAGTCCGACGTATCCGGAACCTACGACCGCAATGCGCATATGCAAGCCTTCTCCTTATCGATTGTGCACGCCCGGCTCGTCGGTGTGTAGTTACCAACTGTAACAGTCTTTATGGGCCTTTCAGAGGCGGATTACCCAAGCCTGTCCGGCCTGCGGCCAGGAATGGGAATCTCAACATCACAAAGAATCGTGATCGTCGTCACCGCCCGAGAGCAGCATCGGTTCCAGAATTCAACGCAGGAGGGATTTATGCCCATCCTAATGGTTGCGCTGATTGCGCTGGCCGCTTTCGGCCTCATCGGAATCGTTCTCGGTGCGGCCGTTGTCCTCGAGCAGCGGAAGATCATCGGCAAGCATCACCCCGGCAAAGCCGCCTGAGCGACCGGCTCAGTGGATCAAACTCGCCGCCAGAAGCCCTTCTTGTGCGTCCTATCCGAGGTCTGTCTCCGCCCGCACGAATTGTTTACCTTTACGCGCCGGTCCTGCCGTCTTATTCAGACCCGTCTAGAAAACCGTGCTGAGCCGCAGAGAAAAACTTCGCGACGGCCCAATCGCGTTGCCGCTGAACAATCCGCCAAAGTCAATCACATTCAAGATGTTCGTAAGGTTCTGTCCATCAGCCTGGAAGCGCATTTTAATCCGATCTGACTTATAAATGTCCGCGCCCACCGATGCATTCACCTGGAAGGCGGGAAGAATGCGGCCCCGGCTGAAGTTGAGCCGGTCGATCACCGCCTGTCCGTAGGTCTGGGCGGGTCCGCCGGGTTGGTAGACGCATTGTTGAATCGTCTGGTTTGGATCGCACTCAAACTCGAATGGCAGTCCCGTGTCATATTGAATTCCTCCGGCGAGCCAGAATCGAGGTGCAATCTGATAGCGAAGGCGGCCGCGCACCGAGTGGCGCTGATCCTGAGAGTCTGGGAAATGAGTGTTGGTTAGAATTCCCTGGGTGTCGCCGCCCAGAAACAACCCGCCCGTCACCGGGTACCAGACATTGCCCACCATGTAGGAATAGCTCAGAAAGCCAGAGACACGATGCCAGTCCGAAAGCTCGATTTTCGCCTCGGCTCCGTAGACTACAGATCTCTGGAAGGCTATCGGAAAACTGACCGCAGTGTTCTGAATCTGATCGTCATCCGCATAATTATTTACATACCTGCGATAATAATTCGCGTCCACGCGCAGTTTGTCGAATATTCCTTTCGTCATCCCCAGCTCATAATAGTTGCCCTCTGAAGGCTGCACCGGCAAGCGGAGGAATTCAGTCGGGTCGAGCGATTCGACAGCCGTTGAACTGGAAAGCAGAATATTTTCGAACGAAGGCGTCTGGAACACGCGGTCGTAGGAGAAATGCACCAGCAGACCAGCGGCAGGGAAGTAGCGCGAAACCGCCAGCCGCGGCTCGAATGCCTGCCGGTTGACCACGAGCTGGTAGTGGTCCCAGCGCAAGCCGGCGCTGACCGTCCAGTTGCCGAGCCGGATGCGGTCCTGCAGGAACGCCGACTGCTCCAAGTCCGGACGGTTGGCCGCGAAAGAAAACGTCGGCGGCGTGCTCGGATCGAACTGGGTCGGGTCGGTGATCTGATAGCTGAAATTTTCATTCAGCATTGCGTTATCCGTCTCAAAACCGGCCTTCCACTCGTTCCCGCCGCGGACCATGCTGACCGTGCCCCTTACGTATCCTTCGCGAAACCAGTTGTGCTGGAAGACTTCAATTGGAGTCGAATAATCGTTGGAGTTGAAATTGTTCTCGTTGTCGCGCACCATCGCGCGAACATCGGCCACCGTGCTCGACGAAAACACGTGCTGATAGGAAAGGATCCCCATTGTTTCAATGTTGTTCGCCGTCTCCAGTTGCGCTTCCAGCGGCGCCGACGGATCGAACGGATCAACGTGAAAAGCTTCCTGCACTTGCTCGTCCGGCAGTTCGTAGCGTGCCAGTTCGTGGCGCACGATTAGGTTCAGCCGGTCTGCCGGCGTGAGATCGCGCTCATAGTGGACGGAAAAATCGCCCAGCGTGCCCGTATTCGTAAAATTCTGCGGGACTACAGGATTCAGGTAATGGTCGCTCATGCTGCCGCTAGCGCTTGCGCCCAAGGCGTTCTTGCCCCAAACGTATTGCCCCTGCGCGAAAGCGCCGGCCGAATCGAAGCTCCCGCCTGAGAGAGCTATATTGCCGTGAAAGCCTGGCTGCACATCCTGCAGCGTGTTGACCTCGATCACGCCGCCCATCTTCCGCCCATACTCCGCGGGAATTCCGGCGGTATAAATGCTCATTGACTGCACATCGTCGGCTTCCATCTCCGGACCGAAGCCCGGGGAACGGTTATCGGTCAGAGGGATGCCATCGACCACGAACTGCGTTTGATACTCGGAGCCGCGGGGATGCAGGACGGCGTTGCCTTCATACAACCAACCGGGTTGAGAATTGACGAGTTCCTGCAGCGAACGCCCCGGCACCGGTGTAACGCGGCTTTGGATTTCGTCGGAGCCGATCTGGCTGATGGCGCCGGCCTGCTCGGGATTGACCAGCGTGCTTTGGGCGTTGACGTTCACCACTTCGCCCACTGCCAAAACCTTCAGCTGGAGCTTGTACTCCATCGGCACCGACGAGCGAACGCTGATGGTCTCTGAGACATAGGCAAAACCGGGCGCTTGAATTTCGATGTTGTACAGGCCGAAAGGAAGGCGTTGCGCGATCAAGCTGCCTTCGTCGTCCGTATCCAGCGTGTTGCGATACCCGTTTGCATTGCTGACGATGCGCACCGACGTCTTAACGCTGAGCCCAGACTGGTCAGTGACTCTAAGTCGCAGTTCACCGCGATTGGCTTGGCCAAAGGCAAAGAAGGACAGGGTCAGCATCAGGCAAACCGTCCCTACCTTCTTCATCGCGAACTCTCCGGGCTCCTCCGAGCCAAGGTCTTAGCTGGCAGCGTTCTTGGTCTGGCAAACAATAGGTAGTGTGCGTTCAGTGTATGTCAAGGTCAATCACTTGCGCCAACCGCTAGCCCTCCCGCCAAAACCCACGTAACCGGCGTGTCATCCCCCTTTTCAATCGGTTGTGAGCTGCGCTTAAGCCACTCATTCGCCTGGCCGTTTCACCCCCGATTGACTTCCCCCCCTTTTCGCGGGAGACTGCTTTAGAGCCGCTTTTCGTTCCCCTGCTCTTGGCAGGCTGGGTGAGCACGCGTAATACTGCGCCGAATGTCGAGGTCCGAGCCGATGGCCAATCTCTATCCACTGCCCCCACCGGACCTTACTCGCGTGCTTGGGCAGCACATAGCCACGGCGTTTTCGCCTGACCTCGCCTTCGACCTCGTGTTGAACGAGTTGGTCGTTCGCGCCGCCGATGCCACCGGGGCCAGCACCGCCGCCATCGCCCTCTTGCGAGGCGACGAGATGGTCTGCCGCGCCGCTACCGGACCGAATGCCCCCGGCCTCGGGGTTCCAGTCAATACTCGCGACGGTCTCTCTGGGGCATGTATGCGCACCCACGCGCCACAGCTGTGCGACGATACCGAGTCCGACCCTCGAGTCGATGCTGCCATCTGGCGCCGACTCGGTGTCCGCTCCATGCTGGTTGTGCCGGTCTTCGATGAAAGGCCCGATGATGCGCTTGACTCTGGGGCCCCCCGTGAACTCGCCGGCGTATTCGAAGTTCTTTCTCCTCTCCCGAGTGCGTTTTCCGAAGCCTCGCAAAGCGTGCTCGAGGAATTTGCCCGCGAGGCCTCGAATGTTCGCCGCGCTGCCGACCAGTTGCGGGATCAGATTCCGGCGGCCCCGCAGTCCGATGCTGAGCTGCTGAGGTCCTTCGAACCCACTACCGGCGATTTTCCCGATGGTGCTTCTCAGGGCCGGCAGCCCTATGAGGGGTGGACTCTCCTGCTCGGCGCACTGGTGATTTTTGCCGCCATCAGTGTCAGCTTTATGGTGGGATCGCGCGTGGGATGGCTGCGACCCTCGCGGCCCGTCACTGCGCCTGGCGCACCGATTTCCGTGCCCGTCGCTTCGCCCTCGGTGGCGGAGTCCCCCGCGACCGCCAGCACCGAGCCTCCGCGGATGAAATCGACGAAAACAAAAGCCAAATTGCCGCAAGCTTCCACCGACAACCCGCCCCCGGCCTCGTCGGGAGAACTCGTCGTCTACGATAAAGGGAAAGTCATCTTCCGCATGAAACCTCCGGCGAGTGCATCCGCCGCGAGTTCACTTCCGGGTGGAATTCCTGCGGGTGAGATTCCTGCGCAACCTCCGACTCAGGATGCCGCTGCCCAAATTGGTTCACCGATCGTTCCCGCGTCGTCGAAGGCGCGCATGTCCGCGCCGCAGGCGGTCTGGCTTGCGCCTGACGAGGCCGAGAACCGCCTCCTCAGCCGCGTCGAACCGCAATATCCCGCCGCTGCATTAGCGGCGCACCTTTCCGGCCGCGTCGTTCTGGAAATCAATGTGGCCGAAAATGGAACCGTCTCCTCTGTCCGGACTCTCATCGGGGATCCGGTTTTTGGCGCTGCTGCCGCCGAGGCCGTTCGCACCTGGCGCTACCAGCCCTACCGTGCGCACGACCAGCCGTCGCGTTTTCGGACCGACGTCAGTCTGACCTTCTCGGCACCCAACTAGGTGAGTCGTTCTGGGATTCAGACATTTCGCCCCTGAGCCAATATGGGTCGCACGAAATGGCTCAAGTATCAATATCCCCCACTGACCCGATGTCTGGTCGCAACCGCCGCCAAGCGCTCAGCGGGGTGTAAAATAGCTATTCGTAATTCCTGCGAACACCTGTCTGAGAAAGGAATTCCTATGGCCACCATGGAAGCCCCACCTCGCCCGCAAGTCCGTCTGCACTCCGGACCGTTCAAGAACGAACCATTTGTCGATTTCACCCACGAAGAGAACGTGCGCCGCATGCGCGCGGCGATCGAGAAGGTCCGCAGCCAGTTTGGCCGCGAATACGACCTCATCATCGGCGGCAAGCGCGTAAAGACCACCGATAAGATCCGCTCCCTTGATCCCGCCATGCCTTCGCAGGTAGTCGGTATTCACCAGAAGGCTGGAAAAGATCACGTCGAGCCTGCGGTCAACGCCGCCCTGAAGGCCTTTTCCACCTGGAGCCAGACTACAGTGGAAGAACGCGCCTCGTTGTTGTTCCGCGTCGCCGATGTGATGCGCGAGCGCAAGCTCGAATTCATGGCGTGGCTCATGTTCGAAGTTTCGAAGAACTGGCCGGAGGCCGATGGCGACATTTCCGAAGCCATTGATTTCTGCGAATTCTATGGGCGAGAGGCCTTGCGCTTCGCCAAAGCCGAGACGCCGGTGCAACTGCCGGGCGAGCGCGACACGCTCAGCTACATTCCGCTGGGGGTGGGCGCGGTCATTCCGCCGTGGAATTTCGCCTGCGCCATCATGGCCGGCATGACGCTGGCGTCGATCGTCACGGGTAATACTGTCATCCTCAAGCCGTCGAGCGATTCGCCGACGATCGCGGCCAAGTTCGTCGAACTCCTCGAGGAATGCGGCCTGCCCGAAGGCGTGGTGAATTTCTGTCCCGGAAGCGGCGCGAGTTTCGGAGACGCCGTTGTGGCGCACCCCAAAGTTCGCTATGTCGCTTTCACCGGATCGCGCGAAGTCGGTCTTCATATCAATCAATCGGCGGCAAACCAGAAACCGGGCCAGATTTGGATCAAACGCACGATCCTGGAAATGGGCGGGAAAGATGCCATCATCGTAGACGCGGACGCCGACATCGACTCGGCCGTCGAAGGTGTTGCCCAGGCCGCTTTCGGCTTCCAGGGCCAGAAATGTTCGGCGTGCTCACGCGCCATCGTCGACGAGCGCATCTACGACAAGTTCATCGAGAAGCTGAAAGCGCGCGTCGAGCGTATTACGGTTGGCAATCCAGCAGACAATCCCGGAATGGCCGCCGTGATTAACGAAGGGTCGATGAACGATATTCTGCGCTATATTGAAATCGGCAAGAAGGATGGCCGTCTGGTCACCGGCGGCGAGCGCGCGACGAGCGCTGGCGCGGGCTATTTTATTCAACCTACGGTGATTGCGGACATTCAGCCAGAGTCAACGCTCGAACAGGAAGAAATTTTCGGACCGGTTCTGGCCGTGATCAAGGCGCGCAACTTCGATCACGCACTCGAGATCGCGAACGACACCGAATTTGGCTTGACCGGCGCCGTCTATTCGAGTTCGCGCGAAAAACTGGATCGCGCCGTACGAGAGTTTCACGTCGGCAATCTCTATCTGAACCGCAAGTGCACGGGCGCCATGGTGGGCGCGCACCCGTTCGGCGGCTTCAATATGTCTGGAACCGATTCGAAGGCTGGAGGCCCGGACTATCTCTACCTGTATACACAGGCCAAGAGCGTAGGCGAGAAGATCAAATAGTCGATGCCACTTTAGGCGCAAATACGCAGGCTGCCCGCTCGGGCAGCCTGTTGTATTTCTGACAAAACTTGACCTCGCCAACTATCTTCAGTCTTCGACCACCTGCTTCAGATCCGCCGACAGGCTCGAACTCAGAGCGACGTCACCATTGAAAACTGCCCTGATATTGTGTTGCCCCAGCGATAGCGACGACGTTGAAAAGGTGGCGACCCCACGCGTCAGCGTGCCCGTGCCGAGCACGCTACCACCATCCTTGAACGTTACTTCGTTTCCGTCTGCCGGTGCGCCCGAGAGCGAATTCACAGTCGCCGTGAACGTTACGGTCTGGCCAGCCTGGGATGGATTCTGTGAGCTTGCGACTGTGGTGGTGGTCGGCCCCTTGACCACGACTTCCGGGTAGGTCGTGACGCTAGGATGGTGCTTAGCGTCGCCCGAGTAGAAGGCCTGGATTGTCTTGTTGCCGCTCGTTTCGAACGCTGTCGCGAGGGTCGCTTTGCGTCCACTCATCGCGGCCGTGCCCAGAATCTCCGAGCCCAGCTTAAAGGTGACGGTCCCGGTCGGGGTGCCCGATTGACCCGAAACCGTGGCCGTAAACGTAATCGGTTCCGTGACGAACGCAGGGTTATCGGACGAAGTCACGCTGACGGAAGTGGGTTGCTGATTTCGCAACAGCACGGAAACAGTGCTGTCCTTTGCGTTCGACACGGCCACCTCAATCTGGCCGCTGCCGCTGAAGTCCGCGACGCCTGGTCCCCCAGCCGGCGCATGCCCGGCGTTGAGATTAATGGGGGCCCGGAAGCTGCCGTCGCCATTGCCGAGGTAGGCAGCGACGCTACCACCCCCAACCACGACGAGGTCGAGGATTCCATCGCCGTTGACGTCCGCCGCTGTGACGGTCGATGGTGTCCCCGGCGCCGGCCGACTGCTGCGCTCGGTAAACGTTCCATCACCGTTACCCAGCAGCACGTCCAACGAACCAGATTGGTCGACGAATGCCAGGTCCAGAATGCCGTCGCCGTTAAAATCGCCCGTCGCCATCGTGATCGGCGGGTTCCAGACCGTCGGCGAGGCTCCGCCTGGAGCGTCGGATGTTGACAGAAATGTCCCATCGCCGTTGCCCAGAAGAATCTGAAGGATGGGTTGCGAACTGGACGAGATGTCAAGCACGGCCAAGTCGAGGATCCCGTCGCCATTGAAGTCGCCTACCGCCAGCGCGTCCGGCGAGAGAGGGATCTGGGGGTAAGTGAGCCATGAAGTTGTGAACTTTCCATTGCCATCGTTCAAAAAGATTGCAACGTTAGGAATGTCAAAGGACACCACAGCGACCGCCATGTCCAGCTTGCCGTCGCGATTGAAATCGCCCGCCACGATCCCATTGAGATCCCCGTCAATTCCAGGTATCACGTTAACGCCGTCGGCGAACGTTCCATCTCCATTTCCGAGATAGATCGAGACAAACGCACATCCCTGGCAATTGGGCTCGGAGATGACGGCTAAGTCCAGCTTGCCGTCGTGATTAAAGTCGCCTACGACTGCGGAGACCGGTTCGCCTCCGGACACCAACAGGGACTTGGTGATGAATGTGCCATCCCCATTCCCGATGAGGATCGAAATGTCCGGGTCACTGACGAAGGCTGGACAGCTTGGGTTGGTCCCGCATTCGGTGATAACCGCCAGATCTGCCTTACCGTCATTGTTGAAGTCGGCAGCAATGACATCCACTGGAACAGCTCCGACGCCGACCGAACTCGGATGAAGCGTTGCGGGCGAAGGCGACGGGAACGTCACTGTGAACAACGCGGGATTCGAAACACCACCGCCGGGACCAGGGTTCAGGACGATAACCGACGACGTACCGGCGAATGCGACAAGAGATTCGGGTATAACCGCGGTGAGCCGCTCCTGGCTCACAAATGTGGTTACTAACTTCCTGCTGTTCCACTTCGCAATTGCCCCTGGGACGAATCCTGTTCCATTTACCGTCAGGGTGAAGCCAGGGCTGCCAGGCGCCACCGTCCCTGGAATGAGTGGTTGACTTACAAAAGGAACGGGATTCGACGACGCAAACAACGAGGCGCTGAATGCGATGAGGACAACCGCGATACAAATGCGACGCATGGCGGCTCCAAACTTCTGGCTGGGGGAAAGGATACGGAAGCGAGCTAATCGTCGCACGATAACCTAGTGCTGTCAATAACCTTGCGCGTTCGCGAGAGGTCACGCAACTAGGTTCGCGCGTAGGAGGGTCAACCGCCGCTGCTCCAACAAAAAGGCCGCCCGCAGGCGGCCGTTCCCAGTCCGAATCGAGGTCTAGTTTGTGATCCCGGCGCTTTGCGGCGCAGGAATGGCGGCGGCCGCAGTCGCCGCTGCGGCTTCATTCAGGATGCGGTGATGAATCGTGAACAACGCCAATTCCAGACGGTCGGAAACGCCAATCTTGTCGTAGACATTGCGCAGATAGTTCTTGATAACCTGCTCGGTGGTTCCCAACTGCGTCGCAATCTCCTTGTTCTTATATCCCTGAACAATGAGCGCGACGATGCGGAGTTCCTTGGCGGTCAGGCGGTCGCGAACTCTGAGCCCGACCATATCGTTCTCAGTGAGTTCGCTGGGCACTGCCATGTCCTGCACCCAGGTTTCCCCGCGGGCAACCTTGCGGACGCAGTCCACCAGCGCCGGGCTGGTTACATTGCGATAGACGACGCCATGGGCGCCGGCAGCCATGTAGCGCTGCGCACTCTCGCCGGTATCGGCCAGAACCACGACGCGCGTCTTGTTTTTGTTCGCGGCTGAGAGCACGGAATTGAAGTCGGAGTGGAACCCTCCCGCAATCACCAGGACGGCGGCCCGAAACTTGTCGAGCGCCATGAACATCTGCTCGGCAGTTTGCGCCTGAGCCACTATGCGCATTTCGTCTTCTACGGCCAGCACTTTTGCGATGCCGGCTCGGAAAATCGCCTGATTATCGGCCAGAATTAGCTTCAGCATGGATGGCGCTCCCCTTACGAGTTGCGAACGAATTCATAGGAATCAATCACGCAGGCGACACCTCTAGTTTCTGGTGTTGCGCCGGCACTTGGTCCGTCGGTCCGCACAACGCGGCCTCGGCACTGAATAACGACATCCTCTTTGCCGCCCGTTACCTCGGGCGGTAGAGCAATCTCAAACTCCACCGGCGAGCCCACCTCAAGCGAAGCGTCGGCGCGGATGTAAACGCCGGCCGCGCTCAGGTCGCCCGTCACTCCGCTGGCTTCGGCAGCGGAATCCTCTTTATGGATCTTGATCGGCAAATGCAGTGGAAATCTTTTCCCGGTACGCGCTTCAGCCACGATGCCTCCTCTGCTCTTGCTCCGAAACACGGAGGAAAGACTATGAAACACGGAATACCATGCCCAGAGCCCTGAATGAGCAGCTAGGGGCGTTATATCACGGAAAACGGCCTGACATGAAGGGTTTGTTACCTAAGTAATACAGTAGCACCTAGATACCTCCCAGGCGTCAATCCGTTCGCTGTGCCTCCTGAGGGAGCAATCAAGAAGGCGAATTCTCCGGCCTCGGTTGTTCTACAAACGAATGCCGGCGGCGATGCACGCGCCGCCGCTGCGATTCGTGCAACGGTGGGGATGCGGCGATACCACAAAGAACGTAAAACAAAGCTGCATTCGCAGGGATCTGGAGATTGAAATCGAGAAAACTGTGCACCAGGATGCCGAGGCAGCCGAGCAGGGCGGCAGCGGTGAGCGCGCCGGTAGTGGTTTGATTCCAGTCTTTCAATTTGGTCGCTGCCTGGCGCAGGAGTAAAACCAGAAACCAGATTGCAATGGCGAATCCGGCGAGGCCGGTTTCGACCAACAGTTGCAGATAGTCGTTGTGGGCCTCGTTGACGAAGAAAGTTGAAAAGAAGCTGCGGAATCCGGGGTATACGGTCGAAAAGGTGCCCAGACCCCAACCGAGAACTGGCTTCCTCAGGAACATGTGCAGGCAATCGCGATCAATGGTGAGGCGTGTCCCGCCTGTGAGTTCGGTGTGTGCTTCGGTATGAATGCTGACCAGCCGGCGCGTAAGTTCGTTGCCGCCCACCCAGACCAGGAAGCCGATCACGAGTACCAGAAAACCTCCCAGCATCAGAGGCTGTCTCCAGTTGCCCTTCTGCGAGCGCAGAACAAACACGCCAAGGACGACAATCTGGGCAACGAGCGCCAGCATCCCGCCACGCGAGCCGGAAAGAAAAATACTGCCTGCCATCAGCGCGGCGATCGACATGACGAGAATCTTGCGGTTTCCCTCGGTGAAGCGGGTTGCCGCCAGTACCAGTGGAAATGGCGTGAGCATTTCCATCAGGCCGGCGTAGTGATTGTGGTTGACATAGGGTCCGTAAATAGCGCCCCCCTGCTGGGAGGGCCAAATCCAATAGAGCTTGCTGTTGGGCGTGATGCCGCCGAGGATTGCAAACGAAGCCAGCACTGCTCCGTACCCGGTGACTGCTTTCATTACCCAATCGAATTGCGACGAACGGCGGAACGATTGCGTGATGACAAACGCCAGCATGCCATAGGCGGCATAGAGCAATATCTGGGCATATGTTGCGTGCCGGTAGGCGGTAGCTCCGGTAAGCCACTGCACCACGGCGAGCGCAAAGAACGCAGCCATGGGCAAATAAAGCGCATTATCGGTAATCTCCGACTGACGGTTAACCCAATGGCGGAAGCCCCATGCGACCAGCACCATCATGGAACAAGCTTCCAGGGCAAAGATGGACCAGGGCTCGACCGCTCCAAAGGCAAGCGGCGCCAGCAACAAGACTGTGCAGCCCGAGGCAAGCAGGAGAGAACCGGTCAGCCGGGGCTTGGAGACTTTTACGACGGGCGCGGGTTCGGGCTGTACCGCCAGGGCAGAACTCAAGGTTTGTCCTTGCTATCGTTGGAATTATCGGGCGCAAGTTGAAAATCGTCGAGCCAGAGCTTACCTCGAATTGGGCTTCCGGCAGGGAAGCGCTCGATGACCAGGCTGAGCAGGGTCGTGGAGTCTGGCACGGTAATTTTTGAATGCAGTTCTTTCCAGAAGTCGGCATCTCTCAGTGGGTCGCTGGCGTAAAGCAGGGCATTTGAATATGCGTCGCGCAGCACAATCTGCGGACCACCCGCTCCCTCAAAGTCCGCCGACTTGTAATAAGCCGAGAAGTCGTAGGTCGTGCTGCCATGCACGGGGATAAGCTGTTGTATGCCCGCATCGGCAATACCCGGACCTTCGAAGGTGAGGGAAAGGGAGCGATGCCCTTCGCGAAAATCGCTCGAGTCCAGCAGCGGCCGGACTCCGGTCCGATTGACGTAAGTCCAGTCAAAGCCGCCGTTCAGAATGTCGAGGCTGAAGTCGCCGTTTACCACCAGGTTATCGTCGGTCGGCAGGTAGGCGGAAAGCCCAAGCGTGCCCGCTGCCTGTTCCCACGCAGCCATGGCGGCGTCCGGGCGGCGAACTTGAATGAGGTAGCGGATATATTCGAACAGCCGCCAGGTATCGAACTTCTCGTGGAGCTGGGCAATGCGCTCCCACGTTTTGACGGTGCCTGCCGTTTCCTGCTTGGTCATCAGCAGCGAGAGAAACGCCATCAGGGAATCCGTGCGCGCGGGCACGACGGCTTGCAGCAGAGCATCCACGTCGGGACGCACACGCCAGCACGCTTGCAGGGAAGCGTCAGCGAGCGACTGATCGTTCTCGATCACGACCCGGAATTCGCGCAGCGCGCGGTCGATCTGGCCATCCACAAGAAAAAAATTGGCCGCTTGCCAAGCCACATCCGGAGCTGTTGGCTCGGCCGCCAGCGCCCGATCGAGTGCAGTCCGCTGACCCGCGAGGTCCCCAATGACCTGATTGGAAGCTGCCAGATCGAGCCAGTAACTCGCGTCGTAGGGGTTCAGCGCCACGGCGGAACGGTAGTTCTCGACCGCTGCTTGAGGATCGCCGACGGTAAAGGCCAGGAGGGTTCCGAGCCGGTGTCGGTAATCGGCGTTGCCCGGCGACAACTGCACGGCATGCTCCAATTTCGCCCTATCGGAATGCGAGGCCAGGACGCTGGCGGCGAATTCCGTTCCGGTCAGAAAAAGATACGCAAGCGCGAACAAGATCAGGCCCGTGGCCAGCCACCAGCGTTGCCGTTCTGAAAGAGGAGTCGCCATGGTACAGGTACCAGCACGAGCCGGCGGCTGGCTGCATTATTTGCTTTGCTGAGATCGTTTTTCCGAAAAACCAGTTCAACCTCAAAATCCGGGCGACCTTCGCTTTACACGCCGCTGGAAACCGCCTTTGTTTCGGTTGTTGCGTTGTCCAGTGGCTCTTCCTGATAGTAATGCGTGTACTTACCCTGGTACTCGTAATAGTAGTAGTAGTCGGGCGAGGTCAGATCGACAGCGTTGAGCAGCACACCGGCAACGTGTGCGTTCACCTGCATCAGGATGTCGCGGGCGCGACGCAGAGCTTGCTTCGTCGTCTGGCCGGAACGAATCACCAGTATGGTGGCATCGGCTCGGGGTGACAGCACGACCGCATCCGTGACCGAAAGCGTGGGTGGCGTGTCCACCACGATGTGATCGAACTGTTCGCGCAACTCCGTAAGCATATCCCGCATGTTGGCGGACGCCAGCAACTCCGCCGGATTCGGAGGAGGCGTGCCCGCGGGCAAAATGAAAAGGTTGGGCAGCACCGGAGAGATCGTAATCGCCTGCTGCAAGGTCGCGCTGCCCGTCAGCACGTTGCTGAGGCCGCTTCGCGGACCCATTCCCAGGGTCTTGTGGATACTGGGCCGGCGTAGATCCGCATCCACCAGCAGTACGCGCACACCCTTCTGCGCAAGAACGATCGCCGTGTTGATGCTGGTTGTCGTTTTGCCTTCCTGCGGACGGGCGCTGGTCACCATGATCACTTTTGGCGGCGCTCCGAGATTGGAAAGAAGCAGGGAGGTGCGCAATGCCCGATAGGATTCGGACATCTGCGACTGCGGACGCACCTGAGTCACGGTTTCGACGGCTTCCTTCGAGGACGTCAGGGCCAATCGATTGGCGGCAGATCCGTGAGTGGTCGATTTCGAGCCCATGGGAATCATGCCCAGAGAAGGCAAGCCTGAAAGAGCCTGCGCCTGCTCCGGTGTCCGGACGGTGTTGTCCATGTTCTCCAGCAAGAAAGCCAGCCCAACGCCCGAGATGACACCGAGGGCGAGCGCGAAGAAGAGATTGCGCGGGATGTTGGGTTCGACCGGCGAGGTTGGCACCCGGGCGGCGCTGAGAATGCGGAAGTTGTTGGAACGCAGACCCGCGGTGACGCCCGCCTCCTTCAGTTTTTCCAGCAGTCCTTCGTAGAGAGTCCGGTTCGACTCCACGTCGCGCTTGAGCAGACTGTATTCAATAGCACTCTCGTTCAGCTTGTTTGCTTCCTGTTTTTGCTTCTCAAAAGAGTCGTGCAGCAAATTTTCACGCTGCAGGGCCGCCAGATACTGGCCCCGAAGGTGGTCAACGGCCTTGTTCGTTTCCGACTGCAGTTGGCGGCTGATCTCCTTGAGCTGGTTGTTGAGCTGCGCAATCTTCGGATAGGAAGGGCCGAACTGGGTGCTGAGGTCGGCAACCTGGATTTTGAGAGCCGCCTCTTGGCCGCGCAGCGCATCGAGAAGGCCGGAACCCGAACCGATTACGCCTCCCGTAACGATTGCCGCTGCGATGACTTCGGGGTCGTTTGACTGCGTCTGGCGATAGATCGCTTCCTTCTGCATCCGGTCGGATTCCGCCGAGGTCAATTCCTTGTTGATTTCATCGAGCTTCTCGGTCGTGATGTTCTGCTTTTCGTCATTGCCGAGGATTTCGTGCTCCTTCTGGTAGCGGACCAGTTTTTCCTGCGAAGTTTCCACTTTCATTTGCAGGTCGACGAGCTGCCTGGAAAGCCAGTCGGAAGCCTGCATCGTGGATTCGAACTTGGTCTTGAAGTTCTGCTCCACATAAGTGGAAGCCAGAGTATTCACGATGCTGGCGGCGAGCTGCGGATCTGTGCTGTTGTAGTGGATTTCGATGATGCGCGTGTTGGGAATGAGCGTAACGTGGAGATTGCCGCGAAAGGCTCCCAGCACCGCGCTAGCGCGGTTGGAATCGGCTTGCAATGGATCGGCGACCAGATTTGCCACCTTTTGATCGGGATGACCGCCGAACTCTGCGCGCTTGTCGAGATTCAGCTGCCGGATGACCTGAAGGGCCAGCAGGTCGCTTTGAATGATGCGAACTTCAGTGTCCAGATCGCTTTGATCGTAGTAGTCGACCACCGGCACCGAATCCTTGAAGACAATGAGATTCGAATCGGCCTTGTTCACCGCGATTTGTCCAGCCGCTTCGTAGACCGGTGTCTGGCGCAGGCTCGCGATGGCCACGGCGGCAAAAATGCCCAGGATGCATGAAATGACCAGCCATTTGCGCTTGATCAGGACCCGCATGTATTCGCGCAGACTCGACTCTTGCGCGGGCAGCACGTTATAAAGCGCCGAGCCCAGCGGCTTCAGCAGTTCCGTGCCTTCGGTGGGCCGGATCTCGCGCAATTCATCGTTATTTCGAGGAACCAACGGGCCTGATGCCATCTATTATTCCTAGCCGCTCAGTATCCCTGACCGCCCAGACACCATGGTCCCGATCACCCATCGGAGCACATTCGGTGCCACTTGGGCGCGCACCGGGAGACAAAATAGAGTCTACGCGGAATTCGCATGATTTTAGCATTCTCAGAGTTGTCAGAGTTGGAACCGCCCAAATAAACCAGTCCCTAGTCGCTTTGTTTCCGCTTTACGGGCAACGGCGGAACTCCTCAGCTATACTAGCCAGCGAAACTGCATTACAAAGGGCAAATCTTTCTCCGGTCCTCTGTCAGGGATCCCAATTGAAGGATTACCAGATGGTTAATTGGTCGCAGGAATCAATACTGATCACCGGCGGAACTGGATCGTTCGGGAAGAAATTCGTGGAGGTTATGCTCCGCGACTACCATCCGCGCCGGCTGGTCATCTTCAGCCGCGACGAGCTGAAACAGCATGAGATGAAAGCGTCTGGCTTTGACCATCCCGGGCTGCGGTACTTTATCGGCGATGTTCGGGACGCTGACCGGCTGCGGCGTGCCCTCACCGGCGTTACGGTTGTAGTGCACGCGGCCGCGCTCAAGCAGGTGCCGGCATGCGAGTACAACCCGTTCGAGGCGATCCAGACCAACATCATGGGCGGCCGCAACGTAATCGATGCCGCCATTGATCGAGGTGTGCACCGCATTCTCGCGCTCAGCACAGACAAAGCCGTGAATCCCATTAATCTGTACGGCGCCACCAAGCTGTGCGCCGAAAAAATGTTTGTGCAGGCGAACGCATACGCGGGCGCGCAGGATACGCGCTTCAGCTGCGCGCGTTACGGCAATGTCGTCGGCAGCCGCGGCAGCGTGATTCCGATCTTCCTGGAGCAGCGCCGGCGGGGGAAGATCACCATTACCGATCCGCGAATGACCCGCTTCTGGCTCACTCTCGAACAGGGTGTGAGATTTGTCATCCGCTGTTTCGAGCAGATGCACGGCGGAGAAATTTTTGTTCCCAGGATCCCGAGCATGCGGCTGGTCGATTTAGCCGAAACCGTCGCGCCCGGCTGCGCGGTGGAATACATCGGGATTCGCCCCGGCGAGAAGTTACACGAGGTGCTGCTTTCCGACGATGAATCGAGACACGCGCTCGCCACCGATGAGATGTTCATCATTCAGCCGGTGCATCCCTGGTGGAAATCGGAAAACTGGATCCACGCCAAGCCGCTGCCCGAAGGCTTCCGCTACGCTAGCGACACCAACGAGCACTGGCTGTCGCGGCGTGAACTGGGAGAGTTGGTGGCTCCGGAAGCGAACGCTGCGGAGGCGGTTCCAACCTCTGCCTAGCATGAGTGCCTTACCTACAAAGCTGGAACCCCTCGCCCTTCACGGTGGAACTCCCGTGCGCGAGAAGTTGCTGCCTTACGGGCGCCAAAGTCTCGATGACGACGATCTCCGGGGTGTGGCCGGCGTGCTGAAGTCAGACTGGTTAACGACGGGGCCGGCGGTTGCAGAGTTCGAGGAGGCGTTTGCTGCCTGGGTCGGCGCCGGTTTCGCCGTTACCTTCAGTTCCGGCACCGCCGCATTGCATGGAGCCGCTTTTGCCGCGCAACTGGGCCCCGGCGATGAGGCGATCACGACCCCCCTGACGTTCTGCGCCACGGCCAACTGCGTTCTCTATCAGGGTGCAACGCCGGTATTCGCCGATGTGTGCGAAGACACGCTCAACCTTGACCCGGAGGAGGTTTCCCGGAACCTTTCTCCTCGCACCAGGGCGATCATTGCAGTCGATTATGGTGGCCATCCCGCGCCCCTTGACGAGCTAAGAAAGATCGCGGCCGCCAGCGGAGCATTTCTGATTGAAGATGCATGCCACGCGCTGGGCGCCGAGTACCGCGGAAAACGGGTGGGCAGCCTCGCCGACATGACGGTGTTCAGCTTTCATCCGGTGAAGCACCTTACGACCGGGGAAGGCGGCATGGTCACCACCAACGATGCGCGCCTGGCTGAGACACTGCGGAGTTTTCGCAATCACGGCATCAACAGTGAAGCGCGTCAGCGGCAGGAATCGGGGGAGTGGTTCTATGAAATGGTTGCCCTGGGATTCAACTACCGGCTCACCGACATTGCCTGTGCGCTGGGACTTTCACAGTTGGGAAAGATCGAAGCGAATCTAGTTCGACGCCGCGAAATTGCCGCGCACTACGCGCGTGAGTTCCGGGATTTAACCATGCTCCAGCCCGCGGTGAGGCAGGGCGTGGCTCCCGCATGGCACCTGTATCCAGTTCGGCTAAAGCTGGAATCGCTTTCCGCTGGCCGCGGAGAAATCTTTCGCGCCTTGCGCGCCGAAAACATCGGGGTCAATGTGCACTACATTCCGGTTCACCGGCATCCGTATTATCGCGAGCGATTCCCCGCGAACCAGGGAATCTGTCCGGTGGCGGAGAAGGCGTACGAACGGCTCATCAGCCTGCCCATGTTCCACTCCATGACCCCGAAGGATGTGGACGATGTCGTCCGCGCGGTTCACAAAGTGTTGACTTATTACACCGCAATGGGTGACCGGGCTTCGACCCTGGCGTCGCGCCCTGAATAATTTCATGTCCAGAATGGCTGATTGGGTACGATATCGGGCTCTGGTAGTTGGTTGTGGTTCTATCGGCCGCCGGCACGCGCGGAATCTTAAGTCTCTCGGATTGCAGCGGCTCGCCTTTTGCGACACCAATGCCGAGGCATTGCGGCAATGCCAGAGCGAGGTAAGCGGCGAACTGTTTTCGGATTACGGTGAAGCGCTCGCAGGTTTCAAGCCCGATCTCGTGCTGGTTTGCACGCCGCCGGTGTGCCACGTCGAGGAAGCGCTGCTCGCTCTGCGGGCGCACTCCCACGTCTTCATCGAAAAGCCGCTCTCTCATGAATCGAGCGGAATTGAAGTGCTGATTGCCGAAGCGCGCCGCAACGATCGAAGTGTTCAGATCGGTTACAACCTGCGCTTCCAGCCCGGCTTGCAGATCCTGAAGGCACTGATTGACTCGGGCAAAATCGGGCGCGTGCTCTGGCTGAACGTCGAAGCCGGACAATACCTTCCCGATTGGCGCCCTTGGCAGAACTATCGCGATAGCTACAGTGCGCGCAAAGAGCTTGGCGGGGGAATCATTCTCGACGGCTCCCACGAACTGGACTACATTTGTTGGCTGCTGGGCCGGCCCACGGAAGTGAGTTGCCGCGCGGAGCACCTCAGCAGTCTGGAGGTCGACGTCGAGGATTCGGCTTGGATTTACCTGACTTTTCCCGAACGACGTCGGGCCGAGCTTCGACTCGATTTCGTGCAGCGGGCATACTCCCGTACCTGCAAGGTCGTCGGTGAGACCGGCACCGCGCTTTGGGATTTCACCTCGCAGGAAGTGCGCTGGTTCTCGGCCGATGAACCGGGCTGGCACAGCATTCCCTATTTGTTCGAAGTCAACGACATGTATGTCGCCGAAATACGTCACTTTCTGGAATCCCTCGGGAGGGGAACTGGGCCACTAATCGATCTCGAACAAGGGCGGGACGTGATTCGCGTGGTGGAGGCGGCTAAGAAGTCATCAACTGAGGGTCGTCCTCAGCTGCTGAACTGGACGAACAAAACCGTGGAAGGGCCGATGGTCGCGATCATTCAGGCTCGCATGGGCTCCAGTCGCTTGCCTGGAAAGAGCATGGCTGAAATTGAGGGGCGGCCGATGTTGTGGCATGTGGTTCAACGCGTGCAGCGCGCGAGTCGGGTCGATCGCGTGGTGGTGGCGACTTCCACCAATCGAGCCGATGATGCCATCGCAGACATGTGCAGCCGAAGTGGCATCCCCTGCTATCGCGGCAGCGAAAACGACGTGTTGGACCGTTTCTACAGCGCGGCGCTGGCGGAAAAGGCCGGTCAGGTGGTCCGCATTACGGCGGACTGTCCGCTGATTGATCCGGAAGTGATTGACCGCGTCGTCCGCCGATTTGAGGGCGGCGATCTCGATTACGCTTCTAATGCGATGGTGCGAAGTTATCCGGACGGTTTGGACACGGAAGTTTTTTCCTTTTCCGCGCTTGAAAAGGCCTGGCACGAGGCCACCAAAGCCTCCGAACGCGAGCATGTGACCCCGTACTTGCGTTCGGAAAAGTTCCGCACTGCGAATGTCGAGAGCGATTCGACATCGCTCTATCAGCATTACCGCTGGACGGTGGACGAAGCCGAAGATCTGGAATTCATTCGTGCCGTCTATCGGGCGATGCGCGACAAGGGGACTTTTGGCATGAAAGAAGTCTTGGAATTGCTCGAAAGGAATCCGGGGCTCGAAAGGATGAATTCGGAGATCGTCTCCAACCGCGGGTACTACAAGAGCCTTTTCGACGACGCGCAGGCAGCGGCGGCGCCCCGGCGCTCCATCGAAAAGTCGAAGCTTTGGTTCGAGCGTGCGCGTAAGGCAATCCCGGGCTCGTCACAGACTTTCAGCAAGGGCGCAAACCAGCATGTGCGCGGCGTTGCGCCCATGTTCCTGGCGAAAGGCAAAGGTTGCCGCGTTTGGGATGTGGATGGAAATGAGTACATTGACTACATCCAGGGATTGTTGCCGAACATTCTGGGGTACGCGCACCAGGAAGTGAATCAGGCGGTCGGGGAACAGTTGAGCCAGGGCCACAGCTTTTCGTTGCCGCACCCGCTCGAGGTGGAACTCGCCGAGCGCCTGGTGCGCCTCATTCCATGCGCCGAGAAGGTGCGCTTCGGCAAAAACGGATCGGATGCCACCTCAGGGGCGGTGCGTTGCGCCCGTGCTTTTACTGGGCGCGATCGAATTGCCTGTTGCGGCTACCATGGCTGGCAGGACTGGTATATCGGCAGCACCACGCGAAACGCAGGCGTGCCGGGGGCGGTGCGCGCCCTGACGCATCCCTTCGTTTACAACGATCTCGGTTCCTTGCAAAAGCTTCTCGGCGACCATCCCGGCCAGTTTGCCGCCGTGATCATGGAACCGGTAAACTTCTGGCCACCCGCCGCTGGATTCCTTGAAGGTGTCAAGAGTCTCGCCCACCAGCACGGAGCTTTGCTGATTTTCGACGAAATTTGCAGCGGCTTTCACTTTGGACTCGGCGGCGCCCAGAAAAAATTTGGCGTCATTCCCGACATGGCGTGCTTCGGCAAAGCCATGGGCAACGGGTTTCCGATCTCATGTGTTGTCGGCGGCGCCGATGCCATGGCGGTTTTCGAAGACATTTTTTTCAGCTTCACGTTCGGAGGAGAAGTAGCATCCATTGCGGCCGCCATCAAGGTGCTCGACGTGCTCGAAACCACCGACGCGCTGGGCCGAATTGAGGCCAACGGACGGGTGCTGCAGGAGGGCCTCAACGTCCTTGCCAAGGAGGCGGCATTGCAGGACCACATCCAATGCATTGGTTATCCCTCGTGGTCGCTGATCAAGTTTCTGGATGGGAACGGCAACGACAGCTTCTTGGTGCGAAGCCTTTTTACGCAGGAGTGCGTGAAGCGCGGTGTGTTGCTCCTGGCAACTCACAACATGACGGCGGCTCACGATCCGCTGGCCGTGGAGCAAACGCTCAAAGTGTATGCGGAAGTTTGCAAGACACTGGCGAAGTGGCTGAAGGAACCGGATCCCGAACAGCACCTTGAAGGCGAGATGATTCAGCCCGTCTTCAAGGTCCGTGCCTAGCGGGCTGGAGAATTTGGATTGGAAACACCCGGGCACCTCATCATCGGCGCCGACTGCGGATCCTCAATCGGAACCGGGCACGTTATGCGATGCCTGGCGCTTGCGCAGGTTTGGAAGCGCGCTGGCGGCAGCGTGACCTTTCTTATGCCCGAAGGCTGGCCCGCAATCGAGCAGCGCATCCGCGCGGAAGCTTGCGGCTTGCAGGTGTTGAAGAGCGTCCAGTTCCCACGAGCAGTCCTCGATCGGCTGCGGCATGGGAAACCGGGCAGAGTGGTGCTTGACGGCTATGCTTTCGGCACCCATGAGCAATTGACCTTAAGCGAAGCCGGCAATCAAGTCTTGATGGTCGATGATTTTGCGCACGCATCTGACTATCCCGTGAACTGGGTCCTCAACCAGAATGTTTACGCTTGTGAGCAAATGTATGCGCGCCGCCGGACTGACACTCGGCTTCTTCTCGGTACGTCGTATGCGCTCCTCCGCGAGGAATTCCGTCCGTTCCTGGGCTGGAAGCGGTCAGTCCCCGATCGCGCAAACAAGCTCCTCATCACGATTGGAGGCAGCGATCCCGGCAATCTGAGCGCGCGGATACTGGAAAGTCTCTCCCTTCTGCAACGTGAGGATCTGGAGGTTGTTCTTGTAGCCGGGGGCGCCAACCCGCACCTTAGTGAATTGCAAGAAGTTCAAGAACGGTCGAAAATTCGGGTGCGCCTCGTCAGCAATAGCCTCGAAATGCCAGCCCTAATGGCGTGGGCAGACGTTGCCGTTTCCGGTGCCGGCGGAACCTCCTACGAACTCTGCTATATGGGCTTGCCGGCTTTGCTCTTTGTAATCTCAGAAAACCAGCGAGGAGTAGCCGAGCAGTTGTCGAAGCTCTCTGCCGCCGTGTACGCAGGCGGAGTTGCCGACTTCGATGCGCATAAATTTGCGGAGACCTTGCGCCGTTGCATCGAATCGCCCGAAGCGCGCCGGGCGATGTCGGACCGGGGCCGTGAGTTGGTGGATGGCCTTGGGGCCGCACGAGTGAAAGCCGCCATGCTCAATCGGGAAATACATCTTCGCCTCTGCCGGGAAACAGATTGCCAGTTGCTGTTTTCGTGGGCCAACGATCCGGAGGTGAGGCGAGTATCCTTTCATCCGGATATCGTTACCTGGGAAGGGCACCAGGCTTGGTTTTCGCAGAGACTCGTCGACCCGCAGTCCGTTATTTACACTGGCGAGAACCGGGAAGGCGAGCCAGTGGGCGTGGTCCGATTTCATCTGGACGGCGATCGAGCGGTGCTTTCAGTTTCGGTGGCTCCCCAGGTTCGTGGCGCAGGTTGGGGAAGAGAATTGATCAAGCTCGCCATTCAAGTGCTGACTCGTCTACGAGCCCCGGGTTCGGTAGAGGCCTTCGTCAAGCCTGATAATTCCGCTTCCATCCGCCTGTTTGAGTCGTGTGGCTTTTGTCGGGAAAGAATCGTCGAAGTCGCCGGGCAACCAGCATTGCTCTTTAGCTGGCGGTGCCAGAGCTAACCGAATGCGTGACATGATCATCGCAGGCAGGCTTATCGCAACAGGGTCCCCCGCCTACATCGTGGCCGAGCTTTCCGCCAATCACAATCAGAGCTTCGAGCAGGCGATGCGCATCGTCCAGGCCGCGAAAGAAGCTGGCGCAGACGCCGTCAAACTGCAAACGTACACGGCGGACACGATCACGCTGCGCAGCGACAAAGAATTTTTCCGGATCAGGGGCGGGACGCTCTGGGATGGCCGTACTCTTCACGATCTGTACCGGGAAGCGTTCACCCCTTGGGAATGGCAACCCATGCTCAAAGAGGCAGCGGAACAACTCGGAATGAGTTGTTTTTCAACCGCTTTCGATGAGACGGCGGTGGACTTTCTTGAGCAAATGAATGTGCCGGCACACAAAGTGGCGTCGTTCGAACTTGTTGACATGGGGCTGATTCAGAAGATGGCCCGCACGGGCAAGCCCTTGATCATGTCGACCGGGATGGCCAGCGAAAGTGAGATTCAGGAAGCAGTGGATGCAGCGCGTGCGTCGGGCGCAACCCAGATTGCCTTGCTGAAATGTACAAGTGCCTACCCGGCACCGCCCGAGGAAGCCAACCTGCTGACCATTCCGGAACTCGCGCGCCGCTTCGATTGTCCCGTGGGGCTTTCGGATCACACCATGGACAGCGCAGTGCCCGTTGCCGCGGTGGCGTTGGGCGCATGCATCATCGAGAAGCATCTTTGCCTAAGCCGCACCGACGGCGGCCCAGACAGCGCATTTTCGCTCGAACCGCCGGAGTTCAAGGCGATGGTCGCTGCGGTTCGGACGGCTGAGAGGGCGCTGGGTTCGGTACGATTCGCCCCCGGACCGCACGAAGTCAGTAGCCGCAAGTTTCGACGGTCACTCTTCGTTGCCGAAGACGTGAAGAAAGGCCAGCTATTTACGGCGCAAAACGTGCGGTCCGTTCGTCCTTCAGACGGCCTGCATCCTCGCCACTTGCGAGAGGTCCTCGGCCGGCGCGCTGCCTGCGATATCGAGATGGGAACTCCGCTCAATTGGACGATGGTCGTACGATGAGATTTTTGCCCTTGACTATTCAATGAAGGTTCTCCTGCTTCATCCCGATGATGACCTCCAGCGTGCGTGGGTTCATGAGCGATGGGATCTGATCGTTGACCTCGGGAGGGCTCCAAAATCTTTCTACGACGACTGGAGCAGCCAGCTCGGCTGCCCGATTTTCAGCATTTTCGATCTTGCTGTTGAAGTCGAGGATCTGCTGGCTTGGCGCGATCCGCTACGCTTGGGCTCGGGGCACGTCGTCGACCGTTTCGGTATCGACTGGTGGGATGTGATAGGGCTCTTGCTGCAACCGGCAATGCAGGACTTGCGGTTGGCGCGCCGACTGGCTCACAAGATCGGGACCTGCGAGAAGCTGACCGTGAGCCGTCCCTCACCGGTTGCGGACGCCTTGCGCTTGAAACTGCGATGTCCGCTAAGAGTGCTGCCCACCGGCATTCAGCGTCGATTTGCCCGGGCCGTCCGCCACTATGGGGGCGCTGCAACCAACCTGAGTTTTCGTCAATTACGACAAGTGGTATATGACAAGTACGATGCACAGTATGTCTGGAGGCGAAAATTCGCGGTCGCCGGTCCGCGATCATCCGAACCCGCCGTGCTCATCCCGAGCGCCTATTCGAACGTCACCCGGACCGCATTTCGGTATGCGGAAATGTTGCCAAACCAGCAATTTTTGTTGGTACTGGCGCGTGAGACAGGCGGAATCTCTCCTGTTCCTCGCAACGTGCGCACCGAAACGCTGGCCGCTTTCGCCGGTCCCCGATCGGATGGGGAGGAACTTCGCCAACTGGAAAGTCATTGGGATCGGCTGCAAAGTTCGTTGCGATCTCATCCCGAATTTGAGCTTTGCACTCAACTGGGCGTATTCGACAACGGAAAGCGGTGGCTGCGTTGGGGCGTTGCCATTCGCGACGCCTGGCACGAGGTATTCGAACGGCGCGCCCTAGTTGGGTGCTTGTCGGCTGACGACTCGAATCCGTACTCCAGGATTCCGCTTCTTCTGGCCCGCCAGCGCCGGCTTCCCGCAATTGCTTGTCATCACGGAGCGCTTGACGGAATCATGGCCTTTAAGAATCCCGTCTTCTCGACCTATCTCGTCAAAGGCGAGATGGAACAGGATTACGTGTCGCGCGTGTGTAAGGTAGACGCCGCTCGGTTGCGAATTGGAGCGCCATCGGCTCCTCCCCAAAATCGTCTCCTGTGGAGCGACCAGGCTCCCTGGATCGTTTTCTTCACCGAGCCCTATGAGACCGATCTCTGGAGAACGCAGGCAATCTTTCGTGAAGTCGTGCCCCGCTTGTGCGCCGCAGCCCGCCAGGCCGAAAAAAAAGTTGTGATGAAGGTGCATCCTTTTGAGAGCGCGCGCCAGCGTCAGCGACTGCTCAATCAAGTGTTGAGCAAGGATGACCGGCAACTGGTAACCATTGTCGGGGCGCCGCTCTCGAAGCAGATCCTCGAAAACACATGGTGCGCTGTCACCGTCGAATCCACAACGGCCTTCGAGTGCGCGACCGCGGGAATCCCGGCCTTCCTCTGCGGCTGGCTGCGGCATGCCTATGTCGGCTACGCGCCGCAGTATGCTCGCTTCGGAGTGGCGCGAATGCTACATTGTCCCGACGATTTGTCGGGCATTCCCGGCATGGTGATGTCGGAAGTTCCTTCTGCCGATCTTCGCGACCGGTTGCTGCGCGCAATCCGTCCGGACGAACTCGCGGAAATTCTGTGCAGTCCGCAGCCGGGCGCTCTGCGATAATCTTCAGAACAGCGAGGCCGCCAAGACAACGGAGCAGCAATACATTTTGGGCACTTCCGACACAACGATCGAGTCGTCGCAACTGCCATCCCCGGCCGGACAGGAAGCGCAGTTCCGCCGCCAGGTGGGTCAGATCTCGCGGCACTCCACGGTGTTTTTTGCCGGCAGCTTGTTCACCGTGGCTGCCGGGTATCTCTTCAAGATTTATGTGGCCCGGGTCTTGGGAGCCGACGGCTTGGGCATTTTCGCCCTGGGCATGACCATTGTTGGATTCCTGGGAATCTTCAACGGTTTGGGCCTGCCGCAGGCGGCGACGCGCTTTGTTGCGGCCTATTCCGCAACTGGGCAATGGCAGCGCCTTCACGGACTTCTCCGCCGTCTGTCGGCCCTACTGCTGCCCGCAAATGCCGGCCTGGTGGTTGTTCTGATTATCGCGGGACCCTGGCTGGCGCAGCACATTTACCACGCACCCGCGCTCATCCCCTATTTACCTTTTTTCGCCGCTCTTCTCGCGCTGGGAGGGCTGACCACTTTTTGCGGCCAGATTCTTGCCGGCTACAAGGATGTCGCGGCTCGCACGGTGGTCACGAACTTCATTGGCAGCCCGCTGAATATCGTAATCGGTGTCATGGTTCTGAGCGCCGGTTTCGGGCTTCGCGGCTACTTGTTTTCGCAAGCTGTCGCCGGCGCGGTTGTTCTTCTTCTGCTGATCGCCGTTGTCTGGAAAATGACTCCATTGCGAGCGCGCCAGTCGCCTCGCGTTGCGGTGACAATGGAGCGCGAGGTCTTTTGGTTCTCCGCGGCCGCATTGGGCGTAAGTTTTCTGGAATTCATCCTGGCCCAGACCGATAAAGTGCTACTCGGTGTTTTTCTGAATGTGCGGGACGTCGGCATCTACGCAGTCGCCGCCACGCTGGTGGCTTTTGTGCCCATCGTGCTGCAGTCGGTAAACCAGATTTTCTCTCCCACCATAGCGGACCTGCACGCTCGGGGAGAGCAGGCCTTGCTGGGCCGTCTGTTTCAAACACTCACAAAATGGGTATTCGGACTGACCCTGCCTCTGGCTTTCGTCGTGATGATTTACTCCAAACCGCTCATGCTTCTGTTTGGTCCGGCATTTGGGGCAGGTTGGGCGGTGCTTGTCGTCGGGACCCTCGGTCAGTTGATTAACACAGGCGTCGGTTCGGTCGGCTATCTGCTGCTGATGTCAGGTAATCAGGGCCGTCTGATTCGGGTGCAGGCGATGATGGCGGTTTTTGTGGTGGTCGTCACCTTGATCCTGGTCACCCCGTTCGGAATGTTGGGGGTTGCCTCGGCCGCAGCTTTGACCAATGCCGTGAGCAACTGTCTTTATCTGCGCGAGGTGCGTCGGGCGCTGCAAATCTCGCCTTACAACCGGACTTACTTCCGCCTGATTTTGCCCTCTCTGGCGACTCTCGCCATTACGCTGGGCATCAAATTCGCGGCCGGAGAGCTTCAGCCGCAATGGCTTTGGATTGGTATATCGTTGATGATTTCTTACGCTACGTTTGGCGGACTGTCATTGATCTTTGGCCTGGATGACGACGACAAGATGATTCTGACCGCGGTTCGCGAGCGGATTCGTGGAGCCGTCGGAAAATGACAACCAAGAGGCAGGTCAACTTGCCGGAAGACCTCTGTGCCGCGGCGGAGCAGCGCTTCGGCGCGCAATTTCCAAGCGTCGAGTTGCTGCTGGAATTCGTTTTGCGTGAGCTTCTTCGCGACGACGCCGAAAAGCTGGACCAGAAGGAAAAGGCGATCCTTGAGCAACGATTGCGGGACTTGGGTTATCTCTGACCATTTCCAATGCCAGCCCATCCCATTCCTGAAGAGCCTTCGAAGCAGAGTCAGGAGCGCGTGCGCCCCTCGCTTCGAAACCCGAACTGGCTGATTCTGCGGCACCGCCGGCGAATTTTTGCGAATGGACTCGGGCGCTTGGGGGACGATGCACTTAGGGTTCTTGATGTTGGTGGCCGGCTGCAGCCCTACCGCCTGCTGTTGGGCGCGCGCGTCAGGAATTACGTGGCCGTCGACCCACAGCTGACTCCCTTGGTCAACGTGGCTGCAGTTGCGCAAGCCCTGCCTTTTCGAGAGGGGCAATTCGATTTGGTCATCTGTACGCAGGTGCTCGAGTACTTTCCCGAACCATCGCGAGCGGTAGATGAGATCAGACGAGTTCTTCGCAAAGGCGGCTATGCGTTTTTTAGTGCTCCCTCGGTTTTTGTGCGCGACGGCGACAAGGAATACTGGCGCTTCCTGGCGGAAGGCTTGCGCTATCTCTTGCGGGACTTTGCAGAGGTCGGAGTGATTCCCGAAGGAAACAGTCTCACCGGCCTTTTTCGCACACTGAATGTGCTCGCGGTTTCCTTTGTCAGGCCGAAGACCCTGGTTCCTGTGCTCGCGTGGACCTTTGTCCCCGTTTTGAACTTGGCGGGAAGCCTGATGGAGAAGCTGGGCGGTACTGGTGACCACTTCGTGGCCAATTTCAGCGCATGGGTTCGCAAATGACGTCCCCAACACAAATCCCGCCGGGTCCAATCAGCGCCACCGAGCTTCGCGAACTGCTTCGTACGTACAGAGCTGAGAACTGGAAGGGGATTCAAACGCCTGCAGTGCAGGCGCAGATCGCCGAGGCGATGCTCCAGCCTGATGCGCTATCGGTTTTGGATCAGGTGGCTTCCTGCTGGGAAATACCTTCCCAGGCCCTCGTGCTGGATGTTGGCTCCGGCGTGGGAGGCTTTGTTGTGGGTTGTCGTCAACTTGGCTATCGCGCTTTCGGCGTGGAACCGGATCGCATCGGCGCCGGGGGCCGTGTTACTTCGATTCGGATTGCGGCGCGCCGCTTGCCGGAGAATGTGTTCGTAGCCGCTGTGGGGGATGCTCTGCCGTTTGCCGGCAAAACGTTTGACCTGGTAACGCTCAACCAGGTCGTCGAACATGTGCCGGATCCGATAGCCGTTCTGCGCGAGGCCGCCCGGGTCTTGCGCCCCGGTGGAGCTATGTATGTTGCCTGCCCGAACTATCTGCGGTTTTATGAGCCGCACTATAAGGTTCTCTGGCTGCCGTTGCTTCCTAAGTTCATCGGCCGGCTCTACCTTCGTCTTCGCGGCCGCAACCCAGTCATGCTTCGCGATCTCCGCTACACCACCAACCAGCGCTTGCGGCGGTGGCTCGAGACCTTGGGCGCCGAATATAAGATCCTCGACCTTCACCGGGAACAGTTCAAACGAAAGTGTGCGGGACAGGGACGGTTCGAGAGCCGTTCCGCCCGCTTCATGCAAAAACTCATATCCCTTCCCGCCGTCGGCGTTCTGGTCGAGAACACGGTCCTTTTGTGGTTGCGGCTCCACGAAGGGGGATGCGAGATGCTGCTTCTTCGCCACGGCGATGCCAAATGATCAATCGTCTCCAGCGCGCCTGGAATCGTCGCAAAGCTCCACCCAAACTTGATCTTCATTTCGACCGCCCTTTGCTGCTCCTTCAAAGCGATGATTGGGGCCGGGTCGGCGTGCGCGATCGCCAGGGATGGGACGACCTGCAAGCCAATGGCCTGAAGCTAGGAGAGAAACCATATGACTTTTACAGTCTGGAAACGCCCGGCGATCTGCTGGCGTTGAGCGGCGTATTGAGTAAGCACCGCGATTCCGTTGGTCGTCATCCGTGCCTTGGCATGAATTTCATCATGGCGAATGTGGATTTTCCGCGCTGCCTAGAGGGTGTTTCAAACGGCACGCAAGAGATTCCATTACGCCCCCTGACCGACGGTTTTCCCGAGCCTTGGCAACGCCCCGCGCTGATCGAGGCCTATCTACAAGGCATTCGCGAACGAATTTTCTATCCGGCATTGCACGGATTGACTCACTTCTGCCCCGGCGCGATGGCAAGAGAACTCGAAGCAGAGGGAGATCGTCGTCATCTTTTGCAGACGCTCTGGCGGGCCGCCACGCCTTACATTCACTGGCGGATGCCTTGGGTCGGGTACGAGTATTGGGATCCGGCTTTGCCTCCGAACGAAAGATTTCTGCCCTTGGAGAGTCAGCGCGCGGCGATTCGCCGCGCCGCGGAAATCTACCGCGGATTCTTTGCTTCGATCCCGCTTAGCGCCTGTGCTCCGGGCTATCGCGCAAACCAGGATACGAAGACCGCCTGGTTCGAGGCGGGCGTGCGCGTGGTTCAAGGAGGTCCCGGCGAACTTCGGGTGCCGTCGCTGGACCGCAATGGCATGTTGCTCACCTTCCGAAACGTGAAAATTGAACCGGCAACCGAAGCCTGCGAACTGGAGAATATCGTCAATCGAGCAAATGATTGCCTCGCGCGCGGAGTGCCGGCTGTCGTCTCCATGCACTCGATTAATTTTCATTCGACAATTCGAGACTTTTGCACCCCCGCTCTGGCGACGCTGCACGATTTCCTGGGGGCAATGGAAAGGCAGTGGCCGGACCTCCTTTATGTGCACGATGGCGACTTATGGCACATTGCCACCGAGGGCGCCTTCGCTGCTGAAGCTGAGAAAATCAAAGTTGGCGTGACGGCGGCGGAAACGGACGGCTAGCTTGCCCGAGAGCCCGGCAAAAACCGTGACAAAAACGAAGCCATCGCTGGTATTAATTACCGTGGACTGCCTGCGGGCCGATCACTGCGGGTTTTACGGCTACGCCCGCCCCACCACGCCGTTCCTGGATTCGCTGGCATCCGGGTCCGTTGTTGTTCCGACAGCGGTGATTGCCGGTGCGCCGACTTACTATTCGCTTCCCGCAATCCTTGCTTCGCGCATGCCCCTGGCTCTGGGCCGGGAAGTCGTCGGCCTCGCTCCGGCTGAGGACACCTTGGCAACAGCAATACGCGAGGCCGGCTATGCCACGGCCGCATTCTCAGCGGCCAATCCCTACATCTCGCCGCGCTTTGGATACGATCGGGGATTTGACCTGTTTCGCGATTTTCTCGACTTCGATGCGCCGGAAACTCCCGCTGCCGCTGCGGCAGAACCCCCGGCGAACAAACGGCTTCGTGGAACTTTGAATCGATGGCTGAAGAGTTCGGCCCAAGCCGTTGGGCTCAACACGCTTTACGACGAGCTGTATTTTCAGTACTGCGTGCGAGTCGCCGCGCGCCCCGCGCAAACCACAGACGCTTTGCGCAAATTTCCATCCGCTGGCATCGTTGTAGAAGCCGCCGAATCCTGGCTCGCGTCACTCGATTCACGGCCCTTCTTCCTGTGGATTCACTTGATGGATCCCCACTCTCCCTACTACCCGACGGGCGCCGCGTTCGAACAGCTGACGGGCAGAAAGGCATCGCCTAACCGCGCCCGCTACCTGAATGAATTTTGGAACCGGTCAGACCTGCCCGCCTCTCGCTTCGAACGGCACAAGCAGGCTGTCGGCGACCTGTACGACGCTGGGATCCGGGGCGTGGACACGCAGATCGCCCGCCTGGTGGGTTTGTTAAAGAGTTTAAATCGCTGGGACAATTGTGCGGTTGCCTTCACAGCCGATCACGGCGAGGAGTTTCTCGAACACGGCCGGCGCTACCATGCGCCTGTCAGCTTGACCGAAACAATCGCGCGCGTACCCTTGCTCATCCGCGCGCCCGGCCAAGATCGTACACACGCCGCCGCGATGCCGTGGGGTCCCCAGGCCGTGGGCCTTTCGGGAACGGGGATGGTATTCAGTCATCTCGATTTGGCGCCCACGCTGCTTGAGATTCTGGGTGTGCCGCCGCCAGCTGCTTTTCAAGGCACCAGCTTGTGGAGACGGCTGCGCCAGGAGCCAGCTTCGAACATCCCCGTGAATCATGATCCCGCAAATCATGCGATTGCCGAGTGTGTTTATGGCTGCACGAACCCTTTCAACGCCCAAACCCTCCTTTCAGCCAGGCTCCTTAGCGTGCGAGAGGCCCGCTACAAGCTCGTTATCCGGCTCGCGCCCGGAGCCGTCGAAGAGCTTTATGACCTGGTTGCAGACCCGGGCGAGAAGATCCCTTTGACAGGCCGGGAAACCGCGGAAATTCGCGGCCGCCTGTTGCGAATTGCGCTCGAGCATGTCAAAAAAACAACGGCTGCCAGGCCCGATGCCGTCCGGCTTAGAGGTCGGCTGCGTGCCCTTCGGCTAAAATTGCAGCCATAGCATTTCTGCTTACTGAGGATCGTCCCATCGCTGCCGACCGCATGATCACGGTTTTCACTCCCTCGTTTGCGGACGAGAGCAATACCAACGCTCAAAATCTCACGGTGAAGGAAGTGGTCGCGCGGCTTGATCCGTCGCGCTACCGCGTAATCATGCTCGGCACCGGTCGTCCGGATGCGCGGATCGCGAAGCGCGGCAACACTGAGATTCTTCGCTGGGAAAAACACGCTAATACGGCGCGGGTTCTGCTGCAACTGCTCCGGCGCTCTCTCGACGTTTACTTTTTTCCAAGGGAGGGGCCGCTTGACGCCGCCTTTCTAGCCCTTCGCTCCAGGCTCCGTTTGCAGTCCGCATTGGTGACGTATGTCGTCTCGGGAGGACTTGAAAGGGGCCAGGAGAACGTTCGCCCGGTCTTGTGGCGGGCAATTCGGGAATGTGACGCCATTGCGGGCAATAGCCGGCGAATGGCGGAAACGGTCCGCAAACTCGGCGGCAAAGAGGTACGCACCGTCTACGATGGCATCGACCGCCGTTATTATTATCCAGCTTCCGAACCGGCGATCACTTGTGGAAGCAAGCGAGTGCTGTTTGCCGGTTCCTTCCGAACATACAAGCGCGCGGACCTGGTCGTACGGCAAGCGGCCAGATTTCCGCAATGGCAGTTCCGGCTTGCCGGCGCGGGTGAAGAAGAAAACGCCTGCCGCAAACTGGCGCAGGACACGAATTGCAAAAATGTCCAATTTCTGGGCCTTCTGAATGCGGCCCAACTGGGTGAGGAAATGCGGCAAGCGCAGCTGTTTTTCTTCCCGAGTGAACTCGAAGGGCATCCGCAAGTGCTCGGCCAGGCTGCTGCCTGCGGCCTCCCTTGCATCGCCCGCGGCAGTTACGGTCCCGACTATGTGGTCGACGGCGTTACAGGCCTGCTCGCCGCTTCTGAGGCAGAGTTGAGTACGGCGCTCGATCGGTTGATCGAAAACTCGGAATTGCGGAAACAAATGTCGGCAGCAGCCGTTTGTCATGCCGGAAAATTCGAATGGGACGATGTGTCCAGACAGTGGGCGGCAATCATGGAGGAAGCAGTTGCTCGACGCGCGAACCACCAGCGCAAACGTTCTGCCTGAGACCGTACCGTTAGAATACGACCGGACGGGCTTTCGGGGAATGGCAGATAACAAAAGGCGGGTTCTGATCCTGTCGGAGATCATGTCTCCGTATCGCATCCCGGTATTTAACGCACTCGCCCAACACCAGGCCGTGGATTTGCATGTCGTTTTTCTGGCGGAAACCGATGCCGGACTTCGCCAGTGGCGCATATACAAAGATGAGATCTGCTTTTCTTACGATGTTCTGCCGTCGTGGCGCTTCCGGGCCGGCAGGCACAAGTTGCTGCTGAACTGGGGACTGCGATCCTGTTTAAAAAGGTTTGCTCCCAATACCGTGATCTGTGGCGGCTACAGCTACTTTGCCTCGTGGGCAGCACTTTCCTGGGCGCGTCGCCACCATGTCGACTTTGTTTTGTGGTCGGAGAGTAACAGCAATGACGCTCGCCGCGAGTTCGCGTGGGTGGAGTCGATGAAGTCGAATTTTCTGGCCCGCTGCCACCGATTTGTGGTGCCGGGAAAAGCTTCGCTCTCCTATCTCCAGACGATGGGCTTGGCTGAGAAGAACATTACCGTCGCCCCCAACGCCGTTGACAACAACTGGTTCGCGGCACAGTCGGATAGCGTCCGCGTTCACTCCTCTGAGTTTCGCGAGAAACTCGGTGTGCCGTCCAAGTTTATTCTTTTTGTGGGCCGGTTGGTTCGGGAAAAAGGAATCTTCGACCTCCTCGATGCCTATGGCAAACTGGAAGACAGCATTCGCGCCTCAGCCGGCTTGGTATTTGCTGGCGACGGCGAATGCAGGCTGGAGCTGGAGCAATTGGCAAAGCAAGTTCACCCCGGCCGAATTTGTTTTCCCGGCTTCGTCCATCGGGAGGACCTTGCCGGTCTTTACGCGCTTGCGGAGGCGTTGGTTTTGCCGACCCACAGCGATACCTGGGGCTTGGTGGTAAATGAGGCAATGGCTTGCAGCCTTCCCATTGTCGTCACCAGCGTTGCCGGTTGTGCGGCCGACCTGGTTGAGGATGAATGGAATGGCTATGTCGTGCTTCCGAGGAATCCGAGAGCACTCAAAGTGGCGATCGAGCGCCTTTTGCTGAACCCTGAGCTGAGGCCACAGATGAGCGTGCGGAGCTGCGAACGAATTCGAAATTACTCGCCGGAAGCATGCGCCGCGGGACTGGCGGCGGTCGCGCTGTCGGCAGGGGGGCAGAGCCAATGAGGGCGATGAAGCCTGCACAGTGGGTTGGTTTGGCCCTGGGCGTAGGCTTTGTTTTGTATGCCGTTTACACCCACCTCCAGTATTTTCACGATGTTTCCTTCCTTGGGGGCATCTTACTGATCGAAATCGTCATCGTCTGCCTCTGGAAGTACGACCAGCGTTTTTTCGCATTGCTCATGATCGCGTTTGTGTGGGCTGGTATGCACGTCCCCTTCGAGGATGCGTGGACGGGCGGCCGCTGGGTTGTACTCGCTGCCGGAGCCCTCACTGGTTACGTCGTCTGGATGAAGGTGCCGCGCAGCCATTTCAAGTCGATTCATCTGATTGCTTTGTTCTGCGTGCTCGCGGCTTTTGTTTCCGCTTCGGTATCGCCTTATACACAAATGGCGTCCTTTAAGGCGCTCAGCTTGCTGTTGCTCTTTCTCTACTGCTCTTCGGGGGCGCGTCTTGCTGCTCTCGGCCGGGAGGAACGTTTCTTCAAAGGGTTGCTCCTTGCATGTGAGATTGTGACCTTTGGCACGGCCCTGTGCTATTTCGTCCTCGGCGAGAGCATTTGGGGAAACCCGAACGCTCTTGGTGCGGCCATGAGCATTGGCGTGTTCCCCGTCTTGTTGTGGGGATGGTTGACGGCCGACGGACCGGTGTTGAAGACCCGCAGATTGGCCGCCCTGCTTCTTTGTGCGTATCTCGTTTTCTTCAGCATGGCCCGCGCCGGCATGGTTTCCATGATCCTCGTTACACTGATCTTTTGTTCTTGCCTGCGCCAGTACAAACTGTTGGTGAAAGTCGGCGGGCTTGCCGTGTTTCTTGTCGCCATGGGTGGAATGGTAGCTCCTTCGTCCCTGAACAAAACGTTTTCCAACTTTGAGGATGCGGTCCTTTATAAGGGACACAAGGAAGAGGGCATGCTGGCTTCGCGAAAGACTCCATGGGAAGATTCCATCACCTCGATTCAGCAACATCCCTGGTTCGGCACGGGATATGGCACAAGCCCAACGGGGGAGGACCCGGGTCTCTACTTTGGGAGGTTTGCTTCGAGCGCGGAAACCGTTCGTGAACACGGCAGCAGTTACATGACCATCGCAGAGTGGGTCGGTCTTCTCGGTGTAGTCCCTTTCCTGGCTCTGCTGTCGCTCACTGCGGCGAACGTATGGCGAGTCTGTTTGTGGATGAGGAGAACGCGCAATCCGCTCCATTACTCGATACCCTTGGCCATGGTCCTGGTGACCGGTTTCGTGCATGCCAGTTTTGAAGATTGGCTCTTCGCCGTGGGCTCCTATCCTTGTGTGTATTTCTGGGCCTTTGCGTTCCTGCTCGCGGATCTTATTCCCGCCACGGCCGCAGCGCCTGTTCCAGCCGTTCTTGTCCGCGTGGCTCGTCCGCCGGCGCGATTTGAGGCGGCGGTTCCCAACCGATGATCCAGTTGTTCATCAATGGCTTGGCTGCAAGCGCAGGCGGAGGTCTTACTTACCTGCGCAATATAATTCCGGAACTGGAGCGGCGCCCAACCGTCAAAACTACCATTCTCCTGAACCCCGGTTTGCGGCGGGATTTTGGAGAACTTCAAAACATTTCGTTCGTCGAAACCTTGCATTTTCCCAGTGCGCTCCGCCGCTTCCTCCACGAGCAGATAACCCTTGCTCGTTTGGTTCGGACAAGCGGCGCGCAAGTATTGATCTCCGCCGGCAATTTCGCGCTTTGGAATTCTCCCATTCCGCAGATCCTCTTGTCCCGGAATTCGCTCTACACTTCGGCCGATTTTGCCCGCGATGTTCACGCCCGCGGTGACTATGCGATAGGGGCGGATACGCTAGTCAAGGGATGGTTCGCGCGGCAATCCATTCGCCGTGCAGAAGTCACGGTTGCGCCAAGCGAGGCATTTGCCCGCGAACTTGCCGCCTGGAGTGGCGCGAAAGTCGTCGCCGTTCACCATGGTTTTAGCACTGAAGCTTTCACGCGCGACGCGACGCCCTTGCCGGCGGAAACACAAGCGCAGCTTTCGGACGGCCATGATGCTCTCCGCTTGCTCTTTGTTAGCCACTATAACTACTACCGGAATTTCGAGACATTGTTCCGGGCGATTCCAGTTTTGAAGAAAGGCTTGAAAGGCAAAAGAGTGAAGCTCTACCTCACGTGCCAGCTCGATTCCGCCCAGAACCCGGGGACCTACCGGGCGGAAGCTGCCTTGTCGCTCGTGCGAAATCTGCGCGCCGGTCGTGAGATCGTTGAGCTCGGAGCCATTCCTTATCGTTGTCTTCATCATCTGTATCGCGCCTGCCACATTTATGTAACGCCGGCATACGCCGAATCATTTGCCCATCCTCTGGTCGAGGCGATGTCGAGTGGTTTGCCCGTGATAGCTTCGGACTTGCCAGTGCATCGCGAAATCTGTGGAAACGCCGCTGTTTACTTTTCTCGTTTTTCACCTCAGGAACTGGCGGACTGCGTCCGGAATCTCCACGACGATCAACAGTTGGCAACAAGGTTGTCGCAGGCAGGCCGCGCGCGCTCCAGGGATTTCAGTTGGGACCAACACGTCACTCGTCTGCTGGATCTGGCTTGTGGGTTGATTCGCCGGCCAGTCCGGCCCCATCCCGGCAACCCAGCTGATGCACGGACGCTGGCAGTAGAGCCATAGCGCTAAAGCGCCGCTGCCGCGACAACCCGCACTCGGTCAAGTGAACAGTGAACGATATATACTTACGTCTTCTCACCCACGTTCGTCCTGGCGAGGCGCAAGAATGGCTGCGGATCACAAAATCCTCGGGATCGATCAGCAAACAGATCGCTCCATCGCCTCATCGCCGGATCTCGCCAAGCGGGTCGATATTCTGGAGTGCACGCTCCGCGATGGCAGCTACGCCGTGGACTTCAAATTCACCGAACGCGACACGCTTTTGCTGGCGGGCATTCTGGCAAAACTGGGCTTCCGGTGGATTGAAGTTGGGCACGGCCTCGGTCTGGGAGCTGCTCGCGCCGGCAAAGGCGCCATGCCCACGAGCGATGTGCGCCTGATCGAATCCGCAAAGAGCGCAGCCCTCTCCGCGGGCCCCCGATCTGAATGCGCAAAAATCGGTGCATTCTTCATTCCCGGAATCGGTACCGCCGACGATTTGAAATCCGCTCGCGCCGCTGGTCTCGATTTCGTGCGCATTGGCTACAACGCTCCCGAGATCGAGCGGGCATATCCCTATCTCGAACTCGCACGCAGCCTTGGCCTGATCCCGTGCCTGAACTTCATGAAGACGTATGGCGTCACTCCCGGCCAGTTCGCCGCCAAAGCGAAGGGCGGCGAGTCAGCCGGAGCGGAAGCTGTCTATTGCGTCGACTCGGCCGGAAGCATGTTTCCCGAAGATGTCCGGCGCTACGTGAGCGCGACTCGCGAAATTTGCGATTGTGCTATTGGTTTCCACGGACACAGCAATCTGCAATTTGCGGTTGCCAACAGCGTCGAAGCGTTTCGGTGCGGCGCAACCATGATCGATGCGACGCTCTATGGCTTGGGCCGAAGCGCCGGTAACGTGCCCACCGAGATTGCCGTGGCCGTTTTCAAGAACCTGGGCATAGAAACCGGCATCGATCTTTTCGAAGTGATGGATGCCGCCGAACAGTTCATGGGCCCCCTCATGTCGCAGATGCAGCTCTACGACATGATGTCGGTAGCGATGGGATACAGCCAGTTCCATTCTTCTTTTCTGCCCAAGGTAGCCGCGGCCGCGCGGGACCACGGCGTCGACTTGCGCCGCCTTGTGATTACCATGGGGAAGCTGAATCCAGTCGAGCTGAACGAGCCGGACCTGCATCGCATAGCTCGCAGCTTGCCGAAGGCGCACAGGAACGCTCGCAACGAGGCCTTAATCTCGTTTTGCGCGCCTGGTATTTCCGAAAATGCCATCAGCGCCTCGCTCCAGGCCGTCCGCGCGCTGGTCGAAGGCATGAGTGTCACCTGCGCCAAACGCAGGGCGAAACCGGTGTTGGAACTCGTGCCCTCCGAAAGCGCCCACCCTGACTTCGTTCTGGCCGATTTGGTGCTGGCCGAAGACACCACCGTAGTGGGCCGCGTCACCTACGGCTCCCTGGAATTGCTGGAGCAAGTACTAAGCCTCACCCGCGACAGCGTGGCGTTCTATCTGCTCGATCTGGACGGCGGGCAATGGGCCCTCGATCATGCCGCCGTCGTACGCAAGGTTGTCGGTGATGAGCGGGTAGTGCCGATTTGTTCAGGGCGTCTGCGGGCCGCTTTCGAGGAAGAAATCCTATTGTGCGTTGCCCAGCGTCACGGCGATTTGGGCCTGCTCGTTTACGGCACTCCTCCCGTCGAGTCGCTTGTTCGTTATTCTCAGATCTTCCGCACCGTCGCCGTTCGCGGCGCCCTGCCGGCCCATGCGCCTTCGAACGCTTGGGAAATCTCCGATTTTTCCGATCGCATGCATCTGGATCTCGGCCTGACGGCGGCGCTTTTCCTGTGTCCTCCCAGTGCCGACGATGCCATGGCGGTCGATCAACTCGTGTCGGCCGACGCTGTATTCATTACCGCCGGTTACTTCCCGCGCCTCAAACAGGATCTGCCGCATCGAATCATCCTTAGGCTTGATCCGGGCCAGGCCTACCGCGGCCAGGTTGCGCGCTGGACGGCGATCTCAACCATGGTCACCGCCGCCGAGCAGGGCAGAATGGCGGTTGCGGAATGACATTTCGCGACCGGGTGCTGGATCGTATCCGTGTTTCCGGCCAGTGCGTATTTCTCGTCGATGCTTTGACCGACCGCCAGGTCACGTACACTCAATTTCACGAACAGGCAAGCGCAGTAGCGGCATACCTTCACGATCTCGGTGTGCGGCGCAGAGACCGAGTCGCCACCGTCGTCCCAAACTGCACCGAACTCGCCGTCGTCTATTTCGCCTGCCTCTACCTCGGCGCGACCATCGTTCCGGTGAATCCCAATCTGAGCGCATCGGAGTCTCACTACATTCTCGCCAACTGCAAGCCGAAGTGTGCGGTGGTAAGTCCATCGGCTCGACAGAAGCTTGGCGGCGTCTTGGAAAGACCCGTTCTCTTATCCACCGCCCAGGAACCGATTGACTCGTCAGTTGAGCCTGCCATTGACCTCAACCGGCTTGCGCATTCGCGTGCATTTCACCCGCTCAGCGACTCGAGCGATGATGATCTCGCGCTCATCGTCTACACCTCGGGCACGACCGCGAAGCCAAAGGGCTTGGCGCACCATATCGGCCGTATAGTTCGGAACGCCATCGCTTTTGCCGACGCTCAGGCCATCGGTTCCGACTCGCGCTTTTATCTCACCCTCAGCATGGCCTACATGGGAGGTCTCTACAATCTGTTGCTGCTCCCTTTCCTTACAGGAGCCAGCGTGGTTGTCGATCACGTTTTCGATGCGCGCTCCAGCCTCACGTTTTGGGAGAAAGCCCGCAAGTTCCAGGTCAACAACCTGTGGCTCGCGCCTACAGTCCTCTCCATTCTTCTGAAAATGGATCGTGGCCATCAGGGGGAAGAATACTGCCGCTCGTCCATAAGAAAGACTTTTGTCGGTTTCGCGCCGCTTCCGGCAAAAGTGAAGTCTGACTTTGAAACGCGCTATGGCGTGACGCTCATAGAAAATTATGGCTTGTCCGAAACCTTGTTCGTGACCGCTCGCAGCAATCCGCGCGCCGAAGCGAATTCTGGTTTGCATAGCAGCGACCATGGTTATGTCGGCGAATCTCTCCCGGGAATTCGCTTGCGCGCGTGCGCTGACAACGGGTCGGTTGTTTCCGCTGGCGAGGAAGGTGAAATCCATGTTCTGACGCCGGATTTGATGGCCGGCTACCTCGCTGACGGCGGCGACCTCCAAAAAGTGGACGCTGCATCCTGGTTCCCAACCGGCGACTATGGCCGCATCCGTCAAAGCGGGTCGCTCTTCATCACGGGCAGAAAAAAGGACCTGATTATTCGCGGCGGCATCAACATCAGCCCAGCCGCGATCGAAGAAGTCCTGCTCCACGCCGCCCGCGTAGTCGATGCGGCCGTGGTGAGTGTGCCTCATGAAATTTATGGCGAGGACATTGTCGCGGTCTTGAAACTCGAGCCAGGAACCAGCCTCGATTCTGTTCTCGAATCCGTCATGCTGCAATGCAAGCAGGCTCTGGCGGCACATCAGCAGCCATCGCGCTACATGGCCATCGACGAATTTCCGCGCACCTCGAATGGTAAGATTCAAAAAGTCCGGCTGCGGGAGTTCGTTTGGGAAAAGCTTCAGGTCGGTTCGCCGCCATCCGACGCCTCGGCGTCTCTCGCGGAGCAGGGCAATCGTGCATGAAGATCATTGACCTTTCCTTGAGCCTGCATGAGGGAATGATGACCTTCCCCTCACACTGGCATCCGGTAGTGGAAATCAGCATTCTCGGCCGCCACGGGATCGAGGGAAGGGAAACGCGCAAGCTCGTTCTCGGCACCCACACCGGAACTCACACCGACGCGCCGCTGCATTTCATCCCCAACGGCAAGGGAATCGATGAAGTCCCGCTCGAAGTCTTGGTGGGGGAAGCGACAGTAGCTGATTTCGGTCCCGCCCAGCCGAACCAGGAGATCGGAATTCCTGCGCTCAAGGATAAGCTCGGCCCCAGGATTCCGACTCGTCTGATTTTGCGTACAGATTGGTCCGACTATTTCGGCCAGATGGCGTATTACAACAATTATCCGTTCTTCTCCCAGGACGCCGCGCGCTGGCTGGTAGATGGCGGCTGCCGCCTCATCGCCATGGACACGCCTTCGCCCGATAACCCGGCCCACTCGCGCAACAGCGGAAACGATTCTCCCAATCACAAAATTCTGTTGGGCGCCGAGGTTGTGCTGGTCGAGTATTTGTGTAATTTGCGTTCGTTGTCCAGGCCGGTGGTCGAACTCGTCGTGTTGCCCCTGAAGCTAAAGGGCGCCGACGGATCGCCCACGCGCTGCGTGGCCATCGAAAGATAGTTGAGGAAAGGTAGCTGCTTGAGCCAGGAAGTTTCCCGCTGGGTCGTAGATTGGTTTTCGTCGCGCAGCAAACTCGATTGCGGCCTTCAACAGGCGCTCGCCATTGATTATCTGCAATCCGGTCTGTTGACCTCGCTTGAGATAGTCGAATTTGTCAGCCAACTCGAAGACCGCTTCGGCATCCAGTTCTCCGAAACCGAGATGCAAGATCCTCGTTTTTCAAGCATCGGAGGCATCGCCGAATTGGTTGCGGCAGCTCTGAATCAGGCCAGCAATGTTAGCTAGAGTAAGGTTCATGAATGTTCTTGCGTCGACTCCAGACAGGACAGGAGTTACGGACCGCGGAAAATGCTGGTTTTGGCGGCTCTGCACCGCTCTTCACGAATGACCCCCGGCGCAAATCTCGCGTCGCTGCTCGACCGTCATCATACCGGTCCCGCGAATCTGCGCCCAACCGGCGATGCTCTTCACGTGCTCACTCTCACGCCCTTTTTCCCTTTCGCATCGAATCCTGTTTACGGCGCCTACATCGCCGACCCGATCGCACACTTTGCCGAATTCAATCTGCGCTCAACGGTCATCGGAGTGTCTCCTCTTCATCACGAGCGTCGTCGTCCGCTTCCAGCCGCGGAAGCTCAATGGCTGCGCTATCCCGCTTTCCCCGCAAATCTCGGCCTTACGACCGCCGGATTATTCCTGTACCGCCGCTTATTGCCGTCCGTGCAACGGATCCATCGGCGTACTGCAATTGACGTCATTCACGCTCACTCCGCGCTGCCATGCGGGCACGCCGCATCTTTACTTGCCGAACGCCTGCGCATACCGTTCGTTGTCACCATACACGGCCTCGATGTTTTCAACGCTTGCTTCAAATCCGGGACTCCTGCGGCCGAACGCCGCGCGAAACTCTCAACCAGGATCTATAGCCGCGCTGCATCGGTCATTTGCATCAGCCGCATGATTGAGAAGGTTCTGAAGGAAGGCATGCCGCAGCCCGCTCCGAGTCAGGTGATCTATAACGGAACCGACCCACAGCTGTTTTTTCCCGAGGAAACGCCAGCACCCGGGCGCGCCCCGAGCGTATTGGTGGTCGGTAATCTTCTTCGTGGCAAGGGACACGAAGTCGTGCTGAAAGCCGTGGACAATGTCGCGACCCAGTTCTCACATTTGCAGTGCGTAATGATCGGTGAAGGCCCGGACCAAAACCGGTTTGCCGATCTCGCTCGAACTCTCGGAATTGCCGAAAAAGTCTCCTTTCTCGGTCGGCAAGATCGGCACGCGGTTGCTCAGGCTATGCGCGAATGCACGATCTTCGCACTGCCCAGCCGTTTCGAGGGCCTTGGCTGCGCGTATCTTGAGGCGATGGCATCAGCGAAACCGGTCATCGCCTGTGAAGGGCAGGGCATCGGCGAAATCATTGAGCACCGGCGCAACGGATGGTTGATCCCCATTGACGGCGTATCGGAAATGACCGATGCCCTGCTGCAACTACTCTCTTCGCCCGACCTGAGAGCCCGCCTCGGAACGAACGCCCGCCAGACGATCATCAGTGGCCTTACGCTGGCAGATCAAGTGCGTCGTCTGGGGGATCTCTATCGCGGCGTGGCAAATTCATGAGTGCTCCGAATCGTGTCGTTCCTTCCGCGAACGTGAACCTTGCCGGCTTGGCGGAACACGACCTGCCCGAGCTTGCCAACTTTGTAGCCGCGCAATCCGGCCGGGAGCCCGGCGAAACACTTTCTCACCTGACCTGGTTGTTGCTCGAAAATCCCGCCCGCGGCGAATTCAACCCCCTTGGCTGTGGCGTGCGCTCGAGTCAGGACGAGCTCGTCGGCTGCATCTTGTACCTCCCACAAATGTTCGTTTTCAGGCAAAATCCATTGTTAATTCTGGGTTCGACCTGCTTTTACGTTGACAAGCTTCATCGCGGCTCCGGCGGGGCCCTGTTTCTCAAGTTCGCGCGCGCTGCAAATCAATTTCCTCTGTTCGGGAATTCCGCCAACGCCATTGCGGCGCAACTGTGGAAAGCGCGCGGCGCAACTCGGATTCCGAATTCCAACCACGAACTGCTTGGTGTCGTCGATTGGCCGCCTGTCGTCGAGGAGCTCGCCGTGCGTTGCGGGACCGGCCAATCACTCGCCCGGGCAGCCGGCGCCGCGACGGGATGGTTGCGTCATGTCCGCAAGCTCCGGCTTCCTTCCGATTCGGAAGGCGAGCTGGTACGATTATCATCCGTCGAAGAAGTCCTCGATCTGACGCTGGCGGGGCCGCCAGATTGCCTCACCGCGCGCAGGGACGAGCCCTACATTCGCTGGAGATACTTTTCGCGACGAGACCCGTCGGTCGCGCTGTTCGCGTTCCGCAATCGGCGAACTCAAAAGCACATGTTCGTAGCTGTCAATGAACGGCCTCGCGGTTACCGCCGACAGATTCGTTCTTTGAACGTGTTGGACGCTTTTCCAAAGCCGGCGCCTGTTGTAATGGCCGCGATTCTTGCGGTTCTCTACGAGAAATATCGCGGCCACACGGATATGATTGTCCTGCGCTGTCTGGATGAGCCATGCCAGGCAGCATTGCGCGAAGCCGGATTTCATCGCCGCAATTTTGAAGCGCCAAACGGCTGGCTTCTAGACCGGCAAGGCTTGTTGCCAACACAAAACCGCTACTTTGTCCCGGCCGATGGCGACTGGCTCATTTGATGGAGATTCCGCTTAAGTTCCGGGTTCCTCTCCCTGCTACGGTGTGGTTTACGATTGTTTGCCGGTACTCAACCGCTATCGAATCAGAATTTCCCTGGGGGTTAGCGAGAAATCTTGGAGCTGAGAAACCCCGAAATTGAGGAACTTTTTTCGCACTTTCGTTCTCAAGAGCGTGTCCGGCCTGCGCCTCAATGAGCTCGCGCTCACAGTGCAACGGCTCGGTGTCGGCAGCTCCCGAATCGTCGTAGTGGAGATGCACGAAACCCTGAGGGCGCACGCCGACCAACTCCGCCAGCAGCTCCAGTGGGTCGCCGGGCATTTCACATTCATCACCCCCGAATTGTTCGCTCGCTCGCTCGAAACCCGAACGCGCTCCTGGCGCGGATCGAAACCCGCGGTTCTCTTCACGTTTGACGATGGCCGCGAGAGCAACTACCAGGTGGCAGCTCCCATTCTCGAATCGTTCGGCGCGCGCGCCATATTTTTTGTCGTTCCGCAATTCGTCGGTCTCGAAGAGAATGCCGCGAGAGATTTTTACTATTCGAAAATCGACATCCGAAACATCGTCTCCGCGGGCGCCTGCCAGGACGAGATATGGAAACCGATGACGCCCGGCGAGCTCGCCGATCTCGTCCGCCGAGGGCACTGGATCGGGAGTCACACCCTGTCGCACGCGCGTTTGGCGGGATTGCCGGTACCGGAATTACAGCACGAGATCCGAACGAGCTCCGAGCAGATAGCGGTCTGGACCGGCAAACCCGTCGATGCTTTCGCCTGGACGTACTCCTGGGATGCGATTGATCGCGGCTCTTGGGAAGTCGTCAGGCAGGCACACCGATTCTGCTTTTCTCCCTGCCCGGGGACCGTCCAGCCGGCCGTCGACTTACCTCATCTGATCTGGCGCAAGGAAATCGAATCCTACTACTCCCCGGTTGAGTATCGGTTCATGTATTCCGGTCTGGTAGATCTTATCTGGGCAGGGAAGAGGAAGAAGCTTAAACAAATATTGGGGCAATCCAGGTAGAGCGATTTCACAGTGGCCGTACCACATCGATTCGCCGAGCGCCCGTCCACTGCGCGTGAACTATAATCGGGCCACCGCTCTCGGAGGGATGGTTTGCTTCACCAGCGCTTTAAGGACATTGCCTTTTGGGGCATCGCCAACGCCACTCTTCCCAATTATCTGCTTCGTCGCTACCTGCTACCGCGGCATTCCGACGGTCCCATCCATCTCCATTTGGGCTGCGGGCCAAAGTACCTGCGAGGCTTCGTAAACATTGACGGCAATCTCTTTAACAAAATTGATTTATGGCTCGACGTGCGCAACGGCCTGCCGTTTCGCTCGAACTCCGTTGACTCGATTTATTCCACCCACATGTTTGAACATTTTTATCCAGATGAACTTAGCCGGTTGCTCCAGGAATGCCGGCGCGTGCTCAAGCCGGACTCTGGCATTCGCCTGATCGTTCCCAATCTCGAAAGCGCCATTCTAGCCTACAGCCAGAGCCAGAGCGGATGGTTCGACGATTCGTTTCCCCGCCATTTCGATTCTCTCGGCGGCCGGTTTTCCAATTTCGTTTTTTGTGACGGACAGCACCGCGCTGCCTTTGACTTTACCTATCTCGACGAAGTGCTTCGCAAAGCCGGCTTCCGCGTGGTGGAGAGATCCACGGAAGGGAAGAGCCGCTTATACAACGGCAACGTTCCTCCCTACGAACCGGGAGACTCGCGCGACTTGCCTCATTCCTTATATGTAGAAGCGTTCAAGTAACTCGACGTAGCCATCGCCTTCGGTATCCACCGTTTGCATCCGTGGTTTATGCTTTTCGTCGGGTACCGAGCCAACTCTTCTTTAATCCATGTGTGGAATATTCGGAATTGTCGGCGCAGAGACCGTTTCGCAGGATGCCCTCGATGCCGCCGTGCGATCTCTTGCGCATCGCGGCCCCGACGATTGCGGCACAATCGTTATCGACATACCTTCCGGTGGTCAGCTCGGTTTTGCCCACACTCGCCTTTCCATCATTGATCGCTCGCCTCTCGGCCACCAGCCCATGCGCGATTCCAGTACCGGCAACTGCATCGTCTTCAACGGCGAAATCTACAACTACCGCGAACTGCGTGCGGAGCTTGAATCGGCTGGCGGTCGCTTCGAAAGCCATTCCGACACGGAAGTGATTCTCGCCGCTTACCGCGCTTGGGGTGAAGAGTCTTTCTCAAGACTGCGCGGCATGTTTGCCTTCGCGCTCTGGGATGCCGATCGTCAGCGGCTGCTGCTGGTGCGGGATCCGATGGGCGTCAAGCCACTTTACTACTATGCCTCCGATAAATACTTTCTCTTTGCTTCCGAAGTCCGAACCCTGTTGCAGACCGGACTGGTCCCGCGAAAGCTCGATCCCAACGGACTCTTCAGCTTTCTGGCTTTCGGCTCCGTCTACGAACCGAACACGATTGTCGAGGGAATCTCCGCTGTTCCAGCGGGAAGCGTCGTCTCGCTTATAAACGGCAGCCCTCAGAAGCGGGAGTTCTGGAATCCACTCGATAACACAAGCGCCGATCTCGGTGCGCCGGGCACGAACGCGGCCGTGCAAGCCCTGCCCGGTATTCTTCGTGACGCCGTGCTCTCGCATCTCGTCAGCGATGTCCCCGTCGGAGTCTTCCTTTCCGGTGGCATTGATTCCTCAAGCCTCGTCGCGGTCATGAGCCAGGCCGGCGTGCGCGCCACCACTTTTTCGCTCGTCTTTCGCGAAGAAGAGTTTAACGAGGCCAAGCATTCCCGCATGGTCGCCCGCTGTTTCGCAACCGATCACCACGAGATTATGGTTTCGCAGGAGGACGCTTTGGCCAGCCTGCCCGGGGCCCTGCGCGCCATGGATCAGCCCACCATCGATGGCATCAACACCTGGCTGGTTTCTGCAAAAACGCGCGCCGCTGGAATCAAGGTCGCACTTACGGGCCTCGGCGCCGACGAAATGTTTGCCGGATATTCGAATTTTCGCCGCGTCCCCAGCATGGAACGAGCCGCCGTTCGTTTGGCCAGGCTGCCATCTGCAATGCGCAAGCCCATTGTTGCATCCATTGCGCTGCTGGCCGAAAACAGCGACCGCAACCGCAAGCTGTCTTCGCTGGTCGGCGGCGGGAATTCAACCCATCCCTACTTTCTGGCGCGAACTCTCTTTACTCCCCGTGAGCGTCAGGCTCTGTACGCCGGCGACTATGAAGCTGGCGAACACGAACTTGAGAACCTGCAGCAAATCGCCCTTGCCGCCTGCCAAAACCTCGACCCGGTGAATCGCGTCTCCTATCTCGAGTCGACTTGTTACATGCGCAACACCCTGCTCCGCGATTCCGATTTCATGAGCATGGCCCACGCGTTGGAACTTCGAGTGCCCTTTCTCGACCAGGCGCTTGTAAGAGCCTGCTTCAACATTGCAGGAGAGGATAAGTTGCGCGGCGACTCGCCCAAGGACCTCTTGCTGAAAAGCATTGGCGTGGCGCTCCCCAGCGAAATCATCCACCGCCCCAAGCGGGGATTCACATTGCCATTTGAGCGTTGGATGCGCGCCGAGATGCGACCATCGATCGAACAATCGTTGCGCCACGAGAGCGGGCAGAGCACATACCTGAATCCACGCGCGGTAAGCGATGTCTGGAATCGCTTTCTGGCCGGCCAGACATCGTGGTCGCGCCCCTGGTCCCTCTTCGTGTTGCAGCGCTGGTGCCGGCAAAATCTGTGAGTCCGCGCAGATCCCCGCCCATTGTCACCTTGGCATGAGCTTTTCTGTGCCCGCTTACACCGCCGTCTTCCGCGCCGAAATCAAAAGAAAAAGTCCCAACCGCCGTCCCAAAGCGCGCACGAGACTGCGCGGGTACATCTTCCAGATCAGCCGATACAAGGTCCCTTGAAACCGCGCCGAAGGCGCATTCAGCAATAGATCCCCGGGGCCGAATTCTTGCCGAAACTCGATCTGTTCAAATTCCTCCACCAGCGCTCGAGCCTCGTCTGCCGTGTACGAATTCGTGCCCGGACTTTCCAGATGATCGTAAACCGATCGTCGTATCGATTTCCCATGCAGCCAGCCATAGCGCGCCCAGAGGAGCAGTCCCGTGAGCGAAGGATGGTGGTAGATCATAACGCGCAGAACGCCTCCCGGCTTCAGCACGCGCCGCGCTTCGCGAATGCATTGCGCTGTATCCGGACTGTGGTGCATCACTCCATACGAATAAACAATGTCGAACGTATTCTCGGGAAATGGCAGGTGCTCGGCGTCAGCCTCTTGCAAATCGGGTGAGTACCCAGCCATTTCGCATCGCCGCCGCGCGCGCTCCAGCGACGCCCTCGACAAATCGATTCCCGTCGCTCGCGCGCCAGCTTTCAGCCATTCCAGATAGTCCGGCCCCATTCCGACGCCGATTTCGAGCACACGTTTTCCCGCCGCGCTCTCGAATCCCGCAAACTCACGAATGAAAGGCTCCAACTCATGCCGCGCCCGCGCATGCGCCTCGAAGTCCTCGCGCGTGCCCAGATAGCGCGACCCGCAGGGCTCGGCGTCCCAGAACTCTTGGACCTCGGTCTTCAACTCCGCGGCAGCAGGCTTCTCCGGCATAGTTTCAGGATAAAACGAACACTAATATAGTAGCCCGTGTTCAAAGCCCGATGAGTCGGTCTCGAGCGAAGGCCAGGAAATCTCGAATACACGCCAATCGGCATCCTGCGAACGCCCGTTCGCGAATCGGGAATTTTAATTAGGAGTGGATTTTGCCGTTTGATTGTGCGCGTGTAGCCAGGCTTCGGCTTGCTGACGGATGTTGGCCACCTGTTCACGCGTCAGCTGAGTAGACAGGCCTTCAAGCAGCGACTTGCTGTTCTGGTCACCTTCGGCGAGCGCAAGTTCGTACCAGAAATAGGCCTGCGAGTAATCCTGCCGCACCCCCCGCCCTGCCCAGTACGAAGAGCCGAGCGCGGAGAGCGCCCGAACATAGCCCTGGTTCGCCGCCCGCTGGAACCACTCGACTGCCTGCGTGTCGTTCTGCAAAACACCATCGCCGTTGCGGTAAAGCGTGCCGAGCATAAATTGCGCCTCGGCATCTCCTTGCTCGGCTAGTTTGCGCAGATCTTCGGGCGCTACAGCCTGTACGTTGCTCCCGCTCGGATGGAACGAAACGGGCAGTTGTGCCGGGGCCTTCTGCGCGGCCTGCGCCGCGCCGTTCAGGTGGCGCTCAATAACGGGTGCGAGCAGGTAGCCAAGCGCCAGAGCTGCTGCCGCCAGCGCCGACAAGATCAGCCCCAGGTGAAATACGTGCGGCTGCAATATAGGCGAGGCTTTCTGCCTTAAACCTTCCCGGTCTTCTTGCGCGGTATCGGCGGCTGTTTGTTGTTCGAGGTCCTCCGTTCGCTCCCAAAGCGCAGCGCGCAGATAGTCGAGCGGAGTCGTTTCCTTTTGAACGCTGCCCGGCGCCGCCGCAGCGGGCGATGACGCTTCACGCTCGGCCGCCCCAGATTCCCCCACGGAAAGCTCGCTCGGTAACTCGGTCATCGCGCATTCGGTCTTCGTCGATTCCGTCGCCTCCGGTCCGCTCGTTTCTTCGCCGTCTTCGTTCGTGTCGGCATTCGCGTCGGCCGGCCCACCCCCCTCGGTCGGGCCCGTCCGGGTTTCAGCTCCGGGAACAAGTTCTGCCAGCCGCTCCAGGATTACGCCCTCCGCCTTCGAGAAGGTACGGGCATGCGGAGAGAAAACTTCGAGGAGGCCGGTAACGTGGAAATCGGAAACAATGGGCACGGCCAAAAACGAGCCAATGCCATGGGCGCGGCAGACCTCCGGGTCCACCCGTGCGTCGGCGTCAGCATCTTCGCAGAGAACCGGGTGCCCGGTGCGCGCGCACTCGCCGGAAAGACCTTCCTCAACATTTACTTCGGAACCCAGCGGCGGCGCTGGAGCGCCCGTGCGCGCGAGGCACACCATCCGCGCATCCGTGAGAAGCGCAAGTGCGGACCCGCTCGCGCCGGTGAGCGTCATCGCGCGTTCGGTGATGAACTGGAGAACCACTCCCGTGCTGTCCTGGCCGGTTCCTATATCTCGTGCCTCGATTTCCCGAACCTCGCGGCGCACTTCATCGAGCGTAGAAAGCAGTTGCGCGCGATCGGGAATAGCGTTGGCGGGCGCTTGCGAAACCGGAGCGGGCACACTCGCCCGGTCTGTGGCCGGCGATTCTTCCTGACGCTGGCGGGAGAGTTGCTCGGCGCGAGCCGCGTGATGGCTGCACGCGACCAGCAGGTTGACGAAGAGCCATTCCTTGAGCGCCGCCATCGCGGGATCGGAAAGGGAAGAAAAGCGAATGCCCGCGCGGCCGCCGTCATCGCGCCACACGACCAGGCCGCCGCCATGAACGTAATCCTTGGTTTCGGGAAGATCGAGGCAGAGCGTTAGCGGATGGTTGATCTCGAGCCGATCCGTGCTTTGAACCTCTGTGCTCTGAAGCGTGCTGCTCACCGGGGCGGTTTGAACACAGAAACCGTCTTCGCTGAGATCGAGCAATTCGCTCAGGTCAATGACCATGCCCGTCTGCGGCCCGTTGAAGCTGACATAAACCGGCGTGTGAAGCTTGTGACGAATGCGATGCCGGCGATCTCTCATAGGAGAAGGTAGCCGCGGACCCGGCAGTGTGGCGAGGCTGCGATCCATGACCTCAACATATTAACCCAGAGGTCCAACGGAATGGAGCAGGATCTGCGAAACAGGACTTTTATAGATTGGCAGCCAGCGACCCAAGGTCGCTCTCGTGGGCAACCAGGGCCTGCGGCATGGTGAGTACGCGATCGAGCGCGTCGGCCAACGCGCGGGGGAAATCGGTGGTAAGCAGGTTGATATCCAGCTGAAGATCGCGGCTCCCGTAGTTGCGATAGACGACGAGCGAGCCACAGCCATGGTTTGAGGTTGTCACCAGGTCCAGCGCCAATCTCCACGAAGGCGGGTGCGAGATCGCCGCCATGTGGGGAAATTTGCTCCAATGAAAGCGGCGCTTCGCATCGGCCGAGCGGCTGCGATCGCCCGCCTGCGGCACCTGCAGCTCAAACCCGTCGAAGTCGTTGCCGCTGAAGGCCGCAATCAGAATGCTGCGCACCTGATCGAAGTCAGCCGCAACTTTGAACTCTTCGACGGCGCGGCGCACGGAGAGATTGTTTATAAAGATCTGGCGCTGTTCGATGGTGCGTTGCGCGACTCGGCGCAACTCGCCAAACTCGAGATAGTTTAAATGCTGCACCCCCATCCAGATGCCGGTTCCAACCACAGCCAGCACCAGTCCGAGCGTACTGCCCGTCGGCCAGAGAAGAAAGAGGCTCAGCATGGCAAACAGCGCGGAGACCGCATAGAGAACGATTACCACTTGCCGATGCGACAGGCCCATCTGCAGCAGTTTGTGGTGGATATGCTCTCGATCCGCAGTGAAGATGGGCCGCCCGCTGATCAGTCGGCGCAAGATGGATAGCGACGTTTCTAAAATCGGGAGGCCGAACGACACGACTGGAATGGCGATTGCCACAAACGTTGGCGCCTTCTGCGCGCCCGCCAGCGCCAGTGCGCTCAGCATGAAGCCGATAAATAAGCTGCCGGAGTCTCCCAGGAAAATTGTGGCCGGATTGAAGTTAAAACGCAGGAATCCCAGAATGGCTCCCGCCAGCGTAATGCTCATCAAGGAGCCTAGCCAGGAGTGATTCACGAGGGCGACGATAAAAAACACGATTGTCGAAAACAGGCCCGAACCTGCCGCCAAGCCATCGAGACCATCGATCAGATTGAAGGCGTTCGTCACCGCCACGACCCACAGCACCGTGGCCGGCAAATCGACATACCAGGGGAGCGTGTGCTGACCGAAGATCAAAGGCAGGTTGAATATGCGCATGCCGCCCACGAAGAGCATGCCCGCCGCCATCGCCTGCACCGCAAACTTTACGTACGGACCGGCTCCGCGAAGATCGTCGTAAATCCCAAGACAGAAGATCAGGCAGGCGGGCACATAAATGCGCAGCAATGTTGCCGAATCAGTTCCCGACGCAAGACGCGGAAATAACAGGGAAAAGCCGAGCCAGAGCCCTAATGTAACCGAGAACGCCAGAAAGATGGCAACTCCACCCAGGCGCGGCAGCGCAGTCTCGTGAACATGGCGGCCCTCTTGGGGCCGCGACACCCAGCCCCGGCGGGTTGCCCTGTCTCTAACTTCGCGCGTCGCGGCAAAGGAGAGCGCCAGCGAAAATGCAAATGCGCCAAAGAACAGAAGCGTCAAAATCAGACTTCCCTTCTGGCTGAAATACTTCTCATCTCAGCTCTGTTCGAGGGCGAACGCTCGGTTCGTCTCTCCGTCAGGGCTTGCGGTTTTGTAGCGCTCATGGAGCGGTAGAATTTGTTTTTCGCAATATACAGCCCGGTCCTGTGGACGGGCAATAGCTAGAGAGACAAGTGCGTGTTGATTTCCGCGAGTCCGCCCCGCTTCGCGGCGCGTTCGCGCCAATCCCGCTGCGAGCCTATGTTAGACTCAGACACAAATCAATCCAGGAGTCTTGAGTATGGCGAAGTGCAAGCGGCGTTTGTTGTTGAATGCCGTGCTGGCCCTTCCCGTTGGCTTGTGCTGCCTGTCTCTGTGGGCACAGACTTCGCTGACCGGAGAGACGGCGCGCCCCGCGCCCGATTCGGCGGGTTCTTCCTCTTCTGCGCCCTTGCTGCCAAATTCCAATGTCAAGCTGGGCATCGGGGATTTGATTGAGGTCAGCGTATTCGGAGTGCCGGACCTTGCGACCAAGACGCGCATCAGCGGTTCGGGAGACATCTACATGCCGCTGATCGATTATGTCCACATCGCCGACCTGACAAGCGACGAGGCGCAGGAGTTGATCCAGAAGCGGCTCGAGGATGGAGGCTTTGTGCGCGGCCCGCACGTTTCCATCTTTATCGATGAGTCCGCCTCGCAGGCAATCACCATGGCAGGAGAGGTAGCTCGTCCCGGGGCCTATCCGGCAATTGGCGAGCGGCGGCTGTTTGACCTGATTTCGGCGGCGGGAGGCCTGACCGACAAGGCCGGCCGCTCCGTGACCATCGAGCATCACGGCGATCCCAATCACAAGGTCGTCCTGCAGCTCTCCTCGAATCTGGCTGAAGACACCCAGAACAACGTGGATGTCATGCCGGGAGATATGATCATCGTCTCTCGCGCCGGCATTATTTATGTTGTGGGAGATGTGGGGCGTCCCAGCGGATTTCTGATCGAGGACAACTCGCTAACCGTTCTTAAAGCGCTGGCCCTGGCCGGCGGCAGCACGCGCACTTCGGCCTTGGCCAAAACCAGAATCCTCCGCCAGACGCCCACCGGAGTGCAGGAAATCCCCGTCAATTTGAAGAAGGTCCTGTACGCGAAAGCGCCCGACGTTGCGCTGATAAAAGGGGACGTTTTGTTTGTTCCCGGAAGCCCGATAAAGGGAGCCGCCTATCGGTCTACCGATGTGGCCATGGCAGCGTCGACTGCTCTGGCGGTAATCGCTGTACATCCTTGAGAGACGCAACTGCGGAGAGCCGACAAACCGGTTAGCCAGGCCGCAGCGCGCCGCCGTTCATCTAGTCGATATTCCTCAGGCGGCTGCGACCCGAGGCAGGTCCTGTCGGCCCAGCACTTCCTCCAACACCGAAATATAATTCCACGCTGTTTGCTCGCGCGAGAATTTCTCTGCGATATGTTGCCTGCCGTTCATTCCCATTTGGCTTCTCAGTGCGGGATCTCGCGCCAGGTCATGGATGGCCTTGACCATCGCATGGCTATCTTCCGGTCGCGCGAACACTCCCGCCTGGGCTTCTTCGACAATCTGGCGCGACTGGCCGTCAACCGCCACGATGACCGGGCGCGCGCACGCCATGTATTCGAGCAGTTTGGTGGGAATCACCGTCTTGAACAGATCGTTCTTTCGGAGCAAAACGAGGCAGAGATCGGCAGCGGAGACAAACGCCGGGATGCGCTCGCGCGGTTGCTGATCGAGAAATTGAAGGTTGGAGAGCCGCCGCGCCCGCGCTAGGTCGATGATGTGCTGTTTTTCGGCGCCTTCGCCGATAAGCAGAAACAGCGCCTCGGGCAGCGTTGTCTGCAACTCTTCGGCGGCCGCAATCAGAGTCTCCAGGCCGTGTGCCATGCCCATGGTGCCGATGTAGCAGATCAAAAAACGATGATCGAGGCTAAATCGCTTGCGGACGTCGCTGGCAGCGGCCGGGTCGGGCCGGAAGAGATCGGTTTCAACGCCGTTTTCGACGATCGAAATTCTTCCGGCGGCAACGTTCCAGTGCTGGATCAGGTGCTGTTTGAAGCCGGAAGTGACGACGACGATGCGGTCCGCGCGGCGGTAGAGAAAGCCTGCGATGGCGCCGAGCGTGCGATGCAGCAAAGTATCTTCGCCGCCGGCTCCAACCGCCGCCAGCGATTCGGGCCAGAGATCGCGCACTTCGAAAACGAACGGGACGCGCTTCCACCGCGCTATCCACCATCCGGCCAGCGCACACAAAAGTTGTGGCGAAGTCGCGATGATGATCTCCGGCTTTGCTAGGCCCAGACCGCTAACTGCCGCGGAGATACAGAACGAGGCGTAATTGCGGACTCTTTCGTGAGCCTTTCGGTTTGGCAGCCGCCACAGCCACGTGCGTTCTATCCGAACGCCGTCGACTTTTTCCGAATAACGCAGATGGCGTAACCGGGATCGCCACTCATGCGGCACCACGCCGGTGGGATGGTTGGGAAATCCGGTGAGGACGGTCACGTCATGTCCCATGCGCGCCCAGTGGCGCGACAACTCGGCGGCGCGGGCGGCGGGCGCTCCCATCTCGGGCGAAAAGTATTGCGAGATGTAGAGAATCTTCACGCGTGCTAACTCTTCACGATCAGTAATAGAGCAATTTGAAAACGCTTTTTCCCACCAGCGCTCGCACCCGATTGGCGCGGCGTTTGGCATAGCCATCCCAGCAGTCCGCAAAATCTGCGAATCGATGTTCGCCCGTCAGCGCTGCCATCACTCGCAACTGTACGATATGCAAGCGATGGTAGAAAGGGCTGGCCAGCATTTTCCGGCCAGTTCCGGTTTGTTCGTAGAGCGACCAGTAGCCGGTATCGTAGCGCGCAAGATTGTGAAGCAAAGTTTCGACGCCGCCATCGAAAATCCGGCGTGCCGTCGAGTCCCCGCGCGCTAGCCAAAAGTCAAACACGCCCCACAGCGCCCAGATGAATCCGTTCAGAATGTGCGTCGGGGGATCGACCAGATACTCCTCGATCCATAAATACTTGACCCCGGAATTTTCCTCTTTGTCCTCGAACAAAACGCCGCCTTCTGCAATCGGCTTGGTCAACGCGACAAAAGCGCGGTCCGCGGCTTCCAGATGCTTTTCGTCGCGGGCTTCCGCATAGGCGCGAAGAAGCAGAGAAATGCCCTGGCCCTGCGCCAGGCCTGAGTACCACGGGGCCTTGAGCGTCTCACGATAATCCCAGTCAAAATGGTGGTTCCACACCCACAGGCCATGCGTATTCTCTTCCAGGTGGGCGGCCAGCCAATTTGCGGCTCGGAGCGTTTTTTGCCGGCGCGACTTGTTGCCGGTGGCGCAGAGAATGTTGCAGTTCGCCAATCCCCATTGCGCAATCGCGATCGGGTTGTAACGCAGGCCGATCGCGCCGCGATAATCAAGCATGGGAATCCCGGCAGCATCGTAGTGTCCGGCGTAATCCGCCTTCTCGCGGAAAGACATGTAGTACGGACCGAACTGCGCGTAGGTAGCCTGCGGGTTGATCTCCGGCGTTTCATGCCAAAACGTGAGCTGACTGCGTCCGGCGCCGAGATAGGCCGGGAGGATTCGACGATAATAATGCCACCGCGCGGCTAGAGTCATGAGGTGAACCTTGCCGTAGCGGCATTAGCGCTCGAGCTTGCATTCGCCTTCCTATTTTCTTTTGTGCCGACCTCCCAGAGCGTGGTCACGAGGTCTTCATCGTTTACAGCAATGGTCGTTGCGGCGAGATAATTTGTCGTGTTTTCCCCACCGGGGAGAATGGCGTTGCCATACTGAAAATAGCGCATCGGCAGAGCGTCTTTTTTCCAGCGAACGAGAGTGTGCCAGCTTGTCATGTCTCCGGAGCCGGCGATACAAACTTCATCGGTTGAATTCACGGGACTGGGCTCGGCCATCGTCGAAAAGAAAAGCGCATTGGCGGAGCGGCAGCCGAAGATGGAAGAGCTCGCCAGATCGGCGATCCGTTCAATTGGTCCAGTGCGATCCAGCCGCAGCACGTGATTTTGCTCGAAAGGAGTGTCGGTGGAAAGGTAGAGCGCGTCTTCGCAAGGGACGGCCGCGACCGCGCGCGCTTGTTGGTTGCCGGAGAGCACGGTTTCGACAGAGCGGAGATCGCGGTCGGCGCGCAACACCTTGCACTCCGTTCCTTCATCGCCGGTAAGAATCCAGACGCAATCGCCCCAGCGGTCGTAGACGATGTTGTGGACGTGGCGGATCGCGCCGGCTGGAAAAGTGTGAGCGACGTGCCAGGTCTGGCCTTGATCGGCAGACGCGTAGATGTGCACCTCTTTACGGTCGCGATTATCGAAGTATTCGCCCCAATAAATGTATCCGCTGGGGACGGCGGCGATGTGGAGCGGACGCGTGCCCCAAAGAATTTTGTGCGTGACCCGGAATTCGTCGCTCTGCGGAGGGCGAGTGACGATGGCGCCGGCAACGGCCGCGATCATCGTCTTGTCATCGAGAACCGCGAGCGCATGAAAGCCGTCGCGCACTAGGCGATAACCAAGCCGGGACCGCGCCGTCAGCTTTCTCCACCACACGGGGCGAAACCTCGCCACCGGCTCCCACGCGGCGCTTTCGGCCTGCGGGAGCTGAACAGTTTGCAAACAAACGAGCTGATATCCGCGGCATCCGAACAGCGCGTCCCGGTCCCAGGCCAGCACCCGAATGCCGCGCCACGAGCTGACCCTGCGAAGATTTACAGCGGTCGATGCCGTGACAACCTCCGGTTCGTGTCGGCGCGCTGGCATCAGTTCTCGGCTTTGCGCGCCAGGAATGGGCCGATGGCGAGCACGTCCATTCTTGTGCGCTGGAAGCAATCGATGGCTTCCTGGGGCGTGCAGACGATCGGCTCATTCTCGTTGAAACTGGTGTTAAGGATCAGGGGAATGCCGGTCTTTCTCCCGAACGTGTGAATCAGGTCATAGTACAGCGGATTTTCGTCGCGGGTGACAGTCTGCAAGCGGCCCGTGTCGTCGACGTGATTGACCGCGCACAGGCTCTGTCTTTTGTCGGCGCGAATTTTATATACGTGGAGCATGTAGGGCGAAGGATGATCGTGCTCGAAGTAGTCATTTTGCGCGTCGGCAAGAATCGCCGGCGCGAACGGACGAAACCACTCGCGATGCTTGATGCGGGCATTGAGCGCGTCTTTCATGTGGGGCAGCCCGGGATGAGTTACGATCGACCGATTACCCAATGCGCGCGGGCCCCATTCCATACGGCCCTGAAACCAACCGGCGACGTTGCCCGCAGCCATTTCGTTCGAGACAGCGTCGAGTAAGGGTTCGCGGTCAAGGCGCTGGTATTTCGCGCCCGCTGACTTTAGCGCGCCTTCGATATGCGCGTCGGAGAATTCCGGGCCTAGATAAGCGTGGTTCATCTGCGCGCGGCGTGGCTGTTGCAAAACGGCGTGGCAAGCATACAGGGCGGCGCCGATCGCCAGGCCTTCGTCTCCGGCGGCGGGCTGAATCCACGTACGGCGGAAGGGAGTGCGGGCAAATAATTTTCCGTTCGCTACGCTGTTGAGCGCACACCCTCCGGCCATGGCGAGGTTTTCCTCGGGGACGCGCCGGTGTAACTCTTCCAGCAGGTGAAAGAAAACTTCTTCGAAGCGGTGCTGCATGGCGTAGGCAAGATCCATATCGCGCTGCGTAATTTCGCTCCGAGGCTCGCGCGGCGCGCCAAACAGCTTTTCCATCTGGTCGCTGAAATGCCGTGCCAGGCGCACGGTTCCGTCGGGCAGCACCTGCATTCCCTGGTTGCTGCCGAGCGGTTTGAAGTACTTCATGTCGAGCTGGAAGCCGCCATTCTTGAGCGCGACGATCTTGCCAATTTGCTCCACGAAGGTGTCTTTCCCGTAGGGTGCGAGGCCCATGACTTTCCCTTCATCGCCATATTTCTTATAGCCGATGAACTCGCAGATCATGGTGTAGAAGCTGCCGAGCGAGTGCGGCAGGAAAACGCGTTCGAGGATCTGGATGTTGTTGCCCTCGCAGTGCGCCATCATGGTCGAGACGAAGTCGCCGGAGCCGTCGTAACTGAAGCCCGCTGCTCTTTCCCATGGCGAGCAGTAGTAAGCGCTCGCAATGTGAGCAAGGTGATGCTCAACGTGATGCTCTTGAAACTTGAGTTGCTTCGGGTCGACGTGAAAGTCTTGAGCCAGCAGCAGCCGCACATCGCGCATCGTTTCTTTGCGCTTCCGCATTTTGATGAAGTTCAATATCTTGTCTGGATTGGCGAGTGCATACTGCACTTTCTTGACAAGGTTCGCATCGCTATCCTGTCCGACGGCAACGTGCTCCACGTCGGTGAGCTTGGCGCCGGCGAACTCGAGACAGGCCTTCACCGCCAGGGAAGGAAAGCCGCCGTAGTGCTTGTGGCGGTTGAGGCGCTCCTCGGCAACGGCAAAAATAATTTTGCCGTCGTCGATGATTGCTGCTGACGCATCAGCGTGAAACATGTTGAGGCCCAGAATCAACATCTAAGGCTCATTTCCCTTTCGCGCGGATTTCCTTACTCCGTGATTGTTTCCTGCAAGGCCGAACTTACAAACTCGCTCAAGTTGATTGCCAGTGGTTGGCCCGTTTGGCAGGCATTGTGAAGGCGCAGAGTTGCGAGCGTCGAGTCTACGATTTGTTCGAACGGAATCGGCGGCGGAATTTCCCCTCGCAGCGCATCCACAAAGGCGCGCATCTCCGCTTTATGACCCTTGTCCTGTTCCAGCCTTGCGCGGAAGATTTTCTTCCTGCCATTGCGGACGAGTTCGAGACGACGGAAATCCTCGAGGATAGCGACCGAACCGCCGCCGAAAACTTCGAGGCGCTCCTTCGAAGCGGTCCTGTCGCCATTTGCCATATAGGTGATCGTGCCGAGTGTGCCATTTGCAAATCGGAACTGGGCAACGATGTTGTCCATGCTGTATTGGCCGGAGTTGCCGACGCTCTGAGCCTGAACCTCGATGGGGCGGGCGCCGGCGAGGAAGCACAGGAAATCAACGAAATGGCAGACTTCGCCGAGAATGCGGCCGCCGCCCTGCTCGGGATCGTTGACCCAATGATCGCCGGGGATGAAGCCGGCGTTCACCCGATAATGGATAGAGAGCTGTTCGTGGTTCTCCGACAAAAACCTTTTCAGCTTCACAGCCATGGGCGCGAAGCGGCGATTGAAGCCAACCATAAGGAGCGGAGCTATCGGCTTGCCGTGACCACTCGGCCACGCAACACGCACCAGTGCTGCCAGTTCATTTTCATCCAGGCAGAGCGGCTTTTCGCAGAAAACTGCTTTGCCCGCGCGAAGTGTGGCGAGCGTCTTGCAGGCGTGAAGGTGATGGCGCGTGGCGATGAGCACGGCGTTGATCTTCGAGTCCCGTAAAAGTTCGTCTTCGGAATTTGTGCAGTAGGAGAAACCAAACTTCTCCGCAGCGCTGCGGCTGCGAGCGCCGGTCGCGTTCGAGACTCCGATAAAAGAAACCCCGGAAATCGTCTTCAGAGCGGGAAGAAGCGTGTTCTGCGCGAAATTGCCGGCTCCTAGAACACCGAGGCCAACAACCCCTTGCTTCCGGGAATCGGACGATGGCGCGCCGGTAATGGCAATTCTTTCGAATATACGCGCCGCCGCATCGGCTTCCGCTTCCCTGTAGGTGAGCAGCACGCCCAGCGAAGGCTCGGCGGCGCGCCCCATGATCAAATCGTAGGCGCTAGTCGCGTACTCAATCGGAAAGCGGTGCGTGATCAGCGGAGGAAGGTTGAGCTTGCCCTCGGCGATGAAGCGGAGGAAGACTTCCAGATTGCGCGTCTCGGTCCATCGAACGTGGCCAATCGGATAGTCGCGACCTTTCTGTTCGTAGGCGGCGTCGTAGCGGCCCGGGCCGTAGGAGCGTGAGACTCGAAAGTCGAGCTCTTTTTCGTAATAAAGTTTGCGCTGCAGTTCCATGCCAACGGTTCCGACGGCGCATACGATAGCGCGGTCGCGGGCGACTTCCGCGGCCAGGTTCACCGGTTCGCTCGATGCAGTTTCGGCCGTGATCAGCACGGCGTCAACACCTTTGCCTCCGGTCTTCTGGTAGCAGAGGTCGCGGAACTCATGGGCGCAGGTTGCGGCGGCGTTGGCCCCGCTTTGGATTGCCAGATCTGCGCGCTCAGCGAGCAGGTCCATGCCCAGAACGCGACAACCGGCCGCCTTCAGCAACTGCACGGTGATCTGGCCAAGCAGACCAAGCCCGATTACGGCTACGGAGTCGCCAAGCGCGACCCCGGCGGTGCGGATGCCGTGCAGGCAGATTGCACCGACGGTTCCGAAGGCCGCTTCTTCGAACGAGACCGGGAAACATACCAGCCGGTCTGCGCGATTTTCAGTAGCAATTTTTGCGGGCTCGTCTGCCGGAATTTTCGCCAAGAGCAAACGCGGCACCGAGGCAAACTCGGCGTGCACTGCGTAACCGGCGCCGGCACAGGCGACGCGGTCGCCCACGCAGATATCGGAAACGCCATCCCCAACGGAGACGACCGTACCCGCGCTACTGTAGCCCACGGACTGCGGCTGATCGAGCCGCGAACGGACAGTTCCTACCGTCGCGGCCAAGCCGTCGCGCTGTAGCTTCGCCAGAACATCGCGAACCAGATCGGGGCGGGACGTGGCTTTCGCCAGCAGAGTCTTGCGCGCGAACTCCGCCGAAGCGCGCTCGGTGCCCGCCGAAACCAGCGATGCCGCGGTCCGAACCAACACGCAGCCCGGCAGCAGTTGCGGAGCAGGAACCTCGGCTACGTTCAGTTCGCCGGTTCTCGCGTCTTGTAAGAGTTGCTTCATTTGCGCATCAGTTGCGGCACGCCGACGGTTCGGCGGAACCCAACCAAGCCGAACTTGGGCGGGGCGCCCGCTGTGCGAGCGCTCTTTGGGCGAATCCTCGCGCTTCGCCGTCAAGGAAAAGCTGCATCCAGGTTTCTAGCGTCAACAGTTGCCAGATTTGCATCGACCAGTCTTCCGCGCCGCGGCGCTGCTCGTCCACATACGCTTGAACCACTTCGGGCCGAAATAGGCCGCGGCGCCGGACTTGAGATTTAGACAGTAGATCGTCCGCGACGGGCCGCAGATCGTGCGCCAGCCAATAGTCTACCGGAGCGGCGAATCCGGCTTTGGGCTGTTCTAACACTTCCTGCGGAAGCATGCTGCGCATGGCTTCGCGAAAGATGTGCTTGGTTACGGGACGCCACTTGCCTTTGAGTTTCCACTCGGGCTTGACGTTCCATGCGACGAACTCGGCGAACTCGCGGTTGAGGAACGGCACACGCACTTCGACCGACGATGCCATGCTCATTTTGTCGTTGTAGGTGAGATTGAGCGTGGTCATGAAGATCTTCGTATCGAGATAGAGCATTTGGTTGAGGAAGTCGGCGTGGCCGACCTTCTGGAAGGCGGCTTGATGACGAAGCGACGGATCGTGGCCGGCGAGTTCCTGCAGATTTGGGGCATAGAGACCCGCCTTTTGCTGCGCGTCGAGGTAGGTGCCGTTGCGGATGAACGCTTCCGTCGGGCTGAGCGATGCGCTGCGAGCCATCTTTTTCACTAGGCGGACCGGGCCTTTCATGCGGCTTCCGCGCAGGCTGGGGAGAGAGAGCGTTGCTTTCTCGGCGCCGGAACGGGCTGGTCGCGGAAGCCTGCGATATTCTTCGGCCCACGCGTGCGCGATGTGCTTGCGGTAGCCCGCGAACAGTTCATCGCCGCCCACGCCAGAGAGCAGGACGGTTGCCTGTTTTCGCGCCTCGCGGCAGACCAGATAGGCCGGGATGATCGCGGGATCGGCAGTAGGCTCGTCCATGTGCCAGGTCAGATTGGGCAGCAGACTCACCACATCCGGCTCGACCACGATTTCGTGGTGCTCGCAGCCCAGCTTTTTCGCTAGGCGCCGTGCCACCGCGGGATCGTCGATCGTGGTTTCGCCGACGCGATACTTCTCCGGGAAAGTGATCGTATAGGTGCGAACCGGTTGCTTGCGCGCCATGGCCGCGACAATGCTTGAGGAGTCCAGGCCCGCGCTCAGAAAGGCGCCAATAGGGACATCGCTGACCATTTGCTCTGCGACCGACGCGCAAAAGCGCTCGCGGATCTCCTGCTGCAGATCGGCCTCGGTTCGTTCGAAGCGATGATCTTTCGGCGGGAAGACTGGGTCCCAATATTGTTCGATCCTGAATTCGCCGCGCTGCCAGATTGCGTAGTGTCCCGCTTCGAGCTTGCGGATTCCTTCAAACATGGTCGCGGGATCGGGAACCCATAGGAAAGTCAGATACTGGTGCAGCGCTTCCATGTTCATGCGGGCTTCGATGCCCGGAACTTCGAGCAGGCCTTTAATTTCGGAGGCGAATGCGAGCTCGCCGTTTCGCTCGCAGTAGTAGAGCGGCTTGATTCCAAAGTGGTCGCGTGCAAGGAAGACCTTGGGCGATGCGCCGCGCAGGTCGCAGATGGCAAATGCGAACATGCCATTCAGGCGATTGAGGCAAGCGGAGCCGTATTCCTCGTAGAGATGAACAATGGCTTCGGTGTCGGTGTGAGAGCGGAAGCGATGGCCTTTGGCTTCCAGTTCGCCCCGCAGATCGGCGAAGTTGTAGATCTCGCCGTTGTAGGTGATCCAGACCGAGCCGTCTTCGTTGGACGTTTTTTCATTCGGCGTTCTCTCGTTGCACATCGGCATGTGGCCGTCGGGCGAGAGATCGAGGATAGCGAGGCGGCGGCTGCCCAAACCGATGTAGGTTCCATCCGGGAACCGGCGCTCCCAGAGGCCGAAGTCGTCGGGTCCGCGATGCAACTGCACGGCGGTCATGCGCTCCAGCGTTTCGGTATCGCCGGGATTGCCGTTGCTATGAACCAGGCCGCTGATGCCGCACATGAGTTTAGGCCATCATCCTTGCTCAGTCTGCTTTCTGGCTGCGCGCAGCTCGTAGATTTTGGCCTTGATATGGAAAAACTGGACGCCTTGAAACACGCAATAGATCAGCCCGGGAATGCCGTCGAGAAAGCCCACGCGCGCAAAATACTTGTATAAAAAAAACAGGGCTGGCGATCCTGGCAATTCAAGAAAATAACGGCGAAGCCAGCGCCGGCGCTCGGCCTGCGTTCCCCAAGGCGAGGGCTGAATTTCTTCTGCGCTCTTATTGCCGTCAAGCCAGACGCCAGCCTCCCAGTTGGAATATTCGTTGTGCTTCTGAATGTAGCGATCGAGCGATTCCACATTGTGGTGGATGAGCGCATTGCGCAAGCGGCGAGTTTGCCCGTTGACGATTACGTGCTCGTGCACTTCCATGTCGGCCATGCTGGCGTTCTGATCATGCAGGCGGCACTCGAAACGGCCGAGACCTTTGCGAAACAGAGAGAGCTTCCAGAACTTCGCTCCGCTGTGACGCAGGCGCCGCCCGAGGAAATACATATCGAGCGCAATGTAGTAACCGTCGATACGCGGATCCTCGATCGCACTGCGAATCTCGCCGCACAGTTCGGGCGTCAGAACTTCATCGGCATCGAGCAGCAATGTCCAGTCGTAAGCCAGAGGCAGCGTATTCATTGCCCATTGCCGCTTCCTGGGCCAGCCTCCGCGATAGTGAAACTGAACTACCTTGGCGCCATGCGCTTCGGCGATGCCGGCGGTGTCGTCGGTGCTCTCGGAGTCGATGACATAAATCTCGCCGACGGAAGCGAGCGATTCGAGACAACGCGGCAGGTTGCGCGCTTCGTTGCGAGCGGGGATGATCACGCTCACGGGAAGCGCGGGCGCAGGGCGCGTCAGGCTCGGGATCTCAGCCTCGGTTTTCGTTTCGATCACACGAATTCCAGTGGAGTTGCGAGTCCAGTTATCTTAGCCTGTCAGAGGCGTTCGAGGCAGAGATTTTCGTGCATCGCTGCCGAGCGGCGTGCCGGCGCATCGAGCCCCGTAGAGGTGTACCAACTTAGCCCCGCGCTTCGGCGCGAGCTTCCCCCTGCTCCGTGAAATTCCCACTTTGAAAGTCTCGCCCGAGCGCGGAACGCAAATTTATCGCGCTCAGTGGGGATGGAGAAGGTTTTGAATGTGGGCGGTCAGCGCTTGCAGGTCTACGGGTTTTTGCATGAATGTGCCCTTCGGCAACTCGCCATTTTCAAGGACATCGCCGGGATAGCCGGACATGCAGATCACATGGGCTTCGGGATGAATTTGAGTAACTTTCCGCGCAAGCTCCGTTCCGCGCATGCCGGGCATGACGACGTCAGTCAGCAGAATATGGATCGGATCCTTTTGCATCTCGGCCAGGTGCAAGGCAGACTTGCCATCCGGAGCGGAAAGGATGTTGAAACCGCGGCTTTGCAGGTACTCGGTCATGGCGTCGCGCAAGAGGGCCTGATCTTCCGCTAAGAGGATGGTTGCCGTTTGAGCGCCAAGCGACTGCGCGACAATCGGACTTTCAACCGGCGCCGCGATGGCCTCAGCCTTAGGCAGGTACACGCGGAAACATGCACCTTGGCCGAGTTCACTGGAAACCAAAACGAAACCGTGACTCTGTCTCACGATGCCATAGACCATGGAGAGACCCAGGCCCGTGCCCTTACCCGCAGGTTTCGTCGTGAAGAAGGGCTCAAAGATTCTGTCCTGAGTCCTCCGGTCCATGCCGCACCCCGTGTCGGTCACGGAAAGAAGAACGTAGTGCCCGGATGGAATTTCGGCCGCCGCATGGGGAGAACTTTTTTCGGTGACATCCTCGAACGAGGTTTCGATAAGCAGGCGGCCGCCGCGAGGCATGGCATCGCGGGCGTTCACCACCAGGTTCAGGATGACCTGCTCCAGTTGCGAGGGGTCGGCGTGGATCACAGCGGGCGTCTCGCTGGGCAATACGGAGAGTTCAATGTCTGCACCGAGCAAAGTTGGCAGCATTTTGCACAGGTTGGTAACGATCGAATTGACATCAATGAGGGCCAGACTCTGCGGCTGCTTGCGGCTGAAGGCCAGCAGATGCGCGGTAAGGGAAGCGGCCCGGCTGCTGGCCTGGAGGATCTGGTCGGCATGATGAATGACTTTTTCCGGGTCGGAGGCGGCTTGCTGCAGCATTTCCGTGCGGGTCCGGATGATCATCAGCAGATTGTTGAAGTCGTGGGCCACGCCACCGGCCAGTACGCCGACGGCCTCCATTTTCTGCGCGTGTACAAGCTGGCGTTCCAGCAGCTGATGCTCAGTGATGTCTTCTTCAAAAATAATGATGCCGCCAGTCCCAGCGCCCACGTCTCCCGCGTCTCCCGTATAACCCCAAGGTCCGACCTCCCAGCGCAGCCAATGTTCTTTGCCATGAGGGTCCGTGAAGAAATCTTCGTCGTTGCGCACCACTTCACCGGCCAAAGCACGGCGGTGCACTTCTTTCCATTGTTCGGGGAGATCGGGGAAAACAGCATAGTGGGATTTGCCGAGGATGGAGTCGCGATCGAGACCGTATTCAGTGCACCATCGGGAACTGGCCTCGAGGTAACACATGTTGCGGTCGAGCATGGCCAAGCCCACCGGAGCGCGGTCAATAAAGGTCCTGAGCATGTCGGCCTGTTTCTGGGAGACCAGTTGCTTTTGCGCCAGAGAGGCAGTGCGCGCGGAGACGATCGCCTCCAGATTCTCGTTGGTATGGTGGAGCCGCTGAAGAACGGCAAAAATCAAGGCGCCGCTTACGATGACGTAGAAGATGCCCTTCGCGATGCTTAATTGCTCGACTACAAACGGACTGAGATGGAGCATCCCCAACAGTCTGTCTGTGGCGACGATCCACAGTACGGAAAGGACGCAATACATGAGGCCTACAAAGATTGGTGTGCGGAAGCGTCGCAGAAACGTCCTCCATTTCCGTAGCAAGCACTCCAGGCGCTCGCCAAGACGAGGCTGGCAAAAAACCCCCCATCTTAGTTCATATAAATTAGGGTTTGGGAGGGAGATGGGCCGTGATGAGGATCACAAGGGCGTGTGACGACATCGCAAAGAGCCGAAGCGCTGGGGGATGGGGAACCGGGAACGGCACTTAGCGCGGCCGAGTTGGAGCTTGCAGCTATCGTGCCGTACAAGTCGTAAAATACCCATATGCCCACGCTAAGGGGTGTTTTGGACGCGCGCGTTGTGGAAAGCGACAGTGCGCTTTGGGAGGCGATTGATTGCGGGACGAGTGCGCGTGGAACGAGTGAAGGAGATGCGGGCGGCGGGCGAATTCGCTGTTTTGCTTGCGGCCATTGCTGTCCCATTGCTGAAGGGCAGCGGGGAGTCTGCAAGGTCCGCTTCAATCGGGGCGGCAAGCTTTATGTGCCGTTTGGATATGTGGCGGGAGTGCAATGCGATCCGATAGAGAAGAAGCCGTTTTTTCATGTTTTGCCGGGAGCGCTGGCGTACAGCTTTGGAATGATGGGATGCGATCTGCATTGCTCGTATTGTCAGAACTGGGTTACTTCGCAGGCGCTGCGGGATGAGGAGGCGGTTTCTCCGATTCAGGAAACAGATCCGAAGTTGCTGGTGGAGGATGCGGTGGCGCTGGGTGCTCAAGTGGTGGTCTCGACTTACAACGAGCCCTTGATTACCAGCGAGTGGGCCGTGGCGGTTTTCCGGGAGGCGCGCGCGGCGGGATTACAAACCGCTTATGTTTCGAATGGGAATGGGACTCCACAGGTGCTGGAGTATCTGCATCCGTGGGTTGACTTTTATAAGGTGGATCTCAAGTCGTTCGACGACCGGCATTATCGGCAACTGGGCGGGCGGATTGAGCCGATCCTGGAGACGATCCGGGCGTTGCACAAGATGGGGATTTGGGTGGAAGTTGTTACGCTACTGATTCGGGGGTTTAACGACTCGGATGAGGAACTGCGCCGGCTGGCGGAGTTTCTGGCGGGCGTCTCGGTGGATATTCCATGGCATGTGACGGCGTTTCATCGGGATTATAAGATGACTTCTCCGGAGGACACGCGAGCGGAGGACCTTGTGAGGGCGGCGGGGATTGGTCGCGCGGCGGGTTTGCGGTATGTGTACTGCGGGAATTTACCGGGACGGGTCAGCGGGCTTGAGGACACGCGCTGCCATCAGTGCGGTAAGACAGTGGTTCGGCGACTTGGGTATTGGATTGAGGAGTACGAACTGACGGCGGAGGGGTCTTGCACGGGTTGTCGGGCGGAGATTCCGGGGCGATGGGCGCGGAAATTTGGGGGGCAGATTGCGGCGGCTCCGTTTTTGCCACGGTCGCGAGGGCAATTGGTTAGAATTCTGACGCGCTGAATAGCTGCGAGATGTTAGCTTCGGCTGCTGGCGGCTTTACTGGCGGTGTCGCGAAGCTCAATCTTCGTTCAAGATGACATAACCAGGGCTCGATCGCGCAACACGACAGGTTCCAATAATTGATCCGGATAACCAAAATCACGCTGCTAGTGGGATGCATGTGTCTCACCTTGTCTTTGTGCCTCGGGTGCTCGCCCCGCGACTTTTTGACTCGGCGGCTGGCGGCGGATCTGATCTCGCAATCGGAGGGTTTCAAGTTGCCGCAGACGTTCTGGCTGGCGACAGGGATGGTGTCGAACAAGGAATTTAATTCTCCGGAATCGATGGTGCTGCAACGACGGGGATGGATTGTTGGCGCGCAGGAAAAGTGTCCGGTGGGAGTGGAGCCTCCGCCATGTTGGGACGTGGAGTTAACGCCGCTGGGAGTGGACGCGATTCGGCCGTTAATTGGCGGCGAGACCGAAAGAGGGCCGTTTGGGATTGAGGTTGCGCAGCGCACGTTGGATCGGATTACGGGGATCTCCAGGGCGGGGATTGTTGCGGACGTGGAGTTCTCGTGGCATTGGGCTCCGCTGAACCAGGTGGGAACGGCACTGTATGACGCCGGCGTGCACTATCGGTCCACGGTTGGGTTTCGCGACTATGACGATGGGTGGCGGGTCTTGAATGAGACTCGGAGCAACCAGACGATGGAGGAGGCGCTGCGGAATGCGGAGCCGATGGCGCCGTGAGCTGAGACACAGAATGCCCGCACCCCTTAAAGCCGACGCATCCACCTCGTGAGCGGATTTGGCTGTCCGTGCAGTGGACGGGATTAACTATGAAAATTGCCAAGAACGTTACAGAGCTGATTGGGAACACGCCGTTGGTGCGGCTCAACAATGTTACGCGCGGGATGGCGGCGGAGGTTGTCGCCAAACTGGAAAGCCAGAATCCGCTGGCGAGCGTGAAGGACCGCATCGGGGTGAGCATGATTCTGGAGGCCGAGCGCGCGGGTAAGATTCAGCCGGGAAAGACTGTGCTGATTGAGCCGACCAGCGGCAACACGGGAATCGCGCTGGCGTTTGTGGCCGCGGTGCGCGGGTACAAGCTGATCCTGACTATGCCGGAGACGATGAGCACGGAGCGGCGCGTGCTGCTGCTGGCATTTGGCGCCGAGATCGTTCTGACTCCGGGGCCGAAGGGAATGAAAGGGGCGATCGCGAAGGCGGAAGAACTGCTCGCGGCGACGCCGAATGGGTACATGCTGCAACAGTTCGACAATCCGGCAAACCCGAAAATTCACCGGGAGACGACCGGACCGGAAATATGGAATGACACGGACGGGCGCGTGGATTTTCTGGTTTCGGGCATTGGCACAGGCGGCACGCTGACGGGCGTAAGCGAGTACATCAAGCCGAAAAAGGCGACGTTCAAGGCGATTGCGGTCGAACCGGCAGACAGCGCGGTGCTGTCGGGCGGGAAACCGTCGCCGCACAAAATTCAGGGGATCGGGGCCGGATTTGTTCCGAGCATCCTGCGAACGGATTTAATCGATGAAGTTGTTACGGTGACGAACGAGGAAGCCATCAATATGGCGCGGCGGTTGCCCCTGGAAGAAGGGCTGCTCGTGGGCATTTCTTCGGGGGCGGCGGTGGTGGCGGCGCTGAAAGTTGCCGCGCGGGCGGAAAATGCGGGTAAATTGATCGTGGTGGTTTTGCCGTCGTTCGGAGAGCGTTATCTGAGCAGCATTTTGTTCGAGCAATTGCGGCAGCAGGCGCTGGGCCTCGCGACGGTTCCGATGCCATGATCAGTTTCGTCAAATCGGTGAAAGAAGATATTGCCGCGGTCTTTGAGAGCGATCCGGCGGCGCGGTCCTATTTTGAGGTGCTGTTCTGCTATCCGGGGCTCCACGCGGTGTGGACGCATCATGCGACCCACTGGCTGTGGCGGCACGACTTCCGATTTCTGGCACGCTTTGGATCGCAGGTGTCACGCTTGTTCACAGGGATTGAGATTCATCCGGGTGCGGAGATCGGTCGGCGGTTGTTCATTGATCATGGGATGTCGGTGGTGATTGGGGAAACCTCGATTGTGGGCGACGATGTGACCCTTTACCAGGGCGTTACTCTGGGCGGGACCGGGAAAGAGAAAGGGAAGCGACATCCTACGATTGGGAACGGCGTGACGGTTGGGTCGGGCGCGAAAATTCTGGGGAACATTACGGTAGGGGATAATTGCCGGGTGGGCGCCGGATCGGTCGTGCTGCGGAGCGTGCCGGCGAACTCGACGATCGTGGGCGTGCCGGGACACATCGTGCTGCGGGACGGCAAGCGGGTGGTGATTACGGACCCGAAAGAAATTCGCGATCCGCTGTCGGAAGTGATCATCAAGCTGGCCAAGGAAGTGCATGAATTGCGGGCGAAATTTCAGGAACACTCGCACGAGGCGCTGGGGGCGGAGCCGGATCTGAGCATTGATGAGGAGTCGGAGTCGGGGCAGATGTCGGCGGAGCAGTTGTTGGGTGAGGACTACTTGGATTACCAGATTTAGAGGGTGTCCCGGAAGTTTTGGAAAGCGCAAGGTCCCTCCACGCTTGCCTTTACCGGCGCTCCGTTCGGATGACAGGGTTATTTAGGGCGCAAATTATTGGGCGTTCGGCGGGCGCGATTGGATGTAGAATATAGCCATGCGTCGCCTTCTGACCTTCGCGGCGTTTCTCCTAATCATCTCGGTAGTGCCCGTTTACGCCCAACATGGAGGGGGCGGGAGCCATGGTGGGGGCGGCGGCAGCCATGGCGGGTTCAGTGGCGGCCACGGCTCATCTGGCGGTCATGCGACAGTTATGGGCCACAGTAGCGGCGGCTTCGTCGGCGCGCGTGCTGGTGTAGCGGGCGGTTCGCACTTTGGCCCAGCCGGACACGCGGGCTATGGGTACCGTGGCTTTCGTGGAAATCGCTACGGCTTTGGTTATGGCTTCAGGAACCGATGGGGATATGGGTATCCCTATTATGGCTACCCCTACTACGGATACTACGATCCGTACTGGTGGTGGGATTCCGGTTCGTCCTATGACGACGACCAGGCGCAACAGCAGCAAATGGCTGGGCAGATGAACGAGGAAAATCTGGAAGAGCAGCAGATGCTGCAACAGCAGGATCAGGATGCTTATGCGCAGCGTCGCCCGGTGCCGCGTGACCCGCAGCCGAGCCGGCAGGAGACGGCGCGGAACGATCCTGCGACGGTGCTGGTCTTCCGCAACGGGAGTCAGCGCGAGATTCAGAATTACGCGATCGTGGATGGCATGTTGTTTAATTTCACGGCAGCGCGCACGGAAAGAATTCCTCTGGCTGTGCTCGATATTCCTGCGACGGTTAAGGCGAATGACGATCGCGGCGTCGACTTCCGCCTGCCGGGAACGGGCGAAGGACAGTAGCGCCTCAGCGGCGAAACAGCTTGCGATAGACAGATTTCCCGCAACCTCGAAAACCGCGCATTCAAATCTCGCGCCCATCGCGGCGTGCGCCACCCATGAATAACGCACGACCTCAGCGACCGGTTTTTCTGCTGACCTTGTGTTCAAGTGCCTTCCGTAAGCCGTTTACATTGCCTCCGGCTGCCGCCTGAGTTAGCCCCAAAGAGCGGCACGAACCTGGGACACTTTTCTTTGGCGGACAATAGCTGCACTGCGTTTTCCACCTGTGGATAAGTTGGGCGTCGTGCTTCTGCTTTGAGCGGATAGAATTACTGCGATTTCGAAAATACTTGAGAAGAACACCATAACCATGGCGGAATTCGTACACCTGCACCTGCATAGCGATTACTCTCTGCTCGACGGCGCCTGCGACGTCGAAAAACTGGTCGAACGCGTCGAAGAACTTGGCATGCCCGCCGTCGCCATGACTGATCACGGCAATATTTTTGGAGCCGTGCACTTTGTGAATGCCGCGCATAAGGCGGGCGTGAAGCCGATCGTGGGTTGCGAGCTTTATATCTGCAAAAAGGACGATCACAACATCGAGCGCACGCCGCCGGAAGGCGACACCTATAACCACCTGCTGGTGCTGGCCGAAAATGAGGAAGGCTATCGCAACCTGGTCAAGATCACCTCGGAAGCGTCTCTGCACGGGTTCTATTACAAGCCGCGGGTCAGCAAGAAATTTCTTGCCGAGCACTCCCGGGGGTTGATCGGGCTTTCCGGTTGCCTGAAGGGGGAAGTCGCCGAGCGACTGACGGAAGGGAACTACGCGGCGGCGCGCAACGCAGCAGCGGTCTACAGCGATCTTTTTGGCAAAGACAATTTTTTCCTGGAGATTCAGGACCAGGGCTTGGAGATGGAGAAGCGCATCCGGACCGGACTGCTGACACTGGAAAAGGACCTCGGCATTCCGCTGGTGGCGACCAACGACAGCCACTACCTGTGCGAAAGCGATGCGGAAGCGCAGGATGTGATGCTGTGCATTCAGACGGGGAAGTCGGTGCAGGATACGAACCGGATGAAGTTCGAGGGTAGCCAGTTCTTTGTGAAGAACGGCGACCAGATGCTGGAGGTGTTCAAGGACACGCCGGAGGTGGTGGCGCGCACGATGGCGATTGCCGAGCGCTGCAATCTGCGGCTGGAAAAAGTTCCGAGCCCATTTCCGCGTTTTGATGTGCCGGAGGGATTCACGCTGGACAGTTATTTTGAGCACGTCACGCGCCAGGGATTTGCGCGACGGTCCGAGGTTTTGCGGACGCTCTCGGGTGCGGGACGGCTGAAGCATTCGCTGGCCGATTACGAGCAGAGACTGACGCGCGAGCTAGCCATCATCCAACAGATGAAGTTTTCCGGCTATTTTCTTATCGTGTGGGACTTTGTCCGACACGCCAGGGAGCGTGGAATTCCGGTAGGTCCGGGACGGGGATCGGCGGCGGGCGCACTGGTCGCATTCTCGCTTGGCATCACGGACATTGATCCGCTGCAACATGAGCTGCTGTTCGAACGCTTCCTGAACCCCGAGCGGATCTCCATGCCGGATATCGACATCGATTTCTGCATGAACCGGCGTGGCGAGGTGATCGACTACGTCACCAATAAGTACGGCCGCGCGAATGTGGCGCAGATCATCACGTTCGGGACGATGGCGGCCAAGGCCGCAATTAAAGATGTGGGCCGCGCCATGGATATGCCCTACGCCGACGTGGATCGCATCGCGAAAATGGTGCCGGCGACGCTCAATATCAAGCTGGACGACGCGCTGAAAGAGTCGGCGGCGATGCAGGACGCTTACGAGAAAGACGGGCAAGTGCGCCAGTTGCTGGACACGGCGCGGAAACTGGAAGGGCTGGTGCGCAACTCGGGCGTGCATGCGGCTGGAGTGGTGATTTCGCCGCGGCCGCTGATCGAACTGGTTCCGCTGCACAAGACGAAGAACGACGAAATCGTAACGGCCTTCGACATGGTTGCCATCGAGAAGATGGGACTGCTGAAGATGGATTTTCTCGGGCTGACGACGCTCACCATTCTTGACGACACGCTCAAGCTGATTGCGCAAAAAGGGCAGCAGCTGACGCTGGACGGGATTCCGCTCGAAGATGAGGAAACATATCAAAAAGTATTTCATCGCGGATTGACTTCGGGCGTGTTTCAGTTTGAATCGCATGGGATGCGCGATGTATTGCGGCGTTATCAACCGAACTCCATCGAACACCTGACAGCGCTCAATGCGCTGTACCGTCCTGGCCCGATGGCCATGATCGACGACTTCATTGAGCGCAAACAAGGCCGCCGCAAGATCGAATATGAATTGCCCGAGTTGAACGAGATCCTGCAGGAAACGCTCGGCGTGTTTGTCTATCAGGAACAGGTAATGCAAGCGGCCAACAAACTCGCGGGCTACTCGCTGGGAGAGGCCGATCTGTTACGCCGTGCGATGGGAAAGAAAAAGCCCGAGGAGATGGCGGCACAACGGGAGCGTTTCGTGCAAGGAGCGACGCAGCGCGGGTTTCCGCCGAAGAAAATCGAAAAGATTTTCGATTTGATGGCGCAGTTCGCCGGGTATGGGTTCAACAAGTCGCACTCCGCCGCCTACGCGCTCCTGGCTTATCACACGGCGTATTTGAAAACGCATCACCCGCTGGAATTCATGGCGGCGCTCCTGACTTCGGTTACCGGATCGACCGACGATGTGGTGAAGTACATCAACGAGACCCGTGAGATGGGAATTGCAGTCGAGCCGCCCGATATCAATATCAGCGACGCGAATTTCACGCCCCATGCGCAGGCCATTCGCTTTGGGCTGGCGGCTGTGAAAAACGTCGGCGGCAATGCGATTGAGTCCATTGTCGAGGCGCGCAAGAAGCTGGGGCGGAAGTTCCGGTCGCTTTATGAATTCTGCGAAGAAGTGGATCTGCGGCTGTTGAACAAGCGCGTGCTGGAATCGTTGATCAAAAGCGGCGCTATGGATTCGTTCGGACGGCGGGCGCAGGTGATGCAGGCGCTCGACAAGGCGATCGAGCGGGCACAGAAGGCGCAGCGGGACGCGGAGTCCGGGCAGCACGGACTGTTCTTGGGCGAAATGTTTACAGGCGCGGAGGAAAACTCGGCCAACGAAGCTTTGCCGAACGTGCCGGATTGGGACGAGCAGACTCGGCTGGCGGCGGAAAAGGAGATTCTCGGCTTCTTTATCACCGGGCATCCGCTGGAAAAATACAAAGAGAAGCTGACGGATCTGAACGCGCTCTCGACCGAGGATATTGCGGCGATGAAGAAATCGACCGCGAAGGACGAGAACATCACGACGGCAGGACTGATCTCGGGAGTGCGGGTCGCCAAATCGAAGCGACGCGGAGAACTGTGGGCGCAGGCCTCACTCGAAGACATGCATGGGAAGGTGGAATTGCTGGTTTTCCCGGAGGCGTATAGGAAAATCGGAGAGAAAGTGAAGCTCGAAGTCCCGGTGCTGGTGCGTGGGGGCGTGCGGATTGAAGAGGGAGCGAACCCGAAAGTGACGGCCAACGAGATTATTCCGCTGGACGAGGCTCGGGTACCGCTGCCGAAAGCGATTCGGATACGCATTCCTCTCGCGAGCGCTGAGGATCGTACCGTGGATGCGTTGCATGACCTGTTCCGCGACCGGCAGGGCGAAGCCAAGGTATTGTTTGACCTGGAGCGGGACGGCGATTTCATGGTGGTCATGGAAGCGGAAGGCTATAATGTGATGCCAGATCGCAATTTTATGGTTCGGATTGAGGAATTGTGCGGGCGCGGCAGCGTTCGTGTGATTAGTTGATCGCCACCAGTCGATCATTATCGGCAGAACGCAATCGGCAGAACCCGGGATGCGCGCAATTCGACCCATGCGACGAGCGAAAACAAAACGGACGAAACAACAAGATACCGGCGCCGGAAATGCGCCGGTGGCCGGGGCGGAATTTTTACTTTCGATTGTGGAAGAGCACAATACCCGCAGGAATGGGAACGTCATCAAGATGGATTCTGCACTGAAAGCGCGGCAGGAGCTGGATAAAATCGAGCAGCAGATTGCGCGGCTTGAATCGCTGGAAGGGCAAGGCGAGGAGACGCGACGGCAGATCCAGCTATTGCACGAGCGCGTCAACGACCTGCGGCGCGAAGTGACGTCGCACTCGAGCGCCTGGGAGCGGACCAGCCTGGCTCGTCACCCGCAGCGTCCTTATACGCTCGACTATGTCGAGCGTATCTTCACCGATTGGAGTGAGATTCATGGCGACCGCGGATTCCGGGACGATCCGGCGATCGTTTGCGGAATGGCTCGGTTCCACGGCGAGGAAGTGGTCGTGATTGGCCAGCAGAAAGCGAGGGACGCGAAACAGCGCGTCTATCGCAATTTTGGAATGCCGCATCCGGAGGGCTACCGCAAGGCTCTGCGGGTGATGAAGATTGCCGAGAAATTTGGACGGCCGATTCTGAGCTTTGTCGATACGGACGGCGCTTATCCGGGGCTGCACGCGGAAGAACGCGGGCAGGGTGAAGCGATTGCGCGCAACCTGCTGGAGATGTCGCGACTGAAAGTGCCGATCATTGCGACCGTGATCGGCGTGGGCGGGAGCGGCGGAGCGTTGGCCATTGCCGTGGCCGACCGCGTTTTGATGATGGAAAACTCGGTCTATTCGGTGATCTCTCCGGAAGGATGCGCCTCAATTATGTGGCGCGACGCGAGCAAGAAAGAACTGGCGGCTGAGGCCATGAAGATCACCGCCAAAGATATGAGCGAATTGGGCTGCATTGACGGCATCATTCCGGAGCCACCGGGAGGCGCACATACCGATCATGCCCGGGCGGCGGAGTTGCTCGACCAGGCGCTGACGCAGAATCTGGCGGAATTGAAACAGCTTTCGACGCACGATCTGCTGGAAGCGCGCTATCAGAAGTTCCGCAAGATGGCGCAGTTCTTCGAGGTGGAATAGCAGGAATCGCTCCATCCCGCTGCGACACGCACAGTCTGAAGTGATGCGCCGCCCCAAACCGACTCTTTTCCCAAAGCCGGTCCATCCACTCCTGCCCGTGAGCCGAGATCACTGAGAAAATTCGCGGCCATCGATGAGACCTTCTCTCACAGGATAGGCAGGTGCAGACACGGTTGCGCCATGAAATCGAGGGCGTTGATTTGCTTCAATGCCTGCTCGACTAATGAGGTTGGGCATTCTTCGAGCGTGATCAGAAGTGGCAGGTGAGACTTTGGGGAGTTGGGTTTCTGGAGCACGGAAAGGATGTTGATTTGGCTCTTGGCCAGGATGGAGGCCAGGCTTGCGATGATGCCGGGGCGGTCTTTTACCACGAACCGCAGGTAGTGCCGGGTCATGAAGTCGGAAGTTATCGCGGGCGATTTGCGAAGCGGGCGGCCGGCTTCGCCTTGGACACGCTGTTTGGGCAGGGCTGCTTTTGTGGGAGCTTCCCTGGTCCGCTCTTCTTTGGCTGCGTCTTCTTTATTCCGGTCTCCTCTATTCCGAGCGACGGCAAGAATGTCGGAGACGACGGCGACCGCAGTGGGATGACCGCCGGCGCCGTGACCTCCGAAAACAGTTTCGCCGCCGTAGACGCCCGTCGCCATGACGAGGTTCTGGCTGCCTTCGACGCGGGCGAGCGGAGAGTTGAGTTGCACGAGGGCGGGCTCGACGGCGGCAAACAAGCGATCGTCGATTAATTCCGCGCGAGATATCTGGCGAATGGTGCAGCCAAGCAGGCTGGCATTCTCAAAATCCACGGTGTCAATGGGGGAGATGGAACGCGCCACAATGCTGGACGCGGCGACGTCGCAGTGCAATGCAACGCGGGCGAGGATGGTGAGCTTGGCGCGGGCGTCGAGGCCGTCGATGTCGTCGGTGGGATCGGCTTCGGCGAAGCCGAGTTTCTGCGCTTCACGCAATGCGGTGGCGAACGGGACTCCGTTCGACTCGATCTGACTGAGGATGTAGTTACAGGTGCCGTTGAGAATTCCGCAAATCTTGTAGAGTTCATCGCCGGCCAGGCCTTCATGCAAGCCGGAGATGACGGGCACACCTCCGGCGACGGATGCTCCGAACTCGATTTGCTGGTGCATTTGTTGCGCGAGCGCAGTCAGCTCAGGACCGCAACGGGCGATGAGCTGCTTGTTGGCGGTGACTACGGATTTGCGCGAAGTTAAAGCGCGGCGGACCCAGTCTTCGGTGGGCTCGAGGCCGCCCATGACCTCGACAACGATGTCGTCGTCAGACGATAGAACGTCGTCAATGTTTTCAGTCCAGATAACTTCGGCGGGCAGCCAGTCCACTTTTTTGCGGGCGACGTTGCGATTGAGGATGTGGGTCAGGCGCAGGTGGGTGTTGCGTCGCTCGATGAGAATTCTGGCGACAGAACTGCCGACCGTGCCAAAGCCGAGGAGGGCGACTTTGCAGGTTGGTGTGCCATCGGCTTTCCGGTTGGTGGCGGAATCGGGTTTAGGGGTAGATGGCATTTCGTTTCTCGCGACTGGCTAAGAATATCTTGAATGGCGGTCAACTTCCGCTTTTGGGAAGATATTAGCCAGGCTGTCATGGTACCCCCTCCCCCCGTCCCCCGGTCTATTGGAATCAAGACTTTGGCGAGGATTTCCCTCTGAGTCTTTGAGGAATAAAGACTTACATGGAAAGTATTCCGGAATAAGGAGTTAACCTCCAAAAGACCGCTGAAAATGGTTTTGGGGCAGTTTCGAGGGCCGTCTTTGTGGACGGGCATACCTCTACGCTGCCCCAATCAGAAAGATATTGTGGCGCATTGTGGAGTGGAAGTCTGTGATGGGGGTCACGAGTGTTTATTGATGATTGTGGAGGTCAAAGACGCTGCCCAAGCCTTGCTTGGGAGAGGGCCGCCCCTTGTGAGCGGAAATGGCGGGGCCACCCCGAGGCTGGATTATTCTCCGCAGCAGACCCACGGCTTATCCCACAGGCTGCATTCTTTCGGCGCTTCGCGCCTGGCGGCGGTTAACTGAGTGGCACCCCTGGCCGTCTCCGGCGGGAAAGATGATCTCAGCGGCTAAAGCCGCTAATGAGAACGAGACACCCGCCGCAGCGCTGAAGCGCTGCGCCACCCAAAACCAGCGCTTTCGGCAGCCTGTTATGCCCGGCCGTATTTTTGCGCCGCTTCGCTCCCGACGACTGCGGAGGTTAACTGTTCTTGGGACTCATGGCGTTGTGTGCGGGGGCGTTGTGCGCGGCGCTATAATAAAAAGCTGAGACTTTCTACTCTCGACTCGCGGGCGAATGGGGTTTGCCCGGCAAAACTTACACGTTTAAGACTTTGCACGTTCAAAACAAGAAAGGTATAGGGAATGGCCACTACCGATGTAGTGCCCCGGGAATCATCCGGTCAACTGGGGCGCAGACGTGTTGTCAATGACATGAGCATTCAGGTTGCGACCGTGAACGGGTCGGGGTCGCAGAGTTCGAACACCGTCCTGCTGCGCAGCATTTTTCAGATGGGCGTGCCGATTTCCGGCAAGAATCTTTTTCCATCGAACATTGCGGGGCTGCCCACGTGGTTTACGATTCGCGCGAATAAAGACGGGTACATCGCGCGCAAGAAGGAAATCGACCTTCTGATTGCCATGAACGCGGAGACGGCGGAGGAAGACGTGAAGACGCTTGCGCCGGGCGCGAGTGTGCTTTACGACGAGCCGCTTGCTCTCGACAAGGTGCGCGACGATCTGATTTTTTATGCCGTGCCCTACGACAAACTGGTGGCCGCGGTGTGCACGGAAGCCAAGCTGCGCAAGCTGATCAAGAACATGATCTACGTGGGCGTGGCGGCGCAACTGCTGGAGATTGAATTTGCGGAAGTGGAGACGGCGATCCGCAAGCAGTTTGCGACGAAAGCGAAAGCGGCCGCGTTGAACCTGGCCGCTGCCAAGGCCGGGCACGATTATGCGGCCGCCAATTTGACGAAGCGCGATCCCTTCTACATCGCGCGCATGGATAAGACAAAAGGCATGATTATCGTCGACGGGAATTCCGCCGCCGCGATGGGATGCATGTTTGCCGGATGCACGGTGGTGACGTGGTATCCGATTACGCCGTCGTCGTCGCTGGTGGAGACGATGATCGATTACATGAAGGAATATCGCGTCGGGCCGGACGGGAAGGCGACGTTCGCCATCGTGCAGGCGGAGGACGAACTGGCCGCGATCGGAATGGTGGTTGGCGCGGGCTGGGCAGGGGCGCGCGCAATGACGGCGACCGCGGGCCCGGGCATTTCGCTGATGGCGGAGTTCACGGGGTTGGCGTATTACGTGGAAGTGCCGGCGGTGATCTGGGATATTCAGCGCGTGGGGCCCTCGACCGGGCTGCCGACGCGCACTGCGCAAAGTGACGTGCTTTCGACTGCATTTCTGAGCCACGGCGACACCAAGCACATCCTGCTGTTTCCGGATTCGGTGAGCGAGTGCTTCACGATGGCGCCGGATGCATTCGACCTGGCGGAACGGTTTCAGACGCCGGTGTTTGTGATGTCGGATCTTGATCTGGGCATGAACAACTGGATGTCGGATCCGTTTCCGTATCCCGATAAGCCAATTGAGCGCGGGAAGGTGCTGACGAAGGAAGACCTGCAAAGGCTCGGCGGGTTTGCCCGCTACAAGGATCTGGATGGCGACGGAGTTGGCTACCGCACGCTGCCGGGAACGGATCATCCGGCGGCGGCGTATTTTGCCCGCGGCAGCGGACACAATGAAAGAGGGCAATACAGCGAGCGGCCCGACGATTTCGAGCGCAACATGGAGCGCATCAACAAGAAGTTCGAGACGGCGCGCTCGTTTGTGCCCCGGCCGGAGATGGCGGGAAGCGGCAAGGCGAAGGTGGGCATCCTGGCTTACGGAACGTCGCACTGGGCCATCATTGAGGCGCGGGATCAACTGGCGAAGGAATTCCAACTCGAAACCGATTATCTGCGGGTGCGTGCGTATCCGTTCACGCGCGAGGTGCACGAGTTTATCGAGCGGCACGAGCGGATTTATGTGGTCGAGCAGAACCGCGACGGGCAGATGGCCAGCCTGCTGAAACTCGACATTAAAGCGGAACTGACGACGCGGTTGCGGTCGATCTGCCATATCCACGGACTGCCGATTGATGCGCGGTCGGTGACGGACGAACTGATGATGATGGAGGGAAAGTAAATGGGGACCACGGGAACACCGACTTCGACTCCGGCTCCGAAGACGAATCGAATTGGTTTGCAGGTGATCGACTACCGCGGCGGAAAGACTACGCTGTGCGCAGGCTGCGGGCATAACGCGATCTCGGAGCGGATTATCGACGCCATGTATGAGATGGGCGTGGCGCCGGAGCGCGTGGCGAAGTTCAGCGGGATTGGATGCTCGTCGAAGAGCCCGGCTTATTTCATGAACCGGTCGCACAGCTTTAACTCTGTGCACGGACGCATGCCGGCGGTGGCGACGGGGGCGATGCTGGCAAATAAGAATTTGCTGGCTTTGGGCGTAACGGGCGATGGCGACACGGTTTCAATCGGCGCGGGGCAGTTTGTTCACCTCATGCGGCGGAATCTGCCGATCATTTATGTGATCGAGGATAACGGGTGTTACGGGCTGACGAAGGGACAATTTTCCGCAACGGCCGATCTGGGATCGACGCTGAAGAGCGGCGTGGTGAATGACCTGCCTCCGGTGGATACCTGCGCCATGGCCATTCAGCTGGGCGCGACGTTTGTGGGGCGGTCGTTTTCTGGCGACAAGAAACAACTGCACACGATGCTGAAGGCGGCGATTGCGCATAACGGAACGGTGATGCTGGATGTGGTTTCGCCATGTGTGACGTTCAACGATCACGAGGGGTCGACGAAATCGTACAAATACATGCAGGCGCACGAGGAGCCGCTGCACGAGGTGAGTTTTGTGCCGGCGTTTGAAGAAATCAATGTCGATTACGATGCGGGTACGACCTTTGAAGTGACCATGCACGACGGGTCGAGTCTGCGGCTGCGCAAGCTGGAAGAAGAGTACGATCCGACGGACAAGATCAAAGCAGTGCAGCGGCTGATGGAATCGCACGCGAAGGGCGAGGTGCTGACGGGAGTTTTCTATATCAACTCGAAGGCGCCGAGCTTTATTGACATGCTGAATGTGGCGGATCAGCCGCTGGCGACGCTGCCGGAATCGGTGACACGGCCGAGCCGCGAAGCGCTGGAGAAGTGTATGGAAGAGTTGCGGTAGGGCAGTGGCTAGTGGCTAGTGATTCGTGATTCGTAAGGCTCTGAGGCCGTGCCCTTTCAGGTCTGACTTCTGCAGATGATCGAGCCACCGATCTCCGACCACTAGCCACTAATCACCAACCACAAGCCACCAGTCACCAATCACCAATCACTAACTGATCGTCAGCACTACGCGGAACCTGGCTTTTCCGCTGATCATTTGCTGATAGGCTTCGGCTGCTTTTTCCAGGGGATACTTCTCGATCATGGGGCGGACGCCGGTCAGGGAGCTGAACTTCAGCGTATCCTCCCAATCGATGGCGGAGCCCGACGGCCAACCCTGGAGATCGCGGCGCTGGCCGAGCAACTGAAGGGGTGTGACGGTCAGAGACTCGAGACCCGCGCCCACGATCATCATCTTGCCGCCTGGACCGAGGCCATCGATCAGGGCCGACATGGATTTGGAGTCCGGCGCGGTGGCGAGAATAGCGTGCGCTCCTCCGAGCTTTTGCAGCGCGTCGGAAGGATTGCCGGCGGCGGAATCGATGTAGTCGTGAGCGCCCAGCTTGCGGGCTAGCGGTTGTTTGTCGGCGCCGCGGCCGATGGCGACCGTGCGGAATCCCATCTGGCGCGCGTACTGAACGCCGAGGTGGCCGAGGCCTCCGATGCCCTGGACTGCGACCAACTCACCGGCGCGCGCGCCCGAGTTACGCAGCGCGTTGAAGACCGTGATGCCGGCGCACAGCAGTGGGGCGGCTTCGGCGGCGGGAAGATCGTCGGGGATGGAGGCGACGGCTTCGGCGGGCGAGATCATGTACTCGGCGTAGCCGCCATCGTGGGTGATGGCGGTGATCTTTCCGTTCTGGCAGAGCGTGAAGTCGCCACGGCGGCAGGATTCGCAAGTGAAATCGTGGCCGCCATGCCAGCCGACGCCGACGCGCTGGCCGGGTTTCCACTGGGTGACACTTCGCCGACGGCGTCAATGCGGCCGGCGATTTCATGGCCGGGGATGCGCGGGTACTGGATACCGGGCCAGTGACCTTCTTTTACCAGCGCGTCGCTGTGGCAGATGCCGCAGGCTTCCACCTTGATGCGGACCTGGCCGCGCGCGGGGTTGGGGATATCGCGTTCCACAAGCTCAAAATTTCCGCCGGGCTTCGAGATCTGGACAGCTTTCATTCGGGCCATAGCATTCCTTTGAGAGATCTGGCGTTGGAATTGATGCAGGACGAAGACAACAAAATTAAAGATGACTGGGAAGATGAAAAGGAATCAGAGTTTGCACCCTTATTTTTGTGCGTGTGCACTCGGGTCAACGAGTCCTATCGGGATTTGTCGCGACAGGCACCGCGAAGTCGGACAATCTTAGTCATATCGAGGTGGATGCGCCCAGCGCTTGTTGCAACCAGGCGTTACACTCACAACGGCTTTGCGAAAGTGGCGTTACTTCTTCTTCGTCAGCTTTCCCTCGAAAGAGTGTTCGGGGCTTTGGCCGGGTTCGGGGAAATCGCTGTCGGCGCCTTCCACCAGAGGATTGTTATCGCGGTGGGAGAGCTGGCCTCGGATGGAATTGTTTCCAGCCTGGTTGCGTTCGTCGGGCTCCATGGAGCCTTTGCCACGGTCGGCATCGTTGCGAAGATGATCACTGGAGCTGCTGGGCATGTAAGAGGACCTCTTTTGAACTGCGCTTTGTGCGCAGATTCCGTAACTAAACACACTCAGGCTACGCTGAACGGGCGGGTTGAGCAACGGACTTTTTCTGTTGCCTGCGAGGGTTCGCGAGGGCTGTAAGTTGTTGTAATAGCTGCGATCGGTAAATTTAATGGTCCATTAACCGGGTGGGGAATCTAAGATAGCTTATGGTTAGCAAAAATAGAAAATACTATCTTTTCGCCAGCGACTTCGATCAGACATTGACCTTTAACGATTCGGGCTACGTTTTGAGCGAACTCGTGGGCATTTCCACGGAAGAGTTTGAGCGCAAAATCAAGGGCATGGCGAAGCTGAACCTTGTGCAGCAGGGCGCCGAACTCTCCTACCTGCTGCTGCACGATCCCGAGTTCCGCGCGAAGGTGCGGCGCGACCATCTGCATCAAGTGGGCAAACGCATTCGCCTGAAAGAAAACATCCAGCAGGTGTATGAGATTCTCGATCAGCGGATTGACGGGTACCACTTTGACTTTTATGTGCTGTCGGCGGCGCCGGTGGAAGTGATTCAGTCGGCGCTGGAAGGGATTGTGCCGCAGGATCACATTTTCGGCACGGAATTCAAATACAGCGCAAGCGGCGAGATTGAGACGCTGGTCCGGGCGACGGCGGGCTATGGAAAGGTAGCTCGGCTGGAACAGCTGGCAGCGGAATTGGGTCTGCCACTTGATCACGTGGTCTATGTGGGCGACGGCAGCTCGGACATTCACGTTATGCTGCACGTAAACCGGCATGATGGGTTCACCATTGCGGTGTCGGAATCGAAGAAGGTGGCGCAGATCGCAAAGCGGACGGTACTGAGCGAGAACGCTTTGGCGACGCTGGTGCCGATTCTGGAAGAAATTGCGGGATGGACGCGGCCCAGGATTCGCCGGCTGTTCGAATCCTATGGATTCCTGATCCAGGGATGGGAAAGCGTGCAGACCGATTGGGTCACGTTGCGCGCCACCGGGTTGGCGGAGGAGAAAGCGGTGGCGGCGGATGCGGTGTGATCTTCACCTTGGGGAACTCGGATCAAGTGTGGCGCGGGCGCCCTCGCCCGCGAAAACCGACGATTGGCAGCGGTTCTCTCGCTCTGAAGATACTTGATCAGAGTTTCCACGGAACGCCCGAGCAACTAATTTTCGTCCAGCGGGTTCGTATTGGCCGAGGGATTGCGTGCAGAGCCGTACCTTGCTCAAAATAAAGAATATCGATCACGAAGTCGCTGGGCGATCCCCCTTGGCTGGTCAGAATTCCGAAGTGATTCGAGGCGCGCTATGAGGCTTTTTCGCGTTGTTGGTCTTCTTTTAGTTGGTATTTCTACGCTGCAATTCACTGAGGCGCAGCTCCAGCCGCCGGTGGTCGTTCCGCAGGGCATCGATGCTTTGCGGCAGATGGCTTCTTCGAAAACCGAGTTTACGCTCGACCACTCGATGCTCGTCTTCGCGTCGAAGCTCGATCCCGGCGATGAGGACCTGCGTCGCGTCATCGCGGGTATCAGCGGGATTTCGGTGCATAGCTTCCGGTTTTCGAGACCGTGGGTGTACGACCCAGCCGTAGTGAACTCGGTGAAAGACGAATATCACACGGGTGGATGGAAGCAACTGGTGAACAACCACGACAGTGGCGACCCCGGGATGACGGACGTGTGGGTGCGGCTCGAGAATAACGCGGTGAGCAATGTGGCGATGTTGTTTGCTCGCGCGAACGAGGTTGACTACATCCTGGTTTCCGGCTCGATCAGCCCGATGGACCTGTCGCATCTGGGCGGGCACTTTGGGATTCCGAAGATTGAGGGCGGGGTGATGGTGCCGAATGAGCGGAAGTGAGCCCGCGGTTTGTTGAAAAATCCCACGCTTGCCGCAAAGAACGCGGCAAGGATGGGGCAGCCTCTGACGCTATTGTCTTGACTACTGGTGGCTTCTGGGTGGCGCTGTTGCGCCGATCTTACGCAGCTTGTCGCGGGCCTGAATGGCTTCGTTGGTCCTGGGATAGCGCTGAATGACGTGTTTCAACTCCTGGGCGCCTTCATCCTGCTTGCCGAGTTCGATCAGGGCGAATCCCTTTCTTAGCTGAGCTGCGGCGGCCTTGCTGCCGCTGGGAAAATTCTGCAGGACCAGGTCGTAGTTGGTAACGGCCTTCTGGTAGTCGCCAGCCTTGTACGAGATTTCCGCCAGATAGAAATAGGCATTCCCGGCCAGATCGGTATTCGGGTAGAACTTGATGTAATCGTTGAATTCCTGGGTTGCGAGATCGTTGTTGCCGCCGTTGTAATCGCGCAGGGCGTTGTTATAGAGAACATCCGGCGCGGGGGCCTGTGCCATCGCCTGCGCCTGCTGCTGTGCTTGCGCCTGCGAGGCGGCCATGGATTGCTGGGCGGCCTGCATATCTTCAAACTGCTTGCTCAACTTGGCGAGACGAACCTTGAGTTCGTCCATGGTGTCATTAAGCGCCTGGATCTGGCCTGAGATCTGATCGACCTGGGCGGCGCGATCGGACTGCTGCTTGTTGATGGATGCTTCCAGGCCGTCAATAGCGGCGCTAACCTTGTTGGCAGCGTCAGTATTTTTTTCGAGCAAATTCCTCATGACCCCCATGCGCTCGTCGAAGGACTGCTTCATCTGGGTCATCTGCTGCTGGAGCTGCGTGACTTGGGTTTGCAGTTCGATGATGTCCTTGCTCGCGGCCAAGGCGGGGAGGGACATGAACGGGACGATTGCAGCGGAAACAATGAGCGCAAGCGCAAGACGGTTCGATTTCATAGTTAACCTATACCAAGATTTTCGTATCAGTGGGGGACGGGACTGAGCCCCGTCCCCACACAAGTTGCTATTTCTCATACACGAGGTGGCCACGGCGATTTTGCTGCCAGCAGGCCTCCGTCGATTGGGTACAGAACGGCTTTTCCTTGCCGTAGCTGTAGGTTTTGATGCGATCGCCGCTGACTCCGGCCTGGATGAGCGCATTCTTCACAGCGTCGGCGCGATTGGTGCCGAGGGCAAGGTTGTATTCGGTCGAGCCGCGTTCGTCGCAGTAGCCCTCGACGGTGATGTGAATGGCGGAGTGCTGTTGCAGGAACTGCGCGTCGCCCTGCACGGCAGCCTGTTCGCTCGGCCGGATATCGGCCTTGTCATAGTCGAAGTAAACGTCGTGGACGTTCTGCGCGAACAGCTCCTGCTCCGTCAGGTTCGGAGTGGCGGGCTGCTCCGGCGGTGGCGCAGCAGTGACGGTAACGCGGGCGGTAGCGTCCTGTGTACCACCGGCGCCCTTGGCGATCAGATGGTAGGTAGTGGAACCGGCGGGCGTGATCTGGCGCGAGCCGCTGGTATCGACCGGGCCGATGCCGTCAATGCTGACGTCGGTGGCGCCGGTGGTCTGCCAGGTGAGAGTCGTGGACTCACCCGCATTGATGGTATTGGGATTCGCCGCGAGCGAAGCTGTGGGCGCCTCCGCCGATGGGGGAGCGGGCGGTGGGGGCGGAGGAACTTTCTTGGCGCATGCGCCCAGGAACATGATTGCGCCGAGTGCGAATACGAGAAGACTCAACATCCTCATCTGATGCTTCACTGATTCCTCCAATGATTCCGTGCGCCCGGATTGTTTTTGAGAATCGCAGCTGGGCGCACTGTTGTCCGGCCGCTTGTCTGGTGAACTTGTAAACATAACCTCAGGTTCCTCAGGGGCTAAAGCCCCGGTGCTTCCCTGGATCGCGACGGTACGGCGAAACCGTTTGCCGACAAACTCTTCCGAAATCACTTCTATTTCCAACTCCAGTTGGGCTGCGTGTTGTTGCCTTTCGTCGTCAACTGCTTCACATTGGTGCCGTCGGCCAGCATGGTGAAAATCTGGTCGGTTCCGCTTCGGTGCGACTGAAAGACCACGTGCCGTCCATCCGGCGACCAGCAAGGGAAATCGTTCCGGCCGGCATCGTGGGTGAGTTGGACGAACTGCTTGCTGGCGACATCCATCAAGTAAAGATCGTTGCCGCCGGGTTCGCCCGGACCATACTTGCGCATCCACGAGAAAGTCAGAAACTGGCCGTTCGGCGACCAATTCGGCGAAACGGCGTAGCCCTGATCGGTGAGGCGCTGGACGTTGGTGCCATCGGCCTCCATGGTGTAAATCTGGGGCAGGCCGGTGCGTCCGCTGACGAACGCAATCTGCGCGCCGGTCTTACGATTCCACGCAGGAGAAACGTCGGGTCCCTGATCGTTAGTGAGGCGGCGAAGGTTCCCGCCGGAGCCATCGACTACGAAGATGTTGGGGTAACCGTTGCGCGAGGACGAAAAGGCAATCTTGCCTTCGGACGACCACGAAGGAGAAAGATTCATGCCTCCAAAGCGCTGGAAGGCGACCATGCGGTTGAGATCAAAGGAATACATCAGGATCTCCCAGCCGCTCTTGGTGGCGGAACTGAAGGCAAGGCGCGAGCCATCGGGCGAAATGCGCGGTGAGAGCGAGATGCTGCCGATGTGCGTGAGTTGCGTCTGGTTGGCGCCGTCGTAATCCATCATCCAGATTTCTTTGTGGCCGCTGCGGTCGCTGACGAAATAAATTTTGCTTTCGGCAATGCCATTAATACCGCCGCCGAGGCGGAAGATGATCTCGTCGGCAAACTTGTGCGCGATTGTTCGCACGGCGTCGGTGGTGGCAGAGTCGCTGTACTGCTTGCCGAGAACCTGGGGCGAGGCCTGATTCTTGAGATCGTAGAGCCAGCCTTGCACGGTAACTTTGTCGGCGGCAGCGCCCAGGTTGCCGAATGCGAGCATGGCGGCGTTTGGCGGCGGCGAGTTCCAGGCTGGGAAGTTCACTTCGGAGGGCTGGCCGGGAATCTGCAACGGATGAAAACTCTTCGAGACCAGATCGAAAATGCCGGCGTTGTCGAGGTCGTTCGAGAGGGTGTCGTTGAAAGTTTTCATCAGGTCGGCGTTTTTCGGGTCCGGCGTGGAAGGCTTGAAGTCGGCGGCAGCGAGGCGGACCTTTTCGACGCCGAGGCCGGTCCCGGTGCGGATCCAGTCCTGGGCGGAACTTGCAGCGGCCAGCACGAAGAGCAGCGTTACGGCAAGGATAAGGCGGCGAGCGAGTTGAGCTGTGTACGCCAAATTACTCAATAGTTACTCCCTATGGGCCATTCGTCGCGGGCGCATGGATTGCACTTCCAAACGCTGCGAACGACTAACGGCGAACGACCAACGACCAACGACGTTTTACCTCTTGTAATCGAACCAAAATTCTACCGACACTTTGCTGCCGGAATACTCCGGGGGCAAAGGGCCGAATGTATCGATGCGTTGAACTGCCCGCATGGCCGAGATGTCGAGCGATGGGACTCCGCTGGTTTGCTCGATCTGCACATTCGTCGGATGACCGTCGCGCGCGATGTCGAAGGTCACGTAAGCGCGGTTCGCTTGCCGGATGCTGGGATCGACTTCGTACTTGAGCCAGTTCTCCGACACCTTGCGTTGCACGGCCTGCACGTACCAGGAGAACCGGCTGCCGAAATCACCGCCTCCCCCGGTAAAGCCGAAGCCGCCCTTGGCGCCTCCCGCGCTGAACATACCGTAGGGACCGCTGACGGGACCTCCTTCGCCATAAGGAATTTGATTCGATTCCTCGGGCTCGGGTTCCGCCTTGCGCTGGGTTGCGGTCTTGACCGGCGCAGGTTTTATTTTCGTCTTCGCGTTCTTGTCGGGAATCGGGATTGCTTCGGGCTCCTGCTCCTTGGGCTTTGGCTCGGAATGCGACAGGCCCTTGGATTCGGTCGCGAGCACGCTGTTGGTTGCTTGGGGGCTGGCGGGAAGGGGAACCGTGGTCACGAGCGTAGCTCCCATGGCGTCGCCGCCTCCGCCGGCACCCCAGCCCTGGCCGCGGAAGCCAGGAATGAACGTCGCATAGAGAATGACAAACACGGTAAATGCCGCATGCAGACCCGCCGACCATGCAAGGGGCCGTCCGAGACTGCCGCTGGCGAGATCATTAGCGATTGTTGCCATTGGAATCGATGGGCTGCGTCACGATGCTCACATTACTGATGCCGGATTGCTTGATTGCGTCCATCACAGTGGCAAAAGCGCCAAAGGGGACGTCTTCGTCGGAGCGCAAGTAGATCGCCTGATGCCGGGGATCGCGAATCCGCTGCTTCAGGGTTGATCCGATCTGATTGATGTTGATGGGATCGTTGCCCAGAAAAACTCTTTGCGATTTGTCGATACTGATGACCAGACGTTCTTCGGTGATCTCCTTGACGGTGCGCGTATGCGGCACGTTGACTTCAATCCCGGATTGGAGAACGGGAGCGGTCACCATGAAGATGATGAGGAGGACGAGGACGACGTCAACCAGAGGAGTGACGTTAATGTCAGAGAGCGCGGTCTGCGTGCGGCCATTTGCGGTGGTGAATGCCATCAGCGATGAACCTCGCTCATCGGCTGCGGCTGCTGGCGTTCGACCAGATTGAGCATCTCGAGGGTGAAATCGTCGTTGCGCGATGCGAATTCGCGAATCGAGCCGATGATCAGGTTATAAGCGATGACGGCAGGGATGGCGGCAGCCAGTCCGGCGGCGGTAGTAATCAAGGCTTCGGAAATTCCGGGAGCGACCGCGCGCAAAGTGGCAGCGCCGGCGGCGCCGAGACCGTGGAAGGCATCGATGATGCCCCAGACGGTGCCGAACAATCCAATGAAGGGCGTGACGGCGCCAGTGATGGCAAGCCATGGCACATTGCTCTCGAAACGGCTGATCTCGTCGGAAGACGCGATCTGCATGGCGCGCTGCACGGCCGTGGGATTGTGAACCGAGCCGGTGGTACCCATCTGGCGTTTGAATTCCGCGACGGCTCCATCGAAAACGCCGACCAGGGGACTGGGACGGAACTGATCGGCCATGGAGGCAACGTCCTGGATGCGCTGAGCCTTACGAAAGGCGCGCAGGAAACGCGCGCTTTGGCGGCGGGCAGATTTGATGAGCATCCATTTGGAAAGAATCACGGCCCACGACAACACGCTAAAGGCGAGCAGGAAGAGCAGGACAGCCTTGGCGACCGTACCAGTTTGGAGGACGAGATCGACAATCTCGCCGCCGACAAACGACAAGAAGACAGAAGACAAATGCATTCGAGTTGGGAAAACCCCTAATGGAAATTATAGACCGAAGACGGCAAGGGCCGAGTTGGGGTACCGCATCGGTCAATGCGAGGTTATGATGCCGGCTGCTTGACTTAGGGCTGAGAATCTTGGGAAAACTACAGGCCGCAGGACAGGGTATGCGAAGGTCACGGGGAAACACGAGAAGCTTGCACCGTTCGTCGCGGGAGAAACGGCGTTTCGGCTGCCCTTCGACTACGGAGAGACGTTCGGCCGGTACGGGCCGCACCGGCCGAATCTGATGCTACGGGACCACAGCTGTTGCCTGGACTGAGTACGTGCTCTCTTGTCCCTGGCTGTTCACTTCGGTTGCCACGTAGTAGTAAGTTGTCCCGCTGTCCACGCTGGAGTCAGTGAAAGCGTTTGAGGGCAACAGGGAGCCGTTGATCTGGCTGTACGGTCCGCCTGAAGTCGTACCGCGATAGAGGTTGTAGCCGACAATATCCTGGGTACCCGCGTCCCAAGTCAGGGCAGCTGAGTGAGACGACGTCCCCTGTCCGATCGTCAAGGTGTAGTCGACAGTGGATGTGAGGCCGGCGCAGCCCTTGACCGTGATGTCGAAGTTAAGCGTGGCATTCTGGGTCGGCGTACCGGTCAGCGTCACGGACTTTGTATCAGCCGATGTCGTCAGAGTAAGTCCTGACGGCAGTCCTTCCGAGGACCAGACGTATGGCCTGCACCCGTCGGCAGCCTGGACGGTCGTCGAGTAGGGCGTTCCCACGGTTCCAGCGGGTAATGGGGACGAGGTTATGATTTTCACATTAGCGAAAGACAGTGAGCAAAAGAGCAAGACGATTGCGAATACGGGGAAGGTTTTCATAGGTACATGTTGGCGTAATCCCGGGCAGATGTAAAAAACCAGAAGGGCATTTTCGAGGCGATATTGGTGACGGTAGTCACAGTGAAAAAGGCCATAGTCTTGTGCTGAATTGGGACCAGCCTTGCCATGAACTTTGGTAACGCTGGGAGCGGAGCTGTGCTATGCTGCGCGTAATTTACTGATTCTGAGACTCCTGTGCTAACTGAACTGCGACTGGAAAACTACGCGGTGATCGACAACGTGGTCATCGAGTTCGCGTCTGGCTTGAACCTGTTGACGGGGGAGACCGGAGCGGGAAAGTCAATTCTGATTGACGCGCTGGGACTGCTGCTGGGCGAGAAAGCCTCGGCCGAGATAATCCGCGCGGGCACGGAGCGCGCGATCGTTGCGGGAGTGTTTGAGAGCGAAGGAGCAGCGGCACAATCGGTCGAAGACGTTCTGGAAGGCAATGGTTTGGATGCGGAGGACGCGTCGCTGATCCTGCGGCGCGAAATTGCCGCGGGCGGCAAGGGACGGGTGTTCGTCAACAATCAGCCAGCGACGGTTGCGGTGCTGAAGCAACTGGCGCCGCATCTTGGCGTGATCCACGCGCAGAACGAATCGATTGCGAGCTTCGATGCCGCGGCGCGGCAAGGGCTGCTCGACGCGTATGCCGGGATCGAGTTGCAGGAGATAGCCACCGCGTTTGGCGGCTGGAAGCACATCGGGGCTCGCATCGCCGAGCTTGAGCAGGATGAGCGGGAGCGGATGCGGTTGTTGGACTTGTGGAAGTTCCAGGCGCACGAGATCGCCGAGGCGCGGCCGGCGGCGGGCGAAGATGAGCGGCTGGAAGCCGAGAAACGCGTACTGACGAACGCCGAGAAGATTTACGGCGCTGCGATGAATGCGTTCGATCTGCTCTATGAGGGCAATGCATCCACTTCGTCGAGCCTGCGCGCGGCGCAGAAGCATCTGGAGGAACTGGCGCGCTATGAACCGAAATTCCAGGAAGCGGCCGGGGCGCTGGAGTCGGCGCGCATCAGTGTAGAGGATGTGGGGGCGACGCTGCGCGACTATGCGGGTGGAATTCAGGCATCTCCGGAGCGACTGGCGGAACTGGAGGAGCGCTTGGCGCTGCTGGATCGGCTGAAACGCAAGTATGGTCCGGGGCTCGATCAGGTCATCGCATACGGCGAGGAAACGCAACGGAAGCTTTCGGAGATGGAGAATAAAGATCAGGTGCTCGGTGAACTGCGGTCGCAACTGGCGATTGCCGCTCAGCACTTTCGGAAGGCAGCGCGGGGAGTTTCGCACAGGCGGTCGGAGGCGGCGCGCAAGCTGGAAAAACTGGTGGAGGCGGAAATCAACGAGCTGGCTATGCGAGCCTCGTTTGCTATCACTGTCGAGGAAAACGAGGCCGAGGAACACTGGACATCCTCCGGCATCAATCAGATTGTCTATCGGATTGCAACGAATGCGGGCGAGGCGATGAGGCCGCTCGAGCAGATCGCTTCGGGGGGCGAATTGTCGCGCGTCATGTTGGCGTTGAAAGCGTGCGTGGAAACGGGCGCCAATCCGGCGGGCAAGAAGAAGAATTCGGCGGCGCAGCGGACGCTGGTGTTCGATGAGATTGACAGCGGCATTGGCGGCCGGGCGGCCGAAGCGGTGGGGCGGAGGCTGAAGGGGCTCGCGAGAGGGAATCAGGTGCTGTGCGTGACGCACCTGCCGCAGATCGCAACATTTGCGGATCATCATTATCTGATCGAGAAACGGACGGTTGGCGGGCGAACCAAAACCACGGTTCGTCAAATCAGCGGCGAGGAACGCATGGAGGAAGTGGCGCGCATGCTTTCCGGGGCGAAGCTGACCGAGACTTCGCGGAAGCATGCCGAGCAGATGATCAAGGCCAATGCCTAGTTTTCGCGATTAAGGAATCGGCGGGCTGGGCCGGTGACGTTGTTTCCACTTTGCATCCCTTGGCGGGGCAAACGCCCTTGCCTTGGCGAGAGTACATCCTTATAATCCGCTCACCGGACTAATCTTGAAGCCGCGCTGTTCTGGCATGCGGCGGAGGATTTACGGGAGTATTCGCCTGGCGTGCAGAAGGTCATGGCGAAACCCGGCGGCAAGATCGGGTGCCGGGCAGTACGTGAATCCAGCTTTCCTAACGAGTGAAGGAGCCACCGGAATGAAAAGAATCGTTCTTGCGATGTTGCTGGTAGCCGCAGTTACCGCCGTCGCGCAAACCGCTGCCGCGCCGGCCCAAACGACGCCACAGGCAAGCGCGGCACCCGCCGCAGCGCCACAAAAGAAGGAGATCAAAGACCCGGCAGAATATAACGCGTATATGGGCGCCCTGGGACAGCAGGACCCAGCGGCCAAAATCAGCGGTCTGGAAGCTTTTCTGACGCAGTATCCCAACAGCGTGATGAAGGAAGACGCGCTGGAGTTGTTGATGGGCTCATACCAGCAGACTGGCAATCAGGCCAAGACGTTGGAGACAGCACAGAAAGTTCTGCAGGCGAACCCGTGCAACTTGCGGGCGCTGGCCTTGCTGGCATACACGAAGCGGAACATGGCCGAAGCCGGTGGCGCGGGCGCGGCGCAGAATCTGGCGGACGCGGGGCAGTATGGAGAAAAGGGATTAGGGTGCATACAGACCTCGAACAAGCCCGAAGGTTTGACCGACGACGATTTTAAGAAGCTGAAGACGCAGACGGCCGTGATCTTTAACGGCGCGGCTGGCATCGCTGCTTACTCGGCCAAGGACTATGCCAAGGCGCAGCAATACCTGCGGGCTTCGGTGGAAACCGATCCGACCAACTTGCGCGACGTGTACCCGCTGGCGCTGGCATATCTGGCTGCGGGAGCGACGGAAAAAGATGTAGACGGACTCTTCTTTATTGCGCGGGCATCGAATCTGGCGCAGGGGGCGGGCAAAACCCAGATCGCCAAGTTCGGCCAGAGCAAGTACACCAAATATCACGGCAGCGACGAAGGCTGGAACGATCTGCTAGCGAAGACTGCGACCACCACGCTGCCTCCGGCCGATTTCACCATTGCCAAGTATGTTCCACCGACTCCCGCCCAGCAGGCTCATGACATCATGACCTCCAAGAAAATCGAGGAAATGAGCTTCGCGGAATGGCAACTGGTTCTCTCCGAAGGCACACCGGAAGATGCCGAGAAGGTCTGGACCACCCTCAAAGGAAAGCCGCTACAGATGGTGGCTCACATCCTCAGCATCGACACCACGGGCAAGGTGACCAAGATGATGTTGGCCGGAAGTTCGGACGACATCGATGCCAAGCGCGGCGATATCGATCTGACCATGGCGGCGGCGATCCCCAAGAAAGACATGCCGAAAGAGGATACCGACCTGCAGTTTGAAGGTACACCGGTTTCCTACGTCGCCAAACCGTTTGTGATGACCATGAACGACGGGGCTCTGCTGGTAAAAGCGGCACCGAAGCCGCCGGTTCACAAGAAACCCGCGGCTCATTGAGACTGGGCATTCGGTTGAAACTGGAAGAGAAGAAGGGCGGTCCTGATTGGGACCGCTCTTTTTTTGTGGATGCGGCAAGGCGTCCAGCCACAGGTACAGGGGAAAACGAAGGACCGCACGATTTCCTTGAGATTTTCGCGAGTCGGCCTTAGCGAACCTGTTTTCTTTCGAGCGTGACCGGACGCGCGCTGCGCGGGGGACGCTTGGCTCCGGCCCGCAAGGGACGGACATCAATTTTGAGTTCCTGCATGGTGCGGCTGAGGGTATTTCGATGCATCCCAAGCTCGCGTGCGGCCTTGCACTGGTTGCCGCGGTTTTCTTCGAGCACAGTGACGATGAATCGTTTCTTGAACTCGCGGACCGCTTCGGAATAAAGAATGTTGCTTTTGTACATCTGCAGAATAAGTGCTTCCAATTGATCTTTCACCGCCGCCTCATTTCCGCACCTTCACCCGATGAGATCTTGCCCGCAGGAATTACTTTGACGGCGCGGCCGGCTTAGGATGATCCGCATCCACTGCCGGCGGCACATGCCGCATGTAATCCAGCCCCTGGTAGAAGCGTTGGCGCAACTCCGACGGTGCGAGCCAGATTGCAGCCCTTCCGCCTACCAGGAAGTAGGGAACCAGTTGAGACTCATCCAGCCACTTTGCGGCGGGCGCGAAGGCGGTCATGGCGGTCAGTACCACGGCGACCACCAGAGCGCCTCGCAACAAGCCCAGAACTGCTCCCAGAATCCGGTCTATCGTACTGAGGCCGGCTTTCTTCATCGCCCAGCGCGCGATTCGTCCGGCAAACCCTGCCAAAATCAGAACCGCGAAAAAGATGATCAGGAAAGCGGCAATTTCGCCAACCCACGGCGACTTCAAATGAGGCGCGAACCAGTCCGCCAGGCGGTGATACTGCCAGGCAGCCAGCAAGTATCCGGCGACCAGGCCAGCCAGATGGAAGGCTTCATGAAAAAAGCCCTCCATCGCAGCGCCGACCACGGAAAATGTCAGAAATGCCAGGATGATCCAGTCCGCAACGCTCATATCGATGACCGTGAAGCGAGTGCGGCGATCTAGATCTCCAACTCGCGTCCCGTCAACTGACGATACGCCTCGAGGTACTTTTCGCTGGTCCGCCGCGCAACCTCTTGGGGGAGGGCGGGCGCGGGCGGCTGTTTATTCCAGCGGATTTCTTCGAGGTAGTCCCTTACGTACTGCTTGTCGTACGAATTCTGCGCTTTGCCCGGTTGGTACGTGTCGGCCGGCCAGAAGCGGGAGGAATCCGGTGTTAGCACTTCATCCGCCAGGGTGATGCCCTGGGCGGTCATGCCAAATTCAAACTTGGTGTCGGCGATCAGAATGCCGCGCTGGCGCGCGTGGTCGGCGGCCTTCTTGTAAATGCGCAGCGTAAGGTCGCGGAGTTGGCGGCTCAACTTCGGGTCCACCAGCTTGCACATCTCTTCAAACGAGATGTTGATGTCGTGGCCGGTGGTGGCCTTGGTGGCGGGCGTGAAGATGGGCTCCGGAAGCTGATCTGATTCTTTCAGTCCTGCGGGCAGCTTGATGCCGCAAACTGTGCCGCTGGCTTTGTATTCCTTCCAACCGGAGCCGGAAGATAGCCGCGCGCTACGCATTCGACGGGAAACATCTCGGCGCGCATTACGATCATGGACCGGCCGCGAAGTTCATCGGCGTGCTTGCGAATCGCTTCCGGGTAGCGCGTGACGTCGGCCGTGACGAAATGGTTGGGCACAATGTCCTTGAGAAAGTCGAACCAGAACAGCGAAATCTGGGTGAGGACGCGACCCTTGTGCGGAATTCCGGTGGCCAGCACGTAATCGAACGCGGAAATGCGATCGGTCGCAACAAACAGCAGGTGCTCGCTGTCGAGATTGTAGACGTCGCGAACCTTGCCGCTAGCGAACAGCTTGAGGTCGGAATAGTCGGTTTCCAGTAGAACGTGGTCCAGGATCTTGGGGCTCATGACTTCAAATTTACCGGGAGAAAACTGACGGGTATTCTAGCCGCGGCCAGAAATTTGTCAACGCCTTCGATCACAGGCACATGGTTACGCCGACCGCCGTCAGAAGGAAAACAGTTGACAGTTTAATCTTAAGTCAGAAACCGCGCCCATAGCGGCATTTCGAAGATTCGTAATGTGGAAAAACTGAGGAAGGCTCTGGAAAAAAGGCGCCGGGTTTCCCACGATTCGAAAGCAAAAAATTGGAGTGCGCGTCAAGGACGCAGCGGGATTTTTTATTCGACGCTTACCGTCGTTCAGAGTTGCGCCCGGCCGCGGGGACGTGACTAGCCCGTTCCGGCTACGCCGCTCCGAAGCGGACTGACACCAGCTTTGAGATGCCCGGCTCCTGCATGGTCACGCCGTAGAGAACGGGAGCGATGCTCATCGTCTTCTTGCTGTGCGTGATCAGGATGAACTGGGTTTGCAGGCTCATCTCGCGCACCATCTCGGTGAAGCGCCCGATATTGGCCTCGTCGAGAGGCGCATCGACTTCGTCGAGAATGCAGAACGGGCTGGGCGTGTACTGGAAGATGCCCACGAGCAGTGCTAGCGCGGTGAGCGCTTTTTCGCCGCCGGAAAGCAGCAATACGCTCTGCAGCTTTTTGCCTGGCGGCGAGGCGACCACGTCAATGCCGCTCTCCGCGCTGTTTTCGATGTCGGTCAGACGCATGAAGGCGTTGCCTCCGCCGAAAAGCTTGCGGAAGGTGATCTGGAAGTTCTCGTTGATCTTGTGGAACGCCTCTTCGAATTTCTGGCGCGAGACCTGGTCGATCTCTTTGATGGTCGCGGTCGTGTTCTCGATGGCGTCGAGCAAGTCTTTACGCTGGGTGGAGAGGAACTGATGGCGTTCGGCGGTTTCCTTATATTCTTCGAGTGCCATCATGTTAACCGGGCCCATGGCGTCGAGGCGGGCGCGCATGTCGCGATAACTCTGATCCTCGGCGGCGAGCGCTTCGCCGGCCAGCGGGACGATGGTTGTGTCGGCCATGAGCGCGGGGCGTTCGATGCCCAGTTCGTTGAGGCACGTATCCGCCATGTGCTGCAGATCGGATTCGAGTTTGGCGGCCTGCGCCGACAACTCGCCACGGCGGTCACGGGCAGAATCGAGCTGCTGACGCATTGTTCGCAGCAGTTCCTCGATTTCGGACAGCCGCGCTCGCACCTGTTCCGACTCACACTGCAGCAGGCCGTCGCGGGCTTCACCGGCATTGCGCTCCGCTTCAAGCTGGACGAGTTGCTCTGATAGTCGGGCGTTCTCCTCTTTTCGCTGCGCGATTTCCTCGGTGGCCGATTCCATTTGCGCCTGCAAAGCCCCCGCCCGCTCCCGCATCTCGGCAACAACGGTCTGGACGCGCTGGAGCAGCGCGGTTGCCGAGCGGTGGCGCTCTTCGAGAGTAGCCACGCGTGCGGCGCGCTGCGAAGTGGCTTCCACGGCTTGGTCGCGGCGAGTGCGCAGGGCGGCCAGTTGATCGTGTCCGGCGGCTAGCTGAGCTTCGAAGCGCGCGCGCGCTTCCTCAATCGTCGCGAGTTCGCCCTGGCGCGCCGCGATCAACGCGTCCTGCTCCCGACGTTCGACGGCTAGCCGCTGCAGTTCGCGCCCGATCACTTCGATGCGCTCGCGCACGCGCGACATCTCGCTGTCCAACTGCTGCAGCAGATGGCCGGATGTCATGGCCTGCTTTTCGGCTTCGCGTTTTTCGCCTTCGAGGCGGTCGAGTAGGGAAGTGTACTCGCGAATTTCGCGGCCCAGAGTAAGGGCGAGGATTTCCTTTTCGCGCAAAGCCTGTTCAAGCTCGTCGAGCAGGCGCAGAACGTCGCGTAGTTCGCGCTTCATGGAGAGCGGACCTTCGCTGCGCTGCTTGCCGCCCGTGACCGTTACGTTGTGGAAGCACTCGCCGGATTGCGACAGAAAAAACGCGTCGGGACTGGAGAGCGCGAGATTGCGGGCGACGGTTGCATCGGACACGATATAGCCGTTGCCGAGCTTTGGCAGAATTACTTCCAGCGACTTGCCGAAACCATTGAGCACGCGAATCGAGTTCTTCAGCGGCAGCACGGAGTCGTCGAGCGGCGCGTAATGCGAATGCTCATCGGCGACAAACGAAAATCTCGCCTGGGAATCCTCGGGATGGACAAGAAAGGTCGCACGGCCATCCACATCGGAACGCAGCAGGCGCAGGCCCTCGTCGGCCGCGTCCCAGTTCTTGACGACGACGAAGTTCAGCTCATCGCGCAGGAAATCTTCTACCACGCGCTCGTAGCGGGGATCGACTTCGAGGAAATCGGCGAGCACGCCCGCGGGAGCGTGTCCCCCTTGCAGGGCTCCGGATTGAAACAGGCGGCGTACCGACTCGGTGGAATAGCCATGCTCGGCGATCACGGCTTCGAGCGAACCTTTTTTGCCCAGAGCCGTCGCATATTCGGAGCGGATGGAATCGAGGTGCTTCTTGGTGTCACGCTCCTCGGCACGCTTGGTTTCGAGGGCTCCGCGCAGCGAGGTAATCTCAGTCGAGAGCGTGTTGACGCGCCCGGAAACAGATTCGAATTCGAGGGCGAGTTGGCCGCGCTGTCCGCCGAAGGCGTCAGATTGCGCGGTGGCGACCGCGACTTCAGAGCGCAGGCGCTGTTCCTCGCGATCCATGCCGGCCAGCCGTTCCTGGGACTGAGTGAGTTGATTACGCAGATTGGAGGACTGGCCGACGGCCTCGAGAATGGCCGCGCGGCAGGATTCCTGCCCTTGCTCGAGCGCGGATAGATCGACTGTGGCGTTGGCGGCTTCTTGCTGGCTGAGCGCAAGTTCCTGCTGAGCCGACGCCAGATCAGCCGCGGCGGAGTCGAGCAGGCGCTGATGCTCCGCCAGTTCCTCCTCAAGCGCGAGCAGGCGGGAATTCACCTGCGCCAGTTCGGCTTCGGACGAAGTCATGCGCACGAGCAGTTCGGCGGAGCGTTCTTCGTTGGTCTTGATGCGCGCCTTGCTGCGGTCGCTTTCCATGGCGATCTGGCTGAGCCGGTCGCGATTCTCGCGCGTTTCAGTTTCGATGGCATAGCCGCGCTGGGTCCGTTCTGAGTGCTCTGCTTCGGATTGCTGCACGGTTTCGGTCAGTTGGTGAATTTGATCGCCCAGTTGCCGAATCTGGGAGTCGAGCGAAATGCGCTCCGCATCCATGTGCGTGAACTTGCTGGCCAGCACAACGCGCAGCTTGGCGCGCATTTCGTCGCGCAGGCGGCCATAGCGCTCAGCCTTGCTGGCCTGGCGTTTCAGCGAATTCATCTGGCGTGTGACTTCTTCGAAAATGTCATTTACGCGGTTCAGATTAAGCTTGGCTTCCTCAAGGCGCGCCTCGGCCAGGCGCTTCTTCGTCTTGAATTTCGTAATGCCCGCGGCTTCTTCAATGATGGCGCGGCGATCCGTCGGCCGGCTGCTCAGGATCTGGCCGATGCGTCCCTGCTCGATGAGCGCGTAGGATTCCGGGCCCAACCCCGTGCCCATGAACAGTTCCTGAATATCGCGCAGGCGGCAGAGTTTTCCGTTGAGTAGGTATTCGCTGTCGCCGCTGCGGAACAGGCGCCGGGTTACAGCGATCTCGCCGGCGTGGGCCGGTTGCTGGTTGAACTTGCGGCGGCGGATCTTCAACACGACCTGCGGTGGCACAACTTGCAGCGGAACAAGCTGCGGGCCGGAGGTTTGGGCGGCCGCGTCGTCGGCATCGGGTGGTGCCAGGGCGGCTGCGGATGGTCCGGTTTCCGAAACGGACGCATGGTTTGCAAGTGCAGAGAATTGCTCGTCTGGACGGGCGGAACCGCCCGTCTCTCCATCGATTTGTCCGGGCTGCGCTTCTTCGGTGGCTCGTTCGGTTTCGGAGGCGGCGCTTGCGCGCAGTTCGGCTTCGTCCCAATTTTCTTCCGCCAGGTCGTCCTTGATTTCGATCTCGGTGGGCGCGCTCGAATCGGGGCCGCTGTAAATCTCGGGATCGATCAATGTCAGGGTCACTTCGGCCATGCCTGTCGGATTCCGGTCGCGCGTACCGGCGAAGATGACGTCCTCCATGCGCGCGCCGCGCAGCGTTTTGGCCGATTGCTCGCCCAGCACCCACGAGATTGCGTCGGCGATATTCGATTTGCCGCAGCCGTTGGGGCCGATGATGGCGGCAATGCCTTCACCATGGAACTTGAGTTCGGTGCGATCGCAGAACGACTTGAATCCCAGAATTTGCAGCTTCTTGAGTTTGAGCAAAGTCACTCCTTCATATCTGCGGCAAAACGCTCGGCGCCGACATTTCTGCCGGCTTGCGTGTCTTGGGCGGAAATCCGTCTCCGCCTACGCGCTGGCTGGGCCGACTGCGAATCGGTTGGGGACCTTCGCCGAACCGACTGGCGATGTTAACTGCCCAGGTTCCTCCCCGATCGCATGCCGCGGCTCGTCCCGCACAGACGGAACTGGAACCCCGGCGTTGGTCCAACTTTAACGGCGAAGGAGGGGACGGGTCAAGTAGTAAAACACCACATATTGGGGTGCCCATCCGCCCACCGCCTTTAGTTGCACAGACACTACAGCAATTCCGCGCAAATGTATGGTGAGTAATAAGAAGGTGGGAGACCGCCAGAGCTAGAACCACTTTAGCGCCGGCCGGGGCGGCGCGCAATCCATAACGAGGAGAATCTTTGGAAGGTCCGAGTCTGCTAAAACCCGGCCGCGGCCGCCGCAACGTTGGGATGCAGGTCCACAACTTTATCCACGCTGGTGAGCTTCAGAACTTCTTCCACATGTCCCTGCGCGCACACCCGGAGCTTTCCGCCGGCGTGCTTAAGCTTACCTGCGCACATGACGATGATCCCGATGCCGGTGCTGTCAATGTGGGTGACACCGCTGAGGTCGAAGACAACTTTCTTCTTGTTCTCGCGGACCAGTGTGTCGGTCGCCCATTCCAATTCCTTGCACTCGCGTCCCATGGTGATTCTTCCGGCGATATCGAGAACCACGAGGTCGGGATCCATATTCCTGGTCTGAAGCGTCAGCATGGGGGAGAGCTCCTTTTTTGATTTCTTGGACTGTCCGATCATCGGACGGTCCGATTCTTCGAGCTGCGGCTCAGCGGAAACCGCTGAACATGACTACGTCGGTATCGGCATAGCGGGCGCGAGTGACGGCAAACTTCTTGCCATCCCGTGACCAGGCATAAGCAGCAATCAACGATGGCTCGGTATCGAAGTGAGTCAACTGAATGGGCGGCCCGCCGGTGAGCGGTTGCATGTACAAGTGCCGGGCGCTGCCCACGGTGTGCAGATACGTAAGCGCGCGCCCATCGGGCGTCCACGCGAGATTTCCATTATCCCCGGGCGCCTCTATTTCCTGCACCGGGGCAGAGCCTTCGAGCTTTTGCACGATGAACTTCGATTTTGCGCCGGCGCCTTGGCCGTCGGTTCTGGCATACGCTATGAAGGCGCCATCGGGCGAAATAGCCGGCGGTCCCAGGCTGCCGTGGGCCAGTTCCGCAGGCGTTCCTCCGTCAATCGGGACCTTGAAGAGATGCGATACGCTATCGCTGGTGCTGAGCCCGACGTAGACCAGCCATTTACCGTCAGCCGTGCAAGCCGGGTTTTCGTCGTTTTTCCCGGATGTAAGCTGCTTCAGTTCGCCGTTCGCGACGTTGAGGCGCCAAATGTTCGGCGCATTCTTTTCCGACAATCTGTCGAAAACAACCATCTCCGCGTTACCGCAGGCGGAAATATTCCAGGAGATCTTGTCGCCCTCCAACAGCCGAACGCGCGCGCTCCCATCAGCAGCGCTGGAATACATTCGCAGGGTCGAATCCAGTTGCAGGAGCTTACCGGAGCCCATCCATGAAAGTCCGTAACCGGTAGCCTGTTCGGTCGAGATCGCCGCCAACTTCCAGTCGGTCTTATCGTTGAGTACGGATGGGGAATCTCCTGCATAAATGGTCGCCGTAGGATGCGACTGCGTGGTGACGAAAGACTTGCCATCGGCCGTCACGCTGAGCGAGGAATATTGATTCAAGTCGTTGCTGATTTTGAAAAGCTTGCCCTCAGGATAAGGCTGAAACCAGACCTGGGTCCGAAGCCCGGTGGACTCTTCGCCTCCGACGAAAAACAGGCCTGAAGAATCGGGCAGCCAGGCAACTGCATTAACAATCATGTTGATCGGGAAGCTCCTCACTGCCTTGCCTTCTGAGGTGAGCACTAGGATCGAGGAAAGTGCGGTCTTGCCCAACTCGAAGGCGCCTACAGCAATAAGATCGCCCGAGGCCGACCACGAAGGATCGGTGTTGAGGCCGCTGGCAATGGAGTCGCGCCGGAGTATGACCTCCTCCCCTGTGCCGTCGGCCTTCGCAATCAACAGCTGATCTTCGCCCTTGTCGGGGATCGCGCGCCGGTACGCCATGCGTTTTCCGTCGGGTGAGAGCGCAGCGGCACTGTCGACATCGGTCACGATCTGCCGCGAGGTCCCGCCCAGAGCCGGCACCGCATACAGGTTGACATCGTTCTGGTTCGAAGGATCGCGATGCGTGTAGTAGAGATAATTGCCATCGGGGGTAAAAGTGGCGCCGGTGCCAAAGAATCCACTTTGCGGCGGCACCACCGTCACCTCGCTGCCGGTGACGACCTGCTTGACGCGCAGACTGCGCTCGCCTTCGCGCCTGCCATAGGCGACCAGCCTGCCGTCCCCTGAGATGGCGGCAAACCCGACGGCCTGTCCATGCTCGGTGAGTGGCTTGATGCCGATGTTGCGAGTATCAATTGCGGGGCCGCTGCGGCTGATGAATTTGTAAACTCCGAACCCCGCCGCAATGAGCAGGAGCGCAACTACGGCGATTGTCGCGAAGACGACGCTCTTGTGCCGGCGCGCTTCCGCAATCAGCACGGAACTTGAGGACGGTGCGCCCCCGGGCGATAGCGCGATGGTCTGTGACGGTGCCGACGGGCTGGCCGCGATTCCTTGCCCCGATGAGGCCGGGAACACGCCGCTGGCGCTGGCCGAACTTGCGGGCACCATCGCTTGCGTCTCATCGGTTCTATGCGGGACGCGGCCCGATTCCGTCTCCCGTCTTAGCCGCTTCAAATCGGCGCGCATATCGGATGCATGCTGGTATCTCAGCTCGCGGTCTTTCTCCAGAGCCTTGTTGATGACGTCTTCGAGCTTGGGCGAAACATCGGGGTTCAGGCGAACCGGCGCGACCGGTATTTTGTGAAGAATCGAATCGAACAGGTCGGCGGAGGAGTCGCCGCGGAAAGGCAGAGTGCCGGTGGCCATCTCATACAAGACAGCGCCGAATGAGAACAGGTCGGTGCGCGCATCGAGCTCCTTGCCACGCGCCTGCTCCGGCGACATGTAAGCGACCGTGCCGACTGCCGTGCCAGGGCTGGTGAGATGATCCGACTCGACCGTCGCTTGCGTGGCTCCAAGCGAACTGGCTGTGCCGGTCGTCACCTTGGCCAGTCCGAAATCGAGAATCTTCGCGTGTCCGCGCTCGGTCACAAAGAGGTTGGCGGGCTTGATATCACGGTGAACGATATTCTTGGCGTGGGCGGCATCGAGCGCATCGGCGATCTCGATGGCCAGCGACAGCAAAGTGTCGAGTTCGAGCGCCCGGCTGCCGATTACATGCTTCAGCGTTTCGCCATCCAGAAACTCCATGACGATGAAGGCCTGGCCATTCTCTTCGCCAATGTCGTAGATCGTGCAGATGTTGGGATGGTTCAGGGCTGAGGCCGCTTTCGCCTCCCGCCGAAAACGTTCCAGCGCCTGATGGTCGCGGGCGACGACTTCCGGCAGAAACTTGAGGGCCACGAAGCGGTCGAGGCGGGTGTCCTCGGCCTTGTAAACCACACCCATGCCGCCGCCACCGAGTTTCTGAATGATGCGGTAGTGCGAGATGGTTTGGCCGATCATTGTTGGGCCGTCTTGTTGGGCCGCTTGTTGCGCCGTCGTTCCGGACCGATCACGAATCGGGTCATGTTAGGCGGGATGGGGGCGACAAGTCAATGCGGACGCGGGGCCTTTCCCAGTCCTGCGAGGCCTGCTTCAACTCTTGAAATGTCGGTGGCGAATCTGCCCGAGTTTCGCTGGTCGAGCATTCGGTACATGGTTAAGGCTTCGTTGTAGTGAGTGCGCGATTCTTCGATGCGGTTCTGGCTTTGGTCCAGGATAGCCAGGTTGTTGAGCGTCCCTGCCACATTCGGCAGGTAGGTGTCCGGGGCCTGCTGTGCGAGTTGACGGTAAATACTCACGGCCTCCTCATATGCGGGGCGGGCTTCGTTCATCCGGTTCCGCTCGGTATCAAAGTTCCCCAGATTGAGCAGCCTGCTTGCCAAGTCCGGCTGGTACTTGACCGGGTCCTGCTTGGCCAGTCGCCGATCTATCTTCAGGGCCTCTTCGAAATACAATCCGGCCTGGTCGGGCTGGTGCTGGGACCTTTCCAGGAAACCCAGGTTCATTAGCGATTCGACCATGCCCGGCAGATAGGAGTTCGGGCTCTGCTGCGCCAGTTGGCTGTAGATCTTCAGAGCGCCCTCGTAATGCTGACGCGCGTCGTCCATCCGGTTCTCGAGTTGATCGATACGGCCGAGGTTACTCAATATCGACGCGACGTTTGGCAGCGGCGCGTACTGATTCTGGTCCGGAAGTTGCCGGTAAAGCTGTAGTGCTTCCTCATAGTGCCGGCGGGATTCATCCATGCGCTTCTGATCGGTATCCAGGAACTGCCGGTTCTTCGTGGTGAGTGGCGCATTGGGGTCGCTGAGTGCGGATGCCAGCGCATAATGTGCGAACGGATTCGCTTCCGTGACCGCTAGGGTGTGCGACCACAGGTCGTAATCGCTATCCCAATAGCTGATCTGGCGGGAGGTTGCGAAGGCGAGCGCCAACAACGCGCACAGGGGCACGACCACTTGCCAAACTGCGGCGATTTGTTTGGCCCCCGCCCAGTCGGCGAGGCTCCAGGCGAACATGATGAAGATTCCGATCAGCGGAATGTAGGCATAGCGGTCTGCCATGCCGGCTTTTCCCACTTGCACGAGGCCGAGGACCGGAACCAGCGTTCCCAGAAACCAGAACCAGCCGACCGCCAGGTAACGTTTGCGTCGAAAGATAACAACGAGCGCGGTGACAGTTAACAACACCAACGCTGAACAGATCCATTGCCACGCCGGGAGAGCAATCTCAGGATGGGGATAGAACAGAGCGAGCCGAGCTGGCCAGAACATCTTCCACAGATACAGCCCGCAGGAGACCAGGGCATTCTCGATTCGTATAGCGAGCGGGAATTCCTGGAAGGTATGCTCGGCCGCACGCTGCGCATAAAGTGTGATGCATGCGCTGGCGGCCGAGAAGAACAGCAGCGGCACTTTCTCCAGAAGCAACTTCGAGAAGGCAAGCTGCGGTACGCCGCCCGACCCAACTGGCTCGGGTGGGGTGCCATGCGGCCGCACTCTGTCGAGGGGCCAATAATCCAGGAGTAATAAGACAAAGGGCAGCGTGATCACCATCGGTTTGGACATCAGTCCCGCCGCGAATAGTACTGCCACGAGCACATAACGCTGCCAATCCGGCTTTTGGGTGTAGCGCACATACGCGCCGATTGCCAGAATGAAGAACAGTGTGCTGAGAACATTCTTGCGTTCCGCTACCCACGCCACGGATTCCACGTTGAGCGGATGCACGGCGAATAACGCCGCCACCAGCAGGCTCGGTCCCACTCGCTTTGTGACCCAGGCGAACAGCAGAAATAGCAGCGCGGCATTGAATGCGTGAATCAGCACGTTGTCGAAATGATGGCCGGCGGGGTTCAAGGCGAAGAGTTGGTAGTCAAGAGCATGGGATAGCCAGGTGAGCGGATGCCAATTCTCCGCTGCGGTGGACGTAAATGCCACCGAATGGTCCTCCAGGCGATGCCATCTTGCAGGTGGGGATTTGTGGTGACGTAATCTCGATCGTCCAGAACGACAAATGGATACGCAAGGACTGGAATGTACAGCGCGCAGGTTAGCGCGATCAGCAAAATGGCGAATAGCGCATTCAGCTTATGGCCGGTAAGGAACCACGCCGTGCGCGGAGGCGCTTTGACCGGCGGAGCCTTGCGGGCGCGGGCTTTGGCTAGCGTTTGGACGCGGCTCATTTGTCACCAAGATTCTACACAGACGACCAAAGCTGGCAGTCACGCTCTTGAATCGTTAATCCGGCCGGTGACCCCAAATTTCTCCCAACGTCGCGCTACTCAGCAAGAGCCCTGAAAACCGAACGCGGCTATAGGAGGAATTTATGCTGAAACCAACCAAACGCACATTGGCCGTCGCATTGGTGGCGGCGCTGGCACTGCTGACCGGATTACGTCAACCCAGTCCAAAGGAAGTTGTGACGCACCGCATCTGTTACCCCAACGCCAACGGGACCGAGACTTGCGAATAGGCGGGGCCGCGATCAAATTTCCAACGAAGGAAGCGGTTGTGCGTTCAATTCGATGTGCGATGCCCTCATGCCCTTTCCCGCTTGCGGCCGCTTCCACCATCAGTTCCCGCTTGATCCGTACTCCAGGCCCTCGCGTCTCCAACAAACCTCGGCGCAGAGTTGTCGCGCATTTCTGCGACACGACACTAGTTGTCTTTGGAGGATGGGGCGGTGGAAGGCGCGTGGGGAAATTCCAGAGAGACCGCATCGGCGCCGAGGAAGCTCACGGTGACGCTGGTCTCGCGCTCAAGAAATGGACCAGTCCCCGCCAGTGAAGCATAATGCCACAGGCGCACAGCTTGTGCCGCCGCTTCGGCAAGCGGCTGCTTTCCGCTGAGAACATGAATCTGCTTCACCAGGCCGTTTGCCGCAATCACAATTTGCAGCCGAACTTTGCCGGTGAAGAAATCGTCCGGAGTCGCGGGATACACAACACGCCCGATCGGAGCTTCGGCTACTTCCACCCGCGAGGCGGAGGGGTCCAAAGGCCTGGTGAGCGAAACGGGCATTGGATGCGGCTTGGGCGTGAGTCGCGCGAGATCCTGCGCGGTGGGCGGCGCGGGTACGGGGGGTTCGATACCGGCGCGTTGCGAGTCTGGGAACAGTTGAGAATAGAGATACAAACCCATCCCCATGCTGAGCAAGACGAAACCGGTGCCCAAACACCAACGCAGGCGTCGGCGAGCGGAGGCAAAGATCGATTTTTGGTCCAGTCTGACGGTATTCGACGTCACTCTGGAAAGAGTTGAGGGAGAAAGCGCGTTCAGCGCAGGATCCGCGTGCCCTGTCTCTGGCGGATTCACCTGAGAATTCACCGACCAGATATTTGCGTTGTGGTCCACTGCCTCGACGCCGGCCTGATTCTCGTGCGGTTCAAGTTGCCTGCTCCAGATAACGCGAAAAAACGCCCTGTACTGGCCTCGTTGCAAGGTGATGATTTGGCCGGGAGAAAGTTCGGTGCGCAAGCCGCCGAGGCGGCAGCCGATTTGACAAGTGTCAATCGTGTGAGCCCACTGCGTGGGCGAAGTTTCGGCGCAACGATCGTCCAGCCACACGCGCAGCGGCAGAACCATCTTGGTGCGAGCAAAGCACTGAACCTTTTCGTACATCGAGCACAGTTTAGGACTAACGGGTAATCCGAGGCCAGTTACTGAAGATAATGAACGGGCGCGCGCGGTGCAGCCGGGCGACGACACGGGGGTGACTTATGGGCTACGGCACACACCCGGGAAGAAGCGGTGGCCGACGTGGGGTGAAGCGGCCGGGAGAGTTGAGGCAGTTGTTGCGGCAGGGCGGCGGGAATTTCTTTGAAGTAAACTTGCAGCCTGAATTGCGTTTTTTGCATCTCTTGGTTAGTAAAGGCGGTCGGTGAGGGCCTCGGTTGGTCAGGAACCGAAGGAGGTTCCAGGACATGAATGCTTTTCAAGATACAGAAGGGATCGGAATGGTTCGATTGGGGAGGCAGAGTTTAGCTTTCTTGTTGTCGCTCGCGCTCCTGTTCGCGAGTTTGCCGCAGGGCCTGTCGGCGCAGGACGCGCAAGCCCCGCCCCCGCAGGATAGCCAGGCTCCGCCTCCGGGTGACCAGGCGCCGCAATACGCGCCGCAGAGTCCTGAGCAGTTGCAGCGGCTGGTCGCGCCCATCGCGCTCTACCCGGATTCGCTGGTAGCGCAGATTCTGGCAGCCTCCACCTTCCCGGACCAGGTCGTCGAAGCCGATCGATGGGTGCAAGCGCATCCCGATTTAAAGGGTGAGCCTTTGGGTCAGGCAGTCGACCAGCAGCCCTGGGACCCAAGCGTCAAGGCGCTGACGGCGTTTCCATCGGTGCTGGGGAATATGGACAAAAATCTCTCCTGGACCTCGTCTCTCGGCGACGCTTACTACAACCAGCAACCGGATGTGATGGATGCGGTGCAGGCGATGCGCCGGAAGGCGCAAGCAGCTGGCAATCTCAAGACCACGCCACAGCAGATTGTTACCGATCAGGGCTCGGACGTCGACATTCAGCCCGCCGATCCCGATGAGGTCTACGTTCCGGCGTATGACCCGTGGCTGGTGTATGGATATCCGATCGTGGCATGGCCGGGATGGTATCCGTATCCCGGGATCTGGTTTGGCGGACCGTATCTTTCATTCGGACTCGGTTTTGGCATCGGCTGGTTTGGCGGTTTTGGATGGGGATGGGGTCATTGGGGTTTCGACTGGCGTAACCATTACGTCATGTTCAATCACGGCCGCTATTTCTCCGGGAGCAGAACGTTTTACAACCGCGGCAATTATTATCGCGGCGGAGTCGGACGCGGAGGAGCTTACGGCGGCCGCGGCGGCGCATACGGGCGCGGGGGAACTGAGGCTCGTGGTTTTTCCGGTGAGCGGGGTGGAGTCAACGGCCATCCCGGTGCCGTGGCCAGGCCTTTCAACGGAGACCGGCAGGCAGCCAGAGGATACGCTGAACCGCGCGGCCAGAGCGGCGTCCGTTCCGGTGCATTCAGCGGATACGGGCACGGCGGTCAGACCCGGAGCTTTTCCTCACGCGGACAGGCGAGCTTCGGCGGCGCGCGTGGCGGCGGAGGCCATGGCGGGCGTCATTGAGCTGAAATGGGCGAGTGATGGATCGGACCTCATGCGATCCTGTTCCTGGTGATGGAAACTTCGAGATTTGAGAATGGAGTGAAGTCTTATGCGGCCAACGAAACGGAGCGTGGATGAATTTCATGGGTCCAAAGTTTATTGGACTCGTCTTCACAGGGCTGACCTTTCGAAATTCGCGGCAGTCGCAGTGATCGTGACGGTGTGCTGGCCGACAGTTTCGATGGCGCAGCAACGCGGCCAGAAAACATTTGCTTCGGCGGATGAGGCGTCGCACGCACTGGTCGCGGCCACGAAGGATAACGACGAAAACGCGATGCTCGAGATTTTGGGGTCGGACGGGAAGCAGATTGTTTCCTCGGGAGACGATGCCGAGGACGCCGAGAGCCGGGCCAACTTCGTGGAGCGATATCAGGAAATGCATCGGTTGGTGAAAGAACCGGACGGAACGACGATCCTCTATATTGGCGCCCATAATTGGCCGACGCCGATACCGCTCGTGAGCAAAGGCAAGGCGTGGTATTTCGATACCGAAGCGGGCAAGAGGGAGATTTTGTACCGGCGCATTGGGCGGAATGAGCTGTCGGCAATTCGCGTTTGCCAGGAACTGGTGGCGGCCGAAAAAGAATATACGGCGCAGCACGGCGAATACGCCCAGAAGATCTTCAGCGATGAAGGGCAGCATGACGGCCTTTATTGGAAAGCTGCCAACGGCGAACCGCAAAGTCCCATCGGCCCGCTGGTCGCATCGGCCGTTGCCGCGGGGTACGCCAAGAGCCAGCAAAACGGTCCGACCCCGTATCGCGGTTACTACTTCCACATCCTGACGAGCGAGGGCAGGAATGGCGCAAAGAATTACGTTGTGAACGGCAAAATGACCGGGGGCTTCGCATTTACTGCGTATCCGGCCGAGTACAGATCGTCTGGCGTGATGACGTTCATCGTTAACCAGGATGGGGTCGTATACGAAAAGGATCTCGGCGCGAAGACCGAAGTGGTTGCCAAGTCCATGAAGGAATACGACACCAACTCGGGTTGGAAGAAATCCGAGGGTCAACAGGAAGAAACCGCTGCGGAGCAAAATCCCAAATAGGCATTCAGTTGTGCTTGATGTGGTGGTGAAGCGGGCGGCCCTCGGCCGCCACGCTTCCGCTGGGCGCGACGTTGGTCGCTATTTTGACCTTTACTCCAGCACCTGGTAGCGCGCGACCATTCCACCGTCCATGTGGTCGCTCACGTGGCAGTGGAACAGCCAGATACCGGGATCGTCGGGCACCATGTCCACCGTCACCATCTGCGCCGGCGAAAGCGCAATTACATCCGTCCGCTTGCCGTTGTCCAGGACCACGTTGCCGTGCCAGTGCGGAGTGTGGAAATTGAAGCCGAATCCCATGGTCACGAGATACCAGCGGACGCGGTCTCCTTTTTTCATGGTCATCATGGGGAGGTTGGCGTACTGCATGCCGTTGATGGTGGATCGGATATTTGCGCCGGTGAATCCCGCGGGTTCCACGAAATTGAACCGGCCTTCCGCATCTACCGGGATAGACTCATTCTTATTTACGCCGGCGGGGTCGTCGGTGTGTTTCTGGATGTTATCGTCGAGAAACCAGCTCTGGTTTTCGTCAAAGATCATGTAAAGAGCGACGAACTCCTTGTCCACGTCCTTGGGCTTGCCGTCGGGCAGAGCCATGCCGCGGCGCGTGATGATGATGGCCCCGATCAGGCCGGAATTTACGTCGATCATTTCATTCACGTGGGAGTGATAAAGCCACACGATCGAACTGGGGTCACGCGGGCCGGGGCCGGCACGCTCGGGCACTTCCCAGGTGTAGATGTGCGTCTGGCCGGGCGGAACACGGCCTCCGACCTTGCCGTCGGCGCTGCTGCCATCGTTATAGGCTGTGCCCTCGGAATCCTTCTGATAAAAGACGCCATGCGGATGCATGCTGTAGGGGTGCGTGCCGTTGTTCCTGAAAGTGATCTTGATGGTGTCGCCGACCTCGGCACGCAGGATCGGACCCAGGATTCCCGCGTGTTCCCATTCCGGCGACCGTGGCTTCAGTTGCGTGAAAGTGGCGTCGGTGTATTCGCGATAGACGGCCTTTTTGTAGATGTGGCCGATACGGTGGGGGCCATGCTCCATGTTGGACTTGGCGATGCTCATGAACGGCATGTTCATCATCTGATCAATGCCGCTGGGAGCGTAGTCCCAGTCCAGTTCGTCGGCAGCGATGTAATAGGTGCGGGTCTTGCCCGTGGGCGCGGGAATTTTCTCGGGCTGCGCAGCGAGCGGCGCGGCGGCGATTCCGCAGATCGCGAACAGAAAAAAGACGATTCTTGAAAACCTGTGACGGCCTGAAAGCAGTCTCATTGCTGGGTCCCTTTTCGTCGAGTCGTGAATTCCGCGCCGGAGGAATGGGCGGCGGTGAAAGAAGCTAGGCACATCTGGCCGCCAAGAATGCACCAGGCTGCCCTGCTTGTCAATGATGATGTGAGGACGTCAATGATGTGAAACGGTTCGGCGCTCCCTCGCACCCGAACCTGCTCCTTTATTCCCGATCTGCGTCTGATCCTGCTACCTTCGAAGCACGCCGAAAATGAGCGACAACCCTAGCTCTTGGGGATTTACCCCCGCCGAACTGCGCAAGCTGCGCTCCCTGAAAGATCCTTACGGAATTCAGCGGGCGCTCGATGCCATGCCTTATCACTTGCAGGATTCGGCGTGGTCTCCGCGGCGAGTTCTGCGTGAGAATACTTCACATTGCTACGAAGGCGCGTTGTTTGCGGCGGCTGCCTTGCGGGCGAATGGGTACCCTCCGCTGGTTGTGGACTTCGAGGCCGAGCACGATACCGACCACGTGCTGGCGATTTATCGCGTCGATCGACATTGGGGCGCGGTGGCGAAGTCGAATTACACTGGGTGCCGTTATCGCGAACCTGTGTACCGCTCGCTGCGCGAGCTGGCCTTGAGCTATTTCGATGTGTACTTCAATCTGCGCGGCGAGCGGAGCTTGCGGACATTTTCGCGCCCGGTCGATATGAAGCGGTTCGATCATCTAAATTGGATGACGACCGAAAAGCCGGTATGGTTTGTGGCCGAGTATTTGCTGACGATTGCGCACACTCCGCTGATTTCGCAGGCGCAGGCGAAGCGGCTGCATCGGCTGGATGGCCGGTCGTTCCGGGCGGGGTGTCTGGAGCGGGCTGAGAAAAAACAGTAACCAGTAACCAGTCCGAACCTCAGGCTATTCGTTTGCGTATTACGATCATGCATTTCTGTCTCCGTTATCTCCTTGCTCTGCTTCTGCTGGCTTCGTTCGCTTTTACTCAAGAGCAAAAAGGCACTCCAGCCGAAAGCAAGAATGTGCAAACACAAACGGCTTCCACGCCTCCAATTACATTGCAGCCTGATGCCAGCGGGACCGTGCCGCCGGAGCAGATCCGCGCGCTCCTCGAGCAGGCCGAGGGCAAAGACCTGGAGAACGATAAGCAGCTCCGCAATTACACCTACGTTGAGCGTCAGGAGGAGCACCGGCTCGACGGCCGCGGCAATATCGAGAAAACTGAGATTCGCACGTCGGAAATTCTCCAGATTTACGGCGAAGAAGTCGAAAAATTGATTGCTAAAGACGACAAACCTTTGCCGGACGAGGAGGCAAAGAAGGAAGACGACAAGATCCAGAAAATCATCGACAAAAGAAAGAACGAGTCGGAGGGCGACCGCGCCAAGCGGCTGGAGAAAGAAGAGAAGCAGCGCGAAGACGATCGCAAGTTTGTGCTGGAAATAGCGGATGCTTTTAACTTCCGGTTAGTGGGTACCGAATTAGTGGGTGGCCGGGATACGTGGGTCCTGGAGGGAACGCCGCGACCGGGGTATGAGCCGAAGCGCAAAGAGGCAAAACTGCTCAGCAAATTTGAGGGCCGAGTCTGGCTCGATAAGGCGGAAGCACAGTGGGTGAAGCTCGACATCACGGCTATGGATACGATCGCATTCGGAGTTTTCCTGGCGAGAATCCACAAGGGCGCACACATCGTTGTTGACTTGACCAAAATTAATGACGAGGTCTGGCTGCCCGAGCATGTGCAGGTCCGCGCGGATGCCAAGGTCGTTCTGCTGAAGACGTATCGGGAAGATATCGAGCAGACATTCAGGGATTACAAGAAATTTCGGACAGACTCGAAGATTACGGTGCTGGGAGAGGAGACTCGCTAGCACGCGCCCGAAAACTTCCTTACCTCAGTAACTGGAGCCGCTCCGGCCGCCGTGCCAAGCTCGGGCAACACCTGGGCAGGAGTGCCTTCATGCGAAAAATCGCGGTCGCTATTCTCTCTCTGATCTTGTCGAGTGTTGGACTGTGGGCGAAAAGCCCACTCCAGGAAACTCCACAAACGGCGCGGCAGGCTTTGATGGAAATGTTCTTCAGCAAGGAGCCGGGAACCCTCCTGAAGCATTTGCCCGCGATCACCCGCGCTACCCTTGAAAAATCAGGAGGGATGACCGCTGTGCAGCAGTATTCGCTGCTGGCCAGCCAGTTCCACGCAGAAGGAAAGGGCTTTCAGACATTTGAGACCGGGCCGGTAGTGGTTGTCACCGACGATCCCAAGACAGGCCAGAAGACGGAGCTTGTCATAGACAGCGACTCGCTGCGAGGCGATCGTGACGACATTCAAGTTTCTATCCATACCTACAAAGAAAACCAGCTGCAACGAACTCCATTCATGCCTTTGGTCGTATTGTCCATGAAGATGGAATCGGGCGTCTGGACCTTGAATGAGGTTGCCGTCACCATCAAACTGCCGCTCGCCGATCCCGATCTACTGAAGAGCATGACCGAGGGGATGAAGGCACGCGCGGCAGCCGCCGCTCCGCAGATTCACGTGCAGACCACGGGGCAGGCATCGGGGCAGACTCTGGGGCAGAGTCCCATTCTCAGCTTTGGGAGTGATTCGGGCTCCCTGGCGGCGGTTCGCATGATCCTCACGGCGGAAACTACCTATGCGGCAACCTATCCTGCCGTGGGGTTTACCTGCAAACTTTCCGATCTCGATGGCTTCGGCGCTGCCGAGGCCAACGAACACCAGGCCATGCTCATCAGCAGCGGACTGGCCAGCGGCCGGCAGCACGGGTACGCCTTCTCGCTATCGGGATGCGCGGGTACGCCCGCCGCGGCTTTTCACATGACGGCTGCCCCGGTTGGAGAAAGCTACGGCCGTCGCGCATTTTGCGCCGATCAGTCGGGGGCGATCCGCGCCTCGTCCGATGGAAACGCGGCTACCTGCCTTAATAGCGGGACGCCGGTCCAGTAGGTCCGGGACTGTTTTCTCCCGGCTGCCGGTGCAGGTGCTCACTACTCAATTCGATAATCAATCTTGATGCCGCGCCGCGCGACTTCTCCCAGGAACGCCTCGGCGGGCACGTCGCGCTCTTGCAAAACCGCGCCGCGCTTTTCAATCGCCCCCGAGCACATCATCTGCAGGACGATGGATGCCGGGAATGCCGTCGTGCGCATCATGGCGCTCATATCGGTTTTGGCGTCGTAGTGGTCGACCATGGTGAAGCTGGCGACTCGACCTTTGAGTTTTCCGCCGAGCAGGCCTCGGATCCCAAGGCCTTTAATGGACTCGTGCGCTTCCAGGCGCATGATGCAGACATCCGGGCCCTTGCCCGCAAATTTTCCTTCGAACACCTTTGACATGAGCGCGCGCGGCGAGACTTCGACGTTGCCCACTCGCATTTTTTCTTTCGAGAACAGGCCAAGTTCTTTCAATTCGCAAAGCAGGTCGTAGTGTCCCGGGTAGCGCAGCGTCTTTTCGAAGCATTCCCCGACTCGCCCTTCGAACGTTTCGGGCAAGGTTGATGTGCCGCCGGAAGTTTGGAAGGCCACGAGGGGCGCGAAGCCGTCCATGTGGAAGGGCTCCGGCTCGGTCAGCGCCTCGATGGTCGTGAGCTTGCCTTTGCGCAGAATGCGGGCGGGTTCGACGTATTCGTTGATCAGGCCCTCGACGGAAAAAACAAGCTGATAGTGAAAAGGCGGCATGGGTTTTTCTGGCAGGCCGCCGACGTAGAGTTTGAGGGCGTCGGCGCGGCCATCGAGGCGGCGAACGAGTTCGCCTCCCAGAATCGAAGCCATGCCGGGCGAGAGGCCGCAATCGGGAGCGATGGCGACATCTTTCTTTTCTGCCTTCTTGGCAAGCGCCAGCTCCTGGCGAACAACCGTGTTGTTGCCGCCAAGATCGGCGAAGTGGCATCCGGCCGCGATGGCGGCTTCGGCGAGGCCGAGATTCAGAAAGTATGGAACCGCGGAGAGTGTGCCATCGTGCCCCTTCATCAGGTGCGCGGCATCTCTTTCCTTTGAGGCATCGACGCCTACCGCGCGAACTTTCTTTTCGCCGATGATGTGGTTGACGCGCGCGGCTACATCGCGGGCCCGTTTGAGATCGCTGTCGGCAAGAGTGACTGAATCTACGGGAGGCTGGCAGGCCATATCGTAGGCGGCGGCCGAGCCCATCATGCCAGAACCAAGAACGAGCAGTTTCATGATTGCACCTGAAGGTGAAAGATCGAATGCGGGAAGACAGATAAGGCTAGCGGAAGTTGAAGAAAGTGGAAGTGACGCACCTCACGAAGTGCGGGTGATCGGAAACCGAGGGCGAAAGATGAATCGGCCCATCAGGCGATTCGTCTGCGCTACCTTTATCCTGCGGTGGTCTCATTGTCCCGGGAGCTTTTGGATCTCATTTTCAATTACTGAAATGTCGGTGGCCCCGATGTGGCGGGCTACGATTTGGCCGCTTGGATCAATCACAAACGTGATGGGCAGGCCCAGGACTCCGCCGTATTGGTCGGCGAGATGGGCAGTGCCGAGAGCAACGGGATAATTCATCTTGTATTGCTGCTGGAAGGCGCGCACCGGGTCGACGTCATCGTCCATGGAAATACCAATGATTTCTAGGCGTTGCGGATACTTGTTCTGCAGGTCGATGAAATGCGGAATTTCCTGCTTGCAGGGCTCGCACCAGGTGGCCCAGAAATCGAGGATGACGACCTTGCCGCGATAGTCGGAGAGCCGCAGCGCGCGGCCGGAAACATCGGTGAGGGAGAAGTCAGGCGCTAGTTTCGAGGTGCTGGCGCGATTCGGCGCAGCGTGCCGAATCGCGATCCAGCCGAGCACGATCAGGGCGGCCACAACTATGAGCGCGGTCTTCTTCACAGGCTATTCGCCTTTGGCAACGGGATATCCTTTATCGACCCAATCGGCGCCGAAGTTGTTGGCGATGTAAAGCACCTTCACATTCGTGAAGCCCATCTGGTGCAGAACATCGTAAGCGGGATTGACGTTGGGGCAATGACTCCACGGGCAACATCCGCAGTAGAGAACGATGGCGGTTTTCTTAGGCAAGCTCTGCACCCGCTCGCGAAGATGCTGAATGCCTTCGGCGGTGCCCCCCGCCCCTACATACTCGGAGCCAGGGATGTGGGCCTGTGCGAAAAGCATGTGCGGGCCGACATTGAGAACTAACGGCCGGGCGCCCTTGGCTGACAAACCCCGAACCAGTTCTTCCGGGGTGATGGTTTTCATGTTGGTGCTGTCGGCGGCGTGCGCCAGGGGACCGAGGACGGCCATGGCCGCTAGACAACCGACCAGCATGAACTTTCCAGGACGAGAGCGATGGCGCATGCGACTGATCATGATTTTTCATTATCCGCGCGAGATTCCGGAATGAGCAACTAGGGGCGGAACGAGAGGCGGCACCGGCGCTCAGTCGGCCGCTCAGCGAAGAATCAGGACGCGCGGCGGGGCAACTCGGCATGCGCGTTTTCATGGACTTGCGCGGGCGTGCAGGTACCTCCGTACCGTCTCTAGTACCTTGGTTATCTGCCTCGCGACACTCGGAGGATCATTTGCACAAACGATACAACTGGAAGTATACGTGTTTGGTAGCACTACTACATATAGGTATCCACTACAACTTCGGTCTTGAGCAATTCCAGAAAACCCCCATAAAACCCTAAGAAACACGGAGATTCACGCTGACAGCCCCGTGCTTCCGGTTGAGATATGCTCAGCACACCAAAACTCACTCGAACGCGTTTGCTACGAGGCGATGATTCTCCCCATTTCCTCAGCGCTGACGGGAAAGAAAGGCGTGCTGGGAGCATAATTCTGTGGCCGAGGAAAATCGCATGACGGATTCGCGAGAAGTGATGAACATCCGGCAAGCTTCGCAGTACCTGGGCGTGAGTCCGGACACTTTGTACAAGTACGTGAACGAACAGGAAATTCCGGCGTTCAAGCTCGGCAATCGCTGGCGCTTCAAGAAATCGAAGCTGGATCAGTGGATGGAAGAGAAGTCGATGGAAACCGAGCCGCGGTCGAAGAAGAAAGTTAAGGCAGCGACGAAGGCCGCTGGCCAGCAGTAGGAGCTATAGCCGGCGAGGCGCCGGCGCAACATCGAACCTGCCGGCAAGGGGCCGGCGAGAACAAGAGGCGGACACATGTTTGGAATGCCAGTGAAAACGATCGTGGGTCTGGATGTGGGCTCTTCAAGCATCAAGGCGGTCGAGCTCCGAAAGACTCGAACTGGAATTGAAGTCGCGCATTTGGGACTGGAGCCGATCGCGCCCGACCTGGTGGTCGATTCCATGATCGTGGATTCGGGCCAGGTTTCCAGCTCGATTGCGAAGCTGTTCACCGACACGCAAATCAAGTCGAGGGCGGTAGCGACGGCGGTCAGCGGACACTCCGTGATCGTAAAGAAAATTTCGCTGCCCTCGATGAGCGACCAGGAACTGGCCGATACCATTCAGAAGGAAGCGGCGCAGCATATTCCGTTCGATCTGGCGGATGTGAATCTCGACTATCAGATTCTTTCCGAAGATGCCGGGAACCCGCAGATGGACGTTTTGCTGGTAGCTGTCAAGAAGGACAAGATTTTGAACTACACCAACGTACTCTCGATGGCGGGCAAGACTCCCGCTATTGTGGATATCGATGCCCTTGCTCTCCAGAACTGCTACGAGTACAACTACGACCCCGCGCCCACGCAAGTGGTGGCCCTGCTCAACCTGGGTGCGAGCGTGATGAACATCAACATTGTCAAGGGCACGACGCCCCTGTTCCCGCGCGACGTTTCGGTGGGCGGGCATCAGTACACCGACTCGCTGCAGAAGGAACTGGACCTGAGCTTCGACGACGCCGAGTCGCTGAAGCTGGGCCACAAGGTGGGGACGGTGCAGGATGACGCCAAGACTCCGATTCTGCAGCAGGTGACCGAAATCATCGTGCTCGAGATTCAGAAGACGTTTGACTTTTTCCGCGCCAGCGCAGCTGGCGAGCACATCGAGAAGATTTACCTGGCTGGCGGATCGGCCCGCGTTCCGGGGCTGGTCGAAGCGTTGCGCCAGGAGTTCTCGATGCCGGTGGAGCTGTTTAACCCCTTCCAGAAGGTGGTGGCTCCAACGGAAGGACCGGCGGCCGCGTTAGTGGAACAGAACGCCGGACAACTGGCCGTCGCGGTGGGTTTGGCCCTGAGGAGCTTCGAAAGATTATGATCCGAATCAACCTGCTGGGTGCTCCGAAACCGAAAAGCAAGAAAAGCGCAGGCTTCGCCATGCCAACCATGGACCTCAACATCGGCTCGCCGATGATGGCGGTGGCGGCCGTGGTCGTGATTGCCGGGCTTCTCAATGCCGGTTACTGGTTTCAGCTCGACCGGGAAAAGAAGGCGATCGCGGAACAGATGCAGCGCGCCGAGGCGAAAAATCGCGAACTGGCGGACATCAAGGTGCGGTACCTCGAACGCCAGAAACAAGCCGACTCCTACAAGCGGCGGGTCGATGTCATCGATCAGCTGCGCAATAACCAGACCGGACCGGTCACCCTGCTCTCCATGATTGGCGAAACCGTCAATAACACCGAGGCGGTGTGGCTGAACAGCATGCAGGATCAGGGCGCAAGTGTGGCCATCGACGGCACGGCGCTGTCGAGCGATGCGGTTGCCAACCTGATTACGAACCTGCAGAAGACGGGTTTTTTCCGCAACATTGAAATCAAGGAAAGCTATCAGGACGAGAACGTCAAGGAAATGCAGGCATTCCAGTTCACTCTAACCTGCGAAAAAGCGAAGTCGTAAAGGTGGAACGACCATGAATCTTGGCGAATTCACAGGAATGAAGCTGTTAGGCAGTCTGGTGCTGGGGGCGGCAGTGTTGACCGGCGGGCTCTATTACACGGTCTTCAAGTCGCAGCGCGAGGCCAATGTGGCAGCCCAGACCAAGCTCGAGTCCAAACAGCGCGAGAACCGGGAACTGGAGGCCTACCGGCCGAAACTGGCCGATATCGAGCGCCAGCTCGCCAGTCTGAAACAGCAACTGGAAATCGAGCGCCGCATCGTGCCGGATGAAAAGGAAGTGGACAACTTCATGCGCATGGTGAGCGGCGAGGCGCGCAAAGCGGGCGTCGAGATTCGCCGCTATACGTCCAAGCCATACGCGCCGCGCGAATTCTACACCGAGGTGCCTTTTGAGGTGGAGTTCGACGGCCCGTATTACTCGATGCTCGGGTTCTTCGACCGCCTGACCAAGGTGGAGCGCATCGTCAATGTATCCGGCCTGGCGGTCGCTTCGACCAGGAAACCGTCGGATGCGCACGCAAAACACAGCTACCAGTACGCGCCGGGCGAGAGTGTGGTGGCCACATGCCAGACGACCACGTATTTCAGCCACGATCTGGATCCGGCGGGAACGGCTGCGCAGGCCGCTGCCCCGGCAAAGAAGTAGGAGGGATGAGGATGAAACCGGCGATGACGATGTTGGTTTGCGTGCTGGCGGTGGGGCTGGCCTCGGCCCAGAGTCCCAGCATCATCCAGAACACGCGCAACACGATGAATGCGGTGCAGGCCAATTCGGCCGCCGCCTCGAATGCGGCGCTCGGCATCCAGGAACAGGGCCCCGCGGCGGCGCCCACGGCCACCGGAAGCGTAACCGGAGTGATTTCCGTCAAGCGCTCTCCCATGAACGCGGCCAAAACAAAAGGTTCGAAGATGCACGCGGCTGGTATCCACAAAGAAAAGGTGCCACCCGCCGCGGTGGAAGTGAAAACAACCGCGCCCGTGCCCGGCACCGCAGCACGTAGCGGCCCGTCCGGCGACGACAGTGCCGAGGCGGAAGATCCGGCTGGTTCCGAAAAGAAGTACAACCCCAACGGCAGAAGGGATCCATTCATAAGTCCGGTGGTCAGTCACGCCGGAGGGTCGGGCTGCAGCACGGGCAAGAAATGCCTGGAGATTGGCACGATCAGCCTGCAGGGCGTCGTTCGCTCCGACACGGGCTTCATTGCGGTGGTCAGCAACGGCCTGAATAAGGCGTATTTTCTGCGGGAGAACGATCCCGTATTCAATGGCTACGTGGTGAAGATTACCGGCGACTCGATCGTGTTCCAGGAAACGCTGCAGGACAGGTTGGGCAAGACGTTCACACGGGAAGTAGTCAAGAAGATTACGACGCCGGCGGTGTAGGCCGGGCGGAAACGATTTTGGCAACAGATTTTTGACGAAAGACTTTGACGAAACACATGGAGGCCAGGCGGCCTCGCATGGGGAGATAGGGAAATGCGAAAGCAACTGCTGGGTCTGATTGTTCCGCTGCTGGCGTTCGTTATGATCGCCTCCGCGGCCGACATGACGGGCAAAGGGGCGGCGGCGAGCACGCAACTGGAACGGCTCGAAGTTGCCCACAGCCAGGACGGACTGCGCGTCGAATTCAAGGCGAAAGGCACACTGGCGCCCAGAGTGACGACGCTCGATTCTCCTGCGCGCATCGTTGTCGACCTTCCGAACACCACCATGGCGACACGGCAAAGTCTCGTTGATGTCGACCAGGATGGCGTCAAGGACGTTCGCGTCGGCATGGACGGTCAAGGCAACACGCGAGTGGTAGTCGATCTGACAGCCCGGTGCCAGCACGAACTGGTGAGCGGCGCCGATGGCGGCTTCGTGCTCAAGATTGGAGACGCTGTTGCCCGACGTGAATCCAGGGCGGAAGAGCAGCTGGCGGTCAGTGCGGCGCCGAAACTGGTGCCGGCTTCGAACCCGACAGATGTGGCGCCCGCGACTCCGGCTTCGGCAGCAGCGGCGCCTGTGACAGCCCCCGAGCCCGCCGGCAAACCAGCGGACTTTGCGTTCGTCGAACCGAAGTATTCGGTTAAGAGCGAGACGGCTGCGCCGGCGGAGAAGGCCCAGGAAGCCGCGAGCCGGTTTGCCGACAAGACAGCGTCGGAACTGGTTGCGACCAATACCAACGCCGCCATGCAAGGGGCCGGGCAGATTCAGCCGGCGGTGAACCTTGCCGCCGAGCAGAAGGCCCAGTTGGAACAGAAGCAGCCGGCTACCAGCGGCGCGAAATACACGGGCGAACCGATCTCCGTCAACCTCAAGGATGTGGACCTGAAAGATTTCTTCCGGCTGATTCACGAGATCAGCGGCTTGAACGTTGTGCTTGATCCGAACATCCATGGCACGTTGACGATTGTGCTCGACGACGTTCCGTGGGACCAGGCACTGGACATCGTGCTCAAGAATAACGATCTGTCGCGGCAGCTTGACGGCAACGTCCTGCGCATCGCCACCATCGATACCTTGAAGCATGAAGCCGAGAGCCGCCGTGCCCAGATCGATGCCGAGTCATTGGCGGTCGACAAGGTGACGATTACCCGTTTCCTGAGCTACGCCCACTCCAAGGATGTATTGCCGACGATCAGGAAGTTCCTGAGCCAACGCGGCGACGTGGTTGCCGATGAGCGGACGAATGCCTTGATCGTCTCCGACATTCCCGGCGTCCTGCCGCAAATCGACCGCATCATCCAGCAGATGGACCGCAAGACGCAAGAGGTCGAAATCGAAGCCCGCGTGGTGGCCGCAACCCGCAGTTTCGCGCGCGATATCGGCACGCAGCTTGGGTTTGGCTGGGGCAATGGGACTACGCAGGTTGGCGGCGTCCCGGGCCCGGGTGGCCCTGGAGGGTCTCCCTATACCAATAACATCGCGACCAATCCTTTGTACCCAACCTTCGCTACCGGCGTGATTCCGCTGTTCTCGAACCTGGGCGGAACCGGTCCGACCAGCGGTCTTGGTTTTTCGACCGGCACCAACAACATGCGCATTGACTTCGCGCTTACGATGGCTGAGTCGCGAGGCTTGCTCAAGATTCTTTCCCGGCCGCGCGTAGTTACGCAAAACCACATTCAGGCAGTCGTGAAGCAGGGCGTGCGCCTGCCGATTGTGACATTGGGCCAGTTGGGTGGACCGCCGACCACGACCTACGTGGACGCGTTCCTGCGGCTCACAGTGACCCCGCAGATCACGTCGGAAGGCACGATCTTCCTGAACGTGGATGTGGAAAATACCGTGCCCGACTATTCCGAAGCGGATCAATACCACAACCCGGCTCTGATTACGCAGCAGGCTACCACGCAAGTTCTCGTGACCGATGGCGGAACGGTCGTCATCGGCGGCGTAATTCAGACCAACAACTCGCTGAATATTCAGCAGGTGCCAGTGCTCGGCGACATTCCGTACCTTGGCAACCTGTTCAAACATCGCTCGGTATCCACCTCGACGCAGGAGCTGATTTTCTTCATCACTCCTCGCATCGTGCAGACATAGTCGAACGCAAAAGACAGGCGATCGCCGCCGGAGTTCTCGGAAAACCATCCGAGATTCCGGCGGTTTCGTTTTTGCGGCCGTTTCTCCACAACTGCTAAACTCCTGCCCATGGACCCGATGGCCTTGGATCACGCCGGACGTTTACAGCGGCTGCAATCCATCCTTCCCGCAAGCAAGCTCGATTTCCTGTTGATTACTCACCTTCCCAACGTCCGCTATTTGAGCGGATTCACAGGCAGCGCGGCCGCGCTGCTGGTCGGTGAACGGGGCGCAACGCTGTTTACCGACGGGCGGTATACCGCGCAGGCCCGAAAAGAGGTAAGAAATGCACGGATTGTGATCGGCATCAGGCCGCCGGCGTTAGCCGCGGCGGAGTGGCTGGCGGCTCAGCCGAATCCCACTCATCGGAAGGGACGCCATCAGCGGAGCATCCGGCGCGGTACGTCCTCTCTGATTTTGGGGATTGAAGCGGAATCGCTGACCGCCGGCTCTTGCGACCGGCTCGCGGCGTTGCTGCGCGGCAAGGCAAGGCTGCGTTTTGCGCCTCCGGTAGTCGAACGGGCGCGAATGGTGAAGGATCGGGCGGAGATTCAACGAATTCGCGATGCCGTGCTGCTGGGCGCGAGTTTGTTTCGGATCGCTCGCATGAAGATCCGTCCGGGCGTGCGCGAAGTCGAAGTCGCCGCCGCGATGGAGTATGAGGCACGGCGCAAGGGCGCCGAGGGAATGTCGTTTCCGACCATCATGGCTGCCGGAGCGCGATCCGCGATCGTACATGGACGAGCCTCGAATTCGCAGATCCCGCGGCGCGGGTTCGTGGTATGCGACTTTGGTGTTATACTCGCCGGTTATTGTTCCGATCGCACGCGCACCGTGCATGTGGGACGGCCTTCCAGCGAAGCCCGTGACTTTTACGGCGCCGTGCTGGAAGCCCAGCAGTCGGCGATTGCGGCGGTTCGGCCGGGTGTTACGGCGGGAGAAGTGGACGAGGCGGCCCGGGCTGTGCTGCGGAAACGGAAGCTGGCCCGCTGGTTTACACATTCAACCGGCCATGGTTTAGGGCTGGAGATTCACGAAGGGCCGCGATTGGCGGCTGGCCAGCCGCAGAAGCTTGAGCCCGGCATGGTGGTGACCATCGAGCCGGGCGCGTACGTTCCGGGGAAGTGGGGCGTGCGGATCGAAGACGTGGTGGTTGTGACCCCCTCGGGCTGTGAAGTGCTCACACCGGCGGACAAAGATCTGATTGTGATTTAGCACGTGATCCTGGGTAGAGACGCGGCTTGCCGCGTCTTCTGGAGACCAAGACGGGGCCGACCCCGTCTCCACATAAAGACAAGAAGCGGGACCTGCCTCATCCATGAATCAAAAAGAACTGAAGGAACTGATCGAACTCATTATCGAGAAGGGCATCGCTGAGTTTGAGCTGGAACGCGGGGATGTCAAGGTAAAAATCAAACGCGCGGCGGAAACGCCGGCCGTGGCGTTTCCGGATTCCCGCTATGTGGCTGTTCACGCGCCCCTGCCCGTCCCCGCTGTTGTGCCGGCTCCCGCTGCGAGCGCGGCGGAGACGGCTGTCGCGGCCGAGCCGAAGCCCGAAGAAAATCTGCATATCGTGCGCTCGCCGATTGTGGGCACCTTCTACGAAGCGCCGTCCCCGGGAGCGCCCCCGTTCGTCAAGGTTGGAGACACGCTCGAAGTCGGCCAGGTGCTGTGCATTGTCGAGGCGATGAAGCTGATGAACGAGATCGAATGCGACGTTGCCGGCGAACTGGTGAAGAAACTGATCAGCAACGGCCAGCCGATCGAGTACGGCCAGGAATTGTTTGCGGTGCGGCCTGCAAAGTAGCTCTCAGCTGTCAGGTCTCAGGTCCCAGGAAAAGATTGCGGAGTGGTTCGAAGACTTTCCTGGGGCCTGAGAGCTGAGACCTGAGAGCTTTCGTTTTTATGTTCAAGAAGATATTAGTCGCCAATCGCGGTGAAATTGCGCTGCGTGTGATTTGCGCGTGCAAGGAACTCGGAGTGCGCGCGGTGGCGATTTACAGCGAGGCCGACCGGAATTCGCTGCACGTTCGCTTCGCCGACGAGGCCATTTGTATCGGCCCGCCGCAGCTCGCGCAAAGTTATTTGAATATTCCGGCTGTAATCAGCGCGGCCGAGATCGCAAATGTCGATGCGATCCATCCCGGCTATGGCCTGCTTTCCGAGAACGCAAACTTCGCGGAAGTGTGCGCCGGTTGCCACATCAAGTTTATTGGGCCAACTCCCGACGTAATCCGCCTGATGGGGGAAAAAGAAAAGGCCCGCGCCGCCATGAAGCAGCATGGCGTGCCCATCCTGCCCGGATCGGATGGCGTCATCCCTACCGCCGAGGAGGCGATCGAGTGGGCGCGGCAGGTCGGGTTCCCGGTCATCATTAAGGCTTCGGCGGGAGGCGGCGGGCGCGGCATGCGCATTGTGCGCAACGACGACGAACTGCCCGCCCTTTATCGGCAGGCGCAGTCCGAGGCGGCGGGCGCTTTTGGCAATGGCGATCTGTACATGGAGAAATATGTCGAGAACCCGCGGCATATTGAATTTCAGGTGCTCGGCGACGAACACGGCAATGTGATCAGCCTGGGCGAGCGCGAGTGCTCAATTCAGCGGCGTCACCAAAAGCTGCTGGAGGAGTCGCCGTCGGTCATGGTGACGCCCGAGCTGCGGGATCAGATCGGTGGCATTTTGAGCAAGACCCTGAGCGCCGTGGGCTACCACAATGCCGGGACCATCGAATTCTTGATGGACCAGGGTGGGCGGCTCCACTTTATCGAGATGAATACGCGCATTCAGGTGGAACATCCGGTGACCGAGATGGTCACCGACGTGGACCTGGTAAAAAGTCAGATCATGATCGCTGCAGGCGCGAAGCTGGCCGATGTTTTGCAAGGGCCTGTTGTGCATCGCGGACATGCCATTGAGTGCCGCATCAACGCCGAGCATCCCGAAAAGTTCACGCCATCGGCGGGAAAGATTACCACGTTTAATCCGCCGGGCGGAACCGGGGTCCGCATCGATACGGCCGCGTACGCCGAGGGCACCATCCCTCCTTATTATGACTCGCTCATTGCCAAGCTTATCGTTCGTGGCAAGGACCGCAGCGAGGCCATCTCGCGCATGAGCCGGGCGCTCGAGATGTTCATCGTCGAGGGCATCCACACCACGATTCCTCTGCATCGCCGGATTCTCGCGGACCCCGAGTTTCGGGCGGGCAAGGTGGATACAGGGTTTATTGAGAGGTTTCTCGCGAAGAAGTCATAATTGCGGGTACGCGCGGCGAAATTCCATGTTTTCCGCCACAATAACTGTTCGGCCAGACGCCGGCTAGCTGCCCACCAGAAACGGAATTACCGGTCGCTGTCGTGTTGCCTTGGATATTTGTTCCCGCTGCTTGGCGCTCAAGGCCATGAACCGGAAGCCGTACCGCGTTCCCACTGCGACCACAACCTGTGCCGGGATCACGAGTTTGACGGAGTCGGTCAATCGAAAGGTGAGCGTCACCGTCTCACCCACTAGGAGTTGATCGCCAACAAAAGCTCCGAGCCCGGTTTCGCTCAGATCTCGCGCCCAACCCTCCGTTGCCGTTTTGTCGCTCTTGTGGATCGTAATCCGTGCTTCGAACTGGTAGCGCGGAGCAATCCGGGACGTAGCTTCAGTATGTTCGTTTGATGATGGGCTCATTTTTTATTAGAACTGGTCTCATAAATGGTTGCTGAACCTACTTAGCTATTTTCTGCGTGTAGAAAAATAGGCAGAAGGAGGGCATGCGAGGACGATGGGAACTCAGCGATGCCCAGTGGCAACTGATCGAACCGATCTTGCGACCGAAGCGACGCTCCGATGGTCGAGGTCGTCCGTGGCAAGACACACGAGCAGTCCTCAACGGGATTTTGTGGGTCTTGGGGACGGGGGCACAGTGGCGCGAACTGCCCAAGAAGTATCCGCCGTACCAGACTTGCCATCGTCGTTTCCAGCAATGGGTGCGGGAGGGCAAGTTGGAACGCATCTTGCGTACCTTGGCGGAGGAGCTGCAGGCCCGAGGAAAATTGCAACTGGAGGAGGCTTTCATCGATGCCTCCTTCACGGGGGCAAAAAAGGGGGCCTCGCGGTCGGGCCCACCAAACGCGGCAAGGGAACGAAAATCATCGCTCTCGCCGATGATCACAGTCTTCCTCTCGCCGTTAGTATCGAAAGCGCTTCGCCGCACGAAAGCCAACTCGTCGAAGGCGTCCTCGGACACAGCTTCCTCGACACCCTCCCGCCGCGATTGATCGGCGACAAAGCGTATGACAGTGACCGTCTGGATCGTGACTTGGCCGAGCGTTACGACATCGAGATGATCGCACCCCATCGCGGAGAGCGCCGGACGCCGACGCAAGATGGTCGTCCTTTGCGCCGCTACCGCAGACGTTGGCGAGTGGAACGACTTTTCGCTTGGCTCCATCATTTTCGTCGGCTCGTGATCCGTTGGGAGTACCACGTCGAGAACTTCTTCGGCATGGTTCGTCTCGGTTGCATGCAAATCTTGCTCAGGTATTTATGAGACCAGTTCTAGTGAGGTTATCCCCGAGTAACCAGTGTGCTGTCCCACAAATTCGCTGAATAAGTCCGTCATCCCGACCGGAGCGAAGCGGAGTGACCTTGTGTTTTCCGCTGCATTCATTCTTGAGCTGGCCGTTTCAATATGCCGCCCATTTCCCGGTCACAACACTAGATGCCCCCATTGTGCCGCAATGCTATCCCTGATTCCAGGCGCCACAAAAGGCAGACGCCGATACCGAAGAATATGAATGCAAATTAGAAGGTGAACCCCGAGTCCAGATACCCCGGCTGGACTGCGAGAAAAAACAACCCATAGGTTCTTAGTCCTTTTCGACCACAAGCGCGGTGATCTCGATCACGCTTGCGTGTGACGTAACCGGTTGTGACATAACCAGACTGTGACATAACCAATGAGTAAAGCCAGCTCGAGCGCGAGCGCGAATGCATTACCGTTCGCGTCACCTCGCCCGCCGTTCGGTGACGTCGCTTTGGCCGGTGGCCGCGAAATACGCGTGCGCCTCCCTGTTTCCCGGTGATGACACTCCCATCGGAAACGCATACACTCTGATGTTCGCGATGATGCTTCCGCGCCTATACGCCATTCTCGACGCCTCTTGTTTTCCCCATGCCAATGCCATGTTCGGCTCAGCTGAGGAGTTGGCTGGTGCCGGCGTCACTCTGCTTCAGTACCGTAACAAATCCGGGAGTGCCCGCCAGATTCTTGAGCACGCGCGGGAATTGAAGCGTCTTGTCGGCGAGCGCATGCGGCTCATCATGAACGACCGCGCCGACCTTTGCCTGGCTGCCGGGTTCGACGGACTGCATGTCGGGCAGGATGATTTGTCTCCCGAGGCCGCGCGTCGCATCATTGGCGCCGATGCCCAGGGCGCGACGCGCTGGCTGGGCGTCTCCGCGCACAATCCCGAACAGCTTGTCGAAGCCGGCCGTACCTCGGCCGACTATCTGGCGATTGGGCCGGTGTTCACCACCTCGAGCAAAGTGAATCCAGATCCGGTCGTTGGCCTCGAAGGTGTTCGCCGGGCAAGGGAACTGACGCGCAAGCCTCTGGTCGCGATCGGCGGAATCACTCGCGCGAATGCCCTGTCGGTGATCGAAGCCGGCGCCGACGCGGTTGCGGTGATATCCGACTTGTTACGGGATCCTCGCAAATCAGCAGAGGAATTCTTGCGAGTTCTGCGGTAAAGTTGAAAAGCTCATCGTGGCAATCGATTCGGGGTGGCGCAGCGTTTTACCGCTGCGATAACTGACCTGTTTTCAGCGCGGGCTTTAGCCGCTGAGGTGAGATTGCGGCGCGAAGAACATTTTTTCCGCAGCCTGCTAGGAGGTTCGTGAGCAAGAGCGTCTTACCGCCAGTTCCCGCTGCGAACGTCAGCGATTGGGAGCGTCACACCCATCAGGACCAGGAACTTGTCAAAGGTCTGGGCCTGACCAGCGCGACCATGCTCGTGATGGGCTCCATGATCGGCTCGGGCATCTTCATTGTCTCCGCGGAAATTGCCCGCGAAGTGCAATCGCCCGCGCTGCTGATCGGGGCCTGGCTCATCACCGGGTTTCTCACGATCGTGGGCGCGCTCTGTTACGGAGAGCTTGCGGCCATGATGCCCCGCGCGGGCGGCCAGTACGTCTATCTGCGCGAGGCGTTGGGGCCGCTCTGGGGTTTTCTCTACGGCTGGACTTTGTTTCTTGTCATCCAGACGGGCACGATTGCCGCGGTGGGCGTGGCGTTCGGCAAGTTCCTCGGCATCTTCTGGCCGGCGATTTCCTCCAGCCACTGGATTCTCCACTTCTGGAAGGTTCCCAGGTTTCCGGTTGGTCCGATGGTGCTGGGAGGGATGGATGTAGGGCTGAACACGCAGAACCTGGTTGCGATTCTGGTGGTGGTGACGCTTTCGATCATCAATATTTTCGGAGTGAAGACGGGCGCGCTCATCCAGAATATTTTCACCACCGCCAAAGTTTCCGCCTTGCTGGGGCTGGTGATTTTTGGAGTTTTTATCGGCCGCAACGCGGAGGCCATCGCCGTAAATTTCGGGGCGAACTTCTGGAAGAATGCCGGACTCGGTACGCTGCATGATGTCAGCGGCGGTATGGGCGCAAGCATGCTGGTTTCGACGCTTACCGTGCTGGCGATCGCTCAGGTAGGGTCGCTGTTTTCAGCCGACGCCTGGAACAACGTGACCTTTACTGCGGGCGAAGTGAAAAATCCCAGCCGCAATCTTCCGTTGTCATTGGCGCTCGGCACCGGCGTCGTCATCGCCCTCTATATCGGGTGTAACTTCATTTATCTTGGAGCGCTTCCGCTGTGGGGAAGTCCGACTGGTTCCACTCTTGTGGAACGCGGCATTCAATATGCCAGCGAAGATCGCGTTGCCACCGCCGTCATTACGCAGATGTTTGGTTCCTACGGCGGCAAGCTGATGGCGATCGCCATCATGATTTCCGGCTTTGGTTGCTGCAACGGCCTGATTCTGGCGGGCGCGCGCGTTTACTACGCGATGGCCAAGGACGGCTTGTTCTTCCGCAACGTGGCAAAATTGCACCCGGCCTACAAGACTCCCGTCGTCTCGCTGATGGTGCAAATGGTGTGGACGGCGATTCTGTGCGTCTCCGGCAGCTACGGCCAGTTGCTTGACTACATTATTTTTGCGGTGCTCGTGTTTTACATTCTGACGATTTTCGGACTTTTCGTTTTACGGCGCACGCATGCCGACGCCGAGCGCCCCTACAAGGCGATTGGATACCCCGTGCTGCCCGCGATCTATATCCTCATGGCTTTGTTTATTGACATTGTGCTGTTACGCTACAAGCCGCAATACACGTGGCCGGGGTTGATCATCGTTCTGCTCGGGATTCCGGTCTACTACCTGTGGTCGCTGCGCGCCGATAGAACTTCAGTTTGATTGGACAGGTTTCATTGGATAGGAGAGACGCACCTCATGACTGACCTCTTTGCGAAAAAGCCGCTGACGCTTCTATTGGAGGAGGCGCGAGAGACTGGCTCGCACAGCTTGAAGCGCACGCTGGGCGTTTTCCAATTGACGGCTCTCGGCGTGGGTGCGGTGATTGGCGCCGGAATCTTCGTGATGTCTGGATTGGGCGCGCACTATGCCGGACCGGGGTTGATGCTCTCTTTCGTGCTCTCCGGTTTGGGTTGTACCTTTGCCGCGCTTTGCTACGCAGAATTTGCGGCGATGATCCCGCTGGCGGGCAGCGCCTATACCTATGCGTACGCTACGTTGGGCGAAATTATTGCCTGGATCATCGGCTGGGACCTGACGCTCGAATACGCGATGGGCGCTAGCACCGTTTCCTCGGGCTGGTCGAATCACTTTATCGAGTTGCTTAATATTTTTCATATCAAAATGCCGCTCTGGCTGGCGTATGACCACTGGACCGGACTTCACACCGCGGAAGACACGGTAGCTCGCCAGATGGCACTGGCCGCCGATCCCACGCTGGTGCCCGGCACTCAGGCTTTTCTGCAAGCCAAGAGCGCGGTCATGGCCGCGCAATCGCCCGATCTGTTGCAAAGAGCGCATGACCTGTTGAACGCGCCTCATCTCTTCGGATATGAAATCGGCGTCAATGTGCCTGCTTTCGTGATCGCTCTGGTAATAACGGCGATCCTTGTTGTAGGCATCAAGGAGAGCGCCCGCTTCAATGCCACCATTGTGACCATCAAGGTTGCGGTTGTCCTCTTTGTGATTGGGCTCGGTATCCACTACATCAACGCCGCCAACTGGGGAACGGACTGGGCGAGTTTTGCGCCCTTCGGATTCTCCGGGATCGGGGCCGGAGCAGCCTATATCTTCTTCGCCTATATCGGATTCGACGCCGTTTCGACCACTGCACAGGAGGCGAAGAATCCCCAGCGCGACCTTCCCATCGGCATCATTGTTTCGCTTTTGATCTGCACCGTGTTGTATATCGCCGTGTCGGCGGTTCTGACCGGGATGGTGCCGTGGCGCGACATCAATATCGAAGCGCCCGTGGCGCGCGCGTTCCTGGATCGGGACCTTGCCGTCGCATCCCACATCATTACTCTCGGCGCTCTGGCCGGCCTCACCAGCGTGATGCTCGTCATGCTTCTCGGACAGACACGAGTTTTGTACTCAATGGCCAATGACGGTCTTCTGCCCAAGAAATTCTTCGCCGATATTCACCCGCGCTTTCGGACTCCGTGGAAGAACACCATGCTGGTTGGAATGCTGGCGGCGGTCGTCGGCAGCCTGACTCCGATTGACGACATTGGAAAGATGGTGAACATTGGAACGCTGCTGGCGTTTGTGATTGTCTGCATCTCGGTGATGGCGTTGCGCTACACGAACCCTAATCAGCCTCGCCCCTTCCGGACGCCGTGGGTGCCGTTCGTGCCGGTGATGGGCATTCTGTTTAACAGCTACATGATGTACAAGCTTGGCTGGATCAACTGGGCGCGATTGATTATCTGGCTGATCATCGGCATGGTTGTGTACTTTTCTTACAGTCGCCACCACAGCCGCGTGCAGGCCGCATTGGAAGGCCGCAAAGCAAGGTAACGTAGAAACGCGGCTTGCCGCGTCTTACGTCGTGCAGCGTGTTCTACAACTCAACTCAGACCCTTCAAAAGGAAGATCAATGACCGGTGTCTTGCGCGTGCTTCTCTGTCTCTCGCTCTGCTCGGCGGCGCTTTCATTCGCCGAGCAGGCCCAATCGTCAGTGTCAGACCAGGCCTCCAACAGTGAGCAAACTGTCTGGAATCTTGAGCACGCGTATTGGGATTACGTGCAGAGTAATAATTTGCCTGCCTACCGGGAGTTATGGCACAAGCGCTTCGTTGGTTGGCCATCGGTCAGCGACTCACCCGTTGACAAGGATCACATCACCGACTGGATCACCTCGCAAACTTCGAAGGGTCTGGCCTTCAAAACCGTTGAGGTGAAGCCCGCGAGGATTCAACTCACCGGGAACATCGCGATGACCTACTACCGGGTCACGTTCAAATGGCTGGACAAGGATGGTAAGGGAGAGGCGCATACCATCCGCATCACCCATACGTGGCTCCAGGAAGGAAAGGACTGGCGGATCATTGGTGGAATGTCGATGCCGGAGCCCGCGCCGCAGAGCAACTAGAACCTGGACGCGAAATTATTTCGACAGGCGCATGGAGAGTAGCGCCGACACCTTGCCGGCGGTTCCGAGGGCGCCTCGCCCTCGGCGCTGCCAGCATAGAAGAATCATGTGGTCACAGCCTGGCTAGGCCGGGCCGGACGGAACGCCCATCGCTCGATCATCAACTACTTCTCTTGAAGTCTCCGCGCCACGGCCGTAACCAGTCGCCGGGGTGCGAACCTCACCGACTGCGCCACCAGCCAGTTCTTGAAGCCCGAGATGACAACCGGCTTGCCATCCATCAACCCGCGATAACCGTCTTCCGCCACCGTGCGAGCATCCATCGTTCCATATGTTGTCAGCCGGATGCCCGTAATTTTCGCGCGCTCCTGGAACTCGGTAGCCGTTGGACCCGGGCACAGACAGGTGACGGTGACGCCTGTCCCCTGAAGTTCGTTCGCAATGGCCTCGGAAAAATGGAGCACATAGGCCTTGGTGGCGTAATAAACGGCCATCAGCGGCCCGGCCTGAAATGCCGCCGTGGACGCCACATTCAGGATGCGGCCACTTTTGCGCTCGATCATCTCCGGCAGATAGAGGCGCGTCAGGTGAGTCAGCGCGGTTACGTTCAGCTGGATCTGGCCGAGACATTCTTCAAGATCGTTTTCGGCGAACAGGCCGTACTGTCCGAAGCCCGCGTTATTGACCAGAAAATCCACCACGATGTTGGCGCGAGTCGTTTGATCGAGGATGTAGGCGGGAGCTCCGGGGTCGGTTAGGTCGGCGGCCAGAATCAGCGACCGCGTGCTGTGGGTCTTATCGAGTTCCGAAGCCAGTTGGCGGAGCTTGTCGGCGCTGCGCGCCACCAACACCAGGTTGTGTCCTTCGCCGGCGAAGATGCGGGCTAGTTCCAGTCCAATGCCGAACGATGCGCCGGTGATGAGTGCGGTTTTGCGGTCGGCCATGTATGAGCCTCAAGCTCCGAGTCGCGAGTTTCGAGCAATCGCGAGTCGCAATCGCTCCCAATCCATCATGATTACTGAAAATGAAAACGGCGGGTCATAAGACCCGCCTTGAATTCGGAGCACCCGCGTTTTAAACGTGCGCCAGCGCGGGCTCGACGCCGTAGATCGAATACCACGAAGTAGCGGCCTTCAGCTTGCCGTTGACGTTGTTGATGTTTTTCACGCCTTCGGTCTCCAGCCACTTGCGGAACGCATCCGCTCCATGCTTCGCATAGACCGGGATGCCGTCTTTCCAGGTGGCGCGCCCGCACAGCACGCCGTTGAACTTCACTCCAGACTCGCCGGCCAGTTCGAGCGTCTCGCTGAATTCCGCGTTGCTGACTCCAGCCGAAAGATAAATGAAGGGCTTGGTCGCGGCGTGCGCGGCCTTGTGGAACAGCTCGATGGCTTCTTTCTTCGTATAGGCCTTCTCGCCGCCGAACGACTTTGTCCCTTCCACGCACTTCATGTTGACGGGCACTTCCACTTTGAGAACATCCACGCCGTAGCGGTCTTTGCTGAACTCGCGCATGCTCTCGGTCACGATGTGCGGTTTCTTCCTGGCGTATTCCATGCCCTTTTCGTCCGCTCCCTCTTCGTAGCCCACGAACTCGAGGAAGAATGGGATGTCGTTGGCGCGGCATTCGTCGCCGATGCGCTCCACCCACGCGTGCTTGGTCTCGTTTACCTCTTTGTGATCGTACGGAGTGTAATAGAGCAGAATCTTTACACAGTCAGCGCCCGCTTCCTTCAGGCGTCTGGCGGACCAGTGATCGAGCAGGTCGGGCAGGCGGCCGGGGCCGGTTTTGTCGTAGCCGGTCTTTTCATACGCCAGCAGCAAGCCTGCATTCTTGGCGCGCCGCTTGGAAGCCGGCAACCCCCACTCGGGATCGAGCAGGATAGCGCTGGCGTGCGGGGTAAGGACTTCGGTGACCAGTGTCTTGAACTCTTCCATCATCGCGTCGGTGACGGCCGAGCCTTTTTCCTTGGCCAGAGACTTCTGCAGCGAGCCACGCTGATCCATGGCAGCGGCAGCGATCACACCGTGTTGGTTCGATACGGCTTTCATACCGGCCAGCTTGCCCGGGGTAAGTTTCATAAATCCTCCTTTATCAGTGCGGAAATATCCGATCATTCTAAACCTGCACGCACGGTAATGAAAATCCGCTGCGTCAAGGATAAGCACGTCGCGCGACTGGAGATCACTGGCGCAATGCCAACATTCCCAGCACGGCTTGTTGTTTGGCGATCAGCGATTGGATTCCCTGGCGAGCCAGCGACATCATTTTTGCCAGCTGATCGTCGTCAAAGACCTGATGTTCGGCGGTGGCCTGCAGTTCGACGATCTTGTTGCCCGCCGTCATCACCACGTTCATATCGACATCGGCGCGCGAATCTTCCTCGTAATTCAGGTCGAGCAGCACCTCGCCATCCACGATGCCCACGCTGATTGCGCCCACGAAGTCCTTGATGGGCGCGGCCGTCAGAGTGCCCGCGTCGATCAGCCGCTGCAGCGCGAGCCCAAGCGCGACAAAAGCTCCGGTGATCGAAGCCGTGCGCGTGCCGCCGTCAGCCTGTATCACGTCGCAATCGATCCAGATGGTGCGCTCGCCGAGGCGCTGCAAGTCCGCGACCGCGCGCAGCGAACGTCCGATCAGGCGTTGAATCTCCTGCGTGCGTCCGCTTTGTTTTCCCTTCGCCGATTCGCGCGCAGTGCGCGTCAGGGTCGCGCGCGGCAGCATTCCGTATTCGCCGGAAATCCATCCTTTGCCCGAATTGCGCAGAAATGAAGGAACAGTTTCTTCGACGGAAGCGGTGCAGATGACGCGCGTGTTGCCCATCTCGATCAGCGCCGAACCTTCCGCGGTCGAGATGAAGTCGGGAGTAATGGTGACAGGACGAATCTGGTCAGGAGCACGGTTATCGCTGCGAAAGATCATCGGCGAAATTCTAACAGTGTGGAGTCCTGCCAGTGCGGCGCGGACGCCCTCGCGCGAACGCTCCACTGTTAAAGTCTTCCCTGGATGCTTTGCCCGTTAGTTACAAGGGGATTGTCCCGTATTTAATGGTATCCCCCCACACCTACCCCCCACCCCCCGGTCTATTGAAATCAAGACTTTAGCGGCAAAGTATTGAGAAATAGAGACTTACATGGAAAGTATTCGGGAATAAGGACTTAGCTCCAAAATGTTGCTGAAAATGGTTTTGGGGCAGTTTCGAGGGCCGCCTTGGTTGACGGACACACGACTAACTCCCCCAATCAGATCGCCATTCTTGCACGGGTCCGGCCGGCGTGTCTGTGACCAGGAGCACGGATGATTTGTGATGAAAAAGGCGAAATATGGGCGAACAAAATATTTTTTGGCAGTCAAATATGTACGTACAAGACGCGCAGAGACAACAAACGAAATGGCTTGGGAGGTCCTTGCGGGGTCAAAGGGGGCTTGACAAGGTGTGCTATGGAGGGTCGCGGCTTGCCTCCGGGGTGAGCGGGACCGAGTTGTCCGGTTTCCGAGCGGCTGAACTCCTGGATGTCGTGACTGGGAGCGCTGTGCTCGCAAGAAACGGGATTACGTCCCGTCTTTCCCCCGGGCTTCCCCGGTTTTCCCCCCGACTCAAAGCGTGAATCAGCGGTCGAGAAAATCCCCGCCCAAGCGAAGCTTAGACGGGATTTCTCTCGCTCTTACGAAAACAGGACCGAAACCGAGTCCGAACTAAGCTATCGGGCGCCGACGGACCTTGCGGTCGGCTCGTTGTTGAGCGCCTGCCGGACTTTGGTGAGCAGCGAGTGAAGCGTGAAGGGTTTTTCAAGGAGCAGCGTGCCCGGGTCCAGAACCCCGTGTTGGGCAACCAAATTACCGGAATAGCCTGACATGTAGAGCACTTTGAGGCTGGGTTGCAGCTCCAGCAACTGATCAGCTAAGCTTCGTCCGCTTTTCCCCGGCATAATCACGTCGGTTAGCAACAGATCAAGCCTCGCCGAATGCTGTCGGGCAATATCCATTGCTACAGTCGCGTCCGCGGCCTCAAGAACTGTGTAGCCGTGGCTTTCCAGGCAGGTGCGGGTCAGTTCGCGCAAATCTTCTTCATCCTCCACCAGGAGGATGACTTCCGAGCCTCCCGCCAGCGGTGAGGATTGAGAAGGCTGGTCAGCCGATGCCACTCCGGACACGCGCGGGAAGTAAGTCTTGAACGTGGTTCCTTCGCCCAGTTCGCTGTGAACCTGAATGTAGCCTTCATTCTGCTTTACGATTCCGTACACCGTGGATAACCCAAGGCCAGTACCCTCTCCCGGACCCTTGGTCGTGAAGAACGGCTCGAAGATGTGCGCCTGAGTCTGCTTATCCATTCCGCATCCGGAATCGCTCACGCTCAGCATGACGTAAGAACCGGGAATCACGTAGCCGCTCTGACGGGCATACGTTTCGTCCAGTTCGATGTTCGCAATCTCAATGCTAAGCTTGCCTCCTTTTGGCATAGCATCACGAGCATTGAGCGCCAGGTTCATTACGATCTGCTCCACTTGGCCCGGATCGATGATCACCAGCCCCGCCTCGGCCTCGTGTTTGAACGTAACCTGGATGTGCTCGCCGATTAACCGACCGAGCATATTCTCCATTTTGGCGACGGCGTTATTGATATCGAGAAGGACAGGACTAATCACTTGCTTCCGGCTGAAACCGAGCAACTGGCGAGTAAGGACGGCGGCGCTCCGCCCGGCCTTTGCGATTGCTTGAGCGTACTTTTGAAGCGGATGGTCTGTGGGAAGCTGGAGTTGCAGCAGATCGTTGTATCCGGTGATGACGCCGAGCATATTGTTGAAATCGTGTGCGATGCCGCCCGCCAGCCGTCCGACAGCTTCCATTTTGTGCGCCTGGCGGAGCTGATCTTCCATCAGCTTCCGCTCGGTGATGTCTTCGTTCATTCCTTCGTAGCGGACGGTTACGCCGCCCTCGCGGATGGCCCGACAAGTGGCAGAGAGCCACACCTTGCTGCCGTCTTTACGGTAGAGCTGAACCTCGAAGGCGTGCACTACGCCGCGCTGTTCCAGCAACTCCTGAAATTCGCGCCGGCGCGCCGGGTCAACGTATAGCTGGGACCCGATGTCCGTGATGCTAGCCGACAGGTTTTCGGGCGAGTCGTACCCCAACATCCTAGCCAGAGCGGGATTTACGGTCAGATATTGCCCATCGGGACTGCTCTGGAATATGCCTATGACCGCTTCGTCAAAAATCTGCCGGTACTTGTGTTCCGCCCGCTTAAGAGCCTCGTGAGCCTCCTTGCGTTCAGTGATGTCACGTGTGATTTTGGAAATTCCGCGCAGTTCGCCTTTCTGGTCTCGAACTGCGGTAAACACGACATCCGCCCAGAACCGCGATCCATCCTTCCGCACGCGCCAGCCCTGTTGCTCGTGGCGACCATCGGAGATTGCTTGCTGAAGGTGTCTCTCTGGCGCGCCGGATTCCACGTCCTCCGCCGAGTAGAAGCGCGAAAAGTGACTGCCGATAATTTCCCCGGCCTTATAACCTTTGATCCGTTCCGCCCCTTGATTCCAACTGACCACCTGACCGGAAGGACTGAGCATAAAAATGGCGTAGTCTTTGACGCCCTGGATCAGTTCGCGATAGCGTTCCTCGCTTTCCCGCAGCGCCTTTTCGACCAAGTTCCGCTCCGTTACGTCGTGCACCACAACCAGCTCTGCACCGCGGCCGCCAAATGTAAGGGAGTGGGAAATGATCTCGACCTCGACCAACTTGCCGTTCTTGAGCTTGTGCGTCCACTACCCGGAGTGCTGAAGAGCTGTCTGGTTCTTAGCCACGTGCTCAAGCAGACGAGGAACGTCTGCCGCCGGCCGAATGTCGGTTATACGCATGCTTAGAAATTCGTCCCGGGAATAACCGTAGCGAACAATAGCAGCGTTGTTGACTTCCAGAAACTGCAGGGTCCCGAGATCGTAGACCCACATTGGCTGCGGGTTGTTTACGAACAGGATGCGAAAGCTGGCGTCGTTCTCCTGCAGGAGACGATCGGTTGAAGTGGAGTTGGATGTAGCGGAGGGGCGCTTCGGCTTTCGGTCAGCGCGCTTGGGCGGCATTGCTAACTGCTCCTCAGCGCGCAGCACGCGCTGTGCTCTCTATCGCTTGTCCCCTCGCGCTTCCCCAAAGCAGCGCTGTTTAACATAAGATTATCATTTGCCGCCATTTGTTTCTAGGTTACACGAGTAACCAGCCACTCCCTGGGGGTGGGAGTGAACGGCGGGATGGCCCGGCCTACATCTTTCAAACTCTCGTAAGTCGTCTTGAATGCGCCAGGCGAGGCCACCCGCCGGGACGCTTCGACTTCATCAGAGATACTTCTCGAGATACTCACCGCCCGCCCGCCTGCTCCACCGCTGTTACGTCGAACCAGTCGGTCAGGTCGGCGTGGCCGGCCAGGGTGTCGCGGGCTTGGCCGTCTACCAGAATTCTTACCTTCTGAATTCCGGGCACGTTTACGGCGAGAGTTTCTACCAGCGAGTTCACGGTGAGCTGTTCGACCATGATGCCGGAGCGATGCTGATCGGCGAAAGGCGCATTCAGATCGATCACAGCCGCGCCCGGATCGACCAGATAGATGCTGCGAATGTCCGAAGCAGGCGACAAAGGATGCTGCGCGCCCGGCAGTTGATAAGTGCGCAACAGCGCGCGCAGTAACTCCTCGGCGCGCTGCTGGCGTCCGCCGGGAAGCGGGATTTGGGCGGACTGGGCGCGAAGCTGTCCGGCGGCATCGCTGGCCACGTAGAGGGCGACGGTCTCGGTGGGGCCGGAGGCGGGCGGCGTCACGGGAAGCGTTTCGGCCGCCGAGGGCTCGAGCGCAATCGCCTGTTGCCGCATCTGGCGGAAGTAAAAGCCCAGGGCGATCACCAGCACGATCATGACGGCGATCGCGATCAACAGCTGGCGGGGGATCATGGCTCGACCCTCATTGTTCAGCCTTCATTTTTCGACCCTCATGGTTCGATCTCCATTGTTCAGCCTTCATTGGCGGCGCCTTGTTGTTGAGCTTCGTGGTTGCGATTCACTGTTGGGCTTCATTGTTGAACCCCCAGGTGATCGCGCATGCCGAGGAGCGCGTCGGCGACTGCGGACGCGGCCTGCTGCTGATAGCTGGCGGAACTAAGGTCGGAGATGCCATTGGCTCCGGGCGCCAGCTCCACGGCGACAGCGGGCATCAGCATGTTATTGAGCGGGCGCAGGGAAGCGGAAGATTCGCGCACCGGGAATTGTTTCTTCTGCATCGCGGCGGCGATGGCGGCGGCAACCGTCCGGCTGAGCGGCAGGGCCGATGATTGCGCGGAGTTCCAGGCACGGAATGTTCCCTCGCTGGCATCTTCAACCGGGAGCAAAGCGGTGTACACGTTGACGCCGCTGCCTTGCGAAGCCGCGTGCAGGCCGATGTAGACGGCAGCCTTCGCGGCATTCGCCGCGCCGGCGCGCTGATCGAGCGGCACGGTATTGTCGTTGTCGCGCAACAACACAACCGCAAACCCGCGAAGTTCCAGTTCATGGCGGAGCAAGCGCCCGAAGCCGAGGGTCACGTCTTTTTCGGCGAGCTGATCGGTCAGGGCCGCGCCTCGTTCGTTGCCGCCGTGTGCGGGATCGACAACGGCAAGCACGCGCGCTATGGCTGTCGCGTTGGCGGCGGGGGCCGGCGGCTGCGCCGGATTGGCTGGCTGCGCCGGCGGATTCGCGGCCGCGGGAGCCACCGATAACGTAATGGTTTTCCCGCTATTGCTGAAGGTGGCGATCAGCGGGGTGTTGGCAGCCACATCCAATTCGGCCAAGCCGTTGGCCTCGGAATAGGTGGCTTGGGTAATCACCTGGCTTTCGAACGAGATTGACTGGCTTCCCGGCGAGATAACCGGATCGCGTTTGAAAACCATGCGCACCTTGCCGGGTTCGGTGGAGACGGTGGGATTGACGGGCGCGCTGAAATTCAGCACCAGCCGCGGCTGGGGAGCGGATTCCAACTGAAAGCCAGGATGGATGCCAACGTCTCCGATGAACAGGCGCCGCGCGCTCTCGTGAAAATTTACGGACGTTCCCAGAAAGCGCGGCAACAAAGTGGCGAGCGACGCCACCGGAACCAGACCTCGCGAGTTTTCGAGGAGAAACGGAGCGGTCAGATCAAGATCGCGCCCGTGGACGCGAGCGCGAGCCCGGGCCGCCACAAATTCGCCATCGATCGCGTCAAAGCGAATCTGGAAACGGTTGCCGGAGGAGTCGCTGCTTACGCGGCCCAAAGGCTCAAGCAGTTCGAGCAGGCCCACGTATTCGTGACCCGCGCGCTCCACGACGGGAAGCGTGTAAGTGGCGACGGGAGCATAGACGGAAAGCTGCTTCTCGTCGGCCGAGGTGGCGGCCGGTAACAACGTGAGGATGGCCAGCAGCAGGGCCAACGTCTTGTTTGTCGTGGCGGGCATGGCAACGCGGTGTTTCAGCCGCGCCCTTTAAGGCTAGTCCAGCGCATAGATCGTTAAACCACTCAGAAGTTTGGGGTAGAAGTCGGTGGATTTCTGGGGGAGCACTTCGCCGGCCAGAGCGATGTCGCGGACCTGTTGCATGCGCGCGGCATTCATCAGAAACGCCATCTGCACGCGGCCGTCGCGCACCTCGGCGAGCGCCTCGGCAGCCTCGCGTATATAAGAGACGTTTTGCTGATCGCGAATTGCATCCTCGGAAATGCCCAAACAACCTTCGAGCAGGCATTTGTGCAACTGCACCACATCGAGCGCCTGCTGCCTGAGCGAGAGGCTGCCAAACAGGGCGGTGCCGATGGCTTTTGGCGTGTGCAAAAGGAAGGCGCGATCGCGCGCAATGGCAAGCAAGGCGGTACCCGCGACGCCGGCCTGGCGGAGAATCGTGGTAGCGCGCGCGGCGTCAATTTCGGGGTCGACTTCTTCCACGTTAAAGAATGGCCGGACCTCGGCCGGGAACGCGGCAACCTTGGACGGCGCCAGGCCAAAGACGGCGCGGTGGGTGGGCAAAATCACGAGCCCGGGGCGATCGATGTCGACGAAGGTCATCATCACGCGATCGTAGGGAGTGGGACCGCCCCACCCGGTATCGGCCGCGGCGCGCCGCTCGTTGCGATAGGCCAAGGCGGTTTCGTAGCGGTGATGTCCATCGGCGATGATCAGCTTTCGATCCCGCATCAGATCCTGCGCGGTTTGGATGGCCGCGGGATCGGAGATTCTCCACACGCGGTGAATGACTCCGTATTCGTCGGTGACATCAATGTCGGGCGAGGCGTTGCCCGACGCTGCATCGAGGAGCGCGTCGACTTTGCCCCCACCGCTGTAGAGCATGAAGATTTGCCCGAAGTGGGCGCGAGTCGAGCGCAGCAGGTCGAGCCGGTCGGCCTTCGGCTTGGCAAGTGTTTGCTCATGGCGAAAGACGACGCCGGCGGAATATTCCTCGATCCGGCCGAGGGCGATGAAGCCTTGACGCTCGGCGGCAGACTGGGCCCCGGGAATAGTGAATGTTTGCGAATAGCGGTAAAGGGACGGGCCTGGATCCTGCTTCAAAACGCCCGTCTGGCGCCAGTTTTGGAAGGAGGCGGCAGCCCGGGTATAGGCATTTTCAGAGGCGCTATCGGACTCGGCACGCTTGCCGAGGATGATGCGGACCAGGTTATAGGGGCTAGCCTGGTAATAGCCTTCCTGCATTTTCGGCGTGATCTTGTCATAAGGCTGGGTAACAACCTGCCGGATTGCAACCTGCTCCGGGGCGTAACGCCAGGCGCGGAATGGAGAAATGAGGGCCATGGATGCCGAACGCAAAATTGTAGCAGGCGGGCGCGGCAGGGTTGGGTGCGGGCGCGGAGTTGAGGGCAGGCAACTGCCTGCGGATTCGCTGAATCAGAGGGTAGCAGGGCCGAAAAAGCGCTCAACTCTTTTTCGAGACTGTGCTAGTATCCGGCTGAGAGAGGTTGTTGGGCCCGCTTTGTGGGGGCGGCTCGACCTTCCAGGCACGTATTCGCACGGATTCAGTAGGGCCTATGCTGTGCGGCAAACGGTTCTCGGGTTGGGTTTGGCTCGCCATCGTTTTAACCTTGTCTGCCTGCTGCACACTCCCAGGCGCTGCCCAAAACTCGACCGAAGACGTCCATATCCAGCCCAGGGTTCAGCCTCGGCCTCCAGCCGAGCCTGAGGGCGATCCGTCGCTTCGCACGCACACCAAGCCTTACAAAGTGGATGTAAACCTGGTTCTGGTGCCGGTGACCATTACCGATCCGATGAACCGGCTGGTGACCGGACTGGACCGGGAAAACTTCAACCTTTTCGAAGGCAAGGACCAGCAGGAAATCAAGACCTTCTCGAGCGAGGATGCGCCAATTTCGCTGGGTGTGATCTTCGATATGAGCGGCAGCATGAGCAGCAAGATCGAGCGGGCCCGCGAGGCCGTCATTGAGTTCTTCAAGACGGCGAACCCGCAGGATGAGTTTTTCCTGATCACCTTCGCCGACAAGCCGGAGGAACTCGCCGATTTCACCAGCTCCGTCGACGACATTCAGGGGCGGCTTGTCTATACGATCCCCAAAGGCCGCACTGCGCTGCTGGATGCGATTTATCTCGGCGTGACCAAGATGCGCCAGGCCAAGTATCCGAAGAAGGCGTTGCTGATTATCTCCGACGGTGGCGACAACCACAGCCGCTACACCGAAGGCGAGATTCGCTCGATGGTCAAAGAGGCCGATGTTCTGATTTATGCGATCGGGATCTACGATCACTTTTTCCCCACCGAGGAAGAACGGCTGGGGCCGACCTTGCTGAGCGATGTGACCGAACTGACGGGCGGACGCGCCTTCACCATCGATAATCCGAATGACCTGGCCGATGTTTCCACAAAAATCGGGATTGAGTTGCGCAACCAGTATGTTCTTGGATACCGTCCTAAGAACCCGGTGCACGATGGCAAATGGCGTAAGATCAAGGTAAAACTGATTCCGCCAAAAGGATTGCCGCCCCTGCGGGTTTATGCGAAGACGGGTTACTATGCGCCGACGGAATAGCGTTGCTCTTCTGTTTTTCTTCCTGCTGGCCGCTCAATTTCTGGCGAACTCTCAAACCGCGGGATCCGCCGCCCAGCCGCCCGAACGGGCCCCAAGCGCACAAGCACCTGCGAGTCCGCAGCCGCCGTCTGCTCAGGCCGCGCCGAATGGAAACGCACAGCAGGTCGGAACTGCGCCCGACGCCAGGATCACTACCGGCCCGGCATCGGGAGGCGCCCAGAACCCGGATTCCAGCGAGAGCAGCGTGTTCGTGTTCCGCAAGCAGGTGGAAGAAGTTGTGCTGCATGCGACCGTCATCGATAACAAGCAGCACATCGTCACCAATCTCGACAAGAACGCCTTTTCCATTTTTGAGGATGGGCACCCGCAGACGATCACCTCGTTTCAGCATGAGGACATTCCGGTCGCCATGTGCATCGTCATCGACAACTCGGGATCGATGCGCGAGAAACGCGAAAAAGTGAACGCGGCGGCGCTGAACCTGGTGCGCTCGTCGAACCCGAATGACGAGGTATGTGTCGTCAACTTCAACGACGAATACTACCTGGACCAGGATTTCACTTCGAACATCAAGAAGCTGAAAGAAGGCCTGGAGAAGATTGAATCGCGGGGAGGAACGGCGCTCTACGATGCGGTGGTCGCCTCCGCGACGCACTTGAAGGAAAATGCCAAGCGCGAGAAGAAAGTGATTTTCGTAGTTACCGATGGAGACGACAACGAGAGCAGCGAGACTCTTGAGCAGGCCGTGCAGCGGCTGCAAGTGGAGAATGGGCCGACGGTATACGCCATCGGCATTCTGGAAGGCGAAGATCACGCGCGGCACGCCAAGCGGGCGCTGCAGGTGATGTGCGAAAGAACGGGCGGCATGGCATTTCTACCCAAGACGCTGGACGAGGTGGACGCTATCAGCACCACCATTGCGCGCGACATCCGCACCCAGTACACCATCGGATACAAGCCGACCACGCCCAAAACCCAGGGTGGATATCGGGAAGTGAAAGTGGAAGCCAAATCGCCCGACCACGCCAAGCTCACGGTGCGGACCAAGAGCGGCTACTACGCGGGGGCAGCGCCGCCGGCCGGCGGCCAATAGCTTTTTTCACCACGGAGTCACGGAGACACGGAGAAAACCATAAGAAAACTCTGATCAAGTCGTCGGGGCCTCCGTGCACTCCGTGTACCCCGTGGTTTGTGCTTCTTGCCGACGCCCAATCGTAGTGTTCTTAAATCCGCAAACCCAGCAGGGGAGGAGTTTGTCCAAGGGATTGGCTTTCTCCGTGAGTCCGTGACTCCGTGGTGAAGAAAGCGCGGCAGGGGCGCGACCGCACCACCCATTGAATTGACGCCCGCCGCATTCTTTCCATACTCTAGAGAGTGCCCATCGCGACTACTAATTCCCGCCTCCGCGTCAGCGACGACATCACCTCGCTCGTTGGCGAAACCCCAATGCTGCAACTGAAGAAGATGGCTCCGGCCGGGTCGGCGGACATTTTCGCCAAGCTCGAATTTCTCAACCCCGGTGGCAGCGTGAAGGACCGGGCCGCCATCGGCCTGATTGCGCGCGCCGAGAAAGATGGGAAACTCAAGCCGGGCGGCACCATTATCGAAGCGACCGCGGGAAATACCGGAATCGGCCTGGCACTGATCGGAGTAAACCGCGGCTACAAAGTGCGGCTTTTCGTGCCGGAGAAATTTTCGGAGGAAAAGGTCATTATCATGCGGGCCTTCGGCGCCGAGGTCACGCGCACTCCGGATGCCGAAGGCATGCCCGGTGCCATCAGTCGCGCCAAAGACCTCGCCTCTTCCGATCCTTCCGCCTTCCTCGCCGCTCAATTCGACAATCCCGCCAACGCCGATTTTCACTACGAAACCACGGCCCGCGAGATTTTCGAGCAGATGGAAGGGCGCGTGGACGCGATCACGATCGGCTGTGGCACGGCCGGTACGTTTACGGGAATCGCCCGCTATCTGAAAGAACGCATTGCCAAGGTTCACGCCGTCGCCGTCGAGACGCAGGGATCGGTGCTGGGAGGGGGAAAGGCGGGCCCGCACAAAGTGGAAGGCATCGGCAACAGCTTTATCCCCGGCAATTTTGATCGCTCCGTGTGCGATGAAGTGATTGCAGTGACCGACCCGCAGGCCTTCGCCATGGTGAAGGAACTGGCTGCCCGCGAAGGCGTCCTCGGCGGCTCAAGCTCCGGCGCGAATGTTTATGCCGCCGTCGAGATCGCCAAGCGGCTTGGAGCAGGGAAGCGCGTAGTAACGATGATTCCCGACTCGGCCGAACGCTATCTCTCCAAGAAGATTTTCGAGGGCGGAATCTAGTCGCAGGATTTTGGAGTTGTCATTGCAGTCCATTCTTTTTGATGCACTGGTGTGAGCCCGATATGCGCATGGTGAAGCGTAAATTCGCCGGGGGACTAGACAAATCTCCTCCGATCACTCAGGGAGCACCCTCGCGTTATAAAACTCTAATGCGATCCAGTACGTGCCCGTCGGGTACGTCTTGCTGCGGGCGAAACACACTCCTACAGACAATGCATTGATTTTCGGATCGTTCGTCGGGCCTTGGACATCATTAGATAGAAGGCGGGGATCTGGAGTCGCCAAACTGAGCATACGGAAACTCTTCGAGCGCGGTGTCATGTTGTCCGCAGCCGTATACGGGTTAAGCGGTGTAACCGTGAGCGAATCCTTCTTAGCCATGTCGCACGCAACCGCCCGAAGCGGAAGCATGGGAACTACTTTAAAAGGCGTTATTTTCTTTGCCGTGCGACGATGTTGGACTGTGTCAACTACGAGGTCCTCGACTTCGCCAATCGAGAGATTGTCCAGCAACTGAACAAAATCACCGACAATGTAAAGCCACGGCCCGCTACGCATTGCGGCAAAACCGGCCAGCGTGAACTTGGGGTTGAGAAAAATCTTCTGCAGCGTTTCGTCGTCTTTCAACTTATCGGGAATTTGCTGTACCTCCCGGGCCCGTAATAAGAGTTCACCGGCCATTCCCGAACGTACTTCTGCCATTCTCAGGCGCTCGCTCAACCAGGGCTCATCCGCATACTGATCCGCTGGCATTTCCCTTTTTGCAAACTCGATCACGTGGAAAGTGGCGGCCTCACCGATGTGTTGGTCCTGCTTCAATAGTGGTACCCCTGCGGCCACGCGCATCTGGTTCACCATCGAGAAAACCTGATCCGCGGCCCCGGTCTCCAGGGAATCTTGTCCGAATGCGATGGTGGAGATCGTTACCATAACTAGTAAAGGCAGCCAGTTTTTGATCAAGTAAGGAGGCTGAACATGTTGGATGAAAGACCGACTAATAACGAAGAGTGAGAGGCGAGAATGCATGGCAGCCTCCAGGGAATAGAGAAACGACTTGCCCGAACCTGTTAACAGGCTGCGGGCTATCTAAATTACCACCGGGCTTAACGAGGCACAGTGACCCAAATCACCGGAGTGTGTTTGACACCTGCTAAAATAAAATTTAAGGCAATTGAAAAACTTGCTCTGTAGCAACATAGTAATCAACCTTCCCATTTTGGAGAAAACGCTCTTCTTTAAACATTCCGAATTCTGAGGACTCATTTCTTGATTGCCAAACAGCCAGACTCTAAACAACAAGGTTTTTCCACACGCGCCATTCACGCAGGACAGGAGCCTGATCCCGCAACAGGCGCAGTCAACGTCCCGATTTATGCGTCCTCGACCTACGTTCAGGAAGAGATCGGAAAGCACAAAGGCTACGAATATTCGCGGGTGTCGAATCCCACGCGCGATCGGCTGGAGACGAATCTAGCGGCGCTCGAAGGCGGAGTTGCTGCCAAGGTCTTTGGCAGCGGCATGGCCGCGATTAATGCCGTTGTCACCACGCTCAAAGCCGGAGATCACGTCGTTGCCGGACACAATCTGTACGGCGGAACGCCGCGACTGTTCAATCAGGTGCTGGTGAATTTTGGCCTGACGTTTACCTACGTAAACATGTCGGACCTGAAGGCGGTCGAGCGCGCTTTCCAGAAGAACACGCGGCTCGTGTTCGCGGAAACGCCAACCAATCCTTTGATGGAACTGTGCGATCTGCGCGCGATCAGCGAGTTGAGCCATAAGCACGGGGCGGAAGTGGTGGTGGATAACACCTTTATGTCGCCTTATTTTCAGCGCCCAATCGAACTTGGCGCGGACATGGTGGTCCACTCGACTACAAAGTTTCTCAACGGCCACAGCGATGGAATCGGCGGAGTTGTGGTGTGCACGAAGGCCGAGCAGGCCGAGAAGCTGGCGTTCCTGCAGAAGGCCGCAGGCGCAATCCTGTCTCCGTTCGAGTGCTGGCTGATTTTGCGCGGCGTGAAGACGCTCGCGGTGCGCATGTTGCAGCACGACAGCAACGGGCGCAAAGTCGCGGACTACCTGGCGAATCATAAGAAGGTGCTGAAGGTTTTCTATCCGGGATTGAAGGACCATCCGCAGCACGAACTGGCCAAGCGCCAGATGTCCGGCTTCGGAGCGATGATTGCGTTTGAAACCGGCTCGCTCGCGAATGCCAACAAGATGCTGCGTAAGGTGCGAGTGTGTTCGCTCGGCGAGTCGCTCGGCGGAGTGGAGACTTTGATCTCGCATCCGGCCACGATGACGCACGCCGCAGTGGGCGAAGAAGGACGGCGCAAGATCGGGATCACCGATGGCATGGTGCGCATTTCGGTTGGGATCGAGGATGTTGAGGATATCCTCGGCGATCTGGACCAGGCGCTGGCGGCGATCTGAGCGAATCAATGTTCTCGGGCGCTGCCAAGAGCAGATTCCTCGCTCCGCTCGGAATGACAATCAAAATTGCCAGGGTCAGCGCACCGACTCACCAATCCAGTTCAGGTAGGCCTTGCTGCCATTGGTGACGGTCAATTCCAGGCATTCTGGAACTTCATACGAATGCAATTTGACCAGGACCGCTTGCAGTCGCTCGAAGGCATCCGCTGTGGTCTTGATCACGAGCAGCACTTCGGTGGAGCTTTCCACTTCGCCTTTCCAGCGGTACACCGATTCCACCTGGGGAACGATGTTGACGCAGGCGGCCAGTTGCCGCTCGACCAGCGCGCTGGCAATGTGCCGAGCCTCTTCGATGGAGCCGCAGGTAGTTAGAACAAGTCTTGGGTCAGTCATATCTTCGGTCCGTCAGATCCTGGGTCAGTCATATAGAATCAGGCGTTGCACTCGATCTGGCGACGGTTCTTTTGCCCTCCAGACTTTACTCCTGAAGGCACGCCGGATGAAAGCCTAACGTGCAACCTGGAGTCGACCCTTCATACGAGGCGAGCAATGTTGACCCAAATCAAGTTTGGCACTTCGGGATGGCGCGCGGTGGTGGCGGAAGAGTTCACGTTCGCGAATGTGCATCGCGCAGTGCACGGGATCGCGCGCTATGTGGCGTCGCAAAAGCCGAGCGGAGCCAAGGTTATTGTGGGACGCGATCCGCGGTTTCTGGGGGAGACGTTCTGCGCAACGGCGGCCGATATCCTGGCGAGTTACGGCATTACGCCGCTGGTGATCGCAGAGCCCGCGCCGACTCCCACCATTTCGTATGCCGTCATCCAGTCGAAGGCCGATGGCGCCATCAACTTTACGGCCTCGCACAATCCTCCGGAATACAACGGCATCAAGTTCTCGACTCCCGATGGCGCGCCCGCGCTGCCGGAAGCAACGAAGGCGATTGAGGCGGCGATCGCAGCCTATGACCAGAATCCGCAGGGATCGCAGGGGGCGAAGGTGGAAGCGCAATCCATCGACCCGCGCCGCATGTATCTTTCGCGGCTGCGCGAGATTGTCGATCTCGACGTCATCAAGAAGTCCGGCGTGAAGATCGTGTTTGATCCTATGTGGGGCTCGGCGCGCGGTTACTCCGATGCGCTGCTCCGCGAGGCGGGCGTTCCCGTTTCCACGGTGCATGATTACCGCGACGTGCTTTTCGGAGGGCATGCGCCCGAACCGGACGACCATCTGCTTGGGGATCTGCGGCAGAAGATGCGCGAAACCGGCGCCGGGATTGGGATTGCGACCGACGGCGACGCCGATCGCTTCGGCATTGTCGATGAGGACGGGACTTATCTTCAGCCCAATTACGTCATCGCTCTGCTCTTCAATTATCTGGTTGAAACTCGCGGGTGGAAAAACGGAGTGGGGAAGTCGGTCGCGACCACGAATCTGGTCAATGCGCTGGCGGAGAAGCACAAGATCGAGCTTCATGAAACGCCGGTTGGGTTCAAGTACATTGGGGAACTGATCAAGCAGGACAAGATTCTGATTGGCGGCGAAGAGAGCGCCGGTTTGTCGATTCGCAAACACGTACCCGAGAAGGATGGAGTGCTGGCGGGGCTGCTTTGTTGCGAAATGGTGGCACGGCACGGGGTCTCGCTGGGCAAGCAACTGGAAGCCCTATTTGCCGAAGTTGGTTCCTTCTATCCGCTCCGGGAGAACTTCCGCTTGACGGCGGAAGTGAAACAGAAGTTTACTGAGAAGTTACGTGCTGATCCGGCTGAGTTTTGTGGCAGTAAAGTTGCCAAGGTGGTGCGGACGGACGGGCTGAAGCTCGTCCTGGCGGACGGATCGTGGGTGTGCTACCGGCTTTCGGGCACGGAGCCGGTGGTGCGCGTATATAGCGAAGCACGCAGCAGGGAAGTGTTAAGCAAGTTGAGCACGGCAGCCAAGGCATGGATCTTCGATTAGGGCAGCTCGGATTAGGACCGCAGTCGCGCGGGCGGATATTTGTGCGTCCGGAGGACGGCCTGCGCGCGGTTATGCAGCAAGCTCCGCGGGCTGAGGCGGTTGCGGCGAAGTGGGTGGAACGAACCCGGCCGGGCTGGTCGTGGCTGGCGCGTGAGTGGCGTTTTTTAGGGACGGCGGCGGCGGTGGTGCTGATGGCCGGAGTTCTTGTGCATGCGATTTTCGGAGCGAACGGCATGGTTATCTACCGGCAAAAGCGTGCCGAGATGAAGGCATTGCAGGCCGAGGTGGACCGGCTGCAGAAGGACAATGCGCTCGACGCAGAGCAAATCAAGCAGCTCAAATCGAATCCAGCGGCGATTGAGAAGGAAGCGCGCGAACAACTGCACTACTCGCGGAGGGGAGAAGTAGTGTTTGTCGCGCCGGAGGCTCCGCAGAAACCGGCGACCGGCCGGGCCAGGAACGGTAAGTAAAATCGATGCCGGACGACTTCCGGCGCCGGGCGCTGGATGCGATCCGCCTACCTCCCGTGATAAAGTCTACGGATCGTCTTTTGTGGGGACTAATCTGAGGAGGACAATATGCGCAAAGCCGTTTCTTTGTTGTTTGTCGCCGTGTTGATTCTGACGGCCTCGCTGGCTATGGCCGGCGATGCCCAAACCGTGAATGGGTGGGTCAGCGACTCCAAGTGCGGGGTCAAGGGTGCCAATGCGAAAGCGGAGGAATGCACGAAGAAGTGTATCGCCGCTGGAGCCAGCCCGGTCGTGGTTACCGATGCGGACCAGAAGGTTCTGACGGTAGATAATCCCGATGCCCTTAAAGAGCACTATGGACATCATGTGGCCGTCACTGGACACATCGACGGGGACAAGATCCACGTGGACAGCGTAAAGATGCTGTAGCAAGCACGATCAGGGATAAAAACAGGGCGGCCTTTGCGGCCGCCCTCATCTTTTGTGCTCCACGAAAACTCAGATTAAGTGCGGGGAAAAAGCGTCAACCACGGAGTGCACAGAGGTACACAGAGGAAACCGAAGAAGCCTAATCAGAACTTCCATAGCCGCTCACGTTCCGATTTGTCCGGTTGTTACTTACCGCACCACACCTTCCAGCGGCGAACTGGCGGTTGCATAAAGCTTGCGCGGCATGCGGCCGGCCAGATATGCCTGCCGTCCGGCCAGCACGGCATGCTTCATGGCCCCCGCCATGAGCACGGGTTCCTGCGCGCCGGCGATGCCTGTATTCATCAGCACGGCGTCGTAGCCAAGTTCCATCGCCATGGCGGCGTCGGAGGCCGTGCCGACGCCTGCGTCGACGATCAACGGAACGCCAGTAATCATTTCGCGCAGGATGCGCAAGTTGGCGGCGTTTTGAATACCGAGGCCGCTGCCGATGGGCGCGCCGAGCGGCATGACTGCCGAGGCTCCAGCATCAACGAGCCGCTTGGCGACGACGATGTCGTCGGAGGTATAAGCCATCACGGTGAAGCCCTCTTTCACCAGCGTGCGCGTGGCTTCGAGTGTGGCTTGGACATCGGGATACAACGTAGCCTGGTCGCCGATGACTTCGAGCTTGATCCAGTCCGATAGACCAGCCTCGCGGGCGAGGCGCGCCGTGCGGATGGTTTCGTCGGCGGTGTAACATCCGGCCGTATTCGGCAGCAGGAAGTATTTCTTCGGATCAATGTAATCGAGAAGAGATTCGGTGCTGCGGTCGAGATTCACCCGGCGCACGGCCACCGTGACCATGTCAGCACCGCTTGCTTCAAGGGCGCGCGCGGTTTCCTGAAAAGACCTGTATTTGCCAGTCCCAACAATCAGACGGGACTGAAATTGCTTGCCTGCGAGGATGAATGAATCCGTCATGATCTTTATTGTACGGCGCGATTGGCCTGTGGTGCAGCCACGGGACGATGGCCATCAGGAGTGCGCGCGGTTACTCCAGGCGAGGATGTACTCTGCTGACGCCGCCAAAATGCATGGATCCTTCGCTTCGCTCAGGATGACAATGGTTCGACTAGCGTCCTTCGGCTTCCGCCTTCGCATACACGTCGTCGATCAACTTCTTGTAGCGCTCTTCAATGCCGCGCCGGCGAACTTTGAAGGTGTGTGTCAACGTGCCATCGGCCGCCGAGAGTTCTTCCGGGATGACGACGACACGCTTCAGCTTCTCAAAGCGCGCCAGGGTCGCGTTCGCCTCTTCGACGATGCCTTCATAGAGGGCCTGGACCCTGGCGTGGGCGACCAGTTCTTCCCGCGAGCCGAAGTGGATGCTATTGGCCCGCGCCCAATCTTCAAGGACGGGAAACTGGGGGGCGATGAGGACGGCAGGAAACTTGCGGTGGTCGCCGAGCACGACGACGGTTCCAATGAACGGATTCAGCTTCAGGGAATTTTCAATCGGCTGGGGCGCGATAAACTTGCCGCCGGAAGTCTTAATCAGATCTTTCTTGCGATCGGTGATGGAGAGGAATCCATCGGCGTCAACGTTGCCAATGTCACCGGTCTTGAACCAGCCATCGAGGAAGGCGTCGCGGGTCTCGTCCGGGCGATTCCAGTATCCCTTGAAAATCGAAGGGCCGCGAACAAGAACCTCGCCGTCGTCGGCGATTCGCACTTCGACATTCGAGAGCGGTTTGCCAACCGATCCAAGTTTGTGGGACTGGGGCGTGTTCACGGCGATGACGGGAGAAGTTTCGGTCAAGCCGTAGCCTTCATGAATGCGGATGCCGATGTCGGCGAACCACTCCGCCAATTCGCGGCCGAGCGGAGCGCCTCCGGAAAGGAATTCCTCGGCTTTGCCGCCCATTCCGGCGCGCACTTTGGAGAAAACCAGGCGATTCGCAATTTTCCAAGCGAGAGAATTGGGCGACGCATCCTCGAGAATCTCGGCGCGATGCGCGCTTCCCACGCCGAGAGCCCAGCGATAGATCGCACTTTTCGGGAAACCTCTCGTCTTCAGGATCGCCTGGTGGCGAATCTTTTCGTAGACGCGGGGAACGCCGACAAAAATGTCCGGTTGCACTTCCTTGAGCATGGCCGGCAGATGGGTGATTTCAGGGCAATAGGCGAGCGCCACGCCACGATAGAGCAAGGCGAAATCGACGTGCCGCGCAGTGACATGCGAGAGCGGGAGGAACGACACGCTCACTTCTTCCTCGTCGCCGATTCCGAATCCATCCAACGAGCACGAAATGTTCGAAGCCATGTTGCCGTGGGTCAACATCACTCCTTTGGGAGTGCCGGTGGTGCCGGAAGTGTAGATGATCGTGGCCAGGTCATCGGGCGTGATCGCCGCGGAACGCGCGTCGAACTCCGGATCAGGATTCGCCGGCCCGTACAGCATCAGCGGTTGCATGGGAACGGCGCGCGCAGTCTCGAGGGCATCCATCGTGACAATCTGCTCGACGAGTGTTTGCGGCTGGATAGGCAGCACTTTTTCCAGCTGGGCCCTGGTGGACACAAACACGACGCGCGCGCCGGAATCGTTCAGGAGGAAGGAAGTCTGCTCGGCTGTTTGAGTCGAGTAAACAGGCACCGTGACGGCACCGATCGACAGGGCAGCGAAATCGGCGATGGTCCACTCGGGCCGGTTTTCGCTGAGGATGGCGACGCGGTCGCCTTTGCGAATTCCCCATGATTCCAGTGCGCGAGCTACGCCTACGACATTGCGGTAAAGTTCGGCGGAAGAAATGGGCACCCAGCCTGAAGCTTCCCGGTGCAGCATGACCCGGTTGCGGCGGCGCTGGCACACGCTCGATAAAATGTCGTTAAGAGTGCGGAGGTTCATCGGACCCGGTAAGGTCGTCCGGGACCATTGTACAAAGCCGCGACCAGGATTGGGCGGCAGGGACCTGGAGCGGGGTTACTCTTTGACCTCGCTGGTGAAGAACGATAACCTTGTGAGCAGGTTGGATGGGGGTGTCATGAAGAGAAAAAGATGTATGCGAGTGCTGGGATTGTGTGTGCTCGCGGCCGCGACGGTCGGGCCGCAGCTCCGCGCCCAAAGCAAGCCTGAACCGGCGCCGTTGAAGCTGAAGGTGGGCGATGCAGCTCCCGACTTCAAGCTGCAGTATTTCGACGGATCGAATCTCAAGGATGTGTCGCTGAGCCAGTATCGCGGCAAGAGCAACGTGGTGGTCGCCTTTTACATTTTTGCTTTTACGGGTGGTTGAACGGCGCAGATGAAGGCCTTCCAGCAGAATCTGCAGAAGCTGGAAGCCGCCGATACCCAGGTTCTGGGTGTGAGCATGGACAGCCCCTTCGCCAACAAAGCCTTTGCCGACCAGATCGGCGTGACCTTCCCGCTACTCAGCGATTGGGGCGGCGACGTCACGCGAGAGTATGGAATCTACGTGGACAAATACAAAGCGCCGAGACGCGTCAATTTTCTGGTGGGTAAAGACGGGAAGATTCTCGAAGAACAGGTGGACCGGGAAGCGATTGATCCGACAAAGATCGTGGACGCCTGCGAGCGAAAGAAACTGAGCCGGTGAACTGCGGGAGGTAACGGGAACTGCCGGGTGGCAGCGTTGCGGCAGGGCCGCGCCGCTCGACACTCTTGTGTGACGATTCTGTGACGCTGCGATAGTTTCGCCTGAATTTGAAATTGAGCCGTTGCCCGCTGCGCGGCAGGGTGTCAGTTTGAAGCTCGCCTTGTTTGACCGTGCCCCAGCACGCTGTTATGATTCGTGTGCGGGGTGGAGCAGTCTGGTAGCTCGTTGGGCTCATAACCCAAAGGTCGGTGGTTCAAATCCACCCCCCGCAACCATCTCAAACCTCCGCCCGTCCTCGGGCTGTCCGAGCATCGGCCCAACTGGTGCGTTTCCCATAAGATCCCAAGTTCCCTCGGCAAGGTAGCACCAACCCTCCCCATCTTCAGTTGGATACATTTGCACCCCGAGCAGGTGTCTGTGCAACTCCTGCTTAGCAAGAGGAGCGTTTTTCCTGAGGAGGTCGCCGAGGTTCTCAATTCCCTTGTCGACCAGCCGCTTCAGATCCTCGACCCGTGTCTCGATTGAGTCTGGTGCCGAAGCGAGAAGGCGATCGGTGATGCCCGAAATCTCCTTCTCTCGTTCAGCAATTCCTTGGAGGACGTGTTTCGAAGGCCCGTTCTCGGCAATTGCCTCAGTAAGATTTCTGATCTCACGTTCAAGCTTCTCCTTGCGTATGGAGATCCTGCGATAGTCGATCGTGTGACGTTCCAGGCTGAGCTGGACACATTGCGGGTTCGAGAAAAGGCTCACACGCGCGAAGGTGACGCCATCGCGGCCGCTCGCCGGCGGCTGCCGATGGTAGAGGTGGACCCCGCCATCACACTGATTGGCCCGCACGGCCCGGTGACGCTTCTCGACGCGTTCGAGGGCCGTCGACAGCTGATCGCCTACTATTTCATGTGGGGTACCGGCCGACCCGCCGCCGAGCAGTGCGAGGGCTGCACGTTCTTCACCACGCAGGTCCGCGAACTGTCCTACCTGCACTCTCGCGACGTAACCTACGCTACGTTTTGCCGGGGTCCCTACGACGAGAGCGTCCGCTACCGCGACTTCATGGGCTGGGAGATGCCCTGGTACTCAGCGCAAGGCTCCCTCGATGCTCTGTTTGCCGGGCGCCCGATGGGCATGATCCTTATGGTGTGCTACTTGCGGCACGGCGACAGAGTTTTCGAAACCTACTGGACTACCGGCCGCGGCGTCGAGGCGATGGATAACAGCTATCGGTTGCTCGACTTGACCGTCTACGGGCGGCAGGAGACGTGGGAGAACTCACCGACCGGCTGGCTTAAAGGCAACCACGTTATGCGTACCAACGGACGTCCCACCGCTCAGTGGCCGCGCCTGAAGGCCGGGTATTCTGACGACCTGCGAACCGGCAAGCGCTGAACCGAGGTGCCAGTCGACACAATGGCTTCGATGACCCGAACTGATGTAGTCACCCCCCGCGCGAAAGACCGGGCATAAGTGCATTTGTACTTGAGGAGGACGTTGTCTATCACAGGTATTCCACCTATGCTTGGGTCGACGCCGTATCGCTGACCGGGACAGCATTAGGTCATCTGAAGAGATGAACGAAAAGGCAGGCGAATGTTGAATCAGACAAAGAGCAGTGAACTCCGCCGCAAATCCAAAGGGCCGAGTATGCCTGTTTGAAATTTCTCGAGATTTCCTGAAGTCTGTCGAAAGGGCCGCGTGTCATCCGTCAGACATGCAGGAGGACAAAGGCACTGACAATTGTTCCCCAAGGAGAAAAGTGATGCAATTCGCCCTGCTAATCTACGAATCGCCGGCAGCTTTTGCGGCACGGAATAGCGACGAAACCGATCCGTACCTCGGCGCCTGGCGCGCGTACCACAAGGCGCTCGTCGAGGCCGGCGTCTACATCGGTGGCAATCCACTTCGAGGTCCGGAGACTGGGACCACGGTGCAACTTAAGGATGGAAAGCGACGCGTACAGGATGGCCCATTCGCGGATACGAAGGAGCAACTGGGCGGATTCACAATCCTGGAACTGTCCTCGCTCGACGCGGCGCTCGATTGGGCAGCGCGCTGCCCGGCCGCTTCGATCGGTGCTGTGGAAGTCCGTCCCGTTTCGTCTGAATACCTGCACCGGGTCACGGGATGAGTGGAAGCGGTCAGGAGAGTACTCACCGGACCATCGAGTGGGTGGCTCGCGAGTCCTATGGGCGCCTGGTGGCATACCTTTCTGCGCACACGCGCGACGTGGCTAGCGCCGAGGACGCCCTCAGCGACGCGTTGGTCAAAGCGCTAACGACGTGGCCGCAAGACGGCGTGCCACAGAATCCAGAAGCCTGGCTGATGACGACGGCGCGCCACTCGATTATCGACCATGTGCGTCATCAGCAAGTAGCAGAAGCGAGCGAGCCTACTCTCCTGCTTCTTAGGGAGGAGTCCAACGAGATGACCTCGTCGGCGGAGTTTCCAGATGACAGGTTAAAACTGCTGTTCGTATGTGCCCACCCGGCAATCGATCCGGCGATGCACACGCCGCTCATGCTCCAGACGGTTCTGGGCCTGGATGCCGTGCGCGTCGCCCATGCCTTCCTGGTTTCACCGACGACGATGGGTCAACGCCTGGTGCGTGCCAAGACGAAGATCCGCGATGCGGGGATTCAATTCGAAGTCCCGCAAGAGCATGAGCTGCCGCAGCGGCTCGACGCCGTGCTGGAAGCGATTTATGCCGCCTTCGGAATCGGCTGGGATGACATGACGGGCGTTGACCAGCGCGGACGGGATCTCGCCGAGGAGGCGATCTGGCTCGCACGGGTCCTTCTGCAGTTGATGCCCGCGGAACCCGAGGTTCGTGGTCTGCTGGCTCTCATGCTCCACTGCGAAGCACGCAGAGCGGAGCGGCGGCGGCCAGACGGCCGCTACGTTCCTCTCTCGGAGCAAGACTCGCACCAGTGGTCTCTACCCTTAATCGAAGAGGCGGAACGCCATCTCGCCGAAGCATCGAATCGGGGTCGCACCGGCCGGTTTCAACTCGAGGCCGCGATTCAATCGGTACACGCTGAGCGGGCGCGCAGGGGCCGGAGTGAGTGGGTTGCGATTGTGCGGTTCTACGAACAACTCGTTCGCATATCTCCGACGCTCGGCACACGAACTGGATATGCCGCGGCAGTTGCGGAAGCCGTTGGACCTGAAGCGGGGCTGGCAGTACTGGAGGGGCTCGACCCGGAGGCCATCTCCGGTTATCAGCCCTACTGGGCGGCTCGCGCTCACCTGTTGCAACGCCTGGGAAGGACGCCTGATGCCATCAACGCTTTCGACCGGGCGATTGGTCTAGCCGAGGACCCGGCAGTGAGACAGTTTCTCCTCGAAAGGCGCGGCTAGTTTTTTCCTTTTCAAAGACTACAGTAACCGCCTGCGCGTGGCGCTTGCTAAGGAACTGCGCAGTCAGACCAGCCTCGACATGGAACGCGTGGCAGAACGAGTGGGCTTGCCCTCTTCACGCCGGCTTCGGCGCGGGACGAAGGGGTATACACGGCAGCTCCTCGGCAAGCGCGAAACCGCTCTAATTCCTGAGCCGCCCCACTTAGCCAAGAGCTCGCGCATGTTCTGCAAGAATGAAGGTGGGCCACACAGATTCTGCCCGCGACGAGCGTTAACCGTACGTGAGGTCGGTGCTCTGTCCGACTTCGATGATATAGCCGTCAGGATCGCGGATGTAGCAGCGTATCTCGCCGTACTTGGGTATTGGTTCCGTGATGAACTCGGCTCCTCGACTTTTCCATAATTTATAGCAGGCCTGAATATCCGCAACGCGGAAATTCATAAAGCTGTTGATGTGATTCGGGTCGGGGACGCTGAGCGTCACCGTCGGCTTATCCGGGGTCGGCCCGCCCCCAACGTTCAGAATCATCCAGATATTCGCAAGCAGAAGGTACGCAGGCGCGTTGCCGTCACCCAGGGTCAGAATACGAGCGCCGAAGACCTTCTCGTAGTAGCGAGCCGATCGCTCGATGTCGGCGACGGTGAGAAATTGCGCGATGCTGATCCCCACTCGCGGGGGCATCTCATAGCTCTTCTGGTCGATTTGTACGGCGTTCGTTACGGCGCTCATAGGTGACTCCAATTTCGATACAGTGTCCGCCGAATATGAGGTGCGGTGATTGCGGTGCTCACAATTGCTCTTATCAGCGGCATATTGATTAAGCCAGAAGCGCAACGACGAGTCTATTGGACGAACGTATCGAGCAATACCTAAGTAGGAATTGGAAATATGGGCAGCTAGTGGCGGGAAAACTGGGGAACGTTCCGTCTGTCCTTCCGGCTCTTCCAAATTTTGTCGGAATACTTACCGAGAGATGAAGCCATTATGGTTGCTCCTAAGACTATGAATTAGAAAATAGATGATGAGTTTTAGCGAAGTGAGAATTGGCAAAATGTGGGGGGTACCCCCACCCAAAAACAGTTAAGTTGGTGATAATATACGTGTTACAGGCAAAGTATTCAAAAGATTGGCCTTAGGGCGATTGCAGAATTCAGAAGTCAGATTGCGGAAGTGAAAAAACTCCGCTGACTGCTGACTGCTGACCTTTTCTTGCCCGTTTGCGCGCAGTGTTTGGGTGCTGTCGGCGCTTGCCTTGGGTATCGTTTCGTTCGGTTTTCAAAGAGCCTTGGCAATGGTTGGAAAGGCCTCGCCTCTGGAGACGGGCACAGTTCTCCATGATGCAATGTCGAGTGATCTTCGCACTGATTTTGGTGCAGGTCTGTGATAGCGGTTACGGGAAAAATGTGATGAAAAAATGCGGTAAACGTCCCGTCTGTCCCCGTATTCCCTATTTGGCTTTCGCCGCGGCTTGCTCGATCAACTCCGCCACTTCTCTCGGGTGGGACAGCATGGCCAGATGATTAGACGACAGGGTGATCGAAGTTGCCTTTATGGCCGCTGCTTCGTCTTTCTCGAGTTCCGGCGGAATCGCCCGGTCGTTGCCCGCAATCAAGGCCCATGAAGGCTTGCTCTTCCACGCGGCTGTCGTGACTGTGGCTCCGAAGACAGCTGCCGCCGTTTGACCCTGTGTCGCCGTGAGTATCTGCTGCTCCCCGTCCGTGAGATCCTGCGCCATGTCTTCGGCAATTCCTTTTCGAGTCGCCGTTAGAAAACCCTGAGCGTCGGGCCGGAGTTCACTGCCCAGCGGAGCGGGTGGATACGGTTTGCTGACGGAATTGATGGATTCACCTTCCCCGGGCGCGAACGCCGCCACGTAGACCAACCCGACAACCTTTGGGTCATTACCCGCTTCGGTAATCACCACGCCGGCGTAGGAATGGCCGACTAGTATTACTGGTCCGTCCTGCAACGCGATGATGCGCTTCGTCGCCGCTACATCGTCAGCCAGCGAGGTCAAAGGATTCTGCACAGCGATCACATGAAAACCCTTGGCTTGGAGGAGCGCAATCACTCTGGACCAGCACGATCCATCCGCCCAGGCGCCGTGAACCAGGACAATATTCTTGGTTCCTTGCCGGGAGTTCGTCTGAGCGAATCCTCTCATGTCGAGTCCAGACGACAGGATCAGCATCGTGGTCGCGATCAAAGCGGTTCGGTACATTTGCGAGAGTTTCATTTCCATCTCCTCGTCAAACTAACTGTCGCGATTAGGCCAGAACAAACCTTGGCCGCGCAATTGGACGATGGTATCGGCCATACTTCCGTGTCGACTGCAGTGTCTTCATGCCTGAGGCATACGGCCTTTCTCCACCCAGCTACTCGTGAAAATCGATCAAAGCGAAGCAAACTTCCTCCAGCACACTTGATACGAAGGTATCGTCGATACTATCGTCCAATTGGTTCACTTCCTCGGCTATGGCTTAATTGCAGTCGTTCCTGACAAACGTTGATCCAGCTTAAGAACCCCCTTTTTGTGAAGGAGAACACACCATGTCCGAGCTTGTGACGAAATCCGTAGCGCAAGAGCAGCAGGAACGGAAGACAGAAGCACGCGCCTCCGTGAAACGTATCGCCGGCTTCACCATCGTCGCGATCGCCACGACAGTGCTCGCCGTCCTCGGGGCTGTGGCCCTTTACGCGCAAGGCCAAAACAACGACAAGTACACGCTGGTATCGCCGGGCGGAATTGCGTTCTCCGACTTCAAGGGGTACGAGGACTGGGCAGCCGTCTCTTCTGCCCACACCGATGAAAGGCTCAAGGTGATCGTTGGCAATCCGACCATGATCAAGGCGTTCAAGGCCGGCATTCCGCTTAACGGCCAGCCTTTCCCGGATGGCTCCATGATCGTGAAGCTCCAGTGGACGCCGAAGAAGAGCACGGAGGCTCCCTTCGTCGTGGATGTGCCAGACGTCTTCAAGGAAGCTTTCGTCATGGAAAAGGACAGCAAGAGGTTTCCAAAAAGCGGCGGATGGGGCTATGCGGTGTTCAACTACGATGCCGCATCGGACAAGTTCACACCCGATCCCAAAAGCCTCTCAGACTGCGGCTACGCGTGCCATACGCCAGTGAAGGCGAAGGACTACATCTTCCACCCGTACCAGAAACGTTGAACCGGGCGTGCCCCTCACATCAAGTACCGGGCGTTGCCATTTAATTCAGAACTGCACATGCAAACGCAAAAGCCAGCGGATAGAGGGCTCAGGGACCGTCTTCTTACCGTGTAATCGCAAATGTGCATCACGCCTGAATTACGAGGAGCGGTTTATATGTCAAATGAGAGAGCAGCCGTCATGACGGGAGCACAACAAGGTATGGTTGCGGCGCATCAGCCAGGCCAAGACGCTTTCAAATCGGTCCTGTCCGAAGACATCAACTGGCACCCCTTCGCGGCGTTTCCACCCTCGGTCCGCCTGGCGGTCGTTGTCGGTCAGCCCTCGGAGGCCGGCCCCTACACGATCAGGGTCCGAGTGCCGCACGGCGTTAAGCTGATGCCACACCGACACCCGGAGGATCGAGTCTATACAGTAATCTCCGGCGTTTTCTACATCGGCCTGGGGGATCAGTTCAACCCGGAAAAACTGGAGGCGTATCCGCCGGGAAGCGTCATCGTTCTGCCCGGCAATACGTCCCATTTCCACTGGGCGAAATCCGGTGAGTACATCACGCAAGTGACGGCGATTGGACCGCTCGGACTTGAATACGTCAGTGCGAACGACGATCCCAGGAACCACAACTCTTAGGAGGCTTGCGCGATTTCCGCGACGTCCGAGGAATGGTCGCAAACAAATCGATGTATGTTTGCGAAGGAGAAGACCAACTGTGTGTTTCTCGGCCACCGCGAACTTCGTAGGCAGCGGAGTCCTGGGCGCCGTTGGCGTCGTCACCTTGACCAAAGTAAAGCACCGGCGCGAACTGCTTTTCGCAGCGCTGCCCGTGCTATTCGCGGTTCATCAGTTTATCGAGGGGACTCGTCTGGCTGGAAAACTCGGGGACAGACGGGACGTTCCACCAATTTCTGCTCGCTGGAAAATTGGGGAATGTTCCGTCTGTCCCCGGTTCTTACCCAGCCTTTCTAACCGACACTTTTTCTTCCTGAAGTGCCGGTAGAAGAAGATTCAGAAGCGCTTGATCAGAGAACGGGTTCTGACCTGAGATCAGCTCGCGATCGTGAATGACGTAGCTCTTCCAAGGCTCGAGTACACTTACGTCAGCGCCCGCCGTACTCAAGGCGAAGACCGGGTAGAACAGCACCTTGCCACCAATCTCGAGCGGCTCCCGCTGCTGCTCTTCCGCTGTCGAAAAGATAGTCATCTTATACCCGGAATATATCCAGCCTTGGGCCTTTGCCCGCGCTCCAGCGGCATCGCCCGCCGCCAGCGCGGCGACGATCTCCTTCGAACTCGGAGAAGCCGAGAGAAGTGAAATCGGGCCATGGCAGAGCACTGCCGTAGGCTTGGATGTTTTATGAAAGTGTCGCAGCACGGTGCCGGCGTCGGGATCATCGAGAAGATCCATCATCGGGCCATGGCCGCCGGGGACGAAAACAGCGTCATATTGATCCAGGCCCGACGCGATGACATCCGAGATGCGAGTTGGATTCTTGAGCCCGGTAAGGGTGTCGCGGAATTTCAGATAGTCCTGAAGCTTAGCCTCGTCTCCACCGAAGAAGTCGGCTATAGCTGAATTGACATCCATTTGCGGCGTGTTGCCTTTGGGGTTGGCGAAGGTGATTTCGTAGCCCTCGTTCATCAGGGCGCGAACCGGAACCGTCAGCTCGTTGAGGTAGTAGCCCGCGCCGGTATAAACCTTGCCATCTTTCAAGGGCAAGCCATGACCGCTCGAGACTAGTACCACGACTTTTCCTGTTGTTGTCATTTTGTTCTCCTTTTTGAAATCGAATTTGTTCTCCCGAAATTTCGCACCGGTGCCTCTGTGGGTTATGGTTGCGGGAATCCGAACATCAACCACGACTGGTTGGCTACCCAATTCGGGTACAGCTCCGTCATCTGATCGAACAGCTCCTGGTCGGATTTCGCGGTTTTCTGCAGCCGATCGAAGTCCTCGAGGTACCGCTTGGTGTCTTGGATCGTCGAAGGAGAGTCGGGCGCGCCAGTCTTCTTGTGCCCGGCGACAACAATCGCCGGGTTCAGCGCCGCTAACCGGTCTAGCGCCGCGATCCAATTCTTTCGGCTCTCGGGGGTGGTGTCGCCGACGTACATGCGGCACTGGTTGTAGACAACGTCGCCAGCGACAACGAGGCCTATCGATGGAACGTAGAGAGAGGTCGAATCGGGGCTATCGGTGCGGCCCTGCTCGATGATGCGCAATTCGTGGCCCTCGAGAGTGAACGTGTCGGGCTCATAGGGCTCAGGTGGAACCAGCTTGGTGGGCACTTGCCCGGGAAACATACGGCGAGCCAACCGCTCCACAGTGGGAGTGAAAGACATCTGCATGGCGTTCAGCGTCTTGGGCGTTGCTATCGCACGAGCGCCCGGGAAACGGTCGAGCAGAATGCCGAGACCGTAGAAGTGGTCGAAATGGGCGTGCGTTATATAGATGGTCTCCAGGTTGCGATTGTGCAGAGCGACCCAATCCGCGAGAGCCTCGGCCTCAGCAACTGTCCCCATTGCGTCCACCAGCACCGCGTCGTACTCGCCATAGATTAAAGTCGACGTGATCGGGTCAAAGCCGAGCGCTTCGCCGAAGGGCTTTGGCCGCTCGCCGACCATAGTCTTTCCCGGGGCCGTAAAAACGTTCACACTAAGGGTGCTCGACGCGACAGGCGCGGTCGCGCGCGTGGTCTCTTTTAGTCCATTTGTGCCGTCCATTTGGTACTCCTTTCGATGTCAGAGCGAGTGACCGTTCAAAGCAAAATTGGCACAAGCGCGACGACGGGTGAATGTGGGGACAGACGAGACGTACACCGCTTTCCGCGCCCAGTCTGCCGCCCGGCGTTCTATCAGGTTCCATGTTCGTCGATCACCTCAGTAACTCGCCGGCGAGCCAGAAATCGACACTGAACCTTCCCGGACCAGAGCAGATCAGCCAGGCAAAGAAGAGCACGTACAAGACTTCCGGAAGGTAGAGGAAATCGTCGAGCCAGCTAAGAGGCGAAAGTCCTTTAGGCAGGGTGGAAATCGCGCTGGTCATGGTGGCGACGGTCATATCGATCAATAAAGCCACGCTGGCCGGGCTCGAAAGAAACCCCGCGGTCAGCAAGGATCCGCCAACGAACTCGACACCCGCCACGAAATAAGCCGTCTGCCGGGGAAACGGGACTTTGGCTTTGACGAGGGTGTCGTAAACAGGTTTCGTGCCCCCCGCGACAAATAATTTGTTTGCCCCTGAGATAGCGAAGAACAGCCCGATCGAAACGCGTACCAGCAGGATGGCATATTGTTCCAAATCGCTGCTCCCCAGCAGCGCAAACTGGACCAACCGTTTCCAATCCATTTCTTGTCCCTCCATCGCGGTGTCGTTAGCGAATTCCCGCGCCTCGAGATTATGTGTCCATCCGTTCGACCCATTGAGCGCGCTATGGGGGAGCCACGAATGGATCCGCAAAGTACTGTGTTTCGCGCGCGACCTTGTCGCTCCTGAACTCCATGATGCTCACGGTGTAGGACGGCTTGCCAGCATATGTCAGGATGAATTCGGTGACCAAAAGATCACCACTGCCAACGATTCGTCGGACAGTAAACCGCTTTTTTGCTCGGCTACTGGCCTTTCGTTTAAAGGTCCGAACCTACTACGCAGCTGAGTTACCGGCCCTCCCAAAGCGGCTTCATCCGGCCCGCCGCGCCACGACCCCTTCGCCTAAAGAATCGACGAACCCTTGCACCAACGCGGCGATCTCATCTGCAGCCGTGTCCAATGCGAAATGGCCACCGTCGACGATGTGCACTTCGGCCTTTGGCACATCCCGGCGATAAGCTTCCGGCTCCGATGGGTCGAACGAGGACTCATACTTACCCCAGATCACCAGCAGACGCGGCTGCTTCTCGCGCATCCATGTCTGCCATTTGGGGTAGGCATCAACGTTGGTGCGGTAGTCGTAGAAGAGATCGCTTTGAATCTCGGCCTGGCCGGGCTGGTTGAGAAAATAAAATTCATCGGTCCAGAGATCCGGGTCATGGCGTTCGACGTTGCGATCGTCCCCGACGTGGCGTGCCCGCGCCGCCGCGAGCGACAGCAGATTTGCGCGCAGCGCGCTTTCCTGGGCGGCGCGATCGGCCCAGAAAGTTCGACGTGTTTTCCAATTCTCGCCCAGGCCCGTATTGTGCGCCACGGCGTCCTGTACGATGAGCGCCTCGATGCGCTCCGGATGAGCCAAGACCATGCGAAAACCCACGGGGCCGCCGTAATCCTGCATGTAAAGCGTGTAGCGCGAGAACCCCAGCGCTTCGGTGAAATGATTCATGACCTCGGCGTAGCGATCGAACGTGTACGCGAATGTCTTCGCGTCCGGCCAGTCGCTGTGTCCGAAGCCGGGGTAATCAGGCGCGACGAGATGATAGTGGTCGGAGAGCCGTGTGAAGAGTGGCTCGAACATTCGGGATGACGAGGGAAGTCCATGCAGCAGAAAAATCGTTGGAGCATCCTTCGGCCCAGCCTCTCTGTAGAAGATAGAGAGCCCATCGATGTGTGTCGTGCGATAGAAAGTCGGATATTTCATGGAATTCTCCTTCCCGTGCGGGCTAAGCAGCCACCCGTTCCTCGGATCGGGCCTTGTGGGGTGCGCCGACGTAAGGGAGTTCAGTCAGTAGGTCGGTGTGTGGCCCTACGTTGTCTCGCGTCACCTTTCCATTGGTGAGGAGAGGAAGGAAGAAATCTACGACGTCGTCGGTGAGTGCCCGGCCATTATCCGGGTAGGACGCCGGCTTGCTGGGATCGTAGTGGAGGACGTCCGGCAGGAGAGTTCCGGCGACTCGCGTTGCTTCCGCGGGCGTATATCCACCGGCGTGCTCCAGCGCGTGCGCGAAGACGGGGACGAAACGGGTATCGCCGGCCGGTTCCGCAGCGAGATAAGCGGCGTTCGCCTCGCCGGCAAGGAAGGGAGTTTGGTTGGGCCGCGCACCGCGATCTGCCTGAACCCATTTCCCGCTTGCGCCATCCAGAGTGCGAGCCCACAGGCCCATCTTATTAGGACCGAGGGCAGAGTTGGGCACTTCCAGCACGATGCTGCACACGTCCTTGTCGGCGAAGTAATCGTCACCAGTGAATTGCAGATTGTTCAGCGCGCCCATCGTGTCGAAGAAAAACGGATCGCTGCGCCAGCCAGCGAAGAAGCGGTAGTCGCCAGCTTCAGTCACCTGTGCCTCGTCCGTTGTCGAGACCGGTGCTCTTTCGATGATCATCTGCCCGTCGTCGCCTGTCCCGGCGGCCTGCATGCCTTCAACCCGGCGCACTGTCGCCGTCTGCACTCCATTTTCGCAGGGCGAGAAGCGCACGCGGAATGCGATATCGGCGACAGAGTCGCCGTTTGTATCAACCCTCAGCTCATAGATAGCCTGCGGCGCGAAAGATTCGTCCGTCGTCGGCCCGGCCGGGTTGAGGCCGGAAGATGGGTGCACGTTCATAATGAGGATGGACTTGCTCCGATCCCCAGGCTTGGGGAAGGCATATAGGTCAGTAAGGTCGAGGCGAGCGTCCCCGTGAGGGAAGCCAAAGTCAGGACCAGAGTAATAATGCGACATAATCATGTTCCCCTTGCTTCTAGATACTGATGCGCTATCAATTTTTCCGTAGTGCGCAGTCCGATTGGATCGGATGACATGGCGCGATCAGACCAGAAGTTTGGGGGACAAACAATTGGACGATGGTATCGACGATACCTTGGTATCGGTTGATGGTATTAGGCGCCGAAGAAAAGCAAACGGCCTCGACATTGCGCTTCGAAGTGGTATGCTCAATCCCATCTTTAATCTCTTGCCGGTATAGCTTTTGTCGTCAAGACCGTGGCAAGAGAATCGGCTGTTCAATCAGGCATGGGGCCGTGGGCGTAGAGATACGCAGTTGCCTGAGATCAGGCGCATGTGACGCGCGTGACGACGATGGGGGATTACCGCATCGATCGCGCACGAAGTCAACGGGCCGCTGTCGGGGATTATCACCAATTGGGGTCGTCGCGCATGGCAGTCTCAACATCAATCGTATTCGTTGTTGACGACGATATTTCGGTTCGCGAATCTCTAGAGCTTTTGATCCGCCACGAAGGCTGGCAGCCGCAGACATTCGCCTCTGCACAGGAATTCCTCGACCATCCACGAGTCCCCGTTCCAAGCTGTCTGATTCTTGACATTTCTCTTCCTGGACTCAATGGCCTCGAACTGCAAAAGCGCATCGCCATGGAACGGACCGATATGCCGATAATTTTTATCACCGGCCACGGTGATGTGCCCAAGACAGTACAAGCTATGAAGGCGGGCGCAGTCGAATTCTTGACGAAACCATTCAGCGATGATGTATTGCTCAGCGCTATCCGTCAGGCCCTTGAACGCAGTCGCATTGTTCTGAGCTGTGAGGCTGACATGCGAGCGCTCCGGGAGCGTCACGAGTCACTCACTTTTCGCGAGCGGCAGGTCATGGCTTTGGTGGTCTCCGGCCTGTTGAATAAACAGGTCGGCGGCGAACTCGGAATCAGCGAGATCACAGTTAAGGCGCACCGCGGCAAGGTGATGGAAAAGATGAAAGCCGGCTCCCTCGCCGACTTGGTGAAGATGGCCTCAAGGCTAGGCGTTGCGCGTGCCGCAGGCTCCGATACTATGCCGAACTCCTGATCATGAGTCTCTTTTCGAACAACGTGCTTCATCAAGGGGTCAGTGTGCTCCCTCTATGTGGAGCTTGCCCTCTTCGGCGGCCTCTTCTGGCGTCTTGCCGTCCTGACGCGCAACAATGTAGGCGGCGTACCAGCTCGACCAGTGGTGCTTCGGAGCGGTAGGTTCATATTCGCCGTGGCGCTTCTCCGCCTCTTGCAAGAGTTCGGTCAGCGTCGCGACATCCAAATTGCTAAGTCCTCGGCCAGGCAGCCGCGTTGTGATTTCCTGAAACAGCCATCCATTGCCGTCGGGATCGCGAAACGTGGCGAACGAGTTGTAGGTGGCATGCTCCGGCGCTGGCCCGCTGATGCGGCCGCCGCCGTCGATCTGGAACTGAGCGCCTGGCTTTCCGGCGTGGAACACCTCACTCACCTCGATACCGCGCCCGACAAGATCTTTACGCGCAGCCGCAACATCGGAGACGATCAGGTAGAGGCCTTGGGCCGAGCCTGGCGCAGCGGATGTGATCTTCGTGCCAAACTGAACCGAGCACCCGGAGCCGGGCGGCGTGAACTGGACAACCCGGAAACCGTTGTCGAACGGGAAGTCGGCGTCGAACCGCCACCCCAGTTTGCTGTAGAACTCCTTCGAGCGGTCAACATCCGCGACCGGAATGACGACTACCTCGAGCTTCACATCGACTCTCTCTGCACTAGAGACGCTGATCGGTTCACTGCTCGGAGACGCACTCAGGGTTGGCATATTCTCTCCTTGTTCTTACCCGAATCGCGGCCAGGTTGCTAACCCCGATTAAGCCAGAATGGCGATGACGAATCTATTGGACGAACGTATCGACCAACACCAAAGTATGGATTGCACATGACGGGCAAAGAGTGGTGCGCGCTTTATTCCACGGGGCCCAATACCAACGTGTCGCCGATACCATCGTCCAATTGATTCGCGGAAGCACCTCGGGTGTAATCGCTTTCGTGCACGGGCGACATTGCGCCCGCCCTCAAGGCAAATATCTAAAGAAAGGATGGCAAGAACATGCCCCAAGCGACCTGGAAACCTCACGAGAAACACGGACGGCTGACGATGCAGAGCGACTTACCCGACAGCGTCTACGCGTTTCCGAAGCAGCGGAAAGAACCACTGACCGACGCAGAACATGTGCGTAACGCGGTCGCGCGGTTCGATCAAGTCATCGACGTCTCCGATGCCGACCGTGCTCTGGCGTTCGCGAACATCGAGAAAGCTGCAAACTACTACGACGTCAACCTCGCGGAAACGTCATGGCACGACCTGGGCATTCATCCTCAGAAGAATAGGAGAGAGGGTGCCGCCTAAGGCGCGGTGACGCGTGAACGCCGAGCGCAGAGCTGAGAATCCACTGGTGAGAGAGAAGAGGTGATGGCAAAAGTGAAGTGAAATCTCAACCAAAAACCAAATTTGAAAAGGAGACAGAATTATGACGGACACAAACGCAGTGATCGCAGTGTATGACAGCCACTCAGCAGCGGAAGACGCCGTGAAGGAACTTCAGAAGTCAGGTTTCGACATGAAAAAGCTCTCTGTGGTTGGGAAAGATTATCACACAGACGAGCACGTCGTTGGCTACTACAACGCGGGAGACCGTATGAAGTACTGGGGGAAGTTGGGCGCATTTTGGGGTGGATTCTGGGGCCTGCTGTTCGGCGCCGCATTCTTTTGGGTGCCCGCGATAGGGCCTGTGCTGGTTGGCGGTCCATTGGTGGCTTGGATCGTCGCCGGACTGGAGGACGCGCTGGTAGTCGGAGGTTTGAGCGTTATCGGGGCCGGTCTGTACAGCATAGGCGTACCAAAAGACAGCATCGTAACCTACGAGACGGCTATAAAGGCTGGCCAGTACCTGGTGGTTGCTCATGGAACTTCCGCTGAGACGGCTAAGGCCAGAAATATTTTGAGCACATTGAGACCAACCAATGTGACCGATCATGTTCTCGAACCTGCTATGCAACCGGCGACCCATTGAGCGCATCGTGAGGTGGGGATCACTCGTTTGTGGAACCCCACCTCACGCCACTTCGGGTGCAAGAACCCTGTCGGTTTTCTGTGGTGCTGGTGAACGATATGTCCAGAGATAAATCCATTCGATCCGGTTGGCGATGTGATAGTTGCGGCGAACTTGTGCCAGATCTGCAGGCAGGCTGGGTGGAGTGGCTTGCGGCGGAGGACACTAAGGGAAAGCCGAAAGTAAGCGGTTTGCGGTTAGTGCACCGTCGCAACACGAGCCCGAGATGGCGAGAGCGATACGGCTGTCAGTACAACCCGCGAAACGAATTCAGAAAGAACCGGGGCATCGTGGAGGGATTAGCTCTTGACCGGTTCGCGGGTCCCGACGGGCTTATGTTACTGCTTTCGATGATTGCTGAACATGAACTCCCAGCGCAAGAACTGATCGAACTTGCCAAGCGAGTGCAGATTCCAGGCTACGAAGCAGTCCACGAACTGGTTCACGATGCCGTTAGCGAAGGAGTGATAGCGCCTTCTATCTCGTCAGGCTTTTGCTTGCAGTGCGAGATATGGGATGTGCTGAAGTGGGCGAAATGTCGAACTTCTGCGAAGATGAGCCACTGTTGAGCGCAAGAATCTCTAGTTCGTTCATCTAAGTGTTATTCGTGACTTTTTCACAGTACAAGGAGATGACATATGAAAGCAGTTGTTGTCCATCAATATGGCGGGCCTGAAGTACTCAAATTCGAGGACTACCCTTGACCCGGTTCCGGGTCCGGGCGAAGTGCTGGTGCGGATCGCTGCCACGAGTGTGAATCCGATCGATTACAAGCGGCGCGCTGGATTAACGAAGGATTTTTATCCCCTGCAGTTCCCGGGCCTCATAGGAGTCGATATGGCGGGGACTGTGGTCAAGATTGGGCCGGGAGTGGAAGGCTTTTCCGTCGGCGACCCGGTGTTCGCTATGGCGGACAATACTTACGCCGAACTTTGCGTCGTGAAGGCAGCGGTTTTGGCGAAGGTTCCCACGGGACTCGATTTGATCCAGGCGGCGGCTCTGCCGCTGGTGACAGTGACCGGCAACCAGCTCATGTCCGCTACGGGAATCAAAGCGGGCCAGACCGTTCTGGTCGTAGGTGCTGCTGGAAATGTCGGGCGTTCGGCGGTATTCACTGCGAAGCAACGCGGGGCGACTGTGATCGCGGGGGTTTTGAAGAGGCAGATAGGTGAGGCGAAGAATGTGGGCGCGGATCAGGTGGTCGCGACCGACGACGACAATGCAATTGCGAATCTTCCGCCGCTCGATGCGGTTGCGGACACGGTCGGCGGAAGAACCGCCGAGAAGCTGATCGCCAAGGTCAAGCCGGGAGGAGTGTACGCATCGGTTGTCGAGGCACCACAGAACACCGCGGAGTATCCATCCGTAAAGGTCGTGCACGTATTCTCGAAATTCGACAGGAAAACGCTCGAGTTCATGGCCGAAGCCGTGCGAGATGGCAAGTTGGTAATCCCGATTAGCCAGAAACTGCCACTCAGTGAAGCGGCCGAGGCTCAGGCAGCGGCAGAAAAGGGCGGCGCCGGGAAGGTCTTGCTGGTGGCTTGACATTTTTTCTTGCGCACAGCGGACACGAAAGGAAGATCGGAAATGAAAAAGGGTCTGCGTGGAATTAACCGCGCTTCGAAGCCCAGCGGCAATGGGTGTGTGGAATGCCTGGCGTCACCGAAAGATTGGTGGTTTCATCTGCGCCGGTGTGCGCGGAGTGTGGCCACATCGGATGCTGTGACAGTTCTCCGAGCCAGCATGCATCGAAGCATGCGGCGGCGACGGGGCATCCGATCATTGCCAGCTTTGAGCCGGGTGAAGACTGGTTCTTCGATTACGAGACGCAGGGGATGATCGAGGGTGTGGAGCTGCTTCCGCCGCATTCGCATCCAATAAATCAGCCCGCTCCTGGACCAGCAGGAAGAGTGCCAGCCGACTGGGAGTCGCTCCTGAACCCAACAGGAGGCAGCGCATAAATCTGCCTGACGCGCCGATTGCACACGAAGGTTTCTTCGCACTTCTTCACCGTGAGCGACCTGGACAAATCGACTTGGCGGGAAGGTGATCAAGCCAGACAATCCCCGTTACATCAAGCTGAGCCGTTAAACAACCACGGCTGGGAATGGCGCTGCTACATGCGTGATCCCGACGGCTACCTCATCGAGGTCGGCCAATATACCGAAGTCGCCCTCGACTGGTTCAACAACCGCGGTTAATTGCAGGTTCTGTGGCAGGGTGTTCTCCTCAGTCGATTGGATGGCGACGGCCGCTCCAGGGTTCGCGATTCGGTCCAGCGCAAGCTAGCTGGCGTTCCGATATTCCTCCGGGATGTCGTCCTCCGGCACCTCGCGCGTTGTCACCTCAGAGACATCCGCGTCCTTTGCGTTTTCTACGCCATCCACGGCGTCGGCTTCGAATGCGTTCCCCTCTTCTACTAGATCCTTCACGCTCTCAGAATCGGCATCGGCTACGTCCGATATTCCCTGGAGGTCGCCGGACTGCCCAGCCGAGTTCGGCCCAAGGTCATCATCGTGGTTGTTATTTCTCGCACGCATAACTATCCTCCAACAACTTTGATGCAGTACTCCATAGACACGGCGCGTTCAAATGGGGTCGGCAGAGCCCGGAACATCGGCCGAAATGACGAAGACGAGTGCGCGTCTGCGCGAATCGCGCTACCGCAGGGTTGTAGGGCACATTCGCTGGCATCGTCACTGCTGCGAAGAGCCTTATTCGTCTCCCGCATAAGAAGGCTCCGATCCAAAGGGTGCGGTGTCTTAGCAACTCAAGTGAGGTATCCGATACTCGCACCACGCAGCGCCTCACGCAGAACAGTGTCGCTGAATGGCTTGAACAGGCACTCCACGGTACCCTCTGCGAGCACGCGCGGACGGATGGTTTTGTCTCCTTGAGCGGTGATGAAGATGATGGGGATCTTTTGACCGCGAAGCTTTAATTCCCGCTGAAGATCGGGACCAGACATGCCCGGGGGCATAACGACGTCTAGGATCAGACATGTGGTCTGGCCGACGCAATCGGATGCGAGGAACGCTTCCGCCGACGAGAACGCCTGGACAGCATAGCCGAACTCCCTAAGCAAGTCGGGTAGCGACTCGCGCACGGACTCGTCGTCATCGACGACCGACACGAGCGGGCGCCTGACCACAGATTGCGTACGTCCCATGCAGCGAGGATGCGCCACTTATGCCACAGAGTCTATTGCACTTTAGTATCGGTTGGTCGGTGCGTTGGTCCGGAAAAACATAAGTGGCTTCCCGTCGATATTGATTAATCGATCAATACCATCGTCCAATTGACTCGCCTTCACGCCTCTGGCTTAATCCCAAGCATCGCATCGGCAACGAATCGACTCCGCAACCGACAGTTTTCTGACAAAGGAGAACACGCCATGGCAAGCAACATCAGCCAACTCGAAAAAGTGATCTACACCGCCAAAGCGCACACCACGGGCGGCCGCGACGGCGGAGCGGCCCGCACCTCCGATGGCCGCCTGGACGTTAAGCTTTCAGTTCCTGGCACTCCCGGCACCGGCACCAACCCCGAGCAGTTGTTCGCCGTCGGTTGGTCAGCCTGTTTTCTGTCGGCGATCAAGATCGTGGCTGCCCGAAAGAAAGTCAGGCTGCCGGCCGATCTCGCGATTGACACCGAAATCGACTTGGGCACAACCGGGGGTGGTTACCTCATTCAAGCTCGCCTCAACGTCAACCTCCCGGGGTTAGAGCGCGAAGTCGCACTAGCTCTGGTGGACGGTGCACAACAGGAGTGTCCTTATTCCAAAGCCACACACGGCAACATCAACGTCGTGACGAACGTCGCGACCGGCGCGGCAGTCGGGCGGGGCAACGTCGACGCCGCGAGTAACGTGGCCTGAGCAGGACGTGTCGCGGATCGAAACAAGACTTTCGGTTTAGGTGGGAGCACAGGCGTCCTGCAGCGTCTTCTCCCGGTCCGCACAAAGTGTCCATTACTGAGCGCGGAAGCCTGACGGAGAGCACAGTAGGAGGAGGAAACATTATGAAACGGATCGTTTTCTTGCTGGTTGCAGCTGCAACGGTAGCCGGTGTTGTCGCCTCTTTGGCCCCCACATCTGGACACGCCGATGGAGAGGCAGCCCCGATCTTCGGAATCACGATTCCCCCTGGATACCGCGACTGGAGATTGGTCTCCGTGGCGCACGAAGAAGGCAACCTCAACGATATTCGCGCCATTCTGGGCAACGACGCTGCGATCAAGGCCTATCGCGAAGAGAAGCTGCCGTTCCCCGACGGCACAATTATTGCCCGAATCGCCTGGACTTACGTCGCCTCTGAGGAAAACAACAAAGTCTTTGGCCGTAACCAATCTTTTGTTCCCGGGGCGGCCCCGGATTGGTACCTGCAGTTTATGGTCAAGGACTCAAAAAAGTATTCCGCGACAGGAGGCTGGGGGTACGCTCAATTCAATAAGGACGGCAAACCTGCCGACGAAGCGCCGCTCAAAACCTGTTACCCCTGCCACGAGCCTGCCCAAGCTCGCGACTTTGTTTTCACCCATTACGCACCCTGATACAAGGAAACGAAAACGTGGCACGCAACTATGCTTGAACTCCGAAGCGGCTGCGTCAAACTCCAGTTGTAGTCTTGCACAACGCGACACCTTGTGCGTTGGGAACCTGAGACTCGAGAAAATAGCTCCCATCTGCTGCTGCGGGAAATGCCGGCGCCGCGGACACGGTACAATGCCGCTCAGTTGAATTCCAGGCCGAAGGGCTGGTGAAAGCGGGGCAGAGTTATGCTCGAGTCCGTCGAGTGGCAAAAGCGGCCTTCACGGCGCGGCCGGTTTTTGGCTACGCTCGTACTCGTTCTCATTGTCGTTTTCGGCAGCCGCACGGCCTTATCGTATTACGTCGAGGCGCTCTGGTTCGGGTCGCTCGGTTACGGAGACGTGTTCCGGAAGACAATAAGCCTCCAGTGGGAAGTCTTTGCAGCGTTCTCCGCTGCCACATTCTTCATTCTGTATGGATGGTTTCTGGCACTGCGACGGGCGTATGAGCCCAATTTGCTGGATGGTGGCCTCATTTACATCGGCGGGCAACCGTTAAAGCTGCCGGTTGAGCGCATTCTGCGCCTGATTGTACTCGTGGTCTCACTCGCCATCGCGGCCGCGACCGGCGCCGGCATGATGGCGCAGTGGCCGACATTTGCGCTCTGCTGGTATGCGCCTCGTGCTGCCGGCGGCGTTATGGATCCGATCTTCGGCAAGACGCTGTACTTCTACCTGTTCGCGCTGCCGGCATTGGAGCTGATTGCGGGATGGCTGCTGGCCATGGCAGTGATCGCCTGCGGAATTGCCGTCTTCTTTATTCTGATTACCGGGAGCACTCGAATATTTGCGGGGCGGAGAGGCAGCCCCGTACCGTTGCCGTGGCGCGGCTTCTCGGTCGCGTTTGCGTTTTTGCTGCTGATGCTCGCCGTGCGAGTTTATCTGAGCCGATTCGAGGCGCTGTTCGAGGAGCACACAGTATTCTCCGGGGTGAACTACACGGATGCGCACGTCACGTTGACGGGCCTGCTCATCGTGTGCGGGGCGCTCATTCTGGGCGCGGCCATCGCGCTCGCAAATCTCGTCTCTCCGCCGCGCGTGCGCTGGCTGGCGGCCGCGGTCGCTCCGGCGTTGATTTGTTATGTCGCGCTTCAGGTCTTTGGATGGTATGTGGGCAACTTCATCGTGAAGCCGAACGAACTGGTCCGGGAGCGGCCTTATATTGCCCATAACATCGAACTGACGCGCCGGGCGTATGGCTTGGATGGAGTCTCACAGCGCGAATTCCCGGCGGAAACGACGGTTGAGGCAGCCGACCCGGCGAACAACCAGGCGACACTCCAGAACATACGACTGTGGGATTGGCGCGCCTTGCAGGACACGCTGCGGCAGATTCAGGAAATCCGGACGTACTACGATTTTCCCGACATTGACATCGATCGATATGAAATCGACGGCACGATGCGCGAAGTGATGCTCGCGGCCCGCGAACTGAACGTCGACAAGCTTCCCGAAAGCAGCCGCAACTGGATTAACGAGAAGCTCATCTACACCCACGGCTACGGCATCACCATGAACCCGGTGAATGGCTTCACTCCGGAAGGACTGCCGGCGCTGATTCTGAGCAACATGCCCGTGCAAAGCACGGTGCAGAGTATCGCCGTAACGCGCCCGGAGATCTATTTCGGCGAACTGACCAACGGCGACGTGTACGTGAAGACACGGCAAAAGGAATTCAACTACCCGCAGGGCCAGAATAACAATCTGACGTCCTATGAAGGCAACGGCGGGATTCTCCTGGGCGGGTTCTTCCGCCGCATTCTGATCGCGTTCGATCAGGGCGACCTGGCGAAACTACCCTTCAGCGACGATATCAATCCGGAGAGCCGGTTGCTGATGCGGCGGAATGTGCGCGAACGGGTGGCGGCGCTGGCGCCATTTCTCTTCTACGAATCGGATCCGTACCTCGTCGTTGGCAAGAATGGCCGGCTGTCGTGGATTATGGACGCGTTTACGACCTCCGACAGCTATCCGTACGCAAGCCATTATCCTCTGGGCGGCAATTCTATTAACTACATGCGGAACAGTATCAAGGTTGTCATCGACGCCTATGACGGGACGACCACGTTCTACGTGTTTGACGCGCAGGACCCGATCATCACAGCGTATCGCCAGATGTTCCCGTCGCTGTTCAAGGATGCGGCGGCCATGCCGTCGGGGCTCCGGGAACACGTACGCTACCCCGAGTTGTTGCTCAAACTGCAGGCGGCGGTATACGGCCTCTACCACATGACGGATCCGGAGGTGTTCTACAACCGGGAGGATCTGTGGACGGTCGCCTCCGAAGTCGGCATGAGCGAATCGGGTGAGCAGAAGACGCTCGGGATGGAGCCGAACTTTGTGCTGATGAGATTGCCGGGCGAAACCGCCAGCGAATTTGTGGGGATTCTGCCGTTCACGCCGGCCAATCGAAACAATCTGATCGGCTGGATTGCCGGCCGCAGTGACGGCGCACAGTATGGTACGTCGGTAGTCTACGACTTCCCGAAAACCAAGCTGGTCGATGGCCCCTTACAGATCGAGGCGCGAATCGACCAGAACGCACAGCTCTCGGGACAACTGACGCTCTGGAATCAGCAAGGGTCGCACGTGCGGCGCGGAACGCTGCTCGTGATTCCATGCGGGCGGGCGCTGTTGTATGCGGAACCGATCTACCTGCAAGCGGAGCGGAGTCCGATGCCGGAGCTGCGTCTGGTGGTGCTTGCGCTGCAAGACCGGCTCGCATACGGCCCGACCTTTGAATCCGCGATGAAGGCCCTGTTTGGCGGAGAGGCCCCATCGCTGAGCGCCGCGGCCGCCCCCGTCGAGCCTGCAAGAAGCGCGGCCGCACCCGCCGCCGCGAAACCGGCGGCGGATGTGAACTCGCTGATCGCCGAAGCTGCCAGAGACCTGGCCGACTATCAGAGACTGACCGCGGAAGGGAAGCTCGGCGAGGCCGGGCAGAAACTTGAACAGCTCAAGCAGAAGCTCGATGAGCTGAACAGGCGTCAAAAATAGCTTCCCAAAGCAACAAGAAAAAGATTAGTCGCGCTCTTTGCGGATCTTTTTCCGGGCACGCTTTTGCGCCAGAGCTTGCTTCACCCGACGCCTCTCGCCTGGTTTCAGGTAGTAGGAGTGACGCTTCACTTCCTTGATAATGTCTTCTGTTTGAACCTTGCGCTTGAACCGACGAAGGGCGTTTTCCAACGACTCACCTTCTTGCAGTCGAATTTCTGCCATGCTCATCACCCCCTCGCCAGCACGATATCGGACACAATCAGATTATCTCATTTGTGGCACGAACGCTGAACTATCGCCGAATCGCAGGTTGGCTACACATCCTTCAGTTGTTCCTCATCCAGCCCGAAATAGTGACCCAGTTCGTGGATGAGCGTAAGACGAATTTGTTCGCGGACTTCGGCCTCGCTGGAGCAGACCGCTTCAATATTCTTCTGATAAAGCACGATGTGATCGGGCCCGGACGGCAGGTCAAATGTGCTCTTCCTGGTTGTGGGCACGCCATGGAAGACACCGAGGAGCAGCCGTGCTGGAAGACCCGGCTGACGTGATAGCTGATTCGGCGGCAAATCCTCCACCAGAACGGCGACGTTGCGAATGCGACTGCGAAATTCTTGTGGGAGCGAGTCGAGCGCCTCCTCGACCACCTTCGCAAAATGTTCCCGCTTCATCCTTCACCGACCGAACTAAATCAGATGGTACGCCTTGTCGTCCCTTGGCGAACAAGGCGTCTGGCGTGCTCGGCGACCATATACAATTCTGCCATGATCCGTCGGACCGTCGCTCTTCTTGTATTCGCCTGCTCCATGGCAGCGGAATCAACTGCTCAACCGCAAGCTATTCCGGGCAACATTACTGCCCAGCGCATCGTTTTGCAGTGGCGAAACGCAGTGCACGCGCGCGCACAAGGGAAATCGAAAGGAGCCGTGCTCGTGACGTCATCGGACGAAGACGGCGTGATGGGGAATATCGAAGAATGGGTGACTGATAATGCATACCGCCGTGTCATCATGCGTGACTTCGATGAGTCGGAACTTGTGGTTAGCGATCGAACCGCCCGGCGGCGCGATTGGAACGGCTGGATCCGCGAAATTAATGGCAAGGAGTTGGAGCGTCTGCGTGCGGCAATCTTTGAGAACGACGTACTCGTGTTCGGCCCTCCCCGGGTGATGCCGGATGCGGAAGTCTCGCAGACTGACGACGGCAAGGTCTTCTTGCTGCGTGTAACACCGCCCGGCGGTTCCAGCATCACTTGGTATGTCGACGCTAACACGTGGCTGCCGCTAAAGTCCGTGCGCTCCGGGGGAGATACCGAGATCACCACGACGTACGACGACTGGCAGGACACAAGCGGAATTCTGACTCCGCATCGAGGTCTTGTGACCGAAACCGAAAAGCCGGAATACCGGTGGGAACGCAGAAGTCTGGAGTTCAGGTCCGGTCTTACAAAGCAGCTGTTCGCACCTCCCAGCCCGGAGCCGCCGGACGCTCATCTGGATGCCACTGCTCCGCCGATACCTTTTACTTTCGAAAGCAACCACATCGTGTTCAAGGCTTCGGTGAATGGGCGCGAGCCGATCGGGTTTCTCCTCGACACCGGGGCCGAGCAGAACATAATCAATACAACGCGGCTTGCCGATTTCGGGCTGAAGAGTTACGCCAAGACAACGACAACGGGTGGTGGAAACTCGGCGGAGTACGACTATGCTCGCGGTGCGACCTTCCAACTACCGGGCGTCGAACTCCGCGATCAGCATGTCGCGGTACTGGATCAAACTGGCCTCGAACGTGCGTTGGGTATCCCGCTCGGCGGCATTCTCGGGTACGACTTTATCAGCCGATTTGTGCTCGAGATCGATTACGCGAAACAGCTCATCACTTTGCACGACGCGAAGACCTGGAACTACTCGGGCCGCGGTTTGGTTGCGCCGATCACGTTCGACACGGGGATTCCTTTCACAAACGGTACGATCTCGGTCGCAACCAGGCGGGACATTCCTGCATACCTGGTGCTCGACTTCGGAGCCGCTGAAACCATGACGTTGACCTCGCCATTCGTGAAGGCGAATGACTTACTGAATCTCGCGCAGACGAATGCGAGCGTAAACCGCCCGTCCGGCCTGGAATCTCAGTTCTTCGCGCAAAACAACGTACGTGGCCACATCGATCGCCTTGCCCTTGGGAAGCTGATAGTCCAGTCGATTCCAGTGAACCTGTCGGTTAATCTGAAGGGCGCCTACGCCAGTGCCAACTTCGCAGGAACCGTCGGCGAAACCATCTATCGCCGATATCATGTGTACCTTGACTACGCCCGCAACCGAGTGATCTTCGAACCGACCGCCGAGGCAGGGGAACCTTTTCTCGAACGCCAGACCTATGGTCTTACACTGCTCGCCTCGGGCGCTGACCTCCACACCTTTACGGTGGCCGCGGTGCGTCCCGGGTCGCCGGCCGAAAAGGACGGCTTGAAGAAGGCCGATGTGATATCGGCGATCGACAACAAGCCTGCCACGCAGTTCATGCTGAGCGAATTGCGCGATTGGCTGAGTCACGCGGGTGCGCATCATGATCTGCAGATCATGCGCGGGAGCGACAAGGCTACGATTCCAATCGAGGTCCGGCTGGTGTCAATCGAGAGAAACTGAATCACCGGCGATAAGTCTGGCGTGCAGTCGAGATCGCGTTGTATCGGCCCTAAACGCTGAGCGGAAGACTTGGCGTTGTCGTGAATACCGGCAAGAGTCGAACCCCATCGAGCGGCTCCAGCGCAACAGTCATGGTTTCGGAACAGTGGCCGCAAAGCCAGAATTGCGCGTTTTGGCGCTTCGGCGTCTCGTCAAAATCCGCCCGGTTTTCGTCCACCGCAGGTATAGAAATCGCCACGATATCGAAGTGATATAACCGGCCTTCGGCAAAGGAGTTCAGTGGACGCCGACACTTCGGGTTGATGCAATTTGACAACACAAAAGCCTCCGGTGACACGCCTATTAGGCGTAAAGCTAGCTTTCTGGACCTCGGATTCCAATACCCTATCCACTGTATTTTGAGAGGGCGAAGCAGAGGTTTTCCACCTTCCACGAGCACAGATTATTTCTTGCAGAGACAACCTCCTCCAGCCAATTGTCATCCATATTCCGCCCCTGTTGGCACAAGGGAGGAGTCTATTCATGCGCTTGCTGAGCGTTCGACTGATTGTGTCGTTGATCGTCGGTGTCACGCTCGTCTCTCTGGGTTTCTCCTACTACCAGGTGGTCGAAGAAAGACAGGGTCTGCGGAGTGAACTGGAAAAGCGGGCGGAGATTCTTGCTGAGAACCTAACGGGGACTGTCGAACGGGCGTGGAACCGAGATTCAGACAAAGAACTGGAAACCCTGGTTGCGCGGTTTGGCAAGCGCGAGCACCTGGTGGGCATCGCGATCTACGACCGAACCGGCAAAGTGTTAGCGGTTACTCCGGAACTGGGAGCAATCCTGAATCCAGTTCCCGATTCTTTGATGACGGCGGTTGCCCAAGACAAGGACGAAAGCGCATTCGGACGGCTGGGGGAAAAGCGGGTGCACATTCTTGCCGTGCCTGTTCACCAGAAAGATCAAGTCGTGGGCGGACTGGCGATCGTGCACGATATCGCATACATCCGGGCCCAGGCGATGGAGGTTTGGCGGCAGACGTTTTTTCATGTGCTCGCGCAAGTCTTCCTGATCGTGTTGATCACGCTGCTGATTGTGCGCTGGAGTATCGCGGGCCCGATCGCGCAAGCAGCGCAGTGGATGCGGGCTCTGCGCACGGGAAGAATTTCGCCGCGGCACGAGATGCCGAATCTGGAGATATTCCGTCCGCTGGCAACGGAAGTCGCGAACATGTCGAAGAGCCTCAACCAGGCGCGAAGTGCCGCCGAGAATGAGGCGCGGCTGCGGGATGCAGGAGAGTCCTTGTGGACAGCGGAGCGTTTGTCAGTGCAAGTGCAGGCCCGGCTGGACGGGAGCCGCCTGTTTGTGGTGTCGAATCGCGAGCCTTACGTGCACCAGCGCAGCGGGAAGGACATCGAGGTTTCCGTGCCGCCGAGTGGCCTGGTGACCGCACTCGAACCGGTGCTAAGGGCCTGTGACGGCACCTGGATCGCCCATGGCAGCGGCGATGCGGACGCGGAAGTGGTCGACCGCCACGATCGCCTGCGTGTTCCTCCTGACGATCCGCGCTACACGTTGCGCCGAGTGTGGTTGAGCAAGGAGGAGGAAGAAGGGTACTACTACGGTTTTGCAAACGAGGGGCTCTGGCCGCTTTGCCACTTCGCGCATACGCGTCCGATTTTTCGAGCCGACGATTGGCGGCACTATCACGACGTCAACAGCAAGTTTGCCGCGGCGGTAGTCGAGGAGTTCGAAGATACCGCGCGGCCGGCAGTACTGGTGCAGGACTATCACCTGGCGCTGTTGCCGCGCATGATCAAGCAACTCAGACCGGATGCCCGGGTGGCGATCTTTTGGCACATTCCGTGGCCGAATCCTGAGGCATTTGGCATTTGTCCGTGGCAGCACCAGATAGTCGACGGGTTGCTGGGTGCGGATTTGATCGGATTTCACGTTCAGGCCCACTGCAACAACTTCCTGCAGACGGTGGACCGGGTGCTGGAGGCTCGCGTCGACTGGGAGCATTTTTCGGTGATGCGCCAGGACCATCAGAGCATCGTTCACCCATTTCCCATCAGCGTGGACCCGCCGGGCGAATCGGGCGGCCAGAGTGATGAGACCTCCTATCTGGAACGCGGGGCTTTGCTTCGGAGCCTGGGGGGCGACGAGGCAAGGTTCCTTGGGATCGGAGTGGACCGGATTGATTACACCAAGGGAATCCTGGAGCGATTCCTGGCCATCGAACGCTTCCTCGAGAAGTATCCGGCTTATCAAAGGAAATTCACGTTCGTGCAAATCGGCGCACCCAGCCGGACGCACATCAAGCGCTATCACGATCTGGTGGCGGAAGTGGAGGCGGAGGCAGAGAGGATCAACTGGCGCTTTCAAGTGGGCAAGTGGAAGCCCGTGGTGTTGCTGCCGCGCCATCATAGCCACAAGGAAATCGCGCCTTACTATCGCGCTGCCGATGTTTGCCTGGTCACGTCATTGCACGACGGAATGAATCTGGTGGCCAAGGAATTTGTGGCGGAAAGGCAGGACGAAGGCGGTGTGCTCATCTTGAGCCAGTTCACCGGGGCCGCGCGCGAGCTGCGGGACGCTTTGCTGGTGAATCCCTACGACATCGATCAAACCGCGGAAGCGATCCGGGTCGCACTCGAGATGGAGCCGGAAGAAAGGCAAGTGCGTATCCAACGCATGCGAAAAATCATCCGGGAACACAACATTTACCGCTGGGCAGGGAATCTCATCACGGAACTCTGTGAACTCCGGCTGGACGAGACGGCGGACGCATACGAGAAGGTCCGCGCGTGATCCGCGACCTTGCTGCGAGGAAAGGCGAAGTGGAACTTGAAACGCGCCGCCGGCTCGACCGCTTCCTGGAAACGGTCGAGCATGCATCGCGAAGACTGCTCATGCTTGACTATGACGGAACCATCGCGCCCCTGCAGAAAGAACGCGACCAGGTGTATCCGTATCCAGGTATTGCGGCGGTTATACCGGAGATTATGAAGCATGGACGGACGCGCGTCGCGATCGTCACCGGACGAGACGTTAACGAACTGATACCCCGGCTGGGAATGCAGCCGGTCCCAGAACTCCGGGGATTGTACGGAATGCAGCGTCGGAGGCCCGGCGGGGCCGTCGAAACGACAGCGGTGAAACAGTCCTATCTCGATGCGCTGTCAGATGCGATGCGGTGGCTGGAATATCAGGATTTGCAAGAAATCGCGGAGGTCAAGCCGGGAGGGATAGCGGCCCATTGGCGCGGACTGACGGAACGGAAAGCGCAGGAGATGCATGCTCGTGTGCTCCTGGGATGGGAGCGGATTGCTGATCGGACGGGATTGCAATTACTCGAATTCGACGGCGGAATGGAGATTCGCGCTCCGGGTGCAGACAAGGGCGATGTGGTCCGGAGTCTGCTCGCCGAAGAGGGAGTTGAAGTTGCGGCGGCTTATCTGGGCGACGATTTGTCGGATGAAGCGGCATTTCGAGCGATGGGAGACCGCGGATTGAGCGTTCTGGTGGGCACGCAATGGCGGCAAACTGCGGCTCAATTGTGGCTGAAGCCACCGGACGAGGTTCTGGATTTCCTGGAAAAATGGCTGTCAGTCTGCCGGAAAAATAATGCCAGCGGCGATACGACAGCAATGGCGGTGAATACCTGATGGCAACCTCCTCCTTAACGACTCCAGTCGCAGAGAAAAAGCCGCCGAAGCCTTTCTACTTCAATACTTCGGCTCATCTCCTCCGTATTACCGAGTACGCGGCCAGCACGCTTTCGGAGTTGTTGGATGGCCTGCGGAAATGTCCGGAGGACTCGGTCTTCCAACATACTTTCCGCACTTTGCAGGAGCACCATTTCTTGCGGGAAGGATTCTCAAACGATTTTGCGCATTGGGCGCTGGCATCGTGCAATGAACCAAAACTTGCCGAGGCTCTTGCCAGCGTGGATGTGCGCGAGTTCACATCCGTGGCCGGATTGCGGGAACGACTGATCGAAACGCTGGAGAACGCGCTGGCCGACGATCCGCGTGCTGGAGGGAAAATCGCGGAGGAGAAATTCTATTTCTGCGCCTCTGACATCGTGGTCATCCCGACAACCTTCAAGGCAGAAACCATTCATGAGTTTGCAGAAGGGCTCCGGCGAGTAAGCTTGCATTCGATCCATCATCACTTTATCGAGGCGCGACTGCGCCTCAAGCTCATGTCGAATGATTTCTCGCAATGGCTGTACGAGGATCTGGGCTTGACGGAAGCGGCGCAGTCGTTGAACCGGATCGATATCTACACTGCGACGCTGGAGGGTGTGCGGCGGCAGATCGTCCGCGTGGTGGAAAGAGCGCTCACATAACACGTCTTCGGACGCCGATTCGAAACACGAAAGATTATGCAACCAACATTGCCTCAAGTTAAAAAGCGCACGCCGAAGACAGCAGAAACCGCACCGGCACAGGCTCCGGCCACACCGCCCGAGAGACGCGGAAGGCCGCGCTCCTGGGAGACGCCGCCGGAACCGGTTCCGCCGCCTCATTTGCAGGATTACCAGAGCATTGTGGGCGAGGCCACGCTCGAGGAGTTGCGCTTTCTGGCGCGTGAGGTAAAGGGCAAGACGATAAGGATGGTCAATTCCACGGCCGTCGGCGGGGGAGTCGCGGAAATGTTGAACCGGCTCGTTCCTTTACTTGGCGAGTTGGAAGTGCCAACCCATTGGGACGTGATTACCGGGGGAAACGACTTCTTCGAAGTGACCAAAGCGTTTCACAACGCGCTGCAGGGCAGCAATTACGAATTGACCCGTCAGGCACAGGAAATCTTTCTGATGTACAACGAGCAAAATCGTCAGCGCATGCAGTTCGCAGAAGATATGGTGGTGATTCACGACCCGCAACCGGCGGGGCTGATTCGGGCCAAGCAGGCTGGATCGTCAAAGTGGGTGTGGCGTTGCCACATCGATCTATCGAATCCCAACCCCCAAGTGTGGGGGTTCCTGCGTCCTTTAATCGAACAATACAATGCGTCGATTTTTTCGTCGCAATCGTTTGCGCGCCAATTGCCGATTCCCCAATATCTGTTCTATCCGTGCATCGACCCGCTTTCGGAGAAGAATAAAGAATTAGAAGACAGCTTTGTCCAGAAGGTATGTGACGATTTCGGAATCGACCGCTCCCGCCCGATCGTGACGCAAGTGTCGCGCTTCGACCGGGCAAAAGATCCAGTCGGCGTGGTGCGGGCATTTAAGCTGGCAAAGAAGTACGCGGATTGCCAGTTGGTGCTGGCGGGCGGGGGAGCAAGCGACGACCCCGAGGGAGCGATTGTTCTAAAGGAAGTCCGGGAGGCGGCGAATAACGATCCCGACGTTATCATTCTCGACCTGCCGCCGTGGTGTGCGCGGGAGATCAATGCTTTGCAACGTGCGTCCACGCTTATAGTGCAGAAGTCAATCAAGGAAGGTTTCGGGCTTACCGTCACCGAGGGGTTATGGAAACGCAAGCCCACGATTGCGGGTGAGGTGGGAGGAATCCCAAACCAGATCATTCACAAGCTGACGGGCATGCTGGTGCACTCCGTGGAGGGCTGCGCATACCAGATCCGGTACTTGCTGACACATCCCGATTTTGCCAAACAGATGGGCTTGAACGGCGGTGAGCATGTGAAGGAAAACTTCCTGATTACCACGAACGTCCGGCGCTGGCTGCTGCTGCTCCAAATCATGTGCGCCAAAGGTTAGGCGAGCGATATCCGAGCGAAAAAAGGCGCCCCCCGATTCGAGGGCGCGCAAGAGAATGTCACATTAGGAGAGAGAGTGTGTGGGGCGTATCTTGCCTCACTGCTCGCTATCATACGAAGAGTGATGCCGAACATCGATCAGGTTAAGTCTGTAGTGCCCGGGGGATGACAAGGTATGTGTTCGGAGCGCCTGGACAAACCTGCTCGGGAGCCAGCAGGCTTTGTCTTGCGGTAACCAGCAGCGCGTGGGTTTTTCCTTATCGGAGGCCAAGCGGACCATTGAACTCCTGCATGACGGCGTAGCATTCACAGGCGGCTTCCTCCAGCCGTTTGCGGTTGATAATTCTCACGGTTCCCCGGGTGTACTCGATGCTGCCCTTGCGCTGCAGGACGCCCGCCGCCAGGGTGACACTAGGGCGATCGGTTCCGAGCATGGCAGCCAGAGAATCATGCGTGAGGTGCAAGACAGCATGGTCGATCTTGTCCTGCATGATCAAAAGCCAGCGGGCCAGCCGTTGCTCGACCGCGTGCAGCCGGTTGCAGGCCGCCGACTGCGCCGCCTCCATTCCATGAATAACCGCATGCAAACTGGAGATGTGCTGCAGGTACGGACTTGATTGCAGTGCCTCCCGAATATCGTCGACAGGCGTCCGGAGGCCATCGCCGGCGATCTGCACAATCGCGCGGTGAGGACTTCGGTGCAAGCCCACAAGGGCGGCTATGCCCACCAGTCCTTCGCTGCCCACAACTCCCGCTTCCACCGTCTTGCCTTCTCTGGTGGCAACAATGATGGAAACCAGACCACGATTCGGAAAGTGAACGAATTCCAGTCTACGTCCGGGTTCGTAAAGACTCGAATTGCGGGGGAAGTTGTGGAAACTCAAGAACGGGCGCAACCGCTCAAATTCCCTGTCAGGCAGCGAAAGGAGAATGCGGTTGCTAATGGATTTTCCCTCCCGGTTGGTGCGCTCGCCTGGGAGCAAAACCCGTGCGTCTTCGTTTAGCATCGACCGCCGCCCGTCGAGGATTGGCCCTAATTGCACAGACCTGAGATGCAGGAAGCAAAGCCGGGGGTGGCGCGGTCACCCGGGCAGCGCTAAGGAGATACAGGGTTTACGGTATGTAGCAGGGGGCCTTTGCGAGTTTTCTCCGGAAGGCCCGCTGGCACAAGAGTTGCCGTCGCTTCTGCTAGCCGCAAGGCGGTCGCTTCGAGGGTAGTGCGGTTCAAAAGGGGCGGTGCTAAAATGATCGCATTCCTCTCGATGGCTTTGGTGGGTCAAAGCCTATGCCAGATAAAGATAAGAACCGGTCCACCAGGCTGGATACCGCCTCGCGATATGCATTGGCTACAGCGGCGGCTATATTCGGCCTAGTTCTGCGTCTCTGGCTGACGCCCTTTTTCGGCGACCGCAACCGCTTCCATACGGCATGGGCCGCAGTGGCATTTTGTGCGTGGTATTGCGGTCTTGGCCCGTCTATAGTGGCGGCAATTGTTTCGGCACTCGGGATCTGGTTCTGGTTTGATGCCCCGGATCGTTCGCAGATCGGTCTGTATCGGGTCGAGATGTGGGGCACGTTCGGATTTCTGCTTTTTTCTGCCCTCATCATTTCATTTGGGGAAGCGGCGCGCCGCTCCAAGGCAAGGGCCGAGCGCACGGAGAGGTCGCTTCGGGAAAGCGAGGCCCAGCTTAAGCAATTCAATCAAAACATGGCGCGGGAGATTGAACAGCGCACCAGCGAGCTCGAGCAAAAAACTGATCAGACCGTCGCGCAAGCCAATCTGCTCAATTTGGCCAATGACGCGATTCTTGTGCGAGACGCGAGCGGCCGAATTTCCTACTGGAATCAGGGTGCCGAGCGTCTCTATGGCTGGACAAAGGAGGAGGCAGTCGGAAAGCCGGCTCACGAACTTCTGCGGACGGTGTTTCCGGTCGCGCTGGCCGAAATCGCCGAGTCGGAGCGCTGGGAGGGGGAACTGTTTCAGGTCAAGCGAGATTGTTCCGCGATTGCGGTCGCGGCTCGTTGGACGGCTTTGCGCGATCATGACGGAAGGTTCAAAGGCTGGCTGGAAATCAGCACGGACATCACTGGCCGAAAGCTGCTCGAAGACGCGGCTCGCCGCCTGACCGGCAGAATCTTGAGCTTGCAGGATGACGAACGCCGGCGAATCGCAAGAGAACTGCACGATAGCCTCGGCCAATACTTGGCGAGCATTAAGATCAACCTCGATCTGCTGTCAAGAACGATGATTGAAACGGAACAGGGTGCGATACTTTCGGACTGCCTGAGCGCCACGGAGCAGTGCCTTACGGAGACGCGGACTATCTCGCACCTCCTTCATCCGCCTTTGCTGGATGAAGCGGGTTTCACCTCGGCCGCGCGCTGGTATGTTGAAGGGTTCGCGCAGCGTAGCGGCTTCGAAGTGAAGCTCGATTTACCCGAGCAGTTGGGCCGCCTCGACCGCGACGTGGAAACCGCTCTATTCCGCGTGCTCCAGGAAGCCCTGACTAATGTCCATCGCCATTCCGGCGCATCGGCCGCCCGCGTCCTGGTGCGGATTGGCGGTGGCCAAGTTCAGCTTGAGATCACGGACAACGGTAAAGGGATTCCACCGGATCGGTTGTACCATTTGCAAAACGACGGGTCCGGCACGGGTGTGGGACTGGCGGGGATGCGCGAGCGGGCGCGGGAGCTGGGCGGGTCGCTCAGGGTCGTATCCGCGTTTCCGGGAACGACTGTAATCCTGGCAATTCCACTCGACCACCACGGCAGCCAGCAGCCCGAGGAATCAAGTCGAGATGCTTCCGCCGCCTGAAGTAATTCTAAATCGCCGGAAAAGTCGGTAGTAGCGCAGTTTGGTTGTCATCCTGACCAAGCGGTTTCTTGCGCCGCGAGGAGCTGCGACCGGAACCCAGCAGGTGTTCCCATATAAGCCGGGCCTTGGTCGCTTGCGGCTGGCGCTAGAACCCGCGGCTCCCAATTTCTTCATCACATACAGGAAAGACCGTACAGTCCCCACCCCTGCGTTCATGGTAAGAATTCTCAGGTTAACCTTGGCCTCACGTTAGCCCTCCCCTTAACCCGGTGACTGGCCTCAATTGGAATGCGTGAATTCGGAAACTTCGCTGGCGCCGGTTGAGTCAATCGCACGATGATTTGCCCGGAGTTTGGGGCGGAGCACGGACAGACTGTTCGCCGATTCAGGAGACGATCATGAGGAGAAATGGCCGCAACGCAGCGACTGCGATTGCCAATGGCGAAGCGATCTCGAGAATTCCAGCGATGAGCGGACGTTCAGAAGTCGACTCGGCGGAACTTGTCGAGATTTTGACAAGCTTGCAAACCATGCGAGACGGCGACTTTTCCATACGATTGTCAGGCTCATGGATCGGCCTTCCAGGCAAAATTGCGGATACCTTCAACGAAATTGTCGCCGCCAATCAACAGATGGCGGAAGAACTGAAACGCGTCGGCCAAGTTGTTGGAAAAGAGGGAAAAACCCGCGAGCGAACGCGCTTTCACGAGCACAGAGGATCCTGGGGCGAGATGGAAACGTCGGTCAACACGCTGGTGGACGATCTGCTCCGCCCCACGACCGAGGTTACACGTGCCATCGCGGCGGTCGCGCAGGGAAATCTGGCGCAAACCGTCCGCCTTGACGTCGATGGCCGGCCGCTCGAAGGCGAGTTCCTGCGTTCGGCTGAGATCGTCAACACGATGATTCAGCAACTCAGCGTGTTCACCGCTGAAGTCACGCGTGTGGCACGCGAGGTCGGTACGGATGGCAAACTCGGAGGCCAAGCGCAGGTGCCGGGCGTGGCCGGCACGTGGAAGGATCTGACCGACTCCGTAAACTCGATGGCCAGTAATCTTACCGGCCAGGTCCGTAATATCGCTGAGGTCGCAACGGCAGTGGCGAGCGGCGATCTCTCCCGAAAAATTACCGTGGATGTGCGCGGGGAGATTCTACAGCTCAAAGAAGCCATCAATACCATGGTGGACCAGTTGCGCTCGTTCGCTTCAGAAGTGACGCGCGTGGCTCGCGAAGTGGGCACAGATGGCAAACTTGGCGGCCAGGCAGTTGTACCGGGCGTGGCCGGCACGTGGAAGGACCTAACCGATTCCGTCAATGCCATGGCCGGCAACCTTACGGCGCAAGTGCGCAACATCGCCGAAGTGACCACGGCCGTCGCTCGCGGAGACCTCTCTCGCAAAATCACCGTCGACGTGAAGGGAGAAATCCTGGAACTCAAGGACACCATCAACACGATGGTGGACCAGTTGAACGCGTTTGCGGGCGAAGTGACGCGTGTGGCGCGCGAAGTCGGAACTGAAGGCAAACTCGGCGGCCAAGCGCAGGTTCCCGGCGTCGGCGGCACATGGAAGGACCTTACGGACAACGTGAACTTCATGGCCAGCAACCTGACGGGTCAGGTGCGCAACATCGCCGAGGTTGCCACTGCGATCGCCAGCGGCGATCTTTCGCGCAAAATCACCGTAGACGTGCGCGGCGAAATTCTCCAACTCAAAGAAACTCTCAACACGATGGTAGATCAACTGAACCGCTTTGCGGGAGAAGTGACGCGCGTAGCACGCGAAGTAGGCACGGAAGGCCGACTGGGCGGGCAGGCGAACGTTCCCGGTGTAGCCGGTACGTGGAAAGACTTGACGGATTCAGTGAACTCGATGGCCGGAAACCTCACCGCCCAGGTTCGTAACATCGCCGAAGTGACAACGGCCGTGGCGCGTGGCGATTTGTCGCGCAAGATCACGGTGGACGTGAAAGGCGAAATTCTGGAATTGAAGAACACCATTAACACGATGGTGGACCAACTCAACGCATTCGCTGGAGAAGTGACGCGCGTGGCGCGCGAAGTTGGAACCGAAGGCAAGTTGGGAGGTCAGGCGCAGGTGCCCGGTGTAGGCGGCACGTGGAAGGACCTGACCGACAACGTGAATTTTATGGCCAGCAACCTGACGGGCCAGGTGCGCAACATCGCCGAGGTCGCCACCGCCGTAGCCCGCGGCGATTTGTCGCGCAAGATCACGGTGGATGTGCGCGGCGAAATCCTCGAATTGAAAGACACCATTAATACGATGGTGGACCAACTCAGAGCGTTTGCGTCCGAAGTCACCCGCGTGGCGCGCGAGGTCGGAACGGACGGCAAACTTGGCGGACAGGCGCAGGTGCCGGGCGTTGCCGGCACGTGGAAGGACCTCACCGATTCGGTCAATTCGATGGCAAGCAACCTGACCGGTCAGGTGCGAAACATCGCCGAAGTATCAACCGCCATCGCCAGCGGCAACCTGTCAAAGAAGATCACCGTGAATGTCAGCGGCGAAATCCTGCTGCTGAAAGAAACCATCAACACAATGGTGGACCAATTGAACGCGTTCGCGGGCGAGGTGACGCGCGTGGCGCGCGAAGTGGGCACGGAAGGCCGACTGGGCGGGCAGGCGAACGTTCCCGGTGTCGCCGGCACATGGAAAGATTTGACTGATTCAGTGAACTCGATGGCCGGAAACCTCACCGCCCAGGTACGTAACATCGCCGAAGTGACCACGGCCGTGGCGCGCGGCGATTTATCGCGCAAGATCACGGTGGACGTGAAGGGCGAAATTCTGGAATTGAAGAACACCATCAACACGATGGTGGACCAGTTGAACGCGTTCGCGGGCGAGGTGACGCGCGTGGCGCGCGAAGTTGGGACGGAAGGCAAGTTGGGAGGTCAGGCACAGGTGCCGGGTGTAGGTGGCACGTGGAAGGACCTCACCGACAACGTGAATTTTATGGCGAGCAACCTGACGGGCCAGGTGCGCAACATTGCCGAGGTCGCCACCGCCATTGCCACTGGCGATCTGTCAAAGAAAATCACGGTAGACGTGCGCGGCGAGATTCTTCAGCTCAAGGAAACGCTCAACACCATGGTTGAGCAGTTGCGGTCGTTCGCCGCTGAGGTCACGCGCGTAGCCCGCGAAGTCGGCAGCGAAGGCCGGTTGGGCGGACAAGCCAACGTCCCAGGCGTTGCCGGCACGTGGAAGGATCTTACGGATTCGGTTAACGCGATGGCCGGCAACCTTACGGCTCAAGTCCGGAACATCGCCGAAGTTACCACCGCGGTCGCGCGCGGCGACCTGTCGCGCAAAATCACGGTGGATGTGAAAGGCGAAATTCTCGAATTGAAGAACACCATCAACACGATGGTGGACCAGCTCAACGCATTCGCCGCCGAGGTAACACGCGTGGCGCGCGAGGTAGGCACAGACGGCAAACTGGGCGGACAAGCGACCGTTCCCGGCGTCGCGGGCACGTGGAAAGATCTTACCGACAACGTGAACGTGATGGCTGCCAACCTTACTGAGCAAGTCCGCGGAATTGTCAAGGTTGTGACCGCGGTGGCCAACGGTGAACTCACGCAGAAACTGACCGTGAACGCCAAAGGAGAAGTCGCGGCCCTGGCCGAAACCATCAACAACATGACCGGCACGCTGGCAACGTTCGCCGACCAGGTTACAACCGTGGCGCGCGAAGTAGGCGTAGAAGGACGCCTTGGCGGGCAGGCGAACGTTCCCGGCGCGGCCGGCACATGGAAGGATCTGACGGGCAACGTCAATCTTTTGGCCGACAACTTGACCAACCAGGTGCGAGCCATTGCCGAAGTCGCCACTGCCGTCACCAAAGGCGATCTCACGCGATCGATTCAGGTGGAGGCCAGCGGCGAGGTTGCCGAACTGAAAGACAACATCAATACGATGATCAACAACCTGCGGCTCACCACCGAGCGCAACACGGAACAGGACTGGCTCAAGACAAACCTCGCGCGCTTTACCGGAATGCTGCAAGGACAACGCGATCTGACGACTGTGGGCCGCATGCTTCTCTCCGAACTGGCGCCGCTGGTGAACGCACAGCATGGCGTCATCTACCAGATGGAAACCGAGGAAACAGCCGGAATGGTGCTGCTTTCAGCCTTTGCCTCGGACGGGCCGGATGGCCATCTGAGACGGCTTTCGTCGGGTGAAGGGTTGGTTGGCCAGTGCGCGATGGAAAAACGGAGAATGTTGATCAGCGACCTTCCACCCGACACGACCCGGGTTCGCTCCGGTTTGTTCGAAGCTGTGCCACGAAACGTAATTGTCCTGCCCGTGCTTTTTGAGGATCGCGTGAAGGCTGTCATCGAACTGGCTTCACTCGGCACGTTCACGGCATCGCATCTTGCGTTTCTCGAACAACTCACGGCCAGCATCGGCATCGTGCTCAATAGCATTGAAGCCACGATGCAAACCGAAGCGCTCCTCAAGCAATCGCAGCAGTTAGCCACGGAGTTGCAGACGCAGCAAAGAGAATTGCAGCAAACCAACGAACAGCTTGCACAGAAGGCGCAGCAGCTCGCCGAACAGAACGTGGAAGTGGAACGCAAGAATCAGGAAATTGAGCAGGCTCGGCGGGCGCTGGAAGAGAAAGCAAAAGAGCTGGCGCTCACATCCAAGTACAAATCGGAATTCCTGGCCAACATGTCCCACGAACTCCGCACGCCTCTCAACAGCATCCTTGTGCTCGGCCAGCAACTCGGTGACAACCCCGATGGCAATCTGACAGGGAAGCAGGTTGAATTTGCCCGCACCATTCACGGCGCGGGCACGGACCTGCTCAACCTGATCAGCGACATTCTCGACTTGTCGAAAATTGAATCGGGCACGGTGTCCGTTGAAGCGGAAGAAATCTTCTTCGGCAGCCTGCTTGAGATGGTCGCGCGGCCCTTCCGCCACGAGGCAGACAGCCGCAAGCTCACATTTGAAGTCAACTCGGACCCGCAGCTCGGCCGCAGTCTGGTCACGGACTCCAAGCGCCTGCAGCAGGTGCTCAAGAACCTGTTGTCCAATGCCTTCAAGTTTACCGAGGAAGGAGGTGTCCGCCTGGCGGTCTCGCCCGCCGCGAGCGGCTGGTCAAGCGACCACCCGATTCTCGGCAGTGCGTCGTCGGTGATCGCCTTTGCGGTCTCGGATACGGGTATTGGAATTCCCCCCGAAAAGCAACGCATCATCTTCGAGGCCTTCCAGCAGGCCGACGCCGGCACGAGCCGCAAGTACGGAGGAACCGGCCTTGGCCTCGCGATCAGCCGCGAACTGGCCAATCTGTTAGGCGGGGAAATCCAATTGACGAGCGTGCCGGGGCAAGGCAGCACTTTCACGCTGTACTTGCCGCATGCCTATGCAGGCCCATCGATTGTCGCGATGCTGGACAAGTCTTTGCCGGCGCTGCCTCCGCAACTGGCCAAGTTGACCGTCGCCGACGCGCCCGCCGAAAGCATTCCCGACGACCGCGACAATCTGCAACCTGACGATTCGATACTGCTGATTGTCGAAGACGATCCGCACTACGCTCGTGTTCTCTGCGATCTGTCGCGGGACCGCGGGTTCAAAGTACTGGTTGCATCCCGCGGAGCCGAAGCCCTTGCGCTGGCAAGGGAATTTCATCCCAACGCTGTCTCGCTCGATGTTTTCCTTCCGGACATGCTGGGGTGGACCGTCTTGAACCATCTAAAACAAGATCCGGCCACGCGGCATATTCCAGTCCAGATGCTGACTCTGGATGAGGACCGCCACCACGGGCTGGCCCGCGGTGCTTTCTCCTTTGTGACCAAACCGACAACTCCCGCGGGATTGGAGATTGCCTTGTCTCGATTGAAGGATTATGCGGCGCAACGCCGAAAGCGTCTGTTGGTGGTCGAGGATAATCCGGCCGAGCAACTCACTATCAAGGAATTGCTGGGCTACGACGATATCGATGTGACGGTGGTGTCGACCGGCGCGGAAGGGCTGGAGGCGGTTGCCACGCAGTCCTTTGATTGCGCGGTTCTCGATCTCCGCCTCCCTGATATGTCCGGCTTCGAGGTGTTGGAGCGTCTTCGCGACGCGCCATCGTTGAGTGATCTGCCGGTGGTCGTGTTCACCGGCAAGGAACTGTCTCCCGAGGAAGACACTCGGTTGCACGCCCTGGCCCGCAGCGTTGTTGTGAAAAACGTCGAGTCTCCCGAGCGCTTGCTCGACGAAACGGCGCTGTTCCTCCATCGGGTGGTTACCGACTTGCCCCCTGAGAAGCAGAAAATGCTCGACCGCCTGCATCGCTCCGATGAGGCTCTTGTCGGAAAGAAAGTGCTGGTCGTAGACGATGACGTGCGCAACATCTTCGCGCTCAGCAGCGTGCTTGAGCGGCGCGGCATGACGGTGCTGACGGCCGGAACCGGCCGTCAGGCGATCGAACTGCTGGAATCGACGCCGGAGGTGGCGATCGTGCTCATGGACATCATGATGCCTGAGATGGACGGCTATGAAACGATGCAGGTCATCCGGCAAAAAACCGCGCTTCGCCGCCTGCCGATCGTCGCGCTGACCGCGAAAGCCATGAAGGGAGACCGCGAGAAGTGTCTTGAGGCGGGCGCGTCGGAATATCTGGCGAAGCCTGTCAACACCGACCAATTGTTGGCAGCGCTCCGGACCTGGCTGCATCGATGATTCGGAGCTGCGCGCGCTGCGCGGAGTGGCGTCTCGCGCGCCAGGAAATTTGCTGAGCACATGAGAAATGGCATGGACACAAGCGAAAAAGTCGACATTTTGATGGTGGACGACCAGCCCTCCAAGCTTCTGACCTACGAGGTCATGCTGGCGGAACTTGGCGAGAATCTCATCAAGGCCAACTCCGGAAGAGAGGCCCTGGAGCTGCTGCTGAAGAAAGACGTCGGTGTCGTACTGATGGACGTCAGCATGCCGGAAATGGATGGATTCGAGCTCGCCGCCATGATCCGCGAGCACCCACGGTTTCTGCGCACGGCAATCATCTTCATCTCGGCGGTACACCTGACCGATCTCGATCGCCTGAAGGGCTACCAGCGCGGCGCGGTGGACTACATTTCCGTGCCGGTGGTACCAGAACTTCTTCGTGCAAAAGTCAGTGTCTTTGCCGAGTTGCATCGGCGAGCCCGTCAACTGGAAGCCTTGAATGACGAGTTGCGCCGGCTTTCCTACCGTCTGATGACAGCACAAGACGAGGAGCGGCGCCGCTTTGCGCGCGATCTGCACGACGGAATCGGGCAGGATCTCGCCGCCGCCAAAATGATGCTGGACGGGCTGCTTCAGGCGCGACCGCCCCGCAACGGAGACACGGCGGTGGATGAAGCAAGCGAGATCATTGATCGTGCAATTCAGCAGGTCCGCAGTATGTCTCACCTGCTGCACCCTCCGCTGCTCGATGAGGTCGGATTGCTCTCGGCGCTGCGGTGGTTCCTCACGGGCATGACGGAACGCAGCGGCATCCAGACGAAGCTGGAGTTGCAACCCCTCGACTTCCCGCGCCTTGCCCCGCAGTTGGAGAGAACGGTTTTCCGCATGGTCCAGGAAGGCTTGACCAATGTTTTTCGCCACTCGCAGGCGCAAGAGGCGTCCGTGTCTCTGATTCAGGATGCTGGTGGTCTTTTGCTCAGGGTGCGGGACAACGGCAAGGGAGTGGGCGAACACACTCGGCAGCTTCGGCCGGGCAGCATCGGCATCGGTATTGGGGGAATGCGAGAGCGCGCCCGGGAACTGGGAGGCGAGCTGCGAATCCTGCACGGAAATCCTGGGACGATCGTCGAGGTTGTCATCCCGGCCAAGATCCCGTCTTCTGCCATGACTCTGGCAATGAGCTGACTTCGCGCGGCAGCAACGCTGGAGCAGGCGCGCAGGAAGATTCTGACCGGTGCGCGCGCAAGATTTGCTCCCTACCAGGAACCCTGCATGCGGGCCAAGTCATTGCAGTTGATTGGGATTTTCCCCGCGGCCCGTATGGAAGGCGACTTGCAATATCCGTTTGTGCATTCAGGCCTCTTCGTCCGCAGCCCCGCTATGAGGGAGGTACACCATGGCAGAGTATTACTACGAAGACACAGACTGGCGCGAACTCTGTAGAGAAGCCTCGGAGGAGCAAGATCCTCGAAGACTGCTCGAACTCCTTCGTGAGATCAACGAAACCCTCGCCGCCGAAAGGAGTCGGGCCGCCCAGCGCTACTCCGCATAAACGAGAGGCCGGACCCTGCTCTCTCACTCCTGGACCGATTCCAGAGACTCACAACAGACGATGGTTGTAAAAGAAGAAGGGTTCTCCTTTCAAAAGGGCTTCGATGCAAGCACTCATCTGGTTCAGATCCTCCTTGCCGATGGCACCCGCAATTCCGAGCGCCCGCGCCAGATCGATCAATTGCGGCGAAAGGCTGATGGTGCACAAGAGGATCGCAGTCCTCGGGGAGACTTCAGCGATCGCGCGCGCTGCTTCAAGGCCGTTCATGCGGGGCATACGGAAGTCAAGGACGAGAATATCGGGGTCGAGTTCCTTCGCCAATCGCACTGCCTGCTCGCCGTTCTCGGCCTCTCCGCAAACTTCCCAGTCCACGTGGGTGCAAACAAGCCTTCCCACGCAATGACGCATTACTGGGTTGTCGTCGGCGATCAGAATGCGGGCTGCCACTTTAACTCCAGCTTCCTCGGTCATTTATCGGTGTGCGCGCACTTCACCGACTCTTCACCTGATTGTCAGCGTCTGTGCGAACGGAATCAATCCGGTCATTGCTGTAAAGAAGGGCGAAGATTGGGACGTTGTGCAGCGAAGAGCCGGAACACCGGCAAACATCGCGCCCACGGCACGAGTTGCAAAATTCTGTTATGGAAACCCCAATGTCGCATGGAATCTGCGTGCGGCGGCGACCAAGAGATTCCGCGCCACAGTTCTGTAAGCCAAAGTACTACATAAAGATACAGCGTTGTCTGTATTTAACTTTCGTTCTACAAGCTGCTATACGTTGTTTGGTCAACATTGCTGATCTGCCCGGATATGGTTAGAGATGTAAGAATTACATGTGGCGTGGCAGCTGTTACCGCAAAAAATCTAGCGCTCGAGTGAAAGTCCTGTATTACGAGCGTTTGGAATTTGGTAGGGTTGATGCATTGTGGTTGTGGTGGGGTTGCGAAGATGTGGACCGGGGTGCTTCCACATTCGCGCGATATTCAGTTCGATGTTGACATAAAATCGCCCGCGAACTTGACCAGGGAGGAAAAACCATGCCCTTGCGAATATTATTAGCCGACGATCATGAAATTGTCCGGCGAGGTCTGTGTGCACTTCTTCGTGCTCAACCGGACTGGGACGTTTGTGGAGAGGCATGCAACGGTCGCGAAGCTGTCGAGAAAGCGATGCAATTGCAGCCGGAGGTTGTCATCCTCGACGTTGGCATGCCCAGCCTCAATGGCCTGGAAGCAACACGCCAGATTCTGAAAGCCAGCCCGCAAGTCAAGATTCTGATTCTCACCCTGCATGATTCCGATCAGGTCGTGCAGGAGGTGCTCAATGCTGGCGCGCGCGGATTTCTCTTGAAATCCGATGCTGCGCGCGACCTGGTCGCGGCGGTTGACGCACTTCGGCGTGGCAAGATCTATTTCACACCCAAGGTTGCATCGATGGTGCTCGATGGTTATCTCCACAAGCGCACGCCTTCTCCCGAAGCGCCGGCTCGGAGCCGGCTTACGCCCCGCGAACGTGAGATCGTGCAACTGCTGGCCGAGGGCAAGAGCTCGAAGGAAGTTGCGGTCGTGTTGGGACTCAGCGTGAAAACGGCCGAGACCCATCGGTCGAACATTATGCGCAAACTGGAACTGCATTCGGTCAGCGATTTGGTTCTCTACGCGGTTCGCAACAACATCGTTCACGTCTCACAGTACGACGCTTTGAGTGCGCGCCCAACGCCCGTTAGCGGGACGGGCACGGGATAACCCTGCTGTCCGCGACGCTATTTTCACATTCCAGGAATGGCCCGCGACTCACTCGGAAACCGATGCAGGTTTGACCTCTTATAACTTACGCGGGGGAAGTGTCCCTGCTCCTTTACGTGCCGGAAGTCGGTCGCAACGTGTCTCTAACGTGCGACGGCGACTTGCCATTGATGGGACTCGACTGCAGTCGGCCCACAGAAGACTCCGGGTTGCCGTTTCCGTGCCCTAACAACCAGGGGCCCGAGAAACATCAGGCTGTGAATTCGATAACTCGTTACCTGTACTTCAACCTTCGCAGCGAGGCGAGAGGCAAGTGTCGGTGCCACCTGTTATAAGCAGCCCGGCACCTGCCTGAGAGGAGGGAACCAATCGAAGAAATAGTCTGCCGCGAGCATAGGATGAGGCTGATGGATTACACAATCCCGCTTCCACTGTAATTCTTCTTATAAGTCTCCGTAGGTTCGAAAACATAGGCGAGCGATCTTGCCCGTTCCAGCCCTAACCGCTTCTTTTCTTTTTGTTTTGTGTCAGTTCGGTCGGAGTCCAGTCCCTCGACCCGGATTTGTGCAGGAAGGAATTGCACGAGCTACGTAGTTGACTGGATAGACCTTCCGATTCCGAAGCCCTATTGTTTGATGCGTGGATGTCGGGAATCGAACCATCGCGCAGCGCAGAAAGGACCTCCTGAAATGAAAAATGCAGTCAATACTACCGGCCGCGACAAGTGCGATACAGACCTCGTGCTCACGGCGCAACAAGGGGACGCGGATGCTTTCGCTGCCTTGTTCAACGCGCATAAGGCAAAAGTCTATTCCATTTGCTTGCGGATGACATGCAACTCGGCAGAGGCCGAGGACCTGACACAGGACGTATTCCTGCACGTGTTCCGCAAGCTCGGAACCTTTCGCCGTGACTCGGCTTTCTCAACTTGGCTTTATCGAGTCGCGGTAAACACTGTCCTGATGCACTTTCGCAAGAAGAACCTGTGCCACGTTTCACTCGACGAACCCGTCAATCACGCTTCCGGCGAGCGGGTGCGAGAATACGGCAAAACTGACGACGAACTCGTGGGTGTCGTCGACCGCATTACGGTGACTCGTGCGATGAAAGAACTGCCCACGGGCTATCGCACTGTTTTTGTGCTGCACGAAGTTAACGGATACGAGCATCACGATATCGCGCGCCTGCTGCGGTGCTCGATCGGGACCTCAAAGTCGCAGCTCCACAAGGCTAAGGCGAGGATACGCGAATTGCTGAAGCTTGACAGCAAGCGCCCGCGGTCGGCTGCAACCCGAAATGGCAAGGCCGTGCCCGGGGCAACTTCCTGGCTGCCTGAACCCGATTCAATTCCAAAAATGCATTGGAACCAGAGCAGCGAAGCGGCCTAGAGCAACTTGTCGACTGAATATACGTGCGAAACTGGATGGACTCGACCGCACAGAGGCGGCTAGCGTCAATCCAATGAGCCTGGAATGGAAACGAAAGGAGTTCGGACTGATGAAACCGTGGAATGAGTGGCATTTGATCGCAGTGCTAGGGGTAGTGCTTATGTTCGGGGCCGGCTTGGCCTGGTCAGCGGACGAGAAAAAAGACGAATCTGATATTGCCAAGCGCATCGATGCGTCAGCCAAGGTGCTGGATGAAGTTATGGAGACGCCGGACAAAGCGATTCCGGACAAGGTCATGAGCGATGCCAAGTGCGTCGCCGTCATTCCGTCGATGATCAAGATCGCGTTGGGATTTGGTGGCAGTCACGGGAAGGGTGTTGCCACCTGCCGCACTGACAGTGGCTGGAGCGCTCCCGCCCCCATTACCATTACCGGCGGCAGCTGGGGATTGCAGTTAGGTGGCGAAGCGGTCGATCTCGTTCTGATCGTCACTAATCAACAAGGCATGGAACACCTTCTGGCCAGCAAGTTCAAACTTGGTGCGGACGCTTCCGCCGCAGCTGGTCCGGTTGGACGCGACACCGGTGCTGAGACCGACTGGAAAATGAAAGCCGAAGTGCTGACTTATTCGCGATCGCGGGGCATTTTCGCTGGAATTGATCTGAACGGGGCCGCTATTACCCAAGACAAGGATGAGACCAGAATCCTCTACGGATCTATGATCCCCTTTTCCGACATTCTGAATGGCAGAGCAAACCCTCCCGCGGAAAGCGCCCCCTTCCTGACGGCGGTAAGAAAGTATGCGATCCAGGCGCATGATCACCAAAGAAACACGCCAGGGAATTAGCCATGACTTGGGTTACAAAGACAATGGTCGGTCGAATGAACACTAACGAACGTGGCCCGCGCTCGGGGGCGAGCAGATGCTCCCGGGCGGGCCGCGTCACTAAGGGGGCGTCATGCTCTATTGGGCTTTAATGTTCTTGGTAGTAGCGATGATCGCGGCTATTCTTGGTTTCACTGGGGTGGCCGTAGCGGCGGCAGGAATCGCGAAGCTTTTGTTCTTCGTTTTCCTGGTATTGTTCGCGATTACATTAATCACTCACTTGGGACGCAGGGGCAGTACGGGCATTTGACGCCTGAAAGCCCGCTTGCAAATTACCGCCGGAGCACCCTTCACCATTGGAACATGGGAAGGGTCTCCGGCTCTCCACCCAGGTCACACTGCCGCCTCAGCTTATTGCTGCTTTTTGTCCCAATCCGCACGCGACATCGCTTTGAGCGGCTCGATGCTTTTGCCCTGAAGCGCTGCATTTACTGACGGAAGCGTTGACGCGGTAATCGATTGGAATTTGACTGCGGCATCGTCTAACTGTTTCCCAAGCACGCTTGTGCTATCGATTTGCGACTGCGTCGGCCGCCCGGAGTAGCCGTTGATTGCCCCATAGAGTTCACCCATGTGTTCGCGGAGCTTCAACTCCCCGGTGATCATGCCACCTTCTTTGACCGAGACCAGCGTGGACCGGAAGTCTTCCAGGGTCTGGATCAAACTGCTGAGCTGGTCCTTCAACTTATTGTCGGTCGCGGCTCCTGCGCGCTGGCGTGCCTGATCGCGCAGATCGTTGGTCGCATCGACCACATAGGTCAATTGCGCGAGCATGTCATAGAGCTGGCTTACAGTTTTGTGCTGCTGGGCGCGGTCCGCCGCGGTGCTCTTGCTGCGCGAATCGGGCACAAGCTTTACCTCGGACGCATAAGTCTCTTTGCCCTTGGTCAGTTTGACGGTATAAGTCCCTTCCTGTGCCTGCGGTCCGAAGAAGAGAAACTCGTTCTCCACCAGACCGGCCGCGGGTGGAACTTTCGGCGGTTTGGCGCGCTCCGGCCACGCGAGGCGGTTCAAGCCGCGTCGCTTATCGCCCTGAATCGATGTAAGAAGATTGCCTTTGTCGTCGTAAATCTCGACCTTCAGGTCACCGAAGATGTGCCGCTTCTTCTGGTAATAAACAATGGAAGCTGCCTCGGGCAAGGTGCGGCCCTGAAATTCCGCGTCCCCATCGAATCGCTGTTCGCTGGCGGGCAAAGTCAGCACCGACGCACGCGACGGCAGCATCACCAGATCCTTGGCAAGCAATTCGGGCGTAAGAGCGCGGATCGGCGTCAGATCATCGAGAATGTAAATCCCGCGGCCATGAGTCGCCAGAATCAAGTCGGACTCGCGCGGCTGAATCGCTATGTCGCGCACCGCTACGTTCGGGAGACTTCCTTTGAATTGTGCCCAATGCCCTCCGCCATCGAGTGAGATAAACAGCCCGAATTCCGTGCCCACAAACAAGAGGTTCGTGTTGACCAGGTCCTCACGCACTACGTGCGCGTAGCCGGAAAGCTCTGGCGTGGAAAGCGAGGTCCACGTCTTTCCATAGTCCTTGGTCCGATAGACATAGGTTCTCATGTCGCCCGCGGCGTGCCCATCAAAGGTTGCATAAGCGACGGCCGGATCGAAATGGCTCGCTTCGATCGTGGAGACCCAGGTGTTTGGCGGCAAACCGGGAATGTTTTTGACGACATTGGCCCAATGCTTCCCGTCGTCACGCGTCACTTGCACGTTGCCATCGTCGGTTCCGGCCCAGATGACGGATCCATTCTTGGGAGATTCGGCGATCGTAAAGATGGTCTCGTACTTCTCTGCGTCGGAATTGTCGATGGTCAATCCGCCCGACAATTCCTGATGCTGGCGGGCTGGATCGTTCGTGGTGAGATCGGGCGAGATGCGCTCCCAGGATTCGCCGTGATCGCGCGAGCGGAAAAGGAACTGACCGCCAAGGTAGATCGTCCCCGGATGGTTGGCGCTCATGTGGATCGGCGTGTTCCAGTTAAAGCGAAAATCCGGTTCTCCAGCCCGTGGCAGCGGCTTGATGTCCCTGGCCTCCCCGGTGGTCTTGCGAAAACGGGAGATTCTTCCACCCTGGTATTCCACGTACGCATAATCGGCATCGGAAGGATCGGAGAACGCCCAGAACCCGTCTCCCATACCGATCACGCGCCACGAGCGATTGGGAATTCCATCCACCCCGCGCGACGGTCCCATCCACGAGCCATTGTCCTGCAAGCCGCCATACACGTTGTAAGGTTCGGCCATGTCGTAACTCACATGGTAGAACTGCGAGATGGGAAGATTCGACAGGAAACGCCAGTGGTTCGCCTGATCCTGCGACTTGTAGACGCCGCCATCGGTGCCGAGCAGCATCTGGTCGGGGTTCTGTGGATCGATCCAGAGCGCGTGCAGATCGCTGTGCAAGCGGTCGCCCGGGCCTTCGCTCATGGAAATGGCGGAACTGAAACTCTTGCCGCCATCTTCGCTCACAGTGAGGAAGAATCCGGGCTTGTAAACCCGATCGGGATTCTTGGGATCGACCGCTAACCGCGCAAAGTAGAACGGACGGCCGCTGACATTGAAGGAATTGTTGGCTTCCACCCAGCTTTCGCCCGCGTCATCCGAGCGGAACAGGGCCGTGTGATTGCGGGCCTCGACGACTGCATAGACCCTGGAGTGATTGCTGGGCGCGACCGCTACGCCGATGCGGCCCAGATCGCCCTCTGGCAAACCTTTGCGCAGCTCATGCCAGGTGGCGCCGCCATCGGTCGACTTGAACAGGCCGCCGCCGGGACCGCCGGAGCGGAAATTCCATGGTTCCCGCCGCACGTCCCACATGGCCGCATATAGAACATTCGAGTCCTGCGGGTCCATCGCCATTTCAGCGCAGCCTGTGCTTTCATTTCGGAACAAAATCTTGTTCCACGTCTTGCCGCCATCGGTGGTCTTGAACACTCCGCGCTCGGTATTGGAACTCCAAAGATGCCCCAGAGCGCAGGCATAGACCGTGTTGCTGTCCTTAGGATGAATAAGGATGCGGCTGACATGCTCAGAATCCGGAAGACCAACCTGCTCCCAGTTCTCGCCCCCGTCGCGCGAGCGATACACGCCCGTGCCCACCGAGACGCTGTTTCGGGCCCAGGACTCGCCCGTTCCCACCCAAACCGTCTGGGGATTCGAAGGGTCGACGGCGATCGAACCGATCGAAAGCGAAGGCTGCTTGTCGAAGATTGCCTTAAACGTTGTGCCACCGTCGCGCGATTTCCAGACGCCGCCACTCGCCGCACCGATATAGATTGTCAGCCGTCCGCCCTCGTGAACCGCGGTGATGTCGGCAACACGGCCGCCCATGGCGGCCGGGCCAATGGCGCGCATTGGCAACCCGCTGAGCGTATCGGAGTCAAGTGTCACATCCTGTGCCGCGGCCAACATCGACAGAACCAGGGCCAGCGCGGCGACAAACGAAAGCAGCCACAACGAACGCAGACGAATGAGCATGATCACCTCGAATGGAATCGCACGATCTTAAGTTGTTTGCTGGTGGCACGGCATAAGGAGAACAAAAATTTAGACGAGCCGCGCCACCACCTCATGTTTCAGCGTTTCATCTTCCGACCAGCGGGCAGTTGCACCACCTACTGGTTGGGCGGTTTTGGCGCATCCGGCTTAGCCGCGTCTGTCTTGGGGGCGTCTGTCTTGGGGGCGTCTGTCTTGGGCGCGTCTGTTTTGGGCGCAGGCGGCGGCATCTTGAAGATCGAATCCTCCACCGGCACGTTCAGCTCAATCTTTGAAACTGTGATCTTTTCCTTCTCGCTGCCTCCCTTGACCCCGCTTTCCACGGCGAACGGAAAAATAATGCCGTTGACCTCCTTGTAATCTCCAACGGACGATTCGAAGTCCTGATCCGTTCCGCGCACCGTGCGCTTCATCTCCTCCCTGATCGTGAGGAAGGAGTCACCATCGATGTAAATGGTCTGCACGTCGCCGTTCTTGAGCGTGACCTTCAGTTTGTAAGCATCCGTGCCTTCGATCTTCTCCTTGCCGAGAAATTCAACTTGATTTCCTTTGGCTTTGTAGTCCACCAGCGGGCCATCCAGGTCGGCCATCTCCTGCATTTCCTTGGACTCATCCGCTGACATCAGTTCGGCGTCCTTCTTGCCCATGAAGGGCATGATCTGCCAGGCATCCTTACCGTCATAGGCCTGCACTGCCGTCAGTCCCTGGATGGTGAATTCCAGGTGGGCCATGCCTGGCCGCTTCTGGATCATCACGCCGGGCGCTTCCATGCCCGGACCCATCGCGATAGTTGCCGTTGTCTTGATGGACTGGACGCTCTTCAGCTTTTCTGCCCCGCCGCGAGCCTGAACAGTTTTTGCGATGATTTCGTCAACCGTCTGCGCCCATAGCCCCGGAATCAGCACAACCGAGGCAATGATCGCTATGCATACTTTCTTAACCATAGAGTGATCTCCTGAGATTCCCCCGAGAATTGTCGTTTGCTCCGAAGGCAACCATTGTATTCCTATACGTACCGCTTGCGCTTTTGGTTCCGGACCGTGACCGTAATCAATAAAGAGTCAACACACAATTCACGCAATACCCCTTCCAAACCGCTCCCCCCGTAGATCCTGCGCCCATTATCCTGACGGCAAACGACGCATGGCTGGCAGTCACCTGTCGGGCCGACATTCTCGGTCATTCGTTGACTAGCGAAAGCCGCATCCTTAAGATGGAACGACCCCAAAGCCGGGGAGCCGGGGATCTTCGCATGGCCGACCAAATCATCTCGCATTACCGCATCCTGGAGAAGCTCGGGGGCGGCGGCATGGGGGTGGTCTACAAGGCCGAGGACACTCGCCTCCGCCGCTTTGTGGCGCTCAAATTTCTTCCCGATGACGTAGCCAATGATCCACAAGCCTTAAGCCGCTTCCAGCGTGAAGCGCAGGCTGCGTCTGCGCTGAATCATCCGAACATCTGCACTATCTATGACATTGGCCAGGAAAATGGTCAAGCCTTCATCGCCATGGAGTATCTGGAAGGCTCGACCCTGAAGCACATGATCGAGGGGCGGCCGCTCAAGACTGCTCAACTGCTCGACCTCGGTATCCAGATATCCGACGCCCTTGATGCCGCCCACGCCAGCGGAATCGTGCACCGCGACATCAAACCCGCGAATATTTTTGTCACGCAGCGAGGTCAAGCCAAAGTACTCGACTTCGGTTTGGCGAAGGTCACCCAGCACGCGAACCTCGTCGGTGATGGCTCCGCCGCCACCATCGGCGCGCCCACTGCCGTCAGCGCCGATCAACTCACAACTCCCGGGACCGCGATGGGGACGATCGGCTACATGTCACCCGAGCAGGCCCGCGGCGAACCCCTCGACGCCCGAAGCGACCTGTTCTCTTTCGGTGTGGTGCTCTACGAAATGGCCACAGGCAGACAGCCGTTTTCGGGAGCGACCTCGGCGGTGGTGTTCGAGGCAATCCTGAATAAGATCCCGCCGCCGCCAGTCCAGTTGAATCCGGGATTGCCGGCGCAAATCGAAACGATCCTGAACAAGGCGTTGGAGAAGGACCGCGACTTGCGCTGCCAGAGCGCGGCCGAACTGCGCGCCGACCTCAAGCGCTTGAAGCGCGACGCGGATTCTACGCGGGTTGCCGCCAGCCGAACTGTTTCCGTGCCTTCGGGCGACGCCAAAGAACTTGCTTCGACGGCACCAGACACAGCCCGAACCCGCGGCCGCCGGTCTCCAGTTTTCGTCGTCGCCGGCATCCTTCTTGCTTTGGCGCTCGGGTTTCTTGCGGGCCGTCGCTTGTGGCAGACTGCCGCGCCCAGCGCGCCCCTCTATCACGAGATCACATTCCGCCGCGGCGAGATTCGTTCCGCCCGCTTCGCGCCCGACGGCCAGACCATCCTCTATAGCGCCGCCTGGCAGGGAAATCCGGTGGAGACCTTTTCCGCGCGCCAGGGCATGGTTGAGTCGCGCTCTTTGGGACTGGGCCGCGCTGAGCTGATGGCCATCTCATCAAAGGGCGAGATGGCCCTCTCGCTGGGCAGCCATCCCGTTGGAACCTGGATCAACGTGGGCACCCTCGCCAGGGCGCCGCTCGCGGGCGGCGCGCCGCGTCCCGTTCTCGAAGATGTCGAATGGGCTGATTGGTCTCCGGATGGAAACAACCTGGCCGTAGTGCGCAATGTCGGCGGCCGCGACCGGCTCGAATATCCAATAGGCAAAGTCCTCTATGAAACCAGCGGCGGATGGATCAGTTATCCGCGAGTTTCGCCAAAGGGCGATTACGTGGCTTTCATGGATCATCCTAATCAGGGCGACGACGGCGGCTCCATTGCCATCGTCGATGTTTCCGGCCACAAGAAGGACCTGACCCGGGAGTGGTACGGAACGCAGGGCCTCGCCTGGACGCCTGACGGTCAGGAAGTGTGGTTCACCGCCAGCGAGTTAGGATTGTTCCACTACATAACAGCGGTCACTCCCTCGGGGAAGCAGCGGTTGGTAACACGGGTGCCCGGCTCTCTTGTTCTGTTCGATATCTGGCAGGACGGACGGGTATTGCTGGCTCGCTCCGACCGGCGGCGCGAAGTCATGGCCCTATATGGCGGCACCGCCAAAGAGCGGGACCTTTCCTGGCTCGACTACTCCTACCCCGCCGACCTTTCTGCCGACGGCAAAATCCTCCTTTTTGACGAAGAGGGAATCGGCGGCGGGGTGCAATACGGAGACGCCCAGGATCTGACCTACGCTGTCTATATTCGAAACACCGATGGCACGCCGGCCATTCGTCTGGGTGAAGGCGCTGCCGCTGCCCTTTCCCCCGACCAGAAATGGGCCATCGTGCAGACTCCTAGCTCGCCCGAGCAACTCCGGTTGTTGCCCACCGGCGCTGGTGAAACTCAGTCGCTCACCAATGATGCCATTAACCACCAGTGGGCGCGGTGGTTTCCTGACGCTAGGCGCTTTGTCTTTTCGGGGAACGAACCGCAACACGGCGTGCGGCTCTATACGCAGGACGTTTCCGGAGGAAAACCGAAGGCAATTTCACCCGAAGGAGTCGACGCTGTAGCTTTCGCAATTTCGCCCGATGGCCAGTCGGTCTTGGGGATTGGCCCGGATCAAAAGGGCTACCTGTTTCCAGCCGCGGGCGGCGACTCTCGACTTGTCAATGGCATGGACTCCGGCGATATTCCCATTAACTGGAGTCAAGACGGCCGCTCGATTTTTCTTTATCGGACTGGCGAGGTGCCGGCCAAAGTGTATCGATTGGAATTGGCCACCGGAAAGAAAACCGTGTGGAAGCAGATTGCTCCACTCGATCCCACCGGCGTCTCCACCATTGGGCCCATCCTTATGACACCGGATGGCAAGACCTACGTCTATGGTTTCCATCGAACGCTGGGAGACCTCTACCTGGTCGAGGGTCTGAAGTAGATTCTAAGAAGCCTCGTTGGATCATTGATGATGTCGGAATCTCTTATGCGCAAATTCGTCGTGCCCGCCATTCTGGTGTTCGCGCTGACCTTGGTAGTCGTTGGCCAGGCCGCCAAACCGAAACTCACCCTGGACGAATTCTTCAACTCCGTCTCGTTCGATTCGGTGAAGGTGTCGCCCGATGGAAACTCGATCGTGATTGCGGCTGAGCGCGCGGATTGGGATAAGCAGATTTTCCGCAAGGAACTTTGGCTCTATCGCGTCTCGGGCAACTCGGGAGCGTTGGTGCAACTCACCCAGTCGGCGCGTGACAAGGAACCGCAGTGGTCGCCGGACGGGCAGTGGATTGCCTTTCTTTCCGAGCGCAAAGTTGAGAAAGGCAAGGACGACGAATCGGGCGGAGACAGCGACACCGATAAAGATGTTGCGCATCTCTATCTGATTTCTCCGAATGGCGGCGAAGCGTTTCCCGTGACCTCCGGCGGCGAAGAAGCGCATGCCTTCGCGTGGGCGGCAGACTCGAAAGCCCTTTATTTTGCGACGAGGCGGCCGTGGTCCAAAGAGCTGACCGACGATCACAAGAAGGAATGGAAGGACGTGATCCGCTATCGCGCAGATGAACGCGGCGATGTCATCTGCCGCATTGGCCTCGATGAAGCTTTGGCCCGTCACGCGGCGCTCGGGTCGCGCGAACTTCCGGACACTGAGAAAGATTCGAATGCCACGCCGGGTGCGGCGGTGGTTGCCCGTTCTTCACTTCGCATTGGCGAGATGGTGATCGCGCCCGATGGGAAGCGACTGGGGTTCATAACCTCTTCCGTTTCCGAGCGGCAGGAAAAAGTAGAGGAGATCGAGATCTACCTCGTGAATTTGTCCGCCAACGTCGCGGAGGCTACGCCTAAACGCCTTACGACAAACGAAGCGGTCGAGGTAAACCTGCAATGGTCGCCGGATAGTCGCCACTTGTTTTTTCAGATTAACGGAGGGTCGGTCGACAAAAAATACGAAGACCCTCAGCCGCGCCTTTACTGGGTCGATGCCGATAGCGGAGCGGTCGAGCGCTGGTTCGCCAGTTTCCCCGGCGAGGTGGTGCGATACACGCCGACGCCGGATGGGTCGGTGCTGTGCGCATGCCGGCTCGGAACCGAGCTGCAGCTTTATTCGCAAGCCAGTCCGAAGGCTCCGTTGGCGAAGCGCGATGGATGGGCTGGCGCCTACGAAATTCCCGACTCGGCGCGAAATTCAGCGCGGCTCGCTTTCGCATATTCGGCAATCGAGCGCCCAACTGAGGTGTATGTCGCGGATGGGCCTGAGAAGTTGGCGGCGGCGCGGCCCATCACTTCTTTCAACAAGCTGTTCACAGATCGTGACCTGCCCAAGGCGAAGCCGTATCGGTGGACCTCGGATGATGGCACGCCGGTGGAGGGCATGCTCATGTATCCGCCGGGGAAGTTCGAAGAGAAGAATCTCCCCATGTTTGTTTTTATCCACGGCGGCCCGCAGGATGCCGATGGCAATCACTTTGAAGCCGACTGGTATCAGTGGGACCGACTGGCGGCGACGGCGGGCTGGCTGGTATTTGAACCAAACTATCGCGGCTCAACCGGCTACGGCGACAAGTTCGCGCTCCAGATTGTGCCCGAAATCGTCTCGCGTCCGGGCCGCGACATTCTCACGGGCGTCGATGGGCTGGTCAAGGATGGAATCGCGGATCCAAACCGGCTCGTTATCGGCGGCTACAGTTATGGCGGCTACATGACGAACTGGCTCATAACGCAGACCACGCGCTTCAAAGCGGCAGTTACGGGAGCAGGCGCGGTCGAACATATCGCCAACTGGGGCAACGACGACACCGTGATGGACGATGTCTATTTCCTGGGCGGCTTGCCCTGGGAGGCTCCCGACCGCTACCGCAGCGAGGCTGCCATTTACCAAATGAATAAGGTCACAACGCCAACCCATATGGTCGCCGGCGCCGATGACGTTCGGGTCGCAGTGCTGGAGGATTATCTGCTCGACCGCGCCTTGCACGAGTTGAATGTGCCGAGCAATCTCCTGATTTTTCCTGGCGAGGGCCATTCGCTCGACAAAAATCCCTGGCACGGAAAAATCAAGGTGCGCGAAGAGTTGAAGTGGCTGGCGAAGTATGGCGGGGTGCCCGAGACTAAGTAAGTAGGTCCAGTATTCAATCAGGGAAAAACCATGGGGTGAGTCTTACCGGCCGGTAGACGCGGGCCGCAGCTGCGCCACTTTTGCCTTCGGGAAAGACTCTTCGTAGTGCGTGATGCCTTTGTAGAGGGCTTCGGCAATCTGCTGACGATAGCCGTCCGATTGCAGGTTGTGCTCGTCGGCGGGACTGCTCACAAAAGAGATCTCCGTGAGAATGGCGGGCATGGTGGTTCCTGTCAGCACCACGAACGATGCGTCCTTAATACCTCGATCGCGGATGTCGGGGCTCTTTGCGGCGAGCGTGGCATAGAGCGAGCGCTGCACGCTGGCGGCGAGCCGTCGCGACTCTTCAGTTTTGTCGTGGAGACTATCGGCGCTGAGCGCGATCGGCTGCGCGGACGTTCCCTCGACGTGCTTTTCGATCTCCTTCAATCCGGGGGCGGAAAACAGATTGGTGTAGTAGGTCTCCACGCCGCGGGCGGTCGCGGAATTGCTGTAATTGGCATGGACGGAGACGAACAGGTCGGCTTGCATCTGGTTCGCAAAATCGGCGCGCTGATCGAGCGCCACGTAATCGTCGCCGGTGCGCGTAAACATGACATCCGCCCCGTTGCGCGACTGCAGCAGCCTGCCGAGGCGCCGGGTGACATCGAGCACAAGATCTTTCTCAAGCAAGCCCTGACGGCCGACAGTTCCAAGATCCCAGCCGCCGTGTCCGGCATCGAGCACGATGCGGAGTTTGCCGGCCCGCGCAGGGAGCGGTTGCACCGGGTTGGACAGGGCTGTCAATGGCGCGGCCGTTGCCGGTCTTGCGGCGGGCGCCGTGCTCGCCGATCGGTTCGAGGCCAGTGATTTCGAGCTATCGCGCAGCTCAACAACCAGGCGATAAGGGTTTGTCTCCATGCTGACGGAAAAGTTCGATCCGTTTTTCGTATCGAGCACGATGCGTGTGACGCCGGCGATAGGCTGCGCGACCCGTACGCTCGTCAGTGAGGCATCCCCCACATCCATGGTTTTTCCATCCAGATCGGTGGGCAGCGCCGTGTCGTGGAGATCGAAGTAAATCCGATCGGGCGACATGAGGCGGTGCACTTCGTAATTCACCTGGTCTTCCATGTCGATGACGACTGTGCTCCCCATGGACGACGACCAGTGGCGCACGCCGGTAATTTTCGGCAGCGCCGCGAGTTTGGCCTCGTCGACCGGGGTAGGAGCCGCATCTCCCGAGCCCGGTACGGGAGCCATCAGGTTGCTGGCTGTCGACGGAGCCAGAACATCCGGCGCTGGCGGTGTAGTGACTGATTTTGGCGCCGCAGCGATTCTGGCAGGCGCCTCGCTGGTATGTGCCTGCATTCCCCACCAGACGCCCGCAGAGAACAAGCCGGCCACTAGGACCAGCACCAGGACCACACTGAGTCCGGGCCGCGAGGTTAGGGGCAACAGGAAGGGATCCGGTAAAGGCCTGGCAGCCAATTCCTCGGGAGCCGCCTGCGGCTCTTCCGTACCAGAACCTTTTCCTTCAAAAGTGAGATAAGTGGGTAGTTCAACTTCATTCGCTTCTGGCTCACGGAATTCAAATTCCACCGGAATCACGATAGGTTCGGTCAACGCACCCAGGTCGGGAAGCGCTCCAACCGCAGAGGCCTCACAGGCAGCCACGCCGTCGGACGTTGCAATGCGATTGGCCACGGCTTCGGGCGTGATTGGTCCGCTTAGCGAGAATTCTTCGTTCTCCAGATGTGTCTGCCCGGACTCTGTCTTTGCTGGCTGTGCGTTCGCTGGGCCTGCGCCTGCTGGGCCTGCGCTTGTTAGCCCCGTATCTGCCGGCTCTCCGCCTCTCGGCTCGACGCTTGCCGGTTCTGCTGCGGCTGCTTTTATCTCCGCAGTTTCCGCCTTCGCAACTTCGGCCTGCGTGGGTTCAACCTGCACAGGCGCGCCCAGAAGGATTGACGGCCCTTGTGCGGCGGCTACCTCGGCAACTTCGAGATTGGTTGCAATTGGAACAGTCGGTACGGCGACAGCCCGCTCACCAGCAGTCGGCGTGGCGGCTGTGGCCTCGATTGCCGCCGGCTTCGCTTGCAGCACTTCGCCGGCGACGTCGCCGAGCCAATGCAGGCGGCGATCCTGATCGGCGGGCTTGAGTGCCCCGAGAATCAGTTCGGCGAATAGATCAAGGCAGCGGATATCGTGATCGGTGAACGACCAGGGTGCGGCCGAAAACGCCTGTAGCACGCCCAGATGCTCGCGGCGCCCACGCAGGGGCACCAGGAGGCTTGCGCGAGCCCCGAGTTGGCAAGCCGTGTCGTCCTGGACTCTGGGGTCGGTTTCGGAGTCGTCGCAGCGTACAATCTTGCCGGATTCCAGAGCATCGCGCAGAAATTTGGACTCGCGATTCAGCCGGCTGCCCTGTGAGATTGGATAAGACCCGGCGGCGGCGCGGCAAACGAATTCGCCGCCTTCGGCCAACGCGATCAGGATGCCGTCAGCCTGCGTCAGGGCCTGGGTCCGCGCGCAGATGAGCTGCAGAACTTCGTGCAGCACGAAGCGCTCGGTCTGAAGCTGGTTCTGGTCGTAGACAGAGCCTGGGGCCTGGCGCCGCTCGCGGATGTTTTCATGAAGCGCAGAGAAAGCCAGAAGTGCCCGCAAACCTTCCTGATTGCCCAGGGAGGCGAGAACACGAACTCCCTGTTCCAGCGGAAGCGCCGGATCCGACGACGCTTGCCAGTCAGGCCGGGTTGGAGTGGCATTCATGGGCCTGGAACATTCCAGCAAACTGAGTATGTATCGTATTCGGGGCTCGAGGAAAGGTGCATTACCGGTCTTGATTCGACCAGGCTTGCTTGGAGTGTCAGGGTTCCTGGTGGAAACTGGCCGGCAACCGTCGTCGCACTCTTAATCACGGGACAGGCAGACCTCTCCGACGGGCGCATTTCTGTGCTCTCATTCCAGCCTAATGGTCCGTCGACAGTTATCGCAATGTCCGATGGTACTTGTCCGGCTGGGTGATTGCGATGGCAAGATAGTGGGGGCCGAGGGGCCGGTTTTTCCAGGTACGACCCTTCAGATTTGCTATACGCCGCGATTCGTCCTAGTCTGAATTAGTAGCCCGGGGGGATTGATGGCTGCCGAAGTGAAGGACGAGCTGAAGCCGAGGAAATCGCCAAGCTGGAAAACAGGCTGGCTCTGGCCGGTTGGCGTGATGGCAACCAGCTTGACTGGTGCGGGCCTTTTGCTGCTGCGCGGATGCTGGCATCGGCGCATGAGTTGGCCCCTTCGCGCCCAGGGCTATTCCTACCAGGTTTGCCTGAGTTGTGGCGTCAAGCGACTGTTTGACGAGAAGAAATTCTCCTCCTACGGACCGTTCCGCTATGACCTCAACGAGCTGATTGTCTGGGAAAAGGCCAACCGCGAGGAGTCAGTGGTTCGCCACGCCCAGCGCCCGGCGTCGTAACGTCATCCCGTTTCGTAAGCGCGAATCGGGCTGGAAGTGCGGAGATTGTTTGCCTGGGTCTGCCCGCGCGGCCGTCCAGTTCAGGCTCCCACCGGTTGAGCCTGGGTTTTATACCAGTCTACGGTTCGCCGAAGTCCTTCCTCGAAATTGACCAGGACTTTATAGCCAAGGCGCTCTTGCGCCTGGGTGATATCGGCCAGCGAGTGTTTGATGTCGCCGCCGCGCTCGGGGGCATACTTGGCCGCGCCCTCATAGCCGGTCAGTTTCTTCAGGGCCTCGAAAATCTGGTTCAGGGTGATGCGGCGGCCGGTCGCGCAGTTGAAAACCCGTCCGGCGCAGTCGGCCGCTCGGGCCAAGCAGGCCAGCAAATTGGCTGAGACCGCATTGTCGACGTACGTGAAGTCGCGGCTGGTTTCGCCGTCGCCGAAAATCGTGGGCTGCTCCCCGCGCAGCATCTGCATGCTGAACTTAGCGAGCACGCCGGAGTACGGCGACGACGGGTCCTGGCGTGGCCCGAAAATGTTGAAATAGCGCAGACAGACGGTTTCAAGGCCGTAACAGCGGTAAAACGAGATCATGTAATGCTCGCTGGCGAGCTTTGCTACCGCGTAAGGCGAGATCGGATTGGCCGGCATCGCCTCATGCTTCGGCAGGGTGGGCGTGTCTCCGTAGGCGGAAGAGGAGGCGGCATAGACCACTCGTTTGACCTTGGCATCGCGCGCGGCGACCAGTAGATTCACGGTCCCATCGACGTTGGCGCGGTTGCTTCCCAGCGGATCGAGAATCGATTTCGGTACCGAGGGGATCGCGGCCTGATGGAGCACGTAATCGATGCCTTGACAAGCACTGTGCATGGCGTCGAGGTCGAGGAGATCGGCTTCGCGAAAATCCATCTGGCTGCGTACTTCAGTCAGATTCTCTCGCTTGCCGGTGGAAAAATTGTCGAAGCCGCGGACCTGGTCACCGCGCGCCAGAAGGGCGCGCACCAACGAGGACCCAACGAAGCCCGCCGCGCCCGTTACCAGATATTTGGCCATAGACTTTTATGATAACGGAGGAAATGCGCGACAAACACAAAGACGAGCGGTACGAGGGTAACCAGTGGCCCGGAGCCCGCCCACCCGGCCCTCAGGAGCGGCTAACCCGTTTGGCTATCGCATGGAACGCGTCTCGGGAGAGCCAGCCGTTTTCTTTGAAATATTCCGTCAGCTTCTCAACCAGAATCCTTGGCTCGGCCGTGGCCACGCAATTGAGTGAATCCCGGCGCTCAACCGGTGCTGTGCCTGGGCTCCCCTTTCGCCCAGTGAGCGCCATCAGTAATTGCTCTAACTGCGTTTGCTGCTTGGGTTTGATTTCGCTAAACGACATCCCCATTCCGAGCGCTGGATAGGAAGCGCGCACCACAGCCTGCGTCGAAAAGCGGATCCCAACCGACTCGATGGTGAGCGATACCGGCGTTTCTACCGGGAATGTGCTGGACATCTCCACGTAACACCCGTGCGGACTGATATCGGTGAGTTTCCCCCACATGCGCACATCGCCCTGGACCTGAAACTCCACGCTTCCGGAACATTGAAAACGCGGGCTGCGGCGCCGTTCTGTGATACCGGACCGGCTGGCCTGGACGGGCGCGGCTACTTCATTGCCAACGGCGCGCGAGGCCGGAACTTCGCTGGCCTGGGCTTTCAGCCGCCGCAGATAGGCAACGCCTTCTTCGGCAGCTTGGAGTGGTTGCCCGTCCGACTTGTCAGGCTGCTCGCAAATGATGTGCGGATCCATAACACTCCGATGAAATACACCCAACAGGGTTATCGGAGGATTTGGTCCAGGACTTTAGAGCGCGCGGAACTTACCGGCCGAAGCGCGTATCTGCTTCCAAAGCTCTTCTTTGCCGGCCCCGGTCTTGGCGGAAAAAGCCACGATGGGTGCGCCCGCGTATTCGCGGCTCAGCGTGCGCATGGCCTGCGACAGGTCGTTGCCAGACATCCGGTCCGATTTGGTGGCCACAATGAGATGCGGCCGCTGACGGGAGCCGAGGAATTCCTGCAACTGCCGGTCGGTGTCCTGCGGGGGAATATTGGCATCGATCAAGGCAAGACACAGAGCCAGGCTGGAGCGTTGCTCAAGATAGGGATCGACAAACCGCGCCCACTCCTGCGAAATCTCACGTGAGATTTTCGCGTACCCGTAGCCGGGCAGGTCGGTGAACAAGAGTTCCGGCTTGGGCTGGCCGGCGCGGCGAATTTCATAAAAATTAATGCTTCTCGTGCGCCCGGGTGTGTTGCTGGTGCGGGCCAGTTTGGAGCCGACCAGGCAATTGATCACACTTGATTTGCCAACGTTGGAGCGGCCGAGGAAGGCGATTTCAGGCAGGCTGGGAGCAGGGAAGTGCGCGACATCGCTGGCCGACAGCAGGAAGCGCGCCAAAATCCTCATGCTGACAGTGTCGGGCTTCGCGCTCGTTCTGGCAAGAGATCCGGATCAAATCTGCTATAGCCCCAAAGGCCGTTTGTTTTCCACGTCCGTATCTTTGATCGGATGCAACCTGTGCCAAAGCGCAAGGCCCCCGGCGATGACCAGGCCAATCAGCACACTGATCAGGAAGAACAGACGGTAGGCAGGGAGTGCGATAAGCAGGAGCGCCACCACCGCAATCGCCACAAGCAGCGCGGCCGAGCCTTGCAGTCCAAGACTCAGCCGGGGTCGAGGTTCCCGTGGCATGATGATCGTATTCTAGCGCCGCCGCCAGCAGGTTTTGGATAGGGGAGGGCTTTACAATTAGCCGAAAAACATCGAAGGATGTCAGGGAAGCGGAAAGGCACGAACTCTCTCGTGCCGCCTTGCTGACTACTGGTGGGTTGCCGGGATGTCGTTCGCGGGCGGAGGCACGATGGGCGCTATGGTTGACTCCGTCTCCGGCATCTGCGGCAGCGGACCTTCGAGCGCGACGGCCAGCACCTGATCCATATTGTCGACAAAATGCAGCTTCATCGCATTGCGCAGGTTTTCCGGGACCTCGGCGACATCCTTCTCGTTTTCTTTAGGGAGGATGACTTCAAACAATCCCGCGCGGTGCGCAGCGAGAAGTTTTTCTTTCAATCCTCCGATGGGCAGAACCTTGCCGCGCAGAGTGATTTCTCCCGTCATGGCGATGTCTCGCCGGACCGGAATACGGCTCAACGCGCTGGAAAGCGCGGTGGCAATCGTGATGCCCGCCGAGGGGCCGTCTTTCGGAATTGCGCCCTCGGGGACGTGCACGTGAATGTCGAGCGCGCGGTAGAAATCGCGGGGCAGGCCCAGGCGCGCTGCCCGTGAACGTACGTACGACATGGCAGCCTGCGCGGATTCCTGCATAACGTCGCCAAGTTTGCCGGTTAACGTGAGCTTGCCTTTGCCATCGACTACTGTCGCTTCCGTGCTCAGGATCGAGCCGCCGACTTCGGTCCAGGCAAGACCTGTGACCAGACCGATCTCACTCTTTTCGTGGGCCAGGGTGTCGCGGAATTTGAGGACACCGAGAAATTCTTCGAGTTTGTCCGATTCAAGCGCCACCGAAAAGCCGTTGCCTTCCTTCACTACCTTGCGCGCAACTTTCCGGCAGACGTTGCCGATTTCGCGCTCCAGATTGCGTACGCCCGCTTCCCTCGTATAGTTGCGAATGGTGTTCTTGATGGCGTCGTCGGAGAAGTGTACGTTTTTCTCGGTTACGCCGGCCTGCGCCATTTGTTTCTTGACGAGGAACTGTTTCGCAATTTCAACCTTTTCCTGCTCGGTGTAGCCATGCAGACGCAGCACTTCCATGCGGTCTTGCAGAGCAGGTGGGATGGTGTGGAGCACGTTGGCTGTGGCAATGAAGAAGACCTGCGAGAGGTCGTATTCCACGTCCAGATAATGGTCGACGAACATGAAGTTCTGCTCGGGGTCCAGCACTTCGAGCAGCGCGGCCGACGGGTCTCCGCGAAAATCCATCGACATCTTGTCTACTTCGTCGAGCATGAAGACGGGGTTTTTCGTGCCCGCCTTTTTCATCATCTGGATGATCTGGCCGGGGAGCGCTCCGATGTAAGTGCGGCGATGGCCTCGGATCTCGGCTTCATCGCGCACCCCGCCGAGCGACATGCGGACGAACTTCCGCCCGGTCGCTTTGGCGATCGACATCCCCAGCGAAGTTTTTCCTACGCCCGGAGGGCCGACGAAACAGAGAATGGAGCCCTTGGGATTCTTGACCAACTGGCGAACCGCCAGGAACTCCAGGATGCGCTCTTTGATTTTCTCAAGGCCGTAGTGATCTTCGTTCAGAACTTTTTCGGCGCGCGAGATGTTGCGTATTTCTTTCGACCGCTTTTTCCACGGCACGGCGAGCAGCCAGTCGAGGTAGTTGCGCGAGACCGTCGATTCGGCAGACATGGGCGGCATGGCTTCCAGCTTTTTCAGCTCCTGGACCGCCTTATCCCGCACTTCCTTGGGCATGCCGGCGGCGTCTACCTTCTTCTTCAGTTCGTCGAATTCGCTTTTTTCGCCGCGGCCCAGTTCCTTCTGAATCGCCTTGATCTTTTCGTTTAAGTAGTACTCTTTTTGGGCCTTTTCCATCTGGCGCTTCACGCGCGACTGAATGGTACGGTCCATGTTGAGCTTTTCGATTTCTACGTCCAGAACGTCGCCGATGCGGCTGAGCCGTTCGGCGGGATCGAAGATCTCAAGCAGTGCCTGTTTCTCTTCGATGGAAAGCTGGAGATTAGCGGCGATGGTGTCGGTGAGCTTGGCCGGGTCCTCCATGCGCACCGCCGCGATCATCGTTTCGTAGTTCAGCGACTGGCACAGCTTCACGTATTGTTCGAAGAGCGACGTGACTCGCTGCATCCCGGCTTCGATTTGCGGATTGGTCTCGGTGGCATAGCGGGCTACCCGCACCGTGGCTTGAAGAAAGCCTTCGGTCTCGGTTACCTGCAGGATTTTCCCGCGCTCAATTCCTTCAACCAGAACCTTAATGTTTCCGTCGGGGAGCTTGAGGCTTTGGACAATATTGACGATGGTGCCGACTTGAAAAATGTCGCCGGCTTTGGGTTCGTCAATGGACGCGTCGTGCTGGGTGGCCAGGAAGATCTTCTTGTCGGCGGCGAGAGCTTCTTCGAGGGCTCGCACGCTGGATTCGCGGCCCACGACGAACGGCGTCATCATGTAGGGGAAAATGACGACGTCGCGGATCGGCATCATCGGCAGTTTCTTGCTCTCGAATTTTTCCTTTGGGTTCGACAAACGCAGTCTCCCGTTTCCGGTCGTTCAGTGGGCTCAGCTTGCCGCTTTTTCGATCATCGCCAGCGAAACGTTGCGCTTTTCTACCATCTCGCGCGTCACTTCAAATTCCTTCACTTTCTTCTGGCTGGGGAGGTTGTACATCAACTCCAGCATCAGTTCTTCAAGAATCATGCGCAAACCGCGAGCGCCTACCTTGCGAATCATGGCCTGACGCGCGATGGCGCGGTTGGCGTCCTCGCTGAATTTGAGCCGAACGTTTTCAAATTCAAACAGACGCTGGTACTGTTTGACAATGGCGTTCTTGGGACGCGTCAGAATTTCTACCAGCGCGTTCTCGTCCAGGTTCTGCAACACTCCCACCACCGGCAAGCGGCCCACAAATTCGGGGATCAGGCCGAACTTGATCAGGTCCTCGGGTTGCGTTTCGGAAACCATTTCGAAGTTCCGCTTGGCCGAAGGCAGTGTCTGATCTTCTTCTGTCTCCGGGCCGGTGCGGAAGCCGAGTGACTTCTTGCCAACTCGGCGCCCGATAATTTTTTCCAGGCCTACGAAGGCGCCCCCGCAAATAAAGAGGATATTGGTTGTATCGACGGGCGTGAATTCCTGATGCGGATGCTTGCGTCCGCCCTGCGGCGGAACATTCGCGATCGTGCCCTCCAGAATCTTCAGCAGCGCTTGCTGCACGCCTTCGCCCGATACGTCACGTGTGATCGAAGGGTTCTCGTCTTTGCGGCCGATCTTGTCGATCTCATCGATATAGATGATCCCCGTCTGGGTCCGGCTCACGTCCCCCTCCGCCGCCTGCAGCAGCTTCAGGATAATGTTCTCGACATCCTCGCCTACGTAGCCCGCTTCGGTGAGAGTGGTCGCGTCGACGATGGCGAACGGCACGTCGAGCATGCGCGCCAGCGTTTGGGCCAGTAGCGTCTTGCCTGTGCCCGTGGGCCCGATCAGCAGGATGTTGGATTTCGTCAGTTCCACGCCATCGCTCGGGCGCTGGCGGTTCATGTAAATGCGCTTGTAATGGTTGTAGACGGCGACCGCCAGTTTCTTCTTGGTCTGCTCCTGCCCGATCACGTATTCGTCCAAAAAGGTCTTTACTTCCTGGGGTTTGGGCAGTTGATTGGGAACGGCTGAGGCCGGGGTCGCGGTGCGGTCATCTTCGAGGATCGAGTTACAGACCGCGACACATTCGTCACAGATGTATGCCCGGGGATAATCGCTCGGCGATGAGATCAGTTTGGCTACATTGTCCTGCGACTTGTGGCAGAACGAACAGCGCAGCATCTCATCCGAGCCGGTTCTGGTTTTCACTCGGTCTTACTCCTTTTCTGACCTTACCGTTCACCGGAAACGTCGATTGGCTACCCCAAGCGCCCATCCTACCTATCGTCGCTCAAACCGCGACTTTAGGATATGGCACCCTATGGCACGGGTGGGCACCCACGATTGACCGATCATACCCTCTACCTTGTCTTGTAGATGATATCGTCAATGATTCCGTACTCCTTAGCCTGCTGCGAATTCATAATGAAGTCGCGTTCCACATCTTTTTCCACTTTTTCCAGCTTCTGCCCGGTGTGCTTGGCCAGCAACTGATTCGTAATCTCGCGCATGCGCAGAATTTCGCGCGCGTGGATGTCGATATCGGTCGCTTGACCGCTCAAGCCCCCCATCGACGGTTGATGGATCAGAATGCGCGAATTGGGCAGCGCCAAACGTTTCTTCGCCTCGCCCGCCGAGAGCAGCAGCGCTGCCATCGACGCCGCCTGCCCGATGCAAATCGTGGTCACGTCATTCTTTACATATTGCATCGTGTCGTAGATCGCCATCCCCGCCGTGATCGAACCGCCCGGCGAGTTGATGTAGAGCTGTATGTCCTTTTCCGGATCTTCCTGCGCCAGAAACAGCATCTGCGCGATGACCAGGTTGGCAATGTTGTCGTCTATCGGCGTGCCAATAAAGATGATATTGTCGCGGAGCAGACGGGAGTATATGTCATAGGCTCGCTCGCCGCGCCCGGTCTGCTCGATTACCATCGGAACCAGCATCATTCTTGGATCGCTCAAGTTTCCCTTCCACACTCCTGCCCTGAAATCACCGAGATCAGGGGAGGATCGAAATGGTCCGCTTGTCGTCTCATGCGGACTGGTGATACAGAAAATCGAGGGTCTTCTCGTTGCGGATTCTGTTTCGGATTCTATCGAGGCCCCCATCCCGTGTCAAACGACTACGCACTGCCTCAGCCGTCTGTTTTGTTTGTTTTGCCAGCGCCTCCACCTCCTGCTCGATTTCCTCCTCGCTGACCTGTAGGTTCTCAACGTCGGCCACCCTTTCCAGCAGCAGCGAAGCCTTCACGTCGTGGACCGCCTGCTCGCGCTGGCCGGCACGCAGACGCGGCACATCCATTTTCTTCATCTGTTCGGCCGAGAGCCCCTGCGCCGCCAGCGCCCTCAGTCCGCGTTCCAGCCGGATGTCGATCTGCTGATCTACCAGCGCTTCCGGCACCTCAAAATCGTTGCGCTGGATCAGTTCGTCCACCAGCTTGTCTTTGGCTTTGTGTTCGGCCTCATGCTTCTGGTCGGATTCGATCTGTTCCCGGATCCGCTTGCGCAGTTCCTCGATACTCGCAAACTCCCCGAACTGCTTCGCGAAGTCCTCATTCAGCTCGGGCAGGCTCTTTTGCTTGATCGCCTGAATCTTGACCGTGTAGGTGAAAGTCTTGCCCGCCAGGCGCTTGTCTTGCGCGTCGTCCGGATAATTCACATCGAAGGTGCGTTCCTCCCCGGCACTTGCGCCCCTCAGGTTCGCAGTGAACTCTGGCATGGTGTTGCTTCCGGCAATTTCGACCAGCACTTCATCCATATGAACCGGCTGGCCCTCGCTCGCCTTCGGATTGCCGTCGAGCGAAACCTGGGCAAAATCGCCGTCCGCGAGTACCCGGCCCTCGATCGGGTTAAAAGCCGCGTGCCGCTCCTGGAGGTCCTTTAGCGCCTCCTCGACATCCGCCTCCGAAACCGCGATTTCCGGCTTGTCGGCTCGTAATTCCTTGTAGCCCTCAAGCTTGATTTCGGGAAGCACCTCAAACGCCGCCTTAAAGCGCAGCGGTTCCCCGTCGTGCAAGTGCAGGTCGGTGACTTGCGGCTGCGAAACCGGGTGCATCCCCAGCCGTTCCGTTTCCTGGCGGAAATACCGCGGAACCAGGGCCTCAACGACGTCGGTCTTGATTTCCTCGGAAAAACGCTGCCGGATGACCGACGCCGGTACATGTCCGCGGCGGAAGCCCGGGATGCGCGCAACCTTCTGGTATTTCTGGATCACCGATTCAGTCTGGCGGGCGACTTCTTCCGCTGAAATCTCGACTTGAATCTCGCGCTTCGTGCTTTCTTTTGTGTCTGTGGCGCTCACAATTAACCTTTCAAAGCCAGTTGCTAACAGCCGACCGCCCATCGTCGCATTCGGCAAGAGAGAGCTTCGCGGAAAGCGTTAAACCGCAGACTTGAGTGTAAAGACTGCCGGAGATTAACGTCAAACCGGCGAACACGATCCTTCATACACCAAGGTAATTGGAGGCGATCAGGCGATAGAACTTAACTTAAGGATAGCTATGGCCGGGAAGAAAGACCGGACACGCATCTTAGGGGATCAGAGCGCAGGTGAGGACCGGAGATGGTAGACGATCTCCCACTCGGAGCTTCAGGCGACTTTGTGAGTAACCTCAAATGAGGGCACCGCCCGTTTGTGTGCGTTCACAAGAAGTCTTTTCCCGACCGCGCTCGTTGCCCGGCTGAACACAGGGTTGACAAAGCCAGCCCGATTGAGCGCGACCCTCATTCCTCGCTCGGTCTGAAACGACTCCGTCTTCCCGTTTGGAAATCCGACCGTCTTGCCGGTGCAATGGAACACCGCCCCGTTTGCCGCGACGTAGAGCCGGAACAGTGTGGGAACCGGTTTCGGGATGGCCTTGCGGAGAAGTTCATGGAGGGTAAAGCTGGGAAGATGGAGGCTTAGCGACAAACGGCCGCCTGAAACCAGGACGCGATGAATTTCTCCGAGGGCTTTCGGAATATTCATGTACGGAAGAGCGAGAGTGGATATTACGCGATCAAAACTCGCGTCCGCAAACGGCAGGCGCTCCCCGGCGGCTTGCACAAAAGCTCGCTGGGGAAATTGTGCCTTGGCAGCGGCCAGGCGGCTGCCGTCGATGTCCAATCCTGTAACCTCGTCGAGAACCGCGACATTCCAGGCCGCGAGATCCCGCCCCGATCCGCAACCTAAGTCGAGGACGTGCATTAGGCGTGTCTCCGTATTCAACCAAAACTTCGACTGGATCCTAAGCGTGAAACTATAAACGAAACTGCCTTGCTATGCAGCCCAGAAAGTGCAGAAGCGATCCATGCGCTGGAGGCTCTCTGAGTCCGCCCGAAAACCTCACTGCTACTACGAGCGTTCCAAAAGAGCAACGACAACAAGGCAGCTCGGATCACGCGTCTGACGTCTTCTGTGGACCCTGTGTGCCCTTTGGGTTACGATTTTCCCAGGCACTTGATCGGAGTTTTTCTTCATCACAAGCAAAGATGCCCATTCCCGCCTGGCTTAAAGTTCTCAACGCCGAAGTCATCGCGTGCACCCGTTGCCCGCGCCTCGTCGCCTACCGCGAGCAAGTTGCCCGCGAAAAGCGCCGCGCCTACCGCGACCACGAGTATTGGGGCAAGCCCGTCCCGGGTTTCGGCGATCCCAACGCCGCCGTCTTAGTCCTCGGACTGGCGCCCGGAGCGCACGGCTCCAATCGCACCGGCCGTCCCTTCACCGGTGACGCCTCCGGAAGCTTCATGTATCCCGTGCTCTACGAAACCGGTTTCGCCAATCAGCCCACAGCCACCCACCGCGATGACGGCCTTATCCTTACCAACCTCTACATCACCGCCGCCGCCCGCTGCGCTCCGCCCGACAACAAACCGCTCCCCGAGGAGTTGGCCAACTGTGCTCCTTATCTCGAGCGTGAACTGGAGGGTCTGAAGAATCTGCGCGTGATCGTGGCTCTGGGACGGATCGGCTTTGACGCCTATCTCAACTACCTGAAGCGGCGCAATGCAATTGCCGGCAAACGCGAATATCAATTCCGCCACGGCGCCCAATACAAAATGCCCGACGGCCGCATCCTGCTGGCGTCCTACCACCCCTCAAACCAAAACACCCAAACCGGCAAGCTGACAAAGAAGATGTTCACCAGGGTATTCAATACCGCCGCGCAACTGGCAACACCCTAGACAAGCCCTCTCGTATAAACCCCCCACAGCCTCCCATCCCCATCTGTTGACGTCAACAATCCCACTTCACTGCCGTCTAGTGTGCTGTCTCGCAAGTCGGGCATAGGTTAACAGGTCAGCGTGTACGGTGTGAAGTACGCGGAGAGTCATCCTGAGCACAGCGAAGGATCTATGTATTCTGCTTGCAGCGTCTCGACGCTCTCGCGCGACCTCGGCCCGGACTTGTCGCTTGTTTCTGGGATACAACACGTCCGGAAAGGTTCGCCGGCCGTCACGATGATCTTCACGGGGCAGTAGGGGAGCACACCGGCTTGGTATTTGTTGCATCCGCGTTGGGGACAAAAAAACGTTGGAAGTAGAAGGCCACGTTGACGAGTGCGACCATCGCGGGCACTTCTACCAAGGGCCCTATAACAGCCGCGAATGCGGCTCCGGAGTTGATGCCAAATACTGAAACGGCAACCGCGATCGCCAGCTCAAAATTGTTGGAGGCGGCTGTAAATGCCAGTGTTGTGGTCTTGGAATAGTCCGCGCCCAATTTCTTGCCCATGTAAAAGGACACCAGGAACATCAGCACGAAGTAAATCAACAGCGGCACGGCGATGCGCAGGACGTCCAAGGGTAGGCGAACAATGTATCCACCCTTAAGGGAGAACATCACCACAATTGTGAATAGAAGGGCAATTAGCGTCAGCGGGCTTATGCGCGGAACGAAGTTCCGGCCATACCAATCGTGCCCTTTGGCACGAACCAATGCGCTACGAGTCAAGAACCCGGCTAGAAACGGAATTCCCAAATAAATAAAGACACTCTTTGCAATCTCTGCAATAGACACATCGACCACGGAACTCCGAAGGCCGAGCTTGGCGGGCAGGACCGTAATAAAGACCCAGGCGTAGAGAGAGTAGAAAAAGACCTGGAAAAGGGAATTGAAGGCCACCAGTCCGGCCGCGTATTCTGTATCGCCTCGCGCCAGTTCGTTCCAAACGATGACCATGGCGATGCAGCGGGCGAGCCCGATCATGATCAGGCCAGCCATGTATTCCGGGTATCCGCGCAGGAATACAACGGCCAGAACAAACATCAGAATGGGCCCCACGACCCAGTTCTGCACCAGGGAGAGCCCGAGCACACGCTTGTTGCGAAAGACCTCAGGCAACTCTTCATATCGCACCTTCGTGAAAGGTGGATACATCATCAAAATCAATCCAGCCGCAATCGGAATGGAGGTCGTTCCGATGTTGAAGCGATTTAGAAACGGTACGACTCCGGGCACAAGCCAACCGAGCGCTACGCCCGTCACCATAGCCGCGAAAATCCACGCTGTTAGATAGCGGTCGAGAAAACTGAGCCGACTAGTCGTATTCATGGGTCATCCTCATGATGCGGCAAACCGGCCGAATCGCGGTCTCATGCGGAAAGACGCTGCTATTTGTGCGGGACGGGTGTCGTCGTCTGACCGATGTTGTCGAGTTCCTTCTGGAGGGCAAGCCTGTCCAGAGTCTTCAGTGGGAGGCAGAGAAATAGGCCGATTCTCCGATCCAGGGTAACAAACGCCTCGCGAAACGCCCGGTTCACTTCAGCCGCGGTCCCCTCAACCGCAGCCGGGTCCGGCACTCCCCAGTGCGCCGTCATAGGCTGACCTGGCCAGATCGGACAGACTTCTTTCGCGGCGCTGTCACACACCGTGAACACGAAATCGAGTTTAGGGGCTTCGGGTTTTGCGAACTCGTTCCAACTCTTGCTTCGCAGACCGTCCGTTGGCAAATGAGCATTCTCCAACTCCGCAATAGCTTCCGGTCGAACCGCTCCCGAGGGATGACTTCCGGCGCTGTACCCAGTGAAGTTAGGTTTGCCTTTGAAATTGAGAATTGCCTCGGCCATGATGGACCGCGCCGAATTTCCCGTGCATAGGAACAAGACGTTGTAATGCCTTGGCATGCTGGTCCTCTTATTACTTGCAGCAGGCAGGCCCGCAGCAAGCTTCCTTTCGCTGCGGCTTCACAGCTCGTACGAACGCGCTCATGAACTTGCCATCTACTTGCGCGGCGATTGCATCTACGTCGATATTTTGGCCGCAAAGGAACTCGCGTGCATCCTCGATGCGGTAAATCCTGGTTGGCTCAATCTCAATCTTCTCGAAGCCGGCAGCCGCAAGCTTCGTGCGGTATTCGTCCTCTTCGAGAGCGCCCGCAACGCACCCAACCCACAGAAGGACGCTCTGGCGAATCTCGGCCGGCATCGCGCCCCGCGTCACAACATCGGACACCGCAAATCGTCCACCCGGCTTCAGCACTCGGAGGGTTTCCCTGAACACCCTGTCTTTATCGGCTGAGAGGTTGATCACGCAATTGGAAATGATGACGTCCACGGACTTGTCGGGCAGCGGGATGTGCTCAATTTCACCCTTCAGGAACTCGACGTTCTCAACCCCCGCTTTCCGCTTGTTCTCGTTCGCCAGTGCGAGCATCTCGTCCGTCATGTCGAGGCCGTAGGCTTTCCCGGTTGGCCCCACCCGTCTCGCGGAAAGCAACACATCGATGCCCCCGCCGGAGCCGAGATCCAAAACCGTTTCGCCCGGATTCAGTTGCGCGAGCGCTGTCGGATTCCCGCAGCCTAGCGAAGCCAGTAGTGCCTCCTCGGGAATTTCCTGCGCCTGCCAGCTGTCATAGAGATTTGACGTAATGGGGTCGGCACAACCGCTGCTGCCGGTCGCCCCGCAACACGAACTCCCGCCAGTCTTGACGCGAAGGGCAGCTTGGCCGTATTTCTCTTTGACCACGTCCTTGATATCTGTGCTACTCATGATTCCTCCCTACTTGCAAAGTTGAATGATTTGTTCAGGCTTGAGTGCGTTATTTCGGGTACAGCACTCGGCATACAGGAATTGCACCAATTCCTGAAGGGCTTCGGTGTTGGCGGTGTATCGCAGGAACGTGCTCTCACGGCGAACGCGGACAAGGTCTTCGCCTTTGAGTTTTTCAAGGTGATGCGACAGCGTGGAGTTTGGGATTTCTAGCTCTTCTTGAATCTCAGTTACCACCAGGCCGTCGGGGTGAGCCGACAATAGCAACTGCATGATGCGGAGTCGTGGTTCCGAACCCATTGCGGCAAGCCTGTCGGCGTATTTGGTCGTTTGCTCATGTGGCGATGTTGCCTGGGTCGACGGTGTCTGCGTTTCGTCCATGTTTCGATAATTGCAGAAATATAGGTTGGCTGTCAACTGGGCGGATTTGTCGCATCGCGGATTCGTCACAAAAATGGTGTGCGCCCCGTCACGGCAAATCCCGCCGCATCTGCGAGATGATGGATCGCGGCGGATTCGAATCCATGCGATTTGAAAGTAGCCAGGCGCGCTATCGTGCGGCCTGAGAGTTCAGTGCGTCCCTTTCTCAGGCCTAAGTTATTTGACAACAGGACTTTGCGAGGAATCATCCCGTAACCTATGCGTTTTGAATACTTTGGGACCAACTGCAATCGACTCAAGACTTTGGCGGGGATTCGTCGCCGAAATCGCTGGCAAGTTACTGATTCCAATGGATCGAAGCATAGAGTGGAGTGGGCCAACCACTGGATCGGCTGCTGATTCTTGGACGTAACTCGTATGTTTTGAATACTTTGCATCTAACTATCGACGAATCAATACTTTGGGTGGTGTTATCGCCAAGTCTATGATTCTAATATACCGGGCTAGGAGGGGGGAGGGGTAAGGGCGTCTGGTATGAGGAGTAGAAGGGGTGTTCAGGCAAGCGGCCTCGGCCCCATGCGATGGGGCCGAGAGCCAAGAGCCCGTAGCCAAGAGCCAATAGCGAACAGCCAAGAGCCGGGCTTACTTGATCTTCGTCACCGTCACTTCCAGCTCAAATTGGCGCTTGGAATTAGGATCGTCAACCACGCCCACCACGGTCGGCTTTCCCGGCGTCGCCACCGTGCTGGCATTGATGCGAAGCTGCCGCAACAGCGGCATGGAGTTCCGGGTTTCCTGCTCTGGATTCGCGAAGTTCGAAATCTCGGCTTTCACTTCCAGTTGCAGCGCATCGCCCTTCTCGAGCATGCGGGACCAGATATTGGTACCGACATCGATATACTGCATCTCGCCCTGCTTGCCCTCCACCGGCACGCGGCTGCCGATTTTGATTTCGTTCGATGGCGTATAGCCGGGCACAAGATTCATCGAGTAGTGGCGCGCATTGATCTTTCGCCCATCCTCAGATTCGTTGAGAGTGAAGTCCAGGCGGAAAGCGGTGACTGGCTTCTCCTCCGTAGCAGCCTTCGCCGGAGCGTCCTGCGCGAGCGCGTACCAGCCCCCGAACGGTGAGCCCCATAGGAATAGAATCGCCGCCGCTGCTGTGAGCCAAACCATTTGTTTTTTCGACATTTGAATTCTCCTTTTTTATTCTTGCTGTTCCTGAGTTGCTGAGTTTGCGTTTGACCACGGTCCGGCCATGTCACGTTCGTCTTCTTTGTGGAGTTCTGTCTGCGCGCGCGCCATGAGAGCCGCTCTCCGCGGAAACTGCTCCACATAGCGAACGAGCAATTGTTCCTGCTCGCTGAGCGGTTGCGGAGCAGGGAACTGCTCCAGCTTCGGCGTCGCGCTCGAATGTTCCGCGACCATGCGAATGCCGCGATCTGGCTTGCTGTGCGCCGCGAGAGAATGACTCTCCTGTCCCTGAGAGTTCGCGCCTGCGTTGCCGGAACGCTGGTTCCCATCCACGGAATGCTCGCTCTCTGCCTTGTGTTCCTCGGTCTGCTGCGGCATTACGACCTTCGCGACAGGGTTCGCCGGGAATCGTGCTGGCTCGGTTCGTCCTCGCCAAAGAAGCGCGAGCGCCAGGATTGCGGCCGCGCTAAAAGCCAATGCGTTCCACCAGCGCAGCCGATGACTCGAATCGCGGCGAGCTTCGGCGAGGCTCGCCAGAACTCGCCTTTCCAGTCCCTCACGCGGCTCGACCTTCGCATATTGCCCGAGCGCCTCATCGATCAAGCGATCGGCCTCTTGCTCGCGGTTCTTGTCATCCCTGTTCATTTCCGCTCTCCCATCCACGTCAACATCCGCTCGCGCAGTACTTGCCGGGCGCGAAATGCCCGCGAACGCACAGCCGCCTCGCTGATATCGAGCACGGAGGCAACTTCGCGCGGTGACAGTTCCTCGAGCGTCCCGAGAACCAACGGATCCCGCAACTGCTCGGGCAGCGCCGCGATCAGGCGATTGAGAACCTCGCCCCGCTCTCTTTCCAGCAGCACACGATCGGCGCTATCCGCCTTCGAGGGCAAATCGTCGGTTGCCGGATCGCTGCGGGCGGCCGAGTGCGCCAGCTTGGCGCGGCGTTCCACCGCGACTCGCCAGGCGATTCTCGCCAGCCATGCTTTCTGGTCCTGGATCGCGGCCGTCTTGTTTCCATACCGCAGCACCCGCAAGAATGTGTCCTGCACCGCATCCTCGGCCTCGGCCGGATTGCGCAAGACCGAGAAGGCGATGCGGTACACCATTCGGGCGTGTTCGCGGACGGCCAATTCGAGCAATTCTTCCCTCGATTGCGCCGTTGCTATGGCCTCTTCTGCCATCACGAAGTCTGCCGTCACAGCTCCCGCCCGTTTACTGTCTTGAAGTTCTACTTGTGAAGAACGACCTCGGGTTGATTTCGTTCGAGAAAATTATTGGAAAAGTGGATTAATGGTTGCGGGTCTACCTATGGCCAGGTGTTGGAACTCAGAATCCCACAAAGACGGGTTCGGGCTCGAGGGAAATCCCCCACTCGCGTTGAACGCGCTCCTGGATTGTTTCCTTCAGGTGAACGATGTCGATGGCGTGAGCGCTTCCGGTATTGATCAAAGCCAGGGCATGTTTGGTTGAAATGCCCGCTGCGCCGAGACGAAATCCTCTGCCGAATCCGGAGTGTTCGACCAGCCACGCCGCGGAGATCTTATGCTGGGCGTCGAGCGCTGGATAGCTCGGGAATTCCAAACCCCTTGAGACTGCCCGGGCAGCGACGTCTTCGAACTGCACTTCGGTAAGCACTGGATTCTTGAAGAACGAGCCGGCGCTGCGTGAGTCGTCGTCTCCGGGAATGAGCAACATCCCTTTGGCGGAGCGGATTCGGAGCACGGCCTCGCGCACGGCTGATAACGACGGTGGCGTTTTCGATTCAGCGAAATGTTTTTGCAAGTCGGCGTACTTCAGGCTCGGCGCGCCGCCGCGGCGCAATCGGAAATTGACGCGCAAAATAATGTAGCGGCCGCGCTCGTCCTTATTAAAGATGCTGGCGCGATAGCGGAATCCGCAGGCTGGGCTGGGAAGCGTGACGGTACGGCCTTCCTTGGTATCGAGCGCGCGAACGGACTCGATTGTCCCGGCAACTTCCTGCCCGTAGGCTCCAACGTTCTGCACGGGCGTGCCGCCGACGCTGCCGGGGATTCCGCTGAGACATTCGATGCCGGCGCAATTCTGTGCGATGGCCTGAGCGACAAAAGCGTCCCAGTCGTGACCCGCGCCCACGGTAAAGAGGATGGCATTTCCGGTGCTTTCAGTGGTGAGGCCCCCGATCGCAATTCGTAGGACCAGGCCCGGCCAGCCGGAATCCGCGACGAGAAGATTGCTGCCGCCGCCGAGGACAAACAGAGGCAGATTGCGTGTTTTGGAAAAATCGACGGCCTCGCGTACCTCGTCTTCGCGGCGGGCCTCGGCGAAGTAACGAGCCGGGCCGCCGACCTGCAAGCTGGTCATGGGGGCAAGCGCGACGTTTTCCTGAATGGTCATGGGGACAGCGCGTTTTTCAGTGGTTCCAGCAAAACTGCGCCAGCGCTACATATCCTTGAGCATCTCACGCCTGCGAGTCGTTGGCATATGGGAAATCGACCGGCAAATAAATGGGGCCGCTCTCATCACAATAATGGCTCCGCCAGTCCATCACAATTATTTGTAAGCTTCATCACAGCCGGAAAGGCGTTGAACAGCGCATCATGAGTTGCCAGAAAGTGTGTGCTCCTGATCGGTTCCCGTGGTGGAGCAAGAAAATAAGGCTAGGGCATCGTCAAGGCCGTGGAGCTCCCATGTCAAACATAAGGCTCGTTCCGGAGGCGGGTATGGATTCTTCGGGTGCGCTGATGCATGACCAACAGGACCAGCAGGAGGTCCTGAGGCGCGCGGTCGCTAAAGTGGTTGCACTCGGGGAGCAAGTGGGTGTCAGCCCGGACCAGATGATCCTGCTGCTTGATGCAGGGATGACAGTGAAAGAACTGCTGGAATTTCTGGTGAACCGCAAAACGGACCCGGCCACAGACGGGCGCTAGTAGGATGGGGAGCCAGGCGCCAGACCGGTTCGGAGCAGGAGGGAGACAACGATGCGTCACAAGCTGAGTTGGGGAGTGGCAATCGTGTTTGTGTGTGCGTTGGCTGCCGCGCAGAGCGAAACGAAGACCGGGACACCGGCGAATGCCGAACCCGTTTCTGGCAAAGTGCTCTATAGCTCCTATTGTGCGCTGTGCCACGGCAGTGACGGGAAAGGCGGGGGACCGTTTTCTCCGCAATTGAAAATCTGGCCGCCAGATCTGACACAGCTGACGAAGAAGAATAATGGAGTTTTTCCGGGAATGCATGTCGAGGAAGCGGTCGACGGCGAGTTCGCCAAGCCCTCGCATGGCAGCGCGGAGATGCCGATTTGGGGCCCGGTGTTTCGCTCGATGGCGCACGGACGCAAAGACAGCGCGCGAGTTAGAATCGACGCGCTCGTGAAATATCTGGAATCGATTCAGGAAAAGTAGATCGCCCAAGGCATACGTTTTCCCAAACGGCGTGCGTTTGCCGTCGTGGCTGCGATTCGATAATCTCTAGCGATGCACAATTGCGGCGGCGGCATTGCCGGAGTGGATGTCGTCGCGCACGGAGAAACGCGCCAGCTAGAGCTATCCCCAAGAGTATTATCGAGAGGCGCCACGGTCAGCCGGCGCGCCGCAATTATCCTGGCCATCATGAGTGTGCTCAGCTCGGCGGCAGCTTTGGCTCAGGAACCTTCGCGGCCGGTGGAGCGGCCCAGGCCCGCGGAGCCGACCGTACCAGATGAGAAATCGGAGCAAACGAAGCCATCGCAACAGGCAAGTCCGTCCATGGTCACACAGGCTGAGAATGCGGCGATGAAGCCGGTCGAACTGTTTAACCTGCTGGAAAGGAAGTCAATTGTCTTTCCTGACATCGCTTCGAGTACGCAGGCGTTGTCGCCTGGGCAGAAGTTCCAGTTGTTCGTGGACAACAGCATCTCGGTGCACACGATCGTATGGTCGACTCTTGGATCGCTGATCGGGCAGGCCGACGATTCGCCGACCGGATACGGGGTCGGAGGACTCGGTTATCCAAAGCGGTTGGGTTCATCGCTGGCGCGGGAGACATCGAGCGAGTTCTTCGGGACGTTCGTTATCGCGTCAGCGCTGCATGAAGACCCGCGCTTTTTCCCCGAATACAACCCCACGCTGAAGCACAGCATGAAGTATTCGCTGCGGCGGTTGTTTGTTACCAGAAACGATGCCGGTCAAAGCGTCACAAACATGCCGGGATTGCTGGGGCCGCTGCTTGGGGAAGGGCTGGCAAATGCGTATTGGCCAGATCGCAACCGGACGGTCGGCGACACGTTGTTCCGCTACGGTCTAGATCTGGCGTCGCGGGCTGCGGGGAACATGTTCCGTGAGTACTGGCCAGTGCTTTCCGCGAAGATGCGGCATGAACCGCCCGAGCGGGGCACACCGCCCTGATGCAATAAGATTGAGGTGGCGAGGATGGGCTTGGCTTCGTGGCTACGCATCTAACCGGAGATCAGAGCAGGAGCAGACCTTAGAAACAGGAGATCAAAGCTTGCGGAATCGTATCTCGTTATTGCTAGTTTTTATGGGAGTTTTTGTTGCCACTGCGTTGGCGCAGTTCGAAGGCACTTCGAAGTTCCCGCGCTTCAACTTCAATGTAGGCGGCGGCTACGGGGTAGGCCGGGGTGACGTCGGCAGTTTTGTCGGCAACTCATTTTTTGCCGTGGGCGGAGCCGGCATGAACTTCAGCCGCATCTTCGGATTCAGCGGCGAGTACATGTACTACGATCTGACCCCACGGCAGAGCGTGCGCCTGTCGCAGGGTTTGCAGACTGCAAGCGGATCGTTGCAGTCGGCGTCGCTGAACGGGATCGTTCGCGTACCCTATCATTCCGGCGGATTCAGCCCGTACGGAATTTTTGGCGTGGGCTTTTATGATCGAAGGGTTTCGAGCAGCACCGGAACCCTCAATGCCGGTGCGCCCTGTCAACCGGCCTGGACGTGGTGGGATATCTACTGCCCCGGGATCAATACACCATACCAGCAGAACCTGGGCTCGTTTTCTAAAATCGCCGGCGGCTACAACTATGGCGGAGGAGTCACTTACAACCTGAACCGCTGGCACAAAGCAAAGGTGTATGCCGAGTATCGCTACCACAAGGCGTACCAGAGCGACGTAAAGACGATTGTGTGGCCGTTTACCGTCGGCCTGCGATGGTAAGGCCCGGCTGCGAACTCTATGTGGGCGCTCGCTCGTTCCGCTGACCGGGCTCCTTTAAGGGCTGGGGAAGGTCAAGCCGGGTCCCGTGCGCTGACGCCGTACGCATTCAAAACATCACGGAGGGTCACGACGCCTTCCAGTTTGTGCATGTCCGCGCGGCTGACTACCGGCAGGATTTCGATCTGGTTGGCGCCCATGCGTTCGAGCGCCAAATCAAGCCCCTGGTCGGAGTGGACGTGCGGAAAAGCCATCGCATCCACGAGATCGCCGATTTTCTTGTCCGCGCCTTCGGCCTGTTCTTGCTCCAGCTTCGCAAGATTGATCACGCCAATTACACCTCGCCGATCCATCACAAGCCAGGTTCGGAACTCGCTGGATCGTACCCGTTCCAGGGCTGCGCGAACCGTAATCTCAGCGGGCAGCAACTGGCTCGCAGTCTGCACCACTCTTCTTACCTGCCGCTGACCATATCGCCGGCGCGTCTCCGCCGAAGGCAAATGGATGCCATCCTGCACCGCCAGGGCTTCGTAAATGGGCTCTTTTTGTAAGCGTGAAGCGATGAACAAGCTCACCAGGTTCGCAATCATCAGCGGGACGATGACGGCATAATCCTGCGTCATCTCGAAGATCATCAGCACCGACGTCATGGGGGCGCGCACAATCCCCGCGAAAGCGGCACCCATCCCGACCAGCGCGTAGGCGCCCGGCGTCGCCGTGTAAGCTGGGAACAGATGATGCGCCACAGTTCCGACGCTTCCTCCCAACATCGCGCCGATGAACAGGGCGGGGCCGAAAATACCGCCCGCGTTGCCCGAAGCATAGCTGGTGGTAACCGTAAGAAGTTTCAGAACCACCAGCAGCAACATCATTTTGAACGCCATGTTGCCGTTCAACGCGTCGCCGACATAGCCATAGCCAACGCCCAGTACCTGCGGCACAAACCAGCCGATCAACCCGACCAGCAACCCTCCCGCCAGCGGTTGGAACCAGACCGTCTTCTGCGGAAACTTCAGGAAGCGGGCCCGCATGCCGAGCAGAAGCCTGGTGAAAGCCGCCGATACCACACCGCCCGCCACGCCGAGCACCGCATAGACGGCAAACTCCGCCGGATGGACTAGCTGATATTGCGGAACCTTGAAGAGAGGATTATTGCCGAGGAGTACGCGCAGAACCATCCACGAAGTTGCCGAGGCCAGCACCACCGCGCCCATGACCGGCGCGTGCAGGTCGCCCATAATCTCCTCGAGCGCGAACAGCACCGCGGCCAGAGGCGTGTTAAACGCGGCCGCAATGGCCGCTGCCGCTCCCACCGGGATCAGATTCTTAACTTGCTCGGAGCGCAGCCCCAGGAGGCGCCCGAGCACGGAAGCGATGCCTCCTCCGACCTGCACTGAAGGTCCTTCACGTCCTAGCGGAATTCCGCTGGCCAGTGTCGCCGAAGTGCAGAAAAACTTGCCGAGTACAGTGCGCAGCGTGATGCGGCCTTCGCGCGCAAACAGCGCCGCCTTCGTCTGCGGCACGCCACTTCCGCGCGCATTCGGAAAGTACCGCCACAGCAAGTAGCCGATGCCGAGCGAACCCGCAACCGGGAATAACACCCGCCGCCATGGAGCGCTGCCCACCGGATAGAGCCGCATGCCCAGACGCTCCGTCAGCATGATGAAGGCGACAACCGCCAGCCCGGTCAATGCCCCGATAACCAGCGCTAAGGCCAGAAAGACCTGGTCTTCCCGTTGCCGCATCTCGGCCACGCGCTGTGACAGCCATGTGCGCCACCAACTCGTGCTCGTGGTCTCGCCACTTCTGCCCATCTTTCAGGAAGGCCCCCCCAAAGCATATCTCACTCGATTGCGCCTTTGTATTGTGGAAGGGAGACGCCATCTGCGGGCCCTGCGCAAAGGGCTCTGGGACTGAGACAACTTTGTTGCCTAAGTGTGTAACCATCTTCATCCGGCAGCACAACTCAGTGATGAGCAAAGGCCAGGACACGCACTTATTTTCACCGGCGATCTGCGCGGCTGTTCTAAAGGGAGCTTTTCGTTGCCGACAAGCGCGGGAAAGCTGTGATCGGGCGTTTTTCTTTGATTCTGTGCAAATCCGGGCGTAGACTTCGTTCTAAGAATGAACGGGCCACGGGGCCGGGGCACGCGAAACCAGACTGGAGACGGGCAAATGCGGAAGCAAAAAGGGTTCTCACTCATCGAGTTGTTGATAGTAGTTGCAATCATCCTGATTATTGCTTCAATCGCCATCCCTAACTTGCTTCGGGCGCGCATGAATGCGAATGAAACAGCCGCAGTGGCGGCAGTGCGTACCATCAATACGGCGCAGATTGAATACAACTCCGCGTATCCAACAGTAGGCTATGCGACTACGCTCGCCGCACTCGGTGGCACGAGTTGTGCTCCGCCGACCTCGACCAGCGCCTGCCTGATCGACACCCAGCTGGCCTCGGGCACGAAGAACGGGTACACATTCGCGCTGAGCGGTGCGACTGGAACGCCGACAGCTACCTATCAAGTCATCGCTTCACCGGTCTCGCCGAACCAGACCGGAATCCGGTATTTCTGCTCGTTTGCCGATGCTGTGCCGCGCTCGGCCGTGACTGCGATCGCGACTTGCGATACCAGCATCACGCCGTTGCAATAGAGTTTGTCCGGCGGCCCGCCAGCCGTTCAACTTGAGAATGACTCAAGCCGTCGCGGTCAAAAAGCCGCGCGCCTGACGCTTTCTGAACTGCCCCACCAGTCCTATGCGGCGCCCGAGGCTCCTTCCGATTCCGCATAACATTGCTATAATCCCGTAAGGTTTTTTCGACACAGGGCTGACTGGAACGCAAAAGGGAAGGGACGGGCTTCCGTGGTGGAAAATCCGGCGTCGGGAAAATGGAGAGCTTGGACGCTTGCCGGCGGACTGCTACTCGGACTGGTGATCGCACTGGCGGGGCGTCAGACAGTCATCTACACCTCGAGCGATGCATTTTGCGCCCAAGCCTGTCACTCCCACCCGCACGCCACGCAAATGTGGCTGATGTCGGCGCATTATGCCAACAAGCGGGGCATTGTCACTCACTGCACTGACTGCCACTTGCCGCCGGGTGGGTTCGAATATCTAACGGAGAAAGCCCGGCTGGGTATGCACGATGCCTATGCTCAGCTCTTTCGAGATATTCCCAAGATCGACTGGTCGCGAGAACGGCGGCTCGACCGCGCCCGGACGTTCTCTTACGATTCGGCGTGCGTTCATTGTCACAGCAATTTGTTTAGCCAGGGACTTTCGAGTGTAGCCGGCACGCTTCCGCCGGCGGCGCAACAGACCAGTGTCGAACAAGTGCGAGAGATGCGGATCGTAGCGCGGCGAATGGAAGCGCACCTCTACTATCAGCGCAATCGCGAGAAGCTGCGTTGCATCAACTGCCACCTGTTTGAAGGGCATAGCATTCCCAGGGAGACACTGCCTCGGACGGCTGCGAGTGAAAACGCCGAATTCCCGCTGCAAGCCGCCGGTTTTCAGAACTACACGGAAGCCGTGCCGCGCTCCGATATCAAGTTTCATATGATCGCAGTGCGAGGGGGAACCCTCGATGCAGGCAGTCCCGCGCTGGGGGCTTGCCGCCAGCGCGATGGGGCGCCAGCGCAGACACTCACGATCGCACCGTTCTGGATGGCACAAGCGACAGTAGGCGGCCGCGAACTCGAATTTTTCTCTGAGCAGCGTAAGCCGCACAGCTCCGGCAAGTCGCAGGCTTCAGATGTAACGGAGGAACTCGCAGTCGCCTATGTGGACTGGTTGTCGCGTGCCACCGGGAAAAAGTACCGTCTTCCGTCCGAATCCGAACTCGAATATGCCTGCATTGCGGGCGGCACGATGCCCGCATGGGTCCAAACCCAGAGCCGCGCCACTCCCGATGCCTCGGTCGATGTCGCAGAGCTCAATGCCTGGGGATTCATGGACCTACCCGACTCGGATACGGAATTCATTTCCGGTGCGTTGCAGAATCCACAAGGCGAATGGTGGTCTTCCGGCCGGATCGGCCTACGTTTCCGCGTAGTGCGTGTTCCGGAAGACAATGAGCCGGTCGCAAGCAGGAATCCGGACGCCTCCGCGCGAAAGCCTGCGCCGCAGCCTGCGTCGTCGAGTTCCACTTCGCCAAGTTCCGTTTTAGCAGGGAAGAGCTGACAGGATGAAAAACACCCGCGATCGCGAACTCGGAATGGACCGGCCGATTACTCGCCGTGATTTTCTCAATGGCGTTGCGATTGGCTTGGGCAGTATGGCGGCCAGTTCCGTCCTTACCAGTTGCGTTGGGCACGCTGCTCTCGATTCCTACAACCCTCCCGACCCTGCCGCGAGTTATCCTCCAGCCGCAGGCGGCATGCGCGGCAGCGCTGCAGGATCTTTTGAGGCCGCGCATGCGCTGCGCGACGGGACCTTCTGGCAAACGGCCGGCTCACCCGAAACGACCGACGACGTCTACGATCTCATTGTGGTCGGGGCCGGGATCAGCGGACTGGCGGCTGCGCATTTCTTCCGCAAACAGGCCGGCGCGTCGGCGCGCATTCTGATTCTCGACAATCACGACGACTTTGGCGGACACGCCATGCGCAAGGAGTTTCAGGTTGGCGGCCGCAAGTTGCTTGGCTATGGCGCTCAGTCCATCGAGAGTCCGTCGCGCTATAGTGCCGTCGCCAAAGGCGTACTCGCCGACCTGGGCGTTGACACCCAGAAGTTCTACCGCTATTTCGACCGGAATCTTTACTCCTCGATGAAGCTCGGAAGCGGCATCTTCTTTGACCGCGAAACTTTTGGAGAGGATCGGCTGGTCCCGGAGTTCGGCGCTGTTCCGCATGAACAGTTTTTCTCACGGGCGCCCCTATCGGAGGCTGCGCGTCGCGACCTGGTGCGCCTCTACACCAGCAAGACGGATTACCTGCTCGGAAAAACCCCCGACCAGAAACGCGCCGTGCTCCAGAAAATCAGCTATGCCGATTTCCTCACCAAGATTGCCAAGTGCACTCCTGAAGTGCTCCCCGTCTTTCAAACCCGCAGCCACGACCTGTTCGGGGTTGGCATTGACGCGGTTTCTGCTCTAGCGCTCTACGAAGCGGGCGACGATTACGGCTATGGCTACCCGGGCCTCGATGCCATGCTCGGCGAGACCGGCGGCCGCGGCACCGAAAAATCCGATCCCTACATTTTTCATTTTCCTGATGGCAACGCTTCCGTTGCCCGCCTGCTTGTCCGGTCTCTTGTTCCAGAGGCCATTCCCGGACACACGATGGAAGATATTGTCACTGCCCAGGCCGATTACGGCCGGCTCGATCGCCCGCAATCGCCCGTCCGCATCCGCCTGAGTAGCTCGGTGGTGCGCGCGCGACACGACGGGGATCCAGCATCGGCGCGCGAGTTGGATGTCGCTTATGTGCGCCACGGCAAGCTCTTCCAGGTGCGGGGCCGCCAGTGCGTTCTGGCTTGCTATAACTCGATGATTCCTTATCTGTGCCCCGAGCTTCCTGCCCCGCAAAAAGAAGCGTTGGTGTATGGCGTAAAAACTCCGCTAATCTATTCCCACGTCGCCATTCGCAATTGGACCTCATTCCACAAACTCGGCGTGTTCCAGATCGCGGCTCCCGGAAGCTACCACGTGTACGCCGCGCTCGATTTCCCCGTGAGCATCGGGGACTACAAATTCCCCAGCCATCCCGAAGAGCCGATGGTGGTCTTCATGGTGCGCACTCCCTGCCAGCCTGGGCTATCGGAGCGCGAGCAGCATCGCGTCGGGCGAGTGGAACTTTATGATGTTCCGTTCGAGACCGTGGAGCGCAATATCCGCGATCAGCTGGCGCGCATGCTAGGGGACGGAGGCTTCGATCCGGCGCGCGATATTGAGGGCATCACCGTTGGCCGTTGGGCGCACGGCTACGCCTACGGCTACAACTCGCTGTTCGATCCCGCATTCACCGACGATCAACAGCCGCATGTCGTCGGCCGGAAGCCGTTTGGCCGGATTGCCATTGCCAACTCCGACGCCGCCGCCGTCGCCTACATGGATGCTGCCATCGACCAAGCCTGGCGCGCAGTGCAAGAACTCGCCGAGCGTCGTGGATGAATTGCGCGCTGGCACTTCTTCAGTGGCGCAGATGTGGGCCAACGCCCGCTGCTGCGGTCACAATTCACACGCCTCGCTGTGTTAATATGAGTTGGCGTTAAACACTGGCAATCTTGCATTTAGATAGATTTGGCGAGTGGGGACGTAGTTCAGTTGGTTAGAACGCTGCCCTGTCACGGCAGAGGCCGCGGGTTCGAGTCCCGTCGTCCCCGCCATTCTTTTCAGCAACTTGCGAAGAGAGAATGGCCCCATCAAGTGGTTTTGTGTCGCTGCTTGTGTCGTAACCCACCCTTTTGACCCCTACCGCAAGCGCATCGAGCGCTTTTCTCTTCGCCTCAATTCGGACGTGCGAGTAGTGAGCTAACATCCGCTGGGACACGTGACCTGCGATAGACATAACTGTTCGATCGCTCGCTTGGGATTCGGCTAATTCCGTGATGGCGTGGTGCCTCAGATCGTGAAAGCGGAGGCCAGCGGTGGAACTCCTGACCTTGCTCAGATCTGTACCGCACTTGGGGTCGTAACAGATTGCCGATGGATTCTGCAGCTTTCCGCAAGCTGGACAGTTCACCGCGCGCGTCAGGCTCCTCCACGCAGAGCGCCAGCCGCTCATCGGTTTTGTTGGGTCGGGCTTCGAGTAGCCTTCGGCGCTTGGAAAGACGTACCAGTCAGGCTGTAAATCGCTCCCGAAGACCATTTGAGCGCGCTCTCGGAGTCGCATGATTGCGTTGAGGGCGCTTGCGTTGAGCGGGATCACGCGCTCACCCGCGCGCGTCTTTGAGCGGCGGACCACCAGGCTTGGGTCCATCAGATCGATATCCCGCCAGCGCAACTGCTTGACCTCGCATCCCCGCATTGTTGTGTTCAGCGCGAGGACCGAAGCCAGGTATGCCGTTTCCCACTCAGGTTTGGACTGGGCGACCTTGAGCAGTCGTAGCTTCTCCTCAGGTTGCAAGGCCCGCCCAATATCCGTTCTCTCGGGAAGACGTGGGACCTCATCCTCGACAAAATGCCACCGTTTGGCTCTCTTCAGAATGCGACGGAGTATGCCGATCTCCATGTTGACAGTTGTGTTCGAGAGACCGCTCGCTTTGCGTTGTCTCACATAGGCGAGGATCGAGTCCGCGTCAATGCGAGCAATCGGAAGGGAACCGAAGTATTGCCGGAGAGGCTTGGCATGGTCGGACTCCGAACGCTTGCTTCTCGGTTGAACGTGAGCCGCGCGATCAGCGAGGTACCGCTCGATTGCCTCGGTGATGTTGAGTTTCGAGAATTGCTGGCTCGCTGGTGCTAGTTTGCCTTGCGACGCGCGGGTGATGAGATCCTTTTCCACCTTCTGAGCCTCGCGCCAGTCGCTAGTCTCCAGCGACTGTCGGAACCTCTGGCCGTCTACGAAAAAATGTGTGTGCCAGGTCTTACCGCGCTTTACGAGTGCCATGACTCAGACTCTCTTTCTCCCTGCTACGCTGACGTGCCTTGCGTTCATTGGCGGAGCACTTTGCGGAACAGAATATCTGTGTAGTCTTGGTGCGGGTGTAGCCCTTCTTGCATCTGGCGCAGATTGCCGAACTCTCGGGGCTCTGAAGGCCCATGAACTGCAATGCATAAAGGGCATAAACAAAGTCGAGGGCCAACAAGCATGGTTCCAAAGTTTCTGTTGTCTCGTTCCACCAGACCATCAGGTGGGTAACTGTGTTCACCAAATTGAGTGCGACCGACAGCGTCTTAACGGGGCCGGCGTTCTTCAACTTAATCTCATCCTGCTGGATGAAGCCCTGAGCTTTTGAATACAACTCCGGTTTACGGACTGACGCCGCCTGCAGGTCAATCTTCCTCACAGCCCGCATGAAGCCTAGGTAATTCTTCTCGTACAGCTCTTGGCCGGTTCTAACGCGTTCCATGAGTTGGAACGATCCAATGAGGTTCGCACGGTCCCTGTCAGGGACGCTCCCAAACCGCTTCTCGTAGGCTGCGAACTTCTTGGGTTGTCGATCGAGGAGCGAGCGGAGCGCATCGGGAGGAACCACCCGAATTGGCTCGGGGTCCCAATGCGAATCTGGACCAAAGATGAGTCCATCGCGACGGGCACTTGGGGGGCATGGAATGACGACAGGGATCATAGGTCACGTCGTGTCACAGTCACGCGACTATTATATTGCGTGACAATAGTAGTAGAAGCAGAATAAGCATGTCAAGTAGGGAGGCTCTGATGGAGAAATCAAACGACCTGACGCCTAGGGCGGCAGCCCGCAAGCTCGGCGTGAGTTTGTACTACATCTACCAGTCACTTTGGGCGGGGAAACTGGCAGGCCGCAAGATCGGCAAACAGTGGCGCATCCCAGCCGAGGCAGTCAACGCCAGACTGAAACAGCGAGGCGAGTGATGCCGGACGTTCCTCAACTACTGACGTTGCTCGCGGTCGCCAAGGCGCTGTGCGTCTCACCGCACACCGTCCGAAGCTGGGTGAGGCAGGGCAAGCTCAAACCCGTTCGGCTGTGCCGTCGGCTGCTCTTTCATCCTGACGACATTGCACACTTTCTGGCGGAGGCCAAGTGAGTGACTCGCCCGCCGCACGGCAGATCGACGCAGGTCAGGGCGTGGCGCTCTCGGAATTGAAGCGCAAATGGGCCATCTACACGGCCGGCGAACTCAAGCAACGGTGTGAGGAGTTGGACTGCGGGGCGTCCCTGATCGTCGGATTGATTCCGAAACGGAGTCTCAGCATCGTGGTAGGGGACTCGGGAGTCGGAAAGAGCCCACTGCTGTATCAGGCGGCGATCTGCGTTAGCGCGGGAATCCCTTTTCTGGGCCGTCCCGTCTCTAAAGGCCGAGTGCTTTATGTCGATTTCGAGAACGGGCTGGGAGACGTGGACGATCTCGTTGGCCGCTTATCGCGACACCTTGGGCTGACAGATAAACCCGATGACTTGCTGTTGTGGAACTTCAACGACGCCCCGCCCAGATGGGAACCGATACAACTCGCTTGCATGATCCGCGAAGCAAAGCCCCTGTGGGTCGTCATCGACTCGCTGGGCGCGTTCGCTCCCGACATCGAAGAAAAAGCCAGCATCGTGACGCGCGTTTATCAGGACTTCCGAAAAATCACTCGGGAGTGTGGATCTGCGATTAGCGGAGTGCATCACCTTCGGAAACCTCCCAGCAAGCCGGATGAAGCACCGCCGCCGCTAGAGGACGATCCACACCGATGGTTTCTGCAAGCCCGCGGCTCGCGTGCCTTGATTAACGGCTGCGACGTGCGGTTAGGCGTGGACCGCTTCGGCAAGGCTAAACATTTTGAAGGTCTCGATGGAAGGTCGCACGAGGTCGCTCTGGTGATCGGCGGTTTTGGCAGGGTTCGCACAAACATTTCCACGACCTTTCTTACCCGTGTACTCGATGAGGATGGCGAGCCTCGGGGCTATAACAAGCTGGCCGGAGTCAGCCTCCTATTCAACCCGGAGCAGGAAGCGGCGTACCAGAACCTGCCAGAGTTATTTAGGTTCAAGGAAGGCCAGAGGCGCTACGGCAAGGGCGCCCAGGCTACAACTGATTTCCTGAAGAAGTGCATCGGCGTGGGCATCATGCGGAAGGACGGCAAGGAGTACCGCAAGGTGGAAGTACCGGAGCAGGCGGAGTGACGGCCGTACCCTTCTGTTTTCAACGTCCAAGCGCTCCGTCATAGGAATGGAGCAGGCCGGAGTGGACCGGAGTAAAACACGAACTCACTCCGCCGTGCTCCGCCGCACTCCGCAAGCGGACGGAGCGGAAGCTTATTGCTAATACGAGACTTACAGTGAGACTCCGCTCACTCCGCCCGAACGCGACGAATCGGACACAGCGCAGGTTTGTTGCCACATTTCCACAATCCATCCCACTCTCCCACCACAAACCGGCCTCGGCAACTAAACATGAAAGAGTAGGGATGTGTCCCCACGCGGGGGCGTTCCGCAAGCTACGTGAGGGGCGGTTCCGCAGACTCGCGTATCCGCCGCAACGTCAGCAGGCTGATGAATTAAAGCCGCCCGGCGTGGCGTCGCAGCGTCAGTTACCGTCTGGTGTGACTTGCATCTTACCCGCGCTCTGGATCATCACGGGAAGGAAGGCTTCCAATTCGACCTCGGGCTTCCCTGAGCCCGTCGCGAGGTTCTCAGGGCGATAGTGCCACACGCGGCCCGTCTGAGAGTCAAACAGGAATAGCTGCTGAGATACATTGCCGCGCTCGCCTAGCGTGACGGGGAGCAACTGATAGCGGCCTTGGTCGGGCGAGGGGGCCAAGGATGGCTTCTGGCCTTGAAGCGGCATAGCGAATAACGCGAGAAAGAGGATTGCATATTTCATTGTGGGGCCTCCGTGGCACGTGATTTAATCACAAAAGAGAACGGCTCCAACTGTGAATTGGAGCCGTTCCCACATCAGAATTTTTCGCCGCGTCCTTCTCAGCCGCGTCTGAGGAGGATTATGCCACACGCGCCTGTCGGTGTCACTGCCTATCGTAAGTCCGAAGCGTCTCATTCAGTTTACGAGCGTGCATCAAAAGCGATTGCAAGCCTTCGTCGCTCAGACCCTGAGTTACAGCGTCAACTAAGGGCTGAAGTGGCGCGTATGCTCTTTGAGGAGGGTTCAGACACTGTTGCCTATAAACGTCCTCCCACCCACGCAAGACCGCTGTCCGACCTGCCCCCTCGTCAAGAATTGAGCGCATTACTTCTCGGTCCACGTACAGGTCACGCAGAGCAAAAACCAATTCGGAAACCAGTTTCCGCAAATCCTGCTCGTTCATTGAAGCCTCCTATTCGAGCAGTACGGCTAACGGCTAAACCTCGTTCGAGATCCCCGCAGCCATCCGTCGGAGTCACGCGCAGCGTTGAATGCACGCGGCAGAAATTATAGTGCGCGCAGTGCAAAGCGCAAGCCAACTCCCCTAAGGGTAGTGGGTCAGTAAGATTTCCGCAGGAGGGGGGGATATTTATCGGCTCTTGTTTATCCAGGTCCATACCCAGTTGTCGAGCCACCCAGATTTGTTTTGTATATTAAGTTCGCAGATAAATACGCGGTCAGGTTGGGTCATGTGATGTCGTATTCGTTCATACCACCAGTCAGCACTAGCCGTGGTGTAAAGTACCCAACAGTTTGGGGTATACCTGAGCCAATCAATTGCTATATTAAAAACAGGTCCCTCTAATTCCGTGGTTTTCGGTGCCCCGCTCCAATAAAACGCCACATGGATAAATTTGGCTTTCGTGGGGGGAATTGGAGCGGCGAGATAGCTCACTGATCTAACTCCTTATTGTCCGACAGGGTCCCCGGAATCAGATTGTCCGGCGTTCCGGGCGCGAGGGCTGGTTTCTTGTCGTCTGGAGAAGGCACGTATCCTTTCGCCGCCGCCTGAAAACGCTGGAAACTGCTCCACTCTGCGCCCTCTAGAACAGTAATATCAGGGTGTTCTTCCGCAAATTTCAGAACGTGAACGAGCCAACCGAAGAAAACGACGGCCCCCACGATAACGACGGAGATGATAGCGATATCGGAGTGAAGCCGTGCAGCAGCGATGGCAACTCCGAACAGCAGAACCCCTAATGCAATGGCAGACTTTCCCAAGACTCCGCTCCCAAATTTCACCACACCGCCGACTTCCTTGATGTAAGCGATTGGATCGAAATCACTCATTTGGAGGTGTCCCGGATTTGCACTTCTATCCCCAACCGAGATACACTCCCGCGTAGTCTCGGAAAAAGAGACGGAAACCATTCACCCTGAGCATCCCGCCAAGAATGAGAAGGGCGATTCGGTCTGCTAGATTGTCGGTTGTATGTTACTACTCACCTAACGCCTTGAGAACCAGATTCTTTTCCGCCTCACGTCTCGAAGAAATTGGCTGAGGCAAAAGCCCGCACAGTTCCTCAATGTGAAACTGACCCACTACCCCCCTAAGCGACCGGCGGTTCATCTCACGCCCGCTTCCGGCCATGCGAAGGGAAAGTCGATCTCGTAACCTGTTCCCACGTCCAAGAGAACGAAGCCCTTCATTCGCGAGTATTTGGAACGGAGAGAGGTCATCACATCTTTCTTGTAGATCGCCGCAGCTATTTCCGAAGCATCATCGGCGACGCTCTTGTCCGTCTGCAAAGCCACGGTCAGCATGGCTCGGATCGAGCGATGGGCGGGTACTATCAAAGGCATTTCTAACGAGATCAGGCCTTCGTTGAATGCGTAGAGAAAGCAACTATCCCCCTTTGTGGAATCAGCGAAAACGGCAGTTACGATGCCACTCATGGTTTCAATTCTGTAATCGGTGTCCGTTGTGTTCGTGAGGCTGTACCACAGTCTGATCGAATCTTTCTGGTTGCTGGTAGCAAGGTCAACGAACTCGGCTCGAATTGGCGTCGCGTTCCAAGAGCGCGCTGCTGCCGCCTTTGCTGCCGCCTCCTGCGTCTCACCTATCGCGGGTTCGTGATCCGTATTTTGCGGACACGTGGGCAGATCGAGGCTCTTATCGAATTCCCACTGCGTTTCCCCTTCATTGCGGTTTAACACCCGGAGTAGGCGGAGCGGTGTCCCGGAACGAGTCACTGATGAAACGGGCGCTTCGTTGGGCCTCCTTCCGCCCATCCACTTCCCGCACTGGTAGCAGAACGGCACGTCTACGCCGTTCCCCGCGCCACAAGCGCAACAGTAAATCAGCCCCGGCAAGGGTTGGGCGGCCATGCGCTCGGCCTTCTTGAGTTCAGCGCGATACCAAGCCTCGTACTCGCGCTGTTCGCGCCGACGCGCCCGGCCCTCGCCCCAGCCTTGGCTGAACTCTGACCCTACTTCCACCAGGAACATCACGATTCGGTAGATGATCCACAGTCCGATCGCCCAGATTACGAATGTGAACACCTGCCGCCTCCCGTCCGTTGGGCATTTTCGGCGCTCCAATCCTAGCATGGGGATAAGCTGTAGAATCGGTTGCTCATCCGAAAGGCGGGTATATGTGGATACGACCGTTAATACGAGGGCTATTCACGCTCGATGCTCTCAAAGTGATCGTGCCAATCGTGATCTCCTGACGAGAGTGGAGGCTCGCTGCGCTCGCGTTTTATTTTTTGTGTTTTGCGCCCACGGTGCGCCAGTCACATGCGGCGTGCCGGTAAGCAGCCGGGCCAGTCGCTCGGGTGGCGGCGCGGCCCCCGCCGATGGAACTGGCAGGGCCGCACAGCCTCACCCAGCAGCGCCAGGCAAACGGCGACCGGCACGCAAGCAAAGTGCCCGGCACACCTTAACCCGGCGCAAAACGACCTCGCGCTAAACGGGCAGGTTCCCCCCACAACGCCCGCCGCAAGAAGGCGCGTCGGGCTAAGTGCGCGTGGGGCACCAGCCCAGCGCATCGGCTTGCGCTCCCCCCTCCTTGCGCTTCGCGTAGCGCAAGCGAAGGCGACGGCAACCCCAACGCCAAGCACGCCGCGCGGCTTCGCGCTCCTACGCGGGGGCCGGCCCCCGCTCGCCGCTGGGGGCTGTCTGCCCCCAGACCCCCGAGCAATGGGCACCGAACAAAAGCGACCACCAAAGAGTCGCTCGCTCCCTTGGCCGGGTCAATGAGTGTTATCGCGATTTATCGCCAATTGACCCAATATCACCGACGCTGGTGTCTATTACAGCGTAGGGTAAGTCTGATGCGAGTTCTCGTTGTGCCGGTCATTCTTCTCGCCGCCACTCTCTCCCTCGGTATGCCGCAGTCCACTTTCGTTGGCAAATGGCAAACTCGCACTAGTCGGATCGCCAATAAACCGGCCATTACAGTAATCATCGTTGAGCTGAACCAGAGACTGGGCGGTGCTGTTGTGCTGGTCAATCCAGACGCGAGTGAAATGAAGCTACCGATACTCAACCTTAAAATCAGCGAAAACGTGATGGAGTTTGAGACACGCGACAAGAACGACATTTTCTACTGGAGTCTCACGCTTCAGAGAAACCCCGAGCGAGGGATGCTACACGGCAGTTCTGGAGAAATGCTGGTAGACGAACCGGTACGGAAGCAGCCTCTAACAGTTCATTGAGTGTAACCGCGATGTTACGTCAACAATCCGATTGTCTTGAGGTATGTGTATGATTATTCACTATCATGAGCGCCCTCGTCATGAAGGCAAGAACAGTTCGCATATTGCGCGTAATGGCGGCGGCAGTTGTGACTCTCGCTCTTTCGTGGTCGCTTCTCAGGCCAGCAGCGGAACTCTGTGCTGTCCTGATTCGCCGACATTGGCCGGAGGCTTGGTTTTCAGGCTTAATCGTTTGGTACGCCGATTTCTTTGCAGTCGGTTTCTCGATTGCGATGGCCGTCGTGGTCGGACGATATACATTCAAGCGCAACGCTAGCTGACGAAGTCAGGCGATTACACTCAGAACCCGGATCGTAAGTGTAATCGCGATTTATCGACGACTGGCACTCACCAGTCGTGCTTAATACAGCCGGGGCGCTTGCGGTCGGACGGTTTATCGCAATACTCGGGCGGATCGGGCATCTCGAACTTCCAAGCCATGCTCTTTTGCCAACAACTGGCGAATTCCCGAGCGGTCATTCTCTTCAGAATTCTCCCTGTTGGAACCTCCAGTTCGTATCCCATCACTTGACACATTATTCCGCCGTACCCCCCCGTGCACGGCACCTCCGCCATCACAACAACAGCGGAAGAGCCGCGAACCCAATCGATGCCTGTCATGTTGTAACCTTCGGGGTTGTCGGCTTCGATCTCTAGCGTTGACTCCATGGCTTTGCAAGTGTCCTTGTCAAGATATGCCGCCCTGCAAGGTGGGAACGACTTGACCATGTCGATCTGAGCTTCTTTGGTAATGTCGATCAACTCAAGTTTTGGGTCGCTTAAAAGGTACACATAGATCCAGAAACCCCAATGTCCGCCACCGCTGCCGCCATTGACGAAAAAAGCCTTAGAGTCTGGCGACCAGAGAAGGTCGATATCCTGAAACCCATAAGGCAGATCAGTTTCGCGTGTTAGGTGATCCGGTGTCGTTATCCGAAGATATGCGAGATTGAAATCCAGGCCCTCGCCAGCTGTCCGATACCTCATTTGGATGCTGCTTCTCCCGTCTGGCGACGGAATGTGAACTGGTAAACAGGGGGCCGACGATTTGGTTAATGCGCCTCTCGGCGTCTGATCCCTGTAGGGCGCTTTGGACTTGGGATCACACTCCATGGGGAACACCGTGGCTTTTCTTGCCCATGTTGGTGTGGCGGCAAACGTAGGAGTTGCGACAGACAAGAGTATTGCAACTGCTAGGAGTAATGGCGAGACAGGCTTCATGCCGTACACATTACACCGGGACAGGTGAGGCCACCCAGATGGTTACCGAAAACAGGCCATTTCACTCATTGACCCTGCGACCGGGGTTTTGAGCGTAACGGCGATGTTACGCCAATTTGGATAGCCTCGGACAGGTCCCGTTTCGCCGATAGCGCGCCGGGAACCGTCGCATGTTGTCTAAGGTGCTGCGCGGGCTATAATTGCGCCCACGGATGGCACTGACCTCTGGCAGCAGACTCGGTCCGTACGAAATCCAGTCACCGCTTGGCGCGGGCGGCATGGGCGAGGTGTATCGCGCCTGCGACACACGACTTGACCGCATCGTTGCCATCAAGATTCTTCCGGCAGAGGTCTCCAACGACCCTGATCGTCTTCTCCGTTTTCAGCACGAAGCCCGTATCCTCAGCACGCTGAACCACTCCAATGTGCTCGCGATTTTCGATGTCGGGGAACAAGCGGGCACGCGGTATCTGGTCTCAGAATTTCTGGAGGGGCAATCGCTGCGCGAGTTGCTGGCGGCGGGGCCGCTCCCGCGCCGGGCGTTGACGGCCTATGCGCTGGAAATCGCGAAAGGGCTGGCCGCTGCCCACGAAAAGGGTGTTGTCCACCGCGACCTGAAGCCCGACAACATTTTTATTACCCGCGATGATCGGGTGAAAATCCTGGACTTCGGGTTGGCCAAGCAAGCGCCGACGCGATCTTCGGCACAGCAATCGCAAACGATGACGGTTGCAGCGCCAACGACGCCGGGCACGGTGATGGGGACCGTGGGCTATATGTCCCCGGAGCAAGTGCGGGGCGAAGCCGTGGACCATCGGTCCGACATCTTCAGCTTCGGCGCAGTGCTATATGAGATGGTCACCGGAAAGCGCGCGTTCCGGGGCGAGTCATCCGTCGAGACGATGAACGCCATTCTGAAAGAGGACGTGCCGGAGCTGACGGTTGCGAGCGGGCAGGTGTCTCCCGGGCTGGATCGCATCGTGCACCGTTGCCTGGAGAAAAAGCCGGAACGGCGATTCCAGTCGGCCAGCGATCTGGCATTCGCAATCGAGGCCCTGAGTGCTCCATCTTCGATTGCCTCTGGCAGTGTCATCGCGCAGTCCGACAAGCCGAGGACAAGACGCAGCTGGCTGCCATGGGCCGCGGCTCTGGTGGCGATTGCGCTGATTGCCGCAGCATGGATTGCCGGCCGTCGCTCGGCGACCAGGCCGCAACCAAAATTCACGCGCCTCACCTATCAGCAGGGCGCTGTGACGAATGCCCGATTTGCCAAAGATGGTCAGACCATTGTCTATAGCGGGCAATGGAACAATGACCCGCTGCAGATTTATACAGTGCGTGCTGAATTTCCTCAATCCACGAAAGTCGATCTCCCCAGTGCGGCGCTGCTCGCGCTTTCACCGACCGGAGACATGGAAGTGGCGCTGGCGCCGGTACTAGACTCCTGGTTTATACGGGGCACCATGGGGCAGGCACCCATGTCCGGTGGAACACCGCGTGAACAACAGAAAGACGTCGTCGCCGTAGACTACGCTCCCGACAAAAAGACCTTAGCGATCTCAAGGCTCACCAATCAAGGGGTCCAGCTGGAATATCCGGAAGGAAAGGTTCTTTATACAACGGTCGGCTACCTTGACTATGTCCGGGTATCGCCCTCGGGCAAGCAGGTTGCGTTCGCCGAGCACCCAGTTTTCGGGGATGACCGAGGATGGGTGTCGGTGGTCGATGCAGACGGGAAGCGCACGCAGTTGACGCGTGAATTTGCAACTCTGCAAGGGCTGGCATGGGCGCCGGGAGGCGCGGAAATCTGGTTTACGGCGGCCGACGCAACGTCTATGCGGAGTCTGTTTGCGGTGACCTTATCCGGAACCATGCGGCCGATCTACACGCAGCCCCACGGTTTCCTTCTTCTGGACATTGCAGGGGACGGCCGCGTACTCTTCTTCGCGGAACGGCAACAGACCGAAATAGCCGCCGTCGATCCCGCCACGGGCAAAGAACTGCGCGGTCTCGAATGGTTCGATGGTTCCAACGTGAGCGACATTTCACCCGACGGCAAAGCGATTGCCTTTCTGGAGTGGGGCGGCTCGGCCGGACCTTTGTACCTGCAGGCTTATCGGAAGTTGGATGGGTCTGCCCCCGTGCCGCTGGGCGACGGAGCCAACCCGAGATTCTCGCCGGATGGAAAGTTCGTGGCCGGCGCCCTGCTGACCAGGCCCCCACAAATTGTGCTGAATCCTGTGGGTACAGGGGAAACCCGCCGCCTGCCCCTGGGAGATATCGTTTCTCTGGGTACGTTCGTAGCATGGTTCCCGGATGGCAAGCACCTGCTACTAACAGGAGCGGCCGCGGGGCAGACTCTACGAACCTACGAGTTGGATATCGATGGAGGCAAGCTGCAACCGATTGGTCCCGCCGATTTCAAGGGTGAGGCCGTGTCCCCGGATGGAAAGCGAATCGCGGGATGGCATGGCGCATCGGAGGCAGCGGTCCTCGATCTTGATACGCAGAAGATCGACGCCCTCTCTGGCCTCAATCCGGGCGAGCGCATACTGCATTGGAGCCTGGACGGAAAGGCAGTCCTGATCAACTCCTCAACGCCCCGGGAGGCGCACATTTTCCGGGTGGAAACGGATACTGGCAAGCGTACTTTGCTGCAGTCCATTCAACCGCACGACATTGCCGGCTCAATGAGACCGATTACGGCGGTATACGACGAGCGAAGTAAAACCTACGCGTACACGACTTCGCGGATTCTTGGATCGCTGTATGTTGTGGAGGGACTGGAGTGACGTCCGACTGACGGGCACTCTGCGAAGTTGAACCCACGACAAGCCCCGCGGGCCATAAGTCGGCTTCTGGGAAACTTGCTGGTGGAATGAAGCCCGAAGTCAATTGGCGTAAGCAGGCCATTACACTCAGAACCCCCTCCGGGCGGGGTCAATGAGTGAAATGGCGATTTAACACCAACGGTACAGCGTGGTAGGATTCTGCCTGCCTACTATGTCCGCGATTGCCTCGTTCGTTAAACTGCCGAAGTCCGCTCTAGATGGTCTGCGCAACGCCGCAACTGGTGGCACAGACTACGATTATCTGAGCGCAAACGGTCGCGAAGTCGCTGAGTATCGGTGGTCGGGTTACGTGTTGGCTACCCTGCTCCCATACTTGGAGGAGAAGCATCGGATTGATCTGATGAAATCCGAGTACGACGAGCTTGCAGGATTTCTAACGAAAACAACGGGCGCGACACACTTCATCTTCACCGCAGGTCAACGCACCGCGTTTTTGAATCGGCTCGAACCAAAGTCGTTTTCTGAAGAGGCGATGCGTCAATACTTCAACGAATTCAACGCGACAGATGAGCAGGAGATTGGGCGGGCAATGTTAGATGGTGTCAGTGCTCTGCACGAAAGCCTCGGTCAGATCGAAGACAGTTCCGTCGTGGTATTCAGCATCAGCTAGAATCGCCGCCTGCAAGTAACTGTTTAAGCAGGCCTTTGCACAAGCGTGCGCCGTCTGTTCGCCTTTTTGCGGGTCAATGAGTGAAATAGGGATTTAATCAACGGTTAGGATGAAGGATGCCTGCCGTACGACCATTCCAACAGAAACGCGATGCTGGTGCCGATGAGAAGGACTGGCCAGATCCAGAGGGTGTCTCGGCGTGGGATCACACGCACGCTGGAGAGCAGGAACATGATGCCGCCAATCAGAAACAGTGGGCCAGTAACGATGCAGTGAAGAGAGTGATTCTTAAACCAGTTGGCAATGCAACCGATGGCCATGGCAAGAAGGCACGCAGCCGCTGACGCACGGAGAGGAGGCCAATAGATCCCTAGGAGGCTCAGCAGTCCATACGCCCCCAGCGAGACCATGAACCAGTAACAGATCGTTGCTGGCGAGCTACAACAAGGTTCGGCTTGCTTCGTCATTGCGAAGAAAGAGATTCGACACTCCGATTCTACTCTCCACTCCATCTCCCTTTGCAGGGGGTCAATGAGCGTAATGGCGATTTTGCGCCAATTGACATGCGGATTCTGAAATGCAAGATTTGACGAGGAATCCCGTTCACAAATCAGGGGCCTACGGTTGGAAGTCCATGACGATGAAACGAGATGGAGAGCCGCGAGGCTGCCTGTGAATCACGAAACGAAGTTTCAGCCGCGAATCCGCCGAGTGGTTGTCTTTCTCGTTCTGCTGGTGGCGACCGTCTTCTGGGTGGGCGCATTCCGATTTGTCAGTCTTCCGTTCTTGATAGTCGCATGGGTACTCTTCCTCAAGTATGGGCGCACCACCATTCGCCCGTCCTTTATCGCATTGGCAATCTGGCTCCCACTGACCTTCTCTCCGATTGACGTACTCCCGATTCCGAAGGGAGGGCGGCCGAGGCTTGTTCCTTTGGTGATGGGCTTGCCCACCCGCGAAACTGCCGAAAGGGCACAACGGGGTGAAGTGATTTTGGGTGGGTGTATCGTCTCAGGCTTTGAACCGAAATATTACTTAGTCTGGTAGCTCCATCTCTGTGTCTGTTGTAAGCAGATGGGATGAGAAGGCCGGTCTCCGGACGGGATGCGGTGTACGCTCCCAAGTTATCGACGTGCTCGAAGCACAGATAAAAAGGAGACCGGCAATGAAGAAGGTTAGCACCGTAGCGGCGCAGCAACACAAGAATCTTTTCCCACAGAAGCTGACGATCGGTCTGGACCTGGGAGATCGGTCGAGCTGGTATTGCGTGCTGGATGAAGCGGGCTCGATTGTCTTGGAGCAGAAACTGGGTACGACTCCGAAAGCCATGCGCGAAGTGTTGGGAGGCATGCCGCGGAGCCGGATCACACTGGAAACCGGGATGCATTCGCCGTGGGTGAGCCGGCTGCTCGGCGAGTTGGGGCATGAAGTGATCGTGGCGCATGCGCGGAACGTGCGGCTGATTGGGGAGAGCCGGAAGAAGGACGATCGTCTGGACGCGCAGACGCTGGCACGGCTGGCTAGGATCGATCCGCAGTTGCTGTCTCCGGTGAAGCATCGTAGTGCGAAAGCGCAAGCCGATCTGACGGTGATCCGGGCGCGAGCCGGACTGGTGCGAGCGCGGACGGCACTGGTGAACACGGCGCGAGGACTGGCGAAGAGCTACGGGGAACGGTTGCGCGGATGCAACGTGCGCAACATGAATCCGGAAAAAGCGGAAGCGTTGAGTCCGGAACTGCGGAAGGCGCTGGGGCCGCTGCTGGCAGCGAGCGCGGCGCTGAGCGAGCAGATCGCCGAGTATAACGAACGGATCGAGAAGTTGGCGCAGGAAAGCTACCCGCAGACGGCGCTGCTGACGCAGGTGAAAGGAGTGGGCACGCTGATCGCGCTGACGTTCTTGCTGACGCTGGAGGATGCGCATCGCTTCCGCAAGAGTCGCGACGTAGGCTGTTATCTGGGACTGCAGCCAGGACGAAGGAACTCCGGGCAGAGCGAGCCGCAGATGCACATCAGCAAGGAAGGCGATCCCTATCTGCGAACCCTGTTGGTGCAAGGAGCGCAACACATTCTGGGTCCGTTTGGCGCGGACAGCGATCTGAGGCGGTGGGGATTGACGCTGGCCGAGCGCGGCGGCAAGAACGGAAAGAAACGAGCCATCATCGCCACCGCGAGAAAGTTAGCCGTGTTGCTGCATCGTTTGTGGGTAAGCGGAGAAGTGTACGAACCGTTGCGCATCAGCAACCAGAGAGCGATGCCGGCAGCGGCATAAAGGCAAACATTCTTAGAAAGGGAAAAACAAAAGCCAAGGCGCCGAGTTCCGGTGACTGCGTTAATCGCCTGGCCCAACTTCCGTCGCGGAGATGGATGGGAGGTCGATAATCAGGTGGCAGCACCGGCTGAAACGAGAACACCCAACTTGCACCGAGCGAACAAATCGCTCACTGAAGAGTGCGGATGGAAGGGTGGCGACAGTGGTGGCGACTCGGCGGAGAAAAACCTTGTCCAATAAAACAACGAGAGAATCAACTTGACTCCGACCGGCCTTCTCATGGAAGGCGATTACACTCACTGAGGCTTGACCGGGCGCGGTAGGGTTCTCGCACGGACCCCGTCCGCGCCCCCCAGGATGACGGCGGCCCGAAAAAAAAAATAATAAAAATGGCGGGTGCGCGGACGGGCCGAAAGGCGTCTTCGGCGACACGCGCCCCGCGCTGCTGGACAACTCAGCCCGGCGACCCCCGCCCGCGCCGCGCGGCCCGGAGTTTGTGTCGTGACTTGTGTCGTAACCCTCGCATCCCTGCCCGTCTCGGGCGCTGTCGGATGCTGTCGCTCGGGTACAAGTGAAGGGCAGGGAACAGCGGTCAAAGGCGTAGGAACACTGCCTCTCCATGTCACTCGCGTTCACTCATTGTCGCGGGGTGTTTCTTCCGGCAAAGAACTGGTCCTTCAATGCCGCGACCATACGCTTGCTCGCGGGGTACAAAGAGTAGTGCTGCTTCCAGCCGGCGAAGTACAGCACTATCCCGCCATGCAGTTTGTATGCAGGAATCTTGTACGAGATCAGCTCGTCAGCTCCCGGCATGGCTTTGCGGAGTGTGCTTCGCACAAGCTTGAGCGCGGCCTGTGCGCTCTCGGGTTGCGCGGAAATGTATTCATCCACGGTTGTGAAATTTACTCTGCCCATAGTGCCTCTCCCGTTTGCCTAAACTTCAGTTACGAAACGAAATCGCCTGGATCATTCCTTCTAGTCGCACATAGCTCGCTTCCATTCCGCGTTCCATTCCTGTCGCAAGCATAGCTGCCCGCGTCTGAGCATCCGGCAGAGTCATGCGTATGGTCATCAAAGTGCCTGCGCCATCCGCATCAAATCTCGTCTCAACGTAGTTGTCGGGCGTAGGATCTGGCAGGTGCATCCGCTCGACATGAACGATCCGGCTGTACGGCTCAAGTTCGAGGAATTCACCCGTGATGTGGAATCCATGCCCCTTGCCATTCGTCCACTCATAACGGAACTTGCCGCCCGCCCTCGCGTCATTAATGCAGACGAGCATCGTCCAACCTTCAGGACCGAGCAGCCATTTCTGGATCAGTTTCGGATCGGTATGGGCGCGGTACACGGCTTCAGGCGGGGCGGCGAATCGCCTGGTCACAACCACGTGGGTGTCACCTTCAGTCTTCAGAGTCAATTTGCTCATCGTTTTTCTCCTCTTGTTATCTTCTTTTTGTCTTCGGGTTGTTCCACGCCGGCGAGAACCTCGTCCAGCCGTTCGTAGTTCTTCTCCAGCGCTTTTCGCAACATTGCTAGCCACTGGTCCATCGCTTCAATCCCGTCCTTTGCGAGACGACGAGGCCGCTTCGTGCCCTCCACGCGACGCGCAACAAGTCCAGCGTCTTCGAGCACCTTCAGGTGTTGGGAGATTGCCGGTTGCGTCATCTCGAAGGGTTTGGCTAGTTCCATCACAGTGGCTTCGCCCTTGGCGAGACGTGCAAGGATTGCCCGACGCGTTGGATCGGCCAAAGCAGAAAAGGCGGCATCGAGACGGAGTGTCCATGGCATAAGCATATTGTTATATAAGTAATACATTATTATAAAGGAGAATCTTGCCATTCATTTCAAACGCACTTAAGGCGACCTCTACCTGATGCGAAAGCCTGGGCCCCGGGCTCGTTTCCATCGATCTCCTCTTTGTTCAGAAAACGAAGGTAATCGGGAGGTGATTGCGATCACACGGGGGGAAGAAAAACACCGGGTATTCTCAGCGTCATGTACCAGAAGTAAGGGTCCGGTCGCGTCCCGCCAAGCAGGGACAGGTTGCAGAATGTAACTCCGGACACAAAGGACCGAATATGAAAATCTCGACAACCGCGAAGCCAAAGATCCATGTTGCTCTAGTCGAAAGCGATCCCTTGCGACTAGTAGGTTTCCGCGCCCTTTTGGAATCGGAATCAGACTTCGAACTGATCTCTGCCTCGGTTCCGGAGATCACGGTTCACGCCAGCATTGACGTAGTGCTGCTCGGGGACCGCCCCGGTTACAACCTGTCCGAAACCATGTCCAAACTCACAACGATGCGCCCTACTTTGCCCATCATTGTGATCGGACCCAGTACAGATCACGACGTCATGCTCAATGCCATTGTTTCCGGGGCTAGAGGCTATGTGTTTGATGGAGAGCCGCCCGCCGAATTTGCACGAGCGATTCGCGTGGTAAGTCAAGGCCTGGTCTGGGCTCCTCGGCGGGTCCTTTCGATGTACATCGAACTTGCCTCTAATCAACGGAATGGAATGCTAGCTGCCGGCCGGACCATCACTGATCGTGAGAAGCAGGTTCTGAAAATGCTGGTCTCTGGACTTTCCAACAAGGAAATTGGGATACCACTGGGAATTGAGGAGCGCACGGTCAAGGCGCACATTGCGAAAATGATGCGCAAGGTGGGAGTGCACAACCGCATCGAACTTTCTGTACACGCAGTTACCCATGCGCTCGTCAGTTTGCCCGCGAATTGATGTTCGCGCACCACGAGGGCCATCAAGAAACGATAGGAGGCCCGATTCACTTCGGCGCTTTTTCCGAAGCGGGTAACGATAGGAAGTAAACGTAGGAAGTCTTATGTGTAGAATACGTATCTTTTTCATTGCGATGGCGCTTTTGCTCGGTCTATTCACACAGACCGGCGTGGCTCAATTGCAGGGTCGTGCGGAACGCAAGGTAGTCAGCAAAATCAGTCCTTCTTATCCGGAAATTGCGAAACGCAATCGAATTACTGGTGCGGTGAAACTGGAAGTCGTCGTCCGCAGGAATGGGACGGTTCAGTCTACGAAGGTGCTGGGGGGAAGTCCGGTGCTGATCGGATCAGCCATCGATGCAGTTCGCAAGTGGATATTCGAATCAGCGCCCGAAGAAACGACTGAAGTTGTTCAAGTTGCGTTCGGTAACTAACAGATCAGCATGCACGTCGGCCGGCCTTACGCCCGCGTTCGCCGCAGAACACGTCGTTCTCGGTGCGCAAACAGGGTAAGTCCTTCCTTCATCCGCAGAACATCCCGCTCAACTCCCGCGCACGTCACTATCTCCAACCCCAATACGATGTCCAACCCAGCTTGGGCAATCAGGGAATCGCTTTGAGAGCATGGGCTACACCCGAATGTCTCATTGGCAGGCAGAAAGCGCGAATCTTCCGACCCCGGGGTTCACGCGGAACGCGGAGCCTTACTTCTGCGTCGGCGCCTGATTCTGAGGAACCGTCGGTGGGGCCGATGGCGCCGGTTTGGGCTGCGAACTTGTCTGCGACGGCTTCACGCCCGAAAGTACCGAATTAGGTCCAGTCCGTTTCGCGGCATAGATCGAAAGCGTAATGGACGTAATCATGAAAATAACGGCCGACCACGTCGTTGCCCGGGAAAGGGCCGAGGCCGCGCCCCGTGGTCCAAAGGCGGTCTGGCTGCCCTGTCCGCCAAAGGCCGCTGCCAGGTCGCCGCTCTTGCCGCTCTGCAGCAACACCACAGCAATCAGGAACAGGCAGACGATTACGTGAATAATAGTGATCAAAATTGTCATGACAACAAAGCTCCGTTCGGGCCACCGCCCGCCTTAACTTCTTTTTCCCTTCGATAGAACGCTCGGGAATCAGCCGGATAGTGCGGGGCTTTGAAAGCCCCTCAAATGCACTTTCAATAGCTTGCAGAGCCGCCTGGGCACCCTATTTGGCCGCTAGTCCATTGTAGGATACTGCCAAAAGACTGTAAACCGGGGATCGGCGCCTTCAAACCCGCTCCCCCAATGGTCCGCAGCCTGCTAGCGTTCAATCTTTACCGATTTCACCACCACGTCTTTGTTGGGGCGGTCCTGGCGATTGCGGGGCGCTTTGGAGATTTTCTCCACGATCTCGTAACCCTCAACGACCTCGCCGAAAATGGTGTGCTTGCCGGTAAGCCATTCCGTATTTCCTACCGTTATAAAGAACTGCGAGCCGTTCGTGTTTGGCCCCGAATTAGCCATGGCCAGCTTTCCGGCCTTGTCGAAACGATGGGGCGAGCCTTTGGTTTCATCCTCAAACTGGTAACCGGGGCCTCCGAAGCCGGTGCCCAGCGGGTCTCCCCCTTGAATCATGAAGTCGGGGATGACGCGATGGAACACGGTTCCCTGATAGAGAGGCTCTGTCGTTTTCTTGCGACTCGTTGGATGCGTCCATTCGCGCTTTCCTTCGGCGAGTTCCACGAAATTGGCAACGGTTTTGGGCGCTTCCTTGTCAAACAGGCGGCAAATGATCATGCCCTCGCTGGTTTCAAACACGGCATAGGTACCGGGTGTGCGTGTCATAGGCTCCATTCGGCTTGCGGAAAGTATTAATTCGGTTGCAACTATCCCCTTACGCTGGCGGCCTCGCTGCGGACGGCTTGCCCGCCCCGGGTTTGGCTTGCGCCGCGCCGGCATGCCGGATTTCTATGTGGGTGACTTTGACCGGGCTGTTCGGCATGTCGTTGGCGCCGCGCGGCATGCGGGCAATTTTCTTGACCAGCGCGACGGCGGCATCGTCACATTGGCCAAAAATCGTGTAGCCGCCGTTGAGGCTGGGAGAGGGAACTTCCGTGATAAAGAACTGCGAACCGTTGGTGTCAGGCCCGGAGTTCGCGTAGGCGAGACGTCCAGGGCGATCAAAGCCCACGCTCGACGAAGTCTCGTTCTTGAATTTGTACCCGGGATCACCTGAACTGTTGCCGGCGGGATCGCCGCCCTGAATCATGAATTCGGGGATCACGCGATGAAAAATCGTACCGTCATAAAGCGGGACGCCATGCTTCTTGGCATGAGTCACGGGACTGGTCCAATCCTTGGTGCCTTCCGCCAGGCCGATGAAGTTCTCCACTCCGATGGGCGCTATTTTCGGAAACAGCGTGCAGTGCAGGTCGCCGGCAGTCGTGTGAATGATGGCAACTGGATCGGCGGAACTGGCTTTAGGCGCGGGTTGAGAGGGCGAAGCCGCTTGCGCGGCGCTGAGCGCGCAGGTGGCAGCGATAACGACAAGCGTACTAAAAAGAGTTCGCATGAGAGCTCCTGTCTGGAAGTTGGCGTCTTTGATTGTACGACAAGCAGCACACGGAATGGAGTGCGCGCGTTCCCGTGCTTGACTGTTGGGTTATTTGCCGAACGATTGCATCTCCCGGCTCACGCGCTCAGCCTCGCCAAGCACACGGAGCACATTGCCGCCCAGAATCTTGCGAATGTCCTCGGCGTTGTAGCCGCGGTCGAGCAGAGCCTGCGTAATCTTCGGGAGGTCGGCCGCCGAGTTCATACCTTCCGGAGTAGCGCCGCTGACGCCATCGAAATCCGAACCGATGCCGACGTGCTCGACTCCAGCGACTTTCGAGATGTGGTCAATGTGATCGATCAGCGAACTAAGCGGTGGCCGCGGAATTTTGGCGGCCCATTCGCGTTCGAGCCGGTCCGAATCGAGATACGTCGGAGTCTTGCCCTCGGCCTTGAGCTTGTCTGCATAGGCCTTCACTGCGGCCTCCCGATCCTTGGCCTGTGCTTCGGCCGCTTTGCGATAATTTTCGTCAACGAACGCGCTATAGAAGTTGACGTCAACGACGCCGCCGTTTTTGGCTACGGCGCGCAGCATGTCGTCGGTCATATTACGAGGATGATTGCTCAACGCGCGAGCCGACGAATGGGACGCGATGACCGGAGCCTTGGTGACCGCAATCGTATCCCAGAACGTCTTATCGGCTACGTGAGAAATATCGACCAGCATGCCCAGTCGGTTCATTTCGAGCACGATCTGCTTGCCGCCTTCGGTCAGTCCGTCGTGATGCGCGATCTTGGGATCATTGATGTCGCCCGAGGAGTCGGCGAATTCATTCGTGTTCGACCAACTCAACGTCATGTAGCGCACGCCGAGCCGGTAATAATCTCGCAACAGGCGAACGTCGTTTTCGATGGAGTGCCCACCCTCAATGCCCATCAGCGCGGCGAGTTTGTGCTCGCGGTGCGCGTGCTCGATGTCGACAACACTGAACGCCATCATCATGCGGTCGGGATGCCGCCCTGCCTGCTCATACACGGAATCGATCAAATCGAGCGTGTGACGGGCGAAGTGGCCCTGATTGGTCTCCGGGTCAACCCAGATGGAAAAGAACTCGGCGCCCAAGTTTCCGGCCTTGGCCTTGTCTAGACTGATGTGGCCAGGATCGTTGGGATCCGTCGAGCCGATATCGTAATTTTCATCGAGAAAGCGCTGCGGTGTGTCGGCGTGCGTGTCGATGACGATGGCCGAATTGTGGATCTTGAGCGCTTTCGCGCTCACCGATTGCGAGTATCCGGGCAGCGCCCGCGTGAGCGGTGGCAAAATCAGCAACAGAAATGCCAGGAGTTGTTTGTTCATAGTCGAACAAGGATTCTATACGATGCAATCGCGGATGGAAGATTTTGGGAAGTCGACTACTTGGAAGCCGCACTCGATACGGGAATCTCTTCCGTTGGGTGCAGCGGGAAAAAGGTCTGCGTTTCGCGCCAGTCTTCGTAGCGGTCCGATACCATCACGTGGAAGCACCAGTGGCGCCGTTCCTCCTCCGGTTCGACCAGGCCGAGCGCCCGCAGATAGAACAGGTAATACTCGACGAAGCGAATTTCCTCCTTCGTCATGCCCCGGCGCTGCAGGTCGACCGTGATGCCGGCCAAATGGGAAGAGGCAGTTTCGCCCTCGGCAGGGGCGGCGTTGCGATTGCGCCGGCGGAGCTTCTTTTGTACCTTCACGGTCCGCACGGCCGAGTTCAACTGAATCTGGTCATGGAAGCGGTTGTAATACACCTCGGAAAGATCGTCGACAAAATCGCGCGTCCAGGGCCGGCAATAGCGCCGCGTAGGATCGAGGCCGTGCTCGATGCGCAGCGTCTCGCTTTCTTCGATCGGAACCAGTTCGTGCGAGGCCTTCAGCTCTTCGAGTTGTTCGTCATCCAGGATGCGCGGCAACTGGAGGCGGTCAATTTCTTCGTTTTGGCGAAGCAGCGAGTCGTGCGACGGGCGGAACAGCGGGTTCCACAGAATGCCGCGCATTCGGCGCAAAGGATGATGCCGGTGATGAGGGGCGACGTTATGCAGGGCAAAAGCAGTGCCGTGTGCGCCAGCTAAAATGCCAATCAGCGCAAACGCCATCAGCCACCGTTTTGTGTTCTTCGGAACTTCCATCAGACGAAGCCGGGGGTACCGGGGAAACCCCGATAATCCCAGAAGCGTTGCAATTGTAACCCACCCATGAACAACTTGTGTGAAGCAATCGCGCTATTTGCCGTTACGGAAGACAGTTACCCGGTAACAGTTACCGGGAACAGCCGCAACTCAATGGAAAACCGCAGTGCCGCGCGGAGAGCGAAGATGGGGGGACTCGAAAGTCCAAGCCAAAAGCGAGCACCGAAAAGCGAACGACCAGCGACCATCGACGAACGACGAACAGCGCCCAACGACCGCCTACTTCTTAAACAAATCCACAATCGCCTGTTTCATCACCTGTCCGCCGACCTCCGCAATGGACTTGGTCAGCGGGATATCCTTGGGGCAAATCTCCACGCAATTTTGGGCGTAACCGCATTCTTGGATTCCGCCATCGCCCATCAGGGCCGTCAGGCGCTCGCGCTTCAGGGCCGCTCCGGTGGGGTGCGTGTTAAACAGGCGCACCTGCGAAATTGTGGCCGCGCCGACGAATCCTGTGTCTTCGGTGAACTGCGGGCAGGCCTCCATGCAGCAGCAGCACGAAATGCAGCGCGAGAGCGGGTAGGACGCTTCCTGGTCCTCGGCCGATTGGCGGGGGCCCGCGCCGAGGTCATAGGTGCCGTCCACCGGTACCCACGCTTTGACCTTCTTCAGATTTTCAAAGATCACGCTGCGGTCGGTGGCGAGGTCGCGCACGACCGGGAACTTCGAAAAAGGCTCGAGCTTGATCGGCTTATCGAGATGATCGATCAGGGCAGAGCACGCCATCTTCGCTTTGCCGTTAATGATCATGGCGCAGGAGCCGCAGACCTCCTCCAGGCAATTCGAGTCGTAGGTGATGGGCGTGGTCTTCTTGCCATCGCGGGTGACGGGGTTAGCCGCGATCTCCATCAGGGCCGATGTGACGTTCATATTCGGCTTGTAGGCGATCTCGAATTCCTCCCAACGCGGCGTCTGGTCGGGAGTGTCTTGACGTTTGATCTTGATGATTACGGTTTTATTATTAGCCATTAGCTTCTAGCCTTTAGCTCCTAGCTCAAAAAACTCTGTCATGCTGAGGGAAGCGAAGAACCTGCTCTCCTCGTTTGAAAAGCTATTTCCTACCCTTTCGCAGCCTGAGCCAGCCTCGGCCCGACCAGAATAGGAAGAGAACCCCATTTGCGAACCACACCCACGGCCCAAAGTCGCTGCGCCGAAGCTGGCTAAGGGTACCCAGAGTCAAATACAAAGCACCAAGAATGAGCCCTGCCCACACCTGCCACATCGGCATGTGCGGTTTGTTTTCGCCCAGTTGCTCAAACATGATTCGCCTTCTTTTTTGCTGCGCTAAGAATTACCCTGCCGCAAAGTCATCGGGACATCGCTTCGGGCTTCAGTACTTCCTCGGCCGCGGCGGAATCAGCGCCGCATCCACGGCCTCGAACTCAAACTTCGGCTCATCCGCGTCCGGCGCGAACGAGGCTTTCGTCGTCTTCATCCAGTTCTTGTCGTCGCGCTCGGGGAAGTCGGGCTTGTAGTGCGAACCGCGCGACTCGTCGCGCATGGCCGCTCCCTGCGCGATCACTCGCGACAGCTGCAGCATGTTATAGAGCTGCCGCGCGAACGCCACCGTGGTATTCGCCCACTGCGAGCGGTCGCTCAGGTTGATTTTCTGGAAGCGTTGCAGCAGTTCGACTACCTTGGCGTCCGCTTCCAGGCACTTCTTGTTGTAGCGGATAACGGTGCAGTTCGCGGTCATCACTTCGCCCAGTTCGCGCCAGATCAGGAATGGATTCTCGGTGCCATCGGCCTTCATCAGCCCGTCGTTGATTTCCTGCTGACGTTTGCGCTCGCTCTCGAAATGTCCATTGGCGGGTGCGGCCTGCAGGTTCTTCGCATATTGCACGGCCGCCGGGCCGGATACGAATCCGCCGTAGATGCACGACACCAGCGAATTCGCGCCCAGGCGGTTCGCCCCGTGATACTGATACTCGGCTTCGCCGGCGGCGAAAACACCAGGAATGTTGGTGGCTTGCTTGTAATCCACCCAAAGCCCGCCCATCGTGTAGTGCATGCCGGGGAAAATCTTCATGGGCACGTCGCGCGGGTCGTCGCCGACAAACTTCTCGTAGATTTCGAGAATGCCTTCGAGCTTTTTGTCCAGGATCTTGCGGTCAATGTGCGTCAGGTCGAGATAGACCATCGGCTTGCCGTCGATCCCGAGCTTCTCTTCGAATACCACTTTGAAGATCGCGCGCGTGGCCACGTCGCGCGGCACGAGGTTGCCGTATTTCGGATACCATTCTTCCAGGAAATACCAGCGCTCTTTTTCTGGAATGCTCTTCGGATCGCGCTTGTCGCCCTGTGTTCTTGGAACCCAGACGCGTCCGCCTTCGCCCCGGGCGGATTCGGACATCAGGCGGAGCTTGTCTTCTCCGGGGATGGATGTTGGATGAACCTGGATGAACTCGCCATTCGCGTAGTAACAGCCTTGCTGATAAAGCGCCGATTGCGCCGAGCCGGTGCAAACTACCGAGTTGGTGGACTTGCCAAAGATCGCTCCAATGCCGCCGGTCGCGATAATGATGGCGTCGGCCGGGAACGTGCGAATCTCCATCGTGCGCAGGTCCATGGCGCAGATGCCGCGGCAGACGCGGCCGCCGTCGAGCACCGCCGAAAGAAACTCCCAGTGCTCGTACTTCTTGACCTTGCCCTCGGACTCGTACCGCCGGACCTGCTCGTCGAGCGCGTAGAGCAGTTGCTGGCCCGTTGTCGCGCCGGCAAACGCCGTACGGTTGTAGAGCGTGCCGCCGAAACGGCGGAAATCGAGCAGACCTTCAGGAGTCCGGTTGAACGGGACGCCCATGCGGTCGAGCAGGTCGATGATGCCGGGCGCGGCATCGCACATATCCTTGACCGGAGGCTGGTTCGCGAGAAAGTCGCCTCCATAAATCGTGTCGTCGAAGTGCTTGTAGGTGGAGTCGCCTTCGCCCTTCAGATTCTTGGCGGCGTTGATGCCGCCCTGCGCGCACACGGAATGCGAGCGCTTTACGGGGACGATGGAGAACAGGTCAACTTCACCGCCCATTTCGGCGATCTTAATCACGGCGGCAAGGCCCGCTAGGCCTCCGCCTACGACGATAATTTTCGGAGCTGCCATCTTTGTGAGTCCGATCTTTTGTGAGTACGCTCGTTTGTAACTACGATCTGTTGAATATGACTCCCGCGTCCCGCCCGGGAACCCGCTCGCATCACTTCATGTGCATGGCAATATTTTCCGGAGCATTGGGGTCGAGAGGCTGACGCGGAGTGTTCAGGAATCCGTACATGCTGGCCGCGCCCAGTCCAATCAAGCCGAGCGCAAGCACCAGGCAGATATAACCGAGACGGCGCCGCGCCGTTTCTCCCGTAGTGATGCCCCATTTCGCCGCAAACAGCCACAGCCCATAGCTGAAGTGCCATGAAGCGGCGATGATGCCCACGGCGTAGAACGCGATCATCACGGGATTCTGAAACTCTCCCTGCACCTTGGCGAAAGACTGCATGGGGTGGGTCGGCAGATGCACACCCGTGAAGCGCAGATAGTAGGTGTGCTGCACGATGTAGATGAGCGCAACAATGCCCGTCCAACGCTGTGCGGTGTAGAGCCAGTTGCCCTGCCACGGGTACTCGCCGACGTTCGAATCGCCCCGCCACCAGATCCAGACCCCGTACAGTCCGTGATAGAGAATTGGAATCCAAATGAAGAACAATTCCATGCCGACCACAAAAGGCAAACTGTTCAGAAACGCGACTTGCTTGCCGTAAGCCTCCGGTCCTTTGAAAGCCTCGTAGTTCGAGATGAAATGCTCGAGAAGAAAAAATCCGATAGGGACGATGCCGGTGAGCGAGTGCAGACGGCGCAGCAGGAACGAGTAACCTTCACCGGCGCGCAGGGGAGCGACGCCGGGTTTGATCCTGGGAGCGGCGGAAGCTGATGACGCCACGATAGAGGCTCCTGAGTCGCTCTGAAAGAAAGCGAACCGCACATTATCGTTTCGTCTTGGAACACAAGTCAAGGATACCTGCGTCACACCTGCGTGTGATGCCGGACACACGGCGATGAGGCATACATTCAAAGCCTCAGCCGTGGCGCGTACCGCAGCCACATCAGCTACATCAGCGCATGTGCATAGAACTGGCTCAAATAGAGCCACTACCGACCGGTTTCATAAGTACGTTTTTGGGAGGGCACGGCTTCACTGGTTGCGGAAAAAGCTGAATAAGTCTGTCATCCCGACCGGAGCGCAGGCGAAGCCAAGCGGAGTGGAGGGACCTTGTGTTTTCCGCCGCTTCATTCTTGCGCGGGCCGTTTCAATATGCCGGTTATTTCGGGGACGCGACGCTCGGAGGCAGCACTGTGCCATGCAAGGAACGCGCGGAAAGCACCGCCGCGATGACTGTAGCGAGCTTTTTCCGCTGATCCCAGTTCCGCGAAGGTCTTGCCGATTTGCGGAAAGTAGAAGAGCGGGTCGTAGCCGAAGCCGTTCGCGCCACGAGGTGCATCGAGAATCATGCCCTCGGCCGTGCCGCGGAATGTGGCCAGCGTTCTACCATCGCGGGCCGCAGCAATCGCACAAACGAATCGGGCAGTGCGTTTTTCCAGGGGCACCCTGGCCAGTTCCCGGAGCAGGCGCGCATTGTTGGCCTCGTCGTCGGTATTGCTCTCAGCCGCGTGCGGTGCGCCGGCGGCATAGCGCGCCGAGTGAATGCCCGGCTCGCCCCCCAGCGCATCAACCTCAAGTCCCGAATCGTCGGCGAGAACCAGTTCGCTGGGAATCGAACGACTGTATTCCTCCGCCTTTTTGCGCGCGTTCGCTTCGAAAGTCGCGCCATTCTCGATCACAAGCGACAGGGAAGAGAATCCAGGAATACCTTCGACTGTAATGCCGTGCTCCGCCGCCGCTCCGGCAAAATCGCGGAGCTTTCCCGCGTTAGACGTGGCAACCAAAACCTTGCGGAGACTCATATGCCTCTCCGGGACTCGGATTCCGGCCGCGTCCTGATCCACGCGACCGCAAAGACCGCCATGCTGAGCAAGGACGCTGCGTCTCCCAGCGATCGGTCGAGCGTACGCGCAAAATGGATCTCGATATCGTTCTTGCCGGCTTCCAGCGGAACAATCATCAAACCCGTCACGTCCGAAGTCGCGGTTTGAACATGGCGGCCGTTGACAGCGGCCTCCCACGCCGGATAGTTGAACAACCGCACCGTCAGATTACTGTGAGTGTTCGCGAAGACCTCAAAGTGCTTTTCGTTCGCGCTCCAGTCGATGATCTTCGTATCGCCTATCTCACCGTTGCCTGTCGGCGCACTTACGACGGCTCCCGCGTTATCACTCAGCCGGGGCAAGTCCTTCTTCAATTCGTACGGATCCGCTCCTGCCGGCACATACTCGTCCACTCCTTCATTCCCGCTTCCATCCGCCACAGATTGCCGCATATCCTCGATCTCGCTGCCGGTAGCCCACCACGGCCGCTGGGTTCGCTGCCCGGCGTATATGACGACGGCAAGCAGGACCACGCACGCCAAGCTGCGCGCGATCCAACGCTCAATCCTGGACTGGGTTGTTGCTATAGCCAGCAGAAGAGCTACGGCAACGTTCATGCACAGCAGCCAGCGGAAGGGAAGCTGCACAAAGCGAAACTTGGGCAAGTGTTCCCACAGCACGTTGCTGAGCGAGGCTGTTGCGAAGGCCGCGCCCGCGCCCCAAATCGCCAACAGTGTCCATACAGGGCTTTTTGGGCGTTCCCGGCGTGAAAAGAAAATGGCACAGGCCAACGCGCTGATCTCCGCCAGTGCGATACACGACACGAGCAGGTTGAAGTGATTGTGGTCGGGATCGGCAGTGGTCGTGAAAAGGAAATTGTCCTGCGGCCTTACCCCGGCGCTGAGCACCTCGCCAATATTGATCCAGCGCAGCTCATAAACGGCTGGAAGCAGATAAAACGCCGCTAGTCCTGCGCCCAGCAGCACAGCCAAAGCCAGTCTCCACAGCGGGCGCAAAGACTTTTTTCGGACGGCGACCAGCAAGGTCAAGCCTGCCGCCGAGTAGTGCATCATCATCGACGCAGGCTCATTGGTCAGCCAGGCTCCTGCCAGAATCAGGCTCAACCAGACCGTCGGGCGAAGGCTCGCCTCGTCGAGCCTTAACACAATAAGCAGCAGAAGCGGCAGGAGCGCCGCGCACAGCAATTCGGCAAAGGCGCTGCGCCAATAGACCACCACTAGGTGATATGGATTGAGCGCGTAAAACGCCGCCGCAAACAATGCGTCCGCCGGTCCAAGCCATTGCTTGGCGAGTTGGTACATCGCTGCTCCCGCGAGCGTGAGCGCAAGCCAGCAGTACATGCCGGGGACCACCTTCCAGGGAAGTACTAAACCGAACGCCGCCCCCAGCATCCACGAAATGGGAGGGTAAAACAGAAACCGCGGCTCACCGTACCCCCAATGCGCTGAGGCTGCCCAGCGCGGGAAGACGATTCCTTGATGCCATTGGCTGAGCGCATCCATCCACGAATACATATGGAACTCGAAATCGTGGCCAGAGGGACTGCCCAACCAGAAAAAAGGTGCGATCGCCAGCGAACACACAGCGGCGATGATGAGCCAGCGGAAAATCGGATACCTCGACGAAGGGTCAATTCCGGTGTGGATTTCGCGTAGTCGCACGGCCTCAGTGCCGAGCGCAAGTGGGCCGCGCCGGACAAGGTAATTCTATTGCATCCTAAGAACGTCTGGAATGATGGTCGGTTGCTGTTGCAGGCGAGGTAAAGTGCGTCGCACGTGAAAAGGCGCGTGTAGGACCAGCTCGGAATCGAAGGGAGAAACGCAATGGAAATGCCGTACTAGCGGGCGTTTGCTGGCGTTCGCTGGCAGCTTAGCTCGGCCAGGAACTCGTCCTGTTCTTTTGCGCTTCCGCTGCGGAGCAATTCCAGCAATGGATCTTCGGCGTTGTCCGCGGAGCCGCCCTGGCTCAGGTCAACCGCACTGGCGGTCAGCGACCGGGGAGTAATTTCCAGTTGGGGTTGGGCCCCGGGGTGACCCGTCAGGCACTGGATAAAGTCTTCCACACTCTTTTGCTGTTCTGCTGTTCGCGCCGGAAACTCAATACCCATACCGTAGCCCGGATGCATGACCCGGACCAAGCCTTCCGTGTGGATCTCCATGTCGGCGGCTTTCAAGCATAGATCCACAGTCGAAGACTGCGGAAAAGGCGATTCAGTTTCTACGTAACAGCCGCCCAGGCTCAAGTCGGTGAGCTTACATTGGCTTATGGTACCCGGTTCTTCCGGCAGGCTGTCGCCCGATCGCGACTTCAGCCATTCGCCGAGCTGTTCCCGAATCTTTGCATCCATCTCAAGAAAGCGGAAACCGATTTGGCCGTTCGCAGTACTCCAGGCAACTTCCGCGTCCGCCTCAACGCGAAAGTCGCCGTCCGGCAACTCAAATAGGACGTGAACCACGGACTGAGACGCGACCGGTTTGGCCGCGAGCACATCCAAGCCGCCGGTGCTCAGGTCGAGCACGATTCCTTCAAGGGTGTTGTCCTGGTCCACGCTGATCGACACCGGCACCTGCACGGCCACGCGCGTGGATTGCCGCCGCTCGCAGTTCAGGATTGCAGTGGCCGCGCGCAGAGTGGCCACGGCTTTTTCTGGACTGACAGGCTTGGTCAGAACGAAGTGGGCGCCGCTCCCCAGAATCGCCCGAATCTGTTGCGCATCCGCCAGCAGCGCAACCGTCACGGGGACATTCCGGTTCCTTCCATCAAGCCGCCGGCAGCTCTCAAGCATCAGAGACGCAGTTTCCGGATCCTCGAAGTCCACAATCACCTGGTCGAAGCGCTCTTCGTTGAGTCGCGCGACCGCAGCGTCCGCGGCACTCGAACGAACCACGGCAACTCCGAACTGCGCCAACACATGAATGAGTGTCTCCGCAGTCTGGTCATCTTTGGATACCAATAGAGCTTGCAGCATCATTGAAGCCGGCCCTCCAGCTTTGTTCAACGGCTACGGCCAGCGCGGTGTCATGCTGCGCCCTGGCTTTGAGGCGGTCGACGCGGACTGCGCGCCGGCCTTGGCCGCCATCGCATTGTCATCTTCGACTTCGGCCAGTACGGCGGTGTCGTCTTCGGATTCGTTTTCGGCGAGCAGCGGCGCCACTTCTCGCAACTTCTCGGCGGCCTGCTGCAGCATCTCAATCTGCTTCCCTAATTGCGTGTACTGCGCCTGTTTGTGGCGCAGAACTTCATGGATATCCTTCATACAACCCCCTGCGCCTGACTGTAGGTTTGAGGAAGAACGAGGTCAACTCTAAAGGCTCAGCGGGCCATTACTCGCGTAACCACTCGCGTCGCTGTCACCCGCGCCTGAACCAGCCGGAAGCAGGAGATGGTCTTGGCGTTTCAAACCGCCGCTTAGGTTGGAAATTTTGAAAGGAAAACAAAGACCCCGCCTTGCGGCGGGGTCAAGAGCGAGTGGCGTTTGGAGCAATCCTGAGAAACCGTAGCTTAAGCAGATTTCCGGCGGCGGAAGATCCCTGCAATACCGACGAGGCCAGTCCCTAATAGTCCCAGAGTGCCGGGCTCCGGAGCAGTCGACAGGTGTGTGACGCCGCCACTGAGGTGCAATATTCCCCTGTTCATTTGGGAAGTTGTTGAATAAAAATACTGCGTGGTTGTGCCACTCGCCTCGTGTCCGTTATACAACATGCCCCGGATGTCTCCGGTCAGGGTAAACGTAAGGCGATGGCTGCCGGCAGGGCTGGTCATGGTCCAGTCGATCGGGCCGAAAAATGAGCCCGTGAAAATCATGACGGGATGTTTGAGGCTCTTGTCACTTTTGACCCAGCCAAAAATGTCAAACCATGAGCCCACGGACGAGAAAGTCCCGTTGCCTTTGAGCGCCGAGCCAGTAAAGGCGCCCGTCCCGAAGCTTACGTAGCCAAGGGCCTCCCCGTGCGGCGCCCAGACCCCATTGAATTCCCTCATTTCCGACTTTACGGAGATTCCGCCCATCGATAGCGATACAGGGCCGTACTGGTTGGTTATATCGATTGTGTCCGCCCATGCCGCAATAGGCAACACCAATGCCAGCAACGCAAGAATTACCACTCGCCTCATGTTCGTTTCCTCCAGTTGTTTTGACTCTTAATTAACCCCAACACCCACGCGTGCTCAGCCAGAGGGACAAGGCACGCCCACAACAACTGTGCACTTTCAGTACCAAACAGGAACAAGCTCCGTACACCTGAATTTGCAACAGCTTAGGCCGGAATTCCGACTCTACAACTTACTCCGTGCTGCAATCTGATGCACACTAGAAACATTCATCTTCCTAATGCTATCTTGCTGTCGTGCTCCGATTGGCTATGGTGCTACAACTGGAAGCCATGGCCGGAGCCGATTCAAGGCAAGGCACTCACAAATGACACTGTGACGGATCGTGATTCTTGTAGCGTTCGGGGGGGAATTCCATCCTCAGGCAAGAGTCATGTTACCAAAGTCGTGACTTTAGTAATTGGCCCTTTCGGGCTACACCCCTCCTCAATCGTGGAATTTCCCACAATCAACGCCCGCCGTAGGGTTGACGTGAGCAGTTCTGGGGGAGGGCTGTTCGGGCGTCCTGTGATTCTCACGAATCCGGGGCGCTTCTTATTTGTGGGCCAATCTGAATGCTAGTTGTCAATCCGCGCGCTATCGCCTGAGAGCCGCTATTCGCGAGGAGTACTCCACCAATCTCCTGCATTTGAGGCCCGCGATTCCAACGTCGTCGTCTTCTACGAGTAGGGATAAAAGACAAAAAACAGCACGGACAAGGCCGTCAAGGCCCAGAGTGCCGGACGAACCTCCCGCAGTCGTCCCGCAAACAGCTTGCAGAATGGATACAGAACAAAGCCCGCAGTCATGCCAATCCCTACGTTGTAGGTGAAGGCCATTAAGGCGATCACTCCAAAGGCCGGAACCAGTTCGCTGAGGTCATCGAAAGGAATGCGTGTGATTGGGGTCAGCATCAGCAAGCCCACGAAAATGAGGGCTGGTCCATAAGCCTGCGGTGGGATGGCCGAAATGAACGGCGCGAAAAACAGTGTCCCAACAAAGCAAAGCGCCGTTACCACCGAAGTCAGTCCCGTTCTTCCGCCGGCCTCTACCCCCGTAGCCGACTCGATATAAGCGCCCGAGGTCGTCGTCCCAACCACCGCGGCAAACGTCGTTGCCAGCGCATCGGCCATCATCGGCCGTTCGATCTGCGGAAGGTTGCCTTCCTTGTCGAGGAATCCCGCCCGTGCCGAAACTCCGATCAAAGTCCCCATCGTGTCGACGAACGCCATCACCAGGATGGTCAGCACGACAGGGAAGAACGCCCAACTAAAAAGGCTGTGCAGATCAAACTGGAACAGAACCGGCCGCAGGCTCGGCGGAGAACTGAGCCAGCCGCCAGGCGCCGGCGAGACGCCGGAGAGGAAGCTAAGAACAGCAGTTGCGAGAATTCCAGTAAGAATTGCCGCTGGAAAACGCCGGATAGTAAGCATGGTGATCAGCAGGAATCCAAACACCGCAAGCAGCACGGACGCGGACGTGAGATGCCCTGGTCGCACTGGTGCCCCTGCCGATCCAATCGTAACGATCCCCGTCTGATTCAGTCCTATGAATGTAAGAAACAATCCGATTCCCACCGCGTAGCTGTAGCGAAGCGTGGTCGGAATCGCTTCCACCATCCATTGCCGTAGCCGGAACAGTGTCATCAGGATGAAAAGCACGCCCGCCACAAACACGGCTCCCAGCGCGCTTTGCCATGTATAGCCGAGAACATGCACAACGGTGAACGCGATGAAAGCGTTTTCACCCATGTAAGGCCCGATCGCGAACGGCCGGTTGGCGTAGAGGCCCATCAGAAGGGTCCCAAAGATGGCCGTCAGAATGGTTGCCGTCAGCGATGCGCCCACCGGCATTCCAGCGGTTTTGAGGATGGCAGGATTAACGGCCACGATGTAGGACATCGTGAAAAACGTCGTCAGTCCCGCGACGATCTCGCGACGGATGGTGGTTTTATGCTGAGAAAGCCCGAAGAACTTCTCCAACCAGCGGTTCAAAACACCTCCAATTTCGGAAGGCAGCATTGTACCGCCGATCAGGGCTTGCGGATTTCAACCAGCAATTGCGGGTCGATGTTCCCGCCGCTGATCACGGCTACGTTATTGGCTGTCTGCGGCAATTCGGCAGAGTGAAACATGAAAGCCGCCACTGCGACGGCCCCGCTCGGTTCGGCGAGAGTCTTCGGATTGCCGCTCAGCGCCCGTGTGGCTTCCAGAATTTCATTTTCCCGCACGCTTACAATGTCGTCCACGTAAGCGCGTATGTGCTCGAAGTTGATCTCTCCGATGCTTTGTGTGCGCAGCCCGTCGGCGAGAGTCTGCGTTACCTGCTCGGCGGAAAACGAGACAATGTGCCCTGCCCGCAGGCTGGCGCGCGCATCGCCGGCCAGTTCCGGTTCGATGCCGATGATCTTCACGTTCGGGTTCGTGAGCTTGATGGCGGCCGAGATTCCGCTGATCAACCCGCCGCCGCCCACCGGCGCCAGCACTGTTTCGACCTCCGGCAGGTCCTCCAGGATTTCGAGCCCAACCGTGCCCTGGCCCGCGATGATCTTCTCGTCGTTGTAAGGAGGGACGATCGCATATCCATGTTCGGCGGCCAGTTGCTCGGCGCGCAGCCGGCGTTCCTCGCTGCTCGGTCCAACCGTAACGACTTCGGCGCCCAGCGCAGCCGTTGCTTCCAGTTTGTTCTTCGGAGCGTTCCCCGGCATCACGATCACCGCTTTCACTCCAAGCACGCGGGCGGCATACGCCACTCCCTGTCCGTGATTTCCGCTGGAATATGAGATGACGCCGCGCCGGAGATCTTCTTCGCTCAGCGAGGAAAGTTTGTTGTAAGCGCCCCTCAGTTTGAAGGCGCCGATTGGCTGCAGGTTTTCGAGCTTGAGGAAGAGCTTGTGCCTGGCGGTAACGCCGGTCCATTCCAGAAGCGGCGTGCGCACGGCGATGCCGTTGAGAAGGGACTGCGCTCGCTTGATGTCATCAAGGGTGATCATTCCGTGGCGTCAGTCTCTCCGTCGAAAGACCTAGAACCGGTTTCATAAATAGGTTCCGCCTCAAATTGTGGACTTATATCGCGGACCCGCATTGTTGTTGGCTGTTGGCATATGCTGACAACCAAGCAGTGGACTCGAATCGAACCATTTTTTCCGGTGCCGAAGCGGCGAAGGGATCGACGCGGCCGACCCTGGGTTGCGAATCGGGCGTGCGTGGAAGGCATTCTGTGGGTGCTGCGCACGGGCGCACGCTGGCGGGATCTGCCGGACAGATATCCCAGCGGATCCACCTGTTGGCGACGGTTGCGCGGTTGGGAGGAACGGGGAGTGTGGCGGCGCGCGTGGCAGCAGTTGCTCGCCGACATGGACCGGCGGCAACTGTTGGACTGGAACGAGGCTTTTCTGGACGCCACCTTCATCGTGGCGAAAAGGGGGGCGCTGAAGTGGGCAAAACCATGCGTGGCAAGGGCACGAAGTGCGTGGTGGTGGTCGACGGCGGGGGCATTCCTCTGGGAGTTCAACTCGCGAATGCCAAGCCATCGGAGCACAAGTTCGCGGAAAGCACGCTGGCGCTGATCCGCGTGCCGCGGCCGGGACGGGGTCGGCCGAGAAGCAACCCCCGGCGGGTGGTGGCCGACAAGGGATATGACAGCGACCCTTTGCGGAAGCGCCTGGGGCTGCGGCGCATTGACTTCATCGTTCCCTATCGCTGCAACAGCGTTCTGCGGCGCTACCAAGACGGACGAAAGTTGCGCCGTTACCGGCGCCGCTGGAAAGTCGAGCGCACCATCGCGTGGCTGCAGAACTTCCGCCGCGTGCAAGTGCGCTACGACCGCATTTTTTCTGTGTATCAAGGCTTCGTCCATTTGGCCTGCCTCATCATCGTGCTGAGGCATTTATGAAACCGGTTCTATATCTCCAAGATCACCGGCATGATCAGCGGCCGCCGCTGCGTTTGCCGCGAGATGTAGCGCTTCAGGTCGGTGCGGATCTTCTCTTTGATTACGCCGTAGTCGGCTTTCTCTTCCGCGCTCGAAGAATCCAGAGTCTCCATAACTATTTCTCTCGCGCGTTCGATCATTCCATTTTCGCCCGGAGCGAAGCCGCGCGTGACGATCTCGGGCGAAGCTTCGACTCGTCCCGTCAGCTTGCTGATAGCAATGATGGGCATGACGAACCCGTCCTCGCTCAAGTGCCGACGGTCCTTCATCACCAGGTCCTCCACCACGTCGCTGCGCGATCCGGAATCGATGCAGATGCGGCCCACGTTCACCCGTCCCGCCTTGCGCGCGCCCAGTTCGTCAATTTCAAGCACGTCCCCGCTCTCGATCAGCATCACGTTGCCCACCGCTGCCCGCATCGTTCCCGCCAGTTCGGCATGCAGCTTCAGCTGCCGGTATTCACCGTGAATGGGAATGAAATATTTGGGCCGCACCAGATTGATGATGAGCTTCAGCTCTTCCTGGCTGGCGTGCCCGCTGACGTGCACCGGCGGCGTGGAACCGTCGTCGTAGATCACGAAAGCTTCGCGCCGGAACAAATGATCCACCATGCGGTAGATGGCCTTCTCGTTGCCCGGGATAATGCGCGAGGAGAGCACAACCGTGTCGCCTTTTTCGATCTTGGCGTGCTTGTGATTGTCGACCGCCGCCCGCGACAGTGCCGACATCGGCTCGCCCTGCGTCCCGCTGATCATCACGCAGACTTTCTCCGGCGGGAAATTCTTCATCTCGCCCGGATGGATCAGCATGCCTTCGGGAATCTCGATGTAGCCCAGATCCTCCGCGATCTCCGACGAACTGTTCATCGAGCGGCCGATGAAACAGACTTTGCGGCCATGCTCGCGCGCCATATCGACGGCCAGCTTGATGCGATGAATTGATGACGAGAAGCAGGAAATGAACAGCCGCCGCTCCGTGCGGACAAAAATCTCTTCAAACTTGCGGTGCACCGCGCGTTCGCTTGGCGTGTAGCCCTTCCGCTCCACGTTGGTCGAATCCTGCAGCAGCGCGAGCACGCCTTTCTTGCCATATTCGGCAAAGCTGTGCAGGTCGAACATACGATTGTCGGTGGGCGTCGGGTCGACTTTGAAATCGCCGGTGTGGATGACAACTCCAAGAGGCGTGTGGATGGCGAGCGCTACGCAATCTACCAGGCTGTGCGTCACTTGCAGCGCATGAATCGTGAACGGCCCCACTTGAAACCGTTCCCCCGCGCGGATTTCCCGCAGGTCGGAGTCGTCCAGCAGTTGATGTTCTTCGAGCTTGTCTTCGACGTAGGCAAGCGTGAACTCGGTGCCCCAGACCGGGACGTTGAGTTCGCTCAGAATCCAGGGCAGTGCGCCGATGTGATCTTCATGCCCGTGCGTCAGAATGATGCCACGCACCCGCGACCGATTTTCGAGGAGATAGGAAATGTCGGGTACGACGATATCCACACCCAGCAGTTCGGTTTCGGGGAACATCAGCCCGGCATCGACGACGATGATGTCGTCTCCCCAGCGGATGGCCATGCAGTTCATGCCGAACTGGCCCATTCCGCCCAGCGGAACGATGTGAAGTTTTCCTTTAGGCATTCGAATAGATGATGCTAGCACAGTGTGAGATTGGCGTAGAGACGGGGCTTGCCCTGTCTGGCTCGCGATGACGCCACAGGCGTCGCTGATCCGCAGCGCGACGGCAAATGGCAGACGCAATTCGACCCGCTGATAGACTTGATAGCGAGATGGTGGGCGACGAGAAGAAATCCTGGTTGCGGCGGCGAGCCGAAGGGGCGATCCGCAAGGGTCTGACGCGCGCCTATGAAACAGTCCGAGTCGACCCCGAGCGTTTTCTGTTTCAGTTGCGCGCCGCTTACGGCCTGCCCATCGCCACTTTCCGGGGAGTGTATTCGGTCGAGATGTCGAGGCTCGACGATGTCGCCGATTCGGTGATTCGCAGCGGCATGAAGCTGGCGGCGGCCGAAGGCGCGGGATTCGGACTTGGCGGCATCCTCACCATCATGCCCGACCTCGGCATTCTCTCGGCGATCACCATGCGCACCATCCAGAAGCTCAGCCTGATTTATGGTTTCGAGATGAATACAGACGACGAAGTTGCCGAGCTGTGGATCGCGGCCGCGAGCGCGGCCGGCGTTGACATCAGCCGCGAATTGCTCGAAAAGGAAGTCGTCAACCGCTTCGTGCCCAAAGTCATTCAACGGATCGCAGCCCGCGCCAGCGCCGAAGTGGTCGAGAAGTGGGTCGGGCGGCTGATTCCGATTACGAGTTCGGCCATCGGCTGCGTGCTCAATTATTACTTCGTGCGAGCCTGGGGCCAGCGCGCGCTGGCACATTTCCGCAAGAGGCACTTGGAAGCGCGCGCCCGGTTGGCGGCGGAACAACAGCAGTTGTCTGCCTCACCTTCGATCACGATGCTACCGTAGCTTTTGCTTCGCCAGCGGGACAATAAAGCAAACGGGCTGCGCCAACGCTGATGGCGGGAGCGCGGACCTCTTTTTCCCTTGTCAATCGAGCGGATCCAGCAGCAGCACTTCGAGGCTTGCGAGCCGCTTGAAAATCGGATCGTTTGTGATGAATCCCGTCGCTCGGGCACGGATGGCGGTCGCGGCCTGCAGCGCATCCGGAGTTCGAAAGCGATGGGCCGCTCGAATCTGAGCGGCGAGATCGGCAACGTCGAGATCCGGAGCAACCCAGTTCAGATTGGGATATGTCGAAAGTAAAGCGAGGAATTGGTTGATGCGCCGTTCATCGGCCGCGCGGTAAGGCTGGACGAGTAGCTCGGTCATCGTGATGGTAGAGGTGACCGCGGTCGATGCGGGACGCTCCAGCCAGGAGAAGATGTGGTTGGTCAAGCCAACGTAATGGGGATTATCTTCCAACTGATAGATGAAGATGCTGGTGTCGAGGGCGACACGGCGATGCTTGCGCAGAAAGGCGCGGAGGCGTTCTATTTCCAACTCTGGCGTTCCTTTTGCAGGTAATCTTTCGCATACGTTCCGCGGGCAAGGCCTCGAACGGCAGCGGCATACGACTTGGGTTTTTCGAGGAGCAGAACTCTGCCTCCGCGCACGATCACAAGAATTTTGTCGCCCGGTTTCAGATTAAGAGCCTCGCGGGCCTCGCGGGGGATTACGATCTGGTTTTTCGAGGACAAAGTCGCTTCGTTCATAGCTTTACATTCTAGCATGAAGTAAAGTTCGGGTTCGCGAAATGGCGGCTATTATGACCGGCTTACCTCAGCCACTCTTCCAGTTCCACCCCGCGCTCCGTCTTTTCGTCCCGATATTTCACGATTACGGGCGTGTACAGCGACAGGTTCCATTCTCGTCCTTTGCCCTTGGTCACGGCTCTTGAGCCGGGAACGACCACGGCATTCTCCGGAACCTCCAGCGGCGCATCGGCGGTGGCGCGATAGATTTCGCCGCGAACCAAATCGTAGAGCGGGGTGGAGCGCGTAAGAATTGTTCCCGCACCCAGCACCGCCCGCGTCCGCACCAGAGTGCCTTCGTACGCTCCGCAATTTCCACCCACCAGCACATCGTCTTCGATAATCACCGGAGCAGCGTTCACCGGTTCGAGCACGCCTCCGATTTGCGCGGCGGCGCTCAGGTGAACGCGCTTTCCGATCTGCGCGCACGATCCAACCAGCGCATGGGAATCGATCATCGTGCCCTCGTCAACGTAAGCGCCAACGTTAATAAACATCGGCGGCATGCAGACCACCGAGGGCGCGACGTAGGCGCCTTCGCGGATCGTCGATCCTCCCGGAACCAGGCGCACGCGATCGGCGAGGGCGAGGCGGCGCGCTGGAAAAGTGTCCTTGTCGATAAAGGAGAGCACCGCTCCGTCCGACATTTCCTTAAGTTCGCCGAGACGGAAGCCCAGCAGGATGCCTTGCTTCACCCACGGATTGACGACCCAGCGCGACTGGCCATTGGGCGCGGCAACTTTGTCGGCTGCGCGGATCTCGCCGTGTGTGAGGCCTGCGCGAAAGTCGCCAAAAACTCGCAGCGCAGCTGCGCGATCCGCAATGCTCGCCGCCGAAAACAGTTCTTCGATTGCCGTCTTGAGTCCAGTCGAAACGGGCATGATGAAGTTAGCAAGTGTAAACGCTACTGAAAACAGAAGCTAGTGTGCGGTCGCCCAGGGAACCGGTCAGTTCTAAATCCAAACTGACACACTAAGGCACTGCGAGACCACGTCACAAGCTCAAGGTGTCATCCTGAGCGAAGCGAAGGACCTGTGCATTTTGCGTGCAGCACAAACGCGCCATCCTGCGCAGCAGCCTCATCCTGTGGCCACCTATCTCCACGACCACGCTACCTCGCAGCGTGGTACCGCAGCCGATGCGGACCATACTCGCCCGTCCCTCACTTCCCGTCGTTGCCTCCCCACCAATTGTGACCTACGTCCTTGACGCCCCAAATTACAATAGAAGTAGCAGTCAAATCTGCGAGTCGCTCTTTGAAAATTGATGAGTTTCGCCGATCCCGGCTGCCGAGTACCGCCCGCACCGGTTTTGACTGAGGGCTGAGAGCTTCTCGCTAAGTCCCATGCTATCAATACTTTGCATCTAACTAACCTCGGCTCAAGACTTTGCGAGGAATCACGGGCTAAAGCTTGATTCCAATAGACCGCAGGGTAGGGGGTAGGGTACCCCGGTACGGACAAAACGCTCCGAGATGCGTTTCTTACGCCACGCACTTGCATTCGCTGCGGATGAGAACTCCCGGCATCTGGTGCGTGGCTTCGCGGGCCTCTGCGACGTTGCTATAGGGACCATGCCAGCGCGACCGATCGGGGTCATGTCCAGCCGGCCGGCCTTTGCCGGAACTGCATTGACCGCAGGATGCGCGATGCACGATCACCTTGTGCGGACCGGCTGCCCAACTTTCGTAAACAAAGAATTCCTGGGTCTGCGCTGGAGCGGGGGGCCGGGTCAGCAAACCGACATCGGTGGCAATTTTCTGAAGTTTCGATCTTGTATCGCGCCGCATGGGAAGCAAGGGCAGGCGATAAATCTCCTGAATTTTTCCCATCATGGCGAGGACGGCTTTCACCGGCAGCGGACTCGATTCAATGAAATTCGCCTGCATCAGCGGCAGATATTTCCGGTGAAGGGTGCGCGCCGTCTGCCAATCGTTGTTCAGCGCCGCGCGCGTCATTTCGGCCATCTCATGCGGAATTTCGTTGGAAGCCACCGAAACAATTCCAACTCCGCCGAGCGCGATCACCGGCAAAGTAACGGCGTCGTCGCCGGAGAGGACCGCGAAGGTTTCGGGCACCAGATTCAGCACTTCCGCGATCTGCGTAATGCTGCCGCTGGCTTCCTTGACGCCGGCAATATGCGGCACCTCGCTCAGGCGGGCAAGAGTCGCGGGCTCGATGTTGGCTGAGGTTCGGCCAGGTACGTTATAGAGAATGACAGGCTTCTCAACCGCCTCCGCGATCGCGCGGAAATGACGGTACTGACCTTCCTGCGTGGGCTTGTTGTAGTAAGGCGAAGCCGTCAGAATCGCATCAACGCCGGGTCGAGACGCGACCTCTTTCGCTTTGGCCACCGCCTCCTGCGTCGAGTTGGAAGTTGCGCCCGCCATGATCGGGACGCGTCCGGCTGCGGCCTCGACGGTGACGTCGATGACGTGCAGCCATTCGTCGTGAGTCAGCGTAGGAGTTTCGCCGGTTGTGCCGCAGGGAACCAGGAAATCGATGCCCGATTCGATTTGCCAGGCGACCAGGTTGCGGAGCGCGGTTTCATCCACTGCGCCGTCCTGGGTGAACGGCGTCACCAAAGCAGTACCACAGCCTCGGAGTTGCATGGGCCTAGGATAACGCTAATTGCGAAGCGATGCATGTGGCGCAAGTGGGAAGCAGACTGGGCTACAGCTCACGCCAGATATTACGGAATTCGTAGAATCCGGATTTGCCTTGCAACCATTCGGCGGCGCGGACTGCGCCTTCCGCGAATCCGCGGCGGGATTTGGCGTCATGGCAAAGATAGATGCGGTCGTTAGGGGAATTGAAAACGACCTCGTGCATGCCGACGACGTCTCCTTCGCGGAAGGAAACAATTTCGAGGTCCTCATCCATGCCAGCGGATTCACGAATTAGCTTTTGAATCGTGATCGCGGTTCCGGAAGGCGCGTCTTTCTTCTGTGCGTGATGACGCTCGAAGATCTGGCCCGAGTAGTCGTATTTGAGGGCTGCGCCGGCGGTCTGGGTGATCTCGAAAAACATGTTCACTCCGACGGAAAAATTGGATCCATAGAGGAAGCCGGTTTTTGCGGAAAGCACCAGTTCGCGCAGACGCGGCAGTTGGCCGTACCAGCCGGTGGTTCCGACAATGAGATTCTTGCCGGCGCGGATGCAGGCTTCGGCGTTCGGGACTACTGCCGTGGGGGTGGTGAAGTCGATGACGACGTTGAAGGGCGCGAGAAACTCGGGAATGAGCGCGCACGCGCCGGAGTTCTCGATATCGCTCAGCGTTTGGACATGATGACGGCGTTCGCGGGCGACATCAGCCACCAGGGAGCCGGTTTTGCCGCGGCCGAGAATCAAGAGGTTCATGCGGAAACTTTATCACCGCCGAGACGCAGACGGCGCCGAGAAATCCGAGGTTTATTGTTCCGTTGTTTTCGGGGCGAACCCGGCGTCTCGGCGGTGAAAAGCTGTTACGCGAAAACTTCCGGGTCGGCTTCGGCGAAGAATGCTTCGTGCAGGCGGCGGACGACGTCGGACGCATCGTCTTCTTCGATCACAAAGGTCAGGTTAATTTCAGAGGCGCCCTGCGAGATCATGCGAATCTTTACGTTCTCGAGCAGGGAAAAAACCTTGGCGGCGACGCCCGCCGTATCGCGAAGACTTTCGCCCACCAGACAAACGATGGCTTTGCGGCCTTCGTATTTCACGTCGGCAAGCTTGGCGAGATCGGCGGCGAGCGCCGGAATGGCTTCATTGGTTTCGGCCGTGACCGACACGCTCACCTCGGAGGTCGAGACCACATCCACGGCGATGCCGTGCTGATCGAAGAGTTCAAAAATCGATTTCAGGTATCCGTGAACAAGCAGGCGGCGGGGAGCGGCAATTTCGACAAGGGTGATCTTCTTCTTGAGCGCGATCGCTTTAAATATGTTCGTGCAGCGCGGTGCGCGGGCGATGATCTTGGTGCCTTCGCAGTTTGGGTTGTGCGAGTTGAGAACATATACGGGAATGTTTTGCTGGACTGCGGGCAGCACAGTGGCCGGGTGCAGAACCTTGGCACCAAAATAAGCAAGCTCGGCAGCTTCGTCGAAACTGATGACCTTGATGCGCCGGGCGCCGGGGCAAAGGCGCGGGTCGGTGGTCATCATGCCATCGACGTCGGTCCAAATCTCGATGCGCTGGGCATTGAGGCCGGCGCCGAAGATGGCAGCCGAAAAATCGGATCCGCCGCGGCCGATGGTAGTGGTAATTCCGGCGCGATTCGCGCCGATGAAGCCTCCCATGACCGGCACGCTGCCGGACTCGACCAGCGGCGCGACCTTCTTGCGGAGGCGCTCGTTGGTCTCTTCGAACTGCGGGACCGCACGCATGAAGCTGCTGTCGGTGAGCAGGACTTGCCGCGAATCGACATGGGCACCCGACAAACCGTGCGCCGTGAATGCCGCCGCCACAATTTTGCTCGAGAGCACTTCACCGAACGAGGCAACATAGTCGTAGGTACGCGGAGTGATTTCGCCGACCGCGCCGATGCCGCGGAGAAGTTCGTCGAGGTCCTCGAAGTCGGCGCCGAGATCGCCATGGAATTCGGTGAACAGGGCGGTGCCGAGAAGCTCCCCGGCGGTTTCGTAATGGCGCTCGCGCAAGGCCCGCGCCATTTTGAGGGCAGTCTTGCGATCGCCGCTGCCAGCGGCCTTCCCCATAGCCAGCAAGGAATCGGTGACTTTCGCCATCGCGCTTACGACAACCACCGGGCGATCAGTCAGGCGTCCCTGAACGATCTGAGCGACGCGTTCGATGGCTTTGGCGTCCTGGACGGACGTCCCGCCGAACTTCATGACAATCATGGGCGGAGACGCTCCTGACCCGGAGTGAATCGACTTCTCATCCGAGATAGCCCTTGGCTTTCAGCAGTTCAGCGTTGAGCAATGCAGCTCCGGAGGCGCCACGAATTGTGTTATGGGAGAGAACGGTGAATTTCCAATCCAGGACATTGCACGGGCGAAGGCGGCCGACGGCGGTGGTCATGCCGCCGCCAAGATCGCAATCGAAACGCGGCTGCGGCCGGTCAGGTGCGGTGAGATAGATTACGGGACGATCGGGCGCGCTGGGGAGACGCAGGTCTTGCGGCTCACCTTTGAAGTCATTCCAGGCGGCGATGATCTCCTCGGGCTTTACCTTTTTCTTCAGGCGCACGGAGACCGATTCGGTGTGGCCATCTTCGACGGCGACGCGGTTGCACTGCGCGCTCATGGCAAAGGGAGCCGGGATGACGCCGCCACCGTTAAGCGTGCCGAGCAGCTTTTGGGTTTCCTCTTCCATCTTCTCTTCTTCATTTTTGATGTAGGGGATCACGTTGCCGAGAATGTCGAGCGAGGCGACGCCGGGATATCCCGCGCCACTTACGGCTTGCATGGTGACGGCCATCACGGCTTCGAGTTGGAAGCGGCGATGCAAAGGAGCGAGTGCCAACACCAGGCCCATAGCCGAGCAGTTGGAGTTAGTGACAGCAAATCCGCCCGAAGACCGGCGCCAGGATTGGGTTTCGATAAGCGCGATGTGATCGGGGTTTACTTCGGGAATAACGAGCGGAACGTCGGACTGCATGCGCAGGGCGCTCGAATTGGAAACGACGGCGCAGCCGGCCGAGGCAAACTGGGGCTCGAGTTCGCGAGCGATCGCGGCGTCGAGCGCGGCGAAGATGATTTTTGGCGCGCCACTGGGACTGGCCGGTGCAATCTTCATGTTGGCAACGCGAGCCGGGATGGCGGTTTTGAGCCGCCAGCGCGCAGCTTCTGCATATGGCCGGCCTTCGGAGCGGTCGGAGGCGGCGAGCCACGCCACTTCAAACCAGGGATGATGCTCCAGCATTTGGATAAAACGCTGGCCAACGATGCCGGTGGCACCGAGAATTCCTATCGGGAGTTTATTTGCCATGGGGTAAACCTTGATTTTATAACACCGTGTTTGGGATGGTAATAACCGAACGAGAACAGCGAAACCGGTTACGCCCGGTTCACGTTCTTCCGCTGCCGAGCTCGTGCGGGAAGTACTCGTTGAGGGGACCGAATTTGCGTTTTTCAGCGTAGATGCGCCAGCGGCGCCAGACGATGCGCAGGCTCGCCATGACCGGGATGGAAAGATAGACACCGAGAACGCCGGCGATTTCGGCCCCGGCGAGAACACCGAAGAGCGCGGCCAGTGGATGCAGCTCGACGCTGGCTCCCATGATGCGCGGGGAAATAACGTAATCCTGCACCATTCTCCAAATGACCAGGAACAGGATCACGAACAACCAATGTGTGTAACCAGTTAGGAGGGCGACGATGACCATCGCAAGGGCGGCAACCAGCGGCCCGGCGACAGGCACGAACTCCAGCGCGCCGCCCGCGGTTCCGAGCATCAGGGCGTAGGGCACGCGCATGATTCCCAACACCGAGGAATAGGCGACAAAGGAAAGGGCGGCAAGGGTGAGCTGGGCGCGAATGAACTGCGCGAGCATCTGATTGAGATCGTGCAGAACGTCCTGCAGGAATTCGCGTTGGGTTCGCGACTGCACGAGAGAGATCAGGACACCGTGGAAGTTGTGGCCATCGCGCAAGAAGAAGATCGCGAGGATGGGGACGAGGAACAGCACCCAGAGCTCCTGCGCCGCCTCGGCGACGCGAACGCCCACACGCTGGGCGAAGCGGAAGAGATCCTCGCGGTGGACAGTCAGAAAGCTCTGAATGCGGGATTGTGTTGCTTCGCTCCAGCCGTGCTGTTTGCTGATGGTGGCAATGAGTTCACCGATCTGGCCCGAGACCTGGCCGCTGCTGGCCTTTTCCATCAGGCCGGGCAGACTTTGGCCGAGGCGGGCGCTTTGGCGGCTGATCCTGGGACCGGCGAAAAGAACAAACAGGCCGAGCCCGACCAGCAAAAGGAGATAGATGGCAGCGATGGCGCGTGGACGGCTGCGGACGAGCTTTTGCGCGCGCGCGACGGCTGGGTCAATCAGATAAGCAAATAAGATGGCAAACAGAAACAGAATCAGTGTGCGCCGCGCAGCGTAGAGAAAGCCCACGCCCAGGGCAAACAGCAAGGCCGTGACCAAAACGCGCGACGTGCGTGAGTCGAGAATCGTCAAAGGTGATCTCGGAACGCGCCGCGTGAAAAACGCGAGGCATTCTCACCTCACTTTACCGTAACGTTGGCCTGCAAAGACGAACTAATGAAAGAAGGCAGTAACCTTCGGCACACCGGAGTTCCAGCCCGCTAGTCGCGAATTACTTCGGTGTTATCGCCTTCTATCCATATGCGCACCAGCTTGAACTGATCGTCGAGCCATAGCTGCCAGAGGCCGGCGTCGCTCTTGAGTTCAATCTTGTTAAATTCTCGCTGGGCGCCTTTGAAGGCGATTTTTTCCCGGCCCACATACTCGGCGGTCATGGGAGCCGAGGCGTGTTGGCGCGGGTCTAGGGTGCCGAACTGAGATCGCTGTTTCAGCGGGCACTGCACCTCGCCTTTTTCCTGCTTGCAGGTGGCGGCCAGGAACTTCCAGACCAGGATTTCGCGATGAACGAAGAAATAATCATCGAGGATGCTGGTCGACGGCGGGAGAAGATAGGGTTGCTCCCGCTCTTTCCCTTGCGACTCGGAGTTCCACTTTTGGGTGAGGAATTGATCGTTCGGGAGGACGACCGAACTGGCTCGCTCGGGGCTTAACTCTTTCCAGTCGTAGCGGCGGATTTCCCCGTTGGGGTTGAGATGCATTTCCGAGGATTGGAGGGCCCCCACGCCGTTGGGATCGTTCTCGGTCTTAAATTCGGATTTGATCACGCTGCCGGTGCGATCCTGAATCACCGAGAAGGTCTCTGTGCCGACCCGGTGGCCGTTCATGAAAACACCAAACGAGCCGGAGTCGACCGCTTGTTCGGCGTGCTCCTTGTCTTTCGGGTTTTCCTTCTGCGGGGGGGCTGGGTTTGCCAATCCGGCGATCGAACCAAGCTGCAGCAGCATGACAAAAGCGATGAGGCGATGGGACAGCTTCAATGGGATTCTCCTCTACTAAGACTCTCAGGCGCTGCTCTGAGACGCAACGCGCGCTCGATCTCGGAGCAAATCGAAGGTAACTCTTTGCCGCTGGTTTCGACCGTCGCTGTCGCCTGGTGATAAAAGGGAAGCCGCTCCGCAAGGAGGCGAGAAAACTGGCCGCGATCCTTCCGCAAGGGCCGTTCGACGCCGTCCCGCTGGCAGCGCCGCCAGAGTTCGTCGGCCGGGGCATCGAGAAAAACAGTTGGCCAATCGCGTAATAAGGCGCGATTGTTTTCCTCGACAAACGCTCCGCCGCCGAGTGCGACGACGCGATTGCGGCCCGGAGCGTTGGTCAGAACGTCGCGCAAGGCGGCAGTTTCGGCCACGCGAAAGGCAGACTCACCTTTCGTGCGAAAGATCTCCGGTATGGTCCGGCGCTCGCGCTGCTCCGTCTGGGCGTCCAGGTCTATAAAATCCCAGCCCAGACGGCGGGCAAGTTCCTGACCGACGGTGTTTTTTCCGGAACCCATGAATCCCACAAGAAAAACAACGCGCACTCCCATGGCGCTCCACGGCATGAGGGCAAACCGCGCCCTGATGCCTATCCGCTATTCGGAACCCTCTATTAATTTAGCGTTGCTTGAGGCGGATTCTACCACTGAATGAGCGGAGTACCACGGCAGAAGCGGCCTTCCCAACCGTACCAAAGAAAGCACGCCCTTCGTCGAAGGACAAATGGGGATGATGGGGTTGCAGCGGGAAGTCGTGCTGCACCTTTCCCAGCATGGAGTGGGCGCTGAAATCGGCCGACGTGCTTGCCGGGACAACGGCCGTGATATCGCCGGTATGAGTCGTGAACTTGTAATCGCCGCCCGAGCCGAAGTCACCGTCATAAAAAATCTGGCCGCTGCCGGAGTTCGCTTTGACGAGAGGGCCGGTAACCGCCTTCATCGTGAGGTCGCCGCTGATCGAAAAAATTTCGACGTGGCCGTTGCGGACGTCGGTCAACTTGACTGGACCGCGCATGGTGCTGACGTGCACGTGCCCGTTGCTCACATCGTGGATGTCAACGACGGCGTCGGTTCCCTCAAGGCTCAAATCCCCGTTGAGTCGTTCCGCCGACAGAGGGCCCGTGGACGAACGAAGGCTCAGGGTCGCGTCGGAAGGAACGAGGAGTTCGTAATCGATGCGGCCGGTCTGCTGGTCCGCGCCCTGAAAAAGATGGGAAATGATTTGAATACGGTCGCCGCTCTGCTGGCTGTCGACTTCCGCTTTCTCCGACCGCAGCGTGGCCACAACTGCAACCTCATTGTTAGCCCCGGGCTTGACAGAAATGGATCCGAATTGCGTATCCACGGAAACATTGGCGTTTGGACCGACGGTATAGCGATATTCTTTCCTGGTCTGGGCAATGGCAACCGACACCAGACAAGCGGCCAAGACCACGGTTACCACCTTGCTGTTCGGAATCCTCTCCATTAGAACGCCCCTTGGGTCCGGCTATGCCGTTCCACCCATTTTTCTTGTGAATTCGATCCTATTGAATGCGATCCAATGCCATTTGGTAGAGCATCGCTTTCTGTTGGTAAACTTCCAATAAGTGCTGGTGCGCATCCATATCCCCCGGATGCCCCTTCATGTACTCCTGCGTCTCACGGATCTCAGCATTCACCGCGCGCAGCTGATTTTCATACGTGGAACGCATGGTCGGAGCATGCTCGGAGACCTCGCTTAGAAACTCCTGATCCTCCGCACTCGCAGGCGGAGAAATTTCCGTTTTTACCTTTTCGTTGTCCGCCATCTTCGGATTCTCGGCGCCGGGCCGCGTGGGCGGCAGGGCTCGACTTTGAGCCAATTCGGGGCGCTTTGCGGCGGAAGCAACCGGCGGCGACGGCTGTTTCGCTAGTTCCGTTGGCTGCGGGTTCGTGGTCGATCGTGCCGTCTGCTGAGCCATCTCCTGCCGCGCGACCGTCGGACCTCCGGATGGAGTTTGCTTGCGAGTCAACTGGTAGGACCCGGCGGCCAAAATCGCGACCGCGACGGGGGCAAGCCACCAGACATTCCAGCGGCGCACCGCACCCGGAACGAGCATCGGGCGAGCCGGAACTGCCTGAGGTTCGTGAATAATTCCTTCGGCGCGTAGTTGATTGGCAATCTGAACCCAGACTCGGGCAGGCGGTTCGTCACTTTCCGCCAGTTCCCGGGCCTCGTCGGCGATCAACTTCAGATCGGCGACCAACTCGGAACAGGCAGGGCACGACTTCAGATGCAACTGAAATTCGCCGTCCCCGTTGCCGTCGATGATGTCGGGCAGGACTTGCTGAACATCGGAACACGTCATAACGAACTCTCTCCCCGAAACTTGAACTCCACATTACCCCGTCTTAATCTTGGCCTTTTCGGCTCTCATGGACTTCAGATAATCCCGCAACTTCAAACGCGCTTTATGAAGCTGCGACTTGCTATTCCCAATTGAGCAGCCCACCATCTGGGCGATCTCATTATGTTCGAACCCCTCCACATCGTGAAGGACAAAAACGGTCTTGTAGCCGGGCGGCAGCCGTTCGATGGCGCGTGTAAGTTGCATGCGTTCGATCGAGCCGCTGAGCTTCACGTCCTCGGCGCCAAATTCCTTGCGCGGCGTGTCGTCGTCTGTCTCCAGCGTTTCTTCCAGCGACACCGAAGGCAGTCCCTTCTTGCGCAGCTGCATCAGGACGACGTTGACCGTCATGCGATGCAGCCAGGTAGAAAATGCGGATTCGCCGCGAAATGTGCCGATCTTGCGAAACAGCTGAAGAAATGCTTCCTGGGCCAGATCTTCGGCCTGCGAAGGATTGGAAACCATGCGCAAACATAGCGAGTAGACCCGGCGCTTGTGCAGTTGATACAGGACTTCGAATGCCGCCTCGTCTCCCTGTTTCGCCTGCTCAATCGCTTCAGCTTCGGTGATTCTCTGTTTGGGGTCGGTCAAGTTACCTTTTCCGGCCGCTACTTTATTCAGATGCGGCATTGAAGTCTAATCGTTGTACTTATTTGCATAAAGTGGGCGGCCCCGGCGCTCACCACGTTTTGAGGCTCCAGAATACCAAAAAGCATAGCGGACGGCGGACCATCCAGAACTGGCGCTGGCACCGCACATCGAAGTCACTTTGGTAATGCTTCAAACGGGTAATGCGTTCATGTTGGCCACATCCGGGTACTCAGGCGCCTTAAGACTTTCCAGCCGTGATGCTTTCAAGTCCATGGCCGGGCCCGGCCTCTCGCTCATGAAGCAGCAAGGCAAAGAACATACCCAGGAAGCCGAGGATAGATCCGGGGGCATAACCGCCCGGGTTAATCAGGCCGGCTGTTTGTTCTTTCCCTGCTCCAGCTTACCGCCGTGACGCCGATCCGACGCGAGCAGAAGGAAGGCGAAGATGAGTCCGGCCACGCCCAGGCACGCGAACATGATCTGCGTTGCAGTGTAGGTTCCGGTCGCGTCGCGGAGCTTGCCATTGAGGAGCGGGAAGAGTCCGAGGCCTATGTTCTGGATGGCTGTCATCAGGCCGAAGGCTGTGCCCACGCGCTTCTCCTCGACCACAAGCGGAACCGACGGCCACATGGCTGCGGGAACCAGGACGAAGGCTGCACCCAGCACGATCATGCTGGGGACCGGGTTCCAATGGGTGAGGCCCATGACGAGGTGGGCGGGAATCAGCATGAGGGAACCGGCCACCATCAACGAGGCGCGCCTGCCTATGCGGTCCACCAGGTTACCGGCGAAGGGCGCGAAGATCATGGACGCGAAGATGATGATGCTGGTGACTCCGGGCGCGGTTGAGAACATGTGTAGGAAGTTGTCAAAGATCTGGGACAGGAAGCCGCCCGCGGATTCGGTAACCAGCGGGATGCCCCACTTGTCGTGGAACATGTCGGTGGCAAGGGCCGTGAAGGGGAAGATGGCGCTATAGAAGGTGACGCAGAGCAGGACAACGTACCAGTAGGAAGAGTTAAATTTCCGGATGTCGGAGAATACGATTTTGTCGCCACCCTCCGGTTTCGGAAGCGCGAGCACTTTTTCGCCATGAAGGTCCATGGCGTTGTAGACCAGATTGCAGAGCACGGAGAACAGGCAGAAGCCAGCCGCTGCCCAAAGTGCGACTCGGTAGCTTCCGAAATAGCGGGCGATGAGCTCCTCGGTGTTGAAGCTGAAGAGTGTTCCGATACGGCTGATGGTGAGAGCGATGCCGAAGGCAAGCGCCATCTCACGACCCTTGAACCAGCGGCTGATGATCGCACTTTGCACCACGATCAGCGCTTCCGATCCGCCGCCGAAGATTAACCGCCCCGCGAACAGTTGCCACCGCGAATGAGCGAGGGCGACGATGGTGGCGCCCACTAGCACCAGCATGCAGAACAGGAAGCTCGAACGGCGCGGGCCGAGCTTGTCGTAAAGCATGCCCCCGAAGAAAACGATGATGACGGCGGCCACGGAGTAGGCCGTGTAGAGATTGCCGATGGTGCTGCGGCTCAGATGCAGATCCTCAATGAGCGTCGGCGCGAGAGCTCCGATGCTGTCGTAGGCAAAATAGCTTCCCAGCACAATCAGGCTGATGAACGTCAGGATGGTGAAGCGATAGGGACGCCGGGATGGATGGAAGAACCCCAGTGAATCCTGAGCTGCGGCTCCAGAAATGGAGCGAGGGTTTGAGGGATCGGAGCGAACAGCGTCAACCATTCAGACACTCATCCTCGGCACCGAGCGGGGCCGCTTAATGTATTTGAAGAGAATCAACGAATGAAGATAGCAGATCGGGCCTTATGGGGTCATTGGGTGATCGATTCGGAACGAAGTTAGTGCGCCGCAAGCATCCTGCAAGAACGGACGGCGGCACAGTCAAATTGGAGTGCTTCGGGGAATCGGCGACGCCGGCGCGGCGGAAATAATCAGGCGATCGGGCGAACGAAAAGATGACTCTTCGATGGCCCGATCGCCTCTAGACGGATTACTGAATTTTTTCGTTCTTGCCGCCGTACTTCACAAGACCATTTTTCTCGTTCTGGCGGATTACGTCGTCGTTGGTATAGGCGTGGCTGGCTTTCACAGAACCCTTACCTCCGCTTGCCGCAGCGACTACGTTCGCGGTGTACTCGGAGCCGGTGAAGTACAACCATCCCTCGCGCGCTTCTTTGCGCGGACCGCGCTCACGCGGCCCGGGTTCTTCCGGCATGGGATGCCGCATGCCGTGCATTTCGCGTCCGGCGCGCTCGGGCAGAAGATTGACTTCAGGTGTCGTCAGAGGAGCTCCGCCCTGATACCAGACGGCTGCGGTGTAATCCGAACTGGTCGACTCCCCAATCTCGGAAAGCGTCGCATTGGTGGCGCCGGCGACCAGGCCGGTGGTGGCATTGCTTGCGCCTACCGGATTCGGAGAGACGGTTTGGAACGAGATCATGGGCGTGGTGACCAGCGGGACGTACGGACCATATCCCCCGTAACCGGGACCGTAAGAGCCGGGAAAAGGCTGCTGGCCGAACGCCGCAACTGCAAGCACAAACACTGCACACAGAACCAAATAGGGTCGCATACTGCCTCCACAGGGGTGACTGCTTCTGTCGCTTGATGTGCACTTTGGGTGCCAGTTGTCCGCGAATGGTGGCAGCGGCAATGTTCGGCGATTTCACGCCGCTGTCGGCTAAAGGACTGAATCTCGCGGGATCGAGCATTGCGACTGGTGAAAACTGATGCGCACATCCTGCAACGGGCCGACGCAATTCAGGGCCGACCGGCGGCGGGAGGCGCCGCCGTCAGCGGCATTTTGGCGAGCGCCGCGCACTAGCCGCAGGGCTGGTTTTCGCCCGCAGCGACGAGGGCGACGCCAGCGCTACGTCTACTTTTTCCGCTGCCTGCTAGGTCCCGATATAGCGGGCATACAGGCTGCGCGCGATCGCGGTGTCGGTGGTTCCTTTGATGATGGCACGTCCGTCAGGAAACAGGGTGATTTCATAGGGCTCGCGGAAGAATTTGAGTACGAAGTCGTTGTGCCGCACATTGCCTAGCGGCTCCAGGCGGGTGCTGATCTCGATGAAGTCAACGGGGCGCTGGCGCTCGTGGATCTGAACGGAATTCCTGCCGCATAAAGTGATGTGGGGCCGACCTTCGCCCGCGAGATGTACAAATTCACGCCGGCCACAGACGTGGCACTCGGCGCGTGGGGAATTGGCTTGCACTTCCGCTTGTTCGTTCGTCCAGACATCCCAAGAGAGCAGCGTGCGCCGCATTCTGGAGCGCGCGCCGGCCAGAAATTTCAGTGCTTCGGTGGCTGCGACCGAAGCCACCAGACTCACGGCAGAATTTAGAATGCCGGCGGTCTCGCAGGTCTCCACGGTTCCGCGGGGAGAATCGGGGAAAATGCAGGCCAGGCAGGCAGTCTCGCCAGGCAGGATGTTCATGGTCACGGCATAACTGCCGACGGCAGCAGCATAGATCCAAGGAACGGAATTCTTGACCGCGTAGTCGTTGATCAGATAGCGGGTTTCGAAATTGTCGGTGCCATCGAGAATCAAATCGGCCGCGCTGAGCAGGGCATCGACATTTTGCGGCGTAAGGTCGGCCACGTGGGGCTCGATCGTGATATGCGAGTTGAAGCGCGCGATCTGGCCCGCCGCGGCGATTGCCTTGGGAACGGATTCGTGGGCATCGTTTTCGTCAAACAGCGACTGCCGCTGCAGGTTGCTCGGTTCCACATAGTCGCGGTCGAGGATTCGCAGCGTGCCGACACCTGCGCGGGCGAGCAGCGAAGCCGCTACCGAGCCAGTCGCACCGCACCCCACCACGACCAGGCGTGCGCGCGCGAGCTTTTGCTGGCCCTCAGCTCCAATCTCCTTCAACAGGATCTGCCGCGAGTAGCGGTCCTCCAGTTCGGAAGCCTTCGACGCCAATCGAGTCGGTTCCAAAGCGATTACCTTTCTTCAGCTTTCTAACCAGTATTATAGGTTCCGGTCGCAAAACTCTTGCCAGCGAGCAACGTGTGCCTTTGAGGCGTTCATCGAATTCAAAAGATGTCTTGGCCGACGAGCACGATGCGGAAGAGGGAGATTTGCGGCTGAAGGGCGTTGCGCACGCTGGTTGGCTGATTCTGTTGTCGGCCTTGATCCTCAGCGCCGCCACAAGCTGGGCGGTCCCCCCGCCGCAGTCTGGGAAGCAGGCCGAGCAAGTCCCAGCCGAGTTCGGAGCGATTGCCCCGTACCTTGGCTTGACGATTGACGCAATTGAGTTCCCGGGCGTTGGTCCCGAAGAGGCTGCGGCGTTGGCCGCGCTGACGCCGCTAAAAATCGGGGACGCGCTGACCCGGGACGGCCTGCACGACGCGATGAAGGCCTTATTTGCGAGCGGCAGGTTTTCCGACATCCAGGCGGAGGCGGACCGTGCGCAAACGACCGGTGTGCGGCTCCGCTTCCTCACGGCGGCAAATTTTTTTGTGGGCATCGTAATGGTCGAGGGTGTCTCCACCAATCCCTCGCAGAATCAGCTCGCAAGCGCCACCCGCCTGCAGTTGGGGGAGCTTTATTCCCAGGATAAGGTTGACCGGGCTTTAGCAGGCGTCAAGCGAGTGCTCGAAGAGAACGGGTTCCACCGTGCGAAGGTTACGATCTCGGAAGAGCGCGACGAAAAGGAACATCAAGTCAACATCACGTTTCGCGTCGTGCCCGAGTCACGCGCCGTTGTCGGAGAACTCATTGTGACGGGCGACTCAAGCTATTCGGCCGGAGAGATTCAGGAAATTGGGAAACTGCATTCTGGCGACCCTGTAATCTCAAGCCGGGTTTCGCGCGCTCTGCAGAGGATTCGGTCCCGCTATCAGAAACAGGACCGCCTCCTGGCGCAGGTTTCGCTCGCGGACCGCGCTTACCATCCGGAGCGCAATACGGTGGATTACACCATTGCGATCGATCGAGGTCCGGTCGTGGAAGTAGCAGCGGAGGGCTTCAAACTGAGCCGGGGAACGCTGCGTCGCCTGGTCCCGATCTATGAGGAGGGTGCGGTTGACGACGATCTGCTGAACGAAGGCCGGCGCAATATCGAAAATCACCTGGAGACGCTGGGCTACTTTGAAGCCAAAGCCACCGTGGCTCGGCACAGCGTACAGGACGGTAAGACGCTCGAGGTCGTCTATGCCATCGATCCGGGTGAACGCCGCAAACTGGCGGCGATTCGAATCTCGGGAAATCAGTATTTTCCGGAGGAGCTGATTCGACGCCGAATCGCGGAACAGACGGCCGGACGGATTCTGAGCCATGGACGCTACAGTGAAGTTCTGCTGGATGAGGATGTAAGGAACATTCAGCTCATGTATCGGGCGAGCGGTTTTCGGCAGGCGGAAGTGAGCGGCGAGCTGGTGACAAAATACCACGGTGACCCGTCGCTGCTGGCCATTCAAATCAAAATCAGGGAGGGGCTGCAAACGCGCGTGGCGTCGGTGCAGATTGAGGGGAGCTATACGCTGCCCCAGGAGCAGCTCCCGGAAATTTCCACCTCGGAAGGGCAGGGTTTTGACGAATCGAGTTTGTCCGACGATCGCGACGCGATCCTCGGGAAGTATTTTGACAATGGTTTCCCGAATGCAGCGGTGGATGTTTCCTACGTCGCTGTTCCTGCGGGTCCGGATGGGTTGCCGCGAGTTGGCGTTACTTTCACTATTCATGAAGGCGAACAGTTCTTCGTGAATGACGTTTACCTGAACGGGCTGCATTACACACGGGCGGGCGTTGCCCGCCGTGCGTTGCGGGTGCATTCAGGAGAGCCTTTGAGCCAGCGCAATATGCTTGAGAGCCAGCGCCGTCTTTACGATCTGGGGCTTTTCAGCGAGGTGGACACGGCGATCCAGAACCCGGACGGCACCGAGTCGCGCAAGAACGTGCTCATCACAACTCGCGAGGCCAAGCGCTACACCTTCGATTACGGCGGCGGGATCGAGTTCCAGACGGGGCAGCCCGCCGTCGGCAGCAATCAGCCCCTCGGACAGACTGGCGTGAGCCCTAGGGTGTTGCTGGGTGTGAACCGCATCAACTTCGGGGGCCGCGAGCAGACGCTTACCATAAAGGGCAATTACGGACGCCTGCAGAAAAGAGGACTCGCCAGTTTCGATGTTCCAAAATTGCTGAACTTCGACAACCTCCATTTCACTGCCACTGTGTTCTACGACAATACGATTGATGTCTCGACCTTTACCTCGCAGCGCCTGGAGGGCAGCTTGCGGAACCTGATCGTGCTGTATCGCCAAGGGGAACGCGACCTGACGACATTCTCCTACGGATTCAGCTACCGCCGCGTTAAGGCCTCCAACATTGAAGTATCGAGCAACCTGATCCCGTTGCTCTCGGCGCCCACTCGGGTCGGGTCTCCGAACTTTATGTATATCCGCAACCGGCGCGACAACGACCTGGAGACTACCAGGGGCAGTTACACGAGCGTGGAAGGAGCCGTGGCGGCCAGTTATTTCGGATCGGAGGCCAGTTTCAGCAAAACCCTGGTGAAAAACTCGACCTACTACTCGTTTGGGCGGAACGTCACGACCGGACGCAGATTCGTGTTTGCACGATCGACCACGATCGGGGTCGAAAATCCTTTTGGCAGTACCGTGATTATCGATCCCTCGCGGAGATTCTGTCAACCGTTCGTCATTATCCCCGATTGCGTGCCACAAAACGCAGTTTTGATCCCTCTACCTGAGCGATTTTTCAGCGGAGGCGGCAACTCTCACCGTGGTTTCGGGTTAAACCAGGCAGGACCCCGCGATCCAATTACCGGATTCCCGTTAGGAGGCAGCGCCGTTTTTCTCAATAACCTGGAACTTCGTTTTCCCAATGTGACGGTGCCCTACCTGCAGGACAAGATCGGTTTTTCGGTCTTTCACGACGTGGGCAATGTGTTTGCCCGGCCGCAGGAAATGCTTCCCAGCATAGGGCGTTGGCATCAGCCGGATCGCCAGGTCTGCTTTCAACCACCGACGTTTCCGCCAACACCGCAAGCCCAGCCGGTTTCGCAATGCAACTACAACTACGTTTCGCATGCCATAGGGTTGGGTGTGCGCTATCAGACGCCTATCGGTCCATTGACCTTTGACTTCGGATACAATGTGAACCCGCCGGTCTTTCCCAGCTATACCAACATCACCATCAACTCGGTAAGCGGGGTTGAGACCGGACAGTTCGGCGCCCAGCGCGCAGGGCATTTTAATTTCTCCTTTAATGTTGGGCAGTCTTTCTGATTGAAGTTGCTCTCATGAAGTGGTTACGACAATGCGTTCTCATGGTTGTCCTGGCGATGGCGCTCGCAGGCCTGTCGACGGCCGGCCCGATTGTGGATCGCGTCATACGCAGTGTGAACGGTCACGTTGTGTTGCAAAGCGACTGGGAACAGGAAATCGCATTTGAGGCGATCCTCGACGGGCGTGACCCGGATTCGTTCACGACCATCGAACGGAATGCCGCTCTCGACCGCTTGATCGATCAGGAGTTGCTGCGCGAACAGGTTCGTCCCGCGCAGCCGGCTCCCGCTTCCGAGATCGCAACGCGGGTGGCCGAAGTTCGCAAGCTGCTGCCCGATTGCGCTACTGAGGAGGGCTGGCACGCGACTTTACAGCACTATGGTCTCACCCAACCTGTGCTGGAGAAGCGGCTGAGCGATGACATTCAGCTGATGAAACTGGTCGAAGATCGTCTCCGTCCGTCGATTCAGATCGATCAGAAGGCGGTCGAAAACTACTACCACGAACAACTGCTTCCGGAAATGAAGAAGGCGGGGGGCAGCGCCAAGCCGCTGACGGAAATGTATGGACGCATCAGAACCTTGCTGGCCGAGAAGAAAATGAACGAACTGCTCACGGGATGGCTGGCGAATCTGCGCTCGGGTAGCAACATTCGTACTCCTGAGTCGAGCGCAGGAGAAGGGAACCGTTGAACGAGCCGCCGCCGCCCCGGGTGCGCCGTCGCATTCTGCGGCAACTGCTTCTGACGTTTTGCGTTTTCAGCCTGGTTGCGTTCGGGTTTCTGGGCTGGTACGTCACCACCGACTCCTTTCAACAGAAGATGCGTAGCAGAGTCGTTGCTGCGCTTGAAAAGGCAACTGGCGGTCGAGTCGAACTCGGCGAACTGCACACGATCCCATTTCGGTTGCGCGTGGATGCTCGCGACCTCACGATTCACGGCCGGGAAGCTTCCGGTCAACGCCCTTTTTTCCAGGTGGAACGTCTCGAGGCCGAGCTGAAAATCATCTCGCTGCTCAGCACCACCATTGGCTTGCATTCGCTGGTCCTCGAACATCCTGTCGTGCATTTAATTGACTATCCGGATGGGACGACCAACATTCCAGCGCCGGCGCTCAATTATTCCTCCGGCCGTTCGGCCAGTCGGGGGCCGGTCGAAGAACTGATCTCACTTTCCGTGTCGCGCATTGAAGTGCAAAAGGGCGAGATTCTGTGGCAGGACCACATGGTCCCATTCAGCTTTGCTGGGCGGGATCTGTCGTTGCTGCTGAATTACTCCCTGCTGCACCAGCGTTATGAAGCGCGAGTGGTGGCCGGAACCATTGTCACGCGCTGGCAGCAATACCCTGAGTTCGTTTGGGGCGCAGACGCTTCCCTCGTGCTGGCCCGCGGGCGCGCCGATATCAGCAGCCTGACCGTGAAATCAGGGAAGACAGAGATTCACTTTACCGGGCAGTTGGTGGATTTTCACGATCCCCGGATCAGCGGCGAATATCACGGCGTAGCGGATCTCGGGGAGTTGGCATCCATCCTGCGCCAGCCGCAGGTTCGCAAAGGGACCGCGCAGTTCGCCGGCAAGGCTGCTTGGAGCCTGCGGGATTTTGCAACCGACGGGACATTCCAGGCAAAGGATGTGGATTACGCGGCACAGAAGTTCGGGATGCGCGACGGGCGCCTGGATACGACGTTTTCGGTTAGCCCCGCACGCTTGCGACTGTCCTCGATCACAGCAAGCTTAATGGGCGGAGACCTGTTCGGCGATGTGGACGTCACTAACTGGCAGAACTCTCTGCAGGCGTTGCCTGCGCGGGGAGTGGTAATGGGCCGGCTTGCGCCTGGAAGCCTGCAACGTGGGTCGCTTCACCTGCAGGTTGCGGGATTTCCGTTAACCCCGGCCATGTCGGCTCTGAATTCCAGGACGCTCCCTCTGGATCGCCTGAATTTTGTGGGCAACGCGAGAGGGACGGTCGATATGCTCTGGGTCGGGTCCATCCGTGATGCGGAGACGCGCTTGAAAATCGATGTGTCTCCGCCCCAGCATTCGCAGCCCGCAGAGATTCCGCTGCACGGCCAGATCGAAGGGGTTTATCGCGGGTCGCGGGATGAACTCGAGATCGGCGCGCTGCATCTCACAAGCAATGGGTCCGAAATCACCGCCGCGGGAAGCCTCGCTGCGAATTCCTCCATGCGATTCACCCTGACCTCCCACAACGTAAAGGAATGGATTCCGCTGATTCAAGCGGCGTACGGATCGTCGTCGTTACCCTTTGCGGTTCATGGATGGGCCAGCTTGACCGGGAGTGCGACCGGCCACGTCTCCGCCCTCGCGCTCGAAGGAAAGCTGGAAGCTTACGACTTCGAGACGACAGTGCCGGCCGCTGAAATGGCGGAGCCCTCAACCATTCATTGGGACGCTCTCTCCACCACCGTTCAGTATTCGCACCATGGTTTTGCGGCGCATAACGGATCGCTGATTCACGGCCACACAGTCGCGCACTTCGACGTGAGTGCGGGACTGGTGGCCGGCGTCCTCGAAGAGAACGCACCCTTTACTTTGCACTTGGATGTTCTCGACGCGGACGTAGCCGAGGCTGAGCAGTTGGCCGGAGTGAAACGACCGCTGTCGGGGACGCTCGGTTTCTCGATCAATTTGTCGGGCACGCGCCTGAGCCCGCATGGCGAAGGCCATTTTGAAGTTCGCGGGGGCGCGGCGTATGGCGTAAGCGTTCCATCGTTCCTTGGCGATCTTGAATTGAGCAACGACGAACTCACGCTCAAGAATCTGGAGGCCAGAGCTTACAACGCCACACTCTCGGGCCGCGCCAGCGTGAACACGGCAACTCGCGAAATCCGGCTAAGCGTTGACGGAAAAAACATCGATCTGGCTCGCTTTCCACGGCTCCAGTCGAGCCGCTTTGCGATGGACGGCATTGCGGACTTTACCGCGCGAGTGAGCGGTACCCCGCAGGAGCCCACGGTGGAAGCGCACGTGCGGGTGAAGGACCTCGCGCTCGACAAGGAACGCGCCGGTGATTTCTTCGTCGATGGGGTTACCCATGGACGGACGCTCGATCTCAAGGGTCACTCGGATTTCGAGCAGGCCAGATTGAACATTCAGGGAAGCGTGGACCTGGAGAATGACTTTCGCGCCGACCTGAGTCTCGATTTTCAGCATCTGAATGTGGTTTCTCTGCTGAGCATCTATTTGCCGGGCAAGATCACCGGGCACACTCCAATTGAAGGCACCATCCGGGTCCGAGGACCTCTGCGCACGCCGCGCGACTTAATGGCGGCTGCCGAAATACGATCTTTCACCGCCGAAGTCGAGCACGTTCAGGTCGCCAGCGTTGAGCCCATCCGGTTTGAAGTCACCAATCAAACCGCCCTCATCGAAAGCTTCCACCTGGCGGGCAGCGGCACCGATTTCACAGCGCATGGCCGCGCGAGATTGACAGGCACGAAGGAAATCGACCTGCAGCTCAACGGTTCGGTGAACATGACGCTGCTCGAGACGCTGAATCCGAAAATTCTGGCGCACGGTTCCCTGGATGTAAATGTCAGCGCTACCGGCAGCCTTGCGCAGCCCGTACTGCTGGGCCGCCTTGACGTCAAGAATACATTCATCAGTCACAACGACCTTCCGAGCGGCCTGAGCGATCTGAACGGAGTGCTGCTGTTTGACCGAAATCGGATTCAGATCGAAAAACTGAGCGGAACAACCGGCGGCGGCGCAGTTGCGCTTACCGGCTCCGCCAGCTACCAGGGCGGCACCTTGCAACTTGATCTGGGGGCCACCGCGCAGGGCGTGCGGCTGCGTTATCCCCCGGGAGTCAGTTCCACGGCCAACGCGGAGCTTCGGCTGACGGGCACGTCGAACTCGGCGCTGCTTAGCGGCGATGTAACGGTTACAAAGCTGGCCGTGACCCCGGGCTTTGATTTTGGAGCTTACATCGAGAGAAGCAAACAGGCAGTCGTGTTTACTCAGAGCGATAGTCTCGAGAGCCGGCTCCGGCTGGATATGCACGTTGTGACGACGCCTGAACTTCAGATGCAAACAGCCATTGCCCGGCTCTCCGGCGACGCAGATCTCCGAGTGCGCGGCACAGCGGACCGCCCGGTAATCCTGGGACGGGCCGAGGTGCTGGAAGGGGACATCTCGTTTAACGGAACGAAGTATAAACTGGAGCGCGGGGATTTGACGTTCGCGAATCCGGCCAAAACCCAGCCCATCGTCGACCTGCAAGCCGCGACGAGAGTGCGCGACTATGACATCACAATTCGGATCCGCGGGGACGCCAGCGTGTCCAATGGCCTGAAGGTTTCATGGCAGTCAGAGCCCAGTTTGCCTGAAGGGGACGTCATTGCGCTGCTCGCTCTGGGCCGTACGCAGGAGGAGGCCGCCGCCGCGACGCAATCGGGCGGAACGCTCGGGTTTGGCGGCGAAGCTTCCAATCTGCTCATCAACGAGGCTCTCAACAGCACCGTCAACAGCCGGCTGCAACGGCTGTTTGGCGCGAGCCGCATCAAGATCGACCCGCAGGGCCTGGGGGGTGAAACCAACATTGTGCGCGGGCCACAGCTCACCATCGAGCAGCAGGTGGCCAGCAATGTCACCCTCACCTACAGCACCAACGTGTCCGTGTCTTCGCAGCAGATTATTCAGGCGGAATACAACATCACACGCAATATTTCGATCGTGGCGCTGCGCGACCAGAATGGAGTAGCCAGCTTCGACTTGAGGATTCGGAGCCACCGGAAATAGCCTAACCTTTACTCCGCCCGTGACGATGCCAAAACATCAGCCTTGACATAAACCTCCAAACCAGCAACTCTATTTGTTTTTCACTTCAGCCTTGGCGAAAGGGGTCTAAAGAACTATTTTGCGAGTTCGGGTGTTTTATCACGACAAATGTTTTGACGGGGCGTCCTCGGCGGCTCTGTTCTCGCGCTTCTACCGGGAACGGATACGCGGCGATGTGGAGTTCGTCTACTCCGGACTGCTGCATCGCGCCGGCGCGCTGTTTGACGAAGCTCAGTTTGATGGCGACGAAAACGCGATCGTCGATTTCAAATACTCCAGTTCGCCCAAAATCACCTGGTGGTTCGATCACCACGAAAGCGCGTTTCTGTCTCCCGCCGATGCGGCACATTTCGAGCACGATGAGAGCAACCGCAAGTTTTACGATCCGGTATTCAAATCCTGCACAAGTTTTGTTGCCATGGTGGCGGAGCATCGCTTCGGGTTCGACCCCCGCCCCGTGGCCGAACTGGTCCAATGGACCGATATTGTGGATGGCGCCTTGTACGAAGACGCGAAGTCGGCAGTCGAAATGAAGGCTCCGGCCATGAAGCTGACGATGGCCATCGAAGCTTCAACCGACCGCAACTTCGTCAAGAAACTGATTCCGCTGCTAGCGTACCGTCCGCTGGGCGAGATCCTGCGCGAGCCTTTTGTTGCCGCGGTGCTGCCACCGCTCCTCGATCGCCACCAGCAGTCAATCGAAATCCTACGCCAGCGCAGCGAAGAGACCGATGGCACCATTTTCTTCGATATCACCGACCTCGACATGGAGGGCTACAACAAGTTCGTTCCCTACTACCTGCACCCGGACTCCATCTACAGCGTAGGATTGAGCAAGAGTTCGTTCCGCGTGAAGGTATCGGTCGGATCGAACCCATGGTCGAAGCGCGAACCATCCGTGAATCTCGCGAAGGTTTGCGAGCGCTATGGGGGCGGTGGCCATGCGCGGGTGGGTGCGATTTCGTTCGATGTCACCCAGAATGCCGCCGCGCGCAAAGCGGCTCAGGAGATCGTCGAAGAGTTGCGCGACAGCGTCCGCCGACAAGGCTGACATTTGCTGTTAGAAAAACCAGTCCATGCATCCAGTCATCCACGATTCCGAGCACATCAAGGGCGTGCGCACCGTTGCCACCGTTGAACTGGTAAAGGGTCTCATCGTGGTTGCAGCAGGACTGGGTGTCTTTTCCATGCGCCACCACAAAGACATCTTTGGAGTGGCCGAGAGCTTTCTTGAGTTTTTCCATGTTAACCCTTACCACCACTACGTGGGCGTCTTCATCAAGCTGGTTTCGCGGTTCAGCGACGTACGGCTCTGGAAAATCGCAGTGGTGGCCAGTGTCTACGCGATCATGCGCTTCGTGGAAGCGTATGGACTCTGGTACGCGCTACCGTGGGCCGAGTGGATGGCCTTTATCTCCGGTGCGGTCTACATCCCATTCGAAATGGTCGATCTGGTCCGGCGGCCGACGCCATTTCGAGCTGTGGTGATCGTGGTCAATGCCCTGGTGGTGCTTTACATGCTCCACTTGCGCATTCAGGCCGCGGAGAAGCGGCGCGCCGCGCACGTGGAGTCAACCTAGCAGGCCGCGAAAAAACGCGGCCCACCGCAGGAAAAGGCGAGGGCACGACCTTGGTCGCGCCGCTTAGTTCGCTGAAAATAGGTTTGCGCTTTAGCGCCCGCGCCCCGCTTTGACGGGCGGAAATCCTTTTTCCGTCACTCATTCAACGAGCAGCCGCAATCGGCGGGCGGAACGTGCGCTTTCAGGAAGTCCGCTACTCGTTTGTAGGCGTCGATCTGATTTTCAACGCGCGCGAAGCCGTGCCCTTCGTCGTCGTAGACCTTGTATTCCGCCACGCCGCTGCGCTTTTTAAGCGCATTAACCACCTGCTGGGCCTCTGTCTTGGGACAGCGTGGATCGTTGCCGCCGGCCAATAAGTACAAAGGCGCTTTGATCCGATCGATAAAGTTAATGGGTGAGCGATCTTCATAGAGCGCCTTGTTCTTTACAGGATCACCCATGGTCGCAAGATCGGATTGCTGCAAGACCGGATCCTCGTTTTGAATTTCCGTGAACCAGTTCACGAAGGGAACAATCGGAATGCCGGCCGCCCACATTTCTGGAGCTTTGGTGACACCCATCATGGTGAGATAGCCGCCATAGCTGCCGCCCATCAGGACGACTTTCTTGGGATCGACGTAGCCAGTTTGCTTGATCCAATCGGCAGCCGCTAGCACATCCTGCAAATCGCCGCCGCCCATGTCGAACAAATTTGCCTGCTGAAATTCCCTGCCGTATCCGGTTGAGCCGCGATAGTTGGGGGCGATGACGAGGTAGCCTTGATTGGCGGCATATTGAATGAAGCGGTTAAATGTGTTCACGGTTTGCGAAGTCGGTCCGTCGTGAACGTAGACAATTGCCGGGTGCTCGCCATTGCGCGGCAGATTGTAGGGCACATAGACGAATGCGGAGATCGTCCACTTGCCATCCTTGCTCGGATAGTGGACGAGGTAGGGTTCGACCATATCCTCAGCGCGCACACCACCGACGAGCGAGTTCGTCAGTCGGTGCGACTTGTCATCCGCCATCGAATAAACCCACAAATCGCCCGGTGCCGCCGGACCGGTATGCGAGTAGAGCATCCGTGAGCCGTCCCGGGTGAAAGGTGTGCTGTTACCCGATGGCCAGTTCAGGCCCTTCGGCAGGGGCATAACGTTCACTCTGCCCGAGGCAATCTCGTACCGGTAGACATCGATATTGCCGTCAATGTTGGCCGTGTATACCAGCGACTTGCCGTCTGGAGTAAAGCTCGCGCCGGAAATTTCCCATTTATCGTCCGTGATCCAGTGGATCTTCATGCTCGCAATTTCGAGCAGGCCTGCATTGTCATATCCATTCCCCGCGTTGGATGTAATCAGGAGATATTTGCCATCCGGCGAAACGTCATTGGACTGGTAGGCCTTTTCCCCCCGATGGGGAGTGAGCAACTTGCTGGCGGCGGTGCCAACGTCGGCCACAAATATGTTTGAGTCGGTGCCCTTGGCTTGCGATTGCGAATAGAAGATGAATTTGCCATCCTTCGACCAAAGAGATTCAGAGTTAAAAAGATCTTTGGCAGTTCCGGTGGTAAGGTGCTTCACCTCCCGCAGCACGGTGTCGTAAACATCAATTTCGAAAACTGATGAGGTCTTCGGCTTCACCAGATAGGCCAGGTATCGTCCGTCGGGCGACCAGACAGGGTTTTCCTCGGAGATCTGACGCGTGTTCGTAACGTTGACGACCTGTCCGGTTTTCGGCGACACCAGAAAAATGTCCCACTGCTCGTCGCCATCGTAGTCGGACGTATATGCGATCCATTTCCCGTCGGGCGACCACGTTGGGCCTGTCTGGCGCTGATCGCTCACTGTGAGTTGCGTTGGCCAGCCACCTTCGGAGGGCACCAGCCAGAGATTATTGCGCCCGCTTAAATTGCTGATGAAAGCGACCGTCTTGCCGTCGGGCGACCACGTGGACCCGCCGACTTGCCGCGTCATGTAGAGCTTCTCGATCGTTAGATTTTTTTCTACCTTTGCATCCGGTTTGGACGTGATCTGCTTAGGGTCAGTAACCGCTTGTGGAGCGGGCAGGTGCGCAGACTGGACAATGGCAGTCATCAAAACGACCATAACAAAACAGCAAAGAGTGCGCATGCGTCGTCCTCGGTGAAAGTCTAGCAAACCGGGCAAACCGGCCGAACGCGGCCCGTGTTCACTCGACCGTGACCGAAAAATCGCGTCCCTCCCATCGCTGGGCGTTTTTCCAGAGGAAAGTGAAGACGACCTGGCGCCCGCTGGCAAGCGTTTCGGTTGGAAGATCGCAATGTTCGAGATTCCAGCAGCTGTCTTCGGTCGAATCATCGTGAGTTGTTTGCCAATTGTCGAAGCTCCAGTGGACCATTGCCGGTTCCATGGCAAGGACGCGCAATTTCTTTCCCCGCGGCATCGTTCGCGGTTTGTTATTGAAGCGCCAGTTAAAGTAATCGGCGGATTTTTTGCGAACCAGGTAACGTTCCACCGTCTGTGGCGGCTGATCAAAGATTCTCCCGTCGAGCAACGACCGCCGCAGTTTGATGTATTCCGAGTGAGCCCAAACCAACGGACAAGCTGAGCCGGAGGCCTGGCCTGTAAACAATTCCCGCTCAGCAATGTCCTTGCGGTCCCAGACTTGTTCGGGAATAAGGCGGCTGCCGCCCGTGGAGTTTTCCATCACGGTCAGTAGTGTTTCGGCGTTAGCCGGGCGTCCAGCAGCCAGTTCGTAATGTGCGCGCTCCCCAGCCAGCAGCGGCCACGGCCGGCCAATACCGGAGCCGTCGAAGGGCGATCCATCCTCGTGCTCGCCATAGCCATCGCCGTTGTAGCGATACCATCCCGGACCCGACGGCAATTTCACACGCAACAGCGCATCGATGACTTTGATGGTGTTTAGAATTCGAGGGTCGTCCGCACTGCGCAAGCCAAAGCGAACCAGCGCCAAGGCGTCGGGGCTCACAATCTCGACTGCTGCCGCGTTGGCGCCTGCGACGCGGTTCTTGACAGGAACGAATCCCTGCAGGGGCCACGCGGCCCCGTCGGCATTGGGAGGCGGAGTGATTCGGACGTAATAGCCTTCCACGCCCACCTGTCGGGCGAGATCGGTGTTCACGGCATAGGTCCGCCGCTCCATGTTGAAATTCCACGTATCGGCCATGGCACGCAGAAATTCGGCGGCTTCAGGCTGTCCTAACTCCTGCGCCATGTCGGCGGCGATCAGCAGAGCCGAAATTTCAGCTGCCATGGTGAACGGCGAATAGCCGCCATCTTCCTCCCACCGGTCCTGCTGCGTGACCGGACCGTTGGCCGCGATGAAACACGCGGCTCGGTAAACCATCGGCCACCAACGCTTATTGTCTTCGAAACAGCGCGGCGCTTCGCGGCGCATCAGATCGACAAGCAGAATTGGAAACGCGGTTTCATCCATTTGCAGACCATTCCAATAGGGACGGCCATCGAGCCACATGTTCTGGGCCCAATGCCCGTCGGCTTCCTGTGTGGCCTCGAGATAATGCAGAACGCGCAGGGCGTCATCGTGCGCTCCTGCCGCAAGCAATCCGCCGGCGTTCTCGACCAGATCGCGCGGCCAGATCAGGTGGTACCCGCCAAGATCCTCATCGCCCTTGTTGAATCCCCATGGAATGGAAAGGCTGGCGATGATTCCGCCCAGAAAATCTTTGGATTCATGCGAGCGCAGAACGGCGGTGCTGGCGCGATATAAGTCCTTTTCCCGGGGCTGAGAATCCAGTTTCTTAAGACCCTTATGCCAGTGGCGCCAGTGGGCGATATATTCCTCGCGCGTCTTCACGAAGGGGGTGAGCAGGGAAGAGACGACTTGCTGGCCGGCCTCAGCCCAGATGCCTCCGAAACCGAGCGCGAGCATAAACTCGCCGTTGCATGCCACCAAGTCAACCTCTCCTGTCAGTGCGATATTTCCGTTTTCTGCCCGGTCGTAATCCCATGTCATCTGGAAGTTCTGAGAGAGATCTTGCCATCCGTCCGATGTGCCAACGAATCCTACCGAACGCTTCAGCCATGGAGCCGAGGAACCCAAGGCAAGCGCGCAAGCTTCCCGCTGCGCAAATAACATGGGCCTGCCCTTATAAGCGTCGACCCAGCCTGTGTTACCGTATCCAAAATTGCCGAGGTGGGGAGCCAGCAGGGCATAGAGACGATAATCGTTCAAAGTACCCTGAAGCGGGACGAAGCGAACCTTCTGTAGTACGACGCTGCGCCACGGGTCGCTCAGAACTTCTTTTTCAATCCGGTATTGACCGGTGATGCAGGTGTTGGCCAGTTCGTAAACTGGGATCCCTGGTTCCACTGGCAGGTTTTGGAAAGTGCAATGACGCTTTTCTTCCGAGAAGAACGCGCGGCCATCGGTGACAATGAGACCGAAGTCGCGCGTGCATGCCTGATCGACGCGGGGAAAGTAGATTTCATTCAAAATTCCGTGGCTGAGGGTGAACCAAACCCGGCTGTGCAGATTGAGGGCGGTGCCGATGCCCGTTTTTGCGCTCGAGGTCCAGCGCGGTTCGATTCCCGGCCAGCCTGGAGCGTATCGAATCCTGTCACTCACAATCATGCATCCTCACCGTTAAGCAGTTTGCCAGAAGACGCGGATTTCTGCTTCACGGCGAGGCGAGGTAGGACAAGGAAGCAGCTGAGCCGGGACATGCTCGTTACTGGCGCGCTGGCTCCCCGATCGCGATTCTGGATGTCGAGAGCGATGGTTGCGTTACTCCTTGTGGTCGGCACGATTCTGACAGTCTCTCTGCCAGCAGTTGCTGATGTTCCCGCCATAAAGCTGAATGATGGCTTTTTGCGTCTCTACGATCTGGATTTTGCTGGCGCACAACGGGATTTCGAAGCCTGGGAGCAGGTCAATCCGGACAATCCGATGGGCCCGGCCAGCGAGGCCGCTGGAATCTTGTTCTCCGAGTTTCATCGTCTGGGTGTGCTGGAGGCGCAGTTCTATGAAGACGATTCTATTTTTTCCAATCGCAAGAAGTATGAGGCAGATTCCGCCCAGAGAAACCGATTCGATGAGAAACTTGGGCGCGCGGAAAGTCTGGCAAACGCGCGCTTGAAACGCGACGCTCACGATCGCGACGCGCTCCTTGCTATGACCTTGGCTGCCGGACTGCGCTCCGACTTCGCAGCGCTCATCGAAAAACGCAATCTGGCATCGCTGCACTACACCAAAGAAGCGACGGCCTGGGCCAGCCAACTGCTGGCGGACGACCCAACCTGCTACGACGCGCACCTGGCCGGCGGGGTGAGCCGCTACATCATCGGTTCGATGGCCGCTCCCGTTCGATGGCTATTACGGGTCGGGGGCATTCAGGGGGATAAAGAAGGCGGAATTTCCGAACTCCAGCTCACTGCTGCGCAGGGCCGTCTGCTCGCGCCATTCGCTCGCATCCTGCTGGCCATTGCCTACGTGCGCGAAAAACATATTGGCCTCGCCCGCGAGTTGCTCCTGGGGCTGGAGCGCGACTTTCCAGACAACGCGTTATTCGCCCGTGAACTGGCGAGACTCGACAAAATCGCAGCGCGCTAAGTCCTTGCAAGATGAGACCCGTTCATGAGAAATTCACTCGCGTGTAACCTTCCTTTAACACTTCACCACTAGAACCAAGTCTGACTAGCAGGACTATTCTTCGAAAAGGACTCATCGAATGACTCGACGCATCGCGGTGCTGTTGGCAGTGGTTGTGCTGTCGTTGCCTGTCCTTGGCCAGACCACGCTGAACGGGGCGGGCGCGACCTTCCCGTATCCCATGTACTCGAAGTGGTTCAATGAATACAACAAGCTCCATCGCGGACGTTCAAATCAACTATCAGTCAATTGGAAGCGGCGGAGGCATTCGTCAGGTTCTGAACGGTACGGTGGATTTTGGAGCGAGCGATGGCCCGATGACCGATGAGCAACTCAAAGAGGCCAAGGTCAAGATCTTCCACATTCCAACTGTGCTGGGCGCTGATGTTCCGGCCTACAACATTCCTGGCGTGAGCGGCGAAATCAAGTTCACTCCCGAAGTGCTGGCCAACATCTTTCTCGGGAAAATCACGAGTTGGAATGACCCGGCGATCGCCAAAGCGAATCCGGGAATGAACTTGCCGAACCAGACGATCATCGTCGTGCACCGCTCCGACGGAAGCGGTACTACCTACATCTGGACCGATTACCTCTCCAAAGTCAGCAAGGAATGGGAGGGCGCGGTGGGGAAAGGAACTTCGGTGAAATGGCCCGTCGGTCTGGGTGGCAAAGGCAACGAAGGCGTGGCCGGACAGATCCGCCAGTTGCCGGGGTCGATCGGCTACATCGAGCTGATCTACGCGGTGGAGAACAAAATCACTTACGGATCGGTCCAGAACGCCGCTGGCAACTTCGTGAAGGCGTCCCTCGATGGCGTGACGGAAGCGGCCGCGTCGGTCAAAAGCATGCCCGCCGATTTCCGCGTTTCCATCACTAACGCCCCAGGAAAAACTGCCTATCCGATCTCAAGCTTCACTTGGCTGCTGATCCCGGCACAGGCCAAAGATCCAAACAAAGGCAAGATCATCTCCGATTTTCTGAACTGGATGGTCAACGACGGTCAGAAGATGACCGCCCAGCTCAGCTACGCGCCGTTGCCCCAGAATGTGGCCGAAAAAGTAAAGATGGCGATCAAACAAATCCACTAACTGCGCCTTATGCGGGTTGACTCTTACGAAATCAGCCTGCGCTTGAGTGCCTGAGGACTGCCTTTAGCGAACCGCGGCACTTTTTCCCGCAGCCTGTTAGCAGCGGCTCGCGCCGGTAAACCGCTGCCCATGAAACGAAAATCTTTGCATCTCCAGGTACACCCTCCTTTGAGGGACCGCGGGTGCTTTCCCACAAATCAACAGACTAGCGCGGCTGGACTGCCCTCCGGATTTGGCCAACTAAATGCTACATTGTCGATGTAGTCTAGTAGTATAGTAGACATGCTTGAAATGAGTCTTCGTTCTTGCAGCGGGGGCTGAATGCCCGTCCGCCACCGTTCGAAGCGCTCGCTTCAAGTCAGGGAAGCCACCCACTGTCTCCGACAGGTGCTGGCATTCGCCAACAAAAATCTCAAAGGAAAGAGGACCGCAATTCTATGAAGGCAATCAAACACTTATTTCTTGCCGCTTTGACGCTGGCGGCACTGACAGCCGGCGCTTGGGCGCAAACCCAGACGGCGACGGGACCGTCGGCAGAACAAAAGCAGGCGGCTGCGTCCGCGACGGCAGAACAGACCGCTCTTAAAGCCTCTGACATTCAGGCCTTAAAAGACGGTCTCGCGGTGGCGCTCAAGCAGATCCAGGAACTGAAAGATGAGTTGCATCACAGAGACCAGGCGGTACAGCAGGCGCAAGACACCGCCGCCGATGCGGCCGCAAAGGCCAACGCGGCGCAGCTTCAGGCGGCCAAAGAGCAGCAAACTGTGGGCGCGCTCCAGAGCGATTTAGCCGATCTCAAGCTCGTCAACAAAACGGAAGTGAATAATGCGACCCTGAACAACGCCGTTCTCATGCTGCAGGATCAAGCGCAGGGATCTGCCCCAGCGCCCGAAGTTTTCAACAAACAGATGGAGAGCCCGATTACGATCCGTTTCCGGGGCATCAACATCACGCCCGGCGGATACGCCGCCGCCGAATTCGTACATCGCTCGCGAGCGCTGGGAGCCGATCTGCCTACGCCCTTCAACAACGTGACCATGCCGGGCGCTTCTCAAAGCCAAATGTCCGAGTTCTTCGGTTCCGGCCGCCAGTCTAAGATCACAACCTTTGTCGACGGGCGATTGGGGAACGTGGATCTTTCCAGCTACGTCTCAGCCGACTTCCTATCGGCCGGCGTTACCTCGACCTCTAACGAAACCAACAGCTACACCCTCCGTCTCCGCCAGGCGTGGGCGCAGGCTAAGTTTGATAATGGCTGGAGTTTCCTTGGCGGCCAGGCGTGGAGCCTGGTGACCGAGGATGCGGTCGGAATTTCCCCGGACGATGATATGGGCAAGACTAACGATGTGCGGCCCAAGACCATCGACCCTTCGTATAACGTCGGTTTCGATTTCGCGCGGCAATATGGAATTCGCCTGACCAAGAGCTTCGGCAGCAAGGTCGCGGCCGCGTTCGCACTCGAGAATCCGCATGCCTCGCTGACGACCCACAATAATGCTGCCAATTTCCTGCTCGGCGAATTGGGCGCCAGCAACAGCTACAACACCACTGCCAGTTACTCTTTCAATCCTTCACCCGATATCGTTGCAAAGATCGCTTTCGATCCGGGCTTTGGACATTATGAAATATTCGGGTTGCTTGATCGCTTCACAACTCGCATATTTCCTTGCGAAGACGTCGCTTCCGCCGTCGTTACCACCTACTTGTGCGGCAACGCCACTTCGCCGGGGGCAAATGCCTTGGGTGCTTACAACACCTCCAGGAATGGCGGAGGCGTCGGCGCGTCGGCGCGCTGGCACTTCTTTGACAAGCGCATCGTTCTTGGGTTGAAAGGTTTCGGCGGCAGCGGAATAGGGCGTTACGCTCCTGGCGGACTTTCCGACGTCACGATCCTTTCCACAGGGACGGTTTACTCGGCCACGGGGACTCCCGAGTCGTCTACCGCGTCGCTTGAATTGCTCAGGAATTTGCACGGTCTGAGCACGCTCGAGTGGCACGGAAAGAAGGTCGATATCTACGCCTACGGCGGGGCTGAGTATGCCGGTCGAGCCTCGAACTATGACCCGGCTCTCGGCAAATATGTCGGCTACGGATCGCCCCACTTCCCAAGCTACGGCTGCTATACCGAAACGGGGCCGGGGACGACCACAGTTGGCTTTACGCCCGGTGCTCTCGGCAATTGCACTGCCGATACGCGCGTCGTGATGGAGGGAACCCTCGGATTCTGGTACCGCTTCTACAGCGGGCCCAGAGGCAGGTTCCAGTTTGGCACCCAGTACTCCTACCTGACCCGCAATACCTGGGCAGGCGCTTCGGGCGGCAGTACGCCAGTGGCAGGGGTGATCGAGCCAAATGGGCTGGACAACATGGTATTCACCTCGTTCCGCTACTACTTGCCGTAAGACCAAAACCCGATCCCGCGCCGCCTCCGGGTGCAATACCGGTGCGCTGACCGCGAATTCCGCGGCCTTTGGCAAGGGAAAAAGCTAAGGCGCTGGTGCCACACCGGCGCTTTTTTTATTGTTATACTGGTGCGGGGTCCAGCAGAGCCTTAATCGCAGAGCAACACTATTCCCGAAGTACGCAAGGCACACCCTTAATCCTATGGTTCGGAAAGCGCCGAACGATCGTGCCCTTTTTCTCAACCGCGAGGAATCGTGGCTGAAGTTCAACTGGCGTGTTCTTGAGGAAGCCGGTGACCTGTCCAATCCTCTCCTCGAGCGGGTGAAGTTTCTGGCGATCACCGCCAGCAACCTCGATGAGTTCTTTGAAATCCGTGTCGGGGGCCTGCTCCAGCAGCTCGAAGACGGCAATAACTCCAGCACTCTCGACGGTCTGACCATGGCGGAGGAGCGCGAGCTTATCAACCATGCCACCCACAAATTTGTCGACGAACAGTATTCCTGTTGGAACGAGCGTCTGCGGCCGGCCCTGGCCGAGCAGAAGATTCGCGTACTGCAAATCGATGAACTCGACGCACAGGCTCTGGCCTTCGCAGACGATTACTGTGAACGTGAGCTTGACCCTTTGCTCACGCCCGTGACGGTGGATCCATCGCATCCGTTCCCGCGCGTGATTAACAAGGCGCTCTGCGTCGCATTGCTGCTGCGCCGCCGCCGGCGTTCCTCGCTGACCTATACCGGAGTGATTACGGTTCCGCGGGCCCTGCCGCGTCTGGTTCAGCTGCCTTCGCAGGGCACAACGGATTTCATTTTTCTTGCCGATTTGGTCGTTTACTACGCTGCGCGAATGTACAAGGGCTACGACATTGTGTCTTCCGCGGCTTTCCGCGTTACCCGCAACAGCAATCTCTACCTCCAGGAGGAGGAATCGCGGAATCTGCTGGAATCGGTCCGCGCCGAGCTTCACAACCGCCGCAAGGGCGACGCCGTGCGCATGGAAATTGAATCCTCAGCCGACCCTGAGATTATCGAACGCTTGCGCACCGTATTCGAACTCGACCATTGGCAGATTTTTCCGGTAGACGGTCCGGTAAATCTTTCCCGCTTATTCAATGTGTATGAGGGAACGAACCGCCCCCACTTGAAGTTTGCCCCATTCGCACCCCGCGAGTTGCGCCTGACAGCGAAGTCCCACGACCTTTTTGAGGAACTGCACCGCCACGATGTTCTGCTGCATCATCCCTTCGATTCTTATGATGCGGTCGTCGCATTTATTCAAGTCCGCCGCCGAAGACGACCAGGTAATGTCAATCAAGCAGACCCTCTATCGCACGAGCGAGCACTCGCTGATCGTCCCGGCTCTGATTGCGGCCGCTCAACAGAAAGAAGTCACCGCGGTGGTGGAATTGAAGGCACGTTTCGACGAGGCTTCCAATATCCGATGGGCGCGCGATCTGGAGGACGCCGGGGTTCAGGTCTTTCACGGTCTGGTCGGCCTCAAGACGCATTGCAAGCTCTCTTTGCTGGTCCGCCGCGATCCCGATGGTGTGGCGAGGCGCTACGCTCATTTGGGTACGGGAAACTACAACACGACGACCGCGCGAACTTACACCGATCTCAGTCTTTTGACGGCGAACCCGGAAATTACCGGCGCTGTCCACAACGTTTTCAGTTTCCTGACGGCGTATGCCGAGCATTCCGATTACGAACCGCTTTTGGTCGCGCCTCTGGATCTTGCCGAAAAGTGCATCTCGCTGATTGAGCGGGAAACCGCGCACGCCCAGCAGGGAAGTTCGGCGCGAATTGTGGCCAAGATCAACTCGCTGACGGATAAGGACATCATCCAGGCTCTTTACCGTGCCGCCCAGGCGGGCGTAGAGATCGATCTGCTGGTGCGCGGGATCTGCACGCTCCGGCCCGGCATGCGCGGCATCAGCGAGCGAATTCGCGTGCGCAGCATCGTGGGCCGCTTCCTCGAGCACAGCCGCATCTTTTGTTTCGAAAATGCCGGAGAGCCGGAAGTATTCCTGGGCAGCGCGGATTGGATGCCGCGCAACCTCCACGAACGCGTCGAGGTGCTGTTCCCGGTGAAGGATCCTCTTCTGCGCGATAGAATCATCCACGAGATTCTGGCTGCCTACCTCGCCGACAACCTGAAGGCAAGGCTGCTGCAAGAGGATGGCCGCTATTTGCGGCCCTGGCAGTCGCCCAAGGGAAAGAGCAAGAAACCTCCTCAGGGCCTGGAAGCGTTTAGCGCGCAAGACTTTCTCATTGGGTTGGCGGAAGGGAACAGGTCCCCAGGCGAAATTCCGGTTCCAGTGGAGCGCCGAAGAGCGCGAGTTACGGTGGGGAAGGAATAGGGCATTGCAATGTTCGTTTATTTCTTACGTCACGCCAGCGCGGGGCAGCACGTGCTCGACGCAAAGAAGGACGAGAAGCGGGGTCTCGATAAAGACGGCATCGAGCAGTGCGGCTACATCGGACGTGCGCTCGCCGCTCTCGGTGTGCAGGCGGACGTGATCATTTCGAGTCCGCTGAAGCGCTCCACCCAAACCGCTGCTCTCGTCGGAAACGAGATGGGCCACGAAGGCAAACTGGTTACCGATAACGCCCTGCGCCCCGAGGCAACCTTCGCCGACTTTCAGAAGTTGCTCGAGAAGTTTGCCCGCCAGGAATCGATTCTGCTGGTCGGTCACAATCCCAACCTTCGCGACTTTCTGGGGCGTGTGATCAGCGACACCGGTTGCGAAGCTGTAATCGAGCTAAAAAAAGGAGCGGTCGCAAAGGTTGAAATGCGACGCAATGCAGGCTCTCTGAGTTGGTGCATCACGCCGCGGATTCTGCGCACCCTTCACGCGGCAGCGACGGAAAGCTCGCGGCCGAAGACCTCGCGAAAATAGACCTTGTCTTTTTCAATCGCCCATATCTCCAGCTCCAACCTCGCCTTCCCGCGGGGCGCAAGCTTCAGCGATACCCGGCCGTTTCGCGCCGAAACTCCGACGTGCGCCACTGACTGGTTCCGGTTCATGTGCAGGGCTCGCGCAATTCGAAGCAGCATCGACGCCTTCGTTACCGCTGCCTGTTCCTGCGGACTCAGCACACTCATCGGACCATCCCCCGGAGCGGGCCGCGACTTTCCCAGGTACCGCGCAATCGCCGCGATGATTCGGCGCTGTTGCGGCGTGTACCCCAGAATTTCGGAATTCGAAATGATGTAGTACGTGTGCCGGTGGTGTCCCGCCCGGTTGACGTAGTCGCCCACCTCATAGAGCAGCGCCGCCGCCGAAAGCCATTCGCGATATTCGGGCGGCAACTGGTGTACCGACTTCAAGGCTGAGAAAAGCAGCAGCGCTGAATCCCGCACCTGCATTGCGTGATGCATGTCAACCCGATAATGTTCTACGGCGCGCTCCAGAGACTCCCGCCTCTCCGATTCGACCGCGCGTCCCGAACGCGTGCTGCGGTCATACTCCGCTGCCATCTGCGCCAGAATTCCATCCCGCAATCCAAGCGGCGAATAACGGAACCCGCCCAGGCGGCATCGCTCCAGCAATTCCGCATAAACCACTGCGCCGCCGCAAATAATTTCTGCGCGCCGCGGGCCAATCCCCGGCACCTTCTGCCGTTGTTCCAGCGTCATGCGCGTGATCTGCTTCACGATTCTGCGCATCATCTCGCGCGTCACCATCGCTCCCGCCCGGCGCCGCCTAGGGCGAGCAAGGTGGCTGGCGATGCTTACCAGCGCAGCCGCGGTTCCCGAGGTCGCGATCACAGTCCCTACCCGCGCCGACCGGATGCGGTCCTGAATGCGGCCGATCCCTCGCGCCACAAATCCCTGAAGCTGCTTCAGTTCGCCCTTGCGCGGCGGATCGTGCTTAAGAAACTCGCCGGTCAGCCGCACCGCCCCGAGAGAGAGACTCACTGTGTCGCGAAGCCGCCCATCCCGCGAAAGCGTCAGCTCGCAACTGCCGCCGCCCAGGTCCACCAGCAAAATGCTGCGAGCGCCCAGTCTCCCGCTCGAAACGATCCCCAGGTGAATCAGACGCGCTTCTTCCAGGCCGGAAATCACTTCGACCGTCCATCCCGTCCTTGTGCGCACCCACTCCAAAAATGCCCGCGAGTTGCGCGCATCGCGCAGGGCAGCCGTCGCCACCACCCTCACGGTATCGGTCCCGCATTCTTGCGTGGCGCGATGAAAACGTCGCAGAACCCGGATCGTTTCCGACATTGCGTCCGGGGAAAGCACCCCGCCGCTGAAGACGCCTTCGCCCAGGCGCGTTACTTCGCGATCTTCATGAAGTTCTTTCAGCCGACCGCCCTGCAGACGGGCGATCTTCAGGCGAACGGAGTTCGATCCGATGTCGATGGCGGCAAACGTGGGCATAGAAGGTAACGATCAGTCATCTCACAATCCAGCGGCGCGGCGCAAGCCCCGCTGCTTCCGTGGTCGTTTGGTGTGTGCATCCTGACTTCGGCCCCTTTCGCATTTTTAACAGATTTGTAACAACGCGCTGTTAGCCTCAACACGATATGTCCAATCAAGCCTTGCCCCGGCCACGATATGAAGCTCCCGATTCGGGGCCTGGGTTACCGGAGCAAGGCCCAAAGGCCGCCCTGAAAATCGAAACCACCATAGCGCCGTTATTGCAGGGAAGAGTCAGCGAGATTCCCGATGCTGTTTTTGCCTGGGCCATGCGTGTGTGCGGCTTCGCCGTCGTCGCGCTTCTCGGCTTGATCGTGTATCAGCTCGTGCTCGGATCGCAGCTCTCATGGCACGCATTTGGCTGGAAGTTCTTTGCTCAATCGGACTGGAATCCGGTTGAAGATCAATATGGGGCGTTGCCTTTTATCTTTGGCACACTGATCTCCTCTCTTCTCGCTCTGGTGATTGCGGTACCGCTTGCGGTGGGAGTCGCGGTTTTTATCACAGAAATGTGCCCCGTCAGGCTGCGGGGAATCCTATCTTTCACCACCGAATTGCTGGCGGCCATCCCCAGCGTGATCTATGGCCTTTGGGCAATTTTCGTTCTGATCCCGATCATGCGTACGTTCGTCGAGCCCTTCCTCGGCAAAACGCTCGGCTGGACCGGCCTCTTCACCGGGCCGGCCTATGGCTACAGTATTCTGGCGGCAGGCGTGATCCTAGCGATCATGATTATTCCAATCATTTCGTCGATCACGCGCGAGGTGCTGACGGTGGTCCCGCAACACCAGCGGGAAGCCGTGCTCGCTTTGGGCGCCACGCGCTGGGAAATGATCCGCATGGGCGTGCTGCGAAACGCGCGCGCCGGCATCGTCGGTGCGGTCATCCTCGGCCTCGGCCGCGCTCTCGGCGAGACCATGGCCGTCACCATGGTAATTGGGAATCGGCCGGAGATTGCCAAATCGCTGTTCGCTTTCGGCTACTCGATGGCCAGCGTTCTGGCCAACGAGTTTTCCGAAGCTACCGGCGATCTTTATCTTTCTGCTTTGATCGAAATCGGCTTGGCGCTGTTCCTGGTTACGATCGTCGTCAACGCGCTCGCGCGCCTCATGGTGTGGAGCGTAACCCGAGGCCAATCGGCCAAGAGCATGGCTTGAGACTCAATTGTTTGATACGAACTCAAAGTCGGTAGCAGTCGTCATTCCGGCCATCAGTTGGCGCCGCCGCGCGATGGACCATCTGATGACTGCACTGTCCGTCCTTACGGTCGTCATCGTGCTCGCGCCGCTCTTTGCCATCTTCACCTATCTGGTCTACAAGGGCGTCGGATCGATCAACCTTGCCTTCCTGACGCAAACTCCGAAACCCGTCGGCGAGCCGGGCGGCGGCATGGCCAACGCGATTGCTGGCTCCGCTGTCATTCTCGGCATCGCCAGCCTGCTTGGTGTGCCCTTCGGGATCGGAGCAGGCATCTTTCTCTCCGAATACGGACGCAATCGCTATGGCGACGTCGTTCGCTTCGTTTCTGACGTCCTGAACGGCGTTCCCTCCATCGTCATCGGCATCGTGGCCTACGGGCTCGTGGTCATGCGGCAAAAGCATTTCTCCGCGCTGGCGGGCGGCGTCGCTCTGGCCATCATGATGATTCCCACCATCGCGCGGACCACCGAGCAGATGCTTTTGCTCGTTCCGCACTCCATCCGCGAAGCCGCCTTCGGATTAGGCGTGTCTCGCTGGCGCACCACCCTCTCGATCACGCTGCGAACCGCAACCTCCGGTGTCATCACTGGTGTCATGCTGGCTTTTGCCCGTGTCGCCGGAGAAACCGCGCCGCTCCTGTTCACGGCGTTCGGAAATCAGTTCTGGAACTGGAGACTGGACCAGCCGACAGCGGCCCTATCCTTGCAGATTTATACCTACGCCCTCTCGCCCTTCGATGATTGGCATCGCCAGGCATGGGCGGGTTCGTTAGTCTTAATCGTACTGATCGTCAGCGCGGTAGCCGCCGTTCGCATCGTAGTGCGGCACGGCAAACTGGCAGGAGCTTAACGAGTCATGGGAGTTGGAATTACAGTCGAGCACCTGAACGCCTTCTATGGCAAGACGCAGGCGTTGTTCGACATCAATCTTGTGGTGCAGGCGAATCACGCCACGGCGCTGATCGGCCCTTCGGGTTGCGGCAAATCCACTTTTATCCGCTGTTTGAACCGCATGCACGAGACCATTCCCGAAGCCCGCGTCAACGGCCAGGTTCGCATCGGAGAGTTCAGCGTCTACAACGGCACCTCGGCCACTCAGTTGCGCCGGCGCGTGGGCATGGTGTTTCAGAAACCGAATCCTTTTCCTACTATGTCAATTTATGACAACGTAGCCGCCGGCCTGAAACTGAACGGTTTTCGCAACCGTAAACAGCTGGAAGAAATTGTCGAGAAGTCGCTGCGCAGTTCGGCCCTGTTCGACGAAGTCAAGGATTCGCTCCACAAGAAATCCGGCGCCAGTCTCTCCGGAGGCCAGCAGCAGCGCCTCTGCATCGCGCGCGCTCTCGCCGTTCAACCGGAAGTTTTGCTCATGGATGAACCCTGCTCGGCTCTCGATCCCATCTCTACCGGCAAAATCGAAGAACTCATTTTTCAATTAAAAGAGCAATACACCATCGTGATTGTGACGCATAATATGCAACAGGCGGCTCGAGTCGCCGAGTTTACTGGCTTTTTTCTTCTCGGTAAGATGATCGAGTTCGATAAGACCGAAAAAGTATTTACGAATCCGTCCGATAAACGGACGGAAGACTACGTTACCGGCAGATTCGGATAAAGAGGTTCCGCGAATGCGCACGCGCTTTCAACAACAGATGGAAGAGCTACGGGAGAAGTTGCTCCGCATGGGCGGTCTCGCGGAGTTGGCGATTGAACGGGCCACGCAGGCCTATACTGAACGCGATCTCACCCGCTGCCAGCTCGTCCTCGAAAACGAAAGTCTCATCAACGCCGCCGAGCGCGAAATCGACGAACTCGCTTTCGACATCCTCGCCACCCAACAACCGGCGGCTGTCGATTTGCGCTTCATCCTGGCCGTTACAAAAATCAACGCCGATCTCGAGCGTGTCGGCGATCAGGCTGTCAACATTGCCGAGCGCATCATGGATCTGATTGAGCTCCCGGAAGTCGAGCTGCCCGTCGATGTCCCCCGCATGGCGACCGCCGTCAGCGCCATGGTGCGCCGGTCGCTGGAATCGTTTGTCGAGGGCAAAGCCGAACTCGCCCAGGCTGTCCTTGAAATGGATCATGTGGTCGACCGCATGCGCGATGAAGCTTTCATCGTCCTCGTGCGAACCATGAACGAACAGCCGCAAGTTACTCAGCAGGCGCTGGATGCTCTCCTGGTCGCGCGCAATCTCGAACGCGTCGCCGACCACGCCACGAACATCGCTGAAGACGTCATCTTCTGGGTCCTGGGCGCCGATGTTCGCCATCACGCGCAAGCTGCCTCGGTAGCTCCTCGCCCGGAAGCCACTGGAACCTAAGTCCGGCCCGCAGTTCGCCCCACCCCACTCGCGCCTGTCATCGTGAGCGAAGTGACCGCCGCGCGAAACACGGCGGTCACGCAGTCGAAGGTCCCTACCTCATTCGGAACTCCCGCGCATCGAGATGTAATTGCCGGATGCCGACTGCGGTACACTGTTCGAGCCTGCGGTGGGGAAGATGTGTCCCAGTTTTCTTGAGTTTTTGTTGTGAACGTGTCCGCATTCCTGCGCAAGAAGAACTGACGACCGTCGACCACCAACCAGCGGCCAACCATGACCAAAAATTTTCGCGTTTTTGCAACCTGCGATATCGGAGACGCGTTCAACATTCTTCGTCAGAATGGCTACCAACTGGAGGTCTACCCCCAGCCGGAAGCGCCGCCCAAGAGCCTGATCATCGAAAAGGTAAAGTCCGGCATCGACGGTCTCATCACCACGCTGCGCGATCCGATCGACGCCGAGATCTTCGCCGCCAGCCCCGGCACGCTCAAGGTGGTGGCGCAAATCGCCGTCGGCTTTGACAACATCAACCGCGCCAACGCCAATCGCTACAAGATCCCGTTCACCCACACCGCCGACGTGCTCACCGAGGCAACCGCTGAATTTGCCTTTTTTCTGATGGGAACTCTGGCCCGAAAAATGTGGGCCGCCGAGCATCTGACGCGAGAAAATAAGTGGGGCTACTGGCATCCCTATCTGCCGTTTCTCGGGGATGAAGTGACCGGCAAAACAGTTGCCGTCATCGGCACCGGCCGCATCGGCCTCGCCTTCATCAAAAAGTGCGCGGGATTCGACATGAACATCCTGTGCTTTGATCCCGCCTATGAGAACCACGATTACATCAAGGCCATTCAGGAAGTGAAGGATCTGCGCTTCCAGCGTGGCATCAGCCGCGAGCGCGCCACCATTCGTTACACCACGTTGCGCGAGGCCCTGAGCACCGCCGATTTCATCAGCCTGCACGTCCCGCTGCTTCGTGAAGGCGAGAGCCCCACGCCAACCCACCATCTGATCAACGAGACAACATTGCGCATGATGAAGCCCACCGCAATGGTCATCAATACTTCGCGCGGCCCGGTTGTCGATGAGCAGGCCCTGGCCAAAGCTCTGCGCGAAAACTGGATCGCCGGCGCCGCCCTGGATGTCTATGAACAAGAGCCGCTGCCCGCCGATTCGCCCCTCCGCGATCCCGCCATCGCCGACCGCTGTCGCCTTCTGCCCCACTTCGCCAGCGCTGCCCGCATCACTCGCCTCTCCTCCGACCCCGACAAAGGCATGGCCGGCCGCTGCGTGCAAGGCTTGCGGGACGTGCTGGAAGGCAACTACGGCGGCGACATCACAAAGATGCCGTATGTGGTGAACAAAGAGGCGTTCGCAAAGTAGGAATTAGGTTGTGTGGGGACGGGCGCCCCCGCCCGTCCACGCGGAGCAAAGCTCCGCAGGTTCTTTCCGGCTATCATTGTGTGGTTTCGCTTTGCCTCAATCCATGTTCTCCAACCGCACAAACTGGCATCTCGCTCCGAACGACCTCTCCCGCGTCCTGAAGGACGTGCGCGCTTCGGGGCAAGAGATTTACGACCTTACGATTTCGAACCCGACCGAAGCTGGCGTGCGCCTCGACCCTGAGATCGTGCTCGGCGCGCTGGTGAATCCCGAGGCCACACGCTACGACCCTCAACCGCGCGGCCTCCTCGAAGCCCGCAACGCCGTCTGCCATTACTATCGCGAGGCCCACCGTGTTTTTGACCTCGATCCCGACCGCCTGGTTCTGACGACCAGCACGAGCGAGGCCTATTCCTACGTCTTCCGACTGCTCTGCAATCCGGGCGATGAAATCCTCGTCCCCAAGCCAAGCTATCCGCTGTTCGAATTTTTGGCCGATCTTTCCGATGTCAAGCTGGTGTCTTACCCGCTCATCTACGATCACGGCTGGCAAATCGATTTCGACTCGCTCTACAGAGCGGCCAGCTCCCGCTCGCGCGCCGCAATTCTCGTTCATCCCAACAATCCAACCGGCTCCTACGTGTCCGCATCGGAAACTTCCGCCCTGAACGCTTTCTGCCGCGACTACGGGACCGCGCTGATTGTCGACGAGGTGTTCCTCGACTATGCCCACGACGGCGAGCCACGACCCAGCTTTGCGTCGAACACCGATACCTTGACCTTCACGCTGAGCGGCATCTCGAAAATTTCCGCCCTCCCGCAGATGAAATTCGCGTGGGTGATGACCAGCGGCCCAGAGCAAGCAGTCGCCGAAGCCGGCGCGCGGCTCGAAGTCATCGCCGATACCTATCTCTCCATGAACGCTCCCATCCAGCTCGCGGCCTCGGTGTTCCTCGATCAGCGCAAAGTCATCCAGCCAATCCTGCTCGATCGGCTGCGTGCCAATCTCGCCGAACTCGACATTCAGCTCAAGCAGCACCCTGCCTGCACACGACTGGAAGTCGAAGGCGGATGGTATGCGATCCTGCGCGTGCCAGCGGTCGAAAGCGACGAAGACCTCACCATTCGCCTGTTGCGCCACGCGCATGTCAGCGTTCATCCCGGACACTTCTACGATTTTCCCGTTGATGGCCACCTTGTCCTCAGTCTGATCACCGAACCGAAGATCTTCCGCGATGGCCTCAACCGCCTCCTTCAATTCGTGGAGAAGTAGCTCCACACTGTCTTCCTGAGCGGCTGCTCGACGAAGCGCAGCAGCCGCCGAGTCGAAGGGATGAATACCCTTCAAACAGAAGATGGCCAAAACGGTTCTACACGTCCAGCGTGCCGTCCCACGCGTGCTATGCTTTTGCCGAAACGCAGGAGCTTTCATGTCAATCACTCGACGGGGATTCATCGAGTCCGCAGTTGTCGCATCATTCGCCACCAGCCTCAACGCATCGGAACAGAACGCTCAGCCCGAATCCGTACGCGCGTCGAAGCGGCCCATCATCATCTGCGCCCATAACGGCGTCAACTATCTCGACGATGCTTACGCCTTTCTGAAGAGCGGCGGCGACACGCTCGATGCCGCGATCCGCGTGGTCAAAGGTCCGGAAGATGACCCGAACGACGACACCGTCGGCCTCGGCGGTCTTCCGAACGAGGAGGGTGTCGTCGAACTCGATGCCTGCTGCATGCACGGTCCGACGCGACGCGCTGGCTCGGTCGGCGGCGTCCGTAACATCAAGAACGTCTCGATGGTCGCGAAGGCCGTCATGGAACACACAGGCCATGTCATGCTCGTCGGCGAAGGCGCCGAACGCTTTGCAGTCGCTGTCGGCTTCCCGCGGGAAAACCTGCTGACCGAGCGGTCCCGCAAGATCTGGCTGCTGTGGAAAGAGAACCATTCCACCGACGACTGGTGGGGTCCTGGCATCTCCGACCCGAACTGGAAGGCGCCAATTACTGCGCCGCAAGATCAGCCTCAGTCGCGACAGCGGCAGCGCAGAGACCTGTGGGAAGCTCGCATTCAGCGGCTCGATGAACTCGCTGCCAGACTCGACATTGAACCGGAGTTCCGCATGGCTGCGATTCGGCGCGTGCTCTTTCCTCCGACTGGAACGATTCATTGCTCGGCGCTCAACGACAAGGGAGAAATGTCGGGCGTTACTACGACCAGCGGTCTTGCCTTCAAGCTTCCTGGCCGCTGCGGCGATTCGCCTATCATCGGCGCTGGTTGCTATACCGATCAGGATGTGGGCTCAGCGGGCGCGACCGGAAGCGGAGAAGAGAACATCAAAGTTGCGGGCGCTCATACCATTGTCGAGAACATGCGACGTGGAATGTCTCCGCAGGAAGCTGGGATGGATGCGCTCAAGCGCATCGCTCGCAACTACAACAACGACATGTCAAAGCTCAGGTTCATCGACATGATCTATTACGTTCTGCGCAAAGATGGCGCTTACGCTGGCGTTTCGCTCTGGGAAGGTTATTCGAAAGGCAATCCTCACAAGATTATCGTTCACGACGGAACAAGAAGAGCCGAACAAACGGTCTTCCTTTTCAAAGGCTTCTCGCAGGATTTTCCGGCGGTCCCTGTTCTCTAGCCGGAGGAGCTGATCAAGGATTCGGGGTACGAAATGTACCCCCTCCCCCCTCCCCCCACTTTTTCCCCTAACCTGCTGAAAATACGGTTGTTAGATCCAAAGTATTCAAAAATAACGAGTTAACCAAGAAATCGGTGATTTGGCGTGCACTTGGGAGGGGTGGCGATTTTCGGAAATTGTCCAAATAGCTACTCCTTTTCGCATGGGTAGCGTGTCCACTTGCTCATCGCGTCACGTTGTCAAAGAACCCGCCGAAATCCGTCGCTGGCGACGGGGCACACTTCTGGGTGTCGCGTCAACGAGAGGTCATCATGACACTCGTGAGGATGGGAAGTCTGTGAGGGGCGTACGCAAAATTTGTGATGAATCGGGATGTCGAGCGGTTTAAGAGGCGAATAATGGGCGAACAAAATATTTATTGGAATACACATATGTACATACAAGCTGTGCAGAGACAACAAACGACAGGGGTTGGGGGATTTCCGGGAGGCCAAACGGGGCTTGACAAGGCGTGCTAAGGAGGTCTGAACGAGTACCACCTTGCGGCCGGCAAGCATGCAGATGCCGGCTCTTGCGCGGACAAGAGTGTCCGCGCCACACTGCATTGGGGTCTCCTGCGGTGCGAGCAAAATGCTAGGTCGTTCGCTCCGCTCAGGAAGACGGTCTGGGTTTGTGTTAGGAAGTTGTGGGACGGGGGGGCCGACCCAATCTTTTTTGGACACGCTCTAACCTTTCCGGGTTATAGACAAGGAAGGGTTGCCCGGACGAAAATGCGCCACCCTTTTTTGCCGCCTAAGAGTTTGCCTCCGCGTATGGGTCGGATGCACGCGGCTGGGCCACCTGCCCGGGTCAAGATCCGTGCATAAAGCGGATGGATTACCTGGGAAATTTTGGAGGCGCCTTGAAAAACTCAATTCTGCGTTTTGGTTCGCTCACCATTCTGGTTTCACTGGCGCTGCTATGCCTGGCGCAGGTTGTGAGCGTCGCGATCGCATACGGGAATCCGAGCCAAGGACCCGGCGCTGGGTTAGAGCCGCCATTTCGGCCCGGCCACGGCCTGCTGCCGGACGCCCCGGGAGCGCGATATGCCGGAGGCCCTCCAAACCTCCCAGGCATCGGCAGGCACGGCAGGGCCGGTGCCCGGTCGGAGCTTGCGTTTACAGACGTTGACGCCAGTTCAATTTTTCTGGAGGCGCCCCAATACGACTCCGGTGGGCACGACGCTTATTCGGTTGCGGTGGCGGATGTGAATGGCGACGGCAAGCCCGATCTGCTCGTGGCCAACCAGTGTGCCAGCACCAGCAATTGCGCGAATGGCGGCAGCGTCGGTGTGCTGTTGGGCAACGGCGACGGCACGTTTCAGCCGGCGGTCAGCTACAACTCCGGCGGTGAGTATGCGTATTCGATAGCGGTGGCGGATATGAACGGCGACGGCCATCCCGACCTGCTGGTGGCCAACCAGTGTGCCGGCAGTAATTGCCAGAATGGCGGCATCGGGGTGCTGTTGGGCAATGGCGACGGGACGTTTCAGCCGGCGGTCACCTACAACTCCGGCGGCGTGGAAGCGTCTTCAGTAGCGGTGGCGGATGTGAATGGCGACGGCAAGCTCGACCTGCTCGTGGCCAACATTTGTGTCACCCCCGACAATTGTTCGTATGGCAGCGCGGGTGTGCTGTTGGGCAACGGCGACGGCACATTTCAGGCGGCGGTCACCTACAACTCCGGCGGCGTAGATACGTATTCGATTGCCGTGGCGGATGTGAACAGCGACGGCATGCCCGATCTGCTCGTGGCCAACCAGTGTGCCAGCAGCAGTAGTTGTGCGAATGGCGGCAGCGTCGGTGTGCTATTGGGCAACGGCGACGGCACGTTTCAGCCACAGGTCAGCTACAACTCCGGCGGCTATTGGGCGCATTCGATTGCGATGGCGGATGTGAACGGCGACGGCCATCCCGATCTGCTCGTGGCCAACCAGTGTGCCAGCAGCAGCAGTTGCGCGAATGGCGGCAGCGTTGGTGTGCTGTTGGGCAATGGCGACGGCACGTTTCAGCCGCCGGTCAGCTACAGCTCCAGCGGTGAATACGCGTATTCGATAGCGGTGGCGGATGTGAATGGCGACGGGCATCCCGACCTGCTCGTGGCCAACCAGTGTGCCGGCAGTAATTGCCAGAATGGCGGCGTAGGGGTGCTGTTGGGCAACGGCGACGGCACGTTTCAGCCGGCGGTCAGCTACAACTCCGGCGGTGAGTACGCGTATTCGATAGCGGTAGCGGATGTGAATGGCGACGGGCATCCCGATCTGGTCGTGGCCAGTGAGTGTGTCAGCTACGGCAATTGCGCGAATGGCGCGGTAAGTGTGCTGTTGGGCAACGGCGATGGCATCTTTCAAGCAGCGGTCAACTACAACTCTATCTACGACGCGTCTTCTATTGCGGTGGCGGATGTGAATGGCGACGGCCATCCCGATCTGCTGGTGACGGACCAGTGTTTCGACAGCAGTTGCATGAATGGTGGCGTAAGTGTGCTGTCGGGCAACGGCGACGGCACATTTCAGCCAGCGGTAAGCTACAACTCGGGCGGCGAAAATGCGTTGTCGATTGCGGTGGCGGATGTGAATGGCGACCGCCATCCCGATCTGCTCGTGTCCAACTTTTGTGGCAGCAGCAGTTGTTCGAATGGCGCGGTAAGTGTGCTGTTAGGCAACGGCGACGGCACGTTTCAGCCGGCCGTCAGCTACAACTCCGGCGGCTATGGGGGGTATTCGATAGCGGTGGCGGATGTGAATGGCGACGGGCATCCCGACCTGCTTGTGGCCAACGAGTGTGCCGCCAGTAATTGCCAGAATGGCGGCGTAGGGGTGCTGTTGGGCAACGGCGACGGCACCTTTCAATCGGCGGTCAGCTACAACTCCGGCGGCTATTTTGCGATTTCGCTTGCAGTGGCGGATGTGAATGGCGACGGCAAGCCCGATCTGCTCGTGGCGCACAGCTGTCTTAGCAGCAGCGCTTGCTCGAATGGTACGGTAAGTGTGCTGCTGGGCAACGGCGATGGCACGTTTCAAGCGGCGGTCAGCTACAACTCGGGCGGCTATCTTGCGCGCGCACTTGCGGTGGCGGATATGAATGGAGACGGAATTCCCGACCTGGTCGTGGGCAACTATTGCGCGAGCAGCAGCGGTTGCAATGGTGCGAATGGTGGCAGTGTCGGCGTGCTGTTGGGCAACGGTGATGGGACATTTCAAGCAGCTCAGACGACCCCGACGCCCTCAACCATCAGCGAGGGCCAAATCGCGGTCGCCGATTTCAACGGGGATGGCAAACTCGACGCGGCGATTGGTAGCGGTGGAGTTCTGCTCCTCGGCAACGGCGACGGCACTTTCCAAACCCCGCTAGCTCTCGGTGCCTGGGGTCTAGGTACAGCCGCTGGAGACTTCAACGGTGACGGCCGGCCGGATCTCGCGGTCGGGGGCGTGACCATCCTTATCAACGCACCTAAGCAGCAGCCGCAGACCATCACGTTTACGACCAACGCTCCGGCGAGCGCAACCTACAACAGCCAGTTCACGGTGGCGGCGACGGCCTCTTCCGGCTTGCCGGTGGCCTTTACCAGTTCTGGATCGTGCACGAACTCGGGTGCGACCTACACGATGACGAGCGGTACGGGCGCGTGCTCGGTGATCGCTAACCAGGCAGGCAACAGCTACAACGCGGCAGCCCCGACGGTGACGGAGACCGTGAGCGCGGTTCAGCTGAGCCAAGCCATCACGTTTACGACACCAGCGCCCGCAACCTCGAAATCCGGGGACATATTCACGGTGGTGGCCACGGGGGGCGCAACCGGGAACCCGGTAATCTTTACGGTGGGTGCTGGCTCGGTGTGCACCAACTCGGGTACGAATGGTGCGACCTTTACCATGACCAGCAACACCGGCACGTGCCTGGTGATCGCCAACCAGGCCGGCAACAACAACTACGCGGCGGCACAGGCTACCGAGACCGTAACTGCGGTCCGTATGGTGACCAAGGTTGCGCCGACGGTGACCTTCACCGGCGCGCCAGCGAGCGCCGCGTACTTGTCCAGTTTCACGGTGGTGACAACCGAGAACTCCGGTATCACTCCGACCATCGTGACGACGACCGGCGGTGTCTGCACGGTTAGCGGCACTACCGTTACGATGAAGAAGGGCACCGGGACGTGTACGGTGAAAGCATCGTGGGCCACGGACGCCTATTATCTGGCCGCGAGTCTTACGCAATCCACAACTGCGGCGCTGCTCGGCACGACCACGACAATCACCAACACCATTCCGCAGGCCACGCATCCGCTGAAGGTGGAGGTGTACTTCACCGTGACCAACGGGATGAACGCGGTGGCGGGCAACGTGACCGTGACCGCCAGCAGCGGGGAACACTGTACGGGGACGGTTCTCGGCGGCAAGTGCTTGCTGACATTTTTGTCTGCGGATGTTGGCTCGCAGACGCTGACCGCGACCTACCCGGGCAATACCAACGACGCCGCGAGCACCTCGTCCCCGTTTCCGCTGACGGTGAACTGAGGAGGGCCGCCATCGCCAAGTGGCGAACAAGCCGACATAGGGCTTGAGTGGGCGACCGACCGTCGATCTCCCACTCAAGTCAACACAGGGCTTGAGGGGGCACCGACCTTTAGCGGCGGAGATTTCGCGGGCGGGGGCGCCTGCGCCACACTTGATCACCGCCGAAAACCGGTAGCGGCTCAATCGAAAACCTCTAACGTTCGCGCTTGCTTGCGGGTGTACAATGAGCTTGTCAGGACCGAAGGTTCAGGGATCTGCTTCCCGCGTTCGAGGCTAGAAATGAACGTTCACGTCAGTTACAAGGTCCAGAAAACTCCCGACATCGAAAAAGAAATCAGCCACCAGATTGAAAAAATCCGGAAGCGGCTGCGCGTGTTCAAGCCGGAACTGGTGCATCTGAAGGCGGTACTCGAGGAGAGTCCGTCGCGCGAGGGAGCCGGCGTTTCTCTGAATTTGCGATTGCCCTCGGGCCAGCTTGCGGTGGAGAAAAAAGCTGCGAGCCCGACGTCGGCGATCAAAGCCGCGTTCGACGACCTGCTGCAACAGATCAACCGGCACAAGGAACTGCTGCGCTCCAGCCATCGTTGGCGGCGCTGGCGCGGAGGAGGAGATTCGGCTCCCAAGCCGGAGCCGGGCGTGCCTTTCGAGCAGACGATCGCGTCGGTGCAGGCAGTCACGATTTCGGCGGATGACATTGGCGGCTACGTGGATGCGAACCTGGCGCGGCTGGAGCGTTTCGTGGAACGCGAACTGTATTTCCGGCAGGCCGATGAGGAGCATCCCGGGAACGGGCTCTATGCCGCAGACGTTGTCAACGAAGTGATCGCGCGCGCGCTCGGCGACCACGATCGCCCCGAGAAGCTGGCGCTCGAACCGTGGCTTTATCGGCTGGCCCTGGAAGCCATCGGGGAAATGACGGCGCGTCTGGAGGAATTGGACTCGCCGGTCCACCTGGAGGACAGCCGGCGCCCGCAGAATGTGCAGGCCTCGGACGAGGCCGCGCTCCAGTTTCACCAGGCGGACGAGGGCTGGACGCGGGAAAGCGTAATCGCCGACCGGCGGGTCGCCAATCCCGAGCAGACCGCGTACTGTGACGAAATGATTGCGCTGGTGCAGGGAGCGCTCGGAGGCGTGGACCGCACCGATCGCGAGGCCTTCCTTCTGTATGGCATCGAGGGATTTTCTCTCAACGAGATTGCGTCGATCACGGGCCGCCATCCGGAGGCGGTTCGCGAATCAGTGGAGCGCGCGCGCGACTGCGTGCGCACTGCGCCTACGGTTGCCCGGGAATTCCAGAAAGACCACTTCGTCAAGACTCGAACCTCAGCCGCCAAATAACAAAGGAGAAACGCGATGATCACACGGGATGAAATCCGTGACCTAGCCGCATTTCAGGCAGATGAAACCAAGGGGGCTTGCGCCCTGAGCTTCTACTTCCAGCCCGACCCTCCGCAGGATCGCTCGCATCGCAACCAGGCTATTGTGGCCAAAGATGTGGTGAAGCAGGCGCTGAAAACTCCTGCGGCGCAGGGCAAGAACGGTCCGCTGCACGCGGACCTCGACCGCGTGCTGGAAGTCGCGGCCAGTCTGCGCGGGCCGCAAGGCAAGGCGGTGTTCGCCTGCGGGGCGCAAAATGTCTGGAAGGAATTCGACCTGCCTCCGTATCTGGGAGCGACGCGGATTTATCTGCAGTCCCGCTTTCAGTTGAAGCCGCTGGCTGCCTTGCTGGGAGCGCAGCCGACACTCTCGGTAGTGATCGTGGACCGGCAACGGGCGCGCTTTTTCGATTTCCGTCTCGACGACCTGCGCGAAGGCTCGTCGATCGTTCACCTGCTTTCGCGGGGCTCTGCCAGCGACGGGTACAAAGGATACGACGGGGGGCATGCCGAGCGGCGGGTCGCCGACGAGGCAGCGCAACATTTCAAAGCGGTGGCGGAACGGCTGCGCGCCGATCATGAAAAAGGAGTGTGGGAGCGCGTCATCGTCGGTTGCCAGGATGTGAATTGGCCGGACTTCGAGCCTCATCTCCATCCTTACGTCAAGCAGCGCCTGATTGGGCGCTTCTCGGCCGATGTGGCCAGCGTTTCGAACGAACAGATCCGCATTCTCGCGGGCTCGATCCTCAAGAACTGGATCCGCGATCGCGGGTCGGTGAAAGTCGGCCAGGCGCTCGACAACGCGCGGGCGAACGGGCGCGGCGTCAGCGGACTGCGCCGCGTGCTACAGGGACTGGAAGCAGGGGAAGTGCAGACCCTGTTCTTAACGGAAAACTATTCGGCGCACGCCGTCGAGTGCACGCACTGCGGACATCTGGATGCGCACATGGTTCCGCAATGCGTAGCCTGCGGACAGGCTACGCGAGAACTGACGGACGTGTGCGACGCCATCATCCCGCTGGCGATCCGCCGCGATATCGAACTGTTTTATCTTAAAGACCACGCGGACCTGGACCGGGCGGGGAACATCGCAGCGTTGTTGCGCTTCCGTTCGGACCAGAGCAGTACGGGGAAGATTGCGGTGGCATCGTAGGGAAAGCAGTTGCCATGCGCAGCATGTCCATCCCTATTCAGCATGTCATCCTGAGCGAAGCGAAGGATCTATGTATTTGCATGCAGCGTCGACGCTTTGGGCCCAGCAAGAAGAGCCTCGGCCAGGATTTTGTCCCTGTTTCGGGACACTAGCTGCTCGTGACATGTTGAAGTTATGACAGCTCAGTAGATGCCGGCACTCTGCGCGATGTGCCCTCAGCGGCTGAACAGTTTGCGGAAAGCTCACTTCATCCCATCGACCACGAACAAGTCGGACAAGATGCGGAAGGTCGAGTAGGCGTAGGATTTGCCGTCGTTGCTGAACCTGAGGCTCGGAATGCTTTTCAGGCCCGCCGTGTCAGCGGGGGCGATGACTTTCCAGGGCTCGCGGCGGCCGGTTGCTATATCGACGCGTGAGATGCGGACGGGCAACGCGCGAGTGCGAATCAGCAGGCCCTTGCCGTCGTCGGCAAAAGCCATAACATTTTCTTCCGGGGCGACCGTGATGTTGAGCTTCTCCGGCTCCCCTCCGGCAATGGGATAGAGCCAGCGCTGGCGCTTGTCGTCACTGGCAAGCAGATACTTTCCGTCCGGCGAAATCAGGCCGCCAGCTGTGCCTTCCGGGGTCAGCGGGCGAACGGCGCCGCCCTCGATGGATTGCAGATAGGTACGCGGCCCGTGACCCGATTCCTCGGTTGAGAAAATAAACGATTTGCTATCCGGCATCCACGCCATGCCATGGTGGTCGGTTTTGTTATCGGTGAGTTCGCGCGTCTCGCCCACGCCAGTCGGAAGAAGGACGAGCCTGGCCGGCGAACCGACTGAACTGATTACGTAACGGCCATCGGGCGAGAGCGCCGCGAAGCCTCCATCGCCGAGACGAACGGCCGGCGAGCCGTCGGTCTTGCGCAGAAAAATGCTGTAGTTTGTTCCGATGGCCTCGCCCGTCTCGGAAAAGACGATGGTTTTTCCGTCGGCCGACATGCCGGTGAGCAGCGACCAGTCAAACCAGGAGAGGCTGCGTTCGCTGGATTGTCCGGGCGGAAGCGCCGAGATGCCGATCCGCGATTGGTCTCCGGTCAAAAGAACCATTCCCGTCCGGCTGATGTCGTGAATCGTCAGCCCGCCGGGCGCGCGGTAGATGAGGCGCTCTTTGCCGGAAAGATCCATGCCATAGACGGAGCGCGACGACCCCGTGGGGACGGCGGAGAACCACACTTCCTTTCCGTCGGGCGTCCACGCCAGTCCTTCCACGCTGCCGTAAAAAGACGAACTGGTTTTGTGGTTTCCGTGAGAATCGATCACGACAACCCGCCCGTCATCGCCACTGGCGACGTGATCGGCGATCGCAATCAAATCGCCACGCGGTGAAATGCGCACATGACTGACCCAACCATCGGGCTTATAAATGACGTTGCCGACGGGCAACTCGAGTCCGGGCCTGCTCTGCGTGCCTCGCCGGATGACGGCGAGTGACTGGCCGTCGGGCGTCCAGTCGGCCCATGCCACGCCTTCCACCACTTCCCGCGGTGCGCCTCCAGCGAGGGGAACGCGGGCTAGGGTCCCAGTTTCCGCAAAGGCGCTGCTGTCTATGGGGTGCAGCGAGACGGCCAGCTCGCCGCTCGATGAAACGGCGAGCACCTGAGCATCGACCAGGCCAACGGGCCGCGAATCGGAGCTGTCATAACGCGAAGTGAAGACTTCCTGCGGCTGTCCATCCCAGGCCGCGCCATAGACAATGGTTTGCCCGTCTGGCGCAAAACGAGCTGCCCAAATCGTGCCGCGGCGGAACGTGATCTGATGGAAAGTGGGGTTTGCCACGTGCATGCCGCGCCGCGCCAGCGCATACACGCCAGCCCACGATGCCAGCAGCAGGCAAACGCCGACCACCTGCATCAGCCAGCGCCGCGAGCCCGCTTCTTCCGGGATGGCGCGCACGGCGCCGCTGCGGCTGGAAGTGGAAGTGTCAGTGAGCGCTTCAAGATTAAATGCCACATCACGCGCAGACTGGAAACGTTCGGCGGGATTTTTTTCCAGGCAATGCCGGACGATGCGCTCCAGCGCCGGTGAGACGTTGCGATTCGTTTCTGTCAGTTCGGGCGGATCGTCCTTCAGGATGGAACTCATGGTGTCGGCGGCCGAGTCGCCGTGGAATGCGCGCTTGCCCGAGATCATTTCGTACAGAATGGCGCCGAAAGCGAAGATGTCGGCCCGCGCATCGGCTGGCTTTCCGCGCACCTGCTCCGGTGACATGTAGCCAACCGTTCCCATCACCAGGCCGGGTTCGGTCGCGGCCTGAATCGTGGGCGCATCGCCGCTCTCGCTTTGCGCGGAGGGCAGAGTCAGCTTCGCCAAACCGAAATCGAGAATCTTTACGCGGCCATCATTCGTGAGGAAGAGATTTTCCGGTTTCAGATCACGGTGAACGATGCCTTTGTCGTGCGCGGCCGCCAGACCTCGCATTACCTGAAGGGCATACTCGGTGGCCTTGCGGACCGGAATCGGGCCGCTACGCAGGCGGTCGCGCAGCGTCTCGCCCTCCAGCAACTCGGAAACGACATAAGGCGCGCCATGGTCCTCGCCGATGTCGAAGATGGAAAGGATGTTCGGATGATTCAGAGCTGCCGCGGCGCGCGCTTCCTGCGAGAACCGTTGCAGGCGGTCGCGGTCGGTTGAGAACGAGGCGGGCAGAACCTTGATGGCGACGGTGCGATCCAGCCGTCCGTCGTGCGCGCTGTAGACCTCGCCCATTCCGCCCGCGCCCAGCGGAGCCTGAATTTCGTACGGACCCAGTTTTGTGCCAGAGGCGAGCGGCATGAGTTGGGACATTATATTCCAGAATGAGACCGTTGATGTTGAGGCCAGCGGACGGCATGGTAGGGGCGTCACGATATCATGAGACCATGATTCACAAAATACTTCCGGTTGGCCCGCTGCAGTGCAACTGCTCGATCATCGGCGATGAGACTACGCACGAAGCCATGGTCATCGATCCGGGCGATGACATCGATGACATTGTTGCCATCCTCGGTCAGAACAACTTGCAGGTAAAGCAAATCGTCATCACGCACGCGCACATCGACCACGTGGGCGGAGCGATGAAGCTGCGCGCGCTAACGGGCGCCCCGATTCTGCTTAACCAGAATGACTATGCGCTGCTGAAGATGATCGACGTGCAAGCGAGTTGGCTGGGCATGGAGTCGCCGGGCAAGGTGGAAATCGAAGCGGACCTGAAACACGACCAGAAGATAGAAGCAGGGAAGTTGTCGGCCAGCGTTCTGCATACGCCGGGCCACACGGAAGGCAGCGTCTGCCTGTATTTTCCCGCAGAAAAGTTGCTGATCGCCGGAGACACGCTGTTTGCGCACAGCATCGGGCGCACCGATCTGCCGGGAGGGTCGTTTGAGAAGATTATCCGGTCGCTCCACGACCGCGTGCTTGTCCTGCCCGATGAAACGGTGGTGATTCCGGGCCACGGGCCGGTGACGACGATCGGAGAGGAAAGGGAAGAGAATCCGTTCCTGCAGGACTAGAACTGGACTTGTCTTTGGCTAAGAAAGCGCTTGCCCTCAACGGCTAAAGCCGCCGCTGAGAAAACGGTTATCGCAGCGCTGAAGCGCAGCGCCACCCAAAACCACTTAAACGCAGCGCCGCCCAGAACCACTTAACGCAGCGGTGACGGCGCAGCGCCACCCAGAACCAGAGAAGATTCAGCCACAAAGCAAATCAAGTGAGGCGGCACCGCTCTAACCCTAGAGCGCTACCGCATGCTTGAGGTGAGAAAAGGAAAACCCGCAGCGGCACGGCTGCGGGTTCGGAAACGATGCGGGTTGCGCCCTGCTACGAACTCACGATAATTACTTTCCCGCCCCCAATTCCCAATTGAGAGGCGTTTTTGAGAGTTAGCGTGTAGGGGTAGCTTCCCACGGCCCCATTGGCCGTATGAGGGACATTGCCAGTTTGCGCAACCTGATTCAGGGGAGTAACAAACGGGTCCTTGGTCCAGCCGACCGTGTAGGTGTGAGGGTCCAAACTGATCATTTCCAACGTGCCGCCCTCGGGAATCGCGACGGGGTCAGGCTGGGAGTCTCCCTCGCCGGCGGTATAGAGAACCTGGACGTAGATCGGTCCGCCATTTTGGTTCGAAAGGCCCACCTGGATGGCGAAAGGCCCGTTGGCTAGTCCTCCTACGGGTCCGATGGTGTAGTTGACGCTGCCATTGGTGAGCTGGGGCGACTGCGGCGTGCTGGGTGCTCCGTTGGCGAGGTTGGTGATGTTCGTGAACAACGTCGGCGTGGCTGGGGGGTTGGGATTGAACGTGATGTTGACGGGGGATCCCGAATTGTTGACGAACTCAACCTGGGTGCCGCTCGGGATGATGACGCCTTGCGGCGTGGGCGTGAAGGTCGAGTCAATGGTGAACTGCTGAACGACATCTTGCACCGGAAGGTGGCGTGCGGCCATGGCTGACTCCTTGAGGATTGAATTTAGAAACGCGGCCCCTAAATGATTCCCTACAAATTAAGGCCAAGGTATGGCAGCGTCAATCTCCGTCGGATGAACAACCCAGGAGGCAGGGCGTCCCACACGCCCTCCTTCAAATTCCAATATTTGTTTCCAGCTACTTGCCGCTGGGGTGAAAATTCGGGTCCGACAACAAACTTTGCAGGACCGGTATGCTCTTCAGATCCGCGAGGCTGTAGCCTTTCTGCAGGCTCTTTTCGATATACCGCAAGGCCTGGGGGCGATCGCCCAAGTCTTCGTACGCCTCACCGACGTTCTCCAAGACGTTGGCGTCATCGGGGGAAAGAGCGAGTGCCGATTGTATGTGAGAAATGGCTTTATCGCGAATCTTTTTTTGGGCATAGAGCAGTCCAAGGATGGCCTGCGCAACCGCGTCGCGGGGCGTGGCTTGCGCCGTCTGCTCGACAAGGCTGAGTTCCCGGTCCCGCGCTTTGCCCGCTTTATCCGCGTCATTGAGGCCCTCGTAGGCGAAGGCCAGGTTGCCCCAAACCAGATAATCCCGGTCATTCATCTGCAGGGCCTTCTCTTCGGTATCGGCGGCTTCGGCGTATTTGCGCTCCTGAAGGTAGAGGTAGCCGAGATTCGCGTAGGCGCCGTAACTGGGTTCGAGGGCGATCGATTTCCGATACACCTGCTCGGCGTCGGGGTAATGCTGCTCTCCCATGTCGCTGTAGACCGCGCCCAGATTGGAGTAGAGGGCAGCGTTATCGGGAGTGAGTTCGATGGCGTGGCGATACTGCACGACCGCTTCGTCATAGCGCTGGTGGTTATCGAGGAAAGCGGCCAGGTGGTTATAGCCGCTCCACGAATCGGGCCGGAGAGCGATGGCTTTGCGGAAAGCGGCCTCGGCATCGGCGGTGCGACCGGCGCTTTCATAAGACTGGGCGAGGCCGATCTGCGCGTCGGCGCTGTGCGGATCGAGTTGCAGGGCGCGCTGGTATTCCTGAAGGGCGAGGTCGTACTTACCGGTGCTGCGATGGATGTGGCCGAGCGTGACATAGACGACGGGCAGGCGGTCATCGAGTTGCGCGGCCTTGTTGCAGTTGGCCAGAGCCTCGTCGATCCACCGGGTGTTTTTGTCGAGCTGGTATTTCAGGCGATAGGCTTCGCCGAGTTGGGCATACCCGAGCGCGAAGCGGGGATCGACTTTGACGGCGGCATCGAGCGCGGTGATGGCGAGGTCGAGATTACCGGGCTTGTCGAAGCGCTGGGTGTAGCCGAGAGCCTTGAGGTAAGACTCGTAGGCGCCGGCATTGACCGCGCCTCCCATGGCGCGCAGCATTTCGGGTGTGACGTCAATGCGCATCAGCTTGGCGACGCGCGCTACCGCTTCATCCTCGAGCGAGGAGAAATCGCCGGCGCGGTCTTCGAGCATAAATGAGCCCATCTGCCGAAGGTTTTTGGTGTTGATCAGATTTACCGTCAGGTGGATGGTCTGGCCCTCGCGCAGCAAGCTCCCCTCGACGGCAACGGTGGCGCCCAACTCGCGCAGAGCGGAAGGGGGATCGGTGATCTTGAGCCGTCGCACCTCACTGGTGGGCACGACCCAGAGCGATTGTTTGCCGACTTCGAGATTGGTGAGGCGGCTGGCGAGGCTGTCCATGAGTCCGGCGGAAACGGCTTCGTTGGCGGGATCGTTGCCGACGTTTTCAAAGGGCAGCACGGCGATGTGATCTTCCGGGCGGGCGAACCATCCGGAGATGCGGTCGCGGACGGGAGGCATGAACGAGAGCACGGCAGCGGCGATTGCAGCAACGCCCAAGCCGACGAGCCATTTCTGCCATCTGGGCGCGGGCGCGGAAACTCCCCACATGGGGCGCGAGGCCTGCTCGATCTGCTGGCGCAGTTCCTTGGCGGAGAGGGTGGAGGGCCGCACACCCGAGGGCTGCCGGTGTACCCCCGACGGCGGCTTTCCTCCGGTGGGCGAGACGGCGGCGGGATCGAGGTGGCTCTGGAACTCCTGCAGGTCGGCGAGCATTTCACGGCAACTGTGATAGCGCGTGGCGGGATCTTTGGAAAGGGCGTGGTAGATGATGCGGAGCAAATCGAGGGGTACTTCGTCCATGGCGCGCGGCGGCTCGTTGAGGATGGCGAAGACGGTGGCGGCTGGAGAATCGCGCTGGAATGGATTCTTGCCCGTCAGCATTTCGGCGAGCACGACTCCGATGGCCCAGATGTCGGTGCGCTGGTCGAGAGGCTGGCCGGTGGTTTGCTCGGGCGACATGTAGCCGATAGTGCCGGCCGTGCTCATGCTCTGGGTGCTGCCGGTGGAAGAAGACGCCAGCCGAGCCAATCCAAAGTCGACGACTTTGACCAGGCCGCGCTGGGTGACGATGACATTGGAGGGCTTGATGTCGCGATGCACGACGGCGCCGGCGTGGGCGGCAGCCAGGCCTTCCACCACCTGGACGGCGATGCCGACGGCCTCGGGAACGAGTAACGGACCGCGCATAAGTTTGCGCGCGAGCGTCTCCCCTTCATAGTAGGCCATGACGATGAAGGAGCGGCCGTGATACTCCTCCATGCCGTAGATGACGCCGATATTGGCATGGTCGAGCGAGGATGCGGTGCGGGCCTCGCGCAGGAAGCGTTCTTTATCGTCAGCGCTCGAAACCAGGTGTTCGGGAAGAAACTTGAGGGCAACGGTGCGCTCGAGCTTGACGTCGAGGGCGCGATAGACGATACCCATACCTCCGGCGCCAGCCAAGCCGAGGATCTTGTAGTTGCCGACAACATCTCCGGGCGACAATGTGGCGGATGGGTTAGACACGGAGCATTCCCCGACAGCGTACAACCCCTGGATGCAAGTCTATAAAAGTATCAGGATCGAATGACCCTGGCCTCGGTTCACGATGATACGTTAACGCATTTTGACGCAGTGAAAAAGTGGCCAGATGGGGGCGGAGGGTTGTTTTCAAGGCGGCGCTGAAACAGGGGGCGGACGGCGGTGTGGTGGCTGGGATGTTTCGAGAGGATGGTTGGTGTACACTTCCGTGACCCGGAACCGGAGGAAGCAAAGCCGCGTTCTGAATGGGGGACATGATGCAGTTGCGTTTGGAGAGCCGACCGGTGGGGGACGTTCTGGTGGTGCAGTGCCACGGAAGAATCGTGGCCGGGAACGAAGTGTTTACGCTGCACTCGTCCGTGGGAGATTCGATCGTTAAGTATGGCGACATCGTGCTGGAACTGGACCATGTGGAGTTCGTCGACAGCAGCGGACTGGGAGCGCTGGTGCGACTGATGCAGGCTGCGCGGGCCAAAGGAGGCGACGTCAAGCTGAGCGGCGTCTCCGCCAGAACGCGCAAGACGCTGGAGATGACGGGCCTGATCTCGCAATTTGAAGTGTACGACTCGGTGGAGGAGGCGATCACAGCGGCGTATCTGGGTTCGCGTTATTCGCGCGGAAAGGTTGGCGACCCCGGCTCGCGCGTCCTTTGCGTTTACGAATCGATGGATGTGCGGACGTTTTTGCGGGAAGTGCTTTGCGGCGCCGGATACAACGCTCTGACGACGGCGACCATCGAGGATGCGCGCATCCTGCTGAAGGCAACGAAGGCAAAACTGGTGGTGATTTCGTCGCGCATGCAATCGGTGTATGGGAAGCCTACTCGTAACACGCTGCAAGAAATCGATCCCACCGTTGCGGTCGTTGTTCTGGACGAGAACTTTGCCTCGCAAGACCCGGGCGAGGCGGCGGAAAAACTGCTGAGTTGTGTCGGCAGCCAGCAGAAAAGGGCTTAGCAGAGCGGGTGTCTTTGGCGCGGAAATTGGTGCGAGCGCCGGTGAAAAAGCGTTAACCACGGGGTACACGGAAGAACACGGGGACTGCAAGTGCCTCCCTAGCGGTGAGGTGCGGTTGACGGCAGAGACGAAATCGATTCACGAGTTGACGCGGGCACGACGACGCCTTCGGCTATCAGAAAATTCCTGGCCTCCTCGAAAGTGACGCCGAACGAAGTGCCGCGAAATCTTCCCGTACCCGCCTGAGTGATAATCCCGAGGATTTCCCCGCTGAGAGAGATGACGGGACTGCCGCTCATGCCCTCGACCGCAACAATGTTGGCGGCAAAATTACAGCGGCATCCGTCCTGACGCCGGTAATCCTCCTGCCCGGTAATGCGTCCGGCACGGGTGAGGGGCGCCAGAACCCATCCGGTGAAACCGGTAACCGACACGGGTTCGCCCGGTGTGACGGGACGAAAGCGAAGCGGGGCCGCGCGGACGTAACCGAGGTCCCGCGGATCGTCCGCCGGGTGAATCCGACAAACCGCGAGATCCAGGATTTCGTTGACGTGGCAGCGAGCCAGCAGAAACCTTCGCAAACGGCCGGCATGGATCCATTCGTCATCGGGGATCATGACGCTGAGCGTGCAGTTGGAATGGGCCTGCAAGACGACATGGGCTGCCGTGAGGAGGGTGCCGCCGGAATCGGCGATCAGACCGGTGCCGCGGACATAGGTGCGGAAGGCTAAATTGTTCTCAGTACAGACGAGCGGAACGGCGGCGCGCAAGGCCGGGGAAGGCGCGTCGGACCCGGAAAGCGCCAGCCCCCAACGCGACAAGCCGAAGACCGCGGCGAGAATGGCATGCCGCCAGAGCACGATGGGAAACGTCAGCTTCGAATTGTAATGCGTTTCGGGCAGGCGGACCGGTCGAAGTTTCGGGGGGAAATCCAAAACCGCGCCGGGCATCTTGCGTGCTACGTTTCAATCTTGTTGTGCTACGCTGGTTTGACGAGGAAGCCGCATTTCCGAGAGAAATCCATGTCAGAGTTGAGCAGGATTGGGGTATCGATCGATTCCGACCTCTTACACCGGTTCGATTCCTACATTGCCGACAAGGGCTACGAAAACCGGTCGGAGGCATTTCGAGACCTGATTCGCGACCGGCTGGTGGAATCAGCCGTAGTGGCGGGCAACGTGGTGGGCACCGTCACCCTGATCTACGATCATCACACCCGGTTGCTGCCCGAGAAGCTAACCGACCTGCAGCACGAATACCACGACGTCGTGATCTCAACGCTCCATGCCCATCTGGATCATGAGCGCTGCCTGGAGGTCGTGATTCTCCGCGGCAAGTCAAAACGCGTGCAGCAACTGGCCGACCGCTTAATCAGCATCAAGGGCGTGCAGCACGGGCGTCTGGTAATGAGTGCGCCCGAAGTGGTTTCCCGCCACACGCACAAGCATGTTTGAGGGCTGCGCGGCCTGACCGCCCGGACCCGTAATCGTTCGCCCAAACACCTATTCGCGAGAGCAGTCCGGGGGCGCAACTCGGCAGGACTACTGAGCAGGGCGTGCTATTGTGGTAGCACTATTGTATGAAACGTGCTATGCAAGCGGCGAGGCGCGAGACGGTTCTGTTCCTGCTTCTTTTCGTCTTCCGGTCCTTGGCCTTGCTTGCGCAGTCGCAAATCGCGGTGCACGGCCGGGTGCTCGATCCCCAAGGCAACGCCTTGCCGGGAGCCTCGGTCGAAATTATCGTTCACACCGCGTCCGGCAACAGGCAAATCGTGGGCAAGACCTTCTCCGGAGCCGAGGGCTTGTTCGTGTTTAGGGTTTCTCCCGCGGCGCAGTTCGAAATCAAAGTCGAGGCGGCGGGATTTCGTCCCGTCACCAAGCCGGTTACGATCGGCGGGGTTGCGTCCGCTCCCATCGAGATCCGCATGAACGAAGTGGCGCGGCAGACGGAAAGCGTAACGGTCACAGCGGATGTGAACGACGGCGATGTGCTGTCACCCGATCCGGCGTTGAAGGTCTTCTCGTCGGAAAATTTGCTGGACGCGAACCCGGGGCGTCCGGGCGCGCCCATTTCGATTCCGGGTTATCCGATTGAGACGGCGTCGAGTGGCATCAAGGCTCCGCAGTATTTTGCGCCGGGCGTGGCCGGCGATCACGGAGAGCCAATTGCGCAATACGTCGCGGTCGGCAGCTATCTGGTGCCGAACAATCTGTCGGCGAATGCGCACGGGAACGGCTACGCCGACCCGAATATCTACATTGCGAGTGTGATCGAGAGCGTGCAGGTGGATGGCGGCGCCTACAACGTGCGCGAGGGCAATCACGCGCTGAACCTGGCGGCAACCTATGGGCTGCGTTCGCATCTCGATCCGTTTCTCATGCTGACGGGAGATTACAGGGACATTACGGCCACGGCAGGGATGAGCCCTTCCGCGAATTCCTGGGCCGCTCTGGAAGGTTCGTTCGGCAACGGATTTCTGGATCGCCTGGAGCACCGCAAACAATTCAAGTTCAACGGCGGCCGGGTGTTCCACGCGGGAGATCATACGCTGACGCTGTTCGGAATCGCCTACGTCGGTTCCAGCTACGTGGCGGGGCTCAAGCCGATCTTCGGATTCAATTCCGTCGATTCCGCCGCGGGCTGGATGGAGTTTCCGGATACGATCGATCCGCGGCAGAAAGATCAGACGCATACGGCGCTCGTGGCGTTAAGCGATGCGTGGAAGCTGGGCGAGAAGCAAGAGCTGCAGCTCTCGGGATTTTTCCGCACTTATAACCTTTCTCTGTTCTCAGACTTTGGATTGGGACTGATCCGGCAGAGCGAGTTCCGCACCGTGACCGGCGGGAACGCGACCTATGTAAACAAAATTGCGAAGAGCTTTTCGCTGCTGGCCGGAATGGATTATGAACGCGAGGCTCCACGGCGCGACGACCTTGATCATTACAACTTCTACAATCCCGCCGCTCCTTCTTATTACGGCCCCTTCGCCAAGATCGCCGGAAACAACGTGACCATCGCGCCGGTAACGCCGTATGTGGCCGGGGAGGGTGAGCTGAGCAAGTATATTCACTACTATCTGGGCTGGCGGCGGGACGAGATCTCTATCGACAACGATTCGTTCGGCATCCATAACCAGTATGTGAATATTCCCGCTTATTCCTCAAGCATGTGGGTGGGCGTGAATTCGCCGAAGGCCACAATCACGATTGTCCCCGAGGAGTCGCGGTACGTTCCGCTGATCGCGTTCAGCTTTGGCAAATCGTTCTTTACGGAAGATCCACGGATCGGCGTAGGACAAGGGACAGGTACCACAACCACGCCGCCCGTCCAGGGCAATCCGGTGGAGACAGCGCGATCGTATCAGTTGGTGGCAAGCAAGACATTCAACAAGACCGACGTTAAGCTGACGCTGGGACATGAGACACAAAGCGCCGAATACGGCAAGATCGATCCCGATCAGGGATTGCAGCTCAATCTGGGGCCGGGGCGCATCCGTTATATGGCGCTTACGCTGCGGCAGAGCTTCCCAAACGGATCGCTGCTGGCGACCTTCGAGCAGGCGGATGCGCGGCTTGTGAACACATCTTTCTCCGTTGTGCCGGAGGCTCCGCGATTGATCGGCGACCTCACCGGGACCTATCAGAAACTGCCGTTCCGCTTGCAGGCGAAGGGCGAATTCGAGTACGTAGGCAGGAGGGTCGTGGGCAACGGGTGCAGCGAGAGCAGCTACATGAGAGGCGACCCGCAGGCGCTCAGCTATTACTGCCTGGGCGTGCCCGACAAAGAGTTTCGCCTGGCGGTGGCGCGGTCGTTCCTGGATGAACGGATCAACGTCGGCGTGAACATGATGATTGCCAGCGGCTGGACCGGGCAGACAACGGAGAATTTTGCGGCAGCATCCGTGTACGGACCGGGCAAAGTGGGTATTGGCGCCAATGGACTGGTTGCGGAAAACCCGGTCAGCGAGGTGGCGGGTGTGCGGATCCCTTCCTACGCCAGCATCTCGCTTACATACCGGTTTGGGCGGTAGGCGGCAAGAGGACCGAACGAGCTGGCGGAATTCGACGTGGTAACGTGCGCCGGCAAGAGTGCAGACCTCGAAAGTACACCTGTTTTTCCATTATTACTGTGAAATGTGCTTCTCAACTTTGTTAGTATTGCCTTTCAAGGTAAGTTAAGTCTTTGGATTTAAGATAGTTGTCGGGAAAGCTCCCGAGGTGCGGTTTGGCTACCTGCATGCCGCATGATCGAGTATCCTTTCCCCGACAGCGCACGCAACGCAAGACTTGGGAGTGAATTCTTGAGCGATCAGGCGAATGTCACTGATGTCGATGTCACTACGGTGCGGCGCAGGCGAAGCTGGTATCGGCGTCGCATACGGAACCGGCGTGTGTTCGGTGCGGTGGCAGTGCTGGCGGTAATCGCAATTGTGAGCTGGCAAGGTCCAGCACTGTTTCCAATGTCCGATGTGGACTATTCCCGCGAGGCACCGCCGAAACCGAGGAAGGCGCCTGGCGCGACGCCGGAAGATATTGGCAAATTGGCGGAGCATGGCGATGCTGAAATGCAGTGGCGGATGGGCACGCTTTACCTCAACGGCGACGGCGTTCGGCAAAGCGATCGGGATGCGATCGAGTGGTTCCGGCGGGCTGCGGAACAAAAGTATACTCCGGCGCTTTCGGCGCTCGGAGCGCAATATTGGGCGGGTAAAGGAGTTTCGCAGGATTACGCTAAAGCCTACTTCTGGTATGACTTGGCGCTCGCGCAAGGCGATGAGAACGCCGATTCGCATCTTCAGGATATCTCCACGGAATTGACGCAAGACGAAGTAGCCAATACCCACGAGCAGGCCAAAGCCTGGCTGCAAGCGCACGGTTGCGCGAACGATCGCCCACAGCCGTAGGGCTCCCCGACTCGCCCGTTCTTCTCGACGTTAGACAGGCGTGCGCCAATCTTCCGCAGCCAGCGGCCAGCGTTGCAGCCTGTAACAATTCATTCATGTGTTCGCTAAAGCGGAAGGCGAGAAGCCGCGTCTGGCGGGGATTTCCACAGGGGGAGGGGAAATATTTTTTCATTTTTTGTGATGAAATTCGCGCTGCGCGGTGCTAGTATGTTCCTTCTAATTTTTATTAACTGACTGCATTCAAAACGGTTGCAAATGTCAGGCAAGAGAAAAAGTTTGGATGTTCGAGTGCAGTACGTGAGTCAGTGATTCTCTGCCTGCTGTTCTGGATGTCGAGGAGAGTGCTTTCTGAGCGACCGTGCGAATGGGAGTCCCCTGCGACGCAGAAGAAGTTGGTATCAGCGTCGCCTTAGGAACGAGCGTATTCTTGTCGCGTCCGTAGGAGTGCTTGCGCTGGCCATTTTTTGCTGGCAAGGCGCGGCGCGTTTTTTCCTTCCTCCTTCCGTGAAAACTTCCCAAGCAATAGCGGATTCGGTCTGGGCGAGAACTGCGCGGCAGGATCTCGGATTCGTGTCACACCAGTCAAGCAAGCGTCAGGTGTACGTGGCGCGGGTTCCGGGTGTTTATCCGTACTCAGTGGTTCCGGGCGGACTGGCGAGCGCGCAGGCGCTGCGGCAAGCCGCGGCCAGCGACCGGGCGGTGGCGCGGCATTTTGGACAGTTTGACTATAGCCGGGCGCACCTGGTCCGGTTGGCGGAGCCCCGCGACGTCTACGTTTCCTATCGCATTCGCGACACAGTCTTCTGGACCCAAAAGAGGATCCGGTTGCAGGCGGGCGAAATGCTGCTGACCGACGGCAAAATCACCGCGCGCGCGAAGTGCGGGAATCAGGTTTCCGACACGGCCAAACCGGAGGTTTCGAACGAGGAGCCGGAAGAAGACGTTCTGGACCAGCCCGTGGCGCTCGAACCGCTCGGTCCGGCTGTGCCGTTCCGGGCCATGCTTGGCCAGCCTGAGTTGCCGGCGGGACAACCGACTTCGCCGCAGATGTTCGCGAGTAACTTTCTCTTTCCGTACGTTACCTACTCTTTGCCATTACCTCCCAAGAATTGCCCGGTAGATGGCGGCGGGAAGGATTGCCCGCCTCATCGCAAGAAGCCGGTGGCGCCGGAACCTGCGACGATGATTCTGCTGGCAACGGGATTGTGCACGATTGGCTGGCGATGCCGAGCGAGCAAGGCCCTGCGCAAAGGTTAGGGCGTTCCTGCAGCATGAATCCAGTTCACAATTAGTACTACGACTTCCGAGTAATTTGCCTGCCCTGACAACTGCTACACTTCTGCCTAGTTGACCATGTTACGTACGCTGTATTTCAGAGCCCTGCTTTCGGTAGCCCTTCTTGCGGGACCACTGGCCGCCCAAAAGACCGCGACGGTCGAACACGTTGTGGTGCGCGGCACTGCGGACGCAATGGAGGTTGAGATCCAGACTTCCGGCACGCCAGTGTCACCCAATACGCAGGCGATTGCGGGACCGGATCGCATTGTGGTGGATTTTCCCGGCGCTCTTCCTTCGGCGGAGTTACGGGCGCTGACAGTGAATCGCGGGGCGCTGAAGAGTGTTCGCTCCGGCCTGTTCTTCAGCAATCCTCCAATCACGCGAATTGTGCTCGACCTGGCCGAAGCTCAGGCTTATCGGATTTCGACCTCGTCGAATGCGGTGGTGGTGAAACTGGGTGGGGCGAATGTGGCGGCGGGCGGGCCAGCGGGCGCACATCTGCGGGAGGCTACGCTGGTGTCGAACTCTGCGATCGCGGCGGCCAAGCTTGCGCCGGCCAAACTTGAGAAGACGGGCGCTCTCACGGCCAGTGTGACGATTTCCAGATATCCAATTGCGAGCGTTCCTGCTGCGAGGACTTCCAGCGCCTCGCCGATGAACGCTGTGGCAGCTCCGGCTGTTACCGGCGCAAACCTTCCGACGCTGGCTGCGGTCGTTCCGGCAGCTCCGGTTGCGCCAGCAGAACCGCCGAAGCCGGCGGTGAGTGTCTCCTATGAAAATGGCATGCTGAGCATTCACGCGGAGAAGGCGACGCTCTCGCAAGTGCTGTTCGAAGTGCAGATGAAAACGCAAGCCGAGATCGCGATTCCGGCGGGAGCAGAGCAGGAACAAGTGGTGGCGAATCTTGGGCCAGGTCCAGCGCGGGATGTGCTGGGCGCGCTGCTGAACGGATCTTCCTACAACTTTATTTTCGTCGGCAACGAACTGTCGCTGCAGCGCGTCATCCTGACGCGGCGCGAAGCGAACATCTTCTAGGGCTGTTCTTCAATCAGATCTGTTTCCGGTCACAAGAAACGGGTCCCGAAAACCCGCAGTGTTTAACGAGTAGTGATTACCCCTACCCCCCTACCACCGGTCTAACGGAATCATTGACTTGGCGGGAAATTCCTTGCAAAGTATTCCGGAATAATGACTTATGCGTAAAGTATTCCGGAATGAGAAGTTAGCGTCGTTTCTGCCGGTTTTTGCTCGCTTGCCCACCCCACAAGGCGCTATACGGCACGAGTCGTGGGGCAAAGGCTCCGGTTCAGTTGTCAAAGCGAACGCGCACCCGCAATGCCTGAATTGCTGTAACTCTATTTTAACAGGCGAGTCAAGGGCCTTCGACCGCGATGACGGAGGAACGAGGCGAGACGGCGTTTGAGAAATTCCATCGCGTCTCTTGCGCGATTTTGTCTGCTAGGGCAAAGGGGGCGTAATCAAGCGGACGGGGACGGCGGATGGGCCGTTGCCGTAGGAAGTGGAGGTTGTTGAGGCGGACGTGCCGCAGCCGACCATGTTTATGACCATGGTGTGAATCTGGTATGCCTGGACGCCAGTCATATGCACGTGACGTCCTTCCGGATTAAGAAACAGCTGCACGAATCCGATGATGGTCGCGGGGTTGGTGAGCAGGTTGAAGACGGGGACGGTTACGACCGAATCGCTGACAGCGATGTCCTTCCCCTCCGTGATGACGCCTGCGCCAACCAGCGGGGCATCGCCTCCAGCTAAGAACTCAAACGGATAGTAGGGTTTAGCGTATGTGGTTTCATCCATTCTATCGGCCTTGTTGCCAGTTGCGTGAGCGAGGCAATTCACGGCCGAGGCAGCTTCGGAATCGCGGGTCGGATAGTTAGTCGTGTCAATGAGCACGGATTGGTTGCAGGAGATTGGCGCCTGCATGCAGCCAGCGATGCTGAGCTGATATGGGGTCGGAGTAAAGCCGGCGGTTGTTGGGGAGCAGGTAGCGGATGACGCGGCCGGCGGAGTGAAAACGCCGGGATCACCGGGATAATATAGCCATGGCTTCGGCGCGGGTAAACCTACGCTGCAATCTCCGCCGGGGCAGGCCACACTCAAATAAGTTCCAGCGGGCGCGGCTGAGGGTGTCGTCTGACTTTGTGTCTCCCAGCCGAGGAGGGTCGTAGTGTTGATCGAACCGTTTGCGTTGAAGATTGGATTCGCACCCGGAGTGGGAGTAGAGCTGGGATCCAGATTCGGCAATATCCAGGGTTTCACGCAGATGGGTGCGACGGCGGGCTCGTTGGCGCCAGTACCGCCGAGGGTGGACGGGTTGTACCCTTCGGCGGTGGCGGTGGCTTTCACGGCGAGTTGTGTAGTTCCCCAAATGCGGGCAAAGAAAGTTGGGAGATCCGAGCGTTGCACGGTAACGGTGACGCGGGGGTTGGCGAGGAAGTTGGTGAGTCCGGTGTTTATGGTGACGCAGATTTCTCCGGCCGAGCAGGGGGAGCCTGCGGTTGGGCTCAGGGTTCTGCCGCCGACCTGATTGCTCGCGGCAACCTGCGTGGCGACTGCCGTGGCGAGGGTAATCGCGTTGTCCCTCAGACCATCGCCTACGGCGTTGGGGTCGGAGGTCATTCCGGAGTTAGCCAAGACGCGCGCGCCAGCGAGCGCGGCACCGTCGGCGGCGAGCTGGGCCTCGCTGCGGGCGGTGTAGAGGGTTACAACGTCAATGGCAAGGGCGGCCATGGCGCCGACCACACCCAGCATAAAAATCGCAACCAGCGTGATAATCAGGCCCTGCTCGTTCTTCCGGCCGGAATTTATTAGATAGCGTCGCAAAGCATCCTCACATCTGGTTGTGGACGGTGGAGGCCTCGGTCAAAGAGGTCTGAGCCGCGTAGCTTGCGCCCGGAACCAAAAACTGAATTACGCTGCTGAACCGCCAGTGATAAGAGTACGTAATGGTAACGGTTGTGCCCACGGCTTCTGGCGGAGCGGATGCACAACGCCCGGTGCCAGGTGTGGGCCAGATCGAGGAACAGACCCATCCGCGGTTAATCGCGATCACCAGATTATCGGACGGGTACGCGCTGGAGCAGCCGCTGATGGTATAGGTCCAAGTAAGGCCAGACGGCGCGGATGGTGCGCCTGGGGCGCAGGCTGCCGTGGTCACGCCGCTCCCGGCTAGAGAATTGAGGACGGCGGAAGCTACGGGCTGCAGGGAAGGAGGGTTGGCGTTGGCGGTCAGGTCACTGAAGAGGTCGCTGGTGGGCTGCGCTCCGGCGACGATGGCGCCCTCTTGCGCGGCCTGCTCGATTTTCTGCTTCTCGTCGAAGGCGGCGCTGAAGTCGTAAATGCCGATGGTGAAGACAACGAGTAAGGGCAGAGCAATGGCGAATTCCAAAATCGCGGAACCCTCAGATTCGCACCAGAGATGCTTGGCAGCTTGGCACAGAATGCGCATCCGGAGGTTGATCGAGCGGCTCATTCAGTTCTCCATACGGCTCTGCGCGAGCGCCGTCAGGTTCACTGTCGGCGATGCGAAGGGAATATTGAATGAGAAAGGGTATCGAAAACTCACCACGGTACCGCAGACGGGCGGCGAAACCGAGGGATTCAGTTGCACGTTATAGCAAACCGTGACGTTATCGGCAGCGGGCGAGCAACTGCCGGCGGGATAGGGACTCGCGCAGAGGGTGGGCGCGGCAGGCGTATAGGCAACGATTTTGCTGGTATCGAGATTCGAAGCTTTCATTACATTCTCGACGACGGTACTTACCGCAGCGGTGCTATTCGGGGCATTTCCGCAGGTGGCGCAGGTGGGACGGGCGGCGGCGAGCGCGCCCTGCTGGGCCGCTTGCTGGATCGTGGAGTAGATATTGAAGGCGCGTCCGAACCAGACGATGCCGAGCAGAAAGAGAAAGACGACGGGCAGCACAAGCGCGGCTTCGGCGATTTCGGCGGCTTCGGTGCTGCGCAATTTGTCGGCGAATGGCTTCATGGTGGGCTTGGCCCGGGCTGTTGCTGATCCGACATTATAATAGCGGCAAATTGGGCGGGGAATGGCGAATTTGGACAGGGGGCGTTACGGTTGATATAGGGGCGACGGGGTCCCCGGTAGCGATGGAACACAGGGTCCCTCCACTCCGCTTGGCTTCGCCGGCGCTCCGGTCGGGATGACAACGCCGTGGGGGGCAGGGAACTCCTAGATCTTGCCCAGGAAGGCGGCTGCTACGTAGAGGACGGTGGCTGCGGCTAGGGCTACTCCAAAGGGAATTTTGGTGGACTGCGGGTTGTCGAGCGAGACCTCGGCGCCGGGCATACGCAGGCTGAAGATTGCGGCGAGCAGGCCAACGATGTTCAGCAGCGTTTGCAGCAGCCTTCCTTTCCAGATTACGACGGCGAGCGCAATGAGGCCGGCGACCAGAATGGCGGCGACGAGAACGGTGAGAAGCGGGCGCGGGCCAAGACAGGCTCCCAGGGCGCCGGCTAGCTTCCAGTCGCCCGCTCCCAGGCTGCGGATGGCAACGAAGGGCAAGAGTATGGCCAGACCGAGGGCGAGGCCGAGCAGGGAAGTTTTCAAGCCGGAGAAGCGGTAAAAAATTGTGTTGGCGACGATGCCGGCGGCCGCTCCTGAGACGGTGAGCCAGTTTGGAATGCGGCGGAAACGCCAGTCGAGAACGCCCGCGCAAACGGCGATCAGGAGCGCGGGGATCGAGGGTTCAGGGTGGAACATGTTTTATGCGGGCAAGTCAGTATTGGTTGCCGCAAGTATTGTGGGGCTTTATGGACGCGGACTCAAGAGAGTATGCGGGTACTGGGGTGATGTAAGGAGCGAATTCGGTTTCTGGATGGACTCTTGCCGAACGGAATCCCCGGTTTCGAAAACCGCGGAACGTGGAGCACCCTGCCTGAAAACACAAGGTCCCTCCACTCCGCTCCGGTCGGGATGACATACTTACCCGAATTTCGACGAACCGCCTAGCGTGAGGCTGGCGTGGCGGCGTTGCGGGAGGCGATGAACTTTCTTGCGTTGTCAACGAGGGCGCGGGCCTGGGGCATGAGCTCGAGGGCCTTCACGACCTCGGGATCGGTTTCGGCGCGCACCTTTAAACCCTCTTCCTGGCCGAAAGCGTCAACGAAAACTTCGCTCTTGATGCTGGAGCGGAGCCAGTCGTTGTTCTCGAGCAGATCGGCTTCGGTGTAGGCGAGCTTTTCCTCGTCGAGAAACTTGCGGAAATCGAGCAGGATGACGTCGTCGACTTCAAAGCCCTGCGTGATCTTGTGGCCGTTCGCATAGTTCTTGGCGAAGTTGAAGATGGCGTAGTGCTGCAGCATGGAATCCTGGAACTTGTTGCTCTTGTAAGGAGGCAGCTTGACATCGGGCGTTATGCCGCCGCCGCCGTAGACGGTGCGGCCGCCGTCGGTGAGCTTGACTTCCTTGTTGGCGTTGTTGTCTTCGCTTTCGCGGTTGTAATAGTAGTCGTAGAGAGAAAGATTGGAGTAATCGCGCTGAATGAGGCGTCCGCTGGGCGTGTAGTACTTGGCGGTGGTGAGGGCGAGGCCGGTGTTTTCGGCGAGCGGATAAACGGTTTGAACGAGGCCTTTGCCGAAAGTAGTTTCGCCGACGATGAGGCCGCGGTCGTGATCCTGAATGGCGCCGGAGACGATCTCGGCGGCGGAGGCAGTGCCTTTATCGACCAGGACGACGAGGGGATAATCCTTGCCGCCATTGCCGCGCGCGGCTACGTAGCGCTTTTCGGGTGAGGAGCGGCCGTGATGGGAGACGATGAGCTGTCCCTTCTTAAGGAATTTGTCGGCTACGCCCACGCCTTCACTGAGCAGGCCACCGGGATTCTGGCGCAGATCGAGAATCAGACCCTTGACGTCTCCCATTTGATCGAGCGCCTCGGAGACTTCATGCTCGGTCGTCTCCTGGAATCCGGAGATGTGCATGTAGCCGATGCCGGGCTTGATCATGAAATGAAGATCGACGCTGTAGCGGGGAATCTCGTCGCGGACGACGCTGAACTCGAGCGGATGGTCGGCGCCTTCGCGCAGCATGGTGATGCGGACGGTGGTTCCTTTGGGGCCTTTGAGCAGATCGGCTACGTCGGAGGTGCTCATGTTGTCGGTGGGCTTGCCATCAATGGCGGCGATGATGTCACCGGGACGGATGCCGGCGCGATAAGCGGGCGTGCCGACAAACGGCGCGATCACGATGACTTTATTGTTGCGCGGGCCGACGGTCATGCCGACGCCGTAATACTTGCCGCGCTGCTCTTCGCGGAGCGCGGAATAGGATTTGGGGTCGAAGAAATTGGAGTGGGGATCGAGCTGGTGGAGCATGCTCGGGATGGCGCCGTTGTAGATCGCCTTGTCGGGGTTCACCGGGTCGGCATAGTTCTGCTCGACCGTCTCATAGACCTGGGTGAACTGCTTGAGACTCTCGCGCACATCGGAATCGGAGCTGGGGGCGGCAGAGGGGTTGATTCTCTGCGCGAACAGCATACCGAGGAGGCCGAACAGAGCGAGAACAAAAACGATCAGGAAGAGCGAACGACGAGAACTACGGGCCATGTTTCCAAATCCTTGGGCAGGCGAGTGGATGGTGCTGGACCCACCCCTAATTAGCGCAGTATAGCATGCATCCGCGCGGTTACTGGGAGGCGAATTACCCGGAAGTTACTCCGGTTCGCAAGCATAAAAACGGCAGAAAAAGCTCAAAACACACGGGTGACGCCTTCTTCAAGCACGACGATCCTGTCTTTCACGCGGGCGGCGACGGCTTCGCGCTCGAGCAGTTGCAAAGGCTCGTCGATGGGCTCGTGAGACAGACGAAAGGTTCCGTAATGCATGGGGATCATCCAGCGGGCCTTGAGGTCGAGAAAAGCCTGCAGGGCATCGGCCGGGCTGGTATGGACGTTGCGAAATTGCGGCGGATCGTAGGCTCCGATGGGGAGCAGGGCGAGTTCGGGAGCCAAGCGGCGGCCGATTTCGCCGAAGCCGTTGAAGTAGGCCGTGTCGCCCGCATGATAGACGGAATGCTTGCCGGAGCGCAGCACGAATCCGCCATAACCGCGATGCGAATCCTTGATCACGCGCGCTCCCCAATGGCGGGAGGGGACGTGCGTGATCTCAAGCGCACCAAGTTTGCAGGCGTTCCACCAATCGAGTTCGATAATCTTCTTGAAGCCGAGGTCGGAGACGAGATCAAAGACATGATGCGGGACAATCAGCGTCGGAGCGCTTCCGATCTCGCGGCGCGTTTGCCGGGCGATGGCGCGCAGCGAATGGCGGTGCAGGTGATCGAAATGAGCATGGGTCACCAGCACGAGGTCCATGGGCGGGAGATCGCGCAAATGCAGGCCGGGCTGCCGCAGCCGCTTCAGAACAAAGAGCCAGCGCGCAAAGTTGGGGTCGATGGCAACGTTCATTCCTCCAATCTGGAGAAAGAAGCTGGAATGCCCGATAAACGTGACACCCATGTTGCCGTTTGAAACCAGCTGCGGCTTGTGGGTTTTGCCGGTGCGAGGTGTGACGGCGGAATGCCGCACCAAACGGGTGAACTGGGTCGCTCGTTTGCGGAGCGCAGGATTTTTCAATGAGGACTTTAACATTGCTTGCGCCAGCCCGCTCCTTACGTGCATGGCTGGTTCTAAGAAACCCAGCGTCTCCTAGTTTGGATGCCGCAAAAGCCGCATCGGACGCATGGATTCTCCACGACTTTGTCGCACGGGCCTTCCCTTGCCGTGAATCTCCAGTGTATGACAAATGCGTTTTCCTTGACCGTTACTTTGGTGGTCATATCTAATTCAAGGCAGATGAATGGCAAGGAACGGCAGGGGGCCAAGGGAGCGGTGACGCCGGCAAGGTGCACAGATCGTTCGCCGCGCTCCGGATGACGCGGAGAATTGTGGGTAGGATGCGTGCCTGGGACCTGTGGAATGACACCGGCGGGGGAACGGGGCCCGTATAAATCTAATTTTTGGGGAGAGACACCATGCGCGTTGCTTTTTTGGGATTAGGAATTATGGGGCGATCGATGGCTGCCAACCTGGTGAAGGCGGGACACGAAGTCGCGGTGTGGAATCGGACGGCGGGCGAAGATTTGGAGGGTGCGCGAACAGGGGCTACTCCAGCGGATGCGGCGCAGGGCGCCGAGGTCGTGTGGCTGTGCGTCTCGGACACGAAGGCGGTAGAGAACGTGTTGTTTGGCGCGAACGGCGCGGAAATGTCGCTGGAGGCGGGGATGATTATTGCCGATTCGAGCACAATTTCTCCTTCGGCGACGGAACGATTTGCCGGGCGAGTGAAGGCACGGGGAGTGGACTACGTGGATGCTCCGATGACCGGTTCGAAGATCGCGGCGGCGGGAGGCAGTCTGATCTTTATGGTGGGCGGCGATGAGGCTGTGCTGGCGCGCCTGCAACCGCTGTTTGATGCGATGGGCAAGCAGGTGTTCCACATGGGCGAAACGGGCAAGGGGCAGGCCACGAAGCTGGTGATGAACCTGCAAATCGCGCTGATTTTTGAGGGTTTCGCGGAGGCGCTGACGCTGGCCACCAAGCTGGGCGTGGAGATTGAACGGCTGCTGCCGCTGGTGCAGGCTTCGATGGTGCGGTCGGGGGTGGTGGAATACAAGGCTCCATTTATTATGAAGCGCGATTTTTCGCCGAATTTTCCGCTGCGGCTGATGCTGAAAGATATTCGCCTGGCGCTGGCGGCAGCGAAGGAGTCGCGCGTGCGTCTGCCGGGGCTGGAAGCGGTGGAAGAAGTGTATGACGTGGCGGCCGAGGAAGGGCAGAGCGATCTGGATTATGCGGCGACGCTGACGCTGCTGGAGAAGTGGGCGGGGGTGGAGGTGAAGAGCGCGGCCTAAGAGGTGAGCAGCGGTGTCTAATCAGATGGAGGTGCTTCCTCAGAAGGATTAGGTTGCGGGCGCTTCTGGCTGGACGTCCACCATACATTGAGAAGAGCCATCCTCATCATCGCGGTGGTTGCTGGGTACGCGCTGTTCGAGACGTTATTGCTACTGACTTATCCGCTGATGTACGGAACCTACCCGAGCGTATGGGGTCCAATCATTGTATTTGCACAGTTCCTAACCATCCCAGGTATGGCTGTCCTGTTTTCCCAGATGCTTTATGGGCGCTATCACTGGAAACGGAGGGCGGCGATCTATTTCGTTACAGCGCCCGGACTTCTCTTGCTGTCGTTGCTAGTAGCGCTCCCCTTGGCGCTGGTTGAAAAAAGTTCAGCCCTGTTCTCGGCTGCCCTTTACTTGTGCCGGATCGCAATTTTGATAACGGTGCCGATCCTGTTGTTCTTTATTAGCAGAGAGTCCCGGAGGCGGAGTGTGGCGCTTGAATCGTCCAGATGGCTGGCCGAGCGCCAGGCGGGGATTAGTGCCCGCGAACTTAGGTGGCGGGAACGGGGAATCCGTTGGTCGCTGTGGATTCCGTCAGTGGTCGTGTTGACGGTATTCCTTTTCTTGCCGGAGGTCTGGGGTTTCCTTACCCACGTGCAACGGCCGCGGGCGGGTCAGTTGCCCGGATACGAAGTCACTATCCCTCCAACATGGATCATAGTCTCCCAGTACACTAACTCGCTCACTGGCGCCTCGGGGTTGGGCGGCATCGCAGTACGGGGCATGGCTTTGGGCTTTAAGCGATACCTGCATCCTGGTGATCTTCCAACCTCCAGTTGGGGAGTGGAGATTGCGGAGCTCGACGAGCCCAAACATTGGTCATTAACTCGGGGACCCGCTTTGGCTCGACGTGACTTCCCGATCGGCAAGGCGACTTTGACATGTCTTGAGTATCGGCCATCGTGGAGCCGCCCGACGAGGGCCGATGCCGAGCCGCTCGCGCTAATTGAATGCGCGGGTTCTGAACGGCTGCACGCTAGCTTTCTTGGAGAGAGGATTCACGTGCCAGCGTTCTACGGAATGTTGGCTGGTATGACCCCAGGATTACCACCGGAGATCAAGTAGGATCGACGGGCATCGCCGAGCTTCGCTCGGCTGGAACAGGCGAGGGCGGCTGTTCCTACGTGGACCGATGTGGGCGTCCGCGTTGCGCGGGACAGGACTGCCCGCGCAACATAACGCATCTCGCACACGAACTACTTGCCACTCAATCTACTTCTTCGCGAAGGCGCGGATGTAGTTCACCACATTCCAGATGTCGTCGTCTTTGGCGCGCTCGCCTTCGGGCGGCATTTCGCCTTTGCCTTTGCGAATGATCTGGAACCAATGGCCATCGGTCGAATTCTTCTGGACATCGGGATTGGTGAAGTCGGTGACGTTCTTCATGTCCGAAGCCATGTCGCCTTTGCCGTCGCCGTTTTCGCCATGGCACATGGCGCAGTCGATCTTGTACAACTTCTTGCCTTTGGCGAGCGATTCGGCTGTGGGCTTTACGGGATTGGATTTTTCTTGTGCTTGCGCGGGAAGCTGCGCTCCGAGCACACAGACAAACAGAAACAGGATCAGAGCAATGGGTGCGATCTTCTTGAAACGGTACTTTCCTGACACGGCGACCTCCGACTCGGGAGTACGCAGCAAAATACAGGGCAATTCTACGACCGGGCAGGGCCCGGCGGGAAGGCCTTGCATCACCCGGCTACGTATTCGGAATCACGCTTGATACGGAGGAGTGTTTTGGGCCGGGCCGTGCGAGTGAGGGTTTATTGGGGAACTCCACGGGGAACCGTTACCGCGGTAACCCCTGTGGGCAGCGGGTCTTACACAAGTATTACACGGGATTTTGGGGAGTCTTGGTATTGTCGTATGGGGCTTCTGCGAAACGGCAAGCGGGAGAAAACGGATGAGCGAAAACTTTACGGAAACATTGAACACGTCGGGGAGCGGGGCCGGTTACGGCAAAAACGGCACGCAGAGCGACGGTTTTAACTGGGGCACCGCGACGGCCATGATTCTGTTTCACGTAGGCGCGGTGGCGGCGCTGTTTTTCTTTACGTGGAAAGCATTTTTTGTCGCGTGTTTCCTCTGGTGGATTTCGGGCAGCCTCGGGATCGGGATGGCGTATCACCGGCTGCTGACGCATCGTGGATACAAGACACCGAAGTGGGTGGAATATTTTCTGACCTGGTGCGCTACGCTGGCGCTCGAGGGCGGGCCGATTTTCTGGGTGGCGACGCACCGCATTCATCATCAGTTTTCGGACGTGGAGGGCGATCCGCATTCGCCGATTGACGGCAAGTGGTGGTCGCATATGGGATGGATTCTTACGGGGCGATCCATGCACCACGACACGACCACGCTGGCGCGCTACGTTCCCGATCTGACGAAAGACAAGGTTCACGTCTGGCTGACGAAGTACCACTGGACGAGCAACATTATTGTCGGCGTGATTCTTTTTGCCATTGGCGGGCTGCCCTGGCTGCTTTGGGGAGTATTTGCGCGCGTGGTGGTCGGACTGCACGCCACCTGGGCGGTGAACTCGATCACGCACATTTGGGGATCGCGGCGGTTTGCGACCAAAGATTTGTCGACCAATAACCTGCTGGTGGCGCTGCTCACGTTTGGAGAGGGATGGCACAACAATCATCATGCGCATCCGGTCTCGGCGCGGCATGGCATGCGCTGGTATGAAGTAGACATGAATTGGTACGGGATCTGGACGCTCAAGAAACTGGGACTGGCAAGGCATGTGTACAAGATTTCGCTCGACAATTTGCCGCCGAAACCGGAGCTGGTACGGGATCTGAAGGCGGCAGGGATGGTGGCAACGGCCGCGGGCAACGATTAGAAGGGCAGTTGTCAGTGGTCAGTTTTTAGTTCTTGGTAAAGGCTCTTGAAGCAGGCCGCGTGGCCGCCTTCGAGAGCCTTTTTGCATCGCCCCCAATCCCTTTCGCCAACCGCGTGGCTACGTAGCTGGCGAAGAATCGCAATCATGCTCATGGACGGTCTTGAGCCTAGCGCATTTGGACTCACAACTCGGCGGCTCCCACCTGGCACCGTCCCGCCCCCCGCGCGATCAGCCCCTCGCTTTTCTCGGCGGTCTCAGCGTCTCGGCGGTGAAATCGCTACAATCTTCCTGTGCGAATCTCCAGCCGGCGCAAAGCGATTGCGTTCTTTCTCACCTTCGGCGTATGTCTGGCGGCGGCGGCGTTTGCCGTGGGCTCGGGCTGGATCATCCTGAACTGGCGGGAAGGGATCAAGGTTTTTCTTGGCGTCATCTTCTTTGGCGCGATTGTCACCGGGCTGGTTCTGAATACCATCTTTCTGGTGCGCGAGATTCGGCGCAATGAGCAGCACGACAGTTTTATCAATGCGGTCACCCACGAACTGAAGACGCCGATCGCCTCCATTCGCCTTTATCTTGAAACGCTGCAGCGGCGCGAACTGGATGAGGCGCAGCGGCGCGAGTTTTATCAGTCGATGCTGGTCGATACCGAGCGGCTGACGGTCACCGTGGAACAGGTGCTGAAAGCCGGGGCGGTGGCGCAGAAGAAGGCGTCCGGGCAGCGCATTCCGGTGGATTTCAATTCGGTGGTGCAGGAGTGCGTGGAGCTGGCCCGGAACCGACATCACCTGGGGCCGGAGAATCTCGATTACCGGGAAACTGTTTCGCAAGCGGGCAGCGGGGGTGTGCTGGGGGATCCCGAAGAACTGCACACGGCGGTGACGAATCTGCTCGATAATGCGGTCAAGTATTCGCCGAACGGGGTGCACATTGGGGTTGAGCTTTCGGCGCCGGACGAAGAAAACGTCGTTTTGCGGGTGCGCGATCGCGGGGTGGGCATTCCGCAGAATGAGCTGAAGCGGATTTTCAAGCGCTTTTACCGGGTGCGGCAGAGGGGACGTGCGCGGGTGAAGGGAACGGGGCTGGGATTGTTCATTGTGCGGTCGATTGCGAAGAATCACGGCGGGCGCGTGTTTGCCGAAAGCGAGGGAGAGGGGAAGGGAACGACTGTGACTTTGGAATTGCCGCGGAGAGTGGCATGAGCCGCGTGCTGATCGTGGAAGACGAGGCTCACCTGGCGCAGGGTTTGCGGTTCAACCTGCAGGCCGAAGGTCACGGCGTAGAAGTCGCGGGCGACGGGGAAGAAGCGCTTTCGCGGCTGGTGGAGCGGGCGGAACATTTCGATGCCGTGGTTCTGGATGTCATGCTGCCGGGCAAGAGCGGCTTCGAGGTGGCGTCGCTGCTGCGCGAGAAACAGAACTACGTGCCCATTCTGATGTTGACGGCGCGCGGGCGGCCGGAGGATGTTCTGCAGGGGTTCGCTTCCGGGGCGGACGACTATCTGCCAAAGCCGTTTGAGCTGTCGATTCTGATTGCGCGGCTGGATGGGCTGCTGCGACGCAGCGTATGGATGAAGCAGAGCGCGGCGTTTGGTGGCACCCAGCTTAGCGCCCCGATGGCGGGCGCGATCCATGCGCACCCATCCGAGGAAAATTCGCGGCCTGAGGCGGCGAAGCCGGATGACGTATTTCGATTCGCGGGCAAATCGATCGACTTTGCTGAACTCGAATTGCGAAGCCTCGGAAACATTATTCACCTGACGGTGATGGAGGCGGAACTTCTCCGCTACCTGGTGCGCAGCGCGGGACGCGTGGTTTCGCGCAAGGCGCTGCTGGAAGATGTGTGGGGATTGCACGAAGATACCGATACGCGCGCCATCGATAATTTCGTGGTGCGGCTGCGGCGGTACATTGAGGAAGACCCGTCGCATCCGAAGCACCTGCTCACCGTACGGGGAGTGGGATACCGGTTTGTGTCGGAGCCGGAGTAGGAACGCCGCTGTTCGCGTTCGCTATTCGCCGTTCGCTTTTCCCCCCGTGAACTATTTCCGCGCGAGTGGATTATTTGGCGGTGTCGCTCACGACGAACAGCGAAGACGAGCGGCGAACCGCGTTTCTTAGTGCTGCTTGGCGGAGGAACTGGCGGCGAGTTCGCGGAACAGTCCAAGCACGGCGCTGGCGGATTTCTGGTCCGACAGGCTGTCGAGGCCGACCGTGGCGGCGAAGTGGGGCGCGGTTTGATTGAAGCGCACGTTGACGAAGTCTTTGTCGCGGCAACTGGCGAGGGCATTCACGACCGGGGTCAGTTCGACGGGCCAGTCTTCTTTGGTAGTGAGAACGATCGGGTCAGGGCGGCTGATCGTCCATTTGCGAACCGGTTTCTTTGCCCCGGTCTGGCCAGTCCAGCGGTGACGGACGATATCGAGATGGAATCCCGGAGGGAATCCCATATCGGCCTCGAAGGTGAGCGTTTCGCGCTCCTGGCGGAAACGGCTGAGGGCCCATTTCGCAGGCAGCGGACGCGGCAGCAGTCGAATAGTAACGCAGGCATCGTCAAACCAGCGCGTGGCAAGATGCAGGTTCACTTTCAGGCGGGAGCTGTTGGCCTGCCACTCGAGATTGGTGAGACGTCCCTTGCCCAGACAGGCTGCCTGGAGCCACTCGAGAACGCTCGCAGCCCGACGCCGGTTATAACGGACAAACCAACTGTACCAGAGCAAGGCAACGCCTGCTGCGACGCCGACATCGATTAGAACCCAACGCCCCACAAAGCTGCCTCTCCCGAAAATCGTACTTCCGCCGGATGTGAATGCGCAAGTGGAGGAAGACAGAAAAATGAGTGGCGGAGGCCGGAGCCTTTTTCACCTTCGCAATTGAGGCAAATGGGCGGCGGAAGGCAGACCGCAAAGAACAGGCGGTTTCCGTCGTGAGGAAGATATTGCCGCATGTTGGGGTTTTGCCGATGAGCTTACGGCAATCCCGCTACAATGGCGGCGTGTCGTTCGGAATCCGCCAATTTGAGAAGAGCGATTTCGAGACGCTGTGGCGGATCGATCAGGCTTGCTTCGATCCACAACTGGCGTACTCGCAGCCGGAATTGGCGTTTTACATGCGTCGGCCAACGTCGTTCACGCTGGTGGCTGAAAGCGAGGGGAACGGAGGGCCGGGCGATGGCGGGAAGGGGCGCGACGCGTTGCCGGGATCGGGGATCCTGGGGTTCATTGTGGCGGAGAGACGGCGGCAGGTGGGCCACATTATCACGATCGATGTGATTGAGCAGGCGCGGCGGCTGGGTGTGGGTTCAGCGCTGCTGACGGCTGCCGAAGATCGGCTGCGGGAGAACGGGGCGATCGCGGTTGAGCTGGAGACTCCGGTCAATAATGACGCGGCCATCCGCTTCTACAAGCGGAAAGGGTATTTCGTCGAGAAAACGGTTCACGGGTACTATTCGAACCAACTGGATGCGCTGGTGATGGGAAAGGCGCTGGCAGAGGACAAATGAGGTGTGCCAAATGGAGACGAAATCAAGAAGTCGACTATTACCTATTGTATTTCTAGGTGGATTGGTTCTGCTGTCTCTGACTAGAGGGGCAGTTGCGCAAGGCCAAATGATTTCAATTTCGATCCCTTCTTTGCATCTTGCTCCTAAGGAGCGCGTCGTCGGATTTGAACTACACATTAAGGCAGGGCGGATTGCTAAGTTGCCCAATGTACCATCAGGTTGGAATATCTCGATTGGCAATGATCCGTCCTGGAATACTGACATTGAGGGAACGATGATCGTTGGCGCGGCAGCGCTCGATTCCTCGTTCTTCAGGGATTTTCTGACCGTCGAAAAGAGCGAACCCCTTGGAGTTCCTTTTGACGTTCGAGGGGAAGTGATTGTGACTGAGGACTTCGTGGCTCAAAGGCGGATTAGGATCGGGATCAATAGCATTGCCATAAGAGAAGTCGAATCCACCAAAGCCGGCCGCTTACGATAAGGCCAAAGGGGCCTGGGAGGGCTTCACCCTCGCGAAACGGGAGGGGCTGATGAAGATTGCGATTCAAGGGGAGCTTGGTTCTTTCAGCCATGAGGCGGCGGAAACGATGGTGCCGCGGGCGACGGTCGTGCCTTGCGCGCGGTCGCTTGAGGTGTTTGACCGCGTGAAACGCGGCGTCGTGGACGGAGCGGTGATTCCGATCGAGAATTCGCTGGCGGGCTCGGTGGCCGAGCATTTTGATTTGCTGCTGGGCAGCAATGTACACATCGTGCGGGAGTTTCGGCTGCGCATTGTGCACAACCTGATCGCTTTGCCGGGCACCAAGCTGGGAGACGTCCGGCGGGTATTTTCACATCCCGTGGCGCTCGACCAGTGCCGGGATTTGTTTGCGAAGAATCCGCGGCTCAAGCCCGAGCCGTTTTACGACACGGCCGGCAGCGTGAAACACGTGATGGCGGAGCGGCTAACGGATGCAGCGGGCATTGCCAGCCGGCGGGCGGCTGAGGTCTACGGCGGCAGGATTGTGAAGGCCGGGATTGAAGACGACAAAAAGAACTTTACGCGGTTCTTCCTGATCCGGCGAGGAAAGCCGCGAGCGGCGCGGGGGGCCGACAAGACTTCGCTGGCATTCAGCGTAAAGAATATTCCCGGGGCGTTGTTCAAGGCCCTTAGTGTGTTTGCGCTGCGCGATATCAGTTTGAGCAAGATCGAGTCGCGGCCGCTGCGAGGGCGTCCGTGGGAGTATGTATTTTTTGTGGATTTGCTGCGGGGTGACGATCAGGAGTTGCGGAATGCGCTGCGGCATCTGAGCGAGGTGGCCGAACTGGTGAAGGTGCTGGGGATTTATCGGGCGCCCAGGGGCGGAGCCTTTCGTCACAATAGGCTGTGATGTGCTGCATTGCAGCATACGTGTGCCCAGGCGTAGGTTGGAGGTGAGGAGAAACGATATGCGTTTGGTTAAGGCGGTGCTCGCAATGGCGATTGGCGTTGGCCTGCTCGGCGTCTTTGCGGTTGCTGGTCAAGATCAGCTGGGTGTGGCCGATGTCTACAGGGTGAGTTTTTCGGAGAAGGTGAGAGTGGCGGACACGCTGTTGCCTTCGGGGAACTACGAAATCCGGCACGTGATGGAGGGAGCCGAGCACATCATGGTGTTCCGGCAGGTGGGCGTGAAGAAGCCGGTGGAAGTGCGCGCCAAGTGCACGCTGGTGCCGCTGCCGGGAAAGGCGCTCGATAACCAGAAGGTGTATGAGCTGAATGCGGCGAACGAGCGGGTTTTGCACGAACTGATCTTTAAGGGAGATCTGGCAAAACACGTGTTCTGACGGTATTTAGCAGTTGAGGAATACACTTTAGGGTCCAGCTAAGTTGGCCGGGGGCGGAAGTTGCCCGGTTTTGCAGGTGGCAGGGGTTTTCTTTCCTGGAATGGTCCCCTCCGATAGTACCGGGGTGGGGCCCTGGCGCAATTCATATCTTGCAAAAACACAAAAAAGGTCTAGAATTCAACGACCTAGCATATGTGTTTGCATCTTTTTGGCAGTTGGGTTCATCAAAGTTGAGTGGAAATGACTCAAGGGAAGAGCATGAGCGATCTTAATTCTCCTGTTCCTTATGAAACGTCGGGGCGTTCGCTGCCGATATTGCCGGTGCGGGACACAGTTCTGTTTCCGCACGCCGTTCTGCCATTGACGGTAGGGCGCGAGAGTTCAGTGCAGTTGATTAACTCGCTGGGCGACGACAAAACGATTGTGGTGGTCGCGCAGCGGGAGGCACGGGTGGATGTGCCGCAACCGACCGATCTGTATTCGGTTGGGACGCTGGCGGTGGTACACAAAGTCGTCAAGATGCCGAATCAGAGCCTTTTCGTTTTTGCAGAGGGCCTGGAGCGAGTGCGGCTGGCCGATTTTGCGCAGCTTACGCCGTTTATGCGCGCGCAGGTGGTGACGGTTCCGGAGACGATTCCGCCGAAGGATTCCGAAATCGAGGCGTTGCAGCGGAACGTGCTGACGCTGTTCCAGCAGATTGTGGCGGGTTCGCCAACGCTGTCGGACGAGCTTTCGACGGTCGCGATGAATATTGAAGAGCCGGGCCGGCTGGTGGATTTTATCGCGTCGTCGCTGCCGTCGCTTTCGACCGCCGACAAGCAGGACACGCTGGAGACGACCGACGTTCGGGTGCGGCTGGAGAAGATCAACCAGCATTTGGCCAAAGAGCTGGAAGTGCAGCAACTGCGGAACAAGATCCAGTCGGAAGTGCAGGATCGCGTGCAGCAGACCCAGCGGGAATACTATCTGCGCGAGCAGATGAAAGCGATTCAGAAAGAGCTGGGGGAGCAGGACGAGGGCGCGCGCGAGACAGAGGATCTGAAACAGAAAATTGAAGCGGCGGGCATGCCCGACGATGTGAAGAAGGAAGCGCTGAAGGAACTGGGGCGGCTTTCGCGCATGTCGCCGATGGCGGCCGATTACTCGGTGACGCGGAATTACATCGAGTGGCTGGCGATCCTGCCGTGGAACAAGACTTCCGGGGGCGAGATTGAGATTCCGAAGGCAAAAGAGATTCTTGATGCCGACCATTACGACTTGCAGAAAGTAAAAGACCGCATTCTCGACTATCTGTCGGTGCGGCGGCTGAAGCCGAACATGAAGGGGCCGATTTTGTGCTTTGTGGGGCCTCCGGGCGTGGGCAAGACTTCGCTCGGGAAGTCTATTGCGCGGGCCCTGGGGCGCAAGTTCGTGCGGTTGTCGCTGGGCGGCGTGCACGATGAAGCGGAGATTCGCGGGCACCGGCGAACCTATATTGGCGCGCTGCCGGGGCAGATTATTCAGGGCATCCGGCGGGCGGAGACCAAAGACCCGGTCTTCATGCTGGACGAAATCGACAAAGTGGGCCGCGACTTCCGCGGCGATCCGGCGTCGGCTCTGCTCGAGGCGCTGGACCCGGAGCAGAACGCTACGTTCCGCGACAATTATCTCGACGTGATGTTCGACCTGTCGAAGGTTCTGTTCATTACCACGGCCAATATGCTCGATCCGATTGCGGAGCCGCTGCGCGACCGCATGGAGATCATCGAACTGCAGGGCTATACCGAAGAAGAGAAGATTCATATTGCGTTTCAGTATCTGATCCCGCGACAGATCGACGAGAACGGGATCACGGTTGAGCAGATCGAATTTCCCGAAGAGACGGTCAGCTATGTCATCCGGCATTACACGCGGGAAGCGGGCGTCAGAAACCTGGAGCGGACGATCGGCACCATCTGCCGCAAGCAAGCGCGGCGTCTGGCGGAAGGGAAGACCGATAAGCTGGTGGTCACCAAGGAGATCGTGCAGGAATTTCTGGGCGGGATCAAGATTCGCAGCGAAGGCGAGATTGCCGAGCGCACAAAACGTCCCGGCGTAGTGGTGGGGCTGGCGTGGACGCCTTCGGGCGGCGACGTGCTGTTTGTGGAAGCCAACCAGATGAAGGGCAAGGGCGGGCTCACGATCACGGGCCAGATTCAGGACGTGATGCGCGAATCCATGCAGGCCGGGTTGAGCTGGGTGCGGTCGAACGCGAAACTATTGGGTGTGGACGAAGAATTCTTCGCCAATCACGATATTCACATTCACGTGCCGGCGGGTGCGATTCCGAAGGATGGGCCTTCGGCGGGCGTGACGATTGTGACGGCGCTGGTGTCGCTGCTGACCGCCAAACAGGTTCGCTCACTGACGGCGATGACCGGCGAGATCACGCTGAGCGGCAACGTGCTGCCGGTGGGCGGGATCAAGGAAAAAGTGCTGGCCGCGAAACGGGCGGGCGTGCACGACGTGATTCTGCCGGCCGACAACAAGACGAATGTGGACGAAGACCTGACGCCGGAACAGTTGCAGGGATTAACGACGCACTACGTGAAGACCATCGACGAGGTGCTGGAGCTTGCGCTGCCGTCTACGCCGCGCGAGGAGCGCCAGGACGCGGAGGAGCGCGAGAAGGTATTGAGCACGTAAGGCAGTCTCTCAGTTGTCAGCTCTCAGCTGTCCGTTTTAGGCCAGCCCAGACGGGCTGGCTTTTCATTGCCTGCGATCCCACATTTTGGGGAGCAGGAGGGCGTTGCGCAGGATTCTCTGGGCCAGCAAGATGTATCCGATCCGGGCTCCATTTCGATATGGATGACCGACGCCCTGAACGCGCCATACAAGCTTCTCGCGACGATCAAGTAAGCGAGAACAGATCGGCCCAAACTCGTACCCGGCTTCCGTGTTTTCGGGACTTGGGATTTCACTACCGCTAGAAGAATTGGCGCAAAGAGGCGACAATGGTTCCCGCAACAACCAAGGAGCCAGGGTGGGAGCGAATTCAATCCTTAAGCGGGTCGGTCCAAAGCCGACGAGCCCAAAACCCGCGGCGAAACCGAAGGTCGGCTTGCGCTTCTGGATGGAGCGGGTGCTCGAGGAGTGCGACCGGGCAGCGGGGTTTGAGGCCGATCCGGTGCACGATCTGCGGGTGGCGCTGCGGCGATGCCGGTCGCTGGCGGATGGAATGATGGCAATGGATCCGGACCCGCGGTGGAAGGAAATGAAGAAGGCGGGGCGCAAGGTCTTTCGCGCGCTCGGCGACCTGCGCGACATGCAGGTGATGCAGGAGTGGATCGAGAAGCTGAACGGTGCGACGGAGGGAGACGCGGCGAGCCGCGTCTCTACGGAAAAGCAGGCCGATCCGGTGGTGGTGAAGCTGCTCAATCACGTGCACGCGCGAGAGGCCGAGTGCAAACAGCTTGCCTGGAAAGATCTCAATCAATTTGACCGGAAGCGCTGGCAGCAATGGAGCCGCACGCTCTCGGGACGAGCTTCGCGGCTGCGGCCGGGGAACGTGGTCTATCTGCACTTGGCGCTCGAGAAATGGACGGCGGCCTACGAACTGCACAAGCGCGCGGTGCGCACGCGCTCGCAGATCGCACTGCACGAGCTGCGCATCGGGATCAAGCGGTTTCGATATACGGTGGAAAATTTCCTGCCGACCCAGCACGCGCTTTGGGGCCGGGACCTGAAGGAACTGCAGGACCTGCTGGGAGAGGTGCACGATCTGGATGTGCTATGGGCGACAGCGCTGGAGATTCAGGCGTTTCCCGACGTAGAGAGCCGGAACCGGTGGCGGGAGACGATCAACCACGAGCGCAACCGGCGCGTGGAACACTATCGCGAGATGATGATCGGGAAGCAGTCGCTGTGGCGCGTCTGGCGGGAGGCATTGCCAGCTGGTCCGGAATTGCGGGCTGCGGCGATGAGCCGGCTGCGAGCGTGGGCGGGATATCTCGATCCGGATTTTTCGCACGCGCAGCGAGTCGCGCAGTTGTCGCTTCATTTGTACGACGGTCTGCGGAAGTCGGGGTTGCTTCGGCACAAGGAAGAGCACGATTCGCGAGACGTGCTGCAGGCGGCGGCGTTCATGCACGATGTGGGCAAGGTCAAGGGGAATGAAAAGCATCAGAAGCGAACATCGCGGATGATTCTCGCGATGGCCCGGCCATTGGGCTGGAGCGAGCGGGAATTGGAACTGGCCGCGGTGGTGGCGCGCTATCATCGCGGAGCGTTACCGAGTCCGCGAGGGAAGACGATGCAGCGACTAGAGCTTCCCGACCGGCGTTTGGCGCTGGAATTGGCGGGGGTGCTGCGGCTGGCGAATGCGCTGGATCAGCGGAACGGAACGGCGCCGCGGCTCGAAGTAGAGGGCCGTGACGGGACCTTGATTGTGCGTTCGGCTGGATATTCGCCCCTGGACCGTGCGGCGGAGAATGTCGCGGCGGCGCGGCACTTGCTGGAGACGGTGCTGCGGCGTCCGGTGATGGTGCGGGGGATGAGGCCGGAGAGCGTGGAGTCGGCCCTGGGCGATTCTGGAAGTCGTTATTCTGGGAGCCCCAACCGGCGCATCAGACTGGCATAGCGCGGGTCGGAACGGAGTGGGTCCAAAGGGGGATCACGATTGCCTCATCAATGCGCTTCAACGAAACGAAGCAGCCGGCGCATAAAAATAGTGGCGATGGTCTATCGCGTGGTTTCCAGTTGATTCAGCCGCGCGTTCAAGAGATCCAGATCGTCCGTCAAAAGCGACGGGCTAAACATGTCGATATTCAGGAACCGTTTCAATAACGTCGCAGGAGGAGCATCGAATCCGTTTTTTAAGAGCGCAATATAGCGAGGTATAAACTCGGCTCCGTTGGAGGAATAAAGCTGGTAGTACTTCAGCGCGAGAAGTCCCCCGTAAACATAGTTCACATCGTACAGAGGATCTTCGTACATGAGCGAAACTGTGGCCCAACGATTTCGGAGTTCGGGAGTAGTGGCGGGGAATATTGAGAATTGCCCATCCACTTGCTGCGTCAGCTTGTCCAAGTCATCCGCGCCTGTAACTCTTCCCGCCGAGACCCCTTCATAGATCTGTTGTTCCAGCAGGGCGTCCTGCGCTCCATAGAAGGCGTCCAGGCCCTTAATGCGCATCCATTGTTCGCGATAGAACCGCTGCAAACACGGATCAACCGCGTGCTCGGACAAGTAATCCGCCAGGACCAGCTCATTAAAAATCGCAAACGATTCAAAAAGAAAACTCGGCCCCTGGGCATAGAGGGGTTTGACGTCATGTGCTGTCATCAAGCCGCGGTGGGTGGCGTGGCCACCTTCGTGTGCAATCACCGACAGATCTTTGAAAGTCCCGTCGTAACGTCCGAAGAACAGCATGCTGGCGCTGCCAGTGAAACCGATGGAGAAACCTGCGGTGTAGCGATTTGGCGCGCCGCCAGGCAGGATATCAGCACGCCCGTTGGCAGGGTTCAACAGCGCATCGAAGGCTTCCTGATACTCTGCACCCAAACCCGCGAAAGCATCGTGGAAGATCCGCCCTGCGTCCGCCAGCGGAGTGACTGGCAGCACCAAGCCAGCATGGGGAGCGGCCAAATCCCAAGCCTGCATTGGAGTTCCGTATCCGCGCTGGAAATCATCTGCCCGGATCTTCTCGAAGCGTTTTACGATCTCCCCATGTTGCGCCATCAAAGTGAGCAGAGCCCGAGTCTGAACAGGGTCCAGGTACATGCTGCTGTATTTGCTCGATGGTGCGTCCGGGTACCGATGCGCCGTCGCGAGCGAATCCTGCGCCCGGACGGTGTGAATGAGCGCAAATGCCAGCGCATCACGCTGGCTCGCGTATCCGTTGTAGCGCCGTTTAAACGCCTCTTCGCGCACACGCGGATCCGGATCGGAGGCCAGCAGGTTTCGCTGCCGGGTGACGTCGAGCGGCCCGGCTGAGGTTTGCACGGTTCCGAAGGGAATGCCCGCCAGGACCTGTTCATACAGGTCATATTGCCAAGCTGCGATCTCAGGATGGAATCGATCGAGCAGCCCCTGTTCGGGCCCAAGCAGCACGTGCTCGGCTTCACGGCGAATGTCTGCGATGGCAAATTCGTACGTTTTCAGCTGCGGTGAAGCGATCATGAAAGCATGGAGGCGTTCTTTGGGAATGGCCAGGATTTCTGGATTCAGGAATGAAGTTCTCGCGCTTACTCCAGACCCAAGCTTCTCGTTTTCGTCGCACGCAACATCCTTGCGGTTGAGGGAACAGCGCAAGCGAAGGTATCCGTCATGGCGCCGATAGAGCTTTAAGACAGCTTCGTAGGATTGCAATGCATCGAACAAACGCGCTCCGGTGTTGATTCTTCCGTTGAATGTTTCCAAATGCTCGAGGGCGGAATCGAGGTCGGCCCGGGATGCCACCTCGGCTGAAGGCGAAGCGAAGTAGTAGCGTCCCAGGTCAGCTGATAATGCCTGCCCAGCCGGCGGTGTCTGCGCCGCAACCACAGCGGTCAGTGCTGCGAAGAGGAGCAGGGAAATGGAGCCGATGATCTTCATCCGATATTTGCCTCTTGTTGTCAAAGGTCATGCCCCAGCAGGCGCTCCCGAGTATGCGAATGCGTCTGGCAGTTTTCCTTAGTGTGGGCTGAGCGAGGCACACCTGTCTTTCACAAAAGCAATAATATGTCTGAAACTAACATTATCGGCAGGCGCGATATTGGCCATTTTATAAGCTGAACTGTAGTTGAGATCGTCGGCCACGGACTCAAGGGCGAAGAAGGGGTGATTTAAAACGGTAGACTGGCTCGCGTTGTCCCCGGCTCGGGGATCCAGGGACGACCTGCCGAACTCTGAGGGCCTTGCTGCGCTTGTGCCCGGAGCCTTGTAGGGGCCCCGGGCACGCGGGAAAGAGGACTCGGTACTTCAGAGTGCAGCGGCGCAACTCGTGAGAATCATTTCATCAGGCTATGACTTTCACGCCGTTGCGGCATTTTCCACGATCCACTTCTTGGGTTGATTCTTGGGAAGAATGTCCAGGTAGACCACGGCATAGTGGAACAAGACGCCGGCGACGGTGACCGTGGCCAGCGTTAATGCGAATTCGGTCCATTTGGGCACATAGTAGAAACCGGAGCTGCGCTCAAAGCCAGTAACCGAGACGTTGAGACGGTTGGTGATGAATCCCATGACTACGAGCGAACAGGTCAGGTACAGGTGCTGCGGGTTGGTGCGGATCTTCTCCCGGCTCAGGAGAATGACCGGAGCCACGACGAACAATCCGATCTCGAGCCAGAAGAGAAGCGATTCTTCGCGCCATTGCCAGAGATAGCCGGCGTTGCCGTGGGTAAAGATGTCGATGCCACGGAACAGAGCATATACGTAGAGCAGAGGTGCAATGACCTGGCTCATCTCGGTGAGGATCCTGGTGTCGATGCGCGCGTTCATGGATCTCGTGCAGAGGTAAACCGCCATGATCGTGGCGGCCAAACCCGCCGGGACTGCGGACAGGTAAAACAAAGTGGGCAGGTACTGGCTGTACCACAAGGGATCAAGCTTGCCTTTGGCCATCAGATAGAGTCCGCCAAGAAAAGACTGGTGGAGTGACGAAAGCACGGCCCCAACCATCACCAATCCGATCAAGAGTTCGTGATGCCATCTGAGGTAGGTGTCGCGCAGGCCCTTCCAGGGGATGCGTTCGACGAGCGCGGGCGAGAACTCGAGGCTCAACACCGTGGTATAGAGCATGACGCACCAGGACACCTCGAATAGAATCGAGTGCCGGTTCCACATGAAGATGGGATGCCAGATTCTCCAGGGCAAGCCGAGTTCGTACATCATGCCGATAACCACCGTGAGGTAGCCGAGAAACGAGAGCAGGACGGCGGCGCGAACGACCGGGCGATAACGCTCAAAGCCCAGCAGATAAACGGCGGCCGCGATGGCAAATCCTCCGGCCGAGATGCCGACGCCGCACAAGGTACCGAGGCCGACCCACAGGCCCCAGGGCTGACCATCGGTAAGGTGCGTGGACTCATGAAAGCCGAGCGCAAAACGCGCGTAGGTTGCGTAGCAGCCGGCCGCGAGGATTAACGCCACGATGGTCCGCCACAGCGTGATCTTGGAAAGTAATTTAGACATACTCAGTTCCTTTCTGATTTGCCGTTTGTGCTATCACCGGCTTCACGAACTTCGGCCCATAACACTTGCTTGCGCCGGTTCGTGATCCAATACAGACCCGCCAACAGGCTTCCGCCGACCAGCACGACGGTGGGAACATCTCCCAGGGCGTTGGCCGTCAGAACGGGCATTGGCTGAGAGGACATCTCCGCGAGACCCAACTTCTCGAAGGGAACATCGGAGATGAAGAATACCGACGTGCCTCCGGCTTCGTCGCTTCCATAGATGTGCTTAACGTACTTCGAATCGAGCAGCACGCGCCGTTGCGCTTCTTCCAGAATGTCGTCCCGCCAGCCGACGATCGAAGCCTGCACGGGACACGCTTCAACACAGGCTGGTTGCTGTCCTTTGACCTGGCGCGCGTAGCACATATCGCATTTCTTCACGAAGGGGACGAGCTTCGACCATTCGTAGCGCGGCACGTTGAATGGGCATGCTACGATGCAATAGCGGCAGCCGATGCATTTCGACGCGTCGTAGGTGACCGGTCCCAGATCGGTTTTCTTGAGAGCGCCCACCAGGCAAGCCGAAGCGCAGGCGGGGTCCTGGCAGTTCATGCACATCTTGCGAACAAACCGGTCGCCATGGTCCTCGATCACAGTCAGGGCTGTGGGCGAAAGCTTCGGCTCGCTTTGCATCGGGAAGCCGTGAATCTCTTTGCAGGCTTGCTCGCAGCTGCGGCATCCGATGCATTTTGTGATATCAACCAGAATTGCTTTTGTCTTTGCCATTTTCTTGCTCCTTGTCCTGCCCTTGACTAGTCTGGTCAGTTGAGGAAAAACTCCTTAATCAGCTTGTGGCGGAGCTTCGGTTCGATTTGCTGCATGACTTCGCTGACCGGCAGTCCGCCATCCTGGGCGAGCGCTGGATTCGTGCCGACGCAGGCTTCCTTAAGGCGGGAGACGCTGTAATGCATCCAGGGAGCTACCATCGGCCCCTGCAGCAGGTTCCTCTGATTAGTGCGAAGGTCCGGGGAGCGCAGCATGGCGATCCATCCATCCTTGTAGGGGTCGCTGAGGGCGAGCGCCGGATTTTTGACAACCTGTTCGTTGACGGCCATGACCACACCTTCAACCGGCGCCAGCAGATCAAAGGAGGCTCCGTCGGAGTGGATGGTCATGAGGCGCTGACCTTGGCGAATCCAGCGGCTGGGGTCCGCGACTTCGATGTGATCGATGGTACCGACCAGGTCCGCGGCAAACTTGTCCAGCCCGATGCGGGCATCGTCTGCTGTTTCGCGCACGACCCAGGTGTGACCGGGATGAAAGCTGTAGCCTTGCGGAATTGAAAAGCCGGCCTCTTTGGCCATGATGGGCGCCTTGGGACGAACACTTACTTTTGTTTCCAAGGGCACTCCTTGCGGAACGTGGAAGTAGAAATAATTGACGGAAATCACAATCAGGAAAGTCAGCAGCACGAAAAGTATGGACATGACGTTCTCCCGGCGCGGTGCGGTAACGCTCTCGGCACCGACTGCCATTACGATGTAGTGCACGTGAGTGGCTCATGAGGCGGGGGTTTTGTGCTGTTTGATTGCAACAGGTTACGGCGATGACCGATTCAGGATCGTGCTGGGGGGCGTTGCATAGTGCAGGTTGCTCCTGCGTTTTGCAGGGGTGAGCTAGAGACTCGTAGTCATTCGAGCACAGGTTCTTTTTTCAATCTGCGCAATAACGAGGTGGGATGGATGCCGAGAATCTTGGCAGCCTGAGTCTTGTTGTTTCCGGTCGCGGTTAACACCTTCTGGATATACTCCTCCTGCAGTTCCCGCAGGGTTACGAGGGGATCACCGTCAGGAGACTCCCCATTGATGACCGGGGTCGCCAAAGGGGCGGAAGCTTCGGGCTTCCGGATCTCTTCCGGAAGGGAGGATGCGTCAATATCGCCCTCCAGCGCGAGAATCATGGTGCGCTCAATGACGTTCTTCAGTTCGCGAATATTCCCGGGCCACGCGTAGCGAACCAGCAACTCCGCCGCCGACGGGGTGTAGCCGATGAAGTTCTTCTTCAGTTCGTGATTGAACCATTTCAGCAGATCCAGCGCCAGCGGCAGAATATCTTCCTGCCTTTCGCGCAACGGAGGAATGAACAATGGCACGACGTTGAGGCGATAAAAAAGATCTTCGCGGAAGCGGCCTTGCGCGACATTTTCCTTCAGATTCGCGTTGGTGGCTGCGATCAGGCGGACGTCGATCTTGATCGGCTTTGTGCCGCCCAGACGCATGAAGGTGCTCTCTTCCAGAACTCGCAGGAGCTTGGCTTGCACGCTGGCGGACATGTTCCCAATTTCATCGAGAAAAAGAGTTCCCCCGTGGGCGCGCTCGAGCAGGCCTTCCTTGCGGCGGCGAGCGTCGGTAAAGGCCCCCGGTTCAAAACCGAACAGTTCGCTCTCCAACAGAGCGTCGGGCAGCGTGGCGCAGTTCAGTTCCAGCAAGGGCTGATTGGCGCGGGGACTGGCGTAGTGAACGGCGCGGGCGAGCACGCCTTTGCCAGTGCCGCTCTCGCCCAGAATCAGGATCGTTGTGTGGTCGGTCTCGGCCGCTTTGCGGGCCATTTCCAGCACTTCGCGCATGGCGGGATTAAACGTCACCACCCGGCCGAAGTCGTACTGGCCCTTCGCCGTCTCCACGGTATCGCGCAGGCGGAGGCGCAAGGCCAAAACTTCCGCGGCGCGCCGGAGCGTGGCCGTCAGGTCGACCAGATGGAACGGTTTGATGAGATAGTCAAAAGCGCCGAGCTTCATCGCTTCCACGGCCCGGTCCACCATGTGGTAAGCGCTCATCATCACGACGACGCTAGCCGGAGTCGAAGCCTTGATCTGGCGAAGCACTTCGACTCCGTCGATCCCAGGCAGCACGATATCCAGCAAAACGAGGTCGGGCTTCTCTTCCTCGAAAATCTTGAGCCCCTCTTCGCCCGATCCCGCGGTGAAGACCTCGAAGCCGTCGGTGGACAGACCGCGGCTGATGGTACGGAGGGTTAGCGCTTCATCGTCAATTACCAGCACTGAGTTGGGCATCGCTATTGGATGATGACCTCCTGGCTGTCATTTTCGTCCTCCGCGCGCATTTCTACGCGGCGAACGGGAAGCGTGATGGTTACCGTGGTCCCGCAGTTCGGCGCACTTTCAATCTGAATCTCACCTTCGTGGCTGCGCACATAGGTCTGCGTAATACTGAGACCAAGGCCGGTGCCTTTTCCCCGTTTCGTGGTGAAGAACGGTTCGAAAACATGGGGCAGAATGTCTGGGGGAATTCCGCAACCGGTATCGACCACCTGGATTTCAACCGCTTCGCCATTGGGCAGCGGCCTGGCGGACACTGTAATCCGGCCGCCTTCCGCGGTCGCCTGGGCCGCGTTCAACAGAAGATTCATGAGCACCTGTGAGAGCTGGTTGGCATCCACGCGGATGGCGGGCAGTTCGGGGGGAACCGAACTCTCCAGAATCCGGCCATGCAGCAGCGGCTGATGCGCAAGGAAGGCCAGCGTATCCGACACCAGGCGGTTGAGATTGACCTTGCTGAGAACCAGCGGGCTGGGGCGGGCATAGTTCATCAGACTGCGCAGCGTGACCGAGATGCGCCGCGCGCACTCGATGCATTGCTCGATCTCGGCGCGTTGCTCGCCCTGGGTGTCGTTCAACTCGAGTTCAAGATGAGAGAGAATCCCGAGCAAGGGATTGTTGATTTCATGAGCCGCGCCCAGCGCCAGTTGCGATAACGCGGCGTACTTCTCATATTCCGCCAATTGGGCTTCAAACTGGCTCTTCTGCTTGTTGAGCTTGCCTTCTTCAGAGAAGCGGCGGAACAACTCCTGCATGGCCGTGTCGCGCTCGCGTTCCAACTGCTTCATCATGGCCTGGGCCTGCTCAAGCTGGGCCGCGAGGGTCTGGCGCTCCCGGCGCTCAATCCTCCAGAATGCGATCAGCAACGGCAACGCAACCAGAATGAATGGAAGTAGATACGACAAGATCAAGAGTTTTAGGCCTCCGCTTCTGTGAAGACCTTCCCAGCCCACTGGATAAGCCTTTGCATCCACCTTAATAGTGGACTGGTTGGTGCCGGAATTCCGTGATCAGAGTCACCGAAAGGGCGTCTGTGCATCACCAATTCGCCCGAAAAAGGAGGCGCAGCAGCGCCAAACGGGTGACTCCGGTTGGAAGCGCACTGATGACTGCGGTAACTGCGCAGGCACTTCTCAGAAGGAGAATTCCTCTTCAAGCTGGTTGTGTGACTCACGCAAAACTTGTGGGGATGGCGGTGGCCTGGTTACGGCGGTATCGGTGCGGGGTGGTGCTTTCCGAACAGGCCTGCGCGAGCGGCGAGATGCCGGATGCAATTGGGTGGAAGAAAAAGTGCCATTCGGTGCTGGTGGAGTGCAAGGCGTCGCGAGCGGATTTTCTTGCCGACTCCGCAAAACCCTGGCGCGAGCGGCCGGAAACCGGTGTGGGGGCAGAACGGTATTACCTGGCGTCACGGGAATTGATCGAGGTCGAGGAGCTTCCCGCCGGGTGGGGCTTGCTGGAAGTATCGGGGCACGAGATCGCAACCGTGAGACGGTCCGCGAAAGACCTGCGCTCGAGCCTGGGTTTTCAGTATGAGATGAATCTGCTGCTGGCGAGTTTGCGGCGCGTGGAAGTCCGGATCGAGCCGCAGAGCATCACGGATTTTCTAAAGTGGAAGAATCGCATGGTGGAATACAACGGCGGCGCGCTGCCGGGGGGAATGGTAGCGGCGGCCAGCGAAGAGAATCTTTTTCTCGAGGCAGTGAATGGACACAGGATCGAAGGGATCGAGGGCAAAAATGAAACCGGGCTTGTCGGCCCGGTTTCGGAAGCGTCGCGTTGAGATGCGGTTACATCGCAGCACGGCGCGGCTGGCCCTGGGTGCTCCGGTCGCGATTGGCGACCGCTGTCGGTCCCGCGCCAGCAAACGTCTAAGGAGCGAGGATACAGACCGTCAGACAATAGCAACTGGCGGACCAAAGTCAGATCGAAGGTAGAGGTTTCAAGGCTGCACGTAAGCCATTCATGAACTATGTAGTTGCAGCTTTGAATGGAGACGTGGCAAGGATCTTACCTGGCTTAATCGCGCGCACTATTCAAATAATTGCACAGTTTCTGATGCGATCTGTCGTGGAATGAGACGACCGGATGACGCGGCTTGATCGATGATGTGAACCGAAGCACAGGCCCGTCTTGGTTCTATTTTTTTACGTTGGTTTCTGGCAGAGAGCCTTCCTCCAAGCGATTTCCCGCAGGCATCGCAGATTTATGCATCCGATTATTCTTGAGCAGGAATTTGCGGAATGTATAATCCCGCCATCATCCTCGCTTGGGAAGAGAAGCTGGATCGGAACCGACCTGAATGGGAAGTGCGCGATTTCTCGCAGTGGCAACGTGTCGAGAGAGACGGCATTGCACGTTCGTCCAAAGTTTTCGTTCAGGAGGCCGCCCCGGACGGTATAATCCTCGGTGCTCTGCTCGGGGAAAATGCTGTGCATCGGAGCCGACGTTGAATGGAAAATAAGATTACGGCAATCCCAGGCGATAAGGAAAGAAACGAGCAGCAGCCCAAAAAGCCCTATCGGAAACCGGCATTCCGGTTCGAGCGCGTGTTTGAAACGCAGGCGTTAAGTTGTGGCAAGATTAGCATCACTCAGAAACATTGCCGGTTTAACCGAAAAAGCTCGTAATTTGTCCTGCCCCGCAGGTCCGACACCGGGTCGGATCCCCTCCGTTTGCAATGCTGGTTACGGAAGTCACCTCCACGTCGATTGTGAGTCGACGAACCGGCAAAACCCGACATACACTTTTAGGTAGGCCTGAGGAATCCTGGTCCGAATCGAGGAAGGTTAGCAAGATCGAGGGGACCGGATTGTTTTGGAGTACTTGTGAGGTGGCTGCAATGCAAATGGCCAAGGCACGAGCTTGCGCATCATCGTGCTTGCTCTTCGCTGTTCTGTTTACCGGATCGCTAGCTGGACAGGTCGGGCCCGCCCAAGAGGGCGCCGACCAGTGGATTGAGGGCGCGCCCGTTGGTGCCAATCTCGGTTACCCGCAGGACTGGAGTTCGCGACACCTGGTGATGCCCGGCCGAGATGCGACCGCGGCCGTGGCGGCGGGATCCAGAGATCCTCGCTATGTTTACAACATGGTGATGCGGGAAGTCGCGATAGAAAATGAACGCAAAGCGGCGGAAACTTCGCCCTTCGGGAAAGTGGGGCCAGGGGCACCGCGCCACAAAGTGAAGATTGATTGGGCCGTATCGCTTGAAAATGGGTACGTGCCGCAGAACCAATTCCCGGCAAAATACCAGTTCAACGTAACCAAAGAAAGTTGCAGCGCCGATTACCTTTTATTGGGGCTGACGGTGGCGTCAGGCACACAAGCCAACCTGGTCGGGATCAATAACCTGTACACGGGCGCGACGCCGGCGTGCAACGGCGGCGAGACTGCCGGCCAGCCGCTGGTGTCGTTTGCCTATAACACGCTGACGAACGGCGGACAGATCGTGACGTCGCCCACGATCTCCGAAGACGGCACGAAGGTGGCCTTCGTGGAAAGCACGACCACCGGTTCCTATTTCCACGTTCTCGTGCTGCCGAGTCCGATTCCGGCAACTACGGGAACGGCACTGGGAACGGTAAAGACACCGAAGATTCCATCTACCTGTGCCAATGGGAAGCCAACGACTCCAGGTTGCATGACGACACTTACCATCGAAACAACTGCCACCAACTCGAACTCGTCACCCTGGATCGACTACAGTTCGGACACAGCCTACGTAGGCGCCGACAATGGCGTGCTCTATAAAATCAACCCTGTATTTGGCGGCGGCGCGCCGGCGCTGGTGAACGATGCCAGTAATTGGCCCGTCACAGTTTCGACGAATACCAAGAACAACATCTTGACGGATCCGGTCTATGATTACTCCTCCGGCAAGATTTTTATTGGGGACGGCGAGGGATATCTCTATTCAGTTAACTGGGCCAGCCCCGGCAAAACGTTCGCTGCGCAGCAGACGGTCGGGTGGGCGTATGTGTCTGGAAGAACCGGGAGTGGAGATCCGGGAACCGGCGTTGTCGATGCGCCGATCGTGGTGAACGATCCCGCGAATCCTGCTGTGAACCAGGTATTTGCCTTTACCGGCTGCAGCTATGTGGTGGGCATCGGCGGCGCGATTACTCAACTTCCGGCAACCTTCACGACCGGAACGCCTACAACCAGCAATACGGTGGATTTGGGGTCCGCGACGGGAACTGGGGATTGCACCGGGAACAACGTGCACTCGGGAACCTTTGATAACGCATTCTGGCTGAATGGATCGGCATCCGGCCACATGATCGCGTGCGGATTCGTGGACGACGGCGGCAAGCCAGCGGATCCAAAGATGTACATGTTTCCTTTTGTCAGCAACAAAATCTCCAGCACGGGTGCGACGAATTTTGTTATCAATTCGAACGCGGGGGATGAGTGTACGCCCCTGAGCGAGTTTTACAACGGATCAACGGACACGATGTTCTTCGGAGTGGGGAAAACGGGAGATACGTCCGGATACCTGGAGAGTTCCACGCTCACGACAGGAATGTCGACGCCGAACTGCACGGGTACGCCGACCTCCACTTGCGTGACGGCGCCCGCGGCGCTGGGCGGCACCAGCGGTATCGTAGTCGACAATCAGCTTGCAAACGGCGGGACGAACATCTACTTCACCACCCTGGCGCCGGGCTCGGTTAATGGGCAGAATTGCCATGTTTCTGGAGGAGTGACCACCCCTTATTGCGTTGTGAAATTGACGCAATCGGGGCTGCAATAGAAAAGTCTGTAATCCGGCGGGCACGGGCCGCACCTACATTTCCCGCCGGCCTTCCATCGCCTTCAGCATCGTGACCTCGTCGGTGTATTCGATATCGCTGCCGACGGGCACTCCCATGGCAATGCGCGTGACGCGCAGCCCCTGCCTTTTTAGCTGCTGCGCTAGATAGGTTGCAGTGGCCTCTCCCTCAACGGTGGGATTGGTCGCCAGGATGACCTCTTCGATGTTGCCCTGTCCGACACGGCTGAGCAGGTTCGCGATACGCAGCTGTTCGGGGCCGATGCCGTGCAGCGGAGAGAGCGAGCCGTGCAGCACGTGGTAGACGCCATTGAAGTGGCGCGTCTTCTCGACCGCGGCAATGTTCGTGGGTTCTTCGACCACACACACCAGTTTCTGATTGCGGGTTGGGCTGCTGCAATAAACGCAGGGATCGACGTCGGTGATGTTGTTGCAGATGGAGCAGAGGCGGAGCTTGGCCTTCACGTCGCGGATGGACGCAGCCAGCGCCTCGGCGTCGTCCGCGCTCGCGCGCAGGATATGGAACGCGAGGCGCTGCGCGCTCTTGCTGCCGATTCCGGGCAGCTTTTTGAGTTCGTCAATAAGCCGGGTCATCGGCTCGGCAAAGCGGGACATAGAAATTTGCAATTGGTGATTTGTAATTGGCAATTTGAAGCGCTATGAGCGCGCCGCGGTTTTTCAATTACAAATTACAAATTACCGGATTACAAATTTACAGAAGTCCTCCGAGGCCTCCGAGCATTCCGCCGAGGCTTGATTTCATGGCCTGATCTACTTTGCGAGCGGCCTCGTTTACAGCTGCCATTACCAGATCTTGCAGCATCTCAACATCGCCGGCCTTTACGGCCTCCGGATCGATCCTGATAGCGAGCACCTGTTTGCGGCCATCCATTTTGACCGTGACCGTGCCGCCGCCGACCGCCGCTTCAACGACGGTCTGCTCCATTTTCTTCTGCAGCACTTCGGCCTGCTGCTTGGCTTGCGACATGAGGTCTTGCAGATTGAATCCGGACATAAAAGAGAATTTGTAATTGGTGTTTGGTGATTTGTAATTTAAATGACTCCAGAACCGCCCGTAGCGTTTCTTCACAACGCTTTCGGGTGTTTCAATTACCAATTACAAATCACAAATTTCCTCATCCTTTCTCGCGATAGTCGATGACGGTGCGGATTTCGGCTCCGAATTTTTCCTGCATGCGGCGCACCACCGGATCCTGCTCGGCGCGGCTGCGGGCGCTTCCGTTGGCTGCCGGACGGCGCGCCGCGGACGACGCGGCCTGCGCTGTGCCGCCGGGAACAACCTGCACCTTGATCGGTCTTGCGGCCAGGCCGCTGGCAGCGGCAGCCGCGATTCGTCGCGCGTCGGCAGTGAACGACATGTCGATAAACGTGCTCGACGAGGCGACTTTCGCAATCAGCGAGTTCGCTTCCAGCGACCACTCGGCGCTTTCGAGAAGGGAAACCAGCATCGGCTGGTGGGCGAGCGCAGCGAGAACAGCATCACGAAGAGAATCGGCGCCGATGCTCCTTGCGGCGGCTGGATCCTGGCGAATCTCGCGCCGGCGGTCCGGATGCATCTCGGCGGGTGAATCGGGCAATGGCTCTGAAATGGCGGGCGCGACCGATCCCATGATCACCACGTTAGAGCCGATTGTTCCCGAAGGGGAGCGCGATATCATCACCGGGTCAGCAGACGACTCGGCCTTGGGCGCGGTTTTACGCGCCGTGTCCGCGGCGAAGGGTGACACGGAACCGGGCCTGGCAGAAGGCTCGCTCCGGCGGATCTCGGGACTTGCCGCCGCGGAAGGCGATGCGGAAAGCGAACGTCCACTGGCGCGCCCGGAAGTCGATGCGAGGGGCGCCGCGGCGTTGCTAAGCAATTGTTCAAGCGGCAGCAAGCGCTGCGCATGTGCCATCTTCAACAGTCCCAGCTCGAGATGGAACCGCTGTTCCTGACGATATCCGAGTTCGCTATGGGTGCGGAGCATGATTTGTAAGTGGCGCGCGAGGTCTTCTTCGGAAAAAAGATCGGCGATGCGGGCGACGCGCGCTCGCTCGTCGGAGGAAACCTGCAGAAGCGGAGAATCCTTGCCGGCGATCTTGGCGACGGTGGCGTTGCGCAGAAAGCGGACTAGCTGGCGAGCAAAGTGGGTTGGGCTGTGGCCTTCGCCGAGCAGTTCGTCGACCAGCACGAGAATTTTCTCGCTCGAACTATCGGCGACGGATTGCATCACGGTTTCAAGCGCGCTCGATGGCGCGGCACCGATCAGGTTGCGGACCGCATCGAGCGTGAGATGACCGGGCATGGAAGCGATGGCCTGATCGAGAATCGAGAGGGCATCGCGCATGGAGCCGTCGCCGGCTTCAGCCAGCAAAGCGAGCGCATCGTCGTCGGCGGTGATCTTTTCCCGCCCGGTGAGGTCGCGGAGTTGCTGGACGATGGCCTCGAATTTCACCGCGCGAAAACTGAAATGCTGGCAGCGAGAGCGGATGGTCTGCGGGATATCCTCGGGCTGGGTGGTGGCCATCATGAAAATGACGTGGCCGGGAGGCTCTTCGAGCGTCTTCAGCAAGGCGTTGAACGCGGCGTCGGTGATCTGGTGGGCCTCGTCGAGAATGTAGATCTTGAAACGGTCGCGGGCGGGGCGATAGCGGGCGGCGTCGCGGAGTTCGCGGATTTCGTCAATGCCACGATTGGTGGCCGCGTCAATTTCGATCACATCGACCGCGTTGCCGGCTCGAATCTCGGTGCAGGAGTCGCAAACTCCGCAAGGCTCGGGTACGGGGCCAGCAGCCGAGCGGCAGTTGAGCGCCATGGCCAAAATGCGGGCAACGGTGGTTTTGCCGATTCCGCGGTGGCCGCTGAAAATGTAACCGTGCGCGATGCGCTCCTGTGCGATGGCATTTTGCAGCGTGCGGGTGACGTGTTCCTGGCCGATAACGTCGGAAAATTTCTGGGGACGGTATTTACGGGCCAGGACCTGGTAGCTCATGCGGAATGTCTGATTATACAGTCTAAGGAGGCGCACAGCTTCGAGCCGCGAGCTTTGAGGTTCGAGCAAATGCCGCCCCAAGCTGGCGATGAAGAACTCTCTGGCTTGCGCAGCCGAGCGTGGCGGCGTACGCTCTTGCATTGAGTTTTCGCGACTACTTTCCAGCGGTTTTTAATGGAGCGACCTGGCATGCAACTCAAAATGAGCACTCGAACTCTGAATGGGGTGATGGTCGTCGATTGCAGCGGGCGGCTGGTGTTTGGCGAAGAGTCGGCCAGCTTACGCGACATGGTGAAGAAGCTGCTGGCGCAATCGCCGAAAGTTGTGCTCAACCTGCGCGACGTAAATCAAGTGGATAGCGGAGGGCTGGGGACGCTGGTTTCGCTGTATACGACGGCGCGCAATGCCGGGGGTACGCTGAAGCTGGCGTGTTTGAATCAGCGGGTGGGCGACCTGCTGCAGATCACAAAGCTGGTCACGATTTTTGAAGTGTTCGACCACGAAGAAAAGGCCGCGGCGTCGTTCAGCAAGAACATTGCCTAGATCCGCGGACCGGTCCTCGTGTAAGGCGCCGGACGAGCCGTTGAATCTTTCGAGCCGATGCTTCGCTGCGGCGCAGTGAGCCGCCGCTTAAGGCTCCAAATCAACGAACTGCGGAGGAGAAGCTCCGCCAACCGAATCCACCAGCACGACCGTGTAGTTTTGCCCCGCGGTCACCGTGAGCGAGTTGTGATAAATCTGGTCGGCCGTGTTGTTGTGCGCTGTCACCCAGAGCGTGACGCTGCCGTTGGTTGGAATTCCAACGTTCTGGTAACCGGTATTGATATTTCCGGTCCCCGTATTCTGGGGATATTGAAGACCGGATCCGATCGTGGTCGCACCGGCGCAGCAAGTGTCGCCCGTGGGCAGGCTCAAAACGTCTACGCTCCCTTGCTCGGAGAGGGAAATCGAGGCGTCGATAACGCGGATGCCCGCATCGCCTGAAGTCGGGGTGGGGTTGTTGTCGGTAATAAGCTGCGCCGCTAGCGGATAGGTGGCCCCGCTGGCCGTCGAGTTGCCCGCCAAAACCACGGTATATTGCGTTCCTCCACCAAGGTTCAGAGCGCTGCTAATCACCGCTACCGCGCCGGTTTGCCCCGCTTCGCTGGTGGGATATACCTGGATCGTGTCGGTACCTCCCGAGACACTTTGGTATTTTCCACTCGAACTGGGCTCGGTGGCCGGGAACTCGACATCGGTCCACAGGCCTGTCCCATTCATATAAATAGCGAAACCGTTGGGGTCGAAGGTAGTCGTATTGGGAATGGCGTTAACGACCCGGTACTGGGCGTTGCCGGAGCCACAACTGGCGGCGAGGATTGCAATGGCCACGATCGCGAAGGCGCACGATAGAACTTTAAACGGACCGGACATGCGGATTTTCTCCGTAGGGTTTTATTGTCAGTAAAGCTGTCTGATGAGTCTATCGTAGTCTTTGGTTTTACGGTGTTGTGTAAACTTTTGTAGGAGCGAATCCTGGTTTATACGTTGAGATTCGAGAGGTACTGAATTCTGAAGCGCATCCAGTACTCAGCAGTTGGTAGCCAGTACTCAGGTTTTGCAAAGTTCTCTGGTCACTGCGTACGGGCTGCCGGGCACCAATCAGCGACGGCGCTGAAACTTGAACTCATGCTGCTTCATATCCACGCGCGTCCCGCGAAATGTTACTCCCTCCATACGCAGCCGGAATCTCTGTTCCGCGCCGCTCTCACCCATCAACTTGATCGCGCCGCCCGCGCCCAGTACGCGGTGCCAGGGCAATCCCGGAATCTGCCGCAGAATCCGCACCACCTGCCGCGCCGCTCCCGCCCAGCCTGCAGCCTGCGCCACCGCGCCATAGGTAGAAACCTTCCCCGCGGGCAGAGCGCGAATCGCCTGCACCACGCGCTCTTTCTTGTCATTGAGCGTGTTCCGTTTTATGGCAGCTTTCCTTCCAGCAGTCCATGTAAGCGGTCAGCGGGGCAGCGCAGGCCAACATAGAAGTTCCCAAACAGGGCGTAGACGGCGCTGACCTGGTCGAAGCGCATCTCGTAGATCAGCTTCTTGAACACGAGCGGATCGTCGGCAAACAGATCGACGCCCCACTCCCAGTCGTCGAAGCCGATCGAGCCGCTGATGATCTGCTTGACCTCGCCGGCATAGCGGCGTCCGACCATGCCGTGCTCGTTCATCTGGCGCTGGCGCTCTTCCATGGGCAGTGTGTACCAGTTCTTGTCTTCGCCGCGCAGCCGGTTCATCGGGTAAAAACAGATGTAGCGGTTGGGCGGGATGTCGGGGTAGAGGCGCGGCTTCATGGCTTCCTTCTGGCGCGCGATGGTTTCGGCAATCGCCTTCTTCCATTCCTCCGAGTGCGGTTCGATGCCGCGATCGGCGAGCGACTTGTAAGTCTTCAGGCTGGATTCGTAGAGCCCGAGTTCGATCACCGAAAGATAGGAGGTTGTGGTCTCAAGAAAATCGCTGAGCCGGAGCCGCGCCAGATCCAGTTCCGCCTGATTGAGCTGATCGAAGGTGTCGCGGAAGTGCACGAGCATCAAGTCGCCTTTATGGCCGAGGAGGGAAAAGAGCGCGGACTGGCCGCCCAACTTCTTTTCCATCGCGGCCAGCAGAGCAGACGCTTCGGCGGCGATGTCGCGGCGCTCGTTCGCGGCCAACGCGCGCCATGCGCCCCAGCGGAAGCGCATCATCTGATGAAGCGCGGAGTAGCCTTCGAGCGTGAGCGGAACGGCCGGCATCTGTCCGGCTGCCGCCGGGGCGGTTGCGTGGTGAGTTGGATTCATTTGGCCCCCTGCGACTGAGGTAAAGACATTGTAAATCGTGCCGAGGATTGGCTCAGGGTATCGCGTGCGCCACGGTTACCAATTGCCCGAACACAAGGCTGTGTGCTACAAGCGCTGTATGCGTAAATGGATGAAGGACCGGATGAAACGCCGCCCAAAGCGTGCCAGCGGCACCGGCGAACAGGCCAAAGCGCCGGAGCCCTTGCAGCCGAAGTATTTTGAGGTGGACGCTCCCGAGAAAGCGGCGCCCGCGGTTGAGACGCCCCACACGCCGGAACCCGAGCCGGAAGTTGAAGCACGATTGGAAGTCGAGCCGCAGGGCGAGTTCGAGCCAGCATCCGCGGATGCGGATAAATCAGGCGCGCGGCCTGTGCGGCGCCGTCGTCGCGGCGGGCGGGGAGGCAAGCGGCTAACGGCGGCCGAACGGGCGTCGGCGACTGCACCGCCAGATTCTGGCGCCGTGGCTGCGCCGGTTGCTGCCGAAGCTCCATTTCCTGTCGCCGTTGCCGTGCCGGTGGATACAGCTAGTCCGGATACGGTGGCGGCTGAATTGCCGCTGACGGCGGTTGTGGCTGCGGCACCGAGGCCCAGCAAGGGCACGGTGGTCCTCGCGATTGGATTGCCCGGCTCGGGAAAGAGTTCCTGGTTCAAGCGGCACAATATCCGTCCGCTGTCGAGCGATTTGCTGCGCGAACTGCTGTTCGACGATGCCGAGGAACAGCGCTTTCAGGATCTTGTTTTTTCGAATTTGCGCTCCATGCTGAAGGCCCGGCTGATTGCGCGGCGCCCGGTGAGTTACGTGGATGCGACCAACCTGACCCCGCACGACCGGAACAGCTGGATCAAGCTGGCCAAGGATTATGGATACGACGTGCAGGGATTGTTCTTCGATGTGCCGCTCGAAATCTGTCTGGAACGCCATGCGCGCCGGGCTCGCACCGTCCCGGAAGACATCATGCGCAAGATGTCGGCGAAGTTGAAGGCCCCGACGTTCGACGAGGGCTTTTCGAAAATTACCGTCGTTCGCGTGAAGAAGAAGGAAGAGTCGTAGGCGCAGCCGTACAGGCGTTCCAGTCCTGACAGTTCTTCCAAAGGCCCAGCGTCCGATACGACAGCGTCTTAGCGCTATCCTTTCAGGTACGGCAGCAACTCCTTGAATGCGGGAGCGCCCGAGGACCGAAGCAGCTCATAGATCATCATCTCGGTTGAGGAAAGGATGGCGCCGGCGGCGCGCATGCGGTCGAGGCCAATGCGCCAGTTCAGTTCGGTTCGGGAGCTGACCGCATCCGACGCCACGTGCACCAGATAGCCTTCCCGCAACGCTCCCAGAGCCGTTTGCATGACGCAGATGTGGGTTTCCATTCCGCACAAAAGCACGGTTGTGCGCTGGCCGGGCAGGCGCTTGAGCAGACTGCAGAACGCATCGCTGCCGAAGCAGGAGAACATCAGCTTATCGACCGGCGGCGTGTCGGGCAGCAGCGAGGCAATTTCCGGCACCGTGCTTCCGAGGCCCTTCACGTATTGCGTGGTAACGAGAGCCGGTATTTTCAGAATTCCAGCCAGGCGAATGAGCAGTTGCGCATTGCGTACGAGGCGCTCCTTTTCCCAGATGGGCGGCAGTAGTTTCTCCTGGATGTCGACGACGATCAGCGCGCACTGCTCGGGTTCGAGTGGGCGGCGCGCCATCTCGGCGGAATCGGCCGAGGCGGCAAGGTTTTCAAAAGCGGTGGCCATGGTTATCCCTTTGTACTAAGTCTCACATTAGACCTGAAAGGGATTCTATCGCGAAAGCGGAGAGCGCAGTCGTGGGCAGCAAAGCTTTGCAGGGAGTGATTTGGTCGTGCTCATGGACGAGTGGAGAACGCGTGGTGGGATGGCGGTCATATTGACCGCAGTTCGCCTTGGACCATAGAATGAAATCGGGCCGAAAACATCGGTGCCAGGCTGCTACTGCCCCCTCGTTCAACGGCTAGGACACCTGCCTCTGGAGCAGGTTATCGGGGTTCGAATCCCTGGGGGGCAGCCAAACCTATCGTTCCCACCGCCAACCCCCACTAACACATTGAACAGAGACGCACTCCCCCCTTAATCGAGCAAAAAGGGGTTGTCACCTGGTGAGAGGCCGCATTGCGGTCGAAATATAGCTGAGTTTCAACAATTATCCCCGAGTTCCCATCATACGAGCATGAATGGCCGAGGCCTCCTGCTTGGATAAAGTTGTGCTTGTATTGTCGTGTTAACAATGGTTAACTACTGGAAATAACCGCTAGTTAATAAGGCGAACCGGAGATTGGGAGTTGGGGAAGTCATGGGACGGACAGCTCATTGTGCATTTCTTGCGTTGACCGTGGCGTGTCTGCTTGCGGGGAAAGCGCAAGCACAGGGTGAGACGACCACTGCTATCGTTGGCGAAGTAAGGGACGGGACGAACGCGGTTGTGCCCAATGCCACGGTGACGATCACCAACCCTGAGACTGGGCTACGGCGTACCGCCAAGACCGATGACGCAGGCAGGTTCGACTTCACACAGCTAAGGCCGGGCACCTACTCCGTCAGAGTAGCCGCACGAGGCTTCGATTCGCGACAAAATGACAATGTCATTGCGGGCCTTGGCCAAAAGCAAACCGTGGATTTCAAGCTTAGGGTGGCCCGATCCAATGAGACGGTCGAGGTAAACAGCGAAGCACCGATCATCAACCCAGAAAACGCCAACACTGCTACCACTCTCGATGCGCCGGCGCTGGAGGATCTTCCGAATCCGGGCGGCGACCTGACTTATCCTCTGCAGTTTGCCCCTGGAGCCCTCATCAACACTGCCGGTAGCAGCAACGATTTCGTTGGTGGCACCAACGGGTACGGAAACGTGGAATTTAACGGCCTGCCCGCGCTCTCCAACGGCTATATCGTTGACGGCCTCGAAACCAACGACCCGCTCACCAATCTCAACAGCGGCCTCTCCACCAACCTCGTATTGGGGTTGAATTCGATTTCAGAAGTGACCGTCAATACTCTCTCCTATTCCGTGGATCAAGGACGGTATGGAGCTTCCCAAGTCGATTACGTCACCAAGTCCGGCACGAATCAGTTTCACGGGAATCTCTATGAGTTGTGGAACGGTTCGCTGCTCAACGCGGCGGATTATTTCACTAATGCCACGCCGGGAAACCACAAGCCCAGGTCAACCGTAAATCATTTTGGGGGCAGCCTCGGTGGAGCGATCGTGCATGACAGACTGTTCTTTTTTTTCGACAGCGAATGGGTACGGATCGCACTGCCCATCGTGACGCCAACGATCGTTCCCAGCCTTGCATTCCAGCAATACGTCTTGCAGCAACTTTCCGGAGGAGAAACCACCGGCTGCGGCACCAGCTCGAATCAGAGTTGTTTGTTCTATCAACAAATGTTCAAGCTTTATGGAAGTGCGAGCGGCGCGCCCACCGCGATACTAGGCTGCCCCCTTGGCTCAGGCGGGGATGGTTGTGCTAACCGGCAGAGCGTTTCGCACTCCAGCGACGACCACGAGCAGGTTCAGACTGCCCGCTTCGACTACAACATCAACGGGAAAGAAACGGCCTGGCTCCGCTTCCAGGCCGACACCGGGGTGCAAGCTGCCTACACCGATCCCATCAACGCTCTGTTTGACGCAGTCTCTCCTCAGCCTCTCTATTCGTTCGCCGGAGGCTATACGCACGTTTTTTCCCAGAACCTTGTGAACTATTTCAATCCCGCGTTCTCCTGGTATGAAAGCCTGTTTGGGCCAAGCAATTTTCAGCAGACACTTGCGGCCTTCCCGATCGCATTGCAGGGCACCGGTGCGAATCCCTTTACGCCCATCGGAGGGTTGGACAACACTTGGGTCCAAGGCCGACGCGCATCCCGGTTCTTCATCAATGACAACTTTGCTTGGAGCCTTGGCGCTCACGAACTGCGGTTCGGAACGAATACCCGAATCTTCCGCCTGAACGACTACGATTTCGGAGAAGGCACAGTTCCCACCGTGACCTACGCAAACTTGTCGCAGTTCATCAAGGGAGTAGCGAACACCGCGTCAGAGTCGTTCCCTTCGAACGCCAATGAGCCCTTCAACTTTCTCAATCTCGATCTCTACGCACAGGACACATGGAAAGTGACTCGCACGCTGACCTGGACCTTTGGTCTTCGCGACACCTTCAACTCCAATCCTCTAAATCCGCATGACCAAGTTGCCCGTCTTCCCGGCTCGTTCGCTTCCATCTCGCATGTTGCGACTCAACCGCTGAATGCGACGATCCAAACTCATCTCGGCCATCTGCTCTCGTCCACGCCAGCGGCCATTCTGCAACCGAGGATGGCGATTGCGTGGCAGTTCGAACCGAAATCCGTTCTCCGCACCGGCTTCGGAATTTTCAGCGACATCCTGCCCGGCAGTGTTGCCGATCTCGTCGGCATGAATCCTCCGTACGACAAAACGTTTCAAGGAGGACAACTTGGCAGCGTGGGCGGTACCGCCATCGCGCCGGGAGCGCCCAACAGCGCAGTGGGCGCAATCGTCGCCGCGAATCAGGCCTTCACTTCGGGATTTCCCCAGGGTCTGTCTTCTCTTCCGCCACCAGAGATCACAGCCGTTCCAGATGGCAAACTCCACGCGCCGTACTTCATGGAGTGGAGTCTGGGAGTGGAACATCAATTCGGAACCACCGCCAGTGCCAAGGCACAATACGTCGGCACGCGGGCCGTGAACCAGCCGTACTCAACCCAAGTCAACGGCTACCAGACTGTATGTGAGGGCTGTTTTGCTCCGTTCCCCACGCACCCAACCGATCCACGATTCGGCGCGGTGGCGCAGTTCTCCACCGGCGCTAACAGCCACTACAACGGTCTTCAGCTGACCGCGATGAAACGGCTCAGCCATGGCTTGCAAGGACAGGTCAACTACACCTTGAGCCGTTGCATGGATACGGTCTCGAACGGAGGATTCCTTCAGTTTTCCGCGGGAGGAATTCTTTCTCCTCTGCCAGGAGACCTGGCCCGCGATTATGGACCCTGCGATTACGACATCCGGCACAATCTGAATGCGCAATATGTGTATCAACTGCCGGTAAAAGTGAGCCGTCATTCTCTGGGCTACGTCCTCAATGGCTGGCAGATTTCTGGAACCATGTTTTGGCATAGCGGAGTTCCTTTCTCGGTACTGAGCACGCCCTATTCCGCGTGTGTGCGCGCCACACCCGACGGCCCCTGCGTGCCGAAAGGCATCGTGCAGGGCAGCGGGCCGCAGTTCGCCAGCCTTGTGCCCGGAGCGAATCCCTACTGCCGCCATTGCAATCTTCCCGCTACCCCGCAAGGTGCGATTCAGTGGCTCAACCCGGATGCGTTCATCTCGACCGTTGATCCGAGTACCGGAGCTTGCGATGGCGGCGACAGCCCACAGAATTGCCAATTCGGAAACCTCGGCCGCAATGCCCTGCGCGGTCCCGACTTCTTCTGGAACGACTTCTATCTGACAAAGTGGTTTCCCTTATCCGAGCGTGTGAAGCTGCGGTTTGAGGGTCAGTTTTTCAATGTGTTGAACCATCCGAATTTTGGGCTTCCCAGCGTGGTGCAGGCTGGCATTCCCGGCAACCCTTCCACGCAGAGTGGATTCGGAGCGCTAACATATACCACATCTCCGCCGACCGGTTTGCTGGGCGTCGGTTTGGGTGGCGACAGCAGTCCGCGCATGATCGCCTTTCAGGCGCGGCTGGAGTTCTGAGATGAAGGAACACTGACAGGTCCTGACTTCATCCCATCAATCGCCGTAGTTGAAACCTTGCGGATCGCACGGCGTTGTCATGGGATCATCATGCAGAATTTCGTGCGGACGCTGGTCGTGGACAGCCTAGGAGTTGGCATGGCTGCGTTTGGCTTACTGAATCCATTGCTGGCGGCTTTCATTCACGTTACCTCAGAACTGGCCTTCATTCTGAATTCCACGAGATTATTGCCCGTGGCGACTGCGAAAACCTGACGAACAAAACGTGCCGTGCAATTCGAGCCGAGCGCCTAACTCTTTCGGCCCGTTGCTGGCCCGGAAGGTCCGCGTAGGCCATTGCGGATGTTGGAGATTTCCGTTACGAGGGCTTTGGCCGCGTGGCATATCGTTTTGACGGTGTGTTTGAAGTCAGAGTCGTTTGGCCAGCCACCAAAACCCGCATTTGGCGAGGTTTTTCAGCAATTCTCCGCGTACCTCTGTTTTTCCTGCTAAACCGGAGTCGGTATAAAGTCGGGGGAAATACCGTTGGAGATGTGCTTATCCTTCACTTCTTGGGGGTTGCGGGCGCAGCTTGCCAGGACAGTTGCAAGACGAAAAGTGAGGCGTAGCCTGGCCGGAATCTCTGCGTTTACCGCTTAACCTTCACCAATGAAAACCGGACCTTCGTTTGCCCTCTTCAATTGATCGTTAAGAGGCGGCATCTGTTTCGTCTTGACCGCATTCCAGTCACTCATGCGCATTTTCGCTGCCCGATCCGCTTCTTCGAACACGGCGATTGCCTGCGCCGGCACGGTTCGATCGCCGCTCTCAACTACCTGTAGCGCAGCGGCAATGTGGCTGCTCGCAGACTCGATCCCCAATTCATCGCCGGAGCGCACACCGGCGCCGGTAAGGATCTTCTTGATCGCATCCTCGACCTGAGCGATCGCGGCTTTGAGGTCTGTCTGTTGCGGGCTCAGTTTTTCTCGGGCCGCAGCGAGCCGCTCTCTCACCGCCCGGATCTCAGCCAGAGTTTGCCGGGTGAGCATCGCTTCCGCAAATATTCGCTGCCCAAGTTGGTATTGTTGCTCTAATTCCGCCGTGGTCGCGGCTGATCGGGGATCCATGACTACTTTAAGGGGTTGCGTTAAGGTCGCTCCGTCAACCGTAAGTCTTACCTGGTACGTTCCCGGGACTACGCGCGGGCTACGCGGAGCCCCATATTCCTCGTCATCTCCGCGCTCCTCCAAAGCGCTGCCGGTTCCCTCCCAGGATAGGTCCCAAACAAATCGGTGCATGCCGGGTGTGGTCTCGAGAACTGGCGGCTTCGGAAACCACCGGTCCGCGACTGCGACGGGCGGATGCTTGCTTTCCGTTTCTGCGCCGGACGAGAAGGCGTGAACGACCTTTCCCTCCGCATCGAAAACTTCCAGCCTGACGTGCTCCGCCGCACTCTTCAAGCAGTAATCAACGATCGCACCGTTCGGGGGATTGTCGGCTGCCGGTTCTTCCGGCGGAATCGGAGTTCCGAGAAAGCGGTCGTTGTCGACGCGCACCGCGACAGCCGGAGAATAAAGCCACGCCCCGGCCGCATCTTTCGCGCGCTCGATCTCTCGCAACGACGAGATGTCATCGAGAATCCAGAACGAGCGCCCATGTGTCGCAATTACAAGGTCATCACCGTGAACGACCATGTCCCGTGCCGAGGTGGCCGGCAGATTCAATTGCAGCGATTTCCAGTGGTCGCCATCATCAAAGGAAACGTAGATTCCAAGCTCCGTTCCCGCAAAAAGCAGGCGTCTATCCTGCGGATCCTGCCGCACTGCCCGCAGGAACGATGAAGCAGAAATCCCGTCGGCGATGGGCTGCCAGGTCGCTCCGTAGTCGCGCGTGCGGTACAGATATGGTTCTTGGTCATCCAAACGATGTCGATCGACTGCGGCATACGCTTCCGCAGGGTCGAAATGCGAAGCCTCAATCAGCGAGATGAGGCTCCAGTTGCTCAGCCCCTTCGGGGTGACGTCTTTCCATGTTCTTCCGCCATCGCGCGTCACATGGATCAGGCCCGTGTCGCTTCCCGCCCAAATCAAGTCGCCATTCAAACTGGAAGCTGCGATGGTGGAAACGACGCCATATCCGCGTTGCTTCGAATTTTCTACGGTTGCCGGCCCGTCGGTTTTTTTGCCTTCCGCTGGCGCGGTCGCACCCGTCAGGTCAGGACTGATTGTCTCCCAATGCAACCCGCCATCCGCGGTCTTCATCACGAACTGCGTGCCGAGATAGAGCGTCTTCTTGTCAAAAGGCGAGAACAGCAGCACGGGTGTCCACGGATCGCGATACTTGCGCTCGTTTATCTCTGTGCTCCATGTCGGAACAGGCCACGGCGTGATCTCCTGGCTGAACGATGTTCTCAAATCAAACCGCTCCACCGAACCGTAGGTGCCGCTAATATAGACAATGTTCGGATCGGCCGGATCCGGTGCGATGTATCCGCTTTCACTTCCGCCCGGCGAAAACCAGTCGCGGGCCGTGATGTGCCCATGATCTGTGCGGCTGGGCAACGCAATGCCGCCGCTGTCCTGCTGGGTACCGTAGACCCTGTACGGAAACCTATCGTCGGTGATCACGTGGTAAAGCTGCGCAGTCGGCTGGTTGTACCAGGAACTCCACGTTTTGCCGTAATCGACGCTGATCGTCGTTCCCTGGTCGGTGCCAAGAATCATGCGCGCTGAGTCCGCGGGATCGACCCAGATCTGGTGATAGTCATCTCCGCCCGGCGCGCCACGAACAATCGCGATCGTTTTACCGCCGTCCTCGGAGCGATAAAGCGCAACACTCGGAACGTAGATCACGTCGTCGTTCCTGGGATCTATAGTGATATTGCTGAAGTACCACGAGCGGCTGGTGAGTCGTGGATCGGCATTCGCAAGCGACCAGGTATCGCCTCCATCATCGGAACGATATAGGCCCGCGCTGCTGGCAGTACCAACTTTCTTCACATCAATCAGCGCGTAGACTCGTTTGCCATTAGAAGAGACTGCCACGCCCGCGCGTTCCCAGGCGCCAACCGGCAGCCCGGCTCCAGTCAGATGCGACCACGACTGCCCGCCATCCATCGACCGGTAAAGGCCACTGCCAGGGCCTCCGAGGGGAGCATAAACGCTCCAGGGCGGACGCCGTGCCCGCCACATCGTCGCAAAAAGAATATTGGGATTCCCGGTGGCCATCGCCAAATCCGCCGCTCCAACGTCCGGTCCCTGATCCAGAATTTTGATCCAGTGCGCGCCGCCATCGGTTGTCTTGAACACACCGCGTTCCGCATTGGGGCCGTAGGCATGTCCGAGCGCGGCAACGTAGACGACGCTCGCGTTGCGCGGGTCCACGACAATCCGGCTGATCTGCCGCGAATCGCGCAAGCCGGCGTTACTCCATGTTTGGCCTCCATCCGTCGATCGGTAGATGCCGTTTCCAGAGGACAAATCCGAGCGGATATCGGACTCGCCACTACCCGCGTAGATAATTTTCGGGTCGGAGGGAGCCACCGCAATCGCGCCGATGGACGCGATAGGCTGACCGTCAAAAATCGGTTTCCAAACCACGCCTGCATCGGTGGTCTGCCAAATGCCGCCGTCGACGGACCCGAAATAGAAGGTGTTTCGATTCCCCGGAACGCCGGCGACAGCCACCACCCTTCCGCCCCGGAAGGGCCCGAGCAGGCGCCATTTAAGGCCGGAGTAGAGTTCCGGCCCGACCGCCTGAGCGGCCGCCGAGATCAGACTGGTTATGCAAAACGCAAAAATGAGACAGCGCCGCAAATGGCTCCGCAGTTTGTCCAATGAGCAAGCCCCAGCAAAAGATATTCGCATAGTGTAACGGAAACGTTTTACAAGGAGTGTTTGTTAAATGTACTGCCGCCGTCTCAGGCTCGCAACCGGCGTCAGTCTTTGCGAATATCCTGCGCGTGTAATGTTGCAGCCACGCTGCGAGCTTCGGGTGCAATTCTGAGGTTTGACCACCTGCACCTGCAAAAGGCAAAATCAGTGGTCCGCCGCTGAATCGCGGCTTGAGGATCGGTATGAAATTCAGGGTTTTTGTTCTGATCGTTGCGATTGCGGCGTCACTCGCGGCACTCGGCGCCGCATAGACCGCGGGTTCACAAAAGCGCTTTATCACCGACAAAGATCTTTTTGACTTCGTGTGGGTTGCCAATCCGCAACTCTCGCCCGACGGCACGCGTGCCGCATTTACCCGGGTCGTCACCGATGAAAAGCGCACCGGCTATGAAACGTCGATCTGGACCGTCGCCACCGATGGCAAGGACACTCCTGTCCGCATGACCAACGGCAAACACGACACTCAGCCACGCTGGTCGCCCGACGGCAAGCACATCGTCTTCGTTCGCGGCGGCGACAAAGACGAAACCGGCAAGCCGAAACCGGGGCAACTTGCACTCCTGTCGCTTGCCGGAGGCGAAGCCTGGACCATTACCGATCTGCCCAAAGGGGCCTCGAGTCCTGTCTGGTCGCCGGACGGCACTCAAATCGCATTCTTGAGTTCCACCACGCAGGATGACATCGAGAAGAGCGATCGCAAGAAAGCTGCGAAATCCGGCGACGGCAGAGCAGCGGACAACGAGCATGAATCTGACGTCCACGTCATCAGCCGCGCGGTTTACCGCAGCAACGACGAGGGCTATCTCGACCCGAAGCGTCATAGCCACATCTGGATTGTTGCGGTACCGGTCGCTTCTGACGCGCCCGCCAAACCCCGGCAACTCACCAGCGGAAATTACGATGAGGAAGGAGTCATCTGGAGTCTCGACAGCTCGAAGATCTATTTCCTTACCCAACGCATCGACGAACCTTATTACGAGCTTCCCGGCACGGAGATTGATTCGGTGCCCACAGCGGGAGGAAATCCAGAAAAGCTAACGACCGTTCCCATGGCTATCGGTGATTTTGTTCTGAGCCCGGACGGCCACAAGTTCGCTTTTCACGGCGCGGTCACGCAGCCGGTGCGCTCTTATTCGCAACCCGATCTCTGGGTGATGGACGTAGCGCCGGACGCAAAGCCGCAGAACCTGACCGCCGATTATGACTTCGATATGGGCGACGCTGTGTTCGGCGACAATGCGGCCCCGCGCGGCGGGCATAGCCGCGCGCTCTACTGGTCGGCAGACGGCCGTTCGCTCTTCGATATCGTGCAAAAGCAAGGACGCACGCCCATCGTGCGGGTCGATGCGCAAACCGGCGCCGTATCGGAAATTACCCGGGGTGAGCAGGCGGTCCTCGAATTTTCCGTGAGTCGCGATGCCAGCGCGATTGTTGCCCTCGTTTCCAGCCCGGTGATGATCGGCGACCTTTTCGCCGTCGCCGGCGACGGTACTCAAACCCAAGTGACGGACCTTAACCGTAAGCTCTGGTCGCAGCTCAACCTGACCGCTCCGGAAGAGATCAATTACACAAGTTTCGACGGCAAGCCCATTCAGGGATGGATTCAGAAGCCACCCGACTTCGACCCGCAGAAGAAATACCCGCTAATCCTCAATATCCACGGCGGCCCACACACTGCATACGGCTGGGTGTTTGACCACGAATTTCAATACATGGCCGCCAAAGGGTACGTCGTTCTGTATGTCAATCCACGCGGCTCGACCAGCTATGGGCAGGACTTCGGCAACATCATCCAGTATCACTACCCCGGAGACGACTATCGCGATCTGATGATCGGGGTCGATGAACTCTTGAAGCGTGGCTACGTTGACAGCAAGAAACTCGGCGTGACAGGTGGCAGCGGCGGAGGAGTTCTTACTGACTGGAGCATTACGCATACCGACCGCTTCGCGGCCGCGGTGTCGCAGCGCGATATCTCGAACTGGGCTTCCTGGTGGTACACCGCCGATTTCACGCTGTTTCAGCCACGCTGGTTCAAAGCGCCGCCATTTGAAGACCCGGAGGATTACAAGAACCGTTCCGCCATCACGTTCGTCAACGACATTCATACGCCGGTGTTGTTCGTGCTTGGCGAATCGGACTACCGGACGCCGCAGGATTCCGGTGGCGAGCAGTTATTCCGCGCTCTCAAGTACCTCAAGCGTCCGACCGCCATGGTTGTTTTTCCAAGGGAAACACACGAGCTTTCGCGCTCCGGCGAGCCCTGGCATCGGATCGAGCGCCTCGAATACATCGTCGGTTGGTTCGATAAATGGACACAGGGGATACCGCATCCTGAGTTTGACCTGAACGCGGGGCCGACAACAGCAAAGTCCGGGCCCTAGGCACAGCTCCTGCCCTCGAAAATTGCGGCTCCCAATCCCGAATTATTCACTAGCGACTGCCGTCTCTCCGACATATAATGTGCGAACTTTAGTGGGGTTGATCCCTGCCGCTCGGAGGTCCATTGCTGCTATCGCTCGACACTCGGGACGTTGGCCGCGTAACGATCGTGCGTTGCCAGGGAAGGATTGTTGCCGGCAGTGAGAGTGAATCGCTGCGCGCGCATGTAGCCTCGCTCCTGCAGGACCGCCAGTCCATCCTCTTGCATCTGGGAGAGGTCGGATTTATCGATAGCAGCGGCCTTGGAACGATGGTGCGCGCCCTCGCTAACACTCGCCAGGCTCGCGGAGACCTCAAACTCTGTAATGTGCCGGAGCACGTCCGCAAAGTGCTCGACATGACGCGCCTGAGTGGTGTGTTCGACCTGCATGAATCCGAGGAAACGGCGCTCGCCGCTTTCTATCGCCCCGCTGGCCGCGCCGACGCGCCGGTATCCACCGGCCGCAGCATTCTTTGCCTCGACTCAAACATCGACGTGCTGGCCTACTTGCGTGAACTGCTGCGCCGCGCGGGATACGAAGTCCAGAGCACAGATCGCCTGGGCGACGCTCGGCTTCTGACGCGCGTTTCCCATTTTGACCTTCTATTGCTTGGCCCCGATAAGATCGCTTCCCCGGAGGCGCTGCAAGCCTTTCGGAGCACCTGCGGCAGCCTCCCGGTCGTCGAATTAGGCAGCGACTTTTCAACCCGGCATGCCGGCGAAGCTGGCGCTGAACTACTGACAAACATTGAGGCTCGACTGAACTCGAAGCTGTCATAGCCTGCCCCTCATTCGTCAGCAACAACGCCACATCCTGCCGATTTTCATTCCCAAGATTGAGAGGCCGCCAAAGCTCGGGATTGCCCTGCGAGGCGTTCTCGCATCAACGGTTTTCGTGGTAGATTGCATAGGCTATGCGCCTCTACCAGAGCTTCCTTCTCCTTGCCACCTTAGCTGTCTCCATCTGCACCCATACATCGGCCTTCGCTCAGGAGTCGAAGCCAATGGGCGCCCGCCTCGCCGCGCAGAATGCTCTTTTCGAAGAGCAATACGAGAACGATCTCCGGAATTTTCCCGAGCGTGCCACATCTTTCGGCGACTACCGCTACAACGACAAACTCGCCGACTACTCCATGGAGGCGATCGCCACCCGCGAAAAAACTAACGAAGATTTTCTCACCCGAATCGAGGCCATCCCAACCACGGGCTTCTCCGATCAGGACCAGCTCTCTCACGATCTTCTGGTTCGCGTCCTGAAGCAGCGCATCACGGACTACGGCCTCAAAGAGTACGAGATGCCGATCAACCAGCAGAACGGCATCCATACCGGTCTTGCGGATCTTCCGCTTTCCGTGCCTTTTGACACCGTGAAGCAGTATGAGGACTACATCTCACGTCTGCACCAGATTCCCAGGGTCCTCAATCAGACCACCGAAATCCTGCGCGCTGGCATGAAGGACAAGCTGATGCCGGTGCGTTTCCTGCTTGAGAAGATCCCGGCCCAATGTGATGGCATCATCGAGTCGAACCCTTTTCTTCGCCCGACAAAGAAGTACCCGGCCACCATCTCGCCCGAAGATCAGAAACGCTTGACGCAGCAGATTACCGACACCATCAACACCGATGTCATTCCGGCCTACAAAACCTTCGCCGCGTTTGTACGCACGGAATACGCTCCGCAGGGGCGTACCACGCTTGCCATCACGTCCTTGCCGGACGGCGAAAAGCGCTACGAGAACGACATCTATGCCCGGACCACCACGCACATGACGCCGGACGAAATCCACCAGCTCGGTCTGCGCGAGATGGACCGCATCCAGTCCGAGATGCTTGTCATCGCCAAGAAGGAAGGCTTCGCCGATCTTGCTTCGTTCCGCGCTTCGCTCAAAACCAACCCAAAATATGTTCCGGCCTCCGAAGAGCAGATCCTCGACGACTTCCGCCACTACATTGCGCAGATGGAACCGAAGCTCCCGGAGTTGTTCACGCTGCTTCCCAAATCGCCGGTGACGGTGGAAGCCATCCCCAGCTTTCAGGCGGCGGCTGCAACGCACTACGTCACTGGCACGCCCGATGGCAAGCGGCCCGGCCGCGTAGTCGTTGCCACGTCCAACTTCGCGGAACGTTCGCTCATCGACGACGAAGCAATCGCCTATCACGAAGGCATCCCCGGGCATCACATGCAGCTTTCCGTCCAGCAGCAACTGACTGGGTTGCCGAAATTCCGGCTCCACGGCCTTGGTTTCAATGCCTACATTGAAGGCTGGGCGCTGTATGCAGAAGAACTGGGGAAAGAAGTCGGCTTCTACCGGGACCCGGTTTCGGACTACGGTCGCCTGTCTTCCGAGCTTTTTCGCGCCGTGCGGTTAGTTGTAGACACGGGAATTCACTCCAAGGGATGGACACGCGATCAGGTCGTGGATTTCTTCCGCAAATCCGGCGCCATTGATGAACCCAGCATCCAGTCCGAAACCGACCGCTATATTGCATGGCCGGCGCAAGCTCTTAGCTACAAGCTCGGCCAGCTCAAGATTCGCGAATTGCGCGAGCGCGCAAAAAAAGAACTGGGCGCCAAGTTTGATATACGCGCTTTCCACGACGAGATCCTCGACGGTGGCACGCTTCCGCTCGATCTTCTCGAGGCCCGCACCGACAAATGGATCGCGGCGCAGAAATCGGGCGACAGTTCGAGGAAATAGTCAGGTTTTATTCAAGGGGTGGAAATCGATTGCCAACGATTGTGAAATCGTTGAGCCGCGATGTTCTCGAGCGGTAATGAGGGACTGAAATAGGAATCAGCAAATGGGGTCCGAACGGGTGTGGGCCCCGCTCGAACCCCTCATGCTGGCTTGTGTAAATCCGGTTCTAGTCTCCTGAAGGCATCAGTTCGTCGATCTCTTCGATACCGGATGCCCCAGTTTTGGTTTCCACCGCCGGCGACGTCTTGCGCAGCATCTCCACCAGGCGTTTCCGGTCAGGCTTCAGCAGTTCGGCGACACCTTCCTTGCTGACCCGCGCGACGATGATTTGCCCAATTTCCGTGTGCACGTCGGAGAAGATTCCGATGCTCTTCATCTTCTGCGCTTGCGACTCGTTGTCCTCGGTTGGAGTGACGTAATGAACGGCACTCGCCGAGTACCGGTGGATCAGGAACAGTTGAGTGAGCGTCATCAGCCGCTTTTTCCGGAACGGCGGTTGCGTGCCCTGGTCGCGAACCGAAAGGAAGTTGCGGCCACGACGATCCTGCAGGCTCGCGAAGATGATGTTGGCGAGCTTCTCCCTCGTGCTCTCGCAGAATACGGTCAATTCCAGCAGTTCCGAACCGGATGTGTGCGGACGCAACTGAACGCGAAGCTTTCCCGGGTACACCCAGTGTTCGCCCCAGGCCGCGAGCCACTCCTCCAGCAGCCGCGGCGGGACCTCGGTCTGCACCAGATGCTGGAACTGCGTCGACCCTTTTCCCATCGCTTTGGTTGCCGCCGTGCGTCCCGATGAGGCCATGAGCGCGCCGTCGAGGCGTGGTCCGCCAACCAGTGTCTGGGGCGTACGATATGGAGACTCCAGCAGCCGGAACTTGCGCTGCAAGCGTGCCAGGGCCAGCATGCCGTCCTGCTTCAGTGCGGTCGCGAACTCTTCGGCAGCCAAGCCATCGATCTGGTGGCCGCCGTATGTGATGAAGTTGAACACGAACCCAAGCTTACCGAGTTCCTCGGGGAACCGCTTCATCTGCTCGTCGCTCATGCCCGTGGTGTCCCAGTTAAACGACGGCGACAGATTGTAAGCCAGCATCTTGTCGGGATACTGGGCGTGAATCGCCTGGGCAAACCTTTCCGCATCCTCCAGGTCCGCTGTCTTGGTTTCCATCCACAGCAAGTCGCAAAAAGGCGCAGCCGCCAGCGACTTTGCGATGGCGTAGTCGATCCCACCCTGGACTTGATAGAAGCCTTCCGGAGTCTTGGGCAGCTCGCAATCCCAAACCACGTAGATCCCCATCGAACGGGCCTGCTCGCGAACCTCATAGAAGGAAGCGCGCTTTGCGAACGCCCGCCATTCCTCCACGGTCATGTCGAAGCGCTCGCCGTCATCCGACCGCGCCTCGATTGCATCGGCAACTGCTCCGCCATAGGTCTTCAGTTTGGCTTCCGATAGCCACACTTCCATAAAGCGCGTATCCATCTCGTCGAGCGCAGTCTCGACTTCGGTTGGCGAGGCATCTTTGATGGCTTTTGCCGTTGCCGCAATTGTCGGCATCAATCCGACTCGCTCCAGCCAGGCAAAAACCGCCCGATACTCGATTTCAGAGACGGCAAACAGCAAATGCCCGTAGACTTCTTCGACTCCCAGTTCAGATAGCTTCTTCAAAATCGCCAGGTAGCCAAGCCGGTAAGCGGGGATGTCGGTGTTGGTCGCGCCGAGAATGAAGGGCTGGTCTCGCTCGTCGCTGAGATTTTCGAGGAAGGTTGCCGACTCGGCGTCGGTACGAGCCACAATGATCCCGGGGACTCGCATAATGTCGAGTTGCAGGCGGGCCGCGTTGAGCCGCCGGATTTGCTCATCTTCGGCAACCAGCACTTTGCCGCCCTGGTGGCCGCACTTTTTCGCTCCCGGCTTCTGGTCTTCAATGTGGTAGCCCGGCACGCCTACTTCCACAAAGCGCCGGATCAGATTGCGCACATGCGCGTCCCCGCCATGGCCCGTATCGGCGTCGGCGATAATAAACGGCCGAAAATCGACTTCTGGAGTCGCCTTGCGCTGTTGCTCGGTCATACGCGCGCGCGCAAAGTGCTGATTTTTGTCCGCCGCAAGCAGTGCACGAACCAGTCCGGCAGCTTCGTCCGGAACCTGGCTAAGCGGATAACTGGCCAGATCCGGACCCGGGTCCTCATTGACCGAACCCTTGGCCGACGTTGCCCAGCCACCCAGGTAAATGCCTTCCATCCCCATCCGCTTCATCATGACGGCCTGCCCCGGCGAATAGGGGCCAAAGGTCGTGATCTGCTTGCGTTCGCCGAACAGCTCGCGCAGCCGCGTATAGAAATCCTCAGCCGCCCGGCGGGCGACCGTGTAGTCGCCTCGAATTGTGCCCTGCTGCTCGGCTACCTGGTGAGGAGAGTAGAGGCGCGTGATCCCAGCGAACCGCGGGCTCGCAAACCATTGCTTGGCCGCCGAAACCTGTTGGTCGAACATGGACATAGTTGTTGTTTTCTGATCTTCCACTTTAACTTTGGTCAGCATTTTGGCTTCCACGGATGATTCTGCCCTCATTGTCAAGGTGTTGTGCTCGGTTTCCTGGTCGTTTTTACGCATCGGTCCCGGCTTGCGTCTCGGGACCCAGTAGACCGCGAATTGGGCCGCCCGACAACTCGCCCTGTCCGTCATGTCCTACTAGTCCGAATTGACCCAGTGCAAGAAACTTGCGCATGGGAGGTAGCTATGATGTCTTCATTATGAGTACACTTTTAGCCTTGGAAAAACCGAACCAGACCGTCATCCTCAGTCCCGAAGCCCACGCATTTCTGTCCAAGCTTGCGGCCAAATTCGAACCTCGCCGCCAGCAGTTACTGGCGCGGCGACAAGACGTCCAGCGGAAACTCGATTCCGGCTGGCTTCCCGACTTTCTGCCCGAGACCGCCGCACTCCGCAAAAGCGATTGGAAGGTCGCACCCATTCCCAGGGATCTGCTCGACCGCCGCGTCGAGATTACGGGACCGGTCGATCGCAAAATGATCATCAATGCGCTCAACTCGGGTGCCAGCGTGTTCATGGCCGACTTCGAAGACTCGAATTCGCCGACCTGGAACAACAACATGGAGGGCCAGCAGAACCTTTACGACGCAATTCGCGGCACCATCCAGTATGTGACTCCGGAAGGGAAGCGCTACGAACTCGGCCCGAAACTGGCCACACTGGTCGTGCGCCCGCGCGGCTGGCATCTCGACGAAAAACATTTCCTCGTTGCCGGGCAGCCGATATCAGGCTCCCTGTTCGATTTTGGCCTGTTCTTTTTCCACAATGCCGGGCAGTTGCTCGCGAACGGCACCGGCCCTTACTTCTATTTGCCGAAGCTCGAGAATCACCTCGAAGCGCGCCTCTGGAATGAGGTATTTTGTTTTGCCCAGGATGAGTTGGGCATTCCGCGCGGGTCAATCCGGGCCACGGTTCTGATTGAGACGATCCTCGCCGCGTTTGAGATGGACGAGATTCTTTACGAACTTCGCGAACATTCGGCTGGCTTGAATTGCGGCCGCTGGGACTACATCTTCAGCTTCATCAAGAAATTCCGCGCGCGCCCCGATTTCGTGCTGCCGGATCGTTCGCTCGTGACAATGGAACGGCACTTCCTGGGCTCTTATGTCGAACTGCTCATTCAAACCTGCCACCGGCGCGGCATTCATGCGATGGGCGGCATGGCGGCGCAGATTCCCATTCGCAACGATGAGGCCGCCAACGAGCAGGCGCTCGATGAAGTCCGCCGCGACAAACTGCGCGAAGCGAAGGCCGGCCACGACGGCACCTGGGTTGCCCACCCGGGCCTGGTTCCAGTGGCTAGGGAAATTTTCGATACCTACATGCCCGAGGCCAACCAGATTGCGAAACCGCGGACGGATCGTGCCGTCACCGCGAAGGACCTGCTGGACGTCCCGGCGGGCGATATCACCGAAGCCGGCCTGCGCTGGAATATTGACGTCGGCTTGCAGTATCTCGATTCCTGGCTGCGCGGATCGGGCTGCGTGCCCATCTACAACCTCATGGAAGACGCCGCAACTGCCGAAATTTGCCGCGCCCAGGTCTGGCAGTGGGTAAAGCATGGCGCCCGCATGACCGATGGCAAGACCGTAACCGAAAGCCTGGTGAAGCAGGTGATCCAGGAGCGCGCCGCGGAGTTGCGGGGCGACCGGCAGTTGCAAAAAGCCGCCCAGCTTCTTGAAACCCTGATGACCACCCGGGAATTTCCCGAGTTCCTCACCCTTGCCAGTTACGATTTATTAGATTAGAACCTCAAGGCATGGGTACACACCGGGGTCCCCAAGCCGGAGATCGACAAGCTAAAGCGCAAATTGAGGAAAGCCTTCTCGCCGAGTTGCAGACGCATGTGGCCGCGCGCGAAATTGAGCGCGGCCTCGCCTGCCTCGCAGCGCACGGGTCGATAATTGCCGGCGTCGATCCTAAGCAGACAAATGCGGCCCGCCTCCTCGTCCTGCTCGCGATCTGGAGCGACATCGGATTCACCGCCGCTCCTCCCGTCAAGGAACTTCTCTCCCGCTTCGATTCGCGGACGCGCTCGCGCCTTTCGATCTCCGACTACATTTGCCTCCGGATGGCACAAGGCATGGTCGCGATGGCTGACGAGGCGATGGACCCCGCCATCTCGCACTTTGATTTTGTGCTCAGCTTGCCCGAAGAGCTCGACAACCGGTTTCTGCTGGCCATCGCTTATTACTGGAAGGGCCGCTGTCTCCGCCGTCGCGGCGACTACGATGAAGCCCTGATCTATACCGGTCAGGGCCGGGATCTGGCGCTCAAACTCGGCCATCCGCGCATGGCCGCGGTGATGCAGGTGCTGGAGAGTTGGCTCCTGTTTCAGCAGGGCAAGTGGAAAGACGCAGTGCGCGTCTCCGAGGCGGCCGACACCGCTCTTCGCCAGACTGACGACTATGTGACGCTGGGCAACATTCAGTCGTTCTATGGACGCATGGCGCGTCGCGAAGGCCGCTTCGATAAAGCGATTGACCTGTTTGCCGGTGCGATCGAGCACTACCGCAAGCGCGACCCGCAGCATCCGAACCTTGCCCGTTCCCTCGCCAATATGGCGCTGGCCAAACGCGGCATCGGTCTGCAATTGCAGCGGCGGGTCGACCTTGATGCCCAGCGGCGGCGCAAAAGCTCAAGTCGAGCCGGTCGGGAATCGTCGTTAGGTCCGGCCGGAGTCACAACCCGCACCGATCATCGCCGCCGCCTCACGCAGTTGCGGCGCGAGGCGATCGAACATCTTGAAGCCGCCCGCGATATCTACCGTCAGCGTCCCACCCATCATGGCGTTGGCACCGTCTACATCAACGCCGCCTACATCCACCTCGATGGAGGCGACTATCAGCGCGCCGAAGAGGAATCAGCCTCCGCGTACCAGCTGGCCGAAGAAAAGCATGACTACATCCTGATGGGGCGGGCGCGTATTCTCCAGTGCATGATCGAGAATGCCAAGGTTGAAGAAGGCATCGGAGGGGGCGCCGATCCCGGCACTCACGCCCGTCGCGCCTTCGACTTCAGCCAGGAAGCGATTGAACTGGCGAAGCACACGCAGCATCACATCCTGCTGTCGACCGCCTATCTGTGGCAGGGCCTGACGCAGTGCAACTCGTTTTTTGACAACGCGGAAGCGGCGCGCGAATCCTACGACCTGGCCCGAGCCGCTTGCGGAGCCTCGCAACCCGATAGCATCTGGCAGGACCTGCAGGCTTTGCGCGCGAGAATTGTCCGCAAGGGAAGCGTGGATCCTGCTTTGAAGGCATGGTCGCAGGGCGCCGTTGGCGAGAAGTCATTCCGCCAGATCAGCGAGGAGTTCGCCGAGATTGTCATTACCCGAGTCTGGGAGCGCGAGGGCCGCAAAGTGTCGCGGGTGGCGGCCCGTTTGTCGATTTCGCCAAAAAAAGTGCGCCGGATCCTGGCGCGGGTCGGCCGCCGCAAACCGCGCTCCAAATAGGGATGGCCGGCGTTCTTATCTCCGATTTCATTTAGCTTTCCATTCCACATGCTGCGCCCGGCGCTCGGCAACGCTGCCCACAGCTCCCCGTGGCGGGAGCGCCGTGTAAAATGTGTGTATGCCTCCGCCGCGAGTAAACAACAGCCTGAAGAAGCGCACGCCGCCTCCTGACGAGACCTTTGAGGAAGCGGCTTATCTGAAATCGCTGGGCGAAAAGCAAAAGATCGTCAGCCTTAAACTCGCCGACGGAGAAGTAGTGCGCGGCTGGATCGAGTATTACGATAAACATATGGTCCGCGTCACGCGTGAGGATGGGCCGAATCTATTCATCTTCAAGCACGAAATCGTCTATATCGCCGAAGACGGCAAGAAAAAATAGCGGCTCCAGGTCGGTCTGCCAACCGCTGAAAGCGTATCCGTGAAATCGCGCAACCCCGCATGAGTTCTTCTCAACCCAACCATCCCCTCGGCCTGGTCTCGGCGATGGAGTCGATGGCCCGCGAAGCGGGCAGCCTGCTCATGGAGCACTTCCGTCGCCACGTGAAAATTGAATACAAGGGCGACGTCGATCTCGTGACGGTGGCCGACCGCGAGTCGGAAGCCCTGATCCTCGATCGCATCCGGCGCCACTTTCCTGCGCACGACGTGATGGGTGAAGAGGGAACACGCATTGAAACCGGCAGCGATTACAAGTGGTATGTCGATCCGCTCGACGGCACCACCAACTTCGCGCATGGATATCCCGTCTTCTGCGTTTCGCTGGCAGTCGAAAATCGGGGTACGCGCATCGCGGGTGTAATCTACGATCCCACGCGAGACGAGTTATTCGCTGCAGAAAAGGGAAGCGGCGCGCGGTTGAACGGCCAGCCCATCCATGTGTCTTCAACTCCAAGGCTCGCGGAGTCTCTCGTGGCCACCGGTTTTCCCAGCCACAAGCGCCATAAGAGTCCGAATATTTACTTCTACCACCAGATCACCTTGCGTTCGCACGGGGTTCGGCGCGCTGGCTCGGCCGCGCTCGATTTGTGCAATGTGGCCGCCGGGCGCTATGACGGCTTCTGGGAATTCAATCTCAATCCGTGGGATACCGCTGCCGGCGTGCTCATGGTCGAAGAGGCGGGCGGCCGCGTTACAGATTTTTCAGGCGGACCATTCCAGATCGCGAGCCGGGAAACCCTGGCTTCGAACGGCTTGGTGCACGAGGCCTTGCTTGGCGAGTTCCAGGCGATTTTCGCCGGCCGCGGCCTTGAAGAGTTGCCCAGTCCCGTCCGCTACGCCAAAGAACATAAATCCTAGGCGGTACAATGAATCGCGTGGGGAGAACTCGATAATCATGTTCGGAAATTGCGTCGCCTGAGCGCCTGTGCGTTTGATAGGAGGCAAGATGTCCCCTGTGAAACCCCGTGTTCCCTGTGGTTAAAGGTGTTGGCAGCAAAACTAACGTGTCGATCTCACGATCCAATCCGCTTCTCGATCGCAAAGTTAACAAGCGCGCGAGCCACATTCGCCTGCAAGGCCGCATCCTCTTTCTTACCGAGGATCCCGATCTCATCCAGAAACAGCTTGCGGGCGAAGACCTGCCCTGGGACACGAAGAATCCCGCCGCCAATCCCAAACTGCGCGACGACATCTCGACGGACGAAATCACTCCCGCGCACTTTTGTTTCTACTTCGACCAGACGCTCGGCGAGATTCCTTATGCGGGCTTGAAATGCGGAGGCCTTGCGCCCATTGGCCGCGGCGACGTGAAAAAAGGCGGCTTTGTCTGCTCTGTCAGCGGCAAGCGGCGCGGCAAGGGCTCCAGCCGCGAGCAGTCGCCTTATGCCGAAATGTGCGCGGGCATTCAAGTCGTGATTGCCGAAAACATTGAGCGCATCTACAAGCAGAATTGTCAGAACCTCGGTCTGCTGACCTCCACAAACTTTTTGCTTATCGATCGCATTCGCGCGGAAGAAGAAATTTCTCTTAGCGAGTTCACCGCCGGCGAAGATGAAATCACCCGCCAGGTGATCGAGTACGGGGGCCTGTTCCCCTTCAATGTGGCCCGCATGCAAAAGAGGGTCTTCCTGCCGGCGATCAAGACTGGAAACCGGCCCATGACGCTCGCGGAAAAGATCTTCGCCACGCACATGGTGAACGCGGACGGCACGCTCGGAGCCCCCGCCGTTCGGCCCGGCGACACCGGTTTTACCCGCGTCGATTTGCGCTTCAGCCACGAATATGTCACTCCCATGGCCGCCATCTTCTACGAGCAATATGTCGGCAAGGATGTCCCGGTCAATGATGCCGCCAGCATCTGTGTTTTCCGCGACCACCTCACCTTCCTCGATGAAGTCATTTCCGAGGAGAAGAAGAAAATCGGTCTTCTCGACCTCGCCACGCAACTCAAGCTCAAGCAGGCCGAGTTCGCGCGCCACAAGGGAATCAAGCTCCACGGCGAACTCGCCGACCGCAAGGGTTCCGAAGGCATCTGCCACTCCGTCATGCTCGAAACCTACGCACTGCCTGGACAGGTCAATGTCGGCTCCGATTCGCACACGCCGCACGTGGGCGCCATCGGCTGCATTGCCTTTGGAATCGGCACGACCGACGTTTTTAATTCCTGGATCACCAAAGATGTCCGCGTCAAAATTCCCGAGTCGGTCAAAATCGTCATCACTGGAAAGCGTCATCCTAACGTCACCGCGAAGGATTTTATTCTCAAGATTCTGTCGCTCGACTACGTCCGCAGCGGCCGTGCTTTGGCGAAGGTAATGGAGTACGCGGGCGAGGCGGTCGAAGCCCTGAGCGTGGATGAACGGGCCACCATGACCAACATGGCCGCCGAAATCGGAGGCTTCACCGGCATCGTTGCGCCCGACGAAAAAGTAGTTCAGTTCCTGGTCGAGCGTCGTGGCATGGCTCGCGCAGACGCTGCCCGCATGATCGAGGGCCACGAAAGCGATCCGGGCGCCGAATACTCGTGCGTCATCGAACTTGACGCCGCCAGCATCACCCCCATGGTGGCCACGCCCGGCGACCCTGGCAACGGCAAGTACATTCGCGATCTTGAGGAACGCGTACCCATTGAAATCGCCTACGGCGGCACCTGCACAGCGGGCAAGAACGAAGACATGGATATGTACGCCACCGTCCTGGCCGATGCCTTGCAGCATGGCCGTCGCGTTTCCGAAAGCGTCCAGTTCTGGATTCAATTCGGTTCGCAGGAGACGCGCGAGTACTCGCGGCGCAAAGGCTATATAGAGATTTTCGAGAAGGCCGGCGCGCACCTCATCGAGCCTAGTTGCGGAGCCTGCATCAACGCCGGTCCCGGCGTCTCTACCCGCGCCGATCAAGTTGTTGTCAGCGCCCAAAACCGCAACTTCCCCGGCCGCAGCGGCCCCGGCCAGATGTACCTGGCTTCGCCGCTGACGGTCGCCGCAAGCGCAGTGGCGGGGTACCTTGTCGAATATCGTCCTTTGTACAAAATTGAACAGGTGCCGACATAGTTCCCGTGTACAATCCGCAACAGTTGGGGTACCAAACGCAAAAAACCTCCAGTTTGAAATGCTCAGGGCTATCGCCGTTCTGGCGTCGATGATTTCTTCCCTGCGATGAAGCATGTACTTATGTACTGAAGATCGTTTTGTGCAATCGCGAAAGGAATCATGAGAATCCTCCTCTACAACCCTGATAACGGCGTGACCCACAATTTCATGCCCCATCTCTGGATGTTTCTGCTCCAGGCGCTCACCCCGCCCGGCCATGAGGTGCTGCTGGTGGATGGCAACGCCCAACGCTTGGATGAGGCGGGCATCGCGCAGTTCGTGCGCGAGAAAAAGATTGATCTGGTCGGTATCGGAGCCATGACCCGAATGATCGCCAAGGCCTACCGCATGGCGGACGCAGTTCGAGCCACTGGCGTTCCGGTCGTGATGGGTGGGCCTCACGTCACCGAGATGGCCGATGAGGCGCTTGGGCGCGATGGCGGTTCGCGCCACGCCGATGCTGTCGCGCTGGGCGAGGCTGACGCCACCTGGCCCGTCATTGTGAATGATGCCGCGCGCGGCGAACTGAAAGAAATTTATGCGCCGGTGGATGCCTTTGGCCAGGAGAGCAAGCCCTCGCTAAAGGAATACCCCGAGATTCCCTGGCAGTCGATCGACCTCGGCCAGTTCAACCTGGTGCCCAAGGCCGCGCGGAGCACGCTCGGAAAAATCGGCGAAGGCTGGGGCACATTTCGGATTGTTCCCGTAGAGTCGGGCCGTGGTTGCCCCTACGGCTGCGAGTTCTGCACTGTCACCGGTTTTTTCGGAGATTCCATTCGCTTCCGCACCAACGAGAGTGTGGTGAATGAACTGCTCCGGTTGAAGGCGCGCGCCCGCAGCGAAAAGGGTCAGATGGCGGTGTTTTTCATCGACGATAATTTCGCCATCAACGTCAAGCGCACGAAGTCGCTGCTACGCGACATCATTGCCGCCGGCGCACAGGTAAATTGGGTGGCGCAGATCAGCGCCAACCTGTTGCGCGACGAAGAACTCGTAGACCTGATCTCGGCTTCAGGAGGCAAATGGATTTTTATCGGCATGGAATCCATCGACCCGGCTAATCTGAAAGACGTGAACAAGGGATTCAACAAGCCGGGCGAGTATGCCGCGGTGCTGGAGCGATTGGCTTCGCGCAATGTGTACGCCATCACCTCGTTTATTTTTGGCATGGACAATGACACCGTTGGCGTCGCCGAGCGCACTCTTGGGCAGGTTCGAACCTGGCCGCCCGGGCTCCCGATCTTCGGACTGCTCACTCCTTTACCTGCCACTCCCCTGTACAAGCGCCTGGAAAGAGCCGGGCGGCTGACACGGCCCAAACACTGGCAGGAATTTGTCCCGTTTGCCATGGCGCACACGCCCTTGAAAATGACGATTGACGAGGCTCACGCCGAAGTGAATCACGGATGGGAGCAGGCCTATAGCGCGGAGGCGCTGGCAAAAGCCGTCGAGGCGCTGAACGACCAGCCTCTGGGATATCGCGTCAACATCTTTCTTGCGCGGCTCTGTTTCCGCGGCATCTATTTCCCCATGATGGGGAAGATGGCGTGGGTTAAGGTGATTGCGCAAAATCGGCGAACCATCTTCAAACTCGTAAGAGAAGGCTTCAAGGCGAACGCCTGGCGCGGCGCGCCCGCGCGCCTTCCCGCCGTTTCCGTGCCCCCCAGCGAATCGACCGAGGCGATCGCACAGGGAGCAGACTAGCTAGTGGAGGTTACTCGACAGGCGGCCCCGACTGAGGCCGCCTTTTCGAGGCGAGAAGCATGCTGAGAACTTACCGCTGGAACACAAAGTGACCCACGCGGTTCTCCTGCCAGCACTGCTCGTTATCCTGCGTGCAAAACGGCTTTTCTTTGCCATAGCTGATCGTCTGGATGTTCGTAGCTGGGACGCCCTGCTGTTCGAGTGACCGCTTCACCGATTCCGCGCGACTGGTTCCAAGCGCCAGGTTGTATTCCACCGACCCGCGATCGTCGCAATGCCCCTCGACCAGAACCTTCAGGTTCGGATGTTGTGCGAGAAATGCAGCATTGCCTTCTTGTGCGCCAACCTCGTTCGGCCGGATATCGGACTTGTCATAATCGAAATAAACATCCTTCACATTCCGGGCAAATAGATCCTCATCCGAAGGCGCCGGCGTTGCGCTCGCAACGGCGGCATTCACCGTAACGCGAGTCGATGCGTCGCTCGTTCCTCCCGGTCCCTTGGCGACGAGCGTGTAAGTAGTGGATGCACTCGGCGTTATCGTGCGGGAACCGGAAGCGGATAACGTTCCCAGACCGGCAATCGTGATGTCGCTTGCATTGCTGGTCTGCCATGTCAATGTGGTCTGCTGGCCCTGCTGAATCACGTTGGGATTTGCAGCCAAAGTTGCGGTGGGTGTGGCAGGTGCAGGCGGCGCGGCAGGCGGTTGCACCTTCGCTACTTTCTTAGCGCAGCCTGTGGAGAGCACGGTTGCGAGCACAGCGAGTAAAGCCAATGTCTTTGGGCTTCGTTGTTTCACTGGAATCCTCCTTAATTCTTAGATGGTTGAGCACCGTTATCGCGTTGGGCGCGGAAAAGTTGCGGGAACCCGGCACCACGCCGCCAGAGATCGTTATCTGCGGCGTAGGGGCGCCTAAGGAAGCGCTATAGCGAGACCGGGAAGGAATCAACAGCGAAGGATCGTGTTCAATTCGGAAAGAGAGGCGGGCCGGACTCTAAGACCGGACAACTGGATCTGGAACAGGGACCGCATCGAGGGGATCAGCGAGTTCGAGAGCACTTTAAGGGCGGCCGCGAGAATCGTGAGGCGCAATCGAGCAGCACCCCGCATCGCTTGGAGCGCCGTTGCCGGCCCGTGGACGGCTGGGTAGGGACCCTGCACACACGGAAACAGGAAGATCGAAAGCACGCAAAGAGCGGCTACGACAGCCAGTTCACAACCGATGCGGCCAGAGATCATTTGAAATCGCAATACATTTAATTCTAGCGAAAACAGCCCGTCCGCTCAAAACCGCCGGTAACCAACCGGTAACCAGAACTTCGATTACACCGTGGCGCGCCCCTACCACCGGTCGCGTGCCAGTTCCTACGTTTCGCCGGCGATCCTGTTCCATTTAGATGCCTCGCCCGCCAGGAGGGAATTCCTGCTACAATTTTTCCATTGTTTAGAAGCTGTTCCGATCTCCTGGGAGCACTGAAGAATCTATGGCCTACGTGATTGCCGAGCCCTGTATCGGTACCAAAGACACCGCGTGCGTCGACGCCTGCCCGGTGGATTGCATTCACCCCAAAAAAGACTCCGATAAGTACGCGACCGAAGAAATGCTCTATATCGATCCGGTCGAATGCATCGACTGCGGCGCCTGCGTGCCCGTCTGCCCCGTCTCCGCCATCTTCGCCCTCGACGATCTGCCGGAAAAGTGGAAAGAGTACACAGAGCGCAACGCCAAATATTTCGGGCGGTAGACAGTTCTCAGTCGTCAGGCATCAGCCATCAGGTAAAAGCAACCCCTTTGGGCGGCAACTGCGTTAGGCTTGTGCCCTTTGCGTTTGCGGAGCAGGGCGAAGGCTTTACCTGACGGCTAACGGCTGGTTCCATTACAATCAAAATTTACCCCTGAGCCCTCCATGGCGCTGAAGGAGTCGGAAGCAATCGTTCTGCGCGCGTATCCGCTGCGTGAATCCGATCTGCTGGTCACACTCTTCACCCGCCTCGAGGGCAAGGTAAAGGGAGTGGCGCGCGCCGCTAAGAAGTCAAAACGCCGCTTTGGAGGCGCGCTTGAGCCGCTGACCTACGTGCGGGCGTTTTACGACGACCGCGAGCGGCAGGAGTTGGCGCGGCTCGATTCCTGCGAAGTGATCGAGTCGCCGATGGCGAGCGAGGTCACCTATGCTCGGTCGGTTGCGCTGGCGCATGTGGCCGAGTTGCTCGATCAACTGATGCCGGATCGGGAAGCGAGCGATGCTGTTTTCCGGCTGAGCTTGGCAGTAATCGGAGAGCTGCGCGGGCCAGCGTTGTGGATGCCGCTCACGTATTTTGAGCTGTGGATGACGCGGCTCATGGGGTTTCTGCCGGAATTTTCGGAGTGCGTTGTCTGCGGACGCTCTCTCGACGGCAGCCGGGCGTTCTACCACGTGCTCGCCGATGGTTTGGTTTGCGCCGACGATAAGCGGATCGCATCATCGGAGCTGTCGCCCGAGTCGCGAAAGATTGCGGCGCAGATGCTGCGGTCGCGTGTGGCGGAGTTTTCCGCGATTGACTGGCCGAAAGCGGTGTGTGCGGATTTGCGGAAGTTCCTGATCCAGATTCTCGAGCGCCACATCGAGAAGAAACTGGTGACCGCGGGAATGCTGGAGAAAATCTAGCTGCGAGCTAAGAGCCGCGAGTTGCGAGCAACCATTTGGTTTGCTCAGCTCGTGGCTCGAAGCTCGCAGCCATATGCGGTTGAAAGCTCAATTGATCCCATCGAAACCCAACTCGCTCACCTTCCAGGAACTCGTCCTCAAGCTCCAGGCTTTCTATGCCGCCCGCGGAGCCGTCATCCAGCAGCCCTATGACGTCGAAGTTGGCGCTGGCACCATGGCTCCGGAAACGTTTCTCCGCGTGCTCGGGCCGAATCCTTACAAGGTTGCCTATGTGCAGCCGTCGCGCCGTCCTGCCGATGGCCGCTACGGCGAGAACCCCAACCGTCTGTTCAAGCACATGCAGCTGCAAGTCATCCTGAAGCCGCCGCCGGAGAATGTTCAGGAGCTCTACCTCGAATCGCTCGGCGCGATTGGCATTGACCTGCGGCAGCACGACATCAAGTTTGAGGAAGACAACTGGGAGTCGCCGACGCTGGGCGCATGGGGCATCGGCTGGCAGGTGATGCTTGACGGCCTCGAGGTCACGCAGTTCACCTATTTCCAGCAGTGCGGCGGCGTCGATCTTGACCCGATTTCAGCCGAGCTCACCTATGGCCTCGAACGCCTGTGTGCATTCCTGCAGGATGTCGATTCCATCTACGAAATCGTCTGGGCGCGCGATCCCGATACCGGCAGGGAAGTGAAGTATGGCGACGTCCGCCTGGCGGATGAGCAGCAGTTTTCCGTCTACAACTTCGAAGCCGCCGACGTTCCCAGCACTTGGAAGCATTTCGAAATGTGCGAGGCGGAGTGCAGAGCGCTGCTCGACAGATTCGGTGAACTAAAAAGAGCGGCAAACGAGGGAAGATTCGCAGATCACCGGGAGCCAAAGCGTTTCGACGATAGGCTTGCCGCGGATCGCCTCTCAGGTGAAGTGAGACTGGCTGCGGGGCCGTGGCCGACGACTGAAGCTAAACGTTTCCCGCTGCTCGGCGCTTACGATCTCTGCCTGAAGTGTTCGCACTACTTCAACATTCTGGACGCCCGTGGCGCGATTTCGGTGACCGAGCGCGTCGGCGTCATCGCCCGCGTGCGCGCCCTGGCCGTCGGCATCGCAAAGGCGTGGATGGACCAGCAATTCGCGGTCGAAAAGAAGGGCGAGTCGCCATCGCCCGCGAAGAGTTCGAAGAAGGGCAAGCTGGTTCCCGCGGGGTCGTAGTGTAGCGCCGCCGGGACAGTCGGCAAGATTTGGGCGCTACAGTGGGGTAACCGGCCGGTTTTACTGTGACCCGGCTCACATTCTCCGGGTCTTAATTCTGGGAGCATAAATTAATTGCCTGATGCCAGACTTTTTGCTTGAAATCGGTTGTGAAGAAATTCCCGCTCGCATGATCGCAGGCGCCAGCCGCGAGCTGCGCGAACGGGTAGGAGCGCTGCTGGAACGCGAACGCCTTGCGCCCAGCGGGGTGCTCAACGGACTCGATACGCCCCGCCGCTTGGCCGTTATTGCGCCAGGTATTCCCTCCGCGCAGCCCGATGTCACCGAGCAAGTGACGGGGCCCTCCGCGCAAGTCGCGTTCAAAGATGGACAACCGACGCCAGCCGCGCATGCTTTCGCGAAGAAAGTGGGCGTAGATGTCGGCAAGCTCGAAAAGGTCGCCACGCCCAAGGGTGAATACCTGGGAGCCACGGTGACGCGCAAGGGCCGCGCGACCGCCGAAATTCTGGCCGAAGCGCTGCCCGAAAGAAATTGCCGGTCTGTACTGGCCGAAAAATATGTACTGGCGCAAGCGCGGAGAGCTTTTCGTCCGCCCGGTGCGCTGGCTGGTGGCAATGCTCGACGAACAGGTGATTCCCCTGGAGATTTTTCGGCATCTCCGCCGGAAACATTTCGCGCGGGCACCGGTTGCTGGGCCACGAAACGACGGCCATTGCGCGCCCAAGCGCCTATGTCGAGGCGCTCCGTGCCGCCAAGGTTCTGGGAGCCGCCGAGCGCGAGCAAGTGATCCGCAAGGCCCTGGACGCCGCTACCCGCACCATTCCCGGCGCGCGCTGGCGCGAAGACAAGCCGCTTCTCGACTACAGTCGTCAATCTCACCGAATTTCCCTCGGTGATTCTGGGAAGTTTCGATCCCGAGTTCCTCGCGCTGCCCGAAGAAGTGCTGGTCACCGTGATGCGCGATCACCAGAAATATTTCGCCCTCGAAGATGCGAACGACAAGCTGCTGCCGCATTTTCTGGCTGTGCTCAATACCGCGGGCGATTCGAACGGTCTGATCCGCCACGGCAACGAGCGCGTCTTGCGCGCCCGCTTCAACGACGCGCGCTTTTTCTGGCAGACCGACCAGAAGCAAACGCTGCGCGACCGCGTCGAACGGCTCAAAAGGTCACGTTCCAAAAAGACCTCGGCAGCTACTACGACAAAACGCTGCGCGTGCAGCGCCTCGGCAGTTGGCTGGCCGAAACGGTGAGGCAGAACGGGCTGGCGATTCGCCCCGGCGTCGTGCACAAAGCCGCGTTGCTGGCCAAAACCGATCTCACCACCGAACTGGTGAAGGAATTTACCGAACTGCAGGGAATTGTTGGCGGCCTGTACGCCGGCTGCGCAACCGCTCGACGAGGATCTCAGGCCTGACGTGCAGGCCGAAATCGCCAAGGCCATCTACGACCATTACAAGCCGGAATCGATGGAAGATGGAGTCCCGCGGACCGTTGAGGGTGCCGTGCTGTCGATTGCCGACAAGGCCGATTCCATCGCTGGCATGTTTGCTCTGGGCCTCATTCCAAGCGGATCGAAGGATCCCTTTGCGCTGCGGCGGCAGGCCAACGGCATTGTGAAGACGATCGCCGAGCACAGATTGCCTTTCCGTCTTTCCGACATCATGGTCGATGCGCGCTCCCACTATCACGGCTCGTCGGCCGAAAAGAAATTCGCGAACGCCGACTATGCGGGATCTGTGCGCAGCTTCTTTCGCGAGCGCGTGGAGTTTTACTTAAAAGATGCGCGCGGGTTTGCCTATGACGTTGTGAGCGCCGTGCTGGCTGTCGATTCTGACGACGTGGTGGACGCTGCCGCGCGCGCGGAAGCGCTCGCAGTGGCCAGAACGTCACAGGGGAAGGACTTCGAAGCCGTCTGTATTTCTTTCAAGCGTATCAAGCACATCTTGAGGCAGGCCGAGGAAAAGGGCATATCAGTTCCAGAGGGTCCGCCAGAAGATCGCGGCGGATGGCTCTTGGGCAACATGTGCGATGCTGAGAAGGACCTATATACAGGAGGCGCTGTCAAGATCTGGGCCCAATATGACCTTTCGCGCAAGGACGGTCGCTACGAATCGGCCTTGTCGCTTCTTGCTTCTTTGCGGCCACTGTTGGACAGGTTTTTTGATGAAGTAATGGTGATGGTCGACAGCGAGCAGATCCGTGCGAATCGACTAGGGATTTTGAAAAAAGTATTTACCGGTTTTTCCACGATCGCGGATTTCTCCGAGATTGTGACCGAAGGCAAAGAATCTACGAAATAAACACGAAATATAAAAGAGGACTCATTATGGCAACCACAACTCTCCCCGAAGCGGAAATCTCGGAACGCAAGCGCGCGACCACGACCAAGTACGTGTACTCCTTTGGCGGCGGCAAGGCCGACGGCAACGGCAGCATGAAAGATGTGCTGGGCGGCAAAGGCGCCGGACTGGCGGAGATGACCAACGCCGGCCTGCCCGTGCCTCCGGGCTTTACCATCCAGACCGAAGCCTGCCGCGAGTACATGCGCCACAACGCGGTTTCGAGCGAAGTGGACGCGCAGACCGATGCGGCGCTCGACAAACTCGAAACGCTTCAGGGGCAAAAGCTCGGCAAGGGCGACAATCCGCTGCTGGTGAGCGTGCGCTCGGGCGCGAAATTTTCCATGCCCGGCATGATGGATACGATTTTGAATCTCGGCTTGAACGACCAGAGCGTAGAGGCGCTGGCCAAGCGCACCAATAATCCCCGCTTTGCCTATGATTCCTACCGCCGCCTCATCCAGATGTTCGGCAATGTCGTGCTCGAGATCGAAAAGGCGGAGTTCGAAGAAGTTTTCGACGGCAAGAAGAAACAAAGGAAGGTGAAACTCGACACTGAACTTGACGCCAAGGCGCTGAAGGAAGTCATCGAGGAGTACAAGAAAGTCGTCAAAAAGCACGCCAAGCGCGACTTCCCGCAGGACGCGCATGATCAGATGGTGATGGCGCGCGACGCGGTTTTCCGTTCCTGGGATAACGATCGCGCCAAACACTATCGCCGCATCAACAACATCGACGACATGCTCGGCACAGCCGTCAACGTACAAGCCATGGTTTACGGCAACCTCGGCGATACCAGCGGCACGGGCGTCGGCTTCACCCGCAATCCCGCGACCGGCACGAAAGAGTTCTACGGCGAATTCCTGCTGAACGCGCAAGGCGAGGATGTGGTTTCAGGCGTACGCACTCCGGTCCCAATCCTCGAACTCGAGAAGGTCATGCCCGATGTCTACAACCAGCTGCGCGACATCACCACGCGCCTCGAAAAGCATTACAAGGACATGCAGGATTTCGAGTTCACTATTCAGGATGGCAAGCTCTACATGCTGCAAACGCGCAACGGCAAGCGAACTGGGCTGGCCGCGGTTCGCGTGGCATTGCAAATGGTGGATGAAGGCCTGATTACGAAGGAAGAAGCGATCTTCCGAGTCGATCCGAACCAGTTGTACGACTTCCTGGTCCCGCGACTGGATGAGAAAGGCAAGAAAATTGAAGTGCTGGCCAAGGGGCTGCCGGCATCCCCGGGCGCCGCTGTCGGACAGATAGTTTTCACCGCCGATGAAGCGGTCGAAAAAGCCGGCCTCGGCAAGAATGTCCCGGTCATCCTGGTGCGCGGCGAAACCACCCCTGAAGATATTCACGGCATGGAAGTAGCCAAAGGCATTCTCACCTCGCGTGGCGGCATGACCAGCCACGCCGCCGTCGTTACGCGCGGCATGGGCAAGTGCTGCGTTGCTGGTGCGGGCGATGTAGACGTAAACGAAAAAGCGCGCGAAATGCGCGTAAAAGGCCAGGTTTTCAAGGCAGGCGACTGGCTCTCACTTGACGGCACCACTGGCCGCGTCATCAAGGGCAAGCTCGATACACTCGATCCATCTCCCGACGATCCTGAGCTGAACAAATTCATGGCATGGGCTGATCCGTACCGCACGATGAAAGTCCGAGCCAATGCCGACATCCCGCGCGATGCGATCCAGGCGCGCGCATTCGGCGCCGAAGGAATTGGCCTGTGCCGCACCGAGCACATGTTCTTCGGCGAGAAGAAAATTCCCCACATGCGGGCCATGATTCTCGCGGATACCGAGAAGTCCCGCCGCGCCGCGCTGAAAAAGTTGCTGCCGCTGCAGCGCAATGACTTCATCGGCGTTTTCCGCGCCATGGAGGGCTTCCCGGTCACGATTCGCACCCTCGATCCGCCGCTCCACGAATTCCTGCCGCGGCGCGAAGAGTTGATGGTCGATATTGCGACGCTCTCCAGTTTGGGTGCAAAAGAGAAGAAAGAACTGGTTGCTAAATATAAGGACTACGGCGCAAAGGCGGCAAGCGACTTAAAGAAGTTGCTGCCTCCCCTCTTGGCGCGCGTCGAGCAGTTGCACGAAGTCAACCCCATGCTCGGCCATCGTGGCTGCCGTCTTGGTATTACCTATCCGGAAATCACCGAGATGCAGGCGCGAGCCATCTTCGAAGCAGCCGTAGCCGCGGCAAAAGACGGCGTCAAGGTTTTCCCCGAAGTCATGATCCCGCTGACGGCGACGCTGAAAGAAATGGCGAACCAGGCAGAGATCGTGAAGCGGGTCGCCAAGGAAGTCTTCGCCGAAAAAGAGCGCACGGTGGAATACCTGGTTGGAACCATGATCGAACTTCCGCGCGCCGCTCTCGTAGCTGATGAGATCGCCAAGGAGGCGGAGTTCTTCTCGTTCGGCACCAACGACCTTACCCAGACCACCTGGGGATTCTCGCGCGATGACGTCAACAAAATTCTGCCAACCTACCTTGAACTTGGAATCATCAAGCAGGATCCGTTTGCCGTTCTCGATCGTGAAGGTGTCGGGCAGTTGGTGAAGATGGCTACCGAGCGCGGCCGTAAAACACGTCCGAATCTGAAGGTCGGCATCTGTGGCGAGCACGGCGGCGAACCCGAGTCCGTCAAGTTCTGCTACCAGACTGGCCTGAATTACGTCTCCTGCTCACCGTTCCGCGTTCTGACGGCCCGCCTTGCCGCAGCGCAAGCCGCCGCAAGCGAGAAGTTGAACGTCGAGGGCGGAAGGACGAAGTAACTCGGAAGCATGAAGTAATCGCGATTGAGTCGAGAGCCCAGCCGCCGTCCCAATCGGCTGGGCTTTTTTCCATCGCCGAAGTGCAGCCGAATCAAAAGCAACAGGCGGGACCGAAGTCCCGCCTGCGGATTCTGCTTCCTGATTGGGGTTACTTACTTACCGGTTCCAGTCAGACTCGAAGTCTGCGGGCCACCCACGGCGCTATCGCTCACCTGCAACGTTCCCGTCCTCGTCCCAGTCTGCGTTGGTTTGAACACCACGCTGAACGTGCAATCCGACTTGGCAGCCAGGGTGCTCGAACAGGTCGTCGCGGAAATGCTGAAGTCGCCGGTCGTCTTCTTCGAGATGCCGGTCAGCGCTACATCCTGTTTGTTGGAAAGAGTGAAGCTCCACGCGGGACTGCCCGTCCCCACCTTCTCTGCCGGGAACATCCTGCTGACAGGTGTCAGCGTCGCCTGTGCAGAGCCTGTGCCCGATAGAGGCACTGTCTGCGGACTGCCGGAAGCATTGTCGCTGATTGTGATGGCTCCGGTGCGCGTCCCGAGTTGGGTCGGCGTGAAGGTGACCTTAATCACGCAGTGGTCTCCCTCGGCCAGCGTGCTGCCGCAGGAATTTGCGATCTGCGTGACGGCAAAGTCGCCGCTGGCGACGATGCTGCTGATGTTCAGCGTCGCGCTTCCAGAGTTAGTAACGGTGACAGTTTTTTCCGCGGGCGCGGTTTCGCCCACCACGGTCTGTTCCCACGCCAAAGACGACGGCGAGAGCGTAGCCGCTGCACCAACCGATTGCGATGCGGCCAACGCCTTGATCAGGCCCGCTCCGTTCGGACTGCCCCAACCCGTGGCCAGATCGTAGCCGGTCACGGCCGGGTAGCCGTTATTGCCGCTCGTGATGTCGTGAAACGCAGCCCCATACCCTGAACTCACGCCCAGCGGGTAGATCAGCGGATTGATAAATCCCACCGTCTTCGCGCCACCCGCTGCTGCCTGTTGATTGACCAGCGCCATGAAGCCCGCCCACATGGGTGCGGCAAAACTGGTACCGCCCCAGCCCGTCTGGCAGGCTCCCTGATCCGCGCAGGCATAAAAGTCGTTGTTGGCCTCCGCGGATACGTCTGGGGAGTTGCGCAGAGTGGTGGATCCCTTGTTTGCAGAGTTGATCACGCCCTTGAGCTGCTGCCAGGAGGGAATCGGAAATGCGTCCGGCGTATAGTAACCGCCGCCGCCGTAGGTCCACGCAGTTTCCGAAGCCCAGGGACCGCCCGCCTTCGTGGTCAGCAGGTCCGTGCCCCCGACCGAAATCACGTACGGATCATCCGCAGGGAAAACATATGAGGAATCGCGGTTATACGCGCCATTATCTCCGGCCGCTTGAAAATAACTTTGCCCTTGGCTGGCGAACCTCTTTAAAAAGGGGTCGGCCGTGCTCGGATCTGAGGGTTCCCACGTCCAGGAAGAACTCAACTGGGCATCCAGCGGGCTATGCTTTGACATCTTCCCGAAAAGCGCCGAATCGGTGGCGCCCACATACACGTTTAACGCTTTCATGCCCGGGGCCATCGAGACCGCTTGAACCATGTCAATGATCTGTTCGGTATCGTCGCAGCCCTTTGTAACCAGACACGTCAAACTGCTTCCGTCGGTGGAGATGCCATTGATAGTGACCTTGTTGGTTTGCCCCACATTCTTGAAGTAGGTGTCGAAGTCCGTGATGTCGTAGCCGTAGTACTCCAACAATCCGAGCGTCTGGCCTGACCCGGTGAGCGACGTCCCGCCGTAGTAGGCCGCGCGCATGTCGCTTCCGCAGTACGAATTCCCAGGACACGAGCCGCTTATGTTGGACTTCACAGTGGTATCGCTGTGCCGCGCCAATGGATGCGGGATGGAATAGTTGTCCAGACCCGAAATGTGCCATAGCTGGAATGGCAGGTCCACCGTCGGCTCCCGATCCGGAGCGTAGAACGTGCGGTTTTCCGTCGGGTGCTGATAAAGGCCCATGGTCACGTGGAAGGCCTTTTCTACAGCCGACACGGGCGCTTTAAACTGCACGTCCATCTCATCGCGCGATCCGCCAACCACTGTCAGCCCGTTTGCTTCCGCGAAACGAATCAATGCATCGTAGTCTTCCTGGCTGGGTCCGAATCTTTCGGTAAACTCCTCCGCTGTGACAAATTGCCGATAGACCAGACTGGACGGATCGTAGAGTTCCTCCAGAAAATTATCCAGTTCGGGCTCATGCCGCAACGGCAGAACCACGTCGAACCGCAGGGACTGTGATGCGGGAAGCCGCCCAAGCAATTGCGCCTGTCCATTGATCACGGCTTCGCGCACATGACGCGTCATGAGCGCCTGCGGTTCCGCTTGGCAAACCACGCTTACGCCCAACACCAGGGCGGTGACCGCGAGCAAGGCTACAGTCATTCTTCGAATCATGGCGCTCCTTAGATCAGAGACAACGTTAGATCAGAGACAAGGTTCAGTGACTACGGTAAAGGCAAGTTCGACAAGAGGCAGCTTCCTGGGGGATCCTGCTGGAGTGTGCCCTGGCGATCTGGCAGCCATAACAAAGCCTGGAACCCGGTCCAACAATGCCTCGAACGCGAGCCCCCTCGACCCTTCTACAAACTTCGCTGTAGTCTACACCGATTTGGCGGTTCGCAACAGAGTGAAACAACTTTCATTTGAACTGCTCTTTTCTGCACCAATTCCGTCGCCCGGCGCACAATTTGGCCCATGCCGGTAGAGCCAGCTGTCCCCATAATCCGCGCAGACCAACCTCGGAGCCCGCGATCTAGTTCGTAATAGCTCCATTCCGAATGACCACATTCCGGCCGATTTCCATGTTGAGTGGGCTACCCGCTACTGAAAGGTCCAAGGGAGCGGTGCCCCAGGCGCGCGCGTTTCTTTGCGCGCTAACCTGGGTGTAAGCGCTGCGGCGGCTGAGCTTCAGAAATCCTCGCTCTCGCGCTATTGCCCGGACCCCGGTTGCTCCGGCAGGAGCCCCTTGGGCGGAGCCGGAATCGTGATGTCGATCTTGTTTGCCGGCCCGAGCGCCGCTGGAGCTTTGTCGAACTCGGCCGTATTGCCCACTACGAGTACCGCCATCTGGTCGCGATGCAGGTATTTTCCGGCGACTCGGGCCACGTCGGCTTTCGTGACTTTCTCAATTTCCTTTTGATAGTTCTCGAGAAAGTCGAGCGGATAGCCGTAAAACTCATAGGCCATTTTCTCCTGCAAAACCTTTTCCGGAGAATCGAAACGGAACACGAATGAATTCAGGATGCTGTCTTTTGCACGGCTGATCTCTTCGTCGTTGATCGGGTTCTTGGCCAGATCCGCAATCTCTTCATCCAGCGCTTGAATCGATTCGAACGTAGTCGCGCTTTTGGTTTTCACCATCAGCCGCAACATTCCGTCGTGGTCCCAGGAACTTCCGATGCCTCCTCCAACCGCATACGCCAGGCCTTTCGTCGTTCGAATGTCGCTGAACAAGCGCGACGAAAATCCGCCCCCGAACGCTTCATTGAACACTGAAATCGCATAGTAGTCCGGATTCCTGCGCGTGATCCCGAGCGCCAGCATTTGAATCTCGCTTTGGTTTACGTCGGTTTTCTCGACCAGGTAGTACGCAGGTTTTGCAGGATCGGGTTTGATCTCCGAAGCCTTGAATTCCGCGCCTTTCTGCCACGCGCCAAACGCCTCCCGCAGACGCGCCTCCATCTTCACCGAGTCGAAATCCCCGACTACACCCAGAATGATGTTGTTCGGGTGAACGGTGCGCTCATGCCACTCCACCAGATCTTTGCGCGTAACTGCCGCAACTGTTGCGTACTCCGGAACGCGCGCAAAAGGACTGTCCGCGCCATAGACGAGCTTTGCCGCCTCGCGCCCCGCAATTTGCGACGCTTCGTCGTTGCGCCGCGAAATGCCGTCATACACGCCCTTTTGCGCGATCTCAATTTTCTCCGCGCGGAACTCGGGGTTCATCAGCAGGTCGTTGAACACGCGGAAGACGTCGTCGAAATCCTCCTTCAGGCACGACCAGCCGATCGTGGTCGAATCGCCGGTTCCTCCGGTTTCCACCTTGGCCGCGCGCTGTTCCAGAAAGTCGTCGAGTTGATCGCCGGTCTGCGTCTTCGTGCCGCCGGTGCGCCAGACTTCGCCATAGATATCGATGAGTCCAGCCTTGTCCCGTGGAATGCTGCGTTCGCCGCCGCGAATGCGTGCTGTCCCGTCGATCAGCGGCAGTTCATGATCTTCCTGCAGGAAGATGACCATGCCATTCGGCAACTCGATCCGCTTGGGCTGCGCAGGTTTGAACGCCGGCAATTTCGGAATCGGGATTTGCTTCCAGCTTGTCTGTGCCCAGCTTCGTGTTGTTCCACCGAAGAAGGTCATCGCAAGGAGTGCGAGCGACAGCAAAGCCAGCAGGGAAGAGGAAGACCATACGCGCTTCATTGCCCACCTCCTTGCGGCGCAGCCGCGCCCGACGGCGAAGTTCCGCCCGCAAACTCGATGATCCCGACCGTACGATTGTCGGGCACAAAGGTTTTGTTCGCGACGCGGCGTATATCCGCCTTGCTGACCTTCTCGATTCGATCGACCGAGCGGAACAGTTCTCGCCAGTCGTCATAGCGCGCCTGATTAAGGCCCAGCGCGAAGGCCAGGCCTTCATTCGACCCCAGCGAGCGGATCAGATTGGCTTTGGCTCGCGTCTTGATCATCTTCAGCTCTTCGTCGGATATGTCTTCCTTCTTCAGCCGTTCGATTTCCGCGTGAATCGCATCCCCGACTTCCTGCGTCGTGTGGCCCGGAATCGGCATGGCGTAGAAAGCGAACAGGTGCGGATATTTGTTTCCCGGATAACCGGTGAAGCCTTCCGCGTCCGATGCGATCTGTTTGTCGCGGACAAGAGCGCGGTAGAGCCGCGAAGTTCGGCCGCTCGACATCAGATCGGCGATCGCATCATAGACCTGGTCGTCGGGACTGCGGTAGTCAGGCCGGTGATAGCCTTCGAGATACACCGGCTGCGACTGCTCATGCAGCACCACGCGCCGCTCGGAGTTCTGCGGAGGCTCGGTCGTCCCGGCCTCATCTGGTTTTGGACGCGCCGGAAGCCGCGAGAAGTATTTCTCGATAATCGGCATGGCTTCCGCAGCCTTCACGTCTCCCACCACGGTCACGGCCATGTTCGAGGGCACGTAGTACTTGTCGAAGAAGTTCTGCGCGTCGGTCGCGGAAAACGAATTCAGATCCGAAATCCAGCCGATCGTCGGCCGGTGATAGGACTGAGCTACAAACGCCTCTTCGGTGAACTGTTCGAGCAGCCTGCCGAAAGGACTGCTGTCAACGCTCATGCGGCGCTCTTCGATCACCACACTGCGCTCCTTATAGAACTGCCGCAGCACTGGATGGAGGAAGCGCTCCGATTCAAGATAGGCCCACAGTTCGAGCCGGTTCACCGGAAACGAATAGTGATAAGCGGTTTCGTCCCAGTCGGTGAACGCATTCATCCCCTCGCCGCCTTCTCCCTCCACAATCTTGCCGAACTCGTTGTTGTAGGGAGCGGAGAACTTGTCGGCGGCGGCAATCGCATCTTTCCACTCCTGTTCCAGTTGCTTCACCTTCTGCTCGTCCCGGTCCGCTCGCTTGTCGCGCTCCCGAATGTATTCGGCGTAAACGGTTTCGACCTTCGCCAACGCGGTCTTCTCGCCGGCGTAGTCACGCGTTCCAATCGTGTCCGTTCCCTTGAAGGCCATGTGCTCGAACATGTGGGCCAAACCGGTTTTGCCCAGCGGATCCTGCACCGAGCCCGCGTCAACGTGCGTGAAGAAGGAAAACACCGGCGCTTCGGGCCGCTCGCAGATGATCACGGTCAGGCCATTTGAGAGCTTCTTCACCGTGGTGCGCTTCTCGAACGAAGCCAGGTCCTGGCTGCAGGCGAATGCGGACAGGCAGAGAATCAATATCAAAACTGCAAGATTACGGATTTTCATTCCACCTCCAAAGCGCGAACGGAACCAGAAATCGAAGGTACGTAAGCATGTGCAGAGTTGTCAAACCTGGTGTCTTCCATGCCATACTCATTCGACGTGGCCAAGTCGGGCCGGTTACCGTGGGGTTCGCCTTAAAGCTCGAAGATGCGGTAGTGAGAGGGGTGCATGAACCTGGGCACGATGCGGCCGTGGATTTTCCTCACGACGGTGGTGTTCGCCGCCAGTCTTCTAGCCGGCGGCCAGGATGGTTCCGCAAGCACGTCGCGGCCTCCGCTGCCGGGCGGCGACTACCAGCCGTTTGCCGCCGATAGCCCGTTTAATATCCCGATCCCGGCCAACCCCAAGCTCGATCCCACGTCGGGCAAAATCATCGCCACTCTCACCGGCATGACCGGACACGTACTGGGATCGCTGCGCACCTCGGCCACGCCCACGCGCATCGACTACACCATTCCGTTTTACTACAGCATCCCGTCGGACCCTGCTTACACAATTTACTGCCACTTCAACGGTCCGCCGCCGAACTGGGGAGATTGCCCGCTGGAAAAAATGAGCATTCACATTCCGGCGTATGCCCGGCCCGAAAATAGCGGGCACGGCAAGTTTCCCTGGAGCACGGACCACCACATGGCGGTCATCGACGCGACGACAGGCACGGAATACGACATGTGGGGAACGGCGCAGCCGAACGGCAAAGGTGGCCGCTTGACGATTGGATGGGGCGGCCTTGGGCCGCTCACAAGCGAAGGCATCAACATTTTCGGTGCCACGCAGTCGCAGTTCGCGCTTACCATCGGGATCGTGCGCTCGGCCGATCTCACCGCGGGAATCATCCCACACGCGCTGCAGATGGCGATCCCTTGCGCAAGCGGCATGGGAGTCTATCCGGCCGCCGTGAACACCGATGAAGCATGCCCCAAAACCGCGGCGGCGCCTCCTTACTATGGGATGCGCGTGCAACTCAACATGTCGGATGATGAAATCAACGCCCTCAGTGCACCTGCCTATGCGAAGACGATTTTCCTGGCGCTGGCGCACTACGGTGCCTTCGTCTCCGACACCGGCACCGGCGACTCGATGGAGTTTCAGACGGAAAGTGGCCTTACTTACACCAGGCTCGGTCTGCCCGATCCTTGGGTCGCTCTGGCGCAGGAGTACGGCATTCAGCCAGACGCCCCGCTGTCGAATCCGTATTCAGCATACTTGTTCCCGCTCACCGCAAACGGCGTGAACATCACGAAGTATTTGCGCGTGATCGCCCCCTGTGTGACCGCCGGAACCTGTTGAGATTGTCTCTGCCATCGGGCATGATCTCAGACACCGCGGTTCGTGGCGAACAACTAACGACTAACGACGAACGACTAACGACGAACAACCAACGACGCGCCAATCTCCATGCCCGCTCCCACCATCGTCGACGTTGAAGGCCGCAAGCTCAAGCTGACCAACCTCGAGAAAATCCTCTATCCCACCGCAGGTTTTACCAAAGGCCAGGTGGTGGATTACTACGCTCGCATTGCGCCCGCGCTCCTACCGCATCTAGTGGGTCGTCCGCTCACGATGAAGCGCTATCCCGAGGGCGTGGGTGAAGATCAGGAATATTTTTTTGAAAAAAATGCGCCCATGCACAAACCCGACTGGGTGAAGACCGCCCCCGTCTGGAGCGGCAGCAACCGGCGCACCATTCATTTTCTTTTGGCGAACGATCTGCCAACTCTGGTGTGGATTGCAAACCTGGCCTCGATTGAATTGCATCCCTCGCTCTCGCTGGCCGCCGACATCACGACGCCCACCATGATTGTCTTCGACCTCGATCCAGGACCGCCGGCCAACATCGTGCAGTGCGCGCAGGTAGGGCTCTGGGTTCGCGACATCTTCGATCATTTCGGCCTCCAGAGTTTCCCGAAAACCTCGGGCTCAAAGGGACTGCAGATTTATATCCCGTTGAACACCAAGACGAGCTACGACGAGACAAAGTCGTTCGCTCATGCCGTGGCGCGCTTGCTCGAGCAGGAGCATCCGGAGCTGGTGGTTTCCGACATGAAGAAGGCCGTCCGCACCAACAAAGTGTTCGTGGACTGGAGCCAGAACGACGAGCATAAGACGACGATTTCGGTGTACTCGCTGCGCGCGCGGGAACACCCCACCGTTTCGACTCCGGTCGAGTGGAGCGAGGTAGAAGCGGCGCTAAAGAAGAAAGATGCCTCGCGTCTGGTCTTTGAGGCGAAGGACGTCCTGGCGCGCGTCGAGAAGATGGGAGACCTGTTTGAGCCCGTGCAGAAGCTGAAGCAGAAACTGCCGCAATTAGCCGGACTGGCCCCGCAAGCGCAACCGGACCGCGCGCAAATCAGCTCAGGAGCGCCGAAGCAGAACGCCAACTCCAGAACCAAATCCCAGGCGGCGGTACCGGCACATCGTGGCGCTGCGAAGTCAAAGCCTCCTGCGCGAAAACGCGGCGGGCGATAGCGCGGATCGTGCGCATTCCCGGTCGGAGTGGCACGGTTCTGGTGTCTGGGTGTGTACGCGGCAAGATTGTGCGGCACAAGTGGGTGGAGAACTCGTTTTGGTGCATCGGACGCGCGTTCACTGCTTCAGCGCGGTACCGCTGACGACAGAATTGCCGATGTCTTCGCTCAGGTTCACAATAAACTGCATCCCTTTGGCGTGCCCTGCCGCCACCGAGTTCAACACAAACGCTAACTGTGTACCATCGGTGAGAGATATGATACCGCTACCGTCCGGGTTGACCGCATAGGTACCGGTCTGGGTCCCCGTCTGAATCTTGCCGTCCAATACCATCGTGGTCGAATCCTTAAGGGTCCCTTTGCCGTCAATGCTCCCTACTCCGATAACGCTTGCCTGGTGTTGACTCGCATCGGCTGTCCACAGGTTCCACTGGAAGGCGAAAGTCCCTTTTAAGCTTGCCACGCTGTAAGTCTCCGTGGTGGTGGACTGCAGCACGGCGGCGCCGCTGACGATTTCGTTGTTGCTGTCGTTGATCTGCAACAACTGCACGCCGTGCGCCACCCCAGCGGCGGTCGAGTCGAGATTGATGGCGAACTGGGCCGTCGACCCAGTGGTAAAGGTGATCGTGCCCGTGCCGTTGGAATTTACGGTGTAGGTCCCGGCCAAGGTCCCGGTGTGGAACACTTGCAACGAGATCGACGTGTACGAGCCGGTCACAGTGCCCGCGCCATCGAATTTCAAGACCCCTACCGTGGCAAGCTGGTTGGTACTCGCATTGGCAGTCCACAGGTTGTTCAAAAAGCTGTAGCTACCTGTCAGACTTGCCTTGCTGTACGTCGCGGCCTGCGCGGACAGCGCGAGCGCGATTGTCACGAGGATTAGGACTCCAACTTGCACAGAACGTCGAGCGAAAGCCTGCACAAGGCGCCTCCTCTGGAACGAAATTTTCTCTGGCGGGTATCAACGCCTCAAGGAGTGCTGCGTCTCAACGGGCGGGAACGGCTCTTCGGTGAAGCAAGCTGATTTGAACACAAATGAGCGTATCCAGTCAGTGCAGTTGGTCACATCTTGATGTGCGGTGGTTCGCCAAGAGCGGCAGCGCAAGGGCAAGACTGTCAATTGACGTAAAATCCCCATTGCACTCCAGTGACTCCGCAAAAAGGCGAACAGACGGCGCACGCTTGTGTAAACGCCTGCTTTTAGCAACTATCACTTCAACAGTAAGCGCGAGGAAGGACTCTTCCAGCTACTGTAGCTTGGTACACACGATTTCCGCACGCTCATACTGGTTGCCCCGTTTGCGCTGTTGCTGGTAAAGTATCCCACCAGAATTGCCGATGCGGAACAGTCGGCTTTGCCCCCCAGGCCACCATTCTGCGATCGAATCCTGAGAGGAACCCGTGATGTATAGATCTCTTGCCCGAATCCTGTCTGCATTACCGTTATTCATCATCGCCCTGTCGGCCAGCGATGTCTGGAGTCAGTCGGTCACCACGTATCACTACGACAACTACCGCACCGGCTGGAACCAGAATGAGACAAGCCTGACTCCGTACAACGTGAACAGCGCTTCGTTTGGACTGCTGCATTCGGTTACCCTCGACGACCAGGTGGATGCGCAGCCGCTCTACCTGCCCGGGGTCCAAATCACGGCTGGATCCTACCAGGGCGTTCATAACGTCGTATACGTCGTGACCGAGGGAGACTCGGTTTTTGCCGTCGACGCTCAAAGCGGAACGGTGTTGTTGAGCGTGAATCTGGGCACGCCGGTCCCTCGTCCGCTGGGGTGCAACAATAATGGTCCGAACGTCGGAATCACTTCGACGCCCGTGATCGATGCCAACAGCGGCACGCTCTACGTGATGGTTTATACGCAACAAAGCGGCGCTCCGGAATACGTGCTGCATGCGCTGAACCTCGGCAACCTCACCGATAAACTCACGCCGAGGACGGTGTCGGCTTCGCACACCCTCACCGACGGCAGCACGTTCGCCTTCAACGCAACCTATCAGCGGCAGCGGCCCGGCTTGCTCCTGGCGAACGGCAATGTGTACGCCGGCTTTGGGAGTTTCTGCGACGAAGCCGGCAACTTGTCCCGCGGATGGCTGCTTGGCTGGGAAACCGGCACGCTCGCACCATTGTCTTCCAACGACCTTTTCGATCTTCAGGCCACTTCGCCGAATACCTTCTTTTTGTCTTCCATCTGGATGTCCGGCTACGCGCCTTCTGTCGACGATTCGGGAAATATTCTCGTGGTAACCGGCAATTCCGACTACTCCGGAACTACCTATGACGGCGTAACCAATATTCAGGAGAGCGTCATCAAGCTCAGCCCCGACTTGTCGAGAGTGGTCGATCTATTCACGCCTTCCGACTGGTCGTCGTTGGATCAGGGAGACGCGGACTTCGGCTCGGGCGGAGTCATGGTGCTTCCCAACCAGCCAGGTTCCATTCCTCACCTGGCCGTGGCTGCAGGCAAGGAAGGCAATATGTTTTTCATGAACGAAGACAATCTTGGAGGGTACTCGAGCGCCACCAACGACGTTCTGGGCACTTACTATATCGGCGGATGCTGGTGCGGGCCTTCCTATTATGTCGATCCCAGCGATTCGATCCCACGGGTTGTGAGCAGCGGCGGAACCAACGTGCAGGTTTACCAGGTGCTCACCTCGCCCTCGCCGTCGCTCAACCAGGTGTCGCAGTCGACGAACGTGCCAAATGGCAGCAACGGCGGCGGGTTCTTCACCAGCATCTCCTCCAACGGCCCCAGCGACGCCATTATTTGGGCCTTGTCCCGCTCGGGTTCGTCCGCCACCGGCAATGTCCACCTCTTCGCGTTTAACCCCGATTCCGGCTCGACCTTGCGGCCCATCTACAACGAATCGGCCGGAACTTGGAAGTATCCGACCGGGAACTCCAATCTCGTGCCAGTGGTTGCGAGCGGGGAAGTCTTTGTCGCCAGCTATAAGGTATTGAACATTTTCGGCTTAACCGAGTCCGTCACCAACACAACCCTCAGCTCGGGCGCGAATCCTTCCAACTATGGCCAGTCTGTAACCTTGACGGCTCAAGTAATCTCTCAGGGCGGCGGCACTCCGACCGGAACCGTAACCTTCCGGAACGGGAAGTCGCTCCTGGGAACTGCGACCTTGAGTGGGGCCGTGGCGACCCTGTCGACGGCCAAGTTGCCATTGGGCTCCAGTTCCCTGACCGCCGAATATAACGGAGACTCCGCCAACAGCAAGAGTCTGGCGTCGCTGACGCAACAAGTCGCTCAGGCGCAGGTTTCGCTGACGCTCGCCTCCACCCCGAATCCGTCGAACTTGGACCAGTCCGTTAAGTTCACGGCAAATGTGAGCAGCAATGGGAGTCTTCCGAAAGGCCAGAAGGTAACTTTTAGCTACGGCGGCTCTCAGCTGGGAACGGCCAGCATCACGGCGGTGGGCACGGCGACGTTTACAACCAAAGCGTTGCCGGCCGGGACGGATACTGTCGCGGCAGCCTACGCCGGGAACGCTGACTATAGCGCCGCCTCTGGATCGGTGTCGCAAACCGTGAAATAGAGCAATTCGCATATTGCCGTATAGCCTTGGCTCGCCGGCCTCGCGCCGCGTTTACGAGTAACGCCATCGATCAATTTATCTCTTGGTACTGCTCCGAGCCTCGGCTGGCCTTCAACGGCATCGTCGTCGTGCGCTAATCGCATGTACCTGGAATCGCGGCATCTGGCCGCCAACACCATCAACCAGCAGCTTGCAGCCGTCAGCTAGGCCGGTTAATGAACCCAACTGGCGCAGAGCCATTTTGTTAGCGATGGCTTGAGAGGCCAGCTGTTGAAACATCCCGACATTGTTATGGAATCAATTTCACTTATTGAATCGCAGAAAGGGCGAATAAACGGCGCACGCTTGTGGAAATGCCTGTTAATGACAACTACCTACTGAAAAATGAGCGTACGTGTCTATCCATTCGGTCGGAGTGGCTGTTACCGGCATGTGATAGGTAAGCCCGAGGTCGCCAGCCTTAACTTTAAACATCTCATATTTTTTCAGTTGGCCATCGCCGTAGGTCAGTACGATGTAGTCGAATCCGGAGTCGCTGCCGACGTATGATACGCCCCTAAGCATCGTTGAGTAGCGGCCATTGGGACCGCACAGATGTGCCATCAACTGCGTTGCTGTGACTTCCTTTGCAGATTTGATATTCGGAGCACCTGCACAGGCGACCATGGCATAAAGCACGGCGAGTACGCTGGACACCCAAGCAGATCGCAGCACCCACGATGTTTTCACTCCAACCTCCGATTCGGGCTCCTCGGCGCTTCTCGATAGTTGTTGTAACATCCCTAGTTTTCGGCAATCAAATTTCGGTGGAGCGAATCTTTCGTGGCGGCGTCCAACGGCTGCCTCAGCGGAAGGCAGCGCGAAGCGCGGGAATCAAGGTAGGTGTCCAAGGTTGGCTCTCGAGCATTTTCAGCGCCGTTAACAATCGTTTGGCTTCGACCTGCATAGAGGAAGGTGCAGATGTGTCGGCCTGCAAAGTCGTATCGGTCGCGTCAATCATTCGACTTGCTGCCCACCGCGCTGACTTGACATCGCCCCGACAGAACACTTGTGCCGCGTAGATCGAACATGCAGCAGCGTCGTCATCTGCATCGGGCGGCCCATCCTGTCCAAGATTGTGATTGAACTCCCCTTCATAGAATGCTTTCAAATGCTCACCAACGATGGTCTTTGCTGAAGAGCTATCGGTTGCTTCCAACCCAGCCCAGATCACCTGAAGAACAGGAGCCCATGACAGCGTGAACGGTCGTTGCTCAGATTTTGGCAGTCTCAGATGGGCGTCCATGAGCATTTGCGCGCAAAGGACCGCGAAGGCGGTCCGTGCCTCGGGTTGTAAACGCTCAATGCGAGCCTCGGATTCGGCGACGACTGCCACCGGATTCAGAAAGCGTCCGGCTGCCGGTGCCTCGTCTAGTTTGCCCATCGTTGACTCCGCCTTAGCTCATAGAATTATGCCCTAACACCAAGCGAGATTACACGCAGTTGGCCTCGGCCATCTCGTGTTTGTCGTAACATCCCGATTTCACTCACAACGGGGTTCTGCGGGGTTCTGAGCGTTATGGCCTGTTTGAAACAGTTAGGCGCAACTACGACGTGGTGGAAAGAAAGGCCGCCCGAGGGCTGAGCCGCGTTTTTGTGTGTTCGTTACAAATTTCCCCGCGTCTGAGGACGTTCAGTGTTTTTTACTTCTTGTTAGTCCCCGTGCCACTCAATGGAACTTCCAGCGGACTGCTTGGAGTATTGGTCGGGATGTTCAATGTGGCCGTGTCTAGACTTGCCGCATGGGGCGTGAAGGTCACTCCGATGATGCACGTCCTCCCGGCTTTAAGCGTTTGACCGCAGTATTGGTGGAAGCTGAAGGCGGTCGAATCGCCGCCCGTCGGCGTAATGGAAGCGGTGCCAATCATGACTTTGGAGGGGCCGGGGTTGTAAAGGACCACCTGCTGGGTGTGGCTCCCGCCCATATCTTTGTTGCCGAAATTGAGGCTCGCCGGGGAAGCAGTCACGTGCGGTATCTCCCACACCCACGTGTCGTTGAGAAAACTGAATCGGTAGTCCGTTCCTCCGAACAAGACCACATTGCCTTGAGCTGCATCGCAGGCCATGGCGTGGTTAATACGCGCGGGCGGGCTGGTCGCAGGGCTCTCCTGCGTCCAGGTGTCTCCATCCCACACCCACGTGTCGCTGAGTAATTCGGCGTTGACACCGCCGCTGTCACCTCCGAATAAGACCACATTGCCCTGCGCCGTATCGTAGGCCATGGCAAAGGCGTAACGCGCGGGCGGGCTGGTCCCAGGGCTCAGCTGAGCCCAGTTGGCCCCATCCCACACCCACGTGTCGTTTACAGGGCTGCCGGTGGCGGAGCCGCCGAACAAGACGACATTGCCGTGCGCCGCATCGTAGGCCATGGCGAAGCAACAACGCGCGGGCGGGCTCACCGCAGGGCTCGCCTGAGTCCAGTTGGCCCCATCCCACACCCATGTGTCGTTGAGATCGGGGCCACCCACGAAGGGGTTGTACCCTCCGAACAAGACGACATTGCCGTGCGCCGCATCGTAGGCCATGGCGAAGCAACAACGCGCGGGCGGGCTGGCCGCAGGGCCCGCCTGCGTCCAGTTGGCTCCATCCCATACCCACGTGTCGTTGAGAAGGTAGCCGCCGCTGTAACCTCCGAATAAGACGACATTGCCTTGCGCCGCATCGTAGGCCATGCCATGGGAAGCACGCGCGGGCGGATTGGCCGCAGGGCTCGCCTGCGTCCAGTTGGTTCCATCCCATACCCACGTGTCGTTGAGATCGCCGACGGCGCCGTTGTCTCCTCCGAACAAGACGACATTGCCTTGAGCCGCATCGTAGGCCATGGTGGAGGAAACGCGTGCGAGCGGGCTATACCCAGGCGAGTCTTGAAGCCAATTCAGCTGGAACTGGGCATGCACCGGGACGCACACCGCGCCCAGCACCAAGAGCGCGCACGCTCCCGCAACTGCGGACGGCAGCTGCCGCTGTGCTTTCTCCGAAATAGAAGCTCCATCAGAAGAAGCGGGGGCCGAGGACGACAAGCTGGCGAAAGCAGCAAGGGTCAGAAGGCGTGCGGACAAGCTGGTCATGGATGAATTCTCCTAAGCAGTGAACCGTATGGCGTACGAACTCCCTTTCCTGGTTTAAGGTGAGTCGAAGGTTAGCCGAACGCAAGGGCATGCATCACGGTCGCGTGTGAGGGGGTATCTTGGGATTCTTGGCGTAACATCGCCATTCCACTTATTGGCTGGGATCGACGCATCCGCCGGAACGCGCGGTTCGAGGTGATCGGAAAAGTGACGGACGACCGACTTTTCGAACGCTCATAGCTCCGCCCGCGGGAAATCGGATTCAGTCAAGACCAAGCGTAACTGATTGATAAATAAATATCTTACAAGTAAGTCCTTGTTTCTCAGAGATTTGGGTGGGATTCCTCCTAAATCCTTGACTTTAAAAGATCGAGTCGAGGGGGATCCAACCGGAATCGGTTCAATGAGACAATCGGGCCAGAAAACACCTTCGCAAACATTCTTGAGGCAAACATGGCGCAACTCTATGTGGGGACTTCAGGCTGGGCTTATCCAACATGGAAGCCCGCGTTTTATCCCGAGAAGCTGGCGCAAAAGAAATTCCTCGGCTTCTACGCGACCAAACTGAACGCAGTCGAAGTGAACTTCACCTTCCGCCAACTGGTAAAGGAAACGACCGTCGAGAACTGGATTGCCCAAACACCCGCGCATTTCCGCTTCACCATCAAGGCGCACCAGGTGCTAACGCACATCAAGCGTTTGAAAGGCGCCGAGGAATTTCTGCTTCGCTTTCTGGGCACGCTGGAAGCATTGGAGCGCGCGCAAAAGCTCGGACCGGTTCTTTTTCAGCTGCCGCCGAACTTCAAGGTCGACCAGACTGTGCTTTCCGAGTTTCTGACCGCTCTGCCCCGAAGTCTGCGCGCGGCCTTCGAGTTCCGGCATGCGTCGTGGTTTGACGAGGGGACGCTCGACGAAGCGACCTTGCAAACCTTACGCGAGCGGAACATCGCACTCTGCGTGGCCGAATCGGAGGAACGCGACACACCCGACGTGGTCACGGCCGACTACGCTTACTATCGCTACCGAAAGCCGAGCTACACCACTGAAGAACACAAAGCAATGGTCGAAAGGATTCAGCAACACCTGGCTGAAGGGCGCGACGTGTTTGCCTATTTCAAGCACGAAGAAACGCCAGAAGGCGCGCTCTACGCAGTCGATGTCCTTGAGCATTGCGCGCGTTTGAACGCGTAGCGCCCCCCTTGGAAGGCTGCGGAGGAATTCGGTGTTGCAGGCGATTTTGGGAGGCGCAGCGCTTGGGGCGCTGCGGTAACCGCATCGTCCTAAATGCGGTTTTCGCCGCTGACAGGTTTTCCGGTCCAAAGCTACTTTCTTTTTGTGCAGCTCCCAGGACTATCAATGGCACCCTGCTCGCCACTTTTGCAGATCGTTTCCCCGTCTGATACTCGGAACATGCCCGCCGAAGCCAATTCCCGCGTTCTCTCCGGCTTCCTCGACTACCTTCGTGTGGAGCGCGGCCTGGCGAAGTTAACCATTGCCGCCTACACAAGCGACCTCGGGCAATTTGCACAATTTCTGGAAAAGCGTCATCAGCAATTAAACGGCGCACAGCGCGAAGACGTGCGCGCCTTCATGCAGGATCTGTTCTCGAATCAGGTCGACGGCCGCTCGGTGGGGCGGAAGCTCTCTGCGATTCGGCAGCTTTATCGCTATCTATTGCTTGACGGCAACATTGACAAGGATCCGACGCTCAACATCGACTCGCCAAAACAGTGGAAAGTGCTGCCCAAGGCGTTAAGCCGCGATGAAGTCGAAACCATGCTCAGCGGGCCGCGACCGCACTCAGGCAATGCGCGCGCTGCCGCTCTCGCTCTGCGCGATCGCGCCATGCTGGAACTGCTTTATGGCGGAGGACTGCGCGTTTCCGAAGTCTCTGGCGCACGCCTGGAGGACCTCAAACTCGAACTGGGATACATCCTGGTGCATGGCAAAGGCGATAAGGAACGGATGGTTCCCTTAGGTGCGCCGGCCCAGCAAACCCTGCGGGAATACCTGAAGGACGGCAGGGAACCGCTGGCCGGAAAAAAGGCCTCGCCACTGCTGTTTGTAGGCGCTGGCGCGCGTCGCTTGACGCGCCAGCGAGTGTGGCAACTCGTCGGCCAAGCTTCGCTGCCCACAGGAAGGCACGCCAGCCCGCACATGCTGCGGCATTCCTGCGCCACGCACATGGTCGAGAATGGCGCCGATCTGCGCACCGTGCAGACGATTCTGGGACACGCGGATGTGTCGACGACGCAGATCTATACGCACGTGGCACTCGACCGGTTGAAGACCGTGTATGCCAAGCATCATCCACGGGCGAAGGCCAGGAGCTGAATCTGGCGGAGGTTTTCATTGTATGAGTGCATCCGCGATAGCTAGGCAAAAACGCAGCCCGGTCGAACGCGCCACCGATGATTTCATCCGTCATCTGCGCGAGCGCAACGCCTCCGCGCACACCATCAAGGCTTACACGGGAGACCTCGATGCCTTCGCCGCCTACATTGGGATGCGCGATTGGAAGACCATCGACCACGTTGCGATCCGCGGGTTTCTCTCGCATCTCTATGACAAGGGCCTGAGCAAGACCTCCGTGGCGCGTGCGCTCGCAGCCTTGCGCTCCCTCTATCGCTGGCTGGCACAGGAGGGTGTGGTCGAGCAGAATCCAGCGAAGCTGGTTTCGACTCCACGCCTGGCGACCAAACTGCCGCGCGTTCCGACGATTGAAGAAGTGAATTCTGTGCTCGACGGGAAAATGCCGGATGTTGCTTCTTTTCCCGAGAGGGATCGCCTGCTGCTTGAACTGCTCTATGGCTGCGGCATTCGCAATTCCGAACTGGTCGGCATTAATCTCGAAGACATCCGAATCGGCAATGAAGCCATCCTGATTCGGGGCAAGGGCAAGAAGGAGCGGTACGTCCCCTTCGGCGAGTCCGTGCGCGTGGCGCTTGCGCGCTACCTCCCCTGGCGGCAGCAACTTCTGGCAACAATAAAGAAGATCACGCCCGCCCTCCTCATCAATCAACGCGGAGGGCGTCTGACGACCCGCAGCGTGGGACGCATCGTGAAGCGAATCGCGGTCGCAAGAGGACTCTCTCCCGATGTGCATCCCCACACCTTGCGTCATGCCTTCGGCACGCACATGCTTGAGGAAGGCGCCGACCTGCGCGCCATTCAGGAACTCCTCGGCCATGAGCGGCTTGCCACCACCCAGCGCTACACCCAGCTTTCCGTCCGGCACATGATGGACGTGTACGATCGGACCCATCCGCGCGCAAAGTGAAAGAGTCCCGCCCCGCCGGAATGCCTCCTTGTCTAGAGAAAAAGAGCCATTACCCCAGTAACTTTCCAACCAGGCGACGGTTCATCCACCATTACCAAGGAGCGTTGCGGGCGGAATATGAGCAAAATCACGAAAGAAGCGGTACTGTTGCTGTCACTGTTTCTGATTGCGGCGCTGGTGCAGTTTTTCGCCCAATCGCTGCCGATGGCGCTGTGTTTCTACTTTTTGCCGACCGTATACTCGGCCTACTATTTTGGGCGCCGCCACGCGACTCTCACGGCCTTTGCCTGCGTGTTTCTGGTAGCTCTTCTCGGATTCGTTAATAACATGGTGCCTGCGCATCCAGTTCTGGTGCTGCCCGGCGAGCGTTTATTCAACTTTGCGATATGGTCCGGCGTATTAGTGGTAACGGCATATGCGATGGGTACCCTCTACGCCCGCGCGCAAGGCATGACCGCCGATCTGCGCGACAGTTTCGGCAGCCTGCTGCTGGTACTGCAACACTTCGTCGCAAATGAGAAACACAGCAACCATGAAACGCAGCGCGTGATAGACGCGTCCGTAAAAATCGCGGAGGAGATGAAGCTGAGTAATGATCGCGTCGAAGTGCTGCGCTCTGCTGTTCTGTTACGCGACCTGAGCGAGCTTGGCATCAGCAACGATATTCTCTACAAGGCGGCAGATGTGACGCATGCCGAGGTAGTAGCGAGTTTCCGCAAAGCGCGCAAGTCCGATCCCCGGACCCAGACGATGGGGAACTCGGTTCGCCGGGTGCTGCCCATCATCGTTGCCGAGCAGATTCTGCAGACGCAGGGGGCGCGTTCGGTCAATGTGCCGATCGAGGCGCACATTCTGGCGGTTGCCGATGCGTACCAGAAGCTCACCAGCAGCGCTTACGGCGAGCCGCATTCGCCCGAACAAGCTGAGCAGGAAATTATCGCGGGCGCTGGCGAGAAGTTTCACCCGGGCGTAGTCGATGCATTCGTTAAGGCGTTTACCGGCCGCGCACGCGGCGCGAATGCCTAAGAACTAATCCGTTGCGCCTTCAAGTTTCTGGGAACTTTTGGTTTCCGGGTTTTCCCTTCGCAACTCCCCCCACATTTCCGCGATCTTCAATTTCAATTCCGCCGTAACGCGGTCATAAGCCGCTTCGCTCGCCTCGCTTGCCGGAGGCGGCAGGATCGGCTTCCCGATCGCCATTTGCAAATTGGTAAACTTCGGGACCCTCTTGTGGCGCGGCCACGCTTCATAAAAACCGTCGATGGCGACGGGGACGATTGGCGTCTGCGTATCAATCGATAGGATGGCGGCGCCTTTGCGGAAGACGGTTAAATCGCCAGTGTTGGTGCGCTCGCCCTCCGGATACAGGACCAGCATGCGGCCATGCTTCAGCGCGAATGCGCCCGCCCTCATGGCGGGCACCAGATTAGCGTCGGGGTCAACCACGACGACCCGCAGCCAGCGGGCCAATCGCCGCATAAAGCCCTCGCCAAAAATTTCGCTCGTCCCAACAGAAGACACGTCACGAAAAACGCGCCACGGCAGTGCGGAACTCATCAGAAGAGGATCAATATAGCTTTGGTGGTTGGAACAAAGAAGGAAAGGCGCTTTTTCCGGCAGATTTTCGAGTCCGCGAACCTTGAAGTGAAACCGGTCGAGTGCGAAGAGGTAGATGAGGCGGCTGAGGGTGAAGAAGAAAATCTCGGCAAAAAGATTATGATGTGCCAGCGCGAGAACATCGGGGTCCGTGGCTGGCTCGGCCAAAATGGATGACCACGCAGGTGCAGACGTTTTGGCTTTACCCGCGCCATTTTCGGCGCTCGCCACTACGGCGTCCACCAACTCGCGCACCGAATAAATCTCGGCCAGCTGAGATTCCGCTACATCGCCCCCGAGTTGCCGCTCCAACGCCGTCAGCAACTCGATTCGCTGCATGGAATCGAGGCCGAGATCGAGCTCGAGGTTGTGTGCGGGATGAATTGAGGCCAGCTTGCTGCGCGCCGTATCGTGCACAATCGCAAGCGCGCGTTTCACGTCTTCGCGTTCAAGCCACGACCGCTCTTCATCCGTCAGCGGCTTCTCGGTGCTGATATCCGCGTCTCCGTTGCCCCGCTTTCGCCGCTGCTCGCGAACTTTCTTTTCGATCTGGAATCGTTTGAGCTTGCGGGTCGTAGTCCGTGGCAAATCTTCCTGCCAGATGTCGTAACTGCCCAATCGCTTGGTGGACGTGATTTTGTGGGAGAGCGCCTCGATATCGAAGCGAATCGCCTCTTTCGCGTTTACGATTTTGCGCTCGCGCAGCAGGTCAAAGTTGGGCACGATCACGCCATGCAGCCGCTCCGAAGTCGGGTCGCCCGGACGCGCCTCCACCGCCATAACGCAGATCTCTTTCACAGAGGCAGCTTTCAGGTAATGTCCCTCAATCTCCTCCGGGTAAACGTTCTTGCCGTTCGCAAGAACAATCACTTCCTTGCGCCGCCCCGTTATGAAAAGATTTCCGCCTGCATCGAAATAGCCGAGATCGCCGGTGAAGAACCAACCGTCGCGCAACACTTCGGCGGTGGCCTCGGGACGATTCCAGTAGCCCTTCATCACCAGCGCGCCGCCGATGACGATCTCGCCGGCCACGGGCTGACCCTCCACCACTTCCTGGGCGTTTTCGATCCGAGCCTCCACGCCCGGGAAGGGCGGACCGACAGAGCCGAACACAATGTTGCCGGGCCGGTTCAGGAACGCGCCCCCGGTCGTCTCAGTCAGACCGTAGGCGTTGAGCACGTCAACCCCGAAGGAATAGAAATCGCGCTGGATCGCGGGATCGAAACGCGAGCCGCCCGTGACCAAATATCGCATTCGCTTGCCGAAGGTAGCGTGAATCTTTCCGAAGAAAATCTTGCCGCCATTCATTCCTAGCCTGCGCAGGCCGCGATTCAACAGCATCAGCAGTCGCACGATCGAGACAGCGAACTTCCCGCGTTTGTTGATTTCTTTGAAAATCTTATCGTGGATCAGATAGAAGAACTGCGGCACAACGGCAAATGCCGTAATGTCGCGCTCTTGCAAAGCCCGAAGGAGTTCGGTCGTGTTCAGCGTTTCCAGGTAAACGACGCGCGAGCCGTTGAACAGGGGCAGGAATAAGTTCGCCATCTGCGCCAGTACGTGGAACATGGGGAGAATTCCGAGCAGCGCATCGTTCGGACCAATGTGCACGACGCCAAACACGGAATTTGCTTCGGCCACCAGATTGGCGTGAGTCAGCATGACGCCCTTGGGATCGGCGGTCGTTCCGGACGTATAGAGCAGCGCTGCGAGATCGTCTTCGCTTGGGACAATCGGCTCAAACCCTCCAGACCCCTCCTCGAAAATTGAGTCGAGATCTCCCCAAAACTGCGGCCCGAGTTGTTCGTGATCTCGGATCTGCGCGGACATCGTCCATTCTGCCTCGGCCGACGTCATGACGATCCCAGTGTCGCTTCCTTCCACCGCTTCCGCTGCCACCGGGAAGTGCTTGGCATCGCAGAAAAGCAGGGAAGCCCCGCTGTCCAGGAGCAACTTCTTCACCTGCTCAGCGTGGAAAGCGGTATCGAGGGGAACCGCCGTCCGGCCTGAGGCGATGATTCCCAGGTAAGCCGCAACCCAGCGCGGATGATTGGCCGCGAGTATGGCGATTCGCGCGTCGCGGGGCACACGGGTAGTCAGCCAACGTCCGACGCTCTCCGCCATGAAGGTCAGTTCGGAGAAGGTGACGCGCTCCACCGTATCGGTGCGCTGGATTTCAAGAGCAATGTTGCCGGGGAACTGGCGGGCTGATTCCTGGAAGCGCTGGTAGAACGTGGGCATGGGCCGAAGAAATCTTACAGGAAATTTCACTTAACCTGACGATCCTGACTGTTGCGCGCGTAAGGATTCCTGGAAACGGATCCACGCATAGCGTTAACCGCTGGCGCAAACTCGTCGGTCCGCCATCATGCCTCCTGCATCTAATATGCTAGGCTTGAATCATCATTGGGGACGTGTGTCCCCTGAAGGGCTTCCGCTTTGATTAACACTCTACTAGGCAAGGTTTTCGGGACGAAGAACGAGCGCGAGATCAAGCATGTGCAGCCGCGCGTTGCCGCTATCAATGCTCTCGAACCGGAGATCCAGAAACTTACCGACGACCAACTCCGAGCCAAAACTGACGAGTTTCGCGCCCGCATTCAGGACCGGCTCAGTACGATTGCCGACGAGCCCGAAGCGGATCCTGACCGACAGAAGGAGATCGAGGCCGAGCGCACGGTAGTGCTCGGGCAAGTGCTCGATGAAATCCTCGAAGAAGCGTTTGCCGTAGTCCGCGAAGCCGGACGGCGCGTGCTCAACATGCGGCACTTCGATGTGCAGTTGATCGGCGGCATGGTGCTGCACTCCGGCAAGATTGCCGAGATGAAAACCGGCGAAGGCAAGACCCTGGTTGCGACCCTCCCGGTCTATCTCAACGCCCTCAGCGGGCGCGGCGTCCACGTGGTCACGGTCAACGATTACCTGGCCAAGCGCGACTCGGAGTGGATGGGCAAGCTCTATACCTTCCTGGGTCTGAGTGTGGGCGTGATTGTTCACGACCTCGACGACGAGGAACGCCGTGCCGCCTATGCTGCCGACGTGACTTACGGCACGAATAACGAATTCGGTTTCGACTATCTCCGCGACAACATGAAGTTCGACCTGCACGACTGTGTTCAACGCGTGCACAATTTCGCCATCGTTGATGAAGTCGATTCCATCCTGATTGACGAAGCCCGGACGCCGCTCATCATCTCCGGCGCGAGCGAGGAATCAACCGACAAGTATTACAAGGTGAATCGAATCATCCCCAAGCTTGAACAGGGGGAAGAAATCGACACGCAGCCCGGGGAGCCGAAGATTTACACGAAGGATTTCGTCGTCGACGAAAAACATCGCAATATCACTGTTACCGACGAAGGCTGGGAGAAAGTCGAGAAGCTGCTCGGCATCGGCAACGTCGCCGACCCTGAAAACTGGGCCCTTAAGCATCACGTGGAGACCGCCGTAAAAGCGCATGCGCTCTATAAGAAAGACGTCGAGTACGTTGTAAAAGACGGTGAGGTCATCATCGTGGATGAATTCACCGGGCGCCTCATGCCGGGACGCCGGTGGTCTGACGGTCTGCATCAATCCATCGAGGCGAAGGAAAACGTCAAGATCGAGCGCGAAAATCAGACGCTTGCCACCATTACCTTCCAGAATTATTTCCGCATGTACCGGAAACTGGCCGGCATGACAGGCACGGCAGAAACCGAAGCGCCCGAATTTGACAAGCATTTACCGGCTGGAAGTCGTCGTCATTCCAACCAACCGCACGCTGCTGCGCCATGAGAATCCCGACATCGTCTACCGCACCGAGAAAGAAAAGTATTTCGCAGCCGCCGATGAGATCCAAAGACTGCACGAGAGCAGCCAGCCCGTGCTGGTCGGCACGACCTCGATCGAAAAATCCGAGCGTCTCTCCGAACTGCTGAGGAAGAAGGGAATCAAGCACGTCGTTTTAAACGCGAAGTACCACGAGCGCGAAGCCGAAATCGTCGCCCAGGCCGGACGCAAAGGCATGATCACCATCGCCACCAACATGGCCGGCCGCGGCACCGACATTTTGCTCGGCGGCAATCCCGAGTTTATGGCCAAGCAGGAATGCGTGAAAAAGGGAGTTGCCCAGCCAGTCCGCGCCGCGCAGGGCAAGATCGAAAACCTGGCGGATGATCCCAACCGCACCACCTGGTATTACGCCGGCAACGAATATGCCGTTCCCACCGACCAGTGGAATGAAATGTTCGACGCGCTATAAAGCCGACACGGATCGCGAACACAAGGAAGTGATCGCCGCGGGCGGCCTGCACATTTTCGGCACCGAGCGCCACGAGGCGCGCCGCATCGACAACCAGCTTCGCGGACGCGCGGGACGCCAGGGCGATCCCGGCTCCTCCCGCTTTTATCTCTCGCTCGAAGATGATCTCATGCGCATCTTCGCGAAGGAATGGGTATCGAACCTGCTTCAGCGTCTGGGCATGGAAGAAGGCGTGCCCATCGAGTCGCGCATGATTACACGCCGCATCGAAGCCGCGCAGAAGGCTGTCGAAGGCCAGAACTTCGAAGCCCGGAAACACCTGCTCGAATACGACGACGTCATGAACAAGCAGCGCGAGGCCGTCTATGGCCTTCGCCGCCGGCTGCTTGAAGGACTCGACCAGAAAGATCTGATCGTTGAAGACTACGTTTCCGGCATACTCGGCGAAATCCTCGAGAAATTCTGCCCAGCCAAGGCGCACGTCGATGACTGGGATCTGAAGGGCCTGAAAGACGCGGTCTTCACGCGCTTCGGCGTCGACATTTACGCCGAGGGCGTAAAGCCGGAAGCCCTCAACCGCGCTGAACTGGGCGACGCGATTTTCGACAAGCTCAAAGAGCGCTATGACGCCAAGGAAAAGCTCATTGGCCCGGAAGCCATGCGCTATCACGAGCGCATGATCATGCTCAGCGTCATTGATGCGCAGTGGAAAGACCACCTGCTCTCGATGGATCACCTTAAAGAAGGCATCGGCCTGCGCGGCTACGGACAGCATGATCCGCTGGTTGAATATAAGCGCGAATCTTTCGACATGTTCGAAGAAATGATGCAGCGCTTCCAGGAAGAAACGGTCCGCTATCTCTACCTGATGCAGATCCTCGAGCGCTCAGCCGATGCGGGCGGCATGCCCAGAGGAGGACCGGAGGGTCTGCTGGTCAGGGGCCCGAAGCCGGGTGTACCTTCGCTGGTCAGCGGCGGCCGTGACGGAAATCATCGTCCACCGCGCCAGGTAGCAACCTCGGTGGACGAGATTGAAGAAGCCTTCCAGCGCAAGAAGAAGCGGGAACTCGAGCAGGCGCGCATGGCCGGCGCCGGCGACATGCGGACGGTTCAGCAAGTGGTGCGCTCCGGCGAAAAGGTCGGGCGCAACGATCCATGTCCCTGCGGCAGCGGCAAGAAATATAAGAAGTGTTGCGGGGCCTAAGAGCTTGCGGTTCGTGCTGGGCGTGGCCGGCACAAAATCAGACCAAAACGCTCTGAAAGCGCGCAATCCAGCGCACAGCGCGAGAGTTTTCGTTGTTCCAGCCTGTAACCATCGGACTACAATAAAAGCAGGGTTTCGAGGAGGTTCATCATGATCGCTCTTCGCCTTGTTCATCTGATTGAGTCCCACTCCGAACAACTTGCCGAAGGTCTTCTGCACAAAGTGGAGCGCTCCAGCCGGGCCGCTGATCTCAAGAAAGTTCCCCTTCATGAGATCCGGGAACGGACGCGCGAAGTGTATCGCAACCTTAGTGACTGGATCCTGACTAAAACCGAAGACGACATCGAGCGCGTCTACACGCCGCTCGGGCGTCGCCGGGCCGAGCAGGGAGTCACCCTGAGCGCGCTGTGCTGGGCGCTCATGATGACGGAAGAAAATCTCTGGGATTTCCTCGAACTCGAAGGCATGCGTGAAAAGCCTCTGGAAATCCTGGGCGGGTTCGAGCTGCTCCGGCTGCTCGATACGTTCTTTGACCAGGCGATTTACTTTGCGACGCTGGGCTACGAAGGCTATTGGAGCGAGAAGCTCGCGCAGGTCGCTCATGAAAAACATGGGCACGCCGCCGAGCGCCTCGCACATGCGCTCTGAGGCCCGTGCGGATTCGGTTGCCGCGCAAGTTGGCGAGGGTTTCTTGCCGGAGATCCTCGTCTCCACTTGGGCTGCGTATTAAGTTCGAGAAGATATTGCTCGCGTCTTTTTCCGCCGCGGTCGGCTGCTGGGTGTGGGGGTTTTGCCGGTTCCAAACAGCATTGCTGTCGCTTTGCTCCGCGTACGTCGTTTCCACGTAAAGAAAAGATCCGCGTAGGTCTGCGTAATATAGTCCGCTGGCGCGATCCCGAGTGCCTTTGCCGTGCGGTCAATCCAGCGCGGTGGCCCTTCGATCTCGCCAAAATTGCCGATCGGCGTTTCATCGAGAACTACGTGACCCGTCCCGTCGCTCCACTCCGCGCGGACTTTCTCGTAGCGAAAGGTCGGCGCAAACCCCAATGCATGGAGGATCGCGTCCATCTGATCGCCGCGCTCCACACGTGTTTCCAGTTCAACGCGCACTTTGTAAAGACCCGCCTTGCCCTTGGCCTTATGCGTCAGGACCCACGCGTCACCATACTTGCGCAGCCGCAGCAACTCGCCCTTCTTGCGCAGCTTTTGCCCGGGCATATCGTAAAGCGAGTTGCTTTCGTGCGTACGAGGGGTAACTTGCCGGAACCCGTTGCGCTTCAGAGCAGTCGCGAGCGCTTTCAATTCAGCAATCCGGAACTTGATTTCGACTTCCCTGGCCATGGACTAAGCTTTCTCCGCGCTCTCCGCGTCCTTGGTGGTTACAGGTTTTTGCGCTGAGTCGCCGCCCCGCCTCTGAAACCAGCTCATGTGCGGCAGGGCGCGTTCCACGTTCCGCCGTTTGGCAATCAGTTCGGCCATGATTGAGACGGCAATCTCCTCCGGTGTAATCGCGCCAATGTCGAGTCCAATGGGCGCATGCACGCGTTCGAATAAATGGCCCGGCACACCTTGCTTCTGGAGTTCTTCGAAGATCCGGATGGTCTTCCGATTTGATCCAATCATGCCGACATAGCAAGCGGGAGTTTGAACGGCCCAGCCCAACACGCGCATGTCGTCGCGATGCCCTCGCGTGACGATCACAATGTAGGTCGATTCGCTGGGCGCGAGCCGCGCCATCGCTTTGTCAAACCCGTCCGCAATGACCTGATGTGCAAGAGGAAAGCGCTCGCGGTTGGCGTAGGTCTCGCGATCGTCGACGATAGTGACATCGAAGCCGGCAATCTGTGCAATCTTATAAAGGCTTGTGGCAACATGACCTGCGCCAAAGATATAAAGTTCCGCTGGAGGGAGGATGGGTTCCACAAAAACTTCCAGCGTGCCTCCACAAACCAGGCCCGTATCGTATTTCGGGTCGTTATTCAGGTCGAAGGTCAGAGTTCGTGGACGCTCGGACTCCATCACTTCGCGCGCCGCCTGCCAGACTTCAGCTTCTACGCACCCGCCTCCGATCGTGCCGACAATCGACCCGTCGTCGCGCACCAGCATCTTCGCCGTCTTGAACGAGGGAATCGAGCCGCGCACGTTGACGATCGTCGCCACCGCCCCGCGCCGCCCGTCGTTTCGGAGCCGCACGATCTCCTCGTAGAGATCCATGGCTATGATTGTCTTTCAGCAAGCAGCGAAGGTCAATGCAGTCGGCGGCCTTCGCTGACAAAGAATCCTCCCGCCAGTTGTGCTAGGTTGTAGGGTTCAACTTTGATGTCCAGTTGCAGGAGTCCTTATGAAAGCCGTACGAATTCATCAGTTCGGGGGTCCGGAAGTCTTGACCTACGAAGACGTTCCCGATCCCAGGCCTCGCAAGGATCAGGTTCTGGTCCGCGTTCGCGCTTGCGCTCTCAATCATCTTGACATCTGGGTCCGTCAGGGCCTGCCGGGCGTGAATTTGCCGCACATCCTGGGCAGCGACATTGCCGGCGAAATCGTCGAGGTCGGCGAATACATCACCGATTTCAAAGCCGGACAGCGTGTGCTGCTTGCGCCGATGAGCTTCTGCAATCACTGCCCCAAATGCGTTGCAGGATTGCAGAATCAATGCCGGCAGTTCACCGTGCTCGGCAATGCGGTCGATGGCGGCAACTGCGAACTGATCGCCGTCCCGGCCGTGAACGTCATTCCGATTGCCGATTCGCTCGACTTCAACGAAGCGGCCAGCGTCCCGCTGGTTTTTGTCACGGCGTGGCACATGCTTACCGGACGCGCTGCGATCCGCCCCGGGCAAACCGTTCTGATCCTGGGCGCGAATTCAGGGGTCGGCATCGCCGCCATCCAGATTGCGAAGTTATTCCATGCGCGTGTGATTACTACCGCCGGCGACGAGCGCAAAATCGCACGCGCGCGCGAACTGGGCGCCGATTTCGTCATCAATCATTACCAGCAGAAAATCTCTCAGGAAGTTCGCACCATCACCAAGGGCGAAGGCGTGGATATTGTGATCGAACACGTCGGGCCCGCCACCTGGCAGGAAAGCGTACGTTCACTCAAAGCAGGGGGCACGCTGGTGACCTGCGGCGCGACCACGGGCCCGAAGGCGGAGCTGGATCTGCGGTTTCTTTTTTCACGCCAGCTATCATTGCTCGGGTCTTACATGGGCACAATGAGCGAACTCAACGAAGTCCTCGGCCATGTCTTTGCCGGACGCCTCAAGCCCGTGATTGATCACCTCTTCCCACTGCAGCAGGTTCGCGCCGCCCACGAATACCTGGCCAACAGTCAGATGTTCGGCAAGATTGTGCTGAATCCATAACCTGACGCCATGCCTCTGCAGCTCGCGAGTCCGATTCCCGTTTTTGTCTATGGCACCGCCTGGAAAGAGGACCGCACCGCAACCCTTACCGAATTGGCGATCCGCGCCGGGTTTCGCGCCATCGATACGGCAAACCAGCGCCGCCATTATTTCGAAGCTGGAGTGGGAGAGGCCTTGCGTGCCTCCTATAGCGCCGGCATCGTCACACGCCCCGAACTCTTTCTGCAGACCAAGTTCACATACCGGCGTGGCCAGGATGATCGTTTGCCCTACGATCCGGACGCTGCGCTCTCACTTCAAGTCGCGCAGTCCGTGGCCAGTTCCCTCGACCATCTCGGAACCGACTATGTCGACTCGCTGATTCTCCATGGTCCCTCATCGAATTATGATTGGACCGAATCCGATTCGGAAGTCTGGGAGGCCATGCGCAAGGAACGCGATGCCGGGCGCGCTCGCCTGCTTGGCGTGAGCAACGTTTCGCTGCGGCACCTTGAGCAAATGTCGGAGATTCATGAAGAGCTTCCGCGATTCGTTCAAAACCGCTGCTTCGCCCGCACCGGATGGGATCGTGAAGTGCGCCGGTTCTGCCTCAAGCAAGATGTCATCTACCAGGGTTTCTCGCTGCTGACCGCAAATCTCGATGTGCTCCGCAGCCCTTTGATGAACTCAGTCGCTGTGCGCGCCGGTTTCACACTTGCGCAAGTTGTCTTCGCTTTTGCGCGGGCCATTGGAATTCTTCCCTTGACCGGAACTTCGGACGCCAACCACATGGCGGAGGATCTCGCGAGTCTTCAACGAAGGCTTCCGCCCGATATGGTCGTGGAAATCGAATCGCTCGCCGGTTGATCGTTCCCCCGTTACGTGACCACCGGAAGGTTACTCATGCCATCCGTTCCAAAAATGCGGCGATACCGCTCGATTTCCTGCGGTGTGCCAACTGCTTTGGCATAATTGTCGGAGAGCTTTACCGCTGGACGTCCATCGGCGGTAGTCACTTTGCAAATCAGGCTGATCGGATCGAAGCCGTTCCCGCCAGCTGGGTCGCAATCGCGGAAATCATTGGTGAGCAGAGTACCCCAGCCGCTGCTGAACCGGATGCGGCGGCCGCGCTCCCATTTCTTCCGATCCAGAAAATCCGCGGCCGAGGTGAAATCGCCTGGCGCCGCGCCATCGGCCACCGTGCCCGCGAAGTAAGCGTGCAAGCCGAGTATGTCGTCCACGTCCAGCGCGTCCGAGGCGATGATCCTTTTGTCCCGCGGGCTGCGACCCCGCTGCTTCAGCCATTCAATATATTCATCCCCCGCGGTGTAGGGGTTCTTGCTGTCGATGCGCTGACCCGTCCAATCCGCAGTCCAATCCGGAGCATTTTTCAGAAACTGGGTCGTACCGAATGTGTCCGGCAGCATGATGCGAAGCGCGCCGTCGTATGTCTGCTGCCAGAGTTCGAGCACTTTGTATTGCGAATCCTTCAGAGCCTCGTCATCCTGCGCCAGGGCGGCCATGACCATCGGAATCTCATGCGCGTTCGTTCCAATGGCTTCCAGGTCATGTTTGTGAGCCAGGAATGCGTTCGAAGTTCCGGTGAACCCCGACCCCAGATTGGCGGCCATGGCAATCACGGCATACTCCTGCCAAAGAAAACTGTGCCGCCGCCGTGTTCCGAAATCGGCCACCAGAAGGTCGGGCACACCGCGCAGCCGCTCGATCTTGCTCCAGAGCTTTGTCTTCGCGCGGGCGTACAGGATATCGAGGCCGAACTCGCGCAGGTTCTTCAGGCTGGCACGGGTTTTGAGTTCGCTGAGAATAGGCAGAGCGTAGAGTTCCCACATCGTCGTCTCGGACCAGAGGCCGTCGAAGGTCAGACAGTATTGGCCGTCGTGGACGGAAATCTCGTAATCGGACAGACGGAAATCCTGCTCCAGCCACTCGAGGAAAGCGGGCTCGAAGATGCCGCGGCGCCCGTAAAAAGTATTGCCGGCGAGCCAGACCAGTTCCGACCGGCGGAAACGCAGGCGCCGCACGTGCTCCATCTGGTGCGTGAGTTCGTCGCGCGAGAACATGTCGGCTGGCCGGACCGCGTCGGTTCGATTCACGACAGAGAAGCTGACGCGCGTGGCTGGAAAGTGCTTCCAAATGAACTGGAGCATGAGCAGTTTGTAAAAGTCGGTGTCGAGGAGCGACCGTATGACCGGGTCCAGTTCCCAGTTGTGGTTATGGGCTCGCTCGGCGAAGTTGACGATCATTGCGTACTATCCTCTTCTGGGGCGCGGGGAAAAGCAACTCAGGGAGTGGTCCAGTTTGGTTGTCACTATCGCAACTCATGGCGTCTTGCGCGGAAGGATGTAGTTTGAAGCGATGCATTGGAACGTAGCGACCTGCTTTGCCTTTGCAATCTCATCCCATCCCAGCTCAGTAGCCATCAGGTCAGCCACTGCCGGCGCCATGTCCAGCGCCGCGCGCGCATTCAGGAACAAAGCGCGCAGGCGGCGAGCGAGCACATCTCCGACGGTGCGTGCCATCTCGTGGCGCGCAGCCCACACCACTTCGGCTTTGAGATAGGGCAACGCCGGATGCATCCGCTCACCCAATGGGGCATCGCTCTCGATCAGTTTGCGAATCTCGAAGGCATCGGTGCCGTAGACAGAGAGTGAGCCAAGCTCCTTCGCCGCTTCATGAAACCCGTGGATGCGCAAGTGTTGCGTTGCGCACGGTCTTTCCGGCAACTGCGCCAGGGTTGCCGCTTGGTCGATGCAATCCTCGGCCATGTGCCGGTACGTCGTCCACTTGCCGCCCATCACGCTGACTAGACCGGACCGATCAATCTGAATGACATGATCGCGTGAGAGCGCAGCGGTGCCGACCGTATTCGACCTGCGAACGAGGGGTCGCACGCCAGCGAAAATGCTGAGTATGTCATCACGCGTGGGTGCTTTCGCCAAATATTGGCCAGCGGTCGACAGGATAAAATCGATTTCCTCTTCCATGGCCACCGGTTCGAGTGTCGCGGTCTGAATCGGAGTGTCGGTGGTCCCGACCAGCGTGTGGCCGTGCCATGGGATCGCGAACAGCACGCGTCCGTCCATGGTATGCGGCACCATGATCGCGCTCTCGCCGGCCAGAAATGTCGCATCGAACACGAGGTGAATGCCCTGGCTGGGCGCGATCATCTGCGCAGCCTCTGGTTCCGCGAGTAACCGCAGCTGGTCGCTGAATGCCCCAGTGGCGTTGATCACAACCTTGGCGGCGGCATGAAACTCCTGCCCGGTTTCGACGTCCCGCGCATTGACGCCCTCGACAAATCCCTGCGCGTCTTTCGTTAGTCCTGTCACTTCGGCATAGTTGAGCAGGATGGCGTCCTGCTCGTCGGCCGTTGCCACCATGTGAATCAGGAGGCGCGCATCATCGAATTGGCCGTCGTAGTAGACGGCGCCCCCCCGCAATCCTTCCGTTTTGAGCGTGGGCAAATATGCGAGCGTTTCCTCGCGCGAAAGGATGCGGGATGTGCCGAAGCCGTACTTGCCGGCCAGCAGTTGATAGAGCTTCAAGCCGAGGCCGTAGAACGGCGCCTCCCACCAATCGTAGTTCGGCACCACAAAAGCGAGGTCGTGAACCAGATGCGGAGCATTTTGCAGAAGCAGACCGCGTTCCTTGAGCGCTTCCATCACCAGGCCAATGTCGCCCTGTTCCAGGTAGCGCACGCCGCCGTGCGCCAGCTTCGTGCTGCGGCTTGAGGTGCCTTTGCCAAAGTCACTCTGTTCGAGCAGCAACACATCGTACCCGCGTACAGCCGCATCAATCGCGACTCCGACGCCGGTAGCCCCGCCGCCGACAACGATCATGTCCCAGGCTTGGAGATGCGCCTCGATCCGCTTCTTCATGTCGCCGCGATTCATGATTCTGAGTCTGTTTGCCGAAAAGGAGATACCGCCCAGCCGGACGGTAAGATATTAGTGCCCAGTCAGTTAACGGTAAATAGCAAGCATGGAGCGCCCCCCCACTGGTAACATCCCATGGTGACCGTGAGATAGCACAACGGTGGGCTGTACGTCCTGCCATCTTATGGCATCCTACCTAGAGAGGCTGGGGTTTGCGGCCGTGGCAAACCAGGATGCGGGGGGCTGTGAAGAATCTAGGGAAGGTAATCCGGTCAGTCCAGGCATTCAGTCGCGAATTGTCGCGGAAGGCGACTGCGGCAACATCCGAACCGGCGCCCGCCATCGGTCTTGCTCTTGGCGGCGGATTTGCTCGCGGTATCGCGCACGTTGGAATTCTTAAGGTCCTCGAAGAAGAGGGCATTCCCGTTCGTTTTATCGCCGGCACCAGCGTGGGCGCGCTGATCGGCGCCGCTTATTGTAGCGGGCTCTCGGTCGCGGAACTGGAAGAGGTCGCCCACAAAGTCCGCTTCAATACATTTGCCCGCTGGACTCTCTCTCGCTTTGGCTTTGCCACCAACGACCGCATGGTTTCGTTCCTGACGCGCACTTTGAAAACCAAGACATTCGAACAATTGCGCATTCCGCTTGCAGTGGTCGCAACAGAGTTCAGCAGTGGAGAGGGCGCCGTCTTTCGCACGGGTTCTCTGATCGATCCGGTCCGCGCCAGTTGTGCTTACCCGGGTATGTTCCTGCCCGTGAATATTGATGGCCGCTGCTTCGTCGATGGGATGCTGTCGCATCCTGTGCCCACGCTTCCCCTGCGGGAAATGGGCGCCCAGCGGGTGCTCGCTGTGCAGTTGAAGGGATCATGGTCGTGCAAGAGCGCGCCGCGCCATCTGTTCGATGTAATCGGCCAGTCGTTTGCCATCGCGCAGGATCGGATGAGCGATGGATGGCGCAAAGCCGCCGACCTAGTCATTGAGCCCGATGTAGCCGGCTTCGACTTCGACGATTTCAAGCGGGCTGGGGAACTTCTGCGCGTGGGCGAACTTGCCATGCGTAAGGCGCTTCCGGCGGTGCGCAAATGGCTCGAAGTTCCAGCGGAGAAGCCATCGATGTTTCGGCCGGCTATTCCAAGTCCAGCCTCCATGCCCGCGGATTGATCGCCCCTATTTTGCCTTAAAGGTGAAATCGGCTCTGGTGGATTTGCCGGCGACAACCGTCACCTCTTGTGTTTGCGTCCCATAGGTTTCTTGCCACGCCGTCAGTGTGTAAGTCCCGGGCAACACCCCCTCCATCTTGAAGGAACCAGTCTCATTGCTGACGCCATAGGGACCCTTCACGACTACGATGTAGGCCCGCATCCAGGGGTGGACGTTGCACTTCACCGGGATTGCGACTTCCTCATTTGCCCAAGTGACCTCGATCGGCGCACTGCCCATCATCTGGGATTCGTTCCACCCGCTGTTGCCGCCGCCGCGCCGTGGGTCGGGGTGAATATTATGGATTGTCTTATCGTCATTCGTTACGGTCATGCGTTGGCCCGGATTCACCGCCACCACGTGCGGAACATATTGGCAGCCTTTCTGCTCCAGCGTCACCGATTGTGAAGACGGTGGCTCGGTGCCGCTCAGCCCTTGCGAAATAAAGAGAACGACATTCGCAAGTCCTCCGTTCGCCCCCGCCACTACGCTCTCGGTCATGGCCTGCGTTGCGCCACGCGTTTGTGCACAGCTCGGGTCTTTGGACATGTCGATGAGCTTCTGATGAGGAACTTCGCCCTCCAGTTTCACTGTTCCGGAGATTTGACCCCTGGCAGCCGCCCTTACCCCCGGTGCGGACCGCAGCAATGCAACGGCAAGCAGCAACACAGAAAACGCGGCCGCACCGACTCGAAAGCGATTCCTCATGAACGATTCTTCCCCCGTAATGTCCGAATGCCGGGAACCCCTGTGAGTTCTCAGAAACCCAGACGTCGGCCCGAAATTATGCGATGATTCCGCATCCGATGTCTGTGACATGCCTCGGTGCCGCGCCCAAGCCGTCACTCCGTTGCTGGCCAGGCTTTGCAGGCCGTGGCGTAGACTACCTCGGTGGAGCATCTCCTCGAAAGTCGGCACTCAGGTCGGGCTCTTTTTGAGTGGATCCAGCTGCTTGTTGTCTACGCTTTGATTGAGTGCGCGCTTTGGTCCTCCCGTACAGCCGTCCGCAACCGATGGGCTTTGATCGCCGCACTCACAGTGCCTGCCTTTGTGCTTCTTGATCGGCCTTCGATTCGCCGGCTGGGTTTGAGCCTGCCTAGCACTTTTGGAGTGAGCATCGTATTGGTGGTGAGCCTGGCAATCGCGATTTTCGTGCTCTTCTCCGTGCCCTGGTTTTTCGGCCAAATTGGGGCGAGTGCGATTTTGCCCAATTTGTATCGTTCCGGCGGATATGTGATTTGGGCTTTGCTTCAGGAATTTCTGCTGCAGTCGTTCTTTTTCGCACGCTGCGAGGAATTGTTCGGCAGCTCTGCAGCCGTGTGGGCGGCAGCCACGCTGTTTGCGGCTGCCCATCTGCCCAGTCCTATTTTGACGACCTTTGCTTTATTCGGCGGGTTGTTTTTCTGCGAGATGTTTCGGCGCTACCGCAGTATTTACCCCCTCGCCATTATCCATGCTGCTTTGGGGTTAACCGTCGCGATAACCATGCCCGACAGCCTGATGCATCACATGCGAGCGGGAATCGGATATCTGCAGTACTGAGGATGATCTCGTCCCGCCGCTCTGTTGCGTGCATGCCTCCGCGTGCGTTGCATGGAACTCTCCGGGCTGAAAAAATAGAGCTGGCGCCTCATGCAGAACTACACATCCACCGACGTTGCAGTCCTCGTGCTGGAGCTTCTGCCCGCGGTGGCGCTCGGCATCGCCGGCAAACGCGTGGCCGCGGCTGCTCTCCGGTGGCCGCGGTCGCTGCGCATTCTTGCTCCGGTTCTCCTCGCGTTGCCTTACGTTCTGATTGCCGGCTTGCACCAGATATTTTCCTGGACATGGCTGGCTCTTTACGCGAGTCTGCCGTTCATTGTGACGGCGCTGTTAAGCTCCGCTGCAGCCGCCGATCCGGAACAACGTGGTACCTGGCAAGATGCGCTCATTCTTCTTGTGCTCGGTCTGGCGGTGGACTTGCGCTGGTTCGAAAAAGCTTGGCCCTCCGGGCTTGCTGGGTTGGGCAAGCTGCTGCTTGTTGATGCAGCGTTATATGGATTTGTGGTGATCCGGCAGTTGCGTGGCGCGGGCTTCGATTTCCATTTCCGCTGGAGCGACTGGAAAAGCGGCCTGCGCGAACTCACCTTCTTCGCGCCGATCGTGATCGTTCTCGGTCTCGCTCTGCGTTTTCTCCATCCCCATGCGAACCCGCCCAGGCTCTCGATGATCCTGACGTGGGTCTACATCTTCGTCTTCATCGCCGTGCCCGAGGAACTCTTCTTCCGCGCCTGGGTGCAGAACCTGCTTGAACGGCGGCTAGGCTGCTGGTTGAACCCGGTGGTCGCGCGCAGGACGGCGCTCGTCATCGCGAGTATTGTTTTCGGCCTGTCGCATTTTAATAAGCGCTCGACGCATTTCAACTGGCGCTATGTTCTGTTGGCCACCGTTGCCGGAATCTTCTACGGTCGCGCCTGGCGGGAAAACCGGCGCGTTCCAGCCTCGGCGATCACCCACACCAGCGTAGATGCCATTTGGTCCCTGTGGTTCTAGGTTCGCGCCCGGCCGTGAAGAAGAAGGGCAGGCATGGCTTAGATGTTAACTAGTTGTTGAGATATTTGAAGGAACTACTTGAAATATAAGGACCTCGCCATCGTGAGCGATTGGCATGAGCTGGCTTCTCCTTTCAGCATTGTTCAAGTCCGCGGACAAAACATTTGCTTTTCCACGGATCGTGGCTTGAAACGAGCACACGATTTCTGCTAAAAACAAGTCTAGAGTTACGGCCCCAGGTTGTCCTCAGTCGGAATCTTCAGGGTGGGGTGCTCTGAAGCGTTCACCTAGAATGAATTGCTAATCCGGCGCCAACGAACTTTTTCCGGGCAACTGTTTCGTGGCGTGCGGCTTCGAATCTCCTTTCCCAGTGTGGAGTTCGGATGCTGGTTTGTAGCGAATCTGGAACCATCGGCAGTACCGCTTACCGCGAGTCTGCCTTCGTCGGTCTCCCAGGGAGTCCCCTCGTACCACCTTCGATTTGGGTTTCAGTCAACTCAATAACTTGCCTAACCGCCGGAGGAAGCTATGGCGACGAATCTCATTCAGATCGATAACAAAGCGGAAATCAAGCAACGCCTCGATGCCGAGCGTGCGCGCCTGCGCAAGATCGCCGGATTAGACCGACCCACGCATTTCCATCGTCCGGTTGAGCGCGCCTTCACGGCCGAGGAGCGCAGCCACGTCACTATTCTGTTTGGGGGCTTTACCTGGAAGCATGAGGACCTAATCCGCGCGGTGTTTCAAGGGTGCGGCTATCGCTGCGAGAAGCTGCCTGTGCCGGACGTTGCCGCCTTCCAGACCGGCAAGGAATTCGGCAACAATGGCCAGTGCAACCCAACCTATTTCACCGTCGGCAACCTGGTGCAATATCTCCAGTTCCTCGAAAAAGAAGGCATCCCGCGTCAGCAGATTCTCGATAACTACGTCTTCTTCACCGCCGGTTCGTGCGGCCCATGCCGTTTTGGCATGTATGAGGCTGAATACCGCTTCGCGCTGAAGAATGCGGGCTTCGACGGTTTCCGCGTGCTGCTTTTTAAAGACAGCGACGGAATCAAAGCCGCCTCGGGCGAGCCTGGTCTGAAGTTCACCATCGATTTTGGCTTCGGCATGCTGAACGCTATGCACCTCGGCGATGTGTTCAACGATCTGATTTACCAAATTCGCCCTTATGAAGCGCATCAAGGCGAAACTGACCGCGTGTTCCGCGAAGCAGTCGACGGACTATGCGAGGACCTGAAGAACCGCGACTCGTTTGAGATCGAGCAACGCGCGCCCGCCTGGGCCCAGCCGAAGTTCAAAACCAACAAGGTTCTGCGTAACACCTTCAATGTATTTGGCAAGTGGCACGAGCACATGTGGGGCAAGGATTATTTGAATGCCCTCCACACGGCTCGCAAGAAAATGGACTCCATCGAAGTGGACCGCACCCGCGTGAAACCGCTCGTAAAAATCACCGGCGAATTCTGGGCGCAGATCACCGAAGGCGACGGCAACTTCCATATGTTTGAATTCCTGGAACGCGAGGGCGCGCAGGTGCTGGTCGAGCCGATTGCAACCTGGGTCGCGTACCTGATGTATCAGGCCAAGGCCCATGCCATCGCGAAGTGGCCCGTGAATCGCCCGCACCGCAACCCGGAGTGGTACGAGGTCAAGAAGCAATTCGCCAACTACATCGGCTTGCACAAGAAGCTTTGGGGCATCGGCGCCGGCGAGCGTATGTGGAATTTCTTCTACCATCGCACGATCAACCACCTTGGAGGAATCACCCACCATCTTGCGCCGCAAACCGAGTTGGCGGATCTCGCGCATCCCTTCTACAACCAGTTCGCGCGCGGCGGCGAAGGCCACCTCGAAGTTGGCAAGAACGTGTATTACACCGTGCACAAGATGTGCCACATGGTGCTGGCTCTTAAACCGTTCGGTTGCATGCCGTCTTCGCAGTCCGATGGCGTGCAATCTGCCGTCATCAACAAATTTAAGGACATGATCTTCCTTCCGATCGAAACATCGGGCGAGGGCGAGGTGAACGCCCACAGCCGCGTGCAGATGGCGCTCGGTGAAGCCAAGGTGAAGGCCAAGACCGAGTTCGAGCAGTGCCTCAAGTCGACAGGCAAAACCATGAACGAAATTCGTGCCTACATCGACGAGCACCCCGAGCTGAAACGGCCGTTCTATCACGTGCCGCATCGCGAAGGGGTCGCCGGCACGGCCGCGCAGTTCATTTTGCACGTGAACGAACGGATCGACAAAGACACGCGCTTCTGGAAGCGGTCGCGCGTGCGCGTAGAGGCAGTCCCGGCGGTGTCCGGCGACTAAACTACTTGACCGCAGAGGTCGCGGAGTGGGCAGAGACTAAAAAAATAACTTCTCCGCGATCTCTTCGTCCTCCGCCGTTCAAGGTTGTGTGTTTAGATGGAGTACAGGAAAAAATGCACGATCATAAAGCAGCTCCGCTAGTTCAGATCATGCCGGTTGAACCCGAGCTTCCGCCAGTTCGGCTGGTAAAGCCCGTGCACTCCGCCGTGCACGCCCATGATCGCGCAATCAAGTTTCTTGTCGGCCTCGATGTCGGTTCAACCACGGTGAAAGCCGTAGTGGTCGAGGCGGCGAACGATCATGTGCTTTGGCAGGACTATCAGCGTCACGAAACCAAGCAGCCTGAAAAGACGCTGGAATTCCTCAAGCGCATGGAGGCCGAGATCGGCATTACTCCTCATAACACCCGCATGTTTGTGACCGGCTCGGGCGGGGGGACGATCGCGGAACAAATCGGCGCGAAGTTCGTGCAGGAAGTGACTGCGGTCTCGCTGGCCGTCGAAAAGCTGCACCCCGAGGTCTACTCCGTTATCGAACTCGGCGGACAGGATGCGAAGATCATCGTTTTCAAGGACGACGAAGAGAGCGGCCGCAAGAAGAAAATTCCGTCGATGAACGACAAGTGTGCCGGCGGCACCGGCGCCGTCATCGACAAGATCAACGCCAAGCTGAAAATTCCCGTCGACCTGCTCGCCCAACAGAAGTATCACGGCATCAAGCTCCACAAAGTGGCGGGGAAGTGCGGTGTATTCGCCGAAACCGATATCAATGGCCTGCAAAAGGTCGGCACCCCTCCCGACGAACTGATGGCGTCGCTGTTTGAAGCGATCGTGCTGCAGAACTTGAGCGTTCTTACGCGCGGCCATACCTTGCGCCCCCATGTGCTCTTGCTCGGCGGTCCCAACAGCTTAATTCGCGGCATGCGCGAAGCCTGGCAGGCGAATATCCCTCGTATGTGGCAGGAGCGAAAGGTGCAGATCCCCGACGGCGCCAAGCCAGAGGATCTGATCAAAGTTCCGCAGAATGCCCAGTATTTCGCTGCTCTCGGCGCCGTCGAGTTCGGACGAAGCGAGGATGATTGCATCGGCTGCTATCGCGGATATGACAACCTGATTCACTACATCGATTTCGGCCGCCAGGAAGAAAAAGCGAAGTCAGGCGGAAAAGGCCTGGTCGAGCATCCCGCCGATCTCGACGTTTTCAAACAAGCCTATCACCGCAAGAAGTTCACCCCAGCCGTGTTTCAGAAGGGAAGCACGGTCGGCGGTTTTATCGGCATCGACGGCGGCTCAACTTCAACCAAGGCGGTCCTGCTCAGCGAAAATGGCGACATCCTCTGCAAGTCATACCAGCTCTCGAATGGCAACCCGATCCAGGACACGATCGAAATGTTCGAGAACCTGCGCGGCCAGGTCGAAGCGCAGAACGCGAAGCTCGAAGTCCTCGGCGTTGCGACCACAGGCTATGCGAAGGATATTCTCAAGGACGTCCTCAACGCTGACGTCGCGCTCGTGGAAACGGTCGCTCACACCGAGTCCGCGCTCAAGTTCTATGAAGATCCGCATGTAATCGTCGACGTCGGCGGGCAGGATATCAAGATCATCATCCTGCATGACGGCCGCGTGAAAGATTTCAAGCTGAACACGCAATGCTCGGCGGGCAACGGATATTTTCTGCAGTCCACCGTCGAGGGCTTCGGGCTCGACGTGACCCAGTACGCCGATCTCGCATTTTCCGCCCAGGCTATGCCGGTATTCGGCTACGGCTGTGCGGTCTTCATGCAGTCCGATATTGTCAACTTTCAGCGCCAGGGTTGGCGCGCGGAGGAGATTCTCGCCGGTCTGGCTGCCGTGCTGCCGAAGAACGTCTTCCTCTATGTGGCCAGCATTCCGAATCTCGCGGCTCTCGGCTCGCGTTTTGTTCTGCAAGGTGGAACGCAGAACAATCTCGCCGTCGTCAAAGCCGAAGTCGATTTCATTCGCAACAGCTTCCGCGCCTCCGGCCGCCAGCCCGAGATCATCGTGCATGAGCATTGCGGCGAATCAGGAGCCATCGGCGCTGCACAGGAGTCGCTGCGTCTGTGGCGAAAAGGTCTGCAGACAACGTTCGTTGGCCTCGATGCCGTGCGCAGAATCGAGTACCGCACCACTCGCAACGAAGCCACGCGCTGCTACTTCTGCAAGAACAACTGCCTGCGCACCTTCATCGACGTTCGCACCGAGCCGGTCAAGGAACTCATCCCGCTCGAGAAAATTACCAAGGTTCCGCTCATGCGCGGCGAGCAACGCCTGATCATTGCGACTTGCGAAAAGGGAACAGTCGAGGATGTCGACGACATGAAGGATATCAAGGCGGGCCTCGACAAGATTCGCAACCAGCATCCGAATTTCGTCGACGCCGCGTCCAAAGAAGTCTTTCGCCCCACCAACGCCAAATCCGTAGCCGATCCTCTTCCCACTCGCGGCTGGGCCGGTTGGAGCAAGGGTGCCAAAGAGCGGCTCGCACTGATGCAGAATCGTCCCAAGCTCCGCATCGGCATTCCGCGCGTTCTCAACATCTATACCTACGCGCCTCTGTTCAACGCCTATTTCGAGAGTCTCGGCGTACAGCCGGAGAACATCGTCTACTCCGATTACACCAGTTCCGAACTCTACCGCGCCGGCGCCAGTCGCGGCGCCATCGATCCCTGCTTCCCCGCGAAGATCGGTATCTCGCACGTCTACAACCTGATTCAGGAAAAGCACCGAAAGAAACCGCTCGATGCGATTTTCTTCCCGATGTATGACGTGCTGCACTCGCCGCTCGTCAAAATCGTCGCAGCGAATGCCTGCCCAACTGTCACAGCCACGCCCGAAACGGTGAAGGCCGCGTTTACTAAGGAGAATGACGTCTTCGCCGAGCATGACGTTAAGTACATCGACCCGGTACTGAACTTCGCCGACCGCAAACTCTTTGCCCACCAGATGCTGCAGGCCTGGCAACCCATTCTCGGGCTTTCGCAGGAAGAGAACGACCGCGCCGTCGAATCGGGATTCGCGGCGCTGAAGGAATACGAAACCGGCATTCGCCGCCGCGCTCGCCAGGTTCTCGATCAACTCGAGCGCGAGGACCGCATTGGCATCGTCATGCTCGGCCGCCCCTACCATCACGATCCGGGCCTGAACCACGAGATCCTCGACGAGTTCCAGAAGCTCGGCTACCCCATCTTCTCGCAGAACACGCTTCCGCTCGATGATGACATGCTCGAACGCCTTTTCGGCGAGGAAGTGAGCGCCGGCGTCATCACCAGCCCGCTCGATATCACCGATGCCTGGAAGAATTCCTATTCCTGCAGCACCAACCACAAGGTCTGGGCCGCGAAGTTCACCGCGCGCCATCCGAATCTGGTCGCGCTCGAAATGTCGAGCTTCAAATGCGGTCACGACGCGCCCATTTACGGTGTGATCGAGGGCATCATTGAGCAGTCCGGCACGCCCTATTTCTGCTTCAAGGATCTCGACGAGAACAAGCCCTCCGGATCCATCAGAATTCGCGTCGAAACCATCGACTATTTCCTGCGCCGCTATCGCGAGGAAGTAATCCGCAAGCGCAAAGCCGCGCAGGACATCGAGGCTCAGTTGGCCGCGCTCGAAGCCGAATTACGCGACGAGCAGGAGCCCGAGGGAATTCCACCGATTGAGACTGGAGCTTGGGAACAAGCCCAGGAGATTGGAGCGGACTAAACGAACTCCAGTTTTCCACGCCCTCCGCGGCGGACGTGAAACATGCGGAGACATATCTTTGTGTCGAACACGATGGTGTGCGCGCACGTTGGCAAGAGCCCACCTATAGATCTGGGTTGCAGTCATGCCCGCAACTCATCGGTCTCTAAGACGCGCAGATTCGGCGGAGCCTGGAGAGTCTTGCCCCGCTGACTGCGCCTCCCAAGTGCGAGTACACTCATAACCATGGTTGTCAGCGAAACCACCGCCAAAAGGAACGGTGTGGCCCCTGCCTCGCGCAGGAAGCGCCGGTGCGAGGCTGGATCCAACCATCATGAGCCGGCGGTGCTCCCACTGGATGACCCGTCCCTTTATGTCAATCGCGAGCTGAGCTTGCTCGCATTTCAAACCCGCGTTCTCGAAGAGGCCCAGGACGAGCAGAATCCTCTGCTGGAGCGCGTGAAGTTTCTTTCCATCGTCGGTTCCAATCTTGACGAATTTTTTATGGTGCGGGTCGCTGGTCTGAAAGGGCAGCTCGAAAGCGGCGCCCTCGAATCGGGGCCCGATGGCATGACGCCCGGCGATGAGTTGATCGCCATCCGCGAGCGCGTTGCCCAGCTCTACAAGTCAGGCCAGGATTGCCTGCGCTCGCAGTTGTTGCCCGGCCTGAAAAAAGAGGGCATCCATGTGGTCGACTACTCGCAGCTTACCGAGCAGCAGACCGAAATCGCCAACCGCTATTTCTCCGAAACCGTCTTTCCGACGCTCACGCCCCTGGCCTTCGATCCCGGCCGCCCCTTTCCGCATATTTCGAATCTCAGCCTCAATCTCGGCGTTCTGATTCGCGACCCCCAGGCGGTGGAGCACTTTGCGCGCGTGAAAGTCCCCGACAGTCTGCCACAACTGGTTCCATTGCAGAGCGCCGTCAAAGAGCCAAAACCCAAATCGAAAGCGAAGCTGCCAACGCCTTCGAAGCCGTCGAAGCCGCAATATTTTGTTTGGCTCGAGCAGCTCATCATCAGCAATCTGCAATCGCTTTTTCCGGGCATGGAGATCATCGATGCCCATCCGTTTCACGTCACGCGCGATGCCGACACCGCCATTCAGCAACTGGAAGCGGGCGATTTGCTCGAATCGGTCGAAGAGGGCGTCTCCAAGCGCCGCTTTGCCGATGTGGTCCGTCTCGAAATCAACGACGCCATGCCTTCGGAGGTGCTCGACATCCTCCTCAAGAATCTCGAACTCGATCGCGGCGATGTCTACAAAATGAAAGGGCCCCTCGCGCTTAGCCGCCTGAAGCACCTTCTTTCGATTGACCGCCCCGATCTGAAAGACAAAGCGTTTGTCCCGAGCCTGGCTCCGGCGCTGCAACCGCAGGATGAAGGGGAAGATATTTTCACGGCCATTCGCCGGCAGGATGTGCTGCTGCACCACCCTTTCGACTCTTTCCAACCCGTAGTCGCGTTCCTGCAACAGGCCGCACGCGATCCCGCCGTGCTCGCCATCAAGATCACTCTCTACCGGGTCGGCCGCAACGCTCCCGTCGTCGAAGCTTTGCTCGACGCCATTGACAACGGCAAGCAGGTTGCCGTTCTCGTCGAACTCAAGGCACGTTTCGACGAGGAGAGCAATATCGAATGGGCCCGTCGGCTTGAACGTGAGGGCGTCCATGTCGTTTACGGCTTGATGAACCTGAAGGTGCATTGCAAGGCGGCGCTGGTGGTCCGCAAGGAGAAAGACCGCATCCGCCGCTATGTTCACCTCTCGACCGGCAACTACAACACGGTCACCGCGCAGCTTTACACCGATATCGGATTGCTCACCTGCGACGAGGCGATCGGCAAGGATTGCAGCGATCTGTTCAACTATCTGACCGGCTACTCGGCCAAAATGGAATACCGAAAGCTGCTGGTGGCCCCCGTGAATCTTCGCGATCATCTTGAACAGTTGATTCGCCGGGAAATCGAACACCAGAAAAATGGCCAGCGCGGCCATCTCATCTTCAAGATGAATGCGCTCGTCGACCGGCGTGTCATTCAGTTGCTTTATGATGCTTCCCAGGCCGGCGTCCAGGTCGATCTGCTGGTTCGCGGCATCTGCTGTTTGCGGCCGGGCGTTCCCAATGTCAGCGAAAACATTCGCGTCACCAGCATCGTGGGGCGTTTCCTCGAGCACAGCCGCATCTTCTATTTCCACAATGGCGGCAGCGAGGAAGTCTATCTCGGCAGCGCCGATATGATGCCCCGCAATCTGAATCGGCGTGTTGAGTTGGCTTTTCCGGTCGAGGATCCCAAACTGGTCCGCTACCTGCGCGACGAGGTTTTGGCGACCTACCTTTCCGAGGTTATCAAAGCCCGCCGTATGAACGCTGACGGCGCCTATTCTCGCGATTCCCGTCGCACCAATCGCCGTGAAATGAACAGCCAGGAATGGCTCATCAAGCAATCGTCCAAGCGGTCAGTATCGCCCTAGTTACTTTACTCCATTGATTCCATTGCACCTTCGACACTCAATTTTGATTTTGCGGCAACTTTTTTGCCGCTCGTGTGTTCATAATAGAGGTTACTGAGGATGGCTATGCTTTGTCGGCCAATCAACTCCATCGGGCGCGCCTTGTGTTGTCTCGGCGCGATGGTGTTGGTTTGCGCCTCGCTGGCCAGTGCCTCAGCCACGCTGCTGCTTGAGGAGCCCTACGGCAAGATGGGCTACTTTACAGCAACCGGCCACGCGGCTGTCTATGTGTCGAACGTTTGCGCGGATTCGCCGATCGTCCTTCGCCGTTGCGCTCCGGGAGAAACCGGGGTTGTCATCAGCCGCTACGATGGCATTGACGGCTACGACTGGCTCGCCATTCCGCTCATTCCTTATCTTTATGCCGTGGATCGGCCGGAGGATGTTCCTCTGTTCGCCGATGCGAAAATGGTCGCCTTTTTACGCGACCAATACCGCCGCAAACATCTTGAAGATGTCGCTCCCGACTCGCCCGGCGGCGAAGCTCCCGGTGGAATCTGGTATCAGCTCGTCGGCTCCTCGTATGACCGCACCATGTACGGTTTCGAAATCCCGACCACGCCTGACCAGGACGATGCGCTGATCCGCAAGCTCAACTCGACCCCCAACCGGTCCCATTTTCATCTGGTATCGAACAACTGCGCCGATTTCGCCAAAGGCATCGTCAATTTTTACTATCCCAAATCCGTTCATCGCAGCCTGATCGCCGATGTAGGCATCACCACCCCGAAGCAGCTAGCGAAAATGCTCACGAAGTTCGACACTCGCCATCCCGATATTCCGCTGTCGCGCGTGGTGATTGCGCAGGTTCCGGGAAGCATGCCGCGCAGCTCGCCGCCCCATGGCGTGGTCGAGTCATTCCTGAAGTCGAAGAAGTACATCGTGCCGAGCGCTATTTTCAGCCCGATCTTTGCGGGCTGCGTTTTCGCCGTTTATGTCGGCACGGGCGCTGGCCGCTTCGAGCCCGGGCGCGATGCCATGGTCTACAGCCCGGATGGCGATCCTGAGGCGCCACTCTCCCGCGCGGATCGCAAAATGTATCAACACCAGCTGAAGAGTCTGCTGGCGGAATCAGGTTCCGCGGCCCCGCGCCAGAAGCTCGACAAGGAGTGGGAGAAGCTTGAGTCGAGGGCAAAAACCGCCGTCGACGATCAGGGCGGGCCGGTTCTTCAAATGCTGGTCGAGGGTCGCCTGGTTCGGGTTGGCGCAACCGCCGACAATGTTCTCAATAGCGGCGCTCCTCTGCAACTGGTGCGGGAAATCATCGAGGCCCGTCTCGAGTCTGAGTTGCGGCACTCCACGCCGCACGGGCTCTCACGCGGGCAGTTCGACCGCGACTGGAACCTGCTCCAGCAGGCCCGGCGGGATATGGCGGAAGGGCAGTCCCGGCTCAGTGCTTCCTCCGCAGTGCAGCCGGCGAGTTTCATTCAGAACGTCCAGTAGCCTCGGCCCGACGCGGAGGCCAATTCTTAGGATTTTCTCTTCCCCCAAACAGCACCTGTCTGCCGAGCACCCTTTCTCCTTCGGAGGCGTATAATGGGGCTATCATGAGCATTCTTGAATCTCCTTCTGTTACTGATATCTGTACTAGAGTCAAGCACTTAGGGTATACCGTGTCGGGGCGAATCCGGCTTTACGGGGAAGAACTTGAAGTGGTTTCCGACCCGTTTCCTGAAGCCGATGGCATTGCCGTTCAGGTCCGGAGCAGAAAGAATCCAACGGTCCGGAACTTACGAATTCCCGCGACCGTTTTGCAAAGCGTAAAGGGTAAAAAACCGGCAAGAATAGCCTGACCAATCCTCAACAGCGGCAAGTGGCTTTTGGTCGCCAGATCTGCGACTGCGGGAGACTCATTTGTCTCGGCTCATGTTGTATCGTTATCGTGCAGCCGCGATCTAGCAGTTGTGTCGGCGTGACGCCGCCAAGGGTCAATCGCCTATCTTCATGGACGTTCTCCAAAAACTCTTTGAGCGGCACTTTCGAACCACAGCCGAGCGCGTTCAGCCCTTGCAAGGGCAACTCAGCGGCTCGGGCCGCAAGATCATTCGGCTGTCCGCCGGGAAGATCAGCGCCATTGGCATTCTCTACGGCGTCCGCGAGGAGAACGCCGCTTTCATCGAATTCTCCCGTCATTTTCGCCGTCACGGCCTTCCAGTCCCGGAGATTTACGGCGAAGACCTCGGCCAGGGTGCATATCTTGAACAGGATCTCGGCGACACAACCCTGTTTGAATTCTTGTCGAAGAATCGATCAGGCGCCGAAGTCGCCGGCCCGGCCATCGAAGCGTATCAAAAAGTAGTCGCCATCCTGCCGCGTTTCCAGGTCGAAGCCGGACAGGACCTCAACTACAAGGTTTGCTATCCTCGCGGCAGCTTCGACCGTCAATCCATTGCATGGGACTTGAATTACTTCAAGTATTACTTCCTTCGTCTGGCCGGCATCCCATTCAATGAGCAAGCGCTCGAGGACGATTTCTCACGCCTCAGCAAATTCCTGCTCAGCGCTGCCCGCGACTTCTTTCTCTATCGGGACTTCCAGTCGCGCAACATCATGCTGCCGAATGGCAATCCCTACTTTCTCGACTATCAGGGAGGCCGCAAAGGCGCGCTGCAATACGACATCGCCTCGCTTCTCTACGACGCAAAGGCCGATCTGTCGCCCGATCTCCGCCAGCAACTGCTCGACCTCTATCTCGACAGCCTCTCGAATTTCATCGAGCTTGATCGAGCCGCGTTCATGCACTACTACTACGCGTACGTTTACGTGCGCATCCTGCAGGCTCTTGGCGCGTACGGCTTCCGCGGCTTTTACGAGCGCAAGACTCATTTTCTGCAAAGCGTGCCCTTCGCGCTCCGCAACCTTCGCTGGCTTCTGCACAACGTCGAATTGCCCATCGCGCTGCCCACGCTTAGCGAAGCATTCCGGAATATGGTCGCCTCCGAAAAGCTACAAGGCGGCGCGGCCAATGCCAGCCAGCTCACCGTTCGCGTGTTCAGCTTCTCATTCCATCGCGGGCTGCCCGCAGACGAAACCGGCAATGGCGGCGGCTTCATCTTTGACGGCCGCAGCCTGCCCAATCCCGGACGCGAAGAGCGCTTCAAGCCCTTGACCGGCAATGACGCGCCCGTCATCGAGTACCTCGAGCAGCAGGAATCCGTCCGTCAGTTTCTTGCCAGCGTGATTGCCCTGGTTGATTCGAGCGTCGCCAACTATCAAAGCCGAAATTTCAAGAACCTGATGGTCTCGTTTGGCTGTACCGGCGGCCAGCATCGTTCCGTGTATCTTGCCGAGCAACTGGCCAAGCACCTGCGCGGTTCGAATGGCGTGGAAGTAATCCTCCATCATCGCGAACTGGAGAAGCTGTCCTCATGAAAGCGATGGTCTTTGCGGCCGGTCTCGGCACTCGTCTGCGTCCCCTCACCGATGATCGCCCCAAGGCGCTGGTAGAACTCGGTGGCCGCACGCTCGTCGAAATTACACTGGAGCGCCTGCGCACTTTCGCAATTCGCGAAGTCGTCATCAACGCGCATCACTTTGCCGGCCAACTCGCAGATTATCTCGCCGCGCACCAAAACTTCGGCCTGAAGATTGACATCTCCCGCGAAGACGTCCTCCTCGACACCGGCGGCGGCCTGAAAAAAGCCGCCGATCTTCTTCTCGCCGGTTCCCGCGGCGCCGAAGAACCCATCCTCGTCCACAACGTCGACGTCCTCAGCACGATCGACCTCGCACGCATTGAGCAAGCCCACCTCGAAAATCATGCTCTCGCTACGCTGGCCGTGCAGGATCGCCCCACTTCCCGCTACCTGCTTTTTGACGAGCACGGTGACCTCTGCGGACGCCGCCTTGGCCGCGAAGCCACCGCCGAAATTGTCCGCCCGTCGCGTCACGCCAAAGCGCTGGCCTTTTCCGGTATTCATGTCATCTCACCGGGCCTGCTTGCTAAGCTCACCGAACAGGGAGTTTTCTCCATTATTGATTCGTATCTACGCCTGGCAGGCAAGGGAGAGAAGATTCGCGCCTTCCGCGCCGACGAATACGACTGGTGCGATGTAGGGCGGCTCGAGGATTTAGAGAAAGCCGAGCGCGATCTGAAAAAGGAAGACTCGAAAAAAACAATGTGACAAAACGCATTCTTCTGCCCGGGCCGGAAACGCTTGCGTGCAGCGCTCGCCCGTCTCGCCTGATAATCTCAAACAGCGCATCCGGAGACCGCAACTCAATTGCCGCCCATCATCAACGCGCAGGAACTCTCGAAAGCCTTCGGAGCGAAGCCGCTTTTTCAGGATGTTTCCTTCACCATCTCGGAAGGCGACCGCATCGGCCTGATTGGTCCGAACGGCTCCGGCAAGTCCACACTTCTGCGGATTCTTGCCGGCCTGATGGAGGCCGATAGCGGGGAAGTGGCCGCCCGAAAGCGCACTCGTCTCTGTTACGTCGAACAAGATTCGCGCTTTTCCGCCGACGCCACCGTGCGGTCTGTGATTGAAAGCGCATTGGACCGCTGCGGCGTTTCCGGAACAGATCGCGGCGCGCGCTTTGCCGAGAACCTCGGGCGAGCCGGCTTCGAGGACCTCGACGCTGCCACCGCCGAACTTTCCGGCGGCTGGCAGAAGCGTCTCGCCCTGGTGGAAGCTCTGGTTCAGCATCCAGACATTCTCCTGCTCGATGAGCCCACCAATCATCTCGACCTCCTCGGAATTGAGTGGCTTGAAGAATTGCTGGAGTCGGCCTCGTTCGCCAGCGTCATCGTCAGCCACGACCGCTACTTCCTCGAAAACGTCACCACCGATACGGTCGAACTCAACCGAACCTATCCCAATGGCTCGCTCCGCGTGCATGGAACCTACAGCGAGTTTCTGGAGAAGAAGGAAGAGTTTCTCCACTCCCAATCATTACGTCAGGAAGCCCTCGAAAACCTAGTGCACCGCGAAATCGAGTGGCTTCGCCGCGGAGCCAAAGCGCGTACGCGCAAGTCGAAAGCGCGTATCGACAAAGCGGGCGAGCTTATGGGCGAGCTGGCCGACCTGAACTCCCGAACTCAAACCGCCACAGCACAAATTGATTTCTCGGCCACCGACCGCAAAACGAAACGCCTGATCGAACTGGAAAATGTGTCCTGCACCATGGGTAATCAGGAAACGGTTGACCGCAAAACAGGCGGCCGAACCCTGTTTGAAAATCTCAACTTTATCGTCACTGCCGGAATGCGCGTCGGCTTGGTTGGGCCGAACGGCAGCGGCAAGACCACTCTGCTCCACTTGCTGCAAGGCGACCTCGCGCCTACCAGCGGCGAGATTCGCCGCGCCGATCGGCTGCGCATCGTCTACTTTGACCAGCGCCGCACGCTCGATCCCGATGTCACTCTGCGCCGCGCGCTCGCTCCCGACGGCGATTCTGTCATCTATCGCGACCGGGTAATTCACGTCGCCGGATGGGCGGCGCGTTTCCTCTTCACCGGCGAGCAGCTCGGACAGCCCGTCGGCCGTCTCTCCGGAGGCGAACGCGCTCGCGTCCTCGTAGCGCAACTCATGCTCCAGCCTGCCGACATTCTGCTGCTCGACGAGCCTACTAACGACCTTGATATCCCTACGCTCGAGATTCTCGAGGAGAGTCTATTGGACTTTCCCGGCTCGCTCGTGCTGGTCACGCACGACCGCTACATGCTCGACCGCATCGCAACCGTAGTCCTCGGCCTCAATGGCCAAGGCGAAGCCGCGCGCTTCGCCGACTATCCGCAATGGGAGGCGTGGCAAAAGCAGGTTCGGCAATCAACGTCGGCTGCATCGCGTGGAGAGATGCAAAGCTCGTCCACGGCGAATCAGCGCGCGACCTCCGCCGAGAAGTTATCCGCATCGGGGAATTCTCCAGCGAAGAAGAAACTCTCCTACATGGAAGCGCGCGAATATGCAGGAATCGAACAGCGCATCGCCGATGCCGAGCAGCAAGTGCAAACCCACCGCGCGGAACTCGAAGATCCAGCCAACGCCACCGACGCCGCGCGCCTGCAAAGCGCGCAAGCCGCACTGGAAGCAGCCCAGCACGATCTCGATGTCCTCTACAAACGCTGGGCCGAACTGGAAGAAAAGAACGGTTGAGGCTGCACGATGGTTGCGGCTTGCGGTGTCCCGCTATGGGTAGCCTTTTCAGCGCTATATTAACGCTTAAGTTATTAGCCCTGTATACCGATACCCCCTCCCCCTCGGTCTGCTGGAATCATGCGTTTGGCGGGAATTTCTCGACTCGGTCTTTGGGGAGTAAGGACTTATATCAAAGTATTCCGGGATTGCGGCACTGTGGCCAGAGCGCCCCGAGTCACGCGTTTGCAGTTTGACAGGGCAACGATTTCCTAACATAATGTTCCGCAATTTTGGGGTGCTTCATCCGCTACTCCGTCCACCAGGGCGGGGCCTGCGGACCTGATTGCGCTTTTCCAAAGACGGACCGCGACCGGGGACTCAGCGCACAATGAAGGGGAAGTCCCGCGCACTTGGAGAACCGAGAATGTTTCGACCGGGATTCATCGCGATTACGGCTCTCGTCGTATTGGTGAGCGCATCCGCATTCGCAGGGACCACCTACGCCGTAGGAACTTGCATGCCAAACCTGCCTTACTACACCACGATCTCGCTGGCCGTCAGCAGCGTCCCTCCGGGCTCCACCATTAAGGTGTGCCCGGGCAGTTACCCCGAACAGGTTCTCATCGCGCAGCCATTGACCCTGGAAGGGGTGCCAGGAGCATCCAGCGCGGCGGTCGTTGTCGCGCCCGCAGGGGGCTTGACGAACTCGGTGCAACTCGGCGAATGCGGTATCGCAACTTATTACCAGATCTTGGTGCAGAACCCGGCCGGCCCGGTCAACATCAGCAATCTCGTCGTTGATGGAACTGGCGCGGGGAATCCAGCGGGTAGCGTCATTGGCGTTGTTTATCTCGACGCCACCGGTACCGTAAGCGAGGCAAGCGCTCGCAACCAGACAAATGCCGGAGAAGGATATGGGATTTACGCCGCGACTAGCCTCGGCGCCGGTCAGACGATAACGATCGAAAACAGTTTTGTTCATGGTTTTGACGCTCTTGGGATATCGGTGGATTCTTCCTGTGGAGGGGGGCCTCTGGCCGTGAATATCAAGGCAAACACGATTAACGGCGGCGGTACAGGCTTTAATGGTATTTACGTCGCTGAATCGACGGGCAACGTCGCGTCCAACGCAATCAGCGGCATAGCCACCGGCGTCTCTCTAAGCGGCGCATCTGTAACGGCTACGGGGAATATTATTTCCGCGAGCGGTAACGGTTATGGTGTGTTCGTTCTTTCTGGAGGGAATACCGTTGAGCATAACCGGATCGACGCTGGTGGCGGAACCGGTATGTTGCTGAGCGGCTCAGGCACCAGTTCCCTGGTAGAGGAGAATACGATCGGGAACGCCTCGAATGGTGTGTTCGGGTGTGGCCTGGGTCATCGTCCGGCTGCGTCCGGCTTCACCGTTACTGGCAATGCCATCACAGATGCGGCGGTCGGAGTAGAAATGCCTTCCGGTAACACATCCACGCCAAACAGATTCTACGCAACAGCTTCGGCGGTGGAGGCGTGTCCTTAAATCAGGCCAGCACGTTCACTGGCAGTGGCGCCAACGCAACGGTCCTCGGCTGCTGATTCCCGGACGAGGGATTCAGAAGGCCCATAAAACACAAAGGCCGCCCGATGTCAGGGCGGCGTCTCTCTTGCGTGACGCGCAAGGTGGGAGCGGTACCTGTCGGCGATTACGCTCATCTCCGTGCCACCTACCCCCTCGCAAAATCAATATAGCCGTGCTGGACGTCCGTCCGCGTTAACTTCACGCGCAACTTGTCGCCTACGTGCAGTCCCTGCGCGCCCTGCGCCAGCAAGCCCTCGACGTGCGGTTGCAGCACACGCACAAACGTCCCCTTCGGAGTTACGCCCGTGACCATCGCATCAAACATCTCGCCCACGCGAGTGCTCATGGCCACGGCTGCCAGCCGCTTGGTCATCTCGCGCTCAACTTTGCGCGCGGCATCACCCTTTTGTGTGCAGTTGGTGGCAATCGCCTCCAGTTCGCTCTCCGAATACGGCCCCGGTTTTCCATCCAGCACCGCTTTGATCAGCCGCTGCGTTACGACGTCGGCAAAACGGCGGTTGGGCGCGGTGGAGTGCGTATAGTCCTGCACCGCCAGGCCAAAATGCCCTGCCTCGGGATCGCCGGGGCGTTCCAGCACATATTCTCCCGGCCCCAGCAGCTTGATCACCGCCAGCGACAGGTCGGCAAAGTGATCCGGATCGGACGCCTTGCGCTTCACGAGAAAATCGTTGAGCGCCTTCGAATCGGCCTGCGCCGGCAGCTTCTCGCCTTGCGCGGCCGCCAGCCGCACAATTCCATCCCAGTGTTCCGGAGTCTTCACAATCCGCCGCAGCGACGAAACCTTCTCCAGCATGCGTGCCACCACGCCATTGGCGGCGATCATGAAGTCCTCAATCAGTTCGGTGGCGCGGTTCTTCTCCTGCTTCACCACGTCAACCACCTGCTGATTCAGCACCACCGGATGCACTTCGCTGGTATCAATATTCAGCGCGCCATGCTGGTAGCGAAGTTTCCGGAGAGCCTGCGCGGCCTGATCCTGCAATTTCAGCTGTGCCTGCAATTCGGCCGACGCCGCGACCTTTGGCGGTGCCGCGCCGGTTGCCTCCAGCCATCCGCCCACCGCGTTGTAGGTGAGCTGGGCTTTGTTGCGCACGATGGCGCGATACACATCGCTAGACTGAATTGCGCCCGAAGCATCGACCACGAACTCGATGACAATCGCCGGGCGGTCGACATTTTCCAGCAGGGAAGAGGCGCCGGTGGAAAGCTCGTCGGGGAGCATGGAAAAATTACAAACGCCGGTGTAAACGGTCGTCGTCTCGCGCGCCGCGTGCTGATCGATCGGCGTCCCCTTGCCGACAAACGCGTCCACATCAGCAATGCCAATCATCACCTTCACGCTGCCATCGGACAATCGCTCGGCGACCTCGATCTGGTCCAGGTCCTTCGAAGTGTCGTTGTCAATGGACGACCACAGCAATCCCCGCAAATCGCGCACGCCATTTGAAGTAGCGAGCGATGGCGGATGAGTTCGAATCGCCGCCAGTTGCTGCGGCACTTCCGGCGGAAAATCCGGATTAAACCCCTGCGCGATCATGACTTGTTTGGCCGTTGCCTGAAGATCGAGATGAGTCGGATTTGAGTTATTCATGTACTCCGCTTTCGAAAGAAGTAAGTTTAGAGAGGCTAACATGAACTGCTGTTTGGAAAGTTCCACGCAAGATTGCGCATCCGAGTTCGCTGGTATTACCGGCGAAGAGCGACAACCACGGGGGGCACGGAGGTACACGGAGGGAAGCTCGATCAAAACCTGGAGGCTTATTTGCGGCAAAAAAATTGGGGCGGTGCTTTATTTGCTTGTGTAGCCGGGCTTGGTCCTGCGCGCTTCTTCGCGATTCCTTCGTGATATTCTATTAACATCTGCTGCGATTTCTCCTTTTGGATCGATTCCCGCAGTACCCTAAACATCATGCTTTCAGTCAGCAATGTGTCGATGCGCTACGGCGCGAAAGTTTTGTTTGACGAAGTCTCCACCAGTTTCATGCCGGGGAAGCGCTATGGCGTGACCGGGCCGAATGGCGCGGGTAAATCCACGTTTATGAAGCTGCTGACCGGCGAGATCGAGCCGCAAAAAGGCTCGGTCGTCCGCCCGCGCAAACTCGGAGTCCTGAGCCAGGACCAGTTCGCCTTCGATCGCTATCGCGTGATCGATGCCGTGATCATGGGCAATCGCCGCCTGTGGGCCGCGCTCGAGGAAAGAGAAGCGATCTATGCGAAGCTCGATATGACCGACGAGGACGGCATGAAGCTGGGCGAACTCGAAGGCATCGTGGGCGAAGAAGACGGCTATAACGCCGAAAGCGATGCCGCGATTCTGCTCCAGGGCCTCGACATCCCCGATGACATGCATGAACGGAAAATGGCGGAGATCCCGGGCGGCCAGAAAATGCGCGTGCTGCTGGCGCAGGCTCTGTTTGGGCATCCGCAGGCGCTCCTGTTCGACGAGCCGACCAACCACCTCGATCTCGACTCGATCCACTGGCTGAAGACTTTTCTGAACCAGTATGAAGGCGTGCTGATCGTGATATCGCACGACCGGCACTTTCTGAATGGCGTGTGCACGCACATCGCCGACATCGACTACGAAACCATCATCACTTACACCGGCACCTACGACGATATGGTGGTGATGAAAACGCAGGTGCGCTCGCAGATTGAATCGCAGAATGCGCAGCGCGAGAAGAAAATTTCGCAGCTCAACGAATTCATCGCGCGCTTCGCGGCCGGCACGCGGTCGAGCCAGGTGCAGTCGCGGCGCAAGGAAGTGGAACGCCTGCAAGTGACGGAACTCGCAAAATCCAACATTCAGCGGCCCTATTTGAAATTCGAGCAGAAGCGCCCTTCCGGCAAGCACATTCTCGAACTGGAGGGCGTGAGCAAGGCGTATGACGGCGCAAGAATAATCAACGGTTTCACGGCCAGCGTTCTGCGCGGAGAAAAGATCGCCCTGATGGGCCGCAATGGCGCCGGTAAAACGACACTGCTGCAAGCACTGTTGGCGAATTCGCCCACGGTTGCGGACGCCGAATTACGCGCCACCAGTGGATACGACGGCGCGTTCATCGATTCCGGCAAGGTGATTTGGGGACATGAAGCCGCAGTCGGGTTTTTTGCCCAGGACCATAAGGCGCTCATCCAGCCCGGAATCAAAGTTCTGGAGTGGTTGCATCAGTGGGATCCGTCGGCTTCAACCGAGGAGATTCGGGGCTTGCTGGGCCAGATGCTGTTTCCGCGAGACGACGCCGACAAGAAAACCGACGTGCTCTCCGGCGGCGAGGCCGCCCGCCTGCTCTTTTCGAAGCTCATGCTTCAGAAACCGAACGTGCTTGTGCTGGATGAGCCGACCAACCATCTTGATCTGGAGTCGATCAACGCGCTGAATATTTCATTGCAGCGCTATCAGGGGACTGTGCTGTTAGTCACGCACGATGAGGACTTGATCGACGAGGTTGCGACCAGGATCTGGCACTTCGAGGGCGATCACAAGATCACCGATTTCAAGGGTAGCTATCAGGAGTATGAGGCGGTCCTGGCCTGAGGCCGTTAGCTGTTCTTCGTCGCCCGGTCAACGATAGAGAGAACATCCTTTTTCTTTTTCGGCCGCTTGCGCGAGCCCGCCGTACCGCTCAGCAGGTCGGCAATCGTTGTGCTTTCCAGAATCTTGGCGGCGGAATCGCGCACCTTGAGAAACACCTCATAAAGAGCGCGATGATCGTCGTTCTGCGCGATCAGATCGCGCAATTGCTCGGCATCGCCAAAGGGCGCGAGCGGGCCGTCGATCAGCCGAATGATCTCGCTCATGTGAATCTCGGAAGGCGCGCGGCGCAACTGATAGCCGCCCTTGGCGCCGCGCACGCTTTCGACAATCCGCGCGTTCTTCAGTTCCAGCAGGATCAGCTCAAGAAACTTTTCGGGCAAATCGTTGTCAATGGCGATATCCCGAATCTTGATCGTGCCGGTGCCATACCGGTGGCCGAGCGTCATGACTGCTTCGAGCGCGTACAGGCCTTTTTGCGAGATTTTCAATCAAGTGTCCTTTCGAGCGAGCGGATCCTTACCCAAGACGTTCTTTGACGTACTCTAGTGCGCCCTCCCTGCGATTGCAATAGCCTCTTTGGATTGATCGGCGGCGAGCTATTATTATTCTTGCTATGGCTATCGCAACGATTAACCCCGCAACCGGCGAGGTCCTGAAGACCTTCGAACCTCTTACTCCCGCCCAAATTAACGCCAAGCTGCAACTGGCAACGACGGCATTCCGAGCGCACCGCCGCACGTCGTTCGCGGACCGTGCCGCCAAAATGATGCGCGCCGCCGAAATTCTGGAGCAGGAAAAAGACGAATGTGCCCGCCTGATGACGCTCGAGATGGGCAAGCCGCTCAAGGCCGCCGTGGGCGAGGCCCTGAAATGCGCGACCGGCTGCCGCTACTATGCCGAGCACGCGGAGAAATTTCTGGCGGATGAAGTCGTCGAAACCGCCGCCCGGCGCAGCTTTATCCGTTATCTGCCCATCGGTCCGATCCTGGCCGTCATGCCCTGGAACTTCCCTTTCTGGCAGGTGTTCCGGTTCATCGCGCCCTCGCTCATGGCGGGCAACGTCGGATTGCTGAAGCACGCCTCGAATGTTCCGCAATGCGCCCTCAAGATTGAAGAAATTGTCCGCCGCGCCGGTTTTCCGGAAGGCGTATTCCAGACGTTGCTGATCGGCTCCGGCCCCGTCGATGGCATCCTGAACGATCCCCGCATCGTCGCCGCCACTCTCACAGGCAGCGAGCAGGCCGGCATTCAGGTGGGAGTCTCGGCGGCCAAGCGCATCAAGAAAGTTGTGCTCGAACTGGGCGGCAGCGATCCCTTCGTTGTGATGCCCAGCGCCGACCTAGAAGCCGCCGTAACCACAGCCGTAGAAGCGCGCATTCAGAACAACGGCCAGTCCTGCATCGCAGCCAAGCGTTTTATCGTTGCCGAAAAAATCGCCGATGAATTCGAGCGCAAGTTCGTCAGCAAGATGCAATCGCTGCGCATCGGCGACCCGTTCGATGACAACACACAGCTGGGGCCACTCGCCAGCGCCGAAGCCGTAGCCTCGCTTGATGCGGACGTCCAGAAGACCGTCGCGGCCGGTGCTCGCGTGCTCACCGGGGGACATCCGCTGAGGCGCCCCGGGAGCTTCTATGCGCCCACCGTGCTCACCGACATTCCGAAAGATTCCCCCGCCTACAAGGAGGAATTTTTCGGCCCCGTGGCGTCGATCTTCCGTGTCAAAGATATCGATCAGGCCATCGCCCTCGCTAACGACAGCCGCTTCGGACTGGGCGCGAGTGCATGGACGAAAGACCCAGCCGAAACCGAAAGGTTCATCAACGAGCTAGAAGCGGGAATGGTGTTTATCAACAAGATGGTGGCGTCCGATCCGCGCGTGCCTTTCGGCGGAGTAAAAGCCTCCGGCCACGGCCGCGAGCTGTCCGTGCAAGGGATTCGTGAATTCGTCAACATCAAGACGGTGTGGATCCAGTGATCGATGTTGGGTGACGCCGCGCCGCGCAGCCCAAAATTAAGTGCGACACCTTTTTGGGCAGGCTGCTCGAAAGGGAGACGTCGCAAGCCGCGTCTCTACGGGGCAGCCCTTGACCTTGCCGGCGCAACTCCACTACATTCAAAAGCCGGCGTTGCGCCGACCTGGACGGACCAATCAGCCAATCGAGGCATTTTCATGGCGATGAACAAGAATGTTGTTCCCAAGACCGCAGCCCTGCACCAGAAAGCCCAGCTCATGTCCGCGTCCGAAATTGAGCGCACGCTAGTGCGGCTGGCTCATGAAATTCTGGAGAAAAACAGCGGCGTCGACGGCCTGGGCCTGGTCGGGATCCGCCGGCGCGGCGTCCCCATCGCCGAGCGCCTGGGTAAGATGATTCAGAAGGTCGAGAAAAAAACAGTTCCCGTCGGCACGCTCGACATCACGTTTTACCGCGACGATCTTTCCACCCTCGGCCCCAAGCCGGTCGTGCAACCCGCTGAAATCGGCTTTCCGATCGAGGACAAAAAAATCGTGCTCGTCGATGATGTGCTCTACACCGGCCGCACCATCCGGGCCGCACTGGACGCGCTTTTCTCGCACGGTCGCCCCAGCCAGGTGCAGCTGCTCGTGCTGATTGACCGCGGCCATCGCGAGTTGCCTATTGAAGCCACGTTCACCGGCCGCACCGTGCAGACCAGCAACAACGAAGTAATCGAAGTGAAGCTGACGGAGATCGACGAAGCCGAAAAAGTTCTGCTGATGGAAAGGTAACGCGCTTTGGGGTGGCGCAGCGCTTCAGCGCTGCGGTAAGAAACTATATTTTAATTTGTGGCTTTAGCCGCTGAGGGACAGCTCTATCCCTTCATCCGCGTAGCCCACTCCGCCTCGAACCGCGCGCGGTCATAAAACGACTTCTGCGTCCCCACACCGGTAGTCGAAAGCCCCGCATACAAATTTGCCCGCCGAGCCGCCTCCAGTTCCGCGAACCCTTTTCCCAGAAACGTAGCAAAGCTCCCAATAAACGCATCGCCCGCCCCCGTCGAATCCACGCTCTTCAAGGGAAAAGGGGCCACATGCTGCATCCCGTCGCGACCGGCCAACAACGATCCATTCGCGCCCAGCGTAATCAACACGCGCCGAATGCCGCCCGCCAGAAGCTTCTCCGCGCAGCGCTTTGCATCTTCCACATTCCGCACCGGCAGCCCGCTAATCGTCTCCGCCTCGCTTTCGTTGGGCACAAAATAATCCAGCTCCGCCACCACCTTCAGATCAATCGGCTGCGCCGGCGCGGGATTGAGAATGCACCGAATTCCATTCTTCCGCGCAAACTGAATGGTGTAATACACCGTCTCCAGCGGAATCTCGAACTGCAGCACGATGCAGTCGGCGCTTTTCAGCATGCCGGCCGCGGCGTCCACATCCGCTGGTTTTAACGCATCGTTCGCGCCCTTCACCACGATGATCCGGTTCTGTCCCGACGACTCCACAAATATCGGAGCCACGCCGCTCGAAACGCCGCTCACCTGGCGCACGTGCGTGGCATCAATCCCCAGCTTCTCAAAGTTCTTGATCGTCGCCGGCCCAAACAGATCGTCGCCCACGCGCGCCACCATAAAAACGTCCGCCCCGCAAAGCCGAGCCGCCACCGCCTGGTTCGCGCCCTTCCCGCCAAACCCCAGGTGAAACTTGTCGCCAAAGATAGTCTCTCCCGGTTTGGGGAAACGATCGGAAAAAGTAGTCAAGTCAACATTGGCACTGCCAACAACGGCGATTCGTGGGGGTTTAGGCATGGTCACTCTCGTGGTCCTAAAGAAGCCAGCGGGGAAGGTCAGAATCGTAACGGGTTCCGGAATGCGGTGGCGTCAGCCCACGCTTATGCATCTCCGTGTAAACGGGCTTGAGCCTGCGATACATCTCGTCAACTATGGCAACGCAACTGTTTCTCATTCCCCTCAGGTGCTCCCGTTGGGAATCGGGGAGCTGGTGGTCTAATTGATCAAAAGCCGCAATGCGATCCAGCGTCGCTGGGTGAATTCCGTCCGACTGAATCGCGTCCTCCCCAGTCCGGAGGATTTGTCGAACACGTCTAATGCACTCATGGCATTTCAGGAGTAGTGCCGCTGCCGCTCCGGAAGCCGAGAATATGTTAGGAGGTGTGTCTCCCATTCCAATATAGCGCTCAAGGTTCACCGCGAACAGATCCGCTTCGAACTCGTGCCCGAGTGCGTCTGCATTGCCGTCGACTCCAATGGCTGTTCTCCTCCCGTGCTGCCCAACGTGGTGCGCATACTCGTGAGCGAGCGAAAAGCGCTCCATAGAGAAGAGAAGTTGCATCCTCGTATAAGAGGCGGGAAAAGGGACAGGGTGGTGACCGCCGGAAAGCGGACCGGAACCGAACGCGTAATCGTCGATCACCTTTTTCCAATAGTCTCGCACATCGGTGCTCGCTTCAATCTTCGCAAGGACCAGTTCCGTGTTGAAGGTGACATTAAGTCTGTCGCCGTCGGCTTCATGGGGCAGGCTTAGAGAAAACATTCTGCTTATGCTGCTACAAAACGTAATGAACCCGGTGCTCAGCGAGATGACACTCGTGTCAGTCAGCGGAACGCCATATTGTGCCGCACTGATGTCCAGAGCGGAGCTGCTGCCGTAAGCCACTCCGCTGTGCAATGGTATCCCCAAGTGCTGGCAGGCATCTTCAATTTGTTGCGAGAGCATACGGACGATGGAGTGGGTCAAGGGCTCGTCGTGAGGGCTCGGTAGCGGAACTGCTGCAAGCTCTTCCTTGAACTGGGCCGGAGAAAGTCCACTGCCTCGCGCAGTCGTTAAGCTCACACGTTCAATCTGCGCGAGCAGTTCCGGATTTTCATCGAGCCAGCGCAGGACGTCTGCTCGGCTCGGCCGGGTGCTGCCTCGCAACGACCGCTCCTGAAGTTGTCTGCGGAAGTCCTCTGCGGCTTCCCGCTCCTTCTGTTGTTCGTTGTTAAGCGCCAAGCGTTGCTCCAACAACCAGCATATCCAAAACGCCCGCGCCGCCGCAAAAAATCGCCCAGTTTCTCCTCATCCAGCTTCTCACGCGAAATCGGCGTGTATCCCGAACCCTTCCGCGACCTTGCGAAGCTGCCTATCTCTCGTCCATAGAAGCGTGGGCGGATTGATAAACACTGAAGCGATCAGGTGTGCGTCGGTCAACCCGATGCCAGCGTTGTACAAACGCCGCGCCTCGATCATCGGCCGCACCTCGCTGAGGCTCGCCGCCCGCACTGCCGGCAATAGGTCCAGGAGCGCAAGCGTCTTCCTGCGCTCCTTCAACGACCCAAGCGCCAGTTCCGCAATCACGAATGGATGGATGACAATCTGTCCCCGGTCGAGAAGATCTCGCATCTGTCCATCATCCGAGCGGAGGTGGTCGATCCAAACTGACGTATCCGCGAGAATCAATTCGTTCCCGCCCGGCGTCGCGGGATGTTCTTCAATCCCGGCATGGTGCCTCCCAGAGAGGCCAATCTGCGAGCGCTTTCCCGCTCGATGAGGGCTTTGAGAGCTTCACGCACCAATGCTGTTTTTTCCGCCACCCCAGTGAACTCCTGGGCAATGCGTACGAGTTCATCATCAAGCGCAAGCGTTGTTCTCATAAAAACTCCAGGCACTGATTATAGCATCATTTGATGTCTATCCGTATGCCGAAGTGGACGTTGCTGGTACGGCTGAAAAGGGTAGGGACTTTGCTTGGGAAGAGCACTGTCAACGCCGGTCTTCAATGCTACCTGGACTAGCGCCGGTTCGACATGAAGGGAAGGGAGTCCATCCAGTAGTGGCTCGCAGCGGTCGCGGCGGGTTTACGATCAGGGCCAACTCGAACCTCGCTGCTCAGTGCGGCGTGGAGCACATTAACAGTGATGTTCAGAGCGCCGTCTCGCTCCCTGGGGTTGCCCGGCTCACCGTTCGCGTCAATCTCTTTCACAAAGGCCAGGCCTTGCGTCTTGCCGGGCAGCTCTGCCATACAGAGCACCACAATGCGAACTGGGTCGCTCGCTGCAATCGCCGGCTCGGTGAGAACCTCTCCGTAATATCCCATGGTCGCGCTATCGACACTCCGCCTTTCGTTCTACACGCCCGGACCGGGCCAAGAAAGTTACGGACGTCTAGGCCCTGGCGAAGGCAGGCCATGCCCAACCGGAGGAATCGTGCATTATGGGGCGGAAGTTAGCGTGATCGCTGATTGGAACAATTACTTCCGGGTTGCGCGTCGTCTGGGAGTAATCAAACCGACGTGTGGGCATCCGCGCGGATTGCTCACGGTATGTCGGCCTGCGTCCTCCCGGCCAACTTCAACTCCGTTTTCTGAATCATTTGCGGCCACAAGGAATCCGGATTGGAATTGAAAACCGTTCCTGCATCCGCCTGAAAAATGAACCACGCACCCAGTTCCAGCTCCTTTCGCAGCTGATCGTTAGTCCAGCCGGCGGAGCCCAGATAAACATGAAAACCGCGGGGGTCGGGTCGAGCCGTGATGGTCTGTTCGAAGAGGGCTTTCGTGGAAAACATGTAAACCGCACCGAAAATGCGCTCAGCGCCTTCGACTTTCGCCGGCGACTGGAGCAAGGCAAACACCGATGGTTCTACCGGACCCCCGAAATAGACCGGGTCGGACCGATCTTTCGCCGCCTTGATTCCCTGAAGCACTCGTGAAAGTGGGAGATCAGTGCGCCGGTTGAGAATCAGTCCGAGCACACCTTCGGTATCGCAGCGAACCAGCAGAACAACCGTCTTAGCGAAATTGGGATCGGCAAGATCGCGGCTGGCCACTAGCAACTTTCCAGCGCCCAGATCTTTGGCGTTCCTGGATTGGACGGGAAGAAAAACGGCCGGCCGGATTTCGTTTCTCGCGCGGAATACGTTGACCCAGTTCGATCGGCCTAACGTATTCGCCGGGGGCGGGCCCAGGTACGCGAGCGCGCCATCGGGGGCAAGCGAGGGACCGTGCGGCCGCGAACTCGGCGCCGGCACATCGAATCCCTTGATCTGAACGTTCAACCTACCGGCCGCAACGAAGGCAATAGTCCAGGCCAGCATCGTGAAAACGCACAGTTTGTGCAGAGACATGGCTGTTCTCCTCACTGGGAATCGTGTCCTTTGTTCCGAATCCCCTCGCACACCTGGTGAAATTATAGTCAGTAGCGAGCGGGAGGCGTGGTTTGCGACGGTGCGCACGCTCAGTTGTCTCGCTGCTTGCGACGCTAGGATGGGGCTGATCTCCGCACTGACGCCAAGAATCGTTCCAGCTTCACTGCATCCAACTTCCCGCCGGTCCGCACGCCCGAGCAAACATCCAGCCCAAACGGTCCCACCTCCGCAATCGCCTGCGCCACGTTCTCCGGAGTCAGCCCTCCGGCCAAGAACACCGGAACACCGACGCGCTCGCGAATCTCCCGGCTCAGCGTCCAGTCGTGGGTGCGCCCCGTCCCCCCAAGTTCCTTGACGGTGAGCTTCTGGTTACCCGAGTCGAGCAGAATCGCATCCACGAGCGGAGCCACCGCCTCCGCTTCCTCCACCGATTCCGGCCCAGTCACATGCACCACCTGCACAATCGAAATTCCGGGCAGCGCCTGCTTCAACTCGCCGTGCGTCCCGCGCGCAAGGTGGTCGCAAATCTGAATGGTATTGGTGCGGCAGAAGCGTTGCTGCGCGACGATCTCCTCCACGGTCTGCCGCGAGGTTAGAAGAAAAGTCCCGATGGCGGGAGGAACGGTAACGGCGATCGAGGCGATCAGTTCGTCGCTAATCACCCCCGGCCCGCTAGGCATCCGCGAGACCAGGCCCAATGCCGACGCCCCCGCGCGGACAGCCATCGCCGCTTCGTCAGCGCTCGCAATGCAGCAAATCTTGACGCGGGGAGTGTGGACGAAATTTAAGGTCTGCCCGGCGTTCTCTGTGTCCTTCGTGGTCATCGAGTTCTTCTTTTATCACAGAGGGCGAAGAAGAACGGGAAGGAAATCCCCTGGGCCTTTTCTTGGCCGCAGTCGGATGAAGCTTTCTCTGTAATCTGGGCCGGCAAAGTAACTGCATCGCCGGCAGCCACAGACGAATCACATAGCTCGTGTCGAATCACAAAGGAGGATTCTCATGCTTCTGAGCGAGTTCGCGAAGAGGATTGCCTACTCCGTTCTGTTTGCCCTTCTCTCTGTCTCAGCGATCACGGCGGAGAGCGGCCCGGTGAAGAACGTCGTGCTCGTGCACGGCGCCTGGGCAGATGGTTCGGGCTGGAAAGGTGTCTACGACATTCTCGTCAAGGACGGGTACCACGTCAGCATCGTGCAGGAGCCGGAGACCTCCTTCAAAGAGGATGTCGCCGCAACCAAGCGCGTCCTTGCTCAACAAGATGGAATGTGCATTCTCGTGGCTCACAGCTACGGAGGAGCGGTTATTACCGAAGCCGGGAACGATCCAGCGGTCGCCGGACTGGTGTACATCGCGGCCCATATGCCCGATTCTGGAGAAAGTGAGGCCGACGATGGCAAGCGATTCCCCAGCGACTTAAGCAAATCTACAGCGATAAAGAAGATGGCCGACGGTTTCACTTATCTCGATCCCGCGCTGTTTCACGAGTACTTTGCCGCCGATCTATCCGCAGAGCAGGCAGCTTTCATGGCACGGTCACAAGTGCCCAACTTGGCCGAGAATTTCAAAGCCGTCATAACCACCGCGGCCTGGCGAAGTAAACCCAGCTGGATGTTGGTAGCGGGAGCGGACCGGACCATCAATCCTGAGCTCGAGCGCTGGTACGCCAAACGGGCCAACAGTCACACGGTCGAAGTCGCAGGCGCCAGTCACGTCGTCTACGTCTCGCGACCAAAGGAGGTTGCCGCGTTGATCGAGGAAGCTGCGTCGCATGCGCGGTAGGAGAACTGGTTAACGCCCGACCGACCAGGTGAAACTCGCCTTAGCTATCGGCACGGCATTTGAGAGCGGTTGCTACCGGTGTGCCGGGGGATTCAGTGCTTGGCGTGCCGGTAGCGCTGCGCCACCGGAAACGATTGACGGAAGGGGAATTGGCTTACGTGCTCATGCCGCAACCCTACGCTGGAGGTTACTCGCCGTACGGCACCCAGATATTCTTCACCTGCACCGCGTGCTCCAGGAACCAGCGCCCCTCGGCCACTTTCGAATCGAACCAGTCAATCGCGCGCCCTTCGTTGGTGAAAACCTGCTTCAGATTTCCAACCGACATCGCCTTGGCGGAAGCCGCGCTCGCCTCGTCCGCGAAGCACCAGATGGCATCGACATCGTCATGCTCAGCCAGCGTCTTCAGCAGTTGCGACACATACCCGGTAACAATATTCAACGCACCGCCCGGCAAATCGCTGGTATCGAACACCTGATACAGATCGCCGGCAATCAGCGGATAGGCTTCCGAAGGCACGGCAACCACCGTATTCCCCATCGCCAATGCGGGCATCACGACCGATATAAATCCCAGCAGCGGCGCTTCCCGAGGGCAAATCACGCCCACCGTCCCAATCGCCTCATTCATCGCAATCGCAATATTCCGGAACGGAGGATTGTGCACGGCCCCATCAAACTTGTCGGCCCATGCCGCATACGAAAAGATGCGCTCGGATGCCCATCCTCCACTTCCGCCGCTGCCTGCTTGTCGCCCACCACGGCCGCAAGCCGTTGTGCAATTTCCGCGCGCCGCTGCGAAAGATTCTCCGCGCAGTAGTAAAGCACCTGCGCCCGATTGTGTGCCGTGGCCTTCGCCCACGCCGAAGCCTTCCGCGCCGCCTCGACCGCATTCCGAATATCTTTGCGATTCCCCAGCGGAGCCTCGCCCAGCAATCGTCCATCCGCCGCGCGCACTTCCATGCTGTAACCCGAATCCGGCCGCGCCTGCTTGCCGCCAATGTAAAGCTTCACCGTGCGATCGATGCCGGGAGGTGTCAGCTACTGACGACTGAGAGCGTCGACGACTCGGCAATCTGTTTTCCTGAACGAGCTGATGGCTGGACGAGCTGGCAGCGTTCTTGAACCACTCCGGCTCCAGATATTCGACGCAGCCCCTCGCGTCCGCCTTCGCGTCCATAGCCGCTCTCGCGATACCCGCCAAATCCGCAGGCTCGCGTCGAACATGTTCGTGCAGTTCACCCAGACCACGCCCGCTTTCAGTTGCGCCGCCACTTGCAGCGCCACGTTGACGCTCTCGCTCCAGACGCAAGCCGCCAAGCCATAAACCGTGTTGTTCGCCAATTCCACCGCTTCGGACGGCGTGCGGAACGTCATCGCCGCCAGCACCGGCCCAAAGATTTCCTGCTGCGCCACAATCGATGTCGGATGCACATTGCTCAACAGCGTCGGCGGATAGTAGAACCCGCGCGCCGGCAGCGTCACCTGCGGCTGCCAGCAAGTCGCGCCGTCGGCCACGCCCTGATCCACCAGCTTGCGAATTCGATCGAGTTGCACTTGCGCGACGATCGCGCCGATGTCAATCGCCTTGTCGAGCGGCGGCGCCGATGCGCAGAGTGCTCATGCGCTGCCTGCACTTTGGCAATCAGCGCCTCGGCAATGCTCTCCTGCATCAGCAGCCGCGAGCCCGCGCAACACACTTGGCCCTGGTTGAACCAGATGCCATCCACCAGGCCTTCGACCGTGCTGTCGAGGTCCGCATCTTCAAAAACAATAAAAGGAGATTTCCCGCCCAGTTCGAGCGAAAGCCGCTTGTGGCTGGTAGCCGTAGCCGCGCGAATCGCGCGCCCAACCTCGGTCGATCCGGTGAACGCGATCTTGTCCACGTCCGGATGCTTGACCAGCGCCTCGCCCGTTCGCCCGTCTCCGGTAACGATGTTGACCACGCCCGCAGGCAAGCTCCGCCTCCTGGCAAAGTTCCGCGAACAGCAGCGCAGTCAGCGGCGTGAATTCGGCCGGCTTCAGCACCACGGTATTTCCTGTGGCCAGCGCCGGAGCAATCTTCCACGCCAGCATCAGCAGCGGAAAATTCCACGGAATGATCTGGCCGACCACGCCGCAAGGCACGTACTCAGGGAACTCCTGATCGAGCAATTGCGCCCATCCCGCGTGGTGATAGAAATGCCGCGCCACCAGCGGAATATCAATGTCGCGGCTCTCGCGAATCGGCTTGCCGTTGTCCATCGTTTCAAGCACCGCCAGCAGCCGCGAATGCTTCTGCACCAGCCGCGCCAGCGCATACAGATACCGCGCGCGCGAATGCGGAGTAAGCGCCGCCCACTCCGCCGCCGCTGCCCGCGCGGCTTTCACCGCGGCATCGATGTCAGCCGCCGAGCCCTGCGCCACCGACGCGAGCTTTTCGCCGTTCGAAGGATCGACGGTGTCGAAATACTCGCCCGCCGCGGGCGCCTGCCATGCGCCGCCGATGAAATGCCGGAAGCGCCGGCCATGCCGCTCCAGCCAAGCCGTCGCTTCTTTCGGATCTTCCGGCGCCGGCCCGTATTCCATGCTCACGAATTTTTCGGCAATGCTCATTCGCGTTTATCCGATGCTCCCAGATGCCTTGTCATTCACGAGCGAAGCGAGGAATCTCTCCTCTCTAACCGAAGCGTCCACTGCCGCTCACGCCATCGGATGCCGATACTCCGCCGAATACCGTCCCGTCGCATGAATGCTCCAACTGCCGCTCGATATCCCCCAGCAATCCGCTCGCGCCAAAGCGAAACATCTCCGCCCGCAGCCACGAATCGCCCAGCTCTTCTTTAATCATCGCCAGCCAATCCAGCGACTGCTTCGCCGTGCGAATCCCGCCCGCCGGCTTGAATCCCACCGCCATGCCGGTTTGCTGCGCGTACTCGCGGATCGCGCGCGTCATTACCAACCCCACCGGCAAGGTCGCGTTCGTCGGTTCTTTCCCGGTCGAAGTCTTGATGAAATCCGCGCCCGCCATCATCGCCACCACGCTCGCGCGCGCCACGTTGCGCAGCGTCAGCAGGTCGCCGGTTCCGAGGATCACCTTCATGTGCCTCGATCCGCAGGCTTGCTTGAACGCCGCAACTTCGTCGTAGAGCGCCTGCCAGCGCCCGCCAAAAACGTGCGCCCGCGTGATGACCACGTCGATTTCGTGCTGCGCCCGCCTCGACCGATCGCCGAATCTCCGCGACGCGCTCCGCCAGCGGCGACAAGCCGGCCGGAAATCCGGTCGACACCGCCGCGACATGAATTCCGCTGCCTTCCAGCGCAGCGCAGCGCCGTCTCGACAAACGTGTGATACACGCAGATGGCCGCCACCTTGATTCTGCAACTCCTCGATCCCCAGCTTCCGTTCCATCTCCGCCTGAATCGGATGCCGCCCCTTCGCGCACAGCCGCCGCACGCGCTCGTCGGTGTCGTCGCCGGAAAGCGTGGTCAGATCCATGCAGGTGATCGCCCGCAGAAGCCATGCCGCCTGCCATTCTTTTTTCACCGTGCGCCGCGCCACCTGCGATCTGCGCGCGCCGCTCGACCGCGCTGGTGTTGACGCGCACCTCACGCACCCAATCGAGATTGAGTGGGATTCCGTTATTTGCCAGCAAAGGCTGTCCCGCAAGGACCGCAAGCGTGCTGTCCCCGCCAGAATCGGAAGGATGACCAGCCATCGTGTCTGTTTTTCTGTTTGCCCTGTGGCCAACGCTTCGTGTTGGGTTGTCGTCCGTTGGCATAAGAGAGTGAACTTCCGAATCGAGAGCGCCGCGAAAGGCGCCGTTTGTTCATGCGCGCAGCAATTGTACGGCACCCGCCACAAAAACGGCAGATTCACCTAGTAGATGAAACACTCCCAATTTCCGGCGCAATTTCCATTCTCAGCCACCTTGCGCCCCAAGCCTCTTCCGGTTCTTCGCCTTGACACATCCGCCCTCGCGAACTACTCTACGGCCCGATTCGGATTGCTTAGGAGGTTGCTCTGAAAAAATCATGCGATCGGACCTCTCTTCTTACCATTCTCGCGATTGTTTTCTCGATGGCGTTCGCCATTCCGGCCAGCGCCGCTCCGAAGAAGATCATTCTCGACACTGACCCCGGCACTGACGACGCCATGGCCCTGATGCTGGCGCTGAATTCGCCGGAAATCGATGTCCGCGCCGTCACCGTCGTGCCCGGCAACGTCGTCGCCGCGCAGGGACTGGAAAATGCGCTGCGCATGGTTTCGCTTGCCAATCGCTGCGATATCCCGGTCGCCGCCGGTGCCGAGCATCCGCTCTTTCAAAAATTGATCACCGCCGAATTCTGGCACGGCAAGAACGGACTCGCCAACATCGAATTGCCGCCCAGCAAATGCAAAGTCGACCCGCTTTACGGCCCCGATCTCATCATCGAAATGGTGCATGCCGCGCCGCACGAAATCACGCTCGTCCCCGTCGGCCCGCTCACCAATATCGCGCTGGCCGTCGAAAGAGATCCTTCCATCGTTCCGCTGGTGAAAGAAGTGATCCTCATGGGCGGATCCATTAGCGGCGGCAACGTCAACGCCGCCGCCGAAGCCAACATCTACAACGATCCCGAAGCCGCGCAGATCGTCTTTCAGGCTGGATGGCCCGTCACCATGGTCGGCCTCGACGTCGGCAACAAAACTCTGCTTTCGCAAAAAGCATCTCGATCAACTTGCCCAAACGCACGGGCCGGTCAACGATTTCATCTATCAAGATCGCCAGCTATCCTGGTCGATCTCTCGGCGAAATTCGGTTCGCCCGGCACGCCGATGTACGATCCGCTGGCGGTTGGCGTCGCTATCGACTCGACTCTCGTGAACGCGCCCGCCATGCACGTAGATGTCGAAACCCGCGGCGAATTCACCCGCGGCGAAACCGTCGCCAATCGCGCAAGGCTATGTCGAGCGGAACGTCCTGCACGGCGACCGCTACGTGATCGAAGGGACTCGACAAAGTCGAGCCCAACGCAAAAGTCTGCATCGAGGTCGAGGCCGACCGCTTCCTGACATGTTTGTATCAAGAATTCGCGGGAAGTAAATTCGCAGCGGCGGCTAGCTATTCACTCTACGAACGGCAACTAGGTTGTTTGCCAAAGAAGAGAAGTTCAAGGAGCGCCAATGTTCACACCCCACTCTCTGGGCATCGCACTTTTCATGATGATCACGAGCGCCATCTGCTGGGGCTCCTGGGCCAATACCTACAAGGGCGTCAAGAACTACCGCTTCGAACTGTTCTACTGGGACTACGCCATCGGCATTTTCCTGATCTCGCTGATCCTCGCGCCCACCATGGGCAGCACGGGCCACGACGCCGCAAGCTTCCTCAACAACGTTCACTCCGCCGACACCAGCAACATTGTCTCGACCATGGTCGGCGGGGCCATCTTCAATCTCGCCAACCTGCTGCTTGTGGCCGCCATCGATATGGCTGGCCTCGCCATCGCGTTTCCGGTTTCCATCGGAATCGCGCTCGTCGTCGGCGTGATTTCCAGCTACGCCCTCCAGCCCAAGGGGAACGCGGCCTGCTTGCCGCTGGCGTCGTTTGCGCGCTCATCGCCGTCGTGCTCGACGGCAAAGCCTACGGCAGCCTGGCCATCGCCGGCCGCTCGGTTTCGAAGAAAGAGCATCGTCGTCTGCATCGTCTCCGGCGTTCTGATGGGACTCTGGGCTCCGTTCGTCGCGCACGCGCATGACCCACGGCAACCCGCTTGGACCCTACAGCATTGCCGTCTTCCTCACGCTGGGCGCGCTGCTCTCCTGTTTCATCTGGAATATTTATTTCATGAAGCATCCGCTGGTCGGCGAGCCGGTCAGCTTTTCGGGCTTTTTTTCGCGGTCCACCCTCCGGCCACGCTCTCGGCCTGCTCGGCGGAGTCATCTGGGGCACGGGCATGGTCTTCAATCTGGTCGCCGCCACTACACCGGAGTTGCCATCTCTTACGCGATCGGCCAATCAGCGCCCATGGTCGCCGCGCTCTGGGGTGTCTTCGCCTGGAAGGAATTCGCCGGCGCGCCCGCCAAAGCCAAGTCTACTTGTCGTTGATGTTCGTCTTTTACTGTTTGGGAATCCTGCTGGTCGCCAGGGCCAACGGCTAACAATTTTGTAAAAGGCGGAGTATCACATGCCAATAATCCGCGAAGACATAGGTCCGAACACAGCTCTATGGAAAAGTGAATCTTTGCCGCGCCGACAAAGTCCCCAAGCTGCACAATGCCCTTGACTTTGCACACCCGGATACAGTCTCATGTCGGTTTCAAAAGAAAGCGAGTTCGTACGTTCGCTTCCCATCACGACATGCTTCGTGCGCGACACCTCGAGCCCGAGCGTCTCAGCCGATTCGCCTCCATGCGAACGGCCTTACGTGAACAACAAAATAGGGGAATAACAATGACAACAAAGAAAGTGCTGCTCGCAGCAGTCATGTGCCTCGTGCTGTCCCTCTGCCCACTTCTTTATGGCCAGGCCAACGGAACGTTCTCAGGAACGGTAGCCGACAAGACCGGCTCCGTCATCCCCGGCGCGAGTGTGAAAATTACCTCGCAGGGAACCGGCTTAATCCGTGACACGAAAACCGACGCCTCCGGCCACTATCTCGTCCCCCTGCTCCCCGTTGCGTTCTATACCATCCACGTTGAGGCCCAAGGTTTCCAAACCACCGAGCAAAAAGACGTCCGTCTCCAGGTCGACGAGCAGCGCGAAATTGACTTCTCCCTGAACCCCGCCTCCGTCACGCAGAATATCGAAGTCAGCGCCACCGAGGTCGCCGTCGAAACCACCAATCCCACGCTCGGCCAGGTCATCACCTCCGAAGAGGTCGCCGACCTCCCGCTCAACGGCCGCAATTTTGTCCAACTTGCAACTCTGACGCCCGGCACCACTCAATCCACCAACCCGGCCAGCTTCTTTGCCAGCGCTGCCAGCAGCGAGGCCGCTACCCGCGGCTCTTTCTCACTTTCCGTCGGCGGTTCGCGCGAGCAGAGCACCGACTGGCTCCTCGATGGGAACGACAACAATCAGCTCGACGAAGGCGGCATCGGCATTTTCTCGGATATCGACGACATCCAGGAATTCAAAGTTCTTGCTTACAACTACTCCGCTGAATACGGAGAACGCGCCGGTCCCACCGTGCTCGTGACCACGAAGTCCGGCTCCAACCAGTTTCACGGCACAGCGTTTGAGTTTTTCCGCAACACCAACCTCGACGCCAAGACGCCGTTTGTTGGCACCGCCACCAAGTTCAATCTCAATCAGTACGGTGGTTCTATCGGCGGGCCGATTCGAAAGGACAAAACTTTCTTCTTCCTCGATTACCAGGCCAAAGTGCAGCGCAAAGGCGTCCCATTCACCGGTTACGTTCCGACGGCGGCGATGATTACCCCCGACGCCAACGGAAATTACGATCAGACTACGAATCCCTTGGGTATTACCACTCTTACGAATCCATACCCCTACAACATTGACCCAACGACCGGCACCAAGAGCTATGCTCCTTTCATCTGTAGTGTCAGCACCGGCCTCCCTATCGCTCCTGTGCTTACGGGCCCATTGGCTGGCAGCCAGGGACCCGACACACAACCAGGTGTCAAGGACTGTCTTATCATCCCCGGCTCTCTGGTCAATCCCATCGGACGCGCCGTTGCGCAGCTCTACCCCACGCCCACTCCAGGCATTCAAGCCGGCGTCGGTTACAACTACGCCAACCAGCCCATCCGTCGCCTCAACGAAGGCACCGGTGACATTCGCGTGGATCACAATCTTTCCAGCCACGATTCCTTGTTTGGCCGTTTTAGTTACGATCAGGCAACAAACTATATCCCGGGGGGGTCGCCCACGTGGGCCGCGCAGAACGCTTTCGGCACCAACCAGAGCATCACCAACCACGGCCGTAATGCCGTCATTTCCGAGCAGCACGTCTTTTCCGCAAGCACCATCAACCAGTTCACTGCCGGCTTCAACCGCATCTTTAATCACATTCTTTCCTACGGGGACTTCGCCGTTCCGCCGTGTGAAGCCTCGAATCTCCCGAATCCCAACGGCGGCGCACCCCTGATCATCCCCGGCGCCAACCTCGACAGCGTATGCGCGCCCTTTACCGGTTATCCCACCAATCTCAATCAGGCCTCCAATGACTGCATCAGTTGCGGCATGACCTCGTTTCAGATGGGTAGCTATTTTTCCCTGGGCGATCGCGGATACGCGCCCTACCAGGGTGGCACCAATGTGTATTCCGTCGGAGACACCGTCGACTTTGTGCGCGGCCGCCACGACATCCGCGTTGGCGCCACCTACCGCGCCGAAGAGATGAACATCCGCAATAACGCGTTTCAGGACGGCTACATCGTTAATTTTGGTCTTGCCAGCGGCGACGACATCGCTGATTTGCTCCTGGGGAGCTTGGGTTCTTTCGCCGCCCACGATCAGACCTTCCTCGGCGGCACCGTCGGACGGCGCTATAAAGTCATACGCCCCTTCGTCCAGGACGATTTCCGCGTAACCAGCAATCTCACCCTCAACCTCGGCCTTGCTTGGGCCATCGTCACTCCAGAGACCGAAGTAAGGAACCGCCAGGCGAACTTCGATGTCACGAATCTGAAGTGGTACGTTCCTTCTGGCAGTCCCATGCTGAGTGCTTGTGGCAGCCTCTGCATTGCCACCGACGGTCGCGTCGGCATTCAGATGGACAAAACCGCACTCGAGCCACGTATCGGCTTTGCCTGGAAACCTGCTGGAAGACAGAATCTCGTCATTCGCGGCGGCTACGCCATTTACCACGACTCTTCCTGGGATCAGGGCGGTCAGGGGTTGTGGCAGAACCCGCCCTACTATGCAGAGGTCGACCCATACCCGTTGGGCGTGTGCGCGCCCTTCGGCTCAACCGGTTGTGGACTTTCCAATGGTTTCCTGCTTCCCGCCAACACTCCCTCAACAGTCAACGTTACGGGCGGAGCCGTCTACAACGCGCCTGTTAACCCCGGCAGCTATACCGGCACCATTCAGTCGATGAACCGCAACTTTAGTCTGGGATCTGTCCAGCAGTTCAACCTCAACGTCGAGCAAGAGCTTCCAGGGAACGTCGTCTTCACCCTCGGATACGCCGGAACTCGCAGCCGTCACATCCTAGTCAGCCAACTGAACGAGAACATCACCTCGCCGTCAGCTTGTTATGCCCAGACTCTGAACGGTAACTTCCAGCCTATTCCTAATCCCTTGTATAACCCCAACTACTCCCTGGGCTGCGGCATTGAACCCGGTACTCCTTTTGGAAGTGTCTACCCCTACGGCCTGCCCTTCCAGGTCGTCGCCACCAACAACAGCATTGGTTCCGCTCAATACGACTCTTTGCAAGCCAAACTTGAGACCAAGAGCGTGCGGCATGGACTCTACGCCCTGCTTGGCTACACTTGGTCTCGCAACTTTGATACCGGCCTGACGGATGGTTTAGGCACCAATCCGGGCGCGCTCTACTATCCGTTGCCCGGAACCGCGCGCATGGATTGGGGTCTTTCGCAGCTCAACCTCAACGACAGCTTTACCGCCAGTGTCCTTTATGATTTGCCGTTTGGCAAAGGCAAGCAATTTGGCGGCGATTGGGGCTCGGCGGCCAATGCGATCGCAGGCAATTGGCACGTAAACGTGATCGAAAGAGCTACGTCTGGCTTCCCGCTCTTTGTTGTCGACAGTTCCGATTTGTCCGGTATTTTCTTCAGTTACAACGGACTTACGGTTCAGCGTCCCAATCAGGTCGGGAATCCCAATGTGGGTGGGCCCGAAGGTGGGCAAACGGATTGCCCGGCCACGGTGCATACCCTTCAGCACTGGTTTAACCCGTGCGCCTTCGAAATCGCTCCCGCCGGTGAAATTGGTACCGCCGCCCGTGCGCCAGTTTACGGTCCGCGTTTTGTGAACACCGACTTCTCCATATTTAAGGATTTCCCCATGTCATTCCGTGAGGGAACAGACCTTCAATTCCGGGCCGAGTTCTTTAACCTTTTGAACCATTCGCAGTACTGGTTGGCAGGCATCAGCGGTACCGGAGAACAGGATATAAATACGCCGTCAAGCTTCGGCAAGATTACCCAGACTCTCAACAATCCGCGCCTGATCCAGTTCGGCCTCAAGCTCCAGTTCTAGTTCGGGAGGCTGAAGTGCGGGCGTGAGACTCGAATTTCCAGCCTGCGGCCGAACTAAGTCGGCGATTGTCAGCCGCGCAGCGGCGTAAAAATGCACCCCACGGCGGGCGCCGGGGGTGCATCCATCAAACGATCAAGCCCGGAGGGGCGCAAGACAAGTTCTCACCACACACCAAGCAGCTGATAGGCACAGCCTGCGCCGCGAATCAGAATTCCAACTCAAAAGGTGCACTATCGGCTGTAACTTATTGAAGACAAAATATTTTACATCTAAGGTCTTTATTTCTCAAAGACCTACGAGCCGCTGGCCTTCCAAGTCTTTGATTCCCAAAGACCACGCCAGGGGGATGTCACCTTGCACTTCAGGGTGATTGCGCGGGCGCGAACGCCAGGTCAACGGTCTTGGTTTCACTCTGCCCCAGTTCCACTTGCATACGCGCGCTTCGCTCGTTGTTAGTTCGTTCCGCGCGTAGCGTGTAGACGCCTTCCGCCAGGTTGGAGAAGCTGTACTCGCCTTTTCCGTTGGTGCGAACTCTGTGTGTTATCGTCGCTTGCGTGGGCGTTCCGTCCGTCCCCGGCACTTCGGCCGCATGCTGAAGAAACACGACTGCGTCAGCCGCCGGCTTGCCGCTCGCATCACTCACATGCCCGTGAACCGCAGCCGTCGCGGCTTTCGCCGGAGGCGGCACAGGGGACTCGCCAGCCGGGGACGACGCACGCGGAGCCGTTGACTGCGCCCGCGCCGGCACGAGACCGGTGATCAGGACGACGATGCAGACGGCTGCACTGACTCGAAATGTTCCGAAGCGGCCTGGGGTCACGGGAGAGGCTCCCGCAGCGCAATTCAAGGCGGAGTGCTGTTCGCTGCGGCTATCGTTGGTCATTCTATGCGCGCCTCCTGCGCTCTGCAATCGCTCTGCAATCACTGTGCAATCTTCGCTACGACTGGAAGGGCCCTCAGAGGTAGTAACCTCGGTCGAAATTCAACAGGATCTGGACACCGGGCGGTTTTTACCAGCTATTTGTGGAGTTACTGACGGCGCAAACACCTAAGCCACAGAAGGGCATGAAGATAGACCGCAGATGTACATATTTTGATGTACGTCTATGTCTATGTGTACGAAATGTTCCACGCGGAACACTCTATCTTTTGTCACGGGGTTTCGGAGCCGACGGCTGGTGATTGCGGCTAGATTTTGCAGAGGTTTACAGGAAACTTGGTGCGGAAGGGGGGATTTGAACCCCCACGCCTTTCGGCGCCACCCCCTCAAGATGGTGTGTCTGCCAGTTCCACCACTTCCGCAGGGACCGAATGCATCGGCAAACGATTTGGACTTTCTTCAACGATTCCGCCGACGCACTGTGTATTTTAGCATGTGCAGGTTACCCGCTCATCCGGAATCTCTCCTGTCCGCGCACGTCCTGCGGATGCTGCGCAATTTCCACCAGCCAATTCTCTACTGGACCGCAGCCTTGATTTTGTCGAGCAGTTGCCGCGCTCCGGTAGTGGGCTGTTTTGAAGTTTAGACCCATCGGCGTTTCCCGCAGTAGGAACAAATTTCACACCGTTGCCCACGTCCAAGGCTTTCAGTTGTAAGACGGTCATAGGTCCAATGGTGATACTCTGCCCGTATCTTCCCGCACTGGCCGCATTTGCACCCAGTCCAATTGTGCGTGCTTTTAGCACGAGTTTTCCCGCACTTGGAACACCGGTCACAATCCCCACCCTTCCAAGCTTGGTCCATCCATGAGTGTGCCCAGTCGCCGAGTTTTTTCCCACAGTCCCTGCATCGTTCGCATTCATAGTTGCCGCCAAATCTATGGTGATACTTTTTGCCGTGACGGATATAGCCACAGCGTTCACATTTACAACAGTCCCCGACATGGCCGATGGCCCATCCAGACGCCAAACCGCTCTCTCGATGAGGAAGCAAACATTTGAAGAAGAGTTTGAAATCCACGGAGTTATGATAGCAATAATGTGGTATTTTAAGCAGCCTTCGTGAATTGCCTAGATTCAAGAAGCGATGCCAATTCTTCCAAACTCCAAACGTGGTCTGTGAGGCCAGCTTCCATCGCGGGCGTCACTCGCAACGTCTGATGCACGCGGCAGAAGTTGTAGTAGGCATGGTAGATCGCAACCATGTGGCAATGATTCTCAAACTTCTTCGAGAACGCATTCGTGAGGCGAGTGAAGCGCCGAACGCCCATCCGCAGGTTTAGATTCTGCCGTTCGACGTAACTGGTCGAGATGTACTGCCGGTCAGGGTTTCCGCTCAAGATGCCGGTGCGGATTCCGATGCACTGCGCAGGGCTGTAGCGCGTCTCGGGATTGTCAGAGGGTGCGCCGTACAGCTTTATCAGCATCGCGTAATCCACGTCGATTCCGAAGGCACCTTCGACGGCTTCCGCGTAAGCACGGTGACCGTCCGTTGTGATCTGAATGCGCGTGGTGACACGCGATGCTAAGTCCTCCATAAACTTGCAAGCCCAAGACGCATCCCGACCGCCACACAGATACGAGAGGATCAGCTTTGTATCGGCGTCAATTGCGACCCAAGTCCACACGTCCCCGGCTCCGGTTCCCTTTTTTTCTTCGGGCACGTTCTTCGCTTTGGCATAGCAGAAACTCCACGCTTCGTCGCATTGCACACGCCGTACTGCGACGCCGCGAACGGTAGCCGAATGGAAGGCTGCGCAGGCCGTTCCCATGTCCCGGATCAGCTTTAGAACGGCATCTTTGCAGGCTCCGGTTAGCCTACAAGTCGCCCGAATGCTGTTTCCTTCTACCAAAGCATTTACGATCTGCGCCCGTTTCTCAATAGATAAGCGGTTCATAATGCTGTAATTGTATGCTTGAGCGCGTATGCAGTCAAGAAAATAATGCCGATTGGCATAAGTATTTTATGAATTATGCTGTTTTCCCTTGACGCTAATGCCAATAGGCAGTATTGTTAATGACGAACAGAGGAGGCGTAGGTATTATGGCTGAATCAGAAGCGGTACCAGTGGTAGTAGACGATGATGTCCCGCTGCCCGAAGACGGCAAGCGGGAACGATCCACAATTGAGTTTCCATACCTAGACCTTGATGCTGCTGTGGAAGTGGCTCAAGGCGTTCACCAGGTTGGAGGTTCTAGCTGCGGGTGGGATCAGTTGGCCGCACAGATGAGCCAGACCGCTACGGGCGGCGGTTTTCGCATGAGGGTGATGACAGCAAAAACCTTCGGCTATGTCACCTATGGCCAAGGAACTGTAACCCTGACTGATCTTGGACAACGACTCAACGACCCGCAACAAGAGAAGGCTGCTAAAGCCGATGGCTTTCTCAAGGTTCCCCTCTATAGCAAGATTTACGAGCAATACAAGAATGCCACCTTGCCTCCCCCAGACGCCCTCGAAAACGAAATTGTGAAGATGGGCGTAGCGCCTAAGCAAAAGGGCAAAGCCCGTCAAGCCTTCCAGCGATCTGCGAACTCAGCCGGATATTTTTGGTCTGGTCCAAATCGACTCGTCCGGCATTCGATCAAATCTAGCGCCGCCACTGCGCCAGCGGTGGAACCTGAACCTGATACGAGCGAGAAGAAAAAGAAACGGGAAAACGAAGATACAGAGCGAAGGCACCCATTGATCGAAGGCTTACTAAAGGAACTCCCAGAACCTCAAGCGGAATGGACAACTGAGGATCGCAAAAAGTGGTTGGAAATGGCGTCCACTATTTTCAATGTGATCTACAAGGACTCTGACGATAGTCGGGGATCGCTGAGAGTTGTAGTCGAGAAAAATTCTGCTAAATCGTGAAGCGTGTGCAAGCAGAACGGGCGCTTCGGAAAGAGTCACGGTGATGCAACTGAAAATAATACCGACTAGCTCTTTGCATCGTGCCTATCGTGCATGGGGCTGCAACGACAAACCCCAAGTCAGGTAACCTTCGCGTGGCGTTCTGACTTGGGGCAGATAGGCTCTCTTCAAGCCTAAAACCTTCAACCTTTTCCCCAGCGTGCTTTCGCGGCACGCTGGGCTATTTCTTTGCGTTGCTCTGGCGTCAACTTCGCGGCTCTCGCTTTGCCGCCCTTCATGCCACCGAGCTTCCCAAGCATCACAGCCGCAGGATTCTTTGGTTTGCGCGGAAACTGTATTGTCTTTCGCGCTGGCTTTAAAGGCTCGCCAATCACCTGTTCCACAACCCGCAGCGCGTTCTGCGCTACGTCGCCCTTGCTTGAGCGTCTAGGCATAAGCAATTATGGCACACTGCGCCGCTAACAACCGAGACAATTCAAAACCGCCCACTACCCGCGCTCCAAAAGGCTTGGCCATAACCTCGAACCTGCAGCCCTTACAGCTATCTCTTTGTCCTATTGTTTCTGAGGACTCGCTACCGGACATCAGCAGAACCCTTACGCGAGGACACAACTCCCGTGCTTTGAGAGCCAGTTCGACGCCGTCAATTTCAGGCATGTTGATATCGGAGAGTATGAGCGCGGGGTCGATCTTGTTCAGCATGGCAATGGCATCGACTGCGCTGTACAAAGCAAGAGCGCAATACCCTTCATTTTCCAATACCATCACCGCCGTGTCGGCAACGCTCGGTTCATCGTCCACTACCAGAATAATTGGATCAGCCACGGGATCAGATTCCTTTCTTGAAATGCGTTTTTTCCCTTCGCATCGAACCGTCGATCACCCGATGCAGGTCGACGGTGCGCGGGGTCTGGTGTGATCAATATCACGGCGCATTGTGATTTCGTCGTTAGAAGTTGCTAATGAAGCGAGCCGGCGAGTAACGGAGGCGGGCGACCATTTGGGCGCAGGCACCAAGGCGAAGAGGGGCGTTCGTGAATACTCCGGCAGCGCGACGAAATACCGCTATACGGCCGGTGATTGCGAACCGACGGCCAGTAGCGCCTTCCTAAGGCGATCGTGCCGCTGCGTGAGGTGCAGGTAGTGCATTTCATCCGGGTTGGCTTTGGCGCGGATGATTCGGACGAGATCCTCTTTCTCTTGTTGTGTCCACCTGTGCAATCCCGGCTCTTGTGTAAGGACGAGTGCGAAATTGTCGAAGGCCGCTTTCTCCAGCGGCGCCCACTTTGATGTGCCGATGTCCAGAACGCGTTCTAGCGTGCGGCTAGCGTGATCGCGCATGCGGCCGGCGTCTCCGCCGAACTCGCGCGCCATTCGTTCATTCACTCTTAGGCCGATGTTGCGGGTTGAGAACGTGTCCCAGGCACCTGCTTCGCTCCCAGGAAGGTCGTAGAAGACGTGGCTGGCCGCTAATCTCCTCAGCGTACGCGCGGGCGTGCGATATTTTGGGTTGGCGGCGATTTTCTTTTCTTCGCGCTCGACCAGTTGCAAGAGATCCGCTCGCCCGGGTCGGAAGCCGAGCTTGCGGTAGAACCAGAATGCGCCCGACTCGATGGCTTCGTCGTTGTCGTGGCCAAGCTGATAGGGATAGACGGAGACGACGGTGGTGCCCATCCATACGCAGAGGCAGCGCAGTACCTGCGCGTAGATCCAGCCGGCCTCGCCGCCGCGAAAGGTGTAAAAGGTGTTGAAGCCGACTTCCATCCACTCGCATAGGCCGATGGCCTCGATGTAGTTGATGGGCACGCCGTTTTTCAGGGTGAAGCCGGCGACATAGGCACGCAGCGGCAGACGGCGATCGGGTGGCAGGTTCCAGAGATAGATTGAGACGCCCCGGCCGAAATCGGCGCGAACCACCGAGCCCGGGTTGGCGAGCGTGGTGCCATAGAGTTCGCGATAGCGGACCAGCATGACCTCACGAATCATGTCGGCGACCTGCTCGCCTTCGCGCTGTGAAAGTCGCGTGAACGATGGCGGGCGTTTGGCCAATTCATCCGCAAGCGAAACCTGACTGCGGCTGATGAGCGGGCCGCGGTGGCAGAAAACCTTGCGAATGGGCTGCCAGTTGCGCGTGCGGGAGATGGGCGAGTTCCCGAGGTGCCAGCGCAGGGGGATGCGGAGGGATTCGTAGAGTTCGGCTTTTTGTTGAGGCGGCAATGGGAGGCGTTCGAAACGTTCGATGAGCCACGAGGCGGTGGCGGCGTTTTGTGAGCGCATGATGGCGCTTCTTTCGCCCCGTTGGGGCTGAATCAGATCTGCCTTGTACCCACGGCTTGCGCCGTGGGCTGCACTCTCACGCCGCTTTGCGGCTGAACCGGTTTGGCCCGCGGCCGTCTCGAGCCAACGGCGCCAGGGAGTATCCGCTTCGACGTACGCGTCGTCTTCGAGGAGAGGCATGAAGCGAGGGCCGGTCGTGCCCAGTTCGCGTCCGGGCTCGTAGTTGTCCCAGGCGATTTCGACCTGGCCCGGCATACGCTGCGCAAGCCAGTGCGCCACGTCGAAGCTGAGCGTGTCTTCCATTTGCGTGCCGGCGATGCCGGAGACTTCGAGGGGATCAAACGCGTCCATGTCGGCGCCCGCTTGGCGGAGCGCTTCCACCTTTTTGTGAAAACGATTGAGAATGCGTTCCGTGCTTCGGACCACGGCGGCGTTCTGCGGGAAGGCCCGGACGAACATCAGGGCTTCGTGAAATCGGATGAGGGAAGTGGAGTCGGTGAAGCGGAGGCGGTCGAGGATGCGAAGAAGTTTCTCGACTCTTGCGCCATCGCCCGGATTGAAATTGTAGCGGGCGGATTCGAGTTCGGGGAGGTGGCGTTCCAGGGATGGGGAGGGCATGGTTTTTGAGAGGATTTTCAAAGAAACGGCAACGGAAAAGTTTACGACGGCAGCGGCTTAAGCCGCTAAGAAAAATACCGCTCTAATCGCAGCGCTGAAGCGCTGCGCCACCCAAAATCGGGCTACCGCACGAGTGATTGGCTCGGCCGAGTCCGCGGACGTTCCTGGCGCGATCCGAAATCAGTCGAAGATCGTTACTGCCGAGGCGATGACCGTGGTCCACAATCCGCGCTTGTCGCCGACGGCGGACTGGGTGACGTTGGCGGTGCGGACGATCTTGTTTGAGATGCGGTAAATCTCTTTTTTCTCGTCCCAGGAGCGGTCGGGGTCGAACTCGACGTCGAGGGTGGTGGCCAGCATTTCGGCGGCTAGCTCTTCGGCGTAATCGCCGGCGGCATCTTCGGTCTCGCCGAAGGAGTGGTGCTCGCTGAGATAGCCGTAGGTATTGCGGTCGGCGGGGATGGCGACGCCGATCGAGGAAGCGAGCAGGCGGTGCGGTTCGTGGGTGGAGTTTTCGGCGACCACGGCGAACACGACTTCACCGGGATGGAGATACTTGAGTCCTTGCGAGCGTGGAATCAGCTTGCACTGGGGCGGGAATATGGAAGAGACACGGACCAGATTTTGCGCCGCGATGCCGGCATCGCGGAGCGCAAGCTCAAAAGAAGTCAGTCGCTCGCGATGCTTTCCGACACCTTTCGTGAAGAAGATCTTCTTGGGAACCATGTCCTTGCCCAATTCATTTTCCTCCGCAGACTCTTAATTAAACCTTGGATGGGGAAAATCTAACACACTGATTTGTGAACAGTGTATGAAAAAAGACAGGAGTCTCTTTTTTGAGCAGCAAAATCACGCGCGCGCCGGGGATGGCACAGCATTTGCCCAAAGCCCTCAGGTTAACGGCGGACGCGCCGAGCTTACGCTGCGTGCGCCGCCGATTTCGCAGCCAGTGCAATCAACGTGGGTTTGGCCAGGCGCTGGAAATCTTCGAAGCTCATTCGGACCAGCTCCCGATGGGTACCCGCGTTAAAGGCGATTTCCTTGTCCTCGGCCAGAGTTTCGTCGGCGAACACATCCATGCCGTAAAGATTGCCGAAGGGTGGCATGGAACCGGTTTCGCAATCGGCGAAGCGATAACGAAACTCCTGCTCGGTGGCCAGTTCCACAGTATCGGCACCCAGGTATTTCTTCAGCCGGTAAAGATCGACGCGAAAGGAGGCGGGCAGGACGGCCATGGCGAGCTTTCCATCCACCATGACCATGACGGTTTTGGCAAGTTCCTTCCCTTTGATATGAGTGAGTGCGGCAATCCCCTGGGCCGTGTAGGCCAATGAGTGCGAGATCACCAGGTATTTAACTTGATTGCTGTCGAGGAATTCACGGAGTTTGGATAGAGGCACAGAAACCTCCCAGCCGAACCGCAGACAGGAGCGCCTTCAATGCCGGCTCGAAAGCGTGCTCGCAAAACACGCCTGCGGATCCGCGCTGACTCTATTATCCGCTTGTCAGGGAGCGGGGAGTGAGTGAATTTTTCAGGAAAGTTTGCGGATTCGATTCGGAGCGAGAAAAGGGCAGGAGATACTTCTGAGAGCACCCGCTCACGCGCTTCGGGTAGCCGGCGGCTGCCCTCTAGGAAGCTATCTTTGTGACCAGGGGGCGCGCTGTTTCTATTGGCTGCGATCGGGCCAGGCGCATTTCCTGCCAGTCGTAGGCGAATTCGCGGCCGCAGTCGAGGCAGACCACGTAGGTCCCCAGGCGGGTAGCGGTCGCGGCACGACGCGAGCCGGCCCGGATCGTCATAGGAAAGCTGTACCGGGAATGCCGGCAGCCGAACATCGCATCCATCATCTTCGCAAGCATCTTCGCCTCCACAGAGAACAGAGCAGAAGGTTGGGGAGGACCTTTGCTGAAAGCAACAACTCGCTACATACACTTAGATTCGATTTGGGAGAGAAAGGTTCGAAACCACATCGACTGCACCTCGAAAGCAAACATTCGAGCTGGAATCAGGCAGTTGCGCTGGATCGGGAAGGGAACCACGGCGCGGGTTGGGGGAGCGAGGCGGGGCTGCGAGGAAAATGCAGAGGGCCTACGTTTTCTCCGGGTCGCCGGGCTTCTCGTCTTTCTTGTGCTTACATTTGGTCATGATGGCCGACTGAAGCCGTCCCCGCAGATCGTCCGGCAACTCGTAGAGTTCGGAGTTGCGGTAGATCTCAATGGTCTTGCGGGTGGTATCGCAGACGACGTAGCAGTTGTGGCACCACGCCAGGTGATCCTCGAGTTCGGACTTGGTCCGATCGTCCAGCGCGCCATCCAGGTAGTTGGTTAATTCGTTGAGAAACTCGGTGCACTTCACTGGTTGCCGTCTCCACTTGCCCGTTTCTGAAAGTAGCGGCTGAGCCGCTCGCGGAGCTGCAGGCGTGCACGCAGCAAACGCGATTTAACCGCCGGAATGCTCAAATCCAAAGCCTGGGCCGTTTCTTCGGTCGAAAGGCCCTCAACGTCCCGCAACACAAACACCGTCCGGAACCCGGGCGGTAATCCCTGAATAGTGCGGGTCAAAATATCCCGCAACTCCGCCTGGTTGTACATCTGCTCCGGATTGGGGCTCCAATCCGCAACCTCGCGGGGAAGCGAGTCATCTTCCGTTTTTACATCTTCGTCCAGAGAGACCATGCGTTCTGGCCGTCTCCGGCGCAGCCGCATGAGCGCTTCGTTAACCGCAATCCGTACCAACCAGGTATAAAACTTGGATTGCTCCTGGAACTGCTGGCAGGTTCCCATACGCCTTGAGGAACGCATCCTGAACGACGTCTTCGGCGTCCTCACGGTTCTGCGTAATGTGCTGCGCGATCCGGAAAACGTTGCGATCGTAGCGCCGTACCAGTTCCTCAAACGCGCTATCGTCGCCGCGCTTGGCACGCTGGACCAGCTCCATTTCTTCGCTGACCGGTTGCTGTACGTTTGGTTGGATGGTGCTCATTCGTAACTTGATGCAGATTATTCGGGAAACCGCGCCGAAGCGTAGAGCTATTGTACCGGCTAGACGAATTTTCTGCTGGGGCTTCGAGATCGTTTCACACGAGGGCGGCCGCACTGCGCCGGATGCCTGTTTCGGACACCGTTAGTACAAGTACCAAGGTGAGCTGAGAGGCCTTCCAAGCGGCCATATAATGAGGGCTAGAAGGCCATAGATCAAGGATAGAAGGTAAGGTAACGTGCCTTCGATCCTGGATTTTTGCCATGGAGTGGGCATGTCGGATCGAGATTGGATAGAACCGATTGTGGAACGGGTAGTGGGCGAAGTGGTCGACAGCCACAGCGCTCAACTGCGAGGCGAGATTATCCGCCGGGTAATGGAGGAGATTGCGTGTCAGCCCGCACCCTCGGTTGCGCCGGCTGCCTCGGCGAGCAGCGTCGCCCTTGCCGTCTCTGAGATTCAGTCCGGCTCGTCACAAAAAGAAATTCTTCGCGCGTTACTCGATACCAGCTCCTGCTGCGCGTCCAGAGTCGCACTGTTTGTGGTCAAGGGCGGGCAGGCCACGGGATGGCAGGGCCGCGGTTTCGCAAATGGCGACGCCATCAAAGACTTTACGCTCGACCCCAATTCCTCCGCCGTCATTCGGGCCATTAGCGACCGAACGGCCACGAGCGCGCAAGGCGCTGAATGCGATGCGCGCTTTCTCGAGCAGTTTGGCACTCCTACAGGCGAGGCTCGGCTTCTGCCTTTGATCCTTAAGGACAAAGTGGCGGCGCTGGTCTACGCCGATGGCGGAACTGATGGCGCTTTTCTCGACACCGGCGCGCTGGATGTGCTGGTGCTTTCGGCCAGCGCATGGCTCGAGGTGAACGCACTGCGCAAGCAGGCTCATAAAGAAGCTCCAGCAGCTCCGGCAGATATCCAAAATGCGCCGGTGCATGAAGCGGCGTCGTCTGCAAGTCCGACTCCAGCTATTAACGACCCCTTCGCGGCGCATGCGCCGGTGTACGCGATGGCCGCCGCCGCCGGCAGCGGTGCGACCGACGCGGCGGAGGCAACTGCACCCACTTATTCGGTTGAGAACGAGACAAGCGCAGAGGGGCACAACACGGTTGTCGAAGTGCAATCGACGGCTGCGCCGGCACTTGAAGCCGTTGCAGAACCGCTGCCGATCGGGCATGCGGAAACCGCGAGTGAAGCCGAGACCAAGCCCGAACCGGCAGCGACAGCAGCGCCGACCGCGCCAGGTCAGGAGATCCACGGCAAGGCGCAACGGTTTGCGCGCCTGCTGGTCGATGAGATCAAGCTTTATAATCAAGCCAAGGTTTCCGAAGGCCGCAAGAACAAGGATCTTTATGACCGGCTACAGGACACCATCGACAAAAGCCGCAGCACGTACCAAAAGCGTTACGGGAACACGGTTGCAGCTTCGGGCAATTACTTTCAACATGAACTGATACGAAGTCTCGCAGAAGACGACGTTTCCCTGATGGGCGATAATTTTCATCTGTAGGTGGGTTTGAGTGCGGCGTCTGGCGGTTTGGGTTTTCTCGACGGCGGTTCTTCTGTTCGAGGCCGGTTTCTCATTGCCCGCCGCCGCTCAGGACGCACCCGCTGCGCCCGCAACACCTTCGGCGTCTTCTTCCGCACTGGCCAAGCCCGCCGACAGTACTGCGGCCAAGTCTTCAACCAGGCCCCCGACAAGAAGCGCTGCCAAGACCATGGGGAAAACCCCAGCCAAGATAAGTGCGAAAAATAACGGCCCACGCAAGCGTCACAAAACAGTTTCGCCACGCGTGCGGCGCGCGCGCCAGGCTTTTGTGGCTTCGGCCAGCCTTCGTCCCATGGCGCAGCAACTGCTTCAGGATCGAACCCCTGCCGCCTACGCGGGAGTGGAAGCGTATGCCCGCCGTCATGCCAAGGAAGATGCCGGAGCGCTGGCATGGCTGGTGGTTGGTTACGCGCATACGCTCGATCACGACTACCCGAAAGCGATCGACCCGTTCAATCGCGCCAAGGCGGGAGCGAGCGAACTTGGAGACTACGTCACCTATTACCTGGGCGATGCTTACTTGAACACCGGACACACTGCGGAGGCTTTGGCCACGCTTGCCGATTTCAGCAAGAACTTTCCCGATTCGCTGCTGGTCCGCGATGCGCACCTGGCTTATGTCAACGCGTTGCTCACGGAAGGCCGATCGGCGGAGGCTGCGGCCCTGCTCGAAAAGGATCGTGCTCCGGTGCGTAGCGACCTCGAGCTGGCGCTTGGGCGCGCTTATGCGGCGGCCGGTGACAAACAGAAATCCGCGGACGCCTTTCGCAACATCTATTTCAATATGCCAGCCAGTTTCGAAGCCGAGGCCGCGGGCGCCGAGTTGCGCAAGTTAGCGGTGACAGGCACTGCGGCGGAGCGCCGCACACGGGCCGACCTGTTGTTCAAGGGCAAACGCTACAGCGAGGCGGCACAGGACTACCGCGAACTGCTGGCGGAAGCGGCTCCGGCCGAGAAGACCGAAGTTCAGCTTCTGCTCGCGAACTCGCTTGAAAAGAGCGGCCGCAGCCACGATGCGCGCCAGCTTCTTACTTCTCTGGGTGCGCAACAAGGCGATGCTGAAGCCGAACGGCTGTACTTGCTGAGTGAGACAGCCCGCTCGACCAGCGATGAGGATGCCGTTCTGGCGACGCTGAACCAGTTGCGGCAATTTGGTCCGGCCAGTCCATGGCTGGAACAGGCCCTGCTTTCCGTGGCCAACATGTACCTGCTGAAGCACGACTACGATCATGCGATCGATTACTTTCGCGAACTCCAGCAGCGCTTTCCGAATGGGACGCGCGCAGCCTATGCGCACTGGAAGGCAGCATGGCTGAATTTTCGTCAGGCGCGAACCGAAGACGCGCGCAAGGGTTTTGAAAATCAGATTGCGCTCTATCCCGATTCGGCGGAAGTTCCGGCCGCGCTTTATTGGCGCGGACGGCTGGCCGAGGAAGAAAACAATGCCGGGATGGCGCGGGCCTTCTACAAGAAACTCGGCGATCGTTACCGCAATTACTACTATGCGGAACTCGGGCGGCAGCGTCTGAAGAGCCTGAAGGCCGGCGACACGGCGCAGGATGTGGTGCAGTACGCAATTCTGGACCACGTCTCGCCGCTTTCTTCGGCCGTGAAGATCACGCCCTCGGAACCACCGGATGACGATTTGCGCGTGGCGCGAGCGCGGCTGCTTTCGAACGGCGCGCTCGTCGATATGGCGGTGCGCGAGCTGCAGGCTGCGGCGAGCGAGCCGGGAGCAAGCTGGGCTCCGCCGGAGATGGCGCGCGCCTACCAGGACATTGGTCGCTACGATCGCGGAATCGAAGTGATGAAGCGGTCGACGCCGAACTACTTCGCCGTCGATATCCCCGATCTCCCGCGGCCCTACTGGGAAGCGCTTTTTCCGAAAGCGTATTGGAGCGATTTGCGCAAGTATTCGCTGGTTAACGGGCTCGATCCGTTTCTGGTGGCATCGCTCATCCGGCAGGAATCGGAATTCAACGCGGGTGCGGTCTCGCGCGCGAATGCGGTCGGCTTGATGCAGCTTCTGCCAAAAACCGGAAAGACGGTGGCCAAGCAGGTAAAGCTGAAAGGATATAAGCCACCACAGCTTTATAACCCGGCGGTAAATCTGGAACTCGGCACGCGCTACTTCAAGGACATGGTCGACAAGTACAACGGACAGTTCGAATATGCGCTTGCCGCCTACAACGCGGGCAGCGATCGCGTGGCCGACTGGCTGGGCGAGGGCCACTACCGCGATCCGCAGGAGTTCGTCGAATCGATTCCGTTCACAGAGACGCGCGAGTACGTGCAAGCCATTCTGCGCAACGCGAGCGTGTACCGGCGGCTGTACGAGACGCCGTAGCCGTTCGCTCCGGGCAGCGGCCCTTCATTTGAGCGACATCCACTGCCATCCTTCGACCAACAAACGACAAATCCTGAGATGGATCCGGTTTCCTTCGTAACAGACAACCATTCCGGAAGTTTGCAAGAATCACTGCCGCCGTTAAGGCCGCCAGAGTACATTGACCTTGACCAGTACTGATAATGGTCCAACCCTTTTCGTCCGGCCAGCCCGCTCGGAGATCATCGAGATGCCGAAATTCAGTCTTGTTATCACTTGTTACGAACAAGCGCGTTTCATGCGTGAAACCGTCGATTCCGCCCTGGCCCTACCTTATTCCGACAAGGAAATTATCGTGGTGGACGACGCCTCCACTGACGGGTCGGTACAAATTCTGGAAGAGTATGGCGACAGGATTCTTCTCATTCGGCACGAGAAGAACCTTGGGGCCAACATTGCCCGCAATGATGGCGCCGCGGCAGCAAAAGGCCAATACCTGGTCTTTTTGGACGGGGACGACCTTTACCTGCCCTGGGCGCTAGATCTGTACGCACGCATCGTCGAACTGAAACAGCCCAAGATCGTTCTTTGCCCGAGGCTCTTCTTTCAAGGACCAGTCCCCGAGCCTCGGTTCGCCGATTTTGGCCGCACGGTGGAAATTGCCGAGTATGATGCGCTGATCCACAAGGATCACTCGTACCGGGGCAGCGCCAGCGCCATCGTCGTCGACCGCGAGGTCTTCCTGAGCGTGGGAGGCTTCACGGAGGAAATTTTCCCTTCCGATATCGACGACTTGGCGATGAAGCTGGGCTATTCGGGCAAGACGATCCAGATTTTGTCCCATCCCACGGTCGCCTATCGAGTTCACGAGCAGAATACGGTCCACCAGGTTGGACGATTTGTAGAGACCATGGGGATGCTGGTTCGCAAGGAAAAGAACGGAGAGTATCCGGGTGGTCCTTCCTGCCGGCTGGAGCGATACGCCTTTCTCGGCGGCCCCCTTTATTACTGGTTTATCGAGGGACTTCGCGATGGGTTGTACTGGCGTAGCTTGAAATTTCTTGCGAACAGCCTGCCGCTGGTGCTGGTTGCTATCTGGTCGCGCCTGATTCTCAAGATCACGGGTCCGCGCCCCGCGGAATGTATCGAGTTGTGACCCGCCGTTTCTCGCCTGGACGGACCAGAACGCCTACGCTGCCTGTTGGCGGGACGGTTTCGCAAGCAGGATCTCAAGCACCAGCAGGCTGGCTCCGACGACAATGGCGCTATCGGCGACGTTGAAGGCGGGCCACTGGTAGTGGCCAATATAGAAGAGCAGGAAGTCCACAACGCGGTGGCTGACAATTCGATCCCAAAGATTGCCGAGCGCGCCGCCGAGAATCAAGGACAGGCCGACCCCGGTTGCGGTCATGGTATGGCTTGTTTTCCAGAGCAGCGCGGAGACGATCAGCAACGCGACGACCGAAAACAAGATCAGCAGGACAATTTTCCAGGGTGAAGGCGAGTCGGCGAAAATGCCGAAAGCCGCGCCCGGGTTTTCGGTGTGGATGATGCGGAAAAAGCTGGGGATGACCGTGATGCTGTCGTGCATGGTCAGGCGGTGAGAGATCGTCCACTTGGTGCCGCGGTCGAGGGCGAGGACGAAGAGGGCGATCAGAAAATAATATTTGCGCATTTTAGGGGAACTGGTTCAAGACTATCGCGTTTTGACGATTTTGCGCCAAGTTGCTTCACGGCTCAGTCAAGGTGGCGCAACTGCCCATTTGCGGCTCTGTCAGCCGCGCCCGCACAATACTACCGCGATGGCGAAGGGCGAAAGCATAGGCGAGGTTCAAGGGCAAGGTCCAAAACAGCTGCGTTCGGGAGCGTGACAGGCGCCTGCGGATGCTCGCGAACGAGTAGAACCTCGCGAGTGCATATTTGTACCCTGCGAGCAGCGCGTCGGGGCTCATGTGCCGGGGTTGGAACACCACATCGGCGCGGCCGTTGTACTTGCTCCAGTCGCGCGTGAGGATCCTGCCCTCCGCCTCTAACCGTTCAAACAGACGAGTCCCGGGAAAGGGCGTCAGGATGTTGAAGGTTGCGTTCTGGACCGCGCATGTCTCCAGAAAATCCAGCGTCTCCGCGAAGACCGCCGTCGTGTCATGGTCGAAGCCGAAGACAATTCCGGCCTGGACCGACATGCCATGCGCATGAATGCGCTCGATGGCCCGCGCGTACTCGTCCACATGATTGAAGGCTTTCGAGACTGCGTTCAGGCTGGCCTGCGAGACCGACTCGAGCCCGACAAAGAGTTGCTTGCATCCGCTGCGCGCGGCCAACTCCAGAAACTCATCATCATTGGCCGCATGGATGCTGGCCTGACTGCTCCACCATTTCCGGTGGGGCGCGAGCGCGCGGAACAGCTCCTTGGCGTACTCGATGTCGCCCGCGATGTTGTCGTCCCACAAGATAATGATTTTGCCGTGGAAGGAAGCGAACTCCTCGGCGACCGCCTGCACCGGCCGCTTGCGCAGTTTCCCCTTGTACATCACAGCTATGGTGCAGAAATCGCATCGAAACGCACAGCCGCGGGTGGCAAACAAAACTCCGGCGGTGTGGTCGCGCCGATGAAACAGATCTTGCCGCGATGCCGGGGCCTGGTCGAGCGCGGGCGGCTCAAGACAGTCGTAGCGTCTGGCGTAACTCCCGGCCTCAAACTCCGCGAGAAATCGCGGCCAGTGCAACTCAGCCTCTCCGATGAAGATCACATCCGCGTGCGCCTGCGCTTCGTCGGGCAGCAGGGTTACGTGCGGCCCGCCCAGCGCCACCGTGATTCCGCGCTGCCCGAAACGAGCCGCAAGATCGTAGGCGTGCGGCGCGCTGGGGGTGTGAAAGGTGATTGCTACCAGGTCTGCGTGGATCTCGAAATCGACCGGTTCCGCGGCTTCATCCACGTGGAGGACTATCCAGTGGGAAGGCACGAAAGCAGCCAGGTACGGCATAGTGATCTGCTGGAAGTTCAGGACGCGGGACCGTCGCACCCGTTGAATATCCGGGGACGAAGCGGTGATCAGAAGAAGCGTTCTGCCCTCAGGCGACATTCGGAAGCACTCTCGCTCGTCGTGAGCATCAGGAACAATATGGGCGCGGACAGGAGTGTCCGCGCCACACGATCAAAGTTCTTTGAGGACAGCGCTACAGCGTTCGCAGACCGTCGGATAGGTCTTGTCCTCGCCCACGTGCGTTGAGTAATTCCAGCAGCGCTCGCACTTCTGGCCGTCGGCTTTCTTGACCTCGACTTTGACTGCGCCTGAGTGGCCGTCGGGAGACGCGGCAAGCCGCGTCTCTACTGCTGAGACTATGAACAAGTAACGTAGTTGCGATTCATAACGCTTCAGGACTGCGTACACGGGTTCGGGGGCGGTGAGGTGGACCTGAGCTTCGAGGCCGGTGCCGATGAGCTTGCTGTTGCGGGCTTCCTCGAGTGCTTTCAGCACTTCGTCGCGGATGGAGCGGAGTGACTCCCAGTTCTTCGATTGTGCCTCGTCTCGAGCCGTAACGCTGGGCCCGAGAATGTCTGCCGCCGAGGGGAACAACGCCAAGTGAACACTTGCAGCGCGGCCTTCGACCTTGGGCAGATACTGCCACACTTCTTCGCAAGTGAAAGTCATGATTGGCGCGAGCAGGCGGACGAGCGCTTCGCCGATGCGCCAGACGGCTGTTTGCGCCGACCGCCGGGCGTGCGACTTGGGAGCGGAAATGTAGAGGCGATCCTTGAGGACGTCGAAATAGAACGCGCTCAGATCCACGATGCAGAAGTGATTCACGCGGTGGTAGATCTTGTGGAAAGCAAACTCGTCGTACGCGCTCTTTACGTCGGATGCGAACGCGCAGGTCTGGCGCAGCATGTGCTGGTCGAGTTCTTCCATCATTTCGAATGGGACCGCGTCCTGCTTGGAATCGAAATCGCCGAGGTTGCTCAGGATGTAGCGGAAGGTGTTGCGAATCTTGCGATAATCCTCGCCGATGCGCTGCATGAGCGCTTCCGAGCCGACTACGTCCTCGCGGAAATCAACGGATGCGACCCACAAGCGGACAACCTCGCCGCCCAGGCGGCTTGAGATATCCACGGGATCGACATCGTTGCCGCGCGACTTCGACATGGCCTGGCCTTTATCGTCGAGCGTCCAGCCGGGTGTGACCACGTTCTTGTAAGGCGGCGATGCGTGCGTGCCCATGGCGCAGAGCAGGGAAGACTGAAACCAACCGCGATACTGGTCTCCGCCTTCGAGATAAAGATCGGAGGGCCAGGGATACTCAGGCTCGGCCCCTATCAGCGCCAGGTAGCTGGCGCCGGATTCGAGCCACACGTCAAAAATGTCGGTTTCTTTTTCGAATTTTGTGCCGGCACAGTACGGGCATTTGGTCCCGGCGGGAACAATACTGTCGGACTCTGGCATGAGCCAGGCGTCGGCGCCCAAACGCGCGAAGAGTTCGACGACCTTCTTATTGATTGCGGGGTCGTTGAGCGGCTTGCCGCAGCTTTCGCAAAGGAAGACGGCGATCGGCACTCCCCAGATGCGCTGGCGGGAAATGCACCAGTCGGGGCGAGTCTGGATCATGTTAGACAAACGTTCTTCGCCCCAGGCAGGATCCCATTTCACTCTCTTGATTTCGCTGAGCGTGCGCGTGCGCAGCGTGTCATCTTTACCCGTTCCGCCCGGCATAGGCGTTTCCATCGAAATGAACCACTGCTCGGTGGCGCGGAAAATCACGGGATTATGGCAGCGCCAGCAGTGAGGATAGGAGTGCTCGGTTTTTTCGGAGTGCAGCAACGCGCCACGGCTTTTTACCAGATCGAGTATGGGCTGATTCGCATCCCAAACGCGCTTGCCCTCATATTCGGGCAGGCCGTTGCGCAGGATTCCTTTCTCGTCGACATTGCTGGTCGCGTCGAGGCCGTACTTGACACCGGTCATAAAGTCCTCGGCGCCATGCGAGGGCGCGGTATGGACAACGCCCGTGCCGGTATCCATGGTGACGTAGTCGGCGAGCACGCCGAGCACTTTGCGATCGAGGAAGGGGTGCTGAAAGTTGAGGCGCTCGAGTTTGCGTCCGGGGAAATGGGCGAGGGCGTGCGGATCGGCCAAGCCGCATTTGGCAGCGGTGTCATTCGCAAGCTTCGCGGCTACGATATACGCTTCGCCGCCCGATTCGAGTGCTACATATTCTTCATCGGGATGGAACGCGACTGCCATCGAGGCGGGCAGTGTCCAGGGAGTTGTCGTCCAGATGATGGTTGAGAGCTTTTTCCCGGCAAGCGACGGATCAATCTTTGCCGGATCGTCAGCGAACGCGTATTTCACCCAGACGGTAGGGCTGGTGTGATTCTCATACTCGACTTCCGCTTCGGCCAGCGCCGTCTCGTCGTGCATGCACCAATAAACCGCGCGCAGGCCCTTGTAGACGAAATCATTCTCGTAGAACGAGAAAAAAGTCTGAAGCACCACCGACTCGTACTGCGGAGTCATAGTGGCGTAAGGATGGTCAAAGCGGCCGAAGACGCCGATGCGTTTGAACTGCTGCCGCTGAAGATCGAGGAATTTCTGCGCGTACTTGCGGCACGCCGCGCGCACGGACAGGGCGGGCATCTGCAGTTTTTTTCCGCCCAGTTCTTTGTCTACCTTGATTTCAATCGGAAGGCCATGGCAATCCCACCCGGGCACGTAGGGTGCATCGAAGCCGGACATGGTTTTGGACTTGACGATGAAGTCCTTGAGACATTTGTTCATCGCCGTGCCGAGGTGAATAGGGCCGCTGGTGTAGGGCGGGCCGTCGTGGAGGATATAGGGGGGCGAACCCTTGCGCGCCGCCCGGATGCGGTCGTAGAGTTTCTCCTGCTCCCACCGCGCCAGCATTTTGGGCTCATTCTGGGGCAGATTTGCCTTCATGGGGAAGGCGGTTTTGGGCAAGTTGATGGTGGATTTCAGGTCCGTCGGCACCAGCTAGGCTCTCCAAATGATTGAATCTTTTCATTATAGGGAGCGCCGAAGGACACTGTCTATTAGAGAGGCACATTCGGGTGCGAATTTGAAAAGTGACTGCTTCGAGCCGGGCAAAAGCGTGTACAATTTTCTGAAGATCGTAAAGAGGTCCGGCATCTAACCTGTTGCGTGAGTTGATGCAACGGTTGCCTCTGTGGATTTTTCAGGGGGCCGTGAGAGCTGGATCGTGCATCCAACTGGGTGGTTGGGCTTATTGAGATTGTGGTTGGTTCGATTTGCCCCGGGTTCATAGGCGGGGCGACTCCAGGAAGATATGGGCGATAGCGACACAGCGAGGAACTTGCCGGGACCGGAAGCCGAACCCGAGTTCGATCTGCTGCTGCACAACCAGACGCTGGATGATCCCCTCTGGAAATCTCTGTTCCGCAATATTGACGACTTCTTTTTCCCGAAAAAACTGCCGCCACTGGTGCTGACTTCGAAACCAGTGCCGGTGCGCGACATTTGGGGCTTCTACAACTACCGGGGCAAGGGCGCGGTCGGCTCTACGGTGGTGCACGTGGTGGCGCTGGCGCTGCTTATTGTGGGCACAATTCTGGGCCAACGCGTGGTGAAGGAGATCGTGAAGCCGAAGGAATCTGTGGAACTGATCGCTCCGAGCGACATGCCCACGTTACAGCCTTCGAAGACGGTTTCAGGCGGTGGCGGCGGTGGCGGCGATCGCGACAAGCTACAGGCGTCGCAGGGACGTTTGCCGAGGCAATCGATGCAGCAGTTCACGCCGCCCATGGTCGTTGTTCGGAACCTCGATCCGAAGCTGCCGATGGAACCGACGGTAGTGATTCCGCCGGACGTTCACCTGCAGCAGCCGAATTTGCCCAACCTGGGCGATCCGCTATCGCATATGCCAGCGGCCTTTCCATCGAATGGAACCGGTTCGGGTGGAGGCATTGGCTCGGGCAGCGGCGGCGGAGTCGGTAGCGGCGAGGGCCCTGGATTTGGGCCGGGTCACGGCGGTGGCACGGGTGGAGGAGCGTTCCGCGTAGGCGGCGGCGTTTCGGCCCCGAAGGCGATCTATGCGCCCGATCCGGAGTACTCGGAGGAAGCGCGCAAAGCGAAGTTTCAGGGGACGTGCGTGCTGTGGCTGATCGTCGGTCCCGATGGCAAGCCGCGCGATATCAAAGTGCAGCGCACGCTGGGTTTGGGCCTGGATGAGAAGGCGATTGAAGCCGTGAAGAACTGGCGCTTTGAGCCGGCGATGAAGGACAACAAGCCGGTAGCGGTCCAGATCAACGTGGAAGTGAGCTTCCGGTTGTACTAGATTTTCGGCACAAAATTCAGGAGCCCGAAGAACGGCCGCGCCAAGCGGCCGTTTTTGTTTTGGAGACACGAGCCTCGAGCATGCTCAGACTGGGCTGGTCGAGACTCGCGACTCGAGGCCCGCAGCTCTTCTACTTACTCTTTCAAATCCACATGCACGACGTTCTCTACGGGAAGGCCCAGGAAGCGAGTGCCCATCTTCTTGAATTTCTCGGCAGAATCGGTCGCGAAGAATTTCAGGCGGCCGGTTGAGCGGCGTTCCGCATCTGACGAGGCTGCAAGCGGGTGAACCTGGAGTTGGCGGGCAACATCGTGTGCGGTGGACTCGGCAGAGTCGACGATGGTGACGTGCGAAGGCGCGATTCGCCGCAGCAGCGGCTTGAGAAGCGGGTAGTGGGTGCAGCCCAGAACGAGAACATCGGCGTCGCGAGCGTCGTCGGAAAAGGCCTCGTCCAGATAGATGCGGGCAACCTGCTCGGTCACGGGATGGTCAATCCAGCCTTCTTCGACCAGAGGAACAAAGAGCGGACATGCCTTTTCTTCCACGGCAACATTTCTGGCCTCAAGGGCTCGCCGGTAGGCGTGGCTGGAGATGGTGGCGTCGGTGCCGATGACAACGACTCGGTGATTGCGGCTGGCAAGGGCAGCGGCGTCAGCTCCGGGCTCGACCACGCCGATGACTTCCACCTGGGAGGCGGCGCGGATCTCGTCGAAGGCAAGCGCAGTGGCAGTGTTGCAGGCGATTACAAGCAGCTCGGCGCCTTGCGATTGCAGATGGTGGATTGCGCCGACGGCATAATGGGCGACGGTGGCAGCGGACTTGGAGCCATAGGGCAAGCGCGCCGTATCGCCAAAGTATAGGTAGTCGGCATCGGGGATGTGGTGGACGAGTTCGCGCAAAACAGTAAGCCCGCCGACGCCGGAATCGAATACACCAATGGTTGGCCTGCGTACACCTGGTCTGCCGGCGTCTGGCCTGTTGACGTTGGGTCCGTTAGCGTCCGCGCTGCCTATGTTACTCACGCCCCGGTCGCTCAACCTTCTGCTGTTGTCGGTCCGATGATAGAACGGACAGCTGAAATGCGGTTGGCCGGGAAGCCTCCCTGGCGGGCGTGCTCGCGAATGCTCTCCTCATTGGGCGCGATGTAGATGCAGTAGATCTTGTCGTCCGTGACGAAGCTCTCCAGCCACTGCACCTGCGGTCCAAGCTTGTGGAGAACGCTGCACGATTTCTGCGAGACGGCTTGGAGTTCCTGTGGGGAACGCTTCCCCACGTTGGGAATGTCGCGCTCGATGACGAACTTGGGCATTGTGCCCTCCTGGGCAATGTTTTCTGCGGTGACCGATGGTGCAGGAGATTCTAGCATCCGGGGCCGGTTGCGGGAGTGGGCAGGCCGCTTTATCCTTCTCGCATATGCCAAGCACTCTTGTGGAATGTGTTCCTAATTTTTCTGAAGGCCGCGATAAGGCCAAGGTTGACGCCATTATCGAGGCAATGAAAATTCCCGGCGTCTTTCTTCTCGACCGCGAGATGGATTCCGACCATAACCGCTGCGTCATCACTCTGGTCGGCGAGCGCGAACCGATTCAGGAGGCGGCGATTCGCGGGGCAGGGAAGGCCGCCGAGTTGATCGACCTCACCAAACATCAGGGCGCGCATCCGCGCATGGGCGCAACCGACGTGGTGCCGTTTATCCCGATTGATGGGGTGACGATCGAAGATTGCGTGACCATGGCGAAGCACGTGGGCGCGGAAATCTGGAAGCGGTTTCAGATCCCGGTTTATTTGTACGAGGCCGCTGCGGCTACGCCCGAGCGCCAGAACCTCGAAAACATCCGGCGCGGGCAGTTTGAAGGCATCCGGGCCGACATTGCGACGAACCCGGCGCGCAAGCCTGACTTCGGCGAGCCGCGCGTGCATCCGACGGCGGGCGCGACCGTGGTGGGCGCACGCAAGTTTCTGGTCGCTTACAACGTGTTTCTGAATACGCCTGACGTCGACATCGCCAAGAAAGTCGCGAAAGCTGTGCGCTTTTCAAACGGCGGCCTGCGCTTTGTGAAGGGTGCGGGATTCCTGGTGCGCGGGATGGCGCAGGTTTCGATGAACCTGACCGACTTCGAGCAGACGCCCATTCACCGCGCTTTCGAGTATGTAAAGCGCGAGGCGGCGCGCTATGGCGTGATTCCGGTTTCAAGCGAGATTGTTGGCTTGATTCCCAAGAAGGCGCTTGAGCAAGCCGCGGAGTGGTTTCTGCAGGTGGAGAACTTCGATTCTTCGTTGATTCTCGAAAACCGGCTGGCCGCGGTGATGGGCGGAAAGATGGCGGTCGGCGGCCTGCGCGCAGGCGTCGAACCGTTCATCGAGCAACTGGCCGCGCCCACGGCGACTCCCGGCGGCGGCAGCGCGGCTGCGGCGGCCGGCGCAATGGCGGCTGCGCTCGCGAACATGGTCGCGTCCATGTCGCGCGGGAAGAAAGCTTATTTGCAGCATGAGACACCGTTGAGCGAGGCGATCGCGCGGCTCGGTCAACTGCGCGAGGAACTGAAGGCGGCAATCGACGCGGACGCGGAATCCTACAACCTGGTTATGAAAGCCTACAAGGCGGCGAAAGAATCCTCAGATGGCGCCGGCGCCATCAACGCCGCGTTGAAGCAGGCGACGAGCGTGCCGCTGGGCGTGGCCGAACGGGTGGTCGAAGTGGTGCAGATCACGAGCAAACTGATTCCGATCACGAACCCGAATATGAAGTCGGATCTGGCGACTGCGGTTGCGTTGGCAAAGGCCGCGCGAGCGGGTGCGCTGGCGAACGTGGAGATCAACCTGGAATCGCTGAAGGACGAAGCGTTTGTGGCGGCGACGCGGCAGAAGGCGGCGGCGCTACAGGAGTAGGAATGCTCAGGAAAACTGCAGCACAGAAAGCCGCGGAAAAAGCTTCAACTGTCAGCGCCACGACAACGATCCAGCACTCAAAGCCGTAGGCTTCTTGCAGCGCAAGTCCGAGGTTTTCTCGCGTTCTACCCTCAGCGCGGGGGAGCAAACTTTGGTACCCCTGCACATGGCGCAATAGGGACTAAAATAAAGACAAATCATCATTACACGGGTTTGAATGCATCTAACCGTGCAGATCCCCTTTTGTTGAGGAGCTTTATGAAGAAAGTTTGTCTGGTAGTGCTGTTGTTGTCGGCTGTGGCGGGCATGGCGATGCCGATTGCATCGTCGGCGCGCGCGTTGGTGCCGTCTGAGATTCAGCAGTTGATTGGCGTGGACTATCGGTCGTTGAAGGATTCGCCGACCGCGCAAAAATTGAAGGATCAGGTGCTGCCGCAGGACCTGAAGGAGTTCGAGGCCTCGCTCAAGGGAGTGGGAATCGATTCCGAAAACGATGTCGATCAGTTGAACTTCATCTCATTCCGCACGGCAAAGGTTGGCATCCAGACTGTGTGTGTGGCGCAAGGATCGTTTTCCGCCAAAGCGGTGCTCAAAAAACTGAAAGCTAAGAAGATTGCGCCGACGAAGTATGGCACGACCAGTGTCTATCCAATGGCTAACGGATATGTGATGACGTTCCTGGACGACAACACGCTGGCCTTTGGACCCGATGCGTCGCTGCACAGCGCTCTGGATACGCGCGACGGCAAGCGGCCTTCGATGGATTCGAACCAGACAATGTCGGACCAGATGTCGGCCGTGGATGGCGCGGCCGTATGGAGCATTCTGGATCAGCAGGGAACGCAGGCGATGGTGCACTCGTTCTTAGGTGATGCCGCCAAAATAGCGGACTACGATGCGGTGAAGAAGAGGATCCTGGCGTCGCGTTACTCGATGAACTTCCAGAGCGGTGTTAGCTTTGACCTGAACGTACAGACGGCCGATTCGATGACCGCGGCTACTTTGTCGTCGGTGGCGAAGGCAGGCATACTTTACAAGAAGATGAACTCGACGCCGGCGGAGAAGGCAGCGTTCGATGCTGCCTCGGTGGATTCCGACGGCTCCAACCTGACGATGCACTTCAAGAGCGACGACCAGAAGTTTCAGGCGCTGATGCAAACGCCGCTGTTTGCGGCAATATCGCACTGACAGTCGGAGATGTTTCAGACAGCAAAAGCGGCCCGCGCGAACGGGCCGCTTTTTTTTACACCACTGGAATAAGGAACGCCCTCAACGTTCCCGCGCCTGGGACTTCATGGAGGCGAGAGTGCGCCGCTTGGCAGCGGCCCAGCCTTCTTTTGTTGTTTGCCGGGCGCGGCCCAGGGCGAGCGCGTCCGCGGGCACGTCGTCGGTGATGCAACTGGCGGCGGCCACATAAGCCCCGCGGCCAACTTTCACGGGCGCGACCAGTGTAGAGTCGCTGCCGATGAACACGTCGTCTTCAATCACCGTTTTGTGTTTGTTGACGCCGTCGTAATTGCACGTGATGGTTCCTGCGCCTACGTTGACTCTCTCTCCTATCTCGGCGTCGCCGAGATAGGTCAGGTGATTGGCCTTCGATCCTTTGCCCAGCCTGATTTTCTTGGTCTCGACGAAATTGCCAACGTGGGCATCCTCTCCGATATCGCTGCCCGGCCGCAGGCGAGAATAGGGTCCAACGATGGCGCCGCGGCCAATGCGGGCGTTGTCGGTGAGGGTAAGCGGATTGACGATTACGTTGCTGGCGATCTCGGAATCCTTAACAATGCTGTAAGAGCGGATGCGGCAGTCGTCGCCGATTCTCGTTTTGCCGAGCAACTGAACGAACGGCTCGATTACCGTGTCGGCGCCCACGAGAACGTCGCTGTCAATCACGCAGGTTTGCGGTTGGAAAATCGTGACGCCCTCGGCCATGAGCTGATGGCATTTCGCAAGACGCAGGCGCGCGTCGAGATCGACGATCTCGGCCCGCGTGTTGCTGCCGAGAACCTCCGCCGCATCGGCGGTCTTGAGCGCGACAACCTTCTTGCGCGCGCGGTGAAAGATTCTCGCCATGTCGGTCAGGTAATACTCATGGTGAGGATTGTCGGTGGAAAGTTCACCGATGTGCTGGTAGAGCGCGGGCACGGAAAATGCATAGAACCCGGAATTGATTTCACGAATCTTCCTTTGGGCCGGGCTTGCGGCTTTTTCTTCAACGATGGCTCGAACCTCGGGACTTTTCGCAGATTTACGAAGAACGCGGCCATATCCAAAAGGATTGGCGAGATCGGCGGTCAACAGCGTCATTGCCGCATTCCGGGTGTTGTGAAAAGCGCTCAGCTTCTGAACGGTATCGGCCGTGATAAGGGGCGCATCGCCGGAAAGCACGATGACTTGTTCATAGGGGACGAGGGCGTCGCGGGCGACCATGAGAGCGTGGCCGGTGCCGCGCTGTTCTGGCTGGAGCACGAAATTCACGCCCATTCCGCTGACAGCCTGGCGCACGCGCTCGGCCTCATGGCCAATGATCACGAAAATGTCGGCTGCGGGTACGACGCGGGCAGCGGTGGCAATGACGTGCGCGAGGATCGGCTTGCCGCCAATTTCATGCAGCACTTTCGGATGCTTTGATTTAAGCCGCGTGCCCTTTCCGGCCGCCATGATGGCGATGGCCACGCGGAGGGGATGAGCCGGAGATGATTTCGCATTCTTGCCTGAACGTTTTGCCATGTTTAGTCAATATAACGCGATCCGCGCAATCCCCAGGTTGACAGGGTTGAGGCGGCTCAGCGCGAGTTGGCGTGCCGGGCGGGCGCCTGCGCCATCAACTCCATCAGATCATGCGCCACCCGCTCGGTGGCATGGCGGGCGACCGCGCCCTCGTCAAGATAATCGCCGAGGACAGGGCAGACGCCGAGAGCCTCGATGGCCTCCAGGTCAATCGCGATTTGCGAAGCGCCTTCGAGAGCGTACTTGGCTTTCATCTCAGCTGACGCGGGCTTTTGGTTGATGATGGCGTAGTCAAATAGTTGAGCATGAGCGTGGCCGTTGAGTGCGCGGATATGATCGGCGGCACTTAATCCTAAACTTTCATTCGCCTGCGTCATCAGATTGCAAACATAGATCTTGACGGCCGGCGACGCAACGATCCCCTCCACGATTCCACGCACCAGCAGATTCGGAATCAAACTGGTAAAAAGAGAGCCTGGACCGATCGTGATCAGGTCGGCGGATGAGATGGCTTCGAGTGTTTGAGGGAGAGGCTTGACGTCGGGAGGCACCAGAAACAGCTCACGAATTTTTCCCTTGCTGGCGGTGATGCGGGTTTCGCCGCGGACGCGCGACCCATCCTCAAATTGAGCTTCAAGTTCGACGTTCGAGGTAGTCGCGGGATAAATACGACCGCGGGTGAGCAGAATCTCGGACGAGAGGCGGACTGCTTCGGCGAAGTCTCCGGTCAGGGAAGTGAGCGCAGCGAGAAAAAGATTGCCGAAGCTGTGGCCTTCCAGGCCGGAGCCTTTCTGAAAGCGGTGCTGGAAGAGGCGCGACAGCAGCGCTTCATCTTCGGAAAGGGCGACGATGCAGTTGCGCACGTCGCCGGGCGGAAGCATGTTGAACTCTTTGCGGAGCCGGCCGCTCGAGCCGCCGTCGTCGCTGACCGTGACCACGCCCGACAAGTTCGCGGATAGCGGTCTGGCCGGAGGCGGCGAGCGCGGGCGTCAGGACGTAGCGCTTGAGCCCTTTCAGAAGCGTGGAGAGTCCCGTCCCGCCGCCGATCGCGACCACGCGCAAATCGGTGTTCACGTTGTCCAGATCCGGCGAATTCGTGCGCGCGTGGGGGCCCATAACGCCTCAGAGTCGCCGCTAGTAGGCGGTGCTTTCTTCTTTCAACGATTCCACGTCTTCCACGCCGGGATCGGGATAGAGCAGTTCGGTGAAGCGCGGATCTTCGGCCAGATTCTGGAAGTCGATATCGTTGCGAGCCTGGAAGCGCAGTGCCGGATTCGCCTGAATGGCCTCGTTGAGCGTCTTGAGGGAGTCTTCGACATGGCCGGTAAGGCAATGCAAGGCAGCCAGGCCAAAAGCACATAGTCGGACTTCGGCTCCTGCTTCAGCAGCTTGTCGAGATGCTCGCCGCGCCACGTCATATTCGCCCGTATTCATCAGTGAAATCGCATAGTCAAAGTGCTCTTCCGAGCTTTTGAAGTGCAAGGCCGGCGTTTCCAGGTGCTGGTCGCAGGTTTCGATGTGCACTTTGGCGCGGTCGACCACCGACTTGTTGGGTCCGGTCAGCACTTTCTGCAGGCTGGCTTTGGCCTTCTCGAACTTGTGTTCCTGCATGGCGCGGAGCCCGGTTTCGTAGTCTTTGACCGCCTGCGTATGGCGCGGATCCTCAGCAGGCTGTTTCTTCGGGTATCGCTTTCGGTGCCATTAAGAGCCCTCATTTCAAATTGAAGTGAAAATGCTGTTACCGGAAATCGGAGATGCTGGAAATCCTCGATCAGCGGTTCGCTTACTCAATGCTGGCTGCTTTCTCCAGATCGATCAGCTTCCAATCTCCCTTGATAATGCCAGCCCGGATCTGGCGCGCCGTCTTGCCCTGCTTGTACATGGTGTACGTGTAATAAAGTTCCTTCAGGCAGGTGCTGCACTCGGCGCCGTGAGTTCCGGCAAAGCAACTGTGCAGGCTGGTGTGTCCCATGCCGCGGTCGCAGTAGCAATAGCACGGCTGCTGGTAAAGCACCTTGGGAATCCTGGCCGCGAGTTCGTAAGCATGAGTCTGGTACGCGTACTGCGCGTTCAATCCCGAAAGCTGATCCTTGGTCAGGATCGGCAGCAGCTTTTCGCCTTTCGCCGGCGCAGCCGCGTTGTAACTGCGGCACGCCCTGTTCCGACTCCGACTGGAGCCAGGGCGCCGATACCAACGCAATCATCACAAACAGCACCGCTGAAGCCGCCAGCCGGACGCGCATACAAGAAAGCCTCGAATCCCTTATTTTAGCTTAAACCCGCACCTTGGCGGGTACCGGAGGAGGTGCGGGACGCGGTCGGCACTGCGGGGCGTAGAGAGCGACAAGGAAAAACACCAACCACAAGGTAGCGGGAGGATCACAAGTCGTGACCAATAAATCCCCGTGATCCTCCGTGTACCCTGTGGTTAAAGGTCTTATTCGCCCAGCTTCTCAAAGAACAGGCAGATGGTCTCAATTCCCCGATGGAAGTTCGGAATGTGGAACTTCTCGTTGGGGGCATGCAGATTGTCGTCGGGCAGCCCAAAACCCATCATCACCGATGGAATCTTGAGCACATCCTGAAAGTCCGTAACGATCGGAATCGACCCGCCAGAACGAATGAAGACCGTCTCTTTCTTGAACGTGTCGTGCAGCGCTTCGGTGGCCGCGCGTATGAAGTGATTGTCAGTGCCGACCACGCCGGCCGGGCCTTTGCTGTGCACTTTGATTTTCGTCTCGATACCCTTCGGCGTGATTTCTTCACGCACGCCGTGAAACGCTTGAGGATGTCGTCGGGGTCCTGGTTCGGCACCAGGCGCATGGAAACCTTGGCGGCAGCCTTGGCCGGGATCACGGTTTTGGCGCCTGCGGCAGTGAAGCCTCCCGGCATGCCGTGGACCTCAAGCGTCGGACGCGCCCAGGTGCGATAGAGCACCGAGTAACCGGGCTCCCCCGTCAGGACCTTGGAGCCGACTTCGGTTTTGCGATAATGTTCCTCGTTGAAGGGTAGCCGCTTCCAGGCTTTCAGTTCGTCCTTGCTGGGCGCTTTCACCTTGCTATAGAAACCGGGGATCAGCACTTTGCCCTTGGAGTCCTTCAGCTTGCTGATGATTTCGATCAGGGCGAAGAACGGATTGGGCGCCGCGCCTCCGTAGACGCCCGAGTGCAGGTCGGTCTTGGCACCGTAGGCTTCGATTTCGGTATAGACGAGGCCGCGCAGGCCAACGCAAAGGGTTGGAAGGTTGGGCGCAAACAGCTCGGTGTCGCAGACCAGGGCGAAATCGGCTTTCAGCTTGGCTTTCTGCTTGCGGACGTATTCGGCGATCGCCTCGCCACCCACTTCTTCTTCGCCTTCGAAAATAACCTTGACGTTGATGGGCAGCTTGCCGTCATGCGCCTGGAAAAGCGATTCGAGCGCCTTCACTTCCATCCAGAGCTGGCCCTTATCGTCGACTGCGCCGCGCGCGTAGATGTTGTTGTTGCGCTCGGTCGGCTCAAACGGAGGCGTGTGCCACTCCTCGATTGGGTCGGCCGGCTGCACATCGTAGTGCGCATACATCAACACGGTGGGCTTGCCGGGGGCGTGCAGCCAGTCGGCGTAAAGCAACGGATGTCCCTGGGTAGGAATGATCTCCACATTGTTCATGCCGATTCGACGGAGTTCATTGGCCACAAATTCCGCGGCCTTCTGCACATCGCCTTTGTGCTCGTCGAGGGTGCTGATGCTGGGAATGCGGAGGAGGGCTTTGAGTTCATCGACAAACCGCGGTTGATTTGACCGCGCAAAATCTACTGCTGGTGACGCCATAGTCGTGCCTTTCTGGCGCTGCGAGAGATGTTTGATTGAAGGGAGAGCGCCGAAAACGTTTTAGTATATACCCGAACCGCAGTCCAGGGCTTAGGCGCGCGGACGGCGGCAGTGGCTAAAAAAGGAAGTGGTGGAGGCGGCGGGAGTCGAACCCGCGTCCGAAAATGTTACTGGCAAGGAGACTACATGCTTATTCCGGTTCATGCCTTGGGCATTACCCCAAGACGTTCGCGTCGTCGGCTCAGAACGGACAAGAAACCGCCAACGCTAGCCTGAGATCTTAGCTTCCCAACCCAGACGTAGCAGGGAAGAGCAGCCCTCTGTGCGACGCTCTTTCGCAGCCCGAGAGCAAAGCTGCGGAGAGCGGCTGCCTAACTAATTAGGCTGCGTATGCCATTTGTTGATTGGCAATTATCATTTTGCACGCGATTAACGGGTGTGTGCACCACGGCATGCCTCCTGGCCGCAAGCATCTCCGTCGAATCCGGGACGCCCCCACTGAGGGAAAAGCCAGCAAAGAACTGTCTCCATGATAGCACCACCGCTCCGGGCCCCCGCGAATCATGGGGTTCCAGCCCTTGACCCGCCAGCGCGGCCGAGCCGAGGTGAAAGTGGCGCACCTGCGCGCGCCACTTTCGCTGGAAGCTGTTGATCGTGATTCCCTGATTGCTTACGGTGTTGACGTTTGGGCGAAAGCCTCGCTGAGTTGGGCTGCGTCCGTCTCAATTGCGAATGCTCGATTGTTGTCGATCACATAGTAGGTGTAGTGGTTGACGGTGGCTGCGACACCGAGGCCGCCGATAGTGCCGGAGAGGACGTTGCCAGTGCCGCTGGATGTTCCGCTAAGCGCGACACCGGCAGTCTGGCTGCCAGCCGCCTGAGTATTGCTCAGGACATTGAAATCTGTGAAGCCCGTCGCCGTGCCGTTGCCGGCAGATAACGCCCCTGCACCGGCCCAGGAATAAACGATCGTGGTGGTAATGCCGGTGATGGGGTCGGTGGTGGTGACGGTGGTGGTTCCGTCGGCGGCCATGGCGTAGGACCCGGATACGGAGGCGCCGGCAGTTTGCTGGAAAGCGACACCGGAGGTGACGTCATTCGCGTCCATGGAAATAACGAACGCGTTGCCGGTGCCATCGAGATAGAGTTCGAGCGTCACTGGGCCGTAAGTAGTAGTCGTGTTCGTGGCGGTCAAGCCTGAAACCGTAACACGCCCCGTACCCGGGTTCGTATCGGCGGCATATGTGCCCGCATTGATACTGCCCGCAGGGACCGCGCTGGTGGAGAGGTCGTTGAACGAGATTGTTCCGCCCATGCTGGCGTCGGCATTAAAAGTGAGGGCGCCCGCTAAGTTGAGCAATGGCGCGCCTACCGCCCATTGCCCAGCGGCGGTTTCCTGGCCTTGAGCGCCCGCGACATAGGTTAATCCCGAGAGGCTGGCATTCGAGAAGGTTCCTGTATTGCTGCCTTGGCCAAGAGCGGTGCCGCCCATGGTGGCACCGAGAATGTCCCCGGCCTCGACGAGTTGGATGGTTGTTGCATTGACGACATAGCCGACTAACTCGATCTGGCCGACGCTGGTATTGCTGGGGTTGAGAGTGAAAAGCACACGCCCGAAGGAGTCGGGAGTGCTCACCGCGCTGGCGGAGAAGACCTGGGCGGCGAAGAGACCTAGAGTGGGCGCATCGTTGAGATCGAATACGCTGCCTGCACCCGAGATCGTGCCGGCTCCCGTCAGGTTGTCGATGTTGAGAATTCCGCCCAATGCGATGGGGAGCGCGCGCTTGTCCGACCCGGCGGCGAAAAATGCATAGCCGCCGGAAGGCTGAGCGGTGCTGGATTGAAGGTCCAAGCTTCCGGTTCCAGAGGCAGCCGCGTCGAATTCGGCGATGCGAGCACTGGACTTGGTAACCAGCGCAGCATTGATGGTCTGGGTTCCATTGACTCCACGGCCGGAGAGACCGGTGTAAAGACGGATTTGGAGATTCCCGTCCGAGGTCGTAGCGATGCTGCTGCCCATAGCCTGGATGGAAAGGCTGGAAGACACGCCTGTGTCGTCGACGAAGTCCTCCTCACCCTGTGTAATGACGCCGCCCGAAACGGTGAAGGCTCCGGCAACGAAGTAGGGAGACGAGTTTTGAGTGATCGTGGAGTAGTCCTCCCCGGCCAAATGAAATACATAAGTGCCGTCAGGCAGCGCGGCGGACAGGGAAGCGGTGGAACTGGAACTGCCGCAGGCAGTGAGCAAGACGGCCAGGAAGACGACGAGCATGAGAGCAACGCGGCGGGAGGTCATTGCGCACCTCCGCTGACGATGACGACGGAAGCCAGGAGCAAGCCCCCGAAAAGAAAGGCAAGGGCAAACATTCGAGTCATTTCAACCTCGTTTGAATTGTGAATCGTCGTGCAGGGGAGGGTCAGGGGCTCCTGAATTGACCTTTCCCAAATAATCGTTTGTACGCGAGGGTTACAGATTGCAGGGGTAGGAGTCAAGGGGGGCGCTTCGGGACGCGACTCCTGGTTAGCGATTTTGTGACGAACAGCTCGGGCTGGCCGGGACGGGGCAGAAGCCCCGTCCCAAGCAAAAATTATTTGCGAGTTTTCGCATGGGCTTTTGGCGCCGGCGGTTGTTGGAGATACAGCAGGCCCAGTTGCGTGTTGTCGGTCTCGATGCCGAACGCACGAAGGCTATCGATAACGTAGAAGTCAAACGTGTCGGAGGTGAGCGGCGGTGTTGCGATACTGTCTGCGCCAAGACCGGTAATGCTGCTCGACGAGCTGACGGTCCCGGTAAGAGGGACGTCCGGGGCTAAGACGCTCGGGCTTGGCGTATCGAAGTAGTTGAAGTCGGTGAAACTGCTGGAGCCTATGGCGCCGCCGCTAATGTTGATGGGGCCGGCTGCGCTCCAGAAATCGGCGGTTTGTCCCGAGACTCCAATTGCACCCAGAGCGTACTTGCCGGACAGCGATGCGCCAGAGGTCTGCTGGAAGGCGGGTCCGGCGGCGACGTCATTGATATCCATCGAAGCAACGAGCGCGTTACCGTTGCCGTCGAGGTAGACCTGGAGGGTCGCCGACCCACTGGCGAGGTTCAAGTCGGTCCCAGCGAGGTTGATGATGGTTGCTCGGCCGGTTCCGCTCGCGTCCACCGAGTAGGTGCCACCCGTTATGGCGCCGGAGGATTGCAGGGTGAGATCGTTGAAGTCGGTGGTGCCCGACACCGAGAGGTCGGAATTGAAGGTCAAAGCGCCAACGAAATTCAGGAAGAAATTGGGATCCTGCCCCTGAGCGCCGACAACATAGCTAAAGCCGGAAAGATTGGCGGTGCCGAACTTTCCTGTGTTGGACGATCCCTGAGCCAAAGCGGTCCCGCCGGTGGTGCCGCCAAAGAGGTCATTACTCTCGACGAGCGCGATGGAGTTGGCGTCGATGATATAGCCAGCCAAATTAAATGAGCGCACTCCGGAAGCGCCGGTCGGAACGAGAGTAAAGACCACCTTCCCGTATTGGTCAGGCTTGGTTCCACCACTGCCTCCGGCGACCGAACTGAAGTTGGAGAACGATTGATCCTGCTCGATCATGCCAACGCCATTGTTGTAGCCAGGATCATTGATGTCGAACACGCTGCCGGCGCCGGAAATATTGCCTGTGCCACTCCCGTTGTCGACATTAACGATGCCTCCAATTGCAGTGGGGTAGCCGTAGATGTCGTAACCGGAAGTGAGGAAGGCATAGCCATTTTGCGGCAAAGCTTTGGCAGCAGTCGTGTCCTGTGCTGTGATGGTTCCAGTGCCGGCGGCGAAGCCATCGAACCAGGTAACGGGGCCGCCGTTGGGAGCCACCAGTGTCAGGTTAAGGGTCTCAAGACCGTTGCCCCCCACACCGATGTCAGAGTCGCCGGTGTCGAGAACGATTTGCAGGCTGCCATCCGTCGTGGGAGTGATGGTGCTGTCCGCGGCAAACTGATCGCTTCCGGGTCCTTCCGCATCTACAAAGTCTTGCTCGCCCCCGGTGATCGCGCCGCTTACCACGGTGAACGCTCCCACGACGTTAAAGGGGGAAATCACGTTACTATCTTGCCCGCTCAACTGGAAGACGTACGTGCCGTCGGGCAGGGTTGGGGACGGCTGCGTGATGGTGATGGTGCCGGATATCGTCTTGTTGAAGTCACTGATCGCGGTGGCTGTCACCGTTACGGTATTCCCCGTGGGAACGTTTACCGGAGAGGTGTAGGTGGTGGGAACACTGTTGTCTGTCTGCGCGGGATTGAAGCTTCCACATTGCCCGGCGCTGCCGCAGGTGACGGTCCAGTTGACGCCGGCGTTACCGGGATCGCCCGTGACCGTAGCCGCAATCCGCGCCTGGATGTCCGTGTTCAGAGACGAAGGCGGCGCAAAACCTGACGTGAAGGCGACAGTGATATTGGATGTGACGGTAATGGTCGCCGAGGCGGACTTGGTCGAATCGGTAATCGACGCCGCCGTAACGGTCACGGTGTTTCCGGCCGGAACCGCGGCGGGAGCGCTGTACTGAGTGGCAGCGCCACTCGCCGTCGATGCGGGAGTGAAGGTTCCACACAGCGTCGCGGGCGTGCAGGACCAGTTGACGCCGGCGCTGTTGGGATCGCCGCTGACGTTGGCGGTGATGCTGGTATTGCTGTCGATAAGCACAGAAGCGGGTGGCGTGGAACTGAATGCGACGGTGATACTCGAACCGATCGTGATGGTCGCCGAGACGGACGCACTGGAATCCGCCGATGTGGCCGTGACGGTCACGCTCGCCCCACTGGGAACGGATGTAGGAGCTGTGTAGACGGTGGTACTTCCGCTGGCCGTGTGTGTGGGGTTGAAGCTGCCGCATTGTGAGGCCGGTGTGCAGGACCAGTTGACGCCTGCGTTCCCGGAATCGCCTGTGACAGTGGCGGCGATGTTGGCGGTGCCTGCGATGAGCATGGAAGTGGGCGGCGTGGAGCCCGGCGTGAAGGTTACCGAGACCGCGGATTGAGTGATGGTGATGGTGGCCGAGAGAGACTTCGAGCTGTCATTGGCCGAGGTGGCTGTGATGGTCACAGTGCCGCCAGTGGGTATGGTGGCGGGAGCGGTGTAGGTCGTCTGGACGGTGCTGGCAGTCGATGTGGGATTGAAGCTTCCGCATTGCGCGCTGCCGCAGGTGACGGTCCAGTTCACGGTCGCGCTCGGCGGTCCGTTCGTAATGGTGACAGCGATGTTGGCGGTGGCGCTGGTGCCCAAAGAAGCGGGCGGCGTGAAGCCCGAGGTGAATGCGAGGCTGATATTCGATGTGATCGTGATGGTAGCCGAGACGGTAGCGCTGCCCGAGGTCGCCGTGATGGTCACGGTGCCGCCTGATGGAACAGTGGTAGGAGCCGTGTAGGTGGTGGGATCGGTGCTCGCGGTCGATGTGGGACTGAAGCTTCCGCATTGCGAAGCGGGAGCGCAAGACCAATTCACAGTGGCGCTCTGCGAGCCGTTAGTAATGGTGGCGGCGATGCCGGCGGTGGCGCCAATCGTCATCGAAGTCGGCGGCGTGAAGCCGGAGGTGAAGGCAACGCTGATTGGTGGTGTTGTGGAACTGGAGCTGCTGGAGCAGGCGGCGAGCATAGCTGCCAGAGAAGCGACAACGGTCAGAAGAGCAGCGCGGCGGAATGTCATTGGGCACCTCCGTTTACGGCGGGTTTGCTGTCATGGGTGCGGCGGCGCGCCGGTTGCTCGCGGACCAGAAATCCACGTCCATTGCGCACGGTCACCAGGCGTCCGGCGAAGATCAACTGGCGGGCGAGCAGGACATCTTTCCCCTGGACGCTCTCGTTGACGCCGACGATTTGAACTCGTTGACCGGCCTTCAGCGCTTCCTGGTTCTGCTTGGAGAAGAAGGGGCCGAGGTGGGCGTCCACGGTTTTTCCGGAAGCCGAGATGAGAAGGTGGAGGCCGGCGGGGCCGCCCGCAGCGGGATGCGAAAATTGCACAACGGTGCCGATAACAGTGACTTCGTTGGCTTGGTCGTAGGCGATTCCAGAGTACGGGCCGGCGGACGAGGATTGGGGCGGCGTGGTGGCCTGCGCCGCCAGGGCGAGCAACATGGCGGCTACGAGCCAGACGAATGCTCTGGCAGCTTTACTGGTCCGGTTTCGAATCATTGCGGCACTCCTTAGAAATTCTGTGTTCGCAGACGGCGACAGGAGTCAGCGACTCCCTGGCTGCGAAGTTATGGCTCCGTAAACGAAGCGCGACGGTGCAATGGACGATTGAGCCGAGTCTAGCACGGAAAAACAGCCGGGGCAGTGAGACTAATAAGGTGGTGTGCTCGACTTATCAATATGGGAATTGCCCCAGGCGGGCTTTCAGATTTTCCGAGGACTTGCTCGCTTGCTCGACCAATTTCTTTGCCGGGCGTGATTGTGGTTACGGCCCGCATTTCCTTTTTCAGCGTCCCCGAGAGAAAATTCCTACATGAAAATTGAAAAGATGCTGAAGCGCTATCGGGTGGAAGACGGAAAGCATTTTCGGTTGAAGGATCATGATCCGGCGGACACGCACGGGCTGAATTCAGAGTTCAAGAAGGAAGCGACGGATCTGCTCGCGAATGGGGTTCAGGAATTGAGCCGCCTGCAGGACGTTCTGGCGGCGCAGGACCTGTGGGGACTGTTAATCATTTTTCAGGCGATGGATGCGGCGGGGAAGGATGGGACGATCAAGCACGTGATGTCGGGGGTGAACCCGCAAGGCGTGCAGGTCACGTCTTTCAAGGTTCCGACCGCGGAAGAATTGAGCCACGGATACTTGTGGCGCACCAGTCAGCAGGCGCCGGCGCGCGGACGGATTGGGATCTTCAACCGTTCCTACTACGAGGAAGTGCTGGTGGTGCGCGTGCACCCGGCAGTCCTGAAGAACGAGAAATTGCCGCCACAGCTGGTGACGAAAAAAATCTGGGAGGAGCGGTATGAGGACATCAAGAATTTCGAACGCTATTTGACCCGAAATGGAATTGCGGTGGTGAAATTCTTCCTCAACATTTCAAAGAAAGAGCAGAAGCGGAGATTTCTTGAGCGGCTGGATACTCCGGAAAAGAACTGGAAGTTTTCGGCGGCGGATTTGAAGGAGCGGGAGTTCTGGGACGCATATCAGAATGCTTATGAGGACGCGATCCGGGCGACGGCGAGCGAGTACGCGCCCTGGTATGTGGTTCCGGCGGATCACAAATGGTTTACGCGTTTGGTGGTATCGCAGGTGCTGGTCGATGAGTTGAAGGCGATGAACTTGAACTACCCGAAGGTAAGCGGGGCGCAGAAAAAGGCGCTGGCGGAAGCGCGGCAGGTGTTGGCAAAACAGTGAAGCGCCGCTATGGCCGCGAAAAGCGCGGTCCTGGCATTCGGCAAGCGTCCCGGGGCCGGAATGCCAATCCTTAGCCCGATTATTTCGGCGCCCTACTTCAGAATTATGGGCAAGGGCTGGTCGTAAGGTTGGATGGCTACGACCAGGGATTTGCGATGGTCGAAGGTTTCTTTGGTAATAGGGAAGCTGACGACGATCGTTGCTCTTTTTTCGGCTCCAGGCGCGAGCTTGGTTTCCGGCGAGAGCGGGGGTTCGGTACTTTCCTTCAGAGCCGGGAACATCTGATAGTAGCGATCGAGATCGACAGCGGAAGCGGCTGCATCTTCGTAGGCATGGCCGTCGTCGCCGGTAAGTTGCGCTTTGAGAGTGCGAATCCACAGGGACTTATCGGTGGTGTTGCGCAAGGTGAATGTAAGGGCGGATAGAACGATGTTCTGGCCGGGAACTTCAATGGCGGTCACAAGGCTGATGGAACCGGCTCCCTGCGGTTTGGGACGCTCGTGGAAAGCGATGACAGCCACGATTATGGCGACAATCGCGATGGCGATGAGGACGATCCGTGCTGGGGGCAGATTGCGTTTGGCAGTGCTAAATTCGTCGCCGATGTGAAAATCAGTGGGGGGCTCGGAGGGCAAAACTGGAGCCGCGGAGGAAATGGCCGAATTTGCCGCGGTGGCCGGCGGCGGCGTAACAGCGGGGCTGGGCGTCGGATAGGACGTGGAATTGGGCGTTGGGTCGGCCATGGGGTGATTCTAGAGGTTTGGAGGCAGATTGGAGAAGGGGCAGGACGGGTGGAACTCCAAATGGACCAGCCCAAAGTGGCCGCGTTACTACCGGGGGCGCGACTGGCAGTGCAATGACTTTGGTTACCTTGCCGGGTATGACGGGGGCTGGCACGATGCAGGAGAGTTCTTTTGGAGGTAACCTGCGGTGAAACGCACAAACATCTTTGCGACGCTGGCCTGCGCTCTTCTGGTTTCCAGTCTATTGGGTTGCGGAGCTACGAACAAGTTCGAGTCCATTACGCTCAGCGTAAGCCAGATAAACGGCGCGACCACCGCAGCGAGCGGCGTCGTCAATTTGCAGGGTGCTGGGTCAACAATGCAGTTGCAGGCCATCGGCAACTACAGCAGCTCCAAGACAGCCGATCTGACGAATAAAGTCACATACACGGTGATTGTGGATCCCGAGCACCCGTGGGCTGACATGTCCGGTACCGTGCAACTGCTTCCTCCGTGCCAGGCTCCTACGTGCCCGATCGGCACAGCGCCGAATTACACAAGCGGCACGGTTGAATATAGCAACTCCGGCTTGATCACGGCCGTCGAACCGGCGGAGTGCACCTGGACGAATAGTGCCGTGGACCCAGCCACGACTCCGGCGTGGAGCTGGTTCGGTGGTTACATCGTTACGGCATCGTACGAGGGTGTTACCTCCCAGCCCATCTATGTTCCGGTGGGGTCGGCGGCGGGCGTCTACGACCAATACAGCAACCCGAGCGGGCAGTGCGGGCCGACTCCGTAGGGAGCTTAGCGGTCGGTTGACGATCAGAGCCATTCGATTTTTTTTGCGGGGACGGCTGCGCAGCGGCTGTCCCCGTTTGATTTTTGTGTGTTCGGAATTCCTTCCTTTCCGGGTTGCGGTTGGATCGCCAGCCCTTCACCCCGTATAATCCTCTGGTTTTGCTGCAACCCCTCTCAAAATGCCTATCGTTACTGGAAGCAGAGACCGGATGAAGATTCGCGCTGGAATTGAGGTATCGGGGCAATCCGATATTGGCTGCCTGCGGAAGAACAACGAGGATTCCCTGGCATATTGGGAGCCGGAGGAGGACGAGAAGTTTGCCCGCCAAGGGCGGCTGGCGATTGTGGCCGATGGCATGGGCGGGTATGAGGGAGGCCAGGAGGCGAGCCGGATAGCAGTGGACACGGTGGTCGAAAAATACCGCGACTACGACGGCAACGATCCGCAGCAGGCGCTGATGGAAGGGCTGCAAGCGGCACACGAGGAAGTTCGCCGCTACGGGACGACCCATCCGGAGCTTCAGGGAATGGGTACGACCTGTACCGCGGCGGCGATCGTGGGCGACGCGCTGTATTACGTGCATGTGGGAGACACCCGGCTGTACCTGATCCGCGATGGGCGGATTACGCAGGTAACGCGCGACCATTCCTATGTTGGCCGCCTGGTCGAAGCGGGAATGATCACCCGGGAGGAAGCCGAGAAACACCCGCAACGAAATATTCTGACGGCGGCCGTGGGAACGGCGCCGGACCTCTTCATGGATGCGCCAGGACGCCCGGAGCCTCTGCGGCCCGACGATGCGATCGTTATCTGTACCGACGGTTTGTGGGGACAGGTGCAGGACCAGGAGATTCTCGAAGCCGTCGAAAAACAAAGCGTGGAAGGTGCGGGCCGTCATTTGATCGAACTGGCCCGGCAGCGCGGCGGCCCCGACAACATCACCGTCCACATTCTGCGCCTGCGCTGACGCCCATTCTCGGGCCGCGGCAGCGTTGCAGGAAGCCTTCTTTGAAAGCGCAAACTTATGCACGCCCCGACTGGGTTCTTCGGCCGCTTTCAACCCGTAACCCACTGAAACAACAAGCCCGGCGCGGCTTTCATCATATTTGTGCTTTGGCAAAAGTCGTGCTGTGTCTATAATGTCCATGGAATCTATAGAATTAATAGGAAGCGGAAGTCATGAAGGTTTCGCAAAAAGGGCTCTATGCCTTACAGGCAATGACAATGCTCGCCGAGCGCTATCAGGAAGGTGCCATACGGATACGGGACATCGCCTATGAGCAAAGCCTGCCAGAAAAGTTCCTGGAACTGATTCTTCTGGAACTGAAAAACGCGCGCATGGTGGAAAGCACCCGTGGCGCCAGGGGCGGATATCAGCTGCGGCGGGATCCATCGGAGATCCGGCTGAGCGAGATCATCCGGTTGATCGATGGGCCGCTCGCTCCATTTGGGGACGCCGAGCAGTTGCGCGTGCTGATCGACCGCAATGACGACCACCGGGCGCTCTACAAAGTATTTCTCGACGTTCGCGATGCCGCGGCGAAGATTCTTGACGGAACGACGCTGGGCGACTTGGTGCGGACCGGCCCACCGCGAGCGCCCAGGGATAAAAGCAGCAAGGCGCGGAAATTGGACGCGAATGTGCTGCCGTTGTCGGTTGCGGGGTCGCGCGGCAATGATTAAGACGATTTCGACGATTTGGGCCCGGCCCGCGGGATTTTTCGTGATCATTGTCGCACTGCTCATGGGCACCGGCGGGCTGAGCATGGGCCAGAGCGTGATTCGCGTCGGCGCATTTCCAAATATCACTCATCCGCAGGCGATGATCGGCAAGAGCAACGGCTGGTTCGACAAGGCGATGGGGCCGCAGGTAAAGATCGACTGGAAGAGCTTCAATGCAGGTCCTTCGGCGATTGAGGCGTTGTATGCCGGGGCAATCGACATGACCTATATAGGGCCGAATCCAACCATTTCTGGCTACGTAAGGTCGAACGGCGAAGCGCTGCGAATTGTGGCGGGCGCGACCAGCGGAGGTGCGGCCCTGGTCGTGCGCAAGGATTCCGGGATTCAGAAGCCCGAGGATTTTCACGGCAAGAAGGTGGCGTCACCCCAGATGGGGAACACGCAGGATGTGGCGTTGCGCGCGTGGCTGATTGCGCACGGCATGAAGTCGACCGACAAGGGCGGAGACGTGCAGGTGATTCCGCTGGCGAATCCGGATCAACTCACACTGTTCTTGAAGAAGGAACTCGATGCAGCGTGGGCTCCGGAACCGTGGGCTACACGGCTGATTCAGGAAGGCAATGGAAGGCTGTTTCTGGACGAACGGTCGCTCTGGCCGAACGGAGATTTCATCACTGCGCACCTCATCGTCCGAACTCAGTTTTTGAAAGAGCACCCCGATCTGGTCAAGAACTGGATTCGTGCCCATGTGGAACTGACGGAATGGATCAACGGGCATTTGCCGGAAGCCAAAAAACTGCTCAATCAGCAGATTGCGAAAGAGACAGGGAAGGCGCTGCCGGATGCGCTCGTGGAGGAAGCCTTCGGTCGCTTGCGGGCGACCTATGATCCGCTGCGAACATCGCTGATGAATGCGGCGAAGTCGGCGTTTGACGCGGGTTTTCTGGGACATCAGATGCCGGATCTTTCGAGTTTGTACGACCTGTCATTGTTGAATCAGGTTCTGGCTGAGAAAGGGAAAAAGGTCATCCAATGAGTGCAAGTCCTCAGGGTACGAGTCCACTGAACGCAATTCCGGCGATACCGAGGGTTCCGCGCACGGGTGCGCGAGGGAATGGTCTCCATGGAAGGCCGGTAGCGTCGGTGGCGGAGTTTCCGGCGCGCACGCCGGCTGCGGCGATGATTCCGAAGGTTGCGCTGGATTCGATTTCGCTGAGCTATCGGGGGACTTCTGGGGACCGTTTGCTGGCGCTCGACCAAATCAGCCTGGAGGTCAAACCGGGCGAGTTTTTATGCGTCGTCGGACCGTCGGGCTGCGGAAAGTCCACGTTGCTGCATTTGATCGCTGGTCTGCAGCCGCCGACTTCCGGAACTGTATTTGTGGATGGAAATCCGGTTTCCGGGCCGGGGACGGACCGCATCCTGATATTTCAGGAACTGGGATTGTTTCCCTGGCTGACGGTAGGTGGCAATGTCGAGTTCGGCATGAAGATGAAGAACGTGCCGAAGGCCGAACGCGAGGAGAAAATACAGTACTACTTGCGAATGGTGCAGCTCTCAAAATTCCGGCACAGCTACATTCATCAGCTTTCGGGCGGGATGCGGCAACGCGTGGCGCTGGCGAGAGCGCTGGCGACCGAACCCGACGTCCTCCTGATGGACGAGCCGTTTGCGGCGCTGGACGCCCAGACCCGCGATCTGCTGCATGACGAGCTGGAGCGAATTTGGGAGGAGACCGCGTGCACGATTATTTTCGTGACGCACAACGTGCGCGAAGCGGCGCGTTTGGGCGATCGTGTTGCCCTGCTGACGTTTCGCCCCGGGCGCGTGAAAGAGGAGTTTCATGTGAATCTGCCGCGGCCGCGCCACATGGAGCACCCGGACGTCACGCGCATGGCCCGCATGGTACTGGACTGCTTGCGGGAAGAAATCAACAAAAGCCTGGAAGCGGAGTATGCCGATGAAAAAGCTCGCTAGGCAAGTCATTTTTTATGCTGCCCTGATCGGCGTGTGGACACTGGTGGCAAAGCTGCACATCTGGCCGCCCTATCTGTTTCCACCGCCATGGGGAGTCGCTCAGGCATTACGTGACGGCTTCGCCGATCACAGCTTCTGGATCGGAATCGCGGTCACCATGAAGCGGATGCTGATCGGATATAGCTTGTCGGTGGTGCTGGGGATGGTGCTCGGGCTGGGTGTTTCGAGCAGCAAGTTTCTGGAAGAGACGATGGGCGGATTGCTGGTGAGCCTGCAGTCGCTGCCGAGCATCTGCTGGATTCCGCTGGCCGTGCTGTGGTTCGGTCTGACCGAGAAGGCGATTCTGTTTGTGGTGCTGATGGGGTCACTGCTCTCGGTGACGATTGCGATGGAAGACGGGCGCAAGCAGATGCCGAAGATCTACGGCATGGCAGGGCGGAATCTTGGCGCAAGCGGGTTCCGGCTGTTCTGGTTTGTGCTGCTGCCCGCCAGCCTGCCGTTCATCGTGAACGGGATGAAGCAGGGCTGGGCATTCGCGTGGCGCTCCCTGATTCAGGCGGAGATGATTTTCCTGAGCCTGGGTCTGGGCCAGTTGCTGATGATGGGCCGCGATCTGAGCGATATGAACCAGGTGTTGGGGGTGATGATTCTGATCATTGTTCTTGGCTATCTGGTGGATGGGTTGATCTTCCGCACTATGGAACACCGGCTGCAAGAGAAGTACGGGCTGACGCCAGCGTAGGGGAGTGACTAGCTACCTACCAATACAGTCAGGGTGGATACGAACTCTTTTGCGACGGTTTCAAGGAACGCGCGATCTTCAAATTTGATTACCGCTGGTAGCGATCTCTTCCACTTTCCCGCAAATTCATTTCTAATTGCTCCCGCTATGATGCGAATGCTGGGGCTTGTGGGAATTGCTCTTCTTTCGACAGCGGCGGTCGCCGCTGACAATTCCACGGATCATTTAATTCAGGAAGCGCTCAAGCCTTCGGCGCTGGAGGCGAATCTCCGGCGCCTGACCGATGAGGTGGGCGGGCGCGTGCCGGGGACTCCGGCATTTCAGCGCGCGGTGGATTGGGGCGTGGCGGCTTTCAAAGAAGCGGGCGCCGACAGCGTTCACACCGAGGAGTTCACCATTCAAAAGTCATGGGCCGAAGGCGAGACGGAGTTGACAGCGGCGTTGTACTCGGGGGCCAGTTTTCGAGTGAAGGCCGTGTCAGTGGCATGGGCACCGGCGCTGGCTGCGGCGAAGCATGTGCCGGTCGTGTATGTGGGAATGGGAACGGCTCCGGAGTTTACTAAAGCCGGGGACATTGCCGGAAGGATCGTGCTGGTTGATAGCAAAGTGCTCGCGACCTGGGACGATCTTTTCGGCGAATACGAGCGGGCACCGGCCGTGATTGACCTGGCGGTCAAGGGAAAGGCGAAGGCGATCGCTTTTATTGCGACGCGGGAACATGGAATCTTGTATCGGCACACGAACGCCGTGCAGGGCGAGCTCGATCCCATTTCTCAGGTCATTGTGGCACGCGAAGACGGAGAGCGGATGGTGCGGCTGTTGGGCTCAGGAACTCCGGTCTGGGTGGATCTGGCGATTCCCAACAGGATTGGCGGACCCATCAAAACCTGGAACGTGGTCGGTGAAATTCGCGGGCGCGAGAAGCCGGATGAATTTGTTGTGCTGGGCGCGCACCTGGATTCCTGGGAACTGGGGACTGGTGCGCTTGATAATGGCTGCAATGCTGCACTCGTGATTGACGCGCTGCGAGCAATCAAGGCATCTGGACTGAAGCCAAGGCGCTCGATCCGCTTCATCCTGTTTTCGGGTGAGGAAGAAGGAATGATCGGCTCGCGGGCCTACGCCGTGGCGCATCGCAGCGAACTGGACAAGGCGGCAGGGGTGGTGGTGTTTGACGGCGGAACTGGAAAGACAACTGGGTTCGCCGTCGGAGGCCGCAAAGACGTGATCGAAGCAGCGGCGGCTATGGTTAATCCGCTCGAACAGTTCGGGGCCAACAAGCTCCTGCCGAATGCGGAGACAGGTACGGATCATTACGACTTCATGCTGGAAGGCGTGCCGACGTTTGTGGCGGAGCAGGATGAGGCAAATTACCTGGAGAACTACCACGCCACTACGGACACACTCGACAAGGTTGACCTCGCGCAGCTCAAAAAGCACGTTGCCGAGGCAGCCGCGCTGACTTTTGCGCTGGCCGATGCGGAAGCTCGCGTCGGTCCCAGGCTGAACCGCGCGCAGATCGAGCAGATTCTGCACGAGACTCATCTCGATGAGGAGATGAAGCAGATGGGCATGTGGGAGGAGTGGGCCACAGGAAAACGTGGTAGGGAGAAGTAAGCCACCTGTATCGTAAGATTTCCTGTGCTCTTCTTTTGGGTACTCTTCAATCTGTTTGTGCTCGCGATGCTGGCGCTGGATCTTGGCGTGCTCAATCGCCGCGCGCATCCGGTCGGGCTCCGCGAAGCACTAGCTTGGTCGGCGGCGTGGATTGCGCTGGCGGGCGCATTCGCGGTGCTGGTATTCCTCTGGCATGGGCGCGCCGAAGCGCTGCAATTTGTTACCGGCTACGTAATTGAAATCACTCTCAGCGTCGACAATCTCTTCCTTTTCCTCGTAATTTTCCGTTATTTCCAGGTACCGGCCGAGCATCAGCACAAGGTGTTGTTCTGGGGAATTCTAGGGGCGCTGGTGATGCGCGGATTATTTATCGCGGCCGGGGTCGGTTTAATGCGGCGGTTTGACTGGGTCACATACGCGTTTGGCGCCCTGTTGATTTATTCGGGATTGAAGCTGTTGCGGCAGGAAGAACAGGAGATTCGCCCGGAGAAAAATCCGGTGCTGCGTCTGTTTCGCCGGATATTGCCGGTTACGAATGAGTACGAGGGCGGGCACTTTTTCACTCGAAAGGAAGCGCTATACGCTACTCCACTGTTTGTGGTGCTGCTGATTGTGGAAACATCCGACATCCTGATTGCAGTCGATTCGGTTCCGGCGGTGCTGGCGATCACGCTGAATGCATTCATTGTTTATACGTCGAATGTGTTTGCCATTTTGGGGTTGCGCTCGATGTACTTTGCGCTGGCGGGAATGATGAACCGGTTCCAGTATCTTCACTACGGCCTTGCAGTCGTCCTGATCTTGATTGGGCTGAAGATGGCCGGGTCCCATTACGTGACTGTGCCAACGGAGTGGACCCTGTGCGCCGTGCTCGCCGTATTGGGAGCGTCGCTTGTGGCTTCGTGGATGGCGCCAAGACATACGCTATGATGAACGGTCATGATTCGCATTCCTGTTACGACGCCATCACATTCCTACGAAGTGCTGATTGGGAGTGGCCTGCTCGCGCGTGCCGGAGAGACGTTTGCGAATCTTCCAGGAAGCAAACACGCATTTGTGGTGACTGTGCCTCCGGTGCGAAAGCGGTGGGCCAAGGTGCTGGTGCAATCGCTGACGGCGGCGGGCGTCGCCACCAAGTTGATTGAAATGCCGGATGGCGAGCGCGCGAAACGGCTCGCGACCCTGGAGAAGCTAGCAGAAAAACTCGTGCAGCAGGGTGCTGACCGCGGTGCAACGCTGGTTGCGCTGGGCGGAGGGGTGGTCGGCGACGTCACGGGACTCCTGGCTTCAATTTACATGCGCGGCGTCAATGTAATTCAGGTTCCAACAACGGTGCTGGCGCAGGTGGACGCCGCGATTGGTGGGAAGACCGGCGTCAATTTGTCAGCTGGGAAAAATCTGCTGGGCACGTTTCATCAGCCGCGGGCGGTGCTGGTCGATCCGGTGGTGCTCAAGACGCTGCCCGCGCGCGAGTATCGGGCGGGCCTTTATGAAGCGCTGAAGTGCGGCATCATCGGCGACCCGGGACTGTTTCGCCTTTTTGAGGAGCGGCACAAGGAGATTCTCGACCGCGACGGGGCGGTGGTGGAAAAAGTCATTGCCGATTCGGTGCGGCTCAAGGCATCGGTAGTAAGCGCGGACGAGCGCGAAGGCGGCTTGCGCCAGGTTCTCAACCTGGGGCACACGATCGGGCATGCTCTCGAAGCAGAGACGGGTTACAAACTTCTGCTGCACGGAGAAGCCGTGGGATGGGGGCTTTTGGCCGCAACCCACATTGCGCTTTCAACTGGCAAGCTCGACAGCGTGACAGCAGGACGAATCATGAATGCGGTGCTGGGGTTGGGCGAGTTACCGCGCATGAATGTGAAAACGGCGAATATTTTGAAACGGTTGAAATTCGACAAGAAAGCGCGGCATGGAGTGGTGCATTTTATTCTGCCGAGAGAAATTGGCAAGGTGGAGATCACGAGCGAGGTGGGGGAGTCGATGGTGCGCGCGGCGATCGAGGAGATTCGAAAGCTGGCGCGGAATTGAAGGCTTTTTCGGGGAACGTTGCGTGCTCCAGGGGCAAATGGTCGGCAAGAATCATCCAAAGGTTCAAGGCGAGAATGAATTCAGTGGAGAAGGAAAGAATTGTGGGCGCTGCGCCGGCGGGAGCGTCAGACCGCGATGCGGCGGCGAAGGCAGTGCGGGAGATGTTTACCTCGATCGCGCCGCGCTACGATCTGCTGAATCACGTTCTCTCCTTCAACATTGATCGGCTTTGGTGGTGGCGGACGGCGAAGCGCTTCGACGTGATTCTGACGCGCCCGGGAGCGCGGGTCCTTGATTTGTGCTGCGGCACCGGAGACATGGCATTCGCATTGCAGCGGCGGGTTGGTTCGGCCAATGTGAAGATTCTCGGACTGGATTTTTCACACGCCATGCTTCAGCGGGCGGCGCGGAAGGGGAATGCGGCGACTGCCGGAAAGGAGACGGGGCTAGCCCAGTCTCTGTGCTGGGTTGAAGCGGACGCGCTCCACTTGCCCTTTCCCGATGGCCATTTTGATCTGGTGACCTCGGCCTTCGGGTTTCGGAACCTGGCCGACTACGATGCTGGATTGTTCGAGATTGCGCGCGTGCTCCGGCCCGGCGGAGAGTGCGGCATTCTGGATTTCGGAGAGCCGCGCGGCTTGATTGGGCAGGTCTATCGGGTTTATTTCAAGAAGGTCTTGCCGAAAATTGGAACGCTCATTTCCGGAGTGCGTGGTCCGTATGCGTATTTGCCGGCATCGGTGGCGCGTTTTCCCGCGCCGGAGGAGATGCTTGAACGCATGCGAGCCGCGGGGTTCGCACAGGCTTCGTGGACTCCTTACACGATGGGCGTGGCGGGACTGTATCGAGGCAAGGTTTAACCCTCTCCCGCGACGGGGGAACCGGACGCACTCTGCGATCTCGCCGGTCAGACGGTCTGGAACGAATCGACGAAAGCTTCGAAACTGGTTTTCGCGATCACGCGCTGGTAATCGCTGCCCAGGAAAGTCTTCAGCCGGTCCGTGTTCATGACGTACTGGCCGGTCATGTAAGGGACGGCGTCCGGAGGAATGGCCGAAATATTCCGGTTCCAAAGGAACTGCAAGATGAGGCGCATCGCCCATTTGCCGGGAACGCGGACCAACTTTGCGTGAGCCTCCTGGATGCACCGGGCGAAAGTCATCGGCTCGCCGCGGCCAGCCACGTTGAGAATGGTGAGCCGCTGCGCTTCCGGTTCGCGTTTCAAGAGCCAGGCGATCAGGCGGGCCATGTCATCGACGTGGACGAACTGGATTTTGTTGTCCAGATATTGTTGTCCATACGGCAGCATGCAGGGCAGGCGCTTGCCCGCCTGACGCATGCGCGTGGCCCGCTCGCCCTTGCCGTTGGGTGTGCCTCGAAAAGCTCCCATCAGATAGTTTTCTACGGTAGCGCCCGCAAAAATGTGAGGACGGAGAATGAAAACGCCACAGCCACGGAGACCAGGCGCACGTTGCTGCACGACCAGGTCGCTCTCCTTTTTGTGGATGGCGTAAGGCAAGGTGTGGGCCTTCAAGGGAGCCTCTTCGGTAACGGCCTCGGGCATATCGGAACCGTAGGCGGAGACGCTGCTCGGAAAAATGAACTGGCGAGTGACGGTTCCGCTGGCGCGGTTCGCCTCGGTGATGGCTTCCATGACGCGGGCGGTACCGGCCACGTTGATCTGCCACATGCGGTCGACATCGATCACTCCGGTGCGCTGGGGATCGATGACAAACGCGAGATGAACGACGGAGACGGGCTTGACCTCACGCAGCAGCAGATGCAACTGGCGGGTTGATTCCTCACGGCCGAGGTCGAGCGAGACAAAACGGTCGAGCGACGCAGTGGGAGGCGTCAGATCAATGCCCACCACTGCGTACCCGGAGAGCTGCTCGAGGAGACGGCGGCCGAGATTACCGGAAACGCCGGTGACCAGTATCGTTGGCTTCGCTATATCCATTTAGTCGCGGTCGTTGTCCTTCGGAGGAGCCCCCGGCCTGCCGGGCATCGGCATGCCCGGAGCGCGGCGGGCGCCGAAATAGGCGTCGTTCAAATCCGCCGCTCCCTGGAAGCGCGTCATGGCCTCACGATAGTGCTGTGCGGAAAGCTGATTGCGAATTTCGGTCTTTACCGAGTCCAGTGGCAAGGTCTCTTTGCTCACCAGCTTGTAGATATAGTTTCCGCTGGCATCGGATATAACCGCGGAGACCTCATCGGGCTTGAGGTCCACGGCGGACTGTTGGCTCGCGGGAAGGTTGGAGCGGCGAACCTTCTCCATCTTAGTGGGCGGAGGGTTGCCGGGAAGTCCGGCGGCAGCGAAAGCCGCCTTCTCCAGTTTGTCGGGGTCTTCGCCTTTGAGAAGGCGTGCCCGCAGATGTTCCGCTTCATCCTTCATCGCTTCTTCGTTAGCTTTTTCCTGCTCCTCGGGACTAAGCTCTTTTGCCGCGGGCTTGGACGCGGCGGCCGTGGCGCTGGACGAGCCAGACTTGGCAGCAGTATCCTTCTTCGGCGCAGCGGCGGGAGGTGTGGTCCGCTTGGCGTGGGGGACGAAGATCTTTATGAACGTCGCCTGTTCGTAGTTGGAAGCGTTCTTCTGGTAGTAGTTCTGGATATCCTGATCGCTAACATTGCCGGCGTCGGTCTGCAGGAATTTTGTCAGCTCTTGCGTAAGAATCTGCATGCGAGCCAGGCGCAGGCTCTCCTCGAAATGAGGACTCTTATCCAGGTGGCGCTTTTCGGCTTCGGACGACATGGCCAGCACCTGGGAGTAACGCATCGCGAACTGGCGACGCATCGGCACCGCCATTCCCGGCTGATAATCATCGATCATCTTTTCAAACTGGGCTTTGGTGATAACGGTCTTGCAGGCATCGCCTTGCAGGGAGGAATCGCTACAAAGGCCCTTGATTGTAATCACCGGATCATCGGGGTTGACCTTTGGAGGTTCGGGCGCTGTTGCCGCTGGTGGGTTGGCTAGTGACGGGGCTGCCCCCGGGGTTTGGGTGGCGGGAGGCGCGGGAGACTTGGGCTGCGGGGTTTGTGCGCAAACAACGGCTACAAGCGCAAGGCACACGAATAGTTGAAGACGCATGAGACTAGATCCTCCGAAAGAGTTACGACAAGCAAATAATCGTAGCACGCGAGTCAGAAATGGTGGAGGGGGAGAGGGGTTGGTAGTGGCTCAGTTTGAGAAGGAAGCGAGCCAAACCCCCGATTATTGCGTCGCGAAGAACGCGGCTCGCCCAGATCCCTTCGACTTCGCTCGGGGCAGGCTCCTCGCTGCCCAAAGAGCACTTGCTCGGGGATGACAACTAAACTTAGCCACAACCGAGGGGTTGGCTAGGGTCGAATCCAAAGCGATAATGGCGGATATGCAGGAAACGCGGGCGGTGCCCAGTTCGGAGTCGATGCGGCGGGAAAAACGCGCCGTGGCCGGGAACTCGGTGCTGGCGGCGCTTGTGATTACGGCGTTGAAGATTGCGGTTGGACTCGCCACCCGCTCGCTGGGAATTCTCTCGGAGGCGGCGCACTCGGCGCTCGATCTGATTGCCGCGCTGGTGACGCTCTTTTCGGTGCGGGTATCGGATAAGCCGGCCGACGCCGACCATCAGTACGGCCACGGGAAAGTGGAGAGCTTTTCGGCGTTCATCGAAACCGGGTTGCTTCTGCTGACTTGCGCGTGGATCGTCTATGAGGCATTCCAACGGCTGTTCCGTCACAGTGTGGAAATCGAATCGAGTCTATATGCGTTCGGAGTTATGTCTCTGTCGATGGCGGTTGACCTGTGGCGATCGCGTGCGCTCGGCAGGATGGCGAAGAAATATGACAGCCAGGCTCTCGAAGCCGACGCGCTGCACTTTTCCACCGACATCTGGTCGAGCGCGGTCGTGATTTTGGGGCTGGCGCTGGTGTGGATGGGGCGCACCTACCACGTGGAATGGCTGCGCCAGGCGGATCCGATCGCCGCTCTATTTGTGGCGTCCGTGGTGGTGACGGTGAGCTGGCGCCTGGCGCGGAGAACGATGGATACGCTGCTGGATGCCGCGCCAACCGGCGCGCGCAACCAGATACTGGACCGGATCGGGACCGTGGACGGCGTGCTCCTGGTGGAGCGGGTGCGGATTCGCAAGTCGGGAAGCGGGTATTTTGCGGACGTTTCGCTGGCTCTGGCGCGCAATTTGACGTTTCAGCGGTCGGAGCAAATTTCGGACGCGGTGACGGCGCGAGTGCGCGAGATTCTGCCGGATGCCGACGTGATGGTGCATTCGGTGCCCCGAGCGCGCCATACCGAGAACATCTTTGACCGGATTCGAGCGGTTGCGGCACACCACAATTTCAATGTGCATGACATTAGCGTGCAGGACCTGGCCGGAGATTTCCATGTGGAGCAGCATCTGGAGTTGAATGAACAACTCCGCATGAAGGAGGCGCACGACGAAGTTACACGCCTGGAGACGGAGATGCGAGCAGCCATCCCTGAGATTACGACGATCCTGACCCACATCGAGAGCGAGCCGGCGACCATTGAAACGGGCGAACAGATGGTGCGCGAGCCGGGGCTGGAACAGCGGCTGCGCGATGTTGTGAAGGAATTTCCGGAAGTCATGGACGTGCATGAATTTCAATTCAAGAGGATTCGGGACCGCCTGTATGTTTCCTGCCACTGCACTCTGCCCGACGAAATGCCGCTTTCACGCGTGCACGATGTGCAAACGGCGCTTGAGATCCGATTCAAGCAGGACGCTCCGGAATTGTTCCGGGTGCTGATTCACCCTGAGCCGGTGACGGACAACCGGCGATGAGAGGATACAAAGTCGAGTGCTGGCGGCCGCTCCCGGACGTCGAGGGCGCTTCTCGTAGAGACGGGGCTGGTTCCGCCTTAGGGTGACGACGGGGGACGCGGCAAGCCGCGTCTCTGCAGGCGTGCAAACGGCCCTTAGACAAAAGAAGGTCACGATGATAGAAGCTTCGGTCAGCTGGACAGACAAATTGCGGTACGTGGGAGCGGCGACTTCGCGTCACTCGGTTGTGATGGATACCGCTGCCGAGAAGACGGCAAGCACGCCGATGGAATTGGTGCTGATCGCATTGTGCGGATGCACCGCGTCCGACGTAGTCGGGATTCTGCGCAAGAAACGCGAAGCGTTCACTGGTCTGGAGGTTCGGGCCAGGGCGGAGCGAGCGGACGGCCATCCCGCGGTGTATACGTCAATTCACCTGACTTACACCGTCCGCGGAGTGGTAAGCCAGAAAGCCATGGAAGATGCGGTGAGGCTTTCGAAAGAGAAGTACTGCTCGGTTTCCGCGATGCTGGAGAAGACGGCCAAGATTACATACGTCATCGAGCATGTGGCGTGAGAGCCGAGCCACATCCACTGCGCGGCTACCTCTATATTGGCAGCGCGGCGCTGTTCTGGGGAATCTCGGCGACGCTGGGGCGCGCAGCGTTCACCGGTCGGATTCCGCTCGGAGGCGAGCCGATCCGATCGCTGGGAAACATTGATCCGCTGATTCTGTCGCAGAGCCGAGTCACGATATCGCTGGCGGTGTTGCTGCCTCTGCTGGTTGCAAGGCGGGGAGCGGCGGCATTGAACGTTCCGGGGCGCGACGTGACGCGTCTTCTTCTGCTGGGTGTTTTTGGCGTGGCGGCGTCGAATTACTTCTACTACCTCGCAATCCAGCGTACCAACGTCGCGACGGCGATCATCCTGCAATACACGGCGCCAGTGTGGGTGTTGCTGTACACGGTGGCGCGAGGAGCACAGCGTCCGACGTGGCGGCGAAGCGCAGCGGTTGCATTGGCGGTCGTTGGCTGCGCGCTGGCAGTCGGACTGGTGGGATCGGGTGGCTTTCGCATGGATCCGCTTGGCGTGACCGCGGCGCTGCTGGCCGCGTTTTCGTTTGCGCTTTATAACATCGGTGGACACAACTTGCTGGCGCGATACGACCCGTGGAAAGTGCTGCTGTGGGTTTTGGTTGGTGCAGCGGTGTTTTGGATGGTGGTCAATCCTCCGTGGAAAATTGTGGCTGCGCATTATGGCCGCGCGCAATGGGGATTTATGGCCGTGTTCTCGCTGCTGTCGGTGTTGCTGCCATTCTCCTGTTACTTTGCCGGCCTTCAGCACCTGGAACCGACGAGCGCGATTGTGGCCAGTTGCCTGGAACCTGTGTTCAGCATACTGATAGCGGCGCTGGCGCTGGGGGAACTGCTGCGCCGGATGCAGACTGCCGGAATCGTGCTGGTGCTGGTAGCGATTGTGCTGATTCAGTGGCCGGAAAGGCCGGCGAGTGGAGAGGAACTGGTGGTTGAGCCGATGGAATGAGCTGGTCGTATGCGGCCGAAATCCCAGCCGGAAATTGCACCTAACTTGCTGATTAATAAATATCTTACATGTAAGTCCTTATTCCTCAAAGATCTGGCGCGAATCGCCCCTAAATCTTTGATTCCCAAAGACCGCTCCCAGAGGGGCCCAGTCGGCTGCAAGCGGGACCGCGACCGCCGAGCGATCAGGAACGAACGACAAACGCGATTCGTCCCAGATCTTTGAAGTAATGACTTGCAAGCAACTGGCTCACTCCAGCGTTTGGCCTTTTGTCTCCGGCAGCTGTGTGGCCATCAAACTTGCCAGCAAGAATGCCGCCGCGCATAGATAGAATGCCGAGTCCAGCCCTTTGCGGTCGCCAATTCTTCCGATGATAAATGGCGCGACGCAGCTCATGGCGCGTGCGCCGGTGTAGGTAAAACCTAAGCCGCGCGCCCGCAGACTCGTGGGGTAGATTTCGCTGCCGATGGTGCCGCAACCGGAAAACCAGCCTGTGCCGAAGAAGGCTACGACCGCTCCGAGGACGAGCAACGCGGATTGCGAACGCGCCATGGCATAGAGCGGAATCAGAAACGCGGCGGCGAATAGGTAGAGCATGAACGAGCGTCGGCGGCCAAGATAGTCTGCGACCCAGCCAAAGCTGACGTACCCAGGGAACATGCCTAGCAGGTTGAGCACGAGGAGCAGCGTGGTCGTGCTTATGATGCCGAAACCGCGTCCACCGCGCTCGACCGGGAGAGACAGGTAGGCGGGGATCCACTGGAATAATCCCCACCAGCCGAACAATCCGAAGAAATTCAGGAAGAGCAGGGCGAGCGTGCTCTTGAGATAAGGCGGACGGAAGATAGCAGAGAAAGATTCATCCGTCTGAGGTTTCTGTGGCCTCTGTGTTGTCTGCGTTCTCTGTGACTTCTGGGGTTCAAGCTTTTGACCTTCGTCGATCCCTCCGAGCCGCCGGTGCTTCTTCCACATTTCAGATTCGGGGACGCTATTGCGAATCCAGAGGGTGACGGCAGCGGGCAGAATGCCGACGAAAAATAACGCTCGCCAGTTGGCATAGCGCAGGACGATGCCGGCGATCAGCGCGGCGAGCGCATATCCGATGGCCCAGGAACTCTGCACGAGGGCAATGGCCTTAGCGCGCAATTCGTCGGGCCAGGTTTCGGCGACCAGCGTCGCGCCGGTGTTCCATTCGCCGCCCATGCCAAGTCCAAGGATGAAACGAAACACGGCCAACATAAGAATGGAAGTGGAAAGCCCCGATGCGAACGAGCAGACCGAGTAGGTCACGATGCTGAGCATGAGCGCGCGCTTGCGTCCTATGCGGTCGGCAAGGAATCCGAAGAGGACGCCGCCGATGCCCGAGGCCAGCAGCATCAGGGTAGAGAGCAGGCCGGCCGTGCCCTTGGTCATGCCAAGATCGCGCATGACGTGCGCAAGCACGAGCGCGTAGAGCATGGCGTCGAAGGAGTCGAGCATCCAGCCGAGCGCGGCGGCGAGCAGCGTGCGGCGCTGGCCGGGGGTGGCGAGCTTGAGGAGCTGGATGGGGCCAATGGCCATGCGGGGAAGGATTGTAGCAGGGATAGAGTGCGAGGCAGGTCAGCGATAAGCTTCTGAGCGGTGTCTAACCGGTTCTTTGAGGCGGTCAGCTGTCAGCTAGAATCCCAGCGTGTCGTCCGCCGAAGGCCCGTAGGTCGCAGGCACCGGCTTTTCATTCAAGCGCAGATACACGCCCAATTGAGCGCGATGATGCACCAGGTGATTCATGAACATCTGCCGGTACGCGAGGAAGCGCGACCCGCTGAAGATCGGCTTGCCCTCGAAGCCCAGCTTCCAGTTCTCGGTCCAGGCATTATCCGGCGTGTTCTTGAGCGCTGTGCGGACTTTGGCAGCGCCTTCATCGAACGCTGCCACCAGTTGCGCTGCGGATTCAAAGGGCAGAGGCTTGAAGCTGCTTTTTGAGAAATCAAGTTCCGGCGTGGTCAGAATCGTAAGACCAAAGCCAGCCAGTTGCGCCACGTGCGGCGCAAGCTTGTTCAGGGGCATGGATTTGGGATGGGGCGCGAAGTCTTTCTTGTCTTCCGGAACACGTTCCAACATGGTGCGCGTCTTCTTGATCTCTTCATCGAACTCGGTCAGGAGAAGTTCATTGATGGGCATGTTTATCCTCGGGGATGATTTCTGCAATAGTATATGACGTGCGGCCGGTGGGAGCGATTCAGTCTATCTCATAAAAACGAAGAGCCATCAGCGAAAAGCCAGGAGCTAACAGCGATTCTATGTCCCGTCCTAAACCTCTCGTCCTAATCATTCTCGACGGCTGGGGATACAGCGCTCAAACCAAGGGCAACGCCATCGCGCTGGCGCGCAAGCCCACCTACGACCGGCTGCTGCGCGATTATCCCAACACGCTCATTCACACTGCGGGTCCGTTTGTCGGACTGCCCGAGGGCCAGATGGGCAACAGCGAAGTCGGACACCTGAACATCGGCGCCGGGCGCATCGTGCACATGGATATCACGCGCATCGATTTGATGGTCCAGAACGGCGAGTTCTTCTCGCATCCCGTGCTGCTGGATGCGATGAAACACGCCCGCGTCGCCGGGCGCAAGCTGCATTTGTTCGGATTGCTCTCCGATGGCGGCGTGCACTCGCGGCAGGAACATCTGCACGCACTGCTGAGAATGGCCAAGCAGCAAGGCGTGGAGCGCGCCTTCGTGCATGCGTTTATGGATGGCCGCGACACGGCGCCCACCAATGGCGCGGCCTATCTTGAGTTGCTGCAGCAGAAAATGCGCGAGTACAACTCCGGCAAAATTGTTACCGTGAATGGCCGCTACTACGCGATGGACCGCGACAAGCGCTGGGAGCGCGTGGCGAAGGCGTTCGACCCGATGGTTTACGGCAAAGGCGAAGGCGGAACCTACGCGGACGCGGTGCAGGGCATGAAAGAGTCGTACAACAAGGGCGTGACCGACGAGTTCGTGCTGCCGTTCGTTTGCACGGATGCGCGCGGTGAGCCCGTGGCAAAGATCGGCGACGACGATGCCTGCATCTGCTTCAACTTCCGGGCTGACCGCGTGCGCGAGATTACGCGCGCTCTGTGCCGCAACAGCGGGCTGAACGAAAAGGGCGGCAGCGACCTGCCGGGAGCGGCCGAGCTGGACGCGACCATTCCGCGCGACCGCGCGCCGAAGAATCTGAAGTACGTTTGCATGACGCAATACGACAAAAACTTCAGCCTGCCGGTGGTGATTCCACCGGAATCGATGGCGAACATTCTGGCGAACGTCATGGGCGGGCTGAACATGCGCAACCTGCGCGTAGCCGAGACGGAGAAGTATGCGCACGTCACGTACTTCTTCAACGGTGGAGTCGAGCAGCCGTTTCCCGGTGAGGAACGCATGCTGATTCAGTCGCCAAAAGTGGCGACATACGACTTGAAGCCTGAAATGAGCGCCGCCGGCGTTGCCGGGGCCATCGTGAAAGCTGCGAACGACAATGCGTTCGACGTGGTGATTGCGAATTTTGCGAACGCCGATATGGTCGGGCACTCCGGCAAACTGGAGCCGACCATCAAAGCCATCGAGGCAGTTGACGCCTGCCTGGGCGAAGTCGAGAAGGCCGTGCGCGCCAAGGGCGGAGCCATGCTGATCACCGCCGACCACGGGAATGCCGAGATGATGATCGATCCCGAGACCGGCGGCCCGCACACGGCGCACACGACGAATCCGGTGCCGTTCATCGTGATCGCCGAGGACGCGAAGCAATACACGCTAAAGCCGAACGGTTCGCTGCGCGATATTTCGCCGACGATGCTGGGGATGCTGGGGATCACCGAGCCGAAGGAAATGACTGGCGCGGATCTGCGAATACGAAAACCTTGAACCGCCGAGGGCGCCGAGAGGAGAACTTAACTGTCCGATGGCACGACCACCAGAGCGCGCGACGATCAAGCTGGTTATCGCCGTTCACCACTTTTTCGATCAATGGAACGCGCCCGACTGGTTCTCGAAGCGTTTGCGGTTCGATTTTCCGCGTCTCGAAATCGTTCACCTTCCCGATTACAAACGCCTTGACGTCGAGATCGCCGATGCCGACATCCTTATCGCGTGGTCGATCCGGCCCGAGCAGGTCAAGGCGGCGCGCAAGCTGCGCTGGATTCATTCTCCGGCCGCCGCTGTGCACCAACTGATGTTTCCGGAGCTTATCGAGAGCGACGTCGTCCTCACCAACGCTCGCGAAGTCCACGGGCCGGTCGTCGCCGAGCATGTCATCGCGCTGATCTTCGCGCTGGCCAAGAAAATTCCAGAGTCGGTCGACCTTCAGCGAAAACACATTTGGGGACAACAGCTCTTGTGGGATGAGATTCCGCAGGTGCGCGAAGTAGCAGGCGCAACTCTGGGAGTGGTTGGCCTCGGCGCGATCGGCCGGTCGCTGGTGCGCAGTGCGAAGGCTTTGGGCATGCGCGTTGTCGCCGTGCGCGAGCATCCGGAGAAGGGAAGCGACGGCGGGGATGTCGTTCTCAGTCCCGCGCAGATTGATGAGGTATTCAGGCAGGGTGATTACGTGGTTCTCGCCGCGCCCGTCACCGAGAGCACCACAGCAATTGCCAACGCGGAGCGACTGGCGCTGATGAAGCCGACCGCGTGTTTGATCAATGTGGGCCGCGGACCGTTGGTGGATGAAACTGTGCTGGCCGCAGCTCTGCGCGAAAGGAAAATTGGCGGCGCCGCTTTGGACGTATTTCCGAAAGAGCCGCTGGCCGAGGATTCTCCGCTATGGGATTTACCGAATCTGCTGATAACGCCGCACACCGCGGCGCTTACCGACAAGTTATGGGAGCGACACTACGCGCTGTTCTCGGAAAACCTGCGGCGCTATCTCAGCGAGCAGGCGTTGCTGGCGGTGGTGGATAAGCGGAAGGGCTACTAGATCCGCAGCAGCCGCCGAGCGCGGGACGCGGGACAGCCGGCAGGATGCCGGCGCTACCTCGAGCTGATGTGAGAAAGCGGGAAAGTCAAGTTTCTCAGCGGGACGCCAGTAGCCACCCTATCGCGTATCGATTCCAAACCCCAAAATCGCATCCACTTCCACCGGGTCGTTGCCGCGGAAGGCGGGGCGGAATTTCCAGTTTTTCAGCGCAAACAGAATTTTGGATTTTGTCGCCTCGTTGTCCGATTCGAGAACTTTCAGGTTCGTCAGTTCTCCTTCGCGATCGAGGATGCAGGCAATCACCAGGTGCGCGGGGCGCATTCCGGCAGGCAGTTCTTTACGCATCGGCTCGGGAGCGGCGAGCGCTACCGCAGATGCGTGCGCGGCGGAGGCAGGATCGGCATATTGCATGACAGCGGTGCCGATGGAAGTGTCGATGTAGATGGAGTAGTTGCGGTCGCCTTTGAGGACGCCATAGTAGGCGAAAACGCCGCCGGAACGGGGAGTTGCTTCGATCGTGATTCCGGATCCCTTGTGCAGGCCGGTGGAAGAATGGCCGGGGCCATTGGAGGGATCGTTGCTGCCTCCTGGATCGCCGAAGCTAGGCAGTGTAACCGTGGTTGTGCCTCCTTCGACGGACACACCGGCGAGGGCGGGCGCGTTGGCGCCGGTGCCGGATCCTCCGGGACCGGGATAAGGCGAGATGCCGCCGTGAGCGTTGGGATCGGAACCTTTGCCGGTGCCTTCCTTGCCGGCGCCCGAGCCTTCGCCCGCGAGTCCGCTGCCAGGACCACCGCCGCCGTGACCGATGCCGGCTCCGCCGCCGCTGCCGCCGAGGCCCGCGGTGGCAGTGCCGGAGGGGGACATCGCAATGGCTCCTCCACCGCTGGAGTTGGGCAGGCCAACTTGCGTTCCGGGGCGGCTCGACATTACGACGCCGTTGCCGGCGCTGCTTCCGCCCGCGTTTTTGGGCGGAGCTACGGATGAGCCGAGGTCGAGCGGACCGCCCGATCCAGTGCCCTTTGTGCCGCGTCCGTTGCCGGCGAGAGCTTGACCTCCGCCTAATCCCGGCGGAGGTGGGACGACTGCGGCGGATGCGAGCTGCGTGCCGCGACCGTTGCTTGCTTGCGATCCGTTTCCGCTGCCCGCGGAACCAATGCCAGAAAAGCTGGCCGGAGGCGGGACGACTTGCGATGACAAAGATCCGCCGCTGGTGCGGTTGAGCGATCCTCCGCCAGCGTAGGAAGGCGGAGGCGGAACGGGCTGCGAGCGAATGTCTCCGGTGCGCGCACTGCCCCAACTGTTGAGATCGCGGCTGACTTGCGAGGGCGGCGGAGCGACAACGGCGGGCGCTGGCAGCGACATCCTGGAGGCGGACAAGCGGTCACGCGCAGGGGCGGAAACCGGCGGCGCGATCACGTCGACGGCTTGCGTTACGGGCGCGCGCGAACTGGCCAGGTCGTGCGGCGTTTCCTGCGGGGCTGGAACGACAACGTTGTTCGCGAGAGCGTTTGCGACGCGCATCTTGTCTCGCGTAACGTCCGGAGCCGGCGCAACCAACGTCGGGTTCATCACGGGCGTGTTCCGTGTGGGCGCATGCGAGACTTCGGGTGTGGGCGGAACGATGTTACTGGCCAGGCTTTGGGCGCGTCTGGCCGCAGCTTGCAATTCCGGCGAGGGCGGAACTGGGCTCACAGCGGGCAGAACGGGCGCGGAGAGCTTGGAGCGCAAGCCTTCGGCCGGCGGAGGTCCGGGAGTGGGCTTGAAAGCGAGCAGGTTCGCGACCGCAGAATCGCTGTGCGGGAGATTCAGTTTGGGGGCATCAACCACCGTTTCGGTAAGGCGGTCGCCGCGCGCAACGCGGATGACCTGGCTGCGATGATGCGCTGTCTGACCTCCGGCGCGTCCGGACTTGCCGGCTTGCGCTCCGCCCTGGTCGGGGGTTTGCGGCAATTCGTCGCCGGAATAGTAGATGACATCCCAGGTTGGGCGCGGCGGCAACTCCTGCGGATTGAGGCTGGCGAGCTGGCCGGGAAGAATGAGGACGACGATCAGCAGAAGGCACTCGCCGAGCCAGGCTACGAGGATTCCGCGATAGGGGAAAATGCCGACAGGCGCTTCTCCGGCGAGCGCTTTGGGAGCGCGCTGGAGAGCGGGGCGAAGCGCGGTCTTGAATTCATCCCAGGGAGACGACCACTCGACGAGAAAGCGCGGCGGATCGGGCCATTGGGCGGAAACCACTTCGGGACTGGTATCGACTTCGATCACTGTTTGCTGATGTTGGGCCGTTGTTTAGCTGTTGGACCTTGGTTTAGATGTTGGGCTTTCGTTTCAGGCGAATCTTTGATCGATCTTACCGTGAGATGGGGTTGAGGTTGGGAATTTTCTTCGGCGGTGATTCCGATAGTTTGGGCGCGGGAATGGCATGGACCCTCCCAGCGGCGATCTTTTGAATTCAAAGATTTGAACGAGCGATGGCTGGTAAATCTTTGAGGAATAAGGAGTTGCGGGTAAGATATTTTGGAATCAAGGGGTTAGCGGTGGGTGGCTTTCGCGTTGAATTGCGCTGGGTGCGGCGGTGCGCTACGCCACTCAAGCTAGCAGAATTGAAGGGGCCACCGGCCAGATCTTTGAGAAGTAAATATGTTAGCGGACGAGGAGGGGCGGCGAGCGGTTCACGTCAGTTCGGCCACAACGGTGGGGACGCAGTTCTTGGATTTTCCGGAGGACAGCCGAAGGACACAATGCCCATCAACCAGCTGGTGTCCGATATACCTATCGTCGGCAAAACCGGACATTAAGAGGCATTTCCCGAGGAAAACCCTCCACTCTCGCTCGGGGATGAGTCGGAGACCGTAATAGTGGTACGATCTGCCCGACTGCAACAAGAAACCCTGCCCCTGGCGCAAATCGCAAATCAGACGGGCAAGCACGTCCAGATTTTCGGCTGACGGGGCACACACGAAATCCATCATCGGAATATGCGCCGGCTGCCCGTCGTCCAGTCGGACGATCGAGCAAATCCCAAGCAGCCTGTTTTCACCTAAACTGTGTGCGATATCCCGAAGGGCGGCCTCGGAGGCCTCCTTCCGGGGCACCCTGGTTAGAATACGTCGGCCCCCTCCTTGCCGGAGTCCTTTCAACCGCAGCGCCAGCCCTGGGCTTCCTTCAGCTTCGGATAGGTCGCGCCAGTTTACGGCCTCCTCGTCGTTAACCAATGTTAGCCACTCGATAGAAGGATTGGACCGGACAACCTCCGCAACTACGCTGTAGCAATCACCCACGGTTTTCTTCGCTGAGCGCGATAGCTCGCTGATCAAGATCGACCTCAAAATAGGAGCCTGCTTTATAGTACAAATCTATCGTGTTCAGTCGCAGAATCCTATACACCATGGCCTTAATTTGAAGCGACAAAATCGGATGGCCCGTTGGGATTAGGTAAACGCGGTTCCAGCGGCCAGAACGCAATTTGTGAACCAACTGGGCCAGGATCCGCCTGAGTTCAAGCAGTAACGCTTCCTCACTCGATGCATCCCAGTCGCCACGACTGGCTTCGTAAACTTCGCCCCGAAGAAAAGCGGGAGGGATGCTATGAATTCCGGCGTTCGCAATAATGGTAAGGGCACGCTCCTCGGACGCATCGGAGGACGCTAGGCCCTCCAGGGCGGCTGCTACGCGCTGGCTGCCGCTCGATTCCACGGCCTGGTCGAGAAGTCTGCGAAGTTCGCTAGTTTCCACGACAGTGCTCCAGTAGGCGCTTTATGTCGTCGGCAAAAAAGTTGAAAAGCGGAGTGTCGGCCCGCACCTTGAATGCCGGAACGGTTGTGCGTTCGGGGCTATTGGCATAGAACTTGATCCAGACACATTCATCCGTCTGAATAAACGAATAGCGCAGCACCCGATCGTGAAAGGGGATTTTGCAGCGGTCGCCGTTAGGGTCGATCTCACGAAACAGATTCACAATCTCGGCAACAGACTGCCTTACCGTCGGGTTGCCGGTGGTGGAGTCATGAAGGTATCGAGCGGCTGCGCCGTCCGCCTTTAGGATGGCCACTGTGGTCGGTAGCCCACGCCTGCACCGCTCCCGGAATACTTCGTGAAAATTCTTAAAGAAACTCGGCGAGTATTGGTAACCAATCCTGAGGTTCGCGGACTGCGACCAATGAGCATGCTCATCGACGTCACGCGCGTTAAGGCAGCAAGTGTCCAATCCGCACTCGTGCACGTGGGCGCTTCCGCCGGCCGTGCTCGCAACCTCACGCAACATCTCTTTGCGCAGACCGAGCTCGAAAAACCAATGCAGAATGCCAACGACAAGGATGAGAGCGCCGACCTCAGCCACAAGCCGGTCTACTCGCACCTTCATCCATTCGTACTGAAACGTATTAGAGAGCCCGATCAGGACCGCGCCAATCACAAAAAGCGCTAGAAAAATGATTATGGAGCGGTGTTTGGCAATTGGGCCTAGCATTCATCCCTCCGCCGGTACCGCACTTCATCGCGCACGTTTGCGAAGAGTATGATTCCGCTGCGGCGTCAATTCTAGCAGGCCGGGCGGGCTGGCCCAGACAACGTCGGTTGCCCCTCTCGTTCGCTCACTTTGCGAGTGAGTGGGGTTTCGTTACCACCGAACTGTGTCGGGATCACCGTAACGCTCCGACCCTTGTGACTATTCTGACTGCGTGACCAAGCGCCTTCATCGCTATTGCGGCATGCACGATCTGCAGTTCATCGGCAGCATGAAATCCCCACACAACGAAAACCACGTTGTGAGGGCCACCCTCCAAAACGACTTTCCAAGCCCGCATCCGCTCTGGTAGAACGGTAGGCGGAGGGATCGATGACGGAAAAGAAGTACAAAAGCATGGCTACACAGTGGACAACATTGCTTCGTCAGAAAGGTGTGCCTTTGGCAGCCGCCAGAGCGTTGGGCGCATACATTAGCGGGCTGGAAAAACGGCTCGCTAAATTAGACAAGAAGGTGACTGATTTGGGTCGCGCGTCTCACGAGCACGATTGAACGAGACGGGTGTGGTCGCTCTTGGCATGCCACCGATTTGATTTGTGGACCGGCTCATCCTGTCCGCGGAGCGAAGGATCTATGCGCGTGGCCGACGCCGCTGCCGCTGCCGACGAATCCATAGATCCTTCGGCCCGCAAAAAGCGCGGACCTCAGGATGACAACGCAAGAAGCGGCTGGCACGGACTGCTTTTTTGGTTTGGATCTTGCGAGCCGCGGATCTTGTCAATAGGGAGAAGTTACACGAACGAGGGTAAGTCGCTCAATTAGCGGGAAATATAATTGGGCGGAAAGTGGCGGGTTACTCCCTCTGAAAATGAGATAATAGACTTATAGGGTAGAAAAATCAGCGCGGCCTTTGGGCTGCGCTTTTTTGTTGGGGGACGGGCGTCTGGGAGAGCGCCAGATGCAGATTTCTCCCTCGTCCGTACGACAGGCTCAGGGCGGGCTCTCGCCTTCGGTCGCGGACGGCTCGGAATGACAATTTCTAAAATTACCAGTTAGGTTGGGAGAGTGGGTCATGGTGTCTTATCCGGTGGAAATTCGGCGGTGTCAGCATGTGAAAACCAATGGGACGCAGTGCGGTTCGCCGGCGCTGCGCGACAAACCATTCTGCTTCTTTCATTCGGAGAACCGTCCGAAGGCAATCGACTTTTGTGTGGATGGAGAAACGTACTCGGACGGCACTCTGGTGATGCCGGTATTCGAGGATGCGCATTCCATTCAGGTGGTGATCCGGCAGGTAACGCAATTGCTGCTGCAGAATCGGATTGGGGAGAAAACAGCCGGACTGCTGCTGTATGCGCTCCAGATTGCGTCGGGGAATTTGAAGCAGATGGCGGAGGAGAAGGCGAGGCCTACGCAGGTGGTAGTGGATCCCGAGAAGGTAGCGGAGACGCCGATCGGAATGACTCCGTGGTCGGCCGGCGGGAGCGGACACGATGAGGAAGAGGTGGATGAGGAAGAGTCGGAGAGTGCGCGCTTGGCGGCGGAAGAAGAACTGTGCGAGCAGAGGCAATGGGCGGATTTTATGACGGGCGAAATCAGGGAGACGATCGAGACACCGGACTTGTCGGCGGAGGAACTGAAGAGAAGGCTGCAGATTATTCAGGACCGGTTGGTGAGATTTGCCGATATGAGTGGTGCGGCGGAGGCGGTGAGGGCGGCGGGCTCGGTCGAGGCGGGTGCGGGAGTGTGAAGGATGTCTGGAGATATTCGGCAAAGGAGGTTAGGAGACTGAGCGCGCCCGCGCCACACCGTATTTTCCACGTCACGTTGTATCGTGCGGTACGTCCTTGACGCGCGACCCCCACGAGCGTCCGCTTATCTTGCAAACCTGTCAGCCCTTCGGAAAAAGGCGTCGTTTGCGGGAGGTGCCTTGTGCACATTTTCAGCGGACGTTTTTTGCAGGTTGGGATTTTGAGCGTCGTATTTCTGTTTTGTATCGCGACGGCGATCACGGCGCCTGCGCAAACGTTGAACACGCTGTACAGCTTCTGCCCCAAAAGCGGATGCACGGACGGCTGGAGCCCCGTCGGGCTGGTGCAAGCTACCAACGGAACCTTCTACGGGGCGACATGGTTTGGGGGGACCAGCAGTGCTTGCGGTACTGATGGCTGTGGGACGCTCTTCCAAATCACCGCTGGAGGCACGCTGACCACGTTGCACAGCTTTGACGGCACGGATGGCGCCGGCCCTGGCGGCGCCGTGCAAGCCAGCAACGGGGACTTCTACGGAACAACGACAGCCGGCGGCGCCAGCAGCGCCTGCGGCACTGGCGGCTGCGGCACGATTTTCAAAGTCACTACCGGCGGCACGCTGACCACCCTGCACAGTTTTGATCTAGCGGACGGCGCCCACCCGAACGCGGTCGTCGAAGCCACCGATGGGAACTTTTACGGAACGGCCTGGACTGGCGGGGCCAGCAGCGCTTGCGGATCTTCTGGCTGCGGCACGGTTTTCAAAATGACCGCTGCGGGTACGCTGACCACGCTGCACAGCTTCGACGCCACGGAGGGCCCCGGCCCGCTTGGCTGGCTGGTGCAGGCCAGCAATGGGAACTTCTACGGCACAACTCGGACGCCACCCGGGGGAGAAGGGGGAGCGTATGGCTACGGCACGGTTTTCGAAATCACCCCGGCGGGCAAGCTGACCACGCTGCACAGCTTCGACGGCACAGACGGCGCCTATCCGTACGCCGGGCTGGTGCAGGCGAGCGATGGAAACCTCTACGGGACCACCGTCAATGGAGGAGCCAACAACGTCTGCAACAGTGGCTGTGGCACGGTCTTCAAAATTACTTTGGCGGGCGCGTTCACGACGCTTTACAGCTTTTGCAGCCAACCGAATTGCACGGACGGAGCCGGCCCCTTCGGTCTGGTGCAAGGCACGGATGGGGACCTCTACGGGGCAACTAGCGGCGCCGGAAACATCAGCGATTGCAATTCTCAGGGCTGTGGCACGATCTTCAAAATCACCACCGGAGGCAAGCTGACCACACTGCACACCTTCGACGGCACAGACGGTGCGGCGCCTCTCGAACTGGTGCAAGGTACCGATGGAAGCTTCTACGGGGCGGCGACGGGCGGAGCCAGCAGCAACTGTCCCGAGAATCCGACCACCGATGGAAATGGTTGCGGTACGGTGTTCAGTCTGTCGGTGGGGCTAAGCGCCTTCCCGCGTGTCACGCCCTCGACCACCGCGTTGAGTTTCGGCAATGAGGCGCTCAACGGCACCAGCGCTGCCAAGACCGTGACGGTGACCAACACTGGCTCGGCCACGCTGGACATCAGCAGCGTTACCGCGAGCGCACACTTCGCGATTTCTGCGAACACCTGCGGAGCCACGCTGGCCGTGAAGAAGAATTGCAAAGTGAGCGTTACCTTCACCCCCACGGCGGCGGGCAAGCTGACGGGGACACTCACGTTTACTGACAATGCTCCCAACAGTCCGCAAGCGGTGGCATTGTTGGGCACGGGTATCGCGCCGGCGGCGCTGACACCGGCGACAGCTACGTACGCCAAGCAGAAGGTGGGCACAACCAGCGCGGCAAAGACGTTCACCCTGACGAACGACCAGACCGCGGCGCTAACCGGTATCGCGATATCGACAAGCGGAGACTTCGCGGTCTCGGCGAAAACATGCACGACGAGCCTGGCGTCCAAGGCCAAATGCACGATCAGTGTGACGTTCACGCCGACGGCGACCGGGACGAGGACGGGGAAACTGAGCGTGAGCGATAGTGCCAGCAACAGCCCGCAGGCTTCGAGTCTGACGGGCACCGGCGATTAGACGGGTGTGCCCGAGTTCGCCCCACTCAAGCCAACAGAAGGCTTGAGTGGGCCACCGGCCCCGATTCCCAGTATCGCTGCCGGGCCGGGATTAGCCAGTCGGACTAGCCCCCCTTTTTCTTCGTCGCCGCCGTACGAACCGCAGTACAATCTCTCCGCTTTTCTTGACGCAAGAGAATTGCCACCCCTGAATATTCTGTGAAACCGAAGGAGGTCTAATGCGAATTCGATGGGTTAGCTTGTTTGCGGTGTTACTGCTGGGGATCGCGCAGGCGGCTGCGGGAACGTCGTACTACCTTGCCCTGGGCGATTCGCTCGCAATCGGGATCCAGCCCTCCAAGACCGGCGACGTTCCCACCAACCAGGGTTATGCGGACGATCTTTACGCGGTGTTGCGGACTCGCGTGAGGGGACTGAGCCTCGCCAAGCTCGGATGCTCCGGCGAGACAACGACGAGCATGATCTCGGGCGGCATTTGTACGTACTCCGGCGGGAGCCAGCTGGCGGCCGCCGTGAGCTTTCTGCAGAGTCACCCAGTCGCTCTGATCACTCTGGACATCGGCGCAAACGATGTCGATCACTGCGTCACCGCGAGCGGGATCGACCAGAACTGTTTCGTAGAGGGAGTCGAAACGGTGGCCGCCAACCTCCCGCGGATTGTGGCTGCGCTGCGCAACGCTGCCGGACCGAATACGCCCATCATCGCCATGAACTATTACGATCCGTTCCTGGCGGCGTGGATACAAGGATCGGCGGGGCAAACGCTGGCCGAGGAATCGCTCACAGCTACAAACGCGTTTAATGGCGTAATTGAGAACGCGTATCAGGCCTTCGACGTTCCCGTAGCCGACGTTGCGAGCGCATTCAACGTCAACAACTTCACTCTCGTGCCGTTCATCAACATTCCTGTGAATGTGTTCATCACGCTGACCTGGACGTGGATGGCGGCGCCAGCGCCCTATGGACCGGATATCCATCCCGATGCGATAGGCTACGCGGCTATTGCCGTCGCGTTCGTGGAGAAGATCGGGAGGTAGCTGGTTTTGTTATGGGTTGAAGCTACGCGCCCTGGCTTCGGGTGAGGGGATGGTTGATCTCGTTCGACATTGCTTTCGCTGCTTCATTGATTACACGCAGGCGATCGAGGAGTTCGGGATCGGTTGTCCTTTTGGAGAGGGCATCGCAGGTCCACAGGATGATGCTTAGTTTGTTGTTCAGGGAATGAGCCAGGCCACACACGCTGGCACATACCGTCGGTCTTTCCATTCCTGGAAGGTATAGCAGAGTTTTGACGCGGGTGGGCGAGGCGCGAGCATCCTTTACGAAAAACGGACGGGCCGAACTTTCGCGGGTCTCCCCGGCCTGTCGCGGCGAAGATGTTTCCGGGGAAAGTAGCGGTTAGACTTTGTGGCAATGGAAAGAGATTAAGAATTGAGCGCGGCCCATGGGCCGCGCTTTTTTGTTTTCGGGCTGGGGACCCCGTCCCGCGACAGCGAGCGGGACGCCGGCGCTACGCTTGCGCGGACGGCTCAGGCGGCTTCGGTGTGGATGGGGCTTTCGAGCAGAATGTCGATGCGGTCGCCGAGCGCAGTTGAGGTTTCGCGAATGGTTCCGGTGGGAAGTTCGAGGATGGAGGCCGCATTCACTTTTACGGCGGCCACGCGCCAGGGCTTGAGATCCTCTTCGAGGTGAATGACGAAGCGGTCGCGATCGAGGTAGACGGCGTCGATGGGGAAGCGCATGGCTAAGGTGTGGATACCGTGGGAAGGATTGATCCAGAGACCGCGGCCGCGCGGAAACGCGGAGGCGTTGGTCGCCATCAGGCCGCGGAAGCGAGACCAGTGGGAACGCGCGATGGCGAGGTCGGTGGCGAGATAGGTGGCGCGCGTGCGATTGAAAGCGTAGATCATCGGGCGATCGGGGGTTCGTGCCATCGGGTCATCGGGCGATCGGAATCATGGGGCTATTTTAGATTGAATCGTGAAGACATTGGAGGATGGGACCGGTCAATGGCTGGACGCTCGCTGCTCGAGGGCCGGACAAGTCACTGACCGGACGCTCAATGACCGGACGATTCACTGGCCGGATTCGCCTACCGATGGCCGCCGGTGATGGGCATGAGCAGGCGCATGAGCTGGATTACGGCGGGGCCGACGGTTACAAAAATCAGAGACGGCATTACGAACAAAACGAGCGGGATGATCATTTTGACAGTGGTCTTGGCAGCCTGCTCTTCAGCGCGCTGGCGGCGCTCGGTGCGCAGGGAATCGGAGTGAACGCGCAGGGCCTGGGCGACGCTGGTGCCGAAGCGATCGGTCTGGACGAGAGTTCCGACGAGCGCGCGAACATCTTCGACGCCGGTGCGGGCGGCGAGATTGCGGAGGGCCTCGACGCGCGGTTTGCCGGCGCGGGTTTCAAGATTGAAAAGATGGAACTCGTTGGAGAGTTCGGGATGAGCATGACGCAGGTCTTCGCCGACGCGGTTGATGGCCTGGTCGAGGGGCAGTCCGGCTTCGACGCAAATGACGGTCAGGTCGAGTGCGTCGGGAAGGGCGATGCGAATGCGGCGCTGCCGCTCCGCGATTTTTCGCTTCAGAAAAAAGCGGGGAACAAAAAAACCGAAGGCGAACAGCCCAAGCAGAAGCAGGGGCGAACTGAATCCGGAAACGAGAAAGACGGAGAAGAAGCCGACGGCGGCGAACAGAACGCGCATACCGCGGTAGATGGAAACGTGCTGTTCGTCGCGATATCCGGCCTGGATGAGCAGGGCGCGGGTGCGGGTAACGTCGTGCGGAGAGATGGGCAGGGCGCGACTGAGAGGCTCAAGGGCGTCCTGGATGCGCTCGCGCATGGGCGTCTTCTGCTGGGACTTGGGACGCTGCCAGCCGATTTCGCGCAGGCGCGAACCGAGCACGGACGAGGGGGCGACGGTGGCCGCGCCAAAGGCGAACACCACGATCACGAGCGTGACGAAGATCAGGATGGGGAGGAAGATTTCCATTTATTCAGCTCAGCTCAGTTGTCAGTAAACCCAAAACCAGTTCTCGGTTGCCAGTTGCCAGTTGTCAGTAAAAGCAAAAACAGCTCGCGGCAGCCTTGCCGTTTCGAATCCGGGGTCATGCAAAACAGATCCAGCCAAAAAGTCTACCAACAACTAAGAACTAACAACCCGGAACTGACAACTGAGAACCGGGAACTCTTTCCAGGTCTTCCATATCAAACCTGAATCCTGATGATCTTGCGAATGACGAAGTAGCCCAAAGTTTGCAGCGTAATGCCGCCGACGATCAGAGCGTGTCCGAGCGGATCGGTAAACAGCGGCTGAATGAAGCCGGGGTTGACGGTCAGCATGATCAGCACGATGGTGGGTGGAAGAGCCATGAGCAGGACCATGGTGAGGCGTCCCTGGGCGGTATGAACGCGGACCTGGCGAAGGATTTTGAAGCGTTCGCGAATGACGTAGGAAAGATTGTCGAGAATTTCGGCGAGATTGCCGCCGGTCTCGCGCTGCAGCATGACGGCGGTGACGAAGAACTTGACGTCGACCAGAGGAATACGCTCGGTAAGGTTGATGAGGGCGTCGCGAACGGGAAGGCCGAATTTCTGCTCTTCGTAAAGCTGGCGAAATTCGCTGGCGACGGGCTCGGCGATTTCGTTGGCGATCATTTCAAGAGCGGTGGTGAAAGCGTGGCCGGCGCGGACGGCGCGGGCGAGGGTATCGATGGCTTCGGGAAATTTTTCCTCAAACTTGGCGAAGCGCTTGGTGCGCATGTGGGCAGCCCATGCGTAGGGGAGAAAAAAGCCGAGCAGAAGGCCGACCCAGCCGAAAACGAGTTTGCCTCCGAAAAGAAAAGCGACGAGAGCGAGGACGACAGCCGAGAGCGCACACAGCATGAGGAAGTTGCCGGCGCGCATATCGACGTGGCCCTGGGAGAGAATTTTCTGAAGTTCCGAGACGCGGTTGGAGCGGCGCAGGAAGGTATCGAAGGCGGGAATCTGGCTGAGGGTTTCGTCGCGCAGAAGGACGGCTTCGGGGACCGGTTGCTCGGCGGATTTGTCGACGGTGGAGAGGCGGTCGCGGAGAGTGCGGGCGCGCGCGGTGCGCTCATCGAACAGGGAAATGACGGCGAAGGCGGCGAGGGTAACGGCGGCAAAGACGAGCAGGGCGAGACCGAAGGACGCCATTTGTCAGACCTCCAACCGGGATTGGAACAGCGCCGGATTCAGGCGGCACCCGGCGGTTGCGAGGCGGTCGGCGAAGTGCGGTGCGCCGCCGACGGCGCGGAAGGCGCCGCGCACGCGGCCCGTCTCGTCGATGCCGATGCGTTCGAAAGTGAAGACGTCGCGCAGGGTGATGGAGTCGCCTTCCATGCCGGTGATCTCGGAGACGGTCATCACCTTGCGGGTTCCGTCGGAAAGGCGAGCGATCTGCACAACGGCGTGAATGGCGCTGGCGACCTGCTGGCGAATGGCGCGTTCGGGAATGTTGAGGTTGGCCATGGAAACCATGTTCTCGACGCGGTTGAGAGCGTCGCGCGGAGAGTTGGCGTGGACGGTGGTGAGCGAGCCTTCGTGGCCGGTATTCATGGCCTGAAGCATATCGAAGGCCTCCTCGCCGCGGACCTCGCCAACCACGATGCGATCGGGACGCATACGGAGGCTGTTGATGACGAGCTGACGCATGCGCACGGCGCCCTTGCCTTCGATATTGGGCGGGCGGGTTTCGAGGCGGACGACGTGTTCCTGCTTGAGCTGCAATTCGGCCGCATCTTCGATGGTGACGATGCGCTCGGAATTGGGGATGTATCCGGAAAGGACGTTGAGGAGCGTGGTTTTGCCAGCGCCGGTGCCTCCGGAAATAAGCAGGTTCAAGCGGCCCTTGACCATGGCCGAGAGCAGTTCGAGCATGGGCTCGGAAAGAGTTTTGTTGTCGAGCATGATGCGCGAGGTGACCGGGTCGCGGCCGAAACGGCGGATGGAGAGGCAAGCGCCATCGAGGGCGAGCGGTGGAATGATGGCGTTGACGCGGGAACCGTCCTGAAGGCGGGCATCGACCATGGGTGAAGATTCATCGACGCGGCGTCCGATGCGGGAGACGATGCGGTCGATGATCTGCATCAGGTGCTGATTGTCTTTGAACGACAGGCCGGTGATTTCGAGCTTGCCGCCGCGCTCAACGTAGACGCGGTCGAAGCGATTGACGAGAATGTCGGAAATGGTCGGGTCCTTGAGCAGGGGCTCGAGCGGGCCGAGGCCAAAAATTTCGTCGAGGATTTCGCGCGAGAGGCGCTCGCGTTCGGCGAAGCTGAGAGGAACGGCTTCGCTGTTGACGGAGTTGCGGATCAGGACCAGAACTTCTTCGCGGGCGGTGGTGCCGTTGGAGCGTCCGAGTTTTTCGAGGTCGAGGCGATCGAGGATCTTGCGATGCAGGTCGGCCTTTACCTGCTGATATTCGCTGCGCTCGAAAGCCTGGAGATTGGCCATGTGGGGAACTCGTCGTTCGTCGCTCGTCGTTGGTCGTTCGCTCAAGACCTGGGCTTTGAAGGCCGCGGCATTGGAGCGCGGACGATCTCATCCAGGCAACGCTCACTAGCTACTATACCGGTTTGAGCAGCGGCCGGGGTGTTCGTTTCACGCCAGATCGCGGCTCGCTGGGCAAGGCTGTGCCCTGTCCAACCAAATGCTTAACCACAGGGTACACGGGGGTGCACGGGGAACCTCTGGAAACGTGCGGCAGTTTCCTTACTTAAGTTTAAACGGCTTTGGGGCATGGCTGGGGCCGTGGCTGGCCAGGCAAAATGCGTAACCACGGGGAACACGGGGTGCACGGGGAACCTCCGGAATCCTGCGGCAGTTTCCTTACTTAAGTTTAAACGGCTTCGGGGGATGGCTGGGGCCGTGCCTGGCCAGGCAAAATGCTTAACCACAGGGTACACGGGGATGCACGGGGAACCTCTGGAAACCTGTGGCAGTTTCCTGCTTACGTTTGGACCGCGCTTCGTTTAAACCGTTTTGAACAGCGACCAGGCTGTTCGCTTCACTTCGATATCGTCTTTGGTTAGAAACTCGGCTAAGCCATTGATGGAGCGGGCGATCTCGGTGCTTCCAGCCTGCATGATGGGCACCCCGCGATCGATGGCGGTGGAGACGGCGAAGTACTGATTGGGAATTCGCCAAAGCACAGGGGCGCCGATGGCGGCCTCGGCTTCGGTTTCGTCGAATCCGGCGACTTTGCGGTAACGGTTCAGCACCAGGCCAAAGCGGTCGCGGGAGCCGGTTTCTCCAAGATACTGGGCGACGCGGGCGGCGCTCCACAGAGAAGCTACGTCGGCGTGGGCGATGAGGAGGATTTTTGCCGCCAGGTTGCCGGCGAGGCGGGTTGCGCCGTCGAGACGGGAAGAACAGTCGACAACGACGTACTGAAACATGCCGGCCATCATGTCGAACAAGCGGGCGAAATCGGAGGCGGAGGGTTCGATAACAGTGGGCGTGGCCGCTCCGGCCAAAACCTGAAGGCCGCGATCGTGGCGCGCCATGAAGCTATCGAGCAGGGAAGAATCGAGCCGATGAAGGTTGGCGACGGCGTCGGAAATGGTGAAGTGCGGTTTGAGGTTGAGATGAAGCGCGCAGTGCCCGAGCGGAGCGAGATCGACCAGAGCGGTGCGATGAATCGACTGCAGGGCGAGCGCCAGATTGACGGCGACGGTAGTGGCGCCGCTGCCGCCTTTGGCGTTGACGACGGCGAAAACCTTGCCGCGCCGATTTTCACGTCCGGGCTTGCGTCGGGTGGCTGTGAGGCGAACAAAAGCTTCGAGCAGGTCGGTGGTGGTGGTGGGGCGCTCGATGTATTCGCGGACCCCGGAGCGCATGGCGCTTACGATCAATTGCGGCTGGGTCATGGGGCCGATGGCAAACAGGGCCGCGCCGGGAATTTCCTGATGAAGCACTTCGAGAGCGCGCAGAGCCACGGGCACTGCGTTCAGCGCGATATCGACCAGAATGACGTCGGGGGCAAAGGCCTGAGTTTTGTGGATGACGGAATCGGTGGCGGCCTGAGGGAAGTTCGAGTTGGCGCAGACCGTGCGGGCGACGCTGGTGCCATCGACCAGCACCTGGAGCACGGCACGCTGATCACTGTCCGTGGCAAATATAGCTACCGACAACTCCGGCATAACCACCCCAGAAGCATTCTAACGTTTGAGCGACGGGAGGGCCAGACCCTCCCGCAAGAACGAAAGCCCCACATTTTCATTGGCCAAACGGCCCGTCTGAAGCGGGCCCAGCCATAGTCGAATCGCAACAGGTTCGGGCAGCGCCAGGCAACGGGGTTCCCTTACTTGGCCGGCTTCTTGGCGTCGAACTTCGCCGGATCGAGGACGGGCAAGGGCATGGGCGGGCCCTTGGGAGCTTGCATCTCGGGGGAAACGCGGCGCGCCGTGCACAGAACCATCAGCTCGGAATTGCTTTTCTGAAGGCTCTTGCTTCTGAAAAACGCTCCCAGGATCGGGATATCGCCCAAGCCTGGAACCTTGTTGATGATGTCGGTCACGCGGTTGTCGATGAGCCCGGCAATGACAAAGCTCTGGCCATCCTGCAGCTCGAATTCGGTATCGGCCTTGCGGGTGCTGAGGGCGGGGATGGTGGTGCCCGAGACGGTGACGGCATTGGAATAGTCGAGCGTGCTGACTTCGGGGATGACGTGCATGTGGATATTGCCGTTGGGCTGAATGACGGGCGTGAACTTCAGGCGGACGCCAAACTCACGGAACTGAATGGTGACGGTGGCGGCGCCGCCGACGCCGGGCTGAACGACCGGAAAGGGGAATTCACCTCCGGCGAGGAAACTCGATTCCTTGCCGTTGACGGCGACCAGGTTGGGTTCGGCGAGAATCTGGAGGAGACTCTTTTGCTCCAGGGCTTCAATGACCGCGCCCAGATGGACCTGCGGGTTAAAGAAGAACAGGTTGAGGAGATTGGTGGCGGTCGCGGTACTGGGAAACGGGCTGCCGGTGCCGGTATCGTTGATGGTTCCGAGGCCGGAGACGCCGCCGTACTGGCCGGTGGTGATGTTGCCAATGGTGTTGCCCGAGCCGGTAGAAAACATGTTGATGCCGAGCTGGGTCATCGCCGAGCGATCGACTTCGGCGAACTTGACCTCGAGGAGCACCTCGTCCGCGCCGACGGGGCCGAAAGTGAGGACGTTGACCACATTCTTGGAATAGGCGGAGGCCAAAGCTCCGGCATGCTTGGAGACGTCTTCGGTGGTTACGTGGCCGGAGAGAACGATGGCATTCCGGGAAGGCGTGACCTCAATTTTCTCGTTGGGAAAGAGCTTGTTGAATTCCTCGCGCGCGGCGGTGATGTCGACGTCGACGCGAAGATCGAAACTGCGGGAGCGTTCCAGTTCGTCCCAGATGAGCAAGGAAATTTCGCCCGGAGCCAGCCCGTTGACCAAGACCTGGGTGGGAGTGACGACCAGGGCGTCAGCCACGCTGGGATCGGTGACGGAGACGCGCTTGAGTCTTTCGGTGGTGTTAATGAGGATGGATTTGCCGACCATGACGCGGAGCGGGGCGGCGCTCGGGTTCTCGGGTTCGGTGACGGCGGAACTGGCAGGAGGAGGCGCCGGGGCCTGGGTATTATCCTGCGCTGAAGTGGAAGGGGCTGGATTGCCCTCCGCGGCGTTGCCAGCGAGGACCGGGAACGGGATCGCAAGCAGAAGAAACGCGGCGGTGGTGAGGGTCAGAGATTTCATGAATGCGAACCTTTGCGAAGAGGCCGGAACCTCCTCGGGAGAATGAAGCCACGCGCCGGGGTGCGGGCTAGACTGCTCAGTTGGGTTGATCCTGTTTGAACTTGGTTTCATCGCGTTTGCCGCCGCGAATTACCTCCACCTGAAGAGGAGCTGGAGGAAGCGGAGGCGCGGCTTTCTCGACCACTTTGTGAATCCTGGGTTTAGCCTCGGTTGTGGGAGCAGCGGAGCCGCTGGGGAGCAGAGAACTGACTTTGGTGGCGCCCAGCGATTCCTTCTTGGTATCGAGCGGATTGCGCAAAGCCAGCTGAATGCGGCCTTCCTGGGAAGCCAGGGTAAGTCTCTGGGCATCGTCGGGAGAGACGAGCAGGGTAATGACGCCGGCGTTTCCGGTATCGCCCGTCATGCGGTCCAAAAGACTGCGGCCGACGGCGATGACGGCGACATTCTCGAGGACGGTGGTGGTTTCGTTTTCGCCTGCGCCATGAATGCCGGTGGCCATTACATCGACGCGGGTACCGGGCTGGACAAAGCCGGCGACGGAAACGACGTCGTTGACGCGGACCGAAACGGCTCGCATGCCCTGCGGGATCATGGAAGGAAGGCCGGCGCCGGCGTTGGCGTCAGCGAGTTTGTCGGGCAACACAAAGTCGCCGCGAGAGATGGGCATGATGACGCCGCGATCGCGCACTTGCGAGACGCGGGCGAAAGCGCCGGGAGGAACGCTGGCGGGCGGGAACGAGGCGAGGTGGACATCGTGGTCGGTCAGCTTGGAACCGATTTGAACGTCGTTGGAGGCAACCACGACCTGGACCAGTTGAGGTTCGCTCGCGCTACGAGAGCGCAGGCGGTCGTAGACCGCGTAGCTGACGAGGAGGCCGACGGCCAAGGCCAAGCCTCCGATCATTAACAGGCGACTTCGATTCATTCGACTCCTTAGTTACGCAGTCCGAAGCCCGGTCGCGTCACCGCGAGCGCGCATGGGCGAGCGCGATGAGGAGCTTGAGGCGTTCCGCTAATTGCTGCCTACGGAACTGGCGACCTGCGAGAACACAGTGTTTGCATTGGAGCCGATCAGTTTGACGGTGCCGATCACGATCACAAGAATGACCGCGAGCATAACCGCGTATTCGGCGATGTCCTGACCTTCTTCATTGCGCCACAAGAGCTTAACGAAAGCTTTCATTCTAATCTCCTAAAGAGCCAGAGTTGTTCGGCGAGTCGGCCCTCACTGTGAACGAAGCCTTCCGGTAGAGACAGACACACAACACTAACATTGTCAGGCTCACGTCCCGGGAGGCGAATCCATTCTCAGTATGGGTCCTAGTTTCGCAGATTCGGCCTGCCTCTGGTAAACATTTTTTCACTATATGGTCGTTTTGACGATAGTGCCGAAGGTAACGTGGGCTGGGAGGGGCGCCTCCGGACGAAGATTACGGCCTGGGAGTCGTGGTAGGGAGAGTTCCAGCCGGGGTCGAGAACGAGGGCCTGGGCGAGCGCGGCCGTGGGCGGAATCAGGATGGTTTCGACATTCCAGCCGTCGAGGACTGCCTGCCAGCCTGCGCGCACGCGGGGCAAAGTCTCCGCAGCCTGCTTGAGGAGGACGTCGCCGTAGAGGTCGGAGCGGCCATCGGCGAAGGTGCGATATTCAGGGTAAAGGTTCCAGATGGCGTAACCTCCCCAGTCATAGTAGGCGTAGAGCCTGGTGGGCAGACTGCCGGCGCGCAGGAATGTGACTGCTCTGCTGGGGAAAAGCTCGGCCTCCCGCTGATTCTGGTGGTGGGCGAGATTGGTCCAGCGCCAGAGGGCGAAGGCGGCGAGAAGCAGGAGGACGGCCCCGTTGAGGAGCGGCCGAAATTGTTGTCTGGGAGGACGGGCCGCTGACAACGCGGCCGGCACAGAACGCGATAGAGCCTGTGCGATCACTGGCATAGCTACGAGGATGAAGATTGGGATGTGGCGGACGGCATCGAGCGCGGACAAGAACAGAAACGCCGAAGGCACAAGCACGCGTCCCCGGACGGGGACGCGGGACCAGGCCAGGGCAGCCATAAACAGCAGGACTACGAGCAGGAATGGAAGGTACATGGAGCGATGAAAGTCGGGAGAAAGCCACTCGACAATCACCTTCCGCAGCTCGGAAAAGTGCACCGTGTCGAACGGATAGAGGTAGAGGCGCGCACCGCTGGGATTCAGAGGTACGAGTGCCACGCAGGCCAGGGTGGCGAGAAGGACGCGCGTGAGGATGGGACGGGCCTCGGGCCAGGGGGTAGAGCCGGTGAGCGCTTCGAGGATCAGGCCGCCGGCGTAGAGGAGCAGAAGCACGGGGCCAAGCGCGAAGCCTGCGTGCAGGTTCAGCCAGAGCAGAAATAGCGGAGGAATCCAGAACAGAAGGCGTGGACGAGGTCCGGCGCGGTCGAGCAGCCAGAGAAAAAGACTGGCCAGCAGAAAGGTGAACATTTGCGGGCGCGCTCCCCAACAAGGCGCGGAAGCTGCCGCGCCGAGGACGGTGGCGGCTGCGGCCCAGTGGGGACGGCCCGCGCAACGCCAATAAAGAAGCACGAAACCTGCTGCCGTAACAAGCGCTGAAAAGACGATCAAGGCAGCGGGGCCGGCGAGCCTCCAGAGCTTGTAGAACAGGACGTCGGACAACCATTCGTGCGACACCCACGGGCTGCCTTCGCGAGTGAACGAAAAAGGGTCGGTGTGCGGCACGTGGCCGGTCTCGACGATCCACTGGCCGGTGCGCAAATGCCACCAGAGATCGGGATCGGTGGCGGGGCGGGCAGTCATGGCCAGCAGACCGAAGAACAGGATGGCGGCAAAGAGCCAGCGCTTGTCTTGAAGAAAGATCATGAATGATGAACCCGTCAATTATAGAATCGGGAACTTCTGGAAGACTCCGCATGATGACAGCCGAACTCAATCGAAGCAAGGAACGACTGGCGATGGTTTTCCTGCTCGGGGTCACGGCGCTGAACCTGGCGGGCGCGTGGCACCTTGTCTGGTTCCTGCGAAACGGATACCAGGATTTCACCGTGTTCTACCAGGGAGCCGAGATGGTTCGCGCGGGGCAGGCCGCACAACTGCACGATTTGCACCCGGCCTTTGAGGAACTGTTGTTTGTGCCCCTGACATCCCTGAGTTATTTTCCGGCGTACGTAGTCTGGACCTTGTTGAATGTGGTCATGATGGCGCTGAGCGTGGTGATGGTCAGAAAGACGTTCGAGGAAGTGGGGCGGCTCAGCCCGCTATTTCTGATTTTGAGCGTGACCGCGTTCGCGCCGGCTGTCAGAGCCTTGACGCAGGGACAGGATTCGATACTGCTTCTGCTGCTGGTTACGCTCAGCGTGTTTTTGCTGGCGAGGGGCCGCGCTGTGTGGGCGGGTGGGGCGCTTGGTTTGGGGATGTTCAAGTTCCATCTGGTGATTCCCCTGGCGCTGGTGCTGGCGGTGCGACGGCCGCGATTGTTGTTGGGGCTTTGTCCGGTGACTGCAGTGCTGGCGGCCATCTGGACGATGATGGTGGGGTGGCATGGGATCGCCGGCTACGCGCAGTTCATTGTTCAAATGGAGAACCATGGCGCGGGTGGGACACCGAGCGCAGCCATGCCGAATCTGCACGGGGTGATTGCGCAACTGGCGCAATTCGCGGGAAAAAGCGGAGGGAGCTTTGTCAGTGTGACGGCGATTGTGTGTGCGGCGGCTGTTCTCGGGATCGTGTTGTGGAAAGCCGGGAGGCGACAAGCCGGGATTCGCTTCGTGTACGCAGTGGCAAGCGTGACTTGCATTCTGGTTGGGTACCACGCCGTGCTCCATGACCTGACCCTGCTGCTGCCAGTGGTGCTCATGCTATTCTCGGCGGCCGGAGCGACGACGCGATCAGAGATGCGCGTGGAAACGGCCCTGCTGATCGTGGTGTACACGAGCTTGTTCCTGGGTTCATGGTTCTGGCCATGGCTGAATGCCTGGTGGTGGATTCCGATGGTGGTTTGGATCGGCAGGACGTATGGACGCGGGGATGCGACAGCAGCGGCGTCGTGAAAGCAGTGCGTCTTTGTTTTCGCTCCGTCCATGTTTTTTCTGGCGGCGGGCTTGATTCGAGCGCTCAAAGAGACGGCGCCGGCGCCATCTGAAACAGAACGGAGGCGGGAGGCGGGAGGCGGGTACGAGAGCGTTGTAGTATTCAGATTCTCTCGATTTTCATGAAGGAACGCGCCATCTCGGCGAAAGCGCTTTGGATTGGGCTGGCGGTGCTATGCGCGGCGGGCACATGGCTCTACGCTTACCGGGTGCTGATTCCCGCGCAGGCGGCCTATGCCGCGGAGCACAAATTGCCGCACGGCAATCATTCCGACCTGTATCCGCGATGGGTGGGCGCCCGGGAACTGCTTTTGCATGGGCGCGATCCTTACACGATGGAGGTCACGCGCGAAATACAGATCGGATTTTATGGCCGCGTGCTTCCTCCGGACCAACCGGGCGTGGCAGAAAATTACCAGCAGGGATTCTACTATCCGGTCTACATCGCCTTTTTTCTTGCGCCGACGCTCGACCTGCCGTTCAAAACCGTGCAGCACGGATTCTTCTGGGTGTTGCTGGCGATTACCGTGTTGACGATTCCGTTGTGGCTGCGTTTGGTCCGCTGGCGTGTGCCGCTGTGGAAGCAAGCGGTGGTGGTGGTGCTCACGATCGGGAGCCTGCCCTTGATGCAAGGCCTGAAGCTGGAGCAAATGACGCTGGTGGTGGCTCCGCTGCTGGCGGGGGCAATGGTGCTGCTGGCGGCGGACCATCCCATACCGTCGGGGATTTTGCTGGCGCTGGCCACGATCAAGCCGCAACTGGTCTGGCTGGTGTTGCTCTGGCTGACGATCTGGACGCTGGGCGACTGGCGCCGGCGCTACCGGTGGGCCGCGTCATTCCTGGTCTCGATGGCGATTCTGTGCGTGGCCTCGGAGTATTACCTGCCACATTGGATTTTGCGTTTCGGGCAGGCGCTTCGCGAGTACCGCAGCTACACGGGAGAGATGTCGGCGACGGCGATGCTGATTGGACCCTGGAGCCGGGCGCTGGAATTGCTGGCGGTCGCGTTCATGACGGCTCTCTGCTGGAGGGAGCGCCGGCAGGCGGCGGATAGCGAAGGTTTTGCCGTCACGGTAAGCCTGGTGCTGGCAATTACGATCCTGGTGGTGCCGAGCTATGGCCCATACAACCAGGCGCTGCTCCTTCCGGCGCTGCTGATCATGCTGAAGGAGCGGGGGGAGATCTGGAGGAAAGATGCGGTGAACCGCATCCTTCTGGTAATCACGATTGTCCTGATCGGCTGGCCGTGGTTATCGAGCATTGTGCTGGCGGGCCTTTCTTTCGTACTGCCGCCGGAGACGGTGGAACGCGGCTCTCTCATCCCGGTCTGGACGGCGCTGGGGATCCCGATTGGGGTGGGGGCGGCGATGGCGGTTTATGCCGGGCAGCGAACATTTGCCGCGTCGCAAAAGCCATCTACGTCGTAGAATGCAGTGGGGACCGTGCCGGGCGCTGGCGCGGGCGAGGGGGAACTAAAGGGTCCATGTCGGCATCGTCGTCATCGCATTCCGGAATTTCCAGCGTTTTTCCTGTGGCAATTTTTGTGCAGGGGAGCGAGCAACAGACGCTCTCGCTCAACCACACGCCCTATACGGTGGGGCGGAAGGTGGATCGTGACCTGGTGATTGCCGACCCGCGGGTGTCGCGCGAGCATGCGCACATCGTCGCTGAAAATGGCGAGTTCTTTGTGGTCGACCAGGGGAGCAAACACGGCACCTTCCTCAATGGGGAGAAGGTTGAGCGCCACAAGCTGCAGCGGAATGACCGGCTGGAATTTGGCGCGCGCGACATCGCGTACCTGATTTTTAACCCCCTGCACTCGACCTCGAATACGGCGCGCGAATTCCTGAGCCAGATTTCCGGGATTCAGATTGCGCCGGAAGCGAGCGACCTGGAAAAGCTGACGCTGTTCATGGAGGCTGCGCGCAAGCTCAATACTATTGGCGTGCTGGATGAGATCCTGATGACGCTGCTGGATGCGACGCTGAAGCTGACGCGTGCGGAACGCGGATACATCTTTCTTAAGGACAGCGATGGCACGCTGACGCTGGCGGCGGGGCGCACCCAGAAGGGCGAGCCGCTGCTGGACGACAAGACGATTTCGCGATCGGTGCTGGATGCGGCGCTCAAATCGAACTCCGAATACCTGGTGACCGACACCAGCCAGATGCTGGATGTGAAGGAGCGGCAAAGCATTGTCGCGTTCGACTTGCGGACGGTAATCTGCGTGCCGCTGCGCAAGCCGATGGTGGTGCAGACGGCCAAGGATGGGCAGGCGGCGGGCGGAGAAGTGATGGGCGCGCTCTATGTGGATTCGCGTTTTGCGTCGCGCGATATCACGAGCGTGAGCCAGGATATTCTGCGGGCGATCGCGACAGAAGCTGCGCAACTGGTGGAGAACGCGCGACTGGTGCAGGCCGAGGAAGCGGGGCGGCGCTATCAGCAGGAACTGTCGATTGCGGCGTCGATTCAGCAGCGACTGCTGGCGGTGACGATGCCGGAAGTGTCGTTTGCGCGGATTGGCGGTCGTAACCTGTCCTGTAAAGAGATTGGCGGCGACTTTTTTGAAGCCGTGAATACGCCGGCAGGCCTGGCGGTGGTGCTGGCCGACGTCAGCGGCAAGGGAGTTTCGGCGGCGCTGCTGGCTTCCACTCTGCAAGGGATGGTTTACTCGCAGCTGATCTCGGGCATGCCGCTCACCGAAATCGTGGCGGCGGTGAATCGATTTTTTACCTACAAACACATTGGCGAAAAATACGCGACCATGATCATCACGCGCCTGCGCGGCGACGGGGACCTGGAATATGTGAATTGCGGACACATTCCGCCGGTGTGGATCTGCGGCGATGAAGTGCTGCGGCCATCGCACGGCAATCTTCCCGTCGGATTGCTGGCGGATGCGACTTACTCAAGCGACCGGTGCCAGATGCGGCCCGGAGACCGGCTGATTCTGGTGACCGACGGCGTGACCGAGGCGGAGAACGCGCGCGGCGATATGTTCGATAGCGAACGGCTGGAGAGAGTGGCGGGGAAGAGCAAGTCGATGGAAGATATTTTTACCGCCGTGGCGGATTTTTGCGGCGGCACTCCGCTGAATGATGATTGCACGGTGGTGGAGCTGGCGTATACGGGAGAGTAGCGGCTGCAAAATGATGGCAGCGGATGTATCGTCAGAGAATGCAGTGGTATTGTTACGTCGCTTACTTCTTCGCGGGCGCTTTCCTGGTTAACGCTGTCCCGCACTTCGTCAACGGCGTGTCAGGGCGGCCATTTCCTACTCCATTCGCTTCGCCGCCAGGCAGAGGACTTTCTTCGCCGGTAGTGAACGTGCTCTGGGGCACGCTCAACGCGGTCGCCGGATACCTATTGGTACGCCTTGTCGGGGACTTCCAAACCCATGATCTCCTCAACGTAGTTGTACTGGGAGTGGGCGGTTTGCTGATGGCGGTTATGTCGGCGCGGACGTTCGGCCAACGGCTCGCGGCTAAGCAATAGACGATTTGCCCTAGGGTTTCGCGGCTTTGTGAACTTCTACCGTCGACCAGGTCTTGTCGGCGGCGTGGCAGAGGTTTTCTATTTTGCAGTCGGCGCACTTGGGACCGCGCGCTACGCAGAGTTTTCTTCCGTGCCAGATCACTTCGTGCGAGAAATCGGTCCAGCGATCTCGTGGAATGATCTTCATCAGGTCCTGCTCGATTTTTTGCGCGTCTTCGTGCTTCGTCAGCTCGAGGCGGCGTGAAATTCGGGTCACGTGGGTATCGACGACCACACCCTCATTTTTCTTGAACCAGGTACCGAGCACGACATTGGCGGTTTTGCGGGCTACGCCGGGGAGGGTGAGTAGTTCGTCCATCCTCTGGGGGACTTCGCCTCCGAAATCGCTGACGATTTTGCGCGCGGCGCCCACCACGGATTTTGATTTATTGCGGAAGAAGCCAGTCGAGTATATGTCGGGCTGCAACTGCTCGGGTTCGAGCCGGGCGAAGTCCTGGACGGTCGGGTACTTTGCAAAGAGCCCGGGCGTCACCATGTTGACGCGCACATCGGTTGATTGGGCGGAAAGAATTGTTGCCACCAGTAATTCCCAGGCGTCGCGATGCGCGAGCGCGCAGGTTACGGCGGGATACATCTGGTCCAGGCCGGAGATGATTTGCTGCACGCGAGCGGGGCTTAGGGGATCATAAGCCGAGGCCGACTTCTTTGCTGGAACAGCGGCCTTTGATTTCTTTCCTGCGAGAGACGCTGACGCGCGCGGCGCGGGTCGGGGCGCGGTTTTCGTGCGTGCGTTGGTTGGGCGGGACACGCCTTCGTGGCGTCCGCTGCGGCTGGGTTGGCGCGGTGTGTTTCCGCGAGGCATGAGGAGTCTCCTGGAAGAAGGCTATGGTAACAAAAGCGGCGGGCGGGACGCCGAGAGGGAGTTCTGGTCGTTGGTGGGGCGGGCGGGGAGGCCCCCACATCGTTAGTAACCCTCATACGATTGACGGCTGCTAAGGCGATCAGTAGTCTTGGGATCAAAGAGCACTGGAATTAAAGAACAAGGGAATCGAAGGTAAAGAACTGTGGCCGTCAAGAACATTAAACTCGGACAGGTGTGGCGCCAGGATGAAAGCGGAAAAGACTTTCTCGTGACGAAGGTATATAGCGAGGTGTTCTCACAGTATGCGGTGTTGCGCCCGGCCGAAGTCACGGCGCCCGATCAGCCCACGGTCAAGGTGAAAGTCATCAAGGCGGCCGAGGGAGTCTCTCTGCCCGGCTTCAGTTTTACGCAAGAAGGGGCCTTCTGAGGCATCGATCGCCCGATGGCCGGATAACCCGATCCAATGACTGAAAAAATTCTCGCCATACTATTCATTTTCATTAAATCCATTGTGGCCGCCACCGGATACGGGGGACTGGCGATTCTGATGGCGATCGAGTCGGCGTGCATTCCGTTGCCGTCTGAACTGATCATGCCGTTCGCAGGTTACCTCGTGTTTCAGGGGACGATGAAGCTGGTGTGGGTGGCGACGGCGGGCGCGATCGGGTGCAACCTGGGGTCGCTGGTCGCGTATGAGGTGGGCTGCTATGGAGGCAGGCCGCTGGTGGAGCGCTACGGGCGATGGATTTTAATGGGCCGCCGGGAACTGGACTGGGCCGACCGGTTCTTTGAGCGGTGGGGAGAAGCGGCGGTGTTCATCGCGCGCTTGCTGCCGGTGATTCGCACGTTTATTGCGTTGCCGGCGGGAATCGCGCGTATGCCGCGCGGAAAATTCCACATTTACACGTTTGCCGGATCGTGGCCGTGGTGCTTTGCGCTGGCCTATGGCGGCATGAAGCTGGGAGAAAACTGGCGAACGATCGGAAAATATTTCCATCAGATGGATGCCATGATCGGCGTGCTGCTGGCGAGCGGCATCGTGTGGTTCGTGTGGTCGCACTGGCAGAACCGGCTGCGCGTCAGCGCAGACTAGAAGTTTCCTCCATGAGTAAGTTGTAGCGCCGGCATCTTGCCGGCTGTCGCGAGGGCGACCCGTTCTTGGCACGTGAGAACGCCGATCGCGCCGGCACGTGCGCAATACTGTGGTCGTCCGAGACTCGGCAAGCCAGAAATACGCGCCGCGGGGTCGCTTGTACTATTCGTTGACGCGCCAAATGTGGTATCTCTCGCTAGGAACCCATATGGGTCTTTTTAGTTTTTTTCTTCATCCGTGGATTTTTCTGCTGCAGGTGCTGGCGATTGTGCACTTCATCCGGCGGCGGCCGGAAATGTATTGGATTTTTGTCATTATTTTTCTGGGGCCGCTGGGAGCCATCATTTATCTGGCGGTTGAAGCGCTGCCTGATATTGGCCTGATTGGGCAATCGTTCAAAGTGTTTCCACGGCGCTCGCGGATTCGAGAACTGGAAACAGCAATCCACGACAATCCGTCGGCCGGGAATTATGAGGAACTGGGCGATCTCTACATGGACGACGGGCGGATCGCCGAAGCGCGTGCGGCCTTCGACCGGGCGATTGCGGCGCGCGCGGATACGCTCGATCCTTTCTATCGGCGCGGCGTTTGCGCTTTGCAGCTGGGAGATGCGGCGGCGGCACTGCTGGATCTGGAGCGCGTGGTCGCGAAAGAACCGGAATATGATTTCCAGCGCGCGGCCGGGCTGCTCGCTCACGCCTATGCTTTGACGGGGCAGAAGGAAAAAGCTGAGGAGTTATTTCGCAAAGTTACGGTCACTTCGACTTTGTCGGAGACTTACTTGAATTTTGCCGAGTTACTCGCCTCCGAGAAGCGGAATGGCGAGGCGCGCGAGTGGGCGCAGAAAGTGCTCGATAAGAAGCCGTCGATGCCGGGGTATCTGCGGCGGCGGGAGCGGCCGTGGTTTCGGCGGGCGGGGGAGATGCTGAAACGGGTGCCGGCGTAGGGATTGTCTGGGATCGCGGAAAGAGTTAGCTTATTGAGTATGCAGAACCTCGATCCTGCGGAACTCGCGCGGCTTAGCCCGGAAGAGCGGCTTGCGCTGATTGGCCAGCTTTGGGACAGTCTGCGCGATGACGATATTCCGCTGCCCGAAGCACAAAAAGCCGAACTGGCCCGGCGACTCTCCAGCCTCGATCAAGATCGAACCCAAGCCGTCACATGGGAACAACTGCGCGCTGAATTGGCTCGCCGCCGTCCCTAGTGATGCAAGTTATCTTTACGCTGGCTGCGCAGGTCGAACTCGTGGACGCTGAAGATTGGTACGAGGCCAAGCTTCCAGGGCTTGGGATGCGCTTTCGCGAAGAGGTTGATGCGACTGTCGCTCGGTTACGAGAAAACCCGCACCAGTTCCCAGCAGTTTTTCGAGATGTGCATCGCGCGCGTCTGCGTAAATTTCCTTACGGTCTCTTCTTCCGCATCGAAGTTGACGCACTCGTGGTGATCGCGTGTTTTCACGGAAGCCGCAATCCGCAAAGGTGGGAACGACGGGCTTGAAATCCGCGAGCCGCGGCTTGGGCAGGCAGGAGAGATGCCTCGAGGCCAAAATGCTATCCTTCCGTCGATGCGAATTTCTTACCTTGAATGCACCCGGTGCGGGGAGCACGTTGCTGCGGATCAGCCGCAGAATACTTGTCCTAAAGATGGCGGCGTGCTTTTTGTTCGCTACGATCTCTCGTCTCTGAAAGGGAAGTTTCGGCGCGAGGATCTGCGCGGGCGTGTGGCCTCCATGTGGCGCTACGCCGAGGTTCTACCCGAACTTGGCGCCGGCGAAACGCCAGTCACGCTGGGCGAAGGGTTTACTCCCATGCTGGCCGGCCGCGAGCATTCGAATGTGTACATCAAGGATGAGGGGCTGAATCCTACGGGATCGTTCAAGGCGCGGGGCATGTCGGCGGCGGTCACAATGGCTCGGCATTATGGGCTAAAGAAGCTGGCCGTGCCTTCGGCTGGAAATGCCGGCGGCGCGCTGGCGGCTTATGCTGCGGCTGCCGGAATTGAAGCGCACATCTTTATGCCGAAAGATGTTCCGCTCGCCAATCGCATGGAGTCGGAATACTTTGGCGCGCACGTTACGCTGGTGGATGGGTTGATCAGCGACTGTGCGCGCATGGTCGCCGAGCGGAAAGAGAAGGAAGGCTGGTTTGATGTTTCGACGTTGAAAGAGCCGTTCCGCGTGGAAGGCAAGAAGACGATGGGGTACGAGGTGGCCGAGCAACTGGATTGGAAGATGCCGCAGGCGATTATCTATCCGACGGGCGGGGGCGTGGGCATGATCGGCATGTGGAAGGCGTTTGAGGAGATGGAGCAATTGGGATGGATCGGGGGGGAGCGGCCGAAAATGATCACCGTGCAAGCCTCCGGGTGCGCGCCGATTGTGAAGGCCTGGGAGGTGGGGAAGAGCGCTTCCGAAATGTGGACGGGCGCGCAGACGTTTGCCGCGGGGCTGCGCGTGCCGAAGGCTTACGGAGATTATTTGATTCTCGACATTCTGAAGAAGAGCGGCGGCGCCGCGGTGAGCGCGACCGACGAGGAGATTGTGGCCGCTACGCGGCATTGGGCGAGCGTGGAAGGCGTGTTCGCGGCGCCCGAAGGAGCGGCGTCGCTGGTGGCGTACGAGAAGCTGCGGGCGAGCGGCTTTCTACGCGAGGAAGATACGGTGGTGCTGTTCAATACCGGCACGGGCTATAAGTATCTCGACATGATGGAAGCCATGGAGGGACGGACGACGCGGAAACGGCCAGCGGCGCGGAGCATTGGCGGAATTATTGGGCCGTTCTGAGTGAGTGGGCCAGCTCCCACCGAGCAAACCGTTAAACCACGGAGGACACGGGGGTGCACGGGGAACCCACGACTTCAATCAGCGCTTTTCGTGCTCGATCTTGGTCGCCGGTGACGCAATGATCGCGGAAAGCGCCAGCGGTGCGGAGTATTGGCGGGATTATTGGGCCGTTCTGAGTGAGTGGGCCAACTCCCACCGAGCAAACCCTTAAACCACGGAGGACACGGGGGTGCACGGGGAACCCACGACTTCAATCAGCGCTTTTCGTGCTCGATCTTGGTCGCCGGTGACGCAATGATCGCGGAAAGCGCCGGCGGCGCGGAGTATTGGCGGGATTATTGGGCCGTTCTGAGTGAGTGGGCCAAGCTCCCACCGAGCAAACCCCTTGAACCACGGAGGAAACGGGGGTGCACGGGGAACCCACGACTTCAATCAGCGCTTTTCGTGTTCGATCTTGGGCGCCGGTGACGCAATGATCTTTTCACAATCTTCCTTGCCACGCGAATCGTTCCAGGTTCGGCGCGAACAGATGGTGCGGACGCAGCTTGCGGAGCGCGACATACACGATCTCCGCGTGCTGGAGGCGATGCTTGCCGTGCCGCGGCATGAATTTGTGCCGGAGGAGTTCCGGGACCGCGCCTATGAGGATCACCCGCTGCCGATCGGCGAGGGGCAGACGATCTCGCAGCCGTATATTGTCGCGGCGATGCTTCAGCATCTGGCATTGCGGGCGACGGACCGCGCGCTTGAAATCGGAACGGGCTCGGGCTATGTGACGGCGCTGCTGTCGGTGCTGTGCGCGGAGGTGTTTTCGGTGGAGCGATTTGCGTCGCTGGCCGACGCGGCGAGAGCGGCGCTGGCGCGGCTGGATTACACGAACGTCCGGATCCGCGCGGGCGATGGGACGCTCGGGTGGAGCGAGTTTGCGCCGTACGATGCAATTCTGGTTTCGGCGGCGACGGCAGACGTTCCGGCGGCGTTGTTGGATCAGTTGCGTGAAGGCGGACGGATGATTCTGCCGGTTGGTCCGGCGTCGAGTCAGGAGTTGAGACTTTTCTCGAAAGCTGGTGGACAGGTCGAGTCGAGGGTGCTTGAGGGGTGCCGGTTTGTGCCGCTGGTGGCGGGGCCGGTGGATAGTGGTTAGTGGATAGTGGTTAGTGGTTAGTGGTTAGTGGTTAGTGGTTAGTGGTTAGTGGTTAGTGGTTAGTGGTTAGTTGAACCTCTGCCCGCTTAGCCGGCCGTTTTTCTGACCACTGAACACTGGCCACCGACCACTGCTTTACAATGTCGGCGTGGCTCCCGGGAAAATGTGTCTCCTGAAAAATGGGTTTCTTCCAAAATCTTAAGACCACGCTGGAGATGATCAAGTGGGAGCACTCGATCTTTGCGCTCCCGTTTGCGCTCTGTGGAGCAATGCTGGCGGCGGGCGGGCTGCCTACGTGGCATCAGCTTGCGTGGATCGTTGTGGCGATGGTTTCGGCGCGGTCGGCGGCGATGGCGTTTAACCGGCTGGCCGATGCTTCGATTGATGCGGCGAATCCGCGCACGGCGACGCGGGCATTGCCGGCGGGTGTGTTGACTCCGGCTTTTGTTACTACGTTCGTTTTGATTGCGTGCGGAATTTTTGTGCTGGCGGCTTCGCAACTGAACCGGCTGACGCTTTGGCTTTCGCCGGTGGCGCTGGGGGTGGTGCTGCTGTATTCGTACTCGAAGCGGTTCACGCGCTGGTCGCATCTTTTTTTGGGATTTGCGCTGGGGATTGCTCCGGCGGCGGCTTGGATTGCGGTGCGCGGATCGCTCGATCCGCGGATTCTGCTGTTGACGGCGGCGGTGACGTTTTGGGTGGGCGGGTTTGATGTGATCTATGCCTGCCAGGATTATGAGTTTGATCGCGCCCACGGGTTGCATTCGGTGCCGCGGTATCTCGGCATTCACGCTGCTTTATGGGTGGCGCGGGTGTTTCATCTGGTGATGCTGGGGTTGCTGGTGGCGCTCGTCTTCGCATTTGGTCTCGGCAAACTTGCCATGGTCGGTGTGGTTGCTGTGGCGGCTTTGCTGGCTTACGAACACTCGCTTGTTCGCCACGACGATCTGAGCAAGCTGAATGCGGCGTTCTTTACGATGAACGGGGTGATCTCGGTGGTGTTCTTTGTATTTGTCGCCGGGGATCTTTTGCTGCGGCGCGGATGAACTGCGGCAGTGGTACCCAGGTTGGCGCCCACAAGGACGGGCGCGAACCTGGGGCACCGGGCGGAATGCTATTCAATGGTATGCAGCAACTCCCCCGCGGTGCTGTACACGGCTATCGAGTTTCCGGTTTCATTCGAGAGGTAGACCCGTCCGCGAATACTGTCGATCGCGATCCCGGCCGCTAAGAAATTCAGCTGTACGAAAAGTTTCTCAGTGGACGGCGGAGTCAGAACATTGACCGATCCATCGAAGTTGGCCATGTACATCTTGCCGCTGGCGTCCGTAGCCAGGCTGTAGCCGGTGTCATTTGTATCCACCGTGGGGTAAGTGAAGTTTTCGAGCAACCCGATGCTCACGGGGCTGGAGTTCACCCCGCCATTGGAACCCCAGCTCAGCGTGCCGTTTGCGGCCGTGATCCCATACACCGCGCTGGTGGTTCCGATGTTTTTCAACAAGACCTTCCCTGGAAAGCAAAGTCCGGAGCGATAAGCAGAAAAGTCAGGTTGTTGCCGACGACCCAAACGTTGCCCCCACTATCGACGGCGAGCGCGGTCGGTGCCGTGAGGCCGCTGACCGTGGCGCTCGTGTTCTGCTTGCCGTCTGTATATTCGGCGATACTGCCCCCGCCTGGGTCGTTGCTCGGGCCATAGTTGGCTACCCACAGGTTCCCCGCAGTGTCGAAGGCTACTCCCGTTGGATTGGCGATATTGCTGGTAATGGTTTTGCTTGTTTGTTGCACATAGTTGGCGTTGTAAATCAGGATATTGTTGCCGGAGACATTAGCGACGTACAGGTTGCCTTTTGCATCCACGGCAAGTCCCTTCGGATTGTTAAGAGGCTCGGGGGCCGCGAGGCAGGCCGACGCGAGAGCAAAAAAGCACAGCACGGTGCTGGCGATACGGACAGAACTTGAAGTTCTCGATTTCATGCCGATTCTCCTTGGGTGACCTGCCTGATTTGGCACGACCAACCGCTCATCTCTATAAGCGACGTCTGGCGGGAGATTCCCTCAGGAATCGGGACAGGAATTGATTTTTTCCTTTATTGGCGCATCGGCTTAAGAACTCCTGGTTCACGAAAAGGACTCTAACTCGGCCGGATTTGTGGAGTTCCAGTTGGCGGACATTAAAGAGCCGGTAGCGAGAGGTGCCTGAGATGGCGGATCATGTGGCAGTGCAGGGCGACGGATACGCAGCGGTCGCGAAAGTAGGGTCGAGTTCGACGTGGAGGATTGTGTGGCGGGGGCAGGGGTCCTTCGACTGCTCCGCTCAGGATGACAGCGGCTTAGTGATGCTCCTTGGGCTGGGTTATCATTGAACGGATGGCAAGCACACACCCATTCCAGACGGACGACTTGCGGCTTCATCCCATTAAGGACAAAGTTCTGGCCGGCGAGCGTCTGAACGACACGGACGCCATGACGCTCTATGCGACCGGCGACATCCTTGCTGTCGGCTGGCTGGCGAACTGGGTGCGCGAGCGGATGCATGGGGACAAGGCGTACTTCAACGTCAACCGGCATATCAATCCTACGAATGTCTGCGTGGCGGCTTGCCGGTTGTGCGCGTTTGGGCGAAAGAAAGATACGCCGGGCGCTTACACGATGGCGCTCGAAGAAGCTTTCCAGATTGCGTCTACGGGATACACCGAGGCGATTACCGAGTTTCATATTGTGGGCGGGCTGCATCCGGATTTGCCGTTTCAGTATTTTCTCGATCTCGTCTCCGGCCTGAAGGAACGCTTTCCGCAGGTGCACATGAAGGCGTTCACGATGGTCGAGGTGGCCTATCTGGCGAAGCGGTCGAAGCTGACGATTCGCGAGACGCTCGTCAAGATGAAAGAAGCGGGCGTGGATTCGTTGCCGGGCGGCGGAGCCGAGATTTTTGCCGACCGGGTGCGGCACATTATTTGCGATCACAAGATTGATGGCGACGACTGGCTGAACACGGCTCGGGTGGCGCACGAGATTGGGCTGAAGTCGAACGCGACGATGCTGTATGGGCACATTGAGAACGACGAAGACCGCGTCGATCACCTGATGAAGCTGCGGGCGTTGCAGGACGAGACGCACGGCTTCCAGACGTTTATTCCGCTGGCGTTTCATCCGGCGAATACGCCGCTCGAACATTTGCCGACTACTACCGGCATGCTCGACATCAAGCAGATTGCGGTGAGCCGGCTGGTGCTCGACAATTTTCCGCACATCAAGTCGTACTGGCAGATGATGACGCCGAAGATTGCGCAGATTTCGCTGCGCTTTGGGGCCGACGACATTGACGGTACGGTGGTCGAGGAAAAGATCTATCACGATGCGGGGGCGACGACGCCGCAGGGGCTGCGGCGGCACGACCTGATCCGGCTGATCACGGAAGCGGGGCGGGAGCCGGTGGAGCGCGACACGTTGTATCGGCCGGTGACGCGGACGGAGACGTCGTTTACGGTGTCGGTCTAGGCTGACGGCCTGATTCACAACGGAGACGCGGAGGCACGGGGAAGGGCAAGCGCGGCGCTTTGACGCCGGTATTCCCTGGTTTGCGGTAGTTGTCTTTGCTCGTTGCTTTGGTCCCTTTCAGGGGCGTAGCAACTACGCCCGATGATCCCCTCCGACAAGGCTATAGGCTGGCGAACGGAACGGTAGTAGGATCGCGTGGTTTGGGGGATTGCTGTGCGCTTACGTGGGGCGCTGGTGGCGGGTTGCGGGCTGGTCCGGAGTCCACTTCTTCTGGTGGCGCTTTGGGGGCCTGCTTTCGGTTTACCGCACCGCCGGGCGGTTGAGCCGCAGTGGGTGGAGGTGCGGTCTCCCAATTTTTCTGTCGTCACCGACGCGGGCGAGAAACGGGGACGCGAGGTCGCGCGGCACTTCGAGAAGATGCGGCTGGCCTTCGGAGTCCTGATGACGCGCAGCAAGATCAACCTCTCGGTACCGCTCGAGATCGTTGCCTTCCGCAATTCCAAAGAGATGCTGCAGGTGGCGCCGCTTTTCAACGGGAAGCCGACCGCGTCTGCCGGCCTGTTTCAAAAAGGCGAGGATCGCAGTTTCATCATGGTCGACATGTCGGTGGACGATCCGTGGCATGTGGTCTTTCATGAATATGCGCACCGGCTGATGGACGGAAATTTCACCTTCCGCACCGACCCGTGGTTCGAGGAAGGCTTTGCCGAGTATTTTTCCACCATCGAAGTGGGGAACGAAAAAACGCGCGTGGGGAGGATTCCGGAGGAGACGCTTCAGATCCTGCACCAGATGGGGATGATGGGCGTATCGGACCTGTTCCGGGTGCAGAAGAATTCGCGGACCTACAACGAAACCGGGGATTATCGCACGAGCTTCTACGCCGAGTCGGACCTGCTGGTGCATTATCTGTTCGATAACCATCTGCTTCCAAAAGTGACGGTTTACTTTACGGCGCTTCAGGAACAGAACAAAACGGTAGAGCAGGCGATGGAGGCGGCTTTCGGAATGTCGCCGGAGCAGTTCGACAAGGCGCTTCGGGACTATCTGGCGAGCGGACGGTATGGCTACTATCCGATTCGAATGCCGGCGCGGATGGGAACTGCGCAATACACGGTAAAGGCGATGAGCGCCGTGGATGCACAGGCGGTGGTGGCCGACATCCACGCGCATAGCCCGGACTACCTGGATAAGGCGCTGGCTGAGTTTCAGGATGTGCTGAAGACCGATCCGGACAATGCCGCCGCGCTGCGGGGAGTGGGTTTCACTTACCTGCGGCAAGAAGAATACGAACAGGCCGCGGCCTATTTCCGGCGAGCCGTGGAGCGCGACAGCAAGGATCCTCGCACGCACTACTATTACGCGATGCTGCTCGACCAGGAGGGCCCATGGGATGCGGCGAGATTGAGTGAGATCAAGAAAGAATTGCAGACGTCGATTGCGCTCGACCCGAGCCTGGCGGATGCATACTCCTTGCTGGGCTTTACGCAGGCGATTTCGGGAGAGCCCGAGAAGGGAATGGCAACCCTGCAAAAAGCGCTGGAACTTGCGCCGCGCAACGAAGGCTACAAGTTCAATCTGGCCGAGGTTTGCCTGGTGAATGGCAAAGAAGACGACGCGATTGCGATTTTGCGAAATTTGTCCGGGAGCAACGACCCCGATGTCGCACTGAGGGCCAGTGACATGCTGGAGCAGGCGATTCGCTTCAAGAAGCAGAGCGCGAACTTTCTGCTGGATGCCAGCCCGGCGGGAGTGCGGCTGCGGGAGGGCGAAGGGGCGGGGAAAAGCGAAGGGGTGCAAGAAACGGCGAGGCCCGCAGTGCATTTCATCAAGGGCAAACTGGTAGGGGTGGATTGCTCGGCGGCGCCGCAGGCGGTGCTGACAATCACTCTGGGGGAAGAATCGATAAGAGTTCATGTGCGCGACCGCGCTCACATGGTTCTGATCGGCGCCGACCAATTTTCCTGCGACTGGACCAACCGGAATGTGGCGGTCAGCTACCGCGAGCGCCCGGACGGCGAGGGCGATGCGGTCTCGGTCGAGATGCAGTGAGCGACGGAACTTCCGCGAATCGGAGGCATCTAACGGACATGGCAAAAGAGCAAACGGCGATTTTTGGCGGCGGATGTTTCTGGTGCATTGAAGCCGTGTTTCAGCGGCTGACTGGCGTGAGTCATGTGGAATCCGGTTACATGGGCGGGCACGTCGACCAGCCCACGTACCGGCAAGTGTGCGAGGGCGACACCGGACATGCGGAAGTGGTGCGGGTAACGTTCGATCCGGACAAGATCAACTATCGCGAACTGCTGGATGTGTTCTTCTCGGTGCACGATCCGACGCAGCTGAACCGACAGGGCAACGATGTGGGGGATCAATACCGGTCGGTTATTTTCTACTCCGATGAGGAGCAGCAACGGATTGCGGAATATGTGATTGCGGAGATGACGGCAGGGAAGGAGTTCCCGGAGCCGATTGTGACGGCGGTTGAACCGGCATCGAAGTTCTACGTTGGGGAAGGCTACCACCAGAACTATTACAACGAGAACTCGAGGCAACCGTACTGCATGTTTGTGATTTCGCCGAAGCTGGCAAAGCTGGAAAAGAAGTTTGCGGAGAAGTTGCGGGCGTAGGGGCTGGATTGTTTTGGAGAGCGCGCTCCAAAAGGCTTGCACCAGAGGGTACACAGTGTCACACGGGGGAAAGCCTGGACCCTGAAGGGGCCCGGGTCTAGTGGCGTTCTTCGAGCAGCAGGCGGCGAAGGGTGCGGAGGTCGTTGAGCACGCGGTTGCCGCTGCGCAGGTGCTGCTCCAGCTTTTCCATCTTAAATTCAACCAGGCGCAAAGCATCGAGACGGCGATGGGACGTCGCTTGTTCGGCGACGGTCATATCGGCCGCGATATCCTTTCTGGCGTCGACGATGGCTTCGAGCAGCAGGCGAAGATAGTCCTGCGCGTTTTCGATGCTGTCAAACGGAGTTTCGGGGCGACTGCTCATAACGTCCTGAGTCTTTACGGAAATGATTCTATCCGAAAGTGGCCTTGATTCCGGGCTGTAAGAGAAACAGCAAGAGCGCGCCCGCGATGATGACCCCGGCTGCGCCGCGCAGCCAGTCTCCGCGGACGGAGTTCACGAGATCGCCTAGAACCTGCGTGGAGATGATTCCAACCACCAGTCTCCATCCCCAAAGCCGGCGTTGAAACCACCCGATTGCTGCCGTGACAAGGGCCGCGGCTAGCACGAAGAAGGGAATTCCAACGATAGCGCCGCGAGGCGCGAGTTGCCTGTACGCCGTGGGATTGAGAGCCCAAACGCGACCGAGGAAAGAGCCCGGCCAGAGCAACGTAGTTGCGGCGAGACTGGCCATGACGGCGCCAAAAACCAAAAAGATGCCGATGGCGGTGAATCCCGGCGTGCGAGGCAGGGGCGCGGGATCACGTTGAGCACGAATGTTGTCCCGCATGAGGCTGAAAATTCAAGACATCAAGCGTTTGAAAAGTATGGCGGAGAGGGTGGGATTTGAACCCACGATACCCGTTAAGGTATGTCCGCTTTCGAGGCGGATCGTTTCAACCGCTCACGCACCTCTCCGGAGAAACAGTAAACTTCAGTTGTCGGTTGCCAGTTGTCAGTTGCTAGTAAAACCTAAAACCTAAAACCTAAAACCTAGAACCTAAAATCTAGAACCTAAAATCTAGAACCTAAAATCTAGAACCTAAAATCTAGAACCTAAAATCTAGAACCTAAAATCTAGAACCGAACTACTCGCGGCGCTTTCTGAAAAACTCCTGCAGGATTTCTGCCGACTTGCCGGCCAACACTCCTCCTCGAACCGACATCTGATGGTTCGCGGCGGGGTGGTTAACTACGGCCAGGACCGAATGAACGGCTCCTGCTTTGGGATCATCCGCTCCGTACACCAGGCGGCGGATGCGGGCATGAAGCAACGCACCCGCGCACATGGCGCACGGCTCAATTGTAGCAAACAGTTCGCAGCCGCCCAGACGATGGTTGCCGAGGATCTTACCGGCCGCGCGCAAGGCGACGATTTCGGCATGGGCGGTGGGATCGTTGTCGGTCAGGTTGCGATTGTGGCCTTGCGCGACGATGCGGCCGTCGCAGACGACGACCGCGCCGACCGGCACTTCGCCGGCTTCGAGCGCACGCTGGGCAGCGCGAAGGGCTTCTTCCATCCACAGTTCGTCCTTCGAGAGTTCGCCGGCGGGGAATTGGGCAGGAGACGGCAATCGGCAATCACGAGTGGCAAGTTGCCAGCGAACCAGGTGCGGGCTCGTTGAAAGATGAGTTTATGCGATTTGAGGACGAAAAGGATGTGGGAAGCGTTTCGAGTTGCGACTCGGCGTTTTGGCCGGAGTTCGAGTATAGTGTCCGGCGCTGCGCGAATGGGTTGGGCGCCGGGGCGGGACGCCAGCGCCACAACGAACTCGGCGAATTTCCGGGGTGCCTTAGCGGGCTGCGGAAAAGTACGCTGGCATGGCAAAAGCGGCTACCGGGGCTAAAGCCCGCACTGATTCGAGGCGAATTGCGCAGCCCCTTCGGCTTCGCTCAGGACAGGCTCTGAAGGCCGCTCCTCCACGGTAGCGCTTACATTCGTGACTTTTTCCGCAGCCTGGCAGGGAACCAATTAGCCGGACGCGAAACATAAGGAAGGGAAGTTGTGTTCTCAGTGGGCATTCGGAAAATGTGAACGCAGGGTTACTTCGGCCGCGGCTGGCTCCTGTGACAAATTGGTTAAGCGCCACGTTATCTGTTGGTTACGTGCTAGTGCTGAAGTGGCACGCAATGGAACAAGACTTGCACACTAAGGGGTGGGGCCGGGTACGAAGTTTGCGGCAGCCGGTGGATGTCTGCGCTCCGCGTGGGAGGGTTGCTTCAGTGAAAAAAATAACGATAGCTCTGTTGGTGGTTGGATTGACTGCGTTGCTCTCGAGTCTGGCGCTCGCACAGCCACGTCCGTTCACCATTATCCGAGTGCCGAACTCCAGTCCCGACGTGCCCACGGCGATCAACGACGCTGGCCAGGTTGTGGTCAACCACGGTACGTCGAATGTGTTTAGCATTTCGCTCTGGAACCGCGTGGGTGGAGCGGAAAGTCTCGATGTGACGGGAAGCGACAGTATTGGAGTGGCGATTAATGCGGAGAACGACGTAGCGGGGGTGGGCGCGAACAGCTCCGGCTACTCGGAAGCCTTCCTGTGGGAGCCGACTGCGGGAACGCAATGGTTGGGAACGCTCGGTGGGCCTGTGAGCGCTGCGACCGGCGTGAACGCGGGGCTTGATGTAGTTGGGATGGCGTACACGGCGGCGGACCTGCAACATGCGTTCTTGTGGTCGCAGACGGGCGGAATGCAGGACCTGACGCCTAGCCTGACCAGCCTGGGTGGCGCATTGGCGACGGGGATCAATACGTCGGGCGAAGTGGTGGGCTACTACTATCCGAATGGAGCCGCTAATGTGGTCGGGTTCACCTGGACGCAAGGGAGCGGCCTGCAGAATTTCGGAGCGCCCGGGACAATGGCGCTCGCAGTCAACGATGGCGGCACGATCGTCGGACAAGCGCTGACGAGCACAGGGTACCGGCACGCGTTCTCCATGACGCCAGCCGGCGTAATGACCGATCTCGGGACGCTGGGCGGCGACATGAGCACGGCGCTCGGCATCAGCAACAATGGATGGATCGTTGGGACGTCACTGACGAACAATAAGAGCGGAGTTTTGCGCGGTTTTCTGTGGACGCCTTCCGGAGGCATGCAGGACCTTGCAGTGGTGTCGACGCTGGGGACTGGGCAGCAGCCGTACTCGCTTCAGGTGAACGATTATGGGGACATCGCTGTAACGACGAGGCAAGAATTGAAAATTCTGGTCCCGACCATGACGGCGACAGCGGTTTCTTCGCCAAACCCGTCGGTTGCTGGAAAAGCGGTGACGTTTACGATCACACTCAGCTCGATCGCGGGTCCGCCACCCGATGGCGAGATTGTGCAATGTACAACGCTTGGCATAAAGGGATCGGGAAAGCTCAAGAATGGAGTTGCGAAGTGCTCGCTTTCCGGAATCAAAGCGGGGACGTGGAAGGTATTGATGAATTACGGCGGCGATGCCTACTATCTTCCGGCTACATGTTCCGTCTCGCAAGTGGTGAATCCGTAGGCTCGCGGGGAAGCCCGGGGGCGCTGCCGGGCTGGAGCCGGATTCGGCTGTGATCATTCTCACATGGAGGCGTAGCCCGCCAGTGGTATCCTAAGCGGGTTATGGGAATGACAGAGATCCTGCGAAAAGTGTTCCTGGTAGATCTGATCCAGGGCCTTGGAGTGACGTTCCGGTACCAGCACCCCAGGGAAATCTATACCGAACAGTATCCGCTGGAGCGGCCGATGGTGGCGGAACGCTACCGGGGCGCGCCGCGCCTGAATGTCAATCCCGATACGGGTGAGAGTCTTTGCATTTCCTGCGATCTGTGCGCGCTGGCGTGTCCCGAGCACCTGATCGTAGTGACGAGCGAGCGCAACGAGAAGACGCGCCGCAAGGAACTGACGACCTTCACCTATGACCTGAGCCGGTGCATGTTCTGCGGGCTGTGCGAGGATGCGTGTCCCACGGACGCGCTGGAACTGACGCAGGATTTCGAGCTGGCGAGCTATTCGCGCGAAGGCATGATCTGGGACCGCGAAGCGCTGGAAAAAGGTCCGCTGCCGACCGTGTATCAGAAGTGAATCGCGGCGAGTGGCTGCCGGCCGGTCGAGCCACTACGCGTAATCTTGCTTCGTGACCAACCGCAAGCTCCGCGTGTCTGAAGCCCTGCCTCTTTCAAAGCAGAATCGCTCTCATTGGGCAGGCGGGCGCTTTCTCAGAATGGGCGGCTCGTGAGAAGCCCCGTTTCGGACGGGAGCCCAATTGGGCTCGTCACGCCGACTTCTTTTGCAATAGATCAAAGGGGATCAGCTTGCCGTATTGTTCCTGGGGAATCCACTTGGCCGCCTTTTTCCTGAAACTCGTGGGTACGTAGAACTCAATGATTTTCGCCATAAATCACCTCCACTTGTAATAGCGAGAACCGAGTTCGAAAAGGCCCGCGCAAGCGCGTTTCTTCAGAACAATTCAGACGGCTTGCGATGGCTTCATTGAAACGTCGAGCGCCTCGTTGGCAGCTCGATGCGCGAGCTGCAATCGTGTTTGCGCGCACGCTGGCTGGCTCTCGGCTAGTTACCGGAGAGAGTGGGACACAGGCGGGCGGCGCGGTTGGCGAGAAGGTTGGCTTCGGTGTTGTGCTCGCGCGGAATGCGCTCGATGGAAAACTCCAGGTTGCGGGCCAGCTTGCGGCATATCCAGTTCAGCGAATACAGCCTGGAGCTGCGGCAGGCATATTCGCCGGACATCTGGCGAACCACCACATCGGAATCGGAATAAACGCGAAGGGAGCGCGCCTGCCTGGCAGAGGCACATTGCAGGGCTTCCAGGAGCGCAACATACTCGGCTACGTTGTTGTCCTGCCAGCCGATCCACTTGGCAATTCGGGTCCGGCCTCCCGCGGAATCTTCGACGATGACTCCGATTCCCGACTGCCCGGGACTGCCCAGGGAACTTCCATCTACATAAGCCACCAGTTGCGACATTGATTTCTCACTTCCTGAAAGAACCATGCGGGAAGATGGTGCGCGGCGTCAAGAACTTTTCATGGTTCATTGTGTCGGGCGCTTAAATAGATTTCCACAGGTGTGCAAAACCGGGTATGCACAGAACCTGGTGCACACCGTCAAAAGCCTTTGCTGACGGGGCATTTGGGGCGATGACGGCCCCGCAGTAATTTTCGAATTGCACCAATAACGGGCGTTGACAAGTTTTCGAAACAGGCTATGCTGGACAGCGTCGACGGCTGAAAGGGTTGGCTTCAAAAATCGTTGCCAGTCCGAAGTAGGCTGGGTGATTCGAAGGGCGGGGCGACTCGCTCGACGACCGGACCCGAAAAAACCGACGGATCTGCGAGGAGACGCCGGGGTTTGGTACTGCGAAAGCAGTGATCGCATCAAGGACCGCGATGGTACACGTATCTACGTTGTTGACTCCCTCGCAGGAGTTGGCGGCTAGAACGTAACCAATATCGCGGTCTTTTCTATTTTCCCCGCTAATTTTTCTTCTCTATTTCCTCGCTCTATTTATTCAACGTCGTAATCCCTCAATCCACCACTTTTTTTGCTTTGCACCCGAGCGCCCCTGCCAAAACGCTTTGCCAAAAGTCGCGCCCAGAACCCGGGCGTGAGCCTGGCAGGCTGCGGAAAAACTGTCTTATCGAGGAAAGAGCGTGGCCTCAGCGACTAAAGCCGCACTGCAAACAGGCCACTTATCGCAGGGGTGAACCGCTGCGCCACCTAAAATCAAATGCAACACCGAGTTTTTCCGCGGCCTGCTAGAGCACCGGGCGAATCCGGGCTATCATCCTCAGCAACTTAGCGACCCTACAATATTCGCACCCGCTCGTTCGTCTACAACTGTAGAGGGAAGAGCGCGGTGAGCCTGGAGCTGATGGCAATCGAGCAGGACCAGCGGATCTCCGAGGTGGTGAAGCGGGAGCAGTCCCGGCTGCGCAATTTCATTCGCCGGCGCGTGCCCGATCCGCGCGATGCGGAGGACGTTCTGCAGGAGGTGTTTTACAAACTGGTGGAAGCCAACCGCCTGCTGATGCCGATCGAGCACGTCACGGGCTGGCTGTTCCAGGTGGCGCGTAATGGCATCACGGATCTGTTCCGCAAGAAGAAGCCGGAGAGCTTCAGCGATGCGGCGATTGTGGACGAGAACGACGATTTGCTGGCGTTCGAGGACCTGCTGCCTTCGCCCGATGCCGGGCCGGAGGCGCTCTATGCCCGCAGCGTGCTTCTGGACGAACTCGAAGCGGCGGTCGAAGAACTGCCGGTGGAGCAGCGCGAGGTGTTTGTAGCGCACGAGTTGGAAGGCCGCAGCTTTAAGGAGATGGCCGCCGCGACGGGCGTGAGCGTGAATACGCTACTCTCGCGCAAACGCTATGCGGTACTGCATCTGCGGGAGCGATTGCAAGGCATTTACGACGAACTTATGAAAGCGTGAGGGACTGAGTATGCGACCGAGATGGAAGAAAATGATTTTCATTGTTCCAGCGGCGATTGTTGGGATCGTGCTATTTGCGTTCATCGGCGGCGAATCGGTGCGGCTGCTTTGGAATTGGCTGCTGCCGCCAATGTTCGGCTGGCGCCTGATCACGTTCTGGCAGGCGCTGGGGATTCTGACGCTGTGCCGGATCCTGTTCGGCGGATTTGGACGCCATGGTTCCGGCCGCGCCAAAGTGCGCCGCCGCATGGATGAGCGCTGCGCGAACATGACGCCGGAGGAGCGGGAGCGATTCCGGCAACGCGTACGCGAGCGTTGGGGCTTTGGCCATTCTATGGGCGAAAGCAAGGCGGAATGATGGAACCGACCGCAGCGTCGCCTCATCCCAGCGCCAGGTTTCCTGGTGTCGTTTACTTGCTTTACTTCTTAACGGCACGATCCGCTGGGCTGCTCATGCGAGGGATTGTCGTATCGCGGAAAGAGCAGGCCAGTGCTGCGGAGGTAGTGCAATGAAGGCTGCTATCTATACGAGATACGGATCGCCGGACGTGGTGCAAATCACGGACGTCAAAAAGCCTTCTCCCAGGGACAACGAGGTTTTGATAAAAATCCGCGCGGCAGCGGTGAACCCTCTGGACTGGCACTTCATGAGAGGCGAGCCCTATGTGGTTCGTATCATGGCTGGTTTGCGCAAACCCGGGATCACCGGGCTCGGTGTGGATGTGGCAGGCGAGGTGGAAGCGGTAGGCAGGAGCGTAACCGAGTTCAAAGCGGGCGACGAGGTGTTCGGGGCGTGCCGTGGATCCTTTGCAGAGTATGGGTGTACTCCCGAATCGTCATTGGCCGCAAAACCCCGCAACGTGACGTTCGAGCAAGCTGGGGCTGTATCGGTGGCAGGACGCACCGCATTGCAGGGCCTTCGCGACAAAGGACGGATTCAAGCGGGGCAGAAGGTCCTGGTTAACGGGGCGGCGGGAGGCGTGGGCACGTTTGTTGTGCAGCTCGCCAAGTGGTTCGGCGCAAATGTGACCGGCGTATGCAGCACCAAGAATGTTGAACTGGTCCGGTCGCTGGGCGCAGATCGCGTCATTGATTACACCCAAGAGGATTTCGCAAAAGGTGGTTTGCGTTACGACATATTTTTCGACTGCTTTGCGAACCATTCATTGTCAGACTGCAGGCGCATCTTGAATCCCAGGGGAAGATACATCGCAGTCGGAGGACCAAGCGGGCCGTGGATGCTCGATCTCCTGGGTCGTGTAATCGCCGGGCCTGTTTTGTCAGTGTTGACAAGCCAGAAGTTCCTCACGTTTATGGCGCAATCGAGCAAGGAGGACCTGTGCATCCTGGGCGAACTCATGGGGGCGGGAAAGGTGACAGCGGTCATCGACAGACGTTACACGCTGAGTGAAGTGCCTGAGGCTATCCGGTATGTGGAAGAAGGACATGCTCGGGGGAAAGTAGTAATAACTTTGTGAGCTGACGACAAATGGGAGAAACTCCTCTTCCGGGGAGAGACAAAGGCCAGGGAATCTATCCCGGCGGCAGGGGCAGGCCCTCGATATTCCAGGCAATGTAATGGACCGCGCCGTTGGTGGCGAGAATAGCGGATTTGCCGGGCGCGAATGCCAGGCCCACCAGGCCGTGGCCGGCGACCTCAAGAGAGGCCTTGCCTTCCGGCGTAATTTTTACGATGCCGCGCTTGCCGCTGAGAGACGCGGCGACATACAGATTCCCATCGACATCGAATGCCATTCCCTGGGGGCGGCCCAAGCCGCGATAAAAAACGGAGATGGTTCCGTGGGGGTCGATTTTGTAAATGGAATCGAAACTGGAAGTTGTAGGGCCAGCGACAAACAGATCGCCTTGCGGTCCGAAGGCGAGGTGATAGGCGGAGATGCTGGGTTCGAGCGTGGCGAAGACGAAGATCTGACGGTCGCGGGCGATCTTGAAGATCGTTCCGCTGCGGTCGCCGACGTAGAGGTTTTCTTTGCGATCAAAGGCTATGCCGGTGGCAACGCCCATGCCTTCGGCATATGGGGACACGGTTCCGTCGGGCGTAACCTGGTAAACGGCTTCGTCGTTGCGCGAGGAGACATACATCTGACCCTCACGGTCGAAGGCGATGGCGGTGGCGTTCATCATGTCATTGAGGAACGGAGCGACTTTGTAATCGGTGTCGATTTTGAAAATGGCGACGGGAACTTTCTGGCCGCGCGAGCCCGAAAACGTCACGAACAAATTGCCGTGGCTGTCGATGGCGGGATTGGTGACGGGATGGAGATCGTCGGCGATGGGAACGGCGACCTGAATGTTGTGGGCGTTGCTGACATGGCCGTTCGTGCCCACGACAACCGTGCCGGAGGCTGCGCCGTGGGGCACCCGCGCCACCACGAAATCGTCGGAACTGATGAGAACGGAACCTTCGACGTCTCCAAACCGCACGGTGGGGCGGCGCAGTTCGGGCGGGCGGAGGCTTTTTCCCATGATGCGAACCTCGCCGCCGGGCAGGGCAAAGGCGGGGGCGACCGCGTCGATGTGAGGTTTGTTGTTATTCGGCTTCTTGCCGAGCAGTTTGTCTGAAATGCTCATGAGTGCTTCTTCGGACGGCTCAGCTCATTAGAAGTCGAAAGTGTAGCAAGAGATGCATGATTGCGAGCGCATATATTCCCGCGCCCAGATCATCCACCACAATGCCGGTGCCTTCGGGGAGCCGCTCCAGCCGGCGAATTGGAAACGGCTTCAGGATATCGAAGACACGAAAAAGTATAAGGCCGGCGAGAAACGTTTTCCAAGCGAGAGGAACGGCGATGAGGACGACGAGTTGGCCGGCGACTTCATCGATGACGACGAATTGCGGGTCTTTGGCGGCGGACGCGCGCGCGACCCGGGTAGCGGCGGGAATGCCGATGAGCGTTACGGCGGCAGCGGCGACGATGGTGGCCCAGGCGCGGCTGGCGGGCGGGATTTGGGAACTGGCGAGAGCCCACAGAATGACCGTTGCTACCGATGCCCAGGTGCCGGGACCGGGCTTGAGGCGGCCAGCGCCGAAGAAGGTGGCAATCAGGTTGGCCCACAGCGGAGCGCGTGGGCGGGAGGCCCCCCCGACAGCTGGCGGGACGCTGGCGCTATGGTCGAGCGCCGGGGAGGAGCCGAATTGGGGAATTTGATTCACTTTGATTCGTCCGGATCTTCCGCAGCACCTTCCTCAGCCCCGGCGATTTCTTCGTCCATGTCGGTGAAGGGGGACGGGATTATGTAGGCGCCGGTGGCCCACTTGCCAAGGTCAATTAAACGGCAGCGGTCGCTGCAGAAAGGGAAGTCGGGATCGGCGCTGGTTACCGGCTTCCTACAGATTGGGCAGCCGAGTTTGATCAGGCGTTTTTGGGGCATTGTCTAAATTCATCCGTCCGTAAAGACGGGCCTTGCCTTGTTTCCCTCGGCGCGGGCCGCGGACGCGGCGAGCCGTGTCTCTGCAAAAACGTTACACGATTTCGGCCACCAGATCGTAGTCGTGGGCTTCGGTGATACGGCAGCGGTAGAACTGGCCTTCGCGGGGCGCGGCGTCCGCATACTTCTCCGCTGGAAAGTCGTTCACGAACACCTTGCCGTCGATTTCCGGAGCGTGCATGGCCGTGCGGCCTTCGAGAAGGAGATCCGTTTCGTCCGAAGGCCCCATGAGGAGCAGGTCATACTCGCGACCGATCAGCGATTTTTTCTTCGCGCGGCTGATTTTCTTCTGGATCGACATGAGCTTCTTGCGACGGCCCTCGATTTCGCGCTCGGAAAGTTTCTTGTCGAGGCCGAAGGCTCCGGCGCCTTCCTGATCCGAGTAGCCGAAAGTTCCCATCCAGTCGAATTGGGCCTCGCGGACGAATTCGCAGAGTTCCTCGAATTCTTTTTCGGTTTCGCCGGGGAAGCCGACGATGAACGACGTACGGAGGGTGACATCGGGGATGGTGCGCCGCATTTTGTCGATGGAGCGAAGGAACAGATCCGCGCCGCCGCCGCGCTTCATGCGCTTCAGGACGCTCGGCGACGCGTGCTGAAGCGGAACATCGACGTAAGAGCAAATGTTGCCGTGGGCGGCGATCGTTTCGAGCAGGCGGCCGGTGATTTTGTTGGGATAGGCGTAGAGAAAGCGGATCCAGCGCAGGCCGTCAATCCCGGCGAGTTTTTCAAGCAAGAGCGGCAAGCCATCTTTCAGGCCAAGATCTTCTCCGTAGCAGGTGGTGTCCTGTCCGATGAGCGTGATCTCGCGGACGCCGGATTGCGAAAGGCGCTCGGCCTCGGCGATGACCGACTCAAAACGGCGGGAGCGGAACTGGCCGCGCAACTGCGGGATGATGCAGAATGTGCAGGGATGGTCGCAGCCTTCCGCGATTTTGATGTAGGTGGAATAGCCGGGCGTGGCCAGGATGCGCGGCGTGTGATCGTCGTAAAGGTAGTTGGGGAGATCGGAAACGGCGCCATCCCAGGCGTCACGGTCGAAGCGTCCGTGCTGGCGGCGGTGGTCGCCTTCGGGGCGCGAGGTGAGGATGTTAAACGGGCTGGGACTCGCGGATGGCGCGGAGATGCCCGCCGCGGCAAGAATCCCGGTCAACTCACCGGTGCCGACCACGGCATCGACCTCGGGAATATTCTTCTTGATTTCGTCGCGAAAGCGCTCGACCAGGCAGCCGGCGACGACCAGGCGTTTGCCCTTGCCGGCGGCTTTGAGGCGCGCCATCTCCAGAACGGTGTCCACCGATTCCTGCTGGGCGCTGGCAATGAACGAGCACGTGTTGACGACGATGACGTCGGCATCCTCGGCGGCGGCCGTCAGTTGGGCTCCGGCTTGCACGAGCATGCCCATCATGACCTCGCTATCGACGAGGTTCTTAGGACAGCCGAGGCTGACAAAGCCGATCTTGACGGGAGCCGGCGGCACCGGTGATGCGGAAATAGGTTTTCTTGCTGGCACTGGGAATAATCAGGGGACAACGGGCATCTGAGTGATTCTAGCATTCCGCGAGGCACTAACGAGTGCGGCAGGGTACGCCGACAAGGGCATCAGATGGGTAACTTGGGTGATAGTCCGGTCCAATGGAGGGCGTGCTACCCTTGTTGAAACAAACTAGATACCTCAAGGCTCCGGAGGAGTGATGGCGGCCAAACGACTGTTAGGCGTGATTGTGCCGGTGGTGCTTCTCGCATCTGCTGTTTTGGCGCAGATCAATGAGGTTTCGGTGACGGCGGGAAGGACCTTCGTCAGCACGCAGACCGTCCTGAACTCGGGCCTTTCTTTCAATCCTACGCTGCACTTTGCAAACGAGGAGACGGTTGCCTTCAACTATTCGCGCCTGCTGACGAACAAAGGAATTTTTGGAATTCGCGCGGAGTTGCCGGTAGCCATTATTCCGCGGATGGATTTGAACACTGCCTATCACGGAATTCCAAAGGACATCGGAGCGCTGTTTGTAACTCCATCGGTGCGCGTGAACATTTTTTCGACAGACAACCTTACGCCCTGGGTGAGCGCCGGCGGGGGCTACGGGCGGTTCCGCTACGCGCCAGATCTGAATTTCTACGGAACAAGCCAGGGCCCGGGAAGCGGCAACACGGGAGTGATACAGTTTGGCGCCGGATTGGATGCCTGGATTTGGGAGCGCTGGGGCGCCAGGCTGGAGGCGCGCGACTTCTATTCCGGGGAACCGGATCTCAACGGCTTGGCCGGTGTGCATATCAGCACCAACAAGAGCCGGCAGCATAACTACTATGTGGGTGTGGGCGTCGTCCACCGCTTCTAGCCGACGGCTGTCCGAGCGGGCGGTTTGGCGGAGCCGTGTTTTTCGGCCGCAGTAATTTCCTCGAAAAGTCTGGGCAATGACTCGGCATCCTCTGCCGATTGGCCAAAGCGGGCCGATTCGTAGGCGCGCGTAAACGTGGCCACTCGCGTTTGCAGCGCCGGCTCGCGAATGGCGGCGACAAAATCGGAAGGAGTTTGCGAAGGCGACTTCCGCCAGCCCAGCCTCGCCATGCGGCCGACCATTTTGTCGTACCAGAGTGAGGCGGCCTCGCGCGGGGCGCGTTTGGGATGGGCGCGCAGACGGCAGGCGCGCACAGCGTACAGCAGAGCGCGGAAATTGAACAGGACCATGAGCGCCGCGCTCAGCCCGATCGCGCCCGCGAGCCAGCCGACCGGGAAAGTAGAAATATGGCGATGCGCCCGGCGCGCGGACCTGAGCAGAAAGCGATACTGGCTCGCCATCCAGTGGCGAGTGTCGTCGAAAAAGCGCCGGACTCTGGAGGCGGCGTCCTGGCCCAGCGTCCGCTGATGGCCGGTATCGTAGTTGATGATCCATTCACGCCAGAACGAGGCGGCGGCATCGAGGTAAAGCTGCAGCCGCGACCAGCCGGTGCGCGTGGGAATGGCGCCGCCGGGCGTGGGATCGAAACTGATCCAGCCCGAACCGGGGAAATAGGCTTCCACCCACGAATGGGCGTTGCTGGCGCGGACGATGTATTGGCCCGTAAGGTCGTTGAATTCGCCGGTGCGGAAACCGGTCACAATGCGGGAGGGAATGCCGAGCGAGCGCAGCATGACGGCCATGGAACTGGCGAAGTACTCGCAGTGGCCTTGCTTTCTTTCGAAAAGAAAATTGGCCAGAGGATCGCGTGGGGCGGCGCGCGGCAACTGAAGCGTGTAGGCGAAGTGCGTTTGCAGATATTGCTCGAGGGCGAGGGCGCGGTCGTAATCGCTGGCCGAGGACTCGGTAATTTGTTTGGCAAGCTGCGAGATTCGAATATCGAGCGGAGGCAGCTTGAGGTATTCGGCGGCACCGTCGGGCAGCGCACCGCTGGCGAGCCGCAGCGGTTGGGGGTCGGTTTCGGGCAGTTCCGACTCGGCGTCATAAAGATTGATGGGGTGATCGGCGTCGAGGTTGTAGACGGCGCCGCCGAGGTCGGTGGTGACGAGACGATAATTCCCGGTGAGATTTAAGGGCTGCTCGGCAAGAAAAAAGACGTTGGTTCCGAGCGGCTCCATCATCACACGATAGCGAATATAGCGACGCGATCCGGGCCGCGATCCGGAAAGAGCGGGCGCAGCTTTCAGCCGATAGATTCCATCGACCGACGGGTAGACCCGGTTTTGGCCGAACGAATTCGCCCAGGCTTTTCCGTCGAAAACATTGAGAGCGATTCCGCGCCACTTCAGGTCGTATCCGGCGCGCACGTCGTTCTGGATCTCGATGTGCATGACGACAGCGCTGGACTGCTGAATCTGGCCAATGCGGCCCAGTTGCAGCCGATCGGTGAAGCCGGTGGAAACATCGCTGGGCGGAGTGTAGGCGTTCAGGTAGCGCGATGAAACGCGGGGCAGAAAAAAGAAAATGAAGAAACTGCCCGCCAGAATCAGGAGCATGAGGGCGGGAGCGATGGCCATCAGACTGAATCCCATGCGCTGACAGGAATCTTCCTCGCGCGAATCCTGGGGGAGCGCGGGTTCCTGGGTGACAGAATGGCGCATTTCCATCAACACGAAAGTGACGACGGCGACCAGCAGAAATCCGGCAAAGGTGATTACGAAGAAACTGCCGACAGTGAGGACGGCGGAGGCAAGCACCATCAGAAACGAGAGGATCGCGAGCATGTAGTGATCGCGAGTGCGCTGCAACGAAAACAGGCGCACAACCATGGTGAATAGCACCAGATGCACGGTGGAGGAAAGGAAGCTGCGCGAAAGCAGGAAATAGTCGGCAAGGTAAAACAGGACGTAAGCGATCGTGAGGTACGTGGTCCAGCGTTCCGGGATCACGGATTCGCGATGGGTGACGAGCTGATATCCGCGAAGAACAAGGGCGAGACAAACAAGAGTGACGGCGGGCAGGTCAAGGCCGCCGGTGGAGGCGAGCGCGCCAAACCCGCTGAGCACGAGCAGGAAGAGCGCCACGTTGAAGTAGCGCTCAATGGCCGTCGCCATGGTGATGCGGCCGGGATGGGTGGAAGCTTCAGCCACGCAAACTACCATTTTTCGCGAAATGGGGCCGGAAGGGAAGTGGCGGCGGTAACCCCGCAGATGCGATGGGGGATTGCACCCGGCGCAACCGTGGAAAAGCGGCTTTCAGGGGCCGCGTAAACCGTGCCGAATCAGCCGGGGCTTTAACCGCATTCAGCAGAAGCCAAATCGCAGCGCTGAAGCGCTGCGCCACCCAGAGTCATCTGGGCGATGAAAAGACCCGCTAATCCTGTCATCCCGAACGGAGCGAACAAAAAAAACAGGCCGGAAGAACTCCGGCCTGTCTTGAGGAGTGAGGTTTCTATTTCTTCACAGCAGAGGTGATGGCCGAGATAAAGGCCGCGCCGTTAGGCGTGCCGAGCCCGGTGACGTTGTCCCATCCCGGGCCGGTCGTCAGCGACGAATCGGTGCCGAACGAGATCGCGTACCAACGGGTAGTGGTTCCCTGGTACATCAAGCTGACGAAATTAACCGTGTTTCCCAACGGAGGCAGCAGTTGGTTCGCAGGGTAGTTGAGCGGCGGAAGCGGCGGGCTGTCGGTAAAGCCATTGACATTGTCGGGCCCGACGACATCCGTTACGTCCGCGATTGCGCTGGCCGGAAGCGTGTAAAGCAGTGGCGCGGCCTGGCCGAGCCACTTGCCGGCAGCCTGATTGGCAATTGCCCACATCCCCGAGAACATGGGGGTAGCGAGGCTGGTTCCACCGATCACACCAACGGACTGCTGTCCTTCGGTTAAAACGATCTCCGCGCCCGTTTCCGGGTCTGCCAGGTAGGAGATATCGGGAAGGAGGCGGAAAGTGCCAGTCAATTTCGACTGGAACGCGGGCTTCGGCCAGTAAGCGCTGGTGCCGCCACCGGCTCCAAAGTTGAAGCCCAGGTAATTCGGCTCAATCAGAACCGGATCACAGGTCGATTGACCGCAACCGGAGGAATAACTGGCGATGCGGGTGATGTTGGTGCCCCAACCGGTCTGCAACTTCAAGGAGTAGTCCTTGTTGAGGAACAAGCTGGTGCCGCCTACAGCAGTGGCGTAGGGAGAAGATGCTGGCATGTTGACGGTTGTCACCTTATACACCGCCTTGAAGTCTCCGCTGTCACCGGTGGCGAAATTGGTCGAGACGCCCAGCACGGCGCCCGTCTCACTGATGTTGTTCTCCACGATGAGTTCGCTAGGCTCGTACTTTATAAGCTCGTACTCGTCGATGCCCCAGCTGTTGGAGACCACCGGGCCAAGCCCGGTCTCGATAGCGAAAAGCTCGGCGAGATCAAGGTTGGTACCGGAGTTGTCCGCCGCGAGGACCAAGGCGATACCGGCATGGGGAGCCATGGCGTGCGACAACTCCACGTCGAGAGCGGTCTCTCCATCCCAGCCGCAAGTATTTCCCGAGCAATTGGTTGGGCCGGTGGGGTAGAAGATACCGAAGTTACTAGCAGTCAGGGCCGGGAGGCCGTTGATTTGGGAGTAAGCATTGGCATCACTCACTATGTCGTCGTCGCCATAGGCATCCACAATGACGACATTCTGGCCGTCTCCGCGGAGTTTTTGCGTATACAAAGAGGTGAGGCCGTACGCCTTTTCCAGTTGCGGTGCATCGTAGCCGCATAACCAAAGATTAGGAGCACCGGCGAATGGCTTGTCATTCATAACGGCGCCGGAATAGATCTCGTAGGGACCGTTGCTCTCTCCGGGCGTCGTAAGATCAAGCAGCGTCGAGGGCTGCATGCAGTTGGCGTTGAAGAATTTTGTGACCCCGGCGGACTTCGCTTTGGATAACGGAACCATGGGGAAGGGTTTGCCTGTATCCGGGTCGATGGCGCGTATCGCGAAGTTCTTGTACTTGGTATCGGTGAGGCCCTGGACGGCATAGACGAGTTTGCCGGCGGCGCCGGAGATGGCCAGTTGTCCGCTACCTATGCGACGCTCTACGCCGTTAATAACGGCTCGGTTGATTTGCATGCCGGTCGCGCGCTGGATATCGCGTACGGTACCGCGCGCAGTCACGGCATGATTGAATTTGTCGGTGTTCACGACGCGGAGATTATTCTCTGCGAGATGCTGGCGGACTACAGCCATGTCGGCAGCGGTGGGCGCAAACCGCGCCTGGTATTCGCTGGGCGTGAGCCAATGATGATAGGTGGGAGAATTAGGGTCATACTGCTGGCGAACGAGCTGGTCAAGGGCCGCTTTGTTGTGCTGCTTCAGCCAGTAGGTCACGTTGATGTGTTTCGAGGGATCTTCCGGACCAAGAATCTGCGCGGTCGATTGCGCGAAGGCTGGAAGGGCGAGAATCAGAATAAGGGTCGTGAGGATTGCCAGGCTGGCAATCGAAACTGCGGGGTGAAATTTGCGTACGTCATCGGACATAGATTAAATCTCCTGGAAGAGCGGTTAGTTTGCCCGCGCAATGCGGGAAGTCAAAACTACGGCATGATCCGTTTCCCCGGGGGAAGAGGAACCGGAAAGGTATTCTCTGGTCCGGACTGAAGACTACAGCGGGCGAAAAGCCCCGCCAGATCAGGGAAGTCATGCAGCAGAGCGCAGCGGAACAGAGGAGACATAGATACCCCTTTAGCCCGCAGTTGTCAACCCTCAACGTCACATGCCTTGGGGCGTGCCGGCAGCGCGGCCGACGGAGGGCTGCGATCCCGGCGCTTCGAGCGCAAACCTTTGCGGCAGTGAGTTGAGACCGCCGGCTCTCCCTGGGAAACTGGGGGCTTTTGTATGAGCCGAGTTCTGCTATCTTCAGTCTGCGTGAACCAACAACAGCGGGTTGCCATTATTCCCGGTGACGGCATTGGGAAAGAGGTCATTTCCGAAGCCGTCAAGGTCGTTGAAGCCTCGGGCGCGGACGTGCACTTTATGTCGTTCGATTGGGGCGCGGACCGGTATCTGGCCGACAAAACCACGGTACCGGCGGACGGCTTCGCCATGCTGGCGCGCGAGTTTGACGCCATCCTGGTGGGCGCGTTTGGCGATCCCCGAGTGCCGTCGAACATACATGCCAGGGAAATCCTGCTGGGAATGCGCAGCAAGATGGATTTGTACGCGAACGTGCGGCCGGTGCGGCTGCTGGATGCTGCGCTTTGCCCGCTAAAGGGAATTGAGCCGAAGGACGTGGATTTTGTGGTGATCCGCGAAAACACCGAGGGCGTGTACGGCGATCTGGGCGGAGTTTTCAAGCAGGGAACCGCGGACGAGGTTGCAATTCAGGAGGATGTGAATACGCGCAAGGGTGTGGAGCGGATCATTCGCTATGCGTTCGAGTTTTGCGCGAAGAGCATCAGGCAAGATGGCGCGCCGCGGCGGCGCGTCCTGATGTGCGACAAATCGAATGCCATGACTCACGCCGGTGGCCTGTGGCAGCGCGTGTTTAAAGAGGTGGGCGGGCAGTATCCGCAGATTGAAAAGCAACACATGTACGTGGATGCGCTGGCCATGCAGATGGTGCGCGATCCGCGCGGGTTCGATGTGATTGTGACCAACAACATGTTTGGCGACATTTTGACCGACCTGGCCGCGGCGCTGCAGGGCGGGCTGGGCATGGCGGCGAGCGGGAATCTGCATCCGGAGAAGACCTCTATGTTTGAACCGGTGCATGGATCCGCGCCGCCGCTGGCGGGGAAGAACGTGGCCAATCCGCTGGGGGCGATTCTTACGGCGGCGATGATGCTGGCGCATCTGGGCATGACGGCCGAGGCGCAGAAGATTGAGGCGGCGGTGCTGGATGCAGTACGCCTGAAGAAGACGACGGCGGATATTGGCGGGACGCTGGGGACCAGTGAAGTGGGGGAATGGGTGGCGGCTAGGGTGGCGCAACGTGATCGGTAGCGCCGGCATCTCGCCGGCTGTTCCTAGGGCGTCTCGCCCTCGGCGCGGCGGCCGGGAACGTTCGCCGGACAACCGCCGAGACGGCGGCGCTACAATCGGACAAGAGATGGCGCGCCAGGCGGTCACGACTGCAGGTCTAACCTAATCAGGATGACATCGAGGATGAAGTTTCGAAGGCCTTTCATTATCGCCCTGCTGCTGTCTTTGCTAAGTGGCGCTGCCTGGGTTCAAGCGGCTCAAAGGCAATCCCAGGCAGATGGTCAAACTCAACAGGAGCAACCGCAACAACCTCAGCCTCAGGCGCCTTCAACGGGTGCCGCGGGCGAGGGTGCGCGCGCCACACAATCCAAACCAGCGCAGGCAGCGGAGAAAGTTATTTCACCGGGCGAGGCGAAAGAACTTTTTCGCTCCGTGGATGAACTGCTCAAGTTCGCCAGCGACGATACCGGGCTGCCCATCAAGCATGAGGTCAAGCGCAAGCTGGCGGATCGCGAGGAAGTGGAGTCGTATCTGGAAAAGGGAATGAAGGACGACAAAGACGCGAAGCGGCTGGAGCGATCATCCGAGGTGTTGAAGAAATTCGGACTGCTGCCGCGCGATTTTCAGCTGGGACCGTTTCTGGTGTCGATGCTGAAGGAGCAGGTGGCGGGGTATTACGATCCGAAGAAAAAGACCGTCAACATTCTCAACTGGATCGATCCCGAACAGCAGAAGCCGGTGCTGGCGCACGAATTGACGCACGCGTTGCAGGATCAATCGTTCGACATGGAAAAGTGGATGAAGGAGGCGGAGACCGAAGGCGAGAAGAAGAATGACCCGACGCCGGCGGATATTGACACGGACGAGGAATCGGAAGCGCGGGAGGCGGTGGTGGAAGGGCAGGCCATGGTGGTGATGATGGATTATTCGCTGGCCGGGACGGGCAAGACTCTGCTCGATATGCCGCAGGTAGGGGACGCGCTTAAGCAAGGGATGCTGGACACGACGGATTCTCCTACGTTTCGCGACGCGCCCATTTTTTTGAAGGAGGAGTTGACGTTTCCTTACCGCTACGGCATGGATTTCACGCTGGCGCTGGAAAAGGCAGGCGGCAAGGGATTGGGCTTCGCCGGGGCGTTCAACGATCCGCCGAAAACGACGCGCGAGATCATGGAACCGGGAACGTATCTGGCGCACGAAAAGATTGAGGCGCTGAAGCGGCTCGATTTCAAAAAAGATTTCGAAAAGTACGATACGTTCGATATCGGCGCGATCGGCGAGTTTGACGTGGACGTGCTGGTGGAGCAGTACGCGGGCCGAGACGAAGCCGACGCGATGTATCCGGCGTGGCGCGGCGGTTATTATTTTGCGGGCCGTCCCAAGGGCATGAAGTCGGGGCCGATCGGCGTGCTGTATGTGTCGCGCTGGGCGACGCCTGAAAAGGCGGCGGAGTTTGCCGCCGTGTATGCGAAGTCACTGGCGCAGAGATACAAGAAGAATCAGGCGCTGGGCGGCGATGGCAAGGTCGCCGAGGATGCGCCGCCCGTGGACTCGTGGCGGACGTTGCGCGGACGGCATGCGTGGATGACGGAAGAGGGAGGGGTGGTGATTGAAGTGCGCGGAGATGCGGTGTTGGTCAGCGAAAGTCTGGACGACGAGACGACGAAGCGGGCGGAGGGGGATTTCTTCAGAGATCCAACGGAGAAGAAGTAAAGTCGCAGGTTGCTGCTGGAAAAACTCGCCGCTCGATTTGATGAGGGCAGTTTTGGGTGCAATCGCTGATGACAGCATTTGACGTTCGCACGCCCGTGTCTACCTATTGTGGGAGGGGGACGAAGGTAATGTGGACCAAGGCAACACGGCCTATTTAAGATGACCTCGTGAGAAGCGCGGCATTGGGTCAAATAGAGCGAGGGCGGCCTCGATGGGCGTGGATCCTTGCATGTGTCGCCGTCTTCTCGATCGTTGCGTCTTCTCGTTTTGGTCAAAGGCTACCGATGGTGTTGCAGAATGATGCCTTCCTGGTTGTTCTCGCAAGCCCACTTCTATTCACCCCGCTGGCGTGGATGCAGTTTGCAGGTGCCCGCACCAATGGAAATATGCCTCGCTGGCGGATCTCGGTTTCATTATTGGGATGCGTCGCCCTTTCTGCTGCGCTTACGATCCCTCTGCTTCTCATGTTCTTCGGCTTCATGATTCCTCTAGATTGGCTCTTCAGGGTTCCTCTGGATTGGTTCTTCCTTCTTCCTCTCGGTTCGAGCGCGCTTGCGATGTTCTGCGGCCTCTTTGGTGCGAAGCCGGCACGTTTCTCGTTGTTCTTCGGCGGTCTGACACTTGGCTGCCTTGTGGTTATCATCCCCATAGGAATTTTGTGACTCGAAAGGTAGGTTTTGCTGGTCGGACGCCAAGGCGATAGTCGGCGAAAAATCGCGCTTACGCTCATTCCCAAGCCCCACTGAACTTCTCGCTTGGTCGTCAGACCTCTCACCGCTGACCTTGTATAATCACCAGTTCCGGAGTCATTCCCGTCGTTTTCAGGAGCGCAATTGCAGCAGGCAGAGATTGGGATCATCGGCGGCAGTGGTTTGTACCACATGCCCGGGTTCAACGACGTGCACGAAGTGCGGCAGCAGACGCCGTTTGGCGATCCTTCCGACGCCTACATTCTGGGCACGCTCGAAGGGCGCAAGGTTGCGTTTCTGGCGCGGCATGCGCGCGGGCACATGTTGCTGCCGAGCGAACTGAATTTTCGGGCGAATATTTACGGCTTCAAACAGCTGGGCGTCGAGCGCATTGTTTCGGTATCGGCGGTCGGATCGCTGAAGGAAGAACACAAGCCGCTCGATTTCGTCATTCCCGACCAATTCTTCGATCGCACGCGGCATCGCATCGACACGTTTTTCGGCAACGGCATCGTGGCACATATTGGCTTTGGCGACCCGGTTTGCGGAGAGCTGGCGAAGATTGTCGCGGGCGCGTGTACCAGCACAGGTGTTACCGGAAAACTGGGAGGAACGTACGTCTGCATGGAGGGTCCGCAGTTTTCGACCAAGGCCGAGTCGAACGTGTACCGCAGCTGGGGCGCGGATGTGATCGGCATGACCAACTTGCAGGAAGCCAAACTAGCGCGCGAAGCCGAGATTTGTTACGTGACCATCGCAATGGTGACTGACTACGATTGTTGGCATCCGCACCACGATGCCGTGACGGTGGAGCAGATTATTGGCGTCCTTACAACGAATGCGGAGCATGCGGCCAAGGTCGTGAAGGCAACCGTGCGCGCGATGCCGAAGACGCGTTCGTGCAAATGCGGTTCGGCGCTGGCGCACGCCATCTTGACGGATCGGACGAAGATTCCAGCGGAGACGAAAGAGAAGCTGAAGCTGATTTTGGGGAAGTACTGTTAGTCGGTCGTTGGTCGTTCGTCGTTCGCGAACGAGCGCGGAACGGTTGAACTGGTACCGCTCGGCTTAACACGCTGCTCCGCGGGTGCCCGCGGACAGCCCGTGCTGCACGTCAGAACCGCGAACACCGAACGACTAGCGACCAACGACCAGCGACGAAGCACGAACGACGTTTCAGGAGATTCATGAGCCTATTAGTAGTTGGTTCGGTTGCATTTGACACGATTGCCACGCCTTCCGGGCGGGTCAACGACATTCTGGGTGGAGCGGCGACTTATTTCGCCCTGGCCGCGAGCTACTTTACCGATGTTCGCGTGGTAGCGGTGGTCGGCGAGGATTTCAAGCCGGAACACGAAGCCGTGCTGACCAAGCGCGGCGTCAATACGCGTGGAATCGAACGGGCGGCCGGTAAGACTTTTCGCTGGGGCGGACAGTATCTCGAGAATTTGAACGAGGCGAAGACGGATTTCACCGAGCTGAATGTTTTCGAGAAATTTCAGCCGCGGATTCCCAAAGAGTATCTGGATACCCCGTTTCTTTTTCTGGCGAACATTCACCCGGCCCTGCAGGCGGCAGTGCGGCTGGAAATGGGCGGCGCCCGGCTGACGGGCGGCGACACCATGAATTTCTGGATCAACGGCACACCGAAGGAATTGGCCGAAACCTTGAAACTGGTAAACGTGCTTCTGATCAATGACACCGAGACGAAGATGCTGGCCGGAGAGAAGAACCTTCCGCGCGCGGCACGCAAAGTGCTGGCCATGGGACCGCAGGCGCTGGTGGTGAAACACGGGGAGTATGGCGCCACCATTTTCTTTCGCGAGGGCGCGTTTGGCATTGGCTCGCATCCGTTTCGCGCGCCGGCGCTGCCCATTGACGAAGTGAAAGATCCGACGGGCGCGGGCGATTCTTTTGCCGGCGGATTCATGGGTTACATTGCCTCGCAGGGCGAAGTGAATCGCGAAGTGCTGAAACGCGCGTTGTTTTATGGCGGCGTCATGGGATCGTTCGCCGTGGAAGACTTCGGGACTGCGCGGCTGCAGAAGCTGACGCGCGAAGAGATTGACGGGCGGTTTCAGGTGTTCCGCGAGCTTACACATTTGGGGTAGGGGCGCTGCCGGATCACCGCTTATTCTCAGTCCATTATTCTCAAACCATGAAGAAGGGCAAATTGAGCGCGCAGGCGGACGGGACCTCGGTTGAGCGCCTGACGCGAGTCGGCGGGCTGGCGGCCTGGATTTCTCTCGGCTCCTTTTTTTATTACCTGGGGCACGGCGAAATTCTGATGCACGGCGACGCCGTTGCCCATATCAACATCGCGCGGCGCGTGTTCGATTCGTTGAACCCCGGCCCGCTGCAACTCGGGACGGTGTGGCTGCCGCTGCCGCACGTGCTGATGATCCCGTTTCTTCTTTCGGACAAGATGTGGCAAAGCGGAATCGGCGGAGCGATTCCCTCGATGATCGCCTTCGTGTTCGGCGCGGCCGGGATTTTTCGGCTGGTGCAGGGGTTGCTGGAGAGCGCTGAGCGCGCGGAGGCGACGGCGGAGCTGGGTGGGTTCGTTGCAGCCTTTGTTTATGCGGTCAATCCGAACCTCATGTACATGCAGGCCACCGCGCTTACCGAGCCGCTTTGCCTGGCATTTTTTATCTGGGCGCTGGCTTATTTCGCGGACTTTGCAAGGACGTTGGGAACGGAGACTGAGAACACTGTGGGCCGGCGCGGTCTGCGCCGGTGCGCGTATTGCGTGGCCTGCGCGGAGCTGACGCGATACGACGGATGGTTTCTGGGCGGCGTGATCGGTGTTCTGGTTGTGGCGATCGCGGTCGAGCGGTGGAAGGATCGCGGATTGCGGTGGAGCGCGGCGAAGTTCTTGGCGGGGATCGCCATAGCTCCGGTGCTGTGGCTGGTTTACAACGCGGCGGTGTATGGAAATGCGCTGGTGTTTGCCAACGGGCCGGACTCGGCGAAGGCAATTGAGGCGAGGGTGCAAGCGCCAAATCCGGCGGCGCACAACTTATGGGCGGCGGCCGCGTATTTTCTGAAGTCGGCGCAAATCACCCTGGCGGTGGGGAATTGGGGACGATTCTGGCTGCTGGCGGCGCTTGCGGCGAGCGCGATCCTGGCGTGGAAACTGCGGCGGCCGGCGGCGGCAATCGTACTCTTGCTTTGGTCGCCGGTGGGGTTTTATACGCTTTCACTTGCCTATGGTTCGGTGCCTCTGCACGTGCCGATGTGGTGGCCGTTTGCCATCTTCAATCAGCGTTTTGGGCTCGAACTGCTTCCGCTGTTCGCAGTTGCGGCCGGCGTGCTGGTGGCAAGTTTCGCAAGCGGACGGCTGGCCGCGCGCCAGTGGAAGGTGGTGACTGCGGCGGTTGCGCTGATTCTGTTGAGCTACGCATTTGTGTGGGTGGCGAAGCCGCTTTGCTGGCAGGAAGCGTGGCACAACTGGCAGATTCGCCGCGGGCTGGACACGTCCGTTGAACTGGCGATCAAGGAACTGCCGCCGAATTCGGTTTTCCTGATGGATTTGGGCGAGCATGTGGGCATCATGGAACGGCTGGGAATTCCGCTGCGCCGCGTTGTCAATGGCCAGGACCACAGGCTGTGGCTGAGGCCGACGGATCCGCAAGGCGTTTGGGAGCGGGCACTGGCCGATCCGGGAAAGTACGTTAATTATGTGATCGCGTTCGAGGGCGACACCGTGGACAAGGGCGTGAATCGGGAGCATCTTACTTTGCTCGAGGTGCTCCACGCTTCTGGACAGCCGCCGGCGCGGATCTATGGAACACAGCTTCGCGTGAATCAGCTTCCCTGAATCAGTTTCCCATGAATCAATCGCGTTAACGGTTCACGCCAAGCTGGGCGAAACAGGCGCGGAGGGCGATGATAGAATCCGCCCGTGGTGGCGCACTATGCAACCAGGTTGCCCAAACCAATGAACCCGTCGAGCAGGACGATCCATTTTACGAAGGCTTCGGCTTGCGGAAACGACTTTCTGATTGTGGCGGGGACTGAGGCCTCCGGAGAACTGAATGGGCTGACCCGGCGCTTATGCGATCGCCATAACGGAGTGGGCGCGGACGGCGTGGAGTGGATTTTCCCTGAGGCTGAAGCTGACGCAATGGCCCGGCTGATCAACGCCGATGGCTCGGAGGCGGAGATTTCGGGCAACGGCACGCGCTGCGTGGCCGCGGAAATTTGTTCGCGAGCGGAGAAGCGGGAAGTTGCGATTCGGACCGGGGCGGGACTGAAAACCTGCCGGTTGATCCGGCGAGAGGGATCAACCTTCGAGTTTGAGGCCGAGATGGGCCGGCCCGTGGTCGGCGAACAGCTCGCGATCAACGCTGGGCCGGTGCGCGCAACGGGGACAAAAGTCTCGACGGGGAATCCTCATTTTGTGATTTTTGCGGAGCGCCTTCCGGAGGACTGGCAGCGGCAGGCCGCGCTCATTCAGGCGCAAATGCAGTTTCCCGAGGGCACGAACGTGGAGTATGTCGCGGTGCGCGGGCCACATGAAATCGAGATTCGCTTGTTTGAGCGAGGAGTCGGCGAGACGCAGTCGTCGGGCACGGGCTCGTGCGCGTCGGCAGTAGCGGCGATTGCGAGCCGCCGAGTGACATCGCCGGTCACGGTGGTCGCGCCGGGCGGCGCGCAGACGGTCCGCTGGGAGGATCAGGTTTACCTGCGCGGCCCGGCAACGCTCGTCTGCCGCGGAGAGTTCTTCGTTTAAGATCAAAATTCAATGCCAACGGCTCCGCACAAACCGCGAATCAAACCGCCGGCGCTGCGCCCGGGCGATCAAGTGGGCATTGTTGCGCCCGCATCGAACGTGAAGCGCGAGTTGCTGGAGGCGGGATGCGCTGGCCTTCGCGCCGCCGGCTATGAACCCGTTTATTCGCCGTCGATTCTGGATCGCGATCTTTACTTCGCCGGCTCGATCGAGCGGCGGGCGCGCGAATTGGAAGACATGTTTGTGCGCGACGATGTTCGAGCGATCATTTGCGCGCGCGGCGGATACGGGGCCAACTACCTGCTGGGCGCTCTCGACATAAAAAAGGTCGCGGCGCACCCAAAGATTTTCGTCGGCTATAGCGATTTGACGACGCTGCTCACCTGGTTCGCGGACAAGGCTGGACTGGTGACGTTTCATGGTCCGATGGCGGCCAAGGATTTCGCCGTCGCCGATGGCGTCGATCTGGCTTCGTGGCAAAGTGCGCTGGGAGGCGACGCGGCTTGGGAGATTGGCGCGAACTCGGGCGCGAAGCCTTTGATTGCGGGCGAAGCCGACGGAGTTCTTTACGGCGGATGTCTCTCGCTGCTGGTTGCCGCGCTCGGCACGCCTTATGACATCGACACTGCCGGAACGATTCTCTTCCTCGAAGATCTTGCGGCCAAGCCCTACCAGATTGATCGCATGCTGATGCAGTTGAAGCTCGCCGGAAAGCTGAACGGCGTCCGCGGAATTGTGTTCGGCGAGATGATGGATTGCCGGCAAAGCGCCGATCAGGATTACACGCTGGAAGAAGTCGTGCTGCGCGTGGTCGGCGATCTGGGAGTTCCGGTGGCGTTCGGTATGCGATCGGGGCATGTGTCGCGGGCAAATATCACGCTGCCGATCGGAGTGCGGGCTCGGCTGGAGGTGGGCGGCGACGTGAAACTCAAAATCCTCGAGGTGGCGACAGAAAGGCGATGACCGCGGCGGGCTTGGAAGAAGGATTCAAGAGATCGATGAAAGAGAATTCCAAACATATTCACCTGATCGGCATTTGTGGAACCGCTATGGCGTCGCTAGCCGGCATGTTGCGCGAGCGCGGCCATCGCGTCACCGGCTCGGATGCGGCGGCGTATCCGCCGATGTCTACTTTTCTGAAGTCGCTCGGAATTAAGGTGGCGCAGCCTTTTGCGGAGGCGAACCTCGTTCCCCGGCCCGATCTGATCGTGGTGGGCAACGCGATTTCGCGCGGGAACGTCGAACTGGAGCGCGTGCTCGACCAGCGGATTCCGTTCTGCTCGCTGCCACAGATTCTGCACGACGAATTTCTGGTGGGGAAGGAAGTGCTGGTGGTCGCTGGCACGCACGGCAAAACGACGACCACTTCGATGCTGGCGTGGATTTTCGAAACGGCCGGCCTCGAGCCTTCATTTCTGATCGGCGGCATCGCCGAGAATTTCGGCAGCAGTTTCGGCCTCGGCGCAGGCAAACATTTCATCCTTGAAGGCGATGAGTACGACACGGCGTTTTTCGACAAGGGGCCGAAGTTTCTCCACTACTTTCCGGACGCGGTGATTCTTACATCGGTCGAGTTCGACCACGCGGACATTTATAAAGACCTGGACGCGGTCGAAACGGCTTTCAAGCGGCTGGTGAATCTGGTTCCGCGGCGCGGGCGCATTGTGGCGTTTGACGGCGGAGGGCTTGAGTCGGGCTCGAGCCTGGAGCGGTGTCTGGCGAAAGCGTTTTGCCCAGTGGAACGCTATGGCGCATCAGACCGCGCCGACTGGACAATTGCCGACCTGAAACTCGGCGCAGACAGAACAACCTGGACTGTTTCGCATAACGGCGTGCGCTGGGCCGATCTCGAGTTCGCCCTTGGCGGGGAATATAACGTCTGGAATGCCACCGCGGCAGCGGCGTTGGCCGTGGGATGCGGAATCTCGAAAGACGCAATCGTTCAGGCGCTCGCGACTTTCCGCAGCGTGAAGCGGCGGCTGGAAGTGAAAGCGGAAGTCAATGGCATCACGATCATCGACGATTTCGCGCACCATCCCACGGCGATCGAGCAGACAATTCGCGCTTTGCGCGCGCGTTATGCGGGTCGGCGGATTTGGGTGGTGCTCGAGCCGCGCTCGAACACCATGCGCCGCAATGTGCTGCAACAGGCACTGGGGCGCAGCCTGGCATTGGCGGATCAGGTGATTGTAGCGGCCATCTTCAAGTCGGAAGCGATTCCGGAAAATGAACGCCTCGACCTGACGCGCGTGGTGGGCGAGATTCAAAGCCGGGGGCGGCAGGCGCGCGTTCTGGCCGACGCGGATGCGATTATCGAGACAATCGCCCCGGAATTGCGCTCGGGAGACGTGGTGGCCATTCTCTCCAATGGCGGATTCGGCGGCATTTATGAGAAGCTACCGCAGCGCTTGCGGCAGTCGACACTGAGCAAGCAGCAAGGTTCCTCCGTGTAACCCAGTGTCCTCTGTGGTTTTCAGTTTTTGTTCCCAGAAGGTTCACAGAAGTTCACGGGGGAAGTGCAGGAAGAGCTATGGGGCAGATTGGGGCGACGGTAAAGGTCGAGGGGCGCGAGCGGGACGCGGGGACCAGTGTCGGGTCCGCGATCCGCACCATTATTATGCTCGCATTCTGGACGGCCTCGATGCCCTGTGCGGCGTTGACAGGCATCCCATGGTTCTATCTCACGCGGAACGTCACCTTCCTCTACAAGAGCTGCATGTGGGCGGCGTTTACCGGCGTGCGCCTGGCGGGCGTGCGCGTGCAGACGGTAGGCCTGGAGAAGATCGACCCGGCGCGCACCTATATCTTCATGTCGAACCACATCTCGAATCTCGATCCGCCGATCACGCTTCCGCTGATTCCGCGGCGCACCTCGGTAATGGTGAAAAAAGAACTGTTCAAGGTCCCGATTCTAAAAACGATCATGCATGCCGGATCGCTGGTGCCGGTCGACCGGGGGAATCGCGATGCGGGCATCTCGGCGGTGCGCGACGCGGTCGAGGCGATTCGCGGCCAACAGCTGAACATGACGATCTACGTGGAAGGGAAGCGCTCGTTCGATGGCAAGCTGCTGGCCTTCAAGAAAGGCCCGTTCTACCTGGCCGAAGAATGCCAAATGCCGGTGGTGCCCGTCACGATTTCCGGAACCGAGGAAGTGATGCCGAAGGCTCGCTTCGGCATTCGCCGGGGACTGGTCACGGTGCGCTTCCATGACGCGATTGAGCCCGAGAACTTTGGTAGCCGCGAAGATTTGATGGCCAAGGTGCGCGCGGCCATCAATAGCGGCTTGCCGAAAGATCTGCAGGAGTAGAAATTCTTCTGCTGACTCCGAAGCTCAGTTGCCATCCGAATTCGTCGGAGCGTTACGAGAATTTCCTAACTGCTTTGGCTAGCTCCGGCAGTTTGTTAAACACCGCGCAGCAGCGTAGCCACAGCCTGTTGTCGATGGCGGGATAGCCGCTAACTGTTTTGCCCGCCTCCACGTCGTTGGGGATCCCGCTCTGGGCGGTCGCTATAGCGCCGTCGCCGATTTTGCAGTGGCCGGCTACTCCTACCTGTCCGGCGAGGATCACGTTGTTTCCTACTTCGGTCGAACCCGCGAGGCCGACCTGCGCGCAAAGTAGCGTGTCTTCTCCAACGGTCGATGCGTGGCCGACCTGAACCAGGTTGTCAATCTTGGCGCCGCGCGCGATCGAGGTCTGACCGACGGCTGCGCGGTCGATGCAGGCGGAGGCCTGAATCTCGACGTCGTCTCCAATGACAACGTTGCCGGACTGAACGATCTTGTGCCAATGTCCGGACTCGTCTTTCGCGAAGCCGAAACCGTCGGAGCCGACGATGGCGGCGTTCTGCAGGACTATGTTACTTCCGAGCCGGCAGAACTCCCGCACTACGGCGTGCGTGTGGGCGAAAAAATTCGCGCCGATTCTTACCCCGCGATAAATGGTGACGTGAGCCAGCAGGACGGCGTTGTCGCCGATCTCAACATCCTGGTCGATTACCGCGTAGGGGCCGAGGTGGGCGTTCTTGCCGATTTTTGCCGTGGGATGAATTACAGCGGTTGGGTGAATGCCCGGAGCGTAACTCGGCGGGTGATAGAAAATCTCCACGGCTTTGGCCCAGGCCAGGTACGGGTTTTTGGTGCGCAGCATCCCGGTCGAAATGGCCGGGAAGTTCTCGTCGACGATAACGGCCGAGGCGCGCGTGGTTTTGGCGGCGGCGGCGTATTTCTGGTTGGCGACGAAGGTGATTTGTCCGGGCAGGGCGTGCTCGATGCCGGCAACGGCGGTGATTTCCATGTCGGGAGAGGCGTTGTCGAGTTTGGCGTGGATTGCGGCGGCGATGTCGGCGAGTTTCATGATGGCGTCCGAGGGAATTGTAGCGCGCCGGGGGCGGGGCGCCCCCGGAACCACCTGCACGGACAGGCGCTACATGCAATGGCGGTACGGGCAACGATTGGTCCCGGCAGCGGTGCTGCTGTTGCGGCGAGCGCTTGCTTAGTGCAGCATCTGTTGCCAGTTGAGAATGAAATCCAGGGCAGGTGCGGCGCGGTCGCCGATGGGGCTGGCAGCGAGGATGCGCTTGTCATCGGGAAGGATGGCGATAACCAAGAGATCGGCAGGCAGAGTCAGCAATTCTTTGGCGGCCGAGAATTCCGGGTTGCCGCCATTAAAGTGAATTTCCACGTTGAAGATCTTTTCGCCCTGCTGGTAACGGAGATTCTTGCCGTCGGTCGACCAATCCATGACGTTCCAATTACCTCGGGTCACGACTCCTCCGTTCGAAACCTGCCACTTGGCGACCACTCCGGGGAATGGCGCCACGTAGAGTTCTGCCCTCCCGGTTTCGTCAGAAGTGTAGGCGAGCCACTTGTCATCGGGCGACAGGCGCGCATCGAATTCTCCGTAGCGGCTATTTAGCAGTGGAAGCAGTTTTCGATCGCCTCCCAGGTCCATGTAGTAAATATCGAAGCTGGTGTTGGTGTCCTGGTTTGAAAAGAAGATGTATCTCCCGTCGCGCGAGACGCTCGCGATGTCAAAAAAGCCGGGCGGAGGATCGAATAGGGTCTCCTCTTTGCCGGAGGCAGTAAGCCATCGCCGCACTACCGTCGCTTTATATCCACTGGTCGTGGTAATGAAGACGCTGCTTCCATCAGCCGCCACCGCTCCGGACTGTTCAAGTTCGGAATCGCCGGTCAGGCGCGTTACGGTTTGGCGCTGTGGATCGACGAGCCACAAACTGTTCCCGCGTCCGGTAGGGTTGTCCCGCCGGATAACGCTCAAGCCGCTTCCCGGAGAAAACGTGCCGCCGCTGTAAGGCGCCGTTTCGCCCCAGTGTTCGGCTGCCTTGCCGGAGGAATCGAACCAGGCCAGTTGGCGATCTTGCGAGGCGGACTTGCGATAGACCAGCAAATTGTGGCTCACGGAAAAGAAGCCGAGGTCGCGAGGATTGTAGTATTCGACACTGGCGGCGAGGGAGACGGGCTTGCCGCTGAACTGCAAGGCCGCCGGGTCAAATGCCTGCGCGGTCAGTGTACCGTCTTTCATATAGAAGAGGTATCCGTTGCTGTAGGCAACGTTGGAACCGGCGGGCAGGATTTGCTTGGGCGCGCCTCCATCGAGCGAGGTCGCGTACACGCTCCCCACCGCGTCCTTTCCGCCGCGCTGCAAAAACAAGAAGTGCTTGCCATCGGGCAAAAAGTAGGGGTTGCGATTTGTGAATTGATTATCTTCTTTGTAGTCGGGCGTTATTTGCGCCGGAGCGCCTCCACCGTCGGACACGGCCATGAGCGGGCCGGCAATCTTTGGCGCAAAGACAATCGTTCCGCGTTCGCTCCAACTGCCACCACGGCCTTCGGGCGCATCGCAGAGCAACTGGGCTGGTCCGCCGGCGACGTTGATCTTTTTGAGCTTGCCCTCGGCAAAAAATCCCAGGTACTGACCGTCGGGAGACCAGAAGGGAAACGAACCGCCTTGAGTACCGGGGATGGAGTTGACCTCGCCGGTATTCATCCGACGCACAAAGATCACGCCCTCTCTTGAAGCGGAGGTGCCTTTGGCTGTGTCTCCTGTCGAGGCAACGAATGCCAGTTGTCGGCCATCGGGAGAGAGGACGGGCGAACCGTCCTGAACGAAGCTGAAGTCGTAGCCAGGGGGCCGCTCGATGCTGGCGCGCAGCGGTTGTTGAGCGGATTTCAGACGGCCGGCATAAAGGAAGGCGACCGCGGCAGCGGCAGCCGCTAGGAACCAGCCTGCCACCAAAGCAGCGGCCAAAGTTCTGCGCGTGTTCTTTCGCTGTGCTGTTACTAGCGCGGGAGTTCCGACCTGGCTGCCTCCGGTTGCGGCCCACTGCAGTTGGAGCTTCAGATCATGCACACTCTGAAAACGGTCGTCGGGTTCTTTCGCCAGGCACGTGCGCACAATGAGATCCACGGCGGGAGGAGTCGTGGGCCGCACAGTCGAGACTGAGTCCGGTTCCTTGTCGAGAATCGCACTGGCGACGGAGAGCTGGCTTTTGCCTTCGAAGGCGCGCTTGCCCGTGAGCATTTCATAGAGCATTGCGCCGAAAGCGAAAATGTCACTGCGGGCATCGGCTTCCTTGCCCTGGATCTGCTCCGGGCTCATGTACTGGACGGTGCCCACCATGGTTCCGGCAACCGTGACAGGAGAGGCCATATTGGCCATGGTCCCGGCCATCGTGGCCATCGAGGAAATGCTGGGCGTGCCCGAGCCGGGGCCGGCGGTGAGCGCGTTGGGCTTGGCGAGGCCAAAATCCATCAACTTTGCGCCACCTTTGTTGAGCATCACATTGCCGGGCTTCAGGTCGCGATGGACAATGCCACTGCGATGCGCTTTCTCGAGCGCGTCGGCGATTTCGATGGCTATGGTCAATGCTTCGGCGGCGGACAAAGGTTTCCGCGCCAGGCGGGTGGCCAAGGTTTCGCCTTCCAGATATTCCATCACCAGGAAGTCGACGCCATCCTGGCAACCCACGTCGTGCAGAACGCAGATGTTGGGATGCTGCAAGGCGGAGATGGCCTTGGCCTCGCGCTCAAAACGGCTGCGCAGATCGGGATTCGAACTCAGGTGGGAGGGAAGAACTTTGATCGCAACGGTGCGATCGAGGCGCGTGTCGCGCGCGCGGTAGACCTCTCCCATGCCGCCGGCACCGAGCGGAGAGTGGATCTCGTACGGTCCAAGTTTGTGGCCGGAAGTAAGCCCCACGGTGCTGCGGATTATACACGCAATGCGGGAGAGTGCTCGTGGTAGTGGGCGTGGACGTACCCGCGACAGCAGCCGTCGCCAGCGCCAGGCTAAGGCTCGAACAGGGTGACCTGACGGGTGTCCGGAGCGCCTTTGCGGCGGCGGCGCGCGGCGCCTATGACAGCGAGCACGGTCACCGATGTGAGCGCGGAGCGCGGAACGAACACTCGCTGCGTGTTGGAGCGCAGGTCCGGCGGATTCATGAGGAATCCCTCAGCGGGATTCTGGGTGAGGTCGTTGGGCAGAATGCCTTCGACGACTTCGCTGTCCTTGAATTTGAGGCGCACCCACAGGCCCTCGGTTCGCGGCCGAGTCGTGAAGGTCTTGCGGAGCAGGAGGTCGGAATCGGAAAAATCGCGGACAAAGTAAACCGCCTTGATGTCGCGCAGATCGATGGCGACGACGTTGCCGGCGGTGTTGAGCAATTCGAGTTTTCCATCGACGACAAAGTCGGCGGGAGCAACGTATCCGCTGATGGAATCGCGATCGTGCTTCCGCACGATGACTTTCTTATGAGTCGAGGGCATGGGCTGGTGGAGGCTTCGGACCGGCGGCGCACGGATGAGATCGGCGTTCCTCCACATTCGCACAAAGACACAAATATGTGAGGAGACCAAATCCCACACGGGGCCGCGCGAGGCGAAGCTCCTGTTGGCGATTCTCGCACTTTCGGAAGGAAATCGTACAGATTGTGCCTTGGCAGTAGCCAAACGGGTAACCCTTGTGTTATTTTCTCTAGCTTGCCTGAATTCTTGATTTGGTTTATAAGTCTAATATCTTGAGCGAGTTAGATTGGGCACACGGGAACCCTCTGTCGGAGGCAGTCCTTCCCTCTGTGGAAATCTTGTGAATAACGCTCGGCTTGAGCCACGACAAGGCGATTAGGAAGGCATGGCCGACTACATCTATACGCTGGAAACCCGGCTCTCGCCGGACCAACAAAAGGCTGTCGCATCGGTAGTTGAGGCTGCCAAGGCAGCCGAGATGAACGTGTATCTTACCGGCGGCGCCGTCCGCGACATCATCACCGGCTTTACGATCCGCGACCTGGACTTCACGGTGCAGGGCAACGCCCTGAAGCTGCAGAAGGATCTGGAGCGAGCGGGCGCAGTGCTGGGCGACGCCGACGACCATACGCGGACGCTGCTGCTGACGCTGCGTGGCGGGGTGCGCGCCGAGATCGCGATGGCGCGGTCGGAAGTCTACGAAAAATCCGGCAAGCCCCCGCAGATTGCTGCCGCGACAATTATTGAAGACCTGCGGCGCCGCGACTTCACCGTCAACGCGATGGCGCTGTCGCTGAACGAGGGGTCGCGCGGGCTGCTGATGGATCCGTTCAACGGCGCCGCTGACATTGAGGCGAAGCTGATCCGCGTCCTGCACAACTACGCATTCTTTGAAGATCCGTCGCGCATGATTCGAGCGACGCGCTTCACGACGCGCTTTCACTGGCCGCTCGAGGAGCGCACGCAGGCGCGCTACAACTCCGGAAAAGAAAACGGGTATATCGATTACATCCGCAATTCGAGCATTGGATACGAAATCGAGCAACTGGCCTACGAGGATGACGCGCTCGGCATCCTGAAAGCGTACGAAAAAGAAGGATGGCTGAAGGTCCTGAATTCGCGCTGGACTACGGCCAAAGTGGACACGGCCGGACTGAGCGCGCTGATGAAAACTCGCCAGCAGATGAACGAACTGGGCTACACGCCGGACGTAGCTGCGGCGGTGCTTTACTTCCTGACCGCGCGGATGGGCGATAAGGAGGTTGCGGACCTGCGGCGGGCGATTCCGCGGAAGGATCTGGTAGAAGCGTGGAAGGACCTGGAAGACAACGCGCGGGATCTGGCGAAGCGGTTGATGGGCAAGGAAGGGGCAACACCTTCGCGAACGTGGCAATTGTTATCGGGCGCGCGGCCGGAGATGGTTCTGTTTCTGGCGGTGACGGCGCGGCAGCAAACGGTCGTGCAGAAGATCAGGAACTTCCTGACGAAGTGGCGACAGGTGCAGCAAAAGATTCCGCTGCCGGAGATGACGGAACTGCACATCACGCCGCAAATCGCTTCGTACGCAAAGATCGCGAACGACGTATTTCTGCTGCTGCTCGACGGCAAGCTGCGCTCGCGCACGGAGACGCTAAAATTTCTGAAGCCGCTGGCGCCACCACCGCCCCCGCCACCACCGCCTCCGCCAACCAGGCGTGGCCGGGGAGCGAAAGCGGCGGCTGCGGCGCCGGCTGCTCCGGTGGCTGCGGACAAGGGAAAAGGGAAAGGGAAGGGCAAAGAACAAGCTGCGGCGCCGGCCCTTAAGGGAGCGGTGGCCGCGAAAGTTGTGGCGAGCGTAAAGCCTGCGGCGCTTCAGCCTGCGGCCGGCAAGCCGGCCTTGGGCACAAAAGCTGCTCCCGTGGCTGCGCCAGCGGCTGCGGCAGGCAAGGTTGCGGCGGCAGCAAAGGCTGCTCCAGCGGCGGCTGCACGCAAGCCAGCGGCAGCTCCAAGAACCGCTCCGGCGGCCGCACCAAAGGCCGCGGCGAAATCCCCAAAGCCGCTGAAGCCAGGAGCGAAGAAGACGGCGGGCAAGAAAAAGCCGGCCAGCAAGCCTACGGTCAAACCGAAGGCGAAGGCCGCAAAAGCCGCAAAGAAGGGCAAGAAGAGATAAGCTTGCCGTCCGCTGGCTTGCGGTGGGGTCACCCGTCGACGTTTTCCGTCCTCACGGGGGCCATGGGATATGCCGGAATTCTGTGGAAAAGCGGTCGTCCCGGACCCCGGTTTTCCGCCTCTCCTTAGCGCAAGCAAACGACTCCGAACGCATTAGTCTTGGAATCGCCCCAACGCACTAGCTATGCTGAGTAGTTCGAGTGGCTAGTCTGATAGGCTAGCCGGTTTGCGAGCGTGATTCAGGTCGATGCGGAGGCCGAATTGAGAGGACCTAGTGGCATAGCCTTGCGGAACTTGCTGCGCGCAACAGGAGCTGCGCGGAACCGGTACGCTACTCAACTCGCCGCACGCGGGCACAGGCTTGGCGACGGCAGTTTATTTTGGTCCCTTGGCGCTGCCTGACAGGCGCGGGTTTTCGGAGCACGGGATCCGGTGAGGCAGCGGTGATGCACACAGTTTGGTGCAAGACTTGTTTCCACGAACGGGAAATGGGCAGAGTCCCAACGAACCTGCAAGGCGTCCTTTTCGTCGAGTCCGATCTTGGAATTAGGAAATAGAGCAAAGCGTTGCAGCTTGCTGCGCACATAATTTCACCTTTTTAACTAGACAAATGTGTCTAGGGTCCCGAAGAGACGAGCTAGCCCATTCGAACTACACTGTATGAACTGCTCCGCTGGGCGATTGTTGTCTTGACAAGAAATGACGTTCCGGCGACAATTTAATCCGCGTTGCTGTGGTTACTTGCAATACCTTCTGATCTGAGTCTTACTCCCCCCGCGATCAGGATCAAAAACACTGCTTCAAGATTCGCTCACGCTCAATCGAACGAAATGCAGAGCGTCCAAGAGGACACTTTGGAGCTAACGGGTTTTCACAACGCGCCGCCCCTGGGGAAACGACGAGATCGACCAATCACTTTGGCGAGGGTGTAATGTGGCTATAGCTCCCAGTAGGTCCGGGTTCCTGCTTTTGGATAATTCGCTGAACCTGATCGCCTCAAATCCCGAGGCCGTGCAAATTCTCTCTTATCCGAGCAAGCCCGACCGGATCAAACAACTGAGCGTATTTCTGTCGGACCGGATCCGCATGGTGTTGGTGGATTCGCCTTCGGGGAACGGCAACGGCAATGGGGTCAAGGAATATCAATCCGGGAGACGGCGCTACGTGTGCCGCAAGTTCGAGATTGACTCCAATGGCCGCTATTCTCCGCAGCCAGCGCTGGCAATGATATTCGAGAGAACCGCGACACCGGATCTTGCGCTCGAGGAAATCTGCCGGCAGTTCGACCTGACTCCGCGAGAGCGGGAGACGGTGGAGTTGCTGGTGCAGGGCCTGACCACCAAAGAGATCGCCACCCGCTTGTCCATCAGCCCAAATACTGTGAAGGCGTTTGTTCGTATCGTAATGGTGAAGATGAGTGTTTCCACGCGCTCCGGCATTGTGGGCCGGCTTGCCGGGCCCCGGGCATTAGGCTAATCGCCGCACCTATCCTGTATAGCCAGTGTGAATTAGTCCAATTGAGGACTTTATTTTGCTTGCCGGTTGCGGCATGATGCAACGCCATGAAGCGTTCAGCCGAGCGAGACCGGCGGGAGCACGCGCGGTTTCCCCAGGCGCTGGATGTGAACGCACGTACTATGCCGCCAGTGGGCGCTTCCCATGCCGCCCCACGCGAGATTCAGGGACGAATTCAAAATGTGAGCGAAGGCGGAGTGTGCATTCTGAGTTCGCAGCCCCTCCCCATCTCTACTTTCGTTTTCTGTGAAATTGCGGTACCCGATATCCCAGTACCGATCCCCGCGTTAATGCAGGTGCGTTGGACGGCCAAGCGGGGCAAGGAAGCCCATCGCTACATGAACGGCCTTCGTTTTATCGCCAGCTGAAAGCGTTTCTTCCAGCCTCGTTGTTCGCGTGAAACAAGCCTCTGCCCGCGCAACCGCCGCGTCGTCCCCAGGTCCGAATCCAGTTGGCCGTCTACTTTCGTCTTGAGGAACGCTTGGCCGCGCTGTCACCCGAACCGCAGGTGCAAATGCCGGCGCCGCTGCCGAGGGTCTCAATGAAGCCGCACAGGGCGGGCAAGTCAGTCTGAATCACGCTATTCAAAGGCACTGAATCGAAGGGCGTTTCGGTGACCGAAAAAGTGCCGTCCCCGTTCGCCTGATCGTTTGTTTCCCATCCCGCGACCGTACCGGTCGGCGTCAGGGAGCCGGCATCACATTGCGGATTCGAGGTGGGGTCGGATGAGACGACCATGATCTCGCCAACGGTCGGATAGACTCCGACCAGAGGATTCGCAGTGAGGTCATTCACCAGCGACAGGGTGAGCAACCCATCGGACGAGATGGGACAGCCGCAGCACTCGTTCAATTCCTGAGTCTGGTCGAAGACGTAAATCATGGCACATATCCCGCCGTCGGAGGTGGCACTCCTGGTGGTACCAGGATTGATCAGACGCAGAGTGCCGTCGATGCCGGAAGCCACAGCGTTGGCGCGATTGAAGTAGTTCACAAAGAGAAGCGGCAGAACGGTAGCGTTGGCGGTGCCCGTGACGCCATTGTAGGTGCCGAAAATCGTAGTGGTGCCGACTTGCAGGGCGGTTGCCAGTCCCGAGCTGGTTATGCTCGCGATGCTGGCGGGCGTCGCGCTCCACGCGGCGGAAGCGGTCACGTTCGAAACCGTTCCATCGCTCCATGCCGCACTGGCCTGGAGTTGGCTGGTGTTGCCCAGGACGAAGGAAAAGGTTGCGGGAACGATGTTCAGCGAAACAACCACCGCGGGAGTTACGGTAAGACCCGCGGAACCCGTCACAGCTCCGGCGGTTGCATTGATGGTCGCCGAGCCGAGTGCGTTGGCCACGACGGAACCGGCCGAGCTTACACTGGCGATCGCAGAACCGGACGAACTCCAGAGCACTGCCTGCGTCAGATTCTGCACGCTTCCATCGGAGAAGTTTCCGGTCGCAGCGAGCTGTTCGGATTCGCCGATGGGCAAGGACGACTGACTGGGGGTGATCGTGATACCGATCAACGCAGCCTGTCCTACCGTTACCGAGGCGGTGCCGTTGGTCGTTCCCATGGTAGCGGTGATGTTGGCAGTGCCGCCGCCAGTGGCAAGGACCGAGCCCGCGGAATTGACGGTTGCGATGCCCGTTCCGGAGGACGCCCAGGTTACCGATTGCGTAACATTCTGAGTACTTCCGTCGGAGAATTTCGCGGTTGCCGTGAGCTGTTCGGATTCGCCAAGAGGAACCGACGATGGGTTGGGAGTGACTGTAATGCCGACCAAAGCCGCCTGCCCAACCGTCACCGACGCGCTGCCTGTCAACGCAGCCGAAGTGGCCGTAATGGACGCCGTGCCCAGCGCATTGCCCAGAACAGAACCGGTGGGGGTGACAGTGGCGATGCCCGTTCCGGAGGAAGCCCAGGTCACCGATTGGGTTAGATTCTGCGTGGTTCCATCGGAGAATTTTCCAGTCGCGGTGAGTTGTTCGGATTCACCGACCGGCAAGGACGACGGGGTTGGAGTCACGGAGATTCCCACCAATGCCGGCGCACCAATTGTCACGTAGGTGCTCCCGGTCACTTGCTGGTATGAGGCGGAGACCTGCGCGGCGCCTTCGCCCATGCCAGTTACCTGGCCCTGCTCGCTGACCGCGGCGATGGCCGATTTATTGGTCTGCCAGGTGACGGAATCGGTCAGGACTTGAGTAGAGCCGTCACTGTAGACGCCGGTAGCGACCAGTTGCAGATTTTCCCCCTTTGCAACCGTCGCGTTGGCTGGAGTGACCGTAATTGTCTTGAGGCTTGTGTTGTTGGTGCCGCAGTTCAGAAGCGCGGCGCAGCCAACGAACAGAGCGAGGACACGGATGGCATGGGCAAACCAATGGCTTTTCATTGTGGAAATCCTGGCAGCCTTGGGGGAAGGCAGGACTACGTACTAACCATTCGAACTATATCGAAGGAATCATTCTATGCAATTGCCAACTCGCACTAGCCCATTTGGGGGGTATATTCCAAAATGGGCCGGTATTCAAAAAACCGGCCTTTCCGAGGTGCGGCGCCGGTGAAGGGATCGTTGCGCGGGCAAAAGCAAGACTCGGAACCACATCGGCGAATTACACGGATTGTCGAGGTCAGAACGGGCCGTGCGGGGGACCAATGGGACCCAGGCGCCGGTGGGGGGCAGGGCCACACCGGGAGTCTACTTTAGATGGCTAGTAATCTGGCCCATGTTCTATACCGATTGGCTAGTCCGATCGTGGCATTGCCGTAAAGGTTCTGACGTAGTTAACTAATTGCTGTCCACGGGCTATTTGCTCGACGGCCGGGGTTTATGCGGATGGGTAAGCCGGCAGAGCATCACGCGCAATGCCCGAGGGCCGGCGTTTATCGTTCCGGCAGCATTGCTCGTGAAGCGGCCCCGATATTGCTTGTGATAAACTTGCAAGAGATGCGGGGCGGACCGTTCAAGTAGTATGGGTAGCGGGCAACTGCCGAAAATCGCGTCAAACGAAAGCCCCTCCCCGCGTAACCTCCCCCTGAGCAGTGGCACACCGTGTTATAACGAGTCCATAGCGAAGCGACAAATCGCTGGGACGATCGGCGGATGGGCCGGGCTGAACTGAACTGAGTTCGTTATGCTTGGGAATGCTGCAGCAAAGTCCGATCACGCGGTAAGTGGGTCGCCCGGGCGGCCGATTCGGAGGCGTGCCGTGATTCGCAGCGGCGCCCGGATCGCGGCGGGAGTCGCGCTGCTGGCCTGTTTTGCAATCACAAATCTCTGGGCGTCGGAGCCCAGCCTGTCACAGGGGCCGATGATTCAGCGCTCCATGCGCGTGGTTCCGCGCCGATATGCAATTTCGCCCAGCGGGCCAACCATCCCGGTAAATCAAACGCGGCACTTTGCAGTAATTGACTCGGACGGAAAACCAGTCACCGTGCGCTGGAACATCTCGGGGCTTGGTTGCTACGGCGCAAGCTGCGGCAGCATCGACGAGCAAGGAATCTATCATCCACCGGCCGCGCTTCCACAGCCGCGAGTCGTGACACTGGAAGGCGTTGTTGTTTCAGATCCCCATTATTCTGTCTTGACGGAGATCCGGCTGGAGGGTGCAGCCGCGACCAACGTCAGTGTCGCGCTTGCCAAGAGCACGCCAGAGCCGCCACTCGCGGCTCCCGAGGTGCCGCAGGGCATGGCAGGCAGAGTCGAATCGATGCCGTTGCCGGGAGCGGTTGCGGCAGCGCCGGGAGCGGGAAGGGCAGAGGTCGCGCGGAAGGCGGATTTGATGCCGCTGCCTCCGGTTGTCAGAGCTGCCCCGGAAGTTGACGGGAAGGGCGGTGCGCGCCATTCCGAACGGCCGCCAGTGCCGCCGGCGGTTGCGGCCACGCCCAAAATCGGATCGACCGATAAAGCCCGTACGTTGGATTTGGTACTGATGCCGTCTGCCGTGGCAGCGGCTCCGCCGATTGGAGCACAGGGAATCGCAAGCAGGGCCGCATCGGTGCCGGTGCCGCCGGCGGTCAGCAATACACCTTCGGTGGTTGGGGCGAGGATTCCGCGGGCTGCGGATTCGCTGGCGCTTCCGCCGGTGGTGAGTGCGGCTCCGATCGCAGGCAGTCAGAGCGCCTCGCGCAACGCTGCACTGCCGCAAGTGACGGCTGCTCCAGCGCCCGTTGCGTCTGCCCAGGGCTTGACGGTGAATGCGCAACCCTTAAATGCGCAACCCTTGCTATTGGCGAAAGCAGAGCCGCAGGGCGGCGCTATGGTGCGGCCATTGCCGAATGCAACGAGCGTATCCGCACCGGAACCGGTTGCGCAAGACGGCGTGCGCGTTGTCTATAGCAACGGGCAGCTCACGATTGATGCCCAAAATACGAGCCTGGCCGACGTGCTGAAATTAGTCGCCCAGAAGACGGGATCTACGATTGACGTTCCCCCGGGAACCGGCCTTGAGCCTATCTTTGAACATGCCGGGCCGGGAAATCCGAACGATGTGTTGACGCAATTGCTGAACGGCTCCCGCTTCAATTTCATCATCGTGAATTCGCAGCAAAATCCGGAGGCCCTGGCGCAGGTACTGCTGTCTGTCCGGCCGTCCGATGCGGATGTTGCGATCGTTGCCCAAGCTCCCACCCCGGCTCCTGAACCACCGCCGAATGGCTCGCCTTATCTTTACCACCCTCCTGAAAACGCGGCGCCAGTTCCGAATGTGCCTCGGCAAACGGCGCAGGGGCCCTCAGAGCCGCTGTCGCCAGAAGCTCTGGGCGAGATCATGAAAGAGCGAATCCGCGCGGCACGGGACAAATTCGGGGCGCCTGCCCCGCCCCAATAGCGGCGTCCGCAGCGATCACAGAAATTTTTCTCATCTTGCCGCCAATGGGGTGGCTCGTGTGTTCTGCAACGCCATCGGGTTCTGTGGAATTCGTCCGCGCGGAATTTTCAGCGAGGGAACTACTCCATACGCAGTAGCACGCAGATTCTAGTGTTTCCGTTTAAACCACGTGGGTACTTGTAAAGTACCCACAATCAATTACAGTTCCGCAAGCGCCACAGCTGTCCCCCCAGCGCCCGGCGTTAAAAAAACTGGAGGATCACAAATGAAAAGGATGGGATTTGTGTTGTTAATGCTGGTCATCGCTTTCGGAACGGCGATGGCTCAGGGTGACAACAGCGTCTATTTTGTCACCTATTTCTCGAACGCGAATACGGGCGGTGCGGCGGACGCAACACTCCGCATCATCAACGATGGCGGCTCTTCGACAGCGGAAGTGGAAGGAATCCCGAACGGCAATCTGTGGGCGTCCATCTACGTATTTGACGACAGCCAGGAACTGCAAGAGTGTTGCAACTGCTTCGTCTCGCCCGATGGCCTGCTTTCGGAATCCGTTAACTATGAACTGTTGGCGAACCCGCTGACCGGCAAGGTTAACTATCGTGGCGTGATCAAGGTCATTTCGAGTTCGACCTATGACCCGACCAACAACGTGCTGACCCCCGGACTTCGCGGCTGGCAGACCCACATTCAAGCCACGCAGAGCACCGATGGCAGCAAGTCGAAAAAGCAGACGGGCCCGTACTACGTGACGGAAGCTCCGTTGGCCGATTCGAACCTGGCTCCGGTAGAGCAGACAGCGCTGCAGGATTCCTGCTCGTTCCTGTTCACGCTGGGCAGCGGCCATGGAATCTGCTCCTGCACACCGGAAGATTACGACTTCTAGAGACTTGGTCTTAATCGACGGCATGTAGTCTGAAATACCCCGGACGCCGGCTGGTTCTGTGTTGGCGCGGCGTCTGGGCCCTCCCCCTCTTTCCTTTCCCGCTGTTATCAATGCTGGTGCAGGGAACTACTCCATAAGCAGTAACACCCAGATTCTGGTTGGTCCTGTGCTAACTCCTCGTCTGGGCCCGCTCCCGCTGTTTCCTTTTCCACTGTTGGCGATGCCAGTGCAGGGAACTACTCCATAAGCAGTAGCACTCAGATTCTAGTGTTGGGCGGTTAAACCACGTGGGTACTAGTAAAGAACAAACAATCCGTTACAGTTGCATAAGCGCCACTAGCTGAACTCCCCCCAGCCCTAGGCGTTGACACTGGAGGATCACAAATGAAAAGGGTTGGATTTGTGCTGTTAATGCTGGTCATCGCTTTCGGAACGGCGATGGCTCAACCGGTTGGTGACAACACGATCTACTTCGTCACCTACTTCTCGAATGCAAACACGGGCGGTGCGCCGGACGCAACACTTCGGCTCATCAACGACGGCGGCTCCTCGACAGCGGAAGTGGAAGGAATCCCGAACGGCAATCTGTGGGCATCCATCTACGTATTTGACGACAGCCAGGAACTGCAAGAGTGCTGCAACTGCTTCGTCTCGCCCGATGGCCTGCTTTCGGAATCCGTTAACTATGAACTGTTGGCGAACCCGCTGACCGGCAAAGTTAACACCCGTGGCGTGATCAAGGTCATTTCGAGCTCGACCTATGACCCGACCAACAACGTGCTGACCCCCGGACTTCGCGGCTGGCAGACTCACATTCAAGCCACGCAGAGCACCGATGGCAGCAAGTCGAAAAAGCAGACGGGCCCGTACTACGTGACGGAAGCTCCGTTGGCCGATTCGAACCTGGCTCCGGTAGAACAGACAGCGCTGCAGGATTCCTGCTCGTTCCTGTTCACGCTGGGCAGCGGCCATGGAATCTGCTCCTGCACACCGGAAGATTGGGACTTCTAGACTTGGTCTTAATCGACGGCATGTAGTCTGAAATACCCCGGACGCCGGCTGGTTCTGTGTTGGCGCGGCGTCTGGGCCCTCCCCCTCTTTTTCCTTTTTCGCGCAGCGAACTACTCCATAGGCAGTAGCACTCAGATTCTAGTGTTTCGGGTTAAGCCAGGTGGGTAGTTGTAAAGGGGAAGCGATCCATTAGAGTTTCAGTTGCGCCCCCAGCTGAACTCCCCCCAGCCCTAGGCGTTGACACTGGAGGATCACAAATGAAAAGGGTTGGATTTGTGCTGTTGATGTTGGTCATCGCTCTCGGAACGGCGATGGCTCAACCGGTTGGTGACAACACGATCTACTTCGTCACCTACTACTCGAACGCGAACACGGGCGGTGCGCCGGACGCAACGCTCCGCATCATCAACGATGGCAGCGCCTCGACAGCCGAAGTAGAAGGAGTCCCGAACGGTTATCTGTGGGCGTCCATCTACGTATTTGACGACAGCCAGGAACTGCAAGAGTGCTGCAACTGCTTCGTCTCGCCCGATGGCCTGCTTTCGGAATCAGTGAACTATGAACTGACGGCGAACCCGCTGACCGGCAAGGTTAACACTCGTGGAGTGATCAAGGTCATCTCGAGTTCTGGCGATGACCCGACCAACAACACGCTGACCCCCGGACTCCGCGGCTGGCAGACTCACATTCAAGCCACTCAGAGCACTGATGGCAGCAAGTCCAAGAAGCAGACGGGCCCGTACTACGTGACGGAAGCTCCGTTTGCCGATTCGAACCTGGCTCCGGTTGAACAGACAGCGCTGCAGGATTCCTGCTCGTTCCTGTTCACGCTGGGCAGCGGCCATGGAATCTGCTCCTGCACACCGGAAGATTACGACTTCTAGTATTTGGTCCTAATCGACGGCATGCCAGACTGAAATACCCCGGACGCTGAGCCTGTGTTATACTCAGCGTCTGGGCCCTCCCCCTCTTTTCCAACATCCCATTTCATGAAGAGAGGAACTTCCGCAATGTCAAGCAAATACACACTGATCGCGCTTGGGCTTGGAATCGCCCTGGGCGCTTTTTCCATCCCAGCCGTTGGGCAGGACGGCTCCGACGTGATCGCCGAGATTGGCGGTCACCCCGTAACCGCAGGTGAGCTGGAGCAGAAGGAAGCAAGCAAGCTGCTTCAGGCGCGATACAAGTACTACGTTGCCGAGCGGGATGCCCTCGAGCAGTACATTGACGATCAGCTATTGGAACTGCAAGCGAAGAAGGAAGGCGTAAGTGTTGACGAGTTACTGAAGCGGCATCTGGCGTCCAACCTGCCGGAGCCGACAGAAGATCAGCTTCGCTTCTATTACGAGGGCGTACAAGCCGACGAGCCCTACGAGAGCGCCCGCCCCCATATCATCGACACAGTTCACCAGCTTCGCATGAAGAAAGCACGGGAAGCGTATGTCACCGAGCTGCGGGCACAATATGGCGTGGTTGTCGAACTGAACCAGCCGAGCGCCCACGTCGAGGCTGGGAGCGCCCCTAGGCTGGGTTCCGAGACCGCTCCGGTGCAGATCATCGAATACGCGGATTATGAGTGTCCTTATTGCCAGAAAGTGAACGCGGATCTCATCCGGCTGCTGCAACACTTTGGCGATCAGGTGTCGCTGGTGTACAAGGATTTCCCTCTTCCCATGCACCCGCAAGCGGCCAAAGCCGCTGAGGGCGCGCGGTGCGCAGCCGTACAAGGAAAATTCTGGGAGTTCCACGATTACCTGTTTCAGTCGAAAAAACTGCAAGTGGCCGATATGAAAGCGGAGGCGCGCGCGCTCAAGCTTGACGGCGACCGTTTCGATCAATGCCTGGACAGCGGCGAACAGTTTCCCGCGCTCAAGAAAGACGCGCAGGATGCCCAGAAACTGGGATTGCAGGGAACGCCAAGCTTCTTTATCAACGGCCATTTCATGAGTGGAGCAATCGAATACGCCAAACTGCGGGACAGGGTGTTGCAAGAACTGGCTGGCGATGGCGCAAAGAAACAAAGCGCCGCGGTGACGCCCTTGAAGGATAAAGAGGAGGAGAAAAAGTAAGAAATTTGGGAGATCCCTCCTCCTAATTCAGGCGGTAACGGACGCCGAGAGGTGGTGCGGGAAAGGTGGTCGGGGAAAGATGGCCCGGCAGCCGTAAATGGCGTTACCGTCCCGAACCATCGGGCTTCTTAAGCGGCGCAGATTGCGCCGCTTTTCTATTTCTTTTCGGCTTTATCCTCTGCTTGAGGTTTGATGGACGCGCGATCGGGGGCCATGATGTAGGGCTTGCCGCTCGCCAGGGTGATTTTGCCAGTCACGCATACGTTCTTGTCCTTGTAAGCCTCAATGGCCTCGTTGACGCCACCCTCTTTCGACCCAAAGGCTACAAAGTAGAACACCTGGGTGGCTTGAGGCTGGTCGACATAGAAGTAGACGGGTTTTCCGCGGTCTTCGATCCCGTACTTGCTGATTTTCGTATCGACAACCTTGCCACATACAATCACATTCTCGCCGACGTGGTTCTTTGCATCGGCGGGGTTTACGCGCACTGGCTTCGCTTCCTGAGCGAGAGCAAGCGGTAACAAACCCATCGCCAACATCGTAACAATCATTGTTTTCATATTTGTAGGGGTCCCATCCCGTAATGCGGCTTGAGCGCAAAAACTCCGGCAGCTTCGGAAAACCAAACTCTGCTGGAAGGCTCATCCTGACCCCATCTAAACGCAGATTCGGCGAGGCGTCAATTCCTCTTTTGGTTAGGAGAACCAAGTGGTTACGCGGCGCGCGAGCATGCGGAAGATAGTCCGAAAGACTAGCCCACTTGGCTAATCCAAATGGAGGGTTGAACGAACAGTCATTAGGATGTATTCGGTTAACTGGTATCTCTAACGTGACCGCTTCCTAACCGAAGCTGCAATGCAATATGTGTGCAAATTAGTTATGTAAGAGAACGGCCAGCAATTCCCCCACGACCTATCCAGAGGCACGCAGCTGGGACAGAGCCGCGACTGCTTCTGGTGTAAGCACTGATGTGAAAGAGCTGACTGGCCGGGCATCATTCCCCCTTCCGCCCGTTTAGCCTTCTCCCAGAACCAATGGAGGTGTGTGTGCGCATTGCTCGCGTTGCAGTCTGCATTCTTGGCGTTTATCTGATATCGGGCGCGTTGACATGGGCGCAGGCCGACGGGCAACCATCGCCCCAGCCGGCCGCGGGGGCGAGTGTGCCTCGCTTGATTCGCATCAGCGGATCGGTGCGGGATGAAGCTGGGAAAGCGCTGAGCGGCAGCACGGCGATCACGTTCACGCTCTACAAAGACCAGAATGATCAGGAGGCGGTCTGGCAAGAGAGCCAGAACGTCCAACTGGACAGTAGCGGACATTACAGCGTGCTGTTGGGCGCGACGAACGAAACAGGCCTTCCCCTGGAGATTTTTTCCTCCGGTGAAGCACGGTGGCTGGGCGTGCGCGCCGAGGGTCATGAGGAACAGGCGCCGCGGATTCTTTTCTTGAGCGTGGCGTATGCGCTGAAGGCAGCGGACACGGATATGTTGGGCGGCAGGCCGGCATCGGCCTTCGTGCTTGCGGGGAGCGGGAACTCGAATACGCAGGCCGGCAGCGCGCAGGCGGGCTCAGGCACCGCGCAGGGCGGACTCCCGTTGCTGGTGTCGCCGCAAGCCGCCTGTTCGGCCATCACCAGCGATGGAACCGCTACGGCAAACAAGATCACCAAGTTCACGACGGCGTGCAACATTGAGGCCTCGGCTCTGTTCGAATCGGGAGGGAACGTGGGGATCGGCACGACCAGCCCGGCCGGCGTGCTGGATGTTGCGGGCACGGGGGTGATTGAAGGTCTGCTGACGGCGATGGGAGGCGCAGCGATCGCTCCGACGGGCACAGCCACTACGTCGCAGGCTTTCATTTCGAGCCCGTTCGACATTGAAGCATCGGTATTCAACGCGCCCTTGGGGAAGGCGGTGAATTACCTCTATCAGTGGGAGGCGGAGCCGCAGGGAAATAACACGACCAACACCGGCGCGTCACTCAACCTGCTGTATGGCGTGTCTGGAAGTGTGAGCGAGACCGGGCTCTCGGTGGCCAGAAACGGGATTGTCACCTTTGCCTCGGGGCAGACGTTTCCCGGCACGGCGAGCGGAACAGTCACCAGCGTCGCTACCGGCGCGGGTCTGACGGGTGGACCTATCACTTCCAGCGGGACGATCAGCATTCCAGCGGCCGGCGTTACAAACGCGATGTTGGCCAACAATTCGATCACCGTAACAGCCGGGTCGGGGTTGTCGGGAGGCGGACCGGTGGCGCTGGGCGGCACGGTCACGATCACGAATGCAGCGCCGAGTTCCGGCGGCACAGTGACGAGCGTAGCCAGCGGCACAGGACTGACGGGCGGACCGATCACGACCAATGGGACGCTCAGTCTGAATACGACCTACACCGATGGACGGTACCTGCAACTCGCGGGCGGCACTCTGACGGGAGCGTTGACGGGGACCACGGGCGCGTTCAGCGGAGCAGTATCGGCTGCGGGCGCGTTGCTGCCGGGCACGGGCACGGCGACCTCCAGCAAGGGGTTTATTTCCAATCCTTTCGATTTGCAAGCCTCTTCGTACAGCAGCAAGACCGCAGCGGCGGTCACCCAGGACTTCCGCTGGCAGGCCGAGCCGGCGGGAAATAACACGGCAAGCCCGTCCGGCACATTGAATCTGCTGTTTGGATCGAATGGAACGGCGCCCGCGGAGACGGGCCTGTCGATTGCGAACAACGGTTTGATCAGTTTTGCCTCGGGCCAGACGTTTCCGGGCGTTGGCAGTGGAACAGTTACAAGCGTGGCTACAGGCGCGGGTTTGACAGGCGGGCCGATCACCGCAAGCGGCACCATTAGTATTCCCGCCGCTGGAGTCACAAACAGCATGCTGGCCAACAATTCGATTACGGTTATGGCCGGACCGGGATTGTCGGGCGGAGGACCGGTGGCGCTGGGCGGCACAGTTTCTCTTGCCGGAAATTTATCGGGCACAACCGATGGGATGGCCTATTTTTCGAGTCCGGCGAGTGTCGTTTCAACCCCAGCCCCGACCAACGGGCAGATTCTGATTGGCGCAACGGGCGGCGCACCCGTGCTGAGCACGCTGACAGCGGGCGCGAATGTCACGATCACGAACGCCGCGGGAGCGGTCACAATTTCCGCTTCGGGCGGCGGCGGAGGCGGCGGTGCGCTGCCATTCTTTGTAACTGCCGGCGGCAAGACCGGCTCGAAGCAGGCTGGGACAGTGAACGTGACCAGGCTGTGGGGATTCCTGCTGCCGTACAACGTCACCACTACGCAGCTCACCTACGACATTGCGACCGCAGACAAAACTGCGAATGACTACGACGTCGGAATCTACGACAACTCGGGCAATCTGGTGGTCGATCTTGGGCCGACGCCTGGATCTACATTCTCGGCATCCACGGGTTTCAAGACGCTGGCGTGGCTGCAAGGTTCTACCAGCCTGGTGGCTGGCCGCTACTATCTTGGGTTCACGACGAATTGCGCGAGCGCATGCGCGCAGATCGAGGGTTCGGGCGCCAACATAAGCTTCGCGACTAATGCTTCGGCTGGCGCTTCGACAGGGGGAGCTTTGCCAACCACAGCGACCCCACCGGCGGATAAGTGGGCCACGGGTGTTCAACCGTCGGTTGTGATTCAGTAGAAGGCTGCATCTCCTGTCGACGTCGTCTGCGATGGCGTGTGCGATTTTTCCCTTCTTGTGGGAGAATGCGAGCGGTGATCGGGCGGGGTTCGCGCGACGGGCCCGTTCATCGCACGGCCAAGCATCACACAAGGAGGTGTGACCTCTGGCGGAATTCTATCGGTGGCTGCCACCCGAGGCGGCGAACCTTCTACTCGTGCTGTTTCTCTCCTTCCTCATCGGGTTGGAACGAGAGGAGCACAAGATCGAAGCTGGATCCTATTCTTTCGGCGGAGTGCGTACCTTCCCGCTGATTGGCCTGATCGGCTATTCCATCGCTCTCTTATCCGGCGCCCAGTTGCTGCCGGTTACGATCGGCTTTCTGGTCGTCGGCGGCTTTCTCTTGCTTTCCTACTGGCACAAGATTTCGTGCGCCGAAGCTGCCGGCGTAACCACGGAAATGTCGGCGCTTGCGACCTACCTGGTGGGCGCGCTCATCTATTACGAGCATTTGTGGATTGCGACTGCGCTGGCCGTGGCAAGCCTGTTGCTCCTGGAATTAAAAACGGTTCTAGAAAAGCTCGCCGCGAAGACCGCGCCACAAGAGATTCTGACCTTCGCGAAATTTCTGCTGTTGACCGCCGTCATTTTGCCCGCTTTACCCAATCAGCAGTTTGGACGCTTCCATATCAATCCGTTCAAGACCTGGCTGGTGGTGGTGGCAGTCAGCGCGATTTCGTATGGCAGCTACATTCTGCAGAAGCTGACGAAGCAACGCGGGGGAGTGGTGCTGGCTGCGCTGCTGGGCGGGGCGTACTCGTCGACGGTGACGACTGTCGTCATGTCCCGGAGAGCGGCGCGGGAGGAGCGGCCGCATCTTTTCGCGGGCGGTATTTTGATGGCGTCCGGCATGATGTATCTTCGGCTGGGTGCGCTGCTGGCGCTGTTCAACCGTCAACTGGCGGCCATGTTAGCGCCCGCCTGCCTGGTTCTCGCCGGGTTCGCCGTGGCCACCGGCTTCGTTTGGTCGCGCAGGCCCGACGCAGTAGTTTCGGACGTAAAGCGGGAATTTGAACCTAACAATCCACTGGAACTGTTGGCGGCTTTTTTCTTCGCATTCTTCTTTCTCGCCATGCTCATCGCCACGCAGTTGGTTGTCACTTATCTCGGCACAGCGGGCGTCAATATTCTGGCGGCGATCATGGGGGTTACGGACGTCGATCCGTTCATCATGGGCATGACCCAGGCCGCCGGGACCCTCACGCCGCTCAAGGTTGCAGCAGGCGCGGTGCTGATCGCCGCGGCCAGCAACAATCTGATCAAGGGAATTTATTCGTTTAGCCTGGCGGATCGAAAGACCGGCATCCAGAGCCTGTCGCTGTTGATTGCGCTGGCATTAGCCGGACTGGTGCCGTTGCTGTGGCTGTGAAGGCTGGTACGCAGGTTGATTGAGTCGCAACTGGTTTAGAATAAAACCATGGCGCAAGAACACAGCTTCGGGCCTTACGTTGACATAGAAAACGGCAAGCGCGTCGTCAAAGAACTGGTGTTTGGCGGCGATGGCGTGCCGGACGGCATCGTCATGACCACGCTCGACGCGACCATCAACTGGACGCGCAAGAACTCCATCTGGCCGATGACGTTCGGGCTCGCTTGCTGCGCGATCGAAATGATGTCCATGGGCGCGTCGCGCTTCGATATCGCGCGTTTTGGCGCCGAGGTTTTTCGCCCGTCGCCCCGGCAATCCGACCTCATGATTATTGCCGGGAGGGTCTCGAACAAAATGGCGCCTGTGATCCGGCAACTCTGGGAACAGATGCCGGAACCGAAATGGGTAATCTCGATGGGCGCGTGTGCGACCTCGGGCGGCGTGTTCAACAACTACGCGCTTGTGCAGAGCGTGAATCAGGTGATTCCGGTCGATATCTATGTCCCCGGATGCCCGCCGCGGCCGGAGCAGTTGATCTACGCGATTACGCTGCTGCAGGAGAAAATCCAGAAAGAACGCGGCAGCTTGAGAAAAGCCCTAAATCTGGCGCCAGCCAGCGAATAGCGAGCCGCGACGGCGAGACGCCTTCAGGCATGGCTCCTGTTCAGAGGGGCACGGATGTAATTTCGTACACGTAAGACTCTCGTCCGGCAGCGTCGGGTCTTGCACCAACACGAACGCCGCCTAATTTCCCGATTGCCGTTTGTGAACGCAGGTTCTGCGGGCCGATCAGGAAAACCACGCGCTTCACGAATCGAAAAGCGTGCCGCAGCATGAGCTGCTTCATCTCCCGGTTGTAGCCGCCGCCCCAATGCGATCGCGCCAGGAACGTCCACCCGATTTCCACTTCGCTGGCCTCGCCGTTGTAGGCATGGAACCGGGACGACCCGATGATTCTCCCATTCTTACAATCGAGAGCCGTTAATGCGCCTCGCGACGCCAGCGCTTCACGGAAGAAAGCGCCGAATACGCCGGGCTTGTAGCGATCCCGAGCCGGATGCTGCTCCCAGATGAGCGGGTCCGACGCGACCGCATAAAGATCATCCGCATCGTCGGGGCGAAGCGGCCTCAATTCGACGAGCGCGCCTTTCAGATTTGGCTGGAGATCGAAGGGCTGAAAATCAAACGGCATCCACTCACGCTCGCATCACTTATTGTTTCGACTTCGTGGCCGTCTCCCGTTCGGGCGGGGTCATCTGGTTCCAAATCGCGGTGAGGTCTTTTTCGAGGATCTGGTTATTCGGGTCAACGTGCAGCGCCAGCGCGAACCATCCATAGGAGGTGGGAAGATCACGCGGAACACAGTGGCCGGTCGCATACATGGTTCCGAATGTGCTCCGGGCCTTGGCGTTTTGCTTCGCGGACGCGGCTTTCAGGTACTTCACCGCTTCATCGCAATCCTGGGCAACGCCGCGGCCGTAGAGATAGGCTTCAGCTTTTCGATAATCCGCGTCTCCACCGGCAGCACTTGCCGGACTTGCGGGAGCGGCAGTCTCGGCCAGCGCGGATTTTGCGCGCGTGGCCTTTACTTGTATGGCGGGCTTGGGCGCAGCGGCAGTGGGACTCTTCTGGGTACCCGCTTTGGTTGCCGAAGCAGAACTCGAAGCGTCTGCCGGAGAGGGCACGGCCTTTTTCTGCGGTGCCGGCGCCTCCGGCTTGGCCACGGGAGATTGCGCCGCTTGAGAAGCGGCTGGGCTCGAAGAGGCTGCCTGGTGCGCGCGATTTGTCGCGCCTACATAATTGGAATACGTCCACCGGGCGGCTGCACCCAGGGCCAGGAGCAGCAACAGCAGCACAAGAATTCGCCGTCCGCCTCTTTCCGGTTCTTCGGTTTCAAGAAACGAATCGCCGCCAGCGAAGGTTTTCTCCCGCAACGTGTCAATACTGGGAGCGCCGTCGGAGTCGGGGTTCAATCCGAGCAGCGAAGGGCCGGCTATGATTGCCGCCGGTTTCGGCGCTTGCAGAGGGCCGTTGCGAACGACAGGGGCCTGCCGCGGTTCACGCCGTCGCTCGTCCGCTGCGCGCAGCGGGTCCTGGGGAGCGGCGATTGCGGCCGCGGGGCGCGGCGACTCGAGCGGAGTGCCGCACATTCCACAAAACCGGAAATCCGACGAATTGTCCTCACCGCAATTCGGGCAAATCAAATTTGCTTCTCCGACGACCTCTTATTTTACAGTGTAAACCCCGACGGCCGGGCCACGAGCCGGCGCATTCAGATTAGAATTCTCGAGTTGTCCTGCGCTATGGCCAAAGACAGGAAGGTCAAGACGATCTCTCGCAAAAAGGGCTTCGATGCCGCGCTCGAGCGCATGCGGTCGCGGCTGAATTGGGTCATCATTCGTGTGCCTTTCGATGCGGTCAAGGCATTCGGTGTTCGCGGGCAGATCAAGGTGCGAGGCACGATCAACGGCTTCCCATTCCGCACCTCGTTGTTTCCCACCCGCGAGGGCGCTCACATCCTGCTGGTGAACAAGCGAATGCAGAAGGAGGCCCGGGTAGCGGCCGGAGCGAGTGCGCGTTTCGAACTCGAACCGGATACTGAAGAACGCGTCGCGATCGTGCCCGCGCCACTGCAGCGCATACTCGCGCAGGGCCGGCTTTTCCGCCGCTGGTACGATCAACTGAATCACTCGATGCGTTACGAGATCGCGAAGTGGGTCAATGGGCCCGAGAGTACGGAAGCGCGCGGCCGCCGCGCCGAGCAGATCGCGGAGCGCTTGCTGGAGACGATGGAGGCGGAGAGGGAATTGCCGCCGCTTTTGCAGTTGGCCCTGGCGCGCAATCCGCAGGCCCGCGAAGGATGGGACCGAATGTCGCTGGCTCGCCGGCGGTCGCACCTGCTGGGCATCTTTTACTATCGAACGCCAGCCGGCCGGGCGAACCGGATCGGCAAGATGCTGGAAGACGCAACGGCCATTGCGGAGAAAAGGAATTCAAGGGGTAAATAATGGGCAAAGAACGCCCAAACACCAGCAAAAACGGGCTTCTTGGTCCAATCTTGTGACAGACGAACATGATCTAAATCACAATCGGACACGTCGGGCATCACATCGGGCCGAGCGGCGGTTGGGAAATAATATGTTGAAAGTGCTTCGAGTGAGCCCGCTGTCTGCAAATTCATCGATTTACGGACTTTATGGTCGCGTCGAGCGGGACGCGCAGAATAGCCACGCGCGCTGGATCGGGCGCGCGGTCACGAACGTTTACTGGTTTTCGGACGTACGGCTCTTGAGCGGCTCCGATTATGAAATGAGATCAAAAACGGAGCGCCGTTCCTGGCGTCCGCACACTACGCGGTAACACCAAGGAGGAGACATTATGGCGATTACTAAACAGCAAGCCCTCGATTATCACTTTGGGGCTCGACCTGGAAAAATTGAGGTCACTTCCACCAAGCCATGCCGCACGCAGCGGGATTTGAGTTTGGCCTATACGCCGGGCGTTGCGGAACCTTGCCTGGAAATCCACAAAAACCCGCAGGATGCATATAAGTACACCGCGAAGGGAAACCTGGTGGCCGTAATCAGCAACGGGACGGCCGTGCTCGGGCTCGGCGACATCGGCGCGCTGGCGGGAAAGCCGGTGATGGAAGGGAAGGGAGTTCTGTTCAAAAGGTTTGCCGATGTCGATGTTTTCGACATTGAACTCGACAGCCACAATCCCGACGAAATCATTAAAGTTTGCCAGTTGCTGGAGCCGACGTTTGGCGGCATCAACCTGGAAGACATCAAAGCGCCGGAATGCTTCTACATCGAAGAGACGCTCAAGAAGACGATGAAGATTCCGGTCTTCCACGACGATCAGCACGGGACGGCGATCATTTCCGGAGCGGCGCTGCTCAATGCCGTGGAAGTGGTCGGCAAGAAGCTTGAGGAAGTGCATGTGGTGTTCAATGGCGCCGGAGCTTCCGGCATTGCCTGCGCGGAACATTACGTGCGCCTGGGCGTGAAGCGGGAAAACATCACGCTCTGCGATACCAAGGGTGTGGTTTACAAAGGGCGCACCGACGGCATGAATCCGTACAAGGAGAGGTTTGCCCGCGAAACGAAGGCGCGCACGCTGGCCGATGCCATGAAGGGCGCCGACGTAGCCGTGGGATGCTCGGTAAAGGGCTCGATCACGCAAGACATGGTGCGTTCAATGGCGGAGCGGCCCATTGTGTTTGCGATGGCGAATCCCGATCCCGAAATCACGTATGAAGACGCGAAAGCGTGCCGCAGCGATGTCATCATTGCCACCGGACGCTCGGACTATCCAAACCAGGTCAACAACGTTCTCGGGTTCCCGTTCATCTTCCGCGGCGCGCTTGATGTGCATGCGACCGCAATCAACGAGGAGATGAAACTGGCGGCAACGCGCGCGCTGGCGAATCTGGCGAAAGAAGACGTGCCGGATTCGGTGTGCCGCGCCTACGGGGTGGAACGGATGAAGTTTGGGCCGGACTACCTCATCCCGAAGCCGTTTGACCCGCGAGTATTGCTGTGGGAAGCGACGGCGGTGGCGGAGGCGGCCATGCGGACCGGTGTGGCGCGCTCTCCGATCGCTCTCGACGTTTATCGCGCCCAACTCGAGTGCCGGCTCGGCAAGGCGCACGAGATCGCGCACATGATCGTGCAGAAGGCGCAGGCGAAGCCTCGCACGGTCGTCTTTCCCGAAGGCGAACACGAGAAAATGCTGCGCGCGGCGCACATTCTGATCGAGGAAAAAATCGGCTATCCGATTTTGCTCGGCAACCCAACCACAATTCAGGAAAACGCCAAGGAACTGGGTCTTGACCTTACCGGAGTCAAGATCGTGGATCCGTCGTCGTCGCCGCTGCGGGAAGGCTTCATCAAGGAGCTGTATCGTCTGCGCCAGCGCCGGGGAGTGACGCTTACCGAAGCACGCACGATGATGAAGGATCCGAACGTGTTCGGCCCGATGATGGTACGTACGGGCGAGGCTGACGCGCTTGTCTCCGGCGTCAGTCAGCACTTCCCGGATGTGATCCGTCCGGCGCTGCAGATCATCGGGACTCGAGAGGGTTTGAGAAGAGTCTCGGGCTGCTATCTGATGATCACGCGGTCCGGCAAACTGTATCTGCTGGCCGATCCGAGCGTGAATATCGATCCCACGGCGGAGGATCTGGTCGAGATCGCTCTCTGCGCCGCCCAGACCGCGCGCCGCTTCGATCTCACACCGCGGATCGCGCTGCTTTCATTCTCCACGTTCGGAAGCTCCACGCATCCGCAGTGCGTTAAGGTCCGCAAAGCGGTTGAACTGCTGCACAAGGCCGATCCGACGCTGCTCGTGGATGGCGAAGTGATGGCGGATGTGGCCGTATCGCCGGAGTTGTTGGAAAAACAATATCCCTTCAGCCCGTTGAAGGGTGGAGCGAATGTTCTCATCTTCCCGGATCTGGCTTCGGCGAACATCGCCTACAAGCTCCTCTCAAAGCTGGGCGGAGGCAGCACGCTCGGTCCGATCCTGATGGGCATGGGCAAGCCGGTGCACGTGGTGGCGCGCGACATTGAAGTGGAAGAAATCGTCAACGTCGCGGCGATCGCTGTGGTGGACGCGCAGGAGAACGATATTTTCTCATGGCCGGCCCCCATCAAACCGATGGAACTGGTCGGAGAATAGCGCGGCCGGCAATCGGGGAATTACAGAAGGGCACGGTTTTGGCCGTGCCCTTTTTTTTAGCTTTCCCTTCTCCGTTCGGAACGCTCACTATCAGAGAAACGAGGCGTTTCGATTGACGACTGGGAACGGGGAACCGGGAATTGGGAGCTGAGAACGGGTCCTTTGTTTCTCAAGCGAGCGTTTCGACCTCGACGAGGGAATACAATGTGAGCAGCTGGGCGCCCAAACTTTGACATCGCAAAAAGGCCGCTGTTAGTATGAGTGTCTGCACCAATCTGGCATCGAGTAGTGGCCGCCAGAACGTCCCCGTCGTCTAGCCTGGCCTAGGACATCGCCCTTTCACGGCGGTAACGCGGGTTCAAATCCCGCCGGGGACGCCAAGATTTCAAAGCACTTAGAAAATTAGCAGTTTTGAGTGTTGGCCGATTGTAAGGATGGTGTAGCGATAGAGGAAGGCACCCTGTCCCTATTACACGCAATATAAAAAGGCGCCCACTTTTGCGGTAGGTTGAGATGGTTCGGATCGCCAACCTAGCGAAAAGGAGCGCCTTTATGAGTGAGGAAAAGTATATCGGTATGGACGTGCACCAAGCCACCATCTCGGTCGCCGTGATGGATGCTGGTGGCAAGCTGATCATGGAATGCTTGCTGGAGACCAAGGCGGCCACGATTGTGGAGTTCATCCGAGGACTGCAAGGAACGCTGTCGCTGACCTTTGAGGAAGGCACGTCCGCGGCCTGGTTACACGATCTTCTGAAACCCCACGTGAGCCGGCTCGTGGTCTGCGATCCGCGTAAGAACACTCTGTTGAAGGATGGCAACAAGAGTGACCGGATCGACGCGCGGAAGCTGGCGGAGTTGTTACGCGGCAACCAACTCCATCCCGTGTACCACGGAGAGCATGGGGTGCGCACCTTGAAAGAACTAGGGCGCAGTTATCTGACCATCACCCAAGATGTCACCCGCGTCATGAATCGCATCAAAGCTCTGTACCGCAGCTGGGCTATTCCCTGCGCTGGCACAACCGTCTACGCTCCCCGTCATCGCGCCGAGTGGTTGGCTAAGATCGCGGAGCCAGGAGTTCGGGTTCGCGCGGAACGGCTCTACCAGCAACTGGATCTGTTGCAACCGGTGCGTCTGGAAGCGCGACACGAGTTACTGGCGGAAAGCCACAAGCATTCGGCCGTGAAGCTACTGCGCCAGATTCCTTCCATCGGTCCGATTCGCTCGGCCTTGCTGGTGGCACTGCTGCAGACCCCCCACCGTTTCCGTACCAAACGGCAGCTTTGGGCCTACAGTGGTTTCGCAGTCGAGACCCACGACAGCGGGGAGTACCGTTCCGTGCGCGGCAAACTGCAACGCAACCGCGAGCGCATGACGGTTCGCGGTCTGAATGACAACCACAATCGAGATCTGAAGAATCTCTTTAAAAGTGCTGCCATCTCTGCCAGCACACGTCCCGGCCCCCTGCGCGACTTTTATGTTGCTCGAGTGGAGAAAGGGATGCGGCCGACCATGGCCCGTCTTACCTTGGCTCGAAAGATGGCCGCGATCAGTTTAACCATCTGGAAGAAAGGAGTGGAGTTCGACCCCCAACAATTGCAGCGACAACCAGCTTGAGCATCTCTGAGGAACAGGCTTTTTCCATCTCTGTGGTGTACTCGGTGGTGGGCGGTCTGGTTCTGCAGATGCTCGGTTCGAGGGTGAGTATCAGTCAATGAGATCGGCCTTGTGTGCTTCGGCACCGAGTCACCCATTACACGCTATGCCCCCTCGGAGAACCAGAAATAGCGATAGGCCACGAGCCTCGGATAGAACCATGGTTGACATCGTCCTGCTTGCCGCGTCTTGCACACTCGAACTTGACCATCAGCAGCAGAGAAACCTAACGAGAATGGAGCAACAAGCCAAACCTCTTCAAGGTAACGAAACAGAGTGGGCTGGATCTCGAGAAAGATTCTCATCCTCCCGTCAAGGCGGAGCTTTTTTCTTGACATCCCTTTTTATAGAACTCATGAGGGGCCAACGGGCTCAGTGAGTCTAATTGATTCCATAACATTGTCGGCTCCCGCAGCCGAGTAACACGCCTGTCAGCGCCAACCCGCAGCCACATTCGAACCAGCCTTCGGGACATCGGAAGCGTTCACAAGTTGGGAGAAAAGATCCCCCGCCGAGGCGGGGGGTTCTTGCAGTGGCCAGGCCTCCGTCGGGCTAGGGCTTGGCCGGGGCGACGGGATGCGCCGCCCTTGCATTCATGGCCAACTTTTGCTGTTGCAACTTTCTCATCATGCGCGGATGCCGTGCCCATTCAATTTGCCGTTCCGCTGGCGCGCCATAGAGTTCGGGGTGCAGGTAATAGCCGCGTTCGCGGCTGTTTTTTAGTTCTTCGACCGGAATGCGATTGGCGTTGGCCCACGCATCCTGGCGAATGCCGGTTACCTGCCAGGAGACTCGCATTCCAGCGCGGCCACCGCCAATCTTGAACTGATTTTTGGCTAGTTCCTCGGCGACAAAGACCGGCGCGAAGGCGCCGATACAAGTCAATTGGTAGCGGAAATCCCGATTCAAAGCGCCGAACCATTCCGGCATTCGGATTACTGCTTCCCCGTTTGCATCCAGTGTCGCCACGCCATCGTAGATATTCTTCATGTCGGGCGATTCGACAAAGGAGTGGTAGAGATACTTATTGGCGGGGTCAAGCGGGTGGTCGATCTTGAACGACCCGCCGCCTTTGGAAAGGTTGCCGCTAATGGAGACATTGCCGGTAAAGTTGCCTGCGACACCGCTGCCGGCAGTGGCGTCGAGCCCGTCTCCGTTGAAGGAGAAATTTCCGCCGGAGAAGAACCCGCCGGAAGAATCGAGTTCACCGATTCCGCCTGAGGCGACGATTCCAGGCCCGCCTTCGCCCGTGTCCTGTCCTGACGCGCCGTTGGCGATAACAGCCGCTCCTGGAAGTGAGGTCGAAGTTCCGCCGTTCGCAACGAGTCCGGCCCCGCCGTTGCTGCTGGCGTCCACGCTCAGGTCGCCGTTACCTCCGTTGGCGGTCAGGCCAGTAGAGCCGGTCTGGCCTGCGCCGTTCGGGGAATTGCCGCCGGTCGCTGTTAATCCGGTGTAGGTGGTCGATTGCGCGTCGACTTCCAACTGCGAACCTGGCTTGGTGGTGCCGATGCCCACCTGTCCAATGGAATCGACAACCAGTCTCGCGCCGCCGTGCGTCTTATCCCAGACGGCGAAGTTGCCAGCGCCTACGCCGGCGGTTCCGCTGCCGGAATCGATCCAATACTCGATTCCACTCGTGGCGGTGTTCTTGAGGGAAATGGCGGCATCAGTTCCGGTGCTGACGAGGGCCATCTGAGCTACGGTCGCTTTCCCGGCATTCACTTCGAGCACATGGGTGGGAGCAGTCGTGCCAATGCCAATGTCGGAACCCTTCTGCGTGATGACGGAATTCTGAATGTTGGTGGCAGTGGTAAATACAGGAATTCTGTTGGCTGTGCCGCCCGTGGTGGTTACATCTGACGTCTTGCTCGGCTTCCCCATGACAGAAGCTGTTGCCGGAGCTGCCGTTGCCGCCGGCGCCGATGGGCTTGCGTTTGTCGCTACTTGCATGAACGCGCTGGGAGGGAGTCCACCGAGGGTTTCCGCGTCTCCCGCTTTCAGCGCATACGGAGCGCTCACCAGCAATGTGCGCGGCTGCTCGGATTGCTGCTCGATCTGCACACCAATCCAGCGCGCTTGTTCGGAAGCGAAAAGCTCGGCGGGCAGACCGTCGGGCTTGGTCGCGCCGAGGAGCACGGAGTAATGTCCGCTAGAGTCGGCCTGCACGTTCTGCGTTTCCAACCAGAGTGGAGCGCCGCCCGTTTGCTCGGAGTAGAGCGCAAAGGCAATACCCACCATGCCGGTCAGGGGACGGCCGTTGATGTCTTTGACAGTGCCGTTAAAGCGGACCAGTCGAGGCAATGCGGATGGAGTTTCTGGCGGCCTTTGCGCAAAGGTGAGTTGAACGGTCGACAGCACCAGCAACAAGAATGCCACTACTACGCTATGCAGCCTCATGGGGGATTCCCTCCTTTGATGGAATCAAACCGATTGTGAAACCTTGGTTGTCGGACCTTGTGTTCAGACAAGCCAAAAGTGCTTACGCAGAAAGCCGGTACGGAATATGGGCTCCGGACAACAGGGAAGGAAAGATACACCCCAAAAATATGCGCGGGATTATGGCTGATGGTCGTCGCCCTGTCAATCCGCACTTCTTACAGTCTTTTAATGCGGAAGCGGGCGGGCGGCCCAGAGGGATGATGTCGCAAAATCTTCATTTCACTCATTGACCCTGAAAAAGGCGAACAGGCGGCGCACACTTATGCTAGTGCCTGATTTCAATATCCCCAGGTTAGAACCGAGGTATCCTGTTTGGTATGAGGGAACTGCGAATAGCGGCATTAGTTGTGGGCGCGGTCGTCGTTCTTTATTTACTGATCGCTTTCATACCTCATTGGGCGATCGTGGAAATGCGAGGGGACTCCGAACCGCCGCTAACGTATCGTCTCGTGCTCCCAGACGGATACGTTGGTTGGGTCAGGGTAGATTTCGGCGTCGATTCCGCACCCAAGGTGTTTAAAGCCGACAAGAGCCACGAAGTCGCAGAGATTAGAGTGGGGGAGGATGGCCGCGCACGAACATCCGACCTAGAGGTCTACCTTTCTCCGAGAACCGAATACGAGTTCTTCTACGATGTAAAAGGTAGCCTTCTGCCAGTGGACGAGGAGCTTGTGTCTCATGAAATGGAGGCGGGGGGCGTCGGGGCAAGGGCGGACGACTACGACCAGCCTCTCAAACCTTACTCATGGTATTTCTTCGTGGGTCCTGAATCGTACAGAGCACGGCATCCGAACGACGAGTTTCTCCGGTCCGGTGCTCCCCTCCCGACGCCGGGTCGAATCAGCTCGGACATGAGATAGCAATCCTCTCTATGCCACCTTTGGGAATACAATTTGTCCGGATGCAGCGAAGAGTGATAATCCGAGGCATAGCGAGCATAGGGCTGGCACTCCCGTCGGTCGGCGTGATTTACCTGATCGGCAGATTGCCGTACAGCAACCTGCGTGATGTTGTGAGTGATTCGCTTATGCTACCGGCAGCGCTGATTGCAGGTGTGATCGCGTCAGGGGGTGTCCATGGGGAACACCCCATGCTGTGGTTTTATTCGCTAATAATTGCGCTGCCTCTCACCTGCGCTATCTTCTGGTTTGCGGTCCTCTCGTTGTTTGCACGGCTGCGCGGACAACGCGAGCATTGATAGGCACTTCCTAATTACACTCATCCTATGCAGCCAGGGATTTTTGCTGGTTTGGTGCGACAGCGACCCGATTTGCCAGTCGAGCCGACGCGGCGACGGTCACTGCTCGCCAGTTTCGACTTTCGGATCGAGGCGGACTATCCATTAACTCCGACTCATCGAGCCAGTCCTCGGCTGAGATCCGGGCCTGCCCTGGCCCGAATAACTTCGTCACCGCGCCGATGAACGCAGCTAACTCACGCTCCGCCCTGTGCGTTTCGTCTTCATAAACCGCATCGCTGAACGATTCTTCCGTGTCCATGGGATTCTCCTCTGCCTTAGCTCGGTGCCGCATGCCACGAGCCATCACACCAAATTCGTGAAGGCGAAACAATTGGACGTTGGTATTGGCGAGACTTTGGTATGGGGGGCGCCGAAAGCGGTGTCGATGCCGCGGCGACAAAGGCAAGGATCACGCCACTCGGGAAGGGAATTGCCGCTCGCGGTATGCCCTCATCGACGTTGCGTTCCCGGGCAGCACTGCCACGGCAGAGTTGACAACGTGAGCGCCTTGCGAACCTGATGCAAAGTGAAAGACACTCGTAGCTGGCATGAGAACGCCTTGCGATGAAGTGTTGGCGCAATCGATAGCTGCCACGGCTCCATGTGTGAGGGGAGCGAGAACCTGGGTGCTCGCCGCGACCATTCTCGGCTCCAGCATGGCTTTCATCGACGGCACGGTCGTCAATGTAGCTCTGCCCGCGCTCCAGGCCAGCTTCCATGCAACGGTGGTGGATCTGCAATGGGTGGTTGAGTCTTACGGGGTTCTTCTGGCTGCTTTGATTTTGGTCGGCGGCTCTTTCGGCGACAGGTTCGGCCGGCGGCTGATCTTCGTCGCAGGTGTGTTGATTTTCGCCCTGGCCTCCGCCGGTTGCGGGCTCGCCTCGAGCATCCACCAACTGATCATCGCGAGGAGCATACAAGGAGTCGGCGCTGCTCTCCTCGTGCCCGGCAGTCTTGCAATTATCAGTACGTCTTTCGACGAGAAGAGTCGCGGACAGGCGATCGGTACGTGGTCGGGTTTCACGGCAATCACTACCGCGATTGGCCCGGTGCTTGGAGGCTGGCTGGTTGAGCACGCTTCCTGGCGCTGGGTGTTCTTCCTCAATCTGCCGATTGCGGCGGCCGTGGTGGCGATTTCACTTTGGCGGATTCCGGAGAGCCGCAGCGCCAGCGCTGGGCGTATAGATTGGCCGGGAGCGATTGTTTCCACCCTGGGACTTTGGAACCTGGTGATTGGTTTCATCGAATCGCCTGACTTGGGCTGGAGAAATCCGCTGGTTTTCGGGAGTTTGACCATTGGCGCCGGCTGTCTTATTACGTTCGTGTTTGTCGAGGCCGCCAGCGCCTCCCCGATGCTCCCGCTCACGCTGTTCAAATCCCGACGCTTCAGTGGCGCGAACCTGCTTACGCTTTTGTTGTACGCCGCTATTGGGATTTTCTTTTTCCTATTCCCCTTGAACTTGATCCAGGTGCAGGGATACACCACCACTGCCACCGGCGCTGCCATGCTCCCCATGATCCTGCTTATGTTCTTTCTTTCTCGCTGGTCTGGCGGCCTTGTCGCCCGCTACGGTTCACGGGCGCCGCTGATCGTTGGTCCTCTCATCGTCGCGTTCGGCTTCGCACTGTTCGCCGTGCCGTCGATCGGAGGCAATTATTGGTGGGAGTTCTTCCCATCGGTAATTGTTCTCGGTTTCGGGATGGCGGTCACTGTGGCTCCCCTGACCACCGTGGTTATGAATTCTATAAATAAGGACCAGGTCGGCACGGCTTCTGGAATTAACAACGCCGTTGCGCGCGCAGCGGGCGTGCTTGCCGTCGCAGTCTTTGGGATTGTGATGGTGAAGGCATTTGCTTCTCAATTGAACTCCAGCCTTACTCGCTTGATGCTGCCGCCCGATATTCTGGCGAAGCTACAAGCGAGCGAAATCAAACTTGCCGGCTTGCAGGTTCCCTCTGGCCTTAGTCCCGGTATGCAAGCTGCCATCAGCGGGGCCATTCGGGAAGCCTTCGTATTCGGCTTCCGAATTGTCATGTTGATTTGCGCAGGTCTGTCTCTGGGAAGTGCGGCAGTAACATGGTCCTTAATTCCAAACGATCGTGCCCGGCAACCGCTGCGCGTGCGGACCCCGCCGGGGGACGCCAAATTTCGGTAATGGGGCGGCTTTGAACTGGCTGGTTACTCAAGTTTCCAGCGCCCGGGGACATTTACCGTTCTTCTGCTATACTCTTAATTGACGCTTTGCCACGGTTTGCTCGTCACGCGGTGGTCACTCTTACAGACCAGCTTCATCTCCGCCTTTCCTGCCTTCCGTTTTATTTGCGTGAAATCCAAAAAACAAAATGTGAGCGGCATGGCAACTCTCGACGTGTGTCAGAGTGTGTGTGACAACAAGCCCCTCCAGAAAGTAATAAACTCGAATGACCACTTTTTCGGAACTGCCCCTGTCTTCCGCATTGCAGCGGAAGCTGGCGGCAGCTCAATTCACTACCCTCACCCCCATCCAGGAACGCGCGATTCCTCCAGCTCTTGAAGGCCGGGATGTCATCGGCACCGCCCAGACGGGCACCGGCAAAACGCTGGCGTTTCTCATTCCGCTGATCGAGATTCTGGGCGTTGAAACTCCGAGCGTAAAAACTTCAACGCGCGAACCGGCGCGCCACACGGTTGCGCTCGTGCTGTTGCCGACGCGCGAACTTGCCATGCAGGTTCACGAACAATACGAACAACTGCGCACTAAAGCCATGCCCGAAGCTTCGCTCATCATCGGCGGCGTATCGGAGAAGGCGCAGATTCAAAGTCTTCGTGCCGATCCGGGATTGGTGATTGCCACGCCCGGAAGGTTGCAGGATCTGATGAATCGCAAGTTCGCCGATCTGCGGCACGTCCAGGTGCTGGTGCTCGACGAAGCCGACCGCATGCTGGACATGGGCTTTTTGCCCGCGATCCGGCGCATTGTCTCGGCTCTCCCACAGCAGCGGCAGACCCTGTGCTACTCGGCGACGCTCGAGCAATCCGTGGCCGGGCTGGTACAGGACTACATGCACGATCCGGTGCGGGTTGCTTTGGGCTCGGTGCTCAAGCCCGCCGAAAGCGTGGAACTCAAGGCCTATGAAGTGCGACCGGGAGAGAAACTCGACGTTCTTCGGCAATTGCTCTATTCGGAAAAAGGCCAAACGCTGATTTTCACGCGCACCAAGCGGGGCGCCGAACGCCTGGCCAAGCAACTGGTGCGCGACGGCTTTAACGCGGCCATGATCCATGGCGATCGCTCGCAATCGCAGCGCAACGCCGCTTTGAGTGGTTTTCAGGAATGCCGATTCCAGGTGCTGGTCGCCACCGATATCGCATCGCGTGGCTTGCACGTGGACGATGTAGCTCACGTGATTAACTACGACCTGCCCAAAATGGCCGAGGATTTCATTCATCGCGTGGGCCGCACCGGCAGAGCCGGACTGCAAGGGCTGGCTTCAACGCTGGTGGCGGGAGCCGAGGTGCTCGAACTGCGCCAGATCGAGCGGACGCTCAAACTAAGGATGGAACGCACTGAGATGGACGCCGGGGCAGCAGCGCCGCCGAGGCGGATTATTCAAAACACCCTTGTCTCACGAACCCTGACCGCCTTGCCGGGAGAGGTATTTGTATAGCAGGTTGCGGAAAAACCAGGCCAACGCCGGGAAAAAGGGAAGGGCACGACCCTGGTCGTGCCCCTAACTGAAAATAGGTTTGCGCCTTAGCGCCTGGCTGCCGCCTTTAGCGGCCGGAGATACTTTTTCCGCAGCATGCCGGAGTGCGAACCTGGCAGCCGGGCCCGCGAGGCCCGGCAACCGGCAAGCACGAGCTAATGAGCGGTTCTGCCGTCGGGTGTGGATTCCTCGGAGGGCTCGGATTCTTCGACGCCCAGATTGAATAGTGCAGCCTGCGCCGCAGCGTGTTCGCGCAATTCGGCCATCTCGTCGGCGCTGCCTTCCGCGGGCTTTTCCTGTTTTCGCTGGTTTCTGCGTTCCAGTTTTTCCCGTTGTTTTTGTTGCCGCGTCTGTTCCTTCTGACGTTTCGTAAATGTTGATCGGCCTCTTGGCATAGCCTATCTCCCAATATGTTTGCGATTTATGGTTGGCCGATTGTTCTGCAGTCGGCCAGAAAGTAGTTAAGAAAGCGAAAAAACTACCAGCGGGGTTCGCGCGGCTGACGCGGATGCCCACGATAGTCGTCGCGACCGTGGCCGCCGCCACCGCCAAAGCGCTGCCCGCCACCGCCCCCTCTTGGCCGGTCGGTCTTTGGTTTGGCTTCATTGACGGTCAACGGGCGGCCGCCCAGATCCGTTCCGTTGAGCGCCGCGATCGCCTTATCGGCTTCCCCGGCATTGGTCATTTCCACAAAGGCGAAACCGCGCGAGCGTCCGGTATCGCGGTCGGTGACGAGCGTGACTTTTTCGACCGCGCCGTGCGGCTCGAAAACGGTTCGCAGTTCAGCTTCGGTTGTGCTGTGAGGGAGATTCCCAACGTAAAGGTTCTTCATTGCATGTCCTTTCTAAGCAAGTCGTCCAGAGTCCGGGGTGCGGCAGCGGCGTACTCAGCATACCGTGTTTCGAGATCGCGTGGCGGCGCCGGCCTGTTTCGCAAAGCCTGGGTGCGCGCATTGGTCGCCGAGCGAACCGCGGAGATACGCCGGGAAGCCTCGAGGATTCCCCAGCGCTGGGGCAGATCTCCGAGATTGGCGGCAAGCGCCGCTCTCACATCCGCTACCGTGCCTTCGTAATCGTCGTGAACGAGAGCGGCCGGGCTCGGCGAATCGGAAAGGTACTCAGGGGCGCCCACCAGAAAAGCAAATCGCTGGCGCGGTGTAGCGGCGCGAATGTCGTCGCAAAATTTATCACGGCTGCATCGTATATTTTCGACGTTGATAAGAACCAGATCATAGAGGGCGGCTTTCCACCAGCAACGGGCTTCGCCAATGTCGGCGGCGGAATCGACCTCGATGCCGAGTTTCTTCATGATCTCGGCGCGGAGTTCACGCTTATGGGAAGAGTTGTCCACCAGGAGCACTCGCCTCTTCTTGTCTCCAACGAGGAGCGGCACGGAAAGATTCGGGGTGGGAACGGGAGTGGTGGTCATGCCGTCACCGGCTTGGGCTCGATGGCATGCGGGCTTTGCAGCGATTTGTTTTGCGTGGCTGCGCGCTCCAGCAATTCACGAGTTCGCTTCCGTCGAGCGATCTTCTGCTTGCGTTCCCGGTGATACCGCGACTTGTCGCCATTCATCGAAGACATAAGGAACCCCCTCTTTTTCGGGCTGGTTTAAGGAGCCGCCGGGTACTCAAAATCTCCCGGACGTCGAGCTTGAGATTCTCGGCATGAACGTTTTTCTGCGCATCATGGGCGAAGCCGCGAAGAGCGCCAGCGCCACCATGTCGAGTATGGAAATGAATACGTGGGAAAACTGACTGCGTTGGAATGGCGTAAAGATGCCGAGAACGCCCAGGAAAAGGATCGCCCAGAGGAGCCGGCCGGTAAACAGGCTGCGAATGGCAAGCGCCGTGGTTGCCACGGACACAATAATACATACTGCCATTCGGTAGTCGGATACCGAGCGAAATAACACGGCTGCCGCCAGTGTTACCGTTGCGATCATCGTTATGAGCCGCGTCAAGACGCGCGCTTTCGGCAACTATGGCCGCCGGTGGTGGCACGACGTGACACGTTCAGGAGTAATCTTGGGAGCAAATGGCCGCCTCTCGATCTCTCAATCGCGAAGGCGCGAATACTTTTGTGGCGTATCTTCGAGGTCAAGTATCTTCAGTATATCCTGTTTCAGAGCGTCCTGCTTTGTGCGTCGAAAACCGTAGTGCGACCGCGCGACCATTGGGTCTGCAACCGTTGTGATCTCATGCAGTGGGCCATGCTCCGGACGATGACGGTTGCCAATTGGGCGCATTGAGAGTAAGATGATTGTGTGCGTTAGACCGAGTCGGTCGTGAGCAGTTCTTGCCTTAACAGCCAGTAACCTGCCTTCAGTACCTCCGAATCTATCCAGCGTAAATCGAGTGAAAAGGAAACTAGTATCAACATGGCAGAACAAGGAACAGTAAAGTGGTTTAATGACGCCAAAGGCTACGGCTTCATCAGCCGTCAGAATGGCGAAGATGTTTTTGTGCACTTCTCGGCAATCCAGGCGGGCGGCTTCAAGAGCCTGCAAGAAGGCCAGACGGTGCAGTTCGACGTAACCAAAGGGCCGAAGGGCTGGCAAGCTGAAAACGTACAGGCGCTCTAAGCCGGCGAATTCTGGAAGAGGCGATGTCTACGGAGATCGCCTTTTTGCTTTCCCTGGATTCCCGTTTCAATGAGCCTGCGGCAGAATTAAATGACGCTTGGTCGAAGCTCAAGCATAGTTCCGCGCGCTTCAACCGGCATGAACCACCGGCGTCATGGAATTTGAAGAGGCAACGATGTATCCTGTTATTGTTCTTGATCAGCTCCTGAGCGAGCTGCGAATGGATTCTTTCTGACACGAGACGACCTTAACGCTACCTACGCGATCATCCTGCACAACGTCCGGACCTACCGGTCAGCTGGAGTGGTCGAAGTGGTCAGGGGCAGGCAGAACGCAGAGACAACCGTGAAAAGGTTTGAAGAGTCCCAAGGCTCCTCCGAGCACCACGAGGGCTGGCGCTACTTCTTCGAAAAAACCGATCTGAAGGCGGGAACAGATCCCGCCGAAGCCACCCATCGTCGCCAAACGCAATTGGAAGTACGCGAATCGAACGCGATGCAGGAGACAAAGCCCTCCATCGCCCCTTCGGCGCATCCCCAGCGATGAGACTGGCTATGGCCAGGTTCGCAGATGCCGCTCGTCGCTACCCCTTGATTATCAGCGCGGTTGTGGGCAGTTGCCGCTAGGAGCAGTTCAGGCCGGATCACGATTCGCCGCAGGTCCGGAGCTATGGCGCAAACCGTCAAACCTGTTCAACTGAGCCCCCAAACGCTGGAGGCGTTCACTGCTTACATTCACCGTGCGGAAACGGAAATGGAGCCGGCGTTGCACGGGAGCGGGCCATTCCTCTGGTCTGAGTTGGCGCCAGAGCGCGCTCAGCAAGTTGGCCGAGGGCAGGTGGTAGCGCAATTCTGGTCGGGCCAGGGCCCCGCCAAGGTGACAAACGGCTTGATTCACGACTGGATCGCTGCCGCATTCATCCCCGATTCAACCATCCAGAAAATTCTCACCGTGATCCAGGATTACGACAACCACAAGAACATCTACAAACCAGAGGTGATGGATTCAAGGCTGATCGCGCGCGACGATAACGATTTCCGAATCTATCTGCGGCTTCGCAAAAAGAAAATCATCACCGTAATCCTGGATACCGAACACGAGGTGCACTATCGTCCAGTGGACCCGCGACGCTGGGTGTGCCGTTCCTATACCACGCGCATTGCAGAGGTCGAAAACGCCGGAAGAAGCGACGAGCAAACGGCGCCGCCCGATGCCGGCTACGGATTTCTCTGGCGCTTGTATTCCTATTGGAAATTCGAGGAGCGTGATCGCGGGGTAGTCGTGGAGTGCCGAGCCATCTCACTGACGCGCGACGTACCCTTTGGACTGGGATGGGCCATTGAGCCGATCATCCAGAAGCTCCCCCGCGAATCGCTCATCAACACACTCGAGGCTACCCGCCAGGCGCTGCTCGCCGGAACAAGATAGGTCCATCCTGTTGTACCTGCCAGGGCTTTTCCGACTCGGGAGATATCTTCGCGTCGCGCACAAAAAAATGCGCGCAGCCAACAAGGCTGCGCGCGGCAAGAAGGGCTATTGGTTTAGTGGCCGGCAGCCATAGCGAACGCTTTCGGTATGGCCTGTTCGGTTTGGCTTACAAACATCTTGTAAGACTTATAGACTCCGAACAGAACGACCATGAGCGCCGCGACGGCAGCCAGTCCCGTGACTGTGCTGAACAAGGAAACGATGGCAGTCAATCCCGCACCGATTACGTAGTTCGGGAACGACCACAGGAAAACCTTGTGCCACATGGCAAAAGGATTGGTGTTTTCCGTCAGTCCAATGATGCCGGCGACGGGTAGCGTGTTCGCCAGGAAGTAGACTGCCGAAGCCGTTGCCAACGAAACCGCCATTCCGTAAGCCGCGAACAGGTGGCTGTGGTAAACGGCATAGGCAAGACCGCTGGCATTCATCAGTGTGCAGGTGTTGAACAGGAACTGAACCGCTTTGGTTTTGGTTGCGGAAGCGTAGGACTGGGCGATAGCTGCGGTTAAGGCTACGAGCAGGCTAGCGAACAATCCGAGCTGCGTGATTCCCAGAAGAATGACGGGCAAATTGCCGGACATGGTGCTCGTCATTCCGGGCAGCTTCACCTTGAGCCGCGAGGTAAGAGCCGCGGCGATCATGAGAAGGCCCAGCTGGGACCAGGCTGGCGTGTGCCAGTTTATGACTCCGAACGACAGGGGGCACAAACTTGCGACAGCTACCAATCCGATCATGACTTTGGCTTTATTTGGAAGTGTATTTGTCATGGCAGTCTCCGAATAGGTCTCAGTCGGTTGGTTAGTTGTCTCCCGGGTCGCCATTGCTAAGTGCAGTGGTTGCGCTGGCGACGTTAGAAGTTGCACCCCAAACTACGCTGTACCCAGTCGTGGAGGCCGCTCCCCAGACAACGCTGGTCGCGCCCCAGACTACCGATGTTGCCGAAAGTGCGTTGGACCCCCAAACCACCGAGGTTCCAAAGATGGTTGATTTTGCGCCCCAGACCACGCTGCTGCCGGCAAAATTCGAGTCGAGAGCAGTATTGCTGATCGTGACGCTGCCGTTCGAGTTCAAAACCGCGGTCGGGGAAAGCGCTACTCCCGTCGCGAGGTTCGTATCTCCCAGAGCGCTGTCGATGTCGAGATACCCCGCTCCGTACGTGAACAGATCGTATTCGTTGTTGTAAATGTTTCCGAGGCTGTCGTGCGACGATGTGTACTGCCCGATGCCTTTCCACGCTGTCTTCATCAAGCGAGCTTTCACTTGATCGGGAGTCAACGCGGAGTTCTGTTGCAGCATCAGCGCCACCGCACCGCTCACTACCGGCGTCGCCATGCTGGTGCCGCTCAGCACGTAGTATTTCGCGGAATTTCCGTTGCTGGGCGAGACTTCATACTGCGGGTAGGTTGTATCCAGCGTGCTGCCGTTGACGCGCAGCGACACCAGGCGGTTTCCCGGAGCAACCAGGTCGGGCTTCACAATGTGATCGAGCGTAGTCGGACCTTTTGAGCTGTAGCTGGCAATCTGATCGTCAACCCGCGTCGCCGTCAGCTCCGTCATAGCTGCCCCGACCGTAATAACGGCAGGATCGTTCGCCGGAACGCCAACCGTCCCGAAGCCATTGGTCGGCGCATAGCGTCCGTTGTTGCCCGCAGCGCAAACCACCACAATGCCGGCCTTCCAGGCAGCTTCCACGGCCTGGTCGACCGGATCCTGCGTATAGCTCTCGAACACCGGACGTCCGAGTGACATATTGATCACGCGGATGTTGTAGGTGCTCTTCAAGGTAATCGCTTCCTGAATGGCGGCGATCACCTGGCTGTCGCTGCCGGCGCCGTTCTGATCCAGTACGCGCAGGTTGATCAGGTTGACGTTTGTAGCCATACCAGCAAAATTCGCCCCATAGCCATTGCCGCTGCCGGAGCTAGCGCCGCTGCCACCGATCAAGCCGGCCACGTGCGTTCCGTGTCCATACTTGTCGGAAGTCGTGGTGTCGCCAGAAACAAAGCTCTGGTTGTACACCACGCGGCTGTTGCTGCCGGTGCCAAGGTCTGCATGCGCTGCGATGCCGCTGTCAATCACGGCCACGCCGATGCCCGTGCCCGTCAAGGCATAGGTTGATGCGGCGAGGTCCGCTTGCACCGCGGTCGCAAACTCTTCAACCACAGGATTCGAAGTCAGGCTGACCGGGCGATCCGGCGTGATGTAAAGAACGTTCGGATCCTGCGCCAGTTCCTGGATCATGCTGGCGGGCACATGCATCGTGACCGCTCGGATGACGTGCAGCTTGGACTGGATCGCGGCGCCGCGTCCCTTAAGACCCGTCAATGTCGAACCGCTGGGCATGCTGCGGTACTGCACGATCACCGTCACCATGCCGTTCTGATCGACATGGTCGTTAAGGTCGTTGGCAAACTTGCTTTCGACCGTGTTGCCCCCGGGATTGGTGGAACTGGTTGTGATGGGAGCGACGGGGGCGTTGTGACCGGGACCCCAGACCACCGAATCAGGACTGGCGCTTGTGGCACCGCTAGGCTTGTTAGCGCCGGCGTAGGAAGGCATTGCCAGCAAAGCCAGCACTGCGATTCCCCGGACGACGCCCCATGCCGCACTTTCCAACACGGGACGTTTGGATCGTTTAGGTTTATTGATCTTCATAATTTTGCTCAGGCGATTGTTGAAAGACGCTCAATCCGCGCCGCTCGCGCCTGCCCTATATGGGCAATCAAGGCACCATCGTCCAGCTTTTAACATCCACGAAATCAGCAACTTGCAATCAGGTTGTAAAGCGGCGGAGAGGACAAGTTGGCGCACCAAATGGCCGCGCAGGCCCGAAACTCAACGCAAGTCATTCAATCGGAAGGACGGTCTGGCACGACCGGGCTATATGGGACAATGTGTCCCATCGGACCGGCCGCCAATCAACGGGAAAACCACGGTCCCGCCGGTACCCCAGGCAACATTGCCAAAACAGAGCCGCGCCGCCAAACTGAATCCACCTCTGATAAACAGCCATGACCGATGAAAAAAGTGGGCTACAACCGCTTCCTCCTGCTGGTAGCAGGTTTGGGCGGGCTGCTGTATGGCGTGGATGTCGGCATCATTGCCGGGGCCTTGCCTTATTTGGAGGCCACGTCGGGGTTGAATGCCGGGCAGCTTTCCATTGTGGTCGCGGCGGTGCTTCTTGGGAGCGTGATCTCGACCTTGTTTGCCGGGGCCCTTTCGGACTGGATGGGACGCAAGCCGCTCATGATCCTCAGCGGTCTGCTGTTTGTCGCGAGCATTCCTGTCATCGCGCTCTCGCAAAGCTACCAGTCGCTCGTGTTGGGACGGCTCTTGCAGGGCATCAGCGCGGGCCTGATCGGCGTCGTTGTCCCGCTCTATCTGGCGGAGTGTTTAATGGCGTCAAGCCGCGGTAAGGGAACCGGCATCTTCCAATGGCTGCTGACGCTCGGAATCGTGGCCGCCGCCCTGTTCGGCATGTATTTCAGTTTTCGCGTGGAGGAAGTGGCGAGGCTGGGCGATCCGGCGCGGCTGTTTGCCTTCAAGGATACGGCGTGGCGCAGTATTTTCTGGGTGTCGCTGCCACCCGGCATTTTATTCGTGCTTGGCAGCTTCATGCTGTCGGAGTCTCCGCGCTGGCTGTTTCGCCGCGGCAAGAGGGATGCCGCCTACGCGGCCCTGCTTCGCTCTCGCCCTGCGCAGCAAGCGAGCATAGAGCTTGCGGAGATGGAGCAGGCCTTCGCCGCCGAGAAAGCGAAGAGCGCGCCCGGGGCCAAGGTCAGGGAGTCGCTGTTCCGCCGGAAATACGTGATTCCGTTTGTGCTCGCCTGCGTCATCCTTGCGTGCAACCAGGCTACCGGCGTCAACTCCATCATTGGCTACAACACCGATATTCTTTTGCAGAGCGGGCTTTCCGACGTGCAGGCCCATTGGGGCTATGTTGTTTTCACGATTGTCAATTTCCTGATGACGATCGGTGGTGTTCTGCTGGTAGACCGCAAAGGCCGAAAATTCCTTCTTTCTGTGGGTAGCGCGGGAATCATTGTTTCGCTCCTCTGCGACCAGCGCGCTGTTTCGGCAAACGGAAAAACTCCGAGTCGACACCCGCGATGCTGTACAGTCCATGGTTGGCGTCGATCAGAGGCTCTCGCTAATTTACGGCCAGCAACTTGCCGAGACGCTGCTCTCGGCCGGCGGAGATGCCGGCAAGGCCCTCGGCAATCGTCCCACTTCGCTGGTCGTCATCTATTCTTACGGCGGCTTCCGCGCCGCGACCAAGGTAGCGCGCTCCGACGATGAAGCCGCCAAACCGATTGAGATCACGCGCGAGAGTTGCGTTCCCGACAACAAAGTCGTGGCCTTTTTCTCGAACCCGTTCGCCGATCTGGAAGCTGCGCGGACCGCTCCGCTGAAAATCGACAACGCTTTAATCACTCCCGTGCCAAGCGCTCACAACGGTAGCTGGTGGCGATCAGCCTTTTTGTTTTCATGGCGTTTTTTGCAATCGGACCGGGAGTGTGCGTCTGGCTGGCGCTTTCCGAGTTGATGCCGACCCGCATTCGCTCCAACGGCATGAGCGTCGCACTCTTGATCAATCAGGCGGTATCAACGACCATCGCGGCCATCTTCCTGCCCACCGTCGGCAAATACGGATACTCGACCATGTTTTTTGCCTTTGCCGCTTGCACCGTAATCTACTTCATCACCGCCGCAGTGTTCTTGCCGGAAACGAAGGGGAAGACGCTGGAAGAAATCGAGGCGCACTTTGAAGCGTCGGCGTAAATTCGCCACTCACAAATCAGCAACGAAATGCTTTTCTGGCGTAAGCCCAACCGTGACTACACAACCTCCGTGTACCCTGTGTGCTCCGTGGTTCATGATTTTCGTTAGCATCTGATCAGAGTATTGCGTTTTCAAACCTTCCAACAGCAAAAGCCTTCAATTCGAACTCCGGTTTTTCTCCAGCGATCACCTGCCCCATGACTCGCGCCGTGACCGGCGCCAGCAGAATGCCATCGCGAAAATGGCCGGTGGCAACAAAGTACCCTGGCGTTGAAGTCGCACCCAGAATCGGCAAGGCGTCGGGTGTTCCGGGACGCAATCCTGCCCAGGCTTCCAGCGTTCGCGCCTCGGTGAGCCTAGGGACCAGCGCCAGAGCGGCCGCGCGCAATCTCTGGATGGTATCGGGCACGATTTGCTTGTCGAATCCCGCTTCTTCCTGCGTGGCGCCAATCAGCATGCGGCCATCGCTGCGCGGGATTAGATAGACGTCGGGCGTGCGTACCACGTGGCGAACCATTTCCTTCCGCGGCGTGACGATACAGAGCATCTGGCCTTTGACCGGACGCGTGGGGAACGCAAGCGGCGCGATTTGGCCAGCCCACGCTCCAGCACAATTGACGACCACGCCTGCCAAGAACTGCGTTGTGTTGGTGCGGACACCCGCTGCCTTGCCGTCGATCACCGTGAGCGTGACCACCGGATTGCCAGAAGAAAAATCAATGTTGCGATGTTTTGCTGCGGCGATGGCTGCAGCCGTCAGGTGTTGAGGATCGACGCTCCGTTCGTGTGAGAATAGCGGAATCAAGTCCGCCACTCTGCCCGAAATATCTAACGTCGGCTCCAGTTCCTGCAAGGGCTGAGGCAAACGGTAATGGTCCGCAAGCCGCATTCCTCCGCCGGAGTCACATTGCGAATCGACTTTGACCGCTTCCAGAAACACGAGCGTGCCCTCGGCGCGCAAGTCAATTTTCAGGCGCGATTCGTCCTCAAGCTCACGCACAAACTCCGGGTACATGCCCGCGCTTGCCGTCGCCAAAGCGTGCATTGCCCCCGGCATTTCGAGAGGGAAGTCGGCCAGCATGCCCCCCGCGGCCCACGATGCCTCCCGGCCAGGCTCGGCTTTGTCGACCACCAGCACTTTCAACCCGCGCTTGTTCAGTTCGATGGCGAGCGCAAGTCCAATTATGCCCGCGCCGATAATGATCGCGTCCCAATGCTTCACGGTTCCATTCTAGCGGCAAGGTCGGCCGCCAGTTGTTCCGGGCAAGTACCTGGAACGCAATTGACAGGCCCCTGCATCTCACAAACAATAGGCGTACGTCCACTTCAACTGGAGATAAACGCTTATGCCCGAAGGCGAAGAACCGAACGTGTATCATCCCGAAACCGGGAGCAACGCAGGCAAATGGCTTCTTATCGTCGTGGCTATCGCCTATGTCGCTGCGTCGGCGTTTTTCGGCTACGACATGCACAACAAGTTGACCAAGCTTACCGGCGATCAGGCGGCCAGCCAGGAACAGATCGCCGATCTGACCAAGCGCATGCAGTCGGCCGAAGCCGATGCCGAAACGCTCGGGCAGAAGATCGGAATGACCAAGAAGGAAATGGCCGACCGCGCGGCGGAACTGCAGAAGGCGCAACAGGCTTCGGCGGCCCGTCTGGCCGAGCAAGAGCAGAAAGACGTGAGCGCCGTTTCCGGCGAAGTCGGCAACGTGAAAACCGATGTCGGCGGCGTCAAGACGGACGTGGCAGCCACCAAGGCTTCCCTGGATGCGACGATTGCGAAACTGCAAACCACCGTGGGCGATCTTGGCCAGCAGAGTGGCCTGATCGCCAATACACGCAGCGATCTGGAAGCCCTCAAACACAAGGGCGACCGCCAATACTACGAATTCACGCTGCTGAAAGGTGCCAAGGCGCAGGCAATTTCAACCGTCAAACTGCAGCTCAAGAAGTCGGATCCGAAGCACGGCAAGTACTCTCTCGATGTAACCTCCGACGACAAGACGATCGAGAAAAAAGACAAGAACCAGAACGAGCCGGTGCAGTTTTATTCCGGGCGCGATCACATGCTGTATGAGTTGGTTGTCTGGACCGTGGACAAGAACAAGATCGCCGGCTACCTGAGCACGCCGAAGAACGCGCCAGTGCCGATTACGCCCACGCCACAGTAACGGTCGATTCTTGCGGGCGATTTTGGGTGGCGCAGCGCTTCAGCGCTGCGGTGGCCGTGATGCAGTGACCGTGGCTTCAGCGCTGAGGGGTCGGCACTCCAGACCGCAAGAGAACTGAAAACAACATCCATGTTTCCCGCCAACCTCCACACGCTCGCGGAGATTGCGCTCCGCACTGGAGCGATCTATCTCCTGGTGCTCGTCGGCATCCGCATCAGCGGCAAAAGGGAAGTGGGGCAGATGACGCCTTTCGACCTGACGCTGCTGTTGCTCATTTCAAACTCCGTGCAGAATGCGATGACCGGGCCCGATACGTCGCTCGCGGGCGGCGCGGTCGCCGCCACCACACTGCTGATCATGAATTACCTGGTGGCCGAACTCTCGGGCGGCAACCGGCGATTCCGCAAATTCATCCAGGGGCAGCCGAGCCTGCTCGTTCATGATGGGCAGGTCATCGAATCACATATGGCCAAAGAGCACGTCAGCATGGACCAACTGGAGCGGTCCCTGCGCGAGCACGGCGTCGCCACCTACAAGGAAGCGGCGCTGGCGGTGCTCGAAGTCGACGGATCGATCAGCGTGCTGAAATACGACGACATCGAACCCACCGCCTCAACCCACCTGAACCGGCGGCGATTCCTGAAGAAAAACTAGGCATGTTTCGATGCCCGTGTAGACACGGGGCTTGCCCTGTCGCGTCCGCCCGGCCGCTCATCGCGTTCTGTGCGGTGAGGGAGTTCATCTCAGACATGAAATGCGCGTCTAGTGGCTTGCCGCCATCTTCGCCGGCTGCTTCAGATCCTCCGGAGGCCCCAGATTCGCCGGCATCTTCGTAGTCAGCGAATTCAGGAACGCCAGAATGTCGTCGCGTTCATCGAAGCTCAGAAAATCGAGAGCGTGCATTTCCTTGTCGAGATGCGCGTTCGCATTGCCGCCGCCAATGTAGTGCCCGAGCGCGTCCTTCAGCGTTGGAAAACTTCCATCGTGGAAGTAGGGAGCCCGCTGTGCGATGTTGCGCAGCGTCGGGGTTTTGAACGCGCCGGTATCGGCATCGTTCTTCGTCTGGTCATAGCGCCCAAGATCATTCAGCTTGCCTTCAAGATCCGCGCCGATACCCAGGTTGTGGAATTTATTGTCGGTGAAAAGCGCGTACTTCTCGCCAATGGTGTGGCAGACGGCGCAGTTGCCTTTTTTCGGATCTTTGAAAAGCTTCAGCCCGCGTTGCGCCGATGCGGAGAGCGCAGTCTTGTCGTGGCCATAGTAAAAGCGGTCAAATGCCGAGTTGCCGCACAGCACCGTGCGCTCAAACGAGGCAATCGACTTCACCACCAGGTCAATCGTAATGTGGTCCGTTCCCCAGGCCTGCTTGAACAACGCCACATACTTCGGATCGGCCTGCAGGTGCGCGACGACAGCGTCGTGCGTGGTGGCCATCTCGACCGGATTGGCAATCGGTCCATTGGCTTGCTCTTCGAGACTTGGCGCGCGGCCATCCCAGAATTGCAGATCGTTGTAGGCCGAGTTGATGACGGTGGGAGAGTGACGCGTCCCCTTCTTGCCGCCGACGCCGATCGAAGGCGAGTTCCGGTCCGTGAATCCGGCCGTCGGAGAATGGCAGGAAGCGCAGGAAATTGTGCCATCGGCAGAAAGCGCGCCCTCGTAATACAAACGGCGGCCGAGCGCGATGGTTCCCGCGGTTGGCGGGTTATCGGCCGGAATTGGAACAGCCGGCAAACCCAGAGGCGGCTTGATGGTCAGCGGCTTGCCGACCGGCATCGGCGCGGCCACGGGCTTGTCGGCCGCCAAAACTGCCGTCGGCGTCGCATTCCGATACCCCGCTGCGACGAGCAAGGCCGCAGCCAGAACCAATAAAGCCAGGCTCAGAAATCTCAGTGTTCTCATAATGACTCTCCTTCTATACGCCGGATTCTATTCAGCATAAGAAAGAGGGTCAGTGACGTATGACACGGTGCCAAGTGAAGCTGTAGCGCCGAGGCGGCTGTAGCCGCCGAGGTCAAGGCCGCGTCATCTTCTCCGGCTTCACCAACGCATCAAACTCCTCGCCCGTCAGATGTCCGAGCTTCACCGCGGCCTCGCGCAGGCTCGAGTGCTCCACGTGCGCCGTGTGCGCAATCTTCGCGGCGTTGTCATATCCAACCTTCGGAGCGAGCGCCGTGACCAGCATCAGCGAATTCTTTACGTACCAATCCACCTTGGCGCGGTCCACTTCAATGCCCTTGATCATGTACTCGACATACCCGTGGCAGGCGTCGGTAATCAAAGTCACGGAGTGCAGGAAGTTATAAATGATCACCGGCTTGTAGACATTCAGCTCGAAGTTGCCCTGCGATCCGCCGAATCCCACCGCCGCTGTCGCTCCGTGCACCTGCACGCACACCATCGTCATCGCTTCGCACTGCGTAGGATTCACCTTGCCCGGCATGATCGACGATCCCGGCTCATTCTCCGGAATCGAAAGCTCGCCGAGGCCGCAGCGCGGACCTGAGGCGAGCCAGCGAATGTCGTTCGAAATCTTCATGAACGATGCTGCCAGAGTCTCCATCGCGCCCTGCGCAAACACAATCTCATCGTGCGCCGACAGCGCCGCAAATTTATTCGGATGCGAGCGGAAGGGAAGTCCCGTCAATTCCGCAATCTTCTTCGCCGCGCGCTCGGCAAATTCCGGATGCGTATTCAGCCCCGTGCCCACCGCCGTCCCGCCAATGGCCAGGTCGTACAAGCCGTCCAGCGCCTGCTCTAACCTCTTGATGTCGCGCTCCAGCAAACTCGCCCAGCCGCCAAATTCCTGACCAATCGTCAGCGGCACCGCATCCTGCAAATGCGTGCGCCCAATCTTTACGATGCTGTCAAATTCCTTCGCCTTGGCCGCAATCGCATCGCGCACTGTCCTGATCGCCGGAATCAAATCATTTTTTACCCGCGACGCCGCCGCAATGTGCATTGCCGCCGGAAACGTATCGTTCGACGACTGCGACATATTCACGTGATCGTTCGGATGGATCGGCTTCTTCGATCCCATCTCGCCGCCCGCAATCTCAATCGCGCGATTCGAGATGACCTCATTCACGTTCATATTGGTCTGCGTGCCCGAGCCCGTCTGCCAGATGCGCAGCGGAAACTGGTCATTCAGCTTGCCGGCAATCACTTCGTCGGCGGCCTGCGTGATCAGCTTCGCCTTGTCCGCCGGCAGCTTGCCCAGATCCTGATTCACCAGCGCGCAAGCCTTCTTCAGCGTGCCAAACGCCCGAATCAACTCTGGAGGCATCACGTCGCGCCCAATATCAAAATGCAAAAGCGAGCGCTGCGTCTGCGCGCCCCAATAAACATTGGCGGGAACTTCGATCTTCCCCATCGAGTCGGATTCGGTGCGAGTCTTTACTTGGGAGGGGGTTGGAGTCCGGACTTCGGTAAGAGTGGCCATGATGGAATCTCCTGTTATGAGGAACCGATCATTATAAGGTGGGCACCTCGCACAAAGACCAAAAAATCCGATCTTCTGATTTCAGGTTTTGTTCTTTGTTTCTTTGGGTTTGAGGATCATTTTTTGTGGATTTTGCACCCCCTCCCCCCTATCTGTTTTTGGGTTAAAGTATTCATAAATAAATACTTACACGCAAAGTATTCCGGAATAGGGAGTTAGCGGCGAAATGCCGGGAATGATAGGGGGCCTGGGGAGGGGCATTGACTTCGCTGGAGACGCACACGGTTGTGCCTTGGCCGCTCGTGTTTCCTTTTTCTATTTTCAGAGATGGCGGGTGGTGCGTCAGTGATGGCACGCACTGCGCGGATGTGATGAAAAATTGGTGGGCGATAGGCGTTAATCCGTGCTTGCGGAATCGTATCCACTCGGATACACTAAGAACACTTGAATACACTGCTGCGGTCGTCCGATTTCGATGCGTGGCTGTCCGATCTGGTCGACCAGAAAGCAAAGGCCAGGATACTGGCTCGCCTTACGAGCGCCGCACTGGGGAATTTCGGCGATTGCGAACCCGTCGGCGAAGGCGTTTCCGAGATGCGCATTCATGTCGGAGCGGGCTATCGCGTTTATTACGCGCGAACCGGATCGACCGTTTATGTTTTGCTGGCTGGCGGCGTAAAGGCCTCGCAAGCGAAAGACATTGCCAGAGCGAAAAGGATGGCTCGCGAGCTAAGAAAGGCGACTTGAGGGGGACAATGAAGAAAAAGAAGACAACTTACAAACCATTCGACGCGGCGGAGTATCTCGATAACGATGCGGTCATTGCAGAATATCTGTCGGCGGCTGCCGAGGATTCGAATCCCGATGTGTTTGTCGCCGCGCTCGGCGATGTGGCCAAAGCGCGAGGCATGACCCAGATCGCCAAAGACGCCGGCCTCGGCCGGGAGAGCCTGTACAAAACCCTGAGCGCAGGCGCGCACCCACGTTTCGAAACCATCAATTCCGTCCTCCACGCCCTCGGCGTGAAGTTCGCCGTCGTCGCCGAACGCGAGGGTTAGATCGGGCTGCCAAACGAGGATCCCAAGCGGTCGGGGGATGTGGAATCCCACCCTTCAAAAACCGATGGGTTGGGCACCCGGATATGTTTCCCATCGACCAGCGACTCGAATTTACCCACCCTAGCAAAAAGCGCAAGGGTGGGGCAGCCTCGGTTTTATAGGGTGGGCCAGCCCCCGTGTTACTATCTCGCCGTGCCGAATAGTGTCCGACTACCGAGGGCCGTCTGCTCCGTGGTTAGCAGCGTTCTGCGCGGGTCCCATGCGACACTTGAAGCGCTCTTCGTAAACTCAGGAGCGCCACTCCCGGCTCCCAACCTCTCGCACGATTCGAAGTGGAAGGAGTGGCTATTTTTGTGCGGCAGTAACCCGGACTGCGATACGTTGACGGTCTTAGGAAATGTCCTCGAAGAGTTCATGGATGTCGAACCTAACAATCCGGACGAAGCCATCTCTTGGAAAGAACAGCGTGCGCGAGTTGTTCGCGTGCTGGAGGAAAATGGTTTTCGGTATTATCGCGCCGGCCGAGTTCTGCCAAGCGGACAGCCCCCGGAGGCCGCCTACCCGTCGGCGGTTTCGTACGGCCCGCGGAAACCCGCCGACGTCGAGGAACTCTTGCTGCAACTCGTGAAAAACATTCGCCGAGCGATGCATCCGCTCACGCACCGGCGGAAAGGAGCCGTCTCACTCACATTCTCCACAGAGTACGATGTTCAAGACCTGCTTCACGCGCTTTTGCGACCGTGGATTACCGACATCCGACCCGAAGAATTCACGCCAAGCCTAGCCGGGTCGAGTACCCGAATGGACTTTCTTCTTCCGGCCCACAAGCTCGTGATCGAACTTAAATTTGTGCGCGACGTGAACCATGCGAAGAAAATCGGTGACGAGCTAATCGTCGATATAGACCACTACCGGAGGCATCCTGAGTGCGAAACTCTGTGGTGCGTCGTTTACGATCCTGAGCACATGATTCGGAACGCCGAGGCCCTAAGAAAGGATCTGGAGGGAAGTCGTTCCACCAAAGATGGCACCGTCGTTGTAAAGGTCCTCGTTCTGTAAATTTAACAGGGGCGAGGGATTGATGGACTCTGCGCGAAGGCGGCCGGTGGCCCACTCAAGCCTTGTGTCCGCTTGAGTGGGGCGCCCCGGGTTCACCGGTGCGCGGTCCGCGGCGGCTGAACTCCATCACCACGCGCAGAATGCGGTTGATGCGCGTCTGGTAGCCCTTGCCATGACCCTTCAGCCAATCGAGCACGTCCTCATCGCGGTAAAGCCCAAGGGGGATGAGTATGTGGAATCCCATCCTAACGTCGCAAAAGGCGCGACGTTAGGATGGGGCACCCTCGTGTTTTTTTCGATCCGGAAAACGAGTGGGGCTGCCTCAGGAGCAAGTTGATGTACCCCACTCAAGCCAACGTCAGGCTTGAGTGGGCCACTGTCGGTCAATTCGCTGAGGTATACTCCAATAATTCTTATCGTTTCTTGTGGCTCGTGGGGCCTCGTCGTCGGAATTATCAACCTCTCAACGGCGGTGAATCATGGCTCAAAACTCCATTGCTTATCTCGGCTCGGGCGGTTCCATCGTATGGGCAATCCTGCTCATCGCGTTCGGCGTGCTGGCCATCGCGCTTCCCCTGGCAACGTCGATTGGTGTGGTGCTTATTCTTGCCTGGCTCCTCGTGTTCAGCGGCGCGTTTCAGTTCATCCACGCCTTCCGCTCGCACGGAGCGGGCAGCATTGCCTGGAAGCTGCTGGTCGCGGTCCTCTACCTGGCCGCAGGCCTGTACTTCGTGATGCATCCTGTGCTCGGAGTCGCATCGTTCACTCTGTTGCTGGCCTGCTTCTTTGTGGCGGAAGGAGCGATCGATCTGGTCGTGTACTTCGGGAACCGAAGTATGCTCGGCGCGGGCTGGATCCTGTTCGATGGCATTGTCACGCTGTTTCTCGGCGTGCTGGTCTGGAGACAGTGGCCCAGCAGCTCGGCGTGGGTGATTGGAACGCTAGTCGGAATCAGCATGATCCTGACGGGCAACACGCGCCTGATGATAAGTCTGGCCGCACGCCGGTTAAACAAGGTTGTGCCGGGAGAAGGACATCTTGCCGACCGCGCCGCTTGAGCGGGCGGGTACGAATCCGGCACACTAATTCCGCATCTAACGCCTGAATGTCGCAGCAACGCGCCATTTCACATCGGCAGCAGGGATGGACTTTCACGAAGACGAACAGTGTCAGAGGATCGGCGGGGATTTAGGGCAATGAAATTCAGATTTTTACTGTTTCTCTGAATGGAGCCAACTTATTCACGCCATCCAGAGTCCATCCTCGCCGAGCTTCATGCCATTACTGTGCTTGCTGCGGTTACTGGATCTACCCGGAGGGTTAGGCCATTTACCTGAGTTACTACTACGCGCTCGCCGGCTGCAATGGTTGCGGTTGAGACTGCGTCCCAGAGTTCGCCGTGGACGAAAACTTTTCCGCTGGGCGCCAGCGGGGTTTCGGCGACGCCGATTTCGCCTATCAGACCTCGTTTGCCGGTTACGACCTTGTTGCGGCGCGCGCGCACCGCAATGCTCATCAGGAAGGCTGTGATGATTCCGAGTGGAATGCTCACCGCCAGCGCGGTCACGAGACGGACGCGCATTTCAGGAATCGGCCCATCTACCAGCAGCAATCCGCCGATGACGAGCAGCGCAATTCCGCCGATAGTGAGAACGCCGTGGGTGGCGAACTTGGCTTCGAGCGCGAAGAGCGCGAATGCGCCAATGATCAGAGCGAGCGCGGCAAAGCGGGTGGGCAGAAGATTCAGCGCAAACAGCGCCATCAGGATGAAGACCACTCCGACCGTGCCGGGGATGACGGCTCCGGGGTGGTTGAACTCGGCGTAAAGCGCGAGCGCGCCGATGGCCAGCAGAATGAACGCGACATTCGGATCCATGATGTAGCTGAGGATGCGCTGCTTGAGCGTCATGCGATAGTCGCGTACGGGTTGATCGGCAAGATCGAGCGTCACGGTTGTGCCGTTGAAGCGTTTGAAACTTTTTCCGCTGAGCTGGCGAAATAGATCCTGTTCGTTCGGAGCGACGTACTCGATCAGCTTTTTGTCGAGCGCTTCCTGCTCGGTAAAGGACTTCGATTCACGCACCGCGCTTTCGGCCAGCTCGACATTGCGGCCGCGCTTGGCGACCACCGAGCGCATCAGCGCCGCAGCATCGTTTTCCATCTTCTGCTTCATGATGTCATCCATCTTGCCGCCGAGGATGACAGGATGCGCCGCGCCGGTATTGGTTCCGGGAGCCATCGCCGCAATATCGGCAGATTCAAGGATGAAGAAACCAGCCGATGCAGCGCGGCTTCCGCTGGGAGTCACATAGATGATCACCGGAACCTGCGACGCGACGATCTTCTCGATGATGTCGCGTGTCGAATCGACTAATCCGCCTGGCGTGTTGATCTCGATGAGCACGGCCTGATCGTGATTCGCCTGCGCTGCGTCGAGCGCGCGCCCAATGTATTCGGCGGTGATGGGCTGAATGGCGTCGTCAACAACGATCTTCAACACGTCGGCAGAACAAGTAGCAGCAAGAAAGGTGATTGCAAGCAACGCAAAAAAGAAGTGGGCGAGCGGCCGCGCGGCTCTGTCCGGCTGTGGTGCTGCCCCGCTCGAGCCAACAGACGGCTTGAGTGGGCCACCGCCGCTCAGGAATGAGAACCGGGAACTGAGAACTGAATGGGAACTAAGAACTGTTTTCACGGCTGCCCTTTCTCCGTCAGCTTGGCTGCCAAAGTGCGCTTCAAATCCTGCGCCGCGGGATTCGCAGGTTCGAGTTGCAGGGCCCGGCTGATGTTCTGCTCGGCCGAGTCCGTCCGGCCTTCCCGCAAATCAAGACGCGTTAGCACCAGATAGGCCTCGACCGACTCGTGCACACGCAGCGAAGCCTCTGCCTGCGCGCGGGCTTCGCGGGCATCGCCGCGCGCGTCGTAGACTTCGGCAAGCGCGGCCAGCGGAGCCGGGCTCGCCGGATCGACGGTTGCAGCGTGCCGGAACTCACCCTCGGCTTCGGCCATGAATCCGTGGGCCAGCAGTTCCTTTCCGAGTTCGAGGTGATAACGCGCGTGAGTGCGCGGATCGGAGCGGGCAAATTGCTGTTCGGCCCAGCTCTGGATTTGCATGGTCATCTGCCGGAAAGCATTCTCCTGATAGTTACGCTTCAGGCGCTCCGGTGGAAGCTTGGCGACTGCTGCGCTGTTTACGATGGCGCCAGCCGCCGGCGGCGCGAGCGAATCAAGCGCCACTCTCGCCTCGGCGTCGTCCGGGCGCTGCTCCAAGGCAATGCGCAGTTCGCGCGTGGCTCTCGCCGGCTCGCCGGAGCGGCTGAGCGCAAGGCCCAGATTGAAGTGATAGTCGGGGTCGCTCGGATCGTTCTGAACGGCTCTCTCAAAGTCGGAAATGGCTTTCTTCTGACCACGGTGCTCCGCGACCACGCCGAGGTTGTTATAAACCTCGGCCAGCGGCAGGCGGGACGCAATAAACTCAAACGCTTTTTCCGCTACTTCGAAGTCTCCGTGCGCGCAGGCGCTCAGGCCCAGATAGAAGTTTGCCTCGCGGGCGACCGAGGAAGACGAAGGAATCTTCTCTAGCGAAGACATGGAAGCCTCATAGGAACGTTGCTCGTAGTAGGCCTTCCCGAGTTCCAGCCACGCTTCGGCAAATGCCGGGTCCAGACGCGCGGCCTCGCGAAATTGCCGCACCTTTTCGCTCGTGGTGCCAGCCAGAACGCCATGGATGTAGTTCTCCATTACCTCCGCAGATATGGCCGGAGCACCGGCGATGTACTTGTCCTTGGGCACGGCAAAGTCCGTGCGGATCGAGCGAAGGACGTCCCAGGCCAGCGCCGATTGCAGTTTGCCCAGATCACTGAGGCGGGCGGTTTCCGTGGCGCCGGGCAAGAGCCTGGGCGCGCGCATATCGAGCAACTGGACGGTCGCCGTCACGCTCTCGCCGTCGGAGCGATACGATCCGAGCAGCGCATAATCCACATCCATCTGCTCGGCGAGCCGGTAAAGAGTGGCCCGCGAGGCATGGACTGCTGCCGGGATGCCCTGGCGATCGTAGGCACGAAGTCGCTCTTCGCGGGTGGCAACGTAGAGCACAGGAGAATCAAGCTGGGAGCGCAGTGCTTCGGCAAAACCTTCGCCCAACCAGTCCAGGCCGGGAGCAAGGGAAGCGCTTTCGAAAGGAATTACGACCAGGGTCCGGCCCCAAGCCGGGCGCTCCTGGGCGTGAAGTGGTGCGCAGGAAAGCAGGGCAACCGCTAATAGGCGAACAGCGCGTCTCACAACAACTTCATTATATCGGCAGGGGGCGCCCGCATTCATGCTCTGCGCCGGCTGGGCGCAACCGGCCGAGCCGCTTCGGCGCCGGACGTTGAATTATTGGCGGGTGCGTTCCAGCCCGGCAGTTCGTCGCTGCCGGTGATCAGTCGCGCGCCCCGCTCATATGTGAGATAGGCCCAAGCCCAGTTAACCATCACTACGATCCGATTACGAAATCCGATCAGGAAAAAGATGTGGATGAAGAGCCATGCCAGCCAGGCGAAATATCCGGACAATTCAAACTTGCCGATCTGAGCCACGGCGGCGGCCCGGCCAATGGTCGCCAGGCTCCCCTTATCGTGATACCGAAACGTGCGCCGCGGCTGGTGTTCAAGGTCCCGCGCAATCGTATCGGCGACCCAGTTCCCCTGCTGGATTGCTACCTGAGCGACGCCCGGCAGCAGTTGGCCTTGCTCATCTCGAACTGCGGCAGATCGCCGATTACGAATACTTCAGAAAGTCCAGGAACGCTCAGATCGGGCTGGACGAGCACGCGGCCAGCGCGATCGACGGGCACGCCTAATTTGCGGCCCAACGGCGAAGCCGCTACGCCCGCTGCCCACAATATCACTGGCGCCACAATTTCTTCATCGCCAATGAAGACAGCTCCCGGCTCGATGCGGGTCACCATCTGTGAGGTGCGGACTTCCACGCCCAAGCGCTGCAGTTGCTCCTGAGCTTTGCGCGACAAGTTTTCGGAATAGGCAGGAAGCACGCGAGGGCCGCCCTCGATCAGCAGGATTCGACTTTGCTCAGGCCGCACGTTGCGAAACTGATGCTTCAAGGCGTGATGGGCTATCTCGGCGAGCATGCCCGCCAATTCGACGCCGGTTGGGCCGGCTCCCACAACCACAAACTGGAGCGGCATCGAGCCCTGCCGCTCGACCGGCTCGCGTTCGGCCAACTCGAAGGCCAACAGCACGCGCCGCCGGATCTCCAGCGCGTCTTCAATCGTCTTGAGGCCGGGGGCAAAAGGTTCCCAGTCTTCATGGCCAAAGTAAGCGTGGGTGGCCCCGGAGGCCAGAATGAGGTAATCGTAGGGGAGAACTTGGTCCCTGGTAATAACCTTATTTTCTTCCAGCTTGAAGTCGAGTACTTCTTCAAGTAAGACTTCCACATTGGAGTGGGCACGAAGTATCCATCGAATGGGGGCCGCGATCTCGCCGGGAGAGAGGCCGGCGGTTGCGACCTGATAGAGCAAGGGCTGAAAGGTGTGGTGGTTCTTTCGGTCGATGACCGTGACCTGAACTGGAAACCGAGCGAGGCTTCGGGCGGCGGCTAATCCCCCAAAGCCGGCTCCGACGATCACAACCCGGGCTTTCGATTCGCCATCCATCTTCCGATGCCCCCGTCTTCCAATATAGATTCGCTCGATGATGCTTTAGACGGAAAGTTTTGAAGCCAGCGCCACCGGGCCGATTCTGCCGTATTTTGGCAGTGGCGTCGCCGGTTCGCGCCAGTTCAGGCGCTAAACTTTGGAAAGGAATCATTCTGCTGGTTTGGTTGCGCTGGTCCGCATACACTGCTTTTTCAAACGTTAATGACCTCCGACTCTGTGAAGTTCCGCGAAGCGGCCTTGCGCATCCTGATGCCTTCTGCCCGAGACATCATTTTTGTCTTCATTTTCTGGTCGTTGCTCATCGGGACCTTATCCAAAAGCCCGCTCGCCGATCCCGACATTGGATGGCACATCCGCACCGGCGAGCAGATGCTGATCAACCATAGCCTTCCGCGCAGCGACCCCTATTCATCGACCATGCATGGGCAGCCCTGGTTTGCCTGGGAATGGCTGTATGACGTGCTGCTCGGGATTCTCCACCACTTTTGCGGCCTGAACGGTGTGGTTTGGCTGTGCGCGGTGATCGTCGCTTCCACATTCACGGTTCTGCTTTCTCAGTTGCTGAAGCGGGGTACGAGCCTGCTTCTCGGCATCGCCTTGATGCTGCTGGTGGAATGGGCGGCGACCATCCATTTGTTCGCGCGCCCGCATATCGCGAGCTGGCTCTTTGTGCTCCTGTGGTTTATCGCGCTGGACCGATGGGAGCGGGGAGACGCGCCGCGGTGGCTGGCCTGGTTCTTTCCGGTCTCCATGTTGTTTTGGGTGAATCTGCATGGCGAATGGATACTCGGCTTGGCCCTGCTGGCGATCTATGGATTTGCGGCGGTCGTCGAGACGTGGCGCTCAAAGGATGCCTTTGCCGCGGTCAGGACCGCGCAGCGTGCTCGATGGATGGCGTGGTCCTGGACCGCCTCGGCCATAGCTACCCTGGTAAACCCTTTTGGGTGGCGGCTCCATGCGCATATCTATCGCTATCTTGCCGATCGCGACCTGATGAGCCGGATCTCGGAGTTCCGGTCGCCGAACTTTCACGATTGGTCGCCGCGCTGTTTCGGCGTCATCATAGTCCTGACGCTGCTTGCCTTCGCAAGCCATAACCGGCGGGTACGGTTCAGCCATCTTCTGGTTGCAGTGCTTGCGGTTTACCTTGGACTGTTGTCCGCTCGCAACCTTCCTGTGTCTTCCATGCTGCTGGTGCTGATCAGTGGGCCGATGTTGTGGGAGAGCTTCGCACTCCTCCCGGAAAAACCCGGGGCCTGGAAATGGATGCGACTTCGCATCGCCCGTCTGGTCGAGTTTTCTGACCGAATGGGCGCGCAGGAATTGCAACTGCGTGGGCATTTTTGGCCGGTTATCTGCGTAATCGGCGCCCTGGCTATATGTCTGCAGGGCGGCCGGCTTGGCTCGCGCCAGTTGATTGATGTGCAGTTTGATCCGAAGTCGGTTCCGGTAGCTGCCACGGATTTTCTCGAAAACGAGCCCGGTGCCGAGCCCGTGTTTTCCATCGATACGTGGGGAGGCTATCTGATCTACCGGCTTTTTCCGCGCCGTCAGGTGGCGGTGGACGACCGGCACGATCTGTACGGTTCGGACCGCGTACGCCAGATACTGGTTTTCATGCAGGGAGAACCGGGCTGGCAGCATGTGCTCGACAATTTCCAGGTTCGCACTATCCTGTTGCCGGTTGACTCAACGCCCGCCAGCCTGCTGCGTCAACTGCCCCAGGATTGGCCCGTGAAGTATGAGGACCAGCTTGCGGTCGTGTTCGAGAGACGTGTACGTTAGTATCCGCAACGCGCGGCATTGGTTCTGAGTCTCTGCACCCTCTGTAGTGGAGCGACATCTGATGTAGTTGGGTTTCGCGTCATGGGATAACCGAGCAGGCGGGCCGGGCCGTAGATGCGGGCAACCTCTGCCTTGTGCGATGTGCGGAGTCGACGTGTTGGAGCGAAGATCGCCCGCGGTACTTGAACAGAGAACACACGCGAATGACAGCTTGCCGTCCATGTCCGGAGACTCGCGATTGAACGCACACTGTGTGCCATTTCGGCAGATTCCCCATACCACGCGCCTTTTTCTCGACTATCTTTCCTATACTCCTTCCGTTCGTGGGTTCTACCCGCGCTCCCCGAGCTTTTCCGAGTGGCTGAACGAGGAAGGAGCGCTCGTTCGCTACGACCAGTCTCGCCGCCAGCAGGTTGCAGCCACGCTCGAGCGGCAGAATCGTTCCTGGGATGCTTCTGCCAAGGCCCTTGCCAATCTGGAGCGTTTTCGCCGCGGAGCGCTGACCGTGGTGACGGGGCAGCAGGTCGGCCTGTTTGGCGGGCCTCTGTTTTCCATCTACAAGGCGCTCACGGCCGTCAAACTGGCCGAGCAAGCTACGGCTGCCAGCGTCGATTGCGTTCCGGTTTTCTGGCTGGCGACCGAGGACCACGATCTGGCTGAGGTCAATCACGTGTCGTTGCTGTCACCGCAAGGCGTGGCGGAACGAGTCACAGTCGAAAGCCGCGGAATTCCGGATGCACCCGTGGGCGCTATCAAGTTCGGGCCTGAGATCGGGCCGGTCATGGAGCGCGCGGCCTCGCTGCTCGGCGATTCCGAAGTTACAACGTGGCTGCGCGAATCCTATCGCGAGGGAGAAACTCTGGGCAGCGGTTTTGCGCGGCTTTTTGCGCGCCTGTTTGCCGATTGGGGCGTGATCCTGCTCGATCCCGCCGACCCGGAATTACACGATCTCGCAAAGCCGCTGTTCCGGGCAGCCATCGAAAAAGCGCCGGAACTCGACGAAGCTCTGCTGGCGCGCGGCAAGTCCGTGGAGGCCGCGGGCTATCACCAGCAGGTGAAGGTGACGGCGGCCAGCACGCTGCTCTTTGAAGTGAAAAATGGGGCGCGCACGGTGGTGCACCGCAAGGCGAACGGATCAACCAACCCCGAGTTTCAGGTGGGCCATGAGAAGGTCTCGCAGCACCAGTTGCTCGACCGGATTGAAGCGGGCCCCGAGAATTTCAATGCGAACGTACTTTTCCGTCCGGTGGTACAGGACTACCTGCTGCCGACGCTCGCCTACACCGGAGGCGCAGCGGAAGTTGCCTACTTCGCGCAAGTGGCCGTAGTTTATGAGAAACTGCTCGGCCGTGTGACGCCGGTGCTGCCGCGCTTTTCGGCGACGCTGGTCGAGCCCAAAGCCGAGCGCATCCTGACTCGCTACCATTTGCAGCTACAGGACCTCTTCCACGGTTCGGATAAAGTCCGGGAAACCATTGCCGCCCGCTCACTGCCGCCCGACCTGCAGGGCCGCTTCGCAGCGGCCTATTCGGGCGTGGAGCAATCGATGACCGCTCTTCGCGATTCGCTCGACAAGCTCGATGCCACGCTCATCCGATCCTCCGACCGAGCTCGCATGCGCATGTGGCATCAGGTCAACCGACTTCACCGCCAGGCGTCGCGCGCCGAAATCCTGCGCAACGAAGTGATCAGCCATCACACGGCTGCCCTGTGCAATGCGTTATTTCCGCACAAGACGCTGCAGGAGCGCGAACTCGCCGGCATAAGCATGGTCGCGCGGTATGGCTCCGGCTTGCTGGGGAATCTTTACAACGCAATCGACACCGGCTGCCACGACCATCAGGTAATCTCACTTCAATAACGAGGGCCGGAGGTCATGTCGAAACTTCCGCATCGTCCTGCGCGCCTTGCTGTGTGCTCCATGGTTTAAGCTCTTGCGGCACGGGAACGACATTTTCTTACGAGGGGGAACCGCTGATGTCAGCGAGCATGCCGTGCAATTCTCCCAGCGATTCCACGCGCATCACTCCCTTGTTCGCGTATGCGCCGGAAACATCCATCAGCACAGCCCGCATGCCCGCTCCGGTCGCGCCCAGATAATCCACCGAGTACACGTCGCCCACGTAGAGACTTTCTTCCGGCGTGGCTTTCAGGCTGTGGAGCGCGCGCCGAAAAATTTCGGGATGCGGTTTCTCGTATCCCACCAGGCCCGAATCGGTGATGCTCTGAAAGCAGTCGGCAATGCCGCAGCGCCGCAACACGTCCTCGATTCTTCCATCGGCATTCGAAATGACGCCGATCCGGTAACGGCCGGCAATTTGGTTCAACTGCTCGCGCGTACCGGAAGGAATCCGATCCCAATTTCCGGAATCGCGGATGTTACTCACCAGTTGATCGCGCAGCGCGTCATCCTGCAGCCCAATCTCCGCGAACAACTGCGTGTAGAACATCCGCCAGAAGCTGTGGTCGCGGTTGCCGTTTTCAGTCACCACCGAATCGAATTCATTCTTCATGCGCCGTTCCAGATCGCGGAGCTGCCGTGGGTCCACCGTAACGCCGCGTGCTGCCAACGGCGCATGAATACGCTCGCGGTTGGGAAACAACAGGGTATTTCCCACGTCGAAGAAAATGGCTTTGATTTCAGAAGACATGCGGTCGACGGATCCTCAACTTCCCAGGAAAATCAGCAGACATTCCCCCTCATCCAGGAACATTGTACTTCCGGCGCTAATCAGAAAGGCACGTCCCGGCTGACTCCCGCGGCCAAACAGGGTAAGATCACCTTTTCGCATGCGAATTCCCAGCCCATTTGCAACGGCTCCGCGCACCTTCTCGTCCGTGCTGTTCGCTGTCGGCCAGGCACGCGAGTGGGCCGCGGGCAGCGCTCGCGTCCCGCACCAGTTGGCCGTCGGACTTTTACCCGCGCTATTTCTGCTGGTGTCGAGTCGCGAAGAGATCTACAACATCCTCTGGGCGCTCGTCTTCGGATTCGCGACGCTCAACATTCTCAGCCTGGGCGCACGCCGCTTCGAGCAAAAAAGTGGATTGAACTTCGGGGAGTTGCTGGCGATTCTCGTGGTGGTCGTCTCCATCGTACTTCTGGGTTGGGAGATGCTCTATACCTTCCACGTGCTGCCGATTCGCCTCGGCGCGCACTGACCTGACCCACGCTGACCAATTGCGGTATGATTCGCCTGTGGCCAAACGCGAATCCAGTTTTGATGTGACGTGCCCTTGCTGCGGGGCGGTGCTGAAAGTAGACTCCGCGACCCAGGCCGTGATCTCGCACGTCGCCCCCGTCAAACCCAAAATGTTTCAGGATATGGAAGAAGCGGCTCGCGCCATGAAAGAGCAGGACGGCCGCCGCGACTCGATCTTCCGCCAGTCGGTAGAAGCGCAAAAACACGCTTCGGAGCTGCTGGAAAAGAAATTCCAGGAAGCGGTGAAGAAGGCCAAGGAAACGCCCGATACCGGCAAACCCATCCGTGACTTCGATCTGGACTGAGAAGTGCAGCGCCGCTGTCCCGCCGGCAACTCCGAAGGCGGCCGGGCACCAAGAGGCTCTTGCTTAGAACTGAGAACGGTAACTGAGAACTCCCATGAGACCTCTTCTGCTCGGCCATCGCGGCGCGCGCGCCACCCGGCACGTCCCGGAAAACACGCTCGCGTCGTTCGAACTCTGTCTGGAACACGGCTGCGACGGCTTCGAATTCGACATCCGGCGCTCCTCCGACGGCGTCGCTGTCATCTGCCATGATCCATTCATACGCGGCCTCCGGGTCGAAAGCACTCCCGCCAGCCAGCTAGCCCTGCCTGCGCTCGATCAGGTGCTGCCGCAGTTTTTCTCTCGAGCTTTTTTCGACATCGAACTAAAAGTGACTGGCCTGGCTGCGCCGCTGGTCGCGGGCCTGCGCGAGTATCCTCCGAGCCAGGGCTATGTCGTTTCGTCGTTCCTGCCCGAAGTGTTAACCGAGCTTCACAGCTTCGATCCGAGCATTCCGTTGGGTTTTCTCTACGACCGCAAGTCGCAGCTTCCACCGCCCTCCTTGCCGATTGCGTGGATGATCCCCCATGTAAAACTGGTGGATCGGATGCTGATTGAGGAAGTCCAGGCATCCGGAAGGAACGTCATGGTCTGGACGGTGAATCGCGCCGCCGGCGTCCGCCAACTTGCCGACTGGGGCGTAGATGCCATCATTTCAGACGATACGGAGCTGCTGGTTCATTCGCTTCGGTGACACGGGCGGACGCGCCCCGCCGATGCCATTGCTCTCAAAATCCACCTCGTTTACTCTGATCAGTCATGTCCAGCACCGGCGAGCGTTTCGAACGGGCGGTTCAAATCATGGAGCGGTTGCGCGCTCCTGGCGGCTGCCCCTGGGATCGGGAGCAAACCTTCGACTCCATCAAGCCGTACACCCTCGAAGAAACCTATGAGGTGCTCGAAGCGATCGACAATCGTGACTGGCCCGAGTTGACGGGCGAACTCGGCGACCTGCTCCTGCAGGTGCTGTTCTATTCCACGATGGCGCGCGAGGCGGGCCATTTCTCGATCGATGACGTGCTCGACCGGCTTTCAAATAAGCTCGTAGGCCGCCATCCCCACGTCTTTGGCGATGTAAAAGCCGATACGCCCGCGGAAGTTCTGCGCAATTGGGAAGCGCTGAAAGCCGAAGAGAAGAAGGCGGAAAAGAGGAAGGAACTCGAAGCCGGTGGGGAAGGGAAGCCCACGGCCGACAGCGGTCAAGCAACCGAGTCGCCCTCCGTTCTTGCCGGCGTCTCGTCGCGCACTCCTGCGCTTCTGGAAGCGCACAAACTCAGCGCTCGCGCCGCGCATGTGGGCTTTGATTGGCCTGAAATGGAGGGCCTGTTCGAAAAGCTCGCCGAAGAAACCGCCGAACTTCGCGAGGAACTGAAAGCCGTGCCCATCAAGGGCCCTTCCGACACCGGCATTGCCGGGTCGGGCAGGCCGCAAATCGCCCCTGACCAGCGCGAGCGCCTCGAAGACGAAGTCGGCGACCTTTTTTTCGTGCTCGTCAACATCGCGCGCTTCCTCTCGCTCGATTCCGAATCCGCGCTCCGCAAGACCAACCGCAAGTTCAAGCGCCGCTTTCAGTGGATGGAAGAGCGCCTGCGATCCAGTGGCCGCGGGCCGCAGCAAGCCAGCATGGCCGAGCTTGAAGAACTGTGGCAGCAATCGAAGCTGGAGGAAAAGCGGGCGTGACCATGATGCCTTCGGCCGCGCCCAGCGCACTCAACATTCGCAAGTGCGAATCGCTTGAGGAAATGCAGGCCGCTTTTGCCTTGCAAAAAGAAGTCTGGAAATTCAACGACGCCGAACTCGTTCCGGTTCGCATCTTTGTGCTCGCCAATAAAATCGGCGGCCACGTGATCGGCGCGTTCGATGAAAATGTGTTGGTCAGTTTTGCGCTGGCGCTCCCCGCAATTCGCAATGGACATACCTATCTGCACTCGCAGATGCTGGCCGTGCGCCAGCAATATCGCGACGCCGGCTTGGGCCGCCGCATGAAGCTTTTTCAGCGTGAAGACGCGCTGGCCCGTGGCTTCGAATTGATGGAGTGGACGTTCGATCCGCTTGAGATCAAGAACGCCTACCTGAATATCGAGAAGCTGGGGGCCATTGCCCGCCGCTACAACGTCAACCAGTACGGGATCACTTCATCTCCGCTGCAAGGCGGGCTGCCCAGCGATCGGCTGGTTGCCGAATGGTGGATGCAGTCGCGGCGGGTGGAAAGAGTGTTGGCTGACGGGCATCCGCCGTCATTCACAGCGCAAATGCGCATTGACGTTCCCGCGGAAGTCTACGAATGGAAATCGGTCGCCGCAAGCCGGGCCGAGGCGCTCGCGGTTCAGCAAAATAACCGGGAACAATTCACCAAAGCGTTTGCCGACGGTCTATCGGTGCTCGGCTACGAACGCGATGCGCGCGGAGACGGGCGTTTTCTGCTCGGCACCTGGAATGAACCGTGGCGTTACTAACAAGCAAAGGAACGAGAAGAAGTCAGATCGACGACAAATCATGAAAATCGACTCCATTACCCTGCGCGAATTGCACATGCCGCTCGTGCATTTTTTTGAAACGAGCTTTGGGCGCGTTTACAGCCGCACCATCCTCCTGGTCAGCGTCGACGCGGAGGGAGTTCGCGGCTGGGGCGAATGCGTCGCCGGAGAAGATCCTTTTTACAGCCCCGAATGGACCGAAACCGCCTGGCCCACTATCAAGAACTATCTGGCGCCCGCGCTCCTGAAAGGCAATATCGCTTCCGGACGCGACTGTGCCGCGCTGTTCGCACGCGTTCGTGGCCATCGCATGGCGAAGGCCGGCCTGGAAAACGCCGTGTGGGACGCCGAGGCCCGGCTCAAGCAACAGCCGCTCTGGAAACTCCTGGGCGGATCGCGCCGCGAGATTGCTTGCGGGGTCTCTATCGGCATTCAGGAGTCGCCCGAGCAGCTTCTCGAAAAGATCGCAACCGAATTGGCCGCCGGCTACCGCCGCATCAAGATCAAGGTCAAGCCCGGGTGGGACTTGAACGTTCTGGAAAAAATCCGCTCGCGCTGGGCCGACATTCTGCTCAGCGTCGACGCCAACTCCGCCTACACGCTCGACGAAACGGAGCACCTTCGCAAGTTCGACGCTTTCAAACTGCTCATGATCGAGCAGCCGCTCTGGGATGACGAAATCTACCTCCACGCGCGCCTGCAGAAAGCAATCCAGACGGCGATTTGCCTCGACGAATCCATTCACCACGCGCGCGACGCAAATTTTGCGCTCGAAACTGGCGCCTGCCGCATTATCAACGTCAAAGTCGGCCGGGTTGGCGGTTTCACCGAGGCCAAGAAAGTTCACGACGTTGCGCAAAGCCACAACATCCCCGTCTGGTGCGGAGGCATGCTCGAATCGGGCATCGGGCGCGCGCACAACATCGCGCTTTCCACCCTCGAAGGCTTCCGGCTTCCCGGAGATGTCTCGGCGTCCAAGCGGTATTGGGAGCAGGACATTATCGAGCCCGAAGTCGAAGTTAGGCCGGACGGCATGATTCCCATCAGCGATGCACCCGGAACCGGCTATCGCGTTCTGGAAGATCTGGTGGAGAAGTTCACCGTGCGGAAAGAAACGTTTCGCACCGGTGGTGTGTAGCGTAATTTCCCGGAAATAAGCGGCCTGTTGAAACGGCCTGTTCACGAAAGAACCCGGGGAAAACACAAGGTCCCTCCACTGCGCTTGGCTTCGCCTGCGCTCCGGTCGGGAGGACAGACTTATAGGGCGAGGAGCCGATCTCGCGGAATATGACGCATTGCTTACTTGCGTTCGCCGGGAGTCGCCAGGGAACCGTTCGCCATTTCAGCCCCTTCTTTCTCGAGCATTTCCAGGCCCTGCGCAAAGGTCAAGTCCGGTGAAACTCGCTTGAAGCCGCTGAAGACTTCCGTCGATTCGATAGTGATTGCCTTTACCAGCAGGACCCTTCCCGTGAACTTCAGGCCCATGCTTGAAATTTCCCAGGTGTTATCCTCGACCGCCTCCTGGTGAACCAGGAAATGCCCGCCTCGATCGAGATGGCCGAGAAAGCCCCAACCGAAGCCTACTTCCCTGAACAGCGTGCCGTCGATGCTGGCGATGCGGTAGCGCACCGCATCCAGCAGCAAATCACCGTGCATTCCCGTCAGCACCTCCTCTACGTGCGAGGGCGGCCGGTAGCTGGGATTAGGGCGAAAGCGGAGTTTCACCAGCGGATCGCCCGCATGCCCAATTTCCCGCGATCCCGTCTCCTCTCCCGCGTATTCATAGAGGAATGCATCGGGCAGCGCGCGGATTATTCGCAGCGTGCGCTCGGCATCCTCGCGTTCCTGCGTTCGCTTCTTGCGCAACTCTTCCGGGTATTTGAGAAACCGTTCGACCCGCCCGTCCTCGTCGCGGCGTTGTTGCGGCGTCAATGTCTTGCCGTCATAGGCCACCACCATTCCGGCGGTTGCCTCGCTGGTTTCCACATAGATTTTTGTCGAGGAGCCCTTTGGTGTGGTTTTGGTTCCGCGGAACATGAACCGCTCCGAAGGGCTGTTGGAGGCCTTGATCTCGTTCTGCACCGCTTTGCGCACGAGGTCGGCGGGATCGAGACCGGATGGACCGGAAGACGTTCGAGCCGGGCTCGCCACGCTCAATAAAACAGTGAGAAGGGCAGTTCGACTGAATGCCACGCGGATGGAAGGGACTGATCGGGCCAGGTTCATTGAGGTAAGACGATGGTAACAAACCTCATGTTGACTGAAGCCCTTGCGCCGCCGGGCAGCGCTGCTTACGAGATTGTCCGACACCGCTCCAAGTTCCCGCAGGAACACATGCTGCTATCTATCGAGTAAACGTGCTCAGAGCCGAATGATTTACAATCAATCCACTCGCGGCGGAACTTCGGCGCGGCAAGTGGAGGCAAGACATGGATGTCAGGGAGTCGAATGTTCCGCAGGGCAATGTTCCGCAGACGAATGGTTCGCAGAGCGGGGAACTGGCCATGATTGGGAAATCGGTGGTGATCAAGGGAGAGGTTTCGGGGTCGGAGGATCTGTATATCGACGGGAAGGTTGAAGGCAGCATCGATTTGAGAAATCACAGCGTGACCGTTGGGCCGAGCGGCAACGTGAAGGCTGGCATCAGCGCCAAGTGCATTATGATTCAAGGCAAGGTCGATGGAAGCCTGACCGTTTCCGACCGCCTCGATCTGCGCAAATCGGCGGTGGTTACCGGCGATGTCACCACGCAGCGCATCGCCATCGAAGAAGGCGCGTTCCTGAAAGGCAAAGTCGATATCCAGAAAGAGATGGGAAAGGGCGCTGCTTCAAAATAGCAATCTGATAAATGGTTTTGGACGGGGAAAATTCCCCTCTTGGATGGCGCAGCGCATTAGCTGCGGTAATGCCGGTGTTCCTGGGCGGTTTTAGCCGCTGAGGTCGTGGCCGGTAGCTCGGCTGCACATGATTCCAATGGCAACAGTTTCAAACTACTGATGAAATTCTTTCGGAGTTCTTCGAACCAGAGTGCGACTCCCGAGACGGCGCAGAAACTCAAGCGCCGCTCCAGCGGGATCGGCGAGATTGCGCGCATTCTGAATTCGCAGGAAGGCTTGTGCGTGCTCGATGTGGGCGCGACTTCCGCCAACAACATTCAGTTCCTTACCAGCCAGGGACACAAGAATTACAGCGAAGACTTGCTGCGCGCTTCGCTGGATCCGGCGCTGCGCACGAAAGATGAAGCGGGCAACACGGTTGTGGACTGCAAGAAATTTCTGGACGAAAACCTGGTTTATCCCAACGGCCGGTTCGATATCGTGCTCTGCTGGAACCTTCCCGACTACATGGAAGAAAGCCTGGTCAAGCCGACCATCGACCGTCTCTGGTCGCAGATGAAGCCGGGCGGCCTGCTGCTGGCTTTTTTTCACACCCGCGACGCCGGCCCCGATTCAACCTGCTATCGCTATCACATCACCGGTACCGACATGCTGGAGATGCAGGAAATCAAGCTCTCGCTGCCCGGCCGTCCGGCTTCCGAGAAACAATCGCCGCGCCTGCAACGCGTGTTCAACAACCGCCACGTTGAAAATCTCTTCCGCGATTTCGCCTCGATCAAGTTCTTCCTCGCGCGCGACAACATCCGCGAAGTGCTGGTCGTGCGCTAGGGAAGGGCGTTTCCGATCAGTAAAACATCGCGCTGCCGATCTTTTTACGGTTTGGATAAACAGGTGGGACACGTCCTCGAATGAAGCAAGCGAGCCTTGTGAGCCTGCTCGTAAGCTTCCATTTTCTCTCTCTGCCTCAGACGGCTGGCGCGCCGGGAGAGCTTCGGCTTGATTTCATTACGGTACAGAAACGACGTCCAGGCCGTATGTGCAAGGTTCTCGCGATTCTTCAGCTCTGTGTAGATGGCGCATTCTGAGTCTGCCATAGCGTTACCTGATGATAGTCGAAAGTCCGCGCTGTCATTCCTGTTTTGGACGATCTCTTGATAGTATGAAGAGTCAGGCATCGGTTCCGCGCGACGTTTTCCCGCCAAACCCGCCAGGTCCGGAAGGAAGCAACGGTAACGGGCTCTTTCGTGTGCAGTGGAGCGCCGGTGCCTGGCTTTTTGTTTTGTTCGTCGAGTGCGCGCTGTCTTTTAGCTAAGATCGCGCGTCGTGGCAGCGGGCGAGGACGCCCGCCGGACAGCCGCCGAGACGGTGGCGCTACGATGAAGCTCCGCATCGTGAAGGCCCTTCACCATGACCAGACGTCTCTACTACGATCAGCCTGACCTGCTGGAATTCGACTCCGTGGTGGAGGAGGCCGCGGCTATCTCCGCTGGCTCAAGCGCCGAATCGCGTCCGGCCATCGTTCTCCGCGAGACTGCGTTTTATCCCACCAGTGGCGGGCAGGTGCACGATACGGGGTGGATTGAACTGGGTTCCGGCGAACGGCTGCGCGTTGCAGAAGTGGCTGAAGCGGAAGATGGACGCGTTGTTCACTACCTGGAAGCGCCTGCGAAGCCGGTCATGTTCGGCGCCGTGGCGCATGGCAGTATCGATCCCGAGCGGCGGCGCGATCACATGCAGCAGCACACCGGGCAGCATGTGTTGTCGGCGGCGTTTCTTTTCCTCTATGAATTCCCGACCGTTTCGTTTCACATGGGTGAGGATTACTGCTCGATTGATCTGGCGACCGGGTCGCTCGGTCCGGCGCAGGTTGCCGGGGCAGAGAAACGGGCGAATGAGATCGTATTTGAGAATCGTCCAGTGCGGATTCGCTATGTTCGGCGGGAGGAGGCGGAGAAGCTTGGTTTGCGCAAGCTGCCTCCGGCAGAGCGGGACGAACTGCGGTTGATTGAGATTGCGGATTTCGATCTTTCGGCCTGCGGCGGAACGCACGTCGCCTCGACGGGACAGGTGGGTTCGATTCTGCTCCGCAAGACGGAAAAGACCCGGCAGGGAATGCGAGTGGAATTCGTGTGCGGCACACGCGCCGTGCGCATGGCGCGACGCGACTACGCGACGTTGACCGAAGCAGCCGCGCTTTACTCGGCGCAGCTCGGCGATGTTCCGGAGATGATCCGCAAGGGCTTCGAGGAGTCGAAGTCGCTGCGCCGGCAGCGGGAAGATGCTTTGGAGCAACTCGCTGCGGCAATGGCCGAAGCCGCGCTGGGGGCATCGACGATGAGGACTGACCGCGGAATCATCGTGAAGACTTTTTCCGATCGCGACACAAATTTCGCCAAGCTCTTCGCGCAGAAAGTGACGCGCGCAGGCGTGCCGGTCGTCGCGCTCGTTGCCAGCACCGTGAACCCTCAGGGACTGGTGTTTGCGCAATCGCCCGGCGGGGCGGCGGACATGGGCACGCTGCTGAAGCAGGTGCTCGCGTCGGCAGGCGGACGTGGCGGGGGCAGCCGCGATTTCGCGCAGGGCGGAGTTCCACCGGGCTCGGATGTGGAGCAGCTTTTGCGACAAGCGGCGGGTACAATCGGAGGCTGATCGGAATTGAAGACCCCGGAACCCGATCGGAATGTTCTGGGGAAGTAAGTTGCTCGGATGCTTGAACAGCGCCTCATTCTCGTTACGTTGCTCCTGAAGCTGGGCGTAGCGGCCACCGTTTCGACGGTGCTTGGGCGGTCGAAGGAATTCAAGAAGCTGCTCTTCCAGGAGCATCGGACGACCCAGCAGAAGATCTATCTGGCGCTGTGGATGGGACTGCCGATGGCGCTGGGCGTTTGGATTCGCGTCAGCGTCCGGAGCTTTCTGGCCGGCGATCTTTCGTTCGAGTCGACGCTGCTGCTGGGAGTGATCGGCGGGCGCCTCTGCGGCGCCGTGGGCGGTTCGCTGATGGCGCTGCCGGCGGTTGTGCATGGCGAGTGGCTCAGTCTGCCGTTCAATGTGTTTTCCGGAATTGTGGCGGGCCAGTTGCGGCGGTTTGCGCCCGAGCAGGAGGACATCTGGTCGTTCTCGCCGTTCGTGGATCTCAGCATTTATCGCTGGATCCGGCGCAATATTCCGCGTCCGCGCGTGTTTGACTGGCAGGTAACGTTTTTCTTCACTATTCTCGCCTTACGATTTCTCGAAACCCAGCTGCATACCTTTCGACCAGCTGCGATTCACTCTCTGGAAAGCCCGAGCTTGTGGGTGGAAGGCCTTATCTATTTGACGGCCGTGGTGGCCGTTGGCACGGAATTGAAAATCTTCAACAATGTGCGCATTGAGATCAAGCTGGAAGAACAGGAGCGGCTGCTGATGCAGGCGCGTCTGACGGCTTTGCAGAATCAGATCAATCCGCACTTTTTGTTCAATACGCTGAATTCGATTTCTTCGCTGGTGCGGTTCGATCCGGATACCGCGCGCGAGATGATTCTGAAGCTGGCGGCGATTCTCCGGCGGTTGCTTCACAGCACGGATTCTTTTGTTCCTTTGCACGAAGAAGTGGCATTTATCGACAACTATCTTGATATTGAGGTCGTGCGGTTTGGGCGCGACAAGCTGAAGGTGGTCAAGGAACTCGATCCAGCTTCGCTCGAGGCGATGGTGCCGAGCATGATTTTGCAGCCACTGGTGGAGAACTGCATCAAGCACGGCCTTGCGCCCAAGGTCGAAGGCGGCAGCATTACGCTGCGCAGCCGGGTGATCAAGTCGCGCCTGGTGATTGAAGTGGAAGACGATGGTGTGGGAATCGGCGCGACCCAGCAGTTCGCGCGCGGCAGCGTGGAAGGCGCGGGGATCGGCATGGCGAACGTGGCCGAGCGGCTAAAGGTGCTCTATGGAGATGCGGCCAAAATGATGATTGACGGCCGTGAAGGCGGCGGGACGCTGATTCGCCTGCGTCTGCCGATCTTGCCGCACGCCGAAGAACTGATGACCACTACGACGCTTTCGCCAGCACCTTTCGGTAAAAGTCTTCGTAAAGCGGAATGATTTTTGAGGAGCAGAATTTGTCGTTGGCCACGGCTCTGGCCCGCTTCCCCATGGCCCTAAGAGCCGATTCATCGCTGAGCAGATCGATTGCGTAGCGCGCCATCGTGTCGACGTCCCCGACATCAGCCAGAAATCCGGTGACACCATGCTCGATAAGTTCGGGCACGCCACCGGCACGCGTGGCGATGGGGACTACCTCACACGCCATCGCCTCGAGGGCCGCCAGACCGAAGGTCTCCAGTTCGCTCGGCATCAGCATGATGTCGGAGATCGCGAGTTTCTCGCGGATCTGATCCTGCTTGCCGAGAAAGAGCACCTGCTCGTGGATGCCCTTCTGGACGGCCAACCATTCGGCCTGGGAACGGTCGGGACCGTCGCCTATCAGCAGTAACTTCGCGGGCATTTTCTTGCGGACGCGGTCGAAAATTTCGACTACATCGAGCACGCGCTTTACCGGGCGGAAGTTCGACAGGTGCACCAGAATCCGTTCGTCATCCCTGGCATATTCACTGCGCTTCTCCAGCCATTCGGGCTTACGCAGGTACTCGTCGCAGTTTACAAAGTTGGGAATGACTTCAATGTGGTTCTTGATGTCGAAAACCTTGAGCGTGCGGTTGCGGAGGTACTGCGAGATGGCGGTTACGCCGTCGCTCTGCTCAATGGAAAAGCGCGTGATCGGAAGGTAGGAACGGTCGAGCCCCACCAGTGTGATGTCGGTGCCATGAAGAGTGGTGACGAAAGGCAAATTCTTGCGTGGCGGCGTGGCGGCGAGCATCTGCTTGGCGAGCATCGCGCTTACAGAGTGCGGGATGGCGTAATGCACGTGCAGCAAGTCGAGTTCATAGAGCTGCGAAACTTCCGCCATGCGCGTGGCCAGCGCCAAGTCGTAGGGCGGAAATTCGAACAGCGGGTAACGGGTGACTTCGACTTCGTGGTAATGGATGTTGGGCTCGGGGCCGGTCAGGCGGATGGGCTGGGAATAGGAAATGAAATGGATTTCATGGCCGCGCCGAGCCAGTTCGAGTCCGAGTTCGGTGGCGACCACGCCGCTGCCGCCGTAGGTTGGATAACAGGTGATGCCGATCTTCATGCGCCTCCCACAATACCACCATTGGATTCGCGGGAAGAGGTCAGGGATGCAGCGAGCCGAGAGGCAAATTGTTGCGCGAAGACTAATCTCGGCCGAGCCGCAGAACGACTCCCGCGCCCACCCGCAGATTGTTCTGGCGGTTGTTCAGGCCGTCGGGGAGTCTGGTCATGAAGTACTCGGCCTGAATGGGGCGTACGGAGACGTGCCCGGAGACCCGGAAATCGATGCCGCCGCCCGCCGTCAACGCGAGGTTATTTTCGGACGCGGATTGCCCAATCCCGGCGGTTGTGCGAATGCCTCCGAAGAGAACCTGGGCGAACGGTGTAACTTTACGGAGTCGGAAGTTCACTCTGGGCCCGAAAAGATAGGTAAAGGCTCCTCCGACCAGTGCGCCATTTACGGTACTGGTCGCGCCATAGCCGGCCAGATCTCCGACAAAGCCGAGGTGGTCGTTCGCGTTGTATTCGAGTTGGCCGCCGCCGCCGTTTCCGTTGAATGTTTCCGAGGATGCGCCGCCCACGGCACTGGCATTCACGTTGAAGCGCACATAATAGTAGCCGCCATACACCTCAAGTTTTGGGGCTGGTCCCTGAGCCTTGACAGGCCGTGCCGCCGCAAATAACGCGAGCGCCAGGACAATGGCAAATGACTTCCTCACGTTTGCGCCTCCTCGGGGCATGTCACTTGTAACTGAGGCTTGACCGGCTGTCCGGCGGGCGAGGACGCTCGCCGGACAGCCGGCAGGATGCTGGCACTACCCTTCGAGTTTTCGAGCGATAGCAACAGGGCTCTCGGAATTAGCCTTTCTTGACGCCGGCGATGACCTTCTCAATCCGGGGGAAGGCCCAATCGATTTCTTCCCGCTTGATGACCAACGGGGGCGCGATGCGAATCACGTGGTCGTGGGTCTCCTTGCAGAGGATTCCGACTTCCTTCAGCGCTTCGCAATAAGGACGCGCGGAGCTGTGCAGTTCGATCCCGATCCATAACCCGACGCCGCGCACTTCCTTCAGGTTAGGAGAAGTCAGGGTACGCAGCAGACCGAGGAAATAAGCGCCGAGTTCAGCAGACCGCTCGACCAGTTTTTCTTCAATCAGTACCTGGAGCGCGGTGCGGGCTACGGCGCAGCCCAAGGGATTGCCGCCGAAAGTGCTGCCGTGGTCGCCAGGCTGGAACACTCCGATAATTTCCTGCGAAGCGAGAATGGCCGAGACGGGATAGTATCCGCCCGCGAGCGCTTTGCCGACGATGAGAATGTCGGGAGTGATGCCCTCGTGCATGTAGGCAAAAAGTTTGCCGGTGCGTCCCAGACCGGACTGGATCTCGTCGGCCATGAGCAGAACGCGATTCTGGCGGCAGATTTCGGCGGCTTCTTTCAGGAAGCCCTTCGGCGGAATGACGATTCCGGCTTCACCCTGAATCGGCTCGACCAGGAACGCGCACGTATTCGGAGTGATCGCCTCGCGGAGGGCCTTCGCGTCGCCGAAGGGAATCACTTTGAAGCCTGGGGTGAAGGGGCCGAAGCCGTCGCGATATTGCTCATCGGTGGAGAAGCTGACAATCGAAATTGTGCGGCCGTGAAAATTGTTGGCGCAGACGATGATCTCGGCCTTGTCCTGGGGAATGCCTTTGACTTTGTAGCCCCACTTGCGCGCGGTCTTCAGCGCAGTCTCGACCGCCTCGGCCCCGGAATTCATGGGCAGAGCCTTGTCGTACCCGGTCAGCTTATGTAGATCCTGATAAAGCAGCGGCAGCTGCTCGTTGCGAAAGGCGCGGGACGTCAGCGTGACTTTTTGCGCCTGCTCGGTCAGGGTGCGCAGGATGCTGGGATGGCAGTGGCCCTGGTTTACGGCGGAATAGGCGGCCAGACAATCAAGGTAGCGGCGGCCTTCGACGTCGTAGACCCAAACGCCGTCGGCGCGCTCGATGACCACGTCGAGTGGATGATAGTTGTGGGCTCCGTACTTGTTTTCCAGCTCTACGAGTTCGGAGGTGTGGAGGATGTGTTCGGTAACGGTCATAAGGGTCCCTTCGATTCCTTTCGATGGATACAGCTATTCTAGTCTGGTTGCGATAGTGCTGCAGAGCCGAGCGCTGTCCACCGTGTCCCCGGACTCGGCGCCGAGGGCGAGGCGCCCTCGGAACCGCCGGCAGGTTGCCGGCGCTACGCTCTAATTTCCTTCCAGCAGCATGGTCAGGAGCGCCATGCGTACGAAGAGGCCGTTTTTCGCCTGGCGAAAATAAAGCGCCCTGGGGTCGTCGTCTACCGACCGGTCGAGCTCGGCCGTGCGGGGCAGCGGATGAAGAATGAGTGCGTCGGACTTCATCCGGCCCACCATCGCGGAATCGATCGCATAGCGCTGCAGCGCGGTTCGATTTTCTCCGCGCACGCGCTCGGGATGAATGCGCGTCTGATAGATAACATCCACCTCGGGAATCACGCGCTCCAGATCCGATTCCAGCTCATAGCTGACGTCGTGCTCGTCAAGATATTCAAGAATGTCGGGTTTCATCTGCAATTCCGGGGGGCTGACGAAGAATATTTTTACGCGGTCGAACTTGGCTAGCAGATAGGCCAGCGAACGAGCGGTGCGGCCTTTGTCGAGTTCGCCGATGATGGCGACCGAAAGGCCGTTGATGGGGCGTTCGCGATAGATAGTGTAAAGGTCGAGCAGGGCCTGGGTGGGATGCTGACCGCCGCCGCCGTCGCCCGCATTGATGACGGGTATGGCGGAAACCTGCGCCGCTCGCTTGGCTCCGCCGGGGGCGTGGTGGCGGATCACGATCACGTCGCAATAGCCGCCCAGGATGCGGATGGAATCCTCAACCTGTTCCGACTCGATTTCCGACGAGAACACGCCGGCCTGCTCGGTTGAGAGCACGCGGCCGCCCAGACGCAACATGGCAGCTTCGAAAGAAAAGCGCGTGCGCGTGGAAGGCGCATAGAACAACGTAGCCATGATGCGGTGCTGATAGTCGAGCGTGCCTCCGCGTGCGGCCACGCGTTCCATGCCACGCGAACGGTCGAAGAGTTCCATCAGCAGCGGAACCGTGAACTGCTGCGATTCGACAACGTGCTTCGGCCTTGCGCCGGTGCGCGCATCGACGGGCGGCACTCCCGCGAGAAGATGAGTACTGATTTTCCGGTGCGTCATGATCTGCGTCCTCCGGCGGGATGGGCGGTTTCCGCTTCCGGCTTATGCGTGGAAGCGACCTTATCAGGATACATGTGCGTGCCGGTATGTCCGGCCACCGCCTGCCGCAGGTTTTCGGCCGAGGCGATGATGGCCTGCTTTCCGCCATCGCGCAGGAAGCGCAGCACCGACTGGACTTTCGGCCCCATGCTTCCCGGCAGAAAATGGCCTTCTGCCATATAGCCTTCGAGTTCCGCCGCGCCAACTTCCTTGAGCGGGCGTTGTGTGGGCTTCTTGTAATCGAGGTAGACGAAGTCGGTGTCGGTGGAGATGACGAACAGGTCGGCATGCAGATGCGCGGCGAGCAGGGCGGAAGCGCGATCTTTGTCGATGACTGCCTCGACGCCCACGGGCTGTTTGCCTTGCCACGCCACCGGAATGCCGCCACCGCCGCAGGCGACAACCAGCACTCCGCGCTCGACCAAGCCGCGAATGACCTCGAGCTCGAGAATCTCGATGGGCTCGGGCGAAGGAACGACGCGCCGGTAGCCGCGCGCGGCGTCTTCGACGATCTGCCATCCGAGTTGGCGTTTACGCTCCGCTTCCTCGCGCGAGTAGAACGGCCCGACGGGCTTGGTGGGATGCTTCATGGAGGGATCGTCGAGCGAGATGACGGTTTGGGTGAGCACGCTGATGACGGGCACTTTAAGGTCGGCCGCGCGCAGCTCCGCATCCAGAGCTTGCTCGAGGATGTAACCGATTTCACCCTGGGTGGCGGCACCGCAGACGTCAAGCGGCAGGGGCGGGACCTGGCTGGCTCCAGCCTCGGAGCGGAGAAGAGCGGCGCCGACCTGAGGACCGTTTCCGTGGGTGAGCACGACGCGAAAGCCATCGCGGAGCAAGGCGACGATTTCGCGCGCGGTGCGGCGCGCGTTTGCCGACTGCTCGGCCATCGTGCCTTTTTCGCCGGCTCGGATCAGAGAGTTTCCGCCGATGGCCAGGAGGATGGTTTTCATGAGACTCACGGGGCTGGCGCTCAGGTTAGGCCCAAAGAACGGGCGCGAACCTGGGGCACCTACTGTCGACTGCTCTTTAGACGTGTGCTATTTCGCGTAATTCTGCGAGATCCGGCAGCTTTACGAACTCGTCTTTCATCAATTCGATCATGACAGCCTTTTGCGCGTGCAACCGGTTTTCCGCCTGCTGGAAAACCAGCGACTGCGGCGAATCAATCACGTCGTCGGTGACTTCGTCACCGCGATGAGCGGGCAGGCAGTGCAGGAAGATAGCGTCGCGCTTGGCTTGGCCGAACAACTTGTTGTTCAGCTGGAACGCCGCAAAGATCGCGTGGCGCTTCTCCTTCTCCGCTTCCTGCCCCATGCTAGCCCAGACGTCGGTGTAGACAACGTCGGCGCCTGCCACAGCCTCACGCGGGTCGTTGGTTACAGTGCATGTGCCGCCGGTGACTCGGGCGCGCTCGCGGGCCCAGTTCAGAGCGTCGGCTTTCGGCTCGTATCCTTTCGGCGTTGCTACCCAGACGTGCGAGCCCAACTGCGCGCCGGCAAACATCAGCGAGTGCGCGACGTTGTTCCCGTCTCCGACGTACGCGACCTTCAGGGCTTCAAGTTTGCCCTTGGCCTCCCACATCGTCATGTAGTCGGCGAGAGCCTGGCAGGGATGACTATAGTCGGTCAAGCCATTGATGATCGGGATGCTCGCGTATTCCGCCAGCTGTTCGACGATCTCGTGTGCGAAGGTGCGGATCATAATTCCCTGGACCATGCGCTCCAGATTCTTGGCTACGTCATAAACCGACTCGCGCTTGCCGAGGTTGATTTCGGCGGGCGAGAGGTAAATCGAAAAGCCGCCGAGTTGCTGAATGCCCACGTCGAAGCTGACGCGTGTGCGCAGCGAGGGCTTTTCGAAGATCAGCGCCAGCGTCTTGCGCTTTAGCGTTTCACTGTAGGTGATGGGGTGAGCCTTCACCTGGCGGCCCAATGTGAGCAGATATTGAATGTCAGAGGGCGAGAAGTCTTTGATCGAGAGAAAATCTGTCGCGTTCATGGTCTGCCTTTTCTCGTGAAGTCTATTGGCGCGAATGCCACGGCTGGACGGGCGAGGCGCCCGTCCAGCCACGATTTACGCCAGCACGTGCTCGTGCTTATGCGTCGTTAGACCGGCTAGTTTTTCAGCCAGGCCCGGTTTGGTCATTTCTTCGACTTCGTAGCTGACTCGCAGGGCCGGTTTGTCGATCTTGATCACCCGCGCCAGATCGATCGGCGTGGCAACGATCACGAGATCGCAAGGCACACAACGGATCGTCTCTTCCAGTTCATGCCGCTGCATGGCGCTGTAGCCCATGGCAGGGAGCAGGCTGTTCAGATGGGTATAACGCTCGTAGGTGCGGCGGATCGATCCGACGGCGAAGGGCCGCGGGTCGATCAATTCCAGCGCGCCACACTGCCGCGCTGCGACCACGCCTGCGCCGTAGGGCATCTCCCCGTGCGTGAGCGTTGGACCATCCTCGACGACCAGAACGCGCTTGCCTTTGATCATTTCGGGCGATGGCACCGATACACGGCAGGCAGTTTCGACTACCGTGGCTTTGGGATTGGCCAGCTTGATGTTCTGCCGGACAGTCTCGATGTCGTGCTTGGCAGCGGTGTCAACCTTGTTGATGACTACGACATCCGCGCGCCGCAGATTCACCTCGCCCGGGAAGTAGGCGAGTTCATGACCGGGGCGGTGCGGGTCAACGACCACAATCTCAAGATCGGAAGCGTAGAAGGGAGTATCGTTGTTGCCTCCGTCCCAAAGGACGACGTCGGCTTCCTTCTCGGCCTGACGCAGAATTTTTTCGTAGTCCACGCCTGCGTAGACCACCGTCCCGAGTTGAATGTGCGGTTCATACTCCTCGCGCTCTTCGATGGTGCATTGCTGCAGGTCGAGATCCTGAAGGGTAGCGAACCGCTGCACAGCCTGCTCTGCCAGGTTCCCGTAGGGCATAGGATGGCGAATCACCACCGGCTTGTGGCCCTGCTCACGAAGCTTGGCAGCCACGAACCGCGAAACCGGACTCTTGCCGCAGCCGGTACGAGCCGCGCATACCGAGACGACCGGGACCGTCGATTTGATCTGAGTATGTTCGGTGCCGAGCAGCCAGAAATCGACGCCAGCAGCCACGGCGCGCGAAGCCAGGTGCATGAGCGTGGGATAGGAGACGTCGCTATAAGAAAAGACAACCGTGTCGATTTTCTCATCGGCGATCAGCTGCTCCATATCCTTTTCTTCAAAGATCGGAATTCCTTCCGGGTACAAACGCCCGGCCAACTCGCTTGGATAACGCCTGCCGGCAATATCGGGAATCTGGGTGGCCGTAAAAGCTACAACCTGATAGTCCAAATTGTCGCGGAAAACTACATTGAAGTTGTGAAAGTCGCGGCCTGCGGCTCCCAGGATCAGTACTTTCTTCATGAATCCCCCAGTTGCGGTTACGACCTATCTTCTTCCAGCGAGCCGGAAGCGGGCTGTGCCCGATATCACAGGGACGTGTGAGCCGCGGAATGGCTGTCGCTAAAGTATATAAAACAAAGCAGGGAACTGGCGCGGCGGATGGAAGCACCAGAATGGATACTGCGCAAATGTGCTGGAGCGGCCCCCGAAAGGCGGGTTTTGGCAAAAAAATGGGGAGGCGCGATGCCTCCCCGAAAAGGGCGTGTCTTCGTGCTTTTGTGTCTCACTGCTCGTGCTACTCAGTCGTTGCTGGGCTTTTTCGGCGTGAGGTCGCAGGCTTCCTTGACCCTTCCGAAATCGAGCCCGCCGGGCGAAAACTCGGCGATCTGTCTTCCACTGCGGGTCGGCAGCTCAACCTTGAAGACCTGCGCACTCAGTAAGCCACGCGCAGTGCCTTTATCCATCGACAGGAAATGGCCGCGTTCCCAATTCCAACCCTTGTAGTAATGAACATCATCAACCCGGACCATCACTTCGAGCTGCGGCTGTCCCCAGAATCCGGGACGATTCGGTGGAGGCAGCCGAACGCCGGGGTTGAAGTCCGCCAACTTAAGCTTGCCGTTGTTGCAATATAGATTCACTCTGGGCTTGTAGTTGGAATCTTCGCGGAAATAGTTGTCCGACTGCAGCTCAAAGCGGACCTTCTTGGCGCCGGTCATTGGGTCGTCCGAGTGAAACTCGAGCCACTTGCCACCGACGCTTACACCGTCGGACTCACCCTGGTTGGGGCTCATGGAGCCGCTCTGGGCGCAGGCCGAAGCTGCCCATATCAAGCTCATCAGCGCCAGGAAAACAGCCTTTACAGCGAAACTGCAACGAACGTGTTGAAGAAAGAAGCGGGTTGCTCGCAAGATTTCCTCCCGGGAATTCACCCTAACTATATGGAACCCAAATTGTGCTGAAAAGTTGCTTTCAAGGCACAGCGGAGGGCGCGAATTGCCAATTTCGCGCGCCAAAATACAAATCATGACAAATCGGCAGGAAAGACTCTGAGTCCCGCAGCGGGCCGAGTGGCTGACTCTCGGATTCCAGGCCTCAGTTCGCCCTGCTACATCGCCGATACTACTGCCCGGTTCCAGTCAGTTTGATTACCGCCGGACCGAGGGGTGCGTTATGCGTGACGGTTGCCGCTCCGCTGATCGCGCCCGTCACATTGGGGGTGAACGTCACGCTGAAAGTGCATTTGGCTCCTGCGGCCAGCGTTGCGCCGCATTTCTTCGACCCGGAAGGAGCGTCGCTGAAATCACCGCTGGCAACGATGCTCGAAATGGTCAGGGTTGCGCCGGAGTCATTGGTCAGCGTGACCGTCTTGGCGGCGCTGGTGGTGCCGACGGCCTGGGCGGCAAACGAGAGGCTGGTTGGAGACAGGGTAGCGGGCAGTGCGCCGGTGCCGCTCACGTCAATGATCTGCGGACTGCCGGCGCTGGAGGTTGCGATGGCAACCGCGCCTTTCGTGGAGCCCGTATTGCTCGGGGTAAACGTCACTGCCAGCGTGCATTTTGCGGACGCTGCGAGCGGACCACCGCAGGGCGTGGCACCGCTTCCGGTTGCGGAAAAGCCGGTGCTGGCGCTTAGCGCCGAGATCGTTATCGGGTTCGAACTGCCGTTGGTGACGGTAATGGTCTTTGGAGCGCTGGTCACGCCGATGCCAGTCGCCGCGAAGCTGAGAGTGGTGGGGCTGAATGTAAGCGGAACGGTTGGGCCGCCGCTGCCCGTTCCAGAAAGCGCCACAATCTGCGGGCTGAGCGCGCCGTTGGTCGCGATCGCCAGGCCGCCTTGAATCGAACCGCTCGAAGTGGGAGCAAAGGTGACGGTGATGGTGCATTTCGCGGCGGGCGCAAGCGACGAGCCGCAGGTTTCGCCGGTGATCGAGTAGTCGGCGCTTGCTGACGGGCTCAGGCTGATGCTGGCGCCCTGATTATTGGTCACGGTGACGGCTTTAGCCGAAGCCTTGCCGACGGCAACGGTTCCGAAAGCGAGGCTGGCGGCTTTGAAAGTTAGGGGATCAACTCCTGTACCGGTCAGGGTTACAAGTTGCGGGCTGGTGGCGACGCCGTCGCTAAAGGTGACTGCACCCGTCACGGCTCCGGCGATCGTGGGGTTGAAGGTCACGTTGATGGTGCAGCTATTTCCGCCTGCGAGAGAACTGCCGCAGTTATTGGTCTGGGAGAAATCTCCGCTGGCCGCAATCGAGCTGATGCTGAGCGGGCCGGTGCCGTTGTTGGCGAGAGTAATAGGCTTCGACGAACTTGCCGTACCCGCCGCCACGCTGCCAAAGCTCAAGCTGGCCGGGCTGACGCTGGCCGTTGCTCCTGACGGCAGCAGCACATAGAACGTGGTGGGAACGTAGGCGGCGCAGGCTGCGCCGGACGGGAAATTTCCAACCGCAACCTGGAAGGCTCCGGCCGCCGCGATGTCGGAGGAAAGGATCGGTACGGTGACTTCCGTGGAACTCACGAAGGTCGCCGCGGGAAAAAAACCTCCAATGTAGGCGGCGGTGGAAGAAGTGAAACCCGCGCCGTTGATCGTGAGCGTGAACCCGGCGGCTCCCGCGGTGGCATTGGGCGGGCTGATGCTGGTCAGCTGCAAAGGTGTCGAGGTAGTGCTGTAGTCGGACACAACCAGAACTTCATCGCTGACGGTGAGATTCTGAGGGCTTGTGGCGCCGGTGAGATCGTAGAGCCATTCCGTAAATGTCCACCCGGTGTTTTTACTTTCGGTAAAGGTCAGCAGACCGCCGGTGGGATAGAAACCGTCGCCGGTGGGCGACGACGGCGAGACTCCGACAGACCCGGCACAGGTTTCGTTGGCATAGTCAGTGATGTAATACTGCGGAATCAAGTTTGCCGTATAGGTTGCGCCGCCGCTTGAGGGCAGCGTTACGCTGTGACTTTGCGCGCCGCCATCGCTCCAGTTCGAGAACGCAAATCGTGTGTTCGAACTCCACGGATACTCGGGCGAGTCGATGTTCAACGGGTGCACGCTGGAGGCGGTCCAGCCGGAATCATAAGGAAGAGCGAAGTTCTTGGGCGCATACCAGAATGTTCCGTCCGCATAAAGGTAGACGTTCGAGGCGACAGGATTCGTGGTAACGGTGTAAACCGGAGAAGTCGTGAATTCCGTCGTCAAGCTGATACCGGTTCCATCCTCCATCACATAAAAGGACTTCGGATTCGCGCCGACTCCACCAGGGAGCCAGTACGGAGAATTGAGGAAGGCGTAGAAATTCTCGCCCGGGTTAGGATTCGCGGTCAGCGTGACTGGCTGGCGAATGATGTAGTACTGGCCGCTTAGCGGGGAATACGTCAATGGTGCCGGCGACGGTGTAACGGTTCCCGTGCCGGTCGGATAGATTGTGTTGGCATAAGGAACGAGCTGAATGAAGTTTGCCGAATAGACCGTAACGGCAGGCGAACTCGCAGGCTGCGTCACCATGTTGTTGCCGGGCGTGACGGTAATGGTGTGGCTCTGGGCGGTCGAATCGTTCCAGCGGCCGTAGATGTAGTTGATGCCGTTGAGCGTCTGCGGGGTCGTGGAGACATTTAGAGTGTGCGTGGAATTGAGCGCCCAGTTGTAGACCTGCGGCGTTGTAACGGTCGAGCCATCGACGATTACCTGGAGTCCGGGAGGATTGCTGGTCACGGTCACTTGGGTGGGAATCGCGCCGTAAAGGCGTTGAATACCGTCCATGTCCGCGGCGCTGTAGCCGTTCGAGTTCGAGAGCGGCATGCCGGCCGGGATCGATTCGATGGCGGGCTCTCCGTTACGCGAGAAAGAAAATGCCGGGTACTCCATGACGGAAGCGTAGTCGTAGGGCGTCAGTAGCTGCTCGTTATCGAGCAGCTTGTCGAAATTCGAGCGCGAGCCTTTGATGACGGCGCCGTAGTTGACGCTCACGTAAGTCTCGCGGTCGGGCCGCGACTGCTCGTGCCAGACGCCGACCGTGTGTCCCATCTCGTGGAGAATAGTGGCCACGGTGCAGCTTCCCGAGCCGCCAACAGTCTGCTCTCCTCCGACGCGGCCTTCGTAGGCTTCGCAGACGCCGCTGAGGTCGCTGGGATCGAAATCGAAATTGACGTAGTCGGTCTGGCTCGTGTAGGAAACAAGCTGGATCAGGCCCGAAAAATTACTGTTGAACTGTGAGATGGCGGTGTTGAGATTGGTAAGATCGCCCGACGAGGGGTCAATGGTATAGGGGATCTCATAGACGCTGCCCACCTTCGGCCATAAATATTGCGCGTAGGCAATCCCAACGCTTTGTGGTTGCGGGCCGCTTCTCTCGGGGATCTGCTGCACGTGGTCGAGGAGAATGTCGCCCTGGTACACAGCTTTGCCAGGGCCCTTGCCGTCTTTACTGGGCACCCAGTTATACGTCACCCTCATCCCGCGGAAAATGCCCGTGCGGACTTCTGGCTGCTGAGCCTCACTGCGTAGACTATGAGCGACGAGCAAGACAAGCAAAGCGGGCAGAACGAGACGGCGCAGCATGGATGGCACTACCTCCTGGGTAGGTGGGTGGTTTAAGGGGGATCCGGGGGCGTGGACACGGGCCGTCCGGGTCTTGATAGTGTGGCGGGGAAAAAGGACGGAGTCAAGCAAGAAACGGCGCGGTTTTTCAATTGCCGTGGGCGTGAGCTTCGAGCACGGAATTGTCAACCCTTCGTCCCACTGTGCAGCAAATTGCGCATGCGCACAACAATTTGCTTTTCCAACACTTGGATAGGGAACTGTGAGCGCCGCCGCCCGCGCGGCGTTGGGCGTCAAGAGGCGACGATCACAAATTCGCTGGGCCATAGTACGATTCAAAGGGACGTTGCGCCACGCATCTTGTCTGCATGCCCGGATGGCGAAACTGGCAGACGCACGGGACTTAAAATCCCGGGTCCGTAACAGGACGTGTCGGTTCGATTCCGACTCCGGGCACCAGTGAACTTGTTCGGTTGACCTCCCGCGTGGTCGCTCCCGAACTCCCACTCCAAAAAGTCGAGCCGCTTTCGACGCTCGAACCCCTATCTGCGCACGATTACTCTCGTAACTTGGTAGTCACTGACTCCCGGCTCAAGATTAGGCAGGATCGCGATGTCTGCCGGAACTCAAAAAGCGCAAACGAGCGGTGCATGGGGACGGCTGGACGCTTTTTCGTTGCTCGACGACAAGATCCTTGCGCTGATTATCGGCAAGGGGCCTCTGGAGCGCACGCTCGAGGCTTTGTGCCGGGAGATCGAAAAACAGCAAGGCGGGTTACAGTGCTCGGTGATCCTGCTTGACGCCGACGGTGTAACTCTGCGCAGTGCCGCCGGCCCCAGCCTTCCGGAAGAATACTCGCGCGCCATTGATGGCGCGAAAGCCGGTCCGCGCGCCGGGTCCTGCGGCACGGCCATCTACCGGAAGGCGCCGGTGGTGGTCTCCGATATCGCGACCGATCCTTTATGGGCGGACTTCAAACATGTGGCGCTGCAATATGGATTGCGCGCGTGCTGGTCGAGTCCGATCACTTCGCAAGACGGCACAATTCTTGGCACCTTCGCGATCTACTACCGGGAGCCGCGCACACCGGATGCTCAGCACGTTCAACTGGTGGCGCATGCCACTCATTTGGCGGCGCTGGCGATTGAACGCAACCGAGACAAAACCGAGTTGCGCGCCGCCGAGGACCGCTATCGAACGCTCGTGGAGCGCCTGCCGGCCATTACCTACATCGCGGAATTGGGCGCCGAGGGACCTTGGCATTACGTGAGTCCCCAGATCCAAACCATCCTTGGATTCTCGCCTGAGGAATGGCTTTCGGATCCGTGCAACTGGATCAACCATATCCACCATGAAGATCGAGAGATTGCATTCGGCGCGGAAAAACAGTTTCAGGAAACCAGGCAGCTGTTTCACGCCGAATATCGCATGATTGCCCGGGATGGGCGGGTGCTGTGGTTCCGGGACGAAGGCGTTCTGTTGCCCGGGGACGACAGCGCGATCCTGATGCAGGGGGTAATGCATGACATTACCGACCGCAGACGGTTGGAAGAACAACTTCGCCATTCCCAAAAAATGCAGGCGGTCGGTCAGTTAGCGGGAGGAGTGGCGCACGACTTCAATAACCTGCTCATGCTCATTCATGCCCATAACGAACGGCTGCGGGGCCGGTTTGTTCCTCAGGATCCCGCATATAAGGATACCCTCGACATCGAACGGGCGGTTACGCAAGCGGCCGCTCTAACCCGCCAGTTGCTGACTTTCAGCCGCCGCCAACTGCTCCAGCTTCGGGTATTGGACTTGAATACCGTGCTCACGGAAATGTCCACGATGCTTCAGCGGCTGATTGCAAATCAGATTGTGCTCGATGTGGTGCCGCATGAGACGCCGCAGTTCGTGAAGGCGGATCCGGGACAACTCGGGCAAGTCATCTTGAACCTCGCGGTCAATGCACGCGATGCGATGCCGGAAGGCGGCAAGCTGACGATCGCGACAAGAACTGCCGAGCTGAAGCAGCCGCTCGCGGCGCGTGAGGGCGAGATTCCTGCCGGCAAATATGTGCTTCTCACCGTAGGGGACACGGGCATAGGGATGTCGACGGACGTCCTGAATCATGTTTTTGAGCCCTTCTTCACCACCAAGAGATTGGGGCAGGGAACCGGCCTCGGTCTCGCCATCGTCTATGGGGTCGTAAAGCAGACTGGCGGATGGATTTGCGTGCACAGCGAGCCCGGGCGGGGAACTACGTTTGAAATCTACTTTCCGATGGCTGAGCAGGGAACCGAGGTAACTCATAAAAAGCGCAAACACAGTGCTTCCGAAGCCCGGGGAACCGAAACGATTCTGCTGGTAGAGGATCAGAAGGAGATTCTCGAGCTTGTTCATGAGGCCCTCAAACGCAGCGGATATTCCGTTCTCTGCGCCGCCGACGGCAACCGGGCCCTCGAGATCGCGAAGCAGCAGACAAATCCAATTGACTTGCTTGTGACCGACATTCTCATGCCCGGACTGGGCGGATATGATTTGGCAAATCGCCTTACCCATCTGCGCCCGGGGATGAAAATAATGTTCATGTCCGGCAATCCGGACGAGGCATTCTTAAGGGGCGATTTGGACGCCAACACGGTCGTTCTTCAGAAACCGTTCCCGCTCGATACGCTGCTGCGCAAGGTCCGCCACGTTCTCGACCAATAGAGACAGTTTTAACCTGCAAGCCCTGAACACAGCCTTGTGATCTGGGTCACTGCGCGCCGTATCTAGGCCGACGAAAATCCCCTCCATCCTGCCGGTTCAAATCCGGCACATTGTAGTGCCAAGGAGCTCCGCATGGCCGCAACCACCACCCCGAATAACATCTCCAATCTGCTTTCCGGCGAAGAAGAATATCCCGCGCCGAAAATTGTGACCGATCAGGTTCTGACCAAGAACTGGAAGGCGGAATATGACCGCTCCATTCAGGATCCCGATGGTTTCTGGGCGGAACAGGCGCGCCAGTTCACCTGGACGAAGCCGTGGTCCAAGGTGCTGGAGTTCGACGGCGTGAACCACAAATGGTTCCTTGGAGCCAAGACCAATATCACCGTCAACGCGCTCGACCGGCATGCCAACTCGGACCGCTGCAACCGCGCCGCGTTTATCTGGCTGGGCGAGGACGGAGCGGAGCGCATTGTCACCTATGGCCAGCTCTATCGCCAGGTTTGTCGCTTCGCGAACGGACTGAAGTCGCTGGGCGTAGGCAAGGGCGACCGCGTCGTCATCTACATGCCGCTCACGTTAGAAGGCGCGATCGCGATGCTGGCGTGTGCGCGCATCGGAGCCATTCACTCGGTTGTGTATGCCGGCCTGGGCCATACCGCGCTGCGCGACCGCATTACCGACGCGGAGGCGAAGGTGGTGATTGCAGGCGATGTCGGATTCCGGCGGGGCAAAGTTGTTCCGCTCAAGCCGATTGTGGACGAGGCGCTCGACGGGATCGAATTCGGTGCAGAAAGTGGTTGTTTTCTCGCGCCAGCCGATCGAGCTGCGCGGGCGCGAAGTCGACTTTAACAGCCTGATGAAATTCCCGCCGGTGTGTCCGGCCGAGGAAATGGATTCCGAAGACCCGCTCTTCCTGCTCTATACATCGGGTTCGACCGGCAAACCGAAAGGCGTGCTGCACGTGCACGGCGGCTACATGGTCGGCACGACCTACCACTTGAAGAGCTATTTCGATGTGGGCGAGCGCGATGTTTTCTGGTGCACATCCGATATCGGCTGGGTGGTCGGACACTCTTACATTGTCTATGCTCCGCTGTGCGCGGGCGCCACAACATTGTTCCGCGAAGGCGCTATCGACTATCCGAACCCCGGCATCGCCTGGGAGATCGTCGAGCGCTATGCAGTGACCAAGATCTTTACCGCCCCGACCGCCCTGCGCATGTTCATGCGCTTTGGCGAGCAATATCCGCAAAAATACGACCTCACTTCCTTGCGCGTGCTGGCCTGCGCCGGCGAGCCTTTGAACCCGGAAGCCTGGCGATGGGCCCAAACCTATCTGGCGGGCGACGGCAAGTGGGGCTACGTCATCGACAACTGGTGGCAGACGGAACTGGGAGGTCCGGCGATCGGTACGCCCGCAAGCTACCCCATGCGCCCGGGCAAGTGCGGTGTCAACGTACCCGGGTCGGAAGCGGACGTGGTAGATGACCAAGGCAAGTCCGTGCCGCCTGGCGTCGGCGGACGCCTGGTGTTGAAACGCCCGTTCCCGCATATGCTGCGGACGGTCTGGGGCAATGCCGAGCGCTATGAACGCGACTGGAAAGTGATTCCCGGTTGCTATATCACGGGAGATGTAGCGTTAAAGGATAAGGACGGCTACATCACGGTATTGGGGCGCGCCGACGACGTCCTGAACGTCGCCGGGCACCGCATCGGAACCGCCGAAGTGGAGAGCGCGCTCGTTTCCCATCCCGCAGTTGCGGAAGCGGCCGCCATCGGAGTTCCCGACAAACTGAAAGGTGAAACCATCAAGTGTTTCGTGCAGTGTCGAGCTGGACACACTCCATCGGAAGCACTTGCAGCAGCGCTGACCGAGCATGTCCGGCGTGAACTTAGGACCGATCGCGACGCCCTCGTCCATCGAATTTGTGGCCGGGCTGCCGAAGACCCGATCAGGCAAGATTCTGCGGCGTTTCCTGAAGGCGAAAGAACTGGGGATCGACGCGGGAGATGTTTCAACCATGGAAGGATAAAAGCAACCGCCGGGATCGCAGAGAACGTGGGGCTGATGCAAACTCTGGACAGAGGTTCGGGAACTTTCATACAACTCTTGCCGGCCACGTTTCAGACCGTGTTCATGCTCGGCGTTCTCTGCAATCCCGGCGGCTTGATTTTTCCTTCAGTTGCCTGGAGCGCGCCGGTGCGCTGTTAAGACGCAACCAAAGCCATCCACGGCTCACACTTCGCTGCGCGCGGCCCGCATCATCAACTCTTCGATCGCCTGCTGCGGCGCTTTCCCCTGCTCGAGAATGGCAAACATCTGTTCTGTGATCGGCATCTCGACATTCTTCTTACGCGCCAGTCCCAAGGCGGCCTTGGTGGTGAAAACGCCTTCCGCCACGGCGCCGTGCATGCCAGCAATGATGTCGGGAAGTTTTCGGCCCTTGCCGAGTTCAACGCCTACGCTGCGATTGCGCGACAGGTCGCCGGTGCAGGTGAGCACCAGGTCGCCGAGGCCTGCCAGCCCGGCCATGGTCTCGAGCCGGCCGCCGCAAGCCAGCACCAGGCGCGCGATTTCAGCCAGGCCCCGCGTGATAAGGGCCGCGACCGAATTGTGGCCGAGATCCAGGCCGTCACAAATGCCCGCTGCAATTGCGATGATGTTCTTCAGCGCTCCGCCCAGTTCCACGCCAATGACATCGTCATTGGTGTAGACGCGAAACCGGGAACTGTTAAATGCTTGCTGCACGGCGCGCGCGAGTTCGCTGTCGCAAGATGCCGCGGTGACTGCGGTGGGGTCGCCGCGTGCAACTTCTTTGGCGAAAGACGGACCGCTCAGCGCTCCCACCCGCGGAGTAAAGTTACGCCCTCGAGCTACCTCCGCGATCACCTCGGTCATGCGGAACAGCGTTGTGTTCTCGAGCCCCTTGGTGCAGCTGACCAGGAGCGTTTCCGGATGGAGCGCCGGTACCATACGTTCGAAGAGCGACCGGCAGTGCTGCGAGGGCACGACGCTGACCACAATCTCGGCGCCTTCGAGCGCGGCCTCCAGGTTGTTGGTTGCCTCAATCGCCTCCGGCAGTTCGAAGCCGGGCAGGAAATATTGATTCACGCGATTCTTCGCGATGCTCTCGACCAGTTCTTGTTCGCGGGCCCAAAGACGAATCGAGTGCGTGCCCTTGCGCGCTAATGCGATCGCAAGGGCGGTGCCCCAGGCGCCAGCGCCCACAACAACCATTCGGCTCATCGGTGTTTTGCCCCCGATTTCACTCCCGGTTTCATTTCTCTTCGACCTTTTCTCCGATCCTGGCTTCCGTTCCAGCGGTCAGGCGGCCGAGGTTGTGCCGGTGTTTCCAGATGACCAGCGCCGAGACGGCCGCAATCATCAGCAATTGGCCCGCCCCGTCATATTCGTGGAACGCCCATGCCAGCAGCGGAAACGACGCCGCCGCGGCGATCGAGCCCAGGGAAACATAGCGGAGGGCAACGGCCAGCACAAGGAACAGCCCCACCATGCACAGAATAGACTTCGGCGTGAGTAATGCGAATGCTCCCAGGCTCGTTGCCACGCCTTTGCCCCCGCGAAACTTGAGCCACACCGGATACAAATGTCCGACGATGGCAAACAGGGCCGCAACGCTCAGCAGAAAACCGCGGTGGGGCACGTTAAAATAAAGCCGCGCGAATACAACGGCGGCCAGTCCCTTGCCGGCGTCAAGAATCAGGGTCGCTATCCCGAGTGCGCGAGATTTGCGCGCCACGTTGGTGGCGCCAATGTTGCCGCTGCCGCTGGCGCGCACGTCTTGCCCTTTAATGACTCGTACCAGCAAATAACCAAAAGGGATCGAGCCGAACAGGTAGCTTACGGCAGCGGTAACAAAAAATTGAGTCACGCTCATGGATAACTCAGCTACCTTCCGCTGGCGGCATCGGGAAGCGCTCCAGCTTCGTGTACTTCGAGCCCGCGGGCGAAAGCTGACTCTGGTAGAGAATAAACTTGTCGGCGGTCATTGTGCCAAAATCAATTTCGCCCAGGGTTGCGAGGCGCTTTTGGAGCACCGAGAATACGGAATTGGGCTGGTCGCCTTTGCGCCACTTGGGATCGCCCGATCCGCCCCCCGCGCGCGCCAGCGTCAGGTGCGGGCTGAATTCGCGTTTTTCGCGAGGGATGCCCAGTTCGCCGACGGCGGCGTCGATCTGTGTGGCGAGCGCGGCAAACGCTGGCCCCGCGTGAATGCCGATCCAGAACACTCGCGGCGCCTTCGGAGTAGGGAAGAACCCATGGCCCGCCATCCGGATATCGATCGGCCCGCTCCGCACCAGCCGAAGGCGCTCGGCAATTGCCGCCACCTGTTCCTCTTTCTGTTCGCCGATAAACTTCAGCGTGATGTGCAGCGATTCCGGACGAACCCAGCGCGCCTCCGACGCAAAGCCGCCGACGCCTTCGAGAAAGCGTGCGATCTTGCGGCGGATTTCGTCGTCGAGATCGATGCCGATGAAGATTCGCATAAAACGTCAGAGCAAGTCTCTGCACAAAGTTCCACAATCATCAGCTTTTGTGAATTGGCATCCAGAGCGCAGCCACGCGTCTGCAGTTCACAGCCAAACGCAGATTCCCCGCTGCGCTCGGAATGACAACCCGCCTCCGCAAGTCGCAGTTGCAATCTTATAGCAGCGCCCTGCGAATCATTTCCAGTGCCTGTTCGGTTGCGAACTGGCGAATGCGCGCGCGGTCGGCAGGGAAATTGCGCTCGACCACCTGCGTCCCTTCTTCTCCGGCGAGCGCGATGTACACCAATCCCACCGGTTTCTGCTCAGTGCCGCCGGTCGGGCCGGCGACGCCGGTGATACCGACTCCGTAGCTCGACAGGCAGCGCTTGCGAATGCCTTCGGCAAGCGCCTGCGCCACCTCGCGGCTAACCGCCCCGTGCTTGTCGATGATCGCTTTCGAAACGCCGGCAAATTGCGTTTTCAATTCATTGGAATACACGACGGCGCCGCCCAGAAAATAGCGCGAGCTTCCGCTCAGCGAAGTGATGCGCTGGGCGAGCAGACCCCCCGTGCACGACTCGGCAGTTGCCAGGGTCATGCCGCGCATCTGCAGCAGGTAGCTCACAATCTGCTCGATCGTTTCCCCCTTGCGCGAGAAGACGGCGTCACCCATTTCATCGTCGATCTTTTCGGCGAGTTCCTCGACGCGCGCTTCGGCTTCGGCTTGCGAATCTTTCCGGCAGCGGAGGTGCAGTTGAATCTCACCGCCGCCGGCGAGGATGGTGGTTTCGACGTCGGTGTAGGTCTTGTAGATCGGGGCGAGGCGCGCGTCGACCTGCGATTCCGGAATCATCGCCATTTTGAAGGTGCGCGTCGCAATGTGCCGCACAGGAACTTTCGCGCGCAGGCGGGGAAGGCATTCGCTTTCAAAAAGTGCCTTGAGTTCGTAGGGAGGTCCGGGCAGCAGCAAAAGGATGCGATCCCGCCCGTCGTATTTGCCGCCAATCCACTGGCCGGGCGCGCTGCCCAAGGCGTTGGACAGCACCGTAGCGTTTGCGATGACGTCCGCCTGCTGGGCATTGTTGGGGGTCAGCTTGTAGCCGCGTTTGGCGAAGCGTTCTTCGAGCCTGGCCATGATTTCGGGATCACGGATGAGATTGAGCCCGAGCGCTTCGGCGACGGCTTCGCGTGTCAGGTCGTCCTCCGTGGGGCCCAGGCCTCCCGAAAGGATGATGATGTCGGATCGCCGCATGGCCAGCTTGACCGCGGCAACCAGGTTCTCGCGGTCATCGCCCACGATGCACTTGAACCGCACCTCGACGCCGAGATCGTTCAGTTTGTCGGTGAGGTAGAGCGAATTCGTGTCTTGCCGGTAGGGCGAGAGCAACTCCGAGCCGACGGCAATGATCTCCGCGTTCACCGGAAGAGTGTAAATGAAGTGGCAGCAGTCAGGATCGTTCTGCGCAGGGTTTGGCCTGGTAACACCGTTCTACGATTACATGCTAGCGGCAACACTGATCCAAAAGAATATCGACAGTATGGTTAACATTCCCCCGCCGACGAGAACCAGTTGGCGTGCCGGGGAATGTAGTGACTGGCCCATGATGGTTGCCAGCACGCCCGAAGTGAACCAGATGAGCCCCAGTATTGCGTCAACAGGATCGTTCCCGTAGGCCAGCTGATCGCCTAACGGATGTGGTCTGGCAATGTGCGCAACGAAGGCCAGCAGGCTCAGGAAAGCCAGACCGAGCAAACATGCCGCGAGCGTCGTCCGCCCCTTTCGCCCGTGTCGAACGTGGAGCTGGTTCGTATGGCCTGTGATCACAGCTTCATTCCTCGTCTCCGTCCCCGCAACCATATCTGGCAAAGATCGATCTCGATATGGCGGGTGCAGGCGACAGGCTTTACAGGGCCGAGTGCCGACTCGCGATTCTAGGCTCAGGGTTTGCAGGCTGTCCAGCACGCATTTGGCTTACTCCGCCCTAACTAGCCGGTTGTTGCTGGGTCATGCAGTGCAGGGCGCCGAAGCCCCAGATCAGGTCGCCGGAATAAATGGGTACGATTTCGCGGCCCGGGAACAGCTCGGCCAGCGTGTTCAGCGCGATGCGGTCGTTGGGATCGTTAAATACGGGAACGAGCACCGAGGCATTGGCCAGATAGAAGTTCGCGTAGCTAGCGGGCAAACGGCGTCCTTCGAACAACACCGGACGCGGCATGGGAATTTCCACTACGTTAAGGCGCTGGCCATTATGGTCGCGCGCCGCTCGCAACCGGCCCAGATTGTGGTGAAGCGCCGAATAATTCTCATCACGTTCATTCGGCTCGACCATCGCGACCACCGTGTCGGGCGCGACGAAACGGGCGAGATCGTCCACGTGGCCGTGCGTGTCGTCGCCCTCGATGCCTTCGCCAAGCCAGACGACCGACTGGATTGCGAAATAATCCCTGAACATCTGCTCGTAGGCAGTGCGGTCCATGCGCGGATTGCGCTGCTGCGTGGGCGAGAGCAGGCACTCTTCGGTGGTGATCAGCGTGCCCAGGCCGTTGACGTCGATCGATCCGCCTTCGAGCACGACGCGTTCATCGTTGAATAGGGGGCGAATGGCTCTTGCGCCGGCTGCGCGGGCCATGCGCGCGCCGAGTTTGGCATCAAGCTTGTAGTTGTCATACTTGGCCCAGGCGTTGAACTGGAAGTTGAGGGCGAGGAGCGAAGCCGCGTTCCTGGCGCCAGGCTTGTCGGTGGGCGGATTGAGGAAGATACATCCTGAGTCGCGCGTCCATACGCGATCGGTGCGCCAGCGATGAAAGATGACGTTGTCGGAGAGCGCGCCTGCCAATTCCAGCACGACGCGTGCGCGTTTCTCCGCGCGCTCGCTGTTCACGATCAGGTCGACGCGTTCATGCCGAGCGAGGTTGCGCACGATCTCGGCGTAGACCCAGGGAATCGGGTCGAACTTGCCCGGCCAATCTCCCTTGAAATGAGGCCATGCGAGCCAAGTGGAAGCATGAGGTTCCCATTCAGCTGGCATGCGGTAACCAAGCGCGGAAGGGAGTTTGGATTTGGAGCGCATCGACATTCAGTCAGTTTATTGAGACGAGCCGAAAGGGGCAATTCTGGTGTGACTCCCCCTGGCACGGTCTTTAAGAATCAGAGATTTGGCGTCGATCTCCCGCAGATCTTTGAGAAATAAGGATTTACAGCTAAGATATTTCGAAATCAATGAGTTAGCGCCGTCTCATTCTTTGCCGTCCAACATGCGGCTGGTGATGGGCGCGTAGCTGTCGATGCGGCGGTCGCGCAGGAAGGGCCAGTTGCGGCGTGTGTCTTCGATCAACTTCAGGTCGACTTCGCCGAGCAGGATTTCTTCCTTGTCGTGCGAGGCTTCGGTGAGCACTCGGCCGAAGGGATCGGCGAGGAATGATCCGCCCCAGAATTCCAGTCCTTTGCCGGGCGCGGATTTGCCGCGAATGTTGCCGGTTTCAAATCCGACGCGGTTGATCACGCCGACATACACGCCGTTGGCGATCGCGTGCGAGCGCTGAATGGTTCGCCAGGCATCGTGCTGCGCCGCGCCGAACTCGGCCTTCTCGTCCGGATGCCAGCCAATTGCCGTCGGATAGAACAGAATGCTTGCGCCTTGCAACGCCGTCAGGCGCGCGCCTTCCGGATACCACTGGTCCCAGCAAATCAGCGTGCCGATTTTTCCAGCAGTCGTGTCCATTGCCCGGTAGCCAAGATCGCCGGGAGTGAAATAAAACTTTTCGTAGTAGAGCGGATCGTCGGGGATGTGCATCTTGCGGTAGGTGCCGCGGAGTGCGCCGTCGGAATCGAAGATTGCCGCTGTGTTGTGGTAAACGCCGGGCGCGCGCTTCTCGAAGAGCGATGCTACGAGAACGACTTTGTTTTGGCGCGCGGCGGCGGCCAACTTCTCCGTGGCTGGACCGGGAATCGATTCGGCCAGATCGAACAGAGCCGCGTCTTCGCGCTGACAGAAATATTGCGTCTGGAAAAGTTCGGGCAGGCAGACGACGTGAGCGCCGCGCTTCGCAGCTTGGGCGACGCGGTCGAGCGCTTTGGCCAGATTATCGGCGGGCTCGGGACCGCACGACATCTGGACGAGCCCGACAGTGAATTTGTGGGACAAATCTCCGCTCCTTTCCAATGCGCGCGATCAAGCATACCAAAAGGAACTCCAACAATGATGTAAGTGTCACGACAGCGCAACAAAGGAATTCGCCGAGCTTCCATCACTTCTAGTAAATTGTTTCTTCGGCAAGCCGTTCTCATTTTTGGAGGTCTTTCTTGAAGAAGAACAAGTCAAAGCAAAATAATCATCCCAAAGGCGCGGGCCACGAAGGCGCGGGGATTGACCGCAAGCTGCACGACCCGGTTGCAGACAAGTTGATTCCGCTCGAACCGCTGGACTTGGCGCAGATCGGTTCCGTGGACGATCTTGTGCGCGCCATGGCCAAAACCGCGTTTACCGGACGACAACTGGGCGAGGCCGCCGACGTGCTCGAGGCGATGGCGCGCGACAAAGATGCGTTCATCGTGATGACGCTCGCCGGGGCGATGACCGTTGCCAAGCAAGGCCTGACCATCGCCGAGTTGATCGAGCGCGGCATTGTGAATGCCATCGTCTCGACCGGAGCGCTCATGGCGCACGGGCTGGTGGAGGCCACCGGACGCGCGCACTTCCGCCATAATCCGGACTTCAGCGACGAAGAGCTTTATGAGGCCGGCTACAACCGCGTCTATGACACGCTTGAGCCGGAACAAAATCTCGACGATGTGGAGCGCGTGATGCACGCTGTGTTCTCGGCCTGGGACGCGAAAGAGGTTATGTGTTCGTACAAGCTGAACCGGGCCATCGGCGCGCATCTCTCGAAGACGGCCAAGGGCCAGCGCGGCATTCTGAAATCGGCTTACGAGAATGGCGTGCCCGTGTTTGTGCCGGCATTTTCGGATTCCGAACTTGGGCTCGACTTTGCGCTGACCAACCGCGAACGCGACAAGCAAGGTAAGGCCCGTTTCCGCTTTGATCCGTTCGAGGACCTGGAACACTTTGCGGCGACGCTGCTGGCGCAAAAGCGGTTGGGCATTTTCACAATTGGCGGAGGCGTGCCGCGCAACTGGTCGCAGCAGTTCGGCCCCTTCATCGAGTTGCGGCATCGGCGGGGCGGGGAAGACCTGCCGCTCAAGCGCTATCACTACGGCCTCCGCATCTGCCCCGAACCGGTTTACTGGGGTGGGCTTTCGGGCAGTCCCTATAGCGAGGCGGTTTCGTGGGGGAAGTTTGTGCCTCCGGCGGAAGGCGGCAAATTTGGTGAGGTCTTTGTCGATGCCACGGTTGGTCTGCCGCTGATCGTGGCGGCGGTGCTGGAGCGGCTGAAGAAGAAGCCGGCAGGGAAGAAGGTGGTGGCCGTGGCGAAAGAGTAGCGTGGCGAAAGGACCAATGTTGCGGCGAATGCAGGATGTTAAAAGCATTGCCGTTTCTCGGCGCCGAGAATAAAATCAATCGCCCATGACTGCGAGATTTGACTTCGATCCGGTAAACAAGATCCTGTTGGTTCGGCCAGAGGGCCAGCTCACCAATGAACTGACGGTGGAGATATACCGTGCAATTCGGAAATATTCGATTGCGACTGACGCTCGCGCAGGCATTTGGGACATGTCTGGTGTGACCGATTTTGCGATGTCAACCGAATGTATTCGTAGCCTGGCGGGAATGGAACCCGCTATGCCGGATGACACCCGCCCTCGCTTTATCGCCGTGATGCGTCCCAGCGGGTATGGTCTCGCGCGCATGTTTCAGACCATAGGTGCCGAGACGCGGCCCTTACTGGAAGTGGTGCGTACCCTGGACGAAGCGCTGGCAGCGCTTGGCATTCAGTCTCCCCAGTTTGAACCCTTGGAATAAGCCACCGTGGTTGATGGCCCGTGTTGCCTGGGAAGCGAAGGGTCCACGCATTCAAGTCGACCTCAAACTGCAGCAGAGGATTCGCGGGAGAGACGCTTAGGTCTCCATGCTATAATCAACATTCGCCTAAGGCTTTGCGATCGAGGCTATCCAATTGATTTCCTCCGTGGGCGAATCCGCAGTTCCTGGAAAAGCGCACAGAATCAGCGCAATTTAAGTTCTTTCGATTTGAGGTCTCGCCATGTCCGGCCATTCAAAATGGGCAACAATCAAACACAAAAAGGGCGCACTCGACGCCAAGCGCGGCAAGATTTTTACCCGCCTTATTAAGGAAATCGCCATGGCGGCGAAGAGCGGCGGCGATCCCGACATGAACCCGCGCCTGCGCACGGCGATCCTGGCGGCGAAGTCCGAAAACATGCCTGCCGATAACATCAAGCGCGCCATCCAGCGCGGCACCGGCGAACTGCCCGGCTTGACCTACGAAGAGTTTGTACTCGAAGGCTACGGACCGGGCGGCGTGGCTCTGCTCGCCGAAATTTCCACCGACAACCGCAACCGTACCGTCAGCGAAATCCGTCACGTTTTCGGCAAGAACAACGGCAACATGGCCGCAGCGGGCGCCGTCGCGTATATGTTTCACAAGAAGGGCGACATCATCATTGCGAAGTCCGCGGCCAAGGAAGACGATTTGATGAACATCATCCTGGAAGCGGGCGGCGAAGACTTGAAGGACGATGGCGAGAATTGGGAAATCATCACGGAACCCTCCTCGTACGAAGGGGTGCTGGAGGCGGTGAAAAAAGCGGGCATCGCTCCGACATCCTCGAGCATGGCGATGATTCCCGATACCTATATCAAGTTGGAAGGGCAGCAGGCTGCACAGATGATTCGTCTGCTCGAAGCCCTGGAAGATAACGAAGACGTGCAGAACGTGCACGCCAATTTCGATATCGATCAGAAGGTGCTGGAAGAAGTGGCGGCGGGATAAGTTTCCGCAGCCTCCGCATGCATTCGATGAAGCCGCCCGGAGATTGGGCGGCTTTTTGTGATCTTCGCACTTCTTCGGGGTGCGATTTGCCCGATGTCCGGCGACTCCGCCGTGGTTTTCAACACCAATGTGGAAAAGGGTGTGGAAAACGGCGACCTTACTCTTGTAACCTCCTGTTAACGAATCGGTTCAGCATTCTGCACCGCCTTGAGTGCGAGCCGCATCGCGGTGAACTGTTGCGATCGTCGATCTCCGAGTTCAGTTGAAGACACGTCTGGACAAGTTGCTGGTGGAGCGCGGCCTCACGGCGTCGCGCGAGCGCGCGCAGGCGCTGATTCTCGCCGGTAAAGTTCTGGTCAACGAGCAAAAGGTGGAGAAGGCAGGGGCGGCCATCGACTCCGAGGCGGCGGTGCGTTTGCTTGGCGAGGATCTTCGCTACGTCAGCCGCGGCGGACTTAAGCTGGAAAAGGCGCTCGAGCACTGGCGCATCGACCTTAGCGGCAAGACGTGTCTCGACATTGGCGCCTCGACCGGAGGCTTTACCGACTGCATGCTACAGCACGGCGCGGCCAGCGTGGTCGCCGTCGATACCGGCTATGGGCAGATGGACTTCCGCGTGCGCAGCGATCCACGGGTGCGGCTTCTGGAAAAAACCAACGCCCGCTACCTGACGCGCGAGAATTTGACGCGCAACGCTATCAGCGAGGATGTCGGCTTTGTCGCTATGGACGTCTCGTTTATTTCCGCGACACTCGTGCTTCCGGCTGTGATCCAGGCGATTTGCGCAAGCCACGAGCATTGGCCGCGGCCGAGGCAGATTGTCGTGCTGGTGAAGCCGCAGTTCGAAGTGGGACGCGAACTAGTGGGGAAGGGCGGGATCGTGCGCGACGAAGCGGCGCAACTGGATTCGGTGAAAAAGGTGGATAACGCGCTACTGGCGCTAGGCGTGAAAAGCACGGAGTGGATTGAGTCTCCGATTCTGGGAGCGGAAGGGAATCGGGAGTTTCTGCTTTATGGTGAGTTAAGCGCGATTGCGGACGGCTAGTCGGTCCCTCGATATTCACCTGGCGCTGTACAATCTGGAGTTCATGCCAGACGACTCGCCGCAACCGAAACAGCCTTCGGAAATCAAGACGGTCGCCATCGTCTCCAAGCCCGACCGGCCTGAGCTGTCCGAAGTTCTTCCGCCGCTTTGTCGATGGCTGAAGGAGCGCGGCTACAACGTTGTGATGGACAACGAGAGCGCCGGCTACTATTCCGGGCAGGTCGCAATGGCGCGCGAAGAATTTGGCGAGGTTTCTCCGGACCTTGCCCTGGTGCTGGGAGGCGACGGCACGCTGCTCTCGGCCTCGCGCGCCGTGGCCAGCAGCGGAACGCTCATCCTGGGCATCAACCTCGGCACGCTCGGCTTTCTCACGGAAGTGCAGCTCTCCGGCCTGTATCCGGCGCTAGAGGCTATCGAGAACGGTCACTACATCGTGGACAGCCGGTCGATGCTGAGTTGCTCGCTTCTCCGCAACGGGGCGACTCTAACAACGCACGTGGCGCTCAACGATCTGGTCGTCAGCAAGAGCGCGATTGCGCGGCTGAATTCCTTCCAGCTCTACGTGGATTCGGAGTTCGTTTCCAGCTACAAAGCCGATGGGCTGATCATCGCTACGCCGACGGGCTCGACCGCCTACTCGCTCGGCGCGGGCGGTCCGATCCTGAAGCCCGATGTGCAGGCCTTTCTGATCACGCCGGTTTCGCCGCATGGCCTGACCCACCGTCCCGTGGTCGTGCGCGACACGGTCGTCATTGAGATTCGCGTCAATACCGGGCAGGAGCAGGCCTATCTCAGCCTCGACGGCCAGGTTGGCATGCCGGTTCAAGAGGGCGATCTGGTGCGGTGCGTGAAAGCGGAGCATCGGGCCAAGCTGCTGCGCTTCCAGAAAACATTTTTCGAAGTGCTCTCGACCAAGCTGAAGTGGGGAGATCGGTGAGATTTCCTGTCTCTGCCGGCCGCGCAGTCTGCACGAGAAATTGTTTCCGCGAAGATCTGCGATATCAGAAATTACGAAACCTTGTACGGCCGATTCACTCACACGCCGGCGAGCGCCGTTTACGAGGACGCGGGACGATAGGCGAATGAGCGAACTGCATTTTGGAATCACCGAACACAGCTTCAATACCGGCGAAGTCTCACTGAACTATGCCGAAGGGCCGGCGAATGGAGCGCCGCTCGTGCTGCTGCATGGATTGGGCCGGCGCTGGCAGATTTTTCTGCCGCTGATCCCCGCGCTCAGCATGCGCTGGCACATTTTCGCGCCCGACTTTCGCGGGCACGGCAAATCGGGGCGTGTGGCGCGCGGCTACCATGGCGCCGAATATGCCGAAGACGTTACGCGGCTGCTGGCGGAGCGCGTACCCGGGCCGGCGGTGGTCTTCGGGCATTCGCTGGGAGGAGTGGTTGGCATGTGGGTTGCCTGCCATCATCCCGAACTTGTGCGCGGTCTGATTCTGGGCGACAACATGATCGTTCTGCGTTCTCCGAGCAGCCCCGTTCACGGTAATCCGATGTATACGGCGTTGTTTACCGGACTGTGCAACCTGGCGCGACGTGGTGGGTCGCTCGAAACGATTGCGGAGGGGATAGGCAAAATTGTTTTGCCGATTCCGGGGACGAACGAATCGATCGCGATCCACGAACTGCCAGGCAACGACGAGGCCTACCTGCTTTCGTGGGCGCGCTGCGTGCAGCAGGCCGACGCCGATGTGTACGCGATGATGCTGGATGGCTCGGTGGTCGAAAACTGGGACGGCGAAAAGGCGCTGCGTGGAATTGTCTGCCCTACACTGCTTTTGCAGGGAAGCCCCGAGCTTGGCGGGCTGATGTCAGACGCCGATGTTGCCCTTGCAGCTCGACTGCTTGCTCACCACACGCACGTCCGCTTCCGTAACCTGGGCCACGCGCTCTTTATTCAGCAACCGGAGCCGGTGCTGCGGGCGGTAACGAATTTTCTGGAATCGCTGTAGGAATGCCGCGAGGCTCAGTCTTTGGGTCTGTCCGGGAGACCAGCGTTAGGGGCTAGATTTCGAACCGCATTTGGTCGGTTGGGGTTTCGCGCCTGCGGATTACGCGCGATTTTGCACCCTCCACTAAGACTTCAGCGGGGCGGCCTCGGGTGTTGTAGTTCGAGGCCAGCACTGAGCCGTAGGCTCCTGTGTCCAGGATCGCCAGCAGATCGCCTTCTTGCGTCATGGGGAGTTCGCGGTCGTGAGCGAAAAAGTCTCCGGTCTCGCAGATGGGGCCGACTACGTCGGTGAGTTCCGTCTCGGGCGTAGCGTTATTCGTGGCGCCAGCGGCTGAAGCCGCGCTTGTGTGGGGTGATCCTTTCGCAGCGCTGAAGCTTTGCGGCACCCAAACGTTTTTCGCGGGCACGATCTCGTGATACGCGCTGTAGAGCGAGGGGCGCAGCAGGTCGTTCATGGCTGCGTCTACGATCAGGAAGCGCTTGCCGCCATTTGTCTTGCGGTAGAGCACTCGCGTTAGTAGCACTCCCGCAGGGCCGACGATTGAGCGGCCGGGTTCCAGTAAGAGATGCACATCGAGTTTCTGAAGGGGGCCAATTACGGCTCTGGCGTAGGCGGCGAGCTGGTCCGGGAAAGGGGCGTGCGCTGCAATCGGGCCGCCTACGGCGGTCGAGGACCCACCCAAGCGGAACTTGGGCGAGGCCCCCGCGGCGATTTGTTCGGCGAATGGCTCTTGCGCCCCGTGATAGGAAATCCCCAAGCCTCCGCCGGCGTCTACATATTCAATGGTGTGCCCGGCGCGGCGGAGCGCGCGCACTAGCTCGGCTACGCGGCTGAGCGCATCGGTGAACGAAGTCAGATCAGTGATCTGCGAGCCGATGTGGACGCTGACTCCGGCTACGCTAAGGTTCGGATGCTTCGCCGCCTCGGCGTAGAGCCTGCACGCTTCTGGAATCGGCACTCCGAACTTGTGCTCGCGCAGGCCGGTGGAAATGTAGGGATGGGTTTTGGCGGAAACGTCAGGGTTCACCCGCAGCGCTACTGAGGCTTTTTTCCTGAGCCGCTTGGCGGTGGCGGCTAACGTATGTAATTCCGAGGCGCTCTCCACGTTAAACAAAAGGATGCCAGACCTGAGCGCCAGCTCCATCTCAGCGACGGCCTTGCCTACTCCAGAGAAGACGATGCCAGCCGCGCTTTTCGGGTTCGCGCGCCGAACCCGTTCGAGTTCGCCGCCGGAAACGACGTCGAACCCAGCGCCTTGCCGGGCCACCAGGCGCAGAATGGCCAGCGTCGAGTTGGCTTTCACGGAATAGCAGATGGTGTGAGGAATTGCATGAAAGGCCCGCTCGAAGGCCTTCAGGCTCGCGCGGATGGTTTCCGCAGAATAAACGTAGAGCGGAGTGCCATGACGATCGGCCAGGCGCGCCAGGTCAGCTTGCTCGCAGAAGAGCGAAAACGGCTGCCCGGCGGCCGGACGGCGATAGGCAAAGCCCGGCGGACGCAAGATGATTGGGCTTGTTTTGGACGTCGCCTTTCGCATTGCGAAGAGAATTTACCTCAGCGGCTAAGGCCGCGATGAGTCATGAGGCCTGCTAAAGCGCTGCACCACCCAAAATCACTTGCGCTTCACGGGAACGCCTTTGACTTTGATAGCCACTACCGTCTGATCGTCGAACGCGTCGACGCCAGCGGCATGCTCGGCAACCGCGGCGAAGATGTTTGAGACGACACAGTCGGGGGACTGTTCGGCGCATTCGGCGATGATGGCCTCCACGCGCCCGCCCCCGAAGGATTGACCATGGCGGTCGCGCGCATCGAGGATGCCGTCGCTGAAGAACACGAACATGTCGCCGGGCTTGGCTTTGAAAATAAACTCGTCGTACTCGGCTTCGTCGAACAATCCGAGCGGAAGGCCGGTCGCCTCGATTTTCTCGATCTTGCCGTCGTGGCAATAAAGCGGCAGCGGCAGGCCGGAATTTGCCACCAGCAGGGTACGGCTGGCGTCATCCCAAACGGCATAGATGATCGAGACGAACTGCGCGGCAATGCGGCGCTCCGCGAGCGACAGGTTGACGGCGGAAAGCATCTCGGCGGGGCCGGGTTCGATGGGCGCATGCGAGCGAAGAATTCCGCTGACCAACGCCGCGTAGATGGCGGCGGGCGCGCCTTTGCCGCTTACGTCGCCGACGGCAATTCCCAGACGCGAGAGCGAATAAGGAAGGAAGTCGTAGAGATCGCCGCCGATGGCGCGCGCCGGAACGAATTTCGCCTGCACCTCGAGATGCGCCATTTTCGGAAGGGAATGCGGCAACAGCCGGAACTGCAATTCGCGGGCTAGCGCCAGGTCGCGCTCCAGCCGGCTTTCCTGGCGCGCAATCTGCTCATAGAGGCGGGCGTTTTCGATGGCAATCGCAAGCTGGGCGGCGAGAGTCGTCAGCGTTCGCTTGTGATCTTCCGTGAAATAGTTGCGGCGCGTGTGTTCCAGATCGAGCACCCCGATCACTTTTTCCTGATAGATGAGGGGAACGGCCAGCTCGGAGCGCGTTTCGGGGTTGACCGCGATGTAGCGCGAACTTCTCGCGACATCGGGCACCAGAATGGCTTCTTTCGCCTGCGCGGCGTAGCCCACAACGCCGCGGCCAATCGCAATGTCATGCTTGAGATGCATTCTTTGTTCGAAGCGCTGGGAGAAGCGGTGCTGAAGCTTCTCGCCGGTTGCATCGAGGAGCAGGATGCTGAACATCTGATAATCGATCAGGCGCTGTAACATCTCGGCGATGCGTTTGAGCAGTTCGTCGAGATTGAGGATCGAGGTCAGTTCGCGCGCAATCTCGTTGAGCAAGGTCAGGGTACGCGCCTGCCGGGTTACACGCGTGTGCAGGCGGGCATTTTCAATGCCTACCGCCATGCGTGAAGCGATGAGCGTGAGCACGCGCTTGTGCTCTTCCGTGAAATAGCCTTTCTCGCGGGCCTCGATATCAATAACGCCGATGACGCGATTCTTGACGATGAGCGGGATCGCCAGCTCCGAGCGCACGTTGGGCAGGGCTTCGATGTAAAAATCGGGGAGGGTGGTATCGGCTACGAGCACGGGCTGGCGCGTTTCAGCGGCGCGCCCGGTTACGCCCTGGCCGACTTTCACGCGCAAGCGTTCGGCTACCTCGGGCGGATAGCCGACCTGGAATCGGACGTAGAGTTCCTGGCGATGCTCATTGAGGAGAAGGATCGCGAAAATCTCGTAGTCGATAACCTTGCGGACAAGTTCTGCGACGCGGCGTAGAGTCGTCTCCAGGTCGAGCGTGGTGTTGACTACGTCCGCTACCTCGAGCAGAAGAGGTCCCACCTCGGATTGCCGGATGGTCGATGAGGCGGAGTTTTTCACGGAATTCATGATAACAGCCGGGAATTTGCGATTGGGAATTTGTAATGGGCGATCTGAAAATCAAAAGCGCAGACATTGCTTGCCAAATAATCAGCCGCCGAAGCCGTTAATTTGCACCCGGCAGTTGTGGCCGGCAAATTGAGACGGTCACAGAATCTTTAAGATCACAAATTACAAATTGCAAGTCGCAAATTCATGGATTTTCGATCACGCAAACATCCGGAAGGTTGCGGAAGCGCTCGGCGTAGTCGAGGCCATAGCCGACCACGTAGGCATCGGGAATGGTGAAGCCGATATAACGCGCCTTAATGGGCATCTTGCGCCGGGACGGCTTGTCGAGCAGCGCGGCAATGCTCAGGGAGCGTGGCTGGTGGGCCATCACAAGTTTGGTGATGTAATTCAGGGTCAGGCCGGTGTCAAGAATGTCTTCGACCAGGATCACGTTGCGATCGGCCAGCGACTGGTCCATATCCTTGGTGACGCGAACTTCGCCGAGCGAATCCCAGGCGGCGTGGCCGACGGGATCTTCCTTGGGAGTGGGCCGGTTGCCATAACTGGAGACACCGATGAAGTCGAACGTCGCATCGAGCGGCACGTGGCGGGCCAGGTCGCTGAGAAAGATGGCTGCACCTTTCAGAACGCCGATAAAAATGACCGATTGCCCGTGAAAATCGCGAGCGATTTCGGCTCCCATTTCGGCGACGCGCTGGGCAATTTGTTCGCGCGACAGCAGGATTTTGAGGTCAGGCATAGAAAGTCAATCTTATACACGAGTTGACGCGCGGCCGAAACGGGGAAAATCATTCTTGTCCCCGGCGGCGTCATTTTGCGTGGCGTTCATTGCGCACTCTTCGAGGCACCACTAGAATATGGGTCGCTGTCGAGGCATTTTGAGTCGGGGCGCAGGGCCGCTGTCGACATGGAGTCTGGGAGATTTTATGGATCTTAAGGGAATCAAACTGACCTGGTTGGGACACGCGACGTTTCGCATCGAGACGCCGGAAGGGAAAACGCTTTACGTCGATCCCTGGATTGGCGGGAACCCGGCCTGCCCGGAGACCGAAAAGAACGTCAGGAAGGCAGACGTTCTGGTGATCACGCATGGGCACTTCGATCACATTGCCGATGCTGTGGAATTAGGAAAGCGCGACGGCACGACGGTTGTTGGTATTTTTGAGCTGTGCGCATGGCTCGAGAAGAAGGGCGCAAAGCACATTTCGCCGATGAACAAAGGCGGTACGCAGGCGGTGACGGACGTGAAGATCACCATGGTTCACGCGGTACACTCGTGCGGCATTCAGGATGGCGATCAGATTGTGTATGGCGGCGACGCGTGCGGCTACGTGCTCGAGTTCTCGAATGGCGTGAAGATCTATCACGCCGGCGACACGAACGTATTCAGCGATATGGCAATTATTCGTGATTTGTATGCGCCGAAAATTGTGATGCTGCCGATTGGCGATCACTTCACCATGTCGCCGCGCGAGGCTGCCTACGCCTGCAAGCTGCTCAAGCCGGAGACGGTCATTCCGATGCATTTTGGGACGTTTCCGGTGCTGACCGGGCAGCCGAGCCAATTGCAGGAGCTTGCTCCCGAGGTCAAGGTTGTTCGCATGACGCCGGGGCATACGATTTCGTAGGGTGGTCTTCGCCGCGGAGACAGAGGAACACAGGAGAAATTCGGTGCATCGTGCCTGCGGCGGTGATGGCGCGCCTCCGCGGCAGAGTTTTTGCTGAAAGGAAAACATGGCAAATCAAAACCCAACGCCGGACTGGCGCATGGGAGGAATTACGGTTCCCGAAGTTGAAGATTACCTTTACGCGATGCTGCCGCCGCGCGATGAAGTTCTGGCGGAGATGGAGGCGGACGCCACCCGGAACGACTACGCGATTGTCGGGCCGGCGGTGGCGCGGGTGCTCTACCAGTTGGCAGTAATCAGCGGGGCGAAGAAGGTCTTCGAGATGGGCTCAGCCATCGGGTATTCGACGATCTGGTGGGCGCGCGGCGTGGGCGAAGGCGGCAAAGTCATCTATACCGATGGCGATTCGAAGCGAGCCGAAAAAGCGCGGCGGTATTTTGAGCGAGCGGGCGTCAGCCAGCGCATCGTGGTGCGCGTGGGCGATGCGCTCGAAATTCTCTCCGAAGAAAAGGAACCCTACGACATCATCTTCAACGACGTCGATAAGGTCGACTACCCGCGGGTATTCCGTCTCGCGCTGCCAAGACTGAAAAGCGGGGGTCTGTTTATTACCGATAACGTGCTCTGGAGCGGCAAGCTGCGGAAGCCCAATCCGGACGAACAGACGCGGGCCATCCTCGAATTCAACCGGCTGATTTTTGAATCGAAAGAGTTGTTCACGACCATCCTGCCGATCCGGGACGGCGTGGCAGTTTGCATTAAGAAGTAGCGGTTAGTGGCTTCTTCGATGAGGGGAATTGGTGGCTATTAGGTGATCAGAACTGCGGAGACCGCAACGTGAATCTTCTCGACGGGCTATGGGTAATACTAGCTTGCGCCGTAGTACTGCTTATGTTGCCGGTGCTTCTCGTGGCAGCCTTCTTGCCCAAAGAAAGACGATCACTTCTCCTGCAGAAACTCATGCGCAAACTGACCATGTAAGACGCCAAAAGCTAAAACAGCCACCATCGGGGACCGCCCGCCGCAGGGCGGGTAGCGGTGCTAGAATGGTCGGTTTCTACTCCGTGCGATGAAGCTTCCTACAGCTCAGCCTCTCGAACAAACCCGCGAAGCGCATGTCCCGGAAACTCTGACACGCGCGCAGGCGCACGCGCGGCCTGACTCGTTCCCCGATGTGGTTGTGGTGGGCGCGGGACCGACCGGCTTGGCTTGCGCCATCGAAGCGGAAAAGGCTGGGTTCAAGGCGCTGGTTCTGGAAAAAGGATGCCTGGTCAATTCGATTTATCACTATCCGACCAACATGGTGTTTTTCACGACGCCGGAATTGCTGGAGATCGGCGACATCCCATTCACTACCGCGCTTTCCAAGCCCACGCGCCTGGAGGCGCTTGAATATTACCGGCGCGTGGCCGAGCACTATCACCTGCACGTGCGGCAGTACGAATGGGTAAAGACGATCACCGGGGAAGACGGCAAGTTTTGCGTGACCACCAGCGACCGGCAGGGCGCGATTCACGACTACCGCGCCCGCAAGATCGTGGTGGCAACGGGATATTACGACCTCGCCAATCAAATTGGCATTCCGGGCGAGGATCTGGAAAAGGTCTTCCACTACTACAAAGAGCCGCATCCCTATTACGACACCGACGTGGTGGTGATCGGAGGGAAAAACTCGGCCGCCGAAGCGGCGCTCGATCTGTGGCGGCACGGGGCGCGGGTAACGTTGATACATCGCGGCCCACAAATGCATCAACACGTGAAGTACTGGGTGCGCCCCGACATTGAAAACCGCATCAAGGCTGGAGAGATTCGCGCCTGCTTCAATAGCACGGTGCAGGAAATCGGAAGCGATTGTGTGGTGGTGAAAACTCCCAGCGGGACGTTGCGTCTGGAGAACGATTTCGTATTTGCGCTAACGGGGTACCATCCGGATTACGATTTCTTGCGCAGCGTAGGACTGGAACTGGCTACCGAACAGCAGCGTCCAGTTTGTGATCCGGAGACTCTGGAGTCGAACGTGCCCGGCATCTACGTGGCGGGGGTGATCGTGGCCGGATCGCGAACGAACGAGATCTTCATCGAAAATGGCCGGTTTCATGGCAAACTGATTGCCGGACACCTGAGCGAAAAGCTAGGACGGGGCAATCCCAATCTGCCCCTGGACGCAACTTGATTCTTACTCGAAATTTTTCGCTCGGCCAGGCACAAACGAAATTTCAGGAGGAACGTATGAAGCAACTTTGCAGGCTCGTTGCACCCAAGGCAGTTTTGATTGCCTCGATCGCCGCCATGGCGTTTGTCATGGTCAGCGCCAGCGCCGTGCTGGCCGAATCCGATGCCCACAAGTCGTTTCACCAGCTTGCAGCGCTGGAAGGGAACTGGGTCGGCAAAGGCTCGGAGGGCCAGCCGATCGAAGTTTCCTTCCGCATGACCGCCGGGGGCTCCGCGCTCATGAGCGAGATTCATGGCCACGGCGCGGAGAACATGGTCACCATGTTCCATATGGACGGCGACCGTCTGTTGATGACGCATTACTGCGGAGCAGGGAACCAACCGCGCATGAAGGTCATTTCCGCCGACGCGAAGTCGGTCAGCTTTGAGTTCATCGACGGCACCAATATTGGCCCCGGCGATGGGCACATGCAGCGCGTCACCTTCACCCAGCCGGACGCGGTGCACCATACGGAAGAATGGGTCTTTCTTGATCATGGAACCGAACACAAGGAAGTGTTCACGTTGGAGCGGGCGAAGTAGGTAGAAGGAGGCGGGAAAGAACCAGCCGGTCCCAATCAAGCAAGCGGGACGGCCCGTTTCGATCAAGGAGGGACGGATGATTTACATGCTTTGCCGCAATCGCGTTGCGGACTTCTCGCGCTGGAAAGCCGTTTTCGGTTCTCACGAAGCAGCCCACCGCGCCGCCGGCCTCCGGTTGTTAAGTCTCCGGCGCGAGATCGAGGAGCCGAACAACGTTTTCTTTGTGTTCGAGGTCGAGAGCATAGAGAAGGCGCGGAAGTTCATCAGCGATCCCGAGGCGGCGAAAGCCGCTCAAGGTTCCGGCGTGACCGATGGCGAGTACCATTTCGTCGAAGAGGCTGGGGGCTATCGCTAGCGCACCCGGCTGAGACGAGCGATTTGCAGGGTCAGGGGAGTAGGCTGCCGATTCCCCGTTGCGTCTGGGCGTGCCAGGTCTCTCGGCGCCTGGTTTGGGTGCCGCTTTGTTGCTGCCATGGGATGCGGCCTTTCGCTGGTTTATACTGAGGCCAATGTCGGGGTGCGCTGACAAGACGTTTTATCTCGAAACCTTCGGCTGCCAGATGAATGTGCACGACTCCGAAAAGGTGATCGGCACGCTCGTTGAGCAGGGGTATCGCCAGGTCGAGACCGTCGAAGAGGCGGGCCTGATCCTCTACAACACCTGCTCCATTCGCGACAAGGCTGAGCAGAAGGTATTTCACCGGCTGGCCGACCACCGGAAGTTGCAGCGGCAAGGCAAGAAGTTCGGTGTGCTCGGCTGCGTGGCCCAGCAGGAGGGCGAGCGTATTTTCGAGAAGGCGCCGCACGTGGACCTGGTGTGCGGATCGGCTTCCTACCGCAATTTGCCGCAAATGCTGGTGCAACTCGAAAACACCGAGATTGGGGCAGGGAAGCGCCTGACCGGCCTGGACGACCGCCAAACCGACCATTGTTTTGAAACCGAATACACGGCCCGCACCAATCCGCACCGCGGCTACATCACGATCATTGAAGGCTGCGACAAGTTCTGCGCATATTGCGTGGTTCCGTTCACGCGCGGCAAGGAGCGCAGCCGCACCTCGAGTTCGGTGCTGGCGGAAGCGCGGCGCGTAGCCGACCTCGGCTATACCGAGATTCAACTTCTCGGGCAAAACGTTAACTCCTATCGCGATCCCGATGGAAAGAAAAGCTTTGCTGATTTGCTTAAAGCTATAGCGGAGATTGAGTCGATCCGCCGCGTTCGCTTTACCACCTCGCACCCGCGCGATTTTGGCCGCGATATCGTCGAAGCGATTGACGCCGTGCCCACGCTCTGCGATCACGTTCACTTGCCGGTGCAGAGTGGCTCCACGCGCGTGCTCGACGCCATGCAGCGGCTGTACACGCGCGAGGAATACCTGGAACGCATCGGCTGGATTCGTGGGGCGAAGCGGGATATCTCGATCACAACGGACCTGATCGCGGGCTTTCCGGGCGAAACCGAAAAGGAATTTGAGCAGACACTTTCGCTGCTGGACGAGGTCGGTTACGACAGCGCTTTTACGTTTACGTACTCGCCGCGGCCGAATACACCCGCGCTGCGCTTCGACGATGCGATTCCCGACGCCGAAAAAACGCGCCGTCTGGCCTTGTTGAACGAAAGGCAGCGCCAGATCTCGGTGCAGCGCAACCGCCGCCATCTTGGACAGACTCTAGAAGTGATGGTAGAAGGGAAGAACGAAGCGCGCAGCCAGTGGGTTGGCCGCACGTCGCAGATTAAGGTCTTGAACTTTACGGCGCCGGCGGGCGTTCAGCTGAAGCCGGGAAGCTACGTCATGGTGCGCGTTACAAGCAGCTTTCCGAACAGCCTGCTGGGCGAAATGGTAAATGGCAGTGGTCAGGGATGAGTGGAGGGTGATTAGTTTGCGAACCACTGCCCACACAGCGCCCGCCACTTGTTATCGAGGTTTCCATGGAAGTTGAAATGAAAATTCGCGGCCTGATGGTGGATCCGGTCTCCAACATGCCCATCGTGCTTCTGAAAGAAGTAGGCAGCGACACCGTGTTGCCGATCTGGGTTGGTCCTTATGAGGCGAATGCCATCCAGGTCGAAATTGAAAAGATCAGCACGCCCCGCCCGATGACGCATGACCTGATCAAGAACGTCCTCACCGGGCTCGACACGCTGGTGCACAAAGTGGTTGTGACCGAACTGAAGGACGAGACGTTCTACGCCGTGATCTGGCTCGAAAGAGAAGGCCGCATTGTCAGCGTCGATTCCCGTCCATCGGACGCCCTCGCGCTCGCGCTGCGCATGGATTGCCCCATTTTTGTCGACGACGAAGTCCTCAAGCATTCCAAGCAATCCGCCAACGTCGCCGATCGGGGCACCAACGACGAACTCCGCAAATGGCTGGAAGGCTTGGGCGACGACGACCTCGGCAAGTACAAGATGTAGAACTGCGCTCTCTCCGCGCGGAGCCACCGCATTCAAGCCTTCGCAATTCCCTATGCCCGATTCCGCCGAACAGCTCCAACGCATTTACCTCGCCGGATTCGAACTTCAGACCTTCGATCGCTACCCTAAGTGCGTGGGGGTAATCCGAGATGAATGCATCGCTCTGCTCGTGCCCGGAGTGGACGGACTGCAAATCCTCGGCACGCCCGGCTGGCGGATGGGCGAAGTGATGGGCGTGTTGACGGAAATCCAGGGGCGTAAGGTTTTTCAGGCGAAAACCGAGACGGTGGAAGCCACAGCCGAGCGCCTGGCGGCACTGGAGCGTTTTCGGAACGACCTGAAACAACTTCTCAAGACCGACCGCCAGGAATAGGTTCCGGCCTCAACGTGATGTCAATATAATCGTAGTGACATCATAATGTAATAATGGCATCATATCGATAATATGAGGACAACGCTCAATATTGATGATGACCTCCTGCCAATTCTAAGAACTTATGCGGAGACGCGATCGGTGGGGCTCGGCAAAGCCGCGTCCGAGTTGGTACGCCGCGGTTTGCAAGCTCCGGTTGAAACACGCATGGTCAATGGCTTCTGCGCGGTGGTCTTGCCAGAAGAGGCTTCCAAAGTCGGTTCCGAGCGCGTGAGACGCCTGCTCGAGGACGAACTCGGGTGAAGGCCTTTCTGCTGGACGCGAACGTACTGATCGCCTTGGCGTGGCCAGAGCATGTAGCGCATGAGCGCGTGGGACGCTGGTTCGCGCAGCATTCCCGCCGGGGATGGGCGACCTGCCCATTTACGGAGGCCGCGTTTGTCAGAATTCTCTCCAATCCCGCTTTCTCGCCCAACGCCCTTACGCCCACCAACGTGCTGATTGTGCTAAAGCGTAATGTGGAACTTCCAAGCCATCGGTTTTGGCCGGACTCGATTTCTCTACCGGAGGCGATGCGTCAGTTATCCTTCCGGTTGGCGGGTCACCAGCAGGTTACGGATGCGTACCTAGTCGCGCTTGCTATGCACAACAATGGGAAGGTCGCTACTCTGGATGCCAGAATGGTCGGAACTCGGGCCAGCCGATGCTGTGGAAGTGATCTCTTAGATCCCGAGCGTCTCTGCCGTCGACCCGTTCACGAGAGATCCAAATCACTGCGGCAGCGCACCGATATCCGCGGGGAAATCGATGCGGATTGACGGGTTGACATAATACCTGTTATCGGACATTCATGCTGGGGTGCAGCTTCGCCTCTCTGTCCTTCGTCATCCCTAATCCCCAGCCGTGAGCACAATACTGGGATGGAACAGCGTCCCGGCAATGCGGCTGGCGATGGCGATCAGTTCCCGCTGTCCGTGGAAGACCTTGACCCGCGGGGCACGCGACATCTCCGGCAGATTTACGGCGCGGCCGGTACGGATTAAGCCTGCGTTTTCGTCCGTCGCAGTCACACACGGCATGTGCGGGAGCAACCCGCGCGGATGAATAAATATCTCCTCGGTCGTTCCCTGCCGCGCAGCCGAGTCCAATCTCTCCAATGTGTGGGCGTCTTCGATTGCAAACTCGGCCGCCGCTGTGCGTCGCAGAGCGGCAAGGTGAGCGCCGCATCCCATTCGCTGTCCCATATCGTGGGCGATCGACCGCAAGTAGGTCCCGGAGCCGACGTGGGCCCGGAAAGTGGCGCAATCGCCTGCCACTTCCAGAATCACAAAGTCCTTTACCTCGATTTGTACTGGCTTCAGGACGACGTCCTGCTTTTTGCGCGCCAGTTTGTACGCCGGGACGCCGGCAATCTTCTTGGCGGAAAAAGGCGGTGGCGTTTGTTGCAGCACTCCACAGAACTCAGCCGCCAGCGCCCGGATCTCTTCGGCGTTCAGCATGACGTTCTGCGCCGGCGCGGTCGCGTCACCATCGGCGTCATAGGTAGTTGTGGGAAACCCGAAGCGGATCACGCCTTCATATTGCTTCTCCGAGTGCGTGTAGAACTGCGCCAGGCGCGTGAAGCTGCCGGCGACGATGGGCAGCACGCCGGTGGCTGAGGGATCGAGCGTCCCAAGGTGCCCGACGGAGCGCTGGCCCAGGATTCGCCGCACGCGATTGACCACGTCATGCGAGGTGAGGCCCTGCGGTTTATCGATAATGACGACGCCGTTCATGAAGGTTTGCAATCTGGTAATTTGTAATTGATAATTTCGAACGCGTCCGCACATTGCTGTTTGCCCAGCAATCGTCGTCTTCAATTACCAATTACAAGTTACCAGATTGCAAATTGAATGATTCCCCTTCGTGACGACCAGCCCACGTTTTCAACGCCCTTCATCAACTATTTTCTGATTGCAGTGAACCTGCTGGTGTATCTCTGGGAGTTTTTAATCGGAGCGCAAAGCCCGCGGGTACTGAACGCGTTCGTAATGCAGTTTGGCCTTGTGCCGAGGCACGTGCTGGCCGTTCTCGGGGCGCATTCGCATGCCAGCCCGGTGACGGCGATTGTGCCCTTCTTCACTTCGATGTTTCTGCACGCCTCGCTCATGCATGTTGCCGGCAACATGCTTTTTTTGTGGATTTTCGGCGACAACGTGGAGGACTTCCTCGGCCACTTCAAGTATGTGGTGTTCTATTTCGCCAGCGGGATCGCGGCCGCCAGCGCCCAGATCCTTCTCAACCCGGATTCGCGTCTGCCGACCGTGGGCGCCAGCGGAGCGATCGCCGGGGTGATGGGAGCCTATTTCATCCTCTACCCCCACGCTCGTGTCCTGGTCTGGTTTCCGCCGATTTTCTTTTTCCACGTGCCGGCCTGGCTGATGCTGGGCTACTGGTTTCTGTATCAGTTCTTCAGCGGCACGGTAACCGTGATTGCCGAGACGGAGCAACAGGGCGGAGTTGCCTTCTGGGCACACATTGGAGGATTCGCCGCCGGCGTGATCATGATCAAACTGTTTTCCGAACGTCCGCACCGATATCGGTATGGGACGTGGTGAGTAGGGCGCGCTGGCATGGAGCCGGCAAGCTGTCAACTCGGTAGCGAGGTTGATGTTATGGCCGCGGCTCCGGGGCCGGCCCTGGAGGCAGAATCTCGGGTTCCCCGCTTCGCATCTGCTGGCGCGTGACGAACCACACCGCCGCTGTCCAGGTCGGAAAAAGGTCGAGACCGGGGATGAGTTCGGCTGCCAGCGATGGCAAAAAAGCCCAGTGCCATCCCAGCAGACGGGTCAGGATGAAAGCCACAAAAAGATCGAGCACCCAATCGGCGGGCGAGGCGCCGCCTTCGGCGAAGAGCGGAAATGCCACAATCTGCAGGGCATCGGCGCCGATCGCAACAGCCCACGCCAGCCTCTGCTCGCGCGATTGCATTGATTTGAAGTAGTCCCACACGGACATAACGCCGTCCTCATAGAGTTGGATGCTCGAAAGCGCGCCGGGGCTCCCTGAGATTTCTTACAACGCTCCGCCCGTCGGCATTACCACCAGCTTCTCGACTGTGCTGTTGGCGGGCAGCAACAGCGCATCCACCACCGTGCGCGCAACCGTCGCCGCCGCCATCATCTTGCGCCGCGGCGCCGCGGGCCAGAGCGTCTTCCAAATGTCGGTATCGGTCGCGCCGGGCATCAGGGCAATCACGCGGATCCCCTTCGGCCGCAGTTCCTCGCGCAGGGTGTTGGTAAAACCGAGCGCGCCGTGCTTCGACGCGTTGTAGGCGGCCGACCCGGGAAACACGCGCTCCGCGGCAATCGAGAGATTGTTCACGATCGTACTTCCGCGGTTCATGACTGCCAGAGCGGCTTGCGTCGTGAGAAACATGCCGGTGAGGTTGATGTCGATTACGTCCATCCACATGGGATAGGGCAGTTCGCCGACGTTGCGATTGGGATGCGCAATGCCGGCATTATTGATCAGGAAATCGAGCGGCCGGCGAAGCGCCCGCACCAGCACAAACAGATAGTCGACCGATTCGGGACTGCGCACGTCGCAAGTCTGGGCCAGCACGCGCACGCCGAGCTTTTCGATTTTTCGCGCTGCCCGGGCCAATGTTGGCCCGTGCCGCGCGGTCATCACAAGATCGCAGCCCTCGCGGGCGAGCGCCGCGGCGATCTCAAAACCAATGCCGCGGTTCGCGCCCGTCACGAGGGCCAGGCGTCGTGCCATGGGCTTTGGCCGCGTTGTTTTCTGGATGCTCGCCATGATGTTGGTTCCCGGGTCGCAAGAGCCCGAGCTTCAGTCAATACGTTCCGACCGCGTGAACTCGAACGGATGATCGATCAGCGGTTCCATGCTTTCGATGAAGTGTACCGTATGCGGTAAGCGCGCGTGCACTTCCAATGCGGCCTCATCTTTCCATTGCGAGTGAATGTAGAAGAACCCGGGATCGCGAATCGAGCGAAAGGCGTGGATCGCAAGGCACCCGGCTTCCTCGCGGGTGGCGGCGAGAACGCTGCGCAACGCCTGTTCCGCCGCGTTCTCACACGCGGGAAGGGCGTGGAATCGAAGCAAGCTAAACACCGGCATAAGGCGACGCTCCCTGGTGTCGCGTGTTGGTGAGGATGCCGGGAATCACGATCCATTCGTCCGCTGCCGGATCAGCGACAGGAACTCAGTCCGCGTTTCCTCTTCGTTACGGAAGGACCCGAGCATCGACGAAGTTACCGCCGAAGAATGCTGCTTCTCGATGCCGCGCATCATCATGCACAAATGCCGCGCCTCGATCACGACGCCCACGCCCTGCGGTTCGATCGTCTTCTGGATCGTTTCGGCAATTTGCGTGGTCAGCCGTTCCTGAATCTGCAGGCGCCGTGAAAACACTTCGATCAGCCGTGGAATCTTGCTCAGCCCGATCACCTTGCCGTTCGGAATGTAGGCCACATGCACCTTGCCGAAGAATGGCAGCAGGTGATGCTCGCACAGGCTGAACATTTCGATGTCCTTGACGATTACCATCTCGTCGTAATTGACCGTGAAGAGCGCCTTGCGCAAGAGCGCCTCCGGATCGTCCTGGTAACCCTTGAGGAGATACTGCATCGCCTTGTGCACGCGAGCCGGTGTTCGAGCCAGCCCTTCACGATCGGGATCTTCGCCCAGGCGGACGATCATTTCGCGCACCAGATCTTCGTAGCTGGCGCTGGTCAGGGAGGTGGGTTCAGTTGTCGGTTTCATAGGATTTGTAATTGGCAATTGGTAATTTGCGATTTTGAGGCGCGGCGCGGCCGGCATCTCTGGTGCGTGCAATTACAAATTGCCAATTACAAATTACAAATCCCCCGCATACTCAAACGAATTCAGCATCGTTTCTTCAATTCGTACCTTTTCTAGATGCGCTTTCCTGAACCCGAGCTTCACAACTTGATAGATGGAGATGCACAGGTTTTCCGTGGTTGGAACCGCACCGGCGAATTCCGGCAGCAGATTCAGGTTTTGATGATCGTAGCGTTTCAGAATGTGCTCCTCGATGAAGCCATCCAAATCCGCCAGATTGCACACCATGCCCGTCTGTTCCTCGACCGGTCCGCTGACCGTGATCTCAGCCATGTAGTTGTGGCCATGCCCGTAGGGATTGTTGCACTTCCCGTAAGTGGCGCGGTTCTCCTCCGCCGACATTTCTTCGCTGTGCAGGCGGTGCGAAGCGGAAAACATGTAGCGCCGCGTCAGGTGTGCCTTCATTGTTCTCCGTAGAAATCCACAAAGAGATCGGGCGTCTCATAGACGCGCACGCGGTGCAGATGGGCTGAGTTTAGCGCCGGTTCCAGGCGCTGCCAGATCGCAATCGCGAGATTTTCGGTGGTCGGGATTTTAGTGAAAAACTCGGGCACTTCCTTGTTCAGAAAGCGATGATCGAGCGCATCGAGCACTTCCCTGTTCATCGTGTCCTTCAACTGTTTGAGATCGACCACAAAGCCCGACTTGGGATCGACCTTGCCTTTCACCGTGACTTCGAGCGTGTAATTGTGCCCGTGGCCATTCGGATTATTGCACTTGCCAAAAAGTCGCGCATTCTCCTCAGGCGTGAAAGCCGGATTGTGATAGTAGTGCGACGCCGAGAATTCAGCTTTGCGAGTCAAGTAGACCATTGCGAGCCCTAACCTTCAGTATAGTATTTTGCTTTTTCGATGAGAGGATCTGGCATTCGGAGCCCGCTGGCGGGGCAGGATGCTTCGCGGCCTGATTCGCGATGCGCTTCGGGGCTTGCGTGTTCGAACCCTGCTCGATCTCGCGCAGGAACATCCTGGCCACCACCGGGGCATCAAACTGGCGAACCCAAGCCTCGCCCGCCCTGGCCAGCGACTCGCGGGTTTGCGGCTCGCGATAGAGCCGTTCGAGGGCGGCTGCAAGGTCTTTGCCGTCCTCCGGCTTCACGAGCAATCCATGAGGCACAACCTCGGGTACCGCGCCGGCGCGCGCCGCCACAATCGGCTTCCCGCTGGCCATCGCCTCCAGAAACACGATGCCAAATCCCTCTTGTACGCTCGGCAAACAGAACACGTCACACCGGGCATACTCGCGAGCGAGTTCCGCGCGGGAAATATTGCGCTGCCACACCACAATTCCCTCCAGCCGTTTTTCACGGCACAACGCCCGCAACCGCCTTTCTTCCGGGCCTCCTCCTACGATTCGAACCTCGAGTTCTGGAATCCTCGAACGCAGGCGCTCGGCGGCGGCCAGCAACAAGCGAAGGCGTTTGCGCGGATAGAACCGGCACACGGTGAGAACAACGAATTTCCCTCCATGGCCCGTCGATGCCTTCCCCGTCGAATCAACCGGTAAAATCTGCTTCCACGCCCTTAAATCAATCAACTCCGGCACGATCCGCGGACGTCGCTCCACTCCGTAGAACTGCTGGATTCTCTCCGCCGCATAGGCGCTCGTCGTCAGCACGAGATCGGCTCTCCTAATGTGTGTGGCCTCGCAATCGGCCTGGATGCTCATCGTTCTCCGCGTCCAGCCCCGCTCGAAGCGCATCTCATCGGCGATTACTCCCTTGATGGAAGCGACGTGAACTCCCGGCCGCTTACCCGCGATCGTATAGCCATCCATGTCGAAACCTACCGTCACGTCGGCATCCGTGTGGAGCGCACGCAGATATTGATTGAAAGCCAGCCGCCGGAGCGTAAGGTTCGCACAAGGAAAATGCGGGGTGACGGTTTCCACTTCGAGGCCAAGACCGCCGAGCGTCTTCGTCAGCGCGTCAATGCCAACGTAGGTCCCGCTTCCCTCGAAAACGTTCATCGGTGTCGAAGAAATGAAGCGAAGGCGCATAATCCCGCGTAGGCACGTGTTTTGATCGGAGGCTGTTCTACGCTTTCGAGAGTTCGGCTATTATAGCGGTGTGACGCGAAAGATAACTGCCCTTGGATTGCTCGCCGCACTCGTCGCATTTTTCGCCGGATGCTACAGCGGCAATCACCCCGCCCGCATTGGGTCGAATGCCCCCAATTTCACCGTGCAGGATTCCGACCACACCATCACGCTGAGCCAGTTTCGCGGCCAGGTAGTCGTGCTGAATTTCTGGGCGACCTGGTGCCCGCCGTGCATTGCGGAAACGCCCGCGCTCGTGCAGATGCAAACGCTGCTGAAGAGCCGGGGCGTCACCGTGCTCGCAGTCAGCATCGATGCCGACGACGCCGCTTACCACAAGTTCCTCAAGGACTACAGCGTGAACATGGTGACCGTCCGCGATGAAGCAAGAAAAGCAAGCAACCTTTACGGCACCTTTGGCTGGCCTGAAACCTACGTCATCGACCGCAACGGCGTGATCCGCCGCAAATTCATCGGCCCGGTCGAGTGGACCAGTCCCGAGATCACCGACTACCTGAGCAAGCTGTAGACGTTTTGCCAAAACCGATCCGTCCACCCGTGGTAAAAGGGATCGATCTTTGTGGCCAGCAGGAGCCGTTGATGCGGCCACTCTGGAGGGGGATCTATAGGGCAATTGGGGAAATGGCTGCTGGCAGTGGTAGTCGTGCTCGGCGCTGCGCTGGCGCTTGCGATTACGTTCACCATCGGGTGGCGCCCGTTTCTCGGGCCCAAAGCGCGCCCGCTCACCAGCCGCGCTTTTGAGCGCACGCCGCAGCGACTGGAGCGCGGCCGATACATCGCGACCGCGCTGAGCGGTTGCCTGTACTGCCACTCCACTCATCAGTGGACGGCTTCCGGGCACCCGATCGTGGCCGGCACAGAAGGTGCCGGAGAAGTGTTGCCGTACGGGGATTTGCCGGGGTGCGTCGTCGCACCCAACCTCACTCCCGACCCGGCGACCGGCGCTGGCAACTGGAGCGACGACCAACTTGCACGCGCCATACGCGAAGGGATTGGGCATGACGGCCGAGCACTCTTTCCCATCATGCCCTACACCCACTACCGTGCGATGTCAGATGAGGACCTGGCTTCGGTCATCGTTTTCCTGCGGTCTTTGCCTCCAGTGCGCCACGAGCTGCCCACAACTGAGATCATCTTTCCGGTGAAGTACCTCATCCGCAGCGTCCCCGAACCCGTCAATTCGCCCGTCGCTGCCGAGGGGAGCAACGCCGATCCGGCTCAAATGGGAGCGCGCCTTGCCAATCTCGCAGGATGCATTGATTGCCACACTCCTCAGATAAAGGGAGAGAACCTGCCGGGCCTCGATTTCGCGGGCGGCGGAGTCTTTTCGGGTCCTTGGCCGACAGTGGCCAGCGCCAACATCACGCCCGATGCTTCCGGAATTCCCTACTACGACGAAGCGCTTTTTCTGGAGGTCATGCGCACCGGGTACGTACATGCGCGCCCGCTCAGCCCTGTGATGCCGGTGTCGGTTTACAAGAACCTGACCGATGCGGACTTGAAAGCGATTTTCGCGTATTTGCGCACTCTCAAACCAGTGAAACACGAAGTGGACAACTCAGAACCGCCGACGGAGTGCAGAGCGTGCAAGCAGAAACACGGGGCAGGGGCGCGGAACTAGGTCCCTGACGACGTTTTTCGCGCGAATAATTCCCGCCACAGACACGCCTTCTCCTGGGGACTTCGGCGAGCTCCGCTGCGGGTGGTTTAGAGCTTCACATTTCTCAGCCGCAGCGAGTTCGTAATCACAGACACTGAACTGAAGCTCATTGCTGCCGCGGCCAGAATTGGGCTCAGCAAAAGGCCGAACACCGGATATAGCACGCCCGCCGCGATCGGCACGCCAACTGAGTTATAGATAAAAGCGAAGAACAAGTTCTGCCGGATGTTGCGCATGGTCGCCTCGCTCAACTTGCGCGCCCGCACAATCCCTTCAAGGTCTCCTTTAAGGAGCGTAATTCCGCCGCTCTCCATCGCTATGTCGGTCCCTGTGCCCATTGCAATCCCCACATCCGCATGGGCCAGCGCCGGCGCGTCGTTGATGCCATCGCCGGCCATGGCGACCACACGACCTTCGCCATGCAACTTTTTCACAATCTCGGCCTTCTGGCCGGGCAGAACCTGCGCCTCGAACTCATCGATTCCCAGACTCTTTGCGATCGTTTCGGCGTCAAACCGATTGTCGCCGGTTACCATCACCACGCGCACGCCCGAGGCTCGCAGCGCCCGGATTGCTTCGGGAGTCGACGGCCTCACTCGGTCGCCAACCGAAAACCGGCCCGCGAATTTGCCGTCCACTGCCATTTCGACGGCACTGCCGCCCGGTACCCGAACCGTCAAGAACGCGGCCCCGCGCTCCAGAGCCCCAATTTCCACCATGAGTTGCCGGCTGCCCACCGCGACCCGTTTTCCGTCCACCACACCCTGTACACCCTTACCCACCTCGTAATGGAAATCCTTCGGTTCCGAGAGTTGCAGGTTGCGCTCTTCGGCCGCGGCAACAATTGCGGCTGCCAGCGGATGCTCGCTCGCCCGCTCGACGCTCGCGGCCAGCCGAAGCAGCTCGTTCACGGCGCGCTCATATTCGGCGCTCGCAAGCGGATCTATTCCCTGCTCTCCACGGGCAATACGCTCCGCTCGCTGCTTCTCCACTTCGGGGTCGCCAGTCGCTAACGAAATGGAATTCACCTTCGGCTTCCCTTCCGTTAATGTCCCCGTCTTGTCGAAAACGATCGTGTCCACCTTCTCCATAGTCTCGAGCGCTTCCGCGTTTTTGATCAGCACGCCCGCGTGCGCCCCGCGCCCCGTGCCCACCATGATCGCCATCGGAGTCGCCAACCCGAGCGCACAGGGACAGGCAATGATCAGCACCGCGACCGCGTTCACAATCGCATGCGCAAACCGCGGTTCGGGGCCGAACGCGGCCCATGCAATAAATGTCACAACCGAAGCCGCGATCACCGCTGGCACAAACCATCCCGCCACTTTATCGGCCAGCCGCTGAATTGGGGCCCGCGTGCGCTGCGCCTGGCTTACGAGCTGTACGATTTGCGCCAGCATGGTTTCGCTGCCCACGCGTTCGGCCCGCATCACCAGCGCGCCCGTTCCGTTCACTGTGGCCCCGATCAAGCGCGCTCCGCTTCCCTTCTCCACTGGCATCGACTCGCCCGTGATCATGGACTCATCCACAGCGCTCGATCCGTCGAGCACGACGCCGTCGACGGGAATCTTTTCCCCCGGCCGCACGCGCAGCTTGTCTCCGGGCTTCACCTGCTCCAGTGGAATATCGCGCTCCGTTCCATCCGCGGCCATCAACCTCGCCATCTTCGGACTCAAGTCGAGCAGCGCCCGAATCGCGCTCGAAGTCCGGCCCCGCGCGCGCAATTCCAGCACCTGCCCGAGCAACACCAGCGTGACAATCGCCGCCGAGGCTTCGAAGTAGACGTCGGGCCGGCCGCCCATCGCGCCCGAGGTCCGGAAAGACGCCGGAAAAATTCCGGGAAACACCGTCGCGACCAGGCTGTACAGGTAAGCCACGCCCGTGCCCATCGCGATCAGCGTGAACATGTTTGTGCTGCGGTTGACGATGGACGCCCATCCGCGCTGGAAGAACGGCCATCCGCACCAGAGAACAACTGGCGTCGCCAGAACGAGTTCAAGCCACGGCAGGATCGTGCTCCAGGGTGTCTGCACGAGCCGATTCCCTCTGTGGATGTCGAACCCTCCCATGAACCAATGTGGCCAAATCATGCTCCCCATGGCAATCGCCAGCAGCGGAGCCGTCAGTACCAGGCCGAGCCAGAACCGTCTGGTCATATCGCGCAGCTCGGGATTTTCTTCCGTAACAGTCACTGTCCGCGGCTCAAGCGCCATGCCACAGATCGGGCAGGCTCCCGGCTCGGTCCGCACGATCTCCGGATGCATCGGGCATGTGTATTCCGCTTTGGTCGCGGCCAGCGCAGGCAACTCCGGCTCTAACGCCATTCCGCACTTGGGGCACGGCCCCGGCCCTATCTGACGCACTTCGGGGCACATGGGACAGATGTATGGCCGCGCATCGCCTCGACTTGCGGGGACGCTCGCCGTCGAAGGCTCATGGCCTGCAGCACCAGGGGGTCGACGCACGTCCTCGCCCGTCCCAACAGAAGTTGTGTGAGCGGAAGCAACGGTGCTCGCCGCCGAAGGCATGCCTAGCGTCACCAACCCGGCCCCCATCGGCTTGGGAGGGGCTGACAATATTTGTTCCGGATTTGCCCGGAACTTTTCGAGGCAGCCCGCGCTGCAAAACAAATATCCCTTCCCGTCATGCTGCGTCTTGTACCGCGCAGTCGCCGGCTCAACCTTCATTCCGCATACCGGATCTACGGCGGTCGTCATCTGCGCTATGCGGGGATCCATCTCGCCCATAGTAGTCTTCGGTCTTTCCGGGCAGATCGCGCTTGGCGGAAAGGCGTCCTTATTAGATACTCGAAGGGTAAACCTCGAACCTTGACTGCCTGGAGAAATGCAATGACCTACCTTGAAACCGCTTACCGCTACCAGAATACGCCGGGGGAAAATGAGCTGCGAGCCATTGACAGCGTCCGCGAGGTTTACGGTATCCAGCGCATCCAGTTCAATGCGAAGGAGCGCACTGTGCGAGTGTTGTTCGACGCTTCTCGCATGAAGGCGCCCGCCGTGGCTAAACTGCTCCGAGAGGCCGGCGTCGACATTGGCGAGCAACTTGTTCTTGCCTGACCTCGCGCCAATCCAAGCTCGTTGCCCTGTGGCGACGCGGCGTTCCGGCCGGAGTTCCCGCGCAAACACGCCCTCCAGCATGGCTTCTAAGTTGTTGTGATTTCAATATCAGGGAGGGAAGTAGCACTCCGCCCGGTTCCCCAAAGTTGGGTACAAATACCTTAGGGGGAGGGCTGTCAGAGAACGCGGGCTGAGTGCCCGACAAACTGGAGATTTTGCAAAGGGGCATCCGGAAAAGACCTCTGGCCGAAGTAGTTTCCAGAATGCCCCGTTGCGCGCCACTTCGTCTACTGGAGGACAAAGCAGGTCGGCTGCCATTGCTAAAACATTGCCAACACGCATTCATAGAACGTCGGGGCGGGTAGCTTTTGCGTGTGACCGGAAAACTTTACTCGCACGGGCGATGGCTTCGAAGTCCTCAAACTCCGAACAGCCTGACCTCTGGAGTGTTGGTCTTCCAGGTCGCTGTGTACGCCGAACTCCTTGACGGGTGCGGGTTTGCGCCCTGGCGGTTGCGTAAGAGGATGATTCCATTGCGCTCCGCCGATCGCTTGACCGACTGCCGATGACCGGCTACGTGCTGAGTTTGATTTGACGTTTTGATTTCACGCCGATAGCGGCCGCCGCGCTGAGTTCTGGGCGTTTCCAGGAGTGAGGACGCGGTGATTAGCACCCAAACTACAGAGCTAGAAACAACGAAGCCCCCTGATTCTCATTTGCAGGGGTTTGGGAAAATTACGCGGCTCGGTAGTGGCTCAATTCAAATTGAGCCATTACCCGCGGCTCTCGCTCTTGGGCGGAGCGATTTGTTTCCGTTATAATCGAAAAACACGATGTGACGAGCATGCGCCCTTAGCTCAGTTGGATAGAGCGTCTGGCTACGAACCAGAAGGTCGGGAGTTCGAATCTCTCAGGGCGCGCCATTTTTTTCAAAGGCTTGGGGCCAAGCCAGCTATTTACCAAAAAGTTAACGTAGAAAGAATTGAGGGCGGTCAGAGCCACAAGCATCAACAGAGTTCAACGCAGACAGATTTCAAGCGAGAACCGCCCGCTGGAGCATAGCGAAAGGTTCTCGCAAGTTGCTATACATAGATTCTTCTCACCTCGTTACAACAATGTTCCTTGAAATAGGGGCTCGATGACTCGGCGCCAAATTTCCAAGGCTTCACCGATTCCAATCAGGATTATCAACAGACCTATCAGTATCCAATGAAAGCGTCCGGCAACCCAGATAGGCCTTGTCACAAGTTTTGTTAGCAAGCCGACCAACGAACGGCCGAGCCAAGTCGCCGCCTCGACGAATAGGCCCTCAAGTGTATTGAGCAGGTTTGCCACCGCAAGCAAAATGAGTCTCATCTCCTCCCTCCGTCTCTGATCGTTGTTGGAGCGTTCGGAAAAATGTGGAAAATGTGGTCGTTGGTAAAATCGTGATGCTCATACTTCCTCCTTGTTGGTAATTTGGTCTATATACGGTTGGACATCTGTGTCATGACGCGAGTAACCAGTGAACGGCGTTCGGTATTCATTGTCTTCACCTCCCTCCAAGAAAAAGCCAAGGCGCTTAGCCTTGGCTATCCTTTGATGTTATGTCTGTTTTCGCCATGTGGCGGGGAATCATCCCGCGCTCTTCCACCAGCCCAATGACTCGGTGGAGCAAACGCTTGGGACCCGCTCTGCGCTCGCCTCATTGGGATCCCCGAAGCGGGTGCTTCTGGTACACCCGTCGGCGGAAATTTTGTCATTCGTTCCAACATGAGTCCCAGATCAATCGTGCGACATTCACGATGCTCAACAAAATCCTCCGTTTCGCTGCACCATCGCGAAATCGTGACGTCGTCCTGGTCCAGCTTTCCCTCGATCCGGAATCGAACGCCGCTCACCTCACCACTCCAAATACGATTGCCTCCCGACATTCCCCACCTCCCACATCCCCGAAGAAAAACATCGCCATCAGAAACCTTTTTATTGAATCCTCTGTATGATGCCATTGTCGCATGTGTCTTGGAACAACGCTGTGTCATACTGTGTCTTTCGCTATCGCCTACGACGTTAGCGTACCGAAGGACCAACTTCAAGCACAAAATACGCAGCTGCTTTACACTTTCTCATTGACAACGATGAGGTCATCAGGCACTATATTCGTTTATCCTCAACAGGTTGACTAATTGGGCACTGCCTTGCTACGGTTAAATCAGCCATAGCGGAGTATCTGCGGTACAATCTCCCCTAAAAATGCAACGGAGGGATAAGCATGACTGTGATTGACGGTGAAACATTTCTCTCAACATCCGAGGTGGCGCTTAGGTTTGGCGTTTCCCCGCGGACCATCCTCCGGTGGCATGAAAACAATCCGGAGGCAATGGGTGCCATAACTGGTGTCAATGGCCGAATGTACTTCAGAAAAACACAAATTGACGCGACCATCAGGAAGATTTACTTTGCCGTCAGCTCTGCTGACGTCAGCAACGGAAACGGCGGCCGCCGGCGCGCCAGTGCCGAACGACAACCCGCTCACGCTTAGTACCTTCCCTTCTGCCCGACATAAAACGTCGGGCATTCTTGTCTTGGCGACCATTTCTGAAACAGCTTTCAGCAGAAAGTTCCCGCACTGTTTCTGGGCGGTGGAAATCCCTCTGATGTTGGAGCGGCCGTGGTACTACTCGGTTGCAGGCACGATTCTGAGGTCTAGGCTGCTTTCGATGAACATCTCGAGCTCATTGATTAATCTGTCCAGCGTTCGATGTACCGCCTTCGATGGTCCACCATCAGCACTCCTCTCGCGGGTTGCGATCTCCGAAAACGGAATGGCGAAAGCAAAATCAAGGGTTTTCTCCTGTATCGTGAAGTCCGATGTGAGTCGCTTGAGCAACCGGCGCTTTTTCTCGACGATTGCCGTCTGATACAAGGAATACGCGTCTCCCGCGAGTTCGATAAATTTCTGGAGCTGATCCGGAACAGAAGCGCCGTTGTGCTCGAAATCGGCGATCTTGTCGTCAATCGCTCTGCGCTCGAAGAGGAGCGAGGCGTGCCGTTCGTCGAAGATCTGCCGGTCAACGGCCTGGTCCAAATACGCATCCGTGAGCCGCGTGAGGCGTTCCGTCACTTGCTCGTGCTTAATCCTCAGGTTTGCAACCTCGTGTTCCTTGTCGGTGATCCAGCGTTCTTTCAGTACTGCGATCCGTTTCGCGAGATATGCCTTTTCCGCCTCGTTGAACGTCAATCGCTTGAGCGCCTGCGTCACGGTCGCATCGATAACCTCTTCTCTGACTCCCATCGTCGGGCAACCCTTCGTGTGGCACCGGTAATAGGTGTAACCTTTTTTCGTTTCACCGATCAGAGAGTATCCGCATCCTTTGCACCTCACGAGCCTGCGGAAGAGAAATTCGTGCTTTTGCGTTCTCGTGTTGAACCGACCCTCAAGAATATCCTGCACGTCGTCGAAGAGGCGCTTGGAGATCAAGGGTTCGTGGTTGCCCTGGAATGTCTGGCCGTCCTTCCTGAGTCGGATGATGCCGATGTAGAAGGGATTGTTGAGCATTTTTGAAACCCCGGCCCGCGTCACACGGCCTCCGGCGTGATTGCGCAATCCCAGGCGGAAGAGCTCGTCCATGAGCGTCGGGATGCTGAATTTCGCCGTCGCGTAAAGTTCAAAGGCCCGGCGCACAAGCGACCCTTTCACCGGATCAATGGTCTTCGACTTCCCTGCCCCTTGATCGAGGTAACCGATCGGCGCGCGCATGGGAAAGAATCCTTGCTTCAACCTGCCGTAGATGCCTTTCTTCGCTTCTTCTCTGAGATTCCGTATGTAGTCGGCCGCAACGACCGCCTGGATGTCGGCCGAGAGGCGTCCGCTCCGAGAATTGAGATCAAGCGATTCATTCGCAAAATGGACTTCGATACCTTGATCAATGAGCTCGCCGAGATCGGCCCAGTCTTTGAGATTTCGCGCGCTCCGGTCGATTTTGTGGATCACGACGCCGCTGGCTTTGCCGTTTCGCAAAAGCTTCAGCATCTCGTTCCAGATGGGACGTCCGCGCTTCGCTGCCGTTTCGCGTTCTTCGAACCATCGGGTGATCGTAAGGCCATGACGGTTGGCGTGCCGCTCAATCGCCTCCCGCTGTTCGGGAAGGGATACGCTCCGCTCGCCCTGGCGTGCGGTGGAAACTCTGATGTAGCCAAAATATTGTTGCAGAGTTTTGTGTGATTAGTTTTTAGGAAGAATCGACCTTTCCTCGATCCTACCGCGAGATGGCGGTTCCGGAAAGGCAGCGCCCACAACGTCGGCCAGCTCGGCGTCCTCAAAGATCTCCCACGCGAGCTCCAGATACCGATCCAGGTTGTCGCGGGCGATTGCCAGCTCTCCGTGAGCAAGATCCAGGTAAAGCGTTTTCAACTCTTCAAATGATTGTTCCGTCATGACCGGCCAAGGATATCGGAGGACTTTGCCAGCCGCAAGACGGGCTTATTGGCTTCCCATGCGACATCCTCCCCGTCTCCTCGGCGGCGTGGACGCCTTCGGGACGGGTGGCGACAGGTAAAGTCGGCTTTTGATCACACGCGCAAACGACGATTTTTCTTACGCTTTTCGCATGTTCCCCTCGGGCAGAACTGCCCGCACCCTTGCCCGGGGCCCTGCCCTACCCGGATCCGTCATCAATCTAACGCTGTTACCGTTCCCGCCACGTAGCCCTCGACAATTCTCATGACTCCCAACCTTGCACGGGAAGCAAGTTAGCCTACCTTTTATTTTCCCGGCGGGTTGGTAGGGTGAAGACCAGATCTTTCAAAAGGAGGTGAAATGTCTTGACGCTCTTTCGCCGCGGCCACGTCTGGTGGGCATATTTCACGATGGACGGCGTCCGCTACCAACTCTCAACCGGAACCCACAACCGCAGACAGGCGGAGCGGGCTTTCACGAAACTCAAGGAAGAAAAGAATCGGGAGCGCCACCAGATTGTGGAAATCGATCCGGAGCTCACGGTCGCAGATATCGCAGAGAAATTCAAGAAGGGCGAACCAGCGCCATACAACCTCGACCGTCTGAAACATCTCTTGCCGCTCCTGGGCCCAATCCCCATGCGCCAGATCACGAGGAACACCGTGATCCGATATCGGGAAGCGAGGAAAGCGGAGAAGCCAAACCTCAAGGCCTCAACCTTGAACAAGGACGTAGGTGTCCTGCGGCACCTGCTCTACTGGGCGATGGACGAAAAACTTATCCTGACAAATCCGCTTGTTCGCGTTCCCATGGCACGGGAGCGGAGGGTCCCGAAGCCCGTGATGAGCCTCGAGGATGAGGAGAAAGTCCTTGCGGTTGCGAAACCGCATCTCAAAAAGCTCATCATCGCGGCGCTCGACACCGGGATGAGGAAGGGCGAGCTCTTGAGCCAGCGCTGGGAGCATGTTGATCTCGGCAGACAATTGTTGTTCGTGAGCAAATCGAAAACACCGGAAGGCGAAGGTAGGGAGATTCCGTTCACAAGTCGGATGGTGGAAATCTTGTCCAGGATGAAGCAGGAATCAGAACTCGTCTTCACGTATGAAAAACTGCCAATCCTCGACGTGAAGACCTCATGGTTCACCGCACAACGGAGGGCAGGACTCACACGGCATTACCGGTTCCATGATCTCAGGCACGCATTCAATTCACGCCTTCTTGAAATTGGCGTGATCGCGGACGTGCGAAAGGCCTTGATGGGGCATGAGGATCGGAGCGTGCACGGCCGGTACACGCATGTGGAGCTACCCGCCAAGCGCGCAGCGATTGCAAAGCTCGATGAATGGCGAGAGCGCGAAATGCGAATCCTACAGGAATCCCATTCCGAAGCCTGATTTATTTTTCAGGCTTCTTTTTTCTGGACTGAACCCATAAAATGAGACACACGAAGTTGCAACAGCCAGCCGGGAAAGAGGCTGCGAGTGGGTACGAGGAAGCGAGTGAACAAGTATCCCCGCGCCTTCAAGCTCATGGCGATGGAGCGCATGAAGAAGTGCGAGAACGTCTGTGAGCTAGCGAAGGAGTTGGGAATTGACCGAAGTGTGCTGTACCACTGGCGGAACCACTTGAAGATGATCGAGGGTGGGGCCGCGGATTCTCCGGTACGAGAGCTACGACGACAGATTCGTGAACTGAAGCGGGTGGTCGCCGACAAGACGATGGAAGCAGATTTTTTCAAAGGTGCCTTGCAAAAAGTCGAGGCTCGACGCCAGAAAGTCAGCAGCTCTGGCGAGACGGCATCTACGACCAGATCCGAGAACTGATGCCGATGCAAGGCGGCCTGAGTATCGAGCGGATGTGTGAGCTGGCACGGGTGAGTCGCGCCGGTTTCTATCGGTTGCTGCAGGAGCGAGTCCCAGTCGAGGAAGACGTCGAGGTGCGCTCGGCAATTCAGCAGATCGCTCTGGAACATCGGCGGCGCTACGGCTATCGTCGGGTGACCGCGGAACTAAGACGCAGAGGCATGCGGGTGAACCACAAACGGGTCTGGCGCATGATGCGTGAGGACAAGCTATTGGCGGTTCAACCGAAACACTTCGTGACCACGACGGATTCGAATCACACGCTGGAGGTTTACCTGAATTTGGCACGTCGGATGAAGCTGACTGGGATCGATCAGCTCTGGGTGGCCGACATCACCTACATCCGGCTGCGTGCTGAGTTCGTATACCTGGCAGTGATCCTGGACGGCTTCTCGCGCAAGGTGGTGGGCTGGAAACTGGACCGCACCTTGGCCAGCCGATTGCCAACCGAAGCGTTGGAAGACGCCATTCGGACGCGCAAGCCGCCTCCGGGGCTAGTGCATCACTCCGATCGTGGCATTCAGTACTGTTCGGCAGAATATGTGGCAGTTCTGAACCAGTACGGGATCGTGCCCAGCATGAGCCGGCCGGCGAACCCATACGACAACGCGAGCTGTGAGAGCTTCATTAAGACGTTGAAGCGCGAAGAAGTGTACGCCAACGAATACGTGGACCTGCACGACCTGCGCGGGCACATTGAGGAGTTTATTGAGCGCTACTACAATCCGAAGCGGCTGCACTCAGCGCTCGGCTATCGCTCGCCCGACGAGTTCGAACAGCAAGCCGAACCTGTCGAAGGGCGAACGGCTGCAACAGTCAGGTTCTTTGCCAGAACAGAGAGCGATTCTTCTACAGGGATGCTGGGAGAAGGGACTCAAGCGCCGTCCCTTCCCCAGACCCCATCCCTGCTTGGAGAATCAACGAGATGACGCTACGGAAATTGGAAGTCGAACCGGATGTCGCAACTTGTGGTAAGCGGACCTGTATCACATGTGGGTTCACTTAGAAAAACGACGGCAGGTGTGCAACCGAAAATTGTCTCACTGACGGGGTTCACCCCATTTCACTGTAGTAAGTTTTGAGGCGGTCGAAGCACCAGAGATCAACAAAAATCACTAGACCACCTGGTGCGAAACGGTAACAGGTTTCACCACAATCACTTGGGGTCTACAGAAATCAATAGCGCTCACAAATCGCTTGAACCAGGCTACGAACCAGAAGGTCGGGAGTTCGAATCTCTCAGGGCGCGCCATTCTTCCCCTTTTCGTTCACGCACTTAGAGTCGCTTGCGCCGTCGGCGCGACTTCCGCACTGTGCCCATTTTTGTGCCACCCAGGCTTTCCAAGGAAAGTCAGGAGAGTGCTCGCAAATTCTTCCTGAGGCGCTCGGTATCGCCGTCATGAAGGAGTGCTTCTACTTCCAGGTGCGCATGCTGCCAAACTGGAACGGCGCGGACAAGCAGGCTCCGCCCTTTTGCCGTTAGAGTCATCAGACGGCTGCGGCGGTTCCTCGGGTCCGCTGTGACTTTAACCAGACGCCGGCGCTGCAGCGGCTTGAGAGCAGCCGTCAGGGTGGTCCGATCCATTGCGAGCAGGGACGCAACGGCCGCCATACCCGGGGGGTCTGGGCGATTCAGGGACATCATGAGCGAGAATTGCCCGTTGGTCAGGCCGAGTGGGCGCAGAGCATCATCGAAGCGCCTTGCGAGTGCCCTTGCAGCTCGCTGAACGTGAAGACAGAGGCAAGAGTCGCGGACCCGCAGGGTGGTCTCGAAAGGAGGATTTGTAACCGTTGACACAGCTAGATTATATTGATATCAACATATCTCGCCAAGCAACGCTTGCCGAACCGGCTCGCATCACAAAAAGAATCCTATGTCTCAGGAGAAATCAATGAAACGAGAGAGAGTCCGGGCAGTCACATTACCAGTCGTCGCGCTGGCCGTCATGTTGAGCGCCGCATGGCCGGGACGCGCACAGGACACCAAAGCACCCTACCCAAACATGGCCCCGATTGAGCAATATTTGATGGCGGATCCAAGTACCGAGATCGCCCTGGCGCGGAGCGCGGCCCCGGAGTCCATCTCACGCGATGCCGAGGTTCTAGTCCTCGGACGGCACGGTTACGAAACCGCGGTCAAAGGTAAGAACGGTTTCGTGTGTGTGGTGGAGCGAGCGTGGACCGCCCCCATCGACGATCCTGACTTCTGGAATCCCAAAGTGCGGGGTCCGATCTGCTTCAACCCAGCGGCCGCTCGATCTTATCTTCCACTCACCATCAAAAAGACCGAGTTGGTGCTAGCTGGACAATCCAAAGCTCAAATGTTCGAAAGCATAAAGGCCGGCCTCGATAAAAAGGAATTGCCGGCGCTGGAATCTGGCGCCATGAGTTACATGTTGTCAAGGGAGGGATATTTGACCCAGGTAGACGGGCCCTGGCATCCCCACATCATGTTTTTCCTTTCGCCGGCGGACGCTGCAACTTGGGGCGCAGATCTCCCCGGCTCCCCGGTTCTGTCAGCGAACGACCCTGAAGACCGATTGACCCTGGTCTTCATTCCGGTCGCGAAGTGGTCGGACGGCACGCCTGATCACCCGCAACACTGACGTTCGATCTCGCCGAATTCATGGGCAGGCGATCCCGGCGTGCACCGCCAAACGTCGCGGAATCGCGTTGATTGCGATTCCGCGAAGATGCAATACAATCAGTGTTTCCGGATCCATACAGAAATTCCGTCGAATTCGTCAAACTCCATGGTCCCTTCTTCCCCTGCCAAGGCAGCCAAACGTGCGAAAAAAACCGCGGGCCCGGCTTCCTCCAACCTTCCTCCGCGATCCGATTTTTTCTCCATCGATCGGCAGACGCTGCTGCTTTGCCTGGCGCTGACCGCCGCGGTGTGGGCGTTCTACTATCCCGTAATTCACAACGGGTTCATGAATCTCGACGACAAGCAATACATTATGGACAACCCTCCCGTAAGAGCGGGGTTGACCTGGAAGACCGTGGAATGGGCGTTTACCACCGACACGGAGGCCAATTGGCATCCCGTGACCTGGCTCTCCCACGCACTCGACTGTCAGTTGTTCGGCCTGAGCCCGGTCGGACCGCACTGCGTGAATGTCCTGCTGCACGCGGCGAACGCGGTCCTTCTGTTGCTGCTGCTTCAGAGCGCCACCGGCTTTCGCTGGCGCAGCCTCATGGTCGCCGCCCTGCTTGCGTTGCATCCGATCAACGTCGAGTCGGTGGCATGGGCGGCTGAGCGGAAGAACGTATTGAGCGCGCTTTTCTTCCTGCTCGCTTTCCATGCCTACCTCTGGTACACGCGCCAACCGGGGCTTGTGCGTTATGGCGCGATGGCAGCCTTGTACGCGCTGGCGCTGATGGCCAAGCCGCAGGTGATCACGTTTCCATTTCTGCTCCTGCTGTGGGATTACTGGCCGCTAGGCAGGATTGGCGCTGCGGGCGCGTCCGCATCGGCGCGACGGGGCAACTCGCCCCCTGCGACCGGCGGACGACTGGTACTGGAAAAACTGCCGCTCCTGCTGCTCTCCGCCGCAAGCGCAGTGGTCACGATGGAGGCTCAATCGGCAGGATTGGCAGTCAAACCACTATCCCAATACAGTCCGCTCTTACGTTTGGAAACGGCGGCGATCTCGTACGTACGCTATCTGGGTAAGGCGTTCTGGCCGTCGAAACTGGTGGCCATGTATCCCCACCCCACCCACCTTTATCCAGCCTGGAAGCCGGCGGCGGCGGTGGTTCTTCTGCTCCTGGTCACAGCTTTGGTCCTGCGCGCGCGGGACCAGCGTTATCTCGCGGTCGGCTGGTTCTGGTTCCTGGGCACTCTGGTGCCAATGATCGGGCTGGTACAGGTTGGGGCTCAAGCCATGGCCGACCGCTACGCGTACATCCCGTTCATTGGTTTGTTTGTGATGGTCGTATGGCTGGTCGTCAACGGGTGGAACGCACGCCAACTTCCCGCCCGATGGCTTGCTGTTCCCGCTGTTTCTTGTTTGTTGGCGCTGGGGATCCTGACGTATCGCCAGGTCGGTTATTGGCACGATCCCGAAGCATTCTGGCTTCGCACGTTGGCGCTGACCGAGGATAACTACGTGGCCCATGGTGCCCTGGCAGGCTTTCTCCGAAGTCATGGCCGAACCGAAGAGGCAATGGCGCATTACCGCGCCGCGCTCGCCATCCAGCCTGACGACCTGCTCGCGATTTTGAATCTCGGAGCCTACGAGCACAGCCGAGGCAATCTGGAAGGTGCCGTCCAACGGTATCAGTTTGTGGCTCTGCACGCGGGTAGCGCGCGTTTTCGCGCGAAGGCTTATGCGAATCTGGGGTTTGCCTATCGCCAAATGGGGGAGTCGGCGAAGGCAAAAGAGGCGTTCGAAATGTCGCTGCAGCTTGTACCCAAACAACCCACCATCCTGGTCACGCTGGGCGTGATGGCCCAATCTGAGGGCGACCTGCCTGCAGCCGTTCAACAGTACGTGCACGCCATGGCCTTTCAGCCCACAGACGTAGGCTACCTGTTGCTTGCCCGCGCATTGCAACACGAAGGACGTGCCGACGACGCCAAAGCAATGTTCCAACGCGCGGCCCGCCTCTCCGCCAACCTCCCGCAAGCCGAGAACCAGGCCGACTCGCTTCTGACCGGGAGTTCGACTTCGATTCCCATGACCATCGATCAATAGAACCTCGCGCTTGCTCACGGCAACCGGACGCCTCGCCGATCCATCAACCCGTGGCGAAAGTCTCCTGGCGTGCTGCGATTTAAGATTGGGATGGGCATACAATCGTTTTTCGCATCAGGAAGGAAATCCGTTTAGCCCGTTAAACCCATGGTCGCTTCCACCTCCAAGGCAGCCAAACGCACGAAAAAAGCTGGAATCCCGGCGTTGTCCAACCTGCCCGAGCCACGCAATTTTTTCGCGGTCGATCGGCAAACTCTTGGCCTTTGCCTGACGCTGCTCCTCGTTGTGTGCGCGTTCTACTACCCCGTGATTCACAACGGGTTCCTCAACTATGACGACAAGGAATATGTTCTGGAGAACGCTCACGTAAAAGCGGGGTTGACGTGGGCGACCGTGGAATGGGCTTTCACGACCTATGATTACTCCAACTGGCATCCTCTAACCTGGCTTTCCCACGCTCTCGACTGCGATCTATTTGGCCTGAATCCTGTCGGACCACACTGCGTAAATGTCTTGTTGCACGGGGCGAACGCCGTCCTTCTGTTTCTGCTGCTGCAGAGCGCCACTGGATTTCGCTGGCGCAGCCTGATGGTTGCGGCGCTGTTTGCGCTGCATCCGGTCAATGTCGAGTCGGTGGCATGGGCCGCCGAGCGTAAGAACGTATTGAGCATGCTATTTTTTCTGCTCGCGTTCTATGCCTACGTCTGGTACGCGCGCCGGCCGAGGCTCGGCCGGTACATCGCGGTGGCGTGCCTCTATGCGCTGGCACTGATGGCGAAACCGCAGGTGATCACGTTTCCATTTCTTCTCCTGCTGTGGGATTACTGGCCGTTGGGACGGCTTGACTTTCCGGATGAGCACAGTTCGGCGGCACGAGGCGGGATCTTCCCAAAATTGCCGAGCAGACGGCTGGTCTTGGAAAAGGTGCCATTTCTCGTGCTCTCGGCTGCCAGCGCCTTGGTTACGATGGAGGCGCAGCAAGCCGGTGGGGCTGTCAGGAGCCTCACTCGGTACAGCGCGCCCGTGCGCCTGGAAACGGTGGCGATCTCGTATGTGCGCTATCTGGGTAAGGCATTTTGGCCGTCGAAGCTGGTGGCCATGTATCCCCACTCCTTCAACCTCTATCCCGCCTGGCAGGCTGGCGGGGCCGTCGCCCTCTTGCTTCTGATCACCGCCCTGGTTCTGCGCGCGCGCCAGCAACGGTATCTCGCGGTCGGATGGTTCTGGTTCCTGGGCAGCCTGGTGCCAATGATCGGACTGGTGCAGGTGGGGGATCAGGCCCTGGCCGATCGCTACGCTTACATTCCATTGATCGGCATATTTGTGATGGTGGTATGGCTGGTGGCCGACTTGGCCAATGCGCGCCGGATACCCGTCCGCTGGCTCGCCGCCCCCGCCATTTGTTGTCTGGCGGCGCTCGGCATCCTTACTTGCCGGCAGGTGCCGTACTGGCACGATACGGAATCATTCTGGCGGCGGACGTTAGCGTTGACCGATGACAACTATGTAGCGCATGGAGAGCTGGCCGCGCTGCTCCACGATCAAGGCAGGACCGAGGAGGCAATCACGCAGGTTCGCTGCGTGCTCGCCATCCGTCCCGACAATGCGCCTGCCAACCTGGTCATTGGGGATTACGAGCAGAAACATGGCAATCTGGCAGCCGCCGCGGAGCGGTATCAGACTTTGGCGATTAGCTCGGCCAACGAGGGCACGCGCGCCCGGGCTTATGGCAGCCTCGGATTTGTGTATCGCCAAATGGGGGAGCCGATGAAGGCAAGGCAGGCGCTCGAAGCGTCTTTACACCTTTCGCCCCGCCAGCCGACCGTCCTGGTCATGCTGGGCGTGCTCGAGGAAACCGCGGGCGACCTGCCTGCCGCCGTTCAGCAATACTCGCGCGCCATGGCCCTGCAGCCCACTGACGTGGGATACCTGTTGCTTGCCCATGCTTTGCAACAAGAGGGACACGCCAGCGAAGCCAGCGACGCGCGCGAGCGGGCTGCCCGCATGTCCTCAAATCTCCCGCAAGCTCAGATGCAGGCCGATTCGCTCCTTGCCGGCAAGTAAGTTCGCCTCCGGGGCCCAGGCTGGCTGCCTGATAGTTTCCTGCTGCCGCCCCCTTCGCCGCGGGAGGATTACTCCGCAAAAAAACGAAAGCGCCCGTGACTCACTTAGTCACGAAGCGCTCGTTGAACAGCCCTCCCCCGAAGCCTGCTCAAAAACAGAGTAAGTGTTTACAGCGCCGGTGTGAATGGCTCGAACGTGCTACTGTGGAAAAGTGCCGAAGTTGCCTCTTGCTGCGCCGCACAAGCGGGGCGGACGTAGTTCTATAATCATCCCTCATGAAGTCCCCTCTTAGCTCGACTCCAAGGCTGGTGTGCCTTTTTCTTTGCTTTGCGGCTTCGCTGTTTGCCCAGCAACCGCCAGCCCAGCCGCCATTGCCCGAGTTTGTCAAACAGGGCCAGCAGTTGATTCGTGAAGGAAAGCCGGATGACGCTCTCGCGCTTTATCTCGGAATACTCCGGACCTTGCCCGACTCGATTCCGGCCAACCTCGCGGCGGGTAGCGTGCTCGATCTGATGGGAGAAAACGATGAAGCGAGGAAATATTTCTCGAAGGCCATCGAGGGGGCGGACACGCCCGAGCACAAAGCCGGAGCCCAACGAGCAATGGCGGTCTCCTACGCTTTCGAAGGAAACTGTAACAAGGCAATCGAGTACGAACAGCAGGCCTTCGACTTCTACGGCGTCGCGAAGAATTTTTTTCAGCAGGGCGAAATTGCGGATGAAGTGGCTCGCATTTGCCTCGATTCCGGCGATTTAGGCGCCGCTGAAAAATGGTACAAGATTGGGCACGATACGGGATTGAAGGAGCCGGGCCTCACACCGGCCCGCCAGAACTTGTGGGATTTCCGCTGGCAACATGCTCTCGCCCGCATTGCGGTTCGACGAGGCGACCGAGCGGGAACCCAGGAGCACGTTACCGCTGCCGGCATAATCCTCGATAAGGGCGTCATTCCCGAGCAAGCATCCTTCTTTCCCTACTTGAAAGGCTACGTCGCATTCTATGCCGGCGACTATAAGGCAGCGCTCGAGGAACTGAGCAAGGCAAATCAGATCGATCCTTTCATCCAGTGTATGTTGGGCGAGACTTACGAAAAGCTGAGCGAAAAAGACAAGGCGACGGAGTATTATCGCAAAGCGTCCAGGGCAAGCTCGCACAATCCCGCTGCTGCCTATGCCGTCCCGCTGGCCCGGAAAAAGCTGTCCTAGCGATCGGATCACGGGAATCGGATCGCGGGTTTCTCAGAATTCCCTATTTCTCTCGTTCGGGGTCGCTGCTAAGAGCGAACACTTCTGTCATTCAGCGCATCTAACGGAATAGCTAGGGTGGCATCGATGGCGCGCCCGGAAGGCGCGAATCAAGCCTCTACAACCCTCCGGAGGCGCTCATGAATACAGGACGATTCCGAGTCAGCTTGATGGTTTGCTTGGCGCTCGCCGCGCTCGGCAACCGCGTAGTTTCCGCTCAGCAGGATTCGAATGCGAACGGCACTCCCGTGCACATGGTGGTCACGGTCGAACCTCGGCACGGTTCGGACGTTCCCACGATCAATCGCGAGGACGTGATGGTCTATGAAGGGAAGGACCGTGACCAGGTCACCGACTGGGAACCAGCCCAAGGGAATCACGCCGGGCTCGAACTCTATATCCTGATCGATGATTCCTCCAGCACAGCTCTCGCCACGCAATTTGACGACATCAAGAAATTCATTTCCGAACAGCTGCCCAACGTAAAAGTCGGCATCGCCTACATGCAAAACGGCATCGCTCGCATTGAGCAAGACCTGACCAGCGACCACGCACTCGCCGAAAAAGCCATTCGTTTGCCATTGGGCATCGGCGGTGCGGAAGCCAGCCCGTATTTCTCGCTGAGTGACCTTGCGAAGCGCTGGCGGCAAGACGGTACACGCCACGAAGTCTTCATGGTCACCAATGGGATCGACCTCTACTACGGAAGCAGCGATATGGAAGATCCTTATCTGCAAGCAGCGATCGAGGATTCTCAGCGCGCCAGTATCGTTGTCTCGGACATTTATGCGCCTGCCGCCGGCCACCGCGGACACAGTTACTGGCTTAATTACTGGGGACAGTTGTATCTCGCGGACCTTGCCGAAGAAACGGGAGGCGAATCGTATTACATCCTTTTCACCGGCCCATCACCCGACTTCGGTCCTTATCTCAAGGATCTGTCCAATCGCCTGGATCATCCGTATCTGTTAACGTTTCTGGCGAAGCCTCAGAAAAAGTCCGGCATGCAAAAGGTAAAGGTGAGAAGCGAGGTTCATAACATCGATCTGGTCTCGGCAGACAGAGTCTACGTTCCCGCATCGCAGTGACGGGTGATTGAATTTTGGGCGCGCCATTCCTGAGAAGGGAGTCAGCGTGGCCGGCTAGGACGGCGGCACGCCTTTGCCGATTCCCGGCTTGAAGATCATTCCTTCGCGCGCCTTGCCGTTCATCACCACCAGCAGCGAATCGGCGAAACGCAAATGCCGCACGCACCCGATTTCTTCCGACGCCGGCTGTGCGGTCAGCCAGGCCCAATCCACCGAGCCCTCGCCTGCATCCGGATTCACCGTGAAGTAGCCGACCTGGAATGCCATCAGATTCTGAAAAAAGTGGCTGCCTTGCGACGGCGTCACGCGAAAATCGCGAAATCCCGCTTCGACGATCACACGCGCTGCCGAAATTTCATCCCACTCGACCGGGATGCCCAGCCACGGGTCGTTCGATCCCAGTCGCCCCACCCCGATCAGAAGGTACGGACGATTCTCGAGCGCCAACTTGGTATTGAAATCCGCCACCGCTTCGGCGACCTCCTGGCTGTGGCCGCGCTCAAAGCGGTGAAAGTCCACCACCACGACGTCGTGCACATTCGGGATGCGCCCATTGCCCAAAACCATCGAACTCCGGCAGACAAGATCCGCCGGATTTACGTCGCCCATCCGCAGTTCTTCGCCCTCGCGTGACAGCACAAGCGGCCGAATCTGCAGAAATCCAAAATCCGCCACACCGTCGCGCCCCTGCGGCAAACTGACGGCAAACTCGATTTCGACCGGCTGCCCAAGCGCATCTTCGCCGACGGCCGACAGTTGCTCGAGGATTGGAGCCAGCGGAAAAACTTCCTGCTTCAGCACGGGCGCAAAGCTTACAATGCGCGTTCCCGGCCGGCTCATCCCGTCGTAAACCGCGTCGTTATCCCGGCTATACGTGGACGCCACGGCGCCGAGCGTACCGTCATTTTCCGCATCATGCAGCGCGAAGCGCACCTCGCGAAGCCCGGCCAGTTGGTCTCGATTTTCGGCGTCGCTGGCTTTCGCATGATTCATCTCCAGCGCCCAGAATTCCGATTGCGAGTTCGAGAGAATATCCTTCACTGAAGAGAACTGCACCAGGTTCTGCGGATAGCGCGGGCAAAACGTGAGGCACTTTCCGCCTTCCACCACTTCCCTGCCCATCCCGAGCGCCACCGCCGCCACTCCGTCCTCCGACGCCATTGGCGGCACAGGATAGAAATTGTGCGACCGCACTACGCCCGAGAAGTCCGGATAAAAACGCTCACCGTGTACCCCCCCCACCACGCGCTGCAGAATCACCGCCATCTTCTCTTCCTCGGTGCGATAGGGAGTGGCGCGCACATACGCTTTCGCGTGCTGGCTGAAGGTCGAGGCATAAATGCGCTGGATCGCTTCCGTCAGCCGAGCCAGCCGTACCTGAATGTCCGCCTGCTGATTCCCGAGCATGAACGTTTCATACACGCCCGTGAAAGGCTGGTATTGCGAGTCCTCGAGCAGGCTCGACGATCGCACCGCCAGCGGATATGTCACCTCCGCCAGAAATGCGAGCAGATCTTCCCGAAGCGAGGCCGGTACCGGCGCGGCCAGAAACCGGCGCTGAATCTCTTCGTCGTCGGGACAGTGGATGGCGAAGTCCATCAGGTCGTTCTCGGCCAGAAAACGATCGAACACGTCCGTGCTTAAAACCAGCGCCGGAGGAACGCCTATCTTGACGCCTGGAAAACGGCGCGAGAACCTCCGCTTATGGAGCAGATGGCGGATAAACGCCAGACCGCGTGCTTTGCCTCCCAACGACCCCGTGCCAATCCGGAGAAAGAAAGCATCGCCCGCCTTAAACGTCGCTGCGTCGAAATCCCCAATCAGAAACTCGCTCTGCTCTCGCCGGTACTCGCTGATCGACCGGATCAAATCCTCTCGCAGCGCTTCGAGGTTGGCAAAGTCGGAAACCCTCCTCGGCCGCAGCCTCTGCGCCACCGCAAACTCGGTTCGCGCGGTCAGCCAGCGGGAAAAATGATTCCTCTCGCTGTGATACCCCAGGCTCTCCGCGGGAACGGTGTGCAGTTTTTCTTCAAGTGCATTCAGGTCGCTGGCGTGGGCCACTTCGGTGCCGTCAGGCATGCGGAATACGAAGTCGCCGAAGGAGCACTCCTGCGTGAGCAGTTCCCGGAAATCGCGCAAGAACGTGGGCGAGCGCTTCTGCAGGAAGACGAAGCCCTCCGCGTTCGCGCGCGAACGATATTCGGTATGGCTGGAGTGCAACACGATCGGAACATCGGGAACCAGGTCACGAATCATGTGCGCAAGCTCGAAGCCCGCATTCTCGTTGGGAGCGCCCGCGCGCGGAAACTGCACATCGGAAACCACCGCAAGCAGATTGTCCCGGTATTCCATAACCTGCCGCGCCGCATCTTCATATTCCGAGCACAACAGAATCTTGGGCCGCGCCCGCTGCCGCACCAGTTTGTGCGCCACGTTCAGCCCTTCCCGGATTACCCGCCCCGACTGGCTGATCAGTTCGGTGTAAATCACCGGAAGAATCGACGAGTAATACCGGATATTGTCTTCCACCACCAGCAGCACCGGAACGCCCAGCGTCTGCACGTCATGACGGACATTCCGCTTATCCTCGACATACTTGACGATTGCAATCAGAATGCGCGCATTCCCCTGCCACAGAAACACGCGATCGATGTCGGTCACCGGATTCCTCGCAATGAAGCTTTTGACCTCACGATAGTCGTAGGCCAGCACCACCACGGGGATCTCGCGTCCGAGCTCCGAAACCTCGTGCGCCAATTGCGCCGCATTCATCCCGCCCACCGCGAGATTCGTCACGATCAGGTTGAAGCGCGTCTCAGAGCGCGCCAGTTCGAGCGCCTGAAATCCGTTCGCGACATGTGTAATGCCGGGGATCTGCTGCAGGTTCAGTTCGTGCGATTCGCCAATGAGCAGCTCATTCAACCGCCCATCTTCGCGCAGGATGAAAGAATCGTAGAGATTCGAAACGAGCAGGATGTCCTGCACTCGAAACGGCATCAGCCGGTCAAAACCTTCCAACGCGTCTTCCGCGTCGAAAAAGGCTTTGCTTTCGTCCGGCTTGGCCATACTCCGGAAGCTCGTCAAATCAGGCATAGCGGCAGTGTGCGCATTGTAACAAGCCGTAGATCGCCGCCGCCGTGATGGCTAGGGTTTCTTCACTAGATTGGTGTGACTGGCCACACAAACCCACCTGCCCGAGGAAAGGATCCAGGTGTCAGTGAAGCGTCCGTAATGATCGAATGGCTTCCCCCGGTCCTTTCCTTTGGTGTGATAAGCGCCGGTGACGACGGCGACTCCCGGGTAAAAGTACACATCCACATCGTCGTTGGAAACCTGGGCGGTCTGGACGGACACATCCTTGGCATCGGCGATGAATTTCGCTTTGTTCATCACCGTGCCATCCCAGTCGGTGTAAACGAAAGTGTCCGCCACCAGAGCGTTGAGCGCTTCTCCATCGCGATGGATCTGCGCCTGGTTCCAGGCGTTTTCGAGCGCAATCAGTTTGCTTTTTTCCGCCTTCGCATCATCGACGGAAACCTGTGAACTAGCCGGCCAGGCCGCTGCAAGCAGACAAAGCAACACGACTCCCCATCTCATGGGCTCACCCCGATCATCGAATCATGACACAACCACGAGGCAATGCGGCCGTGGTCTTTGACGCTCGCCTTCCGTGGCGTGCAAAGCGGAAGAACGCGGCCACTTGTTTGGAGCGACACAATTCTTGCGGACAGGAGGCCTACCCCTGTTTCAGCTTGAGCTTGCTCTTGTTTTCCTCGAGAAACGCTTTAAGCTCCGGCGCCGCATCCAGCAGCCGGGTCCATTGTTCGTAGTAGAGCGTAACCGGGAAGCGGCCCAGTCCGTACACGCTTACGCCGCCCTTTTCGCTCACGCGAAACTCCATGGCGCCGCTTCGCTTCTTCGTCTCTACCTGCTTTTCCAATTCCTGTAGTTTTGCTTTCAACTCGTCATAGGTTGGTTCTGCCATGATTAGACCTCGAATGATTTTTCTTCATGATAGGGTGCCGCAAGCTCATCCGTCGAGGCAACCCTGTTCCCTGTCTCCCACACCTGCCCCCGCCCCGACCGATGGTTAGTGCCTTAATTGAAATGCCCTTTCCCCTACCACACCCGGCACGTTTTAGGCGGCATCATCGGCTGGCCTACTTTGCAATTGAACGCTTTTCCGAACTCCGGCATATTCACCAGCACTCCATTGGCGCGAAAGCGGCTCGGAGAATGCGGATCGGTTGTCGCCACCAATCGCTCCAGCTCCGGACGCCACACCGAGCACCAGTCCTGCGCGAATCCCAGGAACATCTGCTGGATCGGCGTGTAACCGTCCTGCGACTTCTTGCCGAGATCGATTCCATCTTCGCTGGCCCTAGCAAGAAATGCCATGTAGGCGAGCCACAGCCCGCCGTTGTCCGCCGTGTTCTCGCCGAGCGTGAGCTTGCCATTGAGCTTTGTGTCTCCCACGCTGAAGTGCCCGTACTCGTCGACAATGCACTGCGCCTTCTGCGTGAACTTCTCCTCGTCTTCCTTCGTCCACCAGTCCTGCAGATTCCCATGTCCGTCGAATTGCCGCCCCTCGTCGTCAAATCCATGCGTGATTTCGTGCCCCATAAACAGCCCAATGTGCCCATAGTTCAACGCGTCGGGCTCAGTGACATCGAAGAACGGCGGCTGCAATACCCCGGCGGGGAAGTTGATGTCGTTCATGTTCGCGTTGTAGAAGGCGTTAACCGTAGGCGTAGACGTAATCCACTCCTGCCGGTCGACCAGTTGCCCGATTTTCGCCAGCTGCCTCCGCGACTCGAACTCCGCGGAGCGAAGATTGTTCCCAAAAGCGTCGTCGCGTACGATCTCCAGCTTCGAGTAGTCGCGCCACTTGTCGGGATAACCCACCTTGTTGGCGATCATGTGCAACTTTTCTTTGGCCCTCGTTTTTGTCGCCGCGCTCATCCAGTCCAGCGCTTCGATGTCGCGATCCATCGCGGCTTCAATGTCATGGATCATCTGCACGGCTTTTCCTTTGCTCGCCGCCGGGAATTGCTGGTCGACATAAGCCTTGCCCAAAGCTTCCGGCAGCGCTCCGTCTGTGCTCCGCACACACCGCTTCCAGCGCGGCTGCTGCTCGGGAATACCCGCCAGCTTGCGGCCGTTAAAATCGAATTTCTCCTCATCCAGCGCCTTGGGTAGAATCGACCCTGCAATCGACTCGGCCAGTTGCCACCGCAGGTAGGCCTTGATAGTCGCAAGGTCGGTTTCGCGAATGACCTGGTTCATGCCTTTAAAAAATTCCGGCTCAGCAACGTTGATCTTCTGAAACCCCGGCGCCCCGCTCGCGGAATAGAGATGATCCCAGTTCAACACCGGAGCCAGCGCCTGCAAGTCCCTGGTTGGCATCATGTGATAGACATTGTGGGGCTCGCGCTGGCTGGTGACGTCGAGCGACACTTTCGCCAGTGCCGTTTCGAGCTTCATGATCGCCGCCGCATCGCTTGCGGCCTGTTTTTCGCTGGACCCGAGCAGCTTCAGCGTGTTGGCGATGTGCTGGACATACTGCTCGCGTATTTCCTTGTCCTTGGCGCCTTCGCGAAGATAGTAGTCCTTCTCCGGGAGCCCGAGTCCGCCTTGCGTGGCCGCCGCGATCGTCTGCGTCGCGTCCTTGAAGTCCTGCTGCGATCCGAATCCCAGGAACGCATTCACATTGATCAGCTGATAATGCGCCAGCAGTTCGGGCAGTTGATCCTTGCTGGTGAGCGCGTCGATCCGGTCCAATTCCGGCTTCAGCGGAGCCAATCCCTTTTTCTGGATCGCCACCTCATCCATGCAACCGGCATAGTAATCGCCAATTTTCTTCGTATTCGAGTCACGTCCCGGATCGTCCGCCGCCGCTTTTTCCAGAATCCCGTGAAGCACCTGCCGGTTGTACTGCTCCATGTTGTAGAACTGGTCTGACTCGGGAGAATCGCTCGGAATCGGATGCAGTTTGGCCCAGTTGCCGCATGCATACTGATAGAAATCGACGCACGGGTCCGCCGCCGTATCCATCAGATTCCGGTCGAGCGACGGAATCAACGAAAAACTCTGGGGCGCACTGCTGGGGGGAGCCGCCGGGCTGGCTGTTTGAGCACACAGCGCGCCGGCACAAATCATAAAGAGAGCGAAAACATATGCGGCCTTCATTAAGGACATCGATTCCTCCACAAAAACAATACCGGAACGAAAGCCGAAAGTCTGCGGCACTCGACTTCATGGCTCGACCGGCAGGAACAGTTCCGTAAATAGTGTAGCTACCGTAAGTCGGGATTTGAAAGCGCGCGGCTGTACCGCGAGCCGGAAGCCTAGAAGAATCGTCCTACCTCGAAGAAGAACTTGCGGTGATCGCTGTCTCCCAGGCTGCCGCCGAAAAATACCGGTCCAAATATCGTCTGGAACAGCAGTCCCACCGTTCCATCCTGTGCCACTCCCGAGGTGCTGGCAGGCTGACCGTAAGCCTTCCCGGCCTCATACATCGTGAGCAGGTAAACATTCTGTTTCAGCAGCGGCGAGAGTTCCTTCAGGCGATAAAGATATGCCGGCTGCACCAGGAAGTACTGGTTGGTGAGCAATTCATTCAGCCCATAGGCCCCCAGCCGCAGCGGACCGCCCAGGTTGAACGGAGGGAAACCGGTATCCGGCGTCGAAAACGATGTGCCTCCTGAGGCGGACAATAAAACAGACGACTTTGAGTCGACGCGCTTCGCCAGACCCAGCCGCAATTCTGCGGTAGGAACGAAATCTGCCGTGCCCGGCTTCGTATCGTAAAAATGGAAGGTCGACTCAATCCGTTCTCCACGCCGCGGGATCATGGGATCGTCAAAACGATCGAGCCGATAACTGACCGTAGTCATCCCGTAACGTCCGCGCACCGTGGGCGCGACCGGCTCGCCCAGGTCCTCGCTGATCTTTTGGTAGCCGGATTCATATCCAACGCGCATTTCGGCGCTGCGGCCAAATGTGTACCCAAGATCCAGTCCTCCGCCAAATACGCGGTTGCGGTACTCGCCAAGAATTTTGTCGCGCTGGTATACATTCAACGGACTGCTGTCGGCCGTGCCATGCGCCGCCGCAAACCAGCCCGTATGAAAGTTGAAGGGATGAAAAAATTCCGTCTTCGTTCCATACTCCGAGCCGGCGACGAAGTCATTCCGCCACTCCGACCCGAATCCCCCCACGTCCATAAAGGTAATTCGCCCGCCCACCTGAAACAGCACGTTCTTGTAATCCGACCCGTCAATTACGAACAATGGGTGCACGGTGGGAGGAGCGTACTCTTTTTCCAGAGTCTCGATCACCAGGCCGGTTTCGCCGCCTCGTGTGGTTTCCTCATAGCCTGCCTGTGCAAAGCGGCCCAGGCCGGTAATCTCCATCATCTTTCTGTCGAGCTCTGTCACGGCAATGGGCTTCCCTGCCAGACCTGCCACGTCGTGTTCCACGCCCGCCAGAATGTCTCCTTTGGGTCCGGTCACCTCCACAAATTCGGGCGTGGCGGGCTGGCGGCGCTTGGCAGCGCGGGCGGCCATCAGCTGTTTCCACTCCATTTCGTCAACCTGCAGCCGCGAAAGCAGCGTGCTCTTCTTTTGCGCCGCCGTATACCCCTCGGCCTCGATCGGCTCGAACTCGGTGTAGTCGGTGGTGTCGAACTTCTCCAGGTTCGCCGTGAGCACAATATCGGCCTTTTCCATGCTGGCCAGTTCATTTACGGCAATGGAGACGCTCGCCGACTGCTCCAGCACTCCTACCGATGTCAGCGGCGCATTGGGATTGAGCCCCTGCGTCTGCAAGTGGACGGCAATCACAATGTCGGCGCCCATTCCTCGCGCCACATCCACCGGCAGATTATCGAGCAAGCCACCGTCCACAAACACATGGCCGCTTTCCCGCACCGGAACAAAAATCGCCGGTATGGACATGGTCGCGCGCATGGCCTCAGCCAGCGAACCGTGCTCGAACACAAACTTCTGCCCCGACACCAGATCGGTTGCGACGCACCGAAAAGGAATGGGCAAGTCGTCGAAACTTTTCATCTCCGAATACGGCAGGCCCACCTTGTCCAGAATCAATCCCACCTGTTGCCCGGAATTGAACCCGCTCGGAAACTGCGTTCCATGTTTCAATCCGAATTCGAGTGCGTTCTGATATTGCCTGTGGTCCTCTTTACGGCGAAAGGCCAGGTCGCGATACGGCGTAGCTCCCCCCAGCACTTTATTCCACGGGATGCCCCGCACCAGCGTTCGGATCTGATCGGGAGACTCGCCCGACGCGTATATGCCCCCGACCACGCCGCCCATGCTCGTGCCCGCGACCACGTCGACCGGAATGCGATTTTCCTCCAGCCACTTGATCACTCCCACGTGCGCCAGCCCGAGCGCTCCTCCGCCTTCCAGCACCAGCCCAATCCGCGGCCTTCGCTTCGGCGAGCTTGCATCGCCGGGACTTTGCGCTCGGGAGTCGCCGCCGCGTTGAGCCCACAACCAGCTCGATGGAAGCACTCCGCAAACCGCAAAGTGCAAGATGGCAATCCAGCAATAGAGGGCCAGATAACGAACCTTCATTCAGGATCTCCTGGGGACCGATCAAGTCTATGTCGCAAAGCTCCCCGCTGGCGATGTGCCGCGGAAGACGCGACTGAAATCTGAGCGCACGAAGAATGCCCCGACTCAGTCGCCCGGTGGGAAAGGCAAAGCCTCTGGCGGTTTCGCTTGATGCAAAACTCTTCACACTGGCCGCCGCGACCCTGGGCCCGCCTGAAGCCCTAAGCAGCTCAATGACTTGCGTGGCCTGCTCTTGCTTCAAATGGAAGCGAACATGCTAGACTGCTAATGAACGCATTTCTTGCGACATCAAGTCTAAAGGGGAAAATCGTGGCAAAGAAGAAGAGCCCATTCGAAAATCTGTTCGTCCTGCTGCTGCTGGGATTGCTTGCCGGGGCCGTAGGAGGCTTGGGAATTGGCCTGTTCCAACTACGAGCTTTGTCGCAGGCCGCGTCCACATCTTCCGCAACCGGAAAATAGAACCACGGTCGACCGCATTCCTACCGCCAGGCTGATGGAGCGGGAGGAGGGAGTTGAACCCTCGACATCCAGCTTGGGAAGCTGACGTTCTACCGCTGAACTACTCCCGCTCAACTTGGTAAGACTATCACTCCGCCACGACCCGACACAATGTCGGCGGAAGCTCTACTACTGCTGCGGAGCTGGCGAGCCCACATCCCCACCCCGATCCGCGTTTCCATACAGCGGCTCCGAAAGCGACCCGGGCGCTGCCCGCGCTCCCGCCGGCCGGATTCCCTTCGCTTCCACAATCGACCAGCGCCAGTCTTCGTCGGTGCCCGGCGTGATCCCTATATTTTCCCGAATCGTGGCTGTCGAAAATGCCTTGGTTTCCGTTTTCAGGTGGTATAGAAGCGTTACATCCGATCGCCGCTCCACCGTCGGCGCTGCCCCGCGTTTGCTCGCCGGAACCACGCGCGCCCGCGCTGCCACTTCCGCGTTGTAGCCCGGACTGCGTTCCAAAGTCAGGCCGACCGTGACTTCGCGCAGCTCCCAGTCGGTCCCGTTAAACAGATCGAGTTGCAGGTTGTCCGTCTGAATCGAGCCCGGACCATCCAACTTGACCAGCTGATCGAGGGGCAAAGTTTCGACCAGCACCGGCTTGACTAGCAGCGCACCGGCTCGCGCGTTGAACGACAGGCTGCAGGTTGCGTCGGGTGAGGTCACCTTCAGCGTGTTTCCCGACGGATCGATGGAAAGCACAGTCTTGTTCTCGACCACTGGCCGTGCCTTCTTCGCATCCTCGGTCGCCTGCGCCAGATTGTCATTGTCGATTACCGTACGAGCGGGCGCCGCAGGAGGATGGCTCCCGTTAGAAGTTTGCTGCGCTTGCTGTTGCGCCTTGTCCTTGCGCAGAGTGCGTGCCAGGTCGCCAAGCGATGGACCGTCGTCCTGCGCGCGGGCCTCCAGAGGCCACGCCGCCGCACCGGCCAACGCCAACCCAAGCATCAAGATTCTAACTGGCATCATCATCGTCATTGCTTGCCGTAGAGCACCCGCCCTCACGTGCTCCAAACCTCGACCGTAGCGTCGGCACCCTGCCGCTGGTTGCGGGGGCGACTCGCCCCTGCGCAGTCCCCTCGCCCGCACACCAAGCGAACAGGGATCTCAACGAGGCTAACTTCTAGTTTGAGGCGAGACGTAACAGGAAGGAAGTTACCGGAGTCACATCACAAGTGACAGGTCTTAGGAAAGCGGAAAGCAAGAAGGGCTGGGCACGCTCAGACGAAGTGCGCGCAACGGGGCGCGCCCAGTCCTTTCAAGCCGTTTGAAACCCTACAGCAGGCCAGAACTCCGAAAACGCTGAATTGGATCCGCCACTGGCACTGGTTGACGCTTGAAAACCCAGCGCGCCACCGCAATTCCCAATGCCGCGTAGCACAGATGCCAGAGTTTCATAAATCTCTCCCCACGCCGGAACCGCACCTGGGGAGCACGTACAGGTCCCGTCGTGACCTAACGCTAACTCTGCTCTATCGGCAAATCCAGCCCACGAACGTGCCATAAGATAGCCCCGAAGGTCACACCCTTGATGACTAACACGCGACATTTCCCCGCCGTTCACCTGGACGCAGCGGTCTTATCAAACCAGTTTTAGTACAATTTCACTCTCGCACCAGCCCCGCAATTGCTATTTCCGGAGGCCGCCCCTATGTCGTCCGCAGAGCCGGTAAAGACCGCGTCGGTCATATTTGAAGGAGTCTGTCCCATCCTGCGTGTGAACAATGCTGCCGAGAGCCTTCGCTATTACGTTCAGATGCTCGGGTTCAAGATCGATTGGCAGTATCCCGAAGGGCAATCCCCTTATTTCGCATCCGTCTCGCGCGGCAAATGCCACATCTTCCTGAGCGAGGGCGACCAGGGAAATCCCGGCGCCTGGGTCTGGATCGGCGTCGGGGATGCCGATGCCTTATGGGCAGAGTACCGCCGCACCGGCGCCAAGCTTCGCCATCCTCCCACCAACTATTCCTGGGCCCGCGAGATGCAGGTTGAGGATCTCGATGGCAACGTGCTGCGCCTGGGCTCTGATCCGAAGGGCAACGAACCCATCGGCGAGTGGCTTGACATGGACGGCGTGCGCTGGCTTCCACAACCCGAAGGCGGCTGGAAACGCACGGAATGATCGAGTGTCCTGAGTCAGAAATTCACTGAATAAGAACGAGTGGCTTTGAAAGGAGCGGCTCCAGTCGCGCCGCTGAGCGTCCAATACATGGTCGCACAATGCCTGAGTGCTGCGGTGGCCGGGCTTGAGTCGGCGCGGCGCTTCAGCGCTGCGATTGCAAACCCTTTCTCGAACGGCGTTAGCCGCCGAGGTTAGGCCTTGATTCCGTAACCGGCTGCCTCGCCGCATCCTCAATCCAGCCGCCGCCAACAACAACGTCGCCATCGTAAAAAACCGCCGCCTGCCCCGGAGTGATCGCCCGCTGCGGCTCGTCAAATGTCACGGTTACGCCATCTGGGCCAGTGGCTTCAAGCCTCGCCGGTGCTGGCTGGTGCTTGTGCCGGATCTTCACGGCCACGCGCATCGGCTCGTTGATCGCGTCCGTCGAAATCAGGTTGACGCGCCGCGCCCGCATCGTCCGCGAATACAATTCCTCGTCCCGTCCAACGATCACCTGCCGCGTGTCGTTGTTGATCTGGATCACATAGAGTGGCGATCCGGTGGCCACGCCCAGCCCCTTGCGCTGTCCGACCGTGAAGTTATGCACGCCCGCGTGCTCGCCAATTACTTCGCCCTCGCTCGTAACCATCTCTCCGCCGACATCCAGCTTTCGCGCATCTCCCTGCTCCGCCAGGTACGCGTCAAGAAATCGTTTGTAGTCCCCACCCGGAACGAAGCAAATCTCCTGCGAGTCCGGCTTCTCGGCAATTACAAGGTTATATTTGCGCGCCAGGTCCCGCACCTCGGGCTTGTTCATTCCTCCCAGCGGAAACAGAGTCCGGCTCAACTGCTCTTGCGTCAGCCCAAACAGGAAATAAGTCTGATCCTTCGACCGATCGACAGGCCGCTTCAGCAACCAGCGCCCGCTTCGCTCATCGAAGCCGACCTGAGCGTAATGCCCGGTAGCAATCTTCTCCGCGCCAATCTGCCTGGCGACAATAAGAAGCTGATCAAACTTCAAGTGATTGTTGCAGAGACTGCAAGGGATTGGCGTCCGCCCCGCCAGATATTCCTCAACAAACGGCCGCACCACATCCCGCTCAAATCTCTCTTCGTGATTGACAACGTAGTAAGGAATCCCAATCGTTTCCGCCACCCGCCGCGCATCGTAAACATCGTCAATCGAACAGCACCGCCCCGTGACCGACTCCGGCATCCCCTCGTGTCCCGCCAGCCGCCGCTGATTCCACAACTGCATCGTCAGCCCGATGACGTTATGCCCCTCCGCGCACAGCATGGCCGCCACGGTCGAGGAGTCCACCCCTCCCGACATCGCCACGGCAATGGTTTCAGGACTTGTCATTTCGCGACTTACTCTGGCCTACCCGTCCGCTGTTCGCTCGCCAGGAGCCGATGGCTTCGAGCCACGAGCTTCGAGCAAGCCCTCGTCACCAGGCGCGTTCTTGATTGCTCGCACCTCGCAGCTCGCGGCTCGAAGCTCGTTCCACGCCGGCGACAACGCCCGTAACCGCCCCACCGTTTCCGGCACCACCGACAATGCAAACTCCACATCCTCCGCCGTATTCTGTTTCCCCAGACTAAACCGGATACTGGCCCGTGCCCGTTCCGGCGTCAGACCCATCGCAAGCAAAACATGCGAGGGCTCAATCGCGCCCGACGAGCACGCCGCCCCAGTTGAAACGGCCAGCCCCTTCAGATCGAGCGCGATCACCAGAGCTTCGCCGTCGATCCCGTCAAAATAAATGTTCGTGGTATTCGGCACTCGAACCGCGCAGGAATCGGGAGGTCGCCCCACCCAAGTTCCGCTTGGGTGAGGATTTTCGCCGGCACCATTGCGAATTCCATTTCGTTGCCCGTCCCTTACCGCTGAGCCATTCACACCGCACGACTCGATCTTCAAGAGCTCCGTCTCCAGCCGATCGCGCAAAAAACCAATGTTCTGATCATCCTCGCTCTCCAGTCCCGCCATCGCCAGTTCCGCCGCTTTCCCCAACCCCACAATCCCCGGAACATTCTCCGTCCCCGCGCGCCGCGAGCGTTCGTGCCTTCCACCATACTGCCGAGGCTCGATCTTGGTTCCCTTCCTGACATAAAGCGCGCCCACGCCTTGCGGCCCGTGCAGTTTGTGACCCGAAATCGAGAGCAGAGCGCAGCCAATCTCCTCCACCGCCACCGGAATTTTCCCTGCTGCCTGCACTGCGTCCGTATGAAAATAAACGCCGGCTGCAGCTGCAATCTTCCCAATCTCCGCAACCGGCTGCACAACTCCAGTCTCGTTATTCGCCTGCATGATCGAAATCAGCTTCGTATTCGGCCGCAGCGCGCGCTTCACGTCCTCCGCGTCCAGCACGCCGCGCTCGTCCACCGGAATATAAGTAACCTCGCATCCCTTCTCTTCCAGATGCCGGCATGCATTCAGCACAGCATGATGCTCAATGGTCGAAGTAATAATGTGGTCCCCGCTGTGCGCAACTCCGAAGAGCGCCAGATTGTCGGCTTCCGTTCCCCCGCCTGTGAACACGACCTCCGATGCGCGACACCCGATCAATCGCGCCACCGACTCGCGCGCCCGCTCCACCGCCGCGCGCGTCTCCTGCCCGTGATGGTGAATGGACGAGGCATTCCCAAAGCGCTCGCCGAAGTAAGGCCGCATGGCCTCGAAAACCTCCGGCAGCGCAGGCGTAGTCGCGTTATTGTCGAAGTAGACCCGGCGCATGCGATGTTCTCTATTCTACCGATGACGCGCCGGTGGCGGGGGACTCAATGGCTATGCGCGCGCCGATTGCCGTTCAGTTCGCGACGATTAGTTTATGGGTCCGGCAGGAGTTGCGCCGGCAGAGACGTCTTCAAACACGACGAAAACTGGATATGTACCGCGTTGCCGGTGACGCCACATTGAGGTATTCCCGGTAGTATTTCCCTACGCCGCGAACCAGCCCGGGTTCTCTGTCGCGCCCCTGGGTCCTCCGCGATTCAACCGAACCGCGAGGGTCTTGAGTGAGATTTCTCTAGAGTCGTCGCTGGTCCCAACCCAACGCGCGCGCGGCTCAGCCCTCAGTGGCCCTGCGCAAACTGCGGAGTCTTTTCGCCTAGCGTGAAATGCACTTCCGCCGTACTGCCGCCCGAAACCGTGACCGTTCTGGTCCACGTTACCGCGTCCGAGAAAACCGGGCGTTTCACTCGTACCTGCGTCATGACGTCATACAGCGGGCTTTCCCCGACCACTCTCCATCCTTCATGCCACGCTGCAATTTGATATTGACCAGGCGGCACGTTGGTCAGCTCAAACTTACCCTCCGCGTCGGTCACCGCGTAGTACGGATTCGCGGCCACCACCACTTCCCCATTCATCCAAACGTGCCCGGCATTGCAACGCAGATCGACGATCCCGTCCCGCGTCATCGGACGGCTGATCTCCTGGCCGGCGGCCGTGAACGGAAGGTTGTAATCGGCGCTCCCCGACATATGCACGGTATGAAGCAAAGGATCGCTGCTCCGCACCGTCAACGCCGCCTGCTGCGGCACCAGCAGAATGTGGGGCTCATACCGGCAGTTCTTTTGATTGAGAAAACGCCGTTCCATTGGCAGGTCCATGGCCTTTCCCGCCTTGATGTCCCTGAGGAAAACGACCGTATTCGCCACTCCGCCGGTTGGCGAAACAATCAATCGCTCCAGGTCGCGGCGCTTCTGGCCCATCGGATCGCAAACCTGCGGGTCTTTGTTGATATCCGACGCCGTCAGATGCGGCAACGCTCCCTGCCACTTCACGGTTCCCCGAATCGTTCCCCCGTTTGCCACCGAAATGACGCGATAGTCCGATTGGGCCGCACAAATCGTCGCCGCCAGTGCCATGCCCAATATCGTTAGCCAGCCCGAAAGTTTTTTCATGAGCTTCATCCTGAAATGCAGCTTGAGGCCCCAAGAGGAGGAGAAATGCCGAGGCCCAAGAGTTCCCGGTCCCACGACCGAAAGTACCCTACGGTGCACAATATTGCGGAATATTGCAGTGATGCAAATGACCGGAGTTCACCTACCAACGGGTCCGTTCGATTCCTCTAGCAGTTTGCGGAGAAAGTCGGTGTTGTACTTTGGGTGGCGTAGCGGGTTACCCAGGTCGCGCTTGCTTTTGGGCGGCGCAGCGGTTCACCGCTGCGATAGGCGGCCTGCTTTTGGGGCGGCTTCAGCCGCTGAGGTGCTGCCCTATCGCCCCGCCAAGGCCACATATTTCTGCGGATACGCCGGTCCGATGTAGTCCGCACGCGGCCGAATCAGCCGGTTGTCGTCGAGTTGCTCAATCACATGCGCCGTCCAGCCGCTTACCCGCGAAACCGCAAATATCGGCGTGAACAGATCCACCGTCGATCCCCAGCGTGTGATAGGTCGAAGCCGAATAGAAGTCCACATTGGCGTTCAGCTTCTTGTCGGCCTTCACAAACTCTTCAATCTTGTTCGAGTATTCGAACCACTTCGGGTTGCCGCTCGAGTGTCCCAGATCGCGCGACATCTCCGCAGGTGCGTCGCCCGCGGATCCTCCGTGTGATATACGCGATGCCCAAAGCCCGGAATTTTCTTCTTCTGCGCGAGCAAGCCCCTTCACATATTCGACCGGATCGGCGCCCGACTGATCGATGTCCATCAAAATCTTGAACACCGCCTCGTTCGCTCCGCCGTGCAGCGGCCCTTTCAGCGTGCCAATCGCCGACGTAACCGCCGAATGCATATCGGAAAGCGTCGCCGCCGTTACCCGCGCCGCAAAAGTCGAAGCGTTCAGCTCATGGTCGGCATGCAGAATCAGCGCGATATCGAAGCGCCCGCTCCGCCGTCGCCGAAGGCGCTTCGCCATTCAGCATCAGCAGAAAATTCGCCGCGTGCGAGAGCGACCGGTCTGGCTCGACCGTCGGCTTGCCCTTGCGAATCCGGTCGTAATTCGCCACCAGCATCGAAATCTGCGATGTCAGCCGGATCGCCTTGTTCACATTCGCATCGTGATCGTTCTTCGTGTTCTCCGGGATCGTAATACGACAGAGTCGAAACCAGCGTGCGCAGCACATCCATGGGCGGAACATGCTTCGGCACCAGTTGCAGCCTGTAGATTATCGACGCATCCAGCTTGCGCTCTTCCGCCATCCGCCACTTCAGCTGCTTCAGTTCCTCCGCGTTCGGCAGGCGCCCGAACCACAGCAGATAGCAGACTTCCTCAAACGTGGAGTTGTCGGCCAGTTCGTGGATATCGTACCCGCGATAAGCGAGCACTCCTGTATCCCCATCGATGTAGCAGATGCTCGAGGTGGTCGCGACCACCCCTTCCAGACCTTTCGACGCGTGCAGACCCGTAAGACTCGACATAGTCCCTCGCTGGCAATGATGATGACGACCCGTACTGGAGTTGCCCGGCCCCCCACGGCCACCACCGCGCAACCGTCTTTTATACGCCATCGGCGCCCGAGTTTCCAAGATTCCCGCGCGACGACGCTCGACTCTTCCCTTTGATTTCTGCCGTCACTCCGGCCAAATGCCCGCCGCTGTCCTGCCAAATATCTGCTCGCGCATCTCCTCCGAAATCGCCAGCCTCCGAAATTCCTCCACATTCTGCTTGATATCTGGTACCCCTGGCCCCGGCCAGTCCGTCCCAAACAATGTCTTGTGCGCAATCTCCGAAAGCCGTGGAAAATACTCCAGTAACCTCTTCGGCGGAATCCCGCTGATATCCAGATAAACATTCGCATGCCGCCGGATCAGGAAAAACGCCGTCTCCATCCACAACGGCCGCCCGCCATGCGCCAGCAAAATCTTCAGCTTCGGAAAATCCACCGCCACGTCGTCCACATGGATCGGGTCGCCATACTTGTTGCGCGCCCCCGGAAACACCGAGGTCCCCGTATGAAACATCACCGGAATCCCGTTCGCCTCGGCCGCCCGGTAAATGATTTCCAGCTCTTTCACCCCGCGCACGTAGTCGTTCGGATAAAGCAACTGATGCGGCGGATGAATCTTGATCATCCGAATCCCCAGCCGCAGAATCTGTTCCACGTCGGCCAGGATGTTCCTGGTGTGCCGCGGATGCAAGCTCCCGCAAGCAATCAGCCGCTTGCGAATTCTCCTTCACATACTCGGCGACAAACTGGTTGACCTCGGGGCCAAACCCAATCACCTCCGGCGCAACATAATTAATCAGCGCCGCCCGCTCCACTCCGCACCGGTCCAGATAATTGAGAAAAGCCTTCGGCGACCGGCTGTAAGCGATTCGATCTCCTCGAAATTCGCGCGCTTCGCCTTCATCAGCGCCAGCGCCTCCGGTTTGAACAACTCGTAAGGCTCGATATGAACGTGGCAATCGGTGATCAAGTTAGCTCTCTGTAGCAAGATGAAAATTCGGAACAGCGACGAGTCGCGGGCCACGAGCTTCGAGCAGTTCCATCGATCCGCCCTTGCGATGGCAGTGTCGCGCAGATCGCAAAGGGTGCGGCTTCAGCCGCGCCGAATGAGAAACTAAACAACCGCGGGCTTTAGCTTTAGTCCCTGATGGACTGCTCGTGGCCCGCAGCCCGTGGCTCGAGGCTCAATACAGCGGCACCTTCGGATCCACTGTCCGCGCCCACCCGTCAATCCCGCCGCGCATGGATTGCACCTTCTCGAATCCCTGCTGCCGCAGCCAGTTCGTGACCGACAAAGAGCGCACGCCGTGATGGCACATCACGACAATGTGCTCCTCCGGATCAAGCTCCTGGTTTGCCCGCGAAGGGATGTCACCCATCGGAATGTGCCTCGCACCCTCAAGGCGCGCCGCTTCATACTCCCACGCCTCGCGCACGTCCAGCAGCGTAAATGTCTCCCCGCTCTTCTGCAGCGCCTTCACCTGGCCCGGCGAAATTTCAAAGTCCATATTTTCCACCAACACGAAGTCGCACTATGCGGAGTCTAGCAGGCTGCGGAAAAAATCGATGTCCCTCTTGATTTTGGGTGGCGCGGCGCTTCAGCGCTGCGGTAACCGCATTGTTTTGAACACGGCTTTTAGCCGCCGAGGCGCCTGTTCTTACCTGGAAACGACCCTTGCCGCAGCCTGGCAGGAGCCCCGCCCTTAAAATGTGCCGCCGCCCTTCGTGGTATTCAGCAGGACAGTCAACGGCGGCACGTGCTCCGGCTTGACGTAGCGGTTCACCAGAAAGCGCTTGCCGTCCTTGGCCACGTCGTAAGTAAAAACGTCGGTCGAGGAGATCGGAGCGCGGCCGTGAATCTGAAACAACGGCGCTGGCGTCCCGGTAGCGAAAAGGCCTTCGCCGTTCACCGGCACCGCGGTCAGCACGCCGCTCGGCGCTATATAAAAAATCTCTTTGCCGTCTCCGCGCCAGCGTGGCTCGGTTCCGCCCCCGCGTGACACCTGCCATTTCCCCGCCGCACCCGGGAACGAAGTCACGTAGATCTCCCAATTCCCTGACTCATCGGAGGCATAGGCCACCCATTTTCCATCGGGAGAAATCTGCCCATTCCTCTCGTTAGCCTTGCCGCTCAGCAACCGCGTCGGCTCGCCGCCCGCAACGGGCAGTAATTCCAGATGCTCGCCGGAAGCGCCCTGGCGCGTAAGCAGAATCTGCCGGTCGTCCAGAGACCATGAATTAGGAATAAGGTCGTCCATGGTTGAAGTGGCGGTGTATCTCTTCCTCTCCCGCTCCAGCCCAGTCGCCGGTTTTAGGCACACTGTCGAGCCATTGACGTCAGTGCGATAAGCCACCGTGCTGCCATCCCGCGACCACACACCCACTACTTCTTCCGCCGGGTCAAACGTGAACCGAGAGTTGCTGGCTCCAGTTGTGCTTTCGATCCAGACATCTACGTTGTTCGCCTTCTGGTCGCTGATGTCGACGGCGACGCGTGTGCCGTCGGGCGAAAGCGTAGGGTTGTCCATGATCGCGGCATCGCCAATCCGCCCCAGTTCCTTACCTGATCGATCGATCCAGGTAAGTTCGGACTGCGCGGCCCCGACCCCCGTGTTGTAGACCACCGTCCCATTCTGCGCGACCGTCAGAGCCGTCCAGGTCGTCGAGGGTTGGTATCCGACAAGATTCGCGACCACCGTGGGGCTTCCCGAGGCTGTGCCGGCAGTCGGATCAAAGGCAACGCTCACCAACTGTCTTTGCGCATCCATGTAATACAAATTGTCGGCATCGTAACCGAAACTCGATTGGCACAGGACAACAATTTTCTTCTCCTTGCTGGAGAAAGAACTGACGTAAATGCCGCTCACGCGGTCGTCCTTCAGGTTGCCGAAGTTCCCAACCCACATCAGGAAATGGTCGCCGTCGGGTAGAAAAAGCGGCCACCGGTGCGTTTCCTCACCCGGCTTGATCTCTGTGAGCTGGGCTATCCCCGTGCCGTCCGCATTGATTCGTTGCATCGGCCCTTGGGCGTCTTGGGCATAGATGATCACACCCTTGCTTCCCCAACTGCCGCCGCGTCCAGCCGGAGCGGTAGCGAGCACCTGCGGCGTTCCTCCTCCTGAGACCGTTGTCTTCTGCAATTTGCCGTTGGCGAAGAATCCGACGGAGGCTCCATCCGGCGACCAGAAAGGATAACTTGCGTCCTGTGTTCCCGGTAGAAGCGTCACGACTGACGTGCCTACGCGCTGTACGAAAAGCATGGGCAACGCAGAGTTTTCTTCCGGCGAAACAAACACGAGCACAGAGCCGTCGCGCGATAGCGCCATGTGGCTGATGCTCATCTCATCGGGAACCGCCAACGCGAATTGCATGCGCTTTGTGGGTGCCGGCCGTCTTGCAACCAGCCAGGTCGCTCCCGCAACCACCGCGGCCAGCGCCAATGCCGCCGCCAGCCAGCGCCCCATGGGAAGCTGTCGAGGAACTGCCGCCGCCGCTCGCACCGCCCCGCTCGTTTCCGTTCCCGAGAGCGCGCTCAACGCAAATGAAAGATCGCGCGCCGATTGGAAGCGCTGGTCCGGGCTCTTTTCCAGGCATCGCCGCACGATCCGCTCGAGCGTCGGCGAAACCGCAGCCCGCCCGGCATCGGATAATTCCGGCGGATCGTTCTTCAACACCGCCGTCATGGTCTCCGCCGCCGTATCTCGCCGGAACGCCCGTGCGCCCGACAACATTTCGAACAGCACCGCGCCAAACGCGAAGATGTCGGTGCGGGGATCCGCCGTCTCGCCGCGCACCTGCTCCGGCGCCATATAGCTCGCCGTTCCCATCACCATGCCCGCCAGGGTCTGTGCGCTGGTGAGCGTAACTTCGTGGGGCTCGGACCCGGCTTTCACCGCCAGCTTTGCCAGCCCAAAATCCAGGATCTTGATCCGCCCGTCCTTGGTAACGAAAATATTCTCGGGTTTCAGGTCGCGGTGGACGATTCCCTTTTCGTGCGCGGCTGCCAATCCATGCGCGATCTGCACTCCATACTCGATCGTCTTGCGCTGCGGCAGTGCGCCGCGGTCCAGCACGTCCCGCAGGCTCTCTCCCTCCAGAAGCTCGGAGACCAGAAACGGCGAGTCGTTGTGCCGGCCAATGTCAAACACGGCGAGAATGTTGGGGTGGTTGAGCGCGGCTACAGCCCGCGCCTCCTGCTCAAAGCGATGGAGGCGATCCGCATCCTGGGCAAAGGATTCAGGCAGGATCTTTAGCGCAACGTCGCGTCCCAGCCGGGTATCCCGGGCGCGATAGACTTCGCCCATTCCGCCTGCGCCCAGGGGAGATTGGATTTCATAAGGACCGAGTTTTGTGCCCGAGGTCAGAGCCATTGGTGTGCCCGATTATATCCTCGGGAATTCCCAGCCGCCGACATAAATGACGCAAACGTGAGAGGGAACAGGCCGCCGTGCCGCTATTTCAGGGCTCGGTCTTCATGCCTTGTGTCGACACGCCACAGTTTCTGAAGCCGCCACTGCGGCACCCCGCTCCTTACTTTCGTCATTTGCCGAAGAAGGCTTTCTGTCCTATTTTCTCGATAAGGTGACTAGGGGTTATAGGCTCAGTTCGTGGGGGTCGGAGAAACCATGCCTCCCTTCGATGGACCAATTACCGTTTTCGTCAACAGCTTCGCGCACCGCTGGATTCTTCTCGATAAGCTGATTGGACACCTTCAAGGGAACGACTTCTTCCAGGGAACGATTGCCATTGCCGTCTTCTATTTCGTTTGGTTTCAAACCCAGAAAGAAGCGGACGCTGTAAGTCTGACCGAAAAACGCCAGAGCCTGCTCAGCGTGCTCCTCGTCTGCATCCCCGCCGTGTTGACGGCGCGCGCTATAGCATTTGCGGTGCCCTACCGCACTCGACCCATATTCAATCCCGACCTGCACCTTCGCATGGCTCACGGTTTTGATCCGGAGAGATTGCTGCGCTGGAGTTCGTTTCCCAGTGATCACGCGGTCCTGTTTTTCGCTTTGGCCACCGGGGTGTTTCTTGTAAGCAGGAAAGCGGGACTCCTACTCTACTTCCATGCGATGACCTTCGTTTGTCTGCCCAGGCTTTATTTGGGCGTCCACTATACCTCGGACCTTCTTGCCGGTGCACTGCTCGGGGTCGGCTTCGGGAGACTAGCGAGTGGGCAGCGATTGCGGACCTTGATCCTGCAGCCTGCGATCCGCCTGTATGAACTTTCTCCTGGAGGGTTTTACGCCGGACTCTTCTGCCTGGCTTACGAGACGGCTTTCCTGTATGACGACCCGAGAACCCTGCTCATGGGAGCCTTTTCGACCCTCAAGCCGATGCTCCTGGCGCGATTCACGCACTGACCAGCGCGACGTACACCCTGCGATGATCATGTTTCCGCAAGGGACCGGAACAACCAGCTTCCGACGTCAGTTCTTCCCCGCTCTTCGCACGGTCGTCAGACTCATCACCGCTCCGGCCGCCCACAGTGCGCCTGTCACGAGCCGCGCCGTGCGCACATCCGCAGACGGAACCCCGCTCCAAAGCGTCAGCGCGAACCCGATGAAGAAATTGATGAGCAGAAAGACGAAGAAAGCTCGCTCGCGCAGACAGGACGTATTCAGCGACAATAGGCCGAGCAGCACGATCCAGACTGCATAGGTCGAAGCTGTCCAGGCATCGTGGGGCCACTCCAGTTCGTGATGTGCAATGTGCCCGAACGAGATCCACACAAAATAGACGCAGCCCATGAATCCGGCTACCCCCCAAAGCGACGTGCGGCACATCAGGTGGCTGGAGTCGTAACGACTACGCTTTTCCCCCACCCGCGCCTGCTGCTCGTCTATTTGCCTGTCCATTCCGCTGATCGTTTTTCGAGGAAAGCCATGATACCTTCCCGCGCATCTGCCGTCGACATCAGTTCTTCCAGATAGATCTTTTCCGCCCGCGCCAGTCCCTTGTCAAAGTGAATCGCATCCCACGCATACAGCGCTCTCTTGGCGTGCGCCAGGGCCATCGGGCTAAGCTGACAAAGCTCATTGAGCGTTTCCTGAACCAGTCCCTCCAGTTCCTCCGCGCGCGCCGAACGGTTTGCCATGCCGACCGCGGCGGCCTCGTCGCCCGAAATCTGGCGCCCTGTCAGAATCAATTCACTGGCCCGCTTCTGCCCAACCAGTGCGGGCAGAGCAACGGCCGCCACGGGCGGAAAACATCCCAGCTTGATCTCTGGAAACCCCCACGTTGCATCTCGGGCCGTATAAACGATGTCGCAAACCGCCGCCAGTTCAGCGCCCCCGCCCAGACACGCACCCCGCACGGCGGCAATCGTCACTTTTTTCGAGCTTACGATTGCCCGAATTACGGCGTGAAAGCTCGTGAGCATTTCCCGCACCTGTTCCGGCAAATGCGCCTTGATATCCACTCCGGCCGAGAATGTCTGTGTGTCCCCCTCAAAAACGATGACGGAGATGTCGGTGCGCGCCTCGATTTCTTCCAGCGCTTGCACGAGTTCCCCCATCATCGGCATATCGATGACGTTTCGAGGAGGATTCGTCAGCCGAATCCGGACCAAAGGAGTGCGAACTGTCGTCTCAATGTGACTCATATTCAGGATCGTACTATCCCAAGTTCGTGGAGATCAGATAATGGAGGCGATAAACCGGTAATTGAACGCGTAAAACGCTCCTGGCGCCGGAGGCAACGCCCCTTTCCGGCCCTTTGTGTCGCATCAAGTCCGCGTCTTTTGAGGCAACCGCTAAACCGTCTCCGAGCCGCAAGATACAAGTACGTTCCATATATGTCTGTACGTACACATTCGTACATTGAATATTCTGCGTGGAACATATCTCACATTTGCAGGTGGGCCGCCGCCGGGCAAGCCCATCCCTATAGATTGATCGCCGACCGCCGGGGCTCGCCGATGGTCGCTAGCGGGTCCCGAGCCCCTACCTTTTCCTTGATCCACTTCTTCTCGTTGCGCAGGATGTCGAGCAGCAGTTCCTTGTCCTTGGCTGACGGCAGCGCTTCCTCGCAATGCTGCCGGTAAGCCCGCTCATCGAGTTCCTCGCCCGTCTGGCAGTGGAACATCTTCCCCGCCCATCTCCCGATGTTTCGATTGAACTTGATAGCGGGCGTGTAAAACCTTTCTTGCCCCGGCTTCAGGAAAGTGTTCAGGCGTTCGACCAGTCCTTCAACTTCCTGCCGGTAGAGATGCCGGTTGTAGTCGTTCAGGTCGTCAAGATCCGCGGTCTTGTCATTCTGCGGCTCGTCGTACCGCCCCTTGATTCCCCACACATACGCCCAATGCGCCGATGAGGAGTGGTCGGTGCCAAACAGATCGTGGGAGCTGGAAATCCACTTGTTGAGGTACTTCTGCATGAGCGGCTGCGGGATCACGCCCGCCTCGACGATGCGGCGCAGGCCGTCATTGCCCGTCCCCATGTGGAACGCCTCTTCGCGCAGCATGTAGGAGGTCGAGCGGCCAAGCGGCGCGAACGCCGAGTACTTCAGCATCTGCAACTGGAACTTGCCGTCGCGGTCGACAAAGTCGGTGTAGACGAAAAAGTCCAGCCAGTTGTCGATGTCCACGTTGAACGTGCCGAGCAGGCGTTTGTTCTCAAATGCCCGCCGCTCCAGCATCTTCTGCGCCTCGACCTTCCCCGAGTAGCCGAAGAAATCGATGAGCAGCGCGCACATCTGCCAGCCGTGCCGCATCTCTTCAATCATCACGCGCGTCAGCGCGCGGCGGTCCCAGTCGGTGGGCGCGGTTTCGAACAGGTTGCGCTGCTGCTCGACGCTCGCAAACTCCGTGTCGCCCTGATAGACGATCATGTTCATGAGCGCGTCGCGCATCTGCTGCGCCGGGATTTGGCGCAGGTTCTCCCACTTCTTGCGTCCCTTGTAGGAGCCGAACTGGATGTCGTCGGTTTCGATGGCGCCATAGAGCGTGTCGAAATGGAAGGAGCTGACGTCGTTCTGGTTCACGCCGATTTCCTGACGCCACTCGTTGAACAACCCAACCCACTCGCTAAAGCTTCCGATTGTTGCTACTTTGCCTGGCATAAGACCTCTGGGGCGAAACGCCCGTGTTCACGGCCGGTTTGACCGGCACGGCTGAAGCCGTGCCCGTTCAAAACAAAATCCCTCACCATAGAGACGCAGACTATGGCGAGACTTGGCGGGTGAGGCGCCCGCCCACACTACCTCGCTTTGAATTCAGCAGGCCGCTTTTCCACATACGCGGCCAGGCCTTCCTTTGCGTCTTCGCTCTGGAACAGGATCTGCTGATTTTCGCGCTCGACGGCTAGCGCGGATTCGAGCGGAATTTCCCAGCCCGTTTGCACGGCGCGCTTGATGCGGCCCACGGCCTTTGCGGCCTTGTTGGGCGGAGTGAACTGGCGGGCGTATTCCATCACGTTCTCCATGAAACCGTCGCGCTCGAAGATGTCGTTGACGATGCCAAGGTCCTTCGCCTCTTCGAATGAAAACGTGTTTCCGGTGACCATCAGTTCGATCGCCTTGCTCTTGCCCACCAGGCGCGACAGGCGCTGCGTGCCGCCGGTGCCGGGGAGTACGCCGAGATTTACTTCGGGCAATCCGATTTTGCCCGCATCTTTGCGAGCGATGCGGAGATCGGCGGCCATGGCAATCTCCATGCCTCCGCCAACGCAGTGGCCGTTAATAGCGGCGATTACCAGCTTCGGTGTGTGCTCGAGGCGCAGCAGCATTTCGTTGGCGTGCAGGCAGAAGTAATATTTGAAGGTCGGATCGACGCTGGCCAGCATCTTGATATTCGCGCCAGCGGAGAAAAACTTGTCTCCCGCTCCAGTGAGCACGATCACGTAGACGTCGTTATCCATGCGGGCTTTCAGGATGGCCTCGTCCAATTGCCGGTTCATCTCATAGGTGTAGGTGTTGGCCGGCGGATCGTTCATTTCGATCACGGCCACACCGCGGTCGGTGCGGTAGTTGATGAGTTGCCTGGTGGTTGCAACGGTGACGGGTTCGGTGGTGGTGGCCATAGATTGCTCCTTAGAATTATCTAGCGGGCTGCTGCGCATTGTGGCGCGTGGCGGCTCCGGAATTACGGATCTTTCTCTCGCTCCCTCGGGGCTTGGGACGTGACGCAGCCCGCAACCCGCGGCCTGCGCCGTGGGCTGTAATCTTCCGCCGTTTCGCGGCTCTGTCGACAATGCCGCATCCCACGCCCGAGAGGATAATCGCGCTCATCTGCCGTGAAAGTTCCTCGGCGGTGCTGTCGATGCGGGGGTTGTACCAGGTGTAGATCCAGTTGATCATCCCGAACAGGCTCATCACGGCGGTGCGGGAGTTGAATTCGAGATCATGCTCGTTTTTCACGTCGTCCATCAGCCCCACGCAGATGCGATAGTACTGACGCTTGATGGATGCGATCTCGGAGCCGAAGCCGTTCTTCAGCGCTTCATCTTCGTGCGCCAGAACTTTCAGGCCGCCCTGATTGGCCATAAAGTATTCGAGGTGATTCTGGATAAAAATGCGGATGCGCTGTTCGGGATCAATGACGCCTTCGAGGCGCGCTTTCAATTTTTCTACGATGGTTGTAAAGGTGTGCTTCTGGATCAGGTAGAGGAGACGCTCTTTGGAGCCGAAATAGTGATAGAGGCCGGCGAGCGACATGCCGGTGGCGCGAGAGAGATCGCGCATAGAAGCGCCCTCGTATCCCTTCTCGCAGAAGACCTCGGTGGCGTGGCCGAGAATTTCGCCGAGGCGGCGCTCGAAACGGGATTCCGCACTCGCGACAGCGGCCGAGCCGCGGCGGCGAAGCGCGGGATTGGAGGAGGATGCAGACATAGGTCGAACGTTCGTTCTAATCATACCGCGACGTGACGCAGATCACAAGACAGTGTGAGGAGGAAAGAACGCGATTCTGCGCAGTAACGAAAAGAGCAACAGGGATCAGAAGACGGCGTTCGCACAAGATCATGCCCGACGCCGTTTCCCGAATAAAGAAGCAGTCAAGAAATGATAACGCGCGCCGCCGCGACGAGGGCCTTGCGCCTGGCCGCAGGCTGCTAGACGCCTTTCCCGGTGGTCTGATCCGCCTCGGCCTCGATGGTGACGTCGACTACGGCTCCCGGTTTGAGCTTGACCTTTTCGCCATCTTCATCGACGAGCTTGTTTTCAATCCGCAGCTCGCGATAGAGGTGATCCGCGCCCTCCACTGCGACCTGCGCCTTTTCCGGGTCACCGGGCACAATAGGCGCGATGACTTTTTGGACAATCCCGGGCAGAGTTGTACTCGGCCTTTCGGGCTTATCGGAACTCGCTTGCGCTTCGTGAATGTTTGCCATGCGACACTTCGATTCAGAATTCCGCGCAGGAGTTTGCTAAGCCCCAAGAAAACGGATCGACTCGCCGTCCGGCGATTGAATCCATGGCGGCCCCAATGGCTTTGCGGCATCAACTCCGAATCGTTGCCATTAACTTTTCGATTTCGGCCTTCTGGTCGCCTGTGAGTGGCAGAAAGGGCAGCCGCGCGGAACCGCCATAGTAGCCGTTAAGGTCCATCGCGTACTTCACACCCGGAACTCCCGGCTCGGAAACAACGCGCTGGGCAGGGAGTTTGACGCGCTCCTGCTTTTCGCGAGCGAGCCCAATGTCGCCTTCTTTAAGCGCGGCGAAGATTTCGTAGCATGCGGTGGGCGCGGGGCAGGCAAAGGCCAGGATGGCGCCCACGGCCCCGAGGGCGAGAGAAGGTTCGAGTTGGTGAGCGGCTCCGACCATGACCTGGAAGCCGACTTCTTTTTGGCGTGTTTTCAACTTGCCGATCATGGAGACGGCTGAGGAAGACGGCCTTGAAGCGTTGGCATTGTGGGACGGCGAGGGCGCCGTCCCGACCGCCGGCGGGGCGCCGGCGCTACGTTCATCCTGCGGCGCCCGTCGCTCCATCGACTCGGCGGAAGCTGTTAGCGCGGCCACACTCACCAGTTCCCTGCTCTCTTTTTCCTGCTTCTGTGCGGCCTCGGCCTGGGCGGCCTTGATCATGCGCGGGGTGACGGCCGCGAAAGTTTCGGTGACTGTGGCCGTACGCTTTACGTGACGCGTGCCATCAACCATTGCTTTAACTTTGTCGAGGTTGCCGCTCGATTCCTTGATGGCGGCGATGTTGGGATGGTTGGCGAGTTCGATGACAACCTCGGCGGGAATGTCGTAGCCGGTGGCCTGCGGGAAGTTGTAGATGACGATAGGAAGTGGAGACCGGTCGGCGACTGTGCGATAAAAAGCGAGCAGGTTCGCGGGGTGCATTTGCTTCTTGTAATAGTGCGGAGTGCGAACCATAGCTGCATCGTAGCCGAGCGCGGCGGCGTATTCGGTGAGGCGCAGGGTTTCAATGGCGGACTCGATGCCGGTGCCGGCGATCATGACCTTATGCGGCGCGGCGGCGGCCATGGCGGCTTTGAAGACGTCGCGGCGCTCCTGGTCGGAGAGCAGGATGGCTTCTCCGGTCGATCCCTGGACGACGATGCCGGCGACGGGCGTGCGCGAATAACGCTCGACGTTCGATTCGAGCTTCTTGTAATAGACCTGTCCATCGGGATAGAAGGGCGTGGTGATGGGAGGAAAGATGCCGTGGAGAAGCATGGGAACCTCGTCGTTCGTCGTTGGTCGTTCGCTATTCGCACCTGGCCCTTGCGTATCGTGCGCGACCTGACCTAATCATTATCGGCGCTGCCATCAGGATTTGTCATCATCGAGCCGAGGAACTACTCGCAGGCGGGGAGCTTGGTTCCGGTAGGGTCTACGTCGCGGCGGTACGCATCCTCGGTGCCGACGAAGAAGTGGGTGAAGGGCGTTCCGGTCTCGTTGTCCACCATGGTTTCAACTTGCCAGATCATGCCAATGCCTTTGCAGACTCCGGCGTTAGAGATTGCGGTGCGCTGTTTCGCGGAGGGATTGGCGCCGGAGAAGTTGCCTGCGGAGTAATAGTAGAAGTCGTCTTTGCCATGGCCGCTCTGCGGGTTGGAAGAGGTGGAGAGCAGGCCGTGAGCATCGAGTTTGAGAAGGCGGCGACCGTCTTCGGTGGGAAGCAGAGGCGCATCTTTCTTGCGGAACTCGATGCGGGTCCAACCGGTGAAGCCTGCGGGGATCAGGTAGCGTTCGGGCGGGCGGTGATGAAAAGCGAGATCGAAGGCGGTCGGTCCGAACAGCACCGCGGCGATGAAGATGGGGAGTCCGAGGATGGCGAGCGCGGCGAAGCCGCCTTTGGCGGTGGGCATGCAGTTAACGATTATGCACGGCGCATAAGAAGGATGTCATCCTTGCACGCGTGGTGGTGTGCCAACTGCTTGCCCGATGCCTCGCCCGCAGCTACACCGCCAGCGCCGGACTATGAATCTCGATGGCGATGCTGGGCGGATGAAGGAGCGTGTTATGAATCAGGCACTGGTGAACCGCCCGCTCCAGGCCTTCAATGTGCTTCTGCTCGAGGCCGGGAGGGACGTCGAGATAAATACGGAAGTCGTCGAGGCGGGGCGGGTCTTTGCGCTTGTCGGCGGTGACGCGAACTCTGGTTCCCTGCTCGGCGAGCTTGTGCTTGCGCAGGTACATAGCGGCATAGAAAGCGGCGCAGGAACCGAGCGAAGCCAGCAGCAGTTCGGGCGGAGTCATGCCTTCGTCGAAGCCTCCATTCTCCGGCGGCTGATCGCACGCGATGACGTGTTGGCGGGCTTTGATTTCGAATTGCACGGCTCCGAGATGCTCGACTGTGACTTCCATGATTGCCTCCGTTGATTACGATCATCTGATTAAGAGTGTCTTTGTTACCTTCTTCTTGCCTCATCCGTGTTCGCTGGCCAAGAGCGCGCCATCCAACTGGTGGCGAACCAACGCCCGGGCCCGGTGCAGTCGCGACTTCATTGCGGCGGATGAAATCCCGAGTTTGCGAGCGACCTCATGGCCCGGCACATCCCGCATGTCGCGCAGTTCATAGACGGCGCGATATGGTTCCGGCAAGTCCGCGATGGCCGCGAGCAGCAGAGTCTTCATTTCAGCCTTCTCCAGCTGCGAGTCCGCGGACGGCTCAACCGACCTGATTTCTCTGCCTTCCTCTTCCAGCGAGGAAAGTTGCAGCAGGGGCAGCAGCGCCTCGCGTTTGCGCAGTTGCCAGCACACGCGATTCGCGATCTTCGCCAGCCAGGCCCGGAAAGCGACGGAATCGCGCAGCTGGTCGAGATGGCGGTAGGCCTTCAAGAGCGCCTCGATCAAAACGTCCTCGGCGTCGGCGTGGTTCCCGCAAACGCGGAGCATCTGGCGGTAGACCGCATCTTTGTGCTGGTTGACCAGCGTCTCGAAATTCACGGATTAATTATTTCAGCCGCCCTCATCTTCGAACGTGACCGTAGTCACAGGTTGCACGGTTGCGGGTGCGCGGCGCTCGCTTTGCTGCGCGCCCGGTTCCATGGCATGCGGATCAGCAAGCCCGCCATCAGGCAAATCTCGGTGAGGCCGGCGAACGCGAGACCGGCACCCACGAAAGCGGCGAGGAAAATCCAGTTGCGCTGGACGGTCAGGGACAAGATGACGCCGATCAGAACCAGCACGCCGGCAATCAGGCGCACCTGGCGTTCGAGCGAAAACCTGGATTTCACGCTCGCAACCAGCGGCCTACCGGCGGCGTTCCATGCGGCCGTTCCGCCTTCGAGTACGGTGACGTCGGCGCGGCATGGCTCGAGCAGTCCGGCAACCATGCGGGCGCGCTTGCCCGCCTGACAGACGAGAACGATGGGGACTGCGGGCAGCAGATCGTCGAGACGAGCCTCGATCTGCTCCATGGGAATGTTCACAGCACCGGGAATGTGGCCGGAGGCATACTCACCCGGCGAGCGGACGTCGATCCACTGGAATTCTCGCGGCGCGCCTGTACCTGGGCCGAGTTCGGAAGCTGTGATGGTGTTCATTGGCTCAAAATGCCCTCTATAGATGAAGAGCGCTGATTTGCGGAAAAGGATTCAGAGGGGGAATTTGAGCCCGGCTAGGACGGGATTTCGGCTTTGAGCCCCGACAGGGCCAGTCGACTGATCGACTTACTTCGCGGCGATTCTCTCGGCATGCAGCGTCTGGAGCGCTTGCACCCTTACCTCACCGCGCTGGAGGGCGGCGATGCCTTCGGCGGCGGCCCGTGCGGCGGCGAGCGTGGTGATGGTGGTGATGCGGGCGCTGACCGCGGCCCGGCGGATGGCTTTTTCGTCGAAGTACGGATCTGGGCCGTGGGGCGTATTAATAATGAGCTGGATGCGGTCGGCCTTGATGAGGTCGACGGCGTTGGGGCGGCCTTCCTTGACTTTGTAGACGCGATCGACGGCGAGGCCGGCTTGTTCAAGCTTGTCGGCGGTGCCGTGCGTGGCTACCAGTTTGAAGCCCATGTCCACGAAGCGGCGGGCGACTTCGACGACGCCGGGCTTGTCGTGGTCGGTGACGCTGATGAAGACGGTGCCTGCGGTGGGGAGCTTTTGGCCGGCGGCGATTTGCGCTTTGGCGAACGCCTCGCCGAAATTGTCGGCTACGCCCATTACTTCTCCGGTGGAGCGCATTTCGGGACCGAGCACGGTATCGACGCCGGGGAATTTCGACCACGGAAAGACTGGCGATTTGACGAAAAAGTTGTGGCCGGTATCGAGGTCGGTACCGCGCTCGATGTATTCCGGCAGAAATTCGCGCAGTTTGCGGCCGGTCATCAGGCGAGCGGCGATTTTGGCCATGGGGACGCCCGTAGCTTTTGAAACGTAGGGGACGGTGCGCGAGGCTCGGGGATTCACTTCGAGAACATAAACCGTTTGTTCGTGATGTCCGTTGCCGCTCTTGCCATTGCCGCGCGGGATGGCAAACTGCACGTTCATCAGGCCGATTACCTTGAGCGCACGCGCTAGTCTGAAAGTGTAGTCGCGCATGCGGTTGAGCAGCGGCTCGGGGATATCGACTGCGGGCAGCACGCAGGAGGAATCGCCGGAGTGGATGCCCGCCTCCTCGATGTGCTGCATGATGCCACCGATGACTACGTCTTCGCCGTCCGAGAGCGCGTCGACATCAACCTCGATTGCGTCTTCGAGAAATTTGTCGATGAGGATGGGACGATCCTGCGAGTACTCAACGGCTTGCTTCATGTACTGGGTGATTGTGTCTTCGTCGAAGGCAATCACCATGGCGCGGCCTCCCAGAACGTAGGAGGGGCGGACCAGGACCGGGAAGCCGATTTTGTTGGCGGCTTCGACCGCGCCTTCGGCGGACGTGACCATGGCTCCGGGAGCCTGCGGGATGTCAAGTTCTTCGAGCAGCTTGCCGAAGCGCTTGCGGTCCTCGGCCAGGTCGATGGACTCGGGAGAGGTGCCGATGATGTTCACTCCTGCCGCCTTTAGCGGGAGCGAGAGATTGAGTGGCGTCTGTCCGCCGAATTGGACGATGACGCCGACGGGCGCGCCCGCCGAGCCTTCGTGTTCGCAGATGGCGAAGACGTCTTCGAGCGTGAGCGGCTCGAAGTAGAGGCGGTCGCTGGTGTCGTAATCGGTGGAGACCGTCTCGGGATTGCAGTTGATCATGATGGTCTCGTAGCCATCTTCGCGGAGCGCGTAGGAGGCGTGACAGCAGCAGTAATCGAACTCGATTCCCTGCCCGATGCGGTTCGGGCCGGAGCCGAGGATCACGACTTTCTTTTTCGACGTGGGCGCGGCTTCGTCCTCTTCTTCGTAGGTCGAGTAGAGATACGGCGTGTAGCTCTCGAATTCGGCGGCGCAGGTGTCAACGCGCTTATATACGGGCTTGAGGCCGTGCTTCTTACGGAAGTGGCGGACCTTCTCCTGGCCGCCCTTACCGTCGAGACGCCAGATTCCGGCGAGCCGTCCGTCAGAGAAGCCCATACGCTTGGCTTCACGGACTATCTCAGTTGGAACCGATTCCATCGGGTGCTTCTCCAGTTCCAACTGCATGTCGCCGATTTCTTTGAGCTGGTAAAGAAACCACGGGTCAATCGAGGTCATCTTCGCGATCTGCTTGATGGTGTGGCCTTGACGGATCGCGTAGCGGACATACGACAGGCGCTCCGGGTGTGGCGTTACCAGGCGTTGCGTAAGAATCTTGGGCTCGATTTTTTCCGAGCCTACTTTCTTGCCAGTGTCGAGAGCGCGAATTCCCTTCTGCAAGGCTTCCTTGAAGGTGCGGCCGATGGCCATCACTTCGCCGACCGACTTCATCTGCGGGCCGAGCGATTCGTCAGCGCCGGGAAACTTCTCGAACTGCCACTTGGGAATCTTTACGACTACATAGTCAAGAGTAGGCTCGAAGCAGGCGGGAGTCTTGCGTGTGATGTCGTTGGGAATTTCGTCGAGCGTGTACCCGATGGCGAGCTTGGCGGCGATCTTGGCGATCGGAAAGCCGGTGGCTTTCGACGCCAGCGCCGAGGAGCGCGAGACGCGCGGGTTCATCTCGATGACGACCATGCGGCCCGTGGAAGGGTTCACGCCAAACTGGATATTCGAACCGCCGGTTTCGACGCCGATCTCGCGGATTACGGCGATGGAGGCGTCGCGCATCATCTGGTATTCGCGGTCAGTGAGGGTTTGCGCAGGGGCGACGGTGATGGAGTCGCCGGTATGCACGCCCATGGGGTCGAAGTTTTCGATGGAGCAGATGATGATGACGTTGTCTTTGGTGTCGCGCATCACCTCGAGTTCGTACTCTTTCCAGCCGAGCACGGATTCTTCGATCAGGCACTCGTGCACGGGCGAGAGGTCGAGGCCGCGGGCCAGGACTTCCATCAGTTCTTCGCGGTTGTAGGCGATGCCGCCGCCGGTGCCGCCGAGGGTGAAGCTCGGGCGGATGATCACGGGAAAGCCGATCTTGCCGGCGAATTCGAGGCCGTCTTTGAGGTTCGACACGAGCGCGGATTTCGGCACGTCGAGTCCGATGCGCTGCATGGCGTCTTTGAAAAAAAGCCGGTCTTCGGCTTTTTTGATGGCGCTGATCTGCGCGCCGATCAGTGTGACGTTGTACTTGTCAAGCACGCCGCTGTCAGCGAGATCGATGGCGAGATTGAGCGCCGTTTGTCCGCCAACGGTCGGCAGAATGGCAAAGCCCGCGCTGGGTGCCAGTTCGCGCTCGACGCGAAGAATCTCTTCGAGATATTCGCGCGTGAGCGGCTCGATGTAAGTGCGGTCGGCCGACTCGGGATCGGTCATGATGGTGGCCGGGTTCGAGTTGGCGAGCACGACTTCAAAGCCCTCCGACTTGAGCGCCTTGCAAGCCTGTGTGCCGGAGTAGTCGAACTCAGCGGACTGTCCGATGACGATGGGCCCGGAGCCGAGGATCAGGATTTTCGAGATGTCAGTTCGTTTTGGCATGTAAATCGTCGTTGGTCGTTCGTCGTTAGGGCGGCACGCTAGAGGTGCGCCCTTCCCAATCTTAATAGTGCGGTGGTCTCTTCTTGATTATTCCCGACCCAAAACAACAACACGCGACGTCCAACCTCACTGTTACCGGATTCGTGCACGCCGCTTTCGATCTGTTAATCTCAAACTCTCCGAACTCGATCAGCCATCCCGCCGAAGTTGCCTTCAGTCGATACTCACCCTTCGCAAGATCACGAAATATGAAGTCACCCCTAGAGTCAGCTCGAACATCGGCGATCACATGATCCGAGTCGCCAACCACGCGGAGTCCGATGTCCGGGACGGCTGCGCCGGTCGCATCAATCAATCTTCCGCACAATGCACCAGAAATTTTGGGTGGTTTTTGTGCACTGCACTCGTTGGCTCCGACCATTACTGACGAAAGAATCGTAATTGCAACGATCATGAACCGTGTCGCTCTCACCGCTTGCATTCCTCCATCATCTTCACGAAATCCTTAAACAAATAGTGCGAATCATGCGGTCCCGGCGCGGCTTCAGGATGGTACTGCACCGTGAACAGCGGCAGATTTCTGTGCCGCATGCCTTCGAGCGTCTGGTCGTTCAGATCCATGTGCGTCAATTCGACTTCGCTTTGCGGCAGCGAGTCGGGATCGACGGCGAAGTTGTGGTTGTGGGCGGTGATTTCGACTTTGCCGCTCTGCAGCTGCTTTACCGGATGATTCCCGCCGTGGTGGCCGAATTTCAGCTTGAAAGTTTTCCCTCCGAGCGCGATACCCGTGAGCTGATGTCCCAGGCAGATTCCGAAGATCGGCTGCCGTCCCATCAGGCGGCGGATGTTATCGACCGCGTAGGTGCAGGGCTCGGGATCGCCGGGGCCGTTCGAGAGAAACACTCCGTCGGGCTTCAGGGCGAGCACGTCTTCGGCAGTCGTTTGCGCGGGAACTACCGTTACCTTGCAGCCTTCTCCGCGCAATTTGCGCAGGATGTTTTGCTTGATGCCGAAGTCGTAGGCGACCACGTGGAAGCGCGGCGGCTCGTCTTTGACTCCCACGATTTCGTCGGGCAGGTGCGAGCGCTCGCCGGTTTCCCAGACGTAGGTGTGATGGGTGCTGACAACTTTGGCGAGGTCCTGGCCATCCATTTTCGGAATGGAACGCGATTTGGTAACTAACTTTTCGGCGTCGGTTTCCAAAGTCGAGATCACGCCGCGCATCACGCCGTTAGTGCGCAAATGGCGGACCAGCGCGCGCGTGTCGATATCGGCGAGGACGGGAATCTTGAACTGTTCCATGAACTCGTCGGTGACCTGCTGCTGAGCGCCAGTTGGAACTGACTTTCGAGAACTCGCGCACGATCAGGCCTTCGATGTAGGGACGATTCGCCTCGTTGTCATCGGGATTGGTGCCGTAGTTGCCGATTTCAGGATTGGTGAGAACGACGATCTGTCCGGCGTAGGAGGGGTCGGTGAAAATTTCCTGGTAGCCGGTAATGGAAGTATTGAAAACGACTTCGCCGGAGCACTCGCCTTTGGCGCCGTAGCCTTTGCCTCGGAAGACTCTGCCGTCTTCGAGTGCAAGCGTAGCTTGCATTTGGACTCCTGGGAGTGGGTTTTAGGGATTTTAGCAGAGGAGGTTGTGGATTGCGGAGAAAAAGGTCCGAGGCCGCAGGCTTCAGGAAAAGCGCTATCGAGAAAAGACAAATGTGGGCTGAGCGCCGCCGAGGTAGACGATTTTCCCTTGAGATGGACCGTCCTCAATCTTGTCCACGCTGCGAATCTCGTTTGTGAGCCCGTTCGCACTTCTGAGATGAATTGCAGTGCCCGGGGCGGGAAGGCGGTCCCATTCAGCGGTACCGAAATCTTGACCGCCTGCTTTGAGAATGATGTGCATGCTCTTAAGTTTACGCTACTGACAAGGCTGCAGCGACATTTGTGGCGCTCCAGTTTACCAGCGGAGCCTTAACGTGAGACCTTGCCCTACCGCAGCCTTCCCAGCTTCTCCATCGGCCAGTAGCCGAAGACGGCTTTGCCGTAGATATAGCGCTCGTTGACGGCGCCAAAGTCGCGGCTGTCGTTCGACATGGTGCGATGGTCGCCGAGCACGAAATAGCTGTTGCGCGGCACCACCACCTCGGGATAGGAGCGGGCGTCAGCGTATTCGCTGGGGACGTAATCTTCCTCGATGGCCTCGTCGTTGATGAAGACCTGGCCGTTTTCGATGTGGATGCGGTCTCCCGCCACGCCGATGACGCGCTTGATGTAGCTCTTCGAGGGATCGCGCGGATAGTGGAAGACGACGATGTCGCCGCGCTGGATGGGTTCCCAGCGGTAGACAAACTTGTTGACGAAGATGCGCTCCTGATCTTCAAGGCCGGGCATCATGCTGGTGCCTTCGACCTTCACTGGTTGGTAAAGGAATACGATGATAAAGGCCGAGATGGCGAGCGAAACGAGCAGGTCACGCGCCCAGGCGGCGACAACCGGCAGCGAATGAGCAACGTTTTGTGTTGGCGCAGGCCCGGGAACTGAGGGTTGCGGTGCGTCCACATCGGACATGGTGATCACATTTTATCGGAAGACGCAGCGGCGAGCTACGGAGTTCTGGCTACGGACAAGATGACTCCGTGATTGCCGCTCACGTAGGTCGGGACTCATGCTTCTGACATCACCACAACCCGCTTGCCAAAAGCGCGCCTTACCCGTAAAAAGAAGTACGCTCATGACCGACTATTCCATCTTCCCCAAGATCAACGCGACATTAAATGGATGCAGCGCGGTGCTGCTGGTAACCGGGCGAGGCTTGATTGCGCGCGGCAAGATCGCGGCGCACCGGGCCGTGATGCTGACCGCGTTCGGGACTTCCTGCCTCTTTCTTCTTTGCTATTTGTATTATCACTGGCCCGGCCATGGTGGCATTGTGTATTTCCGCGGAACGGGATGGGTGCGAATTCTCTACTTCACTATTCTGATCTCGCACACGATTCTGGCGATCGTCATTGTGCCGATGGTTTTGATTACTCTGACGCGAGCGCTGCGGGGACAGTTTGACCGGCATCGGGCGATTGCGCGCTGGACGTTCCCTATCTGGCTGTATGTGTCGGTGACAGGCGTGATCGTTTACCTGATGCTGTTTCAGATGTCTGCGTAGAGACGGGGCCAGCCCCGTCTCCGCGCGGGACGCCGGAGTCGCGGCGAGCCGCGTCTCTACAGCTGGCGATTCGTCACAAATTTCTCGTACGGGTGACACCGCCAACACCCCTGCCAATTCTGCTATAGTGAGCGTTTCGAAGGTCAACGTCGTGGAAGGAGCCCGCAATTATGGCCGGCAAAAGCGTGAACAAAGTCATCCTGATTGGAAATCTGGGGAAAGACCCTGAAGTGAAGTACACGCCGCAAGGCACGCCAGTGGCGAAAATTACGCTGGCCACCAATGAGCGCTTCAAGGGCAAAGACGGCCAGTGGCAGGACCGCACCGAATGGCACAACGTCGTGCTCTGGCAGCGGCTGGCCGAGATCGCAGGCGAGTATCTGAAGAAGGGCGGCAAGGTCTATATCGAAGGCCGGTTGCAGACCCGCTCCTGGGATGACAAGCAGACGGGGCAGAAGAAATATATGACCGAAGTTGTGGCCAATGATCTTGTGCTGCTGGGCGGACGCGGCGAAGGCGGCGGCGAATCGCGCGGAGCCTCAGCGTCCGCGGGCGGCAACAACTTCGATCAGAGCGTGCCGGAAGCGGAGCACGCGCCGGCCGGGGCCTCGCCGATCACAGATGAGGATATTCCCTTCTAGCCAGTTCGCGCTGCGAATTGAACCTCACTCTGATCCCGCGGCACTCGCAGGCGATTACGGGCGCTTGCCCTTACAACTGCGGTATGCTCTTGCCGGTGGGGGAAATTGCTATGTCATCGCTGGCCGATAAGACCTGTGTTCCATGCCACGGGGGCATTCCGGCGCTCAAGGGAAAAGAACTCGCCGACATTTATCGTCAGCTGCCGGGGTCCGCGCAATGGACTGTCGTCAATGAACATCACATTACGCGCAGCTACAAGTTTCCCGACTTTCGTTCGGCTCTGGCTTTCGTGAATCGTGTGGGCGCGCTGGCTGAGGAGCAGGGGCATCACCCCGATATCCTGCTTGCGTGGGGCAAGGCGGAGGTCACCCTCTGGACTCACGCCGTTGACGGGCTCACGGAATCCGATTTCATTCTCGCGGCGAAGATTGACCGGCTGCTTTAGGTCGCATGTCCGGCGATCGCGTCATCGGGCGATCGGCAAGTCGCCAGGTTTGTTGGTGTAGACTCGCACGTGCGAGCCTATGTTGGTGAGGCCAATGCGGAGAGGTTAGGGTGGTTATGAGCGCTAGAGAAGTAGTAATGTCTTACATCGACGCGATGGGCAAGCGCGACTATGCGACCGCGAAGCAGTACCTGGGCGATGATGTCTTCATCAAGGGGCCTGGCGGCGAGGCCTTCCGCAGCGCCGGCGATTTCATGAAGATGATGGAGAAGCAGCAGGGAAAATACGACATGAAGAAAGTCTTTGCGGACGGCGATGACGTTTGCCTGCTCTACGACTTCGTGACCGAGAAGGTAACGACGTTTTTCTGTTCGTGGTATCAAATAAAAGATGGGAAGATCGCTTCGATCAGGACGGTTTTCGATCCGCGCGCATTCGCCGCCTAAGGGTCGCTGTCAGAGACGGCCGCCCTCGGCCGTCGAGGGAAGGCTCCAAATTACAAATCAGAAATTTCCCTCTAGATCACCCGACTCTCCCTCACCCGATTCCGTATCGCCAATCCCCACGATGTGGCGGGAATCAGCATCAGGAAGCCGGCCGCGCAGGCCACGTGGCGGGCGGCAAAGCCCCAGTCGACAAATCGTCCGGCGGCGTAGGCACCGGCGGCGATCGTAAGCATGGCGAGACCCAGGTCGGCCGAAAAAACGCGGCCGCGATACTTGTCATCGCTCTGCAACTGCAACAACGTGGTGGAGAAGACCCAGATAATCGAGCCTCCAAAGTGCGCGAGCATGACGCATAGGCAGGCCTGCCAGAGGTGGCCGGCGACTCCCAGGAGCGCATAGCCTGCTGCGGTGGCCAGATATGCCCCAAGGATGGCTCGCTCCAGGCGATCAATCCGGCTCCCGGCCCAAGGAGCGACGTAGAGTGGGCCCAGCAGCGCGCCCAATCCGCGGGCACCGAGCAGCAGACTCATGCCAAGAAAGGCGCCGCGCGCAGGATCCAGTCCATGCCAGCGCACCCGAAATTCCCGTTGCCCCATCACGGTGAACAACACCCATCCGACGCCGATGATCAGGTTGCCGGCCTTTACCAGTACCGTGGAACGCAACCGCGCATGCGAGCGCACGTAGCGAATACCGGCCACGATCGGCGAGAAATCTACCAGTTCGCGAACGTGGAACGGACGCGCGCCTTCAACATGAGGCTCCGCAAAGTGCATGCCCAGGATGAGCACAGCCGACATCAGAAACGAAAGCGCGTTCAGAACGAAGACGGCGTCACGCCCCAGGAAGGCGGCGACGAAGCCTCCGGCGGTCGCGCCCACCATCAAGTTGACGGACCAGGTGGAGGACGACAGCGTGTTCGCGAGAACGACATCTTTCTGGGCAACAACGTTCGGGATCACCGCGTTGCGTGCAGGCTCGAAAAATGCCGCCAGCAGGGTCTCAGCCACCAGCAGCGGATAAACCAGCCCAACCGTCGCCCGGGAGCGCACCAGCAGCATGCAAAACACGATTGCCATGCGCCCGATGTCGGCGGCGATCATGACACGCTTGCGGCGCAGCCGATCGTTGACCACTCCGGCGGTCGGTCCAATCAAGGTCTGAGGTAACACTTGCAGCACCAGGGCCAGCGCCACCGATTCTGCGCGTCCCGTCATTTGCAGCAGCAGGTTGTAGATTGCCAGCGTGTAAAACCAGTCGCCGATTTCGCTGACCACCTGCGCGCTCCACAGGCGGCGGAAGTTCCGGTTCCCCCGCAGGAGGCGAAGATAGGAGGAAAACCTTACGGGACTGATCTGGAGTTCTGGCGCTTCCATTTTGCGAGCACGAGCGAGCTTCTCAGCATATTAAATTGGAGCGAGAGTTCGAAACCAACCCGTTGGCCACAATTGTGCAAAGAGTTGCACAAGACTGGAGATCAAGCCACGGCCGCGGCGTTTGGCCCCTGTGACGGAACCGTCTTAAAGCAGAGCCCAAGGCCCGCATTGTTAACGATTCCTGAATTTGGAAAAGATTGGAAGGCTACTTGCAAAATTCCCAGCGGAAGGAGATCCCAGCCTGTGCGCAATTGGACTTGCAGCATTCTGTTCATAGTGTTCCTCGCCTCAGATTCCTTCGCCCGACCGAATGTTCTGAAGGCGGCTGCGCTTCCGGAGGCGGGTGTTCTTCTCGCACTCGGAAGCGGTCTGGTCGGACTAGCCGCTCTGGTTCGGCGTCACTTCAGCGAATAAATCCCTCAAGCCTTCCCGCCCCCCATCAAGCCGGTTGCTCTCTAAGCACCGCTTGTCCGCGACTCGTTTCTCACAACGTCAAGAAAAAATTCATGAATGCGAGGGTCGTCGCTGAGTTCAGGATGAAAAGTGGCAGCCAGAGTCTTGCCCTGCCGCACCAGCACTGGGTCGTCCCCTTCGGTGGCGATCACCTCGACGCGCTTGCCCACGCGCTCAATCTTCGGGGCGCGGATGAAGACCATCTCGATCGGGCTGTTCTGGAAACGGCCCTCGCGGATTGAGCTGTCGATCTGGCGACCGTAGGCGTTGCGGCGGACCGTGATATCGAGCACGCCCAGACTCGCCTGTTTCGGGCTCTCTACTTCATTCGCCAGCAGGATTGCGCCCGCGCATGTCCCGAACGCGGGCTTGACCCGAACGAACTCTTTCAGCCGGGCAAAGCCGGCTTCGCCCAACAGCTTGAGCAGCGTACTCGACTCGCCGCCGGGGATAACGAGGCCGTCAATCTGATCAAGTTGTTCAGGCTTCTTGACGAGCACAACTTCAGCGCCCAGCTCTTCGAGCCGGCGGCGATGTGCGTCGAAATCGCCTTGCAGGGCCAGGACACCGATGATCATGGTCGTCGTAGGTTGCGTTGTTCGTGAAGCGTCTAGCGCGATTCTAACGGAAAACGGCAAGGCGTCTCAGGATTCATCGTCCAGCAGGACTGATTCAATGTCCCGTGCGCCGTGCAGCACTCGCACGATCTCGACGCGTTTCGGAAGCGCAACGTAGAAGAGGACGTAGCGGCCAACCGGGAAACTGCGAAGGTCGACTGCCAGCTCCGGCCGGCTGCGGCCCAGGTGGGGTTGGCGAGCCAAGGCCCGAAACTGACTATCAATGAGGCCAGCGAATTTATCGGCCTGAAGCACGCTGTCCTCGGCGATGTAGGCCCAGATATCGGCAAGATCGAGCAACGCCCGCGGCCGTACGACTATGCTGTGCATTTACTTGCGGCTGGAGTCGTTACGGGTTGCAAGCCGTTTACGTCCTTCGCGTTTCATCTCAGAAAGGCTCCAGGGGCGCGGCGGGCCGCTCTGCATGCCCTCCTGAATGTCATGCCGCAACTGTTTTAGGCGCGCGGCTCGCAGTTGGTCTTGCGCTTCCATCAGACGCAGGGCCTCACGCACCACCTCGCTGGCGGAGTTGTAACGTCCCGAGGAAACTTTCTCACGAATCAGGCCTTCGAGTTGCGGAGTCAGGTTGACGTTTATGGGCATAGGCGGGCTCCTGTGCTGTTCAAGAATCAGAAATAGCATTCTTGTCAATCATTGTCAATGATTGACAATCAAGATACGGCTGGAACGCAGACACAAGGGCGGGGCACTTTCGGGAGTTGAATTGGGGTGAAAGGGTGGGCGTCCCCCCGAACATTGCGCTTAGGCGGGCTTGAGTTTCCTGTGACCGGGACGCCCGCATCAGAGAAAGCAGTTTTCAACTGCCCAGCTTGTGTAAAGCCACTCCCAGTACTTTACCCGGCCCCGGTTCCTGCACAAAAGCAACGATTCTGAGGTTCTTGGGATCCTCGCCGCCTTTTAGTTTCAGCTTAACTTCCTGGTCAAAGGCTCTTCCCTTTTCCAGCTTTCCTATCTTTGTAATCTGCTGCACAACTGCCACGTGGACCAGGTGCCGTCCGCTATTTTCCCCGCGCAACACTTGCGACTCGACTCGATCGAGAGCGACCGCCACGTAAACGTCGCCATGCCTGTCGGAATTACCTTCGGTTTCAATGCGCGCCCGCAGAACTGTTGGCTTCCCGGCATCCAAGTTGACGTCATCGATCCGCAACGAAATCTTGCCCTCAGTCTTCGCTTTCTCGAAGATGTCGTGCACTTGTTGGTGATCGCCCATGCGAAAAACGCTTGTCCCGTCCACAATAAACTGCGGAGTATACGGAGTCTTCTGGCCCAGCGCTTCTTCGTACGAACTCTGGCGGTCGGTCAGCGCAGATGACGAGTTGGGATCTTTCCACCCGTCGTGGTCCCAGTATGTAACGTGCTCACTCAGGACAATCAGCCGCAGACCCGGGAAAGGCTGACCATCCATTTTTTCGAGCAGGTCGTCGGCGGGAGGGCAACTCGAGCACCCTTCTGAAGTAAACAGCTCAACCAGAACGGGCGGGCCATCGCCGCCAGCCGCATTACCGGTAGCCTGATTGCCCAAGGCTTTATTAGCGCCAGCCGCATTGTCGCCCGACGAGCTCTCCCCCCAAGCCGAAACTACCAGCACCAGAGCAAAAACAAGCCCCGCCCAAACTGATGCTGCCAAAGAAAAGGATCTCGGTCGAGAACTAGCCATTTTCCGCCACCCCCAATTCCTCAATACTAATATTTGACAGCTGAGAATCCTAAGAGTGCGCCCCGGGTTGTGTGATATGGCCGCGAGAGTTATTTTCTCGGACCGCGAAGGGTAGGAAACTCGTCACCGATGTCAGAACATATGACTGTTGTAGCGCGGACGAGGGCGTCCGCGCTACACAACCTCACCAGCCCCGCGTCTGCAGCATGTGCGCTTCGTCGAGCCCCGAAATGGCTAGCCCCTTCATGGCCCCCGCCAAGTCTTCGCTGACTTCTAGTAACACCTTCGGATCCTTGAAGTGGGTTGCCGCCTGCACAATCGCCCGGGCGCGCTTGGCCGCTTCCTCGGGGTCGGCGAACTCGGTCGAGTTCTTCATGAAGATGCCGGAGCCTACGAACACCGCCTCCGCGCCCAACTGCATGACAAGCGACGCGTCCGCGGGCGTGGCGATTCCTCCAGCCGAAAAATTCGGCACCGGCAGTTTGCCGTCGCGCGCTACCATTCTCACCAGTTCGTAGGGAGCCTGATGCTCCTTCGCCTTGGCGTAAAGCTCTTCTTCGCCCAGCACGGTGAGAATCTTCATCTCCATGACGATCTGGCGAATATGCTTCACGGCGTGGACCACGTCTCCGGTGCCGGCTTCGCCCTTGGTGCGGATCATGCACGCGCCTTCGGCGATGCGGCGCAGGGCTTCGCCCAGGTTGCGGGCGCCGCACACAAACGGGACGCTGAAGGCGTGCTTGTCCACGTGATGCGCCTCGTCGGCGGGGGTGAGCACTTCGGATTCGTCGATGTAATCGACGCCGAGTTCCTGCAGGATTTGTGCCTCGGCGAAGTGGCCGATCCGGCACTTGGCCATCACCGGAATATGAACGGCGGCCATGATTTCGCGAATCTTTCTTGGCGAGGCCATGCGCGCCACGCCGCCCTCGGCGCGAATCTGCGCGGGCACACGTTCAAGAGCCATCACGGCGACTGCGCCGGCCTTTTCGGCGATTTCGGCCTGCTGGGCGTTGGTCACGTCCATGATCACGCCGCCCTTCAACATTTCCGCCAGGCCCGTCTTCAGACGAAGGCTGGTACTGCCATTATTCGAGTGCCCGTTATTCTGCGCCATTAGCGATCTCCTTGTTTTTGATACTACTGCGGAAATGGTATTCTCGGAATGGCCATTTACCGTTGATCGAGCAGACCATTTCTTATGCCTCGCAAAACCACTTCCCTCCCCCTGAATCTGGCGGCGCCGGCCGCCGGGGCGGCGCTTTTTCGCTGGCTTTATGAGCAACTGCGGACCGCGATTCTTGAAGGCCGATTGCAGCCAGGGGCGCGGTTGCCCGCGACGCGCGATCTGGCAAAAGCGTACGGACTTTCCCGGACCACCATTGTTTCCGCTTTTGAGCAACTTCAGTCGGAGGGATACATAGAGGCGCGCGTCGGCTCCGGCACCCGCGTCAGCAAAGTGCTTCCTGAAGAGCTGCTCACAGTGCGGGGCGCGCGCAAGGAGAGGCGCGGCGCTGCCGATCGCGACACCGAACGTCGTCTGGCTCACCGGGCAATTTCGCTTTCCGCGTACGCCAAGCGGTTGAAGCCCTTTCGCACCACACCCACGCATCCGGTGCGTGCGTTTCGCGCCAACCAGTGCGCGCTCGACTTGTTCCCGACCGCGCTTTGGGCGCAAGTGGCCGCGAGCCGGTTGCGGCGTGCGTCTACAACATTGCTGGCCGGGGGTGAGCCGCTTGGATACCGTCCGCTGCGCGAGGCCGTTGCCGAGTACCTGAACACGTCGCGGGGTGTGAAATGCCGGGAGGAGCAGGTGCTGATCGTCTCCGGCGCTCAGGAGGGTCTGGATCGCACGGCGCGGCTTCTGCTGAACCCGAATGACCCGGCGTGGATGGAGGAACCGGGCTATCCCGGAGCAGCGGCCGTGTTGCGCGCCGCGGGCGCGACGATTTGCGGCGTCCCGATCGATCAGGAAGGTCTGGATCTTGAACATGGAATTCGCCGCTCGCCCAACCCGAAGCTGGTCTATGTGACGCCGGCGCACCAGTTCCCGCTGGGAGTGACGATGAGTCTGCGGCGGCGGCTGGCGCTGCTCGAATGGGCGCGGACCTCGGGCGTGCTCATTTTCGAAGACGATTACGACAGCGAGTATCGCTATTCGGGCAGGCCGGTGCCGGCGCTGCAGGGGCTCGACCGGGCCGGAGTCGTGATTTTCGGCGGCAGCTTCAGCGCGGTGATGTTCCCGGCGTTGCGGCTGGGCTACCTGGTTGTTCCGGAGGAAATGGTGGACATTTTCGCGGCGGCGCAATCGGTAAGCACGCACCATCCGCCGCTCCTTGGGCAAGCCGTGCTTTGCGACTTCATCCGCGATGGGCATTTTGCGCGGCACATCCGGCGCATGCGCGAAGTGTATGCGGAGCGACTGGGAGTTTTGCTGCACGCGGCGAACAAGGAGCTGCGGGGATTGATTGAGATTTCGAACGTCGAAGCGGGGCTGCAGACGATCGGATGCCTGCACAAAGGATTTTCGGCGGACAAACTCGTGGAGGGAGCAGCAAAGCGAGAGGTGGAGCTTAAGTCGCTCAGTCGGTATTACTCGGGGAAAAAGCAGATGAACGGCATCGTGCTGGGATTTGCGGCTGTGGAACCGAGAGAACTGCGGCGCGGGGTAGAGGAGCTGGCGACACTGCTACAGGCAAAGCGGAGCGCGCATTGGCGCTTCTCGAGTGCTCACCCGCCGGCGGAGTGACTTCCATTTCGCTGAGTGACCACAATCTGTCCGGATTCGCGTCGAGCTTTGCTTGGATTGTCTTGCCGTCAAGGATCACACGTTCGAGTACGAACCTGCACCGCCCGCCCATCTCTTCGAAATAAATCGTCGAAGGACATGGCCTTTCCACATCCAGAGCCCCGAAAGGAGCAGCACAGGAAGAAAGACATATCTCACGATGGGGGCGTAGTTGTGAGTATCCGAAGGCGAATCATAAATGTAACCGAGGATCGGAATGCCACAGATGATGTGAATCCAGCGAAACATCGAGCGTTTGGTGGCTTCTGTCATGATGTTGTCCTCTATTGATTGCGATACCGCGGCTTACTCCACAGCCGCGGATGCCGCGACTACGGCCGCCGCCATTGCGAGCTTGTGATCGTTGTTCCAGGGAGGCCCGATGGCCCTTCGCACCTGGCGGAAATGCGCGTCGAGGTCATCTACACGCAACGCCTGGCGCGCCGCACCCAATACGTTCTTCGCGTCGTACCAATGGACGGGCCAACTCCGCGCCTCGGCCGCGGAAGCCAGCGCCTTGCGGTACATCACCCAGTCGGCATTGTTCTGCGCACGGTAGTCCGTGATTCGCTCGGCAATCGTGGGTGGAAGCGGTGGGCACTGGCGAAGGGCGATACCAAGGATACGCGGCACCGCCATCGTGACAGCGTCCAAGGCGAGCACCGCGTGCCTCTCTGCCGACACGCGCACGCGCTCGACTAACTTCACGGCCTCGTCGAGCGGAAGCCGTTGACCTTCGCTGTGGTGCGGGAGCTTCGGCAGGCCCTCGCCCACCAGTTCCACCCGGCGGCGGTCGAGGAGAGTCCCATCATGCGCCACCGTCACCAGCACCGCCCAACCACCATGATCGGATACCCCGATGATGCCAGCGTTCTTCGACATGATGTTCCCCACGCCTAAATTCGCCCTTTCGGGGCGTTGGGCGGCCAGTTGGGTGCTTTAGTGCCGAACTGCTGGGCGTACTCGGCGTTCAGTCGCTGCCAGCCGGCGAACTTCGTGGCATCGCCACCGGCGATGCGGCCGATGGGCGTTCCGCTGAGAAGGTGATCCAGAACATCGAAAGAAATGTGCCACCCGGCAGCACCCATGGAAACGAAACGGCGATCGATCTTGGTCCAGAGCGTCAGGCGAGTGCCGCTGCCAGAGGGCTCGAGTTCCCAACGCATATCGCCGCACTCAAGCGCCTTGGGAGCTTCGGCTCGCGTGACCTTTGTTTCGATCGGCGTGGGCGCTCCCACCCAGGTCAACTGCACCGTTCCAACCGCCCCCAGGCTTCCATCGGTCACAAAGGGAGCCCACTCGCGGAGCTGCGCCGGGTCGGTCAGCGCCTGCCAGACCTTTTCCGGCGAGTGGCGCAGTTCCCGGACGAGAATGAGCGTCCACTTCTTCTCTCCGTCTTTCAATACTCGCGCCAGGTTGGCGGGACCGGGTGTGTACACCTGAGGCTCGGCCATCTTCTTCTCCTTAGTCTTAATTAGCGTGCGATCAAGCTGAGCACGGCCCGAACCGCATCGGGCACTATGCCATGGATTATCGCGGGAACCACAATCCGCGCAATCGGATAAGCAATCAGCGCGACGGTGACGGCCCCCAGCGCCCACGTCTTGGCCGAGAGATGGCGATCGAGAGCATCCACGTGAGCGGACCAGAACTGCACGGCGCCTGCAGGGCCTGATGTGTACGGATCGCGATCATTCATCTCTCCCCTCCTATTGAACATGCGCCCGAACATGCGCCCTACCAGCCCTTCAGCTGGGTGAGCTGAACGAGGTTGCCGCAGGTATCGTTGAGCATCGCAATGGTCGAGCCGGTCACGTCGGTGGGCGGCATCGTGAACTCGGCGCCGCGGGCTTTGATCCGCTCGTAGTCGCCCTTGACGTCGTCAGTAAAGAACATCACCGCGGGCTGGTTCTGTTGAAAGATCGCCTGCTGATAGGCTTTGGCCGCGGGGTTGTTGTTCAGCGCCAACTGCAACTCAGTGCCGTCGGGCTCCTCGGGCGAGGCCACGGTCAGCCAGCGATATGGGCCGTTACTGAAATCGGTCTTCTTGGCAAAGCCCAGTACCTCGGTATAAAAGCGCAGGGCCTTGCTCTGGTCGTCTACGAATACGCTAGTCAGTTTGATTTTCATTTCGTTTCTCCTTTATCACGCTCGCGGTTTGGGCCGCGAAGGCGCCTTCTCCTTAGGTTTCGTTTTCTTTGGGGTTGATGGATCCATGCGGTTGAGGTGGCGCTCGAGAGCATCAATGTGAGCGGACCAGAACCTGCGGAACTGAGCCAGCCAGGCATCCACCTGCTGAAACGGTTCGGGCTTCAGCCGGTAGAGACGGCGCTGCGCGTCCACCGTGGATTCCACGAAACCGGCGTCGCGCAGCACGCGCAGGTGCTTCGACACGGCCGGCTGCGTCATACGAAGCTGACGCTCGATCTCTCCCACCGAGTGTTGCGACGAGACCAGAAAGCTCAATATCGCGCGGCGGTTCGGCTCCGCAATGATTTCGAAAACAGATTCCATTCCTTGTGTATACGCTAATGAGCATATGCTTGTCAAGGAATATAATGGCAAGTGGCCAGGCAACGGTGCACGAAGCGGCTGCGGGCGCTTTTGGGCGGAATTCTTCCCTTGGGGGAACCAAGCGGAGAAACGGCGCGGCGCGTCAAAGACGGGGCAAGCCCGTCCCTACACTGAGTTTCCGGCAGGCTGGGAAGCGATCGCCCACACAAGCTCACCGCTCTACGAACTTGCCGAACATTTTGTGCGGATCAATGGCGATGAACAAGCCCTGGCCGCGCGCCAGCACGTCGCCTTTCTGGTCAAGGATCTCAGCCACGTTGATGTGGCGGCGGCCTTTTACTTCTTTCTCGCGTGATTCAACTCGCAGCGGTTTGTTGAGCGGGACAGGTTTCAGGTAGTTCACGGTCATCTCGGATGTCACGGCGGCCACTCGGCGCAACGTGTTCACCTTGCCCATGGCTTCGTCGAGAATAGTGGCGATGATGCCGCCGTGGGAGTGTCCCGGTGGACCGGTGTAGCGCTTGCCCAAGCGAAAGCGACTGACGAAGCAATCGCGCTCCTCGTCGTAAGTGAAGCGCAGGTGCATACCCTCGGGGTTGTTCTTTCCGCAGACGAAACAGTGGTTCTTCTGCAAACGAACGTAGCTTGTATCGCTCCTGCGCGTTGATTTCCGGCGAGTGGTCTTCCGGGCAGCCATTCTGGTTCGAACCATGGGGAAGATTTTATCTTGCCGGTGGCGCAGATTGGGTATGATGGCGTCCCCAGGAGGTGTCTCTATGCCTGTCGCTTCGACCCCGCGGTCCCCTTATAGCGTGCATCCGGGCGTTGCCCAGACTCAGAAGTGGGTGCAGGAGTTGCCACGGAAAACCGGGCGATCTCTTGAAGAATGGCTGGCGTTGACGGGGAAGTCCGGGCCGCCGGCCGAGAAAGAACGCGTGGCGTGGCTGAAAAAAGAACACAAACTCGGTACGAACTCGGCGGCCTGGATCGCAGGGCGACTGGAAGGCAAGAACACGGAGGAAGACTCGCCCGAGGCTTACCTGAAAACCGCCGCCGAATGGGTGGAGGCGCAGTACGCGGGTCCGCGCGCGGCGTTGCAGCCGCTCTATGAACAATTGCTGAAGCTTGGCTTTTCGTTGGGCAAAGACGTCAAGGCTTGTCCTTGCAAGACCATGGTGCCGTTTTACCGCAATCATGTGTTCGCGCAGGTCAAAGCCACTACCAATACGCGCATTGACCTGGGTCTGGCCTTAGGCAATATGCGGACGCCGAAGCGGCTGATTGATACCGGCGGGTATGAGAAGAAGGATCGGATTACACGGCGGATTGAAGTGAAGTCGAAAGCCGACATCGACGATGAGCTGGAACGCTGGCTGAAAAAGGCATGGGAGATGGATGAATAAGCCCGTAAGTCCTTCGCTTTCGATGCCAGAGGTTAATGGTCATCTCCATATGACCATGTATGCTATAATCTGTCCATGAAGAAGATTGCCGCGGGAGAATTCAAGGCAAAGTGCCTGGCGCTGATGGAAGATGTACGATCGACGCGGCAGCCGATCGTGATCACAAAGCGTGGGAAGCCGGTGGCCAAACTGGTCCCCGCGGACACGGAGAAGGACAATTGGATCGGCAGGCTAAAAGGGGTCATCCAGATCGTCGGCGACATTGAATCTCCGATTGAGCCTGGAACTTGGGAGTCGTCGGATTGATTCTGCTGGATACGCACGTTCTGGCATGGGCCGGAGAAGATTCCAGACTGCTCTCTCGCACTGCGGCCTCAGAAATCCGCCGTGCTCGGCGTGGCGGCGGCTTGGCGATTTCTGCGATCAGCCTCTGGGAATTGTCGTGGCTGCTGTCTCGCGGAAGGATTCGGGGGCTGGGTACGGTTGAAGCCACGTTGCGCATTATGACCGAAGGCGTCACCATTCTTCCGATTACGCCAGAGATCGCTGCTCTTGCGGCCCAATTCCCTGCGGACTATCCGAGTGATCCGTCGGACCGATTAATCGGGGCTACTGCTCGCGCCGAGGGGATGATGCTGGTAACGCGCGATGAGCGGATAAGGCGGAGTCCGCTGGTGAGGACGGTGTGGTGAGGCTCTGGACCAGCCCCCAAAAGTCACGCGATGCCAGGATCAGCACCGAGCCTTCCGAATCGATGGCGAGAGCCGGGGCGGACAGGAGTGTCCGCCCCACACATTCCTAGTCGTAGTACTCCAACCCCAAGTGCGTGATCAGTTCCTCTCCCTTTAAATGGCGCAGGGTATTCTTCAGCTTCATCAGCTGAATGAACAGATCATGCTCCGGATACAGCCCCGGGGCAGTCATCGGTGACTTGAAGTAGAAACTCAACCATTCCTGAATGCCGAGTCGGCGAAGTTCGGACGTACGTTGCGCCAAGTCCATGAACAGAACTAGGTCGAGCACGATGGGCGCGGCCAGGATCGAGTCGCGGCAGAGGAAGTCCACCTTGATCTGCATCGGGTAGCCGAGCCATCCGAAGATGTCGATGTTGTCCCAACCCTCTTTGTTGTCACCACGCGGCGGATAATAGTTAATGCGAACCTTGTGGAAAATATTCCCGTACAGTTCGGGATAGAGGCTGGGCTGAAGAATGTGCTCCAGCGCTCCCAGCTTCGATTCTTCCTTGGTTTTGAACGATCCCGGATCGTCCAGCACCTCGCCGTCGCGGTTGCCCAGGATGTTGGTCGAGTACCAACCGCTCAGGCCGAGCAGGCGCGCTTTGAACGCGGGCGCGAGCACGGTCTTCATCAGCGTCTGCCCGGTTTTGTAGTCCTTGCCGCAGATAGGCACTTCGCGCTCATTCGCCAGTTCGAGCATCGCCGGAATATCGACGGTGAGGTTGGGCGCGCCGTTGGCGAAGGGCACGCCTTCCATCAGCGAGGCGTACGCATAAACCATGGATGGCGCGATGTTCTCGTCGTTCTCCTTCATCGCCTTCTCCAGCGCCTTCAGGCTCTGATGAGCGGCGCTCTGCTCAATGAAAGTCTCGGTCGAGGCGCACCAGATGGTGATCAGCCGATCCGCGCCGCTCGACTTGCGGAAATTGCGGATGTCCTGACGCAACTGCTCCGCCAGGTCCATTTTGTTCTTGCCCTTCTTTACGTTCGGCCCATCGATCTTCTTCACGTAGTTGTGATCGAACACGGCCTTGAGCGGCTTGATCGAGCTTAAGCGGCTCTTCACTTTGTCGAGCAGATCGCGCTCCAGTACGCCTGCATTGCGCGCGGCCTCGTACATGTTGTCTTCAAAAATATCCCAGCCGGTGAAGACCAGGTCATTCAGCCCGGCGAGCGGAAGGAATTCCTTGATCTTCGGCGAGCGGCCGTCGGTGCGCTTGCCAAGGCGGATGGTGCCCATCTGCGTGACGGACCCGATCGGCGCCGCAATGCCTTTGCGCACCGCCTCCACTCCGGCGACAAACGTGGTCGCCACCGCGCCCATGCCCGGAATCATGACGCCGAGTTTGCCTTTTGCTGGCTGAATGTTCGAACTTGAAGAGCGGCCTTCCGACTTCACTTCCGCGCGTGCGGGTTTCGCAGACTTCTTCCCTGTTGCCATAGTTGGGCTGCTTCCTTATTGGATATGAGAGATGTGTGCAAACCCACTATGTTCTCGCATTGGGGAGGGCTTTGGCAAACGCGCCCGGCCAAACGCAGAGAATATTGATTCAACGGCGACTGGCGGACATTAGTTGGTTATGGAGATCTGCCGCAGCCAGACGCTAAGGCATCCCGGCGCCTGCAAGTATCCTCGCAGGTTTCGGCTAGCGCGCCGGCGACGCCAGGAACAGCAGGATCATGCCAAACAGAATCAGCGCCATCACCAACGAGTACAGATGGTGCATTGGGAGGAAACGGAAGTAGGGGTTTCGCTTCCAAAGATGCTTCGCTGCCAACATAAGGCCTCCTTCAGCGGCTAGGTTCCGCTGAGCGTTCAGCCTACTTATCATTCTCCCACCGTTTGGCTCTGCCGGCGAAGGTTTTCAGTTACTTTGGGTCCAATTCGACCGTCTTGACGGGAAGATCCCAGTGGCCAAGCAGAATCTCGAAACGCCGCTGTTCTTCTTTGGCGTAGGTTGCCTGGTCGGGGAACAGCTGCTTCTTGAGCGCATCCTCGTCAAACGGCTCGTTCGCAGCCGCCGAGTTCTTGAAGACAATCGTCACGCGATAGTCCCAGCGCCCATCTTCCGTAGTGTGGTACCGCGGCTGGTCCATCCAGACTTTGAGCATCCGCCCCATTTCCACTTGTTTCTTCAACAGCGGGTAGTGGTTCTTCTTGAACAATTGCAGGAATTCATCGGCATAGCCCCACTTGGCTTTGTAGTAGTACTCGATTGCAAAGGGCTTGCCTGCGGTGTCGGCTGCATTTGGCTGTGCCGAAGACGGCGCGGGCAACAGCGCCGCGAGTAGCATCAAAATCACCAGCAAAAACCTCAGTCTCATGGGGGGCCTCCAAGGGAACTCATTTTCGCACGCCCGCACACTTGCCACCGCAACGGCTGGACTCAGGCACTCGTGGATAGCGGCACCCCGCAAGGGACCACTTAGATCTGAATGCTAAAATCATCTGTGGCCGCCGATTCTCTTCGCTTGATCGCCGTGGATATTGACGGCACACTGCTCAACCCGCAGTTCCAGATCTCTCCGGGTGACCTGGCTGCGCTGCGCCGAGCTGACTCGCTCGGGATCGAGGTGATTCTGGTCACGGGCCGGCGTCACTCCTTCGCTTTGCCGGTTGCCAAGCAACTTGGTTTCGATCTTTGGCTGATCAGCTCTAATGGCGCCATTACGCGTTCGCTTGGCGGAGAGACCTTCCATCGCGATCTGCTGCCCAGGGCTACCTGCCTCGAACTGGTGGGCATGATGCGCAAGTTTCGCGGGCAGACGGTGGTCACCTTCGATGCGGAGGGGCGGGGCGCAATCGTGGTCGAGCATCTGCGCGAACTGGAAGGCAGCATCCAGCGCTGGCTGGAGAAGAACCTGGACTATATCGAATTTGTGGTTCCGATCGAAGACGCGCTGACTCAGGACCCGGTCCAGGCGATGTTCTGCGGACCGGTAGCGCTTATGCAGCAGGCGCTGCGCGCCCTCGAGGCGAGCGGCCTGCCGATTACGGTGTTGCGCACTGAGTATGTCGGACGCGATCTCTCCATCGTAGATGTGCTCAACACGGGCTGTTCGAAGGGACACGCCCTCGAGCGCTGGGTGAAATATCGCGGCGTCAACCGCGCGCAGGTCATGGCCGTTGGTGACAACTACAACGATATCGAAATGCTGGCTTTTGCCGGACAACCCTTTATCATGGGAAATGCGTCCTCTGAGCTGCTGGGACGCGGCTGGGCGCGGACGCGTTCGAATGCGGAAAATGGCGTCGCGGCGGCGATTGAACTGGTGCTCGATGGCAAGCCGGTCGATCCGGTCGAGGTGAAGTAAAGGCAGCAACGAGGGCGATGCGCCCTCGAAACCGCCGGCAGGGGGCTGGCGCTGCGCTCAGGGAATAATGAACGGAATCACACTCAGGCCGGCTCGAATTCGTGCAGCGCTTCTCTGCGCCACCGCGGTACTTCTCTCCGCCGGAGTCGCCTCGGCGGCCGATATCGCCATTTTGAATAATGGGTTCACGATTCGGCACGACCATCGCATTGTAATGGGCGACAAGACGCGGCTTTTTCGGTCCGCCAATGACACGGACTTTATCGACCTCTCCACCTCTGACATCGCTTCCTTCGAAAAGGACTTGACGCCGCCCCCACCGCCTCCAGCGACTGCGCCGCCGGCCTCCTTTCCTGCGACTGCTCCTGCCCGTGCTGCGGTACCCGCTCCTCCCGTTGCGGATTTGAATCAGGTTGTGAATTCGGCCAGCGCCGCTTATCACCTCGATCCCGATCTGGTGAACAGCGTGATTCATGCCGAGAGCGGATTCAACGCGCGCGCCGTTTCTCCCAAAGGCGCGAAGGGCTTGATGCAACTGATGCCTTCGACCGCGAACGCCCTGGGCGTGAACAATTCCTTCGATCCGCAGCAGAACGTCGGCGGCGGCAGCCGTTATCTGCGGGAGCTGATGGAGCGATACAACTTCGATCTGGTGAAGGCACTTGCCGCCTATAACGCGGGACCCGAGCGCGTGGACCAGTATCACGGAGTTCCGCCATTCCGCGAAACACGCGCTTACGTTAACCGCATCGTCAAAGACTACAATCGCAAGATCGCCGCGCAGGAAAAAGCGGAGGCGCGCACGCACAAACAAAGCGCTGCGCAGAATGTGAAAAAAGCGCCGGTGAAGCCGGCCGGCGTTTCGACTGCCGCCCACAAAGCCCCGGCAACCCCCGAATCCCGGCTGGCCGCGGGCTCCCCAGCCGCCAACACGCCGCGTTGACCCTGCGTGCGGTCTAATTTACCTTCAGGTGGGGACGTGCTCGCCCGAGCACTGCCTCATCACATTTCAACGAATGAAAAATAAGCAATACGTTCTTTACGCCCTTGTCATCGTTATACTGGCGGCCCTTATCTACCTGCAGTTTCGCACCTGGCGGCACTTCGATTGGGCGCGCCTTGTGCAGTTTCATCTGAGCTGGTGGCACATTTTTCACGCCGTACTGTACATCTACTTTGCCTATTTTTTGCGCGCCGTCCGGTGGAAGATCTTTCTCCGTCCGGTCCGCAAGGAAGCAACCATCATGGGACTGGTGCCGCCGACAGTGATCGGCTTTACCGGCCTGGCTCTTCTTGGGCGGCCCGGAGAATTGATTCGCCCCTATCTGATCGCGCGCCGCGAGAACCTGAGCGTAGCTTCCCAGCTTGCGGTCTGGGCGGTGGAGCGCATCTTCGATATCGGCGGGTTTACCGTTCTTCTGGTGGGCGGTATTTTCCTGCCCTCCAAGCTGCACGCCTTCGCGGCGGCGGCATCCCCCGAATTGAAGCGAGGAATCTATTTGACTGGGTATGCTCTGATCGCGCTCGTGTTCGGACTGCTCACGGCGGCAATCTTGATGTCGTACCGCGGAAGCAGCATTGCGCAGTGGGTCGAAGAGCGGTTTTCCCACCTCGCTCAGAACTTGGGGCATCGCATCGCCCACAAGATTCGCGAGTTCACCGCGGGCCTGAATACGATTCACGGCCCGGCTGCTTTTCTCCAACTTTCGGCCGTGTCGGTGCTGATGTGGTGGGTTATCGCTCTTTCGTATAAGGAAGTCACGACTGCCTACGGCGCACCCATGCACGTCATGAGCACAACCAAGGTTCTGCTGTTGATGGGATCGAGCATGGTCGGATCGATGGTGCAGTTGCCGGGCGTTGGCGGAGGATCGCAACTGGCGACCATCAGCGCGATGGATCATGTGTTCGACATTGTCCCGAAAGAACTGACCGTAAGCTGCGGCATCATGCTGTGGCTGGTGTCGTTCGTCGCCATCGTGCCCATTGGACTGCTCCTCGCCCACCGTGAGCGTTTGTCCCTGCGCAAGCTTTCCGATGAAAGCGCCGAAGCCGAGGAGGCTGAGCCGGCGAGCGAAGCGTTAAATCATTGACCATTGAATCATTGAAATTCACCGCACCGACCCGGACGTAGCATTGCTAGGACCCAATCTCTCAATGGCTTAATTCCTCAACTGCTACAATCGTGGGTACTCTTCGACACGCCATGAAATGCCCTTTTTGCGGCTTTGAAAACGACAAGGTGGTTGACTCGCGCGAAAGCAAGGAAGCGGATTCGATCCGCCGCCGCCGCGAGTGCCTCAAGTGCGAGAAACGTTTCACTACGTACGAGCGCATCGACGAAATTCCGTACATGGTTGTGAAGAAAGACGGGCGGCGCGAGCGTTTCGACCGCCAGAAGGTGCTCAACGGTCTGATGCGCGCCTGCGAGAAGCGGCCCGTTCCAATTGGCAAGCTGGAACAGATCGTGAACGAGGCCGAGACCTTTGTCATTGAGTCTGCCGAGCGCGAGCGCAAGACCAGCGAGATTGGCGAACTGATCATGAACCGCCTGCGCCGCCACGACAAAGTCGCCTACGTCCGCTTTGCCTCGGTCTATCTTGATTTCAAGGATGTGCAGGAGTTCATGACCGAACTCAAGGACTTGCTCAAGACCAAGGACAAAGACGCAGCCGAAGCCCGCGCCAGGATTCCGCTAAAGAGCTGACCGATCTTAATCTATGGCACATAAAGTAACGCTCATACCCGGCGACGGCATCGGCCCCGAGGTCATCCAGGCGACCGTTCGCATTCTGGAAGCCACCGGCGTGAAGTTCGAGTGGGAAAGTTTCGCTGCCGGCAGCGAGGCCTTCGAAAAATACCATGAGTACATTCCTAGGGAGCTGACCGCGTCCATCGAGCGCACTCGCGTCGGGCTGAAGGGACCGGTGACGACGCCGATTGGCGGCGGATTTTCCAGCATCAATGTGGAACTGCGCAAGAAGTTTGAGCTCTTTGCAAATTTCCGTCCCATCCGGAATCTTCCGCACATTCCGACCCGCTATCCTGACCTCGATCTGATCATTGTCCGCGAAAATACCGAGGGCCTTTACTCCGGAATCGAGCATGAAGTCGTTCCCGGCGTGGTAGAGAGTCTGAAGATCATCACCGAAAAAGCCTGCATGCGGATCTCGCGTTTTGCCTTCGAGCACGCGCGCAAGAACAAGCGCAAGAAAATTCACTGCATCCACAAGGCCAACATCATGAAGATGTCGGACGGCCTGTTTCTGCAATGTTCGCGCAAGGTGGCGAAGGAATATCCCGAGATCAGCTACGGTGAACACATTGTCGACAATACCTGCATGCAGTTGGTGATGAACCCTTATCAATACGACATGCTGCTGCTCGAGAATCTGTACGGCGATATCGTCTCCGATCTCTGCGCCGGACTCGTCGGTGGGCTGGGCCTCGTACCGGGCGCGAATTTTGGGCATGAGTGCGCCATTTTTGAAGCTGTGCATGGGTCGGCGCCGGATATTGCCGGGAAAAACATCGCCAACCCTACCGCCGTGCTGCGATCGGGCTTGCTCATGCTCCGGCACCTCGGCGAAGCCGAAGCCGCCTGGCGGATTCGCAACGCCATCGACCAGGTTTATCGCGACCGCGGCAAGCTCACGCGCGATGTCGGAGGCAGCGCCGGCACCTCAGAATTTGCCGACGCCATTATCCAGGCCATGGAGGCCCCGGTGAATCCCGCTCCGATGCCAACGAACTGACGCAGGTGGCGCTTCGTTTTCGCGGTCGAGCTTTGCGCACCGCTGACCGCCCCGAGTATCTGCTAAAATGCGCGATTGGAAAGCATATGTTGCGCGCGTTTTCGCTCTTCAATGCCGACCTCGCAGGGGGCTTGTCCTGAAGGAAATGGACCGTAAGGGAATCGAACTTCCCTACAATCAGGGACTGCATCGATTTGCTATTTTCACCGCTACCGTCACGCTCATCCTGATCGTCGCTGGAGCGCTGGTCACCAGCAATGATGCCGGTCTTTCCGTGCCCGACTGGCCAACATCATTTGGTTCTATCTACAAAATTCCGCACATGGTTGGCGGGATCCGGTACGAGCATACTCACCGCATGATCGCAGAGTTTGTGGGGCTGCTCACCATCATTCTGGCCGTGTGGACCTGGCGGGTCGAAAAGCGCACCTGGCTGCGCCTGCTCGGCCTGGCCGCGATTGGAACTGTAATCGCCCAGGGAATTCTCGGTGGTCTCACCGTGATCTACTTGCTTCCCGCGCCAGTTTCGAGCGCGCACGCGGCCGTCGCACAAACATTCTTCTGCATTGCGGTCGCGATCGCAGTTTTTACGGGACGCCGCTGGCTGCAGGAGCATCCACGCACCGAACTCGACACGCGCCGCCCCACCCTGTTCACGCTCACTCTGCTCTCCATATTCGTCCTTTATGTTCAGCTCGTGCTCGGCGCTATGTTCCGCCATCACGGCTTGAGCTGGTGGCCGCACGTGGTGCACGCCGCCGTTGTTGCCATTGTTCTTTCCTGGACTGCTGTCCGCGCTATCTCGGTCTATTCCAAAGTTGACGCCGTGAAGCGCCCCGCCGTCATCATGCTCAGCCTGATGGTTGCGCAACTCTGCCTCGGCTTCCTTGCCTTCATCACGCGCGTGATGTGGGGACAAGACGCGGCGCAACCTGAACTCCCCATGGTGATCGCAACCGTCGTGCACGTCGCGGTAGGAGCCTTGCTGCTCGCGACCACGGTCGTTCTCGCAATTCAGGTCTGGCGCCACGTTCCGGTCTCGTTCGAAGAACGCGTTGCATCGGCCGAGGGCGATCCGGTGACCGCGTAGCGAAATAACGGCCGCGGTCGATGTGGTGCAGCGCCGCCCGCATCCTGCCGGCTGTACCGGGGGCGTCTTGCCCTCGTCCGCCGCACGAGCGCCCGCTTTCGGGGTCAGTCCGGTTTCCCTCGTCGTGGAATGTCGTAGAATCATCTTGTGGCCATAGATACGACTGCCATCGACGTTCGAACTCCGGAAAAGCTTGCCGAGCCTTCCGCTTCGGCCATCATTCAGGTTTGCGATCTTGTTCATCGCTACGGCAATCGCACCGCACTCAACAACGTCTCCTTTGAGGTGCGCCCCGCTGAGCTGTTTGGCTTGCTCGGTCCCAACGGCAGCGGCAAAACAACACTTTTTCGCATTCTTTCGACGCTCATGGTTCCGAGTTCGGGCTCGGCGACTATCGCCGGCCTCGACGCTGTCCGCCAGCCGGGCGCGCTGCGCCGCCGGATCGGCGTCGTTTTCCAGGCGCAGAGCGTAGATCCCAAGCTCACGGCCCGCGAGAACCTCTGGCATCAGGGTCACCTTTACGGCTTGCGCGGTTCGCAACTCAAGACGCGCATTAACGAGATTCTCACGCGCGTTGGATTGCTCGACCGCGCTCAGGACCGGGTTGAAACCTTCTCGGGAGGAATGCAGCGCCGCATCGAACTCGCCAAGGGATTGCTGCATCACCCCGAAGTGCTGCTTCTCGACGAGCCCACCACCGGCCTCGATCCCGGCGCCCGCCGCGATCTTTGGCAGTATCTTCAGATTCTGCGCGACCAGGAACACGTGTCGGTTATCGTTACTACGCATTTGATGGAAGAAGCCGAACGCTGCGACCGGCTGGCCATTCTGAACGAGGGGAACCTGGTGGCTCTGGGCACTCCCGAAGCGCTCACGCGCGAGATCGGCGGCGACGTCATTTTGCTCGAAGCGCGGGATCCGCAGGCCCTGGCCGGCAGAATTCGTACTCAATTTAATGTCGACGCCGTGGTGCTCGATAATCACGTCCGTCTCGAAATCGAAAACGGACACCGCTTTGTGCCTGATGTCGTCGAGGCTTTCCCGGGAGAGATTCAGTCGCTCAGCGTGAGCAAGCCAACCCTCGAAGACGTTTTCATACACCGCACCGGCCACAGGTTCTGGAATGAAGCAGCGGAAGCGGCGGTAACTGAGGCCGGCAAAAAGAAGGCCAAGAAGAGACCCTCCTAGCAACGGAAGAAAGGCGCGATGATCCCATCCTTGGCAAGGCTTGGTGGGAGACATTTCATTCGTCGCGTCGGCCTTTTCCTAATGCCGTTGTAAAATGAAGTGTGCCAATTGCGCGACTGAACCGCGACACTCTGCGAACACTGGCAGACAGCAGGCTCGAAGAATCTCGCGTGCTTTTGGAAAATAAATTGTGGACCGGCGCCTATTACATGGCCGGCCTCGCAGTTGAGTGCGCGTTGAAATCTTGTTTGGCTGGTGCGGTCAAGGAGTACGACTTTCCCGACAAGCAGTTCGTAAACGCAATGTATGTTCACAAACTGGAGGATCTCTTCAAACCGAACGGCGCCCTCTGGACCGGGTTACAGACCGACATGAAAACAGAAGGGAAACTCAGAGTGAATTGGAGTACGGTCAAGGACTGGGACGACGGTAAGCGTTACGACGTTGTGGAAGAGTTAGAAGCCAGAGCGCTTTATGAAGCCTCTACCGAGACTGGCTCTGGCGTGATGGAATGGATTCGAGGAAGATGGTAATGGCATACGTGGAAGCGCTGACCGGGACTGACATAGACTTCGGAAAAGTACTGTGGCGTGCGTTGCGCGGGAATAAGATTTTCCCTGCCGATGGCGCACTCTGGCTGTCCCAATCTGACTCGGATTCTTGGCACCTGCTGGTTGCGACTCCGAGAGTGGACGAAATTGGTCCGAGAAAGGCCTACGAAGAACTCTCGAAAATTACGCAGCGCCTCTCGGCCAATTCGGAGCAACTTTCAAGAATCGAGTTGATCAGTCCGCGGCAGCCCCTGTATCAGGCGTTGCGCTCTGTGTTCGGAAAAACTGCATCGGTGGAAGGCGCACGACTCGGCAATACGCAAATCGGCGGAAGGTATATCAACGATGCTTACCTCTATGAAATTCGTTGACAATAACTGTAGGGCCTAAACCCGCTGCCTAACGCTGCTAAACTTAAAGACAAAGATAATGTCCACCCAAAGCGCAACCCTTCCCACGACCCCGCCCGCATCCGCCGGAGTTCTCCTTCCCGCCTTCACGCTCTGGTGGCGCGAGGTCGTGCGCTTCTACCGGCAGCGTGCGCGCGTGGTCGGCGTCATCCTTTCTCCGCTTCTTTTCTGGATCGTTATCGGCTCCGGCTTCGGCACCTCGTTCCGCTCCGGGCAGGCCTCTGGCCAGCAGCACTATCTGGATTATTTCTATCCGGGTGCGCTCGTGATGATCGTTCTCTTTACCGCGATTTTCACGATGATGTCGGTGATTGAAGATCGCAACGAGGGCTTTCTGCTCTCCGTGCTGGTCGCGCCGGTTCCGCGTGCGGCCATCGTCCTGGGCAAGGTGCTGGGCGGCACGACGCTTGCCGCCATACAGGGTCTGATTTTTCTTGTCTTCGCGCCCCTCGCTGGAGTGCATATCACGCTTGCGTCATTTGGCCTGATTGCGCTGACTATCTTCCTTGTCTCGTTTGCGCTCACTGCGCTCGGTTTTGCCATTGCCTGGCCCATGGATTCAACCCAGGCTTTTCACGCCATCATTAATTTGTTTCTGATTCCGCTCTGGTTGCTTTCGGGCGCGCTCTTCCCTCTTTCCGGCGCTTCAGGGTGGATCCGTGTGCTCATGTATGCCAACCCGCTGACCTATGGCGTTGAAGCGCTTCGGACCCTGATGTATCCCGACGCGCCCGCGGCCTTTTCTCTGACCGCCTCCATTCTGACCCTGGTTCTATTCGCGCTGTTCATGTTCGGCCTGGCCTTTGTGTTGGCGAATCGCCGCACCACGAAGCCCGCAGCTTGAGAAATTATTTGTGAACAGTCATCCTAAGCGGAGCGAAGGATCTGTGCATTTTGCCGGCAGCGAAGACAGCTTGCATTTAAGAGGAATACACGACCAAGGCTGACCAACGCCCCTGAACTGCAAGAAGTACCCGATTATAAAATTAGAAGATCATGCCTGACGATCGACGACCCACCACCAGCGACGCGCCTCCCCTCGACATCCTTGCCCTTGCCGCTCACCGCGACGATGTGGAACAGACCTGCGGCGGCACGCTGCTCAAAATGGCCGAGCGCGGCTACCGCACCGGCATCCTTGATCTGACCCAGGGTGAGATGGGCACTCGCGGCACCGCAGAAGACCGCGCGCGCGAGGCCGAAGAGGCTGCGCGCATCCTGAAAGTTTCCTGGCGTCACGCGCTCGACATCCCCGACGGGCGCGTCGAAAACAACTGGGAGAATCGTCTCAAGGTCGCGCGCGCCATCCGCGAAGCGCGCCCGCGCGTGCTGATTCTCCCCTTCTGGGAGGGCCGGCACCCGGATCATTACACCGCCTCCATCCTCGGGTACGAAGCCAGCTTTCTGGCTGGACTGGCCAAGCTTCCCATCAGCGATCACGCGCTGCCCGCAAGCGGCAGCCGCTCTTTTTATGACTTCGGCTCCGCGGGCGTCGCATCTCATCGCCCGTTCAAGCTCATTTACGCCAGCCTTTACCGAGACGTGCGCCCGACGTTCGTCGTCGATATCACCGACCAGTTCGAAACGCGCTTCGCTTCTCTGATGGCTTACAAATCGCAGTTCACCGACCAGGAGGCCGGCAGCGGAATCTTCCCCGCGCAGGCCGAGATTCGCGCCCGCATCGAATCCATGGCCCGCTTTTACGGCATGATGGGGGGCGTCACCTATGCCGAGCCGTTTGTGCAGAAAGAAGTCGGACTGGTGGACGATGTGATGGCGATTCCCGTCAAGTCGATCTAACCTCGCAGCCGCTGTCTCTTCACACTCAGTCAGTCGTAGCCGACTTTCATTGGGGACGGACTCAGGCACGTATGGCATAATGGCCTCCCGAGTCCGGGTGGGGGATCCCTATTACTTCACGCACATTGTGTCACGCGGGCGTAGCCTGCCTTTGGGCGGCGCTGGCGTTTGGACAAGCGCCAGCCGTCGAAGAAATTGCCACGAACCAGAATCGGATTCCCGCAGGGAAATTGGAGAATGGCGTTCTCACGGCCCAACTCGAACTCCGCAGCGGCCGGTGGCGCCCCGAGGCCGACGACGGCCCGCAGCTTTACGTGCAGGCCTTCGGTGAAGCCGGTCATCTGGCGCAGATTCCCGGACCTCTGCTGCGGGTGCCAGAAGGAACAACCGTACATCTGACGGTTGCGAACAAACTAAAACAAAAGGCGGCGGTATATGGCCTGAACACGCGTCCGGGTGATGCGAAGGCTGGAATCGAACTGGCCGTGGGCGAAAGCCGCGATCTGACCTTCATCGCGGGTGCGCCCGGGACTTATTTCTATTGGGCGCGCGCGGCCAGTCCGGAAGACGCAGCCCACCCATACCTGGCCGACGCGCAACTGAACGGCGCCTTCATTGTGGACCCTCCGGGCGCGGTGCCGGTAGATCGGGTATTCGTCGTGAACGCAATGGCTGCGCCCGCCGACGTACTCCACGAAGGGTTTGAAGTGGTTACCATCAATGGCAAGTCGTATCCATATACGGAGCCGCTCGAATATACAGCAGGCGAAACCATTCGCTGGCGCGTCATCAATGCAAGCTTCGGGTCCCACCCCATGCACCTGCATGGAGCTTTCTACGAACTGCTCAGCCTGGGCGATGCCGAGTCGGACACGGCCTATGCACAGGGCGACCGTCAGTCGGTCGTGACCCAGAATCTCCGGGCGGGCCACACCATGATGATGGAATGGAAGCCGGAGCACGTCGGGCGTTGGCTGTTTCATTGCCATTTTCAGGAGCACGTTTCCACCAACGAGCGTGTGCCTATGCTGGCGCCCACGTCAACTCCGGCGAACGACTCGGCCCGCGCTGTGCCCAGCGCACATGACCACCATGATGCGATGGCCGGCATGAATGACATGGCCGGACTGGTATTGGCAATCAACGTCAGCGCGGCCCCCGGATCTGCCGAACCGCGCACCGCTGAACTTCCACGGCACAAGGTTGACCTGGTCATCGAGCCAACCGCCTCCAGCGGAAAGTCACCTACGTTTTCCTGCTCGGTGCGAGAGGGCAAGAAGGTAGTCGCCTCGGAGGACAAGGCGATGGGGCCGCCGATCGTGGTGACGCGCGGAGAGCCGACTGAAATTACCGTGCTCAATCACCTGGACGCACCCACCACCATGCATTGGCACGGCCTGGAACTCGATAGTTATTATGACGGCGTGATTGGAGGCGGCGTTGGAAATCAGGTGACACCCGCCATTGCTCCGGGCGCGAGCTTTGCCGCGCGTTTTACGCCCAACCGCGCGGGAACATTCATCTATCACACGCACGCTGCCGATCCGGATCAGCTGACCGGTGGCATCTACGGCGCGCTTATCGTGCTCGATCCCGGCGAGACGTTCGACCCTGAACATGACAGGCTGCTGATATTCGGTACGCGCGAAGGCGGCTTTTACGCAACCCGCCTTACCCTGAACGGCGCCGAACAGCCCAGCCCGCTGGTGTTCGACCATGGCATCAAGTATCGGCTGCGGCTGATCAATATGGCTCCCGATCTTTTAGCCAACTTCCAGATCGGCAGCAAAGAGCATCCGGCAACCTGGCGCGCGTTAGCCAAGGATGGGGCAACGCTTCCGCCTCGCCTTGCCACAACGAGCGACGCTGCTTTGCGCATCGCCTCAGGGGAAACCTACGACTTCGAGTTCCAGCCCGATACATCCGGCGAGATTCCGTTAGAGGTCGAAAACCTCGTGAACAAGGCAAAGCTGCCAGGGAAGATCGTCGTGCGATAGCCCTTGAGCCGGAGACGATCTCAACGGCGGCCCCATCTGCGTGACTATGAACCCAATGAAAGATGCTCCTCGCATCCGCCTCAGCACCTGCTCGGGCGAGCGACGCCACCTCTAGCTGCTCGCTTGCGCTACAATCCGCATAGACACTGAAGGTTCTGAATCGCGAAATAAGGCGTTGTCAATCGCGAATTGGAAGTTGCCTGGAGGCATCTATGCCAGATCTCGGGTTTCCTATCGTCGCCATTGCGGTCGTCATCGTCATCATCTACCTGCTGAGTTCCATCAAGATTCTGGCCGAGTATGAACGCGGCGTGATCTTCCGGCTGGGACGCCTGCTCGGAACCGCTAAAGGGCCCGGTGTGATCCTCGTGTTTGTGCCGATTGATCGCATCGTGCGCGTCTCGCTCCGGCAGGAAGCGCTGGAAGTGCCGCCGCAGGACATCATCACGCGCGACAACGTGACGCTGAAGGTGAATGCCGTCATCTTTCTGCGCGTAATCGATCCCAATAAAGCGGTGGTCGAGGTTTCCAACTATGTGTACCAGACCTCGCAGTTTGCGCAGACCACGCTGCGCTCGGTGCTGGGCGAACAGGAACTGGACGAATTGCTGGCGCATCGCGAGAAGATCAACCTGCGGCTGCAAAGCATTCTCGACACGCACACGGCTCCGTGGGGCGTGAAAGTGGCCAATGTGGAAGTGAAGCAGGTGGACATGCCGGAATCGATGCTGCGCGCCATGGCCAAGCAGGCGGAGGCGGAACGCGAGAAACGGTCGAAGATCATCCACGCCGAGGGCGAGTTCTCGGCGGCGCAACGACTGGTGGATGCGGCGCACCTGCTGGCCACGGAACCGGTCAGCGTGCAGTTGCGTTATTTGCAGACTCTCACTGAGATCGGCGTCGAGAAAAACACGACGGTGGTGTTCCCGGTGCCGGTAGACTTCTACTCGGGAATCCAGAAGTTGCTTGCCGGCCCGCCACCGGCAGCAGCACCGGCCGCAGGTTCGGGCAGTTAGGAGACTCTGGTTAAGCTATTATCAGGGCAAAATTGGAGGCGTTGAAGGTAGCAGCCCTCAGCGGCAAAAACCGCTTGTATGGCGGATTCTGGCGGCGTGGCCGATGCCACGCCCTTTCAAAGTTTCCGTCGAACTGATTTAATCGGAGTTTGCCCTAAGCGCCCGTAGCATTATCCTTTCATGGCCACTTTGAAGAACGAGACAGAAATCACGCTGGGCACCGGCCGGATGCTGGTTCTTTTTTTTACATTTGTGCTGGTGTGCGCCGTGTTTTTCGCGATCGGCTTTTCGTTAGGCAGGAAAACAACGATGGCGGCCGTGGGCAATGCGGGGAGTGCCTCCACGGGAACTTCAGCGACCGTCGTGCGGCCTTCAGCGGGCAAAGACCCGGCATCCAAGCCCGCATCCCAACCCACCGATTTCAGCTTTTACAAATCGGTTGGATCCAGCAGCGCCAACACGGAACTTGCGCCTGCGGAGTCGCAGACGCCACCAGCGACAAAAGGGAGCGAACCGCCGCCCGTCGCGCCTCCCACAAGCAACGCCACGCCTGCTGCCGGCGGCTACTTCGTGCAGGTAGCCGCTGTGAGCCGCCAGGAAGACGCCGAGTCCCTGGTCGAAGCGTTGAAGAAAAAACAGTATCCGGCGTTTGCGGCCAACAACCCTTCGGCGGACAAGTTTTATCACGTGCAGATCGGGCCGTATGCGGAATTCAAAGAAGCCGACGCGATGCGTTCCCGGCTGATCGCCGACGGGTACAATCCGATTCTGAAGAAGTAGGCAGGAATTGGGAACTTGTAATTCGTGATCAGAAAGATCTGCGATCACCGAAGTCAGGGTCTTAATTGCAAGTTTGCCGGCTCTTCCGGAGTCGAATCTGGCGCCACACTTCTGCTACCCTTTCCGATCATGTCTTCAGCAGGTTCCGCTCTCGATCGCTTTCTGCATGCCATTGGCGACCCTACGCGCCGCCGCATTCTGCGTGCGCTCAAGCAGAAGGGCGGGTCCTCCATCGGAAAGGAAACTGGCCTCTGTGCCTTCGATATTGAAAAGCGCATGAAACTCGCGCAACCCACGGTTTCTCACCATATGCGGATTCTGCTGCGGGCGAATCTTGTGGAAGCGAAACGCGAGGGCCATTGGCGCTGGTATCGGCGAAACGAGAAGATGATTGCGGAGATGTCGCTCAGCCTGAAAGAACAGGTTTAGGGGGCTGCAGCATGGACACAATGAAACGCTGCGCCACCCCAGTGTTTTCCGCGGACTGTTAGGGCTGCAAGGTGATCGATCAGACGCCGGCACTGGCGGAGGCGGCCTTGGCTTCGCTCGTTTCGGGCGCGGCTTTGGCTTGTTTCGGGATCAGGGCGCGCACGTGCGAGATCAGGTCCGCAACCTCGAATGGTTTGGCCAGCGACGAGAGATTATGCTGCTGCAAGGAAGACCGCGTCTCCGCATCGGTCACGCTGGAGAAGGTAAACAGCAGGTTTTTTTCCATGCCCGCGCAGCTCGAGGCAACCCACTGATAGATTTCCTGGACGGTGAGACCGCCCGGCATTCGCCCGTTCATTACGATGACATCGAAGGAGCCTTTGCGCAGATGTTCCTTGGCATCGTCGATGCTCATGGAAGTGGTGACGTCGGCTCCGGCGCCGACCAGTACGTCGCGCTCGAATTCAAGCACAGCTTCTTCATCCTCCACCAGAAGCACGCGGCCGGCCAGAACGGATTCGCGGCGGCTGGCGGTGGCGGATTCGGGCACGGCCGATTTTTCGCTTGCCGGCAACCGCACCTCGATTAAGGCGCCGCCTTCTTCGCGATTGCGGGCTACGATTTCGCCGTTATGCTCCTTGATAATCCCGTAGCAGATGCTTAAGCCCAGACCAGTGCCCTTGCCGACTGACTTGGTGGTATAGAAGGGATCGAAAATCCGATTCGGATCTTTGATGCCCGGGCCACTATCGGCGAATTCCACGCACACGAAGCCATCTTTGTTGTAAACCCGCACCTTCAAAACGCCGCTGCCATTTTCCTCGACCATAGCATCGAGCGCGTTGTTTACGATGTTGAGGAAAACCTGCTCCAACTGGTGAGGATCGGCAATCACGGAAGGCACGTCTTCCGGAATCTCACGCTCCAGAACAATGTTGTTTACCTTCAGGTCGTAATCGCGCAGCGTTATGGTTTCCTCCAACACCTTGCGCAAATCGACAGTCTGTTTTTGCGCTTTGCGCTGACGGGCGAAGGAAAGCAGGTTCTGAACCACGCGATGCGTCCGCTGCGCCTGCTTGAAGAGCTTGCGGACGTAATCGGCCGAGTGGGACTCGAGGTCCGCGTTTTCGAGCAGTTGCGCATAACCGAGGATGGCGGTCAGCGGATTATTCAGCTCGTGGGCCACTCCGGAAATCAATTGGCCCACCGCCGACATTTTCTCGCTCTGCAGGAGCTGCTCTTGCGTTTGGCGCAGATCTTCATAAGCGCGGCAGGTTTCCTCGTAAAGCTGAACTTTTTCAATAGCAGTCGCCAACTGGCGGCTGATGGCGACCAGCAGGTTTTCGTCGTTGGTGGAGTAGCGCCGGTCTTCCTTGCTGGCAATGCCCATAATCCCGATGGGGTTGTCCTTGCTCCAAAGCAATACCCAGATCCAATAGGGCAGCCGGTCGGCGCAGACGAACTCGACGACGGCAGGGGGCAGATGGGGCAGGAAATCATGGGTAATCACTTCTGCGCGCGAACGAAGCACCAGATCGCCCATGCCTTCGGGAAACGAGACTTCCGACATGCGCATCCGAGCCTCGCTGCGCGGGCCCCAGGCGGCGCGGCGGCGGAAGGCTCCTTCCGCTTCCGTTGCCAGATAGATTGATCCGGTTTCCGCCCCAAACAGCGAGACCACCTGGCGCAGAGTGAGGTTCAGAATTTCGTCAAGATCGAATGATTGGGTCGCAATCACAGCCATCGCATTCAGCGCGTTCAGCTCGCGGTTGCGCCGCCGCATCTCGTCTTCCGATTGCTTCTTCTCCGTGACATCGAGAACGAATCCCTGGTAGCGTTCAATGCGCCCGTCGGCAGCGCGAGTGGCAAAACAGCTCTGCGCAACGGTTAACCTCGCTCCATCCTTGCGGCGCACTGACAGTTCAAAATTGCGAACATAGTTATGCGCCTCAAGTTCCTGGCGGAATGCTTCGCGCTCCTCCGCGCTCCCGCCAAGCACGCTGGTCAAATCAAGAGCCATCAACTCATCGCGGCTGCCATATCCCAGCATGGTCACAAAAGCATCATTGCAGTCGAGCAAATCACCGTCCAGCGTCGCGACAAAAACGCCTTCCTGCGCCTGCTCGAACAGCATCCGGTATTTTTCCTCGGCGGCGTGACGGTCGGTGGCATCGTGCACCACATGGATGGTGCCCTTCTGCTGGCCTCCTTGCTCGGTATACGACGAAGTGGACACGACCGATTGGCCGCCAAAGCAGGGATCCAAGCCTTCCGTGAGCCCGGAACCGCGTTCGCAATACGGGCATCCGCTCCAGGGGTGGTTCCGCGGAAGCACCGACTCACACAAGTTGCCAACAACGTCGGCGGCCGCTGTTTCCAGCCGCAGCAACAGGGCCTGGTTCATCTTCAGGATTCGGAACTCGGTGTCGTGCACCAGAATCGGGTCCTGGATGGAATCGAACGTGTTCATCCACTGCCGCTGCGAACGGATGACCTGCTCCAGCAAGCGCAGGTTCTCGACCGCAATCCCCATCTTCTGCGCCGCGGTTTCGAGAAACTCCAGTTCTTCGCGGGTGTGGCGCCGCGTTCCCGAACAGCCGAACGATAGCATTCCGATCACAGACTTCTTGCCGAGCACGGGCACCAGAATGACATGCTTGAATCCGTACTTGCGGAATTGTGCGAGGACCGGGTCCGGCGCTTGCCCGGCGCGCACAACCGATGCCCGTTTTTCCTCGATCGTGCCCGCCAGGTTATCGTCCATGCCAACCTGCCCGATGGCGCGCAGGAAATCCGCCGAGACTCCGACGTGCTGGGTGGGCACCAGATGATTGGCTTCCATCAGTCGAAACCAGGCAGCCTTGCCGCCAATCACGCTGTTAAGTTTCTCGAGCGCGCCCTGAACGATCGGAGCATGGCTTTGGCCGCGAGCGATGGTACCCGCCAGTTCGTTCAGCGCCGCCAGGCGCCGTGTACGCGCACGCGAGTCATCGAGTGCCACCAGCAGCATGCTCGAGCTGAACAAGATTTCCGCTAGCAAGCTCGCTTCCGCCGGAATGCCGCTGGTCAATGGAGGCAGGTTCAAATTGAGTGCCAGAAGTCCGGCCGCAAACAGAAACGGCCCAATGCCGATACGGCCGAGGCGGGAGCGGAACAGTTCGAGACCCGCACCGGCGGCAATCAAGCGAAAGGCGATTTCCAGAGCCAGGCGCGCGGATCCGGATTCGGCAAAGTAGAAAGGGCGCATACCGGCGCAGATCAGGAGCACCCAGGAAACGGCGCCCAGCACCGTGAGAGCACGCCACGATTGAGCGGAGATGAGCGCAGCCACCGCCAGAAGGGCAATGGCCAAAACAAACTCGGCCTGCGCAATCGCGGCAATTGATTTGGATGCCGGGTAGGAGTCGCTGGCGCGAACCAGAATGAGGAAGGCTCCGTAGGCTGCCCAACCGCCCGCCCAAGCGAGCAGATAGCGCTCGCGAAAAGCCCGGAAAAAGAGCAAACTGACCACCACTACGATCAGGGCGGCGGTCTCCCGCTCCGTCAGCCAAGGGACGGTCAGGATGCGCAGCGAATTTCCAAGCAGGCCGGCATGGCTCATAACAGACGCACCAGTGCCAAGCTTTTTGAATATCATGCCTGGAGCCCGGCTGTTGCCGATTTCCGTCTCCGAATGGTTACTTTCGGAATGTGGATTCGGAGCCTAAGATAAGCGATACACTCAAGTAGGGTCATGCCAAACGAACGAATTCTCGTGGTAGACGACGAGGAAACAATCCGGGAGATTGTGTCCTCGATGTTGAGCGGAGCACACTTTCAATCGCGCCAGGCTGCCAGCGGTGCGGAAGCGCTGTCCATTCTTGAGTCGGGCGAGGAATTCGACCTCGTGCTTTCCGACATCATGATGGCTGAGATGGATGGCATCGCTCTGTTGGAGCGGTCCAAGGAACGTTGCCCGGACGTGCCCGTGGTGATGGTGACCGCCGTTCATGATCTTTCCATCGCACTACAGGCGTTGCGCAACGGCGCTTATGACTACCTGCTGAAGCCCTTTGAACGCGAACAGCTGCTGGCCACCGTGCGTCGCGCGCTGGAACATCGGCGGCTGAAGCGCGAAAACGACGCGTATCGCACCAACCTCGAAACCCTGGTCTCGGCCCGCACGCAACAATGGCGAAAGACCCTGGAAGAGCTGGAACGCTCCTATGACATCACGCTTGAGGCCTTCGGCTATTTGCTCGAACTCAAGGACGCCGAGACTCTGGGACATACCAAACGGGTTACGGCCTATGCCATGGCCATCTCACAAAAAATGGGACTGCCCAGCGAAGAAATCAAGATCATTGCTCGCGGGGCGTGGTTGCACGACATCGGGAAAATGGCCATTCCCGACGAAATTCTGAAAAAGCCCGGCAAGCTGACCGACCAGCAGATGGCCATCATGCGCGAGCATGCTTATTTCGGCTATAACACTCTCACCAAGATTCCTTTTCTGTCGGAAGCGGCCGAGATTGTTTACGCTCACCAGGAGTGTTTCGACGGGAGCGGCTACCCGCGCGGCCTCAAGGGAGAGGAGATCCCGCTGGGGGCGCGTATATTCTCGATCGCCGACACGCTCGATGCCATGACTTCGGACCGCGTTTACCGGCCGGCGCAAACCTACGAGGCGGCCCAGAAGGAAATCGAGCGCTGCTCCGGAACCCAGTTCGATCCTGCTATTGTCGCGGTATTCCGCGGAATGCCGGCGAACTTTTGGGCAGGTCTGCGCGAGGAAGTCAACTCCTCCTACAATGTTCCGCTGAAGCCGCTCCCGAAGACAGCCGCCAGCGGCGCCCTGGAGTAACTGGCGCCTGGGCTGGCGAAGACTCTTCGCCTCCGATTCTCTTTTTCACACGCGTCACCCTCTGCTATGCGTTCCGCCTGAAGCGTGCAAATTATTGGCATTTTGCGCAATTCGCACAATTTCCCGCGTTCTCTAAGAGAGTGTATAAGGGAATGGGATTTTGACCCGCACTTGAGGAGATGCAAATGAAGTTCTCCATTGTGACGTTGTGCAGCGTACTGGTGCTGGCCGCTGCCGTGCATGCGCAAGGCCCCGCGGTGACCGCTCTGCCCAACACAATTTACGTTGGGGCCGATGGAAAATTCGAAACCGCGCCCGACACCGCGCTGATTCAGTTCAATATCTCGGCGCAAGCCGATACCGCCAAGGATGCCTACGATCTCGCTTCAAAGCAGGCCGAGGCCACGCGCCAGGTTTTGCGCGCCAACGGCGTCGATCCGAAGTCGGCCGAGATCGGCTTTTTCTCCTTGAACCCGCAATACAACTGGAAAGAAGTGAAACATCGAATCATCGGCTACCAGGTGACAACCAGCGTCAGCGTGAAGCTCAAGGATTTCTCCAAGATTGGCCCGATCACGCAGCAACTGGCCGACGCCAGCGTGGGCGAGAGTCAGTCGTTGAGCTACACGCTTGATTCGACCGAAGAAGCAAAGAGCAAAGCGGTTGCCGACGCCTACCGGCGGGCAAGGGCGTCTGCCCAATCGCTGGCCAATGCCAGCGGAAGAGTGCTGGGCGAACTTACCTATGCTTCCGTGGATACATTTGAAAACATCCGCATGATCGCGCCCATGCCACGCGCCAAAGCGATGGCAGCGATGGCGAATGTCCCCGCGCCAACCGAGGAGTTCAGCCCGCAGAACGTGACTGTGACCGCGCACGTGAATGCGATGTTCACGCTGAAGTAGAGGGGAGCGGAACTATCGACGTGTCCCCTCCTCAGCGGTACAGCAGATACTTCTGCCGCAGCTCGATAAACTTGTCGAGGCGGTCCCGCCAGTCTTCCGCAATCCGCCGCGGATCCTCGCCTGCGCCGATCGCCTGCAATACCGATTGATTCCTCAGCAGGTCGGCCATGCGGTCCAGCTTGAAATCGGCCGGATACAATTTGTGCAGCGCCGACGCCAATTCAATGCCGAGTTCCGGCGCGTCGAGCGTGTTGCGATCCAACACGATGAGATTGACGCCTTCACATCGCTCACCCGCAGAAGTTCCCGTCGACGGAGTAAAGGCAACCGGAACAAACCGGACGCTCGAAATCGCCCGCCCATTCAGGTAAGCGGCCAGTTCCCTGCCCTTGACCCAAGGCGCGCCCACGACCTCAAAGGGCGTGTCGGTCCCGCGCCCCACCGAGACATTGGTGCCCTCGACCAGAGCGACTCCCGTGTAAAGGGTTGCTTCCGCCAGGCTGCGCAGATTGGGCGAGGGATTCACCCACGGCACCCCGGTTGAATCGAACCAATCGCCGCGCTGCCAGCCCTCCATCGCGACGATTTCCAGCCGCGAGCCAATATGGCGCTCCGCGTTAAACATTCTGGCAAGTTCGCCCAGGGTCATTCCGTGCCGCGGCGGTTCGGCAAAATAGTCTGTGAAAGTTTCTCGCGCCTCGTCGGAAACCGGGCCTTGCACAAACGAGCCCGTGATCGGGTCGGGCCGGTCGAGCACGATCACGTCAATCCCGGCTTTAGCTGCCGCTTCGAGAAAATAGCCGACCGTGGTTTCGTAAGTGTAGAAGCGGGCGCCCGCATCGGCGAGATCGATGACGATGGCGTCCAGTCGCTTGAGGATGTCGAGGGGCGGCCGGCGGGCGGCATCGCTTCCCCCGTAGACGTTGTAGACGCTCACTCCGGTGGCGGCATCCTTCTCTTCCTTGATGTTTGTGGTGTCGAGCGCTCCGGTGACGCCGTGCTCGGGGCTGAAGATGGCATCGAGCGAAATTCCCGGAACCTTCGCCAGCACATCGATGCTCCGGCGTCCTTCCGAGTCGAGTCCAGTCTGGTTCGTCAACAATCCGATGCTGCGCGGCCCGCCGCCCCGTGCCGGATGCAACGCGGCAAAGTGCGATTCTTCGAGGACATCGATGCCGGTCCTGACCAGGCCGTTGCGATCGCCCAGTTTGCGGGCCGCGCTTTGCATTTCGTTATAGCCAGTAATGGAAGCTGCCCGCATCTTCTCCACTTCCGATGGATCGAGCGCCAACGCTGCTGCGACAGCGGTTGCGACCTTGGTGCGCAGCGAAATCGCAGTTCCCTTTTCGTGGCCCGGAATCGCGTTCATGTGGACGGCGTTTGTCAGAAGGAGGATGTAGGTCCTGGTCGTTGGATCGATCCACAGCGAAGTTCCGGTGAACCCGGTGTGTCCGAAACTGCCGACCGGAAGCAGTTCTCCCCGGTTGGTCGAAAGCGGAGAATCGATATCCCATCCAAAGCCGCGCAGAGTCGTCCCGGTGACTGGCTGCTGGGGCGCACTCATCTTGGCGATAGTCGGCGAAGTCAGCACGCCCCGTCCGCCATCGAGCAACGCCTGCGCGAACAACGCCAGATCCTCACCCGTTGAAAACACCCCCGCATGTCCGGCCACTCCAGCCATACGCCGCGCCGTCGGATCGTGAACCACGCCATGCAACAGGTGATGCGCCTCGTCTTCTTCGGTCGGCGCAATTCGCGGCAACCACGAAGCCGGCGGCAAAAAGCGCGTTTCCTTCATGCCAAGCGGAGCGAACACGTGCTGCTCGGCATACTCATCGAGCGACATGCCCGACAGCCGCTCAACCAGCGCCCCAAGCACGATGAAGTTGACATCGCTATAAAGGAAAGCCGAGCCGGGAGGCCGTTCGGGCGCTATTTCAAATGCCATCCGATACGCCGTATTTTTGCCTTCCCACTTTCTGGCCAGATCAAGGTCCTCGGGCAGCCCGGAGTAGTGCACCAGAAGTTGGCGAATCGTGATGTCCTGCTTGCCGTTCTGGGCGAACTCGGGGAGGTACTTCGCCACTGGATCAGCCATCCGGAGCTTGCCTTGCTCCCAGAGTTGCATGATGGCCGTGGTGGTTACGACGGCTTTCGTCAGAGAAGCGCAGTCGAAGATTGTGTCGAGCGTCATCGACTCGCGTTGCGGGATAAGCGCGCGGTTGCCGTAAGCCTTGCGGTAAACAATCTGGCCGTCATGTCCAACGATGAGCACCGCGCCCGGGATCTGCTGCTGGGCGATGGCGTCGTTGACGATGGGATCGAGGACGGAGAGGCGAGAATCGAGAGACAGCTGGGCGAGCGCGATCGCACTGGACAACGCGATCGCACTGCACAAGAGGAAGATTAAATTTGCGCGTCTGAATTTCACAGTTGCTGTGACTCTACACTCCTCCCAGATTGCCCTCAAGAGGCGCGGCCAAGGTTGGTAACTCGGATTCCTGGCGGCACCTTGGAGCGCAACACTCTAGCGAAGCTGCGGTCGGCGCGGACGGGAGTGTCCGCGCTACACTGGGTTTGCCCTTGACCTCCGCTTCAAACTCGCTGCCCGACGGTTTTTCGTTCCTGGTGCGCAACACGGCCGCGCAGGACGATCGCTTCCGCGGCGCTTTCGACATTCTTCTTCAGGCCATCGACTCCCGTGCCTTTCCTGCCTGCTCGCTTGCCGTCACCTATCGCGGAGAACTCGTCGCCCACAAGGCTCTGGGCCGCTTTACCTACGAGGAGTCTTCGCCGGCGGTTTCGGCGGATATTCTTTTCGATCTCGCCTCGGTGACGAAGGTCGTGGCCACGACTGCGATGGCCATGATTCTTTACGAACGCGGCATGCTCGATCTGGAAGCGCCGGTCGCAGCCATCGTGCCGGAGTTCGCCTCAGGTAATGCCCGGCGCGGCGAGGTTACGCTGCGCATGCTGCTGGCGCACAGCTCCGGCCTGCCGGCCTATGAAAAGCTTTTTTTGCGGGCTCATGATCGTGAGGAGCTGCTGCGGGCGGCTTTTGCCACGCAGTTGACATCCGATCCTGGAGCGCACGCCGAGTACAGCGACATCGGTTTCATCATTCTTGGAGTTGCGCTGGAACGGCTGGCTGACGAAGCGCTTGATGTCTTCTGCCAGCGCGAAGTATTTGGGCCGCTCGCCATGTCCCGCACCACGTTCAACCCCGCCAAGGCACTGCGCGCGAACATTCCGCCGACCACCGACGACCTTGCATTCCGCCATCGCATCATTCAGGGCGAAGTGCAGGACGAAAACGCCAGCATCCTCGGCGGGGTGGCGGGACATGCGGGATTATTTTCGAATGCCGAGGATATTGCCCGCTTTGCGCATTCCATGCTCAACGGTGGATATCCGATTCTGCGCCCGGAAACGGTCCGGCTTTTTAGCCGCCGCGAATCTGCGCCGGAAGGCACTTCGCGCGCTCTGGGGTGGGACACTCCATCAAGCCCCTCGCAATCGGGCAGGTATTTTTCCGCGCGCGCCTTCGGTCACCTTGGCTACACCGGAACCTCGCTGTGGATTGATCCTGAGCGCCAGCTTTCGATCACGTTGCTCACCAATCGGACCTGGCCCGATTGTCAGAACCAGGCAATCAAACAAGTTCGGCCGGCATTTCACGATGCGGTTGGCGAGGCGCTGCCAGAGGAGAAACACGCGTGAAGCGCCGCGCAAAAAGGGAAAACCTCCGCATTCTGGAAACCGAGCAGCCGAATGCGGCCTCGGCCGATTTCGACAGCAGGTCGTCGCTGGAGATTGCGCGAATCATCAATGCCCAAGATGCCCGCGTTGCCCCGGCCGTCAAGCGATCCCTGCCGCAGATTGCGCAGGTGATCGACTGGATTGCGGCAGCGCTCGCCAAGGGCGGACGCCTTATCTATGTAGGCACGGGCACAAGCGGTCGCATCGCCGCGCTCGATGCCGCCGAATGCCCTCCCACATTCGACACGGACCCGCAGATGGTGCAATTCATTATGGCGGGCGGCGCGAAAGCGCTGGCGGAGGCGAGCGAGGCGAGTGAGGACTCTCGCCAGCTGGGCCGCCAGGCAATGGCGAAAAAAAAGCCCCGCAGCAACGACGTTGTCGTGGGCGTGGCTGCCAGCGGCCGGACCCCATTCACGATCGCGGCCATCGAATACGCGCGCTCGCAGGGCGCCAGGACGGTCGCCGTGGTCTGCAACGGCAACTCACCGCTTCAAAAGGCCGCTCATGTCGGAATCGTTGCCGAAGTCGGCCCCGAGGTAGTGGCCGGTTCCACACGCATGAAGGCCGGCACCGCGCAGAAAATGATTCTGAATACTCTGACCACCGGGGCCATGACGCGGCTTGGATATGTCTACGGCAATCTGATGGTCAACCTGCACTTGAAAAATGAGAAACTGGCGGAGCGCGGCATTAACATTCTGGAGCAGGCCGCTGGACTTCAGCGTGGCGAAGCGCGAAAGATGCTCAAATCAGCGCGCAACAGCGTACCGGTGGCGCTGGTGATGGCGAAGGCGGGAGTGACGCGCAGCCGCGCGATGGAGGTTCTGGAGGCGGCGCGAGGGAACGTGCGCAGGGCCATCACAATGGCAAAAAAGGATCAGGCACCGGTACACCGCCGTAGTTAGAACTATTCAGAGCGCCTCGCCTTTGGAATCGGCGGGCGAGGACGCCCCCCGGACGGCCGGCGAGACCCCGACGACACAATCGCGGCGCTACAATGCAGCGCTACAACGCAGAGTTACAAACGGAACTCCTTCTGCCGATTCCAGCCGTTCCGCATTCCTCGCTCCCGATACAATAATGCAAGGCGTCTCAGGACTTCATTGATGGACAAACTTGTAATCCGCGGCGGCAATCCCCTGCTGGGCACGGTCCGCATCAGCGGCGCCAAAAACGCCGCCTTGCCATGCATGGCAGCCGCCCTGTTAACCGACGAACCTGTGATTTTAGAAAACATCCCGCAGGTACGCGACATCGAAACCACGCGCAAGCTGCTGGCCGCCATGGGCGCGGAAGTCGAACTCGGCTACGGGCGTGCGCAACATCGCACCACCATCTGCGCCAAGTCCCTCGCAAGCCCCGAGGCGTCCTACGAACTGGTTAAGACGATGCGCGCATCGACGCTCGTACTCGGACCACTGGTCGCGCGCTGTGGCCGTGCTCGGGTCTCGCTGCCGGGCGGGTGTGCCATCGGAGCGCGCCCCATCGATCTGCATATCAAAGGCTTGGAGCGGCTGGGCGCGAGAATTACGCAGGAGCACGGCTACATTGAAGCAACGGCCGACCGGTTGAAAGGCGCAGAAATTGTTTTCGACAGGATCACTGTCACCGGAACGGAGGATCTGCTGATGGCAGCCGCGCTGGCTGACGGCGAGACCGTGATGCAGAACTGCGCGCGCGAGCCCGAGGTTGCCGACCTGGCAGCGCTGCTCAACTCGATGGGCGCAAGGATCGAGGGCGCGGGAACACCGACGATCCGCGTAAGAGGCATCGCTAAGCTCCACGGAGCGCGGCACCGCATCATTCCCGACCGCATCGAGGCCGGCACGTTCATCGTCGCGGGCGCATTGACGGGTGGGGACCTCAACGTTACCGGTTGCGATCCGCACCACCTCACTGCCGTCTTGCAAAAGCTTGCCGAGAGCGGCGTGAAGACCGCCGTGAAGCCTGATTCGGTGCGCGTGATGGGAGACCATCCGCTGAAGGCCGCCGACATGAACACAGAGGAATACCCCGGCTTCCCCACCGACATGCAGGCGCAATACATGGCTCTGGCTACGCAGGCGGAAGGCACGTCAATTGTGGTCGAGAATATTTTTGAAAACCGCTTCATGCACGCGCAGGAACTGGTGCGTATGGGCGCGAACGTGAAAATCGAGGGACGCCGAGCCATCGTCCGCGGCAGGACGCCGCTGAGCGCCGCGGCCGTGCTGGCCTCGGATCTGCGGGCGTCGGCGTCGCTGGTACTGGCCGCGCTGGTGGCCGACGGCGAGACCATCATCGACCGCGTGTATCACATCGACCGTGGCTACGAGAACATCGAAGAGAAATTGAAGGCGGTGGGCGCCGAGATCAGGCGCGTGGGAGACATCTTCCCCAAGCGCCGCGCGCAGGGTCTCTAGCCTCTAACTGGTAACCATCGTAACCTTCAAAGCACCGGGATAATCACCCGCAACTTGCCGCCGCGTTCTTCTTGTATTCGCCTCCAGCCCTGAGCATTTGAGCCGGCGGGTTGGCCGTTCGTGTCGGTTGCAACCCTCGCTATACCGGAAATCCGGCTCTAAGCGCCGCCGCTCTCCCTCTGCCGGTCTTGTTGTGCGCCAACCTCTCAACCGTCGACATATTTCGCTCGCCTGGCATCCAAACCGACTTCTCAAGACCTGCATTAACCGCCCCGGTTTTTCGGCGCTGTAGAAGCCTGCAGCGTGACTTTCGTAATCCTGCCATTGGCCAGTCCGTGTGGGATAACTGAATCGCGGGCTCCCTGTAAACCCAGGCCGAGCATGGGGTCCGAAAATGAAAGGCATCCGGTCCCGGGCGCTCAAAGGAACCCAGATATGAAAGCTGTCGTCCTTAGTGATGGGGTTTGCTCGGCACAGGAAGTGACCGTTACACGAGGGCCACATGCATAGCGCAGTCGAGCGCCGTCCACAGCCGGGTCGCGCCTGCGGAGCCTGCGGAGCCACCGGCGCCAAAGCCTGTCATCATCAGCGCTTCGTGGTGCCCGCGGGATATCCTCTGCCCTCAGCGTACGACATCGTGGCATGCCAGCGTTGTGGATTCGTCTATGCCGACCCGCCCGCCACGCAGCGGGAATACGACCGGTTTTATTGCGAGTGGTCCAAGTACGACGACTCAGCTACGGCCACCGGCAGCGGCCTGTCTGAGTATGATGCGGCGCGGCTGACCCGGACTGCTGCGGACATTGCCCGAGTGCTGCCTTCCCGCGCAGCCACCATTCTGGATGCGGGTTGCGCCACGGGTGGCCTGCTCACTGCGCTGCACGAAGCCGGTTTCAGTGCCGTAGCCGGGCTCGATCCATCGCCCCGCTGCGCGGCGGCATGCCGCGAACGTGGATTCCAGGCATATGCCGGTTCGATTTTTGCCCCGCCCGCCCACATGCCGAAGTTCGATTGCATCGTGTTCAGTCACGTGCTCGAACATGTTTACGATATTCCCGCATTCTTCGACGCGGCCCGCGCCCTTCTCTCCCCGGGCGGCTATCTTTATATCGAGACGCCCGACGCCACACGCTACGCGCACTATCTTTACGCGCCCTTCCAGGAATTCAACACCGAACATATCAATCATTTTTCGCCGCAGGCGCTGAAAACCACCGCGCGGCGGTTTGGCTTTGAACCCCTCACAGTGGAGCAAAAGGTGCTCCGGACCGGGAAAGATATGGATTACCCAGCAGTCTTCGGTGTTTTCCGCGACTCCAGCATCCGCATACATGACAGTGTCGCTAGCCGTGACTATGACTTACCCGAGCGCATTAACGATTACATTCGGCGTTCCGCCGAGCTGATGCAGAGTATCAATCGCCACCTCGAAACGGAGCTTGCGGACACGAAGTCCGTCATCCTCTGGGGCGCCGGGCAACTGACAATGAAGTTACTAACTCTTCCCTGCTTTGCGGACACTGCGATACGAGCGCTCGTGGACAATAATCCCGTTCTTCGAGGAAAACGACTGGCAAATGCCCCCATTCTTAGTCCTGGGGAAATAGCAGGCGCGAGCGAGCCCATTGTCATCGCCACCCTGCTGCATGCGGATGAAATTGCCAGCCAGATTCGCCGCCTTGATTTCCACAATCGAGTGATCGAGTTGCTGCCCTCGCGCAGTTCCGGGGTGCAAGCGTGATAAGGCTCTCCGACTATGTCGCGCAGCAGCTGGCGGATTGGGGAGTGCGCCACATTTTTCTTGTTTCCGGCGGCGGCGCCATGCATCTCAACGATGCCATCGGCAAGGAGACACGCATTCGCTACGTCTGCAATCACCACGAACAGGCGTCCGCGATGGCGGCGGAAGGTTACGCGCGAATCAGTGGACGGCCGGGCGTAGTCAGCGTGACCACTGGCCCGGGCGGCATCAATGCGCTCAATGGCGTGTTCGGCGCGTGGACCGATTCCATCCCCATGCTCGTGATCTCGGGACAAGTCAAGCGCGAGACCTGCATGCGTTCTCTGGGCGTAAAGGGACTGCGCCAGCTCGGCGACCAGGAAGCCGACATCATTGCCATCGCGAGCAACATCGCTAAATATGCGGCTTTCGTCGATGACCCGCTCTCCATCCGCTATCACCTCGAGCGTGCGTGGCACCTGGCGCAAGCGGGACGGCCGGGCCCGTGCTGGCTTGATATCCCGGTGGATGTGCAGGGAGCGTCTATCGATCCCGCCACTCTGCGAGCCTATGATCCGTCGGAAGACGAACCTGCATGGGATCACTCCCAGCTTTCGTCCCAGTGCCGGGAAATTCTCGCCCGCATACAGTCGGCAAAGCGTCCGGTAATTCTTGCGGGGACCGGCATTCGGGCCGCCCAGGCAGTCGCGGACTTTCGAGCGCTCGTTCGGCGCCTCGGCATACCAGTAACAACCGCCTGGACTCACGACCTAATCGCCTCCGATGACCGTCTCTTTTGCGGGCGTCAAGGCACCATCGGAGATCGTGCCGGAAACTTCACCGTGCAAAACGCCGACTTGCTCCTCATTCTTGGGTCGCGCCTGACGATTCGCCAGACGAGTTACAACTGGCACTCGTTTGCCCGGGGTGCCTACAAAATTCAGGTCGACATCGACTCGGCCGAGCTTGAAAAGCCGACGGTAAGGCCGGAACTCGCGATTCAAAGCGATCTGAAGCTGTTTCTGCAGCAAATGCTGCGTGAGTGCGACCGCGCCCATTACCATGTCGGCCGCCACGACCCCTGGCTTGCCTGGTGTCACGAGCGTGTTCAGCGATATCCGGTTGTCCGGGATCACCAGTGTCAGCCCGGACCGCCCCTGAATCCTTATTACTTTGTCCAGCAGCTGTCCAGCTGGCTCGGTGTCGACGACGTCGTTGTTTGCGGCAATGCGACTTCGTGCATCGTGCCGTTTCAAACCTTACGCCTGCGAGAGGGCCAGCGCCTGATCTCCAACTCTGGATCTGCATCCATGGGCTATGACTTACCCGCTGCGATCGGCGCAGCTTTTGCGAGCCCCCACAAACGAGTTATTTGTCTTGCCGGAGACGGCAGCGTGCAAATGAACCTCCAGGAACTGCAGACTCTGGTTCACCATCAGTTGCCAGTCAAACTGTTTGTCCTGAATAACTCCGGCTATCTTTCCATGCGCATGACTCAATCCGGATTTTTCGGCCGGATGATGGGCGAAAGCGCAGTCAGCGGAGTTTCGTTCCCGGACATGGTCAAAGTCGCGTGCGCCTATGGAATTGCGGCGGTACGTATCGATCGCGCCTCGGACTTTTCGCAGGTGGAACACGCTCTTGGCGCGGAGGGCCCGGCGCTTATCGATGTGGTGCTCGACCCAAAACAGGAGTTTGAGCCGCGCTCCAAGGCCCGGCAGCTTCCGGACGGAAAGATTGTGTCACCCAATCTGGAGGACATGTACCCATTCCTGGATGAGACTGAACTTATGGACAACATCATCAAGGAATAAGGACATTACCATATCACTAGATCGCACTTGTTGCGGCACAACGACGAGGCATAATAGGCGACTCCACTTATGACCGGTAACGACATATTCGACGAGTTATTCGTTCTCGAACTGGCCAATAATCACCTGGGCGACGTTCAGCGCGGCCTGAAGATTATCAATGATTATGCGCAAGTTGTACGCTTCAACAATGTTCGTGCGGCCATCAAGTTGCAATTGCGCGATGTGGATACTTTTGTCCACAAGGATTTTCGCCACCGTGACGATATCCGGTACATCAAAAAAACTCTCGACACCCGCTTGCGCCCGGAAGACTTTGTGGCCATGGTGCGGGCGATTCGCGAGGGCAGCTGCATTCCCATGGCGACTCCTTTCGACGAGGGCTCGGTCGATTTGTGCTGCGAACTTGGCATTCAAATCCTCAAGATCGCCAGTTCCGACTGCAACGACTGGGTATTGATCGAGAAAATCGCAAAGACGAAAAAGCCGGTGGTCGTTTCCACCGGCGGCTCTTCGCTCAAGGATATCGATGACCTGGTTACGTTTTTCTCCAACCGCCATATTCCTCTGGCAATTAATCATTGCGTTTCGCTGTATCCAGCGGAAGATTCTGACATTGAACTCAACCAGATCGATTTCTTACGCAATCGCTACCCAAACCATACCATCGGTTTATCTACCCATGAATATCATGACTGGACGTCTTCCATGCTCATGGCATATGCCAAGGGCGCGCGCACTTATGAAAGGCACATTGACATCCAGACCGAGGGCATGACCGTTTCGCCCTACTGTTCCTTGCCAGAGCAGGTCGATACCTGGTTCAAGGCATTCCATCGCGCCAAACGGATGTGCGGGGCGCCGGGTACGCAAAAGCGGTTGCCGCCGCAAAAAGAAATCGCGTATCTCGATTCACTGGTTCGCGGCGTCTATGCTAAACACGATCTTCCCGTTGGCCACGTTCTCGAGGACGCGGACGTCTACCTCGCGATTCCGCTGCAGCAAGGACAAATTTCCTGTCGCGAACTGATGCGCGGGGAGGTGATCCGCAAGGCGGTGGCCAAGGATCAGGCCGTTATGATTGACGCCATCGACAGCCCCTACGCCAACATACCATCGCTTACGGAATTGATTTATCACCGCGGATTGCCTGCGCAGCCCGCCGCTCTCGCCGCAAAGGCGGGGAGCCGTCAGTGAGGAAGCGCCAAAGGTGAAAACCGTCAGCATCGTTACACCCTGCTTCAACGAAGAAGGCAACGTGCGCGAAGTATATGAGCGCGTGCGCACGCTGATGCTGAATCTGGGGCGTTATCGCTACGAACACATTTTCATCGACAACGCCTCCAGCGACCGCACTTATCAGGTTCTCGCTGAGATAGCGGCTTCCGACTCGAACGTCAAGGTCATCCGGAATGCGCGCAATTTCGGACATGTCCGATCGCCCATGCACGCGCTCTTCCAGACGCGCGGAGATGCCGTCGCTGTTCTCATGTCCGATCTTCAGGATCCTCCGGAAATTCTCGGCCAATTGATCGAGCGGTGGGAAAGCGGATTTCCGATTGTGATCGCAGTCAAAGGAGAGAGTCGCGAGGCGGCGCCGATGTTTCTTGTGCGCAAGCTTTTCTATCGCCTCGTGAACCGGCTTTCCGACGATATCGAAACCTACGAAAACTTCACTGGTTTCGGGTTATACGACCGGAAAGTGATCGATTTGGTTCGTCAGTTTGGCGACCCCTACCCATATTTTCGCGGAATGATTGCTGAAATCGGGTTGCCGCACGCCGAAGTTCGATATGAACAACAGCGCCGGAAAGCGGGTAAGTCCAAGAATAACTTCTACACGCTCTATGACCTTGCGATGCTCGGTATCACTAAGCTCTCAAAAGTGCCGCTGCGGCTGGTCACCTTTGCCGGGTTTTTAGGGTCACTGCTTTCGATGCTTGGCGGGACAGCTTATTTCGGATATAAGCTGCTGTTTTGGCACGATTTTACGGTGGGCATTGCACCAATCGCCATCGGAATGTTCTTTCTGGGCTCGTTGCAGCTTCTTTTCATGGGCATTCTGGGGGAATACATCGGCAACATTCATACCCAGGTGCACAACCGTCCCCTTGTCGTCGAGCGCGAGCGGCTGAATTTCGAGTGCGAACCGGGCGAGCCTCTCCCGCGCGGTGCCGCCACCATGGGCGCGGCTGCCGGCCGCTGAGAGTCCAACGTGCGCGCGACAACGGCAATTCCGCTGGCGATATCAAAGAGCCCTTTTGCGAGCCTGGTTTTCTCTCAGGTTGATAACCCGGATCTTCGATCGATCGGATAGCGATGGGAGTGCTTGTTCACAACCGGACTCTGGACACGCCGGCAACAGCTGGCGTGAATCCGAGCCCCTACTTTTCGGTGCGACTGCTCCGGGCGATCGCCCGTTGCATCGACTCTTACCCCTGGGCGGCCTTCCTGCTTCTAACCGTGGGCTGCGGCTGGATTCGCATCGGCGCTTTTGCCACCCGATTTCTCGATCATGACGAGATTTACAGCTTTTACATTGCGCAAGCGCCCACTTTGAAGCAAATGCTTTTTCTGACCCGCACGGTCGACTTACACCCTCCTTTGTCGTATCTGCTGATTCGGCTGTCTTTCGCGCTCTTCGGGCCCAGCATCTGGGCATGCCGCTTGCCGTTTTTCCTGGCGTTCCCGGGCGCAACGGCCATCTTGTTCTCATTCGTGCGCCGTCTTCTGTCGCCGCTTTACGGATTGATCGCTGTCTTGTTTCTATGGACTATTCCTTATACGCACTACGCCGCCGAGGCGCGCCCCTACTCGCTGGTTCTGTGCTTTACAAGCCTCTTGCTGATGAGCTGGTACGAAAGCGCCGCCGGCGCCGATTCATCTTCCGCCGGTCGCGGCAAGGCACTTTTCACCGTGACGCTCGCCGGATTTGCACTCCTGCTTTCTCATGTGCTTGGCGTCTTCTCGATTGCGGCATTTGCGGGAGCAGAACTTATCCGGCTTGCAATTCGCCGTAAGCCGGATTGGAGCCTTTGGACCGCTTTCCTGATTCCGGGTATCGCGGTTGTCACTTATCTGCCACTCATCCACTCCGGGTCGGTCATCCTGTTTACCGAGAAATACAGGGCCACACCCCTGCGCCTGTTTCATTTTTATTGGAACTCCCTCGCTTGGCTGCCGATACCGCTCGCATTCGTTCTATTCCTGGCTGTGGCATGGCCCGCAATGCGGCACTCTGCACCGCTCAGCCAGTCCTGCGAGCCCGAGCGGCAAATGCCGCCCGCAGCTTTTCGGAGCCTGAAATATCTGCTGTTCTTTTTTGCCATCGTACCACTGGGAATCGGCGCCCTGTTCGCCCGAACCGGCATGGCATTTTTTGATCGTTATGGAATCGTATTTTTCATTCCGATCGCTTTGGGACCGGTTTTTCTTCTGGCGGTTCGCACGCGGTGCGACCAGTTCGCGGGCGCGCTTGCCGCGCTCGTTTTGGGCGCGGTTCTTATTTTCAACACCGTCGGCAAAATTTGGCTGATCGAACACGTCAGCCTGGCGCCGCCTTCGATCGCAGCACAAATTATCCACCTCGTCTCGCTTCCCGTGGTCGGCTTACCCACAAATCCGCCGGTTCCATCCCACATGGTTGCGGCTTTCGCGAATGCCCAGCCTATTCAGGACCTCAACACGATCAGTCCAAATCTTCCTTTGGTCGCAAATACTGGGCTCACGTTCCTCGAGATGGATCGCCAGGCGGACGATGTTCTCACCGCCCGGCTCTATCTTCTGAACGACACCAATGCCGCCACCGAAATCGCGCATGACACGGTTTTCGAAAACTATGCGCGGCTGAAACGTGTGTTCCCCATCCGGGGCCGAATTGAACCGTTCTGCCCGTTCATCGGCGCACATCCTCGATTTCTTGTGCTTGGCGACTACAATCATGCGCAAGGTTGGGTGCTGAAGAAGCTTGACCGGGAAGGAGCTGAGTTACGCGTTCTCGGCAGCTACAGTGAGCACACGACCGAAGACGGCCACCTCTACGAGGTAACTGTCAACAATGCCACCTGCGCTTCCTCAGTTTCCAACGACAAAACCGTCGAGAAGACCGCGCAAAGCAATTGAGAGACAGGAAAGAGATTGAAAGAACTCCGGGCGTCCTGAACTTACCGTCTGCTCTTCGCTCTTAGCAGACCGACTATCCAAACGTCCTCTTCACCAGAACTTACAGAGTCGACCGGATTCGTTCTCTCTATGGTCGCCAGAATACGTGGAAAATCCCCACCAAACGCTGTTCCGGGAACTTGCGCATGACTTCGGCCCTGACCTCCGGGCTCATTCGCGCCGCCGGAAAAAACGGCCCCTCGTTAATGACGACAAGCTTCAGATCGTCTGATTGCAGCGCCTTCAACACTTCCTCCGGCGGTGCGCCTCCATCCTCGCGCGTTACGTTCTGAAGCCCCGCCAGGAAGTAAAACTCCGGGCAATCGTTGCCGGCATACATCAATCCGTTCGGCGAGTGCTGCTGCAGAAGTTGGATAACATTCCCCCATTCCTGAGCATACTCGACATGAAGTCTGCGCCCTCGCTCAGGCGTCAATTCCGTAAGCGTCCCGACCTTGTGCGTTAACTCATAGATGTGATCTGGAATCAGAGTGATGACCGCAAACAGCAGGTAAAATCCCATCACCGAGGTCAGGACAACCGTCCCAGGACGCCTCTTGGCAGTCGCAACAACTGCCGTGGCCGCCAGCAACGTCAACGGAATCGAATACGAAAGATATATCGGCGCGGCAAAAGGATACTGCGTGAAACTACAGAGACCGGCCAGCGCAATGAGCAACATGATGCGCTGTTGCTGAAGCTTTGTCAGACTTCCAGACTTGGCAGAGTTCACCACAACCGCGGCGCCCGCCAATACAACCAACGGCGTAAGCAGAGCAGCGGAACACCACACAGCGGACACAATAAATTGGTCGGGCTTATAGAGCATCGCCGCCAGGCCAAGGCCCACGCACGCGCCCACGATCTTTTGCTGGAATCCGCGCAGGTACATGGCGGCGGCTAGGAGTACTACCAGGCCCAGTGGGTATATCACTTTTTCGACGCCCAGCGGACGGATTACTCCCAATCTTACGGCACGCTCAACCACGCTTGCCGTAACGCCCGAAAAGAATGCTCGCAACGCTCCGGACCGCGCATAAGGTGCCAGAAACAGAGCGATAGGCGCCAACACGCCTCCCACAAACGGAACTGTCAGCTCCAGCAGTCTTCGAGTTCTCGCTGCCGTGCCCGTATGACAAATCGAGCCTTCGCACAGGAAAATAAGTGCCACTAACGTGACCGCAGGCAGAACGAAATCGTAAAGTTCTCCGTTGCCGAGTCGATTGTGAAAAAAGTAAATGACCGTCGTCAAAAACGACAGAAGTGCGCCGGCGCAGAATATCCGGTAAGGTGTGGACCCCGCTTCTGCATCATTGCAGCTGGAAGTATCTTCGCCACCTTGCTCTACAAAAACCAGGAATAACAATGCCCCGGCAATATAGTAAGCGCCAATTACTTTGATGAGGACCGAAATGCCTCCACACGCGCCGGCCGCAAACAACCAACGCCACTTGCGGACTTCCAGGTAGCGCAGCAATGCGGCGGCCCCAAACGTCGCGAAAAACAGGTTGTACCAGGACGGCATCGCGGCAGGATAATTTGGAAAACTCCATGACACCGCCAGAAGCGTGATCAGGCCAGCCGCCGGTGCAGACGTAAAGCGCAGCGCAATGGAATAGACCGCCGGTAACCAGGCCAGAAAGAACAAGAACGCGCAGAACCGCAGCGACATCAGGCTTACACCGAAAACCCGAAAGGCGGCTCCGTGAATCATGCTTAAGCCGCCCGTATAGATTTCGGTGAAGTCGCGGTGAGGAAGTTGGCCATGGTACGAACGCAGCGCGCTTTGTGCGAGTAGGCCATCGTCGGCGGGCACCCATCCATTGCCAAGATGGAGACCAACGTAAAGGCCGGCCATCACCAACACAGCTGCCAAAACAGCCCAGCGAACGCCGGCCGCCTGGAAGCCATTCGGTACCGCTGAGAATGGATCGCCGGTTCCCACTGCTCCGCTTTCATGGATACGAAACTTGAGGTCTAACCTTGCTCCGGTCGAACCAGTTCCGGTCCGCTTTGCTGGAGCCCTGTCGCTGTCGTTATTCACTTTGTCTCCAACGCCGCCAGCCGCAGCTTTGCATCCGTGCTGTTTTGGTTTAATTTCAGCGCTTGTTGATATTCAAGTCGCGCGGCCGCCACGTCACCGCTCTTTTCGAGCGACATCCCCAGCCAATAGCGGTAGTCCCACACCGTGGAGTCCATAGCCACCGCCCGCAGCAGGTAAGGCTGAGCTTCATTATTCCGGCCATCTTCAAAAAGAGCCCGGCCCAGGTAATACTTTGGCGCCGCCTGCTGTGGCGCCATGTCCACGGCCCTGGTCAGCAAACGCTCCGCCTCCGGGTACTGGCCGTCCATCAGGTGAATATTGCCGCAGTTATAAATCGCCGAATAGAGATCCGGCTCTTTCTGGAGAATTTCCGAGCAGAGCGCTAGTGCGTGGTCAAAGTCGCCCATTCGGCCGTACAGGCTGGCAAAGTTCGCCATTCCTGTTTCCGATTCCGCGTATTCCGGATTCACTTTCTGCAGCCATACCCTGCCTTCGTCGAAGCGTCCCGCCCGAATGTAAGCTTCTGCCAGCGCAAGCGATCCGTAAGGATATTCCGGATGATTGATCGCGGCTTGTTCCGCCAATCCAATCGCGCGTGCGTGGGCGCCGCGCTGGCTGTATTCCGAGGCCAGCCACGCCATGGTGAATGGATTTCCGGGATAGAGGGTTTGCCCGCGCACCAGAATCAGCAGATCGTTCGCCCAATAGACTTGTTGCGCCAGCGAGGCGCCTGCGTAGGCCACGCACAGAAATACCACCGCGCACGTCTGCACCGCCTGGGCGCTCCAACCCTTGATCGCCGGCAGGCGGCGGCACGCCATCGCTAACAACACTGAAAACCCCACTGACGGCAGATACAAATACCGATCGCGCACGAAGTCGCCGTTGCCGAAGTTGCGCAGGTAGAGCGCTGGCGCTAGTCCGAGCACGAACCACCAACTGGCAAACGCAACCGTCGAGTTCCCTTCCCGCCGATTCCAATACCTTAATGCCGCCACCGCCGCTCCCAACACCATGATCGGGACCACCACCTGCGCCACGATCTTGCCGGTGACATAGGGCGTGTAATAGAGGCCTGTCAACCCAACGGGAAACAGCAGTTTCTTGACGTAGAAAGTTATGACGAAAGGCAGGGTACGCAACACATCTATCGTGCCGTGATTAGGATCAAACTGCCCCGTCGCATGCAAAAGAGCATGTTTGCGCAGCAGCGCGTAGGCCACGGTCACCAGGACGTAGGGTGCTGCCTCCGATGCAACTCCAAGAGCTTTTCGTCCCGGCGACGACTTTCCCTGCGCTGGGTGCAGCCAGCAGTAGATCGCGACTAATGCCGCAAAGCTGACCGCCATTTCTTTGGTCAGCAGTGCGCACGCGAGCAGGCCCCACGATGCCAGCCGCCAAAACCGTCTCTCTGCTTGCGCAGGATCCCTTCCATTCAGAAACGCTACAAAGGCCAATGCCACGAACACGGTCACCATCGTGTCCGACGCCGAGGAAATCCATACGACAGGTTCTATGTGCACGGGATGAAGGGCGAAGATCAATGCCGTCAAGGCAGCCGTCCAATACTCCAGCGCAAGTTTCCGCGCGAGCCAAAACACGGCCAGCGCTGCCGCCACGTGGGCCAGAATCGCGCCCAGGTGCCATCCCCATGGCCGCAGCCCAAACAGCGCGTAATTCAGCATCGACCACGCTACAAACAGTGGCCGGTAATAAACCTGATGCCGCGCGACGTGAAACCAAAGGTCGCTGCTAAATGCGCGCGGCAGATTGTGCCAGCTTCGAAGAATCGGGCTATTTACGATCTGCGGTTCGTCATCCCAGACAAAGTCAAAGAACAGCGCACCGCTGTAGAGCACCAGCGTGCTTACTCCTAGCAGCGGCAGCAGCAAACTGGGACGCCGCAGATATCTCCCCAGCGCTTCCCAAGCGTTAGGCTCTTCATTGATTGCCGTTCGATTCATCTTGTGCTGGGTTGACCTTTCGTAACATCGTCCGGAGCCCGTCCGGAGCGCTCCAGATTGATAAATACTATCCCCGGTTCGAGCCCCGCGCATGTTACCCAGGTTACCTAGGTGTCCCAGTTATTCCCCTGTTTTGTGCCTTCATTTGCGACCATTATTTTCATGGGATCCGCGGGAACCGGTGTCGCCAGGGAAGCAACGCCTGTTCTGTGCGTCGATCTCGATGGCACTCTGATCCGCGGCAATCTGTTATGGGAATGCGTTCTTGCCCTTCTGAAAGCCCGTCCCATCACATTGTTTTTGTTGCCTGTGTGGCTTCTTCGCGGGCGCGCTTTTCTGAAACACCAGCTTGCTCGCCGCATTCGTCTGGACCCCGCTCGATTGTGCTACCGCGGGCCGGTTCTCACTCTGCTCCGGCAGGAGAAGCTTGAAAATCGCCGGATCGTCCTGGTAACGGCCGCCGACCGCGAACTTGCCGAGTCGGTTTCCAGTCATCTCGGGCTCTTCGACGAAGTCCACGCCAGTGACGGCCACTTCAACCTCAAGGGACCGGCCAAGGCTGCGTTTCTGGCAGAGCGCTTTGCCGCTTGCGGCTTCGATTACATGGGAGACTCGGCCTCTGACGTTGCGGTCTGGCGCAGTGCGCGCGCAGCCTACGTCGTCGGCACTCCGGCTCGCGCCCGGCAGGCAGCCGCGGTAACCGCGGTCAAGGCCAGCATCATCATCGAGGTGGCATCGTGGCGTACATGGGCTGACGCTTTACGCGGCCAACATTGGGCAAAAAACCTGTTGCTGTTTCTGCCCCTTGCTCTGTCCCACAATCTCACCATTGTCCCGATCCTCCGCACCGTTGCCGGCTTTGTCCTTTACGGTTTTTGCGCTTCCGGACTCTACATCCTGAACGATCTCCTCGATCTGCACTCTGATCGCGAGCATCCCTGGAAGAAACAGCGTCCGTTCGCAGCCGGTGAGATCTCCATTCCTGAAGGCTTGCTCGCCTCGCTGGGACTCTTGTGTGTTGGGCTGGGCGCGGGCTTTCTGTTCGACTTGCAATTTGGATTGGCTCTGCTTGGGTATGCGGCATTAACGACGCTTTATTCGCTCTATCTGAAGAAAATCGCGCTTCTGGATGTCTTCGTTCTTTCGAGCTTCTACAGTTTCCGCATTCTTGCCGGGGCGCTGATTTCGTCAACCCCCTTATCGCAGTGGTTTCTCGCTTTTTCCCTGTTTTTCTTTCTCAGCCTGGCGATGGCAAAGCGCTATTCTGAACTGCTCCACGCCAACGATTTGATTGCGTCCGGGAACTCCGGCCGCGGTTATCGTGTCGACGACCGGGAGTTACTCCTTTCACTGGGGATCGGTAGCAGTTTTTCGGCGGTTGTCATCCTCAGCCTTTACGTCCACAGCCCGGAAGTGCGCATCCTTTACCAGTCGCCTGAATACTTGTTGTTGCTTTGCCCGATCGTTCTCTATTGGCTGAGCCGAACCTGGCTTCTGGCTCATCGCGGGGAACTGCGGGAAGATCCGGTCACGCTCGCCATCCGGGACCGTGTAAGTTACGGGGTGGCGTTGGCTTCGGCGATCGTGATTGCCGCCAGCATGACTAGCATCAGGTAGGGCTGCTCTAACGGCCAGCGCTGGGCAGGCAGCCCTCATCGAAATAACACCTTAGCTCGGCGCGCAAGACTGACTATGCCCGTTGAATCCGCCGCCATCGCCCGCAAACGAGCCACGGCCGCCAGGCCGGTAGACTGGGTTGCCTCCTGGGGACGATACCCTCGGGCTATCCACAGCTACGTCCACAGGCCCGCCTGGAACGACGAGGTTGACAGTATTCTCAAGACGGCGGCATCGGGCTCGCTCCTTCCGTACGGATTGGGACGCAGCTACGGCGACTCGTGTCTCAACGCTGATCGCGAACTGGTTGACTGCCGGCGCCTCAATCGCATTCTCGGTTTCGACGAATCGACGGGTACGCTGCGCTGCGAAAGTGGAGTCAGCTTCGCGGACATCATTGACGTATTTCTTCCCAAAGGATGGTTTCTTCCCGTCACACCCGGCACGCAATTCGTGACCGTTGGCGGCGCGATCGCCAATGATGTTCATGGCAAGAACCATCATTGCGCGGGAACATTGGGCGCTCATGTGCACCAACTCGGCCTGCATCGCTCAAACGATGGATTGGTCGTGTGCAGCCCCGAAGAAAATCCCGAGATGTTTCGCGCCACCGTCGGCGGCCTTGGGCTGACCGGCGTCATCGCGTGGGCTGATATTCAACTGCGCCGCGTAGCCGGCCCCTGGATTGACGCCGAACTCAGACCTTTTCACTCACTTTCGGGATTCCTCGATCTCAGCCGCGAGAGCGATGGGCGCTTCGAATACACCGTCGCCTGGCTGGACTGTTTCGCGGGAAAGAACGCACGCGGAATTTTCTTCCGTGGAAATCACTCCGCCGAGAGCGCAAGGAAGTTTCACCGCAAGCGCGGCCCAACACTTCCCTTCGATTTGCCGGCGTGGTTGCTCAATCCTTACAGCGTGAAAGCCTTCAACGAACTCTACTACCGAGTCCACGCGGCAAAAAAAGGAGCCGCGCTCGTGGGCTACGATTCCTTTTTTTATCCGCTTGATTCGATTCGCCAGTGGAACCGGCTCTATGGAAAGCGGGGTTTTCTGCAATATCAATGCGTAATCCCGGAGTCGAACGTCGATGCCTTTGGAGACCTCCTCGACCGCATCGCGCGTTCCGGCATGGGATCGTTCCTCGGCGTGCTCAAACAATTTGGCGCAGCGCCTGCAGTCGGCGTTCTGTCTTTCCCGCGGCCGGGACTTACTCTCGCCCTCGATTTCGCGATGCGCGGCGAGAAGACATTACAACTCATGCGTTCGCTCGACGATGTCGTCCTGCGCAGCGGCGGCGCGCTTTACCCGGCCAAGGATGCTCGCATGAGTCCGGCCTTGTTCGAAGCGTCATTCCCGCGCTGGCGAAGTTTTGTTCCTTATATCGACCCCGCAATGTCTTCCTCATTCTGGCGGCGGGTCACGGAGGGCCGATGAGTGCCCCGCCGCATCGCCCAAAAGCAACCGCGAGCCTCGCGCCACCGCCTGCGCTGAGGAAAGTCGTCGTTCTGGGCGCAACCTCCGGCATCGCACTCGAGGTCCAGCGGCAACTTGCGCGGCTCGGATGCGAACTGCTTTTGGTGGCGCGGTCTCCTCAGCGCCTGGCGGAAGTGCAATCCGATCTTGTTGAGCGCGGAGCCAAACAAGTTCTCACGTACGTCGCGGATTTGGCCGCGCTTCGATGCCACGCCGGCATCCTCGATTTCGTCCGCCGCTCGTTTCCCGGCTACGACACGGTTCTGCTGGCTTATGGCGCCATGCACGATCAAAAGGAATCCGAAGCGTCAATCGACGTGCTGCTCGACGAGTTGAACGTCAACTACGTAAGCGCCGCCGCACTTCTCACTCTTTTTGCCGCCGACCTGGAGCAGCGCCGAGCCGGATGCATCGCCGCGATCACGTCCGTCGCCGGAGACCGCGGCCGCCGCGCGAATTACGTCTACGGCTCCGCCAAAGGCGCGCTCTCGCTTTTCCTGCAGGGCCTGCGCAGCCGGCTTCATCCGGCGGGAGTCAAGGTGATCACCATCAAGCCGGGCCCTGTGCAAACCCCCATGACCGATTATCTGCCAAACGCTGCGCGCTTCGCGGACCCCGAACTGGTTGCCCGCGAGATCGTCCGCGTACTGGAGCGCCGCTCGCCTGACGTTCTTTACACGCCGAAGGTCTGGCGCTACGTCATGAGCGCCGTCGAACATATTCCTGAGCTGATTTTCAAGCGTCTATCCTTCTGAGGAAGGAAAGCCATCCAATAGAAAAAAGGCCGCATCGCTGCGGCCCTTAGCTTTTACTGAGAACGGATGACTGACAACTGAAAGCTTCTCTTACCTTCTTCCGCGGCCACCACCGCCTCCGCCGTGGCCACCACCATGTCCGCCGTGTCCGCCTCCCGGACCGCGCCCCGGGCCGCCGCGACCGCGCCGGCGGCGATTGCGATCACGATCGCCTCCGCCTCCACCTGCACGTCCGCCTTCCGGGCGTCCCGCTACCGCAGGCTCAGCAGCCATCGGCGCATCCACGCGGTTGAAGTTCGGTTCGTCGTCTGCATCAAATTCGGCGCCGCCCTCGATCACCGTGGTAGCCGCGCCTTGCGGCATTGACGGCGTCAAGGGCGCCGCCGCCTCAAGTCCCGCTCCTTCTTCCTCGGTTTCCTGAGGCGGAGGCGGAGCGCCGCCGCCCATCTTCGCGCGCTGTTCTTTCAGAATTGCTTTTCGCGACAGCTTGATCCGGTTGCCCTCAACGGCCAGAACTTTCACCAGGACCTGGTCGCCTTCCTTCAGTTCGTCGCGAACATCCTTGATCCGGTGTTCGGCCACTTCGCTGATGTGGAGCAGACCATCCAAGCCGGGGAGAATTTCAACGAACGCTCCGAAATCCGCCAACCGGCTCACCTTGCCGAGATAGGTCTTCCCTACTTCGGCCGATGCGGTCAGATCCTTGATGATCTGCAAAGCCTTGTTGGCCGAGACTTCGTCGTTCGAGGCCACATTGACCTTACCCGAATCCTCAACGTCGATCTTGACGCCGGTCTGCTCGATGATGCTGCGGATCATCTTGCCGCCCGGCCCAATCACGTCGCGAATCTTGTCGACTGGAATCTGCAGGGTGTAGATACGCGGGGCGTACGCTGAGACCTTGACGCGGCCTGTGGTAAGAACCTCGTCCATCTTTTCGAGGATGAACAAGCGTCCGCGCTGTGCCTGGGCCAACGCTTCGCGCATGATCTGCGCGGTAATCCCGCCCACCTTAATGTCCATCTGGAGGGCGGTAATTCCGTCTTTTGTGCCGGCGACTTTAAAATCCATGTCGCCGTAATGGTCCTCGGCGCCCGCGATGTCGGTGAGGATGGCATACTGATCGCCCTCTTTCACCAGGCCCATGGCTACGCCAGCCACCGGAGCTTTCAAGGGAACGCCCGCATCCATCAGGGAAAGCGAAGCGCCGCAAATTGTCGCCATCGATGACGACCCGTTCGATTCCAGAATGTCGGAAACGACGCGCATGGCATAGGGCCAGTTGTCTTCGGTGGGAAGCACGGCTGAGACCGCGCGCTCGGCGAGCGCTCCGTGTCCGATCTCGCGACGTCCGGCGCCGCGCAGAAAGGCAACTTCGCCAACGGAGAACGGCGGGAAATTGTAGTGCAGCATGAAGCGCTTCTTGGCTTCGCCTTCGAAGCCTTCCAGACGCTGCATGTCGTCGCTGGTGCCGAGCGTGGTCGTCACCAGAGCCTGCGTCTCGCCACGGGTAAAGATGGCGCTGCCGTGCGCGCGGGGCAGAACCCCGGCTTCGATCCAGATTTCACGAATCTGGTCGAACGCGCGCCCGTCGGGACGATGCTTCTTATTGATCACCTGGTCGCGGAAGATGCGTTCGCGCAGGATTTCGTAATACTCCTTGATCTTCGCCCGGCCGTCCGCATCGTCTTCGGGCAGCACATCGGCCAGCTCTTTTCCCAGCGCCCGCACCAGTTCATAGCTCTCCGACTTCGGATGCTTCTGCGTGTCGAGCGCCTCGGCGAGCCGGGCGCCGATCTTCGATTCCAGCGCTTTGTAGTACGCCTGATCGAACTCGGGCGGCGTTACCTTCCGCTTCGGCTTACCGGCCTTGCGCCGCAACTCCTCGATACCCGCGCAAATCTTCTTGATTTCGGCGTGCGCGAACTCGATGGCGTCGACCACCGTCTCTTCCTTCACTTCCTTCGCGCCCGACTCGACCATCATGATCGCATCGGCCGTGCCCACAACCATGATGTTCAACAGGCCTTCGCGCATTTCCGTGTAGGTGGGATTGGCGATAAAACGCCCATCGACCAATCCGACCCGCACCGCGCCGATCGGGCCCAGAAATGGAATATCGGAAACCGTCAGGGCGGCAGAAGCTGCGTTAATGCCGACCACGTCGGGATCGTTCTCGGTATCCGCCGATAAGACGAAGGCGATCACCTGCGTCTCGCACTTAAAACCCTCGGCGAACATTGGCCGAATCGGCCGGTCAATCTGGCGGCTGGTGAGGACTTCGCGCTCGCTCATACGGCCTTCGCGCTTGATGAATCCGCCGGGAATACGGCCGCCGGCATAGGTGTACTCGCGGTAGTCGACCGTGAGCGGGAAAAAATCGATGCCGGTGCGCGGTTCAGGATTGGCAACCGCCGTGGCAAGAACCGTGTTCTCGCCCAGGCGCACTACGGCCGAGCCGTGTGCCTGCTTCGCCAATTTTCCGGTTTCAAATGAGATGGTTTTCCCGCCGGCGATTTCGACGGTGACTGTAATGGGTTCAGGCTTCATAGATCATCCTCGTTTGGGCAGGAGCTCACGCGCCAATGCGGAGTTCGCGTAGATAGGCGAGAGGCGAAAGGCAAATGCCAGTGGCCGTCGCGGTTGGGAAAACGCACGTTGCTAAGGCTCTCGGAGTTCAAGCCGGCCCACGCGGGCCGGACACATTTACTTGCGGATGCCGAGTTTCGAAATCACGGCCTTGTAGCGTTCCGAGTCGTATTTCTTCAAATAGTCGAGCAGGCGTCGGCGCCGGCTCACCATCATCAGAAGCCCACGGCGTGAGCCGTGATCTTTCATGTGCGCTTTGAAGTGCTCCGTGAGTTGACCGATGCGCTCGCTCAATAGCGCGATTTGAACTTCGGGACTGCCTGTATCGGTAGCGTGCGTGCGATACGCGTCAACGACGGATTGCTTTTGCTGTCTGGCTAGCACTAACCTATTGCACTCCTGTCTCTTATCGTTTTCGTAACGATAAAGAGAATAGCACAGCGCGAGGCAAGCTGGCCAGCCTTGCGTGCACTCGGTGGTGGGCGTTTTGATTTCCACAGGTCTAGGCCCATCCTTTGCGATGCGCTAGACTTTGGACATGCCTAAACGCAATCTTCGAATCGTGCGGCGCGTCAGAAACATTCCAGCGTTGGGAATCTGTGAACGATGCAACGCCCAGTTCGCTGGTGACCCTGCCCGCGGGAATGCACAGTCGTCTATCCAAAGCCAGTTCAATGCCCACAAATGCACACTGACAGACAGCAGCCAGAGTCCGCTGCCGATCGCGCGCGAATCCACGGAAGGCAAGTAGCTGCCCACTGTTCCTCGCTTTTCCGTATCTTCATCCTGCATCGCCATCCGCTCGTACTTCAAAAGCACTTCTTCGATTTAAAATACTCGGATGGCCGATTCGCTTTACTTGAGCCTTTGGTTCCCGACCTTTGATTTGCCGGATATTCTGCCTCGCACCGTCAGCGTACTTCGGCAGATTCCTTGTTCGGCGGCAAGACCCGGGATTACCTATGCGGCCATTCAGCCGGTTTCCTGGAGCGAACCCAGCATTGTCGAACGCCGTTTCGTCCCCGGCATTCCGCCGGAAGAAGCGGCGGGAGTGGCCGTCGACTTTCTCCACGACGATTACGCCTATGTCTTCGAAGCCTATTGGGATTTGTGGGGTCCCGCGAATGCCGGCGAGCAATGGATACTGGAGCCCTCCCTGTTGCGCGTGATCGCCCACGGCCTCGAATTCGAAGAAAATGCGGCCGCTGCCGCCGGTCACATCCAGATCGATTTCGGCCTCGATACTCCTTTTCTGCACGAAGAAGTAGGCCTCACTTTGGAAACCGAAACCCGCGTACTTACCAATGTGCAGCGACTGGTTGAATTTACGGCGAAGATGGAAAGCAATTCCGGCGCAACCGGGCGGCTGCTTTGGTCGGAATCCGATGAGAACCTCGCCCAGAAGCTGATATCGAGGCTGCAGAAAACAAACTGACCTCGCGCGCGAGGCGGGCGAGCGCGCCTCCAACTCTTGCCGTAAAGCGGGTCCAGCCGGGCGCTAACGTATTCGCTGGCGGTCGATTCCTTTCGTCGTGTCCAGCCTTACGGTGTCCTTCGTTATAATCAACCAGCAGCCATGACTACCGCTACAGAAGCCAACTCAACTCCCGGTCCGGCCACGCCGTCTGCCTTTGGCGACGCGCACGCCGAATTCCGCGCACTGCTCTCTGGCTGCGGAGTCTATGATCTCGGCGGGCGGTCCAAGATCCGGCTCACTGGCAGCGACCGCGTGCGCTGGCTGAACGGCATGGTAACGAATAACATTCGCGATCTTGCTTCTGGGCACGGCGTTTATGCGTTTCTGCTGAATGCGCAGGGCCACATCCAGGCCGATCTTTATGCCTATAACCTGGGCGACTCGCTTATGGTCGATACCGACGCGCGCCTGCGCGAAAAAGTCCTGGCCCATTTCGATAAGTTCATCATCATGGACGACGTGGAAGTCGCAGACGCCAGCGCGGCCCTTACGTCCATCGGCATAGCGGGGCCGAAAGCAAAGAACGTAATGGCCGCCGCCGGAATCCATGTGCCCGACCTCGCGCCGCTTGCGTTAGTCACGCCCACCTGCGATTGCGCGTGCGCCTGCGTGCAATGCACCGTGGTGCGCACCGACGATCCCGCCGGCTCGTCGTACGAAATCTGGCTGGCGCCCGATAAGATGAAGCCAACATGCGAGGCGCTGCTTGCCGCCGGCGCAACCGCGGTTGGCTCAGACGCGCTGGAGTGGCAGCGTGTCAGTTGGGGCCTTCCACTTTATGGCGTGGACATTCGCGAGCGCGACCTGCCTCAGGAAACCGGCCAGATGCGCGCGTTGAATTTCGCCAAGGGCTGCTATCTTGGCCAGGAGATCGTCGAGCGCATTCGCTCGCGCGGCGCCGTGCACCGTCAATTTATGGCCTTCTATGTTGAAGGCCCATTGCCCGCGCCCGGCACGAAGGTTCAGGCTGAGGAAAAAGACGCCGGCGAGATCACCAGCAGCGCCAATTTGCCTTTGGACACCGGGGACCGCGATGTGGCGCTCGGTTATCTGCGGCGCGAGGCCGTGGGCAAGAACTTGCGTGCCGGGGTGGCGACGCTGAAATCGGCGACGCTCCCTATCGTTTAGTGCACCGGCGGCTGGCGACCTCGACGCCAAACTGCTGCTTGCCGGCGTCAGAAGTGCTTCGCTGGCGCACTCTGCCAGGAGATCGGAAAATCATATGGCCGACAAAAGAAAAGACAGTGAATTCAAAGTAAGCGACCGCCGCTTGTTTACCGCCGATGGCGACCTGCGTCCCTCGGTGGATGATCAGGCAGAAGAGCGTGAACAGCCCAGCCCTGCGCCGGCGCCGGCCGCGGTGCAGCCCGCCGCGCCAACGACTGCGCCGGTTGCGGTCGATCCCGCTGCCATCGCGCCTGGTTCCGAACCCGTTGCGCCGGAGCCGCCGACCGCCTCCGAACAGCAGGCACAGCACGATGCCTATCGGGAGTCGGCGCGCGATCTCGACCGCCGCGTCGAGTTGAGCGGCCATTCCTCCAAAGAACTCGAGGTGAGCTTCGAGCGCTTCATGGCCTCTCTCTACATGTCGGCCATGCTTCAGTTGGGCCTGATGCACGAGCAGGGGGCGCAGCCTGCCGTGGACTTGATCGGCGCCCGGCAGGCCATTGATACGCTCTCTATGCTGGGCGAAAAAACCAAGGGCAACCTCACGCCCAAGGAACAAGCGTTCCTGCAGAATTGCCTCTACGAGCTGCGCATGGCCTATGTCGAAGTCACCAACGCTCTCGCGCGCGCTCCCCAAGCCCCCGGCCCCATCACCGGTACCAACGGCTGAGGCTCACTCCTGCCATGCGTGCGACTTTGACGGTTCTGGGCAGCGGCACATCGATGGGAGTTCCCACCATCGGCTGCGACTGCGCCGTCTGTCATTCGAGCGATCCCCGCGACCGTCGCACCCGTCCCTCCATCATGCTCAGCTACAACGGCCATCACGTCGTGATCGATACCACCCCCGATTTCCGCGAGCAGGCGCTGCGCGAGAACATCACCCAGCTCGATGCCGTGTTCTACACGCATACCCATGCTGACCACATTCTCGGTATCGACGACCTGCGCCCGCTCACCTATCGCCACAAGCCCGGCAAGCTGCCGCTTTACGCAACCCCGCACAACTGCGAGTTTCTGCGCAAAATGTTCCGTTACATTTTTGAAGCCGACTACAAATTTGGAGGCCTGCCGCTGGTCGAACTTAAGCCCCTAGAAGCGCCCATCGAACTCCACGGCGCGCGCTTCGAACCGGTGACGGTGATCCACGGTGAAACCCCCATTCTCGGTTTCCGCTTCGGATCGGCTGCCTACCTCACCGACCACAGCTCCGTGCCGCCCGAATCGCTCGACAAGCTGCGCAATCTCGACGTCCTTTTCCTGGATGCGCTGCGCTACATGCCGCATCCCACGCATTCCACCGTCGAGCAATCGCTGGCGATCGTGGCCGAGGTCAAGCCGAAACGCGCTTTTTTCACGCATATCTGTCACGATCTCCCGCACGAAGCAACAAACGCAACTTTGCCGCCGGGGGTGAGACTGGCTTATGACGGGATGAAGCTGGAGTTTGAAATTTAATCTCATCGCCGAGACGCTAAGGACGCCAAGATTTGATAAAAAAGATTTCCTCGGCGTCCTCGGCGTCTCGGCGGTAAAAAGACTCTCGATGCTGACTTTTCACAAACTCGCCGACATCCCCGCCGACTTCGGCCCCACCATCGTCACCGTCGGCAACTTCGATGGCGTGCACCGCGCTCATCGCGCCGTCCTCGAAGAAATTGTCCGCCGTGCCCAGGCCGCTCATGCCCATTCCGTAGTCGTCACTTTCGAGCCGCACCCGGCGCGTATCCTTCGCCCCGATCACACCTTCAAACTATTAAGCCCGACAGCGGAGAAGCTGCGCCTGCTCGCGACCACCGCCGTGGACGCCGTTCTGTTGCTGCCCTTCACGCGCGACCTCTCGCTGATGACGCCGCACCAGTTTGCCCACGACATTCTCAAGCGGCATCTTCACGCGCGCGAAGTTCATGAAGGCTATAACTTCCATTTTGGAAACAAGGCGGCTGGAAATATTCAGGTATTACGTGACCTTGGCCGCGAGATGGGATTTGAGGTCCACGACTATCCTGAAATGCGCCTCCGCGGCGAGCGCGTTTCGTCGAGCCACATCCGCAAACTGCTTTCTGAAGGCCGCGCCAGCCGCGCCCGTCACCTGCTTGGCCGCCCCTTCAGCATTCTCTCCACGCCCGGCCGTGGACGCGGCTACGGCGCAAAGTACACCGTGCCCACCATCAACCTGGCGCGCTATGAAGAACTTGTCCCGAAAGACGGTGTCTACATTACCCGCACGCGCATCGGCAGCGGTCAAAATGAAGAATGTTTCGACTCAGTGACTAACGTCGGCAACCGGCCAACCTTCGGTGCCGATTCCTTCGCCATCGAATCCCACCTGCTGAATTTCCATCCCCTCCAACTTTCGGCGGAAACGGAAGTCGAACTTCATTTCCTCGATCGTCTGCGCGATGAGATCAAGTTTCCCTCAATCGAAGCGCTGAAAGAGCAGATCGGCCGCGACGTGCAGAAGGCGCAGAAGTATCTGCGGCGGCTGGGGCAATCTGGTTCAAGATAGCAATCGGTAACTACCTGTTGCGTTAGCTATATTCTCTCATCGGGCTTTTTCTGGCATATCCATTGAACGGAATCTACTATCCCTTGTAGTTCAGCGCCCTAATCCCCAAAAACCTCGCCCCGCCGCCCAACTCCTCTTCAATCCGCAGCAACTGGTTGTACTTGGAAATTCTGTCGGTGCGCGACGCCGAGCCCGTTTTGATCTGCCCAGCGCCGGTCGCGACTGCGAAGTCGGCGATGAATGTGTCTTCGGTTTCGCCGGAGCGGTGTGAAATCACGGATGTGTACCCGTTGCGCCGCGCCAGGTCCATCGTGTCGAGCGTCTCACTGACCGTGCCGATCTGGTTCAGCTTGATCAGGATCGAATTGGCGATGCCCTTCTCGATTCCCTTGGCAAAAATCTCCATGTTGGTGACAAAAATGTCGTCGCCCACCAACTGGATCTTGCCGCCGAGTTCCTTGGTCAGGTTCTGCCAGCCTTCCCAGTCGTTCTCGGCCAGTCCGTCTTCGAGCGAAACAATCGGATAATCGTTGGCCCACTTCGCGTAGAAGCGCACCATGTCGTCGGAGCTTTTCGCCGACTTGTCCGACTTCTTGAACACATATTTGCCATCCTGGAAGAATTCACTGGCCGCCGGATCGAGCGCAATCGCAATCTCTTCTCCGGGCTTGTATCCGGCTTGCTGAATTGCCTCGAGCACAACTTCAATCGCCTCGACATTCGACTTCACTGACGGAGCAAATCCGCCTTCGTCGCCGACCGACGTGCTGTATCCGCGCTTCTTCAGCACGCCCTTCAGCATGTGAAATACCTCGACTCCCCAGCGCAACGCATCGGCAAAACTCGGCGCGCCGACCGGCATGACCATGAATTCCTGGAAGTCCACGTTGTTATCGGCATGGGCGCCGCCGTTCAGAATGTTCATCATCGGAGTTGGCAGTGTGTTCGCGCCCGCTCCGCCCAAATAGCGATAGAGAGGCAGCCCATATTCGTTGGCCGACGCGCGCGCCGCCGCCATCGAAACCGCAAGGATCGCATTCGCGCCCAGACGCGCTTTATTCGGCGTGCCATCGAGTTCGATCATCCTGGCGTCGAGCGCGCGCTGATCGGCGGCGTCCATGTCGGCGAGCGCCTCAGCGATTTCGCCGTTCACGTTTTCGACCGCCTTCAGCACGCCTTTACCTTTGTACCGTTCGGCGTCGCCGTCGCGCAGTTCCACGGCCTCATGCTCGCCGGTCGACGCGCCGCTGGGGACGATCGCCCGCCCCACCGTTCCGCTCGCCAGCACCACTTCCGCTTCCACCGTAGGATTGCCGCGTGAATCCAGCACTTCCCGCCCGAGAATTGCTCCGATATTAGTCATCTGTTGTCTCTGCCTTTCTTATCGACCTCTTGATCTCTTCAAAACTAGTGATTATATCGGAGCGGCAAGAGCGGCGCTGTGCGCTGCAACCTTCGGTTTTGTGCGCTTTAACATGTTTGCCGAATGCGTGCCGCCAATTCAGCTTCCGGCGGAGCCACGCATTTCCCAGCACATTACCTATCGTGGTTCCATCGCACTTTCCCTTGTTGTTCCCGGATTCCACCTGCCTTAGAGTCAATTCCAAGATGCAGTCCCGTACCGAGACTTTGGAAATCGGATCGCGTGCTCCCGGCTTTTCTTTGGGGGCGGCGAACCGCGAGGGCATGTTTACTCTCGCCGGTTTCCTCCAGCAAGGGCCGTTGGTTCTTGAATTTTTGCGCGGGACCTGGTGACCGAATTGCGTGAAGCGCATGGCTCAGTTTGAGTCGAGGAAACCCGAAATCGAATCGGCAGGAGCGCAGGTGGCATTTCTCGCGGCGGAAAAACGCGATGGCATGTGGAAGCCGGGGAAATTCCTGGAAAAGCACCCCATCTCGTTTCCGTTCTTGCTCGATGAGGATCGCACCGTGACCAAGCTCTATGGCTTGCACCATGCCCTGGGCACCGATGCGGTGAACATTGCGCATCCCGCGACGCTGGTGATTGATCGCGGCGGCCTGGTGCGTTACCTCTATCGCGGCGACAACCAGAACGACCGGGCGCCGGTCGATGACGTGATTCAGGCGGGGCAAATAAAAAATATTTAGCTCTACAACGACTTTAGGAGGTTCTATGAAAAGGCTAATCGTCCTCGCAAGCATCGTCCTGGTGGCAGCCCTGGCCGCCGGCGCAGACTTCCCTGCCCACCGGCACCGCCGTCAAAATGAAACTCGACACTACCCTGACCACCTTCAGCTCAAAAACCGGAGACGCTTTTTCGGCCCGCGTCACCGAACCGGTCGTGCTCGACGGCAAGACCGTGATCCCCGTCGGCGCAACCGTCGAGGGCCGCGTCACCAGAACGACCGAACCGCGCCGCATTGCCGGTAAGCCCACGATCGCGGTCTTTCCCGAGAACCTGGTGCTCCCCAACGGCGACCGCTTCACTTTTAACGGCAGCTTGGTTGATACCAACGCCCGTCACGGCACCGATGTCAACACCGAGGGCCAGTTCAAAGGCGCCGGCCACGACGGCGACAGACCTGACACAGATTGGCATGGGCACCGGCGGAGGAATGATCATGGGCGGCCTGATTGGAGGCGCCAAAGGTTTGGTGATTGGCGGGGCAATCGGCGCCACCGTCACGGTTTCGCACTGGCTCGGCAAGCATCGGTCAGCCACGCTGCCGGCTGGCACCGAACTGGTGATGGAATTAAATCGTCCGCTCACCATGACGAGCGCTGTCACGGGACAGTAGCGCGATCGTCGTTCGCTGTTCGTCCTTCGTCGTTCGCCGCAAGTCACACGCCATAGGCGTGGCGCGAATAGCGAAGGACGAGCGGCAAAGGATGGCTCGCGAACGACGAACGGCAATGCCTATACACCGATTGCCATCAAGTCGTCCTCGGTGAGTAATTCCAGTTCGATCCAGCCCTCGACCGGCAACGCGTCGACGGGCAGGCGGTCCTTCCACAAACTGAAGCGCAGCCGCAGGCGGGTGGTCAGTATGTCGGAACTGCGCGGCCCGCGCACTTTCTCCAGGTCCAGCGGCGCGGCCAGCAGCCAGGCGAGCGGCAGGCGGAATTCAAAGTTGCGCGCCAGCGCGATGCGCACCACATCGTTTGCGCTCCGTCGATTTCCCCAACTCTCCTTCGTTCGCCTCGCTCACCGACCACGACTGAATCCGCCCCTCTTCCACCGCCACCTCCAGACGCAACTCGCGCCGCGGATCGACCGCATGGTTCGTCCACGACTCCATATTCACCACCACTTGAAAAGCGCCTTCCGGAACCTTGCTCGCGAAATCCAGCCGCCCGTACACATATTGCTCGTCGATCCCCGCATACACCCGTCCAGCAAAAACTGCTTGCCGTGCATCGAACCCGAGCGATTGTCCGCCGTATAGCGCGCCGCCCCCATCCACTCAAAGTAGCGCACCATGTCGCCCGTAACCCGAGGATGAATGTATGCGCTCTGCGGAGTAAACGCCGGCCGCCCCAATAAACCCGTGATCGGCTGTGCCAGATAATCGGGAGGCGTTCCACCCAGCGCCTGGTAAACATTCGACAGGTGCTTGCGATAGAGTTCGTCGAAATCGCGATCGTTCGCCGAGTGATGCTCCGGCCCGTACCACCAGTTCCAGTCGCTGCCCTCGGCGATCAGGATTTCCTCCCATGCCAGTTTGCGTTGCTCCTCCGTCGCACTCGGCGCGGCCTGCGCATAGAAATTCCGCGCCGCATACAAATAGTCCCAGGCCTTGTTGTCCTCGGGAGCCCCGATCCACACGTTGAAATTCGCGTTGATCCACGATCCCGGCACCAGCGATTTCAGATGTCCCTTGTTCTTCTGCCGCGCAATCGCCTCGCTCACGGTCACCGCTTCCATTCCCGGTTCCTGCTGCAGCGCATCGTAGAACCTTCGCAGGAATTCGCGCCCCGATTGCGGATAGTATTCCCAGGCATTTTCGCCATCCAGAATAATCGGAACCACCGCATCCTGCGCCGCTTTGCACGATGGGCCGCGCCGACTCCCTGATCTTCGTGAATCAGATTATTGGCCGCATCCTGCGGCGGCATTCCCGAATACACAAATCCGATCAGATCCGAAAGCGTGTGATCGCGAAACAACAGGTTCATCTTCCGTTCCGGCCTTTTCGTAGCGATAGATGGTGTAAAGCCGGTGCGCCAGATCCGAATTCAAATAGCCATTGCCATCGCGCGCAAAAAACAGTCCCTGGCTTCGCCCGAGCACGCCTTCGTCGGTCGCCATCCAGCTGCACGCCCAGCTTCTGCGCGATTCCCAGCACTTCTTCGGAAACGCTCCCCTCCGAAGGCCACACTCCCTTGCGGCCGCGTTCCAAACACTTTTTCGTGCAGATCGAGTCCGCGCAGCAACTGCTCGCGCGCATCCTCGGGATGCCGGTACCGGTTCTGCGGCAGCGGCAGCCCCGGCGACGATACCGCCCCGATCTGCGTGTCGCAAACCAGCGGCAGAATCGGGTGATAGAAGGGCGAGGTCGAAATCTCGATCAGCCCTTTGCGCGCCGCCTCGGCGTGCGCCGGCAAGACGCGCGCCCAGCAACTCCCGCTCCCGCGCGATCACCAGCCGCTGGTCTTCGAGCGAGTAGTTCCGTCCCTTGCGGATCAGCCCCGCAATATCTTTTTCCTCCAGAAAATACTCGTCGAACCATCCAATCTGCGACAGCACCTGCAGATCGGTGAAATCCTGCGGCAGAAAATATTTCTCCGCGTTTTCCGGCGACGCTTCCCGCGCTGCGAAATTTCTCGAACAGCTCGCGGTATCGCGGATAGCGCCCGATCACGTTCGCCGGATGCGCCTGAAACAGATACTGCAGGGCAAACCGGCGTTCCTCCAGCGTCAGATCCTTCGCCGGACGGCTCGCCACCTGCAGAAACGGATCCTGCGCCTCCCCCGAAACGTAATCCTCAATCTGCCGGATCAGCGACGGCACCAGATTAAACGTCTGATGCACCTGCGGAAACTCATCCAGCAACTTCACCATCCCGTAGTAGTCCTTCAGCGCGTGCAGTCGCGTCCAGGGCAGCCGGTACTGCCCCGTCACCAGGTCCTTATAAAAGGGCTGGTGCTGATGCCACAGAATGACCACCCGAATTTGCGCCATGTCTTCCGCGTTCCCTCTACTATGATCGGCAAAATTTTAGTATGGCATAAGCCCGATCGTTATCCGGCCCCCGATTCGGACTACACTAACTCTGAACGCTATCACTGATGAATCCGACCACGAATCCGCCCGCCGAGCACCCTTCTCCGGTCCGTTACGATGTCTCTCTCCTGACCCCCGAAGACTTCTACCTCTTCAACGAGGGCAGCCACTATCGCATCTACGACAAACTGGGCGCGCATCTGGTCGAGTCCCACGGCACCGCCGGTGCCGTGTTCAGCCTCTGGGCCCCGAACGCCCGCCGCGTCTCGTGTTATCGGCAGCTTCAACGGCTGGAACCCCACTTCCCATCAGCTCGCAGCCTCGCGGCTCCTCCGGAATCTGGGAAGGCTTCATCCCCGGCGTCACCAAGGGCGCAGCTCTACAAGTTCCATATCGACTCCACCCAGCACGGCTACCGCGCCGACAAAGCCGACCCGGTTGCGCATCCTCGCCGAAAAGCCGCCCCGCACCGCCTCGGTCGTCTGGGATCTCGATTACACCTGGAATGACGCTGGCTATCTCCAATAATCGCGGCGCCGCCAATTCCACCCACGCGCCCATCTCCATCTACGAAGTTCATCTCGGCTCCTGGATGCGCGTTCCCGAAGAGCACAATCGCCCGCTCACCTACCGCGAAATCGCGCCCCGCCTCGCCGATCACGTCAACCGCCTCGGCTTCACCCACGTCGAATTGCTCCCCATCATGGAGCACCCCTTCTACGGCTCCTGGGGATACCAGACCACCGGCTACTTCGCGCCCACCGCGCGCTACGGCACGCCGCAGGATTTCATGTATCTCGTCGATTATCTCCACCAGCACAATATCGGCGTCATTCTCGACTGGGTTCCATCGCACTTCCCTTCCGATGGTCACGGCCTCGCCTTCTTCGACGGCACCCACCTGTTCGAGCATTCCGATTCCCGCCAGGGATTTCACCCCGACTGGAAGACTCACATCTTCAATTACGGGCGCACCGAGGTCCGCAGCTTCCTGATGTCGAGCGCCATGTTCTGGCTCGACAAGTATCACATCGACGGCCTGCGCGTGGACGCCGTCGCCTCCATGCTCTATCTCGATTACTCGCGCAACGAGGGCGAGTGGATTCCCAACCAGTTCGGCGGACGCGAAAATCTGGAAGCCATCGACTTCCTGCGCCGCTTCAACTTGGAGGCCTACAAGGAACATCCCGATATTCAGACCTACGCCGAAGAATCCACTTCCTATCCCATGGTTTCACGCCCCACCCATCTCGGCGGCCTCGGCTTCGGCTTCAAATGGGACATGGGCTGGATGCACGACACGCTCAAGTACTTCCAGCAGGATCCCATTCATCGCCAGTATCACCACAACAAGCTCACCTTCCGCATGCTCTACTCGTTGCACGAGAATTTCGTTCTGCCCCTCAGCCACGACGAAGTCGTTCACGGCAAAGGTTCCCTCATCGGCAAAATGCCCGGAGACGAGTGGCAGAGCTTCGCCAACCTGCGCCTGCTCTACGCCTACATGTTTGCCCAGCCGGGAAAGAAACTGCTTTTCATGGGCGACGAGTTTGGCCAGGTCAGCGAGTGGTCGCACGACCGCAGCCTCGACTGGAACGTGCTGCAATACCCCGTGCACAGCGGCCTGATGGCCTTGGTCGCGCAACTCAATCGCCTCTACTCCAGCGAGCCGGCCATGCACTGGTTCGATAACGACCCGCGCGGCTTCGAGTGGGTAGATTGCAACGACGCCCCCGCCAGCATCATCTCGCTGTTGCGCAAAGGCCGAATCGCCCGACGACACCATATCTCGTAGTGTGTAACTTCACCCCCGTCCCCAGACTCGGTTACATGGTAGGCGTGCCCACGGGCGGTTACTGGAAAGAGTTACTCAACAGCGACGCCCGGGACTACAACGGAACCGGCATGGGCAACATGGGCGGCACCGAAGCCCTTGCCGAACCCACCCACGGCCGCCCCTATTCGCTGCGCCTAACCCTGCCCCCGCTCGGCGCGCTGTTCCTGAAGAGAAGTTAGTTTTCTGAAGTCTCCACAGAAATGCGGGTGCCCACTCCTCGCGCTTTTCGAGAAGTGTACTTTTCGCGCTGATTGCGCAAACCTTCTCTGCCGAAACATAGCCACGAGGTTTGTACTTACCCGCGCCGGAGACGTGGCCCACCCACCAGCGTAGGAACTCGGACGTTCGGCGGGAGGGTACCGGAGACTGTCGCGTTTGTCCTCGGGCTTTCCCTAGACTCTACCTCCGTGGCCAAACCGCACAGGTGAGGTTGGACGGGGATTTTCGGATTTCGTCGACGCCTCAAGCGTCCGGACCTGATCGGCGATGAAGGCCACCTCTTTGTCCTCCACTTTTGCGGCATCGAGGAGCGCTCGATTGACGGCCGTTTTGGCAGCGGGGGTAGCGGCGATCAGTTCCTCGCGAGCAAGGTACAGTCTGGCCATCGCCCTATACTTCGAATTACCTTGCGCCGTGGCTCTTGAGATTGCGAGCTCGTAGAACTCTCTTCCGCGGTCGGGAAGCCCTTCTCGAAAAAGCAATAGACCTGCCGTCGCAGCCAGAGTGATGGCCGAAAGGCCCTCGCTCTGCTCTAGGTCAATTCTCCCTAGAACTCTCTCAGCCTCCCCTACCCGATTGGCGCTTCCGAGAGCGAAAGCAAGATTGTTAATGAGCAGAGGATCGCCTGGGTTCGCGTTCAGACTTTTCTTAAGAATGCTGATCGACTTTTCGTAGTCTTCTGTCAGCGATGCAACGTACGATGTGAAGACGGCTGGGTCCTTTGAAAACGGCTGATCACGAAGCCATTCCATGCCATTCGCTATCGCACGGTTCCATTCGCCTGCGACCAGGTTGAGACTGGCACTCGCCTCAAACGTTTTTGGCAGCGTCAGTAGCTCCTTACCAATCTCCAATCCTCCGATTTTGCGGTTAGCCCATTCCACTTGAGCAACGCTGTTCTCATTGGGGCCTTGGAGCGATTTGCGGAACAACTGTCGTGCCCTCCGCGACTTTCCGTTCTCCATCTCTAAAGTCGCTAGCGCACTGGACAACTCAGTGCGGGCGAAGAGCGAAATGCTATCGTCCTCATTACGATTAATACCAATTTTGGCGAAGAGTGCCGCCGACTGTGAAGCGGAAGCCGTCGCGATCTCTGCGGCCAACAGCCAAGGATCACGTTTTGCGCCGGCGGCCCTGCGAATGATCTTGAGCCCCGTTGCTGCATCGTGTTCGTGGAGAAAGAGCCGCGCCGCCGATCTGACGACGAACCGATTGTCGGGCGCAAGGTTTGCCGCAGTAGTCATGGTCCTAAGGGAACGCCGATTATCCCCATGCAGAGTGTAGAGTCGAGAGAGTTCGACCCATAGAATGGCATTTCGCGGTTCGTTGCGAAGTCGTGCCCTGATCCGGTGGATAAGTCCTTGGTGAGCATCTTGCCCCTGGGAAGCGGGGTCTTCGTGAACGCCTTCGTGGGAAACTCCGGACGCAAAAGAGAGGAGCGCCTTGGGCGCTCCGGCTGGGTTCGACAGGATAAATTTGCGAGCTAGATCAGCGCTCTCCAAATCGCCGACGACGGAAGCAGAACTGAGAAGGTCGGCGGCGTGCCATACGTCGCGATCGGTTTGAAATTCCTCCACGCGCTTGGCAATTGTCTCCTTGTCGTCCGAACCTATTGGTTCAGAAGCTCTCGGGTTCTCAAGCTCTCCAAGTGCGAGAGTTGTTGGGAAGTCTCGCCAACGCGGCACGACGTGTCGGTCTTTCCGTTCTAGGAACAATTTATTTCTTCTCCAAGATCCCGATCGTCGCTCGTTGCGCCAAGTGACTAAAAAGACTGACGTACCGCTCCAAGGAATAGGGATTCGCAGAACCGCGTCGATTCGAAGGGTGCCCCCGCCGCAACGGTTCTGGATCACACAATTGACTCACGGCCTCGCGAAGTGTCCTCCTCAACTGCTCGCCCGGAACGTTTCTTGCGAACTCTTCGAGCGCCAAGCCAAACGCGTCTCGGATCTCCGCGAGGACCTCAGAGTAGCTACCACCCCAGACGGTATACAGGTGGTCAGCGGGCATCTTGTCGAGAATCATCGCCGTCATGCTTACTCCGCAGAAGAAAAATGTGACCATGCTTCCTAGGTGGTACACGTCCGCTGCTTGTCGACGACGGCGCCAATCGGGGTCCATCGAGCGGTATAGTAGTTCCGGAGGCGCATAAGTCCTATCGCCGGCAAATTCGCAACCGTCCCGAGGAGAAATCGTACCCTCTATAGATGCGCATCCAAGATCAGCAACCTTTGATAGATCCGCATCGAATACGAGCACATTTGACGGCTTCAAATCCTGATGGGCCACCTTGGCGGAATGAAGCTGGTACAGACCAGTCGCGATGTGGTGCAGGCATTTCAGAATCCAAATGACATTAAGATTTTGAAATAATGAGAGGTGTTTTCGCACATCCCCGTCAGCCGCCTCAAAAATCAAATAATTGACTTCCCCGAAGGTACCGGTGTCAACCCTAACGCTACCGTCTTCGAGCGCCATGACGATTCGGTCCATCCGCTTCTGCTTGCAGTCCCGTAGAAGATTCCGTTCAAATTGGTAACCGTTAATCAGAGCTTGAAGCGCGGTAAGAACATCGATCCCGGTCGCCGCTGCGATCTCTCCTGCTTTTGAGTAGTCCAGGGCCTTGAGAAAGGCGATTTTGCCGTCCCTTTGAACCTTGTACCCACAGGAAAACTGTCCGCCCGTCGCGCCAGGCACTCGTTGGATTTCCTCCGTGACAACCCATCCGGACGGAAGAGTCAATCCTTTAAGCCTGGCAGCCGGCGGCGGAAGGGTAGGTGCCACAGTTCCCATATGCGGAATGATTATGCTATTCAATGCTACTCCAATAACGTCAAGGGGGAAATTCGGGGAGAAATTCGGGGACAGACGGAATATTCCCCAATTCATGGGTGACCCTGGGACAGACACGACGCCCCAGGAAAACCGCCCTCAGCCCATCCGAAACCCGAAAACTGGCCCCACCCCATGCCAGTCCGATCTGTCCCTATAGCACACCTTGTCAAGCCCTGTTTGACCACCCAGAAATCCCCGAACCCCTTTCGTTTATTGTCTCTACGCCTCATGTACGTACATATGTGTATTCCAATAAATATTTTGTTCGCCCAACATTCGCCAGCGGGTGCCCCAAAAGCCTACCGTGAGTTTGCCGAAGGGTCTCGCGATTTTCGAGACGTAGGATGTCGCCGAAACCGGGAGGTCTCCCACTTACTCACTTCTTACTTCCACCGCCGCAGTTGTGACCAATGTCCTTGACGAGCCAAGTTACAATAAAAGTAGTGCAGTCCAATCTGCGAATCGCTCTTTGACAATTTGAGGCGGTTAGCGGGCCTGAGCGAAGCGAAGGATCTTGAAGTTAGGCCGTCGTCGGTTCGACCTCGGACCCCGGACGCCGAGCAAACTAAGTCTTTGAGTAATAAATACTTTACGTATAAGCCCTTATTCCTCAAAGACCTGGCAGGCGAATGTCGCTAAGTCTTTGAGTTTACAAGACCGCACCAAGGGGGGTGGGGGGCTACCATTACTACTCAGTAAACAGCGTTCCGTTTCGGAACGAGCCGCGAATCTTTAATATCTAAGTCGCGTTCCCACCCAACTGTAGCCCGATTAGGTTCCAAGCTCGAAGCTCGCAGCTCTCTACGGCTTCCAAACTCCAGCGTTCTCGACCATATCTTCCAGCTTAGCGTTGCGCAGAATCTCCTTCACTGCCGCATGATCAATGTGCGGCGCAATCGGCTTATCGCTCTCCGCAATCGCATAAGCTGTTGCCGCCACAATCGCCGTTCCCGCTTTGTAATCCAGCGGATCCACTTTATCCAGCGTGTCACTCGCTTTGTGATGGATCTCCATGTAATGCGTCATGTCCACCCACAGATCGAGCGCCGGAATTCCCTGTAACATAAACGGCCCATGATCGGTATCGTAAGTCGTCTCCGTCGACAGATCGCCGCCGCTAAGATCCTTCAGCAGCCCATCGCTCCAAGGCTGCATCGCCTGCTTCAAATCGGCGCGTCCTTCCACTTTCCATCCCTTCGGATGCCCAGCTCCGTTATCGGTGTTGAGAACAGCCACGCATTTTGCCAACTCGCTCTTGTGCGCCTGCGTATATGCATACGATCCGAGCAGTCCTTCTTCTTCTCCGCCCCACAACACGAATCGCACGCTGCGCCGCGGAGCCTTGCCAAGAGCCGCCATCGCGCGCGCCACTTCCAGCACACTGACCGCGCCTGTTCCGTTATCCTGCGCGCCTGTCCCAAAGTCCCACGAGTCCAGATGCGCGCCGATCAGGATCCATTCTTCCGGCCGCTCGCGCCCGCGAATCTCCGCGACCACGTTGTTGACCGTCGTTTCTCCCGATGTCCTATTCTCGACCGTCAAATGCACTGTCACCGGTCCATGTTCCAGTTCGCGCTGGATCAGTTTCGCATCCTCCATTCCCAGCTCGACGTCGGGAAGCGGAACCAGCTTCGACCCCCACAATCCGGCGTGTGCGTTGATGACGTTGCTGGGCGTGCGATCCGGCATCATCACCGCGAGCACGCCCGCCTTCTGAAACAACGGCCATGCAGCCTCCAGCTTCGGCATCGCCTTCCCATAGCCTTCGGCCAAAATCCTGGTGTTGTCCAGCAGAACGATCTTTCCCTGAAGCTCGTCGGCTCGCGACTCCAGAGCCTCCGCCGAAATGTCGCTGACCAGCACGACCGCACCCTCCACTCCTCCTGCTGGAGTCGAAGGCGCCCACCCGAGCGAAGCCACATATAACGGACGCGCCAGAGGACTCAACATCGCGCCGCTCGCCGTCCCACGCTGCCATCCAGCGTCAATCTTGAAGGGCTCCAGGCGCACATTCTCGATCCCATAGCTCCGGAATTTCGCTGCCGCCCATTCGGTTGCCCTTACGTAGGCTGGCGAGCCCGTAAGCCTTCCGCCGATGCCGTCCGTCAGTTCCCCTAAGGTAACCATCGACGAGCCACCATAAATTGAGGAGGCCAAACGGTCGGTGACCGGTTTCAACTGGGAGGGCTGCTGTGCCCAACCCGCAACTGCGATGGCCAACCCCGCCAGCAAAATCGCGTTCCTACGCATGCGTGCCAAATTCATTTCTCCTCCGCGCAAGTTTCGAATTCTCTACGAACGGCCGCCACAAAGCAAACTTTGCTCCACGCTCCGTGCTAGACTCGCATTCAGTCACTATTGTGCATTGTGCGGATCCGCATCCTCACCCGCTATATCCTGGGGGAAGTCGTCTCCCACGCGCTGATCGGCGCTGCCGTCTTCACGTTCATTCTGTTCACGCGCGACCTCGGCCGGATTCTCGAACTCGTCGTGCGCAACAGCGCCCCGCTGCCCAGCATCGCCCAGATCTTTTTCTACACCATCCCCGTCGCTCTCACGTACACCGTCCCGATGGGCGTGCTGGTCGGCATTCTGATCGGCCTCAGCCGCCTCTCCGCTGACAGCGAAGTCACCGCCATGCGCGCCAGCGGTCTCAGTGTCTGGAGCTTTCTCCGCGTGTGCTCGATTTTTGTGGTCGTCGCCTGGCTGCTGGCCCTGGTCAACAGCGTCTATGTCGCGCCCCTTTCGTTGGCCTCGCTCGACGAGTTGCAGAACCGGCTCGGGTCTTCGCAGGCTTCCTTTGAAGTGCAGCCTCGCGTGTTTTATGAAGGCTTCCCGAAGATCATTCTTTATGTGCAGGATGTGAAAGCGATGGCCGGAGGCGCGCTCTGGAAAGGAGTGTTTCTTGCCGACCTTTCCGATCCGGCGGCGCCCCGCGTCACACTCGCCCGCGAAGGCCTGCTCGTCAGCCAGAGTTCCGACAGGCTCGACCTGCATCTCACCGACGGCTCGACCCACGAGTCCGATTCGAAGAATCCTGACCAGTATCAGATCTCCACGTTTCAGGTCACCGATATTCCGCTTCAGGTTCCGGCCGCGCAGAGCCACCAGCAAAGTGAATCCGCTTCGTTGAGCGAAATGAAAGTCACGCAACTGCTGAAGGCCGCCAACCAGGCCGATCCTGACACGCGGCGCTGGATGTTGATCGAATTTCATCGCCGCTTTGCGCTGCCCACCGCCTGCCTCGTGCTCGCCATGGTCGGCGTTCCTCTGGGCCTCTCGTCGAAAAAGGGCGGCAAGTCCAGCGGCTTCGTCCTCACGATTCTGCTCGTCTTCCTCTACTATTCGATCTCTTTGATCGGAGTATCGCTGGCGCGCCAATCGCGGCTGTCTCCGGCGGCGGGCGTCTGGGCTGCCGATTTCGTCTTCCTCATTGGAGGCGCTTTCCTGCTCTGGCAGTCCGAACGGCGTCCTATCAGTTTCTGGTTCCGAAGCTCCAAGGTGCCGTTGCCGGGCGCCTCACGATCGCCCGCGTGGTCGCCGGCTCAGGCGGCGTCGCTGTCCGCGATCTCGGCCGCCAACGGCGTTGCCGCCCGGAAAAGCCTGCCCGAGCGCTTTTCCAGGCCCCGTCGTTTCCTGCACCTCCGCTTCCCCACCATTCTCGACGATTATGTGCTGCGCGACTTCGCTCTCTATCTCTTTATGATCGGCGGAGCTTTCGTCACCCTGCTCCTGGTATTCACCCTGTTCGAATTGCTCGGTGATATTCTGCGAAACAGCATCTCGGCTCTCGTTGTGGGCGAGTATCTTCTCAACGTCACCCCGTATTTTCTCTATTACCCGATTGCCCCCATGAGCATGCTGCTGGCCGTGCTCGTCACTTTTGGACTCCTGCAGCGCTCGAACGAAATCACCGCCATTAAAGCTACGGGCATCAGCCTGTACCGGATCATCATCCCCATCCTGTTCGCCTCTGCCCTGGTCGCGGGCGTTCTGTTCGCCTCCGATCAGTTCTATCTTCCCTATACAAACAAACGGCAGGACGAGCTTCGCAATCGCATCAAAGGCAAGCCCGCGCAAACCTACCTGCGCCCCGACCGCAAGTGGATCTTCGGCCAGCACTCCGACATTTACTACTACCAGTTATTCGACCCCGACCGCGATGCCTTCGGCGGCATTACCGTTTTTCAGTTCGATCCCAGGACTTTCCAGATCACCGCACCGCATCACCGCCGAGCGAGCACACTGGTCCGCTCCCATGGACCGCTGGGTCTATGAACAAGGGTGGGAGCGCAGCCTGAACGGCTCCGCCATCGAGAACTACCACAGATTCGATGCCGCCACGTTTCCGCATCTCACCGAAGCGCCCGCCTACTTCAAGAAGGAAGTCAAACAGTCCTCGGAAATGAACTACGAAGAGCTGCGCCGCTACATCCGCGATCTCGAGCAGAGCGGCTTTGACGTGGTGCGGCTGCGGGTGCAGCTCCAGAAAAAAATAGCCTATCCGCTGATCACGCTGGTCATGGCCGTTCTTGCCATCCCATTCGCCCTGTCGGCGGGCAAGCGGGGAGCCCTGGCGGGCGTCGCGACCGCCATCGGAATTGGCGTTTTCTATTGGACGATCTCGGGCCTATTCGAAGCGATGGGCAATCTTAGCCAGCTTCCCCCGACCGTTGCGGCCTGGTCCCCCAACCTTGTCTTCGCCTTCATCGGAGGTTATCTGATCCTCCGCATGCCGACCTGAGGCGACCGGCAGACCGCTCCGCGAAGTTCGTGCTCCGCTCCCTCTACCGGACTGCCATCGCGCTCGGTTCTCCGGGTGTAAACAGCGTCGTGCTCGGATTCGCATTCAGCACCCCGGTAACCGTCGAGGGCGTGAATCCTCCGATCGTGTTCGAACCGTAGTTCGAGACATAGAGAAAAGCGTAGTTCGAGTTAACAGCCGAACGCAGTACCAGAGCGGCGGGGCCCTGTCCCTGCGAGGGTTCTGATGCCGGAGTGAGCTGGCTCAACACCCCGGTTGCGGTAGCGATTTGGAAAGCAAAAATCTGATTCGAACCATTGCTTGCAACGTAGAGAAAACTGTTGGTCGGATCTGCCAGCATCGCCAAAGGGTTCTTTCCAACCGCGTTGGGCGTCCCGACCGGAATGAGTTGCTCGCTCGCAACTTCTGAAGCCGTGCAGTTATTGCCGTCGTTGCCTTCTCCGCCTACCACGGTGCAAACCTGAAATTGGGTTACGGTGCCGCTTCCCGATCCCTGGGCGCCTATGTAAACAAACACTCCGCCCGTCGTCTGCGGCGGCGCATTCGTGTTGACCGCCAGGACTACGCCCGGAGCCGGGACCGTCGTGTAGGGGGAGTTCAGCGTTTCGGTTAGTGTGCCTGACGAATCCACCGAAAATACGCTGAGTTCGTTGTCATTGTTATTGGCCGACAAGTCTTTGCTGCTCGTCATGAACAGCAACGTCTGCGTCGTCCCCCCATTCGGCGGAGTAAATGTGAGCACCGACAGAGAAGTCGGTATTCTGCTCAATCGAAGAACCGATGCCGGCGTCAGAGTCGTCGACCCCGGCGTTGCGTTGAACACCTGTATCGATGGACAATCCGGCCCATTATTGGGAGTGGAGGGGCAATCGGTCGGGGTCAAAGTCGGGCCCACATCGAGCACAAACAACAACGTTCCGGCGGCGTTCTCCGTCATCGTCAACGACGTATCTCCGACGGGCAACGTGGCCGGAATTGTTGGCGATGCAAGACTGCCATCCGAGTTGACGGTGTAGCTGTAGATGGTCGGCGCGATCGAGGATGAAACCGGCGATGCCAATTGCCCTTGATTCAGCGCGAAGGCCGTCGCTCCGGTTGGATCGAAGAGCATGCTCACCGGAAGGCCGCACGTTACGGGAGGAGTTTGGGCTAACGTCTTGCAGGTCGTCTCAGTCAAATTGATCTGTGACAGGTTGCCATTGTTGAGGTCGATTGCGTACGAAGTTATATTATTTTCGTTCTCGGCCTGGCTGATCACATAAAGCTGGCCTGCCTGCCGGTTAGACGAACTGCCGCAATTCAGCAAGAACAAGCTCAGGGCGCACATGCCCACGAGCGCCACCACGCCGCCTGATTTCTTTGACATCTACTCTCCTCGCACCATCGGGTCCTTGAGTCGCTGGATCGCTCAAAACCAGGCCGGAACAACGATTTTAATCGCCAGATCTCCCGCTGACCCGATCACCAGATGATCTGATCACAGATGACCCGATCCATTGTGGCCGAAACATATTTGTTTATCAGGAATGAGCGGGAAGAGCAAACCCAGGGTCCCCAGGACGGCCGCCTTTGCCGTTGTGGGGTGGAAACCCGGGAGCCGCCGGAATCCTCATTTCGACCTGTAACCCGCCTTCTTTTCGGTTGGATGCGCGCAACTGCCCGCCATGCAGCCTGATCGCCCGGTCGGCGATCGAAAGTCCCAGCCCGGCCCCTCCCGTTTGCCGGTTGCGAGCATCGTCGAGCCGGTAGAACGGCTCAAAGATTCGCGCCAGCGCTTCGTCGGGAACGCCCGGACCGGAGTCCGAGACGCGGATCACGATGTCTTCCCCATGGGCGGAGCTTTCCCGCTCCAGGCGCACATCGATGCTGGTGCCTTCGGCGGTATAGCGGGCCGCGTTCCTCACCACATTTTCAATCGCGCTGCGCAGCAGGTCGGCATCGGCCTCTACGATAAACTCGTCATCCTTATCGGCCATCACATGGCACGGGCGCCCAGCGCTCTCATAGTCCGCATCGTGCGCCACCTGTTCCACCAGGTCCCGCAGCGAGAAACTTCTCTTATGGATGCCGTCGGTCCCCGATTCCAGCCGCGAAATTGTCAGTAGCCGCTGAATCAACTGATTTAGCCGGTCGGCCTCCAGTTCGATGCGGTTCAGTTGGCCCTCGATCTCCGGCGTGGCTCGCTGCCGGGCCAGGCCAAGCGCCACGCTTAGCCTCGCGAGCGGCGAGCGCAGTTCGTGGGAAACGTCTTTCAACAGCCGGGATTGCGATTCCACCAGCGTCTCCAGCCTTTCGGCCATGCGGTCGAAATCGCGCATCAGTTCCACCATTTCGCCGCGCGGCCCGCCCGGCGGCTCCCCGGTGCGCGCCGTCAAGTCCCCTGCCGCCAGACTCTGCGCCGCCTGCCGCAAACGCGTCACCGGCCGCGTCATCGAACGTGCCAGCAGATAACAGACCAGCCCCGAGGAAAGAACCGCAATGGCGATTCCCAGTCCTGGAATCTCATGCATAGGCCCGAAAAATAGCCGTCCCGGCCCCGGCGGCAGCTCCGTGATCAGCGTGTAGCGTTTCCCGTCGAGCGTCCACGCCTGCCGCTTGATACGATCTGGCAGCAGACTTTCCATCCAGTTGCGATGCGATGCCGCTCCCCGCCTCGAGTCTTCGATCCACGGTGGAACGTGCCTCCCGGATAATTCCTTTCCGGTGGCGTCAAAAACAAATGCGCGCACATGCTCGGTGTGCCAGATTGTTTCAAGATATTCATGGGCCGCGTGCGCGCCTCCGGTCTGGTACGCGTTCACCGCCTCCGCCAGCACGTCCGGTCCCCGGGTCTCGATCCCATGGCGCGCAGGGTTCAGCGCAGTCGTGGCCAGGATCGCCAGCACGATGAACAGTGCTTGGGCTGCCCAAAACGACAGAAATATCCTGACAAACAGGCTTTTCATCTTTCCGCCCTTAAGTCTGCCTTCACTTCTTGGCCTTCATCGCTGGACGCGCAAACATATAGCCCACCCCTCGAATCGTTTTGATGTGGTCGCCGTTTTCCTCGGAATCGCCTAGCTTTCGTCGGACTTTGCTTACGTGCATGTCGATGCTTCGGTCAAACGGCATAAACTTTCGGCTCAACACGGCATTCACCAGCCGCTCGCGCGTCACCACCCGTCCTGCCTCGCGCAGCAGAACTTCGAGCAGATTGAATTCCACCGAAGTCAGATCCACCGCTTGCCCCGCCCGCAACACCGTTCGCGTCGCCGGATCCAGTTCTACGTCGCCGATGGTCAGCACCTCCGGCACCGAATCCGCGGCCTTTGCCGGCTTGGTACGCCGCAGAATGGCGCGGATGCGCGCCACCAGTTCGCGCGGATTAAACGGCTTGGGGAGATAATCGTCGGCCCCGATCTCGAGGCCAACAATCCGGTCCACGTCCTCGCCGCGAGCGGTCAGCAGCAGCACCGGGGTCTTCGAGACGCTGCGAATCCGGCGCAGGACTTCGAAGCCGTTAATGCCCGGCAGCATCACGTCGAGAACGACTAGGGCGAACTCGTTAGACAACGCCTGTTGCAAGCCGGCTTCTCCGTCGTGCGCGGCCTTCAGGCTGAATCCCTCGGCCGTCAGGTACTCCCCGACCAGCCCGCACAACTCGACGTCGTCATCCACCACCAAGATGCGTTCCATTCTTCTACTCATGTAACACCCTTATGCGCCCCCAGGCGGTAAAGATTTGTGATTTGTTGAATAGCGTTATCGACATCAAGTCCTCAGTTTTCAATCGTCAGTTCTCAGTTGTCGCCCTTGAATCCCAATGGCGAATCCTACTGAGTTCTTAAACTGGCAACTGAGAACTGACAACCGAGAACTGTCTTTACAAAACTTTACCGCGCTTGACCGACTCTTTACTCCTTTTTCCATTGAGAAGTGTTCTTATTCTCATATCGAAGCTATCCGGGCTGCCTCCCGGACACAAGGAGATCATGATGAAATCGATTCACTTCCGTATCCTTACGGTCGGCGCTGCGCTGATGCTGGGCGTGGCAGTCCTGTTTGCGCAGGGCATGCACGACCATGGCGGCCCCGACGGCGAATTCGGCCATATGCTCGGCTTCTACGCCGACGCACTCGATCTGAGCAGCGCTCAGCAGGATCAGATCAAAACCATCTGGCAGAAAGAAAAACCGGCAATCAAGCCTCTCATGCAGCAGATGCACCAGAACCGCGCTGCCATGAACGCTCTGGTCGAGGGCGGCGCATTTGATGAAGCCAAAGCGCAGGCCCTGGCTACGCAGCACGCGCAGACCACAATCGCTCTTGAGGTCGAACATGCCCGCATGAAGTCCGAAATGTTGCAGGTCCTGACCGCCGACCAGAAGACCAAGTATCAACAGCTCGAGGCCAAGCACGAAGCGCACATGCAGAAACACATGGCGCCTCCGCCGTCCTCGGATTAATCCGGCTTCTCTTCAATAGCTAGTCTCTCTCCTAGCCCCGGGCGGGGTACGGAACTCCAACCTGATCCCCGCCCGGCATTTTTGCAGTGGAACGCGGTTCAACGCGTCTCCGGTGCCCAGGAAGAGACGTCCACAAACGGAGAGTCCCCTATGGAAAGCGTCGACCTTCTTTATTCCGGATTGCTCTTTGCCGCGGTCATGCTATCGCTTTGGACGGTGCTGCTTGTGACCGCCGCCTGCCTCTTCTTCGCACCGGCATTGCCGGTGGCATCCGCGCCAAAATCCGCACCCGGCGCTGCTACAATCGCATCTACAGAACATCATGTTTCCTCAGCGCCTGCGTCCCCTCATCCCTTATCTGAAGCGGCACCGGCGCGGTCTGTTTTTGGGCGGGCTCTGCGTCTTATTCAATAACGGCATCTGGATACTCTTCCCTCAAGTCATCCGCCGCGCCATCAACGATCTCAATACCGGCGTCTCCCGCCAGAAGCTTCTCACTTATTCGTTTCTTGTAATTGCCATCGCCCTGAGCAAGGGCGTCTTCCAGTTCCTTACCCGTTACGTCGTAATCGGCATCTCCCGGGACATCGAGTTCGATCTTCGCAACGACCTCTTTGCCCACCTCGAGCGTCTCTCCTACTCTTACTACCAGCGCAACCGCACCGGCGACATTATGGCGCGCGCCACCAATGACCTCAACGCCGTCCGGATGCTGCTGGGCCCCGCCATCATGTACTCGGCGAACACGCTGGTTTTCACGGCCGGGGCCTTGGCCTTCATGCTCGCCATCAGCCCCAAGTTGACGCTCATCGCCTTCCTGCCGCTGCCCATTGCCAGCGTCATCATTCAGTACTTCGGCCGGCGCATTCACGAGCGTTTCGAGCGCATCCAGGCCATGTTCTCCGACATTTCCGCCCGCGCTCAGGAAAACTTCTCCGGAGCCCGCGTCATTCGCGCCTACGTTCAGGAGCAAGCCGAAATCGACTCTTTCGAAAATGCCAATCGCGAATACATCCACCGCAGTCTCGGCCTGGTCCGCCTTATGGGTATGCTCTGGCCTACGCTCGAACTCATGCTCGGTGCCGCGGTCGTAATCGTGCTCTGGGTGGGCGGGCGCCAGGTGCTTGAAGGCCGCATGAACATTGGCTCGTTCGTCGCCTTCAACACCTACATGGTCCAGCTGACCTGGCCAGTTATCGCCCTGGGATGGGTTATCAATATTTTCCAGCGCGGCACGGCGTCGTTAGCCCGTATCAATGAAATTCTTCTCGCGGAGCCCGAGATTGCGGATGGGCCGCCGCAGGCTTCAAGTCACGAGCCGCCAACCGCGAGCGGGCCGCCTGCTCAAAGCTCGCAGATTGAAGCTCAGACTTCACCTGCTCGAAACTCGCATCTCGAGACTCGAGGCTCCACTATCGGCGGGGAAATCGAATTCTGCAATCTCAATTTCGCTTACAACGACGTCGCTGTACTCCATAACATCAACCTCCGCGTCCCGGCCGGCTCCAGCCTGGCGATCGTAGGCCCCACGGGCTCCGGCAAAACCACGCTGGTCAGCCTCATCCCCCGCATCTACGACGCGGCGCCGGGCTCCGTCCTCCTCGACGGCCGTCCCATCCGCGAGTACCCGCTTGAAACCCTCCGCCGCAACATCGGCTTCGTTCCGCAAGAGACTTTCCTTTTCAGCGACAGCATCCGCGAAAACATCGCTTTCGGCGTTCGCGGGGCCACGCTCGACGAAATCAAATCTGCCGCCGAAGCCGCCAACATCGCCCACGACATCGAATCCTTCCCCGACGGCTATAACACCACCGTAGGCGAGCGCGGCATCACCCTCTCGGGAGGCCAAAAGCAGCGCACCGCCATCGCCCGCGCCCTGCTCCGCAGCCCGCGCATCCTTATCCTCGACGACGCCCTCTCCAGCGTTGACACGCATACGGAAGACAAGATTCTCAATCACCTTCGCGAAGTCATGGCCGGACGCACTACCATCTTCATCTCCCACCGCGTCTCTACCGTCCGCAACGCCGACCGCATCGCTGTCCTTTACCAGGGGCGCATTGTCGAACTCGGCACCCACGAAGAGCTTCTCGCCTCGAACGGCTATTACACCGACCTCTATAACAAGCAGTTACTGGAAGAAGAACTCGCTGAAGTCTGATCCTCGGTCATCCCGGAAGCGGGGCATCGGCTGCCCGAGGTCAGGTTCTTGGGGTCCCCGGGTGTTTGTGTTTACAACAGCCCCCAAAAAAAACGAGCGCAAATTCAAGAAACTCACCTACAATAGAACGTCTCCCAAAACTCAACAAATAATCAGGAGCGCTATGCGAACCCTTCGACCTGCATCCATCCTCGCTATCCTGTTAACTCTCACCCTCACCAGTATGTGCTTTGCGGCTTCGCCCGATCGCATCTCGTCGGCAGTTGTCGCGGCGCAAACCGTCCGGCTCACCCACGGTGTTCCAATGCAAGCGCGGCCCAAGTTCGACCAGGGCCGTGTCAGCCCTTCCTTCAAGTTGCCCTATGTCACCTTGCTCACCGCGCCGTCAGCCTCCCAGCAGAAAGCGCTCACCAAGCTTCTCGCCGATCAGCAGAATAAGCACTCGGCCTCCTATCACAAGTGGCTCACGCCCGAGCAGTACGCCGATCAGTTCGGGCTCAGCTCTGGCGACATCAACAAGCTGACCACATGGCTAAAATCGCAGGGCTTCACGGTCGTACGCACGGCCCGTGGCCGTAATTGGATCGTGTTCAGCGGTACCGCCGCCCAGGTCGAAAAGACATTCAAGACCGAGATCCACAATTTCAAAGTGGATGGCGAGATGCACTTCGCCAACACGACTCCGCCTTCGATTCCAGCCGCGCTTTCCGGCCTGGTTACGGGCTTCCGCGGCATGAGCAATTTCCGCCCCAAATCGCAGGCCCGCCGCGCCGCGCCCGGCTATACCTTCCCCTACAATGGCGGGAGCTATCTCTTCCTGGCCCCCGGCGACATTTCGACTATCTATGACGTGAACGCGCTCTACGCTGCCGGAATCGACGGCACCGGCCAAACGCTGGCTGTCATGGGCCAGACTGGCATCTACCAGTCCGATTTGACCAACTTCCGCCAGAACTTCGGTCTCTCGGCGATCAATTGCACGACGGTCGTCGACATCATCCAATCCTGCAACACCTCCAACTTCCAGTATGTTCTCGTGAATGGCTCACCGAACAACATTTTTGGCGATCTGCCCGAGGCCGACATCGATGTGGAATGGTCCGGGGCCACCGCGCGCAACGCCCAGGTCATTTACGTCAATTCCACCGATTTTAGTGGCGGCGGCGTCTGGGACTCCTGGTACTACGCGGTCGACAACGACGTTGCACCGGTCATTACTATGAGCTATACCGCTCCCTGCGAACTCGCTGAAGCGGGCGACACGGGCACCGGCGAATTCACCTACACGTCCGATGAAGCGGAACTGGCGCAAGCCAACTCCGAGGGCATCACCTTCTTGAACTCCGCCGGCGACTCCGGGGTTGCCGAATGCGACTACCAGACTAACAACGCGGTATACGGATATGCGGCCGCCTATCCCGCCAGCAGCCAGTACGTCACGGGCGTGGGTGGCACGTTGATCCCCCAGAGCGAATTCACTGCGACCTACTGGAGCACCACGAACGGCAGCAATGGCGCTTCGGCTCTTTCCTACATCCCCGAGCAGGTATGGAACGACTCTCTGGAATTTGCCGTCTATTGCGAGGCCAATCCCACCGCCAGTTTCTGTACCGGCAACGGCCTCGGTGGAGGCCCCCTGCTAACCGACTGGATGAACGCGCAGGAGAACGTGATCGGCATTTCTGCCGGTGGCGGCGGCATTAGCAACTGTGTCGCGATCGATGCCAACGGTGTTTGTACGGCTGGCTTCCCGCAACCAACATGGCAGGCAGGCCTCGATACCAGCGCCATCAACCCCAGCGGAAACGGCGCGATTGGCAGTACGCCCACCCGTTACTCGCCTGACGTCTCCCTGCTCGCTTCTCCGAACTTCCCGGGCTATCTCATTTGCACGCAGTTGAGTGCGTTCGGCGCGGGATCCGGCAGCACTTGCGACTCCCCCACCACAGGAATCGCGGACATGCTCACCGCGTGCTTGAACGGCACCGAGCCTTGCTCCATCTTCGGAGGCACCTCAGTATCCTCCCCGGTTTTTGCCGGCATGGTGGCATTACTTAACCAGGACGTCGTGACCAATGGCGGCCAGGAAACTCCAGGCCTCGGTAACATCAATCCGATGCTCTACAGCCTGGCCGCAACGCCGGGCAACTTTAACCCCATCACCACCAGCGCAACCGACGGCGTTTACTCAAACGGCGCCTGGTGCAGCGCGGGTACACCCATCTCAGGAGTCACCGGGGATCCGTGGCCCGCGTCCTTACAATGCCCCAGCACAGGCTCGAACCTTATCGAGTTCCGCACCGACCAATTTGACGCCACGACCAACTACAACCTGGCCGTCGGACTCGGCTCCCCCGATCTTAATAACCTCGCGGGCGCCTTGGTCGCCAGTTTGGGCACCAACTTCACCATGGCAGCGACCGGCAGTACGACGCAAACCGTGCTCGCGGGACAAACTACCCCGGTGTACAGTTTCACCCTTACACCTTCTACCGGAACGTTCGGCCAGGCGGTCAGTTTTGGCTGTAGTTTCAGCCCAACCGACCCGACGCTGACCACCAGCAGTTGCGTCTTTAGCCCGACCTCCATTGCCGCTGGCACAACCGGCGCACAAACCGTAACCATGAGCCTCGTCACCGTCGGGCCGAATCCCAACGCTGGCGATCGCAAGCAACAGCGCCGCCGTGCGGACAACCGTCTGCCCTGGATGCCCCTGACCCTGCCCCTCGCGGGCGTGATCATGGTCGGCTTCGCGGGACGACGGCTGTCGAAGTACTCCATGCTTGCCAGTCTCTGCCTCGCGCTGGTACTGGCGGGATTGCTGATCGCCTGCTCTTCAAGCAACAGCACGCCGGCACTCAGCGTCACCGGTGTTACGGCGACCCCAGCGAGCGTCTTCCCGAACGATGTGGCCGACGGTTGGCCGTCCCAAACGTCAAGCATCTCTGTGACTATCGCCAACGATTCCCAGAATCAGGGCGTCACCTGGACTGCCGGATTGGGCACGATCGTTTCCACCGGCGCAAACACAGCTACCTACACTGCTCCCACAATCGTCGCTGGGCTTCCGGCGTCCGATACCATCACGGCAACTTCCGTGACGGACACGACCAAGTCTGCCACCGGATCGATAGCCCTGACCCCGGCAACCGTGCCCAATACCTACACGGCCACCGTAACCGCAACCGCAGGCACCAGCACGCAAACGCAGAGTGTCACGCTCGTCGTGCAGTAGCAAGCGCGGCGGTAGGTTTACAAAAGGTGGCTGCTGAGAAATCGGCAGCCCAAAAGCTAACGAAGGCGCGGATTTCCTCCGCGCCTTTTTCAATTTCTCGTCGAGACGTCCCCGCCAGCCTCTTTAGGCCGATTTGACATCCCCCAAACTCTGCGCTATCGTAGGCGAACATTAGGCGAATATCACGCGCACGCTTATGGCCTCCCTCCCTCTGCTCCCCGAATGTGCTTCCAAACCGAAATTGCTGGGAATTGCCCGGATGGCGGCGGAAGGCGAGTGGCTGCGCGAAGGCCACGATGTTGAATACTTCACGATCGAGTCGCGCTCGCTTTTGAGCCGCGTTGTCAGCCGGCGGGCGCTTCCTTTTACGTGGGCAATCAATCCCTATCGCGGGTGCGAGTTTGCCTGCAAGTATTGCTACGCGCGCTATACGCACGAATTCATGGAACTGCGCGACGGCGTCGACTTCGAGCGCAAGATTTTCGTCAAGCAGCAGGCGGCAGAACTGTTGCGGCGCGATCTGAAGAAAGTCAAGCGAGGAGAACAGATTTCGATTGGGACGGCGACCGATCCTTATCAGCCGGCTGAGCGGCGGTATGAGGTCACGCGGGCCATCCTTGAAGAATTGGCGCGGCATACGGGGTTGGAGCTGGGCATTGTCACGAAGTCAAATCTGGTTTTGCGCGACGCGGAAATTCTGCGGCGGGTGGCGGCCAACAATCGTTTGTATGTGAACGTGACGGTGACAACCGTGGATACCGAATTGGCTCGGAAGCTGGAACCGCGGGCGCCGCGTCCTGATCTGCGCTTGGACGCTGTGCGCCAACTGAACCTCGCGGGCGTGGATGCGGGAGTGATCTGCGCTCCAGTGCTGCCGGGGATCACGGATGGCCCCCGAGATCTGGAAGCGCTGGTAAAAGCAGCGAGTGCAGCGGGAGCGAAGTACGTGTTTGCCAATCCGCTTTTTTTGAAGCCGTGCTCGGCGGCCGTTTTTCTGCCGTTTCTCGAAGAGCAGTTCCCCGCCCTGGTGAGCGTTTATCGCGAACGATATCGGGAACGCGCCTTTTTGCCAAAGGGCTACGGCGAGCGACTGTCGCGCCTGATGGCGACGCTGCGAAGAAAGTACGGTATTGGCAGCCAGCACGCGCGGACGAGCCAGCGCGCTCACCCGCCCCTCGCGGACGAGCAACTGGGGTTGTTTGGGTAAGGCGTCCACTCCCCTATAATGTCGTTCACCATGGCCAGCGATCCCCGGCAACCCCCTCAACCTAACCTGAAGACAAAAGCTGCGCACTTCTGGCAGCGCGTGAGTGAAGGCCTGGAAGTGCATCAGCTCTGGTCGCAACTCGCAAAAGACGCGCGCGCCAGTTACCGCTTTTATTCGGCCGGAGTGGGGGAGAAGCTGGAGGGCCAATCGCGCCGTCAGCGCTTGTGGTACATGGCGAAGACGCTTTTCTGGGCCATCATTGAAAAGCTTTCGCCGGCGCGCCGCGTACTCCTGCTGCTGGGGCTGATTTTGGTGGTCCTTCCCTCGGGCGGATTTACTTACAGCAAGGGGGGCGAATCCTATGTTGTTGAGATGGATCCGCACTTCTGGGGCGCTTTGCTGATTCTCGCCGTGCTGCTGCTGGAGTTGGCGGATCGGGTCGTGATGAAGCGCGATCTCGAGATCGCCAAGGACATACAGTCGTGGCTTTTGCCCGGGACGCCGCTGCAGATTCCCGGCTACGCGATCGCGTATGCGACGCGCCCCGCAAACACGGTGGCGGGTGATTACTACGACGTGATTCTGCGCCTAGGGGCGACGCCGGGCGCGGACCGCATCTTGTTCGCGGTGGCCGATGTTGCGGGAAAGAGCATTCCGGCGGCGATGCTGATGGCGACTTTCCAGGCGAGCCTGCGGACGCTCGCCGCAAACCCCACGCCGCTTGGGCAGATGGCGCAGGAACTGAATCGCTATGCCTGTTCGAACAGCCAGGGTGGGGCGCGCTTCACCACCGCATTTCTGGCCGAGCTTGACCCTTCAACCGGCGACATCGCCTATGTGAACGCCGGCCACAATGTCCCGATCCTCAGAAGGGCTTCGGGCGCGCTGTACCGGCCGGAAGCGGGCGGCATTCCGATTGGTGTGTTAGCGAGTTCCAGCTATGAGGTGGGGATGGCACGCCTTGAGATCGGAGACTGGCTCGTGATTTTTACCGATGGTGTGGTCGAAGCCATGAACGCGAAAGGTGAGGAATACGGCGAAGAGGAATTGATCCGGGTGATCGATCGCGGGGCGGCCCTGGCGCCGGCGGAACTGTTGAAGAATCTGCTCGCGGCGCTGGACTGGTTTGTCGGGAATACTCCGCAGCACGACGACATCACATGCCTGCTGCTGAAGCGGGGATGATGGATCAGCGTTTGTGTTTTACAACGGCCTGATTTCCGCCAGTGCCAGGAACTGCGCCACGGCGTGCTGAGATTCCGCGAAGTTGGCGGAGACTTTTCGCGCTTGGACAAGAGCCCTGTCGGCGTCGGCGGTTTGACCGCTGCGGCCAAGCGCTTGCGCGAGCAGAAGGAAATTCACATCGTTCGGATCCAGTTCGGCGGCGCGGGAAAAGCGCGCGACCGCCAGGTCCGAGTCGCCCGCCCGCAATGCCAGCAACCCACTGTTGAGCAGAGCGTCGCTGTTTTCGGGTGCAAGGCGAAGGGCCTCGCGATAGCTCCGCTCCGCTTCGTCATAACGACGCAGTCCAAGGAGCGCGCGTCCCATTTCGCAGAACGCGGCTTGTTCGACCGCCCGATCCTGCGACGCCGCCAGAGCCGCCCGGGACTCTTCTAGCGCTTCCTGCGGATATCCCATGCGCACCTCGTAGTGCGCCAGCTTCACAATCTGGTCGGCCGGGTATTGGTGCAGGGCGCGCGCAGCGCGAAAATGCACAATGGCCTCGTCCGCCCGCCCGGCGTGGGCCAGGGCGAACGCCAGATTGTTGTGCGCCATGTAATTGTTTTCGGTTACGGTCAACGTGTAGCGCCAGAGCGACTCATCGTCGTGCCAATAACCGAGTTGGTGATAGGTGAGGCATCCCGAAACAAGCACCGCAACAACAGCGCCCACGGCGGTCCAGGTGCGGAGGATTCGATGTTCTCGCGTCAGCGCGTCCACCGTCCATACAACTGCCACAAAAAGTCCGATAAAAGGGATGTAGGCGAAGCGGTCCGCCATAGCCTGCTCGCCGACCGTGACAATGCCGATCATCGGAACCAGGGTTCCGAGAAACCAGAGCCAGCCCACGATCATGTAGCGCCGGGCTCGCCACCGCAGCATGAGCAGGGATAGAAGAATCAACAATGCTGCGGCTGCCGCCACCTGCCAAAGCGGCAGTGGGTTCGCCGAACGTGGATACATGGGAGCAAGCCGCGACGGCCAGAACGCAATCCCGATGTATCGCACATACGACACAACCATGTTCTCCAGGCGCGCCGCCCATGGAACTTCCGCCGCTGTCCGCACCGCGTGCCCGGCGCGTTGTGCCAGCACGATTACAAACGAATCCGCGGCGGCAAGCAGGAAAAGAGGAAGTTTTTCGAGGACCAGAAAACGGAACGACCGTGTGGGCAAGAAGAGTTGCGACGCGCCGGCGTCCGGCCGAGTTCCCATTCGCTGCAAAGGCCAGTAGTCCCACAGCAACAGCACAAAAGGCAAAGCGACAATCTGCGGCTTTGCCATCAGGCCGAGCACAAACAGAATGATCACGGAAAAATACAGCGACCTTCGCCCAGTGCGCGCATATTTTGTATAGGCAAGCATGGCGAGCAGGAACAAGAGCATGCTCAAAACGTTCTTGCGCTCTGCGGCCCACGCAACCGACTCCACGTTCGCCGGGTGCAAGGCGAACAGCGCGCCAGCGACGAAGCTCGCCAGCGTCGATCCGGTCGCCTTGCGTAGCAGCAGAAACAGAAGCACCGCGTTAATCGCATGCAGCAGAAGATTAACGTAGTGATGGCCGGCCGGATTGAGACCGAATATCTGACAGTCCAGCGCATGCGACAGCCATGTAAGTGGATGCCAGTATCCGGCGTGAAACGTCGTGAACGCCCACTTTACCGTGTGCCACGTCACCCCTTGCTGCACACTCGAATTCGCTAGAATGTAGGGCGCGTCGTCGAATTCAATGAACTGGTTATGGACGATCGGATTGTAAAAAACCAGAGTGGCTGCCACCAATGCCAGACAAAGGACTCCTGTATGTCGCCCGAGAGCGTCCGTGTCGTTCGATCGAGATGATTCTGCGTGGGGAATACTGGCCTCTCCCTGAAAATGCCGGGCATGCACCGTCAACGACGATTCTAACGTCACGGCGGGCAGCTTCCAGCATTACGTTCGGGTGGGAGTTGCGGCCCTGAACATCTGTCAGCGCCAAGGCGATGACGATCACGGTGCCGAGCGATCACCAGGCATTCGCAAGGCAGCTTTCTCCCTTCATACGTAAAAAGCGTGGGCGGTAAATGACCTGCCACTGTGGCGTAGCGAATCGGACCGAAGGCGCACTCCCCTTTGCTGGCGGCCGGTTTGACCGACTGACACAATTTGTCAGTCCGGGTTGCTGAAAGTGTCACACCGGGGCCAATCGAGGTCACATGGCGGTGACCTTCTTGTAGAAAGGCGTTGAAAAAACACGTACTTGCCCCAGAAGGACATCTGACTTCGGTCACCTCTGCCCGTGGCATCTGGAGTGCGATAGTTACTGCCGAGTTGGTCATCCAACCGAAAAGTCAAACGGAGACGAGGAAAATATCAATGCGGAAACAGAAGGGCTTCTCACTGATCGAATTGCTGATTGTGGTCGCGATCATCCTGATCATCGCCGCCATCGCCATTCCGAACCTGTTACGTGCTCGCATTGCGGCGAATGAGTCGTCCGCAGTGGGATCCACGCGTACCGTTAACACAGCCGAAGTTGCTTACAACTCGGCGTATCCGACAGTGGGCTTTGCGATCACGCTCAACAGTCTGGCCGGCACCTGCACCGGTAGCACCGTGCCGACTTCGACAAGCGCTTGCTTGATCGATAACGTTCTGGGCGCGAGCAACGCGACCACCAAGAGCGGCTACTCGTTCGGCTTGGACAACGGCGGCTCCGCTGCTACGGGCGGCGCGCCTCAGGGTTCCTACTCCATCGATGCCCAGCCGGTTACAGTCAACCAGACTGGCGTCCGTTACTTCTGCTCGGCTGCCGACGGCGTGGTTCGCTACGGTAGTTCTGCCTTCACGGGTACGGGCTGCCAGACCAACGGCACACCGCTGCAATAAGGTCGCAGTTTGGCAAAGTACCTGGGGGAGGGTACAAGCCTGAAAGGCAGAGGAGAAATCCTCTGCCTTTTTCTTTTGCCCCCACTTCCTCTGCGCCACGGTCGTTAATTCCCTGCTCCAAAGCGAGCGGCCCCACGGAAACGTTCCCGCCCGTTAGATCTTTCTACATATCCCATCTTTTCTTTTCCAATATCCACCGACAAAAAATGTCACTTCTAGCGTATTGGAGTAGCGAAAAGTGGAAACCGCGATCGTCCTCTCAGATTTCCTGCTCAAGCTCAACAACTTACAGCCTGCTGCCGCTGACCAGGTTCCGGCCTCAAAAGTGCGAGCAAATCGACGTAGACTTAAGCCGGAATTGTCTTCCGGATTTAAGGAGAAGGATGCGTCGGGCAAGCGGCTTCACACTTATCGAACTGTTGGTGGTGGTGGCGATTATCCTGATCATCGCCGCTTTGGGAATTCCCAGCCTCTTACGCTCGCGCATTGCCGCCGATGAAGCCGGGGCAGCCGCCACGATCCGGTTGTTGAACAGCGCGCAGATTTCCTATAACTCCGCATATCCCTCGGTCGGTTATGCAACCACGATGGGGGCATTGGGTGGCACCAACTGTGCCGTTCCAGACTCGACCCAAGCCTGCCTGATCGATTCGGTACTGGCTGCCGGCACCAGGAGCGGATACAGCTTCAGTATCCCCTCCGCAAGCGTGAGCAGCCCACCCAACCCTACCTACCAGGTTATCGCCACTCCGGTCCTGGTTAACTATTACGGCATGCGTTACTTCTGCTCTTACGCCGATGCGACCGTGCGGGTCAGCCAGACCGCGATTTCGGCCTGCGATGGCACGGTAAGCCCGTTAAATTGAGCGGGGACGGGGCCGCATTCTTGCCTCAGGCACATTCTTTCTCGTGTTTACCTTCGTAACCGCCGGCCCATGCTCAAGCCGTTCCCATCGCCCGCACAGCTCATATAATTTTTCCAGGGAACCTCTGCAAGAGGTCGCAGCTCCAAACCTATCGCCATGGCAGCAATTGAAATACTGGACTTGGAAAAAACCTATCGCGTCGGTTTTTGGCACAAACGGCCAAAACTGGCTTTGCGTCCCCTGCGCCTGACCATCAATGAAGGAGAGGTTTTCGGCTTCCTGGGACCGAATGGCGCCGGCAAAACCACCACTCTCAAACTACTGATGGGCCTGGCGACGCCCACCGGAGGAACTGCGCGCATCCTGGGGATGGCGATCGACGATCCACGGGTAAGAGCGCAAATCGGGTTCCTTCCCGAACAGCCTTACTTTTATGAACATCTGACAGCGCGGGAGCTGCTTGTCTACTACGCCCAACTGTCGGGCGTTCCAGCAAAACAGCGGTCGGCGCGGGTGGCGGCCATGCTGAGCCGGGTGGGACTCGAGGAATCGGCGGGCTTGCAGTTGCGCAAGTATTCCAAAGGCATGCTACAGCGAGTTGGGCTGGCGCAGGCGATCCTGCATGATCCGAAGGTCGTTTTCCTGGACGAGCCGATGTCAGGACTCGATCCGATGGGGCGGCGCGAAGTCCGGGAACTGATTCAGCAACTGCGCAGCGAAGGCAAAACCGTATTTTTCTCGACGCACATCCTGTCTGACGCGGAGGCTCTGTGCGACCGCGTGGCGGTCATTAATCGCGGAGAACTGCGAGGAGCGGGCGCGGTCGCCGACTTGACGCGCCAGGCGCATGGCAAAGTCGAAATCATCTTCTGCGCCTCCAGCCTGCCTGCGGCTTTGACCGGCCTTGGAGCCCAGGCGCGCATAAGCGGCGAGATCGTGAACGCTGTCGTTCGCCAGGAACAGCAGGAAGAGGTTCTCGAAATATTGCGCCGGGAGCGGGTCCGGCTGATTTCATTGACACCCGTGCGCAGTTCGCTCGAGGAGTTTTATGTCGCGAAGCTGCGGACGGAAGAAAACCGGATGGGGGCGGGCGCATGAACTCGCGGATCGCATCGGTTGCCTTTAACACCTTTCGCGAAGCGGTACGCGACCGCGTTCTCTACAACCTGATCGCCTTCGCGCTGCTGATTTCGGGTGCAGCCATTCTGGTGGGCGAGATTTCGATCGACGTCGAGAGGCTGGTGGTCGTAAACCTTGGCCTGACGGCGGTCTCGCTGTTCGGAGTGGTGATCGCGATTTTCATCGGCATTGGCCTGGTTTCCAAGGAGATCGACAAGAAGACGCTCTACACCGTGCTCTCCAGGCCCGTGCGCCGCTGGGAGTTTGTGGTGGGCAAGTTCTTCGGGTTGACGGGAACACTGATCGTCAACACGTTTTTCATGGCCATTGGCGTATTTCTGGCCCTGCTCTATGTCTCGCGCCACTTTGAAAAAGCGGATTTGCAGGTGCTGGCGGCGCTCTATTTCATCGTCCTCGAGTTCCTGATCGTCTGCGCACTGGCGCTGTTCTTCTCGTCGTTTTCCACGCCCATTATGTCGGCGGTGTTCACCTTTGCGCTGTTCGTGGTTGGCAGCCTGGCGGACGATCTGCGCGGGTTTGCGCGCATCACGGCGGGTGTGCCGGGCGCCATCGTGACGGCTGCCGGCTACGTTGTTCCGAATTTCTCCGCCTTCAACATCATCAATCAAGCTGCCCACGGCGACGGCGTGCCGGGCCGGCTTCTTTTCTATAACACGCTCTATGCCTTGCTGTATTCCGCCGTGGCCATATCCGCCGCGGTTCTGATTTTCCAGCGCCGGAACCTCAAATGAATTCCGCTCGCCCCGTCAACGTCATCGCAACCGTCGTTCTGCTGAGTTCGATGGTCTGCGGAGTCGTGACTGTAAACGCGATCGACCGCCTGGGGGCGCGATCGGAGAGCCAGCAAACCTTGTACATTCATTCGGCCAAAGCCTTGCAGCGGATGAGCCTGGGTTATACCGGCCTGCTGGCCGACGTTTATTGGACACGAGCGGTGCAGTATTTTGGTTTCCAGCACCACAAGAACTCGACGGACTTCCACCTGCTCGCACCGCTGCTCGAAGTGACGAGCGAACTCGACCCTCGCCTGCTTCCGCCCTACGAGATGGGCGCGAACTTTCTGGCTCCTGCCCCGCCCAACGGAGCGGGCCAGCCCGACGAAGCTCTGAAGCTGCTTCGATTCGGCATCGAGCATAACCCCGACCAGTGGCGCCTTTATTACGACCTTGGATTTCTCTATTTCACCGAATTTAAGGATTTTGCCAAGGCTTCCGACGCATTTGCCTCTGGAGCGAAGCTTCCGGTCACGCATGAATTCATGCATGTGCTGGCGGCGCGCATGGCACAGCATGCCGGCGAATTCGATACCGCGCGCATGTTGTGGTACACGACCTACCAGAGCACCAACCAGCCCGATATCAAGCAGAATGCGGCTCAGCATTTGGTCGCGCTGCGCGTGGACGAAGATGTGACGCGGCTCGAGGAAGTGGTAGAAAAATACCGGCAACAGACGGGACGCCTCCCCGCAAGCATGAGCGAATTAGTGCGAGCCGGGTTCATCCCCGGAACGCCCGCGGACCCAAATGGAAAGCCCTACAAGCTCACGCCGGATGGACGGATCGAAGTGCAGGACCCGGGGATCATTCTCTACATCACCAAGGGTCTGCCGCCGGGCACCAGCACGCCGCTCGGAACGCGCTAACCAAATCGGCGAAATCTCATCTCCTTAGCTTTTCGCCGGCCGAGCCTCGCCTGTTTTGTCGTTGAGCTGCGAACTCCCTGCAACCCGTTTTGTTAGCATGCAAGCGTGGCAGCCGATTTCTCCCAACAACTTCGCAAAGCGCTAGGCGACTGGTGGCGCGAACAGGCCCAAACTCAAGGCACGTGGCGCGCGGGTTCCCGGCTGCTGCTGGATCTGTGTGCTTTTGTTCGCGACTCGACACGCGAACGGCGACGCGCGCGCTACGGCGACATGGATTACGACTGGGAACACCGTGTAAACACGACGAGCGGAACCGTGCGTTGGCGGGAACGGCTGCTGGGAGTGTTTCACTCCCCATATCAACCAACGGATCCGGCGGCGTTTCGCGAGATGATGGCCGCGCTGCCCATCGATTTCCGCGAATTCACTTTCATCGATATTGGTTCGGGCAAGGGGCGCACTCTGCTCATGGCGTCAGATTATCCATTCCGCAAAATTGTAGGCGTGGAGCTGATTTTCGACCTGCACCGGATAGCTGAAACAAACATCGCCGCCTACCGCCCGCGGTCGCTTCAGACCGATCCGAAGCAGGACAGTTCCTCTCCGGGCGCGCCCGTCGAATCCATCTGCGTCGATGCGCGCGACTTCGTGTTCCCCGAAACACCGCTGGTCGTGTATCTGTTCAATCCCTTGCCGGAAGCGCGATTGCGGCGCGTGCGTCAAAACCTGGAGCACTCCTGGAAGCTGGCGCCGCGGCCAATGTGGGTCGTCTATCACCATCCGGTGTTGGAAGCTGCGCTCACAGAACCGCCATGGCTGCAACGAGTGGGTGGGACGGAGCAGTACTCACTGTACTTGGCGAAGTGAGCTGTCCGGCATCACGCCGCCGGGTCTTTTGCAGCTTCGGCGAGCGAGCGCTGGTAGCGTTTCCATCCCGGGCACCAGCCCGTGTGCCAGCGCCATATGCGAGCCAGCAGGGATTGCGGTTTCCTCTCCGCCAGTGCGCGCAAGCGGCAGGTTTCGCAGCGATGCTGCTTGAGTTGCATAGATACCCTCCCAGAAAATGCCATTGTGAGTCTAAGGTCGTGGCCGTGTCTGTGACATTGAACGGGTCACGAGGCAAGCACTCCGAACGTGCATGCACATTCCGACTCGTGACGAGCAAGGAGCGTCCTGCGCTCAATGCCGTTTACCTCAAACACGGCCATCCAAGGTAAAATTGAACGCGGGGATCCCGAAATTGAAGAGCTATCTGGCGTTTTGCCTGGCCGCGCTGATGGCGACGGGGGCGATGGTTTGCTCCCGGGCCGAAGATGCGCGTCAGCAAAACGTCCCTCGGCCAGATGCACCGCAAGCCAGCGCCCGCCCGCTGGACATCCATCAGTTGGCTCAAGCCGTTGACGAACACTACAACCATCTGCGTAGCCTCGAAGCCGACTTCACCGAGATCTACCGTGGCAGCGGTACCGAGCGCGAAGAATCAGGCACCTTGTTGCTGAAAAAGCCGCGCAAGATGCGTTGGGAATACCGTTCCCCGAGAGTGAAGCTGTTTGTCAGCGACGGCCAAAGTGTGTGGTTTTATCTGCCGGCAGAAAAACAGCTCCGACGAACCGATTTGCGAAGGCTGGATGACGTGCGGTCTCCGATTGCGTTCCTGCTTGGCAAAACCAAGCTGGAGAAAGAATTACAGGGACTTTCAGAAGCTCCGGATCAGGCTCCGATCCACTCCGGCGACACCGTGCTGCGGGGCGTCCCCCGAGGCTTCGTCGACCAGCTAAGCGAGGTGCAGCTGGAAATCACGCCGGCCCATCAGATCGCACGAATCGTGTTGGTCGAGCCGGATGGCGGCACAACGGAATTCCGCTTCTCAGGCTGGAAAGAGAACTCGGATATGGCCGATAGTCAGTTCCGCTTTAGCCCTCCAGCGGGGGTGGAAACGATCGAAGGAGAATTGAGCCCGTAGCCTGAACAGGCACGGTGGTTACTTGTGTACCACCCTGCCGAGTACGCGCGTAAGCGCTTTGGGAACAGAATGTTACACTTTGAGTAAGACCCAAAAGTCAGACCATCGCCAATGCCAGAATTCCTAGTCAAGGTCGCTGACGAGCAAGGCCACATGCGGCAACAGGTGGAGCACGGGTTCTCGGAAGCCGAAATCCACGACCGGTTCACGCAGCAGGGATACCTTGTCTATTGGGTCAAGCCCCGGACCATGCTCAGCGGCGGGACCGCCAAGTACGGAAAGCGCGGCAAGCTGCGCCAATCGACGTTTCTTATTTTCAACCAGCAGTTTCTGACGCTCATGAAGGCCGGCCTGCCCATCCTCACCTCGCTGGACCTCCTGATCAAGCGCCAGCGCGACAAAGCACTGCTCAAACACCTCGAGAACGTCCGCGACCGCGTCAAGGGCGGCGAGTTGCTTTCCGATGCGTTTACGGCCCAGCAGATCTTCCCCAAGATGTACACGACCACGCTGATGGCGGGCGAGAAAAGCGGCAACATGGAAGAGGTTTTGAGCCGCTACATCGCCTACCAGCGCATGGTGCAGACCTTCCGCAAGAAGCTCCTGGTATCGCTGGTTTACCCGGCCTTGCTGGTTTCTGTGGTCACCATCATGCTGGCCTTCCTCATCACCTACGTGGTGCCGAAATTCGCCGACCTGTTTGACAACATGGGCGCGCAGTTGCCGACCATCACTGTCATCATGCTGGCGATTGGCCTGCACGCCCAGAAATATTCCTGGGCCGTCTTGCTGGCGCTGGTGGTCGTAGGTTTCGGGGCCTGGCGCTGGAAGCAGAGCGACCGCGGCGCTGAAACGCTCGACAAAGTGATGCTCGCACTGCCTCTGATCGGGGAAATCCGCCTCAAATATCAGGTGGCTAACTTTTCGCGCATTCTGGCGACCCTGCTACAGGGCGGCCTGCCTTTGGTCCCGGCGATGGAAACCGCGGGTGCTTCCATGAGCAGCCGCCAGATGCTGAATGGAATTATGACGGCAGCCGCGCGCGTGCGGGAAGGCCAGGCCCTCGCCCATAGCCTGGAAGATCAGAAGTTGTTTCCCGACCTGGCGGTCGAAATGCTCGAGGTCGGCGAGTCGACGGGTGCGTTGCCGGCGATGCTGAGTTCGGTCGCCGAATTTTACGAAGAAGACGTGCAAACGGCTCTGGGCGCGGCCATGGCGCTGATTGAGCCGCTGATCCTGATCGTCATGGCGGTGGTCGTCGGCGGCATCCTGATTTCTCTGTATATGCCGATCTTTACCTTGGGAGCGGGCGTGCACTGAGACGCACCGGGCGGTTGTAGAGACGGGGCTTGCCCCGTCTCCGGTACAAGACAGGTTGTAAATTGGAATCATAATGGCGGAAAAGAAAACAGTGATTGTCAACCCGGGGAACGGCGGCAAGCAGTTGCCGGAGCCTGGAGTGGTGGTTCCCGATGAAATGGAGCGCGCGCGCGACATCGCCCGCCGCTACCGCTGTGAATTCATCGATCTCACCGATTTCCAGCTCCATCACGACCTGTTCGAGAAAATTCCCGTTCATCTGATGTTCCGCTACAAGTTCGTCCCTCTGGAAGAGACGGCGGACGGGCGGCTGGTGATTGCCATCGACAATCCCAGCCAGCTCATGATGATCGACGAGATCAGCTTGCTGCTCGGCAAGCGCATCATCACCAAGGTTTCCACCGAAAAGCAGATCTCCGACATTCTGCAGAAGACCGAGCAGTCCAAGCGCGTGCTCGAAGACGCGAGCGAGGGATTCACCCTCGACGTGATCCGCGAGGACGAAGCCGGCAACGACGAGACCATTTCGATCGACAAATTGACGGCCACCACGGGCGCGGACATGAGCCCGATCATCCGCCTCGTTGACACCACTATTTTCACCGCGCTGCAGCGCCGGGCCAGTGACATTCACATTGAAACGCGCGACGATTCCGTCGTCATCAAGTTTCGTATTGACGGCGTCTTGACCAACGCCATGGCCCCGATCGGCAAGGAACACCACTCGACCATCATTTCCCGCATCAAGGTCATGAGCGAACTCGATATTTCCGAGCGCCGCGTGCCCCAGGACGGCCGCTTCCGCGTCAAGTACAACGGCCGCGCCATCGACTTCCGCGTCTCCATCATGCCCTCCATCCACGGCGAAGACGCCGTGCTCCGCGTCCTCGATAAAGAATCGATGAGCGAGAAGTTCAAAAAGCTCACGCTCGACGTGGTCGGCTTTGACGAACTTGACCTGCGCCGCTTCCGCCGCTACATCAAGGAGCCTTACGGCATGGTGCTGGTCACCGGGCCCACTGGCAGCGGCAAAACCACCACGCTCTATGCCGCCGTCAACGAAATCAAGACCGACGAAGACAAGATCATTACCATTGAAGATCCCGTCGAATATCAGATCCGCGGAATTACTCAGATTCCTGTGAACGAAAAGAAGGGCCTCACCTTTGCGCGCGGCCTCCGGTCCATTCTGCGTCACGACCCGGACAAGATCATGGTGGGCGAAATCCGCGATAACGAAACGGCCCAGATCGCCATCCAGTCGGCGCTTACCGGCCACCTCGTCTTCACCACCGTTCACGCCAATAACGTCGTCGATGTGCTCGGACGCTTCCTGAATATGGGCGTGGAGCCGTACAATTTCGTCTCGGCTTTGAATTGCATTTTGGCTCAGCGCCTGGTGCGCGTGATCTGCGAATCCTGCCGTACCGCGGTGCACTATCCTCCGGAAGTAATGGAGGCCAGCGGCCTCGACCCGCAGCAGTGGTCGCAGGTCGCCCTCTATGAGGGCCAGGGCTGCATCGAGTGCGCCGGCACCGGGTTCCGCGGCCGCACCGCGATCCATGAGCTTCTCGATTTGACGGACCGAATCCGTGAGATGATTCTGGAGAAGAAGCCGACGTCGGAAATTCGGCGCGCGGCCCGCGAAGAAGGCATGCGTTTCCTGCGCGAGTCGGCGCTCGATAAAGTGCGTTCCGGAATTACTACGCTGAAGGAAATCAACAAGGTCACGTTTATCGAGACCATGCGCTGAGCGGCGAAGAAGATTTGCCTGAGGCGGGTTCGCCCCAAGCATCCGGGAACCCGCCGAGTAACAATAGAAGGGCGCCCGCGGCGATATTATCGAAGCGCACCCCAATTTGAGAAAACAGCTTTGAGAAAACAGCGATGAGTTCCACAAAACATGCGCGTCGTCCCAGCCTCGCCTGCGAGATCGCGGCCGACCGCGTTCTGGCCGGACGCGCCGCCGATCAGGGGCGGATGGTCGAGATGTCGGCGGCGCGCGAACTGGCGCCCGGCGCCGTTGTACCCGATCTGATGGAACCGAATCTGCGCGATGGCGACGCGCTCCGCCATGCGCTGGAGAGCGTTTTGAGCGGCGTTGGAGGGCGTTCCCGCGACGTCATTGCCATCCTGCCCGACATTTCCGTTAGGGTTGTCCTGCTCGATTTCGAGACTCTCCCCGTCAAGCGCGAGGAAGCCGAAGCGGTCGTAAGATTCCGCCTCAAGAAAGCGCTCCCCTTCGATCCCGAAGATGCCAGCATTTCCTATCACGCCCAGTCCGCCGGCAAAGGGCTGCAGGTGGTAGCCGCCGTGGTTCTGAAAAGTGTGCTCGCGGAATATGAATCGGCCTTTCGCGATGTCGGCTACAGTCCGGGCGTCGTCGTGCCCTCGATGCTGGCCGCCCTGGGTGCGGCCGACGCCGAGCTGCCGACTCTGGTCGTCAAGGTCGACGCGCGCACCATCGGCATTGCAATCCTCGATCAGGACAATTTGCTTTTGATCCGCACCCTCGAAAACATGCGAGGCGTATCCATTACTGGCGACCAACTGGCCGAGGAGGTGTATCCGTCCGTTGTGTTCTTCCAGGATACTTACAATCTGAATATCGAGCGTATGTACGTGGCGGGGCTGCCCGAGACCGACGCAGCCGCCGGCGCGCTTAAAATCCAGTCGGGCGCCCAGGTTGAAGAACTGATCACGGCGTCACAAATCGGATCCACGACCGGCACGGTGCCGCGCTGGCGCATGGCGGGCGTGGTGGGAGCCCTGATTTCCTGATCATCGATTTCTTGGAACGGATTTCTTAACATGCGACTCAACATCAATCTCGCGACTCACCCCTACGAAGATGCGCGTGAATTCTGGATGCGCTGGGGCGTGGCTGTAGCGCTTCTGGCCGTGGTCACGGTGGGCCTGCTCGGCTGGACTGTGCGCAGCTGGGTGGCCGCTGGGCGGGACCGTCACAACATCGCCGAACTCCAGCAGATGATCTCCGGGCGCGACCACGAACGAAGCGAAGCGCAAACCTTCCTCGAGATGACCGCCAACCGCAGCACGCGCGAGCAATCGCAGTTCCTGAACGGTCTGATCCGCCGCAAGTCTTTTTCCTGGACGCTGGTGTTTGAGGACCTCGAGCAGGTGATGCCCTCCAATCTCCACGTAGTCTCCCTGCGCCCGGAATTCAATGAGCAAAATGCAATGCTGCTCGACATGAAGGTGCTCGGCGATAACCGCTCCGCGGCCGTCGAACTGGTCCACCGCATGGAAGGCTCCTCGCGTTTTCGGAATGCGCAGCTGATGGCGGAATCGGAATCGACAGATGGCGTCGTGGCCCAGGTGGTTGCAACCTATATTCCGCAGGAACCGAAAGGAAGCGACAAGTAATGCCGGACTTGCAAAGCACGCGCCGAAGTCTGAAGATCGCGCTTGCCGCCATGCTGGTCGTCGACGTGGTGGCGGCCGGCGTTCTGTTTTCTCCGCTCGTGGGCTCGTCGGAATCGCGACAGACACAGCTGAATCAGATGTTCGCAGAGTACCGCAAGAAGACCCGCGACGTCGAACCCCTGCGCGGCATGCCCCAGAAGGTTGTGCTCGCCAAGAATCAGATTGGCGATTTCTATAAAGATCGCTTTGCTGCCAAGGACTCTGAGCTGACCACCGAACTGGGCAAACTGGCGACCGAGAACGGAATCCACATCCTGTCGGCGAAATATAAAGAAGAGGACCCGGAGACCTCCGGCATCGTGCCGGTCGAAATTCAAGGCAGTTTCGCCGGAGATTATCTGCAACTGGTGCGATTCATCAATACGGTCGAACGTTCAAAAATGTTTTTCACCGTTGACGGTGTAGATTTGGCGGGAGAAAGCAAGGGGCCCGTCCATCTGGCAATCATTCTGCACAGTTATTTGCGGGGCGCTTGAGTGAAACTGGGAACGGAAAATCGGAAGCAGTTGATCGCGCTCGCGGTGTTGGGCGGAATCGCGCTGCTGTCGCTCGCCTATCAGTTCTGGCCTGCCTCGACCGAAACCGCGTCCGCGCCGGCGCAAGCCGCTCCCACGGCTGCAGCACATCCCGCCATGCGGCGCCTGGCTTCCGGAAAGATGGTGCCCATCGTCGAACCCCGCCTCGATCCCACTCTTGATCTCAACCTGCTCGCGCAGAGCGAAGACATCAAGTATGCCGGGAATGGAAGGAATATCTTCGTCGCCGGGTCGGTGCCGACCATCGAAAAACCGAAGGGCCGCGGCGTCACAGACCAGCCTCAGGCCAGCGTCTACATCCCGCCCGCCCCGCCGCCTCCGCCGCCGATCAATTTGAAGTTTTTTGGTTTCGCCAATAAACCGGGTGAGGCGAAAAGAGTTTTTCTGGTTCAGGGTGAAGACGTTTTTATCGCCGGCGAAGGCGACATTGTGGACCGTCGTTATCGTGTTCTGCACATCACCAACACGGCCGTGGAAATGGAAGATGTGTTGAACAACAACAAGCAGAGCATTCCGCTCACGCAGGGATGAGAGCGATTGGTAGTTTGTGATTGCTGATTTGTAGTGGGTAGTTCGAAGTCCGGTAGGTCTTTTATGCGGCGTCGCAATTTGGAATCGCAAATTACAAATCGCAAATCAGAAATGTCCGGCCAGGACGGCTACGTCCTGATTACCCTGATGCTGATCTTTGCGCTGATGGCCATCGCACTGACTGCCGCTCTGCCCAGCATAAAGCAGCAGATGCAGCGCGACCGCGAAGACGAATTGCGGCATCGCGGCACCATGTACATGCGTGCCATCCAGCATTACTACAAGCGCACGGGACAGTACCCCTCCCGTATCGAGGACCTCGAAAGTTCGAATCACGTCCGTTATCTCCGCAAGCGCTACAAAGATCCCATGAGTTGGGATCCGCAAACCCACAAGGAGCGCGATTTCAAGATCCTGCATCTGCAGGACGTCACGCTGAACAATGGACCCATGCTGGGCCAAGGCGCTGGGGGCTTGCTCGGACAAGGCGGATTGGGTGCGCTTGCCGGTGGATTGCAAGGCGCAAATGGATTGCAGGCCCTGGGCGGGCTGCAGGCCGCTGGCGGATTGCAGAATGCCCTCGGCCAAATGCAACAAATGGGCGGAGCGCAGGCGCTGGGGGGAATGCAGCCGCAGTTGAGTTCGCAGAATCAGAACAGTAACACTGACTCCGATTCTTCCGGCACGGGGAACTCGCAGGGAAACTCGAACTCCGGTTCGTCAGGGTCGTCGACTTCGACCCCTCCCGCCACCGGGCCCAATGGAGCGATAAGCGCGAGTAGTGCAGGCCTCACCTCGCAACAGTTCGGGGGCGGAGCCATCCTCGGCGTGGCCAGCACCGACAAGAAAGACAAGACGATCCGCGAGTTCAATAAGAAGAATCATTACACCGACTGGTACTTTATCTACGACTCGTCGATGGATCGCGGAGGTCTGCTGGTCGGGCCGTGGCAGCCTCTCACCATTACGAGCAATAATCTCAACCCGGGCTCGCCGGGCTCAGGTCAGCCCAACGCAGGAACAGGACCCGGACAAGGCCTCTCGCAGCCCGGCCAGTCCGGTTTCGGGCAGTCCGGCTTTGGCCAATCTGGTTTTGGCCAGTCGCCCACTCCCCAAAACCAGCAGGCCCCGCAGAATCCCGGCGGGAACACTCCGAACAACGACAACCAATGAAAAAGCCCCGCGCGGACGCGGGGCCTGGTGAACTCCACTAAAACCTAAACGTTGAACGACGAGCCGCAGCCGCATGTGCTTTTCACGTTGGGATTCTCGAACTTGAACCCGGCGCCTTCCACCGTTTCCACATAATCCACGTTCGCGCCGCCCAGATACATCAGCGAAGTCGCGTCCACGTATACCTTCAATCCATCGAAGTCGAAAACCTTGTCCATCATGCCCGCGCCATTCTCGAACGCCATGGAATACTGGAAGCCGGAGCAACCGCCGCCGACCACGGATAGCCGTAGTCCCGTCGGGATTGGATTCTGCTGCGCCATGATTTCCTTGACCTTCGCAACCGCGTTAGCGCTCAGGACAGGTCCGGCGGTCTTGGGTTGAACTCCCGGTGTGGTGGTCGTTGCCATCTCTCAGTCTCCTTTGATTACCGATTATAGCAGAGGCTCCAGCCAGCCCCGCGTGCGTTTTCGCGGGCCGGAACCCCCTGATTCTTGTAGCCTTAGATGCCGGGCGCAAATACAAAGTCGCAGCCTCTTGCCAAAATGGGTCTATAATCGTGCGCAGTAGGGGCCTGGTACCCGAGCCGCCGCAGCACAGCCGTCGTGGCAGTCAATGGCAACGTCGGGAGTTGGCCCGATTTCAGCTCCGAGGTGGCATATGTCTCCTATGTTCGGGCTGCTGGTTGCCTGGGGTATCCTCACCGGAATTCTGATCATCTTGATGATCTACAAGAGCACCCTCTCGATGCATGAGGACGATTCGATCGTGCTCAACGAAACCGAATCGCAAATGCAGAAGGATCACGCGGAAGTCCTCAACAAGATGCGGAAGATTACTCCCATCCTCAAGATTCTCGGCGCGCTGTCGGGAGCCATGATTCTCATCATCGCCGGCCTGTTCATCTACCAGGGGCTGAATATGGCGACGACCCCACAGTAAACGCCAGCCTGCACCACATGCAGTTCCGCGGCATACTTCTGTCTCCCTAATCACCGCCAGCCGGGCGGCCGCCGGTCCGCGCCTGTCGGCTTTCTCTCCCTTTGTGGCAAAATCCATACCAGATATGCAGCCGCACCATGCCATCGCGATCATCGGGGGCGGTCCAGCCGGTGCTCTCGCCGGTGCGCTGCTCGCCGCCGCCGGCGAGGGCGTCCGGATCTTCGACGAAAAGCTGGCATGGGAAAAGCCCTGCGGCGGCGGACTGACCTACAAAGCCCTGCAGCAATATCCATTCCTCGCCGAAACTGGCACGGAGTGTAAGACCGTCGAGCACTGCGAACTGATCAGTCCCTCTGGCCAGCGTGTGCGCTTCCGCTTGCAGCATCCAGTTGCTATCTTCTCCCGCTTCGCCCTGAATAGCTTGCTCCTCAACCGCGCGCGCTCCGCCGGTGCGGATGTGCACCACGAGCGCGTCACCAGAATCGAAGGCGAAGCCGGAAACTGGCGACTCCTTACGCCCCAAAGAGAATATCGCGCATCCTATATGCTCTTCGCCGCAGGCGCCCGTAATCCTTTTCGAGCGAAGTTTGTCTCCCCGCTGTCGCCTCCCGATTTGATGACAACCGCCGGTTACTTCATCCCCGTCCGCTCCTCCCTGATGCAGATCCAGTTCCTGAAAGAGATCAGCGGCTACATCTGGGTCTTCCCGCGTCGCGATCACCTCTCCGCCGGCATCGCCGGAAAGATGGGAGAAACTTCCACCCGCGCATTGCGCGATACGCTTGAGCAGTGGCTCGACGCAAACGGTTTTTCTCTCGAGGGCGCGACCTTTTACTCGCACATTCTGCCCTCTCTCCGCTCGCAAACTATGGCAACTCTCGAAGTCGCGGGCGACGGCTGGGCAATGGTTGGCGATAGCGCGGGCCTGGTCGATCCGATTACCGGAGAAGGGCTCTACTACGCCCTACGCTCGGCAGAACTTTGTGCGGAAGCGATCCTGGCGGCTCGCCCCCTGGATTACAAAATCCGGCTTGAGGAAGAAGTGCTCCCCGAGTTGCGGCTGGCAGCCCGCGTTTCCGACCGATTCTATCGAGGGCAGGTTTTTGGCGAGAGCGTTCCCGAGCGCATGGTGGCGCTGACTGCCCAAAGCGAAAGTTTTCGCGAATTAATGAGCGACCTCTTTGCCGGCATTCAGGGCTATCGCGATCTGAAGGCGCGCCTCTATCGCATTCTGCCCACCGTCATGGCCGAAGGCCTGGCCAAAACGCTCTTCCGCCCGTGGAGTTCCGGTGGCCTGCCTGCGACACCGTTCCCGGAGTAACTGGTTCGCTCGAACCCTAGCGGCAGCTCACTACGATCAAGCCGCCTTCATCTGCAGCACTCGAATCTCGTCCAGCAGAACCTTCTCATGACCTTCCGGCGTCACCTTCTCATAGACTTTGCGAATGATGCCCCCCGGATCGACCACAAACGTCGTGCGGTCCCAGAACTTCATTCCCTTCCACTCCGACTGGCCAATACCGAGCGCCTTCATCAGCGAAGAATCGGGATCCGAGAGCAGATCGATCTTGAAGGCGAACTTGTGATGAAAGTTTTTGTGCGAAGTAACGTCGTCGGCGCTCACGCCGACCACCTTGATTCCAGCAGCGTCGAAATCCGCTTTGCTGGCGGTGAACGAGCGCCCCTGCGTGGTGCATCCCGGAGTATCGTCCTTCGGATAGAAGTAAACGACCACCCAATGCCCCGCGAAATCGTCGCGCTTCGTGGCCTTGCCATCCTGGTTGGACAGCGAAAAATCCGGGAACGGATTACCGGCAGAAAGCATATTCGAGTCCTTTCGTAGAATTTGGCCTGGCACCACTATACCCTTGTCATCCCGACCGGAGCGCAGGCGAAGCCAAGCGCAGTGGAGGGACCTTGCGTTTTCCGCGGCATCCCATATGCCACCCACCTTCACGCCACTGCGCTGGCCTCACACCTCTATGCCGCCGCCGGCATCATTTTCTTCATGCGCTCTTTCATCTCCTGCTCAGACACGTCCTCGACATGCGTTGCGATGCCCCAGAAATGTCCGAAAGGGTCCTGCAGAAAGCCCGAGCGATCTCCGTAGAACTGATCCTGCACCGGCTTAAGGACCTTCGCGCCCTCGGCCACCGCTTTCTCAACCACGCGATCGACATCGGGCAGGTACACATACAGGCTCACCGGACTATTGCCGATGGTGCTGGCGATGGTCGCGCCCATGCTTGGGTTCTCGTCGGCCAGCATGATGCGCGAGTCGCCGATTTGCAGCTCGGCGTGTGCCACCTTCCCACCCGGCCCGTCCATGCGGACCACTACGGTCGCCCCAAATACGTTCTTGTAGTAGTCGATGGCCTGGGCGGCGCCCTTGATGATGAGATACGGTGTGATGGTGTTGTAGCCCTCGGGAATGTACGCCACTTTACTCATGATTTTTCTCCTTCAGAAAGGGTTGCTGGTTTGAAGGTTACAGGTTCGACGTTCTCACAGGCCCCCACGGCCCGTTGCACTTCCCATAAGAACACAACTTCGGGACGCGCTCAAGGGGGCGCGTTTCCTGGTAGTCGCTCAGTTTGGTTGTTATCCCATACAGCGGTTGTTGCAATCCTTTGATGCCTCGCTCCCCATCCCCTCTCTATTGAAATCATGACGTTAGCGCAACCTTCGCTGGAAAGCATTTCCGCGATTGCGCTGAATGTACTTCTGAGTTTGCCTCCACAGCGCCACTTTAGGGACCATGTTTGCCATGCGATCCTTCCCCTTATTCATCGTCGCAGGGCTGCTCTTTTGTTTAGTGCCTGATTCCGCGCGAGCGCAACGACTTGACTGTAGTCCCTGCAGCTATAATTTCGGCAACGTAACCGTCGGCCAGTCCGCGTCCTACTCCATCCAACTCACCAACGTTGGAACCCAAACCCTCACCATCTCTTCCAAATCCATCTCGGGGAGCGGCTTCTCATACGGCAATCTCCCTTTACCGATCCAGATCGATGCCCATTCCAGCATCGCGGTTCCCATTGTTTTCAAACCCACTGTCGAGGGATCGACGGCTGGCGTTCTCACACTCATCAGTAACGCTCAGAATTCCCCTCTGGAGGCGGATGTCTCCGGCGTCGGCACCGGTAACGCCCCGAGTGGCGATCTGAAGATTTCCCCGGCGAAGCTCAGCTTTGGTGACGTCACAGTTGGATCGACTGCCAGCCTGAAAGCAACCCTCACGGCCTCGAACGCTCCCGTCACCATCTCGTCCGACCGATCAACGAGCCCGGAATTCGACGTACTCGGGCTGCAGCTTCCGGTCACCATTCCAGCCGGAAAAAGCCTGGCCGTCACAATTCAATTCCAGCCGAACTCCTCCGGCGCCGACCCCGCCAAGGTGGGCTTCATCAGCAATGCCGCCAACTCGCCGACTGTCGAATCGGTAACAGGCACCGGCGTCGCTCAAACTTCCCACTCCGTCGATCTTTCCTGGCATGCCGCCGAAACGGCGGTAGGATACAACGTTTACCGCGGCGACTCCGCCTCCGGCCCATACCAGCAGATCAATTCCTCGCTCGACTCTTCCACCAATTACACGGACTACACGGTGGTCGCGGGGACAACCTACTATTACGTTGCGACGTCGGTTAACAGCGAGGGAGAACAAAGCGTCTATTCAAGTGCGGTCAAGGCCGTAATACCGTAAGCCCCAACCCGAGCCCGTCATTTCACGCCCGTCATCTTGAGCGGAGCTGAACCCAGCAAGTGAAGTTCCCGCGGACTCGAAAAGCCTGCCCTGAGCGAAGCCGAGGCGGTGGGATTCCACGAAAGTCTCCCGCTCGAATTTCTTTTCAGATTCTCAACCCGCATCGGGATCGACTCGCACCGCGTCGTTAGCTGTCCTTGCGGTAGAGAAGATCGCGCATTGCGCCCCGGCGAGCTTCGTTGAGAGCCTTCCGTTCGTCGGCGTCTATGCCCTGCTTCGGTACGGGGTCAACGTTTTCGGGCTCGCTGCACGCAGGACACCGGTTGGCAAAGCCAGGCTTCCCCGGCTTCAATTCGAACTCTTCCGAGCAAACCGCGCAGATTTTGATAGGAAACGCCATGCATTGTAATGATAAACGTACAAGATAAGTTCCTGTTGCGTCATCTTGAAGCGGCGTGCCTGCAGCCCGTGGTGCGGTCGCCGGCAAGAAGGTGCATATTCCTTCCAGCGAGGCGTGAAAAGTCAGCAACGCATTTCTAGGATTCGCAATCAGGTAGGTTACTTTGAAATACGTTCGGACTTTGCTCGCTGCTCGGCGGCTTTGATCCAATCTTCGATCAGTTCTCGAACGCGGTGTGCATATGCGGAGAGCTTTGTGTAGCTTCTCAAGCTCCGCTTGTCGCGCTTCCGTGGTCACGATACCTAATTCAAGCAAATATGACCGGGGGGGGAACAATCGGGGGAACCATGTAGCGCATGAGGACTGGCGACACAGAATTAGAACAGTACAAAATATCTAGCTAATTCATTGATTCTGAAATACCTTACGAGTAAGTCCTTATTCCTCAAAAATTTGGCCGGAAAACTCCCTAAATCTTTGATTCCAAAAGATCGCTTACCGAGGGGTCCCCACGACTAACCAGTAAACAGGTCTTAAGAGACAGGTTCTACTCCATCCCCAACTCTCTCGCCAGCGCCTTCCACTTACTATCCACCAGCGCTTTCGTTTTCGCGTCCATCACGATCTCATCGGGCCAAGGACGCGAGAAGCCTTCACTCGACCACTTGCGCGTCGCGTCAATTCCCATCTTCGAGCCGTAATCCGGCAAGCGCGCAGCATGGTCGAGCGAATCTACTGGTCCCAGTGTGAACTGGATATCGCGCTCGGGATCGATGTTATTCAGCGCTTTCAGCGTTACGTCCGCGATGTCTTGCACGTCCACGTCTTCATCCACCACCACAATGCATTTCGTAAACATCGCCTGGCCCAGCGACCAGATCGCATTCATCACCTTGCGCGCTTGCCCCGGATAAGACTTTCGAATGGAGACAATCATCAGGTTGTGAAAGACCCCTTCGAGCGGCAGGTTGATGTCCACCAACTCGGGGATCGTCAGCCTCATCAGCGGAAGGAAGATGCGCTCGACGGCTTTGCCCATCCACGCGTCTTCTTGCGGCGGCTTGCCGACGACCGTCGTCGCGTAGATCGGGTCCTTGCGGTGCGTGATGCAGGTGACGTGAAAAACCGGATACTCGTCTTCAAGCGAATAGAAGCCGGTGTGATCGCCAAAGGGGCCTTCGGTGCGGAGTTCGTCGAGATTGACATGACCCTCAAGGATGATTTCCGCGTTGGCGGGAACTTCGAGGTCCACGGTTTCGCACTTGACCAATTCGACGGGCTTCTGACGGAGGAATCCCGCGATCATGAACTCTTCGACATCAGGCGGTGCGGGCACAATGGCACAAAAGGTCAAAGCAGGCTCGGTGCCGATGGCAACCGCAACTTCCATGCGGCCCGAGGGCCGATCACCCTCGGCCAACCTTGCGCCGCCCGAGGATCTTGCCATGATATCGATCGCAGCCGATGCATTCCCACCCAGGCTCATCGCTTCCGCCCGCATGTGGTCACGATAGTGTTCGGCCGCAACCTTCTGTCGTTGCCAGTGCATGCCAGCCGTTCGCTCGTCATAAATCTGCATGCGATACATGCCGACGTTGCGCTTGCCAGTCTTCGGGTCGCGCGTAATCACGCACGGCAGCGTGATGAACCTCCCGCCATCTCTTGGCCAGCACTGGAGAATGGGGGAATCGAGCAGCGAGAACCTGTCGCGCTGGATGACTTCCTTGCACGGTCCCGTGGGAACAGTCTTGGGAAAGAACTTCCCCATCTCGGCGAGCATCGGCAGCATCTTCACTTTGTCAAGGAAGCCCTGCGGAGACTTGACGTCGAGGAAGCCGCGAATGCGCTCCGCCACTTCGTCGAGCGAGTCGACGCCCAGCGCGAGCCGCATGCGGAGGGCTGAACCGAACTGGTTAATCAGCAATTTGTGGCCGGGATATCCTTTGACGTTTTCGAAGAGCAGCGCCTTTCCGCCGACGCTTCCCTGCCGATCGCGACTCTTCGAAACCCGGTCAGCAACCTCGGTGATTTCCAGAATCGGGTCCGCCTCGGTGCGGATGCGTTTGAGTTCTCCGGCGCGTTCGAGCGCCTCAATCCAATCGCGCAGATCGTCGTAAGCCAAATGTCCTCCCCTGACGACAGACGATTATATGACGGTGGAGGAGCAGTCAGGGTTGGGATGACAGCCTGGGATCCGCTCTCTTCCACATTTCCCGCTCTGCGGCTACGATATGGGAGTCAATTTGCAGTCATCGGCGTTGCGCAAGGGAAAACGGAGGAATGGATGATTCGCCTGAAAGTGAACGGCAAAGAGAGAACGTTTGACGGCGACCCCGAGATGCCGCTGCTCTGGTACCTGCGCGACGTGGCTGGTCTGACGGGGACGAAGTTTGGCTGCGGCATGGCGCTCTGCGGCGCCTGCACCGTGCACAAGAATGGCGAAGCCATTCGCTCCTGCATCATCACGATGAAGGAAGTAAACGGGGCCGAGATCACAACCATCGAGGGCATCGCAGCCATGCATCCCGTGCAAAAGGCCTGGATGGAAATCCGCGTCCCGCAGTGCGGGTACTGCCAGACCGGCCAGATCATGCAGGCGATCGCCCTGCTTAAGGAGAACAAGACCCCAAGCGACCAGGATATTGACGTCGCTATGTCGGGCAATCTGTGCCGCTGCGGAACGTATCAACGGATTCGAGCGGCCATTCACCAGGCGGCGAAGGAGCTGGCATGAAACGCATTGACACGGGGAACATCGAGAACGTCAGCCGCCGCCGATTTGTGCAGGGAGCGCTCGCCTCCGGTGTGTTCATCCTGAGCGCTCGCTTTGTTCCTGAGCCTTTGTGGGCCGCCGAAGGCGAGGCCGCGGCAGCGTTTGATCCCAGTCTGTGGATGGCAATCGCATCCGATGGAACGGTCACCATCGTGGCGCATCGCTCGGAAATGGGCTGCGGGAGCCGTACTGCGTTGCCTCTCGTGGTCGCCGATGAACTCGACGCCGACTGGTCGAAGGTGAAGATCGACCAGGCGCTCGGCGATCCGAAATATGGAGACCAGGACACCGACGGCTCACATTCGGTCCGCAGTTACTTTGAGTTGATGCGGCAGGTGGGCGCGACGGGCCGCGCCATGCTGATCAGCGCCGCGGCCACGCAGTGGAACGTTGCTGCAAAAGACTGCTCGACTGAACCGCACTTCGTTGTGCACAAGGCCAACGGACGCAAGCTCGGTTATGGCGAATTGGCCGCCGCTGCCGCGAAACTCCCGGTTCCCAAGAAAGAAGACCTGCGCTTCAAGTCGCGCTCCGAATGGCGGTACATAGGCAAAGAGAGCAACGCTCTGTTCGACTTGCCCGACATCGTGACCGGCAAAGCCATGTTCGGGATGGATGCGGAGATGCCGGGCATGGTGTATGCATCGATCGAACATCCGCCGGTACTTGGGCAGAAGATCAGGTCTTATGACGATAAGGCCGCGCTCAAGGTTGCAGGCGTGCGCAAAACACTGACGATCGCGACCGTCGAGCCTCCGCACCTGTTCAAGCCGCTGGGCGGAGTGGCCGTGATCGCCGATAACACCTGGGCCGCGTTCAACGGTCGTAAGCAACTGAAGATTGAGTGGGGCAGCAGTCCCCATTCCGACTACAACTCCAGCGAATTTCGCAAGACGCTGGAAGCGACTTCGCGGCAGCCGGGCAAGGTTGTGCGCAACGTGGGCGATGTGGATGCGGCCTTTGCCAAGGCGGGCAAGATCATCGAAGCGGAATACTACACGCCGCATCTGGCGCACGCCGCCATGGAGCCGAACGTTGCCGTCGCCGAGTATCGCGATGGCAAAGTGTTGGCGTGGGCGCCAACGCAGAATCCGCAAGCCGTGCAGGACACGGTGGCTGCGGTGCTTGGCATCAAGAAGGAAGACGTCACTTGCCATGTGACCTTGCTGGGCGGCGGCTTCGGGCGCAAGTCGAAGCCCGATCAGGTTGCCGAGGCGGCCATTCTGTCAAAGCAGCTCGGCAAGCCCGTGAAGGTTGTGTGGACTCGCGAAGACGATACTAAGTTTGACTTCTTCCATTCCGTGGCCGCGATGTACATGAAGGCGGCGGTTGGAGACAACGGAAGGCCCACGGCGTGGCTCCAGCGCACGACCTATCCACCGATTGGTTCCACGTTTGATGCATCGGCCAAGTATGCCGACGACGAGATGGGCCTCGGGTGGAACAACCTTCCGTTTGATATTCCGAATCACCGCGCGGAAAACGGACCTGCCGATTATCATGTGCGCATCGGATGGCTGCGCAGCGTGGCGAATATCTATCATGCGTTTGCCATTCACTCGTTTGCCGATGAACTGGCAAAACACGCCAACAGAGATTCGCTGGAATACTTACTCGACCTGGTGGGCCCGGCGAGGATTGTCGAACTTGATCTGAAGGGCGACGAGGCCGAGGACGCTAAGAGTTATCCGCTCGATACGGCGCGCCTGCGGCGCGTCATTGAAGTTGCGGCGGAAAAGTCCGGTTGGGGCAAGCGGCCGATGGGCAAGGGACACGGCATGGGCATCGCAGCTCATCGCAGCTTCCTCACTTACGTTGCGACGGTTGTCGAGGTTGAGGTCGACAACCGGGGCCAGGTGCAAATACCGAATGTGTGGACTGCCGTGGACACGGGCACCGTCGTCAGCCCCGATAACATTCGCAATCAGTTCCAGGGAGCAGCGGTATTTGGTACAAGTTTGGCGCTGTTCAGCGAGATCACGGCCACCAAGGGAGTTATCGACCAAGGTAACTTCGACACCTATCAGCTGGCGCGCATGAATCGTGCGCCCCGTCAAATCGACGTGCACATTATCGAAAGCAGTGCGCCTCCGGCGGGCGTGGGCGAGCCGGGAGTTCCGCCAGTTGCGCCGGCACTCTGCAATGCGGTCTTTGCAGCCACTGGTAAGCGTGTGCGCGAGCTACCGCTATCGAAGACAAAGCTGGTGTGAGCCGAAGCTGGAGGCCAGTCGCTTCGCTCAGGATTACGCGTTGGGTTCATGGGGGGCACGGTATGTTCCTGCGGTTTGCGCTGGGTTTGGTGTTGTGCGCGTCGGCGTTTGCACAACAGATAACGGTGGCCGCCGCGGCGGACTTGAGCGCGGCCCTGCCGGAGGTTGCCTCCAGGTACAAAAGCCGAACCGGCCAGGACGTCAAATTAACTTTCGGTGCGTCCGGCAACCTGACGACTCAGATTCGGAATGGGGCGCCATTCGACATTTTTTTCTCCGCCGATGAAGACTATCCGAAGCAACTCATCGACGCCGGTCTGGCCGACGAGAAAACCCTCTACCCCTACGCTGTAGGCCGTCTCGTGCTCTGGGTTCCGAACGATGTGCCTTTGGATTTATCGCAGCTCGGCATGCAGGCGCTGCTGGATCCAGCGGTGAAGAAGATTTCGATTGCAAACCCGCGGCATGCGCCTTACGGACGGGCCGCCGAAGCGGCGCTGCGGCACTTTGGACTCTACGATCAGGTCTCAAGCCGGCTGGTGCTGGGAGAAAACGTGGCGCAGGCGGCGCAGTTTGTGGAATCGGGAAATGCGCAGGCTGGATTGATTGCGTTGTCCCACGCGCTCACGCCGGCGATGAAGACGAAAGGCCGCTACTGGACAGTTCCACTCGACGCCTACCCAACGCTGAACCAGGCAGCAGTTGTGCTCTCTGGCTCAAAGCAGCCGGGGGCCGCGCGCAAGTTTCTGGAATTTATTCGCTCCCCAGAGGTCGCTTCCCTGCTCCAGAGCTATGGATTCAGCTTGCCTGTGGAGACCCATTAATGAATTGGGAGGCGTTCTGGCTAACCGTCCGCCTAGCAACCCTCGTCTCTACGATTCTGTTCGTCATCGGAATCCCAATTGCCTATTGGCTCACCTCGGCGCGCTGGCGATGGAAGTTTCTGGTCGAAGCCGCAGTCGCTCTCCCCATCGTTCTTCCGCCTACCGTGCTGGGTTTTTATGTTCTGATCGCTCTTGGCTCGCGCAGTCCGCTCGGGCGCTGGTGGCAGTCACTTACGGGCCACACGCTGGCGTTCACGTTTGAAGGTCTGGTCATCGGATCTTTGTTATACAGCCTTCCTTTCGCAGTCCAACCCTTCGCCGCCTCGTTCGCCGTGGTTGATCCCAAACTGCTGCGCGCTTCGGCATCGCTCGGGCACTCCCCGATCCTCACCTTCTGGCGCGTTGTGCTTCCACTCTCAAAAGCCGGCCTGATCGCCGGATTCACACTCAGTTTTGCCCATACTCTCGGCGAGTTCGGCGTGGTGCTCATGGTGGGAGGAAACATTCCCGGAGTAACGCGGACCATCTCCATCGATATTTACGATCAGGTGCAGGCGGCAAATTACGTCAGTGCGAACGAGACGGCGCTTGTGCTGCTTGTCATTTCTTTTGTCCTGCTGTCGATCGTATATGGACTAAATCGGCGGGCCTGGGCGGTGCGTCCGTGGAAATGACATCTGCCTCCACACTATCCCCTGCGGGCCCAGTCCTCTCTTCCGAACTGGAGGTTCGCATCCGCAAGCGTTATCCCAATCCTGAGGGCAGTTTTCTTCTGAACGTTCACTTCCGCGCACTGGCGGGATTCACAATTCTTTTCGGCGCATCGGGAGCCGGCAAGACAACGCTGCTCGATTGCATCGCCGGCGTGACCGATCCCGACGAAGGGCGCATCGCCTTGGGCGGAGATGCCCTCTACGATTCAGAAAACAAGCGCAAGGTGCCGGCATGGAAACGGGACATCGGGTATGTGCTTCAGGATTTGGCACTCTTCCCCCATCTGACGTCCGCCCAAAACGTCGCCTATGGCCTGCGTCGGTTCAGCGCGCGGGAAAGACAAACGCGCAGCCGCGAGATGCTGACCGCATTCCGCATCGACCACCTGCGCGACCGGAGGCCTGCGGAGATTTCAGGGGGCGAGCGCCAGCGCGTCGCGTTAGCACGCGCGCTCGTCACCGAACCAAGGGCGCTGCTGCTTGACGAGCCGCTGGTTGCGCTCGACCGTCCAACCAAGTCTCTGATTCTGGCTGATCTGCGCCGCTGGAATCAAACTCACCGCGTCCCCATCCTTTTCGTGACGCATATCGGGGAAGACGTATTCGCCCTGGGCGAAGAAGTGATCGTCCTTGAAGCGGGGAAGATTGTGGCGCAGGGCCAACCAAACGAAGTAATGTATGCACCCCGGCTCGAGACCGTTGCCCAATTGTCGGGCTTCGAAAACATTTTCGACGCCAAGGTTGTTGCGGTGAATAAGGATCGCGGCACCATGACGTGCCGCGTCGGTGCCGGACCGATAAACCTCGAAACTCCGCTCGTTCGATTTGACCCTGAAGGTCCCTTGCGGGTCGGGATTCGCGCGGGCGACATCCTGCTCGCCACGGAAAACCCGCGCGGGCTGAGCGCCCGCAACATTGTGCCGGGAACGATTCACCAGCTCGAACAAAGGCAAGGCATTGTTTCTGCGGCCATCGATTGCGAGGGCACACGGTTCGAGGTGCATCTCACCCTGGCGGCTCGCGATGCTCTCGCCCTGAGTGACGGCAAGAGCGTTTGGGTCGTCATCAAAACTCACTCCTGTCACCTCCTCGGCGGATAGCCCTTCGGCGGCTGCAACATCTGCGCATCCTGTTCCCTGTTTTGATTCATCGCGATCACCACAACCCAGAGTCCGTTCTTCTCTTTGTGAAACACGATTCGTCCGCCTAGGCGCCGCGCGATCTCTTCCGGCAATAAATCGCGGTGATACCCGAAGAATCTTTCTTTAAGTTTCTGCCATGCCTCCCAGTTCTGGAGGAATTCATGCGGGGGTTGATATTTCGTGGAAAAAACATACGCCTCGTCAAATTCGTTGCGGGCCGCGGAGGCCACATCGATTTGCTGTGCCGTGAAATCCTCGATTCGGACTACTCGAAACGGCTGCGAAACATATCCCAGCCACGGACGACTGATTTCGTCCGACGCCGGCCATGCCGTGAGCACTCGTGTATCCGGGTAGCGCATCGCCAGGAATCGGCTCGCGTCCGCGTGCATTACGATGAAATCGCGATATGCGAGATTGTCCTCGATTGAAAAACCATACGGAGGATTTGCGAACAGTCCCACGACAAACGCGATCCCAACCGTACCGACAATCACCTTCCAGTAGCGCAGGCGCCGCCACAGAGTGGTCGCGCACAAGAGAACCATGAGCGGTACCACCGGCAACAGGTAGCGCGCCAGCGGAGCGCCGCCGACCGCCGACATCGCCAGCACATAGGCGAGTAATACGATGCCAAGCACTGTTTGCTGCCAGACCACCATCCGCATACGAGCGCAGCCGTTTTCGATCTGCGGCGGCCGCAGTATCGCCAGCGCAGCGGCCAGGCTGAGCAGATAGAGACCGAGATAGCCAACCACCTGCCAGAGCCGCAGTCCGAAAGCAATCGGAATCCTCAGTGGATTGAGCGTTGCGGCCACGTTATAGCGGAAGAAATCAGGGTTGCCAAATGTGAATCCGGTTTTTGCACGATGATAGGCGAACCAGCAGGCCCACGGCACACTCGGGAGCAGCAAATGGCCGGCATGCATGCGCCGCCCTTGCGGCGGAGCAAGTTCTTCCCGCCATCGACGAACGAGGGGAGCCGCCACTTGCCACGCGCATAGCGCTACCGGGACGACGATTGCCGTCTCCTTCGCCATCGCGGCCAGCGAAAACCAAAGCACAAGCTTCCAGGGGCGGTCTTCCATATAAGCCGCTAACGCCCAAAAGGTGAATCCGGCGGCGGGCAGGTCAACCAGGGCAAGAGAACTCTGCGTGAAAAACACTGGATAAATGGCGGCCAATCCCGTCACTGCGCGCGCAACGGCGGGATTGGCGACAGTTCGTGCCAGGCGAAACAACCCGAGCAGCGAGAACGCAGCGAATGCCAACATCGCAGTGCGCGTCACCAGCGTCGAGTACCCGAAAATGCGCCACGCGAACGCCAGCCACGCCATCACCAGCGGAGGGTGAGCATTCGAAAGCGTAGACTGTGGTATTACCGAACCAGTCAGATAGAGATCGCGCGCAACCGGAATGTAATAGCCAGCCTCGTCCCAGAAGTACGGCAGGCGCAGTAGCGGCGCATGCAGCACCATCAGCCCGACAAACAATAGCGCGAAAAGCAGAAATTGCTGCGTCCACCCGAGCCCCGCTTGCTGTCGGCTTCTTGAATCAGCGTGCGCCGGCTGAGCGGTCATCAGTGAATCGGTCCAACCGGAGCACGCGGATCAAGTTTGATCCCTCCAAAAGCAGCTTCATAGTTCGCTACGTTCTGCTGCAACAGGCCCATCAGTGCCTTCGCCTGTTGCGGGCTCAAGTAGATTCCCTGGAAGTTGCGTAGTTCCACTTGCGTTTCCGTAGCTTGCTGCATAGTGCCGAAAACGAGGAAAAAATCCCAGACGTTGACGCGGATCTGCACACTGTTGGAATAGCTTTCGCGGTAGTCGGCGGTTTGTACAAACTTCACATTCGGTTGGTTTGGCTGATTCATATCAGGCAGTGTACCGCTCGAAAGAGACGCGGGGAAGGGTGGGTAGCGGCGCAACCCATGTGCTCAAGCTCGCGGAGGTGTCATTGCATGATGAAAGCGCGAGGATGTATTGTCTCGCTGCTAACTGGCCTGCGTTGTCCGCCAGGACCAATTTGTCATTTCGAAACTGCGGACTTCTCGGCTGACCCCTTTTCGGGCGCGAGTTCCGGAAGTGCGCGAAGGGCGCTCCTGATCCAATCCAGTTGCTGGTTGCCGACCATCACTGCGCTGTACTCCTCCGGCGTCTTGTAGACCGTCACCGTAACGCCCGGCGCGACCGCGGCCCGCAGCTTGTCCTTTGACGTCACGGGCGTGACTTTGTCGAACGCGGTTTGCTGAAACCGAAATTTCTTCGCCTGCACTTTGGGCAGCCAGTCTGCCGGCTCCAGCGTCGCCGCTTTCGGCAAAAAGTCTGGCTTCACATACATTCGACGCTCTTCTTCCGGCACAAATGGAGACGTCGCCATCCATGTCGGCCAATCGCCCCATGGGTCAAGCGCGTCGAGGACCTTAATGCGGGGATCAACCGCAGAAGCGAGTATCCCAATGGTCGCGCCTGCGCCTTGAGTGAACATGCCCACTCGGTTCATATCCAGGTCGCCGCGGCTCCCGAGATAATTGATCACCATCTGGATATCGTGCGCCGAATCGGCCAGACTCTCCTGCAATTCGCTGACGAACCATTCCCGCATGGGACGGTCGTGATAGCGTTGGCCAGTAAGCGCGGAAACAAAACCAACCGCCGCAAATCCTTCTTTCGTCACCGCCTCGTCCCACCGTTCATCTCTGAAGATGTCGGTCTCGGCGGGATACCCATACTGATACAAGATCACCGGAGGGTTCTTGACGCCCTTTGGCTTGATTACGTACACATCAATCGGATCGCCCCAACGCCATTGCAGGCAGAGTAATTCCAGCGTGTAGGCCGCCCCTTCATCGGTCGACCCCAGCAGCGGCCGAACCGGCAGCAAACTGCTTTTCGTCAGAGCGGGAGAAGTCCAATCCTCATGCACAGTATCGAAACGATGGTCCCTCGGATCGGCCACGGGCGGAGACGCGTGCTCGAATTGTGCAGCGCTCGTTCCGCAGAGCAAGAGCACAGCGAATCCGAGGGCAAAGGTGTGAAGGAAAGCAAGTTTCTTGAGATTAAGCAGAAGACCTCGCAGCATGATTCTTTTCACTGAGCCCTACAAATGAAGTGGCGACACAAGAATGATGGCATGGGAAAAGGCGAGCCGTCCTGGACGGCCCGCCCATGGTGTTGGTTTTACGGGTTCGTGGCTCTGGTGGCGCACGCATACGAAGTGGTACCGCCTTGCTGAATCAACTGCTTCGCCGCGTTGGTGGCCGGGGTGAGAATGCAGCCGCCCATATCGCCGCCTGTGTCCGGGCTTGTGTTTTTCGGCACCCCGCCGATATTCGTGGTGCCAGTCCCGTCCACCTGCTGGTAATGCGAACGGACGAGCGTCAAACCGGGGTCGGCAATGCCGCCCGCGGTAACCTTCACAGCCGGGATGTAGTCGGGAGTTGTCGTGACTACATATGATTGCGAAGACTTGATGACCTTCTCAACGTTGGTCAGTGCCGTGCCGGTGCTCACGACGCGAAGAAGCGACCATGCGCGGTAACTACCGCTGCGGACGTTCGGGAACGAGAGGCCGTGCGCCCATATCTGATTCTCCGCGCAGGGAAATGCTCCGGCGCAGGCAGTTGGCAAGTTTGCTGTCCCCGGCAGTTCGCCGTTCGCGGGCTGTCCGGGATCGAAACCGTTGCCCGACGTGTTGTTGTAGAACTGGAAAATCCCGTCGACGCCGTCCAGCGTGGCGTAGCCATACTTGGAGCTATTGGCAAGGGCGCCCACGTTCCCGTAGCTGAAGAACGTGTAGCCAATGCCGTCAATGCCGTTGTCGAGGACTGAGTTCGCGACAGAGTTTACCTCTTCGCCGGTGCCAATGCCGCGCCACCGACCGCCTTTACCAGTGCTTCCGTCATCAGGACATGCCACGCTGCCGCCGATTCCGCCAGTAAGCGGGTTCGCGCCGTTGACGCCGGTTTCCTGGCTCTTTCCGTCCGTGCCTCCGACCGGATAACGGAATACCGAAGCTTCGGTGGTGTTCATGGTTCCGGAAAGCGGTTCGCGCAGGTAGACCGCAATCGGGTTAGAAGCCAGCCCGAACACGTCGGCATCGCACTTGGCTCCGGAGAAGGCCGTCTGCAGTTGGGCGTCAGTCACGTTGGTCAGGCCGGCGAGCTGCCCACCATTGCGCTCGAAGACGAAAACGACTGGAGCCGCTCCAACCGAGTACGTCGTGTACTTCGGCACTGTATGGCCGGTGATGGGGTCTTTCCCGGTGAGAGCCCATGCCAAAACGTTGGCTGTTGAAGTGCTGCTGGGGTAGCCGCTCTTGACTGCGTCGCCCACGCCGCCTGGTCCTGCGGGGTAGGTCGCACAGACTCCCGGCGCGTTATTATTGTTGTATCCAAGACCGTCCGTCGAATCAAAGGCATTCGTACCGGCCGTGGAGTTGGTGCGGCACGTGGACCAGAGTGAATCTTCCGGGCGAATGTCGGTGGCAGAAACCGTCACCGCGATACCGGTGCCGGTGGTGAACAGGTTTGCGATGGCGGTCGGCAGTGCCGTGTCAGTTCCCCACAGAGCGGCCTTGATCGCTCCCGTTGGTGCCGGAACCGAAGCGATGCCCATGTTGCAAGCGGGGCTCGCGAAGTAGCAACGGTTTCCTACGCCGGAGTCGACTTTAATAAACGCCCAAACTTTTGGAGTGGCAGAGCTGTCCCAAACGATCCAGATAGCGCCAAGATCGGAGTTGGGCGTCGAGGGGCGGCTGTCGGTAAGGCCAAATGCCGAGGTGCCGGAACTGTTCCCGTCAGTATAGTGGAAACAGGGCGCGGTTGCGCCGAGAAGGCTGCCACAGTTGCCTTGAGTTGTGCTGCCTGTTTGGAGGCCGCCGAAAGTACCAAGGGCTAAGGTTTGCCATTGTGCCGAAGAGCCGGCAATGGCTGCTTCTATAGTCTGGGCTTGGAGTTGAGATCCAAAAACTATGATCGCGGCCAGTCCAACGACCGCGAGGAGTGATTTGTTTCGCGCCATTAAAATTCTCCTTTTCATGCTTGAAAACCAATTCAGAAACGGTTGAGGTGCGAGGGCGGAGCCGCTTGTCCCGATGCGGAAGGATTGCGCGGCAGTAACCGCGAGGAGAATAGCGGACTCTGTTGCGTTCGTGTATGAAAGGTTGAAGAAAAGTCGGTTAAGGGAATGTGTCAACTTTGTTAAGGAAATGTTACAGCGCGCTTAGCCGTGCTGCGTGAGCACATATGGCCATGCTCGACGCACTTCCATGACTTATTCGATGATTTATTCAATGGTTCGCCCCACTTAGCTGTGAAATCTGAACTCAACAAATTATTCACATGCTCGCGGCCGAAATTAACACTCTTTTAATCTTGTGATCCTCATCGATCCTCTAGAATCTCTGTTCGCTTAAAGCGCCGGAATTCCTGGGAATCGGAGAGATACCTTGTGAGTTTGCCCCTCATTCGTACTTCCGTTCGGCTGACGTGTGCCATGATGCTCCTGCTGGTCGCGTCTGCGAGCCTTAGCCAGGAATCCTCCAAAGTCGATCCCACCAAGGGCAGCATCAGTGGAAAGGTCACCGATCCAAGTCACGCCGCCATTGCGGGAGTCAAAATATCGTTGAACTATGCTGGCCTGGCCACGCTGGTCATCGAAAGCGACGCCAACGGCAAATACTCCGTGGAACTCGTCCCTGGGCCTTACAACATGACCGTATCGGCTCCCAATGTGGGCGAAAAGCAATTTGCGAACATTAATCTCACGGGAGGAAAGAAGCTCACAATAAACGTCGAATTGGAACCGACGCAAACAAAGAACGAAGTTCCCGCAGCTGCAGCGACGGAACACCCCCAGAAAACAGAATTGGGCCGAGCGTCTATTACCGGAACGGTCACCGATTCGAGCGGAGCGGTGGTGGTCGGCGCAAAGGCAACTCTTGGTAACCCAACAGGCGTAAAGGTCGATGCGCAGAGTGACGGCAAAGGTGTTTATTCGTTTGCTAATATTGCCCCGGGAACTTACACCCTCACCGTCACGGCGCCCAATTTTGCTCCGAAGGTATTCGACAATATGGCCCTCACACCCGGACTCGAACTCACGCTTGAGGTTCCTCTTGAGCCGAGCAGTGAGAAAACGGAAGTGAATGTCGAGTCTACCAACGTCGGGAAGGTTGAAACGGAGACGGCGACCGTTTCGGGCACCATCACGGAACAAGAGGTCGTCAAGATTCAGCTGAATGGCCGCAATTTCTCCCAGCTCATTGCTCTTGCGCCCGGCGTGAGCAACCAGACCGGACAGGACGAAGGCAAGGTGGGCGTGCTGGGTAGCGTGAAGTACAGCGTAAACGGCGGCCGCGTCGAGTACAACAGCTATGAAATCGACGGCAGCGACGTTCTCAACACCGGACTCAACGGCGCATCCAGCACCCTGATGGTTTATCCCAGCCTAGATGCCGTTCAGGAGGTCAAGGTTTTGACCTCGAATTACGGCGCGCAGTATGGCCGTACCGCCTCCGGCACAGTCGAAGTGACCACCAAGTCCGGCGGGGCCAGCCTGCACGGGAACATATACGACTTTGTCCGGAATGAGGCGTTCAACTCCCGCAATTTTTTCGATCTGACCACCAAAGCTCCGCTCTATCGCCGGCAGGATTTCGGCGGCACCATCGGCGGTCCTGTGACCATTCCCAACGTCTACAACACACGAAAGGACAAGACGTTTTTCTTTTTCTCCGACGAAGTTCGCTTGGAGAAAACGCCCGTCGAATACAACCAGGCCGTTCCTGGCCTGCACGAGCGTGGCCTCACGCTGCTGAACGGGGTGGTACAGCAGAATCTCAGCGCTCCCAACCAAACCACGGGAGTCGTGGGGCAGGTCTTCGATTTTTCGGATGTGTGCCCGCTTCAAGGCGGGGGAACATTCAGTCGCCAGGCGTATCCGGACTGCCCGGCCTACACGACTACGGCGGGCTTGAATCCAGTCTATTACCTGGAAACCAAGCCGACCGGGTCAGCGGGATCTTTTGGTTTTGGTGTGGACAAGAACGCATTGGCGATTTTGAACTCCAACCTGATCCCACTGCCCAACTCGGCCACCGGATGCAATTACACCCTGCCGACATCGACGCTTCTCGATCCGAGCGATCCTTATCGCTGTTACGTTGCGTCAGTCTCTCCCTCCACCTATTGGCGGGAGGAGCTGTTCCGCCTGGATCATCAAGTGACGGCAGCCACCCGGGCATCGTTTCGTTACATCCATGACTCCTGGGATACTACCGTGCTCTCGCCGCAGTGGAACTACTTGAGTTCAACCAATCCGGCGGCAGCCACTTTCCCGACAATCGAGAACCGCTTCACGGGTCCCGGCCTGGATCTGGTGGCGCGGTTTACGCAAACCTTCTCGCCGACGCTGCTCAACGTAATCGATGTCAGTTACACCAACGCGGACATTACGCTGACCGACCAGAATGGCCCGAACGGAGCCCGTTTTCAACGCGACCCTTCGCTTGGTCTGCCCCTGGTTGTCACCAACCCGAACGCACCCGGACAGTGCAACCCGAACGTGAGCGTCGATCTGGTGACTGGTTATCCCCAATGCGGCATGGGCTACATCTTCAACAACGGCTTTGGCGGCAAAATGCCAGGCGTCGCGTTCCTGGGCACAAACGCCGCCTACGGCGGCCGCGGCTTCGTCGAAGATCCCTCTTACATGCCATGGGGTCACACCAATCCGACCTATGCGCTTCGCGACGATGTCGGCAAGACAATTGGGAAACACACCCTGCAGGTCGGCGTGCAGTACGTGCTCTCCCAGCGCAACCAGGACAACAACGCCATCGGCGCAGCTTCCGGCGATCAGCAGGGATTGCTGACCTTCAACAACCTTGCCAACAGCACAGGCAACGCGTTCGCGGATTTCCTGGCGCAATACAGTCCGGGCAACGGTTCAGGAGCGATTTACGGCTTTGCGCAAGGTTTCACGCAGGATTCCGCAAAGCTCCGCTATGACCAGCGCTACCAGATAGCCGAGCCCTATATTCAGGACGACTGGAAGGTAAGCAGCCGGCTCACGTTGAACCTGGGTTTGCGTCTCAGCTTGTTTGGCACGTACAACGAAAAGAACAATCGCGTCTGGAATTGGGTACCCTCCCGCTTCAATCCGTCTCAATTCAGTGTCGATCCGACGTTCGGAACGCTGTTGGAGAACGGGTCCGCAGTGCAGTTCAATCCCACGACTTTCGCGCTCGATCCCGGCGTGGTGAGCGCCCTGGGGCTGGTGCAGTGCGGCGTCGGGGGCACGCCGTCAGGCTGCATGAAAGGGCATCTGTTCAACTTGGCGCCGCGGCTCGGTTTCGCCTGGGACCCGAAAGGCGATGGAAAGACTTCGATCCGCGCTGGCTACGGAATCTTTTATGAACACGGGACAGGCAACGAAGCGAACACCGGTTCGCTCGAAGCCAGCGCCCCCAATGTGCTCAGCATCACACAGCCACTTCCGGTCAACTACTCATGCATCGGCGGCGTTGGCTACAACGGGTTCGGTGGCAGCCCTTGCATAAAACAGATTAACAACGAGTTTTTTACCGCACCCTCCTACGGCGCGCTTTTCCCCATCGACGTAACATCGATTCCGACACAAGCGATTTGGCCCTACGCGCAGCAGTGGAGCTTTGGTATTCAGCGAGAACTACCCAAGGACCTAGTTATTAATATCGCCTATGTGGGAAGCAAAGGCACGCACTTGACAGTCGAGCGCCAGCTCAATCAAAGAGTGCCGATATCTGCGACTCCGACTCCGAATCCTTTCGGTCCCAATGAACCATTGACGATCACCGATTGCACAGTCCCTCCCCCGAATAACAACGGGCACCCGGGGGATGGGAAGACTCCATTCCAACTTATGAGTACGACGGTCACGCCAAGTACATCTCCAATCTCCCAGTACGTTTACCTCCAGGCAGCGTGCGCCAATCAAAATACCCCGAGCGTCAATTCCCTGCCCGGCCGCCCTTATCCAGGTCTCGGAAGAGTTCTGGCTTTGCAGAACATCGCCAATTCCAGCTACCACGCATTTCAGTTCACGGCGCGGCACACCCGTGGACCGCTCACCACCGGCGTCTCGTATTCCTACAGTCACTCGATCGATGACTCTTCTGATCGCAGCGATCCGATCCTGGTCAATTCCTACAATCTCGCGGAAAATCGCGCCAGCTCCAGTTTTGACGAGCGCAATCTACTGACGGTCAACTATATCTATCAACTGCCGCTTAAGAATCTGCCGCGCCTGCTGATGGATTGGGCCGAGGACCGGCCGCAGTTGGACCAGGGCGCCCCTGCCGCCAAGTGCTGCTCCGACGCGCTCAACCGCTGGCTCGATGGTTGGGAGCTTTCTGGTGTAACCCTTTTCCAATCGGGTACTCCGTTTACCGTCATTAACAGCGCCGGCAACACCGGGATTTCGCTGACCGACAACGCTGGAGTTTCCAGCGGATTGGGAGTCGCCTCTTCATACCCCGACATTGCGCGCGGAGAACCGATGCCCCGGAATAACTTGCAGAGTTTCGGCCCTCTCGTGTCGAATCCGTCGCTGTTTGTCGCTCCTCGCGGGCTCACTTTTGGAGACGCGGGAAGGAATTCTTTGAATAATCCGGGGCGCTTGAATTTCGATATGGCGCTAGCCAAACATTTCAAAGTTACGGAAGGAAGCCAGCTCGAATTTCGCGCTGAGGCTTTTAACGTCTTCAATCATACGCAGTTTCGGATTTACGATCCCGACAATCCCGGCAGTACCGGCAACAACGTCGTCAGTTGCTACGCGGGGCCACAGTATTCCGCGGGGTTCCAGGGAAGCGGCGGGGACTGCATCACGGGTGCCTCGTTCCTGCACCCCGTCGACGCGCACCGGCCGCGTACTTTGCAGGTCGCTTTGAAGCTGGCTTTCTAGGGTTGAACCATCATGGATAGTTTTGGAAAACACAAACAGCTGGGTGCCGATTGGCAGTCAACGCCTGCGCGGGGCTTCGCCACCACCTTGTCCCTTTTGTTGCTGGCGTTCCTGTTGGCAATTTCGGGATGCGGCGGGGGCAGCTCACAATCGCCTCAAAACGGCTCGGGGATCAGTGGCAACTGGCAGTTTAACCTCGCTTATCCCGCGGGCACTCCACCGCCGTTCCAAGGCGATCCAAGCGCCGCCGTCCCCAACAGCATTCTCCAGGGCTCGTTCCTGGTGCAGCAGAACGGGTCCGTAACCGGACAGGCCGTGTTTTCCATCTGGGTCACGTCGCAGTTCGGCAGTCTCACGGAATGCAACGGCGGGACGACCTCGATTACCGGGACCGTTAGTGGCCAGAGCGTGAGCCTCACAGCGACGGTCGGCACGCTGGCGTCCGATGGAGTTACACAGACCACGCAAACGTTCACCCTTACTAATGGGCAACTTAGCTCCGATAATTCGACGATCCAGGGTGGCACTTATAGTTCTACTGCTGGTTACTACATTCCACAGGGATCAACCTCAGCTGCAGCCTGCGGCACCGTGCAAAGCGGCCTAACCTGGAGCGCAAACTCTGTCCCCCCGATAACGGGAGGATTTCAAGGTTTCTTCCACAGCATCAGCAAGACGAATGCCGTACTTGCAGGCCAGGTTTTTGCTGTCACCGGGTCCCTGATTCAAGGAGACAACATCGGGGCCAGCAGCGCCACAGTTACAGGTTCACTCAGTTTTGCCGGCTATCCTTGCCTCACCAAGGCTGCCGTCAACGGCCAAATCAGCGGCAGCGCGCTTGTTCTCCAGATTTTTAATGCGAGCAGCGGATCTGACGTAGGCCAGATTGGCGGACTGCCGACTGGCACCGGAACAACAACCTATCCCGTAACCTTCAACAGCACGTCGAACGGTTACACGGTTCAAAATCTCGGCGGAAGCAGCAGTCCGGCCTACGCGTTGAGCACGAGCGGATGCCCTGGAACGGGGCTGGACACGGAGTCCGCCGGCGATGTTGGCAACATCTGCCTCGCGTTCGGTGCAGGCAATACTGTAACGGGCGCGACTTCGTGCACCGAGCCGATCACCATTTCTCCGGCTTCGGTCACCTTCGCCGCACAGCCGCTCGCTTCCGACTCGAGAACACGCCAACTGATTACGCTGACGAACATCCAACCGTCTGGCTCTTCGCCTCTCAGCGTGAGCACCCAGCTTCAGGAATTCGACAACACTACGACACCCTTCTATGCGAGCGGCGGCGACTTTAACGGGCTTCCGAATTTTACCAAGCAAGATACTTGCGCGGGTAACCTTGCCCCCCAGCAGACTTGCACCATAACCATTTCGTTTTCGCCCCAGGAAAGCTGTCCCTGGCTGCCGTTCGGGAACGCCCCGACGGGACTGGCTCCCGCCAAGTGTCCGGGCTTCTTTAATCTGAATGTGCCGCCTAAGTCTCTGCTGAGTGCTCTTTTGACGGTGACCATCCCGAGTTCGAACACGCCCGATGGAGATAGCACTTTCGCTGTGCCTATCAAGGGAACCGGTTTGAGCGCTATTGTGCCGTCGACCCCCGAGCTGGATTTCAGCGCCGAGGACCTGGGCGAGTCGAGCCAGCCTCAAGCTCTGGCGTTCACCAACCAGAGCGCAAGTCCAGTTCAGATTTTGAGCGCGGTAAGCGGATTCGGGCAATCAGTATGCAACTCGGACATGACGTTTCAGTACGCCCTCGCTCGCCCACCCCAGGGTGGCGTGGTCCCCGGGCTGGTCGTCGCGGCAACCAACGGCGGCACCAACAACATCACCGCGAATCCCACACCGCTCGGCGGCGGGCCTCCCACGGTGCAGTACTACTGCGATTTCGATCAAGCCACCAATCAAGCCAGTTTCCAGATTTCGTCGGACACCTGTTCTGGGCAAACTCTTGGCGCCTCCGGTTCCCCGAATGACAGCTGCACCCTTCAGATCACGTTTGTCCCGCAGCCCGACTCTTACTTGAACTTCTCTGATTCCAACACGCAAGGCGGCTTGGACTATTTTCTGGAACTGAACACGCAGCAGTGCGACCTCAACGATAGTCCGCCGCAGCCACCGCCCGGACCATCGAACCCGTGCGAAGTTGATAGCGGGCGTTTCCCGGTAGAACTCACTGCCAACCCCCCAGGCTCGCTCAGAATGTCGCCTGCGGCCGGCCTGAGCTTTGGTACCTGGCTCAGGGGCGCAACCAGTACTCCGTTGACGATTACGCTCACCAATGACCAGAAAGACAACTTAACCGTGAACTTCACTGGAAAAGCGCTGACGGGGGCCGACTACCTCGAAACCGATTACTGCCCTGCCACTTTGTCTCCGGGCGATAGCTGCGCGCTGACGTTTACTCTGGCGCCCAGCGTCGCGGGGTTCGATAGCGGAAGCTTGACCATCGGTTACAACACCTCGGGTTCTTCCGGAAACCAATATAACTTGCACCAGTACATCTATCTGCGAGGGATTGGGCAATAGCGCGATGGCATCGCCGGTAAGGGGGTGCGTTACGGACGAAGTATTGTCTGAGAGATTCCTAAGGAGGCTTGCAGTGCCCGCGAAACGATGGATTTGTGTTTTTGTTTTAGTGACAGCAATTTTGCTGCTGGCCAGTTGCGGCGGGAGTACGGCCAACGTGCAAAATCCCGGTCCGCCAAATCAGCAACAAGTCTCCATTGCTTTTTCGCAAGCACCGCCCACCGCAATCTCCCTCGGCTCAACGACCCTCCCGACGGTTTCGGCCACTGTCAGCAACGACCCCACCAACGATGGCGTGACGTGGGAACTGGTGGCCTGTCAGGGCAATGGCAGTAATTGCTCTGCGGGTGTGTGTACGATCACCCCAAGCGGCGCAACGCCGTGCGGCGTCTTGCTGAACTCCAGCGGACAGAAGGTGGCACATTCGGCCAGCGGGGACACTCTAACTTATCAGTTGCCCTCGACATTCCCACTACCTGGCGACGCCTTGCTGGTTGAAATCGTGGCCCTGGCCACTTATAACCAGGCCGTAAATGTCACCGCCCCAATCACCATCACCGCCTTTGGCAGCGTGCTTCAGGGAACCTATGTCTTCCAGGCACAGGGAAATGACTCTACCGGTTCAACTTATCCTTACCAGATCGCCGGGCAGATTTATCTGGATGGCAGCGGCAATGTAACAACTCCCAGTGGCGGCACTTCACCCGGGCAGCAGACGATTAACACTTATGATGTAAACGGGAATCTTGTCTCCACAACGACCAAAATCACAAGCGGAAGTTACTTTGTGGGAACCGACGGTCGAGGCACGTTGATTCTCAACACGACCGATGATAGTGCGGACGCCATCACCGAAATCTTCAGCTTGGTCGTCATCTCGAGTTCCGAAGTGTCCATCGCACAACTCGGAGGAACACTTACGAACAGCCAGGGCACCTCAACTCTCAGCCAATCGGGCAGCGGCACCCTGGAACTGCAAGACGCCGGCGCAGCAGGCAGTTTGCCTACCGGTGGCTATGCATTCGTTGCCAGCGGCACGGATTATACCGGCAGCACGCCGATCGTATTCGGCGGCGTTCTGAATATTGACGGAAGCGGCAGCAAGAACAACCCATGCACCGGGCCCGGTTGCATATCCGGCAATGGCAGCCTGGCGGACATGGATTCAGCGAATGATACGGCCTTAGTAACCTGCTCAAACGGAAACGCTCCCTTCGGAGAAGTCTCGCAGTCCACGACGGGCGTGGTGACTTTTGCTCTCTCTAACGCATCGAACTGCTTCAATGGTTCCGCCATTCAGTTCACCGGCTATATCGTGGACTCGACCCACATTCGGCTGATCGAGACCGACGATTCCGTCGGCGCCGGCGGATTTCTGACCGCTGGGCCTGCCGTGGGCCAGTCAAGCCCAGGCACCCTCACGTCTTTCTCTGGACAGTATGTGTGGACAATTCTCGGCACCGACCTTAACAGCGGCCCGGTACCTTCGTCCTTGACTTCCTTAGGGGTGGTCAATGCCGACGGAGCGGGGAACGCCGCGGGAATTACAGACACCTTATTTCTTTCCTGGCCCGGCGATTCCAGTAACATCCCGTTTGGCGATCTTCCGTTTACGGCAACCTATCAAGTCGAATCCGATGGAATAGGCCGGGCGCTCATGAGGTTTAGTCCCCCGCCCAAATCCCACTTTGTCCCTGACATTGTCTTCTACCTGACCGGCAGCGCAACCCCTCCATTAGTTCTCTACGCCGCGGCGGGCAACCTCGACTACCCAGCCTTGGGAGTCGGGATTACCTATCCGCAGCAGCAACCGCCCGACGCGCTCGCCTTTGGAAACGGCGAACTATACGGCTTCAGCTTCGCCCAGACAAATGGCTCTGAAAACGATGGCTCTGGCCAGATTACTGCAAATGCCGGCGCGAGCGGCGACACGCTGACCGGCGTTGTTGACGATTTCACCAACAACGTTTTTCTGGAAAGCGGGAATCCGCCCAGCCCGCCGTTCCCCATCAACGACACCTACACCTGCGGCGCCAGCACATGCGCGGATAGCCTCGGTCGTATCGCCGGCACATTCATGGCGCCTCTGCAGACGCCGCCGGCCACGCTGCCGTCTGCGGAGTATTACCTGATCGATCCCAGCCACGGCTTGTTCACGGAGACTGATGTGGTTAATTCATCGCAGGTCACACTGGGCTACTTTGGTCAGCGCTGCGACGTCACGAGCGCCGCCAGCTGCCAGCAGGCTGCCGCCAAAGCCTCCCGAAAGCGTGCCGTAAAAACGCGTCGCTCCGGGATGCGCACAGCGAACTCATACGCTTTAGGCCAGGAAGGGCGCAACTTCTAGCCGCCGGGCTGAAACCGTACATTCCGCCGCGCCCCAGGCTTTTGCGGCCCAAAACAGGTGCGCAAATTAACTCTCCTTTAACAAACGAGCAACATTGCTGCAACACGTTCCCGTTACAGTTTCACTGAGAATCTTTTCAACGCAAGGTCCCGAGAGCGAGAGAGGCTCTTCTTTCAGCAATGTACTCTTTGGAGGCGACCACGAACGCACGCCATCCGGAGCTAATCTATGTCGTCGAAGACGACATAGACGTGTCGCGTCTGATTGAGCACAACCTGCGTACTGCGGGTTATGAGGTCTCGACTTTTCTTTCGGGCGCGCCCGTTGTCCCTTCCGCCGCCAAAGCTCCCCCGGTGCTCTTTCTGCTCGACATCATGCTGCCGGGTATCAGTGGGATTGACTTGTGCCGGCAAATTCGCCAGCACGAGCAACTGGGAAAAACGCCCGTCATCTTCCTCTCGGCTCGCACGCAGGAACCGGACCGGCTGCAAGCGTTCGACGCCGGAGGCGACGGCTACATCACCAAACCATTCAGCCCTCGCGAACTGATCGCACGCGTGCGCAACGTTCTCCGCACTCAGGACGAGGTTACCAATCGTGAGCTAATCCAGTTGGGAGAATTGGAGATTGATGTGGCGTCGATGACCGTGCGCGTCGCCGGCAAGACGGTACCGACGACGGTGCGGGAATTCCGGTTGCTTGAGTATCTCGTCCGTCATCGTGGACGGGTCTTCACTCGAGATCAGCTGCTTGACGCCGTTTGGAAGGAAGGTTCGTTCGTAACGTCGCGGTCGATTGACGTTTTCGTGCGCCGACTGCGGGAAAAAATCGAACGCGACCCGCGGCATCCGCGCTGTTTAAAGACCCTGCGCGGAATCGGATACCGCTTCGAAGCGGGCCACTAATATCAGGAGACGGGCGCCCACGTCCGTCGTCCGCTTACTTCCGCTGTTCCAGTTTCACCGGGGCCGTGACCGGCTGGCCATCACGCAGCACCTTCACTTCGACCACCTCGCCGATCTTGCTCCGCCGCAGCGCATCGGTAAAGTCGTAAAGGTTCTTGATCGGCTTCCCACCAAACTCAACCAGAATATCGCCAGGCTTAAACCCGGCTTTCGCCGCCGGCGATCCTGGCCTCACATCCGAAAACTTCACGCCATTTTCAACCTGCCCAAAATCCGGAATCGATCCGAAATAAGGTCCGTATCCGCCTCCGCCCGATCCACCCGCCGGCTTATCTTCAGCGACCACTTGAAATCCCGGGCGTTCCGCGGCGTCAGCCAATTGTTCAGCCGTTGATGCCACTATGCCGAGCAAACGCGCCGCAGGCCCCGGATCAATCTTGTCCCATGTATCCGAGGGCTTGTGATAATCGGAATGCAGCCCAGAAAAGAAAAACAGCACCGGGATTTTCTTCGCGACAAACGAAGTGTGGTCGCTCGACGAATATCCCCCGGGCGAGTACTCAATTGTGAATCCCGAATTCGCCGCGGCCTGCTCGACTGTGGCTTTCAAGGTCGAGCCCGTGCCCACACCGCCAATGTAAACCTTCTCATTCTTGATGCGGCCGATCATGTCCATATTCAACATGGCCACAGCCTTATCGAGCGGGCGCGTCGGATTCTTTACCCACGCGGCCGAGCCCAGCAGCCCGAGTTCCTCGCCCGCAAACGACTCGAATAGAATGCCACGCTGCAACTGGCCTTTCAGCGGTGTCATAATCCTCGCCAACTCAAGAACGCCGGCGGTGCCCGACGCATTGTCATCCGCTCCTGGATGGATCTGCCCAATCTGCGATGGCGCCAGCGAATCGAAGTTTCCTCGTCCCAGGTGATCGTAGTGTGCACCCACGATCACATATTCATCCGTCTTGCCGGGAAGATACGCCAGCACATTTTCCACGGTGGCTCGCGTCGTCTTGATGTTCACCGTCAAAGCCGCGGTCTGATTTCCGCCCAGTTCGAGCGACGCTGGTTTGCCCAAGTCATCGATCTGCTTCTGCAATTCCGTCAAGGACTTCCCCGCCGCCTTCAGCCATTCCTCCGCGACGCTATTCTTAGCCTGCGCGAAAATGATCCCGATATCCTCCGGTCCGCTCGCACTGCCGAAGCGCGTTAAAAGATCTTCTTCGCCATCACCCAACTTTCCATTCACCAGCACCAGCGCCTTCGCCCCATGATTGCGCGCGTTGATCCCCTTCGTGATCAACTGCGAGTGCCGCGTCATCCCATGATTGCCTTCCTTCACGGCGAACTGCGGCGGTTCGTACCGGAGCACTACGACAATCTTGTCTTTGACATCAATTCCAGCGTAGTCGTCGTACTGGAATTCGTCGGCCGTGGCGCCATACCCGGCAAAAACAATCGCTCCCTGCGCCGATCCCGACGACGAAAAACTGAACGGAACGAAATCCTGCTTCGCCTTCAATTCACGCTTCCTCCCCGCGGTCACGATCGCGAATTCATTCTTCCCCTTCACCTGCGCGCCTGTAATCAGAGAAAACGGCTGTAGATAAGAGCCATTCACTCCCGCCGGATCGAGGCCGAGGTTCTTATACCGTCTTTCAATCAGATGCCGCGCTCGCGTCAGTCCCTTGCTCCCATTGCCACGCCCTTCCATCGCAGGCGTGGTCAAATCCTTGATGTCGTCGAGATAGCGATGCGGGTCTGCATTCGATATCGTCGGCGGCGCGCTGGCGCCTACAAACATAGACACAAAGACGACGAGCAAAGCCGCGAGACACCGCGCAATTGCGCTGTGCACCCCGAACCTGTCATTCATCCCGAACTTTTCATTCACCCCGGACTTGTCATTCCGATTGAAGGGAGAAATCTGCTTTTTGTCATGGACACTCCGGGAAGTCCCGAAGGAAGAGGCACTTTGAGAAGTCTGCATGATGTCGCAAATCGTATGTGGAGTGAAACCCGGTGTCAATCATCCCCAGAAAAACGCGAGGGATCTGCCTCGGGTCAAAAGCCCCGAAAAGCAGATCCCTCTCTGCTTCGCCTCTTTACTTAGGAAGCAACCTGCCTTACTTCCGCTTCCCCCCCGCCGGCGGCTGATACTTCTGTTGCAACTGCTGCCTCTGCTGGGTATGTTTTTGCTGCAATTGTTGGGTCTGCTGTTGATGGCGCTGCTCGGTCTGCTGCTTTCTGCCTTCGTCAGCGTTCTGCTTCGCCAGTTGCTGATGCTCCTTCTCCTGCTGCTGCTGGAGTTTTTGCCGCTCCTGGTCCTGTTTGGCTGCCATCTTATCCTGCTGCTGCTGGAACTTCCGGTCGCTTTTGGGATTTCCAGTGTTGGGCGCGGTCTTCTCAAACGCAGGCAGTTCCTTCGGATGCACTGCGTTCCCACCACCCATGCTTCCACGATTCGCCGGAGGGTTATAGGTTCCCCCAGCCTCTCGTGCCGGCGCAATTTCGCGCCCGCTAAATTCTCCCGGCCGCGCAGTCGCTGCGATCGAAGGTTTGCCATGGTTGGCCGACGCCCGCAGTTCGGGATTCCCGCGCGCTGCCTGTAAATGTTGCGTCTGCGCGGCCACGGCTCCGATGTGCCGATCCCGTGCGGCCGCCTCTTCCTCCGGCCGCGGACGCGCTTCAATCCCGCCCGGGCCGCCGTTATAGCTCACATGATTCACCGTGACATTGTTGACCCTCTCCTCGTACACATTGTGAATGTTCTCGACGTTGACGTTCATCACGGCGCGATTGTAGAAAAAGTGATCGTGATCCCAACGTCCGCCGACGAAACCATAGCCGAAATATCCGAACCCGTAATTGATTCCGCCATAGAAGCCGACGTGCGGCCCCCAATAGCCGTCATAGAAAAGCCAGCTACCATCGGCCCACCCCCAGTACGGCGGGGTCCAGAGATAGCCAACTTCGGGCGCCAATATCCACGTTCCCGGAATCCAGTAATAGTCGTTGATATCCGCATCCCAAGCCCAATAACCGGGCGTCCAGATATAACCGTCGCCCGGGCAAATCGGTTGCTCATAAACGGGAAGCGCGGGCGGCCCGAACCCGACCGAAATGCGGATCTGCGCCAAAGATGTCGTGGCCATTGCCATGGACATCGCCAGTACCACGAGTGCAAACAGCACTGTACGGAGGGAGAAAATTTTACGCATGGTATTCCTCTTGCGGACCGTCCTACGTTGACTCGCTCTTGCGCCATGCTGCGAGACACGTGGACGCCCGGCAGAATTTCCGGAAGAAACCGCAAAAAACGTCTTCCTGGGATCGTTGCTATGCTACCACCACTAGGAACTACTTCTCACCAGCAAGAGCGCCCTTCCGCGGCAGGCGGCCATACAAAATTTGTAATCCTCTCAATGTCTTACGCAAATACAGCCGTTTGAGTATTGACAAGGCTCCCCAGAAGGTCTAGCGTAACAATTCTTAATGGCGAACAAACGGCGAATATGTCATGCAAGCCGCTTTGCTGAAAGCTCAAATCGAAAAGACCCTCCCTGCTGCCTTTACCGCTTATCGGCGCAGGAATGAGGACCGCGGCTCAACTCCAACCGGCATTGCTCAGATTGACGATGCTATCCGCGGCGTCCCGCTCTACTCCCTGACGGAAATTTGCGGCAGTAACCTCGCCTCCTCCGGCAAGACTTCTGTCCTTGTTTCCCTGCTGGCGCAGGCCACCCGCGATCAGTTCTGCGCGCTGGTGGATGCCGGAGATGGTTTTGATCCCGCATCTGGCCATGCCGCCGGCATCTCCATGTCTCGCCTGCTCTGGGTGCGCTGTGGAAAAAGCCGGGTCAAACTCCCGCCCCTGGAACAAGCGTTTAAAGTTGCCGACATCTTGTTGCAAAGCAACGGCTTCGGAGTGATTGCCGTCGATCTCAGTGGCATTCCCGAGCGCGTCGTGCGCCGAGTCCCCCTGAGTACCTGGTTCCGCTTCGGCCGCGTCATCGAGCGTCCGCCCGCAGCTTTGGTTTTTGTCGAGCAAGAACCGCACGCCACCAGTTGCGCCGGTCTGGTTCTCCGTGTAGCGACAGCCGTGCCCGGCCATTCCCATCGGGCGCGGTTTTTACCTGATCGGGTGGGCGATTGTCCCGCTCTGCTCTCAGGAAACCTGCTCAGGCACTGGAATCTCAGCGCAGAAGTAGTGCGCGGCCGGGAAAAGAAACCTGCCAGCTCGGAAAGGACATGTTTCTCTCTGCAAACACAATGGGCCTGACAGAAATGGGCCTGACAAAAGTAAGGCACATTGAGCGCGTAACGCCGGTAGAGCGCGTGTACGTGAGAACTCGTTTTCCCGGGTCGCGGTGGAGCGAAGCGCGAGCGCATCCAGCCCCAGAGGGGCGAGCTAACTTAGCCCCGCGCTTCAGCGCGGGGTAAAGCAGGAAAAACGACTCAAGTCCCGGAGGAGTCTGTGTCATAGCTCGAGAGCGCTGGAAAAAGTGGAATGCAACTCACCTCACCAGCCGCGAAGTGGCGAAAGAATGCAGTCCACGGCGCAAGCCGTGGGTAGCAAGTGGGAGATGAGCAAGCCACGGAGTGGCGAAAGAAAGCTAGGACACAGACTCCGGAGGGACGATCCAGTTCTCAAGCACACACTTTAGCGCTGCGACAAAACGCCGTTTTTCAGCGCCCCCTTTAGCCGCTGGGGTTCGAGTTTTCGCATGAGCTTAGTTCCATGTTTGCCTGCATCCACATTCCCGATTTTCCCGTGCAAGCCTCGCTGCTCCCCGAGCCGGCAGAAACAAGGACAGCCCTGAACCTGTTTCCCATCGCCATTCTCGACGGCCCCGCCAATCTGCCCAGAGTTTTCGCCGCGAACTCCGCTGCTCGCCGCGCCGGCATTCAAACCGGAATGACCAAGCTGCAAGCCGAAATCTGCGATGGCATCGAACTGCGCATACGTTCACTCGACGAAGAAGGGTTGGCGCAAGCCGCTCTGCTCGAATGTGCCGCCACGTTTTCGCCGCGCGTGGAATCCAGCGCCCCCGGTGTCACAATCCTCGACCTCGCCGGAACAGAAAAACTTTTTGGCGGTCAGAAGAACAACCGCCAAAACGGCGGTTGGCAAAAGGATGGTTGTCCAAATGATCTCTGGCTGCGTGCCGTACCAGTTATGGTCGCAAAGGCTGCTGAAGTCGGGTTCAACGTTCGCGTAGCGATTGCCGCCAACCCCGACACCGCATTCCTTGCCGCCCGCGGCTTCCCTAAAAACACAATCATTGCTGCCGGCGACGAAGCCCATCGCCTCGCTTCCCTGCCCGTCAAAACATTGCCGCTTTCGTCCGCAATGCTCGAAACCCTCGACAACTGGGGCATTCGCACGTTCGAGTCCCTGGCCTCGCTTCCCGAGGTTGCCATCGTTGAGCGGCTCGGCCAAGAAGGTCTGTACATACAAACACTCGCCCGCGGCGCAATTGCCCGCCCGCTATTGACGGTCGAGCCCACTGCGGAATTTGCCACAAGTTTCGAGTTTGACGATCCCGTCGAAACTCTTGAATCCATCTTCTTTATATTGAACCGCCTTCTCCACGATCTCTGTTTCCGGTTGCTTTCCACTGCGCAAGCTGCCAGCGAACTGCGCCTGACGGTCGGACTCAACGTGCGTCAACTCCACAGCGCAAAACGTATTGAGGATTTTTGCCGCGTCTCGCCTCGACACGAAGAAGATCGTAATGCTGCACAAGAGGGAGAACAATTCGAGCACGAGTGGAAGCTCCCTGTTCCAACGCAAGACAAGAATTTACTTTTTGGCTTAATTCGTCTTCATCTCGAGAAAACTACATTCTCAGCTCCCGTCCGCCACTTGCGCATCGAGGTCATTCCAGTCAAGCCTCGTCTCGCACAGGGAAATCTTTTTGCACCGCCTTCGCCCGAGCCTGAAAAACTGGAAATCACCCTGGAGCGAATTCGCGGAGTCGTCGGCGCCACTGATGCCGACGGCCTCGCTTGCGTAGGCTCACCCCACCTGCTCGATACTCACCGGCCCGGCGCTTTTACACTACAACGCTTCTCAGCCATTCCAGATGTGAGGAACCAATGTCATCCTGAGCGAAACAGACCGATGCGCGAAGTGCATCGGTCTGTGCAGTCGAAAGATCTCTGCCCTTCCCCGAACTTGCAGGAGTCTGCCCCCATTATCGCGTTGCGCATTTTCCGCCCCGCCCTCGAAACTACGGTGGAACTCGACGGCCGGAAACCACATTTTGTCCGCCTCTGGAGCCGGCATCGTCGCGTTCTCGCCGCCTCTGGCCCCTGGTCGAGTTCCGGCAACTGGTGGAATGCCTCCGCCTGGACACGCGAGGAATGGGACGTAGCTTTGCAAACTCCCGCCGGCCCAGGTTTCTATCGCATTTATCGCGATCGCCTCTGCCGCCAATGGTATGTGGAAGGAGTTTTTGATTAGACATCAGGGTAGCGCCGGCACTTTGCCGGCGTGCGCTGGTTTTGAAAGGGCGCGGCTTCAGCGCGCTGTTTGGGAAACAAAAATCGGACTTTAGCAGTGTGCTGAAAAAGTCGGTATTGCACTTGATTTTGGGTGGCGCAGCGCTTCGATAGCTGGCTTGTTTTCAGCGCCGGCTTTAGCCGCTGAGGTAAGAGTGCGGCGCGAAGAATGCTTTTTCCGCAGCCTCTTAGCCCCTGAGCCACTCGATTCGTCGCTTCTTTGATGCTAGCCCCGTGCCCTACATCGAACTCCACGCCCGCTCCGCTTTCAGTTTTCTCGAAGGCGCTTCCCTGCCCGAAACTCTTATCTCCGTCTGTCGCGATCATGGCCTCCCCGCCATGGCCCTCCTCGACCGCCACGGCTTCTATGGCGCGCCACGATTCCACATGGCCGCCAAGAAAGCCAAAATCAAAGCCCACGTTGGAGCTGAAATCGCCGTCGCCGAAGGCGGGAACTATCCGCTCTTGGCCGCATCGCGCACTGGTTATCAGAACCTCTGCCGTCTTATCACCACCGCCAAACTCCGAACGCAGAAAACCAGGGTCGCAACCTGTGCGCTTTCCGAATTGCAGTCTCAAGCCGAAGGTCTGATCTGCCTTACCGGAGACGAATCCGGTCCGCTCGCCCAAGCGCTTGCCAATGGAGGCACTTCCGCCGCCCGCCAACTCCTTCAGCAACTCATTTCCATCTTCGGCCACGAAAACGTCTACGTCGAATTGCAGCGCCATGCTGACCGCTTCCAGGAAGCTCGCAATCAGGCCGCCGTCAGCCTGGCGCGCGAACTTCATCTGCCTCTGCTCGCCACCAATGGCGTCTGCTACGCCACGCCCCCCGAGCGCCAGATCGCCGACATCTTTACCTGTCTCCGCAACAAGCGCCGCCTCGATACCGCCGGATGCCTGCTCGCCCGCAACTCCGAGCGCTACCTCCGTGGCGCAGAAGAAATGTCCCAGCTCTTCGCCGATCTTCCTGAAGCCATCGCCAACACGGTCGAGTTGTCTTCCCGCCTCGAATTTACCCTCCAAAAACTCGGCTACGAATTCCCGCGCTATCCCGTCCCTGAAGGCGAAACCATGGATTCCTTCCTGCGCAAGCGCACCTGGGACGGGGCGCGCTGCCGCTATCGTCCAGTCAGCGCCCGCGTCCGTGCGCAGCTGGAAAAAGAACTTGCCCTCATCGAAAAACTCAAACTCTCCGGCTACTTCCTGATCGTCTGGGATTTGGTCTGTTTCTGCGAGCGTAACGGCATCCTGGTCCAGGGACGTGGCTCGGCCGCCAACAGCGCCGTCTGCTATTCGCTCGGCATCACCTCCATTGATCCCGTTGGCATGGATTTGTTGTTCGAGCGTTTCCTGTCGGAAGAACGCGGCGAGTGGCCTGACATCGATCTCGATCTCCCCAGTGGCGACCAGCGCGAGCGCGTCATTCAATACGTGTACGAACGGTACGGCAAGCGCGGTGCCGCCATGACCGCCAACGTGTGCACTTATCGCGGACGCTCTGCCGCGCGCGAAATGGGCAAAGTGCTCGGCTTCGACGAAGACACGCTCGCCCGCTTGTCCGCCATCGTTGGCCGCTGGGAGTGGCGCGACCCCAACGACACCATGGAAAAGCAATTTACCAACTCTGGTCTCGATCTCAGTCACCCCCAGATCGCCGTTTACCTCGACCTTTGCGAGCGCGTGCAGGATTTACCGCGCCATCTCAGTCAGCACTCTGGCGGCATGGTCATTTGCCAGGGACAACTCGATTCCGTAGTCCCGCTCGAACCTGCCACCATGCCGGGCCGCGTTGTCGTGCAATGGGATAAAGACGACTGCGCCGATCTCGGCCTCATCAAAGTGGACCTGCTCGGCCTCGGCATGATGGCCGTTCTCAAAGACAGCATCGGCCTGATTCAGGATCATTACGGCGAGGAAGTCGATCTGGCGCATCTTCCGCAGGATTGCCCCGATGTCTATGACACCATTCGCAAAGCCGACACCATCGGCATGTTTCAGATTGAAAGCTGCGCGCAGATGGCGTCGCTGCCGCGCAACAATCCCACAAAGTTTTATGACCTGGTCACGCAGGTCGCGCTCATCCGCCCCGGCCCAATTACCGGCGAGATGACGAGTCCATATTTAAAGCGCCGGCAAGGCAAGGAAGCAGTCACCTATCCTCACGAGTCGCTCATCCCAGTGCTCAAGCGAACGCTCGGAGTCCCACTATTTCAGGAACAACTCCTCAAACTGGCCATGATCTCCGCCAATTTCAGCGGAGGCGAAGCCGAAGAACTGCGCCGCGCCCTCGGCAGCAAACGCTCCAAACAACGCATGCGCGAAATCGACACCAAACTCCGTGCCGGCATGACCGCCAACGGAATCCCGCCGCAAACTCAGGATCAACTTGCCAAATTCATCAGCTCATTCGCGCTCTACGGATTCCCGGAATCCCACGCCGCCAGCTTCGCCCTCATTGCGTATGCCAGTGCATTCCTGAAGGTTCGGTATCTCGCCGCCTTCACCGCCGCGCTGCTCAACAATTGGCCGATGGGCTTCTATCATCCGGCCACAATCGTGAAAGACACCCAACGCCACGGTCTGCCTGTGCACCCTGTAGATGTAACTCGCTCCAAGTGGAATTGCACGATCGAACCGCAATGTCTTCCTGAGCGGAGCAGGATGATTCGTGAAGTGAATCAACCTGCGGAGTCGAAGTTGAGGCGTTTGCGCGGCGTCCAAGCCGCGCACCGAAATCCCGAGCAAAGTCGAGGGAGATTGGATCCCTACCCTCGCAGAGAAAGCGTCCACGAAGATCTCACTCTCCGCATCGGCCTCCGCTACGTGCGCGGCTTGCAGCAGGCCGCAGCCGAAACCCTTGTGCGCGAGCGCCTGCGCGCCCCATTCGCCTCCGTTGAAGACCTGGCTCACCGCGTTCCTCAACTCAGCCGCGACAATCTGGCAATTCTCGCGGCCATCGGCGCTCTCAACCATCTTTCTCCCACCGCACAGCTCCATCGCCGCGACGCTCTGTGGCAGGTGGAAAAAGCGGTAAGAAGAACCGGCCCGCTTCTCGAGGGGATTGTCGAGTTAGACGAGACGTCGCCCCTGCGCCCCATGAATGTAGAGGAAAGACTAGTCGCCGACTATCACGGCACGGGACTCACCACCGGCCATCATCCCATGGCCTATCGCCGCGATGTTCTCCGCGCGCGCGGCGTCAAATCCGCAATCGAACTGCGCGCGCTCCCTCATGGCAAAGAAGCCACCACGGCTGGTTGCGTCATCACCCGCCAGCGCCCCGGCACCGCCAAGGGCATCATCTTTATGACCCTCGAAGACGAAACCGGTACGTCCCGTGTCATTATCAGCCCCGACTTCTACATTCAGAACCGCATGGTCGTTCTCAATGAACGCTTTGTCCTGGTCTCCGGCATAGTCCAGAATCAGGACAACATCGTGCACCTGAAGGCCCGCAGTATCCAGCCGCTCTCCATCAGCGCCGCGCCTACGCCTTCGCACGATTTTCATTAGCGCCGGATCGGCATGGAAAAGTGGGACTTTCGCTCCTCTGTCCGAACTGGTAGGCTAGCGAACTCATCGGGGGACCGCCTTGCCGATTCAATTCCGCAGCGAGAAACTGGAAGCGCGATTTGTGACGCCAGACGGCTCGCAAACCAACGTCCGGTCGGTCGAGGTTCGCTTTGATCCTTTGCTCGGCACTACCTCGAGAATTGCCCAAGGCGTGAAGCTGCAGACGGCCGACGCCGAAGCCGTGAAGAAATTCCAGCTGCCGGATGCGTCCTGCCCATTCTGTGCGGAGCGCATCGCTCAGGTGACGCCCTGCATCGATCCGAAAGTCAGCGACGAAGGCCGCATCCGAGTCGGCGAAACCGTGCTGTTTCCGAACCTCGTGCCCTATTCGCAGTACGCGGCGGTCGCGGCATTCACGGCAAGGCATTGGCTTGCTGTCCAGGACTTCTCTCCGAAACTGATCGCCGATAATCTCGCCGCCTGTATTCGCTACATTCGAGCCGTGTACGCATTCGATTCGCGCGCCCGTTATTGCGCCTGGAATATCAATTATCTGTTCCCGTCCGGCGGATCGCTGCCGCACCCGCATGCGCAGATCTTCCTCGACCCTTTCCCGACCACTATGATGCGCTTCCAGTTCGAGGCCACCGAGAGATACTGGCGGGAAAATCGGACAAGCTTCTGGGAAGATCTGGCCACAACAGAAAGGGCGCGAAACGAGCGCTTTGCCTGGGATATCGGCTCGACCGCCTGGATGACCGCTTTCGCCCCGATCGGCTTCAAAGACGTGCGCGCCGTAGTCAGGGGGCGCGAGACTTTGCTGCAATTCGACGATGCCGATGTTGCGGCCATAGCGTCGGGCACATCGCGAGTGCTGCAGTGGTACCACGCGCTGGGCTATGACAGCTTCAATCTTGCTTTGTTTTCGGGCCCGCTCGAAGGCTCACCATCGTTTCGCGTGAACCTCATCATGGTCACGCGAACAGCCATGCTTCCCTACTATCGAAGCGACGCCATGCACCTGGAGCGTTTGCACTGGGAAGCAGCGGTCGATCGCGCCCCGGAAATCGCCGCCGCCGAGTTGCGTACTGGCTTCAGCGGCTGAGGTTTCTGCAAGGCCCTAGAAAGCCGGGCCATTCTGACAGCGCTGCGGACTAGGCTTGCCGATCATGGCCAAAAGAATAACTGTCCTATCCAGTGCGTTTCCTGCACAACACCTGGTACTGGCCACCGAGAGGCAACCCTCGCAGCCAACGTTCGGCAGGTCGCAGCAGTCTTAGTTGGCGTGGAAAGTAGAACAGCGAATCGGTTCGCAAAACTTCGAAGCCGGCCTGCGAGAGAATTGTCGATGTCTCGCGTGGGCTGAACGTGACGGCATTTTCATCTTGAGCGTGCTCGGGTTGCGGCGTCGATGAGATCAGCCCCATTTTCTGCTGCAATTGTCATGATCAAGGTGCATAGTGGGTGAAAACCAAATCGGTCGCTTTGGCCTTCTCGTGACAGGGGAAGCAGGTTTTCATGAACGCCGCGTCGCCAGGTTTGCCATCTGCGAAGTGAGCGAACCCCCAGCCGCCGGTTGCGGCGTACTTGGTTGAGTCCTTGACCATAAACTGAACATTCGTGGGGGCGCCGGGAACGAAAGATTGGGCTTGGCCAAAGACCTTGTTGTTTTCCTCCGACGGGACGTTATGGTAATGCAAGGCAACAATGATGGTGCCGTCCGGATACGGAAGTTTTCCTTCACGGAAGGCGTTGATCGCTACATCGTTGCCCAGGACAGCACCTAAACTGTTGAGGTTGCCTGCTTCATGGGCCGAGGAGACCCATCGCCAATCGCGGTATCCCTGGGGGATTTCGGTAACGAAAGGCGCCGCGTCCCCATCTGCGTGCCCTGGTGTAGGGGCAACGAAGGCGACAAGGCCGGCGATTGTTGCAACTGCAACCAGGAAGAACGTGAAGTGTTTCATAAGGGTCCTTTCAATTTGCTCAAGTAAGCTGAAAATCAGGAGACTCGACTGCTTCTGGACCTAAGGGGTTGGTTCGATGCCCTTTCGCGAACAACGGCACGCGTCCCGGTAGCTAAGCAGAACTTACGGGGAACAGCAATACCAGAGAACCTGTATGCGGACGTGACAGTCTTTCGAGGGTTGGTAGCATCGCGACAAGGATCCAATCAACCCAACGCGATCCAGGTGGGCACAAAATTGGGCACAACGAAAAAGGGCCGATTTCACATCGGCCCTAATCTCTTGGTGCGAAAGGGGGGAGTCGAACCCCCATGGGTTTCCCCGCCAGATCCTAAGTCTGGTGCGTCTGCCAGTTCCGCCACTTTCGCAGGATTGAAAAGAACTGTTCTTCAGTTTAACGGTTCTGAGCAAACGACCGCCAGCACGATTTCTCGGTGCCTGGCTCTGCTCCAATTCACTTTCGGGCCGTGCCCAGCCACATTCGGCCAGGCAAAGAGCCGGCACCCGGCTATTTTCCCGCGTATGTGCGCGCCGAGCCAATGCCGGCGCACTGGTCAAAACCCACCTTGCAGCGTGAATCGCCCTGGGTAACGTCGTAGAAATCCGCGGCGTACTCGCCTGAGTTGGCCAGTTCGTTGTACATCATGGTGAGTTCGGCCACGCTTCCCTTCGCCTTGTTGCCGGCGGCATTCACAATGCCGGCGAACGTCGGCGAAGCCCAGCTCGTGCCCCCGACCGAATACCAGGCTCCCTCGAGATAAATCGGTGCGCAGCAGAAGTCAGAGGCTACATCCGGATACCCGCGTTGGCTTCCGACCACGCTCGAAACTCCGTTCTGATATGCCGGTCTCGACTCGTAGGGGCTCAGGTCGCCGCCGCCGCCCGTGTAGTAAATCTCGTTGACAAAGTTGCCGCTGCCGTCTCGATTGATATACGTGCCCCCGACCGACACCACGTTCGGTGAGGCCCCCGGATAAATGCTCACGCCCAGGCCCGAGTCGCCGCTGGCGGCGAAATATACTACCGCCTTGTTCGTGAAGTATTTGTCCCAACCCGTCTCCTGGCTGACTTCCGGGTCGCCCCAGCTCATGCTGATCACGCCGCCGCCGGCTTCCTTCACCAGTTTGGTGGCAAGAGTCACCGCCGCCCATGTCGGATCGGTCGCGCACGCGGTCTTGCAGAGCGGTGATTCGACCAGGTAGAGCTTGGCATTCGGCGCCATGGCATGGGCCCATTCGATGTCCAGTGCTTCCTCGACTTCCCAATCCGAATACACCGGAGGAGCCTTCTTGGTGGTCCAGACCACAGTAAAATCGGCTGCCGGAATTCCGTAATAGCTGGAAAACGCCGCCAGATCCGCGGCCGCCGTCGGATAATCGCCGGCATCCACGATGGCAATCGCTCCCCAGCCTCCAGTAGGCACAGTGGTGCTGGTTGCAACCGGGCATCCCGCCGGCCCGCTTACCAACTGGTATACACAGGCAAGCGAGCCCGGGGTTTCAACTCCAGTCGGAGGCGCGGTCGCAGGGACGTCCGAGTCGACATAGAAATAGTTCGTATGATGACGGCCTGGCTGGGGAATACTCGATTGCGGATAGATGATCCTGTGTCCGTTAAAAACGGACTCGATGCGTCGTTGCGCAAACGCGGGTGAAATTGCCACAACCAAAAAAAGAACACAAACCATGCTCGCCACCATACCCGCAAAAACTCCTGGGACCCGTTTCATCCATTCCTCCGGTATGCAAATCGGCAACTTATGCAACCGCTAATAATGATGGCTGAATCGGGCAAAAGCAAGGCCGAAACCGCGCGCCGGTGGCGCGTTAGCGCAACAAACTGCATATCGGATCGAGCTGCCGATGCGGCGCGCCGCATCAAACAGCATTGGCGAACCCGTGATCCAGGTGAGATTATTTATCTAACAGGGGGGATGTGGGACTCAACCGGCTCGGCTCTACGCCGCGCCCTGGCCATTCCCTTTTGCTTTGCCTCGAATGGCTCGCATGATACCCATTTCGGCGCGCTCCACCGGTCATCGCGGTGCTTCGCTTCCTCCTCACGCTGGCGGAGGCGGCGACAACCGCGGACGCGACGGTGGCGACCGCAAGCCCGACCTCATCCCCAACTACGGCGATCGCCTTCGTCACGCCCGCCTTGGTCTCGCCGTCGCCATGACGCCCATCGTCATGCTGTTTCTTTCTTTCACTGCCGTTTATCTGGTGCGGCGCGGATTCCTTAGCCTCGATTTCGAGAGCGACACCTACGTCCGCACTTGGGTTCCGGTGCGACTCCCGTGGCTCATCCTGATCGCCAACACTGCCACTCTGATCGCCAGCAGCGTCACCATTGATTTCGCTCGCCGCGCCGTCACCCGCGAAGCCGCGCTCGCTCCCGTCCAATCCATTCCCGGCATCTCACTCGGCGAAGAGCGCCGCTTCCCGTGGCTCGCCCTAACCACTGTGCTCGGATTCCTCTTCCTCGCCGGCCAGCTTTGGGCGTGGCAGAATCTCTCTGCGCGCGGATTCCATCTGCAAGGTAGAACCAGCAGCTCGTTCGTCTACGTGCTCACCGCCATGCACGGCCTTCATCTCGCTGGCGGACTGGTCGCGCTGCTCGTTGCCGATGTTGCGTCGTGGTTCGGTCGCCTTCACGTCGAAACCCGCCGCATCATCGTGGATGTCACGTCCTGGTACTGGCACGCGATGACCGCAATCTGGATCTACATCCTTGTTCTGTTCTCGTTCGCGGCGCAGTGAGAAAAGCTGGTCGGTGGTCGTTCGTCGCTGGTCGTTGGCGAACGGACCATCATTGCTTGCCAATAGCGACACAAGACGGCTTTCTGCATTCTTGCCGCTGTTTCCTTTGGAGTCCCCTTACCCCGGTCTTTTGGAATCAAAGATTTAGCGGGATTGCGCGCCAGGTCTTTGAGTTTAAAGGAGTTACAGCTAAGATATTTAAGAATCAATAACTTATGGTGTCGGAATGCGCCGAAAAAGTTGGAGTGGTAGAAGCCGCGGCCGACTTCTTCAGGAAGCGCGCGGGCGAGGCCACTGGCGAAGGACTCATGAGGTTTCTGCGTACCGCGCCCAAAACCGCGCCCGAAGCGGAGAACATGATTCGGTAGCGTCAGCCAAAATCCCCGCCCAAGCGGAGCTTGGACGGGGCACCCGGCTGTCGTGCTGGCGAATTCAAATACATAGATCCTTCGCTTCGCTCAGGATGACAAATCTTAAGCTGAATCTGCAGACCGCCAACGCTTTATAATAGAGGATTCGGTCGCCAGTTTTGAGCCGTCTGTAGTGCCAGGGGGAGATGTCCACAGATAGCATTGTTGTCCGCGGGGCCCGGGTTCACAACCTCAAGAACATCGATTTTGAGATCCCGCATAACAGCCTGACCGTCGTCACCGGAGTCTCCGGCTCCGGCAAGTCGTCGCTCGCCTTCGATACGATCTACGCCGAAGGCCAGCGGCGCTACGTCGAGTCGCTTTCCGCTTACGCGCGCCAGTTTCTGGAGCGCATCGAAAAGCCCGATGTTGACCAGATTGATGGCATCGCCCCGGCGGTCGCCATCAAGCAGAAGAATTCGACGCGCAATCCGCGCTCGACCGTCGCCACGGCAACCGAAATCTACGATTACCTGCGCCTGCTGTTCGCCCGCATCGGCCGCACCTACTGCCTGCACTGCGGCGCGGAAGTGAAAAAGGACACGGTGGACGAGGTGGCCGACCGCATCCTGGCGCTACCCGAGGGCACGCGGCTGAATGTTTTTTTCCCTCTCAACACGAGCGCGGGAGCGTTCGCCAATGGCGCCACCAGCGAAGGCAAGAGCGACACGAAGAAAGACGCGAAAGGAAAAACTCGAAGCAAGAAAACAGCCCAAGACCGTAGCGCGGGCGCCCCGCCGGCGGTCGCGGGGGCGTCCCGTCCGCGCTCGGCGCAAGAAACCGCGGCGTCCGACGCTCTCAAGACCCGCCTTTTTGAGCTGCGCAAGCGCGGGTTCAACCGGCTCTTTCAAAACGGGCAGGTCTTCGAATTTTCGACGCCGGAATCGCTGCTCGACGTCAACTTCGCCGAGCCCGTCTTCGGCCTGGTCGATCGCCTCGTCGTTTCCGCCGACCAGCGCTCGCGCATCGTGGACGCGGTCGAGATTGCCTATCGCGAGGCCGGCGAAGTCATCTTCGAAACCGCGCCGCGGGATACTACAGCGGGTCTCACAAATACGCTTGTCGGGGAAAGCGTTGTCCCTCAGGGGCTAAAGCCCGCATCTTTATTGGCTTCCAGCGGCACGGCTGAAGCCGTGCCCCACCCAAAACCCACTCAGGAGACCGGTCCTAATAAGGAGGGCAAGGGCGAGCCACCGCACCGCTTTCGCTTCTCCCAGCGCTTCGAGTGCAAGAACGATGGCACTCGCTACGAGGAGCCGGAGCCGCGCCTTTTTTCGTTCAACAATCCGTACGGCGCCTGCCCGCGCTGCCAGGGTTTCGGCAACACCATCGATTTCGATCTTGACCTCGTCATCCCCGACAAAGGCAAAACGCTGAGCGAGGGCGCTGTTGAACCCTGGACCAAACCCAAGCATCGCCCGCTGTTTACGGAACTGAAGCGCTTCGCCCGCCAGGCCGAAATTCCGCTCGACGTCCCCTGGCACGAACTGGAGCCCGAGCACCAACGCCTCGTCCTCGAAGGCCAGGACCGCTTCCCCGGCGTGCGCGGATTCTTCCAGTACCTTGAGCGCAAGAAATACAAGCTGCACGTCCGCGTCTTTTTGAGCCGCTATCGCGGATATTCACTCTGCTCCGGCTGTGGCGGCACGCGCCTGCGGGTTGAGGCCGGGCAAGTGAAAATTGAGGGCAAGAATATTTGTCAGGTCTGCAGCATGACGGTTGAAGAAGCCGCCCGCTTCTTCGGTGAACTGAAGCTGACGCCCGCACAGGCGGAGATTGCAGAAAGGCTCCTCGTCGAACTCCAGGAGCGTTTGCGCTTCCTCAACGACGTCGGGCTCGAATATCTCACGCTCGACCGGTTGGCCTCCACGCTTTCGGGCGGCGAGGCCCAGCGGATCCAACTCGCCACATCTCTCGGTTCGCGGTTAGTTGGCACACTCTACGTCCTCGACGAACCCTCGATCGGCTTGCATAGCCGCGATACGCACCGCCTCATCAAGATCCTGCACGGGCTGCGCGACCTTGGAAACACGATTCTGGTCGTCGAGCACGACCCTGACATCATGCGTGTCGCCGACCGCATTCTCGACCTTGGCCCGGGCGCGGGCGAAAGCGGCGGCAAAGTGATCGGGGCCGGCACCTACGCCGAAATCTGCGCCATGCCGCAATCGCTTACCGGCCGATATCTGGCCAACGAACTGCACATCCAGATTCCGCCGCGCCGGCGTGTCCCGGGCTCGCACAAAATCAAAGTCACTGGCGCGCGCGCCCACAACCTCAAACGAATCGATCTCGAAATTCCGCTCAACATGCTGGTCGCCATCACCGGCGTTTCGGGCAGCGGCAAATCGTCGCTGCTGCACGACGTTCTCTACCAGGGATTGGCCGCCGCCCGGCGCCAGACCAACGGCAGCGCCGCGCCCGCCATTCTGTGGGACCGCATTGAAGGCGACGAGTATCTGGATGAAGTCGTTCTGGTTGATCAATCGCCCATCGGCCGCACGCCGCGCTCCAATCCCGTCACCTACATCAAGGCCTTCGACATCATCCGCGAGTTGTTTGCGGCGCTGCCCGAAGCGAAAAAACGAGGCTTCGCCGCGGGGCATTTTTCTTTCAATGTGCCGGGTGGGCGCTGTGAAAATTGCCAGGGCGACGGCACGGTCACGGTGGAGATGCAGTTTCTGGCCGACGTAGAACTCATTTGCGACGAATGCAAGGGCACGCGCTATAAGCCGCAGGTTCTCGAAGTCCGTTACAAGGGCAAGAACATTCACGAGGTCCTGAACCTGACCATTCGCGAGGGCCTCAAGTTTTTTGCCGACGTGCCGCGCCTCACGGAAAAACTGCGCGTGCTCGATGAAGTTGGCCTCGGCTATCTGCGCTTCGGCCAGTCCGCCACTACTTTGTCAGGAGGCGAGGCCCAGCGCATGAAGCTGGCAGCGCACCTGCAAATGGGCGCGCGCGCGCCCGTCCACCACTCCGAGGGCGGCAGTGTAATGACGCGCAAGCGGCACGTGCTTTACATCTTCGACGAGCCCACCACCGGCCTGCACTTCGACGACGTCAGCAAGCTCCTCTTCGCCTTCCGCCGTCTGATCGATGCGGGAGGCTCGATCATCGTGATCGAACACAATCCCGAAGTCATCAAGACCGCGGATTGGGTGATTGACCTCGGCCCCGAAGGCGGCGACCGCGGCGGCCACGTCGTGGGCGCGGGCACGCCGGAAGCGATCGCGGAGTTGGAGAATTCCTACACCGGCCAGTACCTGAAACAGGTGCTAAACAGCAACGGTAATCGGAACAGCAGTCAATGAGCGGTGCATCTCTGTTGGGTCTGCCTTTGGGTGGCGCAGCATTGGGCTTGCCTTTGGGTGACGCAGCGCTTAAGCGCTGCGATTAGGAGTACGGGCGGAGTCGGCTTTAGCCGCTAAGGTCACGACCGGGAGTGAGGAGTCTTCGACGACGCGATCAGGGAATTTTGAGTGCAATCGGGTGTTACGCCAACTATCGAGGCTGGGGTGGTGGCGGCAATCTCGGCTCACAGCGTATCATCCTCCCGAAGATTTCCATGCCCGAACCCAAACCACGCAGTGAGCGGCTGCACCCTGAGGTACGTGCGTTGTTGGCAATGGTGGATGCCGAGGCTTCGCCGCCCATCGAGACTCTTGACCCCGTTCAAGCCCGCCTGAGCCGTGAAGCGCCGATGAAAATGTTGGGCGGTGAGCCCGAGGCTTTAGGCCGGATAGAAAACACGTCCATTACAGGGCCGGGTGGAGACATTCCGATCCGCGTCTATGCGAGGGAATCGGGAGGGCTCCGCCCTGCACTCATTTACTTTCACGGCGGGGGCTTCGTGATCGGGAGCGTGGAGACGCACGACGCCCTATGCCGGGCCATCGCCAAGGAATCCGACGCGATCGTGGTTTCGGTGGAGTATCGCCTGGCCCCGGAGCACAAGTTTCCTGCAGCGGTGGAAGATGCACACGCGGCGACCGTTTGGGCTGTGGCGAACGCGGAGCGGCTGGGCATCGACGCACGCCGCCTTGCCGTGGGCGGCGATAGCGCGGGCGGCAACCTGGCGACGGTGGTGGCGCTGCGTTGCCGGGATGAGAGCGGCCCAGCCCTGGCCGGGCAGGTGTTGATCTACCCGACGACGGATGCGAGTTCTTTCCAAAATCGGTCGCATCGCGAATGGGGCGAGGGCTACTTGCTTACCAGTGCGGGACTCAAGTGGTTCTACGGGCACTATGTGGCCTCCCCCGAGCTTTTATGCCACCCGGAGGTGTCGCCTCTGCTTGCGGCGAATCTCAGCGGTTTGCCACCAGCGCTCATTATCGTTGCGGAGTTCGATCCGCTGCGGGACGAGGGAGAGGCATACGCAAAGCGCCTTCGGCAAGCCGATGTGCCGGTTGCTCTGACCGCCTACCCGGGGATGATCCATGCCTTTGTGTCCATGCTTGGAGTGGTCACCGACGCACGGCGGGCGATCCTTGAGGTTGCGCAATTCATTCGAGCCATGGGCGACTCGTCGGAGAAAAACCTTGTCCAATAAAACAACGAGAGAATCGACTTGACTCCGACCGGCCTTCTCATGGAAGCTGTTAGCGCTCAACACCCCGCCAAGAGTCTGTCTCAAAGTAGCGCCCCATCCGAGAGCACCGTGTCTTGTCCATCACGAATGGGTCGGTTCGCCTTCTCCTCCGTGACCCCCGTGTCCTCCGTGGTTTAAGCTTTTCTGTGGGTCTCTCATCGGCACAATGACGCAGCTCACCAAAGCGCTCTTCCTCACGCTCCTCGCCGGAATCGCATCCGCCCAGGTCCTCGACACCCATACCACCGTCCGCCATCATCGCGAAGCCGTCAGCGATCAGCCCGCCGAAATCGCCCAGGCTGAGGATGCGATCCAAAAACACGATTTTGCCTCCGCCGAAACGCTGCTGAAAAAAGCTCTCGCCACTGATGAGGAAAAGAATGGCCCCGACAGCAAATCTGCCTGGGCTTACCAGGCGTGGTTCGATCTTGGCTTCGCCCTCAACGGCCTTAACCGCGCCGACGACTCCATTGCCGCTTATCGCAAATCCGTGGCTGCCAAGCCCGACGTTTTCGAATCGAACCTCAACCTCGGCCTGATGCTCGCGCGCGCGCACAATCCGGAAGCCGAGCAATTTCTCCGCGCCGCCACCTCGCTCAAGCCCACCGCTCATGTTGAGGAAGGTCAGGCGCGCGCCTGGCTTTCGCTGGCTCACGTACTCGAAGCGCACGATCCCGCGCAGGCCCTGCAGGCCTATAGCAAGGCCGCCGAACTTACTCCAACCGATCCCGAGCCGCATCTCTCCGCGGGCTTGCTCAACGAGCACCAAAAGGATTTTTCCGCAGCCGAAGCCGAATATAAGAAGGCTCTCGCCCTTGACCCGCATTCCACCGAGGCCGCCGTCGGTCTCACCAACATTTATATGAAGTCCAGCCGGCTCACCGACGCCGAACCTCTGCTGCGCCGCCTGATTACCGATCGGCCCGATGATGCCGCTCTCCACCTGCAACTCGGCCGCATCCTCTCCGCAGAAAACAAGAACGACGATGCCATCGCTGAGTTCCGGGCCGCCGTGAGGCTTTCTCCAAAAGACTCCGAAGCCGAGCGCGAACTTGCCGACGTCTATGCAGGCGCGGGAAAAAATGATCTTGCCGAAGCCGCATACCGCCCCCTGGTCGCCGCTCAACCGAACGACCCCGAATTGCGGCGCGCCTTGGGAAGAGCCCTGTTGCTGCAGAAGAAATTCCCCGAAGCGCAACAGGAATTGCTGGCCGCTGTGCGGCTGAAACGCGACTCGCCCGATGCCTACGTGGACCTGGCTTTTGCGGCCAATGAAAACAAGAACTATGACCTCGCGATCCGCGCTCTCAACGGGCGCGCCCTGTTAAACACCGATATGCCCGCGCTTTGCTTTTTTCTCCGAGCCTCGGCCTACGATCATCTGGGCGACTACAAGCAGGCTTCGGCCGACTATCACCGCTTCCTCGATTCAGCCAATGGGAAGTATCCTGATCAGGAGTGGCAAGCTCGTCATCGCCTGATTGCGATCGAGCCCAAAAAGCACTGAACCATGCGCCGATTTGCCCTATGCCTGTTTCTCGCTTCCCTCGCGTTCGCGCAATGTGCTGCTTCCGAGGAAACCGTTGACGCCCTCAAACTGCGGCTTGCAACCGCTTCCGCGGAAGATCGCGCCGAAATCGCGACCCGCGTGGCTCAACTCCAGCTGCGCGCAGCCGATAAGTTTTACAACGAAGGCCGTCTGAAAGAAGCTCATGCTGCCGTTGACGACGTCGTCGCCTACGCTGAAAAAGCGCGCGACGGCGCCATCGAGTCGAAACGGCATCTGAAGAACGTTGAAATCGCTATCCGCAAAATGGCCGCGAAACTGCGCGACGTCAAACGCACGCTTGCCCTTGAGGACCAGGCTCCCGTTGATCAGGCAATCCGCCGACTGGAAGACGTCCGCACCACCCTGCTCAAGGAGATGTTCTCCGACAAAAAGGATAAGAAATGAGTCGCCCGATGCGTGGGAGTGTCGCGTTGGCGTTGCTGCTCATGCTGGCCCTGCCGCTTGTCTCTTCGCTTTCCGCCCAGCGCCGACCCGATCCGCTCAATCCGCTTGAGATCGACGAGCTCCGCGACGCCATGCTCGAGCCTGACATCCGCTTAAACCTTTACGTGAAGTTTTCGCGCGATCGGATGATTAAATTGGAGCAACTGCGCGCCAACCCCAAAACCACCGAGCGCGGACTTCAGACTCACGACCTGCTGCAGGATTTCCTCACGATTTACCAGGAACTCGACGACAACATCGACATGTACGTCGGGCGCAAGGACGATATCCGCAAACCCATGAAGGTCGTCATCGAAGCCGACACCGAATTCCAGTCCAAACTGCGCGCGCTCAAAGACGCTGCAAACGCCGATCCCAAAGAAAAAAAACAATACGAATTCCTGCTCTCCGATGCCCTCGACACCGTGGATTCCAGCGCCCAGGACCACCGCAAGACTCTCGGCGAAGTGGAGGAATACATGAAGAAGCAAAAAAAGCAGAAATAGAACTCTATGTCAGGCTTCCGCTTGCCTATCGTTTTCGGGGGGAAATGTAGATGCAACCCTCGACGACCAGAGCACGGGTCCAAGGTCCTTGCACGGTTCCGCTGATTACTTACTGCTGACTACCGATTCCCGCCTCATGCTAATCTTCCCTCACCGTGTCCCCGCGCCTCTCCGAAATCTTCCAGGAAGCCTATGCCGAGCTTCGCCCCCGCACGCCCGCTCCGCCCATGCACATTCGCTTCTATCCATTTGTCTCCATCAATAACACGATCCGTCTGCGCCAGTCGGAACTTTACATCCGCCTCTCCGACCTGCTGGAAGGCGCGCCCGAACCTGCTCTTCACTCGCTCGCGCACATTCTGCTTGCCAAGCTCTACCGCAAACCGGTAGACCGCACCCACAGCGCCCGCTACCGCCGCTATGTCGCGAGCCACGATCTCGCCGCGAAAGCGCGCCTGGTGCGCCAGATGCGCGGACGCAAGCACATCCACTCCGCTCGCGGCCACCACTACCATCTCGAAGAAATTTTCGACGACCTCAACCGCCGCTTCTTCCACGGACTCATGGGACGCCCGCAACTCACCTGGAGCCGCGAGCACGCGCGCAACCGCCTCGGCCACTACGACCCCGCGCACAACGCCATCGTCATCAGCCGTGTGTTCGACGACCCGCGCGTCCCGCGCTACGCGGTGGAGTACATCCTCTACCACGAGATGCTGCACCTGAAGCACCCGGTGAAGCTGCGCGGCAGCCGGAGATGCGTGCACTCGAAAGAGTTCGTGGCGGAAGAAAATATGTTTCCCGACGTCGCGCAGGCAAAGAAGTTCTTGAGGATCATCTGAGAGCAGCACAGACCCAGATTCTCATTGAGCGAAATCGCGATGCCAGGTAAGTTACGCCAGCCGCGATCGATTCAGCGAGACTCGCAAGGTTCAGGTTAGGCACGGCACACTAGAGGTATGGACTATCACCGCGCTCAGATCGCAGAGATTTACGACCTCGCTAACCCGCGGGCACCGGACACCGACTCTTTATCGCCGAGTTTGCCGGGTGACGAGGCGGGTGCCCCGCACATCGCATTCTTTGCGATGTGTTGGTTTTCGCCGTCGCAAAAAAAGAAAAACCCGAACCGCGCGGGTCCGGGTTTCGGGAATTACATAACCTGTCCAGTTACACGAGAATTATCGCCAGCTGCGCGCTCGAAGCCAATGTCACGAAAGGGGCTGGCATTCCCTCTTCCCCATTCAATCCCCTATTTCCCCGTGTGATGCAAATCACATCCAACGGTGACTCCCTGCGTTGACCCGGCCCGCCTCCGCCCCGTATCCTATTGATATTGAAATTGAAATTCATTTTCAATATGGCATTGCCCAGCTCCAACACGCAACCCGCCTTGAATGAGGTGATTCGCTAGATGCTTCCGGCATTCGTTCTTACTCTCCGCGAAGGCGTCGAGGCCGCCCTGATCGTCGGCGTCTCGCTCGCCTATCTGTCCAGGACCGGCCCCAACGGCCTGCGCAAATCCGTCTCTGCCGCTCTCGGCAACGCTTTTCCGGGGCCCATCGGCCTTGCCGGCGTCGGGACCCCGGGCCGTCTTACTGTACAAGAGTCGATTGCGTGGGCCAGAAAAGGAACGGAAAGCGAGCTGGAGATACAGGTGCGGCCGCAGGTGTCGCTCGTCGACCTCGAACTCGGAGAAGCGGGCACAATCGACCATATCGCGCTGCCTTCCGCCGACGAGCACTTCCTGATGCGCATCGGATTTGTTCCCGGCGCGCAGATCCGATTTTCCCGGCGTGCGCCCCTGGGCGACCCGAGCGTTTATTCGGTTGACGGCACCGAGATTGCCCTGCGGGCGGAGACCGCGCGCCACATCATGGTCCAAAAAGATATCGTTCAGAGAGATTCAGCCCAGCGCGCCGGCGATGCGCCTCTGGGAGACTTGCCGTGACCTCGATCCTCACCAGTGGATGTTGCGACACTCCTTCCGGGCCGGTGATCGCCATCGATGACAAAGTCCCCCAGGTTCCGGGCCGTGAAATCCGCACGGTGGCCCTCATTGGCCCGCCGAATTCAGGCAAGTCGACCCTCTTCAATCGTCTCACCCGCCTTCGTCAGAAGGTCGGCAATTACCCGGGCGTGACGGTCGAGCAACGTGTGGGTTTGCTGGCGGGTGGCGAGCACCCGATCAGGATCATCGATCTGCCCGGCGTCTACAGCCTGACGCCTTATTCCGACGATGAACGCGTTGCGGTGAACGTGCTGACCGGCAAAATGGACGGAATGCCTCGCCCGGATGCCGTTTTGCTGGTGCTCGATGTTACCCATCTCTCCCGTCACCTGGTATTGGCAGCGCCTGTGATTGCGCTGGGTCTGCCCACGCTCGTGCTCCTGAATATGGCGGACGTTTTCGCCAAAGGTGGCGGATCGCTCGACGTTCTGAAACTCGCCGCCGAACTGGGAGCGCCGGTTGCCATGGTGAGTGCGACCCAGGAAACCGGCCTGGACGTCGTGGACCGCTTCCTGCGACAAGATCACAATCCGTCTCCGGCAACCCTGCTGCCGGTTCTTCAGGATCTTCGGCAGCGCCGCAAATGGGCGGGCCAGGTTGGGACCCGGGTCGATTACCGGCAACATCTTCCCAGCACCTGGAGCCGCCGGCTGGACGATATATTTCTGCACAAGCTGTGGGGCCCGCTCATTTTCATGCTGGTGGTGGGCGCGGTTTTCCAAACCGTTTTTGGACTCGGCCAGCCTATGAGTACGGCGTTTCAGGATCTGCTGACGAAGCTTGGACAGCACGCGGCGCCTTTGATTCCCGCCGGCCTTCTCCGGTCGCTTCTTCTCGATGGCCTGTGGAAGGGCGTCAGTTCCGTGCTGGTGTTCCTGCCGCAAATCCTTCTGCTCTTTTTGTTCATCGGACTGCTGGAAGATTCCGGCTACCTGGCGCGCGCGGCGCTCATTGCGGACCGCACCATGCGGAGCGTGGGATTGAATGGGAAGGCGTTTATTCCCCTCTTATCGGCTTATGCGTGCGCCGTGCCGGCAATCATGGCGACGCGCACCATCGAGAACAAGCGGGATCGGATCGCGACGATTCTGGTTGCTCCATTCATGACGTGCTCGGCGCGGTTGCCCATCTACACGCTGCTGATTGCGGCCTTTATTCCGGAGCGCCCCGTAGTCGGCGTCTTTCTTGGATCGCGCGCCTGCGTCATGCTTTTGCTGTATCTGCTGGGATTCCTTGCGGCTATCACGACTGCCAAACTCCTGAAGTCGTCGGTGCTCCGGTCGGCAGCCGCTCCGTTCGTGCTGGAACTTCCCGACTATCGGTGGCCGACATATCAGTCGATCGGTCTCCGCTTGCTGGATCGCGGCCGCGTCTTCCTGCGGCAGGCGGGCACGGTCATTTTGGCGGTCTCTCTGCTGGTTTGGGTCCTGACCAATCTTCCCCTGCACAACGGCAACGTTCCGCAGTTAGAGCAGAGCGTAATCGCCCACCTCGGGCATGGCATTGAACCCGTGATCCGGCCGCTCGGCTTTAATTGGAAAATCGGAGTCGGCCTGCTGACCTCCGTGATCGCGCGCGAAGTAATTGTAGGAACGCTGGGAACGATTTATGGGACCGACCCGGCCACGCATGCGATGACGCTCCAGCACGCGCTTCAGCAAGATCTCACTTTTGCGGGGGCGATGGCGTTGCTGGTCTTTTTTGCGTTTGCCATGCAGTGCACATCGACGCTCGCGATTGTGCGCCGCGAGACCAATAGCTGGAAGTGGCCCGTCGTCCAGTTCGTCTACATGACCATCGTTGCCTACACGGCTGCATTCGCCGTCAACCAGATCTTCACAGCGCTGCTTAAATAACAGCGCGTTCGAGCATTAGGATGGTCCCGGCGGTTCTCGAAACAGTTGTTTCGCAATATCATTCACTCAATGCCTTCACGCCTCAACGAGTGGCTCCGCAGGCCGCTGGTGCTTTTGTGTTTCGCCTCAGCGCTGCTCGCCTTCGTGGTGCAATCGGGCGAACTTGGCACCTCCGACACCACGCACCGCCTTCAGACCACGCACTGGCTGTGGACCTCTGAGCCGCAGGTTTTCCCCAACGAATATCCCGAGTTCGGCCTGCACGGCCGCGGAGGCCGGCTCTATAGCTGGTACGGCATAGGCCAAAGCCTGCTCATGCTTCCCGCCGATCTCGTCGGCACCGCCCTCGCGCACTTGCCAATTTTTGCGGACTACGAGGATGACCCCTCCGTCCGCAGCATCGTCGTCAGTTATTCCATTAGTATTCTGGTCAACATTCTGACCGCGCTGATCGCGTTCCGCTTCCTGCGACAGTTTCACTTTTCAGTCAACCAAGCCGTTGCCGGCGTGCTCGCGCTGCTCCTCTGCACCACTCACCTCCACTACACGCAGAACATGATGGAAAACAACTACATCATGCTTCTGACTCTCACCGGTTTCGCTTTTCAATATGACTGGCTGCGCACCGGCAGCCGCCGGACTTTGCTGATCGGCTCAGCCGCGCTCGGCCTCAACCTGCTTACGCGCCTGACGACCGGCCTCGACCTAATGGCAGCAGGCGTCTCCCTGCTTTTCGTTCTCTGGTTCGAGCGCACGAGTATCCGCGACCTGGGGCCGCGTTTGCTTGCCTACGTGAAGGTCGCTGCTCCCGTGTATGCCGCCTTCTTGCTTGTTGACCGCTGCTACAACTTCTACCGCTTCGGATCGTTCACCACCACCTACGTCACCAATTTTGCCCTCGAAGCGCGGCTCAATGATCCCTCCCTGCCCGCGAACTATCCCTGGAGCACGCCCTTCCACGTTGGTTTTCTCGGCGCGCTCTTCAAGCCCGAAAAATCCATCTTCCTGTTCGACCCCCTGCTCGGGCTGGCGATCGTGTTGCTTATCCTCTTGTGGAGACGACTGTCGCCGGAACTTCGCGCCTATGCCATCACGTCGCTCCTGTTGCTTTTGGCCTATATCGCCTTTTACGCGCGCTACACATTCTGGGCGGGCGACTTCGCCTGGGGCGATCGCTATGTATCGACCACGGTGGAGTTGGTCGCGCTGCTCGCCGTGCCGCTGTTGCTTCGCTATCGCGCGAGCCTAAGCCAGTGGATCTGGCGCGTTGGAGTTGTCATCGTGGCCGCCAGCCTGGTCATCCAGGTGGCCTCTCTGGCCTTCTGGCTGCCGCTTGAGATTTATCAGATGGAAACGCTGGGCCATCCAACATTCGTGATCGCCCTGCGTTTCAAGAATGTCGCGGCGTTCGCGCTCGGCAAAATGCAGGCCTGGGGTCTGAACAATGTACCTATGACACAAGACGCCTGGGACTACGTCCACATCACAACGTGGAATTTTCTTCCCTTCCTGTTGCGCCGCGTGGGAGTTGCGCCCGATTGGGTGGTAAAAGCCGCATTCGCAATCTGGCTTGCAGGACTGGCGGCACTGGCGTGGATTTTGCTGCGGCTGCGAAGTGTTCTTGCGGACTTTGCTGCGTTGAAACCTTGAAACCCGCTTCGCTCACTTCTTCCCAAAAAACTTGCCCAATCCCAGCCGCACCTGCACGGTATTAATCCCCGGATTCGGCACCGTCAGCCCGGCATTGGAAATATGCAAGTAGCGAACCTCCACGGTCCAGGCATGTGCGCCCAGAATATGGACCCCCAGCGCCGCACTCGACGTGAAATTCACTCCGATCGTTCCCGGGGGCACTTCATGATTCGTAAACAGCGTGCCGCCGTTCAACTCCAGATACGGCTCCGCGGCACTCCGCGTCGCAAAAATCCATTTGAGCGCAAACGGGTTCACTCCGGCCCCATAGGCTGTGGTCGCGCGCTGAAACACGACGAACGCCGGCACCGCGTCCAGTGCGTATTCGAATCGCCCGCTCAGAAACCCCGGCCCATGCGGCGCGGTAAGAATCCACCCAAAACGCACGCCCGCGTTCCAGACGCTCGTGTCTTTCGTTCCCCCGGGTACCGAATGCCCGCCGCCCGACCACACTTCCAGTTCATGTCCGCCTTCTTCCGGACGATCCTGTCCCGTCGCGAACGACACCGCCGCAAGAACAAGGCCCACCACCCACACAGGTCGTTTCATGATGTTCTTCAGGTCGAGACGGAACAATACGCGAACCCGGCGCAAGAAACAAATCCCGGACACGCGGCCCGCACCAAATGGAGACTGCTGCCGGAGGACAAATTTACAACCCCGGCAGAAAGAACCCCGTTCTCCGTTTGTGCTCCGCAAAAGCCTCGCCAAAATTTGCCGCCAGAATTTTTTCTTCTTTGCTCGCTTTCACGTAGTAGTTCGTTCCCAGCAGAACCAGTGCCGCCACTCCGCGCCATTCGCCAATCGTAAGCGCCGTTCCAGCCACCGCCAGCAAAACGCCGGTATAAATCGGATGCCGCAAATACCGGTACGGCCCGCTCTGAATCAGTTCGTGATCCACCTTGAGCACAATCTTGTCGCTCCAGTTTCGTCCCAGATTCCAGCGCGCCCAGATCGCGACTGCTACGCCCGCCAAAATCAGTGAAGCCCCAAGCCAAACCACGCTGGAATGACGCGGCAAGAACCGCCAGGCGAGCGGGCCAATCCGCAGCCAATCTGTCAGCAGCAGAATAAGCATCAGGACCAGGATCGCCAGCCGAAACACGCGCAGCCCCGCGCTCTCATTGACCGCAGTCTTCTTGGTGCCGAGCGCAGTGACGAGCCAGTAAATCCCCAGCCCGACCCAGCACAGCTCCACGAATGTTCCTGCCCGAATCATGTCCGACCCGGAATCCCTCCGAACTCCTGACTTCTGCTACAGCCCCATCCCTCCATCCACCACCAGCACTTGCCCGGTGATAAACGACGGCCCCGTGGCGAAGAACATCACTGCTGCCGCGATGTCGCTCCCCGTGCCGTTTCTCCGCATCGGCGTCTGTTTGGCCATGCGCTTCATGAACGCCGCCGCCGAAGTCTCGCCAAGATCAATCACGCCCGGAGCCACTGCATTGACGGCAACCCCGGGAGCCAGCGCTTTTGCCATCGACTTCGTCAGCATATGCACCGCCGCCTTCGACGAGCAATAATGCACGTGCGTCGCCCACGGCCTTACTCCGCCCAGCGACCCCATATTCACAATGCGCCCGCGCCGCTTCCTCAAGTAAGGCAGTGCCTCGCGCGATACCAGGAACGGCCCGCGCGCATTCGATGCGAAAATCGCGTCCCACTGCCGAACCGTGATTTTCTCGAATTCCACATCCTCGTAATTCGCGGCGTTATTCACCAGCACGTCAATCCCGCCCAGCGTCGCCACGACCTCCCGCACCATCTCCCGAACGCCGATTTCGTCGGTCACATCGCAGCGCACCGCCAGCGCCTCGGCGCCACGCCGCGCCAACTCGCCCACCACGGTCCGCGCCTCGCGCGCCGACTCGTGATACGTAATCGCCACATCCGCGCCCTCATCCGCCGCCGCCAGCGCAATCGCGCGCCCCAGTCGTTTCGCCGCACCGGTTACAAGTATGGTTTTCCCAGCCAGCGCTCCCGCTTTTTTTGTCATGTCGGGATTCTACCTTGCAGCCACAACCCGAGGCGCGCCAGTTGAGAATGAGGTCGCCAATCCGAGCGCCCAACGCTTCGTCCGCCATAATGGAAACCCTGCACATAAACTGCTACACTCGCTCAATGTCGGGGCGCGGCGAAGTCATTCTTTACTCCCGCAAGGGCTGCCATCTCTGCGAAATCGTCAAGGAGAGCCTTACCAAACTCGAACGCCGCGGCAGCTTTCAATGGCGTGAAGTGGATGTGGACTCCGATCCCGAAGTTCGCCGCCTCTATACGGATGAAGTCCCCGTAGTCTTCGTCAACGGCCGCAAAGCCTTCAAGTATCGGATGAATGAGCAGGAATTCCTCCGCAAGCTGGCCAGCTGACTGGCGTTTTCTGAAATCGCTTCATCCCTCGTATACAATCTCCCCCGATGCTGCGCACACAACTCTTCTCCGACCCCGCTGGACGGTTCGTCCACGACGTCATCCTCGAGAGCTGCCAGCGTCACTCGGCCAAAACTGCCCTCATCGACACATCGTGCGGCCGCCGTGTCACCTACGCGGAGTATGCGGAGCTTGTAAACTCCCTCGCGCGTGGCCTCGTCTCTGCCGGACTCGCACCCGGTGAAATCGTCGCGATCTTCCTTCCGAATTCATGGGAGTTCGCCATTGCCTACCACGCCGCCACGCTCGCCGGCGCCATCCCCACCCTTCTCAATCCCGCTTACCGCGAGCGCGAGATTCGCTACCAGCTCGAAAATTCCGGCGCTGTGTTCCTTATCACCGACGCGCCCCTTCTCGAAAACGTCAATCTCGCCGGACTTCCCTCTCTTCGCCGCGTCTTCACCACTCGTCGCGAGCGTCCCGGCTGCGAATCCTTCGCCAGCCTGCTCCGCGCGTCTCCGTCAGCGGCGAAACTCCCCCAACCGGGCAAGCCTTCCATCAAAACTATCGCCGCACTTCCCTACTCCAGCGGCACCACCGGACTCCCCAAAGGCGTCATGCTCTCGCATCACAATCTGGTCGCTAACGTCTACCAGATCCTCGGTCCCAACGCTTCCCCCTTTGTCCCCGAAGACGTCATGCTCTGTTTTCTCCCTCTCTATCACATCTACGGACTGACGTTAGCCCTCACGCTCCCCATCACGCTGGGCGCAACCATGGTCCTGATGCCGCGTTTCGATGTGCAAAAGCTCTGCGCTCTGCTCGCTGAGGAAGGCGTCACCATGATGCCCATGGTCCCGCCCGCCATCAACGCACTGTGCCAGGCCGCCGAAGCCGGCATTTTCCCGAAGAATCACAAAGTCCGCTGGATAAAATCCGGCGCCGCTCCCCTCGCCCCCGAACTCGCCCGCCGCCTTACGGACCTCACCGGCATCAGCCTGGCCCAGGGATACGGCATGACCGAAGCCTCGCCGGTGACACACCTGGGCTATCCGTGGCCCGCCGAACTCAATCGCCCCGCTTCCATCGGACGGCCGGTCGCGCTCACTGATTGCCGCGTCCTCGACCTCAACGACAACGAAGTTGCGCCCGGCGAGCCCGGCGAACTCGTCATGCGCGGCCCGCAATTTATGTTGGGATACTGGAAAGAACCGCAGGCTACCGCCGCCGTGCTGCGCGATGGCTGGTACTACTCGGGCGACATCGTCCGCGCCGACGCCGAAGGCTTTTACTACGTTCTCGACCGCCGCAAGGAAATGATCAAGTACAAAGGCTTTCCCGTCGCACCCGCCGAGATCGAATCCGTCCTGCTCGAGCATCCCGCGGTCCGCGACTGCGGCGTAGTCGCCAAACCGAACCTCGAAGCCGGAGAGATCCCCTGCGCCTTCGTCGTCCTCCGCGAAGGCTTTGTTCCGTCGGTCAAGCTCGACAGCGAACTCCGCACCTTTGTGGCCGACCGCCTGGCCCATCACAAGCAGCCCCGCGAAGTGCGTTTCGTGGACGCCGTTCCGCGCACGCCGTCCGGGAAGATTCTCCGCCGCGAGCTGCGCAAGACTTTGACGGGCGTCTAGTGTGCTCTCCCGGCAAGTTCGCGCCCCAAATTCAAGCATGTCATCCTGAGCTCGAGCGAAGCGAGTGGGCGAAGGATCTAGAACCGGTTTCATAAATGCCTCAGCACGATGATGAGGCAGGCCAAATGGACGAAGCCTTGATACACAGAAAAAATGCGGTCGTAGCGCACTTGCACGCGGCGGAAGTTCTGCAGCCACGCGATGGTGCGCTCGACTTTCCAGCGGCGCCGGTAACGGCGCAACTTTCGTCCGTCTTGGTAGCGCCGCAGAACGCTGTTGCAGCGATAGGGAACGATGAAGTCGATGCGCCGCAGCCCCAGGCGCTTCCGCAAAGGGTCGCTGTCATATCCCTTGTCGGCCACCACCCGCCGGGGGTTGCTTCTCGGCCGACCCCGTCCCGGCCGCGGCACGCGGATCAGCGCCAGCGTGCTTTCCGCGAACTTGTGCTCCGATGGCTTGGCATTCGCGAGTTGAACTCCCAGAGGAATGCCCCCGCCGTCGACCACCACCACGCACTTCGTGCCCTTGCCACGCATGGTTTTGCCCACTTCAGCGCCCCCCTTTTCGCCACGATGAAGGTGGCGTCCAGAAAAGCCTCGTTCCAGTCCAACAGTTGCCGCCGGTCCATGTCGGCGAGCAACTGCTGCCACGCGCGCCGCCACACTCCCCGTTCCTCCCAACCGCGCAACCGTCGCCAACAGGTGGATCCGCTGGGATATCTGTCCGGCAGATCCCGCCAGCGTGCGCCCGTGCGCAGCACCCACAGAATGCCTTCCACGCACGCCCGATTCGCAACCCAGGGTCGGCCGCGTCGATCCCTTCGCCGCTTCGGCACCGGAAAAAATGGTTCGATTCGAGTCCACTGCTTGGTTGTCAGCATATGCCAACAGCCAACAACAATGCGGGTCCGCGATATAAGTCCACAACTTGAGGCGGAACCTATTTATGAAACCGGTTCTACGTATTTGCTTGCTGCGTATCGACGCTCTCGCGCCCGCCCTCATTTGTCGCTTGTTTCTGGGAGTTCACCGCCACGGTCAGGCCGCCGGCATCTCCGATTTGAATTCCGCGGATTGAAGCTCCGTGGCGGCATCCTGATTTCCACTGGCGCCCTCGTCCGCCGGAACCGGAAGCGTTACCGTGATCGTGGTACCTGCGTCATTCGATGCGATGTCGATCGTCCCATCGAACTGCCGGACTCGCTCTCGCATTCCTCGCAGCCCCAGGCCCGAGCCGTGCCGAACCGCTGCCAATTTCTCGGCCGACATCCCTTGGCCTGCGTCCTTAACCTCGACCGTGACATTCCCATTCGCGCGCTTCAGCCGGATGGCGGCGCTCTTGCTGCCGGAGTGCCGATGGACGTTCGTCAAACACTCCTGCACGATCCTGAAAATTACCAATTCAATTTCAAAGCCCAGTCTGCCTACATCGTCAAGCACGTCCAGCTCAATTTCTAAACCGCTGCGCTCTGCCAGTCCCTGCGCGTACCATTCGAGCGCTCCCGCCAGGCCCATCTCCTCCAATAAAGGAGGATGCAGCAGGTACGACATGGTTCGTATCTCTTTCGTCGCAAGTTCAACCAGTTCGAGCGCCCCAGCCAGATGCTTGGCGGCTTTCGCCGTCATTTCGGGTTGTTCCCGCCGTAACAGAGTGAGATCGACCTTCATAGCGGCCAGCAGTTGCCCGGCGCTGTCGTGCAGCTCGCGCGCAATGCGCTTTCGCTCGTCGTCCTGCGCCCGCAGCAGGCGCCAGGCAAGCTCGCGCACTTCTTCCGACTGCCTTACCACTTCCGTATTCCGCTGCTCCAGTTCGCTGGTCCGGACCCGCACTTCTTCTTCGAGCGTTTCCGCCAGACGCCGGTAGTTCTCCTCGGCGCGCTTAATGTCAGTGATGTCCACTCCTGTGGGGTGCAGGAACAGAATCTTTCCCGCGTCATCGACGATGGGATAAAGCGCAAAGTCAACCAGGCGTTCGGTGCCGTCTGCCCACGAATAGTGCAGCGTTTCCTGATACGGAATCCCTTGGGCAGCCGCCGGTGTCGCGGCTCGAATCTTCTCGCGCGACTCCGGGAAGTTTCTCCACCATCCGGTCTCCCAGAATTTCCGCCCCAGCACTTCCTCGGCGCGGTAACCGCACGCTTCAAGGCTCAGCTTATTGGCATCGACGACAACGCCGTCACTGGTCATGATTCCAGCGAACGCCCTGGTCTGCTCGAACACAGCGCGGAATCTCGCCGTGGCCGCAACCGCCTCGGCCGTAATCTGTCGCTCGCGCTCTTCGGCCCGCCGCCGCTCAGTAACGTCAATGGTTAAGCCATCAAAGCTCTTGGGCCGGCCCGCCGCGTCATAAAATGCCCGGCCCATGGCCCGTATCCACTTTTCCCTGCCGTCCGGAGCAACCGTGCGATATTCGATATCGTAGGGCACCCCCCTGGAAATGCATTCGGCCAGCGTTTCGCGAGTGCGTTCCCGATCGTCCGGATGCAGTCGCTCGTAAAAAGTGTCAATCGAGACTTCCGCCTCGGGCGGCAACCAGAAATGTTCTTTGACGCGATCGTCCCACCTGAGTTTGTCGAATGGAAGGTCGCAGAACCAGAATCCTACCTGGGAAGCTTGCGCCATCAACTCAAAGCGCTCCCGGTGCTGCCGTAACCGTTCTTCCACTTGCTTTCGTTCGCTGATGTCGCGCGTAATGGCAAGTTCTACGCGCCTGCCATCGGAGTTACGGAAGGGCGCGGCGTGCATTTCCATATGCCGGCGCTTGCCTTCGAGCCCGACAATGTCGAACTCCAGCGAACCTTTCTCTCCCGCGCAGACTCTTTCATTGAACATTCGGAATTCTTCGCGGTTCTCGGGCGCAATCAGGTCATAAACGCTCTTGTTCACCACTTCCGCGGCGGACTGCGCGCCCACCATCTGCAACCCCGATGAATTCATGTGCAGCAGAGTACCGTCGGGCGCCACCAGTTTGACGCACTCCGGCATGGTCTCCACTATGGCTCGGAACCGTTCCTCGCTCTCCCGCAGCGATTCCGCGATGCGTTTGCGCTCCCCAATATCGCGCACCACGTTGGAAGCTCCCACCACCAGCCCGCTGGAATCCTTCAACGGCGAGATCGTAAGAGAAAGATCGTGCAGCGTACCATCCTTCCGCGCGCGGACCGTTTCAAAATGATCGACCCGCTCGCCTCGTTTCAACTGCTCCAGAATAGATGCTTCCTCCAGCAAGCGATCCGGCGGGACGATGAGCGTAATATGCCGGCCGACCGCTTCCTCGGCCTTGTATCCGAAGAGCCGCTCCGCCGAGTGATTCCAGCTGGTGATGATTCCATCCAGATTCTTGCTGATAATGGCGTCGTCGGAGGAATCGACGATCGAGGCCAGCAGGTTAGTTGCTTGTTCGCCCTGCTTTCGTGAAGTGATGTCCATCAGCATATTCATGCCACCGACGAAGCGGCCGTCCAGGTCACGAAGTGGTCTGGGATAAGGCACAAACCAGCGGCGCGTACCGTCGGGCCGCTCCGCTATGCATTCCATGCCTTCCACGATCCGGCCCTCCTTGAGCATTACCGCCATCGGGCACTCGTCGTGCGCCATCGGCCTGCCGTCCGGCCAGAACAGTTTCCACGTCACGCACCACTGATCCGTACCCAGCTCCGGCACACGGCCCGAAAATTCGACCGCGGCCTGATTGAAGTGGGTCAGCCGGCCTTCGGCATCCGTCGTATAAATCGCGGCCGGCAGCGAATCGATCACTTCGTGGAAGCGCAGCTCGCTCGCCTCCATAACGGCTTCCGTGCGCTTTCGCTCCGCCGCGTCCACCCCGCGTAATCTGTCAAGGGCTGCTCCCAGATCGCGGGTAAGCGCCGCCTTGTCGACGTAACCTTGCGCTCCTGCGCTCATGGCCTCTCGCATCATTTCGGCGGAATCGTGCTGGCTGAGGATCAGCACTTCGGTTTTGGGCAGAATTCGCCGAATCTCGCGGGTGGCCTCCAGCCCATTCATCTTGGGCATGGTGATATCCATCACCACAATGTCGGGACGGAGCTGTTGAGCCTTCTCGACGGCCTGCTCGCCATCGCTCGCTTCGCCGCAGACCTCAAAGCCCGGACACGAGCGCAAAAAAGAACGCACTCCCCGGCGCACCACTTCGTGATCGTCAACCAGTAGAATTCGCATCAAAGGAAGATCCGATTGCCCAGCAGGGCCGCCCCACGAGCGCCCATTTTACCTTTGGACCCCAATACCCCGTAATACAGCAAAATTAGTAGATTCCTATCCGTCTTTGTCCCGGGAACCTCACTGTCAGGGAGCGACCCGGGCCCCCAAGGTAAAATGTCTTACGGTCGGTCATGACCCTTTCCACGTTTGTCACCAAGTCCGCGTTCCGCAACAAGCACCGCAGCCTGTTGACCGTTGCCAGCATCGCGTTTTCCCTGCTCCTTTTGAGCATCATGCTCTGCGTCTGGCGCAGCTTCTACATCGACAAGGGCGCCCCCGATTCCGCGCTTCGTATCATGACGCGCCACAAAGTCTCGCTCGCTAATTTTCTGCCGATTTATTACCGCGATAAGATCCGCGCCATCCCCGGCGTTGTGCACGTCGTCCCCATGACGTATTTCGGCGGAAAGTACAAAGACGACAAGCCGGAAAACTATTTTGCCCAATTTGCCACCGACCCGGACGAGTACTTCGAAGTCGCCGCCGACAAGATCATGCCCGCCGATCAACTTGCCGCCTGGAGAAAGGATCGTGCCAGTTGTGTCGTTGACGCCGATCTTGCCCGCAGGCACAACTGGAAAATCGGCGACCATGTCATTCTGCAGGGCACTATTTTTTCCACGAATCTCGACCTCATCATCCGTGGCATCTATACCATCGATCCGCCCAACAGCGCTCTCTACTTCCACGCAAAGTATCTCGAGGAATCCGTCGACTGGTTTAAAGACACCGCCATGTTTTTCTTCGTGCGCGTGGATACTCCCGAAGATATGCCAAAAATTGCCCGCGTGATTGACGACACGTTCCACTCCGCGCCCGTTCCCACGAAAAGCGAAAGCGAGCAGGCTTTCAAACTCGATTTCGTAGCCTTGCTCGGCAACGTGAAAGCGTTCATCCTCAGCATCTGCGGAGCCGTGGTTTTTACCATGCTGCTCGTCTGCGCCAACACCATGGCGATGTCGATCCGCGATCGCACACGTGAGGTTGCCGTGTTACGCACTCTCGGCTTCACGCGCGGAAGCATCCTTAGGCTGTTGCTGAGCGAATCGGTTGCGATTTCTCTGATCGGGGGCGTTGCCGGGGTCCTGCTAGGAACAGTGGTCGTGCTTTTCTTGTCTCGTCCCGGCATGGGCTTGCCCGTTTCCATGCATATGACCGTGGCCACCGCCGGTTTCGTCATGCTGGTCGCCGCCTTCGTCGGATTGGTCAGCGCCCTGATCCCCTCCTACCGCGCCTCCAACATGGGCATCGTCGAGGCTCTTCGCTACCTGGGCTAGAAATTTGCGATCGCCGGTTTCGCGGAACGCCTGAGTCGATTTGTCGTCTGCTACACTCGCTTGCGATGCGGACCGATATCCTCCCCCTTTGCGACCAGCACTACCGCACTATGGAGGCCGTCCTCGCGCCGTACAGCGCCGATTTCTCCATCGAATTCTTCCGCTGTACCGACAAATTCTGCCATCGCTGCTTCGGCGAGCGCATCGGCTACTCGACGCCGCAACGTGGAGCGCCGCCCATTTTTCAACCCGACCAGCCAAAATGCGAGCGCCATGGCCGCCCCATGTTCATCATCAGCATTGACCGCCAGCGTAACCATCTGACCTACGCCTGCCCCGAGCCGGATTGCCCCGAACGCGTCCTCCGCACCTAGCAACGTGTCCCATAAGTTCGTAGCATAACTTCCTCGCTCATTGACACGAACAGGGGCTCAAAGGATAATCGAAGCCTTTTGTGGGGCCAAGAAAGAGATCCCGGCTACCAATGCTAAGTCAAAGGGGAAAACCATGAAGCGGAAGATGAGTGTATACGGTGTGATCCGGATCGCGATCGCGGCCGGTGTTCTGAGCGCAGCCCTGTTTTCCTTGACCGTGGCCGCACAAGCGGCAGATAACACCGAAGCTCTTGCCCAACAGGCCTGGCGTGAGGCCATTACACAAACCGAAGTACCTGCAGCGGGATGCTTTCATGCGTCGTACCCCAGCATGGAGTGGAACAAAGTCGAGTGTGTCGAGGCACCCAACATCCCGTTGAGGCAGCGTACCGGTCCGGTCAGTGAAACGGTCGGTGATGGCAACGATTATGTGGCGAAAGTCAGCTCGGGCTTGATCAGCAAAACCATCGGCTCCTTCCCGGCAGACAAGGGCGTGAAGAGCGAGACGGGCGATGGCGTCGCGAGCAGTTACTCGCTGCAGCTCAATTCCAACTTTATGAACACGGCGACCTGCGATGGCGCCGCCCATCCGGCGAAATGCCTGGACTGGCTGCAGTACGCCTATTTGTCGGACCCTTATAGAGTGGCGTTCATGCAATATTGGTTGATCAACTGGAACACTACGTGCCCTGATGGGTGGAGCAGCTACGGAAGCGATTGCTACCTGAGCAGCCCCGGTGTGGGCGTTCCCCAGGAGGCGATCTCCAAACTCAAGACCATTAAGCTATCGGGCTCGGCCAAGGCAGGCGGTCTGGATACGCTGGTGATGACCGTGGGAACGGAGGCCTATAGCACGACGGGCGAGGACAGCGTCGTCTACCTCGCCACTGCCTGGACCGAATCGGAGTTCAACATCTTCGGCCCCGGCGGCGGGTCGGAAGCGATCTTTAACACCGGGTCGTCGATCACGGTGAAGGTCGCGGTGACCAATGGGACCAAGAATGCACCGACGTGCGTCAATAACGGCACCACGGGGGAAACCAACAGCTTGAACCTGGGCAGCTGCACCGGGACGGGCGGCGCGACGCCCTATATCAAGTTCACGGAGTCGAACTGAGCGGCTGCCGCCGGATGAGCGTTGACCACGAGTAAAGGCCGACGGAATTGTCCCCATCGGCCTTTTTGGGTGTGCCCGCAGGGCGGACCCGACGCCATAGTTTGCCAGAATGCTGAAGGAAGCCAACGTCGCGTACGCGAAGCTGCAGTACTACAGTTACTAGCCCGGCCGTCGCTCGATTCGCCCTCGCAGAGCAGAAATTCTCAACTGTCGTTATCAGCGATTTCACTCGTTGAACCCTGTATTCTGAGTGAAATAGCGATTTTTCGTCAACAATCCTTTTAGATTATCGTCAACCCCATGATTCCAGAGGCTGGGGCACGGGTGTGGTTCAGTGAAGCCCCCGCTTTACGGCTGCAACTATTTGCAGATTGACGGGCGACAAACTGCCGAGCATACTGATTGGATCACGCGGGACAATACGGCGTGATTTCACCCGCTCTGGGTTGACAACGGATCGGTTGTTCTCGAAGCTCCCCCCTGAAAGGTTTTCTCATGCGTCGTGATGGGTTTCTCGCAGGCTCTCTGCTGGCTGTTCTGGCATCTGTTTCCATGCTCCTTGCTTCCGCTGCGCAGGCTCAGGCACAGTCGCAGACTCCGTTCACTCGTCATGTGCGCGAGGCGGTTCTCACTGGAGAAGCTCAATCCGTCGGACGCCTCCCCGCAACGCAGTCCATGCGTCTTGTTCTTGTTCTGCCGCACCGCAACCAGGCAGAGTTAGATAGCCTTCTGAAGGAACTCTACGATCCTCACAGCGCGTCCTACCGCAAGTTCCTCACCGTGGAAGAGTTCACCGCCAGGTTTGGTCCCAGCCAGGAGGATTATGACTCCGTGATCCGCTTCGCGAAAGCGAACGGTTTTAGAGTAGTGAAAACCTCCCGCAATCGCATGAACCTGGATGTCACGGGGTCGGTGGCAAGCATTGAGACAGCCTTCCATCTGACCATGGGCATCTACCAGCACCCCACCGAGAACCACACCTTCTTCGCTCCCGACCGAGAGCCCACCGTGGACCTGCCATTCCAGTTGTGGCATATCACGGGCCTCGACAACTATTCGACCCCAAAGCCCGCGTTTGTGCGTCGCGACGCGAGCGCGAGGGCGAACGTGAAGTCCAACGCCACGACCGGCTCCGGTCCCTCCGACTCATTCCTCGGCAGCGACATGAGAGCGGCCTACTACGTCAATGGGAACGCCTCAGCGACTCTCACCGGCACTGGCCAGTCGGTCGGGTTGTTTGAGTTGGCGGGCACCGATCTGACCGACCTGACAACCTATTATAAAAACGTCGGCCAAACCAATAACGTACCCATCACCCTCAAGTCCGTCGACACCCAGAGCACAAGTTGCGTCTTTGCAGGCCCCCCTCCCTGCGACGATACGGAACAAACACTAGACATGACGCAGGCGCTCGGCATAGCCCCGGGCTTGTCCAGCCTGGTGATGTACATCGGAACTGGCGCCTTATCGGGGCAAACGGTCGACGATTCCGGCATTTTCAACGCCATGGCCACGGCCAGCCCGCTGAACGCTCAGTTGAGCTGCTCGTGGCTGTGGAAACCCTCGGACCCCACCGCCGACGACGTCTATTTCGAGGAATTCGCGGCGCAAGGTCAGAACTTGTTTATCGATTCCGGCGACGACGGTAAGTGGAGTTCGACCGACTTTTATTGGCCGTCGGATAGTGTGTATGTCACGTCAGTCGGCGGGACGGCCTTAGAAACAACCGGCGCGGGTGGCGCCTGGGCGTCGGAAACAGGTTGGGAGGACACCGGCGGCGGCATTGGGCCGGACGACTTTGCGATTCCATCGTGGCAGGTGACCACGGCTGCGGGCTGCTCTCAATGTTCCCAGAAGTATCGCAACGGCCCAGATGTTGCGGCGAATGCGGATTTCTCCTTTTATGTCTGCGCCGACCAGGAAGCTTGCAGCGCCAATCTTTATGGCGGAACCAGTTTTGCGACGCCCATGTGGGCCGGCTATCTGGCTCTTGCCAATGAACAGTATCTCTTGAACGGAGCAAGCAGCACGCTCGGTTTCATCAATCCGGCGCTTTACGCGATTGGATTGGGCTCGAACTACGACACCGACTTCCACGACATCACCAGTGGAGGCAACACCGACGGGACCAGCGTGGGCTACGACTTGTCGACCGGCTGGGGCAGCCCGAACGGGAGCGCGCTGATCAACGCAATTACCGGAAATGCCAGCGGCCCAGCCGTCACTCTGACGCCGGCGTCTCTGAAATTTGGCAATGTCATTGAGGGCGTAACCAGCGCGGCGAAGAACGTTACGCTCAAAAACACCGGGAGCGGCACGCTGAACATCGGCAGCATCGCGCCCAGCGGTGACTTCGCTCTGAAAACGAGCACGAAGCCCTGCGGCAGCACGCTGGCCGCGGGAAAGACTTGCATCATCTCGGTTACGTTCGCTCCGAAGGCGCTTGGAGCGCTCGCCGGGAACATTACGATTACCGACAACGCTTCGAACAGTCCACAAACAGTGCCGCTGTCGGGCGCCGGCACTGCCCTGGCCACTTTAACTCCTGCCAGCGCAACCTACACGGCGCAAACAGTAGGGACGACCAGCGCAGCCAAGGTATTTACCCTGGCCAACAAACAGAGCGTGGCGCTTACCGGCATCGCGATCTCGACGACCGGGGACTTCAGTATCTCCACGACGACCTGCACGGCGAGCCTGGCTGCCAAGACCAGCTGCAAAATCAGCGTAGTCTTCAAGCCAGCCGCGACGGGCACGTTGACGGGGTCGTTGAAAGTGGCCGACAGCGCTGTCGGTAGCCCGCAGACTTCGAGTCTAAAGGGCACCGGCAAGTAAAACGTCTGCCGCAAGAACCGGCCTCGCAGAAATGCGGGGCTTTTTTCTTGACGCTGGCGGTAAGCTCGGCAGCGCTTGGAAAGTCGACGATCACCGTCACCGGCGAGTATGGAAGCCGGGAGTCATACGACAACTGTCAAGTTGACAGTCACAACTCCATGAGCTTGATGTTGTCGTAACCGCGGGGGAGTTGCGAATTACAGTCACTGGGCGACTTGAATTTCTGGAATCTGACCGCTTACCCTGGCGATCCCCTACGCCCCCACCAGCCATCGATACTGCGCTTCGCTCAGCGGCACCACGCTCAACCGTCCCTGCCGCACCAGCGGGGAATCCGCAAACAGCTTGTGCGCCTTGATCTCGGCCAGCGTCTTGGGCGCTGCAATCGCCTGTCCCACCTTGATTTTCACTTGTGGAGTTTTCGGGTCGGCTGCATCCACCAAGACCACCGTCGCCGTGCCCACTGCGCTTTTCTCGTCGCCTGTGTGATAAATCACCAGCCGCTCGCCCGGTCTCATCTCCCGCAGATGCTTCACCGCGGCCGGATTCGTAACGCCATCCCAGATGGTCGTCTTTTCCTTTTCAAGATTCGCAAACGAGTAGACAGAAGGTTCAGTTTTCAGCAGGTAGTCCATCGATCTACCTCCTCTCCTCACTTCGGTGCCGCAAGCACATTCGTGTCAATCCGGGGCGCGCTCGACTCGCCGGGGTCCTCCGTGCACCTCTGTGTACTCTGTGGTCTGTGTCTTTACTGATGAGGGATTCAGCGCTCAAAGTTCGCCAAGCTTCAACTAACCTCGCTGTCCCTACGCACTGCCCGTGTTCGCCAGCGCTTCCACCGCTTCCCACGTCGTCGGAAAGGTCAGGAAAAAATCCTTCACTTTCGTGATTTCCATCACTTTGTTTACGCGCGGCGTCACTCCGGTCAGCACCAGGCAGCGCCCCGTTTTCTGATGCGACACATAGATCGCTACCAGCGATCCCAACCCCACCGAGTCAACATACGGAACATCCGACAGATCCAGGATCATCGTTTCCGCTTGCTCGTTGCGTACGGCCCGCTCAAACTGGGGCGTCGTCTCGATCGTGATCGGTCCCTTCAGCAGCAGAATCCGCTGATCCTCCGCCACTCCCTCATATCTTTCGACCGTTAATTCCTGCAATCCCATAACTCACCCATAGTCGGCCTGCCGATGCGAATCGTCCAGCCCAAAAGCAATATTCGCCGCGACCCTGTCCAATGCGCGGTTGAGCGCCTTTTGCAATCTGACTTCTGACCTCGAACGTCCCTACTGCGGTTTCGCATCGTCGGGTTTCTTGCCCGCCGCCTGACTGTCGCCGGCTTTCTTGTCGTCAGGCTTCTTTGCCTCCTGCACGCCATAGCTCGTGTATTGCTTGGTCGGACGCTTCAACTTGATCGTGATCTGCGTCTCCGCCTGGTTCACCACGTAATCTTCCCCAAATGTTTGAAACCCGGGCGCCACCACCTGCACCCGCAACGGTCCATACGGAATACCGTCAATCCCCGCTTTCCCGTCCTCGCCGGTTTTAAGTTCCATGCCGCCCATGGCCTGCTTGCCCTTTTTCGTCACCGGATGCAACACGACCGCCGCGTTCTTTACCGGCTTGCCGTTCGCGTCCCGCACCACCACAAAGCGCATGTTCGACATCGGGCCTTCGTCTTCATCCTGCGCCCACATCGATCCCGTCGCACCCATTACCAGCCCGATTACAGCCGCCATCGCAACCGCCAGCTTCCTGCTCATGACTTCCCTTCTCTGATGCCTACTTCAGTCCCCTTACAACATATCCCACCGAAAGATCCTGATAGTAGAGATATGCGTAAGCGCTCTCGTCGAGCGATAGCATCGGACTAAACGCCGCCGTCGCTCCCGAAGGCATGTTTTCTCCAAACGTCCTCCAGGGCTCCGTTTTTCCCGTTACCACATTCACTCGAAAGACGTGCGCCGCGCGGTCGTCCTGGTGATTGGGTAGCACGTACACAGACGACCCATCCGGCGACCAACCGGTAACATAGTATTTCCGGTCGAGCCCAGGGATCGGCTGCAGGCCACTTCCATCCAGCGGCCAGATCCCCCATTTCCCATCCCCTCCCACCACGACGACCTTGCTTCCATCTGCGGATAGGTTGGTGCCAACCAACCCTTCCGGTGTCAGAGGTTTCGCACTCCCATCACTCACATTGATTAGATAATCTCGCGCCCCATGTCCCTCTTCAATGCCGAGCGTTAGCAACTGTTTGCCGTCTGGCAGATACCTTGCCGACTCATAAATGATATTGTCGTGCGTCAGTTGACGTATTTCTCCTGCTCCCGTCGGTACCAGATACAGCACACCGGTTTTAGCCGGCTTCGTAACCACCCACTTTCCATCCGGAGAAATGGCCTCGCCCAACCCTTCGCCGATCCGCACCGGAGGCGACCCGTCCGTGTCTCGCAAGAACACGGTGTAGTTTGGTCCGCCTCCATCCCCTTCTTCTTCGAACAAGATCTTTCGCCCGTCCCGGCTCATGTCTCGCAGCCCGGCCCACCCCAACCACCCCAACTCGCGCTCCTCTTTTCCCCCCGGAGCCACTCCGCGGATCCCCAGCCGGATCTGATGCGTCACCGTCAGCGCCACGCCGTTGCGGATATCTTGCAGCCACATTCCCCCGGGAACATTGGCGATGTTTCGCAGCTTGCCACTGAGCGTCACTCCGTGCAAGTTTTCCGCGCTGCCCTGGCGCGATGCCGCAAACCAGATTTCATCGCCCGCCGGCGACCACACTACGCCCTCGATGGACCCCCACCCGGACGAGAGTTTTCTCTCCTGTCCGTCCGGTTCAATCACCGCAATCGACCCCTCATCGTCGCCGCCCGCGTTTTCGTGATCCGCAAATGCGATCCTTTTCCCGTCCGGCGAGATCTTCGGCGTGCTGATCCAATTAATGGTGTCGAGCAGCACTTTCCCTACGGGATATTCCAGCCGCCAATGCCGGGTTTCGGGAACGTGGCGCACTACCGCAAGATGTTCCCCGTCTGCCGCCCAGTCCGCGTCCTGTACGTTGTCCACCACTTCGCGCGGAGTTCCCCCGCTCAACGGAACCCTGGCCAGCGTTCCCGACTTCGCGTACCCGGAGAAGAAAACCGTGTCCAGCCGGAGTGCCAATTCCCCATTCTTCGAGATCGCAAGCAGGTCCGCATCCTTAATTCCCAATTCCCGCGAGCCGCTTTCGCTTGTCCGCGCCATGTATAACTGTCGCGGGCTGCTATCCCACGATGCCAGGTAAACGATGCTCCCGTCAGGCGTAAACCTCGCGTCGCCCATCGAACCAGTCCGGAAGGTAATCTGCTGATACTCCGCCAGCGGCGTTTCGACGCTGCGCTGCCCCAACCACCAGGCCAGCCCCGCAAGCGCCAGCGCCACGACCGCAGCCACCGCTATGATTCTTCCTTGCCCGCTCTTCTCTTGCCCGGCTGCGTGCGCGCTCGTTGCGTCCGAATCCGCCAGCGCCGCCTGCGAGCCTGTCCGCGAACTGATCGAACTATCCGCCAACGCGTCCAGATTGAACGCTACATCGCCCGCCGACTGGAAGCGCTGCGAAGGATTCTTCTCCAGGCAGTGCCGGACAATCCTCTCCACTGGCGCCGGAATATTCCGTCCCGTCTCGGATAGCTCCTCCGGTTCTTCCTTCAGGATCGCGCTCATGGTATCCGCCGAGGTCTCGCCGCGGAACGCGCGCTTCCCCGAAAGCATCTCGTAAAGGATCGACCCAAACGCGAATATGTCGGAGCGATGGTCGGTCGCTTTGCCGCGCACCTGCTCGGGGGCCATATATCCGACCGTCCCCAGAACCTGTCCCGCTTCGGTATTCACCTGCGCGGTCATGGTGTCCCCGCCCGCGGTTGACCCCTCCGGACGCGTCAGCTTTGCCAGCCCGAAGTCCAGAATCTTCACCCGTCCATCCTCGGTCAGGAAGATGTTCTCGGGCTTCAGATCGCGGTGCACAATCCCTTTATCGTGCGCCGCGGCCAGGCCGCGCGCCATCTGCAGCGCGCAGTCAATCGTCTTCCGCACCGGCAAAGGCCCGCTCCGCAGTTGCTCGCGCAGCGTCGTTCCTTCCAGCAGCTCCGACACAATATATGGAGCTCCGCCTTCCTCCCCAATGTCGTAAATAGAAAGGATGTTGGGATGATTCAGCGCGGCGGCCGCCCGCGCCTCCTGCATAAAGCGCTGCAACCGGTCTGCATCCGCCGAGAACGACTTGGGCAGCACCTTGATCGCGACCGTGCGATTCAGCCTCGCGTCGCGCGCCCGATACACTTCGCCCATTCCGCCCGCGCCGATGAGCGATTCGATGTCGTAGGGTCCCAGCTTGGTTCCAGCAGCGAGTGCCATCCGCGTGGATTATATCGAATCCGGCGGGGATGGCGTCCGATTAACTCAGGACGAAGAAAAGTGCGGCTGGGCTTGAAACAGCATGCGGAATAACTGCCCCCGGAAAACCGGAACCCCAGCACAGTCTGTTTCGGCTGTGCTGGGGAGGACCGCAATCGGCAGCGGCCAGTTTTTGCCGCGCTGGAGGCTTGCGCCTCAGGATCGAAGCTCTTTACCGCCGGGCTTCTCGGTCTCTATGACTTTTGCTGCAACCTCAAAGTTAGGCTTGGGGGAGGGCCTATCGTTGGGGAGGCCAACACTGCGTCGCTATGATACGCACAGCGTCGCAAGCGCGGCCTGGTTCCGGATCGTCAAGGTCGCGCCGTTCAGTTCAACAACGCCGCGCCGCCTGAAATCCCCGAGAATTCTCGTGACCGTCTCTCGTGACGATCCAATCAACTGCGCCAGTTCTTCGTGTGTCAGCGCCATTTTCATCCGCACTACGCCGTTGCTGATCGGCGACTCCGCCGACCACTGCTGGAGCAGCCGCGCCAGTTTTCCAGCTACCGAATGGCACAGCCCAATCGACCGGATCACCTCGTACGCCGAGTGGCAATCGCTGCTCAAGTGTTGCGTGGCCCGCAGGCAGGCATCTCCGTGCGCCCGCAGAAATTTCAGGAACTGTTCGCGCCCAACATAGGCCAATTGGCTTGGTTGCAGCGTCTCCGCCGTCAGTTCATACAGACCGTCCGTCACCACGGCTTGCAGCCCCAGTACCTCGCCCGGCTGCGCAATCTTCACGATTAACGTCTTGCCGTCGGCGTTGGTTGTCATAAGCTTCACGCGACCCTGGCAAACGATGTAGACGCCGCGCGCTGCCTGCCCTTCCATCAGTACCACTGCGCCTTCCGGATACGAAGTCGTGTGCTTGATCCGGTTCAGTTCATCCATCGTCTGGCTCGTCAGGCCGGCAAAAAAGCTGCTCGCGCCCAGATCGAAATCCCGCATGTCATCAATGATCGGCAAACCGTATGGAGAATTCGCCTTCACCTGTGCATCCGCCAAATACCGAAAACCGGAGCCCGCTGTTCTCGCCACTGCCAAGCTTGCACTAGCCATAGGATCTTCCTCTCCCGCCGTTTTTTTCTCTTGTTTCGTCGCTTCCAGTACTCGTCCCGCGTATTCTGTATTGGCAACCCGCTGGCCATTCCAGTTGCCGACTAAAGCCCGCCACGGTCCCGCAATAATATCCTTTAGAATCATTGCGTTGCCTTCCATCGCCGCGTGCCGGACCCAAACTGTGCGATCCCCGACTTGATGCCGCACTGCGTGTTTTAACACAACACTGAGTGATCCCCATCACTATCCAGTGTGAGCGGCGCACAATTTCTTGTGATCCGCGACTCTCCGGGGGCCTCTCCGCTTTCCGATTTATCTGGTTGCGGTAGCCCGGTCCGGTGACCCAGCAGCAACCAGGAGCGCTCCAAAATCATCACTACATTAAGCTAGGCGGGCGTCGTGTCGAGGTTCCGGATTCACGCTGTCTTCGCGGTAATTCTATTCGCAATGGCGGATGCTTCCGCCAAGCGTTTGTCTTTCCCGGTCACGGTCCTGACTGCGGAAAGCCATCAATTCCAGGCCCCTCCGCTCGATCCGCCCAACTGCACGTTGAGGGACTTCGACGCTTATTGCCACCACTCAAGCCCGGTGACTTACGTGGAAAAGACGATGGTCATCCGGGAGCCCAGCGGCCAATCGGTTGAAATTGCCTGCACGGTATACACCCATTGGTCGCATTGCGCCGATTTGCGCGTCAATCAGACGTTTCAAGCAACGGAGGAAAAACGCGGACTCGACATTCGCTACCTCGATAACCACCACAAATGGCGCAAGGAGCTGTATGAAATCGAGGGTGAGAACAGGCCGTTGGTACCCTGACGACTGCGAAGGATGAATTCAGACTACGGCGCCTTAAGATTCAACCAACGACGAATAGCGAGCGGCAAACGGCGATACCTAGCTCACCTTCTTCCACACAACATCTTCGTTATTCCGCCGGTCGATCAGGGTATCCACTTTCCCTCCCGGCCCGCGGTGAAACAGCAAGCGGCCCTCCACGCCTTTGCGGAAGAAAATTCCCTGCGCTTCCGGAATCAGCTCCGTTTTCGGCGGATTCCCCGGCGCCCCAGTCGCGCGGTCAGCGCCCGCTCCCTGCCGGAATAGCTGCCCGCCTTCCTGCGAAATGACGATCTTCCTTTCCGGACCCAGTTGATACGTGCCGAGATAATCCTTAAACGTGCGCGGATCCACCTCGCCGGGCGCGGGGTCTTCGTAGTACCGCAGCACCTGCCCCGCTACAATCTGCCATTGTCCGTTGCGCCGCATCCAGGTGTCGGTCTCGTGATAGCGTGCCAGCTCGTTCTGGCCAAACACGGTCTCTGTTTCATTAAGGTCATAGCTGAGAATCGCCACATCGTGATCGATATGGCTCTGCGCCTTGGCGACCTTGATCATGCCCGAATAGCCCTTCGGCAGGGGCGTAATGCTCGCCACCAGCTCCTTCTTATTCATGTTTTCGCCCCTCTCATCGAAGAACATGGAGTCCTCGGCAAAGTACTTCTGGAACGGACTCTGGTCCCCGCCCGCCACGGAGTCGACCAGTTCCTGTGTTCGGCGGACAAGCTCGTCTTGCGTAATCGCCGGATGGTTCGCCCTTTGGCAGCCGATGCTTGCCAGCAATATCCATGTAATCAACACGATAGAAGACACTCTTAACATGTGCTCTCCTCGGCGAATGGCTACGCCCTATCCTTAACTGGTGCCGGCGGGGCGTGCGCCGCTCCACTTTCCTGTTTGACGTGCTCGGCCGTGCGTTGCCATCCTGAAAACAATGGCCGCCGACACTTGACAACTACCCACTCACATCCTTACACTTAGCACTCATACGACACAAGTGCTAACGAAACTGCGAAGTACTGGCAAATTGGCCGTTCCAAACTCAACCAACATTTGAAAGGAGCATCACTATGGCAACCAAGTTCACCCCCCTGCACGACCGCATTCTGGTCCGTCGTGTGGAGGAAGCAGAAACCACCCGCGGCGGGATCATCATCCCGGACAGCGCAAAAGACAAGCCGCAGGAAGGCGAAGTCATCTCCGTTGGCAAAGGCAAGATCAGCGAAGAAGGCAAGGTTCGTCCGCTCGACGTGAAAGACGGCGACCGCATTCTGTTCGGCAAGTATTCCGGCACGGAAATCAAGATTGATGGTGAAGACTTCATCATCATGCGCGAAGAGGAAGTTCTCGGCATCCTGAGCGGCGCAGCCAAGAAAGAAACCGCCGGCAGCCGCAGGTAGTTTTCAGTCGTCGGTCGTCAGCCGTCAGTAAAAGCCAAGCGGACGACTGAACGGGTAAAGAGCAAAGAGCGACCAGTGACCCCAGAAATGTCAGCGTCGTGAGTTCTAACTGAGAACTGATGACTGACAACTGAGAACTGGTCCAAAAAAACATTCCGCAGGCCAGTCCTGCAATCGAACTTGAGGAGATAAAGAAAATGGCAAAGCAAATTATTCATGGAGAAGAGTCCCGCCAGGCCATTCTCCGCGGCGTCAACATTCTTGCTGACGCTGTGAAGGTTACTCTCGGCCCCAAGGGCCGCAACGTTGTTATCGAAAAGAAATTCGGCTCGCCGACCATCACCAAGGACGGCGTCACCGTAGCAAAGGAAATCGACCTGAAGGACGCGCAGGAAAACATGGGCGCCCAGATGGTTCGCGAAGTCGCTTCCAAGACCAGCGACATCGCCGGCGATGGCACCACCACCGCCACGGTTCTGGCTCAGGCCATCTTCCGCGAAGGCGTGAAGACGGTTGCAGCCGGCGCCAATCCCATGGCGCTCAAGCGCGGCATCGAGAAGGCAGTCATCGCCATCTGCGGCTCGCTCGACAAGGAAGGCAACCGCAAGCCCGGCGAACTCGACAAGTTCTCCAAGCAGATCCAGGGCGACCACATCGCCCAGGTCGGCACCATCTCCGCCAATAACGACGAGACCATCGGCAAGATCATCGCCGAGGCCATGAAGAAGGTCGGCAAGGACGGCGTCATCACCGTCGAAGAAGCCAAGACGCTCGAAACCCAGCTCGACGTAGTCGAAGGCATGCAGTTCGATCGCGGCTACCTCTCGCCCTACTTCGTCACCGATCCCGAGCGCATGGAAGCCGTTCAGGAGAACGCCTACATCCTCATCCACGAGAAGAAAATCAGCTCGATGAAAGACCTGCTCCCGCTGCTCGAGCAGATCGCCAAGAGCGGCAAGCCGCTCCTCATCATCGCTGAAGACGTGGAAGGCGAAGCGCTCGCCACTCTCGTCGTCAACAAGCTGCGTGGCACGCTGCAAGTCGCGGCCGTCAAGGCTCCTGGCTTCGGCGATCGCCGCAAGGCCATGCTGCAGGATATCGCCATCCTCACCGGTGGCAAGGCCATCACCGAAGATCTCGGCATCAAGCTCGAGAACGTTCAGGTGAGCGACCTTGGCCAGGCCAAGAAGATCACCATCGACAAGGACAACACGACCATCGTCGAAGGCAAGGGCAAGCACAACGAGATCGAAGGCCGCGTGAAAGAAATTCGCAGCCAGATCGACAAGACCACCAGCGACTACGACCGCGAGAAGCTGCAGGAGCGGCTGGCGAAGCTGGTCGGTGGCGTTGCCATCATTAAAGTTGGCGCCGCAACCGAAACCGAAATGAAGGAAAAGAAAGCGCGCGTGGAAGACGCGATGCATGCAACCCGCGCAGCCGTGGAAGAAGGCGTGGTCCCCGGCGGCGGCGTAGCGCTCGCGCGTTGCGTTCCCGCGCTCGACAGGCTGAAGCTCGAAGGTGACGAGCAGATCGGTGTCAACATCGTGAAGCGCGCCATCACCGAACCGCTGCGCCAGATCGTCGAGAATGCCGGCGAAGAAGGTGCGGTTGTTCTCGGCAAGGTCTACGACTCGAAAGACCCGAACTTCGGCTTCAACGCCCAGAGCGGCGAATACGAAGATCTGGTCAAGGCAGGCGTGCTCGATCCGACCAAGGTTGTGCGCACCGCGCTCACCAACGCCGGCTCGATTGCCAGCTTGATGCTGACCACCGAAGCCCTGGTTTCGGAGATTCCTGAAAAGAAGGAATCCCCCATGGGCGGCGGCGGCCACGGCGGCGGCATGGAAGGCATGTACTAAGAACAGCTTCGAGCTTCGAGCTCCGAGCTTGATTCATGCAGCTGTCAGTTATCAGCTGCCAGCTAAACAGAACGAGGGTGCCCCATCCTAGCGCGTTCGTTGCGCTAGGGTGGGATTCACCTAAGCGTAAGGGCACTCCCAAACGGAGTCACACCATATGGATTCGAATGAGAAAGATGCACCCAGCGCGCTCCACGGCTTCGCAAAGGACAGCATGACGGTTTCCCACTTGGAGAACGTCATGCAGAAGACCGTCACACTATCCCATGTGGCCGAAGCCCTAGGCGGCATCACACAAGCGACTTCTAATACCCAGCAAGTGCAGAATCAGGGAACAGGAGCCCAACCTGAACCCACGCCAAGCCAGGACCAAACCGAAAACAAGAGCTAACATTGGAAACCTTAGGCAGGCTCACGGACCATCAAATTGCCTCTTGGTCCCTACTTTTTGCAATACTAGCGCTTGGAGTAGCAATAGGCGCGCTCTTTGTCTCTGTCTATGCGATCCGAAGGGGAAATAAGAACTCCTCGGCTGCCACCCTCGTGACTCTCAACGAGGGATTTCGCCAAGCATGGCAGCGCTTCCTGGAAGCCAAAGAGGAAAACGCTAAACAATACGAATTCTCTGAGCTGTTAAATCTTTTTGAACTTGCCTGCGCCATACACTCCGAGCGTTCACTTGTCGGAGTGTCGCGCGACCTTGCCGGCAGTTACATCAGGGAATCCCTCCAACTCATCGAAGGCAACGAGGACGCTAGAAAGCGAATCAATAAAACCCTCACCACTCCAGAAACATTTCATTACATTCGCAAGTTCTTGGGGAAGGCGAAGATCGTCGCCCTCTTAGAACCCCCTACGTCTCCCATCCCAAGACAGTAAGGATGTTTGCCGACTGATAGTCTGTTCCTACTTCCCCATCGGGCAAGCACGGTCTATTATTGTCAGCATCAGGGCACCTTACCTTTGCTCCGAAAGGCCATAACATGGCAACCTTTGAGGTCGCTCACCTTAATATCCAGAATGTGAATGTTGTCATCATTTTTCTAGGATCTGAATTTGAACACCAGACGCAACAGCAACAAAACGCAATCCAGAACGGCCTACAACTATGCGCGGAAAACGCAGGTCTTGCGGGAAACGTAGTGCTGGTTTGGCAGGATTCCTTTCAAAGGATTAAGTTTCTGGCCCCGCCCCAGCAACACGCGTTTTTCAAAACTGCAAATTACGCCGATCTCTATAGCCAAGTGAACAAGAAGCTAACCTGCGGATGAGGCGGGCGGGTGGCCCGTCCTATCGCGGAACGAAGGGCGGGGATTCTTTTTTGTCCCTTCTCAAAACTGTCATCCTGTGAAGCGAAGCGTAGCAGCGCGCTGACGGCGGGTGCCCCACTCATCGCGCCCTTTGCGATGAGTGGGCTTCCACGACTGCCGACGCTCTTGGGTGGCGCAGCGCTTCCAGCGCTGCGTTCACACCGCCACAACCCCCGACGGCTTTAGCCGCTGAGGGACGCCTCCAGCCGCTCCACACGTTCCTTCCAGTAACCGGGTCTGCGGCTGGTATGGGCCACCGCGAGAATCTGAATAACTTCCGCGTTCAGCTCGCGATAAATCAGGAGATACGGAAAACCCCGAACCAAGAATCGTCGCGTGCCGTAAGCCCCGCGCACCCATCGCTGATGAGCCTCCGCAATCTGAGCCATTGCCCGCTCAACGGCCTCATCAAATCTAAAAGCCGCATCGGGGCTCTGCTCCAGATACCACTCGAACGCAGCGTCATAATCGGCCGCTGCCTCGTCGTGGAGCGTGACTTCCTTAGTGGGCACGGGGCAGTTTTGCGAGGTTCCGCTGCCGGACTTCTGTCCATGGAATGGTCTTCGCCTTACCGGAATCGAGGTCTGCGATACGCTTCCGTATCTCCTCGTCCCAGGCCGCGAGCACCGCTTCGTCCACTTTGCCCCCTAGATTCGAGATCAGAGACTCAGCCAACGCCTCCTGCTCCTCTACCGAGAGAGCCAGTGCCTGTTCAAGCAGTTTGGAAACCTCTGGGCTAATCTGCGCCATGAAAACTCACCCGAGCCATTATAACGCCGTGCGAAAATCTCGTAAGTACCCCACACAACGCGCCTCTCGTCGTGTGGGGCACCCAGCCTTATTTCTTCTTCAACTCCACCAGCACCGCTTCCATCGGCTGGTCGCCTATGTTCTCGGGCAAGTGCTCGAAGGCTTCGTGCTGCATGATGTCTCCACGTTTGAGATAGACTTCTTCGGTCTTGCCATCGGGATAAGTGAAGCGGTTGTGGGCGTCCGTAAGGAAGACGGCTACCAGCTCGGGATGCGAGTGCATGGCCGATTTTTCGTGGGGTCCGTACTTGATCCGCACCACGCGCACTCGCTCGTTTTCAAATTCCACTTTGTAGTGTTTCGGGTCCGCGGCCACCGAATCCGGAATCATGTGATGGACTTTCGCTGTCGACATAGTGAGAAGCTCCTTTCAGGAGGCGCGAGGGATGCGCCGCAAAACAGACCTTACGGACGGAAACGCAGATTCGGTCAAAAGGACTTCCTCAGGTGACGGAACCAGCGTCCTGAGATTCAGGCATTACCCCACTTCGGTCAGAAATTTTGAATCGCTTCGCGGACGGTTGTCAAGTGGAACTGGCGCAGCCGGGCGCCCCAACTTCGCGCGTGGATCACCCGCCCTCAAAGACAACCAGTTCTGTTACTACCATCAGCATTGCCGTCCTGTAACTTGGACGTATTCGGGCAGCTCATATCGCAATTATTCTCAAGCGGAATTCACCTTGCCCGTTTTTGAAGACGCGTACGCACTCCAGATGACTCTCCGGCAAGTCGTCGAACTCGTCCTCCAGCACAGAATCGACGACAAAAAAGCCGGCCTCGTTCTCTACGCGCTGCAAATCGCCTCGTCCAATCTCAAGCGCTTCGAGCGCGAACAGCCCAAGCCGGAACAAGTCGTCACCGACGCCGAAATCAAGCGCCCCGTCGAAACACCGAAAGAAGCGGAAGCCAATCGCGAACTCCAAAGCGACAAGATCGACACAATCCACGGCTCAGCGTCCGAGACCGAATTCAGCCCCGACGGCTTTGTTTCTGTGTCTGAGTTTCCCAACCTGAGTGAATTTTTGAGAAGGGCAGTATCTAGCTCCTCCCACGAGCAAGCACAGCGAGCAGTTCCGCCGGCTGCGCGTTGTCGCCGAAGGTGCGGCTGACGTGGACGAACAGATCGCGATTGCCGGGAGCGAAGATGAAACTGGCTCCGAGCTGGAAAGGGTTCTTGCCAAACCGGTGCTGGCGGTGGCCGGCGCTTTTGGCACGCGCCCGCGCTTCCCCATTTTCGCGGCGGAAGAGATGCAACAGGTTTGCCGATTTTAATTCCGCAGCCTGGTACGCGATGCGTTCGGCATCGACCAGCAGCGGGAAGGTGATACCGGACTCTTCGCGGAAAAGGCGGGCATAATTCATGTCGCCAAGGCCAATTGCCGCCAGCGTGGCTCCCGCTTGCTTGAACTTGCTTTCGTGCTCGCGCAACTGCGCGACATGCTCGCGGCAGAAGATTCAACCGTAGTGACGAAGAAAGACAATGACGGCGGGAACAGTCTCCCAGAGCGAGCCGAGACGGAGATCGGCACCGCCCGCTTCGGGCAGTACGATATCGGCGAGCTTCGCGCTGAACGACTCCGCCATGCCCAGATTGTAGCGGATGATGGCGGTGGAGCGGAGCCACATCAAGGCAGCGTATGATTGCGCTCTCAGGAGCAGCTTATGAGCAACAGCGTTACGTCTCCAATTCTTTCGGCTTCTCCGGATTCTCCGGCTCCGTCGAGTTCTCCGACCCGGCCGCGCCGCCTGCTCTCGATCGATGGAGGAGGTTTGTGCGGCATCATTCCCGCGCAGGCGTTGATGGAAATCGAGAAGCAGCTCGACGATCTCACCGGCGATCCGCAGCCGCTTTGCAACCGCTTTGACCTGATTGGCGGCACCAGCACGGGCGCGATTCTGGCGGTTGGACTGGCCATGGGGTACAGCGCCGAGCAGATGCGCGACTTCTATCTCAACTTCGGCCCGGACATCTTCACAAAAGTGTTCTGGCCGTTGCGGTACTGGCATAAATATCCCAGCGCGCCGATCGAGGAACATTTAAAAGAGAAGTTCGGAGCGACAACCACCCTGGGCGATCCCAGCTTGCGCACCAAGGTCCTTCTGGTTGCGAAGAATGCGACGCTCGGCAACGACTGGTTTTTTACCAACAACCCGAAGAACGTCTTCTTTCCGCATAATAAGCAGATTCCGCTGTGGCACATTGTACGAGCCAGCACGGCCGCACCCACTTACTTTCCGCCGCACGCCTTTGCCGTTCCCGACAAAACAGGCCAGCCGCACACTTATGAGTTCATCGACGGTGGAGTCAGCAGTTATAACAATCCTTCGCTGCAGGTGTTTCTGGAGACGACCGCTCCGGAGTATGGAATTGGATGGCCGACAGGCGTAGACAATCTGCTGCTGATGTCGCTCGGGACCGGCTATTCTTCGGTCGCGATCCAGGAGGGCAAAGCAGCGCACTACAACCTGCTTTGCTGGGTCGGGTACATGCTCAAGGAGTTAATGAACGAAGCCAACCTGCAACAAAACGTGCTGCTGCACCTGATCGGGCAACGACCCGCGCCGGGCCCGGACGATAGCCTGGAGGCCGAGATATCGAAGACGCCGGCAGGAACGCCGAGTGAATCGGCATTGACCCACGTTAGCGACGGCCTGGCTGCCACCAAACTTCTTACTTACCAGCGCATCACCATTGAGCTTACGAGAGAGCGGCTGGATAAGCTTGGCCTTACCGACATCGACCCGGTGAAAGTTCGGGAGATGGACGCCGTGGACCAGATTCCGAATATGCAGCGCGTGGGAAAGGCCGTGGCCGCCGAGCAGGTTCGCATGGCCCGGTTGATTCGATTTTTTCCGAAGAGTCTCTCTTCTGGCACGTCACGTTAGTGGGTAACAGATGTCACAGACGATCGTTGGGGCTTCAGACAGAATCTCATGCTGTAACTGGGCTGCATCCCTGGCCGCGCAATATGAATTGGGCTGAACAGTTTACAGCTTGATTTGCAAAAGGGGAGATCCTGGTTTCGACCCCATTGGTGAAAGCGCAAGACGGTACGAACACAGCGAAACCCGGCGCGCTTCGGGGGAGGAGCGCCGGGACTTTTCCGCATAGATTCGGTCTGCCTCCAGGTTTCCTTCCGACTTCAGTTCGCGCCAATGCAGTAACCCGATAGGCAAGTGGTTGTAACTTGCACGCACGTTAACCATCTCCCTTCACAGACGAATCTCCCGCGTCGTGCTAAGGTAGTCTGCTCGCTGTTTAACCATTATTCACGAGGTTGATCCGATGCTCCGGCCGTGTCTTCTTGCTATCGTCTCTTTCACCGCAGCCATGCTCACCGCGTGCGGCAGCAGCAGCAGCAGTTCATCGCCCGCGCCCGCGCAGTCGAGGACGGTCACGGTGAACTGGGTGAATACATTCTGGTCGCCGAGTGGACCGGTTCAAGTTCCCGAGCCGGATTCGGCTGCATTGAATATCGAGGCTCTTATCCCGCAATCGGATGGCTCGATCACTCTGCTGAAAGCGTCGGCCACGTCCACGCCGGGAGTGTTCACGATTCCGAACGTGCCAGCGGGCAACTATTGGCTATTGGCCGGCGGCGGCACGATCTGGACAAGCACGGCCACGTTTGACGCGGGGAGAGATTATTGGGGAGGCGAGCCGCCTGTGGCGTCCGCACCCAACGTTGTCACGTTTAACTTCAACATCTCCGGCCTTGCCGCCGATTCGACTTTCGACAATTTTGAGTTCTACCCCCTGCCGCCGTCCTATTCGATCACAACCCCCATCTCGCCGGATTCAACTTCACTCACGTTTAGCCAAGAGGTCGGGAGCACCATTGATTGGACACAAATTCAGAATGCGTTCCTGATGCAGTACCAATTTGTAACGGACGGTTCTTTAGGGGTTGAGGTGCTGGGCCCGGAGCTTACGCTGTCGAATCTCGCGCTTAGCAACAGCGGCACCAATACGATTTCGGAAACGCTCAACCCCACAACGCAGACCTCTCTGGACCTTAACGTGAACGGATCGCAGTGGACGTCGTTGTTCAGTAACGTCGGTCCCGCGAGTGCAACGGTACAGTACTCGTCCATGACCCTCTCCGCAGAGCCGTTTGTGACGGGCATCAATGCCGGCACTCCTCCCGGAGGTTCAGGTGTCGTCGGTATCGGTATCGGTGGTCTATCAGGTTCTTCGCCGGGTGGCGGCGTGGAACTGTTCGACACCGAGTCGATTCCCGCCAACCAGAGTCCCGGCACGGTGCAATATGGGGACCCATTTGACTCCACCTGGACGCGCCCACTCACCTTTTACGAGGGAGCTTCGATCCCACTTCCCATTCCGAATTCCAGCGACACATACAACTTCGTATTTACCGATGGCGAAAGCGTAGCGCCCTCGGATTCGCCGATCGTTCCGGTTGCCCTGCCCGTGCAGAATCCCACAATTAACGGATCGAGCTTCTTTACCGCGAACACATCGGACTCGACGACCCCGGCATTAAGCTGGACAGCGCCCACCGGGACCGCGCCCTACGGCTACCAGGTGGTTCCGTATGTACTCACCACATTAAACGGCGCGCCCGTTTACGAACCAACAGGGACTTACAGCACGGCGGGAACGTCGGTGACGCTGCCGCCGTTAGCGGGAGGAAACACGTACATCTTCACCATCAGGACCGAGGTGGATGGCGCAGCCAATATGCAGAGCAGTCCATTTCGCTCCAAGCTGCCGACGGGATTTGCCAATGTAGTGTCGGCTCCGCTCACGATCAGCCCCTCGGCAGCGACGCCACGGGTTGACGGCGACATCGAAGAATGGAACCGCCTTGTCAATCAGAAGGCGGACGGTCCGGCGAATACCCGCGCCCAGGCGCCGGCCGTTCCGTGCAAAGCGGGGGGACATTCGCACGTCCGCGCGTTTTGTGAGTAAGGCGGGCTGAGATTTCGTTTTGTCGGCTGCCGTGAAGCCCACTTTTGATGTCGGGCAGGCGGCACGGGCTGATTGCAATCGCGGCGATCTCTTCGTTCTTGACGTCGCGCCGTATGTCAGCGTACTCTCGCCTGCGAATCGTGGGATTCGCTTTTCGGGACTCTTGATTTTCAACATCTAAGGAGACTGTCCATGGCTTTTCTTGCCGCACTGTGGCTGCCGATCGTCGTCTCGGCGGTCATCGTCTTCGTCGCCAGCTCCATCATGCACATGGTGCTGCCTTATCATCGCAACGACTATAGCCAGCTTCCCGAGGAAGACAAGATCCGCGCCGTGTTGCGGGCGGCCAACCTGAAGCGCGGGCTGTATGTCTTCCCTTACTGCACGCACGAGAACATGAAGTCGCCCGCGCTCCAGGAGAAATACAAGGAAGGACCGGTCGGATTCATGAACATTATGCCGAGCGGCCCACCCGTGATGCCGAAGTTCATGGCGCAGTGGTTCGTGTTTTGCCTGGTTATCAGTTTCTTTACCGCCTATCTGACATGGCACGCACTCGGGCCCGGCGCGAATTACCTGGTCGTATTTCGCATAGCTGGATGTGCAGCGTTCATGGCATATGGCTTGGCGCGTCTGAGCGATGGCATCTGGAGAGGTCAGCTGTGGTCGTCGGTGATGAAGGAAGTGTTCGATGGGCTGGTGTATGGCCTGCTGACGGCGGGCGCGTTCGGCTGGCTCTGGCCGCGCTAGGCGGAACACAGCGGGTCGCGGACAGGAGTGTCCGCGCCACACGAGCACCCTGCCGCGGCTACGCCCAGCGGCGGAAGAACAGCGCCTGGCGCGCCACCGGTTGCGCCTTGTCACTCAGGGCGGCAAGCTGGCGCTCGCTCAAGGGCGTGAAGTCGCGGGCGAACTGCACGTTTTCTTCGAGCTGCGCAATTGTGTCGCAGCCAATGATCACGGTGCTGACCGGTTGCGACAGTACGTAGTACATCGCCTCTTTCATCGCCAGCGTTCCGGGACCGGGAGCAATCCCTTCGAAGCCGCTGTGGGAATGATCGTCTGGCTTCCAACTGGCGAGAATGCGTCCGCGTGCCGGAATCTTCATGCCGATGATGCCGAGCTGCTTTTCGACCGCGAGCGGCAGGAGTTTTTCCTGGAAGCTGAGATGATGCTTGTCGGCGGCGTTGAGCGCCATCAGAATCTGGTCGAACGGGAAGCGTTCGAGGCACTGGATGAGCGGATCGGGATCGCGATGCCCGGTGACGCCGAGGAAGCGAACCATCTTCTGCTCTTTGGCTTGCTGAAAGGCTTCGATAGCGCCGCCTTTGGCGAAGATGCGGTCTACGTCGTCTTGCCCGTCGATGTGATGGAGCTGCCAGGCATCGAGATGATCGGTGTTGAGCAGTTTGAGCGATTGCTCGAGCAGCTTCAGCGAACCGTCGCGCGTGCGGTCGTGCGTTTTGGATGCGAGATACGCCTGATCGCGGCGGCGCTTCATGACCTGGCCAATGTAGCGCTGGCTCCAGCGGTCTTCTCCGCCATACATGGCAGCGGTATCGATGTAGTTGACGCCGAGATCGAGAGCGCGCTCGACAATGGGTACGGCAACGGCCTCGTTGTTCGGTTGCTCGATGGAGGCTTGCCCGCCGAGGCCGAAGATGCCGACGCGGTAGCCGGTGTGTCCCAGATTGCGCGTGGGCATGGCCTTTTCGGTCAGCGGATTGGAGGGCAGCGGCGGCAGCACGCTGGCTCCGCCCTCGGCGACTTTGCCCGCCATGGCGGCGACGCCGAGCACGCTGGAAGTTTTCAGAAAATGGCGACGGGAGGAATCAGTATTGTGAGGCATGAGGACCTCCGAACCGTTAATGCTAAGCCCGGCAAGAGGCGTGCGCAAGCCAACTTCAGCGTGCGAACCTTAAGTTGGCACACCCGAATTTTAATCACTCGGGCACCCGGCAACAGCGGCCGCGGCGATTTCATCTAAAATAGCCATGCGCGGCTTCGTTTCAATCCCAGTTGAGAATCCAGGTTTCCAGACCGGCTTCCAACCTTTGAGGTGACTTGTGAAACGAATCCTCCTGCGAGTAGTCCTGTTTGCCGCCCCAATTCTGCTGGTGTGTGCTGTGTTTGTGCTCGACGGGCGGCGCGAAACCGTGGCCCGCGCGGCGCCGGCGTTTCACGGGGTTCTGACCTGGCACAACGACAACTTGAGAACCGGCCGGAATCCGAGCGAGACGACGCTCACGCTGAAGAACGTGAACTCAACAACCTTTGGAAAGCTGTTTATTCTGGCCACCGACGGCCTGGTGGACGCGCAACCTTTATATGCGCCCAACATTACGATCGGCGGCAGCGCGCACAACGTTGTGTTTGTGGCGAGCGAACACGGCACCGTCTACGGATTTGACGCCGATAGCGGCGCGCTGCTTTGGCACGTAACGACGCTCGAGTCGGGTGAGAACCCTTCGGACAATCGGGGTTGCAGCCAGGTCACGCCGGAAATCGGAGTGACTTCAACCCCGGTGATCGATATGACGGCAGGGCCGCATGGAACCATCTACCTGGTTGCGATGAGCAAGGACAGCTCAGGCAATTATCATCAGCGGCTGCACGCGCTCGACGTCACGAACGGCACGGAGCAATTCGGTGGGCCGATGGATATTGCAGCGCAATATCCGGGAACCGGAGATAACAGCCAGAACGGCAATGTCATTTTCGATCCCAAACAATATAAGGAACGAGCAGGATTGCTGCTGTTCCATCACGTGGTGTATACCTCGTGGGCATCGCACTGCGATGACCGGCCCTATACGGGCTGGATCATCGGCTACAACCAGACGACTTTGGCGCAGCAGTCGGTATTGAACGTCACGCCCAACGGCAATGAAGGGGCAATCTGGGCCGCGGGCGCCGGCCTGGCAGCGGTCGACAACGAAATCTATTTCCTCGATGCCAATGGCACATTTGATACCACGCTCGATGCAAACGGCTTTCCGGCGAATGGCGACTATGGAAACGCAATCATGAAGCTCGCCCTCAAGAATGGGAAGCTGGCGGTCGCGGACTACTTCAACATGTACAACACCGTGAACGAATCGGATAAGGACGAGGATCTGGGATCGGGCGGGGCCATGCTTCTGCCGAATATCAAAGATTCCACCGGAAAGGTGCACGAACTGGTGGTGGGCGCGGGAAAAGACGCGAATATTTACCTGGCCGACCGCACCAACATGGGGAAGTTTAACCCGAGTAACAATCATCAGATCTATCAGGAGGTGACAGCCGCGCTAAGCGGATCGGTATATTCCGCGCCGGCTTTCGAGGATAACAAGATTTACTACGGAGCGGTCGGCGATTCGATCAAAGCCTTCGCGTTCAATGCGAGTGTGCAACTCAACGCTACGCCACAATCGGCTACGGCTACGACGTTTGGCTTTCCGGGCGCGACACCCAGCATTTCCGGGAACGTCGAGGCTAATCTGATTTTGTGGGCGACTGAGAATACTTCTCCTGCCGTTCTGCACGCTTACAACGCCAACAATCTGGCGGTCGAACTTTATAACTCAAACCAGGCCGCCAGCGGGCGCGATCACTTCGGCAACGGAAACAAATTCATAACGCCAACCATTGCGAATGGAAAGGTCTACGTCGGAACACAGACCTGCGTTGGCGTATTTGGGCTGCTGCCGTAGTCCACCGGAGCGCGAACGAGGAGCTTTTCTTATTTGATGTCTCCGCAGGCCGAACCGAGATACTTGGAGGCGAAGGTCGAGTCCATGGTCATGCTGCGGCCGTCGCTGTTGGTGATGATGTGGGATGAACCCCTGGTGCTGTCGCCGTTCACGACATCCACGGTTGTGGTCCCATCAATCGTCGTCTTCTTTCCATCTTTCTTCGTGTCGTCGCAGTGGAACTTTATCTCAACGTGATCGGGCGTGGAATTGACCGTGGTGTGAGTACAGTTGTTCTCTTTGTTTTCGGTGGCGAATGCCATCCCTTTTTCGATCTTTTCCCTGGTCACGCAGCTTTTGACCACGACCGTGTTGCCGCTCATCGACATGCCCTTCTGCTTCATCATTTCTTCAACGCGAGCACGCTGGTCGGGCGGCAACTTGGCTAACATATCTTCCGGCATGCCGGGCAGGCCGTTCGACGAGTGCGTCACGGTTACCTCCCACAAACCTTCTTTCACATTCAGCAGGTTCGGCTTTTCGGCGGCGAACAACGCGAGTGGCGAAATTACAATCAAACAAAGAATCAATTTTTTGCGCATCATCAATGGTCTCCGGAAAAGATGGACTTCCCGAGCGACAGCATTACATACGGGGAGTCGCCGCGCAAACGATACCGTTGCGGGATTTGGTACGCGCGGCAACACGCTGGCGGAACTTGGCCGGGGCCGATGAGGCCCATACGCCATCACCTGTGAGGGCGCGGGCCACCACTTTGCTTGATTGCGGAACGCGTCTCGGAAAGCTCCTGACTGAGGATGTTCATGACTTCGAAGCAAAGCTCGATGTTCTGCTGGAGGCAATTGTTGAGCGCTTCCTGCGGCACGCAGGCCAGTTCGGCCTGCTCGACGACTTCGGCGGTCAGGCTGTATGCTGAGCCGCCAACCGCGGCCGGCAATCCGATGACGCAGCCTGCTCCCACAATACGAGGCCGAAGAATCGCAGCCGGATCTTCGAGCAAAAGACGCACTTTCCCATTGCAAAGAAGGAATACTCCGGCGCAAGCGTCGCCACGCCGGAATAAGATGGTTCCCCTCGGTTTGGAAACGACCGCAGCAAGGAGAAGAAGCTGCTCGCGCAAAGCCGACGAAACAACAAGGCCATCCGATTCGGAGACCATGTATCCCTCCCCAGGGTGTTCGTCTCTTGTATCGAACGAATGAACATCGATTCTGTGATTCCCATCACCGGTCCGTGTGAGGCGTCCGTTGCCGGCGGTATTCCCGCAAGGCGGCAGTGGCGCCGCAGCGCCGGCCCAAATACCCCAGGCCATGCCAGCGGTGAGGATTTTGCCAGCCCACGGCGCCGTGTGTTACAAGCATCCAAGCGAGGAACCATGCGTTCTCCCGGCTTCATCTTCTGGGAAGTGGATGTGCAAAGAGATTTCATGCTGCCCGGCGGCAAACTCTACGCGCCGGGCGCGGAGAACCTTCTGCCCAACATCCGCAAGCTGACCAATGCGGCTCGCCACGGCGATGTTTTCCTCGTTTCCACCGGGGATTTTCATGCCGCCAACGATCCCGAGTTCGAGCAATTTCCGCCGCACTGCCTGAAGGGCACTCCCGGCTCGGAACTGCTGCCGGAAGCGCTGACGGAGAAAGTGGCGCGCCTCGAGAATATGCCTGGCGCGAAGATTCCCAAGGACCTTTCCCTCTACCAGCAGATCGTTCTGGAAAAACAAACGCTCGACATCTTCCAGACGCTGCACGCCGACGAACTGGTGGCACGGCTGGGCAGCGAGCCGGAGTTTGCGGTCTTTGGCGTGGTCACGGAGTACTGCGTGGCCTGCGCGGTTAAGGGACTTCTGCAGCGCAGACGGCGCGTGGCCGTCGTAACGGATGCGATTCAAACATTGGATCCCGAGGCCGGAGCCGCGAGCCTGGAGGAGTTTGAAGAGTTGGGAGCGCGACTGGTGACAACCGACGAGGCGCTCGCGAGAATTGCGCGGCGTTCGGCGTGATGCAAAATGCGGTGTGAACCAGTGGCGACCCGAGAGCGTCGGCGCGGCTGCGAGCAAAATGCGATCCTTCGCCCACTCGCTTCGCTCGGGCTCAGGATGACAGATTTGAACCTATGGCTTACAACAGCATTCCGGCAATTGAGGCTGACATCAGGTTCGCCATGGTTCCCGCGAGCATGGCGCGAATTCCCAGCTTCGCCAACTCTCCACGTTGGTTCGGGGCGAGCGCTCCGATTCCGCCCATCTGAATTCCAATCGAGCTAAAGTTGGCGAAACCGCAAAGCGCGAAGGTTGCAATGGTGAACGACCGCGGATCAAGGACTGCCCTTTGCGGCCCTAACATGGAAAAGGCCACCAATTCATTCAGTACCATGCGCACGCCAAGAAGATTCCCGATCACCGCACAGTCGTGCCACGGAACTCCGATCAGGAATGCTATTGGCGCGAACAAAACACCCAGAATGTGCTCAAGGCTGGACGGGAACCATGCGACATGGGTGTGAATTCCACCCATAATTCCATCGAGCAGCGCGATCAACGCCAGGAACGAAATAAGCATGGCCGCGATGTTCAGCGCCATGTACAACCCGTCGGTTGTACCGCGCGCGATGGCGCCAAGCAGATTTTCGTTCTTTTCTTTTTCTACTTCGTCTTCGCTCATCACCACGCGCCCGGCGGTTTTGGGCACCCCGGTCTCGGGCACCAGCATCTTGGACATCACAAGCGTGCCTGGAGCTGTCATGATCACGGCGCTTAACAGGTGTTTGGGTTCGATTCCGAAGGCGATGTAAGCGGCCATGATGCTTCCGGAAACGTGCGCCATGCCGCTGGTCATCACCGTCATCAGCTCCGAGCGCGTCAGGTCGGGGAGAAAAGGACGGATCGTCTGGGGCGCCTCGGTCTGGCCCATGAAAATGCTGGCCGCGACGTTGAGGGACTCGGCGCCGCTTACGCCCATGAACCGCGTCATAAACCACGCGGCGATCCGGATGACGATTTGCATAAGGCCGATGTAATAGAGCACGGCAAACAGTGCGCAAATGAAGATCACCGTCGGCAGGACCTGGAACGCAAAGTAAAAACCCAGATGCGAGCCCTGCCTGCCGAGATCGCCAAAAACAAATTGCGATCCCGCAAAGGCATAGCTGAGCAGGCGATTCACCGCGTCGCCAGCTTTCTGGAAAAGCGTTCGGCCCATTTCAACTTTAAGGACAAAAAAGGCAAACACAATCTGCAGGCCGAGGCCCCATCCCACGGTTTTCAGACGAATGGCGCGCCGGTTGGTCGAAAAGATGTAGCCGAGCGCCAGCATCGTGAGCAGGCCGAGAATGCCGGTAAATCGTCCCATCTAGTTCTCTCCTTTGTGAATGACGCGATGAATGAGCGAGGGCTTGTGGGCCGGGGGCGCGGGCGCAATCGTGTAACTCTCTTCGAGCAATTGGCGGGCGCGGGCGGCCTGCGCATCGGAATGGCAATGAATGGTGCAGAGCGGCTCGCCCGCGGAAACCTTGTCGCCGATCTTTTTGTGAATGACGATGCCGACGGCCGGATCAACCGAATCCTCTTTTTTCTCCCGTCCGCCCCCGAGAATTACGCAAGCCGTCCCCACGTGTTCGCACTGAATCGCGGAAACGTATCCCGCAGTCGGGCTGGGCACGTTAACGCGATGATCGGCCGAGGGCAGCCGCGACGGGTCGTCAATCATGCCGATGTCGCCGCCCTGCAATTCAACCATCTGCCGAAAACGATCGAAGGCCTGGCCGGAAGCAATGATTTCGTGGGCGCGCTGCTTTCCTTCGGCCACGGTGGTGGTTGCGCCGCCTACATAAAACATCCACGCCGCCAGATGCAGGCAGAGTTCGCGCAAGTCCGCCGGGCCGCCGCCGTGCAGCACTTCAATGCACTCTTCCACTTCCATCGCATTTCCCACCATGCGGCCGAGCGGCTGATCCATGTTGGTGATGAGCGCGACCATCTGCTTCCCCATGCGCTCGCCGGTTTCCACCATCAATTCGGCAAGGTGCACGGCATCCTTTTCGCTTTTCATGAACGCGCCCGACCCGGTCTTCACGTCGAGCACGAGCGCATCCGTGCCCTCGGCCAGCTTCTTGCTCATGATGGAAGCGCAAATCAGATTCGGACTCTCGACGGTCCCGGTCACGTCGCGCAGGGCGTAGAGCTTGCGATCGGCGGGCGCGATTTTCTCCGTCTGTCCAATCATCGAAGCACCGCACGCCTTCAGCACGCGATAAAACTCCGGCACCGATAACGCCACGCGAAATCCAGCTATAGCTTCGAGCTTATCGAGCGTACCGCCTGTATGCCCCAGCCCGCGACCGCTGATCATGGGCACATACAGCCCGCCCGCCGCCACCAGGGGCGCCAGCACCAGCGACGTCTTATCGCCCACGCCGCCGGTCGAGTGCTTATCCACTTTCCGGGCGGGAAGAAAGCTCAGGTCGAGCACCTCGCCGGAGTGGAGCATGGCCTGCGTAAGCGCGGCCAGTTCTTCGCGCGTCATGCCGCGGAGCACGACCGCCATGAGCCAAGCCGCGGCCTGGTAGTCGGGAATCGTCCCCGCCGTGTACCCATCCACGATGTACGCGATTTCCGCAGCCGAAAGTGCGCCGCCGTTGCGCTTTTTGCGGATGAGATCGATGACGCGAAACGGCGGCTGGGCGGCTGGTTGGGTCACTTGAGGCGAAAACCCTCCGGCAGAAGTTCCACGATGTGGCTTTCTTTCGGACCACTCTTGCCCTGGTAAAACACGACCGCGTCGGGGCCAAATTCGTAGATCACCTGGCGGCACGCGCCGCACGGCGAACACGGGACGCCCTGCGCATTGGTGACGGCCACAGCGCGAATGTCGAGCTTGGGGCCCTTTTTCGCGACCGCCGAGAAAATTGCTGTGCGCTCGGCGCAGTTCGTCATGCCGTAGGAGGAGTTTTCAACATTGCAGCCGGCAAAAATATCGCCTTTGGAAGTCAGGATCGCCGCGCCAACGCGAAAATTGGAGAAGGGGGCGTAGGCGTTTTTCATGGCTTTCCGGGCGGCGCCCAGCAAGCGTGCGCGCGTCCCGGCCGGCAACTTGTTTTCCCTCATGTTTCGCCAGCCTGGATGTGAGTTTAGCCGATATTCCAGCGGGCCATTGTAACGCGCCGACGCGGTCTGGCAGGGGAGATTTTCGGGCCGCGGGTAAGCCCGGAGGGCGTACCCATCCCCGGTGCGGCCAATCACCCTCTCATGTGATATTGCTCACTGCGACCTGTGTCACGAGTCTTTAGTCTCACTCGAGAATCTTTATAATGAATAGATCCTGTCAATCAGTGGAGGCAAGTGTCATGGCGTCGTTTAACGGAGTTCCGGTCCCATCCAACGGGCAGAAAATTGAGTACAGCAACGGCAAGTATCGCGTGCCCGATCATCCGATCATCCCCTTCATTGAAGGCGATGGAACCGGCCGCGACATCTGGAAGGCTTCGGTCCGCGTTTTCGACGCCGCAGTTGAAAAGGCCTATCAGGGAAAGCGCTCGGTAGCGTGGTACGAAGTTTTCGCTGGGGAAAAAGCAAAAGCCCGCTTCCAGAACTGGCTGCCCGATGACAGCGTGAGTGCCATGCGCGAATTCCGCGTCGCCATCAAGGGCCCGCTGACCACGCCAGTGGGCGGCGGCATCCGCTCGCTCAACGTGGCGCTGCGGCAGATTCTCGACCTCTACTCCTGCGTGCGTCCCGTCAAGTACTACGCGGGCGTTCCCTCGCCGGTGAAGCATCCGGAGCGCATGGATCTGACCATTTTTCGCGAGAACACGGAAGACGTTTATGCCGGCATCGAATGGGAAGAAGGCACGCCCGAAGCGGCCCGCCTGATCGAATTCCTGAATAAGGACATGCTGAAAGGCGGCAAGAAGCAAATCCGTCTCGACTCCGGCATCGGCATCAAGCCGATCTCCATCACCGGCACCAAGCGCCTGGTCCGCATGGCCATCCAGTTCGCGCTCGAAAACAAAAAGAAGTCCGTCACGCTGGTTCACAAAGGCAACATCCAGAAGTTTACCGAGGGCGCGTTCCGGCAGTGGGGATATGATCTGGCCACCCAGGAATTCCGCAGCCAGATCGTCACCGAGCGCGAGAGCTGGATTCTCGATAACAAGGATAAGAACCCCAGCCTGACGATCGAGCAGAATGCCAACCTCATCGAACCCGGCCTGGAATTCGCCACCGACGACTTCCGCAAGGCGATCTACAAAGAAGTGAAAGATTGCCTCGATTCCATTTACTCGACGCACGGCAAGGGCGCCTGGAAGAAGAAGCTGATGATCAACGATCGCATCGCCGACTCGATCTTCCAGCAGGTGGTAACCCGCGCCGACGAATACACCGTGCTGGCGACGCCGAATTTGAACGGCGACTATATTTCGGACGCCTGCGCAGCGCAGGTAGGCGGCCTGGGCATCGCTCCCGGCGCCAATATCGGCGACGGCTACGCCATCTTCGAAGCCACGCACGGCACCGCACCCAAGTATGCGGACAAGGACGTCATCAATCCTGGCTCCGTGATTCTCTCGGGCGTCATGATGTTCCGCTTCCTGGGCTGGGGCGAAGCCGCCGACTTGATCGAACAGAGCCTGGAGCGCACGATCGAGCAGAAAAAAGTGACCTACGACTTCGAGCGAATGCTAGAAGGTGCGACAAAAGTGAAAACCAGCGAATTCGCCACCTGCATGATCGAGAACATGCAAGTCGCGGTCGCGGCGGACTAGCCGAGGCCCTCAGTTCTCGGTGGGCTGATCAGCCTCGGACCTTGCCCCAGATGGAGGTTTCTTTTGAAAGTGAGAGCGGTTCTATGCACTTTTGCGCTGTTCGCCGGATTGGCGGCTGCGGATCCGTTCTCTGGTACCTGGGTCTTGAACCTGTCGAAATCCAAGCTACCCGCGCCCCTGCCACAGAGCCAAACCAGCCGCATCAAGGCCAGCTCCAAGAGCATTCGGATTCGCGAAGCGATTGTCAACGACAAGGGCGAGCGGATGTCCATTACCGTGGACGCTAAATTCGACGGCAAGGATCACCCGATCGTCGGTTCACCGTTTGTCGATACCGTTGCCTACCAGCGCGTCGACCGCCACAGCCTCAAGGGCATCGTGAAGAAGGCCGGCCAGGTGGTGACTACGGAAGAGGCAACGGTCAGCCCCGATGGAAAGACCCTGACGGGAACCTATTCCGGCACGGATCTCACCGGAAAACAAGTCACCGGAGTTGCCGTGTTTGAGAAGCAATAATTCGGAACGAAGAAAGGAATTTCATGCGAAATAAAATCACGGTAGTCGGTTCTGGAAACGTAGGCGCTACCGCCGCTCACTGGATCGCGTCCAAAGAGTTGGGCGACGTGGTGCTGATTGACATTATCGAGGGCGTCCCGCAAGGCAAGGGGCTCGATTTGCTGCAAGCGATGCCCATTGAAAAATGCGACTCGTACGTCAAAGGCACCAACGATTACGCCGATACGGCCGGGTCCGACATCGTGGTGGTCACGGCCGGCATCCCGCGCAAGCCCGGCATGAGCCGCGACGACCTGCTCAACACCAACTACAAGATCATGAGCGACGTGATCGGCAAAGTCGTAAAGTACTCGCCGAATTGCATCCTTATTATCGTCTCGAACCCGCTCGATGCCATGGCGCAGGCCGCCTACAAGCTCAGCGGATTCCCTCGAGAGCGTGTGATCGGCATGGCCGGCGTGCTCGATTCCGCCCGTTTCCGCGCCTTCATCGCCGACGAACTCAAAGTCAGCGTCGAAAACGTCAATGCCTTCGTCCTGGGTGGACACGGCGACACCATGGTTCCGCTTCCCCGCTATTCGACGGTTGCGGGCATCCCGATCACCGAACTGATTGCGAAAGATCGCCTCGATGCGCTGGTGCAGCGCACGCGCGACGGCGGCGCGGAAATAGTCAAGTATCTCAAGACCGGGTCGGCCTTCTATGCCCCCTCGGCCGCAGCCACCGAGATGATTGAAGCCATTCTGAAGGACAAGAAGAAGATTCTGCCATGCGCCGCTTATCTCGAAGGAGAATACGGCATCAAGGGCCTCTACGTTGGCGTCCCGGTAAAACTCGGCTCCAAAGGGATCGAGCAGATCATCGAGATCAAGCTGACTCCGGAAGAGAAAACCGCGCTCGACAAGAGCGCAGCCGCAGTGAAAGAACTGGTCGCGGTCATCAACGTCTAAGCTGACTTTGGGGCGATTCGGATCGGTTTATTCTTGTGGCATCTTTGAGCAAGGCCCGGCGCCAGCCGGGCTTTCTCTTTCACTAGAAATGGCGAATCGCAGGACGCCGCCTGTTTTTTCCATCTCCGGACGAGCCGGCCCCGACGCCAGTTAAGTGCGTGGTGCTGAAAACTATTTCAATCACGACAAACAGTCGTGGCCGGTGTAGAATCAATCACACTTCATTCGCCGAACGTTGGGTTTCGGCTCAACAAACCGCTGTAACCGCGCGCAACTTCGAAAAATCTAGTAAGGAGAAATTATGACTCGAAGGCTAGGTACATTTTTGCTTACAGCGATCGCAATCGTGTCGATCGTGAACGCAGTTTGCCAGGCGCAGTCACAGTCTTTGATGACGCGTCACACGCGTGAAGTTACTCTCAACGGTGAGGCTCGCTCGGTCGGCCGCCTGCCGGCGAACCAGTCGATGCGTCTCGTCCTCACTCTGCCGCTTCGTCATCAGCCAGAAATCGAGAACTTCATCGACGAACTGTACGATCCTTCCAGCCCCTCCTACCGGCACTTTCTTAGCGTGGAAGAGTTCACCGCCCGGTTTGGCCCGAGCCAGGAAGATTACGACGCGGTCATTCATTTCGCGGAAGCAAACGGCCTTGCGGTTGTCGGCACCTCGCGCAATCGGCTTAACGTGGATGTCAAGGGGCCGGTGGCGGATATCGAAAAAGCCTTCCATCTGACCATGGGTCTCTACCAGCATCCCACGGAAAACCGCACATTCTTCGCGCCCGATCGCGAACCCACGCTCGATCTGCCCTTCCAACTCTGGCACATCTCGGGTTTGGATAACTATTCGATCCCGCGTCCGCTCTACACGCGGCGCGATTCGAATGTGAAGTCCAACGCCACCACTGGGTCTGGACCGTCTGCCTCGTTCCTGGGCAGCGACATGCGGGCGGCCTACTACGGCGGATCGCTCACGGGCAGCGGCCAATCCCTCGGATTGCTCGAATACTACGGCACCGATCTGGCCGACCTGACGACCTACTATAAAAACGCCGGGCAAACCAACAGTGTCCCCGTTACCCTCTTGTCCACAGACGGAACTCCCACCAGTTGCGTATCTCCCAGTTGTGACGACACCGAACAAACCCTGGATATGACGCAAGCCCTCGGCATGGCCCCGGGAATGTCGAGTCTGGTCGTGTACGTGGGATCTACCGATGCGGCGATCTTCAACGCGATGGCGACTGCCAGTCCGCTCAACCACCAGTTGAGTTCTTCGTGGACCTGGTCGCCCGCCGACCCCAGCACCGACAATCCCTTCTTCACGACCTTTGCGGTACAGGGCCAGAACCTGTTTCAAGCGGCTGGCGATAGCGGGAAGTGGGGTTCGGGCTCCGAGATTTACCCGGCCGACGATGTCTATGTCACTTCGGTCGGCGGAACGGACTTGACGACAACCAAAGCGGCGGGCCCCTGGAACTCGGAATCTGCCTGGTCCGACGGTGGCGGCGGCATTTCGCCTGACCATTACGCGATCCCTTCGTGGCAGACGGCCGCAGCCAGCGGCTGCTCGAGCTGCTCCAAGACTTATCGCAACGCTCCAGACGTTTCCGCGAACGCGAACTTCACTTTTTATGTTTGCGCCGACCAGACCACCTGTACCGCCAATGATTACGGCGGCACCAGCTTTGCCGCACCCATGTGGGCTGGCTATCTTGCGCTCGTCAATCAACAGGCCGTCGCCAACGGCAATTCGCCGGTCGGGTTCATCAACCCTTCCCTTTACACGATTGGCGGAGGCTCCAGCTACGGCACGAATTTCCACGACATCACGAGCGGCAGCAACGGCTACTCGGCAACCACCGGCTACGATCTGGCCACCGGTTGGGGCAGCCCTAACGGTTCGGGCCTGATCACCTCGCTCGCAGGAAGCGCGGGTCCGGGCTTCAGCCTGTCGGCGTCGCCCACTTCGCTCTCGGTAGCGCAGGGCAGCGCGGGAACTTCCACGATTACCAGCAGCGTGACGGGTGGCTTTAGCGGATCCATTTCCTTATCCGCAACCGGCCAGCCCTCGGGCGTGACCGTCGGCTTCAGCCCAACCTCGATCGCCGGGGCTGGAACTTCTACCATGACGGTCACGGTGGCCTCAAGCGCAGCCACTGGCACCTACACCATTACGGTCAAAGGAACTTCGGGCAGCACCGTCGAAACCACTACGGTCTCGCTGACTGTAACCGGGACAAGCCCCAACTTTACCCTCAGCGCGTCGCCCACAACGATCAGCGTTGCCCGAGGCAGCTCCGGCACTTCCACCATTACGACGGCGATTTCCGGGGGCTTCAGCTCGGCGATCACCCTTACCGCAACGGGACAGGGGAGCCGTCAAACCGTGACCTTCAGCCCGAACCCCATCGCAGCGCCAGGCTCTGGCACTTCGACCATGACGGTCAAGGTGGGCACACAAGCCTCGCTTGGAAGCCACAAGATCACCATCACAGCCAAGGGCGGAGGCCTGACCAAGACCACCACGGTCACTCTCGACGTCCTGAACTAGTGCGGTGAACTGTCTTGCTGCCGGCTACGTCGGCAACTGACAAAAGCAAAGCCCGGACCCTCAGCGGTCCGGGCTTTTTTAATCGCCAACGTTGCGCGAGAAACTCTCTGCGCAGGCTCAGCGGCCGTGCGACATGGCTTTCTGGAAATCCTCGGCGGTGGTGCGAAAACAGGGCAGCACTGCGTTTGGATCGTAGGTACTCAACGCGGCCGGAAGCTTTGGGTATTCCGTAACCGGACGATCAGGATCGGTGGTCGGTTCTATCATTTGCTCCAATGACTCATTACAGGTGGGATCGGGTATTACGCGCAGCTTGATGATGCGTGCCGGCATGTTGTTGAGATCATACTCAGAGAGACGCCGCTGATATGGAAGAAACTCATAAACCAGTTTGATCAGTTGTAACTGACCCTTGCCGACCCGTCTTTTGGCAACGAAGACTTCGAAGTTGGAAAAATAGGAGGAACCCGGCGGCGCCCAGACCACGCCAATCAAACCGAGAGGCAAATCTTCGTATACAGGTTTGTTTTCGTTGTTCACAGCGGCCGTGGGCGACGAGGGGGCGATCATCTGGTCGGGATCCATTGGCCGAAGCACTCCGCCCGAGCCCGTGTTGCCCGCGCTCGCAACGGATGGAGGCGGCGCCACGACCTGTGAGCCATCTCCGGACAGCGAGCCTATGCGACCGCCCGCGCCCGCGTTGCCGGCATTCTCGACTGACGGAGCAGGCGCAACCACTTCCGAACCAGCACCTGAGAGCGCGGCCAGCCTGGTACTGCCAGCATTACCGTCCGAACCTTGAACCGAGGGCGCGGGCGGTACGACTTGCGGGCCCGCTCCGGCCATCGAACCAGCCCGCGCATCTCCGGCAATATTGCCCGCGCCCGGAACTGACGGGGAAGGCGGAACGACATTCGGTCCGCCGGCCGGCAACGAACTCAACCGCCCCGCGCCCGTAGAGTTGCTGGGACCCGGAACTGATGGAGGTGGCGGCACGACTTGCGAACCCGGACCGGTCATTGAACCCCGGCGCGCATCCCGGTTGGCATTGCTCGCACCCTCCACCGAAGGTGGAGGATGTATGACATTGGGCGCGGCCCCTAACGACGAACTCAGCCTCCCCACTCCAACCGAGTTGCCTCCCGAAACCGAAGGCGGCGGCGGCACCACCTGCGAAGATCCGGCCATCGAATTCATGCGGGCATTTCCAGCATTGGCCGTACTGCGAACCGATGGCGCGGGAGGAACAACAGTTGGCCCCGTGCCCAACGAAGTGACCGGTCCCGTCCTACCAGAATTTGTGGCGTTCTGAACCGAGGGAGGCGGTGGCACCACGCGCAAGCCGTCCGCGTTGGGCGAGTTCCTGACCCGTTCGGCGGAAGGCCCGCCAAGCTGGGGCGCGGGAGCAACCGCCGAAGTTTGCGGCAGCGCCAGCCGCGGAGCCGCAGTCTGACCGACCTGCGGCGGCGGCGCCACCACTCCCGACGGTCCGGCCAATGTGTTCCGCCGCCAGCCCCCGGCCGCCGACAATGGCGCCATGGGTGGAACGGCAGGGGAGTTCAGCACGTCCGGCGGCCTGGCCGCGGCCTGCTTGATGTCAGGTGGCGTGACGAGCTTTGGTTTTTGCTCCGGATTTACTGGCATCGCAGCTTGATGCTGCGAAGCTTGACGTTCCGCGGCTCGACGCGACGCATGCTTCGCTCGCGACTCGGCCGGAGGGCTCTGCGCTCTGCCCTCGGTTGCCGGAAAGGACGGAGCAGGCGGGTAGTAGGCGATCGGGCCGTGAAACGCATTGCGCTGCTCGAACTGTTTTACCGGTACCCATACGCGGGATTGAGCCCATACCAGCACAATCAACATCAGCAGATGCCATAACAGCGACTCCATGAACGAGGACCAGGAAATGCCCGTGGGAACGAAAACGTCGTCCCAGAAGCGTCCGGGCCTGGAGGTAATCCGAATGGGCGGGACGCGCCGTCCCCGGATGAGATCGGCCAGATTCCCGAAGAACACACGAGAGCGCGGTTCCCATTCGATCAGCAGCCTGAGACGAGGTACAGGCGGCGTCGAGCGCGGAACTCTCTGGCTTTCGATCAAAACTCCAAGGCCTTTGTCCATGGATACACGCTGAGGGAGGAAAAAAGCTGACCGATTATAGCCTCATTTTACAGCAGCCGGAGAGTAACCACAGTTACTGGATGGCGTCGATATTTCTGGTGCCGGGCTCGAGGCACCCTATCGGTAATGCTGCACATAAAAGTAGTGTTCAAGGTAATAAAGCGCTCCAAAAGCCAGAACCAACGCGGCTGCCGGAAAGGCCAATGGCCGCGCGCTGCGCAAAGGCTGCTTCCAATCTGCCGTGGCCAGGAACACTAAGACCATCAGCACCTGTGCCACGATTGCCAGCTGAAAAATGTGGGCCGCCGTGCCCTCATCCTGCTGGGGCGCCTGAAAGTACCCGCTCAGTACCGTAAGCAACGCTATCAGAGACAGGGCCATGACGACCCTGCCGCTGACGCGGTTGATCCGTTGTCCGCCCATAATGTTCTACCTCTACATATGTAGATATTGGCTGTCAAGCCGGCCCGGCAATCGAAGCGGTCGCCTACTGGAATGCTCCGCTTGGGTGGTTCTTGCGTTATAGTGTGAAGCCGACGCCGTCATGGACTTCGACCAGCTCGAAATCTTTCTGGAAGTAGCTCGCCTCTCCAGCTTTTCGCGCGCCGCGGAAAAGCGTTTTCGAACGCAGCCCGCGATCTCGTCGCAGATTCGCGCGCTCGAAGAGGAAGTGGGCGCGCGCCTGCTCGATCGCTCCGGAGGCCGCGTTTCCCTGACCGCCGCCGGGAAACTTTTTTTCAAGTATGCCGAGGAAACGATCGAACGGCGCAAGACCATTCTCACCGACATTGCGGAAACCGAGCGCGTTCCGCGGGGAGAAATCGTGGTCGGCGCAAACGAAGGCACCTGCCTTCACATCCTGCCCGAAGTCTTCGCGCAATTCAAACGCGATTATCCGAATGTCTCGGTCAGCATCAAGCGCTCCGACTACGCGAAGATCCTGGAGTCAATCCTGGAAAACGCGGTGGATTTCGGCGTCGTCTCTCTGCCCGTAACCGACAACCGCCTCTCGGCCCAGTTGATTCACCGCGATCATCTGGTCGTAATCACCGCGCCCGGGCATCCACTGGCCGCCAAAAAGACGGTCAGCGTAGCCGAAGTCGCCACCTACCCGCTGGTTCTGCCCAAGCTTGGCCACACGCGCGACGCGCTTAACGAGCTCTTTTATGACCATCGCGTGAAGCCGAATCTCGCCATGGAACTCGACTCGAGCGAACTCCTGAAGCGGTTTGTCGCCGCCGGGGTTGGCGTGGGATTCATCGCGCGCTCCAACATCGAGGAAGATATTCGCGCCAAAGCGCTGGTTGCCATCGCTTTGGCCGACGTGCAAGTCCGCCGCGACCTTGCTCTGGTGTTCCGCAAGGATAAATCGCTGAGCCGCGCAGCGCGAGCGTTCATGGATATCGCACTCAAGCTCAACAACGTTGCAGCGGGGGCTGCATCCAAACGATCGTGATGAAAGGCTCTTCCCTTGCGACGAAGCACTCCTCATTCGCCATCGGCGGAGCTGCCTTTGCAGCTGCGATCCTGAGTTTGGCTCTGCCCTTATCTGCCGCTGATCAGTCGCGCGCCGGCAAAGCCCCTGCCGCGGGCGCACATAAGCTTGTGGCCCTGAAAGCAACCGGGACCACCCGCTTCACCGACAAGGAGATTCTCGCGGCCAGCGGCCTTGAACTCGGGCAAAACGCCGCCGCAGGCGATTTTCAGGAAGCCGCCCAGCGCCTGGGAAATTCAGGCCTCTTCAGCAACGTCCTTTATTCTTTTTCCTACTCCGATAACGGCATGAAGGTGGAGTTCCAGCTTACCGACGTCGACGCCAGCAAGCTGGTTCCGGTCCACTTTGAGAACTTCGTCTGGTTCGCCGAGCCCGAACTGCGAGCCTCCGTGGAGCAACGTGTTCCTCTGTTCAAGGATGCGCTGCCGGCGAACGGCCACATGGCAGACGAAATCACCCGAGCGCTGCAGGCGATTCTGGTGGAGGGGCATCTTCCTGGGCGCGTCGACTACCTGCGCGAAGCCAAGCCAGATGGCGGCGACATTACGGGCATCGTCTATCGCATTCTGGATCTCTCCATCCGCATCCGCAACGTGGAGTTTCCGGGCGCCTCCGCCGACGAGACAGCGTTTCTGGCGCCGGGTGCGCGCAAACTCGCGGGCGCAGAATACTCACGCTCCATGCTCGCAACGGTTGCACGTTACGATCTGCTGCCGCTTTTTCTCCAGCGCGGATATCTGAAGGCCGCGTTTGGTCCGGCCGACGCCCACGTAGTGACGGAATCGGCCGCGGCGACCGAAGGCAAGCAGCAGGAAGACAAACCACAGGATGAAATCGAAGTGGATGCAACTGTCCCGGTCATGCCCGGTCCGCAATATTCGGTTTCGGAGGTCAGCTGGAAGGGCAATTCCGCAGTCACCACGAAAGAAGGCGCACCTTTGATTCATCTGGCCATCGGCCAGCCCGCCGACGCGGTGCGTCTTGGGCGCGATGTGGAAAGCCTGATCAAGCTTTATCGCAGCCGCGGTTATATGAAAGTCCAGATCAAGCCCGAAGCCCGGATGGATGATGTGAAGAGTACGGTCCATTACGATATCGACGTCGAGGAAGGCGACCTCTACAAGATGGGCGAACTCGAATTCCTCGGAGTCGACACTCCCTCCAAAGATCGTTTGCGCGCGGCCTGGACTCTGCGCGAAGGCGATCCCTACAACGCCGATTACACCAGGAAATTCCTGGAGACCGCCCCGCAGTTCCTGCCCAAGGGTCTGCGGTATTCGATACAAATCAACGAGGAACTCGACGCCAAGGACAAGACGGTGGAAGTTACGATCCGTTTCAAGGTGGAGTAGGAAAAGCCTTCTGCCCAAACGATGGCGTATTAGTGGAACCGGGCGGGACACTCCAGCATCCTATTAGAAGCGGCGTAGTACGATATTTCCGAAGGAGAAAACAAGGCATGAATCGAAATGGAATTGGGGCGGCCGTTCTTGCAATGCAACTGCTGTTGGGGCTGGGAGCGGTTCCCGCGCTCGCTGCCGGAAAGAGTCAGACGCTAACCGGCGAAGTCAGCGACTCCATGTGCGGCGTCAAGCACGAAATGCCCGGCAAGGCCGCCGATTGCACGCGCGCTTGCGTGAAGCATGGCGCGAACTATTCGCTGGTGGTCGGCGATAAGGTTTATACCCTCCAGACCTCCGATCCGGCAGCGCTCGATTCCCTGGATAAATTGGCGGGCGCCAAGGTAAAGGTGACAGGCGACGTCGACGGCACAACCATCAATGTGAAGTCGGTAAAGGGCGCATCGTAGGATTGGTTTGGGGCATGATTCTGCAGGCCTGACTCGAGAGACTACCGACTCGCGAGATTGAGCACGGCAATAAGAAACCGGCAGCGCGCTCGGCGCCTGCCGGTTTTGTTTTCAGACTTGTCGTTCGTTAGTTCTGCTGCCCGGAATCGCCATCGGGGCGGCGCTTCAGCGTCGGCCGGTCATCGTCTCCGGTGGTGTTGCCGGAATCGCCCGATTTGTCGCTCGTCGAAGTCCGGCGCAGCGTGGGTTTGCTCGAGTCTTTCTGCTCGAGCACCTTGTGGCGGTTTTCGATCATCGCCAGCCGCGATTTCACATCGTCGAACTCCGAGGTGGAAACAATGTACTGCGGCCTTCGCCGGCAAAATCGTGGCAATTTCCTTTTGCGTCGCCTCAATCCGGTCGGGCGTCTGCGGATGCGAAGCGAAGGCCTTGGAGATGGAGCCCGGCTTCTTCTTTTCCTTCGCTTGAATCTTTTCGAAGAAGCTGACGAACGCCTGCGGATCGTACCCGGTCTTGTACATATACTGCACTCCCAGGTAGTCGGCCTCCGCCTCGAAATTCCGCTGGAACTTCATGAACGTCAGCGGCAATCCCAGGCCCGCGGCCTGATAGATCCCGTAGCCGATTCCGCCGCCCACGAAAATCAAAGGAAGGGTCCCAAGCTGCGCCATATTGGCGCGCGTCAGCTGACGCATCTGGTGCCGCGCGCAAACGTGCGAAATCTCATGCGCCATCACACCCGCCAACTCCGCCTCTTCATCGGCGGCCAGGATCAGCCCCGAGTTCACATAGAAAAAGCCGCCCGGCAGGGCGAAGGCATTGATCTCATCCGAGTCGATGACCTTGATCGTGAACGGCACTTTCGCGTCGGAATTCCGCACCAGATTTTGTCCGATCCGGTTCACATACTCATTCACCACCGGATCCTGCACCATCTTTACGCTGTTCTCGACCTGCATTGAGTACTGCTTGCCGATTTTGATTTCCGTCTCCAGCGAGTACCAGTCGCCGATGCCGCGGCCGCCAATTTTCCGGTTGCCGATTGCGTCCACATCGTCTTCTCCGCCATCGTGCTTCACCTTGCTGGCGTCAGGCTCCTGCACTGGAGGAGGCGTTTGTGGGTTGCTGGCATCGCTCGCGTTGTTCGAGGAATCCTTTGAGGAATCCGCGCCCGAATTGTCGGCTGGCGGAGCCGGCGTGGCCCCAGTGCTCGGCTGCGCGGGAGGAGCCTGCGCACTGGGAGATTGCGCCGGCGCGCTTTGCGCGGGCGGCGTCTGCTCCGGTGGCGTCTGGCTTGGGGTTGTCTGGGTTGGCGCAGTCGAAGTCTGGTTGGGCGTTGCCGGGGCCTGCGTCGCCTGGCCACTCGCAGTCGCGGGCGGGGAGGATTGTGCCGGCGCGCTCGAACTTTGCGAGTTTTGATCCTGCGCCGCGGCCGCTATTGCCAGCAGTGCCAGTAAACTTAAGGTAATCAGCACCTTACGATACGACATGGGACACCCCGCGGAACCCTGATCGGTTAGAACGATTATACGCCCGAATGGCAAGCGGCCACGAACGCAATTCCGTATCTAGTTGGACGCCTTTGCGGCGTCGGAGGTTACCCATTATCTTCGAGGAAATGTAGCGGCGACGTCTCCCGGCTGTTCCGGGACGGTCTTGCCGCCTCTGATCGGCCCACGGTGTTACCATGTCGCCGAAGAAAGGCTCCCGATCATGTTGAACCGTCGCAGTTTTCTCACTTCTTCCGTCGCCTCGTCTCTAGCCCTGAGCAGCACTCTCGCCTGGCCGGGAAAGCTCTGGGCGCAGCTTGAATCCGCGCCCGCGCGCCTGCCCGACCGGTCTCTCTACGAGTCGAAAGAAGACGCCTACTGGCGCGAACTCCGCAAGCAATTTTTAATTCCGCCCGACGAGGTCTACCTCAATAACGGCACGGTCGGCTCCAGCCCCGCGCCCGTTTTGCGAGCCATCTTCGAGGGCTATGAAACTTCCGAAAAGATGAACCAGGCGGATCCCGAGGATTATCCGATCTGGGGCTACGCTGCGTGGAACGAGTTTCGCGATCCGCTGGCAGCGTTTGTTGGTTGCAACCGCGACGAAATCGCCCTGCTTCGTAATGCCACCGAAGCTAATAGCTACATCGCCAACGGTATCGATCTGAAAGCCGGAGACGAAGTCGTCATCACCGACCAGGAGCATCCCGGCGGCGAGCACCCGTGGGATCTGCGCGCCAAGCGCTACGGAATCGTGATCAAAAAAGTCACGCTGCCCAAGCCGGTCATCAATCCGGCGCAAGTCGTCGATCTGTTCAACGCCGCCATCACGCCGCGCACGCGCGTGTTTTTCTTCAGCCACATCACCACCAACACCGGAGTCGTTCTGCCTGCCAAAGAAATCTGCGCGCTCGCCCGCAGCAAAGGCATTCTCTCAGCCGTTGACGGCGCGCACGTCCCGGGCATGATGCGGCTCAACCTGCACGAACTCGGCTGCGACATGTATTCCTCCAGCCCGCACAAGTGGCTCCAGGCGCCGAAGGGATCGGGCTTTCTGTTCGTGCGCGACGAGGTGATTGACCGCGTGTGGTCGACGATCGCCACCGAAGGTTGGGACGACGTCAAACTGCGTGCCGAAAGATTTCAGCGCATCGGCAGCTCGAACGTACCGGCGCTCTGCGGCCTGCGCGCTTCGATTCAGATGGCCAACGACATCGGCATGGACCGCATCGAGCGCCGCCATCGTCAGCTCTGCGACTACATCCTCGCAGCGATGATCAAGCGCGGAGCCACCTCGTGGACCTCGCCCGACCCGGCGCTGCGCTGCGCAATTGCGACGGTGAACGTGCCGCCGGTCCCGCGCATGGAGCTGGAAAACTGGCTGTGGAAGGAAAAGAAAATCAGGATTCGCGGCGGCGACCCCAACAAGCTGCGGCTGTCGACGCCGTATTACTTGTCGAAGCAGGACATTGACCGTTTCCTGGATGCATTCGACGAGTTCAAGCAGGCGAAGGGGTAGCGCACAAAGAACGCGCGCGAACCTGGGGCGCCCGGCGTCCGATTCTGCGAAAATATGAACCACTACAGCAAGGTGCTGACGGAAATTAAGGCATGAAGCGCTAAAGGCGAAGCGATCTTTATGGCTAAGGTAGTCAGTTGGGTCTTCGACGCCGGGGGACTTTTCACGGTTGCATGTGACCACGCTCGTCTCGTCGAGGCTCCTCCGCGGGAAGGTAATCAAAAACCTGCACTCGTTAGCATTGTCTTTTCCGTACTAACCGTTGAAGCATTTCTAAACGAGCTCGCGGAGTTCGCGTGTGACACAGACATCAGAAAGCCCGAAGTCGTTGATGTTCTGGCTGAGTTTCTAATGGACGCCGAGAGGTCAAACGCATCGCTGGAGACAAAGCTCGCAATCGGGAATTGGATTCTGACTGGCACTAGATTAAAGAGGGGGGAGCAGCCATTTCAGGACTTCGCCTTATTGGTGCGCCTCCGCAATGACCTCGTCCATTTCAAAGCCAACGCGAGATTCGAAGACGGAGTTCCGAGGGGAAAAATGCATGCGAGTCTCGTTGCCAGGTTTAGGGACAAGAAGATTCTCGCAGAGAACATGGAAGACGATGAGTTGTCATGGTCCGTGTTGGTCCAAACGAAAGCTGTTGCCGAATGGTCGTGTAAAACGGCCGCTCGCATGGTTAGCGATTTATGTAGCAACATCCCGCCGGGGGACTTTAGGACTTGCATTCTTCCATCTGAACAGCACTATAACGCGGAGAGCATCTTTTCCGGTTCTGAGAAAGCTGAAGGCTCAAGCAAGATCAAGTACCACTGCAGAGAATGCGGATGGGAATCAGAGTGGGTGTGCGACACCGCTGAGGAACCCTTCCACGAATGCAAGCTCACCGAGAATTAAGACGTGTGATGGGCGCGTGGGTGGCCTTTTGACCCCTTCCTTCATCACTAGAAACGTCAAGTGCGTGCATCACAGACTTCCGACCTCGCCCCGTGCGAAACTGCTCTCGCGAATTGGGGCAGCTTTCGTATGCTCGTCTCCTAAGACGGCCTACGCAACTGCCCCAAAACCATTTTCAGGCATGTTGGGTGAGCTAAGTCCTTGTTCCGGAATACTTTCCATCTAAGCCATTAGCGCTCAATACTTTAGAAGGACAACCGCGCTAAAGTCTTGATTCCAATAGACCGGGGGAGGGGGGGTACCCAGACAGCAAAAGCTGAATAATCCCTTACGGTTTGGTTTCTTGCAGCAGGATTACGTCGGAGTCGGTGTGGCCGCGGAGGACGCCGAGGTTCTTGCCATCTGGAGACCAATGGAACGACGCGATCTGCTCGGAAGTGAAATGTGTGATCTGGCGGCCGGGAGTGCCGTCGAGCGGCTGAATCCAGACGTTATCCACTCCATTGTCCGTGATGGGATAGGCAATGGCTTTTCCGTCGGCGGTAAATTGCACGCCTCTGGAAATTCGCGGATCGACGGGCAACAAACGCGGCGAAGTGAGAGTCGCGGTATCGAGCAGGGCGGCCTTTGCTGTGCCTGTGGGGCTTCCCGGATTCACGAATTCGACCAGGTACACCAGGGTTTTTCCGTCCGGTGAGATGCCCATGCCGCGGCCAGCAAGAAATGCTCCAGCAAAGTTAGTGCTTGGAATTGGTTCCGATTTGCCGGCGCCATCCAGCGGGACTCGCCAGAGCTGCCTAACTTCGGCGAAGTAATAAACCCAGTTCTGATTAGCCGCGCACACCGGCAATGTATCAAGTCTGCTGGTGTCGGTCAGCTTCGCAGGATGGGAGCCGTCGGCATTGACACGCCAGAGGCCGAAACCGTTGCTGGCTTCATGAAACACCCAGGGAAAAACAATATATTGCGGGCCGCACGCCGACAGACTGAGAATGCCCGCCGACGGGTCGCTGACGAGTTGACTGGGATTTGTTCCGCCGGCATCCATGCGGACCAGTTGCGTCAACTCGGAAGCGAGCAGGCTGCCATCGGCGGCCCAATTGAAAAACCCGACGTGTTCGCCGCCGGAGGCTAACGGACTGATCTCGGCGGACGCGCTACCTTCGCTGGGCAATATATAAAGGTTGCTGGCGACTTTCTGTTGCACCGTAGCCAAAGTCTTGCCGTCGGTCGACAAGCTCAAAGCCGAATAGCTATTGGTGTCGCGCGTAATCGGGCGCAGCCGGCCGTCCTCGAGCGTGACATAACCGATTTGGCGGTGGAAGAAATTCGGTCCTCGCGCCGAATAGATGACATAAAGACCATCGCCGGCGGACGACCAACGCGCTTCCCATATCACTTGATCGGCAAACGTAAGGGTTTGCAATTTGCCGGTATCGGCATCGACCAGATCGATCCCCCCGATTCCGTTACCAGGCTGCAACTCGGAATAGGCGATCTGTTTGCCATCGGGCGACCAGCTTACCGAACGTCCCATCCCGACCAGTGGTGAAATGTGCAGCGTCTTCTCATCACTGCCGTCCAGATTGGCACTGAGCAAGCGATATTTGCCCGTTTCCGGATTGTTCGCGCGCAGGTAGGCCATGCGGCGGCCGTCGGGCGAAAATGCGAATTCAGTATCCACGTCGTGGATGACGGCCTTAGGCGTGCCTCCTAAGACCGGCGTGCGATAGATATTGAAATCGCTGGCGATGCCGTTGAGGGCTTGGCGGTAATAAATGTAATTTCCGTCGGGCGAGAAGGCGACGTTGCGGATGCTGGCCGATGGCGGCACGACCTGCGTGTCGCTTCCCGTGGCGATGTTGCGGAACCAAAGGCTGTTCAGCCCCTTATCGTCCATGACGGTCAGGGCATATTTGCCGTCGGGAGATATTGCCGCCACGAGCGCACGGTTGGAATTGGTGACCTGTGTGATTGTGAAATTCTGGAAGGGCGCTGATGCGCCACGGTGAAGCATGGAATAGATGCCGAATCCCGCGGCCGCCAGAACGGCAAGTGCGACCACTCCGCCGATGGCAAATCCCAGCTTGTGTGTCCTAGCGGCTGCGACGGCGGCGCTGCTGGTCGTGTGTGCGGGTGCGGGCTGGGTCGCGCTCGACGACGTTGCGCTGGGCAACGCCGGCGCTCCGATTGCCGACACATTCGCTGCCGAGGACCCGGCCCCGGGTTGCGCGATCGGGTACACGCCGCTCTCGGGTGCAACTGGGGTTGCGGCAGAACTCCCCGCGCGATGCCGGGATTCGGTTTCGCGCTTCAGGCGCTTCAGGTCGGCTCGCATTTCGGCCGCGCCCTGATAGCGCAAGTCGAGGTCTTTCTCGAGCGCCTTGCTGATGATGCGTTCGAGTTCGGCGGGCACGTCGGGGTTGAGACGGACGGGTGAGACGGGATCAGCATCGAGAATGGCTTTGAAGATGACCGCGCTGTTGTCGCCGCGAAATGGCAGTGCAGCCGTGGCCATCTCGTAGAGCACGGCGCCGAAAGAAAACAAATCGCTGCGCGCATCCAGTTCTTTGGCTTGGGCCTGCTCGGGCGACATGTACGAAACCGTGCCCAAGGCCGCGCCGGGGCTGGTCAAATGCGGCTCTTCGACCACGCGCGTCTGGGTGTTCGCAGAGAGGATCTGGCTTGACGACGAGGTGGCGCTTCCAACTTTGGCCAGGCCGAAGTCCAGAATTTTGGCGTGGCCGCGCTTGGTCACAAAAATGTTCGCGGGCTTGATGTCGCGGTGGACAATTCCTTGCGAGTGGGCGGCATCGAGCGCGTCGGCAATCTCGATCGCCAAACCGAGCAGCACATCGGTCTCGATCGGTCTGCCTCCGATCCGGTACTTGAGCGTCGTGCCGTCCAGATACTCCATGGCGATAAACGACTGTTCGCCGCTTTTGCCGATGTCGTAAATCGTGCAGATGTTGGGATGGTTGAGGGCAGATGCCGCACGCGCCTCGCGCCGGAAACGCTCGAGCGCCTGGGGATCCCGCGAGACCTCATCGGGCAGGAACTTGAGGGCAACGAAACGGCCAAGCTCGGTGTCCTCGGCCTTGTAGACGACGCCCATGCCGCCGCCCCCGAGCTTTTCGATAATGCGGTAACGCGAAATAGTCTGGCCGATCACAGTGCGCGAATCTTACGTTGAGAAAAAGGGTCAAGTCAATGGGAGAGCAGCCGGTGCGAGGCGCGCTCCGCTGGACTGAAAGGGAGTGAATCGCAATACCTGAGGGCTGGCCTAGGTCCAGCGGAACCAGCGCAAGGCGAGAACGAACGAAATCCCTCCCCAGAGCGCCAGAATCAGCAGGCGCAAGGATTGGGAGGAGAGCGAAGCGCCTTCGAGAATGATGGCTCGCAACGCGTCGTTGAGAGCGGTGAGCGGAAGCGCTTTGATAAACGGCAAGGCTGCGGGAGGAAAGTGTTCGTAAGAAAAAAAGACGCCGGAAAAAATCCACATCGGCATCATCACGACATTGATCAGCCCGCTGACGCTTTCAACCTTTTGCGCGCGGCAAGCGGTGAGCAATCCAACACCGCCAAAGGCGATGGCGGCGATCGAGCCGAGTACCGCCAACGACACGAACGACCCAGCGACGGGCATATGAAATACGATCATGCCGAAAACCAGCAGCAGACCCACTTCAATCACCATCAGCACTAGCCGACTGCTCATTACGGCCAGCAAAAAATCGCTGCGCCGCATGGGCGTCGCCAAAAATCGTTTCAGCAATTTTCGCTGCCGCATATCAACCAGCGAAAATCCAACTCCCCACATACCGGAATTCATGAGGCTCATGCCAATCAGGCCCGGGATCAAGAAATCGATGTAGCGCGAACCGGGCTCGCTCGAAGCGGAGGACACAACCGGCAGCTTGTCGATTCTGCCAACCGCCGCTTCCAAGGTATCGACGACAAACAAGCGCGCGTACACGCTCTCCGGCCGCGCGGGATCATAGTAAAACTCGTAGCTGCCATCGGCCTTCGGCTCCACAACTACATCGAACTTGCCATAATGAAAAGCTTTCAACGCCGCCGCGCGCTCCATCACCACGGCACGAATTGGCGACCGCTTGTCGCCGCCGCTCAACTGCGAGAGTGTCTGCTCAGCCTTTGCACTTTCAATGACCGCGACTGAAGTCTTGTCAGCAGGTTTGTCACGGAATGCGATCCCAAGTCCAAGCGACAGCAGGAGCGGAAAGCCGAAGACCCAGAAAACGATCTCCGGTTCGCGTTTGAGTTCCAGCAAGCGAACCCAAAGCAAATAGCGATATCCCGACCAACGGCCCGAGCGTCGCGGCGTTCGGTCGGAAGGCAATGGCACGTTCTCGCTACTGGAAGGTTGCGGCATTGTGGTTTTCGTCGGCATTCGTCTTCAGACTCTGATTCAGTATCTCTAAAGGGCGAGGCCTCTGCTTATCGCGGCTTTTCGCGGGCGAGGGCGCCCGCGTCACACTTAACGGAGTTTCCTTTAATCCTCCCGCAGATGACGGCCAGTGAGCTGGACAAACACGTCTTCGAGGCTTGCCTGGCGCGTGCTGAGATGTTCGAGTTGATGCCCTTGACGACTTACGGCATCAAGCAGCGCGGGAATTGTCAGGTGCGGTTCGCGCACGTTAAGACAGATGACATGATCCTCGTTGCGGACGGACTCGACTCCAGGAAGAGTGCTCCAGACGCTTTGGTCGCGAGCCATTCCGCCGTTTGAGCTGCCGCCGGCGTTTTCAGCAACCTGGAACTCGACCACATGATGGCCGCCCAAGCGGTCGATGAGATCGGCAGGCGTGCCTTCCGCGATGATTTCGCCGTGATCGACGATGGCCAAGCGATCGCACAGCCGTTCGGCCTCGTCCATGTAATGCGTAGTGAGGAGGACCGTGCCACCTTTCTTCTGGAAGGCGCGGATGATCTCCCAAAGCTGCCGCCGGCTCTGCGGATCGAGTCCAGTGGTGGGCTCGTCGAGAAACAGGATTCGCGGATTGCCGACGAGCGCGGTGGCAACGGCGAGACGCTGCTTTTGACCGCCGGAAAGTTTACCCACCCAGCTATCGGCTTTCTCGGTGAGCTGCAGATCGTCAAGAACATCGTCGGCCGCGCGCGGCTCCTGGTAGAAGCTGGCAAACAGCTTGATGGTCTCGCGCACGCTCAGCTTCTCCGACAGCCGCGTCTCCTGGAGAGAAATGCCAATCCACTCGCGCGGTTGGCGCGGGTTGTCGTTCCAGGTATGGCCGAAGATGCGGACGGCACCGGAAGTGGGCGCGAGCAGGCCCTCGAGGATTTCAATGGTAGTAGTCTTCCCTGCCCCGTTCGGGCCGAGCAGGCCGAAGCATTCGCCGGCCTCGATACGCAGGCTGAGCCCGCGCACGGCTTCGACTTTGCCGTCGTAGGTTTTGCGCAGATCTGTGCATTCGATCGGGACGCCCACGAGTGAATTCTAGCTTAGTCCGACGGTTCGGAATGCGAATGCGCGGTGACAGGCATGGGCACGTTGCCTTTCGCGTTCTGCCAGAGAATCGCATTCAACTTCTGCGCGTTGGCAGCGTCGGGGCGGGAGAAATCCATTTCCAGCGATGCCTTCGCGCCCGGGGCCTTCTTTTCGTTCACACGATAAATCAGGCCACTGCGCAGGTTCTTATCGTCGGCTGTATAGGGCGGCTGCGTGCCAGGGCCAGCAAATAGCGCGGCCATGAGCGGCGCATGTGCATCGAACAGATTCATCGGCGGCAGACCAAGCAAAGTTTCCATGGTGTGAATCATGCTGACGGTCGTGTGGAAACGATGCTCGACATGGGCTTGGGGCGCGCGCGGCGAATACTTGCTGATTACGAGTGCAGTCGAGCGGTGAGCATCGACGTGATCGGCACCGTTTTGCGCGTCGTCTTCGACGACGAAGATCGCCGTGTCGTCCCAGTAAGGGCTATGAGAGACGGCATCGACGACGCGGCCGACGGCCAGATCGTTATCGGCGACAGAGGCTTGCGGCATGGGCTTGCCGGGGCGCGTGCCACCGGTATGGTCATTGGGCAGATAGAGCAGAGTGAACTGCGGCAGCTCTATGGCCGCGCCACTCGTTGTGCCACGTGCCTTGACGAATTCGTCGAACTCGCGCAGGAACTCGTCTGCGCGGAGCTGGTCGGGATAGTCAGGGTTGAAGTCTGGAAAATCGGGATCGAAGTGGCCGCGCAACGCCGCTTTAAGCGGCTTCACTTCCTTGAAGAGCGGAACCGCCCAGGGCCACGGACTTGGGCCGCCGTGCGGGTTACCGAGGTTCGAAGGCAGCGGATCGCCCTTTTTGACAACAGCATTCGGGCACACGGCTGCGGCTGCCGACGGGGTGCCTTGCATGGGCGTGTCCGCTTTCTCGTCCTGGCACCAGACGGCATCGACGAACTCGCCGTAGATGCGGTAGGTCAGGCCGCTGTGCGAGAGGTTATCCCAGAGGAAGCCAGTGCCGGGATCGTCGACGTCGGGAATTCCCTTCTCCAGGGCTCGATCGTCGGCGACAGTGCCGCCGAAATCGTAGGTGCGCTCCTTGCTGCGATAGGCAATCGGCCAAGTCTTCTCGTTGTAGTCGCTGGTGGTGGCCGCGGTCGACCAAAGGTGGCCGTCGCCGGAGACTTCTCCGCTGTCGTAGAAATTGTCGAGCACGCCGAATTGCAGTGCGAGTTTGTGCTCGTTCGGAGTAATGTCGGCGCCATACATGGTGAGGGACGGATCACCGTCGCCGACCGGCAAGTCCCCGAAGATCTGATCGTAGGTGCGGTTTTCCTTAAGAATGTAAATGACGTGGTGGATGGGGTTTTTCCCGCCTGCAAACTCAAGTTTGCCGGGTTCGGCGTGCAGCAGATTGTCTTCCTCGGCCTGGCGAGTGTAGGCGGCGAGATTCTTGTCGATATCCGCGATGGCGAGGCGCGCGACCGAGCCGCCGATCAAGGTTGCGATGTACGGCTGCTCGCGATGATAAGGGCCAATCTGCTCCGTGGCTTTCATGTTGTTCGGCCCGCTGCCCTCGCCTTTCGCGGTCGCGATGGGCAGATCGTTGCCGACGACGGCGAGCGCGGTGGGATACCACTCGGTGGGAATCAAGCCTGGTTCTTCAATTTGTGTGACGCTAAAAGACATTGTGCCTGGCGCTGGCTTTGGAAGATCTTTGACTTCGAAGACAGCGACTGCGTCGAGCGCCCCAGCTGCGGCAAAAAGATACTTTCCGTTGGGCGAGAGCGCGATTGCCTGAACAACGGACCCGGGGTTTTTGAAATTCGTGCGATAGAGCGGGAAAGCACGTCCGGATTTCAGATCGACCGCAGTCACCATATCGGCATTGGCAAGAGCCACGTAAAGCGTCTCCTCGTTCGGGCTCAGTAGCATCGCCGTCGGGTGCGGACTGGGTGCAACGCGGTCGGTGGGGTTCTTCAGAACGATCCAGCGGGGCACGCTTCCGGCTTCAAGATTCAGTTCCGCAACTTCAGAGGCGTTCCACAGACTGCACCATGCCCTGGTTCCCGCCTTATTCGCAATCACCGTGTACGGATATGCGGTGGGCACGTAGCGGTTCAGGGTCAGGTCGAATGACTTCTCGATCTTTCCAGAGTCAACGTCGAGCAGAACTACGTTGTCGGAAAGATTATTGGCCACGAGCAGACGATCGCCCTTCGGGCCGGGCAAAACCGCAAACCCCGCAGGATACGGAATGGCGGCTCCTGCCGGACTTTTGCGTAGGCCGTAGGCAACTTCCTTTCCTTCCGCAAGTTTCTGCGGCGGAATCTTGATGAAGCGCTCGGGCGTTACCTGGCCGTCTGCGAATTTGTAGACCGCGATGCCGTTGCCCGTGCTCGTTGGCTTCTCGCCCGTGGGATCGGTGATCGAGCCCATTGAAGCGTAGAGATGTTGGCCATCGCTCGAAAAGGCGAGGCCGATGAAATAGCTCTGGCGGGAGTTATTGCCAAGCCTGTCGTCGGGAAAGTCGTGCAGCTGATTGTTGCTGAGGTCGAGAATGGCGATGGACTGTCGCCCACCCGTTTCCTGCGTGCCATAGCCCTGATTCAGCAGCGCGGCATAGTGATTATCAGGGCTGACCGCGATGGTGGCGGGGAAACCGTTGGTGCGGGCAATATACCCGGGCACCGGCAAGGTCAGGTTCTTGCTGGTGGAAAGCTGGAGGACGCGACGATTATCGGTGGCGCGCGCCGCAAAGATGGCAAGGAGCAAAACTGTCAGGGCGAATGCGAGAGCAGTCGAGTTTCTTTTCACCAGCGGAGACCCTGGAAGGGTTTTACCATCCACGGTATCCGCGAGGCAAACTCGGGTGGTTGCTTTGTGTTGGATAAGAATCGGAGGCGGACTCCGAGGTCCTCGGCTCGCCGCGCAGATTCTTACTTTGTAGCCAGGTGCACCTCGGCCAGGGGCTCTCCGGCGCGCGACTTCTTCACACCCATGAGTTCGACTGCCTTGGCGGCGATGTGCTCGGCGGAAACTTCGAACTCTTTGATCAGTTCCCACGGCGCGCCGGAGTCTCCGAAGCGATCTTTGACGCCAATCGCCCCCGTGATTACAGGAATGCCGTAGAGCTCGGGCGACTCCGTAATGGCGCTCGCGACCGGCCAGGCCAAGGCGCCGATCTGGTGCTCTTCCGCAGTCAGGACCACGCTGGTATCGCGTGCTGCGCGCACGATCGCTTCTTTATCGAGCGGCTTCAGCGTGTGCATGTTGAGGACGCGGGTCTCGTAGCCGAACTCCGACTTCAGGATGTAGGCGGCGCGCATGGCCTCGGGCACCATGGGGCCGCAGGCGACGATAGTGAGGTCCTCGGCTTCGTCGCGGTAGTCGGATTCCAGTCTGGTTTCGAAAGCATCGAGGAAGTTCGCGGTTTCGCGGCGGAGACGGCTCACGTTTGCCTTGCCGAAAACGAACGGGGTTTTCTCGTCGGTGACAATGGGCGTGGCTTCTCGGGCGAAACGGATGTACTTGGGGCCAACGTGCTTGAGCAGGAGATAGTCGGTGGCCTTGCGCGTTTCGACGATATCGCAGGGCACAACCACGTTCATATTGGGTAATCCACACATGGCAAAACAGTCCTCAAGCGCCTGATGAGTGGCGCCGTCGGGGCCAACGCTGACGCCGCCATGCGCGCCCGCAATCAGGACGTTGAAATTGCCGTAGCAGATGGAGGTGCGAATCTGATCGAGATTGCGCGCGGCGGCGAAGGTCGCGTAGGTGCCGAAGACGGGCAGCTTCCCTTCTTTTGCCAGTCCGGCCGCGGCCGACGTGGCGGATTGCTCGGCGATGCCCATGCTGATCCAGCGCGACTTGCGCTCGGGCTTATTGGCATAGAACTCGCTGATGGTGATCGAACCGGAAATGTCGAGGCCGAAGCAAACCACACGCGGGTCGTCGCCATTGGCGGCGAGCGACTGGCCGAAGCCGAGGCGCGTGGGCTTCATCTGGGCCTTCATATTGTCGGCGGCGTTCCACCAGTAATTGCGATGGAACTTCGGCATTTTTGCATCGAGCTTGCGCTCGACTTCGGCCTGATATTGCTTGGCGTGCGCGAACAGCTCATCGACCGGGAAGCTGGCCCGCTTCATCCAGGCCAAGTTCCTTCAAAGCCTTGTGGAGTTCTTCGACATTGGGAACCTTGCCGTGCCATCCGGCAATGTCTTCCATGAAGCTGACGCCTTTGCCCTTGACGGTATCGGCGATGATGACGGTTGGCTTGCCCGAGCCGGCCTTGGCTTTTTCGAGCGCTTCGACCACCTGCTTCATGTCGTGGCCGTTGATGGTGAGGACATCCCATCCGAAGCTGCGGTATTTTTCTTCGAGCGGTTCGACGTTCATCACGTCTTTGACCCAGCCGTCAATTTGCAGGCGGTTGCGGTCAACGATGCCAACAAGGTTGTCGAGTTTGAAATGGCCCGCCTCCATGGCAGCTTCCCAGACCTGGCCTTCCTGCTGCTCGCCATCGCCCATGATGCAGAAGATGCGGTGATTCTTCTGGTTCAGCCTGCCGGCGAGGGCCATGCCAACGGCAATGCTCAGGCCCTGGCCGAGCGATCCGGTGGAAACCTCGACGCCCGGCAGCTTGAGCCAGTGCGGGTGCCCCTGATAAGGGGAATAGAGCTTGCGCAGGAGCGCGACGTCTTTTTTCGGGCAGAAGCCGGCGAAGGCGAGGCCAAGATAGAGGCTGGGCGCTTTGTGGCCGGTCGACCAGACGATGCGGTCACGATCGGGCCAGTTGGGATTCTTCGGATCGTGGTTGGCCACACGCAGATAGAGCGCGGCGGCGATGTCCATGATAGAGAGGGTGCCGCCGGCGTGTCCGGAAGTGGCGGCGCAAAGGGCAACCAGGTCATATCCGCGCATCAGGTTGGCCTGCTGTTTCAGTTCGTCGATCGTGTAGGCGCGCAGAACTTCGCCGGTGGTCGAATTCTGGATAGACATGGGGTGGCTCCTTGGCTTACGCCTCCGCCCCAACGGGCCAAAGGCCGAGTCCGCTGGGGACCCCGGCCGCGCATTGGGCAAGGCGGAAAATGGCGCATAGACTTGCAAATTCAGGCTAAGCTGCCATGTCGCAAGGTTCTGTGAGGGGGGTCACAGGTGGGGGTGACAGGTGACGGCTTTGTCATGCGGACCTCTGCGGCCTACTGGCGCCGGCAAATGCATAGATCCTTCGCTCCCCACCCCATCGCGCCAAAAGCAGGCGCGCTGGGGGCCCCGTTCGCTCAGGATGACAGCGTGGATAAGTTGATGGCGAGGAATATGCGCAGCCACCGAGTTTCGCCAGGCTTGGGCGCGGGGGCGCCCGCTCCCACACGAACTGCTCTATCTCGCCGATTTGAAGATGGCGAAGACGGCGCCTTGCGGGTCGGCGATCACCGACATGCGGCCGACGCCTTCGACGGTCATGGGCGGCACGAAGAGCTTCGCACCCATTTCCTTCGCCTTGTTGGCGCTGACATCTACGTCGTCTACGACAAAATAGGCCAGCCAGTGCGGAGGCACTCCGGGCTGCAGATACTTGGCGGGCGGCACGCCTCCGATGAAGTGCTCCCCGTTCTTGATGTGCAAATAGCCGGAATCGTCCTTTTCGCCCTTCTCGAATTTCCAACCGAGAAGTCCCGAATAGAACTTCTGGGCGCGATCGGGATCGTTGGTGCTGAGATCGGCCCAGCACAAGGTGCCGTGAACGGCTGCAATGCCGATGCCGGCGTTCTTCTTCGGCTGCCACAGGCAGAAATAGGCCCCGGTTGGATCCTGGATGACGGACATGCGACCGGCGTCGAAAACGTCGAAGGGCGGCATAATCACCTTGCCGCCGAGTTGCGGAACCTTGGCGGCGGAAGCATCGACCTTATCGACCTGAATGTAGAGCATCCAGTGCGGAGGAACATGTTGTGCACGCTGATCGGGGCGCAGCGTGTAGCCGGCGGCAGCATCGCGGCACTTGAGCCTAAAAATCGTGTAGAAGTCGTTCGGGCCCATCGGCATGTCATTCGGCGCCCATCCAAACAGGGAGCCGTAGAAATTCTTGGCGGCGGCCTGGTCGGAGGTGGCGAGTTCAATCCAGCAAAACGATCCGGTGGGATGCTTGTCGATGTTGGTCATGGCGGGAACGAGTTTACACCAAGTCTGACGAACTGGTTGTCAACGAGCCATTCGCGGACGGGAAGCCGCAGGTTCCAGAATGCGTTTACGGCAGATTGCCGCTCCAAAACACTTTGGGCGCGAAAAAGAGCCGCCCGGATTGCGAGCGGCTCCAATCGTTTCGGCTCGTTATTTCAGGGTTACTTCGCGCGCCAGTGAACTCTTGAGGAGGGTTGCTATCTCGGCACGCTTCTTCCCGGCATCGACCATGGCCTCATGGCTGCCGTAGTGCTTCTCTACAATCGAGGTTGCTTTGTCGGCCATCTCAATTCGAGCGTCAGAGTGCCGAATGATCAGGGAGGGTCTGCGTTCGGCCGCTATCTTATATTCTTCGCTACCCAACCCTCAATTTTTGCGAGAGCCTTGTTCAGGTTATCGAGCGAGTTGGCCACGCTGAAGCGGAGATAGCCTTCGCCGTGCGCGCCGAATGCCGTGCCGGCAAGGCAGGCGACTCCGGCTTCGTCGAGCAGCGCATCGGCCAATTTCTTCGATGGCCAGCCCGTCTTCGTGATGTTCGGGAACGTGTAGAACGCGCCCTTCGGCATGCGGCAGGAGAATCCTCTGATCTTATTCAGCCCGGCGACAAAGACGTCGCGGCGGCGCTTGAATTCGTTGCTCATCTTATCAACGGACGCCTGGTCGCCACGGAGCGCTTCAATGCCGGCAATCTGCGTAAAGCTGGCGGTACAGGAAATCGAATTGGTATTGAGGCGCGCAAACTGTGCGGCGAGGTCCGGCCGCATGACCCCATAGCCCATGCGCCATCCAGTCATGGCATAGGTCTTGGAAAAGCCATCGAGCAGAATGGTGCGCTCTTTGAACCCGGGCACGCTCATGATGGAGAAGTCTTCGCCTTCGTAAATGAGGCGGCTGTAAATTTCATCGGACAACACCATGATATTGCGATCGCCAATCGCGTCGGCAACCTCGTGAATATCCTTCTTCGTCAGGACGCCGCCGGTGGGGTTGTGGGGCGAGTTCAGGATGATGAGCTTTGTGCGGTGGGTAATCAGCGACGCCAACTCATTCACGTCGAGCGAAAAGTCGCGCTCCTCGCGCAGCGGAATCGGAACGGCGCGGCCGCCGAGGTAGTTGATCATGGACTCGTAGATCGGGAAACCCGGGTTCGGGTAGATGACTTCATCCCCTTCATCCACCAAGGCGAGCATAGTGAAGAAAATGATCGGCTTGCCACCGGGCACAACAACCACTTCGTCGCTTGAAACCGGTACGCGCCGCGTGCGGCTGACGTATTCGGCAATGGTCTGGCGCAGGTCGGGAAGACCGGCCGCCGGTCCGTAGTGAGTCCAGCCGTGGTGCAAGGCCTTGACGGCGGCTTCGATCACATTGGCGGGCGTATCGAAATCAGGTTCGCCAATTTCGAGGTGCACGATCTCCTTGCCCTGCTTTTCGAGGGCGCGGGCGCGATTCAGGACTTCAAAGGCGGTTTCGGTGCCAAGCCGCGACATCCGGCTGGCAAGACGCAGTTCAAGTTGAGTAGTTGGCATAACGGCGGATGGCATTATAGCGCCTCGGAGGCTGGATTGGCCCTTCACTGCATTGTCACGCTTGCGAGGCAGATGGGTCAATTGCAGAGGTCACGAGGGGCTGTGATCGACAACAGGTCAAGATCCCACTGTTACTCCGAGATGGTGCTCTCTTCGCTCTGCGCTCGCAGGATTCGGTCAACCGAGTAGGGGGCGCGCTGCGCTGGTTCGTGGTAGTGGCGAACCTGCATTTCTCCGAGGAGGCCGACGGCCAGCATATTGAGGCCGGCGAGCAGTAATACCATGGAGAACACCATCAGCGGGCCATGCTGGTACATGATGTCGGTGTGGTGCAGGATCTTCTGCAGAACGAGCCAGAAGGAAACAGCACTGCCCGCAAAAATGCTGAACATACCCACCGTGCCGAAGAAATGCAGCGGACGCGAGAGATACTTCAGCAGAAAGCGGATGGTCATCAGGTCGAAAAAGACGCGGAACGTGCGCGAAATTCCATAGTGCGAAGCGCCGCGCTCGCGATTCACATTCTTGATGGGCACTTCGATAATCGAGGCGCCATGCCAGGAGGCGAGCGCGGGGATGAAGCGGTGCAACTCGCCGTAGAGGGGCACCTGGTCGAGAATTTCGCGGCGGTAGGCCTTGAAGGTGGTGCCAAAGTCGTGGATGTCGACGCCGCTCAATTTGGCCATGAGCCAGTTGGCACAGCGCGAAGGGATGCGGCGCATCCAGAAGTTATCGACGCGGTTCTTGCGCCAGCCGCTGACAATGTCATAGCCCTCGGCAATCTTTTCGATAAAGAGCGGGATATCGGCGGGATCGTGCTGCAGGTCGCCATCCATGGCGATGATGTATTCGCCGCGGGCGTGGTCGAAGCCGGCGGCAAGGCCGGCGGTCTGGCCAAAATTACGGCGCAGCTTGACGACGGTAACGCGGCTGTCGACGGCAGCAATCTCGCGCAGCAAACCAAACGTGCCGTCGATCGAGCCATCGTCGACGAGCACCATCTCAAACGTTTCGCCGCTGGCCTCCATCACAGACTTCAGCCGGGCGTACAGGTCGGTGACGTTCTCCTGTTCGTTGTGGAGAGGAACTACGATTGAATATTTAAGCACTGTGCTTTCATTATAAGGCAGCGGAGCGTTCCGTCGAAGTGACTAAGAGAATCCTCGCAAGGACGAACCCGTGAGCCTGATTGCTACTTAAGATGCAGGAATCCCGGTGTTCGATCATCCACGGCGCGCAGCCGGGGGTTTGGGCTGGCTGAGGAGAACGAGATTCCCCCCGGCCCCCCGCAAGCCGAGAAGCTTAGCGAACCGAAATGGCCGCGAGACGCTTCGGCCCAGCCTCCAGGATGCGCTCTGGACACTCGGTCACCATCAGCTTGAAGTTCTCGATGAAACGAGCGGCCAGCGCGTCGTACTTCCGGAAATACTCGTCCCGGCTCGGCCAGGTATTTGCCGGATCGAGAATCTGGGACGGCACGCCCTCGCACTCGACCGGGACATCGAACCCAAACACCGGATCTTTCTTGTACTCAACCTTCAGCAGAGAACCGCTGAGCGCCGCATTGAGCAAGGCGCGCGTGTGACGGATGCTGATGCGTTTGCCCACGCCGAACGGACCGCCGGTCCAGCCGGTATTCACCAGCCAGACGTGAGCGCCGTGCTTCTGAATTTTCTTCTTGAGCAGTTCGGCGTAAGCGAGTGGATGATGCACCATGAACGGGCCGCCAAAGCAGGTGCTGAACGTCATCTCGGGTTCCACGCCCAGCCCGATTTCGGTGCCGGCAATCTTGCTGGTATAGCCGGAAATAAAGTGGTAGATGGCCTGGTCGGGAGTGAGCCTAGAAATGGGAGGCATGACGCCCGAGGCATCGCAGGTGAGGAAGATGACATTCCTGGGATGGCCGGCACGCTTCTCGGGCATGGAGTTGTCAATGTAGGAAAGAGGATAAGCCGCCCGGGTGTTTTCGGTGACGGTGTAGTCGTTCAAATCCAAGTGGCGCGAGACGGGATCGAAAGTGACGTTTTCGAGCACCGTTCCAAAGCGCCGCGTGCAGGCGAAAATCTGGGGTTCGGCCTCGGGCGAAAGCCGAATCACCTTGGCGTAGCAGCCGTCTTCGAAATTGAAGACGCCGTTCTCGCTCCAGCCGTGCTCGTCATCGCCGATGAGGCGCCGCTTGGGGTCTGCCGAGAGCGTGGTTTTGCCGGTTCCAGAAAGCCCGAAGAAAATTGCGACGTCGCCTTCGTCGCCGACGTTGGCCGAGCAGTGCATGGAGAGCACACCCTGCAGCGGTAAAAGGAAATTCAAGACCGTGAAAATCGTCTTTTTGATTTCGCCGGCGTAGTTCGTGCCTCCGATGATGGCGAGCCGCTCCCGGAAGTTGATGATGATGAAAGTCTCGGAGCGCGTGCCGTCGACCATGGGCGAAGCCTGGAACGAGGGCACCGCGATCACGGTGAATTCCGGGATGTGGTGCTGGAGCGCATCATGATTGCGGATCTTCAGGAACATGGTGCGGGCAAACAGGCTATGCCAGGCCTTCTGGGTGATGATGCGGACGGGGAGGCTGTGCTCGGGGTCGGCGCCGGCAAAGCAGTCCTGCACGAAAACGTCGCGGCCCTGCAGGTAGCCCTGGAGGCGGGTGAGCAAGGCGCTGAAGCTTTCGCCGGAGAAGGGCCGGTTGTACTGGCCCCACCAGATCTGCTCTTCGGTAGAGTGATCGCGCACGACAAACTTGTCGGCCGCGGCCCGGGCGGTATGTTTGCCGGTGTTGACGACGAGCGGTCCGAGGTGAGACAGGCTTCCCTCGGAACGGAAGATGCTTTCCTCGTAAAGCGCCGGCGTAGGCAGATTCCAATAGATGCGCCGCAGGTTCACCAGTCCGTGGTTCTGCAAGCCGTAGCTCGAGGCCAGCTTTCCAGCCTCTTTCACTGCGGGAGATTGGACATCGAGATAGATGTTCATTGCCAGTCCCTCACAAGCTTGCGGTCGCCGAGGTAGAGTTCATTGGCCGAGTTGGGATCGAGCGCCCACTTGATGCGATCCAAACCCTCGGTGATATCGCGGATCGTGCCGCAGTAACTGAGCCGCAGATGCCCCTCGAAGCCGAATTCCTTGCCGGGAACGGTGACCACCCGCACCTTCTCGAGCAGGAGGTTGGCCAGTTTTTGCGAATCCTTCATGTACGCGCTGAAGTCAGGGAAACAGTAGAAGGTTCCGTCGGGCACGTGCACCTTGACGCCGTCGAAGGCCTTCAGGCGATCGACCATGACGTTACGGTTGTTCTCAAGCATGATGCGCAAGCTCTCCAGGGGTGATTGCACACCGTTGAGCGCGCCCACGGCCGCCCACTGCGCGGGCGCGGAAGGACCGGAGGTCTGCTGCGACTGGATGGTCGACATGCACTCGATGAGCTGTCGATTCCCAACGGCCCAACCGATACGGAAACCGGTCATAGCGTACATCTTCGAGACACCGTTGATGACCACCAGTTTCGACTGCTCGAGCGGTTCCTGCGCGAATTCGTAGCAGTTGGGAGCGGTCTTGCCGTCGAACACCAACCGGTTGTAAATGTCGTCCATGACCAGGTAGATACTTTTCTTCTCGCAAAACTCGACCATCTCCTGAATGAAGTCCTTCGAGTACATTGCACCAGAAGGATTATTGGGACTGTTCAGAATGATGGCCTTGGTGTAGGAGCCGACCGCGTCGGTAATCTCCTTGACGGTCGGAAAAAATGTCCCGTCTTCGGCCGTCACCGGCACGGGAACGCCACCGGCGAGTTTCACCATCTCCGGGTAACTCACCCAGTAGGGCGCGGGAAAAATCACCTCTTCCTTGGGATCGAGAATGGAGTGCAAGAGGACCATCAGGGCCTGCTTGGCACCGCCGGAAGCGATCACGTTGTCGGCGTGGACGAGCTTCTTGTAGTGCTCCTCGGTATAGCGAACGATGGCTTTCTTGAGCGCGGGAATTCCGTCCGGGGGTGTGTAGCGGATTTCTCCGGTGTTGAGCAGGGCGACGCAATTGATGACGGCATCGATCGGGACCTTGGTCTTTGGTTCGCCGCCTCCCAGATGAATGACCGGCTCCCCTTTATCGCGAAGCAGCGCGGCGGTTTCATTCAGCTTGAGAGTCGCCGACTCCCTGATAGACCGGGCAAGCTGGCTAAGACTCATGACGTTTATCTTCCCTCCCTACGCGTATTCGAATTGCAACGACTGGACGTTGGCGGCGGGCGGAGGCCGTTTCTCCCCAATCCCTTTCGGGGAGAATCGGCTTCGCCAAAGGGCAACTAATGATTTTCCTGTGCGATGACGCATGCGTCTGTGATGAAGGTCACCAGCAGCCATGATCTGGCAGCAGCGTTTCGGGCTGGCCTGACTCTCAGCTTGACCCTCAGACCAGATCAGTGAAGCGTACGTCGCTTACTTTGCGGCAGCAGGCCGTCGGCCGCAAGCACGTAGACAGTCCTCTTATCGAGCTTGAGGGTCGAGTGCGTGGAGGTGAGCGTAACGACTCCGGCGCTATTGCGCATGGGTTCTACGTTTTTCATTAACACGCGGTGTTGCGAAACACTGGAAACCGGGAGCGTGGCCGGTTCCGGATCCCCGCGTGGGAACGGCGATAAAGTCGGATTTCTAACCCTCCGGGGGAACCCTCCGATCGGCGACGTGGTGGGGTTGGCGGCATCCGATGGCGAAAGCTCCTCCGTGGACGTTTCCGCGGGGTAGTACCATGCGGTCAAGTACACCTTGATGGGAACGGAGCGATCTTTCCCCTGCGCAGAGTCCATGCAAATGGCAAGACGCGACGGGCCAGTTGCAGACCTCGGCACCGATTCGGTGACTTCTCCGGACAAGATGGCGCCCTCTGGAACTACAACATTATTGACCAGGGTGGCGATGGCAAGTCTGGCGTGGACCTTGGTTCCAGGGCGAGTTTTGCCGGCCACGACCTTTTGCTGCATGAGGACGGGCAATTCGATTTGTGCCGATGGATTCGGTGAGGCCGGCTTTTGCTGACCCGCCAAGGAGGCCGAGCCGAGAACGATGGCAAGAACCACGCGACTGGCGCCGAAGGTTTTGCGGATGCGGCTGGGGCCCGGTTCGCAGACGATTCGCCCGTTCTGGCCCAACTTCGGGCTGGCAATCCGACACACGTCCCTGCCCTCACCCTCAAACAAAATCGTAGGCCCAGCCACCGGGCGTGTCAATGTCAGCCGACTTGAGTTTTCGGTAGTGCTTATCCCTATAGATTGGCGTGAGATAATCGGGTGGCGTGGTAATCGGCTGGCAGCATCACGGCCCCGTAGCTCAGATGGATAGAGCAGCGGTTTCCTAAACCGTTGGTCGGCAGTTCGACTCTGCCCGGGGCCCCCATTTTCCGGCCGGCTCGCAACGGTCTCAAGGATTGCTTTACGAACTCGCGACGGATTCCGCCGACGGACCGGGTTCTCGACTAGCCAATCCCCCGCCGACGAAATGAACGATCTCCAACTGGTCTTCATCCTTCAGTCTGGTTTGCGGCCAGCGGTCGCGCGGTACAATCTGGCGGTTGAGTTCGATCGCCACGCGATCCGGCTTCATGCCAAGCTGTTCGACCAGCGCGGTCAGGGTGTCGGCCGGCAAAGCGCGGGTCTCGCCATTGATGGTCAGTTTCATGGGATCAATTTCGTGCGTGATCGATACGCCAACTGGCAGACGGAGCGCCGTGTTTAGACGGATCAAACCCGCAGGTCAGATAATCCGTTTCCGCAACTGAAACTTGCGAGTAGCCGTCCTCCCGCCAAAACTGGCTTGCACGAGCACCGAAGCATCCGGCAGCGATTTCTCGTCCGCCTGAACCCTCATCTCGGCGTTGCCACCGGCATCGGTAAGGATCTGCGCGTAATACGGGGAGGCATCCGGACGGACGAAGCGAAAGGTCAGGCGGGCGCCCTGGACCGGCGCGCCTCCCTCGCTGACCCTGAGGTTCATCATCAAGGTTCCGCTGGAATGCACCGAATCGGCGTTAGTCCACTCGAGATCGAGTTCCTTGACGGCGGCGAGCGTTTCGGGAGTATCGCGCTTGTCGAGAACGGAATCGAGCCGGCCGTCGCGGATCGCGTCCAGAACTTCACGATGGAGATCGCGCAGCATCTTCTCTTTCTGCTGGTCCTGAGTCTGGTCGCCGATGTTCCGATCAAGGTTGTTCTGCTCCGCGTTCTGCCCGGTCGCATGGGCAGCGCCGGACGCCGCCATCGAGGCATAGGAAATGGCGCGCTTGCCGATGCAGCGGCCGCGGACGAAGACCTGCGTCTGCAACAACTGTTCTCCCTCGCGCGCCTCGCTCTGCACGTGGTAGACGGTGTCGGCGTGGCGAATATCCGTATTAAAACCGAAAATCATGCAGTCCCGGCTTTCTGTAGTCGCTCTGATAGTACGGCTTCAAAAACAAAAGCGCAGTTTCGATGCGTAGTTGCTTGACACTCGCGGCAGCCAAAAACTAATCTAGACAGTTTAGTCGTGCTTGGCGCGCATTATATATAGCTCCTCCTATGCCAGACAATTATTTCGCTCGCTACCTGCCTCTGCTGATGCATTTCGGCATCGCGACGGCGCTTGCTACGGCGATTGTGACGCTTTCATGGCTCGTCGGCCAGCACAAGCCGGGTCGAGCCAAGATGTCTCCCTACGAGTGCGGCGTTGCGCCAGTCGGGGACGCCCGGGGCCGGTTTTCGGTCAAGTTCTACCTGGTGGCGATGCTCTTCATCCTATTCGACGTGGAAGCTGTCTTCCTTTACCCATGGGCAGTCATCCTGAAGACCGATCTGAAGATGTTTGGTTTCTGGGAGATGCTGGTATATATCGCCATCGTATTAGTCGGCCTTTTCTACGTGTGGAAAAAGGGCGTACTTGACTGGGGCCCGGCTCGCCCGAAGCAGGGGGATTTCTAGTGCCGCTCGCTCCCCCGATCACCGATATCGAGCAACTCAAGTCGCATCCGGCGCTTGGCCGGTTGTTTGACTGGAATGCTGCGGCCGTCGAGGGCGCCAGATTCGACCGCGACGAACTCACGATCTGGATCGGCAAAGAGTTCATCCGCGAAGCGTGCGCCCTCTTGCGGGACAGCAGCGAGTGTCCGTTCAACTATCTTTCGGACCTCACCTGCCTGGATTGGTATCCCTCCGAGCCTCGCTTTGAGGTCGTTTACCACCTACTGTCGATTTCCAAGAAAGAACGCGTACGCTTGAAGGTTCGCCTCGACGGATCGAGTGCAGCCATTGAGTCTGTGACCTCCGTCTGGCCGTCAGCCAACTTCTACGAACGCGAGGTTTTCGATCTGTTTGGCGTCCGCTTCACCGGACACCCCAACTTGAAACGCATCATGATGCCCGATGACTGGGAAGGCCATCCGCTGCGGAAGGACTACCCGGTGGAAGGTTACCGGTAAACGATGCCATCAAGCCCCACTGCTCTCAACCAATCCGCGCAGGATCGCACCGTTGTCCTGAACATGGGACCGCAGCATCCCTCCACGCACGGTGTGTTGCGTCTGGTGCTCGAGATTGACGGCGAGACGGTAGTGCGACTGCGGCCGGAGATCGGGTACCTGCATACCGGAATCGAAAAAACCTGCGAAGCCAAGTTCTATCAGCAGGTGGTGCCGCTGACTGACCGCATCGACTACCTCTGCCCCCTGACCAACAATCTGACCTACTGCCTGGCGGTAGAAAAGTTGCTGGGGCTGGAAATCCCTCCCAAGGCGCAGTGGATGCGGGTTCTGATGAATGAGCTGACGCGCATCAATTCGCACCTGGTGTGGCTGGGCACACACGCCATGGACCTGGGCGCGATGACGGTCTTCCTGTATTGCTTCCGCGAGCGCGAAGACATTTTGCGGTTCTTCGAGATGGTAAGCGGGCAGCGCATGATGACCTCGTACTTCCGCATTGGCGGGCTGGCGCTTGAACCACCGTTGGGGTTCTTCGAGAAAATCAAGAAATTTGCCGACCGCTTCCCGGGCAACGTGGACGAGTATGAAGGGCTGCTGACTGGAAACCCGATCTTCCTGATGCGTACGAAGGGTGTCGGACGGTTAAACCCTGACGATGCCGTCGCGCTGGGGGCGTGCGGGCCGACGTTGCGGGCGAGCGGAGTGGACATTGACCTGCGTCGCGATGCTCCCTATACAGGCTATGAAAACTTCAAGTTTAAGGTTCCGGTTTTGACGGAAGGCGATGTATTTGCGCGATATGTCTGCCGAGTACAGGAACTACGGGAATCAATCGGAATCGTACAGCAGGCGCTGGCGGGAATGCCGGAGGGTCCGGTGAAAGCCGATGCGCCGAAGGTGGTGCTGCCGGACCGCGAAAAGATGAAGACGCAGATGGAGGCCCTTATCTATCACTTCAAGATCATCACCGAGGGCTTTACGGTTCCGGCCGGCGAGGTTTATCAGGCGGTGGAATCGCCCCGCGGGGAAATGGGCTACTACGTGGTGAGCGACGGCACGGCCAAGCCGTATCGCGTTCACATGCGCGGTCCGTCCTATGCGAACCTACAGGCGCTGGCGAAAATGTGCGAAGGATCGTTGATTGCCGACGTGGTCGCGATTGTTGGAAGCATCGATGTGGTGCTGGGAGACATTGACCGATAGGGATTTGTAATTGGTGATTTGTAATTTGTAATTGGAAGACTCATGACGCCGGACGAGTTGCGTGCCCGGACGAAATCGTTCGCTTTGCGTGTGGTGAAACTCTATCGCTCGCTTCCGCGGACGGCCGATGCTCAAGTCATTGGAAAACAGCTTTTGCGGTGCGGGACCTCGGTTGCCGCAAACTACCGGGCATCGTGCCGCGCGCGATCCAGGGCTGAGTTCGCGGCCAGGATTGGTATCGTTGTTGAAGAGGCAGACGAGGCGGGTTTCTGGCTGGAAATGCTGTCCGAAGCGGAAATCGTGCGGGCAGCGTTGCTTAAGGAGCTATTGCAGGAATCCAAAGAGCTGACGGCAATCTTCACCACAACGCAGCAGGCAGCTCGTAAACGTAGCTAAGGGCGATTAAGATTACAAATTGCCAATTACAAATTTATGAAGTTTTCGGAAGAATTCGAAACGCGCTTTGCGGAGATGCTCACGCACTATCCGACAAAGCGCTCGACTCTGGTTCCGACGCTGCTATATGCGCAGGATGAGGTCGGCGCGTTGACCGACGAAGTGATCGCCGAACTGGCGCGACGGCTTGATCTGACTGAACTCGAAGTGCGCAACGTGATCAGCTATTACTCAATGCTGACCACGAAGCCGCGAGGCAAGTACAACGTGCAGGTCTGCACGAATATCGCCTGCATGCTGCGCGGCGGCGAGGAAATACTCGACCACTGCAAGAAAAAGCTCGGCATCGGCCACAAAGGCACCACGCCGGACGGACTGTTCTCGCTGGAGGAAGTCGAATGCATTGGAGCCTGCAGTTGGGCGGCGGCGGCCCAAGTGAACTACGACTTTCACGAGAACCTGACCCCGGAGAAGATGGACAAGATTCTCGACGAATATAAGAAGAAGGGGACGCAATAATTTGTAATTGGCAATTTGTAATTTGTAATTGAAAGGCCTGGTTTTCGACCGGTTTGATTTTCGATTACAAATTACAAATCACAACTTTAAAATGGCTTACCTGGTTTCCCATCCCGATGAGGTGCGCGTGATCTCGAAGCGCTTTGGTCAGGGCGCAACGAACATCGACCGCTACCTCGAACTGGACGGCTACAAAGCCGTACAGAAAGCGCTGCCCATGCAGCCGGATGCGATCATCAACGAGGTCAAGAATTCCGGCCTGCGCGGACGTGGCGGCGCGGGATTTTCGGCGGGCATGAAATGGTCGTTCGTGCCCAAGCAGTCGGCCAAGCCGAAATACGTTCTCTGCAACGGCGACGAAAGCGAACCGGGGACTTGCAAGGATCGCCTGATCTTTGAGCACGACCCGCACTCCATCATCGAAGGCGTCATGATCGCCGCGCTGGCCGTGGGCTCGCACACCGGGTTCATCTATATTCGCGGCGAGTATCGCTATCTGTCGGTCATCATGCAGAAGGCGATCAAAGACGCTTATGCGAAGGGTTTCCTCGGCAAAAACATTTTTGGCAGGGGATACGATCTCGACATTCACTGGCACGGCGGCGCGGGCGCTTACGAAGTGGGAGAAGAGTCGGCGCTCATGGAATCGCTCGAAGGCAAGCGCGGAGTGCCGCGCATCCGGCCGCCGTTCCCGGCCGTAGTCGGACTCTGGGGCGGCCCAACGGTCATTAATAATGCGGAGACTCTGGCGGCGGTTCCGCACATTATTTTGGGCGGCGCGGACTGGTACGCAAAGCTTGGCACGCCAAAAAATGGGGGTACGCGCCTGTTCTGCCTCAGTGGACACCTCAACAAGCCGGGTGTTTACGAGCTGCCCATGGGCTATAACCTGAAGAAAATGATTTACGAGGTCGGTGGCGGAATCCCGAACGGCCGCGAGTTGAAAGCCGTCGTTCCCGGCGGATCGTCCACGCCGGTGTTGCTTCCAGAAGAAATCGATATTCCCATGGACTTCGATGGCGTGGCGAAGGCGGGGTCGATGCTCGGCTCGGGCGGCGTAGTGGTGCTCGACGACACCACCTGCATCGTGAAGTTTGCGCTGCGGACGATCAAGTTCTACCAGCATGAAAGCTGCGGCTGGTGCATTCCTTGCCGTGAAGGCACCGACTGGCTAAAGAAGACGCTTACGCGATTCCATGCGGGGGCAGGCGTCAAGAAAGACATCGACAACATTTATTACCTCGCGGAGAACATGCTGGGCAGAACGTTTTGCCCGCTGGGCGATGCGGCCGCCATGCCAACCATGGCATTCGTCAAGAAGTTCAGGAAAGAGTTTGAAGATCATTTAGACGGCAAGCCGTGCCCGTTTGAGAAGGCAGCGGTGCCGGTGCTGGCGTAGACGGAATTTGCAATTGGCAATTTGTAATTTGTAATTGAAGAACCAAACCTTGGACAACGCAGGGTTTCAATTACAAATTACAAATTACAAATTACAAATGCCAGACGTAAATTTAACTGTCGACGGAAAAAAGCTGACGGCTCCGGCCGGAAGCCTGCTCATCGATGCCTGCAAGAACGCCGGCATCGAAGTGCCCTCCTTTTGTTATTACCCCGGGCTCTCGCTGCAGGGCGCATGCCGCATGTGCGTGGTGAAAATCGAGAAGATGCCCAAGCTCCAGACCGCCTGTACCACCGGGGTCACCGAGGGCATGATCGTTACGACTGACAGCGACGAAGTCCGCCAGGCCCGCAAAGCGATGCTTGAACTGTTGCTCGGCAACCACCCGCTCGACTGCCCGGTATGCGATGCCGGCGGCGAATGCGAACTACAGGACATGACGTTCGCCTACGGCGCATCCGAATCGAAATTTGCCGAGGCCAAGAATCACAAGGAAGAACAGCAGTGGTCGCCTGTCGTCTATTTTGATCGCCCGCGCTGCATTTTGTGTTATCGCTGCGTGCGCGTTTGCGGCGAGGGCATGGATGTTTGGGCGTTGGGCGTGCAGAATCGCGGCGTCAGTTCGATCATCGCGCCGAATCAGAGCGACCATCTCGAGTGCGAAGAATGTGGCATGTGCATCGACATCTGCCCGGTGGGCGCGCTCACCTCGGGCACTTACCGCTACAAGACCCGCCCCTGGGAGATGAACCACGTGGGCACGGTCTGCACGCACTGCGGCGACGGCTGCAAGACTACGCTCGGCGTGCGCCGCAGCGACACCGGCATGGAAATCGTACGCGGCGACAACCGCGACAAGAGCGGTATTAATGGTGATTTTCTCTGTATGAAGGGCCGCTACGCCTTCGACTTTGCGCACAGTGAAGAACGGCTGACGCAGCCGCTGGTCCGCAAGGATGGCAAGCTGACGCCGGCATCGTGGGAAGAAGCGATTGACCTGATCGGCAAGCGCTTTGCCGAGGTTCGCGACAAGAACGGCGGCGCGGCTATCGGCGTAATCGGTTCGACCCGTACCACTAACGAAGAAAATTACCTGCTTTCGAAGTTCGCGCGCGTGGCGCTGAAAACCAACAACGTAGATCATCACCGTACGGCTGACTTCCCTGCCCTGGCTACGGCGCTTCACGGCAAGCCGGGAAAGACGGCTTCGATGCGCGATGTGTTGACGGCGCCCGCCATTCTGCTGATTGGCAACGATCCCACCAATCAGCATCCGCTGCTGGCGTGGCAGATTCGGACGAACGTCCGCCTGCGCCGGGCGAAGCTTTACGCCATCAACTCAACCCCGATCAAGTTGCGCCGGCAAGCTACGGCGTTTGGCTTGCTTCCGGCTGGTGCGGAAGCGAAGGCGGTGTCGTTCCTGGCGGGCGACGACTCGCAACTCGAGTCGCTCGTTACCGATCTTGCGAACCGCGAAGCATGGATCGCCCTGCGCGATAAGGTTTGCGCCGAACAGAATTTGGTGATCGCCTTTGGCTCCGAGTTGCGCGGCGGCGAGGTCGAAAAACTCGCGACTTTTGCTTCCACGTTCCCGGGCGCCAAGCTGATCTGCCTCGCCGATTACGCCAACTCCCGGGGAGCAAGCGATATGGGCCTCTATCCCGACCTGCTGGCTGGGTATGAGCCCGTTTCGAGCGCGAGCAAATTCCACAAGGAGTGGGGCGCTCTGCCTGCGGACAAAGGGTTGAGTCTGCCCGAGATGGTCGAGGCCGCCAAGGCAGGCAAACTCAAGGCGCTGTACGTGGTCGGCTCGAATCCGATCGGCCGTCTCAGCATCGATCCTTTTGCATTCTCGAAGAGCTTCGTGGTCGTTCAGGACATGTTTCTGACCGAAACCGCCAAAATCGCCGAGGTGGTTTTGCCGGCGGCCAATGCCTACGAGAAAACAGGGACCTGCACGAACACCTGCGGCGATTTGCAACTGGTTAAGAAGGCGGGAGAGGTCAGCGGGCCAAAGGCCGATTTCGAGATCATCGTTCGCATTGCCGACGCCATGGGCTTCGATGTGCACAGTCTGGTTCCTTTCGGCGGCGGCACGCACGCCGACATGGGACAAGCACGAGGCGCGCAATCAGGAGAAGCCGACCGGCACGCTGTCTGGCTCGAAGCGAATAACCTTGAGCCCAAGATGACGCCCTTTGATCCGATGGCAATTCTTGACGAAATTCAGCGCGTCGTTGCGGGCTACGATGTTTCCCGCGTCAACTTGCTGGCCGGCAACGACCAGCACCTGGAGATTGCCGCCAGCGGCGCAAGCGCGGCCCACGATCCAAAACTGATCGTCCCGGCAAACGACGATTTGTTCAGCTCCGGCACACTGGGGCGATACTCAAAGGCTCTTAACTCGGTTATGGAAAATAAGTCCGCCGAATCGGAAGTCGCGGCGGATTAGGCAGCAGTACAAGCGCGCGGGCGAGGGCGCCCGCGCCACACAAGAGAAAGCCGGAAGATTCGTTGAGCATAGCGACGTTCATAGTTATCTCGATCATCAAGTCCATCGTCGTCATCGGCGTGCTGCTCACGGCGGTGGCTTACAGCGTCTGGCTGGAACGCAAAGTGTCGGCTCATATTCAAAATCGCTGGGGCCCCACGCGCGTTGGCCCGTTTGGGCTGCTGCAACCGCTGGCCGACGGCGCGAAGTTTATTTTTAAAGAAGACCTGACCCAACCGTACGTTTATAAGCCGCTCTACATCGCGGCCCCGATGATTGCGATGGCGTTAGCCATCACGTCGATCTCCGTAGTTCCGTTCGGAAACTCGCTCTTCATTCCGGAGATCACTGTCGGCCACTGGTTCACCATACCGGAGATTTACACGCCGCTTGAGATCACGGATCTGAATATCGGCCTGCTGGTGATTCTGGGCATTACTTCGATGGGCGTGTACGGAGTTGCGCTGGCGGGGTGGGCATCGAACAACAAGTATTCATTGCTGGGCGGCCTGCGTGCGAGCGCGCAGATGATCAGCTATGAAGTATCGCTCGGACTGTCGCTGATCCCGGTGTTGATCAAGTCCGGGAGCTTCAGCCTGCGGGCGATTGTCGAGTCGCAGCAACACCTGCACTGGAACTTTTTTTATTTTCCGTTCGGCACGCTGGCATTTTTCACGTACCTGATTTCCGCCTATGCGGAAACGAACCGCACGCCGTTCGATCTGCCGGAGGCAGAGTCGGAACTGGTCGCCGGATACCATACCGAATACAGCGCCATGAAGTTCGCCATGTTTTTCATGGCCGAGTACGCGAACATGGTCACGGTGGCGTGTCTGGCCACCCTTCTTTTTTTTGGCGGATGGCTTGGCCCCGTTTTCGGACCATCCATCCTTCAGCTGATTCTGCCCATGTTCTGGTTCTGTCTGAAAGTTTTCTTTTTCATGTTTCTGTACGTCTGGGTGCGCTGGACGCTTCCCCGCTTCCGCTATGACCAGCTCATGGCGTTCGGATGGAAGGTTCTGCTGCCCGTGGCGGTGGCGAACATAGTGATTACGTCGTTGTACGTGGCGTTGAGGTCGTAAGTACAGCTGCTAACTACTAGGTTCCAGCTAGCGGTCAGCAGCGAGTAGCTCGGTTCAATATGCTGCACTTAATCTTATTTCTTTTTTTCGGAACGATTTGCGTTGCGGGGGCAATCAACCTGCTCTCGCAGAGCCATCCCATCAACAGCGCGCTCTCACTGATTGTTGTAATGGCATCGCTGGCGGCCGAATACCTGCTGCTGGGCGCCGAGTTTGTGGCGGCCGTGCAGGTCATTGTCTATGCCGGCGCCATCATGGTGCTGTTTATCTTCGTCATCATGCTGCTCAATGCGGGAGCGGAAGAGCGCACCAAGGGCAGCCGCATTGCCATTCTCTTCGGCGTCCCGGGAGTCGTAATCGGCGCTGTACTTGTCGCCTGGACATTGCTGTTTCGCGCCAACACGTCGACCGTCCCGATCGGCGCACTACCGGGCGGTCCGCAGGAGATTGCCCGGCTGTTGTTCCATCAGTTCCTGCTGCCCTTTGAAATCACATCCGTCCTGATTCTGATCGCCATCATGGGCGCCGTGGTTCTGGCGAGCAATCCGGAAGCCATCGCCAAGCGGCACCACATCGAGACGCCGAAAGCAATGCCCGAACTGGTCGGCGCTGGAAAGGAGCACCGATGATTCCTGTTTCTTATTATCTGGTGCTCAGTGGGATCCTGTTCGTGTGCGGCGTGCTTGGCTTCCTGATCAAGCGCAACATCATCACGATCTTCATGTCGATTGAGCTGATGCTCAACGGCGTAAACCTTTCGTTCGTGGCCTTTGCGGCGCAGTGGCACGCGCTGAGCGGGCAAGTCTTCGTGTTTTTTGTGATGGTCGTGGCCGCGGCCGAGGCCGCCGTCGGTCTTGCGATCATCATTGCCGTATATCGCACGCGTGAAACTTTGAACGTAGATCAGGTGAACCTGCTCAAGCTATGACGCCGAAATTACTCAACTTTCTCTGGCTCGTTCCAATGTTTCCGCTTGCCGGGGCGGCCATCAACGGCTTCTTCGGACGCCAGTCGTCGAAGAAGGCGATCTCGGCGATCGCACTTGGATTCTGTGGCATGGCGTTCTTCCTGGCGTTGTTATTCGCCTTCAACTTTTCATCAGCATCCGCGCCTTACAGCATGTATCTTGCCCAGTGGCTGCGCTCCGGCGACTTCCACGTGGACTTCAGCTTCTACCTCGACCAGCTTTCGCTGGTCATGATGCTGGTCGTCACCGGCGTCGGATTCCTGATCCATATCTATTCCGTCGGCTACATGTGGGACGACGACGGGTACTACCGCTTCATGGCGTACCTGAACCTGTTCATGTTCTTCATGGTGACGCTGGTACTGGCTAAGAACTACCTGATGATGTTTATCGGCTGGGAAGGTGTCGGTCTGGCGTCGTATTTGCTGATCGGTTTCTGGTTCACCAAGGATTCCGCGGCGTCCGCGGGCAAGAAGGCGTTCATCGTCAACCGCATCGGCGACTTCGGATTTCTCATCGCCCTCTTCCTGCTCATTCAGCGTTATGGAACGCTTGACTTCCCGACCCTGTTCGCAAAGATCCAACCGATTTCGCCGGAAACGGCGGGCGCTGGCATCCTAACCGCGATCGGCTTGCTGCTGATGGTCGGCGCCGCAGGCAAGTCCGCGCAGATTCCACTTTACGTGTGGCTGCCGGACGCGATGGAGGGCCCCACTCCGGTCTCCGCCCTGATCCACGCAGCCACCATGGTGACCGCGGGCGTATACATGGTCGCGCGCTCGCACGTGATTTTCGAACGCGCACCAACGGCGTTAACGGTTGTGGCCATCATCGGCACGCTCACCGCGTTATTCGCGGCAACCATCGGTATTGCGCAAACCGATATCAAGAAGGTCCTCGCCTACTCCACCGTCTCGCAACTCGGCTACATGTTCATGGCCTGCGGCGTGGGAGCCTTCTCAGCCGGTATCTTCCACCTGATGACCCACGCCTTCTTCAAGGGCTTGCTCTTCCTCGCAGCCGGTTCGGTCATCCACGGTGTCGGCGGGGAGCAGGACATGCGCAAGATGGGAGGCCTTCGCCTCTATATGCCCTGGACTTTCTCCGTCATGGGCATTGCGACGCTGGCGATCGCAGGCATCCCGCCGCTCGCCGGATTCTGGTCGAAGGATGAAATTCTGGCGCAGGCATTCCACACCAGTTGGGTCTATTGGCTGATTGGCGTCATCACGGCCTTCATCACATCCTTTTATATGTTCCGTTTGATGTACATGACTTTTGGCGGCGAATACCGCGGCGCACCCGAGCACGATGCGCACGCGCATGACAGTCATGGGCATGGCCACGGCCACGGAGAACCGCACGAGAGCCCGTGGGTCATGCTGGGGCCCCTGGTGGTCCTCGCGATCCTTTCGTTGTTTGGCGGATTTGTCGGCTACGGAAATCATTTCGAACATTTCCTCGATCCCGTTTTCAAGGCTGCTGAACCCGGAATTCGGGAGCCTGCGCGCGAAGCGGGCGAGAAAGCCGGCGAATACCTGCTGATGGCTATTTCTGTCAGCGTGGCCGCGCTCGGTTGGTTACTGGCGCACTTTCTCTACAGCAGCCGGCCGCAACTGCCGGCGCGCATTGCAGAGCGCTTGGGCGGCCTATACAAGGCGGTCGCCAACAAATACTACGTAGACCAACTCTATGCCCTGCTGTTCGTCAAACCGCTGGTCGATGGATCGACCACTATTCTTTGGCATGGCGTAGATCAAGGAATCATCGACGCGGCAGTTAACGACTCCGCCGACGCCGCGCGCCACGTTTCGGACGAGGTACGCCACATGCAGTCCGGCAACCTGCGATCGTACGCCGGCTGGGTCGCAGCCGGTGGAGCGGTCGTAATCGCCTACATGGTCTGGATGGGGGTGCGATGAATACCGCGGCCTTTGATCCGATCATTCTTTCCATGGTGACTTTCATTCCGGCGATTGGCGGAGTGCTGATCCTGCTGATTCCGCGCCGGGACCGGGATATTAAAGTCTTTGCGCTGGTAATCACGCTGCTGGCATTCGTGGCGTCATTGCACTTGCCCGTACACCTGCACCGCAATCAGCCCGGTTTCCAATTCGAAATTGACCAGCCCTGGATCACAAGCCCCAACATCCACTACCACATGGGCATTGACGGGATCTCCGTCTGGCTGATCGTGCTTACCACGTTCCTGACGCCGCTCTGCGTGCTGATTTCGTGGACTTCCATCCACGACCGGGTGAAAGAATTTTTCATTTTGCTGCTCTTACTGGAGACAGCGCTCATCGGCGTATTTACGGCACTCGATCTGTTCCTGTTTTACTTTTTCTGGGAAGCGACGCTCATCCCGATGGCATTGCTGATTGGCATGTATGGCCACGGGCGCAAGGTTTACGCCGCCGTGAAGTATTTCCTGTTCACGATGATCGGTTCGATGTTTATGCTGGCGGCGATCCTGTGGCTCTACGCAAAAACGGGCAGCTTTGACTTTGCCGTGATTCAAAGCGCCATTCGCAGCGGAAGCGTGCCTGGCTTCGCAAACGCTTCGCTGTGGCTGTTTCTCGGTTTCTTCATCGCGTTTGCCGTTAAGGTTCCGCTCTTCCCTCTTCATACCTGGCTGCCCGATGCGCACGTGGAGGCCCCCACGGCCGGCTCCGTGTTGCTCGCCGGCGTATTGCTGAAGATGGGCACTTACGGCCTGCTGCGGTTCAATCTGGGCCTGTTCCCCGAGCAAGCGCACCACAATGCACCGTGGATCATGGTTCTCGCGTTGATCGGCATTATCTACGGCGCGCTCGTTTCGCTCGTGCAACCGAACATGAAAAAGCTGATCGCCTACTCGTCGGTCAGCCACCTGGGATTTGTGGTTCTCGGAATCTTCAGTTTCACGACGGCCGGCCTGAATGGCGCAGTTTTCGTCATGCTTGCGCACGGCGTCGCCACCGGCGGCCTCTTTATGCTGGCGGGCATTCTCTATGAGCGCCGCCACACTTACGAGATTTCCGACTTCGGCGGCCTGGCGACGCCGATGCCGAAATACGCAACATTTTTCCTGGTCACGGTTCTCGCCTCTCTCGGCCTCCCGCTTCTGAACGGTTTCATCGGCGAGTTCCTCGTATTGAGCGGCGCATTCCAGGCGAATCCCTGGTATGGAGTCCTGGGGGCGACGGGCGTGATCTGGAGCGCCGGCTACCTGCTCTGGATGTACCAGCGCGTGTTCTACGGTCAGGTGACGCATGACGTCAACAAGACTCTGCCGGACATCAACTTCCGCGAAAAAACGGCTCTTGCTCCCATTGCGGTGGCAGCTTTGATCATGGGCGTGGCGCCTCTGCTGTGGCTGGGCGCCATCGATCCTGCCGTACAAGCTGCGCTCGCCCCCTTCACGCAACTGGCGGCCAAGGTGGTGGGACAATGACGATCGCATCGCTCTTCCACTTGCTGCCCGCTCTCCAGCTTCCAATGAGCATCGCCGCGCCGCCGCGCGAAGACTATCTGCGTATTCTGCCCGAGCTTGTCCTCTCGCTTTTCGGCATGATCATCATGGTCGTGGATCCGCTGCTCGATGAGGACCGCAATCAGAAACCTCTCGGGGCAATCGCGCTGATTGGCGCACTGGCTGCGCTTCTCTCCACGTTCGTAATGGCCGGCCACGAAGGTCTGGCGTTTTCCGGCATGGTAAGCGTCGACCGCTTCAGCGTGTTCTTTCACGTGCTGGTCACGGCAATTGCAGCAGTCGTGATCCTCAGTTCCTATGAATATATGGCCGTGCAACGAATCCGGGCGGGGGAGTACTACGGCCTTATCCTTTTCTGCACGGTGGGCATGTGCCTGATGTCGTCGGCGGTCGAACTGGTACTGATTTTCATCGCGCTTGAGATTTCGTCTATTTCGACTTACGTGCTGGCGGGTTTCCGACGCCGCGACGCCGCCAGCAGCGAATCTTCGCTGAAGTATTTCCTGCTCGGTTCCTTCGCAACCGCATTCTTTCTTTATGGTGTCGCCCTGATGTTCGGCGCTACTGGCTCTACGAACATCTCCGCTATCCGCGTATCACTCAGTTCCGGCAATCACGCGCTTCTGCCCTACGTAGCCACGGCTTTGATGTTCATTGGACTCGGTTTTAAGGTCGCTGCCGCCCCCTTCCATATCTGGACTCCCGACGTTTATGAAGGCGCACCTGCTCCCATCGTTGGTCTGATGTCCACCGGCCCCAAGGCGGCTGCGTTCGCGGTCCTGCTCCGCGTTTTGATCGAAACCAAAGCCCCCGGCTGGTTCTGGTTAATCTGGATTTCGGCCGCACTTTCCATGACGCTGGGTAACCTGGGCGCTCTTGTTCAAGGCAACGTGAAACGCCTTCTCGCTTATTCTTCGATCGCTCACGCGGGATATCTGCTGGTTGCGTTCGCGGCTGACCGCAACCTCGCTGTTTCGCCCGCCATGTTTTATGCGGCTTCCTACGCGGCAATGAACGTCGGCGCGTTCGCCGTTGTCAGCCACTTTGCCAACGCCGAAGAAAAATATGTCACCCTGGAGGACTACGCCGGCCTCGGACGAAAATCGCCCGTGCTGGCCGCCACCTTCACATTTTTCCTGATGTCGCTGATCGGCATTCCGATTACCGGCGGATTCTTCGCGAAGTTCTATGTGCTGAATTCGGCACTTAAGTCAGGGCTGGTTGGCCTGGCAATCATTTTGGTCTTGAACAGCGCCGTGGGCGCCTACTATTACCTGCGGATCATTGTCATGATGTATATGCGCGAGCCGCGCGGTGACGTGGCTGTTACCGCGCCGCCTCCCGCCGCGGTCCTGGCCATGGCGATCTGCGTTCTGGCCACACTTTATCTCGGAGTGTTGCCGGGCCGGGTCCTCGACTTCACTGCCCAATCCGCGCACCAACTCGTTGACGCTGCAACTCCACCGGTTGTTTCTTCACTAGATCAGTAGATTGTTTCTTCGCTATCGCCGGCCCACGCGATTCTCCTTGCCGGGCGCGCTTTTGCGGCCGTCTCTCTGCGGTGGAAATACTGTGATTTAGATGTTTGACAATCGCTCGGACTGGCGGCATTATACCTACAAGAATTCAGCCAAAGTAATCTGTTCAGGGATCTCCCGGAGGTTTTATGTTTCGGTTTTTTCGCGACATCTGGTCTGACGAGCGGGGCCAGGACATCGCCGAATATGCCGTGATGCTGGCCGTAATCCTGGTGCTGGTCATCGGAACGGTGCGTCTGATCGGAACCAACGCTAACTCGGCGTTCTCTCAGGTTGCCAGCTCCATGCAACCGCAATAGGTTCGCTAGTTCGCCCGCCTCACTTCTTATCTTTCAATGAATTGATCTGACCTTCTGGCTGTCGTCTGGGCCGCCAGAGGTTTTTTTTTGCGGGCGAAGTGTGGAACAGGGGCCGCGCGTCGCGGCGAACTCTGACGGGAGACAGGTTGAAAATGTTAGCGAACAATTCCGGACAAAAAGCAACAGGGCACCTGGCTCGCCTGACGTGAGGCTAAACCGATTGCGCCCTGTTCGAAGGTGATAGAACACTTCGTTTGAAATCAACTGCCAATCTCTCGGTCCTGCACATTGCGGCAACTTTTCTCTGCGATGGGCCCGCCCATCGGTTCCAAGTCGCCTTGCTCTTACCGGAGCTGGAACTCGTCATCGGGGCAATGCGGGCGGCTGGGAGGACACAGCGGCATCGGGCCATCGTGAGTGGGAATCTTTGGGACCGCTGCGTATGCGAATGTGCCGACCAGACCTACCAACAGTAGTAATGCCCTGAGTGAACGCTTCATTTGGATTTTCATTGCCTTGTCTCCTTTTGCCTGGGATTTGCTAACCATGCCATTGTTTGAGCATGCTTTTGGCCAAACTCTTGGGTGATTTGCAGGCTGGTTTAGGCAGAAGGGTAAGCTATTGAAGCTAAAGGTGGATGCGTACCTTCCGGCACCCGGCGCTCGGCGAAGCGGGGTGTGCGTTGAACGACCGGAACCAAACAAATGTGTTAGGTGACCTAACAGCTATGTGAGGTTGAGCACGTGCTTTGCCCTCGATATACTCACCTGTCATGGAGCAAGACCCTGGAGTACGCGATGTACTGAAGCAGGAAGCTCGGCTCGAAGCGCTGAGCGGCCCGCGCCAGGGTGAAAGTTTCCCTTTGACGGGAGACGAGGTCTTCATCGGGCGTGAGCCGACGAACCAGATTGCCGTTCTCGATGCGACCGCATCGCGCCGCCATTGTTCCATCCACAAGGCGGATGAACAGTTCTTCCTGCGCGACCGGGAGAGCCGTAACAGCACATTCCTGAACGGCGTGCCTGTGACCGATCAGGTGCTGCGGCATGGAGATCAGATCCGCGTGGGCCAATCCCTGTTTGTGTTTCGCGAGCCGGGAGATGCCACTCAGACCGAGGAGCCGATTCTACAGTATGATTCAGCGCCGGTCGGCTCTACCGTGATCCTTACCAAGCAAGATACAGTCTATCTTCGTCCGCCACGCGCGGGGGCAAACCTGCCCGCCACCGAGCGCACCGTTCACGACCTCAATGTGCTGCTCAATTTCAGCCGCACCGTAAATGCGGTCCGCGATCTGCCGACGCTTGAAAAGCAAGTGCTCGAGGCCGTGCTGGAGGTCGCCCCTGCGGCCCGAGCAGCCCTGTTCCGGATGGATCCCGGCTCGGAAGAGCCCACATTCATATTGGGCTGGGAGCGCGGGCGCGGGCCGGCGCACCACGTAAAAGTAAGCCGAACGATCCTGAACCGCGTAATCAAGGAGCAGGTAGCAGTGCTCAGCGAAGATGTGGCTGGGGATGAGCAACTGCAGGGTTCGGACAGCCTTATAGCGGGCCACGTCCGTTCCGTTCTCGCAGTCCCGCTGGAAGCGCAAGGCCGGTTGCTGGGCGCAATTTATCTGGATGCACTGGCCGGAGGAACGCGCTTCGACACGAATCTTCTGCAACTGGTGACCGCGCTCGGCAGCGTGACCGCGCTCGCCATCGAAAACCTGCAGCAGTTGGAATGGCTGAATACGGAGAACCGCCGGCTGCAGGATGAAATCGGGATCCGGCACAGCATGATCGGCGGCAGTGATGCGATACAGGCTGTGCAGAAATTCATTGGGCGCGTGGCCGGCAACGACGCCACTGTGCTGATTTGGGGTGAAAGCGGTACGGGCAAAGAGCTGGTCGCCAGGGCAATCCATGAGAACAGCCCCAGGGCAAGCAAGCCGTTCGTTGCCATCAACTGCGCGGCGATCACCGAGACTCTGCTCGAAAGCGAACTCTTCGGTCACGAGAAAGGGTCTTTTACGGGAGCGATCGCGCAAAAGCGGGGAAAACTGGAGATCGCTGAAGGCGGGACGATTCTGCTCGACGAAATCGGCGAACTCGCTCTGCCGCTACAGGCAAAACTGCTGCGTGTCTTGCAGGAGCGCGAGTTTGAACGCGTGGGTGGCACGCGCGCCATCAAATTGGACGTGCGGGTATTGGCAGCCACCAATCGCGATCTGAAAAAGGAATCGGAGAACAAGACCTTTCGCCAAGATCTCTACTACCGGTTGAATGTGGTATCAGTTCGTGTGCCGGCCCTGCGCGAGCGCAAGAAGGACATTCCGCTGCTCGCAAGCTTTTTCGCGGCCCGCTGCGCCGAAAAAGTTAAGCGCCGGGTAGTCGGGATCTCCCCGGAAGCCGGCCGTTGTCTAACGTCGTATGACTGGCCCGGAAACGTTCGCGAACTGGAGAACGCCATCGAACGCGCGGTCGCATTGGGATCGACGGAAGTGATCCTGCCTGAAGATCTGCCCGAGGCGATCCTGGAAGGAGCTTCTGTGGCTGGCGCTCCGGTGAATGCGCTGCAAGACAGCCTTCGCGATGCGAAAAAGGCAATGATCGAGCGCGCCATCGAGCAGGCAAACGGAGTCTACACGGACGCGGCTAAAATTCTCGGCATCCACCCCAACCATCTTTTCCGATTAGTGCGCACGCTGAACCTTCAGCCCAAACGCAAGCGCGCCTGACGAATTCGTTCCGGGCTACCGCAGACCTGTCACCAGGTACAGGTTCGCCAAATCGTGCTGGAAGGCCGCCGCGACCGCCTTTCCATCGGCGGAAAGCGCCACAGGCCCCAGAAATCCCGCGCCGAGTTCGGGAACCTGGAGCGTGCGCCAGTTCTGCTTTTGACCGGTCGCAACATCCAGGCGTTCAATCTGAGCCGACGCACCGTCGATTCTCCTCAGGAAAAGATAGTGCTGGTCGCCGCTCCAGCGCACGATGGCCTCGCCGTTCTCAAGATCGGCGACTTTTTCCGCCGCTCCGCCGGCAACAGGCGCGATCAGTACTTTGCTCGGATCTGAAACGATATAGAAGCGGCCGTCGGGAGAAACATCCGTTGCGCGCACACCTTCCGAGGTCAACGGTTGGAGAGTGTTATTGTCCAGGGAATAGACCCAGGAGCGGCCCGGCTTCCCCGGGGCGGTTCCATTCACGAGCAGCCTCTTGCCATCGGGAAACCATTCGGCAGTCTGGTAAGTCATCGGTTGCGAGGACAGCGTTCGCGGCTCGCCCGGCCCGGTAGGAAGCAGCATGAGCTGCGCTCCCGCCGCTTCACGATGAATGGTGAGCACCCACTTGCCGTCGGGCGAGAGTGACGAGTGGCTGCCATAGCCGAGCAGGATGGCGGGCGACCCGTCCGTTTTGCGAAGATAGATTGCCGGATTGCGTCCCTGCAACGCGGACAGCTCCTCAAAGAGAAGCGTCTTGCCATCGTCGGAGATCTGGCACAACAACGAGGCGTCAAACCAGCTCAGGTCGGTCGCCGCTCCGCTGGGCGGGAGAAAGGTAATGCCCAGCCGCGAATTGACCGAATTCATCAGAGCCTGGCCGTTGTGCGCGAGGTCCTGCAAGACGATCCAGCCCGCAGCCTGTGCCACGGTGTGTTGGGCGCCCGACAGATTGACCGCATAGAGCGTCGGGTCCGCTCCCGTCTGAACGGCCGAAAACAGGACTTCCTTGTCATCCGATGACCAGTTCAATCCGCCTATGCCTCGGAAACCGCGAGCAAGGATCTGCTTCGGATGGCTGGGACCAACCACGCTCACCGAGTAGTCCTCAGCTTCCTTGTCGTAGTCAAAGAAGGCTACCAACTTCCCATCGGAAGAAACGCGCGGCGAAAGCGGCGGCCGAGAATCTGTTTCATACAGAACCGTGCCGATGGGAAACTCGACCCGCTGTGTAGCTCCAAACTTGCGCACAACGGCAAGCGAGGTTCCGTCCGGTCCCCAGTCGGCCCCGCTCACATTCTCCAGAATCTGGCGCGGAGCGCCGCCGCCCAGCGCAACCTGAGCCAGCGTCCCAGTAGGTCCGCCACCCAGCAGAATTGCCATACCGCCCGAAGGAGAAATGGCCAGAATCCTGCCACTCGGAAGCCCCAGATTCCGCGCCTCGCGGTTTCCAGGCAAAGTCGAGAATAGAGTGTCCGGTGCTCCGTCCCACTCCGCACTGAACACCACCACGCCGCCGGGACCAAACTTGGCGGACGTTACATCTCCGCGACGGAACGTTAGGCGATGGAAGGACGGTGGCGCGACAGCAAACCACTCTCGCGTGAGACGAGTTCCGATCGGAATTGCCAAGGCTAGCCCAGCCAGCACACCGAGAGCCAGCCACCCGACAACCGATCGCAAGGAACGACCGCCCGTTTCGGTCTTCGATTCCGCAACCTTGCCCGAATCAAGTTCCTCAATCAGCTCTTCCAGCGCGACCTTGACATCCGCCATGCTCTGCCAGCGACGCGCTGGATCCTTCTTCAAGCATCGGCCGATGAGCTTGTCCAAGTCGCCCGGAATCCCCGGAATGGACTGCGAGGCGGGCTGCGGGTCACGAGTGAGAACGGAAGAGAGCGAAGAAAGTTTCGACGTCCCGGGAAACGCCTGCCTCCCGGTAATCATTTCATAGAGAACGGAGCCAAACGAAAAAATATCGGAGCGCGCGTCCAACGGCCGGCCTTCGGCCTGTTCCGGAGAAACGTAAGCGACCGTGCCGAGAACCATCCCTTCCTCCGTAGGAGGACCGATTCCGCCCACCAACGTATCGGCATAAGCGTCGGGCTCGGTGACCGTGTTCAGCTTGGCGAGACCGAAGTCGAGAATCTTGACGGTCCCCTGGGGCGTAACCATGACGTTCGATGGCTTGAGGTCGCGGTGAACAATACCGGCGGAATGCGCCGCAAAAAGGGCGTCCGCAATCTGAACGGCATATTTCAAGGCATCGCGCAGACGCAATCCCTTGCCGCCGATCAATTGGGCCAGAGTGCTGCCGGGGACGAACTCCATCGCAATGAAGCTGGTGCTCTGGCCGTCCTGCTCGCAGCGATCAATCTCGTAGATGGTGACGATGTTCGGATGATTCAGGGCGGATGCCGCTCTGGCCTCCTGAATGAGGCGGCGTTCCCTATCGGAATTGGCCACAGCGGAAGAAGGTAAAACTTTGATCGCAACTTTCCGCCCAAGACGCGGATCTACCGCCCGGTACACGATCCCCATGCCACCGGAGCCAATCTTGGCTTCAATGCGGTACGAACCCAGATTTCTTTCTTGCATCAGCTGCCCTTGGAAGCACCATTCTACCCCTACGTCGTCGTTGCCAAGCGCCGGATTTCCGCGCGCCAGCTTTCCGTAACAGGCACGGAAATCTCCGGTTCCCGCCCCGTCCGAATGCGCTCGTCATTGCATCTCAGGAATGCGTGCGCACGGCGCAGAGTCAGCGTCGCATTCATCCGGGAATCCGCATGCAGCGTCAGCTACTTCCCTGGTGAGGGCGTGGGCGGCATAGCGGACGCGCGCGATGGCAGGAGTTTACCCGTCGGGCGACCGCGTTGAAACCGCGCAATAATTTTGTCGAGTTGGACGCCAAGCGGCCAACCTCAACAACTCCTCACCACACGCGGCAAGCGCTTTCCGAAACCATTGGCTGTCCGGCCTTGCATCCAAAAGCCTGCTGGAACGCAGCCGAGTTCTGCACGGCACCGTTCACGCGCCAGCGGCCCGGTGAGTGGGGATCGGTCAGCACCCGCTTGCGCGCTTCCTGATCCGTCACGTTCTGGCACCAGATCTGCCCGTAGGCAAGGAAGAACCGTTGTACGGCGGTATATCCATCAATGGACTTTACCGGCGTGTTGCCGATAACGTGCAGCAGAGCCATATATGCCAGTTTCAAGCCGCCGTTGTCGGCCGTATTTTCGCCCAGCGTCAATCGTCCGTTGAGTTTCACTTCGCCTTTGTCGTCCTTCACGGAAACGAAACTGGAATATTCATTGGCGGTGCAATCGGCGCGATGTTCAAATTCCTTGCCGTCTTCCGGCGTCCACCAATCGCGGAAGTTTCCGACCGGGTCGTACTTGCGGCCCTGATCATCGAAGCCGTGCGTGAGTTCGTGCCCGATCACTACGCCGATGCCGCCATAGTTCACCGCATCATCCATCAGCTTGCCGTAAAACGGCGGCTGCAGAATGCCTGCGGGGAAGTTGATGTCGTTCATCGGAGGCCGGTAGTAGGCATTCACCGTGGGCGGGGTCATGCCCCAATCCTTGCGATCGGTGGGACGGTCGATCTTGCTGTACTGGCGGTGTACCTCGAAGGCCCGTGCCCGTTCCGCATTGCCGGCATAGTCGTCGGACTTGATCACGATACTGCTATAGTCGCGCCACGTGTCGGGATAACCAATATTGTTGACGATGGTGTCGAGTTTCTCGTAGGCCTTCTTTTTCGTAGTGTCGGACATCCAGGACAGATCGCCAATGTCTTCGCGCATCGCGCTCTCGATTGCCTGCACCATTTTCAGCGTGCGCTCTTTACCTTCGGCGCCGAACGTGCGATCGACATAGAGTTTGCCCAAAGCCATGCCCAGAAGGCCATCGGTGGACTTTACGCAGCGCTTCCACCGCACCTCCATCTCCTGCTGCCCCGACATGTACTTTCCGTTGAACAGGAAATCCTCTTCCACGAAAGCCTTCGTCAGGCCGGGCGCAAATTCGTCGATCGTTTTCCACCGCAGGTAAACTTTCCATTGATCGAGCGGCACGGCATTGATCTGCTCGTTGACCTGCTTGAAGAAATCAGGGTTGCTCACGTTAAGAGACGTGAACTTGGGCGAGCCATTATCGGGAAAATAAAGGGCCAGATCGAAATTGGGAGCCAGGCCGGCGATCTCCTCGACCGTCATCTTATGGTCGCGAGTCTTGGGATCGCGCCGGGCCGTGCGGTCCATCGAGGCCTGCGCCAGCCCCGTCTCGATGGCGAGTACGGTCTTAGCCTCGGCCGCTGCCGCTTCCGGCTTGTCTCCCGCCAATTCCAACATCTTCTGCACGTGCTCGAGATACTTCTCTCGCGTCTCCACCGACTTTGGATCGTCTTTTATGTAGTAATCGCGATCAGGGAGCGTGATGCCTCCCTGGTCCAGATAGGCAATGGTCTGGGATGAATCGTGCAGATCGGGCTGGGAGTAGAAGGCAAAGAGCGCGGGGAACCCGTTGCGGTGCATGTAAGCCACCTGGCGTATAAATTCCTTCCTGGTCGCGATGGCGCTGATCTTCTCCAGTGCCGGCGTCAGCGGCGTAATCCCCTTTTTCTCGATCGCGCTTTCGTCCATGCAGGAGCCATAGTACGTACCCACCATGGTCTCGATTGCCGTATGCTTCCCTGGCGCTTCCGCATCGGTCAAGATGTCGCGCAAAATATAAAGGTTATGCTCGGCGAGTTCGTCGAATCGCCCCCACCGCGATTTGTCCGGTGGAATGGGATTGTTCTTCATCCAGGTCCCGCAGGAATATTGGTAGAAGTCCGTACACGGATCGGCAGTCTTATCGATGGCGTTAACGTCGAAGACCGGGATTTCTTTGGGAACGGCGGAGGAAGACGGACTTGTTTGGGCCGAGCAGAGCAGGGCCATCAGCAGCAGCGAAACGACACCAGCAAAACGAATCTTCATACTTGCCTCGAGGCTCTATTTTTGCCCCGTAACAAATGCCAGCCGGCATTCCCTGAAACGAGCCAAGAAACGGCACCGATACGGAGCTTGGAAAAATCGCAACCAGACACATTACTACAAAGGAGATCGACGGGAAACGCCGCCCAACGACCAGGTTCGCCGTCGGGGCAAAAGCTGCCCGACCACCGTGGTACTGCACGCCGTCCCAATCATGGAGCGAGATGGCGTTAACATGTTCTTGCAACGCCGTGCCGTTCATCGGGCGGAAAACCGATGAGCGGCGACATCTTAACGGCGCGGCCGATTTATCTGGCAAACAAGGACTGATATGAATCACACGAAACACACCGGCGCGGCGGGCCTGGGTACGAAGGCAGTATGGTCCGGAGAACAGAGCGAGCACTGGGCAGGCGCCACGCAAGTCCCAGTCGCCCTCAGCGTATCATTCGGTTACAGCACAGTCGAAGAGTGGCTCGAAGTCGCCTTGGGTAAAAGGGCCGGCCACATCTATGGCCGCAACACCAACCCAACCGTGGCGGCCTTTGAAGACAAGGTCCGGGATTTGGAGGGCGCCGAAGCGGCAACCAGCTTTGCCAGCGGCATGGCTGCCATCAGCAATACCTTGTTCACCCTCCTCTCTCCGGGGGATCGCGTCGTCTCCATCCAAGATACCTATGGTGGAACGAACAAGCTTTTTGTCGAGTTCCTGCCTCGTTTCCAGATCAAAGTATCGCTTTGCGATACGACGGACCACGAGGCGATCGAAACTGCCATCGCGCAAGGCTGCAAGCTTCTCTACCTGGAAACTCCCACGAACCCGACCATCAAGGTCGTCGATATAGCGCGGCTAGCCGAGGCAGCGCACCGCAGTGGGGCGCTGGTGGTTGTGGATAACACCTTTGCCACCCCCATCAACCAGCAACCGCTGCAACTGGGCGCCGATCTGGTCGTGCATAGCGCCACCAAGTTTCTTGGCGGTCACGCGGACGCGCTTGGCGGCGTGGTATGCGGTCCCAAGGATCTGGTGCAGCGTATCTATCATTTTCGCGAAATCAACGGTGCATGCCTTGAGCCGATGTCCGCCTACCTTTTGTTGCGCGGGATGAAGACGCTTCAGCTGCGCGTGCGCCGGCAGAACGAAAATGCGCTACAGATTGCCCGCTTCCTCGAGGCCCACCCGCGGGTTGCCAAAGTCTTCTACCCCGGACTGACGTCGCACGGGAATCACGAGATCGCGCGCCGGCAAATGACCGGCTTCGGTGGCGTGCTCTCCTTTGAACTCGAGGGCGGTTTCGATACGGTGAAGTCGTTCCTGCCGCGACTGCGCTATGCGAATCTGGCCGCGAATCTGGGCGCGGTAGAGACGGTCGCCGGGCCGCCGGCGACCACCAGCCATGTCGAATCCACCGCCGAAGAACGCGCGGCCAGCGGCATCCCTGAGGCTCTGATCCGCTACTCGGCCGGTATTGAAGACGTCGAGGACCTGATTGCCGATCTCCGCCAGGCGCTCGATAGCCTGGGCGATGGTCGCCTGCACCGATAGCGTGTATGTATGCACCGGGCGGGCGATTCGACTGCCTCGGCAGACAGGACCTCGCCGGGCAGCGAAGGACCGTCTGGACTACTCATCCTCAAATGCGCTTGGGGAACTGGATCGTCATCCCAGCCGGTTGATGATGCTGTTCAGTTGCTCGGTCAAGGCCTGTGTCGCGTCGTGCAACTGGACAAGGCTGCCGGCCTGAAACTTGATGTCAGTACGCTTTAAGTCATCGCCAATAGCCTGACAAAGCTGGTAGGCTGCACGAATACGTTCTCCCGCTAAAAACGAGAGCACGCTGGTCGCGTCCTGGTCGATCTCTTTGCGAACGACATATTGCTGCGCCGCCCAGGCGGCGGTCCTGACTCGATTCAGAGCGTCCCGGAAATCGGTCAGAACACGCGGGTCTAAATCACCAGAAAGCAGTACCTCGTATAACCCTTGAAGTTCCGAGATGCCCTTTTCCAGTTGCGGGCGAACGGGAAGATCACCAGACTTCTTATGTGTTTTCGATTTTGCCGCCTCTGGCTGAATGGATGGCGCAGCTGCACTCTGTTCCTTTTTCAGTTTCCGACCAGGCGCTGCCTTGCTTCCTGCACTGCGGTCGGCCATTGCCACCTCCTTGCCTATGAACCGATGGCGCTCTTTCAATCCACGCGAAACCGGCCTGCGCTCAGCCCTTCACGTACGCGAGCTTTGCGGCTACTTTTCCATCGCGCACAGTAAAAACGTCCACGCCACGCAGGTGCCATGGCTGCCCGTCGCGCATCTTGTGATAGACCCACAGCACGGTGGCCCGATTTCCGCTGACGATCACTTCCTCGGCCTCGAACCGTGCGTCGGCATTGCGGGCAAACCACCCGCGCCAGAATTCCACCACGGCGGCCTTTCCCTCGATGCGCCGGCCATCCGGAGCAGGCGACGTGTCTTCGAACACTGTATCCTCGGTCAAGTACTTTGCCAATCCGTCGGCGTCGTGCCGATTGAACGCCTCGTTGAAGCTGTCAATCGCTGTGCGCGTCATTTGCTCTTGCGACTGCATATTTTGCTCGGACTTCATGGGAGCCTCCTTTGGGGAACACAGACTCCCAACCAGGAACACAGTACAAGCTACCACCAGGACGTAGCGATTTGGAGAGTGCATTTGCATTTGACCCTCGATGACAGTCTATGGCAGTTGCGGAGTCTTCTGGAAGTCTGAGGTAGCCCTGGATTCCGATTCCATCTTCACTCGATTGAGGATCGCCTTCCGTATCAGGCCAGAAAATGGGCTGACCCAAATCCAGTAAAGGCGGAACTTCCACCCTGCGGCCCGGCCGAAACATTTGATCCTCGTCTCGGTGGAAAGAGGAGTGCTCTCCGGCGACTCGGTCCCGAGCTTGAAGTTCCATGCCGCCTTTGCGTAGCCGGGGCGAGAAAACTCCTCGAACCCGGCCGCTGCCAGATCGAAGCATCGCCCTCCATCTGGACGCCAGAATCGTCCGGCAACGCCGATCACGAGTTCTTCATCTGGAACTTCTGCCAGAACGATGAAACCCGTGCTTCGGAGACGCTGGCGTAGCTCATTTGGCACGCGCGCGCGCGGGATTCGTCGGCCGCTTCTGATTGTCATCAGCAGACGCACCAGCCACAGTTCGCTGAAGTCGGCGCGCAGAAGGCATTCATACACAACCGAAGCGGGCGCCTTGATGCGGACTTCATATCTGGCGCTGAAATCGTGATTCGGCAGGAAATCATCGATTCGCGAGCGGCTTCGGACAGGGGCAATCACAATTCAGAATCCTGTTTCCGATGGTCGCATGGCACGCCCCGCGGGCAAAGCCGATTCTGAATGCGGCAACCTGGACGGCTGAAGAAAACTCCGATGCCGAATAGAGCTTAGACAACGTTGCCGAAGAAGACGTTGCGTACGCAAACCGCCACTGTGAAGATCGCGGGCAGCGCAAAGTAGAGTGTGATGAGGGGTGTCATAGTGTTCTCCTTACCTGATTAGTGGAGCGACTGGGAACGAAAGTACGTCAATCGCCATGTCTGAATTCTACGAAAACCTGGGAATTAGGACAGGTCCCATCAGAACAATTCCGCCAGTAATCGAAGTAACGTCACCGAAGAAACCCAGGCAGGCCGCGGAAGAGCGCAACGCAGGAAGGAGGAACGGGCGTGACTTTGGTCGTTTCGCTAAGCCGCTGAATGCTTTAGCGCCTGGGGGCGTCTTTAGCGGTCGAAGATGTTCTTCCCGCACTTCTGGAGAGTACGCAGTCAGTCGCAGCTCTCGCCGGTTTGGTTGGGCTCCTCCCCGATTCGGACATGACGAAAGCCCCACCACTGCATCCGACCCTGCTCAGGGTCAGTCTTTTTCTTCATACACATCCGATTTCTCAGGCAACGGCGCACCCCAGATTTTCTTATCCGGCTCCAGGCACTCAGCGCCAATCTGCTTCTCTGAGGAGCCCTCGCAAGCAGTGATCCAGACGACTCGGAATTGGGCGTGCGTATGGTGGTACTGAATTACGATCTCGTCGCCAACCTCTATCTCGCCTCGGTACCCCCCCAGCTTCACGCCATGTTTGCTGACATCGAGAGTATGCGCGAGCTCGGCATCCTTTCTCCCGGCGACGCAGATTCGCACTGGGACGACCGATTTCGTTCTCTTCGACTTCCGCTTCCCTGTGCGAAATCGAGGCATGTTCCGGCTCACTCCGAGTAGCCGTCGTCAGCTACGTCGTCATCGTCATTATCTTCGTCTTTGCGGTCGCCTTCGTCTTCGTCTTCGTCTTCCTCGTCTTCCTCGTCCGGCTCGTGCCGAAGGAAGACATCGGCAGGCAACCGATAAGGAGGGTCCGAGCCAGGGCATTCTGGATGTATGCCACCCACATATCCAATGGTACGCCTTGCGGTCAGCGCAGGCACACTCCTACCCGCTTCCTGCCGTCAAATTGGTGGTCGGAAAACCGGAATGGACGCAGGCAGCTTGTGTCGTGTATGCGGCCACCGTAAGATCTCAACCATGGAGTTCTTCCAGCTTCACCATCCGCTAAACGTGATCGTGTTGTGTGATCGCAAAGGCTGCGAGCAAGTGGCCGATTATCTGGAAGTGGACGATCACGGTAATGAATATCGGGCCTGCGCCGTTCACACCGACAGCAAGACTTACGCTTTGCGATTGCCAGCACGGAAACCTGGCCCGGATCTTCCGCTTCGAAGCCGCCCTGCTGCCTGGATTGTGGGCAGCACGCCTGCGGCCGGCGAGTTGTAGGCCGCGTCGACAAGACCGCAGACACGAAAACGCCCCAGACTCCGGTTAGAGTCGTGGGGCGCTTTCGTTGAACAGCCCTCCCCCGAAAACTGCTCATTCACAGGCTAGTCTGTACCCTGGCTTTGGGGAATGGCTCCTCTGTGCCACATGACGAAACTGAAGTAACCCGGGCTTTGCGATCCTGGCAGATCGCACCGTGAGCCGTACTCGCCTCTGGAGAGAAGCCTATAGCTGGCATCCGCGAAATTGTCCGGTAAAAATACTGGTGGGCAGTGCAGGACTCGAACCTGCGACCTCCTGCTTGTAAGGCATTGTTTCTAAAGAGTTTATTTGCCTCACTATTATCAGCAGTTTACAGAAGACTTCCAGCGGACGAATCATATCAGACAGGAGGTCATTGCTGCACAACTTTATCTGTAGTCAGCAACGATCCACCATTTGCATCCATCGCACTTCAGATTTCAGCAATGACTGTTAAGGCAGGACTGCAACAGAAGCAAGCTCATCAACAGCAACGGCTTTAGCAACAGCTTCTAAAAAGCTCTGCCCACAGCTTCATCAATATCTCTTCGTCAGGCCCAGAGAATCTTCATCCATTTAAGCGGGACCGGCGTACAATCGGGTCGTTTCTTGAAGTCAAGAAAGAGATCCTGCCTGAAGTGTCTTTACCGAAGGGGGCTTTCATGGCGACTTTCAAAGAAATCAAATCCATTTTTTGGAGCTCTGGTGGCAGAATCAATAGGCGGCGATTCTGCCTCGCCTTCCTTCCCCTTTTCTTCGTAGTCTTAATCGGAATCCCCATCACGGAGGAATTCGCCCACGAGGCGGACGCGGCAGAGTCCGTTATGTCGCGACAACACGGAGAGCTATTGCCACTCGTGGTTGCTTTTTTCCTCTTCATGTCATTGGAATTGATTGCTTTCGTATCGGGCATATGTCTGCAAGTGAAACGCTTTCATGATTTTGGCTTTTCAGGCTGGTACGGCTTGCTGGGATTCATACCCGTCGCCAATTTTGCGGTCCTCCTTGTGCTTCTTTTCTTTCCTGGCACCCCTGGCCCAAACCGTTTCGGCGACAGCGGTGACGGTTAATGCCGCAAACAGGCCGCCTACGCTGGCCTAGGACGAACGCGTTGGCTTGATCGCAGCATGTCCCAAACTCCAACCTCTGGGCACACTAAGTGTCTCGGATAAATCAAAGTCTCCCCCTAGATCGTTGGTTTCGCCCTTTTCACAAGAAGGGCTGGACTCACTCGAAGATCACGAGCGATGGCCCGCAGCGATTCACCGTTGGCTCTCCTTGCTGCCACGGCTCGCATGTCCACGCACAGCCTTGTGCGTCCTAGCTTGTGTCCCTTAGACCTGGCAACGCCACTCTATTTGGCTATTTCGATCAGGCAATCAAGGCTTACAGTTACTACGTAACTTACCACGCATATATTATATCACAACACTACTTATTTCCAATCATACGTGTTATGACGCCATCATATCCAACACTACACTTCGCTGGCACCAGATGTTGCCCGGACGGGCTGACGCAGATTAGACGCCCAGAGCGTAGTTGCACCACGAGTATGTTTATCGTTTCTACGAACCAGCCCGACGCTCGAAATAAGTCCTAAGTCACGGCCTTCTTGCATAACCCCTCCGATTGCTCTCAAGTCGTGGGTCGTTACGCCTGACTTTTCAAGCTCCTCCAAAACATCGAACGATATGAGGCGTGACCGACGGCTAGCAAGATGCGTCAGTGCTGCTAGAGCTGCTTGTCGCCATGTTGGGTTTGCGTGTGCGGTACAGATGTCGATTTGTTCCTGAGCGGATTGCGGTGATGGTGTAGTAGCGGTAGATGCCATTTCGAACCTCTTTCGGCGACGATTGTTGTCGCCTGATATCGGAGCCTCGTTCGGCTGCTACCACTATCTAGTATAGGCACATGCTTCGCAGATGGGGATTTTGCAAAGCGTAAAACCAGGCGGAGCGAAATGGAAAGTTACGTTCGTAGACGGGTACTTTACGTGCCTCTGACATGGCTGACCGCATGGCACGAGCTTTGATGTCGGCTGCTCAGAAGGCACGGTGGGCGAAGGTCAAGAGGGCGGGATTTGACAGTTTTCGATTCTGGGGCGTAACGTACAAACTGCAGGCGAGGCCCCGAGCCTCGCTGCCCACCGCTAAGGACTAGCCGCAGGGTCCGTCCTGTTTGCTGCGATACCAAGCGAGAGCAGGCACCAAAGTAGTTCCAATCGGTGCCTTGCTGTGTGTTCACACTTCACAACGAACCAGCGATCTATTTGAGAGGATATCCATGGAAAGCAATGCGTTTGTTGACTGGATCATTTCACGAATCGCCAAAGTAGGTGACGCCTCAGAACGCTTGGAGCTGAGTCAATCACTGGCTGTGATGAAAGACGGCAACGAGGATAACAAAGAGCAAATTTTCAGGCAAGTTGAGGACGTCGCGAGTAAGGCCAAGCGACCTCCGAGAGATGCGGGGAAACTGCTTGCCCTGTTCAGGAAATCGACGAAGTAAACACAAATCAGACGGTGGAGAGGATCGAGTCTCTCTACCGTCTGATTTTTACTGTCAGTGTGACAATGTTGAAAAATATGTTGGTGAACAACTTGAAGGTCGCCCTCCGCTGTTCATAGGCTTCCCAGAGGGCAACCAAGTCCTCCAACTCGACAGCCGCGTTTCGACGCCAGCGTTCATCGCTGCACATCCTCAGCATACGGTGAATCTTGATGAAATTCTACGCGAAATAGCTAGAGTGCCGCCGACAGCAACGAAACCTTCTGATGAATCTTTTGCAAGTCTTCCGTCATTAAGTTTGCATAGCGTCTGGTCATCTCCAGTGAGGAATGGCCCAACGCTTTCTGTAGATGGAACACCGACCCTCCACGTCTCAGGTAGTTCACTGCAAATGAATGCCTGAAAGCGTGAAGTGCTCTTTCTGGCATATTCACTCTCAGCCTTTCGCACAGGTTCTTCAAGTCTCTCAAGACATTTCTACGCCCGAGACGGTTCCCGTTTCGAGCAGCGAACACCGGACTATGCTTCGACTTTTGCTGAAGCCTGTACAGGTAGCGTCTGAGTTCCAAGCTGAATGGAATTGTTCTGCTTTTGTCACCTTTGCCCTTGACCGTTATCAGCAGATAGTCAAAGTTCACATCTTCCCAACGCAAACCCAACAATTCACTGATGCGAGTTCCAGTGTCAGCCAATGTCAACAGCAAGCATTGCAGCCTCTGCTCGCAGTAGTGTTTTGGTTTGTAGGCAATGAAGACAGCGATGTCTTTGGGCGAATACGTCGCGACAATCTTCTGCGGTTCTTTCAGCTTTGGAACCTTGAGGGCAGATCCGCTCCACTTCAGGTAAGCGTTGATCGAACGAAGACGGCAGTTAATGCTGGAGGGCTTCAGTCCTGCTTCCCTCATGTTCATGACGATCGCCTTCAAATCACATTCAGTTGGCTGTTCAACAGTTAGCCACTTCAACGATTGTTCATGCCACTCGATTGTTCTGGGTGAGACGTTGCTTAGGTAGGTTCGTTCTCTCAGGAACTGCTCAAAACGGTTCATCAGATTCCTCCAGGCATGGGGTCAAATGTGGAGGAAATCCTCGTAAACTATTGATGGTGGGCAGTGCAGGACTCGAACCTGCGACCTCCTGCTTGTAAGGCAGGCGCTCTAACCAGCTGAGCTAACCGCCCGCACCGGGCACAAGGACGGGATGGATCATTGCCGGCAACGCCAGCGCCAGGTGGTTCCGGCGACCTTCTGAGAATACTGGACGCCTTCTTACCGGTCAAACTCCACAATCGGCGAGCATCCCAAGTGCTGCGGCTGCTAAACTTCCCTAGACTTTCCAAGTGCGCCAGTTAATTGTCAATGCGGATGATTTCGGCCTGACCTCGGGGGTGAACCGGGCGATCGTGGAGGCCCATCGCGACGGAATCGTCTCGTCCGCCACCCTGATGGCGACCGGCGGCGCCTTCGATGATGCTGTGCAGTCTGGCCGCGCCCTGCCCAATCTTTCGGTCGGCTGCCACGTTGTGCTGGTCGACGGCTCGCCCGTCGCACCTGCCAGCGCGCTCGATACTTTGGTCGCCATCCGCTCCGCGGAGCCCGAAAAATTCTACTCAAGCCTCTCTGCTTTCGCCGCCCGCGCCACGCTCGGGGGCTTCGATCGAGAGCAGCTGGTCGAAGAAATTACCGCCCAGATCAGAAAACTCCAATCCGCCGGGATCGAGGTTACGCATCTCGATTCGCATAAGCACGCTCACCTGTTCCCCGAAATTCTCGCCGCCATGCTGCGCGCCGCCAGGATTTGCGGGGTGCGCGCCATTCGCAGCCCTTTCGTCCCCATGAAGGCGATCATGGCGCAACATTTCGCCGGTAAGCGAACGCTCCTCAAACGCTATGGCCAGGTGCGCATCCTGAATTCCTTCGCCCCGCACTTTCGCCGGCAAATGGCACGCTCCGGCCTGTCCGCGCCCGACGGCATCATCGGAATAATCGAAACCGGCGTGCTCGATTCTGTTCTCCTCCGGCAAGCTCTCACCAGCCTGCCCGAGGGAACCTGGGAACTCGTTTCCCACCCCGGTTATGCCGATCAGGACCTGCGCGCGGTCCGCACCCGCCTGATTGAATCGCGCGCGCGGGAGCGCGACCTCCTCACTTCTCCGGAACTCAAGGTATTCCTGGATCAGCAGAAGATCCGCGTCATCAATTTTCGCGAGTTTGTGGAGCGAACCCAATGAGACGCGGTATCGGAAGTGTTGCGCCCATCGGGGGGGCAGCGCCTACTATGTAATACCGCAGAGCGGGCAATCTCGATATTATCGACAGGAGCGGTCGCGAGGCTGAACGATGACTGAGCACCAAGCCGAACCTCGGCTAACGGTCGACCTGCCCGTCCGGGTCTGGGGAATGAACGCCGAAGGGCGGGCTTTTTCCCAACATGCGAGGGCGCAGAACATAAGCACGGAAGGTGCGTTGCTCACCGGAGTTGAATGCGAATTGAAGGTGGGCGACGTGATCGGCGTGCAGTGCGATGAGAAGAAGGCCCGCTGCACCGTGATCTGGGCAATGAACACCGGCCTCATCAAGAAAAACCAGGTCGGCATCAAACTTCTTACCGACCAGGAATGTCCCTGGAAAAGCTACCTCCCTCTTCACGGCGCGACCCTGACGATTTCGGATACCAATCGGCGGCGCTACCAACGGCACAAAATCAGCTTGCCCCTTGAGCTTCGTGACGAGCGCGTAAAAGCGCCGACCCGCATCAACGCTACCGATGTGAGTGGCAATGGATGCTACGTCGAGACCATGCTGCCCCTGCCCGTGGGCACGGTCCTCCGGCTCGATTTCTTCCTGGACTCCGAGCACATGAATATCTCGGCGGTCGTGCGCACCTGCGACCCTGGTGTCGGCAACGGAATTGAATTCACCGGCCTGACGCCCGAAGGGAAGGTTCGCCTGCAAACTTATCTGGACGCGATTGACCCGCAGATGGGAATTTCGTCTCCCAAGACTGAGTAGCAACCGCCAAACCGCCTATCCCCCGGGTTGGGCGTAGCGGGCAAGCACGATCGCCCGGATCAGCCCACCCGTCGTAAATTCGCGGGCTTCGATCGCCAGCGGCAGATCCAATTCGCCCAGCGTCGCCGAGGTCACCGGACCGATCGATGCAAACTGGACGCCCTTGAAGACCGCCGTTTTCCCCCGGCCGAGAAGCTCGGCAAAATTCCGAACGGTCGACGAACTGGTAAACGTCACCACATGCGGCCGGCGTTTCTTGTCATTCATCAGCGCCCGCAAGCGCGCTTTCGATTTCACCGGCACGATCGTCTCGTACGCCTCGACAACATCCACCTGCGCTCCCGCCACGCGCAACGATTCTGGAATCACATCGCGCGCCACTTTGGCCCGGACCAGCAGAACGCGCTTGCCGGTCACCTGGCCGCGCAGTCCCTTTACCACCGACTCGGCCACATACTCCTCGGGCATCATTTTGACCTTGAGCCCATGTTTCACGATCGCTCTTTTCGTAGCCGGTCCGATGGCCGCGATTCGCAGATGACTCAGCTTCCGGCGCGTGATGCGGAGTTGGCGGAGCCGCTCCCACATCGCCTCCACGCCGTTGGCACTGGTAAGAATCAGCCAGTCATAGGTCGCAAGCCTCTTCAATGCCTGATCCATGGGAGCGAATGATTTCGGCTTGCGGATCTCAATGAATGGAATCTCAATCACGCTGGCCCCAAGCGCGCGCAGGCTCGACGACAGACTGCCAGCCTGATGCCGCGCTCGTCCAACCAGAATGCGTGTGCCGCGGAGCGGATAATTTTCATTTGCCTTGCGCATGAGTCAGCTCTCGTTGCAGTTTTCCTTAATGATCGGCAGCCTTGTTCCGGGGCTGCAATGGCGCCAGCCGGCCAATCTGATAAAGCTCTGGGCGAACTCCACCAAAAGCAAACGGAAGCGGGCCCCAGTAGGAAGAATAATAACCAGCCCCCAGGGCCGAATCCATGGTCGTAACAAGCTTGCCGCGCAGGACCTCCAGATCCTCTTGGGCCACGAAGCGGAACTCGCTGGGACGGCCGATGAGTTCTGTATTATTCTCGGGCATGATGACCAAGTCGCCCTCTCGAAAGGGGGAATTCACCTGATCCGCAGGAATAAACCCCTTGGCTTGCATGTAGTACTGAAAGCCCCAATGTCCGGCGAAAAACACGGTCCCCCGCTCTGCACGCGTCTTTTGATAAATCAGATCAGCAGCCTGTCTCGCGGAGTTTGCCCAAGCAACATCCGATGCAGTGACCCAAAACGACAACAGCCCCACAACGGCTACAGCGCAGGCCATTACGGCGGCCGCCCCTCGCGGCGTAAGGATGCTCGGAAACCAGTCCAGGCGGCGAAACATCAGAATGCCCGCCGCGGGTATGAGCGGCAACACCGAGCGGGCGTTCACGGTCCAGTTCAGAAACCCGGCAAATATCCAAGTCCCCACCACCCAGAGCGCCAGCAACCACGAATCCGCATCCTTCTTGTGCCTCCAAACCTCGGCGATGGCTATCGCCAAAACGGAAACCCCAGCCAGAATGCAAAGCGTCAACTGAAATGAAATCAGCGCCCAATGTTCCATGATCGACTGAGTTGCCTTATGCCCTCCCACGTGCACTCCATAGTCAACCCAGTTGAACGTCAGCGCCAAGGCGGCCACCACGCTGAACAACGCAGCTAAGAGGATCTGCTTCCACCGCCAGAAGAGCGGCATGAACGCAAGCGCCGACAGCGTACACCCTCCCACAAAACTCAGACTGACGAGGGCATGCGCCATCGTTGAGCCTTGTTGAAACTCCCGCTGATTGCCGGAAAACTTCGCAGCGCCCTCGATCAAGCCCCGGCCGTAGAGTCCCGCCGACCAGATTTCGTAGCCAACCAGACTCATGGCCGGGATCGCGAGGTAAGCCGCCCACCATCCCAACCGGCGCAGCCGCACGAACGAGTAGACCAGCAGCAGTGGAATCAGCGCGATCCCGTAATACTTGGTGAGCGCGCTGGCAGCAATGAGGAAACTCGAGGCGATCAAATACACCGGCTTCACCGGTTCGAGTCCTTCCGTCCAGAGAATCGCCGCCCAAATCCACAGCGCCACCATCATCGTGTCACACATGACGCTGGTCGCCGAGACCAGCACGCCCGGAGTGAGCAGGGCGGCCAACGCGGCCAGCAGAGGAAAGCGTGTGCAGCGCCGTGCCAGGCGGTAGGTCCCAAGAATCATAGCGAGCGCGGGCAGAAGAAATGCCAGGTGAAGCGCTCTTTCAGACCACCCCACGATGCGACCTACCACGGCCGCGTAATAGCACGCGAGCGGAGGATTCATGGTTATGTCAGACATGCGCCGCGCGCTTTTTTCCCAGACCAGTTCAAATCCGTATGGATCGAGCGGATGTTTCACGATCTGCCGGGCGGCGAAAACGAACAGGGTATCGTCAACGTTGAATGCCTTCGCCGAGAAAGGCAGCAAACTCAGAATTGTTGCGGCAGCGAGAAAAGCGTAGGAGTGAACCGAAGACCAGTTTGAAAAAAAGGTCAAGCCGGGCGGAAGCGCCGCCCGAAGGTCGAGGCCAGACTGTCGTAGCGGCCCGATTCCCTGCCGATCCTCTTTAGCCTTTGCGAGCGCGGGTGAACTGGGCTTAGACCTCTTCGCCAAGCTTCTCCTCCAGCCTGTTTGTCTCAATTCGTGGTCAAGAAGTGAATCGCAAGAGCCGAAGCTGAAAGCCAAGAGCTGGTTCTTACGGTTGTTGCGGCAAAGCAAACCCTTGTCCATACACCTCTTCGAGAATGCGATCGCCGCCGCGCCCCAAAAGTGTTTCGCCAACTTCTTCGCCCAGGCCTGCCGGATCGCTGCCGGCGCGCACTTCCCGCAGGATCTTCGAGCCGTCAGGATGGGCGACGAGCGCGCTCAAGTGAATTTCGCCGCTTTTGATTTCCGCGAACGCTCCAATTGGAACCTGGCAACCGCCGCCGAGCTTATTGAGCAGGGCGCGTTCGCAGGTGGTCGTTGCGCGTGCCGCGGCATCATCCAGAAATGCCAGCAACTGGCGTGTGGCCGCATCGCCGCGTCGAATTTCAATCCCCAACGCTCCTTGCCCCGCCGCCGGCGTCATGATTTCGGCGGGGATCACCTGCCGCACCAGTTGCGTCTTGCCGAGCCGGTTCAATCCGGCTGCCGCCAGGATAATCGCGTCGTAATCACCCGCTTCCAGTTTGCGCAGGCGCGTGTCGACATTTCCCCGCAGAGGATGAATAGTAAGATCCGGGCGGATCGCCTTCAATTGAGCTTGCCGCCGCAGGCTGCTGGTGCCCACGTTGGCCCGCTCGGGTAGCGCCTCGATGTTGGCGAATTTGACCGAACAAAAAACATCGCGGGGATTCTCACGCGCGGTGATCGCGGCGATTTCGAAATCGGAAGCAAGTTCGGTTGGCAAGTCCTTCAAGCTGTGCACGGCAAGGTCAACGCGCTTTCCCAGCAGCGCTTCTTCAATTTCCTTGGTGAACATGCCCTTCGTGCCGACTTTGGCCAACGCCACATCGGTGATCTTGTCCCCGGTCGTCTTGATAATCTCAAGTTCGACGGTGTGACCCTGCGACCGCAGCAAGTCCGAAATGTGATGGGCCTGCCAGAGAGCGAGTTGCGAACCGCGGGAACCAATGCGCAGCCGGGCCATCAGTTCCGCACTCCTGGGTGAGAATTGGCGCGGCCCGCGGCTTCCTGTTCGCTACCGCCCTTCGCTCGTTCCGGCTTCCCTCCATCTGGCAGAATCCGATCCTGCAGGTTGAAGAGCCGCCGCACCAGTTCGATCACCGTCGTCGACTCGGGATCCCGTGCCGCCGTCTTAAGCGTGCTGATTGGTGTGTGCATGATCTTGTTGACGATGCCCCGCGTCAGTGCCTCGACGGCCATTTCCTGGTCCGTGGTCAGGGAGCCGAGGCGTCCTCGAACGCGATCGATCTCGGCCGTACGAATCGTTTCCAGATGGTCCTGCAGGCTGACGATCGTGGGCACAACATCGAGGGTCTGCAGGCGCGCATGGAATTTCTCGACTTCGTCTTTGACGATGGCCTCGGCCTTCTCGGCCTCCTTCTTGCGATCGGCAACGTGCGAACTGACCGCCTGCTGCAAATCGTCGATATCGTAAACGAAGATGCCATCCAGTTTGTTCATCTCCGGATCGACGTCACGCGGAACGGCGATATCGATGAAGAACATTGGCCGGTTTCGCCGGCGCGCAAGAAACTTTTCGCCGTGTTCGGGTTTGAAGACGAAGTGCGGAGCCCCCGTCGACGTAATGACGATGTCGGCCCGGTCGCAGGTCTCGTAAAGCCGGCTGAACTCGATCGCCTGTCCGTCAAACTTCTGCGCAAGCCGGATGGCGCGATCATAAGTCCGGTTGGCGACAAAGATCGACGCGGCGCCGTGCGCCAGCAGATGGCGCGCAGCCAGTTCGCTCATCTTCCCGGCTCCCACCAGGTACACGCATTTGCCGTTCAGGCTGCCGAAAATTCTCTCGGCCAGTTCGACCGCCACCGATGCAATTGAAACCGAAGACGAACCGACCGCCGTTTCGTTGCGGACGCGCTTGGCCACAGCAAAGGCGCGGGTGAGCAATTGATCCAGTTGGGCGCGCACCGCACCAACGGCGCGGGCCGTAGCATAGGCTTCCTTCACCTGGCCGAGAATTTGCGGCTCACCCACCACCATCGAGTCGAGGCTCGAAGCCACGCGAAAGATGTGGCGCACCGCCTCGTCTTCCTTGAACTCGTAGAGGTGGTTTTCAAACTGACTGGGATCCACTTCGAAATACTCGCGCAGGAACTCGCGCAGATCGCCCGTCCCATTCTTCATGTTGGCGATGAATTCAACCCGATTGCACGTGGAAACAATCATGCCCTCGGCAACCGCGGGGTGCTCCGCGAGCCTCTTGCAGGCTTCCGGCAGCCTCGACTCGGGAATCGCCAGGCGCTCGCGCACCTCGACCGGCGCTGTCTTGTGGTTCACGCCAATGAGCTGGAATCTCATGATGCGATGAACCTGTGCATTCCGCTGAAGTAGTTCGCAATCCACGCCACGATCGCGGCCACGAACGCCACGCTCGCCAGCATGGCCGCCCGGCGCCCGCGCCATCCGGCAGTCAGCCGTGTGTAAACCATGAGCAGGTACACCGCCCACATCAGAACTGAAAGCAGAATCTTGGGATCGAGAAAATCAACCTTCCCATACGCAAATTCGGCCACCACCGATCCGGCGATCAGGCCCAGTGTCATGAAGGGAAAGCCAAGCATCAGAGATCGGTTACCGATGTCGTCAATCACCTGCAGCGCAGGCAATCGCGAGAACATTCCACTCGCGCTTTTCGATTTGAGCGCCCGCTCCTGGAGCAGATAGAGGATGCTGGCTCCAAAACTCAGAAACAGCGCGGCATAGCCCGTAAAGATCATGAGAATGTGAACAACCAGCCATCCGCGCTGGACCGCAAGCGAGGTAAAGACCAGCGGTTGCTGGCCGGTGGCCGCCACGAACGTCAGCAGAAAAACCAGCGGAAAGACCACAATGCCGGGCGACGTGGTTTTATAAACCATGTAGGCGATCATGAAAACTACCATGATCAGGAACGCCAGCAAGGATTCCGAATTATGGATTGAGGCCGCGGCAAATTGCCCGCTCTGCACTACCGCTTCGGTGAGCGAGACCAGATGAAAAACCATGCCCAGGTACGCGGCATGCAGCGCAATTTTGCTCAGCAGTTCCGTCGTGCGAGTCAGCGCCACCAGGGCATACAGCAAGCCTACCCCGTAAAAAACCAGCGCTACCCGAAGCCACATCAGCGTCATAAGGTTTGGATTTTGCCCGGGCTGGTGAATACCGCCTCACCCCGCCTGGGCAATTATAGATTGCCGCGCAGCAGGGATGCGCGGGAACGGGCGTTATCACATGCACATGTGATGTACGTCACACTCGGCCGTCACACTACCCCGAGCGAGGCAAGCGACTCCTCTAAGAAGTCCAGGTCGATCTCGAACTCCGGGCCCTCGGCTTGCATATCGCTAACTTCGTCGAAGGCCCGAAACAGCCGCAGTTTGACCGCCGCATACTGTTCCGAGTCGCTGAGAGGCCGCCGGTGTACTTCCCCCCACTCCGCCACCGCCGCTCGTGACACGAAAATCCTGACCACGAAAGTCAGCTTGCGATCCGCGGTGACGTCAAAGACGTACTCTGTCGCCTCCGGCGCGGCCATCGCCGGCCGCTGGCCGACAAAATAATACTGATATACGTATCCCTGGAAACTCGCGTACGTTTTCAGGCGCCGGACGGTCATCGTGAACACCACCTGAGGATTCGGAAAAACCAGTTCGAGATGCCCTGCGCCAGCCCCGGTTTTGCCACTCGAGAGTCGAGCGCTGTAGCGCTGCTCACCGGAGTCAGCTCAAATCTTCGCCTCGCGCAATCGTTTCACCGCCGTCTCCGATGTAACCGGTGAATAATACGTCTCCTTAAAGGTATAGGACCGCCCTTTCGCTTCGATGATGGGCAGAATCTCGATGTGCCAGTGATAGTCGTTATCGAGTGTTTCCCAATATCCCAACGCCCCCGAGGGATGCTGGCTGTTCGGCGAAGTATGAAGCACGAGATGAAATGCTTCCGAAACCGTACGGATGCGCTGCAACGTGTGCCGCAGCAAGGCCGCCAGGTCCGCCATGTTGCCCGCCCGCGTGGTCGCCGTGCGCTCGTATGCCGCTTCGTGCGTGCGCGGCAGAATCCACGTCTCATACGGAACCCGCGGAGCATAGGGGCAAATGGCGGCGTAATCTCCTCTTATTTCGAGCACGCGCAGATTCTGCCGCTCTTCTTGCGACATAATGTCACAAAACACGCACCGCTCTTTACTCTCGAAGTAGTCGCGCCCGGCGCGCAGTTCATAAAGCACCCGCCGCGGCACGAACGTAGTCGCCGTCAGCTGGGAAATAGGGTGCGCGAATGCCTCTCCTGCTCGCTCGCCATGATTTTTGAAGATGCTGACGTACTTGAAACGGCTGTCGCGTTTCAGATCCTGAATGCGCAACGCGGCCAGCCGCAGGAACTGTTCGACCTCGGCGTCCGAGACGTTCCAGATGTGGCCGTCGTGGCTCGGATTCTCAACCAGCACCTCATGCGCGCCTACCGCTCTCATCCGATCGTACAATCCGTCACCGCGACGTGCTGGTTCCCCCTCAATGTGGTAAAGCGCCTGCGGATGCACCACCGACCGCGCCGACCAGGCGTTGCCGTTGAGGCCGGGCACGGTGGCAATAACTTGCGCCGTATCGGCGGAGGGACCGCAAAACGGGCAGGCTTGCGGCGGCGGCACAGACTCAACAACATCGTCGCCAATGATCACCCATGAGCGCGTGATCGGGTCTTTGCGAAGTTCCATAGAGTAAAGGAGAACAAAACGCGCCCAATCAGTCAAATTGGACTTGGTGGTTCCCTGACTTGTAATTGCGCGGTGCTCCCCGGGTGCACCCGGCCACCGCCGCAATTGCAAATTACGAGATTACAAATTACAAATGACCCATCGCTTTATGTCCGATCCCTCCACTCCCCTGATGCGGCAATACGCCTCCGTCAAGAAAGAGCACCCCAACGCTCTGCTGTTTTTCCGTCTCGGCGATTTCTACGAACTGTTTTTTGACGATGCGGTGCTGGCGGCCCGCGAGTTGCAAATCACGCTCACCTCGCGCAACAAGGAGAAAGGCGTAGCCATTCCAATGTGCGGCGTGCCTTACCACGCGGCCGAGGGCTACATCGCGAAACTCATCCGCCGCGGGTTCAAAGTGGCCGTGTGCGAGCAGGTCGAAGACCCGCGTTTCGCAAAGAAGCTTGTGCGCCGCGAAGTAACCCGCGTAGTCACGCCCGGTACCGCCGCCGACTCGTCCCTCAATGCCGAGGACAACAACTTCCTGGCTGCCGTCGCAACCGTCGGCGACCGCGCTGGATTTGCCGCCCTCGACCTTTCCACTGGCGAGTTTCGAGCCACCGAATTTGCCGGTGAATCGGCCGCACGGCGAATTCAAGAAGAACTTGAACAATTGCGTCCAAAGGAATTGCTATACGGATCTTCTGCACCGCTTCTCGACCGCCGGACCGATCTCGCTCCGGGCGGATTGGCCGAAACGCCGCTCGACGACTGGATCTTTTCCCCGGACCACGCCCTTCCTCTGCTCGAGAACCACTTCGGCGTGCTTTCGCTCGAAGGCTTCGGCCTGGCCGGAAAAACCGCGGCCGCCTCAGCCGCGGGAGCCATCCTCTATTACATTCGCTCCACGCAGCGCGGCACGCTTAATCACATTGACCGCGTCGGCTTTTACGAACGGCAAAACTGCCTGGTGCTCGATGCCACCACGGTGCGCAACCTGGAGCTGACAGAACCTCTATTCGCCGGAACTGACGCCGGCGTCACGCTCGTCCGCTGTCTCGACGCGACGGTCACGCCTATGGGCAAGCGCTTGCTCCGCGCGTGGATGCTCCGCCCATCGATCGAAACTGCGGAGATTCAGGCGCGTCTCGATGCCGTCGAAGCGCAGGTCAAAAACATCATCGGCCGCGAAGAACTGCGGCGAACGCTCGATGGCATCCTTGACCTCGAACGACTGCTAAGCCGCGTAACCCTCGAAACGGCGAACCCGCGGGATATTCTGGCGCTGGCCGTATCGCTCGCGCGCATTCCACAAGTGCGAAAAGCGCTCGCTGGATTTTCGGCTGCACGGCTGGCGGAACTGCACCAACGACTGGACGAACTGGCCGATCTCCGTCAGAAGATCGAGCAGACCATCGTTCCTGAGCCTCCTCTAACCCTGGCCGATGGCGGCGTAATCGCATCCAGCGTAGATAAAGACCTCGACGAACTCCGTGACCTGAGCCGCAATTCGAAACAATATCTCGCCCAGGTTGAGCAGCGCGAACGCGAACGCACGGGCATTGCCTCGCTCAAAGTGAAATTCAACTCGATCTTCGGTTACTACATCGAGATTTCCAAGGCCAACCTGCACCACGCTCCCACCGACTATGAGCGCAAGCAAACGCTGGTCAATGCGGAGCGCTTCACCACTCCCGAACTGAAGGAGTACGAGTCGAAGATTCTCGATGCCCAGGAAAAAATCGTCGAGATCGAGCGCCGCCTCTTCGCCGAATTGCGCTCGGCGATCGCCGCCGAAGCCAAGCGCATCCGCCAGACCGCGCTGGCGCTGGCCGAGGTAGACGTGGTGGCCTGCCTCGCCCACATCGCCGCCTTGCGCAATTACTGCCGGCCGAAATTTGAGTCAACTTCCGAGCCCACGTCGCAACCGGGGTCCGAATCACCGTCAAAGGTTTTGCCCAAACGCGCCGAACACACCGCCGACATCGAAATTGACGAGCTCGAAATTATCGATGGACGCCATCCTGTAATCGAGCAGCAGGAACTCGCCGCTGGCGCGTTAGGAATAAACGAGCGCTTCGTCCCGAACGATCTTTTCTTAAACTCGAAAACGCATAACATCATCATCCTCACCGGCCCGAACATGGGCGGCAAGAGCACTTATCTGCGTCAGGCCGCGCTGATCGTAATCATGGCGCAGATGGGCTCGTTCGTCCCGGCACGCGCCGCGCGCCTCGGAATTGTCGACCGCGTCTTCACGCGCATTGGCGCCAGCGACAACCTGGCCCGAGGCCGCTCGACCTTTATGGTCGAAATGACCGAGACGGCGGCGATTCTGCACACCGCGACGCCACGCTCGCTGATCCTCCTCGACGAAGTCGGCCGGGGCACCTCCACCTACGACGGCCTGGCCATAGCCTGGGCTGCCATCGAATACCTGCACGCGCGCGTCCATGCCAAAACTCTTTTCGCCACTCACTACTTCGAGCTGACCGAACTGGCCGAGCAACTGAGCGGAGTGAAGAACTATCACGTCTCGGTAAAAGAAGCGGGTGGAAGCGTAGTCTTCCTCCGTAAAGTCGAGCCCGGCGCCGCCGACCGCAGCTATGGCATAGAAGTAGCCAAGCTGGCCGGCCTGCCGAATGAAGTAGTAGTGCGCGCAAGAGAAGTGCTGGCCGAGCACGAGTCCGCCGAGCGTCGCCTGACCGAGCACCTGACACCCGGATCCCAGCCCGACCGTCCAGCCCAGCTAACGATCTTCACTCCGATATCGCAGCCAGTGCTGGAAAAGCTACGCGAAGTAGATTTGAACCGGCTAACCCCGCTAGAGGCGCTAAACTTGCTGGCGGAGCTGAAGAAGGAAATCTAATGAGTGCGAAGTCTGACACACGGCCCGTTCACATCCTCGGCATGGCGATCGAGAGCAACCTCGAAATCATGCTGTGGATGGCAGCCCTCTCCGTCATCTGCGGACTGTTGCTAGCACAGGAAATCCACCAAGTCGTCCTAGGCCATTTCATCGGACCGACGCGCCTCCGCATGAATTATTGGAGCATCTTCCCCAAAGTTTTTGAGGCCATCGTCGCAATTTACTTTTTCATGTTTGCATTCAGAATCCCAAAGAAGTCCGTGAAGATTGCTTCCGTATTAATGGGAACTAACTTCGCTGTTTACGCCTTATTGAGCTGCTTTCCGATTTCTTTGACCGTAGGCCACATTGTAGCCATCAGCGGATCGGTTGTACGCCAGATCGCTCTCGTCATCTACTGTATGGCAATCGTCCAATGGTTTAAGTCGGTCGGCCGCCGGAACCCACAACCGAATTTCGGAGACGGAACCTAGTGCCCATCGGAAGGTCGGTCGGCCAACTCCTCATCATCGGCTTCGACGCGACCGAGATGTCCCCGCGTCTCGCTTCCCTGCTCACACAAATCCAGCCCGCCGGTGTGATCCTGTTTGCCCGCAACATCACCGCGGTTGATCAAACGCACCGCCTGCTGCGCGAATGCCAAAAATGCGTCCAGTCGCCGCTCTTCACCTGCGTCGATCTCGAAGGCGGCCAGGTCGACCGTTTCCGCGATGTGCTCGGCCCCACGCCCTCCGCCGCCGATGTCTTCTCAACCGGCGATCGCAAGCTCTTCCGCAAGCACGGACGCCTGATCGGCGAGAACTGCCGGGCCTTGGGGTTCAACGTAGATTTCGCTCCGACTCTCGACCTCGCCTTCGCAGCCTCAAAAACAGTCTTGGGCTCACGCGCGGTCTCGGCAAATCCCAAGGAAGTCGTCGGCTATGCCCGCGAATTTCTTCGCGGTCTGCGCGACGCCTACGTTCTAGGCTGCGGCAAACACTTCCCCGGCTTAGGCGAAGCCAATCTCGACACCCACCACGATTTCCCCAGCGTTGACAAATCGTTCAGGAAGCTGTGGGCCGAAGACCTCGTGCCCTATCGACTCCTGCGCCCAGAACTGTCGCTAGTGATGGTTTCGCACGCCGCCTTCCCGGCCGTCACCAGACAGAAAATGCCAGCCTCGCTCTCAAAGAAGTGGATCACCGAGATCCTGCGCAAGAAAATCGGCTACCGCGGCCTGATCATCTCCGACGATCTCGAGATGGGCGGAGCGCTGGCCGCCGCGCCCATCGAGCAGGCAGCCGTCGGCCACATCCGCGCTGGAGGCGATCTGGCGCTCATCTGCCATCGGGAAGATTTCATTCTCCGTGCGCACGAAGCGTTGATCCGCGAGGCCGAGCGCGACCGGCAATTTGCAAAGCGCGCGCAGGAATCGTCGAGCCGCGTGCTGGCTTTTAAGAAAATGCATCTGGCACATCGGCGTACTCCGCCCCCCACCGCGGCCCGGGTAGAAAAGCTAACCCGTCAGCTATGGGAATTCGGCGAACAGGTTCGCATCGCCGCGCTAGACACCGCCGGCTTCAACGAGGAGCGCAGCGCATGATCGTAGCCGGCGTGATGAGCGGCACCTCAGCCGATGGCATCAACGTGGCGCTCGTGCAGCTATCCACACGCGGGCGAGGGCGCCCGCGCCACACACTTCTTGCGCATGAGGAGTTTCCCTTCCCCGCGCGTGTCCGCCGCGTGATTCTCGAAACCATGAACGCCGAACTGGCGCGTGTAGCCGACCTCGCCCGCCTGAATTTTCTGCTGGGAGAACTCTATGCCGAAGCCGTGGCCAAAACCGCCCGCAAGCACCATGTAAAGCTCGACCTCGTCGGCTGTCACGGCCAGACGCTCTATCACCAGGGAACGCCCAGCCCATTTCTCGGACGCAAGCTCGCCGTGACCTGGCAAACCGGCGAGGGCGCCGTTATCGCTGCCCGCCTGCGCGTGCCCGTCGTTTCCGATTTTCGTCCCGCTGACATGGCCGCCCGCGGGAAGGGAGCGCCGCTTGTTCCTTTTCTCGACTATCTTCTCTATCGCGACCGGCATATCGGTCGCGTCGCGCAGAACATCGGCGGCATTGCAAATCTCACTGCGATTCCCGCAAACGCTTCTCCGCGCCAGATCGTCGCATTCGATACCGGCCCCGGCAATATGGTCATCGATGCCGTTGTCCAGGAATTATTTGGCAGGAGCTACGACCGCGACGGCAAGATCGCGGCCTCGGGCGAACCGCGCCAAGACGTGATCGAACGATTGATGAGGGCGCCGTTTTTCCGGCAGCGTCCCCCGCGCACCGCCGGACGTGAGGAATTTGGCCGCGAATACGTCAGCAGATTTTTGCAAATGACTCGCGGCCGAAACAAGGCCGACATCGTTGCGACCGCAACCGCGCTGACCGCGCGATCGGTGGCCGACGCCATTCAACACTTCGTGCTGCGCAAGCGCAAAAACTACCGCGATCTGATCGTCTCCGGCGGCGGCGCAAATAATCCAACGCTGTTGGCGATGCTGCGCCGTGAACTCATGCCGCTCCAAATCAGCCTTCGCCTCTCGGACGAGTTCGGCATCCCGGCCGAGGCCAAAGAAGCGGTCGCCTTTGCCGTCCTTGCCTATGAAACCTGGCATCGCCGCCCCTCCAATATCCCCGCGGCTACGGGAGCCAGGCGCTCCGCGATTTTGGGAAAGATCTCCTATGCGTGACGCAAGCCTCCCAGATTCCGCCAGCAGTGTTCCGGGATCCCCCGTGCACCCTGTCCGCAGAGACATTCTGGTTAAGTATCTTCAAAGAAGGGCGAGGGCTGCTTTTAATCGCCGGGGTTTCATGGGCGAGGGCGCCCGCGCCACGCATAATCAGAGTTTCCCTGGATTGAAATCCCTCGCTTCGCTCGGGATGACAAGTACGCGGGGATTTTTTTTGTTTGGATTGGTTTTGGCGCTCTCTCTTCTTTCCTGTTCCCAGCCGCCCAACCCCAACACGCTGGTCATGATTATCGAGAGCAGCCCAACGAATCTCGACCCCCGCGTCGGCATTGACGCATATTCCGAGCGTATCGACGCCCTCATCTTCGATGACCTGCTGAACCGCGACGGCCATCTCAACGTCACGCCCGCTCTAGCTGAGCGTTGGGAGATTCCCGACCCACTCACCTATATCTTTCACCTCCGGCGCGGCGTGACGTTTCATGATGGCCGCCCGCTCACCGCGCGAGACGTGAAGTGGACCTTCGACTCGATGCTCGAAGGAAAGATCCGCACCACCCGCGCCGCCGCCTACCGGTACGTCGATCACCTCGAGGCCCCCGACGAATACACCGTTATCTTCCGCCTGAAGCAGCCGTTCTCGACTCTGCTCTGGAACCTGTCCGACGGCGCCATGGGCATTGTGCCCTACGGTTCTCTGAACGAAATGACCGAGCACCCAATCGGCTCGGGCCCATTTCGCTTCGGCAGCGCCGAACCGGATAAAGAAGTGGTCGTTGAACGCAACGACAACTATTGGGGTGAAAAACCGCACGTGCCTCGCGTTCGTTTCGCCGTCGTGCCCGACCCCACCACGCGCGCACTCGAACTCCGCAAGGGCAGTGCCGATATCGTCAGTAATTCGCTCTCGTCCGATATGGTTCTCGCTCTCCAAAAGGAACCGAACCTGGAAGTCCAGCACGCTCCCGGAACCGTGGTTGCCTACCTCGCCTTCAATTTGCGCGATCCAATTCTTCGCGATGTGCGCGTGCGCCACGCGCTCGCCTATGCCATCGATCGCCGCCCCATGATCCAGTACCTGTGGCGGGATCTCGCCCACCCCGCCGCCAGCATTCTTCCGCCGCAAAGCTGGGCCTACGACGCCGACGTTCCAAAATATGACTACGACCCGGAAAAAGCTCGCCAACTCCTGGACGCTGCCGGCTACTCCGCGGTCAACGGAGTGCGGTTTCATCTGACGATGAAGACCTCGACAAGCGAGGAATCAACGCGTTTGATGGTTGCGGTCATGCAACAGCAATTGCGTGACGTCGGAATCGCTCTCGACATCCGGACTTTCGAGTTCGCCACGTTTTTTGCCGACGTGACCAGCGGCGCTTATCAGATGTATTCGCTGCGCTGGATCGGCAGCAACGAAGATCCCGACATCTTCGAATACGCTTTCGACTCCGATAAATTTCCGCCCCACGGCGCCAACCGCAGTTTCTACGTCAACCCGAGGCTCGACGTGCTCATCAACCAGGGGCGCTCGGAAACCGACCTTGGCCGGCGCAAGGTTATCTACAACGAAGTTCAGGAGATCCTTGCCACCGACTTGCCCTACATCAATCTATGGTTCCTCGACAACGTACTCGTGCACACAAAGCGGGTGCGCAACGTCCACCTGAAGCCATCGGGGAACTACGGCTTCCTGAAGACGGCTGAGATCAGTGGGCAGTAGGCAGATCTCAGCTCTCAGTTCTCATAAGCGACCTGTCGGTACTATTGCCCCAGGCGATGGTAATCTGGTCTGGTTTTTGAAACGAAGAAGGGTGCCGAAAGGTCGCGATGAAGGAATTACCCGACATCACCGCAAAGCACGCCACGACAAACTGGCGGCGCTCGGTCACAGCCTATACTGACCGGCGCGTGCTCCAGGTACTGGCACTCGGGTTCGCCAGCGGCCTGCCGCTCCTCCTCACTTACTCAACCCTCTCAGCATGGCTTGCGACAGCGGGCGTGCGGCGGGCAGCGATCGGCGCCTTCGCTCTGGTCGGCACGCCCTACGCGCTCAAGTTCTTGTGGTCGCCGCTGATTGATCGCGTGCCGCCGCCGCTGCCGTTGGGCCGGCGGCGCGGTTGGGGAGTCACGATCCAGATCGCCTTGATCTGCGCAATACTTTGCCTGGCATCGTGCAATCCACAGCACAGTTTGACTCTGATGGCGGCCCTGTCGCTCGTCGTCGCGTTTCTTTCAGCGAGCCAGGACATCGTCATTGATGCCTGGCGTGTGGAAATCCTGGAGATGGAGCTGCAAGGGCCCGGCGCGGGCATGATCCAAACCGGCTACCGGATTGCCATGCTGGTTTCCGGAGCGGGCGCACTGGTGATCGCAGCGCGCGCCGGGTGGTTTGCAGCTTACTCCACGATGGCGGCGCTGGTTGGCGTGGGAATGCTGGTGTTCCTGTTTGGCCCGGAACCGAAAGTGCCGGTGGAAACTGCGCGTACCGGGGCAACCGGATGGAAGGGAGTTCGCCAATGGCTCGCCACCGCAGTGACGGGCCCATTCACCGACTTCATGCGGCGGCCGCTTTGGCCGCTTATCCTGATCTTCATTGTCGGCTACAAGCTGGGGGAAGCGATGGCGGGAGTGATGGCGACACCGCTTTATATCTCGCTCGGGTTTTCCCTGCAAGAGATCGCCGCCGTGTCCAAGCTGGTCGGGTTCTTTGCGACCGTGGCTGGGGCTCTGGTTGGTGGGGTGGTAACGGCACGGTTTGGCTTCCGCGGCTCGCTTGTGCTGTGCGGCGTACTCCAGTCGGCCGGGAACCTGTTCTATGTGCTGCAGGCTGTAGGCGGGCACCGGCTCGGCTACCTTGCGCTGTGTGTCACCGCCGAGAACGTGACTGGCGCAATGGCGGGTACAGCCTTGGTAGGCTATCTCTCCAGTCTATGTTCGCCCGCCTTTACCGCGACCCAGTACGCCTTGCTTTCCTCGCTCGCGGCGGTTGGCCGCACGGTGGTGGCCTCCTCGGGAGGCGTGCTGGCTGAGAAATTAGGCTGGGTACGGTTCTTCCTGCTGACCACCGTGGCGACAGTGCCAGCCCTTGTTCTTCTCATCTGGGTCGGGCCGCAACAATCGCGAGAATGACCAACTCGGCCGAGCGTCGAATGCAGGTAACACGTCAGGAGACCTGAACCAGACGATCGTCAGAGTCTTTGCCTGGCACTCGAAGCGCGCATGATGCAACAGAATCAAACCGGTTCTGGCTAATTCCGCGTGGTACCATCCAAATTTGGCTGGGCTTCGCCGGGACTGCACGCGCCCGATCACTGACGACTAACCACTGGCAACTCATCATGAATATTCTCTTCATCGGCGACATTTTTGGCCGCCCCGGCCGCACCATCGTCAAGGAGCGTCTGCCCGAACTCGTGCGCCAGCACGAAGCCGATCTCGTCATCGCCAACTGCGAAAACGCCGCCGCTGGATTCGGGATCACGCCCTCACTCGCCGAAGAACTGTTCGATCTCGGCATCGACGTGATGACCACCGGCAACCACGTCTGGGACAAGCGCGAGATCATCGAGTACTTTCAGATGGCCGACGGCAATCCGCACAGCCCCGCTCGCCGCCTGCTGCGCCCCGCAAATTTTCCCGCGACCCTCCCGGGATGGGGTGTCTACGAGGGCAAGAAGAATGGCGTTGCCTACGCCGTCGTTAACCTGCAGGGACGCGTGTTCATGGGATCCAGCGACGATCCGTTTCGTCACGCCGATGCCTTGCTCGAAAAGCTCAAGCCCAAGATAGTGTTCGTGGATTTCCACGCCGAGGCCACGTCCGAGAAAGTCGCTTTCGGCTGGTACCTTGACGGCCGCGTGACCGCCGTCGTGGGCACGCACACCCACGTTCCAACCGCCGACGAAACCGTTCTTACCAAAGGAACCGCCTACATCACCGACGTAGGCATGACCGGACCCTATGACAGCGTAATCGGAGTGAAAAAGGAACTAGTGATTGAAAGATTTCTGAGCGGCATGCCAGCGCGCTTCGAACCCGCCTCCGGCGACGTTCGCCTGTGCGCCGTTGTCGTCCAGTGTGATGACCAAACCGGGCGCGCGCGGAAGATCGAACGGTTCATGCTACGCCAGGGTTGACCACAACGATGACCGCTCGACTCACAAAGCTGGCACGATTACGCCCGTAGTTCCCACCTGAGCATTTCGCTTGCAAGACACCGCAGATCAGGCATTCTATAGTAGTCAATATGCATTGGTTGCGTGCGGGAATCCCACTGTTGTTTGCCGGCCTGTGTTTCGGCGCCGATACCGATACCGCCTCGCGTCCCGTGCAGGCGTCCCGCGCCGATCCGGTGGCAGCCTCGGGTTGCGCAATTATGGTCGCTCCAGTCCAGCCTTCCGCCAAGGACAGCAAATCTGCCCGGCAGGCATTCAAGCGCGGCCTCAAACTCGAGAGATCGCAAGACCTCGACCAGGCCTTTAAGGAATTCGAAGCCGCGGCCCGCATCGCCCCTACGAATGCCGAGTACCTTCTGGCGCGCGAGATGACCCGCGAGCAATTGGCGGGAGTCCATCTCGACCGCGGAAACAGCGATCTGCTCGCCGGCCGGCGAGCCGACGCGCTAACCGAGTTCCAGGAGGCGTTGGACCTCGATCCGCAGAACGAGTTTGCCCAGCAACGACTTCAGGACGCTTTCCCGCCTCCGCCGTCGCACACCGCCAGTCCCGCGCAGGTCGTCGCCAAATCCGACGACCTCAACGCCACCCCTCAGCCCGGTTTCGCCGGATCGCACGACATTCACTACCGCGGCGATTCGCGCGGCTTAATCGAGGCCGTCGCCACCAGCTACGGCCTGTCGGTGGTATTCGACGATACCTTCGTGAGCCGCCGCGTTCGTCTCGATCTCGACCAGGCCGACTTTGCGACCGCCATGCGGGCGGCCTCCGACGTCACCAAAAGCTTCACGGTGGCGGTTGAACCCACCGTGCTGTTCGCCGCCCTCGACAACGCTGAGAACCATCGCGTCTTCGATCACATGGGCATGCGTTCCTTCTATATACCGAGCGCCGGCTCACCCGCCGATTTGAATGAAGTAGTGAACTCGCTCCGCACTTTGTTTGAATTCAAGTTCGTGAGCCTGAATACGGCTGCCAGCACCGTTACGGTTCGCGGACCGATCGCGGCCCTCGAAGCAGCCACGCGTTTTCTCGGCCAAATCGATTCGCCGCAGCCCGAGGTCCTTCTCGATGTGCAGGTGCTCGAAGTCAGTCACACCTACGCGAAAAATATCGGCCTGCACGTCCCCAATCAATTCAATCTCTACAATATTCCGACTTCCGCGCTGGCTGCGCTCGGCGGGCAGAGCATACAGGCTCTGGTGAACCAGTTGATCGCATCGGGCGGCATCAACCAGGCTGGCAACGCCACCATCGCCGCGCTGCTCTCCCAGCTGCAAGGCCAGGGAAATTCTATTTTCAGCCAGCCGCTCGCTACCTTCGGCGGCGGACTCACTTTCATGGGCGTCAGCCTCGACCAGCTCTCGGCCGTGCTTTCCCTGAATGAAAGCTCCGTCACAAACCTGCAGCACGTCGAGTTGCGCGCCTCCCAGGGGAAGGACGCAACCCTCAAAGTGGGCTCCCGTTTCCCGGTTCTGAACGCCAGTTTTGCGCCGCTCTCCAACAGTTCGGCCATTGCCGGCGTCCTGCAAAACCAGTCCTACACCGCGCCCTTTCCGTCCGTCAATTATGAAGATCTCGGCCTCACTCTCAAAGCCAAACCCACCGTTCATCGCAATTCGGATGTCGGCTTGGAACTCAACGTACAGTTCCGCGCGCTGGGAAACGGCACCGTGAATAGCGTGCCGATTATTAACAATCGCGAGTTTACCGGCGGCATCATCCTCAAGAACGGCGAACCGGCCGCAATCGCGGGCCTGGTCACGGAATCCGACCAGCGCAGTCTGGACGGTTTGCCCACCTTCGCGCAAATCCCGGGCTTTGGTGTACTGGCCTCACAGCATTCCCACATGGAAGCCGATGACGAACTCCTGATCCTGATTACGCCCCATGTGGTGCTCGGGTCGAATCGAGGGGACCCGCCCGCAATCTGGCTCTCGAGATAAGCCAGTCTTTCCAACTCAACCGCTCAGACGCGGCGCTGCATTTGATTTTGGGTGGCGCCGCGGTTTATGACGATCCAGCTTCTACTTATCGCCCTTGGCCGGGCTCGCCTCGCCTTTTTCCTGGCTGGCTTCGAAATCGACGATCTTTTTCAGCACATCGCCGGGAGCGCCCGCGCTCACCGTGCGCCCATTAATGAACAGAGTCGGAGTCGCGGTGATTCCTACCGCCTTGCCGAGTTCAAGCGATGCATCAATCCGCGCCTTGGTTTCCGGCTTCACCGCGCAAGCGGCCATCTCATCCGCATTCACGCCCGAGCTGGTGGCAATCGTTTTCAGTTTTTCGTCAACGTTCGATTCCGTGATATTCGCCTGGTCCTCGAAGGTCTTCTGGATGAACTTCCACGCCGCGTCATTCGAAGCCCGGCCCACGCAGTCGACGTAATCGGCGGCCTTCTCCGCCCAGCTATGCGATGGCAGCGGAAAATTCTGGAACACGAAGCGCGCTTCCGGTTCCTGCGCCAGCAACTGCTCGATGCCGGGCGCAGCTTTCGCGCAGTGCGGGCACTGCATGTCGCTGAATTCCACAATCAGCACCGCCGCTTTCGCTGGGCCTTTGGAAATCCCGTTGACGCCCTTTTCCAGCTTCACGCGCGCGTCTTCAAACGGCTTGGCCCCGAAAGGAAGAATGTCGCCGCTGAGCGCGTGCTTGCCATCGGAGGTTACCAGCAGCCGGTTCGGCGTCGATCCCTGCGGGCCGGAAATCAGGAGCGAGACCGAAGCCATACCTTCGATTTCCGAAGGCCGGATCTCCAGAATTTTCCAGCTGATGGAAGCGTCGTAACCAAACATCTGGAACAGGAACGAGTTCACCGTGTCTTCCGTAGGCAGACCGGTCTTGGGCCCAACAGATGCAGCCGCAGGTTTATCGGCAGGTCGTTTGGAAAGAGTGGGAGGCTTCTGCGCACAAACGATCCCGGTTTGTACCGCGAAAATGCCGGACAACAAGAGAAGAAGAAACAGCGGGCGATGGGTTCTGGTCATAGGAAATTCGATTGTTACAGAACCCGCTCGAATTGTCATTTCGACCGACTACACTCCGCGAAAGCAAATCAAGGTGTCATCTTGAGCGAAGCGGGGTAAGCGAAGCGCAGCCCCGAGCGGTCCAAGGGTCCCCAACTTGCCTCACTCCGTCCTGGCCGCGATCGGAAATCGCCGCCCGTACCCAAACGCCTTGGGAGTAATTTTGATTCCCGGGGCGGCCTGCTGGCGTTTGTACTCGCTGCGCGCAATCATGGCGACCACGCGCTTCATTAGACCGAGATCGAACTGGTGCGCTTCGGCAATCTGCTCGGCCGAGCGCAACCCTTCGACATAGTCTTCGACGATCGTGTCTAGAACGTCGTAGGGCGGAAGCAAATCGGAATCCTTTTGATCAGGCCGCAACTCGGCCGACGGCGCCTTGTCGATGGTCGCCTGCGGAATGATCTGCCAGGACTGGTTGGTGTGGGGACGACGCTCCGTGCTGGGCTCCGACCCGTCCAAGCCTTGGCCACGCGAATTGACATAGGCGCTCAGGCGATACACCAGCGTCTTCGGCACATCGGAGATGACGGCCAGGCCGCCGACCATGTCTCCATAGAGGGTGCAATAGCCGACGGCGATTTCGCTCTTGTTGCCGGTCGAAAGCACCAGCGCGCCGAGTTTGTTCGAGAGCGACATGAGGATCAGCCCGCGCGCGCGCGACTGAATATTTTCCTCTGTCACATCCGGGGGACGCCCGGCAAAAGCGGGCGCAAGCGTGTCGGTTGCCGCCTGATATATTTCGTCAATTGACAGTAGCTCAAAGCGAATGCCGAGATTCGACGCGAGGGTGCGAGCGTCGTCGATCGATCCCGCAGACGAGTAAGGGCCGGGCATGCCGACGCCGATCACATTGGACGGGCCCAGCGCATCGACGGCAATGCAGGCGGTGAGCGCGGAATCGATCCCTCCGCTCAGGCCGACGATGGCGCGCTCGAAGCCGCATTTGTGAACGTAGTCGCGTGTGCCCAGAACCAGCGCCTGGTAGGCGCTCGCTTCTTCGCCCGCAATCTGCGCGTGCATGTCGCCGGTAAGAGACGCCGAATCAAAGAAGATAATATCTTCTTCAAACGATTTGCCCTGAGCTATAACATTCCCATCGGGAGCAATCACCAAGCTCGATCCGTCAAACACCAGGCTGTCATTACCGCCTACCTGATTGACCATCGCAACCGGGACGTGTTGATTCTTGGCGACCGCCGCGAGCATGTCGCGCCGCAGTTCCCGCTTCCCCAGCCAAAATGGAGAGGAGGAAATATTGAGGACGAAGTTGCCGCCCGCGCGCACAAGTTCATCGATGGGATCAATGCGGTAAAGGCGCCGGTCCCAGAAACTCTTGTCGTTCCACGCGTCCTCGCAGATCGTCAGCGCCATCTGCCTGCCGCAGAAGCTGAAGAGTTGCTGGCTGCGCGCGGGAGCAAAATTGCGCATCTCGTCGAACACGTCGTAGGTGGGCAAAAGCATCTTGGATTGGATGAACTCGATGCGGCCATCGCGCAGCAACGCGGCGGAGTTCATGACGGTTTTCCCGGAGTCAGCCTCGGCCTGAGTGACCAAGCCGCAGATGACGGCGATACCTTGGGTCGCAGCGGCAATCTGCTCGGCCGCGGAGCGGTTGCGGGCCACAAACGACGGCCGCTCGACCAGATCGCGCGGCGGATATCCGCACACCGATAGCTCGGGAAACAGGATCATCCCCGCGCCCGCAACTCGAGCCTGCGCGGCGAACTGAATGATCTTGGCGGCGTTGCCGGAGAAATCCCCCACCGTAGGATTGATCTGGCCCAGGGCAATCTTCACGGAAGTAGTGTAAATGTTATCGGAGGAAGTGAGGACCTTGCCGCTGGGTCATCGACCGAACACGTCCGGGCCCGGGTCCGAGCCTGGAGACCCTGCCGGTGGTGGAGCTGTAGGCCGCGGCAAGATCACGGGCCCAGAGCCGGAAGGCGCGTCCGGCATTTCTTCCCCGGGACGGCGCAAGGTGGGTGCGCTAACCGGCCGATCCTCTTGTTTTCTGGCGACGGTGTCTCCCAGTTCGACTTCCTTCTCGACGCGCACGACTTTCTTGCCGTCGACGCTCATGGTCTCGACGCGCACAACTTCGTCTCCCACGAAGCGCACAAAATCGACGTCCTGCGGCGGCACGCCGTAGACCCACTCCTCGTAATCGATATCGCCGTCCTTCTCGCGCACCCGGCGCGGGGGACGGCCCTTGGCGTAAATCACCATTTCCTGATTCATGCCCACCAGCACCTGGTGTCGCGTAATGGCGTCCTTGACTTTCGGGGGGACGGTTAACAGATAGGCCTCCAGGCCCGATTGCGAATTGAAATCAAAGACCGGACGCAACAACTCCTTGAGTTCGGGTCCGGTCAGTTCTGGCACGTATTTATCAAAGAAAAGGTCCACATACGAGCCGCGCGCGTTAAGGTTTGCCTCTCCGCTACCGGGCGTGATCGTGGCCGTACCCTCGATCTGGAGGTGCTGATACCACTTCTTTCTGGCTGGCCCGCCGTTGATTTCGAAGTGGATGTAATCGCCCTTAATGGTGACATCGCTGATGCGGGCGCGGTCGCCGGGTTTGCAGGCTGGCCCCCACATCGCCAACAGCTGAGTCAGTTCGGGGCCATTTGGAGTGATGGAACCGTTCTTGAGCTTCAGCCCCGTCTTGCCCATCGGAAAGCTGGTTCGGATGTAGACCAGTTCGGCGTTGAAGGCGTGGAGAATTTCCTCGCGTGTTTTCGCGGACATTCTGGGGCGCGGAGGATTTTCGGCGAGGAGCAGCGCAGACCCGATCGACAGGACAAGCAGAAAACTGAAACCTGCACGACAAAGGTAAAAGCGAGAGCGGACCAACTGCATGGAGCACCCCATGCCCACGCCTAATTATAGACTGCCCGGTCCGATCAAAGATTGCCGGGAGCGGCGAGTTTCGAGATGCGCAATCCTTCGCGCGCCACCCGAAGAGGAAGCATAAGGCCGCCTGCCTGGGCGACCGCCCGCGAAACGGCGCCCTTCGCGCCCTCCTCGACCATCAGCAGAACGCAGCCGCCGCCGCCGGCGCCGCAGACTTTGGCGGCGCGGCCGCCGTTCTTACGCGCGACTTCAATCAGTTTGTCGATCTTCGGCGTGGTGATGCCGGGGGCATTGGTGCGGCGCAATTTCCATTCCTCGCGAATCAGCCTGGCGACATCTTCCCAATCGTGGCGCAGAAAAGCCTGATGCATATCGCGGGCGAGTGCGACGATTTTCTCAAAGTTTCGGAAGACGTGGCGGTCTCCGTTGATGTGGGCCTTAAACACCTCCCAGTTGTTGATTCCGGACTGGCGGGGCGCACCCGTATAGGCAAGCAGGAAACGCATCTCGATTTCTTCCGGCGCAACGGGCACGGGAGCGCGGCGAATTCCGTCCGGATCGAGACGGATGGCGCTGACGCCGCCGTAGAGGGCCGGGTAGTAGTCCTGGCAGCCGGTGGGCACGCCGATGATCTGCGCCTCAACGTTTTGTGCAACCACGCGCAGTTTTTCAAGGTCGAGGTCGCGGCCCGTGAATCGGGCAAGCGCGGCACAGGTGGCGATCGTCATGGCCGAGGACCCGGAAATGCCCGCGCCGGCGGGCGATTCCGAATTCGTTTCCAGCCGAAAACCCCGCTCGGGGGCGAAGAAACTGACCACGCGCGCGGCCAACGCATGCCCGGGCTTCCGCTTGCCGTTCAGTTCGGCGAGGCTGGCGAAGTTGTCCTCGCGTCCCGTATCAAGGGAACGCAGTTCGATGCGTGCACCCGCCAGCGGAGTAATGCGGCAGGTGGTAAGAATTTCGAGCGCAAAGTTGAGTGTCAGTGCACCAGGATGAAACAGGTATAACGGCCAGAGATCGACCGTACCTCCGGCCAGATCGGCACGGCAGGGCGCAAGGGCAGTGATGGCCGGTCCAACCGGCGTGGCAGAAGTCGGTGCCATGCAAGTTTTGTATCACGGTCGAGGGAAGTTCGGCGTGACGGAGCGCACGGCGCGCTGGTTAAGAGCGCACGGCGGTGCGCGACGGTGAAAGGCGCCGCGCAACCCGTTGCATGGGGCGCCATTCATGTCGCCGCGGCATGGGGTATACTCTGTGGTTCTCATAGAACCCATTGCAGAGGCCCTCGTGTCTGGACGGAGCAATCGAGCCCGTTCTTTTCTTCTGCCGGGACCTGTTTTGCAGGAGGTACTGGTGCGTCTGGTTCCCCACGATGCCAAGTTTTTCGAGCTTTTCGCCGAACTCTCCGGCTATCTCACCGAGGGCGCGAAGCTTCTCCGGAACATTCTGGAAGATCCCCGCGATCTCGACATGCGGGTCGAGCAAGTGCAGGCGGTTGAGCACAAGGGCGACCGCGCCACCTACGCCATCATTACTAAACTCAACCAGAGCTTTATCACGCCGTTTGACCGTGAGGACATTCATAAGCTCGCATCCTCGCTCGATGACGTGCTGGACTTTACGAACGCAGCCGCGAACCGGCTCGTCATGTATAAGATTTCCGAGCCTCCGCCGGCCGCCGCCGAACTAGCCGGTCTGATTGTGTTGCAGAGCGAGGAACTGGCGCGCGGCGTATCCTTGCTGGAAAAAAATGGCGCGGCCATGAAGCATTGCGAGGAGGTCAACCGGCTGGAGGACGTGGCGGACCACGTCAGCCGGAAGGCGATCGGCAATTTGTTTGAAACCGAAAAAGATCCCATCAAACTCATCAAGATCAAGGAACTTTACGAGGTGCTGGAAATGGCCACCGATAAGGCCGAAGATGCCGCCAACGTGATCGAAGCCATTGTCCTGAAGAGCGCCTAGTTTCGCGACAGACTGTTACAAAAACTTTGGAGGCCCCTCTCTCCGGTGCGCGCCGACGTCCTGCTGGTTCTGATTACGATCCTGGTAGCACTGATCTTCGATTTCGTAAACGGTTTCCATGATTCGGCGAACAGCATCGCCACCGTCGTTTCCACGCGTGTGCTCTCTCCAAGACTGGCTGTCCTGTGGGCGGCGACGTTTAACTTCCTCGCCGCCTTTTTCCTGGGCACGGCAGTCGCCAAAACCATCGGCAGCGGCATGATTCGCCTGGAGTTCGTGGATCAATGGGTCGTGCTGGCCGCCCTGTTCGGCGCGATCGTCTGGGATCTTTTCACCTGGTGGTGGGGCCTGCCCACATCTTCTTCCCACGCGTTGATCGGGGGATACGCGGGCGCGGCCATGGCAAATGCGGCGCTGCACCACGGCATTGGGTCGATTTTTTCCGTCGTAATTCCTCAAGGCTGGTACAAAACGCTCATCTTTATTGTGGTCGCGCCCATCATCGGGCTGGTACTGGGCTTCTTGTTCATGCTCGCGATCTACTGGATCTTCCGGCGCTCGGCGCCGCAACCTGTCGACCGCCTGTTCCGCCGGCTGCAATTGCTGTCGGCCGCAGCCTATAGTCTGGGGCACGGCGCCAATGATGCCCAGAAAACCATGGGCGTGATTGCAGGCGCGCTCTACACCGGCGGGTTCATGAGCAAACCGGACATGCTGGGAAGCTGGGGGCATCTGCACTGGCCCATCATTCTTGCCGCTCACGCCGCCATTGCCCTCGGGACCTACCTTGGCGGCTGGCGCATCGTAAAAACCATGGGCCAGAAAATCACCAAGCTCAGGCCCGTGGGGGGCTTCTGCGCCGAAACCGCCGGCGCCATCACGCTGTTCACTACCGCCCTCGCTGGCATTCCTGTCAGCACCACCCACACTATTACCGGCGCCATTGTAGGAGTCGGCGCCGTCCATCGTCTGTCCGCCGTCCGCTGGGGCGTCGCCGGTCGCATCGTCTGGGCCTGGCTCTTGACGATTCCGGCAGCGGCGATCATGGCTGCAAGCGCCTTCGCCATCATGAATATGCTTGTTTGAAGATCAGAAGGTTGAAAGCCCGTTCAAACGCAGTCCGCTGCAGCATTCACGTCCTTTGGTGACCTCGGCACAGTACCTCGGTAACGGGCAGCTGTACTTTAAGCACCTCAGAGCAGCAATTCAATCCAACCTAAAATATATTCTGAGCGGACCAGCGCACCCCCCACGCCCGGGCCGACAGGACTGCTTTTTTGCCGTTTAAGCTGCCGATTCCCGCGCGCATTCCGCTGTTGTACGTCATCCTTGGCGTACTCCTCACCATCAGCGTTCTGCCCATGTACTTCTATTCCGAGCAGATCGAGCAGATGAACCGGGAGCGGCTGAAAACTAACGAAATGCTTCTGCAGAACACGGTGACGCGCTCGCTGGCCGACGATATCTCGCAGCATCAGGAAACGATACGGATGATGCTGGCCAACCTCTCGTCGTCGGTGCAGGTGGAGAGCGGAAACGATATCGGCGATCAGAATATCCAAACGCCGGAACTGCGCGCGCTGCTCGAAAATTTCGTCTCGTCGTCGAATGACATCGCGTATGCCACGCTGCTGAATGCCGACGCCAAGGGCGTATCAGCCGGACGAATCGAGCCCGACGCCTTTTTGCAGCGCGAACTGGAACGCGCCTTCCAGGCCGCGAGCGAGGGGAGAGCCTATAGCGGCCAGCCGCTGACCGTGGGAAGCGGAAAATCCACGCGCACGGTCATGCTGGTGAGTTCGCCCATCATGTATTCGGGCCGTTTCCTCGGAATGATTGGCTCGGTGGTCGATCTCGATTACCTGATCCGGCAATTGCAACAGGTCAGCCTGACGGGGCTGATGCCCTACGTGGTCGATAGCCAGGGACGATTGGTGGCTGCGGCATCGCCGCAGTACGCCACCGGCCAGGACATGGCGCAGTTCGATATTGTGAAGAATTTTGTCGACGAAGGCTCGAAGGCCCAGTTGGCCGCGACGCGCGAATTCACCATCCGCGGCGAGAAGCCAGTGGAGATGCTGGGAACCTACAGTCCAGTCACCTCGCTCGATTGGGCGGTCGTGGTCCAGAAGCCGCGCGAAGAAGCCTATCGCGGCATTTACGAAATGCAGCGCACGGGACGGCTGCTGGCGTGGCTCGCGGTGTTCCTGAGCGTGGGTTTGAGCATTTTCTCAGCGCGGCGCGTGACCAACCCGCTGCAGGTGCTGGCGCAGTCCAGCCGCGCCATCGCGCGCGGCGATTTCTCGCAGCGGGTTCACCTGAAAACGCGCACAGAAATCGGCGAACTGGCCACCACGTTCAACACGATGTCTGAGGAACTGGAACAATTCGTTGAAGATTTGAAACGGGCCGCTGAAGAGAACCGTGCGCTGTTCATGGGCTCGATCCAGATGTTGGCCGGTGCGGTCGACGAAAAGGATCCCTACACTCGCGGCCACTCCGACCGTGTAACGCGCTACTCGCTGATGATTGCCAAGGAAATGGGGCTTGATCCCGGATTCCTCGAAGTCCTGCGCGTTTCAGCCCAATTGCACGACGTGGGCAAGATCGGCATTGAAGACCGCATCTTGAAGAAGCCGGGCGCGCTGACTCCGGAAGAATTCGAAATCATGAAGACGCACACCACCAAGGGTGCGAACATTTTGCGTCCGGTGCCGCAGTTGCGCGAGATGCTGCCCGGAATCGAACTCCACCACGAAGCGCTCAATGGCCGCGGCTACCCGTACGGCCTGAAAGGCGAGGAGATTCCGCTGCTTGCCCGCGTGATCGCGGTCGCCGACACGTTCGACGCACTGACTACCAACCGCCCCTACCAGAAGGCGCACGACGCCCTGGACGCGTTGCGCATCATCCAGAATATTTCGGGACAGCGTCTGGACCCCAGAGCCGTCACCGCCTTATTGGCTGTGTTTAACCGGGGCGAGATCCGCTTACCGAAAACGCCGGCTCCGCTCCCGGCAGCCGAACTTCCGACGCCCGAACCGGTAGCGGCTGCCGTGGCGCCTTCTCCGGCCGACCCTCTCACCATCGAAACCATGCGGACTTAAAAGCAAATTGGTAATTGCGTTATTTGTAATTTGCAATTTGAAACACAACCACGGACCTCCGCCGCGGGGGACTATTTTTTTGCGGCCTTCGCAATGTTCCTGCTGAAGCCGCGCGATCACAGGCAAGTTCGTTTGAATTACCAATTGCAAATTACACAATTACCAATTCTGCCCAGCTGCTTCTCATATAATCGATGTTGGACACCCCATGATTCAAACCCTTTTTGGCAGCCTCGACGAGCAGCAAAAACCCAGCTTTCTTGACCGCATGAAGCAGGCGGTCTCGCGCACGCGCGAGAATCTGGCCGAGCGCATCGACGACGTGGTTTCGATCGGCAAGGAGATTGACCGCTCCACGCTCGACGATCTGGAAGCGACCCTCATCGGGGCCGACCTGGGCACAACCACCACGCAGGAAGTCCTTGACAAGCTCCGCGACAAAGCCGACCGCAAGCAGATCAAGGATGTGAACGAACTGAAGCGACTGTTGAAAGAAGAGCTGCTGGCAATCCTGACATCGACACCGGAGCGCCCCGTGGCGCGCGTGGACGGCGCGCCGGAAGTGATCCTAGTGGTGGGCGTGAACGGCACCGGCAAAACGACCACGATCGGCAAACTGGCGCAGGTGTTTCGCGGACAGGGCAAGTCGGTGCTGATGTGCGCCGCCGATACGTTCCGTGCTGCGGCTATCGAGCAGCTAGAAATCTGGGGACAGAGAACCGGCACTGAAGTGATCAAGACGAAAGCTGGAGGCGATCCATCGGCCGTGCTCTTCGATGCCCTGCAAAAAGCGACTGCGCACAAAACCGATTACGTGATCGTCGACACGGCCGGCCGCCTGCACACCAAACAGAACCTGATGCAGGAACTGGAAAAGATGCGGCGCACGGCGCAGCGCATCGTGCCCGGTGCTCCCCACGAAACTTTGCTGGTCATGGATGCGACCACGGGGCAGAACGGCCTGCAGCAAGCGCGGCAGTTTACGCAATCGGCAGGAGTGACGGGCATTGTGCTGACCAAACTCGATGGCACTGCCAAAGGCGGCGTGGTGGTGGCAATCTCGCGCGAGTTGGGCCTGCCGGTGCGGTTTGTGGGCGTCGGCGAGAAGGCCGGGGATTTGCTGCCGTTCGACGCTAAAGAATTTGTGGAGTCGCTGTTCGCTTAGGGGCAGCGGTTCGTTGCCGCTTTGCGGTGAGTTAGTCTTTAGAGTTCCATAGAGTTCCAATGACAATCGACGAACAATTCATGCGGCGTGCACTGGATCTGGCGCGGGCCGGAATCGGCCTTGTATCGCCAAACCCAGCGGTGGGCGCGGTCGTGGTCGACTCCTCCGGAAAAGAAGCGGGCACGGGCACGCACACCTACGATGGGGTGAAGCACGCCGAGGTGCTTGCGCTTGAACAGGCTGGGTCACGCGCTCGCGGAGGAACTCTTTATCTCAATCTTGAACCTTGTTCGCATCAGGGGCGAACCGGGCCGTGCGCTGATGCGGTCATTGCGGCCGGCATCAAACACGTAGTTTGTTCTATGCAGGATCCAAATCCCCAGGTCGCCGGACAAGGCTTTGCCAAACTGCGCGGCGCTGGAATTCAGGTCGATGTTGGGTTGCTCGAGGCAGAGGCCAAACGGCTGAACGAAGGATTCGCGAAGTTCATCCGCCACCGGATTCCGCTGGTTACGTTGAAGGCCGCCATGACACTCGATGGCAAAATCGCGCCGCCGCCCGCGGGATCGCCGGTTCCGAAAGAAGTTGCCGCAGGGGGCTCGACCGGAGGCTGGATCACCGGCGAGATTGCGCGCAAGTACGTGCACGAGTTGCGGCATGAGCACGATGCGATTATGGCCGGCGTCGGTACCGTGATTGCCGACGATCCTCTGCTCACCGACCGCAGCAATCGTCCTCGCCGCCGGCCTTTGCTGCGCGTGATTCTCGATTCCTGGCTTAGGCTGCCGGACGCTTCGCGGCTGGTGAAAAGTGCGAGCGGTGACGTACTGGTTTTTTATTCGCAGGCGGACGACAAACGAATGCAAGAACTGGAAAAGCTTGGCCTTCGAGTCGAGCATGTGGCCGGCGAAGATGACGGGCGGCCGAATCTGCCGGAAGTGATGCGGCGTCTGGCGAAATACGACATCACCAGCGTGCTGATCGAAGGCGGAGCCACCGTGAACTGGACCGCGTTGTCGTCCAGAGTCGTGGACAAGCTGTTTTTGTTCTACGCGCCTAAGATCATGGGTGAAGGCGCGGTGCCGTTTGTCGCTCGACCAACGCAGGGGCACGCGCACATCGTGTTGGGCGCTCGTCACATCCGGTTGCACCAGTTTGGAGAGGATTTCGCGGTTGAAGGGTATTTGCGCGACCCTTACCGGGAGTAGTGTGGAGAGGCGCGACGGCCGATAGCCTCCAGAGCGGAGTCGAAGGAACACCCGCCGGACAGCCGTTTCCACCCCACCGCGCCAAAAGCGGGCGCGCCAAGGGCCCCGGCCGGGACAGCGGCGCTACAATCGAGATTCCACTCTTATGCACCTGGTTATTCTGGAGGCTTCATGTTTACAGGAATTGTTGAAGAGGTCGGCAAGATCACGAAAATTACCCAGCGCGGCGAAAACCGGCGGATCACGATCGAAGCGATAGACGCTCCTCGGGAATTAGGGACGGGCCACAGTATCTCGGTCAGTGGCGTCTGCCTTACCGCGCTTGACATCAAGGCCAATTCATTCTGCGCGGACCTTGCGCCGGAAACCTGGGCGCGGACATCGTTTTCGCGCATTCAGGAGGGAGCGCTGGTCAATCTTGAGTTGCCGATGAAGGCGGACGGGCGCTTTGGAGGCCATATTGTACAGGGCCACGTGGACGGTGTCGGCAGGCTGATCGAATTCGAGCGCATTCTGGATGCGGAAGGCCGGGAATCCGAAAATTGGTGGCTGCACATCGAGATTCCTTCGGACGTGGAAAAATACACCGTGTTCAAGGGATCAATTTCGATCGAAGGCATCAGCCTGACGGTCGCCAAGCTGGAAAAGAATCGCTGCACAATCGCCATCATCCCGCACACGGTCGAGCTGACAAATCTTGGCTCGCTCAAGCCGGGGGACCCGGTGAATCTTGAGGCTGATGTGATCGCCAAGTACGTAGAGAAAATGATGAAAGGCGAGCCATCGCAGAACTCGCTGTCAGTTGAGGAGTTGGTGCAGCAAGGGTTCTGAGGCAGTAGTCGGTGCTTAGTGGTTAGTGGTTAGTGGTTAGCGACTACTGCTCTCACGCTTCCAGCTTTACTTCATCCAGTTCCAGAAACTCCTGGATGATCGGGTGGTTGGACTTCTCCATTTCCTTATACGGACCGAAAAAGATCGCCCGGGCTTCGTGCAAGAAGACCACGCGGTCAGCAAGTTTCTTGGCCAGGCGCATATCGTGTGTGACCACCACCGAAGTCAAATGCAGCTGTAGTTTCAGGCGCGCGATCAGATCGCCCAGCAAATTTCCCATCAGCGGGTCGACCATGGTGGTCGGCTCGTCGTAGAGCACGCACTCGGGCTGGGCCGATAAAGCGCGCGCGATGGCCACCGACCGCTTCATGCCGGTCGAAAGATCCGACGGCAACAGGTCGCGCATCTCCTTGACGCCAACCATTTCAAGCAGTCCATCGACGACCTGGAAAATCTGCTCCTCCGATAGTTCGCCTTTTTCGCGCAGCGGAAAGGCGACGTTCTCGCCCACGCTCAAGGAATCGAAGAGCGCTCCATTCTGGAAGACCATGGTGACTTTCTTGCGAATTTCCTCTAGACGCGTCTCGTCGTAATCGGTGATATCTTCGCCCGCGACAATGACGCGCCCGGAATCCGGCTTGAGGAAACCCATGATGTGGTGCAGGGCCACCGACTTTCCGACGCCACTGCGGCCCAGGATGCAAACCATCTCTCCCGGCAGAACGTCAAAGCTGACGTCCTTCAGGACTTCCCTGTCACCAAATGCCTTGGAGACATCTTTGAATTCGATGTAAGGAGCGTTCGCGTTCGCCGGCCCCGTTGTGGTCACGCCCATGGTCAACAGGATGGCATGAGATGAGGCTCGCGCTCAACCCTGCCGACTTTGGCCGCCGGCGGCGCGGTGGTCTTCGGGAGTATTGATGTTGAGAAAATTCTTTTCTGAAAACCCGGCAGCCAGCAGTTCCGGCTCTTCGACAACTCTGCGACGCCCGCCCGCAAACGCGGCGTCGATCTTGTATTTGCCCGCTCGCAGAGCCTGTTCGGCGGTGGACGCGAAGTCGCGGCGGTAGACGGCACAGAGCGGCTGATAGCCCGCGCGGGTCCGCGGAATGGTCACGATGGCCCGGCTATCTTCGGCAGCAGCCAGAAGAAAAGCCATAAGCTCGACAGGGACAAACGGCATATCGACGGCAAGGATCGCATTCAATTCAGCCGCAGACGCGGCCAGCGCCGCATGGATACCGGCGAGCGGCCCGCAACCGGGAAACACGTCCGCAATAGCGGACCCGGACTTCGCGAACACAGCCGGATCGCCGACTATAGTAACGGACCCGCAAGCAGTCTTCAGCACGCCCAGCGCGCGGTCAAGCAGGGTCTGGCCGTCGAACTTCAGGAAAGCTTTGTCCACGCCCATGCGAGAACTTTTGCCGCCAACGAGCAGGAAACCGGTGCGCGAAAGTGGAGCCTGATTGGCCATGTTAAGAGTGAACGTTGAATCTCCCGTTCCCCCTATGGAAAAGCATAAGTCATTGCGCCCCATGCACGGAAGTAACCTATCCAGAAAGGTTCGGGCGACGGAAGATGAGTTGTTGCCCCGCGCTCCAGGGCATATCACGTTTATGCCGCAGAAGCTGATGGATGTTCTCATGTTAGGACGCTGCTCGCACGAGTTTTCCTGGCCGCGCCGCGCGGCTAGCGGAGAGTACTACCAAGTCTGCATGCTGTGCGCGACCGCCTATGAGTACGACTGGAAAACGATGCGACGCGGCAGCCGCGTTCAGGAGCCAGCAGCCGAGACCACGGTCGTGCGGCGTCGCTCCGGCCAGAAACAGCCGACCTGGATGCCGCGCGCTCGCCGCCTGAAGTTGAACCTTCCGGTGCGCTATCGCGGAAAAAACCTGAGCACATGGTATGAGGGGTCGATCCAAAACATCAGCCAGTCGGGCGTCATGTTTCACGGGCCGCAGCAGCTGCCGTTAAATGCCCTGATCGAAATGATCTTCGAGATGCCGCAAGAAATCTCGGGTCAGAAAAACAGCAGCGTCCTCTGCCAGGGGCGACTGATCCGCGTTAAGGACGCGGTGGACAACACCGAGGACGCATTCGGCCTTGCGGCAACGATCCTCGATTACAAATTTCTGCGCCGTCGCTGAACGGCGTAGCGCCAGCGTTTACCACGCCGGATCCCACGCTCGCGCTCTATCGCCGTCACCTCGATACGATTTTCCCTCCACTCGAGCACGCTCTGCATTTAAACTGGACCTAATCCTCATTCATCAGGAGCACTTATGAGGTTGCGGCGGCATCGATGGGGAATAGCATCCGTGGGGATTGCCGTTCTGGCCATGGGCCTGGCCTGCACGAAGGCGCCCAATGACGGCCAGCTGAGCCAGCAGATTCAAGCGAAGTTGAGCCAGGATTCCGGGCTGCAACAGAAATCGATCACCGTGCAAACGGCCGCTGGCGTGGTCACGCTCTCCGGCAGCGTCGATAACGATGCCCAGCGCACGGCTGCCACCCGTTACGCTTCGGCTACTCCGGGAATCAAGCAAGTCGTGAACAATCTCAAGGTAGATGCAGCGACCGTGGCGCCAGCTGCCCTACAAACTGCGGAAGCTCAGCCTGCCGCCAAGATGCAGCCTGCGACCAAGCCACGCACGGGAATTGCGCGGCGCCAGGAGAGTGGGACTTCTTCGGGCCGGGACCCGTCGGAATGGGACTCGCCTGCGGCAGACTCTTCCAACGCCGACAGCGGAACATCTGGCGACCAGATGGCGAGTGCGGATGCGGGCACCTCCCAGGCGGCGCCGGCTGAGCCCGCTGCTCCGCCTCCACCGCCGGCACCGAAGATGCTGACGATCGAGTCCGGCGCAAGCGTCGCGATTCGCCTGGTGGATTCAATCAATTCCGAAACCGCGCGACCCGGAGAGACTTTTCGCGCAACGCTGGACTCGCCCATCTCGTCAAACGGCGAAGTAGCGGTTCCCGCCGGATACACCGTGGAAGGGCATGTCGTCGATGTGAAGAGCGCGGGCAAGTTCGCTGGACAGTCGCTGCTCGTCCTCCAACTTGACCGGCTTTCCGTAGGCGGCAAATCCTACATTCTCCAGACCGATCGGCTTCGGCGCGAGGGCAGTAACCGCTCCACCAATACCGCCGAAAAAGTGGGTGGTGGGGCGGCCATAGGAGCCATCCTGGGCGGCATTCTCGGCGGCGGCAAAGGTGCAGGAATCGGAGCCGCAGCGGGCGGCGGAGTGGGCGGCGGCGTCCAGGCGGCGAACAAGTCAGGTTAGCGAGTGAAACGGTGCTGACATTCACCCTCGCATCCCCACTTTCTGTAACGCAAGTAGACAAGGGCCCCGAGGCCGGACGTCCCACGCTGGATACGCCTCAGTAAGAATCGCATTGTCTTGCGCGGGTCGTCAGCTTGCCTGCCTGCCGGTCATGGTTGCATTTCTTGATCACCGGGGCCTGTGATTCCTCTCACCGTTGTGCAGCCTACGCTAAAATAGACTGAAATTTGGTGGGCTTACTGTTGCGACGGGAGATTACGATCTCCCAAAAGGGGGAATTCCATGCGTACTCTGAAAAGCGGCTGGATCGTTCCAGCTATCGTTTTCGCGATGGTGACGATGGCATTGGCCCAAGACCAGGCGAAGCCTGAGATTAAACACGTGCCCGTCAAGGCGACATCGCCCGCGTCTGGACCCGAGATGTATAAGACCTATTGCGCGGTCTGTCACGGGACGGACGGCAAGGGAAATGGTCCGGCAGCCGAAGCACTCAAGGTGCCACCGAGCGATCTGACTACCATGGCCATAAGAAACGGCGGCAAGTATCCGTCCATGAGGGTGGAAGCGATTCTTCGCGGAGAGGAAATGCTGCCGGCCCACGGCACGAAAGACATGCCGATCTGGGGCAATCTATTCTGGACCATGAGTGGCGGACACGCAGGCGAGGTCCAGCAGCGCGTCACCAACCTGAACAAATACATCGAATTAATGCAAAAGAAGTAGCAATTCGGCGCGTTACCGCCGACATCTTGACCGTTGCTCTCCTTCCCCGCTGCTGCTAAAGTTTTGTCGTACGTTTGATAGCCGACAGATCGGCCCGGGCTCGAGACAAGGAATTCCGTCCACTCGCCCGAGCGCTTTAAACCGATGCCGAAGATTTTCACGAATCAAAGGAGCTGGATCGCACGAAATCTTCATTCCCCGCTGGTGAGCTATAGCGGGGCCACGCTGGCGGTGTGGGTCGCGCTCAGTTTCTGGACCTTCTCCCCGTTGCTCCACCGCTATCCTTCCACGCTGTTCCTTGCCGCCGTTCTGATCACGGCGCGCTATCTCGGTTTTGGGCCGGCGATTTTCAGCTCCTTTCTCTCCGCCGCCTGCCTCGAATTCTTTGTCCTTCCTCCCGCTCTTTCTCTTGCCATCGGCGACCACATCGACGTGGAGCGCCTGCTCGTGTTCCTGGCCATATCGGTTTTCGCGGGCAGTATGGCCCGGCAGAAAACCCTGGCGGAATCGCGCGCCGACCGTGCCGCGCGCGAGATGGCAGCCATCGTGGAATGCTCGCGCGACGCCATTTTCTCGACCACTCCGGAAGGTACGATCGCCACCTGGAATCGAGCCGCCGAGCGTTTGTACGGGTATACCGCCGAGGAAGCTCTGGGGATGCCGGTCACCAGGCTGGCGCCACCGGGGCGGCGTGAGGAGGTTGAACAGAATCTTCAGACTCTGAACGCGGGCGAGCATATCGAACCCTACGCAACCGAACGGGTCCGCAAAGATGGAACCCTCTGGCCCGCGCTGCTGTCGATCTCGCCGCTCGTCGACCCGCGCGGCCGAATTGTTGGAAGCTCGGCGATTGCCCGCGATATCTCGGCAGAAAAGGCAGCAGAAGAAGCGATTCGACGCCGGGAAAAGCTCGCCACCGCAGGCCGCCTCGCAGCTTCGATCGCCCACGAAATCAACAATCCGCTGGAAGCCGTTATCAACCTGCTCTACCTCGTGCGCCACGATTCCGGCCGCGCCAACGAGCATCTGACCATGGCCGAACAGGAAATCGGCCGCCTCGCGCGAATCGCACAGCAGACCCTTGGTTTCGTTCGCGACACCAGTTCGCCGGGTTCGGCAGATCCGGCCGCCATCATGGACGAGATTCTGCAACTCTATTCGCACAAACTGCTTGCGCGCCAGATTCGCGTGGCACGCCGTTATCGCGATGCCGGGCGGGTCCAGGCAAACACGGGGGAATTGCGGCAGCTGTTTTCAAATCTCGTTGTCAATGCCACCGATGCCATGGCGAAGGCGGGCTGCCTGCATGTGCGCGTGGCGCCAAGCCGCGACTGGTGCGATGGGCGGGAAGGCATCCGGATCACCATCGCCGATAACGGCAGTGGAATTTCGCCCGAGAATCTGCGCCGCATTTTCGAGCCCTTCTACACCACGAAACGCGACACCGGCACCGGCCTTGGCTTGTGGATTTCAAGCGGGATTGTGCGCGAACACGGCGGCTCGATCAACGTCCGCAGCCGTGTTGAAGGGCAGATGAAAGGGACGGTGTTCTCCGTCTTTCTCCCCTGCCAATATGAAGCCACCCGCGTTGCTTAGGCGGCGCCCTACTTGTGCGTTTTCGCGCCCGTCAGACCGAAGATCTGCAATTGCTTGTTGCTGGCGACGAAAACCTGACCATTGGCGACCACCGGGACCAGATTCGAGTTTCCCGTCACATTCGGCCAAGCGCCGGCCTGCGCCGTGAACAGCTGCTTCATTCTCGATCCCCCCGACTCGGGATCAAAGGCAAACAAGAAAATCGGCGCTTTGCTCGTGTTTGGCGGATGCGACAGCGCCCAGATAATTGGATTGCTGTTGCCGTTGGAGGAAATGGTCGTGAAGAATCCCGGGTTTTGCGAGCCGCCAATCGAAGGAGAAGTCGACACTTTCTTGAGCGCGACCGTGGGAGACGTCTGAATCTTCCATTCGATCGCGGCCGTGCCGCCGCTCGAAACTACGCGTCCCAACCCGTCCGCCGGATCGACAAAATACGATTGTCCGCACCAGCATCCCCCAATGGAGTAGGTCCCCAGCACATTGTTCTTGGACGGCGAATAACCGCCGAGATTATCTTCATTCATCAAATACATGCTTCCGTTCTTACCGGCCGCTACCGCCAAATGCGGCATCGATCCGGGTTGATCGGGCAGCACGAGCACGCCGCCGGAGCCGAAGTCTTCATCGTTATCGTCGAGCGTGCGCTGGTTCTTCGGAGTGAACAAACCCTGAACGGTCGTCAGGGTGGATGAGACTTTGACTACACTTTCCTGAATGTCGGTAACGCCGTCGTACGCGGAAGAATCCGAGTTTCCGGTGACGAACAGGATGTCGCCCGCATCGTCGGCGGCCGGCCCGTATCCCGACATCCAAATGGAGGAAAGGAAGACATCGCCATTTCCGGTTGCCGGCTGCGCATCCGTTAACTGGTCGGACGTGAAGGGAGTGAGGGCACCGGCAGTCCAGCCTAGCAGCCAGCCGCGGGATTTGTTGGCGGCATAGTCGCAGAAGCTGCCGGAGGCAGCGTAAATGTCGCCGCTCGCAAGCAGTAATGCCGGACGCTGCCGCTGATACGTGGCGTTAAACTCAAACGTGGTTCCATCGGTCAGTCTGTGGGACGCCTTTACGAGTCGCGGCGACACTTTGTTGGCCAAGCTGCCCAGTTCCAGAGCGTGCAGCTTATAACTCTGCGTGCTTCCGTTACCCGTGTATGCCATAACGTAGAGAATCTTTGCGCTCGCGTCGATCACGGGCGTCGAAGTAATCCCCACGTTTGGACCGTTATTGTTGCAGCCGAGCGGAGAAGGAACGGGTTTCCCAAGATTGGACTTGAGCAGAATGACGCCGGTGTTCACGTCAATGGCATACACCGTATTATTCTCGGTGACGACGTAGACGACGTCGTGGGTTGTGCCTTCATATTTTCCACTCGTAATCAGAACCCCCGGCACCACCAAGGGTTGCGCGTCCACCTGATCGTCCAGGGTAATGGTCCGTTGCAGACCGAAGGACTTCGCGTTCACATGGGCGGGCGTCAATATCGACTCATTCTGATTCCACCCGGTGCGGGCGTTATCATAGTGATAAGTCGTCACCGACGTCTGGCCGCCAGCGAGCGTGGAACTGACGCCGAAGATAAGCAGAACCGCAAGAATGGCCATTCGGTCCAAGGTCTGATGTCCGCCCATCCGCTTAGTCCTTTCTGTGTGGTTTGTGAAAGTCCAGATTTTTGAAGTAGTTTCTGCGTATTTCCCCATAGCCTCGACGTTGGACTGGGCTTCGGGGAGCGGCACAAATTGGGAGCGAGTCTAACCCAGGCTTGGCCAGGTGTAAACAGCGGGTGCCATGCGAAGATGCCTTTCTCCATTCGCAGCAATCACTTGCCGCTGGCATCAGTACAGTGACTTTGGTGCTTAGAAGCCGGGTCCTAAACCGCCTATAATCATGCAAACCCTGATACTACGGCACTTAGCCAACTTGGAAACGATTATAGAAATCGCGATCTTCGCTCTGGGGCTGTGTTGGGGCAGCTTCCTGAACGTCTGCATCTACCGGCTGCCGCAGGGCAAGTCGGTGGTCGCGCCGCGGTCCGCGTGCCAGCACTGCGGAAGCATGATCCCGCTCTACCACAACGTTCCCGTCCTGAGCTGGCTGATTCTCCGGGGCAAATGCCGGTCGTGCAAGGAACCGATCTCCCCGCGTTATCTGGTGGTGGAATTACTGACCGGAATTTTGTTCCTCGTCTGCTACCTGCATTTCGGATTGAGCTTTGCCATGCTCAAGTGCGCCGTGCTCGGATTCCTGCTGCTCGGGCTGATTTTCACGGATGCGGAAACCAAGCTACTGCCGGACGCGCTCACGTTGCCTGGACTGGCGATAGGCATTGGCTTCAGCCTTCTGGTCCCCGTAAATGATCTGGCGTCGCGAATCATGCCCGGCATGGTTTCAGCCAGCATGCGCGGCCAGATTCCGTGGAGAGTATGGTCGCTGTCGGATTCCCTGCTGGGAGCAGCCGTCGGCGCCTCGTTCCTCTATGGCGCAGCTGCAATCTATCTGCGCGCGCGCGGAGTCGAAGGGATGGGGTTCGGGGACGTCAAGCTAATGGCCATGATCGGCGCGTTCCTCGGCACCAAGCTGACGGTGCTAACGATCTTTACCGCCTCACTCGCGGGTTCGTTGTTCGGATTAGGCACGGTGCTGGCCGTGTGGTTCAAGCGCCGCCGCCGCATCGCCGCCCGCGGCGCGCCCACGGTGGAAGCTAAACGGCGGGCGTGGCATTCGGCAGTTCTTGTCCTGCGCTACTACCAGATGCCGTTCGGTGTGTTCCTGGGCGCGATGGCGATCCTGTCATTCCTGTTCGGAAACCAGATCCTGCACTGGTATTGGGGGGCGATATGAGGCTGCTGGCCAATCCCGTCCTTCTGCGCATGGCTCTGTTGTCGGTTTCGGCCATAGCCGCTTTCGGACTGGGCTGGTTTGTCATCCGGCGCATCCGGAGAGGTCTCACCAGCGAACAGGAGTCGATCCAGCATTTGCCCATGGCATCGGAGGGAATGCCCATCCATGCCTTCCAGGCCGTGATTCAGCAGTTGAAACAGCAGAAGCATGAACTCGCAACCCAGCAACTTTCGGACCGGCGAAAAGCGAAAGCCTCCGACTCGCTGAGTTCAACCGTGTTGGCCAATCTCTCAAGCGGAGTGTTGTTTGTGAACACCGCTGGCCTGGTGCGGCAGGCAAATCCGGCGGCGCGTTCGCTGCTGGGATTCGCATCACCAGTGGGCCTCCACCTGAGTGAACTGTTTCGTATGGCTAGCGTCCGCCCGCAGGAGGGCATGGCGACGCGCACCAATATCGAACAAGCACTCGGCCCGGCGTTTTCGGGAAAAAGCGCTGTGCGCGGCTTGCTCTTCAACTACGTCACGCGGAATGAAGAAAGCCGCGTGCTCGAAGTGGCGGCGTCTCCGGTAATGGCTGATGATGCCAGCCTGATGGGCACAACCCTGGTTTTGAACGACAAGACCGATATCGAGCGCCTGCGCCACGATCGGCGCGTCCACGACGAAATTTCCGCCGAGATGGCGCAGTCATTGCGCAGTTCCCTCGCGACCATCGCGGAAGATGCGCAGCAACTGGCTCACAACCGGGACACAGAACTGGCCCGGCATCTGGCCGATAAGATCGCAGGCGAAGCAGAGCAATTAGACCGCACGATCGGCAGCTTCCTGGAAGCGCGGTCGGCGGCTGCCGGTTCCTGAATTCAGCGTTGCGGGACACGCAATCAGCCCGCGGAAGGATGATTCTATGAAGCGAACGATAACGATGATATGGATAGCGGCTGGCGCTCTGCTCCTCGGAGCCGGCGCGGCGGCTCAGTCGCAGGCGACGTCTCTTGGCGATTACGCGCGCAACGTGCGCAAGAACAAACCGGAGACAAATACCACCACCCTTCACTACGACAATGACAACCTTCCTACGAATGCCTCGTTGAGCGTAGTCGGGCCAGTTCCGGTGAAAGCCAGCCCGGCAAAGGCGGTTGCCGCGCCCGCCTCCTCCAGAGCCAACAACAACCAGCAGGAGGCCAACGATAAGCTGCAGCAGAAAATCGACGCGCAAAAGCAGAAGCTGGACTCACTGAGCCACGACCTCGACCTCGAGCAGCGGGAGTACCGGATGCGTGCGGCCGTCCTTTACAGCGACGCTGGGAATCGCCTGCGCGATGCCGGCCAGTGGGACAAGGACGAGGCGCAATACAAATCCGACGTGGAGAGCAAGCAGAAGGCGATCGATTCCGCTAAGGAACAACTCGACCAGTTGCAGGAAGAAGCGACCAAGGCCGGGCTAAAGCCGAAAGAAGACGCGGCCGACCCGGACGCGAAGAAAGACACCAGCAAGGACGACGACTCAGATAAGAAGTAGGCTCCCTTTGTAGAGACGGGGCTTTTGCCCCGTTTGGGCGCGATTTCAGGTAATGGAAATTTCAGCAAATCGAGTTCCGGCGGTGCTGGCGAAACGGTTCCAACGTGCCTGACCGCAATTCCCAACACCAGGTCGTTAAAGTTTCGTTCGTTCGCGAATCTGCCGGCTGTGGTGCTTCCCGTGGATCCAGTGAAACTTCCGCCACTGGTTGGCGCTTAGCGGCCCCAGCAGGGGATGGTCCATGATCTTCGTGCTCGCGCCGAACCGTCGTTCGCAGTCGTCCAGCCCAGCCTCCATTTCCTGAACCTCTGCCACAATTTTCTCCCGCACTTCCTCAAGCGGCATTCCCCGCGGAACGGAGCGTTCGGGAGCCTTGGCGCCCTCCGGCAAGTACCCGATTCCGATCACGACCAGGCTCCTCACGCGATGTTTTATGGTCGCACGCGTCGCCAGCGGCGCACCCCCGTCAAGGCACCTGGCAATTCCCTTATTCGTGTTCGTGTAGGTTAGATAGAGATGCTCGAGAACCTGAGCCGAGTTCCACTTCCCAGCGGGAGCTTTGTGCATAGCATCGCAGGGCACCCCTTGAATTGCCGCTTCAAGCTCTGCCGCCAGCCTTTTCAGATAAGATTCCATGCCGCGCGGTCGCAACCGGGAAACAACAGTCCGGCAATTCTACAGGAAATTGCCGGGGCATCAGCCCGGGCTCAGCCGAGTACTCGGTGCAGTACAATAATCGCCGATCATTCTCAACGCACGAAAATTGCAAACCAGGAATCCGCCCGATGAAAAAACTCTTGCTTGCCATTCTGATAGTGGCAGCGATGTCCGGATGCTCGTCCGAGCCAACCAAACCTGCTGCTTCCCAACCGACCCAGCCCAAAGCTCCTGAACTGATCACCGGAAGCAGTGCCTTTTTCAAGTGCTACATCGCAGCCCGAGGCTGGGCCCAGGATGCGCAGCCATTCCGCATCGAATCCGTCGCATCCAAAACGGGCGACGGCAAAGCGGGAGAGTGGCGCGCGGGGTTCGCTTCTGTCGCGCTGCACTCGACAAGATCTTTCACGTGGTCGAATGGCGAGATTTCCCACAGCACCGATGACACCTATAGCCCGACCAACTCCTCGACTCAGGTTTTCAATGTCCAGTTCCTGAAGGCGGACACAGACAAAGCCTTTGCCGTCGCCCAGCAGCATGGCGGAGACAAGGTGCTCGCAAAAAGTCCCGATACGCCTATTCTCTATGTGCTCGACTGGAACCATCAGACAAACCAACTGTTGTGGCACGTGATTTACGGTACGGATCGGGAGACCGCCCCGCTGCGCGTGGCTGTCAACGCCGCGACCGGAGATTTTTCGAAGGTGGAAAAATAGAGAGCGGTTGGCGGGGACGATTGCCGGACAGTTACCGGGCGGCGGCATCGCGGCGCCTCCGGTGACCGACCACTGCGGTGATGCAGGTGCTCGGAGGCCAGTTACGGCTTCCCCTTATCCGCTAACTTGTCCAGAGACGCGCGTGCGTCCTTGGCCAGAGGTCCTTCCGGCAGAATCTTCAAGTACTGCTCGAAGTTTTTCCTGGCCTCGTCGCGGTTGCCGATTTTCTCCTGGCACACGGCAAGGCGATAAGTAGCAATGGCATCATTATCCTTGTAGTAAAGGGCTTCCTTGTAGCGCTCAAGCGCCGCTTTGTAGTTCTTCCGCCGGAAGTAGTAATCGCCCACCTCAACGTCTTTCGCGGACTTCATCGGGTTCCAGGGATGGAACTCCTGAATGCCGGTGGTGTCGGAAGGCGGAGCCGGTTCTAGATCGGCCGCAGCCGACTTGCTAAAGGGGTGATTCTTGGCGTCGTCGGGAGGCGGAGTGATATCGGTACGGGTGTCGCGGCTGGAACTTTCCTCGGCCTCGGGTTCGCCGACTCCGGCTTGGCCGGATGAGTCCTGGGCAGCCGAGCCTGGGTTCGTGGAACTCTTCGCAGGCGTACTCCGACTTTTCGAGTTTTGGCTGGTGGACCCCTGGCCGGACGAACTTTGACTCGATGGATTGGGATCGGAGGGCGCCTGCTGCTGTGCCAGACAGCAGATGCCCACCAGCAACAGCGCGAACGCGAGGAAGGTGGGTCGGATCATCCTTGGAATATTCTATCTCCGTTCAAGTGCGATGCCATACGGGAGCGGCGCAGTTGCCAAGGTCTGCGGCGGTCCCGGTTCAGCGACCGGCATTTCGTGCAAGCAGCTGTGCAAAAAAAATCAGGCCGCCATCTCGGGCGGCCTGTCTTGCAAAATCCTCCGGGGAGGAGGGAAATTCACAGCGATGGCGGATTCGCGTCCGATGTCTGTGTCGGCTTGTCCGATGGCACCGAAGTGCCCGAGTTCGTCATCAGGCGGATATCGACGCGACGGTTCTTCGCGCGCCCAGCGGACGTCTTGTTCGTCTCGACGGGCTTATCCTTGCCGAGTCCGATCAGATAAATCTTGTACGCCGGAACATTTTTTTGCGAAGCCAGGTACTGAATGACCGCGTCGGCACGCCGCTGACTAAGATCGTAGTTATAGTCGGCGCCGCCCACCGAATCGGTCGCGCCTTCCACCGTGATGATGTATCCCTTGGTGGTCGCAACGCTGGCCGCCAGCTGATCTATGGTTTCCTTGGCGTCCTTGGTCAGATTGTCCTTATTGAACCCAAAATGCACGGACGTCTCCGCCACGGGATGATAATTGTCGAGGTTAACGACCGTGTTGGTTAGGGTATCCACGCGCTGGGAGGCGGTGTTGGCGGCCATCTGCGCTTTATCGGCGCTGGCACCAGCGGTCAATGCCTTCTGGTCGGCGGCCACGGCGCTTGCCTGGGCAGCCTGAATGCCGGCTTGCGCCCGCTGATCCACGTCCTTGATGTCCTTCGAGTTCTTCGCCGTCAGATCGTCCAGCTCGTTGGTTTTATTGATGAGCGGCGTTGTCTGCTGGCGCACATAATTCTTGGTTGAACAACCAATCGACGCCGCAGCTACGGCCGCCAGCATTAGGGTCAAACAGATTCGTTTCATTTGCGTGAGGGCTCCTTCCCCCATAATGATTGCCCGATCTCTTGTGCTCTATCGGTGGTACACCATTTTGTTGTTTCCTGATCCACAGCAGTTGTCTAAGATCCGGTCCGAGCCGCTTGCAACGCCGTGTGCTTCTATTAAAGCACGACAGATGCCAATTTGATTTCCACAGGAATCAAGATAACAATCCTCGAATCAATCGCTTAGAAACATGGCTCCGAAAGCGTCATAGCGGTCCATTCAAGCAATCCCGATATGGACTATAGAAATTTTATACTGTGGTGACAGCCACGACAATTCAGAACTGCGCTCCGATCCCGCCGCTTTCGCGAAAACCACCCAGGATTCTCACATTACGGACGGCACCGTAATTCCCATGATTCCCAATGCCCGGATCAGCTCGCGCCGGGCAACAGCGGCTGTGATCAGAAGGAATCTTTTGCGGTTCTCGTCGGGTTCGGCAAGGATGGGATGCTGGTGATAGAAGGTATTAAAAAGCTGGGCAAGCTGGAACGTATGCTTGGCGAGATACGCCGGCTCGGTCGTGGCGATACACTGGCCGACCACATAGGAAGTCTTGGCGGCGGCCAGCCAGAGTTCCCAGATTGCGTTGCCGGAGTCCCCGGCGAGATATGTTGCGAAATCCGCCGTAGAGACGCGGCTAGCTGCGTCTCCAGCAAAATCGTCGGGATCAAATCCGCCTTTGCGGAAGATGTTCGTGGCGCGGACAACCGCATACTGCGCGTAGGGTCCGGTTTCACCCTCAAAGCTGAGTGCGTCTTTGAAATCGAAGGCGATCACGGATGGCTTGGTGTACTTGAGCATGAAATAGCGCAGCGCACCGATGGCAATTTGGGTCGAGATCTTGGCGCGCTCGGAATCGCTTAGCTCAGGGTGGCGGGCATCCACTTCGTTGCGCGCCGAGGCAATCAGCTTATCCAGCAAATCGTCGGCTTTGACGCCGAACCCTTTGCGCCCGGAAACCTCGATCCAGGGCCGCGCCTTCTCTTCCTCACTCAGTTCATAACCCAGTTCGGCGGCGCAGCGCGGAGTGAGTGCGACCATTTCGTAGGAAAAATGCGTGTAGCGATCGGCAGCCTGGCCGTGCCCGAGCCCGCGCAGGGCCTCGACGACCGTGCTTTGCGCTTCAGCCTGCCGGGCATCAATCACGTTGTAGATTTCAGCGACATCGCCGAAATGAAGGTGATCCTTTTCGGCATCGGGGTCATTCGGGGTGGTCGAAATCCAGCAATCGTGCTCGTTGGGATAGCGGAAAAACCTGCGATAGCTGAAATCGCGCCCCAGCAGGCCGAACTTCCACATGTGGTAGGCGATGTCTTTGCCCACATATCCAACGGTGCCATTCGAACGCACGATGACTTTCTGGTCTTCCTCAGAAATGCCTTCGCCCGTTTCCTCTGTGCCCTCTGTGGTTAAGGGCTTTGCAGTACCAGCCCGCCGCATAATCCAACAGCCTTTGTTCTTGCCCTCGCTCTCATATGTCAGTACACCCGCTTCCCTGAGCTTGGTAAATGCAGCCTCCCAGAAATGAAGGTGGAGAATCTCGCTCTCGCGGGGCAGGAAGTCGTATTCGATGTCGAGCCGGTCCATGGTTTCGAGGTGACGCTTCAGGACCGCAGTTGAAATCAGTTCCGCAAGTTGGGCGGTTTCGTTGTTCCCTTCCTCAATGGCATGCAGTGTGGCGGCACGGGCCGCGACGTTTTGTTTATCTTCCTCGTACCAGCGCGAAACGCGGGCGTAAAGATCCCAGCAGTAGAAGTCAAAACGCGGGGCGGCAGCCAGGGCTGCAACTTCGGCGCGGGACTTTTTTTCGACGTGGGTGAATCCAACGACCACATCGGCCACCTGCACGCCAGTGTTGTCGATGTAATTCTGAATATCCACTTCCCTGCCCGCAAAGCGCAGCAACCGGACGAATGTATCGCCGAGGATAGCGTTGCGTAGATGGCCAATGTGGGCGGCCTTATTCGGATTGATGCTGGAGTGCTCGACTAGAACCTTGCCTTGGGGCACGGCGGCGGGCAGAATGCGGTCCTTGGCCAGGGCGGCCGCAAGCTCGGCGCGGTTGACGCGAACGTTGATGTATCCGGCTCCGGCAACTTCGAATTTTTCGAAGCCTTCGACCGGGCCGATTCCTGCAACGATTTCGTCGGCAATCTTGCGCGGGGCCTTGCGAAGTTTGCGCGCCAGCTCAAAAGCAATCGGAAGCGCGTATTCTCCGAACTCGATTTTGGGGGGCTGCTCGATGACGATGTTCGCGACGTCGAGTTGATAGGCGCGGCGCAGGAAGTCGCGCACAGCACCGGTAAGACGGCTTTCGAGATGACGGTACAAGAATCCCTCTAAATGATTGAAGAAACAGTGATTCTAACAAAGTTGCGGGCGCAGGCGGGTTTGACGCATGGTGACGGCGAAACCTATGATGAAAAATCGGTCGTTGGTCGTTAGTCGTTCGTCGTGGTCGGTAGGACGCCTTTCAGCCGGTTGTATCCCGCGAACGACGAACGACCGCCGACGAACGACGTTTTCTCATGCGAATCGCTTACCTCGACTGCTTTTCCGGCATCAGCGGCGACATGTTTCTAGGGGCGCTGGTGGATGCGGGAGTGTCCCCCGAGTTGCTTAACGAGACGGCGGCCGCACTCGGGCTGGGCGCAAGTCTCGAGATCGCGCGCGTGGTGCGGGGAGGAATCGCAGCGACCAAAGTGGATGTTCAAGATCGCCATGAGCATCGCTCCAACCATGATGAACATATTCACGGTCGCGGACTGATCGAGATCCGCGGAATTATCGGGAAAGCGGCGATCAGCGGCACAGCGAAAGCGACCGCCATCCGCAGCTTTGAGGCGCTGGCCGCGGCCGAAGCGGAGATTCACAACACTTCCGTCGAGCAAGTGCACTTTCACGAAGTGGGCGCCGTCGACGCCATGGTGGATATCGTTTGCGCCGCCGTGGGAGCCGAGGCGCTGGGCGTGGACGAATGGGTATGCTCGCCGCTGAATGTGGGAGGGGGCACGGTGAAATGCGCGCACGGAACTTTACCCGTACCGGCTCCGGCAACCGTGAAGCTGCTGCAAGGCACGCCTGTATATTCATCGGGACCGCAGGTTGAACTTGTGACGCCGACCGGCGCGGCAATTGTGAAAACGCTGGCGAGCCGGTTCGGCGCGTTTCCAGCAATGAAGATCGACAAGGCGGGATACGGCGCCGGGACGCGCGAATTGGCGGACCATCCGAATGTTCTGCGGCTGACTGTGGGCGAAGCGATTAAAGCGGCAGCGGCTGGCACCGTGACCGGTGCGTCCGTTTCGGGAAGCGAACTGGAGCACGTTGCCGAAGATCGCGTCACGGTGCTCCAGGCGAATCTCGACGACCTGAGTCCGCAGGTGCTGGCCTATGCCATAGAGCGATTGCTGTCCGAAGGCGCGCTCGACGTTTTCAGCGTTCCGGTGCAAATGAAGAAGAACCGCACCGGCGCGTTGCTGACGGTGCTCTCGAAACCCTCCGATGCCGACCGGTTGACGAAAATTATGTTCGCGGAAACCACCACGCTCGGCGTGCGGCGGCGCAACGAACAGCGGCGCGTGCTTGATCGGCGCTGGGAAACCATCGAAACCCAGTGGGGTCCGGTGCGGATCAAGATTGCGAACATGAATGGAACGGTTTCGAACTACGCTCCGGAATTTGAGGATTGCCGGCGGATTGCGGCCGAGCATCACGTACCGCTGAAAAAAGTCATGGGAGAGGCATTGCGGAAGTACGCAACTCCTGGCTCATAGCTGTTAGCCTCTAGCAATCTCTTTTGTGACAAACTGATTGCTGGAAGCCAAGAGCTAGCGGCTAGAAGCTAAACCCGGCCAACGGCCGCGACAAAGAACCGCCAATAACACCATGAGCAAGAAGTTCTACATCACGACTCCGATTTACTACGTGAACGCGCGGCCGCATATCGGTCACGCCTACACAACCATTGCCTGCGACACGATCGCGCGGCGGCATCGCATGCTGGGCGACGACACCTGGTTCCTGACCGGCACCGACGAACACGGCCAGAAAATCGAGCGCGCAGCGCAAGCCGCGGGTAAAACGCCGCAGCAGTTCACCGATGAAGTGTCGGCCGAGTTCCGCGCGCTTTGGGACCGCATGGGCCTGAGCTACGACGATTACATCCGCACCACCTCGTCGCGGCACAAGCAGGGCGTGCAAGCGCTGTGGCGGCGGATCGCGGACGCCGGCTACATCTACAAGAGTCACTATACCGGTCAATATTGTGTATTTGACGAGCTCTACGTGGACGCAACCGAACCGGGCGCGCCCTGCCCGGAGTGCGGCCGTCCGACCGAGACTGTGAAAGAAGAAAATTATTTCTTCAAGCTCTCGGCCTTCCAGGAAAAGCTGATCAAGCTCTACACCGAGCAGCCCGATTTTATTCGGCCCGAGACGCGGCGCAACGAAGTGTTGTCGTTCGTGACAGGCGGCCTGCGCGATCTTTCAATCAGCCGCAGCACATTTTCCTGGGGCATCCCGGTGCCCGACGATCCGAAGCACGTGGTCTACGTGTGGCTCGATGCGCTCGCCAACTACATTACTGCGCTCGGTTTCGGTTCGGGCGATCAAAGCAAATATGACAAATACTGGCCCGCCGACGTCCACATGATCGGCAAGGAAATCGTGCGCTTCCACTGTGTCTATTGGCCCGCATTTCTCATGGCAGCCGGACTGCCTCTGCCCAAAGGGATCACAGCGCACGGCTGGCTTTTGTTCGAAGAAAACAAAATGTCGAAGTCGCGCGGCAACATTGTGCGCGCCGAAACGATTGTCGATGTCCTGGGCACGGACGCGCTGCGCTATTTCCTGCTGCGCGAAATTGTCTTCGGGCAGGACGGATCGTTCAGCTTTGACGCGCTTGTGCAGCGCTACAACGCCGATCTGGCCAATGGGCTCGGCAATCTCGCTAGTCGCACCCTGACGATGATCACTCGCTATTTCAAGGGAGAAGTGCCGTATCCCTCGCACGCAGCGGCGCACACGGCGCAAGAAGACGCGATTGCAGCAGCCGCGGCCAAAGCCATTGCGGAGTTCGGCTCCTGCTTTGACCAGTTCCAGTTTTCGAAGGCGCTCGAGGCCGCATGGGCCTTGATCACCGCGGTCGACAAGTACATAGTCGAGAACGAGCCATGGGCGTTGGGCGACAAGCAGGACGAGGAGAGCCGCGCTCGCCTCGCAACCGTGCTCTTTACGAGCGCGGAGGCTTTGCGAATTGTAACTGCACTGGCCCATCCGGTGATGCCCGCGGCAACCGCAAGAATCTGGGCGCAGCTCGGCTTGGGAGACATCCAGAAGCTTGACCTGACCCAACTGCGCTGGGGACAGTTGCCGCTGGGCACAAAGCTCGGCGAAGTGCAGGCAGTGTTTCCACGCGCCGACAAATCGGCCGTAGCGAGGATGCAGAAGATGGAAGAACAAAGTGGAGCGACAGGCGCCTCGCCCGTCCAGCCGAGCGCAGGTCAGCAACCCGCGGCTGTGCCGGCAGCAGCCACAACAGCGCCCGTGGCGCCAGCCAAGCCGGTAGCCACAATTCCGGATGGCAAAATCAGCATCGACGATTTCGCCAAAGTGGAGTTACGCGTGGCGCAAGTGAAGGTAGCCGAGCGCGTGAAGGGCGCAGACAAGTTGCTACGGCTTGAAGTCGACCTGGGAACCGAAATGCGCCAACTGGTAGCCGGGATTGCTGAAGCCTACACTCCCGAGTCGCTGATCGGGCGCAAGGTGGTCATCGTCGCCAATCTTGCCCCGCGCAAACTGCGCGGCCTGGAATCGAACGGCATGATCGTCGCCGCGTCGGCGGAGGGCGGAAAGCCCGTGCTAGCGAGCTTTCTGGAAGATGTGCCGATCGGGACAAGACTGAAATAGGCCCGACGGATCAAGAATTGCCCTGAATGACTGACAACCGACGACCGATGTTCATCGATTCCCACGCCCATCTCGAAGGCAAGCGCTACGACGCCGACCGCGACGAAGTCCTGAAGCGCGCCAAGTCTGCCGGCGTAGACACATATCTCGCAATCGGGAATGGAGACGGCCCGACGACCGCCGACTGCGGAATCCGCCTCGCCGAGCAATACAACGGGCGCGCGGAACTCCCCGAAATCTGGGCCAGCGTCGGCATCCATCCCCACGAGGCGAATCTCGCGAACGATGCAGCCTATGCTCAACTCGAGGCGTGGGCCCGGCATCCCCGCGTTGTGGCCTGGGGAGAAATAGGGCTCGACTACTTTTACGATCACTCGCCGCGTGACGTGCAAAAAGCGGTTTTCCAGCATCAGCTGGAATTGGCGAAAGCCGCGAAGCTTCCGATCATCATCCACTGCCGCCCCTCCGACAACAGCGAAAATGCCTGGGACGACTGCCTCTCGCTGATCGCCGAACAATGGACGCCGAGCGGGCTGGGCGGCATACTCCATTGCTTCACCGGCAGCGTCGAGCACGCGCGCCGCGGGCTCGATCTCGGCTTCCTGATTTCCTTTGCCGGCAACATCACATTCCCCAAAGCGCAGAACATTCGCGACGCTGCGCAGATCGTGCCGCTCGACCGCATGCTGATCGAAACCGACTCGCCCTATCTGGCCCCGATTCCACATCGCGGCCAGCGCAACGAACCCATGTTTGTCATTGAGACAGCTCGTCAAATTGGCGAGCTACGCGGCATGACGGCCGAGGCAGTCGGAGAGCAAACGTCAGGGAATTTTCGCCGGTTTTTCAGGCCCGGTCAGCGCTGATTCCCAAGCTCGCACTGACGCAGTCACCTGTGGCATCATGTGCGGAGAGATGTGTGGAACCGCGGGAGACCCTGAGATGGCAACCACTTCACTCGGCACAACCATTGCAAAAAGAATCAGTCCCATGCTGGCGACCGCGAACATGGACGAGACCATTCTCTTTTACCAGAACGTGCTTGGATTCACGCCAACCATGAAATCGCCAGCGTATTCGATTGTGGAACGCGACGGACAAACCATCCACTTCCAGAAGGCTGCGTCCGAGGAGGTTATGAAAAGCATGCGCGAGCACACGGAAATCTACCTTGAAGTCTCTGGCATTCAGGCTTTGTGGGAGCATGTAAAAACCTTCAGGAGTCAATACAGAATCCGCGATTTATTTGAGCGGGATTACGGAATGACAGAGTTCCACGTCGCAGATCCGAACGGGTGCCTCGTGTTTGTTGGCGAGCCAACGGCAAAGCGACAGTGAAATCAACCGATCAACTGGCTCGCTGCCCAATTCGCATCTTTCGTGCTCACCATGTGCCTCTTCTGTTACCCTCATGGGTACAGGCTTGGGTGAGCGACTGCTGACGCTTGCGAAAAAATAGCTGCTTCGCCTCCTGTCGCCTGACAATCCATTAATAGAACTATTTCTTGACACTCCATGCCTGATAACAGTTTTGACGTCGTCAGCAAGATCGACCTGCAGGAAGTTTCGAACGCCATCCAGCAGGCCATGAAGGAAATCACTACCCGTTTCGACCTGAAGGACTCGAAATCCCAGATCGCTCTGGAGGGCAAAGACGCCATCATCCTGCATTCGGCGGACGAATTTAAACTCAAGGCCATCAACGACCTTTTTCAGCAGAAACTCGTGAAGCGCGGCGTGCCCCTCAAAGGCCTGAGCTACGGCGTGGTAGAACCGGCGGCGGGAAGCACATCCAAACAAAAAATCACGATGCAGCAGGGCATCCCGATCGAAAAAGCGCGCGAGATCGTAAAGCTGGTCAAGGAATCTAAGAAGAAGGTGCAGGCGTCGATCCAGGGCGATCTGGTGCGCGTCAGCGGCAAGGATCGCGACACACTCCAGGAGATTATGGCTCTGCTGCGGCAGAAAGACTTCGGCATCGACATGCAGTTTACAAATTATCGGACGAACTGAAAATCAACCGCCGAGACACGGAGTACGCCGAGTAGCAATTTTTTGAATGGTTCATCTTGGCGCACTCGGTGTCCCGGCGGTGAGAAATTTCAAACTTGAGCACAACCAGCGCCATTAACGGGAAAGAGATTTTCGACCTGCTCCGCGACGACATTGTCGCGATCGAGGAGCAGTTCGGGCAGGATACCGTCTCGAATGTGGCCGCCATCACCGAGATCGGCGGATACCTGCGCGCCGGCGGCGGCAAGCGTATCCGCCCCGCCCTGCTGCTTCTCTCCGCCAAACTGCTCGGCTACAAGGGCACGGGCGCAGTCAAGCTCGCCTCGGTTGTCGAGATCATTCACACGGCAACGCTGGTTCACGACGACATCATCGACGAGGCGCAGATTCGCCGCGGCCGGCCCGCTGCCAACACGCAGTGGGGCAACTCGAAGTGCGTGCTCGCCGGCGACTGGCTCTATATGCAGGCCTTCAAGATTGCCGTGCAGGAGCGGAATTTCCGCATTCTCGATGTGCTGATCGAACTCACGCAGCAAATGGTGGAAGGCGAACTCCTGCAGATGGAAAAGCTGGGCCAGTTGATCTCCTCGCAGGAGTATCTCGACTTGATCTACCGCAAGACGGCCTGCCTGTTCTCTGTTTGCATGCGTGTGGGGGGCATTCTTGGTGGGGCCACCGGCGAGCAGGAGGAGCGCCTCGGCCAGTACGGCCGCGATCTGGGCATGGCGTTCCAGATTGTGGACGATGTGCTCGATCTGACAGCTTCCGAGAGCGTTCTGGGCAAGCCCGTAGCCAGCGACCTGCGCGAAGGCAAAGCCACCATAGCCGTGATTCATGCGCTCGAGCGCTGCACCGCCACTGAGCGTCATCAGATCGAGGCCGTTATGCGCGACCGCGCCTTCAATGGCGTCACGCATGCCGACATCCTGGCCATCCTCAGTCGCTACGGCTCTCTCGAATTCGCTTCCCAACAGGCAGCGCGTTACGCCGACTCGGCGCGCAATGCTATCTGCGTCTTCCCCGATTCGGAGATCAAGCGCGCCCTGCTCTGGGCTCCAGAGTTTGTGGTAGCAAGAGAGAAGTAATGCGCTTGATCCGCGATTTCGAGCAACCCAGTCGTCGCTACTCCTTTACCGCGACCGCCAGCATCTCAAATCGCCCATTCTTCAGCAGCGTGCCCGACCCGAGAAACGCGCGCGCCGGAAAATCCCGCGAGAATCGCTTCACATAAGCCGCGTTGAACTGCTCCCACAGGGAAACATCCGGACAATAGACCTGCACCCACACCAAGTCGTCCATCGTCATGCCGGCTTCACGCAACACGGCGCGGAAGCCATCGAACAGCAACTCCAGTTCGGCGTCAACGCTCTCAGGAGCCATGCCGGTCGCCGGATCGATGCCGATCCGACCGGAGATGTAGAGCGTGTTGCCCACGAGCACGGCATCGCTGAATGGGTACCTGGGGCGGTTGGGAAGATTGATATACCGGCGTTTTTCGGATGGCAAGGGCGGCTCCTCGGGAGCTAACAATGTATCAGGTCCGGTTTTGTTTGCGTCCTCCCACCAGAGGCTCGCATCTGGGTTGCTATACTACGCAAACGATTCTGCGATGAACGATCTCCTGATACTGATCTCGCACCACGGCTACCTGCTGCTGGCGGCCATCTGTCTGGCCGAGGCCATCGGCCTTCCGTTGCCGGCAGCCCTGGCGCTGCTGACAGCGGGCGCGGTTGCCGCCTACGGGCAACTGCACCTCTATTTGGTCCTGCTTACCGGCTTTGTCGCCATGCTTTGCGGCGACTTTGTTCTTTATTTCACAGGGAGGTTCACGGGTTGGGCATTGCTCGGACTGCTGTGCCGGCTTTCGGCGAGTCCAGAGACTTGCATCCTGCGCTCGGCCGAATACTTTTACCGGCGCGGCAAGCAAACCTTGCTTTTTGCAAAGTTCATTCCCGGCATCAACACCATGTCTCCCCCACTGGCAGGCAGCATGAAGATGCGGCCAGAGCAATTCCTGGCATTCGACGCCGGCGGCGCAGCGCTCTACGTCGGCGCTTACACATTTGCCGGATTTATCTTCAGCGATGCGTTGCGGGCGATTACCCGCGGCTTACGATCGGCCGGTTTTGCCGCCGAAGTGATTTTTGCGATTGGCCTCGCCATCTACCTGCTCTACCGCATCTGGATCTACCGAAAGTATCGTCTGCTCGACGTGGCTCCCCGTGTGCCCGCCGAGGAATTGGCCCGGCGCCTGGCCGGAGCCGCGCCCGGCAGCATCCTGATTGCCGACGTGCGCAGCCACGGGTACTACGACGCCGATTCCGAGCGCATCAAGGGCTCCATCCGCATCGAGCCCAACCAGCTTGAGGAAGAAATCAAGAACCTCTCCAAGGAGCGCGAGATTTATCTCTACTGCACTTGAGCGCGCGAAGCCACGAGCGCCCGGGTGGCGCATCTGCTGCAAGTAGAAGGATTCAAAGTGTTCGTAATCTCCGGCGGCCTGCGCGCCTGGCGCAAGGCAGGCCAGCCCGTGGAACCGGTCCCGCATGACGATGTAATCAAGCTGCCCATGTTCAACTGACCGAGAGTAGCACCGGCGACTCGCCGGCGGTTGAGCGGGCGCCCCGCCCGCTCAGAGGCCTGGGTGGACTCAGGACTGCCGGCTCCGAACCGCTGCCGCTGAGCCGACGTTCCTCCGACTGACCTGCCGCTCGCAAACAACCCATGTGACCCGCATCCTTGGCACGCGCACATGGGAATGCTATCTTCGCCACATGGAACGAGCCTTGAGCCGATGCGGTGTAATTCTGGCAGCGGGTGAATCCTCGCGTATGGGCCGCGACAAAGCCCTGCTGCCGTGGCCTCCACAGCCGAGCGCAGCCACACCCGGAGGCACGTTCCTCTCCGCAGCCATCGCCCTGTTTTCGCCCTACGTCGACGTGGTGTTGGTTGTAGTCGGCAAGAATGAGCACTCTCTGATGCCGATTGTCTATGCCAACGGCGCGTCGCTGGTTGTCAACCCGGAGCCGGAGCGCGGCCAGTTCAGTTCCCTACAGGCTGGTCTGCACGAAGTGCTCAACCGGGGACGCGACGCTGCCCTGATCACGCTGGTAGATCGCCCACCGGTGACGCCCGCAACGATTGAAGCTCTCGACGAAGCCTTTGATCGTGCCCTCCGCCAGGCAAAATGGGCTGCCGTGCCCGAATACCAGGGCCAGCACGGCCATCCAATTCTCGCCGGCCGCGAGATGATCGAAGCATTCTTAAAAGCTCCGGCATCCTCGAGCGCGCGTGACGTTCAGCATGCGCATGAAGATAAAATCACCTACGTCCCCATCGGCGATCCACTGGTAGTCACCAATGTCGACACGCCAGAGCAATATGCGGCCTTGCCCCACGCAGTGCTGCCTTAGCTGTTTGGCCGCGGAGATCAGACAGCGGCGCAGAAACTGCTTTTCCCGCAACCAACCAGCGACTGCAGTCGCCCTATCGTCGGCAGTTTGCATTCACCTGTCGCCAGCCCCAGGGATTCAGTATCAACATTCCCGCTCACGTCGAACCTACGAACCATTACACCCAGAACACACCAATGAGCGCGCTCGCCTGGTTTCGACAGTTAAACGATAACCTGTGCACTCGGAGGATCGACCGTCAGTACAGTCGCATTCCCCAAAGGCTGACTACGCTCCGTTAATTCGCCAAGCTCTTGCTTTCTGTTGCGCTTCGAGATGTTCACGCCCATGACGAGAAGCCACAGCATCAGTGACGCTTCCGCGATGAAGCCGAGGATCTTAAGGTAGGTGAACAGATGGTTCGCGAGCGGCGACAGGAAGATCAGCCAGCCTAAACCGGCAAACGCCATTAGCACGCCCAGAATTCGAGGCAGGAAGGTCGACTTGAAAATGAGGTAGCCGAGCAGGAGGCAATAGGGCCCGAAAAACACCAGGCTGTTGATTTTGTAGGGAGCGAGATGAAAGAGTCTAAGTACCTCATTGGCGCATCCCGCAAGGCTGAAGAGCGCCGCGAGCAAAGAGAGGCTCCTGTTCACCGGCTTGAACATGTAATAGAAGAGCAGCGTGACGGCGATGTAAAACGCGTCCGCGATGAGGGTGACGGCATCATAGGCAACGAGCCGGCTCCGGCCGATGAGGACCTCGGCGGATACTGCCGTCAGAAAATAAAGCAAATAAACAACGCCGGTAAGCCTGGCCTTGAGACGCGGAGACGCGCGTGCAATCCGTTCCATCATTTCATAGCCTCCAACTCCCAAAGAGTATTGGGGCATTGTCGGCCACCTGTCTGGTCAATAGGGCTCACTTCGGGAAATCGATCTAGAAAGCGAGAAGGGACCCGCGAGCGAAAACGTTGATCCCCGCCCCGAGGGATTTCGCGAGTACCTGCCGTCGCGGATACCTGGCGCAACATCTCGATTTCGCTCATTGACCTTCAAACGCGAACCGGTTTCTCCATTCGAATCGAAACTTATGTATAATCCGCCGATGCAAGGAATACCGTGGGGCACAATTGCGCTCGGGTCGCTGTTGCTCATCGCGGCCAGCTCAGCAGGAGGACAGGAAGTGAAATCTCCGCAACCTGAAAAGCCAAAGGCGCCTGTCAAGACAGAGCAGCGCGGGCGCATCCTTGGAATCGGCGGTGTCTTCTTCAAATCCGCTAATCGTGACCAGATGCGCGAATGGTATGCGACGCATCTTGGACTCGCCGACAAAGGCCAAGGCGCGATGCTTCCGTGGCGCGAACACGACGACCCGCAAAAGGAACACGTTACAGTTTGGACTGTTTTTCCCACCTCCACTAAGTATTTCGATCCCAGCCCCGCGCCGTTCATGATCAACTACATCGTGGACGATATGGATGCTTTGCTCGACCGCTTAAAACAAGAGGGGGTCAAGATCGACCCCAAACGAATGGATGAATCCTACGGTCGCTTTGCCTGGATCTACGATTCGGATGGGAATAAGATTGAACTCTGGCAGTCGCTGCCCGCAAAGCCCTAAGGGCGGCTACCTGGCGTCTCGACCGACGCCCAAGAAACGCACCTACAAATGGACGCGCTTTCACGCGCAAAGTGCGTCCGTATCTATCGACCGGTTGACTGTCGTGATCCCGATAGCACTCATTGACCTTCAAAAAGTGCGGAACAAAGGCGCACACTTGTGCTAGCGCCCCGATTGCGTCAACTGACTCCGGGCACAATCGATCGGACCGTGCAGGGAGGTGCCAGCCGATGAACCGGCGCGGAGATTGGCTCGGGCTTTCGATTGGCCTGCTAGTCTTGGCCTGCCCACCCACACTCTTTAGTCAAAACACCGACTGTACGGCTCAGGGGTTTAGAGCCTTGCCTTCGAATGCCCCTGTTTATCGCGAGGCCGCTGGGCTATCAGCAACATTGAGCAAGAACGGGATTCTGGTGAAGTGCATTTCGGGCTCGCCGATGGAAGGAACATTTGAGGGCCAAAGTGGTGCTGCGGTGTATCGAACCGTCCATGGCAGTTTTCAGGTGTTGTTTCTTCCCCAGACAAGAACGTTCGACCGTTTGAAGATAATCGAACAGCACAACGGAGACCGCTATTTATATCGGTTCCAAGGTCCTCCTCAACCATGGCCAGCAAATCTGATTGATACCGCTTTCCGCATTTACTTCGTCAAGGACCGGAATTTTCTGTTTGTTGTGGATGGTGACGCCGAACTGGCCGCAAAACTAACGGAATTTGTGCACTCGCAACATTAGCGACGCACACAGTTGTCGCAAAATCTCAGTTACATCGAAACCCTACAAGGTCAATGAGCGTAAACGCCTTTCATGAGAAGGCCGGTCGGAGACAATCGGAGACAAGAGGTGGCAGCCGCCTTTGTGGTTCCTATTCCTCTGAACAAAACGTCGGGTCACTGGCCCGCCCTTCGGAACGCCGCGAAGGTCGGGCCATCCCCCAAAAACATCAGCGCGTCTTTCAATCCCGGCGACGCTTGGGACGTCAGAACGACATGTATCTCTCGGTGACGGTGGCAGTCTTTTCCTTACCTAAGTCAACAAAGCTATACCAATAAATTGTCGAGCCAACGCTATTGGTTATCGTTCCTATCCAATCCGCGGCTGGGTCGCAAGGACTTGGACCGAGAGTAGTGTTGATTGCGAACCCTTCTCGACCGTATGACAGGCTAGTAGGAGTGGGATTTCCAAACTCCTGAATCATCAAACCATAGGGACCACCATTGGCTGTGCCGTTTTCCCCAAGGTAACCCCATGCGCTATCAAGGGTTCCGTCGTAATTCTCGACATAGTCAGCGGTGCTGCCAGAATTATCCGGAATGACGTTGGCATAGCGAATGAGTTGAGCGCTCTTGGTTAGGCCAGAATTGTTCTTGAGCGCCATAACAACTTTGGCATAGGGATTGGAACCCGCGACCATGTTGATCGTCTGGGTCAGAGTCCAGAGGCCGTCGCTGGTGGTTCGCTCGATCTTGACCGACGTGCCGTTGTGGCTAACCGTTGTCGGAGATCCCCAATTCCCGCTGTCGCTGTAGGCATAGTCATAATATCCGACGCTTGTATTGTCGTCGCAAATGCCGTAGCCCTCGAACGGCGCAGCCCCTTGGGGAGTTAGTTGCTCGACACCTGATGGGCTCTGAAATTCAACGATGTTGCCGTTTACCGTCACGCAAAACTGCAGGTAAGTGTTGCCGCTGCCGGAAGTGAACTGATAGGTGCAGCTTTCGGTCGCATCGGGACTGACGGTGTTCGCAGTTGCCTTTGGATGCAATTGGCCGCCGCTGTCTGCCTTAAGCGGGTGTGCTTGCGTGGGAAGCTGAACCGCATGATTCTGAGCCAAAGCAGTTACGGTACACAGCGCCAATACTGCCAGGCTAAGGTGAAGAGCCCAAGTGGAAACTTTCATACCTTACCTCCTTCTTAGATTGGAATGACTCCGATCCTTGATAAAACTCAGGACGTTATGAAGTAGCCCAAAGTCCCAGAGGTTTGTCTGCTTTGACCCTGTTAGGGCCAGCGAGTTGGCGGAATACTATGCCAATTCTTGGGAAATGTCCATAGAGCAGGTCTGAATCGGAATGAATTGATCTGAAGAACAACACAGCGGATCACCGTGTTCAGCATTTGTAGAATGCACCGGAGGCTGCAGATCCACTCACACCGAACAGTTGGCATAACATCCAGATTGCACTCACTGGCCGGGGTTCTGAGTGCCTGCTTACAACAACTATCGGTTGACCAGTCGCCGTTCTCGCAACCCACCCGTATCCGTATCGACAAACGCAATTTTCTGAAAGCCTCCTGCGTCCCTTGGTCTGCCTTCGCAAGAGTTCCATGGATCTTTGCGGTGTGACCGGCGTCACTGAATTCGTCGCACGGCTGAGCTAAATAGCACATGTCGGTCCTCGAAGAGCCTTTCCCTTCACCTGGTGCCGGCCCTCCGCTGAATCGACCGGGAGTCTCATCATGGCATCGCAATCAGTCGCCATTGAATCAACCATTCTCCAAGCAGAAGACGAACGGATCCGGCAGTCCTGCGCACTCTACGTATGCCCCGTATGCAAGCAAGGTCTTGAACTGGTACATGACGGGCTTTCCTGCCGTGTCTGTGTGAGGACCTACCCTATCCTGAGCGGGATTCCCGACTTCCTCATTGGCAACCTCGAAGAGAGCACGAACCGATCCCTGCGCGTCGTCCGAAACTGGGACTCTCGCCCCCTGTTTGACTTTATGGCATCCGTCTACGAATCCTGGATATATCCGGCCGTATGCAACCTGTATGGCGGATGGCACAGCACATCCCTGGAACAGCTGGCACATGACGTCTCCGACATTGTGGGATCGCGTGAGGGGGTCATTCTGGACGCGGCCTGCGGCCCCGGAACCTACGGGCGCCGCATTGCTTCTGAATCAAGAACCGTTCTTGGCGTTGATATCTGCATGAGCATGATGCGGCGGGGCGCCCGTTATGTCGAAGGCGGACACATTCGCAACATGCACTTCGCCCGGGCAATGGTGGAGGCGCTGCCGTTCCGGGCTGGCCTGTTCGACGCTGCCATCTGTGCAGGATCGCTGAACCACTTCTCCGACACAGTCCTCGCTTTGCGCGAGATCAACCGCACGATGAAAGTCGGAGCGCCGCTGGCGGTGATGTGCTTTGCCCTCATCAACTCGGGCATCATCAGATATAAATGGATACGCGACAAGGCAGAGAAAGGCGGCGGTCACATCTACAGCGTCGCTGATCTCGAGCGCTTTGTGGGCGAAGCAGGTTTTGAGGACTTTCGCCCCAAAGCATACGGATCTGTCCTGGTATTCAGTGCCCGCAAAAGGCCGGCAGAGCATTAGAGGAAGCTAGCTCGAGAATGGCTCCGGGCTTCAGCCATGCGACGGATCGCCATTCGCTTCTGTTCATGCTGAGTTCAAAATTGGAGGTATCACTTGCCTAAGAAGATCATCCCGTCAATCATGTTTCTCCTGTTGGTCGGCTCTCTCGGAATGGCTCAAAATGCGCCGCAACAAAAAGCAAAGCCTGTCCAACCGCCAAGCACATCGGAACTCGTTGACGGCATGGCTCAGCGCCTGAGTCGCGATCTCAATGTAAAGACAGTCATCGGGGAGCCGATCAAAGTCGGTTCTGTCACGCTAATCCCGATCCTCATGGTCGACGTCAAGTTTGGCCGCGCGGCCACCAAGGTACCGAGTGGAACCGTCCCACAAAGTGCAGCCACTCAAGCCAATTTGTTTTATATGAGTGGTGAAGCGCGGCCCTTGGGCTTTGTCGCCATTACCGAAAAAGGAACTCGTTTCATCAACCTCGTTAAGTCAGACGCAAAGTGAGGCTATCCCGTGAAGTCAAAATACGCATGTTTGTCAGCAGCACTCTTGCTATTGGGAGTTCCTTGCCGTGCCCAAGTGCCCGTGGAAAAGCCGCTGGGCGAGTATGACAAACTCGTTTCCCAGTTGAAGTCGAGCTCATTGGTGGGCGAGCCCATTCGTGCAGGTGGAACTGCCATCATTCCTTTTGCCTCGGTGAATTTCGGGCTCGTTGGCGGCGATGCCAAGATTGCATCAGGCGGCGGCCTGAGTTCGAAAACCGTTCCGCTCGGATTTCTGGTCGTGGAAGGCGACGACGTGCGGGTAGAGTTCTTGACTGAGCCGGAAGACAATCCCTCCGTTGCGCGTCAACTGCTTCAGGCCATTCTGGACCGCAAAGTGGTCATCGTAGGCAACGGACTGAATATCGGCAATGCCGATGGAAATGTTCAAGATCTGGCTCCCCTGATCTCAAGTCTGGCAAAACTCATTGCGGAGGGTAATGTAACAACTATAGGCAATGCCTTAAATCTCGGCAGTCTGAAGCCAGCCAAGAAAGATACTGCACCAACCGAAGGAGAGCCCAAGCTGCCCCCAGAGAGAAAGCGGTAGGCTTCGCGCAAACACTCACTGAGCCGTAGGTGGAAACCGCCTTGACCTCCTGGGTTTTGAGTGTGTTTGATTCCATGACAGTGTCGGCTCCCATGCGAGTCCGATTGGGAGATATGCAATGAAAACCGATTCAGCGCCAGCCTTAGCCTTGGGCACGCAGGACCGAAACAAAACTCCGGCGCGAGAGATCGCGCTGTGGCGAATTTATCTTCTGAGGGCAGGATACCTCTTGATTGCCGTCGGCATGGGAACGCAGAAGGTTCCTGCCTTCCTTCATCACCGGACTTGGGAGCTGATGCAGGGCGTGGTCAATTCCATGCTGCTCGCGCTAGTGCTGCTGGCGGTCCTGGGGCTACGCTATCCCTTGAAAATGCTGCCGCTTTTGTTCTGGGAAATGGCATGGAAGGCCACATGGCTTCTCGCGGTGGCGCTGCCTGCTTGGCAGAACCACACCATGGACGCGGACACCTGGGACACAACCTTTGCCTGCCTGATGAGTGTGATCTTCCTGTTCGTCGTGCCGTGGGACTATATCTGGCGGAATTTTGTCGCCGCGCGCGGTGACCGCTGGTGGTGAACGCTTTGCGGTAAGCGTCCGCTGATGGCCGCGCGGGACCGACAGTAGAAGGCAAACACGTCTCGGGAGTAGGATGCTCTCGGATTGCGATGCGCCCCAAGCCGATCATCGCCGGGCTCCTGTTGGCGGCTGTCGCCGTTGTCTTTCTAGGGTTAGTGCTATGGCTGTCGGGCGATTGGCACTGGGTGGAGGGCTGGATCTTCGTTGTCTGGTGGGTATCCTTCTTTGCCTTCAATCTCTTGTGGCTTCGCGCCAAGGACCCTGCGCTGTTGGCCGAGCGCTTCCGCATGCCCGGCACCGGCGGCGAATCGCGCGCCGATTTGGCTATCCTCATCGGGATAAAAGTGTGTGGCGTGGCTTGGATTGTTGTGCCGGCGCTGGATGTGCGTTTCGGTTGGACCCCCCGCTTGCCGCTGTGGTGCGAATTATGCGGAGGCATTCTGCTCCTCGGGGGTAGTTTCCCCTTCTTCCGCGCGTTCACAGATAACACCTTTGCGTCGCAGCTGGTGCGCATTCAGACCGAGCGCGGCCAGCATGTTATTGACACGGGCGTCTACGGCTTTGTGCGCCACCCCATGTATCTTGGGGCAAGTCTAGTGTTCTTTGGTGGCGCGTTGCTGCTCGGCTCCATTTCAGGCCTTCTCTTGGGCCTCGCCATGCTCGGGCTGCTTGTTGTGCGCATCTTGGGCGAGGAGAAGCTGTTGGCACGCGATCTGAAGGGCTACAAGGAATATCTCCAGAAGGTGCGTTACCGGTTGGTACCACACGTCTGGTGATCCGCCCCCATCAACACTCCGCATCAGCAACTTAAGCACAAGAAAATGGATGACTGGGAAGAGAGGAACTCCAAAGATTGGGATGAAATAACCCGCACCCAGTAACCCGCCGTGTTCGCAATCGAGAGGCGGTTGCTCCTGGCAGGCGTCTGCGTGCCTTACACTACTAAGTCGTGCTGAGGTTCTATCATTCATGCCCAGTCTGAATCCCAGGCAAATCGAATTCATCGCCGGCGTTTTCAAACACTCTCCGCGCCTCGCCACCTTCGATTGCGACGGAACGCTCTGGTCCGGCGATGCCGGCGAAGGATTCTTCTCTTGGGAACTCGACCAGGGACTTGTATCGGATGAGATCGCGCGCTGGGCTCGTCCACGCTACGCCGATTACCGCGCCGGCAAAATCGCCGAAGACTTGATGTGCGGAGAGATGGTCACGATGCACCGCGGCCTGCGCGAAGAGGTCGTGCAACGGGCAACCGACACCTATTTTGCCCAGGCAGTCGAGCCGAATATCTTCCCCGAAATGCGCGCCCTGATCGACCAACTGCACCAGAGTGGATGCGAGGTATGGGCCGTGTCTTCCTCCAATTTGTGGATTATCCGCTCCGCCATGCGCGGCTTTGGAATTCCCCCAAACCGGATTCTCGCGGCCGAAACCGCTGTGGAGAACGGGATGATCCTCGACAAGCTGGTCAGAGTGCCGTGCGGCCCCGGCAAAGTGGAGGCGATCCGGTCGGTAGTCGGCGCCTCGCCCGATTGCGCGTTCGGCAATGCCATCTGGGATCGGGAAATGCTCGCGCTCGCGAAGCACGCCTTCGCCATCAACCCGAACTCAAACCTGAAGGAGATTGCGCTCGCCAATCGCTGGACGGTGTACCAGCCCGATCTAAACCATTAGGGCCGTTAGTGCCATCACACTCCTGCGTATCTGCCGCCTGATCCCGAAGCCTTCCACCAGCAGCGGCCGGAGCTGATCACAACTTCCGCAACAACGCTCTTAGCGCATCCATCGCCAGTGACCCTGCGTGCCCGGAAGCCTCCGGCACGCCGCCAACCCGGAGCAGCAACTCTTCCCTTCTGATCTCTCGCGCAGCCTCCACGCTTTTGCCTTTTGCCAGCTCGGTGATCGCCGATCCGCAGGCCATCACCGGCACACATCCTCTGGCCCGAAACCGAATGTCGACGATCCGAACTCCTTCCATCTTCACGCTGAGCTCCAAAATGTCGCCGCAGGCCGGATTCTCCAGGCGCGCCGTGGCGTCCGGTTGCTCCACGGCCCCCGCGTTGCGCGGATGCTCAAAATGATCCAGCAGTTCGGCAGAATACACACGCCAATTGTAATGCGCCCGCTTTCCACGCCCCCTGCTTGCCTCCTCCCCTACAATATGGAAATGCCCGGCCCGCACACGCCCCAGCGGATCGCCTGCCTGCAGCCCAGCGCTACCGTCATCCTTGCCAGCGTCGGCGCACTCGATCGGGTAGTAGCTTGCACCAAGTACTGCGTCGATGTAGTGCCCGAACTCGACGCGAGCGCGCGTCTGGTCATCGCCGACTCCTGGAGCGCCGAGGCCGACGAGATTCTCCGGGCCAAGCCTGACCTCGTAATCGCGGCCGTGCCGTATCGGCAAGAGGCGGTCGCTGAAATCCTGAAAGCCGGCGTCCGATTTCTGGGCCTCGCGCCGCGCACGCTGAACGATATTTACACCGATATTGCGACCATCGCCGCATGCGCCGGCGCCTCAGAAAAAGGCCGGGAGGTGATTTCCAGGATGCAGGCCGAGATCGACAACGTGCGTCGCGCCACCGCCAGCCTGCCGCGCAAGCGCGTCTTCTGCGAAGAATGGGGCAAACCGGTCATCGCCTCGCAGACGTGGGTGGAAGAACTGGTCGAGGCCGCGGGCGGCGAGTTCCTGGGCAAGCCGGGCGCGCAAACCACGCCGGAAGAGATCGGCCGCCTAAACCCGGAGGTCATCGTCGCGGCCTGGTGCGGAGCCGGCGACCGCGTGCCACTCGAAAGGATCGTGCGCGATCGCGGCTGGCTCAACACGACGGCGGCCAAGACCTCACAGGTTTATTGCATCTCCGACGAACTTCTCAATACGCCTGCGCCCACGCTTGTTGCCGGCCTGCACGCGCTGGCCGCGGCAATTCACCCTTCTTGCTTTCGTTATTCAGGACCATCGCGAAAAGAACCGCGACAAATCAAAGCGGCCCTTCCGGCGGAAACAATATCCGGACGATTGGTTTAGGATGGATTGTCATGGCCGCAATCTCGAAACCCGCCAAACTCGATGAAGTACGTCAGGCCCTCGAGCAGCTGGATTCCGAATCTCACTCGGCGGACCAGTTGATGCAGGGCATCACGCTGCTGCTGCACGAGAGAATGCTCAAGTACAACTGGGTGGGCTTTTACATGCTGGATTCCCAGGCTCATCCGCCGATGCTGGTTCTCGGACACTTCCAGGGAGCCATGACACCGCACACGCGGATTCCTCTCAACCAGGGAATATGCGGCGCGGCTGCCTCCACCGGCAAAACCGTGGTGGTGGATGATGTGGCCAGCGATTCACGCTATCTGGCATGCTCCCTTGAAACCAAGTCGGAAATCGTAGTCCCGGTTTTTGTGCGCGGCGTAGTGGCCGGCGAACTGGATATTGACAGTCACTTCGCGGCAGCTTTTGGCGCCGAAGATCGAGAACTCGTGGAATATTGCGCTCAACTGGTCGGCAATCGGCTGGAGAGCGCGCCGCCAAAACACTGATCCCGGGAATCCAGGAAAGCCCATGAAGCGCGTAGTCGCTGCTCTTATTCTGAACGAAGATCGAATTCTCGCCTGCCAGCGCACGCGCCATCAGGTAATGCCGCTCAAGTGGGAGTTCCCTGGCGGCAAGATCGAGGAAGGCGAACAGCCGCGCGATGCCCTGCGCCGCGAACTGGAAGAAGAACTCGGCATCGAAGCCACCATCGGCAACGAAGTCGTCCGCATTCATCATGAATACCCCGGAGGCGGTTCGGTCGAACTCCGCTTTTTTGAAGTCCACCAATACCAGGGCGAAATCGAAAACCGCATTTTTCGCGAAATCCGCTGGGTAACCCGAAAAGAACTGCTGGAACTCGACTTCCTTGAAGCCGACCGCACGCTGGTCGAGGATCTGGCCGCGGGCAAGGTCATCTAAATCACTCCATCGGACAGAGGCAGGCACCAGGAAAGTACCGCCTCTGCTATCCTGCCCCGCCGTGCATCAACCCGTACACATAGAGCGCCGTCAATACAATCATGATCACGGTCGTTGCCCAGGCGATGATGTTGAAGGTTAGTTTGTTTACGAACTCGCCCATCAGTTCTTTCTTGTTGATCAGGAGCAGCATGAAAATCAGGACGAAGGGCAAGACCGCGCCGTTGACCACCTGCGACAAGAGCGCGATCTTGATCAGCGGAAGGCCCGGTATCAGGACCACGGCTCCTCCAGCGACGATGAGCGCCGTATAGAGCCAGTAAAAGACGGGGGCCTCGGAAAATTTGCGTTCCACCCCTGATTCGAAGCCCAATCCTTCGCAAACCGTGTAGGCGGTCGAAAGTGGGAGAATGGAAGCCGCAAACAGCGACGCGTTGAAGAGCCCCAGCGCAAACAGCAGCGACGCCCATTGGCCGGCCAGCGGACCAAGCGCCTGCGCGGCGTCGGCCGCGTCGCGAATGTCGCGAATGCCGTGCAGATAGAGTGTGGCCGCGCAGGCCACAATGATGAACCACGCGACCACGTCCGTAAAAACACAGCCCACGATCACGTCGAGCCGCGATGCAGCATACTGACGCCGCGTGACTCCTTTCTCCACAATCGACGACTGCAGATAGAATTGCATCCAGGGCGCGATCGTGGTGCCCACCACGCCGATCACCGTATAGAGGTATGCGTTTTGCCGGAAGGCTTCCATCGGCGGGGCCTTGACCGTGGCCTTTATGGCCTCAATCCATGCAGGCTTCGCGAGCGCTCCCGCAAATATGTATGTGATATAGAAGAAGGAAGCGAGCAGAAACACTTTCTCAACGCTCTTGTAGTGTCCCTTGACCGCAATGAGCCAGACGATTACGGCGCAGATCGGCACGGAGATGTACTTCGACACCCCGAACAGGCTCATGCTTCCCACGATGCCGACAAACTCGCCCACAACGTTTCCAAAGTTCGTAAGCAGAATGCCGAGCATCATGAAGAACGTAATCCGCAGACCGTATTCTTCCCGGATCAGATCGCTCAGGCCCTTGCCGGTGACGGCGCCCATGCGGGCGCACATCTCCTGCACCACGATCAGGGCGATCGTGGTCGGAATCATCGTCCACAACAGCATGTAGCCAAACTGCGCGCCGGCCTGCGAATACTGCAGAATGCCGTTGGCATCGTTGTCGACATTCGCGGTAATAAATCCCGGTCCTACTACGGCGAAAATCAGCAGGATCTGGATCTTCCAGCGTCTCAGAAATTTCATGCGCGCAATTCACAGGTTCAATATCGCCAAACCAATCGATCAGAATAAACGCAAGCCGCTTTTCTGAACAGGCAGAAACGGCGCATCCGGAAAAAATCAGAGTTTGCCGCGCAGCATGTTGATGACATCGTCGGGTGTAATCACGCCCAGAAGCCGATTGTGGTCATCGATCACCGGCAGCGTGAGCAGGTTGTACTTATCAAAAAGCTCTGCAAATTCCTTTTCCTTGGCGCCTTCGTGGCAGGAAATCAGCGGCTCCTGAGTCAGGGCAAGCAGGGGCGCCGGCGCCGGCGCAAGCACAATCTTCGCCAGCGGCACGGCGCCGGCAAGGGTCCCGTGGGAGTCGATGAGGAAGATCGTGCTCATTGTCTCCATGCGGCCCTCGAACGCCCGCAGGGCTTCGACCGCATCGTGAATCGTGGAAGTGACCGGCAGGGAGATGTATTCCGTGGTCATGCGGCCCGCGGCCGTATTTTCCTTGAATTCGAGAAGATCGGTGACTTCCTGCCGTTCTTCGGGCTGCATCTGCACCAGGATTTCGGCGGTGCGCTCCTCGGGCAGATCGGCCAGCAGGTCGGCCGCCGCGTCGGGCTCCATTTCCTCGACGATATCGGCGGCGCGATCGGAATCGAGCGACTCGACGACCGCCTTTTGCACCTTCGGTTCGAGTTCCTCCATCGCATCGGCGGCCACGCCTTCATCCAGCGTTTCAAAGACCGCCTCGCGCTCATCCGGCGCCAGGTCCTCAACAATATCGGCGATATCGGCCGGATGGAGCTTGGCCAGCCGCTCATGCGAAATCTTCAGTTTCACCCGTCGTGCCGGATCGGTTTCGATCAGGTCCACAAAATCCCATGGAATCTCACGCTGCGGCAGCCGGTGGAGCAAAGCGCGCAGCGCAGCCGCCGGGACGACGCCTTTCAGCAGGCGGCGGACCGCACCCCGGGCGCCAACGTCCACGCCCTCAATCTTCAGCGTCGGACGGCCCAGCACCGTTTCGCGATAAAAATCCACGTCGTTGACGCGCACCACTTTGCGCCCGTGAACGTCAATCACCTGCTGGTCGAGCAAGTCGCGGCTCAAAAGCAACAGCCCTTCCGTGCCATCCGCCCGCACCCATTCTCGCAAGGCCGTCGAAGCCCGCACTCCGCCATTAATCGCCGAAACCGCGCCGATTGGCAAAAGCCGATTCCCCGACGGTGTTTTCACGATCAGCACGGCGATCTTGGAGCGGTCCTCTTGCGGCGCCAGCGCCACTTCGCGCACCCGGCCACTGACCGCGCCCGTTGAGTCGTAGACGGTCGTCCCCAACAATTCGCTAAGAGCCAGCGTGCTCATCGACAAGAGAATACAAAACTGAGGCAGAGGAAGCCAGACAAACCGATGGTTGGAGCAATGATTCTTGCTGGGGCCAATCCGGCCTTCCACACCAGCCAGCAAGGCCGCAGGGCTCCATTGTTTCAATTCCAGCGTAATCTGGAACGGAACCTTCGCTTCCCGCAGCGATAAACTACATCTGCGCGGCGCAGATGCCGCTCGCGGCGGCGTTTACGTGGAAGGAGGCACATCGCAGGAGCAGCTGCTCAGACCTCATGGTGGCGCGCAAAGATCATCGTTTTTCGGGCGTACGGAAGACCGTTTTGCTGGCGCTGTTGCTGCCGGCCTTGTGGTTCGTCGCCCAGGTAGGCGGCCCGAATCTGCGGCAGAGCGATTTTGTCCGGTACTGGGTTGCAGCCCGCCTGTTTTTGTCCGGGGCCAACCCGTATTCCCCATCTGAAGTTTTCCGGCTGGAAGCGCAGTTGCATCGGGGCCCTCGCCCGCTCCCCTTGATGTTTAATCCTCCGACGGCCCTCAGTGTGATTGTTCCGTTCGGCTTGCTTCCTTTTTCGATTGCCGTTGGCCTCTGGTTCGTCCTGCAGTTCGCTATCGTCTTCGTGTCTTCCTTTTGGTTGTGGCGTATCTATCGAGGCCCGGAACGGTTCCGGTGGCTGGCCATTGCTCTACCCGGCATTTTCCTGCCGGCCGCCGTCGCGCTGCTCGATTGCCAGATGACGCCACTGTTGCTGCTCGGGTTCGCAGCCTTCCTTCATTTTGTCGACGCTCGCGCATATGTGCGAGGCGGCGCGGCGGTGGCACTGCTCGCCCTCAAGCCCCAGTTATGCGTTCCACTCGGATGCGTCCTTTTACTCTGGTGCCTTCGGGAGCGCAACTGGCAACTGCCCGCAGGTTTTGCCGCTGCAACGGCGATTCTTCTGTTTCCTGTCTGGTCACATCCGGTACTGGTCTCGCAATACCGTGAAATCATCCCGAAAATATGGGATGATGCTGCTCCGGCATGGGGCGGGATACTGCGCGCCGCCTTCGGCTACCAGCACGTCTGGTTGCAGTACCTGCCCGTGATCCCCGGGGTCACATGGGCCCTGTTGTACTGGAGAAAATATCTCGCGTCCTGGGACTGGAAGCAGCGCCTGCCCATGCTTCTGCTGGTCGGCTTCATTACGGCTCCCTATGCGTGGACCTATGACGAAGTAATACTGCTGCCGGTTTTCATTTCGGCGGCGGTTTATGTGCTGGCCAAGCCCGGCCGTCGTCTGGCGAGCCGGACTTTCGGTTTCTACATACTGATCAATCTCGCCATGTTCATCCTGAACGCGATCGGCTTGCGTGATGTTTGGTTCATCTGGAACGCACCAGTTTGGCTGCTCGCCTACATTGTGCTGGGACAGCACGCCACGATGGCCGGTTCCGCGTCGAACCCGGTACGCGCCAAGGCGGTCGGTCCTTAGGGCGTGGTGCACCTTGATCGTCATCGGAGCAAGCGTTTGGACCGGTATGTATCGTGGCAATGTATCGCGTTGACTTTTCCTGGAGCTACAGGCACACTTTTCAATTCGCCGCGCGCCCCGGCCAAGGCTGCGATATGATGGCTGCGGTGTCAATGTTGCAAGCATGGCGAATTCCGTGGTCCCCATCGGGCCCGCTGTTGGCCTGACGGGGTGGAAGGAATCGCTCGCCCTTATGTCTTCAAACCGGGTCTCGTACACGCTCGAATCGACGCTGGAGACAGTGAACAGCGCCGAAGAGACGGCAGGCCGCATGGCGGCCGAGGCGGGTTTTGACGACGAGGAGATCATGAAGATCTCCATGGCCGTGCGCGAAGCGGCCGTCAACGCAGTTTTGCATGGAAATGCTTACGACCCTAACAAGAAGGTGATGCTTGCCTTCGAGCGCACGCCCAGTGAACTTGTCATCGTTATTCGTGATCAAGGCAAGGGCCTCGATGCCGGCAGAATTCCGGACCCTTTGGCCCCGGAAAACCTGCTGAAGACTTCGGGCCGTGGCATTTTTCTGATCCGCTCGTTTATGGATGTGGTGGAGATCCACCCTTCCCAAACGGGCACTGAACTTAAAATGATTAAGCATGTCCGCGGTAACGCGGATTCCAAGGAGGGTCCCCAGTGACCATGAAGTCCAGTACTCGTCAGATAGATGGCGTCACGATCGTCGATCTAAGCGGCCGCATCACGCTCGGTGAAGGCAGCATCGTTCTGCGCGATACCGTCCGTGATCTGCTTTCCAAAGGACAGAAAAAAATCCTGCTCAACCTGGGCGACGTCAACTATATCGATAGCTCCGGCATCGGTGAGCTTGTTAGCGCCTTCACCACCTCCAAGAACCAGGGCGGCGAGCTTAAGCTTCTGCACCTTACCAAGAAGGTGCACGACCTGCTGCAGATTACCAAGCTCTATACCGTCTTCGACGTGCAAGACGACGAGGCAGCCGCGGTCAAGGCCTTCAACAAGTAGCCCTGCTTCGTATCAGGGCATCGTTTTGAGGCCGCGGAAAAACTCGGCGTTGCACTTGACGTTGGGCGGCGCAATTGGTTTTGGCTGGCGCAGCTGGTTTTGGGTGGCGCAGCGGTTTACCGCTGCGATAACTGGCCTGTGCTCAATGCGGCTTTAGCCGCTGAGGTCACACTTCTCCCCCTCGATTGGTAGGGCCGGATGTAATCTCCGGCTCTACACTTCCCTTTTCGGGAGGTCTTTCCCCTCATTTCTTGCGCCCACCAGGATCACGGCTGCACATCCCTTTTACAATCGAAGCTGAGAGCGCGCCAATCACTGTCTTGGTCTTATGCGTTACCATGGCCTGATTTTTCTCGCTGGACTCATGTTGACCGCAGGTGCCGTGTCTTTCGCCGGCAGTCGTTCAAATTCCAATCCTTTTCGCAGCAACTCCGCGCAGGGCAATTCTTCTTCCGACGATCAAACCCCGCAGAACTGCCTCACCGTTGCCGAAGCCCGAAAACATCTCGGCAAAACGAACTGCGTCAAAGGAACCGTCGTGCGCGTTGAAGAAGGGCACAACGGGGTAACCTTCCTCGATTTCTGCACCGACTACCGCTCCTGTCCATTTACGGTGGTAGTGTTCTGGGGGGATCTCAAGTCGGTGGGCGACGTGCGCCAGCTCGAAGGCCGCGCTATTACGATCAAGGGTACGATCGAAGAGTATGACGAGCGCGCAGAAATCGTCCTGCGCCATCCGCAACAGCTTGGCGACAGCGCGTCTCGGCTGACCGCGCTTCCCAAAGATTACGACGTCGAACACCAGGGCCACTACAGCGCCGGAACCTTCCGCCCCAGCAAAGCGAAAAAACCGAAGCGCACAATCCAGGGCCCGCCGATTTCACTCGAAGATCCCGAAGAGCCATAAAAGGAAGAGGCCGTGGACAGCATCCTGAAGAAAAAACTGCTTCAAGCAGGTTCGCCTGAAGCAGCCCCTTGTTAATTGTCGCAAGACTTAGAAGCGGAATACGATACCGGTTGCGATCCTCACATTGTTTTTCCCACTGAAACCAGGTACCGACGTTCCGGCAACGGTGGTGCTCGAGAAATTGTAGTAAAGCCAGTCGACCTGCATGAGGCGAACCGCAATAAGCCTGTTGGCCTTCACGTCCACGCCGCCGCCAGCCACTACCGTGTAGCCGTTCTCGGTGAGGGAAACGCCAGACTCCGAGCCGCTAAGGCGGATCCCTCCGATCAGTACGTGGGCGAAAGGCTTTATCCTATCGGCATTCACAAAGACCACAGGCCCGCCGGCATAAGTATAAGTCTTAAAGGAAACACCCTGGATCGTTGCATAGGCGCCCCCAAAATCCCCCTCGATTCCGAAATACTTGGAGACGTTGGCAGTAGCGTTTGCGTCCCAACCATTGAAGCCCTGACCAGTGCTCGGGCCGTTACTATTGCCTCCGCCGATGTGCAAGTACTGATACCCGCCAAACACATCGACTCTGTCCTCTGCCATTAATGGAAACGACAATAACCCCAGAAGAAGTACCACCACAAAAAACTTCCGCATCTTTCCTCCTCGCGTTTGCAAGATTGGAGTCCGCCTTGGCTCCATTTAGTTTTCGTGCAGATAGACGGTTTCTACCCGCGCTGAGTTTCAACTCCGCGAGTATGTCCCAATTGGAATTCACCCTCGGAGTAAAACGCAAGGACGTGGCGACGGTTGGCGCTTAAAGGGTAGTAACTTTAGTTACTATGGCATCTAAGATTGCAACCGCGATGCGGCTGGCGCCAATTATTCCCAATATGGTATGCGTGAGAAAAAAGCAGCGTGTTAACTCATGACTGCAAGTCGCAAACTTGTCTCACACCATCCCCTTCCGCAGATCCTCCAGCGCGTACTTGGTTCCGCGCCACACAATCCCGCCCTGCCGAATCGTCAGCACCATCGACCGGGCAACGGTGTACACCACCACGCAAGTGCTCACCGGATGCAGCAAAAAGTAATACGGCCTCACGTCCGATAGCCCGGACATTCCCCAATAAATCGCAAAAATCGAAGCCAGCGCGATCGCATACGGCGCCCGCGCCCATCCGTGCGCAAACCATATCCCGACAAATGGCCCCAGGTTCAGGAATGCAAGCGCCACGATTGAGGCCACAGTTCGCGGCCACTGAAAGGAAAGCAACGCGAAGAAGTTCTTGGTGAGGTTATCGACAATTCCAAACGTGCCCTTCACCCAGTGGAGCGAAATCAGATCCTCCCCAAACACGTTCCTCTGAGCGTATCCGGCATTCTTCACCACCTTGCCGAGCTTCATATCGTCCAGCACTTCCATGCGCAGAGCCCGGTAAGTGCCAACCGCCTCATATACGGGCCGACGAACCATATTGAAAGCACCCACTCCCATGTGATCCTGGGCCGCCGGGTCGGCCACCTTCCACGGACGATGCCCAAACACAAACAACGCCTGGAAAAAAGCGATCATCATTCGCTCCCCCGGCGTCTTCATAATCATGCGCGGAAACAACACCACATGATCGGCCTTCTCAGCTTCGGCGTAAGCCACCGCCCGCCGCACGGAATCCGACTTGAACAAAACGTCCGCGTCTGTGAAGAGCAGCCAATCCCCCGTCGCCTGCTTTGCAGCCGTCCACATGGCATGCGTTTTCCCCATCCATCCTGCGGGCAATTCGGAAATATGGATTACTTTCAGCCGTGTGGCGCGGACAGGAGTGTCCACGCGACAAGGGCCCGCGGCAACCTCTTCCATGATCTCCCCGGTTCGATCCGTAGATCGGTCGTCAACCGCGATGATCTCGTAGCTCGAATAGTCAAGCGCCAGCAATCCCTCGAGCGTCGCGCGGATATCCATCTCTTCATTGCGGGCTGGAACGACGATGCTGACGCGAGGCTCGCCGTTCGCCGTAGCCGGTCTGCGATCCCATTCCGGCCGCGCCACGTCCGCGATTCGAGGCATGCCAATGGCCGCTTCCACAATGCGGGAAAACCAGGCCAGGGCCAGAAGGCTTCCGGCAATCCAATGAATGGTCTGCCAACTCATCTTTTTAAGAAGATGCTCCCGAAAGTGCGGGCGATGCCGGATCGCCATTCACCCGCAGCGGCGGCGCGAAACGCATGCCGTAAAACAGAATTGTCGCCGAAAGCGCAATCGCCACAATCGTCGCGAACAAGCCCGCCCCCAGTGAGCGATGGTCCGACAAGTACCCGATCACCCACGGCGACGACGCATCCCCGAGCAGGTGGATCACGAATATGTTCACCGCAATCGCGGTCGCGCGGACGTGCGCGCCCACCGAATTAATCAGCGCCGCGCTCAGCGGCGATGTATTGATCAGCAACAGAAATTCCGCGACCACTATGCCCGCCAGCATGCGATTGCCGGTCGCATAGAGCGCGATCCACATCGCCGGAATCCCCAGCGCCAGACTGACCGCCGAAACCAGGTAGTACGCTTCGCGAGTGTAGCGGAGCAGATAATCTCCCAGCCATCCTCCGGCGAGCGCGGCCCCAATGCCAGTCGCCGCCGTGCTGATTCCGAAAATCCAGTTCGCGTCTTTCAGGCTGTAGCCATGGTCGCGATGAAGAAAGGTTGGCATCCACACCTGCAATCCGCCCAGCGCAAAAGTCATCATCGCCATGCCCAGCGTCGCCGTCCAGAAAGCCGGGTTGCGCGCCAAGCCTCGAATCGTTCCCCGCTCGGGCGTTTCCACAATGCTGTCGAACTGTCCCCGCTTCGGCTCCGGCAGGAACACGAAGATCGCTGCCAGCAAAATTCCCGGCGCAGCCCCCATATAAAAAGGCGCGCGCCAGCTGTTGTAGTGCGCGCTCACAGTCCCTCCCAGGATGTACCCGAGCGCCGTGCCGAACGGCAGCGTCAGATAAAAAACGGCGAGCACGCGCCCGCGCATCTTCTCCGGGAAAAGGTCGGCAATGACGGCGGGTGAAATCGTGCAGAAACTGGCTTCCCCGATTCCCACAATCATGTGCCGGAGGAACAGCATCTTGAAGTTATAGGTGACCGCGGTCAGCAGCGTAGCAATGCTCCAGACAACGGCGCCGGCAATGATGATCTTCTTGCGCGAGTAGCGGTCCGCCAGCGGCCCCATGAACGGCGCCGTGCACATGTACACGATGAAAAACGCACTCGACAGCAGTCCGAAATCCGAGTCGCTGCGGTGAAATTCCGCCTGAATCATGGGCTGCACGGCAAACAGCACCGATCGGTCAATGTAGTTGACGAGATTCAGCGCCGTAAGCACGATGAGCGCCGTGCGCGGATAGAGTTTGGTAGAAGCCACAGGTCGAGCGAATATAGCACAGAGCGCCGGCTTCGGACCTCTTAATAACGATTGACATTATTAACGGATAGCGTTATGCTTGTTCCGTGATCAAGACTTTCGCCAACAAGGAGACGGCGGAAATCTGGAGCACCGGCACGACGCGGGGCGCGGCACCCGCCGGCGTGACGAAGCGAAAGCTGGCGATGCTCGACAGCGCGCACGTACTCGACGATCTGAAGGTTCCTCCCGGAAACCGGCTGGAAAGACTGCACGGCGACCGGCAAGGACAGTACAGCATTCGCATCAACGATCAATTTCGGATCTGTTTCGAATGGCGCGGCCACGACGCATCCGCGGTTGAAATCACGGATTATCACTAGGAGCAAATTCGATTGAGCATCCCGAGAAAAGGTACGCCCCGCTGGCAAGTTCATCCCGGCGAAATCCTGCGCGAGGAATTCCTCAAGCCTATGGGCCTGTCCGCCTACGAATTGGCCAAGCGATTGCTCGTGCCCGCGCCGCGAGTCAACGACATTGTTCTCGAGCGCCGTGGCGTCAGCGCCGACACCTCCGTCCGCCTGGCCCGCTTCTTTGGGACCACCGAACAGTTCTGGCTCAATCTACAGGCCGCCTATGAAATCAGTAAAGTCAAGGCAGAACACGCCGCCGAAATCGAGCGGATCAGACCTCGGGCAGCGGCAGCCTCGCGCTAATTGCAGAACACTGAAGCGTAAAGGGCGTTTTCCTCGCGGTTTTCACTTCTGCAATCTGACTTCTTACTTCTGATTTTTCTTTCTCGGCCACCTCGCTACCACCACCGTCGAAAGACCGCCGCGCGGACGAAAATCCCCCTTCACCTCTGCCCACACCGGCTTGGCCCAGCGCACCACGTCCTCCAGCACCTGATTGACGATGTTCTCCTGAAAGATGCCGAGGTTGCGATACGACTGCAAATACTCCTTCAGCGATTTCAGCTCCAGGCAGCGCTTATCCGGCATATAGCGAATCACGATCGTCCCGAAGTCCGGTAATCCCGTCTTTGGGCAAACCGATGTGAACTCCGGATCGTCCACCACGATTTCATATCCCGGAAACTGGTTCGGCCAGGTTTCAATTTCAGGAAAATTGTGGCCAAGTCCGGCGCTGGCATGCTCGTCGGTGTAGCGGCGTGATTTCGGCATGGCTCCTCGTTATCGAGCACATTGTACCGGCCAGGATTGTCGCGGGCAAAAATCCCGCGGCGATTTCCGCTTTCTTGACTCAAATTGCGCACCCGGCGCATCAAATCAGCTAAGTCCCACGCACTTTTGCCCTGCCTGCCGCCGGTGCTTGAGTGGTACATTGAAGCTTACGATTTTCTCTGTATGCCATTGAATGGAAACAACTCCGAGCGCCCGAAAGGGCACTGGTGGGTGGCACCCCTGCTGGTTCTGGTAGCCGTTGCCGTGCTCGCGGCCTTCGTCTCGCGCCGCAACGATCCGGTGGAAGTCCACACGGCCCAAGTCGTACAAGGCCAGATTCGCAGCGTAATCTCCACCAACGGGAAAATTGAACCCGTCAATAATTTTGAGGCCCATTCTCCCATCTCCACAACGGTCAATCGCCTTCTGGTCACACAGGGCGCTACGGTCAAGAAGGGTCAACTGCTCCTTGTTCTGGATGACGCCGACGTTCGAGCCCAGGCCGCCCGCTCGCTGGCCCAACTGAAAGCCGCGGATGCCGATCTCGCCGCGTCCGAACGCGGCGGGACTCAGGAAGAAGTCCTCAGCATGGAGCCGCAACTGGTGAAAGCCCGCACCGATCGCGACTCGGCCCAGCGCAACCTCGACGCTCTAACAAGGCTGCAAGCGCAGGGCGCCGCCTCGACCGGCGAAGTGCAGGACGCGCAGAACAGCCTGGCGCGCGCCAGTGCTCAGCTGGAATTTCTGGAGCAGAAAAAAACCAGGCGCTATTCGAACGCCGAAATCATTCGCGTTGAGGCGCAGCGCGAAGAGGCCGGCGCCGCCTACGCCGCGGCCCGCGAAAACCTGGCCAAATCTTCCGTGCGCGCTCCTTTTGACGGTATCGTCTATTCCATTGCCGTTCAGCAGGGTGACTTCGTCCCCATCGGGGGCATGTTGCTTGAGGTAGCAGACCTTCGTAAACTCCAGCTCCGAGCCTTCATCGACGAGCCCGATGTCGCCCGCCTCTCGCCCGGCAACCCGATCGAGATCACTTGGGATGCCATGCCGGGCCGCATTTGGCAAGCCAAGGTTACTACCGTACCCTCCACCGTCGCCCCCCACGGCTCGCGTAACGTTGGCGAAATCACCTGCATCATAGATAATAAAGATCTCAAGCTCTTGCCGAATGTGAACGTGGGCGTAACGATCGTCGCTGCCGAACACGACAAAGTGCTCGTCGTGCCGCGTGAGGCAGTTCGCAACGACAATTCCAAACCCTACGTGTTGCAGATTGTGGGACACGAGCTCAAGCGTCGCGACGTAGAAACCGCGCTTTCCAGCCTCACGCAGGTGGAAGTTACGCGCGGTTTATCCGCCAACGATCTGGTTGCCACCGGATCGGTGAGCGGCAAGCCTCTCGGCGACGGAATGCAAGTCAAGTTCTAAAGAAGGTCAAGCTCTTAAAAATGATGAAACGCTTTTTCAGTTGTGGGCTCTTTTTCATTTTGCTGTTAGCGGCAACCGTGCCGGCGTTGGCTGCCACCGCGGGAGAGATGCTGGCCGCCGGTCGCGTCGATGACGCCATCTCCGCGCTCAATGGCCGGCTTACGTCGGCCCCCTCCGACGCCGAGTCCTCCAACCTTCTCTGCCGCGCCTATTTCGCGCTGGAAGATTTTGATCTCGCTGAATCCGCGTGTAAAAAGGCAATCGCGCTTGCTCCAACGAACGGCCGTTATCACCGCTGGATGGGTCACGTCTATGGCGAAAAAGCGGCCCGCGCCAATTTCCTGGCGGCCGCCGGACTCGCCGGCAAGACGCGCGAAGAACTCGAACGCGCTGTGCAACTCGATCCCAAAGATGTGGACGCCCGCGTCGATCTTGCCGAGTTCTACATGGAGGCACCCTCGATCGTTGGCGGCGGCCAGGACAAAGCCCGCGCCCAGGCCCGCATCATCGGCGCCACCGATCCTGCCCGCGAGCATTGGGTTTACGGGCGCATCGCCGAAAAGAATGGAGACGCCGCCGCCGCCGAACGCGAATACCACCGTATGATCGATGTGAGTAACGGCGATTCCGAAGCTTGGCTGAACCTCGCGCTTTTCTTCCGCCACCAGAAGCGCTTTGACGAGATGGAGCAAACTCTCCTCCGAACCAGTCAGGCTCCCATGTCCAAACCCGACGTTCTGGTCGATATCGCCCAAAACCTCTATCGCATAGGGCGTAACCCGATTCTCGCGATCCAGGTGCTCCGTCGGTATCTTTCCGCCCGCCCGGTCGAAGAAGCTCCGGCATTCAAAGCCCATTACCTGCTTGGCAAGCTGTTTGAAAAGCAAGGCAACCGGGCGGAAGCCGCACGCGAATACCAGGCTTCGCTCTCGTTGGCCCCGCAGTTCGGGCAGGCCCAGCAGGCGCTCAGCCGGGTCGCCCACTGAGGCCCTTTCAGAATGGCAAGCGGTCTCGGCCGCGCTCTCGCTGCGGCAAGTTTGTCGAACCTTCTCTCTGATTCCCCATCCGGGCACTACAATTTGTGCGTTGGGTAGCACTGCGGCTTCGTTCGCCCGAATCGCGCTGAGTTGCCCTTGAGTGTAATTAACCCGTGATCTTCAGATTGATGCACCCGGACAATGACCACCCGCATAATGATCACAGGAAACGATCGACAAGACTACAGGTGATGAGATGAAACTCCGATTGCCACCTTCGTGGCGCCTCCCGAATCTGTTCGCTCTGCTTGCGGTTTTATTCTTCGCGTTCTCCGCGCCGGCCGATCCTTTGCCCCTCGAGCGAGCCATCCGCCTTGCCCTATCCCACAGCACGGCCACGGCCATCGCGCGCGCCGACGTTCAGCGGACCATCGCCTCCTACCGCGAGCTCCGCAACAACCGCATTCCGCAGCTTATCGCCGGTTCCGGTCTCGGCTATTCCTACGGGTTTCCGCTGACGATCGACGGCTCAGCGCCCTCGCTGGCGACGGTGATCGCGCAGAGTTCCGTCTTCAACCCCGCCCAGAGTCAGTTTCTGGGCGCGGCCAAGGCCGAGATCCGCGCCGCCGGTCTCCAGGACAAGGACCAGCGCAATGCCGTCATTCAGGATGTCGTGATCACCTACGCCGAGCTTGCGAAGTGGGAGGCGCGCCTGCTCCGATTGCAGCAGGACGAAACCCAGGTTCAGCAAATGGAGCGGGCTGTTTCCGAACGCGTGCAGGAAGGTATCGATAGCACGGTGGATCTAAACAAGGCGAAGTTGGTCGCCGCGCACGTGCGCCTTCATCGAACCGAGGCACGCGGCTCCGCCGACGTACTCCGCCGCCACCTCTCCGACCTTACCGGTTTGCCAGTCTCCGCGATTGAGCTTCAGCCCGACAGCATTCCCGCATTGCCCCCTGCCCGATCCGACGACAACGGTTCGGAGGAAAAGGCAGTGACCTCCAGTCCCACGATCAAGATCGCCCAGGAGCATTCCTTGGCCGAATCCATGCGGGCACTGGCCGAGCATCGAGCGTTGCTGCCGTCGCTTGATTTCTCCGCCCAGTATGCACGCCTTTCCACCATCAACAACTACAACGTCTACTATCAGAAGTTTCAGCCTGATAACGCCACCATCGGTCTCGCCATCCGATTCCCAATCTTCAACGCCAGCCAGCGCGCCCGCGCCGAGGCAGCCGATTTCGAAGCTCTCAAGGCCAGGAAACAAGCCGAGGCAACCCGCGATAAAGTTTCCGAGGAAACCTTGAAACTGGAACGGGCCGCCGAAGAACTTGAAGCCGCCCGCGACGTAGCGCAACTGGAATACGAACTGGCCCAATCCAGCCTGGACGCAGCCCACACACGCATCGAAGCGAAGACCGGCACCCTTCACGAACTGGCAGATGCTCAGGTCCAGGCCAACGAACGCTATCTGCTCTATCAGGATGCCGACTTTGAATACCGGCGAGCACGCATGACCCTGCTGCGCGCCACCGGAGAACTGGAGAACTGGGCCCTACCGGCATCGCCCGCAAAATGAACCGCAAGCGTAGCGCCGGCGCCTTGCCGGGTCCCCAAACCGCGGTTTTCGCGGGCTGGTGTGGTTGCCGCCGGTTTCGGGGCCTCGCCCCTGACCTCGCCCCGGTGCGTTCGTGCCCAGGTTCTTGCCGGTTCTTCGCCGCTACCCTGGGTTCCCAGCCGCGCCCCAATTCTCCCTGCTCAATGCTCAATAGTGACGTTCGCCGCCCCCGGTTTGCCGATTTCCCCACGCTAAGGCATGATTACACAAAGACTTCGAAGGCCTTCCTGCGCCCGGCTGCGTACCCAGATGGTAGCCAGCCAAGGGGTATTCATCAGGCATCGGAATGTTAGAATAGACAATAGCCAACATATGCCTCTAAAAACACTGTTTCTCAATCCGCCCTCCTTTGAGAATTTCGATGGGGGCGCGGGCTCCCGCTGGCCTGCTACGCGCGAAATCGAATCCTACTGGTACCCCGTCTGGCTTGCCTACCCGACCGGCATGCTCGAAGGCGCGCGCCTGCTGGATGCACCGCCTCATCACATCAGCGCCGAAGAAACCATTCGTATCGCCAAGGACTACGAACTGCTCGTGCTGTTCACCAGCACGCCCGGCTTCCAGGGCGACATCCGCATTGCGAACGCTATTAAAGACAGCAATCCTCACATCAAGATCGCCTTCGTCGGCCCGCACGTGAGCGTCCTTCCGGAAAAATCGTTGAAGGAAGCTCCCGTGATCGACGTGGTTTGCCGCAAGGAATTCGATTACTCTATCGTCGAATACGCGCAAGGAAAGCCTCTCGAAGACATCCTCGGCATTTCCTACCGCAAGAATGGCCAGGTCGTGCACAATCCCGACCGCCCAACCATCGACAACCTTGACGCGCTGCCGCACGTCACCGACGTCTACCGCCGTGACCTCGACGTCCGGCGCTACAATGTTCCGTTCCTGCTCAATCCTTTCGTCTCTCTTTACACGACGCGCGGATGCCCCGCACAGTGCACCTTCTGCCTCTGGCCGCAGACTCTGAGCGGTCACCCGTGGCGCAAGCGCTCCTCCGACGACGTGGCCCGCGAAATGGCCAAGGCCAAAGAGTATTGGCCCTACGTCAAGGAATTCTTCTTCGACGACGACACCTTCAACATTCAGAAAGCTCGCACCATCGAGTTGTGCGCCAAGCTGAAACCGATCGGCCTGACCTGGTCCTGCACCTCGCGCGTCACCACCGATTTCGACACCCTCAAGGCCATGAAAGATGCCGGCTGCCGACTGTTGATCGTGGGCTACGAATCGGGCGATCAGCAGATTCTCAAGAACATCAAGAAAGGCGCCACCATCGAGCGCGCCCGAGATTTCACCAAGGATTGCCACAAGCTTGGACTCGTCGTGCATGGCGACTTCATCCTCGGCCTGCCAGGAGAAACTCGCGAAACCATCAAGAACACCATCAAATTCGCGAAGGAACTCGACGTCGAAACCATCCAGGTCTCCGTCGCCCACGCCTATCCCGGCACCGAACTGCATGAATATGCCGTCAAGAACGGTTTCATGACTTCCGACACTAAGATGGTTGACGACTTGGGCCACCAGATGGTGCAAATCGAATATCCCGGATTGCCCGCCGCGGAAGTGCTCGAAGCTGTGCACTATTTCTACGACGAATATTACTTCCGGCCGAAAGCCGCCTTCCGGATTTTGCGGAAGGCTGTTTTTGACAACTCTGAGCGCAAGCGCTTGTATAAAGAGGCGCGCACGTTCCTGAAACTCCGCGCGCAGCGCCACAAATGGGTCAAGGAAAACCGTAAAGAGGAAACGCCCGCGCCCGAACCGGCCAAAGCCTAGCGACACTCGCAAGCGTAGGGATTGCGCCACGCTCGATGGTAAATTGTGAGTCATCCCGAGCGCAGCGGGGTGCCCAGACGCCCGCTTTTGGTCCGATGGGGTGGGGGAGCGAAGGATCTATGCATTTTGTCGGCAGCGCATGCGTCCTCGCGTCGAAACGCACGTGACCTTTCGCAAATACCTCATCCTCGCCGGCGTCACGGTCTTCAGCACGCTCGGTGATTCCCTTCTGGCGCGCGGCATGAAGGAATTGGGCGGCGTCTCATTACACAATTTTTCCGGTCTGCTGTTTGCCATTCTCAATCCCTGGGTCAGCATCGGAATCGTTCTGCTCCTCGCCTTTTTCGCCTCCTACATGTCCGCACTTTCCTGGGCCGATCTTACTTACGTCCTGCCCGCCACCTCGCTCGGATATGTGCTTGTCGCCGTGATTGCGCACATCGCTTTCCATGAGGAAATCTCTCCCACCCGCTGGCTGGGCATTGCGCTCATTGCCGCCGGCGTCGGCTTCGTGGCTGCCGGTCCCTCGGTCACGACCGCGCGACATCGCCACATCGGCAGCGACCGGCCGCGCAACGACCAGCCCGAAGCGGCCGCCACGCAGGAGGCCAAGCCGTGAACGACCTCTACGCCTGGACCGCCATCGCCGTCATAACCCTGGCCGCAACCACCGGCGATGTTCTTCTCGCCTACTCCATGAAGCGTGTCGGCGACGTCGGCGAAATCTGGAAGACCAGCGGCCTGGTCGCGGTCGTCGGGACGGATTCTTGCGACCCCGACCTTTTTCCTCGGCGTGCTGGCGATGGGGGTGGCTTTCTACAGCCTGCTCTTCGGCCTTTCCTGGGGAAATCTGAGCCTGGTGGTACCGGCCTCAGCCTCGCTGACCTTTGTCGCCAACGCGCTCGCAGCAAGAGTTTTTCTTCACGAGCGCGTAGGCCGCCGCCGCTGGATCGCCGCCCTGCTGGTGGCAGCCGGTGTGGCCCTGATGGCAATCTGAACGCGTAGAAAACTCCGACTGCCGAAAAGGCACTCCCCGTAGAAACGCGGCTTGCCGCGTCTCTGCTAGCCCGGGCGGCGAAGCAAAGGACATCTCAGACCCGGCAACCGACGAGTCCTTCCACCTGCCTCAGCGTTGCGAGACCAGTTCTATCCAAACAAGTCAATCTGGATCAACTGCGACTCGGATTCGCCAATGTCGCGCTCGCCAATAATCCCGGGCTTGACTTCGCAAAGAACAGGATCATCCCGGTCCGCACCGTTCCCGCTCCCCACAATCCGGAATCGCCCACTCTCCACAAGCATCCGTTTCGTCTGCGCGTCGATCCGCGACGCGCGAAGTGTCCGGTTCAGCGCTTGCACCTTCTCCAGCCGCGCCAGCACGTCCGCCAGCACGTCCTTCGCCCCGGCGCTGATTTGCACAAACTGAAGACTGGTCCCGGAATGCCCTCGCCGTCCCCTGACCAGCGCCGCCGCCCGAAACGACGTTGCATTCACCCGCACGACTACTTCCGTTCGCGCACCAGGCTCAATTGCCGGCGGCGCGTCCAGGCAAATTCCGCCCACACTCAGGTTACGCAGCGCTCCTGAAATCGACCGTCCGTCGAATGGCAAGCAATAAATCGTCGCGCACCCGCCACAATGAAACCGCGGATCGCGGCGACGCTCGCCGGGCCTGGAAGCATGCTGACCCACGCATATACCAATCGGGCCACTGAGCGAAAACCTTTAGAGCAGCCTCAAAAGTACCGCCTGGTCTCCTCGTAGAGTGATCGTGAATTGAAACGGAAGTAACTCGAATCGTGATCGAATCGCTCAAGATGAGCGCGTCCAAGGTCTCGCTCCCGCCGCGGGAAGCCCGCGCCGATCCCTCACTCAAATATCTTCATCATCCCGGCCGCAGGCAAATCCGGGACGACAAACTTGCAATTCTCGCCGCCCGCCGGCCGCGCCAGTGCCTCCGCCGCCACATACCCGCTCCGCACCGCGCCTTCCATCGTCGCTGGCCACCCCGTCGCCGTGTAATCGCCCGCCAGAAACACGCGCGGCCAGCCCGTTGCCGCCCGTGGCCGGAAGCGCTCAATCCCCGGCCCCGGCGAATAAGTCGCATGCACTTCTTTAATCACCGTCGACTTCACGAGCACGGCATCCCGCGCACCAGGAAAAAATTCCTTCAATTCTTTTACCGCCATCTCGACGATTTCCGCCTTCGATTTCTCCACCAAACTCCGCGAGCAGCTCACCACCAACTCAACATAGCTGCCGCTTCCCTTTTCGCGAGAGTCAAGGATCCGCGACTTATGGAACATCCACTGAATCGTCCGGTCAAGCAAAACCGCATGATCCAGTTCCGAAATTTCACGATCAAACCAAAGATGAATGCCGGTGATTGGAGACGTCGTAAACTCGGCGAGCGCCGCCGCTAGCGGAGCCGCTGCCGGTTTGTCGGTTGCACCATCCGGCAGCATCCGCGCCAGAACATCAAATGGCACAGCCATAACCAGGTAGTCGAACTTCCGCTCCTGCCCATTCGCGACCACACTGACGCCCCCGTTCTGCCCACAAAACGAGTCCACGCCAGCGCGCAGCTCAACCTCGCCGCCGCGCTCCCGAATGTAATCCCCCGCCGCGCCGTAAAGCTCGGTGAGCGGAACCGTCGGGATCCCCATGCGTCCGGCCACCGCCGACTTCAGAAACGACTCGCGCACCACCTGCGCCGCATACGGCACCGAAACCCGGTTCAGATCCTCATTCAGCGCGCTAACCAGAATCGTCTTCCAGAATCGATCGATTGCCTGCGCCGTCTGGCCGTGGCGCTGCAACCATTCGAGAAAGGATGCGGTCCCCTCGGCCGGCATTGCCGGAGCCAGCGCGATCATCGCCCGGGCAATCGCCAGCTTGTCCGAAAGGTTAAGGCAGGCAGCGCGCAAGAACGCCGGTGCAGTGTGCAACGGAGCCGGCAACAGCGAAGGTCCAATCACCGACCGGCGCCCGCCTGGCTCCAGAAATGTCAGCTGTTCATACCAGCGGATTTTCTTCTCAACCCCGGTCCGGCGATAGAAGTCGATCAGGTTTGTGCAGCATCCCAGCAGCACATGCTGGCAATTGTCGACGACCTCGCCTGTGCCCGGATGCTGATAAGAAGAAGCGCGCCCGCCCAGATAAGGACGGCGCTCAAACAAAGTAACGCGCAACCCGGCGCCGGCCAGCACGCAGCCCGCAGCCAGTCCGGCCAGCCCGCCTCCGGCAATCGCAACCGTGGTACGTTGCATGAGGAAAATAGCCCGCGTCGGGACAGCCACCCTGGTCGGGGCATCACAGCAGGCGTTTCAGAATTCCTTTCGTCAGAACACTAACCTTTTCCGGAACGCTCAACCGGACGCGCTCGCTGAAAACGTCGTAATCCTTCGCGGCAATTTTCTCGAGCAGCCGGCGATAGATCGTGATCAGCACCCACAGCCCCGGCTGGCTGTCTTCGCTCACCAGCGGAATCAGCTCTTCCCCGCTCTGGTAGCAGTCGCGCGCGCGATCCGCCTCAAAGGCCAGCAGCGGGCGAATCCGCGAAACCTCCGGCACAGCCAGATCCCCTGCCTGTAGCCCGAATTGCAGCAAGTCTTCTTCCGGCAGATAAACTCGGCCCATCGCCGCATCTTCCTTCACGTCGCGAATAATATTCGTCAGCTGAAACGCCAGCCCGCACCGCTCCGCCAGCGACTCCGCCGCCGGATCGCGATATCCGAAGATGCGAATGCATACCAGGCCCACCACCGACGCCACTCCATAACAATACTTGCGCAGATCCTCAAACGTTTTGTAGCGCGCAACCAACGGCGCACCCGCAATCCGCGGCCCGGCGTCTTCCAGATCCTCAGCCGTGCCAAACGCCAGTTGATCCAGCAATCCGAACGGAATCTGATAAGTGCGCTGCGCATCCGTCAGCGCCAAAAGCACGGGATCGTCGGTGGGCTGGCCTGCCAGTGCGCGGTGCACCTTATCCAGCCATTCCGTCAGCTTGTTCTGCCGATCCTCTACGCTCAGCGCGTTATCGTCGGTAATATCGTCGCACCGCCGCATATACGCATAGACGGCAGTCAGTGCGTTCCTCTTTTTCGGCGGAAGCACCGCAAATCCATAATAAAAATTCTTGGCTGCCGAGCGCGCAATTCCCCGGCATACCGAATAGGCCACGTTGAGTTGTGAACGAGTCGGGGCGAACTGTGCCGGCGCATTTCCCACGGCTGTGCTCATCGCATCTTCCCCGGGGTTCGCGGCGCGCCCGATCCTGGCATCAGGGGGCCGAGCAGCGCCGCGCGCGCCACCAGCAACAGCTTGCGCGCCCTGGAAATCGAGGGTCTGCATCCTAACACCGCATAGCCCTGGCGCTCGATTGCGTTCAGGATCTCCATCCCTCCCCGGCTGAACAGCTCAATGTCGGTCGCCAGTTTTCGGTCGACTTTCCCGGCCAGTGGCAGTCCCTGCGCGAACCACTCCCGCGCCCGGGCTACTTCAAATCGCATCATCTCGCGAAATGCCGGCGTGTTCTCCAGATTCCGAATCTCTTCTTCGCTCACGCCAAACCGGCGCAGGTCTTCCAACGGCAAGTAAATCCGCCCCTTCGCGAAATCCACGCCGACGTCCTGCCAGAAATTTGCCAACTGCAGCGCCGTGCAAGTGTAATCGGAAAGCTGCTGCCGCTCGGCATCGCGATATCCGCACAAATACAGCACAAGATGTCCCACGGGATTTGCCGAATTCCGGCAATATCCAAGCAAATCGCCAAAGGTCTCGTAGCGGGTCGTTGTCTGGTCCTGCCGGAACGCCGTCAACAGATCCGCGAATTCGTGCTTGGGAATCTCAAATTCCCGGACCGTCCTCGCGAGCGCCACAAACACCGGATGCCGCGGTGCACCCTCATAGCAGGCATTCAACTCCGCTTCCCACTCATCCAGAAGCCGCAAAGATGCCGCCGTATCGCCCACCTCATCGCCCAGATCATCCGAGATCCGGCAATACGCATAGACGTTGAAAAAATGCTGCCGTAGATGCCCTGGAAGAAACCACGAAGCCACCGAAAAATTTTCGTAATGCGAGCGCGCCAGCCGCCGGCAATAGTCCTCCGCCTCAGCCGCCGTAGGAGCAGACCCCGGAATCGCATACTCTGCCGGAAGCCTCGCCCAGTCGGCCGCGGTTGGAGCCGCGTTCTCACGGTCACTTGTGGCAATCGTTGACATGCACTCCTGCAAAAAATGTCTTGGGAAGGGCGCCGCGTCACAGCTTGCGGAAAAGCCCGATCTTGATCTCGCTTTGAAAGGGTGCGTTTTCAGCCGCACCGTAAAATCCGCTATATCAATAGCTTTAGCTGCCGAACTCAATGCCCCGGAATAATCGCCGTCTTGATGTCTCCGTTGCGGTTCAGCATGTGCCGCAGCACATCATGCAGCCGCGAAAGCGGCGCTTCCCCGGTTATGTAATCGGTTCCGCGCACTTTTCTCTCGCTGATCAGCCCAAACGCCCGCCGCACCGTCTCCGGAGTGTGGTGGAACGTCGCCTTCAACGTAATCTCCGAGTAGTGCAAGCGGTTGGTATCCAGTTGCACCTTGGTTCCGGCCGCGCACCCTCCAAAGAAGTTTACCGTCCCGCCCTTGCGCACCATCTGAACGGCCCACTCCCAGGCCTCCGGCCGTCCCACCGCTTCAATCACCACGTCCGATCCGCGCCGCTCCGGAGTCAATTGCCGCACCGCTTCGATCGGATCCTTCACCGCGGAAATCTGCACCACTTCGTGCGCACCCTTGCGCCGCGCCAGCGTGACCTGCGAATCGCGCTTCACCACCGCGATCACGTTGCATCCGATGGCCTTCGCCACCTGTACGAACATCAGTCCGATCGGCCCGCCCCCCAGCACCGTAACCGTGTCGCCGATCTCGACTCCTGTCTCGTGCAGCCCGCGCAGCACGCACGCCAGGGGTTCGGTCATCGCCGCATCTTCAAAACTCACATGCGGAGGCACCACCAGCATGTTCGTTTCGACAATCCGCCGCGGCACCCGGATGTATTCCGCATACGCCCCGTTGTTGAACAACAGGTCTTCGCACAAATTTCCCTGATGCTTCGAGCAGTAGAAGCACATCCCGCACGGCGCGGAATTCAGCGCCACCACCCGCATGCCCTTCTTGAATCCGCGCACTCCCTCGCCTACCTGCTCCACCGTTCCGGCCAATTCGTGGCCAAACAGCGCCGGAGGCACAATCATGCGCGCGTGATAACCCCGCTGATATACCTTCAGGTCCGTGCCGCATGTCAGCGCCACATGCACCTTCACGAGCACTTCGCCGTCCCCCACGCGCGGGATCGGCACTCTCTCGATCTTGATGTCTTCCTTGCCGTATAGGACGGCCGCCGTCATCTTGCCGTTCACAGTTTGTCCTTCCCACGCATGCCCGGCTGGATCGCTATTTTCATCGAGTCCGGCTGAGGATGGGCAGCCAGCGCGAGCGCTTCCACAGCGCGCTCTAGCCGAAAACGATGGCTGATCAGCCGTTCCAGGTCCATTTCTTGGTTCATCACAAACCGCACCGACTCTTCCTGCAAGTCCACCGACGCACTGTATGAACCCAAAAGCGCCTTTTCATCCACGCACACCGCCGCCGGATCAATCGTTGCTTCCCCGCGCGCCGTTTGCGCAAACAGTAAAACGCGTCCTCCCGGACGCGTCGCATCCATCGCTGGCCGGATCAGACCGCTGCCGCCGACCGCCAAAATCACAGCGTCAGCCCCGCGCCCTTCCGTCATTCCACGCACCATCTGCCCTGCATCGGCTTTCGATGCGTCTATGGTTAAGTTCAAATCGAAGCTATGAGCTATTGTAAGCCTCGCCGGATACAAATCGGAAGTAATCACCCGTGCGCCTGCCCGTTTCGCTAACACCGCTAGAATCAACCCGATAGGCCCTTGGCCGATTACCAGCACTGTCTCCCCGGGTTCCAGTCGCAGGGTTGCAATCCCCTTCAGGCACGTGTTCACCGGCTCCACAAAACAAGCCTGCTCAAACGAAACCCCGTCCGGAATCCGAACCGTTCCTTTCTGCACGATCCAGTCCATCACCCGAACGTACTCCGAGAACCCGCCCCCGGAGGCCTCAAACCCCGCCGTGCACCCGACTTTCTTATACGTCGCACACTGCGCGAAAGTCTTATACCGGCAGTAGTAGCATTCGCGGCAAGGAATGTGATGAAACACCATCACCCGGTCGCCGACGCCGTATTCCCTTACCCCTTCGCCGACCTTCGCCACCACACCCGCCGTCTCGTGCCCAAAAATGCGCGGCGCCGAGTGCGATCCCGTGGAAATTTTCTTCAGATCCGTTCCGCAGATTCCGCAAGTGTCGACCCTCACCAGAATCTCGCCGCGCCCAATCTCGGGCACCGGCACTTCTTCCAGCCGCACATCGTTGACGCCGCGATACACCGCCGCCTTCATCGTGGCAGGAATCCGCTCCACATCATTTTCGAACGTCACTGGTCTAACTGTTGCCATACCGATCTATGACTTCTCCACTTAACAGTCAGCGTGCCGATACTACCGAGGGTGCGATTCCGAGGAGTGCGATACCGAGGGTGCCCCACCCAAGCTCTGCTTGGGTGGGTCCATCACACCGTCGCACCTGCTCAGACTCGCTGTCTCGCGTTCCAGATAACTCTCGATCGCTGCACACAACACCCGGCTCGCCCGCGCGCTATTCCGCGCCAACGTAATCGTACTCCCCCACAACCAAGGACGCACCGCAACATGCAAGGCAAAAGCGGTCGTCCGGAACCTTCCGTCGCTCGAAACAAATTTTTCCGCGGGCGGCATCGCAAAATCAACGGCATCGGAGATCGCTTTCAACGCAGCAAACTCGATGCCCCGTGCCTCGGCCGCCAGCGCGACCGCCGCGGCTTCCATATCCACCGCTTCCGCCGCGTATGCCCGAGCCAGCCGCTCCTTCTGATTTCGATCCACGACGCCCGCATAACTCACCAGCGTCGCCTGCCCCGATCCCGTATCCGTGCGCGATCCGTCCGTCGCATTTACCACTACCCGCGCTTCCATCACGTCCGCTACCTTCATCCTCGAATCCAACGCCCCGGCAAACCCCACCGAGATCACCCGCCGCGGCCGAGTTTCCTCAATCACCGCTTCTGCCGCCCGCCGCGCCGCCTCGGCTCCAATCCCGCCGCAAATCAAGATCGCAGCGCCATTCTCGAAAACCCGATAGCGCCTTCCATCCGATGCAATTTCGCGCGCTTTCCAACTCCGGATCAGCCCCGCCACTTCCCGTTCCATCGCTGCGACAATGGCAATTGTCGAAGAACTTAGGTTTTGGGTGGCGCAGCGCTTCAGCGCTGCGGTTGCCGAACCGCCTTCTTCCACCGCCGGTTCAGACATACGCATTCGCCCGGAACCACTCCACCGACCGCCGCAACGCCTCGTCCACCGGAATCATCCGCCAGCCCAACTCCCGTTCCGCCTTCGCCGAACTCACAAACATCGTCTTGCGTCCCATCCGCACCGCGTCAATCGTTGCCCGAGGCTCGCGGCCCAGAATCCGCCCGGTGACCATTTCATCCACCACACCAGTGGCTAACGCAAAAAAATAAGGAAGCTTCACCGTCGGCGACTTCAGCCCCGTAATCGCCGCCAGACGATCCAGAATCTGTTTCAAAGTCAAATTCTCGCCGCCCAAAATGTACCGCTCGCCCGACTTCCCTTTTTCGAGCGCTTGAATATGTCCGCGAGCGCACTCCGTCGCGTCCACAAGATTCAGTCCCGTCTCCACGTACGCGGGAAACTTCCGCTTTAGAAAATCCAGCACGATCCGTCCGGTCGGCGTCGGCTTCACATCGCGTTCGCCGACCGGCGTCGTCGGATTCACAATCACCACATCCGTTCCCGCTTTCGCCGCCTCAAACGCAACCCGCTCCGCCATAAACTTCGAGCGCTTGTAGTGCCCGATCATATCGTCGAGCGCCACCGGGCTGCGCTCGTCGGCTAAATGTCCGCCAGCCTGGCCATCCGCCCCAAATCCCATCGTGGCCACACTCGACGTGTACACCACGCGCCGAACGCCCTGCTTCCGCGCCGCTTCCAGCAGCGACCGCGTGCCTTCCACATTCGACCGGTACATCTCGACCGGATCGCGCACCCACAGTCTGTAGTCGGCCGCAACGTGAAACACAGCCTCGCATCCCGCAAGCGCTTTCTCAATCGAAGCCGGATCCCGCAGATCCCCCACCACGCGCTCTGCATTCAGATCGTCAACATTCCGCAGATCGCTGGTCGGCCGCACCAGCAGCCGCAACTCCGCTCCCTGCGCCTGAAGCGCGCGAGCCACATGACTGCCCAGAAATCCCGTAGCGCCAGTAACAAAAACTTTCAAGACCAGCTCTCAGCCATCAGCCATCAGCCGTCAGAAAAACCCAAAGTTCACGGCATCGCCGCACAATAAGCCGTGCTGAAATCCTAAACGCTGACCAATCGGATCGTTCTGAATATGCATTACCTGACGGCTGATGGCTAGTGGCTGACAACTAGCTCTTCTCCGCCATCACCTTCGCGTACGTCGTCAGCGCGATCAGCGGGAAATACTGCCGGTACAGGTGGTATTTAAGGTAGAACACGCGCGGAAATCCTGTTCCCGTATAAAAAGCCTCGTCCCACGATCCATCTTTCTTCTGCGTCTTCAGCAGATACGCGATCCCGCACGCCACGCATTCACTACGCGTGTCGCCCGCCGCCAGCAGCCCCATAATCGCCCACGCCGTCTGCGATGCCGTGCTGTCTCCCTGCCCGCGCAAATTCGGATCGTCATACGACCCCACCGTCTCGCCCCAGCCGCCATCGGGGTTCTGCACCATGCGCAGCCATTCCGCCGCCTGCTGGATCATCGGCTCATTCCGGTCGATGGCCATTGCCTCCAGGCCCCGCAGCACCAGCGCCGTCCCGTAGATATAGTTCACACCCCAGCGCCCGAACCAGCTCCCATCCGCCTCCTGCTCACCGCGAACGAACTTGAGCGCCTTCTTCACCGCCGGGTGCTCCTTATCGAATCCATACGTAGCCAGGCACTCCAGCATTCGTCCCGTAATATCCACCGTCGGCGGATCGAGCATCGCGTTGTGATCCGCGAACGGCACATACTGAAATACCATCCGGTCATTGTCTTTGTCGAACGAAGCCCAGCCGCCGTTTTTACACTGCATCGACAACATCCAGTCAATCGCCCGCTGCACCGACTCCCGCTGATACCGCCCATTCGGATGCTCCACGCGGCTCAGCCCCAGGCACACCATCGCGCTGTCATCCACATCCGGATAGAACTCGTTATTGAATTCGAAGTACCACCCGCCCGGCTCGCCCTTCGGGTTCTTGACCTTCCAGTCTCCGTTCTTGCGCACTTGCTTCTGCAGCGTCCAGTCCGCGCTTTTCACCAGCCGCGGATCGTTCGCTGGAACCCCCGCCTCGCCCAGCGCAAACAGCGCATACGCCGTATCCCACACCGGCGACATGCAAGGCTGCATGCGGAAGGTGTCGCCTTCCTCGATTCCCAGCTTTTCGAATTCATCGAGCGCCCGAATCACCTGCGGATCGTCCAGCGAATACCCAAGGCAGCGCAGCGCGATAATCGAATTCATGATCGACGGAAAAATACCGGCCAGCCCGTCGCTCATCTCAAACCGCTCCAGCACCCACTTCTCCGCCTGCTTCAAGGCGATCGAGCGTAAAGGCCGTACATGCACCAATTCGAACCAGTGCGTCACGCGGTCAATCACCAGGAAGAAATTCCGCCACGAAATCAGCTTCTTCGCCCAGTGCAGACGCATGCGCGATTTGTCGCGCCCGCCCACAAACAGTTCTTCCACTCCCATTTCATCGGGAATCTTCTTGAACGGCTTCTTGGCGTAGCAGATCGAGAGCGGCACCAGAATGGCGCGCGACCACGAGGAAATTTCGTAGATATTGAACCAGAACCAGTCCGGAAACAACACAATCTCCGGAGGAATCGCCGGTACCGCGTCGTAATCGTATTGCCCGAAAAAACAAAGATAGATCTTGGTGAATGTATTGACCTCGGTCACCCCGCCCATCTCAAGGATCTTCTTGCGGGCGCGCGCCAGCGCCGGATCGTTCCCTTCATAGCCCGCCAGCTTCAATCCGAAATAAGCCTTCACCGAAGCGCTCAGATTCGACGGTCCGCCGGCAAAAATGCTCCACCCGCCATCGGCATTCTGATGATTGAGAATGTCCCGCGCCGCCTTCGCGAAGCGCTCCGGGTTCCCCGTTCCCAGCAGCGTGTGCAGCAGAATGTAATCCGACTCCAGCGTCGTGTCGGCTTCCAGTTCTCCGCACCAATATCCTTCGTCGTGTTGCTGTGAGAAAAGAAACTTGCGCGCCGCATCCACCGCCACCGCAACCCGGCTCACCAAGTCGTCAATTTTTCCAAATCGCATCTGCGGGGTCCCCAGCACCGGGGTTCCCAAAACGCGTTCTTTTGCGTTTTGCGGTGGCAGCCCGCCCGCGTTTGGCGGACTGGGGTCGGGCGTCGAATCCGAACTTTGGGGGAAGGATTCTTCCATTCAAACTCCTAGCAATCTCCGACTGCAAATTTCCATTGCGATGTCATCCTGAGCGAAGCGAAGGGCCTATGCCCGGTGCCCCAGGTTCCCGCGCCTGTTTTGCGCGCTAACCTGCGATACACAAACTAAGCTCCCCCTACAGGAGCCGCCGCAATCGTCTCTACAATCTCCGGAGGCAATCCAAACCGCACATTCTCCGGCATGATTTCCAGTTCCTGCACGTCGCCGAATCCCTTGCCTCCCAAATATTCCACCACTTCCTGCACCAGGTGCTCCGGAGCCGACGCTCCCGCCGTCAAAGCGACGGTCTTCACGCCTTCCAGCCACTCCTGCCGGATATTGCCGTAATTGTCGATTAGATGCGCCTCGGTGCCCAAACTGCGCGCCACTTCCACCAACCGCTTCGAATTCGAGCTGTTATCCGATCCCACCACCAGCAGCAGATCCGCATCCGAAGCCACATGCTTCACCGCAACCTGGCGATTTTCAGTGGCATAGCAAATGTCTTGCGCCGCCGGCCCCTTGATGTTCGGGAACCGCTTGCGCAAAGCCGCAATAATGTCCCGCGTCTCATCCAGGCTCAGCGTAGTCTGCGTCAGATAAGCCACACGATTCGGATCCGGCAAAGTCACCGCCGCCACTTCTTGCGGCGATCCCACCACCTGCGTTACCGTCGGAGCCTCTCCCAGCGTGCCAATCACCTCATCGTGATCGCGGTGCCCAATCAGGATCAGCGAATACCCTTCCTTGGCAAACTTCACCGCCTCCACGTGAACCTTCGTGACCAGCGGACAAGTCGCATCAATTACCCGCAACTTGCGCAGCTTCGAGTGCTCCCGCACCTCGGGAGACACGCCGTGCGCGCTATAGATCACGCGCTCGCCCTCCGGCACCTCATCCACGGAGTCCACAAAAATCGCGCCCTTCTGCTGCAATTCCTCGACCACAAACCGGTTGTGCACAATCTCCTTGCGCACATAAATCGGAGGCCCGAACGCCTCCAGCGCGATCCGGACAATATCAATCGCCCGCACCACGCCGGCGCAAAATCCCCGCGGTTTCAACAGCAACAGTTGTTTGCTCCCAGACAATGCCATCCGTTTCCTCTCCAACCCCGTTTCCAAACTGCGCACCCCGTCTCTGCTTCAACCACGAAGTTCCGTGACTAGCAGCGCCCCTATCCCTTCAGCGTCCAGCGCCGGCACCTTGCCGGGCAGTCACGAGGGCCTGCCTTAAGCTTGCCGAATGGGCGCCCCGCCCTCGCGCAGGGTGGCGAGAACGAGCGAGGAACCCGCTCGCCCCGACTCCACTCCGAGCCCACACTATTAGGGTACCGCCAGCCCGAAAAAGATGCTTCCAGATACTGCAATGGTACCGAAATATGCACCTCCCGGTCAAAGTAACTCTCTGACCTGTCGAGGATTAGCGGCAGATGGCAGTAATCGCACCCCGAACGGGGATCACCCTCTGAACTCGCGGAGTTCCCCTTGCGTCCCATCCCAACCAACGCCAGCAGAGGGTGGCGTCCTTAATTTGCCTATTCTCACCACGGAGTCACAGGAAGCCTTTAACCTTCAAAACCACCACACGCCAAGCAGTTGGCTTTCTCCGTGTCTCCGAGTCTCCGTGTCCCCGTGGTGAAAAATTTAAGGCAAGACATTACCCCCAGCCCCTTTCCTCCACACAACCTTCAGCACAAGGGATAGAATCTTAGTTACCAGGAGCGCAGTCCTTGTCTATAGGCTCCTCGCTCGAAGTTGCTCTCCACGTTCGCACGGAGGCCACATTATGAGCCGCTCTACTTTCCTCGGATCATTCCTCACATCAGCCGCGTTATTTGCCTTTGCCTTGGCTCCAGCTTCCGCATTCGCCCAGCACGGCGGCGGCGGTGGCGGCGGCCACAGCGGCGGTGGCGGAGCTTCGCATGGTGGTGGAGGCTCGAGCGGTGGCGGTGGGTATCACGGCGGTGGATTCGGCGGTGGTCACTCCTTGGGCGGATATGGCAGCCGTGGATCCAGTGGGTCCGAGGGTCGTGGATTCGAGAGTCATGGATCCGAAGGCGGCCGTTACGGCGGCTACTCCCGTGGCGAAGGCTCTTCCGGAAGAGGCGGCTACGGCACATCGCGAGGCATGGAAGCGGGCCGTAATTCAGCATCTGAGAGTCACTCGAATTATTCTCGCGGCATTGCCGACGGCCAGTGGCATTCCTTCGGCAATTCCGCTCATTCGGGCACAACCGGCAACTCGGCGCACTCTTCGCTTTCGGCTCGAAGCGGCGTTGCCGACGGCGGATGGCGCTCCTTCGGAGGGTCGCGGGGTTCCAACTTTATCGGCGGTGGCAGGGGTTTCGGCTATGGCCGCGGAAACTACGGATTCGGCTTCGGCCGCGGCTGGGGCTATGGCCGCGGTTGGGGCGGTTGGGGTTGGGGAGGCTGGGGTTGGCCCTACTGGGGCTGGGGCCTGGGATGGGGCTGGCCTTACTGGGGTTGGGGATGGGATCCATGGTTCAACCCGTACTGGTACGCCCCTTGGCCGATGTATAACCCTGATTATTACTACGACAACAACTATCTCTATGGAGACGACGACGTTCGTCCTCCCTACCGCCGCCCCGATGCCGGCCCGGCGCAGCCACCTGCAAACCCGCCGGGGGTGAACCAGCCAGCCCCGAATCAGTCAGCTCCGCCAGCGCCGCCGCCGAATAATCAGTCCACGAACCCCACAACTAGCCCAAGCCCCGGAGAGACTGGCGTAACCATAACCACCACCTAGTGCCGGCCGACAAATTCGTTAAGCAAACCGGTCCTCCCAACCGAAGCAGGGGAATCTCTCACTCTGTCATCCCGACCGGAGCGAAGCGAAGTGGAGGGACCTTGTGTTTTCCACGTCTCCATCCGCGCAAGGCCTCTTCAATGACCCACTTTCTTCTTGACCCCATCTGCCACCGCTTGTCACTATGAATTATTCACACAAGATGTCGCACATCCATGAGCGGCCCGCAACCTGTAGCCCGTTTGCTCGCAGCTCGCGGCTCGCAACTTGAGGCTCAAATGAAATTCGGTGTCATCATCTTTCCCGGTTCCAACTGCGATCACGATGCCTTCTGGACCATCGAACAGGTCGCCCGCCAACCCGTAACTTTCCTCTGGCACGACGAGCACGATCTGAAGAACTGCGACGCCATCATCGTCCCCGGAGGCTTCGCCTATGGCGACTATCTCCGGACCGGCGCCATCGCCAAGTTCTCCCCCGTCATGCAGTCGGTGCGCGAGTTTGCCGACGCCGGCGGCCTGGTCCTCGGCATCTGCAACGGCTTCCAGATTTTGTGTGAAGCCGGACTCCTCCCCGGCGCCCTCATGCGTAACGTCGGCTTGAAATATGTCTGCAAGCCGGTCGACGTCAGAGTCGAGAACAACCAGACGCCTTTTACCAGCGCATGCAAACAAGGCGAAGTGCTGACCATCCCCATCGGTCACATGGAAGGCAATTATTTTTGCGATGAGGCGACCCTCGCGGAACTGAAGCGCGACAATCGCATCATCTTCCGTTATTCGAGCAAGCAGGGCGAGATCACGGCAGAAGCGAATCCCAACGGATCGCTCGAAAATATCGCAGGCATCTGCAGCCCCAACCGCAACGTCCTCGGCATGATGCCCCACCCCGAGCGCGCCGCCGAGCCCGAATTAGGTGGCACCGACGGCTGCAAGATCTTCGAGTCCCTGATCGGAGCCATGGCCGGAAAATAATTGGTGGAAATTGGCCGGACTAGCAGCACCTGCATGACATCGTAGAGAAGCGGCTTGCCGCTCCCACCCTATCGCCCGTCAGCCGCCGCTTTCGTCAGCAAAAACGACTTCACCACGATCTGATTCGGCTGCATGCCGACTGGAATGATCGTCACCAGCGAATATTCCGACGGCTCAAATTTCTTTTTCGGTGTTCGCTTCTGAATCACTGCGACGTCGCCCGACCCGGAATCGAGAACCAGCAGATACGTTTGATTTTGCGAAAGCGCCAGGCCATCCGGATGCGTTCCGACCGGCAAATACGCCACGATCTTACCCAGATCGATATCGTAAACCGCGATGTTATTCGACCCGAAGTTCGAGATATAGAGCCGCGCGTTATCGACCGAAATCACGCCGCGTGACGGCTGAGCGCCAACCAGGTAACTCCCCGCGACTTCGTTGGGCGTCGTCTCGATGATCGAAATGCTCCCCGCATCGAAGTTGAACGCGACCAGCTCACCGCCGTCGGGCTTCAGCGCCAGGCTCACCGGAGATTTCCCCGCATCGAGCAGCGCCAGCAGTTTGTCGTTCTTCAGATCGATGCTCGCCACCTGTCCCGATCCCGAACAGGAGACGAACGCCTTCGACGAATCGGGCAGGATCGCGATATCTTCCGGCTGTATGCAGATCGTAATCGCCGATCGCACCGTCAGCCGCGCTGCGTCGATGATCGACACCGAGTTGTCGGCTCGATTGCTCACCACCACCGTCGAGCCATCCGGCGAAACCCGCGCCAGTCCAGGAGTCCGGCCAACTCTCAGGGTTCCCATTACGATTCGATGGTCAAGGTCAAGGACGGAAACGGTATTCGATCCCGAGTTGGCGATGTAACCGCGACGGCCGTCGGGAGAGACATCGATGAAGTAAGGACGTCCGCCGACGCCAATCGTCGCCACCACCTTGTTCTGTTCGGCGTCAATCACGCTCACGTTCGACGCGCCCGAGTTAACCACATACACTTCGTTCCGCTTCGGGTTCGCCGTCACGCCCGTAGGTTCCGCGCCCACGGTCAGCGTGCGCACCGGCGAAAACGTGCGCAGGTCGATCACAGTAACGCTGTTGCTCTTGCCGTTCGTGATGTAAGCGTATTCGCGATAAAGCGGCCCGTAGGCAGGCAGCGAGCGCTCGTGGAAGTAATACCAGCCTCCCGCTAACGCAAGCGGAACACAGACGGCAATGAGGAGGAGTTTGCGCAAAGGTTGTGGTTTGCTCCGAATTGAAAGATCTTTCAATAAAGGCGGAACTTCACTTCTACGAGGAGACGCACTGCGACCGGCTCTCCGCTCCTCAGTGTTGCCGGCTCGAACCTCCAGGTTTTGACGATTTCCATCGCCCTCTCGTCCAGTCCGGCACCCGCGGCCTCTACCAGGCACAGATCGGTAAACGCACCATGGCGATCGGCCGTTCCAGCGATGCCCACGACGCTCATGTAATGTTCTTTGCGTGCTTGTTCCGCGTACACGGGGTCGGGAGAGTATTTCGGTCTTGGGGGCATGAGGCCGACCTCATCTGAACGGTGAGTCGCCGCATGTGCACCCCAATGAGGCCCATTGCAAAGTGGCGCTTCTGCGTTGTCGGGCTGGTCGTAGCCAAAATGCATTCTCATCTTCAGCACTTTCTTGTGGTAAGCACCAGGCAGGTGCGGAAGGGGTGCAGCCGAAAGAATTGCTTGTGAAGCCGCAGTGTCCAGAGAATCATCGCCGGTGGACTCAACCGGAATCACCTTACCGAGCGAACCATCGTTGTTTATCTCGAAACCGATTACCGTGATACCAAACTTTCGCCCCATCGACTTTTTTAGATTCAGTATCTGCGCATGCCACTTGTTTCGCACTCTCGCTAGGACCTGGTAAGGGTACTCCCCCAAGGCATCTGAATCTCCCCCACGGTTGAGAATCTCAAAGCCGCTCACATATTTCCCGTGTTCGGGTGCCAAATCAGTGGTCAAAGCTTTTGGCGTGGGTGCGCTGTCTGCATTCGAGGGAGGGTTCCGACCGGAGAGAAATGTGCACGCGACCAAGGTGGCGGAGGCAATCCGAAAGCAAAGCATGACAAGAAATCTACCTCGCCCGCACAGGTTCCGCAGCGTTCTTCGCTTCGGAAGTCATCGGCAGGATCTCGCGTCCCAGCACCGCCGCAATCTGCCGCACCTGCTCCATCAGCGTGTCGAACTGGTCAGGATAGAGCGACTGCATGCCATCGGAGAGCGCCTTGTCGGGATCGTGATGTACTTCGACGATCAAGCCATCGGCTCCCACCGCAACGGCCGCGCGTGCCAAAGGAGTGACTTTATCCCGCTTTCCCGTGCCATGACTTGGATCGGCAATGATCGGCAAATGGCTCAGCCGCTGCACAGCGGGAATGACGCTAAGATCAAGCGTATTGCGCGTGTGGTCGACAAACGTGCGCACGCCGCGCTCGCACAAAACCACGTTATAGTTGCCTTCGCTCATGATGTACTCGGCGGCCATCAGGAACTCTTCGAGCGTCGCCGAGATGCCCCGCTTCAGCAGTATCGGCTTGCGGGCGCGTCCGGCGCGCTTCAGCAGCGAGAAGTTCTGCATGTTGCGCGCGCCAATCTGAATCATGTCCGCATACTTCTCGACCAGGTCGAGCGACTCATAGTCGACGGCTTCGGTCACGATGAGCAGTCCGAAACGGTCGCGGACCTCGGCCATAATCTTCAGGCCTTCTTCGCCCATCCCCTGAAATGAATAAGGCGAAGTTCGCGGCTTGTACGCGCCCCCGCGGAAGAACTGCGCCCCCGCTCGAGCCACACGCTCCGCGATCGCGAACGCCTGCTCGCGGCTCTCAATGCCGCACGGCCCAGCCATGATCACCAGGTCGCGCATTCCGATCGTCGCCGAATGTCCCGGAAACTTGATTACCGTGTTGTCGGGCTTCACGTCGCGGCTGACTAGCTTGTAGGGCTTCGAGACCCGGATCACTTCCTGCACGCCCGCCATCTCGTCGAATCCGGCGTCAACTTCGCCTTGATTGCCGGTAATGCCGATGGCAGTGCGTTGCGCGCCGGGGATGGAATGGGCGCGGAATCCCAGCGATTCGATCTTCTGGCAGACCGCGCGCACCTGCTCTTCCGTAGCCTGCGCCTTCATGACAATAAGCATGCGGACCCTCGAATTAAGAGTGTAGTCGTTGCCTCGCGGGAAGGGCAATTGCGTAGCAGAAGCGATCTTGCCCGACCGGCTGCGATCTGCTATGTTAAACATGTTTAACAGGAGACCAAGAAGATGCTTGGCATACGGCTCGGACCCGAACTCGAAGAGCAACTTGAGTCGCTTGCCCGGGAGACCGGCCGCAGCAAGAGTTACTATGCCCGTGAAGCCATTCGCCAGTATCTGGAGGATCGCGAGGACTATCTTAAGGGTATCGCCGCCCTGGAGCGCCGCGAGCCAACAATTACCCTGAATGAGTTGGAGCGCCGGCTTGGCTTCCGGAAGTAAGGCCTGGCGGATTGAAATCACGCGCACCGCTGAAAAGCAGATCACAAAGCTCGACCGCGCCGCGCAACGATCCATCCTCGACTTTCTGCGAGAACGCGTTCAAACCGCGGCAGACCCACGTCATCTTGGCAAGGCATTGCGCGGGGACAAGAAAGGTCTGTGGCGCTATCGTGTCGGCGACTATCGTCTCATTTGTGACGTTCAGGACGAGCGGGTGGTCGTGCTGCTGCTAAGAGTTGGCCATCGCAAGGATGTCTACCGCTAACATTTCTTGCCAGCTCCTCAGTCGACTACCACCGTCATTGTAGAATTAGGGGTTCATCGTCACCGAATCGTTCCCTCTATGCCGCAAGAAGACCAATCTACGACCACCGCCCGCAACGAGCGCGACGACCGCTACGACCCTCAGCTCATTGAGCAAAAATGGGCCCACCGCTGGCAGAGCGATCCCTCGCTCTATGCCGCCGAGGCCCACTCCACCAAGCCCAAGTATTACGTGCTCGAAATGCTTCCCTACCCTTCCGGCGCGCTGCACATGGGCCATGTGCGCAACTATTCCATCGGAGACGCGCTGGCCCGCTACATGTGGATGAACGGCTACAACGTGCTGCATCCCATGGGCTGGGATTCCTTCGGCTTGCCCGCCGAAAACGCCGCCATCAAGAACAACACCCCGCCGCGCGAGTGGACGCTCCACAACATTGCGGCCATGAAGACGCAGATGAACCGCCTCGGCTTCGCCTACGACTGGTCGCGCGAAGTCACTACCTGCCTGCCCGAGTACTACCGCTGGAACCAATGGTTCTTCCTCAAGCTCTACGAGCAAGGCCTGGCCTACCGCAAGAAGAGCAAGGTCAACTGGTGCCCTAAGTGCGCGACCGTGCTCGCCAACGAACAAGTAGTCGGCGGTAACTGCTGGCGCCACGAAGATACTCCCGTCGAGCAGCGCGAACTGGAGCAATGGTTTTTGCGCATCACCAAATACGCCGACGAATTACTTCGCGACCTCGAAAAGCTCGGCGGCTGGCCCGAAAAAGTCCGCATCATGCAGCAGAACTGGATCGGCCGCAGCGAGGGTACACTCGTCGATTTCGATCTCGGCGGCACCGTCGGCCCCGCCGGCTCGACCATCACCGTCTTCACCACCCGCGTCGACACGATCTACGGCGCGACCTCGGTGCAACTCGCGCCCGAGCATCCAATCGTCGCCGACCTCACGGCACGCAACGCCGACCTCCGCGTGCAGGTCGACAAGTTGATTGCCGAGCAGCGCAAAGCCAAAGAGTCTGGCGACATCGGCAACATCGAAAAGCACGGCGTCTTCACCGGCCGCTACGCCAAGAACCCCTACAACGGCGAAGCCCTGCCCGTCTGGGTCGCCAACTACATCCTTATGGACTACGGCACCGGCGCCATCATGAGCGTTCCTGCGCACGACGAGCGCGACTACGAATTTGCGAAAAAATACAAGCTCGATATCCGGCTAGTAATTCTGCCGGCCGCCACCAACCCGGAAGAAACCATGGCGGAGCCCCCGCTTCCCTTCACCAGCGAAGACGGCATGCTGGTCAACTCCGGCGAATTCAGTGGCATCGGCTGCCAGGAAGCAATCCGCAAAATGTCGGCTCTCGCCGAAGCAAAAGGCTTCGGCAAAGCTACGGTCACATTCCGCATCAAGGATTGGGGCATCTCCCGCCAGCGCTATTGGGGCACGCCCATTCCAATGGTCTACTGCGAAAAAGACGGCGTGGTTCCGGTCGCGGAAAAATCCCTGCCCGTGATTTTGCCCGACAATATAAAGGTCACGCTCGCCGGCGGATCGCCACTCGCCAGCGTCCCGGAATTCCTGAACACCACCTGCCCCAAGTGCGGAGGCCCCGCGCGCCGCGAAACCGACACCATGGATACCTTCGTCGACTCGTCGTGGTACTTCTACCGCTACGCCGACGCCCGCAACGACAAAGCGCCCTTCGACCCCGCCACGATCGCTTACTGGTTCGGAACCGACGGCATTGACCAATACATCGGCGGCGTCGAGCACGCCATTCTCCACCTTATCTATTCGCGCTTTTGGACCAAGTTCATGCGCGACATGGGTCTGGTAAAAAACGACGAGCCCGTGAAGCGCCTCTTCACCCAGGGCATGGTCATCAAAGACGGCGCCAAGATGTCGAAGAACCTCGGCAACGTAGTCTCGCCGGATGAAATGGTTGCGCGCTACGGTGCCGATGCCGCGCGCCTCTATAGCTTGTTCGCTGCGCCTCCCGATCGCGACCTCGACTGGCAGGACACCGGCATCGAAGGCATTCAACGCTTCCTCAGCCGCGTGTATCGCTTTTACGTTCGCAACGCGAAGCCGGATCACCCGGATTGGCGGAAGTCGGTACCGGCCGAATTGTCCCCCGAAGCCCGCGCACTCCAGCGCAAACTTCACCAGACCATCAAGCGCGTCAGCCACGATTTCGAGGGCCGCTGGCATTTCAACACCTGCATCGCCGCCATCATGGAATTGCTGAACGATGTCTACGGCGCGGAAGAGGCCATTGCCGCTGGACGCGTTCCAGCCTCGTTGGTCGCCGAGATCCAGCGCTCGATCGCCCTCCTGCTCGCGCCCATGGCTCCATACCTCGCCCACGAACTCTGGGAGATGACGGGCGAGCGCAGCAACCTGTTGAAAGCGCCGTGGCCGAAGTACGATCCCGCGCTAGCCGCCGAAGACGAGATCGAGATCCCCGTTCAAATCAACGGCAAGCTGCGCGGCAAAGTAGTGGTCTCAGCGACGGCCAGCGATGACGACGTCAAGCAGGCGGCGCTCGCCGATGACAAAGTAAAAGCGGCACTCGCCGGCAAGCAGATCGTAAAGGTCATCGTCGTGCCGAAGAAGCTGGTAAATGTAGTAGTAAAGTAGCTTCGAGCCGCGAGCTTCGAGCTAAGGACAAAAACGCCTCGAAGTGAAGCGCGTTCCCCCGTGCTCCTCCGTGTACCCCGTGGTTAAGGTTCTCTGCCGATTGCAAGTACGGCCACAATCTGAGACACTCATCCGTGGAAACCCAATCCATCGTCGTCCTCGACTTTGGCGCGCAGTATTCGCAACTCATCGCGCGCCGCATCCGCGAAAACAAGGTCTTCTCTGTCGTCCTCCCGTTCAACGCCACGCTCGCCGAGATTCGCAGCTACTCGCCCGTAGGCATCGTTCTCTCCGGAGGCCCGTCCTCCGTCTACGACAAAGGCGCGCCCCACGCCGATAAGAAAGTCTTCGAACTCGGCGTGCCCGTGCTCGGCATCTGCTACGGGCTGCAATTCATGGTCTACGCGCTCGGCGGCAAAGTCCGTCCCGCGGCCAAGCGCGAATACGGCCACGCCAAAGTCGAACTGCAAGTTGCCGACTCGCAGCTCTTCCACGGCCTGCCGAGGCTGCTGGCCGTCTGGATGTCGCACGGCGATTCCGCCGACGAACTTCCCGCCGGATTCCGCCTGACCGCAAAGACTCCAGATGCTGTCGCTGCGATCGAGAATCCCGAACGCAGAATGTGGGCTGTTCAGTTCCATCCTGAGGTCCATCACACGCCGCTCGGCGCTGATATCCTGCGCAACTTCGCGCTCAACATCTGCGGAGCCACTCCCACCTGGACCGGCCAGCATTTCATCGATGCAACCATTGCCCAGGTCAGAGAGCAGGTCGGCAAAGGCCGCGCCATCTGCGCTCTTTCCGGCGGCGTCGATTCTGCGGTTGCGGCGGTCCTCGTCGATCGCGCCCTGCGCGACGACGCAAGCAAATCGATGGCTGCCCCATCCTTGCCGCGTTCTTTGCGGCAAGAGTGGGAACCACGCAAGGCCTCATCGCGCCTCACCTGCGTCTTTGTCGACAACGGCGTCCTGCGCAAAAACGAATTCCAGAAGGTGCAGCAGAACCTGCGCGACAAACTCGGCCTGCATTTAGTCGCCGTCGATGCCACCGACCGCTTCATGAAGAAGCTAGCGGGCGTCAGCGAGCCGGAGAAAAAACGCAAGATCATCGGCAACGAGTTCATCAAGGTTTTCGAAAAAGAAGCTCGCCGTATCGAGAAAGAGGAAGGCCACGTCAAATGGCTCGTCCAGGGCACGCTCTATCCCGACGTCATCGAGTCGCGCTCCGTCCGCGGCCCCTCCGAGGTCATCAAGTCGCACCACAACGTCGGAGGCCTGCCCGAAAAAATGAAGCTCAAGCTGATCGAGCCGCTCAAAGATCTGTTCAAAGATGAAGTCCGCCGCATCGGCCGCGACCTCGGCATGCCCGAAGACATCCTGCAGCGCCAACCCTTCCCCGGCCCCGGCCTGGCCGTGCGCATTGTGGGTGAAGTAACAAAAGACCGCGCCGACCTGCTCCGCGAGTGCGACGATGTTGTCGTCACCGAAATCAAGAGAGCCGGCCTCTACAACAAAATCTGGCAATCCTTCGCCGTGCTCCTGCCCGTAATGTCCGTCGGAGTCATGGGCGACCAGCGCACCTACGCCTACACCTGCGCCATCCGAGCCGTCCACTCCGAAGACGGCATGACCGCCGACTGGGTCCCGCTCCCCTACGAAGTCCTGAAAACAATTTCAAACCGCATAGTGAACGAAGTCCGAGGCGTGAACCGCGTAGTGTACGACGTAACTTCAAAACCCCCCGGCACGATTGAGTGGGAGTGAGAGAAGCAAAGCCTCGAGTTGTCCGCCTCAGGAAAAACCGCCGTAGCAAACAACATTCGGAAAGCCGCGAAACCCGCCACCCGGCTGGGTCTCGCTGCCTTACCTCCGCAAGACGGCATAAGCACCGAGCGCCGCCAGGCCCAACAGAGTCAAACGAACGACAATTAGGTCCAAGATGTCGAAGACGCGGTTTACCGTCTCGGGAAGCTCATCGAGAATCTTGTGCATGGCGTTCTCACTTCCGCCCCGCAGGTTGATCTCCTCCGACGCTCTGGCTCACTGCTTGCACGAGCGCAAGCGCTTCGTCGGTCTTGGCTTTGATTTTTTGGGTGGTGTCCTCAGCCTGCTTAAGCAGAGCTTCGAGCATGTCGGGTATTTTCCCGACCGATTCGATGCGCATCCACCGAGGTGCGTCGCTGAACAGCCATTTCTCCACTGAGTCGCCGTCTGGATTTCCGTAGTGTCCGCTTGCGCTTTTGAGCGCAATGCCCCACTTGTCCCCGATCCGGGTGTAACCAAGGTCCCTGCTCCACCAGTTACCGTCTTGATCGTCGTTGCCGCTCACAGTCACCCAAGCGGATACGCCGAGATTGAGACGCTTGAGGGTGTCGTCGAGCATTAATATCGCGTCAGCAAGACCGTCCGAGGCGCCGTTTAGTTCCACCGCCGCAAGGGAGAGCTGCTTGAAGACGTTCTGTATTCTTTGGGTGGACGTGACCTGTGTAGTCACTTTAAGAGACATATGTTTCTCCTTAACCGACAATTAAGAATTACATCGCCACGGCGACGGTATCGACTCCCGAACCTAATCGGGCAGTGCAAGCACCAGTCGATACAGCCACGATTATACACCAGATTGCTCATGACCGTAGTTTGCCTTGACTTCGAATCCTCGCAGTAATACTTTTCTAACGTATGCCTGCCAACATAAGCCATCCGTTAGAAAGAGTGCGGCGATACGGAAAGTTGCCGGGACTCCGATATCTCATTGCATGCATCAATCGAGAACCGATAGCGGGTGTGGGGGAAGCGAGCGTGGCTTCGAGCCATAGGGTGCTGGACTTCATCAGCAACTTTCGTGAAGTGCTCGATGCCATCGACGCCGCGCCTTCTTGGGACCTCATAAACAATCCCACAAGGAGAATGCAGCGGCTGATGACCGAGCTCAACACACGACTAGACGAGTATCCGACAAGTGTAGCGTTCTATATCAATTACGGGCGCGAATGGGTCTTTGACGATGGTGCGCTGGCAGGAAGACGTCCCGCAATCGAGTCGATGGCGATCCACAACGCTATTGCGCTGGCTAAGATTGGCCTACTTGGGCGTGTCATGTCCTGTGGCTGCGGCCGCTGGTTCTTTGCAAAGTTCGCGCACCAGAGGTTCTGCAGCCCCCGGTGCCGCAAGAAGAACCATGAAAGCTCCGATGAGTTTAAGGCCGCCAGGCGCGCGTACATGCGCGAGTATTATCGTCTGAAAGTTTCCGGTAAGGTCAAATAGCCGCGTGCCGCATGTCTCGCGGTTTTCGAGACATGGGGCCTTTCGTCCGCACCGGCTCGACATTCGTCCCATCTTCGAGTGCGCGCAGTCACCGCACTGTGGCCCATCTTCCTCGCATCCAAACTTTGTCTGACGCATCGAATCGTAATCAAGGAGGACATACCATGGGCCTCGAAGAAACACACACCATCACACCAATCGACAAAGTTATCTACACAGCCAAAGGGCACACCACCGGTGGTCGCGATGGAGGAGCGTCGCGCACCTCCGACGGCCGCCTGGACGTCAAGCTTTCCGTTCCTGGGACTCCCGGCACAGGCACCAACCCCGAACAGTTGTTCGCTGTCGGCTGGTCAGCCTGCTTCCTCTCGGCATTGAAGATTGTGGCTGCCAGAATGAAAGTCAAACTGCCGCCTGAGGTCTCCGTCGACCCTGAGGTGGACTTGGGTATGACGGGCGACGGTTACTTGCTTCAGGCTCGACTCAACGTCGCTCTCCCGGGCATCGAGCCCGCAGTCGCGCAAGCTCTCGTGGATGGCGCGCACAAGGAATGTCCATATTCCAAAGCCACCCACGGCAACATCAACGTTGTGACCAACCTCGATACGAAGCCAATCGCACAGGTGGCGTGATTCCCTGACGAAGTGGCGGGTGCCCCACCCTTCGCGGTTTTCGAAGGGTGGGATTCCACGAAAGCTGCGCGCCCGGTGCGAACTTCCTGACGCTCTCTATCCCCGCTCCCGCCCCTCGCGCACAATTGCAACTAGATCCGCAGCGGACACCCCTAACTTCACGCCCTTCACATCCAGCGGCGATGCCTTCTTCTTGCGCGCCGATACTCTCTTCTTGTTGTATGGCATAGCCGTCGTCATCCCCATAAGACCAAAAAGCCCCGCGCGAGCGCGGGGCCTGAATACGTCTGCGAAACCATGATCAGCGAAGAGCAGCGTTTCCTTCGATCAACTCATGAACCACAAATTCAAAAGCCCCGCTAGTCAGGCGGGGCATGTTTCGTTACCAGTTGGTACGCTACCTATCAAGTGGTTTTTATTATACCACCCAATTTCTTCCCGAGCGGCCGAGCGGAGGACGACGGACTCGAACCGTAATGGCTGACTAAGCCACTCGACTACTTGACGGGTAGCGTCCAGTACCCACTGGCAACGTCCTCCAGACGCACCCTATCTAAGTCGAGTATTCCTCGTGCGTTGAACCCAAACAATTCCACGAACGAAGTGGCTACAAACGGAGACAGTAGGAGTTTCATTTTGGGAAAACACCGCAGCGCTGCCTCTTCAAAAACACAGAATTAGCTTGACATCAAATTCCCCACAACCGACCTTAAAGATAAACAGAGTGCCTTGCACTACGGCATTATTGGGCTCCCGCCGATGGGGCTTGACTTTTCAATCGCGCTGAGACCGGGGGTCCGCACCGCTGCGAACGAAGAAAAAGCCGTAACTTTTTATTCCGGAATACTTTCCATGTAACTCCATTCCGCTGAATACTTTGCCGGAAACACCTCGCTAAAGGCATAAATATCCTTGACTAATCAAATCTGTGCTAGGCTTGGAATCGACAGGGCGGTGTACATTTCTAGGTACTTGACGCGGAGGGGGGTGCTTTAAGTCACAAACCACGTCTAAAAATCGACTTCGCGGATTTTGGAAAACTGCTATCATAAATCCATATGAGCTTTGTCAAGTAGGGAATAAAAGGCGAAACTCGTTTTTGGTACCATGCAAAGCGAAAGACAAATTTGGGATCTGGTATTTCTTTTGAATCTGTTTAGGTGCTCTGAGGAGCCCCTAGATAATCTAAAAATTCAGAAGATAGTATTCGTGTCTGAAATAGAGGGAAGAAACCAGAATTTCGCTGCCGCCAATTATCCATTTTTTCGTTATCGCTTTGGGCCGTTTAGTAAAGTTGCTGCGAATACGGTACGAAAACTGGAAGTCTTTGGTTTTGTTGATCCTGAATTTCATCAGCCAACCAAACGCGGTCAATACGTACTTGAGTACGTGTCAGAATTTGTCAAACATTCCTCCAAAGCTGTAGAAGCACTCAATATTCTGCATACGACTTGCGAGAAATATCGAGACACAAAAAGTTCAACACTTGTGGACATCGTTTACGGGATGAAAGTGTCTGTAGTAGGGATGGGCGGTAAGGTAATGCCGGTGAGAGAGATTCCGGAATGTGTCGATATAATTGTCCCTGCGGAAGAAAAACTAGAGACGTTCATTCCTTTTCCTCAAGAGATAATGCGTGATCTCATTACTGAGTTTTCTCTCAGGCCGGATGATCTGAACCCGAATAAACCGGAGAACGTCGAGTTTACAAAAGCGGCAATCGAACGCGCACTCGCTTGCTAAAGTTCCCCTCTTCTCCAAGCATAATACTTCCAAATAAATTTCCCAACTGTCAGACCAAACCCTTCGGCAAATGTTTCCGCCAAAACCCTAGCTTGATCATAGCTAGTGGAGCCACCGAATAAATCTTTCAGAGATTTATTAACATCGCCATTATTCTTAGCCAAGAGAGCCTGTGCCCTTTTCGGAGCTTCTGTGCTCCATACAAGAGAGGCACCATGATCCGGTTCTGGCGGTTTGTCGCTAGGGTCATTTGGCACAAAAACAACCTCATTGTATGGGCTTAGGTTCCGGGAACAGTTTGCTCAGTGTGGTTTTATCATCGGCCGTCAAACGCAATATTGGCGAAGGCCGTGACTTCAATCTGTATTGTCCAGTCCCGATGTGCTCAAATCGTTCGCTTCGCTTAATCACGTTGTAGAGAATATTGGAAGCGTTCTTGCTCGGTTTCATCAATCCGGAGCGCTGCAAGAGATGTTTGGCATCCTTCGTTAATAGCACTCCGCCGTTGCGACGCGCAATCGCCACAAGGCCAGCCAATTGTGTGTTCTTGGTTCGCAACTCCGCCAGTACATCCCCTTCGGAGGCCACGCCAGTCGGTTTACTGGGGCCTTCCTTCCGCAGTAGTTCTAGGGTCAGGGTGACCGCTTGTAGTTGGCGGTCAATCTGATCCAGGTCGCGCTGTGCCATATCTCTAGCGTTTTGCAGCTTGTGCTGAAGCGTAATGATTGTGTCGAAGTCTCCCATGTCAGTCCTCAGTCAAGTTTGTGTGTATTACACATGTAACTATTTATTTAAGCCGTAGAGTTGAAACGCTTCCGTAAAACGCCGACACTGTAAACGGTAAGAAAGGCGAGCGGCTCGCATCGGGGTCTTGGACACCGCAATGCGAAAAGCGCCGCTCACCAATCTCAACGTCATCGCGGGGCGTTTACCTTGGACGGAGACGCCCTTTGATGACTCATATTTTACCCCCAATGGCAACCGCAAAAAAGACGATTTATTCACAGACTCCATTCCAGAAATTCACAGATGCAATAGATAGCCTAATGCGCGTTCCGCACTCCGAAATCAAGAAGGCATTGGAAGAAGAGAGACGAGCGAATGCCGGCAAGCCAAAGCGTGGCCCCAAGCCTAAGTCTTCGGCTTCCGACCACGCTTCTTGTATCGAGGGTTAGAACGGTTCTGGCGTTCTCCACGCTCCCTCGGCAGTTTTACCGGTCAACTCGGCATAGGTTAGCCGCTTGTTTGCAAGCTGCGACAATGCCAGATTGAATCGGTCTGCGTCGGTCAGTGGGTTCTCCTTCGTGAAACGGTTGTTGTAGCGGAACGCCTGCTCATCTACGTAGCGGTCTAGATGAAACGGTTCGACCGCGACGTAGGTGCCTTTCAATCCCCTCTTGAGTAGCGACCAGAAATTCTCTAGCCCGTTCGTGTGGACCTGACCGCGCACGTATTCTTCGGTGTGGTTCACTACTTCATGTATGTACTTGTGCGCCAGCCCGTCATAAGGCACCGCATCATCGGTGTACACAGGCGACCCGTATTTCACGTTTTCCAGAATCTCGTTTTGCAGAGTTTCCCGCTTCACATTCGGCACAACCTTCGCCCGAACTTGCCGTGCTTCCCTATCCAGCATTCCGATCACAGCGGTTTTGCCCGTAGGGCCGCCAGCGTGTCCCGATTGCGCTGCGAATCGTGCGCGTCGGTCACGGTGCATGTTCTTGAGTTTGCCGCCGACGAAAGTCTCGTCCACTTCCACGGCTCCTTTGCCTTTGCCGCCATCGCCCATCTTGCCGCGTGTACCGAAACGCTTGTGCTGTAGCGACATTCCCAAGCGAATCCGATGCAGCATGAACCAAGCGGTTTTCTGCGTCACGCCAATGGCGCGATGCAGTTCCCAACTCGAAATGCCGTTCTTGTCGTTCACAAGCGCCCAGATCGCTGGCAACCACTTCTCTAGCGCGATGGCTGAATCTTCCATGACCGTTCCAACCTTCACCGAGAACTGGCGGTGAGCGTGGACGCTCTTGCACTGCCAGCGTTCCTGCTTCTCTAGGAACGAAGCATCATCCCGGCCACACTTCGGACAGACCACTTTGCCATCTGGCCAGCGCCGAATCGCTAAATAGTCAATGCAGCGTTTGCGGTCTGCGAAGTACAAAATCGCTTCTTGAAATGTCTGCGGCTCTGGCATAATGTGGTAATAGTAGCAGGCTAATCACGATTAGTCAAGGATATTATTGCCTCGCTAAAGTCTTGATTCTCAAAGACCGCTGGGGGAGGGGGGTACCCGCTACGCCCCTGAGATCTCGCTTTCCTGCCCGTTGCCGCGACCGGAAAACAAAACTTTATTTTCCGATCCCGGAGAATGAGTCCCAAATCGGGACGACCGCGAGTGCGGCCAGAATTGAGAACTCGCAACTCCCCTCATTGCTGATTTCTCAATCGACGAACTACCATATCCTCATGCCGGTAGAAACCGAAATCCCCACGTCTTCATATGCTCGTATTCGCGCGCCTCGCGGCACTTCCCTTTCCGGTAAAGGATGGCAGCAGGAAGCTGCCATGCGCATGCTCATGAACAACCTCGATGAGGAAGTCGCCGAGCGCCCGCAAGACCTGGTCGTTTACGGAGGAACGGGCAAAGCCGCGCGCAACTGGGATTGCTATCACGCCATCGTCCGCACGCTGAAGGATCTCGAAAGCGACGAGACGCTGCTGGTGCAGTCGGGCAAGCCCGTTGGCGTGTTCAAGACGCACGACTACGCGCCGCGCGTGCTGATTGCCAACTCGAATCTGGTCGGACACTTTTCCAACTGGGAAAAGTTCAACGAACTGGAGCGCGCCGGCCTGATGATGTACGGCCAGATGACCGCCGGTTCGTGGATTTACATAGGTTCGCAAGGGATTATTCAGGGCACGTACGAGACATTCAACGCCGCCGGCGCGAAGCATTTTGGCGGCGACTTGAGCGGCAAGCTGATCGTTTCGGGCGGCATGGGTGGCATGGGCGGAGCGCAGCCGCTGGCGGCCACCATGACGGGCGCGACGTTCCTCGGAATCGACGTCGATCCCGAGCGCATCAAAAAGCGGCTGAAAACCGGGTACTGCGATTTTTTGGTGACGACGCTCGACGAAGCGCTGCGCATTCTGAAAAATGCGGTCCGCAAAAAAGAAAATATTTCTGTCGGACTCGTGGGCAATTGCGCGGACATTATTCCCGAACTGGCCGAGCGCGGAGTCGTTCCCGACATTCTTACCGATCAGACTTCCGCGCACGATCCGTTGAACGGATATGTGCCGAACGGCATGACGTTCGAAGCGGCGATCGAGTTGCGGAAGAGCGATCCGAAGGCGTATCAGGAGCGTTCGCTTGACGCGATGGCTCGCCACGCAGAAGGCATGCTGCGGCTGCAGAAAATGGGCGCCGTGACGTTCGACTACGGCAACAACATTCGCACCTTCGCGTTCCAGCGCGGCGTGAAGAACGCGTACGATTTTCCGGGATTCGTTCCTGCGTACATTCGCCCGCTGTTCTGCGAAGGTCGAGGACCGTTTCGCTGGGCCGCGCTTTCAGGCGAGCCATCGGACATTGCCGTCACCGACGATCTGGTGCTCGAACTCTTCCCCGAGAATGTCAGCCTGCGCCGCTGGATTGAACTCGCGCGCAAGCGCATCAAGTTTCAGGGATTGCCGGCGCGCATCTGCTGGCTCGGCTATGGCGAGCGCGCGCAGTTTGGGCTGGCAATCAACGATCTGGTGAAGAAAGGTACGATCAAAGCGCCCATCGTGATTGGCCGCGATCACCTGGATTGCGGTTCGGTCGCATCACCCTTCCGCGAAACCGAGAGCATGAAAGACGGCACCGACGCGGTCGCCGACTGGCCGCTGCTGAATGCGCTGTTGAACACGGCTGCCGGCGCGTCGTGGGTCTCGATCCACAACGGCGGAGGAGTTGGGATCGGCTACTCGCTGCACGCGGGCCAAGTTACGGTCGCCGACGGCACCGACATGATGGCCCAGCGCATTGAGCGCGTGCTGACTACGGATCCAGGCATGGGCGTGATTCGGCACGTGGACGCGGGGTATGACGAGGCCAAGGAATTTGCCAAGAACAACAATGTGAAAGTGCCCATGAATCCTTAGCCACCGACTTCTTAAACTACGCATTAGCGCGGATCGGCGCATCGGCAGCTGGCGTCGAAGCAGAGAAGGGCGCGCGTCTGGAACTGTACCCCATGCGCAAGAACTTCTCCTCCAGTGAGCGTCTGGACAGATACGCGACCGCAATTCCCAAAAGAAGGCCGCCGGCAAACCGCATAAGAACGGCGGCCATGGGCTCTCTGTTCGCCATGAGCATGGCAAGCGGGCGAGAGAGCACAATGTCGGACAAATGATATGCGAGGGCGTGGACTAAGTACAAACCGTAACTAATAAAGCCAAAGAATTTGAGGATCGGCTGATCGACGAGAAAGCTCCAGTTACTGGCGCCAACTAACAACACGCAAGACAAGAAACCAGCAGAGGCTAGATTGCAGACACTCTTTTCGACAGTAGCGTCTGCCCATGGCCGGCCGACGAGGAAAAAGAAAGCAGCGGCACTTACGGTCATAACCAGCGGCGCGATACACGCCAAGTGATAGCGTCGAAACGACGGCACTCGCAGCCAGATTGCGAGCAGCGCTCCCAGGGAAAGCCCGTCCAGGTTGAACCATGTGTACAGGGACGCGAAGTGTTGCGGAACAGGACTGCCCACCAGAGTCAGGATTCGCAGAATGGGACTGCCGAGCCACACGGTCGAGGCCAGAATCGTCAGTATTCGCACGGAGCATCGGCGCACCACGAGCGGCCAGAGCATGTAGAAATGCTCTTCCACTGCCAGCGTCCATAAAGGACCGTACCCGAGGCCAACTCCCAGAACACCGCCGAAGTTCGCGAGAAAAAGGATGCTGATGGCAGCGAAACTGGAAGAGATCCAGCCGCCGATCAGCAGGAGTAGCAACATTCCATATAACGCAGGCAGAATTCGGAGCGCGCGGCGAAAGTAGAAACGGCGAAAATAATCCGGCCTTCGATTACTGTCGAGCAGGATTCCTGTAATCAGGAATCCGGACAGGACAAAAAATAAATTCACTCCCGCCCATCCGTGCTGACTTAGCGTGAAAAGCAATCTTCCAAAAGCAGGGAGCTGGGCATGCAAGGGACGAGCCAACCCGTGAAAAACTATGACTGCCAGAACGGCAATGCCACGCACCGAATCAAGTTCCGGCATGTATTCTCGAATTAGTGGAACATCGAAGCGTGAAGCGCGCGCGGGCTTCAAGCCAACCTCGCTCGTACGGCTTGCGATTTAGCGGCACGCGCTTTACAGGTGTGCATTCGGGAAAGTGGAGGCGCTCGGACGTCGGATCGCAAGCCATTATAGACGCCGGAGGCAGGCAGTTGGGGTATGTGTCGGAACGCGGACCTTGTTACACTAACGGCTTGAACTCAGCGACCCTGGGTCTTTTGCGAAACGATCGTCCGCTGCTGCTGCTCAATATTGGCCAGCTCGTCACTCTGCGCTCAAACGGCAATTCGGGCGCGAGACGCGGCGCTTCGCTTTCTCAACTCGGCATCCTCGAAGAGGCCGCCGTTCTGTGTCTGGGTGGCAAGATCGTCGTTATTGGCAAGACGAAAGATGCTCTTCGCGATTCATGGCTGAAGAAGAATCGCAAGAGAGTCACGGAGATAGATTGCCGGGGCGGCGTCGTGCTGCCGGGCTTCGTGGACTCGCACACCCATCCAGTCTTCGCTCACCCGCGCCTGATCGATTTTGAGAAGCGAATCTCCGGCGCGAACTACGAAGAAATCGCCGAGGCTGGAGGGGGCATTCGCTCCAGTATCAACGACGTTCGCAAAGCCAGCAAGCCCGCGCTGACCGAAAAACTGCTTACTGCGCTTGGCGATATGGCCAAACACGGCACAACCACCGTCGAAGCCAAATCCGGATACGGCCTCGACTTCGCCTCCGAGCTGAAGTCGCTCGAAGTGATCCGCGCCGCGGCTCGGCAATGGCCGGGAACAGTAGTCCCGACTTTCCTCGGCGCGCACACTGTCCCACCGGAATATCGCGGGCGTTCCCGAGCCTACGTCGATCTGGTCTGCGAGGAGATGATGCCAGCGGTCGAGAAGCGCAAACTTGCCCACTTCGCTGACGTGTTTTGCGACCGCGGCGCGTTCAGCGCACACGAAGCAGAACAGATCTTCCGTGCCGCGGAAGAGAATGGACTCGCGCTGCGCGCCCACATGGGTCAACTCAGCGAAACTCGACTTGAGCCGTTTCTGCGCTTCGAGCCCGCCTCGCTCGATCACATGGACTACGTGAACGAGGCTGATCTGCCCGCGCTCGCCGCCAGCGGCACGATTGCAACACTCGTTCCGGGAGCAAATTACTTCCTCGGCCTTTCCCGCTACCCCAACGCGCGCCAGTTTATCGGAGCCGGAGTAGCCGTCGCTATCGCCACCGACTACAATCCTGGTTCCTCACCGACTCTCAGCATGCCAATGGCGATGTCGCTGGCGTGCACGCACATGAAGATGTCGCCCGCTGAAGCCATTACAGCGGCCACCATCAACGGAGCCTGGGCGCTACGCATTGCCGATCAAAAAGGCAGCATCGAACCAGGAAAAGACGCGGACCTTGGCGTGTTCGACATCAAGGACTATCGCGAGATCCCCTATTGGTTCGGTGCAAACCACTGCCGACTGACGATTCTGAACGGCATCGCCAGCGCTTCCCTCTCATGAAAAGTCTGTTGCGATCAGGTTGTGGGCGGGCGAAGCTCTCCGCACGCATGAAACGAAAGGACCCAATGCGGGGATCCGCGGCAATGAGCGAGGAAGATGCCAGTATCAATCAGGCGAAGATCTACTTTCGTTGGCCACAACTTCCGCCATGCTTGCAGATGCGTTCGAAAAACCGCGCGCATCCGCGTTGAGCGAATGGCGAGGCGTTGTTATAATCCTCTTGTTCCCGCACGCGTCTCAGCGAATCGGTTGCCCGCGCGGCCCGGCCTGGAGATATCACGCTGCCGGTCGCCACGGCCCCGGCAGCCTGCGGACAAGAAGTGGCCAGGTAGCTCAGGTGGTAGAGCGCAGCCCTGAAAAGGCTGGCGTCGGCGGTTCAACTCCGTCCCTGGCCACCATATTTTCAATCACTTGCAAGCCATCCTCCCGGTCACTTGGTCACACTTGGTCACAATTCAATGCACCAAACTGCTGAGTTTATCTACGGCTCTCTGTTGGCTCTCGGGCACGAACTGCTGGTAGATGTCCAGCGTGGTGCTCGAACGTGAGTGCCGCATCTGCGCCTGCGCGTCCTTCACGTCGGCACCGGCCATCTTCAGCCAGGTCGCATGAGATGTTCGCAAACTTCTCCAGTTCACCCAAGGCAGTCCCAACGTGCGAGCCGCAGGTTTGATAAACCGGCAAAGTATGTTGTTGTCGCGAAGCGGCCCCCCGGACCGAACTCCCTGAAAGACCAGATCTTCCGGGCCATCAGACTTCACAACCTTGTATTTGCGTATCGCGTTGCCGGCTTTGACCTCGACGGTCAATTGCTTAAGCCGGTGGATGCGGTCGATGACGCAGCAATTCACGCCGATAGTCGCATTGGAGGCTTCACTCTTAGGAGCCCCCCAATCGCCGCGGCAGAACCTTTCATCGACCGTGATGGAGTTAGGCCCTATATCGTTCCAGCGTAGACCTGCCAATTCGCTGACTCTCAGACCTGTGTAGATCGCCACATAGACCATCGAAGCGTAAGGCTCGGGAATCAGTTCTACTAGCCGGTCGAACTGCTGGGGTGTGAGGTAGGGTTTGTTGCGCTTCTTCCCCCGCTTGTCTGGAGGTATGCGCAGAGATTCCGCAGGATTTCTGACCAGCAGATCGTGCTGCACAGCGAAGCGCAGAGCACTGGAAAGCACGTCACGAATTTTGTCTCGCGACTCGTGCGACAGCACCTGCTTTGTGGTGCTGACGGTGAGTTGCGAGAAGTAGGTTTGGAGTGTGAGGGCTGTGAGGTCGCGTAGGCAGCATTTACCGAACGCAGGAAGCAGGTAGTTGTCCAGCACCCCTCGCGTTCGATCAAAACTGGTTGTCGCCATAAGCGGCTTCACCACTGGCTTGTAGATCGTTTCGATGTAATGCTCAAAGTTGGTCGCCGACCCAAGACTTTCAAGACCCTGGTTGAGCGGTCGCAAGTATTCGGTCGCGATCTTTTTGACTTCCCGCTCCGGCACCGTGGCGGCTGCCAAACGGACCCGCTGTTGTTTACGAACGTGCTCGCCGCCGATGAACTCATCGCGCCAAACACGGATTGTCCACCAAGCCCCACGACGTTTCGGCCGGGGGTCCTGAAACCTCCTCTTTGCCATGCGCTCCATCTCCTTTGGAGATATCGGAGCGCCGATGTTCGCCTTGTCGCGAATTATAACAAGGTCGCCCATGCCACAGTTTCCACATTTCCTCAAAGGATCGAAATCTCGCTGATTCGTTCCAGTCTTTTAGGCCGGATTCAGTGAGTCCAGCATCACAAAATAGCCAGGGCCCGGAGAGCGTGAACGCTGGCGAACATTCTCCAAGGCCCCGGCAGCGGGCCTCTGTGCCTCAGGCAAGGGACGTTCCCTGCTAGAGGCGGCTGGCTAGCTAACCAAATTGATTCAACGCTGCTGCCCTGTCCAATGAATTTTCATGCGACACCTATTCCCTGCAGGAATAGCTCGGAACAATTTAGAGTGATTCGGCGGGTGAACTTATTGTCAAGGTCAGCACGAGAAATCCCATCCGACTCGCGATAAAGGACATAGCCATCGTTGTTTCACTAAAACTTCGATCGCCCATACACCGTCTCGGCGCCCAGGAGCGCTGGTTTAAATAGCACCACGACATGGCCCGAGCCACCGCCACAGGAGGATCTTTCGTGCTTTTGTCAAAATATTGCCATTCCGTAAGCCCCCCTTTTTCAACAAGCTCGCCCCTGCGAAGCGGCTCGCTCAACGAGAATTTCAGGTGACGAATCGGCTCTGTCCTGTCACCCATTCCTGGCAGGAATGGGTGTCGCGTGAAAATTCATTAGACAGCCTGATTGAGTGCAGCTAGTTTTGCGCCACACGCAGCAGATTCTAGCTGCTCCCGGAGGCGCAAATGTCATCCCGTTGGTTCCAAGTCCATGTCGTCCGCCCAATGCAGCCCGTTCTTCGGTGGAAGTGGGCACGCCCAACCGCCGCCGTTCTTACCCTACTTCTTGTCCTGCCTGTGTCCGCGATGGCACAGGGTTCACCGTTCGACACCGGCTTTAACGCCATCCAAGCCCTTTTCACCGGCACCATTGCAAAGGTTGCAAGTCTGGTTGCGATCGTGATCGGCGGCTATGGCTTCGCCCACGGTGAACCCGGCGCAAAAAAGGCGCTTGCTGGCGTTGCCGCCGGAACGGGCATTGCCGTTCTCGCGGTGAATGTCCTGAGTTGGCTCTGGGGCGTATAGAGCACTTTCCGGCCACCTTTCACCAATTTTTGACGAGGACGTATGCCAGAGCAACCACGGCAGAAGCACCGCACAAATCGAGTTTTCAAAAGCCTGCATAAACCGCTCACCTACCTGGGCGTGGAACGCACACTGTTCTACTTCGTCTGCGTCGGCGCGGTGGGGGCCTTCAATCTCTTCAATTCCATCCTGGCAGGCATCGCTGTCTTTATTGGCGGTTTTGCCTTCGGCCATTGGGTGACGAACAGCGATCCGGCATTCCTTCGCATCCTCGCAAGGTCCGAACGCTACAACGTGCGCTACGACGCGGCCAAGCAACACGTGCCCCTCGTGGAGGTCGTCTGATGCTGCGTCTCGATAAAGTCATCAAGCCATGGAAAGAGAGTGCCGCTCTCAACGATCACATCAACCTCTATGGCTTCTGGAACGAAACGGCCTTCCTTACCAAAAGCGGCGATCTAGGCATGGTTCTCAGTGTTCCCGGCGTGGACTACGAAAGTCTTGACCGTTCGGAACAGGAATATGCGGTGAAGCGACTGGAAGCAGCGCTGAAAGCGTTCGGCCCAGGCTTCCATGTTTACCAGTACCTCTTCAAATCGAATCGACCCGACATACCCTTCGCAAAATATGACGACCCGATTGTGGAAGCGGCGATCGAACAACGTCGAAAGTTCTTTGAAGCCAAGCGTGACCATCTTTATCAGGTTGAAATCTTCTACTGCATTCTGCTCGAAGGCGCCAGGTCGAAGACCGGCGTGGGCGCGGCGATCGCTCGAATCTTGCGCGATCCCGCGGGCGCGGTTGGAGAACTAAAGGTACAGTTCACCAACGACAGCATGAAGACGCTGTTGCGCACGCATGTTGAGCACGATCTTCGACGCCTCGACCAGAGCGTGCAGGCGTTCGCGCGGCAGCTTGCTGACTTCATGCAAATCCAGATCTTGAATCAGCAGGGACAGTTCACGTTTTTCCGCCGGTTGCTGAATTACGACGACTGGCGTGTTGCCGGCAGCCCGCAGTCCACGCAGTTTCTCGACTATCAGGTGGTTAATTCCGACATCGAAGCGGAACGCGACCACCTCCGCATCGGCGATCACATCGTCCGGGTGCTGACGATGAAAGAGGCCATCACTGAGACACGGCCTTTGGTGCTGGACACCCTACTGAAGATTCCGGCCAACTTCTACGTCGTTACCGAATGGACGCTACTCCCGGCGGACAAAGCGCGCAAGGAAGTCAACAAGCGACGGCGTCATTTCAATATGTCGAAAACCGGGTTTGTCTCCCAGATGGGCAACGATGCCACGAAGACGAACCCACGCGATGTGCTGGTGGACGAGTCCAAGCAGGCCGACATTGAAAACCTTGGCGACTGCCTGCGCGCCCTGGGCGACGGCCAATCGCTCGGCGATTTCTCGCTCACGATTGTGCTATACGGGCGTTCAAAAGCCGAACTGGAGCAGCTCGGGGCCGAGTTCACTGGCCTCTTCACCAACGCGGATGGCAATCTTTTTGCGGAGACCTACAACCAGCTGAACGCCTACTTCGCCACCGTGCCCGGCAACTATGCGCTCAACCTCCGCAAGCTGTATCTGCTGAACACGAATTACGCGGATTTGTCTTTTCTGTTTACGATCCTTCCCGGCGAGAAGACGAACGCGCATCTCGGCACCGAGTATCTGGCTGTGCTCGAAACCGACAACAGCACACCCTACTACCTCAACCTGCATACCGGCGACGTTGCCCACACCCTGATTCTCGGAATGAGTGGGAGTGGCAAGTCCTATTTGGCCAATTTTCTGCTTCAAAATGCACAGAAATACAAGCCGCTGACCTTCATCTTCGATATCGGCGGCAGTTTCCAGTCGCTTACGACGATCTTCGGCGGCTCCTACCTGAATGTCGGGCAGGAGGCGCGTGACTTCACCATCAATCCATTCTCGCTATCTCAGACGAAAGAAAACCTGCAATTTCTCTTCAGCTTCTTCCGCGTGCTCATTGAAGGCAACGAGCAGCGTTACCGGCTGGACTTCAAAGAGGAACGGCGGTTGTGGGATGCGATCGAGCGCATGTACGTGCTGGAACCGGACCAGCGTACCGTCTCGAACTTTACGAACATCGTTGGCGAGTTGAAAGAACGCCTGCACCGCTGGACGCGTGGCGGACAGTACGGTCTTCTCTTCGACAACGCTGACGATACGCTTTCGTTCTCCCGCTTTCAGACCTTCAACTTCCACGGCTGGAACGATGCACCCGAAGTCTTGGAACCGCTGCTGTTTTACGTTTTGCACCGCGCGTCAAATGAGATTACCGACCCGGAGAAACTCGCCACCTTCAAGATCTTCCTGCTCGATGAGGCATGGCTCTTCATCAAGAACGAGACAATTCGCAATTATGTGGTGCAGGCGCAGAAGACCTGGCGCAAGCACAAAGCGGCGATGATCCTTGCGACCCAATCCATTAAGGAACTTGAGGAGTCGGGGATGCTGGCGATTGTGGCCGAGAGTTGCCCTACGAAAATCTTCCTCGCCAACCCGGACATGAACCGCGAGGTTTACCGGGAGGCGTTTCATCTGAACGACACCGAACTGGACCTCATTGACGGCCTGATTCCGCCCGGTCAAATGCTGATTCGCAAAGCACAGACCTCGAAGAAAGTGCATTTGAACGTAGATTCTGTCTCGCACTGGATGGCGACCAACAACGCCCGCGACAACCTCAAGAAACGGGAATATTTCGACCGCCACGGTTTTGCGGATGGCCTTCGGCGTCTGGCGGAAGAGTGGCCATTCCAGCCGCGCGCGCTGGCCGTATCAACCTCTAACACCAACATAGGAGACATGCTATGCGACATCCGAAATTCCTCATTAATTGCGTATTGGTCGTTGCTTCCATCGGTGCCGTGGCACAGGATTCCGCGCGCACGGTGCAGTATCACTCGCAGGACATCGTTGCGATCCGCGCCAAAGTCAAATACACAACCCTAATCGAGTTGCCCACGACCGAAAAGATCATGGAAGCCGCCACGGGCGACAAAGACTTCTGGATTGTCGATGTGGTTGGCAACTTTTGCTTTGTGCATCCGGCGAAACAAGGCATCGGCTCGAACTTGAATCTCATTACGGACAAAGGAAACATCTACAGTTTCACCCTCCAGGAGATCTCTGGCTCTCCCGCCGAGTCCCGACCTGAAGGTAATCGTCGAACCCGCCGACCGTTCCGCGATTGTAGCCGCGAGCGGCCCGCCCGCAGTTCGTGCCTGCCGCGCAACTGGAACAGTCGCGGCAGCAGCTTGCCGCTCTCCAATCGCACGTCGAGCAGGCTGTGGACGAATACAAGAGCGCCTATCCAACACAGCTCAAGTTCGACTACGTCTACAAGGCGAACGAGTCTCCCTTCGATATCCAGTCGATCTACCACGACGACAAGTTCACTTACATCAAGACCAATGCGCCAGAAAAGTTCAGCGTCTATGAGATGAAGGACGGCAAGCCGAACCTCGTCACCTATGACCTCCGGGAAGGGACCTACATCATCCCGAAAGTCATGGACGACGGATATGTGGAACTGGGTAAGAAGCGGATGAGCTTCACGCGGAAGGGATAACTGTCATGACCGAGAACGACTTTACTCCTCACACAGAGGCACGCACCGACCCGCAAGCGGAGCCAACATTGCAGCGCAACCTGGCGCAGCCAAAAGGCGTCTTGCAGAAGAACCTCAAGACGTTCGTCTATCTGGGCGCGGCATTGCTCGTGATCGTGGCGGCGCTCTTCAGTTCCTCCGGCAAGAAGACGCCCGCGCAGCAGGCCGCAGCGAAAGGGCAACCACCGCAACCCACCTTGCAGGACAACACCGACAACAACGTGCAGGACTTGAAGAACCAGGTTCAGGCCGAACGCCAGAAAGAACAGCAGGCAACCATGGCCGCTGCTGCAATGGCAGATCCGGCGCTTGCGTCTGCGACGCCCGCGCAGCAGGCCGCCGCCGCGGCCTTCGGCCCGACCGGCGTTGCCGTGCCACTTCGTGCGGTCCGGGCCGGCCCTGCGCACAAGCTGCAGCAAGGCACCATGCCGCCGCAACTTACTCCCGCGCAGCAACAAGCGCAGCTCATTGCCGCGAAAGAGCGCGAACGGGCTGACAACTCCCGTTTCGCTTCCAACCTTGTTTACTCCCGTTCCGCCGAACAACCGCAACAACCGCCGCAGCAAGGTCAGATCGTGCCTGCCCAGTATGACCATACCGAACGGCAGGCAAAGACATAGTCTCGTCGCCCCACAAGCCGAAGGAGAACAGGAAGAGACGCCCGGAGGCTATAAGCGGCCGCTGGAAGCCAACATTGATTCGGCCGTCGGCCAGCCCTATCTCGTCTACGAAGGCTCGGTTCTCGACACCGTTCTGATGAATCGCCTGGATGGAGACGCCGTCGGGCCGGTCAAAGTCCTTGTCTCAAATCCCGTTGTATTCGCACGACCGTCAGCACGTCATCATCCCCGAAGGAACGGTTGTGCTCGGCGAAGCCAAGAAGATTGGAGCGGCGGGCTTCGGACAACAGCGGCGGATGGCCGTGGCTTTTCATCGCCTGATTATGCCGGACGGTTACTCCGTCGATCTCGACCAGTTCCACGGCCTCGACCAGATCGGCGAGGAAGGGCTGAAAGACAAGGTCAACAACCATTACCTTGAAATCTTCGGCACCTCGATCGCTTTGGGTGTGATTGCCGGAGCCGGCGAGATCACGCAGGGCGGCGGCACGATTACCACCAGCGGCTCGCAGGCATTCACCAACGGAACTGCGGCCAGTGTTTCGCAGTCCGCGACCAGCATTCTTGACCGCTTCATGCAGATACCGCCCACCATCACGATTCGGGAGGGCCACCGCGTAAAAGTCTATTTCACGCAGGACTTGCTTCTTCCTGCGTACTCCAACCACACGATTCCACAAACGTTTTAAGGAGGTTTTGAATGCGATCAGTTGCCCTCTCCCTCTTACTCCTATCGACTCTCGCCCTTGCCGGATGTCAGAGCAAAGCTGAAAAGGTGAAGAAGTTGCAGGACCAATACAACGCCGAATACCCGGCCTATGCCAAGGACTGCCTCGATGAGACCTCCGGCTCCGCACGAATGCTGACCGGAGAGAAGCTGACAGCGGAGCAGATGGCGACCCTCGAAGCGAAGAAGAAAGAACGAGACGCACGGTGCAAACCAGAGGCCGACCGTCTTGCAGAGATCCAGAAGACAGATTCTTGCCGCACAGCAGTAACGCGGTATCGCTGTGTAGGCATTGCCACACCAACCGCAAACGAAAGGATAAGACAATGAAGAAGCTACTCCTCACCGCACTCGCCATCGGACTTGCCACGGCATTGCAACCCGCAGCGCACGCGCAGTTCGGTTCCGGCATCGTCTACGATCCGACGCAGTCGGCTCACGCCGTCACGCAGATCGAACACGAAGAACAATCCATCTCCAACCAATTTCAGCAGATCGAGCAGGGCCAACAAATCTTCTCCAACACGGTCAAGATTGCGACGACGGCGCTGCAAGCCTACAACGTCGCCAAGCAGCAATACCAACCTCGTGCACCAGATGATTCTCGCGCCGTCGATGCTTTATCAGCGGTTCTTGTCTCCCACGACCGACCTACGGACTGCTGCAACAAATCTCGAACACCTACGGCAATTCGATGGGGTGGCTCAATTCCGCGAACACCGGAAACGGGGCCGCAGCCTCCTACCAGCAGGTCAGCGTGCCGAATACCAACAACATAATTCCCGGCTACGGCAACGCCAGTGTTGCCGGCCAGCTACAGATTGCCGCGCAGGGAGCCACCGTTGATCATCGGCGATTCCGTCATGACCAACAACCTGCAAATGCTCGGGACGATGCGTGCCAATCAGGCCGCGAGACAAACCGATATCGCCAACCTGGAGACCGCGACACAAAGCCAGGACCCCACGCAGCAGACCATCATGGCTACGCTCCAGCGCATCAATCAAGCCCTGCTCTTGCAACTGCGAACCCAGCAGGACGCCAACCAAATGAACGCCAATCTCGCCCTGCAGCAGATCGTCGCCCAGAAGCAGCAGCAGGACGCGATGAAGTCGGCATTTCGCGACTCATCGGGATACGAAAGCTACTACAACTCCAACGTCGCCACGACCAGCGGCGGCGCGGCCAATCTCCTTACGCAAGCGTACTGAATAGCCGCAAGCGGAAGGAAGTTAGAACAAAGCGGAAGAAAGAACGAAGGTGAGGAACATGGGTACAGGTCTCTTCGACTTTATCGCTCAGGCGTGCCAGTCGCTCGCAGCCACGGCGGCACCCTCGATTACTGCAATGGGGATTCACATCGTCCTCGCATTGGCAACCATCATGTTGGTTTGGTTCGGCGTACAGGAAGCGCTCGCATCGGCGCACGGAGAGGCCGGCTTCAGCATGGGGAGGTTTCTCAACCTCTTCATGCTGCTCACCTTCGCTTACGCGATGGTGAACTACTACGACAGCTCCATCCCCGGACTTGGCTTTTCCATCAAGGGCTTCATCGACGGCGGCACCATCAATCTTGTGAACCTCATTGGGTCGGATGGTTCGACCACGATGCTGAATGAGATCCACGCGGCATCGTCGAAGACAGGGCCGTCGCTTCTGACCAGCATCATGTCGCCCTATTACTCCATTGTGTACTTTGTCGTGCAGTTCCTTTTGGCTCTTCTGGCGGCAATCGTTTCGGCCATCCTCGCCTACGGCGCAATCGCGGCAACCATCATCGGATTGCTCGGGCCGATCTTTATTCCGTTTCTTGTTTTCGACAAGCTCGATTGGCTGTTCTGGGGATGGCTCAAGGCGTATCTCGGATTCAGCTTTTACAAGGTCATCGCCGCCGCCACGATGAATGTTCTGGCTCATGTTCTCACGAACTATTACATCCAGCTTGGCCAGAGCATTTCGGACCCATCAACGATCGTTCAGACGTTGCCGCTTCTGATCCTTCTCGTACTGGTCAACGTCTACATTCTCTTCAAGATTCCGACCATGTCGCACAGCCTATTCGGCGGCGGTGGCGGACACGGCGGCGGTCTGGGCGTGGCCGCAATGGCGGTACGGGCCGTGCTGTAAGCCGCGTCAAGAAAGACGAGAAACGAGGTCAGAGATGAACGCAGAAACAGAAACGATGAACGTAGAAACGAAGGCGACCCCGGAAATCACCCGCGCCGCGGAACGTTACCTGGAACAGTATGGCGATCCGCTGGTGATGAACACCTATCTGAAGGTGACCATTCTTGTGCTCGCCGCCGTCTGTTTCGCGCTGGCGGCGCTGACCTTCAAGAGCCAGAACGGCGCTCGCCAACATGCACCCCATGATTGTGCGGATTAACGACGTGGGCCACGCCGAAGCCATCGACTATCGCAACTTCCAGTACCGCCCGCAGGAAGCGGAGAACAAGTATTACCTCACGCGCTGGGCGGAGCTGTATTTCAGCCGCAATCGTTTCACCATCGAGCGCGATCAAACGCAGCTCGCTTTACTTCCTCAATAGCGACGTGCAACGCGCCGTGATCGACCAGGAACGCAAGGACAACATCATTCAGAACTACGTCAAAGACAGCACCCTTCCGTATGTCGATGTGGAGATCAAGAACGTCATCCTTGACGACCTGCGGCAGTCGCCGTATTCGGCGCGCATCGAGTTCGAGAAGGTGTACACCAATCCGGCGGATCACTACCGAACTCAAGCGGGAGCGATGGACAGCCAGCGTTACCTATGTCTTCCGCGAGAACGTGAAGAACAATGAGCTGGCCGTGAACCCTCTCGGTCTGACCATCGTGCGCTTCCGGGCCGACCAGGCGTTCAGCTAAGGATTAGGATCGACCGACGATCCCAGAGGCTTATTCATGTCGTTTCTTGCTGCTAATCCGGCTGGCTTTCCCCACCTGTCCCCGTGCCTTGTGGAGCAGGCGAACGACGAGCCTTCCGACGCGCAACGACGGTGGCGAATTGCGCCCTTCTTGCGGCGGACATGCCGGCTCGAATCGGACTGCAATTGCGGCGAACTTCCGCAGCCAATGTGCCGATGAAAACTTTGCTCTGGAGCGTGTCTGCCGTTATGTATCCCGTCTTTTGCTCGGTCACCGCTTCGGGGCCTTTCCGGCGCCCGGCGGCACTCGGTCTTCTGCTTCGCATTCCGCGCCCCTTCGGGGTCTCGGTTCCTCCCAAAACAAGTTTGCAAACCACGGCAAAAAACGCCGCGCAAACTTCTTTCGGGCCCCTCCCAGAAAGCAGACCTTCGGCCTTGGGAGCCGGGCCCACTCGCTAGGCTCCGCCCAGTGTGACCCGAGCAACAACGGGAAATTCAACAAACGGAGACACGATCATGTACCAGAACAAAGTAACCCTCATCGGCTTTCTCGGCAGCAACGCAGAAGTTCGCACCAACGACAATCGCAGCTTCACCACTCTCTCGCTGGCAACCAAGTCCTCCTACAAGAAGGATGGCAAGTACATCTCGCACACCGAATGGCACCGTTGCGTCGTCTTCGGCAAGCTCTCGGAGTTCGCCAAGACGCTCACCAAGGGCGCGCATATCCAGGTGGAAGGCGAACTGCGCAGCCGGGAGTACGACAGCAAGAAGACGGACTCGAAGCAGCGCGTCTGGGAAATTCGGGTCGCTTCGATCCTGAAGCTGGACCGCGCTGAAAAGGCCGCCCCGGAAGATCAGGAGCACGATGAAGTCGCCCCAGAGGAAACGGCCGCATAGGCCCTTGCTCTTCACTCTCGGAAGCCCGGCTAACCGCTGGGCTTCCATCGCTGTGAGGTTCCCGCTATGAGTTTTGAATTGATCCTGCCATTCCTTCGGCCCATCGAGCCGCTGCTGCTCGACGAAAGCGTCAGCGAAATCATGGGCAATCCCGATGCCTCGTGGTTTTACGAGCGCGATGGAATATTGTGCCAGGAACCGAACATTTCCTTCGACGCCGGCAAGCTGCGCACCGGCCTCGAAGTCATCGCCAACCAACTCGGCAAAAAGCTCGACGAAGACAACCCTATACTGCACGCGCAGCTTCCGGACGGAAGCCGCCTTGCGGCGGTGATTCCGCCGGTCGTGCGCCCGGCCCCGGCGACTGACGATACAGAAAGTTCACCAGCCGCCATTACACGGTCGATGACCTGATTGCTCGCGGCACACTGACGCGGCCGCTTGCAGACTTCTTGGCCGAGCAGATTCGCAGCGGCAAGACGCTGCTCATCAGCGGCGGAACGGGGACCGGCAAGACCACGCTTTTGCGGATACTGGCCGACTTCAATTCCGGAGCAGGAACGCATCGTCGTTATCGAAGACACCTCCGAGCTTCAGATCCGGAAGCCGAACATTGTGGCCGTCGAATGCCAGACCGATACGTTCAAGGCCAACATCTCTTTCGACGACCTTCTTAAAGGTCACGCTCTCCGCTGGCAGACCGGACCGGATCATTCTCGGCGAAGTGCGCGGAATCGAGGCGCGAACGCTGCTCGATTCCTTCAACACTGGCCATGCGGGATCGCTCGCGACGATCCATGCCAACTCGGCAGAGAAAGCCCTCACGCGCTTCGCCAATCTGGTCATGCGCAACCACGCGCAGACCACCTTCTCCGATACCGAAGCGGAGATCGGAGAAGCCGTCGATTTTGTCGTCCATGTCGAGCGTCAACCAGGCCGCCGCATCGTCCGCGAAGTCCTGGCGCTTCGCGGGTACGACCGCGATGCCAAACGCTTCCTGATCGAGCCGGTATTCGAGGTGAAACATGCCACACCATAGCACTGGAAATGGAACCAGCACCGCTGCTGACTTCCTCACCCGTTGCTTCGCTCCGGACGAAACGATTGCCCTGCTCGTCCGAAGGGAATCTCCTAACAAGACGCTTCAGCGAATTGCTCCCTTGGAACATGCGCTTGCGCCTCGTTACCTCGGCTGGCTCGCGCACGAGAACTCTATCGGAGCGAATATCTATGTGGCTGCCAATCCGCTTCGCTCTGGCAGCCGCAAACGCACCAAAGAGTGCATCGCCGCGGTCCGGCATCTGTACCTTGATTTGGACACCGATGGCGAGGCCCGCCTCACTTCGCTCCGCGCCTCGGATGCAGTTCCCCCGCCGAATGCGGTCCTCTCGACATCGCTCGGCAAGTATCAGATCCTCTGGCGGGTTGATGGCTTCACTCTCGAACAGCAGGAAAGCGCCCTGAAACTGCTTGCGATTACCTTTGGCGGCGATCCCGCCTGCACCGACTGCAACCGGGTTCTCCGCCTGCCGGGATTCCTGAATTGCAAGTACGATCCGGCCGTATCCCGTCACCGTCGAATACCCCGGCGATTCCACTTGGAATTCCGATGACTTCCGGCTGGATATTCTAGCGGCGGATGCCATCCTTCCGTCCCGTTCAATCACACCGCGAAAGCATCCCGATAAGCACACCAATTCCGAACACGATTGGGCATGGGTTCTGCATCAACTTGCCCGTGGAAAGGACGCCGCGAAGCTCACCCGAAAGCTCGCTTCGCGCCGCGCCGATAAGCCCAATCCTCTCTATTACGCTCAGCGCACGGTTGACGTTGCATCGGCCAGGCTTTGGCTCATCGAAGGTATTCCGATAGATGACGTTGTCACGATGCTCGAAGTCCGCCGCCGCTTCGAGATTCCCGCTGCACCTTGCCGCGCTCGTGCGCGGGAGATTGCGCTGACGGCGCAGCGGATGATTGCCCGGAGAAAGATTGCGTGATTCAACACCTATAAGGAGAACAACATGCCACTACTTGAAATCAACTTGAGCCGCTACGTCAGTGCTTCTGTTCGGCTCGACGAGTCCACCGCCGAACAGGTCGATCAATACGCCGCTTTCGTCCACGCATCCGCAGACGATGTTGTGGACAAGGCGCTCAACTATGTCTTCTCGAAGGACCGCGACTTTCAGGACTTTCTGAAGACGCCACAGGCCAAGCAGGTTGCTTCCACGCTGCGCGTACGTAGAGGGCCGAACAAGGATGCGAAAGACGCGCCGCAACAGCCGGCGAAGAAGCTTGCAGCCGGGGTGGAGTCCACGGCTTCTGTACGGGTAATGAAGGCGTGATCCTGCATTCAATTTCGTGCCGGAGCAAGAACGGTGCTTCGCACCGGAAGAATTTTGACACTCCACCCCTGGAAGGGTGCTGCTGAGCTACTTTTGTAGCTCGTTGGCTACCACTGAAAACACACGACTTGCAAAAACACGGTAGCTAACGAGCTACCGCAAGGAGACCGCAGTTGAGGTGAACCAATGACGATTCTGACCAATACTGAACCCATCACGACACGGAAGTTGCGAGGCCGCACACGGCGCGCCGTGACTCTCAGTACCAAGATCACATCACGAGAGTTGGAGTTGATCTCGGCGGCGTCTGAGGCCGACGGGCGCGCTCTAGGCGAATGGGTTCGCGAGGCGATTTTGAAGGCGGCTCGCTCTTCATCCACCGGCGTCGGAGCTGACCATCTCATGACCGAAATCGTCGCCCTGCAACTGTTCTTGACCGACGTCCTTTCGCCTGTTGCGTGCGGTGAACACATCAGCGCCGAGCAATACCAGAAGTTGATGCGGAACGTTAAAACCAACAAGCAGCGTGCCGCGCGTGAGGTCATCGCACAATACGTCGCGGAAGACGAGGATAAGCGCCATGCCTGAAACAAACTGGGGAAGAAAAGAGACCATCATCTGGCCGCCACACAGCCCGATTTATACGCTGGGCGCGGTCTTTCTTGGGTTGATCCTCACCGGATCGTTCGTCTACCTCCGCTTCGCGTTTGGACTCTCTGCGCTCGAAAAGTTCTACCTACCGCTTTATATCAAGACCTCCATCGCCCAGAGCCTTCGTCCGTCTGGCAAGTACCAAATGCTCCTCATGTCTGACGGAAACGGCCGCGCCTGGTATGCCCGAGAGATGGATGTCGCAGCCAGCTCGACCCCACAAGCAAACGCGGGGCCCATCCCGCTTGTTTTATCCGACTCGGCTCGTCAGCGCGGCATGATCTATCTCTATCGCAGCGCTCCGAGCATTTACCAAAACAGCGCGCTTGGAAACTACCTCAAACAGCAGGTATATGCCGGAGCAAGCATCGCTGATCTGTTCCGGTGGCCACTCATTTTCGGAACCCTAGCGTTGATCGGGCAACTTCCGCTGTCCATTCCAAAGGACATTCGCCGTCGCAAGCAGATGAAGTACGGGCGACGTCTGAAGGGGCCGATTCTCGTGACGCCCAGGCAATTTAACAAAGCCTTCGAAGGGACGGGCATCGGCCTCAAAGTGAATGGATGCCGCAAGATGTTGCGTGTCCCGCAACGCGCCGAGGATCAACATTTCGAGATCATCGGCGATACCGGGAGTGGCAAAACGACCATCATCCTGCAGATGTTGCGGCAGATTCAGGCGCGAGGGCACTCCGCCATTGTCCATGATCCAGCGTGCGAATTCATCGAGCGTTTCTACGACGAAAAGCGCGGCGATATTGTGCTCAATCCGATCGACCGCCGGTGCCCCTATTGGGGACCGTCGGAAGAGCTTGTCCGGCGCGCGGAAGCGCGAACCATCGCTGCCTCGCTCTTTCAACGAACCACCGAAAGGAAGGACGAATTCTTCATCGATAGCCCGCAGAAAATATTTGCTCATCTGCTTCTCGAATTGCCCACGCCCCAGCAATTGGTGCAATGGATGTCGCACCCCGAGGAGATCGACCGCCGCGTCAAAGGAACGGAGCTGGCCTTGCTGATCGAGCCATCCGCTCCCCATCAACGGATGGGCGTACTCGGCTCGTTAAGCCTCGTCGCCGACAGTTTCCGTCTACTGCCTACCAAGGCCGAAGCCAAAACCGAATGGACAGCACGAGAATGGTCAAAGAATCGACAGGGGTGGATCTTCATCACTTCGCAGCCCGCCGAACGCGAAGCTCTCCGTCCGTTGCACAGTCTTTGGATCGATATGCTCGTTCTCCGCCTGCTCAGTGCGCCCAGGCCTGACCAGCATCCGGTGTGGTTTGTGATCGACGAATTGGCCAGCCTGCAGAAGCTGCCACAACTGCACACCGCCATCACCGAGAATCGCAAATCCCGTAATCCACTCGTTCTGGGTTTCCAGGGCAAGGCCCAGTTGGAAGTCATCTATGGGCACTTGGCGGAAGTCATGCTCTCGCAGCCCGCCACGAAGATCTTCCTCAGAACGACGGAGCCCAATGCCGCCGAGTGGGTGAGCCGCGCCATCGGAAAGACGGAAATCGAGCGCATGAAGGAGACACATTTCGACGGCCACCGTAGCGGTCGAAACTTCGCTCTTGATCGGCAGACCGAGCCACTGGTGCTCGACTCGGAAATCAGCGGATTGGCGGACCTTCACGCCTATCTCAAGTATGGGAACTACGTAGCGCAGTTCTCCTTTCCCTTGCTGGAGATTCCTCCGTCCAAGCCGAAGTTCATCGAGCGCCTGGAAGATGACTACATCGTGCGGGAACCGCGCAAAGATCATCCACAAGCCGCAAAGACTGAGTCGCCTTCAGCATCTCCTGCACGCGCCGAATCGAAACCCATAAGCGACGGAGACGATGGGCAAAGTGCTATGACGAAGCCGGCCGTAGAGGCGCAAGAAGAACGCCAAGGTGAACTCAGCTTTGGTCCGAGGATTTGAGCGATGCTGACGATTTCCAAACCACTCTCCGCAGGCCAGGCACAGACGTACCACGAGCAGGAGTTCACTGCGAAGGAGCAGAACTACTGGTCGCAACGCGGCGTGATCGCAGGCGAGTGGCAAGGCCGGCTCGCCGAGCAATTCGGCCTTGCCGGAACGGTATCTGCCGAGGACTTCGCCAAACTCAGCCAGGGCCAACATCCGCAGACGGGCGAGCAGCTTGTCCGGCAACGAGCATCGTATGAATATCAGGATGCCGACGGCAAGACCATCAAAACGATGGAGCACCGGGCCGGGTGGGATGCGACCTTTTCTGCACCGAAATCTGTCTCAATTACAGCGCTGGTCGGCGGCGATGAGCGTGTTAGCGAAGCACACCGGGAGAGCGTGCGGGTTGCCCTCGACCAGCTCGAACATTACACACAAGCCCGCATCGGCGGCAATCATCCGCCCGAAACCACGGGCAAATTTATCGCAGCCAAGTTTGAGCACGATACCGCCCGCCCGGTCGATGGCTATGTCGCGCCGCAATTGCACACGCACGCGGTCGTTTTCAACGTCACCGAGCGCGACAACGGCCAGCCTCGTGCCATCCAGCCGCAGAGCCTTTTCGCCTCCCAGCAATTTGCAACGGCCATCTATCAATCGGAGCTCACCTACCAACTGCGCCAACTTGGATACGAGATCACGACGGGCAGATCTGGTGCGCCCGAAATCAAGGGCTACACACAGGAATACCTCGACGCATCCAGTCCCCGCAGCCAACAGATTCGTGAGTACCTCGAACGCACTGGCCGCTCGGGAAAGGAGGCTGCTGAGATCGCCGCGCACTCCACGCGGGACCGGAAAGAGGTTCATTCGCCCAGAGAAGTGATGGCCGCGCACCGGAGGCTGGCCGCAGACTTTGGACATCAAGCTGAGGCCGTTGTTCGCGCAGCCCGTGAACGGTCTCAACATCAGGGAAAGCCGGTCAACTCATTTGAACGTGTCCGCGAATCCCTCACCTTTTCTCGCGACAAGAACTTCGAGCGCGAGGCAGTTGTGGATGAACGTGCGCTGATCCGCGACGGCCTTCGTCGTGGCATGGGGGAAATAACCCATGCGCAAGTCCGCGCCAATCTTGACGCCCGATTGGCTTCGGGAGAATTTAAAATCGTCGACCGGAATCAGAGCATTCCGGGCCGCCAGTACACCACCGCCAAAACCATTTCAGCGGAACAAGAAATTCTCTGCCGGATGCACGAAGGACAAAACCAGCTAAGTCCCGTTCTTTCGCGTGCGCAGGCCATCGCCGTAGCGGATGAGCACTCGCATCTGAACCGGGCGCAAAAGACTGTGGTCGAGGATGTACTCAGCTCGCCCGACCGCATCGAGGGACTCCAAGGCTTCGCAGGCGCGGGCAAAACGACCGCCCTCGCGGCCATCCGCAGCGCCGCGGAAACGCATGGATATCGGGTTGAGGGTTTCGCCCCAACCTCCCGCGCTGCACGCCAACTGAGTGAAGCTGGAATCCAGGCCGGAACCCTGCAAGGTTTCCTTGCTCGCACTGCGAATCCGGACGTAGGAGACCAAAACCACTTCTACTTCATCGACGAGTCAAGCCTTGCCAGCACGAATCAGATGCGCGAGTTCCTTGCGCGTCTTACTCCCAATAGTAATGACCGCGTCCTTTTGATTGGCGATATCCGCCAGCATCAGGGCGTTGAAGCCGGCCGCCCTTTCGAGCAACTGCAGGAAGCCGGAATGCGCACGGCCAGACTCGATGAGATCGTGCGCCAGCAGGACCCGGCTCTGAAATCTGCCGTCGAGCTGCTGGCCACGGGCCAAGTGTCCGCCGCGCTCGACGCACTCCAACAGCAGGGCCGTGTGAAGGAAATCCCCAACGCAGAAGAACGCGTCCGCGCTATCGCCAAGAGCTATGTCGAATCGCCCGAGAAAACTCTCATCGTCTCCCCTGACAATGCTTCCCGCCGCGAGCTGAACGTCGCTGTTCGCCAGGAGTTGAAGGCCAATGGAAGCCTTGCGCCGGAAGATCATACTTTTCGCGTCCTGGTTCAGCGTCAGGACATGACCGGAGCCGAACGATCCTGGGCCAGCCACTACGAAATCGACGACGTAGTTCGCTACACACGTGGTAGCAAAGCCATGGGAATCGGAGCTGCCGCCTATGCAACGGTCGTCGCGATCGACCCAAGCGCAAACCAGCTCACGGTCGAGAAAACGAACCAGGAACTTGCCACCTACGATCCCCGCCGACTCACAGGCGTCAGCGTCTATCGGGAGATCGAACGCGAGTTGTCCGTAGGCGACCGCATCCAGTTCACCGCGCCCGACAAATCGCTCGGCGTTGCCAATCGCGACCTCGCCACCATCGAGGCGATCCATCCCGATGGTCGGCTCTCTGCACGCCTCGACAACAACCGCCAGATCGAATTCAACGCCAGCGAGCATCGTCACTTCGACCACGGCTACGCCGTCACCAGTCACAGCTCCCAGGGCCTTACCGCCGAACGCGTTCTCGTCCACGCCGATACCAGCGTCCACCCGGATCTGCTCAATTCCCGCTTCGGCTACGTCTCCATCTCCCGCGCCAGCCACGAGGCCACGCTTTTCACCAACGACTTGGCGAAACTCGCCCCTCAGCTCGGAGCCGATGTCTCGAAAACCTCCGCGCTGGGAATCAATCAAGGTTCATCCGTCGCACAGGCAATTGGGATAGGGATATGACAGTACCAACCATTTTAAGATGGAGGAATCGCCATGACGAAGATGACGACCATTCCAGACAATTACAACAACATCCGTGCCGGAATCGTCGAACTGCTCAAAGCCGCTCGGTCTGCTACCGCCCGGAATGTCAATTCGATCATGACCGCTGCGCATTGGGACATTGGGCGGCGCATCGTTGAAACCGAGCAAGTTGGCGCGGTCCGCGCCAATTACGGCGACCAGTTGATTAAACAACTGGCGAATGATCTGTCCGCCCAATTTGGGCGCGGATTTGGGGTTGTGAACCTCAGCCAAATGCGGCGATTCTTCCTCGCATGGCCCGCGAAAGGAATTTTTCAGACACCGTCTGAAAAATCTCCAAGTCCTATGTTAATCAAAGACATATCGGGTAGTTCTTCAAGTATTCCAATTCTTGCTAACCAGTTCCCGTTGCCCTGGTCCGCCTACGCTCTCCACCAACGGGCAGAATGCGTGTATCAATATACCGACCTACGACAGCTGTGCTCGCTGTGACCCGCAACAAGATCTAATTTCCTCAGACTGTATCGGTACGGACATGGCCAGCACTATGGCCTACTAGCCGGCAGCGCTGGACATACCCGGAAAACTCCGTAATCTGGTCAGCTTCCTCAAACAACTCAACTTGAGCGACCGTGATCGTGCGGTTCTGGGCGACCTACACCACCGTTTCTTGCTGCATTTGGGAACGACGTCGAGGTCTGTATCAAGGTAGCGTTCGAGGTTAAGCAACGGGAATGCTCACTCCACTCCACTAACATCCCCGCGACGGTCAGGCAGACGACCGTCCGGGTCGGGCATGTTTTCTTCTTGTGAGCCAACTCGCAAGCGTCGATATGCCTCAGCCGCCATCCATGCGGTGACGACCTTTTGAAAAGGAGCGTCATTCATGAAACGCACAAACAATTCTTCGTTCTGGTCCATACGTTCCATGAAAAGACTCTCCAATAGATGCTTGAACACCAACTCAAATTTATCGCTTGGGTTTACGGCTGCCGCCTGACGTAAACCATCATCAGCCATAGCCGCTTCGACGATCTGATCAAAGAAGAGCTGATCTGCTTGGTTGAAGTCCGTGCCGAACCGCTCGTTAACGACATCTATCAGCTGCGACAGTGCCATCGACTGCGGACGCGCAATGCCGCTTCCAACCTCAGTCGGCCCATCCAAACGCTGTGCCGCTCCATCGCGGAGCGAGATTGAGCCCTCACTGATCTTCTGAAGCCGGTAATATTCGAGCTGCACTTCATCGTCGAACTGATAAGCGGTGCCGGTCTTGCGACGTGGAAGTTTCGATGCAAGATGTCTCAAAAAAACGTAAGTCCCCTCTAAATCAGAATCCTGGTACGGGATGACTTGGCTTAGAAAGCCATAGAGATTGCGGAACGCCTGCACCTTTCCTCGCAACTCCTCTGCCTCGCTCTCGTCGTCGCGCTGCCTGACAGTGAAGCGCGATACAGCAGGATCAAGGGCTGCGTTCATCGCTTGGTGATCTCGAACACTCTGTTTTTGCTTAGGCATGAAGTAGACTTCACAAAAACGCTCAACCTCTTCGGAAAGATAGATACCGCTCGCGTCGAGCTCTCCCTTGATCTGGTACAAACGTGATGGATCCACTTCTTCGCCCATCTCCGCGCCCTCGTAGTAGATCTTGAAGGCCTCGCGGATTTCCTCGCGGTCGTTGACGAAGTCCAGAACAAATGTGTCTTCCTTTAGCGGGTGAATACGGTTCAGGCGAGACAGGGTCTGCACCGCCTGGATACCGGCAAGTCGTTTATCCACGTACATGGTATGCAGCAAAGGCTGGTCAAAGCCTGTCTGATATTTTTCAGCAACCAGCAGAACTTGGTATTCCTGTGTCGCAAACTTCTCCGGCAACTCCTTCTCTCGGATGCCGTAGTTCATGCCTTCCTCTGTGTACGTCAACTCTTCAATCTTGTCGTCTTGCACCGTCCCCGAAAATGCGACCAGTGATTTGATCTGATACCCCTTCTCCTTGATATAGCGGTCAAAACTCTGCTTATAGCGAACCGCTTCCAGGCGAGACCCAGTGACAACCATTGCCTTTGCGTGACCGCCGATCTTGTGCCGTGTCATCGTGTTGAAATGCTCGACCATCACTTCGGTTTTCTGCGAGATGTTATGCGGATGCAACCTCATGAAGCGTGCCAGAGCCTTCGCCGCTTTCTTCCGCTCGACATTCGGATCATCGTCGCAGGCTTTGAGCAGTTTGAAATACGTTGCATACGTTGTGTAGTTCTTCAGCACATCGAGGATGAACTGTTCCTCGATTGCTTGCCGCATCGTATAGCGATCGGCTGGCTCACCGTTTCGTCCGAACACGGCGAGCGTTTTGTGCTTCGGTGTCGCGGTAAACGCGAAAAAACTCAGGTTTGCCTGCCGACCGCGCTTCGCCATGCTCCGAAATAGCTCCTCCATGTCGGTCAGGCCTTCTTCAGCCGCCCTCCTCGATGCCTCTTCGCGCAGACCCTCCCCGCCAAGCACCTCCTTCAGATCAGTTGCAGTTTCTCCTCCTTGAGAGCTGTGCGCTTCATCGATGATGACGGCACAGCGCCGCGTGGCGAGCGTGCCGCTCCCTTGCGCACCACGCTCTTCCGCCATCTTCACGAGTTGTCGCGAAACGAACGGAAACTTCTGAAGCGTCGTGATGATTACGGGCACCGCGTTTTCAAGCGCCTCGGCCAGCTGTCTGGAACTCTCATCAATCTTCTGCACTACGCCGCGTTTATGTTCAAATTGATAGATGGTGTCCTGTAGCTGCTGGTCAAGCACCACCCTGTCGGTCACCACAACCACGCTGTCGAACACACGCGTGTTCTTATCGTCATGGAGCGACGCTAGCCGGTGTGTGAGCCAGCCAATCGTGTTGCTCTTACCACTGCCTGCTGAGTGCTCGACGAGGTAGTTGTTCCCCACGCCCTCTTGCCTGGCCGCCTCAACGAGTTTCCGCACCGCACGAAGTTGATGGTAGCGCGGAAAGATCATGGTCTCTTTCTTGACCTTCCGGCCCTGATCGTCATGCTTGTCCTCGATCTGCAAGTGAATAAAGCGAGCGAGGAGATCAAGCAGGCTGTCTCTCTGCAGCACCTCTTCCCATAGGTACGCCGTTCGGTATGTGCGGCCAGCGGGATCAGGAGGGTTCCCGGCGCCGTTATCCGACCCTTTATTAAACGGCAAGAACTGGGTAGCGCTCCCCGCCAGCCGTGTGGTCATCAAGACCGCCTCTGTGTCCACAGCGAAATGGACCAGCGTGCGGCGTTTGAACTCGAAGATCGGCTCGCGGGGATCGCGGTCGCGCTGATACTGCCGTCGTGCCTCCTCGACGGTTTGCCCGGTGAGCGGATTCTTCAACTCTGCGGTAGCGATAGGAATTCCATTCAGACTCAGTGTCACGTCAAGAGATTTCTCACAGCGTGCGGAGAAATGGAGCTGGCGTGTCAGGCCCAATTGATTTGCTGCATAACGCGCTTCCAGTTCGGGATTAAGCTCATGGGCAGCTTTAAAGAAAGCCGCATGCAGCGTTCGGCCATAGCACTTGAAACCATGCCGGAGTGTGGCGAGTGAGCCGTTATTGTCCATCCACTTGCAAAGATCAGAAAGTATCTGCTCGCCTGTCTTATCGCCGTGCAGCGCCTCTAGTCTGACCCACTCTCTAGGCTGCGTCTCCCGGATGAAGCTCAACACTACTTCAGGAAAAATGGCCCGCCCGCAATCGAATCCTGCGCGATCCACTGCCTTATAGCCGTTGGCAAGCAGATGAGCCTCAATGACAGTCTCGAAGGCCATTTCGGAAATCCTCTGAGAATTGGCGGTCATCGCTTCCTATTCTTGGCGAATTTGTTTCTTCTCGCGAGTCTGTCCACGTACTCGATGTACTCATCAAGAGCGTCTCGAAGTGCGACACAGAATTCTGTATACCTCGTGCCAGACTTGGAGCAGACCTCCGCCCGCAGCCTAGATGCCTTTGCCTTCGATAATGGATCGCTCCCACTGTCTCCGTAGATGAACTCTTCGATTGCTCGCCGCCTATCCTCGGTCAGAGTCGTGTTGTCCAGCCCCAACACCTCAATAGTATTGGTGGCGGCTTGATTGGTACCTACCGCAGAAATCTCACCTCTAAGATTGAATCGGAACCTTTTCTCACATGCGGGGTCTAAGGGCGATATGAACAGCGCTGGATTCCACCAATTGTCTTTCTTCTGAGCGCCATACCGACATCGACGCCGCATCCCATCGCGAGGGAAACAGGCGAGCATGTTCGAAAAATCGAGATCTGATCCCTGATTCTCCAAGCGACAGATGCTCTCAGGCTTCACATGTTCGATGTGCGACGTGTTCATATCGATGCGTCTCATCGTATACCCGCAAATCTCACCCTGCTCTTTGGCGAGCGCTGCAAGAACGACGGTTTTAATGCTTCCCCGAATCCGGCCGTAATTCTCGTCATTTGTCCCATCGACGGCCCGACACCACGCTCGGTACGCGTAAGGAGGGCCTCCCTTATTCACGAACTTCATTAGCGAAGCCGCTCCAGTCGGGCTATGCGGGCCTCCAGCATGGACCACTCGGGCAGATCGAGACCTCTTTTCTTTGCCTTGGCTATCGCCGTGAGCGCCTTGCTGAAGGCACCCTTCTGAATCAAAGCCTCAATAGTCTTGATCGCAGTTGCTGCACCCGCCGGTCGTTCATCGGCTTCCATGAGGTGCCTCAGTATCCAATTCGAGTCCATTCCAAGCGAGCGATCCGGGTGGATGACATCGTCGGCAGTCAGAAGAAGTACCTGTTCAGGCTCAACGGCCGCAACGACCTGCGGAGAATGTGTGGTGGCGACGAACTGGCAGCGTGGAAACACTTTTGTGAGATGCCCAACTATTGTCCGCTGCCATTTCGGATGCAAGTGCAAATCGATCTCGTCAATCAGGACTGTTGCCTCACCATGCCGCAGCGGATCATCGAGCTTCGGGTTCGCCTGAGAAAGACGCCGCGCCAATTCAAGAACAAATGCGAGCACGCCGCGTTCGCCATCTGACAACTGCGATACATCGAGGGTAGTTCCTCCACGATCAATAATCAGTCTCGGCTCCCCCTGGGGATCTGGGCGGAGGTTCTTATAGTTTGGCAGGAAACGCCGCGCCGCAGATTGCACAACCTCCAGATCTCGTTTCCCCGTCTTGCGCTCCTTCGCCATCGCTTCTTGTACCCGCATCCAGTCAGCAAACTGAACTAAGTACAGTGGACGCGGAGCGAGAGCATCGGCGTACGCTGTCGCTTCGTCACCGGGTGCGCTAGATTTCGAGCCCCTGGCATCTGAGGCGAATGATCGGTTAGTAGAGAAGTAAATGCAATTTGGAGCCACGCGTGCGTCTCTGGCGCTCTCCTTGAGAGCTCCAAGAGAAGGGAAAAGATTGTCACTATCTGCCACTCGTTGGGAAGTGTTCAGTTCCCGCAGTAAAGTACGCGCGCGGACGCTCAATCGGTCGGAATTGATTATCTCGCGCCTGAGCTTCTCGATATTTTCGGCGTCGTCTGTCGCGAAGCTCTGTCTCCACTGTTGGCGCGTGAAGCGGAGGTCATGGCCGTTGTGGTCGAATGACAGTTCTACGTCAAGGAATGGGAAGCCAGCCCGAATATCACCTGCAGAGAATGACATCGCTTTGGCACGCGACTTCGTAATTGAAGGCAGGATTCGGGACAAGGAGATACGCAATGCATCAAGCACCGAGCTCTTACCAACTCCGTTCACGCCCACAATCAAATTGAATCCTGGTTCGAACCGAAACTCGGCCGCTTCGATCGCGCGAAAACTCGCAAGCTTTAGTCGAGTCACTCTCATCTCAAGCACTCCAAATCCATTTCGCCCGTCACGGCAGCGCCAACGAGAGCGGCCCGGCGCTCCTTCAAAAGAGCGATGGTTCGCTCGGTCGCGATCCTCATCGCGGTAAGTTTCTTCGTCTCAGTCGCCATGTGAGCAACGATTGCACGCTGCTCATTGAGCGGTGGTACCGGCAAGAACGTCTCGAAGAACCCTTCGGGATAAAGGCGCAACCGGGACGACCACACGCCCTTTGAGTAGCGCGTTACCTCTTGAGCAAAGATGGGCATCCGTACTAAAGCATCCACGTAGTCGGGTTCCAGTCGCGAGCCAGGCCGATATACGTTGTAAGCCGGGCTGACGATACCCTTCACCGGTGATATGCCCATTGCTCCCATCCAAGCCCAAAGCGTGTTGATGACGAGATCCCCTTTCCAGCAAATCTTGTAGCCCTCAGTTGTCTCCGCCTCGAACATATTTACGTCTTTCTCTGAACGCGGTGTGACGCCGGTAAGATGCGAGACAGTGAGCAGCTCCTCATCGCCAGTTTGGGACCGCTCGTCGCGCTCCTGAAACAACCACCTGGTCCTCTCGATCTCCCAATGCGCCGGAATTTTGCCGAGCCACGGAACGCCGGAATCGCGTAGTGAAATGCTGCCGTCGAGTCCCTGGGTAATAGCCCGCGTGATGAGCGCGCGGCGCTTCTCCGCCAGCAGGTCCAATACTCGTTTCTTCGCCGCCAATAGTCCATCAAGTCGCAAAGTCTCCTTGTCGAGGTAATCGGCGACGGCGGATTGATCTGGTAGAGACGGATGGGGAACCAGAAGAGACTTCAACTCATCAGTGCTGAGCTCCATGAAAGTGGAACCACGCCCCAGAACTTGAAGTCGATCAGTCTGTGTGGACAACCAATAATAGAAGAAGCGTGTATCGGTCTCTTCTCCAGCAGTTAGCAGAAAGCAACCTTGATTCGAACAGGTCTCTTTTGCAAGAACAGCAACTTGCCCGATTGGCGCCCGCTTCGTGAGAATAATGGAGCCAGGTGGGACAAGCGATGTACCGCAGGACTTGTAGCCTTCCGCTGTGATCTTACGGCGCGTGTCCCTGAGCCAATATCTTTCAACTGAGCTGACATCCTCTGGCGTTGCCCACAGAATGTCTCCGTCCCAATACTCCACGCGGCCACTTTCTGGAGTTGCGCCGCTAGTGATGGAAAAAACGTACCGAAGCTGCTTTTCTGCAAGACTCTTCACCGCGTCACCTCGCGGAGAAGGCGCAGAACCTCTTCCTCTGCCTGCTGTAAATCGGCATCGATTGTTTCTAGAGGTCGCATCGGTGTGTACGTGTAGAAATAGCGGTTGAAGTTGATCTCATAGCCGACCTTGTCCTTGCCGCGGTCCATCCATGCGTCGGGTAGATGCGGACGTACCTCGCGCTCGAAATAGGCTTCGATATCATCTCCCAGCGGAATGTTGTGGAAATCGCGCAGGTCCGCGTCGGCCTCGTAGCCCCCGTCATGTTCGCCCTTGACCACCGGTTTGGCATCGGGAACCTTCTCCGTAAAAACACCGCGAAAGAGGTTCTGCTCCGGCTTCTTCCAACTAGACTTGCGCGCGTGCAGGAGGTCTTGGATGCGGCTCCACACAGCATTCCAGTCGAACTGCGGCTCACGATTTAGAACCTTATCGATAACCTGCACGTCGTCGAGGAGGTGCGGGCAGGCGTCCAGAAACCTTCCTTTGTTCTCCGTCGTCATCTGATAGCGCAGGCGGAGTGGCCGCTCGACCGTCACGCGGGTATACCCGAAGTCGGCGTTCTCGAATGTCTTGCAAGTTTCACAATCGGCTTGCCGACCGTAAAGTTTAACGATCTCGTCGATCTGGGAGCCGGTGAGGTGTCGTCGTTTGTCGCCGAGGCTTCGCTTGTTGTCTTCGCTGCCACCGGCTGTCCAAACATCCCGAGCATCAAGCAACTGGACCTTGCCTTTGCGCCGCTTCTCCTTCCGGTTCGTAACGATCCAGATGTAGGTGCCAATGCCGGTGTTGTAGAACATCTGCTCCGGCAAGGCGATGATCGCTTCAAGCCAATCCTTCTCGATAATCCACTTGCGGATGTCGCTCTCGCCCGAACCCGCGCCGCCAGTAAAGAGTGGGGAGCCGGAGAATACGATGGCAATGCGCGACCCGTGCTTCTGCTCTATTGGGCGCACCGGCTCGAATTTGCTGATCATGTGCTGAAGGAAAAGCAGCGAGCCATCGTTAACGCGAGGCAACCCCGCGCCAAAACGCTTGGCAAAGCCGAACTTGTCGTGCTCCTGCTGGATTTCCTTCTGTTGTCTCTTCCAGTCCACGCCGAAGGGCGGATTGGCCAGCAGATAATCAAACTTGTTGTACGGCGCTTCCAAGAACTGGTCATCGGAGAAAATGTCTCCAAACCTGACATTGTCCGTGCCGCCATTCTGGTCAACGTCCTTCATCAGCATGTCCGATGCGGCTGTGGCGTAGGCGCGTTTGTTGTAGTCCTGGCCAAAGACGTAGAGCTTCGCGGCTCCGTGATGTTCTCGCAAGTAGTTCTGAGCTTCGGCCAACATGCCGCCCGTTCCGCAAGCAGGATCGAGGAGCTTCCGCACCGTCCCCGGCGTGGCAAGTAGCTTGTCATCGTTAATGAACAGGATGTTCACCATCAGTCGAATAACTTCACGTGGCGTGAAATGGTCGCCAGCCGTCTCATTCGCCAATTCGTTGAAACGGCGGATGAGGTTCTCAAAGATCAGGCCCATCTGCGCGTTCGGCACCGCGTTGGGATGCAAGTCCACGTCGCAGAATTTGGAGACCACGAGATACAGGATGTCCGACTCCCGCATCTTCTCAATCTCGTTTTCAAATTCAAAGAACTCGAAGATGCGCTGCACATTAGCCGAGAATCCCTTAATGTAGCTAACGAGGTGCTTGTCTATGTTGTCCGAGTCGCCTTTTAGTTTTTCAAAATCCAGAGGTGAGTGATTGTGAAATCTTTGACCGGATGCTTTGTTTAACATCCTGTCGAGGGCGTCACTGTTCAGCTTGCCGCCTTTGCGCTTCTCAAACTCGGCCAGCACCTTAGCCTTCGTCGGTGCCAATACGCAATCGAAGCGGCGCAACACGGTCATGGGTAGCATGACGCGCTCGTATTGCGGCGGCCGGTAAGGGCCGCGGAGCAGATCGGCTATCTGCCAGATGAGATTAGAAAAATAATTATGGTCTGACATGAGGGCAGTTCAATCGCTCAACTTGCTGAACCACTAAGGTAACGCCTTTGCCTGCGTTTATGCCACCAAACCCGCACTTCATTGGGGGATGAACCACCCGAACAAACATCTTCACATTTTGGTCAAGACCTCCTTTTCGATCCCGTATAGCCTTCCAAGGGAGTACTGACCGCCAGTATTGAGGTTCCCGGTGCTGTTGTGGGGGGCCAGAGTGGTATCTTCATCGCCAGCGGAGCTAACGGTAAAATGAACCCCATGACGGCCTTTTCAGACTGATTTTCATGTTTGAGCATCACTACGAGCTCGGATGAGTGTCCGAGGTCCGCGCCGCCAGGTCCTGTTTAACAGCGACATGTGAAGTGATAGGAGCGTGGCATGGCTAAGGCTGAAGCATCTGTCGAAGAACTCGTCGGAATGATTGAACGGGGTGAGTTGCGCCTTCCGGAGATGCAGCGTCGGTATGTGTGGCGCTCGACACGTGTCCGCGACCTGCTCGACTCGCTCTATCGAGGTTACCCTTCTGGCGCCATCCTGCTCTGGGAGACCGACGAACTGGTGCCAATGCAGGAGATGGCGGTCACCCAACAGACCAACCCTTACCAGAGCACGCGACTCTTGCTCGACGGGCAACAGCGTTTAACGTCCCTCTCGGCAGTCATTCGCGGCGAATCGGTTAAGGTGCGCGGACGCAAAAAGCCGATTGAGCTGCTTTTCAACCTTGACCATCCCGATCACCTTGCACTTGTGACCGAGGTGGACGAGGCTGGCAGCGACGAAGAGGACGACGACGAACTTACGGATGACGAAGCGGATTCGAGCGAAGACGAGTTGCAGAAACGCTTCGACCGAATGACCTTCTTGGTGACAACGCGGAAGGTGGAACAGCTGCCGCAATGGGTGAAAGTCACCGAGGTTTTCAAGACAGATAGCGATGCCGGCTTCCTGAAGCGCGCCGGCGTGAACAGCTTCGACGATCCCAACTATGAGCGCTACAGCCAGCGATTGGCACGCTTGCGCGGCATCCGCAAATATTCCTACCGGATGGACGTGCTTGAGCGGCGGCTCTCGTATGACGAAGTGACCGAGATCTTCGTCCGCGTCAACTCCCTCGGTGCCAAACTGCGCAGTTCCGACCTGGCACTCGCACAGATCACGGCAAAGTGGCGTAACTCGCTCAAAACCTTCGAGGCTTTCCAACACCAGTGCAGCAAGACCGGTTTCGAACTTGATCTTGGTCTATACCTGAAGAATCTCGTAGTCTTCACTACCGGACAATCCCGCTTTCTCACAGTGGGCAACCTGCGACTCGAAGCTCTGCGAACCGGGTGGACAGAAAGCTGTCGCGGGATGGAGTTCGCGCTCAATTTTCTGAAGAACAACGCGAGCATCGACAGTCCAGCGCTGCTCTCGTCGCCGTTCATGTTGATTGCGGTCGCCTACTACGGTCACAAGCGTGACTACCAGTTGTCGCCCGAAGAGTCGGACAGCTTGCGCTACTGGGTGCTAGTGGCCAACGCCAAGGGACGTTACTCGCGCGGCTCCAGCGAAACGATCCTCGATCAGGACATAGCCACACTCCGAGACGGCGGCGGTACGAAGGAAATGATCGACCGCCTTCGGCAGCAAGTTGGGCGGTTGGATATTTCCCCCGATGAGCTCGATGGCCGCAATCAACGGAGCGCGCTCTTTAAAACCATGTTCCTTGTGTTTCGCGCGGCAGGCGCAAAAGACTGGCGGTCGCAGGTGGCCATCGCGCTCGACCACTCCGGATCACAACACAAGCTCCAGTTCCATCACATCTTCCCGAAGGCAGTCCTCAAGACCAGCTACACCGGGCGCGAGGCAGACGACATCGCTAATCTGAGCTTCATTGCTGGTAAGACCAACCGACAGATCAGCGACAAACCGCCGAAGGTCTACTTTCCCGAGATGATCGAGAAGTCTGGGCTGGCAGCGTTCGAAGCACAATGTATTCCCACAGATCCATCTCTTCTCGGGATCGACGGCTACAAGGCCTTCCTCCAGCAGCGCCGAGCGCTGGTGGCAAACCGCCTCAATCAGTTTCTCGGTGTCTGAAACCGCAGCACAGCCGAAACTAAAGACTGGCTTGGACGACACCACAGCGCACCCGTCGTAACAGATCAGTAGATCTCCGGCTTCAGTGCAGAAAGACGTTCCGGATAAAATAGCTTTAACAAAACCTTATGCCCGCGTCTCACCGCTCTCTCCGAAAACGGAACGCAATGCAAGCATCCGCAGATCACCAACACTCTTCCTCCGGTCCCAAGCTCTTCGATCCTATCCAGCCAGAACTCTTCTCTGATCCCGTCTTCGACCGGCGCGTACCGGATGGCTTGGATTGGCTGTCCATTCAACTCATAACCGCGAATCTGCATTCGGTTCGCCAATTTGTCGTAGATCCCAGCCTTGACCCGTTCCTCAGTGGACATGTCGATCTGAACCCAGCGAATTCCTGAGCTCGCAGCAACTTCGTATCCGACCGTATAAAGCCGGAAGCGGTTTTCCTCAGCGATCGTTCTGGCTGCGCTGTTTTCTATGAGCCCTGAGATAGTTGACTTGAGTTCAGGATCGGAACCCTGATCGCTGTGGTCAATTCCAAGGACCACCAGTTCTGCCATGACATCGACTCCACACGAACATAATGGGTTATCTCTTTTCTCGTTCTTCAGCCTCTGCCAGCTCCCGCAGCAAAATACCCGCTAATGTAGCGGGGCTTTTCTTGTGTCCTCCGAGCTGAGTGCTCTTCTTTCCGTGCCCCAAGAAAACCGTGATGACTTCACCACGTACTTCGTATTCGCCTGAATATTCTCGTTCGTTCAAGACTGTTGTGACAACCTGCATCTGGATTTCTTGTTCCTCCTCATCCGGCCACAGGCCGGCTTGTGTCAACGGATCATTTTCTTCAGGACTCAACAATGCCTCCACATGAGCATCCCAGCTCAAGCTGCTGTACATTCGTGCTTCTGCATACGCCGCGTTAAATCTCATGGACACAGCACTCTCTAGTCGCTCCACCTTCTCGGAATCAGAGCTACTGGACAAATCAAACAATGCGACACTGTCGCCCCGCTGTTCCACGGCAACGTTATGAATGTCGTCGCTGCAAGCGATTCTTAGATGTGGCAACACCGCGCCTCTCTTGAGGAGCAACGGGATTCCGTATGCCTTGGATGTCTGTTGATCTGACTGGTGCACGTCATCATCATCATCAAGCGCTGCAATCGAGACGAACTCAGGACTGTAAGGGAGAGCAAACTCGCGACAAAGTGTCGCCACTTTGTCTGGTTCCCGGTCATGTGAGAAGTAGCCGCCGGCTTCGCGCAACTCGTGTATTCGCTCAGGCTCTACGTAAGCAATCAGCTTCATCGAACTGTCCCCCTCCTACCCGGCAACGCCGCTCTCATTGACCCTTGGCGCAAACCGAAACAAACGGATTGAGTTAGAACAACCTTTCTAATCCGTTCCCCGACGACCGCCGTCGAAACACCGCTTCCAACTCATAGCTAGTTGGAGCCCGATTAGTTCCGTTGGCTCGAATGAATGGCCCCAGATCTTTGACGGTGTGCACGCTGCTGGATGACTCCGCAATTCGCACCAAGAGCAAATCCTTCCCTTCATGTCTTACAACTCTAGTTGTGAACTCGGGCGGTGGATCGCAATAGGCGCGGATGATATTCGTAATTGTGTCCGCCATCCCCTGGATCGGACAGCCCACGACATGATGGTCATCGTCAACTCCGAACACGATCGTCCCTCCCTTAGTGTTCGCAAATACAGCGGCAGTCTTTGCCACCCTCTCCGGCCTACCCTTGTCCAGCTTTTCCTTGAATTCCAATGTTTCGCTCTCACCAGTGAGAACCATTTGTTCAATTTCCTGTTCTGGCACCTCCACGAACACGCCAGGCTCCCGCCAAGACGCGTTTGATTGGAATGTTCTTTCATCCAACACTTCTCCCGTTACTTTGCACATCACAACTACCGAGGCGAAAGTTGGGGTGTCAGCGAGGTCAACCTGCACCGTGAAGCTGTCGGGGTGCAGCGTTTGCTGGAGCAGCCGTCCCACAGAATTCTGAGCGTACACCTTGGCCACAAGATCGGTTGCTAGGACAACACGACATTCAAACTCAGCCCTCAAACACGCCAAGCCGATCGTCAGCTTGGAAATCTTAGCCCTGAAATCTGGCACAACAATAGCAACTTGCCCGCGGAAATAATTCGACCAACCCTGCGATCTAATCTCGAAGAGATCTGAAAGCACATGGTCGAGAGACGGGTAGTACGGCGCATCCACAGCCACTAGAGAAGTATTGCCAGCGAAATTTTGGCTAATGCTCGGTTCAAAGATGAATACTTCCGCAGGCCATTGTGACCATTCGGAATGCGCCCGACGCGTACTACCTCCCATGGAGAATCTGCCTTGCAGCCCAAGACTGCCGGAGCTATGGCCTGTCTCAAGCAAATTCTCGACTACTAGCCGCTTCAGGCACGCAGCCATCTCGGTACCGGACAGCAAGCGTTTCACAATCACAACCTCCGGATACTCGTATGTCACCACCTCCGGCGGCTCTTCATCCTTGCGAACAAATTCCAATTTCGTAAGCCAATTCTGCCACCCCGAAGCCACCTTGCCGCACACGGTTGTTTGAACCCCAGTTTCGTACATCTGTTCCCGCTTCGTCACCAGCGCCAGGATTCCATCTAGCATTCTTTGTTCAGCAGAAGATGCTTCCATCCCGCTAGGCTAGTCCAACACTTCATCGGAAATCTACCCTCTTACTCCGACCGACGCCAGCGGTATGCTTCGCGTCTTTCTTTCACTGCGACCTCCTTCGGGTGGACGCCGCTTGGCCGCGGCTCGGACGGGCGTTTCGGACTGCGCCGGTTTCGCGCCAAACTAACCCCAACCCCGTTTGGCACTCACCGCGCTTTCACTCACGCCCTGCCACCCTCCTCCGGCCTCCGTTCTGTCCCTTTCACCGTTCCGCCTTGTTTCTTCCCGCTGCCGCTCCAGTGAAGAAACAAACAAGCCGGAGACGGCAGAAAGGGAAAAAACATGAAATTAGAAGAAGTCAACACACGAACCAAAGAGGCCGTGGATTTCCTCGTTGCAGCGCTGGAGTCCGGTCACAGTGAAGTCCTCACCGCATACCTCGGAGCCATGGCGAAGTTTCACACGTACAGCTTCCTATGTGTTCAATAACATAGGAAGCTTCATGTCATCGGCCGGACTATGTGAACTCGCCCTTGCCCGCCTGCTCTCCGTTCCCATGAACACTGCCTGATGGCGTTGTGGCGATTGACATAGTGCGGGTGCCTCCAAGCAGGCTGAACGGCTGAACACACTGGCGTCTCAGGCTGCGCAGACCCTGATCTCGCCAGCATCCCAAGTCAGCCGTTCGCAAAATCGCAAAACCGGCGCTCAACTGAAGCGGATTATCTGGGGATTTCCGCGATCGCCCAGAATCCGACCCCAGCCACTCCAGGTGGTGAGCGCTATGGCTGTTCTCAACAGTTGACTTCTCCCGTATGATTTCGGAGTAATTCGCAACAGCCAATGAATCGTCAGAGAAACGAAGAATCGGCCCTGCTGGAAGCTGCAGGGGCCGCAGAACGATCGGGCAATCACGCGGCCGCATTCGATGCATGGCAACACCTCGCATCCATGACAAGCCGGCCCGATTACTTCTGCAAGGCGGGACGTATAGCCCAGAAGCTGGGAAGATGGACTGACTCAGAAGCGGCATTTCTTGACGCCTTAGGAGTCGACAAGACATTTTCGCTCGCATTGGTAGGTCTCGGTTCTTTATTTTTGACAAGGACAGATCGAGATCCTTGGACAAATGCGCGAACAGCGAAAGCGTGGCTTGAACAGGCAGTTGCTGCGGCCCCGAGCCCAATTCCTCTGAGCTTCCTGGGGGACGCGCACAATCGACTTGGGGATAAAAAGTCTGCCAGAGAGGCATTCGGCAAAGCCATCGAGCTCGATGAAACCTATGCGGAGGCATATCTTAACCTTGGCCTTCTCTTGGCGGACGACGGACAGAGTGAGGAGGCAGAAAGGCTTCTCAGAACAGCAACGCAGCTGACCCCAAATTCTCACAAAGCGCACGGTGGGCTCGGAATTGTGCTGCAGCAACTCGGAAGGTATTCGGAGGCTGAGGCAGAGCTCAGACGTGCTATCGAGATCGATCCTACGGATGCGATCGCCAATTTCTATATCAACCGCGTGGCAGGGGGCGCAGACGCTAAATGAACCGTAAAAGCCGCGATTGTCGATGAAGGTGTGTGTCCCAGTTGGTGCAAAATCTATAGCACTCACAATGCCAGAACCGGTTCGTCACTGGGCGACGTGGTCAGCGTGCAAAATGGGGGGCGCATCCGAATGCGCCCCCCTTCGTAGTCAGAGCGATTCCAAGAACGCCAGCAAGTGATCGTTCGCGCGGAATCGTCGGAACCGTCTCCCGATCGGAGCGACCTTTGCGAGCGCCTTCTCTTTCATGGCAAGATTCGCGTGTACGTAAACATTTGTAGTCTCGATGCTCTCATGTCCTAGCCACAGCGCGATCACGGCGATGTCGACGCCAGACTGAAGCAACGCCATCGCCGTACCATGCCGAACCACGTGTGGCGACACGCGCTTTTTCTTAAGAGTGGTGCAACGCGAGGATGCCCGCTCAACCGCTTTCCGCAACAACAAATGGATAGCGAACCGTGTCAGCGGCTCTCCGCGAGTGCTCGGGAATGCCATCGCTTGCTCTGATTGTCCCAACTCGCGGAACCAGTCCCTCAGAGCCCGCGCGGTCCTCGGCCACAAGGGTATCGAGCGATCTTTTCGACCCTTCCCATGCAACTGAACGTAGCTCTTGGCACCAAAGGTGACATGGATCTGGCGAAGACCGGAGATCTCTGAGACGCGAGCACCCAAGTTGTACATCGTGAGCAGCATGGCGTAGTCGCGCCGCCCGGACCAACGCGCACGGTCTATAGAAACCAAGATGGCCTCCATCTCTTCCCGCGTCACATACTCGCGCACTTTGGTATTAGCCCGTTTCAGCGGGATCGCCAGCACGCGAGTTGCGATGCCGACGCTCGCAGGATCACGTAGTGCGACCATGCGATAGAACGAGCGTATCGCCGTGAGCCGCAGGTTGCGCGAGACGACGGTGTTGCCGCGGTCCTTTTCCAGAGCGTCGAGGAATCTAAGGATGATCTCGGCGTCAAGTCCTGGGATCTTCAGGGCAACAGGTTCGATGCCGGTTTCCCGATGAACGAACTGCAGCAGCAACCGGAATGTATCGCGATAACTCGCAACGGTCTGTAGACTCAGACGCCGCTGCGCAACGAGGTGGTCAGTGAAAAATATCTGAAGGAGAGGCCCGACAAGAGTGTGAGCAATCATTGGTTCGATACTCCTTCCATCGGTTGACTCTCAAAGCGAGCACTGGCCGCGCGAAGAAGTTCGGGAGTGCCGCTGAGATACCAGTAGGTATTTTCGGGACCCACATGGCCGAGATACACAGCCAGGTTGGGAAGAAGTTCCTGCACGTCTCTTCTCTCGCGATGCCAGAGGGTCAGTCTCCTCACCGCGAATGAGTGACGGAAAGAATGAATGGATGGCCCGCGTTGACCAGGCACGGCCCGGATGCCAGCACGCCTCAGAAGCCTGAGAAACGTCAATCGCTGTCCGTTGTAGTCCAGGCGCTTGCCGTATCGGTTCATGAAGAAGGTCTTTATGGGGCGGCCGGCCAGCGCCTTCGATCTTTGAATCAGATACTTTCGCAACTGCTCCGCCACCGAAGGGTGAAGAACGACGTTGCGCGAGTTGCCGAACTTGCTATTGGAAACAAGCAAATGCGGTGGGTCCGTGCTGAGCTTCACGTCATCGACGTTGAGAGCGAGAGCTTCGCCAATCCGCAGACCAGTGCTTGCTAACAGTCCTATCAGCGCATAAACCGTGGCCCGGCGGAAAGGAGTAACTGTCTGGAGCTGCCAGACCGCATCCATCAAACGCGCAATGTCGTCTTCCGAATACAGATGTGGGGTGCGCCGGCGGTACAGTGGTCGATAGATGTTCTCAGGTATCTCAGTTGCGGACTCGAATGTGCGGATCTGTTGCAGGAAAGCGCGTACGACATAGAAGCGACGCTGATCACGGTACGGGTGCTGGCGGTGGGATCCGACAGCAATCCAATCAACAAGCAAAGCGGACCGGATCGGCCACGGACATCCGCGATCGCGCCAGTAGGCAACAAAATTCCGAAGGAGCCTTTCTCTGTGTTTCACGCTCCTTCGATCCTGGGTGTTGCGATGAGGATCGACCTTGGCCACGGCGCGTTTCAATGCCAGGAACTCTTCCGCGTGGGCAGACAGGGTTGGGAAGTTCATCGTGCACCTCCCGGCCACGGCAGTGCCACCCGCATCAACGACTTCAGGTCGAGTTTGGCATAGATCAGAGTCGTAGTGATCGACTTGTGCCCTAGCACATCGGAGACACTCTTGAAGGATGCACCGCCATTTACCATCGCTGTTGCCGCAGTGTGGCGTAGGGAGTGCAATCCACGATCGGTGATGCCGGCGGAGGCAAACAGATAGCGCATGCTGTTCCCCACGTGATTGCGACGGCGTTGTTCGGTGAACGGAGGGCACCTCGGTTCAAAGACGTGTGTGGGGTGTCGGTGCCAGACCTTCAAATAAGAAGCAATGGCCTCTCCCACATCTTGCGGAAGAGGGAGGACGCGCTCTCGATAGGTCTTCGCGCTACGGATTTTCAAACATCCGCTCCTCCAATCGATATCTGCGAGTGAGATGTTCGCGACCTCCTCGGCACGTAGTCCGAGACGCAGGAAAACCAGCAGGAGCGCCCGGTCACGAAGGTTGCGGGGCTTTCGGCCCTCACTGGCTGACCAAAGCGCCCGCACCTGTTCCTGTGAGAGTCCCCGAGGCAGAGAAATGTGTTTACGAGTGGCAATTGCCGGTAACGCGGCGTCCCAGCCCGAAGGTAGGTGGCCCTCGCGAGACAAATAGCGCAGCAAGCTGCGGAGGACCATCAGCCACGTTGTCTGGGTCCACCGATTGTGCAGCCTGGCGAACTCACTCGTCAGAAACTGCACAAAATCGTTGAAGCGAATCTCATTCCATCTGATGTAGCCGATCGGAAAACGCGACGAGAGAAGCCTGTGGACTACATGGTGGTGAAGGCTGCGAGTTGAGCGTGACAGCCCCCGCACCGTTAGCAAGTAGGCATCGTACTGCGACTCAAACATTGAAAGGGACAAACCTTCGGTGGTTGGATTCTGCATGGATCTTCTCCTCCGGCTTGTTGCCGGTGCAGAGAAGTTTGCGCCCACTATGTCAATCGCTACAACGCCATCAGGCAGTGTTCATGGGAACGGAGAGCAGGCGGGCAAGGGCGAGTTCACATAGTCCGGCCGATGACATGAAGCTTCGGCAACATTATGCTCATCGCACGCCAGAAGCCCGATGCTACCAACGTTGCCGGACTTCGGACATGGAACTCGCTTGGCCGCTTCGTTAAACGGGGAGAAAAAGGCATTTTCATTCTCGCCCCGATGGTCGGAAGACGAAGCACGAAGGAGGCAGCGACCGAAGAGCCCAGTGAAGACGCAGCCACGGAGGGTCAGCGGACCCTGTACGGATTCCGGGCCGTCTACGTTTTTGATCGGAGTCAAACGGAGGGCAAAGACCTTCCAGCTTTAACCGAAGTGCAGGGCGATGTCAGTGGCTACCGCGAACGCTTGGTCAAATTCGTGGAAGCCCACGACATCACGCTGAATTATTCCGACAAGATCGGGCCCGCCAAGGGTCTATCCTACGGCGGAAAAATCACGCTGCTTTCCGGGATGCAGCCCGCCGAGGAATTTTCCACTCTGGCGCACGAAATCGGCCATGAACTTTTACACCGGGGTGAGCGCCGCACCCTGACTACCAAGCAAGTCCGCGAAACCGAGGCCGAAGCTGTGGCCTTCGTCGTCTGCCAAGCCGTCGGGCTTGAGACCGGAAGTTCTTCGGCGGATTACATAGCCCTCTGGCACGGAGACGCCAGTCTCCTGCGCGAGAGCTTGGAAGCCGTTCAGCAAACCGCTGCCGTGATTCTCGGGGGCATTGCCCCCGAGCCTCCGGCGGCGACCGCAGCCGCATAACCGCCAACAACCAGACATTCCGGCGCATACGCGCAACGTGTGCGCCGATCAACCTCAACTAGAAATACAACCGAATGAGAGGAGAAGAAGTCATGCAAGCTACGCAAAGTGCAGTTACCAACAACGAATATCGCAACATCTCAATCGCCGCCTTGGTCGAGTCGGGCACGAATCCACGGAAACGATTCGATCAAACTGCTTTGGAAGAACTGGCCGCGAGTTTCAAGACGCAGGGCGTTCTCGCGCCCCTGCTGGTGCGCGAACTGGAGGCGAGCAAGTACGAGGTCGTGGCCGGAGCGCGTCGTCTGCGCGCCGCCCGCATCGCGGAACTTGAAAACCTTCCCGTCCGCATCGTCACACTGACGGACGCGGAGGCCATCGAAGCCCAGTGCGTTGAAAATCTCCAACGTCAGGACATCCACCCGCTTGAGGAAGCTCTGGGTTTCCGGGCATTGCTTGAACTCGGAGAACCCACCTACAACATTGCCAGCATCGCAGCCAGGACCGCGAAAAGCGAGGCGTACATCTATGGCAGGATTCGCCTTGCCGACCTCATTCCACCCGTGGCCGAGGCGTTCCTGAAAGATCAGATCACCATCGGCCACGCTCTGCTGATCGCTAAGCTCCCGGCTGCACAGCAGCAGGAAGCGTTCACCGCCGCTTTTCGCGGTATGTGGACGAGCGACGGAAACACCCAAGTCCTCATCCCTGTCCGCGAACTGGCAGCGTGGATCGAGGCCAACATCCTGCTGCAACTGGCATCCGTGCCGTTCGACAAGCAGGATGAAACGCTGGTGCCCGAAGCAGGTTCGTGCGCTAATTGCCCGAAGCGCACGGGCTTTAACAAGCTACTTTTTCCCGATGTACAAAAGGATAGCTGTATTGATGCCCAGTGCTTTCGTCACAAACTCGACGTCTACGTAACGAAGACGCTCGAAAGCAAGCCGAAGTTAGTGCAGATCTCTTCGGCGTGGAATTCGCGCGAGGGCGCTCCCTTGGGGCGGAACCACTACGTGGAACTCCAAATCAAGAAAGCCAAGACCAACGGAGCGGCGGCGAAGTTGCCGCCAGTCCAGAAGCCTTGCGAGAAGATGACCGAAGCCATCGTGATGGACGGCGGCAAGCGCGGGCAGATCGTCAAAGTCTGCGCCGACCCGGCTTGCCGCGTGCATCACCCCAACACGCCCTCTCCCGAACAGGTTGCGCGGGAACGGATCGAGGAACGCAAGCGCCTCGAAAAAACCAAGCTGGCAATCACTACGCGGCACCGCGCTTTGGCAGCAGTGTTGGAGCGGGTATCAGCCCCTTTGAAGAAGGCCGATCTTTTGACCGTGGTCCATCACGTCATCGGCCAACTGCCCTACAACCAGGTGCCCACTCTGGCGAAGCGGCACAAGGTCGAAGAAGGCAAGAGCACGAAGACTCCGCAGGAACTTCTGGCCAAGCGCGTCAGCACCTATGACGAAGCCGCGCTCTGCCGGATACTGCTCGAAATCAGCCTGCTCGATTCTGCCTACATGCGTTCTGGCGCATCCGACGAGCTACTCAACGATGCCGCGAAACGCTATCGCGTGGATGTCGAAAAGCTGGAGAAGGCCGTAGTTGCTGAGTTTGCGGCGAAACGCAGTAAGGAGGCCAAGCCTAAGACCAAGCTAAAAACAAAATCGGAAGGTTAACCCAGTTGCGGACGGCTCGGGCGGAGCGGCTCCATCCACTTCGCCCTTTTTTTCGTCCACCTATACTGTCCCCATGTGCGGACGCTAACGCTCCGCAGAGTCTGGATATGAGGTCGTCGACTTAACGCGCCTGGTTCGCATCCACGGGAACCCACAGGTGGCCGGCCGTCTGGGCTCGGGCTAGAATGCGGCTGAGTGTCGTCGATTTACCCACTCCTCCTGGTCTGCCATGATCCAGCGCGTGCGCGACCTCAAGCACTCGGTCGAGGCAAATCATAAAGTCCTAGTTTCTTTTATGCTTCTTTATGCAAAAGAGAAATACTCTTGGGACATCGAAGAGCGTGCCTTGAGGCATCTTATCTTTTGCGCGGAGCTAGTCGAAGTGCGCCTTAATCCGCGCTCTCTGCTCGACTATTTCGCGCTGGAGGGAATCGAGCAAACCTTTGGCGAGTTCGCGATCCTTTGTCGTTGTAGCGGCACCAACAGCAGTCATCACATGATTCGCCTTTTTATCAAGAATGGCGAGTTCGCCCTCAAGCCGATCTTGCTCGGCAATCCATTTCCTTGCTTCTGATGATGCCTGCTTGACGGCCTCGCGCCCATCCCGATCATCTACTTTAATGACCTTGACGACGCGACGGGTTTCCTTGTCTTCAATTTCTACTTCCGCCTCCCAAATCGAGCCATAGGTCGGGTGCTTCGATTCGTCGGACTTCGCCGTGCGTCTAGCATACCTTCCCATTGTGAGTGGTTCCTTACTCTCAGCCAACTTCTGCCGTAGCTGCTCGTAATATTCTTCACATTGAACGATCTTCTTCGCGTCAAGAATCTGGTCGCCAACGTCGATCCGCAGTGTCCCGCCAGTTCGAGGAAAGTAGTCTACCCCCGCGACTTCCCAGTACGTCCTGTCCGGCTTCCGAAGAATGCTCCATGAATCCGAATCGCCCTCCATCCGGCCCGTTATTTTCCAAAATCCCGGACAGTCCCGCAACTCGCCGCCACTAAGAATCAGTCGTTTTGTGTCCATCCAGCTTTCTTCCGTCCCCAGATTCTAGTGCAAGCCAGAAGTTCAGTTCGTCGAGAGTCCCCGCCAACTCGCGCTGTCCCAGTCGGCTACGATGATGGACGACTTCTTGCCCGTCTGTTCGGCAGCAGTGCCCGCCCGATTCAAAGCATCTGAGGTGGACAAATTCGTGTTTCGAACGACGTACGTGCCTGTCGGTAGATGGTAATCTTTGCCATCACCTCCGCGAATCTGCCGAGAGAACCCCTGCTGACGCATCTTGTCGTGAAGCTCTTCGTAATCGTCGTAGCTCGCGGCATGCAATTCGACCCTAGCGATATAGTTCGCCATTTTGTCTCCACTCCTGCGATGGCCTCGACGGACAGCCGCCTATGTCTTACTTCTCATATACTCAGTCAGGGATTCTGCCCCAGTTCTTTCGAGCAGAGTTCCTAGAGTGGCATCACTCCGCATGCCTGCGGCGAAATCGTCGCCGTACTCCTGTCGAAGAGTACCGATCAGAGTGTCCGACCGCTTTCTGCGAATGGTGCCGTTCTCATCGCGACAGCGTTCGTCCAGTCCCGTGTTGCATCTTTCATGTGCCATGATCGGCTCCTAAAAGAATGTGTTTAACTCGTCCGCAAGCAAGTGCTGAAGGATCGTTTTACAGCCCCGGTTACATCGTGGGTTTCTCATTAGGTAGAGGGTTGCCCCGACCGCAAAGAGACCCCAGAATAGTTGCAACTGTTTCTTCGTCATTTCAACTCTCCTCTCGATTCTCAGTGAGCTACGTCGACTTCCGCCTTCGTGGGAAGCGCATAAGGCTTGCCTTCAACCTTGAAACGCAAATCATTGGGGGAAATCTGATTGTGAGTCCAACCACTACCCGGTAGAAACAGCCAGATCACGGAAATGTGCCAATCTCCCGGCAAAACTCCCTCAGGCAGCTTGCCTGCTACACGAAACTCCATTTGCTTGTCATCGAGAGCTTCCCCGGAGCCAAGATTGATCTCCTGATCTGCGGAAACAGGAGAGATTCGAAGATCGAAATGCGCCCCTTTTGGCAGCGGCTCATTGAGCTTTACCTTGAATACGATTTGACTGCCCGGATGGAATGCGCCAGATGACTCGGTCTGTACTGCGGCCTTGTCTTGTGCGAATCCCGACCCCACTACGCTCAGAACACCTGCGAGCAAAATCGCTGCGGACTTCATACTGTTACGACCTCTTTTCTCCCGGCTACCGGGTTTGGTTTTCACTATCCCTACTGAGTACTTGTCGTTACGTGCAGGAGGAGAATATCCTGCTACGGGAAGTAGAGCATGACCCCCCGAACGGTGTCAACGCCAAAAGGAAGCGATTATCCTTAAAGAGGAACACGTTTAATGCCTGATATTTACAAGGGTATCGGTGAAAAAATCCGTGACCTACGTTTGAGTTTCAAGGGAAAGGGCATCAGCCAAGAAGACCTCGCAAGGGAGACGCAGACTACTGCCAACACCATCTCTCGCTGGGAAACAGCCGCATACAAACCTTCCGTGAGGGACTTGGAACGCCTAGCCCTATTTTTTAAGGTTCCAATCACCATCTTCTTTCCAGACGCAGAGGTTGCCCCTCGGATCAATGCCTTGTTGAGCGCAACAGGTGATCTAGACGAAGACGATTTCGAGGAATTAACCGCATACGCCCAATTGAGGAGGGCGCGTTCGGAACTGAAGAAAGCAAGAGTGAAACGCAGAGGTTAACCAGGTGTCGCGAAGTGAGTACTACGAAACCATGAATCTGCTTGCTGCGGAGAAGCGTGCAAAACACGGCATATCGACGAGTACGCTAGGACTTCAGAAGGTCAGAGATGTCTACAAGAGCGAAGGCGTGCAAATTGATCTGCGGGAGACATCGTATCGGATACGTGCCGTCTATATGTGTGACGGTGGTGATCCGTCTGTCCTTGTTAACTCCAAACTGCCTAAGGAACCCAGACTGTTTGCGATGGTTCACGAACTGAAGCACCACTACTGCGATCAGAGTTTGCTGGTGAACGGGCAGATACGCTGCGGCAATTACAATGCTAACGAACTCATCGAAAAAGCCGCCGAAGTATTCGCCGCCGAGTTCATCTACCCGTCAAAAGAGTTTCTCGACTATGCGAAATCCATTGGGTTGAAGATTGGCGAGGTCACCAAAGAACAAGTTGTGGAACTCAAGCGCGGCTGCGGTGCTCCTGTGAGTTATACATTTCTCCAGAAGCGCCTTGAGTGGTTTCGTTTCATCGAGCCGAAAGCATTTGCCAAGGTTCAGTTTCAGAAGCTCGAATACGCGATATACGGCGAGCCAATCTTTCGTCAAGCGTGGTTCAAAGCAAGACGAAAGCGTCGTCGCTAGGTTCCCCCATGACCGGAGTTAGCGGCTGCCTGTTGTTCAAGATGGTTCAGTTGATTTTCGTTGAACCACCAGTCTCAAAATCTAAGGAGCTTTCAAGCATTTCGACAATTTCTTCGTCCTGCTTAATATCCGGTCTGCTCTCTTCGATACGTTTCTGAAGGTTGAACGTTCGGGAGTGAGCGCGATTCAGAATCATGTCGTAGGGACACGGCTTAACCACCGTTCGCCCCTGCGTCATGGCGTCTAAACCGCCTTCCACTGATGCCCCAAGAACGTATGCCTCAATGTCGGTCGTTACTTGAGCACATCCCTTCGTTCGCAGTTCTTTTGCGTACTCACGCGCTTGGTCAACTTCGCGCTGAGTGACGACGAATCCGCCGCGTTTGAGTTCAATGATCAGGATTTTGCGAGTGCCGGATACCTCGCTGTCGGTGAACTCATCTGTGGCATAAAAGCCGATGGAACTGTCTGGCAGAACGATGAAGTCTGGACGTGATCGGGAAGCGTCTATTCCTTGCTTCTTAAATAGGTCTCGTACCACGGTGTTCATGCTGCGGTTTGATGTGAACTCTATGGTTTCGTACTCCGGGCCGAACATCCATAGACCGCGCTGGAAGAGTGGTTGCAATTCGTGAAGCTCATCTGCGCCTTTATCGCGTATAAGCTCCTGCAATTCTTTGAGCACAGTGAGTCGTCTTTCGAGTTCTCCAAGCACGATTTCTGCGTTTGTTGCCGACCAGCGCAGCATTAGCGAGTTCCACGTATCTAGGTCTTTAAGTGAGCAGGCTGAGAGTTGCCGCAGAAGGTCATATCCCGAGCGACTCTGCTCAAGTTTCCCGAGTATTTCGATTGTTTGGGAGAGTTGTTTCGATGTGAGGCTCGGGCATTTATCCTGAACCTCGTCGATGAACCTGCCCACCTGTCGCCGCGACACAGGGGGAAGCTGCTCAATCAATCCGCGATTCTGTTGCAGCGCCTCTTTCTTCAGTGTTTTGCGGTCGTCCGACATTAGTCCGCGAAGTTCGTCTGTGATGAACGAATGAACGGTCTTGCGAACGGCAGTGGTCTTCTCCGAATCCTTAAAATCAGTCCAGTCGGTGTTCGTCTCGCTTTTCAAGATGTCGGCTTCGACTACAAAACTGAAACGTTTGGCTTCTCCACTGCGACCGTCCAAATATTGCCCTGGCCCATCCAGACCGTCCCACGAGGGTTCGCCAACCATCCGCATATTTACCCACCAAGCCAAACCTTTAAGCCTCGTTGTGCGCTCCTGCCTTAGCGGGTCTAGTCGATGAACGGTCACTTTGCCGTACCCTTGGACTTCAACTTGTTCGGTCGAGAGCCGAATAAGATTCATGAGTTTCACGGTCTGGTTATTCACCGTCACGACGAAGCTGGGATCAACGGCAAACTTGAACCCGATTAGTTCGCACACAGATTGACTCGAAAGAATATTGCGCCGTGCAACGACTGAAATGCAGGTGCCATGTCCTGACTTCCGCTTCTCACTCTTAACATCACAACGAAAGGGAAGCATTCCGCCGCTAGTAAGCTGCACGAGCGCAGTCGTGCATTGACCGTCTTTCCAAGTTTCGATCTGATACTCATCGCCGAAACAAAGCGGGCTGAATCTACCTTTGCCGTTGTGGCCAAATGCCATTCTCTTCTTGATGGGGACACCCGCTGGAAAGTTGACCTCTATTCCTTGCTCCGCGATCCTGTCGTATCTCAATGTTCTCCATCGAGTCTCGAACTCTTTGCGAGTCATCCCAGTTCCATTGTCAGTGATCGACAGCGTGTCTCCTGTCAAATTAGGCCAAGCGACTTCTACTCTGTCCGCGCCTGCATCGTAACTGTTCGCGACAAGCTCAAGAATCGCGACGTTCGGATCGTCAATGATCTGACCGACGTGGTCATGCAGGAAATCTGACCCGAAGAGAAACTGGCCGTCCTTCGCGGTCCTTGTCGATATTTCCTTCGTCATAAATCGAACCTCCGCCTGCCGATATCAGACTGGCGAATAAAAGGCGAATCAATTATAGTCCCTGAGTGGATGAAGGGCGCAAGCGTGTTCTGCTGATTGCCGCTGCAATTCTAGCAGCACGTCGGCTGGCTCAGTACGAAGGTGGTAAACGAGTTTCAGCCACAGTCAGCGCCATCTCAGAGTCCAGCAGCCGCCCGTAAAGCACGAAGTCAAAATGAGGGACTTTGTTTCATGGCTCGGACGCCAAGGACGCTCTCCCGCAGAGGTCATGCTGAAGCAAAAGCTGGAGAAAATATTAGGCAAGGTAAACCACCGCGAGGACGTGACCGAAAAGGCTGAAGGAAACAAATCAGCAAAGAGATCTCCGAGGTGTCACTGGCCCGGAGTGCGAGCCGCTTTGCGGGAGTGCTTAGATTGCCCCGCTTGCGCAACGCCCGTTTTCAAGGCTGGCGGCTGAGTGATCGTCGCACCTGGCGCGAAGGGATCCTTTCCTTCAAGCAGCGAAGATGCAACGAAACTAACGAATATCATCCCGCTCAGCAATCCCCACACGAGAACGACTGGCTTCCAGGGAACGAGAATCCACATGGCATAACCTCCGGAGACGAACGGTACCTTACGATTTACCACTGTGGTGCTCACTTTAGCACATTCGTGTTTTGTTCGCTATAGAGAGTAGCGGTGGACATTTCCAAAGCAAGAGTTCACGGCACCCGAGTCGAATATCGAATCCACTCCAGCTCCGGTTGTCGTACGATGCGAGAGAGTATCAGCAGCAGAACTTCGCGGCATGACCATGGACCAATTCCAGACACCGCCCATCGTCAACGGCAGGTACGCCCTTCAAGGCGCTCCTCGCTCTGGCGGCACTGCCGATGTTTTCCCCGCGATTGATTTGCAGGGCGGCGACAAAGTCGCTGTAAAAGTCTTTCGAACCGGAGCGGTGGACGACGAGATTATTCGAGAGGTTTTCTCGCGAGAGGTCTCCGCTCTTCAGGATCTCAAGCACGACTCCATTGTCGAATTGCGCGATCACGGAATCGATCACGAGAGCGGTAAGCCTTTCGTTGTGCTGCAATGGATGGATTCGGATGTCTCGGAGTTGTTGAAGGATCATCGCCCGGAGGGGTGGGATTCATTCTACGAGTCGATCGGCCGTCCTTTGCTCGGGGCAATCGCATATGCTCATTCTCGCCAGATAATTCATCGCGACGTTAAACCAAAGAACATATTGCTTGATGCGGCTCGGATGATAAAGTTAGCGGACTTCGGGATCTCAAAGCTGAAGCGCATCATTGATCCGGGCATCACCTTAAATGAATTTGCTTCGCGTCCATTTTCTCCGCCGGAAGCGGACACCGGAGACTACACGTATGCGAGAGATGTGTTTTCCTTTGCCGTAGTAGCCCTCTACTGTCTCGCGGACACCGCTATCACAACTTACGACGATGTCCATCAAGCGTTGCGCGAATGCGATTTGCCGGATGAGATACTTCCGGTCCTTAAGAAGGCACTATCCGATGAACCTTCGCAGCGGCAGGCAAACGCGGCCGTCCTGTTGGCCGAGCTGGAAAATGTCGCAGAGCTCCGAGAAGCGGGATACAGGAAAAAGGACCCCATCTATCTTCAGCTTCACGGGGCTGGGTTTCGGAAGGCGAAGGCGATATTCCAAACGACAGACTTACGTGAGGCTCAGTCCCTGATTCGGGAGGACATCGACAGCGTGTGTGGTATAGCGCGCCAGCAAGACAATGCACAGCGTTCCGGAAATATACGGTTCACATTGATCGGTAGTTCATGTGCCTATGTTGCAGCGCTGGACGGCACCTCACAGGCGCATCTTGTCATCATTGACCTATGGAGAAGTCAGCCTTCAGTCCTGGAGAAAATGCGGGAGGATGCCTACACTCCGAGGTTGTACTCCTTCGTGTTCGGCTATCCGTCAGAGGTTCTATCCGCTAAAGAAAAATTGCTCGCCCTCCAGATAGAGCTCGATCGCCACGCTTCAGAACTGGCCGTTAAACGACTGGAGAGAGCTGAAGACGAATTATTTCGCACCTGGGCCAATACGCTTAAAGCAAAAGCAGACTTGGAGAGGGTGCGTGAACAACCCCTTAGATACACGGGCGTTTTCGACGACGATAGGGATCGAATAGCCTTCGAATTGGCAATTCCTCCTGAAAACGACGTGGTCGCACAGTCGAGGCAAATTCGACAACATGGTGTCACCTGCGTCACAGGCGATGTGGAATCTCTCGAAGGACGGCGTCTTACGCTACATGTCGAGAAGCGCTTCACCCAGCACTTGCCTTCCTCTGGAATTCTGGTGATTGACCGATTTGCTGCCAACACCGCGATAAAGCGTCAGCGTGCCGCTCTCGATGCGGTGAGATACGACGGAAGTCTACGGGGTGACCTCCGTTCCTTGCTTGTGCGGCCCCAGTCAGTTGCCACGCCGACTCCCGTTGGCGAGGTTCAATTTGTTCAAACAGATCTCGATGACACCAAGAAGTCCGTCGTTCAGATAGCACTCGGTACAAAGGATTTTCTTTTGGTCGAAGGCCCCCCTGGAACTGGCAAGACAACATTCATTACCGAGATAGTCTTGCAGACCCTCAAACTGAATCCGGATGCCAGAATCCTACTCAGTTCCCAGACTCACGTTGCCCTAGATAATGCAGTCGAAAGGCTCCAGAAGTTCCAAGGAAATCTGAAAATCGTCAGAGTCGGTCGCTTGGAGGATTCGAGAATTGCTTCCACCGTTAAACCATTGGTTTTGGAAAATCAGATGGAGTCATGGAGAAGAGAAGTCATCCAGCGAGGCAAGGAATTTATGGATGGCTTTGCCTCCTCCCACGGAATTGCGAAGAGAGACGCGGACGTTGCAGTAATGCTCCGTCACATCATCGCGCTGGATGGATCAATCCGGCAACTGGATGCGCTGATACATGAGAAAACCAGTCAGCCCACAACCGACCCAGAAGATGGGACTTTAAACAACAAAACGGCTCACGATGACGACGATGCCGAACTGACCCGGATGCGAGGAGATCTCTTGCTCTTGAAAAGAGAAAGACGAGAACTTCAGCGTCGCCTGAAAGAGGCGGATGAGCTAACGGAGCAAATCGTCGGTCTGTCCAGCAAAGAACTAGGCGAATGGGCAGACACTTATCTACCGGACAATCAAGAGAACAAACGATTTCAGCAGATGCTTCAGATTCATGCGGATTGGGAGACTCGATTCGGACGTGGGGCGGAGTTCAACGCAGCACTCTTGACCTCCGCACAGGTCATAGCTGGGACGTGCGTGGGGATAGCTAGTATCAAAGGTATTCAAGATGTTGCCTTTGATTTGTGCATCGTGGATGAGGCCTCAAAGGCAACTCCGACGGAGGTCCTAGTACCGCTGTCGCGTTCGAGGCGATGGATTCTCGTGGGCGACCAGAAGCAGCTTCCTCCATTTGTTGACCAGGAATTAGACGAGAAGGAAGTGCTCGGCAAATACGGTCTCACGAACGTTGAATTGTCCAAGACACTGTTTGACAGGTTGCATGAGCTGCTCCCGCGGTGTTCGAAAGCGGCGCTGACTTTGCAGTACCGGATGGTTAAAGAAATTGGCGACCTCGTTAGCAGTTGTTTCTACGATGGTCAACTGGTCAGTTGCAGAGACGACCGCGACCGCACCCTCGGGCCCGTATTACCAAAACCTGTACTCTGGTTTGACACGAGCAGGCTGGCATATCGTTTCGAGAAGAAACTCGGACCAAGCTATACCAATTCCTGTGAGGTTCAAACAGTCGCTTCTCTCTTGGTTAGATTGAGCCAACGCGCCGCATCAGCAAGGAAAAAATACTCTGTGGCTGTATTAACGGGATACTCGGCCCAAAAGAGCGCATTGCAGCGAGCTATCGCTCAACGAGCAGACCAACTCGGAAGCTTAACAGTTGAGGCAAACACAGTTGATGCATTTCAGGGCCGTGAAGCCGACCTGACGATTTATTCAGTTACCCGCTCCAACTTAAACATGAGCATAGGATTCTTGGCGGAGGATCGACGCTTGAACGTGGCACTCTCAAGGGGCAAGCACTATCTTGTTCTCGTGGGCGACTTGTCGTTCGCTCGATTCGCACCTGGTCGGAATCCATTTCGATCCGTGATTGAGCACATAGAGTCCCATCCATCCGATTGCGGTGTCGAGGAGGTGCGCTCATGAACGCATGGCGTACTGCTCGCCACCATCGTCGGCGCCCAGGCTTTCACCTGGTTGACTACGAAGAGGTGGCGCTGCCGGTATATTCTCTTTCGCTACGCGTGATCACGCTGGCACACAAAAAGGTCCCGCCTATTGAGGAGTTCGTGCTTCGCTCGGTTGCTGCAGGAATGAGCAGTCAAGAGGACGTGGCGGCCTTCTTGGGTCTGCAGCCCAGCGTGGTACGCGCTGCCCTTGTGTCTCTCGCGCAAACGGAAAGTTTGGCACTTGCCGGTCTTCCGGGAAGCCGCGCTCAAACACTATTGATGACTCAGAAGGGACGGGCCGTTCTCGCTGACTCTGAAGTGATTGTTCCCGAGGAGCAGAGCATTACTTTGCATTTCGATGGTTTGTTACGAAAAGTCGAACTGCTGGGATGGACCGAACTCTTGCAGCCGAAGGAAATCAGGGACCGAGGGCTAGTGGAGTTCCCAAGTTTCCCAGCTAGGAAACCAATCATCTCCGATCTGAAGCTACCGGAGGTAGAGCAGTTGATCCGCTCAGCCGGAAGTGTGAATGATCAGCGTAAAGATCTGCTGGCGATCAGAGGAATCGAACGCGCGACGCGCCTGTTTCGGGAGGCTGTCGCTCTGCTATACGTCGCCGATTACGGAGGCGAAGTCCAGGTTTCGTTTGCCATGGATGGCAAGTTATTCGAGAGTCACGAGCGCGCGTTTGCTCTCGCTGGAGGACTGAAAAAGATGGGATTCAGCACAGCCGATCTCTTTGCACAGGATCTGCAGCAATGGGACGATCTCGATCCGGCCCTTCTCAACAGCATGGGTAAAGAAGATCGCGTCGAAACACTACAGGACGAGATTGCAAAGGCGGACGTTACGGTTCAACAGAGCATTCGTGATCTTGAAAAGTGCGACTCTGTCCAAGAGAAGATCGTCCTCTCTGCTCGCCTAGATCAGGCTCGACTGATACTCGCCGACAAACACCGGGAACTAGAACGTGTTCGCGTCCGTGAGCTGTGCTGCTACGATTTCTCGCCGCTGCTTGACGATGCCCTCACTTCTGCTAAGCAGCGTCTTGTGATTGTCAGCCCGAACGTGACCGCAAAAGTTCTGAACCGCGAGATGCTGAAAAAGTTTCAAGAACTACTCGCCGCCGGTGTGATGATATTTATCACGATTGGAGACGAATCCGCGCAAAGAACGATAAAAGATCGGGCTGCGGTGCAGAATCTGTTCGACCTTGCACGTACAAGTACACGGATGTTTATTGTGCGGGACTCGCAGGTGCGACGCTCTGTCCTTGGGGTAGACGACATGTTCGTCGCACTCGCCGCATTTGACTGGCTAGGTCACACCGGGGACCTTCACAGGCAATTCGCGCGACGACAGGGCGTCGTCATTAGGGATCCAGAGAAAGTGCATCAGATTCTCGCCCGTTACGATCTTTCAGAACACACCGGCAATGAATGACCTCAGAGTAATTCGAGATGGCTTATTCCGCTCAATCGATCGTTGGGCGCCGGAAACCATTTCAGCGCCGCCGCGATCAACTCTGCGGTTCGGTATTGCTCAGAAGTGCTACGCCCACATCGATAGGATGTTGGAGATTTGTGTTGACGAGAGCGTCATCGAGTGTGGTCCAGAAGGGACCGACGCGGCGAATGCATGTGCGGGAGGCAAGCCACTCGCACGTTTGACACTAGGCGAGCGAGTGCAGATATTGGAAAAACTCGATTCATGCCTCGGAAGAAAGGTGGAGGGTTTAATCCACCTGCCTGGATCAAGACTCCTGGGCGCGAAGGGCATCAAATTGCTTCACCGACTCTCCAAAGATCGAAATCGGTTCATTCACGACTTTGCCGATGTGCAGCCTGCAGATGTAACCGGGCTGCTCGCGAGGGCTAGCGAACTATGCGAGTCTAAACTGGTTGAAGCGGTTGTGGCTCTGCAGGTGAGGAAAGCCCCGCACTGACTATCCCCTAAACTGGATCCCAATATGGCCACTGAAATTCAGTATCGAGTGTTTAAGGAAGTGTACGATGAGGAATCCGAGCGATACTCCAACCTTGGGACCCGCTCGAACTTGTACCTTACGTTGATAACCTTTTACCTCGGAGTAATCTTTCTGAAGGTAGAAGATATCCTTAAGTTCGCAAACACGTTTAGGGTGTCAATCATATTGTTTCTGACGATCGGAGTTCTTCTAGTGGGTGCTCTTCTCCTGACGACACTTGCTTTGGGTATCCGTGAGTACGAGGGCGTTTGCGACCCCGAGAAGGTTATACAGGGATTTCGTGCATCGCCGCCTTCCGACGAAGATTTCCTGGATGCCAGAATTGTCGATCTAGCCGTGGCCACCAACCGAAATAGCCGACAAAACAACAAGGTAGCGCGGCTGCTTCAATGGGCAGCTCGGATTATTTTCTGTACGGTTCTGTTACAAGCAGCGGTATTCTTGACAGCAATTGTTCACGCGAGGAGTGCACCTTATGGGCAAAGCGGAACGCAAAAAGTCTGCCAGTCGGCAAAAGACTAAAAACTACGGGCGCAAGATGGCGGGCTTACTTGAGGAAAGACAAAAGGCACGCCATTCAGTCAAGAAGAAAGCCAAGAAAAAGCGCTAAACACCGGAGCGCGGGAGAGGCGGGTGCACCAGCAAATTGCGGGACGCTGTTTTCTGGCGACGTATCGACCGCTGGTCAGGAGGCGTGATGGTCGGCAAGCCGCTCAAAACCATGCTCTCCCACCTTTCATCGATGGTTCCTGTAGACGGGAACCTGATTTCGAGTCTCCATTTCCCTCGATAACCGCAACCTGCCGAGGAGGGATGTTCGCACCACGCTTGCGAGAGGGTGACCGGCTTGCATACTTAACTGTCAAAGGTCAATATCTCGACGATGCTGAACCCGGCTGGCACTTGGTCGCCGTCCTTCGAGTTGTGCAACGGTTCGAGTCTCACGACGAGGCAGCAGCGTGGTACAGGGCTCACACGAAACCTCTGCCCAGCAATTGCCTAGTGGATGGAAATCCACCCCAACCGCTCGAACGTACTAATCGTGATCCTCCGAGGGAAGTTAGGGAGCGGATGGTAGGAGAAAACGATCCTGTTCGACTGATTCGACTGTGGGATGCAACATACCGCCAGCGAGTCGTCAGATGGCCCGTCTTTCTAGCCACAGAACCAAATTTCTTGGAACTGAATAATCCGCCCCAATTGCGCGAGGCGCAGATGCGTGCCGTTTTTGGTCAGATTCCCAGCACACTCAATCCACCGCAGATCGCTTGTGAGCAATTGGAACGTCTGTTACAACTCGGCACGGGTAGGTGACCAATGAATCTATTAGATGGTTTGAACTATTACAAGGAGTACTCGGATTCCGACTGGCAATTCACTCTGAAAGTCGAGAGTTCCGCGAGAGAGGTTTTGAGATTAATCGCGCTCCAGGGTGATCGGCCAGACGCATCGGCCCTCGCTGCCGCCCACGTACTGTTGATGGACATCGAAAAGTGGAAGGCGATGTGCCTCAAAGAGCGGATGGGAAATGCTCAGCAGAATTCACCGCAGGCGGTGTGGAATGCTTTTCGTGGCGCAGTTGACGCCCGCGACGACCTTGAAGCCATACTTTCGATTATGCAACTCAGAGGTTTTGGTTCATCTCGGGACGAGGAGTCGGGGCAGCGGCGGGCCAAGGTTGCAACCGCTGCGCTTCGGTTCTTGAGACCCGACAGCTGGGGTGTTGTCGATTGGAGAACAGCGGCTCTGCTGGGACTTCTGAACAAAAGTAATGGCGACGTAGACCAAGCTTTGAGGCTGGCGAAGAAAGAGAATGCGGATGATCTTCGAGCGGTCTTCGACATCATTGATGAAAACGGAGCCTGCGCAGTGAACCAGATGTACAGGGATCGGCGCACAACCCCTTCTTTTCCTCGGGCCGTTGATGCTGAGATGGCAGTGTTCGGTCTATCGCTGATGGCTTGGCCGATGCCCAGCTAACTTCGCACATAGCGTAAGCAGTCCCGCTTAGCGTCGTGCGCGCGTTACAACAGGAGCCGATTCTGAATCTGTGCCAGTTCCATGGGGGCGGCTGGGATCGGCTGGGTTGGGGCAATGTTGTGAGTGGCAGACTGATTCTTCGCGGTCGAGAGGTACAAGGCAGTACTCGATTTCGGAATAGCTGCGAACCAGCCTGAGTGGTGGTTAAAGCCGCTTTGAAGGTCATTAGGAAGCGAGCGCCGTGCTATCCTGTCCGGTCGCATCTGGCGACAATGGGGAACACATTGAGCGTTGAGAATATTGTCAAGGAAGTTCGGGTCGAGATTTCAAGACTGCAACAGGTTCTATCGCTATTGGGTGAAGGCAATATAGAGACCACAGCACGACCGACGCGCCAAATATCGGCGGCTGGTAGGAAACGAATAGCAGCGGCCACACGCGCACGCTGGGCGAAGATCAGAGCGGAAAAGGCAACGGGCAAAGTTTCAGGGAACAGCGGAGTCAAACCACAACGCAAGGTGTCCGCAGCGGCCCGCAGAAAAATGGCAGCCGCTCAGAAAGCACGGTGGGCGAAAGTCAGGGCAGCGAAGAAGTAGAGTAGGACAGACGGAGTTGGCACAGAAACTACGCGAAGGCGAATAACAGGTGCCACGATGCCCCCCATTCGATGGGAGGGTAGTCGTTCCGCTACCCGCACTTTTACTTTCAGTTGCTGTTTCCACCAGGAACTATCAACAACTTCTAGCGCCACCCGTGCCACGAAGTCATTGTAATCACTGTTAATTTTGGCCTGAAAAGGCTGGCGTCGGCGGTTCAACTCCGTCCCTGGCCACCATTTAAATTCAATAACTTAAGTCGCGAGGGCCCGTAGCCGGTCCAACTTCGCTGAAACTGTTACATCTCTGCATTAACTTACGTTGAATCAATGACATGATCCGCTTCGGCATGTCGGAGATTGCCCGTCAATTCTTTGACTTTCAGATGCTCTTTGTGAGCCTAAGTTAGGGACGGTGACCACAAATAGTTCCTTGGCCTCGTCTTTAGTAAGTGATAATCCCGTTTATCATGTGGTTAGGAAGAAAAGTACCCGGCCCCACAGCGAGGAAGTCCGGTTTCGGCTGTCAGGTTTCTGACGTGGCCTTCTGTTGGGTCGGCCTTCACAATGGGCGTATCCAAAGGGAGGGAACAGACAAAATGAGGAAAGAAATCACTTACGGCAGCCGAATCAGAGAACTCAGGGCACAACGGGCCTGGACGCAGGAACAATTGACTGAGGTTGCTGGTCTTCAAAGCGTACGCACCGTTCAGCGAGTCGAGAAGAATCAGACCCAAGGCGCGGAAACATTGCTGGCAATCGCCGCCGCCTTTGATACTGACGTGGAAGCCCTGCGAACAATAAGGGCAATACCGGAATCCCGGCTCATCGGCACATGGTTGGTGGCCAACAACAGGCAGTTCGTGACTGTGGAGGAGATGCACCACTGGCAAATGTGCTATCGGAGTGTATTGGCACCTCTGAGTGAAGAAGAACACCAGCAAACAGAAGAACTGCTCAAACGAATTTTCTCCGACCGGGAATGCATTGACCGCCTGGATTCTGACTTGTGGGACAGCTACATTCAGCAAACTGAGGAGCCATTGCGGTCCCTTTTTGCCTTGGGGCTGACAATTTTTATTCTGGGTGAGCGCAAGGATTTACTTCTGCCAACGCTGGGTGATTTAAAGCCCATATCGGACCACATCCCTGATTGGCTGGTGCAGTATTTTATGGTCGTTCCGAAGCATGGGTGTTTCCGGTTGGGTCCGACTGAATCCCTGCATCGCTTCAATGAACGTTGCAGCGCTGCGGGTGTCGCCCTTTTCCGTGCCGTCAAGCACAGGAGCGTTGGCGCTCACGTATACGATAATGCGCTGTGGGCCGCTGTCCAGCCGGGAGGAGAGAACAGTATCCGCTGGTGTGATACGTGTTTCCCGGTCTTGCCCGGTGGCGCGCGCATAACTTTTGAGTACATAGAGCAGGTCACAGGCTGCAATCGGGCTCAACTGCATGCCTTGTGCGATGCCATTACTGGGCAACCATTCATCGAAGGGCTGGCGTAGGTGCAGTTTTAGGTGCTGCTACAATTTGCTTCGCCTGTATGACCTGCATCTTTTGCGTCATGATCGAGCAAATGAGAAGCCGAGTAATTGAAATACCACCGCTTATTTCAGATGATACCGTGCAGGCGTTTTTTCGTTTTTATGAGTTTGAACGCTGGCTTCGTGAGATGGTGTATACCGAGCTAAAGGCATACTACGGTGCTGACTGGCTCGGCGAGGTTGAAAATGCTCTCAAGCGCAGCCGCAGGCCGGGCATTCCGCCGGAGAAGTCACTGAGGGCGGACAAGCGGCACCAACACATGACCACTCGCGAGAATGACCCCCTGTGGTACATGTCGTTCGACACTTTGCAGAAAATCATTTTTGACGGGAAGCTGTGGAAGCGATTTCAACCGTATTTAACCACCAAGCGTCTGCTCAGAGCCAAGTTCGATGAAATCTCACCTGTTCGCAATCGAGTTGCTCACTGTCGTGAGCTGCATCCAGACGATGTGCCCAGAGTGGAAAGGGTGCTGCAGGACTTGGACCAGGGCTTCTGGAAATTTTGCACTTCATACAACCACTGCTTCTACCTGAGCGTTTACCAGAAGGGGCGCGATAAACTTTACCAGTACATCGGCTCCAAGCTAAAAGGCGGCACGAGTTCGGTGGACATCACGCCGTTGTATTCCTTCCGCCCGAGCACTTCCTTGCACCGCAGGAGCGTTCCGGGACGCGGTGGAGTTTATTACATGGCATTTGTGCCTCACACCACGCCATGCCAGTACATGGATTATGCAGAGTTGCTGGCTTCCACGCGAAGAAGTCACAAGAATGTGCTGCACATTTTGCTGGACTCTTCGCAGCGCAAGATAATACTCACATTGCCTGCAATTCTCCCTCTGGACGTCCTGGAGTCCACCGTGGACGACTTTCATGACGGTTGCTGCAACGCGCTGCAACACTCTCCTTCAAAGCAGTTGCTCATAAAGGAAGTACGAAAGGGCAAAAACAACAGCCTGCGCGAGATCGAAGACCAGAACCGGAGGTTTGAGCAGTTTGCAGCGCAGTGGCCGCACTACGTTTTGCCTCCATCTCATCCCTTTGCGTTGTTTGCATGGATGCCGCACATACCAACGCGCTATCTGGGGAATTTCTTCAACACGGCTCCGTGTATTCACCAGTAATGACCCCGAGAACATAGTGCTATTGTCTTGCACAGGCATAGATTTGAACCCCGTAGAGCTCTTACGTTCGCTAGGTGGGAAGCTATTTATTGGTGTGCCATCCTATCAAGCCCACTCAAAGTTAACAATCCCATGCCACAAAAGCCCTTTCGTTAATAACTGCTGCTGTTTCACTCCAGGGCAACCGCGTGATAATCCCGTTTATTACGGGCCTTCTTCATGACGTTAGTTCCCGAAATACGAGACGCGAATCCTTCCATCCGCCATCGATCTTCCGTCGAGAGCACCGCCATGCGGATCAAACGTGAACTGCGCGACGCCGAGAGGCGTCAGGTCCGTCGCACAAATCGTGCCTGCCCGTTCACTTCCGGGGATGATTCGAACTTGTGTATCTGCAGTTGGCGGCTTCGCGAATTTCCATTCCACAGGGACCGTATAGGTCGCATGGTTCCATTGACGCGGATGCTCCGCGGCTGTCGGTGAGGAGACTTGCATCCATAACTTGTACTGGTCCTCCGATTCCCAGAAATCCGGGTCGGACAGAATCGAATTGTTTTCCCTGAGCCAATCGCGCAAGCCATTCATATCCGTGAATGCTGCAGAGATTTGCCGGGCAATCCACATCGCCCCAACCCTGGAGGCAAAACCTATCTGGCACAAAAGTGCCGCAGGAATTGATGAAACTCCGTAAGTTAGCGCGTAGGCGGGACCATCACCCAGTTCTTCCGCGCGAGCGTGCTCCATTGAGACTGCTTGCACTCGCACGGCTTCCACCGCCCACACCAACTTGAAAACCACACCTTCCTGAATGAATATCTGGGCGCGCTGCGCATCACGAAGAGATCGGCTCTGCAGTATGTCAGCGAATGCCGCACCCTTCACCCACTCCGACAAAACCGTGTTCCAGTCCTCGGGCAGTTTTCTCACGGCAAAGAACGATTCTTGCATCACCTTCTCGTAAAAAGCTACGGCCGCATCGCCGGCCGCGTCTGAATCGTCCGTCGCAACCGCGGCTTGAAACTCGACCAGGTCATCAATCAGATCATCGACTTGGTCGTGTAGGAAAAGACCAGGCTTACGTCCTAATCCGGAGTAGAAACAAGCCCGGCGCTGTTCGGCTGTGGTGTTACTCCATAGCCACTCCGCTCGCGATCGCAATACTTCCCGTTCCAGTTGCCTCGTGGGTTCCTCTTCTCGGGCCAATGTGCGTTTCCAGAGCGAATCCTTCAACACCTCGTCGAGGGTACCTGCAACCTCTGACACATCCGCATCGAGCGGCTCAATCAAAGAGAACAGCGCTACGTCCAGGTTTGCAATCTGCTCCTCCAGCCTGTCCTCGCCCTCGTCCTCGTCGTCTTCGTCCTCATTCGCCGCAAGGCGAGCATCATTCCAGAGGTCTCGCTGATTCAGCACATATTCCAGTAATTCGTCGGGCTTGGCCCCGAGCTTCGCGGCCATCCGTTGCCCAATTTGCCAAATCAGCATTGCGAGTCCGCTCCACAGCCTCTGCCCCTTTGAGTCCTTGATCAGCTTATTAAACAGGGTGTGCTGTTGTGTCCGGGTCTTCGCCTCGAATGTGGGTAGGACCGAAATACCATCGAGATCCACGTATGCTCTTCCCGAACGCCCTACGACATTTGAAAATTCCGCAGCCGAAATCGGTGCCCACTGGCCACCTTCGTACCGCCTTAAGGATCGGAAGATTAATACGCTGCACGCCAAGTCAATGCCTTGCGCCAGCGTCGGCGAGGCCACCACCACAGATAAGCGTCTTGCATCGAGCAGCTCCTCGACTGCATTCAGGAACGGACGAGGCAGAGCGCCATGATGAGTGCCAACCCCCACTTCCAGCGCACGTACTGCCGCATGGTCCCCGCCAAGCCATTCACGCCCGATGGCCAGCGCAACGGCTAAATGCTCAGGCTGCGGTGCTTTTACGTTTTCGAGAAACCCCTGCTCGCGCATGTGCCTGAACTCGCGGGCCAAGGGCTCGATCTGGCTTTTCTGCGGCGAGTAGACAAGGACGGTGTGACCGTCGCGCGCAAACGCATTAGCGGCACAGATACAGAATTCCACCTCATCTTTGGGAAACGCTTTTTTGCGTGGATTCTTTGGATCACGCTCCTCAACAAACCTCGGCACAAATGGTTTCTCGTCGTCAAGGAAGGAGAGTCGGCCCGTATTTGTTCTTGTGCTCCAGTCGAGCGTCGCTAGTCGCTGTCGCGTCGGTCGCCACTGCACATTTACCGGGTTTCCCGGAACGTCACTTCGGAGCCAATCACCAAAATCCTCAAAATACGGATCATCCGCGTTAAACATGGCGGAGAGACACACTATTCTCCTCGCCGGCGCATCCGCACGGCGGAGTAGTCTCTGAATTAGCACCTCGTACCTGATCTCGCGACTGCCCACACCGATCATATGGCCCTCATCGAAAACGATGAGTCCCACATCGTTGAGAACGTCTGCGTCCTGACGTATGGCGAAGTCCAGCTTTTCCGGAGTTGCCACCACTATTGAAGCGCTCGCCAGCGTCTTGGTGTCCGCCACGGTCGCACCACTCGCGCCGTAGAGCGACGTCACGGTGGCGCCCAACGGAACAAACGTTTTCGCAAGCACTCTTTCGATCTGCGCCGATAGGGCCCGCAGCGGAGTCACATAAATAACCCGCTTTCCATCAGCCATGGCCCGCAGAATGCAGAGCTCCGCAATCCGTGTTTTTCCCGCGCTCGTTGGCAGAGCGATAACTAGATCATCATTGGGATCAACCGCACGCGATGCTGCTGCGAGCTGTGACGGCCATAAATCTATATGGGGAGGCCGCCTTGTGCCAAGCTGCGCTATGAAATCCCGCCTCAGCTCGGCCCAGCGAGCGGGCAGGGGAGGAGTGGAATCCGAGGGTAGGCGCACGAAGAGGCTTTGATCCCACAAATCGCGGAGAAGGTGCACGCTCAACGTCGCCACCCACCAGCTTGGAATATTTCCGATTTGCGCGGCCGAGGCAATAACGCCCTCTATCGCTTGCAGAGCCGTATTGAACAAGACGCTATTTCCGAAGTGGAGGGCGGTGTCGGCTAGTCCCAAGCCTCGATAATAGGAGGTTGTCAATGCCACGACTCCTGCATCCTCTGGACCGAATTCGTCCTCTTCGTTCAACAATCGCGCGGCAATGGCATCGTCGGTGTGCGCAGGATCCGAATGCCATTGAATGATCTGATCTCTCAGCAGCGTCAGGTCCCTCCGCAGCAGATATCCCAGAGCCCTTTCGGGTGACGCGAGGTTCTTGGCTAGAGCTGGAATTGGAAGCATTGAAAAGGATCGCGCCGCGAATCCGGCGAGATGAAATGCTGCGGCGCTCACTACCAGATGCCGGCCTTGGTCCCCATTCAACGGATCACCCCGGCGGACCGCTGATTCGATGGCTTCCGCAGCCACGCGAAAAGGCTCGTCCATGTTGAATCTCTGATTCGCCTCACGACCTCTGTTCGTGTCCCGAAGCTCCAGGGCAAGAGCCAAAATACTGTACCCGAAGTCGAGTAGATCAGAGGTTAGACTCGGCGAGAATTCCTGGGCTCCCTCCGGCACAACGCCGTCGCGCCAAATCATCGCGCGAGCCATGCCCCGCGCCAACAACCGGCCGCGAGTCTGCGGCTGCGTAAGAGTGGACAGGGCCTCGTTAATTGCTTCAGGATTTTGAGCCATGACCTTTGTAGACCGCCGCGATGAAAGCGCCGTGATCGTTGATCACAACAGCGGCGCTCTCCCTTTTAATTCCCGAGTGCTTTGATTTCGGCCCGCCAGCGAGATGCGCCGATGGGTCGTTGCCAGCCAAAGCGAATATAAGATGACTGACGTTCTTAGCGGAGATAGCGCCGTCCGCCTGCAAGTTCTGGAATACTTTCGCTTCGGTGTCGCGATTCTCTTCGTAAAGCCGCTTGGTTATAAACGCCAAGGTGGACGGATTGGGACGTCCTTCGTGAAGATCCAGGGATTTTGCGGCCTCTTCGACCGTTGCTTTTCCGAAAGCCGCCCGGCTCTTACATTCCCCCTTCAGTACGCGTGTTGGTTTCGTCTTTGTATCCACTCCGATAACATCGTTTCCGTGCATCGGCATTTCACGGTCGCTTTTCCATCGAAGTTTATTGAGAGGAACCACGAAGGGAGTCTCCGAATTCAGGTATTCCGTTGCCAGCAACTCCCCAAGATCCCCCGAGCGCGTGCGCTTGTTGGTGGGAAGACTGTTGGCGATAATCTTGGCCGATTTGGAGTAGCCTCCAGCCTGCACACTCGTTTCTTCACCAACAAAGTGATCACCCAGCAATTTCTTGAGCGAGGTTAATCCTAAGGACCGAGCGCCATTTCGCTCGGTGTAGACGCTTACGCCCGCAGTGGGCTTCGCGGCGGTGGCCTGAAGCCACTTCTTGAAAAGATCGCTAGACACTCCCGGTTCCTTTATACAACGATCCGGGCCAACGACGAAGTACGCGGCTCGTTAATCATACGTTACGCTAAAACTCGATAACGAGTAAGTCAACCTGCGAGGGTGCTTGTCCGGTATGCCAGCTTAGTTAGCAGTCATCTTCGCTGCGAAGAACTCCCAGAAGCATTCGGAGGTTTGCGGACTCACAAGATAAGGGGCAGAGACTCTTGTCGCAAGCGAGACAAGGTCCGACGATGATGAAGGGGGTAAATCATTCTCCATGCCATCCATTTTCAGTACTAGTTTCGCGGAATCTGAAATCGCTTGGCAGCTGTGAAACAGCCTTGCCTATGCGTTTCAGCGTTTCTCCCCAGAATCTGCGGGCCTCGTCCTCATTTCGGCCTCCATTGGTGACTCTAAGTAACAGCCCCCACTGGGCACCCGTTGCTCCGTAAATTCCCTTGAACGGCTGTAAGGCAATCTCTACGGCCCCCCACCAGCTCTCACACCCTTTGACGGCCTGGAGTAAAAGACTCGCAAGTAGCAGCAGATTTTCAGGACGTTCGTTGAGCGCCAGTTCCGTGAATAGCACATCGACATAAGAGCCCAACTCGACGACGGCATCTCCCGTCCCCTTGGCGGGGAAAAATCCTTTCTCGCAGCCAACGCTCTCAATCGGGGTTTCAGCTCCATTGACTGCGATTAAGAATTCCTGAAATTCAGGCCAGCCTTGTGTTTCGGGAATCTGGCGAACCGCTTCCGGATTGCCTTTCACTCGCTTATAGCCATGATTCTGATGACCATCGCCATGATCCACAGGGCCGTAGGGAACAGCCGGCCCCCAGGCGTTGGCGATCCAGACGCTCCGATTCTGCTCTCGCCAAAGCACAATTGCTTCTGAGGGTGGACTTGTGAGTGCGCGATGCGCTTGCCACTGCAACAAGATTTCTTTGAACATAGTGAATGATAGAGTTTATCTACGACGATTAATGCCCTTCTCTACAGATCTAATCCTATCTCTCCTCCGGGCGTAGGAGGGCAGGGCTTTCATCCGTTTCACTTCGCGCCCAAGCTCGTCAATTATCTATCACTCCGTCTATCGCGTAGCCAGCTTCTTTGCCTATTCAGATTGGAAGATGGCGCGTAGGCAGCTGCATTTCGGCCATCTCATCGAGATCGACCCCACCAAGGGCGAGGACGGCTTTGTACGCATCGAGCAGCGCCGAATGGACGGTCTCAAGGTCTTCCAGCATCAGGGCTCTGCCCTCGTCGGAATTTCTTCGGAAATTATGCTCGCGATAGAACGAGTGAGAAAGTCGGTTCCGCTCATCGCGTGCTTTTACGAGAAGCGCGTCAAGCGCGTCGAGTGACTGCGTGCGATTATTGAGGTTCTTAAGGAGCTGCCCGAGCGTATGGCGATTGACAGAATCGAGAATGTCGGCGGCACGCGTGGGATTCTTCTGTCCGAGTAGTCCCTCATCAATGCAGCGGGCCATCATCAATATCGTGCCAAGTTCGGTTTCGAGCAGCTGCGCTGCCTCAGCCGTTTCGCCGAATTTCCGGTACACATCATCGAGTGTGGGCATCAGCTTTATCCACTCTAGACATTATTGCAGCAACAACCATAAAAGGTCAGATTTTCCTAGCACGGTCGAGTTTTCGATGCACCAGAGAGACTAGTGTCAGAATGTCCAGTGCATCTTCCTCCGGCATCGGCCAAATGATCTTGGGCGCATGGGCTGTAGGGTTTCTCACCATTCCGAACAACCCGATAAGCAGTTGACCGAACCCTTTGTGTTCGCTTTTCTCGGAATCTGTTACAAGCGCATTTATCGCGAGAATCGGCGCTTTTATGCCGAATGCTTCATTGATCAGTTCAGCACCATCCGAGACAAGCCCCGAGAGCACCCTTATTCGTTCCGCGACACCTTTCACCGCCTCCAGCACCGCGTGAAAGTAGTTTTCTTGGATGAACTCAGCCCGGCAGTACTTCAAAACCTCCGGGTGCACATTCCGATGCTCCAGTGCAGCTCTCATACGACCCGCACGCGCACGCGCGCCGGTCAGTGTCGATTCTCGCGTGGAATGGACTACTTTGCCGTCCTCTCGGATATAGAACCCCGAGAACGCCAGCACGACATTCAACTCGTCCCGCCGCCATTCAAACGCTTGCTGGTTGCGTGCGTAGCTCACGGGATTCATGGCACGGTTGATAAACATGATGAGATGGTTTCCGACCTGATGAGTGTTCTGGGCGCCAGCCAACGCATTAAACAGACGTTTCCATTTCGTCATGTCAGGTGTGACATCCACGACCTTCATATCTTGGAGTACATACCCGATTTCAGGGCCCGTAAGCCCCAAAGAGGTGTCCCCTAAGACCTTGCACGCCGCTTGAAGGTGTTCGGTGTTGAAAGGAGGAATTCGTTCGCCCATTTTGTCCCCGCGTGCTCAGATCGGTACTTTGTGCGAAGCAGAATCGCGCACCGAGTGTCGCCGCTTATCATAAATCTGTGTGGTGCTGATGTGCTTGTGGTCCAGCGAATCCTGGACGGACTCGATGGGCACGCTGGTGTCCAGCAGCAACGTAGCCGTGGTCGCGCGCAGCGAATGCAATCGGAAAAGCCGGGGTGACCTTGAGCTGAAGAACCTCCGGCCGAGTAAGCGGCCCGGCGTGCTACAGTATCGGCCCGGTAACGTTCAGACACGCGGGATTCGGAATCGGATTCCTGCGCAACTTCGACTCGCCTCATGAGGCTTAGCCTGCCCGCATTCGACTCCGCCATGGACGGGTCCACGATGCGAGCCAGGTCCACGGGGCATGAGGCTCTATGGAAATTCGGCGGCAAGGTACGCGTGACTGTCGCAGTGCCCAGATCCGGCGCTCATATCGGCCGTACCGCACTACGGATTACGCTACGGTTTTGTTCCCGCTACCGGGGATTTCCAACGACTTAGAGGTCGTCCGCCTCTTGTAAGTCCTTTAAAGCCGTGTAGGGGCCGTTCTTTCACGGCGGTACCCGCGCGGGCCCCGCAAGAATGGAGAGCAAAGACGCCGTTCTCTGCCTCACTCAGCTACAATCCTTGGAATGCCAAACCTAAAAGGGAGCGACCATGACGAAGTCCGCGCATTCATTACAGACCCTGCACTTCAGCGGCGCCTTGCAAAACACCTGGTTCTGCAGTGCTTTCGCAATTCGATACTGGAGGATTTCCATGCCGGCACATCTCCGTCTTCTGCATCTGGGGACTACGCGGATGTCACGGTCACCAGTCCTTACGGTGTCATTCCCTGGCCCAAAGTGTCGCGTCTGAACGACGACGAAATGAAGCGCCTCATGATCGATGTCGTCGATCGAACCTACAAGTTCATTCACGCGCTGTTCGATGAGAATACCGGGGGTGAAGTCCTGCTACGCTTGGCAGAACGTGATCCTCTGCCGCATTGGAACGAGCCGAGACTTCGCGACGACAGCGCCAAGATCAAAGCGGCTGTCGCGAAAACCAGACGTGCAGAGAACCTACGCGAAGGCCAATAATGGCTGCCGCGATGCCCCCTTTGTAGAAGACCAGGCTAGTGTTCCGCTGTCCCGCACTTTTTACCCGCAGTTGCCGTTTCCACCACGCACTATCAACAACTTCTAGCGCCACCCGTGCCACGAAGTCGTTGTAATCACTGTTAATTTTGGCCCTGAAAAGGCTGCCGTCGGCGGTTCAACTCCGTCCCTGGCCACCACATTTCAAAGCAGTTAGCTCTACTTGTCATTTTCCATATCACCCGCAGTTAACCGACGGGATTCAAACCCTTCAATCACCTTCCAGTGAGCGATGGGACTCGGACACTCAATCCGAGTGCAAAGGACTCGGTCCAGTAAGTCTGCGTTGGGATGCTTCCGTTGAAACCTGCACCGAGGCTTTCGCCTACGGTCAATCCTTGCGTCAGGCGGAGATCATGCCCGAAATGACACAGGGCGCTCACCATCAGCGCCCGCCACGACAGGGAGAGCCCGGTCGCAAAGTCAGCGGTTACGGTGTTCGGATTTATGCCGACGGCACCTGTCCAATAAAGGTTGGACTTCCAACGGCTCCATGGCAGGTCGTTTGTGAGCCGATAGTTGCCCGCCGCGAAGGGAACCACGGTCGGATGCAAGACGTTTTGGGCGACAATCTTATCCGTAATCGTGTTTCCGGTGAAAACCGGCGCAGCAGCAAAGGAGCGGACAGGAAGTGTCGAAAAGAATGCGCCAGCCGAGGCTTCCCAGCGGAAAGCGGAGCGGACGGATTGATTCGGGCTATCGGCAAAAGTGATCGCGATGCTCGCCAGCAATTTCTTCTTCGTCGGGTCCGGGGCCGCTTCCTGGAAGTTAGAGACAAGGTTGAGCGTATTCAACGAATAGGTAATCGTCCTTGTGACCATTTTCTGATAGATGCGGTCGCTGTCCCGCCGTGATGTTATGGCGACGCACTGAATCTGGTCTTTTTTCTCTTTGTCTGTGACGCCGACGATGTTCGCGCAATCCTGAAATCCATTCTTGATCAAGCCCGCTGCCGTGGGCAGCTCCGCGATTCTCTGGCTGTACCCCAGGAGATCGTTGGCAACCGAGTCAGCGAGCTTTTGCAGATCGGTGAGTTGCAGAATCGCGGGACCGTCAGGAACACTGTTCTTGAAATTTGTATCCCCCGAAATACTCGTGATCTTGGCAGAGAGCGCGACCTCGGACTTTTCAAACGTCGCTATGGAAGCCTGGATGTCGGCCGGATTCTCGAGTTTTCCACTCACAACCGGCGTAAGGGAATCAGGGGCAACGAACGGTTCCAGTCTTCGGTAGATATCGGTCGCATCCTTGGCGAGCAAGGAAAGGCAGTCTTGGAATGGGGAGACAATCTTGGCCACATTGCCGGCTGTGGGTGTTGCGGCCAACGCCGCCCCGCATGGATCAGCCAGCCGAGCGGCAGCGTGGAATTCGGCCTTTGCCAGCGACGGTAGGAAGCCCTGGATGATACTGGACGTGACATCAGGTGAAAGAGTCGCCTGCCCGGTCTGGTAGTCCAGGAAATACCTCTCGAAAAACAAAGGGTTCTTCACGATAACCGTGAGGGTTTGGTCCGAATACATCTGCACGGCGGGCGGCGCCACAGGATTTCCCCGGTCGATGATGAGCTTGCAGTTCTCATTCGTCTTGGCGAGGGAACATTCGGGGAAGGCTTCAATTTGAGCGGGCGTGGGTGGTACCTGCCCGTTCGCACGTGACGCGGGGAAAAGCAAAGCCATAGCGAGAATAGAGAAAAGCGTATGACAGGAAGTCATGCGAGGAAATCCGGCCATGAGTAACCCTCCAGTAAGGTGCGCTACGTGGCCCGTACAACAATTGCCTGTCACTATACACTTACTACGGACTTCGTCAGAGTGCCTCTCCCGATCCCCTTCGTTGTAGACGAACGTGTCAGTCAACCATTTTTGCTGCCTGGAATCCAAAAGCCGTTAGACAAAGACAGATCAAATGACTCTCCTATCCTCGCGACTGAGAACGTTCTTTCTGAGAAATGTGATCCTACTAACTATTCCGTAACTCCTCTCACTCACCAAGAGGCAACGCATGCTTTGGCAAGCCAACCTGCTTGCCCTCCACAGGCTCGATCATCAAGCAATCCCTTCCTGCACCACAGCCCGTGAGTTCGACACCACAAAGACCGGAAATCTATTAGCACCGGGAGCTCAAGACCCCCACCTCCAGTTCTAGGTCCAGCTTTTTGGCTGATCTTCCTACCATTCCACATTCGTTTCATGGCGAAGTTTGGAGCTACGGTCGGCTCCTTCTGTCAATCCCGCTTGTGCAGCTCTGCGCGGCGCATACCCGGAATCCGCGCCGTGCTCGCTTCCGCGCCCGTTCCGGCTCCGCTGCGCTCCGGAGATTGACAGCGCCTCTCTGCGCTCAACCATCGCCGCTATGAAACGAATGTTTTTTCTTGGCCTAAAAGGCCCAGAACCCTGAACAAAACCGCGAAAGGAGATCAGCCGCCATGCTTGCCAACGTAAACAATTTACTCGCCCACAAACAAATTCCACCTCTTGATGCTGTACAGATGCAGGATCTATTGCAGTATCTATTCACCACCGCCGACAAAATGCTCCGCATTGAGGTCGCCGAGGCCGTGTACCGCTACGATCACGGTCACCCGAAGGCATTGGACGTATTTCTTGCCTGTACGCTGCCCTTGGCTGAAAAGGCTGCACGCCGCCGAGCACACAAGCTATTCCTCTACCCCTCCGATTGGCAGCTGGAATTGATGTACGACGGCGCAGTCACAACCATGATCGACGTATTTCAGCACAACTATGCTGTGAAGCCGGGGACGGACCGTTTTCGCCGCTATCTTGTGCGTGCCTTGGCATTAGGCACGGTCCGGTCGTATTTCATGCGAAAGGAGAACGATGAAGTTCGCTCTGTTGCCAATCTCGCAACCGTTCCCACGCGTAAAAGGCCGTGCCGTAACAAAGTCGAGCAGGACATCATCACCAGAGACCTGCTTAACCAAGTGACAAGTTTCCCCCACTTGCGCCCTTCTGTGTTCCAAACTCTGCAATGCATTCGAGAACTCGGCCCGGATCGCGCTCTGAAGGAACACGCGTACACGGCATCGGGCGATCCGGACAAGTGGAAACGTGACAGAGGAAGACGGCCGATCCTTGACCCTGACGCCATCGCCGATGCTATGGGAACCGACCGGCGGACGGTCCACCGAAATCTCCGCGAGGCAAGGATCATCTTGCGGGACGTATTCAACGCGGACGGCAGATTGTTCCTGAACTGCTGACAATCATTAGGGGCACATTCTTATCGTGCCCCTATTTCCAATTTTTTGCGGCGCCAGCGTCGGTCCGACGCTGGCGCCGCTCATTTTGTCCGTTAACCCATCCCAAATGAGGAGAAAAGACAATGAATGCCGAATTTCAGCGATATCGCTTCGCCCGAATCGAGGGCCACATTATCACGCGCGCGCGACTCCAAGCACAATTCAAGGACGGAATCACCAACCTAAACGAGCTTGAGGAGGCAATTGCAGAACAACTAACTGCGGAAGGGACGAACTGTGCGCCATGGCGCAAATCGGAAATCGAGCAAACGGGTTACCGCGAGGGGATGCGCATGGCGGCTCTGGAGTTTTTCTGGTCACATCGCCAAGAGTTACGGCGCGCAAGCCTGGACAATTCCGTTTAGGAGAAACGTACGGCACATAAGCAGAATCGTAGACATCATGGCTTTCCAAGCGTTCGCGAAACTTGTATTGCGATTCCTGTTCGTCCACGGGCACCGGAGGCGAAGTCATTCACAATGTTGCTAGCAGGCGAAATGGGCATAAAATTGGACACGGTTGTTGAAGTCAGAGAGGAGGTTCGGCTCATGTCTCTATCGGACGACGAACTGGCAGCCTTGTTCCTCTCCCCCTCTCGCCTTCAGATGCTCAGTGACGAAGATCTCATGGCGGCCCTGCGCATAGGCTGCAATGATGCCTTCGCAGTCCTGTACGAAAGGTATAGTGATTTGGCCTTCCGAACCGCACGCGAAATCCTGCACGATGATCGCGAAGAGGAGGAGATGGTCGAAAAGGCATTCATGGTTATCTTCCGGACGGTGAACCAGTTCGATCCCGGTCGTGGAACCTTCAAAACTTGGTTGCTCCAGTGTTTTTCTGAGGCACGGAGGCAGCGGAGCCGAAAGGTGATTTCTCCGAACCACTCCGCAAGGCTTCAATAGCCTCTCCCACCGCGTCCGAACCCGTCGCGAGAAAGAGGCAAACCCTTTGCACTAAACTACCGCATCTCTGCAATGTACATCGTGACCGCGGTGACTCGACCGACAATGTCGGCGTCCCCTGGGTAGCGAACCTGTCTCGACTTCTTTCCAGATTGGGCCGAGGGGAGAAGCACCAACTGGCTGCCGTTCACATCGCACCAACAGCACACATATAGGTTATCTCGAAGCTCCACAAAGTAGATTGGCCGCTCGAATTCGTCGTGCCAGCCGCCCGGTAGGACGTTCGTCTGCTGGGAGTCGATCTTCACAAACGAACCGGGCCTCAGCATTGGGTAAAGCGTGCGGTCTTCAATCCCGATATATCCGTAAAGGGAATTCCGCCAGTCCATGTGCTGGAGCAGTGTAACCGGAATCTCGCCCCAGCTCTCAAACATGCGCGAGACCAAGTTGGTACTCGCGAAGTCGACTTTCTCTCGGAGTTCCAGCGGGGCCACAAGTGTGCTCTGCGCGTCTCCAAGCGTCGGCGTCACCAAGTAAGTGTGCGGTAGTCCCACGAGTTTTTGTTCGGTGCCGGCGTCGCGCATATCAACGCCGAAGTACGACAAAATTTCGTCGAGGCCCAGCCTATAGATCAGGCTCAAGCTTTGAAGTCTGTAGATATTAAGTTTGAGCTCTCCCGCTTCGAGACGGCATAGCCAAGTGCGAGAGATAAAGAAGTCCGGAGCGTTTTTCCTGAGCGCGATCTCCCGACTGAGGTCTGCCACTTCGCGCGTGGACAGGCGCAACCGTTTCCGCGCAGCTCTCAGCCGCTTACCAGCATCCGTGGCCGATGTCGGGGCCAACATCGCACTACAACCTCGGAGTTGCGCTATGTTACCGCACTTTTGAGCCTTTTCCACAGGTTTAACGGACCATTTGTGAAAAACGGAATTCTCGTCGTTGGTGTCAAAGTGCCTGCTACTGGCCGTAGTTGACGGCATTCATCGTGTCTGGCCCCGATTGTGGCCAGCCGTCAAACCGACGCATTCTCGACGCGCTCATCAGAACCGTCTGTTTCCCGGCGGTTCCGGCCCTGCTGTCCCCGATCAGGGACAGGTTACAAATGTTTATCACAGGTTTGCGAACTCGCATTTATACCGAACGAATCTCTGCGAGCTTGCAGTTTGGACGCGGTCTGGATTCGTGAGTTTTCAGACAACCGTCCGCGTACGAGCATTACTGCGGCAAGACCTGACGCGCAACACGCACGCCTCGCGGGAAAAACATAGCCAGAGGCTTACGTGAGCATCAAACCAAATTCCGCCAGGGGCGCCGACATCGCCGAGCGAGTCCGATCCGTCCTTGCGAGCAAACACCTTACCCTCTCTCAAACCTCCCAACTATCTGGGGCACGATTCGGTCGTTCTTCGCCCTACTTCCTTCCGCACACTCTCTACCATGAGTTCCGGCTTGGGACCTTCAGTCCAAGCCTTCATCAGGTGTTTGCACTCAGCCAGATCTCCGGCTACCGGTTCTCTGATTGGCTGCGCGTGTTGGGATGTGATCTGGAAGACATTCCCCGATTGCAAGTTCTCTTGCTGTCAAAGCGCACGATGCTGCTCGATTCCTCTCTGGTAGATGCTGAAGCATGGATTCCCTGGCTCCGAAACCGTTCCCGCGGCGCTTCGGTGCCTCCCATTGCACCTCTGGCACAGCTCCTCGAAATCACTGCTCCCAGGCGACTTCGTTTCCTCCCCGAAATCGGTAATGGAGGCTTCTTGTATGCAAAGATTGGACGCCAAGATGCCCTGGCTTTCCCCGATTTGATTCCCGGAAGTATTGTTCGTGTGAATCCAAGATTCCCGAACGGTTGTATCCCTAAAACAAATGGCGCAACGTCCACCCAAATATTTCTGATCGAACACAAAAGGGGTCTTTTTTGTTGCCGCTTGCGCGTTGTAGAAAAAGGCATCATCGTTCCGATCGGTACGTCGCTCTCTTATGCCCAAGTCGAACTGAAAGTTCCACGCGAGGCACGGCTTGTGGGCGTTGTGGATCTCGAAATCCGCCCCATGCTTCAGACCGAGCAGGCGGACGTTCCAAAGGACCTGGCAAAACATTGGAAACCGCGACCGCTCGTCACGGACAAGAAATTCGGCCAACTCCTCCGCGCCTCACGCGCCAAGCTGCGTCTCTCTCTGCGGGAAATTGCGGGAATGAGTCGCAACATTGCGCGTCTGCTTGGGGATGAAAGATATTTAGTTTCTCCCAGTTCTCTCTGCGATTACGAGCTTTTCAACGCGCCACCGCGTCACTTACAGAAGGCGATTACGATCTGCTCGCTCTGCGGTTTGCAGTTCCACGTGTTTCTGAAGGCGATTGGAATTGCCTTGGCAGAGGCCGGCCCGGAATCGGTACCCGACCATCTCGCTCGCAGAGTGCTGGGCGCGGAGTCCGTCGAAAAGTCGGATGAGAACGACATGCCAGATCGGAACGGATTCCTTGAGCAGATGCTTGAACGATGCGAGGAAATTCCGTTCTTCCTGCGAGAATCCATCGGGCCATTGTCTGGCCTGGAAGACGCTGCTCTGGACGACTTCTTCTGGATCGGCGGCGAATATGATGTGCTTCATCCTTGCCTGGCCAACGGGCTGTTTGCCCTCGTGAATCGCCGCGATAAGAGGCCAATCCATTTCACGTCGAAACCGGCATGGCAACAGCCGGTGTATGTGATCCAACTGCGCAACGGGACATACTTGTGCGCATGTTGTGGTATCGAGAATGGAACTCTGGTCATCCATCCGTATTCCCCGCAGTTCCGTCGTTCCGAACATTTGCGCTACCACCAGGATGCCGAGGTCCTTGGCCGAATTGTCACAGTGGCGAGAAAGCTCGGCTGATCTTGTCGGTTTGCCGGACAAACGGGGTTGCTGCCCTGCACGCGAATCCTTCTGATTGCTGGAAAACTTTATGTAGTTGAGGGAAAAGCGAACGCTGCACTCATTTTGTGGACAAGCTTTCCGTACCTGGCTAGTCTCGGTTTTCGGGTGTGACTGTTGTCCTCTCTCTCTCATGAACGAAGCCGTTGGAGGTCCTGGGTACCGAGCGAACTCCAGTGGCTTTCAAGACAGATTCGACCGCTGGTGCACTGGCATCTGGCTAGTTTTCTGTGCATCACCGCCGGCAGTCTTCTGGCACTTCTCACTCCGCTCGTACTCAAGTGGCTCATCGATCAGATCATCCCGCAGAGAAAGATGGGATTGCTCCTATTGGCGGTTGGCCTGATCTTTCTCGGCTACCAGGGCAGGATGGCGCTCACGAGCCTGGGCAGTTACTTGATGCTGACTGCCGCCCAAAGGCTCACGCTCACGTTGAGAATGAACCTCCTTGGACGCCTCGACACGCTCTCGGCCGAATATTACGAAGACACGCCGGTCGGTAGCGTGATGTACCCGCTCAAAGAGCCGATCGAAGAGGTTTCGTATTTCGGATCCGACCTCCTGCCCGCAATCTTGCGCATGTTCCTGACGGCCAGCTTCACGCTGACGACTATGTTCGTGCTCAGTCCTTTGCTTACACTGGCCGTTCTCCCCCTCGTCCCGGTTTTTCTAATCGCGCGGCAGCACTTCCGCCGAAGGCTCGCGGCCAGCGCGGACGCCGTGCAAAGCAATCGGCTGGCGTGGAGCACATTCCTCGAAGAACATCTTTCCTCGGTGATTCCCATTCAACTGTTAGGACAAGAAAAACGCCAGGAACGACGGGCCTTCCGGCTCCTGGCTCATGGAGTCAGGTCACAACAAAAGCTATTCACCACCAGCGTTTGGTTCACGGTATGGAGTTCCATGGCGGTTGTTTTGGCCATGTGCACTGTCATTGGCTACGGCGGCCAGATGGTGCTGTCAGGAACCTTCAGCGTCGGCGGGCTTGTGGCCTTCTATGGCTTGGTTACGCAACTCTTTGATCCTCTCAGTGGCGCCGCTGATCTCTACGCGAGAGCACAGAAAACCTTCGCCAGTGTCCGGCAGTTGAAGTCCGCGCTTGAGTTACGCCCGAGCGTGACGAACGCCGCTGCTGCCGTTTGTCTCTCGCGGCAACATCATCCCCAGATTGATTTTGCCGAGGTTGGGTTTGGGTATCGGAGGCAAAAAAACATGCTTCACATCCCCTCGCTTCGAATCCTGCCGGGCGAACAGGTCGCCATCGCTGGGGAGAACGGCGCCGGAAAAACCACTCTTGCAAAACTCATAGCACGACTCTACGACCCTGATTCCGGTTCGATCCGCATCGGAAACGTAGATATCCGGAACATTCAACTCAAAGAGCTGCGCCGCTACGTCTGCTATCTGCCACGCGATCCCGTCCTGTTTGATGGAACGTTGTCCTTCAATCTTCGCTTTGTGCGGCCGGCAGCGCCTGACGATGAACTACAAGAGGCCATTCGCAGCGTGGGCCTCGCGCAATTTGTTGCAGCATTGCCCGATGGCTTACGCCAACGGATCGGACCCGGAGGCTGCCAGCTTTCCGGAGGTCAGCGCCAACGACTCGCCCTCGCAAGAGCGATTCTGCAGCGACCTCGGATTTTGATCTTGGATGAGGCAACTTCCTGCCTGGACCCTTCTTCAGAGAGAGTCATTCTTGGGAACGTTCGCCGTGGCCTCACAGCGTCAACGCTGATTGTTGTTTCCCACCGCCCTTCAACATTCGCCACCTTTGGCAGAGTTCTTGTTCTTTCCTGCGGAGAAATCGTGGAAGACGGCAATTCCCATTCTCTCAAGTTTGCTTCGAGTCGCCCCTCCAACCAATCTTTTTCCACAGCCTCTAGCATCGACGAAAAGTTCCGAGAAACTTCTCTGTAAATACAAGCTGCGTCGGACTTTGTTCCTTGCCGCCCTATCGTAGGGGACTTCAGCGACGGCAATGCTGATTAAAAAGCGGACACTTTGATTTTTTCCACGCAAGAAATCTGAAACGCATCTTGTTGTTATTAAGCAACTTCTCTTTGCGCATGTTGGTTTACCGAACCTTTTCACCTTTTACTGGCTTTCAGGTATCGAAGGGTGGCACAGTGCGCTCCAGGCATTCGACTTCGGAAAAACAAGGGATGGGGCAGCAATGTACAGAGTTTCTGACACGGTGCGCAGCACACACAACCAGGACGGCGCAATTGTGCTGGATGTCCGGCAAGGTCAGATGTTCAACCTCAACTTCGTTGGATCGCGAATCCTCGAACTTCTGAAAAACGGATCCACCGAGTCAGGGATCGTCGATGAGATCCGCCGAGAGTTCGGCGTTAGCCGGGACCTTGCGGAGAACGACGTGCGCGAATTTCTCCAGAACTTGAAGAAGTGTCACTTGGTCGAAGAGCAGGAATCCGGCGTGGCGGTCTGAGCTGGAACCAAGATGATGGAATCGACACGACAGTCCGATCGAGAGACCTAACGCACCATTGTGCTCGGGCAGGGTCGGAATGAACTGCTCATCAGTTGCAGCTGGCGTGTGAATGAGGTGTGCACTATGTCGTTTCTTGTTTTGAAAGCGTACTTGAAGCTGATTCACTTCGATCTCTACTTGGCGCGAGGTAATTTCGCGGTGCTCTACGACAAGGTTCGCAACTATCCGGTGGGAAAGACGACGCCTGCTCCTGACGCAGTGGAATGCGTTTGTTCGGCCGTCGACATGGCTTGTATCTGGTACTGGAAAGAGGCGCTTTGTTTGCAGCGTTCGGCAGCGACGAGTTGCCTCCTCAAGAGCCATGGGATATTCGCCCAAATGGTAATCGGGGCACAACAGTTGCCATTCAAGGCGCATGCCTGGGTCGAGGTGGATGGTCGCGTGGTCAACGACAAACCGTACGTGCAGGAAATGTACGCAGTCTTGGATCGATGCTAATAAACGACAGGTTGAAGATTCTGGGCAAAGGCAACTATATGAGCGTCCAGTTTGGAATATGGAATTTCGAAGGCCAGCCGCCTGCCCCGGACTACATCGAGAAAGTCAGTGCGACTCTCGCTCCCTACGGCCCCGATAGCAACGAATCCTATTCCAAGGGTGGCATAAGGATCCTCTATCACGCCTTCTACACCACGAAGGAATCGCATCGCGAGAAGCAGCCGCATATTTCTTCTTCCGGAGCCGTGATCACTTGGGACGGCCGCTTGGACAATCGTGCTGAGCTCATCCGCGAACTGAGCGATTCCTTGACCAATGCTTCCACGGACGTGGCCATCGTCGCAATGGCCTTCGAAAAGTGGGGCGCCAATTGCTTTGCCAAGCTCATCGGAGATTGGGCGCTCTCCATCTGGAACCCTGGCAACCACTCGCTGATCCTGGCCAAAGACCCCATCGGCACACGCCATCTTTACTACTCTTTCGACAACAATCAGGTCACTTGGAGCACGATTCTCGATCCGCTCGTTCGCCTTGCGGGTAAAACCTTTGCTCTCAACGAAGAATACATCGCCGGTTGGTTCTCTATGTTTCCGGCCGTTGATTTAACACCCTGCGTCGGCATTCACTCGGTGCCGCCGTCTTCGTCGGTGCTCCTCCGACCCGGAAAACACGCAGTGAGCAAGTATTGGGATTTCGACCCGAAGAACAAAATCCGTTACCGCACTGAGGCTGAGTACGAGGAGCACTTCCGCGTCGTTTTTGCAGCAGCAGTCCAGCGCAAACTCCGTTCCGATAGGCCCGTTCTCGCCGAGCTTAGCGGTGGCAGGGACTCCTCGTCCATCGTCTGCATGGCCGATACCATTGTTGCCCGCGGCGCCACCGACACGCCTCGTCTCGATACCATCTCCTACTTCGACGACGCCGAACCTAACTGGAACGAGCGCCCCTATTTCACCAAAGTTGAAGAAAAGCGCGGTCGCACCGGCTGGCACATCAACGTCGGTGCGCAAGATCCGGAAAAAATCCCCGCACCTGAACCACCGCCCGAATCTCCTCACGGCCGCTTTGTGCCAACTCCCGGCTACGATGGCCGCACTTCTCCGCAAGTCAGGATGTGTATGGCCTCGCTAGGAAATCGCGTCGTGCTTTCCGGCATCGGTGGCGACGAAGTCATGGGCGGTGTGCCCACACCCGCGCCCGAGCTTGAGAATCTTCTCGCACGAGCACAATTCGGCGCCCTCGCTCATGAGCTGAAAGTCTGGGCCCTGGAAAAGAGAAAGCCCTGGTTCCATCTGTTCTGGGAAGCCGCCCGTGGATTCTTCCCTCCCGCCCTCGTGGGTGTCCCGAAATATATGCGCCCGGCCCCATGGCTGCAATCCGGCTTTGTGAAGCGCCATTGGGCGGCGCTGACCGGCTACCCCTCCAGGACAAAGCTATTCGGTTCTCTGCCAAGCTTCCAGGAAAATGTGAGCACACTCGATGCCTTGCGAAGGCAACTGTCGCGCACCGCTTTGCCATTCGAACCACCCTACGAGAAACGCTACCCCTATCTGGATCGCGACTTGCTGGAATTCATGTTCGCGATCCCACGGGAACAACTCGTCCGCCCGACCCAACGCCGTTCCCTCATGCGCCGCGCACTCGTCGGTATCGTGCCGGACGAGATCCTAAACAGAAAGACGAAAGCATTTGTTGCCCGGTCGCCGATGGTAGCCATGTCAAACGGCTGGGCTCATTTCGCGGAGATGACCCAGAACATGCTTAGCAGTTCGCTCGGAATTGTGGACTCGGCACGTATCTCGGAGGCCTTGCAGAAGGTTCGGCGGGGCGAAGAAGTTCCCATAGTCGCTTTGAAGCGTACGCTCTGGCTCGAAGGTTGGCTCAAGGACCTTCGAGTCTTGGGGATCATAAACCTGGATACAACGATGGAGCCTAACCTGAGATGGCAGGGTTCTATCCAAGGCTAGCGCGTATCAGGCTAACAAAAACAGTCGCGGGAAGCATATCGAGATCGAAGCGAGGGACAAATCATGAGCGTCCAGTTTGGAAGATGGAATTTTGAAGACGAGCCGCCTGCCCCGGACTACATCGAGAAAGTCAGCGCGGTTCTCGCTCCCTACGGTCCCGACAGCAACGAATCATACTCGAAAGGTGGCATAAGGATCCTCTATCGCGCCTTCTACACCACGAAGGAATCGCATCGCGAGAATCAGCCATGCATTTCTCCGTCTGGCGCTGTCATCACCTGGGACGGCCGCCTTGACAATCGCGCTGACCTCATTAGCGAACTGCGCGCCTCAGCAACCGTCAATTCCACGGACGTCGCCATCGTCGCGGCGGCGTATGAAAAGTGGGGGGCGAACTGCCTGGGGAAACTGATCGGAGATTGGTCGCTCTCTATCTGGAATCCTCGCGCGCGCGCCGTCTTGCTTGCCAAAGACCCCATCGGCACGAAGCATCTTTATTATTCATTTGACGACAAACAGCTATCCTGGAGCACCATCCTCGATCCGCTCGTCCTGTTCGCGGGCAGAACCTTCGAAATCTGCGAAGAGTACATCGCCGGCTGGTTCGCGACTTATTTCCCCGCCGTGCATCTCACGCCTTACGTCGGCATCTACGCCGTGCCGCCCTCCTCGTCCGTGCTCCTCCGCCCCGGAAAGCATATCCTCGGCAAATATTGGGATTTTGATCCTGGCAAGCGCATCCGCTATCGTACAGACGCTGAATACGAAGAACACTTCCGCTCCACCTTCGCCACAGCCGTCCAGCGCCGCCTCCGTTCCGATCGCCCCGTCCTCGCTGAACTCAGCGGCGGCATGGACTCCTCCTCCATTGTCTGTATGGCCGACTTAGTCGTCGCCCGCGGTGCCGCCGAATGCCCGCGCCTCGATACTATCACCTGGTACGACGAGTCTAAGCCAAACTGGGGTGAACTCCCCCATTTCACCAAAGTCGAGGAAAAACGCGGCCGCACCGGTCACCACATCGATGCCGCTGCCCTAAAAGAAGATCACTCACAAATGCCTTTCGGATCCGAATTTGCAACAGATCGCCTTGCGGCGACCCCAATCCCCAACAGCCGCACCTCCGAATTTCTCAAGCAAAATGCAGCCTACATAAAATCCCAAGGCTACCGCATCACCCTCTCCGGCATCGGAGGCGAGGTTACAGGCGACGGCGTGCCCACACCGACGCCGGAATTCCAAAATCTCCTGGCAAGAGCGCATTTCTTCACGCTCCACAGCCAACTGAACGCCTGGGCCGCCAAAATGAGAAAAAACCGACTCCCTCTGCTTTGGGACGCCGTTCGAGGATTCGTCACTCAGGACACCCCAGAATACGTAAATCCAGCCGCTCCCTGGTTTCATCCCGACTTCACGCGCCGCAATCGCGCCGCCTTCCGCGGCTATTCCTCCAGAATTAAACTGCTCGGCCCCTTGCCTAGCTTTCAGAACCACATCGATAATTTGTCGGCCACTCGGAGGTTCGTGGCGTCCTGTGCCCTCCACTCCGAGTTGCTCCGCGACGTACGCTATCCCTACTATGACCGGGACCTGCTGGAATTTATGTACGCCATCCCCCGCGAACAGATCGTCCGCGTCGGCCAGCGCCGCTCCCTGATGAAACGCGCTCTTGTCGGCGTCGTCCCCGATGAAATCCTCAACCGAAAAAAGACGGAGGCTGTTCCCCAAGAGTCACCGAAAGGCAGCCGCAAAGAACCACCTCACTTGCCTGAGATAGGGCAGCACATCACCAGCAGCACCATCGGGATTGTAGACCCAGACCGATTTGCGGAGGCATTGCAGAAAGCCCGGTGCAACGAAGACGTCCCGGTCCATAGCCTGAACCGCACACTGTCGTTGGAGTCTTGGCTCCGTCACCTCACGATTCAGGGAGTCCTCACAAACTCGACGCCACCGGAGAAGCAAACCAACTCCCCGACTTTGGGGGCAAAGCAACTCCAATCGTCCGCTTAGCCCCAAGAGTTTTAGCTAGCTATGTACGTGAACTTTCACAAAGAAAGGAGGTGAAAACAATGAAATACACAAGTCCAGAACTGACAGCATTGACGACCGCAATCAATGCTGTTCAGGGAGCCGATGTTATGCGTAAGCCTACAGGTCCGCTCACGGACAGTCCTCTGCCCGGTAATGAGGAAATAACGGGCTATATGGACTGGGAATAAGCGGCACCCTGCCGGAGCGTCCGAAGCAATGGGCGCTCCGGCAGTTTAGCAGTTAATATCTCATACGGTCCGGCTCCCCGACGTTTCCTGTCGCTTCGCTCGGAATGACGAGGTCTAGGTTACTCTGAGACACCTTTCTGTGTGGCCAATCTATTCCCGCTCCCTTGCAATTTCCTCAATTCGCGCCAACGGGCGTACTGTGCGGCCTTAGTAGGATTGGGATCTTCTTCGCCTTTAAGCCAGAAGCGGAACCAGTCCACAGAGCCGCCTTGCGACGCAAGGCGCACCGCGGGATTGCTCAGAATATGTTCATCAGAATTCAACATTACCACATCTACCGGCTTTTGCAGATAGCGAAGTCCTGCATACGGTTCCCACATAGCAAGCAAACTGCCGGGGCTATTCCCGACTACTAGTAAGGGCGCAGTTATTTTGTCAAGATTAAAACCCGGAGATCGTTTCAGCCATTGTTGCAGGCCCTCACCAAAAGGCTTCGCACCAATCATCGCCTCCGCTTCTACGAGCATCCCGTTGTTAGTTCCGACTTCTAGCATATATTGCGGATAACTCACTAGAAAGCCATCAGTGATGGAAGCCGCCTTAAAGTGGATGGAACCAGTCGTAAGTGCCTCCATTACATAAAAGCAGGTACGACTGAATCCAACTATACCGATCTCGTCGGAATCCACAAGTCCGTCCGACACGAGCTGCCTTGCTGCGGATTCATATTCGGAGACGGCACAAGGTCCTTCAGAAAGCGTTAGCACAGGACATTCTTCTTCGACCTGCAGCACAACGATTCCATTCGCAGCCAAGGCTCTGGCCGCGAATGCTGTCGGAAATGCACCGGAGGGTCTAAACTCTGATTCCGCGAAACCGTGCGTCTGAATCACTAGTGGATAACGCTGTCCGGCTCTCAAGTTGCTGGGCTTGAACAGCCCACCTCTCTGCTCATGCCCCACTCCGTTCTTCCATGTATAAACGCTGGCCTGCCCCAGTTCGATGTCGTTGAGCTGGGGATTGGGGTCCCAAATGACGCGCGATGTTTGTTTGTTCTTAGCGATCAAAAGCGGCGGATCGTTGAGCCCTTGTTTTACAGTGATTTCCAGATGGCCATACTTAGCTTCGGAGTTAGCGTCAGAGTCCGCCTTGCTATGTCCAACAACTTGCCACATACCGTCAGCAGTAAATGCATACTCTGTGTTCTCATTAGTCTGGCCCTTGTAAGTGTTAAAACTAACTGTCACCCGCTGTTTGTCTTTATCTGCAAACTGAGCCTGATTGACCCTGTGGTAACCATCCTCTACACCGGTTTCGGTATGGCCCTTGAGCATTTCCACGCAAGTACAGGTATTGGACGATAGGTCTACAACTGCCACGCACGGTCGGGACGGAGCCCCGTCTTTAGATCTAATAAAAGTACCCGGCAGCAGGATCGCCCGACCGTCATTCGACCAACTCGGCCTGTCACTCGCCCACCAGCCCGCATCCTTACTAATCGGCGCGTCGGTAAGCGCTTCAACTGAACCCGTTTGAAGATCGATGCGAACGTATTGGTGTGCAGATGTGCCGACACGGATCATGTAATGTTGCCGATTATGGTCAGGGTAAGATACCAGGGGCGGCGGATACAGTTGTTCCCAGGAGAAAGGAATCGTAGAAACTGGTAACGTTGCGACCAACGAAGTGCCATCGGGAGATAATGCAAAGTCTCCTTTAAGGTCGATGGACACACCATCATGCTTCACTTCGAAGCGCTTCCCTCGGACGACAGCCCACAGATAACTCAGAGGAGACTCAAGCCAACCTACTATGATAGGGTCGTCCGGGAAGAGCAACTCGAATAGGGACTTTCCTGTCCCTACGATCGCAGACGTCTGACGCTCCGCTTGCACCCTCTTTCGTTCGGCTGGATCAACCACGGTATAAACGTAGTTTCGCCGATCCAGGATATCGAATGAGTTGACATTTTCCATTGCGGAAGTCAAAGGCTCTATCATGTTGGTTCGAAGATCAGTCACGACTAGTTGCTCATTGCCACCAGTCGCACGCTCCAGAAAGGCGACTCCACTCGAATCGCTGAGCCAGCGCCAATCATTGATGATCGGTCCGTCCTTGTCTGTCGAAAGAGTGACGACTGAGACTGGAACCGGGAACGGCAAGCCAGTAGACTGCCCCAAGAAAGTCTCGATGTTCTTACTACGGTAGAAGTGTAGAGAGTCCTCCACACGGTTCAAGTCCAAGCGCCCACGCTCGGCCCAGACGGCGAAATAGTTTCCGTCCGGCGAAAAACGCACCTCCGGCCACCTCCCCGACGGAGCGATAAAGAGCGTCAACCCAATTTCATCGGCAACGGTAAAGGGCTTCTTTGTTTGCTGCGCGGATGCAATGGGGGAATACCTACCGCTAAGAAATCCGAGGATAATGACAAGCAACCAGAGCATTTCTATTTTCCTAGAGTGCATGGACCCCTCAACTCTTCGTGGTAAAACTATGACAATGCGGGAGCAAAATGGGGACGACGGCATAGTCACCACTAGCCGTTTATCACTAGAATGTTAGTTTGAGGGCAAACTGCATCGAGCGCGGGCCGCCCATCTGGTAAAGCGGGCTCAGAACGCCCAGCGAACTGGCTAGTGTAGCCGTCGCCTGCCCAAAAGTATTCTGTCCGAAGTTGGGCTCGATAGTTCCGAAATTGGGATGATTGAAGAGGTTGAAGGCCTCCGCGCGAAATTGAAGCTTGAGCCTTTCAAGGATCGAAAAATCCCGGCGAATCGCCAGGTCCATCTGCCAAGACCCGAAACCTCTCGCAAAGTTGCGCGGAGCATCACCAAGGCCAGAACTTACGTTACTAAAGGCATTCGGGTTAATCGCGCGACCGCCGGGACACGGAAGTGTATTTCCATAGAGGGCCGCATAAACCGCAGCACATTGCGCACCGTAAATATACACAGGCTGGCCCGCAACCAAATTGAGCCCTGTAAAATAGATCTGTCCGGTCGGTTGCACAAGTTGATTCCCATTCAAAGTTACGGGAAAGGCCGTTCGAGCCGTAAAACGGTCATCAAAGCCCCAATGGTGCAGAACAGCGTTCACAAATGCGTTATGTTCAACGTTCGGCAGATCATAGGAGAACGCAGCCGAAAGATTGTGCCGGACGTCGAAGTCGCAATCCGCACGCTGGTATGCGAGGAAATAGTTCTGGGAGCCGTAGTCGATACAGTGGGACCACGTGTAGGAAGCCAGAACCGCCAACCCCCGGCTCAGTCGCCGCCGGAATTGGATCTGCGATGAGTCGTAGTCCGATGACAGGCCGTTCTGAACAAGCAAAAACAAATCTGTGTTTGGATTGTTGGTCGGCTCAAACGCATTTTCCTGCAGCAACCTAGCCGCATGCGAACCAGCGTAAGAGATTGTAACGGTCTGCGACGTGCCGAGGGCTTGCTCAAGACTAGCATTCCACTGAAGCGTATACGGCAGTTGCAAATGCGGGTTAAAGCCATAGGTAGCTCCGCCGTATGGCGGCACGGGCGGATTCACAATGATAGGAATTGTCACAGGTGATGGAAACGGTGCAACTTGATACTGCGGCGGTGCAGCAAAAAAACCTGGCCCGTTAAAGCCCAGTGAACCCAGTTGCTGACCGCTATCGAAGAAAACACCGCCCCCGCCGCGTACAACAGTTTCATGCCCTGGCGTGTTACGGAGTATGTACGCTGCACCCAGGCGAGGCGCGAAGTTAAACCAGGTGGTCTGCCAGAGAGGAGTGCCCTGTGGCGCCAGCGCCATGGTATTGGGGTTGGACCCTTGAAGCGTATAGGGCTTTAATCCTTGCGTCACGCCGGGTGCGGGGTTCACTTCCCAACGCAGTCCTAGGGAGAGGCTCAAACGCTGAGATACCCTCCATTCATCCTGGCCAAACGCCGAGAAATTTGTGTACAGTGGATATGCCGGAGCATAAGCCTGCACATTTGTAAGCGCGCTGTTCGTCTCAACTGTGGATTCACTGAAATAATAGTATGGAATTAGGGGAGTAGGCTGAACTGCAAATGGCGCCAACCTGCGATAGTCCACGCCGAATTTGAAGTGGTGGCGCCCCAGAACGAGAGTTGCGCCGTCCACAAGATTCCACTGCCTCTGAGCAGCAGACTGTTGGAACTGTATGACTGAAATCTCGTATCCATCGTAAATAAGACTAACAAAAACATCTGCTCCGGCACCCACGCCCAAAAGCTGTGCCAGATTGACAGGCGTGTTACCGCCAAAGGCGTCAATGACGTAACTACCCGTTGTCCCATTCGAGCTGTAATTGAGGCGGAGCTCATTACTAAGACGTCCGGAAACAACACTGGTGGCACCAGCAGTATAGGTCCGCAAAGTATAGGCTGAGATTTTGTTCGTCGCGGGAGAGCCTGCAAACTGCGTCAGACGAGTGTCTGAGCTAGAAGTTGTGTTGCTGAATCGAAAGAACAACCGCAATTTGTCGTTTACAACGTGGTCGAACCGGACGCTGGTGGAATTCAGTGAACTCGGATTAGACCAGCTTCCGATGTATTGGGCGATACCATTTGCCGTATCATCAATCCCGTTGGGACTGGGCAGGGGAAACGCGTCTATGGCAGGCAAGAGCGCACTGGCGGCTGGAGCTCGTCCAGTCGGGCACGTGCCCATACCTCGCATGCAAAGGTCAGGCACGTAGTTGACCGAGGCTGGCTGTGGCGCAATGAGGCGCAGCCCCTCATAGGAGACAAAGAAGAAAGTCTTATCTTTTCCGTGGTACAAGTCAGGAATATCAACCGGACCGCCGAATGTGCCGCCAAAATCATTCTGCCGAATGGCAGGGTTCGTTAAAAGAGGATTCAACGGACGAAGGTAGTCATTGAAATAGTCCGGGGCATCAAAAGCGCCGTTTCGTAAATAGTCGTACGCCGTGCCATGCCATTGGTTCGCACCTGATTTCGTCTCAAATGCAAACTGACCGCCCGGATTGCGCCCGTACTCTGCCGAGTAGGTCGAGCTCTGCACGCGAAACTCCTGAAGATCATCCACGGAAACTAGAGCCTGCGTGGTCCCCAATGCCGTGGAGGCAGGAACCGAGCCACCAGCTCCTGCCCCGTAAGTCATGGTATTACCGGCACCCGCACCCACGTTAGCGCTCACACCATCCACCGTGTAATAATTTGATTCCGGGCGTTGGCCATTCACACTGAACTCACCTGTCTGACCGATCGTGCCAGTGTTCTGTGGGCTTTGCGTCACAATCCCCGGCGTAAGCAGAATCAAATCCTGAAAGCTGCGCCCATTCAGCGGCATATTTTTCACGTACGTTTGATCCACCACCGTGCTGACTGACGCATCCGTTGTATTGATCATCGACGCACCGCCTTCAACCGTCACCGTTTCGAAAACGGCCCCTACCGGCAGGGTAAAGTTGATGGACAGTGCGTCCTGGATGTTGAGAACAATATCGGGCTTGATCAGTGTCTTGAATCCGACCTTGGAAACCTGAAGCCGGTACGGCCCTGGCGGAAGATTCGGCACGACGTAAATGCCGTCGTCATTGGTCTTGCCAGAATACTTGACGCCTGTCACATCGTTTATTACCAAGATGTCAGCCGCAACGATTACTCCGTTTGAGGGATCAACAACGCGGCCGTTGATGCTCCCATTCGGAGACTGTGCCGCCAGGGGGAGGGCTAGCGACACGGCACAAGCGATAAGAAAAGCGATGCGGGGGAAGCGCACGCGCACGGTGATTCTCCTGTGGCCGACGGATTCGGAAATCCTATTCAGGTCTACGGAGAGGCGTCTCACCTGGTATCACTCCTTCCTTAATTAGTTGGAAGCCTGCCGGAGCCAGGAAAGATGCAACCGCGATTAAGGATGATTCGGGTCGACTCGCAGGTAAGCAAAGAGGAGGGGTTTGCCGCTTGGCTTGCGACTGCCGCCATTGGGCTCGATCGTAACGAACACGGCATCAATTTGTGCTAGTAGTTTCGGGTCGTCCAGCTTCAAGACCCACCGCTTCTTTGAGGCATTGTCCTCGTAGAAGATACCGAGGGGAAATGCCTGCTCCCGGTCCGGTCCGCGCCTACCCCACACCTGGAACGTGCTGGTGTTCTTCGCTATAGTCTGCTGATCCAGGTCATAGGCGTAGAAAATCAGCGACTTCCCCTTCGTGTAAAACACGCGCCCATAAGGTTTCTGAGTCGCCCCGTTCCGGGCCACGTCGTAGACTTCCGCGACATAGAGATCTCGCGCGCCAATGAGTTCCCGAATATCACGGTCGTGCGCGAGCAATTCCTGTTGCTGATCCACGGCGGCGTCACGCTGATGGAGCAGGTTCGTCAGTTCGTTGACTTTTGCGTCTAATGTTGCCGCCTGCTTTGCATCTTGGGAAGACTTTTCTGCGATTGAATCGAGCTTCGTCTGCAATGCCTGCGCGCTTAACTGAGCGGCATTGAATTTCTGTTCTGCCTCAGTCCGCTGCTGGATGAGTTCCTGTCGTCCAGCATCAGCGTTGCGTAGCGCAGCCTCCGACTGCTCCTGCGCCGCTTTCATCTGATCCATTTTCGCGGACTGCTGTTCCAACTCCCGACGCAGATCGGCAATCACGCTGTCACGTTCCTTGACTTGGGCGTGCGCGACCTCGCCTTCATGGCTCGCGTCACTTAGTTTCTCTTCCAATGAAATCTGGTTTTGCGTGTCTGGATGGGCTGCTGTAACGATTGCGGCATTTGTCCCGCGGCGAATACCGACCTGGTAGGCGCAGAAACCGAGACCAATGAAAAGCAGTATTCCGGCAGCATAAAGAGCCCACACCCTGCGCCAAGCAGCGGCACTCGCGGGGGAAAGCACTCGACAAGCGCTATTTTGACTCCGGATTTGAATCGGCCCGTTACGATCAACTCCGGGTTTGCCCTCTTCCCGTGCTATGCGATCGAAAAGAGCAGACTCCGCCCGCTTCTCCGACCAACGCGGCCCTGCTTCCAGATTTTCTGGTGTCTCGTCTGCTGCCATCGCTGGGATTGCTTGGCGAATGATCGCTTCGTATTGCTGCAGGGCCTCACGGCAGGAGGAGCAAACCACAAGGTGCTCCTGTAGTCTCCTCTGGTCTTCCTCGGTTAGCTGGCCCGAGGTTGAAACGGCGCAGAGTTCTAGGAACTCGTCATGAGGTTCGATTCGAGACAACGCCCCTGCTCCTCGGATGAATGACGCCTCCTATAATACTGCTCAATCGCTCTGCCGGTTACAGCTAAAAATTTGCTTCCGCAGTTTCTCCAACCCACGGAAATAGTGGTTCTTTACGTTCCCTCGGGTCTGGTCCAACTTCACCGCGATCTCTTCAAAAGTGTAGCCATCGAGCAAATGAAGCCCCAGGGTTTGACGCTGGATCTCGGAGAGGACTCCAAACACCTTGCGTAATCCAATCCTTCCGAGCACTTCCTCAATCGAGTTTTCGTATCGTCCGGCTGTCGTCCCTAGACTGCTCAGTTCATTTCCAACATCCTCCAGATCGACCTGGGTATAGAAATGGCGCGAGTCCAGATAGCGCCGACGGTCAATCGCACGATGGTAGGCCATCTGCACGATCCACGAACGGGCCGAGCTCTTGGAGCTGTCAAACACCGTGCTCTTCTGATGGATGAACAGAAATACGTCTTGGAGCAGGTCGTCTGCTTCTGAGTCGTCCCTGAGAATCTTGTATCCGACCGCACGCACAAGGCGCGCATAGCGGTGAAAAAGGCAGGCCAGCCCTTCCTTATCTCCATCCCTGATGCGAGCCATCAGGACTTCGTCGGAAGACTCGATCAGAGTAGTGAAGCTACCCCTGTCTGCATTTCCAGGCGCGAATATCGAGCTTGGTTGATCGCAATCCTGAGTCGTAGCTGCTTCCGACGGCGAGGTTTGTGCAGGTTCAGCTTCTGCTCGGGTCGAAGTAACCCCTTTCCCAAACTCTCCAGGAAAGTAACGGGCAGCTGATGAACTCATGCTGCCTCCAAGAATAGCGAGATAAGAATGTTGGTTATGATCCGTTGGCTTATGACCATCATAGCCAGAACAATGATAGCGAGATGGCCAAGCGTCGCAGACAAGTTCAACCTCGATCAGGACCAGAAAGAGCGTTTGGCGAAGTCCTGCGCCAGGTTCGTAAAAACAGAGGTATGTCGCAAATGGATTTATTCATGGAGAGCGGAATCGACAGGACATACATCAGCGCCGTGGAGCGTGGCATTCAGAGCCCTACCATTCGGATGATTGTTCGGTTCGCAAACTGCCTTAGGGTCCGACCGTCGGATCTTGTGCGACGCATGGAGCAATCCCCGCGATATTCCGCCGGATGACGTCTAGGGCAGTACTGCTTCGACATCATACCTCGCGGGTATTAAATAGCAACATAAAAATACCGCGTGCGTCGTTCATTCCAGTCGTGGTTGCCGCTAACGTCCCTTGTACGATGAGTTCGGATGACACCAAGCCGTTTCGGGAACGCCTCAGAATGTTGCGGGAGGCCAGAGGACTCAGCCAGACTAAACTGGAGGAAAGAATTGGCAAAGAAGCAAACTACATCACACGTGTCGAGACAGGCCGCATCGTTCCTCCCTTAGACGTAATCGTCCGCATCGCTCACGAGTTTGATATGTCTGTGAATGATCTATTCCTCGTTGAGGGCATTGACGACAGTCCCGAGGTGCTCCGTGCCAAAATCCATCGGCTCGTCGCAACGGACGATGTGAAACGGCTGCGCAAATACTACCGATTACTGCTTGTATCTGACGAAGAGTAAGCGGCTTCTCGTCTTCGACATTCTTTCGTTTCGAAAGCGCCAACGTAGATCCCGAGTTTCGAACGCTGCAACTGCAAGCCCTGCCTCACGAAACGTCGCGCGCCAAGCAACGGTCAACGCCGATGCACGGTCAGATCAATGTTTCAGCGTTTGGATCTGGACTTTCGAATTGTATCGTCCACTTCCCGGACCAGCCTTCCAGCTTCTACGCCCAGGGCGGAAGCAAGATCGAGAATCCTCCGCAGACTCGGGTTAATTAGGCCACGTTCCAGTTGACTGATATACGAGATATCACAGCAAAGCTTTTCAGCGAGCACAGCCTGGGAGAAGCCGTTCTGGACACGGTGACGGGCCACGATCGTTCCCATTGCCCTTTCAACGGTGTCGGTCTTCCGGCGAGGGGACATCCCAATTGGACGAGCCATATATTTTCCATTATAGCAAGATAGTGCTATATTGAGGCGACAGATGGGACCGCATGTTCGATCCGCGTAAAGTCCGGTCGCTCGTTGAGACTGTGGGTTGGCCCAGAACCATGTTTTTGCTCTGTATTGGGCTGCTAGCGTCACGGATCATCACTTTTGAACAATGTATTATTCTGCTGCTGGTTGCTCGGGCACCTTCATTCTCTCGATACCCAAACAAGAGAAAGTGAAAAGAAGAGGTCGCGACGGCGAAGAGTCCTGCTTTGCCCCGGGAATCGGCTCGCCACTGGGCAGATTGTCAGCTACTCGGAAACTGACCGGCCACCGCTAAGACCGCCTTCTTGACCCACTGGATGCAGGCGCGTAGTATCGGCCCAAACTGCGGCGGTTCCGACGGTTTCGGCAAAGGCGCGCATCTCATGCCGGGCTGCAGTGGTCACGCTGGCGAACCCAGTTCCCCGGAAATGCAATGCGTCAAGTTGACCAACCCCGCCTTGAATCTCCCCCTAAATGGGTGGCCTACCCTTACTGGCAGGTCATTCCCATAGTTCTTTGCGCTGTCTTGCTCGCTGTGGTTCTAACCATATTCAGAACCAGGCTACGGGCGCTCGACATATTCTCCGCCTTCTTGCTGTTCGGGGCCGCTATTTTCTCCATTCTGATTGTCCTCTACACCAGATCGTTGCAGCGCGCCCAACATGTACAGCTCGACACCGAAGAGCGGCTCCAGCAGATGGCAGACAACATTCAGGAGATCTTCTGGATGATTGACGCGAAGACCAAAAAGGCCCTTTCCGTCACCGCAGCTTATGAAACGATCACCGGACGTTCTTGCCAGAGTCTGTTCGACAATCCGTCTTCGTACGAAGAACTGATCCATCCCGAAGACCGCGTTCATGTGCTGGCAAAGCTTGGAGAAGCTACGCAGACAGGGCACTTCGATGAAAGATTTCGGATCGTGCGCCCCCGCGGCGAAGTGCGTTGGGTCACGGTGCATGGGTTTCCAGTACGGGATACTGCCGGCAAAATCTACCGTCTTGTCGGGACGGTTCAGGAAATCACGGCACAGAAAGAAGCGGAGGAAAAGGTCGCCGAGCACCTGGCCGCCGCCGAGTCCGCAAGGGCAGAATCCGATGCTCTAAACAAGGCCACTCTCGCGCTCACCGCAGATCTTCGGATGGACTTTGTTCTGGACAGGCTGCTTCAGTCGTTAATGGAACTCGTGCCGTGTGAGTGTGCACGTGTGCTGCTCTTGGAGGGTGACTCACAGCTTCTTGTGGCGCGAGAAAAATTGCGTCACGAAGTTCCCAAGAAAACTCCGGATTATCCACTGACTCTCGACGCTGCAGACTCTCCGTTCCTCTTGCGCATATTAACGGCCCAGAACAGCGTCCTGCTTCCCGAGACCAGAGACGAGAAGGAATGGCCCAGCTTCAAGGGCCATACTGACATCCGATCATGGCTGTGCGTGCCGCTGGTTGCGTCCCAGCAGACCTTGGGGCTGCTTTCAGTGGGCCACACACAGCCGAACACCTTCACTCAAGACCACCTCCGGCGGACGCAATTATTGGCGATCCCGGCCGCGGCGGCGATCCAGAATTCTCGTCTCTACGAACGTGCTGAGATCTTTGGGTCCGAACTTCAGCGGCGTCTGACGGATCTTCGCCAAACGGAGAAAGCGCTGGAACAGTCAGAGGAGGGACGGAGGGTATCCGAGGACAAGTTTCAAAAGGTTTTCCGTTCCAGTCCGATCCCATTTTCCATCACGACAGTCAATGAGGGGCGATTCGTAGATGTGAATACCGCTTTCGAGCGACGATACGGCTACTCCCGTGCTGAAGTGATCGGCCGTACGGTTAGCGAACTTCGGATTTGGGAAGACCCTAAGGATCGAGTCTTGATGATTGCGCAACTCCAGCAACAGGGGCCGATTCGGAACATCATCACCCGACTTCGGACCAAGTCGGGTGAAGTGAAAACGACCGCGTATTCCGCAGACAAAATCCAATTCGATGGCCAGTCTTGCGTTCTTGCCGTTTCAGAAGATCTTCCGAACGACGACAAACGCTTGAACAACTGACCGTTCTGAAGCGTCAGTCCTTCGTCACGAACCTCCGTCGCTGCGCCACGGTTTTGCAGTGGATCGTGACGGTATCAAGAACCCCTTGCCCCGTGACGAAAAGGACCGTAATCTGCAAAATTTGAGAGGTGCATCTTGAAAACCAAGCCTCAGCGCTATCACTGCCCCCATTGCAAGTGGGACTTCAGCTTCAGGAAGAAGCGCTGTTGCCCAGGATGCGGCACCTTTCTCCTGATTGGCTCTGATCCGCACTCCGACGCCGAACTTATCGCTCTCCGGAGTTTCTGGCTTTGGGAACCACTAAAGGGGCAATGGATCTATGTACCGAACTGGGAAGAACACAAGCGGGAGGCGATGCGAAAGTTTGAACAATTCGCCGAATCGCCTGGCAGCGGCCAGAATCTTGCCACGGAAACCCGCAGGCCGCTGAAGAACTGGATTCGCTGAAAGTCCAAACCTGCACTCCTTGCCGGTTCTCTCGGAGCCTTAGACCAGCCGATCACACATTTGTCAAAAGCCCCGACGCGAATCCGACTCCTGGCCCGGAATTATTTCCGGTTAGCTCGTCATCCAGGAGAAATCCGTAACGAGTGCCCCAGTACCCCCGACCCCGCAGATCACTTCTGCTATGCCGACATATCGTTACCAACAATTTGTGGGAGGGGCTACCCAACTCATCATCCGAAAGCAGATCGATGGTCTTCCAGACGGCCTCACGCCCTGTCAAGGGCAGTTTCTTTCGTTTCAAACCCTCGCTGATCAGGTCGATGACATTGTGTTTTGCCCCAGAAAAGTCGGGCGTCGCATCGTCCTCGGCCGCCTTGCTGGCCGGTCGTTCCGCGACCCATAGCGAAAGCTCCAATACCGCAGCCACGTCGAAGTCCTTATCTCGCTGAATGGCGCTAGCGAAGCCTCGTAGCGCACTCGAAACGTAGACTGGCTCGAGCGTTTTGATTTCACCGGCGAAGGGCGCATACCTCTCAGGAAAATCGGCGACGAGGGCGGCGATTACCGTCCCGAGCCCCTCCTTCGAATATCCGAAAGGAAACGGGTCGTTCGGAGATGGCTACCATGAATGCAGCTGTGCGATCACCTCGCCCGGCTCCATCGTCTCCATCGACTCGCGAGTCATTGGACTTTCCCCGCCGATATCGTAAGCGCCGCCCTGCGCGATCGGATTCGTGTAGGATCGCGCTTCGCCGAAGCGTGCCGCCATCGCCGCAAACTGCCCCACGCGATCGGCCGGGAAGTGTATTCTTCAACGCGCTCAGACGTTGAAACTTCCAGTGCTCAATCGCATTAGCGATGGCCTCGTCCCTATAGTCTCGGCCTTCAAAGCGGCGCGGATCGCCGCCTTCATCTATCCACGCCAAATACGTCTTCTGATCTCTCTCCTCAAGCTGACCGAAGATAGCAGTCGCAAGGGCGTCATATTCCTGTCGAACGCTCAAATCGAGAAAACTGGGCTTGTCGAGGAGTGTGTCTCTGGCGATGAGGAACGCAACTCCGGCATGCCTACCCAGAATCTGAAGCGCGATCCGGTCGAAGACCTTGAAGGGATACTTACCGAGCATCTCAATCACCAAGGGAATGTTGTTCGCATCCATCGCACAGAGAGTTTTCGCTGCGTCAAGAACGCCAGGAACCAGTAGTTGCTTCGCCGCTTCATTGTGAGAGTAGCCTTCGAGCCTGGCTTTCCAGATCGATGAATAATCTTCTGTCTTGCCCGGAACTCCTTTGTCCACAGTTATCTCTTCCTGAATCGAGTCGCCACAGAAATTCGAAGAAATTCAAGAGCAGCCCTGAAATCGGGTCAGGTGGAGCGAAGGCAAACACGTTACCCTGTTCTTCCATCGGAAGCGCTCTGCACTTCTCCGCGTTTTCCCGGCACGCTGCCTCAAACGCTGCGAGGGCATTCCCCATCGCTATAATTCCACCGCCCGCAGCACAACTGTGGGCCGCACCTCTATGCCATGAAGAAATCGCAGGTTCTATAACATCGGGGAGCAAGCCGCCGATGTATCCACCAAGCACCCCGCCCGCGACTTCAGCGCACCAGTTCGCGGACTTCTGTTCCTTCGCTTGATAACTTGCGAAGACTGCACCCGCACCAATACCGACGAGTTTGTGAGTCTTGCCATCTGACATAGATGCTCCAATTTGAGCAGACTAACATAGTTTTAGTGGCGAACACAAGGCGAACATGCTATTGTGCCGTAATGGACGAAGGCCGCAAGCGCGTATTGTTGATCTCGGCCAGTATCCTCGCGGCTCGAAAGCTCGTCCAGTACGAGGCGGGAGCGCGGGTACCTGCTACGGTGTATGCGATAACAGATGCAGTCCGATGGGCAGAGCAGATCATGGATGAGATTGATCGACGCTGGCCGCAAAATGATGAACGACGAGAGCGTGGTTAACGAATGCAGATCACAATTGATTTGAATGAAGCAGACCTCTTGGCTAGGATGAAGAACTTCGAGGATCACCTTGTCGAACGGAAGACCATCAAAGACGAGAAGGACTGGAAGAAGACCGCCGTCGCGTTTGCAAACTCGGTTCCAGTTGGACTTCCTGCCGTGCTTTTTATAGGTGTCAGGGACAGCGGCGAAATCGAGACCCCGCAGAAGGACTTGGATGAGGCGCAGAAGAAATTCAACGTACAAATGGAGCGCGTCTACCCGAGGATCGCCTATGTTCCGAAGATCATCAACGACAACGGGCAGCAGGCTCTAGCTGTCGTCATTCCCGGCAGCGAGCTTCGGCCTCACTTTGCAGGTCTGGCCTATGTTCGATTGGGTTCTGAAACACGCAATGCTTCCGAACAGCAGTTCGATGAACTCGTGTCGCAGCGAAATAGCAAGGCGGCTCGCATCCTGCGGTGGAAAGGCCAGAAGATCACCGTATTTGTACGATCCGAAGATTCCGAGGTTCCTTGGCCGAAGTCCACGACGCTCGAAGACTGCGATCAGTTCTATGTGACCATTCAGGCTGTTTCGCACGAACCCGCGAGTTCTTTTCCCCTGAGTCGTGTCGAGATCAACTTCGACAATCTCAGGAAGACATTGCAGTTGGAAATTTCAGACCCCAATCGGAATGCGTGGGAGGTCGAACTGGAGCGGAGTGCTCGGCAGGTGCTAAGTCACATGATGACCCACGGCGGACGCCTATTGCTGAGATGGCTAATGATGCAGGGACAGATCGAATGCCAGCAACAGTTCATGCCCGAATTTTCCGCAGCCGTTCAATTAGAGCAGATGGAAATTGCAGTTCGGCACGGTATGGTTCGGCGCGAGCAGGAACCGAGTGGTCTATTTAGAACATTCTATGTATTCAACCCTGAGTACTTGCCAGTGTTGAAGCGCGTGCTGCCAGAGTTTTTGAAAGGATGAGGCGAGCCATCCTCGACTACGCAATGTTTTCGACACTGCACGATCTATGGTCATGGCACCCTCCGGTCGGAGTCTGGATTGGCATTCTCGGCTTACTGGGAGTGGTTGTGCCTCTAATCCGAGACCTCGGGAAGATCGGAAAGGGCGAAAGGGCGATGTGGACGTTCGTGATGTTCGCACTCCTATTACTTGAGATTAAGTCGGTGTATCAGGACCGTAGCGAGCATGATCGAGAGCAGGCGCAAGCGAGGTCGGAGCAACTCAGTGAGTTCGGCAAGATCGCCGCTGGGATCAACAAAACGATTGATGCCAGCAAACAGCAGTTCGAAGCGACAATGACTCGTTCTGACAGCATTGTCTCAGGCGTAAGCAACAGCATTAAGACTCAGACTGGAGGCGACAGCTTCGCCTTTATCACTTTTACACCACAGCTGAATCAGCAATTCTTGATCGCCGTCACGAGTCACGGAAAGTACCCACTGAGAGAGGTCAATGTGACGCTGATGGACGACGAGCGAAGAATGCAGGGAATGCTGGAATACAACAAGCACCCGGAAGGAGATTGGATCAAGTCAATTCAATCTGGAGATACACGCTTTCGGGTGCCCTATCTGCGGCCTCAGTCAGCAGAAGGACCATCAGGAGATGTTGAAATGTTGGGGATGTACCCGTTCGGCTCGAAAGACACAAACGATTTGAGCATTGCGTTCTCCAGTCTCAACGGGTACTGGAACGAGCGCCTGCACTTACGCAAGGTGAATGGTAAATGGCACCAATCTCTGAGCGTCATGGGGCCGACCGTAAAACAGGCGTTGCATCCGTTCGTTTGGTTCGATGCCGATTATCCCGAGGGCAAAGCCCTAGCTGAGAAAGACTGGCAACCGACCAAACCTCAATCAGCGCCCAAGTGAGCATGTAACAGCGCAACGGGATCGGCAGATCGCTGCTTCTACCTGGCGAGCCGGTACCGTGAAAATGAGATCACGAGGTGCCCGGCAACAGTACCAGTCGATCGGGCTCGACGACATGCTGCTGCGCCCATTGCAGAACTTCCTCTTCCTGGGTCAGCAGAATCACCTGCCGCGCGCGGCTGACGGCTGATATGACATTGAGGAGAGACCGTTTGCGGACGCGATCACACTGCACCAAGACGTCGTCCAGAAGAAGAGGGCACGTTTCACCCGCCCTCACAAGGCGCTCCGCGAGCACGATCCGTAGTAGGAGGTAAATCTGCTCCGCCGTGCCGTGCGAGAGCCGATGCGCGTCGCGCCACTGATGGTCCGGTCCCAGCACCTGTATACTTAGGTCGCTGGGATCCACTCTAGCGTCGGTGTAGCGACCCTGTGTTACGTCCGCGAGCCACTGGCGCAACCCCGCCGCCAATACCGGCGCAATGTCGCGGTTCACCCGCTCTTCTGCTTTTCGGAGGAAATCGAGAGCGAGGGTGAGCGTCCGGCCCAAGCGCACGACCCGTTCCGATTCACTTTGCGCAGCGGCCAAAGCCTCCTCCGCCTCCGCAACACTCGGAGCGTCCTTGGCGCGCTCGCGCGCCTTAGTCTCGGCCGCTGTGGCCGCGTGCGCCGCATCGTGGGTGACTTTCTCCGCATCACGGACTTCCTCGTCCAGATTCACGTCGGTTGCAAGCTCGGGAAGTTGACCGAGTTCGGCCTCCAGGGCTGCCGCTCGCTGTTGAAGTTCTCCGCTCTGACTATCAAGATCCGCCAGCGTACCGCCGGCCAGCAGTGCTTCTAATTCGGCGTATTCCCGAGTCGCTACATCGAAGATGGTCAGCAATTCTTGGTGCTTAGTTTGCCATCGGCGAAGCTCCTCGATTGCCGTCGCCTGGTCGTGTGCCTTCAATCCACAAAACGCCAGGGTGGCCAGAATTTTCTTCTCTGCCCTCGACCTTCGTGCCTCGGCATCACGTGCCGCTTGCTCCGCAGCCTCTCGATCTGACAGCTGGTGGTCAAGCGACTGACGCCTGGAGGCGCGGACCGCCTGCTCAGCACTGGACTGGCATGCGTGTTCGTACTCTGGGTACGCCGCTAGAACGTCAGTGACTCCAACTATTCCCCGCTGTTCAAACGCCTGCTCCAGCGCCTGTCTCGTTGCGGCGACATCGGAGACAAGCTTCTCATGACTCCTTGACCAGTCCCCCACAATCTGCTGATGTCGTTCCATGAGAAAGAGCCCGTCGGCAAGCTCGCGCAAGGCTTTGGAATCTGTTGGGAGGCCCAGCTCAATGGTTCGCGTACGCGCCACCTTCACCTGCTCGCGCGCGTCTTCCACGGCCTTGCGCTGCGAAAGAACTTGGGCCTCGACCGCACGAACTTCCTCAAGGGCGCGCGCGCGGCGCGCTTCGCCAGAGCGAAAGATCAGCCAAACGAACGCGGTGACTCCTAAGATGACAAGCGCAGCGCCTATCAGCCGATTTGAAAATGCCCACAGGCCAGCTCCGACTAGCACAGCCGCTGCCGCGAGGCCAGCGACGAGCAGTTTAGACGCAGATGAGCGTTGGACGACTTCGAGCCGACCTCGTGCTTCGCCGTAGCTCTTTTCGAGCTCTGAATCAACGTACGGAATTGATGTCTCGAGCGCACGCGCCACCTCGCGCAGTTGGTCAGCCGTGAGCCCTTTCGCGTCCAGCAGGGGCAGCGGGGACGGTCGCTGCTGTTCGTGAAGTTCGAGTGCCTGAGTGGCGCGCTCGTACGCTTTCCTTGCAGTGACAACCTCCGGCTGCGGTGTCCGGTCGCCCGTCGGCATCGAGGGCAGCGCTTGGATTTCCTCCCGGATGGCTGCCGCAGACGGTCCAGCAAAAACTGGAACCTCGGGTCTCTTTTCCCAATCGCTCAGAGCAGCCGCAACATCGCCGGCCAACAGGTCCTCATCAGACAGAGGCGGCACCGGACCTGTCGGGTACCTCGCTGCCAGCTCTCGCGCCCTATTCAACCTGGTATGCACCGCTTCTGCTTCCTTCCGTGCGCGGAGTGCCTGAAACACTCGTAGCCGACGCTCCTCATCGTCAGCATTCTTCCGCATCTTAAGCGCGTCGGCTTCGGCAGTCAGCCACGTGGCATGCTCCTCATGCGCATTTGCGACCGCTGCCTCGGCGGCCGCCAAGCCCAGCTTGGCACGTTGGAGGGGTTTCGTGCTATTCGCGCGATCCTGACCGACGTGCTCGCGCAGAAAGTCCTCCAGGCGGCCGATGGCCTCGGCCGCCGTTGCGTCTCTAGCCACGGATGCGGCTGCTCGCTGCAACTCGTCCTGCAGCGACACCGCGTCGTCGGCAACAGCCTGGATCTCTGCCTGACGCACACAAGCCACCGAGAGGAATGACTGTCGATCCAGACCGAGCCACCTCGCTGCGTCCGGTGTGCCGTCGTTGAGGATCTCGCCTGAGAGATCCCGACCGAGGTCAGCGTCGGTTGCCGAGCAGTGCGCGAGGTCCAGCAGGTTCTGACGCAACTCGATGCGTCGCCCATCATCGAGGCGGACGAAAGCCCGGACCTCCCAACTGTCTCCACTCCATGGTCGGTGAAGATCCGTGAAATCGCGATCCTCCAGGCGCGGTTGGCCCCGCCCGCGTCGCATCCCGCAAAGCGCAGCGTAAATTGCGGCGTGCCACCTTGACTTGCCAGCTTCGTTCGGGCCGTAGATCACCGTGAGCCTGGGAGAAAACTCCAGGGTGACATCCCTGAACGGCCCAAACGCCACGGAGGTTACTGACTCGATGCGCACGTCAAAAAACCTCGAGATCGGCGCGGTCGTCGAGCGCGCGAAGCCCTGTGATGATGACGCGTTGACGTTCCTCGGGGGACAGGTCGCTTGCCTGCACATCGCGAACAAACTGCCCGCGTATAGTTGGCTCTTGCCCTATTAGCGCCAAGTTGTAGGCGACGGTCACGGATTCGAAGCGGAGGATCGGCGGCCAGTCGAGGTTGGAAGCCACGTCCTCAAAATCAACAGCCTGAAGGTCAATATCCGGCGCCAGCTCTCCGGTCAGCGTCACGCGTGCGTACCCGCGGCGGTTCTCGAGTACGGCTGAAACGCGGCTCCGGATCTCCTGCTTACTGGTACATCCGTCAACCGCGATTCGGACATCGAACACGTCACTCACTGCGACCGAATGACGGTCCGTTGTCACGAGCCCATCGTCGCCGATTGTGGCAATAACAACACCACGCAGACCCGTTTCAGCGAACGTCAGAGGCTCCGGGTTGCCCGGATAGGTAAAGCGTTTCTCGTCACGCGGTGCATGGTAATGCCCGAGAAGCGCGAAATGCAAGCCGGACGCCTCGATCTCAGATGCTCGGAACGGCGCGTGCGGCTGCTTGCCCTGTTCCTCCGTGTGGAAGGACCCTTGTTCCGATCCGTGAAATAGGGCCACATGAATGCCGCCACGATCGACCGTAAAGCCGTCGAGGAAGTCAGGCGCCCCTGCTGGCGCGTGATGGGCAGCCCCCCACAGTGTCAGACCGTCGACGATCGTTACCGGTACAAGTCGTCGCTGTTCGAACACATGAACGTTTGAGCTCCAACGAATGCGCCGATACAAGCTCTCCGGACCGAGCCAATCGTGGTTGCCCGGCGCGATGAAAATTGGGATGGGCTGTGCGCCTTCGAACAGCGCACGCAAGAACTGGGCGGTATCCGGCGACACGCGATCGTGCTCGAATAGGTCGCCACCGCAGCAGATCACGTCGACCCGCTGGTCAACAGCAAGTCGGATGCCCTGTGCCAGGGCATCGCGCAAGGCTTGGCGTCGCTTTCGAGCAACTTCGGGCGTCGCCCACGCAAAGGGCGAATCCAGATGCACGTCGGACACTAAGAGGATCCTCATCATTCATCTCTGTGCTGTCGGAACGCCGTCAGCGTCGTCTTTGCGGCCTTGATCGACCAGGAAGGCGCCGTAGCGCCCGAGCGCGAAGTCCACACCGTCGGGCGCACGCCGTTTGTATGCATCGATGCCTTGCTCGAAGAGATTCTCGCCGAGCAAGGCGTCGTCGGCCTGCCACGCTTGCAGGGCCTCGGTGATCGTGTCGAAGGGGCGCTTGCCGGGCCACTTCTGCGGGATCATGGGGTATCCTCTCTTGGCTGTCGAAACACTCTTTCGCAACCGTTCAAGCCCTGCGCAGGTGCGAACTTGAAGACTCCGATCGGGCCTGCACCCCAGGATCGAAGCCTATGATTGTCTTAGCCACTGGACTACGGGTCCATCAGTAGGGGGATCACTGTATTCTGTCTCACTTTTGTCGACAAGTTATCGTGACCGTCATCACATAGCTCTGTGATTGGCGGTCCCTCTTGGGAGCGGCACCGGGGCCTAAATTGCTGTGTCTTGGGGGGCAGGCACTTGAAGATATCCTTCTCATACTGAGTTCGGTGCACCTACCGCTCTCCGTAGTTTCTGGCTTTGGGAACCACTAAAGGGGAAATGGATCTATGTACCGAACTGGGAGGAACACAAGCGGGAGGCGATGCAAAAGTTTGAACAATTCGCCGAATCGCCTGGCAGCGGCCAGAATCTTGCCACGGAAACCCGCTGGCCGCTGAAGAACTGGATTCACTGAAAGTCCAAACCTGCACTCCTTGCCGGTTCTCTCGGAGCCGCAGACCAGCCGATCACACATTTGTCAAAAGCCCCGACGCGAATCCGACTCCTGGCCCGGAATTATTTCCGGTTAGCTAAAAATAACCGGTCCAAATCTGTTCGGACCTTATTTCAGCGTAAGCGCCTTAATAATCAAACAGTTTGGCCGGTTATTTTCGGCTTAACTGGTCCAATCTTTGCACGCGCCCTTAAGTCTCTCCATCTGCTTGAGTTACGCCCGCGCAGGCATCATGATTGGACCAGTTAAGCCGACAATCCCGGCACCATCGCCGTAAACTTCAAAGTGTCGCTGAGTTTCCTCCTGAAAACACGCATTACATCGCTCTGCCAAACGCTGTCTCGGAACCTGTGGATTACGAACCACCGATCCACCAACGTGCAACCAAGAACACACCCCTTTAAGCGTTATGGCCGAACGCCCCCACCTAGTGAACTCTTCCTTGCGGAGACTCTCCAGTCTGAACCTCAGACTGCTCTGGTGTGGGGAAGTCTTGGACGACACGGGGTCCGTTGTCCGAAATACCTTCAAGCCGATATGCTCGGAACCTCCGCACACCGTCATGGTTCATACAGCGCAATTTCAATAACAGCAGCCGGTAGAGTCCAAGATCACACGTGGATACGACAAACTGCCTATCTGCTTCGGCAAGTGATCTCAAACAGTCGACGAAGCCATTCGCATTGAAATCGTCCATATTCTGGACCGGATCATCTAGAAAGAGCGGAACAAACCGTGACCACCGTTGCTGAAAGCCATGACTCAAGAAGATACTGAGGGCCACAATGTTTAGTTGAGCTTCGCTGAAATAGCGGGCGGGCGCTAGTCCGTCAGCTAACGGGGTAGCAGCCAACGAGGGTGATAGCGATAGATTTACTCTTACCGACTGCGCAGCAGCATCAACGAGAACTTTCAGTTCTCTAAATAGCGGATGTGTATTCAGGCGCTGGTATAGAACATTGATAGTGGGTCCATACTTCTCAAGTTGGAAGTTCTCGACCTCGGCCTTTGTGGTGGTTAGAGCGACGGAGAGTCCAGAAAGATGAGAATGCCAGCGTCCAAGGGTAGTCGATTCTGCCCTGAGCCCTTCAGTTCTTTCTGAGATTTCTTTGAGCTTCGAGTTCAATTCCTGGATTTCCTGTCTTGCAATCATCCAGCTACTGATCTGGCTGAGCCTCCGTAGACTCTCGAGCGCATCATTGATTCCACTGATTCGGTTGGAGCGTTGGACGAGAATTGCTCGAATGTCCTCCGGGGTGCAGTTGAGATCAAGCTGTGCCTCTAATAAACTCTCATTCACGCGTCTCAACGAATCCTGCAGCGTCAGTAGTCTTCTCTTGTCTTCCTCGACCGCGCGGCGTTGAGACTCAACGGCCAATTTAGCGTCTTGAACCAGGGAGTCTGACACCGTGAAATCCTTCAGGATGATTGCGCGATCTGCTTCAGAAGCATCGATCTCCCGAGATGTTATTTCGATCTGTTTTTGCAGCGTTTCCTTGTCCGGCTCGCCACTAACATTGAAGTTTGCGAGTTGAGCAATCAGCCCATTCAGTCGTCGCTGTGTATCTGCTAAGCGGGCAGCCATGCGCTCGCGCACTTCCTGCTTACGAGTGGTCTCGGCCTCCAGCAAGCTGAGCTGATCCTGAAGCCGGGCGAGTTCGCCTTCATTTCTGGCGACCGCCTCAGACGTGGACACGAGTTCTGTGTGCTTTCGCTCTTTGAACTGCTGGAGAGCTGGTCCAATCTCTACCTGTTCCGGTAAGCCTGCCTGAATCAGGAATCGACGGAGGCGCCTTTCCATATTGTCGATTTCCAGCACCCGGCTTTCGGCGTCCTTTCGAACTGCTGAGAGGCGCCCTATTTCTTGCTCAGCATGCCTGAGTGCGGCTTCGGTCGCAGCCAGTCTCTGCTGCATCTGAGCGATCTGTTCATCCAGTTGCTTTACACGAGGAGAAATCCACCCGGTCCTAGTATTCACTGCGCGCTTCAGTTCGTCCAAGGAATGCCATTCATGTCCGCAGAGCGGGCACTCTGAAGCAGTAATGAATGGCTGGATTTCTGCCACAAGAGAGCGAAATCTCTCCAAGCCGGCTAATTGCCTCTCTCTCTCAACTGACAGACCTGCAGTTTCCTGCCGCATTGAAGCAATGCGTATTCCGAAATCCGACGCTGCCTGCTGCTGCTCGGCAATGATAGCGACCGAGTCACGCAGCCTCTGTGCGAGGGAAGGCTTTTCAAGCGCAACCTGCGCGTACGTCGCCGACAACCCTGCAGCCTCATCGAAAGATTCAACTTGTGCTCGAAAGTCACTCAATTCCACCGCAAGCGCCTGTCGCTTTTCCGTCAGATTGGTTAACTCCGCTATCCTCCCCACCTTAGCTCGAGCATTTTTACTCAGCTCGCTCTCAAGTGTCTTGAGTTGTTGTTGTTGTTCAGCCGCCAGAGTCTGCAACCCTTTCATCTGTTCGGTGATGACGAGAGACTCGCGGTGTTTGCTTTGCTGATCCTTCAAGCCCTCTAAAACCAGAGAAATTGATTTCAGGTCAGCCTGTTTGCGCGCCTTATTTGCCTCCTCTTGACCGAGGCGGTCGGTAGCTGCCTGTATCGCAGCCTCAGTGACAGACACTTTTCTCGACAGTTCCTGCAATGCAGCCACAATCTCAATTCGACGACTTGCTGCGTCGCCAGCAAGTGAAAGTCTCTCGGTCCCGAGTTTCTCCTGTCTAAGTTCCTTCTCAGCCCAATCTAAAGCGATAGATAAGGACGATTGGGCGTCGCGAGCGTTGTAAGCTTCAGGGAACAACGTACTGTAGGGACTGCTTAACTTCGACAGCCGTTCGCCACTTCCTTTCAGCGTTTCCCCTAATTCCTTGTCTAGATCGCTCGCGCCGTGTGATTGTGACACCAACGACTCACGTGCTCCAATCTGAGCTGTGATTGCACTTATGTCAGTCCCCACGACCTCTAATGCAGCTCCCAATTCGTTAATGCGCCGGTCGATCACTTTTCGAAGATCGTCGATCCTGTCCAGTATTCTGATGTAGTCCTGTGTTCCAAGAAGATGCGCTAAGGACCAGTACCTTTGTTGTGGTTCATCCGACAAGAACTGTTTTAATGTTGATTGCGAAAGGAAAGAGGTCGTACGGACAAGTTTTCGAAGGACTCTGACATCCAGTTTTGCAGACTGCTGTCCTACAATCGTACTAAGAACCTGACGATCATCTGCATGTTCTAAACCATCAATCGACAGTTGAGAGTCACCAGTTACATCACATAAACGTCTAATCTGAACTGAGTTGCCGCCGGTTCTGAGATTGGCCTCCACAGAGGCATTGTCAGACGAAAAGAGATTCAAGTAGGGAGACCGGCCGCTGGTATCGTCCCTGCAATCTGCGTCCAGACGCTCAACGCCACCCACAAGCGCCCACTCAAGGGCGTCGAAGACCGAAGTCTTCCCAGTTCCATTTGGACCGTAGATAACAGTGATGTTTCCAGAGAAGTCAAAATCGGCACGCCTAATTCCGCGGAAATTGCAGATGGTCAGGTGATCCAATCGACATGCTTGAGAATCATCATCATGATCGCTTGGGACACTTAACTGATTCACTAGGATGTGCGGGAGTTCCGAAGGAATAGGCAAGTCCAAGATTCGTGCGAGCATGCGTTCTGTATTGGTCCGCTCGGACAGAGCATCGAGCACTCCCCTCGGATAATTCTGCTCTTCCAACGCTTTGAATATCTCCGGAATTCCGGGAGCAGGCCGAGCCGTACTAACCCCCAAGCTGAGGAACGGCAATGACTCGAGTGCGAGAGAAATCCCGCCGGGAGTAGCCGCCAAAACGATCTTTCTACAAACCAGAGGATCAGAAGAAATCAGTTGCAGCAATGGAAGCTCGCTATGGGGAACAACATCGATCAGTAGCAAAGTAAGATAGAGATCTCGTGGGATCTGCTTGTTCTCGCTCTTGTAACGAGCGATAGTATCCTGCAAGTTCCTCCAGGTCGGCTCGAGAGAGTCAAAGCGATCAACCACTTTGAAGAACGCCTGAAAACACGGGGTGGTAAGACCAAGGTCGATATTCGCCAAGGGGGCCTCGGACAACATGCGGTTACCGAAACCCAAATGCAGGAGTTCTACTCGCAATGATTCACGACATTCTTGCAGGTTCAAGAGCCCTCCTCAAATACTGCTGCGCATTCGCCACTGTTGTTTGCGCAAGTGCGGTCCGTAGAGCCGTGGCGGCGATCCAGTAGACCCTAGGCGAAGTGTCCAGGATGCTCTCGCTGTGCGGCTGGATGCCGGCGGGCAGTGTCGCCAGCTCACTATCTTCAGGTTCGACATATGTTGTCGAGACCTGAGTAGCACGATCACCATTCGTCATGAAGGCAGCTCTTGCAACAAGAAGTAGATTTGATTTACCGATTGTCTCGCCCCACGAAACCCTCGATAGCCAACCGGCGTAAGCAGACCAGATATCGAAGCAGTTTCGAGTGTTGTTCCCATCGAGAACCGTAACGAGAACCTCTTCCAACTTGCATGTATGTGAGTGGTCGCAATTAATGAAGTCCGGTCGCGCAAGTAAGTTCAGCAACGCACAGACTGACGCAAGTTCAAGGATCGCTTGCCCGTGTACATTGGGGACCCAATTTGAAGGTGGCTGCCAAGTGTCGGGATTGAAGGCTCCCGGTCGGTTGTGCTTCACATACGCGCCAAGGAGAAGTGTGACAAACTGCTCCATTCGACCAGAGCCACAGGCCTGAAGTAGGTCGACGGTTTCTACGAGAGACGTCTTGACCGCAGTATCTACTATCGCATTAGCGCCTATGAATCGCCCGTCTCCGGCCGTTATCGCCGATGTTAGCCAGTCTGTGAAGACTTTCGGGAGGGCTGGAATGATATTACCTGCCTCGCAAGTACCATTGGAGTCGATTTTGTGCACACGAGCTGTTTCTATTGGATACTTGGTTTCTCCAGCGTTCGGACCCAATAGGGAAGGAATGAAATACCTGAATGTGTGTAGTGCGGCGCCGTCCTCCCTAAATCGAACTCTCAGCAAAGTATTACCAATGCTTTCCATCGCGAATGTGGAGGGAACCAAGTTCAGCGGTCCGTCCGCGCCACACGGATTCCAACTTCCCCGCCTGATATAGCACAGGCTCGACCTACCGAAATTCTCGACTACTGCTCGTCCATGAGTTTTGTGAGCAGTATTAACGAAGGCCACTGCAGCTCCAATGCCGGTATTGAGTTTTGGGTTGTGGGGTACCAATATCCGCTCTGCAAACGAGATAAAGTCGACGTGTTCCGGACGCAGGTTGTACTCAAGTACAAATACAAGATGAAGGTTCTTACTATCGCCGTCCCTTACGTTGTGGGTCCCCTTCGAAATAAATTCATCAAGATCGATGCTTATACAATCGAAACAGATAAGACAGCAGAAGCTCACAACATTCGTTTGAAACAGATAAACAGAATCCCCTTCATACATTCCTTGTGTTGCCTGTTCAGGTCGACTGGGGTGCAACTTGGGCTGAAGAACCCTCTTTACGTCACCCTGTGCGTTCTTAAGCCAAACACAAACGCAGTTCACAAATTCGGCCGCGCCCACCGCAATCGGAGTTCCCGGCGCGGTTGTTCCCGGCGCTGCGGCAAGTCCATTGAATTCGATAACCGACAAGGGAGCGACTCCTGAAATGAAAATCGAATTCGTCGGCCAGCGATTATCATTCAATGCAGCGTTCGTTTCAGCCACCATGTCCAGCGGCATGCTGAACTCAGGGAAAACGCAGAACTGTGTCCCCGACTCTATCGCTTTTGCGTACACCGACCTTAGAATGCTTCTCTGTCGTGCGGCGCACACCTCGGTGAGCCGATATCCTGCTCCAGTTCCTTGCAACTCCAAAAACGGCTGACCCCAAAGCATCTGTAGACTATGTACACCTTCAAAGCTAACCCCGGTCGTCATCTCAAAAACGTTTGGCATGAGATCTGTATTCTCCTCTTTAGAGGAGAGTCTCCGCAAGGAAGAGTTCACTAGGTGGGGTTTTCGGGGTTCGGCCATAACGCTTAAAGTGGTGTGTTCTTGGTTGCATGTTGGTGGATAGCCGAGCCACACGGCGCTCAATCTTCTCTCGAGTGACAGGCGTCTCTGAGACTGCCGATTGGACTAGCCTCGTGGTCCCAATCAGGGCATCGAGCTTCTCTCGCTCTCCCGCATCCAACAGACCGCTATCTGTGGCAGCCGGCCGCGCGGGTGCCAATCGGGACAGGCCATCCCGATACGTGGCAAGAAGCGTGCTTGCCTCAGATGGGGCTTCTCGGAGCCGCTTCACCTCAGCCGTGAGCAATTCAACCGCCCGGCTCTGGTCCGGCATGCGCTCGTTGAGGTTGCGCAGACGCGATTTCACGTCGTCGCTCAGTTTTGAGAGGTAATCCCAGAGCTTTGAAGTCTCGGGGCCGACTAGCAGCTTGGCCAAATCGTTCCTGATGTCCTCGGGACTCGCATCCGACGATAGTCGGAAGGCCGCATCGGTATCGAGAAAGTTGAAACGCGAGAAGCCTTGGCTTATTGCGTTGGACTGGAAGTCTGCTCGGCCGTACCAGAGGGTGTTTCTCGCCTTTAGCACGGGCACTGTCGTCGGTCCCTCTACCGTCTCCAGCTTCCCTTTCCCCTGTCCAGTGGTCCAATGATGTCAGTGAACAGAGCATCTGGATCCCGGCGTACCCGGCCGCAGTAGAGGGCTTCGATAGCTTCCAGCAGGGAAGTCTTTCCCGTTCCGTTTGCACCCACAATGAGGTTAATGTCGCCGAACGCGAAAGGCTTCCCCAGGTTAACCCGCCTGAAGGATCCGACTGTTAGATTACGAAGAAACCCGTTTGCGAGCGGGTCCGCCTTGGGAACGGCCTTCGACGCCGCGGGCGCCGCCTCCGCCCTGAATGCGTCACCGCTTGCAATCTGATCGAGCACCGTCTTGCGTGCGGGTTGGTCGACAAATGAACCTAGAGACGCCGTCCTTAGGAGACCCGCCCACGTCTCACCGACATCAACAACCTGGGCGGGCCCAGGGCTCTCTTTCGCGACAGGTTCGCGCAGACGCAGAACAAGGTCATCTGCTTCTAGCACGAACTTCCGAGCGAAATGTCTGTCAGCCTCGATGCGCGCCTTGCCTTGCCGACTTAGCAGGACTAATCGTGATTGGCCGACTCCAAATAAAATGCGCAGGGCCGTAGCCGCTAGCCCGTAATTAATGGGGAACTCCGGCTCCCGTCCGGGACCCGACCCATTGTTGTTGAGATTTTGATTTACGTAGTAGTAAGATCAACGCCACAATTCTTTTTACACCAGCAGCTTCCGGGACTGAGTTGATGAACTTGCCTCCGTTGCCTTCTGTCGATGACATGGTTCCGTCTGAGGAGGGGGGACCGATTGCTCGGTCTGGATTCGATTACCAGGATGAGATCGGTGTCACTTTTCTGTTGGACATGCTGGAAGACCCTGGCATTCAGAAGGTCCATTTCGAGACGCACGATGACCTCGTGGTCGTTCTGGCTGCAGAACCATGTTGCGTCGCCGAATTTGTACAGGTCAAGGCCGGGGAGCTGAACCAGCTGTGGACAGTTGCAGTCGTCTGCAAGAATGAGAACGGAACCGGAACCTCGATCTTGGAACGATCGCTTGCGCGGGATTCCTGTCGTGAGCGATCGCAGTTCCGTCTCATCACCCTTCGTCAGGTGGGCAGCGAACTGAAACCATTGACGTACCCTCGTGACGCTCCGGGCCGTCAGCTTAGTACTCCGGCGATGGCAGCCCTTGTCAAAGCCTTCGAGGAAAAGAAGCTTACTTGTGTGTCTAAGAAGGGGAACGGTGTTGAGTTTTGGGTTGTGAACTGTCTTTGGGAGGAACGGCCCGACGAGTTGGCGATCCGGGAATTGAATTTCAGCCGTTTGGTGCGTCTCGCGAGCCGCCGCGGTTTTTCCCTGTTTTCGGAGCAGTCGGACCAATTACTTGAAGACCTTCGGCTATGGGTGAAGAGGGCTGGAGCCGCGCGCTGGCGGTCCAACCGCGACGAAAAGATTGTAACGCGATCGCAGATCTGTTCTTGGTTTGATCGCCGGCTGACCGGACTGCGCTCGGGTGTCGCATCGCCCTCCGGCGGAAAGCTCGCCGGCAAGATGGAAGAGGCTGGCATTTCGGAAGAGCAGGTACGGATGGCCATTGACCTGCGCCTCAATTATGCAAAAGTGGTTCGAACATCGCGGTATATGACCACGAAAAACGCAGATAAGCTCCAGCTTCGGGTCAAATCGGAGCTCGCTTCTCTACGGGCACGCATGATGGCGAGCCAACTCCAGCTTGACGGGCAGGGATTCCATCTCCTCTGCCTCGAACGAATGGACGCTATAAACTCCGAGCGCCGGAGCGATACGGATGACCAGTCAGGATTCTTGAAAGGCTGCATGTACGACATCACTGACCGCTGCCTTCATCGTTTTTCAAAGCCAGCATGAAATCCATAAGACATCTCGCCACCCATCCCGTCAGCCTGCCGCTCGCGGCAGATGACATCCTAGAGTTTCACGCGGCCCGGCTGTTGCTGTTGCTCGAAGTCTGCGGGACGGCGGGTCGCATAGACGGCCTAACGAAGATGGCGAAACTCGACTTTTTCAACCGCTACCCCGATTTCTTTGCCGCGGCGACAGCGGCCAAATCCGCTGGAGCGCCTGACGCCCATCTTATCCGTCACGCCGGCGATGCAGTGGAATCCGCGATGGTCCGGCATCATTATGGCCCGTGGGATCTGCGTTACTACCACATTCTCGCCTACCTGGAGGCCAAACAGCTCGTAGGGGTGACAAAACACAAGAACGCCTACCAAATTGCGCTGACGAATCTGGGCCGAGAGCGAGCCAAGACGCTTATTTCGCGACCATCATTCGGTTCCATGGTTGATCGCATGCGGCAGGTCAAGCAGCAGTTCGGAAAGATGACCGGGAATTCTATCAAACAGCTCATCTACTCCATGTTTGAGAAAGAAGTCGTGGAGCGTCCACTTGGGGAGTTCATTGGACGATGAGCGGACCGTTTCTTTCCGTACGCCGAGTCGATCGCAAGCTGTGGAATGGGTCCACGGAAGGCGTTGAGTTCGAAGATGGCGTGAACGTCCTGGTAGGTAGCCCAAATACCGGTAAGACGAAATGGCTCCAGACGATCGATTTTCTGCTTGGCGACCCAGGCGCGAACCCGTTTGAGAACTCGTCGGACCCTACACTTGCTGAAAAATACGACTCGGCCACCGGATCTTTCCTCATCGGCGAAGAGCAGTTCCTGGTTGAACGACGGTGGAAAGAACTTGGTACCAAGACGAAGCTCTTTGTGAACAACAACGTAATCAGCCCGTCCGATTTCCAATCTCTCCTTCTGGAAAAGCTCAAAATCCCCTTGTTGCATTTCCCGAAAGGAAATCCCTTGTCCGGGCAGACCTGGCCGCAGCTCAGTTTTCGAATGCTGCTCCGTCACATCTACAGACAACAACGTTTTTGGGGGGACTTAGCTGACCAGCAGCCGTGGATGGAGCAACATGCCTGCCTCCTGCAATTCCTCGGTCTCGCCGAGCGGCTCTTTACACCGGAGTACGGACGGTTGATCGAGCTGAAGATGAAAGTGGAGCGTTTGAGGGCCCGAAGAGAACAATACGGATTGACGCTTAACGAACTCGCTGGAGATTTGTTGACAGAACCTGGGTTCGATGCCTCAGTCACAGAGGCGGGAGTTCAGCGTGGAGAGGCTAGTCTCGCCGCCGAGGTTGCTTCTCTCCAAGAGAAGCGGGTTGAGTTGCTCTCGGAAGCCAAGAATAGGAGCATTGCATCAGGCCAGCGAAATTTTACGGATGAACTTGCCGAAAAACGCGCTACCCTGATCGCCTCACTGGAGAACCTACGTCAGAGACTCGCTTCAGCCACGGAACGCGTCGATGAACTACGTCTTTATATTGCCGACTTAACTGAGGAGCTCGATCGCATGGCGAGAGCCGAGGATGCGGGCACGGCCCTTGCGGATCTCCATATCACTCACTGTCCTGCCTGCGATCAGCCGGTAGAGGATTCGCAGCTGGACACGAGCCATTGTTTTCTCTGCCATCAAGGATTGCCCCTCGACCTCGAAAGCCGTGACCAAGGCGAAACGCGGTTGCGGTTCGAACGTGACAGACTCACGGGTGAGCTGAAAGAAGCCCAATCTCTTCTGGACACGCTGGACCGCGACGTGACAAATATACGCAAGGGAATCGTCACGCGCGAGGAAGAATTACGCTCAACCGAAAATCAACTGGCACCAGCTCGTAATGCTGTGTCTGCTTTTGTTCAGAGTGAAGTCAGCGCAATCGATATGACTCTTGGCCAGTTGAACGAACGCCAACGACAGCTCGGGCGCCTGCGTGGTGCGTTGCAGCTTGGGACCGAATTCACCTCGCAAATCCGAGCCATCGAACGAGAAATTGAGCCACTTCAGGAGACTGTTGACGAGGGCGTCAGGGCTGTAGATTTTCGTACGGCTGAGTCATTGCTTTCAAGCGGCATGAATGGATATTTAACTGCCATCGAGCATCTACGGCCAGGAGTATGGCGGCACAATCCCGTGACGGTTGAGTTGTCACGTCACACCTTTAACATTCGGGTCGGAACGAAACGGTGGGACACTGCGTTAGGTGGGACGGACAGCCTCTTCTTCCTGATGGCGTATCAATACGGCCTTCTGACATTGAGTGCGCAGCCTGGATGTCATTATCCCGGCATTTCCATAATTGATCTGCCTGGTGAATTCGCTGGGGAAGCTGTCGAAGATAAAGAGAACTTCATCGTGCAGCCTTTTATCGACCTATTGGCGTCAAATCAACTTGCTGGGGCGCAAACGATCATCACGGGTGCAGCGTTTAAAGACCTCCAGAATGTCCGTCATCGCGTACTTCATGAGGTCTATGTCGCCTGAAAGCTCACCAGTGCCCGATGATGAGCACAGAGTCGGCCAGTGCAAGACCAATTAGTCCTCAGAAACGCCCTTCCGTCCAAGAATGAGGCAGTTCCCGAATCGTCGGCAATCCGAAGTCGGAACTTACGCCAAGGAGGCAGCGTGCAGCCGTGTGCTACCGCCTTGGAACAGCTAGGGTTGTCGAAGGGTCCCCCGCTCTCACGGCAGATGATGCTCCTACCGGCGCTGCCCGTTTTTCGTGCTGCGCAGTTGGGCTGACAATACTCGCCTCACGAAAACCTTTAGCTTCAGCCCCTTCCTCATTCTGTCCCGAATCCGGGCCACCAAACAGAAAAACAATCACTCCTGTACGGAAATCGCTCAGAATATGCACAGCCTCGTGGGACGAAGCGCGAGGTCTCAACGGCCTAAGGTTTTCAGCCATGTTCCCCAACCTCGAAGTCCGCCACCTGCACGCAGTAATTGTCTTGGCTGAAGAACTGAACTTCACTCGGGCTGCCCACAGATTGCACCTCACCCAATCTACGCTCAGCAAACAGATCACTGAGATCGAAGAAGAGCATAGATTTCAGCTCTTCACTCGGGATAATCGACGGGTTGTCCCTGTGGAGCTCACCGACGCAGGGCGAGTCTTCGTCGAAGAAGCTCACTCTTCGCTCTTGCATATGGACCGGGCTGTTCATCTTGCTCGTGCCGCCCATGATGGAAGAGATAGCGTTTTGCTGATTGGACACTCGCCCTATGCCGATCAAGCCTGGGTTTCAGCCATTCTTGCAATTCGTCTTCCGCTGTACCCCAAGCTCCGCATTCGACTGATCAGTCAATTCTCAATCGAGTTGGTCCATAGTGTCATAGCAGGCGAACTGAATTTGGCACTGGTGACGGCGCCGCCGGAGAACACTCAGATCACGTCCGTGCCATTCGCTCTGACGCCACTCTACGCGGTTCTCCCGCAGACCCACGCCGCTGCCCAAAGGGAGCACATCATGCTCCAAGATCTTGCAAACGATGAATGGATTCTGTTGGCGCGACGAGTTCACCCTTTCATTCATGGCGCAATCATGGACACGGCACGACGTGAAGGAATCGCTCCGAAACACGGACACGAGATTATTACAGCTCAACAGGCGGTTCACTTGGTATCTGAGCACGTAGGTGTGGCCATCCTCACCAAACCTACCGCCCTGGCCGTTCGCGCTGAAGGTGTAGTAGTAAAGCCACTTTCTGATACCTCTTTGTGTTTCCAAACGTGTCTGATTATGAGAGCCGACGACGATTCACGATTGACAAACGAGTTCGCCCGGTCCTTCCTCCGCAGATATGTGCCTCAGCGCCTGCCACCAAAGCAAATGGAATTGTGGCTGTCCGCCTGAGTTGTCAGCTTGAAGACGGCAATCCCGCCGCCGCGCCAGAGCAGGCTCGATGAGCTTCAGCGCTTCCCGTTTGAAGGGTGTCATTGAGGCTGATTATTGAGCTTGCTCTGACCCGTCGTCATCACGCCACATCAATTCGCGACGCGATTCCAGTCGTGTACCGGCTATTCGTCGAGGGCCTGAAGATCCCGGGCACCGATATACCGGCCGAGAACTAACGCATCCACTATTTCGCGGTAACAGCGCTTCGGAGACTCTTCAGCCACAGAGCCCCGCACTAGACGGAGCCAACCAACGAGCAGAAAACCACACGTTGCGGCCGACCGATCGTCGTCGATGACGATCTTGTGAATCCACTCAAGCCCAGGCCAGACCTGCTCCTGTAACGGGCGAGTCTTGAGAAATCCCACGAGTGCGTCGACCGCGTGTATATCTCCACGGGAGTATCGGAGCCATTCTTCTAAATGCTGCGATATTGCCGAGGTCGGAAGCCACTGCGTTCGAGCCTTTTCCAGCACAGGTTCGGGATCTTCGAAGTACCCAGAGGTTCTCGGGCTTGGCATGAGACTGTCAAGTCGACGCGATGCCGGGTATCTGTGCTCCTGTTTGTCTGGTTCACGAAAGGGGCACAGGGCGATCTCCATTAACTGCGGCCAGGCAGCGGATATAGCTGGCACGAAGGCCGTCTCGTAAGTAGATGCCATGACTAATGCATCAAGATAAGCGGCTAAGGCGTCGGGTGAGTTGGAAAGCTTTGTCGCGATGTCAACGATGCGTCCTCCCCCATCGTGCGTAATCCACCGCAGGACGGCGGATGCGAATGCCGCACCCTGTTCCTTCTGCCTGTCGTAGTGGTGTTCGGCCCACTCGCAGGCTGACCGCGCGTAAGCGTCCAATAAAGCATCCCGTAGCACCTCTGCCTTTGAGCTGATGCAGGTAGCCGTTTGAGCAGCGGCCATCGCGCAAATCGCCGCCGGCTCGATGTAGGTGAGCATCAATCTTCGATCTGGTGCATGGGGAAGTTCAGCCACAAGATCGCCGGTGATGGGTTGAATTTCAGCCCGGCCACTTTCGGAGAAATCGCCGAGAACCACCCGGCGGGCGCCAGCCTCAATCGCCTGCCACACTGCTTCGTGCCAACAGCGCCCATGGTTTTGAACGCCGCACGGCTGGTCGAAAAGTACACGCAGAGCCTCCGCGATGTTTTGCCGAACTTCGACCGAAGGACTACATGTGCATGCTGCGATAGCTGAGAGAAGGGCCGCCACAGGTTGTTCTCTCTCGGCCACCTTTCCCAGGCTATCTGCCCGGAACACAAATTTCATCACCTTTCGGCAGCGGGCGAAAATCTTCGGCCCAAAAGCCCAAATACCTGCTTTGCAATTCTGTATTGGCCCACTTGTGCTGCGCGACTTTTGCCGTTGGGTTTCAGTGGTGGGCCGCGCGGCTTGTAACGCTGGCGGCAAGAGAAGCAGCGGCAGGGCGAGCGCTGCCTGACGGTCTCCCCCAAGGGAATACATCGTGTCGGCGTGATTGAAGCTGGTCCGATTCGGAGTGGCCGCAAAGCGTACGAGCAAATCCCGCGCCCAGGTCAGGCTTTCCGTCGGAATTTGGTCAATAGCGCCCTTTGTTGCCCTGTGGATGACAGCGGCAGCGACTCCCGAAAGAGCGCCGGGCAGCGGATCAGATAAGTCGCCGTGAGAAAGCTCCTCAAGACGGCGAGCAGTTTGGATATCGTTCTCGAGTTCTTTGTCCGGCGGGAGTTCCGCGAGCGCGAAGCGATATGGAGTCGCGTGTGTCAGGCGGTAGCGATTAAGCAACCTGTACATCTCCCCACGGCGTTCAATGTCCTCGGTAACCGGAGCGAGGGCCTGTGTGACCTCTTCGGGAACATTGGCTGTGATTAGGAATTGCCCGTTCTGCTCAACGACCGAATAGTTATTCGAGTCGAGGTGCGCAGCCCATCGGGTGACCGTCGGCGGGGCATTCTTACCTCCTGCGTTTTCGATGAGACGGGCTCCGATCTCACGTAACTCCGTCAGTCTTTGTTCATCGCGGCGTTGCATCGCTCTCGCGACGAGGTACATCGCCACGTCTAAAGGCGTCCACCTTCGCCGCTCGCGGCCGGGCACCGCTGGATCGTCGCTCCCCTGTACATGGAGACTTCCTTCATTCGAAACTCTGCCGAATTCCAGCTCCCAAACGGACGGTTCCGCCAGAAGACTGTCGAACTCCTTCGATACTTTGTCGATATGCCGGACCAGAAAACCAAAGCACAAGCCAACCGAGGCAAGGGTACTGGCGTCTCGCATAGTTCTTTTGGTGAGGGAGTCCACGTCGATGCCCGACCTCACGCATCCGTCCATAAACATTTCCAGGGCGAAGAGGGCGCTCATGCAGGGATAGGGGCCAACGGAAGAACCCCGATACCAACTCCAGGCGTGCTGATCACCCACGAAAGTCCGCGGTCCGGTTCCTGCGAAATCAAGCTGCAATCCTTCTGATTGCGTGTTTGGATCGTGTCCCATCTGCCGATGCAACGTGCTCAGCTTCTCAAGCCGGACACGAGCGCCTCGATCCAGCATCCGGTCAATCAGCCGCAGTCCCCGGGCAAAATGCTCTTTCAATAAGAATAGGAACGGGCCGCGGTACCACGCCGCGAGCGCCATCCCGCCGCCTTCATGAGGGCGAATTCCCTCATCGTGCCACGAACCTCCCCAGGTGTCTGTTCTGGGCTTCTCGATGTAGTATTGTTCGGCCAGCAACGCCAATAGTTTGGGATCATACTTCGACATGACTTGGGCCACGTCGATGCTTTCGACGACCGGTGCCAAAAAGCCTGGCCGCTTTTCGCCAATCGCTATCAGGATATTGTTACTTGCATCACTACTGTCTTTGCCTAGCAAGCCCAGTGATTCGAGGATTTCTGGATCGGAATCTTCGCTTCCGCACCGGATGAGCGCATCGCGAACATGCACCCGAAGCTCTTTGAATGAAGAGAGATCTTGTCCTGCCGCTTCGAGACGCGCTACGCCGCGCAGCCATCGGAGGATTTGCTTCCGGACGGATTCGGCATCATCGGATCTCCACTCCCTGGCGAGGCTCCTGTTTCCGAGCAGCCAAGAGATCAGTGGAGCTGTGACAGTCACGTCGGAAGCGCCGTCGTGGGAGAACCGAACCATCGCCGTTCGAAGAAATTCCGTTTGCTCGTCGGGATTATTCACCAGCGTTGGCGTCAGTTCATTAAGGAACTTGCCGGCCCAACCGGCCGTCAGCAATGCCTCCCACGGCACTTCCATCCAACGCTGTCCGTGGTTTATCGAGAGATCAGCAAATTGTGCGCGCAGTCGCTCCCACCGCTCTGGGGCTATACCGACCGATGACAGCGTGACTTGCGCGAGCTGAGCCTGGGCAAAGAGCCGGGCTGCTCGAATAGCCCAGCGGGGCGCGCTCGCATCGGCGAGTACCTGCAGTCCACCCTGGAGTAGCAGGCGCGCAGTTGCGAAATCGCGGAGCACGTCAGAGGCGAACCGGTCCCCCCTCTCCCATGTCGCCGAAGGTTGATGAGACAGTAGGACTCCATCAGAACGCAGGGAAGATAATGCGGCACCGCCAACGACATACGCTGGCGCGCCCGTCAATAACCCTCGCGCGACTTCAATTACCGCCGCTTCGCGATCATCAGGCGAAACGCCGCCCATAATCGTCTCGCCCCGGCGAATCAGCCCAGACCAGACGATCGCAAATACCTCTGCCTCGGACGACAGGGACGTTGGCATCGGAACTCCGAGTTGAACGGCTCTGAGCAGCAGATCAACAAGGCCGATCCGGCGCAGCAACCATGCTGCCCTTGCGTCCGCTGTCATCCGGGCCAGTGCAGGAACGGCCTTCGCGAGTACCTCAATCTCGTCAGCGGCGAGTGGCGAAACGAGAAACTCTAAAGGCTGCTCCATCCCAGCTCCGCGCAGATGGTTGCGTAGTGAATCGGCGGCGTCATCGCGGACAACCAGAATGGCCGTCATCCCCACGGCGGCTGCGGCCCTCACGAGTGCGCCTAAAGATTGCGAGTCGCATTCCTGTATCACCTCAGCTCCGTCCAGAACGAAAGCACTCTTTGGCGCGGATGGAGCTGCGGCCAGCAGATCGCCCGGAGCCATCCCCAAAGCTGTCCGCAGATCTATTACCGTGGGGGGCAAGTCGCGGAGGCTAGCCACGAGTGCGACACCGCCCGACGACCTGATGGAATCCACAGCTCGAAGCGCGACTGCAGACTTTCCCACGTCGGGTTCCCCGCGAACAATAATGGCGCTGGCTGCGGGCGAGTTCATCACCAGCTGAACAAGCTCTTCGACGACAGCGGACCGGTCTATGCTGAATTCTTCGCCGGTTCCCGGTAGTTTCAACGAACCGGATGTCCTGGCGCGCAGCTCCGATTCCAGCAGCTCCATCTGGGGCCGTGCGTGAATCAAGTCCGGCGCCTCACCAAGCAAGCCGAACGATCGTAGATCACGGCGCAACATCGGCCGCGTAAACGCTCCGGCGCGAATTGCTGATCCGCCGGCAATGCTCACGAGGCGAAGGCGCAGGTCTTCTGCCCTCGATGCATCACCAGTGAGGGCAGTCAATCGGGCGACAAGGTTAGTGCGTGCCGGCGCTACGTCACCCTCTAACTGCAGGCCGATAACAAAAAGCGCCTGGAGCAACTGCCATGTCAACTCCTCTATGCGATCTCCGCTTGCAGCCGAATTCCCGCGGTAGACTTCAGCGGTTTCGACGAGATCCAAAACGTTTTGCAGCCGGCCTCGCATCTGGCTCGAGTGCGCTCCCTCCGCATTGACGGCGGCCACGAAGCTCGCCCAATCCGGTTGGCGCCGGGCTATTTCGGTGAGGGCAGAAACTTCCGATGCCGGCCCGAACGGCGCGGAAATCGCCAAGCCAAGACGCGACCGCCCTGAAGTGAGGGAGGTTGGATCGCTGGCGAGCACTTCGAGAAAATCGGCGAAGAGCTTCACTGTCGACTCCTCGCTCTTGCCAATTGTTGGCCGGCGCCGGCACGCCACACGCAACATGCGCCGACCGCCAGGCGAAGATCCCTCAATCGCCACATCGTCGACGGCAGAATGTGCGCCCTGTTGCACCGCGACGCTTAACACCGTAAATTCATCGCCAAGGCCCTCGATGGGTTGGCCCAGGAGTAGGCTCGCCAATGCGGAGGCCGCATATTCGTGTTCGAGGATGACACCGCCGCCCCCTGTCGCGTAAGGACTGCTTCCGGGCTTTTCAGACTGGTGCAGGTTCGTTCTCCAGGAAGCGCTGTTTTGGTGCCAGCACTACCCTATGTAATACTCGCGCATCACGCTGTACTGTCGTTCGATTCATTGAAGCGCGAAGACCGAGCCTTTCCGAGGGAGCCCAAATAGTTTTCATTAGTAAGGCTGTCGTGCTTCCTTAATTAGTATAGTGGTGGCATTTCCACTCGGAAGGAAGCGTTTCGATGTTGGGGGCGGTCTGTCACAGGCCGGGCAGTTCGACTGCCGCGGGCATCTGACGGAATCGCGGATACCATTCTCGAAACCGAGTATCGAGCCGATTATCCAGCATTGCGCACCGCACCTGGAGCAAGAGATGAGCGCCTTCTAGCGACCGGCACATTGGCTGGCGCTTCCCCATTCTTTGATTGACTAGGTGACTCATTCCGGATTCGGCCGGAGCAGTCGATATCCTGCGGCCGTGCCTATGCGCCACTAACCTGACGCTTATCTAGGTTGTTCTTCCAGCCGAGTCCGCCTTAGTTAGCCTTTTAGCAACTCCGGGTGGAACTTTTGCAGCCACGCCATGGTACTGTCCTTGAGTTCAATAGCGAGCTTTACGATTGCCTCCAGTTCCTGGTCTGATACGGCACCCGCCACGTCATAAACCGATTTGTTCCTCTTGTTGTTGAATGTCTTGAATCTCTGAATGAGCTTAGGGTTCGCTTCTATGGTGAGTTCCAGAGATTCGATCGTTTTGACATGGTGGCCGGCTTGGGTTACGGTGCGATGACCGGAGGCACGGAGCGCAGTCGTTGCGACGCTGAGCGCCGCGTTGAAAGCAGCGATGAATCGAAGATCGGTCGATACAGCCTCGACCTTGGAATCCGCGAGGCTGCGCTCCACAATTCCCAGTAAATCCTTAATTTCACCTGGACTGGAGGCTTCCCGTCTTAGCCAACCGTACTCTACCCACTTTTCTAAGCTCATCTTCGTCTCCTAACAAAAACACTTTCCTGCCCTTGAGCACGGCGGTGACAAAATGATTCCCGCTCGCAAGTTTCGACTTGAACTCGGCAACGGAATACACGGTTGGGTTAACCGGTCGGCCAATTGCTTTCTCGACTGCAGAGAGACGCGAAAGTACATCGTCAAGTGTGGCGTCTCCAACAATCATTAGATCAATGTCGCTCTGTGCCGTTTCTTCTTCTCGTGCCACTGACCCATACACAAATGCCACAACGATTCGCTTCGAGAGAGTCGCCAGCGCAGAACGCAGAACGCTGAAGACACCAATCGTCTTATTCACAAGGGTCCGCATCTCCAAAAATATGGGGGAGTCCCGATTGGCCTGATAGAAAACCTGGTTGCCCACTGAATTCCGGACGATAAGGCCGACTTTAGACAGGTTTTCGAGTTCACGTTGAACCGCGCCTACGCTGGCATCGATCTCGCGCGCGATTTGGCGGGTATAGAAGGACTGATCCGCACGGCCATACAGCAGCGCCAAAACGGCACCCCGTGTGCGGCCGAATAGAAGGTCTGCGAGGCCAGTATTGCGCGTACTCATTCCGAGAACAATTGTACTCAGGATGAGAACGATACTCAAATCATTTGTTTAGGGCATGCGCTTCCTCCCGGACCCGAATGCGGGCAGATGCGACTCATCCTTCTTATGTTTTCGGCCGACGCTTAGGCGAACATCGGCGCTGGTCACACAATGGTCACAATAAAACGGCCATCTTGACGAGTTAAGTTGTTGATTGAAAAAGAGGTTAGGCCTGTAGAATCCAGCCCTGAAAAGGCTGGCGTCGGCGGTTCAACTCCGTCCCTGGCCACCACATTTCAAAAGCTTTAGCTCGCCTTCAGCAAAACTGCTCAGTCCGCTCTCAGTCCGCTTTCGTCGGCCGCGCTGCCCAAGATAGCCTGCAGCATGGTCCCTTGTGCCAACATCCGATCTTCGCTCACAATCTCGGATGGTCAGACACTGTGTTGGCCGGTCCAGATTCTAACAAGGCAATGCTCGACCGCTTTAAGCCTCTTGGCGTTATAAAGCCTGCGATGTACCTGCTGCAAGCAGAGATCAACAAGCGGATAGCTGGTGCTAGCAATGCAGACCATTTCGCAATTGTTCCCGGGCTTGTACATGATACCGAGCAGAACGCTGCCTCTTGCCAACCGTTATGAGCGCCATCACTTTCCCATTACCTTCGTATTGGAAGGAGAATGCGTACTCGAAAGAAGTCTTACGAAGCCGGATGACGGGGCAACCAGCGACGGTGCGGGCTGTTTTCTGATGCGCCGAAACTGCGAATTATGCTTTGAATTCCCTGCCGCGACATGCTCTGCTAATTTATCCCTATGCCTCGACCCATCAGAGAGCGCATCGCCAAGCTGCGAGAAGAGATTGCTCAACTCAGTGAAGAGAACCACAAGTACTTGGGAAAAGGGAAAAAACCACCCGGCGCAGGGGATCACGAACGCCGATTACAAAGATTGCAGGAAATCCTAGACGAATTAGCGTCGTTGACGGACTGGAAGAAGACGTAAACATGCCGTCATCAGATACCCAATCGTGTCCTCGTTGACTCTGCCTTCGCAGCACGCCTAAGATTGCCCTCCAGAGTTCCTACGCCACCCGTGATCGGTCAAACCATCTCGCATTACCGCATCATCGAGAAACTCGGCGGCGGTGGAATGGGCGTCGTCTACAAAGCTGAGGACACCGAGCTTGGACGCTTCGTCGCTCTGAGGTTTCTTCCTGAGAACCTAGCCCAAGACCCACAGGCTCTTGAACGCTTTCGGCGGGAGGCACGCGCTGCGTCTGCCTTGAACCATCCCAACATCTGCACCATCCACGAGATTGGGAAACATGAGAGGCAGTCTTTCATTGCGATGGAGTTTCTGGATGGCGCAACCCTCAAGCACTGCATTACGGGGCGTCCGATGGAGACCGAACTGATTCTATCGCTCGCCATCGAGATTGCCGACGCTCTGGATGCGGCCCACTCGGAAGGCATAGTACATCGTGACATTAAGCCTGCCAATATCTTTGTCACCAAGCGCGGCCACGCCAAGATCCTCGATTTCGGGCTGGCGAAGGTCAGTCCGGCAGGCAGTTCTTCGAGCAACATTGCTTCTCTTAACACTGCGACGGGTTCGGTGGACGCGGATCATTTGACGAGTCCCGGTTCTACGCTCGGAACCGTCGCCTACATGTCCCCGGAGCAGGCGCGGGCGAAGGAACTGGATCCTCGGAGCGATGTGTTCTCGTTTGGGGCGGTGCTCTATGAGATGGCAACGGGGATGTTGCCGTTCCGTGGCGAGAGTTCTGCGGTCATCTTCCGGGAGATTCTGGATCGTGACCCGGTTCCTGCGGTGCGGCTGAATCCTGATGTGCCACCTGATCTGGAACGCATCATTAACAAGGCACTGGAAAAAGACCGCAATCTCCGCTACCAGCACGCATCGGAGATGCGAACCGATATGCAACGACTGAAGCGCGATACCGAGACGGGGCGAGCCAAAGCTGCCAGTCCCGGCACGGTGGCGGTCGCACAGGAAAGCGGTTCTCAGGTTACCCAAGCGCCGTCGCCAGTATCCGGTTCCTCTGCCGTGGCTCCATCTCCGTCAGCGAGTGCCGTGAAGGTCGCTGAAGTTCCAGTCGCGGGCAGGAAGCTCTGGAAGATTCTGGTTTTTGCCGCCGTGGTGCTCGTCGCAACAGTCGCGGGAGCGTTCTGCCTCCGCTCGCGTCGGACCGAGCACCGCCTAACCGACAAGGACACTATCGTCCTTTCAGACTTCGACAACAAAACGGGCGACACGGTATTCGACGACGCTCTGAAGCAAGGACTTTCAGTACAGCTTGGACAATCGCCGTTTCTCGACCTGCTTTCCGACCGAAGGGTAAATGAGACATTGAAACTGATGGGCCGTACCCCTGGCGACCGTTTGACACCAGAGATAACTCGGGAGGTGTGCGAGCGCACGGGTAGCAAGGCGATGCTCACGGGTACCATTGCGGGGTTGGGCAGCCAGTACGTGATTGGATTGAAGGCGATCAACTGCGACACGGGAGATATGCTGGCGGAGACGCAGGAACAGGCGGCGGGTAAGGAATCGGTGCTCAGAGCTTTGGACAATGCGGCAATTAGCTTACGCACCAAGCTCGGCGAGTCCCTTAGTTCGGTGCAGAAGTATGCCACGCCCCTGTCGCACGAGACCACGTCGTCGCTTGAGGCGTTGCGAGCCTTCAGCATTGGAGCAAAGATGGCGGATACGAAGGGTGCCCAAGCCGCTCTGCCTTTCTACAAGCGGGCCGTAGAACTCGACCCGGATTTTGCCGTGGCGCACAGCAGCCTGTCGGCCATCTACTTCAACTTCAACGAGAAAGAACGAGCAGAGGAGTATGGACGCAAGGCTTACGCGTTGCGGGAGAAGGTGAGCGAGAAGGAGCGGCTCTACATCGAAGAACGCTACTACCTTTATGTAACGGGAGAACTGGAGAAGGCAGAACAGGCCTCCGAACTGAGGCAGCAGACCTATCGCGGGAACGCCATCGGCGACCCAAACGTCGGTGTCATTCTCGGAAACCTCGGAGAACTGGAAAAGGGCTTAGAGAATGACCTCGCGGTAATGCGCCTGCACCCGGACGCAGCCACAAGCTACTCCAATCTTAGCTACTCCTACATGGCCCTCAACCGGTTGGATGAAGCGGAAGCTGTGTTCAAGCAGGCGGAGGAGCGAAAGCTGGAGAACGAGAGCATGCTTCAGAACCACTACTTGTTGGCGTTTCTGAAAGCCGATGCGGCGAAGATGACAGAGTTGGCCCTAGCGGCCATGGGAAAGCCGGGCACCGAAGACCAGTTGCTGGCCTCTCAAGCGGATACGGAAGGTTGGCACGGGAAGCTTAAGAACGCGCACGAACTGACGCGCCGGGCGATGAATTCCGCCGAGCACAACGACGCCAAGGAAAGTGCGGCATCGTATCAAGCTGCGGCGTCCTTTGCGTGAGGTCGAATCGGGAAACCGAGAGCAGGCACGGGCGGACGCGAATGGAGCGTTGAAACTGGCCCCTAACCGCGATGTGCGGGTAGTGGCAGCACTGGCATTGGCGAGGGTAAGCGATACGGCAGGGGCAGAGAAGCTGGCTGCCGAACTTGACAAGACTTACCCGCTGGACACGCTAGTTCAGAGAAATTGGTTGCCCACAATCCAGGCAGCCGTCGCCTTGGAACTGCAAAGACCCGAATTGGGCTATCGAGCTGTTGAAGGATGCGAGCAAAATCGAGCTTGGTCAACCTACAAGCTCCCTCACCATATTTCTATGCCCGGTTTATGTCCGTGGAGAGGCCTATCTGATGCTACACGACGGCAACCTTGCCGCAGCAGAATTCCAGAAATTCAATGACCACCGAGGCTTAGTGGGAAACTTTCCTTGGGGCGCAATAGCCCGGTTAGGACTCGCCCGTTCTTACGCCATGCAAGGTGACACCGCCAAAGCAAAGGCTGCATATCAGGATTTCCTCACCCTCTGGAAAGACGCCGATCCCGACATCCCCATCCTGAAGCAAGCCAAAGCTGAAAACGCGAAGTTGCAATAGCCACGGCCACTACGGTGCGTAAGGAGCTCTCCGGGGAAGTCCAAACCTGGACCACTGCATCCACGACGGGACTCGTTCGGGCGGAACCCGACGGAAATATTTATCTGGCCGAGTTGGAGACAACTTCCATCAGCTTCTGCTCGTGGGTGATGCGCTCTCCGAGCTTTAGAGCAAACTTAGGCGTGTGGCCCCTTATGATTTGCCGAATGCCAGGTCCAAACTCGTGGAAGAGGTTGATCCCCGCGTCGTTGCCAATTGTCGAACCAAAATCGTTGAACGGCGCCGAAGGGGAGCGCGCGTAATACGGGCGGTAAGCGCTGTGGATGGCGACCGAACCCAGTACGCCCAGAAAATACGAAGTGTTCAGCCTTTTCGTTCCAGAGTCATCCCGCGTGACAAAAATGCGCGAAGCTGAGTAGGCGGCCCGCCCCATAAGGCTACTACTAGTCGAAGGATAATAAAGCGAGTTCTGTTTGACCTTACCAATGAAATTGCCCCCCTGGGTACACGCCCCTTCATAGAGAGTACTAAAGGTGGGCTGCGATACAGGAGTGACATACCTGATTTCTGTGCCCCGCCTTTCTGGGGTGATGCCAGCCGCTCCCTGCCCTATTGGCGTGCGCGCCGCCTCGACGACCGATTGAAACTTCTCTGTTTGTCTTGGTGGCTGCACTCCAGACGGAGTATCAGGAAGCGATCTGAACGTGCGCATCTCCAAGTGCCCGGCTTCGGCTAACTTAGCGCCCTCCCTTCGGGGCAAACCCGAAGGACGTTCACTCTGGCACATCGCTTCGCAAGCAAGCAACAGGAATAAGGAAATAATCCGAATTGGTGCGATGCGCTCCACTAGAAACTCATTCGGGCAATCCGCCAGCGACCTTCTGCATCCTGCCAGTCCCAAGAGGTATCCCGCCTGGTTTGACGGGGTTCGCTACCCTCTTGAAGCATCTACAGAATCCCTCATTTTATTCCTGGATACTGTGCAGAATGGATCATTACGGAAACTCATCTTGGGCCTGATTTACGGCAATGATCAAATCTCTTGCGGCAACATACAATCAACTCAATGGCTTATCAGCGAGTACAAGAACTCAAACGGTTTGGCACGACCTACGGCGCTCCCGTGGATAGGCAACCTCACCAGTAGGGGCTCCAGTGGTTGACCAGTTTTCCTCGGTCGGGCCGGGTCCCGCCAGCATGCGACCATCATTGAGAGCCGGTCGATTTGTCCATTTATGGACAACGCAGCATCCGCATTTCACATTGACAAGTTGGCGGGGAACGCGTACTTTCGAAACCTGACATAAGGTGGGGCTGTCTCCAGCCACCGTTCCTGTTCGGCCCAAACATTAGACCAATCCAGAGGGAGCCATCCTATGTTGCAAGAAGGACCCTGCATCTTGTCCAAACTGATGCTCATCGCCGTCGTGGTCTTCCTGATCATTTCCTGCCCCTCGCTGGCGCAAACACTGACTCCGCTCGTCAACCAACCGCCCGACGGAATCCAGCTCACGTTTCTTTTGACCGACGGCACCGTGATGGCGCAGGACTACATCTATCCCGACCGCTGGTGGAAGCTCACCCCCGACATCAAGGGCAGTTACGTAAATGGAACCTGGAAGCGGCTTGCCAGTCTTGAATATGCGCCCTCCGCTTTTGCCTCCGCGGTCTTGGCCGATGGGCGCGTACTCGTCGAGGGCGGAGAATACACTGGCTTCAACTTCAATTTCACCCTTACGAATCAAGGCGCCATCTACGATCCGACTTGCAATTGCTGGACCGCAGTCAAACCGCCGGAAAACGTGGATCATATAGGCGATTCGCCTTCGGTTGTACTTCCGAACGGTAAGTTTCTGCTGGGACCCAAGCTCACTGAACAGGTGACTGAATTTGATCCAAAGACGATGAAATGGATCAAGATAAATGCGACAGGGAAGAGCGATTTCAACGCCGAGGAGGGCTGGACGCTGTTGCCAAACGGAACGGTCATCACGGCGGATGTGGAGAATGCTCCTAACTCTGAGATCTATACGCCCGTGACAAAAGAATGGGCGAATGCCGACAGCACGATTGTAGATTTGCATTCGCCGTCGCCCGATGGTTGCATCCCCTATCCCCCCGATGGCGTTTGCTATTACCCGCCCGGAGAGATTGGTCCATCGATCCTGCGTCCGGATGGCACAGTGTTTTTTACCGGATCCTATACAAATAACACCTTCGGCAGCCCCGGAAACACCGCCATCTACGACACGCTCACGAGCGCGTGGACGGTGGGTCCCGTCTTCCCCACCACGGACGGATTCGGCGACGATGCTGGCGACTCGTTTGCCGTCCTTCTGCCCGATGGCAACGTTTTGGTTGAAGGGGATTCCGGATGGGGTTATGAGTTTGATGGGACGAACTTTACGCTTATCACTAGTACGAATACGTATTTGGGAAGTCTCCTGGTACTCCCTACTGGCGAAGTGCTAGCGGGGGGTCTTCCACCGGCGGTGGCGGCCGGCTACCCAACGGAAGTTTACACTCCCTCCGGGACCTACCAGACTCCCTGGGCGCCGATGATATCGCATATTCAAAATCACCTGCTAAGTCGCGGCTCGACGTACCAAATCAGCGGCACGCAGTTCAATGGGTTGTCGCAGGCCTGCGCGTTTGGAGACGAAGATCAGTGCTCCGAGAATTACCCTCTGGTCCGAATTACGAACAACACGACCAATCACGTGTTTTACGCAAGAACCCATGACCACAGCACGATGGGCGTGGCTACCGGCGCGCAACACGTGTGGACATACTTCGACGTGCCAAAGCGGATGGAAAAGGGGGCAAGCGCGCTCGTGGTCGTGGCGAACGGAATAGCATCTGCGCCGGTGACCGTTATGGTTTACTAGATCGTGGCTTCTGCGAAACAGTGCAATTCCTATAGCAGGGCGTGACCGGGACATACTCACTCGAGGTGTCCCGACAAGCGCCTCAACGTGTACTTCCACTGACGCTCAGACTCTCTCCCAACGCTCCGGCTCGGGATTGCCGACTTGCCCAAAATACTCCTAGTCGCTGGTTCGGACCTTTGAGAATCAAGTCGTTGGAGATGTGCCAATGAATAGGTTTGTAAAGGTGGTTGCTACGCTGCGCCACGGGAAGCGACTGCTGCAAACAGTTGAGACGCTCCCCCTGAAGCGAAGAGCCTATTTCCTACGTCTTGAGTGCGGAGGCCATCAGATGAACCCACTTCGTTGTTCTCCCCTTTCCGGTTATTTCCACAGTTCCGGTGCAAAGGCCACTAAATATGGAACCAGAATGTTCCAGGGCGGGATTCTCCTTTTACTGACAAGCATCACCGCGTGGTGTGATGTGGCTCTGCTCACTCCGAATTTACACGTCGCTTTCTGTTGTTCGGAACGCGAGGGAGCGCGAAGGCACAGGCCCTTGACCTCTAGCCTGTACGGGAGGAAAATTCTTCGGTCCCTCGACGACCGAGAAATTCCCTCCCCTAATCGGTGGTCGGGCTGGGCCTGATACAGACGTCCGAGAATTGACTGGCAGATCAACGGATACATGAGGAACTGGCGGTGAAGTTCTACGTCAAACTCGTTTGCGTCGTGTGCCTATGGGCTCTTTGGAAAGCGACGGCGAGTCTGGCTCTCTGCTATTTGTTTTGGATCACAGCCCTAGTGTGGGCAGTGCGCTACATCATCCAAGCCAAGCCAGTCGGTGGACTTGTGCTATTGTTCGGGATTACCTCCAATGCAATGGTGACGTTGTGTAATGAGGGCGGCATGCCAGCGGTGGGCGTCCCTTCTACATTCAGACCAGCCTCACCGATTTGGGACGTATCCGGCAAGGGACGATTGTTAGCCCTGGCGGACCAAGCAACGTTACACGGTTTGAGTATTGGCGACATCTGCTTGATCGCAGGTTTGGTGCTGTTTGTTACGTGGAAAGTGGGCGCGGGAGTCGCCGCCAGGTGCAGACGGTCTCCTCATCAGGTCTCACTTCACGGTTTGCACTAGTACCGGCGACGTGCTTCCGGTAATGTTGACCGTCCCCTCGTACACCGCTGTGATGTTGTGAGAACCGGCGCTCAGGGTAGCCGTGCTGTAGCTCGCCTTGCCTCCAGCCAGAGTTTCCGTTCCCAGTTCCGTGCTGCCGTCCTTGAATGTCACGGTTCCAGTCGGCTTAGTTGTTGGCGAGGTCACCGTAGCGGTGAACTTCACCGTCTCTGCCGCGTTGGAAGGATTCACTGAAGACACGATGGTCGTTTTCGACGTTGCCTTGTCTATGACCTGTTTCAGCTCGGGTGACGTGCTCTTGGCGTCCGTAGCGTCTCCGCCGTAGCTTGCCGTGATCGTCAAGGTGCCGACATTGAGAGTGGATTTTGTGATCTTCGCCACGCCGCCGCTGAGGGTCGCGCTGCCGAGCGACGCGCTGCCATTCTTGAATGTTACTTTTCCGGTTGGTGTCGGTCCTGCCGAACTGACGGTCGCCGTCAACGTAACTGCCTGACCGTAGGTTGACGGATTCAAACTGGAAGCCAGCACAGTGCTCGTCGTGTATTGCTTCACGACCTGTTTAAGCGTTTTAGAGTTTGCCGCTTTATAGTCCTGGTCGCCCGAATAGCTGGCGACAATCGAGTCCGTCCCGCTCTTTGCAAATGTCGTTGTCGCACTAGCTTGTCCATCAGCCAGCGTCTCAGTTCCGAGGGCGGTCGTTCCTTCTTTGAACGTGACCGACCCGGTCGGAGTTGCCCCACTGCCAGAAACCAAGGCGGATAATGTCACGGACTGATCCACGTAGGAAGGGTTCGTGCCCGAAGTCAGCGTGACGGTAGCAGTGCCGCTAGCACCGCTCTTGGTCAGCTTGAATACCGTTCCGCAGCCATCCGGTGCGTTACATATGAGATCGCCGCCCCAGAAGGTGCTGCCATATAGATTGCCCTGCGCGTCCTGCACTAAACCCGCCATGGGCTGTGCTCCGTCCGTGCAGTTCGGATAGCCTGCAGGGCAGAAGCTGTAGAGCACCGTCTCGTGACCTGTGGTGTCCACCTTGAACACCGCTCCGTAGTAGGTAGCGCCGCCCAAATCGGTAGTGCCATATAGGTTGCCCTGCGCGTCCTGCACCAAACCCGCCGTGGGCTGCGCTCCGTCCGGGCACTTTGAAACAGGGCAGAAGCTGTAGAGCACGGTCTCCTTCCCGGTTGTGTCTACCTTGAACACCGTTCCCTCACTGTTAGCGCCGCCAGAATTGGTAGTGCCACACAGGTTGCCCTCTGCGTCCCGCACTAGGCCTGCGTAGGGACCTGCACCGTCGGGCTTCCCGGTGAAGCTGTAGAGCACGGTCTCCTTGCCGGTTGTATCCACCTTGAACACTGTGCCGCAGCCGTTATACCCCTCCGTGCATGCCAGATCCCCGCCCTCGGAAGTCGCGCCATACAGGTTGCCTTGCGTGTCCTGCACTACACCTGCCGAGGGAGTTCTGCCGTCCCCTCCAGTCCCGGTGAAGCTGTAGAGTACGGTTTCCTTGCCGGTTGTATCGAGCTTGAACACGGTTCCGCAGCCATATGGCGTGCACGCAGAACCTCCGCCAAATCGGGTCGTGCCATACAAGTTACCCTGCGTGTCCAGCACTAAATCTGCCTCGGGACCTCCGCCGTCCATGCAGTTCGACGCAGAGCAGAAGGTGTAGAGCACGGTCTCCTTGCCGCTCGTATTCACTTTGAACACCGTGCCACAGCCATAAATGCCTGAGACATACTCGCACGTTGAATTCCCGCCACCGAGAGTAGTGCCATACAGATTGCCCTGCGCGTCCAGCACGAGACCAGCGTAGGGTGCTGCGCCGTCCCCCCAGTCCCGGTGAAGCTGTAGAGCACGGTCTCTTTGCCGGTCGCATCCACTTTGAACACCGTGCCCACGCCGGCCGTCCCGCCGTCGGCAGTAGTGCCATACAAGTTCCCTTGCGTGTCCCGCACTAAAGTTCCGTAGAGGGGATATGCACCGTCGTTGCAGCTTGGAGCAGAGCAGAAGCTGTAAAGCGCACTCTCAGAGTATGTCTGCGCTTGTGCCGATCTGGTTGCGAGGATTGTGAGCCCAAGCAGAATTACGAAGGTCAGCGCCGCACCCGCCACTGGCCCGTGTATTCCAAGAATCCAGTTCCGATCTTGTCTTGGATTATTCATAAGTCCGCTCCCATTCTCATTGAATCGTTCGGTTAGACTGTCCCCGCAGCGTTGGCTCATGTGTCAGCGATGGAGATAAGGGCCTTACGCGAAATGCGTCTTAAGGAACTTCGGGTCCTTCCGCCTCAGCCGGGTGCTGCGTCTCAACGGGCGGGAACAGCTCTTCGGGGAGGCGGTTCGTGTTCAGGCGAACACAAATAAGCGCGTCCTGTCAGTGCAATAGGTCACATCGTGATGTGCGGTGATCGCCGACGCGCACTCGCTTCGCTTCTTAGAAGACTTCGGCAACACCACATCGGTCAGCAGCAACCCGCATCGACGGCATTGGGAGGTTCTGGCAGAACTGGTCGGAGTTTCTACTCAGTTCTAGTGTTGCGGGTTGACGTTCATCCTTCTACATGGCCTCGATATGCAGCGTTTCCTGATGGTTAGTGCCCCACCTACTTTTACACGATCTAGTCCATGCGAGGTATTGACAAATAAGTGCGGTTCGAAAAGAATTTTGTGCCTTTTTTTGCCGCGCGGCGGAGCGTGCTAATTGATTTGGTGAGCGGCAGAATTGGTTAGTGGGGGCCCTGACCGCGAGCGAAAAGCACATTTATTCCTGACTAGAACTGGTCTCATAAATGGTTGCTGAACCTACTTAGCTATTTTCTGCGTGTAGAAAAATAGGCAGAAGGAGGGCATGCGAGGACGATGGGAACTCAGCGATGCCCAGTGGCAACTGATCGAACCGATCTTGCGACCGAAGCGACGCTCCGATGGTCGAGGTCGTCCGTGGCAAGACACACGAGCAGTCCTCAACGGGATTTTGTGGGTCTTGGGGACGGGGGCACAGTGGCGCGAACTGCCCAAGAAGTATCCGCCGTACCAGACTTGCCATCGTCGTTTCCAGCAATGGGTGCGGGAGGGCAAGTTGGAACGCATCTTGCGTACCTTGGCGGAGGAGCTGCAGGCCCGAGGAAAATTGCAACTGGAGGAGGCTTTCATCGATGCCTCCTTCACGGGGGCAAAAAAGGGGGCCTCGCGGTCGGGCCCACCAAACGCGGCAAGGGAACGAAAATCATCGCTCTCGCCGATGATCACAGTCTTCCTCTCGCCGTTAGTATCGAAAGCGCTTCGCCGCACGAAAGCCAACTCGTCGAAGGCGTCCTCGGACACAGCTTCCTCGACACCCTCCCGCCGCGATTGATCGGCGACAAAGCGTATGACAGTGACCGTCTGGATCGTGACTTGGCCGAGCGTTACGACATCGAGATGATCGCACCCCATCGCGGAGAGCGCCGGACGCCGACGCAAGATGGTCGTCCTTTGCGCCGCTACCGCAGACGTTGGCGAGTGGAACGACTTTTCGCTTGGCTCCATCATTTTCGTCGGCTCGTGATCCGTTGGGAGTACCACGTCGAGAACTTCTTCGGCATGGTTCGTCTCGGTTGCATGCAAATCTTGCTCAGGTATTTATGAGACCAGTTCTAGTCGTAGATCGGGGTTCAGCCTTAATCGGCGATGGATCTAATCGTAAGGCTGGGAGACGTCATGAAAAACTCAATTCTGCGTTTTGGTTCGCTGACGATTCTGGTTTCACTGGCGCTAATATGCCTGGCGCAGGTTGTGAGCGTCGCGATCGCATACGGGAATCCTGGCCCGTTCAGCGAGTTTGGGCCCCCAGTTCCGCCGACCGGTTGCGGCAGGCTACCCACGGGCCCGGGAGTTCCATTTGCCGGAGGCCCTCCAAACATCCCAGTCATGGGCAGGCGCGATCGCGCCGGCGCGTGGTCAAAGTCTGCGTTTGCAAACCTGGACGCCAGTTCAATTTTTCTGGAAGCGCCCCAATACGACTCCGGCGGGCACGACGCTTATTCGGTTGCGGTGGCGGATGTGAACGGCGACGGCCATCCCGACCTGCTCTTGGCCAACCAGTGTGCCAGCACCAGCAATTGCGCGAATGGCGGCAGCGTCGGTGTGCTGTTGGGCAACGGTGACGGCACGTTTCAGCCGCCGGTCAGCTACAACTCCGGCGGTGAGTATGCGTATTCGATAGCGGTGGCGGATGTGAATGGCGACGGCCATCCCGACCTGCTGGTGGCCAACCAGTGTGCCGGCAGTAATTGCCAGAATGGCGGCATCGGGGTGCTGTTGGGCAATGGCGACGGGACGTTTCAGCCGGCGGTCACCTACAACTCCGGCGGCGTGGAAGCGTCTTCAGTAGCGGTGGCGGATGTGAATGGCGACGGCAAGCTCGACCTGCTCGTGGCCAACATTTGTGTCACCCCCGACAATTGTTCGTATGGCAGCGCGGGTGTGCTGTTGGGCAACGGCGACGGCACATTTCAGGCGGCGGTCACCTACAACTCCGGCGGCGTAGATACGTATTCGATTGCGGTGGCGGATGTGAACAGCGACGGCATGCCCGATCTGCTCGTGGCCAACCAGTGTGCCAGCAGCAGTAGTTGTGCGAATGGCGGCAGCGTCGGTGTGCTATTGGGCAACGGCGACGGCACGTTTCAGCCGCCGGTCAGCTACAACTCCGGCGGCTATTGGGCGCATTCGATTGCGATGGCGGATGTGAACGGCGACGGCCATCCCGATCTGCTCGTGGCCAACCAGTGTGCCAGCAGCAGCAGTTGCGCGAATGGCGGCAGCGTTGGTGTGCTGTTGGGCAATGGCGACGGCACGTTTCAGCCGCCGGTCAGCTACAGCTCCAGCGGTGAATACGCGTATTCGATAGCGGTGGCGGATGTGAATGGCGACGGGCATCCCGACCTGCTCGTGGCCAACCAGTGTGCTGGCAGTAATTGCCAGAATGGCGGCGTAGGGGTGCTGTTGGGCAACGGCGACGGCACGTTTCAGCCGGCGGTCAGCTACAACTCCGGCGGTGAGTACGCGTATTCGATAGCGGTAGCGGATGTGAATGGCGACGGGCATCCCGATCTGGTCGTGGCCAGTGAGTGTGTCAGCTACGGCAATTGCGCGAATGGCGTGGTAAGTGTGCTGTTGGGCAACGGCGATGGCATCTTTCAAGCAGCGGTCAACTACAACTCTATCTACGACGCGTCTTCTATTGCGGTGGCGGATGTGAATGGCGACGGCCATCCCGATCTGCTGGTGACGGACCAGTGTTTCGACAGCAGTTGCATGAATGGTGGCGTAAGTGTGCTGTCGGGCAACGGCGACGGCACATTTCAGCCAGCGGTAAGCTACAACTCGGGCGGCGAAAATGCGTTGTCGATTGCGGTGGCGGATGTGAATGGCGACCGCCATCCCGATCTGCTCGTGTCCAACTTTTGTGGCAGCAGCAGTTGTTCCAATGGCGCGGTAAGTGTGCTGTTAGGCAACGGCGACGGCACGTTTCAGCCGGCCGTCAGCTACAACTCCGGCGGCTATGGGGGGTATTCGATTGCGGTGGCGGATGTGAATAGCGACGGGCATCCCGACCTGCTTGTGGCCAACGAGTGTGCCGCCAGTAATTGCCAGAATGGCGGCGTAGGGGTGCTGTTGGGCAACGGCGACGGCACCTTTCAATCGGCGGTCAGCTACAACTCCGGCGGCTATTTTGCGATTTCGCTTGCAGTGGCGGATGTGAATGGCGACGGCAAGCCCGATCTGCTCGTGGCGCACAGCTGTCTTAGCAGCAGCGCTTGCTCGAATGGTACGGTAAGTGTGCTGCTGGGCAACGGCGATGGCACGTTTCAAGCGGCGGTCAGCTACAACTCGGGCGGCTATCTTGCGCGCGCACTTGCGGTGGCGGATATGAATGGAGACGGAATTCCCGACCTGGTCGTGGGCAACTATTGCGCGAGCAGCAGCGGTTGCAATGGTGCGAATGGTGGCAGTGTCGGCGTGCTGTTGGGCAACGGTGATGGGACATTTCAAGCAGCTCAGACGACCCCGACGCCCTCAACCATCAGCGAGGGCCAAATCGCGGTCGCCGATTTCAACGGGGATGGCAAACTCGACGCGGCGATTGGCAGTGGTGGAGTTCTGCTCCTCGGCAACGGCGACGGCACTTTCCGAACCCCGCTAGCTCTCGGTGCCTGGGGTCTAGGCACAGCCGCTGGAGACTTCAACGGTGACGGCCGGCCGGATCTCGCGGTCGGGAGCGTGACCATCCTTATCAACGCACCTAAGCAGCAGCCGCAGAGCATCACGTTTACGACCAACGCTCCGGCGAGCGCAACCTACAACAGCCAGTTCACAGTGGCAGCGACAGCCTCTTCCGGCTTGCCGGTGGCCTTTACCAGTTCTGGATCGTGCACGAACTCGGGCGCGACCTACACGATGACGAGCGGTACGGGCGCGTGCTCGGTGATCGCCAACCAGGCAGGCAACAGCTACAACGCGGCAGCCCCGACGGTGACGGAGACCGTGAACGCGATTCCGTTGACCCAGGCCATCATGTTCACGACACCAGCGCCCGCAACCTCGAAATCCGGGGACATGTTCACGGTGGCGGCCACGGGGGGCGCAACCGGGAACCCGGTAATCTTTACGGTGGGTGCTGGCTCGGTGTGCACCAACTCGGGTACGAATGGTGCGACCTTTACCATGACCAGCAACACCGGCACGTGCCTGGTGATCGCCAACCAGGCCGGCAACAACAACTACGCGGCGGCACAGGCTAGCGAGACCGTAACTGCGGTTCGTATGGTGACAAAGGTTGCGCCGACCGTGACCTTCACCGGCGCGCCAGCGAGCGCCGCGTACTTGTCCAGTTTCGCAGTGGCGACAACCGAGAACTCCGGTATCACTCCGACCATCGTGACGACGACCGGCGGTGTCTGCACGGTGAGCGGCACTACTGTTACGATGAAGAAGGGCACCGGGACGTGTACGGTGAAAGCATCGTGGGCCACGGACGCCTATTATCTGGCCGCGAGTCTTACGCAATCCACAACTGCGGCGCTGCTCGGCACGACCACGACAATCACCAACACCATTCCGCAGGCCACGCATCCGCTGAAGGTGGAAGTGTACTTCACCGTCACCAACGGGATGAACGCGGTGGCGGGCAACGTAACCGTGACCGCCAGCAGCGGGGAACACTGTACGGGGACGGTTCTCGGCGGCAAGTGCTTGCTCACGTTCGCGGTTCCGGGATCAAAGACACTGAACGCGGTCTACGCGGGCAACACTGACGACGCGACGAGCACCTCGGTGCCCTACGCGCTGACCGTGAACTAGGCTGACATACTGAAAGAAATGCCGCTCGGTTGTGTCGGGCGGCTTTTCTTTTTGCGTCACGCGAGAGGTGGGGGTGCTAATTGGCACACCTATCTCGGCCGATTTCGCCGCGAGCTTTTGCCTGGTGCGGCGGTAAAGACTCGTCTTCCCTCATTTTGGGTCCAATTGCGTCCGATTACTGCACGCGTTTCGATAGGCTGAGTTTTTCGACATCTTTGCTGCGACTCGAGGGCCGCCGAGGTGAGGACCAGCGTAGCCTTCACGCGGCATCTGTATCGGATACGGCGGGCATGTGAAGTCTGCGAATATTCTCGGTGCGAGCCAAACCTTCGGGTGCTCGGGGAATAGAGAATGAAAACGCCGCTCCTGGACCCTCATTTAGTGTCGCCCACAGACGGCCATGATGACCCTCGATAATGGAACGACTCACGGAAAGTCCGATTCCCATACCGTCATTCTTCGTGGTGTAGAACGATTCGAAGAGCCTGTCCGCAGCCTGCGGGTCGAACCCGACTCCCGCATCTTGCACCGTCAGACGCACACGATCACCTTCGTCTCGCTCGGTTTTGATCAGCAACTGCCTCGGACGATCATGGACGAAGCACATCGCGTCGGTTGCGTTCCGGAGCAGGTTCAAGATTACCTGCTGCAACTGCACACGATCACCGATGACAAGAGGTAAGTCGCAGGCAAGTTCCGGTTGCAGGATCACCCGGTTTCTCTGAAGGTCGCTCACAGACAGCGCAATCACCTCTCGCGTGGCCTCATTGAGGTCCACCGAGTCGGTGGTCGCCTCCTTCTTGCCAAAGAGCGCACGCAATCGAGTGATCACCTCAGACGCGCGGTTGCCATCGCGAATCGTGCGTCGCGCAGTTTCGCGGGCGCCGTCCAGGTTAGGAGGATCGGCGGCCAGCATGCGCAGACAGGTGCCGGCGTTGGTGACAATGCCCGACAGCGGCTGATTGACTTCATGCGCAATCGATGCCGTCAGGACTCCGAGACTCGTGACCCTGGCCACATGCGCGAGTTCGGATCTGGCCTTGCTGAGCGCCTCTTCCGAGGATCGGCGTTGGGTCACATCCTGAACTGCTCCTATGATCTCAAGTCTGCCGGCCTGATCTCGGATTCCGTGAGATATCGTGTGCAGGTACTTGACCGAGTCATCTGGCATCCGCAAGCGGATTTCGTAGTCCTGTTCGCTGACGGCACGTCGTGCCTCCTCGATTTTTTGAGACAACAAAGGGAGATCTTCCGGGTGGACCCGGGTACCAATCCGTTCGAGGGTCAGGGGCGTATCTTTCTCAAACTCGAAGATGCGACAGGCCTCCTCTGAAAACGTGATATCGCCCGTTTCCACACGCCAGGAAAAGCTGCCGGTTAAGCTGAGGCGCTGGCCTCCCGCGAGGAATGCCTCGCTACGCCGCAGTTTCTCCTCCGCCTGTTTACGTTCTGTAATGTCTTCGGAGAGCGCCATGAGGAATCGCGGCATTCGCGCTGTGCCCGGCACTACGGAAACATTGTTGCGAACCCACACCAGACTGCCGTTCTTCCGCCGATATTGCTTTTCGATCTGAAACTGCTGGCGCTTTACTGCCAGCAGTTCCCCGATGAGCGTCAGGTTCGGTTCGATGTCCTCTTCATGGGTAATATCGAGAAACGAGAGTTTCTGCAATTCCTCTTCGGTATAACCCAGCATTTCCTGGTACACGGGATTCGTGGCGATAAATCGGCCGTCGAGGTCGGTAAGGGCAACTCCGATGGCTGAGTTCTCGAAAACAGAGCGCCATCGCTCCTCACTCCGCGCGACCTGTGCGTGCGCGTCGCGTAAAGCGTCTTCGTTTCGCTTGTGTTCAGTGATGTCGCGCAGGTAGCCGGTAAAGGACGGCGGCCCGTCCAGGGGGCTGCGTGTGATTGCGAGTTCCACCGGGAATTCAGTGCCGTCGGAGCGTATAGCCGTCAACTCGATTCGTCGTTCGAGTACTTGCGCCTCGCCCGTCGCGAGATACCGGGCGAAACCCACCCAGTGCTTCTCCCGGAGTGACGGTGGAATTATGACCTCCGCCATGTATTTTCCCAAGACCTCATCGCGGCGGTACAGGAAGGTCTGCTCCGCAGCGGGATTGAATTCCGTGATCCGCCCTTCGTGGTCGATCGTAATAATGCAGTCGAGCGCCGAGTCCAGGATGGCCGCCTTGCGGACTTCACTGCGCTTCAGTTCGCTCTCCTCGCGCCGGAGCCTTTCTTCCACCAGTCCCTTCTCCGCAAGCTCTCGTTTGAGCTCTTGGTTGGCTGCGGCAAGTTCAGCAGTTCGTTGCGAGACCTGCCGATCGAGTTCGGCGGCGACACGATTCTGTTGGCTCCTGAGCCGCGCCTCATGCAGCCCGATGGACGCCTGATTCGCCGCCACGCTCAGAAGAAGCGCCTCCGTTTGCAGGGGAAAATCCGGTCGCTGAGCTGCCGCTATGATTACGCCGATTTCTCCCTGCAGCCCAAGTGGCAGAGGCACGATCGAAACCTCTCCATCACCAAACAAGCGCCGAAGCAACGGGGGCCATTTCCGTGAGTTATCTCCTAAACATTGGCTCAGCGCCTCGCATATTTCGTGCGCCGAGGGCATCTGTCCTCGCGCCTGGGCGACCCGCACGATCTCAACGGGTGCGTCGCTGAAAGGATCCTCCAACCGCACAGAGACGAGATCCAGGCGCAGCATCCCTATAAGCGATTCGAGCAACGTATGAAGAACCTGGGATGGATCGCCGCCACTCCAGATAGCGGGAAGAGCAAGCAGACTGACAAGGTCGTTAATGCACCGCTGAAGGCGCCTGATCTCACCGGAGGCATGTTCGGCTTGCACGTCCATATCAGGCCGCCGCGGAGGGCGAGGAAGTCCGCGTGGCCCGACGTTGACGGACCTCGCCCAGGAACTCTTCCGGCGGTACAAAGAACGGATTCTGCTGGAGAATGCCTCCCACGATGACCATCGGATGGGTCCGCATGATATCGATCACCGTGTCGCCGCCAAATTTCCCAAGATGGTAGGTGCAGATGACGGCGTCGTCATGGCGACGCCACACATCATTCACCCGCGATTCGAACTCAACAAGATCGTCGATGTAGGAGCGATCTTCAATTGCCCAATCCATACGGCAGCAAATGCGACTGAGCGGGAACCGTCCCGTGGCGTTGCCGCTAGCCATCTGCCCAAACGCTGCTAGCATCCGATCCTGATCGAAACGGCCGTCCCGAAGATAAGCTTCGGTGTTGATCCGAACCTCGAGTTGTCCGCTCTGCTCGGCAGCCGTCGGGTCGATCCCTGCCGAGACCAACCGTCGCAGATGGTCGCGACGTTGATCGGGATTCACGACGTGAATCGCCTTGTCGCCACACTCGAACCCGTCCTTAATGAACGGAAGCAAGACGCGGTATTCTTCGTCGTCGTTGTTGAAAAATGCGCAAACATGGCGCACTTCGCCGAGTTGGGAGCCGGCAAGGGAAATGGGGGCCGTGGACTTCTTCATGGTGTATTCCTCCCCACATGGATCTGCTGCAACGCCCCGGTTGAGAATAGGATGCACCAACTCTGGGTGGAATGTCCATTCGACTCTGGCAACGGTGCGCGGATGCCTGGCTAGACTCTCCCTGCCGCTAATCGCGCGGACCGATCCAGATGTATCGACCGAATTCTGCGTCGTCACAAGTCAATTCGGCGGTGACTATGGTCTTGGCGGTGACGCCGTCGATGCCCGCATGAGAGCCCGGACCAATGAAGTACCGGGCTCTTCTTGGAGTTTCGCATCAGGAGCTGAGCCTGCGCTCGGGCCTGTGCCGTTTCCCCTCACTTTTGTCTGAGCTAGGAATTGCCGGAGGGTAAATTGTTGGTCATCATCTGGCGACAGTGGCGCGCGATCTGCCGTTCTTCCTGTGTGGGGACAATCTGAATCTTATCTGCCGTTAGGCCGAGAAATTCAAGGCCTCCCGTTGCTTTGGATCGAATGTAGTCGCTGTGCTCTCCAATGCCTCCAGTGAAGACAAGAAGGTCTGTCCCGCCCAGTAGAGCTACGTAGGCCCCGATCGTCTTTCGCACCGAGAGGGCAAAGACATCCAGCACGAGACGGGCATTTGGATCCTTGGAGCGCGCGCGCTCCTCCAGCGTCTTCACATCGCTCTCGCCAGACGAGAGGCCGGACAAACCGCTCCGATGATTGAGCAAATCTTCAAGCTTGTCAGCGTCGAGTTTTTCATTGCGCAAAAGATAGAGGATGATGCCAGGGTCGAGGTCACCAGAGCGCGTTCCCATCGGAATGCCCCCCGTAGGAGTGAGGCCCATCGTAGTATCGATCGATACCCCGTTTCGAAGCGCGCAGAGACTGGCTCCGTTCCCTAAATGCGCGAAGATGGCGCGCCCAGGAAGCTTCGCGCCGAAGTGGTGCACCAGCGACTCGTAAGAAATACCGTGGAAACCATAGCGTCGAATCCCTGCGTCGAAATAGCGGGGCGGCAGGGCAAAGTGCGCAGCAACCTCCGGAAGCGTGCGATGAAAAGCGTCATCGAAGCAGGCGAACTGTGCAGCCGACGGAAAGATCGACTGCGCGGAGGCGATGAGGGTCAACGCCTGCGGGATGTGCAGGGGCGCAAAGTGCGTAGCTGAACGTAGTTGTTCCAACACGCGGGGCGTGATGAGTTGGTGTGAACAAAGATGGGGTCCCCCGTGCACGACGCGGTGGCCCACTGCCACGGGTGTGCTGGGGAGATGTTGCGACATGGCCGCCGCGAGAACCCCGAGTGCATGGCTTTGCGATTCGTGAATACTTTCGCGCTGCACCAGCGGCGTGCCATCGGCAGCACGAATATGCAAGGTGCCATTGCTGTGGCCAATCCCGTCAGCACTCCCGGCCAGTAGCGGTTCTTCGTCGCTTGCGCCGCGATAATAGACACCGAACTTCAGCGATGATGAGCCGCTGTTCAGCCCAAGAATCAGGTCACTTTTCCGCGGTGCCTTTTCCATCCTCGCCTACTTCGCCCATCTCCAGTTGCGAATCTCTTCTCTATCAATGCCTTCTGTGTGAGCGTAATTGATGCTGTCGATGATCTGATCCTTCAGCCATTCTTTAACGTGTGCGCCGATCACCCTCAACCGCGGAACGAAGTTGATGACATCGATAGACAAGTCGAACCGGTCAATCTGATTAATGATGGCAAGTTCGAGCGGCGTGTTGATGTTGCCTTTTTCCTTGTAACCACGCACATGAATGTTTTGATGATTCGTTCGGCGATAGCTGATTTTGTGGACGAGTGAGGGGTAAGAGTGGAAGTTGAAGATCACAGGTTTGTCGGTTGTGAATAGAGAATCGAAGTCAGGGTCGGAGAGTCCGTGTGGGTGCGCTGTATCCGGCATCAGGCGGAATAGATCCACGACGTTTACAAAACGTATCTTCAAATCGTGGAAGTGCTCTTTAAGAATTGCAACCGCCGCAAGGGACTCCATGGTTGCGATATCGCCGGCGCACGCCATCACCACATCGGGGTCCTCGCCGTCATCGGTGGAGGCCCAGTCCCAGATTCCGATGCCCTTAGTGCAGTGTGTCACAGCATCTTCCATCGTGAGGTACTGCAGGTGATCCTGCTTGTCCGCGACAATGACGTTGACCTAGTCGCGCGACCGGAGGCAGTGATCGGTCACGCTTAGCAAACAGTTCGCGTCCGGCGGCAAATAAATACGCACAACGTCCGGGCTCTTGTTGGTGACGACATCGAGAAACCCTGGATCCTGGTGCGTAAAGCCATTGTGGTCCTGCCGCCACACCAAAGATGTTATGAGGAGGTTGATCGACGGGACCGGCGCGCGCCAGGAGATCTCCTTCTTCGATTTCTCCAGCCACTTGGCGTGCTGGTTGAACATGGAATCGATGACGTGTATGAAGGCCTCGTAGCTGGAGAAAAAACCGTGGCGCCCTGTGAGAACATAGCCTTCGAACCAGCCTTCGAGCGTGTGTTCACTAAGAATTTCCATGACGCGTCCGGCGACATCGAGTTCGCCGCCATCCGCATCTTCTGGCTTGTATTCCGCAAGCCATGTTTTTTTCGAAGCGGCATAGATCGCTGTGAGCTTGTTAGAGGCGGTCTCATCGGGGCCGAAGACTCGGAAGGAACTCATGTTGCGACGCATCACCTCCGCAAGAAAGTGTCCAAGCACATCGGTAGGCAGAGCATAAGCCGCACCCGGCGCTGTGACTTCAATGGCGTAGTCACGAAAGTCTGGCATTTCGAGTTCCTTGCGCAACAGTCCGCCGTTTGCGTGCGGATTGGCGGAGATGCGCCGCGGCCCGGAAGGCGCAAGTTCCTGCAATTCTGGTTTGAGCGCGCCACCGGCGTCGAATAACTCGTCGGGCTGGTAGCTGCGCAACCAGTCTTCCACGATTTTCAGATGTTTCTTATTCGTGGCCGGGTCGGCGACAGGGACCTGGTGCGCTCGCCACGAGCCTTCCACTTTGTGGCCGTCTACCTGCTTCGGTCCTGTCCATCCTTTCGGGGAGCGAAGTACGATCATCGGCCAGCGGGGACGTGTGGCGTCGCCGGTTGAGCGGGCAAGCTGCTGGATGGAACGAATCTCCAGAACGCACTGTTCCAGCGTGGAAGCCATTTTCTGATGCATCGCAAACGGGTCATCGCCCTCGACGAAATACGGTTTGTGGCCGTACCCGATCAGCAGGGCTTCCAATTCTTCGCGGGGAATGCGAGCGAGGATCGTGGGATTCGCGATCTTGTAACCGTTAAGGTGCAGAACGGGCAGGATCGCTCCATCGCGAATGGGATTCAGGAATTTATTCGAATGCCACGAGGTTGCGAGCGGACCCGTCTCCGCTTCCCCGTCACCCACGGCGACTGTGACGATGAGATCGGGATTGTCGAATGCCGCTCCGTACGCGTGCGATATGGAGTAGCCAAGTTCACCGCCTTCGTGAATGGAACCGGGCGTCTCCGGGGTGCAGTGCGAGCCGATCCCTCCAGGAAACGAAAATTGCTGGAAGAACTTGAGCAGGCCGGCTTCGTCACGGCTCTTGTCCGGATAAATCTCGGAGTAGTAGCCTTCGAGATAGCAGTTGGCCAGCGTGGCGGGTGCGCCATGGCCTGGGCCGGAGATGTACATAACGTTCAGGTCGTACTTCCTAATGAGGCGGTTCAAGTGAACCCAAATCAAAGACTGTCCCGGATCCGATCCCCAATGGCCGAGGAGGCGATTCTTGATGTGCTCCGGCTTCAGCGGCTCGCGCAGCAACGGGTTTGCGCGAAGATAGATCATGCCGGCGGACAGATAATTGCAGGCTCGCCAGTAAGCATCGATCTTCCTGAGCTCTTCCGGCGTAAGAGGGGCCAAGACTGCGGTTGTGTCAGCGATCACAATATTCTCCCGGAATTCACAACAAAGTCGGGCCATCAGCAGGAACTCATCTGCCTTACGGCCCAGACTCTTGATTCGATGCCATGAGGTTATGAGTTGACCGATTTCTTATTCTTTGCCGGACAGACCTGACCGACTGTGGTTTAGATCCAAGGCAGGTTGGTCGTGTTCATATGACCATCAATCACCGGGCCGCCAGGTCTGTTTTTGTGCCCCAATATCTCCCGCAATCAGCATTGCCAGTCCTCTGTTTGTTATCCATCAGGCTTTTGCGTACCGTTCGCTGTTCGGCTTCGACCCGCTAAGCCCGAAGTGCAAGATGTACAAATAGCAGATAACGGGCAGGACGAACGCGTGGTGAATGCCGACACGGTCGGCAATGACTCCTTGTATCACCGGTAGAATTGCACCTCCCACGATTGCCATGTTCAGAATGCCAGATCCATTTCCCGTCAACGGACCGAGTTCTGCCACTCCCAGGCTAAAAATGGTCGGGAACATGATTGAATTGAAGAGCCCTACGGCGAGAATGGCCCACATCGCGGCGTGCCCGCTCAACACCATGGACGAAATGACCAGCGTCGTTGCGAAGACGGCACACATGGCAAGCAAATTCCTGGGTTTGAACTGCCGCAAAAGTCCCGCGCCCAGAAAACGTCCAACCATGGCTCCGCCCCAGTAGAACGAAACAAAACCTGCCGCGGTCTTAGCGGAAAACCCGGCAATCTCGGGCGATTCGAAATAGTTCACCAAAAAGCTTCCGATGGAAACCTCCGCGCCGACATAGGCGAAGATTCCAACCGCCGCCAGGACAAGACTGGGATGCTTCCAGATCGAGTCGTTAACTTTTTGTCCCGGGCGGCAAGCCGCGGTTTCGATTTTTGGCAGCTTGAAGGTACCGATCAAAATCGCCAGCAATACCAGCGTTACGCCAATGACGGTATATGGCATCCTTACCGACGCAGCTTGTTGTATGCGATACGAATGCAGCGCTTGTGGCGATAGTCGCTGAAATTCTCCGATTGCCAGCGGCGCCGCGCTAAGGATGAGCAGACCCCCAACTTTCGGTGCAATGGTAGTCCCCAGCGAGTTGAACGCCTGAGTCAGATTAAGCCGGCTCGATCCTGTTTCAGGTTTGCCGAGCACGACCACATAAGGATTCGCTGCTACCTGCAGTCCGGTGATCCCCGCAGCAAGAATGAGGAGCGCGGTTAAAAACAACCTGTACGATGCAGCGGACGCTGCGGGCAGGAACAGGAATGATCCAAGAGCCATGGTCAACAGTCCGACCACCATCGTTCGCTGGTAACCGATCATGTTCACGATTCTCGACCATGGCACCGAGAATAAGAAGTACGCCGAAAAAAACGCAAACTGGACGAGCATAACTCGTGCATAACTGAGGTCGAAGATTGACTTCAGATGTGGCACAAGAATGTCATTCAGGCAGGTCAGAAATCCCCACATGAAGAACAGCGTGGTGACAACGGCCAAAGGACGGGTGTAGTCAGAGGCTACCAAAACTGACGCGCTCTGGGGGTGACTAGAACAAGTAATGATTTCTCGAGCTGCCATTTTCCCGTACCTCAACCCTCAATCGGTTTTCGACGCCGCATGCAGACCTCTTGCCGTACCATGATGCTCTTGCCGCACCATGGGTTTCCTGGGAGCCACCACCAGTGCTCGACTTGTACGCCGTAGGTCGATAGCCGCCATGCCACTCCAGGCTTTTGATGGTGAAAACCGAACGCGTAGCCTGGCGCCCCGCCAGCTCGCCGGCAGTCTCTTTATGTTCAGCTTTGCAGGATCACGACCAAGCGCCGCGGGCCGTGCGCACCCTGCACCAGAATTTTCTCGATGTCGGCGGTACGGCTGGACCCGCTAATGACGCAAGCGAACGAGTTGCGGCCGAACGCTTGCTGTTGTGAGACTCGGCTCATGGCGGTCGCGAGATCCGGGACCAGCTGGGTTGCCATCGCGTAAACAATATGACAGGGAGCAATCACCGAAGCGCCTCGCCCTCCGCACGCGGCGCTTACCAGAATCGATCCGGTTTGCGCGATCAGACTTTCGGCCAGCGTCACCGTGGCCTGGGAAGCCTCGCCCGGCGCTCCTTGAGTGGACCAGCGGATCGCGCGCGCGGACGCGGCCAACTGCACGAGGCTGCGCAACGCAGGATCGTCCTGCACAAAAACTTCTCCCATGGGCAATGATTCAAGAATCTTCGCAAGAATATGCGCGCTGGCGGCAGAATTTGTTGTCAGCGCGCATCCCATCAGATTGGCTACGCATTCCTGCTGGAAGCGTTCGAGAGGATTACTGACGGGCTCAAAGATCACGCGCTCGGAATCGGCTGGTGTCGAGACCGGTCGTGGAACCGCGGTGCGTAATCCATTGCGAATGCGCTCTAGAATCCGGGCGCGGCTTGGATTTTGAACGTGTTTCGTTTGCCCTTCTTCAGTTTGCGGCATGGTCTTTTTTCCAGAGCGCGCGGAACGATTGCGAGGGCAGTGGCACAGGCGCGCGATAGCGGTTCCACACGCGCATCGGGTCTAGGACAGTTCCCGCCAGCCCCAAGGCGTAAAGCATTCGCAGCCCTTTGCGCATCGACCAGCCTCCCAGCGCATAAATCCACGGACGAACCATGGCTGTCCGCCAGATGCGGAAGATCAGGCGCTCGCTCGACTTTGTGACTCCCGCCTCGGTGGCGTTGCGGCGGTTCTCGAGCAGGTGGTGATGCAGATCGATCTTCACCGGACAGACGCTGCTGCAAGCGCCGCATAGCGAAGATGCATAGGAGAGATGCTTGAACTCCTTGATGCCATTGAGATGGGGCGTGAGCACGCTGCCGATCGGTCCGGGGTAAGTTGTGCCGTAAGTGTGTCCTCCGACGTGGCGGAATACGGGACAAATATTCAGACAGGCGCCACACCGAATGCAGTGCAACACTTCGCGCTGTTCGGGATCGGCCAGCAACCGGCTGCGCCCGTTATCCACCAGCACCACGTGGAATTCTGTGGCCCCATCCACTTCGCCCGGTTGGCGCGGGCCGGCGATCATCGTGCTGTAAGTGGTGATTCCCTGGCCGGTGCCGGAAGTAGCAAGCACGGGCCATAACACGGCAAGATCCTCAAGGCGCGGGATGACTTTCTCGATGCCGGTAACCACCACGTGAATGGGAGGAACGCTGGTGCACAGGCGGCCGTTTCCTTCATTGGTGGAAATGGCGACGACGCCGGCATCTGCCACCAGAAAATTCGCGCCCGAGATGCCCATCTCCGCGGCAAAGAAAGCCTCGCGCAGCTTGCGGCGTGCCACGGCCATCAGGTCCGCCGGGTCGTCGCTGGCAATTGCGGGATCCAATTTCTCGCGGAAGAGCGTGGCAATTTGTCCGCGGTTGAGGTGCATGGCGGGCGTCACGATGTGGTAGGGGCCCTCGTTGCGCAGTTGCACAATGAACTCGCCCAAGTCGGTTTCCCAGACCTTAATGCCCTCCTTCTCGAGCGCCGGGCTGAGGTGGATCTCCTCCGTCACCATGGATTTCGACTTCACCACGGTGCGCACGCCGAGCCGGATGGCAAGATCCTTCACATACGCGCAGGCTTCCTCTGCATCGCTCGCCCAGTAAACATGCCCTCCCCGCGCAACAACCTTTTCTTCAAACTGGAGAAGGTAGCGATCCAGGTGATTGATGGCTTCCCTTTTGATGTCCTGGCACTTTTCGCGAGCGGCTTCCCAGTCTTTGATACGCGAACGGCCTTTGAGATGCGCAGCATCGTAGCTATCCATGCCACGGCGAATAATTTCACGATGTACCAAATCCGCCGACTTGACGGCGGCGTCCTGGAGAAAGCGTTGTGCCGCGGTTTGGGTCATCGCCTATCCTCTGCCGGCGCAACGGCGGCTCTCTGCTGCGCGAGGATGCTGGCCAGATGAATGGTGCGAACGCCAGCCTTGCGCTTGCCCAAAATGCCTTGCAGGTGCATGAGGCAACTAGGATCGATCGCGGTGACGAACTCGGCGCCGGTCGCGGCCACGCTGTCTGCCTTCGAATTCCCCATGGCGCCGGAGATGTCGGCGAACTTGGCGGCAAAGGTTCCGCCAAAACCACAACATTCCTCGGAGCGGACCATCGGTATCAGTTTCAGCCCCTCGACGGCGCACAACAACTGCATCGGTTCACTGCGCAGATTCAGCTCGCGCAGCCCGTGGCAGGAAGCGTGATAGGTAACCGTGTGGGGAAAGGTGGCTCCGACCTGGGTGACGGCCGCGACTTTGATCAGAAATTCCGAAAACTCAAACGTACGGCTGGCGAGCGAGATGGCGTCCTCGCGCAACGAGCTATCGGCCAGCAGTTTTGGGTAGAACAGACGAATCACGCTCACGCATGAACCGGAGGGGGATACCACCACCTCAGCATTTCTGAAAACGCGTACAAAATGTTCCGCACACGGGCGCGCTTCGCCCCAGTATCCGGTGTTGAGAGCGGGCTGGCCGCAACACGTTTGATCCTTGGGAAACTCGACCTCGCAGCCAATACGGCGAAGCACATTGACAGTGTCAACCGCAACCTCAGGCAGCAATTGGTCTACGAAGCAAGGAACGAATAGGGAAACTTTGCGGGACACGATGACCTCTTGTTTTCTTGCCGCCACACTTTCTACTGCAACACCAGATGGGTAAATGGGAATACATAGGCCTGAAGGGTCACAAAGATTCCCACCAAAGCCGCGAGCGCAAGGCTATGCCAAAAAACGTAGCGCAGGATGTCGCCCTCGTGTCCGTACCACTGGGTGGCTGTGCTGGCGACGACGATGCTCTGCGCGTCAATCATCTTTCCCATAACGCCACCGCACGAATTGGCCGCCGCCATCAGGCTGGGCGCGACTCCAATCTGCTGCGCCGTGATTTTTTGCAGGCTGCCAAACAACACGTTAGACGAGGTGTCCGAGCCGGTCAGCGCCACGCCCAGCCAGCCCAGCAGAGTTCCGAAGAATGGATAAAGCGTGCCAGTGCGGGCGAAGGCCAAACCCATGGTGGCATCGACTCCCGAGTAACGAGTCAAGACGCCGATCGCCAGCATCGCTGCGATGGTCAACAGCGAGAATCGCACCTTCACAATCGTGCGCCCATAGATCCTGAAAATGTTTCCGATGCTGACGCGCATGACCAGCCCCGACAGCAGTGCCGCGACCAAGATTCCGCTTCCGGTTGCACTCAGCCAGTTCAGTGCGAACACCGCCGGCTCTTTTGCCGGCTTCGGAACGACGGGCGGCACGCGCTGCACCAAGTTGTTCAGGCCCGTGACCGGAAACGACGGATTCGTGATCTTGCTGGGCACCGTCTGCCAGGCTGCAGTTGACGTAAACAGCTTCTCGGGAGTGTTCATCAGGTTCTTGCCGGACTGCGTGCCCCACACGAAAACAGCGACGCTGAGGATGACCCAAGGTATCCATGCGCGCGCAACTTCCGAACGGCTGTAGCCGTGGACGGCGCGAGCGCTTTTGCTCTCTTCGCCTTCAAAAGTCCAGATCTTTTTCGGATGCCAGACCAGCAGGAAGCCAATCAGACAAATCATCGAGACCACCGCGGCGATGATATTCACGAGCCACGGACCGTGCAGGTTCGAAACAAGGAGTTGAGGAATCGCAAAGGAAACGCCCGCGACCAGGATGGCCGGCCAAACCTCCATCATTCCCGAGAAACCTGCAAACGCCCAGATTAACCAGAAAGGGACCAGAATGCAGAATGGGGTCAGAATACGCCCTGCCATCGCGCCCAGCATGATTTCGCTCATGCCGGTAACTTTGGCCAACGCGATCAGCGGAGTGCCCAACGCGCCGAACGCCACCGGTGCCGTGTTCGCGATCAACGACAAGCCCGAAGCTTGCAGCGGCTTGAAGCCCAACCCAATGAGCAAGGCCGCGGTTACGGCCACGGGCGTTCCAAATCCCGCGGCGCCCTCGAAGAACGCGCCAAAACAGAACGCGATCAGCAACAATTGCAGCCGCCGGTCCTGTGTGATTCCCGTCATGCTATGTTGCAGCACCTTGAAGCGCCCCGACTCGACGGTGAGTTGATACATAAAGATGACGTTCAGAATGATCCATCCAATAGGAAACAGCCCGTATCCCGCGCCGTACACTGCCGTAGTCGCGGCCAGGCGCGCCGGCATGTGGAAGATAAAAATTGCCGCCGCCAATGCCGTGCCCAGGCCAAGCAGGGCGGCAAAGTGAGCCTTGACGTGGAACAGCGCCAGCGCACCCAGGAGCACGACGACCGGCAATGCGGCCACCAGCGTGGAAAGCCACCAGTGGCCCGTTGGATCGTAGTTTTGCGGCCAGGGCGAGGTGAGCGCCGGAATCCTGAGAATGGCGACCGCGGCGACCACCGATACCAGGATCACGAGTGCCCATGCGATTGGGCTGACAGAAGGTGGGGCGGAGGATTTGGCTGGAGGCGTGCCTTCAGCAGGCGGAGATTGCGTTCTGACGGCCATGCGGCCCTCCCTCATCGGAGGAGGATGATTTTCTCACACTGGAAAGAATCCTGAAATGAAATGAAGGTCGTTATTGGCAAAAGTGGCCGGTGGGCCGATCCCGCAGATTTCGGCGCGTCAGATGTCCGGGTTGCGCTGGAACACTTGAATAATTGGCGTAAGCGAGTGCGAGTCGAGTCAGCACACTAGCCTAGTTCAACACCCTGGATCGCGGCAGATGGCATCTATCGCGGCCAACTCGGCAAAATGGCACGAGAGTGGCCACGCAATTAATGAATAAGATCGCCTTCCATGAGGAGGCCGGTCGGAGTCAAGTGGGTCTTCTGTTTTTCGTCTAATCACGCCATGAAAGGAAGCGGACCGGCGGCGCAAGGCCACCGGTCCGCGTTTTGCACTGTCGTTACCGTCACTGATGGTAATCCATCAGCCTCGGGTTGCTATCCTGCGTAATAAAGAAAACGCCTTGTGAAGTCGAGATCATATAGATGATCCCCACTTCGGTGCCGCTCGGGCCGCAGTTGGCGCCCGTGGTGGGCCCGCAGGTCACGACAACCCGTCCGTTGGACGAAACGGTATAATCCAGCCCCGAGATTGCCTGAGCGCCGAGCTGCGGACTCCCACACCCATCGCACCCACTGTTCTTGTAGGTCGTTACGTTGAAAGTGCCGGCTCCATTGGCGGCAAAGGAGTCAACCTCCTCGCCGTTGTCCGCAATGACCGGCGGTTGACTCCCATTCAGGTAATTCCCATTGAACGAGGCTTGCGTGAAGCTGCTCCCCGTCTGCGGGGTTATCGTGCCAACGCTCACCTCACCGCTGGTATCAATCACAAAAGCCTTGTTCAAACCGACCAGGTAGAAGATTGGGCTGTGGCCGCCGCAACCGCCCGGACATCCCGTGATGTTGCTGAGCGTCACGCGCCCGCCGGTCCCGACGCTGTAGTCGCCCGATATGGGCGACGGACTTCCTGTGCCGTTATCGAAGGTTCCGCCATCATTCTCGTCCATGGTTAAAGTGAACGTCCCGGTACCGCTGGCGTTAATGAGCCCAGCCTGCACGTCAGGTACGGCCTGCGAGTTCGAGTTGTCGAGGCCTACCAATTCGATCACGCTGTTGCCGTTGAGCGACGCGTCCGTAAGCGAGGCGCTTTGCTGCAGCACCTGGCCGGCGAAGACCATCGACGGAGTCTCTGTGTTGTCGTATGCCATCATCAGCATCTCGGAGGAGCTGACCACGTAGAACACGAAGTTCACGGTGACCGCCGGGGCCGTGATGTACATGCCAGCGGTGCCGCGACCGGTGGACGCGACGGTGAAATTGCTGCTGCTTAGAGTTGTGTTGCCGGAGCTTCCGGAGCCGCATCCGCCCGAACAGCTCTGGTCATAATCCGCCTGTCCCGAGAGTGTGCCGCTGCCATTGGAACTGAATTCACCGGCTAGGCCAAACCGGCTCGCATTCTGGTCAACCCCGACAAGTCCGAAGGCGTAGTTGCCGTCGATCTTGCTGGTGGAAAACGCGGAGGTTGTCTGCTTGCGCAGCAACCCGGAGGCCTGCAGGTTGCTGCTGTCGTAGGAGATGATGTGTCCGTTGCCGTCGCTCGAGTCGAGCGAGGCGGCGAAGATGTTGCCGCCGCTGAGCCCGCCGCCATAGGTCAAGTTGATGACGGCGAGATTGTTCGGGCCCACACAGTACGTCCCGGTGACCGTGCCGCTCTGCGGCCCGGATACGTTCGCCTGATCGCTGACGTCGATCAGTCCACTGGAAATGGTCCCCGCGCCGTTGGCCACAAAACTGCCGATGGCACTGGCGGCGGTCGTCGTTCCACTGCTATCCCAGCCATTGCTTTCAAAGGCGTAGTTTCCGTTGAGGGCCGTGTAGGTACAGTTGGTAATTGTGATGCTGAGGGCTTGGCTGACCTTAACCGGAGGACTCTCCGAATCCTCCACTTGAACCGTAAAGCTCGTGGTTCCCGTCGCGCTCGGTGTTCCGGCGATGGTCAGGTTACTCCCGCCGTTGGAACTGGGAGAGAGACCGCCCGGCAGGCTGCCGCTGATGATGCTCCAGGTATAGGGCTGCACACCGCCGGTGGCCTTCACCGAGGTAGTGTAAGCCCAGCCGTTGTTACCGCCCGGCAACGACAGTGTTTCGATCGAAAGCGCTGCCGCGGCACTAACCGTGATTGAGTACGTGAACGGGCCGGCGGTCTGGTTCGGGCTCGAACTATCCGTCACCCCGACGGTGAACGAGACCGTGGTAGCCGTGGTGGGCGTTCCGCCAAGCGACAATGTGTTGCCGCCCGTGTTCCAGGCATACAGGTTGTCCCCCAGACTGACCTGGGTCCCGTCGGTGGGGACAGTGTTGCCATTCACAGTAAAGGTATAGTTGGGTACGCCGCCTGAGGCATTGATGGCCCCGCCCCAGCTTTGGCCGACCACCGCGTTCCCCACAGAGCCCGCTGCGGGCAACGACAGGGGCGTTTCCACCGTCTCGAAGTTCACCTGCACCTGCGCGGAGTTGCCGTTCACGTCCGTGGCCTGGATCTGCCAGGAGTAGTTCGTGCTGCCGTTCAGGCTGGATACGTTCGGCAGGTTGCCCGAGTTCGTCGGATCCACACCCCAGGTGATCGAGTTAATGGAGCTGGAGAAGCCGTTCGATTTGCTGTTGTTGCCCGGTATCTGCCAGATCGTCCCGTTCGAATCGCAGCACAGCCAGAATTGGTAGGTATAGCTGCTGGCGTTGGCGGGGTCGGTCCAGCTGAAGTTGGGCGTCGCGCTGACCCCGCTTCCCTGCGGTGAAAGGTTGGTGGCAAAGGCATTCAGCACGGCGCCGACCGTAGCGGTCAGGGTCTCCGACGTGCCATCGCTGTAAGTGACCTTCAGGCTATAGGAATCGCCGACCTTCGGCGTAGCGCCGTTGAGGCTGGTCCAGTAGCTGAACTGGTCGGAGTTTCCGTTAAAGCCGCCATCGGCAATGTCGGCGGGCATCACGACTCCCGGAGTGGGTCCGGAGGTCAGCTCGACAGCCACTGGCAGTTTGAGCAGACCGTTGACGTTGAAACCGATGCTGTAATTGGTACTGGTGCCGTCCGAGTTGATCTGTTCCGTACTCTGGGTCCTCACCACGGCAATACTATTGGCGCTGGGCAAGGTCAGGTTTTCGTTGGTCGTGGTGCCGCTGATGGATACCGGCGCCATGTTGTTCTCATTGGTATTGGATACTTGTCCTGGACCAGCGATGAGGCCGGAGTTGTTCTGGTCGAGGATCCCGAAGAAGTAGTAATTGGAGCCGGTCGGAACGCTGACTGTGTACGATGCCGGGCTTGTCGGCGGGCTCGCCTGGCTTCCCACTACATCGGCATAGATTTGGCCGGTGCTCTGGTTATAGAACCCCACATACAGCGGCCCTTTGGCCGTCTCGCTGAAGGTGACCTTGCCGGAGACGGCGTTGCCGCCGCTCGGCGCGTTGATGGTTATGCCGCTAGAAGGCGCCGACCAGGGGCCGGTCGAGCTGCCCGCCACTCCCCGGGCGCAGAAGTAGTAAGTAGTGCCATTCGTGAGCCCGTTCACGATCCAGGGATTGTTCCCACCGCTGGCCGGGAAGCTCTTGCTTCCGGCGGGGGAACTGCACGACGAGCTGGTGCTCCATTCCACCGTGTAGGAGGCAGGCATCTCGATGCCGTTGTTGTTCTGGATTGACTGGAACGAGACAAAAGCGCCCCCGCTGAACGCGCCCGACCCATTGCCACTGTTCCAGCTGGGAGCCGAACTGATTGTTACCGTGCCCGGATCGGCCAGCGTAACCCCGACGCCAGTCACCGGCGAGGCGGTGACGGTCACGTTCGAGACGCTGCCCGTGGGGTTGGAGGCGTTCTGGGCCCCATAGCCCAGGTTGTCCATATAGGCTTGTAAGGTGTAAGTGCCGGGCTGAACCCCGTGGATGGTGAAGGCCCCTCCCGAAGTGAGTGTTGCTTCGGAGATACTGGTACCCAGGTTGTTGCCGCAGTTACCGCAGTTGTTGCCGTTCGGCTGCAACTGCAGATAGACCCAGCCCGTCTTCGAGCCGCTGTAACTTACCGTGCCGGAGACCGTATAGGCCGCCGGTTCGGTGCCAATGACGATGGTGTAGCCCTGGCTGGCCGTGTCACCTTGATTGTCGGTGACTTGCATCGTGAATGGATAAGTCCCCGTCGTGGTCGGCTGCCCGGAGATGTTCAGGCTGTTGTTGTTGGTGCCATAGTTGAGCCCCGGCGGCAGGCTGCCGCCGATGAGGTTCCAGTTGTAAGGCAGTATCCCGCCGCTGGCGTTGGCCGTGGCGTTGTACTGCGTGTTGACGCTGCCGTTGGGCACCGAAGTGGTCGTGATCGTAAGGGAGCCGTCGACGGTAATGCTCAAGCCCGCCGTCGCCGTTTCCACCGGACTGCTGGAATCCGTCACCTTGGCGGTGAAACTGAACGTTCCTGTTGACGTCGGTGTTCCCGAGATTTGCCCTGTGGAGGTGTTCAGCGTCAAGCCCGGAGGCAGGCTGCCGGTGTAGCTCCAAGTGTAGGGCTGGATTCCCCCGCTTGCATTCAGGAACGCATTCGAATAGGAAGTATTGATTACGCCTACCGGCAGACCGGTCGTTGTGATCTGCAGCGGCGCGCTGTTATTGATCGTGATACTCAGACCCTTCGTTGTTGTGCTCGGCGTCGGTGACTCCGAGTCCGTGACCTGGACTGTGAAACCGAAGGTCCCCGTCTCGGTACTGTCGGTGCCCGTGATGGCTCCCGTCGAAGCGTTCAACGTCAGCCCCGGCGGCAGGCTGCCCGCGCTGATCGACCACGTGTAGGGCGTGATACCGCCCGTGGCAGAAAGACTGCCGCTGTAAGACTGGTTGAGTACTCCCGTGGGCTCCGAGCCGGTGGTGATGGTCAAGGCTGGTGCGCTGATGGTGATGCTCAGATTGGCGTTCGCCGTCTTGGCCGGACTCTCCGCATCCGTCACCGTCACCGTGAAACTGATCGCTCCTACCTGCGGCCCCGTCGGCTTGCCCGTGATCGCCCCCGTCGCACCGTTCAGGCTCAGTCCCGCCGGCAAACTCCCCGTCGTCACCGTCCACGCGTACGGCGTAATCCCGCCCCCCGCCACCAGCGTCTGGTTGTAACTCGTTCCCACCGTCCCCGCCGCCAGCGTCGTCGTCGTGACCGTAAGCTGCGGGTTCACCGTGATCGTCAGTTGCTTGCTCGCGGTCTGCGCCGTCGGCGTCTCCGCGTCCGTCACCGTCACCGTAAACGTCGCGCTCGCTCCCGTCGGCGTCCCGGAGATCGTGTTTCCGCTCAGCGTCAGCCCCGCCGGCAAACTCCCCGTAGTCACCGCCCAGCTGTAGGGCGACACTCCCCCCGCCGCCTGCAACGTCGCCGAGTATGCCGATCCGTCCACTCCCGTCGCCAACGACGTCGTCACTACGCTCAGTGGCGACGACGAAATCGTGATGCTCAGAGCCGCCGTTGCCGACCCCGCCGGCACTTCCGCGTCCGTTACCTTCACCGTAAAGTTGATCGGGCCCGTCACACTGCCCGTAGGCGTCCCCGTGATCGCACCCGTGAGCGCGTTCAACGTCAGTCCCGCCGGCAGCGCGCCCGCGCTGACCGACCACGCGTACGGCGTGATGCCGCCCGTCGCCGCCAACGTCTGGCCATAAGAGGTCCCCAGAGTCCCGCCCGGCAGTGACGGCGTCGTCACACTCAACGGCGGTGCGCTGATGGTAATACTCAGATTGGCGTTCGCCGTCTTGGCCGGACTCTCCGCATCCGTCACCGTCACCGTGAAACTGATCGCTCCTACCTGCGGCCCCGTCGGCTTGCCCGTGATCGCCCCCGTCGCACCGTTCAGGCTCAGTCCCGCCGGCAAGCTCCCCGTCGTCACCGTCCACGCGTACGGCGTGATCCCGCCCCCCGCCACCAGCGTCTGGTTGTAACTCGTTCCCACCGTCCCCGCCGCCAGCGTCGTCGTCGTGACCGTAAGCTGCGGATTCACCGTGATCGTCAGTTGCTTGCTCGCGGTCTGCGCCGTCGGCGTCTCCGCGTCCGTCACCGTCACCGTAAACGTCGCGCTCGCTCCCGTCGGCGTCCCGGAGATCGTGTTTCCGCTCAGCGTCAGCCCCGCCGGCAAACTCCCCGTAGTCACCGCCCAGCTGTAGGGCGACACTCCTCCCGCCGCCTGCAACGTCGCCGAGTATGCCGATCCGTCCACTCCCGTCGCCAACGACGTCGTCACTACGCTCAGTGGCGACGACGAAATCGTGATGCTCAGAGCCGCCGTTGCCGACCCCGCCGGCACTTCCGCGTCCGTTACCTTCACCGTAAAGTTGATCGGGCCCGTCACACTGCCCGTAGGCGTCCCCGTGATCGCACCCGTGAGCGCGTTCAACGTCAGTCCCGCCGGCAGCGCGCCCGCGCTGACCGACCACGCGTACGGCGTGATGCCGCCCGTCGCCGCCAACGTCTGGCCATAAGAGGTCCCCAGAGTCCCGCCCGGCAGTGACGGCGTCGTCACACTCAACGGCGGTGCGCTGATGGTGATGCTCAGATTGGCGTTCGCCGTCTTGGCCGGACTCTCCGCATCCGTCACCGTCACCGTGAAACTGATCGCTCCTACCTGCGGCCCCGTCGGCTTGCCCGTGATCGCCCCCGTCGCACCGTTCAGGCTCAGTCCCGCCGGCAAGCTCCCCGTCGTCACCGTCCACGCGTACGGCGTGATCCCGCCCCCCGCCACCAGCGTCTGGTTGTAACTCGTTCCCACCGTCCCCGCCGCCAGCGTCGTCGTCGTGACCGTAAGCTGCGGATTCACCGTGATCGTCAGTTGCTTGCTCGCGGTCTGCGCCGTCGGCGTCTCCGCGTCCGTCACCGTCACCGTAAACGTCGCGCTCGCTCCCGTCGGCGTCCCGGAGATCGTGTTTCCGCTCAGCGTCAGCCCCGCCGGCAAACTCCCCGTAGTCACCGCCCAGCTGTAGGGCGACACTCCTCCCGCCGCCTGCAACGTCGCCGAGTATGCCGATCCGTCCACTCCCGTCGCCAACGACGTCGTCACTACGCTCAGTGGCGACGACGAAATCGTGATGCTCAGAGCCGCCGTTGCCGACCCCGCCGGCACTTCCGCGTCCGTTACCTTCACCGTAAAGTTGATCGGGCCCGTCACACTGCCCGTAGGCGTCCCCGTGATCGCACCCGTGAGCGCGTTCAACGTCAGTCCCGCCGGCAGCGTGCCCGCGCTGACCGACCACGCATACGGCGTGATGCCGCCCGTCGCCGCCAACGTCTGGCTATAAGAGGTTCCCAGTGTCCCGCCCGGCAGTGACGGCGTCGTCACGCTCAACGGCGGTGCGCTGACGGTAATACTCAGATTGGCGTTCGCCGTCTTGGCCGGACTCTCCGCATCCGTCACCGTCACCGTGAAACTGATCGCTCCTACCTGCGGCCCCGTCGGCTTGCCCGTGATCGCCCCCGTCGCACCGTTCAGGCTCAGTCCCGCCGGCAAGCTCCCCGTCGTCACCGTCCACGCGTACGGCGTGATCCCGCCCCCCGCCACCAGCGTCTGGTTGTAACTCGTTCCCACCGTCCCCGCCGCCAGCGTCGTCGTCGTGACCGTAAGCTGCGGATTCACCGTGATCGTCAGTTGCTTGCTCGCGGTCTGCGCCGTCGGCGTCTCCGCGTCCGTCACCGTCACCGTAAACGTCGCGCTCGCTCCCGTCGGCGTCCCGGAGATCGTGTTTCCGCTCAGCGTCAGCCCCGCCGGCAAACTCCCCGTAGTCACCGCCCAGCTGTAGGGCGACACTCCTCCCGCCGCCTGCAACGTCGCCGAGTATGCCGATCCGTCCACTCCCGTCGCCAACGACGTCGTCACTACGCTCAGTGGCGACGACGAAATCGTGATGCTCAGAGCCGCCGTCGCCGACCCCGCCGGCACTTCCGCGTCCGTTACCTTCACCGTAAAGTTGATCGGGCCCGTCACACTGCCCGTAGGCGTCCCCGTGATCGCACCCGTGAGCGCGTTCAACGTCAGTCCCGCCGGCAGCGTGCCCGCGCTGATCGACCACGCGTACGGTTTGATGCCACCGGTACCCGATAATGTCTGGCTGTAGCTTGTGCCGAGCGTGCCGCCCGGCAGCGTCGCCGTCGTTACGCTCAGTGGAGGCGCGCTAACTGCGATACTCAAGTTCGCTGTTTGCGTGGTTGCACTCGGCGTTTGCGAATCGGTGATCGAAACCGTGAAGTTGATGGGGCCCACCTGCGGCCCAGTAGGCGTGCCGGTAATCGCCCCCGTCGAGGCGTTCAGACTCAATCCGGTGGGCAGGCTTCCGGAACTCACCGACCAGTGATAGTTGGGAACACCACCGGTGGCTGCAACCGTCTGGTTGTAGGCCGTTCCAACCACACCCGCTGCTAATGAGGTGGTTGTGATCGTAAGCGGCGCAGGCGCTTTCACCGTAATCGTTAACTGTTGGCTGGCCGTGGCGCCGGTGGCATCCTTCACCATGATCGTGACAGAACTGCTTCCGGGGCCAGTGGGCATACCCGAGATGTTTACCGAGTTACTCGTGCTCGATCCCAGCGAGAGCCCAGTTGGCAGCGCGCCGGAAGAGATGCTCCATGTGAAGGGGCTGCTGCCACCGCTCCCGTTGATCGTCGCCGAATAACTGTTACCAGCCGTCGCCTGCGACACGCTCTGGGTTGTAATGCCGGGCATCGGGTTGACCGTGATTGCCGTCGAGGCAGCCTTGCTTGCGTCGCTGATGGAGGTCGCCGTGATGGTCGCCGTGAAGGCAGCCGTCACCGGGTTGGGCGCAGTGTAGGTGACCGCACTGGTGCTCTGGTTACCCAACGAGCCCTGTCCCGAAAGTGTCCAGGTCACGCCCGCACTTTTCGAATCGTTCTTCACGCTCGCGGTAATGGTCGCAGTCTGCGCCTGATCGATCGCGCTGCTGCTCGAAGACAGACTCACAGCGATAGGCGGCGGCGTCGAAGCGCCGCAGCCCACGAGCAAAGAGACCAGTGCGATCAGAAGAAATGCAGCAATAATGCGGGCAGCGGACGTCATGACGGTAGTAACCTCGTTGTATTTGTGGGAATCCTGAGTCTTTTGTGTACATCCAGGAACCAGTCTCTACTACACCCAATCACTCAGGCTGGTTACGAACGTCATCTATGTTCGAATCTAAATTGGGGAGCAGATCGCTCTCCCGACGGCATCAGAGTTTCCTTATCGGAGTTCCTCAATCGAACAATTTCGATTTAACTACACACTTACCTCTCCCCCTCTCTATCCGTAGTCCTGTTGGCGTAACTGGCTCAAATGCCCCCGGCGAGGCGCGCCGCTTCATGCCATGGTTCTCTCCTGCCCGCTCGTGCCAGGTATAATCTTCGCTTCCGGACGGGAATTAAGGGGTTGGATTTTCCACCCGGCATTTCGGAGCCGCGAGATTCGACCGACTAAGGACAGGCCCCTGACTTTGGATAGTGTTTTCCGCAACCGCTTCGTTCTCGATTGCCTTCTCGCGATCGGATCTCTGACTCTCGTCTTGGCTGCGCCTCTCGTCCGTGCTCAAGACAACTACGAAATCCAGGTGTACGGGGCCGATCTGGTCGACCCCGGGCACACAATGGTTGAACTGCATAGCAACTTTACGGTCGACAGCTCAAAGACGGTAGTGGATGGTGTTTATCCCACGAATCACGCCCAGCACGAGACCGTCGAAATCGCCCACGGCTTCAAGGACTGGTTCGAGTGCGGCTTTTATCTCTTCACGTCCATAACTGATGGCCAAAGCTGGCAATGGGTGGGCGATCACATCCGGCCACGTGTTGCCGTCCCCAAGAAATGGCACTGGCCGGTTGGTGTGAGCATCTCAAATGAAATCGGCTACCAGAGGCGGCAATATTCCGTGGACACATGGACGTGGGAAATCCGTCCCATCGTGGATCAAAAAGTTGGCCGCTGGTATTGGTCGTTGAACCCCACGCTTGACAGGTCTTTCCACGGCGAGAGCGTGAACCAAGGCGTTGTCTTTTCGCCAAATCTCAAATTTAGCTATGATTTCACCCCGAAAGTTGCTGGAGGCCTCGAATACTACGGCTCGGTCGGCCCGGTAACAGGATTCGATGCGGTCTCACAACAGCAGCATCAGATCTTCCCCGCGATTGATTTGAATATCGCTCCGCAATGGGAGATCAATTTCGGCCTCGGCCTAGGTGTCACCGGCGCGACCGACCATCTGATTGCAAAAATGATTCTGGGTTATCGCTTTAATTTCTGATCGGGAGAAATCTCCGAATTGAATGGGCGGAGATAACAACTGCGCCCAGGGCTTTTCTGATTCGCCATCCCAGTTCCGGATGGGATTAGGTTCGCTCCCCGACGTACCAGGGCGCAGTTACAGCAAAAATGCGCTCATTGCCGCGGACAAGAAGCACCCATTCCAGAAGCCGGCCACGCTGGTTGTGAAGGAAGTATTCATACCATTTGTCTTCCACGAGCTCGGGTATGACCACAACGATGCTGCGATCGGGGTGTTTTTTCGAAAGCTCGAGAATGAACTGAACGATGGGAATGATGACGAAGCGGTAGGGTGAAGGCAGGACGTGAAGCTGGGGAGGCTCCCTGCCAGCCGCGCGAAAGGGTTGCGCAACGTATTGTTCCCAGTCATCCTGCAGCAATTCAGAATGCTCGCTTGGTTCGACATGCAAGGCAATCACTTCGGGGGAGAGCCGCGCAGCAAATTCAATTCCCTGCCTGGTGATGTTGCTCCAACGGTCGATGGCAATGACCGCAATGGGATGCTGGCTGAGACCGGCCGCATCGACCGGAACCTTGCAGGTGGTCAGCAGTTTCACGGCGTGGTAGTGACGGCGCACAAGGGCGAAGGAGACGATGGTCAAGGGAATGAAAAGCAGCGTGATCCATGCGCCGTCCGCAAATTTCGCAACGAGCACGACGGCCGTGGTGATGCCGGTGACGAGCGCCCCGAGCCCGTTCACCAGTGCGCTCTTCAGCCAATTCGGCCCGCGATTTTTCCGCCAGTGCATGACCATGCCGGCTTGCGAAAGCGTGAAGGCCAGAAAAGCGCCGACAGCATAGAGCGGGATAAGCCGGTCGGTGATGCCGCTGAAAAGGATAAGGACCCCGCAACAGAGCACCGCCAGGACAACGATGCCATAGGTATAGACGAGCCGCCGCCCGCGGTACCCAAAAGCATGCGGGAGATAATTGTTCTGTGCGATGGCGCGGCAGAGGCGCGGAAAATCGGCAAAAGCGGTGTTCGCGGAGAGAGAGAGAACGACCAGAATTGAGCCGATGGTCAGATAATAAAAAAATCCTTTGCCAAAAACCGCAGCCGTCAGCAGGGAGAGGACGCTCTGGTAGCCGGGGCGGCCCGGATCGGTGGCGGCAATTCCGTACGCCTTCACGAGAAACGAAATTCCCGCCAGCAGCACCGCCAGGAGAAAAATAATCGCGGTGAGGGTACGCTGGGCGTTTTTCACGGTGGGCTCCCGGAAAGCCTTCACCCCGTTGCTGACAGCCTCTACGCCCGTCAGCGCCGTGCAACCGCTCGCGAAAACTTTCAGCAGGAGCCAGTAGCTGACAGCCTCCGTCATGGGCAATGGAGGCGGAAGGGGAACGACCGGCATGGGATGCCCTCCGCTGACGAGAACACGGCAAACGCCTGCGATGATCGTTATGAGAAGTGTGCCAATAAAGAGGTAGGTAGGAGCAGCGAAAGCGGTACCCGCTTCGCGCACGCCGCGGAGATTGAGAATGGTGATCAGGATGAGAATACCCACGCAGAGAGAGAGCGTGTGCGGAAGCAAGGATGGAACTGCCGACACCAAAGCACCCACTCCCGCTGAAATACCCACGGCGGCGGTGAGAATGTAGTCGGCAAGCAGCGCGGCCGCGGCGAGCAGGCTGGCAGATGCGCCAAGATTGAAGCGCGCCACGGTGTAAGAGCCGCCGCCGGAGGGATATGCCGCGATGGTCTGGCGGTAGGAGAAATACACGATGACGAGCAGCGTGATGATGGCGGCGCTAATGGGTACGATATAGCGAACACCGAGAAGGCCCAGCGGAATCAGAAGGCTGAGGGCCGCTTCCGGGCCATAAGCGGCCGAGCTAAGTGCATCCAGGCCGAAGATCGGAATGCCTTGCGAAGGACCGATCTGTTCGGCGCGTTCGTCGCTGGTCCGAAGAGGCTTGCCGACAACGAGGTCGAGTATGTTCATGAGTGATGCCGTCCAATGAGCCTTTCACGCCAGGAAAAGCTTGACTGAGTATCCCACGAAGGGAAAACTATCTGCTCATTTGAGGGGGCTTGGTTCGCGTATCTGCCCGACAAGCGATTGAGAAGATTGGTGGAGCTAGTCGGGCTCGAACCGACGACCTCATCGTTGCGAACGATGCGCTCTCCCAGCTGAGCTATAGCCCCACTCCACGGTGGGTTAACTTCGAGGTTCTGACTCCGACAATTCTAGCAGCCGCCCCCCGGTTTTGACCTCCCACTGTGACCTGGATCACATCCCTGTGTTCGGCTGTTTTAATAAACTGGGTTTTTATTTATGCTTGCATTTTCCATCCTTACCAACCGCAAGCGCGCGATCGTAGCTCTGGTGCACTCGATCGTGTTCTGGTTGATTGCCTTTCGCCAGATGATCGCAGCCCGCCCGGTTGCGGGAATATGGTCGCCCGCCACCGTGCCCACCGGCACGTGGATACTCTGCGGCGTCTTTGCAATCGTCTCCGCTATCCTGTTTTGGCTTTTTGTCATCTCATGCGGCTGGATTGAAAAGCTCTACTTTGGCATGTGCACGGTAAGCGCCAGTTCGGGCCTGTTGCGCACCGCCGCTGGCGACCAGATTTTTCATGCCGGCCTCTATGTCCGGGTGGTCATGCTCACGAGCGCCGTGCTGCTCGGACTCTTCATTATCCGCATCCATTCTGCGGCCCCGCCCATTTCCGATTCACCGGACGCTGTCTCGTATCGAAATCAGCCTATATAATTTCGAAAGTGAGTCCCCTCAAAGTAAAACAGGTAGCATCCGCCGATTTCCCCACCCGCTGGGGGCACTTCCTGATACACGGCTTCACTCTACGTGTGTCTGGAACCAAAACCGAAGAGGCCGTCGCTCTGGTGATGGGCGACGTGCAATCCGGATCGCCCCTTGTTCGCATTCACTCCCAGTGCCTGACCGGGGATGTTTTCGGCTCCCTGCGTTGCGACTGCCGCCAGCAACTCGAAATGGCGCTCTCCATGATCGCGCACGAAGGCGCCGGCGTTCTTGTCTATGAGCAGCAGGAAGGCCGCGGCATCGGGCTTATGGCCAAGCTCCAGGCCTACGCGCTGCAAGATAGCGGCCTCGATACAGTGGAAGCCAACCAGCGCCTCGGCTTCAAGGCCGATCAGCGCGAGTTCCTCATGCCTGCCGAGATCCTGCGGGCCCTCGGCATTCAGCAAGTCCGTCTGCTTTCCAACAATCCCGACAAGGTCGCGGCCCTGCAGCGCGCCGGTATTCGTGTTACCGAACGCGTCCCCTGCGAGGTCGCCCCCACCGAATACACTCACGATTATTTAAAGACCAAGCAGGAAAAGCTCGGTCATCTCTTCACGAGCCGCAACACGGAGCACTAGCGGCTGCGGGAGCAACCCACAGCCGCGCGATTGTGGTTCAGCTTTTCGGCGAGGAACCCATCGAAGTGGTGCCCGTGCATTCCCAGTCGGAAGAACCGTCGTCATTCCGCATTCCTGCGCAGCTGCCGGAACCCTTGGTGCCCTTGTGCTTTCCGGTCCCGCTTACGATCTTCCATTTGTTGGCAACCTTCTTGCTGTCGGGTGCGCCGGCCATTTCATACGTGTAATAAATCATGTCTCCATTGTCCGCGGTCACATTGAAGCGTCCATGATTCGCGTACGATGTTTTCCAGAGCTCATCGAACTCCGTGTAAGCGCCGGATTTCTCCCCACTGCTGCCGGCGGTCGCGCTGCACGTGCCTTGAGCGAGCGCATAGCTGTGTCCGGCTACGTCGCCCACATCAACCGAAGGGTTCGACGTTGGTTTCGAGCAGTGCCACTTGGTATCGATCTGTTGGGCCGTCCCTGCCGCCCCAAGCACCACCAGACAGAATGTAACCAACAATAGTCTGCGCATCCTTACTCTCTCCTTTTGTGAGTTTGTACGGGAAATGCGCACGCGACTGTACAACAAGTGGAGGTTCTTGTCACCAAATTCCCTGCGCGCTCGAAGCGGCGACTCCTAAAACCAATCGCCGCCCACTCCTATCGATCTTCCAGCAGCCGCCGCAATCTTCTGCGATTCCGCACGGGCAGCCCATCCAGCGCTGCCCGTGCCAGCGCCACATACACCCCTCTCGTCCGCGGATTCCGTTGCAGCAACGCCAGGTGTTTCGCGACTGTCTCGGCATCCCCGCGAACAAAGGGTCCACTGAACGAGTTCCCCGGCCCCAGCCGTGCATAGTTCTCAAGTGTCTGCCGCAGGATCGGCAAGCTCATGCGCCGGGCCTGCTCCCGTCCAAGCCGCGCCGCACGCGCCGCCTCTTCCAGCGTCACCAGATATGCCACCAGCAGCGGCGAAGCCATCGTCGCCCACGCGTGATATGCCGCCTTCCGCCGCGACGACAACACGAAGCTGTTCCCTCCCAATTTTCGCACCAGCGTGCGCGCCGACCTCACCGCCGCCGCGTCCCCCTCCACAGCAAAGGGCACTCCAGCCAGCGACGGCCGAACCCCGGCGACGAACGTCATCAAGGGATGCACGGAAGCCACGGCCACCCCCGCCTTCCGCAATGAAGCCAGTTCCCCGCTCCCCAGCACGCCGCTCGCATGAAACGCAAAGCGCACTCGCGAAGCTCTGGCGCCAGACGATCTCGCACCGGAACTCTTCGCTCCAAATGCCTTTGCGCGCCGGCCGAGCGACTCCGCCGCCCGGCGAATCTCGCCATCCGGCACTGCAAACCACAGCAGCTCCGCGTCCAGTGCCGCCGCGCCCACCGTCACCGCCCGCGCGCCCACGCGCCGCGCCAGTGTCCCGGCCCGCTTCATCGAGCCCGCATTCGCGCGCGCAATGATCTCGCTAATTCTGTATCCCGCTCCCGCCAGCGCGGGAGCCAGAAAGCCCGCCAGCTTCCCTGCCCCCACCAAGGCGACCGTTGGTTTTTCGCGCGCCACGTTTTCTCCGTCCCGCTCCTTGCTTCGGACCCGCACCCGCGCAGCATACCTTAATATGGATGTCATGGCGAAATCGTCGCGCTCTCCCAAGGCCCGCGTTCTTTCCTCCCGCGTCGTCTATCGCGGTCCCGTCTTCCACGTAACCACTGACCAGGTCGCCGAACCCGGCGGTGTTCGCGCGCGCCGCGATGTAGTCCGCCACTCCGGCTCCATCGTCGTTCTCGCGGTTGATGAGCGCCAGTCCGAGCCTTTCATCCTTCTTGAGCGCCAATATCGCCATGCCGCTAAGTCGATGATGTGGGAACTTCCTGCCGGGCGCATCGATGAAGGTGAATCTCCGCTGGCCGCCGCCCGCCGTGAGTTACTCGAAGAAACCGGCTACGTGGCCCGGCAATGGAAAAAGATCCTGTATTTCTACGTAAGCCCTGGCTTCCTCGACGAAACGATGACCATCTATTTCGCCCGCGCTCTGCAACCCGGCCAAGCGCAGCCCGAACCCGATGAGAAAATCGCAATCCGCTTCTTCTCTTTGTCCGCAGCCCGCAAAATGGCGCTTCGCGGACGCATCCAGGACGCCAAAACTATCTCCGGCATATTCTGGCTCTCCGAAACGCACGCGTCATCCAACCCGCTTCCACGTTAGTGCAGCTCGCGATCCGCGACCACTCTTGGCGTCTAACTCGCGTGCTAGTTAGCTCACGTTGCTATGTGACATACGCACTTGACAGTGTTTCCCCTTGGCCACACAATTGCGCAACATTTTGCGACTTTTCGAATGCACCCTCCTGGTGGGAGTCAGCAAAAGGAAAGAGAGAGCAAGAGTGGAACGTATCAAAGGCACCGTCAAGTGGTTCAATAACGCGAAGGGTTTCGGCTTCCTGGGGCGCGACGGTGGACCGGATGTTTTTATCCACTATAGCGCCATAATTAGCGAAGGCTACAAAAGCCTGCAAGAAGGCGATCCAGTTGAATTCGAGATCGTCCAGGGACAGAAAGGGCCGCAAGCGGCCAATGTAAGTAAGGTTTCCTGATCCCGACCCTGCAACCTAGAGGTCCTGGAGACCTGCTTGAAAGCTGCTTTACTGGTGGTTGAAAGTTGCTTTACCGGGCGCGTTAGAAGCCGCCGAAACTTCACTCCTCACTCCGTTTCCCGGCGGATCATGCTTGTTGTGTGCCTATGTTCGTTCCCGCCTAGGGAGTAAGTCTCCCGCAGCAACTCTTCCTTTCCTGAACGTCAGCGTCTGGTTCCTAATGTTGATATGGGCTTCCTTTGTGGCTGTTGCACGGTAGCATATGCCGGGATCGATCATACGGACGACTTAACCACGACCTCAGCACTTGGTCTTCTGTATTTGGAATACTTCCCGCATCTGTGTTGGCAAGCAAGACTCGCATTACAGCGCCCAAATCTCCAACGGGTTTGTCAAAGACATAATTCCGCTAAATCCATTATTCTAATAGGCCCAGGGGTAGGAGTACCCGATACCAACTGGCAGACAAGAAATCGATGATGACAGTCTTAACTGGGCACTGAGAACTGTTTCAAATGGACAATAAATCCATCGCCACCGTGTTCTACGAAACCGCCAATCTGCTCGAAATCGACGGCCAGGATTCCTTCCGCGTGCGCTCCTATCGCAACGCCGCGCAGGCCATCGAGGCGCTGCCGCAGCAGGTCGCTGACCTGATCGAAGACCCGAAAAAGCTCCTCGAAGTGCCCGGCATCGGCAAAGGCATGCTGGCCAATCTGCGGCATCTCCTCACGGAAGGAACCGTCGAAGCGCACGCCGAGCTCCTCAAGAAATATCGCCCGTCGATGCTCGATCTTCTGAAGATCCAGGGCCTGGGGCCAAAAACGATCGCCCTGATCTGGAGCGCGTATCAGATTTGTGATCTCGAGGGGGTCGAAAAGCTGGCACGCGAAGGCAAGATCCGCACGCTTCCGCGCATGGGCGAAAAGCACGAGCAAAAACTGCTCAAGGCCATTGAAGATTACCGCCGCATCGCCGGCCGCTTCCTGCTCGATGCTGCCGAACAACTCGCCGCAAAGCTGGTCGAGCACCTGCTCGCCGCGCCCGGAGTGGAAAAGGTGACACCGGCTGGTTCGCTTCGCCGCGGACGTGAAACCGTCGGCGACCTCGACATCCTCGTCACCGGCAAAGCCTGCTGCGAAGCCGACCCGCGCCAGGCCGTGATCGAGCATCTAATCCGTTTTCCCGGCCTGATGGAGGTGATCGCGCAGGGAGAGAACAAAGTCAGTTTCCGCCATCGCAGCGGCATGCAGGTCGATGTGCGCTTCCTGCCGCCAGAGTCCTTCGGGGCCGCCATGCAGTATTTCACCGGCTCGAAGGCTCACAACGTAGCGCTTCGTCAACGCGCGCTCAAGATGGGATACTCACTCAACGAATACAGCCTGGCCACGCTCGAAGGGGACAAGCCCGTCGCCCGTAAGACCGAAGAAGAGATCTATGCCAAGCTCAAGCTCGACTTCATCCCTCCCGAACTGCGCGAGAATCTCGGAGAGATCGAAGCCGCAGCCCATCACCAATTGCCTGCGCTGATCGAGATTTCAGACATTCGTGGTGACGTCCACATGCACACCGTCGAAACCGACGGCCGCAACACCATCGAGGAGATGGCCGAAGCCGCCCGCGACCGCGGACACCAGTACATCGCCATCACCGACCACTCCAAGAATCTCGCCTTCGCCAACGGCCTAACCGACGAGCGCGCACTTCAGCACATCGAACGAATCCGCGCTGCGGACCGGAAGTTTTCTGCTGACAAGAAGAATCCCATCCGTATCTTCGCTGGCATCGAGGTCGACATCCTCGCCGACGGCACGCTGGACTTGAGCGATGACGTGCTCGCGCAGATGGACATCGTTATCGCCAGCGTTCATTCGCACTTCAACCAGGATCGCGACACCATGACCAGTCGTCTGCTCAAAGCCATCGCGAACCCCAATACATCGGTAATTGGTCATCCCACTGGACGCCAGTTACTGCGCCGCGACGCCTATCCGTTCGATCTCTCCGCCGTCCTCAAGGCCGCGGCCGAACACAAGGTCGCAATGGAACTGAATGCCTATCCCGACCGCCTCGACCTGAGCGACGTTCACCTGCGCCTGGGCAAACAGCACGGAGTAAAGATCGTCATTAACACCGATTCCCACCACACCTCGCACATGGAGAAGCTCAAGTACGGAGTCACCCAGGCCCGGCGCGCGTGGCTGACTAAAGAAGATGTGCTGAATACTCTGCCCGCGTCAAAGTTCGCCCAAACCATGAAGCATATTTGGTAAGCGACTGGGACTAAAAAGGGAAACAATTTGCCCATTCTTGATGCTCCGCCACCAAACAAATTTCAAGCCTGCTCCAGCCGACGGTAAAGATATATTAAAATCAAATAGTTAGAGTGAGGCACCTGTGCGGATTTGGATGCCGGCTTGCTAATTCAGGGTTCCGGAAGGGGTGTGCATTTTGGGCGGGCAGCAACAACCTCTGGTCACCATCATCATTCCCGCGTACCAGGCGGCGGAGCGTATCCGGGAAACGCTGGATTCCGTGTTCGAGCAGACATATCCCAACTTTGAGGTAGTGCTGGTGAATGACGGCTCGCCGGATACGGAGGCGCTGGAACAAGCAATCCGACGCTACGGCGAGAGCGTGATCTACATCCGGCAGGAGAACCGGGGACCATCGGGGGCTCGGAACACGGCGATCCGCGCGGCGCGAGGCAAGTACATTGCGTGCCTTGATAGCGACGACGTCTTTTTGCCCGACCATCTTTCCAGACTGGTAGCGCTGCTTGAGCGAGATGCGCTGGATCTGGCGTACTCGGACTCCCACCTTACACGGGGTGGAGTGCGCGTCGGCCTGTATTTCGAGCGGCAACCGCAGCATCCGCCAGTGACGTTCGAGAAGTTGTTGACGGAAGAATGCGCGGTGCCAACTTCGGGAGTAGTGGTCTCGCGGCAGGCCATGATTGACGCCGGACTGTTCGACGAGCGCTATCGGTGCTGCGAAGACTTCGACCTCTGGCTGCGCATGTCGTTTCGCGGGGCGAAAATGGGTCTTCTGCCGCAACCAGGAATCGAACACCGGTTACTCCCCGACGGGCTTGCGTCCGATGACTATCTGCTCAAGCAAGCCCTGATCGAGGTCTACAGGAAAACTCTGTCAACGTTGCCGGTTTCGGCGGAGCAGAGCAGGCTGATCGAGCAACTGATTGCGCGAACGGAGGGGCTCTGCGAGTTGGATATGGCCAAGCGCTACGTACGGGAAGGTCGTTACCCGGAAGCACGCGTGGCGGCGGGCAAGGCGGCATTCCTGTTGCCAGACCGGAAGAGCCGAAGAGTCGCGCTGGCGGTGCGGATTGCGCCTTGGGCAGTGGGCCGCTTTCTACGCTTCCGGGAGGCGCGGGGAAAACAGAAGAGAAAAGGTTCTACCCGAAATGCGTCAGATAAAGACGGAAGCGTTCCGATACAATCGAGAGAATTACGAACCAAGGAAAGTTGAAGTGATTAAGAGCAAACCCCCATGGAATTCTGAAACCGGGTGAGAGGTTGAGATTCGAATGATTCGGTACGTGGTGTCAGCAGTGAAGCATGCATTCGGGTTACACCGTCCGGGGCGAAGAATCCAGGCCCTTCCGGATGACATTTTGCTGGCTTCGTATCCGAAGTCGGGCAATACCTGGGCGCGATTCCTCATTGCAAACCTCGTCTTTCCGGACCAAGAGGTGGGCTTCGGCAATCTGCACCGTTTCGCCCTCGATCCGGATGCTACCGTGAAGCGAGATTTCGACCGCGCCCAGCGGCCGCGCTTCGTCAAGACCCACGGCACTTTCAACCCCCACTACCGGCGAGTCGTCTACCTGGTGCGCGACCCACGCGACGTGGCTATTTCGCAATATTACTACCTGCGCAAGGTGAGGAAATTCGACGACGCCTTTCCGATAGAGAGCTTCATCGAACAATTTCTCGCCGGTAAGCTCAAGCCTTTCCCTGGATCGTGGGGAGAGAACGTCGGCACTTGGCTGGCTACGCGCGCCCGCCATCCGGGCTTTCTCTTGTTGCGCTACGAAGACTTGCTCTCTGACACGGCGCGCGAATTGACTCGGGTGGCGGTGTTCGCGGGATTGCCGATCAATCCCGAAAGAATCAGGCAGGCCGTCGAGCGCAGTACTCCCGACAAGATGCGAGAGAGCGAGAAGACACAGGGTCAGCGATCGGCCCTGATTAAGGGCTCGCGCACCGATATTTCTTTCGTCCGGTCGGCGAAGTCCGGCGGCTGGCGCACGGGACTTCCCGAACCCATGGTGGCACGCATCGAAGCGACCTGGGGCGACATCATGACCTGCCTCGGCTACGAACTGGTGACTCGCGATTCGCAGAGCGCACTGGCTTCCAGCCTGATTGGATTGCTGGCAGCCGGAACGGCTGGCGCCAACGTGGAACACCCGGCGGAAACCTACACCAGTCTCATTTCCGCCAATTCCGAACGGACCCCGATTGAATGATTCAGCGCCTTATCAACGCGACGAAGCGAGCGCTCGGACGCACTAACCCGGGGCGCTATTTTCAAGTGTTCGACGACGACGTGTTCCTCGTCTCGTTTCCCAAATCCGGGAATACGTGGACGCGGTTTCTGATCGCCAACCTGCTGCATCCGGAAGAACCGGTCACTTTCGGCAATATCGACCGCCTGATTCCCGAGTCGGAAGACCTGACGAAAAACCAACTGAAACGTGTGCCGCGTCCGCGTATCATGAAAAGCCACGCATACTTCGACCCGCGCTTCCGCAAGGTGATCTACATCGTGCGGGATCCGCGCGACGTGGCCGTGTCGCAGTTTCACTTCTACCGCAAGCGCCGCCGCATTGCCGACGACTATCCGATCGAGCAATTCGTTTCACGCTTTGTCACCGGCGACACCAGCGATTACGGGTCGTGGGGAGACAACGTGGCAAGCTGGCTGGCCGCTCGGCAGAACTCTTCTGCATTCCTGCTCCTGCGCTACGAAGACATGGTGGCGCGGACTGTGCCCGAACTGACGCGGGCCGCGGAATTCCTGGACATCAGCGCATCGCCGGAACGGTTGGCACAGGCCGTGGAACGCAGCTCCGCGGAGCAGATGCGCAAACTTGAAGGCAAGAATGCGACCGCCACCGTCACCAGAAACACACGTCAGGATATTCCGTTCGTGCGCGCGGCCGGCTCCGGGGGCTGGCGACAGAGCTTGCCGGAAAGTTGCGTCACTGAACTAGAGACAGCATGGTCGCCTCTCATGAAGTGGTTGGGATATGAGCCCGCCCTGGTGAATCATTCTGGGACGACTGCGCGTGTTGAGCCCGTCTCGCCAGGAGCGCCGACGCGATGATATATGGCGTCAAACGCATCTTCAAATATCTGCTAGGCACCGACATCGCCGGGCGGCAGATTGCCGTGCGCCCGGACGACACATTCATCGTCTCGTATCCACGGTCGGGAAATACCTGGACACGGTTTCTGATCGCGAACTTGCTCTATGCCAACCGGCAGGTGACCTTCGCCAACATCGAGGACCTGATTCCTGATGCGGAAGCCCAGTCCAGCCGGTACATGAAGCGGGTACCCTCGCCGCGCGTGATCAAGAGTCATGAGTATTTCGATCACCGCTATCCGAAGGTGCTCTACATTGCGCGCGACCCACGCGATGTCGTGCTTTCCTATTACAACTTCTCCCGCAAGTATCGCCAGATTCCCGATGGCTTCCCGCTGGAGCGGTACGTCCACGACTTTGTCAACGGCAGGCTGACATCCTCGCCCTGGGGCACGTGGGGGGAAAACGTGGGCACGTGGGTAGCGGCGCGCAACGGGCACCCGAATTTTCTCCTGTTCCGTTACGAGGACTTGATCGAGCACTCCGAAATCGAGTTGGCCAAAGTGGCGAAATTTTTCGGCCTCGATCCTGCGCCAGAAAAATTGCGCTCAGCCATTGAGAAAAGTTCCGCCGATCGCTTGCGCGAATTGGAGCAGAAGCAGGGCGCCGAATGGGTGACGACGAAAGACAAGCGATCCGACATCCCATTTATCGGGAACGCGGTCACCGGAAGGTGGAAATCGAAGCTGCCGGCCGCGGCGGTCGCGGAAATCGAAAGCGCATGGGGCCCTCTGATGGTTGCGATGGGATATGAACTGACACAGCTGGCAGCGGGAGATTCAATGGTTTGCGAGTCTTCTCCTCTGGAACATGCGGCGCTCCAAACACCCCATGCCGCCGAGAAACGGGGATGACCCCTTATCTTCCCTTGGTAATTCCGGTCCACAACATCGGATGAAACGTTCCCATGCGTAAGCTTGAAAAAATCCAGCTTCTGAAGAACATCGGATCGAGCTGGTTTTCGCTGGGCGTCAACGTGCTGGTCGGCATTTTCCTTTCGCCGTTCATCATGCACCGGCTCGGCGACTCTGCTTTCGGAATCTGGGTCCTCATTTTCTCCATCACCGGATACTACGGCATCTTCGATCTCGGCATCCGCTCCTCGATCATCCGTTACGTTTCGAAATACACCGCCACCAAGGAAATGGACCGGCTGGCGCGCCACCTCAACACGAGCCTGGCGACCTACACCGGAATCGGCATCGTGAGCATGGCCGCAACGGTCGTTCTCAGCCTCTACGTCGATCGTCTTTTCAAGATTCCCCCGGCGATGCATGCGCAGGCCCGGCTGCTTCTCCTGTTGGTCGGCGCATCGGTCAGTTTGGGATTTCCTTTGGGAGTTTCCGGCGGCATTCTGGAGGGGCTGCAGCGCTATTACCTGCTGAACTGGACCGCCGTCGTCATGTCGCTGTCGCGGGCAGCGTTGATCGTCTTCTTTCTGAATCGGGGATACGGTCTGATTACGATCGCATTGATCACGATCGTGCTGCCCATTATCACCGCGGTCGTCCGCGCCTTTCTCGCGTACCACATGCTTCCTCTTCCCTATGGGCTGAAGTATGTGGACCGCGTGGCATTCCACCACATGGCCAGCTTCAGCGGCGCCACCATGCTCGTGATTGTCGCCTCCCGGCTCCGCTTCCAAACCGACGAAATGGTGATCGGCAGCATGCTGTCAGCGGCGGCTATCACGTATTTCTCGATCGGGGCACGGATCATGGACTACGCCTTTCAAGTGGTGGTCACTCTGGCGCAGTTGTTCATCCCCATGTCAAGCCAGTCCGAAGCGCTCGGCAACATGGATCGAGTTCGAAAACTTTACATTGCCGGGAACCGCGCCTGCGCCCTGGCCACGTTTCCGATCATCGCGACGGTGCTGATCCTAGGCAAGTCGATCATTGAGGTCTGGGTGGGCCGCAAGTACGTTGCCCTGAGCTTCCCCGTTCTGGTTACGCTGGCGATTCCGATGACGCTTTTGATGATGCAGGCAGCATCGAGCCGCATTCTGATGGGCATGGGCCGGCACCGTCAATTGGCGACCGTCGCCCTGATCGAGGGCGTCGGCAACCTGATCCTCAGCATCGCTCTGGTGCGCCCGTTGGGCATTGTAGGAGACGCGCTCGGGACCGCCATCCCTCTGGCCTGCACCATGCTTTACTTCACGCCGCGCCACATGCGAAGACAGCTGGGCGTTCCGGTGCGAACTTTTTTGCGCGAAGCCTACATGCTTCCGCTACTGCTCGTTCTGCCCTTCACTGCTGTTCTGCTGCTGATGCGGAGTTGCTTCTACGCCCATCATTTGTGGCAATTGGCGGTACAGGTAGGAGCAGGAGGTTTGGTATACGGTCTCGGGCTCCTGTGGGCCCACAAGACCAACCGGGTGCTGCGAGTCGGTAAATTAGTCGAAAAGTCCTCCGAGCCGGTCGAAGTTCAACCCGTCCCAACCTTCCAGAACGGGTATGGCGACGAGGTGTAGGGGAGGCATTTTGTCGGCTCATCGGGTCCGCGGTCCGGTATCGTGCGGCCCACCGCAATCTGCCCTACTGTTGCAATTTGTTTCACACGGACCTGCGAATCCCCGGGCAAACTTTTGGAATGTGCATTAACCCAATCTTTCTAGTAGTTTATAGATGTAGGCTGCCATTTTGAAGGAATTGCAATTGCACTACTTGACAGCTGAGCAATCGACACTGCCAGCATCTCGGATCTTCGCGTTTGTCGTCGTACCACCATCGTGTGTGTTGCCATCATGATCTTGGAGGATTACTGAATTGACCGCTACGACCAGTCATCTTATTGCCCCCCACGGGGGTGAGCTTGTTCAACTACAGGTTTCGGCGCAGCGCGCTGCCGAATTAAAAGCGCATTCCAAGGAGTGGCCGTCCTGGGACTTGACCCCGCGCCAGCTTTGCGATCTCGAACTCCTGATGAGTGGCGGCTTCTCGCCCTTGCATGGCTTTATGAACCGCGCCGACTACGAGGGTGTCTGCCACAACATGCGGCTGGCCAATGGCACGCTTTGGCCAATGCCCATCACACTCGATGTAACGGAGGAATTTGCGAAGAAGCTGACGCCGGGCTCAAGTAACGTCGCGCTCCGCGACCCCGAGGGCGTGATGCTTGCCGTGCTGCATGTTGAAGACGTGTGGCAGACCGACCGCAAGGCGGAGGCGCAGGCTGTTTTCAACTCAACCAGCCCCGCGCATCCCGGCGCCGACTACGCCATCAATAAATCGAACCCCTGGTACGTCGGTGGACATCTCGAAGAATTCCAGCCGCCGTCGCACTATGATTTCCGTTCCCTGCGCCTGACGCCGGCCGAACTGCGGTCCGAGTTCACCCGGTTGGGCTGGACCAACATCGTTGCCTTTCAAACCCGCAATCCCATGCACCGTGCGCACGTCGAACTCACCATGCGCGCCGCCAAGCAGGTCGAAGCCAATCTGCTGATTCATCCTTCGGTCGGAATGACGAAGCCGGGCGACGTGGATTATTTCGTCCGCACCCGTTGTTACGAACTGTTGCTGGCGAAGTACCCGCACGGCACGGTAAAGCTTTCGAATGCTGCCCCTGGCCATGCGCCTGGGCGGCCCACGTGAGGCGATTTGGCACGGGCTGATTCGCAAGAATCACGGGTGCACTCACTTCATCGTCGGCCGCGATCACGCCGGTCCGGGCAAGGACAAAGACGGCAAGCCCTTTTACGGACCTTACGACGCGCAGGAGCTTTTCAAGAAGCACGAAGCGGAAATGGGCGTCATCATGGTTCCGTTTCAAATGATGGTTTACCTCCAGAATGAAGACCGCTATGTTCCGGCCGATGAGGTTCCGCACGGAGCGAAAGTGCTCGATGTCTCCGGCACCGAACTGCGGCAGCGCCTGAATGAAGGCCGCGAAATCCCGTCCTGGTTCACCTATCCGGAGGTAGTCCAGGAACTCCGCCGCAGCTATCCGCCGCGGCACAAACAGGGTGTGACCATCTTTTTCACCGGTCTTTCCGGCTCCGGCAAATCGACCATCGCCAACGCACTCATCACCAAGTTCCTGGAAACGGGTGGACGGCCGGTAACGCTGCTCGACGGCGACCTGGTTCGCAAGCATCTTTCCTCGGAACTGGGGTTTTCGAAAGAGCATCGCGACATCAACATTCGCCGCATCGGTTATGTGGCTTCGGAAATCACCAAGAACGGTGGCATTGCGATCTGCGCGCCCATTGCTCCCTATGAAGCAACCCGGCAAGCGGTGCGCCAGATGATTGAACCTCTCGGCGGGTTTATCCTCGTGCATGTCTCGACTGCTCTCGAGGTCTGCGAGCAGCGCGATCGCAAAGGCTTATACGCAAAGGCTCGCGCTGGCATTGTCAAGGAGTTTACGGGCATCTCCGATCCCTATGAGGCGCCCCTCAAGGCAGAGGTCGTGATCGACACCGCCAAGCTCAGCCCCGAAGAAGCGGCGCAGATGATTATCCTGCACCTCGAACGCGAGGGCTTCATCGGAGTCAACGGCAACGCATAGCCAATCGGCAGGCTGGCACAGCCGGCCTGCTCGATTGCACAATAGCATCGCAAGAAAGATCGAAAGACAGCATGGAACTTTTGCTGGCAAAAGTGCTGATCGGCTTCGTCGTCGGCACGTTAATCGGGCTTACCGGGCTGGGCGGCGGCGTGTTGCTGTTGCCCATGCTCATTTTTGGCCTGCGCATCCCGCCCATTATCGCGGTCGGCAGCGACGCCATGTTCAACTTCTTCACCAAGATTCCAGCCAGCATCATGCACTTGGCCAAAGGCACGGTGCGGAGGAAGGTCGTTCTCGCGTTGGCCGTCGGTAGCATTCCCGGCTCTTACCTGGGCGTGACTCTTCTAGTACACCTGCGTCACGTCTACGGCACCGGAGTCAACGACTTCATCAAGTCCGCCGTCGGGCTGCTGCTGGTGTTGATTCCTACGCTGCTTCTATTCCAGGGACGAATTGAAGACCACCTCGCCAAGCGCCAGCCCACTATGAAATCTTTTGCTTTTATGGGCGTTATCGGGCTAGTTGGTGGATTTCTGGTTGGCATCACTTCGGTCGGGTCGGGCAGCATCATCATGATGCTGTTGCTTATCTTTTATTCGTTTACTCCAAAAGTCATGGTCGGCACCGATATCACGCACGCCGTCATCCTCACCGGCGTCACCAGTTTGCTGCACTGGCGAGCGGGCAACGTCGATCCCCACCTGGTTGTGTCCCTATTGATCGGCTCGGTCCCTGGCGGCATACTTGGCTCGCACCTGAGCACACGTGTTCCCGTCCTGTGGCTGCGAAGGATCCTGTGTACCGTTTTGCTGATGACCGGCGCAAGAATGTTGTGGGCGTAAGACCAGTTCCCATTTTTCAGTTCTCGGCGGGAACCGAAACGCTCATATCGAGAACCTACCCCCACAGACATAATGAGAACTGGGAACTGAGAACTCATAACAATGCCTTCTAACCAGGACACTCTCGACCGAATTCATGCCGCGCTCGAAGCCGGGCGCGAAGTCCTGAACCGTTTCACTCCGGGCGCCATCGAAACCGAATACAAAGCCGGCCACGATCCGGTCACCGAAGCAGATCGCGCCGTCGATGCCGTCCTCAAGGAGCACCTCCTGCGCGCGGGCGAAGGCTGGCTCTCCGAGGAAACAACCGACGATCCTTCCCGGCTCGATAAGCAGCGCGTATGGGTCGTTGACCCCCTCGATGGCACGCGCGAATTCGTCCAGGGCATTCCGGAATTTTGCATCTCGATCGCCATGGTTGAAAACGGCATCCCGGTCGCCGGCGGAATCTGCAACCCGGCCACCGACGAACTCATTCTCGGCTCGCGCGAAACGGGCGTAACCTACAATGGCAAACCCGCGCGGCCCACCCAGCGCCTCGATCTGCGCGGCGCGCTCGTGCTGGCCAGCCGCAGCGAAGTGAAACGCGGCGAGTGGAAGCAGTTCGAATCCGCCGAACTGGATGTCCGTCCCATGGGTTCGGTCGCCTACAAACTCGGACTGGTGGCGGCGGGCCGCGCGGACGTTACTTTCACGCTTGTTCCAAAACATGAGTGGGACGTCGCCGCCGGGGCCGCGCTCGTACTCAGCGCGGGCGGTTTCGTGCAAACCCTGGAACACACCGATCTGAAGTGCAACCAGAAGAATCCGTTGATTACCGGCCTGATCGCCTCTGGCCCCTATCTGGGGACGCAACTGATGGCCCGGTTGAGCGGGCATCTGCACCCCATGGAACGATAGGCTCGGCAGGAAGGCTGATTTAGAATCGCAGCAGAGAGGATCTTGGGAGCCCGAACCGACATGCGGTCCAGAAGCACGGCCCCTGTATTCATTGTAGGCAGCGCTCGCTCGGGCACAACGCTGTTCTACGACATGCTGCTTTCGGCCGGCGGATTTGCGGTGTACCTGGCGGAATCGAATGCCTTCAATATGCTGGGACCGCGCTTCGGCAACCTGCGCACCCGCGCCGACCGCGAGAAACTGCTGCGCGTCTGGACTGCGAGTAAACTCTTCCGCGCGACCGGGCTGGAAAAAAGCGAAATCGAGCCCCAGATCCTGGAAAACTGCCACGACGCCGGCGATTTCCTGCGCACCGTAATGGGGGCCATCGCCCGCCGCCAGGGCATGCCCCGCTGGGCCGAAAATAGCGTCGAGGGCTACATTCCCACCATTAAGTCTTTCATTCCCGAGGCCCTCATCATCCATATGATCCGCGACGGCCGCGACGTTGCCACCTCGCTGCACAACTCGCGCTACGTGCGCACGCTGCCATGGAAAAGCCACATCAGCCTGGCGGGCGGCGGTGTTTATTGGGAATGGGTCGTCGAGCGCACGCGCAAGTACGGGCGGCAGATTGGCGACGATTATATTGAGGTTCACTTTGAGAGTTTGATCGGCAATCCCCAGGAAACGCTTTTGGCGGTCGGCAAGTTTCTGGACCACGAACTCGATTACGACCGGATTGGCAGCGTCGGCTACGGTTCCGTCAGCAGACCCAATACCCATTTCAGTGGCGAACTGAAAGGAACGTTCAGTCCTGTCGGACGCTGGAAGAAGGGATTCTCGGCCTCCGAGTTGCGCCGGTTCGAAGGCATGGTCGGCCCCACCCTTCTTGCGCACGGCTACCCATTGGCGAGCGAGGGCGCACCACCGGCGATGAATCTGGAAATGCGGGTCACCCGCCAGTTTTATCGCACCATATTTGAGAGCAAGCCGCGCGTCAAGCATCACCTCTTGCGCTGGTTTCGTCCTCTCACGCCCCAGTACCTCGATGCCATCACACAAGCCGAGGACCATCCTCCGGAACTGAGAACGGAAGCGCGCACGGTGACTTCCGAGTCCTCCTCGGGGAGTTCCCGGTGAGAGTACTGTGGATCAAGAGCGGCAAGCTTCTTCCGGTCGATACGGGGGGCAAAATCCGCTCCTACAATCTTCTCCGCTTCCTGGCCAGGGACCACGAAGTCACGCTGCTCTCCTACTACGGGGGACGGCGCGATCCCGGCTATGAGGCCGCGCTGGTCAAGGAACTTCCGGGTTCGGAGGTCCTCTACACAGCCGCACCCGATTCCAACGCGTTCGACCGCGGGCTCGATTACCTGTATCGCTTGCCTCGGCGCGCGCCCTATGCGGTTTCGAAATTTACCGATCCCAAAGTCCGGGCCAGGGTCGCCGACTGGCTCTCGAGCGGACGCTTCGACGTCGCAGTCTGCGACTTTCTATCTGCCTCCTCGAACTTTCCCGAGCGGCCACCGATCCCCTGCGTGCTCTTTCAACACAATGTGGAAAGCTCGCTTTGGCAGCGCCTGGCGGCGGTGGAATCGAATCCACTCAGGAAATTGCCCTACACCATTGAATCCGCCAAAATGACTCGTTACGAACGCGCGACGCTCGGAAAGTTTGATCACATCATCGCCGTCTCCGAGCACGATCGCCGCCAGATGCTCGAAATGAATCCAGCCTGCGAGATCACCGTCGTTCCCACGGGAGTCGACACTGGGAAATTCAGCATCGCGCCCCCATCATCGACTGAGCCGCCGCGAGTCGTGTTCACCGGGTCCATGGACTGGGAACCGAATATCGATGCCGTCGAATATTTTTGCTCCCAGATCTGGCCTCCTATTCGGGCCGAGTTCCCGGCTGCGATTTTCCAGATCGTCGGGCGGAATCCGTTCGCGAAGGTACAGCGCCTGGCTTCGCCATCGGTCGAGGTAACTGGCACGGTGCCTTCGGTGGCGCAATATCTGGAGAAGGCGTCGGTAGTCGTGGTTCCCCTGAGAATTGGCGGCGGCACCAGGCTCAAGATTTTCGAAGCTATGGCCATGGGCAAAGCCCTGGTCTCAACTTCCATCGGCGCCGAAGGGCTCGCGGTCGAGAACGGGCGCGATCTTCTCCTCGCTGATGACGCCCCGTCGTTTGCCGATGCTGTGATCCTGCTTCTCCGCGACGCTACCATGCGCCGCAAGATCGAGCAGGCGGCGGTGCGCCTGGCCGTGCAGTACGACTGGTCTCAAGTTGTAAAACAGTTTGCCCAGGTTCTGAGCAATTTGGTTTTGCGGCAGCCGGCGTCGGGCAACTCAACCGGAGTCCGCGCCAGCGGCGCCGATCCCGTCAGGCTATGAGAGTCCTGGTCCTAGACGGCAATCAGAACCAGGCGGTCGCGGCAGTTCGCTCTCTGGCCGCTGCGGGGCACACTGTGCTGGTGGGCGACTCGACCTCGTGGAACAAGGCTGGGTGGTCCCGCTCGGCCCGTGAGTCGTTTCACTATCCTTCGCCACAGCGGCAAGCGGAGGCCTTTGTCAGCCGCATTGCCCAAATGGTTGCCGCCGAGTCCGGAGCGTCCGCTCCGCCCATACTTGTCCTTCCCATGACTGAAGCGACAACCCTTGCGCTCTCTCTGCACCGCGAGCGTATCTTCCGCGCGGGCGGAATCATGGTGCTCCCTTCGCACGAGCAAGTGTTGCGCGCATTCGATAAACAGCAAACGACGGAACTGGCACGGTCGCTCGGCATTGCCGTACCCCGGACGACGTTGGTCGAAAATCGTGATGACGCCGAACGCGCGGCTCGCTCGCTCGAATATCCGGTCGTGCTCAAGCCTCGCGCTTCCGAAGAACTGGGTCAGCAAGGTAACGTGCGGACTGGCGGCCGGCCGCGCTACGCCAGCACGCCCGCTGAATTCGAGTCGGCTTATGCCGACATTAGCCGCCGTTCCTCGGGCGTTCTCGTCCAGCAATACGTGAAGGGTGAAGGAACCGGCTACTTCGCCCTGATGCATAATGGAGAACTCCGCGCCGAGTTTGCCCATCGGCGGATTCGCGACGTCTATCCCACCGGATCGGGCAGCGCCGTGCGCGTGAGCCGGGAACCGGAGCCGGAGATTCGCCGCGCCGGTCTGGCGATCCTCGAATCCCTGCGCTGGCACGGGGTGGCCATGGTGGAGTTCCGCTGGCTGGCGGGCAAGCCGCCGGTATTCATGGAAGTGAATGGACGCTTTTGGAATTCGCTGCCGCTGGCCTGCTATGCTGGCGTTGACTTCCCTGCCTTGCTTGCCCACATGGCCGAGCACGGCGACGTTCCGCCCGTGAGCGGGTACCGCAGCGGAGTGCGCTGCCGGTGGTTTCTCGGCGATTTTCGCCATTTGATTGAAGTCTGGAAGGGACCACCTCAGGGTTATCCGGGACCTTATCCTGGGCAACTCAAGACTTTGGCGTCGGTGCTCACCCCGGTGCCGGGAACGGTCCACGATTTGTTTCTCTGGACCGACCCTCTTCCTGAAGTTGGCGACTGGCTGAACTTCGTGCGCCGCATCCTGCAGCGCGAAAAGCAGTAACAATGTGGGAAGGAAAATAGTAACGAGGAGCACATGCTGAGAGGCGCATTGCACGTTCACAGCACATACTCGGATGGCGAATTCACTCTCGCCGAGTTGCGCCGCATCTATCTCGACGAGGGTTGTGCCTTCGTCTGCATGACCGATCATGCGGAATCTTTCGATCCCGACCGGCTCCGCCAGTACATTGACGAGTGCCAGGCATTATCTGATGGGCAGTTTCTATTTGTCGTCGGCCTGGAATACGAGTGCGAGCAACGGATGCATATCCTCGGTTATGGCGCGACGCAGTTGGTGGGCAGCCAGGATCCGGAGACGGTCATTCGTCTGGTCCATGAGCAGGGCGCAATCTCCGTGATCGCACACCCGAAGAACGACTTCTTCGAGTGGATTCGGAAATTCGAGATCCTGCCCCAGGGAATCGAAACCTGGAATTCAAAATACGATGGCCGCTATGCTCCGCGACCGGAAACCTTCGCGCTGCTCCAGGAGCTGCGCAGCCGCAAACCTGAAATGCTCTCCTTTTATGGTCAGGACTTGCACTGGAAAAAGCAGTTTCGCGGATTATTCGTGCAACTCGATTCTGCTCAAGCGACTGTCCAGGGCATTCTGGAGGCATTGGCCAAAGGAGTCTTCACGGGAGTCAAGGGAGAACTGACGCTTGCTTCTTCCGGTATTGTGGACCCGGAGCTGTTATGCCAGTTCGGCAAGGCGCATGCCGCTTCCTATCGCATGTGGCAATTTCTGAAACAGGGCAAGCAAGTGATGGACCGGGTTGGAATCCGTGTTCCAGAAGGGTTGAAAGCACAGTTGCGAAGGATCTTTTGATGCCAGCCAGGAGCTGCGTTTTTCTGATGTACCACGAACTGGAGCTGACCGGCCGCAAACTCTGCCAGTCCGAACCCGGTTACGTGCGCTACATTCTGCCGCTAGGAGCTTTCCGGCGTCAGATGGAGTGGCTGAAAGATTCGGGGTGGCAGGGCCTGAGCGTGAGCGAGGCCCTCCATTACCCCGCCGAACCCTGCGTCTGCCTCACTTTCGACGATGGTTGTGAGACCGACCTGATTGCCGCGGCTCCCGTGCTCCGCGAATTCGGCTTCCACGCCACTTTTTACGCGACGGCGGGATTGCTGGGCACGCCCGGCTACTTGGCCGTCGAGCAGCTTCGCACTCTCGATTCCGAGGGATTTGAAATCGGTTGCCATTCCATGACGCACGCCTATCTTTCGGACCTTTCTGAAGGGGAACTGAAGCACGAGATTGTTGACGCGAAAGACCGGATCGAACAGATCCTGGGCCATGCAACAAAACACTTTTCCTGCCCCGGAGGGCGCTACGACCAGCGAACCCTGGCCGTGGCCCGCCGCGCCGGATTCCAGACCGTGGCCAACAGCGATTTTCGCGCCAACTCATCCGCCACGAGTGCGTACGAACTCGGGCGCGTCGCAATGCTGCGAAATCTCTCCATCGCCGAGTTTGGCGCGGTCTGCCACGGCCGCGGCTTGTGGCGAAAGCGGCTTCACTATCAAACCCGCCGCGGCATCCAGCGAGTATTAGGAAATCGCGCCTACGACCGTTTACGCGCAGTTTTGCTCCGGGAATCCCGCTCTTAGCCAAACCCACGTTACTTTCGTCAACCCTCTGGCTCACTGGTCTCGACGCCCAATCCTGTGTCGCGAGTAACCTCGGTAAGGCCTGTTCTGACGCGGCTTCCGAACGCGCCGCCAGAGCAAGGTGTAAGATTTTTATAGGGTGCCGACGCGCAAGCCAAGCGATCGCAGGAACAGTCCCGTCTTCATAGTGGGCTGTCACCGCTCTGGGACCAACCTCCTTTATGACATGTTGATGTCCTCGGGAGGCTTCGCTATCTACCGCGGTCTCCTGCCCATTCATAAGGTCCTCGTTCCGCGTTATGGCTCCATGAGCAACCGCGCAAACCTGGAAAGAATCCTGGCCATTTTCCTGCGCAGCAAAGGCTTTCGCCGCACCGGCCTTGGAGCGGAACAGGTTTCGTCCCGCATCCTGAACGAGTGCCGGACCGCAGGCGACTTCATTCGCGTCGTGATGAATTCGGTCGCCCGGCATCAGAACGTCGACCGCTGGGCAGTTTACGATCCCGATAATGTCTTGCACGTGGAGTACCTCAAGACGGAGATTCCGAACGCGCTATTCGTCCACATCATCCGCGACGGCCGTGACATCGCTCTTTCCTTGAAAAAAATGGGCGGATTTGCTCCTTTGCCGTGGGATCGGTCGGAAACCAATAGTCTCGTTGCCACTTCTCTTTACTGGGAGTGGATGGTGCGCAGCGGGCACGCCGCCGGCCGCCGCATCCCTGGCGACTATATCGAAATCCGCTACGAGGACCTGATTACCAACCCGCGCGATACGCTCGCACGATTAGGCGGTTTTATCGATCACGATCTCGACTATGACCGGATTCAGCGCGCCGGCCTCGGCCGTCTTTCGGAAACCAACTCATCGTTTCGCGAAGAAGGCAAGGAGAACATCAACCCTCTGGGCCGCTGGAAAGAGCGCCTATCAAGCGCGAACATCGCCGCCATTGAAGGCACCGTGGGTGCCTGCCTCGAGGAAAACGGCTATGAACTCTCTTTGCCGGAAGCGGAGCGCCGCACCAGTTTGCGTTCCTCCTGGATGCGCGCGGTCTATCCCGCTTTCCTCGGCGGTAAGCTCTGGCTGAAATTGAACACGCCGCTCGGCCGCTTCGCCAATCTGTCTGAACTGGAACTCGCGGAAACTCCAGGTCAGGCGTCGAACCCGGCCGATCCTGAAAAGGTGCCGTAAAGTCCTGTGGACAACTCTCGCAAGACAATCGAGAGTTTAGAGGAATTTGCTGCTTCGAACGTCGTCCTTCACCAGCAAATGCCGTCGTACGTATTTGCGCCTGCCGGACGCTTCGTTCGATCCAAGTGAATTAAATCAATCACAATTTGTTCAGGCCTCAGATGTTGCTGAAGCCGCTCCCGGCTCGCCGACTTATTTCCCAAGATCACGACTTCAGCCGAACGCATCACGCTCTCGAGATCGGCGGTCAGCACCGACCCGATGTGCGGAATTACTTCCTCAATATATCGACGATTCGCGCCCGCCAAACGTCCCAGCGAAACGTCTTCATCCCAGACGCGTACTTCCAGCCCTTCCCCCATCAGCCGCTTGATCAACTGCACTTGCGGGCTTTCGCGCAGATCATCCGTGCCCGCCTTGAAGCTCAACCCGAGCTGCGCAATCTTCTTTTTGCCTGTGCTCATGACCATATCTACGGCGCGGTCAATGTGCTCGGCATTGCTCGGCATGAGCGATTCAAGCACCGGAAGCTTCAGATCAAGTTCCTTCGCTTTGTAGGTGATGGCCCGCAAATCTTTGGGCAAGCAGGAGCCGCCAAAGGCGAATCCCGGCGAAAGATATGCAGGAGAGATATTGAGCTTCGTGTCGGAGGTAAAGATCTTCGTGACCTCCTGCGCATCCACGCCCAGATGCTTGCACATTGTCCCCATCTCGTTGGCAAAACCGATTTTCAATGCGTGATAGCAGTTGGAAAAATATTTGACCATCTCCGCGACCGGAATAGCGGTCTCATAGAGCGGCGCCGGAACATCCTTGTAGAGTTCGCGCAGCGGCGCAAGATGATTCCTGTCGCTCGCTCCCAGAATCGTGTAGGGCGGGCTGAGGAAGTCGGCGACCGCACTGCCCTCGCGCATGAACTCCGGGTTGTAACAGACCGTGAAATCGCGTCCGCATTTCTTGCCGCTCTCGTGTTCAAGGATCGGCAGTGCGACCGTCTCGGTCGTCCCGGGCAGAACTGTACTTCGCAGTACAAACACGTGCGCAGACTTCTTCTGGCGAAGAGCCGCGCCAATTTCGCGCGCCACGGTTTCGATATGGCCGAGATCGAGCTTTCCATTCTTCAAGCTCGGTGTGCCGACGCAAACAAAGGAGACGTCGGAATTGAGCACCGCCTCGGTCGCGTCGGTCGTTGCACGCAAACGCCCCGCCCGTTTTGCCTCAGCCACCAGTTCGCTCATGCGGGCTTCAATGATCGGCGTGCGCCCGGAATCGAGCATCTCGACCTTGGCGCGGCTCACATCCACGCCGATGACCTTGTAGCCCATCGAAGCAAAACAAGCCACCGAAACCGATCCTACGTACCCCAAGCCAAAAACGCTGACCGACAAGCCCAAGTAAATTCTCCTTATCACCACCGCCTGCAACTCTGGCCCTGAACCTTGAACTATACCAATCCCAATCTAAGCTCTGGCTGGGCGTTCAGCGCCGGCCATTGCAAATGCGGATATGCGAAGTATCAGCATGCTTATTTTCAATAGCTTACAAGACAACTCGCAACCACAGCTGGACTGCGGACGGCGCGGGGAAAAGTGGACAAACTATTTCTCACCGCCGGGCAGCCGAGTAGGCCAATTTCACGCCTGCACGATTGCGGAATAACCCCCAATCGTAAAGAACAGGCCACAGAGCAACAACTTACGAAGATAACCTTACGATTCGCCCAATCCGTTTCGTCCGCCATCCTTGGTGATTCCCGTGCGCCCGAAGTGCAGGAAGGCTCGCGGTACCAAAGGGTTTCGACCCCGTTTGAACCACATTTCCAACATGTAAGATATGCCTGTGACTTCCGGATGGCAGAACAAGCTCGCTCGCGTCTCCCACATGGAGTGGGATGAGCTTCGCATGCGCCTTGCGCAGGCCATTCACAAGCGTGGCGATCTCTTGCGACATCAGCTCGGTATACCCCGGGAAGCTATTCAATTGCACGAGGGTTTCGGGGAAGGCAAGTTTTTTTTTGCCCCCTGCGAGGTTGCTGCTCGCGCCGAGTTGCTACGGCAGCGCCTGCCAGCCGAGGCCGACTCCATTGTCCGAGAAGCAGCCGAGATCTGCGATCATAATTTTCGCCTCCTCGGCTACGAGAACCTTGACTATCGGACGGGCCGGGACATCGACTGGCATCTCGACCGCGTGCACGGAAAACGCGCGCCGCTCGATCCGTGGTTTCAGATTCCATTCCTTGAGTTTGCGGCAGTCGGCGACCACAAAATCACATGGGAACTGAACCGGCATCAGCATCTGGTCACGCTGGCCAAGGCATGGGTTCTCACCGGCGACGAAAGGTATATCCGCGAGCTAACGACGCAGTGGCGCAGTTGGATCAACTCCAACCGATATCCGCTGGGGATCAATTGGGGCAGCACGCTGGAAGTTGCGTTTCGCAGCCTGTCGTGGATCTGGGTGGACCATCTGCTTGCCGGCGCGCCCGGCCATGCCACATACCGCGCCGAGCTTCTTCCGGCCCTCGCCTTTCACGGGCGTTACATCGATCGCTATCTATCCACATATTTTTCTCCCAACACGCATCTCCTTGGTGAAGCGGTTGCGATGCTCTTTCTCGGTGTGCTGTATCCCAAAATGCCTCATGCCGAACGCTGGAAAGAGTCGGGTTGGAAAATCGTGTTGCGTGAAGCCGGACGCCAGGTGCGGCCCGATGGCGTCTATTTCGAGCAGTCGCTCTACTACCACGTGTATGCGCTCGACTTCTTTCTTTATGCGCGAACGCTCGCGTCAGCCAATGACATGCCCGTTCCCGAGGCCTACGACGAAGTTCTGCTTAGGATGCTGAACCTGGTCGAAGCATTGGCGCAGGCTGGCCCCGCGGAAGGTTTCGGCGACGACGACGGCGGGCGATTATTCAATCCCCGACGCAACCACACCGAACACATGACGGACCCGCTGGCCCTCGGCGCAGTCGTTTACAGCCGTGACGATCTGGCCGCGGCGCAGCTGACCGAGGAGTCCATCTGGCTCTTCGGAGAACGCGCCGTTGCCCAGCTTGCGCCCACCAGGGCGGAGCGCACGACGAACTCAGCGGGCATTCTAAAAACAAGTTCAGCCGCCTTCCCCGACGGCGGTGTCTATATACTCGCCGACTCTGTGCCCTGCCGGCAGACGATGATGATCGATGCCGGACCGCAGGGCGCGGGCCGCTGCGGCCACGGCCATGCCGATGCGCTCAGCCTGCGTCTGACCATTCACGGCTCACGCTGGCTCGTCGACTCAGGGACCGGCGTATACGTCTCTTCCGACCCTGCCGATCGCAACTCCTTCCGTGGCACGAGCGCCCACAATACGATCCGGGTCGATAACGTTGACCAGGCCGTTCCGGGCGAGCCGTTCTCCTGGACGAAGATCCCCACCTCGAACGCGCGAACTTTTATCGTGGGCCGCACGTTTACCTTCTTCACTGGCAGTCATGACGGATATGTGCGGCTGGCGGACGCGGTAACGCATCGGCGGTCGGTTCTGCGTGTGAATGGCTGCGCGACCGATGACGGCCTCTGGCTGGTGCGCGACGTTCTGCTTGGCGGGGCCGAGCACGACCTGGACCTTCACTGGCATTTCGCGAGTGATCTCATCCTGCGCGAGGCCTGCGCAGGCGAACTCGTCGCCACCAAGGTCGAGGCAAGCCAGTGCGAGGCGAACCAGCCCGCGCTCCGGCTGCTCTGGCCTCAGCCGACAGTCTGGAAAACACAGTTCACGCAAGGTCTGATTTCTCCTTCCTACGGCCGCTATCGGCCGGCGCCGGTTGTGCGATCGGAAGCGCGTGTCAAGCTGCCGGCCGAGATCGCAACTGCCTTCTTCGTGGAACCGGATGCGGCGCGGCTTCGTGAGCCTGCAAGCATGGTCAGTGTGCATCACCCTGACGCGCAAGCCTATGAGCTTCACACGGGCGGCGACGATCATGGGTTCTTCTTCTCCCGGGACGGGCGCCCATGGAGTTTCGGCCCGTGGTCCTGCGACGCTGAGCTGCTCTATTGCCGCACTCAGGACAAGAGGATCACGCAGCTGATTGTCATTGGTGGCAGCTCAGTCGAGTGGCAGGGACGTCCGCTGCTCCCGGCCCATGGCCCGTTCAAATATTTCGAATGGCGTAAGCAGGATGGTGCCCTGCATGCCGAGCCAGCGCCATTCCCGACGACTTTTTCGTTTGACGAGCTGGTGGGCAACTCGCCTTCGCCCACATCCAATACTTCGAACCAGACCTCTTCCTACGCGGAGAAACACTGAATGTGCGGCATCGCAGGAATAGTGGAATTTGGACACGACGCACGCGCCAGCGTCTCGGCACTGCGCGAAATGTGCCGCGTCATGACCCATCGTGGTCCCGATGACGAAGGCTTCTATAGCGACGGTTGTCTCGGGACCGGGATGCGGCGACTCAGCATCGTGGACCTTGCGACCGGCCATCAGCCAATCTCGAACGAGGACGGCTCTCTTTGGATCGTTTTCAATGGCGAAATCTACAACCACCTGGCGCTGCGCGAACAACTCATCACACGCGGCCACCGCTATAGCACGCACAGCGATACCGAAACGATTGTCCACGCCTTTGAAGAATACGGCGCAGACTGCGTCCAGCATCTGCGCGGCATGTTCGCCTTCGCCATCTGGAACCGCAATACGAAAACGTTGTTCATTGCTCGCGACCGCCTGGGCATCAAGCCTCTCTACTACCAACTCACACCGGAGCGGTTACTGTTCGGGTCGGAGGTAAAAGTTGTGCTGGCGCATGGCGGCGTTCGCCCGGAATTCGACCGGGCCGCGTTGCCCGAATATCTGGCTTTCGGCTACCTCTCTGGCGAAGACACGTTTTATTCGGGCATCCGCAAACTGATGCCGGGCCACACGCTCACGATCGGCCCCGATGGCAAAGCAGAGATTCGGAAGTATTGGGACCTCGATGTCTCAAATCCGCACGAAGTGCGCGATGAGGGTTATTACGTTCGCAGTTATCGTGAGCTTCTGGAAGGCGCAGTCGAGAGCCACCTGATGAGCGATGTGCCGCTGGGCGTATTTCTCAGCGGCGGCCTGGATTCGAGCGCGGTGGCCGCGCTCATGACAAAGATTCGCCGCGGTCCCATTGAGACGTTTTCCGTCGGCTACCCCGAGCGCACCTATAGCGAGTTGCCCTTCGCGCGCACGGTCGCCGACCACATCAAATCGCAACATCGTGAAGTGCTGGTCAGTGAAAACGATTTTTTCGGATCGCTCCCGCATCTGATCTGGCACGAAGATGAGCCGATCGTCTGGCCGTCAAGCATCTCTTTGTATTTCGTTGCGAAACTGGCGCGCGAACGCGTGACGGTGGTGCTCACCGGCGAGGGCAGTGACGAAACACTGGCCGGCTACACTCGCTACGCCTTCACCCTCAAGAATGCAGCCATGGATCGCGCCTACCGCAGGGTCGTGCCGGGCGCGCTGCGGCGCGCGCTGCGGAACTCGGTCGCCAACTCTTCGCTCCTCGGCGCGACAGCGCGACGAAAACTCGAGCATACTTTTCTGGGCAAAGACGGCCAGGCCTGGGATTCCTTCTACTTCGATAATTTCTTCTCCGCTTTCAGCGCCACCGAGCAGAATGGCCTGCTGACCGGCGAATTCGCGGTCGAATGCAATCCGGCGACGGCATACAACAATGTGCTCGACTGCTGGGAGCGGTCGGCGACGCACGCGGGCGGCGCAATGCTGCAGCGGCTGCTCTACACCGATATTAAGACTTACCTGGTAGAGCTCTTGATGAAGCAGGACAACATGAGTATGGCGGCATCAATCGAGAGCCGGGTGCCGTTTCTCGATCACGTTCTGGTCGAATTCGCTACGCGCATTCCACGCGAAGTGCAGATTCAAGGACTGGCGGGGAAGCGAATTCTAAAGAAGGCGGTGGAGGACCTGCTACCGCGCGAAATCATTTACCGGCCCAAGCTGGGCTTCCCAACCCCATGGAGCGGATGGCTGGCCGGCCCGCGTCTGGAGACGATCCGCACCATGCTCCTCGAGCCGCGCAGCCTCGAGCGCGGCTACTTCCGCCGCGAGGCAATCCAGAAGCTGTTCGACGAACACCGCGCCAAGCATCGCGACAACTATGACCGCATCTGGCGCCTGCTGAACCTGGAGCTGTGGCATCGCGTCTGCCTCGAAGGCGAGTCGCATGAAGAAGTGCGAACGGGAGAGACGAACATGGCGTCAACCTGGTAGAAAACCGGCTCCTGTCCCTTCCGAATTGCGCGATCGAACGCTTCCGCTGTCACTCCCGACTTTTGACATGCGGCTGCTAAATCGCCCGTCCCAGGAAGGTAGCCTGCAGATTCCACGTAAACTGCTCCGAATCGTTCGCCCCATAAATCCGCTTAAGGGAGAGCGGTTCGTCGCCCACGCGAACCGGCCCACAGGCCGTCAGCACGGCCGACTTGAATCCCGCCTGCCGTGTAATTTCGAGCGTTTGCTTCGACCATTGCGGATTCAGCGCCGGGTGCGGGTAAGAGAAATGCTCAATCGGTACACCGATTTTTCCCTCGAGCCTCTTCTTCGACTCCACAATCTCAGTCCGCGCTTCGCCTTCGTTCACCTTTGCAACATTGGGATGGGAAAGCGTATGCGCACCAATCGTATGCCCCGCTTTTCTCAACGATCGCACCTGTTCCCAATCCATCATGAATCCGCGTTTGGCGTTGACCGGTTCAGTCTCCAGCGACCCTTCAACCCCCGCGAGGAATTCTTGCTGCATATTCCCCGTCAATGTGGCACCCCGGTCCCAGGCCCACGCCATCGCCGCTTTGCGTTGATCCGGCGAGGCTAGGTTATAGACTCGCTTCCTCTCCGGGTCGCTCCACTCAGTCTTCTTGGTGGTGTTAAAGGCGTAGCGAACCCGACAGTACCAAGGTAATATCCCGTTTTCTACCGCATCGACCATAATGTAGAAAGTGGCAGGGATTCCGTAGCGGCTCAGAATGGGCAGCGCTACCTCGTAGTTGTCGGCAAAACCGTCGTCGAAAGTGACAGCAACTGCCCGGCGAGGAAGCTTTTGGTCGGACTTGGCGAATTGTGCGACGTCCTCGACGGTTACAGGGGAGAAATTCCGGGCCACGATCTCCATGTGCCGATCAAAGCTGGCCCGGGACTGCGAAATGCCCAGGACATGGTCCGTGAGCCGCGGGTCTTCGACAATCGAATGGTACGAGAGAATGACCGCGCTTTCGGGAGCAAGACGATTCGCGAAATCAAGGATTGAACTGCGTAGGAGCGCTTTTTTCAACAACCTCTTGGATTTGGACCCTGGCACTCCGAACTCCGAACGGGAGGACGATTAGTCAGCATGATAGCATACCGTCGTGGGGCTTCCGGCCGACGACTGACTGAGAAAACGTGCGTGCGTTTTGGCGGTGGCGACAAAGAAGCCACTCGCTTTGTATCAAATCCGCCAACTAATTTGACGAGGACTCCTTGAGCTCCAAGGAACAGGTTAACGAACTATTTACGCAAACCGTCGACGACTGGGCGCGTTTCTACGAAGACCCGAAACCGGCCAAACTTGGCGCCCAGAACCTCATCTCGCGCAGACGCTTCGCGATCGAGATGATCGAAAAACGGCTCACACCCGGATCCAAGATTCTCGACGTGGGCTGCGGTACGGGGCACTTGGCCGCGGAGTTCAACCGTCGTGGCTACCAGGCATGGGGTACCGACCTGGCGGAAGCGATGGTGCAATACGCCCGCGCGCACTATGATCCCGAACGTTTTCAAGTTGCCGACATCGAGCGGATTCCCTTTCCCGACAATTTTTTCGACGGCATTGTTTGCCTCGGTGTCATGGAGTATCTTGCCAGCGACGATGCGGCCCTGCGCGAGATGTGGCGCGTGCTCAAGCCTGGCGGTTACGCGGTCATTACGACGCCCAGCAGCATCTGCCCTTTTTTCTATATGGACCGTGGACTCGTCCTAACCCGGTTTGTGCTTCGGCCTGTGATCAGTGCGGCTCGTACCCTGCTCGGCGGAAAACGACGTCCCGCACAGCCCTATCCCAAAGTGCAGCATCGGAGATATCGCCGCGGCAGTTGGGTAAAGTTGATGCGCTCCCACGGCTTGCAGCTCGAAGACTGGGTCTGTCATTCCTGGGGATTGTATGACCTGGAACGAATCTTCCCGCAAGGAGCCTTCTGCCGCGCCAGCGATAAGTTTGCCCGCAATGGCCTGGTGAATTGGCTCGCCTCCGATCAGCTCTCTTGCGTCCGCGCGATCAAATGATTGTGCCAACGAACGGGTGCCGCAAGAGCACATCCGGCACTATTCTGTAGAATTACTTGCACGAGGAACTCGCCGCATTCTCTCCGAGCAGTCCCCGATAAACCTTGACCCACTGCCCGCGCACCGTGCCCCACGTATATTTTCGCGATTCTTCATAGGCATTTTTCGCGAGCGCAGAGGCCAGCTCCGGATCGCGCAACAATCGGATGACATTCGCCGCCAAAGCTTTTTCGTCGCCAACCTTCGAGAGCAATCCGGTGCGCTCATGCTCGACCAAGTAAGGCATAGACTCTGGAGAGGTAGTCACAACCGGTGTCCCCGCGCCAAACGCTTCGATCACCGAGACGGGCATGTTGTCGAGCCATGAGGCATTAATGAAGATGTCGGCGTTGTCATAATGTTTGCCGATCTCGCCGCGCAATGCCACGCCAGTAAAAGTCACACCACCGATTTTCAGGTCGCCAACTAACTTCCGCACTTCGCCTTCGAGCGGACCGCCCCCAACCAAATCAAGCTCGGCTTCCGGATATTCCTTCCTCACTTCGGCAAAAGCTCTCACAACTACATCGACGCTGTAGTACTTGTGGAAGCCGCGCGTGCACAGCAGGCGCGGCCGAAGCAGCTCGCGCTCCCGATAGCGAAATTGCGAAAGATCGACGAGGTTCGGGACTGTGACGGCGCTAAGCCCGAATTCGCGGAAAACGTCCACCAGATAGCCGGATGGCGCAACGATCCGATCTGCGCGGGAAAGGACAAACATGCCCGAGCGGAACCGCTGCAGGTGATCGCGCGCTTCCCCGCTGCGGTAATTGATAACATTTTTCTTGCCGAGCAGCTTCGCGAAGAACCACGCCGGCGCGGGCGCGAGCAAGAACGACCAGTAGGACGCGGAAAAAATGTGCGCAAGATCCACGGCTTCAAGGCTCCGCCATAGGTGCCAGAAGTAAATTGGCTCGCGCAGCGCCGTGCGCAGGCCCGGAATCCCTTCAGCCCAGGCGAGGGTGCGCGGTAATGGAGGATCGACCGCAATAAATGTAACTTCCACTTCGGGGTCGTCTTGCCAGAGCCGCAGCAGCAACTCGGCCTGCACGGCTTGTCCGCCGACGTAGCGCAAGCTGGGCGCAACAATCGCCACCCTGATGCGCTTCCCTGCCGGTGGCCTTGCGGAAGCGCTCATGCCTTCGCTCTTCCCTCCCGTTTTCGATTCAGCAGCCTCACGTAGAGTTCCTCATAGCGCCGGCACACGCGATCAAGGTGAAAGTTCTCTTCAACAAACTCCCGGGCGTTCGCGCCGAGACGCTCGCGCAGGCCCCCGTTCGCCAGCAGCCGCAATATCGCAGCGGCAAATTCGTCTTCATTGCCTGCGGACACCAGCGTTCCCCGTTCGTCGTTGATCAGTTCGGCATTTCCTCCGACATCGTAGGCAACCACCGGCAAGCGCGCGGCCATGGCCTCCAGAATGACGTTTGAGAGGCTCTCTGAATCCGAAGTAAGAACGGCCACGTCTATCGCGGCCAGCACGGAAGGGATATCGCGGCGATCACCAAGAAAGATTGTGTGTTTACCGAGACCCAGCGCCTCCGCCTGCCGTTCGAGCTCCCCTCGCAGCGGGCCATCTCCGGCCAGCACAAATTCCACATCGGTCAATTGCTTGTGAATGGCGGCGGCGATGCGCAAGAAACCCGAATGATTCTTGTAATGGGCGTTCATGCGCGCCACCATGCCAACTCTGAGCACTCCGGCCCGCGGCCCCAGGGCAGAAGCGGCTGGCTCGAAAGCCTCGTCAGGCAAGGCATTCCCGATGACCGCCAGCTTTTGACGCGACAGTCCCGCCGCCGCAAGGCGGCCGGCAGCAGCGTGCGAATTGCACACGACGGCATCGCACCAACGAAACGCGGCGGCCTGCGCCCGAAATTGCCCCGGCGTCATCAGGTCGCCAACCTGGCGATGGCTGCCGATTACCACCGGCACACGGGCCAGGCGAGCGGCCGGAATGAGTGTAAGGTTCGCATAGAAATCGAAGGCATGCGCGATCTCGACTCCGTGGTCCCGGACATGGCCGCGCAGTCTAAGGCGCGTGCGCAGCGACTGCCATCCAAACAGGCTGCCGCCAAGAGGAAACTCCGGCACCTCGCCAAATTCGTCTGCCAGCGCGCCGCGGCGGCTTACGCAGCCCAGATGAAGTTGGAATTTCGATCGATTGAGATTCTGCGCGAGCACCGCAAACTGCCGCTCCGATCCCCCGGTTTCGAAGGTATTCACCATCAGAAACAGGCTGACCGGTTGTGCATCGGAAGGAATTGCGGCGCTGGCCATAGCGTCGGATGTCTCCACCCGGCTATTCTCCTACCGGTGCCGATGCTAACGCAGGGGCGCGCGGCGCTCGCCGGCGCGAATCGGCGACTACGGGCAGCGAGAACAGGCCAGCTGGCTTGACGTACTTTTCAAGGAAGTTGCGGTGCCAGAGTTCGAACATCAGAAGCCGCCAAATGCGCCCTGTGTTTGTGCTTTTGCCGCGAACCAGGTAATCGTCCATGACCGCACGGATGCCGTTCGGCCGGAAGTACCCGCGGTCGAGCGTCCGCGGTTCGAGCAGCAGCATCAGCATGTCCTTTAATTCGTGGCGCATCCAGTACACCAGAGGCAGTGAGAATCCCTGCTTCTGCCGGTAGAGCACTTCTCTGGGCACGCCCACTCGCTCGGCGAGCTTGCGGAGGATGTATTTCTGATCCTTCCCGCGCAGCTTCCATTCGGGCGGGAGACCGGTGACCCACTCGATGAAAACGTGATCGAGAATCGGAACGCGGACCTCAAGCGAATTCAGCATGCTCATCCGGTCGACCTTGGTCAGGATGTCGTCGACCATGTAAGTCTTCGTATCGACGTAAAGAATCTGGCTGACCGGGTCCTTTGTGGGGGCGGCGGCAAAACGCCGCCGCAGCACATTCCCGGGATCATCGCCGCGGTTAAGAATGGCTCGGAAGTCGTCGGACAGCACGGGCGTATCCCGCTCAAAAGCCGGGATAAACGCAAGACCATCAACGTAGCGTTCCTGCCACGGAAGCGAGATGTTGTAACTCAATTTCCGGCCCCGCATGCCCCTCGGCAGCCGCGGAAAAACCTTGTCGCGATACATCTTGCGGGCCCATTCCGGAATGTGCTCGAAAATCCGGCGTCCGGCATGAACCCGGTAGCGATCGTATCCCCCAAAAATCTCGTCGCCCCCGTCGCCGGATAACGCGACCGTCACGTGCTGCCGCGCCATCTGTGACACATAGTAGGTCGGCAGCATCGAGGAATCGCCGAATGGTTCTTCCAAAGACGAGGTGAGGTGCTCAACGGTTCCCACAACATCCGGCTCGAGAATCATCTCGTGATGTTCGGTCCCGAATTTCTGCGCGACGATGCGAGCGTAGCTGGCTTCGTTAAAGTCGTCCTTCTTGAAGCCGATGGAAAACGTCTTAACCGGCCCTGCGCTGGCGCGGGCCATAAGCGCGACGATGGTCGAGGAATCGGTGCCACCACTCAGGAACGCACCCAGCGGAACATCGGAAATCAGGCGAATCTTGGTGGCCTCAAAAAGACGATGCTCCAGTTCCTCCAGGCACTCTTCCTCGCTTTTCGGCGTGTGAGTGCAGTACTCGGGCAAATCCCAGTACTGGCGAACGCGGATTTGGCCGTTTTCAAACTCCAGCAAGTGTCCGGACGGGAGCTTCTGAATGCCGGTGAAAGCCGTGATCGGCTCGGGCACATAGCCGTAGTAGAGATACTCGAGCAGCCCCTGCGCGTTAACTTCGGCCAACTCGGGCGCAACCGCCAGTATGCTCTTGATTTCGGATCCGAAGTACAGATTCCCGTTGTGCAGCGCATAATGCAACGGTTTTTTGCCGAGACGGTCGCGCGCGAGTATCAGCTTGCGCTTCGTTTTGTCATAAATCGCGAGTCCGAACATCCCGCGCAGTTTCTTGACGCAGTCCGCGCCCATCTCTTCATAAAGATGAATGATGACTTCCGTGTCCGTCTTGGTGTAGAAGCGATGGCCGCGGTTTTCGAGTTCGGCGCGCAGTTCGGGAAAATTGTAAATTTCGCCGTTAAAGACGATCCAGGCATTGCGATCCTCGTTAAAAACCGGCTGGTGCCCGCCCGAGAGATCGATAATCGAAAGACGGCGCATGCCGAGCCCGGCACCGTCTTCTACGTGGATACCTTCGTCGTCGGGGCCACGGTACACAATCTGGTTACACATGTGGCGGACGAGCGCTTCCGTAATATCGCTCTCACGGGTGCTGCTTACGACTCCGGCGATTCCACACATCGTCTGCTCTTATCCTTTCAAGCTGACAGGGACAGCGCTGGTATTTTCTGAAGATCCGGCCGCTTCCCAAAAACGCTTAAAGCGATAGTCGCGAAAATTCCCCGGATTGCCTTCGCGTCCATCGCAGGCAGCAAGAATGATGTTGCTCATCTCGCGCGCCGTAACAAAGTGCAGAGTCTCCTCTCGCCCACGCGCGCCGCTGACGAGATCCTCAAGAAACTTGCGGAACGCGCCGCCGAGCACTTCGTCTTTCTGCGTCGGATTCATCCCGTGGCAATGCAGCTTTATGAAAAGCCAGTCCGGGCGGCCCGCGACCCGAATCTGTGCTCGCTTCCATAACGCGAGGCGATCGAGGGTCATTGGATTTGCGTTGGAGATGGCGCCATTCTCGAGTGCGGGTTTCGCGCTGCGCAGGGTGCCGCTCACGTCGGTCACCAGGGGGCCCTGAATCATCAGCGGGAACTTCTGCGGACGGCGGCCCACGGCCAGGTCGTGGCCTTCACGGTGCGGCGCGGCCTGATCGAGTGGCAGGGCGCATTCGTAGAGCGAATTTATCTTCCCAATTTGAGCGGGATGCAGAACCGACGTCGGCAACGTCAAATCGGCATAGCAGCCAGTTTCGGCGAGAATCCGCATCTCCGAATCGACGCCGCAACCCCGTCCCTCGGCGGAATTTGCCAAAGCCCAATTCCCGTGCACAAAGGCATAACGGGCCTGCGTTGTTCCTTCTTCGACGGCAAGCACGCGATGGCGAAAAGCCAGCCGGTCGCGGAACTCAATCAGCACGCGCCGGGTATTCTCTGCCGTGTCGGGCGTATGCATCCCGTGGTGGAGGTGAATTTCGATCTCACCCCATCCTTGCTGGCAGTGATCGGCAAGACGAGCCACCAGACCTTCGTCGTACTGCTCTGCGGGGTAGAAGTAGGTGTGTACGAACGGGCGCCCATCGTGGTCTCGCCATTCCGTCGCGGCCTTTGGGTAGTCTCGGCACCACTCTTCGAGTCGGCGCTCCTGCTCCGGGCGCGCCACGCGCTTGTATCCGTCGGTCGGATCGATCGCGGGTTCAAAGTGATCGGCCAGCGCGAGAATAAGATGAACCGGGCCGGACACGGGTGAGCGAAGCCCCCGCCAGGTTGCTGCAGGCAGAACCTTCTTGGCATAAGCGAATTTCTTCTTCAGGCTCATTTCTGCACTGTGCAACTGCGCTGTGCCCCACACGCGACCGCTATTTCAGCGGCTTTCGGCCCCGGACCGCAATCGCATAATCTCCGATTCGCATATCTTCCATGCCCATGGCCGCATACCAGCGGAAGACTTGCTCGTAAGTGTGCTTCGACTGATACTTCGGCGAGTACCAGTCAAAGGTGTCGAGCATTCTGGCTTCGGGATCCGTTTGCCGGTTCACGGGAAACACGTGGTGCACCAACCCTGCAGCCGGCGCCCCTACCAGCGGTACTTTTCTTAGTATCCGCTGCGTGTTGTAGAGGACCGGCACGGCAACCTTGAGAATGCCGTGCAATGTCTGAGGCTTCATACGGCTTGTGTAGCGCCTCCAGAAATCGCTGAAGCGGTACCACTTGTTGTATCCGCTATAGAGCCATACGGCGAGAATTCCCCCGGGCTTCAGATATTTCTCCAGCGATTTGACGGCCGCTTCGCAGTCTGGCGTGTGATGAAGCACTCCTACGCTGTAGATCACGTCAAAGCTTTCCGGCGCAAACGGCAGCGCGAAAGCATCGGCCTGAAACGCCACGAATTCCCGCTCAGCCAGGTTCTTGGCGGCGACTTCGGCCGCAGCGCTGAGGTCCACGCCAACCACGCGCGCTCCCCAGCGAGTCGCGACCTCGGCAAAGCGCCCCATGCCGCAGCCTACGTCGAGGACGAGTTTCCCCTGAAGCTCCTCGGGGCGCAGAGCTGTCTTCATCCGGAAGTTGAGGTCGGATTCCCGCACTTCATCGTGATCGAGCTGGGTCTTCTGGTAGCGATGCCACTGGAACCCAAAGCTGGCGGCGTAGTGCTGGGCATCCACGAAGCGGGCGATACCGTTCACATTGGGAAAAGCGCGCTGGCAGGCCGGACACACGAACCCGCCCGCGTTGTCGCTATCGACTCTGGAGCCGCAACTGAGGCAGCAGAGAATCGCCTGCAAGTCAGCGGACAGGGGACACTGCGCTGGTTGTTCCGCGATCGGCATAGACCTCCAGGAAATGGCGCGCCTTTTTCGGTGGCGGGGTCACCGAGTCGGGGCTTTTTTCTTTTTCTTTCACCGTCTGCAGCAACGCAGCGGTAAAGGCAACCGAGAAATACGGGAAAAGTTGGTAGGCCTCCGGGGCAAACAGCGCTCCTACTCCAAAGCCAACCAGCGAACTGTATAACGCGCCCACAAACAGAACGATATCCTCGTCGAGATTTTCCGTCTTCTTCAGGATTTTCAGATTCACAAATGCGCGGCGGAAAAACATCAGATAAATCATGAGAACCGGAACTCCGCCCTCCACGGCGACCTGCAGGTAAGTCATGTGCACATCGTGCCAGATCGTCGAGTAACTCGGGAAGTTGTGAACGCCAAGGCCGAGAATCGGGTAATTAATAATGCCCACCGCGGCGCGCTTCATGAGAAACATCCGGGCTTGATAGGATCCGTACGCCGACTCGTCGGTCGAACTGTTGGAGAGGGCCTCGAAGCGATCGTAAAGTTTCCCGCCGGCGCCAACTCCGATGAGCACGACAAGAAAGCCCGTCGCCACCAGCAGATACATCCTTTTGCCTTTGATCGCAAAGTGGTACAGAGCCACACTTCCGCAAATCATTAGGTCAATAAAACCGGCGCGGGACGCGGTCTCGAAAATCGCGACCAGCATAACCAGCATCCCAGCGAGCCAAAACACTTTCTTGACTGCGTTTTTGGCCGTCACCATAAAGGCAAACGCGAACGGCAAAGACAATACAATCGCGAAGGCCAGATCGTTTGGGTTCGAATACATGCCACCCATTACGCCGAAGAGGCGGGGCGTGTTATGCCCTTTGATCAGCGCGGTGGCGCAAATCGCAACCACAGAAAAGGCCTGAATGAAAATGATCTTGCGCAGGCGGTCGAATGTTGTGATGACGAGAAAGACTAGCACCCAGGCTATGTAGATCTTGGAGAAATCAATCGTATGGGTAAGAGCGCCACCTCTCCAGATCGGCGAAAGGAATGCGCCCAGATAAAGAAGGCCAATCATAGTGAGCAGCAATCGGGCTTCCTTGGGCAGGTCTTTCATGGTGCGCTTGGTGCGCCCGACAACCTGGAACAGGCTATACGCGGCGAGCGTGGCGGTGATCTTGGCAAGTGGCAAGACCCCCCAGCTTCCCATCAAATCTTCGGGACGCGCGCAATAGACTACAAAAAAGGCGCTGAGCCAGAAAAACGCACGCTGGGTTGGGTCCGCGACCTGGAAGAATGTGCGTCTCCCAGACGTCTCCGCCGTCGTAAAGTTGCCATTGTCCCCAATCGCCACAAAGCCTCTTTTTCTTTACGCCGAACGCGCAGGAAGCGCGCCAGTCGCATAGGAATTCGTTTCCACTACCCCGATGGCAATCCACCGCTTAAGCGCTGGCCAATAGCCGGCCCGCTATAGCGCGCACCCGTCTCCGCAGCCACCGCTCTGTTCGCAACGCAGCATCCCTCCGAACTCAACGTTGCACAGCCTGCCATGCCGCATTGCGGGCGGCCTCACGCCGCTGACACTTCACTTCGCTTTGCACATTGTACGGACACGTGCCGATGTCCCCGCCATTGTGCATGGAATAGAACTCACTGACCTTAAACCAGAGTCTCATGGCGGCTTAGCGGACCCAGACCGCTTTCCTCCCCGTGACAAAGTTTACGAAAGCGACTATTGCGGCGGAATTCAGTACGACAAAAACCCGAGCCGCATCCGCGACACGGGCCAGCGGTCCACTGCGGACCCCGCCGAGCGCTGTAAGACTGAGCCCATAAAAAGCTAGCTGCGCCACCAGCGCCGCGCGGTAAAAGGGCTGTCGCAAGAACATCGAGGCGGTGAGCAGGCCCAGCAGCCCAAAAGGCACGGCCAGCCGCGAGAGTTTGTGGCTCACGAATTCGAATCGGACTGGGTTCTCCCGGCGCAAGAGCCAGGGCGCCAGCTGAAGCAACTGATAATTTCCGCTCAAGGTTCGAACCTTGCGGGAAAACTCGCGGGCTTCGCCCAAATTCGGTGAATCCCAGGCCTTCGCCCGGGAGTCGAAAACCACGCGCAATCCCCGGCGCGCAACCTGCAGAGGCAACAAAACGTCATCCAGAATGGTGCCTTCCGGAAGCGGATCGATAAGATTTCTGCGCGCGCAATAGATCGCGCCCGTTGCGCCGACCACGGACCCGGAAGCCGACTCCAGTTCGCGGATCCTCTTCTCCATGCGCCAGTACAGGCTCAGGCCTTTCCCCGCTTCGCCGCTGGCCGGATCGCCGAGTATCAGTTCGCCACTGGCGACGCCCACCTCCGGATCGCCGAAATTCTCCACCAGAAATCGCAGAGCACAAGGTTCAATCTGTTGTCGCACGTCGGTAAACAACAGTACATCTCCGCGAACCGACTGCATGGCGTCGTTCAATCCGGCGGCCTTCCCTTGCGATGCCGATTTCATGATGGTCCGCACTCGCGGATCGCCCGCAAACCTGCCGAGAACTTCGGCCGTGCCGTCGTTCGAACCATCGGAGACGATAACGATTTCCAGCTTCCCGCCCGGATAGTCGAGAGCCAGCAAATTTTCTAATTTCCGGGCGATCGCCGTCTCCTCGTTTCGCACTACCATCACTGCCGAAACCGACGGTTCATTCGCACCCCGGCGCACGGGACGCGGCGCCCAGCGGCTGCGCAGCCACAGCCATAGCGGATACCCCAGATAGGAGTAGCCGATCGTGGCCGCCGAAATCCAGAACAACCATTTCATCTTCATTGCGCGCCCCGGCGCAAGATGACCGTCTTGATGGTCAGAAACATAATCATCAAGTCCAATCCAAAGGAAGCGTTCTTCATATAAAACAGGTCGTACTGCAACTTCTGCCGGGCGTCCTCGACCGTGCTGCCGTACTTATACTTGACCTGCGCCCATCCGGTGATTCCCGGCCGTACCATGTGGCGCACACCGTAGTAGCGGATCTCCTTCGAAAGCGATTCGACGAATTCGGGCCGTTCCGGCCGCGGGCCGACGAAAGCCATATCTCCTTTGAGAACGCACCAGAGCTGCGGTATTTCGTCCAGCCGCGACATTCGCAGAAATTTGCCCACACGCGTAACCCGCGGATCGTTGTCCCCCGCCCACTGCGGCCCATCTGCTTCGGCGTCCTCGCGCATGGTGCGGAACTTCACAACATTGAAAATCTTCCCCATCTTTCCCACGCGCGCTTGCGTATAAAATACTGGTCCCTTCGAATCGAGCTTGATAGCGAGAATGACGAATGGGATGACAGGAAGAGAGAAAATCAACCCCACCAGCGAGATTACGAACGACATCACGCGCCGCGACCACTGGAAAGGGATGCTCCGCCGGAATCCGTCCCCAAAAACGATCCAGCTTGGATAAAGGCCCTCAACCTCGATCCTGCCCGAGATTTTTTCCAGCCACGAAGTCGCTTCTTCAACCTTCACTCCCTCCATACGCAGGTCGAGCAGCGCTTCCATCGGAATCGTACCCCGACGATCCGGCATCGCCACAATCACACGATGAACCTTTTGCTTCTCTACGACTTCACGCAAATGAGCGGCCACCGATTCACTGGTTACCGGCCCTTCCATCTTTCCGGTCCAGCCCGCCACCTCGACGCCAATCTCCGGATTCTTACGGAGTCCGGCCACCAAGCGCTGCGCATGCTCTCCCGTGCCCAGCACGTAGACACGCTCGATCAGGATTGGCAACTGGAGCAGCCACGTGAAGCCCATTCGCCATCCGAATAACGCAGCCGTCAGAATCAGCAGGCCAATTTCCGTCGATCCATTCCCCAGTTCATATTGCGGCCGGAAATAGGAAACTGCGGCCAGCACGAACGCCAGCAGTCCCGGCACCATCAGCAACCGGAAATACAGTTCCCCCTTCGTGGTTAGAAGGGACGTGTCGTACAGATCAAACCAATGCGAGCCCAGCAGAACCAAAACAGTCAGCGCGATGATCTTGACGTAACCGTGCTCGTAAACGAGTACGAGGTAACTGTCCTCCCAGTTCGCATACATGACCCCCAGCAGCAGAGAAGTCCCAACGATCAGGGCCTCCCCGATCAGCAGGATCAGGGTACGAACCGGATAATAGACATTGAAGAGCCGGATCACGGGGCCTCTGTCTTATTTCAGGTATGGGCTCACGTACGGGCTCATGGCTTCGCCGTAGTAGTACCTCGCTTGCGCATGCTTGCCGACCGTACCATTGAGGACCACTCCCAACAGTAGTTTGTCGGGAAACTCCTCGCGCGCCCGCTTAGCCAGGTCTGACGACGTCATGTCCGACCGCACCACCATCAATACACCGTCGCAGCAGCCCGCTACCAAAGTGGGATCCGATACCGGGATGACCGGCGAGGAGTCGATGATGATCCAGTCAAACAGCGGTTCGATGCGCTGCAACAAAAGCTTGAGACGGCCATTGGCCAGCAGTTCGGGAGCACTCGCAACCACGCGCCCTGCGGGAATGAAGAACAGGTTCTCCATAGGCCCGCGCTGCATGATCGCAATCTCGTCGCACCCACCCGCCAGATAGTCAGACAGTCCCGGTGTCAGCGGCACGCCGAAATTGCTGTGCAGCCCGGGATTGCGCAGGTCTCCGTCAATGATCAGGGCGCGGCGCCCGTGCTGGCGCACCAGCACCTGCGCAAGATTTGCGGCCACGAACGACTTGCCTTCCCGCGGCATGGCGCTCGTAATGAGCAACCGCTTTAGCGGCATCTTCTCCCGGATCTGGTAGAGCCGTGAGCGCAGCGTGCGGAATTCCTCGGTGCCAATGCGGGTCTCGTCATCCTGGAAAAACAGCATGTGGCCCGCATCCGGCTTCCAATCGGTTTGCGGGCAGCGCGCCAGTAGCGCCTCATGGCTGAGTCCGGACGCCGCCGACATCGCGGAAGCCCCGGGGCTCTGCAGGTTCGGCATTTCCACCTGCGGGGACTCCAGCGGCTGGAGAGAGGACTCCACATGCGTCCCCATGGAGGCGGCTCTTTCCTGTTCGGCACGTTTCAAAGCGTCATGGATGCGGCTCATAGTTTCCTTTCCTTCCCGAGGTCTTGTTGTTCGGACTGGCGCAGCTTATCGGCTAGCGTCGCCAAAGTGCGCAAGGCTTCGACGAGATCGAATTTTTGCGATGCAGCGGGCTCCGGTGGCATCATCGCCACCGCCATCCCGTCCGCCAGGTCGAAATCCCTGGCAACCGATTCCACGATCTCGGCCGTGACCAACCTCTTCTGGTCCACGAAGGCGCTGACCAGACAGTGTTCGCATAGCAGATTGATTACGCGGGGGATGCCCGTTGAGTAGCGGAAAATGGCGGTGGCCGCTTCCCCATCGAAGATGGCCTCGCCGTTCGATCCCGCAATGCGGAGGCGCTGCACGATATACGACTCTGTCTCTTCGAGATTGAAAGCGTGCGTTTTCGCCCGCAGCGTCAACCGCTGCCGCAACTGACGCAATGCCGGCTCCTTCAGGCGCTGTTCCAGTTCGGGCTGCCCCACCAGCACGATCTGTAGAAGCTTCTCCGTGAAGGTCTCGAGATTGGTGAGCATCCGGATTTCTTCGAGCACTTCGTCGGAAAGATTCTGCGCCTCGTCTATAACGAGCACGGCCGTTTCGCCCGCGCGGTAACGATCCAGAAGCCAGCCATAGAGGCGCTGCAGCATCTGGCTCTTCGACTTTGTCTCGCACGGGATGCCAAAGTCCGACATCACGTATTCGAGCAGCTGCGACACGTCCATGCGCGAGTTAAAGACAAAGGCCGTCGCCACCTGCTGCCCGCGCAGCCACTCCATCAGCTTGTTGATCAGGGTCGTCTTCCCCGTCCCCACTTCCCCGGTCAGCAACACGAAGCCCTTGCGGCTCTGTATGCCATAGGTGAGGCAGGCCAGCGCTTCCTCCGTATGCCGCGTCAGGAACAAATAGCGCGGATCCGGATTAACGTTGAACGGGTTCGCCCGCAGTCCAAAAAATTGCTTATACATATGCCGCCATTAAACCTCGACCTTCTCCGGATCCTTCGCGGTCGGACTTCCCCGCCCCCAGAATCGGCGCCGCCCGTTGCCGTTCGCGGCCGCCGCCTCTTGCTCGGCTCCCAGCCAGGGCACCGAAATCAGCATGGGCAGGTCCATCGCCACCGCAATGTCCTTTTCCGTACGGATGGACCGGTCGCTAAACTCGAGGAACATCGCAATGAGCACGCCGAGTCCCAGACCTGCTCCCAAACCGCCAGCCGCCAGTATCGGGCGATTGGGAAAAGTAGGGGCGTCGGGGAGTTGAGCAGGTGTCAGGACTACCATCTGCTCCCCCTCTTGCTCGTTTTCCATGTTATTGGCCACGTTTGCGGAGCTCTTCTTGGCTAGCAGATCGCGGTAAAAGCTCTGCGCGTTGTCGTAATCACGCGTCAACTCCCGGTACTGCTCCTCGATCGCCGGACTCATGGCGGTGCGGGCCTGGTAGACGTTGATCTGGGCCTGTAGCTTCTTTTGATCCAAGGCCGACTGTTCAATCACGTCCCGGTATTGGTGGAGCTGAAGACGCAGCTGCTTAATCTCAGGAGGCTCGTCGCCACTGGCAATGGACGTGTCGCCAACCGGGGCTGCGTTATTCATCTGCTTATTGACCTCGTCGAGGCGCGCTTGTACTTTCGCGATGTCCGACTTGGTCTTGATCACATCGGGATGGTCATCGGTGTAGCGCGCTTCCAGTTGCATTAACTGCGCCTGCAGCACGCTCAACTGTTGCTCCAGTGTCTGTGGATTCGTCGTCGCCTGCGAGGCTTTCCAGGCAGCCACTTGTTGCGCGAGCATGCTCTCGGCATAACTCTTATCCTGCTGGGCGCGGCTCAGAGTCTGTGTACTAGCATCGAGCTGCGAGTTGAGCGACGCCAGCATTCTCAAATTCGTATCAACGTCGCCCGGAAGCTGGCCCATGTACTGCTTCTTGAAGGCGGCTAGTTTGGCATCCTGATCGTCGATGGCGCGCTTGGCGTCCTCCACCTGCCGGCCAAGAAAATCGGTCGTGCCTTTGGCAATGTCCGCGCGCGACCGCAGGTTCTCATCTACCATGAGCGACGTGAGGGCGCTACAGATCTTTTGCGCGCGGCCCGCATCCCGGTTGGTATAGCCGATGTAGAAACCAGGCATCGGCTCGTCGTTCGGGTTCGACGGAGCCTTTTTCTTGCTCGACCCGCTCGTGCTGGAGGCCGCACTGATCGAGGTGATAACCGGCGTCACCGTCATATTCGAGCGAATGTCCTCCATGAGCTTGCCTTCTTCTCCCGTTTTCACCAGCCCGAGACTCTGGATCACCGGCCGCAGGCGGCTTCCGCTGAGCATCTGCTGCTGCAAGCTCGCGATCCGCTGCGTAAAGTCGGCGGTGATCACCGGCACCACGTAGTTGGTAGGCACCTTCTGCCCTTCCACCAGAATCATCGATTGCGATGTGTACTTCGGCGGAAATACGTACGAAATCAAAAAGCCCGCCACTGGCGCAATCAATAACGGGATCAAGATGACTTTCAGGCGACGCCGTGCCATCGCCAGGTAATCTTCCATGCCTAGTTCGCGATTCTGTGCCATGCTCTCTCCACCAATCCGGCTGCTCGCGGCAGCCCAGAAAATTATTCGATCCGAGTCGGCTTGGGATGCCATTCAAACCCAATCGAGCCTCGGTGCCGCTGCGCTAGGTTGCCGCAGCCAAGCGCGCCACAGGCCGTCCCGCCCGGTACGTCGAACTCAACTTCGTTGAAGCTGTATGCCGCCACTGCGTCGTACGTGCGTCCCAGGTGTTTCCGCAAAATGAGTCCGGCAATACCCTCATTGTCGCTGCTGGCGGGGGTCGGTCCAGCCCCGAAGAACTGCAGGCGCTCGTTACGCGCGTACCCTAACTTGGCCGAAAGCGTGAAGGTCCGTGCCAGGGACCGTCTGTAGAGTAAGTAGGCAGACTGTGTATTGGCGCCGGCGAAAATTCCGGATCCCGCCGTGGTGAGCTTTTCCCAGGCGGCCACCAATGAGGAACGCTGGAACTCATAACTCAAAATCGCTCGCCCGTTGACCGTCCAATTCGAGGAGTTGCCACCGTAGTGCAAATCCGCATACTGTGGCCCCGCCCCAAGAACCAGCCGCATTCTTCCGCTTATCGTATGGCTCCAGCGCACGTTGAGAACTTGGTTGTATATCTCGCCGCCCGTGCTGTACGGGAAACGGAAGAGCTGAAACGCATAAATCTCGGCGATCTGATCGTGCCGCGAAATCATGTGACTGTAACCGCCCTCGACTGTCGTCTGATCGCTGTTAATCAGCTGGGCAGTATTGTCGTAGAAATGCGCGTTGCTGAACGCGCCTGCCAACGTAAGGGCGGATCGTGGGCTGATTGCCTGAACGCCTTCAAGAATGACCGTGTTCGCAAGCCGCGGGATATCTCCGACTGCCTCGAACGCCCCTGTGCCAAACGCGTGAGCGCCGGGCAAACCGCCGATACCCACGCCACCACCCAAGGCGATGCCCAGCCCAGGAAATCCCTCGGCAGACGCCACATCGAAAGCACCATCCGGGATATAGCTGAAGGAGTCCCGTAGCTTAAGGTAGCCGGTGCGCCAACGCGTCACCGCCTCGAGCCCGAACGCTTGGAGTTGCTGCGCCCTATACTCCGGGTTGCTTTGAAAAGCGCCTCCGCCCAGATACTCGAGAATCAGATCGCTCTTAGGCCAGAATTTTTGCAGGTCGAGCGCTCCCAGCACATGCTCGACGGGTTTCACGCTGGAAGCGCCCAGCTGATTATTTTCGTTGCTGTCCGCCGTCTCGCCCACTTGGATCGCTGGTGAAATGAAACTGCGGATCGCCTTCTTTAAGTCAAGGCTGGGTTCATCCACTCCCGAAAGAGGCGGATTCTCCGGGTTCAGAACCGGCGCGCTCTGCCCGAAGGCGGGTGCCGGAGCCGCACCCTGTTGGGAATTATCCTGGGCCGCGGCGCAAGCGCCTAAGCTGAATAGCAGCAGCCCTAACCGTATTGTTCGCAATTTTGCCATGGCTCCTTACTCAGCTTTCCCTTCACGGGACGACAATCGTGTCTCCCGGCTGCAGCGTGTAGTTCTGGTTCATCGCTTCGCCTTTGACCAGCTTGCGATAGTCGACCGGGAGCTTTTCCTGTTTGCCGTTCTGCGCCCGCAAGACATAGATGCGCTTCGTGTTCGCGAACTGGCTCATGCCGGCACTTGACAGGGCCTGCAAAACAGTCATGCAAGGCGACATGGGCATCGCGCCGCTGCGTGACACTTCACCCACCAGGTAGATTCGCTTACTGTTGATGGCGGTCACCACTATGGTGACGCGCGGATCGGCGACAAACTTCTTGAGCTTTTCTGTGATCGAATCGCCCAGCTGTATCGGAGTCATGCCCGCCGCCTGCACATCGCCGAGCAGCGGCAGGGAAATCTTGCCATCCGGACGAACCGGCAGCGTCGCAGTCAGGTCAGATTCTTTCCACACAGCAATATGAAGATTATCCTCGGGTCCGATCACATACTCCGGGCCAGCCAGCGCCACGCACCCCTCTTTGTCGGCAGCGGCCGGGGCCACCGGTTGCGCCGGCGCATTCTGCGCCAGCGCCATGCCGCTAGTCAATAAAACTGCCGCAGCCGCTTTCCATATCAAGTTCATGTCTTCTCCTCGCAATCATTGCTTTCTTGAACTGCCGGGGTCTTAGGCCCCGTATCCTTCGTACCCAATCTGCTTCAGCTTATAAAGCAGCGCCTTATAGCTGATTTTCAATTCCTCTGCGGCCCGCCGCCGGTTCCACCGGGTTCGCGCTAGAACCTGAAGAATCAGTTCCCGTTCCGCTTCGCGAGATGCCGCGCGCGCTGCCTCTTTCAGAGAGATCTTCTCCCCGCTCGCTGGCTCGGGCCGCCGCAGCAGAGAATGAAGCCCACCCATGGCGAGACCTTCATCTCCCAACGCCGCAATCGCGCGCGTGGCGTCCTTCAGTTCCCGAATGTTGCCGGGCCAGTGATACTCCAGAAAGAAACTTCGCGTCTCGGCGCTCAGCGTCGGCGCCGGTCGGCCGAAATCCTGCGCGAAGACGGAAAGAAACCAGTCCCGCAGACCAGGAATGTCTTCCTTGCGTTGGCGCAACGGAGGCAACCGCAAACAAACTCCGCTGATACGGTAGTAGAGATCCTCGTGCACTTTTCCCGACCGCACTTCCGGCTCCAGTTCGCACGAAGTCCCGCAGATATAACGCGGTACGTGATTCCGCTCGGCCTCGCCCAAACTGATTTGGCGAAGCACTTCCTTCTGCACCCCCGGCGGAAGCTCGCCAACGTCCTGAACATAGACCGTTCCGCCCTGGTCTTCGCAGGCAGCCACAGCCTTCTCATTGGTGTCCCGTCCCTGAAGGACTTGGAATGGCTCCGGCGCTCGACGTGAAAGAGCGTGGATGCGCGCAGCCGCCGCTGCCTTGCCGGCCCCGTGTTCGGCCACGACCAGCATCGGAACGTCATTTTGCGACAACTCCCGTACCACCGCCTCCACCGTGCGCATTGCCGGGCTCACGCTTTCCACCCACACTCTTCCCCGCCCATTCGAGGCAGGCGTATCGGGCGGCATCTTTTGGCTTTCCTGAAAATCCATGCTAAATCCATTCCGAGGCGGAGAGGACGCTACTCGGGCAAGGGCTACACCTGTCTGAAGCACACTCATTGCCAACAGGGGAGGGACAGATGGCGGCTACGGACTGAACATATTCTTATGTTTCAATAGCTTACACCCATACCTTCCGCGCGGGTGTAACGTCTACGTTACCATAACCCGCAGAAATGGGAAAACTTTTTCCCACATTCGCCCTTCGTCTTGGGCACTCTTTCCTCAACCATCGGAGCGAGTGGGATACCACCTCAGTGTGTACGCTCTCCGGTGGTAGCACCTTCTCGCCCTCGACTGGAACTCTCGCGGGCAATCCTTATTGTTGTGCGATGGTAGGCCTCCCCTTTTCTTTGCCAGAGCTAGGGGGCGCAACCCGGGTTGATTTGGACCGGATGCTGAAGCGCGGCTCATTATTCTGTGAATCCTGGAAAACTTGGCCTCAAAAACCAGTTGACGTCTGTTAAGATTTTGATTCTACAGCGCGGGCCACAAACGCGCGTGCCTCCTCCCCCGGCACGCCATAGCAAGTCCCGAAGTGTGCGGAAGGATGCTATGAAATCGCGTCGACTCCATTCGTTAATCCGTTTTGTGCTGCTGGTATTCCTGGCTACCGCTGGGGCAAGAACCGCATGGTCACAGGCAGTCACCACCTATCACTACGATAATTACCGGACGGGATGGAATCCGAACGAGACAATTCTGACTCCGGCTAATGTGAACAATTCGTCTTTTGGGTCGCTTTACTCTGTTGCATTAAATGATCAGGTGGACACCCAGCCACTTTACATGCCGGCGGTGAAAATAACTGCTGGCCAGTACCAGGGAACGCACGACGTGGTATACGTGGCCACGGAAAGCGACACCGTCTACGCCATCGACGCAGAAATCGGAACGGTGCTGCTAAGTCCCAACTTTGGACCGCCTGTTCCATCCCCTTTTGGCTGCACGAACAATGGCCCGAACATTGGGATCAATTCAACACCGGTGATCGATCCGGCCTCGAATACTCTCTATGTGATGGTGTACACGCAGCAAGACAACGCGCCAGTTTACTTCCTTCATGCCCTGGATCTCGGCAGTCTGACCGACAAGGTTGCGCCGCAATTGGTGGCGGCTTCGCACACGCTCACCGATGGCACTATGTTTGCTTTCAACGCGAAATATCAACGGCAACGCCCGGGCTTGTTGTTGGCCAACGGCAACGTTTATGCCGGTTTCGGCAGCTTCTGCGATATAAATAAGAACCTCAGTCGCGGATGGCTTTTGGGGTGGCAGACAGGAACGCTGACACCGCTCGCGCCCAACGACCTTTTCGATTCGCAGGCCACTTCTCCCAACGACTTTTTTCTGTCTTCTATCTGGATGTCTGGATTCGGCCCATCGACCGATGATTCGGGCAATGTTTTGGTAGTGACAGGAAATTCGGATCGCTCCGGGACTACTTACGATGGCGTGACCAATATTCAGGAAAGCGTGATCAAGATCTCGCCAGACTTGTCTGCGGTGGTTGACTTGTTCACCCCCTCCGATTGGTCAACTTTGGACCAGTATGATAGGGATTTCGGCTCCGGAGGTGTGCTCGTCCTTCCCGATCAACCAGGTTTGTATCCGCACCTCGCAGTCGCAGCAGGGAAGGCCGGTTCGATGTTCTTCATGAATGAAGACAACCTGGGCGGATACTCCAGCCAGAATAGCAATGTGTTTGGCACCTATGTAATCGGTGAATGCTGGTGCGGGCCATCCTATTTTGTGGATCCCGCGGATTCGATTGCGCGCGTAGTAAGCAGCGGTGGATCGCAACTGAAAGTATGGAAGGTGGTCACCTCCCCAACGCCGTCGCTCAGTGTCGTGGCCAACTCTGTTTCGCTGGGAAGCGGCCTGCAGGACCCTGGTTTTTTTACCAGTATCTCTTCCAATGGCACCAGCAATGCGATTATATGGGCATTGTCGCGCCCAACTTCCAGCAGCAACCCGGTTATTAACCTTTACGCTTTCGATCCCGACTCGGGCAAAAAGCTGAATCCGCTCTTCCAGGCACAGGCTGGAACCTGGCCTAATACAGGCGGGAACGCAAATCTGGTTCCCGTGGTAGCCGCCGGCAAAGTGTTCGTGGCAAGTTATAGTGCGCTGCAGGTTTTCGGATTGTCAGCATACACGACCGCGCTTACATCTTCGCCGAATCCATCCAGCTTTGGAGAATCTGTAACTTTCACCGCTACGGTCGGGCCCATGCAAGGTGCAGGGACGCCGACCGGAACGGTCACCTTCTCTGACGGAGGGACAAGTATTGGTAGCTCCACTCTCAACGGCAGTGGAGTGGCGACTTTGACGACTTCCACGCTGTCGGTCGGCACCCACAGCATTACTGCTTCTTACGGCGGAGATGCAATTTTTCCGCCTAGCGCCTCACCCGTGCTGAGCCAACTCGTGCAGGGAGCCGTCGCCGGACTTTCACTAACCAGCCTTGGCTTTAGCGGTCAGCCCATTGGCGTCGCCAGCAGCCCTCAGAATGTAACGCTCACCAACACCGGCAACATGAATCTGACCATCACGTCAATCCAAGTCACGGGGACGAACGGTGGTGACTTTGCTCAGACCAATACCTGTGGTGCATCCGTTGCCGCCAACGGCAGTTGCAATATAACCGTGACTTTTACGCCCTCGATTGCCGGCGCCGAAAACGCGGCCGTGACTATCACGGACAATGGCTCGAACAGTCCGCAAAATCTAGGCCTGACAGGGATCGGCATCACCGACGCCACGACAACGTTGCTGACGTCTGCGCAGAATCCGTCCAGCGTCGGGCAATCCGTCACTTTCACGGCTACGGTCGCGCCTCAGCAGGGTACAGGAACTCCGACGGGAACGGTCAGCTTCTCTGACGGAGGGGCGGGCATCGGTAGTTCTACTCTGAACGGCAGTGGAGTGTCGACTTTGACTATTTCCACACTGTCGGCCGGCTCGCACAGCATTACGGCGAGCTACACCGGGTACTCTAACTTTGCCTCGAGCAGTTCGTCGCCATTGCCACAAACGGTCAACCGGGCCGCAAGCGCGACTGTGGTCTCGTCTAGCTTCAATCCGTCAGCCTATGGGCAGCCAATTACACTGTCCTCTACTGTTGCTCCGTTGTACGGAGGCTCGGCCACGGGCACGGTGACATTCTATGACGGTGGGAACGTTTTGGGCACAGGCAACCTGAGCGGTAACATGGCGAGCCTTACTGGAATCATACTCGCCGCTGGTTCGCACAAGCTCACGGCCTCCTACAGTGGAGATAGCAACTTTCTCGGCAGTACTTCCGTGCCGCTGACCCAGACTGTGAACCAGGTGACGACCACGACTTCGCTGCATTCGAGTTCGAACCTGGTTGCTCCGAATCAACCAGTAACATACACAGCAACGATTATAAGTCAGTATGGCGGTGCAGCGACCGGAACGGTAACCTTCAAAGACGGTACTGTCACGACGCCGGTTTCAGTCAGCGGCGGGACTGCTGCTCTTACCTGGACATACTCGACCAGTGGCACACACTCGCTGACGGCGACGTACTCAGGGGATAGCAATAATACGGGCAGCTCCTCAGGCACGCTGACAGAATACGTAGAGAAGCTTCCGGTTACCTCGAAGACGATTATTACAACTTCTGGCTCACCGTCACTCATCGCCCAACCTGTCACCTTCACGGCCGCGATTACATCACAGTACGGCCAGATACCAGATGGAGACACCGTCACGTTCTTTGACGGCACGAGCGCGATTGGCACAAGTAACACGGCGGGGGGGCTAGCGACGTTCAGCACTCCCTCCCTGTCGGCAAAGACACACACCATCAAGGCAACCTACGCCGGGGATCCCACTTTTGCCACCAGCGCGGCGAGTCTGAGTCAGGTCGTCACCCTGTGGCCCACCACGACGACTTTGACTGCCAGCCCGAATCCCTCGGCTTACGGGCAATCGGTAACGCTCACGGCCACTATTACCTCTACTTCCGGTGCACCGGCTGGGCCGACCGGAACGGTCACCTTCAAGGACGGCACAGCCAATCTCGGCTCAGGAACGCTGAACGCCGCTGGCGTGGCTACCCTGAGCACGACGAAACTCGCGGTGGGCACGTCGTCGGTGACGGCCACGTACAACGGCGATGCGTCGAATGCGAAGAGCACGTCGGCTTTATGGAGCCAAACCGTGGACCAGGCGACCGTCGGCATGACGCTTGCATCGACACTGAATCCCTCGACGAGCGGCCACTCCGTGAAGTTCACCGCCACGCTGACCAGCAACGGCAGTCTTCCTAACGGTCAGACCGTGACCTTTAGCTACAACAGCTCCACGCTGGGGACGGCGACAATTACGGCAGGAATGGCAACCTTCTCTACGACCACTTTGCCTCCTGGCTCAGACCAAGTGACGGCGACATTCGGAGGAAATACGAACTACAGTTCAGCGTCGGCGTCTGTCATGCAAACGGTAAACTAAAAATATCGCGATGCGACAATCAGAGACGGAATAGCCGCTTGCGCCTGGTTGTTGATACTAGCGTGGGTGCTTAAGAAACTCTGGCGAGCCGTTTCAGGATCAAAAGTCCCTTTGTAGTTATTGAATCTTAGTTTGACCTACGCCGCAATCCCCCGAAAATCACCGCCTTGGCTGCTGGGGAATTTCGCCGCGAATAAGGGGCTCCGGACAGGATAAAAACCAAGTGCGGACCAGCAACAAGTGGTCCGCACTCGTGACCGGTTTACTCCACTCCCAGAATGGCCGCGTTAACGGCTCCGATGTTGGCTCCAGGATCGGTTCCGTCGCTGGCTTTGCCCTTATAGGGACTGCCTGGTGCGAGTTGGTAGTTACCGCCGTTGCCGTTGTTGTAGTTGACAAACTGAACGTCGGCGAAGGCGGTTGCAAACATGTTGCCGGACGGCCACCTCGCCGGCGCCCACACCGATGGATAAGCTGCTAGAACGTTGGTCGAGAAGGTGTAGGTCTTGAAACAGGTGGGAATGACAATTATGGGTTTGTCGGAGCTCGCGCAACTGTCGTTTCCCCCCGCGGCCCACACTGGAGCCGAGCCTGTGGCCACCAGGTTATCTTGGAAAGTAAAGCCGTACATCTCGGGATAATGCAGACTATTCGTCAGCACCAGCAGATGGTGGTCAGGGAATCCCGTGACGTGGCGGATGCTGATGGTATTGAGAACCGGTTTGGGCCATGCATTCATCAGCAGGAATAGGCTGCCACCGCCTTGGTACTTTGTGGAATCCACATCGTCGACAATTATGTCGTGGATGCTGAACCGTTCGTCGGCGGACGCGCCAAATCCATCGCTGAGTCCACTTGCGATCGCGATTCCTCCTCCTACATGGCTGATCCTGTTGTAACGTATCGTGACGTCGGTCGCTTCGCAGATTGGACAGAGGTTGCCCTCGTTCGTCTTCCCGTCCCAAACGTTACGCGGCGTGATCATGATCGTGTGTCCGTGCTGCGTAAACCCACCCCAGTTATATTCAAGGATGTTCCCCTCCAGAAGCACCCGCGTGGCGTTCTTGATCTCGAAGTGATTTTTCACGGCAAAAGGCCGGCCCGAATACCCGCCCACAAAACCCGGCATTCCTTCTTGCCACTGCGGCACCTTGTACAGATGGTTGTTGCTGATGGTGATGTCGGCCGGCACGATGGTTGCTCGCGAGCCTCCGAACATAATGTTCTCGCCAGCCGCCTCTATGAAATTGTTCTGGATTTTCCAGGGCCCGCTCGCAAGGCCGCCGCCGCCGCCACTTATAGCCTGCGAATCAATACACGTTCCCGTGATCGACGTGCAGTGGAAATCGCTCAGGTAGGAATCGACGATTGCAACATTGGTCGTACCGCCTAGGAATATGCCTCGACGGGTTTCGTCCTGCGCCGTGCCATGGACCCAGCAGCGATCGATCACGATGTGATCGGCTGCGGTGCCGGGCGAAACCGAAACCAGCTCCACGATCGCGACCTTGTCCACCGGACGTGTGATTTCGAGGCCTATCAGACGATAGTGGTTAGCGCCACCCGCAAGGATAATAGGAGCCGCATCCGCTTTTCCTGGGTTCCAGAACTTGGCGAGAACATTCTTTGCCTGAGAACAGGTGTAATCCGGACGATTCGGCAAGGACGCGAACCCCGCATAGCAGGGCGTGAGCCGTTGGCCTTCTGCCGGAAGGGCGCTGTCGGGAGCACTGGTGCGAATGATGATCCAATGCTGGTCATCGCATGACTTGGCAGGAAGCGTCAGTATCCCAGAGTACGCCGCCCCGGCTTGTAGCTCTACAGTATCTCCGCAATTGGCATTGTTGATCGCCGTCTGGGGATCGGCACTGGCCGACACCTGAATCACATTCCCCGGCGCCGGCGTATCCGCCATGGAGCTGGCGACTTGGAAGCGCGGCAATTCGGCCGGACCGTCAAAGTTGCTGGCTGCCAAAACACCCAGGCTCAAGCTGCTTTGCGCCGTGTTATTCGCGCTATCGGTCACCGCGACCGCAAAGCTGAAGGTTCCGGTGCTGGTGGGTGTCCCGGCGAGATCTCCCGATGCGCTCAACGTGAGTCCATTGGGCAGCGTTCCCGAAGCGACACTCCAGGTGTATGGCTGCGTCCCACCGGATGCAGTGAGAGCGTCGTCATAGAGGCTGTTCATCTGAGCATCGGGCGGGTTGCCGCTGGTAATCGTCAATGGCGAACTCGTCGCGGGGCTGATGACCACCGCCGCAGTCGCGTTCTTCGACCGGTCGGCTGCGCTGGTTGCGGTGATCACCGCGGACGTCGTCGCGTTAACTGCTGGCGCGGTGTATAAGCCCGTCGTGGAAATGGTGCCCACTGTCGCCGACCAAGTCACCGCAGTGTTAGAAGTGCCGCCGACCGAGGCAGAGAACTGGGCGGTCTGGCTGGAGCTTAGCTGTACGCTGGTGGGCGAAAGGCTCACCGTCACGCTTTTTTCCTTCACCTGAATCGTGAAGGTCTGCGTTCCCTTCCCGGGCTGGGGCGCGTCGGTTACAACAACCTCGAACGTGTAGGTTCCAGGAGCTACCAGCATCCCGGCCAACGAACCGCTAGCTGAGTTGAGGCTCATGCCCGGAGGCAGGCTGCCCGACTTCAGCATGAACTGATAGGGAGCGCTTCCTCCGCTCACACTCAGCACGCCGTTGTAGCGCTGCCCGGCTTCGCCAGTGGGCAGGTTCGCGGAAACAGTGATCACGTTCGCGTCACTGTTGTTTCCTGTGGCGTTGGCGGACCCGCATGAGGTGAGTGAAAGGAGGGCAAGTGCCACCGAAAAGATGGCCAGTACCGAAGTGAACCGCGTCCGCATTTCGCGAGACTGCGCATTCAGGGGGAGAACCGCGCTGCACTTGGACATTCACGAGCCCTCGTAAACAGAATTGGGGGACTACTAATAGCTCGAGTCCTCAGTTGTGGACTTTACCTGCGAGGGGTGGAATCCGATAGATGCCATTAGGGCATAAAGGTGTCCAAGCCACTTGTACATGTCGGGCCGGACACCCTTTGGAGCCTCATCTAGTGAACCCAAGTTCCACCTTTCAAACCAAGATCAAACCTAGGTCGTTAAAATATCGAACTGGTGCGGCTTTCGGCTTACCGGACTGCGTGGGATGGTAACGAAAGTCATGCGTCTTCTTCCAAGGAAGTATTGACCGGTCGGGGATCGGCAACTAGCCTCATAGATAGAGTTGTCCGCAACCTAGGAGCACTGAGACACAGCGAGCGGCGAGGGGAACGCGATTTAAGATAGAGGCTTGACAATCAAGCAGCGCAGCGGGGTATTCTACTCGAACTGGAAGCACGCCCGCGGCCGGCCATTCGCCCGGCAACCAGGCACAATCCAATGAGCAAGGCGGAACTCACAACCCGGCATCTGCTGACCGTGCGACCCCGTCCCGCCAAGCTGTCGTTGGTGATTCCGATGTACAACGAGGAGGCTGGCGTGTCTCATCTTCGCGCGGCCCTTCATGAGTTTGCTCAGGCCATCCCCGGCCCGGTAGAACTCGTGCTGGTCAATGATGGCAGCACCGATGGGACTCTTGACTATCTGGCGGAATGGGCTGCAAGCGAACCTCATGTGACCGTGCTTCATTTGTCGCGCAATTTTGGTCATCAGATCGCCACGACCGCCGGATTGGACTATGCCACCGGTGATGCTGTTGTCATTCTGGACGCCGATCTGCAAGACCCTCTTTCGGTGATCCACCAGATGATCGAGCGCTATTGTGAGGGCTATGACGTCGTGTACGGACTCCGCGAGACCCGCGCCGGGGAAACCGTTCTGAAGCGCTTCACCGCATGGGCCTTCTATCGAATCATGCGGGCAATGGTGTACAAGAGTCTGCCGGCAGATGTTGGTGATTTCCGCCTGATCTCTCGTGAGTGCCTGGATGCCGTCCGGCAGATGCGCGAGACCCACCGCTTTCTGCGCGGCATGGTCGCCTGGGTGGGTTTTCCCCAGGTTGGCGTGAAATATCACCGGCAACCGCGCGCGGCCGGTGTCACCAAGTACCCGATGGTCAAGATGCTCAGCTTCTCCTGGACCGCGGCGGTATCTTTTTCCACCCTGCCTTTACGGATCAGCATAATCATGGGCGCGGTCATCGGCCTCCTCGGACTTGAGGAAGGCGTTCGGGCGCTTCTGGCCCATTTTCTGCACCGCTATACCGTACCCGGATGGACCTCGCTGACTGTGCTGGTTTCCTTCATCGGGAGCGCTACCCTGATAAGCATCGGCGTTCTGGGAGAATACGTCGCCAAACTCTACGAACAGTCGAAAGACAGGCCTTTGTACGTGGTGGCCCGAACCTTCGGCGCCGATGTCCAGGGTGGCGATCGATTCGAACGGTCCGGCGCGACGGTCGCGCAACTACGTTAATGAAGCCCGAATTCGATCAACTGGCATCGTCTTACGAGCAACTGCTCCGCGATCCTATCCGCGATCGCTTTTCCGGTCCCGAGTTGTTGTTCTTTCACCTTCGGAAACGCGATTTGCTTCGCGCCTTCTTTCGACGGCGCCACATCTCTGCTTCCAGCCTCCGGTATTTGGACGTCGGCTGCGGCAAGGGCGAACTACTCGGTCTGCTCCGTCACGATTTCGGACATGTCGCCGGATGCGACGTTTCGGCCGACATGATGCGCGAGATCTCCGGAATCGAAACCCGCACCCAAACCGATCCGGCGATGGTTCCGTTTGCCGATGCTGGCTTCGATTTCGTCACAGCCGTTTGCGTCTATCATCATGTTCGTCCCGATTCTCGCGCCGCTCTCACTGCGGAGATCGTCCGGGTCCTGCGGCCGGGTGGAATCTTCTGCATGATCGAGCACAACCCGATCAATCCGATTACGCGGCTTATCGTGAGCCGGACTCCAATCGATGCCGATGCGATTCTGCTCCGCGCCAGAGAAGCGGAGGCGATCGCGGCCGCGGCCGGCCTGCACCCCATGCGGCTGGAGTACTTTCTCTATTTCCCGCAGTTTGCCTTTCGCTACTTAGGCGGCCTGGAACCTCTACTCGCCTCAGTGCCACTGGGGGGCCAGTACGCCGTATTTGCGCAGAAGAGAGTGTAGACGCTTGCTTCTGAGACACAACACGGGCCGGTTGCGGAGGAACTAGACGTTGCCCGGGATTTTGGGTGGCGCGCAGGTTGACCGCTGCGGTGACCGGCCTGTTTTCAATGCGGCTTTATAGCCGCTGAGGTCACTGACTTCGGAGACACGCCACGGAGGCAATTCGAAGCACGGCCGCCGGGCCTTTCGGCCGCTGGCTAACGATAGCTGAGTTCATACACCCGGTAAGTCTGGTTAGCAAACTCGCATTGGAAATGAATCCCGTCCATGTCGGCTCCCTTGCCGCATTCCCGGGGCAAGACGAACGAACTGCGCAATGCTCCCAAGTCTGAATAGACAAGGAACCGGGGATGCTCAGCGCGGATATACTCTTGCACTTCGATCTGGTTGTGTGCGGCCACCAGGTACGCCCGCGTGCCGTACAGGAGGGGCAGGCCCGCGGCATCGGCGATGATGTTCGATTCATAGTTGTAGTTATCGATGACGATCGCGTCCTGGGGCCCCATGTGAGCGCGCAGATAGGCACCCACAGTGGTAATCCGCGTGACGTGTCTCAGTCGTGGCGAAATGGCGGCGAAGTTATCCGCAAAGCGATTGGGAGTCTCGGAGAGAACCAGGATTCCCCCCAGATTGAGAAGCAGCAACACAATCACTGTGGCATGAGCCAGCTTCACCCGGTGCGGTAACAACTTAATACAGAGCAGTTCGAGCGCATACCCGGAAATTATGGCGAGCATGGTGCCCGGGGCGAGACTGTATCGCGCCACTGCCAGGAAACCGCCACGCAGGATCTCGTAGCTCTGAATCCCCAGGAAAACAACGGCGATCCCCGCAAAGCCAAAGGCGAGCGGAAGGTGACGGGACTTTACGATGCCATAGATGGCCGCGGCGAATGCGAGCGGCGACAAACTCAGCACCAGAGCTGTGGGAATCACCACCAGTTCGCGACCCACGGAATGGCCGGTAACGGCCAAAGCTGTGGCCATGCGGCTATGGGTGGAAGTGATCAAGTACAGCGGGTCCCCAAACGTTCGCCAACAGTACGTCATCATTACTGCGGGCCAAGCTCCGCCGGTCATGCCGAAAACCAGCAGCGGCGGCAAGATCGAACCGAGGCCGCGTTTCAAAGGGCCCCAGAGCCACAACAGCACCAATAGCAAAGACAGCTCCCCGAATACGATCCACCCTTCAAACCGAATCGCACCCGCGATTGACAGGGCAATTCCGGAGAACGCCAGGTATCGGAGCTTTTGCGATCCCTCATGAAAATAGAGAAAGAAGAAAAACAGTCCCACGAGCATGAAGAAGACGAAGGGCACTTCCGATGAGGATGTGGTGCTGTACCCAATGTGCATGGTGTAGAAAGCAAACACCGCAAGCGAGAGCATTCCGGCAGCTTCGCCGTACAACAGGCGTGCCAGCCTCCACACCACAAACACCGATGCAATCCCGAGCACCAGACTCAAGAGTCGTCCGGCAACTACCACATTCGGAGTAACCGTTGCCAGCGCCGCGATCAGCCAAAAATGTCCCGGAGGGTAAACCTCAAAGATGAGCTTGAAAGTCGGGTGCTGCAGCCAGTGGGCGGTCAGAGAAACGCGTGCGCCGGCGTCCCCTCCGGAATTCTTGGAAAGGAAGAAGGACGCAACTCGAAAAATAGCTCCCAAAAACAGCAAAAAAGAAGCGGGACGACCATATGATGAGGCCGGAATCTCTTTTTTTACTTCAAACATGGTACCGATTCTAAATCCATCGAGCCTGTTGGCGGCATTATGAAAGGAGTTTCATCCGGAAATCCCGAAGGCCCGAGATCGTCACCACGTGTCCGCCGTGGGGTTCTCGTCTTCCGGTTGCTTCTGCGCATCCTCGGAAGAATTCTCGACTCGCAGCCCCCAAATCAGCGATCCTTGTGCGGCCTGGCCGTTGACTTAACATTGGGAAGTCCTGAGGTGAAGGCATTGACCTTATCGATATCCGCACCAGGAGGCAGTCCATCCGTGGTCGGCCATGCGGAGTGAACATACAGCTTCGAGGCAGCCTTGCAGGACGCTACGGGAGTCCCCGCTCCGGTGCAAAGATGGTAGTCGTTCGTCCCGTTCCAGTTGCCGTCAGTAAACGAGGCGAAGCCGATCCTGCTGAAGTCCGTCTGTGTCTCATTGTTCGGCGGAAATGCTTCTCCTGTATTCTGCCCCTCCATCTGCCCGGTGAGGAATATATTGCCTCGAACCACGTAAGCGGTTGAGCCTGACTTGGACATGTAGGAATCCAGAACGCCGATCGATCCGTTTTTTTGCGCTCCCTTCATTACTCCCGTTCCCGCGCCGAAACCGCCCACTCCAATGTTATTGGTGAACGTGAACGACGGCCAAAGATCAAAAGGTGGCAGCGGCAATATCGGCCTGCACTTGCCACGTTGCCTTTCGTCACATGGAGCAGCGTAGAGCACGTTGTTATTCGTACCCGCACTCGACGTGAGTGTGAGATGGGTCGAATCCGTTACCGATTTGATCGTATAGGCCACATCATTGATCCAGATCGGAATACTGGGCGGCCAGGTTGCCCACGCACCCGTGGTGCTGAAATCGTCGCACCCCTCACCATAGTCTCTAAATGTGCAGTTCAGAGTCACTTCAGTACCGCTCGTGTTTACGAATCCCCGATTATGATTCTTGCTGGAACTGTCATTGATCCCAACCAACTTCGAACCCGCCACCGATCGCGTCCCTCGCGTGTCCGGCTTGTTGCTCTGAATGATCGTGTTGTGGTTCAAGTTGAAATTTGAGGGGTTGAGCGGAGCGGGATAAACACTGACGACTCGCATGCCAATCGAGTTGAGGCCGTCACCCGGAAGATTCCAGTAAGCGCCGTTGATGTCGTCAATCAAATTGTCATGCACCGACATGGGGCCCAACTTGCCCACCCGCACCGCCACTAGGACTTTACCCAGTGCTTTGCCGGTAGTTACCTTCTCGCTGCCAAACTGGATCCCCATGTTTCCGTGCCGCAGGATGTTGTAGCGCATGGTGATGTTCGAGACCGGCGCAGGACTGGTGTCCCGAGGGTGACCGATCGCGTTCAGCGCAACTAACTCCCCCACTTGGTCGGCCTGACCTTCCCAACTGTATTCAAAGTCGTTGCCTTCGATCAGCGCTCGATCCTGGTTCTTGAATTCAAGAGAATTCTTGGTGTTCGGAGTAATGCTGTTATCCAGGACAACACCAGCAACGCCCTTTGCGTCGCCCAACCCGACCGCCTGCGTCCAATGGAGCGTGTTGCCCTCGACCGAGGAGAGGATATAGCTGCGAGGGTTATCCCCGCGGGTGTTGAATGAGGAGGATGAGGCGTCGACGATCCAGATACGATCGCCGGCCCCGAATGGCAGAGCATTGGCGTACGGCGTTATCGTGGCCGTGACCTCGGAGCCCGAACGCGACATGGTGGCGTTCGCCCCGCCAAAGAAATGCTGCCCGTTGCAAAAGGCCGGAAGAGGGTCGTAACACTGCCTATACCAAAAGAGCGGTTTGAACAGATAATTTCGTCGGATCTCAGCATCTTCCGGTGGCGCAGATTGCGGCCCTCCACCTGTAAATACGCTCTCGCTCCCAGCCGAAATGAAGTTGTTGACGATCTTCATCGGTCCCTGACGCTGGTCAGTAAGTCCTACCCCCCAAGCCACGCCATGGCTCTCGGGCATCAGCAAGTCCCCCACGTAGGAGTTGATAAGAGCGTTGTAAGTACCGGAGAATTTGACGCCCCATTTCACCCACGAAACGTGAGGATCGCTGTGCCAGGTGGGATTGGCCGAACCGTGCAGGATTAACCGGTCGAGGATCAGATGGTCGCCGCCGAAGTTGGATTCGCACCCGCTGGCGTCGCGCGGCAGCGGGCCCGCCAGCCAGGTGCTGCCCATCGTTCCCGCAACCGTCGTTATTTCCAGTCCCATAAATCGCCAATAGGCCGCTGACCCGCACCATGTGAGCGGTGCGGCGTTTACTTGTGAGGTCTGCAGTCTGGGGACGTACACGCCCGCCTTGGATGGCTGATCATACGATGGATAGCCCGGCAAACTGGGGATGCCAGCCCAAGCCGGGGTGATCCGACTTCCTTCTGCGGGCAATGCTGAGAATTGATCCGTCGTAACCCAGTTCCACGTTGACGGCGCACATGCGCGCGTGTCCGGGATGTTGGGGGCGTTTCCTGGCTCCGTATAATCGTTTTGCGTACCCGAGGGAGTTCCATCGGACGTGGACTTGATCATGTACCAAACACCGCAGCCGTCCTTGGTGGCTTGAAGCGCAGAGGTGTAGCTGTTGTAGTCGCAGTTCGCTCCCGGATGCGGCATGCTGCTGCTTTGCTTCTGGCGGCTCGGACAGATCGTCTTGATCGTCCTGGGTCTGTAGCCGCCCAGCGCCGTATAAACGCATTTCTGCAATGGCTGCGCCGGACCATCCTGAGGCAGATTGGCAACGCGCTCTGTAGATGTGCAATAGTAACTGTCATCGCCCGAGGTCGCGGGAATGTCGTTCGCGCCCGCCATCGCAGCCTCAGTAGTCTTCCCGGCAATCGGAACGGAGCCTGTTGCTGTACGTAATCCGCTGCCTGCAAGCAAAATCAACAGGACGAACAAAAGCGTATTCATCGAAAACACGCTTGCACCACGCAGTGTGCAGAGCGCTGGCCGGTTTGATCCCGCCATTGCTACGTCAAAACTCCACCCATGGGATTTCACGGCTATCAAAGAGTGCTCTCGGAAAAAAGGACGATACAGCTCAGGAAGTCCCTCTGTCATGGAGGGCAGCAACAGAACGCCGCCTCACCTTGTTCTGCCAACCCCGTTTCCCTGCATTCGACCTCACCAAAGAAGGCTTTACGACTTGGATATCTTGCGGCGCACCGCTCCCACCATCGCTACCAGGCCCGTCCCTAGCAGTCCTAGGGTGCCCGGCTCTGGAGTGCTCGAGATGTGTATCGATCCCAGGTGGATACCACCCCTGTGATCGACTTTCTCTTGGTTCCAGTAGGTGTAGATCGTTTCTGTTACCGTCCCGGTCGCCATATGGCCATTCAGCAGTTGCCCGATGACTTTGCCGGTCAGTTCGTATTCGTGGAAAAACTTGTGTGCGGTTGCCACCAGCGTCCAGTCAATCACTCCTTCGAACGCTCCGCTGAACAGCACTGATTTGTGCTGGCCAATTACCACAAAGCTCGACCCAACACTGGAAAATGTTCCCCCGGTCCAGATGCTTCCGCTGCTGAGCGCGCCCGTCGCGAAGCTAACCGTACCCAATGCATGTCCTGGCGACGCTTGAGTTCCATTAAACGTCCATATGTGGGACCCCTGGGATACGATGCCCGCGTTGGTGATCAAAACCGTGCCCCACCGGTTCGTAATGTCCATTGTGTCCGCCCGAGTCGAGACAGGCAACACAAAGCCCAGTAGCGTGAGCAGTACGAGAGTACACACGAGGCGTCTCATTGGTCCCTCCGCAGTGCTATACATATACCACCATCCCGTCTGCTGGCATAGCTAAAAAAATCATCCCGAGCGCAACTGACGCGTCCGCGATGTCCGCACCAGAACCAAGGCGATCGGAAATCAATTTTCTAAGGGTCGAACCAGACCTGCAAAGACTCGCTTTGTGTATCGCGTGGCTCCATATCTCCATTGATACATGATCACCGCTTCCTGACAGAATAGCCATTCGACGTCTTCTGAAAGTCGGCTCCCAGGGTAAGCGCTTATGGGGCGGCGAAACGGATGAGGACCCCTACCAGACCTGCGCGAACTGGCTCCATGGAAGAACGATGTCATGCGAGAGGGTCATCATACGGATATGAAGGAATTTGCTGGTCGGCGGAGCCGAAAGGCGGTTGCGATACAAGAACAGATGTTTGCCCTTCCAGTATCGTTCGTTGCTCTCGATTGGAAAAACATCGACGAGTTCGAACGCGGGGTCGTGTCCAAGCACGTAGAGAAGGCTGGTCTCAGCTTGCACTTGTGGGGGCAAATCGGACACCACCACGTATTTGATGCCGTTCTTCGCAATGACGTCACGCACGTCATCGGGGGTTTTCGCGAATTCCTCCTCGCCGTAACGCGATACAATCCGCACCGACCATAGCGCCTTTCTCAGCACCAGGTAGTGCCGGTCGGGATCGAGGTTGCGCAAAAAGAAGATGAAGTTGGCGGGCAACCGCGCTTCGAAAAGAATCACGCCTGATTTGCTGGTTTCAACGATCCGGCGCGCGACCGGAGCATAGCCCGACAGGGTGGGGCGTTCGTATCGCCAACCCACGATGATGCTGTTCGCCAGCACCAGCAGCGCGAGGGCTCCTGCTGCCACTCGCACTGCCGGAACCCGCCATTTAGCCGTCAGCGGACCGACTGCGAAATATGCCAGAGCCGGTATCCAGTACAACGCGTAGCGCGGTTCCTTATGGGGGATGGCGGTGAAGGTCAGGTAGCAGCCGACAATCCAGCCGGCCATGAAAACCGTGGCTGGGCGGCGACTCCACCAGCGGCAGCTCACGATTCCTACCGCCACCAACCCAAGCAATGGCCATCCTAGCTGCTCGGGAAGCGCTCTTAGATAAAACAGCAGACTCCCCGTATGACTGGACGACCCCGCTTGCCCCGCACCCGGCACCGGGGCCAGCACGTCGATCGCAACCGTGTGCCAATGCAAAACCATGACCGCGGTGTAGAACGGCCCCACCAGCACCGTCATGATCGCCAGCGGTCCTAGAACCCGCCGATTCAGAAACAGCCTCCACTGGCCAAGCAAGACCGCGGTCAAGGGGCAAACCGCTACCAGAAAGATCGCATGCTGTTTTACCAGAAAGGCTCCGCTACCGAGCAGCGCGAACCAATACAGAGTTCCAATGCGCTCCGTCGTCAGGTACGTGTACCAGAAATACAGAGCCCCAACCGATAAAGCGAGGCACGGTATTTCGAGCATCACCGCTTTCTCGAACAACAATACCGATGGAAGCAGGGCAAAAATCACCGTCGAGAGTGCCGCAGCCCATTCTCCCAGGATGTTGTTGACCAGCCTGAACCAGAACGTGCACGCCATCAGTGCAAAAAGCAATGTGGTGATTCGCGCTGTAACCACCGACGCCCCGAGCAGGCGGAACACCACGCCTTCCACTGCGTAGAAGAGCGGCGGGTAATGAAGTACGCCGGCCAGCGCCGGGTACTGCGCGTAATACGCATACGCGTATTGCACCGGATGGGCGACTGGAAGGTCCTTCAGCATCGAGGCGTAGAATATGCCGCTCGCCGCGTGCTGCGATTCATCCACGTTATAGTCGAATTCGCCCTTGGAGATGCCACGCGTGGCGATCGCGATCACCACCATCAACGTCACAACCAGCACAACATTTGCCCGGGTCAGCCAAGTCTTGCTCACAGCTTTGGAGGATGTCACTAGCATGGGACCCTCTCGCACAGGAGAGAGAGGGGGATTGGTCATGGTAGCCATGCTTTGGATTTATTTAGTCGGCGGGGGGCACAGACTAGAGCGAGATTTTATTCCGTAGGGCACAGGGTGTCAAACTCTTTGTACTAAACCGTCAAAATTAGCCCGCGGTCACGCTGGTGATCGTCCGTAGATGGCCGCGGACCGCATTATTCAAAGAAGCCGCTTTCGACCGCGCCTCGGTAGCAGAGACGAAAATTTCGGCCAAAATGTGCAATGGATTGCACGTCCACACCTTCGTGCAGTTGCACTGGAAGGGCTTACCATGTACAACAACGTGCATCGTCAATCGCGAACCCGAATTTCCGCCCTTCCCCCTGTGGAACTTGTGCGCTCCCTTGGCAGGACCTGCGGGCAAGTGTTTTTGGAGGCAAGCGCAATGTGTTCCCTTTTTGCAAAAGCAACGGACGCGCCCAAAGTCGCCTTGGGCCCCGTGCTGAAGCACGACTCATTTTCTGTGGGTCTTAGGACCGCAATCTCGTGGTTTGTGGCGGCCACGCTGGCGTGCTCGGCGGGGGCACAAGCGCCATCTCCGACCAGTCGCGGCGACAACACGCGCTCCGGGGCTAATATTAATGAACTGCTGCTAACACCCGGCAATGTCAACAGCAACAGCTTTGGCCACCTTTTCAGCGCTCCCATTGATTACCAGGCTCTGGCCCAGCCGCTCTATATGCCGGACGTGAACATTCCCGGGCAGGGCATGCACAACGTTGTGTACGTCGTGACGCAGAAGGATTCCGCATACGCCTTCGACGCCGACAATGGCACTCAGTTGTGGTACGCCAACATGACCAACGGCGGCGTGCCGGCGAGCGGACGCGACCTGCCTTGCGGCACGGAGGATGGATTCGCTGAAGAAGGCATCGTCGGGACGCCGACGATTGATTCGACAACCAACACCATCTATCTGGTCGCGAAGAGCGTTATCAACGGAACTGTCACCCACTACTTGCACGCCCTCGATATTACGACGGGTGCAGAGCGGGTAAGCATGGGGAGTCCGGTCCAGATTCTCGCAACGAGCGTAAGCAAGAAGGGGCACGTCACCACCTTCAAGAGCCTGCACCAGAAAAACCGCCCGGGCATGTTGTTGCTCAATGGTGTCCTCTATTTGGGCTTTGGCTCCAACGGCTGTAATGACGACAACACGGGTTGGGTCCTTGCATATAGTGCCGCCGGCCTTCAGCAAGTGGGCGCCTTCAACACCTCACCCGACCATGGCCTGACCTCCATCTGGCAAACGGGGAATGGCCTGGCCGCCGACGAAGCGGGTAATATCTTCGTCGCGACCGCCGAAGGCAATTACGATGTCTGGGACGGAGGTCAGGGTTACAGCAACAGCATTCTTAAGCTCACCCCGCCGCCGTGGGCACCTCAGAACACTCCCGACCAACCGGCGGACTTCTTTACCCCGTGGACGGTGGCATATCTCAACGCCTACGATCTGGACATTAGCTCGGTCGGCCCTTTGGTCCTGCCCGATCAGGCGGGCAATTATCCCCATGAGGTGATTGCCAGTGGCAAGCAGGCGATCGCCTATGTTCTTGACCGCGATAACATGGGCCAGTACGTGCCCGGCGGCCAGGACAATGTCATTCAGGAATTCCAGTTGATCCATGGCGGAGAACTGATGTGTTCCCCCGTCTACTGGAATGGAATTGTCTACTTCAGCCCGGATGGGGCCCCATTGCAGGCTTTTCAGGTATCGAACGGCCTGCTCAACCCGATTGCGCAATCCAAGCAAGGCTTGATCGGCGCCCACTCGCCGTCCATCTCTGCCAACGGCAATACAAACGCCGTCCTGTGGGCCATCAGCGGCGCCCAGTTGCAGGCTTATGATGCGGTTTCATTGATGCAGCTCTATACCTCCAAGCAAGTGATCGCGCGCGATCAGTTGCCTCCACTGGCCCATTTTGCGACGCAGACCGTGGCCGATGGCAGAGTCTATGTGGCCACTCAAAATAGCCTGGAAGCTTATGGTCTGCTCCACACCTTGAGTTTCTCGGGCGGTGATAGTCAGGCCGCTCCCGTGCTAAGTACATTGCCAGCACCGCTTCAGGTTTTCGCCAGCGATCCTTACTCGGGTCAGCCTCAGGTTGGGGTAACGGTTAGTTTCAGCGATGGCAACAAAGGCGGTACCTTCAATCCATCCTCCGCGGTTACGAATTCCAGCGGATTGGCCAGCACAACTTACACGTTTCCCCAGACAGCCGGCGCTTACGCGCTAACCACCTCCAGCGCGAATTTCGCCAGTGCTACCACCACCGAGACTGCCACACCTTTGGCGCCCGCCAGCATCGTCTCCTACAAAGGAGCGCAACAGACTGGGGCTGCCGGTTCCGTGTTGCCGAATCCTATCGTCGTAAAGATCCGGGACATCTACCAGAATCCTGTGCCGGGTGTGACCGTCAACTTCTCGGCCAACAAGAACGGCATCCCAATCCCAACTTCGTCGGTCACCAACAGCGCGGGGTTGGCGAGCACGACCGTTCAGTTGCCAACGACCGTCGGCAAGATCTCGGTCACGGCCACCTCGCCGGGTTTGAAAAAGACGTCTTTTTCCGTATCGTCAGTGGCAGGACCGCCGGCTTCCACCGTCGTGACCGGCGGGAATAATCAGGCCGCTCCGGCCGGTACCGTGCTGCCGCAAGCGCTGAGCGTTCTGGTTGCCGATCAGTACGGCAACCCGGTTTCCGGAGTCGCGGTTACGTTCAGCGATGGTGGTGCCGGAGGCAGTTTCGCCAACGCCAATCCTGAGGCTGCCAACAGTGCGGGTATCGCGACCCAGACCTATACACTGCCGGCCTCGCCGGGCAGCGTTACTATTACAGCAACGGTTGGGGGAGCGGCGATCACCGCTACGTTCACGGAGACAGCTCAGTAAAAGTCCTCGTTTCAGAATGGGGGAAAACGCTCTCTGCGCCGAACCGTTACGCATACTGGTTGCGGCCGCAAAGCAACCGGGTCCCGTGCCCGTGGGGCATAATGCGCCCGCTACCCACGGCCCGATTCCATTTTCTCCTGATAAACAACCGGCCTGTGGTGAATTTCACGTTTCGCGATGTTCAGCGAATGATCGGTCCTGCCATCTGAAAACCTCTTTTCCGCAACTGGCGGAGTATGAAGTACTCGTTCACCGGCCTGTCGTCTTGCATGGCGACTGTTTGCGGAGACGCCGCCAGCAACCGGTCGAGAGGAAACTCGCTGTTAAGCATGGCTGCGATCTGGCGGCTCGGAGTCGCGTACGGACCCCATTCCATCATGTCCGCGACCGCCGCCGCCGGCATCCGCTGCACTAATTCCTCGGCGCTCCTGTGAGCTGTAGGAGTATCACTCGCGAGAAAATGTAAGCCCCCGCCACTCACGCTGCGAAAGACACGCACATACGCGAACGACTCCTGCAATGCCCGCGCGACGGCCGCTTGAATTTGCTCATCGCCTGCCGGCAGCCATTGCGCCAGAATCCCACCTGGCTCCAATCTCTGCTTGATGGTCGCATAAAACTCCTTTGAGTAAAGCAGGCTCGAGCCCGCCGACTCCACCGGGGGCGGGGGATCGATGGCAATTACGTCATATCGCTGCGAGGTGCGTTCCAGGTAGCGCCGGCCGTCGTCGATCTCCACATGGGATAGCGGCGAACTCAGCAACTGCGGTGCGTCGGAGTGGAAATACCAGAACAGCCGGGGAACGCTGGGCACCAGTTCGACTGCCGTACTCGGAATACCCCATGAAAGCATCGATCGATACGTTGTCCCCATCCCGAAGCACACCACCAGCGCGCTGTGCGGCGGATGATCGAGAGATGCCAGCGGCAGGTGCGCCATCATTTTTGTAACCGGAGTCAGGACCGTCATGCCCCGTCCATTCACCAGCAGTTCCCTCTTCCGGCCCTCGCCCACAGCCGCCGTGGTCGCGGTACTGTCGCGGAGAATTGCGCGCTGGGGAAATTGCGTTTCGAAGCTCTTGGTGCTCAATACCAATACGAGCGCCATGACTGCCACCGCATAGGAGGCTCCTAGTCTCCACGCACCCCCAGCCTTCTCCTTGCTCCACCCCGTCCACCACCCTGGATTGAACCCGACGGCCAACCATGGCAACGCGAACATAAACAGAACCCAACGTTCGTTGATAAATGGCAGCAATATGAATCCCGAGACCAGAGGGCCAAGAATGCACCCAACCACGTTTACCGCATAAGCCCTTCCAGCCCGGTCGGGATCGCCCCCAGACCAGCGGTCCACCAGCATCGGGGTCACGAATCCAAGAAGCGCCGAGAATGGGGCTACCCCCAACGCGACCCGCACCACTCCCATGATCACGCGCAGCTTGGGAACTGTACCCCAGAATCCGAGGCTTGGGTCAGCCGTAAGCATTGGCAAGAGCGCCGCCAGCCCAACCAGAACCCAGACCAGTCCGTCTTCACGGTTGTGCTTGCTGCTCCACCGCCGGTACACCCAGGACCCGGCGAACGTGGATATCAGGTATACGCCCAGAATTGACGCAAAGGCGTACACCATGGTTCCCAGGTATGGTGTGAATTCCCGGATCCACACTACTTCCGCACCCATGCTCGTCAACCCGCCGATCGACAGCAGCGCGAGCAGTTTCCCGTTGGAGGACGGGCGCAGGGCCGGAACCACCGAACTTTCTGCGGATGGAGAACTCTCCGCAACCGGCCAGCGGCTCGACAGCGTAATGGCGCTCGCCGCCAGAAGAACATTCAGGGCGGCGCCGATCCTCAGTGTCCCGTGAAACCCATAAAGCTCGATCAGCAATAGCGGAACAAAGGTCCCAAGCGTTGCTCCCAGCACGTTGGCCAGGTAAAGGTAGCTGAAGGACCGCCCAGCCTCGCGCAAGTAGCTGCTCCGGATGGCCAGCATCACCACCGGAATCGTCGCTCCCATACAGGCGCACCAGGGCACCAATGTGAGCCCCACCCAAATCCCCGAAACAGCATAGTAGCCCCACGATGAAGAGAAGCCGAGACGCTCCAGCAGACTTCGGCCCAGCGCCAACTGGTAGGGCACCAGAATCGCCGATACCCCAATCAGCAACTCTGTGAGCGCGTACAACCGCAACGCCGAACGCCCGAATCGCTCTCCGTATTTCCGGATTAGGTACCCGCTTCCCCACGCCCCTAGACCCAAGCCTGCCATGAACACGGAAAGCACAATCGAGACCAGCGCGCTGGTAACTCCAAACTGCGCCATCGCCAATCGGAGCCAGATGATTTCGTACAGAATGCTGCAGAACCCCGAAACGAAGAAAAACACAAAAATCCACGTCATGCGTAGCCCCTTAAACCCAGGTTCGACCCGAATCTTCCCTTTGGCTCAAAGCCCCACTGGTCGTACTTGGACTCTCCCTTTCATTTTCTAAAACAAGGTCGCCAGTGTAAATCATTTCGCCCGCTCTTACCCTTGTGAAATGATTTTCACCTCCAGCTCCTCGGAGCCGGCAATCCGCTCTAGTATTGCCCTTTGCGCAAAGTTTCCCTTTCGCATATGCTCACAATCAAGCGCGTCTTATGGAGGATTCGATCGAACTACCCCCGCTCGCTGCGGCGCGGAACAGGCCGGTCGCATCCCTCTGGCCCCGCGTGGGCGGCTGGCTGCTTCTTCTGCTCGTTGTCTGGCTCTATCATTCCATCCTTTATCGCCTGATCATGCAGTGGGCGATAGATCCGAATTTTTCGCACGGCTTCTTCGTTCCCGCTTTCGCATTGTTCGTCCTCTGGCAGGACCGCGAGCGATTGAAGAACGTCCGGATTTCGCCTTCCTGGACCGGACTCCCCATCATCATTCTCGCGCTCGTCATGCTCTGGCTAGGAGTCCTCGGCGTGGAGTTATTCACTTCGCGCTCGTCCTTGATCGTTCTGCTGGCGGGCCTCATCATTTTGTTCCGGGGCTGGCCTCTGTTTCGCGCCGTGTTATTCCCCTGGGCCTTCTTGTTCCTCATGGTCCCGCTCCCGGCGATCATCCTGCAGCAATTCACATTCCCTCTCCAGATGTTCACCTCGAAACTGTCAGCCTGGTCTTTGGAAGCCGTCGGCATCCCCGTGCTTCGCGAAGGCAACGTGATCGTCCTCGCCTCCTTGCAGCTCGAAGTCGCCGAAGCCTGCAGCGGCATTCGTTCGCTTGTTTCGCTCTTTACGCTCGCCATTATCTACGGCTATCTGCTGGAGAATCGCAACTGGGTTCGAGTCGTGCTCGCCTGCTCGGCCGTCCCCATTGCCGTGCTTGCCAACGTCTTCCGCATCTTCGGCACCGGCTTGCTCGGGCAACTCTGGGATCCCGACAAGGCGCAAGGGTTCTTTCATGAGTTCCAGGGCTGGCTGATATTCGTCGTCTCACTCCTCCTGCTCTTTGCTCTGCATCGCGTGATCAACTTGATTTGGAAGCCCACTCCCGTGGCCAAGGTGCCACCGCCGCAGCCAGGAGATGCCAGCACACAAACTCCCCAGCCGATTCCCGCGCGTGCCTGGTTCTCTCGCTTTGTGGTCACCGCCGCGCTCCTGCTGGCTGCCGTGGTCACTCTCCAGGCTGATCCAAAAGTGGAGGTTCTGCCACCGCGTCAGCCCATCAGCTCCCTGCCCGTGCGGTTTGATAATTGGATCGGCACCGACGCAATTCTGGATCCGGAAACCCTCGAGATTCTCGGGCCGGGTGAGTTTCTTATGCGCGATTATGAGGCCGCGACCGGGCGCCTGCCGTTTATCGACCTTTTCGTGGCCTACTTCCCCACCCAGAAAATGGGCGACACCATCCACTCGCCCAACCACTGCCTGCCTGGCGCTGGATGGATTCCAACGCAGCGCCAGATCGTTACCCTCACCAAGTCCGATGGCTCTTCTTTCCCCGCCAATCGCTATGTGATTTCCAAGGCCGGAGAGCGCCAGCTCGTCCTCTACTGGTTCCAGGCGCATGGCCGCGAAGTGGCCAGCGAGTATTCCGCCAAGTGGTACCTGATCGTCGATTCCATTCGTCTCCATCGCAGCGACGGCGCGCTCATTCGCATGATGACCCCCATGCTCGACGGCGAGTCCCCCGCCGCCGCCCAAAGCCGCGTGATGCAGCTCGGCAACCAATTCCTCCCTTTCTTCGATGCCTCAATTCCTCGCTGAAACACACCTGGCAGGCTGCGGAAAAAGTCGGTTTGGCGTTTGATTTGGGTGGCGCAGCGGGTTCGATAGATTTTGGGTAGCGCCGCGCCGGGGCCCCCAACACGCCCGGTCTTCGCGTGATGGGGTGGAGCGCCGGGGCCCCCAACACGCCCGGTCTTGGCGTGATTGGGTGGAGCGGTCCACCGCTGCGATAGTGGCCCGTTCTTTGTGTGGCTTTTAACCGCTGAGGTTACACTCTCCCAGCGATGGACAGTTTTTCCGCAACCTCCCAGGCACAACCTCCCGTAACTTGGGCCAATGAGTGAAATAGAGAGTGGGTGTTGAAAACCTATGGGCCACTTGCCGATTCTCCTCGATTGAAACACGTGGACAGTTACTGTCCTACCCTGATAAGTTGTCATGTTTTATATTTTCTAGGAGATATTTGTGCTCATTCGCATGCGGCATCTGTTGTCAGCTTCACTATTGGGAATTTTTCTCGGATTTGTCTTCTTCGCGATTTCTGCTACGGCACAGACAACCGCTCCTGACGAATGGACTTGGGTAAGCGGAAACGGCGCAGGCTCAAGTAACCCCATTAACCGCTTGGGTGCTTCCAGCTGGACCGATCACAACGGCAATCTTTGGCTCTATGGGGGCTATTACTACACAGCAAATCAATCTTGCACGTGCGTTACGGCCGACTTGGACGATCTTTGGATGTTCGCCCCTTCCACGAACCAATGGACGTTTATCAGCGGCATTAATAATGCCGGCTTAAACACTCCAGCATCCTATGGCACGTTGGGAACTCCCGCATCCTCAAACACTCCAGGAAGCCGCGACTCGGCCGTAAGCTGGACTGATAGCAGCGGCAATCTCTGGCTCTTTGGTGGCTCCTACACCTCGGCTGGATATTTTCTCAACGACCTATGGGAGTTCAATCCCTCCACGCAAGATTGGGTATGGATGGGTGGCAGTCAACTGCCTACTAACGGCGATATGGGCGCATCCGGTGTGTATGGAACATTAGGAGTGCCCGATGCAGCCAATGTTCCCGGAGGCCGCAAGAGAGCCTTGAGTTGGACCGACAGCAACGGCAAGTTCTGGCTCTACGGGGGCTATGGCATCGACTCTACCGGCACGTGGGGAGACCTTAACGATCTCTGGAAGTTCGACCCATCCTTGGGTACATATGGCGAGTGGACATGGATGGGCGGCAGCAACGTCCTGCCTGGATCCAACGATGCCCTGCCTCCGGTCTACGGCACGCTTGGAAGCCCGGCCGCGGCCAACAACCCCGGAGGCCGCGAGTACGCCTCCGGCTGGGCCGACAAAAGTGGCAAGCTCTGGCTCTTTGGCGGCCAAATGTCCGATAACACCAGCGATACATCTGCCTTGTATAACGACCTGTGGAAGTTCGACCCGTCCTTAGGTACATATGGTGAATGGACCTGGATGAGCGGAAGCAACAGCAGCAGCACCAGTTACCAACCTGGCGTCTACGGCACACTGGGAACGCCTGCAACAGGAAATGTTCCGGGGGGCCGCGAATACGCTTCAAGCTGGATCGACAACAACGGCAATTTATGGCTGTTCGGCGGGGAAGGATCGTCCGCCACCCCCTCCGCAGGAGACTGGTTCAACGACGTGTGGGTCTTCGATCCTTCCAACAGCCTTTGGGGCTGGATGGGCGGCGTCAGCGGGATTGGGAGCAATAAATGGTCGTCTCCGGCGGGTTATCTCTATGGCCAGCCCGGATTCTACGGCACAGTAGATGTGCCCGAACCCTCGAATGATCCCGGAGCGCGGCAGACCACCACAACCTGGACCGACAGTAGTGGCAATCTCTGGCTCTTCGGCGGCGAAGGTTTCGATGGCAATGGCAATTTTTCCTTTCTGAACGACCTGTGGGTCTATCAGCCCTCTTTGACGCTGCCTGTCTATACCGCGGCCGCGACGCCGATTATTTCGCCTGCGTCGGGAACATACACTTCTGTACAAACCGTCACGATCACTGACACAACACCGGGAGCAGCGATTTACTACACCACCGATGGAATCTCCACCCCAACCACGAGTTCGCAGCATTACACGGGCGGCATTTCGGTTTCGGCTACCGAGACTATCAATGCCATTGCCGTAGCCTCAAATTACTACAGCAGTGCCGTCGCCTCGGCGACGTACACCATCAACCTGCCTCCGGATTTCTCCGTTCCATCCACATTGCCACCGCTCACAATTGCCACCGGAAATAGCGCATTTGACACGATCACAGTCACGCCGCTCAACGGATTTACCGGCACGGTTTCGTTCAGTTGTTCTGGACTGCCGACGGAGGCAACTTGCAGCTTCTCTCCGAGTACCGTAGCGGGAAGTGGCTCAACAAAGATTACGGTCACCGCTACAGCTCCGAACACCGCGGCTATGCGCCATAAAGGTATTCCGCTGCTGTCCGGTTCCGCGCTAGCGGGTGTGCTCTGCTGTTTCGGCTTGAGAAAGCGGCGTCACTTGCAGATGATTCTGCTGGTAGTGGTGATCTTGTCCGGTTTGAGTCTGGTCACCAGTTGCGGCGGCGGCTCTTCTCCCAGCAAGCCAACTTACACCCCTTTGCCCAACACCGAAACCGTAACTGTGACTGCCGCGTCAGGATCGCTGTCGCACACTACAACCTTCACCCTCACGGTGAACGACTGACGCATTCCAGCAGCATCGATCCAGCGAGGTCTCTCCAGGCGTGGAGCGGGCGGCCCAGGTCTCGATTTTGAGACCTGGGAAAAGACCAAACACTTTACATCACATAATTACTCCCGCTAAGTCACTTTTGGGAAGCTGTGGTTCAGGTGGTCGGAATGACGGGCAAACCGGACGTCAACTGTTTTACCCAGGCGTTCTCACCAGTTTGCGCCGTTTGTTAGCCGCGAACCAAGGTCTTGGGGATAGTCCAACAGTTTGTTGCACAAAGAAGCCGCCTCGCGAGAGGCGGCTTCGCTGGTCATATTCCGAACGGCTCACGATCATTCTGTTACGGTGAAACTAGTGGTGCTGGTCGCGGTTCCCGTGAGAGTCGTGATCGCGATCTTTCCTGTCTTTGCGCCCGTTGGTACCGTTGCGGTCACCTTTTTGTCGGAGTGTACGGTGAAGCTTGTCGCCGCGACGCCATCAAAGGTGACGGTGGTGGTTTGCGTCAGGCCGACCCCGGTGATGGTCACTGCGGTTCCAACCGGCCCGCTCTTCGGCGTGAAGCTCTTGATCTGCGGCCCCGCAATAACAATGACAAAGACCACGTTGCTTTTCAGCGTGCCGCTGGGTGTAACAACGGTCACAGTGCCGGTGGTCGCACCAGCCGGTACGATGGCCTTGATCTCGGTGTTGGAGACAACCGTGAAGTTTGCCGCTACGCCGTTAAACAGGACCTGGGTCGTGCCCGTCAGATTGTTTCCCATGATAATGATGGTCGTTCCTGTGTTGGCCGAAGTCGGTAGTGTCTTCACGAACGGGCTGAGTGCCACCGACAGACTGTAGATCGTGCCCAGGCCATCGGTTCCACCGTAGTAGGTCGTTCCGTAAAACGTGCCGTTGGTGGCTTGAACCAGCCCCCCTTGCGGCGCGCTGCCGTCAGCGCAGTTCGCTTGCGAGCAGAAGTTGTAGAGCGTGGTGAACTTGCCCGCGGTTGTGATTTGGAAAACCGTGCCGCAGCCGGCATTACAGGAAGTGGTGTTGGCCCCACCCGCAAAAGTTGTCCCGTAGAGGTTCCCGTCCGTCCCTTGAATCAGTCCTGCGTAGGGGATTGCTCCATCGGTGCAGTCCGGTTTCGAACAAAAGCTGTGGAGCGTGGTAAGCGTGCCCGAAGGGGTGATTTCGTAGATCGTACCCATGCCGGTGCCTCCGCCGATGTCGGTCCCATAGAAGTTCCCATTGCTGGCCTGAACCAGCGCACCGGTCAGACCAGCCCCTTCTGCTGGGTCGAAGGTGTGCAGTGTGCTGAAAGTTCCTGCAGGTGTCATCTCATACACCGTACCGCTGCCCGTCCCGCCTTCGTAAGTTGCCCCGTATAGGTTTCCGTTCGTGCCCTGAACCAGGCTGACGTTCGGAGCGTTGCCGTCGGTGCCATCGAAACTGTGCAGCGAAGTCAGCGTACCCCCGGTGGTAATTTGAAAGACCGTGCCCACGTCGTCGGTTCCGCCAGTAGAAGTTGTGCCATATAAATTCCCGTTGTTTGCTTGAACGAGCGCGACCTGGGGCAGGGCGCCATCCGTCATGTCGAAGCTGTGCAGGGTGGTGAGGCTGCCCGCAGAGGTGATTTCGAACACGGTGCCATCTGTATTGACCCCGCCGTTTATGGTCGTCCCGTAAAAATCTCCATTGCTGGCCAGCACAAGCCCTGCGTTTGGCTGGGCGCCGTCAAGGCACGGTTCACCGCCCTTGCAGAAAGTGTAGAGCGTGGTCAAGGCGCCCCCGACGGTAACTTTGAACACTGTGCCACCAGAGCCGGTGCTCGTGTATGTGGTCCCATACAGGTTCCCATCAGTGCCCTGAACCAGATTGACGAAGTGGGGGTCCGCGCCGTTGTTTCCATTGAAACTCAATAGGTTCGTGAAGTTGGTCTGCGCAGAAGAGAGAATGGCCGTGGCGGCACAGAATACGGTGACGATGCAGGCCATCTTCGCCAAGCTAAGCTTGCTCGAATTGTTCCCTTTCCGGTTTCCCGCCGTTGTGGAAGCAAACAGGGCGTTCGATGAGTTCGTCGCGTCCAGGATCGCACGCACCGTACTGAGAATGGAGTTTTTCATTTTCGTGTCCTCGAATCTGATGTCGGAATAAGCGTTCAACTGGTAACGCGACAAGACGCAGGAAGTGGGGTCATTCCGTTACCCAGAAGGCAATACGCGGGCCTCGTTTGTCGAAACCCGAGTAATTCCGCGGCTCTCAACATCTTGCAGGGAAGTCTGCTGGAGTGGGTTTGATGGGTGGCGCAGCGCCGGGGCCCCCAACACGCCCGGTTTTGGCGTGATCGGGTGGAGCCGTCTACCCATGTTGCACTTGATTTTGGGTGGCGCAGCGGTCTACCGCTGTGATAGACGCCTTATTTTCAGTTCTAGCTTTTTAGCCGCTAAGGGATCGCGGCGCATAACCGAGTCTTCCAGCAAACCTCGTACGGCTTACGGGCAGACCTTCCATAATCCGGTAAGGTAAGGTTCGCGACACACCTGGAATCGTCACATGTTCTCCAATGTGCTTCACAGGCTATAATTGCGCGCACTCATGCCCCTGACCTCTGGCACCAGACTTGGCCCCTACGAAATCGAATCGCCGCTCGGCGCGGGTGGCATGGGTGAAGTCTATCGCGCTCGCGACACTCGGTTGGACCGCACGGTTGCCATCAAAGTACTGAACGCGCAACTGGTGGCCAGCACCGAGTTGCGTGCGCGTTTCGAACGCGAAGCCAAGGTCATCTCCCAGCTTCAGCATCCGCATATTTGTGTGCTCCACGATGTGGGCAACGAAGGCCCCATCGACTACTTGGTCATGGAGTTCCTGCAAGGCGAATCTCTGGCCGAGCGATTGCGGAAGGGGCCTCTCGCCTCTGAAGAAGTGTTGAGAATCGCCATCGAGATTGCCGATGCTCTCGAAAAAGCACACCGCGCCGGAGTCGTGCATCGCGATCTGAAGCCCGGCAACGTGATGCTCACCAAGTCCGGCGCAAAGCTCCTCGATTTCGGTCTCGCCAAGCCGCTCGGCGCAACGGTCGCGTCCGGCACTGGAAGCGGCGCCTCGCCTTCCGTTTTTGCCGCGGCATTGACCTCGACCATGCCCTCCCCGGCGCCCGCCACGCCGCTCTCCACCGCAGGAGCGGTGATCGGCACTGTCCAGTACATGTCGCCCGAGCAGATCCAGGGCGTCGAGGCTGACGCCCGCTCCGACATCTTCTCCTTCGGCGTGATGCTGTTCGAGATGGTGACGGGCAAGCGCACGTTCGAAGGCAAGACGCAGGCCAGCATCGTAGGGCAGATTCTCGCCGTGGACCCGCCCTCGGTCAGCACACTCCGCCCGCAAACTCCGCCGGGCCTCGACCGCGTCATCCGCCTCTGCCTCGATAAAGATCCCGACGAGCGCATCCAGACCGCGCACGATCTGAAACTCCAGCTGCAGGCGATTGCTGAGACGCCGCCAACATCGCAGGCGCCCGTCGTTGCAGCCGCACGCCGGCCATGGCTGCCCTGGATGGCTGCCGGACTGCTTGCGATCGCTGCTATCGCGTTCGCGCTGGCCTATCTTCAATCTCTGCGCGCACCTCAAGCGTCAGTTCACTCCTACATCCTGCCGCCGGAGAAAGCGACTTTTCTGCTGACCGGAAACGGCGCCGGACCGCCGGTGCTCTCCCCGGACGGCCTGCGAATCGCTTTCGTAGCCAAGAACGCAGACGGTAAACAAATGCTTTGGATCCGGCCGCTGAACTCGGCCGTGGCGCAGCCTATGTCGGGAACCGAAGGCGCAACCTATCCGTTCTGGTCCGCCGACAGCCGCTACGTGGCGTTCTTTGCCGCCGCCAAGCTGAACAAGTTGGACGCCAGCGGGGGACCTCCACAGGCCCTTTGCGATGCTCCCTCTGGACGGGGAGGAACCTGGGGCGCTACCGGCGCCATCGTGTTCGCGCCGGAGACCAACGCGGGCCTGGCGCGCGTCGATGCCGCTGGGGGCACACGCGTCTCTCTGTCCACGCTGGACGCCAAGGAGACTTCCCATCGCTGGCCCGATTTTCTTCCCGACGGCAACCACTTTCTCTACTTCGCCCACGGCGCGACAGCCGCGGACAGCGGCATCTATCTGGCTGCGCTCGATTCCAGGGATAAGGATAAAGATCGCAAGCTCCTCGTGCGCAATGATTCCAACGCCCTCTATGCGGCCCCGGGATATCTTTTGTTCGTGCGCGACAATACTCTGATGGCGCAACGGTTCAACCCGCGCAGTCTCGCGTTGGAGGGTGAAGCCAAGCCCGTGGCCGACCATGTCGCGGTCAATACCGACACATGGCGAAGCATCCTGACGGCTTCGGCGAACGGCGAACTTCTTTACCAGCACGGCGTGGCCAGCGGCGGCTCTCAACTGGTCTGGTACGACGCATCCGGCAAGCAAGGAGAGCCCGTGCTGCCCGACACGGCCGATTACTACAATCCCGCGCTTTCCCCCGACACCAGCAAGTTGGCCTTTGTTCTCGAGACCAACGGCTTCGGCGACATCTGGGTGGTGGACCTCGCCCGCCACACCAAGACCCGCCTCACCTTTGGCCCACTTTACAGCGGCAGCCCTGTCTGGTGGCCCGACGCAAAATCCATTGTCTATAACTATGGGCCCAGTGGTGTTACGGACTCTCTCTACCGTCAAAACGCCGACGGCACAGGCAGCAAGGAGAAGTTGCTGGAAACCCCCGGCATACGCGTCATACCATTCTCCGTCTCGCCCGATGGCCGCTACATCGCCTACCTGCGGCTGGATCCGAAATCGAATACTGGCCTTGATATTTGGGCTCTCCCCATGTTCCCGGATAAGTCCGGCGACCAGAAACCGTTTCCGGTGGTCGCCACGAATTTCACGGACGTCACACCCTCTTTCTCGCCAGACGGCAAGTGGCTGGCCTATGCCAACAATGAGACCGGCCGCTTCGAGATTTACGTCCAGCCATTCCCCAGCGGCGCCGGTCGCTGGCAGGTATCAACCGCGGGAGGATCGAGGCCAAATTGGCGAAAGGACGGCAAGGAACTTTTCTATTTTTCGATTGACCAGCAGATGATGGCTGTGGACGTTGGCCAGAAGGGCGCCAGCCTGCAACTGGGTACGCCCCACGCCCTGTTCAAAGCCACCACCGTGAGCGGAGCCAGTGGACCCTATACCGTTTCCGCCGATGGCAAGAAATTCGTGATGAACACCGTTCTTCCGCAATCCATTACCGAACCGCTCACCCTGATCACCAACTGGCCCGCTGACCTGAAATAATGAGCCTCGCTGCGGGGGACGCAACCATGCCGAGCGATAGCCCGGAAGGGCGAAATGCTCACCAACGGGCAGCGCTTCTCCATTTCATGTTGAGCCAAACACCGCGCGCGACCACGAAAGATTCGTCACAAAAATTGTGTGCGCATCGTCACAGCAAATGACCCTTAGTACGCGACATAATATTTTGGGGTAGTTTCGAATCCAAACATTCGAAATTAGTCCGCGCGCGGCATCACGCGGCCTGAAGTCCACCAATTTTTCGGGATTTCACGCCTAAGTTATTTGACAACAAGACTTTGGAGGAGAATCAGACCATAACTCCAGCGTTTTGAATACCTTGCCTATAACAACTTTCGAGTCAAGACTTTGGCGGCTGTCTTTTCCCAAGTCCATGATTCCAATAGACCGTGGCTGGGGGGGAGGGTATACCAATCCAAGCAACTTCTGCGGGCGCAGCATAATAACTCATATGTTTTGAATACTTTGCATTTAACATCCCTCGAATCAATACTTTGGTTGGATTTTTCCGCCAAGTCCATGATTCCAATAGACCGAAGTAGGGGGGTGGGGGGGTGGGGATACCCGGCCAAGCTAAACCTGCCGAACATCTCGCAAGCACTGGGGAATGATTCTCAGGCGTGAAGGCGGAATTCGGCGGAATCGGATTGGCTGGCCTTCAGGAAACTCTCAGGCAAAAATCGCACCAGGTCCGTCGCCACCAGCGAGTGCTCGCCCAGAACCTCGGCAGCCACGTCGCCGGCCAGTCCATGTAGGTAGACCGCCAGCGCGGCCGCCCGCAACGCGCTCTCGGGATGTTGCGCAATCAGCCCGGCCACCATTCCAGTCAGGACGTCTCCCGTCCCTCCGGTTGCCATGCCAGGGTTGCCGGTCGAATTGACCCATACCGTTCCGTCGGGCGCCGCCGTCAGCGTGCGATGCCCTTTCAGGATGACGATCAGTTCGTGCTCGCGCGAAAATTTACGCGCCACTTCCAGACGGTTCGCCTGAATCTGTGCGATCGTCAATCCGGTCAAGCGAGCCATTTCTCCAGGATGCGGAGTAATCACAACGCTTCGCCCATGCCCGTTCAGCTCGTTCGCCGCGCCCTCAAAGGCATTCAGCGCATCGGCATCGAGAACGATGGCGGCATTTTTCGGAACCGCCCCCGGCTTGACCATGGCGCGCATGAATTCCGAAGTCTCGCGATTGCGCGAAATACCAGGACCAATTGCCACCACCGTTTTTCGTTCCACGAGCGCAGGCATGAACTTGAGTGCGTCCGCACTGATCGTTCCCTCGCCGGTTTCGGCAAGCGGCTCGGTCATTACCTCAGGATGAAAACCAGCAACCGTAGTGAGCACCGACTTCGGCGTGGCGATGGTCGAAAGTCCAGCGCCGGCCCGCAATGCGGAAAATCCAGCCATGGCCGCAGCGCCCGCTTTGCCGAGCGATCCGCCGACCACGAGCACGTGTCCGTAGCTGCCTTTGTTGGCCTCGCGCGCCCGCGGCTGCAGCAAGCTCGCGAAATCCGCGGGCGTGCTGAGGTACAGTCCAAGCTCGGAAGTAATCGCCTGCTCGGGAGAACCGATCGGCGCAATCACTGTCGGCCCATTTGTGAGCGCCGCAAAAACGTGCGCCGGACGCGGAGCCGTGAACGTAACCACGGCATCAGCGCGGGCAACAGTTCCCTGCTGCGGTTCGATAGCATCGGCTTCCGCGCCCGAAGGAATGTCGACGGCGATGACCGGAACGGCGCTCGCATTCATCTTTGCAATCGCCGCCGCGTAATGCGGACTTAATGGCGGGCGAAAACCCGTGCCCAAAACAGCGTCCACAATCAGATCGGAGGCAAGAATTTCGGCCGCATCAGCCGACTCAAGGCCCGCGATATCCGGCACGATCAGCAGTGCAACCTTCATCCGCGTGAACATCTTGCGGTCGGACATCATGCATTCAAACATTGCCGCCGCATCACCGCGCAGTTCGCCCGGTTCACAAAGCAGCAAAACGCGCGCGGCGCGTCCAGTCTCAGCCAGCTTGCGCGCTGCCACGAAACCGTCTCCGCCGTTGTTCCCCTTGCCGCATACAATGCCGATCCGCTCCGCCTGCGGGTACTCTCCAACAACGAAGCGCGCGACGGCCGAGCCTGCGTTCTCCATCAACGTCAGCGAAGGCACTCCGAACCGCTCCGAAGTGGCCCGATCGATGGAACGCATTTCCGCTGCGCTGACGATTTTCATGGCTGCGATCCCGCCGTCAGCTCAAGCTCGCGAAGCTGCTGCGGCTCGCCCATGGCAATCAGAAAATCTCCCGCCTCAATGCGGTCGTCGGGAGCGGGATTGAAGCGCATTCCAGCCTGCCGCTTGATCGCCAGAATGATTACGCCTCGGTCCTGGCGAATGCGGGAGTTCTCGACGGTCTTGCCCGCGAACACGCTCCCCGCGTGAATCGGCACTTCCTCAATCTCCAGGTCCATGCCGAGATGGGTTGTTGCGGCATCAAGGAAGCTTACGACGTGAGGACGCAGAAACGACTGCGCAATACGCTGTCCGGCAAAGATGTAGGGCGAAACCACCGAATCGGCGCCGGCTTTGAGCAGGTGTTTCTCCGCCATATCCTCGCTGGCGCGCGCCAGGATGCGAAGGTTCGGATTGAGGCTGCGGGCGGTAAGCACAATATAAAGATTGGTCGCATCGGTAGTGGTAGCAGCAACCAGACCGCGCGCGCGCTCAATGCGAGCCTCGCGCAGTGTCTGTTCCTGGGTCGCATCGCCAATCAGCATCAGCCAGTTTTCACCGGCGAATTTCTGGGCTTTGGCTTCGTTGTTCTCGATAACGACAAAGGGAGCGGGACGACGCGCCAGTTCGCGCGCCACGCTGCGGCCCACGCGTCCGGCGCCGCACAATATGTAGTGATCCGTCAGCCGGCCGATCTCGCGCTCCATGCGCCGCCTTCCAAAGAAGCTCTGCAACTCGAATTCTAGCAAAGCCTGAGTCAGCGAACCGATTACAAGAAACAGCAGCGCGACTCCGCCCAGAATAATGAAAACGTTGAACACGCGCCCGGCCTGCGACAGCGGGTGCACTTCCTGATAGCCGATGGTGGTCAGCGTGGTGATGACCATGTAAAAGCCATCGAACCACGGCCAGCCCTCGATGTAGTGGAAGCCCACCGTCCCCAGCGCAATCACGAACAGCAGCGCGGCTGCCAGAACCTTGACATTGCGCAATCTCTTCATCGTTTCCTGTTTACCATGCCTCCGCGAGAGAAATACCCGATGAACTTGCGTCGTGGGGCGCAATCCTCCGCGACACGCGAGTATAGCGCTACCCACTTCGAAGTGTCGTAAGTAACGTTGTGCCGCCCATACGGCCGTTGTTACGATTTGGCTAAGGTCGCGATTCTGCTATGAAGCTCTCGGTGGTCATGCCGGTCTACAACGAAAGCGCCACTTTGCGCGAGGTCGTCGCCAAAGTGCTCTCCGTGCCTCTGGAGATCGAACTGCTTTGCGTCGACGACGGATCAACCGACGGCTCCCGTGACATTCTTGCCGATCTCGAGAAACACCACTCTCAGATGAGGGTCTTCTTCCAGCCGCAGAATATGGGTAAAGGAGCCGCTCTGCGTCGTGGCATCCAGGAAGCAACCGGCGATTTTGTCATCATTCAGGACGCCGATCTGGAATACGATCCTTCCGAATATCCACGCGTCCTCGAGCCCCTGCTGCAGGGCAAAGCCGATGTTGTTTTCGGGTCGCGTTTCCTGGGAGGCGGCCCGCATCGCGTCCTCTACTTCTGGCATTCGGTTGGCAACTGGTTCCTCACATTGCTCTCCAATTGCTTAACCAACATCAATCTCTCGGACATGGAAACCTGCTACAAGGCTTTCCGGCGCGAAATCATCCAATCGATTCCGATCGAAGAAAACCGGTTCGGTTTTGAGCCTGAGATCACGGTCAAGGTCGCGCGCCGCAAGCTACGGATTTACGAGGTTGGCATCAGCTATTGGGGACGCACCTATGAAGAAGGCAAGAAAATCGGATGGAAGGATGGCATGCGCGCCCTTTACTGCCTGCTGAAGTACTCCCTGAAAGAGCCAGAGACCGTAGCGGCCTCTTTACCGGCAACTCCACCCACGCACGAACCGGCTGTCAGTCTAACTGTCCCGCGATGAACGGCGGTCCGCCGCCCATTATTAATGCCGCCTCTTCTGCTTCACCCGCGCTTTGGAGGCATTCGATCCCTTGCGGTTCAGGCCCGTTTTCGCGCCGCTGTTGCCCTTGAAGTCGATCTTCGGATTGGAGCCGTCTTTCTCGGGCTGCAGAAGCGCTGTCGGCACCCTTTGCGACGAGCCAGAAGCACTTCCTTTGACGCGCTCTTGTTCGATCCTCTGCAAATTTTTGGAGGATGCAGTGCTTGCCCCCCCCCGCACCATCGGAGCGCTTGAACGGGACTTGCTTCCGTTGCCCACGCTGAATTCGTTTGAGGGTTTGACCTTGGGCACCTTTGCAGTTTTCGTCTGCGCCCACCCTCCCAAACTGATACTGATGATTACTGCCACTAAACCAAACCGAAATCCCATTTTTTCTCCCCTACTGCCAACCCGTGAGGCTGCACGCCATTTGCCATACCATTTCGCGTTCCTCTCTATTTTAACCCGGCGTGGAGACAAAGCACTCGCTCAAATCGAAGGAGTTAGAGGTTGATAAGGACCCTCTCCGTCGCTCGCAACGCAAGCCCCGGTAGGGAAATTTGTATGCAAGCTATTGCACACAACTACCATTCTTCCCAGTAGTCGAGTCGCAGACTGGGCCCACTCACGGCATCTCATTTCATAATAAGCATTCATTATCAACAACTTACAACAACTAATCATTCGCCCAAACTAGCTGCAGCACGGCGGTGCAATACGCAGTTGGGATTATTCCAGGCCTGGCACTGACCCGGTTCTTGGGTCCCAATTTCTTTCGAAATCTAGTGCTTGCTCGTCGGCCCATACACACTACAATGGCGGGGTTGAAAATCAGTCTGCGGCGCCGATGATCCCAGTCACCAAATGGGTCGCGGCGCGGAGAGGTCGGAGTGAAGAGATTTCGGTTGCGCCCAATCTGGCTTGCGCTTTCGCTCGCCACCGTCTGCCTGCTTGGGCTCACTGGGTGCCAAGGGCTCGCGCCCGCCAACACTAGCGCTGGCAACATCACGGTCTCCAGCGGGAGTTTGACTTTCGGCACAGTAACTGTCGGCGAAGACAAGATTCTGCAAGAGACCTTGTCGAATCCTTCCACCTCTTCGGTGACCATTTCAGGAGCCAGCGTGAGTGGCGCCGGCTTCTCAATCAGCGGATTGACTCTGCCCTTGACGCTCTCTCCAAACCAGAAAGTTTCCTTCTCCGCCCTCTTCGCTCCGACAGCAGCGGGCGCGGCCAGCGGATCGCTAACCATTGTCTCGGACGCTTCGAATTCGTCCGTCGGCGCTTCGCTTTCCGGGATGGGCGTGGCTGCGGGCGCGCTCAGCCCAAACCCCGCAAGCTTGTTGTTCAACAGCGTTCAGGTGGGCAATACGGAAAACCTGTTCGAGACGTTGACGAACACTGGCGGCTCCACCGTCACAATTTCCCAAGCGAACGTTACGGCTTCGGCATTCTCGATTAGCGGCTTGACGTTGCCCACAACTCTGAACCCGAATCAAAGCGTGACGTTCAGCGTGACATTTGCTCCAACCAGCTCGGGCTCATCCAGCGGAACCCTCACCATTGTTTCCGACGCGCCGAACCCAAGTCTGGGCATCGCGCTCTCCGGAACCGGAACTGCCGTGGGCCAGCTCTCCATCTCTCCGGCTGGTTTGAGTTTTGGAATGGTGGACGTAGGTTCGAGTTCATCACTCGGTGCCAGCCTTATGGCTACAGGCGCTGCCATTACCGTTTCATCGGGCGTCAGTAGCAGCGGCGAATTCGTGCTCTCCGGAATCACCTTTCCCGCGACCATCCCAGCCGGCCAATCCGCGCCCTTCACGGTGACGTTCAGCCCGAACGCCGCGGGAACCGCCAACGCTAATCTCACATTCCTAAGCAGCGCTTCCAACTCATCCGCTGCGCAATCGCTTAGTGGAACGGCGCAAGCTCCGTCCCATTGGGTTGGCCTTGCATGGAACGCTTCGAGTGGCGCTGTCAGCTACAACGTTTACCGCAAGCTCTCCACCGACCAGGGGTACACCCAAATCGACTCCGGTGACGGAGGAACCTCATACACGGACAACAGTGTCGCCTCGGGCGTGACTTACGATTATGCCGTGACCTCAGTGAATGCGGAGAATGAGGAGAGCAGTTATTCGAACATAGCGCAGGCCGTGATTCCGAATAACTAGTGAATACCATGGCACCTCGGCGGGGTTTCACTGGCGCCGAATGGGAGTTTCTTCAGGGAATCGTTGCCTGGATGTTTTCTGAAAGCCGACTCTCCCGGCCGGCTCGATCCACGGCCGTCACCGCATAAAAATAAGTCTCCCCGCTCATCACCTGGTGATCTTCATAGGGCGGGCCTTGAACCTTCGTGGCAATTTTGATAGAAGTGCCGTCCTTTTTTGTCCACCGATACACGTTGTAGCCCACCACCGGCACTCCTGCCGAAGGATCAGGTGACTGCCACATTAACGTCACGCTATGCGGAGCTTTGGGATGACACGCCATCCCAACCGAGAGCGCCAGGAAAACCAAGATTCTTCCGCGGAGCGGCTTCATATGGTTAGTTTATGCCGATTACTTTCGCAAGGCGAGCATAGCGGTCCGGCCGCGTTGAATCCGCCCCAGGTTGCAAAGCATTGCCATCGGCTAAGTAGGGCCGGCCGCTTGAGGCAGTAGGTTAGGGGTGTTTTTGGCACTATCGTGCCAGTTGCATTCTCGTGCAACCATCGCACGAACTATCATCTTACCTAGTCGGTTAGTAACGGTTCCTCCATCATGCCGCGTCCTTGACTTAACACCGAGGCCTTAGTCGCCGGAAGTTAATCCCGACAAGGCGAAAGTCGCGATGGAAGCGGAAGGATGTTCGATCGCGACTGCCGATCGAAAACCACCGGCTGCATGCACGTCAATGAGCGACCATTGCGACGCAGTGTTCGTGTCGTCCCTGATCTCTTCGATACACGGTTGTTTTTCCGGATGCGCCGAAACCGAGAAGTCCTCCAGCGGAAAACCCAGGCCTTCGCCGGTCGCTTTCAGGAATGCCTCCTTGCGCGCCCAGCACGCATAGAAAGCGGCCACCCGCAGCGTTTCCGGCAGCGCGCCCAACGCCGCTCGTTCCCGCACGGAAAAAAATCGTTCCGATAGCTCTCTGGTATTCACGTCAGGACGCACTTTCTCGATATCCACCCCAAGACCGTCCCGCAGACCGACCGCGAGCAGAGCCAGGTTTTCCGAATGCGAGACATTGAACCGCAGATTGAGCGGATTCTGATCGGCCGCGACTTCCGGCTTGCCGCTCGGCGTATAGGTAAATCGAATGCTCGCAGGCGCGATGTCCAGATAGCGCCCCAGCAACCACCGCAGCGCGTTCCGGCAGCGCGTAAAGCGAATGCGGTCCCTGTCAAAGTGAAAGCGTGAGGCACGGGCTGCCTCGTCGGGAGCCAGCACGCTGCCTCGGGCTTCGGAAGACGGCGAGAAAACTTTATCCAGCCGCGCTTCATCGAGCCGAAGTCGCCAAACATCGACGCGGCCCATGGCCAACTCAGGCTTTCCGGGCCCCTCTTTCCAGACGTGTGATGGGACAGATTCCACAGGCATCGACAGGCAGAGTCTCTTATACAAGGCGAAGCGCGACTTCGTCCAATCCGTCCGAAAACAAAAGACAAAGCCTATTCCTGATGTCATTTCAAGTGATCCACTATGGTTTGAGATCCAGAGATCTAGCGTGAGCCGCTGCCAAGGGAAGCATGAAGCTAATGCGTCCTGACGAATCCGGAGATGGGCTCACGAACAACAATTTTCGAATCTTCGACCGCGTGGTCAAGGCAACCGCGCAGCATGTGCGCAAGTTGACCGACATAGGGTTCTACGAGGCTGCCACGCGGACTGATCGGGAGCGGAAAGAATCGAACGCCACCTTGCGCGATCTCTTCCCATCCGCCCAAATGGGCGTCAAAACCCGCAAGATGACGTTCCGCCAGGAATACAGTTAATTCTCCGGGATAGGGCCTGACCTGGTATTGAGCAAATGCTTCCTCGTAGACATCCACGAGTCTTGCTGAAGCCGACGCCGCCGCGCCATTCGGCAGAAGGCGATGCCGCAGATGGGCCCAGCCAAAACGCGCAGAATCCTTGATCCGCGTAATCTCAACGCGCAATTTCTCCATGAAAAAGGCGCGCTTGCCCGCCCCCTCCGCTGCCAGCAGATTCTGGAGATGAAAATAGGGGTTGAGGATGAAACGATTGATCAACCTCTTGTGCCAGGGAAGGGGCCAGCGCATGGCGCAGATGTTGTAAATCTCAATGAGCGCGACCATGCCGACCTTCTCGCCCGATTCGATGAGTTGGCGCGCCATTTCGAGGGCCAGAGTGCCACCCAGGCAGTACCCGCCAAGCATGTAGGGACCGTGCGGTTGTACCTGGCGTATCTCCTGGATATAACGGCCCGCTACGTTCTCGAACCGGCCGTCGATCTGCGAGTGGCCGTCGAGACCAGCAGATTGCAGACCGAAGACAGGCTGGTCGGTGCCGAGGTGGGCAGCCAGCGAGCGATAGAGCAGAACGTTGCCTTCGGCGGCATGGACCAGAAAAAGCGGCGGCCGCGCGTATGATGTCAAATCGCCGGATCGCACCTCGCCGGATCGCGAATCGCCGGATCGATGGATGGCGACGAGCGATCGCCAGTCTTCCGGCTTGCCGCGCCGGCTTAGGACGGTCGCCAGCATCCTGGGAGTAGAAGCATCGTAGAGAACCGAGAGAGGCGCGGCGCAACCCAACTCACGCTGGATCAGGGCAAACAATTCCGCGGCAGCGATGGAGTGTCCGCCCAAAGCGAAGAAATCATCGTCGGGCTGAACCTCGCGGACATTCAGCACGTTCTGCCAAAGCGGCAGCATGGCCCGCAGGCATTCCGGCTCTGATAGCGTGGAGTTTGCAGGCGAAGGTGAGTCTTGCCGGGGCCGCTCTGACGCCGGAACAACGGGCTGGATTTCGAGAGAAGGCCCGTGACCGGCGGTCTGAGTGTAGACGATTTCGGGCGCAGCGAAGGCATCGGCACGCTTGAGCCTTGCAAGATCCAGCACCTCGCGCGACGGATCCCCTGCAAGTTCCTGAAAGATGGAACCAAGCGTTGCGAGCCATTCTCGTATGGTGATGTCCTCGAAAAGCTTGATGTCATAGTGACATCGGAGTTCCAGGTTTTCCCCGATCTCGACCGCATTCAAATACAACTCGAACGATTCGTAGCTCTTGGGATTGGCATCATAGTCGACCGTAAAACCGGATTGCGGCAGCTCATTGGGCTTGAACTTCTTGACGTTGGTGAGACCGGCCGAGATTGGAGAAATGCCCAGCGCCGGAACGGCGGGGTGCAGATCCTCCAGCAAACTGACCATCGTGAAGATGCCATGGTCGTGGGCGGCAAGAAGCTCGCGCTGCACTCTTTCGAGAAAAGCGGCGGCGGCCTCGCCTTCGCGCAACTCCACCGTAAAGGGAAGAAGATTTACGCAGTGTCCGACAAGACCGGGCTGGCCGATGTCGGGTTGTTCGGCCATCGGCAGGGCAATCACAAAGCGGCGCTGCCGGGAAACGCGGGCGAGAAGGATGGCCAGGGAACTGAGCAGCACAGCAAAGAAACTGCTGTTCTGTTTCGCGGCTAACGCCCTGAGTTCCTGCGCGACCGGGGCCGGAACGGGCTGATCGAGGCGGCGTGCAAGGAACTCGCGGCGCGCGTTGCGAACATGATCGAGCGGGAGCCGCAGCACCGGAAAACCATTCTTGAATTTTGCATGCCAGTAGCGAGCTGCTTCCCTGAATTCTTCAGAGCGGTGGCGCGCGGTCACAGCCTGCACATAATCGGCGTAGCTTTTCGCGGGCTCAAGGGAGGCGGCTGAGCCAGAGACTTCCTCCGAATAGCAGGCGCAGAGATCGTGGACCAGGACATCGAGCGACCAACCGTCACAGATGATGTGGTGGGCCGTGAAGATCACAGCCGCGCGATTCGGACCGAGCAGAATCAAGTGGCAGCGGAACAGGGGACCAGCGGGCAGAGGGAAAGGCAAGGCGACTTCTTCCGCAATCAGTTTGCGGAGACGCTCCTCTTGGAGGGCTGCGTCGGTGGTCGAAGAAAGATCGGTTACCGGCAGCGCGATTTTCCGCTCGGCGGCGATGGTCATGGTCGTGCCCGTTTCATTGAAGCTGGCGCGAAGAGCGTCGTGCCGCTCCACCAGACGTTCCACGGCACGAGTCATGCTCTCGGCGGAGATGTTGCCAGCGAAGCGCACGGTCATCGATTCGTTGTAAGAGGCCGACAAACGGCCGGAGAGCTGCGAGGAAGCAAAGATGCCGCGCTGCGGAACCGTGGATTCCACTTCACGCGGGCCGGAAGCCGCCGGGGTGGCCGCCGACGCCGGGTCCGTCGGCCGCGCCGCTAAGTTCGCTGACTCCGAAGGAGCGGCCAAGGGGGAAGAATTTATGCCGGCCCTTTCAAGAAGCCTCACCAGGCGGGCGATGGTCCGTGCTTGCTCGGCAATAACTTCATCGAGTGCGCTGCTGTTTCTCGCCACGCTCGGCACAGTTTCTGTGTTCGCAGGCGAAGCGGAGGATGAAGGACGCGGCAGCGCGGCTGCATTAGCCGGCGCTTGCGCAAGAATGCCGAGAGGAAGCGTGTCGTCAAGATGGGCCGCAAGCATATCAATGTTGGGCCATTGATTCATCAGTTGACTGAAGCTGAGCTTGACGGAAAATTCCTTGCGGATGGCGAAGGCGACCTGCGTCAAGGCCAACGAGTCGAGTCCCTGCTCCATGAAGGTGGCGGATGCGCTGATCTGGGAGCGTTCCCGCCCGGAGACCGGTAAGAGCAGGTCAAGCACACGCGCAGCGATGCGGTCTTTGCGGGAAGTCGGCGGATTTTCCACCGCGGAGCTACCCGGCAGCGCGAGCAGCAATTGATGGCCCAACCTGCGGATGAGTGGCCTCTGCGGAACGCGGGGGCTGGGCGGTTTGCGCAACTGATGCCGTTGGCGCCGGGTCCACCCAGAAGCGCTGCCGCTCGAACGGATACATTGGCAAAGGGATGCGCTGGCGTTCTTCGCTGGCGTAGAAGGCCTCCCAATCGATGGACACGCCGTTTTGCCACAACGACCCCACGGCGAAGAGCAGGGTCGCCCACTCGGTATTGTTCTCGTGTGTATCGGAGAACGTGGGAACGGCTGTCGCGGGATGCTCCGGAGTGAAATGCTGGCGAGCCAGCGAGCACAGCGTGGAACGCGGCCCACATTCAACAAAGAGGTCGTATCCCTGTTCCTTGAGATATTGGATCGCCTTCGAAAACTCCACGGTGGCCCGGGCATGATTGGCCCAGTATGCGGGATTGGTGGCTTCCGCGGCGGTAATGGGGCGTCCGGTGACACTCGAGACAAAAGGCTTCGACGGAGCGTGCAATTGGATTTTTGCCACCGCCTCCCTCAACGGCTCAACCATGGGATCCATCATCGCGGAGTGGAAGGCATGGGACGTGTGGAGGAGGCGACAGACCGTCTTTTCCGCTCCGAGGTTTTCCGCTTCGAGTCGCTTCTGGAATTGTAGGACATCGGCCTCCGGCCCCGACACCACGCAGAGAGCCGGAGCGTTGTTGGAGCCGATCTGAAGTGTGGCAGGAAGAATTTTCGCGATCGACTCCGCACTGCCGCTCACCGCCATCATGGAACCGCGCGGCAGGTTTTGCATCAGGCGGCCACGCAGAGCGATGAGGCTGAGAGCGTCCTCCAGTTTCCAAACGCCAGCCAGCGTGGCTGCAACAAATTCTCCAATGCTGTGTCCGGCCATAGTAGCCGGTTCGATGCCTAAACTCTGCCAGAAACGAGCGAGCGCGTACTCGATCACGAAAATCGAGGGCTGAGTGAAGAACGTGTCCTGGAGCGAGGTCCTGGCGGTTTGCTCATCTCCAGGCTGCGGATAGAGGAGTTCGCGCAAATCCCGGTCAAGATGAGGCTTGAGGTATTCGCAGCAATCGTCCACGACCGCGCGGAACAGTGGCTCACCCTGATAAAGGTTCAGGCCCATATTGACGTACTGCGTACCCTGTCCACCGAAGAGGAAGACGACGGAAGGATCGCGGCGATCGCAACGTTTGCCGCTCGAGCGCAAGGGATTCGGGTGCAGCAGAAGCGTGGCGGCTTCGCTTGGATCGGCGGCAACCACAAAACGCCGGTGTGCCATCTGCCTGCGTCCGATTTGAAGCGTGCAGGCCGCATCCGCAAAAGTTTCCGCCGGAGCACCCGCGAAGTACTCGGCTAACGAACGGCTGTAGGCAGCGAGGACCTCGGGAGTTTTGGCGGAGAGAGGCACCAGTTGCAGCGGTCGCGAAGCGCGCGCCCCTTTCGGTGCGGGCGCCTCTTCCAGAATGATGTGGACGTTGGTTCCACCAAAGCCAAACGAGCTGACGGCGGTGCGGCGCACCTGCTCTCCTCGAGGAAACGGGATCAGCTTGTCGGCCATGATGAACGGGCTCGTGGCGAAGTCAATCTTGGGATTGGCCCTCTTGAAATGGAGGGTCGGGGGAATCTGCTGATGATGGAGAACGAGAGCGGCCTTGATAAAGCCCGCAACTCCCGCGGCATTCGTCGGGTGCCCGATGTTGCCCTTGAGGGACCCCAGGTAACAGAACTGCTTTTTATCCGTCTTGCTCTCAAACACCTTGCGCAGTGCTTCAAATTCGATGGGGTCGCCGACGGGCGTGCCCGTGCCGTGCGCCTCGATGTAGCCAATGGTCTCGACCGGAACGTTGGAATTGGACTGGGCCAACGCAATGGCGTCCGCCTGGCCGTCCACGCTCGGGGCGAGGAACGACGCGGGGCGCGCCCCATTATTGTTCTTCCCCGTGCCCCGAATGACGGCATAAATCGTATCGCCATCGGCGAGAGCATCGCCGAGGCGTTTCAGGACGACTGCGCCGGCGCCGTCGCAAAACATGGTTCCTGTAGCGTCGGCATCAAAGGGACGGCAGTGGCCATCCTTGGCAAACGTCCCTCCCTCCTGATACAGAAAACCGCTCTTCTGGGGAACGGTGATGTCAATGCCGCCCGAGAGAGCGATGTCGCACTCATAGTCGAGCAGAGCCCGGTAGGCCAGGTCGATGGTCAAGAGCGTGGTCGAGCACGCGGTATTGAGGCTCACGGCGGGCCCGCGAAGATCCAACAAGTACGCGGTACGCAGCGCAATGTAGTCCTTCTGGTTGCCGTATTCGACCGCCAGCTTGCCAGCCATGGCGAGCAGTTCCGGTTGGGTGAGGAGATTGGTTGTGTAGTAGTGGTTGTCGCCGATACCGGCAAACACTCCGATGCGCCCTTTGTATCGCTCGGGGTCGTAACCGGCGCTCTCAAGCGCCTGCTGGGCAAGCTCTAGAAAGACGCGCTGTTGCGGATCCATAACCTTGGCTTCGAGCGGATTGATGCCAAAAAAAGCGGCGTCGAACAGATCCGCGCCTTCGATCAAACCGCGCGCGCGGATATAGTCCGGATCGTGGCGAAGCTGTTCGTCGATGCCGGGCCCCAACTCCTCGGGTGTAAAGAAGGAAATCGATTCGACGGCGTTACAAAGGTTGCGCCAGAACTGGTCGAGATTGGCCGCGCCCGGGAAGCGGCCGGTCATGCCGATCACCGCGACGCTATCATGGCCCTGACTACTTTGCAGACTCTGCTCCGGGCTGCTCTGCGAATGCCGCTGATTCCGCGCCCGGTTTTCGGCTTCAGCAAGAAAATCGGACTTGGTCCCGCTCGCTTCGAGAAATTCTGAGAGTTTCGCGATCGTGGGGTATTGGAAAACCTTAACCGGAGGAATCTCACGCCCGAAGCGAGTGTGATACTGACTCACCATGCGGACGGCTGCCAGCGAATTGCCACCCAGCTCGAAGAAGCTGTCGTCGATACCGATTTCTTCGAGCTGCAGCAATTCGCACCAGAGACCGGCTAGTTGTTTTTCCACAACGGTCCGCGGAGCGATAAACGCCTGGGCGAGAAGCGGCCGCTGGCCCTTGGGCTGGGGCAGCGCCTTGCGATCGAGTTTGGCGTTTGGAGTGAGCGGGAACTTATCTAGCTGCAGAAACGCCGATGGAATCATGTAGTCGGGCAGGGTTACTTTGAGTGCCTGAATTAGGGACGTCGAACTCAAGCCACCACGGCCCGTATAGTAAGCGACCAGGCGTTTATCGCCGGGACGATCCTCTCGAAGTGTAACGACGGCCTGTCCAATGCCATCGATTTTGGCGAGCGCGCTCTCGATCTCACCCAATTCGATGCGAAAACCGTGAAGCTTCACCTGTTGGTCCAGGCGGCCCAGAAACTCGAGGGTGCCGTCGGGACGGTAGCGTGCCTCGTCGCCCGTACGGTAGAGCCGCGTAGCGGGATCCGCGCCGATCGGCCCGGTGACGAATCTCTCAGCAGTCAACTCGGAACGCTTCAAATATCCGCGAGCCAATCCCGTGCCGCCAATCCAGAGCTCGCCCGCCACTCCCCAGGAAACAGGCTTGTGATTTTCATCGAGAACATGAAACTGAGTATTCGCGATGGGTGACCCAATCGAGATGTGATCCGCCGATTTGACGCGCTCCGTTGAGGACCAAATTGTGGTCTCGGTTGGTCCATACATGTTCCAAAGTTCGCGGCACCGAGGAAGCAATTGGCTGGCGACATCGGCGGTCAGGGCCTCACCGCCGCAAAAAATTCGCAAGTCGCCCTTCCCTTCCCAGCCGCCTTCGAGCAGCATGCGCCAACTGGTTGGGGTTGCCTGCATCACCGTGACTGCGTGCTGCCGAAGCAGGCGATCGAGTTCGCGCGCGTCCGCCGCCTGCCCAGCGGTCGCCATGACAATCTCGGCGCCACTCACGAGGGGAAGAAGGAATTCAAGGATTGAGATGTCGAAAGAAGCCGTGGTAACCGCCAGCAGCTTATCGGACGCAGACATCCCCGGGGTCTCGGCCATCGACACAAGGAAATTGACCAGAGCGCGCCGCTCGATCATGACTCCTTTTGGCCTTCCCGTGGAGCCCGACGTGTAAATGAGGTAGGCCAGATGTTCAGGATCGATGGTTAAGGAGAGGTTCGTCGCCGGTTGGCCGGCAAGTGGCTCGGTCTCGCGGTCCAGCAAAACAACTCGGGCGGTTGTTTCCGGCAAACTGTTTGGTTGAGACGAATCGGCGAGAACGAGTGAGACCTCGGAATCTGCCAGCATCCATGCCAGACGGTCCTTCGGAAACTTGGGATCGAGCGGCAGGTAAGTGCCGCCCGATTTGAGGATGGCGAGCAGGCTCACCACCGTATCGAACGAGCGATTGAGACACACACCAACCAGACTCTCGGGGCCGATTCCCCGCTCACAAAGGAAGCGGGCCAGCCGATTTGCGCGAGAGTTCAGCTCTCGATAGGAAATCTGCTCGGCGCCCATGGTCAGGGCGGGAGCATCGGGCGTGCGCCTGACTTGGTCTTCAATGAACTCGTGCGGGCCCCGCGTCAGGGGTTGGGGCTGCTGGGCATTGCAATCAGGTGAGCTCAATCTGTTCCCATCCTTGAAGCATCAACGGGCAACTCAGTCGATAACAGGCACAACTTCGCCTTCTGATTACCATGTAACTCCTTTGTCCCCAATATGTCATGAGGGAAGCAAATCGTTTAGTTACTTTGGTTTAGGCGCAGATTGAGGGCGGGAGGCTGGCGAGGGTGAAGGCCCTGCCTGGAGGCAAGAAAGGAAAGGGTCAGGGCATAGGTTGAGGAAGAGCAGGCTCGCAGAGGATACCGAGAGAGGATGAAGGAAGGGGCAATATCGGCAGGTAAATTGCGCTTAGGGCATAGGAACTCAGGGGGGTGAGACGCGGGCGGGCCGAGTAGCACGCACAGGACGTGGACGTCCGGCAAAGGGACGGAGAGCCTTTGGAGAGGCTCCAGATACGCCGCTCTATCTCTGTCAGCGGCGGCTAGCGCGCAGGGCTGGGCCGATCGAACAGGTTTTGGAGTCTTAGCGCTTAACCGGCTACTACGGCCGCGATGCGCTCACCGGCATGGCCATCCCATAGCGGAGGAATAGTGCCCTTTTTCTGTTTGCCCGCCAGCACAAGAGACAACTCCGATCGCAGCTTCTCGGGATCGCGTCCCACTAGCACGTTGGTTCCAAGCGAAACTGTGATCGGCCGCTCCGTGTTTTCGCGAAGGGTAAGACAAGGCACTCCCAGATACGTGGTCTCTTCCTGAATGCCGCCGGAATCGGTGATGACAACTTGCGCGCGCGACTGCAGGCCAAGGAAATCCACATAAGGAAGCGGATCGAGCACGCGCAGCTGTTCGGCTCCCAATCCGAAATCGGCGATGCGCTTGCGCGTCCGCGGATGCGCGGGAAAAACCACCGCGAGATCCCGGTTCACATCCAGCAAGGATTGCAAAATGCTCTTCAAGGTGGCGCTGTCGTCAACATTCGCCGGGCGATGCAAGGTCACCAGTGCATAGCGCTCGGGCAGTCCGTTATGATTCTGACGCTGCGCCATGGGCAGAAGCCTCACCAGAGAATCGATCATAACATTGCCAACACGGAAAATTTTCTCCGGTGGAATGCCTTCTTTCCCCAGATTGACATCGCCGTCTTCGGAAGGCGTAAAGAGCATATCCGCCAGCTGATCTGTCATGAGGCGGTTAATTTCTTCCGGCATCGTGCGGTCGAAGGAGCGCAGTCCGGCTTCTACGTGTCCGACACGAATGCCGAGCTTTGCACAAACCAGCGCCGTCGCCACGGTGGAGTTGACGTCGCCATATACAAGCACGAGATCGGGTTTCGCTTCCAGCACGACCGGTTCGAAGCGCGTCATGATCTCGGCCGTCTGCTTGGCATGTGTTCCCGAACCCACGGCCAGGTTCACATCGGGAGCCGGGATGCCGAGTTGCTGGAAGAACACATCGGACATGTTAGCGTCATAGTGCTGGCCGGTGTGCACGAGGATCTGCAAGACTTCAGGGTGCGCCTTGAGTGCGTTCAGCACGGGCGCAACCTTCATAAAGTTCGGCCGCGCGCCGACAATGTGGAAAACCTTCAACGGAACCTCCAACCGGATCCGTACACTTCCATTCCCTCGATTCGATGGTGCATTTACGCCGCCTTGCTTGTTTGCCCGGGGCGGTTCACAAAGTTATCTGACCCGTACATGGCCCGAAACGCGCGAAATGCCGTCAAATACGACCACACAAACGGCTTCAAGTAGAACGGAGAGCATTGCCGAAGCTCGGCCGCGAACTGGCTCCAGTTGGAAGAGTTCACCCTCGTCACGGAAATCGAAATCGACGGCGACAGAATTTTAGCCATGTGCCACCATCCCGGCGGCACAAACAGCATTTCTCCAGGATTCAGCTGAAAGCGTATCGGCGTCGCCTTGGCAAAAAGCGGGTACCGTTTCAAGTCCACATCCTCAATCTCATCCACCGAGATGGAGGACACGTGGTAGTCCTGCGGATAGAGAAATGGCGTCTGGTCAGGGGCGAAAACGGTGTATTCCTTGCTGCCATAAAGCTGGCACAAAAAGACATAGATATGCCAGCTGTCGAAATGAAGCACTGGAAACTTGCCGCCACGGCCTCCGATATATAACTCCGGATGGCCAGCATGCAATCTGGGATACAGCGGCTGCGTAAATGGCCCTTCCAGCCAGTTGGGAGAAAAGTAAGGAGGGGCCGGCTGAAGATCGGCGTCAAGCTCCGGCAGAAACTTTTCAAGCCACACGTTTCGCAGATAGGGAGACGGATTTTGATCGCTGGAGGTCAAGACTTGATCTATGAACTCCCCCATGGTCAGGCTCCCACCGTCCTTGCGAGTGGGAAGAAAGCCTCCGAGCGTATGGTTCTGCCCCTCGACCGTCAAGGGCATCGAGCCATAGCGTTCCTTGAAGAACTCCGGCGTCCATTTTTGCCGCGCCGGCCATGAGTCAAGCGCCTTCGTGAAAATTACCGGAATTCGAGGAATGAGGAATTGTGTGACCCACTCCTCATGGGAGATCGACTCACGACGTTCAATGGACCCGAGCTGGATCGACTGGGTTGTTGACATCATGTGCTCCTGGTCGGCCGTGTTACCCGGCCGAGTTATCACTCCACATAACTTCCGTTCCCCAGGCAAAAGTGCCGACCCGTGGCTCGGTTGTACAACCGCAAGAGTCCGAGAAACAAGACGGCCTCCACCGGCAGCGCAAAGTACCCTGCCTTAAGGCGTAGCCAGGCGAACGGAAAGAAGAGTTTGTTGATGAGAAATACGACGGCTCGGATTTTGCGCGAGCGCACGAGATGGTAGAACTGCGGGTCGGCCAGCGGCAAATAGAAATTTGCAAAATACTCAAGCTGCCATTCGATTCCTGTCGGTGCCCAGGGAGCTTTGAATCTGCGCAAGGTATGTTTCGCCCATCCCGCCAGCCTCTGCGGCGGAACAAAGCCCTTCTCCTTTGCTCGCTCATAGAGCCGGGTACCCGGGTAGGGCGTAAACAGGAAGACGCTTGTCCGCAGGCTGCGGTGCGCCAGTTTCGCCCGCCGGAGCATGTCAACCGTCAAATTGAAGTCCCGTCCCGAGTCTGTCGGAAGGCAAACCATGGTGGAGAAGCGCGGCACAATCCCACGGCGCGCCAGCATCTCGACGAAGCGCAAATTCTCCTCTACCGTCACCCGCTTATTAAGAATGTCGAGGACTTCCTGATCGCCGGACTCGGCCCCTATGTAAATCTGCTGGCAGCCCGACTCGGCAAAAAGCTTCACGTCGTCATCGGTATACGCCTTCGTAAAGATGTGGGCGTGGGCGCTGGCTTCCCATTTCAAGTTGAGCTTGGCGTCAATCATCGCCTGCGCCAGTTCACGTGCGAACTGGGCGTGGACAAAGAAATTGTCGTCCTCAAACAAAAGGCTGTCGACACCGACTTTTTCTTTCAGGAATCGGAGTTCCTCAATGATTTGTGCGACGCTTTTGTGATACCAGCGGCGCTGGTAAATTTCTCCGATACAACAAAAACTGCAATCCAGCGGGCACCCATGAGTGGCAAAATAGCCGATGAAATGCTCCGGCAGACGGCTCCTGTTCACGTACTTTTTCAGGTCCAGGCGACCGAGATCAATCGGCGGAAAGGCCTCGATACCCTCCACCGGCGCCGGCGGGTTGATGGTTATGTCGTCGCCTCGCTTCGAGCCAAGACCGCGAATATCGGAAGCATCCTCGCCGTCAAGCAATCGTTCCACAAGCTGCCGAAGCGGACGCTCTCCTTGCCCCATCACGACATAGTTGATGTAGGGCTCGCGCAAGGTTTGCTCGGGCAGCAGCGTCGCGTGCCATCCACCCCACACCACCGGGGCATCGCAAATCTCTCGCACTTTTTTTGAAAACGCGATGCCGCCCCCGATCTGCTGGCCCGTCAGCGAACTGACTCCCGCGAGCAATAACCGGTCCCGTTTTGCAGTCAGAACCGGCATGTAGTCGGGCTGCTGCTGCTCATCGAGCAGCACAACCTCCAAGTCAAGGTCCCGCAGCATGCGCTCAAGGTATAGCAGCGCATACGGAACTCGTTGTTGGGTCATGTCCCCGGGATTGGGATTCGGAAAAAACAGGATGACGACATTTCTGCTCGGTTCTTCTTTGGCGGAAGCGTGCCATTGACCAAGCGGCATGGTCTCGAAAGTCGTCACTGAAGGAAGGGCTTCCATACGTCCTATTGGTCAACTCTCGGTCGGGTGCCAGGTTGGCAGAGCGGAGCCGGTCGCCTTGCCGGCACTCGACTCGACTGGGCGAAGGCCCCTCCAAACCCGCCCGATGATCGGTGCCTTCTCCAGCCATTGATTATCGGCCTCCAGAACATACAACCACGCCCCGACCATCGTTCCAGCAGTATTCAACAACAAATCCAAAGTATCGGAATCACGCATTGGAATAAAATATTGCAGAATCTCAATCGTCAGGCTGACCAGGCCGCCAAGTAACACTGCGTACCAAAAAGAACCTCTTCTCGATTGGCGTCTCGCCAACCATGCGCTTAGCAGAAACCCAAGCGGGACAAAGGCCAGAACATTGTTCGTCATATCTCGAATGCCAGACGCACTTAGGTAAAAATCTTTCCAGAAGGGTTGTAAGAACGTGGGGTATAAGATCATATAGTGGTCGGGAATGTAAAGATCCGGTTGCTTCGATGGGCCCAGATTGTGGACGGTCTTCCCTGTTCCCTCCAGAAACAGGTATAGGGAGTCGCTTCCCAAGTTCGTCAGAGCCATACGGTCCCCGCCCGACCACGCATCATAGTGCCGGGCGACTTCCTGAGCTGGTAGTTCGGAGCTATAGACGGCGATTCCCTGCAGTAGTCCGGACCAGGTGTTATTTCCAACTGGAGAATTTGCAACAACGATTCTGCCGCTTAAGTCGCTCACACTTAACCCAAAGTCCGCACGAGTGTTCGCTAGCTTGCCATCCAGGTAAACTTCGGTCCCCCGCTCCCCTGCTGTGAGCGTTATCAGGGCGGGACGGCCTTGCTGAAAAGCGTGGCCGACTCGAGTGTACGGCCGTTCCGACACCGCCCCATTCCGTAAAACCTGGCGGGAGACATAAACTGCGTCCCCATTTTGGCCGATCCGAAACTGCTGGGGATTCGACCTGGGGGCAAATGCCAAAATGACGTTCGAGTCATCCGCAAGATCGGGAGTAAGCCAGATTTCAAGGCTGCAATAGCCGTCTTTGCTAGCCGGCGGCACCGCGTCGCGTCCACTCAAAATCGTTCCGTAGTCCCCGAATCGAAGTCCCCACCCGCCCGGCGCCCAACTTACGTCATTCCGTGGATGGGGAGTCAACGGCCATAGTCCCGCCGCGAGAATCCCGGCGACAACCAGCAGGCAGAGCGCGGCGATGCCTCTATTCTTCATACCGTTTGCACAGCCTCGAGACATTCCACTTTTCTGAATGCGCCCTCTCTGCTGAAACAGAAGCCGGAGTATGCCGGGACATCATGTCTTGGAAACAACGGCATTCGGAGCCTCAGTTCCGGCGCCATCCACGAGTCCACCATCGTGTAGCCGGCTGCCGCGAAGTCCGAAATAAACTCGTCCCGATTGCGCACCATGCAGGGCACGGCGAAAGTCTTCTTGTACTGGACCGTCACAAATGTCTTTTCGTCCGGGTTGACGGGAACGCGGTTTACGATGATGTGCGCCGGCTGGCAGGGCAAATGAGCGACGAACTCTGCCACGCTCTTCTCCCAATAATGAAACGCGCTCGAAACGTGCACCACAAAATCGCCGTCCAGTTCCTCCAGTGCCGCAGCAAAACGCAGATTCTTTTCGCCTCGTTGCGCCGCGATCCGCCGGCCTTCTTCCACGATCTTCGGCAGATCGAACACGACCCATTCCAGCTTTTCGGCGAATTGGCCCAAATGGCCCGCATAACTGTAATAGATGTTGCCGACGCTTCCCCCGTAATCCAGAACCCGCAACGGCCTCGCGTTGGTGCGCGCGAGCCAATAAAGGACGGCATAGTCGCTCGCGCGCAACATTCCGGCCAATCCCGCCTGGAATCCGACATAATCGGGGTGGTCGTGCCCGGCGTAGGTGACGCGCTTGGCAGCCTGCCACGCCTCCTCGAACGAGCCGAACAAACTCCTGGGATAACTGACCCTGTTCAGCAATTTCACTCCGGCGGCGCTGGCCTCGAGCGAAGCGAGCAGCCATCGGCATGGTTTTGTGGCTAACGCATCGATCACAAGATCTTTGGCGCTAATGGATGGTTGTTCCACGGTTTTGCTCGGGGCGGTGGTTTTGCAGCGAGGGATCGATTTCTCCGACAAGCTGGCTCATCGAATGGTGCGGGAGATTGTAGCCTTCAGGCCTTCCGCAAGATGTTTTACAAACGGCTCCAGAAGCATACCGGCCGGATAGACCGGCAGCGTCATGACTTCAAGACCGCCTAACGCCAGGCGATTCCAGTCGTTCTCCGCCGGACGATACTTCGCATACTGCCGCATGGGACGGAAGTCGGTGACAACGCCGTCGTAGGGCTTCGCCTGATAGACCACGCAGGCTCGATCGTTGATCTGCCACATCTCACCCAGCACACGCGTTTCAGATTTGTTTTCCGTGGCATTCGCGCCGAACTTGTTAAGAAAAATCCCCCGCCAGATTTGCATACGGCTGCGCAGGACCTTGACCTTCTCGGCAAGGAATTTCTTTTTTTCTCCCATGTCGAGCAAGAGAAAGTTTTTGACGTGGTATTCAAGCCTCTGGCTGAATTGCCTTAATCTCCGGAAGGTGTTGTCGGCCGGAATCGAGCACCAGTTCATCGTGTCGAACAGCGCGAGCAGCGCAACTTCCTCGCCTTGCACTTTCAACAGTTGCGCCATTTCGTATGCGACCGTACCGCCCATGCAGTACCCGCCCAGGTAATACGGGCCGTGGGGCTGGATTCGCCGGATCTCCTTTACGTAGAGCGACGCCATGGCCTCGATCTTGTCGAGACAGGGTCGCTCTCCATCCAGTCCCTGCGCCTGCAAACCGTAAAATGGCTGCTCCGGTCCAAGATGCCGCGACAGGTCGCGATAGATAAGCACGTTGCCGCCCCCGCCATGAATGCAGAAAAATGGCGGCCGCGAACCCTTAGGCTGGATCACAACCAGCGGCGACCATGCTGACTGTTCCACTGGTTCGCGGAGATGCTTCGCCAACTGCGCAATCGTCGGCGCTTCAAACAGGACTGAGAGCGGCAGTTTCCGTTGAAATTCCCTGGCGATACGGGCAAACAACCGCACTGCCAGGATCGACGTTCCACCGAGTTCAAAGTACTCCTGATTGAGGCCGATCGGGGCAACCCCGAGCAGGCTTTCCCAAATCTTTTGCAGTTTCTTTTCTGTCTCATCGGCTGGCCGATCGAGAGCTGAATCCGAATCCTTCTGCGGATCGGGCATCGCTGCCGGTTGTTGTTTCCGCTGTCGGGGTGCCGAAATTTGCAGCTCGTCGAGGCGCGCCTCCGGCACATCCCGCATCTGTTCGAGCACCTTGCGGTAATCTTCGAGCACCTTCCGAATGGTTGCCGCGTCAAACAGGTCGGGATTGTACTCGAGCTGCGCGCGCACACCCTCACGCCGTTCCAGCAGGCCCATTTGCAGCTCGAAATGCGTGCCCAGGCCAAAGTCCGGCAGCGGACTCACCGTGAGCTGATTAAGCTCCCGCGGGCGCAGGAACGCGAGCTGATAAAAGAAGTAGCACTGCGATAACGGATTTCTTCCGTGCACGGACCGCACCGCAATCTCATCCATCAGAACTTCAAATGGCACGTCGGCATTGTTCAGCGCATCCAGCGTCACGTCGCGGACGCGTGTCACGAGTTCTTTCAGCGTGGGATTGCCGGCGAGTTTCAGCCGTAGCGTGATCGGACTGGCAAAGGGTCCAATCAGAGGCTCCGTCTCGGGCCGCCGATTTGCCACCGGCGAACCAACGATGATCTCGTCCTGGCCGGCGTAGCGGCACAGCAACGCGGCATATCCAGCCAGCAAAACCGTGAAGGGCGTCACGCCTTCCGCGCGGCTCAAGTCTTTCAGGGACTGCGTTAGATCGCCCGGCAGCAGCAACGTTTCCATCGCCCCTTGCGAGGCGGGACGGTTCGTCGGCGGACGATCGGTCGGGAACTCCAGCACCGGCAGCGGCGGTTCGAGTTGCTTTTTCCAGAATGCAATCTGCTCGGCTGCCGCTTCCGATTTCAGCCACTCTTCCTGCCAGTGCGCGAAATCTCCATATTGAATGGACAACGGCGGCAGGCCAGGCCGCGCCCCCTGCGACACCGCCTCATAAATCTTCCAAAGGTCCTGTTGGATCACATTCTGCGACCATCCATCCACGATGATGTGGTGCGTTGTGATCTGAAGCACGTGTTCTTCAGCCGCCAGCCGGAACAAACGAGCACGTACCAGCGGCCCCGTGGCAAGATCGAAGGGCGAACTCGCTTCCGCCCGGATCGACTCCCACAGCTTCTGTTCACGGCTCGCTTCCGGAACAAGATCAAGCCCGGTGATCGGCAGCTCCATAGGCTGCGACGGGTGAATGATCTGCAGCAGATCTTCCCCCGATTTCTCGAACGTCGTCCGCAGCGTTTCATGCCGGTCGACCAGCAATTGCAGGCTCTCGTTAAGTTGCGCAATATCCGCTTTGCCAGTGAGCCGCACGCAGGCGCGCATGTGAAGCGCAGGGTTCCCTGGCACGATTTCCTCTAGCGTAAAGAACCGCTGTTGGGCTACGGTTGCCGGTAAAGCGAACGACTCGGAATGTGCGGGCTCGGCGGAAGGCGCGGGCTCGGCACCTCCCTCGCTCGGCCAATTGTCTGGTTCCGATATCGCCACCGCCGGCGCCGCCGCTGCGGCTGCTCCCAGCGACCGTGCACTGTGAGTGGGGCTGTCGACCGCCTTCGAGGGACCGCCTGCACCCAGCCGTTTTTGCCTGGACTGCAAAGCTCCTTCGCAAACTGGGAATTCAGAAATCGGCCGGTTCGGGTCCTGGATGATGTTTTCCAGCAGGCCCTTGAAGTCTCCCAGCAGGCGCGTAATGGTTGCCGCGTCGTAGAGGTCTGTGTTGTATTCACAAGCCAGCCGCCAGCCTTCGTTGCGCGAAACCAGAAACACGTGCAGGTCGTAGAGCGCTCCCTGTGATTTGGAAGGAATCACCGTCAGTTTGATTCCGGCAAACTCCTGCGGCTTGACCGGGTCGCGCTGACAGATGAAGTTGAGTCGGAACAGCGTGTGGTGGCTCGGGTAGTCGTGAGGCCGCAACTCCTTGAGCACCTGCTCAAAGCGCACATTCTGATTGGCAATTGATTGCAATCCAACTTCCTGCACCCGGCCTAACAACTGCGGAAACGTTGGATCGCCAGAAAGGTCGAGGCGGAGCACCACGGTGTTAATAAACGGCCCAATCACCGGCTCCAGTTCCACGCTCGTGCGTCCGGAAACCTGCGTGGCCGCTCCGAAATCGGTTTGCCCCGTGTACTGGTACATCAAAACGCCCAGCGCAGAAAGCACGGTGTTAAAGAACGTCGCGCTCCCCCGGTTCCCGATGTCCCGCAAGGCATCGGTCAGAGCCACCGGCAACAGGATCGAAGTAATCGTTGCTTCGAACGTTGGAGAAGCTTGCCGCGGATGGTCGGTTGGAACATCGAGCAACGGCAGGTCTTTCAGTTGCTCTTTCCAGTAGGCAAGCTCCTTTTGTACTGCGGGCGTTTCCGCCTGCTCCCGCTGCCAGACCGCATAATCTCCATACTGAATGCTGAGTTCCGGCAAAACCGGCTCCACGCCTCGCGTGGACGCTTCATAGATCAATCCCAGCTCATTCGAGATCAGACCGATCGAAAGGTAATCGATCACCGAATGATGCGGCGTTACCAGCATTACATGCTCGTTGTCCTCGACCCGCAGCAAGGTTACGCGGAACAATGGGCCACTGGCCAGATCGAAACGCCAGCGGGCTTCCTTAAAAGACAGCTTGTCGAGTTCGGCGTCGCGCTCCGGCTTCGGAATCTGCCGCAGATCGACGACCGGAACCTGGATTTCAAGCGCTGGCTTGATAACTTGTGCCGGTTTCCCGTCGCTCACCGTAAATGTGGTGCGCAGCACTTCGTGCCGCTGAAGGATCTGGTTGAAGGCGCGCGAGAGAAGCGCAGGGTCAAGCGCTCCTTGCAAACGAAACCGCACCGGCACGCTCCAGGTCGGGTTCCCCGGATTCAGCCGGTCCAGGGCCCAGAATCTTTCCTGGCCCAGCGATGCGGGCAGGACAAAGACTTCCCCTTGCTCGGGAGAGGACGCCGTTGTTGCAGTTGCTTCTGGGTTCTCCAAAATGTTCACTTTAGTCGCGTGCTCAGTTTACTCGCTCTTTCTCCGATACCTTCAAAACTGTTTTCACGCGATAACGATCGCGGGAGACCGCCACAATTGCCGGCGCCGCTTTTGCCGGAACAGCTCCCTGATCCATCTGCGCCAGCACCGCGGCAATCGTTCGGTGCTTCAAAATCAGTGCCGGAGGGATTCTCATCCCCGTCTTCCCGGCACGCGCCACAATCTGGAAAATGTGCAGTGAGTCGGCACCCAGTTCAAACAGATTGTCCTGCACGCCCACTCGATCCAGGTGCAACACCTCGGCCCAGATCGCGGCCAAAGTCTTTTCCTGTTCCGTTTGCGGAGCCACGAACTCCCGCTGCCGCGCCGTGCGAGCCGTATCAGGCGCGGGTAGCGCCTTACGATCGATCTTGCCGTTGGGTGTGAGCGGCATCGCATCCATGCGGACCACCGCCGACGGCAGCATGTAGTTCGGCAATTTGCCGGTCAGCGCCTCGCGCACAGCCGAGATCGTGAGCGCCTGCTGGTCGCTGGTCACATAGGCGACCAACCGCTTATCGCCAGGAATATCTTCGCGGACGATCACGACCGCCTCGCGCACTCCCGGATAGCGGACCAGCGCAGTTTCGATTTCTCCCAGCTCGATCCGGAAGCCGCGCAACTTCACCTGGTGGTCGAGCCGCCCCAGAAATTCAATGCTGCCATCGGTGCGGTAGCGCACAAGATCTCCAGTCTTGTACATGCGCGCACCCGTACGCGGTGCCGATTCCGAGGAAAATGGATTGGCAACGAACTTTTCCGCCGTCAATTCGGGACGATGGAAATATCCGCGCGCCAGCCCGTCGCCGGCAATGTGGAGTTCTCCCGCCACTCCGATTGGGACTGGCTGATTGTTCGGGTCGAGCACATAAAACTGGGTGTTGTCGATCGGCGGTCCGACCGGCACTGGCTCGTCGCCCGCTTTGACCTCGATTGTGGAAGACCAGATTGTGGTCTCCGTCGGTCCATACATGTTCCACACCGATTGCGCCCGGCGCACCAGTTCGTTCGCCAGATCGCGCGGAAAAGCTTCCCCTCCGCAAAGCGCTTTCAAAACAGGCTTGCCGTTCCATCCCGCCTCAATCAGCAGCTTCCACGTCACCGGCGTAGCCTGCATCGCAGTAGCCCCGCAACTGACTAGGCGCGCCAGCAACAGGTTGCCGTCGGCGGCAGCTTCGCGGCTCGCAATGACCAGGGTTGCACCGACCGCCAGCGGCAGAAATAACTCGAGCCCGGCAATATCGAACGAGAGCGTGGTTACCGCAACCAGCGTATCGCTCGCGCCCAGGCCGGGTTTCTTGCTCATCGACAGCAGCAGATTGACTACGGCCCGATGTGAGATTTCCACCCCCTTCGGTTTTCCGGTCGAGCCCGACGTATAGATGACATAAGCCAAGTCGTCAGCCGTGGCCGCCACCGGCGGAGCCTCTCTCGAATGCTGCGCGATACTCGCCCACTCGCTGTCCAGGAAAATGTGGCGCGCGCTGCCCACATTCACGGTCTTGAACAGGGGTTCCTGCGTCAGCAGGACGGGCACGCTCGCATCGTTGAGCACGAAAGAAATCCGTTCGGCCGGATAGGTCGGATCCATCGGAACATAGGCGCCTCCCGCCTTCATGATGCCCAACAGGGCAATAATCATGTCGAGCGAGCGGTCGACGAAAACGCCCACCATCACGCCTGGATGAACTCCGGCTTTTCGGAGATAGTTCGCGAGTTGGTTCGCTTTGCGATCCAGCTCACGATACGTCAACTGCTCGGTTTCAAACACTGCGGCCACCGCGTCCGGAGTCTTTCGCGCCTGCGCCTCAAACAACTGGTGCACGCACATATTGCGCGGGTAATCGGCAGCCGTCCGGTTCCAATCAACCAGCATCTGCTGGCAGCCGGCCGCATTCATCAAAGGCAGCCGCGAGACTGGTTGGTCGGCATTTTCGACCATCCCGAGGAGCAGAGTTTCGTAGTGGCTCAGCCAGCGGGCAATCGTCGCCTCGTCGAACAGGCCCGTGTTGTAATCGCAGTCCAGCATCAGCCCGTCTTTCGACTCCACCACGTTAAGAAAGATATCGAAATTGACGAAGCTTTTTGGGTTCGGATCGGCTGTGGCTTCGAATCCGTCGAATTTCATGCCATCGCCGACCCGCTCGAGATTGAACTGCACTTCCGTCAATGGCAGGCGGCTCGGATCGCGTGGAATCTGCAGCTTTCTGACCAGCCGGCCATAAGTGTAATTCTGATGCTCGTAGCCGGTGAGAACCGTTTGCTTTGTGTTTGTCAGGAACTCGGCCGCAGTGGGGTCGCCAGCCAGCTTCCCGCGCAGCGGAATGAAATTGACGCAATGTCCTACTAATACGGCGTCTTCCAAAAGCGATTGTCCGGCCGTGGGTATCCCGACGACGATGTCATCCTGCCCGCTGAGGCGGCTCAGCAGAATCTGGAAGCCGGAAAGCAACGTGGCAAACAGCGTGCACTTCCGCTTCGCGCCCATTTTCTTGAGCGCGTTGTAAGAATCGGCGGAAATTCGGGCGCGGTAAGTCGCGCCTTTGAATTCCCGGATGCCGGGCCGCGGCCGGTCGGTTGGCAGATCGAGCAATGGAGCCGGTTGGCGGAATTGTTCGAGCCAGAATTGCTCGGTTTTCGCGCCTTCGGGGCCGTCCAGAAATTCCCGCTGCGATTTCGCGTAGTCGGCAAAGCTCATGGGCGCGGGCAAGGACCATGAACTGCCGGCGTTCAGCCCGTTGTAAATCCTGGCCAGCTCATCGAGCAGAACATTCGTCGACCACCCGTCGCACACAATATGGTGCGCCGTGAAAACCAGCTGCCAGCAATCCGCCGCCAGCTTCACTAACTGAGCCCGAACCATCGGCCCTTCCGCAAGATGGAATGGGGTATGCGCATCGTCGCGGATAATCTGCTTGACGCGCGCGTCGCGTTCCGCTGCGCTTAGAGGCGTAAGGTCAGTCGTGGGAATTTCGAGTGCGAGTTGCGGCGCAAATCTCTGCATTTGTCCTTCGTGGACAAACTTCGCCCGCAACGCGTCGTGACGATTCACCACCGCTCGAACGGCCTCTTTCATCGCGCTCTCATTGACCTTGCCCCTCATGCGCAGGCTGAACGATTCGTTGAAGCAGCAGGAGGCGTCATCGCTCAATTGATCCGACAGCCAGACTTCCAGTTGCGGCTCCGTAACGGGAACTTCAGACATTGGCCGCAGTTGTTACCGCCATCGAGGTCGCGGCGGAAGCCGCGATCGAATCCACCACGTTGCCCGGCTTCGCGAAAAAGCCGGCATGCTGCATGTCGGCAACACTTTCCCTAAACGCCGCCACAATTTTTTCGAGATCGGCATCCGTGTGCGCCGTAGAGACAAAGCACGGGAATCCTTCCAGAATATGCACACCTTTGGCGCGCAGGAAGTAATAGAAAAGGCTGGCGAACCGCTCTTCTGTCGGAAACGCAAAATAGAAGAAGCTGGCGAAATGCTCGATGCGCGTCGGCACCTGCTCCCGCTCGAATAATTCGTTGAGCGCCGTGACCAGCTTGGTAGTCCTTTCGTTCAAACTCTTCTGCAGGCCAGGTCCCTGTTGCTCAAAATGCTCCAACACGGCTTTCATGGCGGAGAGTGTGAGGGGGTGACGGATAAATGTTCCGGCAAAGAACGTAACGCCTACTTCCGGATACGAGTCGTCGCCGAAATGCCAGGATCCACCGTCGAGCGCGTCCATGAATGCCGCTTTACCCGCGAGAACACCGATCGGCATTCCACCGGCTACTACCTTCCCATAGGTGGCAAGGTCTGCGCGGATTCCAAACAGCGCCTGGCATCCTCCCGGATGGGCCCGGAAACCGGTGACCACTTCATCGAAGATCAAAGCCGAGCCGGAACTCTCTGTAATCTTTCGAACTTCCTGCAGAAATTCGCGTGGCTGCAAGTGAGGATGCCGGCTCTGCACCGGCTCAACCAGAACAGCCGCCAGATCGTTGGCATTCTGGCGAATCCACTCGAGCGACTCGGGCGCGCCGTACTCGAGCACGGTCATGTTCGAGAGATTTTCCCGCGGGATTCCCGGCGCAACGGGACCCGAATGATGAACGCCGGCCTTCTTCACGTCCTTGACCAGCACCTCGTCAAACATGCCATGGTAAGCACCAGCAAACAGCACGACTTTGTTCCGCCCTGTCGCCGTTCGCGCCACACGCAGCGCCGCCATCACGGCTTCCGAGCCAGTGTTGCAAAACGTCATGCGCTCGTTGCCGGTCATCGCACAGAACATCTTCGCGACCTCGCCCGCCAGCGGCGTTTGCGGACCGATTTCAAATCCTTCATGCAATTGTTTCGCAATCGCTTGCTCGACAAATTCCGGACGATGCCCCAGCATGATCGGTCCGAATCCGTTGAGGATGTCGATGTACTCGTTACCGTCCACATCCCACAGGCGCGCTCCCTGTGATTTTTCCGTAACGATCGGGTAGACGATCTCCTTCCACTGCACGCGGAAACCGGAAACGACGCGGGGATCCGCGAGTTCGGCGCGATGCTGCTGAGTGAAGCTCTTTGATTTTGCGGTGCGCCGTGTGTACAACTCGATCAGCTTTCGAAGTCCCGTCTCCTGTTGCGACGTGATATTCCCCGACACACCCTTTTGCGGCGGTTTGTAGGGGCCAAAGGGCTTGAATTCTTCCCGGGCCGTGCCGGTCATCGTTGCAGCGGGCGTCGCAGCCGGCAAGGGAGTGCTGGGCGCTGCGGACGCAGGCATCGATGGTCCGGTTGAGGACGCGGGCACTGCGGCCGCCGGCGAGGGCCGGGCAGGTGGCGTAGCAGCCGCGGGCGCAACCGATGAACCGTGCAGCGCCTCCAGCTGTTTTGCAAACAGCGTGTTCATCGCGTTGAGCTGTTCGCGCATCAGGCGTTCAACGGGGGATTCCGGCATAACACTATCTCCATTTGCGTTTGCGGAAGCATAGCTGGGACTGCTGGCCGGCAAAACCACAGGCGACGGCGCGCCGGGCGTAGCCGAAACGAAGGCGGGCACGGTTGCAGTTGGTGCAACTGGCTCGGCCAGAACGTCCGCCGCAAGCTTGCCGTCGATATACTCCGAAAGCGCGTCCATCGACGATAAGTCGCCCAGCAACTGGCGAAAAGTAATCTTCAGGCTAAACTTGGTCTGCAAGGCCTGCGTCACCTGGGTCAAAAACAGCGAGTCGAACCCCATCTCCAGGAAGCTCGTTGCGCCGTCGGCTTGCGAGACATCGACCCCGGACAGGTCTTCGAGAACTTCGCTGAGAATCTTCACGATCTTCGTCCGGCGCGACACCGCGACGGGAGAAGCTGCGGGCATTTCCATATTCGGATTCACCTGTCTGTTTTCCTCACTGGCTTGATTGGGCGGCTCATAAGCCGCAATTACGGGTACCACTGCCGAGGCGGAGGATTCCTCGGCAAGCGGAGCATCGATCCAATAGCGTTTGCGTTCGAACGGATAAGTCGGCAACGAGATCCGCCGCCGTTTCTCTTCGCCATAAAGGTTGCGCCAATCCGGCCGCGCGCCTGCCGTCCAGAGCGCGCCGAGCGCGTTCATCACACTGACGGCATCGCCTTCGCCCGAAAATCCGTCAGCGAGCGAGCTGACAATTGGCTGGTCTGAGAGCACGCCCGAGTGCTGCCGCGCCAAGGTCGCCAATACGCTTCCCGGACCCACCTCGAGAAGAATGCTGTTCGGCGCCTTGCGCAACTCGGCCAGAGCCGGGGCGAACAGAACGGGTTGGCGGAAATGACGCGCCCAATACGAGGAATCGGTCGTCTCGGCCCCGGTAATCCAGGTTCCGGTGGCGCCCGAAACATACGGAATCTGGGGCGGATGCAGCCGAACCTGAGCTACGCGCCGGGTGAACGGTTCAATGATCGGGTCCATCATCGCCGAATGGAACGCATGCGAAGTCACCAGGCGGCGGCAAGCGATGCCTTCCTGCGTGATTTTCTTCTCGAATTCTTCGAGGGCCTCGAACGGCCCCGCAACCACCGAGAGCGATGGCGAATTGACGGCCGCCAGCGACAGTTTCCCATTCAATCGTCCGCGGAGTTCCGCTTCCGGCATGCGTACCGACAGCATGCCGCCGCGCGGCAGATCCTGCATCATCTTTCCGCGCGCCGCTACCAGCAGCAAAGCATCTTCAAGCGAAAACACTCCCGCCAGGCAAGCAGCGACAAACTCGCCGATGCTGTGTCCGAGCATCGCGGAAGGCTGGATTCCCCAACTTTTCCAAAGCTGCGCCAGCGCGTATTCCATGGTAAAAATTGCCGGCTGCGCAATAATCGTGTCCGTGACGCGCTTCTTCGCTTCGTCTGAGACAGATTCCGCCGGGTAGAGCAGCGTGCGGAGGTCTTCTCCCAAGGGAGCGCGGAGAATTTCGGCGCACCGGTCCACGGTTTCGCGAAATACCTGCTCCGTCTGATACAGCTCGCGCCCCATGTTCGGGTATTGCGATCCTTGCCCGGGAAACAGAAAGGCAATCGCCGGATTCTCCAGCGGCTTCAGGCGGGCCGACAACCGCTTCCCTTCCCGTGGCGAAAGAATTTGAACGGCCTCTGCCGGGTTGCGCGCCGCAACGGCTCGCCGGCACGGAAACGCGCGGCGCCCAACCTGCAGGGTCCAGGCAACGTCCGCAAGGTTGACCTCGGGATGCCGGGCGAGATATTGCCCCAGGTTCGCAGTCGCCTGGTCAAGCGCCGCTTCCGAACGCGCCGACAAAACCAGCAAATGCGCGGGACGCAACGAAAGCTCTGCCTTCCGCTCCGGCGTCTGCTCCAGCACCACATGCGCATTCGTGCCGCCCACGCCAAACGCGCTCACTCCGGCTCGGCGCGGCTTATCCCCGGACTTCCATTCCCGGCGCACGGCATTCAAAAAGAAAGGACTGTTTTCGAGATCAAGCTTCGGGTTCGGTTTTTGAAAATGCAAGGTCGGCGGAAACATGCCGTCGCGCACCACATGGGCGGCGTGAATCAATCCGGTAATCCCCGCTGCAATGTCGAGGTGCCCGACATTCGTTTTCGCTGTGCCCACGGCGCAGAACTGCTTGGCCTGTGTGTGCGCACGAAAGGCCTGCGTCAGCGCCGCCATCTCGATTGGATCTCCCAGCGGCGTGCCGGTTCCATGCGCCTCGATGTAGCCGATCGATTCCGGCGAAACGCCTGCCAGCGCCTGCGCCGTGGCAATCACGCGCGACTGACCCTCGACGCTCGGCGCCGTGTAGGCAACCTTATCGGAGCCATCGTTGTTGGTCGCAAAGCCGCGCACGACCGCGTAGATCGAGTCGCCGTCGGCCAGGGCATCCTCAAGCCGTTTCAGCAAAACCACGCCTGCGCCGCTGCCAAAAACGGTACCGTCCGCATTCGCGTCGAACGCGCGGCAATGCCCGTCGGGCGAAACCATTCCGCCTTCCTGATAGCGATACCCCCGCTTCTGCGGAAATGTGATCGAGACCCCGCCGGCCAGCGCCATGTCGCACTGGTAGCTCTGCAGCGCCTGCGCCGCCTGGCAAACGGCGATCAGCGACGTCGAGCAGCCCGCCACCATCGTGAATGCCGGCCCCTTCAGATTCAGCTTGTAGGAGACGCGGGTCGCCAGAAAGTCAACGTTGCTGCCCAGTGTCACCGGATAGTTCGCAACCTGATATCCAACGGTATAGTCTTCGATAAACCGCCGGTCGCGGCACACATTCCGCAAAAAGTACGTGCTCGGACTGCAGCCCGCATAAACGCCCGTCATTTCCGGACAATTCAGCGGGTCATAACCGGCATCTTCAATCGCCTCCCAACAGCACTCCAGGAAAATCCGCTGTTGCGGATCCATCAACTCCGCTTCTTTGGGGTAAACGCCAAAAAAGCTCGCGTCGAACAAATCCACATCCTTGAGGATGGGACGTGCCCGCACATAGCCGGGATCTTGCGCCAGCATGGCAGCATTCGCGACCTCGAGTTCCTCGACTCGGAACTGGCTGACCGACTCGGTGCCTTCGAGCTGATTGCGCCAGAACTCCTCGACCGTTGCGGCTCCCGGGAACCGGCCCGACATGCCGACAATTGCCAGTGCGTTGCTTAGATCCTGTGTCTCGTGCTCACTCATGGAACCGTCCTGCCGTACGTTGTCTTGCCAATGCTTCCCGTTGCTTGCGAATCCTGTCGGCCATTTCCCGGCCGCCCTGTTGTTGCCGCGCCTGTCCCTCCAGCGCCCGCGCCAAGGTTCGCACCGACGGAAATTGAAACAAGTCCGTTACTGGAAAGGTGCGATTCAGTGCGTTCTGCAACTCGCCATGCGCCTGAACCAATAGAATCGAGTCCCCGCCCATGTCAAAGAAGTTGTCTTCCGGCCCGATATGCTCAAGCCCGAGCAGTTTCCGCCACACCGCCGAAACCGTCTCTTCCATGCCGCTCTTCGCCGCCGAATGGCCGTTCGATGGCCCGGCCGCCGCCACCGTTGACGCCGGAAGCAGGCTGCGATCCACCTTGCCATTGCTATTCAACGGCAGGGTTTCCATCATTAAGAAAGAGAATGGGACCATATAAGCAGGCAACAGAACTTCCAGCGCGGTACGCAGTTTCTGTCCTTCGAGCAGCACGCCTTTTTCAGGCACCACATACGCAGCCAGCTTTTTGTGCCCCTCCAGGTCGACCGCATCGACGATCGCCTGCTTGACCCCGGGCTGCCGGATCAGCGCAGCCTCGATTTCTCCAAGCTCAATCCTTTGCCCGCTGATTTTGATCTGCCGGTCGATCCGTCCCAGGAATTCAATCTCCCCGTCCGGCATCAGCCGGCCGCGATCCCCGGTTTTGTAAATCCGCTCCCCCGTTCGTGGATGAATCGCCGTTCGCGCCTTCGTTTGCTCCTCGTTCCGCCAATATCCTTTGAGCAGTCCTACGCCCGAGCAGCACAACTCGCCGGCCACTCCCGCCGGGCAGTCCTCCAGATTCTCATCAAGCACGTAATAGCGGGTATTTGCGATCGCGTGGCCGTAGGGAATACTGCCCCACCCTGGCCGAACTTCATCAACCGCATACCAGATATTCCAAACCGTGGTCTCGGTTGGACCGCCAACGCTCACGACCCGTACATCTCCAAAGTGTTCGCGAATCCGAGCTGGCGCCGTCAGCGGAATCCAATCCCCGCCCAAAAACGCAAGCCGCAGCCGATTCGGCACCCGAAGGTTTTGCGCCGCCGCATGCACCAGCAGCATTTCCATGAAGGCTGGCACCGAGTTCCACACCGTTACCTGCTCCCGCCCGATCAGTTCCACCCAATGATCCGGCGAACGCGTGCCCTCGCGGTCCGGCATCACAATGGTGCCCCCGGCAGCCAGCAGGCCGAAAATGTCATATACCGACATGTCGTGATGGAGCGCAGTCACTGCCAACGCCCGATCATCGGAGGTCACGCCGAACGTGCGATTGGTCTCAACAATGCAATTGACCAACCCCCGGTGGCCAATCATGACTCCCTTGGGGTTCCCCGTCGAACCGGAGGTGTAGAGCACATAGGCGACATCGTCCGCGGTCTGCACGCGCGGCAGTGGTTCCAGATGAGTTTCGCTCAGATCTTCCAGATCGACGCACAGCCGCACGACGTTTCGAGGCCACGTCATCCTCTCCTCTACCCACGACTGCGAAACAACGACCTCCACTTCCCCATTCTCTAACAGGTAGCGCAAACGCTCCGATGGAACACTCGGGTCAATCGGCAGGTAGGCCGCGCCCGCTTCGAGAATGCCCAGCACGCCCGCGATCTGTTCCCACCCTTTGTCCATCACGACCGCCACCAGCGTATTGGGCTTGACCCCAAGTCCCCTTAGGCGATATCCGAGCGTGCGGGACGCGGAAAGAAGATCGGCATACGTCAGCGTTCGCTTTGACGAAATCACCGCTGCCCGTCCAGGCGTTCGCCTGGCTTGCTCGACAAACAAATCCTGCGCCAGACACTCCGGAACACCGCAATGCCTCCCGACTGGCGAACCGAGCGTAGAGTCAAAAGGTCGCATGGTTTCTTGGAAGCCCATAACTAGTATGCCGGGGGAAGGTCGACCTGCAGCCGTTAACTAACCGTAATAGTGAGAATATCTTACAGGAAATTGCAGGAAATGGAGCAGTACCAAAGGGACACTCCCCTTGGCTGACTGCGAGTCCCTGTCAAAATCCCCTTTTCATTGCTAGGTACGGAATCAACACCAACTCGGCGATGCCGGGAAGGGGGTCCGCCAGGCTGAATACCGCCTCCGTCCGGCACATTCCAAGCGATCGCAGATAGCCACTCATGTTCAAGCTTCCACCCAGGACTTCGAGAATCGCAGTCGGGATGTCGGTAGTGGTTCGCATCCAGCCGACACCGGGCCGCGCCTTAGCCGGCGACACCGGTAGTCCCATTTGGTCCGCGAACAGCATGTAGCTGAAGTCCACACCCGCGCTTGTGCCCAGAGAGTGATATCCCCACGTCCGCGCATTGACGTCCAGCAATTTGAATTCTTCGTCGCGCGGGTCAAGTTTGTATTCCAGTTCCACCAATCCGTAATAATCAATCGCCCTCAAGAACCGCTCGGACACTTCTTCCAGTTCGGGCTGATCAATGGTCTCGACGAACGTGCTGGCCCGGCCGAATTGCAGCGGATGCTGGCGTCTCCTGCGCGCCACCATGCTTCCCACAGCCTCGCCCTCGCGGAAGAATGCGCAATAGGAATATTGCTGGCTGCCTCCGCCGGGGATCACCTCTTGCACCATCACTTCGCCCGGCCCCACGATGTCGAACGCCTTCTGAAACAACGTCCGCAGTTCCGCGTGGCTGTTCGCGCACCACGCCTTCACCCGGGTCGCATAAACAAAGTGTTCCTTGATGGCCGGCTTGATGGCAAACGGCGGTGTCATCTCGTCAAACTGTTCCAGGTCCGCAAGGCTATCGGGATATCGGGTCGTGGGAATCGGAATTCCCAGTTGCGCCGCCAGTTCATAGGTATTCCGCTTGTCCCATGCCCAGCGCACGCTTTCCCATTCCGCGGTCGGAACTCGAAACACCTCACCCAGTTCGTCCCGATGTCGCGAAATCGCAGCCACCAGTTCATCGCGCGTGGGATATAGCAGCCAGCCTTCCAGACCCAGCCGTCGGCCCAGACTCAGCAACTGGTCAACGGTCTGGCGTTCCTGCTTCAGATTCGGAGAATGCACGGCCCGTCCCGCATAGCGCGAATAGCGCGCAATCGAGTGCTCGTCGTCCACAATGCAGGTGGGAACCCCGTGCCTGCCCAGGCTGCGCACAATTCCAAGCCCCTGGTAGTCACCGCCCAGAATGACCGCGCCGGTAGTCTTGTTTTCGAAGCGCGCCGCCGTTCTGGGTTCGGCTAAGACGCTGACGGTGCTATCCATGGCCGTTAGCGCCTCCCTTGACATTCTTCATGAAGCAGGCCAACTCGGTACCTGCAAATTCTGTTCCGGAAACAAAACAGAGCAGCGGCCCAAAACTCCACGAGGCTGGTTTCCCCAGAAAATGCAGGCCGGGGACCGAGCTTTCAAACCCACGGCTCAGCACCGGAAATCCGTCTATGGTCCGAAGCTGCTGCAACCATGACGGAGCCAGAAAAGCGTACTGGCTCAGGTCAACCCGGAATCCAGTCGCGAGCAGGCAATGATCGACCAGACGCTCGGTGCCATCTTCCAGTTTCAGCTTCAGACGGCTCCCTTTTTCGGCCACCTCCGTAACCTTTCGCCCCAACGAAATCTTTACGCCCTCCAGCCGCGGTTGTAGCCATCCGGCGCCGGCTGGGCGGATCGCGCGATACGCGACCCTATCTTGAAACTCTCTCGGAAACCGTCTGAACAGGTGCGGTGCCGCCACCAGGCGGCTGATTCCCGCCGGCCCTACGTCGCGATTCGAATAAAGCAGCTTCGAAAGAGGGCCCAGGCGATGCAGGCGCTTGTGCAAACCCACCCAGTTCAGCGACGACTCCCGCACCAGCACTTCCGGTTTCGCCCCAAACTCCTGGAGCAGAGCCGCCGACTCCAGCGCGCTTTGCCCCCCTCCAACGATCGCGACGACTTTCCCCTTGAACTTGCTGAGGTCGTTTTGATCCACCGTGTGCGAAGCCAGTTCTCTTGGAACCGCTGAAAACTCCTTCGGGCGATACGCGAACGGCTCAATCCCCGTGGCGACCACCACCCGCCGCGATGCGAACTGCTCTCCGTCAGACAAACTTACCTTTAATCCGTGGCCGTTTTGCTCAACGCATGTCACTCGCCGTCGATCGACGTCGGGAACGGCCTCCTTCTGATACCACAGCCCATACTGAACAAAACGGTCCAGCGGGATCGGCTTCCCAATGTGGTTTCCCGTGCGCTCGCGGAAAGCATCGAGAGTCAGCGCGCCCCTCGGGTTGCCGATATGCGAAGCTTCCCAGCTCGATCGAAGACACATCCCCGCCGGCATCTGATTTGCCCAGAATGCCATCGGTTCTCCGAATGTTCGCGTTTCAATCCCCGCCGCCCGCAAATAGACAGTTGCCGCCAGCCCGTACGGACCGGCCCCGATTATGGTTACATTGCACCCTGACACTTAGCCTCCTACTCGTTTGACAAAATGTGGTTGGGGAGGTTGAAGGGTCCTATTTTTTGGGGGAAAGCAAAATAATTACGCGACGAACGCTGGTTGCACAGCCAGCTCCAGCCGGCCGTCTTTCTCGGTCGCATAGGCAATGCGAGCCCGCTCTTTACCTCTGCCTTCGATGTGCAACTGGCCGTTCGATTCCACGATCGTCATTTCAGCCCGCTCTCTCCACCAGCGATTCACTTCGCCGGGCGTCGTAATCCACAGTTGCCGCTGTTGCCTCAACCGCGACAAATGGGCCAAAAGGGCTTGATAGAGATTTCGCTCCCGGTCCCCCGTGAGATAGTCGGGGTGAGCGATCATGTTGATCAGGCCATGTTTCTCCATGATCAGCTCGATCTGTTGCTCCCACAGCGTGGTCGAATAATCCTTCAGAATGTGGAACAAGGAATAATCCTGCGTCATGGTGACCGGGATTTCGAGAACCTTGCCGACGAAGTAGGGCATCACCGTGCAGCATCCGCCGCGTTGCGGATCGAGGTGCGCGACGTTCGGCACCGACATGTCATATTCGAAATCGAGCAGGTCATACCACATCTGGTTGCGGTAAAGCACACCCGCCCGGAAGCCAGTCGTTCTAAACTGTTTGCCATACGCATTGATTTTGGCCACACGTTCGGAAAAGCACTTTCGATCGTGGAAAAGGCGGCCGTCATGATTCAGGTCGTGAACCGCGACTTCAAATCCTCGTTCCCGCAGCGAATCCAGATATGTCTGTGTAACCTGATAGCGCTCCTCCGGGATCACCTGGAAGGACGCGCTGATGCCAAATGATTCGTTCATGTCCATCAACATGCGGCAAAGCTCGACTCCGGCCGCGGTTTCGACATCGTGCGTCATCACCGCACAGCTCGAAGCCCCTTCCGGCCAAAACCAAATAAACGGGATCTGGTCCACGTTTTGCGCGCGCATGGCAAGCAACAACAACTGCTCCATCAGCCCATCGACCGTACGATCCACCGGCCAATGCGGAAAACGCAGCTGGCTCCAATTCGCCAACCGTATCTGTTGTAGATGCTTGCGAACGGCCACCGGCAGAAGGGGACGCACTGCATAGTAAACAGTTGCCGCCACAGATTTCTGCCCCCCGCCCGACCACCAATCCGAATACAGCTCCTTCCGCAGGTTGTCGACGACTTGTTCTAAATCGAATGGCAGATAGACCGTTGCCTGTTTCGTCTGAACCCGGTCGAGCGCGTTTCCCGCCAGAGCTTCGGGCGAGACGGAGGGCAGAATCCCGGAACAGTTCCCGTAGAGCGTCTCTTCCCCGAAGCGGAAGTATCCTTTTTTCTTCGAAGGAGTGCCGCTCAAAGCGATCCGAACGTATCGTTCAGGACAACGGAAATATTCGACGAGTGAGTTCATGAATTTAGTTTTGTGGTACTTAAGCGATCATCGGGTCGACTGGTCTCTGATTCTGCTTGTGTTGTTTCAGCTTGTCACCGTTTCCGCCTCGCCGACCGTGACGGCAGGCACGGACTCGGAACGTTTTCCCCAAGGCATCATCTCTAAAGCGAGTCCTTTGAATTGCAGGAGTGGGGCTACGCCTCCATGCAAGGCGATGATTGCGACCAGATAAAGGACCGCGAACAGCGCGGAATCGGCCATAATCCGCACGAAGGCGCCCGCCGCCCCGCCTACACTGTCAAAGAGAGGCATCGCCCTCAGAACACCAGCCGCGGCGCAACCAGCAGCCAGCCCCGCCAGAATGTATCTCCAAATCTCGGCGAATACCGGGCTGAAACGGAACCCGATCGGGCTGCCTGCGTACAAAAACGCTGGAATCGTGAGAATCCAGAACGAGAGTGTCCATGCTCCCGCAATCCCCGCCGGCCCCCAATGTAATCCCACCAGAAAAAGGCCTGCGGTTACGGCAAACTCTACGATCACCCAACGGAACCACCGATGCGCAGTTCCGATCGAAAGGTGAAGCCACCCGTGCGTGTTGTAGATGAGCATGATGCCCACGCCCGGCCCAAAGAACATGAAGATCCGCCCGGCAGTTTCCCAGCCCGGCCCCAAAACCAGCCGGATAATATCGTTCGCGACCAGAGTCAGATCGGCTCCGATTCCCATTCCCACAAATGCCATGATGGCGATTGTGCGCAGAAAATACCGCCGGTACTGCTCCGACTTCGCATCCAGCCGGCTTAGAGCGGACACCGCGACCGAAGTCAGCGGTGCCGTCAGCTGACAGGCGGGGAGCAGGAACAGGTCATAGGCTTTCTTGTAAAAGCCGAGCGCGCTTGGTCCAAATCTCCACCCGACCAGCAGATTATCCGTGTTGCGCGCGAAATAATTGAAACTGAATCTGCCATACACGTTAAGACAGTACCGGACCATCGAGCCCGTCCCGGCCTCGCGGCGCGGCCAACCCGGAATCCAGCGGCACCGTAGCCACGCTCCGATCGCCGTTGTCAGCGGCGTCGCCAGCGCGCCCGCCACCAGCGCCCAGTACCCAAAGTGGAACCAGGCAAGCCCGATCGAAACCGTAAGCGATATCACCCGGGCCACCATGTCGTTGAATGACACGGTCGAAAAACGCATGGCCCGTTTGAGCAGCGCCAGGTGCTCCACCGAAATACTGCTCAGAAAAATTGTCGGCGAGATCGCCACGGTTACATGGGCCACTCGCGGATCGCCATAAAATCGTGCCAACAGTGACCCGGCTCCCGCGAAGGCGATCGTTAGCAGCAGCCCCACACCGGCATTAATCCAGAACAGATTGCTGACCAGTCTCCGGTTGATCTGCTCCCGCTGCTGGATCGCCTCGGTAAATCCATTGAGCCCAAAATTGGTCAGCAACAGATTGAACGTCGTGACCATGGCCACAAGCCCGTAATCGCCCGGTGTCAGCAATCGCGCCAGCACCACGGTAGAAATCAGCTGGACGCCAAATCCGGCTCCTCCCGAGAGCAAGGTGAACCCGGCGCCCCGGACGGCAAGCTTCCGCGTCTCGCCCTGGCTCGCACCTGGACGAAACTGGCCGCTGGCGTCAAACGGTCTCAAGCTTCCTTCAAACATTGGGTTTGTTCAATCCGAAAAGCTGTGCGCGCGAGAAAATCTGGGTATTGGGGGATGTATCTCGAAACCTGCACTTAAATGAGGACCGGGAAGCCGAGGGGCTTCCCGGAAAATCATCGCAAATTGGTCGCTAGCGTATGACGATCAGTGTACAGTCGCTTTTAGCTGCGTGGGCGGAGGAACACTCTGGCCACCGCCTGAGGCGTAGCATTTGTCCGCGCTAAACGTGAGTGGACTGCCGGCTCCGCCTTCGCTTCCGCCCATCACATTGATGTAGCAATTCTGCGCCGGATTCGAAGCCCCAAGCGTCGCGTGACCGCCAGCGCCGGTTGACCCGGTGACATCGGGCCCGATCGCCGGGAAAGGCAACGATCCCCACCAGGAAGGCTGCGAACTAAGGTAGAACGAGGAGGGCAGCGAGTGGGTCACACCACTGGCCCAAAGGACATTTCCGTCCGCATTCGTGTAGTCGCCGTGCATGAAGGCTGTCTGAGAAGCGGCCTGACTATGGCAGGGCGGGTTCGACGAGCCGTCGCACCCATTGCCAGAACCATCGTCACTCGCTTCCCCATATCCAAAGGAAAGGTTGTAATTTGTAGAGTCGTAGGACCTGTTCGTAGGGAACGCAACCATCGCCGTATGGGATGTCGGAGAACCATACGCAAGCAGCCCGTTTTGGGCAGCAGAGCCAATAACGTTGCCGACTATATTCGAGTAGACCGACAAATGGTCCATCAAGATCGCCGCATCATCCTGGAACGGCCACCATCCTTTGGAACAATCAACAGTGCCTCTCCCGTTTAGCGGAGTGCAGGCCTGTGTGGCTCCCGTCGCCCAGTTGCGAAACAGCGTCCAGTGGCTGGAAGATCCCCAAATTTCATCGAAGTCCATCTTGGGGACTACGTTGCCTTCGATCAGATTGAACTGGGGGTGAGCGCCGTGGGCGCCGATGCCCGATTCTAGAAAATTCGTTGCGCTGGCGTCGTACTCGCCTTCCATGTAGTTATAAGAAACTACGTTGCCGGCGGCCCCACGAGACAAGAACACGCAAACGTGGCAGCGCTCAACGATATTGTTCTCGACCAGCGTGTCCGAGGTCTTATTGAGCAACTCAATTGCCGCGTCGGTCTGTCCAGGCGAGTGTGCGAAAGCGTTCGAGAAATAGCTGTCACGGATTTCAACGTGAGAGCTCCAATGCACCTCGACGAAATCGCCATCCGCGTAATTGACTTCCACACCCTTGGCCCAGCAGTAGGCGCAGCCGCTAAAATGGATCGCATCGAAATATCCCGTGTTGTTCTGATAAATCTGGAACTCTTCGATGCCCGCGTACTGCGTACCCATGGTGAAGTAGACTGCCTGCGGTGTGTTCGCGTAGTCCGAATACAGCGCGGGAGAGATGCCTACGGTCGTGCCGCTCAGCGAGGTGATTTGGACAATCTGGCCTCGGGATTTCGCTCCATTCCAGGAATCGCACCAGGTGCAATTCCCCTCACCGCCCTTGGAACTCACCCAGGACTGGTTCGCCTCGACGACCTCGAGATAGCCACCCACCGACATACCCGACGCGCTGCTCACCACCAGGCTCGTTGAGCCTCCCTTAGCGCCGCTCGTGATATTCACGGTACTGGCACTCGGAATCGTGCTGCCCAGATTCAGCGCCCCAGCGTTGCTGTTCGACCCCTTGGTAGTCAGAATGGTCTGATCAGGCCCTGCGCCGCGCAGCGTGACATTCGATGGGATATTCAGCGGGCTCTTAATCAGAAACGTGCCTGCGCTCAGGCTAACTGTTTGACCGTTCGCGCAAGAGTTGAGAGCCGACTGAATACCAGAGGTCGCGTCCGACGAACCATTGCCGTACGTCGAGGCCGAGATCGTCGAGCATAATGTTGTCCGAGGCGGAATTCCGCCCACCCCGGCGGTACTCCAATCGATCCCGCACGCAGCGGGAGCACTGGAGGGCGCAAGCGTACACGCCCCTGAGCCGTACGTTGGACTCAGAATCCCAGACCACGCCTGCGCGTGACCGTAATTCGAGTAGAAGAAAATCATGAAGGCGAAGAACAAGAGGAAAGCGGGGGAAGGTTTTTTGCGCATTTTATGTTTTCCGATTCGTTTCAGCGCCGGCATAGTATCGTGTCGCCTCGGGCGCCGTCTACAACTAGTCTAGACCCTCGGAAAGACGATTCAAGACACGGAAGTGCATATGGACAAGACGGAAGTGCATGAGGATAAGGAGGAAAATCCCATAACCGGAACATGGCCAACCGTGCTGAGAGCGTTCTCCCCCTCAGATCCCCCAGATATCGGGCGTCTTTCCCTGGCCGGCACTCCTTCGTGCGGCTTTCTCGTCCACCCTCCCGGCACGGTCAAAGTGGCTAGCAGGAAGAAGATCCAGATCGGATTCAAGGTCCCGAATGCCGACTCCGCGAAGTTGTATGCAAGCGCCACCACAAAAAACGCCAGCCGCAATCTCCCTTCGTCGGCATTTGTACGAAACACCTTCACAACCGTTCGGTAGCGGGTGGCCAGAAGATAGCCAAATAGCGTGATTCCCACCCAGCCGAGCGCCAGGTAAAGCTCGATATACCCGTCATGCGCCTCGCGCGGATGCCACCAGTAGATGGCCCACATGCGATCCAGTCGCTTACCTAACCAGAAGCTCTCGAAGCCGGTTCCAAGAAATGGATTGCCGGACATGCCAAGCACCAGTTTCCAGATATCTGTCCGTCCGGTCAGGGTCGGATCGCGCCCCATGCTCTGCAGCACTCCGGATCCCATGTCTAGGAACAACGTCGAGACCGAAACCAACAGCATCGCGGCAACCATGGCATGCACTATCCACGACCTTCGGGCCACCAGGCGAAGGCTGCTCACTGCCATCAATGCGCTCGCCATCACAAAACAGGAAAGAGAGGTCATCGAGTTGGCCATCCAAAACAGCCAAAAGACCATCGCCAGGCACGTCCCGTGAGCAAGTAGCTGCTTGTCCCGAACCCGTCCCCGCCCCAAGCGCAACGCGATCAGGATGCGCCAGACAAACCCCAGTCCGAGCACCAGACATATTCGGCCAAGTTCGTTCTTGTTGGTCGTCACCCCGGTGTAATACGGCGTCCATGTCCACGGGTGATACCCGCGTCCCAAATCGGGGTAAAACTTGATGAGCAAGACCGACAACGGGATCAGCAAGAAACCCGTCCATGCCAGCACCCGTTTGACCGCCGCATAGCGTTCCCGTTCTGTCAACACAATCAGCACCATTACCAAATCGCCCAGGGACTTGATCCATCTCTTGAAGGTTACGTCCGGAAAATCCGACCAGATCACGCTCAAGGCGCAATACCCGACAAAAACCACAATCGGCCAGTTCGCTTTTACCAGCGCGATCACTTTCTTGCGCCTGCCGACGAGCACAATCAGCCCGGCCAACAGCATGATCGTATAAATGCTGCGATCCATCGGGCTGCCTTCGGTGTAGGACGTCTCCTGTGACGCCGTGTCCGTGATCGATACGCCCTGAAGTGTGCCAATCCATTGGCCAGCGCTTCTTGAACAAGCCAGTGATATCCAAAGCACTGCAATCCACATGGCCTTCGACGTCCGGACCTTCGGATCCCGATCGAGCAGAAACAGCCCGATAATCCCAGCGACGAATATGAGGGTCGCAATGCTGGCCGGCACTTAGTTTCTCTCCAGGGTTCGTCGCTGACGGTCACGCATCTTGCGAATCCATAAAAATTCGGTGGATCAGTTCCAGAGTCAGCAACTTGTGGATCGAGCTGGTGTAGTTGCGGCCTCCGCCGAGATGCCCTTCGACCATCTTCCTCGCCCCCCTGGCGTCCAAATACGGACGCGCCAGGCTTTTCGAATCGAGCAACATCTCCCGAACATAAGCCGCCAACACGTCCCGGTACCACACCCGGAAATGGTAGAACTTGTGCCGGCCGAGAAACAGCCGCTCCAGATGCAGCGGCGCAAGCGTATGGTCCACTCGCGCCACCCACTGCGGCATTCCGTAATCGTAGGCGTATTCGGCCTTGAAGGTGAATTCGAGATATCCCCGCTTGGCCATTGCCACCCAGCGCGAGCCATTGCCGCCCACCCCACGATCGGTCCGCAACTTGCGCAACGTGGTATCGCCGTCGGCAATCAGGCGCAATGAAATGTCGTTGCTTGTGAGCACCGACTGCGGGGCCCGGAATACCGTACGCACGATGTCGTTGTCAAGATAAGGAGAACGCAGCGTCAGTTGCGTTTGCTCGAGTGCGAGCAGCCCGTAGTGGTGCCACGGAGCCTGCTTAAATACCGCAAACGACAGCGGATGCCCTTCCGTCAGTCGTCCGTAGGTTGCGCGCGCCTCGTCCACATATGAAAGAAAGTCGGGAGTATAGAGGCCGGGAGCCGGCTGCCCCGGCTTAAAAGCCCGCACTCTCCGTAACACTTCGCCGCCGTAGTTCCCAGTCATGCGCACTGGAGCAATCGCCGCAGCCCGCTCATTCACATAGAGATCGGGCGAGTGAGTCGTATCCATACAGCCGTCTGTCAAAAACACGGTGCGCTCGGCGTAATGCGCAAAGCGCGAGAGAAACTCATTCCCCACGGGAATTATCTGGTGCTTCTGTCCGCAAATCTCGGCAACTCTCCGGGCCAGCGACACATCCTGGCATTCGTGAAACATCCCTCCAAACGAGTAACAGGGTAGTTCGCCGGGCGCGGCTTTATGCCACGCCATAATCATCCTTGTATCCAGTCCGCCGGTGAGCGACATCCCCACCCGCTCCCGCGACTGGAAGTGCAGAGGCAATTTCTGCGTAAAGACTTCCCGAAGCTGCTGGTAGTATGCTTCCGGATCAAGCGGCGGCTGCTCTTCCCACTCCCGCGCCTGAAAGTAACTGCCCTTCCGCTCAACTTGTCCGTCGCGAAATACCCATTCCGAAGCCGGCGGCAGAACATGAATGTTCCGAAAAATCGTCTTGTTCTCAAGCACGCAACCACAAGAAATAAACTCACCGATGGACCGGTAATCCGGCGTTCTCAGCTCCGGGCACACCGCCAGGATCGCCTTTGCCTCCGCCCCAAAATAGAACGCCTCTTTCGCTTCGTGATAGTAGATCCGGTGCATCCCGTACCGGTCGTTGAACAACGTGGCCGTTCGTTTTGTGCGATCGGTCAGCAATCCGTGGAATCGCCCATTCAGATTACCGAAGAAATTCCTATCCTCTTCATATCGGTGTACGAGATAGGACGGCCCCTCCGCTTCGAAAGCGTGTCCGTTTCCCTTGAGACGCTTCGCCGTTCCAAGCTCGGGAAAGTCTTCACCGGAAAAGATGAGCGAAACGTCCTCCCGCTCATTCACGAGCGGCATTCCATCGGCGAACGAGTTTTGCCGCACCACCCACCCAGCGTAAATTCCCGACTGCTCGTCGACCCACGTGCCGGTCGCGTAGAACTTCTCGTGGCGAAGAGCTTCCACCATCTTCAGCAGCTGCGGCTCTGCCTGCGACCGAGGCAGTTTTGTGATGATTCCTACGATTCCTGGCATGAATGAAGACTTAGGTTGCTTCCGCCATCGAGCGGAGCTTTCGGTTGTACCAGGCGCTGCGAAATTCTCTCAGCTTGTCCGCAATGGGCTTGGGCAGTTGATCCATAAACCGGCGATGCAGCCCGAAACGAAGCGCAACGCGGCCCAACGCAGTCAGCGGCACGTAGTACCGGGGGAGATCGACCCGCTGAAAACCATTGATCTCCTTGAAGTTTGTCAGACTGTCCCCTTCTTTGTTGCCGTAGACGAAACTCTGATACATCAGGTAGGGAATACCTCGGTCGGCGCAGGCGCGAACGGCATGCGCAATCAGTGCGTTGGTCGGCGCCTTATCTCGATGCCGGACCATGGCCACGATGTTCATCAGGCTCGCCTGCGTTTTGGTCTTGTCGATGACCATTTTTACGAAGCCAATCAATTCGCCCTCAAAATAAGCCCCGATAAAAACAGCCCGATCCAGAAATGTCGCCGCTTCGCGATACACGGTATCGACGTCTTTGCCGTAATGCACGTTGGGCTTGCCCTGCCGCACTGTCGTCTCGTTGTAAACCGCGCACATTCCTTCGGCGAGAGTCCGGTCAAACGGCACTTCCTTCAGCGTGACTCCTCTTTTTTCCGCCTGCCGGGCGCGGTTCCGAGGCAGGGAACGAATCTGATGGTTCCACCAGTGGTCGAAAGTTGAAACCGGCAGGATCGCGAGATTGTCCATTTCAAAGTGGTAGTTGTACTTGCGCTCCGTCGCCGGCATGATCTGCATGAAGGTCACCAGATCAATTCGGCGCTTCAAGCCATGAAGATCCGCCACGAGCGCTTCCGGGGCTTCAACATTCTCGTATTTATCGATATCGAGCTGGGCAATCCTTACAATCTTTCCACTGACCGCCACCTCATAATCACCGCACTTCATTCGTCGCTCCTCCGCTCACTCCGTTACATACTGCTCATGGACCGGATTGATCCCAACCAGCGCAAACAACTTGCCCAGGTGATCGCAGATCTTGACCATCAGCCTCATAAAGTAGTGCTGCCCCATAATGAAAGCGAACGGCAAAGCCAGCGTGTACACAGGCACCGCGATCACCGACTTGAGCACGTCCTTCGCCCCGAGCGTCGGGTGCAGGGCCGCAGTGGCCCCGCGCAGCAAGGCCTTCCTTAACATAAAGCTACGCTTCCATCGAATCGGCGGGACTGTCTCGTAGGCAATCGCATCCGCGGACCAAACGAACCGGTGCCCATTCTCCATCATTCTCCGGAAAAAATCCTGATCTTCGCCGTGACGGAACTCTGGCCGGAACGGCGCCTCGCCCGGCGTAAACAAACCCTTCCGCAAAAGCACATTGCCAGTTCTCCCGAGGCTCCAGCGCAGCGGCATGCCCGTGGGATGGATCGGCCGCTCATAGAAATCGCCTTTCACAATCCACTCGGGCGGCGTCTGATCGAAGTGCCGGCGCACCGGCCCCAGCACCCCATCCACTCGATATTGTTCGCACGTCCGAAACAAGTTCAGCAGCCAATCTTTCTCCGGAAATTCATCGTCGTCGATGAACGACACGAAATCGCCGTCAGCGTTCTCGATGGCCTTATTTCTCGCCAGCGCAATGTTCTGCCGCGGCTCGACGCAGTACTTGATGGCGATTGACGACGATGCAAACTCCGTCACCACTGCCTTCGCCGACTGCAACTCATCGTTATCGGCAACGACGATCGAATATGTAAACAAACCTTGCGTGTCCTGACCCTGAAGTTCGCCAACCAGCCGCTTGAGAAGTTCGGGCCGTTTGTAGGTACAGATACAGACCGCAATATGTGGCTTCTGATTGTCCATGACTCTGGAGAATCGACTATTGCGCGCTGCGGCTTTCCACCACCGCCGCCGTGAAGTTCGGAGAAATGGTCATATCTCCCAAAAGTCCAAATATCTCTCCGCCGGTCAGGAACCGATGTTCCTCGCGATTGACGGGATGAGTCTCAAGCTCCACGACTGCCCGGTGGGCGATTGAGAAAATGCGCTGCAGCCGCGTGGGCTCCAGAGGCTTCAGCGGGAACAGAAAGTCCACCACGCGATAGCGGCGGGCCAGTCTCCGGTCCACCGTTTTCCGGTACATCCGGTTTGCCCAGCTCTTCTCGCCCGCCAGGAATGAAAAATTGCGCCGCACGACCGTGCCCGATGGCAGCAGATTTCCAAACTGGACATTGGCGCTCAAGTGCTGGTGATGATGACCGTCGATGCGCTGCGCCGCTTCCCCATAGAGCCGCTGATATTCATCCAGTTGCGCGGCCACGACGTATTCAAACGATCGCTTCAACCATGGACAGTAGAGTACACGTAGCATTGAGTTTCGCAGCAGGAATGCAGAGAGTTTGTGGTGGTGTTCAGCCAGTGTGCCCGGGAAGCCTCCCCCTGACAACGGTGTCGTCAGATTCAGGTGCAGACCCGCATCGATTCCCGCCGTGCGCGCTATTTCGGCCGCGCGTTCCGAGTCCTCCATGAACATCATCGCGCTCACTCCGGAAATAGTTCCCTGACGGATGCAATCGAGCGTCCGGTCCGTCGTTTCGCGGTCTCGCCCCCAATCGTCCGCATTCACGATAAGCCGGCCGGGATAGCGGGAACTCTGCCCCTCCTTCGCCTTCGATAACGGCATGCTTCCCTGCCCGGGATCGGCGCTGCTGCCTCCGCACACATTGAGGTCTGCGCTGTGGCTCATTGTGAGGGTCTCATTCAAGGTAGGTTCCTGACCTGAAGCTGCCTGGCGGCTCACGCCCGCTCGGCGGGAGCGGCAAGCCGCGACTCACCCGAAGTCCGGTTGCCTGTCAGGAACTTCCTCAGTCGCCGCATCTGTTCATGGCGACGAAAGGCTACAAGTTCCCGAGAAATCGGCCGCGGCGCGCGGCTCAGCAGAGCCCAGAAATACCCTGCGCCGAGCATCACTCCTCCGGCTACAACCGGCTTCTTCGTCATCTGGTAGACCATCCGGAATACTTCCCACAAAGGATGGCCCCCTAAGGCATAGTCCTGCATGCCGAACCGGAATCTCGCCATCAGTCGGCTGCGTTCGGCTGTTCCCATGGCGCGGTGGTGGACGCACTTTTTTTCCGCGAACGTCCGGGTCTTCCACCCTTTCATTCGGGCGGTGAGCACTGCAATATGATCGATCCCCCCGCCTTTCACGGGAACATAGCCGCCAATTTCCTCGAAGCACTCCCGCCGGAAGACCTGGCACGCGCCCGAAACATGTTCGATGCTCACAAAGCGATAGTCGTAGCTCCGGCGTTCGGAATCCTCAAATGGCGTTCCCACCAGCCCCAGGGACGGATTCTCGGAGAGCTTTTTCAGGAGCATTTCAAAGTAATCGGGGTCGAATGAAATGTCAGCATCCAGGCTTACGATGACCTCGTATGGCACGTCCTTAACCCGCGCATATCCGGCGTTGAACGCACTCACCTTGCCGGCGAAATGCCGTTCTCGCCGTTCCGGCATGCGCAACAGCTCGATCCAGGAGTTCTCAGCCGCATACTTCCCGACGATTTCGTCCGTGCCGTCGGTTGAGCCGTCGCTAACGATCACCCATCTTGCCGGCTGCACCGTTTGCGCCACCACCGACTGAAGTGTCAACCCGATGAACTGCGCCTCATTGCGCGCCGGCGTTATGACCACAAAGCTCGGTAAGGTCATTGAGCGTTCACCAGAGCTCTGGACGCTGTTCCTTCCTCTCGGCGCGTCGCTTCCGTCTTCCGCAGCAGGGTCGTCAGGGCCAGCAGCATCCAGGCCTGCGACCACCGCATGTAGGAGGTCCGAATCGTGCCGAGCCGAAGAACGCGATAGTAGAAAAATCCGCGCTCGTCCCACATGTGCTTCATCGCCCACTCGAACACGGCCTGCACCATTTGGAGGTTTCCCGCATTCAAATCCTGAAATTCCAGCAACGTCAGAATACTCTGCGCCACACAATGCACATCGATCGGGTAATCGCGGTCGTGGAAATACTTCGGGGCCGCGTCGTCCCGGAAGAAATGCTCGCGATAAAACTCAAAACCGCGCCGCACGCTGTCCTCGAACTCCGGGCCCCCGAGCGACGCTCCGATCGAGCGCAACGCTCCCAGGTTATATCCGGTGTGAAAGTTATCGATCCATTGCTGGGACGCGGCTTCCCCGTAGTACCACGAACCATCCGGCCGCTGCTTCCCTGCCGCCTGCCGCGCCACTCCGAGGGCTGGCCCGACGAATTTCTCTTGGCGGGTGAGTTTGTAAACTCGGCAGAACAGCGCCGACGCCAATAAGTTCGCATTGTGAGTTTCGCCGCGCAACCCCGGCATGGGGTAGCTGAAACCCGCCTTCGTTCCATCACTCCAATAAAGTTCGTTCAGGATATACTCGGCCGCGCTCACCGCCATGCTCACGCACTTCTCGTCGTGGCGTTGCTCGTGAGCATCCAGCAGGGCTTCTGCGACAAACGTCGTGCACACCAGATTCGGCGCTCCCGCCGGCACCAGAATCGACCGCCCCTGCCAGGGAAAACTGTACCCCCAGCACGAATAGTCCGTGCCTGGCGAGCGCAAACTGGCCAGCCTTTCAATCATGTAGCGGATAAGGTCGTCCCTGTTCTCCGCAATCGTGTCGGGCAGCCTGAGCAGCGATGAAAGAAACAGCGCCATCGCCTTCGCGTTCTGCGTCTTTGGCACCAGCGCCAGCGAGCGCAGATTCACTGGGCTGCGCTTCATGAACTGCGTGAGAACCAGTCGCGGAAGCCTCGAATTTAGAAAAGGGAGGGCTTCGAACAGCCGGCTGTTCAAGGCATCGTAAGGATCGTGGCCGGCCCACTCTCTTTGCTGGCAATACGCTAGGAGTCTCCGGACCACCGGCTCGAGATCCGGTTTGTTTGCCGATGGCTGGTCTGGCATGTCAGGGGTCGGGGTTGGGCCGTGAACTGTTCTCAGCGGCCCACGGTTTTCCATTTGCAGGGAATGGTCTCGAGAATCCTGTCGATATTCGCGACAATCGTTTCCAGCGCCGGGGCGTGCCCTTGCGTCAGCGATTTGGAGGATTTTTGCCGCGGTACTGCCAGAATTTTTGTCTGCACGTCATGCACGCTTTCGAGCAGCACCAGACGCCCCTCGTCCGCCAGATAGCGATCGACCGCGCCGATTCTGCCCCGGAAAATGCTGTAGACCGGAACGCGCATCGCGGCCGCCTCGCGGTTCATCGTCCCGCCCCCGCTGATTACCAGGTCCGAGTTCCAGATCAGGTTCATACCGTCTTCAACGTGTTCCGGAATCACGATCTTGCCGTTCGCAATCGCTTCTCGCCACTCTTCCCGGGTTTCTTCCTCTTGTCTCTTGTTGCGGGGCAGAAGAATGATCTGCGCCGTAGAGTCCGCGACAAACCGGTTGAGCGCCGCTTTCAACAATACCTCCGCCTCCGGGTTGTGATAATGCGCCTCGGTCGCCGGAGGCCGCACCATCACCACCAGGGCGTTGTCGGCGATTCCCAGCCGCCTCTTCAAGCTGGTGTCGGGCCTGAAGCTCGGCAAATACACGTCCTCCTTGATGCCCGGATACTTCACGATTTTGCATCCGCCCGCGCCCAGGTGCTCGTCGGAAATCACGCTTGGCACCATCAACCAGGTCGGCCGCATCCACGGCACCGCGGCCGTAAATTCATAGTCGCTTATGGTGACGTTCGGAATCTTAAGCACTTTCGACGTGATCAGGCAGCCCCGCGATCCATGGCAAAGGGAAATCTCCGGCCTTTCCTCGCGCGCTAATCGAATCAGCGCAAGCGCGCGCCAGATCGTGCCCATGGCTTTCAGAATCTTGTGCTTGCCATAGTGCTTTCCGATTACCTTGCCTTCGACGCCGTAGTATTCCAGCAGCTCTTTTACCTGGTAGGCATCCCGGGCGGTGATTAGCAGCTCGTATCCCCGCGCTCTCAGTTCGCTGATAATCGGCCGGAAAAACGGCACATGCGGCGAGTTATCCAGATCAATCCAGATTTTTCGCCGCGGCCCGGACCACGCGATCTCCGAAACCGTGGGGCTTACCACTTCGGTAGTTGACATCTTATGACTCCGTCCTTACTGATAAACGGTGCGATCGCGGACGTCCTCGCCCGTCGAAATCTCGCACGCGGGTGTTCCGCCTTCATTTGGCCGCGGAAACCGTGCTCGGCACGTAGCGCGCAATCTCGCTTACTACTCTTGCCTGTTGCGGCGCCGTTAGTTGGGGAAACATCGGCAGCGAAACAATCTCGCTTGCCACTTTTTCCGTCACCGGAAAATCTCCTGGTTTGTATCCGAGCGAGGCATAGGCTCGTTGCCGGTGCAGCGGAATCGGATAGTGAATGCCGCTGCCGATCCCGGCTTTCGCCAGATGCGCCATCAGCCCTTCCCGGTCCTGCGTCCGCACCACATACAGGTGATAAACGGCGCGCGACCACGACGGCTCGAACGGCGCCTGCAACCCGCCTTCGCAAGCCGCCAACAGCCGCTTGTATTCCTCGGCGCGCTCCCTGCGCTCGGCATTCCATTTCGGAAGATGCTTCAGTTTCACGCTCAGGATCCCGGTCTGAATCGCGTCCAGCCGCCCGTTGTATCCCTCGACATCGTGGTAATACTTCTTCGCCTGCCCATGGTCCCGGATCATTTTGACCGCGTCCGCCAGACCGCCGTCGTTGGTCGTGACCGCCCCGCCTTCGCCGCAGGCTCCCAGGTTCTTCCCGGGATAGAAACTGAACGCTCCCGCGCGCCCCATCGAGCCCGCCCGCAGCCACCGGTTTTGCTTGCGCGAGAAGTACTCGGCCCCGTGCGCCTGGCACGCGTCTTCAATCACCAGCAGGCGATACTGCTCCGCCAGTTCGAGAATCGCGTCCATGTCCGCCATCTGCCCGTAGAGATGGACCGGCACAATCGCCGTCACCGGACGGTTGCTGCGCTTGCTGACCAGGTGGCCCTGCTCCGACACCGTGCAGCGCGTTTCCAGATATTCACGCAGCATGCCGGCGTCCATGTTGTAAGTGCGCTCGTCGATATCCACAAACTCCGGCAATGCTCCCGCCTGCGAGATAGCCTCGGTCGTGGCGATGAAGGTATTGGGAACGGTCACCGCCACGTCTCCCGCCTTCACTCCGGCCGCCATCAGCGCGAAGCGCAGCGCGTCGGTCCCGCTGTTGACTGCAACCGAACGAGCCGTGTGGCAAAACTCGGCAAACTCTTTTTCGAAGCCCTCTACCATCGGACCGCCGATAAAGCCGGCGGAGCGGATCACTTTCTGAAAAACCGCCGTCAGCTCCTGTTCGAGTTCAACGTGCGGCGTAACCAGATCTAGAAATGGAATATTCTGCGTAGGATTCACCGGCTTACCCCCAGTTCTATTTGACGTAAAACCCTCGCCGGATTGCCAGCCACGATGGTATTATCCGGCACATCTTTGGTAACCACCGCGCCTGCCCCCACAATTGCGTTTTCCCCGATCGTGGTGTTTGCCAGAATGGTCGCACCCGAACCGATCGACGCTCCCTTTTTCACCAGCGTGCGTTCCACTTTCCAGTCGGCCTCGGTCTGCAGACCGCCTCCGGCAGCCGTCGCGCGCGGGTACAAGTCGTTGATAAACATCACGCCGTGCCCGATAAACACGTTGTCTTCAATGGTGACGCCTTCGCAAACGAACGAATGGCTCGAGATCTTGCAGCGCCGCCCGATGGACGCGTTCTTTTGAATCTCGACAAACGCCCCGATTTTCGTTTCGTCGCCAATTTCGCAACCATATAGATTGATGAACTTCGACAATTTCACCCCTTGGCCAAGCTTCACGTCCGGGGCAATACAGACATATGTATCCATGTTCACCGGTTCCTCGTTGGATTGTTGTACCGAACAAAGCTCATGAGATTGCTCCTAAGCCCCCGGCGAAGCTCCCGCGGATTCGCCCAATGCCAGGCCGTCGCCAGCGGCCATGCCCTCGGAACGCTCCTCGTGGTGGCCGTTTCCGTTGCCATTGCTTTTTGCGTGTCCATTCCCGTTGGCTTTCCCGTTTTTCTTGCCCGCTGCGGCAGCGTCGCCCGCGGTAATTCCGTTCGCGCCGTTAAACTGCTCGGCCTCGGTTGAACCGCGTAACGCGAGCGTCGAGCCCATTCCTCCGGTGATTGTCTGCTGCACGGCATCGAAGTATCCCGTCCCCGCGAAGCGCTGGTGCTTTACCGCTTCGTACCCGAAATCGCGCTCCCGGCCGAATTCTTTCTCCTGCAGACGTGAGTAGGCCGCCATTCCGTTCTCTTTGTACGCGCGCGCCAGATCGAACATCGAGAGGTTCAGCGCGTGGAATCCAGCCAGGGTTACAAACTGGAATTTGTATCCCATCGCACCCAGTTCCAGCTGGAACTTCCCGAGCATGGTCTCGTCAAGATGCTTTCTCCAGTTAAACGACGGCGAGCAGTTGTAAGCCAATATCTTGTTGGGATAGTGCCGCAGCACCGCCTCGGCAAACTCCCGCGCATCCTTGAGGTCGGGTGTCGAAGTTTCGCACCATATCAGATCCGCATACGGTGCATACGCCAGGGCGCGCGCAATCGCCGCTTCTACGCCTTTGCGAATTACAAACAAGCCTTCCTCCGTGCGCTCCCCGGTCATAAACTCGTGGTCGTACTGGTCAGCATCGCTGGTCAGCAACCCGGCACTCTCCGCATCCGTTCGCGCCATGATGAGCGTGGGAACTCCCATCACATCGGCAGCCAGACGGGCCGCGATCAGCCGCTGCACCGCGTCTTTGGTTGGCACCAGTACCTTCCCGCCCAGGTGACCGCACTTTTTCGCCGAGGACGACTGATCCTCGAAGTGCACGCACGCCACCCCGGCTTCGATCATCGCCTTCATTAATTCAAACGAATTCAGCGGCCCCCCAAAACCGGTGTCCCCGTCGGCTACCAAGGGAGCAAACCAGTGAACACCGTTCTGGCCCTGTTCGTATGCAATCTGGTCCGCCCGCACCAGCGCCTGATTCAACCGGGCCGCCAGTTTCGGAACCGAGTCCGACGGATACAGGTTCAGGTCCGGATACATCGTGCCCGCCTCATTCGCGTCCGCCGCCGCCTGCCAGCCGCTCACATAGATGGCCTTCAGGCCCGCCTTTACCTGCTGCACCGCCTGGTTGCCCGTCACCGCTCCCAGCGCCGGCACGTACCTTTCCGAGCGCAGCAGGCTCCACAGTCTCTCCGCTCCCAACCGTGCCAACGTGTGCTCGATTCGAATCGAGCCTTGCAACCGGCACACTTCGGCCGCCGGGTAAGGGCGCACCACTTCTTTCCAGCGGGGGTCGCTCTGCCATTCCAGCTGCAGTCTTGTCGGGTCCATCGTTCTCATTCCATCCTCCTCGTTGCTTCTTGGCGCTTATCGTCCCGCAGGATTTGTTACAGGTAGACCAGTTCTCCACGCTTGGCCAGCGATTCATTCGCCGCTTCCAGCATGCGAACTACCTTCAACCCGGCCCGGCCATCGTTGAAGGGCTTTTCGTTCTTCCCGATGCAGTCGGCGAAATACTGGAGTTCCAGCCGCAATGCCTCCACCTGCTCTACCTGCGGTGCCCACATGTCGCCCGAGCGATAACTGACCAGCAGGTTGTACACGCCTTCCTGGCTCTTGACATCGACGCCCTTGTCGTAAACCTTCAATTTCTCGTCGGCTTCAAGATCGTTCCACACCAGCATTTTCTTTTCGCCGCCGATCAGCGTCGTGCGCACTTTGACTGGAGAAATCCAGTTCACGTTGAAATGCGCAATCATCTTGTCCGGAAAGTAGGCGGTGATGAACGCAATGTCCTCATGCCCGTTCAGATGCGACTGCCCGGTGGCCGATATTGCTTGCGCCTCTTCGTGCAACAGGTGGTTCATGATGGACAGATCGTGCGGCGCCAGATCCCAGATCACATTGCAGTCATGCTGAAACAAACCCAGGTTCACTCTCGTCGAATCGTAGTAATAGAGCTTGCCGAGGGTCCCTTCCTCCAGCAGCTTCTGAATTTTTCGCACCGCCCCGGTGAACAGGAACGTGTGATCCACCATGATCAGCAGGTTTTTCTGTTCCGCCAGATTGATCAGTTCTTCCGCCTGGGCCGTATTGCTGGTGAACGGCTTTTCCACAAACACGTGCTTGCCGTTCTCGAGCGCGGCTTTCGTCAGTTCGTAGTGCGTCCACACCGGCGTGACCACCGCGATCGCATCCACATTGGGCGAGGTCGTCAATTCGCGGTAATCGCTGAGCACCGGCACCCCGGGATGTGCCGCCTGCACTCTTTTCCGGCAGGCCGGACTCTGATCGCACACTCCCACGACTTCGCATCCTTCGAGCGCCCTCAGATTTCTGACAATGTTCGGTCCCCAATACCCGTAGCCGATGACTCCAAACCTCAACATAGATTTCACCTCTGCTGATTCGTTGTTGCCCGGGGCGGGGGATTCGTCGGGCGGTGGAAAGAGAATGGAATGATTTGCAAATTAGGACAATACGCGGAGAAAAACTAGCAGGCGCCATCTCCGCCGATCACTGCCTTCGGCGTCTGCAAAAGGATCTTCAGGTCGAGCAGCGGGGAGCAGTTGCGCGCGTAGCGCAGATCCAGTCTTACCATGTCGTCGAACTCCACCCGGCTGCGGCCGTATACCTGCCAGAGCCCGGTAATGCCCGGTTTGGCTTCCAGCAACCGCCGGCGGTGCCACGTTGCGTAGGCCTCCACCTCATAAGGTACGGGTGGGCGAGGCCCAACCAGCGACATCTCCCCGCGCAAAACGTTGATCAGCTGCGGCAGTTCGTCGAGGCTCGAGCGCCGCAGGAACTTCCCCACCGGCGTGATCCGCGGGTCGTTGGTCAGCTTGAATACGCCTATGCCATTGCCGTTCGCGGATTTCTTTTCCGCCCGCCCTTCGATTAACTGGCGCACATATTCCCGATGCTCGCTCGAATCGTTATTCACATACATCGAGCGGAACTTCAAAAACGTGAACGGGGTGCCATGTTCCCCAATCCGTTTTTGTCGGAACAGCACCGGGCCGCGCGACGTCAACTTGATCGCCGCCGCAATAATCAGGAACACGGGCGAGAGCAGCAGCAGCAGGAACAGGGTTCCGACAACGTCAATCATGCGCTTCATTGCGCGTCCAACCCGGTTCGCCTTGTGACGTTTTTCCAGATCCGGGTACAGGGTCGGGTTGCTCGGACGCTCCGGGTCCTGCACGTCCCAATCGTCGGGAAAAACGTGGAACGAAAACTTGATGCGTCCGAACTGTTCTGAATCCAGCCGCTCCCGCAGCACTCCCCCAATGCGGGAAAGAATCGTGCTCAGGACCAGATTGTTGTCCAGAACGATTTCAGTGAACATCACGCCGATGATGGCGCTTTCCTTGTACCAGCCGGTAACATCGGTCTCACGCGTCGCCCCCTGCAACGCGGAGAGCAAATCCTCCAGCACGCGCGTGTTCTTTTCGCCCGGCCGGATCGAACCGTTGGCGGCACAGGTGTCCACCAGCAGCAGAACGAACGGCCGCTGCGAGCGCTCGCTGCGCTTGCGTTCCAGCGCGATCATCCGATGAAAAGTATTTTCGCTTAACACTTCGGCGTCTTCCACGGATCCCTGCGGCTGCCGGATGTGCACATAACTCAAGGTTGGGTCTGTCGAACGCGTTGCCACGTGAATGCTCCTTCGACGAACCGCACAGTGAAACATGCGGCTCTGCACTTTTGTCTTCAATAGGGGAGTTGCATTCCTGGCGGGGAAACCAGGCGTTCTTACTAGGCTTGCTTGTTGCTCACTTCGGGGCCCTTGGGGGAATCTTCCACAGCTTGCGCGCGTGCCTGGCCATAACGCGCATAGTAATCTTTCCGCTCGCTCGAACTGCAGCTGTTCACAACCACGCCCAGCAAGGCGGAAGGGTCAAACGAATTCACTGCCTTCTCAACAATCTTTTTCTCGCTTACGCCTTCCCGAATCACCATCAGCACTCCATCCGCCAGCTTCATCCAGAAGGATGTGTCCGCCACCGGAGTCACCGGAGGCGTATCGATAATGATCCAGTCGAAAAATGTTCCCAGTCGATCTAAAAGTTCCGGAATCCGTCCCGCCTGCATCAGCTCCAGCGGGTTTTCCGGCGGCCGGCCGGCCGGCATAAACCACAGCCCCGAGCCGGAGACTTTGTACACGGCCGCTGCCAGGTCCAGCTCTCCTGCCAGATACTCGCTCAGCCCCGGCAACGAACGATCGAATCCAAACCGTGCCGCCAGCGAGGGCCGCCGCAAGTCTCCATCCAGCAGGATCGTCTTCAATACCTTGCTGCGCGCCTGATTCAACGCCAGATTCGTCGCCACCAGGCTTTTTCCTTCTTGCGGCGCCGTGCCAGTCACCACAACCCGTTTGAGTTTACGCCGCTCGCGAAGGTGCCGCAACTTCAGCCCCAGCACCCGGAACTGTTCCGCCGCCAGGCTTCCCTGGTCGCTCAGGCATATCAGGCGCGAATCGTAGGCGAGTTTCGGCACCAGCACCTTCGCAGCGGAAAACATGTCTGCCTCGGGTCGCTTCGGCTCCAGGGCGGGCATCGCTGCTGCAGCTGTCGGGGCGGCCGACTCCATTTGTTTGACCTTCTGTTCCACCCGTTCCAACTCTTGCACGAGGTCGGCAACCGTCTCCGCCCGCACCGCCGCCGTTCCGCCCGTCCGTTCCGCTTCCGCCCGTTGTAGCGCTTCGAAGATATAGCTCATGGTGGAAATCCTCGTTACTGCAATCGTCCCTTCGGGTCTGCCGTCCCCTGCATGCGATCGCGCACATCCAGAAGCATTTTCACGGCCCGCAGCAGGTTCTCATCGTCCGCCGCCGCCTCCATCCGCGTATTCCCGTTGTTTCTTGGCTCCGTCGCCGTCACTCCCAGGCGTAAATCCCGGGCCACGCCGTCTACGATCTCGGCCGTCACGGTCGGTTCCTGTTTCGCGTAGCCCGCCATCAGCGCGTTCTGGCATATCGTATTGATCAGCCGCGGAACCCCTTTCGAATGCGCGTACACCGCCGCGATAGCAGCTTCCCCAAAAATCGGATCGCCTCCGTTTGTCCCCGCAATCGTCAGACGGCGTCGCATATACTCGCCCGTCTCCTCCAGGCTTAAGCAATCCAAATGACAGCGCAGCGCAACCCGCTGCTTCAGTTGCCGCAATTCATGGGAATCGAGCTTCTGGTCCAGTTCCGGCTGTCCCGCCAACACAATCTGCAAAAGCTTCTGCTGCGATGTCTCCAGGTTTGTCAAAAGCCGGATTTCCTCCAGCACTTCTGCCGACAGGTGGTGCGCCTCGTCCACCACCAGCAACGTCGTCAAGCCCTGCTGATGTCTCCGCAGCAAGAACTCATTCAGCACGTGGATCAATTCGTCTTTCGCCTTGCCCGCGCTTTGCAGCCCGAAATCGCCTGCGATGTAGCGCATGAACTCCAGGGGCGAAAGGCTGGGGTTGAAAATCAGCGCAAATGCCGTGTCCCTTCGTTGCAGCAAACCCAGCAAAGAACGCAGCAGGAGCGTCTTGCCGGTCCCGACTTCCCCCGTCAAAACCACGAATCCGCGGTGCGCGGTCACGCCGTAGTAGAGAGTCGCCAGCGCCTCGTTGTGCCTTGTCGTTGGAAACAAGAACGACGGATCCGGCGTAATTTCAAACGGATTCCGCTGCAGCCGATAGAACGCTTTATACATGATTTCGTCTTGATCTCTATCCGTACAAATAAGTCACTGCCGACCCGATCAGAATACATCCGGCCACCGCCAGCGCCACCGCCCCCGCCGCCCAGGCCCCAAGCCGGTTTGAACGTTGCTCCGCCAGGGTTTCGATGGGCGGAATTTCCGCGATGATTTCGAACGGCACCAGCTTCTTGATTTCTCGCTCGCTGTAGACCTTCCCGCTCAATTTCTCCCGTCCCAGCGCCAGGCCCGCTCCCAAAAGGATGCCGGCCGCCAGCCCGCCGGCGCAAAACAGCAGCCGTTTCGGCTTGAACGGTTTCACGGGAAGATTCGGCGGGTCCAGCATGCGGAAATGCTCTCCCTGTTCGGTCTTCTCCAGGTCGGTCGCCATTTCCGATTCGTTCTTCTTCTTCAACAGCGTCTCGTAATCCGCCTTCGACTGGTCGTAGTCCCGCGTGATATCGGCGAATTGCTGCTCCATCACCGGAGCCATGTTCAGCCGCCCCTGATATTGGCCGATCTTGGCCTGCACTTCTTTGATCTCTTGCTGGCGGTTCGCGATTTCCACCCGGTTCGCCTTCAGCTGGCTTTCCATCTCCAGAATGGCCGTGCTCTTCGGTCCGCTCTGCGTCGCGCCCGACGGTTCCGCGCCTGCGCTGCCAGCCCCGCTGTTCGCGCCGCCGGCGACGATCTGTGCCCGCGTCTTCTCCACGCGCTCAATCTGCTCTTTCGTCTTCCGCACATCGGGATGCTTGTCGGTGTAGTGGGCGGTCAGATCCGCCAGTTGCGCCCGCAGCTGATCGAGTTGCTTATCGATCACTTCCAGTTCCGAGGACCCTCCCTGGCCGTTCGCGGTTGTGGTCGGCTCGAGCGTCCGGTACTGATTCAGCAATGACTCCAGATAGGTATTCTGCTGCTTGGCGCGATTCAGCGAGTCCTCGGCTGCCTGCACTTGGTTCTGCAGGCCGGCCAGAATCTGCAGGTTGCTTTGCGTCTGCGTCGGCAACTCTCCAAGATGACGATCTTTGAAATCCCGCATCTTGGCTTCCTGCTGCGTCAGGTTCTGCCGCGCCTGCTCGAGCTGATCCTCCAGGAAGCTGGTCGTGTTTTCCGATCGTTTCTGCCGTTGCGCCACATTTTCCGTAATAAACAGGTTGGCCAGTTCTTTCGTGGTCGCCTGCGCCAGCTTCGGATCGCGGCTGTCGTAATAAATGTTGAATGCCGAAAGCTTCTTGTCGTCGCCCCGCACCAGTTCGATGTCGATGTCCTTCCGCATCCTCTCGACCAGATCTTCCTCGTTCATCCGCTTCCGGTCTTTCGCATACAGTCCGACGGTGTCGATGATGCGCAGCAGGCGCGTCCGGCTCAAAATCTGCTCCGTTATGCTGTCCAGCTGCTGCTGCGTGTCGTTATCGATATTCGACACCACGTATTTTTCCGGCACCGAGGGCTGCTCCACCAGAATCAGCGTCCCCGATCGGTACGTCGATGGGATCAGCCAACTCACTCCCCACACCAGCACCCAGCCAATGAAAAACGGCGCCAGAAATTCCCACCGTCTGCGGCGGACGATTCCCTTGATCTCCCTAAACTCGATTGGCTCGCCAGATTCCTGTAATTCTTCTTCCATGCCTACATCCCCAAAGGCTTCGCCCACTGATAGGAAAGCGTCACCACAAAACGATTCCGCGATGCGTCCACCGAGCCCGGAACCACCGCGCTCGGAACTTCGAACTGTTGTTGGAAATCATGCGTATAGCCCAGCTGCAAACCCAGGCTCTTGCCAATATTGCGCTCCAGTCCGGCCCCAACGGAAGTCAGGTTTATCGACGTGGGTGAGCCCGCGGAGGGCGGTTCTAGCGCAGTGTTCGTTCCGTGGCCGGCCGTCAGCGTAGCCGCCCAGCCCGGCGCAAGTTCACGACGCAGATTCCCGTATTCGTTCTCCAGCCGCACTGCGCCCAGAAGCCCTCCGCCGTCACTGATCGCGCGCGAATATCCGACGATGAGGCTTGTTTTCTTATTCCGCCAGCCTGCTTCCAGGCCGCCGGCTCCCGACCAGTGATTCGATTGCGAAGTCTGCGTCTCGCCCGTCAGCAGGAATGTGTTCGCCGCATACTGCGGGCCGGCAAAGGCGCTCAAACTGAATCCGTTCCCGAGCTTCAACGAATCCACCAGCATGGCCGTATCCACAAGCGTCTCTCCCTGCGGTCCGATCGTGATCCGCTGGAATCGGTAACTCAGCCCCGCCCAGTCTCCGCGGAACATCTTGTGCAGCCAGAACACGCTTCCGGTCGCCGTCTGCGTATCCGATAACACCACTCCCGCAGGAACGTTGCTGAAATGCAGATCGTAATAGGAGCCGCTCGCCCCCAGCAGATCGTTCAGCGCGAAATGATAGTTGCCTTCGACCGTCGTCGTGTTCATCCTCTGCGTTGCCAGCGGTGTAATCACGCTTGCATTCGCGGCGCCCGCTTCCGTCACCACTTGCTCGCCATTCGTCGAATCAAGATATCCGGTCGTCATCGAGAAGTTTTCCGCCACTCGCAGGTTCACGTGCGGGCTTAGCCGGAACAGCGAATCGAAGTTCAAGTTCTGCGATCCCTGGTTCTGGCTGGTGATTTTCTGATTCACCGTTAATCCCCCTGCGTACCCCAGCGTCCAGCGCGTCCGCGTCGTCGACTCCTCAATCGCGATGTTAGGAAAGACCGACTCGCTCGTATTGCTCTCCTGCCCGGTGGAAGCCAGCAGCGCATTGTCGTCATACATCGCACCCACATTCACTCCGCCGCGCAGGTAATTCGATCGTTCCATCTCCGCCGGAAACGCCAATGACATCCCTCGCCCGCCGAGCAACGCCGGAATCTGCGGCAACTCGAGGCCCGTGTCTTCCCCCTCCGCGCTGTCGCCCTGCATTCCCGCCAGCGACGAAAGCGCCGCCGCCGGGGCCGTCCGCACCGTTCCGGATTCCGTACCTCCGGAACTCTGGCCTGACTGATCGCCGCCTGTCGTCCCCGTCTGCGCCTGTCCAGCCTGATTCTGCGCCGCCGCATCCTGGCCGAACGCATGCCCCGCCGCCAACAGCAACCCGGCGCCGAGCGTCCATGCGAGAATTAAATTCCGAATGTTCATCGCCATGACCTACGGGACCACCACCGTGTCGCGCGGTTGCAAATGGATGTTCTGCTCCGGATTCTTGCCCTTGATCACGTCTCTGTAATTAAACGCCAGTCGCTTTTGTGTCCCGTCGTCATTCGCGCGCAAAACGTAAATCGCTTTCTGCTTGGCAAAATCCTTGAACCCGCCCGCCATCGCAATTGCATCGAGCACGGTCGTCGATCCTGTCAGCAGATACGAACCCGGCCGCACTACCATTCCCAGAATGTTGATCTTTCGGCTCTTGCTGTCCTGTACGATGACCGTGACTTCCGGTTCAGAGATGTAGCTTTGTAGCCGCTTGGTGATCTCCTGCTCCAGTTGCAGAGGCGTTTGGCCGCCCGCCATCATTTCACCGACCAGTGGCAGCGATATCCGTCCGTCGGACCGCACCGGCACCGTTCGCGATATTTCCTGCTCTTTCCAGACATTGATCGCCAGCACATCGTCGGCTCCAATCACATACGAACTGTCCGAATGGAGCGCGCGCGCGCCGGGTTCTTGACCTGTCTGCTTTTCTGCGGGCGCGCTTGCCGCCGGGGCCCCGTTCGACGTCGCCCCGGACTGCGCCAGCCCAGTCGTCGCAATCGCGCAGAGCAGCGTCAATACCTGCGCTGCCCGAAAACCCCATCCGCGCCTCATCATAAGCGGCACCTTCTTCCTGATCCTGGTTCGCATCGCGCCTTACTTTGCATGCTCTATCCCGTCCGTGCCCAGTATCCGCGACAAGGAATCCGTCGGCGGAACCAGGTGATACTCCTGGATTTTATAAAGCAGCGCGCGGTAGCTCACATTGAGCAAACGGGCCGCTGCCTTCCGGTTCCAATGCGTCCGTTCGAGCGCTTCCGCAATGGCCCCCCGTTCCGCCTCCCATTTCGCGTTCCGCACCAGCAATTTCAACGAGGACCGCTCTTCTCCCGAGTGCCCATTCCCCGCCCCGTTGCTCGTCTTGGCATGCCCGCCGTTCCCGTTTTTCGCGCCCACTCCATAGGCCGGACTCGACTGCAATTCCCGCACCGCCGCGCCCTCATCCGCCTGCGCCAGGTAGCGCTTCGCAAAGTTTTCCAGCTCTCGAAGATTCCCCGGCCATCCGTAGTGCTGGCAGACGTCCAGCAGACTGCTCGAAAGTCGAGGCGACGGTACCCCGTATCGGCGCGTAAGCCGGTTCATTATATGCCCCAGCAACAGCGGGATTTCCTCCCGCCTTTCGCGCAGCGGCGGCACTCGCAATTCGAATGCGCTCAGCCGGTAAAACAGCTCTTCGTTCACCCGCTTCTCCGCCGTCGCCGTCTCTAAATCGTTCGGGGTTGCCACAATGATTCGCACATCCGCTCGCAGCGGAGTCTGGCCGCCGCAGCGCGTAAATTCTCCGCTCTCCAGCAATCTCAGCAGTTGTCCTTGAACCGACGCCGGCATCGCATCGAACTCGTCCAGCAGAATCGTCCCCCTCGCGCACTGCTCCAGCTTGCCCAGGCTCCCTTCCGCCCGCCCAATGCCCGCTCCATATTCATGGCCGAACAGCTCGCTTTCCAGCAGATCGGCGGTCAACGCCGCGCATCTCACCGTCATGAACGGAAAACTCGACCGCAGCGAAAGCGCATGGATCAGCCGCGCCGTCGTGCTTTTTCCGCTTCCCGATTCCCCGGTCACCAGCACCGGCACGTCGGTCTGCGAAAGCAGTTCGGCCTGCGTGCGCAGCCGGCGCGTAGCCGGACTCGCCGCGACAAAATAAAGCTCTTCGCTGATTCGTTCGATTTCTGGTTGATACATACTAGCGAATAGTGACCCTGATGTTCAGCGGAGCCTGGCAGCTCCGCGTCTTCCCGACACTCATAGCGGTTCTACGCTGTACCCGTCAATCCGCACTGCCATCGATCGCTGGATCGCGTCCACTGAAATGATCAAACTGTGGTCGCCGTTTTCCGACACAAAAAGTCCCTCGATTCCGTCCAGTGCTCCGCCTCGCACTCGCACCCGCTGCCCCACCTTCAGGAAAGGGTGCGCGCGCCACGGCTTCATCTGCGCCAGCACCGCCCGGATCGCCTCAATCTGCTCGTCCGGTATCGGCATCCCGGCCCCGCGCACTCCCACAAATCCATGAACGCTGTCCACCTGATAGACCCGCATTCGGTCTTGCGCGCTCAGGCTGCAGCGCACAAACACATAGCAGTTGAACAGCGGCACTTCCACTTTCTTCTTCCGGTCGCTCCAGGTATGCAACTCGTGCGACACCGGCAGAAACGTCTCCATCCCCTGCTCCCGCAGCCGCCGCTCCACCGTCTTTTCATGCCGTGCTCGCGTGTGCAGGGCGTACCAGCGCGGCGGATTTCCGCTTGCCCACTCGCTCATCTCGCCGCTGACGTCATGAATTTGATTGGTGCTACTCACAGCTTCGCCCTCTGGGTCCCATAGTCTAGGTCCGCCTGTCGTTCCAAATTGGGGAAGGCCCTGCCCCTAGCGTTCGGGGACGTGCTCTTTCGGGGGAGGAAAAAACTCAGAACTTGCCGGGGGAAGACTACTGTTTAAACAACGCTACGGCTATTTGCAAAAGCTTGCAAGTGGTAGATCAGCCTTTGGGTAAAACGGGCTATCTATGTATGAGACATTCATCTCTATTAGTACTCTTTCTACTCTGGGCCACATTTCCCTGGCACGATGGGGGGTAGGTCCCTGAGCTTAGGTGCCTCTGCCCAAACGTAACCCTAGATGGTGACCCAAGTAATCCGTCTAACCTATTGTAACTAATGCATGTTTAATGTTCTCCCTGGTCGCGCATCCCGCCCGGTTTCTGAAGACTCCGAAGCCCCGGGTCCATCTGACTAGGCATCTCCCCCTCACCCGACTTCGGTAACCCCACTACGTTGCATTTTCTTGCATACATCGCACTGGACTTGCTTGTCCCCCCAACCATTTAATGGTACATTTGCAGTCGTAGCCACGGCACAGTCTGCTTTTTTCCTCCCCCGCGACCATGTGTCGGCTGCACCGTCGGAGACATACTTCCGATTTCCCCCGCTTCGCATTTGAACGTTGAACGCACGCGCTTCACAAACGGAGGCTTGGTGACTTCCAAAGGACAGCCGGGGTTGGAATTTGTCAGTATCGTGGTTGCCGACAGCACGCGCATCCACACTCAATTGCTCGCCGATGCGATGAATAAGGATCACGGCTTGCAGGTCGTCGCGACGGCCTCAAGCTCCGCCGATCTTCTCGCCGCGGTGCTTCACGTTCCAATCGACGTCGTCGTCCTCAGCCACAATCTCGACAATCGGCCCGGCCATGGAACCGAGGTCCTGCGTGAAATGCGCGCGCTGCGGCCTCAAATCAAGGGCGTCATGCTGCTCGATTCGTCCCAGCCCGAAGTCGTCCTCGATTGTTTCCGTGCCGGAGCGCGTGGAATTTTCTCCAAACAGGAGCGCCTCGAAACTCTCTGCAAGTGCATCCGCGCTGTCCACGAAGGCCAAATCTGGGCGCGCAGCATCGAACTCGATCACGCCCTCGAGGCCCTCGCTCGCTCACCTCGCGTTTGCGCCACCGATAACCAGGGCATCAAACTGCTCTCCACACGCGAGCACCAGGTCATTCAATACGTCGCCAGCGGTCTCACCAATCGCGAAATCGCCGAGGCTCTCCACCTCAGCCCGCACACCGTCAAGAATTATCTCTTCCGCATTTTCGACAAGCTGGGCGTCTCCAGCCGCACCGAACTCCTCTACCTTACGATCAACAATCCCCAGCCTCGCGACTCCGTCAACGGCAGCGCCACCGCTTTCGCCGACATCGTCAAAGCCGCTGAATCTGGCGACCCCTTTTCTCAACTGCGCCTGGCTGAGTACTACAGTGCAAACGACGGCCAGCAGGATTCAGTCTCGGCCTACATGTGGTATTTACTTGCTTCCACAACCGCTGCCCCTCTGTTTGCTCAAATTGAGGAAGGAAAGAGCCACCTCCGTCGCGCCCTGTCGCCGGACCAGGTGGCGGAAGCCGAAGGCCGCGTTGCCGAATGGCGGAAGAATACGAGAAAGCAATCCGCTTTCGCCGACCCCGCCCACCCCCAAAGGAAAATGCTAACCGGCGCCGATTGAACACTCCGCTTTTTCTTAGTTCCCCCGCGCCCGCATCGCCGCCGCTTCCGTTCGCGCCCGGCTAAAAACGAACAGCACGGTCCATTCCCGCTTTTCCCCTTGCTCCCCTGCCGGAGCGAATTTCCAACGCCGCGCCGCCTCCAGCGCTACTCGTGCAAAATACTTGCTCGGGCCTGCCTCCGCTAGCCTTGCCTCCGTCACCTTGCCATCCCCATCAACATTCACCTTCACCCGAACTTTGATCCTGCCCTCGATCGTCCGCCGTGCGCTCGCTGCAACCTCCGGCATGACCCGATCCACAACGTCATCCGTCGGAACCGGGGCCCCTTTCGTGCCCTTCGGAGCGGCAGCGCCCCCGGGAGCCCGCTTCTCGTCCTGCTTGGCGAGCGGAGCGGGAACAGGTTGAGCCTGAACCGGAGCAGCCCGAGCGGTCACACCCTGGCTCGGTGCCTGTCGGGTCGCCGCCGACTGAACAGCCGCGGTCTCTCCGTCTGTTGGACCCTTCGGCGACCGGGGCCGCAAGATAACAAAAATTGTCACCGCGACCACCACCGCTGGCACGATCCAGCGTCGCCACGTCGTGAATTTCCGAGCCGGAGCGATCGCGGAATCTATCTCCGCCTCTCGAATCACCCCCGCCTCTCCAAGGGCCGCGTTCGCCGCCAGCCGCTCGCCTATCTCCAGAAGGCCGCACCGCTTTCTCGGATCGATCTCCAGACAGCGCTGCGCAATGCCCCGAAACGGTTCCGCAATTTCTTCTCCCACCGCGGGCACGCTCATCCGAGTCGCATCCCACGCAGGCGCGTGTTGGGTCAGCGCTTCCACCAGCGTAATGCCCAGCGACCACACGTCGCTAGCGGCCGAGAATCCATGTGCCGCTACCTCCGGCGCATCGTAGGCGCTCGCCGACCGCGGCATTTCTCCCGCCTCCCGCACGCTGTCGCTCGACAGTTTGACCTGGTCGCCAGCCGCCATAATGTTTGCCGGGCAGATCCGCCCGTGCACGAACCCCTTGCCGTGCACGTATTCCAGCGCCGCCACCACCGCGCTCAGCATCCCGCACGCTTCTTCTGCTGTCAGAACTCGCTCCGGAACGATCTGCGCCAGATTTTCCTCTGCAAGCTCCTCGACCGCGTAAAAGAACGTGCGACCTTCCGCCGTCCGCCCAACTGCCAGAATGCGGATCAGGTTCGGATGTCTCAGTCCGCTGGCCGTTTTCCACCGCAGCAACTGGCGCTCGGCGTCGGCATCGTCCTCGGCCATCAGTTTGATTGCTTTATCCGCGGGCTCGTCATCGCTCCGAGTACGAAACACGGCGCTCCCATTGGAACTACCCAGATAGTTCCCCAGCACATAGCCGTCGACGGTGCGACCTTCCCACTGTTCCCAGTTATCGGTCATGTCTGCTCCCATCGTTCACGAGTTGCGTTATTGTATGACCCTTCGCGCCCACAAGACCAACACAGTAGCGCGAAATCCCAAACGACGGTTGGGTCGGACGCGCGCCCCGGCCGTGCCGCCAGCGTCCCGCCGGCCAGCCTGCCCTGAGCCCGGTCGAAAGGTCGCGGGCGTCCTCGCCCGCCATCCTCAACCCGGTTTCCGAACGCCGAGCTAGTATGGCAATCAGCGAGTTGTTTACAATAAATCATGTCCATCCCTGCCGAAATCCGCGGACAGCACTACCTCTCGCTCGCCACCTTCCGCAAGACTGGCGTCCCCGTTTATACCCCTATCTGGTTTGCCGAGGAAGACGGCAAACTGTATTTCATGACCAACAGCAAACTGGGCAAGGTCAAGCGCATTCGCAATAATCCGCAGGTCAAGATCGCTCCCTGCACGATGCGTGGGAAAATCACCGGCCCTGAATTCCCCGCCACCGCCCGCCTTCTCCCCGCCCAGGATGCCCCGCGTGTCCGCCGCGCCATCAACGCCAAATACTGGCTCGCACGCCTGCCCTTCATCTGGCGCAACACTGACACCTACGTCGAAGTTACCCCCGCCTGATTCCCATTCCGGCATCCTTGCCCCAGCGGAGGTCCCACCCATCATTTACGCTTTCTCCTCCCCTTTGTTAACATCAAGGGTTGCTCTTAGGCCCCAGTTCTTCATGATTCGCCATTCAAACTTTTTTCTTCCGGAGGCAACATGGCTGTGAAAGTTGGCATTAATGGTTTCGGACGCATCGGCCGCAACGTTCTGCGCGCCTCGCTCGCCGACAAGAATATCGACATCGTTGCCGTTAACGATCTAACCGATCCCAAAACTCTCGCGCATCTTCTTAAATATGACTCCATCCTTGGCAACCTGCCCAACACCATCACCTCCGGCCCCGACACCATCTCCGTCGACGGCAAGTCGATCAAGGTCTTCAAAGAGAAGGATCCTGCCGCCCTCCCCTGGGAAAGCGTGGGCGCTCAGATCGTGCTCGAATCGACCGGCAAATTCACCAACGCCGACGACGCCAGGAAGCACCTCCACGGCACGGTCAAGAAAGTCATCATCTCCGCCCCGGCAAAGAACGAAGACATTACCATCGTCCTCGGCGTGAACGAAGGCAAGTACGACCCCGCCAAACACCACATCGTCTCGAATGCCTCCTGCACAACGAACTGTCTCGCTCCCGTCGCCAAAGTGATTCAGGACAATTTTAAAATCGTTGCTGGAACCATGACCACCATTCACTCCTACACGAATGATCAGGTCATCCTCGACTTCCCGCACAAGGATCTCCGCCGCGCCCGCGCTGCCGCTCTCTCCATGATTCCGACCACCACCGGCGCTGCCAAAGCGGTCAAGCTCGTCATTCCCGAACTCGCCGGCAAGCTGGACGGATTCGCCATGCGCGTGCCCACTCCCAACGTGTCGGTTGTCGATCTGGTGGTCTGGGTCGAAAAGGCGACCACCAAAGACGAAGTGAACGCGGCGCTGAAGAAGGCGTCGGAAGCCGGCCCGCTGAAGGGTTATCTTGGCTATGAGACGAACGAGCTGGTCTCCTCCGATTTCAAAGGCGACCCGCGCTCCTCGATCGTAGACGCGCCCATGACCCTGGTCGTCGCTGGCAATTGCGTCAAGGTGATCTCCTGGTACGACAACGAATGGGGATACTCCTGCCGCGTCCGCGACCTGATCAATTACATGGCAGCCAAAGGCCTGTAATAAGCAGTCGTCAGTCGTTGGTCGTTAGTCGTTCGCGGGGCGTCGAAGATGCTCGCTGCCTTCCATTTCTTCTCATTAAATGGGCGGGAGAGCAGAGAACTACGACCCAGCAAGAAATCCCGAACGACCAGCGACCAGCGACTAACGACGAATTCAAGGTGCCCTAATGACAAAATTATCGATCCGCGATCTTCCTCTGAACGATAACCGCATCTTCATGCGCGTCGACTTCAACGTCCCACTCGACGATGGCCGCGTCATGGACGACACTCGCATCCGCGAGACGCTCCCCACCATCGAGTACGCGCTCCGCCACGGCGCTCGCCTCATTCTCGCCTCCCATCTGGGCCGCCCCAAAGGCAAACCCAATCCCAAGATGAGCCTCAAGCCCGTCGCCGAGCGCCTGCGCATGCTTCTCGACCGCGAACTCTCGCGCGGCGAGAACGTCGGCTTCTGTCCCCAATGTGTTGGCCCGGAAGCCGAAGAGGTCGCGCTCAAACTCGAAAAAGGCCAGGCCCTGTTGCTCGAAAACCTGCGCTTTCATGCCGAAGAAGAAACCAACGACGAGAATTTTTCCAAACAGCTCGCTCGTTTAGCCGAGTTCTACGTCAACGACGCCTTCGGCACCGCCCACCGTGCTCATGCCTCAACCGTGGGCATCACCAAATACGTGCAGAAATCCGCCGCCGGCCTGCTCATGGAAAAGGAACTCCAGTATCTGGGCCGGGCTCTTCAAAATCCCGAGCGTCCCTTCGTAGCCATTCTCGGCGGCGCCAAGGTCAGCGACAAAATTGGAGTCATCCAGAACCTGCTCGGCAAGGTCGACGCCCTCGTTATCGGCGGCGGCATGGCCTACACCTTTCTTAAGGCCCAAGGCCAATCCGTCGGCAAGTCACTGGTCGAAGCGGACAAGATCGACCTCGCCAGGAATCTTCTGCAGCAAGCAAAAACGCATAAAGTCAAATTCCTGCTTCCGACCGACCACGTCATCGCCGACCGCGTCGAAGCCAACGCGCTCACAAAAATTGTTGGTCGAGGCCAGCCCATCCCCGACAGTATGATGGCTTTGGACATCGGCCCCGAGACCATCGAAACCTTCTCCGAGGAAATTGGGCGCGCCCGCACCATCGTCTGGAATGGTCCCATGGGCGTTTTCGAACTGCCCGCATTCGCCAAGGGCACCAACAAAATCGCCCAGGCGGTGGCCGAAAATGCCGGGGCCATCACCATCGTGGGCGGAGGCGACTCAGTAGCCGCGGTAAAAGCCGCCGGCGTAGCCGACAAAATCACCCACATCTCGACGGGCGGCGGTGCCTCGCTGGAATTTCTCGAAGGCCGCAAGCTCCCCGGAGTAGAAGCCCTGACGGATAAGAAGTAGCTGGTATGACGGAGGGTGCCCCATCCTAGCGCGCCTTTTGCGCTAGGGTGGGATTGTGTGGGGCGGACACTCTCGCCGCCACGTGGCGGCGTCGAAAATCGATCCATTCGAAAACCATGGACTATCTGGAGGAGTCGCGATGAACTGGATATCAACCCTCGTAGCACTCCTGCTGGTCGCCTTCTCGTCAGCCCAAACCGCGCAGCCTCTATCCAATCCATGGAAGGACTTCGATTTCGTGCTCGGGAATTGGACGTGGTCTGGCGGAGGTCACCCCGGTCAGGCCAACGGCACCTGCACATTCGAACCTGACATGAATGGGACGGTGCTGCTTCGCAAAGTTCATCTCGAATATCCCGCCAGCAAAGAGCGCGCCGCATTCGCCCACGACGATCTCTTGTACGTGTATCACGATCCTCAGGACAACTCCGTGCGCGCCATCTTCTTTGACAACGAGGACCACGTCATCCGGTATTCAGTCACCGTCGCCCCCGGCGGAGACTCAATTCAGTTCCTCAGCGATGCTGCGCCCTCCGGCACCCGAGCCCGCATGACCTACTCCCGAGTCGGGCCCGATTCCGTGAAGGAAAAGTTTGAGCTTGCCCCGCCCGGCAAGCCAGACCAGTTCGCAACCTATGTAGAATTCGTGGCAAAGAAAATTGCCGAGTAGTGAGGCCGCCATTGCAAGACCGTAGCGCCGGCGTCCACTCGGCTGTCGCGAAGAATGGCCCACGGCGTAACAAGACTGTGGAAAGATTTGAGGTTGCTCTGATTTTGGGTGGCGCAGCGCTTCAGCGCTGCGGTAAATGACGTCTGCGAACTGCGGCTTTAGCCGCTGAGGTCTCCATGCCCGACTTCGCCGCCAAACTGACCTTCCCTAACAACAAGAGGCTCGAACTCCACGGCCCCGCCGACATCACGAAAGAGACTACCGAGGCCATCGTAAACGCTGCCAATTCTTCCCTCCTCGGCGGAGGCGGCGTCGACGGTGCCATCCACCGCTCTGGCGGCCCTTCTATCCTCGAAGAGTGCAAGCGGATCGTAGCCAAGATCGGCCGCCTGCCCGCAGGCAAAGCCGTCTTCACCACCGCAGGCCGCCTACCGGCAAAATACGTCATCCACACCGTCGGTCCTATCTATGGCGGCGGCAAAAACAAAGAAGCGGAAACTCTCGCCAGTTGCTATCGCGAGTCCCTCCGCCTCGCCGATGAGCACGCCATTGCCTCCGTCGCCTTCCCGTCTGTCTCCACCGGAGCCTACGGATACCCCGTCCACGAAGCCGCCGAAATCGCAATCCGGGCCGTAACTGAATGCCTGCTCGGCACCACCGGCGTGAATCTCGTCCGCTTCGTGCTCTTCAGCGCCTCGGATTGCCAAACCTACGTCCACGCCGCCGAAAAAATTTCCCGCGACCCCCTGCTAAAATCCGCTATCTTCGAGAAGGAACCCTGAGGAAAAGCCTTTCATGAGAAAAAAAGTCATCGCCGCCAACTGGAAGATGTACAAAACCCCCGACCAGGCCCAAGACTTCTTCCATCACTTTCTGCCTCTGGTACACGGTCACGACCGCGACGAAATCGTAGTCTGTCCGAATTACATCGCGATTGATGCCGCTGTCCACGCGGCCAAAGGCTCGCAAGTCGCCATCGGAGCCCAGGATCTTCACTGGGAAAAGGAAGGCGCCTATACCGGTGAGGTCTCCACCGCCATGCTGCTCGCTGTCGGAGTCACGCATGTCATCATCGGCCACTCCGAGCGCCGCCAGTATTTCGGCGAGACTGACGACACCGTCAACCTCAAGCTCAAGTCAGCCCTCGAAGCCGGCCTCATCCCCATCGTCTGCGTTGGCGAAGTCCTCGAAGAGCGCGAAGCCAATCTGACCGACGACGTTCTGCGCCGCCAATGCACGCGCGCCTTCCACAAAATCTCCGCCAAGAAAGCTCACCACCTCATCGTCGCCTACGAACCCGTCTGGGCCATCGGTACTGGCAAAACCGCCACCCCGGAAATCGCCGCCGATGCCCATGCCATCATCCGCGGCGAAGCTGCCCGCTCCTTCGGAGAAGAGTTCGCCGAGAATCTGCGCATCCTCTACGGCGGCTCCGTCAAGCCGGAAAACGCCAACGTTCTGATGACCACAGACGGAATCGACGGCGCACTGGTAGGAGGTGCCTCGCTCGATCCCAAGTCCTTCGCTGCGATCGTGAAGTATTAGACAAAGAGAGATACCCGAACTCGCTGGGTGCACGGCTTTTTTGCTAATGGACACCTCTTCCATACCGTTCGCAATCTTTCTGGCTGCGTTCGCTGCTCTTTGGTACCGCCGCGTTCGGGTAAGCAAAACAAAGCGCTTCTTCATCACCGATTTTCAATGTGGAATTCGATACCGGGCAGGCGCCTTCGCAAATGAAATGGGACCGGGCTCCTACGACGTGTATACCCCCAAAGAACAGGTAATTGTCTTGGACCTGAGACCCCAGCCGTTTGTCATCGAGCGGCTTTTCTATCGTGATGCGTTGCAGTCGCCTTCGGTAATCAGTATTGGAGCCGAGCTAAAGGTCGCTGTGCCATCGACGGCCTGCATCGCTTTGAAGGATCAGGTGAATGAATCTGTCGCCATTGTTCGTGACACCCTGCGCGACACAATCTCCAAAACGATCGCCGATGCAACTCCCGAAGCGCGCAAAAGAGCTTCCCGTGACATCGAGACGGCCGCGAATACGGCTCTCAGCAAAGTCGGCATGCAGATATCGAAGCTGGAGATCACCGAACTATGGTCAGCAATCTCGCGTTCGCGCAAAATCTCGGGGGCAAATTAAACCATGTTGGCGGTCTCGATCTTATGCTGGGGACTGCTGTTCGCCGCCATCGTCATCCGGCGATACATAGGAAAGCTAACGACTGTGACGCTTCTTCAGTACCAGACGGGCGTCATTTTCAAGAAGGGTTATCCGGTTCGCGAGGTCGGCCCAGGACAGTTCCGCGTGTGGGCGGGACCGGAAAAAATGTTCACGCTCGATAAACGTCCAATCGTAGTCACATTCGAAAATCAGTCTGTCGCTTTGGCGGATGGCGCGACCGCAGTCTATGGGTTCTCAGCGGTCGCTGAGATTACGGACGCGTCAAAGGCGCTCTATTCAGCACGCAATTTTAATCACTACCCTTTCTTTGCACTTCTCTGCTGCGCGCGACTGAGCCTGAACCGCTGGCCCAGCCCAGCATTAGTGTCTAGCCAACAGGATCTCGTCCATCAAATTACGGGTGAAGCGAAACAAAGACTAGTCGGGGCAGGTTTCAATTTGCAGTCGTTCCGATTCACGCACTTCGCCGTCGCGTCCCCCGCTCCGCAGAGCAACTTGCCTTTCGCTTAGTTCGGGATTCACTTCTTGAACAGATTCTCAAACGCTTGCCGCGCATCGTTGGGGCGCTGCGCCGGCTTGCTCGACGTCTCTTTCTCCAGCCGCACTCGCATCGAATAAAACGAGCAGTCGTTGCGCTTGTCCTTGGGAGAAATTCTTTCCACAATCTTCTGATTGCATTCAAAGCGGCTCGATGGATCGAAGTGCTCGCACTGCTTGCAGGAGTGCAGCTCAAATCCGCACTTCGGGCATTGCCCGGCCGTCTCACTCAGGTTTTCCAGCAGCGCGCCGCACTCGGCACAGCGCGACACGGTCCGCGTCCCGGGCATGTTCAGCGGGCGCGGCCCGAAGGTGTTGTCCCGTCTCGGTCCCGCTGGCTTCTCCGATTTTCTCTCCACTTCTCTTTCTTTACCGGAATCCTGGTATCCGCGCTGCCGGTATTTACGATCGGACAAAACCCCCTCCTCGAACGCCTCATTCTCCGCTTTTGACGCCCACTGCACAAGCCCTTCTTTGTTCTCCCCGACAACCTCCGCGTTCCCGCCATCATCTACCCTCACGTCCAAGGGTTGTGGCTCAGTTTGATTGTCATCCCGAGCAAGTGCTTCTTGCGCAGCGAGGGATCTGGGCGAGCCGCGCGATGCGTCGCGTTCTTCGCGACGCAATAATCGCGCGCTTGGCTCGCTCCCTTTTCAAACTGAGCCACTACCCGTCCAAGCGATGAATTGTCTTTCACATATCTGGGTGCTAACATCCGAATAGGACGGAATGTGTTGAGGAGGAATTATGGCGGATCGTGATGGTGGAAGCTTCTTGTGGTTTCTCGCAGGTCTCGGTGTAGGAGCCGTGGTCGGCGTGCTGTATGCGCCTCGCTCGGGTGACGAAACGCGCGATGTTCTTCGTTCGAAAGCGCAGGAAGGCGCCGAGCGCGCTCGTCATCATGCTCGCCGCGCGCGTGAACAAGCCAACGACTGGATGGATCGCGGCCGCGATGTGATTAACCAGCAAGGCGACCGCTTCCGCACCGCTTACGAAGCCGGCAGGCAGGCCTACAACGAAACGACGGCTACCGCCGAGCCCCCCAAGTAATGTCTGAGGCAGCAGCTCAAGGAGGATCTCATGGATGACACATGGCTAAAGGTCTTTATCGCGGTGACCTCCTTCGCCGTCGCGCTGCAGGCGCTGATTCTGGCGGCTCTTTACCTCGCCGTCCGCAAGAGCACCGCGAAAATGGAAGCGCTCGCCACTGAAATTCGCACCAAGGCGCTGCCGACGATGGACACCGTTCAGAGCTTTCTGACCGAAGTGCGTCCCAAGCTTGACAACCTCACAACCAACGTTTCCGAATCGAGCACAATGGTACGCAATCAACTGGCCCGCTTCGACGCCACCCTCACCGATGTGCTCGATCGAACGCGCCTCCAGGTCATCCGCGCCGATGAACTCCTCAATCGCACCATGGACCGGGTAGAAGAAACCAGCGATGCCGTCCACAAAACCGTGATCTCTCCGCTCCGTCAGGTCAATGGCCTGATGGCCGCGCTCTCCACCGGAGTCGAAGTCTTTCTCGGCCAGAAACGCCGCTCTCCCAAGAACGGCATGGGCGTTCCCCAGGACGAGATGTTTATCTAACAGCGGCGTTCGATTAACGATCGTTGATCCAGCTTTTAGGCGCGCTCTCCGGCGCGCCTTCTCTGTGTCCGCTGACCTCCGTCCCGCCCCATCGCGCCGCCTGCACTCCACTGCGTGCCTTCCATCACAGCCCAGGATTTCACCAGGCGGTATCATGCGCGGTTGTGCCTCAGGACTGCACAACCATCGCGGCACGTGAGGACTTTATGAAACCTATCCTTCCTATCCTGTCGATTGCGCACTCGGTCAAAATCACGCTTCTTCCTTGGCTCCGAAGAGTGCGGTTGCTCCGGTCAAAACTAGCCCATCGCAGCATAGGAGTCGCCGTCTGCGCCTGTGCGATCTCCCTCTCAGCGCAGTCCGTCGGCCCGGACCAGCGTGCCGCTTCGCAATCCGCTTCCGCCGTCAACCTTCAGCAGCGGGTCGCGCAACTGGAAGCAGAGGTGAGCGAGTTGAAGATGCTGGTAAAGCAGCTCGGATCGAGCACCCAGTCCCCATCCCCCGCCAATCTGAGCGCTACCCTTCCCCAGACTGCCCCCACCCCCGCGGCCCTTCGGGAAGAGGTTTTGACGCCGGTCGACAGCAACACTCTCGACTTTCTCCGCGGTACCACCATCAACCTCGCGCTCGATTCCTATTACGCATACAACTTTAACCATCCCGTCGGCCGTGTCAATCTGCTGCGCGCCTACGATGTTCTCAGCAATGAGTTCAGCTTGAATCAGGCCGATGTCGTTTTCGATCGGCCACCCGACCTCGCCTCCGGCCGCCGTTGGGGCGCCCGCCTCGATTTACAGTTCGGCCAGGCCACGGACTCGTCGCAGGGTAATCCCGCGAACGAACCCCGCCCCGACATCTATCGCAACCTTTTCCAGGTCTACGGCACCTATGTCGCGCCATTCGGTAAAGGCTTGAACATCGACTTTGGCAAGTGGAGCAGTTCGCTCGGCGCGGAAGGCACCTACACCAAGGACCAGATCAACTATTCGCGCTCTTTCTGGTTCAGTTTGTTGCCCTTCTATCACATGGGACTGCGCGCCAATTACGCGTTCAATGACAGGTTCGCCGTGAATTATTGGGTAGTGAATGGCACCAATCAGGCCGAGGCCACCAACGGCTTCAAAGACGAACTCTTCGGTTTCACGGCCAAGCCGAAAAAGACCCTCACCTGGACGATGAACTATTACCTCGGCCAGGAACATCCCGATCGCACACCGGCCGCAAACTGTGGGCCGATTCCCGTGCAGCCCGGCCTCTGCTTTACTGCGATCCGCCCGGCGCCCGATGGGCTAACTCATATCTTTGACAGCTACGCGACCTGGCAAGCCACACCCAAGCTGACATTCCAAGTCGAAGGAGACTACGAAATTCAGCGCCTCTGGCGAAATCAGGCTCCGGGCGAGTCCGCCGCGCCTTCCCACATCGACGGCGGCGTTGCTTACATCCAGTACCAACTCACTCCCAGACTCGCCCTCGCCACCCGTGCCGAATATATGTCGGATCGCGGAGGACTGTTCAGCGGAATCACTCAAGCTCTGAAAGAAAACACCGTCACATTCGACTACAAAATGGCGGACGGTTTTCTGATGCGTTATGAATGGCGTCACGATTTCTCCAATCAGCCGTCTTTCCTGACCGACGAACAGGGAATCTTCAGCAAAGACCAGAGCACCGCAACCGTGGGTCTCCTCTGGTGGTGGGGACGAAAAGAAGAAACATGGTGAGCACAAGACGAGTCGGCGTCGCGCTGATTTTGGATGGCGCAGCGGTCCGCCGGTGTTGATTTTGATTTTGGATGGCGCAGCGGTTCACCGGTGCGATCGCTGGATCGTTTTCAGCTCCAGCTTTACAGTTTGTTGAAAAACTCCAAAATGCTCGCACCGCCGTGCCATGTGAGCCATGGACAATGCTCGGCCACCAGGGGACGCGATTACAGATCTCCTCTGCCCACATTGTCTGGCAATTACGGTTCCCGGCGCTCCTCTTCCCCGCTACCCCCGCCCAGCACCCGCTCACTTCGCGCATCCGGCACATAAATCGGCGGCACGTGCTGCTCCGCCGCCAGCTTCTGGAAGTTTCCGAGGTCGACGCTCCGCACCTGTTCCCACCGCGCGAGCAACGTGTCAGTCTGTTTTTTCAGCTTGTCGAATTCCTGGTCTTCCGCCGCGGTCGGCGCCGAATCCGCATCCCCCGCCACTGACATCGATAGAAACGCCAGCTTCCCGTCAATGCCTGGTATATATGCCAATGAGTCTTCGCTCGCGCTGATCTTGAAATTAATCAGCGGATCGCGCACCTCGATCAGCTTCACGTCGAGCGCCTTCACCCCATCCATGAGCGCCTTCGACGTATCGCCCGGCCCCACCCGCTTCTTCATCCCGTCCAACTGCTCGCGCACGTCTTCGATCTGGTTGACCGCGTCATACACCCGATTCAGCTGCTCCTGCAAGTCCATCTCAAGCTTGAACTGCTTCTGCAAATCCGCCTGCGAAACCGTAACCCGCGGATCGATCTTCAATTCGAGGGGGACCGTCTGGCTCTTGCCATTTTCCGTCAGCCGCACCTGGTAGTTCCCCGGCACGGCCAGTGGGCCGCGCGCTCCGTCGCCGTACTCCCACAAGTAATAACCAGGCACCCGGCGCGCATCTTCATAGTGCAGATCCCACACAAATCGGTTCAGCCCGTCTTCAAGTTTGATTTGCTTTTCCGGCTTCTTGTCCTCGGGAGCACGCGGCTCGTCGAGGGGCTCCGTGGCCTTGCTCGAATAACTGCGGATCACACTGCCCGCGCTGTCCAGAATTTCGATCTTCACTTCCTCTTTCGGCGCCTTCTTGAAGTAGTAATAAATCAGCGCCCCGTTCGGAGGATTCGCCCCCGCAAAAGCGTGATGCCTCGAATTCTCTCCGGCGTGAGTGCGAAACGCCGTCGCCGGCTTATAAAGATGCATCTCCTCGGCCGCCACGGAATCCACATACTGCCGCAGCGGAGAAACATCGTCCAGAATCCAGAAGGCCCGCCCATGCGTCGCCACCACCAGATCGTCGTTCTTGACGACCAGATCGTGCACCGGCACATTCGGCAGATTGAGTTGCAGGCTGCGCCAGTGCCCGCCGTCGTCGAACGAAACATAAACGCCGCGCTCCGTTCCCGCATACAGCAGGCCTTTTCTCTTCGGGTCTTCTCGTACCGCACGCACGAACGCTCCCTCCGGAATCCCGCTGCCAACGCGCGTCCACGTCGCACCGTAATCGCCGGTCTTGTAGATGTACACTCCAAGATCGTCGTTCTGATGCCGGTCAATCGCCACGTACGCCGCGCCCGCCTCAAACGGCGACGCCTCAATCAGACTGACCCGGCTCCATTCCGGCACATCTTTCGGCGTAACGTTAGTCCAGTTCTTCCCTTCGTCGCGCGTAAGCTGAATCAGGCCATCGTCCGTCCCGGCCCAGATCAGGCCCTTCGCGACTGGCGAAGGCGCAATCGAAAACACCGTGTCGTAATACTCGGTCCCGGTGTCATCGATTGTGACCGGACCGCCCGAAGCCTGCTGTTTCGATTTGTCGTTGCGCGTCAGGTCCGGACTGATCGCTTCCCAATGCATCCCGCCGTCGGTCGTCTTGAATATCCGCTCGCCGCCGTAATAGACCGTGTTCGCATCCTGCGGAGAAATCACAATCGGTGCCGTCCACTGGAACCGGTGCTCCAGCGAAGCCGCCCCCGCCGCATCGCTCAGTTCCGGCGACACGGCAATCTCCTGTACCTGATTGGTGCTCCGGTCGAAGCGCGTAATCTCTCCCTGATACCCGCCCGCGTACACAATGTTCGGGTCCGCCGGAGACGGCGCAATGTATCCCGATTCCCCTCCGCCCACCGGATACCAGTTGTCCCGCCCAATCGCGCCCCCATCGCTGCGGCTGGCAATCGCCACGCTTGAGTTATCCTGCTGCGACCCATACACGTAGTAGGGCGTCCGCGAGTCGGTGATCACGTGATAGAACTGCGCCGTCGGCTGATTATCCTCGCGCGTCCACGATTTCCCTCCATCCATGCTCACCGTGGCCCCGCCGTCGTCCGAGGCAATCATGCGCTTCGAATCTTTCGGATCAATCCACAACCCGTGATTGTCGCCATGCGGCGGCTTCACCTTGTTAAAGGTCCGTCCGCCATCGGTCGATTTGAAAAACTCCACATCGGCTACGTAGACCGTGTTGGCATCGCTGGGGTCGGCGATCACGTGCATGTAATACCAGGCCCGCTGGTACAGTCCGTGGTTGCCGTTCACAAGATCCCAACTGTCCCCGCCATCGTCCGAGCGATAGAGTCCGCCTTTTTCCTTGCTCTCGATAAGTGCGTACACCCGCTCCGAGTTTGCCGCCACGGCCACACCCACGCGCCCGTACGGCCCTTTCGGCAGGCCATGTTCCTCCAGATGCTTCCATGTCGCTCCGCCGTCGTTCGAGCGATAAATCCCGCTGCCCGGTCCGCCACTCGAAAGCGACCACGGCGTCCTTCGCACCTCCCATAGCGCCGCAAACAGAATGTTCGGATTTTGCGGATCGAACGCCACATCGATCGCGCCCGTATTCTCGTCCTTGTAGAGAACTTTTTCCCACGTCTTGCCGCCGTCCACAGTCCGGAAAATCCCACGCTCCGCATTCGGCCCATAGGGATGGCCGAGCACCGCCACGAACGCGATATTCGCATTCTGCGGATTCACAATTACCTTCCCAATCGCCCGCGAATCCTCCAGGCCGGCGTTCTTCCACGTCTTCCCCGCGTCCACCGATTTCCAAACGCCATCCCCCTGGGCAATGTTGCCGCGGATACACCCCTCGCCCGTTCCCACGTAAATCACGTTGGGATCGGACCCCGCCACGGCGAGGCTGCCGATCGCCGGCGAACCATCATGATCGAAAACCGGCGTCCACGAGTTCGCGCCGTCCGTCGATTTCCAGACTCCGCCGCCGGTTGCGCCAAAATAGTAGGTCGTCGCATCCCCCGGAATGCCGGCCGCCGTCAAAGCACGCCCGCCCCGGAAAGGTCCTATCGACCGGTATTTCATCCCCCGAAACACCGGGTCGCCTTCGCTTTTGGCTTCCTTGTCTTTGTCTTCTTTGCTCGCCGGCTCATTGCCCGGGACCATCGCCTTTTGGGTCGTGTCCGGCTTGCGATTCCGATCTCTTTCCTGCGCAAGAACAAAATTGGAGGACGCTACAACAAGCAGCGCAAGCGCTGCGACAAGAATTTCAAATCGTCGATTCATGAACCTGTCTGCCCCATTGGAGATTTGATGTTCCCTCATCGTAATGCTACGCCTCCCTAACATTCAAACTGCGGGCAGCTCCGGTAGTGGGCTACTTTGAATTTTGAGCCTAGGCCGGACCGTAGCCCACTACCGCAGCTCCCGATGCTTTGCCGCAAGGCGACGCCGCCGAACCTGCCTAGTCAACAACAATTGGCACAAAACGCTGATTGATTTCGAGCGTCCTCCGCCTAAAATGTTTCAAACATTGATCTGGGAATGTGTTTCAAACATAAGGGCCCGAGCATGAAGCGGCAGTTCACAACCCACGATGTGATCGCCCTCACCGGCATCACCGCCCGCCAGTTGCAATGGTGGGATGAACGCGGCTTGGTTACGCCCAACCATCAAGGGCATCGCCGCATCTACAGTTGGGATCAGCTCGTTACCGCATCCGTCATCTCTCAATTGCGCCGCCGCGGCTTTCCCTTGCAGCGCGTCCGTAAGGTGATCGCGTTTCTCTCGCGGGAATTTGGTGCCAGCCTTGCCGCTACCGTGCGCGCCGCCTCCGAATATCACCTGCTCACCGACGGCACCCACCTGTACCTTCGCACCTCCTCGCGGCAGGTCGTGGACCTGCTCAAAAACTCCTCGCAGCCGATGTTCGATATATGCCTGAGCGACGAGGTCCGCCGCGTTCGAGCAAAGATGGTTCGAGGAGAGTTGGTACGAGAGAAGATTTTGTCTCGCAAAGCTTGGGCGCGCAAGAAACGTGCTGCTTCAGAACGGGCTGAACCCGTGCGCCGGGCTCGCAGAGCCTGATGCATACTTGCAACGCACTTCGGGAGGCATGATGATCAGTGAATTGAGCATTATCGGCGAGTGGATTCCCGAACAGATGGAACCGGGCACCGTATTCGTTCTTGAGAATGCGGGCGAAGTTGGCGAAAAAGAGGATCCCTACTGGGCTGTCCTCTCCTGTCCTTCGTGCGGCACATTGGGTTTGATTACCCGCAAGCAAATAGCCGGCCTCCTCCCCACCATCTGCGGCTCCTCCCAATGCTCCGCCCAGTTCTTCATCAAGGACGAAGTGATCACCCCACGCAAACCGTTCTAGATTCTGCGAAGAGATCCTTCATTTTCGGTCCAGAAGAGACGATGTTTTCCCTGACGGGTCGGTGAAGCCGACGTGATCAATTCTGGTCAAGTAGGGCGTGCTGATCAATACCTTCGAACCGCCACGCTCTGCGGCGTCACCGGTCGAGGAGAAATTGCTTCTGCTCCTCTTACATCTCGCGAGGATTGGAGCGGTTTAGCAGGTTCCTCCGTCGTTTTGGCTGCGCAACCCACCAACACAATTAGACAGAGGACGGCCAACCGCTCAGCTGCTCTCAAGCAAGTCCTCTGCCGAGATTTCAATATCACGAAGAATGGAACGGAGAAGTCCGGGTCCTATGATCTCGCCCGAGTGTACGGGTACCGTAGTTACTCTTCCATCTGCGTGCCTGAGAAAAACGTGACTGCCCCTGGTTCGCACAATCTCGAAACCAGCCTTTTCAAGCAGGCGGACCAGTTCCTTTCCCTTCAATCGGGGAAGGCGGCTCATATAGAGATTTGCTGGATGCCGACGAGTTCGAGCGCGGGGCTGCCCTGATCGTCTTCCAGGCAAAGCTGGATGACTTCGCGCACTCTTTTCATGAGAGTGTCGAGATTCCTTGCTTGCGTGTGGCAGCCGCGCAGAGCAGGAACGGTAGCGACGAAGTAGTCATCTTCGTCCCGTTCGATGACTACTGTGAACTTCCGCGGGGTTCTCACGAGCCCGATTCTAGCACGGTACCGACTCGTCTCCGCTGCCTACTGCAGCTTTGCGTATTCCGCCCGGGCTTCCTTCAGGATGGGAACATCCGGGTCGGCATCCTTCCAAATCGCCAGGAAATCCCTGTAAGCCGCCAGTGCCCGCACCCGCGCCGCGTCCGCATCCGCGCCCTGCGATTTCTTAGCCTGCAAAGCATTCGCGCGCGCCACTCCCAGTCGTGCTAACGCTCCCGTCCAGCAGTTCCACACCAGGCCGTTGTGATCAAGGATTCTCTGGAACTCGGCCTCCGCGGCGCTTGCCTGCCCTGCGGCCAGGTACGCTTCGCCGCGTATGTACACGCCGTAAAGACAAGAAAGGTTGCTGACGAACGTAATTTGTCCTAACTCACTGCTGGAAGCAGCCCCCAGAGCCTTCAGCGCAGCCGCAGGATCTTTGCCTTCCAGCGCCTCTTGCGCGCGAACCGCCGGCAGCCACAGCGCCTGCATCTGCGTGTCCAGCGGATAGCGCGTATTGAGATCCTTCGCCAGCGCCTCGGCCCGCTCCGTGTCACCCGCCATGGCAAAGGCGAGCGCGGCTTCACTCTCGACGCCCTGGCTCGCCGGCGCGAGCTTCAATCCATCCGTCGCCGCTTGCCGAGCTTCCGCGGCATTCCCGTACGCCGCTTCGCGCAGAGCGCTATTCTCCAGCCATATCGCCCCGCTTTCTTTGTTGTCAGAGCGAATGGCAGAATCGACAGACTGTCTGGTCAGTGCGCGCGCCTTCCCCATGTGCCCCGCGTAGGCCTCGGTATCGGAGTCGAGTGAAAGCCCATCGTGTTCCTCCGGCTTGCCTGCAAACCATTTCCGCTGCTCGGCCATGCCATCTGTGTCCGATGAGAAAAAAGCCAGCACATAGAGCGCGTTGTGCGTGATGTAGTCCTCCAGCTTTCGCGCCTGCGCCTCGCGGAGGGTCTTGCGCGCATCGTCGAGCCGCTGCAACGCCAGGTAGGCGTTGGCAAGATTGTCCCAGGGCGCCACGTTGTCCGGGTTGAGTTGCAGGTCCTGACGCGTCAGTTCCGCGGATTTCTCATGCTCTCCCAATTCCGCGTAGACTACGCCCAGATTGAGGCAGGCTCGCGACTTGCCCGGGTAGTTCTCAATTTCCTCCTGATAATTCTGCGCTGCCTTGTCCAGCTCTCCGGTCACATTCAGATAGTAGTTGGCGGCCAGCGCCAGCTTCTCCCGTTCGCTCGCGTGGTCGCGCAGTTGGAAGGCCTTGGTCAGATATTCGCTCGCCCGCCCCGGCTCAGCCAGACTGAAGTACTCCCCGCCCACCGCCAGGTAGCCCATGGCAAAGCTCGGATCAAGTTGAATGGCGCGCTGGTTGTAAGGCAACGCCGCGCTCGGACCTTTTTCGCGATCAGCCTTCTGCCCCAGGCTGTATGCCTTCAGCGCTTCCAGTGACGAAGTGGTCGCCTGCTCCAGCGGAACATCGAACCGTTCGACCGTGCCCAGCGATTCGCCCAATTCCCCGCGCAACTTCGAAACCGCCCCGCCCAGCACGTCCAGAACTTTTTCCTTGGCCTGTGCCGTCACCTGCTGCTCCGCCAGCAACTCTCCATTCTGGCAATTCACCGCCTTCAGTCCCACCACGTATTCGCTTCCGAGGCTGCCAATCGAGCCCGCAATATAGGCCTTGCTCCCTGTCCGCTGGCACAGTTCGCGCGCCAGTTCCGGCGTCAGCTTCGTCCCCGCCGGACGCGTCATCTGCTGCAACGTGTCCGCCACCTTATTGTCCGAGAGCACATTCAGAAACGGCGACTGGTTCAACGCAACGCTGAGCGCGGTCTTCAGCGTATCGTCGAAAACCGCATCCCCCGTACTGTTCGAAAAATCCGTAAGCACGACCGTATCTTTATCGGTGAGCTGTCTTCCGTGATGCGCACGGTACCAGAGTCCGCCTCCAACCAGCGCCGCGACCAGCATTGCGCCGAATACGGCCGCCGCCGCATATCGACCGATCTTCGCCCGCTCCCCATGGCCGCGGCCGGTGCCGGCGCCGCGCGCAGCTTCCACAACACGCTCTGACGAAGCCCCGGCCGCCGAGTGCGACTCCGTGTCCCGCTTCAGCCGCTGCAGGTCGGTCCGCACCTCCGCCGCGCTTTGATAGCGCAGGTTGCGGTCTTTCTCCAGCGCCTTGTTGATGATCCTCTCCAGATCCTCCGGCACATCCGGATTCAGCCGTACCACCGAGGTCGGCGCCGCGTCCAGAATCGCCTTGAATATCACCGCCGAACTCTCCCCACGAAACGGCTGCAGACCCGTCGCCATCTCATAAAGCACGGCCCCGAACGAAAACAAATCGCTGCGCGCATCCAGTTCCCTCGCCCGCGCCTGTTCCGGCGACATGTAAGCCACCGTCCCCAGCGTCGAGCCCGGACTCGTCAGATGCGACTCCTCCAGCGCCGCATGCACTGAGGCCACCGTGATCCCGCTCGACGAACTGTGCGAGGCTTCTACTTTTGCCAGGCCAAAGTCGAGAATCTTGGCATGCCCGCGCTTGGTCACAAAAATGTTCGCGGGCTTGATGTCGCGATGAACAATTCCCCGCGAGTGCGCCGCGTCCAGCGCATCGGCAATCTCAATCGCCAGGCTCAGCAAAACATCCGTATCGACGGGTTTTCGGCCGATCGAATGCTTCAGCGTCAAGCCATCCAGAAACTCCATGGCGATAAACGGCTCGCCCTTTTCCTCGCCAATTTCGTAAATCGTGCAGATATTCGGATGGTTCAGCGCGGAAGCCGCTTGCGCCTCCCGCTGAAACCGTGCCAGTGCGTTGGAGTTCTTCGCCACCTCGTCCGGCAGAAATTTCAGCGCCACAAAGCGGTGCAGCGTAACGTCCTCGGCCTTATAGACAACCCCCATGCCCCCGCCGCCCAGTCTTTCGACAATGCGGTACCGCGAGACGGTCTGCCCAATCATGGGCTGAAATCTTATGGGCCGCAGGCAGGCGAAGTCAACGCAAGGAAACGATAGAGACGCAGCTTGCCGCGTCTCAAACGGAGGAGAGAGCACAGAAGAGAGAGCTATGCAGGTCTGCTGATTGTCCCGAGGCGTGCGAGAGCCTGGGCAGCTTCCGCAACTCCAGCATCAATACCGAGTGAGCCATAGAGTTCGCGAGCCTCGCGCCAGAATGCTATTGCGCCGTCGAAATCCCCAATCTTTTCTTTAAGAATTGCGAACGGTCGCAGTGCGTTGGCCACATCGAGAGGATTCGCCTCCGGCTCTCTGCGATAGATGCCGAGTGCTTCTTCGTAGCAGGCTTGAGCGCCCTCGTGCTGTCCGAGATGGCGTCGAACATCACCCAGGTGTCGGACCGTGTGAGCCAAAAGTAGTGCATCGTTGTTCTGTTTCCGGCACAACGACACCGCTTCCTCGTACAGATCCCCTGCTTCGCAGTTTCGGCCCAAGTCTCGCTCAGTCTCGGCGGCTCCTCTCAGAGAGCGAATCAAATTAGGGATGTCGTTCTGCTGGCGCGACTGCTCGATCGCCTCCGCCCATTCACGGGCAGCATCGGTCGGCTTGCGTTCCCGGCGATGTCGTGCGGCACGGGCGATCAATTCCTCGGTTACGTTATTCATGATTTGCGAACAGGCGATAACATTCGAAACCCACCGCCAGGGTTCTGTCTACCGCTGCCCCTCCCGCGCCGCCAGCTTCACCGGAACCTGCTCCACAATCTCAATATCGAATCCCTCCAGCGCCGCCACCCTCCTCGGATGATTCGTCAGCAACCGAATCCGCTTCAGATTCAGATCCGAAAGGATCTGCGCACCCAGCCCAATCTCGCGCTGAGTCTTCCGTTCGCTGTCCGGCAATGTTGGCAGCCGCCGCTCCCGATGAAATGTCAAAAACGACTGCTCCCCAACCTTCTCCGCCGAAAACCCCCGCGAAGTCTGATGCAGATAAATCAGCGCTCCACGATCCTCCGCCGCAATCGTCTCCAGCGCAGCCTCCAGCGTTCGATGACATTCGCACCCGGTCGCGCCGAAAACGTCGCCCAGCAGGCAATGCGCATGCATGCGCACCAGCACCGGTTTCGCCGGATCGCTGATGTCGCCGCGTATCAGCGCGATGTGCGAGTCGCCTCCATCCACCTCGCTCTCGTAAGCAATCAGCCGGAACTCTCCATGCCGCGTCTCCACCATCGCCTCGCCCACGCGGTGCACATACCGCTCATGCTGCATCCGGTACCGGATCATCTCCGCCACCGTCAGCATCTTCATCTTGTGCGTCCGGCAAAACTCGATCAGATCCGGCACGCGCGCCATCGTCCCATCGTCCTTCATGATTTCGCAGATGATCCCCGCCGGCACCATTCCCGCCAACCGCGCCAGGTCCACCGACGCCTCCGTCTGCCCCGCGCGCACCAGCACGCCTCCCTTGCGCGCCCGCAGAGGAAACACGTGCCCCGGCCGCGCCAGATCTGACGGCCGTGTCGCCGGATCAATCGCCACTTTGATTGTGTGGCTTCGATCGTAGGCCGAAATTCCCGTCGTCACGCCTTCCCGCGCATCAATCGCCTCGCAAAACGCGGTTCCGTACTGCGACGTATTCTCCGACGTCATGTTCCCGATGCGCAGATGATCCAGTCGCTCTTCGGTCATCGTCAGACAGACCAGGCCGCGCCCGAATTTAGCCATGAAGTTGATCGCCTCGGGTGTTACTTTTTCCGCCGCCAAGGTCAGATCGCCTTCGTTCTCGCGATCCTCATCATCCACGATGACAATCATTCGCCCCGCGCGAATTTCTTCAATCGCGGTCGTCACATCCGTAAACATTGAGTGAGGAGCCATAGTCTTCTTCGGAAACCTCGAAAATCCGCAGTCCAAATCTAAAGTGTCATCCTGAGCGACCGGGGTCCCCAGCGCGCCCGCCTTTGGCGCGATGGGGTGGGGGGAGCGAAGGACCTTCGCATTTCGCGGGCGGCGTAGATGGCCTCACTCAGGGACAATTCGCGCAAACCTAGGCAGCCTTCAGGCACTTGCCCTTCTCTCCAGCCATCTCATCCTCAGCCCCGCGAAACATCTCTCTCATCGCGCGTACCACGGCCCGGACAATCACCGCAATCCCTACCAGCAAAACAGCCGCAATCGATCCCGCCAGCACCGGATGCTGGCTCGCAAACCACGTCAGGAAAATTGCCAGCGTGTCCTCACCAGCGCTCAGCGCAAAATTGGAAATCGGCTCAGGCGAGGGCGTTACCGCCGCCCGCGCAGCCGTCTTTCCGCCGTGCGCCGCCAGCGCAATCGCTCCGCCCGCCAGCGTCGCCAGCAACTGCTTCTCCGGCGAGAGCTGCGAAGCCGCTCCATAGGCAATCAACGCCGCCACCGGAACCCGCACTAATGTGTGCAGTGCATTCCACACCAGATCAAACGCCGGAACTTTGTCGGCAAAAAACTCGACCGCAAACAGCGCGGCCGCCGCCGCAATCACCCACCAACTGACAAGCACGTGCAGCCCGGAAGGCAGATCGACCCATCCCACATGCGCCAGCAGTCCCAGTGTTGCGACCGTTGCATAAACATTCAGCCCCGCCGCAAAGCTGACCGCCACAATCAGCCCGACCAGCTCATTGCCGCCGAATTTTACGTTCGCAAGCATGTTCCCAATCTACGTTCGCTGGTATAAGCATACTAGCCAGGGTCAGTTTCGAGCCATGAACCGGGGCTCCGAATCCCCACGGTCCATACGGACAGTTTGCCCATGGCTCGCTGCCCGAAGCTCGAAGCTCGTAGCTCAAAATAAGAAAGGGTCGCCATCGGCGACCCTTCCCTGAATACCCCCGAAAACTACAGGGTGGATTCGATTTCAAAACCCCAGGCTTCCAACAACGGCTCGGGGATATACTTGGAGTTCTTGTTCCGGCGCGCCCATTCCCGCAGCCGTGTCGACCGCAAATACTGGTCGGGAGAGAGCTTATACTCGTGCACAACCTGTTCGAACTCCGTAATCGTCGGAGTAATTGGCCCGATGGGCTCGGGCTTGCCCCAATTCGGGTTTCCGCGTCGCTTTGCCATGAAAAGTAGTTCCTTTTCCCGCGAATTTAAGGACTTAACTCCAAAAAGGACTTAATTCCTGATTCTCGTTCGCTACAATATTTTGGATTCCAACCAGGCCCTGGGGGATTCACGGGAGACCAACAAATTGCAGTTGCGCGGCCCCGGCACCCCTCAGCACCCATGGAAGCTATTGATAATACTAGGCTTCCAACAGTTAGTCAATAGAAAAATAGTGCCATCGCAACCACTCGATTCATCCCCTTTGTACACAGCGACTTGCATCCTGCTGGAGGGATCGGCCGCGCCCCGCCCCCGCTTCTTGGCCCAGACCCGTTCAATGCCCATGGCAATCGCTCACCCTGCCGTCCGGAGATAGTCCGTATCGACCGCCCGCGGTGACTAGCGTAACGCCGGGCTAAAACCCAGCGTTGACCGCAGAATTCCATGCACTTACAGTGCAAACAGGTGGCTGTTCGGCTTCTGCCGCGATGGCTCTTCCCCCCGGCCGTTTTGCGCGGAGTCGCCGGCAGGAACCCATGATTGGCATGGCCCCGCGCGGCCATGAAGGTAAGTGTGCCTCCCAATGAGTCTGAAATCTTTATTGCTGAGTTCCGACGATAAGACAGTGCGAGTCTTACGCCGCGTCCTGAGCGACCTCGAAATCGGTCTTCAGCACTGCTCCTCCTCCGACGAGAGCATCCGCCGCATCACCCGCCAGCGCTTTGAAGCCATCATCGTTGACTGTTCCGATCCGCTGGATGCGGGGAACGTCTTGCGAGCCGCCAAAGCTGCTCCCGTCAACAAGCGCGCCCTTTCCATTGTGCTCGTCGAGGCGAAGGTCGGCCTTAAAGGCGGCTTTGACATGGGCGCCCATTTCGTTCTTCACAAGCCTTTGGCTGTCGAACGCGCCAAATCCAGCTTCCGCGCCGTCCGCGCCCTCATGAAGAGCGAGCGTCGGCTGCAATTGCGCGTTCCCGTCCAGTTCCCGGTCGAGTGCGTCGGGTCCGCCCGCTACCAGGCCCGGACCCTCGATATCTGCGAAGGTGGCATGGCCCTGAAGTTTAACGGGCGTAAGTCGAAAGAAAGCGTGCTTCGTCTCTCCTTCGCGCTACCCGGCCATGATTATAAATTCGAAATCTGGGGCGAGATGGCCTGGGAAACCACCGGGGACCAGGCTGGCGTCCGCTTCAAGGATCTCACCGGCGACCAGCGCAACCTGCTCCGCAAATGGCTGACTAGCCAGTTCCCCGAGCCTGAGTCCGACGACCCGCCCGTCATTTGCCGGCTCACCGAACTCAGCATGGCGGGCTGTTACCTCACAACCACCGCCCCGTTTCCAATGTCCACCCGCATCATGCTTTCCCTTCGTCTTGCCGGCTCCGAAGCTCGCGCCAGCGCCATCGTGCGTATCACCCACCCCGAATATGGCATGGGTGTCGAATTCCTCCAGTCGTCCGACGAACAACGGGAAAACGTCAGCCGCCTGATCGAGTCTCTCCGCGCGAACGGCGAGTTCCTTGATCTTCATGTTGAGCCCGAGGGGCTGGAAACCGCTTACCTCGACCCTTGCACTGCCTCTTCCTTTGCTTCCGACGATGCCCTCGTCGCCCTTTTCTGCCAGAAAACGCAGCTTTCTGTCGACGCCTTCCTGCAGCAAATGCAGCAGCAGCGCCAACTGCAGGGCTCAAGCTGAAACCTTCTTCAGCCCCGCGCACTCCTGCAAGTTCGCTCCTTAGCTTCTATAATTTGGATCAGATATGAACCACTGGATGGGATTCGTTCTTTTCTTTGTCGTCTGGCTCGTCCTGACGCAATGGGTTCTCCCCAAACTGGGTGTCCCCACCTGACGCTCCATTGCCTGCGAGGTCGGTGACCGCGCGAAGAAAAACAAGCGCCCTCGGAAAAATAAAGCGGCGTCAAGAACTCTGGAATTAAGTCAGTGAGCGGGCCATCGGCAACCAACCCGCCGATCGCCCGCTCACCCGGTTCTTACTCCTCTTTTCCGAACTGCTTGATGTCGTCGGCCACTTCGCCCACGGCAACCGGTTCCTTGCCTTGCACCAGCTCGCGGACCTTTTCGACCACATCCGGATTGGCCAGGGTTGTGATGTCCCCGGTCGCTCCGTGGTTTGAGATGGCGGCCAGAATGCGCCGCATCAGTTTGCCGGACCGCGTCTTGGGCATATCCGGCACGACGTGGATGTGCTTCGGCCGCGCAATCTTGCCAATCATGGTTTCGATCGCCTTGTTCACCTTCTCGATAAGCTCCGGGCTGGCCTGCGTGCCGGGCTGCAGCGCGATGTAGACTTCCGGCACGCGGCCCTTGATCTCGTCCGCCACGGGCACGACCGCCGCCTCCGCCACCTCCGGAACCGTTAGACACGCGGCTTCGATTTCCTTCGTGCCCAGGCGGTGACCAGCCACGTTGATGACATCATCCACGCGCCCAAGAATCCGGAAATACCCGTCCACGGCGTGCACCGCCCCATCGGCCGCGAAATACGGCCAATCCTGCCATTTCTTGCTCTTAAGATCCTTGCAGTACTTGCGGTAGTACTGGTTGACGAAACGGTCGCGATCTCCCCAAATCGTCTGCATGATGCCCGGCCAGGGATTGCGGATGATAATGTTCCCCGCCTTTCCTGAGCCCGCAGGGACTACCTCTCCCATTTCGTCCAAAATCGCCGGGATAAATTCCCGGCATCCCGGGACCGGCGCTGCCGGGCTTCATGGGATCGATTGCCGGCTTCGTGCTGCACAGGAAGCCTCCGTTTTCAGTTTGCCACCAGGTATCCACGATGACGGCTTCGCGCTTGCCCACCGTCTCGTAATACCAACGCCAGACTTCCGGCTCGATCGGTTCTCCCACCGTGGTCATGTGCTTGAAGTGATAGTTGTACTTGGTGGGTTCATCGTGGCCGGCCTTGCGCAACATGCGAATCGCCGTCGGTGACGTGTGGAAAATATTCACGCCCAGCCGCTCGGCAATCCGCCATACTCTGCCCGCATCCGGGTACGTGGGTACGCCTTCGTAGATCACGCTGGTCGCCGCCAACGCCAATGGACCATAGACGATATACGAGTGGCCCGTGATCCAGCCGATGTCCGCCATGCACCAATACACATCTTCGGGATGAATATCCTGAATGTACTTAGAGGTGCCGGTCACATACGCCAAGTAGCCGCCCGTGCGATGTTGGCATCCCTTCGGCTTTCCAGTGCTGCCGCTGGTGTACATGAGAAACAGCGGAGCCTCCGCATCCATCGGGAGGGGAGCCACAATCTCACCCGAGTAGTTCGGCAGAATCTCGTCCACCCAGAAATCGCGGCCTTTCACAAACGGCGAAGCGGTCGCGCTCTTGCCCGCCTGCCGCCTCCACACCAGGACCTTATCTACCTTATGTCCTTCCTTGGCGGATACCTCAAGCGCGATGTCGGCCGCCGCTTTGTGATCGAGCATCTTGCCATTACGGTAATAGCCGTCCATCGTGATCAGCACATGGCTCTGGGAATCCGCAGCGCGTGTGCCGCAAGCCTCGCCGCTGAATCCGCCAAATACGACCGAGTGGATTATCGCCCAAACGAGCGCATGCCAGCATCGTGATCGGCAACTCCGGCACCATCGGCATATGAATCGTGACCCGATCGCCCGCCTTCAAGCCGCAATGATCCCGCAGCAGCGCCGCAAACTCATTCACCCGCACATACAAGTTCGCGATACGTGACCGCAATAACCGGGGTTTCGCCTTCCGGCTCCGGGACAAACATCGATCGCCGCCTTGTTTCTTGTACTTCGCCAGATGCCGGTCGACGCAGTTGTAGGAGGCGTTGATCTTCCCGCCCACAAACCATTTCCAGAACGGCGGATCGCTGTGTGTCCAGCGTGGTGTGCCAGTACTGGTCCCAGCTCAACAGGTCGGCGTATTCCCGGAAACATTCCGGAAACTTTTCCTCGCTGAACCGGTTAAGGATGTCGGGATCGGTCAGGTTCGCCTGGCCAATAAATTTCGAAGAAGGATAGTAGTATTCCTCTTCCCTCCAATGCACTGCAATTTGAGCTTCGCTGGTCGCAACTACCTGCTGCTTCGGACGAATATCAGCCATATCGTTACCCCTTAATTTGAATTTTCCCAATATCTGAATCTTTTCGCTACTCGCAGGCACTTCCCCGCCGCCGCGTCATCCGATTGAGGAATCGATTCGGAGGTCTGCACGTCCCTTCGCCGCCCCGCCTCGGAAAAACGGGCGCTCGCAGCCGGTAGCGCCCTAACTCTTTAGTAGAGACGCGGCTGGCCGCGTCTCGTCTTACAGTCCGCCCCGCTCTCTGCTGCCGGACTGCCGCCTCTTCCGGGAAGTTAAGTCCCGGGACGCTACGCCGCCGACGTCACTTTGCCTCCCGCCACCGCTCTTTCAGGTGGTGCCGGGCGCTTGGCTAACAGTTCGCACACCAGCGCCACTGCCGCCAGCGCCGCCGCCGTGTAGAACGCCATCTGGTAATTCTTGTACTTGTCGTAGAGCAGTCCGCCGATGCGGCCACCGAGCAGGCCGGCCACACCCCACGCGGTAAACAACATCCCGTAGTTCATGCCCGCATTCTTGGTGCCCCAGAAATCCGCGGCCGCCGCGCCATTCACCGATAACTGCGTGCCATAGCACCAGTAAACGATGAACAGCATCACGAACAGACCAACCACGTTGCCGCCCACAAAATACAGAATGGGCATGGCCACCATGGAAATGCCGATCATCAGGCGTAACACGTTAATGCGGCCCAACACATCTGACATCCAGCCGGATAGAATGCGTCCGGATGCATTGCCCACTGCTCCCACCACCAACCCATATGCCGCCAGGGTCGTGCTCGGGATGCCCACGCTCTTCGCGAACGGCACCAACTGGCTGATCACCATCAGGCCCGCCGCGCAGCCCAGTGCGTACCCCACCCACATCAAATAGAACGTCGGTGTGCGCAGCACCTCGCCGGGCGTGAATTCATACGTCGTAGCCGCTGATTTCGATGCCGGCGCCGGCGTCCAGCCAGCAGGCTTGTAGCCCGCCGGTGGATTCCTCAGCAGGAACGCGCCAAAGACTGTCATCACAAAGAAGATCCCGCCCAGCACCATAAACGTTGTGCGCCAGCCAAAGCTCGGGATCAGGTAGTTCGCGGCCAGCGGCCCAAAAATCGCCGATCCCGCGCCGTATCCGCCCACCGCCAGTCCAACCGCCAATCCGCGCTTGTCGGGAAACCATTTGGCCATCACCGGTATAGGCGTGGAGTACCCGAATCCGTTGCCCAATCCTCCAAGTACACCGAAGAAGATGAAGAATTTGTTGAGGCTGTCGGCCTGAGAGCAGAGGAAAAATCCCAGGCTGACCAGGATCGCTCCAATGATAGAAATTTTGAAAGGCCCAAGCTTATCTTGCAGCCGGCCTGCCACAATGAATGTCAGCGCGAACACCACCACTGCGATGATGAACACGTTGGAAGTGTCTGCCCGCTTCCAGTGAAATTCTTTTTCCAGCGGGGCCACAAACACGCTCCAGGCATACAGCGAGCCCAGCGCCAGGTTCATGGACACGCCACCGACCACGTGCCACCACCGATTCAGATGGTCAGATCCAGATGCATCATTAGTAGCCACAGTTGTTCTCCTTTACGAAGTGACGTTCCTCAAACCGGGCGCCGCTACATCTCAACGTCCTCGGCTCCCGCACCGCCTGTGCCTTCCAACTCCAATCCAAACTGGACCGGTGGTCGCATGACTTGGTCATGCAACGCGCAACGATCCGCTCCATTTCCGCGCGTTGATCCCGCCAAAGCCTTCGACGGCCTTCCCGCGCGCTACTGCGCTCTTTCCAAAACTGCGTTCACGGTCAGTTCCGATCCCGCTTCGACCGTTAGTTCCCGCTTCCACTGCGTAAACCCGGCCATCGAAACCACCACCACGTGCGTGCCCGTCGTCAGTCCCAGAACTGAAGGTGTGCTGCCCACATACCGTCCGTCCACAGTCACCTCCGCCCCCGCGGGCGTCGAAGTGAAACTGCACTTTACCGTCTCCCGCTGGCTGCTCGCTGCCACCACCGTCGTGGGAGCCGCTACCGTGCTCTCTGCCGGAGCCGGCACTGTTTTCTGAGTTTGAGCCGCCGCTGCTGGAGCCGAACTTGCTGGAGGCGTCGCAGTCGGTGCGCTTGCCGGAGTCGCCCCCGCAGCCGCCGGAGCAGTGCTGCCTGCCGGAGTCGCCGCTGTAGCTTTGCCCTTGGCATCCCCCGCAACCACCATATACAACTGGCTTCGCAGCTTGCCATTGTCGTCCGCGTAGTACACCACGACGCCTTTCTTCTCTCTTCTGGCGTCAAAACTCTCGCCCTTGGGCAAAGGCGTGCATTTCGAGAATTTTGACTCCGCCGTGCAACTGATCCGGAACGGCGGTCCGTCGCCTTCCTGCACAAGTAAGGTGTTCATCAGTGGCGCGGTCCTGCTGGAACGGCAATACGCGTCGAAAGTGAGTTGTTCGCAATTCAAGGGAACACCGTTGTTGTCGTCAACGCTCAAGGATCGAGTTTCAGAATCCAGAACCTTGATCCGAATCGTGCTGTTTCGCGACGCAGCGTTGGCGAACATCGCCACCAGCAAAAGACCCGCCATCAGTGCCGCGATTCTACTCATACTCATCGAACCAACTCCTCCAGACATTTACGGATGCATCCGTCAACACCGGTTTTCGGCCAACATTGTCGAAACCAGCCTCTCAGATGCGCAACATTGTGCTCTTTCGGCGTGCCCTGCACAACAGCTTTCCTGTTGGAGGAGGTTGGGAGGACAGGCTGACCCTCAGGCCATCGCCTGAATCTGTCCCGTCCCCATTCGTCCCTGCCATGCCTTCAATCTGCACGGCCATTTCGATCACCCGGCCAAAACCACAAGCGGGCCGGTTGGGCCCGCTTGCAGCGTAAGTCCGGTCTAGAACGTAAAGATCGGCCCGAACTCCGTCCGGTGATCTTGCCATTCGTTGGATCCAACTCCTGCAATGGTGTATAGCGTGAGGTGGTCCATTGCACGGGTCGCGTAGATCGACTGCTCGAAGCTGAACCCGCACCAGTTGTTGAACTTATAGTTCAGGGTTAGGATGGCCGACTTGCCCATTAAGAGGGGCAATGGTGCCACGCTGTTGGCGGTGCCAAGTGCACCAACGGGGTTACAGTCGCCAGAGATCCCGCAAAACGAACCGCTGGGGTTGTTCAGGTCCCGATTCACGACTTGGTCCTTGCCGACGGTGAAGGCGAGCTGCCAACCAGCGTTGTGGCCATGCGGATCGGCATTGAACCACCGGGAAAGCGGCAAGCCGAGCTGCAGGAATCCGCCAAACGACCGAATGGGCCGCTGTGGAGCAATCGCGGCGTCTCCACTCGGACATGCACCGGCGACGAGCGCGGCCGTGCACCCGAGGACAGCCCCACCGGCAGCAGCCAGCGGACCGCCATCCGCAGTCACGTACGACCCGGATGCGGCAGTAAACTGGGATGTATCGGTGAAGTAAGAGTTGATTTGGCCTCCGAAGTAGAAGCGTAGATCGCCGCCTTTATACGCGCTTGCCACCAAGGTGAACCAGCGCGTCGGTAACTGCGCCACGATCTGGCCGCCCCACATTCTGCTCGACGCTTGAAAGCCATTCGGAAAGGCAGACTGTAACGAGCAGTCCAGCACGTTCGGCGTCGACCCGCTGCAATCAGCGAAAGCGTAGGAGCTGTTTGGAACGATCGACGTGCGGCTGGCACGGAATCCCGCCAGCGCGATTTGCGCCGGTGCGACGCCCTTCGCCTTGTCGAGTTGGAAACTCAACGCCCCTCTGCCTTCCCACTCGGGACGGTCGGAGTCGGCGCCTTCGCGCTCGCCTTGCCCGAGCTGGGCGCAGAGTCCGCAGTTGGAGGCCGCGAGACCGAGCTTCAGGATCTGACCCGTGCTGGGCATCATGACCCCAAATTGACCCTCGAGCTTGACTTTGTTCTCCTTGCTCAGCGTCTCATTAAACCCAACCCGCAGTTGTGGCGAACGCGTGTAAGTGTTGCCCCAAAATGCGCCGTTGAACGTCGTTTCCAGGATGTTCATCATTGCGCCCGATCCGAACAGCGTCCAGTCCTGCCCACCGACGAAGAAAATGTCGGTTTTCTCGCTGGCGTGGTAGTCCATGCGAACGAATGCCAAACGCAGTTGCGGTTGATTGCTGCGAATCGAGGAAACATCGCGGTTGTCGACTTCGCTGAAGTTGCCCTCGAAGTCGCCTTCGATCTTGCCAGTCAGCGTCAGGTTCTTCGAAAGATCCGGCCATTCGAAGTTCAACCCAAACCGCGTGGACCGCGCTTTCACGTGGACCTCGGGATCTTTCGTTGGACCCGTGTTGAACGTCGAATTATTCCCGGCATTCAGCCATATGCCAGGAAACGGGAAGTCGTCGCCATCGGGGTCGCTGCTGTCGTGCACGATCGTCGCCTTGATGAAGCCGTAGGGCGCAAGCGTGAGCGGGCCCACCTTGATCCCATTCAGACCGCCCGTTTTGGGCGCATCGATTGGAAACACCCGAACCGGCGCAACTGCCGGAATCACCGCCGGCGGCGCTGGCTTCGGTGGTTCCATCACTTTCGACGACGACTGCGTGACCGCCGCCGGTAACATTGGCGTTGTCGATGCCACTAAGTTCCGGTCTACCTGCGCCGAAGCCGTTGGTGTGGTCAGCGCTTCATAGTCTGACGCGCTCAAAATTCCCTTCTGCCGTAATAGTTCCAGAAGTTTTGCTTTCTGTTCCGCTGGCGTTCCAACGAGTGACTTCGCCTCTTCGGCATTCACCACTCCCTTGGCTACCAGCAATTGCAACAGCGGATCGCCCGCTGTCACCGTGTTTGCCTGTGCCGCCGACGCGGACGCGGGCCGGTCTTCACACAACGCTGTCGTTGCCAACATCAGAAGACCCAACACAATCAAACTGCCGACAATCCTGCTTCGTGCTTGCATCCGTTCCTCCTCTACTTCCCGGACTCTTGCGGCCTCTCTTTCTAAGAACTTAAGGCGCAACCGGGTAATGGGGGCAAATTTTACTACGGGTCAACCACATGGCAGTGATAAAAATCACTCTTCTTCGTGACGATGACTCTCATCTCTCACCATCCACACGGCAAACGCCACGATTGACGCCCCTCCTTTCCTGTGATCAGGGTCACAATTCCCTGTGACCTGTGTCGCCACTTTGTCCCTTTTTCTCCGGCATAGTAGAGGACGATGGCGAGTAAGGTCCCGCAGCTCCCAATTGTTCGCTCTACAATGAAAGCGGTCGCTTTAGTCCGCCTTCCCACATCACGCCCTTATAAGAAAGAGGAGATTCCCGATGCGCAAATTTAAAACCATGGATGGCAACGAAGCGGTTGCCAGCGTCGCCTACCGCGTCAACGAAGTCATCGCCATCTACCCCATCACTCCTTCTTCCAACATGGGCGAGTGGGCGGATCAGTGGGCCTCCGAAGGTCTCGAGAACATCTGGGGTTCCGTCCCCCATGTCATGGAAATGCAAAGCGAAGGCGGCGCCGCCGGCGCCATTCACGGCGCCTTGCAGACCGGCGCCCTGGCCACTACCTTCACCGCCTCCCAGGGCCTGCTCCTCATGATCCCCAACATGAATAAGATCGCCGGTGAACTCACGCCCACCACCTTCCACGTTTCCGCCCGCACCCTCGCCACTCACGCGCTTTCCATCTTCGGCGACCACAGCGACGTCATGTTCTGCCGCACCACCGGCTATGCCATGCTCTGTTCCAATTCCGTTCAGGAAGCCATGGACTTGGCCCTGATCGCCCACGCCGCCACCCTCGAAACCCGCATCCCCTTCCTCCATTTCTTCGACGGCTTCCGCACCTCGCACGAGGTCAACAAAATTGAAGTCCTCGGCAACGACGATCTCCGCGCCATGATCAACATGGACCGCGTCTTCGAGCATCGCCAGCGCGCCCTCTCGCCCGACCACCCTGTTCTGCGCGGCACCGCTCAGAATCCCGATGTCTTCTTCCAGATGCGCGAAACCATCAACCCCGTCTATGACGCCGCCGCCGAAAAAGTCCAGGCCGTTATGGACAAGTTCGCCAAAATCGTCGGCCGCTCCTATCGTCTCTTCGACTACGTCGGCGCTCCCGATGCCGAGCGCGTCATAGTAATGATGGGCTCCGGCGCCGAAGCCGCTCACGAGACCGTCGAGGCTCTCACCGCCCGCGGCGAAAAGGTCGGCCTCCTCAAAGTCCGCCTCTATCGCCCGTTCTCGGTCAAGCATTTCGCTGCCGCGCTGCCCGCTTCGGTAAAGAAGATCGCCGTCCTCGACCGCTGCAAAGAAGCTGGCGCTGCCGGCGAGCCTCTCTACCTCGACATCGTCAATGCCCTGCACGAGTCCAAACGCTCCGCCGTTGAAGTAATCGGCGGCCGCTATGGCCTGTCTTCCAAGGAATTCACGCCCGCCATGGTCAAGGCCGTCTACGACAATCTCAAAGCGGCCGCTCCCAAAACCCACTTCACCGTCGGCATCAATGACGATCTCGGCCACACCAGCCTCGACTACGACCCAACGTTCTCCACCGAACCCGATAGCGTCGTTCGCGCCATGTTCTACGGACTCGGCGCCGATGGCACCGTAGGCGCCAATAAGAATTCCATCAAAATTATTGGCGAGAACACGCCCAACTATGGCCAGGGCTATTTCGTCTACGACTCAAAGAAATCCGGAGCCGTCACCACCTCCCATCTCCGCTTCGGCCCGAACCCGATTCGCTCCACGTACCTGGTCTCGAAGGCCAACTTCGTGGCCTGCCATCAATGGATCTTCCTCGAGCGCTATGACATGCTCAGCGCTCTCGTCGAAGGCGGCACCTTCCTCCTCAACAGCCCCTTCGGCCGCGACGAAACCTGGGACAAGCTCCCACGCGCCGTCCAGCAAGCGCTCATCGCCAAGAAAGCTCGTTTCTTCGTCATTGACGCCTATACGCGTCGCGCGCGATACCGGCATGGGCAGCCGCATGAACACGATCTTGCAGGTCTGCTTCTTCGCCATTTCGAAAATTCTTCCCGGCGACGAAGCCGTCGAAGCTATCCGCAAATCCATCCGCGAAACCTACGGCCGCAAGGGCGAAGATATCGTTCAGAAAAACATGAAAGCGGTCGACGAAACCCTCGCCCACCTGCACGAAGTAAAAGTTCCCGCGAAGGTGACCAGCACTCTCGAAATTCCCGAGCCCTTCCCCGCCAACGCACCTGATTTCGATCGCGACGTCCTCGGCACCATCTACGAGAACCGCGGCGATGAACTCCCCGTCAGCGTCTTCCCAATTGACGGCACCTTCCCCACCGGCACCGCCAAATGGGAAAAACGCAATCTCGCTCTCGAGATTCCCGTCTGGGATACCAACATCTGCATCCAGTGCGGCAAGTGCGCCATGGTCTGCCCGCACTCCGTCATTCGCATCAAGGTCTTCGACTCCACGCAGCTCAAGGGCGCGCCGCCGACTTTCAAATCCACCGAAACGCGCGACAAGGAGTTCGCCGGTCTCAAATACAGCATTCAGGTCGCCCCCGAAGACTGCACCGGTTGCGGCATCTGCGTCGATGTCTGCCCCGTCAAGAACAAGCAGGAAACCCGTCTTAAGGCGATCAACATGGAGCCGCAACCGCCCCTCCGCTTGCCCGAGCGCGACAACTGGGAGTTCTTCCTGAAAATCCCCGAACTCGACCGCCGCAAAATCAAAGTCGGCAACATCCGCCAGCAGCAGATTCAGGAGCCTCTATTCGAGTTCTCCGGCGCCTGCTCCGGTTGCGGAGAAACTCCCTACCTCAAACTTCTCTCGCAGCTTTTCGGCGACCGCGCCCTCATCGCCAACGCCACCGGTTGCTCTTCTATCTATGGCGGCAACCTGCCCACCACCCCCTGGGCCAAGAACTCCGAAGGCCGCGGCCCCGCCTGGTCCAACTCGCTCTTTGAAGACAACGCCGAATTCGGCCTCGGCTTCCGCCTCTCCGTCGACAAGCAAACCGAATTCGCCCGCGAACTCGTTAAGCGCTGCAACGGCAAGCTCGGCGACGAACTCATCAACGGCCTGCTCAACTCTCCCCAAAAAGACGAAGCCGACATCTACGACCAGCGCCAGCGCGTTGCCGAACTCAAGAGCAAGCTCGAGAAAATCGCCACCGCCCGACGCCAAGCAGCTCCTCTCCGTCGCCGACATGCTCGTCAAAAAGAGCGTCTGGATCGTCGGCGGCGACGGCTGGGCCTACGACATCGGCTACGGCGGCCTCGATCACGTCATTGCCAGCGGCCGCAACGTCAACCTCCTCGTCCTCGACACCGAGGTTTACTCCAACACAGGAGGCCAGCAATCCAAATCCACGCCGCGCGCCGCAGTCGCCAAGTTCGCCGCCGGCGGCAAGCCCGGCAGGCAAGAAAGATCTCGGCATGATGGCCATGGCCTACGGCAACGTCTATGTCGCCAGCGTAGCCATGGGCGCCAAAGACGAGCACACCCTCAAATCGTTCCTCGAAGCCGAAGCCTACGACGGTCCCAGCATCATCATCGCCTACGCTCACTGCATCGCCCACGGCATCGACATGACCACCGGCATGCAGAACCAGAAAGCAGCCGTGGATTCCGGCGAGTGGCTGCTCTATCGCTACAATCCCGAACGCGCCGCCGCGGGAGAAAATCCGCTCCAAGCTCGACTCGCGTTCGCCCACGAGCAAAGTGCAGGACTTCATGCAAATGGAGACGCGTTTCAAAATGCTCACCAAGAGCAATCCCGAACACGCCAAGCTCCTCTGGGCCGAAGCTCAGCACGACGCCGAGGTCCGCTACAAGTTCTACGAGTACCTGGCCTCGCGCAAACCGGCAACACAGCCCGCGGGAGCGCCAGCGGCAACACCGCCAGTAAAAATCGGCGGCTAGTCTGACGCCGTCGTAAAGACCGGGTGCAAGCTGATTTCAGTGAGCACCGACTGCCGTGACGCTTTTGGGTGGCGCAGCGCTTTAGCGCTGCGATACAAGCTTTACTGAGACAGCGGCTTTCGCCGCTGAGGTGCGGCGAGGCTAGCCGCAGCAAGACAGGAGAAAGACATGCTCGACCTCTGACCACTAACTATCTCGGCCTCAACCTTCGCACCCCGCTCGTCGCTTCCGCCTCGCCCGCTCTCCCAGGAGATCGCGTCCATCCGCCACCTCGAAGACGCCGGCGCCTCCGCCGTCGTCCTCTATTCCCTCTTCGAGGAGCAACTCCGCCGGGAAAGCCTCGAACTCGACTTCTATCTCAGCGAAGGCACCGAGAGCTACGCCGAAAGCCTCAGCTATTTCCCGCAACCCACCGAATTCCACCTCGGCCCCGACGACTATCTCGATCACATTCGCAAGGCCAAAGCCGCCGTCCAGATCCCCATCATCGCCAGCCTCAACGGCACCTCCGTTGGCGGATGGATCCAATACGCCACCCAGATCGAAGAAGCCGGCGCCGACGCCCTTGAGTGCAACATCTACTGGATCGTCACCGATCCCAACATGACCTCCGCCGAAGTCGAGCAGCACTACATCGACATCGTCCAGGCCGTCAAAACCGCCGTCCACATTCCGGTCGCCATCAAGCTCAGCCCCTTTTTCACCAACTTCGTGAACATGGCCAAGCGTATCGACGCCGCCGGGGCCGACGGCCTCGTCCTCTTCAACCGCTTCTACCAGCCCGATATCGATCTTGAGACGCTCGAACTCACCCCCAACGTCCTGCTCAGCACGCCCCAGGCTATGCGCCTGCCGCTCACCTGGATCGGCATCCTCCACGGCCGCGTCAAAGCCGCGCTCGCTGCCACCAGTGGCGTTCACGGCGCCGAAGATGTCATCAAGCTAATCATGGTCGGTGCCGATGTCACCATGCTCTGCTCCACTCTTATGCGCAACGGCATCAATCATCTCCGTTCCATCGAGCAGGGCGTCCGCCAATGGATGGAGGCGCACGAGTATGAATCGGTTTCGCAGATGCGCGGCGGCATGAGCCAACTCCACTGCGCCGATCCAGCCGCCTTCGAGCGCGCCCAATACATGCGCGCTGTGAAAAACGCCCAGCACGTTGCGCTCGCGCGCTAGGATGACGCCCCCGCACAATCCGCGAGGGTGTCCCATCCTGATGTCGCGTTTTTTGCGACGTTAGGGTGGGTAATCGGATACTGCCCACACCCCTGATCAAGAACGGAAGTCCCTTGGCGGGCTGATCACCAGACGTGCGGCACCAACCGGTAACGCACCTTTTGGAGATATTCCTTGTAGCCCTCCAGATCGCGTGCCAACAGCTTCTCCTCACCAAAGATGCGCACCACGAGCAGGCCGACCATAGCCAGACCTGCGAGAAGGCCCCAAATGGAGCCGAGCAGCAACGCCGCACCAACGAACGCTAGACTTGCCCCAAGATACATGGGGTGGCGGACAAAGCCGTAGATGCCCGTGTCAATAACATGCTGGCCGCGCTCGGTCTGAATACGCACCAGTTGCGACGCATAGGTGTTGTCGCTGAACGCGCGGAAGAACGGGAAACTACCGCCGAGCAGCAGGATGCCTCCGCATACTTCGCTCCACAGCGGCAGACGGGGTGTCCAACCGAAACGCACATCCAGCGCCGGAACAACGATCAAAGCCAGGAAGCATACTTTTATCCCGATGAGGATAGCCACATCGGCGCGCGATTCGCCGCCCGTGCCGGGCATGCGCATGCGCTCGGCCAGTAGCGCAGGATCCTTGGAGCGAAGCCACAAGAGAAGAACGACCGCGAAGGAAACCCACCAGACACCGAAGATCCAGCCCTCCACCCAGCCCCAATCGCCCGACAGCCATAGCATCAGCGCCGCTAACCCAAGAATGCCAACGGGAACAGCCACCACTATGAACCCGGTGATAATCGCTGTGGGGCGCATCGGAAACCGAGAGCATCCTACTCCCGAAACGTCGCTCTTATCCAATCAATCCTAGCGTCGCGCTTTTTGCGGCCGGCCCGGCGCCCCAGCACGCCCGGTTTTGGCGATTGACGGCGCCGCCGCTTCCCCCCTAATATGTCTGGACCTTAGTTGCCGCATCAAGCGCCATGATTGGGCAAACCATTTCCCACTATCGGATTCTGGAAAAGCTGGGCGGCGGTGGAATGGGTGTCGTTTACAAGGCAGAGGACCTCGCCTTGGGCCGCTTTGTTGCCTTGAAGTTCCTGCCCGATGACTTGGCCCAGGATCCCCAGACCATCGAGCGTTTTCGGCGCGAAGCGCGCGCTGCCTCGGCTCTGAACCACCCAAACATCTGCACCATCCACGAGATTGGCCAGCACGAGGGGCTCCTTTTCATCGTCATGGAGTGCCTTAGCGGGAAAACCCTGAAGCACATGATTCAGGGAGCGCCGATCGAATTGGAAAGGCTGTTGGCGCTCGGCATCGAAGTGGCCGACGCTCTTGACGCTGCTCACAGCAAGGGCATTGTGCACCGCGATATAAAACCGGCAAACATTTTTGTCACCGATCGCGGCACCGCCAAAATCCTCGATTTCGGACTGGCCAAGATCGCGCACTCGAAGGCTTCCAGCGACGAGTCCCGAACCAAGGCAGACGCAACCAGCCTTGACCTGACCAGCCCCGGAACTGCCGTGGGTACCATCGCGTACATGTCGCCCGAGCAGCTTCGAGGAAAGGAACTCGACGCGCGCACCGACCTTTTCTCTTTCGGCGTGGTCCTCTACGAAATGGGAACGGGCATCATGCCATTCCGGGGAGAGACCTCCGCTGTCATTACTGAGGCCATCCTCAACCGCACTCCCGCTCCCCCCATCCGCATAAACCCGGAGCTTCCGCTGAAGCTGGAAGAGATCATCAGCAAATCACTGGAGAAAGATCGTGATCTGCGGTGCCAGACCGCAGCCGAGATCCGGGCTGACTTGAAGCGCCTGAAGCGCTCTCTCGATTCATCCCGCACTTCCGTATCAACAGAAAGTGCAGCGCCGGCCGCAGCGGTGCCCGTCAAGGCGGTCCCGCCACCGAGCCGTAAGGGCGCTCCTGTTGCGGTCATTGCCAGTCTTTGCGCGCTGGTCGCATTAGCCGCCGGTGTATTTGCGGGCAAGCTGCTTTTCTCCCACCCTCCCGCCGAGCCGCCGCTTTACCGTCAGCTTACTTTCCGGCGCGGCAGCATCCGTTCGGCGCGGTTTGCTCCCGACGGACAGACCATCCTTTACAGCGCCGCTTGGCAAGGCGGTCCCTTGGACGTGTTTACGGCTCGTCCGGAAGCTCCCGAAGCGCGTTCCATGGGCCTCAGTCACACGCAACTGATGTCCGTGTCCTCTGCCTCGGAGATGGCGGTGTTGCTGAATAGCAAAGCCTTGGGTACCTGGGTGACCATGGGCACTCTGGCGCGCGCGCCGCTCGTCGGTGGCGCTCCCCGTGAAGTGTTGGAGCAGGTTCAGTGGGCCGATTGGTCCGCGGACGGAAACAACCTGGCGGTGGTGCGCGATCTCGGCGGTCGCAATCGCCTCGAGTTTCCTATTGGAAAGCCGCTCTACGAAACCGGCGGCTGGGTCGGACATCCCCGTGTCTCTCCCAGTGGCGATCTCATCGCATTCATCGACCATCCGGTTCAGGGCGACGACCGCGGCACAATCGCCGTCGTTGATTCAGCCGGGCATAAAAGGAACCTCACCGATGAGTGGTACACCGTTCAGGGCCTCGCCTGGTCTGCCGACGGCAGCGAGGTTTGGTTCACTGCCAGCAAGTCCGGCGTGGACCGCACACTTTATGCGGTCTCGTTGAATGGCAAGGAGCGCATGGTATTGCGCCTGCCCGGCGCGCTCATGTTGTTCGACATTTGGAAGGATGGCCGGGTCCTGATGATGCGCGCCAGTTGGCGGCGCGAACTGGTCGGCATGGTTGATGGCGAGCCCAAACAGCGTGACCTTTCCTGGCTCGATTATTCCTATCCCGCCGGACTTTCCCCCGATGGCAAGACTCTGCTTTTTGACGAAGAGGGCGGCGGCGGCTCTCTGGCCTACTCAAAGTCAGGCGGCCTGTCCTACGCGGTTTACATTCGCAAGACCGACGGTTCTCCCGCTGTCCTGCTGGGAGAAGGAGGAGCGCTGGCCTTATCGCCCGACGGAAAATCGGTGATTTCTCAGACCAACGATTCCGCCGCTCAACTCAGGCTGCTGACCACCGGCGCTGGCGAAGCCAGGGACCTCACCAAAGACAACGTCAACCACACTTGGGCGCGTTGGTTCCCGGACGGAAAGCGCATCTTGTTTTCAGGGAATGGCCCCGGCCAGGGAGTCAAGCTGTACGTTTACGACCTCGCCTCCGGCAAGAGCCAACCGGTCACCCCGGAAGGCGTGGATGGCAACGCCTTTTTTGTTTCCCCCGATTCTCAGTGGATCGCCGGCATCGGGCCGGATCGCAAAGGATATCTCTATCCGGTTGGCGGCGGTGAGCCGCGGCTGATTCCCGGCCTCAACCCGGGTGAGCAGCCTATTACCTGGAGTTCGGATGGTCGCTCCTTATACATCTATCAACCCGGTGAGCTGCCCGCCAGTGTGAATCGCCTGGATATCCAGACCGGCCAACGCACTCTTTGGAAACAGCTCCTCCCCTCCGATCCCGCAGGGGTTGAAACCATTGGTCCCATTCTTATGACTCCAGATGCCCGAACTTGCATATTCGGCTACCACCGTATGCTTGCCGACCTCTACCTTGTAGAAGGCCTGAAGTAGGTCATCGTTTACGCCAGCCTCCGCCCCTTCACCACTCGTCCGAGTCACGAGCAGTCCTTCCATAATCCGGGTAAGAAACCCTTTGATAAAAGGCTCGTCCGCTAGTTCCTGAAGGGAAGCATGGCTCTACGCCAGCTTCGGCTGCGTGTTTCGTTCGCCCCATTGACTATTGAGACTCAATTATAGCTGATATGCATTATATAGGTTTCATGCACTAATATTTATATCCTAGTCATAGCATATATGCTATATTATAGTCATGAAGTTGGGAGCACAGATCGCCGCGTACACAGACAAGGGATTCACCGCCGACCAGGCCGAAGTCATCGCATTAATGCGAGTCGCTTCTGGCGTTCTCTTCCGGGCTTTTCCAGAATCCTTCTTGCTGTTCGGCGGCGCAACGTTGCTGCTTTTTCACGACAGCCTTCGTCTCTCCGCCGACTTGGACTTGCTAGGGAGGGCCGAAGAGCTGCCAACAGCGGCGGATCTTTGTGCCTCGCTCACCACCGGACTAGCCTCGGCGGCGGAGGCCCTGGACCTGGGCCCTCTTCGAGTGGACGCCTCCGGCGACCATGTTCGAGTCAAGAAGCGCGACAACAGCCTTTTGTTCAAGGTAGACATCACTCGGCTCGGGTCCGTACTCGAAAGCGAGGTTGAGGAGCACGCGGTTGAAATTGATGAAGAGAATGTCGCCACCGTGAAGGCCGCTTCTCGCGACCTGCTCATGCTTCAGAAGGCTGAGTGTTTTCTGTTGAGGCGAATCGTGAAAGTGCGTGATGCCTTTGACATTTATCGGTTGAGACAAGTGGGCGTCGTTCTCAATGAGCAACTGGAGAATCATTTGCACGACACTCTGATCGACCATGAAATTGAAGAAGAAGATATCTCTAGGAGAATTGCTCAAGTTGACCAGAAGCGTTGTCTGAGTGAGCTGCGCTCTCTATTGCCCCCAACGGTATTCGATCCACTGGCACGGGAACAATTTCGGCCTCTGCGCGACGCACTTCATGAGTTGTACCGGCGCTGGTTGGAGGACCAATAATGGATTGGGTAACCACAATTCATAAAGAAGCACAGACCAGTACTATCCTTCGCAGGGATGAACTGGCGCGTAAGTATGACATCGGTCCGCCTTCTGTCACACAGGCGCTCTCGCGCTTGGAGCGGAAAGGCTTCGTAGAGCATGTCAACGACAAGACCTACTACAACTGGCTGGCGCCGGATGGATCGCCACGTGATCTCGTGAATGTGTTGCGTGGTGATGCGTATATCTCACTTGAGTCCGCTCTCCGCGATTACGGTATTAGCACCCAGTCTCCTCGCACGCTCACTTGTGTGACTACAGAACGCCCGGACGAATTCAGGTCAAGAACCATCACAATCAGCTACCGCAGTATCAGTCCGCGTCTGTATTGGGGTTTCGTGCGAAAGACAACTCGATACGGCAGCTATCTGATTGCAGAACCAGAAAAGACAATCCTCGACTGGATTTATCTTGGCATTCGCAACGGAACGGCGCCGGCTCTCGACGAACTCGACTTCTCCAACGTCAATAGGCCCAAGCTCTTGGAATATGCGCGCCGATTCTCGTCATCCGTGTACCAACACGTGTTACCAACTCTGGTGGAAAGCTTGGCAGTCGATACCGGAGCCGGGACGGGGGATTAAACCGCGATCCTTGTATAGGGAATACGCACCTCCCGGGAGAGAAAACCAGTTTTTTCTCCCGATCTGGGAATCGCAAAGCCAAACCCAAGCGTAGGTCCTCAGCGGACCGGGTCTGGCAAAGCAAGCGGTGCACGCATTGCCCAGGATAACCTTGCCCTCGTCACCCCTTTTCGCCCTCCGCGCGCCCCGCCGCCCTGCATTCCGCCATAGCACACCTTGTCAAGCCCCGTTTGACCTCCCGGAAATCGCCGAACCCCTTTCGTTTATTGTCCCTACGCACCATGTACGTACATATTGGTATTCCAATAAATATTTTCTTCGCCCATTATTCGCTTCTAAGAGGGCCGCATCCGCCGTCGAGTCGCGCCCGGTCTTCAGGAAAAATGGCACCCTGGATCCCCCGCACCGGTCGCGCCGCGCGAGGGCCAGCAATCACTTAACTCCAGCAGGCTGCGGAAAAAGTCGGTATTGCACTTGAGTTTGGGTGGCACAGCGGTTCACCGCTGCGATAAGTGGCCTGTTTTCAGTGCGGCTTTAGCCGCTGAGGTCACGCTCTTTCCTCGATAAGACAGTTTTTCCTCAGCCAGCTAGTGGTTTCTTAGCATTGCCAAAACGGGCCGCACGAAGCCCTCGTAACTCATGCATTTTGGGATGGTTACGGAGTGCCAGCAGTGAACGCCATTCTTTCTGGCCTTTTGATTCCTTACAGATACCAGAACTTGTACATATCTTTTTGTACCTATAGTTACCTATGCACAAAACGTTCCGCGCGGAACATTCCGCGGTTTTTCACCCCTCCCCCACCACTTCCGCCGCCGTCCCCCGCTGCAGCAGGTACGCCCCCGGCCCCTGTTGCCCCCGCATCGACCGGCAAAACTCCGCCACCACAAATCCCGCCTTTAAACTCTCCCGGAACGCCCACCGCGTCGCCTCCCGCCACTCCCGCGCCAGCCCCATGTCAGCCTTCTCGACCGCCAGGATGTCCCCCGGAATCTCGATACTCACGCGCTGTCGGCTCAGCGAGTCCGCCAGTTCCGCCCGCGCCGGCCGGCCGTTGCCGTTGAACCGCACCAGCGGACCCAGCAGGCGCAACGCATCCAGCGTCTCCGTCCGCCCGCTCTTCCCCGTAATCCGGTCCCGCACCCGCCGCGAGTCGAGCAGCCACCGCACCCACAGCCGGTCCGTCCCGTTCCGATGCAGCACGCTCGAGGTCTCAGGGCCGTAGAAATCCACCTTGTACGTCTCGGCCACTACGCCCAGCTTCGCAAAATTAAAGTGTGCGTTGCGGCTCTGCAGCGGATCGAACGTCCACGTCATCTCGCGGACCCCAATTCCCAGCGCCCGCTCCCGCTGCGCCTGCTTCAGCCGCGTCCCCAGATCCAGATGCCGATAACGGTCGAGCACCGCCAGCATGTGCGAATGGATGGTCGTCTGCCCTTGCTCGCGCCCCAGAAACCCGAACGCGAAGCCCACCAGCGTTTCCGTCCCGGACTTCTCCTTGCCCGATTTGGCGTGGTCGTGCTTCTTCGGGTCCAGCTTCCCTTGCTCAAAAGCGCCGACAAAAATGTTGCCCGCCGTCTTCAGTGCGATCGCCAGGGTCAGCGGGATGGCATCTTCGTCGTCCATCCCCCACACTTCTTTTTCCACCGCTTTGAGTTGCAGCAGTTCGTCGAGGGTGCGAAGGTCGCGAATCGCAATCTGTGGCGCGGAAGCACTCATTGCGGGCCTTCTTACAGTACGCGTCGCGTCTTTGTCAACATCTCAAACTCCGCAGCCCGGAATGCCGGAATGAGAGAGCCTTCGCCGCACCGGCAGCCTGCGCCGCCGTGGAAGAGCCGGCCTTTAGGCCGGCGTTTGACGACAATCAAGGACGGGCAGCCCGAGGGGTCGTTTTGACATCTGCCGCTACCGCTTCCCCGCCGGAAAGTTCAGCCGCAGCCCCGCCCGAAAAAGAATCGGCGAGCCAAGATTGAGGATGGGCGCCTGGCCCGGCACCAGCGAGGGCGTGCTCGCAACCTGATACCGTTGGTTCGTTAAATTCTCGAGCGCGGTGAAGACCTCCACGTTCCGCGTGATGTCGCGACCCGCTTCCAGATTCATCGTATAGAACGCGTTTAACGGATATTGATTTTGGTCGTCATTAAATTGCCGCCCGTTGAATCGCCCTTGCACGCTTAGAAACAGGCTGGAGGGCCTCCAGTAACGCGCCTCCCACGTAAACACATTGCGTGGGACCTGCGGCACGTCCAGCCCGGTCAGGTCAACTCCGCCGGGGCTGACCGGATAGCTCACCACGGTTGCCGCTATGTACGCATAGCTCGCTGTGAATTGAATGTCGCGCGTCGCTTTTACGACTCCATCCAGTTCAACGCCCCGCGAGCGGGTCCGGCCCAGATTTTCCTTCATCGCCTGTGTTTGAGAAATGGTCACGTTCTCTACCGGGTCTACGATGTCGCTCCAGAAAAACGTGCCGCGCAGGTCGAGCCGTTTGTTCCATCCCGTGATATTCATCCCCGCCTCGGCGCCCGTCAGGCGCTCGGCGTTGAGGGCCGGGTTATTCAGCGTGGTGACATTCCCCACGCGGAAGATGCGGTACAACTCATTCAGGGTTGGAGCACGAAACGCGCGATCGAAGGAACCGGTCAGTGATACGTGCTGATTCAGCGCGCGCAAAACCGACAGCCTCGGGCTCAATGCCAGATCGCTGCGATCGGGATAGCCGGTAACCACAGGCGCACCAGAAACCGGAATCAGGACCAGTTTGCCCGCGAAGTTGCTCCAGTCATCAAGGCGAACTGCCAGGATGACGGTCCAGTTCGAGCGGTGGAAGATGTCCTCGCCAAACCAGCCCAGCATGCGCTGACGCCCGGCGCCGATGCGGCCCTGGTTGGGACCGGCGAAAAGTGTGTCCACGCTTGAACCGATTACCTCGCTCAGGTCCATTCCGCCGACCAGGGTTTGACTCTTGCCGAGAAGGTGCGTCCATTGCGCTCCGCCGCCGACCACCTGCTCTGGAACGTGCTGCGTCGAGGTCGGAGTTTCGCTGTTGCGATCGGCGGCCACCGCGGAATACGTCTGGTGGTAGGTTTCGATATCTCCGTACATGCGGACCGAGAGCGAATCGTTGCCGCCGAATTGCCGGTCGAGACCGCCCGCACCTTCGCCGAGATGGGTATCGTTCGTCTGAAACGGCGTGCCGTTGTTGCGAAACTCGTTGAAAAAATTCCCGCGCAGAAAGATTTTGCCGCTGGCTCCAAATCGGTAGCCGAGGCGCGCATATACCGTCGCGTTCTCCACGTTCGCTTTCGTATCAATGCTTCCGCGTTGCGAGTCGGGCACCAGGATGAATCCATCGGTGCGAGACAATCCGGTTGCGGCCGAGTAATCCCAGGGACCGGCGCGGCTTCCCGTCCAGAGTGAAAGATCGGGAGTATTCTCGTTGCCGTAAGAAGTTTCGAGGCTGAGGGCGGGAGCCTCGGGCTCACGAATCAGAAACTGTACGACTCCGCCCATGGCATCGCTGCCGTAGAGATTGGAAGCGCCGCCGCGAACGATTTCGACCGTAGAAATCGCGGTGGCCGGGATACGGTCCCAATAGACCCAGGCCCCAAACGGATCGAGCAGCGAAATCCCGTCGGCCAGCACCAGCGCGCGGCTCGCTGCCGTTCCCCCGAGGCCGCGCAGCGAGACACCCTGCAACGACGCATTCGCGGTGCGGCTGCTGGATCGCCGATAAAGTGAGAATTCCGGCACTTCCCGCAGCACGTCGTCCATCCGCAGCGCCGGCGATGCTTCCAAATCCGCCGTTGAAAGCAGGATGTTGCTGCCCGGCGCGTCCGAAAGGCGCACCTCGGTCCGCGCCGCCGACACCAACACCTGCTCCTTCACTGACGACGGCTGAAGCACAATCTCGAGGTGGACCACATTCTCGCCGGTCGCAACCCTGCGCTCATCCAGACGAAACCCCTTGCGCAACGCCACGAATCCATCCGCCGAGATTTCGACTGTTCCCGACCCGCCCGGAATGCCCGTAAACGCGAATCGCCCATGCTCGTCCGTCGCAGTGGTCGCGCGAAACGTCCCGCTCTCCAGGCGAGCCGTCGCTCCTCGGATCGCGGCACCGGTTGCGTCGCGCACCAAGCCGTCGACGCTGCCTGTAGAAACAGGAGAAGTCTGCGCGGCCAGATAAGCGCCCGCGACAAGCACGAAAGACACGAGGATCGCCGATTGAACTCGGAGCATCTTTTCTAGGTGGCCCACGCCATCAGCATTTTGACGATATCAGAACAATAGGCGCGTTCTAAAGTGACCGCCCGGTAACCTTGGTCATCGCCGGAGGGGGAGGGAAAGGCGGTTAAACACGGGGTACACAGAGGAACACGGGGACAGCCTAGGTTGTGCGAATGGAAACGGTGCCTGGGCCTTTGCCGATTTTCATCGATCGGTGCGGCTACGCTTAACAATGGGCCCGCGGCTGGGCCTGGTCGAGGCAAGAGCCGGCTTAGTTCGCGCTTTGCCGCTCGATCGGTCTGGCAACGGATCGTTCGGGACATGGCTCTTCACTCGCGACATTGCGTTTTTCTCAACACGCAGCTTCCAGGCGGCGCGCAAGGCCCCGGTAAGTACGTCTTCGGTAGCAGCGCCAAGGCGAATGTGGGTCATGCCCATGCGTCCCCAACCGCCATGGACAGGAAGGAAAATCTTGGGGAGTTCTTCGACGAAGGCGGCCTGCTGATCGAGGGAGAGGTGCAGGTTCCCATAGCCTTGCTTGGCGGAAGCGAGCGTGGCAAAGATGCGGCCTGCGACGCGAAAGTCGGGCTGCCCCATGTGAGAACTTTCTTCAGAGTCTTCGAAGCTGAGGGCAATGCGGCGGAAATCGTCTACGGTCATGCCAGCCCCACCATTCTTTGAGGACAGTATCGCATGCGCTTGGGTTTCCGATAGAGAAAATGCGCCTTTCGCATACACTCTGGCGAACCGTGCCGGGCCCGTTCCCCGCATCTAAGCCAGCATGCTACCCTCGACACCGGAGGCCCGAACCGTGAAGCCCCTATTTGCGCTCCTGCTTGCACCGTTTCTGCTCCTCGTCGCCGTCTCTCCGGCTGCCGCCGCCGAACGCGGCACCATCGTCCGCGAAGCCATCGTTTATATTTCACCCGACTCCTCGTCCGCGAAGCTCGCGCAAGCCGAGCGCGGACGCGAGATGGTGCTTCTCGACAGGAGCCGCAACTGGGTGCATGTCGAGGCCATTCTTGGCTACGCCAACATTCCCGACGCCGCCTTCGTCGAGGACGAAGACGCCGAGCGCAAAACCATCACCGGATGGATTCTCGATGCCGGTACCGTGTGGCCTTCCACTCCCAACGGCGACCGCATCCTATTCGGCGCCGCCGTCGATTCCGAAGACCAGGCCAGCCGCGCTCACGGCCGCCGTGGCGCCGCACAGGATGCCCTTCGCCTCTACTACCGTGTCTACGACGTCTTCCCGGCATCTCCGCTGGCCGGAGAAGCGCTCTACCGCGCCGCCGACATAAAGTGGCAAGTCGACAAAGCCGATATGCAATCCCGCCCCTCCGCGCACGAAAAAGAATCTTACTATCGTCAGGCCATCAATGAAGATCAGATGAAGCAAGTAATAAAGAAGTTTCCGGGAACGAAGTGGGCCGACTTAGCGACTTTCCATTTTATCGACAACAAACTTTGCGGCGAATGGCAAGGTTCTTCCAAATGCCCGGACAAAGAAGCCGAGCTCTACGAAAAGTACGTCAAGGAACATCCGCAATCGCCATCCGCGCCAGAAGCCCTGTACTACGCCGCTTTCCGCCGGGCTGCGCTGATCGAGATCTATAAAACAGAGGATCAATCGAAGAAATCCGAGCAGTCCAAAAACCAGGCCATAGCGCTAACTCAGCAGTTAGTCTCCCAATATCCGCAAAGTGAATGGTCATCCCGGGGCCATATGCTGCTCTACTTAGTGCAGCAAGGGGTGCCGACCTATGGGAATGGCCTGGAGTAAATGGTCTCGCCCGAGCAAGGCGACCTGGCGAGTGAGCACCGGGGCTAAAGCTCGACTCGTTCCACTCGACCTGCGCGGCCCTTAAAGGGCCGCTCTTTCACGGTGGCGCGAACATTAAGAGATACTTCTCCACGTTGGCGCGCTTGGGATAGTTGTCCATTTGGCACGAATATCCCTCGAGTTTTGCAGCAGGCGACGCCTTAGATCCATTCAACCTGCGTTGCCTGGGGAATGATACCGGCCTTGTGCCCCATATCGAGCAAACGCCGGACGGCTTCTCTGCCGTCCTCGCCGTAGTCGAGTGTGCGCTCGTTGACGTACATGCCGACAAATTTATCGGCGAGTTGCGTATCGAGATCGCGGGCGAACTGCATGGCGTAAGCGAGGGCCTCATCCCGATGATCGATGGCGTACTGAATGCTGTCATGCAGAGCCTGGGTAACGCTCGCCATGGTTTCGGGTCCAAGCGAGCGGCGGATTGCATTGCCCCCGAGCGGCAAGGGCAAGCCGGTGATTTTCTGCCACCACTTTCCGAGGTCGACAACGCGATGCAAGCCCGACTTGTCATACGTGAGCTGGCTCTCATGGATGATGAGGCCCGCTTCATATTTCCCCTCGAGAATCTGGGGAATGATCTGATCGAAGGGCACGACTTCGACTTCGATGCCCGGCGCAAACAACTCGAGCGCCAGATAGGCCGTGGTCAGCTTGCCCGGCACCGCGATCCTCTTTTGCTTGATTTCCGTGGTCGTGAAAGGGCGAGCGGAAACCAGCATGGGACCGTAGCCTTCGCCCACGCTGCCCCCGCACGACATCAGGGCATAGCTCTGCTGAATGTAGGGATAGGCGTGGAAGGAAATCGCCGTAACGTCATAAACGCCGCGCTGCGCATCCAGGTTCAACGTTTCGATGTCGCACAGTTTGTGGGTGAAGCGAAGACCGGGCACACGAACCTTGTTCGTCGCCAGACCATAAAACATGAATGCATCATCGGAGTCCGGGCTGTGAGCCACGGTGATTTCACGAACGGGAGAAGAAACAGTACTCATAATTCCAATCTGGGCTTTCGGCTCCCGGTTATGGAAGCGAATTTTGTAAGTTTAGAGGGCCTGCCTCTTTATGACTGCCGTGAAAACCGGCGATTCCACTGACTGCCGGCGGCAGCAGCCAGCATGATCTTGATCACCTCACCGAAAACAAACCAGTACAGGCCCCACTTCGCCGTTTGCGCCAGCGAGTGCGTGAGGACAAAGAGCCATCCCAACCCGCCCGCGAACAGTACAACTTCACCGGCAAATGCCGCGAGCGCCGCCCAGCCGAAACGGCGCGGTAGGTGCTCGAAGATCCATCCGGCAACAAACGCCACAAACGGATACGCCATCAGAAAACCGCCGGTCGCGCCAAGAATCTGGGCGACTCCGCCGGGTCCCGCGGGATTGAATACCGGCAAGCCCGCAGCGCCCTCGGCGAGATACAGGGCAAGCACGGCAAATCCACGACGGGAGCCGAGCAACAGAGCAACCGCCAGCACTCCAAAGTTCTGCAGCGTCAGCGGCACAGGCGTGAAGGGCAGCGGCACCGTCACGCGCGCGCAAAGCGCGACGAAAAGACTGGCGCCGATCACAATGCCCGCCTGCTTGGCCCACTCCAGAGATCGGCTTGGCTGTGGTAAAACCTGGGTCGCTGCTTTCGTCATGGCGTTCCTTTCGTGAAGCGTGTCAGGGTTCCGGCGAGGACGAGTGCTGGTCGGGCGAGTCGGATTCTGGCGCATGGCCGGCGGCTGCCTTCATCTGGCGCCGGACCCGCATATAAAGCAAGATTGCAACCGACACGACTGCCGCGGTACTGATTCCAAGAATCAACAACCACCAGAGCATTCGCACAACTGATTAGGATAGCAGAAGGCGGCGCGACGCCCGAGAGCGGAATGAGGAAAAGTGGCTCCGCTCGGCGAAAGCGGCCTTGAAAGATCAAACGCGAACCCAGAGCGGGCGGCGCGGGCTCGCGTGCCTCCGGAAAATGCGCCGCTCAGCCTTTCTTCGGCGCCTTTGCCAGTTGTTTGCGCCGCGTCTCCACGGTGGCCGACACGCGCTCCAGGCGCTTGCGGGCAAGCTTCGATCCGGTCGCGACCTTCTCGATGTTCGCCCAGGCGTCGGGATTGTTCATCTTCTGGCGCAACTCCTTGAGGAAGGGACGGATCTTCGCAAAGAGGAAGAACATCTCTCCGCTACAACCCGGCTGGAGAAAGAGTTCTTCGTGCAAAGCACCCTGCAGCACCAGCGACGCCGCCATATCCCAATAGCCGCCCACCTGGCGCAGCCAGTTGTTTTCCTGGCTCGGAAACGCATTGGCGACTTTCAGGAAGTCGTCGGCGCTCAGTGGCCAGAAATCCACCAGAAACCAGTTCCTCGCCTTGCGCATCTCCGCTTCGCGGCGGAGATCGTAAAGTTGCAACATCAACATCCCATCGTGAGCACTTGCCTTTTTTGCCATGTTATCGCCTCGTTCGTGGTTTTAGCTGTTGCGCATCTCAGCTGGATTTCGCGGCCTAGGCTTCACCTTGCACCGCCCGTTCGTAATCGCATTCCTTGTTCGGACACGCGATCACCGTTCCGTCTTTTCGCATGCGTTCGACAAGGTACTCGTGTCCGCATGACGGACATTTCTCCGGAATCGGCTTGGCCGCCGACGTGAACTTGCATTTCGGATAGTTCCCGCATCCATAAAAAGTATTGCCCTTGCGCGCCCGCTTTTCGACCAGCTCGCCTTCCTTGCAGAGCGGACACTTCACGCCAATGAAATTCTGTTTCACGTATTTGCAGTCGGGATAGCCGCTGCACGAAGTGAATTCACCGTAGCGCCCATGCCGCAGAATGAGGTTGCGCTTGCATAGCGGACAGGTTTCGTCGAGCGGAATATCAGGAACTTTCTTACCCTGGTCGAGCCTGCGCGTGGTCTTGCAATCGGGATAGCCCGTGCAGGCCATGAACTGCCCGAAGCGCCCGCGCTTCAGGACCATGACGCGGCCGCAATTCTCGCAGTATTCTTCCTGCGCAGTCTCCTGGATGTCGGCCGAATCGAGATCCGGGAGATTGATCGGATTTTCCTTGGTAAACGTGCAGGAGTTCGGATCCTCCTTGTCGTACGTGCTGCAAGCGTAAAAGGAGCCGTGCTTGCCCCATTTGATGACGAGGGGCGCGCCGCAGCGCTCGCACTTCTCGTCGGTGGGCTTCTCCATACGCTTGATGTTTTCCATGTGCTTCTCGGCGTATCGGAGATCCTTGGCGAATTTCTTGTAGAACTCGCCGAGCGTGTCGGTCCACTTCTCCTTGCCTTCTTCAATCTCGTCGAGTTCTTCTTCCAGGCGCGCGGTGTACTGGAAATCGAAAATGTCCTTGAAGTTCTCGACCAGCAGATCGGTCACAACGAGACCAATCTCGGTGGGAATAAACTTGCCGCCGAGCTTCTGCGCGTACTGCCGCTCCTGAATCGTGCTCAAAATGGTCGCGTAGGTAGAGGGACGGCCGATACCGCGTTCTTCCAGTTCTTTCACGAGCGAAGCTTCGTTGTATCGCGGAGGAGGCTCGGTGAAATGCTGCTCCGGCTTCAGCGACTTCAGCGTCAGCTTCTGCCCCGCCTCCATCGCCGGCAGCTTGTGCTTCAGTTCCTCGTCTTCCTCATCCTTCGTGTCCTTGGCTTCCTCGTACACTTTGAGGAATCCGTCGAACTTCATGATCGATCCGGTCACGCGGAACCAGAACGTCTCGGCCGCAGCCTTCGCGTCAATGTCAACGGTGGTCTGATCGAACACGGCAGGATTCATCTGCGAAGCGATAAAGCGCTGCCAGATCAGCTTGTAGACCTTGAATTCGTCTTCCTGCAAATACTGCTTCACCTGATCCGGATGGCGCATGGCCGAAGTCGGACGAATGGCCTCGTGCGCCGCCTGCGCTTCCTTCTTCTCCTTATATGTATTGGGCGATTCCGGTATGTACTGAGGGCCAAATTCGCGCGCGATGTACTCTCGCACCTCGGTAATTGCCTCGGGGGCAACACGTGTCGAATCGGTACGCATGTAGGTGATCAGGCCGACCAGGCCCTCTTCGCCCAGTTCAATGCCCTCATAGAGCCGCTGGGCAATCATCATGGTCCGCTTCACGCTGAAGCGCAGCTTGCGCGAGGAATCCTGCTGCAGTTTGCTGGTCGTAAACGGAGGCGTGGCGTTGCGGCGGCGCTCTTTCTTTTCCGCCGACCGCACGATCCAATCGGCCCTCTCGAGTGCAAGCCGGATTTTCTCAGCGTCCTCGCCGTTGGTGACTTCGACCTTCTCCTCGCCCTTGCCGACAAAACGGGCGTCGAACGCGGGCGGTTTGCTGGCGGCGAGATTGGCGTCGATTGTCCAGTATTCTTTCTTCTCGAAAGCCTTGATCTCGCGGTCGCGGTCGACGATGAGCCGCAAAGCGACAGTCTGCACGCGGCCGGCCGAGAGCCCGCGGCGCACTTTGTCCCATAACAACGGGGAAACCTGATATCCAACGAGGCGATCGAGCACGCGTCGCGCCTGTTGCGCGTCCACGAGGTTCCGGTCGATATCGCGAGGATGCTCGAACGCCGCTTTCACGGCGCGCTGCGTAATTTCGTTAAACGTCACCCGCCGGATGCGCTCGCCATCCGGATGCTCCTTCTTGCTGGCTTTCGATTTTTTCTTTTTCTTGCCGTCGTCGCCAAGTTCGTCGGCAAGGTGCGCGGCAATGGCTTCGCCTTCGCGGTCGGGGTCAGGCGCGAGGTAGATCATGTCCGCCGAGAGCGCCAGCTTCTTCAGCTTGGCGAGGACTTTTTCTTTGCCCGGGATGACGACGTATTCGGTGCTGAAACCGTCTTCGACGTCAACGCCCAAGCTGCTCTTGGGCAGGTCCTTCACGTGGCCGAATGAAGCGTCGACCGTGAATCCTGCGCCCAGATATTTCTGAATCGTTTTCGCCTTGGCCGGCGATTCGACAATAACGAGACCTTTAGACAATGTTCCCTCAGAAGACTAGGTATTTACTCGAAACTAGCACGATTTGGCAAATTTCGCGAAGATGGACCGCACGCGTCGAGCCACGAGCCTCGGGCCGCGAGCAACCGAAATCGGCCAACTACGAAGCTCGCATCGGCTTCTTACTATGCTGAACAGGCTGAACTTGCTGGATAAACGCGGTCAACATGCGTTGAACTTCGTCGACTCGCTTCACGAACTCATCGCACTTGTTTCCCGCCAGATATTCTAAGTCCCGGGCGACAAGTAGATGATTTTCAAGCTCGACCGCCGAGCCGCGGGCTATGTGTAGAAACCGGGTCAAATCGCCGTCAGATCTCCGGCCGCACCCCTCAGCGATGTCTGCCCCGATGGAAGAAACCGCGCGGCGCAACTGGGAGGTCAAGCCGAACAGTTCCTCTCGCGGGAATCCTCGGGTTGCCCGATAAACAGCTACCGCCAATTCATGTGCCTTTGCCCACACCTTCAAGTCCTTAAAGTCGTGCACGTTGCCTCCCTGCCTTTCGTGTTAACGGCAAACTCATACCGCCATGCCGGGTACACCACGTCGATTCCAGTTCCAAACACCGCGATGGTTTTCCCCTTGGCAGCGACGGCGCCGCGATGGGATGCCGTGTCCACGCCGCGCGCCAGGCCGCTAATGATCACCAGCCCGCGCGCCGCCAGGTCCGTCGCCAAACGCTCCGCCATTCCCGTGCCGTAAGGCGTTGGATGACGCGTTCCAACCATGGCAATCCCCGGCTGCGACAATAGGCCAACGCTTCCCTTCACAAAAAGGATCACCGGCGGATCGTAAATTTCCTTCAGGCGCGGCGGATATTCCGGGTCGCTGAGCGAAACAACCTGCGCTTTCGCTTCCACCGCCTTTGCCAATTCGTCCTGCGCAAGTTCCATGGACTTGCCGGTGGCGAGCGCCTGCGCCGAAACCGCGCGCATACCGGTCGCTTCGAGTTCCGTCAGGCTGGCCTGGAAAATCCGCTCTGCCGCGCCGAAGCGCTCCACCAGCTTCCGGATGCGCGAAGGCCCCAACCCCTCGGTGAGCGCGAGTGCCAGCCAGTACGTGGCTTCGCGAGAAGCAGAATTGAGAGCTGCGATCCTAGGCGTCGACATAGTGGACGAAGCTAGCCTTCGGCGAAATCCCTGTCAATGATGGCGCGCACACCACTTTTGGTAGAATTCGCAACGTAATGAGCAGGTTAAAGATCTCGGCAATCTCTTATCTCAATACTGCCCCGCTGATGTGGGATTTCGAGCATGCGGAGCCTGAACAAAGAACGGCAGGCGGCGATTTTGATATTTCCTATACGATTCCCTCCGCCTGCGCCCGCGCGCTTGGCGGGGGCACGGCCGATATTGGAATCATCCCCGCTGCGGCTTACGCCACCATCCCCGATCTCGCTATTGTTCCCGATATCGCCATCGCGGCGCGGCGAGCCGTGCGCTCAATCTTGCTGGTCAGCAAGGTGCCGATCGGCAAGGTGACGACGGTTGCGCTCGATACCTCGTCGATGACCTCGGTGGCGCTGACGAAAATTCTGTTCGCAAAATGGCTGGGCGGGGCGCGCGAGTACTCGGCGATGGCTCCGAATCTCGATGAAATGCTCGCTAGTTGCGATGCTGCGCTTCTGATCGGCGATCCCGCCCTCCAGGTTGACCGCACCAGCTACGTGACGCTCGACCTGGCCGAGGAGTGGATCGCGCGCACGGGAAAATCGTTTGTCTTCGCCTTCTGGGCAATTCGGGCCCAGGCGCTCGCGGGTCACGACCGTCAGTCGATCGCCAAAGTCTTCCAGACTTCACGCGATCACGGCCTTCAATCCGAGAATCTCGAGGCTATTGCGCAGGACTGGTCGGGTCGTCTGAACCTCTCCATCGAGGCGGTTCGCACTTATCTCGTTCGCCATATCCATTACTATCTCGATCCGCCGTGCCGCGAAGGCCTCGCGCTGTTCTATCGTTACGGCGCGGAAATCGGCGCGCTGCCGCCTGCGCCGGAACTGCGGTTCCTCTAGCCAATATTCGGACATGTAAATTTGTCCCTTCACATTGCGTCGGCCGGTAATTCAGCCTCTAATAAGGGATGATGAATCTCGCCGCAATCGCCCTGCTCGCCACCACCAGGAAAAGCACTCTGCGGTGGTTGATGCATCTCGGAGGGCCCAGCCTGATCCTGCTGGGTCTGATTGACAACTCCGTGATTCCCCTGCCGGGCAGCACCGACTTCGTAACCATCTTGCTGGCTGCGCATCACCGCGAACCCTGGATCTACTATGCGATTATGGCCACGGCGGGCTCTGACCTGGGAGGTTATCTCACCTACCGCATGGCTCGCAGGGGCGGGAAAGAAACGCTCGAGAAGCGGTTCTCTGCTAAGAAGGTTAAGCAGATCTACGCGATTTTTGCGCGCTTTGGCTTTGCGGCCGTCGCCATCCCGGCGCTGCTGCCGCCTCCGTTCCCAATCGTTCCCATGCTGCTGGCCGCGGGCGCTATGCAGTACCCGACCAGGAAATTCCTGACGGCTCTGGCGGTGGGGCGCGGAGTCCGTTACATAATCCTCGCCTATCTCGGATTCCATTACGGCCGTCACATCGTCAAACTGTTCTCGCAGTACTACATGCCGGTACTGCTGCTGTTGATCGCATTCTCGGTAATCGGGGCGCTCTACGGAGTGTTCGAGTACAAGCGCAGACAAAAGACTGGCATCCCGCAAACTGCGCAACCAAAGACGGCAGTGGGCCGCCGGACCGCCTGATTTGGACGCCGAACTCGCGTCCACCCCCGTTGACCAGCTAAAATGAACATTACCGTGGGGTAAAGCATGTCCCTGACCAAACAGCAAGCCCTCGAAATGTTCCAGTCCGACGACCTGATCGGCATCGGCATGGAAGCCGACGCCATCCGGCGACGCCTGCATCCCGAAGGCACCGTCACCTACATCATCGACCGCAACATTAATTACACGAACTTCTGCACGGAATATTGCACCTTCTGCGCTTTCTATCGCCCGCTCAAGGGCCCGGCGTCCAGCGAGGGCTACATCCTCGACTTCGACACCATCTATGAGAAGATTCGCGAGACTGTCGAACTGGGCGGAACCGGTGTGCTCATGCAGGGAGGGCTGCATCCCGATCTGAAGATCGACTGGCATGAAAAGATGCTGCGCGGCATCAAGCAGCGCTTCCCGAAAGTTCACTTGCACTGCTACTCGGCGTCGGAGATTCTGGCCATTGCCGAGTACAGCAGTCTCAACGTGCGCGATACCATCGCTCGCCTGCGCGATGCCGGACTCGATTCCATCCCCGGCGGAGGCGCCGAAATTCTGGACGACGAAGTGCGGCATCGTGTTGCTCGGTTGAAGTGCCTCACTGAAGATTGGCTGCTGGTGCATCGCACCGCGCACCAGCTCGGCATGCGCACCACCGCGACCATGATGTTCGGCGTCGGCGAAACCTTCGAGCACCGCATCAATCATTTCGAGGCCGTCTACCGCCTGCAGGAAGAAACGGGCGGGTTCACGGCGTTCATTCCTTGGAGCTTTCAACCCGCCAACACCGCGCTCGGCGGCAGGAAATGGGACGAAGCCACCGCCGTCGAATATTTGAAAGTTCTCGCGATCTCGCGGTTGTATCTCTCGAATTTTCAGAATGTTCAGGCCAGTTGGGTAACGCAGGGGTTGAAGGTCTGCCAAATGGGCCTGCGTTTTGGCGGCAACGATGTCGGCTCGGTAATGCTCGAAGAAAATGTTGTGCGTGCTGCCGGGGTCACCAACTGCACGACCGAAGAAGAGTTGCGCCGCATTATCCGAGATGCCGGTTTTCGGCCGGCGCAGCGCGATACGCTTTACCGGCAGTATTTTCTGAACTGAGCCGCGGAAACGCAGGTGGTGTCTCCAGCCGCTAAACCCTCATCCATCAGTTACAATGCTCTGTCTGCAGTCTTTTCCTCTGGATGTTAATGGCCCTGCCATTCCAACCTTGCGCGCTGGCGCTCATTCTTGCCTCCAAGGGCATCGGCCCCTACTTTCGCCAGCACTTTCTCGACAAGACTTTCCAAGGCCTGTATCAGATCAATGCTTTCGACCTCGCACTGCTGATTCCCTATTTCATCGTTCTCATCATCCTGGCGGGCTACGGAGGCCACCGCTACTGGCTGGTCTACCTTTATTACAAGAACAAAGAGAACAAGACGACGGAACCGCCGGCTCAGTTCGAAGAACTGCCGCGTGTCACCGTACAGCTGCCGATCTTTAATGAGCAATATGTGGTGGACCGCCTGCTCGATGCGGTGTGCCGTCTCGACTATCCGCAAGACAAGCTCGATATTCAACTGCTGGACGACTCGACCGACGAAACCGTGGACGTGGCGCGCGCGCTGGTGGAACGGTACGCCGCGCTAGGCCATCCGGTCTTTTACGTTCACCGGGACAATCGCGAGGGCTTCAAGGCCGGCGCCCTCGAAGCAGGGCTCAAGACTGCCAAAGGCGAATTCATCGCCATCTTCGACGCGGATTTCGTGCCGCCGCCCGACTTCCTGCTTAAGTGCATTCACCACTTCACCGACCCCAAAGTGGGCATGGTGCAAACGCGCTGGACGCACATCAACCGCAATTACTCGCTGCTTACCGAAGTCGAAGCCATTCTGCTCGACGGCCATTTCGTTCTCGAACATTCCGGGCGCGCCCGCAGCGGCGTCTTTTTCAATTTCAACGGCACGGCTGGCATGTGGCGCCGCAAGGCGATTGACGACGCTGGTGGCTGGGAGCACGACACACTCACCGAAGACACCGACCTTTCCTATCGCTCGCAGCTGAAGGGTTGGAAGTTCCTCTATCTGCAGGACGTGGAATGCCCGGCGGAGTTGCCGGTGGAGATGACCGCCTTCAAGACGCAACAGGCGCGCTGGGCCAAAGGCTTGATCCAGGTCTCAAAGAAAATTCTCCCCAAGATTCTTAGGAGTGATGTCTCGCGCCACCAGAAGATCGAAGCCTGGTATCACCTGACGGCGAACATGAGTTATCCGCTGATGATCGTGCTCTCGGTGCTGCTCTTACCGGCCATGATCATTCGCTTCTACCAGGGCTGGTTCCAGATGCTCTATATCGACCTGCCCCTGTTCATGGCCTCTACATTTTCGATTTCGAGCTTCTACCTAGTTTCTCAGAAAGAACTTTTCCCGAGAACGTGGCTGCGCTCGCTCTTGTATCTCCCGCTCCTGATGGCGCTTGGAATCGGCCTGACGATCACCAACACGCGCGCCGTACTGGAAGCGCTGGTCGGGAGGCAAACCTCTTTCGTGCGCACTCCCAAGTACCGCGTGGAAACGAAGAAGGACAAAGTCCGGGCTAATAAGTATCGCAAGCGTTTGAAATGGGTTCCGTGGCTTGAGCTGGCCATCGGATGCTATTTCGCGCTGACCGTCTACTACGCCATCGATAACGAAAATTACTTTACGGTGCCGTTCCTTCTGCTGTTCGTGCTCGGCTACTGGTGCACCGGGCTGATGTCGCTGCTGCAAGGCCGGCTGGCTGGGCTTTCGGTCAGTTCGGAAACGCACACCAAGCCATTCCCGGTAGGCGTGTAATCAGCGGGGCACCGGAAGCCGGAAGTTAATCGTGACCTTCGTCTCTCTCTTAGTCGGCCTCCCGTTCAGCAAGAACGGTTCGTAGCGCCAATTTTTCACCGCGTCCAGAACCGCCTCCGCCAGCATGGGATGGCCCTCCAGTACCTTGAGATCGCCCACGGTCCCATCTTCCCTCACCATCACGTCCACCACCACTTTCCCCTCGAGGCGCATGGTTTGCGCCTTGGCAGGGTAAACGGGCAGAACCTGGTGCTGGATCCGGCCACCGGAAACTCCTTGCGAAACGGGAGCCGAAAGCTGTGGCACTGAGACGCTGGCCGAAAGAACCTCGTTGAGTGTCGAGGAACCGGTTTCCCCGGCAGAAATTGGCGGCGCCTCAATGGAAGTTGTCTCCTCCGCCGGCGGGACAGCCGTCGAATTCGGAGCCGAACCGGCTGCCGCCTGGATGGCCGGGTGCGGCACGGCGACACCGGGCGCGGCCGCATTCAAGATCGGTTGTACCCCCTCCAATTTCTTTCCGCCAACCTTCACATCGATCACGTCCGTCTTAGAGGCGAACTTCACGGCCGATCCGGCCGAGGGTTTGCTATTGGATGAGAACAGCGTTTCGCCCCCCGGATTTGGCTTCCAGACAGGGTCGTTGTCGGGAAGATGAGGTTGCCCCGGATGCGTGGTTCCGGCCGCGGCAACCGAAGACGGCGACGCCGCATGCGCCTTGCTGTCGCTCGGTTCTGCACCGCGCCAGCCCAGCCAGATCGCCAAAGCGATCAATACGAGTGCGGCCACGCCCACGGTCCCCAGAACCAGCCGCCGCGAGCGGCCGCCTATGATGGCCAGAGCCAGGTCGCGAAGACGATCGGACGCCGGCAACAGCCCCGAGCGTTTGGGCTCCTCATGCGGTTCGCTGGCCGCCAACTGCGATGCGCCGAGCGGTCGCGCAGCCCGCGCCCGTTCCGCAATCGCCGCCAGTTCCCGCAGCAGAGCGACTTGATGCTCCGAGAACGCCCGCGGCACGGTGCCAAACACTTCCAGAATTCCATTAACGCCCAGCCATCCATGAATCGGCAGCACGACGATCGATCGCAAACCCAGGTTGCGGCAAACTTCCACATCGACCAGCGGATTCTGTTCTGTGTCTGGGCAATGCTGCACCACTCCGGTGCGCAGACATTCGCCCGAGATTCCTGTCTGTGCGTTTAATTGCGCGCCCAGCGCCGGCGCCGTCTCGCCGCTGCGCGCCCGGCAGACCATCGCGCCATCCTTCCACATCGCAATCGCCGAGCCGGACGCGCCGGTCATGCGCCGCGCTGCGTCGGCAACGGCGGCCAGCATCCGGTCCAGACGGTGCTCTCCTGAAGAAACCAGATCTTTCAGAGAAGCGAGCAGCATGGTTTCTTCGCGATTGGCGGGGCGAAAGCCCGTAGTTTCTTTCTTGAAATCGTGTGTCGTAACGCTCGGCACTCGCCTCGGTGGAACCGGCTCTGATGGCGGTACAGCCACGGGTTCCTCTCATTAGAACGAATTACCGGCCAGCTGGGAGGACCGGAGGGAAACAAATCGGTGCGTGTATTTTGCCGCAGTATGCGCGAACTTCCCGCGACTGTCAAGGAAACTCAGCCGATCTGGATCAATCGTCGCTCGCTCGGGCAGCCGGGTCCCCATTCGGAGTCGAACTCCGCAGATGTCTGGAATCGGGCCCGCGTCCTTTTTTTTGTGATGAGTGATTGAGCGCGATCAGCGACCACGGGCGGAGGTGCGAAGCAAACTCGCGCCCTCAAGTCGCATCGCCGCGGATTCAGCACCAAACTAACTAACAATCCCCCAGCCGCACCGGTGCTACGCTAAAAGCGCTCTGGTGTCTCGCAAGAACCTCCGCACGAGGTATTGCAGGCAGCCAATCTTAAAAAGCTTTTGAAAACAGTCGAAGCCCTTGCGGATTTGGGGCCCGAACTAACGGCGGACCGCGACTTCCGTCACACCGCACGCTCCATGCTTACGGCCGTCCTGGAGGCAGCCGGCGCGCGCGAGGGGGTGTTGTTTTCTTTTGGCGAGCGGCCCTCTATGCTCACCTCGCTCGATGCGCAGGGCTTCGCGCTTCTGCCCGATCCAGCCATCATTCCGCTGCTGCCCCGACATGTGCACACCCTCAGCGCCGCCACCGGCCCGGTTCTGCTGAACAGCTCAACCATTGACGTCTTTCTCAGTTCGAATGGCAATGTGGCGCCCGAGTTGTTCAAATGCGTCTGTCCTCTGAAAGTGCGCGGCAAGCTGGTCGGAGCCATCGCTCTCGGCCGACGCCCCGGAGATGCGGTTTACGAAGAAGACGCGCTCGACGCCTTTGAAATGATCGGCAACTATGTGGCGCTGGCCATCCAGAATCACAGCTCTCAGCCAAACGCTGGCGCAACGCATATCGGAAAATCTTCGCCTGCTGGCCTCGCTCCACGGTTTCTACGATAACGCGCTCGAAGCCTTCGCCACCGCCATCGACGTGAAGCACGTCAACATTCACGGCCACTCGCTGCGGGTCGGCCGCTACGCGCAGGCCATCGGAGAAGCCCTGGGCATGGATCCCAACGAGGTCGCATCGCTGCGCTCGGCCGGTTATCTGCACGATATCGGCAAGGTGGCCGTCGATACGCGTCTTGTTCGCGAAACCATCCTCGCTCGATCGCCGAAGAGTCCCGCGCCGATGCGCGACCACACTGTTGTTGGCCATCAGATCGTCAGCCACGTGCAATTCCCCTGGCCGCAGATTCCCGAGATCGTGCGCTGGCACCACGAGCGCGGCGATGGTTCCGGCTATCCCGACGGATTGCAGGGGGACGAAACGCCTCGCGCCGGTGCGCATCATCGCCTTGGCCGATTCGTTCGATGCCATGACCAGCGATCGCCCCTACCGCGCAACGCCTCTCGGTCGGCTCCGCACTCCAGGAACTGATTCGCCTGACCCCGGAAAAATATGATCCGCCATGCGCTCCAGGCCTTGCTGATCCAGGTGCGCCGCGACGCTGTCGGAAGCAACCGCGTTCCCATTCTTGAGCCCGACGCTGATGAACCTGTCGCCAACCGATGTCGACCAGCTTGCCTCCACGCTCCAGCACCGCATCTCCCAGGCCAAAGTCTTCTTCACCTGAGTTGTTCGGATCGGGAGTTCTGATTTAGTGGTTTCTTCGTAGCGACCTGATCCGAGTACAGGTCGATCTCGACGCCCAAATCCACCGGGAGAGCGCACTTACGCGCCAAGCTGATCGCCCGCAGTGTAAAATCGAACCTGATTTTTAATCAGGTATGCCGGTCAACATAACACCGCAGTTCGAAGCCGCACCCAAGTCGTGTCCGTCTTCATCTAAACAATTAAAAAGCGGCTGAAACTGCATCGGAGGAGAGCAAATCGATGGCTGTCAGTGACCAGGCTATAGGTGCCGGAAAAACAACGGGAACCCAGCTCGATCAGTTGTCGATCAACACCATTCGCACGCTCTCGATAGACGCGGTGCAAAAGGCCAACTCCGGGCACCCTGGAGCTCCCATGGGCCTCGCCCCGGTCGCGTACTGCCTGTGGCAGCAGTTTCTGCGCTTCGATCCCGAGGATCCGCATTGGCCCAACCGCGACCGCTTTGTGCTCTCCAACGGTCACGCCTCCATGCTCCTTTATTCTTTGCTCTATCTGGCGGGCGTGCGGGAAGTAAGTCCTGACGGTAAAATTCTGTCCACTCCGGCTGTTTCCCTCGACGACATAAAGAATTTCCGGCAACTCGGAAGCGAGACTCCCGGCCATCCCGAATACGGAGTGACCACGGGCGTAGAAACCACGACGGGCCCGCTCGGCCAGGGAGTCGCCAACAGCGTCGGCATGGCGATTGCCCAGCGCTGGCTCGCCGCCCACTTCAATCGCCCCGGATTCGATCTGTTCAACTACAACATCTGGGCGTTCTGCGGCGACGGCGACATGATGGAAGGAATATCCTCGGAAGCTGCGTCGGTCGCCGCTCACTTGAGACTTTCGAATCTTTGCTGGATCTACGACAACAATCAGATCACCATTGAGGGCAAGACCGATCTCGCGTTCAACGAAGACGTCGGCGCGCGGTTCAAGGCCTATGGTTGGGATGTCTCGCACGTCTACGATGCCAACGATCTGGAGGCGCTCGCGAACGCATATCGGCAGGCAATCAGCGTTACCGATCGCCCCAAGCTGATCATTGTCGACAGCCATATCGGCTACGGCGCGCCTCATCGCCAGGACACAAAGGAAGCGCACGGCGAGCCGTTAGGCGAGGAAGAAGTCAAACTTACCAAGCGCAACTATGGCTGGCCCGAGGATGCCAAGTTCCTCGTCCCCGACGGCGTGCGTGAAAACTTTCGCGATGGAATGGGAAAGCGCGGAGGCCAACTGAGCACGGCGTGGCATGCGCAGTTCAAGAAATACGCAGCGCAGTATCCCGACCTTGCCGGCCAGTTCACCCGCATGCAGCAGCGTGAACTGCCCGACGGATGGGACAAGGAACTGCCCACATTCGGCACCGACGCCAAAGGATTGGCAACGCGCGACTCGTCGTCGAAAGTGCTGAATGCGATCGCGAAGAACGATCCCTGGCTCATGGGCGGATCGGCCGACCTGTATCCCTCCACGAAAACGCGGCTCACGTTCGAAGGCGCAAACGATTTCGAGGCCACGCAATATAACGCACGCAATTTTCACTTTGGCATTCGCGAGCACGCGATGGGCGCGATCGTCAACGGCATGACGTTGTCGTACCTGCGTTCGTACGGCTCGACCTTCCTCATTTTTTCCGATTACATGAAGCCCGCCATCCGTCTCTCGGCAATCATGGAGATCCCTTCAATCTGGATCTATACCCATGATTCGATCGGCGTAGGCGAAGACGGCCCAACCCACCAGCCCATCGAGCAATTGCCAACGTTGCGAGCAGTTCCCGGCCTGATGACGATTCGCCCTGCCGATGCCAACGAGGTAGTAGAAGCGTGGAAATTGATTATGAGGCTGAAAAAAGAGCCGGTCGCGCTGATCCTGACGCGACAGGCGCTGCCCACGCTCGATCGCGGCAAGTACGCTTCGGCTGCCGGGGTAGCACGCGGCGGCTACATACTCGCCGAGGCTGAAGGCGGCAAGCCGCAGGTGATCCTGATAGCGACCGGCAGCGAGATCTATCTCTGCATCGATGCCTATGAAAAACTCAAAGTGGAAGGCATCCGCGCACGGGTCGTCAGCATCCCGTCATGGGATTTGTTCGAGCATCAGGACCAGAATTATCGCGATCAGGTTCTGCCGCCGGAAATCACCGCCCGAGTAGCAGTGGAGCAAGCCGCGATCCTGGGCTGGGAGAGATACGCAGGACCAAAAGGGCGCATCATTGGCATGAGGAGCTTCGGTGCTTCAGCGCCCTTGAAAGATTTGCAAAAGAAATTCGGCTTTACCGCAGATGCCGTGGCCCAGGCCGCCCGCGAGCTGCTCCGGTAGAAACGGGGCTGGCCCGTCTCTTGGGTAGCCAGTCGAGATGCCAAGCCAGACGCGGCAAGCCGCGTCTCTACATGATGTTCGCAAGTAAGGAGCTGTTATGAATCCCGTTGGAACCCTCGAAACTGCAAAGGCTGCAAACCCTCTCAAACAGCTGCAAACGTTCGGTCAATCGATATGGCTGGACTACATCCGCCGCGACCTGCTCAAGGGCGGCGAACTGCAGCGCCTCATCGATGAGGACGGCTTGCGCGGCATGACGTCGAATCCCGCAATTTTTGAAAAGGCGATCGCCGGATCAACCCAATACCAGGATTTTCTCGACTCGCTCGCTGGCCGCGCCGATCTCGACGCCAAGGGCCGCTACGAACTACTTGCGATCCGCGACATTCAAGATGCCGCCGACCTGCTGCGGCCTGTGTACCAGAGCACAAAGAAGCGCGACGGCTGCGTCAGCCTCGAAGTGTCCCCATACCTGGCCAACGACACGAACGGCACGCTTGACGAAGCACGGCGCCTCTGGAAAACCGTCGGCCGCGACAACATCATGATCAAAGTTCCCGGCACGCCCGCGGGCATTCCGGCATTCCGGCAACTGATTAGCGAAGGCATCAACGTGAACGTGACGCTGCTCTTCGCGCAGAGCGTCTACGAAGAAGTGGCTTCCGCTTACATTGACGGAGTTGAAAACTACGCCAGAAGCGGTGGCGATGTCAGCAAAATCGCCAGCGTAGCCAGCTTCTTCATCAGCCGCATCGACTCGCTCGTCGATTCCCTGGCCGCCGAAAAGCTCAAAGCCGAATCGGACCCCGCCCGCAAGGCAAAGTTGCAGAGCATTCAAGGTAAAGTCGCCATCGCCAATGGCAAACTGACGTACGAAGCCTATGGGCGCATCTTCTCTTCTCCGCGCTGGGAGGCCCTGGCCACCAAGGGCGCGCAAACGCAGCGCGTTCTGTGGGCCAGCACCAGCACGAAAAATCCCAATTATCGCGACGTGATCTACATCGAAGAACTGATCGGCCCGGATACGGTCAACACGGTTCCCCCCGCAACCCTCGACGCATTCCGCGATCACGGCAAACCGCGCCAGAGCCTGACGGAAGACCTGGTAGGTGCCCGCAAAACGATGGCTGATCTCGCGGCCGCTGGCATCGTGATGAAAGACGTGACCGACAAGCTAACCACCGATGGCGTGAAGCTGTTCGCCGACGCTTTCGACCAGCTGCTGGCAGCGGTCGAGAAGAACTCGCCACGTCCTGCTACGCCGAAAGTCAATACGCAAACGGCAGCGCTCCCCGCCGACCTGGATGCCGCCGTAAAAAAAAACGTCAATGACTGGCGGGCATCGGGAAAAGTAAGGCGCCTTTTTCAAAAAGACGCTTCGCTGTGGACCACCGATGACGAAGACAAGTGGTTAGGATGGCTCAACGTCACTGAAGAGCAACTAGCCCACGCATCAAAACTCAAGGAATTCGCGGCCGAAGTCAAAGCTGCCGGCTTTTCTGACATCCTCCTCCTCGGCATGGGAGGCTCCAGCCTCTGCCCTGAAGTTCTCTCGCTGACCTATCCGCAAGCCCCTGGCTTCCCGCGCCTCCACATCCTCGACTCGACGGACCCAGCGCAGATCAAGACCGTAGAGAAGAAAATCAATCTCGCGAAAACGCTTTTCATCGTATCGAGCAAGTCAGGCAGCACACTCGAACCGAATATTTACAAACAATATTTCTTCGAGCGCGTGCAGCAGACGGTGGGAGCTGACAAGGCCGGCAGCCATTTCGTGGCCATCACCGATCCCGGCTCCAAGATGCAGATGGTCGCCGAGCGCGACCGCTTCCGCCACATCTTCTATGGCGTCCCCTCCATCGGGGGCCGCTATTCCGCGCTCTCGAACTTCGGAATGATTCCCGCCGCCGGCATGGGCCTCGATACCGACAAGTTCCTGGCCCGTACCCAGCAGATGGTCGAGGCCTGCGCTGCCTCCACGCCGCTGGAACAGAATCCCGGCGCGATGCTGGGCATCATCCTCGGCTCGGCCGCCAGGTTGGGCCGGGACAAAATCACGCTCGTGACTTCCCCCGGCATCGGCGATCTGGGTGCATGGCTGGAGCAACTCATCGCCGAATCCACCGGCAAACTCGGCAAAGGCATCATTCCGGTGGATCGCGAGGCGCTGGGCGCGCCGTCTGTTTACGGCACGGATCGCATCTTCGCCTATCTCCGCCTGGAATCTGAGCCCGACACCGCGCAGGATACCAAGGTTGCCGCGCTGGAAAAATCCGGGCAGCCCGTCGTCCGCATCGTCGTTTCCGACGTCTATAACCTGGGCCAGGAATTTTTCCGCTGGGAAATCGCCACCGCTGTCGCCGGCTCCATTATCGGCATCAATGCCTTCAATCAGCCGGACGTGGAAGCCAGCAAAATCGAAACGAAAAAACTGACCTCGGAGTACGAAGCCAAAGGCTCGCTGCCCGCGGAAAAACCAATCCTGGAGGAGCAAGGCTTCAAGCTCTTCACCGACGAGAAGAACGCGGCCGATATCGCCAAGGCGGCTGGCGCCGATCGCTCGCTGGCAAACTACTTGCGAGCGCACCTCGCTCGCATTAAACCCGGCGACTATTTCGCCGTGCTTGGCTACATCGAAATGAACGCCGATCACGAGTCACTTCTGCAGTTGTTGCGCATGAGCGTCCGCGACAAAAAGCATGTAGCCACCTGCCTCGGCTTCGGCCCTCGCTTCCTGCACTCGACCGGCCAGGCGTACAAGGGAGGCCCCAACAGCGGAGTCTTCCTGCAAATCACCTGCGACGACGCAAATGATCTTCCGGTTCCGCAGCAGAAGTACACGTTCGGCGTAGTAAAGGCGGCGCAGGCGCGGGGTGACTTCGCAGTGCTGGCCGAGCGCAAGCGTCGCGCCTTGCGCGTCCACATAGGGAGCAACGTAAAAACAGGTTTAAAGAAGTTGGCGGAAATTATGCAGCAATCGTAGCTGCGAGCAAGAGCTTCGACCCGAGCCGAATCAGGGTCGCTCGAAGCTCGCGGCTCGTAGCTCGCAGCTGAAGTCCAAGGAGCATCAATGCAACTCGGAATGGTAGGCCTGGGCCGCATGGGCGCGAACATGACGCGCCGCCTGATCCGCGGCGGGCATCAACTCGTCGTTTCCGATCTTAGTCCGGACGCCGTCACGCAACTTGCCGGCGAAGGCGCAACTGGCTCAACGTCACTCGACGATCTGGTCGCCAAGCTCACGCCGCCCCGCGCGGCCTGGGTCATGGTTCCCTCTGGGGATGCAACGGAAAAGACCGTCCAGAGCCTGCTTTCGCGTATGCAAGCCGGCGACACGATTATCGACGGCGGCAATTCCTATTTCAAAGACGATGTTCGTCGCTCTCAACTGTGCGCCGTCAAAGGCGTGCACTACGTTGACGTGGGCACGAGCGGCGGCGTCTGGGGACTGGAGCGCGGTTACTGCATGATGATCGGCGGCCCCAAAGAAGCCGTGCAGCGCCTCGACCCGATTTTCAAGACGCTGGCTCCCGGACGCGGTGACATCCCGCGCACTCCCGGCTTCGAAAAACGCGGAGGCACAGCGGAAGACGGCTACATTCACTGCGGCCCATCCGGTTCCGGGCATTTCGTCAAAATGGTGCACAACGGCATCGAATATGGAATCATGCAGGCCTACGCCGAGGGCTTCGACATCTTCAAGAACGCGACCAGCAAGGATCTGCCCGAAAATATTCGCTACGACCTCAACCTGCCCGACATCGCCGAAGTGTGGCGGCGAGGCAGCGTCATCAGTTCGTGGCTCCTGGACCTGACTGCAATGGCCCTGGTCGAAAATCCCACGCTGGCCGATTACAGCGGCTTCGTGCAGGATTCCGGCGAAGGCCGCTGGACGATTCAGGCTGCAATCGAGGAAGCGGTTCCGGCCGAGGTGCTGACCGCATCCCTGTACGCGCGTTTCCGTTCGCGCCAGCAGCACACGTTTGCCGATAAGATGCTTTCCGCTATGCGGCAGAAGTTCGGCGGCCACGTCGAACCGAAGGCAACAGGAAAGAGTTGAGATGTATGCGTCGAGCCGCGAGTTACGAGCCGCGAGCAATCCGATTTTGGCGTGCACGCAGCAGAACTTAAATTCGCCTGAGACGTCGTGACTTGTAGATGGGCTGCTCGACACTCGTGACTCGCGACCCGTACCTCGCGGTTGGCTGTTGGAAGCCGGCATCGCGTCGTACTCATCTGACATAAAGAGGAATGCAATGGCTCAATCCGATGTTCTCGCCGCAGTACCCAAGCCCCGCGTAGGCCGCGTCGCCGATCCCTGCGTCATGGTCATCTTCGGCTTCTCCGGAGATCTCACGCGGCGCAAGCTCATCCCGGCGCTTTACAACCTCGCAAGTCAGGGCTTGTTGTCGCGCGAATTTGCCATCGTCGGCCTCGGCCGTACTGCCATGAACGACGAAGATGCCCGCAAGAAGATGACCGAGGACTTCAAGCAGTTCGCCAGCGGTCCCATCGACGCCGACCTCTGGAACTGGTTCACCCGCCGCATCTACTATCGCTCCGGCGATTTCGATAACCCGGACACCTACACGCAACTGAAAGACACAATCGCGAAAGCCGATCAGGAGCATGGCACGAAAGGCAATTGCTTCTTCTATCTCGCAACGGCTCCCAATTATTTCGGCAACATCGTCGAGCAGCTTTCGAAAGTCGGGTTGATGAAAGAAGAAAACGGCCACTGGCGCCGCGTAATTGTGGAAAAGCCATTCGGCCACGACCTTGACACCGCGAAGGCGCTGAATCAGCAATTATTGAAAGTGGCTGCCGAGCACCAGATCTACCGCATCGATCACTATCTCGGCAAAGAAACCGTCCAGAACATTTTGGCCCTTCGGTTCGCAAACGGAATCTTCGAGCCTATCTGGAATCGCCGCTACATCGATCACGTGCAGATTTCGGTCGTGGAAACCGTGGGCGTGGAAAAGCGCGGCGGCTACTACGATGGAGCGGGCGCTTTGCGCGACATGGTGCCCAACCACATCATGCAGCTCATCACGCTGACCGCCATGGAACCGCCAATTTCGTTCGAGGCCAACGCCGTCCGCGACGAGCAAGCCAAAATCCTACACGCCATTCAGCCTTTCAGTTCCGAAGACGTGCTCAGCAAAACCGTCCGCGGCCAATATGGAGAAGGTATCGTCGACGGCGAGCGCGTCCCCGCTTACCGCGCCGAGGAAGGTGTTCCGCCCGACTCCCGCACCGAAACCTTCGTCGCCATGCGCCTGCTGATCGACAACTGGCGCTGGGCGGGCGTTCCCTTTTATCTGCGTACCGGCAAGCGCCTCCCCGGCCGCAATACGCATGTTGTCATTCAATTCCGCCGCGCGCCTTTCATGCTCTTCCGCGAAACCCAGGTCGAGAACATGATGCCCAATCAACTGGTTCTGCACATCCAGCCGGAAGAAGGCATCTCGCTGCGCTTCGCCGCCAAAAAACCCGGGCCCGCCATGCAACTGGGCGAAGTCAACATGGATTTCGAATACGCCGACTATTTCGGCGTCGTGCCTTCCACCGGTTACGAACGCCTGCTGCACGATTGCATGATCGGCGACGCCACGTTGTTCCAGCGCGCCGACATGGTCGAAGCCGGCTGGAGCATCGTCAATCCCGTGCTCGACGTGTGGAAGGCCCTGCCGCCGCGCAATTTCCCCAACTATGCCTCCGGTACGTGGGGCCCAAAAGAGTCCGAAGATTTGATGGAGCGCGACCACCGCCACTGGAGAAACTTCGAGAAGTGATCTGTTCCTCAATTTCCGAATCTTTTTGAGAATTGTCATTCCGAGCACTAGCCTGATTAGTGGGATTGGGCCGTCGAGCTAAATCTTTACCCGCCGGGAAATCCCACCCATCGCAGGGAAAAATTCGGTTGACTCTGCTCTTTGTCGTTTTATAATAATTCTTATCCAATAATTATGCGTCTCACCCATGAACAGTTCCGTGAGCTGGCCTCCAAGCACGGTTTGGCGGTCACGCACCAGCGTCAGGTGGTCTATGAGGCCGTCATCGCTTCCCACGGACACTATTCCCCGGAAGACATTTACGCCACGGTCCGGCGCCGCATTCCATCAATATCGCTGGCCACGGTCTACAACAATTTGCGGCTTTTCATCGAGTGTGGGTTGCTGCGGGAGGTCAGTCCTCATGCGTCCACGTTGCGCGTGGACGGCAATATCAAACCTCATCACCACCTCGTCTGCTCACGCTGCAAATCGGTGCAGGATATCGAAGGAGAGTTCATCGATTTCAAACGGCTATCCCGGCAACTGCCGGATGGCTTTGATCTGACGCAGCCGTTGATCGAGGTCTTTGGCCTCTGTCGGCGCTGCCGTGCAAAAAAATAGCTTTTCCAAGGCGGTACGCAATCAAGAATCGAAGGATGAAAACATATGGAAAATACACTCGCGACTTCATCGGGGACTGTGGTCCCCGAAGCTAAGGGAAAAAACACCGCAACCGAATCGAAGTGCCCAGTAGCGCATGGCGCTGGCAAATCCCACACGAATGCCGACTGGTGGCCAAATCAGCTGAACCTGAAGATGCTTCACCAGCACTCGCCCCTGTCCGATCCGATGGACAAGAAGTTCAATTACGCAAAAGAGTTCCAGAGCCTTAACCTGGATGCCGTGATCAAGGACCTGAATGCCTTGATGACGGACTCGCAGGAGTGGTGGCCGGCCGACTTTGGACACTATGGGCCACTTTTCATTCGTATGGCGTGGCATAGCGCGGGCACATACCGCATCGGCGATGGCCGCGGCGGGGCCGGAGCCGGTCAGCAGCGCTTTGCGCCGCTCAACAGCTGGCCGGACAACGTGAACCTGGACAAGGCGCGCCGGCTGCTGTGGCCGGTCAAGCAGAAGTATGGCCGGAAAATTTCGTGGGCCGATCTCATGATTCTCGCAGGCAACGTCGCCCTCGAGTCGATGGGCTTTAAGACGTTCGGTTTTGGCGGCGGGCGCGAGGACGTCTGGGAGCCTGAAGAGGACATTTATTGGGGACCTGAGGGCAAGTGGCTGGCGGACGAGCGTTACTCCGGGGATCGTGACCTCCAGAATCCTCTCGGCGCGGTGCAAATGGGCCTGATTTATGTGAATCCGGAAGGGCCGAATGGCAAGCCGGATCCGATTGCCGCGGCGCGGGATATCCGCGAGACTTTCGCCCGCATGGCGATGAATGACGAGGAGACGGTCGCGCTCATAGCGGGTGGGCACACCTTCGGCAAAACCCACGGCGCTGGCGTTCCCGCTGACTACGTGGGCGCGGAACCGGAAGGGGCCAACATCGAGGATCAAGGCTTCGGGTGGAAGAACAAGCTTGGCAAAGGTTGTGGTGCTGACACCATCGGCAGCGGCCTGGAAGTCATTTGGACCACGACGCCGACCAAGTGGAGCAACAACTTCTTCACGAACCTTTTCAGCTACGAATGGGAACTGACGAAGAGTCCAGCCGGTGCAAATCAGTGGAGGCCGAAAAATGGCGCAGGAAATGGTACGGTGCCGGATGCGCACGATCCGTCAAAGCGTCACGCGCCCTCCATGCTGACAACGGACCTCTCCTTGCGGTTTGACCCTGCGTACGAAAAGATCTCACGGCGCTTCTACGAGCATCCGGATCAATTCGCAGATGCGTTTGCGCGAGCCTGGTTCAAGCTGACGCACCGCGACATGGGACCGATCTCGCGCTACCTTGGCCCTCTCGTTCCTAAGGAGCAACTGGTGTGGCAAGACCCTGTTCCCCCCGTGGATCATAAATTGATCGGGGAGAAGGACATTGCCGTTCTAAAGGCGAAGATCCTCAAGTCCGGACTGTCGATCTCCCAACTGGTCACGACTGCCTGGGCATCGGCGTCGTCGTTCCGCGGGTCCGATAAGCGTGGTGGAGCGAACGGGGCCCGCATTCGCCTTGCGCCGCAGAAGGATTGGGAAGTGAACCAGCCGGCCGCACTGGCGAAGGTTCTCAAGAAGCTGGAGGCGATCCAAAAGGAGTTCAACGGCGGTAAGAAGAAGGTCTCGCTGGCTGACCTGATCGTCCTGGGCGGCTGCGCAGCCGTCGAGGAAGCTGCGAAAAGGGCTGGGCACAAAGTGAAGATTCCCTTTTCGCCGGGACGCACGGATGCTTCGCAGAAGCAGACCGACGTACACTCCTTCGCTGTAATGGAGCCGGTCGCGGACGGCTTCCGCAACTATCTCCGCAGCGGACAGGTTCTGTCGGCTGAGGAGTTCCTGGTGGATCGGGCGCAGTTGCTGACACTGACTGCTCCCGAAATGACGGTGCTCGTCGGCGGCATGCGCGCCCTGAATGCGAACTTCGGGCAGGCCAAGCACGGCGTCTTCACCAAGCGCCCCGAGACGCTGACGAATGATTTCTTCGTCAACCTGCTCGACATGAATACGAAGTGGCAGCCCTCCGCTGCCGAAGGCGTGTACGAGGGACGCGATCGCGCGACGGACAAAATCAAGTGGACCGGCACACGCGTCGATCTCCTCTTCGGTTCGAACTCCCAGCTCCGGGCAATCGCGGAAGTCTATGCCTGTGACGATTCGAAGGAGGCATTTGTGAAGGACTTCGCGGCGGCGTGGAACAAGGTAATGAACCTCGATCGCTACGACCTGGCTTGAGTTCGGCGAAAACGAAAGCTTGCAACCTCGTGCTGCTCCTGTTGTTTGGATCAGCCAAACCGAAATCGTCGCTATTACTGGCCCGCGGGGGCGCATCGCGCCCCCATGCCGCCCTTGCCTATAGGCGCAACAGTGCACTTGGAGGCGTTTACATAGTTCGGGGTGAATTGCCGCATTGGTTGTGAAAAATGCCTCCGGATGCAAGAAGACGGTGTAAGTGGCCAATTCTTCAATTAGTTCCGATTGACATCCGGGAAAACCGCGGCTACCCTAGCTACCCAACCGCTTCCTCTTCAAGGTGACTTCGTGGGGCACGAGTCGGCAGGAGAGATCACGCAATTGTTGGAAGGCTGGCGGGGTGGTAACCGCGAGGCCTTGGATGCACTGCTGCCCATTGTCTACAGGGAATTACGCCGTTTAGCCCACTTTCAGTTGCGCCAGGAACGCCCCGACCACACGCTGCAAAGCTCCGCTCTGGTGAATGAGACGTACCTGCGGCTGCTGGGGCTGAACACCCCGCAGTGGGAGGGGCGCTCGCATTTCTTTGCCATCGCTTCGCAGCAGATGCGGCAGATTCTTGTGGACTACGCGCGCCGTCACCGTGCCGGGAAACGGGGAGGAGGGGTTGCGCCGGTGTCGCTGGAGGACGCGGCCATGTTGGTGCCGGGGGGAGGGAAACCGGTCGACGTGGTGGCACTCGATGACGCCTTGAAGGCACTGGCGCAGGTGGATGCGCGCAAGGCGAAAGTGGTGGAACTGCGCTTCTTTGGAGGATTGAACTTCGAGGAAACGGCGGAGGTGCTCCAGGTATCGAAGATTACGGTGGCGCGGGACTGGAGCACGGCGCGAGCGTGGCTGCACCGCGAGATGAGCCGTGGATCGTCCGATGGATGCTGAGCGCTGGAAACGAGTGGAGGATTTGCTGCAGTCGGCTCTGGAATTGCCGGACGCTCAGCACGAGGAGTTTTTGCGGCAAGAGTGCGCGGGCGACGCGGAGTTGTTGCAGGAAGTCCGGTCGTTGCTGGCGGCCCATCGAGAGGCCGGAAATTTTCTGGACCCACCCGAGATCAATGACTCGAACGCGCTGACGCAGACCTCGCTTGTGGGGGCGAGCCCGCCAGCGATGCCTTCGATTACAGGCCAGATCGTCTCGCACTATCGCGTGCTGGGGCAATTGGGCAGCGGCGGGATGGGCGTCGTTTATCAGGCTGAGGACATCAAGCTGGGGCGGCGCGTGGCCATGAAGTTTTTGCCCGGTGAGGTGGCGAGCGACCGCGTCGCTTTCGAACGAATGCAGCGCGAGGCACGCGCCGCGTCGGCTCTGGATCATCCGAACATCTGTTCGATCTACGAACTCGGCGAGGACGAGGGACATCCGTTCATCGTGATGCAGTTGCTGGAAGGGCAGACGCTGCGGGAGTGGATCCTGCGCTCGGCGAAGCAAGAGCCCCAATTGCGATTAGAACAGACGCTCGATCTGGCGATCCAGATGGCGAACGGGCTGGAAGCGGCGCACCAGAAGGGGATCGCGCATCGGGACATCAAGCCGGCCAATGTTTTTGTCACGGCGCGCGGGGAAGCCAAGATTCTGGACTTCGGCCTAGCCAAGGTTCTGGAGGACCATCTTGCGCCGGAAGTGTTCGCGGAGGCGACGGTGACCGACGCCGCCGCGATCGCCGCCGATCCCGCCCGATTGCACCTGACCCGGACCGGGACGACGATGGGCACGGCCTACTACATGTCGCCGGAGCAGGTGCGCGGGGGGAAACTGGATGCGCGCACGGATCTGTTCTCGCTGGGTCTGGTGATCTACGAGATGGTGACGGGGCAGCGCGCCTTTGCGGGCGAAACCGGACCTGCGGTTCACGACGCAATCCTGCACAGGGACCCGGCGGCGGTACGGCAACTGAACCCGGCAGTGCCAGCCGAGCTGGAACGAATCATCAACAAGGCTCTCGAGAAGGATCGGACTCGCCGTTATCGATCAGCGCAGGAAATGGCGAGCGATCTGCAAAATTTGCGCGAAGAAATGCGTCCGGCGGTTTTGTGGCGTGGCCGGAAATGGAAGGTGATCACGGCCGGGGCGGTCTTTGTCGTGCTGGCAGTCAGTCTGGGCGTGCTGATCGAGCGATCATGGCAACCCGTTCCCCGCGAAACGGTACCGGCTGTCAAGTCCCGCAGATCGGTTGCCGTATTGGGCTTCCGCAACCTCTCGAACAATTCCGGGGAGGAGTGGATTTCGACGGCGCTCGAGGAAATGGTAAGCACCGAACTGGCCGCGGGCCAGCAATTGCGAATGATCCCGGGCGAAAGCGTCGCCCACATGAAGCTTGACCTCGCGCTGCCGGTTGCCGGGGGCTACGGGCGGGACACACTGAAAAAGATTCGCAAGAACCTGGGCACGGACGTAATCGTTCAGGGTTCGTACCTGGTATCGCCCGGGAGCAGCTTACGGATCGATCTGCAGGTACAGGAGGCGGAGGCAGGGGATACGATTGCGACGGCGTCGGAAAGCGGCAGCGACGCGCAAATCGCGGAACTGGTGTCACGGGCGGGCGCCAGTTTGCGTCAGCAGCTGGGAATTGCCGCCATTCCTGCGGACATGGACAAGGCTCGAACTGCGCTGCCCGCAGATCCTCGAGCCGCCCGCCTCTACTCTGAGGGGCTGGCTAAATTGGATGTGTTCGACGCCCTGGCCGCTCGCGATCTGCTGACCAAAGCCATTGCCCTGGCGCCCGATCATGCGATGTCGCATTCTTTGCTGGCGGAAAGCTTGTCCGCTTTAGGCTATGAAGCCAACGCCCAGGCGGAGGCCAAAAAGGCGTTCGATCTTTCTCACAGCCTGCCTCGCGACAGTCAGTTGCTGGTCGAAGGGCGGTATCGCGAATTGTCCAACGATTACCCGGCGGCGATCGAAGCCTATCGCACGCTGTGGAAGTTCTTCCCGGACGATCTGGATTACGGCTTGAAGCTGGCTGAGGCACAGGACAAGGCCGATCTGCACAAAGACGCACTGCTGACGATCGCGCAACTGCGGCGGCTCCCGGAACCAAGCGGTAACGATCCGCGCATCGATGTGGCGGAAGCGGATGCGAGCGAATCGTTGGGGGACTTCAAGCACACACAAGAAGTGGCGAGCGCGGGAGCTGAGAAAGCCAGGCTCCAGGGAAGCCGGTTGCTGGAGGCACAGGCAAAAACCATGGAGGGGCGCGCCTGGGATCGGCTGGGTGATGTGGACAAGGCCACAGCGGCATATTCCGAGGCGCACGATCTGGCACAGGCCGGGGGAAATCTTCGCGCCGCGTCGAGAGCCCTGAATGGAATGGCGAACGTTCTTTACGACAAGGGGGATATGGACGGGGCCGGCAAGCTGTATCAGGAGGCGCTGCGACTGGCTCGTCAGCTCGGCGCACAAAAGAGCATTGCATCGTTTACGTCCAACCTGGGCAACGTCTATTACGAGCAAGGAAAATTGGCCGAGGCGCAACGACAATACAAGGAAGGACTGGAAATCGATCGTCTGATCGGCAACAAGCATGGATTTGCGAGCGATCTTGGAAACCTGGCCAATGTCGTCCAAGGGATGGGGGACTTGTCCAGAGCTACTCGCATGCAGGAGGAAACGCTGGAGGCGTTTCGAGAAGTGGGCGATCGCCGCGGCGAAGGCGACACACTGAATAATCTGGGAAGTGTGCTTGAAGCCCATGGCGAATTGCTTGCCGCCCAGAAAAGGTTCGAAGAAGCAATTGCGATGGCGCAACAACTTGGATACCAGCGTGGCCGCGAGCGATCTATGGTCAGTATGGCAGGGGTTCTGCTGGCGCAGGGAAAGGTGGCGGAGGCGCGAGCCGCTACCTTAGGGGGCCTGACGATCCTTAAGGAAATGAAAGACGAATTTGGGATTGCAGAGGGCCAAGTACAACTGGGAGAAATTGCGGTGGAGGAGGGGAATGCAGCCGAGGCTGAAGGCCTGGCGCGCGGCGCGGCAGAAGAATTCGACCGGCAAAAGGCCGCGGATAATGGCTGCTCGGCGAACGCGATTCTGGGCCGGGCGCTGCTGGCCCAAGGCAAACTCAAAGAGGCCCAGACGGCCACCGACCTTGCTGTGGTTCTGTGCCAGCGAGGCCAGGATCGGGAGTCGCGATTCCAGGCTACGATGGCCAGTGCCGCGGTGAAGTTCAAAGCAGGGGGCGCGGCCGAAGCTCTCCACATGCTGGAGAAGGTGAATAGCGAAGCCGCGCGAAGCGGCTACGTCCCTGACGAAATGGCGAGCCGCCTTTTGATGGGAGAGATCGAAATCAATTCCGGCAAAAAGGCGTCCGGGCGGGCGCGATTGGAAGGCTTGCAGAAAGACGCTCAAAGCAAGAGCTTTGGCCTTATCGCTCGGAAGGCGCAGACCGGACTGAACGGCGGTTCATTTGAATTTTAACGGGCCCCGAACCAATTTGTAGTTGATTTGATATTGAACCTGCTGCCTGTTGCGGCTCATCGAAAAACACATCAGCTTCGCTTCTGTGCGCGAGAGGTTGAAGCAGAGTCACAGCGCAAGAGTGCCGGCCTTCGATTGATCCCGAACTCCTGCTGCGGGCTATCGCTGTCAGCGTTAGCACTCAAAACCCCTTGCCTCACAGTAGCGGCCCTAGCCGACAGGGCGGCGGTCAGGTTCAAGTCTGCCTCTCACAAATTACAATTGCCCATGCCTTCTACCCAAACCATTAAGATTCTCCCCACGCCCGATCTCTTCCACGCCGCGGCCGAGGAATTCATCCGCGTCGGCCGCGAAGCCGTCGCCGCCCGCAGCCGTTTCACCGTCGCGCTTTCCGGAGGCTCCACTCCCAAAAACCTGTACTCGCTCCTCGCCGCGAGCTACGCCAACTTCCCATGGGACCAGACTTACTTGTTCTTCGGCGACGAACGCCATGTGCCCCCCGACGATCCCGATAGCAATTACCGAATGGTGAATGAAGCGCTGCTCTCGAAAATTTCCATCCCGGCGACGAATGTCTTTCGCGTGAAAACCGAGAATCCCGACGCAGAAGCCGCCGCAACCGGGTACGAAGCGCTGCTTCAGACCTTCTTTGCTCCGAGCGCCGGCCAGTTCCCACGCTTTGATCTCATCCTCTTAGGCTTGGGTCCCGACGGTCACACTGCATCGCTGTTTCCTGATTCAGAAGGCTTGAAAGAACAATCGAAGCTGGTGATCGCCAACTGGGTGGAGAAATTCAAAACTGACCGCATAACCTTCACATTTCCTGTGCTGAACAATGCCGCCGAAGTGATGTTTCTGGTCAGCGGCCGCGATAAGGCCAATATGGTGCATCAGGTTCTCGAGGAAAACAACACTCCACCGTATCCGTCTCAACGGGTACAACCCCGCAACGGCAGGCTCTTGTGGATGCTGGACGAATCGGCCGCGAAGGAACTCCAGCAGCAGCCCCACACGTACTGAAGTCAGCAGGCTTCTGCAGAAAAGGGACTATTGGGTGCGCGCACTCTGCGGCCGATCAGGTGCGTTGCTTCATGCGGTCGAGCAGCGCGTAGATAAGAACCCCGAGCGCCGCGTTGGCAACTCCCGAGAAGATCTCATGCGGCCAGCTCCACTGCATGCGCAATCCAACCATGCCACGCGCAATGATGAAGAAGGCAATCTCGTGCACCACGTAGAACAGGATGGTTAGCAGAAAACGGGCCCCGGGATTTTCCACGTCAACTTTGATGCCGAGGGAAGAAGCTCCAAACCCGACCACTGTTTTCGAAATCCCATACAGCCCGATCGGCTGATGCGTCAGCGCGTCCTGCAAAATGCCAATCAAACCACCGGTAAAGAGGCCAGCCAGCGGACTCCGGCGCGCGGTGGCGAAACCAATGGTGACCAGCAGAGGCAGATCGAAGATCTTGAACAAAGGAAATCGCAGCGGCACCCACGCTTGCAGAAAGACCGCCGTAAGCGGGATGAGGATGGTCGCCGGCAGGCTAAAGCGATAAACCTCAACCTGCTCGCTCGAGGTGTAAGTGATGGCCACGTTATTGGGGAGTGTCCTCAGCCGCCGGCTGCGGTTTGGGAGTAACCGTGGAATTCACGGGCTTCGTTGCTGCCTTCGTGGGGCTCGTCGCCGGTCGGGTTCCGGGAGCAGCAGTCGTCGTGGAGCCTGTGCCCAACGCGCCGCCCGAAGGGACGGACGCCGGCGCATTTTTCTTCACAGCAGCCGTATTGGCGTTGGTCGCTCCCGCGCTCGGAACCGCGGCCTGTGGCATTCCGGTCTGCGGCCCGCCAGGGCTCGTCGCCCCCTTGTTTGTGGGACCGGGATTTGCCCCCCCTCCGTTTGGCGCACCGCTGCCCGGCGTAGTCGCCGCCGCGCCGCCAGCCGGCGCAGCAGCAGTCTTGCCTGTAGCGTCGGCCGCAGTTTCGGGCTTGGCAGGCACCGTCGGCAGCCGCTCCGCCAGAATGTCGACGGCGCGCATCGGGCCAGTCTGCTCGGGCTGAGCCTGCAGCTCATCAATCTTGGTTACTACCAATACCTCTTCCAGACGGCTGAGATTCGCCGCTGGCCGCACTCGTATATTCAGAAACAAGTCGCCGCCCGTAGAAACCCTCGTCACCTTGCCCACGGGCAAGCCTTTCGGAAAGATGCCGTCTCCTCCGCTGGTCAGCACCACTTCGCCCACTTGCACGGCTTCGTCGCTCATCACCTTTTCGAGCATCACGTCACCCGACGGCGTACCGCGAAGAATCCCCTGCAACCGCGTCTTATCGAGAATCGCGCCCACACCGCTGGTCTGATCGTCGATCAATAGCACCTGGGCCACGGAACGTTCCAGCGGATTCGAACCGAACACCTGCAGCACCTTGCCCACAATGCCGTCCTTGGTGATGACGGCCATGTCGGGCTTGATGCCCTCGCGCACGCCCTTATCGATGTAGATCGACCGCGACTGCTCGCTGCCGCTCCATCCGATTACCTGGGCGGCCATGGTTTGCGAAATGAATTGTTCCTTGAATCCGAGCAGCGCCTGCAGTCGGTGGGCCTGATCGGCGTCCTGGCTCATGCGCGCCTGTTCCAGCCGCATCTGCTGGATTTCCTGCTTCAGCCCGCGGTTTTCCGCGCGCACGCCCCGCAGGTAAAGGTAGTTATGCCAGATGCCGCCGGTCGAGGTCTGGAGCCAGTGGAGCGCCTCTTCAAATGGCGTCACCGCTCCCACCGCCCACACGCGGATGAGCCGGGTCGGTTCGCTATCGGTGGTGCGCTTGACCTGCACCGCCAAGCCCAGAACCTGCGCAAACAACACCGTCACCAGCACGATCAGATTCCGATAGCGGCCAAGGACGTCCATAACACCAGTTCTTAATTGTCAGTTGTCAGATCTCAGTGAATGACCGCGGCGAGCTTCGAGCCACGAGCTTCGCTGCGCTCGGAATGACAATCCTGGGCAAAGGGTCGCGCTAACTCAAAGTTGATCGTAGCTCGCCACTCGCGACTCGCGGCTATTCAATTGAAATCTTGCGCAGCAGTTTGAAATCCGAAAGCATCTTGCCCGTGCCCAACACCACGCTGCACAGCGGATCGTCGGCGATCGAAACCGGCAACCCCGTTTCCTCCCGAATGCGCTTGTCCAAATTCTTGAGCAGAGCGCCCCCGCCCGTGAGCACAATGCCGCGGTCGCTGATATCCGCCGAAAGCTCCGGTGGCGTGCGTTCGAGGGCAACACGAATCGCGTTCATGATCGTCGAAACACACTCGCTGAGCGATTCGCGAATTTCGCTGTCGTCCACGGTGATGGTCTTCGGCACGCCCTCAATCAGGTTGCGGCCTTTGATCTCCATAGTCAGGGGCTTGTCGAGCGGATAAGCGGAGCCAATTTCCATCTTGATCTGCTCGGCCGTGCGCTCGCCGACCAGCAGGTTATATTTGCGCTTCAGATAATTCATGATGGCCTCGTCCATCTGGTTGCCGGCCATGCGAACCGAGCGCGAATAGACGATGCCGCTCAGGGAAATGACTGCAATATCGGTGGTGCCCCCGCCGATGTCGACTACCATGTTGCCGCTCGGCTCCGTGATCGGCAGCCCCGCGCCAATCGCCGCCACCATCGCCTGCTCTACCAGATGCACTTCGCTCGCCTTCGCGCGATACGCCGAGTCCATGACCGCCCGCTTTTCCACCTGCGTAATTTCCGAGGGCACGCCAATCACGATCCGCGGATGCACCAGCATCTTGCGGTTGTGCGCCTTCTGAATGAAATAGTTCAGCATCTTCTCGGTGACCTTGAAGTCGGCGATCACGCCATCCTTCATCGGTTTGATGGCCACGATGTTGCCCGGCGTCCGGCCCAGCATCTCTTTCGCTTCCTTGCCGACCGCCTCAACCTCATTCGTGTTCTTGTTCAGGGCGACAATGGACGGCTCGTTGACCACGATGCCCTTGCCCCGCGCATAGACCAGCGTGTTGGCTGTTCCCAGGTCAATGGCGAGGTCGCTCGAGAACATGCTGAACAGCGAACGCAGATTGTGCGATCGTGAAGATCCATTATGAAAACCGTTGTTTGACATAGCAGTACTTCTCTTCTCTCTCGGAAAATCGTCTCTCCCCGGAACCTGGGCCTTGCTGTCTGCGGGAGTCTTTGTTTCGGTTTCTCTATTCTACTTTGTTCTGATCCAGCAGGTTACCACCTGTGCAACTATTTCCTGGCACTCGTTTTCGATACCAACTTGATGCCGGAACTCTACTGTATGATTACCTTCTCCTGGCGGGTCTTAACCCCGCCCTTCGCATTCTGCGCCGTCACCGTAATCAGGTTTTCCCCGTTCGCCAACGGCGGCGTGAAATAGTGGAACGAGCCGTCGTCGCCGACCATCGGCACTTCCCTGCCGTTCACCATTACGCGCGCGCCCCCTTCGGTCTTGCCCGTCACTTCGATCACGTGCCCATGCTGGATAAACGGATCGATATCGAGCGGCAATTCCACTTTCTCCTTGCTCTTGGCAATGATCGTAAACCGGTTCTTTTCGCTTTCCACCGAGCCCCGCCCGGATGCGTCATACGACTGGATGGACCAGTAGTACGCGCCAATCGGCATGCCCGTCACCACCACGCTCGCCGTGTCCACCTTGCGATCCAGCAGCAACGACGAAAAATACGGGTTGTGGGCGATACGCAGCCTGTACCCGGCCGCGCTGGTGATCGGCGTCCATGCAAATTCCACTTCTTTCGAAGTCTCCCCGGAGTTCACGAAAACCGGCATCATGTTACCCGGAGTAATTGGCGCGGGCGGTCCGATTTCCGTGGCCCGCTGCATCGTTTTCGAATCGTTCTTGAAACTCACCTTCTCCCAGCTTGCCAGGCGAACCGTTTCGCCATTGCGTTCGATGTCGCCGCTGCCTTTCTTCACCAGAATTTCGTGCTGATCGTCTTTGGGGTTATTGTGGACCATGGCGGCAGAGTCCGGAGCCAGTGACGCTTTCGCGCCCGCCACAATCACCTGCGATTTCGATCCCTGCACATAGGTCGCGGTCGTCAGGTCCACCGTGCCCGTCGTCACTGCTACGGCCACATTCGTCTGCTGCTGGTCGTTCGCGGAGTTCTCCTCGATCACGATCAGCGAATCCTGCTTGATGGTGTAGTTCGTCCCGTCATTGAAGACAATCTTCGCCATTCCTTCCGCCGCCGTCTGCACCACGTCGCCTTTTTCCAGCGGCACGTTGTAGTCGGCGATGATCCAGCTATTGCCATTTCCCTTGCGCACGCGCACGGTGCCGTCGAGGGCGGTAAAGTGCGCCTGCTTCCCGACCGGCACCGATGCCGTTTTCAGAGGAGGCGCCAGCCCCGCAACCTTATCGAGCAAGTCGCCGGAGAGCTTGCCCGCCGCCCGCATCGTCGAGTCCGTCACTTTCGGGAATGCCAGGTGTAATGCGCCGCCGAGAATTATTGCGGCTCCCAGTATCATCAGAACCACACTGCGGTACGTTACTGTCTTCCAGGCAACGTACACTCCCGGCTTAGGCTGTCTCGGCACGAACCGCTGCTGACCTCAATTCAAAATTGCAAGAATCCGCGACATTCTCAATCTACGATCATCATATCCTTGCTGCCCTGGGGATTAGATTTAGGTCATGCGAAGAAGGGTTACGAAAGTGACTGGGGCCGGCCGGGCAATTAGGCCCTGCCACCGGCTGGAATCTGGCCCCGCGCATCGCGATTCGCAAGCTTCCGACCTTCTGACTTGGCCTGCTGCGCTTGCGCTGGCAGCTCGCCTTGCCCCTCTCCATGCCGGTTGTTAGCATGGTTGTTGGCTTCGTTCCGGACAACACGAGCCCGCACTACTCCCAGGAGGCATTTATGGCGACCGATACCCTGACCAAACCTGCAATTGATGGCGCAACCACCAAAACCCGAGTTTTCAAGAATTTCATCGACGGCGAATGGGTCGAATCCGTCAGCGGCCGCACTTTCGAAGACCGCAACCCCGCCGATACGCGTGAAGTGGTCGCCATCTTCCAGCGCTCGAACAAAGCCGATGTTGACGCCGCCGTCGACGCCGCCAAGCGCGCCTACGCCAAATGGCGTCTGGTTCCCGCTCCCCGCCGCGCTGAGATAGTCTTCCGCGCCGCCGAAATCCTCATGGAGCGCAAGGAAGAATACGCCCGCGATATGACCCGCGAAATGGGCAAGGTCATCAAAGAAACTCGCGGCGACGTGCAGGAGGCCATTGACGCCGCCTACTACAATGCCGGCGAAGGCCGCCGACTGTTCGGCCCCACCGTGCCTTCCGAACTGCCCAATAAGTTCGCCATGGCCGTTCGCCAGCCCATCGGCGTCTGCGGCATGATCACCCCGTGGAATTTTCCCATGGCCATCTCTTCCTGGAAGCTGCTCCCCGCCGTCGTCTGCGGCAACGCGTGTGTGATCAAGCCCGCGCAGGACACGCCGCTCTCCACGTTCAATCTGGTGCAGGCGCTCACCGACGCCGGCATCCCCAAAGGCGTCATCAACATCGTCAGTGGATTCGGCTCCGAAGTGGGCACACCGCTGACCGAACATCCCACCGTGCGCGCCATTTCGCTGACCGGATCGTCGGCGGTAGGCAGGATCGTCGGCGCAACGGCCGCGAAGAGCTTCAAGCACTGCTCGCTCGAACTGGGCGGCAAGAACCCCATGATCGTGCTCGACGACGCCAACCTCGATCTCGCCATCGAAGGCGGACTCTGGGGAGCCTTCGGCACCACCGGCCAGCGCTGCACCGCAACCAGCCGCATCATCGTGCAAAAGGGCGTGTATCGCGAATTTATCGAGCGCTTTGTCGCGCGCGCAAAGAAACTCAAGGTCGGCAACGGCCTCGACGAAACAGTTGACATGGGCCCGGCAGTCAACGAGAACCAGCTCAAGACTGACCTCGAATACATCGAGATCGGCAAGGCCGAAGGAGCAAAGCTGGTCTGCGGTGGCAATCGCCTGGATAAAGGTGAATACCAGCATGGATGGTTTATCGAACCGACGGTATTCATCGATGTCGATCCCAAGATGCGCATCGCGCAGGAGGAGATTTTCGGGCCGGTGGTTTCGATCATCCCCTGCGACAACATGGAAAGCGCGATCGAGATCGCCAACAACATCGAGTACGGATTGTCGTCGTCCCTCTACACGAAAGACGTCAACAAGGCTTTCGCGGCCGTTCGCGATCTTGAAGCTGGCATCACCTACATCAACGCTCCGACGATCGGCGCGGAAGTCCACCTGCCGTTTGGCGGAACGAAGGCTACCGGGAACGGCCACCGCGAAGGCGGCATCGGCGCGATTGATTTCTACACCGAGTGGAAGGCCGTGTACGTGGATTACTCCGACAAGTTGCAGAAGGCGCAGATTGATCGCGTGGAGTAGCGGCTTGCGGCTCTCGGCGATTAGCCGTCGGGTTCTACAGCCGGCTAACTGACGAAAGGCGCCTGTGGGTGGAGGGAAGGCGAACACACGGCGCAAGCTTGTGCTATCGCCTGATAACAGAAGTTACCGCTTAACACCGTCCGCGTGACGCAAAAGAAAAGCCGCCCGAGACCGAGCGGCGTTTCCCTTACGTTGTATTCACACACTGTCCAGCGTCCGCGGACTCAGTATTTCTTACTTTCTGTTAACACCCGTGCCTGTAATTGGAACTTCCAGCGGACTGCCTGGATCGGTGCTCGGGATGTTCAGGGTGGCCGTGTCCAAACCTGTCGCATCGGGCCTGAAGGTCACTCCGATGACGCACGTCTTCCCAGGCTTAAGCGGGTGAGCGCAGTATTCGTGGAAGGTGAAAGCGGACGGATCCCCACCGGTGGTTGTGATGGATACGGAGCCGATCATCACGTTCGTCGGGCCAGAATTTTCCACGAGCACGTTCTTGGGGTGGCTCCCGCCGACCACTTTGTTGCCGAAATTGAGGCTGCCCGGCGAAGCAACTAACGATTGCTGGTTGACCTGTTGGCCTCCGCTTAGTGTGCCTGAGTTTCCGCTGTGGTTGTTATCGCCGGAATAGGTTGCCGTAATCGCATCGTTTCCGGCCGGAAGCGTAGTGGTTACACACGAAGCTACTCCCGGATTACCCGATGTAACCGCCGTCGTGCCGCAGCCCGTATTCGCGCTCCACGTCACGCTCCCGCCCACATCCTGCGGTTTCGCTTTCGTATTGCGCCGTGCCCTCACCAGCCCGAACTCGCCATTGATCGTCGCCGTCAACGTCACCGACTGGCCGAAGGTCGACGGATTCGGGCTCGAAGTGACGCCTACGCTCGTGCTCGCCAAATTCACGGTTTGTCCGCCCGCCAGCGTCCCCGTGCCTGCCGCGTTATTCGTGTCCCCCGAGTAGACGGCCGTGACCGTGTGCGGTCCCGCAGTCAGCGTCGAGATCGTGCCCGAAGTGGCCGAACCCGATGCCAGCGTCACCGGCGATCCGAACGGCTTGCCGTCGATATTGAACTGCACGCTACCGGTCGGGCTCGTACCCGTCACTGTCGCTGTAAAGCTCACCGCCTGTCCGTAGGCCGAAGGATTCAGACCGGAAGTTACGCCCACGCCAGGCACCGGCACCGCAATGCCGATGGGAACCGGCGCGGATGGGATGCCATTCGCGATGACGACTAAACTGCTCGCCCCCTGCTCGATATTTGCCGGCACCGTGAAGTTCGTGGAGACCGAAGCGCCCGGAGCAATCGACCGGTTGCTGATGTTAAACGTGCGGCCGTAAAAGACGTGACCAGTCGCCGAATTCGTGATCTGCACGATCGGATAGTTAGTCGCCATCTGAAAGTCGTCGCCGTAATATGCGCCCTGCGTCAATCCGTTCAGCTGCGTGCCGGTGATGGTATAGGTCGTCCCAGGGTAAACGTTGGACGGTGAGGTAGAAATCACAGGAGCCCAGCTGGGATCGGGAGACCCAGTGGGCGTATAGAACTCGGGCTGGTCGACATCTTCTATGGTGGTGAGAATCTGGCCATTGGGCAGGACGAGAAAGTTGTAGTTGAAGGCAGCCACGAAACTCGCACCAGCGTCGTCGGCCACCTGATTGATGGCATTGAGGGTAGTGAACTCAAAAAAATGGGTTGGCGCTTCGCCATACCCAGTCTCGGCCGCAAACAGGATGTTCCCGTTCGGCAAGACCGCCGCCGGAGCATCGGCAAGGTCGCATTGAGTAGTCCCGTTGGATCCGCACACCTCTGGTATGTTGGGACCGGCACTCCAAACGCCAGTGGTCGAGTCGTAGATCCCAGTGGGATCCGCGTCGCCACTGCAGCCGGTGTCGCCGCCGAATTGGACGACGGTTCCGTCGGGTCGAAGGGGAGCCGGTCCAATTTCGTAGTTGCCGCAGGCATATGGGATCGACGAGCGACACCACCGTATTGCCGGCACCGCTCCAGGTGCCGTTCGAAGGGTTGTATTGCTCGGCATTGGTGGGATTCGGGCCGCTGCAAATTCCTGTATTGATATTGCAATCCGTCCAAATATCGACCGTCAATACGTTCCCGTTGGGCAGCAGCGTGTAACCTTGTTCATCCTGGTAAAGCTGTCCCGCGTTGGGCGCTCCCGTGCTGGTCCAGGTCAAGTTCGTGGCGTCAAACAGAGCATCGACGTCCGGATAGCCGCAACAGGAGGCGAGCAAGAATGTGCCGTCGGCCAGCACCGTGCTCTGGGCATCACCGATTTGGGCCCAACTGCTGCCGGCTGGCGCCGATACAGGTGTCCAGGTATTGGCGACGGGGTCGTAGATCGCGCCTAGATTCGTCCAGCTTGCGTAGGAGCCGGCTGCCTGCCAGTTATATTCGCCACCCATGGCGAGGACCCGGCCATCAGGCAGCACGGCGGAGGCGAAATAGAGCGGGGCATACTGTGTGTCGTGGAGGTTGCTGAATACCGGCATGGTCGCAATCTGAGACCATGTCCCGTTCACGTAGCTGCCGGTGATGTCGGGCGTCAACTTGTACCAATTCCCTTGGATCCCGCAATCGCCGGCGATCACAGTTCCGTCGGTCAGCAACAACGGGTTGCATATTGGGCTGTCGTTCGTAACAAAGGGCCCGAGTTGCCAGGTCCCGCCGAAGGCAGGCGAAACCCTCTTTTTGGAAGGCCGGACAGAGCTAGCCGATCGTTGTTTCAATTGCGAAAGAAATTGGCTCCGCGCCGCCGGATGGTTCCTGAAATATTCGGCCGTGGGGAACGACATTGGAGGCGGAATCACCCTCGGGGTTTGCTCGGCGGAGCGAGTTGGCGACGCGGCTTGTGCGTCCGTCTGGGCCTGGCCCGTCGCCGAGGCGCCGAGCAGCAACCAGACCGCGAACACTCCCGCGGCTATGGAGCGCCAAAACCGCTGCGATGTCTTCGAAGCAGCGGCCGAAGTTGAAGAGTTGAAGGAAGGGATTGACGAGTTGACGAACGACACAAAGGCGCGAAGGCGCGCGGACGAAGTGGCCATAAAGCAACGTCTCCTGAATTGTGACAGCGAGTTTGAAACGGCGAGCACCGAAAGATAGGAGCTACCCCGTGCGCTCCACTCTCGGGGAAAGGCAGGGGAAATAGTATCACGGTTTCTCTTGGGGTTGAATATGTGCACGATACTTTGATTTTGGGTAGTGAATGGTTGCAGTCGTATAGTGTGGGCTGAGTCATGAGGCTGGCGACGATCTCCAGAGGGTTGTTGACGAAAAATCGCTATAACACTCAAAACCCCCGTCGCTGGGTCAATGAGTTCTATAAAAAGGGATGTCAAGAAAAAAGCTCCGCCTTGACGGGAGGATGAGAATCTTTCTCGAGATCCAGCCCACTCTGTTTCGTTACCTTGAAGAGGTTTGGCTTGTTGCTCCATTCTCGTTAGGTTTCTCTGCTGCTGATGGTCAAGTTCGAGTGTGCAAGACGCGGCAAGCAGGACGATGTCAACCATGGTTCTATCCGAGGCTCGTGGCCTATCGCTATTTCTGGTTCTCCGAGGGGGCATAGCGTGTAATGGGTGACTCGGTGCCGAAGCACACAAGGCCGATCTCATTGACTGATACTCACCCTCGAACCGAGCATCTGCAGAACCAGACCGCCCACCACCGAGTACACCACAGAGATGGAAAAAGCCTGTTCCTCAGAGATGCTCAAGCTGGTTGTCGCTGCAATTGTTGGGGGTCGAACTCCACTCCTTTCTTCCAGATGGTTAAACTGATCGCGGCCATCTTTCGAGCCAAGGTAAGACGGGCCATGGTCGGCCGCATCCCTTTCTCCACTCGAGCAACATAAAAGTCGCGCAGGGGGCCGGGACGTGTGCTGGCAGAGATGGCAGCACTTTTAAAGAGATTCTTCAGATCTCGATTGTGGTTGTCATTCAGACCGCGAACCGTCATGCGCTCGCGGTTGCGTTGCAGTTTGCCGCGCACGGAACGGTACTCCCCGCTGTCGTGGGTCTCGACTGCGAAACCACTGTAGGCCCAAAGCTGCCGTTTGGTACGGAAACGGTGGGGGGTCTGCAGCAGTGCCACCAGCAAGGCCGAGCGAATCGGACCGATGGAAGGAATCTGGCGCAGTAGCTTCACGGCCGAATGCTTGTGGCTTTCCGCCAGTAACTCGTGTCGCGCTTCCAGACGCACCGGTTGCAACAGATCCAGTTGCTGGTAGAGCCGTTCCGCGCGAACCCGAACTCCTGGCTCCGCGATCTTAGCCAACCACTCGGCGCGATGACGGGGAGCGTAGACGGTTGTGCCAGCGCAGGGAATAGCCCAGCTGCGGTACAGAGCTTTGATGCGATTCATGACGCGGGTGACATCTTGGGTGATGGTCAGATAACTGCGCCCTAGTTCTTTCAAGGTGCGCACCCCATGCTCTCCGTGGTACACGGGATGGAGTTGGTTGCCGCGTAACAACTCCGCCAGCTTCCGCGCGTCGATCCGGTCACTCTTGTTGCCATCCTTCAACAGAGTGTTCTTACGCGGATCGCAGACCACGAGCCGGCTCACGTGGGGTTTCAGAAGATCGTGTAACCAGGCCGCGGACGTGCCTTCCTCAAAGGTCAGCGACAGCGTTCCTTGCAGTCCTCGGATGAACTCCACAATCGTGGCCGCCTTGGTCTCCAGCAAGCATTCCATGATCAGCTTGCCACCAGCATCCATCACGGCGACCGAGATGGTGGCTTGGTGCACGTCCATACCGATATACTTTTCCTCACTCATAAAGGCGCTCCTTTTCGCTAGGTTGGCGATCCGAACCATCTCAACCTACCGCAAAAGTGGGCGCCTTTTTATATTGCGTGTAATTGCTGTTTTCAACAACAATCTACGTCGACTCTATCCAGCACTGTGATTTGACCCAGTAGATCATCATTTCGGTGCTCCATCGTTAGAACTCGGCGATCACTCGAAAGTGACCAGGAATCGCAAAAATGCATTTCGCGCCCAGAGTGACTGACCCACGATTCGATCAAAAGTTCTGAATCCGTCCACCGCAATCGACTTTTCCATGCTGCGCCAAGCACGAGGTTGGAGGCGCTCTCGCCCGTCGTTCGTGCCTGGAAATCAATATGCCGCGTGTTCTGGTCTACAGTAGTAATTGCCATGTTGACCCGCAGGTCTGGCTCAGAGTGAAAGACCGTGATCAACAGTTCTTTGGGCGCGGGGCCCAGCAATCTGCTATTTTCAAGGTTCGCTTTCCATTTACCGGTGAAGTCTGGGTTCATGGACCCTGTGGCCCTTCAGGAAGATAGCTTCTTCATTTCGCTCCAGTGATACAGCAGCAGCTTTTCGCCGTCGCGCTGGATGTCACCGATCGTTGCCCTCAATGCTGGCCGAGCAATGAAATCAACCCATCCTCAAGAGAGCCGCGCCAGGAAAAGTAGTCGTGGCCACCATCAAACTCGCGGTAGCTCAACTGATACCCCTTCACCATGAGCACATCTCGCAGTTCCCGATTGTCCTTCAGCAGGGAATCGAAGCGGCCGACCTCCATATAGAACTTGATGGGCAAGGGCGCGCTTTTGCGGAAGGATAGGGTCAGGTCTCCCGTGTCCTCCGTGATAGGCCAGGGCAGAGGATTGACCTCGTCGTTCCTCACCCAATATGCGCCCGACTGCGATAGAACTTTGCCGACGACATCGGAGTGCATAAAGGCGCAATGGCTGGCGGCGAGCCCGCCGCGGCTCGATCCCGCCAAAACAACGTGACTCGGTCCATCATGAATGCGGTAATTTTTGCGCGCCCACGGTATCAGCTCCAAGGCGACAAAGTCGGCGAACGGAGCGTAACCACCCAGGTCACGAGTGCGCTGGCCCATGTTGTTCACAAAAATTGCGACCGTAGGGCCAATCTTCTTCGCGGCAATCAGATTGTCGAGGATGGTGGGGGTTGGAATCCCACTCGATGCGTTGCCGACATAAGTTGTACCGTCGAACACGATCAGCAAATCCGCTGCCGTGGCACCGTCGTAGCCCGGAGGCGTGTAAATGCTGAGCGTACGCTCTTCCTTCAACGACGCGCTCTTGAGGTTCGTGGGCGTTACTTTTCCATGCGGCACCGAATCGCTTGCGTCCACATAAAGCTGGGGAGGCGCGGCGGGCAACACCATCACCGAAAGGCCCTCAAATTTGTCGGGATTGAGCGGGTCGAAGGTATCTTTCTCTTCCGAGAGTTGGATCGTTTCCTTCGGCCCCGCAAAATGCGTTTCCGTAACGACAAAGGCGTAACGGTAGCGCGCGTCTTTCGGAACGGCATCGGTAACGAAAAACAAAGGCGTGCGCATGAAGCGCTGCATAGTTGGGCGGCCGCCTGAGTCCTCATGCGGGTCGCCGAAGACTTCAACTTTTTCGGTGTGCTCGTCTCCGTAATAAAGGTAGGTCACGTTCACGTTTCTGCTGTCACCTTTAATTTCCTCAATGATCGGCCCCTTGCCTTTTCTGCTGGCGATGAATTGGTCGACCGCTTTCGGGTCCTTGACGTACTCTTCCCACAAGCCTTGCAGGGCGGGCGGGTAATTCTTTCCCGCCACGCGCGGCCCGTTTTCGTCGGCCGTCACCAGGCGATCGATCTTCATTATGTACTTGCCGGGCTTTGTTCCCGGGTCGAGCGTGTGGATGACGAGTTTGTACTGCCCGGTCTTGAACGCCGTCAGATCAATCGGCTCCGGTCCTTCGGTGCCGTTCGGGCTATCGACCGTGCGAATCAATTTTCCATCCGGCGCAAACATATCGATCACAAGATCAACCCCGTGTTGGTCTGCCGCGCCCAGGATCGCGGCTCCGCTTTCGAGGTCCACCGTGTAAACGTGGTTCTCTCCCCGCCCAAGGGTGCGTTCCTCGCTGAAACCCGCCGTGAGATTCTTGGATTCTTGGCTAACGGCTGATAGTGAACCGCAGAGAAATATTGCCGCTACCAATGCGGCTATTGTTCCGATGCGCATCGATTCCTCACCCCGTGTTGCGAGAGTCTAACTGTTGGAGAGATCAAATAATTACGGCGAGCCATTGCACTTGGCTACGTCGGTGGTTGGTGTAACATCTCTATTACGCTCATCATTTTTTCATCACATTTTTCCCGTGCCGCCATCACAGACCTGCACCAGGAATCAGTGCGATGATCACCTGCACATTGCACCCGATTGCGGCATATCGAGAACGGCGCCCGTCTCCAGAGGCGGCGCGTCTCAAACCATCGTCTCAGCTCTTTGAAAACTGAACGAAACAATACCCAGGCGAAGCACCGGGAACACCCAAAACAGCGCACCAGCGGCAAAGACTTCCCATGGTTCAATCCCTAAGGTTGAATTCCCAAGGTTCAGTCCCTAAGTCTAATCTTCTGAAGACTTTACCTATAAACTGCTTATTATCATCAACTTAACTGTTTTTTGGGTAGGGGGGTACCCCCCACATTTTTCCAGTTCTGACTTTGCTAGAACCAGTCATCTATCTCTAATTCATAGTCTTAGGAGCAATCATCCTGGCCTCATCTCCCGCTAAATATTCGGACAAGATTTGCCTAGTGCCTCAGTTTGAATCCGCTTTGAAAGGGCGCGGCTTCAGCCGCGCCGTAAGTTCTGCAAAATCAAGACGGCTTTAGCCGCTGAGGGATGCGCTCTTCAAATTGAGCCGCTACCAAGTTGCATTTCTCTGCGCTCTCGGCGTCTCGGCGGTGAGTTAGGGTTTTGCGTGCTCCGCATTAGAATTTCCGTCGTCGCGCGATTAGAATTTCTCCATGCCGTTAACACAACTTCGCGAAATCGCCCCTGCAGCCCGCCTCGAAAACGTCCGCTACGCCATTCGTGACCTGGCCTGCATCGCCGACGAAGTCGCGAAACAGGGCCACAAGATCCTGCCCCTGAATATTGGCGATCCGCTTAACTTCGATTTCGCAACGCCCGCACACATGATCGAAGCCGTCTACAAAGCCATGCGCGACGGCAAGAACGGATACTCGCCATCCTCCGGCATCAAGCCCGCGCTCGAAGCCATCCGCGGCGAGGCTGCGCGCAAAGGAATCACCACCGTTCAGGATGTTTTCGTCACTTCCGGCGTGAGCGAAACCGTCGACATCTGCCTCGCGGCTCTGCTCAATCCCGGCGATAACCTGCTGACGCCTTGCCCCGACTACCCGCTCTACTCGGCCGTTCTGGCCAAGCTCGATATCGGTCTGAGTACTTATTACTTGAACGAAGAAGACGGCTGGCAGCCCGATCTCGACGATATCCGCCAGAAGATCACGCCGCGCACGCGCGGCATCGTGCTCATCAATCCAAACAATCCCACCGGTTCAGTCTGCTCGCGCAAGATGCTCGAACAGATCGCCGAGTTCGCACGCCAGCACAACCTGGTCGTCTTCGCCGACGAGATTTACGACAAGCTGATCATGGAAGACGAACCCCACGTCGCCATGGCCGCCGTCGCGCCCGACGTCCCGGTCATCACCTTCGGCGGCCTCTCGAAAAACTATCTCGCCCCCGGATGGCGAATCGGCTGGGGCATCGCCAGCGGCGAAGCTTCGGCAATCAAGCCCTATATAGAAGGAGTCAACAAGCTGCTGCGCGCGCGCCTCTGCGCCAATCATCCCGAACAGTATGCGATTTCAGCCGCGCTCAACGGTCCGCAGGACCATCTGGTCGACGTCAAGCGCAAGCTGCGCAGCCGCCGCGACCTGACCATGAAGTGGTGCTCGGAAACGCCGCGCGTCAGTTGCGTCGCGCCGCGAGGCGCCTTCTATGCCTATCCCCGCATTGACATCCCTGAAGGAGACGACGTCTTCGTCACCGAACTGATTCGGCAGAAGCACGTCATGGTCGTCCACGGTTCCGGCTTTGGGCAGCGACCCGGTACAAAGCATTTCCGCATCGTTTTTTTGCCCGACGAAAAGACGCTGACCTCCGCCTACTCCGCGATCGGCGACTTCATGCGCGAACGCTACCGCTAGGCGGCGAGGATCATCGGATTTTCAAAAACGCATAGCCGGCCCGGCAGTAAAGCCCACGTGCCCGCCCCAAGCTCTCCCGACGCCCTACTGCCTCCTCCAAACGTGCTATTCCCCCGAACTTTCGTAATTCCGCCCGGAGCCGCCGTGTTTCCTATACTGGTTTTGTCTCATATGCGACGACTGCTTATCTCCGCCATCTTTGTCTTGCTGACTGCGCTCAGTTTCGGGCAAAGCACTTCGCCGGATGCTCTTTATGAGCGCGGTATGGACGCCATCACCGGCATCGGACCCGCCCACAATGATCTTGAGGGGATCGACTACTTTCGCCGTTCCGCCGACGTGGGTTACGGACCCGCCCAGATTGCGCTCGCCTACTATTACGAAACCGGTACCGTGCTTGAGCAGAATCCTGCTCGGGCGCTTGACCTGTATCGCAAGGCCGCTCAAACCGGCGACCCGCTGGCTGCCTGGCTCGCCGGCCGCCTTTATTTTCTCGGAATCGGCGTGCCTCGTGATCTCGATGCCGCCCAGAAGTGGCTCAAAATATCAGCCGGCCAAAACAACCCGTACGGCGCCTACTTGCTTGGCCGACTGATGGCTGATCGCGACTTCGCCAAGGCTCCCGCGCTCTACAAAGCGGCCGCCGATCAGGGATTGCCTCAGGCCCAGTACTACTACGGGAAAGCGCTGAAAGACGGTCGAGGCATCGCACAGGACCGCTTCAACGCCTACGTCTGGCTGTCGATCGCTTACGATGCCGGCTACAAAGCCGCAGGCCCGGATCTGGGCGAACTCGCAAGCGGCGAGGCTCTCACTCGCGAACAGATTGCGGACGCTCAATCCAAAGCCCGCGAAATGGAACAGGTTGTTGTTCGCGCCGTGACCTCGCGCGGATGTTCCGGCTGGAATGGCGAATTCGACGAGCTTCCCGGTATCCCGCCGCCCGCTCTCCAGCGCTTCTGCCACTAAAACCGGGCGATGATCGCAGCGCCGGGTTACATCGTAGTGCCATAGACCTTGCCGGCCCCCTCCGAATGCCTCGCGCTCGGCCACAACCTCCCGTCCGGCAAGCAGATAACCGCCCGTCTTCCCTCACCCCCCCTTGTGCCCGGCGTCACTGACCTCCTTGCTCTGCGGGCGTACTCCATAGATATGTCCACCGTTTTTATTCCATCTGCGGAGGGATTCATGGCAACTCTTACATATGACAAGAAAGCCGATCTGGCCGGCCCTGGCATTGGCGATTACACCGAACTTGAACGTGTGCTGCCCAATGACTACCGTTCCCTGCTGGACCGGCGTCAAACCCAAGAAGCGATTTTTCAAGTCAAACGCTACATTGAAGACAACTTGTGCAAGGCGCTCAACCTCATGATGGTCGAGGTTCCACTCATCGTCGACGTCGATAGCGGCGTCAACGACATGCTCGACCGCGACGGCTCGCGCACACCCATCGGTTTCCACATTTCGAACGACCGCAACCTGCATCCCATCGATGCGCAGGTGGTCCAGGCCGCAACCAAGTGGAAACGGGTCGCCCTTAAGCAATTCAACTGCAAGCCCGGCGAAGGCATTTGCACCGACATGCGCGCCGTACGCAAGGATTATTTCCTCGACCACGACCACTCCGCCTACGTCGACCAGTGGGACTGGGAGCGCTCCATTCATGCCGCCGATCGCAATGTGGCATTTCTGAAAGACATTGTTCGCAAGATCTGGAAGGTACTGGTTGGCGCCGAGAGGTTCGCGCAGGATATTTTCCCAGCGCTGCGCGATCCACGCTACCCCAACCTGCCGGAAGAACTGACCTTCCTGCACGCGGAAGAAATTCTCGATATGTTCCCGAATCTTCCGCGCAAGCAGCGCGAGACAGAGATTCTGCAGAAGCACCCGGCCGTGTTCATCATCGGAATCGGCTGGCCGTTGAAGGATGGCTACCCGCACGAAAACCGCGCCGCCGACTATGATGACTGGATCACCGATACCAAAAAAGAGACGAAGAAAGAAACGCACGGCCTCAACGGTGACATCCTGGTCTGGAATTCGGTCACCAAGCGCCGCCACGAGCTGACTTCCATGGGCATCCGCGTAAATGCAGATACTCTGCGCCGCCAGCTTGAAATGTCGAACCTGCTCGGCAATCTTCAGTTCCCCTATCACAAAGCGATCATCAACGATGAGCTTCCACTTTCGATCGGCGGCGGCATCGGACAATCGCGCACGCTGATGCAGTTACTGAGGAAAGCGCACCTGGGCGAAGTCAGCGTCACTGTGTGGCCGAAGATCCTGAAGGAGATGTGCGCGAAGAAGAATATCTTCGTGCTGGAGTAGTGAGTGTGGCGCGGACACTCTTGTCCGCGTGCCTCTGATAGAGGACGGGCGCCAAGCCCGTCCTTTTTCTTTGTCTCTGAAAATCTAACAGCTTGTTATCCCCAGCGCGGCCTGGGATCCGCAATTCTGCGAACACCGAGAAAACTACAGATCCTCGCTACCTGGGGATGACAATTGGCTGAGTTGGGTGGGTGAAACTTAGCCCGCAGCTCGCACCCCTACATCATCTCCGTTCCCCACAGGTCGTGCAGATGCACGATCCCGCGGACCCGCCGCTCCCCATCCACAACCACCAGCGATGTGATCTTCATTTCCTCCATCCGAGCCAGCGCCGTTGCCGCAAACTCCTGCGGCCCAATCGTCTTCGGAGACCGCGTCATGCAATCCTCCGCGTGCAAATCGAGCGCATCCTTGCCGCTATGCTCGAGCACTCGCCGCAGATCGCCGTCGCTGATCACTCCAAGCAGGCGCTCGTCTTCGATCACTGTGGTCATGCCCAGCTTCTTGCGCGACATTTCGTAAATCACATCCGACATCTTCGTTCGCGCCGTCACGCGCGGCACGGCTTCTCCCCAATGCATCAGCGATTCCACCTTTGCCAGCCGCTTGCCCAGCTTGCCCCCCGGATGCAGGTTGGCAAAATCTTCCTTCTTGAATCCGCGCTTTTCCGAAAGCGCCACCGCCAGCGCATCGCCCAGCGCCAGCATCGTTGTAGTCGAAGCCGTAGGAGCCAGCCCCAGCGAGCACGCCTCCTGCGAGATTGAGCAGTCCAACGCCACATCCGCCGCCGACGCAAGCGTCGATGATCGTGTGGCGCGGACACTCTTGTCCGCGCGGGCCGTTCGCGCTTTCATCTTTCTTGCTTTGTCATCCTGAGCGCCAGCCGAGGCGCCAAGCGCGGAAAAGCCGAAGGATCCCTGAATCTCATCGCATGTCATTGCAATCAGCGGCACCTGCAGCCGTTTAATGGTCGCGAGCAAACTCAAAATTTCTTCCGTCTCCCCGCTTGCTGAAAGCGCCACCACAATGTCGCCGCGCACGATCATCCCGAGATCGCCGTGCAGCGCTTCTACCGGATGCAGATAGAGCGCGGGCGATCCGGTCGAACTCAATGTCGCCGCGATCTTCCGCGCAATGATCCCGCTTTTGCCCATCCCGGTGACCACCACGCGCCCCTGGCAACGGAACAGCAAATCGAGCGCGCGCTCGAACGAATGTGCCATAGGCCCGGCGAGCCGGTCCGCCAGCGCGCGCAAGGCCTCTGCCTCAATCCGCACCACATTTTCGCCAACATTCTTAACATTTTTCATGAACTGCAAATGGTAGCAGAAGCCTGTCAAACAAGGATTCGAGCCCGCAGGGCCGACCAGGTTCTCACGCGCACCTTAAAGTTGCGGTAAGCTCCAGTACGCGATAAGAACAATCCCCGTCAGGAGGCCGTGATGATGCCCCACCCATCAGTCGTGAAAGAGAAGGTTGAACTTTCCGTCGCGGACGCCACGAAAATGCCAGCCTATGCGGCTCGCCCAGATCGAGCCCAACGCGATCAAACTGGGGCGCAGCCCGGCCTGCTCGTTTTCCAGGAAGCTTTCGGCGTGAATCACCACATCCGAAGCGTGGCAGATCGTTTTGCGGCCGAGGGCTATGTGGCGATTGCGCCGGAAGTGTTTCATCGCACCGCACCTCCTGGCTTCGAGGCTGACTATACCGACTTTCCTTCCGTCATGCCGCACCTGAAGGCCGTCACGCCCGAGAAGGCCGAGCTTGATATCCGCGCGGCTCGTGACTGGCTGCGCTCGCGCGCCGATGTAGATGCCAACCAGATTTCCTGTGTCGGATTCTGCCTGGGAGGCCGGCTTTCCTTTATCGCCAACAGCATCGTTCCGCTGCGCGCCGCCGTCTCGTTTTACGGCGGCGGCATCTCTCCGGCGTTGCTCGATCGCGCATCGCGTCAGCAAGCGCCTTTACTGCTCATCTGGGGAGGGCTCGACAAACACATACTGCCCGAGCAACGCAAAGCCCTGGCCGACGCCCTGAGCGCGAATCAAAAAAAGTATGTCAACGTCGACTTCGCCGCGGCCGACCACGGATTCTTCTGCGACGAACGCGCCGCCTACGAGCCGCGCTCAGCCCGCCAGGCCTGGGCATTAACACTGGAGTTTCTGCGCTCGTAGACGGCCGAGAGACTGCGCCTTCGATCACTGAGAGTGTGCAAGTATCCACTTGGCGCTCGTTCCCTGAAAGGACGAGCTTTGTCGGTCATTCGCCACAGAGATGAACCGAGCCGAGAAGCGCGTTGGGGGGAACTAAACCGCATCCTGGGCGTTTGGATCAGAAGGCCTATTCAGGATAATCAGGTCTGCTACCGAGCTCTCAAAACCAACCTCAAGGCCCGCGACGGCGCTATACCCGACGTGTGCAAGTAGAATCTGTTCTCCCGCGCCGGTTCCTGATCCAAGGCGGCGACGCAAAGCCTTTCCCTGCAAATAAAATGGCAATCCGTTGACAATTTTGTGACACCTGGTTTGCCCGCACGAATAGCCTCTCTCCAGTAAGCGACGTACGCCTTCCGCCGTTCCCACGATCTCCGAAGCACGACCCGGAAGGCAGTCCGCTCACTACTAACTCACGAGTTGAGGAGGACACATGTGCATACAACGTCATCCCAGCAATCCGGCTCTGGTCTGGGTCGCAAGCACGGCGCTGGCTCTTTCATGTCTGCTACCGGCCTTGGCGGTCGCTGAGCCGCCCGCGATCCCGTCAGCGCACACCATCACAGTGATCGCGTCCACTGTCCCTGCAAACGGCGACGTCAACCCGTATGGCATTTTCGTTGTGCCGGAAACGATTGGAAGCCTGGCGAAGGGAAACCTGATCATCAGCAACTTCAATGCCGTGTCCAACGAACAAGGAACCGGAACCACGATTATGCAGATATCGCCGGGCGGCACGGTCAGCCAGTTCGCCCAGATTGACGCGTCTAGTCTTCCCGGTCCCTGTCCGGGCGGGATTGGCCTGACGACCGCGCTCGTTGCTTTGCGCGCCGGCTGGGTAATCGTCGGCAGCTTGCCCACGTCCGATGGCACGGCGGCTACCGCGCAGGCTGGATGTCTGGTCGTCCTCGATCCTTCGGGAAACGTGTCTGAGACAATCTTCGGCACACTCATCAACGGACCATGGGATATGGCCGTGGTCGACCATTCGAACGCCAACGGCGGCGGAACTGCCGCGCTTTTCGTCACCAACGTGTTGAACGACACCGTCGCCGCCGGAGGGAGCGTGGTAAATCAAGGCACGGTGGTTCGCGTCGATCTCACGCTCTCAAAGTCGGCGCCTCCTTTTGTGGAAGCGATGACCGTAATTGGCTCGGGGTTCGCCGAACGCACCGACCCAGCGGCCCTGGTCATCGGCCCGACCGGAGTGGGCCTGAGCCCGGACGGCCTCTCGCTCTACGTGGCCGACAGCCTCAACAACCGCATCGCTGCGATCCCCTATCCCATCTCGCGTCAAACCTCCGCTCGCACCGGCAAAACGATCACCAGGGGCGGGGCCCTGAACGATCCGCTGGGCCTGACGGTCGCGCCCAATGGTGACATTCTGACGGCCAACGGAGATGACGGGTACATGGTTCAAACCACTCCCGATGGATTTCAGGCCGCGAAAACACTGCTCGATAGCAGCGGCAGTCCTCCCGGCTCCGGCGCACTGTTTGGCCTGGTCACGGTCGGACAAAACGTCTACTACGTGGATGACGCCACGAACACCCTGAATCTTTTCCACTGAAGAGGCTGAACGAGTCCGAAAACCAAGCTGGGGAGCGCCGTCACAGCGCTCCCCGGTGTCTTCGCCGGAGCGGACGCACACGATTCCGCGGAATAGCCTGATAAAAACGCGACGCCCCGATTAGAAGTGGCCTTCTACAGGGCGTCCAGGATGCTCCAGCGCCCGCGCTTGAATCGCGCGATCCCACGGGCTCGCCTGCCAGTTGTCTTTCCTGCGCTCGTCGTGAATCCACGGCGGCAAAGTAAACTTTAGCCGCCCGCTTATCGCATACACATACGGCTCATAGAGAGCGCGCAACTCGGCCAATCGTTCCGCCGCGTCCTCTCCCTCGTAAAGCGTCACCCCATGCTGCGCGAGTTCCTTCCGCAATCGCTCCAGATCCTCCGGTACCAGTCGCTCTGGCGCTTGCGGATCGTATTGCGCATTCACCACCTGCGCCAGGTCGACGGCCGCATGGCGCGCGATGGCGAAGGTGAGCTTGGCCTGCTCGGGATGAATCCCATCCACGCCCGTCATGATCAGCGACGAAACGTCGAGCATCACCGTCAGCGCGCTCAGCCACGATTGGTTGCTATGCTGCGATCGGAAGAAAAGTAGCGCCGGATAGGAGATGTGGCTCGACAAAAGATCGGCGCACCAGCGCTCCCAGTCGCGGAAAATTTCGTCGAGCACCGTCTGCTCCGGGCAGCATCCCAACCGTCCCAGAAATTCGGCTGCGGTCGGAGGCGATCCAGCGCGCGCATCCAGCAGGGAAATTTCAACCTCGCGCGCCGCAAACGAGTTGTAAATGACTGGAAGGTATCCGATGACGACACCGAGGAACGCGAACCCCATGCCCGCTTCCATCACCGCCAGGGCCCGCGCGGCGGCGTTGTTGGGCGTGATGTCGCCATAGCCCAGCGTGAAAAACGTTTCGCCGCTCAGGTAGATCACTTTCCCGAACGTGATTCTTTCGTTGGCCAGTATCAGGTGTTCGCCCAGCCCGTACTGCACGCATGCGAACCCAAAGATCAATCCGAGCGCCCAAAAGCCCATCAGGAGAATCAGCGACAGCGGCCCATAGTAAGCGAGAAATCCTTCACGCCGCGATGCCGACTTGATATGCCAAGCCACCCGCGTCCACCGGATCCAGGTGGCCTTGTAGAACAACCCGGTGATCCGAAACGTCCGCTGGATGCGCCGCGGCAGTACCACGGTTTCAAACGCATCCAGCAGAATGACGAAGATCAGGACAAAGCCGGCAATCGAAGCCCACACATGCATATGCGATGAGAATGAGATGTGGCGGGAATAGTACCAGATTCAGAATGGCCGAGGGTATAGGGCCATCCTGCAAAGAGTGATCTCCAACGAGCGCTACGGCATCACGTGCGCCGCGTCGATCGCCGCGCGCACGGCCAGCAATTCCTTGAGCACCCCGCGCAGATTCCGCGTGTCGAGCGCATTCGCCCCGTCGCTCTTGGCTTGATCCGGCTTGTCGTGCACTTCCATGAACACGCCATCCACGCCCGCCGCTACGGCCGCGCGCGCCAGCACCGGAATGAACTCGGGCTGCCCGCCGCTCACTGCCGGCATGTCTTCATCTCCGTGCGACGCCGACGGCAGTTGCACCGAATGCGTGGCATCAAACACCACCGGCGCAAACTTGCGCATGATAGCCAGCGACCGCATATCCACCACCAGATTGTTGTACCCAAACGATGACCCGCGCTCGGTCACGAATACCTGGCTGTTGCCCGCATCGCGGCATTTTTCAACCGCGTGCTTCATATCCCACGGCGAAACAAACTGCCCCTTCTTGATATTCACCGGACGTCCGCTCAGGGCCGCCGCCACAATCAGATCGGTCTGCCGGCACAGGAACGCCGGAATCTGTAGTACGTCCACCACCTCGGCCACCGCCGCCACATCCGTTGCCTGGTGCACGTCGGTCAAGACAGGAATGTGCACCTCATCCTTCACTTTCCTCAGAACGCGCAGCCCTTCCTTCATCCCGGGCCCGCGATAGCTGCGAATTGACGTGCGATTTGCCTTGTCGTATGAAGCCTTGAAAATGAAGGGGAAATTCAGCGACCGGGCCACGCCCTTGATGATTTCGGCCATTCGCAGTGCGTGCTCTTCGCTCTCAATCACGCATGGGCCGGCAATCAGGAAAAGATCGCCCGAGCCCACCCGCACATTATCGATTTGGAAAGATAAGGACAATGTCTGTTCACCGCCGAGATGGGGAGTCCGCCGAGGATTCTATTGCAAAATAATCCTCTCTGGCTGTTATTCCGACCCTGGGCAACGCCGAAGGGGAGGAATCTCGTTCTTATCCGGAATCGTCATCGAGACTAAGCGGCTCTACCCCCGCGTAGCTCTCTCCGGCCGCAGAAACATCTCCACGTCAGCCGCTTCCCGGTGCTCCTTCCGCTTCTGCCCGTTCTCGTACGACGCGCCCACAAACGACTTGAACAGCGGATGCGGCTCCAGCGGCTTCGATTTGAACTCGGGATGAAACTGGCACCCTATAAAGAAAGGATGCTCCGGAATCTCCACGATCTCAACATACGTCCCATCCGGAGTCGCTCCCGAAATTTTCAGCCCGCCCGCCGTCAGCGGCTCTTCATATTCGCGGTTGAACTCATAGCGGTGCCGGTGCCGCTCGCTGATCTCGCTCTGCCCATAGATTCTCTGCGCCAGCGTTCCCGGCTCAAGTTTGCACGGCCACGCCCCCAGCCGCATCGTGCCGCCCAGTTCTTCAACTCCACGCAACTCGCGCAGCTTGTAAATCACCCGATGCGGAGTCGCCGGATCGAACTCGCTCGAATTTGCCCCCGCCAGCCCGCACACGTTGCGCGCAAATTCAATACACGCCGTCTGCATTCCCAGGCAGATTCCAAAATACGGCACACGCTTTTCACGCGCGTAGCGGATCGCATTTAGCATTCCCTCAATCCCGCGCTTGCCAAAACCGCCCGGTACGAGAATCCCGTCGTACTCTTCGAGCTGAGAAAAATAGCTCCGGTCGTTGGGATCGGTCGTTTCCAGCCCCTCGGCTTCCACCCAGTTCACTTCTAGCTTCAGATTGTGCGCCAACGCCCCGTGCACCAGCGCCTCTTTCAGCGACTTATAGGAATCCTCATACTCCACATACTTCCCGACAATTCCGATCCGAACCACATCTTTTGGGTTGTAAACCCGGTGTATCAAATCGTTCCATTTGGAAAGATCGCGATCCTTGGCCTCCAAGTGCAGGTACCGCATCGCCAGCGTGTCGACTCCCTCATGCGCGAACACAATCGGCACTTCGTAAATCGAAGCCACATCTTTGCCGGTGATCACGGCCTCTTCTTCCACATTGCAGAACAGCGCAATCTTTCCCTTGATGTCTTTCGAAAGAAAGCGGTCGGTGCGGCAAATCAGAATGTCGGGCTGAATTCCGACGCTGAGCAGTTCTTTCACGGAGTGCTGGGTTGGCTTGGTCTTCAGTTCCTGGGCCGCGGCGATGAACGGCACCAGCGTCACGTGCACAAACAAAGTGTTTTCGCGACCCAATTCCTGCCGCATCTGCCGGATCGCCTCAATAAAGGGCAGCGACTCGATATCGCCCACGGTCCCGCCGATTTCGACAATCAGAACATCCACATCCTGCGCGCACTTCTTCGCCGCCGCCTTGATCTCGTTGGTCACATGCGGAATCACCTGCACGGTTTTTCCCAGATAATCCCCGCGCCTCTCCTTGGCGATGATCTGCTCGTAGATCTTGCCGGTGGTCCAGTTGTTATCGCGACAAAGTTTGGCGTGCGTGAAACGCTCATAGTGTCCCAGGTCAAGGTCGGTCTCCGCCCCGTCGTCGGTGACAAAAACTTCGCCGTGCTGAAACGGCGACATCGTCCCCGGATCGACGTTCAGATACGGATCGAACTTCATCAGATTGACCTTGAGCCCTCGGCTTTCGAGCAGGCATCCAATCGAAGCCGCCGCCAAACCCTTGCCCAGAGAAGACACAACTCCGCCCGTCACGAAGATGTACTTTGCTGACATCCGTTCCTCGCTTTAATTTTGATTGAAAAATTGTGCAGGCTGGGGCGCACAATCAATTATGGCAGAGATCGTGGCCGATGGGAATGTGAAAAAAAAGGTCACTATGACCTGTCCGCTCGCAATGAGGGGTGAGGGTATTGCTTGCCAGCGCCGGTCAGGTCTGACAAGCTTTCGAAGAGACCTCGATGTCGGCTCCAACCCTCGCTCCTGAATTCGTCGACCGATACCTTTCAGTACTCGGTGCGTCGCCACAGAAGCCCTCGCTCGCAGCGCTGCGAGAACTGGTCGCGGCCCATCTGACGCGCATTCCTTTTGAGAACCTTTCCAAGCTTTACAACCGCAAGCATCACGGCCTCACCCGCATGACGCCGATTGATCTCCACCTCGACGGGATCGAACGTTACCGGTTCGGCGGCACCTGCTACTCCAACAACTTTCACTTTTGCACGCTGCTGGCGGCCCTGGGATACGATGTGCAGTTGTGCGGCGCGGACATGACCAAGCCCGACGTGCATTTAGTGATCCTCGCAGCGTTGGACAACCGCCAATACCTGATCGACGCCGGCTATGGCGCGCCGTTTCTCGAGCCGCTTCCCCGCGATCTGCCGACAGACCACGTCATCACGCTGGGGCGCGATCGTTATGTCCTCGAGCCCCAGGATCCCAGCGGCCGTTCACGGCTAGCGATGTATCAGGATGGTCAGTTGAAACACGGCTACCTGGTCAACCCAAGGCCGCGCAAAATCGAGGAGTTCGCCACGGTGATCGCTGACTCCTTCCTCCCAACCGCGACTTTCCTGAATGCCCTGCTGCTCGTGCGCTTCGATCCAGGCCGAGCCCTGATGATCCACAACCTGACCACGGTCGAGGCGCAAAGGAACGAATTCAGCGTTCACCAGCTAAGTGGTCGCGCGGAACTTATCGCCAAAATTGTGGAGACCTTCGGCATGCCCCGCTCCATCGTCGCCGAGGTCGTCAGCGAAATTGGAGAACTCAAAGACGCCTGGATGTGAATAAGCCGGGCTATCTGCGCAGCGGCCCACAATCTCCGAGAGGGATCGCGGCCCAAAGAGTTCCGCCCAAGAGTACCCCTCCGCGTCACGGGCCCTGAACCTGACTGGTTCCCCTGCCCTTCTCATTCCGGCATTTACAAATCTCTACCCAGAATCCCGCAAGCCCGCGCCTCGCCGCCGTTCTTTCAACAATCACGCGGCCCGCACTGCCACGAGTTTCGCGCAAACCTAAATTGGAGGTTGTAAATGGATTCCCGAACTACAGTCCTCTATGTAGACGATAACCCTAGATCCAGCCGCCTGCTCGCAGGCGTTCTCGAGCAATGCGGTTTCCGCATCATCGCCAAAAACGATCCCGCCGAAGCTCTCGACCTTTGTCGCCGTTCCAGTTTTGATCTGGCTCTGCTCGATTACGAAATGCCCGCCATCAGCGGCTCGTGCCTCGCCCGCGAAATCAAGCTCCTGATGCCCGACCTTCCGGTCGTTCTCATCTCCGGCCGCACCGGACTTCCTGCGCCGGAACTCGAATTTGTCGACGCCCACTTTGGCTTCGGCACTTCCCTCGACGATCTCCTCTGGACCATGCGCATCCTGGTAACTCCAAAAGTGGCTGTGCAGGACCGTCAGCACGTTCCGGGCGATCGCCACTTTCCCGATGCTCACGATTCTTCGCGGCTCATGGAATCCCGCTGGTCCGATTCCACTTAACCAGACGATCAAATCGATTCGCCTCGCTTAGTGCTGTGAGATATTGTTAGCATCGAGACGAGGTTATTGACATGATCGATTGCCGTGATGGTATGACGCGTGGGTTCGCATTGCGGAGTTGGCTCGGGATCCTGTTGGGATTGGCGATTGCGATGTTCCTTTGTTTCCCTTCCGCTGTGAAAGGACAGGCTCGCCAATCTTCGGCTCAGGGGAATGTTTCGGCGGGCCGGAGCACGGTTGCGAATGCTCCGGACGTAGCTCGAGGAAAATATCTGGTGGAAGGCGTGGCCATGTGCGGGCAGTGCCACTCTCCTCGGGACTCGAACGGCGTAGTCGACCGGAGCCGATGGCTGGAAGGCGCGGCTGTGCCATGGATGCCGGCGCAACCACAATCCAACTGGCCTCTGATTGCGCCTCGCATTGGAGGCACTCCTCCGGCCAGCGACGCGGACATGGTTAAGCTGCTGACGACCGGAATCTGGACCAATGGCGAGCCGCTACGCTTCCCGATGGAGCCCTTTCGGATGAGCGACGCCGATGCCCGCGCCGTGGTCGCCTATTTAAGGACGCCAAGCGCCTGGAAGTAATCCGCAGCCGCAGCCCTTGACTCACTATGGAAAGCGCTGCCTGGAGGCGGCGCGCACATTCATTCCGGAACTCCGCTAATTGTTATACTGCCATGCAATGCTGAAACACGTTCTCGATCAGGAACGCGCCGCCGCCGATGCCGCGCTCGAACAGCTTTTGCCCCCGGCGACTCTGCATCCAACCTCCATCCATCAGGCCATGCGCCACAGCGTTTTCGCCGGCGGCAAACGCCTGCGCCCCATTCTCTGCATGGAAGCCGGCCGCATGACCATGCCGAAGCGGACCGGAGCCTTGCCTCCGGGCATCGAACAACTAGGCGCGGCGCTCGAAATGCTCCACACCTATTCGCTGATTCATGATGACCTGCCCGCCCTCGACAACGACGACCTGCGCCGTGGCCGCCCCACCTGCCACAAGGTCTTTGGCGAAGCCACCGCCATTCTGGCAGGAGATGCTTTGCAAACTCAGGCCTATGAAGTGCTCGCGCAAATCCACTGTCCCGCTGAGGCGCGGGTGGCGATCGTCCGCGAGATCGCCCACGCCACCGGCACCATTGACGGTATGATCGGCGGCCAGGTCGTCGATCTCGAAGCCGAACACAAGAAGCCTGACCTGGCCACACTCGAATATATTCATCGTTCAAAGACAGCGGCGCTCATTACTGCTAGCGTCGTCAGCGGAGGCATGTACGCCGGCGCCCCCGCAGAACACATCGAACGCCTGCGCATCTATGGCAAGTCCATCGGCCTCGCCTTCCAGATCGTTGACGACGTCCTCGACGTGACTCAGACCTCCGAACAACTCGGCAAAACCGCAGGCAAAGATACCGCCGCCGAAAAAGCGACCTACCCCGCCCTGTTCGGCATCGAAGAATCTCTCCGCAAAGCCGACGCACTGATCGCGAAGGCCTGCTCCGAACTCGATCCCTTCGCCGAACGCGCCGCCACCCTCAAGGAGTTAGCCCACTTTCTCGCAGCGAGGAAGAGCTAGGAACGTCGTTGGCTCGGAGAATTGGCGCGCAGAATATCGCCGCACCCGCAGCGGGGCGCGGCCAGGGGAATTTCAGGTGAGTGACGGGTGGATGTCTGTTCCCAGCTCGAGCTGTAAGCCGCAGAATTCGAGCCCAAAGCAAAACCCCGAGCGATAGCGGACGATCCCAGCCACACGAATCGTCCGGCCTTCCGTTCGGAACTCGACTTCCATTACCTCGCCGGGCTGCAGATTGACTCCAGCGTACAGCTCCATGCCCGCGCGGCTTAATCTGGAAACCATTCCGGGCACAACCAGGTCTGCGGCGCCCGGGACCGCGATCAGGACAGGCGTGTGCATGTGGTATCGCGGGTATCGGCGCGTGTCGGTCAAGTCCATTTCGCGTGGCAGCCAAACAAAATCTACTTCAGCAAGCCTGATTGCAGCAGGTATGCCGCAGTGGCCAGGCAGGTGATGAACAGCCCAACGGCCGCTGCCACCTTGAGCCACCAGCGCCCGGGCTCGCTCTGCTGCGCGGACGCAGCGCGCAGTTTTTCCATCCAATCCTGCTCCGATCTGTTCTCGCTTGACCGCGAAATCAGCGTCTCAAGCCGGCGATGATCGTCGTCCGCCAGCGAAACGAAACGGAAGGGCTGCAACCCGCTGGTGACGGGCTGCAGCATCTCGACGCCTCCGAGCACGGCGCCGGCTCCGGTCAGGAAAATCAACTTGACCTGCGAGCCCTGAACCACGGGCTGCGGCAGCGAAAGCAGGCCGCCCGTGAAAGAAATGACCTTGAGGTTGGCCCCTACGTTCTGGCCATCTGGTAACCGAAGCACCGTTGGATTATTGCCATCCAGACGAGCGCGAGGATAACGCCACTGCGAGTGGGATTGGGGAGAGCTGCTCATAATCATGTTCAGTATGGGGCGCGAGTGGTTACTAACAGAAGATTACGAACGTGCCGGTCCGGGTGGTTAAAGCCTTTGGACTGAGGTGCTCGCTAGCTGCTTCCCGCCGCTGCGCAGCGGGCAATCAACTCGTTAACTATCTAAATTGGTTCGGTTTGCACGCCCCACGCGCCTTTTGGATGTCGTTCTTGCACAAACAACTCAGCCAGCTCTTCCGGCCTCTCCACCACTACATCCGGCGCCTCTTGCTCCAGCGTGTGCGGAGCGAATCCATACTTCACCCCGCAAGTCCACAGACCCGCGTTGCGCCCGGTCAGGACATCAATGGACGAATCCCCGATCATCAGCGCTTCCTCCGCTGCCACGCCCGTCTCTTCGAGCAGCGTCCGCACCCCCAGCGGATCGGGTTTCTTCGTTGCGAAACTGTTCCCTCCATAGACGCGCACGAAGTACTCGCCCAGCCCCAGGGCCTGCACAATATCCTGCGATGGGCGCACGGGCTTGTTCGACAGCACCGCCATCAGCCGATGCGCCCCATTCGAGGCCCGCGCCAGCGCAGCCAGCGTCTGCGGAATCCCGCCATAAACGGTAGTGTGATCCAGTTTGTGCATGCGGTAGTAGCCAAGAAAATACTCGAGCGCCGGCGTGAACAGTTCCTCATCCGCTCCCTCGCCCAGCGACCGCCGTACCAGCACGGGCGCCCCGTCTCCCACATAGCTGGCGATCACGTCGCCCGCCAGTTCCGGTCGCTCGAAATGCCGCAACATCGCGTTCACTGAATGAATCAGATCGAGCCGGGAATCGACCAGCGTGCCGTCGAGATCGAAAACCAGCAGCCGAATGGAGCGCGCATCGAACCGCCGCAGAAAGCGAATCATGGAAAATTCAGGATAAATGATGCGCGGCTTATTCACACCGGCTGCGATTCACGAACTGCGACCTTCGAGCGGGGCCGCGGACCGGGCAAGTCGCCTGAATTCACTCCTGTTCGCCTCACGTAGCTCGCAGCGCGCCGCTCGTTTACAATAAACGCGGCAGAGCGCTGCCCAAGGGTGATCGGAAAGCATGGCCACAACCAAAATCGATCCCAAGCTCAGCGAAGGCGAGCAGAAAAATAAATCCAAGAACTACCAGGGTCTTACCAGCCGGCAACTCGTCGACGCCTACCGCATCATGTTCACCTCGCGTCGCATTGACGACCGCGAGATCCTCCTCAAACGCCAGCAGAAAGTCTTCTTCCAGATTTCTGGCGCCGGCCACGAAGCCGTCGGTGTCGCCGCCGCCTATGCGCTCAAGTCCGAATACGACTGGTTCTTCCCCTATTACCGCGACCGCGCTCTCCTTCTCGGCTTGGGCGCCACTCCCTATGAAATGCTGCTGGGCGCGGTCGGCGCTGCCGACGACCCCAATTCCGGCGGCCGCCAGATGCCTTCGCACTGGGCGCACAAGCGGCTCAACGTCTTCACTCAGTCTTCATGCACCGGTACGCAGGTTCTGCATGCCGTCGGATGCGCCGAGGCCGCCCGTTACTTTACGAGCCGTCCCAATGCGGCCCGAAAAGCCGAGGGTGATTACCGCCAGTTCAAGGATGTCCAGTTTCACGGCGACGAAATCGCCTACGTCTCGCTCGGCGACGGCACCACCAGCGAAGGTGAAGTCTGGGAAGCGCTCAACACCGCCTCCAACCGCCGCCTTCCCGTTCTCTTTTGCATTCAGGACAACGGGTACGCCATCTCCGTTCCCGTCGAAGTGCAAACCTCCGGCGGCAACATTTCGCGGCTGGTTTCCGGTTTCCCCAATTTTCATTTCGAAGAATTTGACGGCACCGATCCCGTGATCGCCTATGCCGCTTTCCAGCGCGCCGCCGCCTATTGCCGCGCCGGCAACGGTCCCGCCTTCGTGCACGCGCACGTGATTCGCCCCTACTCGCACTCGCTTTCCGACGACGAGCGCCTCTATCGTCCCGAAAGCGAACGCGAGCAGGATGCCGCGCGCGATCCCGTCCCGCGCTTGCAGATGTTTCTGCTGCGCGAAGGCATCCTCGACGAAAATGCTATCAACCAACTCGAAAAGGAAGTCGAAGAACAGATTCAGGCCGACGCCGACCGCGCCCTCGATGCCCCTCTCCCGCAGCCCGAGTCCATCTACAACTTTGTTTACTCTCCCGACCTCGATCCAACGTCGGCGGCGTTCGATACCCATCCCGCCTACGCCGCGCCCGAAGCCACGTCTGAGGGCAAACGCCCCGCCGCCTCCCAGCCCAAGACCATGGCTGACCTCATCAACGCTACCCTGCGCGACGAGATGCGCCGCGACGAACGCGTCCTCATCTTCGGCGAAGACGTCGCCGACGCCAGCCGCGAAGAGTACGTCAGGCAGAAGCTCGTTAAGGGCAAGGGCGGAGTATTCAAACTTACGGCCGGATTGCAGATGGAATTCGGCGCCGATCGCGTCTTCAATTCGCCGCTCGCCGAAGCCAACATCGTCGGCCGCGCCATCGGCATGGCCGGACGCGGCCTCAAGCCCGTCGTCGAAATTCAGTTCTTCGATTACATCTGGCCCGCCATGATGCAACTGCGGGACGAATTGGCTCTGGTGCGCTGGCGCTCCAACAATGCCTTTTCCTCGCCGCTCGTCGTCCGCGTTCCCATTGGGGGCTACCTAACCGGAGGCGCCATCTACCACTCGCAATGCGGCGAAAGCACTTTCACCCACATCCCCGGCCTGCGCGTCATCTTTCCGTCCAACGCGCTCGATGCCGCCGGCCTGCTGCGCACCGCCATTCGCTGCGACGATCCCGTCCTTTTCCTCGAGCACAAGCGCCTTTACCGCGAAACTTTCGGGCGCGCGCCCTATCCGGGCCCGGATTACATGATCCCGTTCGGCAAGGCCAAAATCGTTCAGCCTGGGACCAACCTCACCGTGGTCACCTTTGGCGCCGTCGTTCCCCGTGCCCTGCAAGCCGCCCAAAAAATCGAACGCGAGCACCACGTCAGCGTCGAATTAATCGACCTGCGCTCTTTGAACCCGTTCGATTGGGATACCATCGCCGCCTCGGTAAGAAAAACCAGCCGCGTGCTCATCGCCTATGAAGATTCGCTGAGCTGGGGATATGGCGCCGAAATCGCCGCCCGCGTCGCCGACGAGCTTTTCCATGACCTGGATGCGCCCGTCAAACGCGTCGCCGCCACCGACACTTTCGTCGGTTATCAACCGCTTCTGGAAAATGCGATCCTTCCGCAGCCAGCCGACTTGTTTCGGGCGATGAAGGAATTAGCGGAGTTCTAGAGTGCAGCTCTGAGCTCGCGGTCTAGCTCCGTAGAGACGGGGTGCCCCGTCTCCTCCGCATTCTTATCCACTCTTCGTTTTCCGCGCTCTCCCCGACCCGCCAAATGTCACGCCCCACGGACCTCCGCCAAAGCACAGCAGCGCAAAAGCAATCGTCGCGGCCGCCATTGGAAACTCATAGCCTCCCTGCCCCGTCAGGCCGTTCTTGAAATGCACTTTCCAGATCGCTACGCCCATCTCGATCACGAATGCCAGCGAGAAAAACCTGGTGAACAGGCCCAGCACAATGCCAATCCCGCCAACAAATTCGGTTCCCGTCGAAAGGTAAGCCATCCATGGGGGAAGGCCGAGTGAACCGACCATATCCATGTGGTGATGGAATCCGCCAAACACCTTGTGATAACCATGCGCGATCAGAATCGCTCCCAAAACCAGTCGCATCACGAGCAGGGCAAAGGGTTGCAGCCGATTCAAAAAGTCGAGATTCAAATCTCACCTCCACAACCGGATCTGATTACGTTAGCAGAAATGCGGGTGCGGGCTTAAAGCCAAGAATCCAAGTGATCAAACCGGGCGCAGACGAATTCGGCCCGGGGGCGCTCCGCGATGCCGCTGAAAAGCTATGGCTTTGGGGTGGCGCAGCGCTTCGCCGCTGCGGTCTGTCCTGCGTTCATTGGAGGCTTGAGCCGCTGAGGTCGCGAATATCCCCAGCCTGGTCCGGTTCCTACCATTCCGAATACGGCGTGCCATTGCTGCCAATCCGGTTGGAGGCGCTGTGCACGCCATAGATCCCGGTTTCCGTTTGGTATAGCGAGAAGATCGCTGGCGGGTCGTCTTCCATGACCCAGGTCTTGCTGCCCGTAATGTCGTCCGGTACTTCTTTAATATACCCCGCCTGTTTCAGGTCTTCGAGAGATTGCGGCGGTTTTTGCTTGTCCATCGTGTACTGAAAAATCATCATGTTCAGCGTCAGCAGACTGTCGCGGAATGCATCCTCCCGCGCCCGGTGGATGCTCCGGCTGTAGATCGGCATCGCGATCGCCAGCAGGATGATGATGATGCTGATCACGACCATCATTTCCACCAGCGTGAAACCGCCGCTGCCGCGTTGGACCCGACTTCTCATCTCCCCGGCTTCATTTCCATTCCGAATACGGCCTTCCGTCGGTAGGGGAGGGCTGATCGGAACCGCTGTGTACCGAAGCAATGCCCATCTGGTCGGGATTCCACGCTTTTTCGGGGTCCGTCTCGCTGTCCGTCTGCCAGGTGGTATTGCTGCCCGTTATGTCATCGGGAATCGTCTTCAAATATCCCGCCTGAACCAGATCGTCAAGCTGTTGCGGCGCTTGCCTTTTGTCCTCGGAGTAGCGCTGGATCACTTCATTCAGCGTGGTCAGATTCTTCTTGAATGTTGCTTCCTTGGACCGCACGATTGCCTGGTTGTACATGGGTAGCGAGATGGCCAATAACACCAGCACAATGCTGATGACGACGATCATCTCGATCAGCGTAAAACCCTGCTGGCGCGCTTTCGACCTCGACCTCATTTACCAGTCCCTGTACTTCGTGCCATCTAGCGCTGTCCCTTGCGACTTCGTGTACACGTCGAACACGTTCTGCTCGTCCCAGGAATCCGACGTGGGATCGTCCTGCATCGAATGCATCCCCCACTCCGCCTTTCCGGTCATCGGATCGACCGGAATCTTGCGCAGGAATTTCAGCTTCTTGCCGGCCACGTCCACGCCCTTTACCAGCGTGTCCAGGTCGGGAGGGTACCCGTCGCTTCCCAGCTTGATCTGGAATGCTCCGCGGTCCGCGGCGTCCTTGTACCGGTCAATCCCGTCGCGCAGCATCCACAAATCGTCGCGCAGTTCCTTTTCCCGCGATCTCTGCAGCATGAACCGGGCTGTCGGCAGCGCCATCCCCGTCAGGATCAAAAGGATGGTCGTGGCCACAATCAGTTCGATCAGCGTGAATCCGCGCTGGCGAAGCCTCGCCGTCGGCACTGCCTTCGCCTTGTTAACTGGATGGTTCATAGCAAACTTCTTGTTCACTGAATGGTTACGGCTGCCTCCGCTCCATTCATCGGAATCGGCTGCATCGCCGGGTCGCGAGCCCCGCCCCGCGTAATCACAAGCGCCGATTGTCCCGGCGACTTCGCCATCATGGTCAGCGTCACCACCGCCCCTTGCCCGGATACCGCCCCGGCTCCGGGTGGCCTCGATGCCGTAATCTGCAGCGTGCCGCTCGTAGGATCGTCGCGGAATGCCAGCGCCACCGTCTGCCCATCCTGCGAGAGGAACCCGCCATTTGAAACATTCAACACCTGCAACTGGTTCGGATCGTAACTCAGCTGCACCGGCACCGAGTAGACGTTCTGCCCGCCCGATACCATCACGTTTACCGTAAACGTCGAACCCTTCGCCTGGTTCAAGATCGGCGGATCAAACAGGAACGATGCCCCGCTCCCCGCCACCACAGGATTACTCCGCGCTCCCAGGCTCTGCCCTCCCGGGTTCTGCGCCGGCGCGCCTTGCTGCGGAACCGCCGGCTGTGCCGCCGGCGCCGCGGTCGGCTTGGTGCTCATCAGCCGCAACGAGATCGAGTTGGCCGTTCCCACATCCAGCAGGTCGGCGCTCCGCGACGGTTCTGGCCCCCGGATAATGTGCGGCACCAGCACGAATACGATCTCGTCTTCCTGGTGCTCCGTCTGGGTTTGCGAGAACAGATATTTCAGGATTGGAATCGAAGCCAGCCCCGGTATCCCGCTGATCGCTTTGGTCTGCTGGTCTTCCATGATCCCGCCCAGCACGTTTACTTCCCCGTCCTTCAGCCGGATCTCGTGTTCGATCTTGCGCTGCCCGATGATCGGCTGGGTGATGCCGCCGATGTTTTCGTTGCCTGTCACCGCGGAAACATCGAGCGACAGCTTCAACGAAACCTCATGTCCGGCATGTACCCGCGGTGTGATGTCGATGTTCACGCCCACATCCAGGTACTGAAACTGGGTATTGACGAGCGGGTTAATACCGACGCCGCCAATGCCGGGCTGAAACGAACCGGTCGCAACCGGCACCCGTTCGCCGATCTTCAGGGAAGCCTTCTGTCCGTCCAATGCCCGAACCTGCGGATTCTGTATGATCTTCGACGTGCTGTCGCTCAACAGTGCCGAGGCGGTTGCCCCGGGAATCGTCACCTGAAAATCGGTCGCGTTCAGGTTGTTAAAGGTATTCAGGTTGAGTCCGTTTTGTGTGGGCGACGTCGTAGTCGGCGTGCCCCCCGCGGTCGTACCCGTCGTGGGGGTAGTGGTGCTGATGTTGGGCTGCAGTTGCACCGATACGCTCGTCGGCGGACTGATCCCGAGCGTCTTCATCTTGTCGCGGCTCACTTCCAGTATGGCTACGTCCACCACCACTTCCGGCTTCGCCTTGTCCAGATCGTCCACCAACTTCTGCGCCAGCGCGACCTGGTCGGGCGTTCCCCGCACCACAATCGCTCCCTGCGAGGGCAGTTGCTGAATCCGGCTTACCTCCAGAATCGTCCGCATCGCGTTCACTACATCCTGCAATTCGGTCGGCTGCGAAAGATTGGATAAATAAAAAGTCTTGAGAACGTTTTGTTCCAGCTCTTTCCGCTTTGCGGGATTGTCTTGCGCGACAAAAATCGTGTTCGGCGTCACCGGACGCCAGAACGTTTTCGTCTGAAATGAAATGATCGAGAGCGCTTCTTCCAGCGAGACCCCGTTCAACTCGATGCGCACCTGCTTGGCCGTATAGTCGGGGTCGAACAACACGTTGACGCCGGCCAGTTTGCCCACCGTCTCGTAAATCACGTTGCTCTTTTCCGTCATCTTGAGCGTGATCGGAGCGCTCGAAATCGCGGCGAGTTCCACCGGCCCTTGCGCTTCTGCCAGCAGCCTCCGCAGCTCCGATTTGCCCCCGCCTGCAGCCTGCGGTTCCCCGCTCGTCCCTTCCTGGATCATCTGCAGCGTGCGCCGCAATTCCTGTTGCGCGATAAACGAGGAGGGATCGATGGCCAGCGCTTTCTCGAACTCACCCTTGGCCTCGTCCAGTTTGTTCGCGTCAAACGCAAGCTGCCCGCGGTGCACATGCGAAGCCGCCGCCAGAAACTTGTTCCGCTCGTACGCTGTTCGATACTTCAGATCTTTCGGCTGCAGATTGTAGGCTTGTTTGAAATACTCGTAGGCCTTCTCGTAGTCCTGCCGCGCTTGCGCGTCAGTGCCCTTCGCATAGAGCGACTTGGCGCTTTCGGCGGCAATCCCCGGCAGTCCCAGGCCTAACAACAGCAGAAGGAGAATAGTCGGACGTATCAGGCGTCTCATTCAACGGCCCCTCTTACACACAGATTTGTCTCTTTCCGGCTTTCGCCGGGTATATCCCTTGACATTACGGCAAAAAACGCAGGGTGGGCCCGGCACAAAACGGCCAAACCCCTTTAAAATTGCTTGAAAAATGGATTATAGCATTGCCATTCCAAGCACCCAACTGATTGCTGGGGCGATGTTTACACTCATTGGTACTTGTACAGGGGGTGTCAGACTCCCAGTTCTCCCCGGTTCCCGATCACAGTGGTTTACCCGATACCTTCCCTTCATGCTAACTTCTTTTTACAGATGGCCAAACAGACCACCCACCAGACCCAGTCCAACCGGGAGAAGAATCCTCGCCGTCAGCCGACAGCTGCGGGGGAGAGAGATGCTGCCACTAACAGGAACGCCGGTCACAATTATTTCTTGCTCGAAAAATTCGAGACCGGCATCATGCTCACCGGCACCGAGGTCAAATCGGTCCGCGCCGGCAAGGCCAACCTGAAAGATTCCTACGGCCTGGTCAAGGATGGTGAACTCTGGCTGCTCAACTGCCATATCAGCCCCTACGACCACGGCGGCTATATCAACCACGCCGCCGAGCGCACCCGCAAGCTCCTCATTCACAAGGAGGAAATTCGCAAGCTGTTCAGCAAAACCCAGCAGCGCGGCCTCACCCTCATTCCCACTCGCCTGTATTTCAAAGGTGGCCGGGTTAAGGTTGAGCTTGCCCTCGCTCGCGGCAAGCAGCAGTGGGACAAGCGCGAAACCGAGCGCCGCCGCACCGCCGACAAAGAAGCCCGCGAAGCCATCGCGCGCTCCAGAAAGTCCTAAGCCGCGTCCCCAATTCCCAGCGCGCCGGTTGCTCATCCCATCGGGCCGGTGGTTTCTCCCACGGTCGGCTGCCCCATCCTTGCGCGCTTTTTGCGCACGGGCGGATTCCGCAAGAGCGTGGGGTTCCACGACCAAGGCTGATCACAAGATGCCCTATAATGTCTCCCGCGCATGGCACTCACCTCTGGCACAAAGCTCGGTCCCTACGAAATCCAGTCGCCCCTTGGCGCCGGCGGCATGGGCGAAGTCTACCGCGCCCGTGATACACGGCTCGATCGCACCGTCGCGGTCAAAATTCTTCCTTCTCATCTTTCAGAAAATCCGGACGCGAAACAGCGCTTTGACCGCGAAGCGCGCACCATTTCATCCCTGAATCATCCCAACATCTGCACTCTCCACGATGTCGGCCATCAGGATGGAATCGATTACCTGGTCATGGAGTGCCTCGAGGGCGAGACGCTCGCCGACCGTTTGCGCAAAGGTCCTCTGCCCATCCAGCAGGTCTTGCGATACGGCATCGAAATCTGCGACGGGCTGGAAAAAGCGCATCGCAGCGGAGTGGTCCACCGCGATTTGAAGCCCGGCAACATCATGCTGACCAAGACCGGAGCCAAACTCATGGACTTCGGCCTGGCGAAAGTCGCGCTAGTCGGCCCCGCGTCCACTTCCGGGCTGACCGCAACCCTCACCACGCCTCCCGGCAGCCATCCCCTCACAGCGCAGGGCGTGGTCGTGGGAACGTTCCAGTACATGTCGCCCGAACAGGTCGAAGGCAAGGAAGCGGATTCGCGCTCCGATATTTTTGCGCTCGGCGCGGTGCTGTACGAAATGGCGACGGCCCGCCGCGCGTTCGAGGGCAAGACGGTAGCAAGCGCCATGGCCGCGGTGCTCGAGCGCGATCCGGCTCCGATTTCTTCCGTGCAACCGGCCGTCCCCGCCGCGCTCGACCGCCTGGTGAAGGGCTGCCTCGCCAAGGATCCCGACGAGCGCTGGCAAACCGCGCACGACGTCAAACTCCAGCTCAAGCAGATCGCTGAGGGCGGATCGCAGGCAACCGCAATCGCGCCGCCGCTTCCACAGCCCCGGCGCAAGAACGTTTGGCCGTGGGCCTTGGCAGCACTGCTGGGCGTGATCGCCTTCGCCGCGCTGTTCGCAGCGTATGAGGCGAACCAGAAGCAGTTGCCCGTGCTGCGCGTTGCGATCACTCCGCCGGAAAAAACGCAATTCAACCTTAGCGGCGATGATGCCGGTCCGGCGACGGTCTCTCCCGATGGGCGCTATCTCGTCTTTTCGGCCACCAGCGGCAACGGCACTCAACTCTACCTGCGCTCGCTCGATTCCGTTTCCGCCCAGCCTCTGCCGGGAACTGAAAACGGAACGTTTCCTTTCTGGTCACCCGATAGCAGGTCTATTGCCTTCTTTACCAGCGACAAGTTGAAGCGCATCGACATCGGCAGCGCGGCCCCCATCGCGCTCTGCAACGCCACCCTGGGACGCGGCGGGAGTTGGAACCTGGACGGCACGATTGTGGCGGCGTTGGACTACAACGCCGGTATTTTCCGCGTGCCCGCTAGCGGAGGCGACCCCACTCCTATCACTAAGGTTGATAACGTCAGCTACTCCTCGCACCGCTGGCCCTCGTTCCTGCCCGATGGGAAGCACTTTCTTTATCTCGCGGTGGACCATAACGCGCCAACCAGCCCCGCTACGGGTCTGTTTTTCGCATCTCTCGACGGCAAGGAAAACAGGCTTCTGTTCCACACCCTTGCCAGCGCAACCTACGCCTCCGGACGTTTGCTCTTCATGCGTGACAATGCTCTGGTCGCGCAGGCCTTCGACACATCCGGCGGGAAACTCAGCGGCGAACCGGAAACGCTCAGCGAGAACGTTCAATATGACGGCGGCCTGTGGCGCACCAACCTGAGCGTTTCCACCAACGGCTTGCTGGTCTACACTTCCGGAGCGGCTTCGGGAACCCAGACGCTGACCTGGTTCGACCGCACCGGAAAGCAGCTGGGCACAGTCGGCGAGCAAGGCGGGTTCCAGGAGATCGATCTTTCTCCGGACGGAAAGAAACTCGCGGCCACGGACTTAAACTCTGCCGCCGCCAACGTCTGGATTTATGACCTCGCCACCAAGCTGAAGGCTCGCCTCGCATTCGGCGGCGGCGTGCAAAGAAGCCCTACGTGGTCGAAGGACGGAAGCCAGATCGCGTTTACTTCGAACCAGCAGGCGAGCATCTCGATCAAAGCCATCGGCAGCAACGCACAGGACCAGACTGTTCTCTCCTCTCACGACGCAATATATTCCGCGGTTACAGGGTGGTCGCCCGATGGCCGCTACTTGATGTATCAGCAGGGTCTCGGTCTCGAGCAACGGCTCTGGGTGGTTCCGTTGTTCGGCGACCGCAAACCCTTTCCGTATACCGGCCTTTCCGAGGGCGAGTGGAATGGCGAGTTTTCGCCCGACGGCCGCTGGGTGACGTACGAAAGCAACGAGTCGGGAAAACCGGAAGTTTTTGTCGCTCCCTTTCCATGGACAGGGGCCAAGTGGCAAGTCTCCAACGGAGGGGCCACCGCCGCTCAGTGGCGGGGTGACGGCAAAGAACTCTACTACTACGACTTCTCCGGAATTACTGCCGTCGAGGTCGATGGCAAGGGTTCGGGATTCCAGGTTGGCAGCGGCAAACAGCTTTTCCCGGTGGCATTGAAGGGCCTGTCCCGTGAGTATTCGGTGACACGCGATGGACAGCGGTTTATCGCCATCGTGCCCAGCAGCGGCACCTCGCAACCGCTCACTCTGGTTCAGAACTGGACGGCGGAGTTGAAGAAAAAATAACAGCTGGCATTCGCCTCAACCCCATCCCTCAGTCACAGTTGCGCGACCACGCCCTCACGTGGATACTGAACAAAACCAAAATATGAACACCAACATTTCTTCCTCAGCGCCCTCGCAGGTCGAAACGGATTGCTTCGTTGCGGTGGTCCTCGATCAGTCGGACAGAGATCAATCGGATAAGGGTCAAACGAAAAAGGACCAGGCCCGCAAAGACAAACCTGTCCCTGCCGTCTCCACTTCTGACGACGCCGTCCGCGCCGCTGCACAGGATGTCATCGCTAGCGGCGAAGTCACTGGCAAGCCTTGCGAAACGACCCTCCTGCATCGCCCGCCGGGATTGAAGGCCACACGTCTTCTCCTTCTCGGAGGCGGCAAGGCGAAAACTTTCTCCGCCTCCGATCTGCGCAAGCTGGCTGGAGCCGCAGTCCGCGCGCTCAAAGCGAAAGGCCTCCGCAGTTTCGCCTTCGCGTTGCCGGAAACTTCCATCCCGAACGCTGACGCCGTTCGCGCCATCGTCGAAGGCGCGATCGTCGGCAACTTCGAGCCCGGCTATTACAAGAGCGATCGCACCAGCAACGACCAACAGATCGACTCGCTCACCATCGTGACCAAAGCCGATGCGAAGTCGCTCGATCCTGCGCTCGCCGCCGGCCGCATCCTCGCCGAATCGCAGAACTTCACTCGCGATCTCGTCAACGAGCCTTCCAACCGCATGACCCCCACCATCCTCGCCGACCGCGCAAAAAAAATGGCCGCCGAAGTCGGCCTGAAATGCGACGCGTATAGCTCCGACAAGATCAAGGAACTCAAGATGGGCGCGTTTTGGGGCGTCGCGCAAGGCTCCGACGAGCCCCCCGCGCTCATCGTGCTGCGCTACGAACCCGAGGGTGCCGCCAAAGATGTTCACCTCGGTCTGGTCGGTAAAGCCGTCACCTTTGACACAGGCGGCATCTCCATCAAGCCCGCCGACGGCATGGAAAAAATGAAATACGACATGGCCGGCGGCGCCACCATGCTCGGCGCTATGCGCGCCATCGCCTTGCTGAAGCCAAAGGTGAAAGTCACGGCCGTCATAATGGCCACCGAAAACATGCCTTCCGGCAAAGCCCAGAAGCCCGGCGACGTGCAAATTGCCATGTCCGGCAAATCAATCGAGATCATCAACACCGACGCCGAAGGCCGCCTCGTTCTCGCCGATGGCCTCACCTATGCGCGTCAACTCGGCTGCACTCATCTCGTCGATGCCGCCACTCTTACCGGTGCCATCGTTGTTGCCCTCGGATACATCAACGCCGGAATCTTCGCCAGCGACGACCAGATGTATGACCGCTTCGCCAAGGCTTTGCAGCAGGCTGGTGAAAAAATGTGGCGCATGCCCCTCGACGACGACTACAAGGAACTCATCAAATCCGGCATCGCCGACATGGCCAACGCCGGCGCCCGCTACGGCGGCGCAATCTTCGCCGCCATGTTCCTCAAGGAATTCGCCGAAGATACTCCATGGATTCACCTCGACATCGCCGGTACCGCTTGGATGGAGGAGCAGAAGCCGTGGATCGCCAAAGGTCCGTCCGGAATCGCCCTGCGCAGCCTGGTGGAATTCGTAAGGGGATGGAGCGCGTAACGCGCAAGGAAATATCGTCCACGAGGATTCATTGACTCCAGACAACGCGCCGCGCAGCATTTTAAAGACGTACGCGCCTCGCCTGCTCCTGGGACTAACCGCGCTCCTGATGTTCTCGGATTTCGTTCTGCGCGGCCTGGCTCACGCCTTCGATCCCGGCAAAACCGATTTCTCGGATGTTTATACCGGCGCGTGGCTGTGGCGGCACGGCCAAAATTTCTACGACTCCGCGCTCGCCACCCGCGCCCATGAACAGCTCGTTCATGCTTCCGTGCAGATTGCTCCCGTCTACCCACCGACTGCCTTCGTACTCGTTTCCCCGCTTACCTATCTTCCCTGGGGGTGGGCAAACCTCGTCTGGCTGTCGCTCGGCCTTGCAGGCATTCCCGCCACGCTTTTTCTCTTGCTCCGGCTTCGCGGCCCGGTCGCGTCGGAGCTGCGCACATGGGATTTGAGAACGTGGGATCTGAGAACAATCGCTTTCGCAACTCTTTTCCTCAGCTTCAACCCGTTGCACCAAGCCTTCCACCTTGGCAACAGCGCTTTGTTAGTGGTGCCGCTTTGCCTGGGCGCAATTTTTCTCGCGGAAGCGCGCCACGATGTCAGTGCCGGATTGCTCCTCGGCACGGCAGCCGCCCTCAAGCCTCAGCTCGCCTTCTGGATTTTCATCTACTATCTGTTTCGCCTTCGCGGAAAAATGCTGTTGGCTGCCATTGTCCCGGGAGCCGCGCTCACGGCGATCTTCTTCTGCCATGCAGTCGCTCTCACTAGCGTTGTCTCCAGTTATCGTTCGAACATGCGGTTCTGGTTTGCGCCCGGCCGCCCTGATGGATTCACCGAAGGCGCGCGCCCATACCATGTCAATATCATGCAGGTGGTGCTTTACCAGATCGTGCACAGCGTGTCGGCCTCGAACCTGATCGCCTACGCTCTGTTTGTAATTGGCCTCGCGATCTGGTTTTGGATTCTCTGGCGTGCCCGTTTCCGCGTGCCGGCTCCTCTGGCCATCTCGTCCCTGCTCGCGCTCAGTTTTCTCTCTCTTTATCACAGCGTGTCGGATGTCACGTTCCTGCTGCTCGCGCTCTGCTGGGCCGTTCCACTGGAACACGATTCGGGGACCCGCACAACAATGACACGCGCCAGAATCTGGACGTGCGTGCTCTTTCTGCTTTTGATGCTGCCCGGACACTCCGTCCTGATGCGTTACTCTCCGAGCCTGGACTCCTCAATCACCGCCCAGTGGTGGTGGCGTCTGTTTGTAGAAAGATATTTTGTCTGGCTGCTCCTGGCTCTGAATGTCGCACTTCTCTTCGGCCTGCGAGATTCCGCCGAAAATTTCCGCGAGCGAGCAGAAGTCTAGTGTCAGCGCCCATGCCCACCCCGAACAACCGCACAAGAATTCTCTGGAATGCGCTGCTCGCCATCGTTCTGATCCTCGCCGGCGCCGAGTTCGTGGTCCGTGGCCCTGTGCGCTTCGTTCGCGCCGCCAGTTTCAACGATTTCATCTCACCCTACATCCAGACGCGCGCCTGGATGCACGGAGACGATCCTTACCGTCCCCAAAATCTCGTGCGCCTCTGGCCGCCCGAAGCCGAGCGTTACGATTTTCTTTCCCGCGATCTCGCCGACGGCTCGCTGGTTCTGAAGCGCGGAATCCCCACCGCCTATCCGCTGACCGCCTTTGTGCTCATCGCCCCCGTCGCAGCCCTTCCCTGGCACATCGCGCAACCATTGTGGCTCGTCATCACCGTCCTCTCATTCCTCGTGACGGCGGCCTCAGTGCTGTCGCTCGCAAAATTTCCACCCGGGACTTACCGGACCCTCACGTTCCTCGTGACCGCCCTCGCGCTGGCTCCTTTTCATACTGCGCTGGCAGCGGGCAGCATCGTCACCGTCGCCGTGGCCGCAAGCTCAGCCGCCACCTGGGCGGCAAGCCGCCGTCACGAGATCCTCGCCGCTCTGTTGCTGGCCATCGCAGTGTGTCTCAAACCTCAGATCGGCCTGCCATTCTGCTTCTTCTATCTCGTGCGCCGCCGCTGGCGCATGGCTCCCGTCGCTGCTGGAGCAGTTCTTCTGGTATTCATCCTCGGCGTTTCCCGCAGTGCCGCTAGTGGAACGCCTTGGGTCGAAAACTATCTTTCCGACAACCGGATCCTGTTCGCCCCCGGCAGCCTGGGCGACTTCACCGAAGGTAATCCCATTCGTTTCGGCCTGATCAATTTCCAGGTAGCCGCCTACGCGCTGCTCCATAACCGCGAAGCCGCCAACCTCACGGCGATCGCCCTTGCCGTAGCCGCCGCGCTCGTCTGGCTGTTTTTTCAGCGAAGAAACCACAGCACCGATTTGCTCTGCCTAAGCGCACTCGCCGTCCTCAGCCTCCTGCCCATCTACCACCGCTTCTATGACGCATCCTTGCTGATCTTTCCTCTCGCCTGGAGCCTGGCCGCGCTCAACGGTCCCCTTCGCGCCATGGCGCGATCGGTCTTTTTCATAATTATCTTTGTATTCTTGGTACCAGGTGGGACCGCTCTCCAGCAGTTGCAGCAAACTGGCCACTTCGCCGACGTCAGGAGTTACTGGTGGTGGAACACGCTCGTCCTGCCCCACGAAAGCTGGGGCATCCTCATCCTTGCCCTGCTGCTCCTCGGCGCCATGCAGATCGAAGCAGGATCAATCGAGACGCCCTGAATCGCGCTTCTTCTTGTCAACCGCCAGCTTGCCTGGGGAAGGCCTGACGGAATCGTTTGGGCCCTTTTGAAACCCGCGCCGCGACGATAAGTCCGCAGGGCCACTCATTACGCCCGCGTACTGCATAAAATCTGGTTGTCGCTTCCTCCCCTTCCTTTTCGTTGCCATGAATCCTTCTCCGTTTAAGCTCTATCATAATAACTATCGGCATTATCCCAGTGGACCTTCCCGCCAAAATCCGCTCCCTCCCCGCTTCCCCCGGTGTCTACCTCTACAAGAACGCCGAAGGCGAAGTCATCTACGTCGGCAAGGCCAAGAACCTCCGCTCCCGCGTCTCTTCCTATTTCCATGAGGGCCGCTGGGAAGACGCCAAAACCGGCACGCTCGTCCGCGAGGCCGTCGATGTCGACTACATCGTCGTCGCCAACAACAAGGAAGCTCTCGCCCTCGAAAACCATCTCATCAAGCAGAAGAAGCCGCGCTTCAACATTCTTCTGCGCGACGACAAAACTTATCCCTACGTCAAGCTCACGCTCGCCGAGCGCTTTCCGCGCGTCTACGTCACCCGCCGCCTGCGCAAGGATGGCAGCGTCTATTTCGGCCCTTACTTCCCCGCGAATCTCGCCTATCGCATCGTCGACCTCATTCACCGCCACTTCCTCGTCCCGTCCTGCAAGGTCGATCTCACGCGCTTTCACCCGCGCCCCTGCCTGCAGTACTACATCAAGCGATGCCTCGGGCCGTGCGTGAAGGGTCTGACCACGCCCGAGACCTACGCCGAAGCTGTCCGCGACGTCAAACTTTTCCTTGAAGGCCGCCAGACCGACCTCGTTAAGTCGCTCCGTGAGCGCATGGCCGAAGCCGCCGACGCCGAGGAATTCGAGCGCGCCGCCAAATGCCGCGACCTCATTTCCACCGTCGACCAGCTCCAGGAAAAGCAGCGCATCGCCGCCGCCGAAGGCGACGACGCCGACGTCTTCGGCTATCACTTCGAAAATCAAATGCTGGCCGTCAACCTCTTCCACATGCGCGGCGGCCGAGTCCTCGATCGCCGCGAATTTTTCTGGGAGGATCTGCCGCAGTTCGACACCGAGTCATCACCGGAGTGTCATCCTGAGCGGACCGGGGTCCCCAGCGCGCCTGATTTTGGCGCGGTGGGGTGGGGGAGCGAAGGATCTATGCATTTCGCTGGCAGCACCGCGGCCGCCGGCGAATCTCCAGATCCTTCAGCCCGCAAAGAACGCGAGCCTCAGGATGGCATTGCTACAAATCTGACGTTCCACCCGGGCCCGTTCTTCTCCGCCCTCCTCAGCCAGCTCTATCTCGGACAGCCCTACGTCCCGCGCAACATCTACGTCCCCGTCGATTTCGAAGACCGCGAAGAACTCGAAGACGTTCTCTCCGACCAGCTCGCCGCCACCGCCTCCCGCGCCACGCGCGTCCACATCACCGTCCCGCAGCGCGGCGACAAGCGCGAGCTTATCGACCTCGCCGGCAACAACGCCAAGCAGTCTTACGATCAGCGTTTCCGCGTCCTCAAGCCCAACTCCCGCGCCATCGCCGAAGCCCTCCAGGACGCGCTCACTCTCCCCGAACTTCCCAAGCGCATCGAGTGCTTCGACATTTCGCACATCCAGGGCGCCGAAACCGTCGCCTCCATGGTCGTCTGGGAAGACGGCAAGATGAAAAAATCCGATTACCGCAAGTTCATCATCCGCACCGTCGCCGGCGTCGACGATTTCGCTTCCATGCGCGAAGTCGTCACCCGCCGCTACCAGCGTCTCTGCGAAGAGAAAAAGCCGCTCCCCAGCCTCATCCTCATCGACGGCGGATTAGGCCAGCTCCATGCCGCCGCCGAAGCCCTCGACTCGCTCGAAATCATCAACCAGCCGCTCGCCTCCATCGCCAAGCGCGAAGAAATCATCTATGTCGCCGGACAGGAAGACGATCCCATCGTCCTCGACCACCACTCCCCCGTCCTGCATCTTGTCCAGATGATCCGCGACGAAGCTCACCGTTTCGCCGTCACTTTCCATCGCAAGCGCCGCCAGATCCGCGACCGCTCCACCGAACTCCGCCAGATTCCCGGCGTCGGCGAATCCACTACCCGCCGCCTGCTCGAACATTTCGGCAGCCTCGAAGCCGTCCGTCAGGCCGACGCCGCCGCTCTTTCCGCCGTCGTCACCCGCTCCCAAGCCGAAGCCATCCGCGCCCATTTCCAAACCATCGATTCGACCGCACCCGCCACCAGGTCTGAGTGAGCTTGTCACTCAGAATTGAGCAATGTCATTCCAAATTGACATTGTCATTCCGAGCCGGAGCGAAGCGAGTGGACGACGAATCTCATTCTCCACGAACCCATCCACGCACCTCAGCGCGCCCATTTTTTCGCTGAATTTCATAGCACGTTTCTGGCCCTCCTCATCCCATTCCCGATGCCCAAACTATTCCAAACCGACCCTCCAAACGGCCCGCCAGATGCCGAAATCCGCCTGAACCCTATTTCGCTTGCAGTGCAAAAAAATGCGCAACTTTAGGGTTGACACCTAGGGAACGAAGTGTACACTTCTGGCGTGCGGACAATCGAACTTTCCTAAGTACCCTATGCAAGCTCGGACCAGTCCGCTATTTTCTCCATGGAGAGACTCCCAATGACAAGAATTTTTCAGATAGCAGTATTGGTGTTAGTGGTAGCTTTCTGCTTCGGGCAGATGGCCGTTGCGGGCAATGTCCCGCACAACTGGGGCGTTAAGGCAATCCCGGCTTCGCACGCGCGCGCACAGGCGATTCACTCAAACGCCACCATGCCCAACAACCTCTACGCAGAGTGGCAGTATTTTGTCGGCACCCCGTGGGCCGCGTACTCCAGCCCCACCAACACCGACACCAGTGACATTTGGCCCTGCTTCGGCGGCGGCACCTCAGCCAACCCGGATTGCCCGACCATCGGCGATCCCACTCAGCCCTTCGCGGTCAACGGCGTAGTAGTTGGCGCTCCCTCTTACACCTGGGGGCTCGCGTTCTGCAATGCCAACACCTCCACCAGCGGCTATTGCGGTCAGACTGAAACCTGGTACGAAGACGACTCCACCGACATAACGGACGACCTCACCTACCTCATCACCGCCACGCAAGTCCAGGGCGGCAGCACGAAGTACCTGGTTGATTCGGGCACAGTGGATTTCGGTACCAACCCTTATGGCGCGTTGGGAAATCCCGGCGGCACCATCATCATCTACGGCGACCAGAACCTCGGCACCTACGGCGTTGCCACCGGCCCGAACAACGGCAATTGTGACGCCAACTTTCAATACCCAATCCCAGGCTATGTCAGTCCGACTGCCACGCCCACCGGGATTGCCTATCCGTTCGTCATCGCGGCTGGCAAGACTTGCTCGGCCCCAATCGCGACCACCAGCCCGACCGTGGGCGAGGTTACGTTCACTGCAACCACCGAACTCGGTACACCCAAGTACACGAAGTTAACCACGGGCTTGGACGGGTATGGTAATCATTGCACCGTAGCGGCGCCTTGCGCGAAGGTCACCTACACCAAGATCCACAGCATTTCGCAAAAGTGGACGATCGTTCTCGAGTAAGCGTTCTCGAGTAGGCATCGGAGGCCCAGCTCAGGCATTGGCTTAGAGGGAACCGATACCGGAACGAGCTTCCTGAATCAAACGTCCCAGGCCGCAAGACTAAGCTTGGGACGTTTCTTTTGCCGCCCTTTGGGACCTTGTCATTCCGACGCTGAGCGCAGCGCAGTGAGGAATCTCATTCTCGACAGGATTGTCCCTCTTTTCTGCGCTTCTCATCTCGTCCGGCTGAATTGACACTCCATCTCTCCCAACGATATTCTCCGTTCAGATCGAACCAAATGGGAAGGTACTCGAACATGCCGATCAAACATTTCGCACTCATAATGCTCTTTTCCGTCTTTGCGCTGGCGGCGCCTCCGGAACCCATCGACGCCGGCAAAACCACCGGCAATGTCTTCGAGTCCTCTTACTTCCATTTTCGTTATGAGCTTCCTAAGGGATGGTTCGCGCTCGATGACAGCGTTCGCCTTGCGGAAAACAAGAAACGCTTTGACGATGAAATGAAGGAGGCAATCGAGAAACACGGGCCGGATAGTGCAACCCAGGAAAACGAGGTTATCGTACCCTTTTCCCTGGTAGTGGCAGGCCGGACTGCGGTCGCCGCCGGCGGAACAAAGCAATTGCCTCGTGTGGTAGTGCAGGCCAGCAAGCGACGGATCATGATGTCGGAGGCCGGAGATCCTGCAAAACTAATGATTCAGATCGGGCATCCCAAGGTTCTGAAGGACCCCGAAGAAACCGTCATCTCCGGGCATAAATTCGTCAGCGCCGACTTTCAATTCAGGCCGGGCTCTCTGCTGTCGAAGTTTGCCACCGTGAGCGGCGACTACATCATCGAGTTCGAGCTGCGCGCCGAAAATGAGAAGGATCTGGCGGACCTGGTAAATACCATGCAAACCCTCAAGTTCTCCGATCACTGATGCCGACCGCCTTTGGCGCGATGGGGCGGTAGCGGGCTACAATCAGAATTCCGGAGCCATTTCCTCAACCCATGGCCGCTTCCCCCTCTGCCAAGGCAACCAAACGTGCGAAAAAGGTGGTCGCGCCCTCGCCACCCAATCGACAAATCCTTTGGCCATGTCTGGCGCTGATCGTCGCCGTGGTCGCCTTCTACTCCCCCGTAATCCACAACCACTTTCTTGACTACGACGACGACAAGTACATCACCGACAACCCACACCTGAAAGACGGGATTACGTCGGCAGCCGTGGAATGGGCGTTTACAACGTATGAACAGGCCAACTGGCATCCGTTGACCTGGCTGTCCCACGCCCTCGACGTCGAAATTTTTGGCCTGAATCCCGCCGCTCACCACGCTGTGAATCTGTCGCTGCACGCACTGAACGCTGTCCTGCTTTTTCTGTTGCTCCAGAGCGCTACCGGCTTCCGCTGGCGCAGCCTGATGGTTGCCGCCCTGTTTGCTCTTCATCCAATCAACGTCGAATCCGTGGCTTGGGCCGCCGAGCGCAAGAACGTTTTGAGCATGCTGTTTTTTCTCCTCGCGCTCTACGCCTACGTCTGGTACACGCGGGAACCGAGCGTCCGCCGCTACGCCGTGATCGCAAGCCTCTATGCCATGGCGCTGATGGCGAAGCCGCAGGTGATCACATTTCCGTTTCTTCTCTGCCTATTAGATTACTGGCCCCTCCGCCGGATCGGCGCCTCAACTGAAACAACGCAAGCCCGGGCCAAGCCTGAATTGTCCGGCGCAAGCCTGCTATGGGAGAAAGTGCCCCTCTTACTGCTCTCCGCCGTGAGCGCCGCGGTTACGATGGCGGCCCAAAAGTCCGGCGGCGCTGTCAGGACTCTCACTCATTACAGCGTGCCCCTTCGCCTTGAGACCGCGATGATTTCGTATGTGCGCTATCTGGGCAAGTTGTTCTGGCCGTCAAAACTAGTTGCCATGTATCCCCACCCCACGCAGCTTTACCCGGCGTGGCAGGTGGGCGCTGCGGCGTTCCTGTTGCTGGCGGTTACTGCGTTGGTAGTCCTGCGGGCGCGTCAGCAGCCCTATCTCGGCGTTGGCTGGTTCTGGTTTTTGGGCGCTTCGGTGCCGATGATCGGATTGGTCCAGGCCGGTGATCAGGCAATGGCCGATCGCTATGCCTACATCCCGTTCGTTGGTCTGTTCCTGATGATCGTGTGGCTCGTTGCCGACTGGGCGAACGCTCGCCGAATTTCTGCTCCATGGCTTGCCGTTCCCGCGGCCGCCTGTGTGCTGACACTGGGACTCCTTACCTATGGTCAGGTCGGCTACTGGCACGATTCCGAGTCCTTCTGGGCGCGAACGGTGGCACTGACGGAGAACAATGGCTTCGCGCGCGGCGCATTCGCGCGCCTTCTCTTCAACGAAGGCAAACAGCAAGAGGCCGTCGCTCAAGCTCACGCCTTGCTCGCCATCAGTCCTCACGATGCCACCGCCAACATCATGCTCGGTGATTACGAGCAGAGCCATGGCAATCCATCGGCGGCCGTGAAATGGTACCAAAATCTGGCTCTCAGTTCGGCCAACTTCGCCGCGCGGGCCAGGGCGTATGCAAGCCTAGGGTTTGCATACCTCCAGACGGGAGTCTTTCGAAGCCTCGCTACAGCTTGTACCCCTCCCGTTCATCATGGTCACGGTTGGCGTGATCGACGAAAAGCAGGGTGATATTTCCGGTGCCGTTGAACAATACTCGCGCGCCATAGCCGTCCAGCCCACCGATGTGGAATTGCTGTTGCTCGCCCACGCCCTCGAACAGGAGGGACGCGCGGACGAGGCGAAGGCGGCCTTCGAGCGCGCCGCAAGCATGTCCCCGAATCTCCCCGCAGCGCAAAAGCGAGCCGAATCCCTCCGTGGGGGAAAATGACCCAGCGCTTTGACATATTGCGATCAGCGAGACGGGCATACAATTAATATCTTTGCTGCAAGTAAGGAGATGCCGTTTCTTTCCTCCACCCCATGGTCGCTTCTTCCTCTGCCAAAGCAGCCAAACGCACGAAAACAAATGCCATTCCGGCTTCCTCCAACGCGTCGCAACGGCCCGATCCTTTCCCGATCGACCGGCGAACCCTGCTGCTTTGCCTGGCGCTGATCGTCGTTGTGTGCGCATTCTACTATCCCGTAATTCACAACGGGTTCGTTGATTATGACGACACTGGGTACATCACTGAAAATGCTCACGTACAGGCGGGGCTGACATGGAAGACAGTGAAATGGGCTTTCCTCACTAACAGTGCGGCCAACTGGCACCCCCTGACTTGGCTATCCCACGCGCTCGACTCTGACCTTTTCGGACTGAACCCAGTCGGAACGCACTGCGTGAACGTCTTGCTGCATGCGGCGAACGCCGTTCTTTTGTTTCTACTCCTGCAGGGCGCCACCGGATTTCGATGGCGCAGCCTGATGGTCGCCGTCCTGTTTGCTCTCCATCCGATCAACGTCGAATCGGTCGCCTGGGCGTCGGAGCGGAAGAACGTGTTGAGCATGCTGTTTTTTCTGCTCGCTTTCTATGCCTACGTCCGGTACACGCGCCGCCCGGGACTCGGCCGATACACCGCGGTCGCGGGACTATATGCACTGGCGCTCATGGCGAAGCCGCAGGTGATCACGTTTCCGTTTCTGGTCTTGCTGTGGGATTACTGGCCGCTCGCACGCATCGGCGGTACGGACAACCCCGGTTCGGCAGCACGGAAGCTGCCCAAATTGCGGCCCGGAAGGCTGGTACTGGAAAAAGTGCCATTCCTGCTTCTCTCGGCCGCCAGCGCGGTGGTTACGATGAAGTCCCAGGCCTCCGGAGGCGCCGTCAAGGATCTTGTCCGTTTCAGCCTGTCCTCGCGCCTTGAAACAACCGTGGTCTCCTATGTGCGCTATCTGGGGAAGGCGCTCTGGCCATCCAGGCTGGTGGCGCCGTATCCGTACCCCACCAATCCCTATCCCGCCTGGCAAGTCGCCGCCGCCGTGGTCTTGTTGTTGCTCATCACCGCCTTGGTCCTCCGCGCGCGCGACCGGCGTTATCTCGCGGTAGGATGGTTCTGGTTTCTGGGCAGCCTCGTACCGATGATCGGATTGGTGCAGGTAGGGGAACAGGCAATGGCTGATCGCTATGCCTACATCCCTTTCATCGGTGTGTTTCTGATGATCGTCTGGCTGCTCTCTGACTGGGCCAACCGGCGCCAAATTCCTGCGCGCTGGCTTGCCATTCCCGCCGTTTCCTGCCTGCTGGCGCTCGGGGTCCTTACTTACCGTCAAGTCGGCTACTGGCACGATTCGGAGTCGTTCTGGACGCGCGCGATAGCGCTGTCCAAGGACAATTACCTCGCACACGAAGCGCTGGCAGACTTTCTGCAAAAGCAAGGCAGGACCGAAGAGGCAATCGCGCACGTTCGCGCCGCCCTCGGGGTCCGTCCCGACGATCTGTCCGCCCACCTTAATCTTGGCGTCTATGAGCATAGCCGCGGCAATCTGCAAGCGGCTGCCGAACAGTATCAGGTGGTGCTTCTTCGTGCGACCGAAGCGGGCATTCGCGCGAAAGCCTACGGCAACCTGGGGCTTGCCTATCGCCAAATGGGACAGCCTCAAAAGGCTAAAGAATCTCTCGAAATGTCGCTTCAGCTTGTACCCAAACAACCCACGATCTTGGTCGCACTGGGCGTGATTGCCGAAAACGAAAGCAACCTGCCCGCCGCCGTTCAACACTACGCGCGGGCCATCGCCATGCAGCCCACCGACGTGGGTTACTTGTTACTTGCCCGCGCCCTGCGACACCAGGGGCGCGACGACGAGGCCAAAGCGGCGTTCGAGCGCGCCGCCCGCATCTCCCGTAATCTCCCCGAGGCTCAAAAGCAGGCCGAATCGCTCCTCGGCGGAAAATGACATGACGGCATCGCGCCGCTTAAGTCCAGGAAAAGCCCTTGACAACGAATGTTAAAATGGATGTATCCACTCGCTCCCATTCGTTGGCCCATGAGCCTCCCAGGAGGCCCGTAGTCTTGGGGACGATCTTTGAAATTTTCATCAGAGGCCTCGCTAAAGTCCTGATTCCAATAGACCGAGGGGAGGTGGGTAAGAGGGAGAACTGAGAACTGAGAACTGAGAACAGACAGCTGAGAACTGGCAACTGGCAACTGCCAACTGCCTTTCTCAGTAGGCCCACCGCAACAGCGTAGTCCCGGTCGTGAATCCCGCGCCTACCGCCGCCAGCAGCACCAGGGTTCCCTTCTTCAGTCGACCGTCGTCGATGGCGCTCTGCATGGCCAGCGGAATCGTCGCCCCCGTCGTATTGCCGTAGAGGTCAATGTTGATGACCACTTTTTCGGGCGGCAGCTTCAGCCGGTCTGAGGTCGCCTTGATGATGCGCAGGTTGGCCTGGTGAGGAATCATCAGGTCGAGGTCGTCGCCCGTCAGGCCGTTGCGCTTCAGCGTCTCCACGCAAAATTCCGCCATCTGCCGCACCGCAAATTTGAAAACCGCCGCGCCGTCCTGATGCACGTAATGCATTTTCTTATCGACGGTCTCATGCGAAGAAGGATTCAGGCTTCCGCCTCCTGGCATGAAAAGCGAAACTCCGCCGGATCCATCCACTTCATGTAAGAAATCGATGAGTCCCACTGAGTCGTCATCGGTCGCCTCCAGAATCGCCGCGCCCGCTCCATCGCCAAAAAGCACGCAGGTCGCGCGATCCGTGTAGTCGATAATCGACGACATCACGTCGGCGCCGATCACCATCACTTTCTTGTGCGCTCCCGTCATCACGAATTGCGCGCCCACCTGCAGCGCATACACGAACTGCGAGCATCCCGCCGAAAGATCGAATCCCCACGCTTTCGATGCCCCGATCTTGTGCTGCACCAGGCAAGCCGTTGCCGGAAACATCATGTCAGGAGTCACAGTCGCTACGATGATCGCGTCCAGTTCCTCCGCGCCAATGCCGCGCTGCGCCAGCGCGCGCCGCGCCGCTTCCGCCGCCAGATCGCTGGTTCCCACTCCCTTGTCGGCAAGATGGCGTTCCTTGATGCCGACGCGGCTCATGATCCATTCGTCGTTGGTCTCCACCATCTTTGCCAGGTCTGCGTTGGTGAGAAGGCGAGGGGGAACGTAGGTGCCGAGAGCGCTGATCTTAACGCGCTGAAGCTTGCTCAAGGAGGTCTCCTGGATGAAGGTAAACCAATCATTTTGAACGATCAGAGCGAGAATGTCTAACCCGCGTTTCCGCCGGTAGCGTCTGAAAAATGCTTTGAGAGCTTCAGTCGAATTAAAACGGCGGGTTTGAGTCGACAGTCAACGACAGTGAAGCAGGAGACTGCGTAGATGCCTATGCGCCGCCGGTTGAAGTCATCCACAACTCGCGAATGCCTTGTGAGCTGAGTCTTATGAAAGGCGTCGGGTGAAGGATGCAAATATTGAAAACAAAAGACGTTTTGTAATCTCCCTCATCTCCCATTCCAAGGGCCCCGGACATCAAGACCACAGTCCTCGAAGCCTGCAACGTTGCGCGTCGCGAGCTTGGCCCCTCGCACTTGGGCAATGGCGGCTATCTGCGCATCCGCGAGGCTGATCTGCCTGCCGAGCGCACGGCGGCTAGCGGCAATTTCAGAAAGACGCGCGGCGTCACTCTCGAACCCGAATATGCGGCCCGCCAAATCCGCAAACATTGCCTCCGCCCAGCAGCCCCTCGACGTTGTAAGAAGTTCGGCCGCTCGTTGTCTCGCACCTCACCACGGATGCAAAGTGGTCTTACAGCTAAAGGTCGGCCTTTCGTTTTGGAGGAAGCTGTGAATTTCAGCTGAACCTCCAGCTGGATGTCCATCAACGCGGTGATGAACGAACGGCGCCAGGGTTAGTGGCGCGCCGCGAACCCACAACTTGTCCGGTCGATAGACCGCCCGGACGAAGAGTTGACGGACAGTCTCTGCGCCGCGCGAGCTTATCTGGCTGCATCAGTCCTCGCTCTCCCTCCTCTCCGCTTGCAACTTACGTATCGTTTCCATTGCACGGTAGAGATCGTTCTTCAGCTTCGTCTGATAGCGAGTCAGGTTCTCAAGCGAATTTCCCATGACCGCCTCGATCTCAAGGTGTTCGACCTTTTGGCGGTTGCTGTTCTGTGAACTTTTGAATTCTTGGACTAACTGGCCGCCCTTCAGGGCAGTCGGACCACACATCGCATTGGAGTCATGCTGGTCCGCGCCACCAACAGCCCGAACAACCATGCGCTGACAATCCCACCCTCGATCAAGGGGAAGATCATCCCGTTCGATGGGCAATTCAATACCCTCACCAAACCTGTCAAAAATCTTGTCCACGCCATCTGAAAGCTCTTGACGCCGCAACAGTTCGCGGACTACTAGCGGTTCTATGATCCCGAGTTTCCAGAAAATGTTCGTAACTTCCTCCACCAAGAACCTCTCGAACAAGCCTTTCGGACGGAGATTTTTTCTGCAAAGATGCCGCAACGCACGGAACGCGGCGCGCTGCTCGTGGCTGTCCAGTACGACGTTTCTCGCAAGTATGCCGTGCTTCAGGGCGTTTTGGCTTGAACGCGATTTTCCGTCGTCGGTTCGAGGGCCAGTGGAAGAGTGCGAGTTGGATCGATTGGCGGTTCTAACAGCGTCAGTGACATTCTTCTTGTGTCTCATGTTGTTTCCTCCTTCGACGCGCCGGCCGGGCAACTGTTCCACTGCTCGGCCCGTTTCGGAGCCTCAGATGGGAGGCTCCGAACCCATTCATATTCCTGGAAAAGGGCCTGCGCATCTCGACTCTGGGACTGAGAATTTTGTGAGAGATCGGTTGGAATCTGCTGCTTCTAGACCTCAGTAAGAGGTGTGGGATTTATGCACTGATCTCCGTTTAGGTCCGTAGACTCGGGAGTAGGCGTTCTGGAGAGTCAAGGCGCTTTGGGAGAGTGAATTCTGGCCAGTGGCCAGCCAGTCGCAAGCTGCGGGGACCGCGCTTCTCTTCTTCCGGGCGGCCTGTATCGCTGCTTCGTTGTATCCCAGTTTCACGAGTTTTGAAGCATCTCCTTTGCAGGTGCCGAAATCAGTCAGTAGTTGCTGAAAATATGGCAGGCAGTTTCTCACTCTATCTGCATGACGAAAATCAGTGGTGGAGAGGAAGCGAAAAGTCTTTTTTGCCAGTCGTTGGAGTTCTTCAATTCCTATAATGTCCTCCGGTTCGCAGACCTTCTCCTGGTAGAGCCAGCAAGCAAGCCAGAAAAGTCGGCCTTTCCGTGTGGTTTGCTTCCGTACAAGGTCGAGAACGCCTCGATATTTGCCTGCCTCCCATAACTGTGTCCGGATCTTGAGATCTACTTCCTTCTTTAGTGCGGAAGATTTATCTACCGTGGGTGGTGGGTCAAAGAGGGGTCGATCAAAAAACAGACCTTTTGCGAGAAGCAGTTTAAGCTTGCCCATGCTCTCCTTGGTTAAGTTCTGTTCCGGAGCAAGGCACTGTCGGTACAATTCAGGGATTGCAACCCGATTCCCGACCGACGGCGGACGTCGTGCCTTCGGTTTGCTTACGCCCATTGTTTCTCTCCTCCAACGAGCACGTGCCGCAACGCGGCGGTGGCACTGGCTCGAAGCCAAATATGTATCTGCACGCTGATGTCTACCACTGCCGCTGGTAGAATGTGCTAGCTCCAAGGCGGGGAGCGCAGGTTAGGCTCCCGGCCATCTTTCACCGCACGACCTACATCCCGTCCACTAACAACTAATATCCATTTCTTGCTGACGAGCCCATTTTAGTCAACAGGGCGCGGTCCTTCCCGTCGACGTCATGAGTTTTTGCCTCTAGCCTTCTGTTTGGCGACCAGGCGCTGGATGAACTTGGGTCCCTCCTTCTTGTACGCTTCAACGCCTTCTGACAAGAGAAGTTCGCAGACCTGGGAAATACTCCGGGCCTCACCGGTAGCAATTTCGAGGATCTCTTCCCTCAGTTTTGGGGAGACACGGAAAGCGAGGAAATTTTTATTTGTGGTCACGTCAAGACTATAGCCGCCAGAAAAAGCTGGCGACAACCCCAAAACTCACTTGCTTTTATGGTGATCTGTGTGTTATCGTTTGTTATCACTATGATTTCTATGACATGGGGGCTTGCCATGAACTCTGAAGAAACTCGACGAAAAAATCACAAAACAACCACACAGAACCAACTAGGAAAGAACTTGATTTTCGCAAGGCAACTTCTGGGGCCGACTCTGTCCGAGCGGTTAGCTGAGTCACTGGAGGTTCTGTCAAACGACTTCGCATTCTGTCTAGGCAGCGGTGAGCTTCAACTAATTAATGGCTCATGGTATGTCACCCACACAGGCCTTGTTGGTCTCGCCCGTCGGAAGAGGTGCAGTGGAATCCACGTTGAGGCCGTACCGGCGCTCTGTGACTCGACCGCTCACCGATTCGTATTGAAGGCGACGGTTTACCCTTGTAAGAGTTCCGTGGGCTTCGTCGGCTATGGCGACGCCGACCCGTCCAACGTCTCTCCGCTCGTTCGCGGGGCCGAGATGCGCGTGGCCGAAACACGAGCAGTCAATCGTGCCCTGCGCAAGGCCTACGGCATCGGCATCTGTTCGGTCGAGGAAATCGGCTCGGTTCCGTCCCCGGCCGAGAAGCTCCCGCCCCAAAGCGCGCATGGCAATGGAAATGGCAATGGAAACGGCCCCAAGGTCCGCGACCGACTCTGCCAGATCATCCGTCAGCACAAACTCGATCCCGAACTCGTCAAAGCCTACGCGGTCGACTTCTGCGGCACGAAGACTTTGAGGGATGCCGGCAGGGAGCAGGTCGAAAACTTCGTCCAGTCACTTGCCGACTGGGCCGTGAAGGATCGCAATGCTCTCCTCTGCCAGCTCAACAGCTACGCGCACCCGAAACAGGAGGCGCTCGCATGAAACGCCAAGTCCCTGGTCTCGCCGATGCAACCCGCGGATCGCGCCCCGCGATTCCCGACGGAGTCTTCCTCGTCCGGGTCGATAGCGCTCAGTTCCGCTGGCACGCCCAGAAGCCCTTCTACGTCCTCCGCCTCTCCATCCTCGAGCCTAATGAACTTGCCGGCCAATCGATCGTCGGACGTCTGTACTGTACCCAGAAGGCGATGTGGAAGCTGGGCTGGTTCCTGCGCGATTTTCTCTACGATCCGGAAATGGTGGCCCACGAGCAGATCGACGAGAAGGCACTGCCCGGCCTGCGCGGCGTGGTCAAGATCAGCCACACCGTGGTCAACGGCATTTCCTTAATCAATCTCGACGGCTTCGCTCCGGCCAGCCAGTGGGAAGAACTATCAGCGGCGACGGTTTCGGGTTCAGGTGTTTCTTGTCCGCAGGCGAAAGAGGCAGCTCGATGACCTACTCCTATACCCAGATCAGCCAGTACCTGACCTGCCCGCGCAAGTATCGCCATCGCTACCTCGATGGCTGGCAGGAGAGAGACACGCGCGCCGCCATGCTTTTTGGCCGAGCCTTCGAGCAGGCCGTTGCTGCCCTTTTCCGAAGGGAGGACCCGGCGGCCGTGCTGTTCGAGCAATGGGGTGTGTACAAGGACATGGGCCTGACCTACTCCGGCAACGACAACTGGGACCGCATGCTGCAACAAGGCATTCAGTTGCTCGAGCGTTTCGCCCAGGACGGTCGGGTTCGTATTCGCCGCCCTCGGTCCACCCAGCAGGTCCAGTTCAATCGAACGCTCGGATCCGGCAACAATTTTGTCGCTTACGTCGATGCCCTTGGCGAACTGGACGGCACACCCTGCGTTCTGGAGTGGAAGACCAGCTCGGCCCGATATCCGGAAGAACCGGCCGGCCTTTCCGCCCTCGATCCGCAACTCGTCTGTTACTCCTGGATCACCGGCATTGACGAAGTCGCTCAGATAGTTTTCGTTCGCAAGCGGCTGGTCGAAGTACAGTACCTCCGCGCCACGATTTCTGACGAGCAGCGGCAGGAGTTCGCAACCCTGGTCGAGGACACAGTCCGACGGATCGAGTCTGGGCTCTTCCTGCCGCATAGTGGCATCCGCTTCCCACAGAATCCCTGCACCACCTGCCCCTTCCTCGGCCTCTGCCTCGACAAGCGCGATCTGGTCGAAGCAGGCCTTGTGCGCAAACCCGGAGTTGATCTTGGTCTGTTTGACGAACTTGTTTATTAGGTACCCACCGATGCCGCCGAAGCTCAACCGCAAGCGAGCCCTGTTTGTCCTGACTAGGATCGACGAGATCCTGGCCTGGGAGCGGCAGAAGGAGACGGAGCGCGATACTCGCTTTGTCGAACTTGGCCGGTATCTGTGCGAGGTGCGGGCCGGACAGTACTGGAGGCTGGAGAACCTGAGTTCGTTCGACGAGTTTCTGGCGAGGCGGTTCCCGGAATCGAGACGGAAGGCGTACTACCTGATGTCGATCCACGAGCACCTGCCGCCACAGGCGCGAAAGGATCTGAAGGCAGTGGGCTGGACGAAGGGGCTGGAGTTGGCGAAAATCGCGCGCCGGGACCGCGAGCACTTCGATTGTGCAACCTGGTTGCACAAGGCTCGCGAGATGCCAAAGGAGGACTTCCGGCGAGAGGTAGAGAAGGAACTGACGGGGAAGGAAGAACAGCCATCAGAGCTGATCTACTTCAAGGTCTACAAGAGCCAGACCCCGGTGATCGAGCAAGCAATCGAGACGGCGGCACGGATGCTGGGAACCGATAAATCGCGCGGCTACTGTCTGGAGATGATCTGTGCCGACTTCCTGGCCGGGGCGCATCTGGACGGAGAGAATCCGGAGATCCTGCTCAACTCGATCTCCCGCTACTACAAGTTCCTGCCTGGCGAACAGCGGCAGGTTTTCCTGGAAAACCTGCATGAGAAGAAGGCGTCGTGAGAATGAGTCACCCCAAAGCCGCTCCCTCTCGGCTGGACGCCTTGTCGTACGAAAGCCTGCGCCAGCAGATCCTGCGGCGCGACGGCTGGCGGTGTCAATCGTGTGGCACGATGTCGAATCTTGAGGTGCACCACATGGAGTTCCGCGGCCATTCGGGAGCGGACTCAGAAGAGAACTTGATCACGCTGTGCACGGCATGCCACGCCAGAATGCATCGCCGCTAAAGCTATGAGCTGGTCCAGGAACGGGACGACCCACACATCTAACCTTCTTACGGGATCACCTCAAACACCACCCCATTGGCCCACGTTCCCGTGCCGCCCCATTCTGTTGTGCCGTAAAGGTTCCCAGCCTTGTCGAGAATCACACCTGCTGTCGGGTGTTGCCCGTCGGTATTGTTAAAGTTCCAAAGCACGGTTTCGGTGTAGCCAGTGCCGGTCGGCTTCGGGCTCAGTTCGAAGATAGTCCCGCAATAACTTTTCAAACCCTGGCACGCTCCCGTTCCGCCCGCATAGGTTGTGCCGTATACGTTTCTAGAGGAGTCAACCACCAGCGGCCCGATCGGTTGTGCGCCATCTTTCTTGCCGTTGAAGGTATGGAGTAGTTGGAATTTCCAGCCCTTCTTGCCGGGCGTCAGTTTGAAAGCGGTGCCTCCGATCACGTTTCCGCCGTTGATCGAGACCCCATTGTACTGGGTCGTGCCATATAGATTGCCGGCCTTGTCGAATACCGGAGTGCTGTCGGGATTGTATCCTTGCGCAAATTTTCCCACCGTGTTCTTGGCAAAGCCGTGCAGTAAGTCAAAATTCCAGACGCCGGGTGTGGATAGCTCGAAGATATAACCTCCACCATAGTTACCGAGGCCAGCGCCTTGTGCCGTCCCGTACACGTCTCCTGCGGCATCCACAGTAACTCCGGCCGGGTCAGTGACGCCCACAAAATAGAAATCTCTCTTCGTCCATCCCACACCCGACGGACTCAGCTCGAAGGTGCTGCCCCAGCCTGCCGTACCAAACAGATTTCCGGATTTGTCCATCACGACCCCGGAAACCGGCCATACGTCACTGTAGGCCTGACCGCTACCATCTTTGCAAGGCCATCCTGCTGAACAAAAACTGTACAGCACAGTTTCCGTCCAACCGCTTGGCGACGGGCTCAGCTCAAAAACCGTGCCATATCCGTAGGCGCCGCCCGAGTAAGTCGTCCCATAGAGATTCCCATAGGAGTCGAAAATCAGAGCGCCCTCAGGCGTTTGTCCATCTGCGCAGATCGGCTGAGAACAAAAGCTGTACAACACAGTTTCCGTCCAGCCACTTTGGGAAGGACTCAGCTCAAAGACAACGCCGCCTCCGTCTGGAGCTGCGCCACCGTACGTAGTTGTGCCGTAGAGGTTGCCCGCGGCATCGAAAACCAGCTCGCCATTGGGGCCTCCCCCATCGGCGCAATTACTCTCCTGGCAAAAATTATAAAGGACGACTTCAGTCGCGGTTCCCCAAGCCGCCGGGGACAGCAGAATCGTCGTGCAGACCACGAGAAGAATTACACGTGTCTGTATGCTTGAGTGGGCCATGCTCCTCCTTGTTTACTCCAACCACATGTCTACGGAGGAGGGTCGATGTTCATGAAGGATAGCGGATTGCGCTCTCAGCAATAATGGCTCCTTATTCCGGCTATCCGCCACTCTTGAGCCAGTGTGAAAGGAGCCATACCGCCCGTCGGCCTCAGCTTGGCCCCGGGGCGCCTTGTTCATACGTCGGGCTTTTTTGTGACGGACGCGAGGGTTCCGAGGAATTGCCGGATTCGATCGAGATCCTGGTCAGAAATTCTGTTGAACTTCACCCCAGTTCCGAGTCCCGCTGTGCTGTACGCAACCTCGCCATCCGCGCAGGCCTTGGTTTCCCCGATCCAGATACCCATTTTCAGCTTCGTTCCCGGCGGCAATGGGATCGCCATCTCAACGTAACATCCGCTGAGGCTGAGGTCCGAAATAGTCGCCCAAAAGGACGCACCGTCTTGTGTATGAAGCTCTACCGAAGTATGGCACTTGAACCGGGGATTCTTCCGCTTCTCAGCGAGTCGGGGCTGGTGATTGTCGGGTGCAGGAGCGGGGAGTGGAAAATCCCAGAGAGGCTTCTCCGGGGAAATATTAAGCAAACCGACATGTCCCGCTTTGGGTGTGCCAGGTTCACCTACCCACTTGACGCGAAAGTACACGCGGTCCTTGGCATAGGACAAACCGATCGTCTCATCGACGTTGAGCTTGGCACGGACACCGCTCAACTCGGCTCCTTGCCGGCTAACGTTGACCGTAACCGCGGTCTCGGAGAAGACTTGCCCACTGCTGTTGGTACCGAAAATCCGCACTTGTGCCTGGATCTCACTGCGAGGCTCGCGGCGCCTGCCCATAGGGTGGGTACCTCCCCGTCGTTCAAGCAACCATGCAAGATCAGAGCGCCTAATTGTGCTGTGGACGATAGCGAAAAGCAAGCTCGGTAATTGGAACGCTCGCGTCCGAGGATCGCCTAACCGCCATCGACGCAAATGGTAGTACCGGTAACGAAGTCCGATGCCACCGAGCCCTCACGCAGCTTTCTTGTCGGCGAGAACTCTGTCAATCCTGCGCAACTCCTCGGTCGAGAATTTGAGGTTCTTCAGCGCAGCTACGTTGTCTTCCACCTGAGAAACTTTGCTAGCTCCAACCAGCGCGCTGGTGATGCGCGGATCGCGCAAAACCCAGGCCACCGCCATTTCCGCCAGCGTCTGCTCGCGCCGCGCGGCGATTTCATTGAGCGCGCGAACCTTGACAAGTGTCGCTTCCCCGATATCTTCCTTCTTCAGAAAAAAATCGCGCGCGGCTCGCGAGTCGATGGGAATGCCATGCAGATACCGATCCGACAGAAGCCCCTGCGCCAGCGGGCTGAAGACGATCGACCCTACGCCCTCTTTCTCCAACACATCGAGCAATCCCTGCTCCGGATCGCGCACGAACATTGAATACTTCGGCTGATGAATTAGGCAGGGTGTTCCTAGGTCCCGCAAAATCTTTACCGCTTCGGACGTCTGCTTAGCGTTGTAGGCTGAAATGCCCGCGTAGAGTGCGCGCCCCGAGCGTACCGCCGTGTCGAGTGCACCGAGCGATTCTTCCATCGGCGTATCGGGATCGGGCCGGTGATGGTAAAAAATGTCGACATACGCAAGCCCCATTCGCTTCAGGCTCTGATCGAGGCTGGCGAGTATATATTTGCGCGAGCCCAGATTCCCATAGGGCCCAGGCCACATGTCCCAACCCGCCTTGGTCGAGATGACCAACTCGTCGCGGTAGGGGAGAAAATCTTTCTCCAGAATCTGCCCGAAAGTTTCTTCCGCCGATCCGTACGGAGGGCCATAATTATTCGCGAGGTCGAAATGCGTGATGCCGAGATCGAATGCCCGGCGCAGCATGGCGCGAGAGTTTTCGAAGCTATCCGCGCCGCCGAAGTTGTGCCACAGCCCCAGCGAAACGGCGGGAAGTTTGATGCCACTGCGCCCGGAGCGGCGATATTGCATGGAGTCATAACGCTTGTCATCGGCTGCATACATGGTGGTTCTCCTCTACAGAACCCGGAACGGCCACCATTCTAAGCTAAGAAGGAAACGGCACATCATCACCCAGCCACGCTACTGGCCATGGTTGCCACGTTAGACCGCACTCCTCACGCGGTGGTTAGCCTCGGCGACAGGACCATCCACCGAGAACTCGCCCGGTTGATTCGAGTCAAAGATTGACCGGCGTATGGCGTTCTGAGCACTCATCTAGTTAATGGTGAGCAGCGAGAAGACTGTGCAGAGAAACCACGGTCATAACTTTCAGCTGGGAATGCCGACAGCCAACATCAGAGGTAGCTAACCTAATGCCTCCGCGCTTCCCGCACAGAACACATTCACGAGTGCGAGGTTCACCTGTTTCGCGATCGAAAGCTCTCGCGGGGAGCGATCGAAGATCGTAGTGCTGCTCTTCATTTGTCTTCATCAAGACACTCAGACGGCCTCCAAATTCCCGGCGACGGTGGAAGGCGAGTGCGGGAACGCTTGGCCGCGCTATTCGGGTCGAGCCTCGATCAGCAGATGTCTGCTGAACTCGGCAGAAAGTGTAGCCTGGGGGCCGTGTACGCTTCCGAGATCTTTGTTGTTCACATAATCAACGATGCGATAAGCGCGGTCCTGCAGACCGCGGAGCTCAATTGCTCCGTTCCAGTGGCGGGCGAAGAACGCGTAGTACATTTTCTTGTCTTTGCGGACAACATGGGCCTCGGGGCGATCGAAACCGATATCGTAAAGGTCTCCGATATACTCCCCTCGCGATAGCATTTTGTCCTTGTAGATGTGCAACCACTCCTCAAAGATCCTCTTTCGCTGCGGCGTTAGGTCCGACTTGCTGTGTTTCTTGACGAGATCGGGAAGAACGAACTGCGTGCCCACCACCCCGCCCACACCAACGGTCGAAGCGAAATCAATTGCTTCGTCGCTCAACTCGACGTGATCGCCAAAATAGGGCACGCTATCGCCCATGAGCGCTTTCAACGTCTTGCCCTTGGAGCGGATCTGAAACGAACTTTCTGGGTCGGATGCCACCGACATGTTGAAATGCGGCATCGTGAAAAACGAGTAGGCAGTGCCGCAAGGACAAAACTCCACCAGGGCGTCCGGATTCACGCTGCGGGCAGTTTCGTAAATCTCCCGAAAGAAATCGGGCAGCGCCTCAACTGAGTCTTCTGGACGGTTGTGGTGGTGGGCTGGATTGTAGCAAGGAGGGACGGCGTTCATGTGCTGGCCATCGAGTTTGAGGCCGTCAAATCCCCACTCCCCTAGGATTTTACGAACCAGCGCTTTGTGATATTCCACTACGCCTCGGTCGGATGGACATAGATAAAACGAATTCCACCAGGAGATTTTCCGCTTCGATGCGTCGGGATTCAGCAGAACGAAGGCGGGATGGTCTTTGAGCAGTTGCGAATCCGGAACAGCGCTCAACGGCGACCACCAGAGCTGCGCTTTGAAGCCCTCTTCGTGGATGTGATGGACTAGGGCTTTCATGTCCGCGTCGCCGTGCGGAAACTTCTTAGGGTCGAGCCCCCAATCGCCATAGTTGTTCTGCCAGCCATCGTCTAGCGTGACCCAGGAGAAGCCCATTTTTCTTACGGTGGGAAGCGTGTCATAGATCTGCTTGAGTCGCACCGACCGGCCATAGCCCCAGGCGCACCAGATCGGGCCAAAAGCGCTGTCTGGCGCCGACGCCGTTTGAAATCCCTGCCGCGCCATGAGACGGCGGTATGCGGCGAGTGTGCGAAAGTAGTCCCCTTGATGCACGGACACAAACGTGCGAAGAGTCTGGAAGCTCTCTCCGGGTTCTAGCGATCGCTCCTGGGTCGAGCGGACGGCCACGCGGGCATGCCGCGCATCGGGCATAGAAACAGGAAGCGATATCAGGCGGGGTCCTGTTTCCACGTGGCCTATAGCGAGACCAACGTCTCTCCGCCACACATCGACAATGGGAGTGCCTCCTCCGTAGTCGCTGGCATTCATGCCGAGATAATTCTCCTGCCGAAATCCCGCACGCAACGGGAGTATCCAATTCGGACGCTTCTCGTAGGAGCCACTTTGGTACGACCAGAATGTCGGGCCGCGTGCCGCCGGGATAGAGCTCAGCACATATTGATTATTGGCCCACCCGCGAATTATGAGTCGCGCAGCCCCCTCGTTCTTATACGAAACGTCAAAGACGGCGATGGATGGGAAATCAGAATAAATAGTGACGGAGACGTCCTTGCGCAAATCGCCGGACCTACCCGTCAGAGACAGCCGCTCTCCGGCACCAAAAGCGTCTGACACAGACTCCACCCGGCTCGCATTCAGGGCGAAGTCGCTCCATGTGCGAACACCAGTGACCGTCTCCGATGCGGAAAACGGAGCCAGAAGTTGCGGACTTGGACCGAGAAGGTTGAAAATGCGGCTGCGCAGGTTGCGGTCGAATTCGATTCGCAAGACTGAGCTTTGGATCTGAAGATCAGTTGAAGTTTTGAGCGCGCCGGCAGAAGCGGATTCTCGCACCAAGTCATGTTGCCCGGGGTTCCAGACGGGCAGTGCAAGGCCAAGCAAAACCAAAGCGCAGCACGTTTGCCTGATGGCCCGTCCGCGCCTCATCGTTGAAGAGTACCACAGGCTATTCTTCGGTCGGGCTACCGTGCTCCGATTAGGTTGGTTTTTCATTCGGCCGCCTTGGATTTTGAAATGCCTAGCTCTGGGCCGAAGGCACGGAGTGTATCTGCGCCTGACATGGCGGAGGGGAAGTAGAGGTCATAAACGCAAGTACTTGCCGTGTTGTGCTCCGACGCGTCACCTGGGACGTTGGTTGAGGCAATTCATTCCGAAGGCGGCTCGCTCTGAGCCGCCCTCCGGAACCATGTGCTTACTCACTGGAGCCAGATGGTCCACTTCTGCACCAGCGAATGCGTCATCTTGAATGCGACTGTGTAACAGGGGTAGGTGACGCCGGCGGCCGTACACTTTGCCTTCGTCGATTCCTTCCACGTGGGCGTAGCGAGCCCGGTCGTTGCGGTTATGGTAGCCAAGCCTGGCTGTGGGTCGACGCAAGTCTTGCCGGCTTGTACAACGAAGTAGCCCGGATACGCGGCTGTCGGTGCTGGGTAGTTGATGTTGGCCGTACAGTTGCCATTGTTCGGGCCTGTCTGACCAAGGGCACCGAAGTTTGCATCATCGTAACTGATGACATCGTTGTTCGGAGGGATTAATCCCCCGGTGCCATTTGGCGGCGCATCGGTACCGTAATCTTGCGTGCCAGAATCGTAAATGTAAACGGTGGCCCCATTTTGGACCTGCGTGACTGTGATCAATTCAGTCTGGTCATCAGTGACGTCGTTCGCGTCGTCTTCGAACCACGACATGATTTGACCGCATGGAACGTTGCCGTTGGTGGTTCCGTTGCAGTCTGCCAGGGACCAGATGTATTGCGGAACGCCAAGGACCTCTCCGCCGGTGATTATGTCGGCACAATCGGAATTGGGAGCGGCTGTGTTGCCGAGGCAGGGCCACATGTCGTTACCGCTGCCATCCAGAGTCGGGTAGCTTGTAGCGACAAACGCCTGACCCATGCCATACAGGCCGTTAACGGGAGGTGAGTTGCCGGTGTCTGGGTGAACCTGCGCGTGCGTCTTCGGAAAAGCCATTACACGTCCGTGCCGTTGTGGTTGCGCTAGAGCTTGTTGGCCGCAAATGAAGAAAGCAACGACCGCAATTAGAACTACCAGGTGAAACAAACGAGACTTTGACATTAGGGAATCCTCCATGGGTAAACATCTGAAGCTAGTGGATTGCGGCCCAGGTTGCCTGGGCCGCATTGGTTACGGTCGCAAGCGCATCGTCTGCCTTCCGGCAGTCGCTGCGCTAGTTCACCGTCTGCGTGAAGCCGGCCGAGACGCTGGCCTCATTGTTCGCGTCGCCCGGATAGCTCGCTGTCAGCGTCCGAGTTCCCGACGTGGCGAACGTGATCGAGCAGCTTCCTTTGCCGCTCATCAGCGTTTCCGAGCAGGTTTCCCCGGTGCTCGCTGTGACCGTCACGCTGCCCGACGGTTTGCCCGGCGCCACCGTGAAGCTCACCTTCACCGCCTTGTTTACCACGGACGGATTGGGACTGGTGGTGGTGATGGTGGTCGTCGTGGCTGCTTGGTTCACTACCAACCCCACCGTCGCCGTCGCGGTTGCGTAGTCCGTGCTCGCCGTCGGAGTGAAGGTGGCCGTCAGCGTATAGCTGCCAACCGCAAGTACCTTGGTCGCCGTCACTGCGGTCCCGTTCGCCTTGTAGGTGAACTTGCCCTCTACGTTGGCTGTTGCAGCCAGGACTCCGCTCAACGTCGTCCCGTAGGTGATCGGTGATGGCGAAGCCCACGTGATTACGCTCGCCAGTTTCGACGCCGCGGTCTTCCCTGTTGCACTGGCCGCCTTGTATACGTCGTCTGCTGCCCACTTCGCTGTTACCGTACACGTCCCAGTTCCGTTCACCATCGTCACCGTGGTCCCGCTGATCGTGCAGACCGTGGTCGGTGCCGCCGTGAGGGTCGGGGTCGTGCTGGCGTTCGTGGTGGCTACCACCGTGTAGGTCGACTGATACGGAGTGCTGGCCGGCGCGCTTACGCTCACCGTCGGCGCAATCGCCGCCGCTATCTTGGTGGTCCCGACGACTGGCGGTGCAGCACTGTAGTTCACGTTGCCCGCCTGGTTCATCGTTACCGTGCAAACCGCACCGATTTTGGTGGAGTTCATCGTGTACGTTCCGAGTACGTTAGTACACGCACCAGAACTGGTGAACAGAACCGGGTTGCCGCTGCCGCCCCCCGTGGCCACGACCGTGAAGCTGGTCTTGTTCACCGCGGTTGGGGGAGCCGGCACGCTGACCGTGATGGTCTGGCTCGCCTGATTGACTGTCTGGCTCGCCGTGACTGTTCCTGCGTTGTGGTTGCTGTCGCCCGAGTAGTTCGCCGTGATCGTGTCGTTCCCCACCGCGAGGCTCGCTGTTGTACAAGTCGCTGTTCCCGGATTGCCCGTCGTTACCGCGGTCTGGCCGCAGCCGGTGTTATCACTCCAAGTCACCGTCCCACTGACATCCTGCGGCTTCGCACGCCCATTGCGACCCTTCAGCAGCCCGTAGTCGCCGCTAATCGTCGCCGTGAACGTCACTGATTGGCCGTAGGCAGATGGATTCAGACTGGAAGTAACACTCACGTTGCCGTTCGACGCATTCACTACTTGGCTTACCGAGCCCGAGCCCGCGTTGTGGTTGGCATCACCTGAGTAGTTCGCCGTGACCGTGTCAGTCCCCGCTGCGAGGATCGACGTTGTACACGTCGCTGTTCCCGGATAGCCCGACACTGTGCTCGTGCTGCAACCCGTCTCCGGGTTCCACGTGACCGTGCCGGTTACATCCTGCGGCTTCGCACCGTTGCGGCGCTTCAGCAGCCCATTGTCCCCGGTAACAGTCGCTGTGAACGTTACCGACTGGCCGTAGATCGACGGGCTCCCGCTGGAAGTAACACTCACGTTGCCATTCGAAGCACCCACTTCCTGGCTTACCGTGCCCGTACCCGCGTTATGGTTGGCGTCGCCCGAGTAGTTCGCCGTGATCACATCCGCCGCTCCCACTGCGAGGATCGACGTGGTACACGTCGCTGTTCCCGGATTACCTGAAGTTACTGTCGTCGTGCCGCAGCCCGTCTCGGCGTTCCACGTTACCGTGCCGGTTACGTCTTGCGGTTTCGCGCGTCCATTGCGGCCCTTGCGCAGTCCGTAGTCGCCGCTGATCGACGCCGTGAACGTTACCGACTGGCCGTAGATCGAAGGACTCCCGCTGGTCGTGACGCTCACGTTCCCGTTCGACGCGTTGATCGTCTGGATCACCGTGCCCGAGCCCGCGTTGTGGTTGGCATCGCCCGAGTAGTTCCCGGTGATCGTGTCCGACAGGTTCACAGCCAAAGTCGACAACGTGCAAGTCGCCGTTCCTGGATAGCCCGACGTTACCGTGGTTGTGCTGCTGCCATTCTCCGTGCACGTCAGCGCGCCATTAGAGTCGCTCCAAGTCACGCTGCCGCTTACGTTCTGCGGCTTCGCACTGTTGCGGCGCTTCGCCATACCGTTGTCCCCGGTAATGGTCGCCGTGAACGTTACCGACTGACCATACACCGACGGATTCAGACTGGATGCCACACTCACGTTGCCGTTCGAGGCATCCACTTCCTGGCTCGCCGAGCCCGTGCCGGCGCTGTTGTTGCTGTCACCCGAGTAGCCGGCTGTGACTGTGTTGGCAAGGCCTACCGGGAGGATCGACGTGGTACACGTCGCCGTTCCCTGATCGCCCGCCGCCACCGTCGTTGTACCGCAGCCAGTGTTGTCACTCCATGTCACGCTGCCGCTTACAGTCTGTTGCGGCCTCGCGCCGTTCTTGCGGCCCTTGAACGAAGGACTCGCTGGGCTGATCGTCGCCGTGAACGTCACCGATTGGCCGTAGATCGACGGATTCAGACTGGGCGCAACGCTTACGCTCGTGCCCGCTGCAGTGACCGTCTGGCTCACCGTGCCTGTGCCTGCGTTGTGGTTCGCGTCGCCCGAGTAGTTCGCCGTGACCGTGTCAGTCCCCGCTGCGAGGATCGACGTGGTACACGTCGCTGTTCCCGGATCGCCCGACAATGTGCTCGTGCTGCAGCCCGTTTCCACGTTCCACGTCACCGTGCCGGTTGCAACCATCGGCTTCGCGCCGTTCCTGCGGCCTTTCAGCAGCCCATAGTCGCCGCTGACTGTCGCCGTGAACGTTACTGACTGGCCGTAGGTTGACGGATTCAGACTAGATACGACACTCACGTTTCCATTCGACGCATTCACTTGCTGGCTCACCGTGCCCGAGCCTGGGTTGTGGTTGGTGTCGCCCGAGTAGTTCGCCGTGACCGTATCCGTTCCCACTGCAAGGATTGACGTCGTACACGTAGCCGTTCCCGGATAGCCCGCCGCCACCGGCGTTGTGCCGCAGCCCGTTTCCACGTTCCACGTCACGTTGCCGCCGAGATCCATCGGTTTCGCCTTGCTCCGACGCGTCGCTCCGCTGCGGCCCTTGACCAGCCCGGTATCGCTGCTGATCGTCGCCGTGAACGTTACCGACTGGCCGTAGACCGACGGACTCAGGCTGGAAGCAACACTTACGCTTCCGTTCGCCAAAGCCGCGCTCACTGAATCGTTAACTTCAGTCGCCGCCGCGTAGTTCACGCCGTCGCCGGCCTGGTCGGCAATCACCGAGCAGGTTCCGCTCGAGGCAATCATGGAGTAGGTTGCGCCCACATTGCTGCAAGCGCCCGCGCTGGTGAAGACCAGCGGGAGGCCGCTGCCGCCGCCTGTGCCGCCCACTGTGAAGCTGGTGCCGTATTCCGCGCTCGCCGGAACGCCCGTCAGCACAATCGTCTGGCTGGCCAGCGTCGCGGCCACTGAATCCGTAACCGTCGGCGCAGCGTTGTAGTTCGTGTTACCCATCTGATTCGCGATCACCGAGCAGGTGCCCGTGCCGCTGGTCATGGTGTAGGTCGCACCCGAGTTCGAGCATGCGCCCGCGCTGGTGTAGGCGACTGCCAAGCCAGAGCTGGCCGTGGCCGCTACCATGAACTGGCTGCCGTAGGCTGCGCTGCCGGGTGGGGGCGTCATGAACGTGATCGTCTGAGAGGCCAGAATCGCAGTCACGTTGTACGAGACCAGCGGTGCCGGCGAGTAGCTCCCGTTGCCGGCTTGGTTTGCGTACACATTGCACGTTCCCGTGCCGCCGGTCATGGTGTAGGTTGCAGAGCCCGTTCCGGTGCCGGTGCATACTCCACCAGACGTGAGAGCCACCGCCAAGCCCGAACTGGCGGTACACGTCACTGGGAAGCTGCTGTTGTAGGCTGCGCTGTCCGGTGGGGGCGTGCCGCACGTGATGGTCTGAGCGGACTGAGACGGCCCCGTCACGGTGATTGCCGACGAAGTTGCGCCTGGGTACCAAGCAACCTGGGTTGCTCCCCCAGGTGGATATGTTGCAGTACAACAGTTGGTCCCCATCGTATTCCCGGAGTACACTGCCGTTAACGTGTTGGCGCCTGTTGCGAGTTGCGACGCGCTAAGCGGCATACTTACCGCAGTCGTCGTGGCGCCGGTCGGCAGCAGCGTTTGCGTTGACAGCAAGGTTGACCCGAGCATGAAGTTCACGGTACCGCTTGGCGCACCGCCGCCCCCGGGACTGGCCGAGACCGTAGCCGTCAGAGTTGTCGACTGACCTGCCTGCAAAGTGTATGACCCCGCAGTCAGACTCACCGTTAGTGTGTTCGTGGCAATTCCAGTAACTTGGTACGCACCAATGTTGATCGCCCCGCTGGTCATCCGAGGGTTACCGAGGAAGTCGGTGGCGCCGTAGATGGAGCTGGGGGAGCTGCCATTGGGATCACACCAGCCAATGCTGCACGAGAGGCTGGTGCCACCGTAATTGACCGCCGGCGAAGCAGCGGTAATGTCAAAGTTGTGAGGCGTAGCTGTCAGGCTTTCGAAGGCGGGATTGGATACGTTCGAGCTTCCATCTTCTCCCGTTGTGCTCTGAAAGTTTGCAAAACTCGTGTAGCTAGTCACCTTGGCCCAATCGATTGACGTCCCTTTAACGTAGCCCGCGGTAGAGTAGTACAGGTTGTAATTGAGCGTTGCTGGCGGGGCAGGGTACGCCGTCGAGGATGCAACAAAACTATAAATCCACTCATTGTATGTGCCGGCGTAGACGATGTTGTTTTCGAAGTAGTTGTCTTGCGCGCTGCCCACATTGTGCTGGATCTGATATTCGCCAGACTGTTTTTGCGTACTGTTGTTGTACAGAGTGTTGTTGACGGAGACAACGTCATAACTGCTGCCCACACTGGCCGCATAACCGCCAATGGAGTGACCGCAAGCACTCGAGTTGTTGATCACGTTGTTACGTACCGTAACATACCTGCTGTAGCACGGTGACGTGCCCGTGCCAGGCGTTCCGGTATTGCCTGGACCCGACCACTCTGTGCCATTGCTCAGGCAACTCTTGTGTTCACTGGCCACCTCGACGCCGTAGTCGACGTTATAGATCCAGTTGTTCTCGATCGTGACATAGGCGCACGAGTCACAGTAGACACCGTCGGCGTCGTAGCTAGTTCCCTCACCCGCATTCGCTATTCCGCTGATGTTATAAATAGTGTTCCCACTAATTTCCCCGTACATAGCCTCGTCGTAGCCTACGGGACCCACACCCTCGTATCCAATCGCATCAATGCCGATGTTGTCATTGTCATGAACGATGTTATTGTTCATTTGAAAATACGTCACGTTCCCATCCACGTTCACTGTCTCGCTGTTGCCGGTTTTGTTGCTGTAAACCTCGTTGCCATTAATGATCAACTGCGTGATGGGAGTCGTCGACGTGCCGTAAGCGGCGATGGCCAAAGAGTTGCCGTTCTTCTCCGCCGTCGTCGTGATATTGTGCACCAGGTTATTCAGAATCTGGACGCCAGTGCCGGAGCCCGTAATCCAGACGCCAGCCGGAACCAGACTTGCGCTGCTGGTAGTGTAGTTGCGAATTTCAAATCCGCTGATGGTGATGTAGCTCTGGTTCACGATATTGATGAGACCCTGTGTGCCCGATGTGCCGCAGCAGGCTACGCCGGTCCCGTCGATCACCGCAGTCTGGCCGGGATAGCTTTCGAATGTGATCGGCTCGCCAGCCGTTCCAGAATTCGTAAAGTTCACGGATTCGTTGTAAACTCCCCCCTCCACGTACACAGTGCCACCTGCCGTGGCTGTAGCGGCCGCATGCCCGATGGTTAACCAAGGCGAGGAGAACGTGCCGGGATTGCTATCGTTGCCAGTGGTCGACACATAGTAGACAGGCCCTTGTGCGGCCAGTGACTGCGTAAGTAATAGGACAAGCACAAGGAGAGCGGCATGTACAATGCCGAGATTTCGCGTCATCGACACATTGCATTTCATAACCTTAATTCTCCTGGGAGGCCAGAGCACCGGCGTTGGCGGCAGATGATCTTTTGAACTATTGCGAACGTTTATATTACATTTCGTTTGCGCTTTAACGACTACTCCCGTTCGAAATGATTGTCAAGGAAAAAACCGCTTATGAAGGATGGCCCAGATGAAACATTTTGCACTTCCGTGGGCCCGTGAGACGTATTCGATGGATCAGTGGTTTCTGCCTTCGTTTGGTGGAGGCGGGAATTTTAGACGCCGTAAAAGTCTCATAAACAGGGAAACGGAATAACTAAACCCTTGGTTCCCAATACATCAGAACTGTTTATGGGAACGGCTCTAAGCTTCTTCCGGGGGCAAATCGAAGTTGACCAGGTCTCCTCGAAAACCGCGCGTCTTCCAGGCGCCGAAGGCGATTCCCGCTGCCATCCACATGGTACCGGCGATCTTGGCGGGAGTGCTGAGGCTGAGCCAGAGCAAGAAGCAGATTACGAAGCCGAGAACGGGTGGCAGGATGAACGACAGCGTTCTTTTTTGATCACGCACCACATAGCGCATAAAAGCGGCCGCATTCACACCCATGAAGGCGATGAGCGCACCGAAATTGAGCATCTCAGCTCCGAGGCCGTAACTTATAACGAACGCGCCGATCAGGGCGATCGTACCCACAAACAGCACGTTATTCCGAGGAACTCGATGCTTCGCGTCGACGACCCCGAAAAACGATTTCGGGAGCGCGTTGCTTCGTCCCATTCCGTAGAGCAGGCGTGCCGCTCCGATCTGCGCGCCCATGCCCGATCCGAAGTTTGCGACTAGCAGAGTTAATCCGATGATGCCAAACATTGGCTTCCAGGCGCGGCCGGCAACGTGAACGAAGGCCGTATCGACGTCCGGAAAAGGCTGCGATGCGGGCCAGATCAACTGCGCAGCATAAACCTCAACGGCAGAGAGAATGCCGATCACGAGGCAGGTCAGCACCGTCGCCAGCAGAATATTGCGGCGCGGATTTTCCGCTTCTTCCGAAAGAGTAGAGATGCCGTCGAACCCGATGTAGGTGAGCACCGCGATCGATGTTCCTCCGAGCACGGCCTTCGTGTTCCATAGGATCGGATCGTAAAAGGGCCGCGTATAAAAACCCGCGCCCTCGTGTGGGTGTCCGAAAACGTAACGCGCCGCGACCACAAAGAAAATTGCAATCACAATGCCCATCCCTGCCGCCAGCGCCGAGTTGACCCGAGCCGAGGTTTTCACTCCTTGGATGTTCAGAAGCGTAAACACCAGCACAAAGAAGACAGCCCACACCCAGTACGCCACGCCAGGAGCAAACACGTGCGCCTGCTGGCTGCACCAGATGGTGCAGATGATCGGATTAAGCATGTAATCCATCACCATGCTCCAGCCGGTGACATAACCAAGAGCAGGATTGATTTCCTGGCCGACGTAGGTAAAGGCCGAGCCGGCGCTGGGATAGGCGCGTGCCATGCGGCCATAGCTGATGGCGGTGAACAGCATCGCCACCATCGCAATCAGGATGGTTGTAACCACGTGCCCGTTTCCGCGGTCGCTGAGCACGCCGAAGACCGACATGGGTGCGACCGGCTGAATCACGATCACGCCGTACAGAATCAAGTCCCAGAGCGTGAGCGAGCGCCTCAGGCGGGGCGCGTCGGCGGGTGGGCTAGCAGTAGAACTCATTCCTCGATCTCAAAACCAAACCCCATTAGCCTGCGGAGATAACGGACCTCGGGGGGAGTGGTCACTCGTAAATCACGGGGACTCAATAGAAGACCTCAAAATTACTATGCCATAAATGCAGACGCTAGACCAATTTCAGTCTTGTCCATGCAAGATGAAGCGCGTCAGCCCCGTGCCGCGTTGGTGTATTGTGGGCTGTAAAATCGGATAAGCGAAATGAGCCGCAGCAAAGCTTTCTCGAAAACACGCGCCCAAGGCCGCAAGAGGGGGAACACAAGAGCACTTTCGAGAAAGCCATTCCTCACAGGCAAAAACCTGAATGCCATTCTCTGCGTTTTGCTCGCAACAGTAACTGTCGCGCTCTACAGCCCAGTGAGCCGTCACGCCTTTTTCATCTTCGACGATCGTGATTACGTCACCGCAAATCACCACATCCAGCGTGGCTTGGCCTGGAGCACCATCAAGTGGGCATTTACGTCAACCGAGTCCGCGAATTGGCACCCTCTGACCTGGCTTTCGCATGCTCTCGACTACCAACTCTTTGGACTGAACCCCGCAGGTCATCATTTGGATAGTGTGCTGCTCCACGCGCTCAATGCGGTGTTGTTATTTCTACTGTTGGAGTGGGTCACAAAGCGTGTTGGGCCAAGCTTGCTGGTGGCGGCGCTGTTCGCGTTCCACCCGTTCAATGTCGAGTCGGTGGCGTGGGTGGCAGAACGCAAGAATGTGCTGAGCACGCTTTTCTTTTTGTTAGCGATCGGCGCTTATGTTAGGTACGCCCAGAAGCCGGAGTGGCGGCGTTATCTGCTGGTGGCGGCGCTGTTCGCCGCGGGACTGATGGCTAAGCCGATGGTCGTTACCCTGCCTTTTGTCCTATTGCTGCTGGATTATTGGCCGCTCGGCAGAACCGTAGGGAGCCCGCGTTCCGTTGTCCCCCCGCCGCAATTGGCAGTCTCGAGCCTGCTGCTGGAGAAAACTCCGCTGCTCGTTCTCTCGGCCGCGAGTGCATGCATCACTTTAAAGGCGCAGCGAACTGGATATGCTGTGCGTACCTTACAACAGTTTCCGCTCGCGATACGAATCGCGAATGCCACTGTCGCCTATGGACTGTACCTTTGGAAAATGCTCTGGCCAACGCGGCTTGCTCCGCTCTATCCCCATTCCGCCACTCTGCCGGTATGGCAGGTCACGTTGTCCGCGCTAATTTTGGTCGTGATCACGGCGCTTGTGGTGGTGTTTCGCCGCAAGCGCTACCTGCCGGTGGGCTGGTTCTGGTTTCTGGGTACCTTGATTCCGGTCATCGGCTTGGTGCAGGTCGGAGATGCCGCCATGGCGGATCGCTATGCCTACGTGCCGCTGATCGGAATCTTCGTGATGATTGCCTGGAGTCTTGACGATTTGGCGGAGGCAAAGAAAGTCCGCAAGGCTTGGCGGGTAATCCCTGCGCTGTGCGCTTTGACAGCGCTAGGCGCCGTTAACTCACGCCAGTTGAGCTATTGGGACAACGACTACGACCTGTGGTCACACGCGCTGGCGGTTAACGAGCGAAATCCCTTTGCGCATGATGCTATGGGTTCAGCTCTCCTGGAACCTGAGATGGCCACAGCACTGATCCACCGAGGAAACCTGGATACGAAACAGAGGCAAATGGAAGAAGCCCGCCGGCACTTCGAGCGGGCTTTGGAACTGCGCCGCCAACTGACCCAGCAAAGTCCAGCTGCTTATTTGCCGGACATGGCCACGACATTGAGCAACTTGGCGAATCTGGATCGACTCCAGAACCGGATGGACGAAGGTCGCCAACACTATGAGGAGGCCTTGACGATTCACCGTCGACTGGCGCAGCAGAACCCAAACGCATCCTTGCCGAACGTGGCCGCTACGTTGAACAACCTGGGGAGCCTGGATCTACTCCAGAAGCGGATGGACGAGGCACGCCAGCACTGTGAGGAAGCCCTGAAAATTCATCGTCAACTGGTACAGCACAACCCGGACCCCTACCTGCCCGACATGGCCATGACGCTGAACAACCTGGCGCTCTTGGACAGACTCCAGAAGCGGATAGACGAAGGCCTCCAGCACCATGAAGAGGCCCTGAAGATTCAGGGTCAACTGGCCCAGCAGAACCCAACCGACTACCTGCCGGAAATGGCCACGACGTTGAACAACATGGGAAACCTATATCTGCTGCAGAAGCGGATGGAAGACGCACGCCAGCACTATGAGGAGGCCTTGAAGATCCACCGTCAACTGGCCCAGATGAAACCCGACCCTTTCCTGCCCGATATGGCTGGAACGCTGAACAACTTGGGGTTTCTGGACAGAAATCAGAACAGGATCGAAGAATCTCGCGCCCACTATGCTGAGGCCCTGACCATCTACCGAGAACTTGCCCGGGGGGACCCGGGCAGATATGCCCACGATATCGCAAGAGTCGAGGCAAGCATGGAAGAGCTAGAAAAAGGGGCACCATCCCAATAGCCCGCCTGCCCGAGGGGCGTCGTTTGGAGGAGAAGAACAAGGTAGGTGGTGGAGAGCAAGCCAAGGCGAACCGGCAAACACTCAGCACACTGGAACTCTGGAACTCGCATGGACGGCCTCCCGCGAAGATCAGAGCAGGTGACATCCGTATGATTGCGTTTAATAACTTTGAGAACCTCACTCACCGCGCGACTACAGGTAATGGACCTCGCTGAGGCCTCGCAGACGACCGGCAGAGCTTTCTGCCGTAATGTCCCGCTGCGGCGTTGCCAGCATTTCGTATCCAACCATGAACTTCTGCACCGTCGCCGAGCGCAACAAGGGCGGGTAGTAGTGGGCGTGGAAGTGCCACTCCGGATGCGATTGTCCATCGGTAGGCATCTGATGAAAGCCCATGGAATAGGGGAACCCGGTCTCAAAAAGATTGTCGTACCGGGTGGTGAGTCGTTTAAGGAGATCGCCCAACAGATCGCGTTCCTGGCTGGTCAGTTGATCCATGGCCCCGAGGTGTCGGCGGCTTAAAAGCAGCGTTTCGAAGGGCCACACCGCCCAGTACGGGACTACGACCACGAAGCCTTCGTTCTCGCAAACGATTCGCTCTTCAAGCTGGAGTTCGAGGCGCAAGTAGTCGCAAAGCAGACAAGAGCCAATATGCGCGCTGTATCGCAGCAGCGAATTCTGTTCTGTTTGGGTTTCATTGGGCACCGTGGCATTGGCCCAGACCTGGCAGTGAGGATGCGGATTGCTTGTACCCATGATCATGCCGCGGTTTTCAAAGACGAGCACGTGATTTACAAAAGGCATCGAGCCGAGCGTTTGGTACTGCTCCACCCACACGTCGACGACTTGACGCAACTCGGCTAGGCTCAAGCGGGGAATCGTGAGGTCATGCCGGGGAGAGAAGCAAATGACTCGGCACAGGCCTTGTTCCGACCGTGCCACGATCAATCCTGATTCGTCGATTTCGCACTGCGGCGTGTCCTGCAACAAGGCAGGATAATCATTGTCAAAAACGAACGTAGTGGAATAGGGTGGATTGCACATATTCCCAGCCCGGGCATTTCCGGGGCAGAGATAACAGGAGGGGTCATAAGCCAGCGTAGCTTCAATGGGGCGCTCTTCCACTTTTCCAAGCCATGGACGCTGCGTGCGCTGCGGGGAGACAAGAACCCACCGACCTGTCAAAGGGTTGAGGCGTTGGTGAGGAAGATCCGCTAGTTCCGCAGTGCGCTTCATCGGTGAAGTTGGCATGATTTCTCTTGATTCCCGTCGTGATAAGGTGTCAGTCGATCTCGAAGGTTCCCTGTTGGGCTCACATCAGGAAACTGGCCCCACTCCTTCTGATATGTCGCAAATATAAATGTCGGGACGAAGACCGGTGGCGGAGTAGTAGGCGTCGCCGACTTGGTGGGCGAAGTCGGCCGCGGTTTCAGCTCGTATGAGATTGACTGTGCACCCCCCGAAGCCACCACCCGTCATCCGAGCTCCGTATACGCCACTGGTCCGATTGGCGATATCAACCATCAGATCTAACTCCTGGCAGCTGACTTCGTAAAGGTTCTTCAGGCTACGATGCGATTCCGCCATCAATTCTCCGAATAGACTAAGATCTCCGGTTGCCAACGCTGACGCCGCTTTTAGCGTGCGGTCGTTTTCCTCGATGACATGGCACGCTCGCTTATAGATCGCAACCGGGAGGAGTGAGCGGTTACTTTCCAAGTCACACTTCCTCACATCACGAAGAGCGCGGACGCAAGGGAGCTTCGTCGCGAGCAGTCGCACAGCTTCTTCACACTCGGCGCGCCTGCGGTTGTACTCCGAACTTGCAAGCGCGTGCTTCACCATGGTGTTACAGATGACGAGGCGGGCCTGCGCTGGCACGCTAAGGAGCCGGAAGTCCAGGGAGCGGCAGTCCAACAACACAGCATGGCCGCTCTTGCCGTGACAGGCGATAAACTGATCCATGATTCCGCATCTGGCGCCGACGTACTCGTTCTCCACGCGCTGGCAGAGCAGGGCGAGCTTGCGGAGGTCCACTGAATATCCCGCTGAGTCCAGAAGAGCGTAGGCCACGGAGGTTTCGAGCGCTGCCGACGAACTCAGACCGGAACCAAGAGGAACTTCGCTCTGAATATAAAGGTTGGCTCCCGGCAGCAGGAAGCCAGCCCGTTCGAGCGCCGCTGCAATTCCGATAACATAGTCCGTCCAATGGCCGCTGCGGTTGGTCGGGAGATTATCAAGATGGGCACGGGCCTCTCCCGTCGCGTTAGCAGAGCTGATGAGCAGAGTACGGTCGTTGCGCCTATCGATTGCCACCCCGCAATACAGGTTGATGGCGGCGGGCATGACGTAGCCGTCGCTGTAGTCCGTGTGTTCCCCGATCAGGTTGACGCGGCCGGGGGCGAGATAAACTCGTCCACGATCGCCGAATCGTGCCCGCAGTCCTGCTAAAGGGGTCGAGACCAATTCCATAAGCTTGCCCTACAAATCCGTACGGCGCAGCGTAAAGAAAACCAGAGACACGAACTACGCCACTTTAGGTCAAAATGCCTCGCGTCACTTATCGTTCAGTTCGCGCTCGGTTGTTTCTCGTGAACGACGCCTGCGTGCGAGAAGAAGCATCATAAGACCGAATGCCAACAAAACCGTGCCCCATTCCAGGTTGATACCGAGTCCAGAATCCGCATGGCGCTGCGGCAGATCGCGCAGAAAGCCCAAAAGCATCAAAATCAGACCATAGACCGAAAACAGGGCGCCAATGGGCAGACGAACGTCGAGTTGCACAATGCCTCTCTACCGAAAGATGAAGTTCAAAACTACCGTTGCGGCCAACGCAATCAACCCCAAATAGGCTGGACGCTCGTACCAATGAACGCCAGTCGCTTTTTGACGCAGAGTCAGGGAGTAAACCAGACCGACTAATTCCCTTTCATCCGGCGCCATGGTCAGCACGCTCACAAGAATCGTGAGAAGAAAACACGTCGTCCAGGCGAAGATGGCAGTCCAGAAGTTCTGTGCCATCTCGCTTGGGTAGAGGTGGAGAATGCCCAGCCATCCTCCTTTAATGCCAGGAACGGCTCCATTTGGAATCGTGAGAGCATGGTGCGTTGCTGCCGCCGCGGTCCCCCCCAACAGTCCAGCAAAAGCGCCATTACCGGTAGCCCGCTTCCAGAACATGCCCAGGAGGAAAGTGGCGAACAGCGGAGCATTCACAAAAGCAAAGACCAGTTGCAACATATCCATAATGTTGTTGAACTGGCTGGCGACGTAAGCCGCCATGACGGAAAGCGCGATACCGGCCACGGTCACAATCCGCCCCACCGCCAGGTAATGCCGGTCGCTGGCCTGCGGTCTTATGTAGGATTGGTAAATATCGTAAGTGCACACCGTGTTAAACGCGGTGACGTTGCCCGCCATCCCCGACATAAAGCTTGCCAGCAGCGCGGTGATCCCAAGGCCAAGCATTCCGGTTGGGTAGAAGTGCAGGAGCATGCTGGGGACGGCCAGATCATAATCCAATTGGGGATTTCCATTGCTATCGACAAGAGGCCTGTTCGAGGCTGGGTCGACTTTGAAGGGGATGATTCCTCTCTCACGCTGGATTTGTGCCCCGAGTCTTCTGTCCGCCGCGTGCGTTGCCATGGTTGCCGGCACAGCCATAGCGATGAGTCCCGGCAAGATCACGAGAAAGGGGAAGAGCATTTTGGGAAATGCGGCGATGAGTGGAGTTCTTCGCGCGGACTCCATGGAATCCGCCGCCATCGCGCGCTGCACAACCAGGAAATCTGTGCACCAGTAACCAAAAGAGAGAACGAATCCCAACCCCAGGCACAAACCCGTCCACTCCACGCCAAGACGGTTAGTTTGCGGACTACTCAAGCCGATCCAGGCGTGGGTATAAGTGGGCCCCAAAGATGCTTTCAGCCCGTTCCACCCACCTACATTTCTCAACCCTAGCCACACTAGGGGCAGAAAACCCGCAACAATAAGGAAGAACTGCAGAACCTCGTTGTAAATAGCGCTGGTCAAGCCGCCGAGCAGAATGTATCCGAGCACGACCAGAGCCGATGCCACGACGGCTAGGTGAAACGTCCACGACGCGTTGAGCCCGGCCTTTTGGAGCGGGACGTCCAGGATGCGGAGAGTTTGAATCAGCTTGGCCATGGCGTACATGGAAATGCCAGAGGAAAAGACGGTCATCGTGGCGAACGAAATCGCGTTCAGTGTCCGCGTCTTTTCGTCGAAGCGCAGGCGCAGATACTCCGGCACGGAGCGGGCGCGCGATCCGTAGTAGAACGGCATCATGAAGACGCCCACGAACACCATGGCCGGGATCGCTCCAATCCAGTAAAAGTGACTCGTTGCGATTCCGTACTTGGCGCCGGAGGCCCCCATGCCAATGACTTCCTGGGCCCCGAGGTTGGCAGAAATGAATGCCAGGCCACAAATCCATGCTGGGATCGACCGTCCGGCTAGGAAATAATCTGTGCTGGTCTTCATCTGGCGCTTCAGGGCCGCGCCAATGCCTAGCACAAACACGAAGTAAATCGTAACCAGAAGCCAATCAATCGTCGTCAGGTTCACTTAGAAGGCCTTTGTGTGAGGTCTTGCGGAAGGCCCGACTGCACCTGTATCCGGAGTGCCCAATTCTTTTTCTCACGTGGCCGGAGAGTCGCGCAACCGCCGTTCGCGATCGCGTGCGCCAAAGAGTCGGACAAACCCGTACACGGCTTAAGCGTCGCCGTGAAGTGCCCTCCACCTACACCCGGCCATCCCCCTTGGCAGATCCAAATTCCCAGATCTGGAATCGACATGGGACCAAAGTGGTGCGAAATTGATTCGTCGGTTTTTCGGGTAATATACAGCACCGATCCCCTGCCGTAAGCGTGCGGTGACAAATTTGATCGCGGTACCCGCGGTTCCATCTCCGATGACTGTGTCTCTCGGAAACCCGCACTGACCTGAGTGCGCAGGAATTATACTTCTTTCCGAACTCTCTCCCCTCGATACCTATTTCTCTTGCCGCACTCCTCATCGCCTTGTGTTCAATTGTCCGTTCGCGTGCTGACCTCGAACTCGAAAACATGGCCCAGGCCGAAACGGTCGTGGCCTGGCATCGCAAGGGCTTTCGCCTGTTCTGGACGTGGAAGGTTCGGCACGGACAACCCGGACGATCCATCATTGCCCGCGGGACCCGCGATCTGATCCGCAAGATGTGTCAGGAGAATCCTGGTTGGGCGCACTTCGCATTCACGGCGAGTCCCGGAATCAGCCCTAAGACCAGGGCGGGTGCTCTTGCTCTGTTGGGTGCGCTCACCATCAGCTTCGAAAGAGGAGTTGAGTTGCTCAACTTCGGCGCTCTGATTGCTTTTATGGGAGTAAGTGCGTCGTCCCTGGTCCGCTATTACATTCGCGGCGGGAAGCGCGGGTTCAGCGACCTATTGCCCCCCGTCTTCGGATTCGTGATCTGCTCGCTGCTCTGGTGGAACCTGAATCCATCCGCCAAAATTGCAGGCACAATCTGGATGGTGCTAGGCCTTGCTTATGGAGCAGTTCGTACCCGAGGCTTTCGTGGGGAGTTGATCAACTTTGAGATTCCTTTGGAGCCGTAATGTTTTCAATCTGGCTGGTAGCGACTCGGGGGCGGCAGGCGGGTGGTTCCGTTCACCGAGACCGATGCCTTCTTCTCCGCCGGCACACCGTCGATGCCATCCACGACTATCCGAACAGTGTAATCCCCGGCCTTCGTATAAGCGTGGCTTATCTGCCTGCCCTCCTCCGTTGTACCGTCGCCGAAGTCCCAGTGATATGCGAGGGCCGGCACACCTGTGGTATTGACGCTGCACGACAGCTTCAGATCTTCGTCAATTTTCGCACGCTCTGGAACTTGAATCGTGATTGAAGGAGCCTGTGCCGGTAGCGAAGTGTCGATGATCTTCACCAGTTTCACCGAGTGGGCTGGTTGTTTCCACTGAATGGAATCACCCTGTGCTGACAAGGGATGCCCGGGCTCAAAGATATCTTCAAAATCATAATTGCGTCCGCTAGGGACCTTGAGCTCGGAGAGCGAGAACCGATGAGGTCTGAGTTGTTCCGTCCAATTAAAAACTGCCAGAATCGACTGTCGCGCGTCTTCGTGCAGCAGAAAAACGCTGGGCTGCTCATCATCTGTGCCATAGCTGAGAAGATCGATGGGAGTCGCCGCACGCCCCAATTTGACCATGTGCAGCAGGTCCGGGTTCTTCAGCAGCGCGACGCGATCGGAATCTGCTCCTAAAGTCGGAAGGTCGTCGCCGATTTCGTACATTCCTCCGGAAACCGCCGAAAGCGCGATCGACACTTTAGCTTCGTCCAGCGTGAGCGGAGACTGAATTTTGCGCTCCTCCAAGAGCTGCCGCGATACTGTAAATGCGTCTGGATCAGCGATGAAAAAATTCCGGTGCATGTAATATCGCGCCGCGATGCCAGGAGCAGCTTCCTTGCTGCGCGCAAATGTGTGCCCGGTATCCTGCGAAGTACGCCCTTCATCCACAAGCCCAACCGGATTCAGCATAGGGCTGCCGTCTTTATCCAGCAGGACATCATCGCCCACCGCGTCACGGATAACCTGCAATCCCGTTCGCTGAGCTTCCAGGGCAGTTGTATTTGGCCGGAAGTAATAGCCTTCGATCGCGGTGTTATCCATGAAATCGAGTTTGATATATTTCACACCCCATTCTCGAACCAGCGTGCGGTAGGTCTGGCGGAGAAACTCCTGCGCTCCTGGATTGGTCGCATCGAGCACAAATAGCCTCTCCGAGGGAACTTCTTCGTCTTTTGTGATCGGAATCGGGTCACCCTGCGCATTATGTACTAGCCAATCTTTGTGGTTCTCGTAGACTGAGCTGCGCTCCCCGACCTCGAACGGTGCGGTCCAGATACCGATCCTCAGCCCTAGCTGTCGGATACGCTGCGTGAGAGTACGCATGCCATGGGGAAACTTGGAAGCGTTCGGCACAGCGTAGTCGGAGCGTGCGTATCCATATCCGAAATCGAAATGAAAGTAGTCGTAGCCGAGAGATTTCAACTGTTCCGCCTGCCACAGCGCGTTCGTGAAAGTGTTTCCTTCCGTGATGTTCATGTAAAAGGCGGTCCAACTCCACCATCCGAGCATGTTGTCTTCGGCGATACGACTGTGATGCAGTTCGCGGATCGCTGCTCCATAGTCTTCGAGCTGTGCGTGATAATCGGATCCAGCAGCAAACATCAGGCGTTCCGAAGACATGCTCCCGCCGTTCGGAAGCGGCAGACTCAGCTCAATCAGATTTTCTCGAGGACCTTCCCGCAATCCCGATTCCCCGGCAGTCGCCTGAATCTCAGTTGTGCCTGTGCAATCTACGGTGTAACCTGCGATTTGCGGGGCGGGGGATGCAGTCTGTGTTTGCAGATGGAGAATTGTAAGCAGCCGATCGGAAGTAAGTGCTCCGAAGAAGACGCTTTCCTTGCTTTGCTGGTTGTAAACCAGTTGACTGCCGATAGCTCGATGCATGCCGTGGGGCGCCTGCCCCAGATCGTAAATTCGAAGCGGCGGCCAATCTTCGCTGAAGCTGTCGGATAGAACACGATCTGCGCTAGGATTCGCATGAAGATCAAGGATCGCCCTACCCTCCGCCTCCAAACTGCGAATGCTCTGGACTTGAACCTCGCGTCCGGAATGGTTCTGGATCTGGACCTGAATCTCACCAAAAGGGTGGCCTTTGTACACGCGAATCGTATAGGTCAGGTCCGGACGATCGGATAGCCCGGTCGCCCTCACCGTCGCTTGTTGTCCCCGCCCGAGCGTGTCTTCGAAATCCGAGCTCGCAATCTCATGCTTAGGATATTCGGAGGCCTTGATCCAGCGATGATCCACCTCAGCGGCGATGCCCGCACGCAGTGTCGGAGACACAGCTCCCCTGGTGGAAATCGAATAGGAACCATCACTGGAATTGATCCGGACTACCACTTCAGCATTCCTGAGCTCCATATCGGCAGAAAATGCGACGGTCGCAAAAGAGAATGCGACGACTGCCGAAAGGATCAACTTCTGCGCGCGAGGAGGGCGTAGGTTTGAACCAGCTCCGAAGAAACCGTGATCTCGCATGAAACCTCCATTGAGCTATGATTTTCAAAATGCACGTTATTCGCTCTGAAACGAGCAGAAATGATGAACAAAACCGTCGCAAATGTATTAACATCATAGGCCCTTGTCAACCAGATTTGATTGAAGACCTGACCGCGCTCTCTCCGCCCCTCTCGCTTTAAGGTTCAGCAAGAACTGGCTCAACTTCGCGCCAACATCGATACCTGCCGGGTGCGGCTGCGGATGCATGCCGAAGATATGATTCAAGAACACATCCGAACTGTCTTACGCCCTCATGCTGCGGCTTGCGGCATGAGGGCGACAGGCTCAGCTTTGTAGCCCGGGCTAAGGCGAAAACTTCAACGCGAACTGGATCTTGCGAGCCTCGCACGCAGCGATTCCGACGATGTTCGGCCGCTCTCAGTGAGGCCTGCCAATAACGCACGCGAAGGCGCCAGCGAGGAAGATGGTTCCCGTAACGATGACGGCACAGCGGCCGTCCAGCCTGTGAGGAGGTTTAGTGTTGTTTCGTTGCATTGTTAGGTGTTTCTAACTATTTCTATATATTCCGACATGGTTTGGTGCTATAGTCCGGTTGGTTAGTGTGGGGGAAGGAGGGACCTTGACTCAGGAGCGCGTGTCGGACGCACTACTGGCGTTAATCGGCGCCAGCGAGGAAGAAAAGCAGGCCCGCGGTACCCGCTACACTCCGCAGGAAATCTTCCACCAGCCCGCGACATGGCAGAAGACGTACAAGATTTGCGCGGAGCGGCGGCGTGATCTGCGCCAGTTTCTGCGTGAGTCGGGCATTGGCGCGGGAAAGAAGGCCCGCTCTACCGTGTTACTAGTGGGCGCGGGCACTTCTGACTATATTGGCGGCGCACTAACCCTGCTGCTGCGGCGGTTGTGGGGGTGCGAGGTTTGGGCAGTTCCTAGCACGGACCTGCTGACGAACCTCGATGATTTGGTTTTCGCTGACCGACCGTACTTATGGGTTTCGTTCTCTCGTTCCGGCGACAGTTCCGAGGGGGTGGCTGTACTCGATGCCGCACTTGAAAAATATCCTAAAATAAGGCACCTGCTGGTCACCTGCAACCAAGAGGGTCGGATGGTTGCGGTTTGCGAAAAAGCGTCCGACCGCACCTTCGTGCTCGCTTTGGACGATACGGCGAACGACCGCGGACTGGCCATGACCAGTTCTTACACGAACATGGTGATTGCTGGCCATTGCATCGCCCATGTGTCTTCTCCCCATGATTACGAGGATACATTCTCTATGTTGCTGCAAGCGGGAGAACGATTCTTAGGGAGCGTGCCGCAGCTTGCAACTGCTATCGCGCAGGAGGGTTTCTCGAAGGCCTGTTTTGTAGGATCAGGAGTACTGCGGGCCGTAGGGCAAGAGTCCGCGCTGAAACTCCTGGAACTGACTGCGGGAACGATACAGACTTTCTGGGAGTCTACACTGGGACTTCGCCACGGCCCCATGTCGGCTCTGGATCGGGACACCGTATTCGTGAGCTTTCTTTCCAGAGATCTGCGCCGTCGGAATTATGAGTTGGATCTGCTCCGTGAAGTAAATAGAAAGCAGCTCGGAAAGTTACTCGTCGTGGTGGCCCCATATGTCACAGACGATCTTAGCCGCCTCGCTGATCACGTGCTTTCCCTGCACGCACCCGAACTCAGGGACGAATACCGCGCACCTGTGGACGTGATACTGGCCCAGTTGTTGGGGCTGTTCTGTTCGTTGCGACTGGGGCTCCAACCGGATTGTCCAAGCCCGAACGGCATCATCGGCCGGGTTGTGTCAAACGTGAAGATTTACGCCTGACCTCGATGCTAATGCAAGCTTCAAGATAGTTCGGCATTATGTCAACATTGCTCCATAGAGCCAGCGTATGTCGATGAGTCCTATCTTTAGAGCTTTACCCCGAACACAGGCTTAAAATGCATCGCCCCCACGGCGTGATCATGGTGTCGTGAGGGCGTGCAAAGTTAGTTTAAGCGAGCACCGAGAGAAGGTGCACCACGGCTCCGCGTTTTGTTCCGCCGATCGCAGCGCCTCTCTGTCCCGGTCGAGCGCGGACGTCGGCGACCCTTATATCTGCCTGCTCTCGATCGCGCCATCCTGGCGAAACTTGGAATTAAACACAAAGGACACCGGGGAGTACGGAGGAAACGCGGCGATCGCACCTTCGTGTGCCTTTGTGCCCTTGTGATTGATAAACGTGGACACTGCCGGAACTTCACGGCTGCGAACTGACCTCCAACAGCAGATGATCCTTGAAGTCCGTGGGTAGTTTCGCTACACCGTTTGCCGTCACCTCCACGGTGCCGAGATCTTTGTCCTCGCTGTAGTCACCGACGCGATACTTCCCAGGCTTCAATCCGCGCAGTTCGACTTCACCTTTCCACGAGCCAGAAGAAGCGAAAAATGCGTAATACATTTTGCCGTCTTTCGCGATGGCATATCCCTCAGGTGTGTCGTAGCCGGTCACGTAAAGGTTCCTAAACTCTCCCTTCGACAGCATCTTCTGGTTGTATAAGCCGATCCATTTCTTCCAGCGCTCTTCTTTCGCAGGGGTCAGATTGACGTCCTTGAATTTCGGGCCGGGATCGGGCCAGACAAACTTCGTTCCCACCACTCCTCCAGCCCCAATGGTGGAAGCGAAATCGTCGCCGTGTTCTCTCCACTCGTTCCCCACTTTGGTCATCGCAGAAAGTTCGACGTGATCACCGTAGATGGCCGAGTCAGGCCCGAGCAATGCCTTATACATTTTGATCCGCCGCCGCACCTGCACCGCCCCCACCGGGTCGGCGGTCACCGCCTGGTCCATAAACGGCAACCATGCCAACGATGGCGGCGTGCCACACGGACAGCTCTGGGTCACGCTCTGCGGCTTCAGCGCGCGCGTCGTCTGGAAGATCTCCTTGTAGACATCCCCCATCGCATTCACCGAATCCTGCGGCGACTTGTGATGGTGCGCCGGGTTGTAGCAGGCCGGAACGCTGTAAATGTTATCGAGCTTACTGCCGTCGAATCCCCAGTCGCGAATGAATTTCTCCGTCAGCTGCTTGTGATACGCTCGAACTTCCGGCACCGCCGGACACAGCGCCGCCAGACCGCGAGTCATGCGCGCATGTTTACCGTTCTTGTCCATGATCAGCCATTCCGGATGCTCCTGCACAACTTTCGAGACCGCGTACTTGTGCGATTCCCATTTTCCCTCGCCATCCTCCACCCCAAGCGGCAACCACCACAACTGTGCCAGCATGCCTTGCTCGTGGAAGTCATCGGTCATTTTCTTGATGGAATCTCCAGGAAAAGTGTCCGGGCGCGGATTCCAGTCGCCATAAGCATCGAACCAGCGATCGTCCAGCGTCACCCACTTGATGCCCATCTCCTTCAGTTTTGGAACCGTGCCCAGCATCTGCGCGGGCGTTACGTTGAACTCGTATCCCCAGCCGCACCAGCTCACGCTATAGGCTTCGCTCGACGGCTTGGGCAGTTCCCAGCCTTCCTTCTGCAGCACGCTCGACCAAATCCGCAGCGGTTCATAGAAGTCGCCCGCGAAGACCGCGACGAAACTGCGAGGAGTGGAATACTTTTCGCCCGGCCTCAGCGTGATGTCGGCGTAGTCCACCTCGGCATTCACGCGTCCATCAGCTCCCACTTTAGTCGGGATCGACGCGGAAATCGGAATCGTTTCCACGTGCCCGATCGCTTCGCCCACCTCGCGCGTCCAGAAAGCGACCACTGGAATCCCGCCACCATAGCCGCCTTTGACCATTTCTCCCATGATGTTGGGCTGGGAAAACACAGGCGTCAGCTTTACGACATCGTCTTTTCCCCAGGCGTAGCTCGCGCCATGAAATGACCACATTTGCCACGGCTGCGCCTTTGCGTCGCCCAGTCGCCCGTTCAACCGGTGCCGCTGATTCACGCTTTTCTCGATGACAATTTCCCTCGCGCCGATGTTCTTGTACTCCACCGTGCTCAGTAGAATATTCGGGAACTGGTCATAGACCTCGATCGCCAACACGCTCTGCAAATCAGTCCCCAACGAACCCAGTTGACGCGCCGGAATCTCCACCCGCTTCCCAGCCCCCATCTTGCCGATCGCTTCGCTCACCTGCGCCTGTTGGAAGTCGAGTCTAAAATGAACATCCTTTCCCCTGACGCTCACGAAATTGCTGTCCGAGGAAGTGGCAGCGTGAGGTTCGTCCAGCGAAAGTTTCTTCCCATCTCGCAACAGAAATGCGAGCATGTAGCCATCCGGCGTCAATTGGAACTCGGCCGCTCTTGTCGTGAGCACCACTGGGCCGTCTGCGTTCACGTTTACATGGATCGCGGAAGGCTGGGTGGGTTCTGACTGGGCGGTCGCGGCCTTCAGCCGCGACTGCAGCGGTGCTTTCGACAACTTCGAGCAAGCCGTCAGTATGAGTAGGAGAACAAGTGCCGTACCGATAAGCGCAGTCCCGTGTTTTCCTGGGATCATGAGTAACCTCTTTCCCTGATGTTTCTGCTTTGCTCCACCATCGCGATTCCGCTGGCCTGCGAAGTCGCGTTCCGGGCAGCTACGTCACAATATCCGCTTGACAAACGATATCAAACGAACGTAAAAGGAATGCATCGTAATATTACACGGAAAGCTCGCAATTGGAACGCCCGAACTCTTGCAGATTTAAACAGGCCGCTTGCGAACGTCCAGTGTTCAGGAGGCTCAACATGTCCGTCCGTTTCCCTCGCACTTTCTCGGTTGCATTATTCATTATGTTCCTTGCGCTCGCCACGCCGCTATTGGCACAAAAGGATGCCGGAGCCATTGTCGGGCTGGTGCGCGACGCTAGCGGTGCCCTGGTCACGGGTGCCAAGGTAACCGTGACTGACGTGGATCGCGGTATAGAGATGACGCTCTCCACGAATAACATGGGCGAGTACGTTGCGAGCCCGCTCCGTATTGGACGTTACACGGTCACGGTCGAAAAGGAGGGATTCAAGAAGGCTGTTGCCGGACCAGTGCAAGTGAACGTGCAGGATCGTCTGAGCGTTGACTTGAAGCTTGAACCGGGCGCCGTGACGGAGACAGTGGAAGTGACGGGCCAGACGCCGCAGCTCGAAACCGAAACTTCGAACCTAAGCCAGTTGGTCGACAGCCAGCGCGTCAACGCGCTGCCGTTGAATGGCCGCAATTATGCCCAGCTTGCCCTTCTGGGGGCAGGCGTCTCTCCGGCGGAGCCAGGCTCGCGCACGGAAACAAGCGCCGGTTTTAGCTCGAATGGCGCACGAGCCTTGCAAAACAACTTCTTGCTCGATGGCATTGACAACAACGCTAACCTTGGCGACGTGCTCAACGGGGCCTCCTATGTGGTGCAGCCCTCGGTGGATGCCATCGCCGAATTCAAGGTGGAGACGAATGCCTACAGCGCCGAATTCGGACGCGGCAACGGCGCTATCATGAACGCCGTCATTAAATCCGGTACCAATCAATTTCACGGCGATCTTTTCGAATTCGTGCGAAACGACAAATTCGATGCGCTGAACAGGTTCGATACTAGCGAGCAGCCCTTCAAGCAAAACCAGTTTGGCTTCACCCTTGGCGGACCGATCGTAAAGAACAAAACGTTCTTTTTCGGAGACTATGAGGGCTACCGCCTCCGCCATGCTCTTCCGCAGTTGGCGCAAGTTCCTTCTACGAACGAGGCTGGCGGGGACTTTTCGGAGCTCCTGACGAACAATTACACGGGTAATACGGGGCCAATACCCGGAATTCCCGATTGCGCTGGGAACCCAACGTACTACGGCGAGATTTTCGATGCGCGACAGGCAGGAACTTACGCGGGCAATCCCTGCGGCGTTCCGATTGGCGGCTACGTCGGCGGTAATCCGACCAACGGGCCGACCAATATCATTCCAACGAATCTCATGGATACTGTCGCCACTAACCTTCTCAACCTCGTCCCCGGGAACCTCCCAGCATCGAATGTCATTCTTAACGGTGTACCCTACTTTCAATCCGACCCCGAGCAGCGCGCGACGACCGACAGGTTTGATATTCGCGTAGACCAGACGTTCAGCCAACGTGACAATCTTTTCGTGCGTTTCAGTTTTGGCAACTCCAGTAATTTTCTGCCCTCGCCATTCCAGACTGTGCTCGACGGCGGTGGCTTTGCGGACGGCTACAGCCAGAATAATGCCCGCGGTCTGGCCGCCAGTGAGGTCCACAGCTTCAATCCCAATGTGATCAATGAGTTGCGCTTTGGCTTCAACGTTCTGAACTCCCATCGCTTCAGCATCAACAGCAACGAAAATCTCTCTGAGGCATATGGTTTTCAGGGTATTCCTTTCACCGCCGGGTCCAACATCGGCGGTCTACCCTCGCTTACTTTTGGCAATGGCGACCAGGCAATCGGCAGTGCTACTTTTCTGCCTGCCATAGAGAAGCAATACAGTTATGTGATCGGCGACAACCTGACCTGGACACGCGGACGCCACGCAGTCAAATTCGGCGGCGAATTGCGCTTCGAGGAATTCACACTTCTCGAACCGGCCGCTGCCCGCGGTACATTGAACTTCGGCAACGATTTCACCGACAATCCCGGCGCGCTGGCAACCGGCGGCGATTCTTTCGCTACGTTCTTGCTCGGAATTCCCGATGGCGGCTCGATCACCGCCATCAACAATGTGATCTATCACCGCCAGATTTATGCCGGCTATGCCTTGGATGACTTCAAGGTTACACCTCGACTTACTCTGAACCTTGGCTTGCGTTACGAGTTCTTCAGCACCGTAAAGGAAGCCGATAACAAGCAGGGGACCTTCGATTTTGCCACTCAGTCCATCATTGTTCCCAAGGGTCAAGAAATACAGATGCCCCCTACTCTTGGCACTGAGCTTCCGGTTTTACGAACTGGCTCACCCGGGCTCATCAGTCCCGATTTTCGCAATGTCGCGCCCCGCATTGGTCTCTCCTACCAGTTGACCGATAAGCTGGTCTTGCGCAGTGGCTACGGCATCTTTTACGGCGGGCAGGAAAGCGGCCCCTTCTCCAATCCCAGCCCGGGATTCAATCCCCCGTTCTTTGCCTCGCAGTCATTTAGCACGGCTTGTGGTGCCCCGACAGCAAGCTGCGCGATTAACAATAGCAATGCAAATTTCAGCAATTACAACGTGCTCAGCGGCACCTTTGTAAACGCTTTGACTGATCCCAATACACCGACCCTTTATTCGATCGACCCGCACCTGACCACTCCCTACACGCAACAGTGGCACCTTGGGATCGAGTACCAACTTCCTGCCCAGACTGTTCTCGAAGTGACTTATGGGGGCTCGCGCGGATCAAAGCTTTATGGGTTCTACAATGGGAACCAGGCCGTCCTTGATCCCAATTTTCAAACTGATGCGATTGCTGCGCGCCGGCCCGCGAACAACAATAATTGGCCCGGCGGCACGGGTGGTCCTTGCAGTTTGACCTTGCCAGCCGGTAATCCAGGCGCGTACTGCAATCCTGCGCTGAATACCTCGATTGACACACTGCGCTCCAATACTCGATCCAACTACAACTCATTGCAAACCCGTTTAGAAAAGCGCTTCAGCCACGGATTGCAGTTCGAGGCCGCTTACACTTACTCCCACTCCCTTGACGACGCTTCCAGTGCCAGCCTGGGCTCGGCGAACAACGGAGATTTTCGCGATCAGACGAACCCCAATCTGGAATACGCCAACTCCGATTTCGACATTCGCCACCGCTTTGTTTTGAGCTATATGTATGACCTGCCTTTTGGTCGTGGGAAACTCTTCGGCAAAAGCGCTTCCAGTGTTCTGAACCAGCTCATCGGAAACTGGCAACTGGCAGGCATATTCTCCGCCGCCACGGGCAATTGGTACACCGTTAGCGATCAAAACAACCCCGGCGGCGCTGATTGCGGCGGAACGGTTGTCTACAACTGCGCACGTCCCGACGTTGTCCAAAATCCACATGCCCATCCTTGCGTTGCCGGCACGCTGTTTAATACCTGCGCCTTTGATGATTCCGCGATCCAGCCGGGGACGTTTGGAAATGCCGGGCGCAACATCGTCTTGGGCCCGGGGTACAAAACCTGGGATACCTCGCTCATCAAGCAATTCCCCGTTCACGAGCAGATGCATTTTGAATTCCGGGCAGAATTCTTCAACATACTCAACCATGTGAATTACTTGTTTCAGCAATTTGGCGCGATCAGCGTAGAGCCGACATCGTTGGAACTCGGATCGAGCGGCCTCGGACAGCCCCAGGCAGCCCGTGACCCGCGCGAGATGCAGCTCGCTCTGAAGTTTTATTTCTGATGAATTCGGAAGGCAGGTCCGACATGATAACGGGGATCGTTACGACAGCTGTGCTCCTGGCCTTCATCGCTGGATCAGAGGGTTCCGCGCAACAAACTGGCATCGGCTACAAACCCGCAGCCGATGCCGACAGCAGGAAGACCATCCTGCTTAAAGACTTTCACCCCGAGCCCGCGCTTCGTTCCGCCGCGCACGAAATCCGGCGCGCGAAGTTTCCTGTGATCGACGTGCACACCCACACGAATGATGCCGCCGGCATCGGAGAACGCGTCGACCCCAAGGAAATGATCGCGCGCATGGACCGCCTCAACATTGAGACCATCGTCATCCTCACCGGCATGTGGGGAGACAAGCTACAGGCCATCATTGACAACATGGTCAAGCCTTATCCCGGGCGCTTCATCGTATTCACCCAATTTGACTGGTCGAAGGTCGACGACCCCAATTTCGGCCAACTCATGGTGCGCCAAATCGACGACTCGGTCGCTCGCGGCGCGCGCGGGCTGAAAGTCTTGAAGGAACTCGGTCTCGCCGTGCGCGATTCGACGGGCAAGCTGATAACCATCGACGATCCGCGCCTCGACGCGGCATGGGAAGAATGCGGGCGGCTTGGCATCCCCGTGTTTATTCATGTGGCCGATCCGGAGGCATTCTTCCGTCCTATCGACGCCCGAAACGAGCGCTACGAGGAGCTCATCGAGCATCCCGACTGGAGCTTCTACGGCTCGCAGTTCCCGTCTATGCAAGAGTTGTTTACGCAGCGCGATCGAATGTTCGCGAAGCATCCGCATACTACATTCGTCGCACTGCATTTTGGCAGCTGGCCGGAGAATCTCGATTTCGTCGAACAAACGCTTCAGAGATTTCCCAACGTCATGATTGAAACGGGGGCACGCGAAGGAGAGCTCGGACGCCAGCCACGACGGACACGCGAAATCTTCATGAAGTATTCGGACCGCATCATGTTCGGCACTGATGAAGGCGCGGGAGAGTCGATGTACGAGAACTATTTTCGCTGGCTCGAGACGGAAGACGAATACTTCCCTTACGCGCAATATCCGCTTCAAGGGCGCTGGATGATTTACGGGCTGGACCTGCCCGATGACGTATTGGAGAAGGTGTACCACCGGAATGCAGAGGATTTGTTCGCGCGGTTCAAGGGCACGAAACGGGTTAATGGGCAAGGAATTTTGGGCGAAGCACGTACAGGGATCGAAGCCACGAAATAGCCTGCCAATGTACTTGACAATTCCCGCGGCCATCGACGAAAGTTATTATTCGAAACAAATCGGAATATCGTGCCTTCAACCGCCCTGCTTACCGAAGAACGTCAACGTGAAATCAAGGCGATCTTGCACCGCGACGGTCGCGTGCTCGTCAAGGATCTCGCCCGGCATTTTCGTATTTCACAGGTCACCATTCGCAAAGATCTGGAATTCCTCGCTCTCCGGGGAGACATCCAGCGTTCCCATGGCGGCGCGTTGCCGCTGGTACAAGCTGGTGCCCTGCTTGATCCAACGCTCCTACAGAAAGAGAGACTGCACCGCAGGGAGAAGATTCAGATTGCCAACGCCGCAGTGCGCCTGGTAGAGGAAGGGCAGTCCTTATTGCTTGATTCCGGAACGACGACCACGGCCATTGCACGCGCTCTGAAAGACATGAAGCAGCTCACCGTGATCACCAACGCGATCAACATCGCGGCCGAACTCGCGGGCACTCATGTTGAAGTGATCCTGACTGGAGGCGTGCTGCGCACACAATCGTTTTCTCTAGTCGGGCCCCTAGCCGAGCAATCTCTGCGCCACCTCAGCGCCGACATCTTCTTCCTGGGCGTCGATGGTTTCGATACCAAGGCTGGGCTTTTCACTCCGAATTTAGCGGAGTCCGAAGTAAACCGGGCAATGGTCAAGATTGCTCGCAGGACGATCGTGGTTTGCGACTCGAGTAAGTTCGGACGTCGCAGCCTGTGCAACATCATGCCGGCTACAGCGGTGGATGGAGTGATTACAGACAAGCAGATCCCAAAGCCGGATTTGGACGCGTTGAAAGAGGCAGGAGTGAAGGTCACCTTGGTGTAGGTTCCTGCGGTTAGGCTCCAACCGTCGAGCAAGTTTTTGCGGAGTTGGAGAGTTTCTGTAACGACTCGAACGGACCCGATGAAATCGACAGCAATAGCCGGGGCCCAGCACATGCTGGGCGCGATGTTTCGCCAGCCCCAATGCTGGCACACGTGTTTCGCAGATCTGGCAGCCGGTGGAGAATTGCGCGCGGCTGCTCGACTCGCGCGGGCACGGAGGGGAGTGGCGTTTTGTGGCTGCGGAATCGGTTATGATCTCGCGGACCGCTGCATCGACCTTCGACTATTTCAAGCCACTATCGCGAGCTATACGACTTTCTTGCTTTTTGGCTTGTCTTGCCTAACTTTGCAGCCGGACGGGTTATGTTCTGTTGCAAACGAGGAACCTGGGACGACCAGAGGTTTGCTCAATGTCCGATATCGATATCGCAATTGCCGGGGAGATCAATCTTGACTTGATCCTCTACGGTCTGCCCGAACAGATGCCCACAGAACGCGAACTACTGGCCAGCGGTTTCGCCATTACATTAGGAAGTTCCTCGGCCATCCTGGCGCATAATATGGCCGCTCTCGGCAGCCGCGTGGGGTTCGTCGCCAAGGTCGGCGACGATTTGTTCGGAGCCCTGGCGATGGAACGTCTGCATGAGCGCGGTGTGGATCTCGCGCATGTGGCGCATGGCGCCAAGTCCGGCGTAACGCTCATTCTGCCCCACGGGCGCGAGCGCCACATCCTCACGTATCCGGGTACAATCTCCGAGTTGTGCTTTGACGATCTCGACCTCGATTACCTGGCGTCCGCCCGCCACTTCCACTTATCTTCGCTATTTTTGCAGCGTGAGCTGTTGCCGCATGTCCCCGAACTTTTTCGGCGGATGAAGTCCGCTGGCCTAACCACCTCGCTTGATACTAACGACGATCCCGACGATCGCTGGGGCGGAGTCCTCCAACAGACCCTGCCGTACGTGGACATCCTGCTGCCGAACGCGCGCGAAGCAATGAAGATGTCCGGGGCTGACGACGTGGAAGTTGCGCTTTCGTGGCTCTCTCGAAAAGTGGAAACCGTTGTGGTCAAGATGGGCGTCGGCGGAGCCATTGCCATCCGCGATCGGCGCCGATTCACCGCGCCGGCCGTGCCGGTAACGGTCATCGATCCGGTCGGCGCAGGCGACAGCTTCGACGCCGGGTTCCTCCATCAATTTTTGCGTGGAGCGGATCTCGCAACATGCCTGGCCTGCGGGAACATGTGCGGTGCATTCTCCACTACTGCCTGTGGCGGCACGGAGGCATTTCGCGCCGCCGCCCGGATGAGAGAATTTTTCCGGCGGCACGACGCCAGCAATCAAGCACAATAGCTCTTGACCTACGCATTGTCCCTTCCGAAAACCGTGAAACGTCTGAGGCAGACGGGAATTATACTTCTCTTTATTTTATCTCTCGGTGGTCGGCAAGCACACGCCCAGATTGACCTGGGCGGACCGTCTGTGGGTCTGTCTATCCCGCCTCGCGCGATTGGTGCTCGTCGCGGTCCATTGCCAGACCCGAGATGGTCTTGGCTTAGCGAGTAAGGGCTTTCGCCAGTTCTGGACGTGGAAACTCCATCGGGCGCAACCCGAACAAGCTGTGGTTTCTCGCGAGGTCCGAGATCTAATCCCCAAGATGTGCCGGGTGAACCCCCGGTTGGCGTACACCCCGTTAGGGACAGATACGTCGCACGGTCTGCGGAGTGCAAGATGTTTCATCCCTTTTTCCCCTTGACAACTAGTTCGAACGGGAGTAAACGTTAGGCGCGAACACAAGCAAAGATAAACGTTCACAATATTTCACAAGCTAATCTGCTGTCACCGACGGCGCCTTCCCAGGAGGAGAAGAAGATCATGAAACGTAATATTTCGATGAAGAGCAGTAAGGGCTTTAAAAGATTTGCCTATCGCCTGGCGCTCATAATGGTCATGACCCTGGGCTTCTCAACGGTGGCCTGGACGCAGGGTCACGGGCAACAAGCCCCCCGAACTCGGAGTACTAAGAATAGTGCGGCAGCGCTCGGAACTCATAAGACGTCAGCCTCTTCGCGTTCCCAGGCCGCAGTTTCCGCGCCGCTTGTGCCACAGGCGCTTAACTATACGGAGAATCCTGTTGATGTTCCGAATCCGGACAGGGGCTTTGAAAGAAGCAATGACGACGCTTCCGGCAATACTGCCGGACAGAGTGGCGGCACATATTCGTATATGAGAGTGCCGGCAAGCGCCAATACAATCTTATGCCAACCTTTTGTCCCGGCTTTCGAAATGAGTATTGGCCCGAATTACCAAGTGGAGCCGCAGCCGTTCTATCTTGGTGGGGTAAACGATGCTCCCGGGATGCCCGGGTATCTCAACGTCCCGGTTTATCCACGCATAATTCAGTTCTACCTTGTTTTAAACGAGTTTTCGTCGAATGCGCAGACCGATAGCCAAGTTGGTAATTGCTCCAAGCACGCTAACGTTGGAACAGACGGACCCATAACACAATATGGGCTTGATTACATATCAAGCTGGCTTCAGTTCATAAGAGACAACACCAACAGTGTCGTGCATATACGCGTTAACTATGACCCAAAAGGTTGGGACCAAATTGTTTGGGATGAAGATAATCTTATCTATGCTGACTCCGACACAGGGCACACGAACCCTTTTACGACCCCGGCGGAAATTGCTGCTAACATTGCACAACCACTAGCGGATACATGGAGAGGATCTTCGCCAATATATAGACAGTGTACCGTGCCCGGGTTCGAAAATATGAATTGGGTACAGTACCATTATTATCAGCTTGCGCCCATTTTCCAAGAATATCATGACATTATATGGGCATTTGATTCGGGCACCTTTGGTCCATGGGGCGAATCCCACTCAAATTATGACGCTGAAGACCCGAATAATTACAAGATGGTTTTAGATTCGTTGCTGGCCGCGGTTCCCGATAATAAAATCATAATGACACACCTTGGCGGGTTCCTCGCTTGGTATAACCGCACATACAATACTCAATATACCTTTGGCACACTGGACCAAATGCCCCCCCTAGTGCGCGGTACGCCCGAGGCGCGTTTCGGTATGTTCGAGGATTCTGCATCTGATTTTTCAGAGGACGAATGGTCTTATAATGACGATGGCTCAGCGAGCGAAGGGTATAGAATGCTGGCGCATGATCCAACGCTGCCGGGATATGATCCAGTGGGAGTGGATCCGTCACTAAGGAAAGGAAAGTGCTCTAACAGTTCGACAACTTCGTGTAATACCAATAATTTTACTACGGTGTGTGGGAGCGGTAATACCTGCGTGATAGCGGTAGGGAGCCAATCGTCTGGCGGAGGCGACCCAATCATAGGGTATAACGATTCTGGAACCAACAGGCTTGAGCCCCTCAGCGAACCGATACTGCAACCGGACGGGGACACGTATACAACTTCGTCGTGGCGTGCAGTCTGGTTCACTGATTGGGATCGTACCAAGAATTATAACTTCTATGGACTCATGGCCGACCATGGCGGTGAACAAATTGGTAATGAGCCTAGCTCCGGCACCGACGGATGCTATGTTCCCCCCGGCAATTACAATGACAGCCCTTGCTCCAACGCGATTCAGCGTTTTCCTGTATTTCTCTATGAAGGCAGCATTACCCGCAGGACGTATCTAGATATGCAGCAGGGTTCAGGAAGCTACCTGTCGAGGGCAAATGTGCTCTATACACAAGCTAACATTGCTCAGACGTTCACTCTCCCACAGAGTGGTCAGCAAATAACGCCTATCTTTGACCCGGTATATGAAGGCCAAAGCGCATTGGATTATTACCGCGACAGAATGGGCTTCCGCTTCGTGCTGCGCCAGGCGAACGCAAGTGCATGGACTGCAAACGGTGACGGTATTCTGCAGTTCGATGGGCAGATCCAAAACGTCGGCTGGGGTCAACTTTTTAACAAAAAAGCTGTGACTGTTATTCTGAAATCCCCAACCACTGGGTTTACATCCAATTTCGTGCTTACGGACATTGACCCGTACGATTGGCAGCCTGCTCCGGTAGGTCCGGTTAGTTCTCCTGCCACGACTGGTGCAAGTTATGGTGCAATGCCGGACTCCACGGCAACTAATACCAATGCCTGGCACGATTTCAACTTCGCAATTCCTATGAGCTCTTTTGGTGTCCTGCCGGTGGGTGAATATAATATTTACCTGAAGATCAACGATCCTAATGAACAGTACGTGAACAAGCGCAGCATCCAGTTTGCAAATAATGGTGTTAATACAGAAGGAGACAACTGGGATAGCACCATTGCCGCAAACTTAATTGGTTCGACTAAAGTAATACTCTCGCCGGACGATGTGGTCACGTTCACGACACCGGCACCGGCGAGCGCGGAGTACGGCTCCACGTTCACGGTAGCGGCTTCGGGCAATCCGGGCACGGGCGCGATCACCTACACCAGCGATGGCGTGGTGTGTACGAACTCGGGCGCGACCTACACCATGATCCAGGGCAGCGGCACCTGCACGGTGACCGCGACCCAGGCAGCGGATTCGAACTACGCTTCGGCGAGCGCGTCCGAATACATCACGGCGACGAACGCAGTTCCCGGCGTGAGCGTTGCTACCAGTGGGACTCCGTCGATCTACGGGCAGCCGGTGACGTTCACGGCGACGATTACGAGCGATACCGGGGCGGTGAAGGGACGCAACGGTGCGGCGCGCAAGAAACCAATGATCGTAACCGGCAACGTGACGTGGAGCGGCAATACTGGCTGCGGCACGACCAGCGTGACATCGGGCTATCCGGGGACGGCGACGTGCACCACGACGATCATCCCGGCGGGCACCGACACAATCACGGCCACCTACAACGGGGACGGCAACCATGCCACAGCCGCAGGTAGTTTGAGTGGCGGCCAGACAGTCAATCAGGCGAGCCAGACCATCACGGTAAGCGTGCCGGCTCCTCCAACCGCGACCAACGGGAGCAGTTTCACGGTAGTGGCCACGGGTGGCGGTAGCGGCAACCCGGTGGTGTTCACCAGCTTTGGTGCGTGCAGCAACTTACGCGGAACGTATACGATGAACTTGGGGAAGGCTTGCACAGTAACGATGAACCAGGCAGGCAACGCCAACTACACGGCGGCGCCAACGGTCACCGAGACCACAACGGAAGCGGCGGCGATTGCGCCGACGGTGAGCGTGACCGTTCCCGCCAGCGCTCCGTATCAGTCCACCTTCACTCCAGTAGCGACCACAAACGCTAGCACGACCCCAACCATCACAGTGGCGCCGGCCACGGTCTGCACGATCAGCGGCGGCGTTGTCACGATGGAGAACGGTACTGGGACGTGTTCGGTAACAGCGAAGTGGGCAGCGGACGACGTGTATAAAGCGGCTAATGCCACAGCGAAAACAACGGCGTCGAAGCTAGCCAGCGTAGTCACGTGGGCGACACCGGATCCGATCACCTACGGAACGGCGCTCAGTGCAACCCAACTGGATGCGACGGCCAGCGTTCCGGGCATGTTTGTGTACACGCCGGCCAGCGGCAAGGTACTCGCCGTCGGCACGCAGACGCTGTCGGTGAAGTTCACGCCGACGCAGAGCACGGACTATACAACCGTGACGGGCACTACGGTGCCGTTGGTGGTCAATCCAGCCAATACCACAACCACCATCACCACAACCAGTGTCAATCCGTCAATTATTGGACACGCGGTAACGGTGTACTACGCTGTCGCGTCGCCCGGTAAGGTGACGGGCAGCGTGGCGGTAACCGCCAGTAGCGGGGAAACCTGCGGGGGCCCGGTAGCAGAGGCAACGGGCTTGGGTAGCTGCAGGCTAACGCTCCAGACCGTGGGGTCCATCACACTGACGGCGACCTACGGAGGCGACGCCAACAACAACGGCAGCGTATCGGCCGGGTTCACACAGACGGTGAACTAGCGACCCCGATGGATTGCGGCCCAGGGGGACACCCCCTGGGCCGCATTTTTTGCCTCCGAAAAGAACCTTCCCAGTTCCGCACTCAGGCTGACCTGCTGACCTGTCCTCGAAAGACTCAACCTCCTAGGATTGGGGATTCCACGTCGCGGCGGTAGCAGGGAAGGAGGACCATCGCAGATGAAGCAAGGGCGATTCAACGAGGAGCAGACCGCAGGGAGTCTGAAGGAGCACGAGGCGGGCCGGAAGATCATGGAGTTAGCTCGGGACACTTCTTTTCTCCCTTTTCCCCCTTGACAACTGGTTCGAACGGGAGTAATCGTAAGCGCAGAACAAAAGCAAAGATAAATGTTCGCAATATTTCACAAGATCACCTGCTGTTACCGCCGGTGGTCTGGCTTCCCCAGGAGAAGAAGGTCATGAAACGTAATATTTCGATGATGCAAAACGTCGGCGTTGTACATGCCGCGCTCTTTGTGCTTGTCCTGCTGCTGGCGCAGTCTGTTGCCGGGCAAGTTGGAGCTACCTACTATGTGTCGACCACCGGCAACGATAGCAATCCCGGCACGCTCGCCCAGCCTTGGTTAACCATTCAGCATGCGGCCAATACAGTCACGGCGGGCGCCACGGTGAACGTCATGGGCGGAGTTTACAACGCGTATGTGAGTTTCCCGAATTCCGGAACGGCGTCGGCGCCGATTACTTTCCAGAGCTATCCCGTACTGAATGGGACTACCGTACAGCCCGCGGTGATCGACGGGACCGGCCTGACCGTATCGGGTACACAATGTCTCATCACGATCTCAGGAGCCCGGAGCTACATCACCGTGAGCGGATTTGAAATTCGCAACTTAGGTAGCAGCAGGGGGCTTCCGTGTGGGATTTTGGTCACAGGCTCGGGGACGGGAGTCCAGATTCTGAATAATTTGGTGCACAACATAAACATGTCGGCGACAGGCAACGGCGGCGGCATCCTCGTTTACGGCACGTCGACAACTCCCATCACGCAGTTGGTGGTCAGTGGTAACGAGCTCTACGACCTGCAGACCGGGACAACCGAATCGCTGACCGTGGCTGGGAACGTGACCCATTTCCAAATCACCAACAACCTCATTCATGACAACGACAACATCGGCATCGACGTGGCTGGATACTGGAAACACGGTCCCACCGGATACGACCAGCCCATGTATGGGGTAGTCAGCGGGAACACGATCTATAACATCAGCGGGATAGCGAGTTCAAGTGAGGGCAACTCCTACGACGCCGACGGACTCTATTGTGATGGGTGCGCGTATACGACGTTCGAAAATAATGTGATCATGCAGGTCGACTACGGCATCGAGACGACCAGCGAGAATCAAAGATGTCAGGCCAATGGGACCGAGTGGTCTGGCCCAAACGATACCGGAACTGCTGCCACAGGCACGTACCCCTGTTACGGCATGTATGCTACGGTGCGCAACAACCTCTTCTACGACACAAATGCCTGCGGTAACTCCATCGGCGGTTATGCGCTCGCGACCGCCAAGGCCAATAGCAACGGAGGCGGCAGCAGCTACCACGACGTCTTCGTCAACAACACTCTGTACAACAATGGTATTCAGCCAGGCAACGCAGATGAGGGCACGCCAAGCGGCGAATTCCAGATTCAGTGGCAGGTGGGCAGCGCGCAAGACGACTACTTCGAAAACAACGCTGTCTACGCTGGCTGGCCCAATATCTGGATCAACAGCTACGTCCCCTTTTCGACGGTATACCCCCAGGGGCTGACGTACCCGCCGCCGCCGGCGACGCTCAATTGGAACCTGTACGACTCGGCTGCGGGTTATCTGGAAGGAACGTCAATCATATGGGGTAGCGTTGGTCCCTACGCGAGTTTTGCAGACTGGCAGAGCACCGTGGGGGAGGATGCGAACTCGCTGAACGCGGATCCCCAATTCGTCAATGTGGGAGACACGCCTCCAAACCTTGACACCCTCCCTTCTTCGCCGGCCGTCGGTGCCGGCAGCACCAGCCTCTCGTGCAGCGTTGGCTGGTGTGATCCCAATGGCAGTTCCCCGAGCTCCATCTATGGCAGCACCGACTTCCTCGGGAATCCCCGGACGAACGGCTCGAGCATTGACATTGGCGCTTACCAAAACACTGGAAATGCAATCTCTAACTCAATGACCGTGAATCTGACGTCGGGGGCATCCACGCTCCAGTACGGTCAGGGTCAGTCGACGACTCTGACGGTCACGGTCACCGCTCTTCCCGGTGTCGGCGGTGCGCCCAGCGGTACGGTGAACCTGATGCTTGGGCCAACCTTGCTGGAAACCGCAACGCTGCTGCCGACCGGCCCCAACTCGACCGCGGCAACTATGCCGCTCAGTGCGTCGCAGCTCGCGGCCGGTGCCAACACGTTAACGGCAGTGTACTCGGGGAATTCGATCGCGCCGTGTTGTAGTCCATCGGAACCGCCGGGAGGATCACAAACACCGATTCCGTGGTACTCAAGCGCAACCTCGGCGCCGATCACCGTGACCGAGACTCCGGCCACCACGTCGATCGCCGTGACCAGCGTGAGTCCGGCTTCGGAGGACTACGGTCTGGATACGCCGGTCACGATCACAGCGGTGCTGTCGTGGACGGGCAACGGTGTTGCGCCCACGGCGAGCGATGTGACCATTGGCGGCAACGGGCCGAGCGGCACCTATGTAACGACGGGTTGCTCGGCGCCCAGCGGGACGACGATGACCTGCACGGGCACCTATACACCTACTGTCGCGGATACGGCGGGCTCCTACACGGAGACGGCGACGTTCGCGGGAGACAGCAACTACAGCGGTTCGAGCAGCGCGCAGACCAACAACTTCACCATCAACCAGGCGTCTGCAACCACGGTCGTAACTACCAGCGGGAGTCCGTCGATCTACGGCCAGTCAGTGACGTTCACGGCGACGATCAACGGCGAGAACGGGCTGGTCAAGGGTCGCAATGGACGGGCGAAACCGCAGGACGTAAGCGGGAGCGTGACGTGGAGCGCTAACACAGGCTGCGGCACGACCCCGGTGACGACGGGCAATCCGGGAACAGCGACGTGCACGACATCGATCCTGAATGCGGGGAGCGACACGATCACGGCCACCTACTCGGGTGACAGCAACCACGGTGGGAGCACGGCTACCTTGAGTGGCGGCCAGACAGTCAATCAGGCGAGCCAGACCATCACGGTAAGCGTGCCGGCTCCTCCAACCGCGACCAACGGGAGCAGCTTCACGGTAGTGGCCACGGGTGGCGGTAGCGGCAACCCGGTGGTGTTCACCAGCTTTGGTGCGTGCAGCAACTTACGCGGAACGTATACGATGAACTTGGGGAAGGCTTGCACAGTAACGATGAACCAGGCAGGCAACGCCAACTACACGGCGGCGCCAACGGTCACCGAGACCACAACGGAAGCGGCGGCGATTGCGCCGACGGTGAGCGTGACCGTTCCCGCCAGCGCTCCGTATCAGTCCACCTTCACTCCAGTAGCGACCACAAACGCTAGCACGACCCCAACCATCACAGTGGCGCCGGCCACGGTCTGCACGATCAGCGGCGGCGTTGTCACGATGGAGAACGGTACTGGGACGTGTTCGGTAACAGCGAAGTGGGCAGCGGACGACGTGTATAAAGCGGCTAATGCCACAGCGAAAACAACGGCGTCGAAGCTAGCCAGCGTAGTCACGTGGGCGACACCGGATCCGATCACCTACGGAACGGCGCTCAGTGCAACCCAACTGGATGCGACGGCCAGCGTTCCGGGCATGTTTGTGTACACGCCGGCCAGCGGCAAGGTACTCGCCGTCGGCACGCAGACGCTGTCGGTGAAGTTCACGCCGACGCAGAGCACGGACTATACAACCGTGACGGGCACTACGGTGCCGTTGGTGGTCAATCCAGCCAATACCACAACCACCATCACCACAACCAGTGTCAATCCGTCAATTATTGGACACGCGGTAACGGTGTACTACGCTGTCGCGTCGCCCGGTAAGGTGACGGGCAGCGTGGCGGTAACCGCCAGTAGCGGGGAAACCTGCGGGGGCCCGGTAGCAGAGGCAACGGGCTTGGGTAGCTGCAGGCTAACGCTCCAGACCGTGGGGTCCATCACACTGACGGCGACCTACGGAGGCGACGCCAACAACAACGGCAGCGTATCGGCCGGGTTCACACAGACGGTGAACTAGCGACCCCGATGGATTGCGGCCCAGGGGGACACCCCCTGGGCCGCATTTTTTGCCTCCGAAAAGAACCTTCCCAGTTCCGCACTCAGGCTGACCTGCTGACCTGTCCTCGAAAGACTCAACCTCCTAGGATTGGGGATTCCACGTCGCGGCGGTAGCAGGGAAGGAGGACCATCGCAGATGAAGCAAGGGCGATTCAACGAGGAGCAGACCGCAGGGAGTCTGAAGGAGCACGAGGCGGGCCGGAAGATCACGGAGCGGTCTCGGAGCACGGCATCTCTCCGTCGCCACCCCAAGGCAGAAGCCACTTATCTATGGGGTACGTCTAACGAGTCTGCGGAAGTGCAAGATGTTTCATCTGCAACATTCTTATTTTTATTTCTTTCCCCTTTTTCCCTTGACAACTGGTTCGAACGGGAGTAATCGTAAGCGCAGAACAAAAGCAAAGATAAATGTTCGCAATATTTCACAAGATCACCTGCTGTTACCGCCGGTGGTCTGGCTTCCCCAGGAGAAGAAGGTCATGAAACGTAATATTTCGATGATGCAAAACGTCGGCGTTGTACATGCCGCGCTCTTTGTGCTTGTCCTGCTGCTGGCGCAGTCTGTTGCCGGGCAAGTTGGAGCTACCTACTATGTGTCGACCACCGGCAACGATAGCAATCCCGGCACGCTCGCCCAGCCTTGGTTAACCATTCAGCATGCGGCCAATACAGTCACGGCGGGCGCCACGGTGAACGTCATGGGCGGAGTTTACAACGCGTATGTGAGTTTCCCGAATTCCGGAACGGCGTCGGCGCCGATTACTTTCCAGAGCTATCCCGTACTGAATGGGACTACCGTACAGCCCGCGGTGATCGACGGGACCGGCCTGACCGTATCGGGTACAAAGGGTCTCATCACGATCTCAGGAGCCCGGAGCTACATCACCGTGAGCGGATTTGAAATCCGCAACCTTTCCAGCGCCAGCGGGGTTCCGTGTGGCGTCTGGATCACAGGCTCGGGGACGGGAGTCCAGATTCAGAATAATTTGATACACAACATCGTGACCACAAAAGGCAACGGCAACGGTTGTGGCTTGTTTGCTTACGGCACGTCGCAGACTCCCATCAGTGGCCTCGTTGTCAACGGCAACGAGCTCTACAACCTGCAGACCGGGGAAAGCGAATCAATGACCCTGAATGGGAACGTGACCAATTTTCAAGTCACGAATAACCTCATTCACGACAACAGCAACATCGGCATCGACATTATTGGATATGAAGGCACCGGCCCCGTCGGGTACGACGAAGCTAGTTACGGGGTAGTCAGCGGGAATACGGTCTACAACATCAGCGGGATAGCAAATGCAGGTGAGGATGCCGAATACGATGCCGATGGACTGTATTGTGACGGGTGCGGGTTTGTCACGTTCGAGCGGAACGTGATCTTTCAGGTCGATTACGGCATCGAGACGACCAGCGAGAACACTAAGTGCCAAATCACGGGCACCGAGTGGCCTGGCCCCGATGGCGTCGGGACTCCTGCCACAGGCAAGTTTCCGTGTTACGGCAGATATGCTACGGTGCGTAACAACTTGTTCTACTACGAAAATGCCTGCGGTAACTCCATCGGTGGTTATGCGCTCGCAAAAGCAAAGGGGGGCGGCGGCAATGGCGGCGGCAGCAGCTTCCACGACGTCTTCGTCAACAACACTCTGTTCGACAACGGTGACCAGCCCGGAAACGCGGATGAAGGCACCCCAAGCGGCGATTTCCAGACGCAATATCAGCTGGGCACCCAGCAAGCGGACTACTTCGAAAACAATGTTATCTATGAATCCGCTAGCTCGCCCTACTCCGTCTCACCCAATATGTGGATCAACAGCTATGTCCCCGCTACGCAGGTATACCCTCCTGGGCTGACATACACGGGCGCGCCGGCGACGCTCAATTGGAACTTGTACGACTCGGTCGCGGGTTACGTGCAAGGCACGTCAATCTTGTGGACTGACATAAATACCTATACGAGTTTTGCCAACTACCAGACCACTACCGGGGAAGACGCCAACTCCGTAAACGCGGATCCTCTGTTCGTGAATTTTGGAGACACGCCGCCAAACGTTGAAACCAACACTGATTCGCCGGCCGTCGGTGCCGGCAGCACCAGCCTCTCGTGCAGCGTTGGCTGGTGTGATCCCAATGGCAGTTCCCCGAGCTCCATCTATGGCAGCACCGACTTCCTCGGGAATCCCCGGACGAACGGCTCGAGCATTGACATTGGCGCTTACCAAAACACTGGAAATGCAATCTCTAACTCAATGACCGTGAATCTGACGTCGGGGGCATCCACGCTCCAGTACGGTCAGGGTCAGTCGACGACTCTGACGGTCACGGTCACCGCTCTTCCCGGTGTCGGCGGTGCGCCCAGCGGTACGGTGAACCTGATGCTTGGGCCAACCTTGCTGGAAACCGCAACGCTGCTGCCGACCGGCCCCAACTCGACCGCGGCAACTATGCCGCTCAGTGCGTCGCAGCTCGCGGCCGGTGCCAACACGTTAACGGCAGTGTACTCGGGGAATTCGATCGCGCCGTGTTGTAGTCCATCGGAACCGCCGGGAGGATCACAAACACCGATTCCGTGGTACTCAAGCGCAACCTCGGCGCCGATCACCGTGACCGAGACTCCGGCCACCACGTCGATCGCCGTGACCAGCGTGAGTCCGGCTTCGGAGGACTACGGTCTGGATACGCCGGTCACGATCACAGCGGTGCTGTCGTGGACGGGCAACGGTGTTGCGCCCACGGCGAGCGATGTGACCATTGGCGGCAACGGGCCGAGCGGCACCTATGTAACGACGGGTTGCTCGGCGCCCAGCGGGACGACGATGACCTGCACGGGCACCTATACACCTACTGTCGCGGATACGGCGGGCTCCTACACGGAGACGGCGACGTTCGCGGGAGACAGCAACTACAGCGGTTCGAGCAGCGCGCAGACCAACAACTTCACCATCAACCAGGCGTCTGCAACCACGGTCGTAACTACCAGCGGGAGTCCGTCGATCTACGGCCAGTCAGTGACGTTCACGGCGACGATCAACGGCGAGAACGGGCTGGTCAAGGGTCGCAATGGACGGGCGAAACCGCAGGACGTAAGCGGGAGCGTGACGTGGAGCGCTAACACAGGCTGCGGCACGACCCCGGTGACGACGGGCAATCCGGGAACAGCGACGTGCACGACATCGATCCTGAATGCGGGGAGCGACACGATCACGGCCACCTACTCGGGTGACAGCAACCACGGTGGGAGCACGGCTACCTTGAGTGGCGGCCAGACAGTCAATCAGGCGAGCCAGACCATCACGGTAAGCGTGCCGGCTCCTCCAACCGCGACCAACGGGAGCAGCTTCACGGTAGTGGCCACGGGTGGCGGTAGCGGCAACCCGGTGGTGTTCACCAGCTTTGGTGCGTGCAGCAACTTACGCGGAACGTATACGATGAACTTGGGGAAGGCTTGCACAGTAACGATGAACCAGGCAGGCAACGCCAACTACACGGCGGCGCCAACGGTCACCGAGACCACAACGGAAGCGGCGGCGATTGCGCCGACGGTGAGCGTGACCGTTCCCGCCAGCGCTCCGTATCAGTCCACCTTCACTCCAGTAGCGACCACAAACGCTAGCACGACCCCAACCATCACAGTGGCGCCGGCCACGGTCTGCACGATCAGCGGCGGCGTTGTCACGATGGAGAACGGTACTGGGACGTGTTCGGTAACAGCGAAGTGGGCAGCGGACGACGTGTATAAAGCGGCTAATGCCACAGCGAAAACAACGGCGTCGAAGCTAGCCAGCGTAGTCACGTGGGCGACACCGGATCCGATCACCTACGGAACGGCGCTCAGTGCAACCCAACTGGATGCGACGGCCAGCGTTCCGGGCATGTTTGTGTACACGCCGGCCAGCGGCAAGGTACTCGCCGTCGGCACGCAGACGCTGTCGGTGAAGTTCACGCCGACGCAGAGCACGGACTATACAACCGTGACGGGCACTACGGTGCCGTTGGTGGTCAATCCAGCCAATACCACAACCACCATCACCACAACCAGTGTCAATCCGTCAATTATTGGACACGCGGTAACGGTGTACTACGCTGTCGCGTCGCCCGGTAAGGTGACGGGCAGCGTGGCGGTAACCGCCAGTAGCGGGGAAACCTGCGGGGGCCCGGTAGCAGAGGCAACGGGCTTGGGTAGCTGCAGGCTAACGCTCCAGACCGTGGGGTCCATCACACTGACGGCGACCTACGGAGGCGACGCCAACAACAACGGCAGCGTATCGGCCGGGTTCACACAGACGGTGAACTAGCGACCCCGATGGATTGCGGCCCAGGGGGACACCCCCTGGGCCGCTGTCTTTTTTCACCAACGTCAACAGCGCGACCGCCAACCCCAACGACAATTCCGACCCTGAGGATGAGGTCGGCTGCGCGCAATCCAGCCCGCCGAAACCGGTATTCGAAGCAAAACTGCGTGCGAATCGTGCGAACGCCAAAAAGGCGAACGGGGCCGAAGACGGCTCGCGGCAAGGCGTACAGCCGCCTCAAATGCTCTCAAAGATGGACTCTTGATCAAGCGAATTCCGTTTTCCGACGACAGCATACCGATCAACGGAGAACTCCACGCCCTGTGGGAGAGTCTGCAGGAAAAGTATGGCAAAGGGCCGAGGTGCGTACAGACCTGCTCCTCGAAGGCCTCCTTGTTGAATGGTGGCGCCAGCGACGGGCACTGCACATCGAGATAGCTTGTTTGAACAACCCTTTTGATCAGTTTAGCTCGTTGGGATCCATGGCCAACCTGCAACGGTATCGAACCGCCAGCCAAAAGGCGTTCTTCAAAACCTCGAACTCCTTGACGAGCTACCACCGCCCACGTCGGAGGCTGAGGAAGACGAGCCTGAAGTCGAGTCTCCTACTCCTAATAACAGAGAATCCACATTCCCCATCGGAGCCCAGCCGCGGTTCGATTGTGGTGGCGGCCGATCAGGGCACGCCAAGTGCGCCGATCCATCCGACAACGAGGCGGCGGGCGCCGAGACTCTACGCCCAAAGGCGAGGTGGAAGACGCGGCCTAGTGGGTAGCGGCCTGTGGTAGGCACCCAATGTTCGTCGCCGCGACCCGAGAAGCAGATTACGAAACGAACCCAATAAGTGTTTTGTTTTCAGTATCTATGTTCTCTAATCTGACAACGATTTATCGATTCCCTTCGTAACGGCGTTCGCGAGATGTGCCTGAACCTTGACCGGTAGTAGGCGTTTGCCAAGACTAGGGCTGGCCGGTGTCGGAAAAGTGCATTGAAGGAATTGCCTGCTAGGGTTTCCAAGGGCAGCCTGCGCCAGGAGAAAGCGTTGGAGGGCCGGGGTTGGATAATACGTCTACTGATTGGCCGCCGCTTTCTTCGCCTGTCTTTCGAAAGACTTCCGATTCCGGCTCAGCCAGACCAAGGCATCCCTTCGCCTTATCCGCAGCTGGGACTCCACTTCTTCGGAAGGGCGCTCTCGGTAGTAGTCCCGAACGCAGCTTTCGCAGCCGACTGCCCCTCGGAACGCAAGAATCTCAGATTCCTTCAGTTCAGTGCGGCAGTAGCAACAATGAAAAAACAGGCCTTTGGCTTTCCCTAGCATGACGTAACTTGCACATCGTTTTCAATTATTCCACGACACCTGAGAACGCACAATTCAAATTTCCGCAGAACTCAATCGGCAACGTGAATGACGGCACTATACATCGCTTTGGCCATCTCGCTGTGTTAACAGATCCTTAAATTCCAATGGTCTCCGCCACCTCGCGACCCCACCCACCCCCTGCGCCGCGCCCCAATCTCGCGTGACGACGCTCACAGACGCTCCAAACGGCTGCCGCTATCGTAAAGAGTCATCTTTAACTCGTCATCTTAAGAGGTGTCCCTTGCCTATCGCCCCCGCAACCACGACCCGCGTTTTGAACTCCAACGTTGCATCCAAGATTATGAGCGCTGCCGAAGCGGCCGCTTTAATAAAGTCCGGCGACCAGATCGGAATGAGCGGTTTCACCGGTTCCGGCTATCCCAAAGCCGTGCCCATCGAACTCGCCCATCGCATCGCCGAAGCCCACTTCCGGGGCCAGAAGTTTCAGGTCAGCGTCTTCACCGGCGCGTCCACCGGCCCCGAACTCGATGGCGCGCTCGCCATGGCCGGCGGCATCCACCTGCGCCTTCCCTACCAGTCCGATCCTGAAACCCGCAAGCGCATCAACGCCGGCGAAATGGAGTACATGGACATCCACCTCGGCCACGTCGCGCAGTTCGTCGAGTACGGTTTCCTCGGCAAGCTCGATGTTGCCCTGATTGAAGTCACCGCCGTGCTCGAGGACGGCCGCGTCGTGCCCAGTTCTTCGATCGGCAACAATCGCACCTGGATTGACGAGGCCGACCGCATCATCCTCGAGGTCAATTCCTGGCAGCCCCTGGCGCTGGAGGGCATGCACGATGTGTACTGCCTCAAGGCGCCCCCGAACCGCGAGCCGATTCCACTCGTCCACACCGGCCAGCGCATTGGCACCCCTTACCTCAAGGTTCCGCCCGAGAAGGTCGTCGCCGTCGTCCTCACCGACGCTCCCGACCGCAACAGCCCGTTCAAGGCGCCCGACCAGGCTTCCAAGCGCATCGCGGGACACATCCTCGAATTCCTGAGCTGGGAAGTGAAGAAGGGCCGCATGCCCGCCAATCTCCTTCCGCTGCAATCCGGCGTCGGCAACATTGCCAACGCCGTCCTCTTTGGGCTGGAGGAAGGCCCCTTCGAAGGACTGACCTCCTATACGGAAGTGATTCAGGACGGCATGGTGCGCCTGCTGGGGTCCGGTAAGCTAACCTGCGCTTCGGCCACGGCCTTCTCGCTTAGCCCCGCGATGATGGACGAAGTCAACGCCAACATGTCCACGTATCGCGAGCGCATCGTTCTGCGGCCGCAGGAAATCTCCAATCATCCCGAAATCATTCGCCGTCTCGGCGTCATCGCCATGAATGCCATGATCGAAGCCGACATCTACGGCAACGTCAACTCGACCCACGTCATGGGATCGCGTATCCAGAACGGTATCGGCGGCTCCGGCGACTTCGCCCGCAACGGCTATCTCTCGATCTTCATGGCCCCGTCGATCGCGCAGAAAGGGACTATCTCCACCATCGTTCCCATGGTCTCGCACGTCGACCATACCGAGCATGATGTGCAGGTGCTGGTTACCGAAAACGGATTGGCCGATCTGCGCGGCCTTTCGCCGCGCCAGCGCGCGCACCTGATCATCGAAAAGTGTGCCAATCCCGACTTCAAGGCGCAGCTTCTCGACTATCTCAATCGGGCTGAGCGGTTGTCGTATGGCAAACATACGCCGCATCTGCTCACCGAATCGCTGGGCTGGCACAACCGCTATTTGCGCACCGGAAATATGCGCTACAAGGAAGAGAACTAGGAAAGAAGAACGCATTCATTGCTGGCCGTGTTCTGAGAAACTCCAGTTAACTCAGGGGTGCCTCCGTGCATCCCCGTGTACCCTGTGGTTTACGCTTTTGCCGGCACTTGATCCGGAGTTCCCTAGCGCAGTCGCCCCGCCAGCGCTCCGAACAATGGCAGCTCGAATCTCTCTCCCTGCCACGCCTTAATCGAGAGCACGATCCACAAAAACACCATGGCCAGAGAGGCCAGAATCCCAAATAGTAAAAAAATCATCGCCGCGGCGACATTCGAAAGAATGAGCGCGGCGACAGTCAGAACGAAGAACACTCCCCAAATCAGAACGCTCTGCCAGGCGTGAAAGCGAAGAAAGCGATGCTCGCGAAAGCCCGGCAGCAGCAAGAGCGTCGCCGCCGGAACAAAGGTGAAATAAGCGAGGGCAGCCAGAGCACGGTCGCCGGCCGCAATCGGCCTCATCGACCATCCGCACGCCGGGCAAAACGCGCCGCTTGCCAGCATTTCGGTTCCGCAGTGCGGGCAGCCGACCCGAGCCTCCCCCGGGTTCCCCGCGCTCGCTGTGGAATCTTGAAACTTAGACAATTCGCCGTCCATCACCCTTCTTTCGGCCGTCCTCTTTCTGCCAGTCTTCCTTCTGACCGTTTTTTCTCGCGCAGCTTTGGCACACGCCATAAATCTGAAATGTGTGTCGCGTGGTCAGATAATGGTGTTTCCGGCCGATCTCTTTCTCGATCTCACCGACTTCGGGCGAGAAAAATTCCACCGACGCGCCGCACCCGTTACAAACCATGTGGTGGTGACTGCGGCGGCCGTACTGGTGCTCGTAACGTGCGATCCCATCGTGGAAAGCAACTTCGCTGGCCAGACCGCAATCGGCAAAAAGCTTCAGCGTGCGGTAAACAGTGGTGAAACCAATATGCGGATCTTTTTTCTTCACCAGTCGGTGCAGTTCGTCAGTCGAGAGATGTTCGCGGGTTTCAAGAAAGGTCCGCAGGATGGTATTGCGCTGCCATGTCTGCTTCAGACCAACGCGCCGAAGATGCTGCAGAAAAATCCCTTCCGCCTCGCGGATGTTCTCGCGCGAGATGCTCGGCTGATCGTCAATGCGCTTCTGGAGCATGGCGGCGGGCGGAGCCTTACGGTCAAACTAACGATTCCGCAGTAGCGATCATGATACTGGGGGAGAGAACGTTGCGCCAACGGAAGATTTTCTGTAACACTCGCCCCCAGGAAAGAGGACGGGTCGAGTTCCGCCTCGGTTGTCAGGAGTCAGACCCGCCCCTACAATCGTGACTGATGTCGGTCACCGCATCTTTCCCGGAAGTCCGCACCAGAAGTGGGCTGCCGCGGATCATCGCAATCGTCATCCTGCTGGCGCTGCTGGCAATTGCCGGCGTCGCAGGGTGGGCACACTGGGTCGCCCACTCCGCGCTCCCGCAGGTGGATGGGCCGGTCGCGGTTCCGGGGCTTTCCGCCAGGGTGCGCGTTGTTCGCAACGAGCAAGGTGTACCGGCGATTGAGGCAGCCACGCTAGAAGACTTGTTCTTCGCCCAAGGCTACGTGACCGCGCAGGACCGCCTTTGGCAGATGGACGTGATGCGCCGCCTCGCTGCCGGCGAACTTTCCGAGATCATGGGCGAAGACATGCTCAAGATCGACCGCGAGCAGCGCATTCTGGGGTTGCGCGTGGCGGCCCAGACGGCGGAAAGAGCCCTTTCCGCCCGCGATCGCACCTACCTTGAGGCTTACGCCCGCGGCGTGAACGTGTTCATCGAATCGCGGCGCGGCCGTTTACCGCTCGAATTCCGCGTGCTGTGCGCGCAATCCAACGCTCTCTATCTGCTGCACTGCCCGCTCGCCGAGGCGGCAAGATACCAGCCGCCGCCGTGGACGGCGACGGATTCGCTGTTGATCGGCGCAAACCTGGCCAAATATCTGAATCATTACAACTATGCCACTGCGCTGACGCGGGAAAAAATTCTGGCTAAGCTTGGCCCTGAGCTGACGGCTGATGTGTACGTGAATTCTTCCTGGCATGATCGCCCTCCAACCGATATACGGCGCGCCATGGACAAGGAACCTACGACCTCCAGCGGCGATGAAGACGACGATGACGACGAAGACATGGACCCCGATGGCGCGGCCAAGACAATAACATCGGTCGTGCCACCGGCAACCGGACTGCTTCCATCGTCAGTCATATCGGAAGCGGCGCCATTGATGGCGGCTCGGCTGCCCCTCATGCAGCAACAGGGGGATGCGCTTCAACCCGGCTCGAATGACTGGGTTGTTTCCGGTGCGCACACCACTACAGGCAAGCCTCTGCTCTCAAACGATATGCACCTCAACCATCAAATGCCGAACCTGTGGTATGAGGCCCATCTCAAAAGCGGCAGCTTCGATGTTGCCGGAGTGACGCTGCCCGGCGTGCCGTTCGTGATTGTCGGACACAACCAGCGCATCGGATGGGGATTCACCAACGTCGGTCCAACCGTCGAAGACGACTTCATCGAAGAGTTCAACGCGCAGGGGATGTACAAAACTCCCAAAGGATGGGCGGAGCCGGAACATCGCGCGGAGGTCATTCACGTTAAGAACAAGGCCGATGTAACGCTCGATGTCGTCACGACGCGGCATGGCCCGATCATCACCGACCTGATTCCAGGCGAGACGCGCAAGATCGCGCTGCGCTGGACCCTCTACGACGGCATGGGACTGGCATTTTTCGATATTGACTCGGCACAGAACTGGGATGAGTTCCGCAAAGCGTTCGCGGGGTTCATCGCTCCGGGGCAAAACGCGGTCTACGCCGACGTTGACGGTCACATCGGATACCAAACCACGGGCCGTGTGCCCATCCGCGCCTCGGGCGACGGCAGTCTGCCGGTTAGCGGCAGCGACGACGCCCATGAGTGGATCGGCTACATTCCGTTCGATGAGATGCCGCACATCTACGATCCGCCCACCGGAATTCTCGCCACTGCGAACGGCCGCATCGCTCCTGACGGCTACAAGTATTCGATCAGCACAGAATGGTATGCGCCGTGGCGTACGGACCGCATCTATCGCGTGCTCGAGTCAGGAAAGAAATTTTCCACGCCGGATATGCTGGCGCTCCAAATGGATGTGTCGTCGGCGTTCGACCATTTCTGCGCCGACAAATTCGTCTACGCCATCGATCACGCCCCGAACATCTCCGCCCAGGCCAAGCGGGCAGCCGACATTCTGCGCGATTGGGACGGCCGCATGTCTGCGGACTCGCCCGCTCCGACCATCGAAACCCACGCCCGCCAGGAACTGGTGCGCTTGCTGCTCGAGCCCAGGCTCGGCGCGGCCGACGATACTCCGTTAACCGGCGCGGCCGCGGCCAGCACTCTGGCTGCGAAAGAACCCGGCACACTTAGCTGGAAGAGCTACCGCTGGGGTATGTCCTCCGTATGGCTGGAAAATGTCCTCAGCAAGCAACCGGCGCGCTGGCTGCCGCCCGGCTATTCCGACTACGGCGCCGTGCTCACGGCTGCACTCGAAAATATCCTGAAGCAGCCCGGAACCCCACCCGACCTCTCGAAATGGACATGGGGGAAAGACTATTCGGTTGAGATCGATCATCCCATCCTGAGCCGCTTGCCGCTCATCGGCACGTTCACCGGCCCCGGCCCTCATCCGCTCAGCGGAGACCACTACACCGTGAAGCAAGTCGACCGCAATTTCGGTCCGTCCGAGAGATTGACTGTGAACTTTGCCGATTTCGACTCCACGACGCTGAACGTCGTCACCGGCGAAAGCGGAGTCTTCCTCAGCCCGCATTATCTGGATCAATGGTCGGCGTGGTACCGCGGCTCGACGTTCACGCTTCCGTTTTCACCCGAAGCAATCGAGAAGCACCGTGCACACGAACTGATGCTGGAACCGCTGCAAAAAGGGAACGGCACGAACTGACTCGTGCCGCTGGTCGTTCGAATCAGTCTGGCGCTTGCCTCTTAGCGCCCAGCACATTTGGGGCTTCCGCCCCCAACCTCAGAACACCTGAGTTTTCTCCACCTTGCCGTTGTCAAACTTCACCACCCAACGGTGCCCGTCTTTCAGGTAATACCACGTTTCGTGGAGGTCGCCATCGCTGGCGCTTTCATCGATCTTTTTCTGATCCGGATCTCCGAAACTCATCAGGACCATCTGATAGGTCATGCCTTCCATGATCTTTTTAGATGCGATTGCATCCTTGAACTCCGCCGGCAGTTCGTTCTCGACCACTTTCTCCTGAACCTTGCTGGTGTCCACCAGCCGCGCCATGAACGGAAGAAAAGCTTCCGGCTTGATGTCTTCGTCGGTCAGGTTCCGCTGATAGCGGAAATTGATGCGCGAACCGCCCGCCCGTTTGTAGCCCGCGCCCACCTTGTTGGCATGGTTGCTGCCCCTCCGCCCTTCTCCTCCGCCGCCCAGGTGAATCTCGATCTTGTCGCTGTCGATCTTCACGTCCGTGATGGTCGCCCATTCGTCACGGTCCACGCCGACACCTTTTTCCTTCAGCCATTTCGTCATTTCGCTCAAATCGAGGCCACGGTCGTCTGTGTGTTTTCCCGAGGGCGCTGCGAAGAAAATGTCGATGCCATCCTTGTAGGCGGGCATTTCGATGAGGCTCTTTACGTCCTTACCCAGCAAAAGCTGCGTGAACGCCCGCTTTGCGTCGGCAGAGGTAGAAGCCAGAAGGTTGCCCGTCAACACCACCTGGACAAACAGCACAAGAAGAATCCAACCAACCCGCTTCCGCTGAATTGACATCGCTTCACCCTCCCTAAATGAGCGTTCGATACGAGAACTCCGGGCGCGGGACAAGAATTTTTTAAGCCGGTTGCGCTTTTCGTCCAAGCGAAACCCCCCGCCGGGAATCATTTTTCTTGGATTTTCAGGAACAACGAATTGAATTGTATAGCGCCTTCATCAGCTGGAGACTTGCGAGAGGCGTCCGCACCATTACAACCGTAACGGTACCAAAGGTTCCGTTTCGATCATTCCAAGGATGCGAGATCTGCGAACGAATCTGGGCGCTGAGAACCGCGAACGCGGCTAGAAATCCACCGTCTTTACATCGTAGAAGTTGCCAACCATCAAGGGCGCGTAGCTCGGCTCATTGGATGGCACCGCCTGCAGTCCATCGGCTGCCGGGCAGTTAATGTTGTCGTCGGTCGTCGCGCAATAGATATAAAGCGATCCGCCCGGGACGGGGTAGCCCTGGACGACGTAGATGACGCTGCGCGTCGCAATGGGCTGAATTCCTGTCACATCTCCGTTCTCGGGAGGAATGACCACGCCGCCCGCCTGAACAGTACCCACGGCAACGGTCTGCGTGTTGTAAATCGAGAGACAGCCGCGAACCTCCGCCCCTAGCGGCGGAGGAACGGGCGGAATGATTTCGGTGCATGTTCGGGCGCCGATGAAGAGCTGGCCATTCGCGCCCATCGCCATGCGATTGTGATAACCATCGGTGATAACCACACTGCCGGTCACCGCCATACTCGGCAGGTCGATGCTCGACAGGTCAATAGTGAACAATAGTCCGCAGGTTTGTGCGGCGGTCGTCTCGCCGGTGCAGGGCTGCGAAGGCTGGCCGTTGGCATAGGGCGTACCAGCCAAATACATCGTCGAACCGTTGACCAGTGCAAAACTGCCCGCTGCCGGGCCAGCACACTGTGTTGGATTCGAATCGGGAACGGGAATGCAAGCTGGGACGTAACCGCCCAGCGTGTTATTGGTCATATTGAACTGCTGCACGCTCGCCTGGTTCCCGCCACACTCAGCGCCGCAATTCACGACGTACGCGGTCGAGTCATCGCTGCTGAAAAACGCCTGCACCGGGCGGTCAAACCCGCCGACATAAGTCACCACCGGATAGATCGTTCCCAGGTTTGAGGGCGTTACCACGGCAATCGAGTCGGAATTGGCGCTGAACGCCAGAATCCTGTCGCCGCTATTATTGATCGACAAATACTGAACTGAAGGAATGTCAATCTGGCCCTCTGTCGTGCCTGCGCTCGTCCCAAAAACCTCGTACAGCTCGATCGCTCCCTCCGGCTGTTCCACCACCGGCGCGTTGGGCACGGCCACATACGCCACCGAACTGTCCGGCGAAACGATGAAGCTTTCGGTCGGGCCCGGCAATGGAATCTGCGCGCTGCTCGATTCCGCGCCGTTGTTGACGATGGTGAGCTGGCACGGCAGACTTGGCGGAGTTGGGGAGCAGTTACTGTTGCCGCTGAAAACCAGCGTCTGGGCGCGGTTGGGCGTAACCACCATAATGCTCGGAGCGCTCCCCACATTGATTGGGCCAAGACCCAGCGGGTGCATGTCCTGGTTGGCGTCGACGATATAGATGCCGGCACTGGAGGTGGTGGAACTCACATTGCTGCTGACAAAAGCTCGGTATGCGAGACCGCTGGTCTTCGTACCATTGGAGGAGGAACTGCCTCCGCAGCTTAGCAGCGGCACACTGAGAATCAGCCAGATTGCAGGGATCAGGAATCTTTTCAAGCCAACAGCTCCAAACCGAGACGGATCAATCTCTTGGATGCAGGAATAGGGATTATAACAAACCGAAAACTTCGCGCCGCTCTCGAACGCCGCGCTCTCCATCCCTCAGTCCCCCGCCGGGCCCCGACCCAGGTCTAAAGTCGTAGCGCCGCGTCTTGCCGGCTGTCGCGGGGCCGTCCTCGGGCCCGCAGCAGGCCCGACACAGTCTTCCACCGCGCCCTGGCCCCAGATGCCAGAGCCGTCTCCTTCCTGTATTCTCTTGAAGATGCCGCAGAACTTTCGCGAACGTTTGCAAAAGGGGCCGGTGCTCTGCGATGGAGCCATGGGTACCCTCCTCTATGCCAAGGGCATTTTCATCAACCGTTGCTACGACGAGTTGAACGTTTCCCAGCCCGACTTGATCCGAGGCGTGCACCACGACTATCTGCAAGCCGGCGCCGAGATCATTGAAACCAATACCTTCGGTGCCAACAGCTTTCGCTTGGCCCGCCACAGTCTGGCCGGCCATGTCCGCGACATCAACGTCGCCGGCGCTCACCTGGCTCGCGAGGCAGCCAAGAGCTTCGGAGGCTGGGTCGCCGGCTCGGTAGGTCCGCTCGGCATTCGTATTGAACCCCTCGGCAAGATTTCTTTCGAAGAGGCGCGTACCGCTTTTCGCGAGCAGATTGCCGCTCTGGTCGAAGGTGGAGTCGATCTGCTGATCCTCGAAACCTTCGGCTATGTGGAAGAATTGCATCAGGCTGTGCTCGCCTGCCGCGAGGTCGACCCCAACATGCCCATCGTCGCCCAGGTCACCATTGACGAGGATGGAGACTGTCTCGACGGCTCCGACCCTGAGCACTTTGCCACCCGCCTCACCGAATGGAATGTCGATGTTCTCGGCATCAATTGCAGTGTCGGGCCGGTAGCCATGCTCGACGCCATCGAACGCGTGCGCAACGCCACTTCCCTGCCGCTCTCCGCCCAGCCCAATGCCGGCATGCCCCGCTCCGTCGAGGGCCGCAACATTTATCTGTGTTCGCCAGAGTACATGGCGAATTACGCCGAAAAATTTGTCGCTGCCGGCGTCCAGCTGGTGGGCGGATGCTGCGGAACCACCCCCGATCACATTCGCGCCATGAAGTCTGCTCTCCGCGTCGGGGAAGCGCGCGCCCACTCGGCACATGCCGACGTTGCTCATACCGCCGCCGCCCCGGTTCCCGCCAGCACTCCTCTTGAGAAACGCTCCCGCCTGGGCGCCAAGATCGCTGCTGGCGAATTCATCACCATGGTCGAAATCGTCCCCCCCAAAGGAACCGACATCCGGAAAGAGGTCGAGGGAGCGAAGTTCGTCAAGTCCGTCGGCGTCGACGCTGTCAACATTCCAGACAGTCCCCGAGCCTCGGCCCGCATGAGCAATCAGGCCTTGTCGCTCCTCATGCAGCAGGCCGTCGGCATCGAAGCGATCCTTCACTACACCTGCCGTGACCGCAATGTTCTCGGCATTCAGTCGGACCTGCTCGGCGCCGCCGCCACCGGTATCCACAACCTCATCTGCATCACCGGCGATCCACCGAAAATGGGCAACTATCCCGACGCCACTGCCGTCTTCGACGTCGATTCCATCGGGCTGGTGAATATAGTCCACAACCTCAACCGGGGCTTGGATTTAGGTGGCAATCCCATTGGAGCCGGAACCAGCTTTGTGATCGGCGTGGGTGCCAATCCCGGCCTGCCCAATCTTGACGAAGAGATCAAGCGCTTCGAATACAAGGTGCAGGCCGGCGCCGAATATGTCGTCACCCAGCCTGTATTTGACTTACGACTGTTAGAGAACTTCTTGAAGCGTATCCAGCATTGCCGTATTCCAGTGGTTGCCGGAATCTGGCCGCTGACGAGCGTCCGCAACGCTGAGTTTATGAAGAACGAGCTGCGCGTCTCCGTCCCGGACGAGATTCTGAACCGCATGGCCAAGGCAACCACTCCCGAACTGGCGCGCGCCGAGGGCGTAGCCATCGCCCGCGAAATGCTCCAGGCCGTCCGCCATAGCGTGCAGGGTGCCCAGATCAGTGCCCCCCTCGGCCGTTACGCCTCGGCCATCGATGTCCTCGAGGCCCTCGGCTCAAACCGGCCGGCCTCGGCCTCATCTCAACAACCCATGGAAGTTTAGTTTCGGGATTAAGTTCATTATCGAATTTTTGAATTCGACCGATTTTGCTGGACATTTCCGCTAGGAAACGGCATTACAATATATGTAGGAGCAAATTGGATTGGTGAAGTTTGAAGAGTGCCTGGAGCGCCTGGAGAAGATAGTCCTGGAACTGGAAAAAGGGGAGGTTCCACTGGAAAAGTCTCTCACGCTCTTTGAAGAAGGCATGCAACTTTCCGCGACCTGCCGGAAACAACTGGAGGATGCGGAAGGGAAAGTAGAGATTCTGCTAAAACAGAACGGAAAGCTCCAAACTGAACCGTTCGAGCCCCCGGCCGAGAAAGCGTTGCGCAAGTAACGCGGTTCGCGCTCGGATACACAACGCCTGTGGTAGCAACAACGCTGTCGCAGCCGAGAGCCACTGCAAACTGCGGTGACGATTAGGGGGATGTATGAAACCGATCAACCTCGTTGTTTACCAGAGTGACCCCAGAACTGCTCAAGCTTTGGTGGCCAGTCTTTCTCAACATTTTGGTTCAGTAATCGTGGCCAATCGTTACGAAGAAGTCCGCGCCTCTATTGCCCGCAATCACGCCAATGTGCTGGTGCTCGACATGGAGTTCAATCTCGACGAGATCGGGCGTTTGCACCGCGAATTCCCGTCTTTGTGTATCGTGGGCACCCACCGGCTGGCGGACGAACAACTTTGGGCCGAGGCACTGAACCAGGGCGCTGCCGACCTTTGCGCACCGCACAACGACGATGTCGTGCGCTCCGTCTTGCACGAATGCGCGCATCACGCCGGCGCCGCTGCTGCCTGAAAACTGTTGTCCGTGACAAAGGACGCCTGCGGGCGTCCTTTCTTATTGGCTCCCTCGCTTGTTTCTCAGCTGCCCCGCTCCGTTCGCCACCAGGCCCGGCGAAAACCGCTCCCAGCAAGTGATTTGAGGCTCGGCCGGCCCCCCAAACGGGGCCAAAAGCCGGAGGAATCGCAAAAAAACGACAAAAAACACCCAAGACTGCAAAAAACTCTTTTCTCCGGCCGAGCCGTGACCCTACACTAGGACCAACGGCCGGCTTTGAGGCCATTTCTCCTGGGAGTTTCTGTGCGCGTTCTGGTAACAGCGGACACGTTCAGCGGTGTCTGGACTTACGCACGCGAACTGGTGACGGGACTGGTCACGCAGGGTGCGCAGGTCACCCTCGTCAGCTTCGGCGAGATTCCGCTTCCCGATCAGACCGCCTGGATGCAGAACTTGCACGGCTTGGAATATCATCCCACCGCGTTCCGGCTCGACTGGATGGAAGAAGGCGCTCAGGATTTCGAGTCGGCGCAGGACTATTTGTGCGAAGTCGTGCGCGACATGCGCCCCGACGTGCTCCACCTGAACCAACTAAGTTTCGGCGCCCTGCCGGTGAGCACGCCGCGCGTGGTAACGGCGCACGGCGACCTGATCACATGGTGGCTGACCATCCATGGGAAAGAGCCTGCCGCATCAGCCTGGCTCGACTGGTATCGCAAGACGGTTATTGCCGGCCTGCAGCGCGCCGACGCTGTGGCGATGAGCACGAACTGGATGCGCGACACACTGCGCTTCGCCTACGGCGACGTGTTCGCCGGACGCGTGATTGCTCCCGGACGGAATCCGATTTACTTCAATCCGTTTGTCACCAAGGAAGAATCGGTGCTGGCGATCGGGCGGCTGTGGGACACCGGCAAGCAAGTCGCGCTGCTGACCCAGTATTCGCATCGGCAGCCGGTTTGCATCGTAGGCGCGGATAACCCGATTCCGGTGCCCGCGCTGCCCATCCGGGCCGATGTGCGGGTCTCGACCGGCGACCACGAGATCTCTGTCAAGGGAGCGCAAACCGAATCGCAACTCCGTATCCTCTACAGCAAGTCCCCGGTGTTTGCCGCCACCTCGCGCTACGATCCAACCGGGCTGGCCTCGGTGGAGGCCGCGTTTTCGCGCTGCGCCCTCGTCGCCAACGACACGCCCGTGTATCGCGAACTGTGGGGTGACGCGGCTTTGTACTTCGAGCGCAACAACGGCGAAAGCCTGGCCGACGTACTTCAGCAGCTCGACCAGGACCGCGAAATGGTGCGGCTCTATGGCACGCGCGCTTACAACCGGGCGCGCGAACGCTTCACGGCTCGCCGCATGGTGGATGATTATCTCCAGCTCTACCGCCGGCTGCTCACTTCAAAAATTGCGGTCGCGTGATGGCGCTCACGGTCCTCAGTTCCCAGTTCCCGGCTCTCAATCCCAGGTCGAACTCTTACTGAGAACTGACAACTGAGAACTGGCTAAGAACTGCTCACATGCTATACTTTTGCATCATCGTTTCTGCCGGTTTCAGCAGACGGAGGACTGTATCGATAAGCGTTTTATCCGCATGAACGAGCGTATCCGTGCACGCGAAGTGCGCGTGATTGGCGACGAAGGCGAACAGATTGGCATCATGCCTCCTTTCGAAGCGCTCAAGATGGCCCGCGAGAAGAATCTCGACCTGGTGGAAATTTCCCCGACCGCGCAACCTCCGGTCTGCCGCATCATGGATTACGGGAAATTCCTGTACCAGAACGAAAAACGTGAGCGCGAAGCCAAGAAGAAGCAGAAGGTTATTACAGTCAAGGAAGTGAAGTTTCGTATCAACGTGGACGATCACGATTACGAAACCAAGAAGAACCATGTGCTGCGTTTCCTGGAAGAGGGAGATAAGGTCAAAGCGACGATCTTCTTCCGCGGACGCGAAATGACGCGGCAAAGTTTCGGCCGACAGATTCTCGAACGCCTGATCAAGGACGTGGATAACAAGGGAATGGTCGAGTTCCGGCCGCGCCAGGAAGGCAACACTCTTCACCTGATCCTGGCGCCGAAGAAAGACGCGGGAGCGAAGGAAAAACCGGCCGTGAAACCGGCGCCGAAAGTGACTCCACCACCGCAGCAGCAGGGCGGAGCCCAGACGGCATAGCGAGCAGTCGCTAGCCGTCAGCGATAAGCCATCAGGAAAAGCTTTTGATTCCTGCGCTTTCTGATGAGCAATCGTGTCTGCGTGTGTAGTCTGAGAACTGACAGCTGAGAACTGAGAACTTATCTATGCCTAAACTGAAAACACACAAAGGCGCTGCCAAGCGCTTCAAAAAGACGGGGACGGGAAAAATAAAGCGCCACAAGGCGTATTTGCGCCACATTCTGACTTCCAAGGCGAAGAAACGCAAGAAAAAGCTGGGTGACTCCGTCTTGGTGAGTGACGCCGATTACAAGAAAGTTCGGCGCATGATCCCGTACTAGATTATGGAGCGGCGGGCGCCCGCGCCCGTCCACAACCAAGTCTGCGGATCTTTCGGGAACCGTAGCGGCGCGTGAAGAGGTCGGACTTCGGAAATCCCCTGGGGTAGAAGTCTCCTTACCTCCAACCGCCAGACGAAACAAAAAAGGAGAACAGCAATGCCTCGTGTAAAACGCGGAACTAAACGCCGCGCCAAGCGCAAAAAAATTCTTGAACGCGCGAGCGGATATTTCCTAACTAAATCAAAACTCTACCGCTCGGCGAAAGAAGCCGTCGAGCGCGGGCTGAAGTTTGCCTACTCAGGCCGTAAGCAGAAAAAACGCCAGTACCGCTCGATCTGGATCGTGCGTATCGGCGCCGCCGCGCGTCTGCATGGACTTAGCTACAACAAGTTCATCAACGGGCTGAAGAAGGCAGGCGTGGAGCTGGATCGCAAGATCCTGGCCGAGCTGGCGGTGAACGATCCGGCGGGATTCGGTCATCTGGCAGAGCAGGCGAAGAAAGCCCTCGCTGCGGCGTAGTAGAACAGCCGTCAGCGTTCAGCTTTCAGTCTTAGTTTGCCCCGTCATCCTGAGTGAAGCGAAGGATCTCCGTATTCTGCCGGTGCAGGCGCAACGCATAGGTCCTTGGCTTTGGCTTCTCTCAGATGACACAGCCCCTTATTGCTCGGGAATATGCCCTACACAGTTCCCAAACTAACTGACTTTTCGGCCCTGGCGCTTGACGCTGCGGCGCGCGAGTTGCTTTCTGCGTTGGAGCAGGAAGGCGAACGAATCCTTCTGGGTGACACTCCAAAGGACACACCGCACGATCTCGACTGGAAACGACGTTGGGACGAGTGGAGAACCTTTCGAGACCGTTGGATCTCTCGCAATAATGGAATTACGACGCAAGTAAACGAGCTATGGCTCAAGGCTTCGCCGAAGGACGTGAAGCGCGCGGTGGGCCAACGCGTTAACGAACTGAAGGCTAGGGTCGAGGAAGAGGTTCATCGCACTGAAAACTGGCTGCAGCGACAGCAACAGGACGCGGAAAACGCGCTTATCGAGTCGGAAGGAAAATCGTTTGCGACTTACAACGATGCCTTACGGGCGACACAAGGGGTTGACATCACCCTTCCCGGCATTCGCCATCCCATCGGCGCCGAGCATCCCGTCATCAAAACGATGAACGAGATTATCGGCGTGTTCCGCAATCTTGGCTATTCGGTCGAGGAAGGCCCCGAGGTTGAGACCGACTACTACAACTTCGAGGCGCTGAACTTCCCGCCCAACCATCCCGCGCGCGATACGCAGGACACGCTGTTCATTGCCGGGCAGGAATCGAAGCCGCTCCGCGACCGCCTTCTGCTGCGCACGCACACTTCGCCCGTGCAGATTCGCACCATGCAGAAAATGAAACCGCCGGTGCGAGTTGTGTGTCCGGGAAAAGTCCATCGCAACGATGCGCTGGATGCGACACACTCGCCGATTTTTCATCAGGTCGAGGGTCTGGCGGTCGATACCAACATTACCTTCTGCGATCTGAAGGGCACGCTCGATCATGCTATGAAGGCGCTGTTCGGCTCGAGCGTGAAGACGCGGTTTTATCCTTCTTTTTTTCCGTTCACCGAGCCGAGCGCCGATGTGCAGATCAGCTGCATTTTCTGCGACGGCAAAGGCATGCGCGACGGCGCTCCCTGCCGAAACTGCAAGGCCAGCGGCTGGATTGAGTTGCTGGGTTGCGGGATGGTCGACCCGAACGTATATGGCTTCGTAGATTACGATGCGGCGAAGGTTTCCGGCTTTGCGTTTGGCATGGGCGTGGAGCGAATCGCGATTCTGAAATATGGCGTCGATGATATTCAGTTGTTCTTTTCGGGCGATGTTAGGTTTTTGGAGCAGTTTGAGTAAGAGCTACGAGCTCTGCTTGGTCTCCATAAGAGTTGTCATCTTGAGCGCAGCGAAGGACCTATGAATTCTGCTGGCGCGAGTGAAATGCAGAGATCCTTCGCTGCTCTCAAGATGACAGATTGATATTGAATGAAAATCTCTCCATCATGGCTGCGCGATTTCGTGGACCTCCCCGTCGACTACCGCCGTCTTGCGGATGAACTGACGCTCGCGGGAGTCGCGGTCGAAGGCGTCTCGGGCGACGACGAATCCACCGTCTACGAGATGGAGATCACGACCAATCGTCCCGACGCCATGAACCACTATGGAGTGGCTCGAGAGGCGTCGGCGCTCTACGATTTGCCGCTTCGACCGATCGAGCCGAAGTTGCCCGCTGCACATGGCAAGTCCGAGGTCTCCATCGACATTCAGGAGCCGGAGCTTTGTCCTCGCTTTACTGCGCGCGAGATTCGCGGCGCTGCCATCAAGCCATCGCCCTCCAACATTGCCGGCCGCCTGCAACTGCTCGATCAGCGGCCCATCAGCAACGCTGTCGATGCGACCAATTACGTTCTCTGGGAAAGCGGCAAGCCGACGCACGTTTTCGATCTCGATCTGCTCGAAGGCCGGAGGCTGGTGATCCGCAAAGCGCGCACGGGCGAGATTTTGAAGACGCTCGATGGCGTCGTGCGCCAACTCACCGGGGACGATCTCGTAGTCGCCGACGCCGTTAAACCCGTCGGCCTTGCCGGCGTCATGGGCGGCTTCGACACGATGATCACCGGAAAGACGCGGAACATCCTGATCGAGTCGGCTTGGTGGGATCCGGTGACCGTGCGGCGGATGTCGAAGCGGCATGGTATTCACACCGACGCTTCGCATCGTTTCGAACGCGGCGCCGATTTTGAATCGACCGTAATTTCTACCAATCGTGTGGCAGAACTGATTTTGAATTCGGGTGGCGGAACGCTGGTTGGAGATGTAATCGATGTGGTCGCGTGCAAGATGGATCTCGCTCCTGTGGAGCTCGACCTGCGCGAAGTGTACCGAATTCTGGGCGAAAAGATTTCTGCGCTCGAGATCAGCCGGATCTTGACGCGGCTGGGTTTCGTGCTGACTGCTGGCAGCGAAGACCACTACCTGGTGCAGATTCCGAGCTGGCGGTTGGATGTGGAGCGCGAGATCGACATCATTGAAGAGATCGCGCGGCTGCACGGGTATGACAAGTTCGCGAATACGCTGCCTTCCTACTGCGGCGAGGTGCGCGACCTGCCGGATGTCCACAAAGATGAGCGGCTGCGCTCGTCGCTGCTTGCGCTTGGCTACAACGAGACGATTTCGCTGACGTTCATCTCGAAGGAAGACGCAAAGAGGTTCTCGGCGGCGCCGGAACTCGATCTGGAGAATCCGCTGAGCGAGGAAGCGTCGGTGATGCGCACATCGCTGGTTCCGAGCATGCTCAACATGCTCGCTTACAACCTGAACCGCGGCAGCGGGAACGTGCGGTTGTTTGAGGCGGGCAAGACCTTTGAAGCGGCGCGCGAAAAGTCGGTGGAACGAAAGTGCGTCGTCATGGGCGCGACCGGAATCGTGGATGCCGGCGTAGTGCGCGGACTTGCTGCTGGCGCAGACGCGCGGCCGCTCTCTTTCTTCGATATCAAGGGTGCCATCGAAGAACTGCTGAAACCCTTCAGCCATTGGGAGCTGGGCTACGTAGCCGAAACAGCCGATTACTATCATCCCGGGCGCTCGGCGCGGGCGCTGATGGATGGCTTGACGGTGGCGCAATTTGGGCAGATCCATCCGGATGTGGCCGCCGCTCGAAAGCTGAAGCAGGACGTTTTGATCGCTGAGATTTATCTCGACCTGCTGTATCAGCACGACCTGCGGCAAGTCCGGTATGAGGGCCTTGCGCGCTTTCCGGCAGTGGAACGCGATTTTTCCTTCGTGTTCGCGGACGCGGTGGAGTTCGAGAAGATTCGGCGGAGCGTTGTGGAATTGGGCATCGCCGAGTTGCGCAGTTTCGCCCCAGTAGAAATCTTCCGTGGCGGAGGAACAGTTTTCGTCACACCTGGTAATTATTCGATCCTTTTGCGGGCGAGATTCCAATCCGCCGAGCGGACCCTCCGCGACGACGAAATAGCGCGATGGTCGGCGCAGATCACGCGGAGGCTGGACGAGTTGGGCGGCTCGCGGCGGATTTAGAGTTGCGGGCCTTCGGCCTGCCGGAGAGCCGAGGGTGGCTGTCCCTGCACGAGCTGTGGTTGCGCGAGCGTACTCGACGGATCGGCACCTTCATTTTTTCCGTTCTTACCCTCCCTTTGGTTTGAAATTCTGCCTACACCATGGGGCACGACTTCCGGCTAATCCACAGCCAAGTGGGATATACTTCGCCTCAAAGCTCAAGAAACTCCCCGAAAGCGAGTCGCGTCAATGCCGGTGAGAGAAACGGAAGAGGTATCTGCCCAGGTTCCTGCTGAAGATTTTCAGGCGCTGGAAGACAAAGTTTATCGCACCATTGAGTTGTACAAGGCCGCTAAGGAAGCGCGGGCCACGGCCGAGCGCGATGTAAAGCGGCTGCGTGAGCAACTGGAGCAGCGCGAAGAAGAAAACGAGGCGCTGCGCCGCGAACTGGTGCAACTGCGCAAGGACCGGGAAAATATACGCGGCCGGGTGGAGAAGATGCTGAGTCAGATGGAAAGTCTGACCCAGGAACAGGCAGCGAGCTGAACCGGTAGCGCATCCTGCGCTGAGGAGTAACATGGCAACTGCCACCAAACAACCTCCGACGAAAGACGCCGCCAACGGCAGCGTGCGCGTTGAGATTTTCGATCAGGTGTATAACCTGCGGGGCTCCGACGCCGACTACATTCTGAAGCTGGCCGAGTACGTAGATGGAAAGATGCGGGCCGTTTCCGAGCAGACGGCAACGGTGGATTCGGTGCGGCTGGCGGTGCTGGCGGCGCTGAATATTGCCGACGAGTATCATCTGCTGAAACGGAGCCTGGAGACGCGATCGCCGGAAGTGCGGCAGCGGGCCTCCAAGCTGGCAAGCGCGCTCGACGAAGTCTTGCAAGATGCCCGGCGGGCGGGCTAACTCGAAAGTAACGCCGCGCTCGTGGTCGCGTCCTTTTGGAAACAGTCTCCTTGCAAACTTCCTGCCAACTATTTTGCGCTTCCCTCTTGCGCATCACCCGGTTGTTTCCTAGCATCGAAGGTGAAAGAGCCGGCCTGCTAGGTTGGTGATGGTGGCAACCGATTTTTGAACCAATGCCGAATGAACGGGGACTCGACTCGCAAAAAGATCCGGTGTGCTATGTTCCGCCATGCGGAAAAGCCTAATGGGTCGCGGCGGGTTCCCACCGTCTGAGACGGGTTCATTCTCGGCCCACCACACGGCTGCGTGGGTCGGCTTCTTCACTGTAGTTCTCAGTTCCCCCGCTTTGCCTGAGAGTTGCGGCATTTCGACGAGGCGCCAAAGTCACGAATAGCTGCCGCTTCACTCCGACCTTGTACCCTGCGTTCCTGCTAGACTCTACTCTGTCACTCAGCCTACATCTGGAGCATCTAAACTAGCGTGTTTCCTCGACTTTTTCAGATTGGCAACTTCTATCTGCCGACCTATGGCGTTCTGGTCGCAACCGGCGTGCTTTTGGGCTTGTGGATCAGCGTGCACAACTCCGAAAAGCAGGGTATCAATGGCGACGATGCGTGGAACCTTGGCATTTTCATGGTGCTCGCGGGCATCATCGGGGCCAAGATTCTGTATGTGATCAACGACTGGGGCGCTTACGCGCATAACTGGCGCGAGATTTTCAGCCTCGGGACACTGCAGGCAGGAGGAGTTTTCTCCGGAGGCCTGATTGGCGCGCTCGTGGTCGGCGCCTGGTACATGCGCAGCCACCATATGCCGCCTCTGCGCACCGTCGATGCGTTTTCTCCCGGGCTCGCCTTCGGGCACGTTCTCGGGCGCTTCGGGTGCTTTTCCGCGGGATGCTGCTACGGCAAGCCGACCAGTCATTTCTGGGGCGTCACGTTCAAGAATCCGCTGGCGGCAATGGTGAGCGGGACGCCCCTGGACGTCAGGATCGAGCCGACGCAACTGATCGAAGCAGCGGCGGAGTTTTTCAACTTCCTCGTGCTGATGTGGCTGCTGAAGCGCAAGAAGTTCGATGGGCAGGTATTTGCGGCTTTCATCATGCTTTATGGATTCGAGCGCTTTTTTATCGAATTCCTGCGCGACGATCCGGGGCGCGGCGAGGTATTTGGCGGCCTGATGACGGGCACGCAGCTGATTTCGATTTGCCTGGTGATTGGCGGCGGCCTGATCTGGTGGCTGAAGAGCGGGACAACCATAGCCGTATCCGCCAGCAGTAACGCTTAGGCGGTCGCGATGACGACGCGACATGTGCCGCGCGGCGCGGCGCGGAAAGGCTCGGCCACTCAAACCCAGCGTCTTCGCACCCCGTCGGGAATCCTTGGAGCAAGAGAAAACAAATCTCGTGAATGTCCCCTCCGAACGCTCAGGCGATCGCCTCGACCAGTTCCTGGCCTCGGAGCTTCCGGATGTCAGTCGAGCCCGAGTGCAGCAGCTTATTTCGCAGCAGAAAGTACTGGTGGACGGAACAGTACCCAAAGCCTCCTTTCGCCTCCGGGGAGGTGAGCAGATCGAAATCATTGGCGAAGTCGAGCGGTCGCCGCTGCGGGCGATGGCTGAGGAGATTCCGCTCGATATTGTTTACGAAGACGACGACCTGGCGGTCATCAACAAGCCGGCCGGCATGATGGTGCATGCCGGGGCGGGCGCAACCGACGATGCGCGTAATCGGGGAACCCTGGTGAACGCGCTGCTGCATCACTTTAACGCGCTCTCGGGTGTGGGCGGTGAATTACGGCCTGGCATTGTGCATCGACTGGACCGCGCCACCAGCGGGCTGATGGTGGTCGCGAAGAACGATGTGGCGCATCGGCGGCTGGCGCGACAGTTCAGCGCGCGCGAGGTGCATAAGACCTATGTCGCGCTGGTCCACGGCTGGCCGAAGAAAGAGCGTGGAACGATTCAGAGCGCCATCAGCCGCCACTCGCAGAAGCGTACGCGAATGACAACACGGGGCGCCGGCGGGCGTGACGCGGTGACGCATTATGTCGTGACGCGAAAGATTGATTCGCCCTATGGCAAATTTGCGCTCCTCGAGCTGAAGATCGAAACGGGACGGACCCACCAGATTCGCGTGCACATGGCCTCGCTCGGGCATCCGGTGGTGGGCGATTCGCTCTATGGGGCGCCAGGTGAGTTGCGGACACAATCGAACAAGCCGCGGGCGACTGGCATGCCCGAGATGCTCGCGCTGCATCGGAATTTTCTGCATTCCGCTCAACTGGAGCTGAAGCATCCGCGGACGAGCGAGCCGCTGAAGCTTTCGCGGCCGCTGCCCGAGGAACTGGAGGCGCTGCTTACGAAACTGGAGACAAAGGCGTAGTGAGGTCGACTCGGATAAGGGGCGGTCGTTTGTAGGGCCGCAGCGGATATAATGAAGTCAATCCTGATGAAACCCCGTATTGTTCTGTTTCTGGCACTTCTTTTTCTGGTGGGCGCGCTCGTTGGCCCAGCGGCCACAGGCACGCTTGCGCAAACGGCAGCGGCGCCAGCCGGCGCTGAGACACAATCCAAGAGCGGCGCGGCCTCTGTACCCGCAACGGCGGCGCCGGCTCCGGCAACGCCGGCCGCGACCACGCCCGCGTCTTCGGGGCAGACTTCGGGTCCCGCGGCCGCCGCTCCGGCCACCGTTGAGAGTCCCGATAATCCCGACAACGAGTCCATCACCACCATCAGGAAGACGGTCGAGGAAGTGCGCGTGGTGTTTACAGTGACCGACAAGCATGGCCGTTACATCAAGGATCTGAAGAGGGACGACTTCAAGGTTCTCGACGACAAAAGGCCCGCAGAATTGCGCAGTTTCCGCAGCGAGACGGATTTGCCGCTCCAGGTAGGGTTGCTGATCGACGCCAGCAATTCCGTGCGCGACCGCTTCCGGTTCGAGCAGGAGGCGGCCATCGAGTTCTTGAACGCCGTCATTCGCCCCCATTATGACAAAGCTTTTATAGTGGGCTTCGATGTGGTGCCCGAAGTGACGCAGGACTTCACCGACAACACCGAGAAGCTCTCCATCGGTGTACGGCAACTGCGGGCGGGCGGCGGGACGGCGATGTTCGATGCTCTTTACTTCGCCTGCCGCGACAAGTTGCTGAAGCAGGAGCGGACCGGGCCGGTGCGCAACGCCATTATCCTGCTGAGCGATGGCGAGGACAACCAGAGTCACGTGACGCGCGAGGAAGCGATCGACATGGCGCAACGCGCGGATGCGATCATATACACGATCAGCACCAACATCAGCGGAATGAAGGGCCAGGGCGACAAAGTGCTGATGCGGATTGCCGACGCCACCGGCGGGCGGTCGTTCTTTCCGTTCCAGATGCGCGATGTATCGGATGCATTTCTCTCGATTCAGGAAGAACTCCGCAGCCAGTATGCCTTGGCCTACAAACCGGAAAATTTTCTTGCCGATGGACGTTACCGCACGATCGACATCCAGGCGCCTGGCAAGAACCTGAAAGTGCGCACACGCAAGGGATACTACGCGCCCAAGCAGTAGCCAGTTGCCAGTACCCAGTTGCCAGTTTTCAAAATAATCTGCTTTTAGAATCATCGTTTGCTCCGCGCTTATGCCTGGATATTCCGGAACTCCGCTGCCGAAGAAGCTGGGAATCAAGGACGCATTTCGCGTTGCGCTGCTGTATGTGCCGCAGGATGTGAGGGCGGAACTCGAAAGTGCGTTTAAGAAGTGCCGGATCGTCAAGCCTTCGGCGGGCGCGCTTGATTTCGTTTTTCTTTTCGCCAAATCGCGCGCGGGACTTGAGCGCGACGTGCTGATGGCCGCGCGAGCGCTGCATCCGGCGGGAATGTTGTGGATTGCCTGGCCGAAGAAAAGCTCGGGCGTGACTTCCGACCTTGACGAGAATATCGTGCGCCAGACCGGCCTTGGAGCGGGCTTGGTCGATATCAAAGTCTGCGCTGTTACTGAAATCTGGTCGGGATTGAAGTTCGTAATTCCGGTCAAGGATCGGCCAAAGGCTGAATAGCCGAACTGGCCCGCAACCGCAGGCAATTCCAACGTGGGTCCGATTCACGCCAGCTCTGCCATGCCGAGACATCCTTCGCTCCAGCCACGATGACACTCCTGTCAGGATTTCCAGAAATGACCTGCGTTTTCAGATTCGAGCGCAACTTGGGCCTCAGCGGCGTGTTTCAATGCCTAGAAAGTGTTCCCGGCGCAGGAGCTACCCCCATGGAAGGGGGATCTGACTCTGGGATGGGAGGAATGTCTTATGAAACGCGGGATCGCAGGTGTTTTGTTTGTGGTGGCGCTGGGCGCGGGAACGATGTTCGCCCATGATGGCTATTGGCGCGACCGGCGCGATATCCGGCGCGACCAGTCCCGAATCGTGCAGGAACGGCGTGAACTGAGCAGGGATCTCCACTATGGGAACTACGGGGCGGCGCGGCATGAGCGGCGTGAGTTGCGGCGCGACTATCGCGACTTGCGTCAGGACCGGCGCGACTTGTATTGGGACCGCCGTTAGCTCTTTGGCTTCGCTTACCCGGGTAACTTGCAGCCGGCTGCCGGCTCGGGTTCTGATCGGATTTTCAGTCAGTGGAGAGAACCATGCCTGTCGGAGCCCGGTTTTGGGCCGTCATCATCACGGGCGCCATGTTATGCGCGTCCGCATATGGGCAGGTTGCAGTACGAACCGAGAGAGAACTGTTTGCGGCCGTGAACCAGTCGCGGCGAGCGCAGGGTTTGGCGGGGTTGCGCTGGGATGAGTCGCTGGCGGCGGCAGCGCGGCGGCACGCGGCGCTGATGGCGGAGCACGGGTCGACACAGCACGCGTTTGAGGGCGAGCCTAGCCTTTCCGCGCGAGTGAAGCAAGCCGGGGCGCATTTCAACTGGCTCTCCGAGAATGTAACTCAGGGGCCGACCGCGGAGTTTATTCATTCCCAGTTCATCCATTCGCCGAGTCATCGCGCCAACCTTCTGGACCGTGACATGGATTCGATCGGCGTGGGCGTGGTCGAGCGCGGCGGACAGCTGTTTGCGGTCGAGGATTTCTCGCAGGCCCGCTGAAGTGGCTGCTGGCTTGCGGCTTTTTCTTCTTAACCGGGGCCCTAAACGGGGCTGCGCGCATCCCAGAAATCCGGGTGTCGCGGTTAACCCCTGCGGGTTCCTGACGGACTCCATGCCGCTGGGACGAGAACGAGCCTCTTCAAATCCCAGTTACTCAGATTCTCTTGCTACGGCGTAGTAACCGCTTCTTGCCTGGATTTTGTAGTCGCCTTGCCTGGGCTTGATTTCCACCTTGCGGAAGCTGCCGTCGCGCTTGGTGTTGGTGGGGGTATAGCCGATATTGTATTGGCTGCGCAGTTCGGCCGCGATATCGTCGAATGCCTTGCGCAGCTTGTCGATCTTGTTGCCGACGTCGATGACGCGGCCGCCGGTTTCCTGGGTAAGTTTCTTCATCTCCGTGTCGCCGGAGTAGCCGCCGCCAAACCCATAAAAGCCGCGGTCGGCGATGAGCAGCACATAGCAGATGGCATCCGCTTTCTGCGCGGCTTCGATCGCGTCTTTGATCTTGAGCCGACTGCCTTCGTCTTGACCGTCGGTGAGCAGGACCATGGCCTTGCGTCCGACTTCATGGCCAAGCTCGTCGTGGGAAGCAAGGTAGACGGCATCATAGAGGGCGGTGCCGCGAGGGCCAGTCGAAGAGCATGGGATGGGTCCCTGCGGGCCGATGGGACCTCCCGAACAGCTCACACCTCCAGTGTTGATCTTGGTGTCGTTGAGCGCATGCCGGAGCCTGCCGACGGAATTGGTAAAGTCCTGTAGCAGGTTAATGTCGACGTCAAAGCTGATCACGAAGGCTTCATCTTTGGGCCGCAGGATGTTTTCGAGGAAGGATGCGCCGACTTCCTGTTCCATCCCGAGCACCCGCTGCTGGCTGCCGCTGGTATCGATCAGCAGGCCGAGAGTGAGTGGCAGATCGGATTCGGCTTTGAAATACTTAATCGTTTGAGGCGTCCCGTCCTCCAGGATGTCGAAGTTGTCCTTGGTCAGGTTGGGGATGAGCGCACCGCGCTTGTCTTTGACGTTGAAAAACAGCTGGACGACTTCGACGTTGACCTTGAGGGTCTCCATGGACTCCCCTTGCGTCGCCTGGTCGTTGGCCGGCTGGTGTTCGCCGGCCGTAGACGAGTTGGAAGTCGGGGCGTTCGACGCGGGGGCCTGCGCCGGCGATTGGGCAACGCCGGCCAGAGACAATGTGAGGATCAGGGCCAGCGCGCTGGCCAAACGGCCTGGGTGAAACTGGGTTCTGGGCATCGGCGTATTTCTCGGGACTTTGTTAGTCTATCGTGTAACGGGCTGTTGGGGTTAGATGCGCCGGAGAAGCGGAAGCGGGCATCTAAAGCAGTGTGGCTTGACGGATTGTGTGGCAATTTGGCGTGTGGCCGCTCTTCCGGGTCGGGCGAACCGCCAGGATTTCAGGGCTGGGAGCAGGAACTCGATCAATAGAGTCGATCAGATAAGAGAACTCGATTGGAAGAAAGACAGAGGGTTCCGGGATGCGAATGAAGAATAGCGCGCTGCTGCTTGTGGCCGCGGTTTTGTGGCTCGCCGCGGGCGTGGCGGCTCAGCAAAACCCCAACGAGATTCCGGACGCGCCCTCGGCGACGCGGCCGATCCCGCCTCCGGAACCAGCGAGTCCTCGGCCCGGCGCCGATCAGGCTGCGCAACCGCCCGATGCGACGGGCAACGGCGTCACCAGCGGATCGCGAGAACTCCCGCACTCGGCTCCTGATCCCGCGCCCTCGAATACCGACCTCCCCGAGCCTCCGCCGCCGATGCCTGCCGTAAAAACGGTGCCCGCGGGCAGCGTGCCCAAGGATACCGAAAGCGGCGAGGACCTCAATTACACCATCAAGATCTACCCAAACCTGGTGCAGGTGCCGGTGACAGTAAAGGACGGCGACGGGCACATGGTAAATGGATTGCAGCCAAAGGATTTTACGGTCCTCGAGAACGGGCAGAAGCAGCAACTGAAGTATTTCACCAGCGATCCGTACGCCCTTTCGGCAGCCGTGGTGATTGACCTGGGCATGGCCGATGTGGGCGTGAAGAAGGTGGAACAGACGCTCCCCGCATTACAGGGGGCATTCAGCCAGTTCGATGAAGTTGCCATCTATACCTACAGCGACAAAGTCGGGCGGGTATCGGACTTCACATCGGTTGCCAAGCAACTGACTGCCGTACTCAATGAAGTCAAGAGCTACAGCGGCGAAAGCAACGGGCCTCCCGTAACCTCTGGCCCGCTGGGACCGCAGGGACCGATTATTAATGGTATGCCGATCGGCGCCCCGGTAACGCCGGTCATCACCCCGCCCAGGATTGCGCACGTTATGAACGATGCGCTTCTGATGGCGGCGCGCGATCTCGCCAAGCGCGATCGAACGCATCGGAAGATTATTTTCGTGATTAGCGATGGACGCGAGCTGGGATCGACCGCCAGTTATTCGGACACGCTGAAGGTGCTGCTCACGCAGAATATCACCGTGTACGCGATCGGTTTGGAAGGCGCGGCCATTCCGATCTACGACCGGCTGCAAAGAATCCACGTCCCGAAAACCCGCGCTCTGCTCGGCTACAGCGACATTCTTCCCAAGTACGTTTCGGCGACGGGCGGCGGCTCGGTGTATAACGAGTTGGCCTCCGCGGAGATCGAACGCGCCTACGGTCAAGCCATTGGAGATGCGCGCAACCAGTACACGCTCGGCTACAGCAGCAAAGGCATCGGCGGATACCGCGAAATCGAGGTGCGGGTGCGGCGCCCCAACGTGAAGGTGGTTGCGAAATATGGCTATTATCCGCTGCCGGCGCCGAGGTAGGGTGGTGATCGGGTGGTTGCGTGATTCCCCATTCGCGGGCCTGGTCGGCAGGTCGTAATGATCAGGAAACACCTTGGAACTGCTTCGCCGTGGATTCGATCTTCCAGACCACAGAAACGCTGATGGATTGCACCCTCGCCGATGGACCATGAGCCGATGGTCCCATCAATGCGAACTGATTGAGCCCGTTGCTGCTTAGTAACGTGGGTAACCTGCACCCGCACCTGCCGGTGTGATATAAAAACCGCAGGTCCCGATAATGCAGATTGTTGATTTTAAGCGGGAAGGCTCGCCTTGCCGGAGTGGTACGCGCGAGTCCTATGCCGGAGTTCTTGAGGAAGCCTTTTGAGTTTCATCAACTTCGCAGCACGCGAGATTAATTGCAAAATCGTCTACTATGGCGCCGGGTTGGGCGGCAAGACGACGAATCTGCAGTTCATCTTTCAGAAGACATCGGAGCAGCAGAAGGGCAAGATGATCTCGCTCGCCACCGAGACCGATCGCACCCTGTTCTTCGACTTTCTGCCGCTCGATCTGGGCACAGTGCGCGGGTTCAAGACGCGCATTCACCTCTATACCGTGCCGGGGCAGGTTTTCTACGACGCCAGCCGCAAGCTGATTCTGCGCGGGGTCGACGGCGTGGTGTTCGTGGCCGACTCCCAGCAGGAGCGCATGGACGCCAACGTCGAGGCGCTCGACAACCTCATGAACAACCTGAAAGAGCACGGCTACGACTTCCACAAGATTCCCTACGTCCTGCAACTAAATAAGCGCGACCTGCCGAATATTCTGCCGGTGGACGCCCTCTCGCAGGAACTGCGCAAGAAGAATGAGCCGGTAGTTGAGGCGGTGGCTTTCCAGGGCGTGGGCGTATTCGAAACGCTGAAAGAAATCGCGCGCCAGGTGCTGGTGGAGTTGAAGGCAGGCGGGTAGGGCAGTTCAGCCGGCAGTTGTCAGTTCTCAGCAAAAGCCTAACACAATCCTCCAGTAGAGACGCGGTTTGCCGCCTCTGAGTTTTTGCTCGTGTGGGAAAGGGCGCCCTTGCGAGCCTGCCCGAGCCATGTCGAGGGATCCAATGCGAGCGCGATTCGACGTTTAACAGGCTCTATCCCGTCGTTTCGAGTGCGCCCGACAATTCTTCCCACTCGTTCATCAACGTCTTTAGTCCGCCTTTGTGATTCGCCAGTTCCTGCGTCTGGCGCTGGGTTTCTTCGGCGCTGACGAATGTCTGCAACTGGGTTTCGCAGAGCGCGATCGCGGCTTCAGTGCGTGTGATTTCTTCTTCTATTTCGTGCAAGCGGTCTTGCATTTGCTTGCGCTTAATCGGGTTCAGGCGCCGCGCCCTGGAATCGGCCGGCTCAGCCGGCAACTCATTCCCGTTGGTCGGCACGGCAGCGGTGCTGGCTTCCTTGGCTCGGTCCGCCGGCGAACGAACTGCGGATAGCTCCCCGACCAGCTCATTCTCAATCGCCGCCGTCTGCTGCGCGGCTCCTCCTTGCTTGCGCCAGAGATAGTCCTCGTAGTTGCCGGGGTAGAGTTCAACTTTGCCGTCGCCGATTTCGAAGACGCGCGTGGCCAGCTTGTCAATGAAGTAGCGGTCGTGGGAGACAAAGACAACCGTGCCCGTGTACTTCATCAGCGCTTCGAGCAGTACATCTTTTGCGCGCAGGTCGAGGTGGTTGGTGGGCTCGTCAAGCAACAGGAAGTTTGCCGGGTGCAGCAGCATTTTAAGCAGCGCGTAGCGGTTCCGCTCGCCACCGGAGAGCACGCCGATGCGCTTGAAGACATCGTCGCCCGAAAAGAGAAAGCAGCCGAGCAGGCTGCGCAGCTGCGTCTGCGTGGATGATGGCGAGAGTTCACCGAGATCGTCGAGAATGCGTGCTTCCGGATCGAGTTCCTTGTATTGATCCTGCGCGAAATAGTCGGGATGCACTTCGTGGCCCAGCTTGTACTCGCCGTCCGTGAGTGGTTCGGTAGCGGCGAGCAGCTTGATCAGCGTCGACTTCCCTGCCCCATTGACGCCCACCAGCGCGATTCGCTCGCCGCGCTCTATCATGAAATTCACATTGGCGAAGACGGCGTGTTCATTGACGCCGCGCTCGCCATAACTTTTGGCCACGTTTGCAAATTCGGCGACGATGCGGCCGCTCGGCTTCGGCTGCGGGAATGAGAAGTGGACTGCCTTTTCTTCTTCCGGAACCTCGATCCGCTCCATTTTCTCGAGTTCCTTGACCCGGCTTTGCACCTGCTTGGCTTTGGTGGCCGTATAGCGGAAGCGATTAATAAAAACTTCGAGCTGCTCGATACGGTCGCGCTGCGTCTTGTAGGCGGATTCGAGCTGCTCTTTGCGCGCGGCTTTGGCGGCGACATATTGATCGTAATTGCCTGCGTAGAGGTGCAGGCGCTTGTTCCAGATTTCCACGATGCGGTCGACGGTCACGTCGAGAAAATAGCGGTCGTGCGAGATCAGGACGTAGGCGTAGGGATAGCTCGCGAGATATTCTTCGAGCCAGTTGCGGGCTTCGAGATCGAGATGGTTGGTGGGCTCATCGAGCAGCAGCAGGTTCGGCTTTTGCAGCAGGAGCTTGGCGAGCGCGATGCGCATTTGCCAGCCGCCGGAAAATTCTTCGGTCTGGCGCGTCCAGTCGGCGCGCTCGAAGCCCAGGCCGGTCAGGACCTTTCCGACTTCCGCTTCGAGCGTGTAGCCGTCGCGGGCCCCGAACTCGTGCTCCAGTCTTTGATAACGGTCGGCGACGTCGGCGTATTCCTGGCCCGTGTGGTCGAGTTCCGACATGCTGTGGGTCAGCGACTCCATCTCCTTTTCTATCGCGTGGAGATCGTCGAATACCGACAGGCACTCGGCGAAAATGGAGCGCCCCGACAGCGTAAGACCGTCCTGCGGCAGGTATCCGGCGGAAGTGCCCTTGGCACGCGAGATCGAGCCATAGTCAAGCGTTTCGAGTCCGGCCAGGATTTTCATGACCGTCGATTTGCCGGTACCGTTCGCTCCGACCAGTCCGAGGCGCGACTCGGGCGTGATCAGCCAGTCGGCATCTTCGAACAGGAGTTTGTGGCCGTAGCGCTTGCCGGCGGATGAGAGTTGGATCATTGGACTCTTTTATCGTCTCATGAATCTCGGGTGTGAGGGCTGCTGGTGGCCTGTGCAGAGCTTCGCCGCAGCCGGACAGCCGCGGTCGGCTGTTCCTACGTGGGACGGGGCGGGACGCCCGTCCTCACACGAGCCTTTAGCGGGCGGCGGCCATGCGCGCTGTGCCGAGTTGCACTAGCGCTCGGTCAATCACCGTCTGCAGTTCTTGCGCGTACTTTACTTCCCGGCCCTTGGCCAGGATTACGCGGGCTTCTTCGGCTTCGAACCAGGTGGGATTGCGGCGATCCTCATGCGGTTTGCGGGTTTGGCGGATTTCCATTAGGAAGGCCTTGACTACATACTCCTGCACGCCATTGGGCTGCCAAAAGACGCCCTTGGAGTGAATGTAGACGTGGAAGTGGCGCGGCTCGATCACACCAATTGCGCCGGCTTCTTCACGCGCTTCACGCTCGGCGGCCTGGCTGTGCGAGAGGCGAGTGTCGGGGGCTCCTTTGGGGAACGTCCATTTGCTGCCGCCGTTGGTGTTGACAAGCAGGAATTCGGCGTGCGAATTCTGCCTGCGGTAGCAGACGGCTGCGACCTGCAGCGGCAACGCAAAGCGGGATGACCGGGCGGAAGCCATACGAACGATCTAGTTCGTAGTTTACTGCAAAGATATTTCAGGAATGTTAAATAGCAACGAAAATGGTGCACCTTGGGACAACGTACTTTGGGCTGTTCGCGCCACGGCTAAAGCGGCCCTGCCCAAACAGGTCTCTCTGGTAATGGGTCAGTGATCGGGCGTGGAGCCGATGCTCGAACGAGTAAGCTCGACGGGACGATCAAACACGATCTTCATCTGCGTGTACTTGGGCAGAACCACATCGCGCCCGTGACGGGCCAGGAGAAAAATGGCCGATGCACAGGTCGCGGCGATCTTCGCCGTTCCCGCGGTCGAAGCATCGGTTGCTGTCGAAACAACTGTTTCAATGAGCAATTGCGTGCCGTCATCGACTTCCTTGGAGATCCCGGCCGTGACACCGGCGTTGAGAAGCATCCAGGCTTTGCCCGGACGATCTCCGTGCATCTGACCTTCTGGATCGATCACCGTGTGGGAACGCTGGCTGATGTCCGCGCCGGCAACCGACGCTGCAATTGGGGCCGTCGGATGGCCCGGCACGGTCAGATTGATAAAAGTCAGATAGATGGAACCGGAGCGGCTGAGCGTCCGGGGCGCGCGGCTCTTTAGCACCTTGCCCTCAAACATCGTGCCTTCCGGAAGGATTAGTTTTGGGCCTAGCCGGACCGGTTCAACGAGGCGTGCCTGAAAGGAATCACCCTTCCGATCTTTCGAGGCGCTAACATCCCGCAGAAGGATGACCTTCGCTTCGGTGCCCGAGGGAACGGCCGCAGCTTCCGGCATGAGCGCTCCGGCGTTGCCGTTTGCACCATCATCCATGGCCGTCGCCCAGAGCGTGACAATCGGACCCAGTTCGTGGCGTGGCTTTTGAGGCACTGGCGTTTGGGCATTATTCTTCGCTTTCGGCGAAACCTCAACTTCCTTGCTGAGGGAAACCACAGACACTTGCAGCGCAGTCTCATGCCCGTCGGCACTCGTCATGCTGGCTGAATGGAACACTGGAAACTTTTCGTGGCGCGGGGTGAAGGCCTTGATCGCCCACGGCCAATGATCGTTCGGGACGCGCCGGTGACGCTCCAGTTTTTCCACCGTCAGGCAAACCGTACTGGACGCGGGAAATATGTCATTCACGCCCGAGTAGGCATCCTGCAGAAGTCTGCCGGAGACCTGGTCGCCGGGTTTTAGCTTTGAGGCCTTGATCGGCGAATCCAACCGCAACTTCATATAGAGATCGGAGCCGGCAATGGACGCCGCCCGAGCCGTATTGCTCGGGGAACTCACATCCTGAGCAGCGCACCAGACAGCAAAGAATACCGGCGCCGTCACAAACAAACGAAGAGAGGAAGTCATAGAACTTAAATGTCTCAACAAAACGAAACCGCGCGGACGGATGTCTTTTTGAACATACTACCGTACGCAGAGAGTTGCCCTGCATTCTATTGTCGGAGGAAATCGAAGTTACTATGGCCTCGAAACTGGCGATTCTCCGCGTTAGCTCTCGTCCCTCGTTCCGAACCGCAGGCCGCTTAAAGCAAAGACTTTTTCAGGACCCAGGCCGCGGCTGGCTATCAGCACTTGAAAGGTTTCGCCCATGCCGGTGGGCGAAACCAGATGCTTGAGTTGAAGGGCCACTTTGGCACGCTCTTGCGGCAGGCGACATTCTTCAAAGGCGTCGGCAAACTGGGTGCGCTCGCCAATTCCCATCAGAAACTGCGACTGCGTGATTAGTTTCTGCGGGGGCATGCCGACTTGCTCAACCGCTGCGATTAAGGCTGTGAAATTTACGTGCGCCGTAAGATCCTGCTCGCCCGGGGCCTGATAGGGGTTAGGACTGGCGGAGTGCTGGCGGTAGGCCATGAGCGTCCCGCGGTGGCGTCCGGCCAGTTGCTCGCTGCGGGTGTAGCCGTAGTCGATGACGAGCAGAAAACCGCAGCGGATGGCGGAGGCGGTTTCGGCGACCCAGCGTTGCGCCGTGAGCGGAACTTCGATGCGCTCGGATGCTTCCGGGTGGACGCTATAGCGGTCCAGAAATCCCAGTTCTTCCGGCGTGGGCGGCAGCCAGATTTCTGTCAAGCGGTTGTCTTCGAAGGCAAGATAGAGTTTGCCATGCGGGCTCAAAATCTCGACGGGGAGCGCGTCGAAAAATTCGTTGCCGAAAATGATGACAGGTGTTTCCTGCGTGCAGGAGCGGTGAATCGAACCAGCTCGTTCTTCCGGCGCTTGCATGATGCTGATCGCAGCGTGACCGCTTGCCAGGTGGTCGCACATCGACTCCTGCAGTTTCGCGCGTAAAGACGGCGACGATTCTTGCAACGTGTAAGTCAGGGCGGCGAAGAATTCGGGGAATTTCTTTCGCGACCAATCCAGGACATCGTGCGCGAAGAGGCCACGGCCTGGGCCTAATTCGAGGATTTCCAGACGTGGCGGCTTGTCGAGCGCTCGCCACATTTCTTCGAACTGGCGCGCCAGCAGGCGTCCGAAAACGGCATGGACGTCGCTGGAAGTGTAAAAATCTCCGGCCTTGCCGAATTTTTCACTATTACGCGAGTAGTAACCCACGACAGGGTCGTAGAGACAAAGCTCCATGTAGCGCGAAAAAGGGATGGGGCCGCGGTCGCGGATCTCGCGCTCGATTTGGTCGCGCAGGGGCACGCCCTAGCTCCCCTCTTTTGTCTTGGCGCGTGGAGCGGGAATCGAACCTCGCGGCACCGCTCCGTCCTGCGGCGTATGCGTGAACATTTCGATGAAATAGTCGTGGAGCGCGTCGTAGAGCTGGCGCTGGAGTTGCCAGGCAAACTGCGGGCTGTCGAGATCGCGGGGATGGATTGGGAACACGTATGTGTGCGCGGCAGCAATGGGAGTTTTCACATCGATCAGGACTTCGATCGTTCCCCCAGTTTCGCGGGCGGAAAAAATCAACAGGGGATGATCGTAGAGGCGCAGGTGGTCGAGGACTTTGGAGAGCTGGGAGGAGTCGGGCACCGGAACATTGTACTCAGGCTCGGTGGTAAACCCACCATTAGGCCAAGGGAAGTGCGGCCTTCCCTCGAAGGAAATGTGCAGTTCTCTGCTTCATGTTCGAGGCATCGGATAGCCTCGAGACGTAATCTATCCCGTCCCTTTGCAGGACGATCTATGGTGTATTCTCGCTTTTCGGAGAAACAGATCGCTTTTTGGAGCATCGTCCCGTGACCGACCCCATCATTCAAGCCCGGGCTGTCGAAAAATTCTACCTGCAGCCGGATGGCAGCCGCATTGAAGTCATCGCGCCCGTCGATCTCAACGTTGACCCCGGCAAGATCATCGCCTTGCTCGGTCCCTCCGGCTGCGGCAAGTCTACGCTTCTGCGCATTCTTACCGGCCTTAGCAAACCCTCGTCTGGTGAAGTGCTCTGGCACGGCCGTCCCATTGCTTCCCAAAGCGCAGGCGTCGCGATCGTCTTTCAAAGCTTCGCGCTCTTTCCATGGCTCACTGTCCTCGATAACGTCGAGGCTCCGCTCGAAGCGCGCGGTGTTCCTGCGCTCGAGCGCCACAAACGCGCCTTGCGCATTCTTGATACCGTCGGCTTGGATGGCTTTGAAAGTGCCTACCCCAAAGAGCTTTCCGGAGGCATGAAGCAGCGCGTCGGTTTCGCCCGCGCCCTGGTCGTCGAGCCTGAAGTCCTTTTTATGGATGAGCCGTTCTCCGCGCTCGACGTGCTCACCGCCGAGAACCTGCGCAATGAGTTGCTCGAACTGTGGCTCAGTAAGAAGATGCCGACGAGCGCCATTTTCATCGTTACGCACAATATCGAGGAGGCGATTCTCCTCGCGGACCGCGTGATCGTTCTCGGCAGAAATCCCGCTCGTGTGCGCGCCGACTTTCCCATCGAATTGCCCCAACTCCGCGACCGCAAGTCGTCGCGCTTCGTCGAACTCGTCGATTACGTTTACAAAATCATGACCCAGCCCGACCTCGCGCTTGACGTCCCGGGAGTCCAGGGAATTGCGCAAAAACACGTCCGCCAGAAATACCAGATGCTTCCCCACGCCCGCGTCGGCGGCGTCGCCGGCTTGCTCGAACTCCTGCAGGACCGCGGCGGCAAGGAAGATCTCTATCGCCTCGCCGAGGATCTCGTCATGGACGCGGAGGATTTGCTTCCTATCGTCGAAGCATGCGTCCTGCTGGGCTTCGCCACGCTCAAGGAAGGTGATGTCGAAATCGCGCCCGACGGCTCCCGGTTCGCCGAAGCCGACATCCTCTCCCGCAAGACTTTGTTCCGTCAGGCCGCGCTCGGTCACGTCATGATCCTCCAGCAGATCGACAGCATCCTCCACGCCAAGACGGACCATTCCATCTCCGAGGAATTTTTCTACGACATCCTCGATGAGCATTTCAGTCAGGATGAGGTCGAGCGCCAGTTTGAAACTGCCATGAACTGGGGCCGCTACGCCGAGATTTTCGACTTCGACCGCGAATCGCACCGCCTTGTGCTCGCCGAACCGGTGTCTGAACCGCACCCGCCCACAACTCCGGTGCAACCTTGACGCAATCGACCTCGAAACTCCCCGTCCCGAAGCGTCCCGATAGAATCCGTTTTCGGACGCCGCTGCGTTTCTGGTCCATGTTGCCGCGCCCGAGCGCGGCCAGCCTGCCCGATCTGGTCATGTTCGGCGCCGGCCTCGCCCTTTTCTACGGGATCGTCGAAGTTGGCCGCAACTGGTTCGGGCCTTTCCGGCCGCAGGTTCAAATCAGCCGCAGCCTGGCCGCGCTGCCCCTTTATGCCGGATACTCCCTGCTCCGCATCGCCTTCGCCTATGTGCTCAGCCTGATCTTCGCCATTGTCTACGGATACATTGCCGCCTATCGGCCGCGCGCCGAGCGCTTCATGATTCCGTTGCTCGACGTTCTGCAATCCATCCCCGTTCTGAGTTTTCTTCCCGGCGTCATGCTTGCCATGGCCGCTCTGTTTCCCGGCCGCCAGCTCGGCGTCGAACTCGGCGCCGTCCTCCTGATATTCACCGGGCAGGTCTGGAACATGGCCTTCAGCTTCTATGCCTCGCTCAAAAGCATTCCCCGCGAGATGCGCGAAGCCGCCACAATCTACCGCTTCAACTGGTGGCAACGTTTTCTTCAGATCGAATTGCCGTTCGCCACCATCGGTCTGGTCTGGAACTCCATGATGTCGGTCGCCGGCGCCTGGTTCTTCCTCATGGCCTGCGAGCAATTCAGCGACTTCCGCCTGCCGGGTCTCGGCTCCTACCTGCAGAGCGCCGCCGACAACGGCGATACGCGCTCAATTCTCCTTGGAATTGCCACCATGATCGCCGTTATCGTGGTCATGGATCAGCTCCTATGGCGGCCGGTCATCGCCTGGGCTGAAAAATTCAAGTTCGAGCAAGTCGAAAGCTCGAGCGCTCCAACTTCGTGGGTGCTCGATTTCCTCCGCGGTTCCCGCGGAGTCGCCTATCTCCGCAAGCGTGCCGTCCGGCCTCTGCGCGAACAACTCATTCACTTTTTTGCCCGCCAGGAGCAGGCGAATACTCAATCAGATACCGAGAGCCGGCCCGCCTTGTGGCTGTGGCCCATTCTGGGCGTCGCTCTTTTGACCACAATCGGGTACGCTGTCATCCGCGTCGTTATGATCCTCGCCGGCCTGCGTGCCTCCGAGTTCCACGCAATCGGGCTCGGGCTGGGCGCCACTTTCCTTCGCGTAAACGCCACGCTTGTGCTCGGCGCTCTCTGGACCATCCCTGTCGGCGTCGCTATCGGATTCAATCCGCGCTTGGCCCGCATCGCGCAACCTCTCGCGCAGATCGCGGCCTCCGTTCCAGCCACTGCCCTCTTCCCGGTTGTCCTTCTTATCCTTATCCGCCTGGGTGGAGGGCTCGGCCTGGGCTCGATCGTCCTGCTTCTCCTCGGCACACAGTGGTACATCCTGTTCAACGTAATCGCGGGCGCCATGGCCATCCCCACCGATCTCAAAGAAGCTGCCAGTGTGTTCGGCTTCCGCGGCTGGGAACGCTGGCAAAAACTGATCCTCCCGGGCATTTTCCCCTTTCTGGTTACCGGCCTCATCACCGCTTCCGGCGGCGCTTGGAACGCCAGCATCGTCGCCGAATATTTTCATTTCAAGGGTCGGACGTATTCCACCACCGGCGTTGGCGCCATAATCTCGGCAGCCACCGACGCCAAGAATTTCGATCTCCTCCTCGCCGCGACCATCGCTCTGGCCGCGGTCGTCGTCACCACCAACCGCCTGCTCTGGCGCCGCCTCTATCGTCTCGCCGAAACTCGTTTCAAGCTGGAGTCTTAGCGCAGACTGGGTCGTTCCGACCCACCAACCGCTTCGGCCTATCCTGTTTGAACCCGGCGGCCACGATTCCTTAGGATTGATGGCTATGGTTGAGGAGCGATACCGGCATCACTTCAATGAGGGTGCGCGTAAGGCCGAGGTTGGCATCTACGGCATTCTGGCCGTTCTCCTCACCGTTACAGCTTTGGCGGCGCTCGGCGATGGCGCTCTGTCGCTGTGGAAGGGCATCCGCACCCTGACCATTTCCTCGCAGGCATTCGAAGTTCTGGACCACCTCCTCTTCGTCTTGATGGTGGTCGAGATCCTCCACACCGTCAGCATCTCCATACGCTCTCACATTCTCGTCACCGAACCGTTTCTCGTCGTCGGTCTCATCGCGTCCATCCGACGCATTCTGGTCATTACGCTCGAAGCCTCCAGTCTCACCAAGGGTGGCGCATGGGCCGGGGAATCGGAGAGCATCTTCCGCGCCTCGATGATCGAATTGGGATTGCTCGGCCTCCTGATCTTGATCCTGGTTTTTTCCATTACCCTTTTGCGTCGATCGGCGACCACCTGTCCCGAGCCAGAGGCTTGACAACCTGAATCCTTAAAAGAGGACTTCGCTGCTTTCCGCCTCTTCCATAAAGTGAAATTGCGCGTCCCGCGCACCGCGAGTTCGCGGCACCGTGCCAATGCAACCCATTTTTCGCGGGGCCTGGAGCGCTTGCTCCTTGGCTGGAGAGCGGTTTCTGGCGGTCCGAGAGAGACCGTGCTTTGGAAAGGCCAAAGCAGCTTGTAATCGCTCGCGTGGGGAGAATACTAGGGCGCTAAAACGCAAGGGACCCGCAAGCCTGCGGGTCCCAATCCGTGAGGAGACACAAATTTCGCTGCATTGACTGGCACGCCTGCCTGCCGGCCCGGCGCACCCCTACAATCGACCGCGCACGCAACCAGACACGTCTTACGATCTGGTTATCTTTATCTTGCGGCGCAACGCTCCGGCCACCGCCACCAGACCCGTCCCCAGCAGTCCCAGGGTACTCGGCTCTGGAGTGCTCGCGATACTCAGCGTCCCCAGGTGGATGTTGCCCCGGTGATCGATTTTCTCTTGGTTCCAGTAGGTGTAGATCGTTTCTGTTACCGTCCCGGTCGCCATATGGCCGTTCAGCAGTTGCCCGATGACTTTACCGCTGAGTTCGTATTCGTGGAAAAACTTGTGTGCGGTTGCCACCAGCGTCCAGTCAATCACTCCTTCGAACGCTCCGCTGAACAGCACTGATTTGTGCTGGCCAATTACCACAAAGCTCGACCCAACGCTGGAGAATGTTCCCCCCGTCCAGATGCTTCCGCTGCTAAGAGCACCCGTCGCGAAGTTGACCGTTCCCAACGCATGTCCCGGCGCAGCATTCACTCCATTAAACGTCCATATCTGGGAGCCCTGCGATACGATGCCTGCATTGGTGATCAACACCGTGCCCCAGTGGTTCGTAATGTTCATTGTGTCTGCCCGAACCGCCACAGGCAACACAAACCCCAGCAGCGCAAGAAGCACGAGGGTACAGACTAAACGTCTCATTATTCCCTCCACAGAATTACAGGTAATTGAGTGACCAGCCTGAGAATCCGAGTCACTGCAATCACGAAGCTGAAGCTTTTTAATCTGGCCCGAGGCAAAGCAGAAGACCCGGGGAATATTACCTACTTAACGAATCAGGGGGAGATTCGCCATGCGCAGTCTGGCACCAGGCTCCGCGAAATGAAGTGATCTTTGTCACGTCTCAGTGTGATAAATAGGACGTTTGGCAAAAAACAAGCTCTTTATGTGCAAGATTTTGCTGACTTAACGCCCACGCACCCGAAAAACGCGGATCGAAACCAGCCCGCCTTTGAGCTGTCCATCCGCTGCCGGCCTATCGCCTGCCTTTACTAAACCCCCGCCTCCATTAGAATAAGGGGTTCCCGGCTCAGCGTTCGTTTCCGTTGCCCGGGTTTACGCTAGGAGCCATCATGTCCGCTACCGGAGAGCTCATTCGCCTCATGAATTATGTCGACGACATCGCCGCGATTTTGCGCCGCGTCAACAGTTCGCTGCCTGCGGTGAGCGACGAGGAACGCACTCGTCTCGCCGAATACATCCGCAAATCCGAGCCCAGCCTGCAAAGCGTCCTCAGCCAGCTCGACAAGGCTGGGAAATAGTGGCCGCGGTCAAGACCGTCGCCGTGATCGGCGCCGGCATCATGGGGCGGGGCATCGCCCATGCCGCCGCCATCGGAGGCTACCGCACCATCCTCGAAGATCTTCTTCCCAACGCCCTGCGCAAGGCGGAGACGGAAATCCGCGCCAATCTCGATAAAGCCGTCGAGCTGGGCAAGGTTAACGCCGCCGATGCGAACGCCGCCTTCTCGCGTATCGAATACGCCGGCTCCATTGACCAGGCCGCCCGCGAAGCTGATCTCGTCATCGAAGCCGTCCCCGAGGAGATGGAGTCGAAGATCGAAATCTTCACCCTGCTCGACAAAATCTGCCGCCCCACAACGATCCTTGCCTCCAACACCTCTTCGCTCAGCGTCACCGAAATCTCGAGCGTTACCTACCGCGCGAAGAAATGCATCGGCATGCATTTCTTCAATCCGGTCCACAAAATGAAGTTGCTCGAAATTGTCCGCGCGCTCGAAACCGATACCGAAACCCTCACCGCCGTGGTTGAAGTCGGCAAGCGCATGGGAAAAGAAGTCGTGGTGGTGAAGGAAGCGCCCGGCTTCATTACCAGCCGCATCAATGCCATGATCGGCAATGAAGCTTTCTATATGTTGCAGGAGGGCGTCGCCAGCGCCGAAGATATCGACAAGGCGATGAAGCTCGGTCTCAACCATCCCATGGGCCCGTTTGAGCTGGTCGATCTGGTCGGCCTCGATACACGACTCCACATCCTCGAATATCTGCACAAGACGCTTGGAGAAAAATTCCGCCCCTGCCCGCTACTGGCGCAGTACGTGAAAGCGGGAAGGCTCGGGCGCAAGTCAGGGCACGGGGTATTTGAATATCCGGAACAAGCCAAGCCGCCAGCCGCGGGTTAGCTCCACCAATGCTTAGGATATTATTGCAAGCTCATAAAGCACCTATTTTCTGTGTGCTACATCGTATTGACTCATGTACATGAGTCATATAAACTCATGTGATGACTAAGCGATTACAGGTGATTCTTCAGGACCCCGACTACCGGGAAGTCCAGCGCGCGGCTCGTTCCCGTCATATGTCGATTGCCGAGTGGGTCCGCCAAGCTCTGGAATTCGCACGCCGCCGGGAACCCGTGGGCGACATCGGAAAGAAGCTCGAGGTGATCCGTGCCGCCGCACAATACAACTTTCCCGTGCGCGACATCGACGGCATGTTAGAGGAAATCGAGAAGGGATACGGGTCGGGTCTCCAGCCGTGATTCTGGTCGACTCCAACATTCCGATGTACCTGGTGGGAGCGCCCCATCCTCATCGGAGCGATGCCCAACGATGGCTGGAAAAGCTGGTCAACGAGCGCCAGCGTCTGGTCACCGACGCCGAGGTGCTTCAGGAGATTCTCCACCGCTACGTCGCTATTGATCGCCGTGACGCCATTCAACCCGCCTTCGACGCTTTGCTCGGCCTCGTGGATGAAGTGTTGCCTGTTAACCAGGCTGCTGTGGCCCGTGCGAAAGAGATCGTTCTTGGGTATCGGCGATTGTCCGCGCGAGATGCCGTGCATCTCGCCGTTATGGAGATCAACAGCATCGATCGCATTTTGACTTTTGATTGGGGCTTCGACGGCTTCCCCGGTATTACCCGTCTCTCGTGACCAGAAAGTGCGTGGACGGCGGGCGCCGACTTCGGCGAACGGCGACAGGCCTGTCGTAGGCCGCCTCCCAGGATCTGAGAAGCTCCGGAGTTCAGTGCACCTTGCCCGATTCCTCATTTACCCGCGTCTGATCCGTAATCCAGTTCACTTCCCAGGTCTTGCCTCCATCATCCGAGAAAGACTGTTCAAAGTGGGGCGAGTTCGTGTCCATGTTCGTCCAGGCAAATCGAATCAGGACAACTTTGCCGTTAATCGTATCCTGGGCGAAGAACTCGCCGCGTCCATTCTTGAATTCGCCGATCTGCGGTGGGTCCAGGATGCCAATCTTGCTGTTGGCCCAGTAGAGCCGCCACTGATGAGACTGGGGATTGTAGAGCCGCAACGTCAGACCCTCGATGTGGCCGGCATCGGGGCTATCGAGTTCGATCGTGTCCATCTGAGAGCGGCCATCCCAAATCTTGTAGCAGACACCAGTGCCGTCAAATTCGACCCAGTTAGTCGAGCCCGTTAGGGGGTGCAGGAGTTTCTTGAGGTGAAATTTCCACGCCCCAATAAGAGGATCAAAGTCATGTTGCCCGTCCCGTTCCGAGGTCATTCGCTGCCCGCCGGCTTTCGATGCGTCTGAATTCTGCTGCGCAAGTCCTCGAAGCGGCAGCAGAATGACAACCAGACTGCACATCATGAGGTAAGCCCGAATGGGTTTGATGGTCATCATAGTCTCCTTGAATATCCCCTTGCGGCGTAGCGCCTTTAATGGTGCGACTGATCGGCTCCGAGGGCGAACGTCTCCCCGAAGGATGAATTGGGCGTAATGAATATCCGTGAAGCCGGGTAGTCAAAAGTGACCGTGAAGCGCCGCAGCACTTCAGTCCCAATCATCTTGCTGGTCGCATCCGTCGCCCCGCAGCAACTCACATTCGGAGCATTGAGTGTGTAACGCCCCAGGCGAAAAGATGTGGCTCGCGCGGTTGCGCCCTGAACAGGCTCTCCCAGTCCTACCCCACTCTCGCTTGCTACCCGCGACTGCAGCTTCATCACTATCGGATGGTCGACTGCATCGCTCGATCCGCTATCGATCATGAAGCTGTCCTGGACGGTCACGGTTCCGGGCAGCACAAGCTCAGCTTTCACAAAGGCCCACTTGTCCTTCACTTCGATGGGTAGCATCTCTGCGGCGCTGCTCTCGCGGAAAAACTCCGGCAACGTAAGCGTAAGGGTTTTGGCTCTGAAATCCACTGTCACCACGAACCGATTGAAAAATTCGTACCCGAGTATCCCATCCACTTTGACGCCAAGCGTGGCTTCAAGCGGTTGGAGGTCGGCCGTGGATAAATCGTACCGGCCGCTTTCAACGCCCGGAAGCGTGATGCTCACGTCGTGAATGTATTCCACGGCGATGCGTCCGGATCCGGCGCCTTGTAAAGAACCCGATCCGCTTGCTTGCAGGCCCAGGCTGTTTGCCACCGCGCGGTCGATCAGCATTCTGGCCGAGCCGCTATCCAGGACAAAAGAGAGGGTCCTCGATCCATTCATGCGGACGGGAACAAAGATCATTCCGTTTTGCCAGTCGAAGGCGAACGTAGTTGCCTTGCCCTCTCCGGCAAAAACTACCTTGCCGGTCAGGTTCGATGGTTGGGCATGCGAGACTGTCGCCAGCATCGCGAGCGCCATGACCGGCAAGGCTAATCGGGAGATCAGACGAGAAGCAGTCACGAACACACTCCCTTCAATTGGCTCTGGTAACTCCAAACCAGCCGCTTGTTAATTGATATCCTGCTTGGCCTCCAGCTTTTTCACCAGCCCATCCACATAGGTCTTCTGATTCTCCGGAGCGCCGGCCAGTGCCAGTTTCATTTCCTTCGCGGCATCGTCGTACTTCCCTTGCGAGCAGAACATGCGCGCCAGCCCGGAGTGCACGAACCACATATCCGGATGCTTCTGGGCGTTATCACGGAAAATCACAAACGCTTCGTCGTTGCGCTTCTCGCCCTGCAGGCCGCGCGCGTAAATGTGGAGTTGCAGCGGAGTCGCCAGGTCCAGCGCCTTCTTCTGCGCCGTTGCCGCCTCGTCTTTCCGGTTTAGCGCCAGCAACACCTTCGATTTCGTCGTCTCGTTGTCGTAGCGATCTTCGTTTTCGATCGACTTGTTAGCATAAACGAGCGCGTCATCGAGATCGGTCTTTTCCGTCAACAGATAGTTCGCCGCGTCATCCCAGCCTTCCCACGTGTATTGTCCGAGACCTCGCAGTTGCTTCTTCAGGCTGGCCTCCACCACACCGTGCACATCCACTCCGACCTTGAAGGGCACTGCGACCTTCTCCCACTCCAGCACAACCACCGTCGAGTCGGGTTTCACATCGTCGAAGTCGTAGGTCAGCGCCTCGTGCATATCCACCGCGTGTGGTTTCACGGTCACGCGCAGCGCATCTTCGTCCTGCTTATAGGTAAATGCACCCCACGAAGTCGAATTTTTCGAAAAAATGATCGTCCACTCGTCGGCGGTCGGAATCATGTGCAGCCCATACGTCCCCCGGTCGAGTGCCTTGCCCTCGATCATGACCGGATCGCTGAACGTGATCGTGGTGTTCTCATTGGCTCCCGATCGCCATACATCGCCGTACGGAACCAATCCTCCCCACACTTTGCGTCCGGCAACCAGCGGCCGGTGATAGTTGATGGTGATGTCGGTAATCCCTACCCGTTGCGACACCAGTGCGTGCTGGCTCTGCCGCGGCAAATCAAGAACGAATGACTGCCCCAGGCTCAACCCGGCAAGGGCTGCCAGGAGCAGGCAGAACAGCAACGCTTTTGGAATTCCTCGTAACGTTCCTCGAACCATGGGAATGCCTCCTTAATTCGTTGGGTCAATCGATTTGCGATCCATTGGGAAATTGTGCTGAAGGCCCGCCAATGCAGACCTCACCCGAGATAGCACCTTAGACGCGCCGGTATGCGCCAGGTGAGCAGAGGCCGCGGAAAGCCTCGGAATTGAAGCCGCGGGGGCTACCAAAAATGGAATCGTCGCGTCTAACAACGTGATCCCGTGTGCTTTTTTGGGGAACCGCCCACCCTTGCTGGCCGTATCTATCTTCAGGGCGCGAGCGGACGGATTCTATCCCTCGTTGCCACCAACCACGTTATGCGGATGCTCCTCGAAATCGTGCGCCAGTCGCTGACCACGCTGTGGGCCCACAAGCTCCGCTCGTTCCTCACCATGTTCGGCATTGCCTGGGGAGTCGGCTCGCTGCTTCTGCTCGTCGGCCTCGGCGAAGGCTTCCGGAGCGGCCAGAACAGGCAGCTCAAGAATCTCGGCCAGGACATCATGTTCACCTTCCCCGGCCGCATCCCGGCCGTCGAAGGCAGCACCCAGTCTGGCCGCACCTACCATTTCACATATGAGGATTATCTCGCCATTCGCAGCGAAGCTCGCTCGCTCAGGAACCTTTCCCCTGTGCTGAACCGCGAGGATATCCGAGCCGTCAGCGATTACGGTTCCACCAATGGCCAGGTCTTCGGCGTCGCGCCCGAGTACAACCAGATACGCAACGTCCCCGTCGGCCCCGGCCGCTGGTTCAACGACGAAGACAACCGCGAAACGCGCCGCGTCGCCGTCGTCGGGTGGGAACTCCTGAAGAACATGTTTCCCGGCCGGCCCGCCGTCGGTTCGACCATCATGCTCAACGACATCAGTTTCGACGTGATCGGTGTCGTCAGCAAGGTCGGCCAGGACGGCAACAACGGCACCAACGCCCGCATATTCATTCCGATTCAAACCATGCGCAACCTTTTCCGCCTGAAGGAGCAGAACACCGAAGACGCAATCTCGTTCCTGAACTATCGTCCGCTCACGCCGGACGGGGATCTCGTGGCAAAAAGCGAAGTCCACGAAATCGTCGCGCGCCGCCACGGCTTCGATCCCAAACTCGCCGACGCTTTCGAAGATTGGGACACCATCGAAGACAACAAGCGCGTCGGCAAGATCTTCAGCGCCATGGACTGGTTTCTGGGCGTAGTCGGCGTGGTCACGCTTGGCCTGGGCGCCATCGGGATCATCAACATCATGCTCGTCTCGGTCACCGAGCGCACGCGTGAAATCGGACTCCGCAAGGCGCTCGGCGCAACGCATCGCGCCATCATGACGCAGTTCTTCGTCGAAGGCGCGTTCCTGACTGCCTTAAGCGGCGGCATCGGCCTGGCGATTACGACCGCGCTCGTCGCCGGTCTGGCCGCGTTGCCGTCGCCCGAGGGGTTCGATACCCCGCGCATCGTTCCCGCATCTGCTGTTATTGCTATTGTGTCATTGGCCGTCGCCGGCATTGCCGCAGGTCTCTATCCCGCGCGCCAGGCCGCGCTGCTGCCGCCAGTAGAGGCCCTGCGCCAGGAGTAAGTGTAGAGACGGGGCTCGCCCCGTCTCAATTTAGACGCTGAAGGAGTTTTTGGGTGGCGCAGCGCTTCAGCGCTGCGATAAAGGCCGCCATTTTTGATCAGCGGCTTTAGCCGCTGAGGTTAACGCTATGATCTTCGAACTCGCCCGCCAGGCCTACAACGCGCTCAAGTACAATCGCCGCCGCAGCATTCTCACCATGCTCGGCATGGCCTGGGGCATCGCCACGGTAGTTCTGCTTCTGGCTTATGGCACAGGTTTTGAGAGCGCTCTCTGGCTTGCCTTTCGCTCCTGGGGCACTAACCTGGTATTCGTTTTCCCCGGCCGCACGTCGTTGCAAGCCGGAGGCACCAAAGCGGGCAGCGAAATCAAGCTTACTGTCAACGATCTCGACTACCTCCAGGCCGAAGTCCCGTTGCTCAAACGAATCTCTCCGGAAACCTCCAAGCAATCCACCGCCGCCTACGGAATCCGCAGCGGCAGCTACAGCGTAAGCGGCGTCTACCCCTACTATGCGCACATGCGCCGCATGAACGTTGAGGATGGAACCTTCTTCACCGAACTCGACGAGAACACGCGCAGTCACGTCGCCATCCTTGGAGCGACCGTCAAGAAGAAATTATTTTCCGGTCAGAACGCTCTGGGTGAAAAAGTCCGTCTCGACGGCATTTCCTACGAAGTCATCGGAGTCCTGAAATACACCATCCAGAATGGCGACGATGACATGAACAGTAAGGTCTACATCCCGTTCAGTGCCATGAGCGACCTGACGAACACCTACTACGTCAATGCCGTCGCCATTGAATACGAAGGGGATCACCAGAAGGTCGCCGACGCCGTCCGCCGCTCCATGGCCTTCCATCACGATTTTGACCCCAAAGACAAGCGCGCCGTTTTCGTCTTCGACGTCTTCGCCGACTTGCTTGACCTGCGGGTCATCACGACTGGCATCAAGATTCTTCTCGGTTTCATCGGACTGCTCACGCTCGGCATCGGCGGCGTCGGTCTCATGAACATCATGCTCGTCTCGGTCACGCAGCGTACCCGCGAGATCGGCGTAGAGAAAGCTCTCGGCGCGCGCGGATGGCACATCCTCGTGCAATTTCTCGCCGAAGCCCTCGTCATCACTTTGCTCGGCGGCGTGGCCGGCGTGGTGCTCGCCTACATCGTTTCCTGGTCGGTAGGCTCACTCACCCTCTGGAGCGCCTTCATCGAAAACGGCACCGAAGGCGACATCCGCCTGGCCATCGATTCGACGACCTTGATCGTTTCGACCGGCATCCTGGGCTTCGTCGGCGTAGTCAGCGGTATGCTCCCGGCCATCAAAGCTTCGCGCCTCGATCCTATCGAAGCCCTGCGCTACGAGTGAGAAGGTCTCAGGTTTAGGGTCTCAGGTTTAGGGTCTCAGGTCTCAGAGAACCACAACCAGCGCGGGCCGCGCGAAACCGAGGCCTAAGACCTGACACCTGCAACCTTCTTGCCTGTGCTATATTTCTCCCAAATTCAGGAGACCTCCATGCGCCCACTTCCCGTCACTTTGATTGGCTACTATCAGATTCTGCGCGGCGTGATTTCCGGCTCATTCGGTTTGTCGATCCTCGCGTTCGCCGGCTTAGCCGCCAAGCTCTCCTCTTTTGCCGCCGAAGGCAACGCCATGCAGCGCCTTCTCAGCAGCTCAGGACACATTGCGGCTCTTGTTGTCCTGGTGGCCGCCGCATTCCACATTGCCGCCGGCTACGGAGTTCTCGCAATGGAGAACTGGGGCAGGTTGCTGACACTGCTGTTCTCGGCCGCCGGATTGGTGATCCTGCTGCCGTTTTTGCACGGATTCTTGCCAATGATCTTCGCCGTAATAAATGCCGCAACCATTATTTGTCTTGTTCTGCCTCCGACCAAGCGAGCCTTCCACGGCCAGGACAAGAACAAGCCCCTGCACGTGGCCGCCTGAGCGGCGAGGGGCCTCATTGTCATCTTCTTGAGCGGGACGGAACATGGCAAAAGAGGACAGCAGCAAATACGCTCTCCGGAAACGCGTGCGCGGCAATGCCGCGCCCCGCCCGGGTCATCGTAAGCCTCGCAGCAAGCGGACCTGCGACGCTCGTAGCCAAACCCAGCCGGGTTACGGCATCGCATTTCACGCCGTCGTCTTCCTGGCCGCCTTCCTCATTGTTTTCTCGCGCCGCCCGGATGCGCTCCTGCATGCCCAGTTCTGGGCGGAAGACGGGAAGTATTGGTTTCGCGACGCCTATCAGTTCGGATTCCGTTCTTTGCTGCGGCCGCAAGATGGTTACCTGCAAACGGCTTCCCGGTTCGCTGCTCTTCTGTCCCTGGCTGTTCCCTTTCACATGGCCCCGCTGGTGATGAATCTGTGCGCCATCACGGCTCAGATCCTGCCCGTAAACGTGTTCCTCTCGTCGCGATACTCCGAACTTTCATTGCGGACTCGCGCGCTTGGAGGTTTCCTGTACCTGGCTATCCCGAACAGTTACGAGATCGACGCGAACGTCACGAATCTTCAGTGGCATCTGGGATTGCTAGCCTGCCTGGTGCTTCTGGCAGGGCCAGCCAGAGACTGGCGATGGCGAGTGTTTGACGGAGTCGTTCTGGTGCTGGTCTCGCTGCACAGTGTGATGGGTGTCCTGTTGGTGCCCCTGGCCGCTTTTCTATGGCGGCGACACCAGGGCTGGAGTGGGGTAATGCCGTTTGTTCTGCTCGTGCCCGGAGCCGCGATTCAGACCTTGAGCCTGCTGCTTTCCCAGTCGCGCGAGCATCGAGCTATGGGAGCGAGTTTAGCCCGGCTCGCCACGATTCTGGGACGGCAGATTTTTCTTCCCGCAGTGCTCGGGTCCAGAACTGTACTCGACATTCTCTCCAGCCAATCAGCCGTGGTTGTATTTGCGATCGAGACGATCGCAGCCGCGGCGGGCATAGCGATTTTGCTTTTTGCCCTTCGCTATGGCCCGACTGAGTTGAGGCTGTTTATTCTGTTTGCTCTTGCCGTATTCACCCTATGCCTCATCTGGCCCGTTGGCGCACGGACGACTTCGCAGCAGTGGGACTCCTTGATGACGCCGGGAGGAGGCAACCGTTACTACTTCCTGCCCATGGTTGCGTTCCTGGCATCGCTTGTCTGGCTGGCGCTTGATCCCTCGGTGTCACGAAAAATTCGCTACGCGGGAGCGGTGGTGCTGTTGCTGTTGCCCATCGGAATCTATCAGGACTGGTACTACCCAGCTTTCAGAAATTTTCATTTCCCGCGATACGCCGCCCAATTCGAGCGCGCGCCTTCCGGAACTCAGTTCACCATTCCGATTAACCCGGATTGGATGATGCAACTTACAAAGAAGTAGGGCAGCGCTCTCAGGCGACCCAATCTTCCTCGGTTGCCTGCAACGGCGCGGGCAGCCGGTCGGTCACCTCGGCGAGACGCGCGAGTTTTTCGGCCAGTTCGGAGCGCAGCATCTCCCGGTGAAAACGCCAGCGCCAGTTACCGCCGCTAATACTGGGCACATTCATACGAGCCTCGCTTCCCAGCCCGAGCACGTCCTGCAACGGGATGACGGAGAGGTTGGCGGGAGAATCCAGGGCTGCGCGAATCATCGCCCAATGCACGCCGTCATCGCATCGGCCGAGGTACGCCTCCACGTACTTGCGCTCTTCTCTTGTCGCTCCTGTCGCCCACCATCCGCACAACGTGTCATTATCGTGCGTACCCGTGTAGACCACCTTCTCCCTGGCAAAAGTGTGCGGCAAGTGCATGTGGGCGCCGGCATTGCCGAATCCGAACTGCAACACCGCCATGCCCGGAATCTGAAACCGCTCTCGCAGCGCGTGCACGTCGGGCGTGATGTATCCAAGATCCTCGGCGAAGAATGGCAGCCCGCCGAGAGTTTCCCGCACCTTCGCGAATAAATCGTCTTTGGGACCGTCAACCCAGTGGCCGTGAATGGCGGTTGGCTCGCTGGCGGCAATTTCCCAGAACTGGGAGAAGCCCCGGAAATGATCGAGCCGGATGTAATCGAAATTGATCGCGGCCCAGCGCAGGCGGTCGATCCACCAGGCATAGCCACGATCTTTCATCACGTCCCAGCGATACAGAGGATTGCCCCAGCGCTGGCCTTCTTTGCTGAAGAAGTCGGGCGGCACACCGGCAACGACCTCAGGCTCAAGCTCCGCATTGAGCCGGAAAAGATCGGGATGGGTCCAGACATCCGCGCTGTCGAAGTTGACGAAGATAGCAAGATCCCCCGCCACGCGAATGGAACGCTGCGCGCAGTAGCAGCGCAGCGCCCGCCATTGTTCGTAAAAAAAGAACTGCACCACGCTGCGCAGATCGACCTCGCCGTGCATTTCTTTGCTCGTCTTCTCCATGGCAGCGGGATCGCGGCGAATCAAATCGCGGGGCCAATGATTCCAGCTTTCAAGGTGAAAGCGCGCGCGCAGCGCGTCATAGAGGGCGAAATCGTCGAGCCACCAGTCGTTCTGGCGGAGGAAGTTTTGATAGCGAGAGCGCGCCGGTGCTGGCGCCGACCGCAGAAAGTTATTCGCCGCTTCAAAAAGTAGGGGCAGTTTCTGATGGAAAACCGCGCCATAGTCGACCGCCTCGACCGCGGAGGACAGCGCCTCGACTTGCGCTCGTTCGATCCAGCCGCGATCAGCCAGCCGTTCCAGGCTGATCAACAGCGGATTGCCGGCAAACGCGGACGGCGACGAGTACGGCGAGTTTCCGAATCCGAGCGGGCCCAGCGGAAGGACCTGCCACACCCCTTGCCGTGCGGCAGCGAGAAAATCAATAAATTCGTAGGCCGCGGGACCGAGATCGCCGATCCCACCGCGTGAAGCGAGCGACGTGGGGTGAAGCAGAATTCCGCTGGTGCGCGCAAATGGCATTCAATCGGTTGTCGGCTCTCAGTTATCAGCTCTCAGGAGTTCGCCTGCGAGCTGCGGGTTCGATAGGTTGATCTTTTGTTCCAGGATTGCGGCTCGTATTCCCCAGCCCGCAGCTCTCAGCAAGTTTCATCCGGCCATGCTCGCCGAACGCCGAGAACTATTGCGCGGCCCCTACGATCCCTCTTCGGCTCCCGGACGTGTCAGCCGTTTCATTTCATCCTGATTGATCTTGATGCGGCTCGACTTTTCCATGTCCTTGCGCAGGTTGCTCACGAAGAGTCCGAACAATTCGTTCTGCTTGCCTTCGACCAGGGACTGGCGAATCTCGTCCTTTTTCTGAGCGAATTCCTGCTCGGTGGGCGCCTGCGTTTCCAGAAGTTGTGCAACCACGCCGTTGGCGCCTGCCGGAATCGGCCCGCTGACTTCGCCCGGCTTCAGTGCGAAAATTGCGCTGGCCGCGCCCGTCATCGCACCGATGTCGGGCACCTGTCCGTCGGACGCGACTAGATCGCTGGTCTTGACGGTCGCGCCCAACTCTTTGGCGGCTTTCTTCAAATCGTGATCCGCCCTCGCCCGGTCGGAAAGTTCTTGCGTTTTCTGTTGCAGCAACATGCTCGCCCGCTGGTTCTTGAATTCGTTTTCGACGCGGGCGCGAGCCTCTTCGAAAGTAGGTGTGGCCGGCGGCCGGATGGCAAGCAACTGGAACACAACGTAGCCCTGCGATACCTGGACCATGTCGGGCGGGGCTTTGTCAGACTCGTTGAAGACCGCGTCCATCAATTGCGGGCTCGGACCCAGGCCCGGCAGCGCATCGCTGTGGCTGATGAATTCCGTGGTGATCGCCGCCTGCCCTTTGGATGAGGCCGCCTGATCCAAGCCGGTGGTGCGCGCCGCGCTCAGCAGGTTGTTGGCCGCCGCTTCGGTCGCGCGTGTCACCTTTTGCTGTTTCACTTTCTCCTGAATCTCGCCCTTCACCTCGCCCAGCAGCTTGAGGTGCGCTTCCTGCTTGTCTTCGACGTTGATGATGTGGAAGCCATAGCTGCTCTTGATCAGATCGCTGGTCTGCCCTTTGGCGAGCGAGAACGCGGCCTTTTCGAATTCCGGCACCGTGCGTCCCCGTCCGATCCACCCCAGTTCGCCGCCGTTCTTGGCGCTGCCGGGGTCCTCCGAATATTTCTCGGCCAGCTTGCCGAAGTCGCCACCCGCTTTCAGTTCCTTCAGCACTGACTCGGCTTTGGCGCGCGTATCGGCCACCGCTTTTTCATCTTCTTTACCGTCTGGGCCAGGCAGCGGAGTCTTGATCAGGATGTGGCGGACCTTGACCTGGTCGGCCACCCGGTATTCGTCGCGGTGCTGATCGTAATAGGCCTGCAGGTCCTGCTCGCTGACCGGATTTGCCGCGCCAATCTTGGCGGAATCGACCAGAATGTACTTGATCTGCCGCTTCTCCGGAATCGAATTGTTATAGGTGGCCTTGCTGCGATCATAAAAGGCCTTAAGTTCTACATCGGTGGGATGCAGGTCTTTCAGGATGTCGGCCTGCGTAATCACGGCATATTCGAACTTGACCTTGGTGTTGCGGTGTTCGAACTCGGCGCGCACCGCCGCGTCGGAAACAAATGCGCTGTCCGAGATCAGCGCTTGCAGCTTGTGGATGACGATGTATTCCTTCTCGAGCGTCTCGAACTGCGGGACGGTCATGCCGACGCGCTGCACGAAGTCTTCATACTGCTCCTGGCCGACAAACTTGCCCCCGGGAAACAGTTCCGCCCCAAGCTGCCCGTGTTCGAGTTCATCGCGCAATTCTTCGTCGGTGGCCTGTAGACCCAGCCGGCGCGCTTCCACCACCAGGGCTTTTTCATTGATCATTTGCTGCGCTGCCTGACCGGCAAAGAAAGGCATCAGCATGCTCGCCTGCGCACTCGACCCCTGGCGCTGCAACATGAGACGCGCTTGGCGCTGCACTTCCAGAACCGTCACTTCCTCGTCGCCGACGGTCGCAAGAACCCCGGCGCGCGGTCCTCCCATGCCGAGGCTGGTCCCGAAACCACCGGGAATGAGCGTAATCACCATACCGCCACAGATAACGACGAGGATCCCGCCCAGAATGATCTTCAGCGTCGGGCCCGCGTTTTGCAGTTGTCGAATCATAAGTTTTCTTAGATAACTCCAGGCTTGAATGCGTAATTTTTAATTATAAACCAGCCACTGGCGGAGAGTCGGAGCCCTGCCTTGGCAGGTAGTGGTTCAGTTTGGTTGTCATCCCGAACAAGCGGTTCTTGCGCAGCACTGAGCCCCTACCCCGAGGCACGGTTTGTGTGAGGGCGAACAGGTTTTCCGCGACTATTGATCGGACCAGTTCCAGCCATGCCTTCGACAGCGCCAACCGCCGCCGGTTCAGGCCCCGATCAGCTTTTCCAGCGCCGCCTTGTTGCGAATCAGCAGCGTCGATCCGCGCAGCTGGGCCAGTTCCTTGTCGCGAAATTCGCCCAGCACGCGCGTTACGGTTTCTCGCGAAGTCCCGATCAGTTGGGCAATCTCTTCGTGTGTGAGCGCGATTTTGATCCGAATCCCATCCTTGGTCTGCTCGCCATCGCTTGCCCATTCCAGAAGCAAGCGCGCCAACTTCTCCGATACCGAGTGCGAAAGCCCGAGCGAGCGGATCATGTCATATGCGGTCTGGCAATTCTGGCTCAGGTGGTGCGCGGCATTAAGACACGCGTCGGCGTGGTTTTGCAGGAACTTCAGAAAATCCTCGCGCTTGATGAAATCAAGCTGGCTGGGCTGCAGTGTCTCGGCTGTAAGCTCGTAGGGCTTGCCGGAAACTGTCCCGTGCAACCCCAGCACTTCACCGGCCTGCGCGATCCGCAGGATCAGCGTCTTGCCATCCCGTGACGTCGTGGTCAGCTTTACCCGGCCGCTGCACACAATATAGATGCCGCGCGGCGCCTGCCCCTCCACGAACAATACCGCTCCCTGCGGATACGCGCTGGCGTACTTGATCTTCTCCAGGTATTCCACCGAGGCTTTCGGAAGATCGCAGAAAAAGCCCGCCTGACGCAGCTTGCAGATAAGGCAGTTTTCAGTAATCTGAAGCCCGTAGGGAGTACTCATGCATGTCCTTTCGTTCGCAGCGCATACTAGCATTCTAACTGCTTAGGGTAAAGCGCGATACCCAGCCGATCGCTGCCTGACATGATTCCGTACATGCCTCCAGAAAACACCGCGGCCCCGGCGCATATGTCGAGTACCCGCTTCGTACTTGAACTGAACTGCGGCGCCGAGCACAATGAGTACGACGGAGCCTCGGAATCCGTCGGGGGAATTGGAGAATCGGAATCGCGCAAGAACCCGCATATCTCGTCGGCAAGCGCCGTCCACCACGCGAGTATGTGCCACGTATGACAATGCAGGTCGCCGTGCTTGCTTTTTTTCTGACCGTTTCAGCTTGGGGACGGACCCACAAAAAATCAGCCGAAACCAGTCCCTCCGGCCCGGAATACGTTGTCGCCCTCGCTACCGCGAACCGTTTCCTGCATGCGTGGCAAACCGGCGACTTGGCCGATGGCATCGGTCTGGTCAGCGACGGAATACGCCACGCGCAAACCGCCGGCGAGCTGGAGCGGTTTTTCTCGGCTGAAACTGACCGCGCGTTTGAAATCCGCGCCGGCCACGGAAATCGCGGACGCTACAGCTTCCCGCTGGTGCTGGTTACTCTAAAACCTGTCCAGGGATCCAACGGGCATCAGTCCGTCTCCCGTCGATCCTCCGAGATAATTCTGGTCAACGCTGGCAAAGATGACTGGGTGGTAGATAAACTTCCCTAGCAGGGTACAAAGCAATTTGGTGTCCCACTTGATTGAAAACTCTGTCATCCCGACCGGAGCGCAGGCGAAGCCAAGCGAAGTGGAGCGACCTTGTGTCTTTCACAGCTTTCATTCCCGGTCAGGTGTTTTGAGAATTATTCTTGCAAGCGTCCTTATTTAACTTATCGGAGTGTGCCTTCATGAAACGCATCCATAAAGTTGCCGTCCTGGGCGCAGGCACGATGGGCGCCCGCATTGCCGCCCATTTTGCGAATGCCGGCGTACCTTCGCTGCTGCTCGATATCGTTCCTCCCGACGCCGACGGCCCTGCCCGCAACAAGATCGCTGCCGCCGGCCTCGACGGAGCCAAAAAATCCAAGCCGGCCGCCTTCTTTGAAGCATCTCTTTCGCGTCTGGTCACCATCGGCAATTTCGATGACGACTTGAAGAAACTCGCCGACGTCGATTGGATCATCGAGGCCGTTATTGAAAACCTCGATATCAAACGGAGTCTGCTCAAAAAAGTGGAAGCCGTCCGGAGGCCCGGCTCGATCGTCACCACTAACACCAGCGGGCTCCCGGTCGGCAAGATCGCGGAAGGATTCTCCGACGATTTTCGCCGCTCCTGGTTCGGCACGCACTTCTTTAATCCACCGCGCTACATGCGCCTGCTGGAGCTGATTCCCACACCGCAAGCCGATCGCACGCTGATTGATGCAGTCGCGCATTTCTGCGACGTTCAACTTGGCAAGGTAGTCGTGTTCGCCAAGGACACGCCCAACTTCATCGGCAACCGCATCGGTACTTTTTCGGTGCTCAACGTCATGCGCCTGATGCAGGAAATGGATCTGACCGTCGAAGAAGTCGACGCGCTCACCGGACAAGCCGTCGGCTGGCCGCGTTCGGCCACCTTCCGCACCATCGATCTGGTCGGCCTCGACATTCTTGGCCACGTCGTTGGCAACATGACGCAAAACGTGCACGACGAGCGCAGCGAGTTGCAAATCCCCGCCTTCTTTCGTCAGATGCTCGAACGCAAGTGGTTGGGCGATAAAACCAAGGGCGGCTTCTATAAGAAGGGTGCCGAACAGGGTCCCTCGCCCGCCGACCCCGGCAAAAAGGAAGACGAACGCCTCGCGCTCGACTGGAAAACCCTCGAGTACCATCCCCGCCAGAAGCCGAAATTTGCCGCGCTCGATATGGCAAAGAATGTCGAGGAAACACCCGCGCGTATCCGCATGCTGCTCGGCCTCGACGGCGGCGCGCAAAAGGCCGACAAAGCTGGCGCTTTCCTCTGGGCCGCGCTCTCCGATCTGTGGACCTACTCTGCCAATCGCATTCCGGAAATTTCCGACTCCATCGTCGAGATCGACCGCGCCATGCGCCTCGGCTTCAACTGGGAACTGGGGCCCTTCGAACTTTGGGACGCTGCCGGCGTGGAAGCGACCGTTGCTCGCATGAAAAAGGAAGGCCGCCCCGTCGCAGCCAATGTCGAAAAGCTGTTAAGCGCCGGCAAGAAATCCTGGTACGCCGATAAGCCCCAAACCGCATCCGGCCGCAAGTATTTCGATCTGGCAACTGGCAACTGGCAACCGGTAACTGTCCCTGAAGGCGTCTGGTCAGTGGAAGTCGCCAAAAAATCGAATGGCGTGGTCAAGAAAAATTCCGGCGCTTCACTCGTCGATCTGGGCGACGGCGTCGGCTGCATTCAATTCCATTCGAAGATGAATTCGCTCGGCGCGGATATCATCTCGCTGATTCTCCAATCTCTGAAGCCGGGTGGCCCCGGCGATTCATTCGACGCCTTCGTCATCACCAACGACGCGCCCAATTTTTCTGTCGGCGCAAACCTCATGCTCCTTCTCATGTCGGTCCAGGAAGAAGAATGGGACGACGTCGACATGGCTATCCGCCAGTTTCAAGGCATGACCCAAGCCATTAAGTTTTCCGCCAAACCGATTGTGAGCGCGCCATTTGGCCTCACGCTTGGCGGAGGCTGCGAACTCTCCCTCCACGCCGACGCGCGCCAGCCGCACGCTGAACTCTACATGGGCCTGGTCGAGGTGGGAGTCGGCTTGCTCCCTGGCGGCGGTGGTTGTAAGGAAATGCTCTTGCGCGCAGTAGACAGCGCATCTTCCATCCGGCCCGATGGCCGCGGCGAATCGGTCGAACTCATGGAGGCGATGAAAAGAGCATTCGAAACCATTGCTACCGCCAAAGTCGCAACTTCCGCGGACGAGGCTCGCGCCCTTGGCTTCCTCTCCAGTCCCGATCGCATCACCATGAACCGCGAGCGCGTCCTCAGCGATGCCAAGGCTCGCGCGCTCGAACTGGTCAAAGCAGGCTACGAACCTCCCGTGATGCGCACCGACATTCCCGCGCCCGGCGAAAACATTCTTGCCGCGTTAAAAATGGGCGTCTATCTCATGCGCAAGGGAGACTACATCAGTGACCACGAGCAAAAGCTGGGCACAAAAATAGCCGAGGTCCTTTGCGGAGGAAACGTCACTCCCGGCACGCCCATCAGCGAACAATATGTCCTCGACCTCGAGCGCGAGGCCTTCAAATCCCTCTGCGGCGAGAAAAAGACACAGGAGCGAATCCAGTACACGCTAAAAACGGGTAAGACTCTCCGTAACTGATGGCGTCAACGATGTGCCTCCGGCGCCGTTAGTGGCTGAGTGCCCCGTCCGCCGAGAATCTGCCCGCGCCCCGGAGCAGCAGTGCCGCCGCGATCGCGATCGCCAGAAGATGGTATTCGAATCCCTCCCCTTTCTGGTTGCCTGCCCAGTTCATGAAGAATCCGTTTGGCAAGTGCACCATCAGAATCGCTCCAATCATCTCCACACCGATCCCAAGCGCCACAATGCGTGTCAGCAACCCGACGATCAGCCCCAGGCCGCCAAAGAATTCGGTGCAAATAACCAGGAACGCAACCGGCGCGGGCATCCCAAGGTGCCCGAAGAATCCCATCGTGGCGTGAAATCCGAAACCGCCAAACCATCCCAGCATCTTCTGTGCGCCATGCGCAAAGAAAACAACCCCCAAAACAAGCCGCAAGATCGTCAGACTCAAGTCGTTGCTCGTTCCCAGCAGTCGCTTCATTCTCGTTCTCTCCGGGCGGGACCATCGGCCCCGCAATCATCGTTATAACAACTATCCCCTTTGATTCATCGCAGCCATCGTTTGGATTCACTTTTTATCCCCGGCGATCGGGCCCGATTCCGTTTTTCTTCTGCCCACGGATCCTTTCTCCATGCTCCCTGCCGAAGCCGGCATGCCTGGCGAAGCTCTGACCCCTCCGTGCACCTCTGTGCCTCCGTGGTTTACGCCTTTCTCAGACACTGAATCGGAGTTTCCCTGGGCACCTGAAATCCGGCCCGGCCCGGGAGGGGTGCGCGCGGGAGGTATAATTTCAGTCTGAGATTTCGTGAAGGATGGTGTACGCGCATATGTCTGCAGGCAATGGCAATTCGGCACACGGCACGAACGGCGACGGCTTCAACCTGGCTCTCAAACCGCGAGCCGAGTGGCTGGCCAGTCGCAAAGCGGCAAACAAAGATGGCAACTTCTCACAGATGCATTATGCCCGCCAGGGCGTAATCACGGAGGAGATGGAATTCGTTGCCCGCCGCGAGCAGATCGCCGCCGCGTTAGTCCGCGACGAGGTCGCCCGCGGCCGCATGATCATCCCCGCCAACATCAACCATCCCGAACTCGAGCCCATGGCCATCGGCGTCGCCTCGCTCTGCAAAATCAACGCCAACATCGGCAATTCGGCCGTCACTTCCAACGTGGAAGAGGAACTGAAGAAGCTCCACACCTCCGTCCACTACGGCGCCGACACCGTCATGGATCTCTCCACCGGCGGCGGCATTCACGAAATCCGCGAAGCCATTCTGCGCCACTCGCCCGTGCCCATCGGCACCGTGCCCATCTACGAAGCCATTTCCCGCGTCAAGCGGGTCGAAGACCTCAACGCCACCGTCATGCTCGAAGTGATCGAAGAGCAGGCCCAGCAGGGCGTGGACTACATGACTATCCATGCCGGCGTTCTCATCCAGTATCTGCCCATGGTTTCCAAGCGCATCACCGGCATCGTCAGCCGCGGCGGCGCAATCCTCGCCCAATGGATGGCTCACCACCACAAGCAGAATTTTCTCTATGAGTGCTTCGACGACATCTGCAAAATCATGAAGAAGTACGACGTCAGCTACTCGCTCGGCGACGGCCTGCGTCCCGGCTGTCTCGCCGACGCCAGCGACGAAGCGCAATTCGCCGAACTAAAAACTCTCGGCGAGCTGACCAAAATCGCCTGGCAGCATGACGTGCAGACCATGATCGAAGGCCCCGGCCACATTCCGCTCGACAAGATCAAGGAGCAGGTCGAGAAGGAAAACGAGCTTTGTTACGAAGCTCCCTTCTACACGCTCGGCCCGCTCGTCACCGACATCGCGCCCGGCTACGATCACATCACCTCGGCCATCGGAGCCGCCATGATCGGCTGGTATGGCGCCTCCATGCTCTGCTACGTCACGCCCAAAGAGCATCTCGGCCTGCCCAACGAAAAGGACGTGAAAGACGGAATCATCGCCTACAAGATCGCCGCTCACGCCGCCGACGTTGCACGCCATCGTCCCGGAGTCCGCGACCGCGACGACGCGCTCAGCTATGCGCGCTACAAGTTCGATTGGGAGAAACAGTTCGAACTCTCGCTCGACCCCGAAACCGCTCGCTCCATGCACGACGAAACCTTGCCCGAAGAGGGCTACAAGACCGCGGCTTTCTGCTCCATGTGCGGCCCGAAATTCTGCTCCATGAATTACTCCAGCAAAGTTGACGAATACAACAAGCAAGTTCATGGCCTGGAAAAGAAAGATTATTCCGGCCTGGTAGAGAAACTGGTCACGATCAAGTAGATGTTCTCTGGAAAGTTTGCGCGACCGTGGAAGAGCGGCCCTTTAGGGCCGCGTTAGGTCGCTCATGGAACCACGCGGGCTTTAGCCCCTGCGGGAAGAGTGGACTGGCACAACCGGAGATTCCGAATCCAATGTCCAAACATCAAGAGTTGTTGGATGAATTTGACGAGTCAGCGCAGTCACACGCTGGCGTCAAGCCTCTCATGCAGCACATTGCCCAGCAACTCCACGATGCGATGACGCGTTACAACTGGGTCGGCTTTTACCTGCTGGAACTCCCCAGTCGAGACGCTCTGGTAGTCGGCCCATACGCGGGCAGCTTTCAGCCCACTCCGCGCATCACGCTCGACCAGGGTTTGTGCGGCGCTGCGGCCACTTCCGGAAAGACCGTGGTCGTCAACAATGTTCATGCCGATCCGCGCTACCTCGGGTCCGACCTCGTAAAATCCAACATCGTGGTGCCGATTTTCGTGAAGAGCCAGGTGGCCGCCGAACTCTGCATCGAGAGCTACTTTGCGAACACCTTCGGCCGGCAAGAGCAATCCTTCATCGAATCCTGCGCCGCCCTGGTCGGCAGCTGCATGGAAAAAGAGCCAATCGCAGCCACCGAAGCCAGCACCTCGAACTAAAGCGCGCCCGCCAACTAAAGCGCCGAGTCCCGCAGCTCCACCAAACAACTCTGTCATCCCGACCGAAGCGCAGGTTCCCGGGTCCCCAACAACTCTGTCATCCCGACCGGAGCGCAGGTTCCCGAGTCCCCAACAACTCTGTCATCCCGACCGAAGCGCAGGTTCCCGAGTTCCCAAAACAACTCCGTCATCCCGACCGAAGCGCAGGCGAAGCCAAGCGAAGTGGAGGGACCTTGTGTTTCGGCGGAGATCACGTAGAGGAGTTACAAATTCCAAGCTGATCCTCGATCCGCGGAAAAGAGGCGATTGAATGGGGCACTTGGCCATGGTGGCCCAAAGGTCGGTCGGACCACCGAGATTCCTCCCTACAATCACAAGGCTTACTTTTTATACATTGACGGACTTTCTATACGATGTCATACTTGCGCATATGAGTACAACTGAGAAGCTCGAAACCGTGTGGTTCACGACGAAGGGGCAGGTCGTCATCCCGCTTCGCCTGCGCAAGCAATTCGACATCGAGAACGGGACAAAGGCCGTGGTTCAAGCCACGCCGGAGGGAATCCTTCTCAAACCCATGACCGCAGCGCTCATCAAGCGCGGGCGCGGCATCCTCAAGCGCACGCCGGGAGGCAAGCCGCTGACGGAGGACTGGGCCGAGCACAAGAAGCGGGAACGGGCACTCGAGGAGCGCCATGTCCGCTAAGGTGCTCGACAGCTTCGCACTGATCGCCTACTTCCGCGACGAGCCGGGCGCGGAGACGATGGAAAATCTGCTCGTGTCCGCCGGCAAGAAGGACAGCCCGCTCCTCATGACCGATGTGAACTACGCCGAAGTGAAGTACTCCATTGTGAAGAAAGACGGCGCGGCGGCATGGGCGAAGGCCGCAAAGGTCCTTCAGGGCCTGCCGATTGATTTTCATTCCACGACCCGCGCGCTGGCCGACACCGCGGCCGATTTCAAAGCGCGTTTCAAATTGAGTTTGGCCGATGCCTTTGCTGCCGCGCTGGCAAAGGAAAGGAAGACTGAACTCGTCACCGGCGATCCGGAATTCAAGTCGCTCGAAAAGGAAATCAAGGTTCAGTGGCTGGGATGATCGCAGCCGGGGAAAGCTATCATTCCAACCCCCAAAGTTAGATTGGGTTCGGAAACAAAGATTCCTAAGATGACGGCGCATGTGGAATCCTACCCTTCAAAAACCGAAGGGTGGGGCACCCTCATTGTCTCGGGCACCCGGCCAATTTAGTGCTCACACGGTTCACTTCGCGATAGGGCAGCGCACTTTTCGACTGCCCCCCCTTTGCCCGACACCTCTATTTCGTCGTTGTTAATAATATGGTAGTTCGGGTCATTGGCTATTCTGCTGTTGGGCCTGTACGTGCCGGGCTCGAAGCAACCTCCAGGGCCGCAGAAGGAGATCGAATAGTATCCATCTCCCGCGGGTGCGATCGCGAGACCAGAGGTATCGGAACACTGAGTCTTCCAAAATCCTGCAAATGGGTACTCCGATGAGGGCACAGCAGCCTTCTCAGCCTTGCGCGTCTGATCGGCAACCGCCCTGCTGGAGGTCTGGGCCCTCTTGTACTCGCTTTGGTCAAACATTCCTGGGGCGAGCAGCGTGTCGGAACTTTTCACATAGGTCAGTCTCACAGAACCCATCATGCCCGACACCTCAAGACTCCCGTCCTTATAGGTCGCGCCAATTTTCTCGTTGCGCTCACCGATTAAGAACTGCTCCCCGTTGCGGGTAATTTCCATCACGTCATTGCTGTTCTTCACATTCACCCACTTCCCGACGAATTCGGAGCCGGACAACGAGCAGCCGGTAGCTACCAAAATCATAAGGGACAGCAACAATGGGATTGAAGCGGCCTGCAGAGGCAACGTGGCCTCCGATTCCCAACTCCGCGCTGCCGCGCCGACCGCCGCAGCGGCTTGTCCCTTATGGGAAAACCTGACGCTCTTCCACATCCTGCGCAGAAGTGAACATCCAGCTTGAATCATAGAACCGCATTGGGGACAAAAGGCCAAATCTCGCCTCCTTAGGAACATCCTCTACGCTACTTGGTCACCTTCCGACAGCTCCTTCTTTGGTTGAGTAGAATTCACGGCGGAGTCAACTCGCTTATCCATGCCGTTAAAGAGAGAAGCCATGAAGTTGAAGGGAGTGACGATTTGCGCGCCCTGCAGGTTCTTCATGAGTTCGTTGAGTGCAACAGTGTCTTTGCCTAACACTTGAGCAAGTTTTTCCAACTTGATTTTGACAGCCTCGGCTTCACGCTCACTCCGGATCGGAGACAGGAACGCCTTCCGTGTATCGTTGATTGCCTCCTGGATTTCCTGGGGCAGGTGCACGTGCTGAACCTCAAGACGCTCGACCTCAATCCCATAGTCGATGGCTTTGGTTCTGATGGTTTTCAGGGCGCCGTCCATTGCGGATTCGAAAAGGTGCGCGATGGAATCTGGTTTTGGCGGTCGACCATTCTCCCCCACGTCCCGAAGAAACTGGGTCGCCTGCGCCGAGACGACGTCGGCCACGCTGAGTTGATTCACTTGCGCACGTACAGAAGACTCTGTGAGCACCGCGATCCAGTGCTTGACCGTATTATGTACCGCCGCGTCGTCCAGTAAGACATTGTTACTTGCGCGGATCTGTCTAGTCTGGGGCTGGTCAGTCGAGATTTGGAAGGCATATGCTCTAGGGTTCTTGATTTTCCACCATACCGCAACTCTGATGGCCTAGAGGTTGCGCCTCGCGCGTGAGCACCTGTGGGTCTTCCCAATCAAGAAGCGCTGTGCGGAGGGGGATCGGGCCCACGAATTGTTCCCCGCGGATCCATGAAATGGTGCGCATGCCCCCCGTAGATTCGCCCACGTCTTGAAACTGTTTGTTTTTTTGGAAGACAAAGGTCTCACCTTCATTCCAAAGCACGAGCCATCCAGTTCCGAACCAAACGGGAACGGCACGTTCACCTAACTTGAAAACCCGCGAACGCGGCCCCCAGTAGCCAAACCATAAGATCGCGCAAGCCGCGAGTGTGATGAAAAGGAGAACTGCAAGAGCCTCGGTGATGTTCAAGTACAGCCTCCGTGCGTCGATTAACGAAGCTAAACCTCTTAAGCGCCTTTTGCACCGGGGAAGGAGTTAGTTAGATTCGGGGCCACTGTATAGGGGGAACGTGCGGAGTGTCAAGGATGTGAGTCACTAAGATTCGGTTGCGCCGCGATAGGAGCGAAGGGCCGTCAAGAACTAAAGATATCGCGGCTAGGGAAACTTGGAGACGGGAAACTCGGCGATAGATGAAACGTTCCCAGTAACTAGTTCGAATAGTACCCAAAAGAGAAGCACAGGGTGGCGCACGCTTCGTTCATCCGTGCGGCACTTAGCTGGGCTATGCACGTCAGTTGCGTCGTCTTCTTCGATTACGAAGGTTAGATTAATTTCGCTGGCGCCCTGGGAGATCATGCGGATCTTCACATTTTCCAGCACGGAGAAAACGCGGGCGGCTACGCCGGCGGTGTCACGCAGATTTTCGCCGACTAAGCAGACTATGGGGCGGGTGGCCCGGCCTACGTCTTTCAAACTCTTGAGGGTGCCCCGTCCAAGCTTTGCTTGGGCGGGGATCTCCGTGGACGGCTGACTAAATCCTCGCGCCAAGAACACGATTTCGTAATACGAAATGATACGATATAATACCTCTCATTATGGCCGCCTCCGAAAAGACCATCAGCTTCCGCGCCGACGCCGAAAAGATCGACACGCTTGACTCCTTGGCCGTCTTGCAGGACCGTCCGCGCAGCTATCTCATCAATCAGGCGATCGCCAACTATATCGATCTGCACGCCTACCAGGACGCGCTCGTACGCAAGGGCCTCGAAGACATGCGGAAAGGCCGCGTCGTCAGCCACGAGGAAGTCGTAAAGCGCCTCAAGAAGTCAGGAGGCGCTCGCCGGGCGTCGAGCCGACAGTCGAGCCGATCGTCGAGCAAATGACCCGGTCGCCAATCGAATGGACCGAGCAGGCCATCCGTCAACTCGATCAGGCCCACGATTACATCGCGCTTTCGAACAACAAAGAGCTTGCCACCCGCATTACCACGCAGATCGTCACCACCATCCAACAGCTCGCCAGATTCCCCATGTCGGTCAGGTCGGGCCGGGTTCCGGGCACGCGCGAACTGGTCATTTCGAACATACCCTTTGTCGTCGCCTACGCCATCGCTCGTGACCGCATCGTCATTCTCGCCATCTACCACGGTGCCCAACAGTGGCCGGAGGCTTTCTGACCCCGGCCCCGCCCTTGCGAGGACCCCATAGCACATGTTGTCAAGCCCCCTTTTCGCCGCCAGAAATCCGCTAACTTCCTTCGCTTCTTCTATCTACAAACCTTGTACGTACAGATCGGTATTCCAAAAATTATTTTGTACATACATTCTTGTCTGCTTTCCGAACAAGGACCGTCCGGTCCGGCAAGTACCTTGCCCCCTTTCCCTCACCCCCAACATGTCAAGTGCCCGCGTCACTGACTTCCAGCCTCGTCGCGTGCAAGAATAATTCCTCTGATTGCGGCAGTGGAGGCCTGTGCTGCCGCAAACCATATCTCAGCGTTCTTTGACAATTTTTGATATCGGGCGTCATCCCTGCCGGAATCATTGGCGACGGCGAAGAACTTCCTGTAAGTCCTTACTTACGAATACTTTACAAATAAGCCTTTATGGCTCAAGACTTTGCAAAAAACGCACGCTAAAGTATTGATTCTAATAGACCGGGGGTGGGGGGGTACCCGGCGGGTGGCCCACTCAAGCCTGGTTTTGGCTTGAGTGGGGCAGTTCCTCCCGCACAGCCCTTTCAAAACCGATAAGGGAACCGCTTACGACGGATCGCTTGTCATGATGAAGAGGGGCTTCATCTCGAAGCTCGAGTAGTGTGGGCGCAGCCGCTCGGTGTTGTAGTGTTCTTTCACGTTCACCAGTTTCTTCGAGGCGGTTACGGCGTCGATCGGCATGTTGTCGTAGCGGCCGTTTTTGAGGACAACAAGTCTGCCGTGGACTTTGTTGAGAATCAGGTCGAGGGCTAGATTGCCGTAGGCCATGGGGACGATCGAGTCGATGGCGTCGGGATCGCCGCCGCGGACCAGATAGCCCAGCTTCTGGCTGATGCAGTGTATGAGCTTGCCGTTATTGTATTTCGGCGAGAGTTCCTGCAGCTTCTCCGAGACCAGATCACCGATTCCGCCCAGTTTCTTATGCCCGAAGGCGTCCACAGTCTCTTTCTCGAAAATCCTTTCGCCGCCTTCGAACATCGCTCCTTCGGAGAGCAGCACAACAGAATAGCGGCTCGGGTTCTTGCGGCGGTCGGCGACCAGCAACTCTGTCAAGCGCTCGATATCGAACTTATGCTCGGGGATGACGCAGCGGTTGGCTGCTCCGGCCATGGTCGGCAGCATGGCGGTGAAGCCAGCGTAACGGCCAAATACTTCGAGCACCAGAAAACGTTCATGCGAACCGGCGGAAGTGCGCAGGCTGTTGGTGAGATGAATGGTGCGCGTGACGCAGGTGCTGAATCCGATGCAGTAATCGGTTCCGGGAACGTCGTTATCCATGGTCTTGGGAATGCCGACCACCTTCACGCCTTCCTGATAGAGGCGAACGCCATAGCTGAGCGTGTCGTCGCCGCCGATGGGGATGAGATAGTCGATTCCCAGCCAGTCGAGATTCTTGAGCACTTCCGCCGTCAGGTCGTTGCTGTCGGCATGGTAGGCGCTCTCGAGGTGTGCGGGCAGATGGGATTTTTTTACCTTGCCCGGATTCGTACGGGACGTATGCAGGAAGGTTCCGCCGGTGCGGCCGGCCCGATTGACGAGTTCTTCGGAGAGAGTCTGGAAGTTGTCGCTATTGTCGTAGTCTTTTTCGCGGACGATGTCGACCAGGCCGGCCCATCCGCGGCGCAGGCCGATCACACGGTAACCCTCGCGCAACGCCCTGATTGTGACGGCACGAATCGCCGGGTTCAGACCCGGAACGTCGCCGCCGCCGGTGAGAATTCCAATTACGCCTTTAGCTGTATTGATATTCGACATGGTGGATCCTATGGTCTTCTCCTACGCTACACCACGTTACGCAGCACAGGGCAGCGCTGGAGCCCTCATCCCCGGAAATCGGCAACGCCGTCCCACACTAACTGCACGGCTATCGCGAGGATCAGAAATCCGAAGATGCGGTTGATTGCGCCCATGCCGCCGGGGCCCAGGCGTTTTACGAACGGACCGCCCAGCCGCAGAAACAGGAAAACGGTGAGACCAATCGCGACAATGCCGACAATCATTCCGAGATAGGCGAGCAGATTATCGGCGTGCGCGGCCAGTCCCATCACCACGCCGATCGAGCCGGGACCGGAGAGCATTGGCATCGCCATCGGTGTGAGTGAAATATCTTCTTTGGTGAGCGCTTCGTGCGATTCCTCGTGCGTGATGCGGCTCGAACCCGTCACCATGCCCCATGCGGTGTTCGCCACGATCAGGCCGCCGGCAATCTTCAGCACGGGCAGCGAGATCCCGAAAAAATTCAGCACGAAGCGACCCAGCAGCATGAACACCACCAGAATCGCAATCACGTAGAAACCGGTTTTCATTGCGGTGTCACGGCGCTCCGTTGGGGAGAAATCCGCGGTCAAGCTGAAGAACAGCGGAATGCCTCCAAAGGGATTGACGATCGGAAACAAGGCGAAAAAGGTCGCCGTCGCCGCAGTGGGCAGATCGCGCAGCACATGCTGAATCGCAGTCTGTGCATTCATGGACGTAAGCGGGTTGATCGACATGGTAGATGAGACCTCTCCGCTGCGAGATTCGATTCGCGCCGCGCGTCGAGCTTGTCCGCGTCGAACATCCGCGCGTCGTACGTCAACGAACCGCCTCGCGCCCCTGATCCAAAACCAGAACGCATCGGTTCAAGGCTGCTGCGAGTACGGCGATTTGCTGTTCGGTGCGCGCGAGATCGCCGCGATCAATCGCCTCGCTCACGCCCGGAATCACCACCGCAGCATAACCTGTGTATTGTCCGGGCGCGAAAATGGAATGGCGATACCACGGACGATTCGGCAGACCCTCGGGAATCAGCAGCGCGCGTTCGGCTTCGAGCAGCTTGGCGTTCAGGCGCTCGGGCGAAGACGGGAACTTGCGCTGCTTCTGCAGAACCTTCGCTCCGGATTCCTGCAAGTGACGAGCGCCGGTTACAGCAGCGGCAAAATCAGGCGCCTTGTCGCCGAACTTTTCCTGAGCCTTGCTTTTCGCCGCATCCAGATACACCAGAATTTCTTTGCCGTAGTCCTCGTAGTTATAAGGCAGCACGTCAGCGTCGGCCATGCGCAGGACTTCCAGCCCGTAAACGCGCGCCATCTGCTGCTCGTACATGAAATCGGGATCGCCGAACTTCTTGAACCAGGCAAAGTTATCGAACGCGGAGTGATACACGCCATAATCGCCGGTGGAACCGATGTCGGTAGAAGGCACGCCCAGGTGCTGCAGGAAGACCGAGTAATCGGATCCGCTGCCCAGGTCGCCAACCGGCACATCAGCGTGCAGCCCCGAAGCCGGCATGCGGTAATTGCTGCCGCTCGACTCCTGCGAATGGGCGTCCTTCGGTTGATTCGCCTTCTTCCACGCGTCGTAGACGGTGCCTCCCTGCGGCGAAGGGACGGCCTGTGCGATCTCGCGGAGAAACTCCTTGAGCGTCGGCACGCCCGCACATCCGAACTTCTTGCCGGAAACCGCGACATCCATGTTGAAGTAGGCAGCGGCATTGGCCAGGTCCTGCGCGTGATCTTCGCCCCATTCGGTAGAACCGATCAGGCCTTCTTCTTCGGCATCCCAGCTGGCCAGCATGATGGTGCGCTTCGGCTTCCAGCCGGACTTCAGCAGCTCGCCAATGCCGTGCGCCGCTTCGAGCATCGCGGCCGTTCCGCTGTTCGGATCGACGGCTCCGTAAACCCAAGCGTCGCGATGATTGCCGGCGACAACCCACTCGTTGGGCGTGGAAGCGCCCGGAACTTTCCCGATCACATCCCAGATCGTGCGGTATTGGTAATCCTGCTTGAGGTGCATCCTGATTTTGGCTGGTCCGGGACCAACGTGATAGGTAAACGCCAGCCCGCCTTGCCACTCGCGCGGCGAAGGCGGACCACCGAGATGTTCAAGGATCGGGGAAGCGTCGGCGTAGGAGAGCGGCGTGACCGGAATCTTCGGCAGTTGCGCCGACTCGCCCGGCGGAGTGCGTTTGGAGTCGGGCAGGGACGGTGTGGAAGCGATGCCCGGAGTGGTCGGGTCTCCGGGAAACTGGAACATGAAGCCAACCGAGCCGCGCTGGATGCCGCTGGGCGGGCGCCACGGCCCCTTGGGGTAGGCGTCGCCGCGGTCATAGCCGTCGTCTTTGGGATCGGAGTAGATGATCACTCCGGCAGCACCGCGCTCCTGTGCTACGAATGCCTTGACGCCGCGAAAATTCTGCCCATAACGAACGATGACGATTTTGCCGCGCACATCCACGTTCATGTCCTTCAGCTTGTCAAAATCGGCAGGCGAGCCGTAGTTGGCGTAGACGACATCGGCTTCGGCATCGCCCGAAGGAGACATGCCGTTGTAGCCGGGCGTAATGCGCGGATCGTCTTGAAACGGGTCGTCGTCGACATGCTCGGGGTGGGGGCCATGCATTTCGACGCCGGCGGGGGCGATCAGGTCGACGCGGATTTCGGACGGGTAATTGAGCCACACTTTGTATTCGACGATGGCGGTGTCCAGGCCGGCCTCGCGAAATTTTCCGGCGACGTACTCGGCTGTGGTCCTGTCCTCGGGAGAGCCGGCGATGTGCGGCGCTTGCGTCAGTATTCGCAAGTGTTCTTCGGCAAGCTTGGGATCGGGGACTGCCATGAACTTCTTTTCGATTTCCTGCTCGGCGGCTACGTCGCGAAACCCGCTGATCACGGAGGCTGCAGGCTGTTCCTTGCCGCGATCAAACGCCTGCAGGGTCGAACCGATCAGGAAGAAGAACAATGCGGCACCCGAAAGAACCTTCATGGAATTCCTTTCCATTGACGTTTGATTCAATTGACTTCGATTCGAATGAGCTTCGATTCAATCGCGCTGCGCACAGCTTGCCCCGCCGAACGACGGCTTGCGGCCGGAATCTTCTATGATGTGGAAAGCCCGCGAACGATTGATTGACTTTACACCCCGGCACGAAACAAAGATTGTATCGCGGGAACGTGGGAGGAAGTGTACGGGGTACACTTGAATTTGATGAGCAAAGCGCCAACCGCCCGTTTTTCCGATCGGGTGGAAAATTACGTTCGCTACCGCCCGGGATATCCACGCGCAGCTATTGAACTTCTGCGCAGCGAGTGCGGGCTTCTGCCCAGCCACTTTGTCGCCGATATCGCGTCGGGCACGGGCCTGTTTACGCGGCTGCTGCTCGAGAATGGCAACTCCGTTTTCGCAGTCGAACCCAATTTCGAGATGCGCGAAATGGGCGATCAACAACTCGCCGGCTACGCTCGGCTCGTCTCGGTAGCCGGGTCAGCCGAGGAAACGACAATCGCATCCGGGTCCATGGATTTCGTCACGGCGGCGCAGGCGGCGCACTGGTTCGACCTGGGCCGGGCACGCGCAGAGTTTCTGCGCATCCTCAAGCCAGGGGGATGGTGCGTGCTGATCTGGAATGAGCGTCGCACGGACGCAACGGCGTTTCTGCGCGACTACGAGCAACTCCTGCTCACCCACGGCACCGACTACAAGGAAGTGCGGCACGAGCGGACAACCGCCGTCATTCACGATTTCTTTGCGCCACAACCGTTTCGCGAAGACGTTTTCGATCTGCGGCAGCGGTTCGACTACGAAGGGACTGCCGGGCGGCTGCTCTCTTCATCCTATGCGCCGCTCGCGGGTCATCCCAACTACGCGCCCATGATGCGCGAACTGGAACGAATCTTTCGCGCGCACGCCGCGGACGGCGCAGTCGAATTTGAATACAACACGCGCGTGTTTTACGGGCATTTGTAATTTGTGATCGGTAATTCGTAACTTAAGAGCGTTGGGTTTCAAATTACAAATCGCCAATTAGAATCCTATGTCCGACGCCAAGCCTTTCCACATGTCTCCCGAAGAGTTCCGCCGCCACGGCCATGCCGTCGTGGACTGGATCGCCGATTATCAGGCTCGCATTGAAAGCTTCCCCGTTCTGTCTCGTGCGAAGCCGGGTGAAATTCGGGCGAAGCTGCCGACAGGCCCGCCCGCTAAGGGCGAGGCTTTCGATCAGATTCTCGGCGACATTGAGCGCATCATCCTGCCGGGTGTTACTCACTGGCAGTCGCCGAACTTCTTTGCATACTTTCCTGCGAATTCGTCGGGGCCGGGCATTCTTGGCGACTTGCTCTCTTCGGGACTGGGTGTGCAAGGCATGCTCTGGTCCACAAGCCCGGCTTGCACGGAACTGGAAACGCACGTGCTCGATTGGCTGGTGCCAATGCTCGGCCTGCCTGAGAAATTTCTTTCCACGGGCGCGGGCGGCGGCGTGATCCAGGATACGGCGTCGAGCGCTTCCCTTTGCGCTCTGCTGGCTGCCCGCGAGCGGGCAACGCAGTTCGCGAGCAACCGCAAAGGCTGCGATGGACGCCTGGTCGCATATTGCTCGACCCAGACTCACTCCTCGGTCGAAAAAGCGATGAAGATCGCGGGCATGGGGTCGGACAATTTGCGGCAGATCCCGGTGGATAGCAGCTTTGCCATGCGCGCCGAAGCCCTCGAGCGGCAGATTACATCCGACAACAAGGCGGGCCTGCTTCCCTGCTTTGTTTGTGCGACCGTGGGCACCACTTCGTCGAATGCGATCGACCCTGTCCGTGAAATTGCCCGCATCGCCGCCGATCACAAGATTTGGCTGCACGTGGATGCTGCGATGAGCGGCACAGCCGCGCTTTGCCCGGAGTTCCGGTTTATCCACGACGGAGTCGAGCTTGCCGACAGCTACACCTTCAACCCGCATAAATGGATGTTTACGAATTTTGATTGCAACTGCTTTTACGTGGCCGATCGCAAGCACCTGATCCAGACACTCTCGATCCTGCCCGAGTATCTGCGCAACCAGGCAACAGAATCAGGCGCCGTGATCGACTACCGAGATTGGCACATCCAACTGGGACGGCGTTTTCGTTCGCTCAAGCTCTGGTTTGTGATCCGGCATTACGGGATTGAAGGATTGCAGCACCATGTTCGCGAGCACATACGCCTGGCTCAGGAGTTCGCAGGATGGGCTCGCAGCGATGTACGTTTTGAGATTGCAGCACCGGCAAAGCTGAACCTCGTGTGCTTCCGGCTGCGTTCGGGCGATCAAGCCAATCAGCTTCTGATGGACCGCCTGAATGCGAGCGGCGATCTCTATTTGACTCACACCAAGCTGGACGGCAAGCTCACGCTTCGGCTCTGCGTCGGCCAGACCAACACCCAGTCGCGCCATGTGGAGCGCGCGTGGCAGCGCATCCAGGAAGAAGCGGCCAAGCTTGGAGACTCCTGACCGTGTGCGCGATGGCGCGGGAAATTTCAGCGGGCGGCGTTGTGCTGCGCCAGATCTCCGGGATCTGGCAGGTCGCCCTCATCGAACCGCAGAAAGAAGAATCGTTGTCCACAAAAACTCCGCGTAAACAGAGCCGCGCTGTTTTGTCATTGCCCAAGGGACTGGTGGATGCCGGCGAAAAGCCGGAAACCACTGCCATTCGGGAAGTGCACGAAGAGACCGGCCTCACGGCAGAGATCGTTACCAAACTGGCGGACAGCAAGTACGTTTACGTGCGAAGCTGGGGCGATGGCCAGCGCGTCTTCAAAATTGTGAGTTTTTATCTGATGCGCTACGTGTCTGGAAAAATTGACAGTCTTGCCGCCGAGATGCGGATCGAAGTCAAACGCGCACTCTGGGTTCCGTTGGACGACGCAGGGAAACAACTGGCCTACAGCGGCGAGCGTGACATGATCGGCCAGGCGCGAGAGTATCTACAGAGACAAGGTTTGTCAGGGAAGATTGGCGCGCCAGGGGACCCCTAGTGCAGCCTCCCGGATATACGCGGCATATCTATTCGGCCTGCTCAAAAGTGAAAGCAGTGGAAAAACGCAGGGTCCCTCCACTTCGCTTGGCTTCGCCTGCGCTCCGGTCGGGATGACAGAGTTGTTGGGGACGCGAGCGCATTGACGCGGCAAGCAAAATACGTAGGTCTTTCGCCGCGCTCAGGATTACGGGTCGAACTTAGGACGCGAGCTTGGCGACGGCGTCCCTGACAGCAGCGTTGAATCTCTGCGCCACCCAAGAATCAAGCGCTCGATGGACCGTTCCCGCAGCTTGCCAAAACATCACACTGATACGTGACATATGCACTTGCGGAAAAAGTTGAAAAGTAGTTAAAGGACAGCCTGTAAGCTATTGCATCCACAAGATTTATCTTGACATCGTAATGGTTAAGACTTAATCTGTGTTCAACTTAATAGGGCGCATGCCGTTGCCATCCTCACCCCACATCTTTCGGCATGCGCCCGTTGTCTTTCTTGGGGCAACTCCTTCCACTTCGCAACAGCCAGAAACCTGTATCACCGAGCCGCTCGCTTCAGGGCCCGGTCGAGCGATTGCTTCTCTTTCGCCGTCAATGGGCGCACGGCGCCTTTGCTGAGGTTTCCCAGCTCTAGCGGCCCGATCGAGACCCGGACCAGGCGCAGAACCCCGACACCGAGCGCGTTCAGCAGCCGGCGAATCTGCCGGTTCCTGCCTTCATCGAGCGCAATCTCAAGCCAGCTATTCTTATTGCCCGTCCGGAGCAGTTGCGCGCGCTTGGCGTGAAGGTGTTCGCCACCGGCTTCGCAACCCTGCGCGATTTTCGCCAGCAAATCAGGCTCGGCGATGCGGTCCACCTGTACGTGGTACGTCTTATCCAGATGGCTGGCCGGATCGGTAATCCTGGCCGCCCACTGCGAATCGTTCGTCAGCAGCAACAAACCCTCGCTGGCCTTATCCAGACGGCCTACCGGGGCAAGCCACGGACCTGTGCCCTCGAGCAGGTCATACACGGTGGCCCGCCCTTTTTCGTCAGATGCGGTGGTAACCACGCCGCGCGGCTTATTCATTGCGAGATAAACAGCTGGTCTTTTCTCAAGCGCCGAACCGTCGATCTCAATGCAGTCATGCGGCACTCGGGTCGGGGACTCCGGATCGACGACGACCCGGCCATTGACGCAGACCCGTTTCCCCAAGATGAGGGCAACTGCCTGCGAGCGCGAGCAATAGCCCATCTTGGAAATTACCAGCGCCAGACCCAAACGTTTTGCCGCCTTCATACGTCTATGCTAAATGGCGTCTGCGAATCCCGAGTTCGGGTTGCCGCCAGTCCCTGCCGGAATCAAACCAACCGCCGGGAGGCATGGTAGTCTGCTGCCTAGGTCTTGGGAGACATTTTTGCTCGGCCGGGTCTTCAAAGCATTTCAATATCGCGATTTCCGCCTGATGTGGATCGGCGCCTGCACCTCCAGCATCGGCACGTGGATGCAGATCGTTGCGCAAAGCTGGCTGATCTATCGACTCAGCCACTCGGCCTTTCTGCTGGCGCTCGATCAATTCCTTGGCGGCATTCCCATTTTCCTTTTCTCGCTGATTGGCGGCGTCGTAGCCGACCGCGTGGAGCGGCGGCGCATACTGCTCGGCTCGCAGTATGTGCAGATGGCGAGCGCGGGCCTGCTCACGATTCTGGTGATCACGCGCCAGGTGCACGTGTGGCAAATTCTCTGTCTTTCCTTTGTCTCGGGCTTCGCGCAGGCCTTCGGCGGGCCGGCCTACCAGGCGCTGATTCCGACGCTGGTCGAAAAAGAGGACATGCCGAATGCCATCGCGCTGAATTCGATCCAGTTCAACGTGGCCGTCATGATCGGGCCCGCGCTCGCCGGGCAAGCTCTGGGCAGGCTCGGCGAGTCGTGGTGCTTTGGCCTGAACGCGCTCTCTTTTCTGGCGCCCATCATTTCGCTTTCGCTAATCACGGCCCGCTTCCTGCCACAAAAAACCACCGAATCGATGCTCACCAGCCTGAAGGAAGGCATCAAGTTCGTCCGCAGCCAGGGCTCGATGGAGGCGTTGATCATCCTCGCTTTCTGCATGACGGGCCTGAGCATGCCGATGCGCACCTACATTCCGGTCTTCGTGAAGGATATTTTTCATCGCGGCCCGGAAACCTTTGGAAACCTGCTCGCGCTCATGGGCGTGGGTTCCATCTGCGGATCGCTGGGCATTGCGGGCATGGGCAACATCAAGAAGAAGGGACGGGTTGCCCTCGGCGCGCTCGCCTCCCTGGGCTTGGGGATTTTCGGCTTCGCGCTCTCGAGGTCGTTGCCGTTCAGCGGAGTCATGATGGTGCTGGCCGGGGCGTCAATGATGGCGGTATTCGCCAATGTGAATTCTTTGGTGCAATTGATCACGACCAATGAAATGCGCGGCCGCGTGATGAGTGTCTACAACGTCGCCTTTCGCGGCGGCATGCCCATGGGAAATCTCTTGTCGGGATGGCTGGTGCCCATCTTCACGGCGCCAGTTGTGCTGCGGGTCAATGGAATGCTGCTCGTTCTGCTGGCGCTCTATTTCCTGCTCGTGCAGCGTCGTGTCGCCAGCTTGTAATCACGCGCCAATTGCGCGGAAATCCTACTGCCCTTTCTGCGCGGATGCCGCCTTGGCGAAAAGTATGGATCCAACTCTGCCCAGCACTGGATCGGAAATTTCTTCGGAAACTGCGCTCGGGTATTGAAGGGACAGGGACTCCATAAGGGCGACGTAGCGCGGGTCATTTGCCTTGCCCCAAATAAGGATCGCGTCGGGCGAGGCTTTGGCAAGATCAGCCAATGCGGCGCTCGTCATCGATGGAGCAGGCAAGTCGTCCAATGCGGCGATTAGTCGTCGGTTCCCGAAGAAAGCGGCTTTATAGCCAGCCTCCCATCCCACACCGTGTTCCGGAAACGGCCCTGCGCCGATCGTCGCCACGCTTGTACCGCCGTGCGCCTTCAATCGATTGCCCGCATCATAGCAACTGGTTTGAAAGTCTCGAGTCAGCGTGCGAAAGGGCGACGAACTGTAGGCGAGCGCCGCGACTTCCCCGAAAACTACCAGCGCAATCGCGATCGCGCTCCATGCGCGATGATTCCAATCGCCTTCCGGAACCAGGAAACGGGCTGCAACGGCCAGAAGCGGAGGAATCAATGGATAGAGATAACGCGCATCGAAGACCAGCATGGAGTATGCGAACACGAGGCTGATGGAGCTAATCGCGATGACAACGACCATCCGAAATTCCACGGCATACTGTCGCCTGCGCCGCGTCACAATGGCCACCGCCGCCACGAATGCCAAGAGTCCTCCCGGAGTCGCAACGATCAGGATTTCCTTGAGCACGCGGGGAACGTTACGCTCTTCGGCCTGCACTATTTTCGGAAGCGCCTGCTCGGTGCTCACGCGATACGTCCACGGCCACGAGCCGGGAGGCATGGGATCGTCCACAACATAGTCGTCGACTTCTTTGGTTGTGTCGCGGAGAAGCGCGTAAGTGGGGTCACGGTGGTCTCGATACGCACTCAGTGTCCATTGCAGAAGGTTCGTCTTGAACTGGCTGCCGGGTGTGAAGACTCCGTATTTTGAGTGGAGAACCACAGCCCAGACACCGGCCACCACCATAGGAATGAGGGCCGCCGATACCAGCCGAATGAGCCGCTGTCTCGCGGTTCCCACCGATAAACACACAGCCACAAGTGTCGCCAGCGCCAACCACGGCAGCGCGAACGCCTTGGCGAGGTAGGCGAGACCATGGACTACGCCGAGATAAAACCAGTGACGCCAGCCTGCGCCTTGCAGACACTCCAAGAGCAAAATGAAATACACCAGCGTGAGTGTGGCAAAAAGGAAGTCCGGCACAACCGATCCGGCCGCGGCCGGCACAAAACCGCGCCCCAACACGAATAGCATGACCGCGACGGAAGCGGCCATCCTGGATTTCCAAAGACGCCAGGTAAGCAAATACAAGAGCGCGGGGCAAGCCAGAAATGCGGAGATGTTTACGGCCTTGCCGGTCAGCACTAAATTGCGCCCGGGAACGGCCGCAATAATCCAGGAGAGGAGCGGACTGCGGAAGGCGTTAATCGCCGGGTAGAATTCGCCCTGCCGCAAGTGGCGGGCGATGCCTGTGTGGGCCATGCCGTCGAAATCGATATCTCGCAAGCATTTCGAGCCGAACCAGAACAACTCAATGAGCACGAAAAGAATGGCGGTGGCGATCAGAAAATTGGAAGTTTTATTCTTCATGCACTCCGAGACGCCATCACAAGAACCACTTTCGTGCCATTTAGGACCAGTTCTCCACAGATTCATCCGGGTTGCTACTTGCGATTAAAACGCGAGTTCCGGATAATTTAAGTGGATTCCATAATACCCGTGTATCGATACAGTCGCGCCGACTTGCTACGTATTCTGCGCCTCGCCCCTCGCCAGCTCCAGACCTGGGAGAGGTCGGGGCTGGTCAAAACGAGCGAGGATTATTCTTTTTTTGATCTCGTGCAAATCAAGAAAGTGCGCGACCTGTGCGGGAAACGGGTGCGTCCAGCCGTAATTCGGCAATCGCTCGATGCAATGCTTAAACAGGTGGCGGGGATGGAGAATCCGCTGCTCGAAGCGAGCGCCTACGAGAGCCGCCGCCGTGTGGCATTCCGGCATGACGGCCGGTTGCTGGAACCCATCGCGGGACAATTCATGTTCGACTTCGCTTCCGAGGAACAAAAAGTTGTGACTGGTCCGCGGCGCAACGGACCGGAGCTGGTCGTCACCGACGTCGCCGACTTGTTTGCCCGCGGAATCGCGCTGGAGGAGAACCCGTCGGCGCAGAATGAAGCGATCACCCTCTATTTGAAGGTTCTGGATATGGATCCTCTCCACGCCGCCGCCCACATCAATCTGGGAACGCTTTTTTACAATCGGCAGGAGTATTCTCTTGCCGAAAAACACTACCGGTCGGCAATTCAGATCGATCCGCGGTATGCGCTCGCCTATTTTGATCTGGGGAACGTGCTTGACGAAACCGGACGCATCGGAGAGGCGATCGACACCTATTGCACTGCGATTCAACTGGCGCCCACCTATGCTGACGCGCACTACAATATCGCGCTTGCCTATGAGAAGATGCACGAACCGCGAAAGGCGCTGCAGCACTGGCGGGCGTATGTGAAGCTCGATACGATGGGACCTTGGACCGTTCACGCCAAACACCAGATCCAGCGCATTCTACAGCACGATAGCCTCCGGCTCGTATACTCGCGCAAGGCGAACTAGACTCGGTAGCGGGGCTCCGCACGCGTATCCTGAGAGCGAGGCTTACAAAATCCACACTCGGGAAGAACCTCGTTACTACTTGGCCCAGGAGGCTTAATCATGAATTTTCGGCTGCGAACCTCGATATTGAGTCTGGCGTTGGCATTAGCGATAAGCGGAGTCTGCGCGGGCCAAGCGCCGCCGGCAGCGGAGAGACAAATCTATTCGGTGACCGCCGATGCGCATGCAGAAATCAAAGAGGCTCTGAAGAAAGCCCAGGCTAAGCATAAGCGGGTGATTGTCGTATTTGGAGCCAACTGGTGCTACGACTGCCACGTGCTCGATGCGGCTTTTCATCGCGCGGACCTGGCGCTGATCATCGCCGCCAATTACGAGGTCGTGCACGTGGACATCGGAAAGGGCGAGAAGAACCAGGATTTGATGGCAAAATACGAAGTTCCGATGAAACGCGGGATTCCTGGCCTGGCAGTGCTCGAAGCCGATGGAAAGCTGGTGTACAGCCAAAAGAACGGGGAATTCGAAAATGCGCGGGGATTATCGCCAGAGGATTTTCGGGCATTCCTGGAAAAATGGAAACCATGGACGCGAACCTGACGCGGTTCGGGATCCGCCCTGTGGAGACAAGAAAAGGCGCGGCTTGCGCCGCGCCCAGGGGAGGATCACACTTCACTTGGTTGCAACAACGTCGCGCCTTAACCCACGACCAGTTTGTTCTCTACGCTGAAAGCGCCGGCCACCGAATTGGCCCGCAGTCCGGCAATCGTCTTATCCATCGTGCTCTGCACCGTTCCGTAGAGCGTCACGTGTCCGTTATCGACCACAATGCGGATCGGAGCCTCCGGGTCGGTTGCGTAGCGACCAAGTACGGAGTCGCGATAGATGGCACGCGCCGTACGCGTGCGGATCGAGTCGTCGAAGATCGAGGCCGGCAGCACTTTCACGTCGCTGATCACATCCTTCACGCCGGGCGTGCGCGCCGCAATCGCCAACGCCGAGTCTCGCGGCACGTTCCAGTAGGCATCGCCGCTCAGCGTAACCACGCCGTCTTTCACCGTGACCGCAATGTAGTTGAATGCGTTGTCGAAATAGCCGACGCGGTCGTTTTCCAGCTTTGTGGCCAGTTTCTTCTGCAGTTGGCTATCGGGCACGGTTTCACCCGCCACCACGATGTCATTTCGAACACCGGAGACGTTTGAGATCTTCTTCACTGTGTTGGCAGCTTCGAGTTTGTCCTCATAGAGGCCAACGCTACCGATCAAGGTCACGATGCCATCCTCGACGCTGGAATTTACCTTCTGGAGTTGCTTTGCTTTTTGAATTTTCTGGCTGACGGCCTGCTGAATCGGTTGATCGTAGCGGGTAGTTTCCGCCAATGCCGTCACGCTCAGCAGGACGAGCAACGCCACCGCCACCGCAAGAGATTGCTTTTTCATGGTTGCCATCCTCATTTCAATTCCGGTCCCACACTTCGTTAACCGGTTAGTTAAATAGATGCGGGTCGACCCGCGCGGGATGTACTTGTAAGGGACTTTTACAAAGTCTTACAAGTCTCGCTGTAATCGGTTGATTTTACAGCCAATTTGACACTTACTTGTGATGACGACTAATCTCAGTTCATGGCCAGCCGTCTCCAGACAGAACTGAAGCAGAAAGTACCGTTCCGAAGCCGCGAACAGGAAGCGTACCTTTCCCTGCTGCGCACAACCGACGCCCTTCAGTCGAGCGTCGAGGCCCGGCTGAAAGAGTTTGGCTTGACGGGCACGCAATACAATGCGCTGCGTATTCTGCGGGGTGCGGGCGCTGAGGGATTGCCGTGCAGCGAAATCGGCGATCGGATGATCACGCGCGATCCTGACATTACGCGTCTGCTTGATCGTCTGGAGAAACGCGGCTTGGTCAAGCGGGCGCGCGCGAAGAGCGACCGGCGGGTGGTCCACGGAAAGATTTCAGCGGCCGGGCTGAGGCTTTTACGCGAGATGGATGAACCAGTGGAGAGGCACGGCCGCGAAATGCTGCAGCATGTGGGGCAGGAGAAGTTGGCGGAGTTGATTGAGTTGCTGGAACTGGTCCGCGGCGGCAAGGCGTTTCACTAGGACGCCGCGAGCGGCGGATAAAGAACCACGGTTTAAAGTGTTCCGCTATTTCTTCCGTTTTATACCTTTCCTTGCTGAAGACGTCGCATTCTTCCTGGCAGCAACGTTGCCCGGAAACACCCGCGCGAAAATCTTGTCGATGTTCTTCAGTTGACGATTTAAATCGAACGCGCGTTCGATCTTGGCTCGGGAGACGCGACCCGTGATGGCCGGATCGTTGAGGACCAGTTCGTGGAAATCCAGGTCTTCCCTCCACGCGCGCATGGCATGACTTTGCACGAGGCGGTAGGCATCCTCGCGCGAAATACCGCTCTCTACCAGATCGAGCAGCAACTGTCCGCTGAAAACGAGGCCCCGCGTACTGTTGAGGTTGGCCAGCATGCGTTTGGGGTAGACGAACATGGTCTCAACCAGGTTGGCGGTTTTGTTCAGCAGGTAATCCGTCAGTGTAGTCGAGTCGGGAATAATGATGCGCTCCGCCGACGAGTGCGAGATGTCGCGCTCGTGCCAGAGGGGGACATTTTCGAAGCCGGCCTGGGCGTTGGAGCGCACCACACGCGCTAGTCCAGAGATTTGTTCACAGGTCACCGGGTTGCGCTTGTGGGGCATGGCCGAAGAGCCTTTTTGCTTTTCGCTGAAATACTCCTCCGCCTCGCGGACTTCCGTGCGTTGCAAGTGGCGGATTTCGGTAGCAATCTTGTCGAGCGTGGAGGCAATCACGGCGAGCGTCGCCAGGTAATGCGCGTGGCGATCGCGCTGGATAACCTGCGATGACACGGCAGCCGGCTTCAACCCGAGGCGCGCGCAAATTTGTTCTTCCAGTTCGGGCGAAAGGTGCGCGAACGTGCCAACAGCGCCCGAAAACTTGCCCACGCGGAGGTCCTCGGCGGCTGCCTGAAAGCGGGCGATGTTGCGCCGCGTCTCCGAATACCAGTTGGCCATCTTGAAACCGAAGGTAATCGGCTCGGCATGAACGCCGTGCGTGCGCCCGATCATCGGCGTGTCCTTGAATTCCCACGCGCGCCGTTCGAGCACGTCGGCCAAACGCTCGAGGTCGCCCGCAATCAGCGACGATGCCTGCTGGATGAGCAGAGCCTGCGCCGTATCGACGACATCGTTCGAGGTCAGGCCGTAGTGGAACCAGCGCGCGTGCGGACCAACGATCTCAGCGACGGCGGTCGTGAAGGCGATGACGTCATGCTTGACCTCCGCTTCGATCTCGAAGATTCGCTCGACGTTGAAGTCGGCGCGCTGGTGGATGGCTTGGGCGGCGTCTTTGGGAACGATGCCGGCGGCGGCCAGCGTGTCGGTGGCAGCCACTTCAACAGCAAGCCAAGTGCGGAAGCGGTTTTCGTCGCTCCAAATGCGGGCCATTTCCGGCCGCGTATAGCGTGGGATCACGGAGGTCTCCTCAGTGCGGACTGAATGGGAACTCAGGATTGTAAATCAGGCGCTCGAACGGTGGGTAGTGCGGTTCCAGGGCTCCAGAGCAGCCCGACTGATCGGCTCCCGATTTGTGCAGTCTTGGCCGCGCTCTCTACTTCGTGGGTTCGACAAGAACCGCGGTTCCATAGGCGAGGACTTCCGTCACGCCCTGCATCACTTCCGTAGCGTCGTAGCGCGCTCCGACCACTGCGTTTGCCCCCATATCGGCAGCATGCTGCAGCATCAGGTCAAAGGCTTCGGCGCGCGTTTTTTCGCAGAGATTGGTGAGCAAGGTGATGTTGCCGCCCACCAGCGTCTGCAGGCCGGCGCCGATGGTGCCGAAGATGGATCGCGACCGCACCGTAATTCCGCGGACCACTCCCAGCGTACGCACCACGCGGTAGCCATCGAGTTCGAACTGCGTGGTCACCATGTTGTGACCAACCATGCGTCCTGCGGCTGCGGAATAATTCCCCATCGATCCTCCTTATGCTCTTTCTGCCTTATGCTTTCTTCTGCGGCGCACCGATCTTTTGTGCAGCGTGCGGGCGGCAGCAATGGCTTGAAGTCCTTCCGGTTGAAAGTTTAAATCCTTTGCGCCGCCCTCCGTCGGGAAAAAGCGCGCCCAAGGAGATCGCAGAATCGGTACGGGAGGGTGTCGAACTTATCTTGCGGCCCTCATCAACTGGCTGAGTTCGTGAACATCCGCCGGGCTAGCGTCGCTAATCACGAAGTAACGCAATCCGCCTTCGCTCCACGTTTCCATGTTAAAAGCCAGCTCCCGCGCAGTCGTGCCCATCGCGAGCGAGATCGTACCCGGCCGGTCCTGCAGAACAAAAACTGACAGTTGGTGATTGCGAATCTGGAACAGCAATTGGGCGCCGGGGCTATGCTCGAAATACATGACCCGGCCGCCGACGAGTTTGAATGAAGAGTTCTGCAACTCGGGAAGATTGAAGGTAAATGGCAGCTTGCCCTGGAACCATGGCTTCACGGTGTGCCGGTCGGTCGAAACCACATCGACGGGATTCGCGCTGGCCAGGGTTGCAACGTGCAGATCGACCAACTCTGCCAGTTCCTGCGTGCGCACCGCGTGCCGCACCCACAATGTAAGCCCGGCAGCCAGCAGCACCAGTGCAACGGCAACCGCAGCCATGGCGGGCATCCATGCAAATGTCCAGACCGGCCGGCGCTTCGCTTCGATGCTCTTTTCAATGCGCAGCCGGAACTCGCGCGAAGGGGAGTAACGCGCAGCGGCCGCTTGCGTCATGCGCTTAATCTGCAGGCGCCTCAGCGCGTCGCTGGCGCAGGAGGGGCAGGCGCGAAAATGGGTTTCCAGGCTCGCGATTTCCTCTTGCGAACAAGCGCCATCCACGTAAGCATCCAGCTTGTCGCGCCACAGCTCACACGTCATCGCGAAGTCCCCTCCCGTTTGGGCGTCAACACTTCGCGCATCGCTTTTCGCGCGCGCGAAAGACGCGACATTACCGTTCCCATGGGAATCCCGAGTGTCTCGCCGATTTCCTGATAGGTCATTTCCTCCAGATCGCACAGAAGAACGATCTCTCGAAACCGCACCGGCAACTGCTCTAGAGCGTTCTGGATCGTCTCCCGCTGCATGCGCGCCAGCAGAACCGATTCCGGAGTTTCGGCCGCCGTCGGTTCCACGCTCTGGTCATCGTCGCTGTCGAGCGAGATGGACGCGGAGGCCTTCAGCCCGGCCTGCGTCGTCAGGAATGTATTTCGCAGGATTCTGTACATCCAGGCGCGGAAGTTCGTCCCCTGCTGAAATGAGGAAAAGCCTCGCAGCGCCTTCATGTATGTTTCCTGAACCAGGTCCTCTGCCGGCGCGCGTTCTTGCGTCAGCCAGTGGGCGAAGTTGTAGAGCCTGGCGAAAAGTGGCATCGCCAGTTCTTCGAATGACCCGGTATCGCCGGAACGGTCAGCCACAGATCAACAGTGTACCCGGGCATAGGCCTTCTCGGCCTCCGGGCTCCGAAATCCACACTATGTTTGCGATTGATGGCAAGACGGAGTAATCGGCCGCAAGCGGACTTGCGCTAGGTTGCTCCTTTCACTTTGTATAACTGGAGCAACCGCAAAATATTCCCCGGAAAAGGGGGATTGCAAGGCCGGTCCACGCGACAGTCTTGCGGCGTAGGCCCTAAGTGGAAGCCGCATCTGCCATGGGAGTGTGGCCTACCTCACGACCGGGGCCGCATGCAGTTCCGCTATCTGATTCTTGATCGCGACCCCCAGACGCCGAATGCCTTCGCGAATCTGCTCCGGTTTCGCGTTCGAGAAATTCAGCCGCAAGTGACGCAATCCTTCTGCAGCATGCCCGTTGCCGGCGTAAAAGCAATCGCCCGTGACGAAGGCAACGTCCTGCTTGAGCGCCGTCTCGAACAATTGTTTGCAATCCATGCCCACCGGCAGCGTTACCCACAGGAATAATCCGCCGAGCGGCCGCGTCCAGGTCACTTCGGGCGGACAGAATTCTTCGAGCGCCTCAAGCATCACGTTGCGCCGTTCCCCGTAGACGCGGCGGATCAACTTGATATGTTCGTCCAGGAAGCCGTCGCGCGCCACTTCATAGGCCACCATCTGGCCAAAGGTGGAAGTGTGCAGGTCGGCGGCCTGCCGCAGTTGCACCAGTTTCGTAATCACATCTGGCGGGGCCACGATCCAGCCCAGGCGCAGGCCCGGAGACAGCGTCTTCGAGAACGTGCTCAGGTAAAGAACATTGCCGATCAAATAGCCATCGTCACGGCGCAGATTTTCCCGATCGAGCACAACCAGTGGTGGCAGGTGTTCGCCCTCATAGCGCAACTGCCCGTAGGGATCGTCCTCAATGATCGGGATGCCGTAGCGGTCGGCGAGCAAGACCAGTTCATGGCGGCGGCCCTCGGCCAGCGTGGTGCCTCCCGGGTTTTGAAAATTGGGCAGCACGTACATGAATTTTGGCCCCGAACGCAGTGGTTCTTCGAGCAGATCCGTACGCAGTCCATCGTTGTCGCTCGGCACACACAGGTATTCCGCGCCATAGACGCTGAACGCTTGCAGGGCCCCAAGATAGGTGGGCGCCTCGACGAGCACGCGGTCGCCGGAGTTGATGAGCAGCTTGCCAATCAGATCGAGGGCCTGCTGCGAACCGGACGTGATCAGCACGTTTTCCGGTTTCGCCTTCACGCCGTAGCGCGAGGTATGACGTGCAATCAGTTCGCGCAGGGGCTCATAGCCCTCGCTGGCGCTATACTGCAGCGCGAGTTGTGCCTGCTTATCCAGCACTTTGGCGCAAGCTTCACGAAAGCGCTCCACCGGGAAAACGTCGGGCGCCGGCAACCCCCCGGCGAACGAGATGATTTTCGGGTTCTGGGTAATCTTGAGAAGCTCGCGGATGGTGGAGCTGCGGACGTTCTTGGTGCGCTGGGCGTAGCGGGAAGTCCAGGCTGTTGACATGCGTACCCTCCCGTTAATTGAGTCTACATGGAGTGGGTGGGCCGCGCGGTGATCTAGACCCTACCTACGGTGACAGCGGTCACCGGGCTCAGGTGACCCGACCGACCGGACGGTCCACCTTTCTAAGGAAATCTTATCCCACCACCCACTCCCGGATGCGACGCAGCAAAGACGCGGGCGCATCGGCTTCCAATTCCACCAGCCCATCCTGATACTGGCGCGAATAGATGCGGGCACGGGCTTCGAGCAGGGCCAGCATCTTCCCTTCCTTCTGCGGAATGCGTAGCCGCACGCGGCTTGGGCGGTCCTGTTCGAGCACGGCATCGATCCTATCGAGCAGCGTGGTCAGCCCGATTCCCTTCACCGCCGAGACGTGGATGGTCTGGCTATCGTCTCGCAGCGACTCGCGCTGTTTGGGAGGCAGAAGATCGATCTTGTTCATCACGTGCAGGCGAGGTTTCTTGTCGGCGTCAAGTTCCTTGAGCACGCTTTCCACCTGCGCGTCCTGCTCGGCCGAAATCGGGCTGCTGGCGTCGGAGACCTGCAGGACCAGCGTCGCGCGCTGCACTTCTTCAAGGGTGGCGCGAAACGCCGAGACCAGCGTGTGCGGCAAGTGGCGAATGAAACCGACGGTATCGGAGAGCAGAACTCTGCGTTTTGACGGCAGTTCGGCCCCGCGCAACGTCGGATCGAGCGTGGCAAACATGCGTGGCGAAGCCAGCACATGGGCGTTGGTAAGCGCGTTAAACAATGTCGACTTCCCTGCGTTCGTATAGCCAACCAGCGCAATCGTGGCCACCGGCACTGACTCGCGGCGCTGCCGCTGCTGCGCCCGGATGCGCCTCACATTCTCGATCTGCTGCTTGACGTGCCGGATGCGACGGTAAATCTTGCGGCGGTCGGTTTCGAGCTGCGTTTCGCCCGGTCCGCGCGTGCCAATGCCGCCGCCGAGTTGCGACATTTCTACGCCCCGGCCCGCCAGTCGCGGCAGCATGTATTCGAGCTGCGCCAGTTCCACCTGCAATTGGCCTTCGCGCGTTCGGGCATGGCGCGCAAAAATGTCGAGGATCAGCTGCGTGCGATCGATGACGCGCGTGTTGACCTCGCGCTCAATATTGCGCTGTTGCGATGGGGAAAGATCGTGGTCGAAGAGAATGACGTCGGCGAAAACCGAAGCCGATGCACCCGCAATTTCCTCCAGCTTGCCCTTGCCGATCAGCGTGGCCGGGTCAGGCCGGTCGCGGCGCTGCATGAATTCGCCGGCAATTTCGGCGCCCGCGCTCGTCGCCAACGAGCGTAGTTCGTCGAGCGATTCCTCGGAACTGAAATCGGGCGAATCCGCCCGCCGGCCGGAACCGATGCTGGTGGCGTGGTCGCGAGCCGCCTGAGCGCCGGGCGTAATGGCCGCCGCCGGAGCTTTTCCCGCGCGGCCGCGCGTGCGAAACTCCACCCCCACCAAAAACGCTCGCTCCCGGCGCTCTGCCGGGTTCGGCACCGCCTTGGGCCCGTTTCGCACACTTTCCCGCTGGCTCAGTCTGGACTCATCTCTTCGCACGCAGACTCACTTCATCCTTGAGTGCCGGAACTCGGGATTGGCGTCTCCGTGATGGTTGCCACCGCCGCCGGCTTCGCTTCCCCATGTGGGTGCATGCCGCGGGCGATGACTACCGTCGAGATCGCATGCTTGAAGATCAGTTGCTCCTGATTGCTGGTTTCGAGCACGACTGAGTACTTGTCGAAGGATCGGATCCGGCCCGTCAGCTTCACGCCGCTGACCAGATAGATCGTGATGTTGTGCCGTTCCTTTCGAGCTGTGTTGAGGAAGGAATCTTGAATGTTCTGCTGTGCCGGCTTGGGTTCCATCTGCCGATCTCCTTTTTTTCGTTGGACGCCATACCTTAAGCGATGGGGAAAGGCGCATGGCAAGCGTCTTTGTCAGGCATCTACAATACGGCCTTACCCCGCGGTTTTCAACTTCCTGTTAATTAGATTCTCCTTCCTGCGCCCGCTTTCTACAAGCTCGGAATGGCCGGTTTTCGGGAATTTGCCAACCCGCCGGCTATCATTTCTCCCTGCCAAACATCTACAATCGTCACGCTGCCAGTGTCGTCTTAAACAGGAGCCTTGCCTTTGAACAACATCAATCTGCCCACTGATTTCCAGACAAACCTCCTCATAATGTTTCGTTGGCTCCACTTCCTAGCAGGCATCACTTGGCTTGGCCTGCTTTATTTCTTCAACCTCGTCAACGTCCCCTTCATGAAGTCGCTCGACCCTGTGACCAGAGACAAGATTTTCCCCGGCCTCATGTCGCGCGCGCTCTGGTGGTTCCGCTGGGCGTCGGTGGTCACGGTGCTGATGGGCCTAGCCTATTTCGGCGAAATTGTTGGGTCGGATGCCCGCAACGGCGGCGGCTCGCTGGGCGGCGTTTTCGGCTCCTTTTTTGCCATTTGGACCATCACCTGGGCGCTGATGTATGCCTGTGTAATTCCCGGCAAGGGCCCCCTCAACAATGGTTGGGTGCTTACGGTCATTTACGCCGTCATCCTGGCGGCCGCCAGCTATGTCTTCCTGCGCCTGAACAACCACGGCTGGGAGAGCAGCCAGTTGCTTGCCATCGGCATTGGAGGCGGTTTCGGCTGGATGATGATGCTGAACGTCTGGGGCGTGATCTGGCGCATCCAGAAGCGAATTATCCAATGGACGGCCGCGAACGCCGCGGACGGCACTCCCATCCCCGACAAGGCCAAATCCATGGCGCGCCAGGCCTTCCTGATGTCGCGGGCCAACTTCGTGTTGTCATTTCCATTGCTCTTCCTGATGGGGGCGGCCAGCCACTATCCAATGTTCGGGAGGTAGAGACCGGGATTGCCCCGTCTCCTCCGGCGCCGCTCAGCCGCACCGCCGTAATCTCGCTCCCGGCGCCCAGCCTTCCTACAATGGTCTCCAGAATGACCGAGTTCTTCGGCTCGCTTTTGGAGTTGTCGGGCGCTCGTGAACCTTGGCGTCCCATTTCGCGCTGGGCCGTAGGCGCCTGGCTCGTTTTCTACGCGTTCTTCCTCGCCTACGCCTTCGGCATGCACGGCGGCTATTTGTTCATCGACTCCGCCAATCTGGTCGTTCACGAAGGCGGGCACCTGCTCTTTGGCTGGTTCGGACGAACAATTGGCCTCTGGGGGGGAACCATCCTCCAGTGGATGGTGCCCCTTCTGCTGGCCGCTTACTTCTTCCGTCAGCGCCAGCCGGGGGCGTTCGTCTTCTGCCTCTTCTTCTTTTTTGAGAATTGGCTCTATACCGCGACCTACATGGCCGACGCGCGCACCATGGCCCTGCCGTTGGTGACAACGGGCGATTCCGATTTCGTCGAACACGACTGGAACACGATCTTCTCCAGCCTTGGCCTCCTGCAATACGACACCACCATTGCCGCCATCGTAAGAGCGCTGGCCTGGTGCGGAATGCTGGCCTGCGTAGCCTGGCTCGCCGCCCGCCTCAGAACCGGCGAAACGGCATAGCAGCCAGCGCCCACCGCCAGAGGCAGCCGAGCGATGTCTCCCCGACGTGCGCATCCTCGGCGCAATCCAGCGTTACGAATCTTCCGCGCCATCCTAATCTGTTCATGCGCGCCGCCTCCCAACTCGTGCGCACTACAGCCCGTGGGCGTGCATCCGCGTCGAACATTCTGTTTGCCGGAAAAGAAAAGGGGGAGCCGGAAGGCTCCCCCTGTAGGTCCAGAATCAATTCGCTTAGAACGTCGCCTTCAGTGCGAACTGGATATAACGCCGCTCGCCCAAAGACCCCGTGCCGCTATTAGACGAGACATTCGTCACGCCCCTCTTGCCTAGGAGAGTGTAAGGCTGAGGCGTAGCCGTGCAGGACGTCCCGTTGTACTGGGTGTACTCGACAGAGCCGTTGGGTGCCCCGAAGATCGACAAATTCAGGCACTGCCCGAAATTGGTCGATGGCTGGAAGGCGAGGTTCGTGACATCGGTATAACCACCGTTGCTCAAAACGTTGCCGGTCTGGGCGTAGTAGTTGGAGTGGTTGAACATGTTGTAGAACTCGCTCCTGAACTGCAGGCCAACTCTCTCGGTGACCTTGAAGTTCTTGCTGATGCCCATGTTGAATTGCCATTGACCAGGCCCGACGAAGGCATTGCGACCGGTCATGTTCGAGGGATACGTGCAGTTTGTCCCAAGGGACAATCCGCTGGTTGGATCCAGGTCGCAGCTTGGCAGCGACCCGTTGCCCAGGGAGTTCCCGTAAACGAGCGGGGCGGGGATGGTTTGATAGGCGTACAGATTGTTGCCGACAGCGTTGGCCGCTGACGAGTTCGAACTGCCGGTTCTCGAAAATGCGGCGCTCGGGATGTAGCGTGCGCACGTGTAGTCGTACGGCTCCCCTAAGAGCACCGGGTTTTGCGAGCAGTCGTAGACCGTGAACGGATAACCGGTCTGCGCCGTAAAGATAGGCGTGAATTCCCAGCCATCCGCTACTTGCTTCATGACGCCGTGAGTATGCGCGGCATACGGCAGCGCCCACACGGCACTCAGAGCGAGGCGGTTCCGGACGTCGAAGTCGGAATTGCCACGATCGAACGATGGATTGAACGGATCCAGTGTTCCCAGGACTTGCGCGTCAAATTCGTCTGAACTGGCGAACGTGGCGCTAATATCATCCATGGTGTGCGACCAGGTATAGTTGGCGCTCAGCGTCAGACCTTGCTTGAACAGGTTGCTGCTGCTCAGCTTGGCGTTCAACGCCTCATGCCAGCTATCGTCACCGTCGGTACGGTAGTTGATGTTGCCGTATTGCAGGTTCAGATTCTGGAACGGGTCATTCGTAGCGCTAGCTACGCAGGTCGCTCCACCGGCTGCACCGCAGCCCTGGCCTGTAAACGCTGGGCCGTAACCCGATCCGTTGTACGCCTGGATGATGTAGCCATGGATACCGCGCGAGCCCGAGTATTCGAGAGCTGCCACCGTGTTCCTGGCAACCTCGCGCTCAACGGATAGATTCCAGACGTTCGCATAGGCCGTGGGAAGGTTTCTGTTAACTGCGCGTAATTCCGGGCTCGGGAACGGATAAGTGCCACTGGCGCCCGCTGGTCCGAAATTGTTGGTAGTCAGAGGAATGGTGGGGAACCCGGGCTGTCCTGCGGTCAGCTGCAGCACGGCATAGTTTGGCGGGTTCTGAATAATGTTATAGGTGACGTTGCCAAAATTCCGCTCAAAGGCAATTCCGTAGCCGCCGCGGAGACTGGTCTTGCCATCTCCAAAGACGTCATAGGCGAATCCGAGACGCGGGCCGAAGTTCTTCTTGTTCGGATTCCACAACGTGCCGCCCGGCAAATTGGCGCCATTGGCCACGTAAGCGCCCTCGATCTGTTGGTAGAGATTTCCCGTGCCTAGCACCAGGTTGGCATCCTGCGCGGGATACTTCGCGTGTTGTACACCGAAGTATTCCCACCGCAAGCCCAGATTCAAGGTGAGCCGCGGCGTCACCTTCCAGTTATCCTGGAAATACAGCGAGCCGTCGTTGTAACGATTGCTGCGGCTGAAGCTCGGCGCGGTGGCCGGTCCGGTCAAGGTGCAAGCCGCCGTCTGAATAATAGTGTTCAGGTTCGGGTCGCGGAAGCATGGAAACGTGCCCTGCGGGTTGATGGCGGTAGTGAATCCATACAGATTTCCCGAAATCAGGGCGTTCGCTACGCTGGCATTGCTTCCGCCTCCGTCCAGGAACTCATACCCGGTTTCATAAGCGCCGAACTCGCGGTTATCGCGAATGTAAAGATACTCGCCGCCGAACTTGAAGCTGTGCTTGCCGTGCGTCCAGCTGAAGCTGTGTTCAAAGTCGGAGACGTTCTGGGGTCCGCCGAACGGTATCGCGCCGCCGGCCGCATAGGGCAGGTAACCTGGCAGCATAAACACGGAACTGCCGATCCCATAGCCATCGCCGCCCGTTCCAGCGAACAGGCCGGGCGCCACCCCGTTGGTTCCGAGTGGCTGATGGTCGACCAGACGATTCAGGCTGATCTTCGTGTTCGTAACGAAGCTATTGGTCCACAGGTGGGTAAGGCTGAACATCACGTTCTGGTTCAGATCGTTGATGCCGGTGTCCCATCCCGAATAGGCGCTGGCGGAGTTGTTGCCGGGGAAGAAATCGTCATGAAAAGCCGTGTAGCGTCCGAACATTTGCGTCTTGTCGCTCAGGTTGTAGTCGACGCGAATCACGCTATTCCATGTGTTCTGCGGCGGCAATCCACCCACATCGGCGGGGAACTGATAGGTCGCCAAATCAAAAACGTTCTGCGCGGCTGGAATTCCGGTCAGGCCAAGCGCGCCCGCCGTGATTGCCCCCGCTGGGATGAATGTCGTAGTCGGCTTCAACACGCCGTATTGGTTGAAGTAGGACTGAACGTTTGAAGCGCCGTACGTGCTCAGGAACGTCGGATCCGGCACATAGCCCTCGGTGCTGGCGTTGGATCGAACGCGCAACCATTCCGTGCTGTTAAAGAAGAACAGTTTGTTCTTGACGACCGGGCCGCCCACCGAATATCCGAATTGGTTGTGTGTAAACGGCGCACGCGGGACGGGCGTAGACTGGGCCTTATTGTCGTACGTGTTCGAAGCCAGAGCCGCCACGCGGTTGTAATCGTAGGCCGTGCCGTGGAAACTATTGCTGCCCGATTTCGTCGCCACGTTCACGATGCCGCCGCTGGCGCGTCCGTACTCAGCCGAAAAGTTGCTGGTCGAAACTGAGAATTCCTGCACTGAATCCATCGGAACCGATTGGCCCACGGAGGCGCTGAACAGGTCGACGTTCTCGCCGCCGTCCAGCAGAATGTCCGTACTGGCGGAACGCTGCCCGTTGATGGCAGCTCCAGCTCCACGACCCGCCATATCCGCGGTTACGTTTCCGGCAATCGCGACCAGAGCATACGGGTCGCGGTTAATGCTCGGCAGCTCGTTCATCTGCGTCGGGTTTACTTCCTGCGAGACTTCCGAGGTTTGCGTCTCGACCGCTACCTCGCCGCCGCCCGTCACCTCGACGACCGTGCCTTTGGCCGTTGCCAGCGTCAAATGGGGAGACACACCATTGGTGGAACCGACGGCCACTACCAGGGATTGCTTGTACTCGGCAAAACCGGCCGCAGTGACGGTGACTTGATAAGGCGCTGGCGGCAAATCAGGAACCGCGTAGTCGCCGTTGGAGCCCGTAGTCACAGTGCGAATCGCCCCGGTTGCCTGATTCTTGACAACGACGGTGGCGCCACTGACGACTGCTCCGGTTGGATCAAGTATCGTCCCGGAAATGGATCCGCTCTCTCTTTGAGCGTTTGCTGCTACACAAATCAAAGTGACTATTGCCACCAGGACAAGGATTCTGACGGGGATTTTCATGGAATCACCTTTCTCCTAACGTCTGAGCTGCTTGCAAAGGAATCCACTGCTACCAGTGGAAGCTATGGTTTTGCAACTCGCATACCAAATGAAATGCGTATTATTGCCATATTTTTCAATGAGTTATACAGTAATTTCGGCGGCAACCTATTAAAATCGGAACGAATACAAGACATCGCCTATGAGTTTTGGTATTTCGGGCGCGGCCCGCGAGTCAGCACAAGGGCAGCTTTCGGGTGTGCCCGGGGGGTCGGAAATTGGGGCCAATTCTGTCATGGACCAAGCCCTCTAAGTTTCCAAAAAGGGCGACGCCCGGTCCGTTCCAATCCCCTGCTAGAATCGACTGCGTGAAATCCACATCGACACCAGGAGCCTGCACGCTTGACTCCGTCCCGCTCCTCGATTTGCGCCGCCAGTACAATGGCCTTCGCGACGAGGTTCTGGCCGCGATCACTCGCGTCTGCGACTCCCAGGGATTCATTCTCGGTCCGGAAGTCGAGGCCCTCGAGCGCGAAATCTCCGCGCTCACCGGAGCCGCTGCAGCCGCCGGCTGCGCCTCCGGAACCGAAGCTCTCTGGCTCGCGCTGGTGGCCGCCGGAGTCAAGCCTGGCGATTCGGTTATCACCACCGCGTTCAGCTTCTTCGCCTCTGCTAGCGCGATCGTGCGCGCCGGGGCCACGCCCGTTCTCATGGACGTCGATCCCGGCACACTCAACCTCGACGCCGACCTCGTCCGCAAGCGTCTTTGCGCGGACTGCCCAAAGAATCTGGCGGCCATCCTGCCCGTTCATCTGTATGGCCAATGCGCCGACATGGATGCGTTTGAGCAGATCGCCCAGGAATTCAAGATCGCCATTGTCGAAGATGCTGCCCAAGCCATCGGGGCCGCCTGGCGCGGCCGTGGAGCCGGATCGCTCGGCGCAACCGCCGCCTTCAGCTTTTACCCAACCAAGAACCTGAACGCTTTCGGCGACGCCGGCATCGCAACCACCACCCATCCTGAGATGGCCGAGCACATGCGCCGCCTGCGCAATCATGGCAGCCCGCGCCGCTACTACCACCACGAATTCGGTTGGAATGGCCGCATGGACGCCATTCAGGCAGCCGTCCTCCGTGTCAAACTTCCGCACGTTGCCGGCTGGAATGAAGCCCGGCGTCAACACGCCGCGACCTATGACCGGCTGTTCCACGAATCCGGCCTCGTTTCGAACTTAACTTCGAGCGTGTCGACTGCGCCCGTGCGCCTGCTAGCGCGCGATTCCCGCGTCACCCACGTTTTTCACCAATACGTTATCCGCGCCCAGCGCCGCGAAGACCTGCGCAAGTTTCTGGCCGATTGCAAGATAGGAACGGAGATTTACTACCCGCTGCCGCTGCATTTGCAGCCGGTGTTTGCTTATCTTGGATTGAAAGCGGGAGACCTGCCCGTCGCTGAGCTGGCCGCAAGAGAAGTCCTGGCACTCCCCATGTTCCCCGAATTAACCGGGCCTGAGATTCGCCGGGTAGTCGAAGCTATTTCTGAGTTTTATTCCTGAAGATCGATCGTGGCGCTTCGATTCTCCCCGAAGAGAGATCTCGACCTTTTGAAGTCGCGCGCTTACCGCTTGCGCTTCCGCGCCGTTCGTTTCGCCACCGCGTGTGCCGGTTCTTCTCCCGGCGCATACACGCGCCTGACAATCGGAGTGTTGAGCTTATATTTGCGCTCGCTCACGTTGCCGTTGTCATCAAGAACGCGCACCACAAATGCCGGCAGCACGCCTTCCTTGCCGAAGTCTTCCTGTGCAACCTTCACCGGCAACATGCCCTCGATCCGTTCCCGGTAAGCGGTCTCATACCGGTGCCGCTTCACGTTCCAGGTGAAGACGCGAAATTGATTGAAGTCGAATGGCAGCCCGTCTTTGGGCTCCGTGAGCACCGTCAGATATTGCCCGACCTTCTTGTCTTCATCCTGCACCTGATTGAGCACAAAAAAAGCGACGATCCTCTGCCCTTCCGCATATTGCGCAACCTCGAGCGGCACATCGGTATCCACCATGCGGCCCAGCACCCACCCGACGCGCCCGTGGCTATCGCGCACCAGCCACCAGTCCTCGAGGACCGGCGTTGCCTCCTTCTTTTCTCCCGACGCGGCGGCCTTGGCGGCCGCCGCAACCACCCCCGGTTTGTCGGCCGTGCCTCTCTTCAGCAGCGCCAGTTTTTCCCCCGACAAAATCTGATAGAGATGTTCGGTGTCCCGCCCCGGTTCCACATGCAGATTCGTATCGTTGCGCGTCACTCCCTGCGCCTGTACCGGATCGCCCGCATTCTCCGCCGTCAGCTTCTGCAGCTGATCGAACACTTGCTGGCTGACCAGATAGCGCTGCTCCATCCATCCCATCTGTCCGGTCGCCGTCCGCACCTTGACGAAGCGCCGATCATGGTCCAGCACTTCCACGCGGTCGCCATTCTTCACCAGCCCGGCCTTCTCAAAGACGGCCGCGACGCGATCGCGCAGAGCCACCTGCACTCCGGAGACGTAAGCGATCTCAAGGACTTTGCCGCCGCTGTGTTTGCAGGCGACAGATGAAACGATGGCCACCGCACAGAACGCCAGCGCGCAGGTTCGCAGCAATAATGTCGGGAGAGACTTCACGGGATCAACGTTAACTCTTTAACTATAACGCCTTCGGAAGGGAGCAGGATTGACGGGTTGGGGACGTGGGCGATGGGTTGCATCCTGGTGGCTCACGCCATCGGGTCGGTTCTTTCGCCTCTCCGGGGCATTAGGGCCAAAAACTCGCCGACCCCACGGCTTGCGCCGCGGGCTGCACTCTTCGCCGCTTCGCGGCTATGTGGATGCAGATAGTGGCTATGTGACTGTGTCTTGCCGAACTCGCAGGTCAGAGCGCGGCTTGTGGCTCGCAACTCCTGGCTCCTGACCGCCTCAGTCCCCAAACCCAATTCCGATAGCGCGCGCCGCGCGTACAATCTCGCCCTTCGGGTCGACGGTCTTCAGCTTTCCCACCGCGTCCGCAATTGTCACCGCGCGAATCGACTCCTGCTGCAGACACACCATTTTCCCGAACCCGCCGGCCGCAATCAGTTCCACCGCGCCCACTCCGAAGCGCGTCGCCAGAATCCGGTCATAGGGTGACGGCGATCCGCCTCTCTGGATATACCCCAGCACACTCACCCGCACTTCCTTGCGCGCCACCAGCGCAATCGCATCGCCCACCATGTTCCCGACCGCCATGCTGCGCGCCATGTGCTTCATCTCCGGAGGCAGTTTGATCCCCTCCGCCACCACCACAATCGTGAAGCGCTTGCCGTAGCGTTCGCGCATCGCAAGATGTTCGCACAGCTTTTGGATCGTAAACGGAATCTCCGGGATCAGAATGACATGGGCGCCGCCGGCAATGCCCGCCTCCAGCGCAATCCAGCCTGCATCCCGCCCCATCACCTCGACCACCATGACCCGGTGATGCGATTCCGCCGTCGTGTGCAGCTTGTCGATGGCGTCCGTCGCCGTGTGGATCGCCGTATCGAAACCGAACGTGACCTCCGTGGCCGAAAGATCGTTGTCAATCGTCTTCGGCACGCCCACGAGGTGCAGTCCCTTTCCGAACAGTTCGTTCGCGATCTTCATCGACCCGTCGCCGCCGATCGAAATGACGGCATCGATCCCCAGCTTGCGTGTGTTCGCAATCACCTCGTCTGAGATATCGCGCACCACCTCCCGCTCGTTTTCCGTTGTCTTGTAGCAAAACGGATTGCCGCGATTCGTGGTGCCCAGAATCGTGCCGCCACGCGGCAGAATTCCGCTGACGTCTTTGAGCGTCAGTTCGCGCGCGCGTTCCGGCCAGATCAGCCCGTCAAAGCCGTCGGGAATCCCGATGACCTTCCATTTGTATTTGAGGATGGCAGCCTTCACGGCCGCGCGAATAACGGCGTTCAATCCCGGAGCGTCTCCGCCGCCGGTGCAGATTCCTATGCAATGAATGTCAGGCATGGCACCCGATCATCATAGCGCGGGCGAGATGGGGCGAGGAGGAACGGAGGGGAGCGTCGGACACCACCGAGGGTCGCGTCCAGAGGTGCGCCCTACTCTCCTGTCAGGGTGAGCAGAATCGCCCGGTTGAAAGCCGCCCTGCACAGTCAAACCAAAATCGCGGCCCGGGTGCGAACGGCCGCACAACACAACTCAATGCAACGTTATGGTCGCCGTGACCGGCGTGGTACCGGGATACGTCACAGTAATGGTGTAATTACCCGTCGGAAGCGTCCCCGCCGTCACCGAGCAAACCGCCGGCGATGCGCTGTTCGAGCACGTAACCCCTCCGGTTGTGGCCGTCGGCGTAACCACCCAGGTCGCCACCGTTGTGACATCCAGCGTTGTACCGCCGGAAACAGCTGTCGCGTAGTAGTCTTGGGTACCGCCGGCTGTGGCGCTCAAGGTCCAGGTCGCAGCGGGGCAGGTTCCGGTATTAAACGTACCCGTGCATATCTGAAGATCGGTGACGTTGCCAAGATACGCAGTTGCTGTTGCGGTCGCACTAAGACCCTGCGCTGCGGCGGTTATCGTGGCTGTGCCGCCAACGCTTCCCGTCGGCGTCGAGAGATCGCCCGTATTGGGATCGACGTTGATTGTTGTGCCTTCCCCACTGCTCGTCCATGCGACGCCGCTCGTAATCTGGCTCCTGGAGTTGTCCTCATAAGTTCCCCACGCCTGCAACCCTGTCGTCTGGCCAACCTCCACCTCCGGGGTGGGAGGCTGAATCGCGATCGATTCGAGAGCGTTAGGTTGGAAGAATCCCTTGCACCCAGCTCCAAATGCCGCTACCAGCAGCACAGCAAAAGCGGATAGTAGGGCCAGTTTTTTCCCGGTAAACTTGCGCTCAGTCGCCATAATAATTGCCTCGATACGGTGATTTTAGCAGAATGCCGGCTCTCGCTCGCTCCCCGGTAGTGCCATTCTGGTGTCGCACCGGCGTCGGGGAAACTACCGGTTCGCTCCCAAGAGGAACGCGGCTGGCCGCGTAACTTGCAGGGGTTTTCGCGTATGCGCGAAAGGAAACCGCCGGGGCTACGGCCACAACTGCCTCAAGCCCTACGCGGCCCTGAAAGCGTCGCTCTTTCACGGGGGCCGCTCGTCCACGGCGACCAAGGGGCGCGATGACGATTCTTTACAGAACGGATGCTCACCTGAGAGCGCGTTCTGGCGTCCATGAACCGCCAGTTGACGACTGAAAACTGACAACTAGAAACTGTCTACTTTTTCTTCTTCCCCGCGTTTTGGATCCGCTCATCGATCGGCTTACGTCCGGCGAAACCTTCGGTCGTCGAGTGCCAGTGAGTGATTTTGGCTTCTCCCAGCTTCCAGCACAGCAAGACGATCTCGCCTTCGACCTTGCAGGGAAAATCGAGCAGACCGACATCGATGTCCTTCACCTGCACGCCGGTCGCGTCGATTTCCGCCAGCGCGTCCTTGATGCGATGAATCGCCTTCTCGCGTTCCGCCTTGCGCCGCGCCAGATGCACAACATTCAGAAACGTTCCGCCGTTCAGAAAAATGCGCTGCGCCGCCGCTTGCAGTTCGCCATCCGTCTCCTCGATCACCTTCTTCGCATGGATCGCCTGCTTGAGCAGAGACTCCAGAATCGGCAGCAGCGTCTGCGCCTCGTCAAAGGTAAAAGTGCGCTCGGACATTGCTCTATTTTAGCGGATGGAGGGCTTTGGCGTCGGTCTCAAGTCCCAGTTGTCAGTTCTCAGTTGTCAGTTGTCAGTTAGAGCAGAACCGCACCTGCTTTGGGTGACAAGCGTTGGCGCGCGCGCTCTGATTGGGTTCTGGTGTTTATCCGGTGCGAATCGCGGAGAATTCTCGCGACCCCATCGCTTGGCAAACCTGATGCCTGAGGCCTGACACCCGACACGTTGTCCCTCCATGCTATGTTCGCTAAGTGTCCAATCGGCCCACCCCGCGCAACGTCTACGCCTTTGGTCTGACGTCGTTTCTCAACGACACGGCCAGCGAAATGGCCTACTGGGTGCTTCCCGCATTCATGGCATCCCTCGGCGCTGGACCGGCGCAGATTGGCATCATCGAAGGCATCGCCGAAAGCGTCGCCTCGTTCGCCAAGCTTTTCTCCGGATACCTCGCCGACCGCGTCGTGCGCCGCAAGCCGCTGGTGGTCGCCGGGTACGTGGTCGCCAATTCCGTAAAGCCGTTTCTGGCACTCGTTTCAGCGTGGTGGCAAATTCTTGGCATCCGCTTCTTCGACCGCTTCGCCAAAGGCGTGCGCGGGACAGCCCGCGACGTGATGGTCGCGGATTCGGTCGACAAGGCCAACATCGGCTCGGCTTATGGCCTGATTCAGGCCATGGATTCCGCCGGCGCAATCGCCGGTCCTTTGCTCGCCCTCGGACTGATCGCGCATTACGGCATGCGCGGCGTGTTTGCGGCCGCGGCCATTCCAGGAACGTTGTGCGTTCTGGTCGCTTGGCTGGGAGTGCGGGAGGTTGCACACGCCGGAGCGAGCGGCGATCCGGCGTCGGGCTCTCAGGTGTCGCGTCTCAGGTCTCAGGGTATCGGGCCTACCGGCCCCGAAGGAAACAAAGTCGGCGGGACCAGCGCAGGACGTAGCGTTCACTTGCCGTTTGGCTATTACTGCGTGCTGGCGGTCGTCGCGCTCTTTTCGCTGGGCAACTCGAGCGATATGTTTCTGGTTCTGCGCGCCGGGAGCGTAGGCATTCCGGCATCGCAGTCTCCGCTGCTCGGCCTGGTGTTCAATGTGACTTTTACGCTCGCGTCGTGGCCGGCAGGAAAATTCAGCGACCGCTTCTCGCGCTCTACGATTGCTGCGGCCGGATATGCCGTTTTTGCGATTGTCTATTTTATGTTCGCGCTCGCTCCCTCACGGCGGGCGATCTGGCTGACGATGGCGTTCTATGGACTTTTCTACGCGCTCACCAATCCGGTGCTGAAGGCGCTGGTAGTCGAAACCGTGGGAAGCGACGTTCGCGGGCGCGCCCTGGGCATCTATTTCTTTATCACCAGCGTCACCACGCTGCTCGCCAGCCTGATTACAGGGGCATTGTGGAAGATTTACGGAGCGGCGGTGCCGTTTTATTTTTCGGCGGGAATTGCAGCAGCGTCGGCGCTGGCGCTGCTGGCACATCGCACTCAGGCGAAGCCAACTGAGGCCTTTTAGACGGCTTGTTCCGCCCTCGCGCTCCGGCGCAGCCAGAGATACGCGATCAACAGAAAAACCAGGCCCGCAATGCTGTCGAGAATCACGTCGCGCACGGCTCCCGTACGAGATGGGATGAAACTCTGATGCCACTCATCCATGGAAGCGACAAAGGCCGTGCCGATCCATGACAGCAGCAGCATCCGCAGCAACCACGCCCGCGCCGGCCCGACCGTCATCCGCCATCCGCGCAGCAGAAGAAGCGCCAGCATGCCGTAGCCGATTACGTGCCCGGTCTTGCGGAGATAGAAATGAAAGACCAGGAACTCGTAGACATTGATTTCGCCGAACAGGCGAGTCAGCAACCCGTAAAGTATGCTGCCGGTATTCTGCGACGAAAACGCGTCGCTGGATTCGATGCTGATAAGCCCGATCCAGACCATGGCCGGCCACCAGGCGCGCACGAGGCTAGGACGAGCGGGAGACAAGCGATCTTCTTTTTCAGACAATCGGTCTTTCTCTCCTACTCCACCGCGTAGTTGGGAGCTTCGCGCGTAATCATCACATCGTGCACGTGGCTTTCTCGCAGCCCGGCCGAACTGATGCGCACGAAACGCGCCCGCTGCTGCAAATCGCTTACCGTCTGGCAGCCGCAATATCCCATGCCCGATCTGAGTCCGCCGACCATCTGATACACGATCATCGAAACCGATCCGCGATACGGCACGCGGCCTTCAATTCCCTCGGGCACAAGCTTGCCCAGCCGGTTTCCGCTGTCGCGCAACGATGGCGTTTCCGTGGAGGCGTCTCCGTCGGAGTTCTGGAAATAGCGCTCGCTCGATCCCTGCGCCATCGCGCCCAACGATCCCATGCCGCGATAGGACTTAAAGGTGCGGCCTTGATACAGGATGAGTTCACCCGGGCTCTCGTCGGTACCGGCAAAGAGCGAGCCGATCATCACCGCGGACGCGCCCGCTGCCAGCGCTTTCACAATGTCGCCGGAATATTTGATCCCGCCGTCGGCAATCAGCGGGACTCCGGCGTCGCGCACGGCGCGTGCCGCCTCCGCAATGGCCGTCACCTGCGGAACACCCACGCCAGTCACGATACGCGTTGTGCAGATCGAACCCGGCCCGATGCCGACTTTCACGCCGTCGGCCCCGGCCTTTACCAGATCACATGCGCCATCGAACGTCGCAATATTGCCTGCGAGCAGTTCCACTTCCGGCAGCTTCGACTTCACTTTCTTCACCGCTTCGAGCACCAGTGAGGAATGTCCGTGGGCGCTGTCAACGGCCAGCACGTCAACTTTTGTTTTGGTAAGTTCCTGGGCGCGCTCCAGAAAATCGCCGGTCGCCCCGATCGCGCCGCCCACGCGCAAACGCCCGTGATCGTCTTTGGCGGCCCGCGGATACTTGAGTTTCTTCTGGATATCCTTGACCGTGATCAGACCCTTCAGGTTGTATTTGTCGTCCACGACCAGCAGCTTTTCGACTCGGTGCTCGTGCAGGATTTCTTCCGCTTGCTCGAGCGTCGTTCCTACCGGCACGGTAATCAGGTTGTTCTTGGTCATCACCTTGCTGACCGGAATGTCGAAGCGGGTCTCGAAGCGCAGGTCACGGTTGGTGAGGATACCGACCAACTTGCCGTCTTTTTGCGTGATGGGCACGCCCGAAATTTTGTATTTCTTCATCACATCGAGCGCATCGGAAACCTTCGCGTCCGGCGACATGGTGACCGGATCCACGATCATGCCGCTCTCCGACCGTTTCACCTTGTCCACTTCGTTGGCCTGCTGGTCGATGGTGAGGTTGCGGTGAATGATGCCCATTCCGCCCTGTTGCGCCATGGCGATGGCCATATGCGACTCGGTCACCGTATCCATGGCGGCGCTAATGATGGGAATGTTCAGCCGGATGTTGCGCGTGAGTTGAGTCTGTGTGTTCGTGTTCGCGGGTATGACTTCAGAACGCGCGGGAACAAGGAGAACGTCGTCGAAAGTGAGCGCTTCAGGAACCGGAAAATGAATCATATTTTATTGTAGGGAACCCACGCGTATACGGCAATGTCGATCCATCGAAATTGCCGGACAAGAATATAGAGACGGTTAATTTATAAATGAAAAAGAGGGCATCCGGAAATGGATGCCCTCTTATTTTGCAAACGGAATTCCGGGAACGCCCCAGGAGACGCGGCGAGCCGCGTCTCTACTCTTTCTTGTCGTTGCCCTCGGTCTTGCCCTCAGCCTCGTTCGCAGCCATGTCTTTCTGCGCCTGGGCCTCGGCATCGGCGTTTTCCATCGCCTTGCGGGTTTCTTCGGCACGCTTGGCGCGGATTTCGGCGCGCTTCTGCCGCTTCTCGTCAAGAACCTGCTCGCTGCCCAGCAGTTCGATAAACGCCTTTTCGGCGCCATCGCCCTTGCGCCAGGCAGTGCGCACGATCCGCAGATATCCGCCGTTGCGATCGCCGAAGCGCGGAGCCACGGTGTCGAAAAGCTTGTGAACAGCTTCGTCGGTCATTAAATAGGCCTTCGCCTGCCGGCGCGCCGCCAGATCGCCCTTCTTGCCGAGCGTGATCATCTTTTCGACCAGCGGACGCACCGCTTTGGCCTTGATTGCCGTCGTCTCAATGCGCTCTTCCATGATGATCGACGTCACCATGTTCCGGAATAGCGAGCGCCGGTGCGATGTGGTTCGTCCGAGTTTGTATCCCGCAACTTTATGACGCATAAAACCTCAGTGGCTAGTGGTTTGTGATTAGTGGTTGGCCGGGATCGCGTTTCGCTAACCACCGGCCACCAACCACTAACCACTCTTTACCGGCGAGACGCCGGGCGCTACTCTTACAAATCGTTGTCGCCGTACGCCGAAGCCGGCAGAATCTGGTTTGAGGTCGGTCCGGGCACGGCGTTGCCGTGCTCGTCGATCTTCATGCCCAGGCTCAGCCCCATCGAGGAAAGGATCTCCTTGATTTCGTTCAGCGACTTGCGCCCGAAGTTTTTCGTCTTCAGCATTTCGGCTTCGGTCTTTTGAACCAGCTCGCCGATGGTCTGAATATTGGCATTCTTCAGGCAGTTATAGCTGCGGACGGAGAGTTCAAGCTCTTCGACCGAGCGATTCAGATTCTCGTTCTTGATCTCGGGACGCCGCTCTTCGCTGGCTGCCGCAGTTTCGATCTCTTCTTCGAAGTTGATGAAGATGTTCATGTGATCTTTGATCAGCTTCGCAGCAAGTCCCAGCGCGTCGCCGGGAGTGATTGAACCATTTGTCCAGACTTCGACCGTCAGCTTGTCGTAATCGGTAATCTGGCCGAGTCGCGCGGCTTCCACGGTGTAGTTACACTTCCGCACCGGCGAATGCACGGAGTCAATCGGAATGAATCCGATGCCGAGATCGTCTTCGAAATTTTTGTCGGCCGCAACGTAGCCGCGGCCGCGCTTGAGGCGCATTTCCATATCGAGCCGGCCGCCTTCGCTGACCGTAGCGATATAGATTTCCTTATCGAGGATTTCCACGTCGCCATCGGCTTCGATCATGCCGCTCGTCACCACCCCTGGCTGATCGGAGCGCAGGTAGATCGCCTTCGGGCCATCGCCTGCCAGCTTGAACGGAACCTGCTTGAGGTTGAGGATGATATCAGTCGCATCCTCGACCACTCCTGGGATGGACTGAAACTCGTGCAGCACGCCTTCGATTTTCACGGCGGTTACGGCCGCGCCTTCGATCGAACTCAACAGAACGCGCCGCAGCGCGTTGCCGATGGTGGTGCCGAATCCGCGCTCAAACGGCTGCGCCCAGAACATTCCGTACTTGTCGGTCAGTGAGCTTTGATCGCTTGCTAACCGTTTCGGTTTTTGAAAACCTCTCCAAAGCATATGTGTTTCTCCTCTCGGCCATGTGGCTCAATCTTCACTCGCTGAGCGGCCCGGCTCAGGTCACAGCGAAGAAAGGCTGATCTGGCACGAAAAATAGGCCAAAACAGTTGTTGGTCGTTCGTCGATGGTCCGGTGGTCTTGCTTGCCAACGACGAGCGACTGACGACCAACGACTATCGACTTACTTACTGTACAACTCCACAATCAGCTGCTCGTTCACCGGCAACTGAATATCTTCGCGCTTCGGCAGCGCCGTCACGCGTCCCTTGTACTCGTCGCGATTCACTTCCAGCCACATCGGTGCGGGCTGATGGCTGGCGAAATCCTTTGCGATTTCAAGAATCGGTATCTTGCGGCTGTTCTCGCGGATAGCGATCTCTTCGCCGACATTGACTTCGTAGGATGGAATGTTGACCTTCTTTCCATTCACCTGGACGTGTCCGTGGCGCACCAACTGGCGCGCTTGACGGCGAGAAATGCCGAATCCGAGCCGGAAGACTACGTTGTCGAGCCGCCGCTCCAGTTGTTCGAGCAGCTTTGCGCCCGTCACGCCCTTGGAGCGGGCCGCAATCTCGAAGTAATTGCGGAACTGGCTCTCCTGCGTGAAGTAGATGCGCTTCGCTTTCTGTTTTTCGCGCAACTGCAGGCCGTAGCCGACCACTTTGGTCTTTTTGTCCTTCCCGTGCTGTCCGGGAGCGAAGTTGCGCTTTTCAATGGGACATTTATCGCTGAAGCACTTCGTGCCTTTCAGGAAGAGCTTGATGCCTTCCCGGCGACAGAGACGACACACTGCATCGGTATAACGTGCCAAGTTGCTCTCCTTTTAGATGACCGGTTTACGGGTTCCGATTCCGTGAACCAAAATTGCGCTCGTTGGAATACCTTGGCTAACCCTTCGTCCCGGACAAGAAATCAGTGATTCGTGATTAGTTCTTAGCGGTTGCTCAGCTTTTCCAATCACTGATCACCCACCACTAACCACTTCCTTACACTCTGCGGCGCTTCGGCGGCCGGCAGCCATTATGCGGAATCGGTGTCACGTCCTTGATCGAACGAACTTCGATTCCGGCGGCAGCCAGCGCGCGCACGGCCGACTCGCGGCCCGATCCCGGCCCGCTGACGCGCACGTCAACGCTCCGGACGCCGTGATCGCGCGCCATGTTGGCTGCGTTCATCGCCGCCTGCTGCGCTGCGAAGGGCGTGCCCTTACGCGATCCCCGGAAGCCGAGCGATCCCGAACTCTTCCACGACAGCACGTTGCCGGTCATATCCGTGATCGTGACGATCGTGTTGTTGAAAGAGGCCTGCACATGCACCAAGCCGTGCGGAACGTGCTTGCGCTCTTTCTTCTTGAACTTCTTTGTCTTGCCTTTTTTCTCGGGAGCGGCTGCGCCGCCCGCTGCTACTGGTTTTGCCATTGCTGAGTTCTCAGTTCCCAGTTCTCAGTTCTCAGTAGAACCAGCTCCCAAAAAACCGGGGAACTGACAACTGAGAACTGACAACTGCTTTTATGTCTTCGCTGTCGCCTTCTTCTTCTGTGCGACCGTGCCTTTGCGCGGACCCTTGCGGGTGCGGGCGTTGGTGTGCGTGCGCTGCCCGCGAACCGGCAGGTTCCGGCGATGACGGAATCCGCGATACGACCCGATTTCGATCAGACGCTTGATATTCATCGAAACATCTTTGCGCAGATCGCCCTCGACTGCGCCTTCGCCTTCGATGACCTGGCGGATGCGGTTCACCTCATCTTCGGCCAGGTCCTGCACCTTTTTCGTTGCCTCGACATTCGCCGCCTTCAGAATGCGCGCGGCGCGCGAATGCCCAATCCCGTAAATGTAGGTGAGCGCGATATTCGTGTGCTTGTTGCGCGGAAGATCGACGCCTGCAATACGTGCCATAAGTTACTTCATCCTTCCTGCTGGCTTTCGGCAGCTTCGAGTTTCGGGCCAGTCGCGAGCAATCCAGTTTCACTCGCGGCTCGGAACTCGAGACTCGCGGCTGTGTTTATCCCTGGCGCTGCTTGTGTTTCGAATTTTCGCAGATCACCCGCACCACGCCTTTGCGGTGGATGACCTTGCACTTGTCGCAAATTTTCTTAACCGATGCTCTTACTTTCATAAATCAGTTCTCAGTTCCCAGTTGTCAGTTCTCAGCAACCGCAACTGCAGATCCCTCGCTTCGCTCGGGATGACAATCAGAATTACTTATAGCGGTACACAATCCGGCCGCGATTCAGGTCGTAGGGTGAAAGCTCGACCGCGACTTTATCTCCCGGCAGAATGCGAATGAAGTTCTTTCTCATCTTGCCGGAAACATGCGCCAGCACCTGGTGCTTGTTTTCCAACTCCACCTTGAACATGGCGTTCGGCAGCGGTTCAATCACGACTGCCATCACTTCAATCGCGTCCTCTTTACTCATCACCCTCCTGCAAGTTGTCAGTGGTCAGTAGCCAGTTCGGACTTGTCGCTCCATCACAATAGCCACTGACCATGAGCCACTGAGCTAGTTCGTCAAAATTACCGGCCCTTGTTTTGTCACCGCTACGCAATGCTCAAAGTGGGCGCTATAGCTGCCGTCGACTGTTACCGCCGTCCACTTATCGCTCAAAACCCTGGTCCCGGGACCGCCCGAATTCACCATCGGTTCGATTGCCAGCACCATCCCTTCGGACAACTCGGCCCCCTGGCCTTTCTTGCCGAAGTTCGGAATCTGCGGCGCTTCGTGCAGCTTCGTTCCAATGCCGTGCCCGACAAATTCCCGGACTACGCTGAAGCCGGCGGCTTCCACGTGCTTCTGGATCGCCGACCCGACGTGCCCAACCGTGTTGCCGATCTTCGCCTGCTCGATACCCTTGTAAAGCGATGCTTCGGTCACTTCGAGCAGCTTCTTCAGTTCCGCCGCAACCTTATCGCCAACCGGCACGGTAATCGCGGCGTCTCCGTAATACCCGTCAAACACCACGCCGCAGTCGATCGAGACGATATCGCCCGGTTTCAGCACCCGCTTTTCCGACGGGATGCCATGCACAATCTCTTCGTTCACCGAAGTACAAAGCACGCAAGGAAAGCCGTAATATCCCTTGAACGCCGGCGTCGCTCCCAGTTCCGCAATCAGCTTCTCGGCGGCTTTCTCTAAATCCATCGTAGTCGCGCCCGGTGCGACTACACTTTTCAAATGATCCAGCACCTGGCCAACGATGTGGCCGCTCCGCCGCATCTTTTCGATTTCCGGCGGCGACTTGCGGATGATTTTGTCGTCCCCAAAACTCATGATCGTTCTGCCAGGCCACTTCCCGGCGCGCATCCATTCCGGTGGCTGTCGATCACGCCGAAAACCTGGGCGGTCACTTCGATCACCGTCTGGTCGGCGTTCACGGGCACAAGCCGTTGCTGCACACGATAATAATCCGCCACCGGCCTGGTCTGATTCTCGTAGGCGGTCAGCCGCTCCCTAATGACTTCCGAACGATCGTCATTGCGGGTAATCAGCGGAGTGCCATCCAAGTCACACAACTCGTCTACGCGAGGTGGCTGGAAGTGGATGTTATAGAGCCGTCCACAGGTAGGACACGAACGCCGTCCGGTAAGCCGCAGCAGTAATTGAGTATAGTCGACCACCAGTTGGATCACAACCAGCGGGCACATCTCGGAATTTTCAAAGAGCTCTTTTTCGAGGAAGGCATCGAGCCATCCCGCCTGGGCGGCCGTCCTGGGAAAACCGTCCAATACAAATCCGCGCCGGCAATCGCGCTCCCGCAACCGCTGCGCCACCATGCCGTACATCAACTCGTCCGGAACCAGTTCTCCGCGCGCCATTATCGCCTTGGCTTCCACGCCGAGGCTGGTTCCCAGCGCCACGTGATCCCGCAACAGATCGCCGGTCGATATCTGCGGGATACCGTAGCGTTCAACAATCTGTTTCGCCTGCGTGCCCTTCCCGGCCCCTGGAGGCCCCAGAAGAATCACCGGCCCAACGTTCTGCGCGATTTCGTTGGCCATCGCAACCCAGTTCCCGGTTCTCAGCAAAACTCCATCGAGTTCCGGACTGAAAACCTAGAACCGGGACCTGAGAACTCTATTTACCAGCGGCGTCCGCGAATGCGGCCGCTCTTCGGCGTAAATCCATCGTAGTGGCGCATGATCAGCTGCGCCTCGATCTGCGTAACCGTATCCATCGCCACGCCCACAACGATCAGCAGTGACGTTCCGCCGAAATAAAAGTTCACGCCCAACCCGTTCGTCACCCAGGTAGGCAAGTTCTCAAAAACCCGTCCCAGCAGCGGCAGGTGGTTCAGCTTGATGCCAGCAATCATCCACTCGGGAATCAGCGATATCAAAATCAGGTAGAACGCCCCCACCAGCGTGATGCGCGTCAGCACATCGTTGATGAAGTCGGACGTCCGCTTGCCCGGCCGGATGCCCGGAATAAACCCGCCCCACTTCCGCATGTTGTCGGCAACCTCGTTCGGATTGAATACGATCGAGATATAAAAGTATGCGAAGAAAATGATGCCCAGGCAGTAGAGCAGCGTATAAAGCGGCTCGCCCCAGCGCAGTGCATCCAGCATGGGGGCAACCACGCGGTTATTGTGCAGCGGCGCCGCCAGCATCTGCGGCAAAGCCAGAATCGAAGACGCGAAAATGACCGGCATCACGCCGCCCGCGTTAACCCGAAGCGGCAGGTGGGTGGACTGGCCTCCCATGACTTTTCGCCCGACCACGCGCTTTGCGTACTGCACGGGAATCCGGCGCTCGCTGCGCTCGACAAAGACGATGAAGGCGACGACGGCGATCATCAGCACGATCAGAATTACCAGCGCCGGGAAGGTGAATGCTCCCCAGGCAGCTGTTCTGGCTTTATCGAGTAGGTCGGCGACGCCGCGCGGCAGGCCGACGACAATGCCGGCAAAAATCAGAAGCGACATTCCGTTGCCGATGCCGCGCTCGGTAATCTGTTCGCCCAGCCACATGATGAACGCAGACCCGGTGGTCAGGGTCAGCATTGTTAGTGGAATGAATTGCCCGGCCGGCATGTTGACGAAATCGCCAGCTTTTACAAGGCTCATGGCGATGCCGAAGGACTGAATCGCGCTGAGGATGACGGTCAGATACCGTGTCCACATCGTGATTTTCTTGCGCCCCATCTCGCCTTCTTTTTGCAGCTTGGCAAGCGGTTCATAGACCACCGTCAGCAACTGCAAAATGATGGACGCCGTTATGTACGGCATGATGCCGAGCGCGAAAATCGTCAGCCGGCGCAGGTTCCCGCCACTGAACAGGTCGACAAAACCGAGCACGCTGCCCCGGTTCTGCTCGAAGAATTGCGCCAGCCGGTCGCTGTTAATGCCAGGCGTGGGAATGTGCCCGCCGATGCGGTAGACCGCCAGCAATCCCAGCGTGAACAACACCCGCTTGCGAAGATCGGGAACCCGGAATATGTTCGAAAGCTTTTCGAGCATTACTGCAAGACCTCGAACTTGCCGCCTGCCTTGGTGATTTTTTCTTGCGCTGTTTTGGAAAACTTGTGGGCATGAACCGTGAGCGCCGATTTCAATTCGCCGTTGCCCAGAATCTTAACGGGCGCCTTGCCTTTGACCACCCCGGCTTTCTTCAGCACTTCGGGGGTGATCTCGGTCTCGCCGAGTTCGGCTAGGCGGTCGAGGTTCACCACGTCATATTCCTCGCGGAAAATGTTCGTGAAGCCGCGCTTCGGCACACGGCGATGGAGCGGCATCTGGCCGCCCTCAAATCCGCGGATCAGGCGCGCGCCTGAACGGGACCATTGTCCATCGTGGCCGCGGGTGGAAGTCTTGCCCATGCCCGAACCCATGCCGCGTCCAACGCGCTTGCGCTTTTCAGTTGCCTTGCGAGGTGCCTTGATTGTCGAAAGATTCATATGAATTCCATTTTTCAAGGTTGCAAGGTTCAGAGTTTCAAGGAAAAACCAGTTGAGCCGCTGTCGGGTCTTCGTTGAAACCTTGCAACCTTGAAACTTTGAAGCCTTTCTACCCTACTATCTCCACCAGATGCGGCACCTTCTTCACCATGCCGCGGATGGCCGACGTATTCGGCCGCTCGATCACCTGGTTCAGCCGCGTAAAGCCCAGCCCTTTGACTACTCTTTTGTATTTCAAAGGCGTGCAGATCGCCGACCGAACCAGCTTGATCTGGATCTTGCCGCTCGCCACCGACTTAGAAGTCTTGGTTGTCATTTACACACTTCCCTAACCGGAAGATTTGTAATTGGCAATTTGTAATCGTCAGATGTCGCGCTTCCCAATTGCAAATTACAAATCACCAATTGCAAATTGCTTCCTAAAGTTCCTCCGCCGTCTTGCCGCGCAGCGCTGCCACTTCTTCCTTGTTCTTCAGTTTCTTCAGCGCGTCAAACGTCGCTTTGATCACATTGTGCGGGTTGGTCGTGCCGATCGATTTGGTCAGCACGTTCTGTACTCCCGCCGAAGTCATTACGGCGCGCACCGCCCCGCCCGCAATTACGCCCGTGCCTTCCGGCGCCGGTTTCAGCAGCACCATCCCCGAACCGTAGCGGCCGAGCACAGTGTGAGGCACGGTCGTCTGCGTCAGGTTGATCCGGATCAGATTCTTCTTGGCCGATTCGATTCCCTTGCGGATCGCCTGCGGAACTTCCTTGGCCTTGCCCGAGCCGTATCCAACCACGGCCGCAGTCGGGTCCCCAACCACCACCAGCGCCGCGAACGACAGGTTCTTGCCGCCCTTCACAACCTTGGTCACGCGGTTAATCGAAACCACCTGGTCCTTCAACTGATACGCACCCGCATCGAGTTTCTTAATAACTGTTGGCATCCTGAAGTCTCATTTCCTGATTCCGTTGTTGGTCGCCAGTCGTTCGCGCTTCTCTAGTCTCCGAACGACGAGCGACCACCGCCCTAAAACTGCAATCCCGCTTCCCGCGCCGCATCGGCCACGGCCTTGATGCGCCCGTGGTAGATGTAACCTCCGCGATCGAACACCACCTTGGTGATGCCCTTCTGCTTGGCCAGTTCGGCGATCTTCTTGCCAACCGTTTTGGCCGAGGCCACATTGCCGCCCGTGACCCGTTCACCCTTCTTCCCTAAGGCGGTGGAAGCCGCCGCCAGGGTTACGCCCTGAAGGTCATCGATCACCTGAACATAGATATGGTTCAGCGAGCGATACACGTTGAGCCGTGGACGCTGCGCCGTGCCAATTACTTTCTTCCGAATGCGGTCGTGCACCCGCTGCCGCGTCTGATTTTTCGAAGCAATTCTTAACATAAGCCCTCAGCTATAAGCTATCAGCTCTAAACCCTTGCAGCCGTCAGACTTCGTTAGAAGTAACAGATGGCTGAGGGCTGACGGCCGACCGCTATTTGGCTCCCGTCTTGCCAACTTTCTTCTTCAACCGTTCGCCGGCGTAGCGCACACCTTTGTTCTTGTACGGGTCGGGCGGACGCAACGAGCGCATTTCCGCCGCTACCTGTCCAACCTTCTGCCGGTCGATGCCGGTCAGACTCAGCTTGGTCTGCTTCGGATCGACCACACAATCCACGCCCGTCGGCAGCGGATACTCGATCGGGTGCGAATAGCCCAGGTTAAAGACCACCGTGCCCTTGCCCTTCAACTCCGCGCGGTAGCCGATGCCGACAATTTCCAGATCCCTCGTCCAGCCCTTGGTCACACCCTCGACCGCATTGTTGACAAGCGCGCGCGCCAGTCCGTGAACCGCGGCCTGCGAATCGTTTTCGCGGATCGCGACCAGGTTGCCGTCCTTCTGCTCCATCTTGATTCCGGAAGGAAGAGGCGTATCCAACTTGCCCTTGGGCCCCTGCACCAGCACCGTATTGCCTTCAAATTTGACCGTGACGCCCTTGGGAATCGCGATCGGCTTTTTTCCAATTCGTGACATAAGTAAGCTCTCAGCCTATCTGCCGTAGAGATGGGGCTTGCCCCGTCTCAGACGCGGCGAGCCGCGTCTCTACCACACTTCGCACAGCAATTCGCCGCCCAGACCCTGCCGGCGCGCCTGGCGTCCGGTCATTACGCCTTTGGGCGTGGTCAGAATATTGATGCCGAGCCCGCCCAGCACCCGCGGAATCTCTGTGCGGCGCACATAGACGCGGCAGCCCGGACGTGACACGCGCGCCAGGTTCGAAATCACGGCCTCATTGTTGTTGCCGTACTTCAAATAGACGCGCAGCACCTTGTGCCCTTCTTCTTCGGTCGGCTTGAAGTTCGCGATATAGCCCTCTTCCTTCAGGATGCGGGCAATCTCCACCTTCAGCTTCGAAGCCGGAATATCCACCTTCTGGTGACGCGCGCGAATCGCGTTGCGGATGCGCGCCAGCATGTCTGCGACCGGATCGGTCAACCTCATCGTTTCCTTCTCCTCAAGCCACCCGTTCGCTCCGCAGTAAGCGGAGAACCTGTCAGCGGCCTTTCTTTCGGTTGCTAGTCGCTGGTCGTTAGTCGTTAGTCGTTAGCGAACAACCACCGAAAACTACATTCCACAACTTCGGTACTTGCGCCGTATCGGTTGCCCGTCGTCGCGAACCACTAACGACGAACGGCCGATGACGCCCTTACCACGACGACTTCGAAACTCCGGGGATCTCGCCCCGCAGCGCCAACTGCCGGAAACACAGGCGGCATACGCCGAACTTCCGGAGATAAGCGCGCGGACGTCCGCAAATCTTGCAGCGGTTGTGCTTGCGCGACGAAAACTTCGGTTTCCTTGCGTCCTTCACTCGTTTTGCTGTTGTAGCCAAATTCGCTCCTAACCTGTCTTTGCTTTAGAGACGAGGCTTGCCTCGTCTCAGACGCGGCCAGCCGCGTCTGTGCCATTCCTGCATTACGCCCGGAACGGCATGCCCAGATGCTTGAGCAAACTGCGCGCCTGCTCGTCGCTCCTGGCGGTCGTCACAATCGTGACGTTCATACCCTTCAGCTTGTCGACCTTGGCGTAATCGATCTCCGGAAAGATCAACTGATCGTGCAGCCCGAGCGTGTAATTGCCCCGTCCATCGAACGACTTCGTCGATACGCCACGGAAGTCGCGCACGCGCGGTAGCACGATGCTTACCAGACGATCGAAAAATTCGTACATGCGGTCGCCGCGCAAAGTGACCATCGCGCCAATCGGCATGTTCTCGCGCACTTTGAACGCCGCAATCGATTTCTTCGCCCGCGTGATGACCGGCTTCTGGCCCGAAATCTGGCCGAGTTCGTTCGCGGCCGGGTCGATGAGCTTTGCGTTCTGCGTCGCCTCGCCCACGCCCATATTGACCACGATCTTGTTCAGCCGCGGCACCGCCATCGGATTCTTGAGATCCAGCTCTTTCGCCAGGGCCACCGCCACTTCTTTCTCGAAGCGCACGCGCAGCCGCGGCCTGTCCTTCGCCGAATGCCGCGGAGCTTCCGGGCCTGCCTTGGGCTCCTGGGCGGCCTGTTTCTCGCCCTTCGCCGGCTTCCCTTTTTTCTGCTCGTCTTTGTTCTGACCGTCTTTCGCCATATTCGTTTGCTGCCTTCTCTCACGGTTTCGGGGTTGAACCGCTGGCTTCGAGCCTCGAGCCACGAGCAATCGAAATCAACTTCCCCGGTTCGTGAGCACCTTCAAAACTCTAAATCCACGGTGGCCGCTGACGGCCGTACTGGGCCGTTTGTCCGCAACTCGCGGCTCGAAGCTATTTATGACTTGTCCAGCGTCGTTCCGCACTTCTTGCAGACGCGCACTTTGCGGTCGCCCTGCACTGCGCGCCCAATGCGCACCGGACCGCACGTCGGGCAAATCAGTGCCACATTCGAAAGCGGGATCGGCCGCTCCTGCTCAGCGATTCCGCCCTTGACATTGCGCTGCGGGTTGGGACGCACGTGCTTCTTCACCGTCATCACGTGCTCCACCAGCACCCTGCCTTCGTCCGGGAGCACGCGCAGTACGCGCCCTTCTTTCCCCCGATCGCGTCCGGTCATGACTTTCACAGTGTCATTCCGCCGGATGTTCACTCGCTTATGCTTTGCCGATATCGCAGTTCCCATCTCAAGTCCTTCCGAATTCCTTGTAGAACGGGGCTCGCCCCGTCTCAGACGCCCCAGCCGCGTCTTTGCGCCCTCTACAACACTTCCGGCGCCAGCGAGACAATCTTCAAAAACTTTTTCTCACGCAGTTCGCGGGCCACAGGGCCGAAAACGCGCGTCCCCACCGGTTCGCCCGCGTCATTGATCAGCACGGCCGCATTCTGATCGAACCGGATATAGGTGCCGTCCCGCCGCCGATGCTCCTTGCGCGTCCGCACGATCACCGCCTTTACAACTTTGCCCTTCTGCACCTGCCCATCGGGCGATGCTTCCTTCACGCTCGCCGTGATCACATCGCCCAGTCCCGCGCGCAGCCCGGTCGAGCCGCCCAGCGGCAGGATCATCTGCAGCTTGCGCGCGCCGGAGTTATCGGCGACCTCGAGCATGGATCTCATCATTACGGCCATGTTCGTTTCTCCCTCTGAGGCGTTAGCGGCCCGCCACTACATCGGCATCGGCCGGCAATTCCGGCACCAGCGCCGTCTTGCGCACAATTTCCTTGAGCGTCCAGCGCTTCAGCCGCGACAGCGGCCGCGACTCCTCGATGCGCACCACGTCGCCGATATGCGCTTCGTTGTTCTCGTCGTGCGCATAGAACTTCTTGCGAATCGAGATCACGCGTCCGTAGAGCGCATGCGCCTTCTTGCGCGTCACCTCGACCACGATCGTCTTCTGCATCTTGTTCGACGTGACCGTGCCGAGCAGAATCTTGCGGTGCGACTGTTTTTCCTGGCCCTGATTGTTCGCGCTATTGCTCTCCGCCATTATTTCTTCTCCGTCTTTGGCGAGCCGAGTTCCTGCTCCCGCAGCACCGTCTTCACGCGCGCAATGTCGCGGCGCAACCCGCGAATCTTCTTCAGGCTCTCGGTCTGTCCCATGTTCATCTGGAACTTCAGCTTGAAGAGTTGGTCCGCCAGATCGCGCTCCTGGTGCTTGAGCTCGACATCCGTTAAGTTGCGAATCTTTTCTGCTTTCATAAATCAGTTCTCAGTTCCCAGCTGTCAGTTCTCAGTAACAGCCTTACTAATTCGTTTGCGCGCGGCCTGTAGCTCGAAGCTCGCGGCTGTTTTTCCTTAAAACACTTCCCGCTTCACGAACGCCGTGCGCAGCGGCATCTTGTGCGATGCCAGCCGCATCGCTTCCTGCGCGTCGGTCAGCGTCACGCCTTCCATCTCAAACAGGATCTTGCCCGGCTTCACCACCGCCACCCAGTGGTCGGGAGCGCCTTTGCCCTTGCCCATACGAGTTTCGGCGGGCTTCTTCGTTACCGGCTTGTCGGGAAACAACCGGATCCAGATCTTGCCGCCGCGTTTCACAAAGCGTGTCATGGCCACGCGGCTGGCTTCGATCTGCCGGTCGGTAATCCAGCCCGGCTCGAGGACCTTCAAGCCATACTTTCCGAACGCGAGTTCCGATCCGCGCCAGGCCTTCCCGGTCATGCGTCCGCGCTGTTGCTTGCGGTACTTTACTTTTTTCGGCATCAACATAAGTCATTTTCCTGTAGAGACACGGCTCGCCGCGTCTCATCGCGGCCGGAGACGAGGCAAGCCTCGTCTCTACCAACCCTAGAACGCTCCAGTGCTGCTTACTTCCCGCGCCGGCGTCGCTTCACGCTTCTTGGCCGGCAGAATCTCGCCCTTATACACCCAGCACTTCACGCCGATCACGCCATACGTCGTGCGCGCTTCGGTGAATCCGTAGTCGATATCGGCGCGCAGCGTGTGCAGCGGCAGACGCCCCTGCAGGTACCACTCCGAACGCGCGATTTCATTGCCGTTCAGCCGCCCGCTCACCCGCACCTTGATGCCCTTGCAGCCGAAACGCAGCGCCGAATCCACCGACTTGCGCATCGCCCGCCGGAATCCAACCCGCTTTTCGAGCTGTAGCGCGATCGATTCGGAAACCAGCTGCGCGTCAAGCTCCGGCTTGTGCACTTCCTGGATATCGACATGCACCTCGCGCGCCGTGCGCTTCTGCAGTTCCTGCTTCAGCTTGTCGATTTCCGCGCCCTTGCGCCCGATGATGATTCCCGGCCGCGCCGTCTTGATAATGATCCGCAGCTTGTTGCCCGGACGCTCGATTTCGATCGAGCTCACGCCCGCCGACTTCAGCTTGTCCTTCAGTTCGGCCTTCAGCTTGTAATCCTCAAGCAGCAGCTTGTCGTAATCGCGCTCCACAAACCAGCGCGACTTCCACGGCTTGGTGTAGCCGAGCCGGAATCCGTAAGGATGGACTTTTTGTCCCATAGTTGCTCCTAAATTCTTCTTGCCCTTTGCTCTTCGCCTTTGCGAATCGTGAACGACGTTTCTACTTCTTTGCCGTCTTCTTCTTCGCGACTGCCTTTTTCTTGGCCGGAGTCTTCGCTTTGGCTTTCGGCCTCGCCGGAGCCGCCGCCTTGCTCTCTTCGCCCGCCGTGTGCACTACCGCCGCGCCATTCTTGTTACGCTCCGCAAGCACGATCTCGAGGTGCGCAATCCGCCGCACATAGCGGTAAGCGCGGCCCATCGGAGCCGGACGCACCCGCTTCATGCGCGGCCCGTCGTTGGCGGCCGTGTGCTTCACATACAAGTTGTCGAGGTCGACATCCAGGCCCTTTTCGGTGCTCAGAAAATTCGCGTTGTCGATCGCCGACTGCAACAGCTTGCCCACCGTGGCCGCCACCCGCTTCTTTGTGAACGCCAGCGTATTCCGCGCTTCTTCAACGCGCCGGCCCCGGATCAAGTCCAGCACCAGGCGCGCCTTCTGCGGCGAAACTCGCATGTATCGTGCTTCTGCTCGAAATTCCATAATTGCTTTTCCTGTAGAGACGCGGCTTGCCGCGTCTCAGAAACGGGGCAAGCCCCGTCTCTGCCTCTATTTCGGTGCCGCTGGAGCTGCCGGGGCCGACGGAGTGATCGCTCCCGGTCCGCCGGGCACGCCCGCGGGCTTCGCGGCCACTTCGGTCGCCGCTTTCATCGAGTGTCCCTTGAACTGCCGCGTAAAGCTGAACTCGCCCAGCTTGTGCCCGACCATGTTCTCGGTCACATACACCGGAATGAACTTCTTTCCGTTGTGCACAGCGATGGTGTGCCCAACCATCTCCGGAATAATTGTCGAGCGCCGCGACCAAGTCCGCTGCACCTTCTTTTCGTTGCGCGCATTCAGGGCTTCGATCTTCGTCGCCAGGTGCGCATCCACGAACGGTCCCTTTTTTGTCGAACGTGCCATAAACTCAGCTCTCAGTTCTCAGTTCTCAGTTCTCGGTCAATCCGAACCAAGATCACCGGCTTTTTCTTGAAACCTTGCAACCTTCGAAACTCTGAAACCTTACTCTTAGCTCTTCTTCCTCCGGCTCACAATGAACCCATCCGTGCGCTTGTTGTTCCGCGTCTTGTAGCCGCGTGTCGGCTGGCCCCACGGAGTCACCGGATGCCGGCCGCCCGAGGTCTTGCCTTCACCGCCGCCATGCGGATGGTCGACCGGGTTCATCGAAACGCCCCGGTTATGCGGACGTTTGCCCACCCAGCGCGTGCGTCCTGCCTTGCCCCAGGTCACGTTCTCGTGATCCACGTTGCCGACTTGCCCGATCGTTGCCAGGCAATCCAGCAGCACCTTGCGGGTTTCGCCCGAAGGCAGCTTCACCAGTCCGTAGTCGCCTTCTTTTGCCACCAACTGCGCTGCGCCGCCCGCCGAACGCACCATTTGCGCGCCTTTGCCTGGCTTCAGTTCCAGGTTATGAATCGTTGTGCCGGGCGGAATGTTCCGCAACGGCAGCGCGTTCCCCACCAGAATATCCGCCTCGGGGCCGCTCAGAATCTTCTGCCCTACCTTCAGGCCGTCGGGCTGCACGATGTAGCGCTTCTCGCCATCGGCATAGCTGAGCAGCGCTATGCGAGCCGAGCGGCCGGGATCGTATTCGATCGTCACCACCGTCGCCGGAATCCCGTGCTTGTCGCGCTTGAAGTCGATCGCCCGCAGCTTGCGTTTGTTGCCGCCGCCCCGGAAGCGCATCGTCGTGTCGCCGGAGTTGCGCCGCCCGCCCGACCGGATTTTGCCCTCAACCAGCGGCTTGTGCGGCTTCGACGACGTAATGTCGTCGGTCGTCAGGTGCGTGCGATAGCGCAACGTCTGCGTAGTCGGTCTGTATGTTTTGATCGCCATATCTAGCTCTCAGCTCTCAGTCTTCAGCTCTCAGTTTTCCCCGCCGCCAGACTTGCTGATGGCTGACGGCTGATGGCTGTCGGCTGTTACAAATTCTGTGCGTACTCCGGCATCTTCTCACCCGTCTTCAGGCGCACATACGCTTTCTTCCAATCCGGACGGTAACCGGCAAATTTGCCCCGCCGCCGTTCTTTCCCCGGATAATTCGCGGTGCGAACCGAAGCGACTTTCACCTTGAAGATTGCCTGCACAGCCTGCTTGATCTCGGTCTTTGTCGCCTTCGGCGCCACCTGGAACACCAGCGTGTTCTGGGTCTCTTTGATCCCAAGGCCCTTTTCCGTGATAACCGGCTTGCGGATGATTTGATATGCGGATTTCATCAGGCCACCTCCGCCTTTCGCGAACGCCGCGCCGGCTTCTTTTTCTCTGCCGCCGGCTCGTCCGCATGTTCGCGGCGCGATGCCGTCTTCTTAAGCGCATCCTGCAGCTTTTCGAGCGCCGGTTGCGCGAAGACGACATGCGCGTGGCGCATCAGGTGATACGGATGCACCTCGTTCGCCCGCACCAGTTGAAGCCCGTCGATGTTGCGCGCACTCAATTCCAGATTCCTGTTCTCGGCGCCCGATACTTCCACTAGCAGCGTCGTTCCTTCCACTTTCAGCTTGCCGAGAGCTTCGGCAAAGGGCTTCGTCTTGGTCTCTTTCACGTCGAACGCCTTGACCACGATCAGCTTCCCATCCGCAAACTTCGCGGCCAGCGCCGAGCGCAGTGCGCCTAGGAGCTTCTTCTTCGGGAAGGCGTAGTCATAGGAGCGCGGCTGCGGTCCATGCACCGTTCCGCCGTGCCGCCATATCGGCGACCGGATCGAGCCAATGCGCGCCCGCCCCGTCCCCTTCTGCTTCCACAGCTTTTTGCCCGAACCGGAAACGCTCCCGCGGACCTTGGTCGCGTGCGTCCCCGCCCGGCCGGCCGCGCGATAGTGCGTGACCGCCTCCCAGAGCAGGTCTTCATTGACCGCGCCGAAAACCTCCTCGGCCAGGTCGAGCGTTCCGACCTTCGCTCCGCTCAAGTTGTAAACATCAATCGTCGCCATATGCCTTCTCGTGTGGCGCGGGCGCCCTCGCCCGCGGCCTTTGCTCTTGCCTTTGACCTTGGCCTAATCGGTCCGGGCTATGCCTTCTTCGCCGCTCTCTTCGCCGCCTTCAACGGATCGACCGTCGCCGAGCCCGCGAATCCGCGGCGCTCTCTGGGCGGTTTCTTCGCTTTGTTGATTAGAATGTATCCGCCGTTCGGACCCGGAACGCTGCCTTCTACTACCAGCAGATTGTCGTCTTTCTCTAGGCCCAGAATCCGCAGGTTGCGTGTCGTAATCCTTGCGTTTCCCATATGCCCGGACATGCGCATGCCCTTCATCACGCGAGAAGGAAACGCGGATGCGCCGATCGAACCCGTTATCTGGAACATGGACCCGTGCGACTTCGGGCCGCCGCCAAAATGATGCCGCTTCACCACACCCTGAAATCCATGGCCCTTGCTGGTGCCGACGATGTCGACGAACCGCTCGCCTTCGAAGATATCGACCAGCACGCGGTCGCCAACTTTAACTACGGCGTTCGTTGGATCCTCGTTCGGCCCTTCCACTTCGATCATCACTTCGCGCAGAAATTTCACCGGCGGAAGGTTGTGCTTGGCGAAGTGTCCCTGCATCGCCTTGGTCAGTTTCTTTTCCTTTATGAACTCGACCAGTCCGAGTTGCGCGGAGACGTATCCATCCTTCGTGCTGGTCTTATGCTGCGTGACCACGCACGGCCCCGCTTGCAACACCGTCGCCGGCCGCACCTCGCCCTTCGAATCGAAGAGTTGCGTCATGCCGACCTTCTTGCCCAGAATTCCTGCAACCTTTGCCATTTCCTTCTCCGTTCCCAGCTTGGCTCGTTAAGCGGCGGCTATTGGCTGGGTGCTCCTGCCCTTGCGGGCCGCAATCGTTGTCATTCAAAATGCGTCGCGAACGACCAACGACTATTTATGTTCCTTCCCGAACGCCTTGATCTCCACATCCACGCCCGCCGGCAGATCGAGCTTCATCAGTGCGTCCACCGTCTGCTGCGTCGGCTCCAGAATGTCGAGCAGGCGCTTGTGCGTGCGGATCTCAAACTGCTCGCGCGACTTCTTATCCACGTGCGGCGAACGCAGCACACAATATTTGTTCTTCATCGTGGGCAGCGGAATCGGCCCCGCAATCTGCGCGCCGGTGCGCTTCGCCGTCTCCACGATCTCGCCCGTCGACTGATCCAGAATGCGATAGTCGTAAGCTTTCAACCGGATGCGAATTCTCTCTTTTCCAGTCACTGTTTCACTCTCTTTACCCCTCCCGGCTCTCCGGGAAGAAAGAACTGGCGGCAGGATGCAAGCCGCTTTTGCTCGTGTGGCGCGGGCACTCTTGCCCGCGCGGCCTTACTGCTCTGCTGCATGCAGCGCGGACAGCAGCGTCCGCGCCACACCTTCATCTACTGAATAATCTCGGCGATCGTGCCCGCGCCCACCGTGTGTCCGCCTTCGCGAATCGCGAAGCGCAAGCCCTTCTCCATCGCCACCGGCGTGATCAGCTCAATCACCAGGCTCACGTTGTCGCCCGGCATCACCATCTCCGTCCCCGCCGGCAATTCCGCCACGCCCGTCACGTCCGTCGTGCGCAGATAAAACTGCGGACGGTATCCCTTGAAGAATGGCGTGTGCCGCCCGCCTTCTTCTTTATTCAGGATGTAAACCTCGGCCTTGAACTTCGTGTGCGGCGTGATCGAGCCCGGCTTCGCCAGCACCATCCCGCGCTCCACGTCTTCTTTCGCGATGCCGCGCAGCAAGAGCCCGGCGTTGTCGCCCGCCATGCCTTCATCCAGCTGCTTCTTGAACATTTCCACGCCCGTCACTACCGTCTTGCGTGTCTCCCGGAAGCCCACAATCTCCGCTTCCTCGCCGACCTTCACCTTCCCGCGCTCGATTCGGCCCGTCACCACCGTGCCCCGACCCTGAATCGAAAAAATATCTTCGATCGGCATCAGAAACGGCTTGTCCAGTTCGCGCGCCGGTTGCGGCACGCTCTTGTCCACCGCCTCCATCAGCGCATCCACTTGCTTTTCCCACTTCTCTTCCCCGTTCAGCGCGCCCAGCGCCGACAGCCGGATCACCGGCACGTCGTCGCCCGGGAATTTGTAGCCCTTCAGCAACTCGCGCACTTCCAGTTCCACCAGATCCAGCAGTTCCGGATCGTCCACCGCGTCGCACTTGTTCAGCGCAACAACGATATACGGCACACCCACCTGGCGAGCTAACAGCACGTGCTCGCGCGTCTGCGGCATCGGACCGTCGGTCGCCGCCACCACCAGGATCGCGCCATCCATCTGCGCCGCGCCCGTAATCATGTTCTTGATGTAGTCGGCGTGACCCGGACAATCCACGTGCGCGTAGTGCCGGTTCGCCGTCTCGTATTCCACGTGCGCCGTCGCAATCGTGATCCCGCGCGCCTTTTCTTCCGGAGCGTTGTCGATCGAATCGAACGACCGGAACACGATCTTCGGGTTGTGTTTCTGCAGTACTTTCGTGATCGCCGCCGTCAACGTCGTCTTCCCGTGATCGATGTGCCCGATTGTCCCTACGTTGCAGTGCGGCTTGGTGCGGTCAAATTTTTCTTTCGCCATTTCCGTTTTTCCTCGGTAGCGCCGGCATCCCGCCGGCCAAAGTTCAAAAACCTTTCAGATCCTTCGCTACGCCCACGCCCGCAAACGCGCTACTTGGTTGCCGTCTTCCCCTGCGTCTTGGCGATGATCTCGTCTGCCACTGAACGCGGGGCCTCTTCATACCTTGCAAAATGCATCGAGTACTCGGCGCGGCCCTGCGTTGACGACCGCATATGCGTCGCATACCCGAACATCTCCGCCAGCGGCACGATCGCCTTGATCACCTGCGAACCGGCGCGATGCTCCATGCCTTCGATCCGCCCGCGGCGCGAACTAAGGTCGCCCATAATCGTTCCGGCGAAATCTTCCGGCGTGACCACTTCGACCGACATCACCGGCTCCAGAATGACCGGACTCGCGCGGCGCGCAGCTTCTTTGAACGCCATCGAACCGGCGATCTTGAACGCCATTTCGTTCGAGTCGACGTCGTGGTAGCTGCCGTCGTAAAGCGTCGCCTTGATGTCGACCATCGGATAGCCGGCCAGTACGCCGCCTTCCATCGCTTCCTGCATGCCCTGGTCGATCGGCTTGATGTATTCCTTCGGCACCGTGCCGCCCACGATCTCGTTGATAAACTCGTAGCCCTTGCCCGGCTCGTTCGGATCGAGATAAATCTTCGCGTGTCCGTACTGGCCGCGGCCGCCCGTCTGCCGGATGTACTTGCCTTCGGCTTCGGCGTGCTTGCGGATCGTCTCGCGATACGCCACCTGCGGCTTGCCGACATTGGCCTCAACCTTGTACTCGCGCATCATGCGGTCGACGATGATTTCCAGATGCAACTCGCCCATGCCGCTGATGATCGTCTGCCCGCTGTCCGGGTCGGTGTGAACCTTGAAGGTCGGATCTTCCTGCGCCAGTTTCGCCAGCGCCATGCCCATCTTTTCCTGATCGGCCTTGGTTTTCGGCTCAACTGCAACCGAAATTACCGGCACCGCGAATTCGATCGATTCGAGCGTGATCGGGTGTTTTTCGTCGCAAATCGTGTCGCCCGTGCCCACGTTCCTCAGCCCGACCGCCGCGCAGATATCCCCGGCGAGAATTTCCTGGATGTCTTCGCGCTTGTTGGCGTGCATCTTGAGCAGGCGCCCAATGCGCTCGTGCTTTTGTGTGCGCGAGACCATTACCGATTCGCCCGACTTCAACTGCCCCGAGTAAACGCGGATAAACGTCAACTGCCCGACGAAGGGGTCGGCCATGATCTTGAACGCCAGCGCCGAGAAAGGCTCTTTGTCGTCTGCCTTGCGCGTGATCGGCTTCCCCGTTTCCGGATTGAGTCCGTGCGTTTCTTTGGTATCCAGAGGAGAAGGCAGGTAATCCACCACCGCATCGAGCAGCGGCTGCACGCCTTTATTCTTGAACGCCGTTCCCACCACCACCGGAAACAGCTTCAGTCCAATGGTCGATTTGCGCAGCGAGGCCTTCAACTCATCGGCCGAGATCGCTTCGCCTTCCAGAAATTTGTGCAGAATGTCGTCGTCGTTCTCGGCAACGGTTTCGACCAGTTGCGTATGGAACGCTTCGGCTTTTTTCTTCAAATCAGCCGGGATTTCTTCGGTCAGATACTCGGCGCCGATCGTGTCGTCCTGCCAGACGATCGCCTTCATCTCGACCAGGTCAATCACTCCACGAAACTTGTCTTCTTGTCCGATGGGAATCTGAATGGCCACGGGCTTGGCGTTGAGGCGCTTGCGGAGGGTGTCGACGGCATGCTCGAAATCAGCGCCCATCTTGTCGATCTTGTTAATGAAGCAGATTCGCGGGACGCCATACTTGTCCGCCTGGCGCCAGACTTTTTCCGACTGCGGTTGCACGCCGTGCACGGCGTCAAACACCGCGACCGCGCCGTCCAACACGCGCAGCGAGCGTTCCACCTCGGCCGTGAAGTCCACGTGGCCGGGCGTATCGATAATGTTGATGCGGATGTCGCGCCAGGTACAGGTCGTCGCCGCGGAGGTGATCGTAATCCCGCGCTCCTGTTCCTGTTCCATCCAGTCCATCGTCGCAGTACCTTCGTGCACCTCGCCGATGCGGTGCGTCCTGCCCGTATAAAACAGGATGCGCTCCGTCGTCGTGGTCTTCCCGGCGTCGATGTGCGCCATGATGCCGATGTTGCGGCAGCGCTCTAATGGGACTGTTCTTGGCACAGCTTCCTTAACTATCCTCTCTGGGGCCCGTTCAAAATCTGTCGTTCGTCGTTGGTCGCTAGTTGTTGGCGATTGCTCGTGGCTCTCGGCCCGAAACTCGCGGCTGCGCTTACCACCTGTAATGCGCGAACGCCTTGTTGGCTTCCGCCATCCGGTGTACATCTTCTTTCTTCTTGATGGCCGCGCCTTTGCCGTTCGCGGCATCCAGCAACTCGTTCGTCAGCTTGTCGATCATTCCCTTTTCGCCGCGACCCCGGGCATAGGTAACGATCCAGCGAATCGCCAGCGATGTCCTGCGGTCCGGCGAAACCTCGATCGGAACCTGATAGTTCGCGCCGCCCACGCGCCGCGTCTTCACTTCCAGCAGCGGCTTGGCATTTTCGACGGCCTTCGTGAACAGCTTCAAAGGCTCGTCTCCGCCCTTTTCCTTCAGCTTGTCGAGCGCCGTATAAAAGATGCCTTCGGCCGTCGATTTCTTGCCCTGCCACATCATCGAGTTGATGAATTTCGTCACCAGGTCCGATCCATACACCGGATCCGCCTCGACCGTCCGCTTTGGGGTATGTCCTTTTCTTGGCATGCTTCTCAGCTCTCAGCTTTGATTTCGCAGCGTTTCACTGGCAACTCGCCACTGACACCACTGGCAACTGCTTCTACGCTTTCTTGGCGCGCTTCGATCCGTACTTCGAGCGGCTCTGGTTACGACCTGCGACGCCGGTAGCATCGAGCGTTCCGCGCACCACGTGATAGCGCACGCCCGGCAGATCCTTTACGCGGCCTCCGCGGATCAGCACAATCGAGTGCTCCTGCAGATTGTGGCCCACTCCTGGAATGTAGGTCGTAACTTCAATTCCATTCGTCAACCGCACGCGCGCCACTTTTCGCAGCGCCGAATTCGGCTTTTTCGGCGTTTGGGTATACACGCGCGTGCAAACCCCTCGCTTCTGCGGACACGACTGCAGTGCCGGACTCGCCGTCTTATACCTCGGCTTCGTCCGTCCGAATTTCACCAGCTGATTAAAAGTTGGCACTCTTTCAACTCCCGGACGCGCCACAGCGCGTCTTTCACACTCACCCGCACACTGCTTCTCTCGAGGACGAGGTCCCCCTCGTCTCTGGGCTGGCATGGACAATTTGCGCCCAGCCATAGTCTCCCGCACAGAATGCGGCAAGAAATTTTGATTTCCCGTTTCCCAAATTCGCCGACGACGGTGACGCCACGCCTCACCCTGAGGGCTCGGAGGCGTTCCGTTTCGCCTGCTTCTCCCGCATAGCCTCGCGTGACTCCCATGCTCTTGGTTCCAAGCCGGGCGCAAAGGTTTTCGCGGAACGTTTCAGCGAGGGCGTCCCCGGTTTCACTTCGCACCGGGTCCGTGTTTCTTCAAAGCTCAGCCAGAATCATCCCGGAGCCCATGTTCAACGCAGGTCGCGTATCGCGCGGGACACCGTCCACAGGCAAGCCAGACTTAACTCGCGGAACCTGACGATAATAACAACTGGAGCCGCACACCGTCAACCACTGTTCGGCGCATCGAACAGAAAGATCGGGTTGTGAACAGAGGTTGCAAGGTTTCAGAGGTTCAAGGTTTCAACTTCGCAGAGTTCAAGGTCGCCGGCGTTCCCTGGGTTTTACGGTTTTGAGGTTCGGAACCGCCTGCGAGCGGCACCGCCCAAGGTCGCTGACTTTGAAGCTCTAAAACCTTGAAACTTTTGTTTGAAACCTTGAAACCTTAACCCCGACCTTCTACACTGGCAGTTTTCCAATCATTCGCAATCTCGCGCCCGCCAATCGGACGCGAGGAGGGTCAATGCAACGTTGCAGTTCTGTCCTTCTTTTGGTGTTGGCCGTCGCACTCGCCCTTGCTCTCACGGGGTGCCTGGGCAGCAGCACGTCCGCCACCGCCGGCGGGGTAAAGAGCCTTTCGCTGAGCCCTAACGGCAACATCTCGCTCGAGATCGGCGGCTTGCAGCCCTTTGCGGCCAGCGCAGTGGATGGAAACGGTCGCCCCATCGCCGGCGCCGACATTCAGTTCATCGTCAGCAGTCCTCCCGGGTCCACCGTGCCGCCTCCGCTTTCCATAACCAGTGGTGGCAACGCTTGCGCCGGAACCTGGGACTCCTCCCAAACGCTCTGCAGTCCCGGCAACGACGGCATCGCTATCGTTACCGCGGTCGCCGCCGGTGTCGCGAGTCCACAAGCAATCGTCTATGTTCATAAGCATATCGATAGCCTGCAACTCTCCCAGGCCCAAACCCTCCCGCCCACCTACGATTGCTTCTCTCAAGGGCAGACTTGGCTCTATCAAGCAACTGCCTATAATAATGGTGTCGATATAACCAATACCGTCGGTCAGATCATTTGGGCTTCCACCAACGCCGGCGTGCTCACCACCAATACGAATCCGCCCCTGCAAATTCCCTTGCCCCTCAACCAGGTTCAAATCACGGCTGCCAGCCCCGGCGTCACCCAACTCTCCGCCTTTGTCTCCGGCACGACCAGCAACTCCATCCCGGTCACAACCTGCCTGGTTCGTTACGTCCGGCTCCAGGCAGCGGGTACCACTGTAAGTTCGGTTAACCTCTCCAGTGGTGGATCGGTTGCCCTTCAGGCTACGGCCGTGGATACTCTCGACTTCACTTTGACCAAACCACCTCTCACTTGGATCAGTTCCAATCCCGAAGTCGTGTCCTTTTCGAGTTTGACCAACACCACCGGAGCGAACACCGCCACCGCACGCCCCAACCAGGGCGGCGCCGATATTTCTGCCGTCTGCGCTCCACCCACCTGCAACATCGGAGTCGTGCCCGACATCACCGTCCCCAACCCAGCTCCTCCCCCGCCCGGTATTCCTTATCCCTCGGCCATGCCCGTCTATGTTTTTGCCAGCGACGGGCCCGTTTCGCCGACCAACTCCCTGCCGGGCTACGGCAGCATCTCGGTTGACGTGACCAATCTTTCTCCCCCTACTTACACCGCCTGGGCCGCCACCGATCAATGTGGCGATAGCACCAATGGTTGCACCAGCGTCATGTTCGCCGTCACGCCGACTACTTCCGGAGGCACCAATCCCATCGGCACCACCGTGACCATCCCGCGCACTCCCAATTCCATGATGTTCAACCATCAGTCGCGCATCTACCTGGGGAGCAATCAAGGACTGATGTATTACGACGTCGGGGGCGTCACCGGCCCCCAAGAGGTTTCCCCTGCCAGCACGCCCTGCAATGTTGCACTGTGCGGCACCGTGCTTACCATCTCCAATGACGGCAAGCAGGTCGTAGTCTCTGACGGCACGAACCCGGCGGCGCCTCAGGTATACCTCTACAACTCCGTCAGCAGTAACTCCTCGACCGTCACCCGCTTGGTGCTCCCGAGTGTCGCCACCGCCGCCGCTTTTTCACCCGACGAATCGAAAATATTCATCCTTACGAATGCCGGCACCATGTACGTCTACTCCACCATCAATCCGCTCGCTCCGGTGGCAATCCCAAGTTCCGGCGCCGCTGTGGCCTTTTCTCCCGACGGCAGCTTCGCCTACGTCGCCGGAGCGGCGGCGCCGCCGTCGGGCGCCGTTTCGGCGTTCTCAACCTGCGCCCTCGCCAGCGCCCCGAGTGTGGAATTAAATCTCAACAGCCCAATTACAGTTACGACCTCGGGCGTACCCTTGCAGATTTTCCCGGGTCCGATTCTGCAGCACGTCACGCAGGGAAATTCCGATCTGATCAGCCAGAGTCTGTACGTGCTCGAGCCACCCTCGATTCAGGTCCTGACCACGCAATTCATGCAGGTTCCCCTGCCGGTCACAGTCCCCGGCACACTGAGCCAGTACTTCTGCAATCCCCCCACGCTCGGCAGCTTCGCAGCCACCGCCATCTACACCGTCCCCGAGGGGCCCTTCACTCCCGTTTACGCTAGCCTGGTCGCCAATGGCGCTGAGAATGATCATCGTGGCCCGTTTCATTCCTGCCGTCCTCATCGTCAACGTCGCTAATGGCACTACCAGCGCCGTTCAGCTTGTCAATAGCTATGACCCGCGCTGGGCTTCGGCGTCCAGCGACGGCAGTGAGGTCTTCGTTGCGGCATGCGATCAGTCTCACGATCCCAACGTGCCCTGTCCGGCCGGATCAGTCCATATCATTAACACCATTAAGGGCACCGACCAGCAGGTCCCCTACATCAACAACACCACCAATAATATGTGCGGTGGCCAGGGCGCCGGTGCTCCGGTTTGTTTTCCCGACTTGATCGCTATAAAGCCCCAATGAAGCCCGCGCGGGGCTTGTCTAACCACAGAGCCGCGCGGCCGGCAAACCCGGTTTAGTTACACCGCGTCCGTAGGAACGCCAACCCCGTTTCCTGCGTCTAACTACAGGTGTCTAACCGCGGCGATCTCGCAAATGGTTTTGGTGGAACACGGCTTTGCGTGGGTAGGAGCAGACTGCCATTCCGGCTCATTTCGGCAGAGCCGGGGCCGGTGTTTTCCTTCACGTCCCCGTTCGCTGGCAAAGGTATAATAAAGGATTGTTTTTAGGAGGAAGAAAAATGGATTCGCGCGAAAGCGCCTTCTGGGTGCGCTTCAAGGCTAATCGGTGGGCCTACACCTTTACGATTTTGGCCACACTCGCCGTTGGAATTCTGATCGGCACCGTGATTTCCTACGGCGTCAAGGGCAAGGAAGGCCAGAAATCGTCTGACGCCACGCCCCTGTCCATACCCGCCCCGCAACAGCTCTCCAACGCCTTCTCCCAGATTTCCAAGCAGCTCGAACCGAGCGTGGTCAACATCAACACCGAATCGACCATCAAGAACCCGCATCACCGGCGCAATCCTCATGCCCAGCCCGACAATCCGGAAGACCAGGGCGGCGGTGACGACGAAACCCCTTTCCAGGATTTCTTCGACAAATTTTTCGGCGGCCAGGGTACCCCTGATGCCGGCACCATCCGCCAGCGCTCACTCGGCTCCGGTGTGATCGTCGACTCCAAGGGCTACATCGTGACCAACCGCCACGTAGTCGAAAAGGCCGATCGCATTCGCGTCAAGTTGGGGGATGAAACCCCAGGCTCCCCCGGTCATGACGCCCGGCTCATCGGCATGGATCAGGAAACCGATCTGGCCGTTATTAAGATTGACGTGGATCATCCGCTCCCGGCCGCCAAACTCGGCAACTCCGACGGCATGCAGGTCGGCGATTGGGTCTTGGCCATCGGCAGTCCTTTCGGACTGCAGGAAACCGTCACCGCCGGCATCGTCTCCGCCAAAGGCCGCAACATCGTTCCCAACCGCCAATTCCAGTCCTTCATTCAGACCGACGCCGCCATCAACCCCGGCAACTCCGGCGGCCCGCTCGTTAACATGGCCGGAGAGATCATCGGCATCAACACCGCTATCCTGACCGAGACCAGTTCCTACGCCGGCGTCGGCTTCGCCATGCCTTCGAACACCGTCGTCCAGGTCTATAACCAGCTCATTGGCCCCGAGCACCGCGTGGCGCGCGGCTCCATCGGCATTGAATTTGCCGCTCAGCCCAATCCCGCTATCGCTCGTGTTTACGGCGCTGGCGTTACCGTCTCCAATGTCGTCTCCGGCAGCCCTGCCGATCAGTCCGGTCTCAAGATCGGCGACACCATTACCGCCGTCGACGGCAGAGACCTTAAGAGCGGTGACGATCTCGTCGCCGACATCGCTTCCCGCAAACCCGGTTCCAAGGCCAAGCTGACCTTTGTCCGCAACGGCAAGAAAGAGGAAGCATCGGTTACTATCGCGGACCGCTCGAAGCTGTTCGCCTCCCGTCTCGGCGATGACGAAGAAAACCAGGGCGAAGAGGAACCCAAAGCCAGCAAATTCGGCCTTTCCGTTCGCGGCATCACCGGCGATCTCGCCGACCGCCTCAACATCCCGGCCGGCAAGGGCGTGGTGGTGCAGGACGTGAAACAGGGCTCCTTTGCCGAGGATCTCGGTTTGAATCGCGGCGATGTCATCCTCGAGGTCAACAAGACGGCCGTTAACAGCCCCGAGGACTTCTCGAAGATCGAGTCGTCTCTGAAAAGTGGGCAGGACGTCGTTCTGTTGGTGCGTCCGCGCGGCGCAAGAGCCCAGGATGGAACGATCTTTTTGGCCGGTACACTTCCGTAACTGCTGGACAATCAGGCGAGACTGGCATACCTTACCCGTTTCGGTGACCATAGGGTAGCCAGCTCTCGCCAGTTTTTTGCGGACGGTAGCCGCGATGCTGTGCCATCTTTTGACGCCGTAAGCACGACCCGCGAAGCGGCGAAAGAATGCAGCCCACGGCGTAAGCCGTGGGTGCAAGTCCTAACCGATTCAGCCCCAAAGGGGCGAAAGAAAAGATAGTGATGTCGGCACCGGGAAGGACGGGACGAGATCCCGCCCCGGGATTGAAAAACAGAATGGCTGGTCCTTTTCTAACTCGGTTTCTAACTCGGTGTTGGCGTCACACGGCTCTCGCCATCTCGCTGAGCCTCGCTCTGCCCGCAGCATCCGCTGATACCACGTCTGCGCCCGCCAAACCTGCTTCACATTCCAGTTCGTCTTTGTCCAAGACGCACGCCAAAACCAAACCCAGCGCCACCAGCCACTCAACCGGCAAAACGAACGTGCACAAATCTTCTGCGGCCACCAGGAATTCCCGCAGCAAAAGGGGTTCAAAGAAAACAGCCGCCAAACGCGGTCAGCAGATCATTGATCCCACGCGCACCCGCGAAATCCAGGAAGCTCTCATTCGCGAGCATTACATGGAGGGAGAACCCTCCGGCGCATGGGACAGCACTACACAGGCCGCCATGCAGCGCTATCAGGAGGCTCAGGGCTGGCAATCGAAAACAACTCCCGATTCCCGCGCCCTCATCAAACTCGGCCTCGGCCCCAGCCATGATCACCTGCTCAATCCCGAAAGCGCCATGACGTCCTCTCCCGCCGCGCCAGCGGTAACCGATCCCAAGGACAGTGCAAAGAAAGCGCCCGCAAACACCATTCCTCAGCGTTAGCCCGCCCCGTGCTAGTTCAAACTTTCAGCCGCGATGTGGCTCGTCGCACCACTTGTTGTGTGACGAGTGGGGCAACAATGTCATGCTTTTTGCGATGAACTTTCTACCCGGTCCGCGCCTGTTGCGCGGGAGAGTCTAACCCTCTAACCCTGCGATTTGCTTTGGCGTGGCGCAGCGATTTGCTTTGGGTTGGCGCAGCGTTTTCAGCGCTGCAATAAAGGATGTCTTCTTTGTGCCGGGGCTTTAGCCCCCGAGGCGGCGTCGCTAAGCGAGGGGGAGCGTTCCGCTCACCTACATTCTCATCTTCGGAATGGCTCCTGGAACGCCCGATGCTGTGATCCGTTGCGTCGAGTGACAAACGGGACATTCAGCGACGCTCGAAGCATAGTAAGCGCGGCAGTCAGCGCACGGCAGTCCATAAAGCATGCCCGGAGTCTCCGGCCCCGCTGAGTTCTTTCGGGCACCTGTTTCAATTTGGTGGGCCATGATATTCCTCCCTATTAATCGATAAGAATGAGTGAACCCGTTCCGGACGGGACCGCAGTTTCGATCAGGCCGTCTTCCGTTGTGGCAAGCCGAACTGAATCACTTTCCCCTGTTGCTCCGGCGGGACCCACTTGGTCGCCTTTTTCCGGAAGCTCGTCGGCACGTAGAACTCAATGATCTTCGCCATAAACCACCTCCGCTTTTCGAAGCCGCGCCCGGGCTTGCAACCGGACCGCCGCATTGCATGGAAGCAGGTTCGCTCCCATGTGCTCTGCGCCTGTAGTCACCGCTACAGAAGTCAATTTTCTGGAGGAGCTTCAAAGCCGTCGTTACCGATCTTCTCCAGCCCCTTACTCTCTATAGCGATAACGGAAGTCGAAAAGGCTCACACAATTGAATTCCTTCAGATCAATTCAGACGGGTTTGGATTTAGCTCATTTAGATCGCTTTAGATTGGCTCAATGAAATCGCGACTCGTCCACATGACTAACGGCCAAACCTCCGTTACTTGAGATCATTTCCGCCGGCACGTACGCTCAAGCATCGAAAAGGAGCACACAAATGGATATGCCAGCCAGCCCTCCGGCTACCAATACGGGTGCTCCCCGCAAGCCAACCATCCCTGTACCAGCATTGCTGTTGGCGATGCTCCAGTTCTCGAGTCGCGTGAGCGACCTTATTTTCTCGCCCCACAGCTTGCCCCATGTCGAGGTAACGGGCCAGTTGGCGGCGGTGAAAGTTCCAGGGCTGGAGTTACTGACTTCCGAAGACACGCGCCGTATCGCCGAAGAACTGATGGGCGGAAACAAATAGGCAATGACGATGCTCCAGGAGCAGGGATCCTGCGATGTCTCCTACAGCCTTCCCGGCCAGTGCCGCTTTAGGGTGAACATCTTCATGCAGCGCGGGACCCACGCCATCGTCATGCGCGTCATCCCCAAATCCATTCCCACCTTTGCGGATCTCAAGCTGCCCGCGCAACTGGCGGAGATTGCCAGTTTGAAAAATGGTGTTGTGCTGGTTACGGGCCCAACCGGCTCCGGAAAATCTTCTACCATGGCCGCGATTCTCGACCGCGTCAACGAAACTCAGGCCTATCACATCATCACCATTGAAGATCCGCTCGAATTCCTGCATCGACATAAGCGCTCCATCATTCACCAGCGGGAATTGCACAGCGATACTCCCAGCTTCTCTCTTGCCCTCCGCGCGGCCTTGCGGCAGGCTCCGAAAGTGATCCTGGTAGGCGAAATGCGCGACAAGGAGACAATCGAGATTGCCCTCGAAGCCGCCGAGACCGGCCACCTCGTCCTTTCCACCCTGCACACAATCGACGCCGCAAAAACAGTCGAACGCGTGGTAGGAGTCTTTCCTCTCGCGGAGCAGTCCATCATTCGGAATCGTCTGGCCAAGAGTTTCCGCTACATCGTTTCGCAGCGTCTCATTCCTCGCAAGGATGGCGCTGGCCGCATCGCTGCCATCGAAATCCTCAAGTCCACTCTCCGCACGCGGGAGTATATGGAGAAGGGTGAAAACGAAGGCAGGACTCTTCTGGATGCCATGAGAGATGGCGATACCGAGGGCATGCAGCACTTCGATAAGGAGATCGAGAAGCTGATTCGGGCAGGGACTATCGATATGGAAACCGGATTGGCCTATGCAACCAACGCGGGAAACATGAGCCTGCAGTTAACGGATCTGAAGGAGGACGCACGGTCCGAAAAAGCACGGCCCACGCCCGCCAGGGAAACCAGGAGCGAGCCTGAACTGGTAATTGAAGGCTAGCGCACAACGCTACCGAACAACGGAAAGCCAGAAAGCCGGATTTCACCGAGGAGCCGTTCCCAACTCGATCCTTTTCTCCTACTCCATCACCGGACGCGGGCAATATGGAATCGGTGCGCCTTTTATGATTGCTCCCGGGTTTCCCTCAACCAGCGCTACCGCATATTCGGCGCCCACCATTTCCTCCGCCACGGCATGAGCCTGCGACAAAACCGGCACTCGACGCCGCGTATCGTGCGCGTCCGTCGCCAGGATGTGCACCGCCGACCGCTCCAGCAGCCAGCGCGACACAGCCTCCGGACGCTCCCCCCAGAACCCCGTCAGCGACGAAGCCGTCACCTGAATCAGGCAACCCAGGTCGGCGTACTCAAGCACGCGTTGCGGCGCCTTCTGCAAAAGCGGGTTGCGCTCCGGATGCGTCAGAATCGGCGTCAGCCCACGGTCTCCCAGTCGGCGGAAAACATCTGCCAGATTCGGAGGAATGCTGTAATCGCTCAGTTCGACCAGCAGATAATTGGTCTCCCCGATCGTGTATCTCTGCGGCCGCGTGAACAACCGCTCCAGGTTCTCGTCGGAAAAATGAAAATCGCAGCCCAGACTCAGTTCCGGCGCCGCCCCCACCCGCTTCTGCAATTCCGCCACCAGCGTCAGCAGGTATTCTCGATCGTAGGCATAGCGGTCGTTCGCGTGCGGCGTCGCCACCATGTGCGTGATGCCGTCCGCCGCCGCCATGCGGCACATCCCGATCGAAACCTCCCACGACTTCGGCCCGTCGTCTACCTCCGGCAAAATGTGACAATGAATATCGATCAAGTCCTGACCCCGATTCCTGATTCCGGCTTCCGATCCCGACACAATAGTCTAAACCGCTAACGCCTCTTTCCAACTCGATCGAGCCTCGCGGAATGCGTTCCTCTGTGCAGCCCGGCGCCCTGTGGGGGCGCTCCTTCTGTTGGACTTGATCACAGCTTTCCGAACCCAACAGTCTGCAAATGAAGCGGAATTCAAAAAAGGCCCTCTAGAATGACCCCGCAAAAAAAACGGGAAGAGCCGTGAAACAGCTCTTCCCAGGTTCATTTCTGGAGGAGGGACTCAACTTTCGCGTTGCGTAACTTTAGCCCGCAGATGCGGAGACTTGGGCTCGTACACGCAGAAGGGTTCCGGATCAAGATAGTCGCCGGTCGCGGCAAAGGCGCGCGCGCGGCACCCCATGCAGACGTTGCGGAACTCGCAGCACCCGCATTTTCCTTTCAGGTTGTTGGTATCGCGTAGCTCGTTAAATACGTGCGCGTCATTCCAGATATCGGCAAAACGCTCTTTGCGCAGATCGCCGGCGATCGCAGGCAGATATCCGCACGGGAAAACTTCGCCTTCGTGCGAGATGAAGCACACGCCCGTCCCGGCCAGGCATCCTTTCGTCATAGCATTCATGTCGTTGGGATGCCCGCTCGGATGTCCCGTGTGCTGTCCCGGGGGAGGGCCTTGTGGCCTCAGAGAAATACCGGTACTGCCCGGCATCATCATGTCCGTCGGCCCAATGACCGCGCCTGGTAGAGACGCGGCTTGCCGCGCCTGAGTCGTGGCAACCGGCGCGGCCTTGGCCGCAGCCTCGGCAGCGCGCCGGTCGGCGGCTCGCCGCTGGCGCACGACCCGGAAATAATGCGGCGCGCACGTGGCCTTCAGTTCAATACCGCCTTCGAGCGATTGGTCGTAAAACCAGTTCAGCATGCGCTCGTACTCTTCCGGAGGAACCATCTGGTCGGCGGCAATGTCCACGCCGCATCCCACCGGAACAAGCAGGAAAGTGTGCAGGGCATCGGCCCCCACCGTCTTCGCCATCTCCAGCACGCGCGGCAGTTGGTCGGCGTTGTGGCGCGCGATCGTCATGTTGATCTGCACCGACATCCCGACGTCTTTCAGGTTGCGGAACCCATGCAGGGCCGCTTCGAACGCGCCCGGAATGCCGCGGAACGTGTCGTGCGTCATGGCATCGGCGCCATCGAGGCTGATCGAAACCCGCTTCACTCCGGAATCTGAAATCATGCGCGCGACTTCTTTTGTCACCAGCGTTCCGTTGGTGGCGAGCGCGACGCGCAGCCCTTTGTCCTTTGCGTAACTGGCCAGCTGAAAAATGTCCGAGCGATAGAGCGGTTCGCCACCGCTCAGCACCAGGATCGGATTTGCAAACGCGGCTATCTGGTCAATGATCTCGAGCGCGCGGCTGGTCGGCAGATCCGTCGGAGAACTCAGCTCGGTCGCCGTCGCACGGCAATGGATGCACCGCAGGTTGCACCCCTTGGTGACCTCCCAGAAAATCAAACGCGGCTTGAATTCCTGCTTCGCAGGATGCTGCGCAGGTTCGACCAATGTCGTGCTCACGACTTCATTTCCCTCCAGAACTTTCATGGCGATCACCTCACCCACGATGGAAGGTTAGGGGAGGTGCGAACTTGAGGCCGTGACAAGTGTCACGCGCAATTGTGACGAAGATCACCGGTCGCAAAGCGGCTGATCCTGCGTGCTTTACCTCCCTCTAAGAGCTGGTCCGTCCGCCCTGATAGCCCGCTTCGCTAACCGGCTCGTCCTGCCGGATATCCGTGCCCCCGAGGCTTCCCCGGCGTCTCTTGGGCGCTAGCCTGGGCCTCGCCCAATAACAGGCGCATTTTCTTCAACTTACCTTATGGCACTTTAGTGGAACTACTTTGGCACCCGAGTGCCATTTTCAGATTTTCAGCGTAGACGTACCTTGTTCGTGAGCAGTTCTGGGGGAGGGCTGCCCGGGCGCCCTGATTCGAAAGAATCGGACGCCCGTTTTAATTTCCGCCCCGTTTTTCCGCTCCTCAATCAGAGCCGTGTCATGCTGCGCGAAGATTGAGCCGCGAACGCCAAGCTCAACCGCAATCGAAGTACCCTTACCCCACGCGACATCGCTGCCTGGCTACGCGACTCAAGCGTTGCGCCCACCAGCAGCAGCCCTCAGCGCCGGTAGCGCCCCATCCACTCTGCGCGCCCCAACATGCGTCCTTCCATCGCCTGCTCGACCGAACCCTTGGTCGCTCCCGGATTCAGGGAGAGCGCAGCGCTCAGCGCGTAAAGTTTGAAGAAATAGCGATGTGCTTTTCCCGGCGGCGGGCACGGGCCGTTATATCCAACCTTGCGGAAATCGTTCTGTCCTTGCCGTGTTCCGTCCGCGACCTGGTCCCGTTTCTCAAACCCTCGTGGCAGGGAGCGTGTGCTCTTGGGGATGTTGAAGATCACCCAATGCACCCAATTGCCAGAGGGCGCATCGGGATCGTCGACGATCAGCGCAAACGACACCGTCCCCGGCGGCGCATCGTTCCATTCGAGCACGGGAGACAGGTCTTCGCCGCTGCACGTGAATTGCTTTGGAATATCCGCCCCATTTGCGAAATCGGGACTGCGAAGCGAAAAAGCCATGGCGGCCGCTCCTTTCGCGCCGCTCTGCGCATGGGCAAAAGGCGTTGTCAGAGAACCGGCCGCCGTCCAAAACAGCACGCAGAGCAAGCAGGAGAAAATCGGAATAGAACAGAAGTCGCGTACGCGGGAACGCATCGACGCATCCTTGCAATCGTGACTAGTTCGTGGAGATCGTAAAATTGACCGTAATTCTCGCCTGCGTTTCAACCGCCTGGCCCGCTTGCAGGTACGGTTTGAAGTGCCACTGCTTCACCGCCTCGCGCGCCGCCGTCGCCAGAATCTCGGGTCCGCTCAGAATCTGCAGTTCCTGAATCGTGCCGTCGCGCGCAATCAGCGCCTGCAGGCTGACCGCACCCTGCACCTTCATTTGCCGTGCCAGCAGCGGGTAATCGGGGGGAACCGCGACGCTCAACCTCTGCTGAATCTGCGGCGAAAGCTCCACTCGGCCGCCCCCACTCGCCGTCCCGCCTTGCGCCTGCATCTGCGCGCCCGAACCTGTTATCCCCGTACCCACATCCACGTGGATCGCGGGATTTTTCCCCGGCACAGTCACGCGCTGGTTACCCGCCACCACTTCCACCTGCAACGGCGGCAAAACGGCCCGCTCCGTTGTGGCTGTCATGGGCGGAGTCGTCGCGGCCGGTTCCGGTTCAGCGGCCTTTGCCGTCCTGCGCTCATGGGTGGGCGCCGCCGGTTCCCCCGTGATCTCCGGCGCCAGCATTTTGGCTTTGCGCGCCGCCACTTCTGGGGAGTCGACTGCGCTGGGAAACCAGAAATCCCAGTCCTTTATGATGACGGCCACTAGCGCCAGCAACAGAATTCCCAGCGCGATCAGCATTCGTCTCCGCTGCGCTTCCGCGTCCGGCGCGGAAGGCAGAAGCCGCCCCGACTGTTCCAGATGCTTTTCGGGCTGGCCTTCGTTTTGATATAGGGACACGGAAAGGTCCTCGGAATCGAAAATCCGCTTCTTGCCTGCCTGTTCAGTATGCCCTGAAAACGGCTGGAAAACCATCAAATCCGTGCGCTTAGGGGATGCCGTTGCAAGTGCAGACCCGGGTGTGACTTACATCACACCCATTTGTGCCCCTTGTCACCGCTGCAAGTTAACCGGGGACGCACACTGAAGGCGTGATGTCGGTCACAATGAGTTCGCCTGTAACTGCTCCGTTTGGCGCCCGACGTCACCAAGGGGTGTGAGATGCTCTCACCATACGGTCTGGATATTATCGAAAGCTGCCTTACCTGCAAGATGCGCGCCGAGCGCCTCTTCTGCGATTTGCCCACAGCTGCCCTTCAGTCGTTTGAGAGCATCAAATACGCGACCGCCTATCCCAAGGGCGCCGTCCTGTTTGTCGAAGGACAGGCTCCCCGCGGCATTTTCGTTCTTTGCAAAGGCCGCGTAAAACTCTCCATCTGCGCCAGCGACGGCAAGACTCTCATCCTCAAGATTGCCGAACCAGGCGAAGTCCTTGGCCTCAGCGCCGCCGTTTCCGGCAAGGCCTATGAGCTTACTGCCGAGACTATCGATCCCTGCCAGGTCAATTTCGTCAAGCGCGAGGATTTCCTCCGTTTCCTCAAGGAACACAGCGAGGCTTGTTTCAAGGTCGCCGAGCAGCTCAGCGAAAAGTATAACGTCGCCTGCCACGAAGTCCGCTCGCTCGGACTTTCGCATTCCGCTGCTGAGAAACTTGCCAAGCTGCTCATCGAGTGGAGTTCGAAAAACGGAGAGTCCATGAAGCAGGAGCCGCGCCTCAAGCTGGCGCTCACCCACGAAGAAATCGCGCAGATGATCGGGACTTCGCGCGAAACCGTGACCCGTCTGTTCGCCGATCTCAAAAAGCGCCAGATCCTGCAGGCCAAAGGTTCCACTCTCGTTATCCGCAACAAGGCCGCCTTGCGTTCGCTCGCCACCACCGGTTAACCGGCTTCGTTAACCGGCCTCCCTCCCTGTGCTAGGGGTCACCCTTTTGGGTGATTCGAGTCACTGTTTTACCCCTTCCCTGCGCGTATGAAACTCTCAGGGGTAGAATTTATGTCGCAGAGTTGTCTCGATTGCGCGCAACGCTCTGATCGCGTTTTCTGCGATCTGCCGCCCGATGCTCTCGGGGAATTCGACGGGATCAAGTCTGTGCAGACTTACCAGCGCGGAACCGTGCTGTTCCGCGAAGGCCAGACTGCCCGCGCCGTCTACTTGCTTTGCGAGGGCCGGGTGCGGCTTTCCGTCTGCTCGGAAAACGGCCGGCGCATGACCCTGCGCACCGCCTCTCCCGGTGAAATCCTCGGCTTGAGCGCTGTCCTTGCCGGCGGGTCCTACCAAGTCACTGCCGAGGTCGTGAACCCCGTCCAGGCCGCCGAGGTCCGCCGCAAGGACTTGCTGCCCTTTCTCCACCAGCATTCCGAAGTCTGCCTGCAGGTTGTGAATCTGCTCAGCGAAGATCTCCATGAAGCGTACGACCGCGTCCGCACCCTCGGAATGGCGCGTACTCGCCATAATCATAATCACGGCGCTTTCCAGCCCCAATGAGTCCCCGCGCACCTCGCCTGCGCTGCTGAGCCGCACTTTTCCCTGCGATTTCATTGCCGCTTTTTGCCTTCGCCCTTCGTACTTTCGCCCTGTGACCGGAATCACGTCCCCGAGTGTCATGACTCACTGCCGCAATGTTCTTTACCCCGCGAAGATAGAGGGTCGTCTAGCTCTCTTAGGTGAGGAGGCTGTCTCGGATGTCAGCATGGCCAGGCCGATGGGCCGCAACGCTCGCGTGGACGGCGCTGTTGCTTCTCGCCCTCGGGGCGCCCGGCGTCCGCGCCGCCGGTCCCACCAACGACGACTGCCTCGCCTGCCACGGCGACAAGACCATGACCGTCAAGCACGGCGGTCGGACCGTCTCCCTGTTTGTCGACTCCAAGAAATTTGGCACTTCGGTTCACGGCGTCCTCTCCTGCACTTCCTGCCACGCCTCGCTCGACGGCAAGGACTTGCCCCATGACCCCGGCGTCGCTCCTGTCCAATGCGGCGCCTGCCACAGCGACGAACAGAAGCAGCACGCCGCCTCCCTGCACGGCAAGGCCATTGCCCGCGGCGACACGCTCGCCCCGCATTGCGTGGACTGCCACGGCAATCACGACATCCTCCCGGTTAAGGACAAACGCTCCGCCGTTGCCCCTCTGAATATTCCTTTCGTCTGCGGCCGTTGCCATCGCGAAGGCACGCCCGTCCAGTTGAACCGCAACATCGACCAGCACAACATTCTCGAAAATTATTCGGAGAGCATCCACGGCGAGGCGGTTCTCAAGAAAGGCTTGATCGTCGCCGCCACCTGCGTGTCGTGCCACACCCCGCACAACATCCTGCCGCACACCGATCCGAATTCTTCGATCAACCGGCGCAACATCGCGGCCACCTGCACCAAATGCCATGCCGAAATCGAAATGGTGCACCGCAAGACGATCCGGGGCGAACTCTGGCAAAAAGAGGCAAATGTACTGCCCGCCTGCCTCGACTGCCACCAGCCCCACAAAGTCCGCAACGTTTTCTACTCCCAGGGCATGGCCGACGCCGATTGCATGCGCTGCCACGCCGATGCAAACCTGAAGGCCCACGATGGCCGCAGCCATGTTCGTGCAGCGCCGCTGAAGTTGCCGGCTCGCGCCATGGCCAAAAAGGTGTCGCCTGCAGCCAGTGCCACTCCGAGGTCAATGTCTCTCACGTGCGCCCATGCGAGACCATCACCCATCCGGTCGATTGCAGCAAGTGCCACGAAGATCAGTGGCCAGCAATATCAGCGCAGCCGTCATGGCACAGCTCCAGGCGGCCGGCGACCACAATGCGCCCATCTGCAAGGACTGCCACGGCACGCACCACATCCTGGGCAAACACGATCCCGAGTCCAAGACCTTCCCTACCAACGTGCCCGAACTCTGCGGCGGTTGCCACCGCGAGGGCATGAAAGCAGCCCTGCGCTACACCGGACCGCAGCACGAAATCATTCAGAATTACACCGAAAGCATTCACGGCAAGGGCCTGATGAAAAGCGGCCTGACCGTGACGGCGACTTGCACCAGTTGCCACACCGCGCATCTCATCCTGCCGCGCACCGATCCCGATTCCACCGTGAATCCCAAGAATGTGCCCGCCACTTGCGGCGCGTGCCATCACGGAATCCAGGAGCAGTTCGTTGAGAGCGTGCACTCAGCATCCGTCACCAAGACCGACAAGAAGCTGCCCGTCTGCAGCGACTGCCACAGCGCCCACCAGATCCGCCGCACCGATGAAGCCGGCTTCAAGCTCGACATCATGGACGAACTGCGGCCGATGCCACGGCGAGATCGCCAAGACCTATTTCGAGACCTATCACGGCAAGGTCTCGCGCCTCGGCTACACCGGAACCGCCAAGTGTTACGACTGCCACGGCTCGCACGACATTCTGCGCGTCGCCGATCCGCGCTCGCATTTGAGCCGCGCCAATGTGGTCGCCACCTGCCAGAAGTGCCACTCCAACGCCACCCGCCGCTTTGCCGGCTACCTGACGCATGCCACCCACCACGACCCGAAGAAATATCCGTTCCTGTTCTGGACCTTCTGGGGCATGACGGCGTTGCTCGTCAGCACGTTCGTCTTCGGAGGGATTCACACGCTGTTGTGGCTGCCCAAGGCTCTCCAGATGCGCCGTGAACTGCGCGACGAAGAGGCTCGGGAAGCGGCCGAAAAGGCGGAATCGTCGCACCAACCAAATGCCAATCGCGAGGATAGTCATGTCGGCTGATCTCGATCTCCGAACCGCAGACGAGCGAGCCCTGACATCGGGCCGGGGAGGATCATATACGCCCGGATCGCGAATTCGTCCGCTTCACCCGCCTGCAGCGCGCCTTGCACGCTTGCATGATCATCGCCTTCATCAGCCTGGCGACCACCGGCCTGACGCTGAAGTTTTCCTACACGCCCTGGGCCTGCCAGGGTTTCGCGTTTCCTCGGCGGATTTGAAACGGCAGGCTTCATCCACCGCTCCGCTGCCGTCCTCATGTTCGGAGTCTTCTGCGCTCACCTCTACGATCTCGTTCAGCACAAGAAGCGCGAGAGGCATATCGTGGCTGGGGACTGATTTTCGGCCCGGATACCATGATGTTCAATCGTGCGGATCTCGACCAGTTCCTCGCCACCATGAAGTGGTTTGTGGGCCGCGGCCCGCGGCCGCAATATGGACGCTGGACCTACTGGGAAAAATTCGATTACTTCGCCGTGTTCTGGGGCATCGCCGTCATCGGATCGACGGGCCTGACGCTCTGGTTCCCGGTCTTCTTCACGCGCCTGCTGCCGGGTTCGTTTATCAACATCGCCACCATTATCCACAGCGACGAGGCCCTGCTCGCAACCGGCTTCATCTTCACCGTCCACTTCTTCAACACCCATCTGCGGCCGGAAAAGTTTCCCATGGATACGGTCGTCTTCACCGGCCACATGCCCCTGGCCGAACTCAAGCGCGACAAGCCGCTCGAGTACGAAGCCCTGGTCGCCAAAGGCCAGCTCGAAGAGCACATGGAAGAACCCCAGCCTGAAGTCGTCGTGCGCACCATCCGCGGCTTTGCCTGGATCGCGCTCAGTATCGGTTTTTGCATCGTTATCTGGATCATCTACGCCATGCTGTTTGCGTACAAGTAGGAGGAATACGCAAGTGAAGCCCGCGCGACAACTCGGCATGCTGTTCGGGATTACCGTCACCCTCGTCCTCGTCGGTGCCATGCTTGGCGCCTCGCCGGCTTACGCCGCCGACCAGGACTGTCTCGCATGTCACGGCGATCCGGGAATGAAGTCCGACTCCGGCCGAGCCTGCACGTGGATGCCGCAAAACATAAAAGCAGCGTGCATGGCGACCTCGGCTGCACCACCTGCCACGTCGGCGTGAAGGAATACCCGCACCCGAAGCCGATGAAGATGCCCGCTTGCGCCACCTGCCACGATCAGGAAATCAGCGCAGGTTCCGCAAAGCGTGCACTCCATCCTCGGCAAAGAAGCTTGCGCCAGTTGCCACGGCAAAACTCACGAAGTGCAACACGCCGATAAACTCGTTCCGCAGCAATGCGCCACTTGCCACGACGATGCCGTCCATGGCTACCTGCAGGGCGTTCATGCCGTTGCCCGCAAGGATGGCGAAGGCCAGGCTCCTACCTGCCTGTCCTGCCACGGCAGCCCGCACCAGATCGTCGCTGCCGACGATCCCAAGTCCCCGGTCCATCACAACAACATCCCCGCCACCTGCGGCACCTGCCACGGCCAGAAAATCGTGATGGAGAGCGTCGGCCAAAGTACGCAGGAGTTTCATTCCTACGAGCAGAGCGTTCACGGCCAGGCCGTCGCCAACGGATCCACCAAGGCCGCCGTTTGCACCGACTGCCACGGCGTCCACGAAATCCGCCGCGCCAGTGACGACAAATCCTCCATTTTCAAATTCAACGTTCCCGCCACCTGCGCCAAGTGCCACGAGGCGGTGAAAACCGAGTTCATGCAGAGCATCCACGGCCAGGCCATCAGCAAGGGCAACTCGCTCGCCCCGGTCTGCACCGATTGCCATGGCATCCACTCCATCAAGTCTCATCTCGATCCCAATTCCTCCGTCGCCGCGAAAAACCTGGCGCGCACAACCTGCGCCCGCTGCCACGAGGGTGTTCGTCTCTCGCAGGAATTCGGTGTTGAAGGCGGCCGCACCAGCACCTACCTCGCCAGCTACCACGGACTCGCTTCCGAACTCGGCTCGAAGGTAGTCGCCAACTGCGCCAGTTGCCATGGCGTCCATAACATTCTTCCGTCCAGCGATCCGCGTTCCACCATCAACCGCGCGAATCTCGTGAAGACCTGCGGCCAGTGCCACCCCGGCGTCACCGACAAATTCGTTGTTGGCAAAGTTCACGTCGATGCGCCTCTCTCCGCCGATATCGGCAGCATCGCTGTCCGCTGGATTCGCAGCTTTTACCTGAGCATGATCCTCGCCGTCATCGGCGGCATGGTCCTGCACAACCTGATCATCTGGCGGCGCAAAGCCCTCGATCGCCGCGACATGTATCCCCGCACCGTGACGCGCATGACGACCGGTCAGCGCTGGCAGCATCTGGTGCTCCTCACCTCATTCATCACCCTGGTTGTTACTGGCTTTGCCCTGAAATTCCCCGACTCTTTCCTCTCGATGATCCCCGGCATGGGAGAGAAAGCCCGCGGCATCATCCATCGCATCGCCGCCGTTGCCATGATCGGCACCAGCGTTTATCACCTCGTCTATCTGATCGTGACCCACGATGGCCGCCGTATGGTCAAGGACATGTTGCCCGAACCTAAAGACGGTTTCGATGCAATTGCCACCATGCGTTACTACCTCGGACTCGGCGGCAAGAAAGCCGAATTCAAGCGCTTCACGTACGCCGAAAAAGCCGAATACTGGGCTCTGGTCTGGGGCGTCATCGTCATGGCTGCGACCGGCACCGCACTGTGGGCGAAGGTCTACATGGGGCACCTCTTCCCGCGTTGGTGGCTCGATATCGCCACCGCCGTTCATCTTTACGAAGCCATCCTCGCCTCGCTCGCCATCGTCGTCTGGCACTTCTACCAGATCTTCGTGGATCCTGACGTCTACCCCATGAACTGGGCCTGGTGGGACGGCAAGGTCTCCGAGCACCACTACCGTGAGGAGCACGGCCTCGACACCGCAACGCTCCTCGCCGCCGCGCGCGAAGAATCGGAGTCAGCCGATTCCTCACCCGTGAACGGCAACGGTCCTGTTCACGAGACCGCCACGCGCGAATAGAAGTCGGAGCCGATCGGCGCAGTTCGAGCCCGATCGGCCCCCGCCCTGACAAAAGTCATCGCCCTCGCCGTTGAATTAATGTATAAGCAAATGTTCCGGATCTGAACGCTGGAGGTCTGTACTTGTCATGCCCGATCCTCAAGAGAACGCCCCGCCACTAACCGGATTCGCCCGCATCCGTAAGCTCCTCGCCAATCCCATTTCCATCATTGGACTGGCAGTCGCCGTCGTCGCTTTCGGCAACGTTCTTTTCCTCTTTTTCATTGACCTCACCTCGCGCCACTCCAGCCCCTACGTCGGCATTCTTGCCTACATGGTCGCGCCCGCCTTTCTCGTGCTCGGCCTCGCGCTCGTCATCGGGGGGGCTTTCTACGCTCGCCACCGCCGCCTCACGTCCGCCGGCGCCTCTCCCCATCTCCGTCTCGATTTCTCCGACCCCGCCCAGCGCGGCGCTATGGCCTTCTTCCTGGCCTTCATCATCGTCTTTGTCGGCATGAGCGTCGTAGGCAGCTACAAGGCCTACAACTTCACCGATTCCGTCGGTTTCTGCGGGCAGCTCTGCCATTCCGTCATGGCTCCCGAGTTCACCGCATATCAGCAGTCTCCGCACGCGCGCGTAGCCTGCGTGGATTGCCACGTCGGCGCCGGTGCAACCTGGTATGTCAAGTCCAAGCTCTCGGGAGCGCGCCAGGTCTTCAAGACCGCCCTCAACACTTTTCCCCGGCCCATTCCCACCCCCGTCCACAACCTGCGCCCCGCGGCCGATACCTGCGAGACCTGCCACTGGCCGAAAAAGTTTTACGGCGCACAGCTCAAAGTCTTTAACCACTACTCCAGCGACGAGAAAAACACTCCTCGTCAGATTCGCCTCCTTATCAGCACCGGCGGCGGAGATCCCTCCACCGGCGAACCCGAGGGCATCCACTGGCACATGAACATTGCCAACGAGATCAGCTACATCGCCACCGATGAAGAGCGCCAGAACATAGCCTACATTTACGCCAAAGATCCGCAGGGGCGAGTCACCGAATACTTCGATAAGGACTCCAAGCTCACCAAAGATCAGATCGCCCAAACCCCCAGGCGCCGCATGGATTGCATCGACTGCCACAACCGTCCCACGCACATCTACGTGCCGCCGGACACCTCCGTCGATCGCTCCCTCGCCGCGCATCGTTACGACATCACTCTGCCCTTCATCAAACAGCAGGCCGTCGCTGCCCTCACCGGCAAGTACGCGGCCAACGACGATGCCATGCAGGGCATCGCCAAAAGCATCGAGGGCTTCTACGAAACCAAGTATCCCGATCTCGCCAAATCCAGGCAGCCCGAGATTCGCTCCGCCATCGAAGAAACGCAGCGCATCTACGGCCTCACCTTCTTCCCCGAGATGAAGATCGACTGGCGCACCCATCCCAATAACATCGGCCATCTCTATTTCAATGGCTGCTTCCGCTGTCACGATGGCAACCACGTAAGCCCCGAAGGCAAGGTCATCCCCAAGGACTGTAACTCCTGCCACACAGTCCTAAGTCAGTCCGAGAACAAAGTAGCCGTGGAAACGAATCCTCCAGGCCAATTCAAGCACCCGGTCGATCTGGGTGACCTGACCGCAGTGAACTGCAGCGACTGCCACACCGGAGGAGTAAGCCCGTAAGCCGGGTGCCCTATCCTAACGTCGCGCTGTTGCGGCGTTAGGGTGGGATTCCACTCCTGCATAAAGCATGGGATTTCATCCTCCCGATCAGCCCTCAGTTGGGGAGGCTGATTCCTTTTAGCCGCGGGTTTCGTAGCATCGAGCCGATCCATGAGTGCTATGGGGATTTTTCGCCGAGAAACATCCGCCACCTCTTAAACTGGTAGATGGTCTGTTGTGTTCGAGCCCGCGCCTCGCGGTGATGGCAATCACTGTGCGCACTCCATCCGCCGCTGTTGGAAGCGAATCTCATTGACCGGCTTCTACTGCCCACCTGTCCGATAGTTCTTGGAAAAGGCAAAAAACTCTTCGGCAGCACCTCGCACCCCGCGAACATGAAGCTGGTTGGGAATGACGTATCGTCGACAGGCGTCATCATGGCAACCTACGAGCACAAAGGGTAATTCGCAGTCTGGATGAAACCCAAAGGCCATCCAGCAAGGCTTACGTTTCAAAGGACAGGCCGCCCGCGCTCGGGCGCTGGCTGAATAAAAAGATTTCTCACCCTCTGGAAAGACGCCGATCCTGATATCCCCATCTTGAAGCAAGCTGGGTGCCCCAACTTAACGTCGCGCCTTTTGCGACGTTAGGGTGGGACTCTACTCCTGCATAAACATGGGATTTCACCCTCCCCATCAGCCTTTAGCAATCAGGACTCCATCAGCCCTCAGTTCGGGAGGCCGATTCCTTTAGTCGCGGGTTTCGTAGCATCGAGCAGATCAATGAGCGTAATGATCGAAGTTGAGACCGAAGAGATGGATGGGTCGGACCGAGTTCCTGACCTGAAACGATTACGAGCGAGCCTTGGTTGGTAGAGCAAAAAGCAAGAACTTCCACAAGAGCGAAATGGCGCGCTCTTCGGAATGCATGTGTTAGTGTGCTCGAAAAGTGCTTGACACCGCCGACATTGTCAGAGATGGGGATTTGTCAGCCACTAGGAAGGCTCGGCACGTATTGCTCAGCATTCTTACCAGCGTTGATTGTCAGGAATGGGTTCGCAAGTCTTGACCTTCCGCGGCTGGACCTTGAAGTCAGTAATCCAACACTCGTCAAGAACCGAGCAGTAGCAGCTTTCTGCCTCGATTCTAAAACGTGCCTCAGTATCGAGGAGCCGGTACGAATCGGGATCTGCGTCAGCAGCGCGAATTTGAAAGATGCTCTCCGACTGACCCGCGGGGAGGGTCATGCCGGAGGCCACATTTTGCCAAACCGACCGAGCCTGCTGCGTCTTGCTGCGGCAGCAAAGGGTGAGCAAATCACTTGGGCCGTTCGTCGGCTGACCATTCCACTTGACTCGGAACCACTCTACGAGTGCCGGGCCAGTGCCGCCGTTCCTCAGGTCAAAGTGGACGACGTTTTCATTCTCTGACACGTTTCCGGTCGTGAAGCGGATGATTGGGAGTGTGGAGGCCTCCACTTGTTTCTCGTTGGCTGCGACGAGTTTCTCCATCGTACTACCGTGGTGGATGGAAACGACGAGAGAAACAATCGAGATGAAAATCGCCGATCCAGCGATGACGAGATCGAGCCAAGGAAGCCCGGTGTGGTGGGCGTGTGAGTGAGATTCGTGTTCGATCATTTGATGGGGCAGAGTAGCCCACGAGAGATTCTAATCGGTTTCTGCCTCCGAGCGCGAGAAGCGCGAACCCCCGTTGTCCATGGCGAATGAACTTCGATGGCAACCACGGCCCAACTGCTGTAACCAGCGATTTCACTCATTGACCCCGCGGGGGCTGGCACGTTCAACCGAGGCGGGAGGCTCGCCGTTGAATGTTCAAACAACGCACTTTAGGCCTAACAAAGCAGGGGGGCTACTTTGAACTTTTGTCTGACTTTACTTGCTGTTCAGCGGCTTTGATCCACTCCTCAATAATTTTTCGGACGCGGCTGTCAGTGCATATGCGGAGAGCTTGATGTAGCTTCTCAAGTTCGGCATTGGTCGTTGGCCGCGCATCTTCGTTCACGGGTACTAATTGGAGCAAGCATCACCGAATGAAACAATAGGGGAAACCCTGTATCAGGTAAGGTAACCCACGGTTAACCCCACTTTCGAAAATGTCGGGGACTGGCCCACGTTCCGACGAGGCTGCCCCGCCCTTCGCGCCCTTTGCAAAGGGTGGGATTCACGACGCCAGATTACGCGGTATATATATATCCCGTCCCGGCTCACGCCAGAACTTTCCTCTTGACTTACCGTGTTAAAATTGAGTTAGTAAGTTTGTTCTTTGACAACCTAACCAGGCCGTGATCGCTCACCGGGGCAGAGTAAGCAAGATCATTCGGTATATCGGCAATAATATCTTTTGGAATCAGAACTTTAAAAGTCAGACCCCCGGGAAAACAGGGCAACTCACCCCTAACTTCTGCGCCCTCAAGACTTTGCCGATAACTCTATTCGGCTCAATACTTTGCGAGAGCATCCGCTCTAACCCGATGATTCCAATGGACCGGATACCGGGGGGTAGGGTACCAGGGTCAGTGTCCCAGAGCGTTAGCTTGCGAAGGAGCCTGCCCTGATGCTACCCGACAGGCTGCGCCAGCGTCGACAAGAATGTTCGTTTGCGCCGCTCAAGCCAATTCATCCACTCGCGCACGCCGTCGCCGGCAAGGCAGGAAACCTTGACCACCTCCATGCCTGGATGGACGAGACGTGCGTTGGCCAGAGCTACATCAGCGTCGAATGGAACGAACGGCAATAAGTCGATCTTAGTAAGTACCATCAACTCCGACTTAAAGAAGATCGAAGGATACTTCAATGGCTTGTCTTCGCCTTCAGTCACGCTGAGCAAAACGATTTTGGCCGATTCGCCGAGATCGTAGCTCGAAGGGCAAACCAGGTTGCCCACGTTTTCAACGATGAGCACGTCGAGCTGCCCGAGATCCCAGTCCGCGATGTGCTTCTCGATCATGCGCGCATCGAGATGGCACGTTCCACCGGTGACGATCTGCTTCACCGGGAAACCGTAGCGTTTCAGGCGATTGGCATCGTTCTCGGTCTGAAGATCGCCGGTCAGAACGGCCACGCGACTGGTGCGCGGCAGGGCTTCGAGCGTTTTTTCCAGCAGCGTAGTCTTGCCGGAACCGGGCGAGCTGACGAGGTTGACGACCAGCACGCGGTCTTGGCAAAAACGTTCCCGCAATTCCGCGGCAACGCGCGCGTTTTCATTCAGAACTTTTCCTTCCATCGGAACACGGTTCATTTTTTCTCTGCCTCCAATGCAAGTTGCGGCTCTGCGCGCCCGGTTTCAGCCGATTCCGGTTCTTCGATCTCCAGGTACCTGAATTCCAGTTCGTCGCCGCTGATGCGTTCCGTGCTCAAGCTGCCGCAACTCGGACAAAGTAGTTCGTAGTTGCGAACGTTAAACTCGCTCCCGCATTCACGGCATCGGCTGCGCGGCGCAACGTACTCGATGTCGAGCGTCAGACCGGCAAGTTCGGTATCGATCGTCAGTGCTTCGAACGCGAAGCTCAAAGCGTCCGGATCGACTCCAGCCAACTCGCCGACGCGCACTCCGACTTTGACAGCGCGGCTTCCTGGTCGCCGCTGCAACTCCTTCGTGACGCCTTCGAGGATCGAATTGGCTATGCCCATTTCGTGCATACGTCCTCAGCAGATGCGCGGCAATTGATCTCCCGCGAGCATATCGACGCAACGCGAAGTCCCGAGCGCCGTCCGAATGGTCACAATCGGCGATGACGACTCCACGACCGTTCCGATGACCTGCGCGTTCTTGCCGAGCGCATCGGCGCGCATCGCGCCGAGCACAGCGTCTGCGGCCTCCGGCGCGACAATCGCAATCAGCTTGCCCTCGTTCGCAACGTAGAGCGGATCGAGCCCCAGCATTTCGCAGGCGCCGCGCACTTCCTCGCGAATCGGGATCGCGGATTCCTCGAGTTGGATGCCAACGCGCGACTGCTCGGCAATCTCGTTCAGCGTGCTCGAGACGCCGCCGCGCGTAGGATCGCGCAGGCAGCGGATCGCGCCGCTGACCTGAGACTTTCCAGGCTGAAGTGCGCTCGCATCAAGCATTCTGGCCACAAGACCATGTAAGGCAGCGCTGTCGCTCTCGACCGGACACTCGAATTCCAGGCCCTCGCGCTGCGCGAGAATCGCCATTCCATGCTCGCCGATCGACCCGCTGAGCAAAACCCTGTCGCCAGGACGCGCGCGGTTCGCCGACAGCTCAAGGTCCGCGGGAACCAAGCCGATTCCGGTCGTGTTGATGAACAGTTCGTCGCCACATCCCTGCTCCACGACCTTGGTATCGCCAGTGACGATTTCCACGCCCGCGCTTTCCGCCGCCGCGCGTAAGGATTCCACCACGCGGCGCAACACCGCCATTGAAAGGCCCTCTTCGATGATGAATGCGACGCTCAGAAACAGCGGCTTCGCTCCGCCCATGGCAAGGTCGTTGATCGTTCCATGGACCGCCAGCGAACCAATGTCTCCACCCGGGAAAAAAAGCGGCTTGACGACGAATGAGTCCGTTGTAATCGCCAGTCGTACGCCGTTCACGTAAACGATGGCCTGATCGTCAAGCCGCGCCAAAACCGGGTTGTGGAAAGCAGGCAGAAAGACCGAACGCATCAGCTCGGCGCTGAGCCGCCCTCCGCTGCCATGGCCCAGCAGAATCGTATCCTTCACCGGATGCGGCGCCGGACATATCAACTGGGCAAGCGAGTTGGCCTTTTCGTCCATGGAATACTCAGCGCGGGATCAGGTGACGCCGATAATTGTAGTATGCCGCACAGGCGCCTTCGGAAGAGACCATTGGCGCACCCAGCGGGTTCTCGGGCGTGCAACGCATGCCGAAAACAGCGCAATCGGTTGGCTTCTTCAGTCCCTGCAGAACCTGCGCGCTGATACATTCGGCGGGCTCATCGACCGTTATGGAAGCAAGGCCGAAGAGGCGCGCGGCGTCATAGTCGCCATACTCGTCGCGCACGCGCAGGCCACTTGCCGGAATCGTCCCGATGCCACGCCACTTCTGGTCGCCAATCTCAAAGACCTCTTTCATGATGCGCTGCGCGGGCAAATTTCCCTGGTAATTGACTGCCCGCACGTATTGATTCTCCGCCTTGGCCTCGCCTTTCTCCAGTTGGCGAGCCAGCATCAGCACGGCTTCCAGCAGGTCAACCGGCTCGAAGCCGCCGACGACGATTGGAATACGGAAATCGCGCACCAGCGCTTCGTACTCCCCATATCCCATCACAGTACACACATGGCCGGGCGCGATGAAGCCGTTGACGCGGCAATCGGGCGATGTCATGAGCGCGCGAATAGCGGGCGGAACAAGCACGTGCGACACGAGCACCGAGAAATTACCGATCCCCTCCTGCTTCGCCTGCCAGACAGCCATGGCGTTGGCGGGCGCGGTCGTCTCAAATCCGATGGCGAGGAAGACCACCTTACGGTCCGGATTCTGGCGGGCCATCTTCAGCGCCTCAGTCGGCGAATAGACGATGCGTACGTCGCCGCCTCGGGCCTTGACCGTAAACAGGTCGGTCGTGGAGCCGGGAACCCGCAACATATCGCCGTAGGAGGCAAGGATGACCTCGGAACGAGCAGCGAGTTCGAGGGCCTTGTCGACGGTCTCAAGTGGAGTGACGCAAACCGGGCAACCGGGACCGTGAACCAGTTCGATGCCGGCGGGCAGAAGCTCGTCAAGACCGTACCGCATGATGGTGTGGGTCTGGCCGCCGCAGATTTCCATCAGCACCCACGGCCGGCGGACTGTGGCCGCAATTTCGGCCAGAAGACGGCGGGCGATGCCTGCATCGCGGTATTCGTCCAGGAATTTCATCGCAAAAGCGCCTCGAAGGCGAACCAGGGGCCGTGAGATTCACTGTAAGCCGCCGTGAACATCGGCTCGGTGATGGACATCACAAAAACATGTGAGCAGTGAACTCGGGCATCTTACCGCCCATACAGGAGCGATCACCCCAGGGCGCAGTCCTCGCTCAGGACGGGTTCCAGGCACAAAGGAAAGCCTTGGGTTCGAAAGAGTTAGCTGGAGGTTTCCGAAGGAACGTCGGGAGCAGGAAGCTCCTCTTCAAGCACGCCTAGCTCGGCGAGCAACTGGTAGGTACGCTCGGCTTCCTGCTCGTCGATTTTGCTGATGGCAAAGCCGACATGCACCAGCACGTAGTCGCCGACGGAGGCTTCGGGCACGAAATCGAGCCGCACCTGGCGAACAGTGCCGCCGAACTGCACGCGCGCGGTGCGCGCGAAACCCAAATCCTCGCTACTCAGGATCTTTCCCGGGATGGCAAGACACACGTTGGCAACTCCAGAAATCGAGTTCGCACCGTTCTCGAGCCTGCGGTGCCGACAAGCTATTTATCGTCCCAGCGCAGACATCGGGCAGTGACTCAGATCACAACCAAAGGTGACGGTGAGGTGCGGCTTTTGACTCGCCTAGGGGACAATCACCATTTTCCCAGGCACCTGTCCGGTGGAAAATGGCGAGTTCAAGACAGCCGTTGGCTGCCCCGTGTTGGAGTCGTAAGTATAGGCGGCGATGCTGTTCAATTGCCCGCTTCCGATAAAGAAATAGTTGCCGTTGGTATCGATCAGTGCGAACTGGCCGCCGGCCGTCAGGCTGAACGGAGACTCATTGGCGACGGTGAGCTGGCCATTCAGAGAATTGATCTCGAAACACCAGATGCTATAGCTGGAACCGGGAGTGGTCGCGTACAGAAACTGGCTGTTGGGGACCGCGACGAGCGTGCTCGGACCCGTGCCGATCGGGGGAGCGAATGGCGAGCCCGCGATGGGAGTCAGCGCCCCGGTTGCGGCGTTGATGTTGAAGGCAGAAATGTTTCCGATCACATTCGAGCCCTGATTTTGAGCTGATGTATTGGCAACGTAAAGGAATTGCCCGCTGTTGTCGACCGCCAAAGCGTCCGCGCCGGCTCCGGAAAACCTAGGTGACCCGGCCACTTGGGTTAGAGTACCGGTCGCAGGATCGAACGTGAACTCGGTCACCATACCGCTGCTGGGGTTGCTTACGTAAGCCAGATTGCCGGCAGCAGGCATCACAATTTCGCTGGCACCGTTATTCGCGTAAAAGGGCGAACCGGAAACGGCACTGAGAGCGCCGGTTGAGGAATCGATGGAAAAAACCGAAACATCGGAGGTCAACCCGCTGTTAGTGACAAGCAGGTACTTGCCGGAGGGATCGATCAGAGCCTCGTGCGGGCCTGACCCGCCATCGGAGGTAGTGGCGCTCAGCGATAGGGATCCGTCGCTGGCTATGCTGAAGGTGTAAATGTTATCGGATTCGGAATTGGCAACGTAGAGGAACTTTCCTGAGGGTGCCAGAGCCAGTCCATAGGGCGAGAGGCCGACGTATCCCGGCGTAGACCCCTGGACCGCAACGGCGCCCGTGGCGCCGTCGATGTGCAGCATGAGCACGGAACCCTGATTCGGCAAGGTCAAATAGGCGGTATTGCCGGTCCCAGTGGTCGGGAGCCTGCCATTGCCACTGCAGGAAACAAACTGCCCTGCCAGGCACAAAACAGCGAGGGCAGCCAGTGTCAGGCGGAGATACCTTGGACCCAAGAGTACAGGGCGCGCCGCCCTTGGAAAGCTCATGCGCAAACTGCTCCTTCACGGTGCAATGTCAGAATGTCGAGCGAAACTACTATCCTGCACGAGAACACGCGAACTCCGCAACTGCCTAGGACAGAAAGTGCCAGATTTGCCAGAGGCCCGGGCCCAGGTGGTTGGATGCGCGCCCGGGAGCGAACAACATCGTCGGCGCTTTTCCGGTCAGGATTCGCTCGACACCCCGGACGAGGGCGTCCGTGGCTACGCAGTCTTATTCGACCTCGATCAGCACGTCGTCGCCCTCAACTCTTACGGGATACACGGCGACCTTCGCTCCAGGAGCTTGCGCCTGGCCGGTCTTTGGGTCCCACGCCCAGCCGTGCCATGGGCAAATAACTTTTCCATCTTCGATTACGCCCGCGCCGAGCGGGCCTCCGCGGTGAAGACAGGTGTTTTTCATAGCGTGGATTTCGCCGTTCACGTTAGCAACGCAGATCAACTTGCCGCCACAGGGGAGTTCCTTGGCTTCGTTGAGACCGGGGAGATCGGGTTGGGTGGCAATCTTCACGAAGGACATAGCCGCTCTTAGGATGTCGTGCTGAACGCAGGGGTCCTTCGACTTGCCCTCACCGCGCAAGCGCGGCTTGAGGCGGCGCTCAGGATGACAAGAATCACATAGCGGGCGTTGACTGACAACTGCGAACTGACGACTACCTCGGCTGCATCGTTTGCGCGACCATTACGTGGCGCTTGAAATTTTCCATCATGCTCTCGTCGAGGCGCACTTCGGTGGGTTTCTTGGCCAGCGTCATGGTATCGATCTTGTCTTGCAGTTTGAGCAGCGAATAGAACAGGTTCTCGGGACGCGGCGGGCAGCCGATGGTGTACACGTCGACCGGCACAATTCGGTCCACACCCTGCAGCACGGCATAGGTATTGAACGGGCCGCCGACCGACGAGCAGGCGCCCATCGAGATGACCCACTTGGGTTCGGGCATCTGGTCGTAGATGCGCTTCACGATCGGCGCCATTTTCAGCGTGACGGTGCCGGAAACAATCATGAGGTCAGACTGGCGCGGGCTGGGGCGGAAGACTTCCGAGCCGAAGCGCGCGATATCGAAACGCGCCGTGGAGGACGCGATCATCTCGATGGCGCAGCAGGCCAGGCCGAATGTCATCGGCCAGAGTGCCGACTTGCGCGCCCAGTTGAAGACGTAGTCCACCGTCGAGATCATGAAGTTCTTTTCGAATTTGTTCTGCAGCCAGCTCATGGGGCCTCTTGCAATACAGGATAACCAAAACATCATACGCCCGGGAGTGATGGAGATCACAGGGGCAGCGCGGGGAGTTCGGACTCACGAATCGCCGCCACGCCCGTCTAACCGACGATGGAGGCGGTCATGACAGAACAATATGGAGTGTGGACTTGGCGGGTTCTAAGACTGGCGATGGTGGGGGCAGCTTTCATGGCGGCGGTGGCCGCCTACGCATCGCCCGGTTCAGACCAGCAAGGGAGCTATACCGAGGAATTTCACAAGGTTTACCCTCTTTCGGCGCAGGGCCGCATTGAAATCGCAAATGTGAATGGCCCAAGTCCATATCGCCGCCTGGGACCGGCCTGAAGTAAAGGTGGACGCCGTAAAGAGCGCTTGGAGCAAGGAGCGGCTCGACGAGGCGAAGATTGAAGTGGATGCAAGCCAGGACAAGATTTCCATCCGGACCGAATACCCCGGCCACGACCACACGTTCAATTACGGCGGCGAGGACGAACACAACAACCCGGCGCGGGTGGAGTACACGGTGACTGTGCCGCGGCAGGCGAACCTGGACGAGATCAAACTGGTGAACGGACGACTCGACATTCAGGGCGTTGCAGGAGAGATCCATGCTTCGTGCGTCAACGGCCGACTGGAGGCCCGGAATCTGCAGGGGCGCACCGAACTGAGCACGGTGAACGGCTCGCTGGATGCCAGCGTGGACCAGTTGCCTTCCTCGGGGCTGAAACTCTCTTCGGTCAACGGGCGGCTGCATGTGACCTTGCCCTCGGACACGAACGCAGAGGTCAAAGCGAGTACGGTTTCCGGGGGCATCCACAACGAATTTGGATTGTCCGCGACGAAACACCAGTATGTGGGACATAGCCTGCACGGGCAGTTGGGCGCAGGAGGAGCGCTGGTGAAGCTTTCCAACGTGAATGGTGCCATCGAGATCAGCCACTCCAATGATGGCCGTCCGCTCAGCCCTGCCCAGAATATGGACCACGGGCGGGATAATGAGGGCGATGACAGCGATATGTAGCCAATTAAGCCGTGAGCGGCGAGCAGCGCGCTAACGCAGCTACTAGCCGCCAGATGCAGCGGTACTTCGACTGCGATGGAGGTTCGCCCTGCGACGATCCATCCTCGCTCCGCATGGGCATCTGTCAGTAGATCGTGTATGCGGGCGCGGCGTTCCGCACATCCGGCTTCGAGGCCATCAGCAACAGCGCTCCCACTCGCTTGAAAGCTTTCAGATCGTCGAGTGAGTGGAAGGATGTGGTCTGGTAATTCTCGGGTGTGGGCGTGTCGTCGGGAATCTGCGCGGCTTCGACGTTCTGGAAAGCGTGCTTCTTCAGCAGCTCGACATACTCGGCGGCCGAGCGGACGTGGACTGGAACCTTCAGCTTGGGCACCCACTGCAGCGAATAGGAATTGTCTTTATAGAGATTGATGAGGATGAAAAGGCGCCCGTGGGGTGCCATAACGCGGAATAACTCGGCCAGCGCGCGGTCCTGGTCGGGATAGTAGTAGAACGATTCGACCGACAGCACCTTGTCAAAAAAATTCTCTTCCCAGGGAATTTGGGTGGCTGAACCCTGCACAAACATGACGTTGTCGAAGTCGCGGGAAGCGGCGCGCGCGCGGCGAACCATTTCGTCGGCGATGTCGAGTCCAACAACCTGGCCTGAAACCTCCGGGCCGTCAACCAGCCGCGCGAGCAGACGCGTGGCCCAACCGGACCCGCAGCCCAGATCGAGCACACGCTCGCCGGCACGGAGGGCCATGCGGCGCAGGGTCTTTTCGGTAATGTCGAGGTGATGGTTCTCCATCTTTGGGCCTTCACCTTGCTCGGCCCAGCGGTTGAACTCCTGCTGTAGGAGTTCGTCGGGGGATTGGCGTTTGTCGTCAGGCATGGCGTGCAACTCCTACCTCATAGCTCCCAGCTCTTGACTCTTCATCCTCTGCCCTGCGGTCAAATCTGAGTTGCTGCACAGACTGGGCTCGGAGTTATTCCATTGTAAATGTCGATTTGGGGACAGGGGCGAGATGCTCCGTCCACGAACTGCGGGCGGGCGCTCGAGATGGCCGGCGGAAAGCTGCCCAAAGTCAGCGAGAAAACTCTTGACAGCACGATACATTGTATTACAAGATATAAACCGTGAGGACAGACGCGACGCGCGACCTGGAGTCCGCAGACAAGTGGGAGGTGCAGCTCCGCAAGGGATGTCTTGAGCTGGCGATTCTGGCCGCGTTGTGGGGCGGGAAGCTCTACGGCCTGGAAATTCTTCGGCGCCTCGAAAGCCAATCGGACCTGATTGTATCGGAGGGCACCGTATATCCCCTGCTGAGCCGGCTGAAGGCGTTGGGCCTGGTGCGCAGCGAATGGGTGGAATCCGATGCCGGGCATCCGCGCAAATATTATGCGCTTATGCCTGCGGGCAAGAAAAGAGCGCTGGAGATGGCAGAAGTCTGGACGCGATTCTCGTCGAGCATGGACAAGTTGCTGGCTCCGCTCGGAAGGGGGAAGTAGATGACGGTGGCGCAAGATGCACAACAAACGATTGAAGACTATTTGAATCGCCTGCGCGCAAGGTTACGCGGCCTGAGCCCGGATGAGATTCGCGAGATTGTCGAAGAACTGCGCAGCCACATCCTGGACAGGGCAGGCACGGGCGGAGAAGTGAACGCCGCTGGCGTGGACGCAGCGCTGGCAGCGCTGGGTAGTCCGGAGCAACTGGCCACTGAATATGTGACGGACACGGTGCTGGCTCGGGCTGAAGTGAACCGGTCGCCCGTGGGGATTCTGAGAAGTCTGTTTCGCTGGGGCAGCTTGAGTGTTGCGGGGTTCTTTGTACTGCTCGTGTCGCTCATCGGATATGGGACTGGAATCAGTTTCTTCCTCGTAGGCCTGTTGAAGCCGTTTCATCCGGATACGGCCGGCCTATGGATTTGGCGTAGTAGCGGCGATATCACTTACTCGGTGCGGCTCGGGTTCGGCGGGGCCCCGCCCGGGGCTAAAGAGCTGCTTGGCTGGACGATCATACCGGTCGGATTGTCGCTGGGCTTTGGGCTGGTGATGCTGACCACACATTTCGCGCTCTGGTCGGTTCGGCAATATCGCCGGTCGCGAAGATTGCCCCGAGGATAGGGCCACGATGAGACGAGCTGACGAGACCGCCGCGGTCAAGAGGCATCGCCCGCGATTGGTCGAGTGATCGAGGTAACCCAAAATGAATGCTCCAACTGGCGCAGGTGTGACGGCTGCTGAGAATGCTGTGGCTTCTGTTTCCACTCGCTCCAACTCTCTGTCGTCCGGCCAACGATGGATCTCCCTCGCTGAATTGGCGGTGGGAAGTGCGATCGTAATCGGGCACAACGTGTATCACGTCATTCCGAATGAAGTGCCCATCCTGTTTGTGCTCGGCCTGGTTTCATTTCAACTGCGAGACGGAAGCTGGACCGCGATGGGCCTACGGTGGCCGGTTTCGTGGCGGCGAACGATATTGTTTGCGCTGGCCGCGGCGGCGGCGAGAATTTTGCTCGGCCAGTTTGTAGTCGATCCTCTCACGGCCCACTACTGGCCTCCGGCCGTTGCTCCGAGCGGGATGAATGAGATCGCGGACCACTGGTGGGTTGCGCTCGAATGGTTTGGGCTTATCTGGACGTTCGCTGCGTTTGGGGAAGAGATCGGCTATCGCGGCTACCTGCTGAACCGGGCGGCCGACGCGGGTGGGCGATCGAAAGCAGCGTATTGGGCCGGCGCTGTGATCGTCTCAGTGCTATTTGGATACGGGCACTATTACAAAGGGCCGGCGGGGATTGTAGATTCAGGCATGGCGGGGCTGGTGCTTGGAGCGGCGTACATCTTGTCGGGACGCAACCTGTGGGTTTGCATACTGGCGCATGGGTTCATTGACACGGTTGGAGTGGTTGCTGTGTTTTTGGGATGGGCAACGTAAGCGGGAGCCGCCGCAGAAGAAGTCAGGTTGCCAGTGGTTGCTCAGAATGACACGCAAACTGCCGCTGCACAATCGACGTTTGATATTCGACTTCACCTTCCAATGTGTATAATCGGCTGCCGTAACTGGATCAAATCACCAACCGCAAGTAAGAACTAATCTGCTGGTAAGGAGGATTCCTTGAAGATTCTGAAACTGAGATTTTTTGCGCTGGGAGTACTACTGGTGGCGATGTCGGAGCTGTGCCTGGCGCAGGCAACAGCGCCCGCAGCCACGCCAGACACATCGAAGTCTGACACGAAGACCGCTAGGGCCAAAACCAAGTCCGCGCCCGTGGATCCGTCGACGATTGCGCAGGCTCCGGGCGGAGGCGGTGGCAAAGTGTGGGTGAACACCAACACCAAGGTCTACCACAAAGATGGAGACCCGTGGTACGGCAAGACCAAGCACGGGCAATATATGACCGAGGCTGACGCCACAAAGGCTGGCTATAAGGAAGCGAAAGATTCGCCAATGGGCAAAAAGAAAGACGATACGAAGAAGTAAATTCTGGCCCGAGTGTGCGAAGCCACCCGCTTGCGGGTGGCTTTGTTTTCCTAGACTCTTCAACTGGCGGCAATCGCTCGCAGATCCTCGAAAAATGTTGGGTAAGAAACGCCGGCGACATCGGCATGGCGGATAAGGGTTTCGCCTTCGGCGCGCAAGGCGGCGACCGCGAAAGCCATGGCGATGCGATGATCGCCAAAGGAATCGAGTTCGGCGCCGTGGAGGCGCTGATGGCCCGGAATGCGAAAGCCGTCGGGACGCTCCTCGACTTCGGCCCCCATCTTGCGCAGGTTGATCGCGACGGCCGTGATGCGATCGGATTCCTTCACTCGCAATTCCTTGGCGTCGCGCACCTCGAGGCCTTCCTCCGAATATGGCGCGATGGCGGCAAGCGCCGGAATCTCGTCGATGAGCGCAGCGCTGTCGGCGCCGACGATGGTCCCGCCCTTCCAGGTTGCGCCGCGAGCTTCGATCGCTCCCGCCAGTTCGCCGTGATGCTGCTCGATTTGCGCAACAGAAATTTTCAATCCCATCGAGACCAGAATGTCGAGCAGACGTGCGCGCGTGGGATTCATCAGGATTCCGGGAAGCGAGATGTGGGAGCCGGGGAAAAGCGCGGCGGCACAAAGAAAGAACGCGGCGCTCGAAAGATCGCGGGGAACGTGGGCCTCGATCGCGGAGAGAGGCTGGCCTCCACGAATGCCGGTCGTCGTGCCCCGGCGCTCGACTTCAGCGCCGAATGCCTGAAGCGCGAGTTCGCCGTGGTCGCGGGTACGGATGGGCTCTTCGACAATAGTTTCGCCCTGAGCGAACAAACCGGCAAAGAGAATGCAGGATTTTACCTGGGCGCTGGCGACCTCGGGCTTGTAGTGAATGGCGCGAAGCGCGCCGCCGCGAATCATCAGCGGAGGGCGGCCGGCATCCGACGAGGCAATGGTTGCGCCCATGTCCGCAAGGGGCTTGATGATGCGGGCCATGGGCCGGCGGGAGAGCGATTCATCGCCGAACAGTTCGCTGGCGAAGAACTGGCCGGCAAGGATGCCGCTGAGCATGCGCATGGTTGAGCCCGAATTGCCGCAATCGAGCGGGGCCGCGGGAGCTTTGAGCGCCGGGCCAATCCCGCTTATTTCGACAGCGCCGTCATCGGCGCGCCGCCACTGTGCGCCGAGTGCGGCAACGCAACCGAGCGTGCTGGCACAGTCGCACGCGGCGGAGAAATTATGGAATCGGCTGGTACCGCGCGCGATCGAGGCGAGCATGGCGTAGCGATGGGAGATGGACTTATCTCCGGGGATGCGAACCAGTCCTTGAACGGCGTGGGCAGGGCGAATGACGGCGGTAGAATCGTGGGACATCCGATTTCAATAGTAAAGCAGCTGCCGGGCGCTGTCTCACGCCGGAGTTTTCGGGGCAGCTGAGGCGATTCCCTGTTCATATTAAGCATCCAAGTTCAACGTGGGGATTCGAGAAACGAGGGAAAGGCATGGATTGGCACTACTGACCGCACGCTGCGACAGGCGCTTCGACTCCTGCGCGGAAGACACAGGCCTTTTGCGTTTTGGAGGGAAATACCTGGAGGAGATAAAGTTAAGTCCATTCATGGCCGTCCGATTCAAATCTGGACTCCTAATTCTGGTGGTTGTCGCCTGGTTTTGGACTCCGGTCGCTCGCGGACAAACCCCTGAGCAAGCGCCGACGGCTAACCCGGACCAGCAGAGCGCGGGCGTGCCGAGTCCGGAGAACCAGAAGCTACCTTCGGCAGGCGGCGAAGAGGCCCGTCAGCGATTGTCCGGGAGCGTTAGCGGAACGGTCGCGGATCAAAGCGGAGCGGTCGTCGCCGGAGCGCGGGTAAAGCTCGCCGGCGGAGATCAGACTATTCCTCAAGCCCGGGGCCAGGAAGTCGTCGCCGGCCCCGATGGCCAATTCTTCTTCCCGAATGTGGCTCCTGGAACTTTCCAGCTCACCGTTACGGCGGCCGGCTTTGCGGAGCAAACATTCTCTGGAATTGTGCATGAGGGGGAGATTGAGACCGTGCCGCCGATCGCGTTAACAGTTGCGGACGAGCACACCGAGGTCGACGTCTCGATGACGCAGGTCGAAGTGGCCGAGGAGCAGATCAAGGTTGAGGAAAAACAGCGGGTGCTCGGTTTCCTTCCGAATTTCTACGTCAGCTATGTTCCGGACGCCGCTCCCCTCACCGCAAAACAGAAGTTCAAGCTCGCCTGGAGGACGATGGTGGATCCATTCACGGTCGGAATCGCCGCAGCCGTTGCGGGAATCGAGCAGGGGCAAAACCACTTTGCCGAGTACGGACCAGGGGCTCAGGGTTATGGAAAGCGCTTTGGCGCCAGCTATGCGGACGCGACTACGGGCACGCTGATTGGAGCCGCCTTATTGCCGGCGCTTCTGAAGCAAGATCCGCGCTATTTTTACAAAGGAACCGGCAGCACAACCTCTCGGGCTTTATACGCGATTGCCAATTCCGTCATCTGCAAGGGTGACAATCGACACTGGCAGGTGAACTACTCAAATATCCTCGGGAATCTGGCGGCGGGCGGCATATCTAATCTCTACTATCCCGAGCAAGATCGGAACGGCGCGGGATTGACGTTCGCAAATGCGGGGATCGGGATTGGCTCAACTGCGATTGGGAATTTGTTTCAGGAATTTGTCATCCGGAAGCTGACGCCAAAGGCTCCAAAACAAGCCCCAAGCACACCCTGATCATCCCGGCCCGATCGTCCGCAGGAATTTCGGCGTGGCGCGCGCCTTGGTGGCCTGCTCAAACGAGTATGCGAGTTTGATCAGTATGGGCTCGCTCCATGCACGCCCGAAGAACGAAATTCCCACCGGCAACCCGAAAACAGACCCTGCCGTCACGTTGACGTTGGGATAGCCGGCGACGGCGGCGGCGTTCGAACTGCCTCCGGTACTGTGATCGCCGTTCACCAGATCGGTAACCCACGCCGGGCCGCCGGTGGGCGCGACGATTGCGTCAAGGTGGTGCTTGTCCATGAGGGCGTCGATGCCTTCGGTGCGCGTCAACTGATGGTTCTTCGCGAGCGCGTCGACATACTCTTTCTCGGTCAGCGGCCCCTTCGCCTCAGCCTTCACGAACAGGTCCTGCGCGAAGTATGGCATTTCTTTCTCGCGGTTTCGTTCATTGAAGTCGATGAGTTCTTTCAGCGTGCGGACAGGCGCGCCCGGACCCAGGCGGGCGAGGTAGGCATTCAAGTCGGCCTTCAGTTCGTACAGCAGGACGAGCAGTTCGGTGTCGTCGAACTTGCCGAAGGTCTCGATGTCCGCTGGATCGACCAGAATCGCCCCCTGCTTCTTCATCGCGTCGAGCGACTGTTCCATGAGCGCATCAACGGCATCGCTAAAACCAAAATATTTTCGAGCCACTCCGATGCGCGCGCCCTTGAGTCCGTTAGGATCGCAATATTGCGCGTAGTCCGCGTGCGCCTTCCCGGCGCTCGCGGCAGTAGCTTCGTCGTCGGGATCGGCGCCGGCGAGCGCGCCAAGAAGAATCGCCGCGTCGCGCACGGTCCGGCACATGGGACCGGCGGTATCCTGCGAGTGCGCGATGGGGATAATGCCGGCGCGGCTGACGAGGCCGACGGTCGGCTTGATGCCGACCAGCCCATTCGAAGATGCTGGGCAAACGATGGAGCCGTCAGTCTCCGTCCCGATCCCGACGGCGGCAAGGTTCGCAGAGATGCCGGCGCCCGTGCCTGAGCTTGAGCCGCAAGGGTTTCTGTCGAGCGCGTACGGATTTTTCGTCACGCCACCACGACCGCTCCACCCGCTGGTCGAGTGGCTGGAGCGGATATTCGCCCATTCGCTGAGGTTCGTCTTGCCGAGAATAACGGCGCCGGCAGCACGCAGCTTCTGCGCCACAAAAGAATCCTTGGGCACCTTTGCCCCCACGAGCGCCAAAGATCCTGCCGTGGTCATCATCCGGTCGGCGGTCGCAATGTTGTCTTTGATGAGCACGGGAACGCCATGCAGCGGACCGCGAGGGCCCCTCGCTTCGCGCTCTTTATCGAGCACGTCGGCAATCGAGAGCGCATCGGGATTTAGTTCGATGACGCTGTTGAGTTTCGGCCCCTGTTTGTCCACTTCTTCAATGCGCACGAGGTATTTCTCGGCCAATGATCGGGCGGTAAACTTGCCGGTTGTCATGCCATCCTGCAGGTCGGCGATGGTGATCTCGTCGAGTTCGAATGGCTTTGCAGCGGAAGTGGCGATGCCAGTCTGAGCTGCGTCCGTCGGAGACGCCGTGCGCGCGGCGGCAAGGGCCGGGTAAAGCGGAGTGAGGCTTGCGGCCGTTCCGCCAAGCATGGCGGTTTGAAGGAACGAGCGGCGGGTGGGATTCGATTTTGGGCGCGACATAAGGCCATCAACTATAGCGGAAATTTTTCGGGTGAGAGGGAATGCGAGATCAGAGGTCAGACGGCAGACGTTAGGCAAACTGTGGAAGAGGGGAGCTTCTGGAGTCTGACCTCTAACCTCTGACCTGCTCTAATTACTGCGCTCGTTTGCGCCCCGTGGCCTCGGCCACGATTTCCTGCGGCACCTCGCGCAATGTCACGCAAAACTCGAACATGGGCGTCTCGGTGCCACGGCCCCAACGGTTGACTTCCCAATGGGCGCGGATCGCCTTTACCTCCGCCTTGGCGGAAAGATCAATGAGCAGCGGAGTTTCTCCGCGATAAAACTTTTGCGGGAAGGCCGCGAGGGGCTTAGCATCGAACGTCGCGCCATCAGCTGAGCCTTGAATGCTGACATCGATGGCTTCCTGCTCGATGATGTCCGTGATGCCCAGATTGGCAAGAAAAACCCGCGTGGAGGCAGCGCCCAAATCGATCGTGGGACCATCTCCCTTGGCGGTAGCAACGGTATTTTCAGGAACAAGGAATGCTTCGATCATAACGGGCGATTTTAACAGAGGCGATGCATACAGCACATGTCGAGAATCACAGGCCACGGCTCACAACTGCATAATCCGTTCGCGCTTTCACAGCAACGGAACAAAATCCAAAAACTGCCGCAGCAGCGGGGCCACCGCTTCGGGGCGCTCCCAGGGAGCGTAGTGGCCGGCTTTGGGGATGATGTTCAGCCGGCTGCCGGGGATGTTTCTGCGCATCAGTTCACCATCGGCGGCGGTCGCAAACCCGTCTTCTTCTCCGATGATGATCAGCGTTGGCAAATTGATGCGCTTGAGGTCGTGCACCGAATCGGGGCGCTCCGCCATACCGCGCTGCACCAGGCTGATGTCTTCGGGCGACATCTTTCGCATCATGCGCAGCGCGCCTTCGACCAGATCGGGACGCGATGAAACGGTGGTCGCGCCCAGCAGCTTTGGAATCATGCCCTGCAGGAACGGATCGGTTCCATTCTCAAGAACCGTCTCGGCAGCCTTCAAGCGGTTGGCGCGAGTTTCGGGAGCGTCCGGCTGAGGCCGGGTGTTGCATAACGCGAGGGCCGAAACGCGCGGGTGAAAACGCCGCAGGAACTCGAACACAATATAGCCGCCGATGGAGCAGACAATGAAGGCGGCCTTGCCGACGCCGGTGGCATCCATGACACGGCCAATATCGGCGGCGTGCTTTGCCATGAACGCCGGACCCTTGCCTACGCCGGAATTGCCGTGTCCGCGCAGGTCAGGAAGGATGAGGCGATAGCGAGACTCTAGCGCAGGAATGACGGGCAGCCAAAACTCGTGGTCCGCGGGAAAGGGATGGAGCAAAACGACGGCAGGACCTCGGCCCTGAATTTCGTACGATATTTCGGCGTCATCGCTGCGCAGGGTATGCATGCCGCTGACAGGGTATCAAAGCCAGGGGTCGGATTTCAGCCCGCGACCGGTTGCTGCTGTGCGGCAGCGGGAACCGGCGGCAGCGCGGGTTCCTCCGGCATGATGATCCACGCCAAAATGTAGGCGAGGACGCCGGGAAACAAACTGGAGGCGAAAGTCAGAAAAACCCACAGAATGCGCACGAGGGTTACATCGAGATCGAGATGGTGGGCAACTCCGGCGCACACCCCCGCGATCTTGCGGTCGAAGCGCGGACGAATCAACCTTGTTGACACATAAGGATGGCCGACGGTGTGTCCGCAGTGAGAACAGAAACGAGCATGATCCGCGATAGCCTGGCCGCATGCGTTGCAATACATAACCGCCCCCTGGTCAATAATACGCTCCACGCCGCGGGAAAGTTCCCGGCGTCGGCAGGGCGACGCATCCTACTCCTGGTAGGCTTCTTTCATTCTCTTGCGGGCTAAATCGGCTTCGCGGCTGCCCGAATCGACGGCCACAACGGCCTGATACTTCTTGATGGCCAGGTCGCGTTTCTGAAGCTGGTCATACATTTCGCCCGCTCCGAGATTGGCTTTCTGAAGGAACTCGGGATCGGGACTGGGAATCTGGCCGACCTGCTCGTACGCGGCTGCAGCCGCCACGTATTTTTTCTCGCCGCGCAACAGATCGCCGAGCGCCAGGGCCGCTAGTTCGTAATGGAGCGAGCCGTATTTGCCGGCGCGGCCGTTTTCCCAGACGCTTCGGTATTGCTGCTCGGCGAGGTCGCGCTTGCCTGAAACACGCAGCAGGTTGCCCTGTTCCAGCGGCAAAAGGTAATTGCGCGGAAAACGGGGAGCGAGCGCAGTGGCAATCTCAAGCGCCTCGCCATAGCGATGTTCGCGCCGCAGGAAAACCAGCAGCACCATGCCGGCATCGACGCTGGTTTCTCCGTTGGAGCGATAGGCATCGTAGAGATATTGAATGCCTTTTTGCTTGTCTCCGCTCAATCCCACCAGGGCCACGGCCACTTTGACCGCAAACGACAAGCTGCCCATCACATAATTGTGGCTGCCGACGACCAGCTTGGCATCGGTGTAATTCGGCTCAAGTTCGAGGACGCGCTCGTGATCGTGGCGGGCTCCCACGGCGTTGCGCAGCGAAGAAAACCAGGCTCGTTCGATGAGCGCGGTGTAGATCGCAAACTGCGCCCTCGTAACACCGCGTGCGTAGAGCATATCGACGTTGTCGGGGTTGTGCGCGAGTTCGGCATTTTCCAGCTTTTCCGCTTGCGCGACGAGTTGCTTCATTCGCTCCTTTTGGGCGGGATCGGCGGGCCGATGAACCGTACCGATAAAGCTGTCGTTGGCATAATCGCCCGTGTTGATGGCGCCGATGCGATAAAGCTCGCGAATGAGCGTCGCCGAAAGAAGGTGATTCAGAGCAAAAGGGTCGTTCGGATGGCGGGCGGCGATCTTTTCAAACTCCTCAACGGCAGCGTCATGATCGAGGTTGTAGTAGTGGTCGACGGCAGCCGCGTTGAGAGGATCCGCGGGACGAAGTGAACTCGGAAAGGCGGGCCCAGCCGCCTCGGCGGGCTTGAGCGGAAGGCTGGAAATCAGCGCTAGCAGGGCGAGACTCGACAAAGCGACGGCGGGCAAAACAGACCGGAACCGGAAACCGACGGAAGGCAAGCAAGCCCAGTTTACCCGATCAGGCCCCGGGTAACCGTCCTCGGATACACGGTTGGGCATGGTCACCGGCTGCCGGGAGTGGGAATCAAGGCGGGTACGTCCAAAACAGACTGAACTCGGGCAAGATAGAGGGGAATTTCGGCTTTGAATCGCGTAATTCTTGCCCCCGGACGGCCTCCCTCCCCCATTGGCTGCTCAATAAGTACTGTTTTTGTACCCAGTTGCTTTGGCGATTCGCGTGCGATGAGAACTCTAAGTAAAAGGCAGTTTCCTATGGCAGAAATGGCGAATCCGGCGCGTCACGAGTTTTGGCGCCCACCGGCTCCTGAGAAGGTTGTCGGGCATGAGCGCAGCGAAACTTGCGAGGAATGCCGGACGGAGTTCATTGTCGGCTCGCGTTACTGCCATTGCTGCGGTGCCAGCCGTCCGGAACGGAGCACGACTCGGGCAGCTGAGATCCCCGGCTTAACCGAATTCACTGCCCTCAGCAAGCGCCTTGGCCTTGCGACGGCCTCCCTGATTGCATTCCTTTTCGGAATCTTCTCTCTGGTAGCGGCGCTGAGCGTGAGCGTGATTTTTACCGCTCGAACAGCACTGGACTGGCAAGCCATTCAGCTTTGGCGCATCGAGTGGCTGCTAGCCGGAATCGCGGCCTTTGCCGCTGGCCTGCTCCTGAAAAAAATCGCCTGAGCATCTCCCCATATTAGTTCCGAAATCAACTGAATCCAGCTTAGTTCCTGGAATGTGCTGTTTCTGTTTCGGCCACCGCCGCGGCTCTTCGCGGTTGCTGATTCATCCGGTAAAGATGATGCAACGGGCCTGTCCCGTGACCAAGCGGAAGGGCGTTGGCGATGGCGGCGGAGACGTAGGCCTTCGAAAGAAGAACGGCCTCTGGCAGTCCGCGACCATGGGCAAGATGGCAGGCGAGGGCCGTTGAAAAAGCACACCCGGTGCCGTGCGTGGATGTCGAGCGCTGGCGCTGCGCCTTGAAGATTTCCTGCTCGACTCCGCGGGTTGTCGTGAAGCTCAGCAGGTCGATGGCTTTTTCGAGGTGGCCCCCGGTTACGACCACGTTGGCCGCGCCGAAAGAGTGCAGGCGACGGGCCGCCTCGCGCATTGCCTGGAGCGCTGCCACGCTCGACCCGGTACTGGATGCCTCGACTGAAGCGCCAGCCGCGCCCCTCTCTGGTGCCTGTTTGACGGTCATACCGGTAAGAGCAATGGCCTCTTCGAGATTCGGCGTTACCAGTTCGGCCAAGGGGAAAAGGCGTTCGATCATGATTCGCGTCCCGGCGGGATCGAGCAGATCGGCTCCTGAACTGGATTTGAGAATGGGGTCCAGCACCACATGAGGCGGCCGTGTTTGCGCAAGGAAATCCGCCACCGCCAGGGCAACCTGTCCGTTCCCCAGCATCCCGACGTGGACGGCGTCGAGGACAAAATCGGAAGTCAGCTCGGCAAGGCTTTCGGCGACGATCTTAGGATCCACTCCCTGGACCCGCCGGACGCCTCGTGTGGACTGAACCGTCAGGGCAGTGGGGCAGGCGATGCCGTAGCACTCGTGGGCTGCAATAACCTTGATATCGGCCGTGATGCCAGCCCCGGACGATGGATCGAAGCCGGCGATCGTGAGCACGATCGGGGGTGTGGCAGCCATAAGACCCACTGTAAACGAAAGGGCGTACCAGGGGAACTCCCGCTTCCGCTTCCCACCACGGCAAGACCCGATTCGACATCGCAACAGTGAAATCGGGTCGACTGTTTACCTTCTTGTAAAAAACTAAGACCGTAAATGATTACTTTTCAAGCGTTTACTGAAAAACTCGGTACTGTCCTAATGGTAGTGTTAGGACAGTACCAAAAACTCACATAACTGACTCATTCCAGGACACGTACGAAGAATCTTTGCAACTGCGTGGCTGGCAAGTGTACTTGACGGTTAACAAAGCCCCTTGACTCGTTTCAACGACATACCACCGAAATTCCGTCTTTTAGCCGGGCTAAACCATTGATTAATTACTAGTTAGTTAATTCTATACTGTTATTTTTCGATTGACACCGGCGGACGATCCCCGTAGCATTTGCAAATCGTCTGACAAAAGGAGCATACGACCAGAAACCGACTTTCCAAGTGGGAGGTAACTGAATGCGACGACGTTTCGCCGAAGGTCTGGCATTGGTTTTCTCAATCGCCAGTCTGGGGGCCGGAGCCGCATCTGGGCCAAGCAGCCTGGAAGCCGCCAAGGTCACACAGCCGCCGGTCATTTCGACCAGTGCAGGCTCAACCAAGAGGCCCAAGAAGTCCCAGCCTTACCAAGTAGGAACCGCGTCCTGGTACGGAGACTATTTCCAGGGCAAACAGACAGCCAGCGGTGAACCCTACGACATGCGCGATTTCACAGCCGCACATCCAACACTTCCGTTGGGAACGTTCGTTAAGGTCACGAACCTGAGGAACGGGAGGACGGTTGTAGTCCGGATCAATGATCGTGGCCCCGTAGTCGACGGCCGGATCATCGATGTTTCCTATAATGCCGCCCGCGCACTGGGCTTCCAAGAGCGCGGTTTGCAGAAGGTCCGCGTGGACCTGTATCAGCCCACCACCATGGCGCAGCTGCAATCCGTAGCCAACCTCAACTAAAACCGATAGACTAGGCGGCGATGGGTCCGCAGGATCATCTCATCGTCGCGCTGGATGTAGCGAGCGCTGCGGCTGCCCGGAAGATCGTGGCAGCCGTTGGCGACTCCGCCTCGGCCTACAAGGTCGGGATGCAACTCTATACCGCAGAAGGTCCGCCGATCGTGCGTGAACTGGTCGGCTCGGGCCGCCGCGTCTTTCTCGACCTCAAGTATCACGACATTCCAAACACCGTGGCAGCCGCCGTACGCGAGGCCGCGCAGCTGGGCGTGAGCATGCTGACGGTGCATGCGAGCGGCGGAGGAAAAATGCTCCGGGCCGCGGCGGAATCGGCCGAGGCCGTCAACCCCGATCTGCTCGTCCTTGCTGTAACCGTGCTGACCAGCATGGACGACTCCGACCTCGAAACCCTTGGGCTGCGTGGGGGAGTCCTGGAGCAGGTGTTGCGGCTGGCCGCTCTGGCGCTCTCCAACGGCTGCAAGGGAGTGATTGCTTCCGCGCAGGAATGCGCCGCGCTGCGGGAGGAGTTCGGCCACGAATTCGCCATCGTGACGCCCGGTGTGCGTCCGGCGGGAAGCGGGCACGACGATCAGGCCCGCGTGGTCACCCCGGCCGAAGCCATCGCGGCCGGAGCCACGCACATCGTGGTGGGAAGGCCGATCACCGAGGCAAGCGATCCGGCCGCTGAGGCACGCGCGATTCTAGGACAACTCGTAGCCTGACCCGTTTTGCCCCGTCTTACCTGTATTTTCTGCAGGGTCATCCACTAATCCAGCATCATTCCGACACCCGTCCCCGGCCGGCCGACATCCCATGTTCCGTTGTTCGATTCGCGCGCCCGATTCTGCACCGAAATTATCCCGGCCGCGAAGGAGAAAGACTATGCACCGAATGAATATCGCTTGCACCCTGGTTCTCTGCTTGCTTTTCACGGCATTTGTATTTGTCCGGCAAGGGTCCGCACAAGAGGAACCTAACAGGCCTCACGAGGCCGCTCCAGAAGCGCAACAACCCGAGTCCCAGCCGGAAGCCAAGCCCGAGGCCAAGCCGGAGGCGCCCGAGAAGCAGGAGAATCCGAAACCTGAAAAAAAGAACAAGAAGGATAAGGACAAGGATAAGGACAAGGATAAAGACAAAGATAATCAAAAGGAAAAGGACACGCAGCAATCGAAGTCTGAAGGCAGGTCAACTCCCGAGCAGGGCGGTCAAACGGGTCAGATGCGTCCGGCCGGCAAGGGCGTGCGCATCCCGGATGACAAATTCCGCTCCAATTTCGGCCGGAGTCACACCTTCGTGATGAGCAGGCCGACTATTGTAAACAACCAGCCGACCTTCCAGTACGGCGGATACTCGTTCGTGCTTGTCGATGCCTGGCCGATGGGCTGGGCTTACACGGACAACTGTTACATCGACTACATCGATGGCGAGTACTTTCTGTTTGACGTACTCCATCCCGGAGTGGGCATCGCGCTCTTCGTGACGATGTAGGGCAAGCCGGCGGTTTGCACCGCCCATGACGGGGCATAGACATTGGGGCATTGAATCATGAGTTTGGAATCTCCGTATGGCCCAAAGGCTTCAGCGGTGATTGCAAATGATTCAATGCCCCGATCCAACCCGCGGAGCCGATTCAGGCATTCTCAAGTGCCTAGGTGCCTTGATGAATTAGCCTGCATAGCCTAGAGCTTTTCGAAAAACTCGCAGCCGGAACACGAAATAAAAATGCCGCCCGGCACTCCGCGCTCGCGGTCCTTCACGCGTTTGACGATGCGGGTGTCCTTGCCGCACTTCGGGCAAGCGGTTGATTTCGTCGTGTCCATGACCTTCTTGCGGTCAGCCGTTTTTGCGATCTTCATGCATTTCTCCTGACAGGAATGTGCCGCCCGCCGTTGGCCGCGGTTCTACCTGGTAGTTAGGGAGTATCGAGGAAACGCCGGTCCAGTTTGCAATCGGCCCAGCGCGATCAACACACACAGAATCGGTGCAGCGTACTCGCCATCAGAATTCTACACGAATGGCCGGACCGAGTGGAAACGGCGCCGTCGCAAAGAATCGGGGCTGCCCTGGCAGCCCCGTGGTTGAGCAGCGCTGCTTATTTGCCAGTTCCCTGCAGATTTGTCGTCTGCGGGCTGGTAACGGCGCTATCGCTAATCTGCAGTGTCCCCGTCCGCGTCCCCGTCTTCGTTGGCGTAAAAACCACACTGACCGTGCACTTGGACTTTGCCGCCAGACTCGTCGAGCAGGTCGTCGCGGAAACTGCGAAGTCGCCCGTCGTAGAGATCAAGATGCTGGTGAGCGCTACGCTCTGTTTGTTGGAAAGTGTGAATACTTTAGCCGGACTGCTCGTCCCCACCTTCTCGGTCGAGAACGTCGCAGTGGCGGGTGTGAGTGTCGCCTGGACCGTGCCCGTCCCCGAAAGCGGCACACTCTGTGGACCGTTGGGTGCGTTGCCGCTGACCGTAATCGCCCCGGTACGCGCTCCCACTTGTGTGGGAGTAAACGTAACTTTGATGACGCACCGTGCCCACACAGCCAGCGTGCTGCCACAAGTCGTTTGACTCACGGCAAAATCGCCGCTGGGCACGATACCGCCGATGTTCAGCGTCGCGGCCCCGGTATTCGTCAGAGTAATGGACTTCGCCCCGCTCGTGCCTCCCACAACTTCGTTACCCCAGCTCAAAGATGCTGGCGAAAGCGTGATGAATGGGGCGGCAGTAACGGTGAGTTGCAAGCTCGTTTGATCTGTCACGGTTCCCGAGATACCGCTAACGTTCACGGTATAGGTGCCCGTCGGCGTGGTCGTGCCCACGGTGAGCGTCAAGGTACTGGTCGATGTTGTGGGGTTCGGGTTGAAGGCCGCCGTCACGCCGCCCGGCAGAGCCGAGGCGCTCAACGTAACGCTCCCGGTGAAACCGTTGACGGGAGTTGAGGCAATGGAACTCGTCCCGCTGCTACCTTCTGCAATCGTTACTGAGCCTGGAGTTGCGCCCAGGTAGAAACTCGGCAAGCCCGTGCAGCTCGGAAAGGAGAACGATGAGATGTTCGTAGCCCAGTCGAACTCACCCGTCACTGCCTGATATTGATCCACGTACCAGAAGCTACAGTCGTCACTGGGATCGACTTGCATCGCGGTGTAGTCGCCCCAGCGATAGGCATAGGTGCCGACCTGCGCTCCGGTACCCGTAACAATGTTGTTTTCCGATTCCATCGTCCCTAAGCTGTCGCCTGGCACCCGCCCAGTGAATCGAATGTCAGGATAGATGCTGCTGCTGGAGGCGCTGTATCCCATCCCGATATTCCCAACCTGATCCTCAGCGAGGCTCGCCATCCAGCGATAGGTCGAGTCCGGAGCGTAGGTTCCCTGCTGACTTAAAGTGACGCTTCCCGCGGGATCATAAAGCTCATACCAGCGAACCGCCACCGGAGTGCCGCTGGAATTGACGCCGACGGCATGATTCACCACCGCACGGTCATGATCGGAGAAGTGCCGGATAGCAAAGCGGTACATCATCCGATCTCCGAGCGTGTCCAGGGTTTGCGTCGTTCCGTTCTGCGGAACACATTGGCCGCCATCGCCGCAGGCAAGGTTGGCATTGGCGACGCTGATGCTCGTCGGCGATGAGAGCGTGGCCGTTCCCGAGGCGAAGTTCATGGTGAGTTTGCGCAGATACAACTGGCCCGGGTTGTTGTTTTGCCACGAGATGAAAAGTCCGGGTGTGCCGTCGACTGGAGTGGCGGGGCCATCGATGTCGCCTGGCAGGTAACTGCCTTCCGTATCGGGAGTCATCTGGCATAGGATGGCCGCCGACGCGTTTCCAGCCAGCATCTTGGTGCGGTCGAAACCGCACAGATCTGCACCGAGGAAGGCAGTGCTGCTGAAAATATTGTAAGTCGACAGATAAGCACTATTCGTGCTGGTGGCCCAGGTGCTCAGCTTCGGATAATCGTTCAGATTCGACCCGAAAGCCGCGTATCCATACAGGTAGTAAGCACCAGTCGGATCGCTGGTTTTAGAGACGGCAACGCACTCCCCGTAGTCGGTACTATTGCTGCCGATCATGCTAATGATCCAACGGTTGGCTGGACGGTCATAGAGCACGACGGGATCACCGACCGTATTCGCACACACGCCGCCGAGGGGAGCAAATAAAGTCAGGATATTAGTCGGACCCGCAAGCGTCGCGCCGGTCTTGCTGTACACCGCGAATTGCACGTTGACCACTTCCACGATGTCACTGGGACCGACGGCCAGATTGGAATCCGAAGGCACGAATCCCGGCGAGGGAATGCCGCTGAAACTAACCCCCGGAGTGGCGGAAACCAATCGCTTGGCTTCCTTCTGCGCCACTGGATCTTCCTGCGAGGGTCCGGCAGTCGCTTTCGAACGCAGCGGCGACGGGCCGGGTTCGTGGATCTGTTCTTCCACAGTGATGGACTGTTCAATCGGTAACTCCGACACGCGCTGCGAAACCGCGAAGCCGGAGGGGTAGGTTTCGACTGTCATGCTTGTTTTGCTCTTGTTCGTTTTGGCAAAGGCCAGCGTTGTTAGTACCAAGCCACATAGGATGAGTGTTCGAACTACCGCCCCTAAACGGACCATCGTTCTAAGCCTCGTGCTTTCCACTTCGTTTGAATTTTTCAGCTTTGCCGCGCCAGCGTCGAAGAGGGATTCGACTCGTAACCTCGGGAACGGCCACTAGTGCCACTAGTTTATACGCCGTTTCTCCACAAAAAGCACGCGGATTCCGCGCGGGAAGTGCCTTTTCAGCAACGGTGAATTCGATTTCACATCCGGCCGGGATAGCGAACGAGAGTGGTTGGGCACATCCACATTTTAAGATCGCGGAAAAAAGAGGCGCTCGTTTCACCTACAGAATGTCGCGGTGCCGCCCTTCTGGTTGCGTTCCGAGATCCATGAAATGCAAATCGCGCTCCTCGTCCCGCACCGAACTGAGAGCGGCCATGACTTCGCGGAGGTAGTACAGCGTTCCAATCAGCAGGCAGATCATGCCCGCGACAAAAACGATTGCGGCCGCGAGCGCCGCATTCTGGACGTAGAGGCCAAGGCCCAGCAGCAGACAGGACGTGATGGTCGCGGCAAGAGAAATCAGGGCGAACAGGAAGCTGCGGCGAATGATCTCCGCGCGTTTCTCGATCGACGCGATTTGTGTGCTGTAAGCTTCGGCCTCTTGCAGGCGGTCGTTTCGGGTGGCGTCATGCTTCGCATGAACGAACTGTCGCAAACGACTGACGATACCCATGAGACGAACGTTGATCGAAAGAATCAACAGCGACGCTGCCGAAACAAAAAGGGCCGGCGCGAGAAAGGCTTGAAACAGGCGGCCGATGTCGTTCATAGCTATGGCGATTGTAACGGGATGGCGGGCTGTGTTGTATGATCCAGCGCCTTTTAAATCGCACCGATGGACAGGCCACTAAGGTTGGCGATGCGGGCGCCTTCCAGATTCCATTGTCAAACAGACCACCGTCTGGCGTCCAAAGCCTTCTCTCTGCTAGCTTGGATGGTTTCCCATTCGGGTCGCAGTTCCCGGGGTGATTAATGCCAGCCATTAAATTTCGCGGTGTGGACTTCATCAATTTTGACTCGCTGCTGAGCGACGATGAGCGCCTGGTGCGCTCGACCGCGCGCCAGTTTATCGAGGACAACCTTGTCCCGATCATTGAGGAGTGCAATCGTGCCGGGCGCTTCCCGCGCGAACTAGTGAAGCCTATGGCCGAACTGGGTTTCTTCGGCGCGTCGCTCCAGGGCTATGGCTGCGCTGGAATGTCGAACGTCGAATACGGACTCGTCACGCAGGAACTGGAGCGCGGAGATTCCGGCGTGCGCTCATTCGTGAGCGTTCAATCCGCGCTGGTGATGTACCCGATTTACACGTTCGGCTCCGACGATCAGAAAAACCTCTGGCTGCCTGGCCTGCAGAAGGGCGAAAAACTCGGCTGCTTCGGGCTGACTGAGCCGGGTTTTGGGTCCAACCCGGGCGGCATGCGAACGCGCGCGAAAAAAGCCGGCAAAGAGTATGTGCTGAACGGCGAAAAGATGTGGATCACCTCCGGGTCAATTGCAGACGTCGCTGTGATCTGGGCAAAGGTCGAAGACGAAAAAAACAAGATTCGCGGCTTCCTCGTCGAGACCGACCGGCCCGGGTTCAAAGCCGATGACATTCACGGCAAGTGGTCGCTGCGCGCTTCGGTGACGTCTGGCTTGTCGCTGCAGGACGTACGAATTCCGGAGTCGAATATGCTGCCTGGCTCGGGCGGCCTGAAGTCTCCTCTGATGTGCTTGAACCAGGCGCGCTATGGGATCGCGTGGGGTGCTGTGGGCGCTGCCATGGCGTGCTACGACTGCGCGCTGCAGTATTCCCTGCTCCGCAAGCAATTCCGCGATCAGCCGATCGCCTCCCACCAGTTGGTGCAGGAAAAGCTGGCGTGGATGATCAGCGAAATCACCAAGGCACAATTGTTAATCTTGCAAGTCGGACGACTGAAAGACGCCGGCAAGGTGGAGCACCGGCACATCTCGATGGCGAAGAGAAATAACGTCTGGATGGCGCTCGAATGCGCGCGCATGTCGCGCGACCTGCTAGGCGCAAACGGTGTCGCCGACGACTATCCGATCATGCGGCACTTGATGAACTTGGAAAGTGTGAAGACCTACGAGGGCACGCACGACATTCACACGCTGATCATCGGGGCAAGCGTAACGGGCGTGGACGCGTTTTGATTCCTGAAAGAAGTTCCCGCTAGGACTCGTTATTGACCAACCCCTGAAATCGGGGAAGGCAGTTGGGATGATACCGGCGGTTCGTTGGCGGCGGAGCGCGTTCCAATGCCGATATCCATTGCCGTATTTTTCGGGAAAACGACTTCGTGTCCGCGGGTGAGAAAGTTCAGGTAGAGCGAGCGGCCGGCTCCGTACGCGCCCGTCGCGTAGCCAAAGGCGCGCGATCGGGCGAGCGCGTTCGTAGCGATGCCCACCAGTCTGAATCCGCGAGAATTACCAGCGGTGACACCGGGCCCTCCTCCGTCGCCATCTCGATCGCTGGAGCCCAGGGCTGCCAACCCGAGCGCCAGCGACACACTCGCGTAGCGCGTCTTGGAGTTGGTCGCCTCTGCCCCGCCTTCGGAGTCCAGTTTCACGTTGCCGTCCTTGCTTGCCTGCACGCCAACGAGCGCAGCCTGGACTTTTTGTTCAATTCCGTCCGGCAACACGACCTGGTGGAAAGCGATGCGCAGCTGGCCATTCTTTTTCAGGCGGCGCGCGGGCTGAACCTGGCCGACCGAACCGAGCAAGCGGCTGCCCTGCGGATAAACCAGTCGTTCGCCATCAAACAGCGGACGCGAAAGTACTGCTTCGACTTGCTCGCCTTTCTGCGCGGTCGCCGAAGATAGCGCAGTCAGCAGCCGGGCATGGACGACGCTGCCCTCCGGCAGCGGGCCGCCAATCAAAGCCGCCTTGTCGTCCGGCAAAGTTTCATTTCCGAAATCAAGCGGATCTTCGAGTTCGGCAAAATAGATCGTCCCGGCCGGAATGTACTGCGCATGCACTGGAAGCTGGGCTTCGGCATACCGCTCCAGCCGATGCATGCGTCCGGGCGTTTTGAGCTGCTTCATCGCGTTGTTCCATTCGTCGTGGGCCTGCTGTTTGGCTTCCTTGGTCTTCTCGGAAGCAACGTCTTTCACCGATTTCCGGGGATCTTTCTCCGCACCGCTAACAAACTGCATCACGTGCCCCGACCCGGGCGTCACGCTGGTGTGCAGAGACAAGTGTTTCCCGTCCGGCAAAGTAAGGTCGGTAAATGTAACTTCCACGTTGTGCACTGGCGTGAAATCCGCGTCCAATCCGGCCAGAGTCCGGCTGGCGTTCGAGAGCGGCTCGATCTTTGTAACCCGGCCGTGAACCTCGGCTCCTGTGGGCACCACGAGTTTGTCGAAGGCATAGATGGGATCCATTAGCCGCGCAGAAATACTCTGCCCAACCTTCTTCACGCGCACTTCCTTTTCGAGCGCCACCTCGAAAGAGACCTGCTTCGGCACCGTGAGGGCAACAACCTGGGGAGATACAGGCTGAACGGAGGCCGCTGCCGCCGGCTTGTGCTCCGATCCGGGCGACAGCCGCGGCATAGGGACGTCCTGAGAGTTGGCAGGAGTACTTTCCTGGCCTTGGGCCGACATCAGTGCAGCGCATGCCAACAACAGCACGGGACAGAATACGACTCGGGAAAATGCCATTGCGTTGTCCTCACGCGCAGGCTCCTTAACACCTGCGGTCATCTTCTTGGCGCGCCTTTTGGTTTAGATGCGCTGTCTCGCGCGCTATAGGCGGAGAAGTCCTGACTGCTAAGGCTGTCCGGAAAGCCAAAATGATCGCGTTTCGCCTACACCAGCGCGTTATTTCCGTAAGTATAGTGCAAACGGGTCACGGAGCTGAAGGCTGGAATCCTCGTCTTGACCTGAACGAAGTGGAGTTCTTAACGCGGGTCTTTGACGACGATCGTCTCCGCAATGCGATCGTGCACGCAACAGCGGTTGGAATTGGTGAAGTATTGAAAGAAACCCAACCCTCCTTCCAGGAAGGATGCCCCGTAACCCAGCGCCCGTTCCATCGCCTGCCAGAAAGTGATGCGGTCGCGGACCAGCGACACGACCCGGATCCTGAGAAGTCGCTTCCCTGGCGTCCGACCGTTGCCAAAATAGAGGGCAAGGCCAAAGTAAAGGAGCGCGAAAACTATGTTGGACGGCTCGTGAAAATCCCATTTCAGGTCGATGCGAGGATTTATTTCTCTATAGTGTAGCGCGCGCAGAAACAAGAAGGTAAACGGAAGCCAGACGATCAGCACCAACACCATGTCGATGAAAAATGCGGCCGCTCGAGCCTTGAACGGCGCCAGCGGCAGGCCGGCTAAGGATTCCATTCGTGCGGTTGCATGCGGAGTATAAACGCGGCCAGTTGTCGTTTCTCTGCCGGAGGTGCTTGTGGTCATCGAATCCTCGGATCAACTGCCTCTTACGCGTACAACTCTGTTAACAGCTCATAGGCGCGCCGCAGGTGGGGAATCACGATGCTGCCGCCGATCACCAGCGCTACATTGAGCGCCTCTTCCTGCTCGCCGCGCAAGGCACCGAGTCGAAAGGACTGGATGATGTGGTAGTGGATGCATTCATCGCAGCGCAGGCAGGTCGAGGCTGCCAGTCCCATCAGTTCCTTGTATTTGGCCGGGACAACTCCTTCCAGATAGGTGTTGTGATCGATGTTGTAGAAACGTTTGAGGAGCATGTTGTCGGCTTTTTCGACATTCGCGTTCAGACGCGTCCGCACATCGAGGAAACGTCGTGCGATTTCGCTCTTGTCGGCAACTTGTTTTTCGGTCAGCAGATAGGCAGGCTCTCGGCGTTCTGTGTTCATGGCCAAAAGGTTAGCAGAATTGCCCGGGCCGGGAACGCCCACCGGACGGCGTAATCTGCGTCACGCGCTACTGTGTCGCCGTTCACTTCCATATATGTACGGGACAGGCTATATTTCCAAGTCGAATTGCAAAGCTGTGACGAGTGCCCGTCAATCGGCTATCGTCCCGCGGTCGCACTACGAAGCAGTCGCAGCGTTCGCTGCCAAAACTACAGGAGGCCTCATGCCCGCTCAAGCAAACCCCGCTCGTCCAGAACCCCATGCCAGAAGTTTCGGACAAAACATCGAGAGCGATCTGGCGCTCGAATTCCTGCGCGTGGTGGAAAATGCCGCGATCGAGTCGGCTCGCACCATGGGCCAGGGCGATCGCACACTGAGCGACGAGGTGGCCACCGAGGCCATGCGCAAGACCATGGATACGGTTCCCATGCACGGCACCATCGTGATTGGCGAAGGCGAGCGCGACGATGCTCCCATGCTGTATATCGGCGAGCAAGTCGGCGGGACGTTCCCCGATGGACAGGAAGTGCCGCACGTCGATATCGCGGTCGATCCGCTGGAAGGCACCAATCTGTGCGCTACCGGCTCGCCCGGCGCGATTACGGTGCTGGCGGCTTCGGAAAAGGGCGGCCTTCTGCACGCTCCCGACTGCTACATGGAGAAGATCGTGGTTGGGCCGTCGTGCAAGAACGCGGTGGAACTGGACGCGCCTGTACACGTCAATCTGAAGAACATTGCGCGGCGTCTGCATCGCGGAGTGGAGGATCTGGTGGTCATGGTGCTCGACCGTCCGCGGCACGAGAAAATGATCAGCGAGATTCGCAAGGCGGGCGCGCGCATCAAGCTGATCGGAGACGGCGATTTGTCGGCTGGCATTGCGGCAGCGGTGATTGGAACCGGAGTTCACGCGGTGATGGGATCGGGCGGCGCGCCTGAGGGCGTGATTACAGCGGCCGCGATTCGCTGCCTGAACGGTTACATGCAAGGCAGGCTGGTGATCGACAAGCCGGAACTCGAAGAACGCATCGCCAAGATGGGGATCAAAGACAAGAACAAGATTTATGAAGCGGAAGATCTTGCGCCTGGCAAACAACTGATTTTCGCCGCTACCGGCGTCACAGAAGGCGCGCTGCTCAAGGGCGTTCGCTTCTTCGGCGAAGGCACTCGGACTTCGTCGGTGATTCTGACCTTGAAGACCGGCCGGGTGCGCTTCGTTGAGAGCATCCACCTGGAGAAGGGCCCGGATGTGAAGGTCAGATTCTCGTAGGGCAGTTCTCAGTTGTCAGTTCTTTCTCAGTAAGACTGCGGCGGCTTTCGGGTCGCCTTGCTTTTCTTTTTACCTTCTAGTTAGCTTTTTTGGGGGGGACCCCCCTCCCCCATATTTTCTCGCAAAGTATTGAAAGTAAGCTACTTAACTTCAAAGTATTCAATAATAAAGACTTAGCGCCAGGCTTTTGCTTATTTCCGGCCATTTCGCATGCTTTCCGGGACACCGTTTCGTTGTAAGAGAGCGCTTTTCGGACCACTTTTTTGCGGGCCGGATACCCGTCTCTGGAGACGAGCACACTGCTGCTCCACAGGTCGATTCCCATTTTCGCCGACGGGCGGTTGGAAGTCTGTGACGGATAGCCTGCGCGTTTGTGATGAAAAAGTAGGAATCGGATTGACCGCGAGAACTGCCCAACAAGTTGACTTTATTGTACGTACAGTACTAGGAGAGTTGGGCGAATAAACTGCGAATAGGGCGGGGCGAAAATAAAGTTGATTTTCGGGGTGTTGTGAAAGTGGGCAAATCGGGGATTTTTCGTTGGACGGATGTTAACTATCTGGTTATGGATTCGGCTGCTTTGATCTTCCTTTGACTTATGAAAATGCTGGAGTTAGTGCGGAGTGCTGATTCGCGGTTTTAAAATGAGGCACTTACAGCGATGTATTCGAAGGAAAGGACTTACTGGTTGCGACTTACCTCGCTTTCCGTGGCATGGGGCGGGGCCGGGGGCTGGACTTTGTCAAGTTGACAAGGCGTGCTATGGGCCCGAAATTTGGGAAGAGTTGAGCGAAGCGGCGGGGGACCTCGGACGTTCGGTAGAAGGGAGCGCCGGTCGGTCTGTCCCCAGGGGGTTCGCCGCCCTGGTTCTAGCGCTAACCAGGGTACCACTGGACTTTTTGGGGAAACCCCCTTCGACAAAGCTATGGGCAGGCTCTGGCGCACCAAGCATACTCCCACCGGTGTGTATTATTGAATAATGTGTAGTTTGTGTGTATTCTATTACTGCGTACGGAAAGGCGGAGTCCGTGCACAGCCGGGAACTCATAAAACGGTTGCTGAAGGACGGCTGGCGGGAGGTAGCTCTATCTGGAAGCCACAAGCAATTCAAGCACTCCGCGAAAAAAGGCCGGGTTACTGTGCCACATCCGGAGCGGGATATACCGATCGGCACACTCAAGAGCATAGAAAGGCAGGCGGGGCTCAAACTGCGATGACTGCAATGAACAAGATCAGCCAGTCTCGCCCGGATAGGGGAACGCATGGAGTACATTGCCTATCTTCATAAAGACCGGGGATCGGATTACGGCGTGAGCTTCCCGGATTTTCCCGGATGCATTACCGCCGGACGGACTCTCGATGAAGCGAGCCGTATGGCCGAGGAGGCCCTGGCGCTTCATATCCAGGGGATGATTGAGGACGGAGACCTGGTGCCGGAACCGTCGAGGCTCGATGACATTGCGAAGGACGCAGCCAGGCTGGGCGCCGTCGCCTTCATGGTCAGAGTGGAGGCGCCGGACGCGACCGTGCGCGTGAATATCACGGCGAGGGAAAGCCAGCTCGCTAAAATCGACGAGTTAGCCGAGGCTGCCGGGATGACGCGATCCGGCTATATGGTGCGCGCGGCCGTCGCGGGTCAAGGGTGCGGGTTACGCGCCAAGTCGCGCAGGAGGGGTCTCCGAACCCGCCAATAACCGTGAGGACCGGACCGGTCTGCAAGGAGCTACGGGGGACGGTGAAGCGTCCGGTTAGGCGAAGCCCACTCAAGCCGATGCTTGAATGGGCCACCCGCCCGTTTCCAGGTAAGAAGCGGTACCTCAGCGGCTGAAGCCGCATTCAAAGCAAAGCGGCTACCGCGGCGCTGAAGCGCTGCGGTAGCCAAAGTCTCCAACCGTCCGCAGACAAGAAGGCGGGTGCCGCGCCGTTAATCTCTCCTGCTACAATCGCTAGCTCCATGATTCAAGGAAACTTCCTGTTCCACAGAAACGTATCTAGCATGTGCTGTTAGACAGCAGGACGCGCGTGCGTGGACTCGGTCGTCCCTCCGGGACTTGAATCGTCCGTTTGCATTTTACCCAGCGCTGAAGCGCTGGGCTAATCTGGATTGCCCCTCCGGGGCGTTTTTCTCGTGATGTTCGCGGAGTCTGGTTTGGAAGAAACCCAGGTTGTCGGATTACTGGTGCGGCGCTGCATTGGCGGAGACGCCGCAGCCTGGGAGGAGATCGTTCAGCGCTACCACCGGCGCATTTACAACGTGTGCTACCGCTTTGCGGGCGATGCCGAGAACGCGCAGGATCTGACGCAGGAAGTCTTCATCAAGATGTATCGCACCCTGAACACCTATGACTCCGGTAAGGGCGCGTTCATGACCTGGGTCACCACCATCACACGGAATCTTCTGGTCGACCATTTCCGCAAAACCAAGGGCGACCGGCTGACGGATTCGCTCGACCAGCCAGTTTCCGAGCACGAGGACGCGCAGCCGCTCAGCACCCAGATCGCGGACCGGGGGCTGCCTCCGGATGCGGCCGTACAGAGCCGGGAAACGCGGGAAATGGTGCATTTGGCGCTGCAAAAGCTGTCTCCGGAGCTGCGGGAGGCGGTGATTTTGCGTGACCTTCAGGACATGGACTACCGGGAAATTGCGACGGCTTTGAGGGTTCCCGAGGGGACTGTGAAGTCAAGAATTAATCGGGGACGCGCGGAACTAGCGCGCCTTCTACAACGTACATATAGGCAGGTGATCTGATGCAAGACGAAACCAAACACGGCGCGCCCATCCCACCCGGCGACAACCCGGCTGGCCCGGGACCCCAGTACACGTGCTCCGAGTTCGAAGCACTGCTGATGGATGCCATGGAAGGAACGCTCAGCGAAGCGAGCAAGACCGGCTTCGACGCGCACCGGCGGGTATGCGCAGTTTGCGGCCCGCTGCTGGCTGACGTCGAGGCGGGGCAGCAGTGGCTGCGGTCGCTTGAGCCAGTCGAACCGCCGGCGTATCTGGTGCACAACATTCTGGCGGCGACGAGCGGAGTGATGAGCACGCGCATGGCGACGACGTCGGCGGGCGGAACAAGGACTCCATTGGGCGAGCGCGTCCGCGAATGGTGGGACTCATGGTTTGCGCCCGCCACCGCGTTTGTGCGGCAGCCGCGGTTTGTGATGTCGTTCGGGATGATCTTCTTCACGTTTTCACTGATGGTAAGCGCGGCGGGGGTAAAAGCGTCGGATGTGGCGAAGATCGACGTGCGGCCGTCGGCACTGCGGCATGCCTATAACGACGCGCAGATCAAGGTCGTGCAGTATTACGACAACATCCGATTCGTGTATGAGATCGAATCGAAGGTGCGGGAACTGAGGCGGGCAGCGACGCCGGCCGAGCCCGGACCGGAACCGAAGAAAGAAAATCGCACGAACGACAACACCAGTGGACAACCGGACCAGAAACAGGATCGTAACTACTCACGCGAGGAGAACCAGATCGTACTGGCGGGATTGACGGGTCCGTCGGATGTGGTTTCGCTTACACGAGCCGCGAGCCGCGAGTATCGAGCCTCGAGCAAGCCCGTGTTGGCTCGCAGCTCGCAACCCGAAGCTCGTAGCCGCTTCGCGGTGACCACGAACAGGAGGTTTGTATGAACTGCGCCTATCATGCTGATCAATCAGCGATGGCCTATTGCCGCACGTGCGGGAAAGCGCTGTGCGCGAACTGTACGCGTCCGGTGAGGGGCGTGATCTATTGTGAGGACTGCCTGGGAGCCCGCATGAGCAGCGCTCCCGCGGCAGGATTTGTTCCGGGCGCTCCGGCACCGGCGCCGCCGATTGCGCCCGCAGTCCCCATGCCCAGCGGCAGCGGGCCGAACCCGACCGTGGCAGGAATCCTGGCCGGATTCTTTCCCTTCGGCGTGGGCGCGGTGTATACGGGGCAATATGCCAAGGGATTGGCACATCTGGGGATTTTTGCCTTGCTGATTGCGGGCATCAACGTCGGGGACAGTCACAACTCCGACGCGCTAACGGCGTGCTCGGCCTTCGCACTGGTTTTTTTCATCGTCTATCAGATCATCGACTCGGTGCGCACGGCGCGAGCGCTGCAGGCCGGCCTGCCGGCTCCCGATCCCTATGGTCTGGCCGCAACATTTGGCGCGGGCACGAAGGTTGAGACTAACAAGATCCCAATCGGCGCGATCGTGCTGATCCTGCTCGGAGTCCTGTTCCTGCTGAACACTATGGGAGTCGCGTTTGGCCTCGACCGTTTCTGGCCGCTCATTCTGATTGGTGTGGGAGGATGGCTGTTTGCGCGCAACCTGGGACCAAGGGATGCATCGCTGCTAAAGGAAAAGATGGCAAACCGTGGCGTTCCAACAGCGATGCAAGACGCGCTGGTGGCAGTGGCCACCTGCCAATGCACTCGCTGTCGCGCGCGGCGCCTGATGGGACCGGCGGTGCTGGTGACGATTGGGTTGCTGTTTCTGTTTGAAACGGTGGGGAACGTTGGCTTCCACCGAACATGGCCGATCCTGCTGCTGGTAATTGGAGGCGTGAAGTTGTTCCAGGGCAGCGCCTCGACCGAAGGGCACGTCGTTGTTGTGCCACAGTCTACGCCGGTGCCTGGCGCGGGCATTCCAGCGCCTCCGCCGCCGACACCGCCTGTGCCGCCATCTGCTCCAAGTGAGGTGAACCGTGGGTAATCCTGTGATGACGCCGGCTCCGCTGCCACAAATGCCACCTCCGCCTCGTCCGCGTTCGATTGCCGGGGCCGTGGTGCTGATCCTGCTTGGCGTGATGTTCCTGCTGGGCACGATGGGCGTCGCGAACTGGCATGGGCTGTGGGTTCTGTTCGGCAAGTTCTGGCCGCTCCTGCTCATATTGTGGGGCATTATCAAGCTGATTGAGCACGAACAGTGCAAGCGCGCGGGCGTGCCGGGGCGAGGCATAGGAGTGGGCGGGGCTTTCCTGGTGGTGTTTCTGATCTTTGCGGGCTTGATCGCAACCGGAATGTCGCGCGTGGACTGGGGCGGCATTCGCGATCATCTGGATATCGACGACAACGATTTTAACGAGATTTTCGGGGGCTCGACTTTCGACTACAGCGGCGACCTGAGCAACGACCTGGCCGCCGGAGCTACGCGACTGGAGATCAACGACGATCGCGGCACCGTCACCGTGAATGTCTCGGACGACAAGAAAATGCGGGTTTCCTGGCGGAAGAAAGTGCACGCTGAGAATCAGCAGAAAGCCGACGGTTACAACGAGAGAACCGGCATCACAATCTCGCCGGCCGGCAAGGGCGTGGTATTAAGCGCCAATACGCAGGCGGCGGGCGACAAGGGCGTGAGCACCGACATGGATGTGTACGTGCCGCGGGAAATGGAAGTTGTAGTTACCTCGCGGCGTGGCGATGTCAATATCAACGGCATGGGCGGGCCGGTTCAAATCAATCACCACAACGGCGAAGTGAACATCAACGATTTGGTGGGCAGCGCGACCCTCACGCTGGAGCGCAGTGCGGCGCGCTTGCAGCATATAAAGGGCGATGTGACCATTCAGGGGCGGCTGAACGAGGTGGATGTCGAAGATGTGGACGGCGCAGCGCATCTGGAAGGCGAGTTCAGCGAGAGCGTGCGCCTGGTGCGCATCAGCAAGACGGTCGGCTTCCATTCTTCGCGCACCGACATGGAGTTTTCACGGCTCGATGGCCGGCTCGATCTCGATTCCAGCGACTTGCACGCCGATTCCCTCACCGGGCCCATGCGCCTGACCACGCGGTCGAAAGACGTTGTGCTTGAAGGGCTGTCGGGAGACCTGCGGCTGGAAGACGAAAACGGATCGGTCAATGTCGGAGTGCAGAAGCCGGGCAATATTCAGATCGACAATCGCAAAGGCGACGTGCAGATCGCGATTCCGCCCAAAACCGCGCTCAAGTTAGAGGCGCGCACGCGGGACGGGGATATCCACAGCGACCTGGACGAAATCAAAGTTGACAGCCATGGGCGGGAAGCGAGCGCCAGCGGCTCGATTGGAACCAACGGCCCGCGCGTCGCCATCAATTGCAACAAGGGAGACATCGAGATTCGCAAGGGAACGGTTGCGGTGACGCCGCCGGCGCCGCCTGAGCCTCCGGCGGTTCCGGGCAAGCCGACCAAGGCATTGCCGGCGCCGAAAGCGAAGCCGGTGGAGAGCGAGAACTAGAAACGTTCACGAATGCTGTGCCCAGGTTAGCGCCCAAAGTGCGGGCGCGAACCTGGGGCACTGGCACCCCACCGCATCACGCCAAAACCGGGCGTGTTGGGGGCCCCGGCACTCCACCCCATCACGCCAAAACCGGGCGTGTTGGGGGCCCCGGCGCTGCGCCACCCAAAATTAAGTACAACACCGATTTTTTCCGCAGCCTGCTAGACGCCGAATCGTTCCGCGGCACGCGCTTTGGCTTTCGCGGCTTCTTCTTCGCGGCTCTTTGGTGGCGCGGTGGTTTCGAGCACGCGCAGAAGGCGCGCGGAAACCTCCGCAACTTCATCGACCGCAGCCAGGAACGCGGCTTCGTTGGCCTTCGAGGGCTTGGTAAATCCGCTGATCTTTCTTACGAACTGAAGCGAAGCCGCCCGAACTTCGTCCTCGGTCGCGGGCGGATCGAAATTGAAAAGCGTTTTGATATTTCGGCACATGATGGACCCCTGAGTCAGTGAAACAATCCAAGCATCCGATTCACGGTCTCGAACGCCGGTCGGCTTTTCCATAAAATACCACGCCTGGAACGACAGCCGGGATAAGGGTGACCGACGATGGCTTACGCCGCCCTTCGGCGAATGTCACATTGAAATCGATGATTCGGCGCTGCAATGGTTTATCCTTTACGTTTTCGGGTGAGGTGCTTCTCGACATGTTTGACGATCTTAAAGGCAAGACCGGGGCAGTATTCGGAGTTGCCAACAAGCGCTCGATCGCGTGGGCGATCGCGCAGGGATTGCAGGCGGCCGGCTCGAGCCTGGCCATTACCTATCAGAACGAACGCATGGAGCAGGAGGCGAAGGATCTGATTCTTTCCCTGCCGGGCGCCGAAGCGTTCATGTGCGACGTTTCCAAGGACGAGGAAATCGCACAGCTCTTTGAAAAACTGAAAGCGCGCTATGGCAAGCTGCACACGGTGGTGCACAGCGTGGCCTTCGCTCCGCCCGAGGAACTGAAGGGCGATTTCGTGAACACGACGCGCGAGGGTTTCCGGATCGCGCATGACGTAAGTGTGTACTCGCTGATCGCGGTGGCACGGGCGGCGGCGCCGCTGATGGAGGACGGCGGCAGCATCATCACCATGACCTACTATGGGGCAGAAAAGGTTGTGCCGAATTACAACGTGATGGGGGTGGCAAAAGCGGCGCTGGAGTGCACGGTGCGCTACCTGGCATACGACCTGGGGCGCAAGAAAATACGGGTCAATGCGATTTCGGCCGGCCCGATCAAAACGCTGGCGGCGCGCGGCATCTCGGGCCTGGGAGACATGCTGCGATCGCACGCCGAGCGCGCACCGCTGCAACGCAACGTGGAAGTCTCGGAAGTGGGCAGCGCGGGGGTGTTCCTGGCCTCGGATGCGAGCGCCGGGATCACGGGCGAAACCATCTACGTGGACTGCGGCTACAACATCATGGGGTTCTAGTGGGTCTTCCATAACGGGGCCGACGCGATGCAAGCAACATGCAGAGCTCCTTCGCTGCGCTCAGGATTACATTGAAACAGCCTGATTGACGGTGGCAGGGGCTGAAAACACAAGGTCCCTCCGCTCCGCTTGGCTGCGCCTGCGCTCCGGTCGGGATGACAGACTTATTTTTCTTCGGGTGAGGCCTTTCGGGTGAGGCCTTCGGTTGACCACCATGATTCATGGCGGATTTTGACAAATTGTTGACCGTCAATTCGCAGCCAACCAACGTAGTCTGTAGCAAAGAGGACGGCATCTATGAGGCAATCGCGAATTCTCGGGACGCTGGTTTCGGTGCTGTGTCTGCTCACGCCCTGCATGGCCCACCACATGGCCGTCGTCGCCGACAAGGAAAACAAGACCGAGAATGTGAGTTCGGCGCAACTGGCAAAGATATTCAAGGGCGAAGTGAAGAAATGGCCGGACGGGCGCAATGTAGTGCTTGTGATGCATGGCTCATCGGGAGACGAAATCGGGACGCTGGCGCGGCTGACGAAAATGACCGCCGCCGAAGTGAAAGCTATGATCGCGGAACACAAAGATGCGATTCGCAGAGTGGCCACGGATGCAGACGTGACCGAGGCCGTCGCCGCGACTCCGGGTGCGATCGGGATGATCGAGGAGCACTCTATCACCGATCGCGTGAAGGTAATCAAAGTCGATGGCAAACTACCGATGGAATCCGGCTATCTGCCTCACTAGAACGCTGGGGTGCAGCGCTCTATAGCCTGCCCGAGGACGCGATCCGCCAGCCTTGAGCCAGGAACTCGCCGATTGATGGCTCCTGCATCCCCTCCTGCACACGGAGTTCGTCGTTCAAAAAGTGATAGGAGAGCCTGCCCGTGGCAGGATCCGCGGAATCAATGCGGATACGATTGCCGTCGCGATCGGCGCAGATGAGGCCGACTTCCAGATCGGACTCCGTGGCTACACGGATGGTTGCTTCCGTCTTCGATGTCATGGACTAGTATTTTCCGTGAAACACCGCGTGATCGATGTCGGGCCAGAACTCTTTTAACACGTTGAAAACGCCGTCCAGGCCGACTTGTGTTCCCCAGCGTTGGTAGGTTTTCACGAAGGGGTTCGATTCTGACGGGTAATAGGCATTGCCGATGCCCGCAGCCGCTCCAGCCCCGACGATCTCAGACAGATTGAAGGTCCGGTTCCCTGCATCAGTCCTGGTGATGAACAGCCTGCTTACCGCATAGCCGGACCGCTTAATGAATCCGCCTTTGCCGAGAGTGTAGTATCGCGGGTCTTCTCTGGTTGCGGCGGGCACAATCGCCTCGGTCATGTAGTTTTCGATCGCGCCGTCGACAAAGATGTGCCAGTAGTATCGGCCGTAGCCGGCACCGCCCTGCCCAAAGGACGGCTGCGATTTGCCGGCCATGGCAATTCCCGCAAGCCCTCCCACGAAAATGACGTCGGAGTAGTCGAAGGTATCCTGGGTGGCCAGCCAGAGTTCCTCCTTGAAACTCAGGGGAGGCAGGTAAGTATTGGCGCTGACGGCGCGAAAATTCGGGATAATCCCCAGAATTCTCTTGGGCTGTTTGCCAGTCTGGTCATTGGGGTTATTCGGGTCTGCGGGGTTGATCCTGGGCATTGGAGCGTCCGGTAAAGAGGATTTTCCGTCCGTTGTTGTGCTGGATTGCTGAGGGTCGCCGGTCAGCGAGACATTTTCCAGCCCCGACCCTTGTTCCCGGGATTGTTCGGGCGCGGCCGTAGTTTCCTGGGCACGAATAGCCGATGTTCCGAGTATCCCTGCCAGCGCTGCCGCTATGCAAAATGATCGAATCGCTTTCAAATCTCTTCTCCCCCATGATGTTTCCTGTCCTTCGGCTTATCCGTTCTGCTCTTCGAGCACTTCCTGACCACCTTGGACGTTGGATTGTCAGAACCTGCATTTGGATGCACCGCGCAGGCAACGGGCACGTGTGAATCCTGGTTATTCACCTGTCTTCTGCTGCTTGCGCGCGTGCCGCCTCTTCAAATAGTTGTGCACGTCGGGCCAAAATTCCTTGAGCTCGTTGCCGAAGGCGTCGAGGCCCATCTGCGTTCCCCAGTTGTCGATATTCCCCGAAAAGTTTCGATCTGCGGCGGGATAATAGACATTGGAAATGGCAATCGCGGTTGCATTGCCCGCGAACTCGGGGATGTTGAACATAGAACCGCCGGAGTCTTTTCGGGCGACAAATACACGGCTGATGGCATAGCCAAAGCGGTGCCCGAACGAGCCCCTACCCAACCGGAAATAGCGGGGATCTATTTTGAGGAGCGTGGGATAAACGCCGCCCACCATGATGTTGCCATCCACCTGATCGGCGAAGGCCGCCCCATACCGCTTGGCATATCCCTGCATGCCCTGCCCGAAGGCCGGATCGGAATCTTCCGCCTGGCGGATGCCTGCGACAATACCGATGATCGTGAATTCATAGGGATCGAAGGAGCCCTTCGCCGCCATGGAGAACTTCTCTTTCCAGGAAACCGGCGGCACTTGCGACTGACCATCTACCGTCAAGTAGTTCGGCATCACGTAGAACATCCGGTCGTTCTTTTTCTTCTCTGAATCTTCATGGGCCGAGCTGCTTTGATCCTGAGAGTTATTCTGGGCGGACGTTTGATCTCCGGGCTTCTCCTGCTGCGGGGGACGGGTTGCGGGCGGTTGGGCGGATTGGGCAGGGTCTGATGTTTGGGTCGATGGGGCACTTTGACCTGCGCAAAAGGTCGCAAGGAGCAACGGCGACATGGCCAGCAGGCCCGCAAGTATAAAATGACGTAATTTCAATTTGATATCTCGGTCTTTCCCTTTCCGTTGATCTGGACACTCCGGTTCGCATTACCCGCAGGAACCTTTCTAGTCTATCAATGAGATGCGCGCACTCAACCGAGCGGGTTTACCGGGCGCGAATTTATGGATGTCGATGCAGCACCTGGGTAGCGACATGCGGCCAGGATTCTCGGGCCGAAGACCTCGGAAGCATTGAAGGCGTTGTGTCCGTGATAGTCAGGTGTGATGCGAAATGCGCGCCTTTCAAGTTCGAATTGGCTTCGATTCGACAAATCAAGAAACGAGCGGCATGATCGTCAAACTTCACGATCATGAAGCAACAACCGCCGATTTAGCGCGAGGTCTTTTGAATTCTGCGCCGTGTGTCCCCCACTGTTTCGAGTGTAATTTCGATGTCGCGATCCCGTTCAAAGCGCGGGAACTTCTCTCCCCACTCTATCAGCAAGATGCTGTTGGGAGCGATCAGGTCATCGAGGGCGAGCGTCTCGAGTTCGCGCTCGGTATCGATGCGGTAAAGATCGACGTGGTAGAGCACGGCGCGAGGCGAGCGGTACTCGTGCACGAGGGTGAACGTGGGGCTGGTAACCTCGTCGCGAGGCGCGGCCTCGAATCCTTCGGCAATTCCCTTCACGAGGGTGGTTTTTCCGGCGCCGAGCGAGCCGCGCAGCAGCACGATGAGTGGAGGAAAAAGTTCGTCGGCGAGAGCGCGGCCAAAAGCGATCGTCTCCTCGACGGAGTGCGTAACGGTCGGGCTGGGCACCGGGCTCATCGCAAAGACAGAGAGCCCCAGTATAGCGAGAAGGCGCGCTCAGGCGGCGGACTCGTCAGAGCCGGCAATGTCCCGGCAGGCTGCGACCTCAGAGTCCCTTCGACGCGGGAGGGTTATCTGCCATCGACTCGAGAAACTGGCGGTCGAACAAAGTATCGAGAGCCATCCGGAGCTTGCGGTGGTCTTCGTCGCCGAGAGCAATGAAGCGAAAGGGCTGCAGGCATGCGCTCTGAAACTTGCGGGCGGTCGGCAGCATTTCGGCCATGCCATAGATGGGACCGGCGCGGGTGTGGAAAGCGATTTCGATGAAATCGCCCGCGGCCAGCTCGGTCTGCATCTGGAGCAGGCCACCGGTGATGGAAAGCGATTGAAGTTTTGCACGCGCGCGCTGGCCGTCCTCGCCATGAATGGCAGCCGCAACGGATCCGTTGAGTTGTACTCGGGGCGCGCGCCGATTGGCGTCGGATTGGGGGAAGTGGGACATAGCCACTGTGACTGTGCCACAGGCGACCCCTCCGCGGGAGATTACCAAAGCGCTTGTACGGGGACCTCATAAAACACTGCCCGACCGGACGCACTGCGTCTGCGATAATATCTCCAGTCACTTTCTGCGGATCGGCCTTAAGAGTAACCTTTTATATAACAGGGAGTTGACAAAACAGAACTGGGACCCGAGGGATTGGAAAGATGCGGAATACTGGAAAGTCGCGTTTTGGAGATTTGGTGGTAGCGGTTTGCCTGCTGGGAGTGCTGCTGACGGGATGTTCGAATCCGCAAAAGGCCAAGCAGAAGTATGTGGAAAGCGGCCAGCGCTATTACGATAAAGGACAATATCGGGAAGCCGGTATCCAGTTTCAGAACGCACTCCATCTGGACCCGCATTTTGCAGCAGCTCACTACCTGTTGGGATTAACCGACCTCAAGCTCGGGCAATGGCCAGACGCGTACCAGCAGTTTTCGACCACCATTCAAGCCGAACCCCACAACTACGCCGCCCGCCTGGAAATGGCGAAGTTGATGATCTTCGGGCATCAGTACCCGGACGCCAAGGAGCAACTCGACCTTCTCGCCCAAAAGCAGCCTAACAACCCCGATGTTTATATGGCGCTTGCCGAATACTACAACAACGGATCCAAGGACACGAACGCTGCGATTGCAGCGCTGCACAGAGTGCTGCAGTTAGATCCCAACCGCTCCGACGCATACCTGAATCTGGGAGCGATTCAGATGCAGACCCAACAGTGGGCCGAGGCAGAGGCGAATATCAAGAAAGCAGCCGACCTCAGCCCGAAGTCCCCCGATACCATGCTTGTGCTGGGAAATTTCTATCAGGTGCGCGGCCGCTTCCCGGACGCCGAGACGGCCTTTCAGCGAGCGATCCAAACCGTGCCCGACGATCCCAATCCCAGGATCGCGCTGGCCGCGTTGTATTTGGCTGAGAACAAACGCAGCGAGGCGGAGAACTTCCTCCGTGACTCGAAGAGGTATTTTCCGAACAATTCCGTTGGCTACCGCCTGCTGGGCGACTTCTTCTGGCACACCAGCCAGTACGACAAAGCCGAAGCAGAATATGCATCCCTCTACCGCGATCACCCCAAGGACACGATCGTCAAAGGGAATTACATCCAACTGCTAATTCTGCGGGACCACCTGGAGGATGCGCGCAAGCTGACGGAGGAATTGATCAAAGCTGAACCCTCCAACACCGACGCTGAAGTCTACAAGGGAGAGATCGAGAGTCGAAGCGGGAAAGCCGGTGACGCGGTAACCACCCTGCAGGGGGTGCTAAAGAACGATCCGCAAAACGCCGTGGCTCATTACCAACTCGGATTGGCCTTCGACCAACTGGGAAACGCCGGCCGCGCCGAGACGGAATGGCGGGAAACCGTGCGGTTGCGGCCCGATATTGTCGAGGCGCACCGCGCCCTGGCGGGCGTTGCCGTCCACAAGAATGATGGGGCCGCGCTGTCACAGGAGGCCGACCAGATCATCGCTTTGGCTCCTGGAGCACCCGACGGCTACCTGTTGCGGGCTATTGCCGAACTGGACCGCCAGCAATATAGCGTGGCCGATCAGTACATCAAGACCTCGCTGGAAAAGGAGCCCAATAATCCGGCCGCCTACGTGCAGCTGGGAAACGTGCGAATGGCGCAAAACCAGGCGGCGGAAGCACAGAGAGCGTACCAGCAAGCGCTCGATCTGGATCCGAACTCCTCCGAGGCCATGGGCGGCGTGCTGAACGTGGACAACGCGCAAAGACAGCCCGACAAAGCCATCACCACCATCAAAGCGCATCTGGCCAAGTATCCCAACAACTCCGCCTTCCACGTCATGCTTGGCCTGTTGTTACAGAAGCAGAAGAGGGACTTTGCGGGCGCGGAAGCGGAATTCCGGCAGGCTCTCAAACTCAACCAGAACAACATGGAGGCCTATTTGAATCTGGGCCTGCTCGAAACCGAGCGCGGCGCGCCCGACGCCGCCTTGCAGACCTATCAGGAAGCTGTGAAGAAGAGCCCCAAAGACGTAGGGTTCTATTTGCTCGCCGGCAGCCTCTACGAAAACAAGAACGACTGGGAGAACGCCCGGCAAATGTACCAGCAGGTTCTTGCGATGCAGCCTGAAAACCCTGTGGCCTCGAACAACATGGCCTATGTCATGCTTCAGCAGGGCGGCAATCTGGACGTGGCGTTCCAGATGGCGCAGACCGCGCATCGCCTGCTTCCTGACAATCCCAGTTCCGCCGATACGCTGGGCTGGGCCTTCTACCACAGGCACGTTTACACGTCGGCGATCAATCTGTTCAAAGAAGCCCTGAGGAAGGATCCTGCCAGCACGCTCTACAACTATCACCTTGGCTTGGCCTACGCGAGAAATGGCGAAGCCGCGCTCGCCCAGAGGCAACTGGAGCACCTCAAGTCCAACTCGCCGGAAGCCGACGACTTAAAGCGCACGATGGCGGAGATGAAAGGGCAAAGCTGAGCGACTTCACTCCGGATCGACAATCCTTAGCGTCGTTACCCGCTTCACCCAGCGGGCCATACGTTTTTCATCCGGGATGACTATGCGGTACGGCCCTTCCTTTTCATCCAATGGCTTGCCGTTCCGCAAGAAGGCGAGCACGAACTGCCTATCGGTAAAGGCCGGGTCGATTTCAGGCAGCGCAATCACCACGCGATAGCCGTCGGCGGCGTCAATCAGCAGACAGGACGCAAGCCGTTTCCCTCTGAGAGATTCACCAAAGCTCACCCCCGCTTTTTCCAGCAAGAGTCTGAGTGAAACGCCGGCAAACGTGACAGGAGCATCCGGGGCGCCGGTCTTCACTTCGATGCGCGGCAGAGCCTCGATGGCCGCCCTGGTGAGAACAACTGGTTTTTGGGCCTCGATTTGAATCGTGAGTTGCTGACTCTGGACCAGGGCGGCATCCAGCATCAGGACCAGCAGAACGCTACAGAAGATAGGCTTCTTCATGATCGATGCTTTTCCAGCGTCAAATTCTTAGAATCATCACTTCTGTAGCCTTAATGAGAGCCGCCGCAGTCTGCCCCGGCTTGAGCTGCATTTCCCGGGCAGAACGTGAAGTAATAATCGACGTGATTTGCTGGCCTCCAATCGAAATCGTTACCTCCGCCATCAAACCGCTGATGCGAACGGTGTCGATTCGTCCTACGAGCTGATTCCGTCCACTGACGCGGCGAATCACATCTTTGCGGTCGCGCGCGGTACGACCTCGCGTTCGGAACAGGAGCCTGTCCAGTTCGCTCTGTGGGATGCGGTGGTGCCCTCCGGCGGTCTGAAGGCTGCGAATCTTCTTCTTGTAGATCCACTGCTTGATGGTGGGGAAGCTGATGCCCAACTGCAGAGCCGCGTCACGCAGTTGCAGCAATTCGTCGTTCTTGTGCCCCGGTTTTTTCTTGCTTGGCATCGGAACGAAATCGTATCGCCGGCACCGGGCGGGGTCAATACGTTACTTGGCGGACCGGCACAACCCAGGGTTTGATCGCATATGTCCATATCTGTATATCATTGGACAACGTAACCATACTTCATATACACTTCCGATTCTTGTCTCGATTGCGACTTTGGAGGGTATGATGCGCGGCCTTTCCGTATTCCTGGCAGCATTTGGTATTTGTCTGCTGACCACCACTCCGCGGCTGGAACGTTCTTACCGCTCGCAGATCCTCTTCCGGTGCGGGAGGCGCCGGAAAGCTTTGACGCGCGCCGGCTACAATCCAACGGCTGCCTTACTGCGGCTGGCGCAATTCTTCTTGCTGCTTTTGTGGCTTGCGATGGGGGCGTTGTTGCCGGCGTGGGCCCAAATGGGAGCGAGCCTTTCCGGCGTGGTGACGGACCAAACCGGCGCAGGCCTTCGGGATGTCGCGGTAACGATCAGGAACGTCGACACAGGTGCAACGCGCACGATGGCAACCGACGGCAGGGGGCGCTACCAGGCATCCGGCCTGCCTGCGGGGCTCTTCGCCATTCGAGCGGCAAAACAAGGATTCGGCGATGAAACGCGCACGGGGGTCAGCCTGACGGCGGGCCAGAACGCCGCGGTCGACATTCAGATGCAGCGGAGGACCCTCGAAGGCACGCCCGACGCCTGCGCGAGCGGCCACGAGTTCGCCACCACCGATTGCACGCTGACCTGGCACGGCATCACCGTGTACGGCGCGTATGACGTCGGCGTGGGCTGGGTCAGCCACGGGTTACCGGAAAACGGCTACAACTATGAAGGCGAATCTCTGGTGAACCGAAACGGCTATCAACATCGATTCGTCGTCGCACCGAACAACCTGTCGCAGACGGGTCTGGGCATCAGGGGCAAGGAAGAGTTTGTGCCGGGCTGGTCGGTTGTGTTCAACGCTTCCACGGGCATCAACTCGCAGTCCGGCCTGCTGGCCAACGCATCAAAGACCGACATCGTCAACAACGGCCTTCCCCGGAGCAGCTATTCGATAGCGATCGACGGCGCACGCGCGGGCCAGCCCTTCAATGACGAATACTATGCCGGTATATCGTCCACGCAGTTTGGCACGCTGACCTTCGGTCGTCAGCGCGCTCTGGGCACTGATGCGATGCTCCAGTACGATCCGGCCAGCGGCGCCTATGCCTTCTCGTATATCGGGTATAACGGCACGATGGCGGGCGGCGGCGACACCGAGGACAGTCGTTGGGACGATGCCCTGAAGTATCGCCTCACGCTTGGCCCAGTCCATTTTGGCGCGATGTATAAATTCGCCGATGGTTCTGCCGGTTGCTACTCGGCCTCCACAACCTGGACTGCCCTCAACTGCACGCCGGAGACGGCGCATAACAACGCCTATGGATTCGACCTCGGCGGAGACTACGGCAAGTTCTCGGCCGACGCCGTCTTCCAACATTACAACCAGGCGATCAGCGTATTGAACCCCTTGCTGGGGCCTCAGAGTCTGGCAGCGCCCTATCAGTCGACCACGGACAGCATCAATACAAACCCCATCAACGGGGGGCCCGGCATGGGGCCCAATCTGATCGACCCGAACGACACCGTATATGGCATCGTGACCGACAACAACGCAATTATGGTGGCCGCCAAATATAAGTGGGACTCGTTCAAGATTTTTGCCGGCTACGAATACATCTGGCAGAATAACCCGTCGAACCCGCTGGGGGTTGGCGCCTCGGACCAGGGCGGCTACATCATGAGCGGGGTCGAAGACAACAATCTTGATTCTGAAAAGTTGGTGAATATCTGGTGGACGGGCGCGAAGTACACCTACCGCAGCAAAACCGACGTCACTTTCGCCTGGTATCAACAGCGTCAGAACGACTTCCGCATTCCGCCGGCCTGTTCGCCCGCAGCCGGTTTCCGCGCCTCCTGCGCAGGCACGCTCAACGAGGGGTCGTTCTATGTGGATCATCACTTCACCAAGCGTTTCGACGGTTTTGCCGGAGTTGCGTATTCCTGGGTGAGCGGCGGTCTGGCTATCGCCATTCCACATGGGCCGGGCGTCCCGTATAACTCCGACAACAACTGTGCGCCGACAGTCGGTGGCCGTTTCACGTTCTGATCGATGCAGTGGCAGGCTGGGAGCGGCGGGCTCAGTCTAGAGCCCGCATGGGTTGTGGTTGTTATACGGGCAGTTCTTCCTGCATCCATCCGCCAGCAGTTTCGAGTTTGGGTTCGCCTGCCAGGTCGAGAACCAGCTTTTCAAGGATGAGGCGCTTGCCGGGGGGATTCGAGCGCAGCGCGAGATCGGCCTTCGCAACCAGACGAATGGCGCGGGTCAATTCACGCTTCGATTTATAGCGGCGGGCTTGACGGATGATATCGTCGGCGGCAAAAGGCGGCACGCGAAAGCCCTGCCATAATGCGGCCCAGAGCATGCGCTGGTCGCGGACGTTGCGCTCGAGGATGACGAGCATCTGGCGAAAAGTCTTAGCGAGCATATAAAGATGGCCAATGGCGGCGTCTTCTCCGTCGCCAGTCGAAAGCAGGGCGTCGAGAATCGCGAGCGCGCGCACGCGGTCTTTTAAAGAGATAGCATCGGTCAACTCGTAAAGGGAGCGCTGCTTGGCGGCCAGCACCATGGTTTCGACATCGCCGAGGGTAATTTTTTTCTTTGCGCCGACGTAGAGAATAAGTTTTTCGAGTTCGTTCGAAACCATCATCATGTCGCCGCCGAGCGCGTCGACCAGCTCGCGAGCGCCATCGGCGTCGATCTTGACGTCGCGGGTCACGCAATATTCGCCGATCCAGCGAACGGCCTCGCCTTCTTCCACGCGCGCCAGCTCGACAATGCCGCAGAACGGACCGAGATCTTCGCGGATTTTCTGGTACCGATCCTTGTCGGTCATTTCCATGCGGCGAACGTCCGCGGGAATGCTAATGTGATCGGCGACGAAAACGAGGAGCGCATCCGGATTGGGGTTTTTGGAGTACTCCTCAATGGCGGCGATCTTTTCGTCGTTCGAGCCACGCCCGAAGAGCGTTTTCACGCCGCGCACAAAGAAGACCTGAAACGGCGCCATTAATGATGGCGTGCGCGCACGATCCAGAACTTCGCTGAGCGACGTTTCGCCCAGGTCGAACTCGAACACGCTGAAATCGCGCGCGTCGGGCGCAACCAGGTGCTCGAGGATCGCATCGCGGCAGCGCTTGCGAAAAAAGGCTTCATCACCCGCCAGCACGTAAGCAGGCTTCAGCTTGCGCGATGAGAGTTCGGAGAGGAAGCGGTCGGCCTGACTGAAGGCACGCATCAGTGTTTCCCCGGCATCAGTAGGCCTCCAGAATATTGGCCACCAGAGTGTGCGCGAAATCGCGGGACATGCGATCGACCGCGGGCGATTCCTCCTCGAAGAAACTGTTCAGGTCGCGCGAGATTTCGTACTGATCATGAAAAAGGTAGGACGGATTCTGGAAAACGATCTTGCCCTGCCGGTCGGTGAGCGTGACCTGCACGCTTATGGTAACCAGAGCGCTGGCCGCGCGTCCGGTGACGGAATCATAGGCGAGGGGCGTGGTAGAGGCCGACAGAACGGTCCCCTTCAGTACCGCGTCGGCATCCTGGCCGGCGTCATGCACAATGCGGAACTGCGTGCGCGTATCGAATTCGCGGACGACCGCATCGGTCAGCTGTTGTTCGATGCGAAACGTGCGGCTCTGGCTTACAAAGCCAGGAATCGCAATGGTGTGTATGTTCGGCGGCAGCGCACCGGAGTGCCCGAGAGTGTGGTAGCCGCAGCCGCTTGCCACCAGACAGGTCACAAGCACCAACGTCAGCAAAGCGCCGCCGGCCATTGGCCTCATTGGATCTGACCTCGTGGGCGGGAAACGGTCATCGTCTCGGCACATTCGACAGCGGACGAAGCGGCCACGCGCAGGTTGTCCGTCACGGCCCACAGCCAGAAACCGTTTTTGTGACTAGCGTCGGCGCTGACCGCGACCAGAATGTCTCCCTGTCCAGCCGCGCTCACGTTGTTGGGCGTATCGTCCGGAGTGCTTACGACCACATGCTCGCCCGCCAGCGCGTTGGAAAACTCTTGCAGCGAAACCGGCTTGTCCATCTCGACATAAATGGAAAAGGCGTGTCCATGGAAAACGGGCGCCTGAAGCGCAAGTAAGGCAGGCTCGATCTGGCCGGGAACCAGGCGACGGTAATGCTTTGAGATCCGCTGGGACAGAACGTCGAGCGAGTGGCTGGACTGCGGTCCGTAACGCGCGACCATGTTAAAAGCCACTTGAACGTCGAAGACGGTCTTTGGCAGTTCTTGGAAGGAGAGCAGGTTGATGGTCTGCTCGTGCAATTCGTCCATGCCTTTCTGGCCAAACTCGGAAGCAGGCAGAAGAACGGTAACAGCCATACGTGCGACATTGGCCGCCTTACGGGCGCGCACGACAAGCAGGGCCAGAACCGTTGCGGCGGGATGCGCCACCACTGCCGGCGCGGGCTGCAACTGCGGAGTGAAGGGCTGTCCGGTCTCGCGCTCAATCCATGGCGAGCGTACGGAGGCTCCTGGTTCGTCTTCGAGAGCGCCCGAGAGATCGATAATCGTATTGCCGAGGTCGCGAGCCTTCTGCCACGAGGCCCGCGTGGAGCGCAGATCGGAAGCGAAGAAGGTGAAGTCGATGCGCTCGAACTGCTCGGCGCGCACGCTCTGGATAAAGCTCACTTCGTCGCCCACAGCTTCGAGCTTTCCGAGAGATTCGTCGTCATCGAGCAGACGGATATCGAGGGCGGGGAAATTGCGGTCGCGCAGGATTTCGGCAATTTCCTTGCCCATGAGCGAGGCCGCGCCGACGATCGCGACGCGGTATAGATTAGCGCCGCGCAGATCAGCCTGGGAACTGCCAAGTTTCGAGGCGGGACTCATGGAGTTTGAGATGCCTCCCTGTAGGGCGGTGGTGGGGGCGGAGTCTTGCCTCGGAAGATCCATTGCAGTCGCCAGAAAATGCCGGAAACCATGTAGACGATCGCAATGAGGAACAGCGCCGGCTTCGAAAAAAACCAGATTGACGACCCGATGACGCCTAATAAAACGATCAGGCGGAATGGCCGGCGGGAGCGGAAATCAATGTCCTTGAAGCTGTAAAAGCGCCAGGTGCTGACCATGAGATAGCCGACCACGACCACCATCATCAGCCAACAGGCAGCCATCCACCAGGAACTGAGGGGCTCTCCGGAGGAAAAATGGACGACGGCCGCGATGACACCGGCGCCCGCCGGAATCGGCATGCCGACGAAGTACTTCTTGCCGGGCCGTCCGGGGTTGGAAGGTTGAGGATTGGTGGTGATGTTGAAACGCGCCAAGCGACTGGCGCCCGCCATGAGGAAACCGAAGCAGGCAACGGTGCCGATATCGATGATCTTCAAGCGGAGTTCGTGGGGAAGTGTCGCGGGCAACAGGTGAAAGCCCCAGATCCAGGCGAGCAGGGCGGGAGCGACGCCGAAAGCGATGACATCGGCGAGGGAGTCGAGTTCTTTTCCAAAATCGCTCTCGGTGTGGGTCAAACGGGCGATGCGTCCGTCGAGGCCGTCAATCAGAACGGAGAAACCGATGGCTTTGGCAGCCAGGTCGAGATGCCAGGCGTCGCCCGGTGCGCCGCGCACGGTTTCGAGAATCGCATAGAAGCCGAGTGCGATATTGGCGGTCGTGAACAGCGAGGGCAGAATATACATGCCCTTGCGCAGGCGCCCGTGGCGGCGGTCGGAATCGCGACGGCGAGGGATTATGTCTTCCATGCAGCAGCCTCCCGCTCTGAGCCGGCGGCGACGGGTTGATCTTTTAGACGCAACGCCGGGAGCACGGCCAGCACAGTGGCTCCTCCCTGGACGCAATCGCCGGGTTTGACCTGGATGGCGGCATCGCGATCCAACACAACATCCACGCGCGATCCGAACTTGATCAGGCCGACGCGTTGTCCCCGGGCCACCGTGTCGCCAACTTTCAGGTTGAATACGATACGCCGTGCGATCAGGCCGGCGATCTGTTTGAAAATAACGGTGCGGCCTTCGCCTTCTACGGTAACGATGTTCTGTTCGTTTTCTTCAGCCGAATTCGCGGCCATGGCATTCAGAAACTTGCCGCGTTGGTAGCGCACTTCGCGGATCACGCCGGCAATGGGTGAGCGGTTGACGTGCACATTGAACACACTAAGGAAGATGCTGATGCGGGTATGCTCGCTGCCGGCGGCGTTAATGGTGGAAACATCGGTGACTTTGCCGTCGCCGGGAGACACGACAGCGCCGGGAATGTCGGGGATTACGCGCTCAGGGTCGCGGAAAAACCACAGGCAGAAAGCTCCCAGCAACAGCACCGGGACGGCGTAAGGCCACGCTGCGAGCCAGGCAAGAAGGGCCGCTGCGATTGCCGACCCGATGCCGTAGAAATAGCCGTCACGAACCATGGGGAGTGCAATGATTATAGAGCGGAGGCGCAATAATCTACATAACTACAATAAAAAAAGGCGCTTACATGCGCCTGGTTGAGACACAAACTACCACCCCAATCACAATGGGGTGGGATCGAAGCACGATCCCTGAGGTGTCTTAGGCAGTTGCTCGCTGGGCTTGCCGCTCCAGATCCTGCATCTGGTCTTTGAGGCGCAGCTTCAGTTTTTTGAGCCGCACTTCTTCAACTTTTTCGTCTTCGGTGAGGTAGTGCTTCTGGGTGAGGGATTCCAGCCTTTGGGAATATTGCGAGTGCTCCTGGACCAGTCGCTGGAACTCTTCATGACTGGCCAGGAGTTGATCTCTCGGAGTCAGCATCCTGCGAGACCTCCTGAATTATTACCGCTCGGTTAAAAAGTAGCACAGGGCGGGCGGAGGTTCAACGGGATTAGAGAGGTAAATTTTTGCGACCAATGGGAAGGCAGCTGTCTCAATCTGCACCTAAAGTTGTGCAAATAACGCAGAAACTGGGATTTTCCCCTGAAATCACGCGGCCGGATGGCGCGCGTACAGCACGGCATCTTCGACCGGATCTTTGTAGTACTGGCGACGGCGGCCGACTTCGCCGAGGCCGCACTTTTTGTAGAGGGCGCGCGCCGCCGCGTTGGACTCGCGCACCTCGAGGTAAACGGCAGTCCCACCGGCGGCTTCCCACTTTTTGAAGACGGCCCGCATCAGGGCAGCGCCGAGGCCGCGCCGGCGAAACCGGCCATCCACCACCACATTCTCGACTTCCCATTCGCCGGCGACAACGCGGGCACAAAGGAAACCGCAAATTCTGGCGTCCTCGTCGGCCACGATAACGACGGCTTCCCCGAGGCGGCTTTGGTATTGTTCGACACTCCAGTGCGCTGCGGACGGCGAGGCCTGCTCGATCACGAGAATCGCGGGCAGGTCATCAGCCACGGCATCGCGGATGGATAGGGGCATGGAGGGTCTCAGGGCTTCGGTTGAGAAAAAATCTCAGCGTCGGAGCGGCGGATGTAGTTGGCTTCGAGGTCTTCTGGGCGAACAATCTGGCCACGTACAATGCGCTCCCAGCCGAGGCGGGCGATGAGAGCACTGCCGGGATGGTCGATGAGCGCGGTTTGGATTCCCGCGGCATTAAAGGCTTCGGCCAAGGCGGCGTCGGGAGTGACAACGGCCTTTCCTTTGGCCTCTGCGAGGAAAAGGGCGCGGGCGAGCAGGCCTTCACTAAACATCCGGGATCGCGGGGCGCGTTCGTCGCCGCTGATTTCATAATCGCCGACGTAGATTTCACCGCGGCCAGCGTCGAGGACGGCAAGGATGCGCCCGTGAACCTTTCCTGACGATGCAACCGCTTCGAGCAGCGAGATGGCGGCAATCGGTTTTTGCAGAACTTCCGCCAAGGCTTTGATCGCGGCCAAGCCGACTCGTAAGCCGGTGAACAAACCTGGGCCGGAAACGGCTACGAAGCCTGCCAGATCGGATTTGGAGCATCCATGTTTGGCAAGCAGAGCCGAGATTTGCGGGACCAGTTGCGCGGAGAATGTTCCGCCGGCGAGCGGAACGGATTCCACGATCTCGGGTTCAGACCGGCCGGCAGTTACGCGCGCCAGCGCGAGGCTGCCGTTCTTGCCCGATGTGTCAACCGCAAGCAGAAGCATGGGAATATTCGTAATTGGTGATTTGTGATTTGTGATTTTGAAAAGCTTCGCGCGTTCGATCTGCACCGCACCTTCCACACCTTAAATTGCAAATCACAAATTGCAAGTCACAAATGACTGCTGTCCACCAGTTCGAGCAGCACACCTCCTGTGCTCTGGGGATGCACGAACACGTAACGATGGCCGCCGGCGCCGGTCTTAATCTCTTCCGAAACCAGGCGCACGCCGTCCTGCTTGAGTTTCGCTACGGCCGTTGCCAGGTCGGGAACCCGCATGCAGACGTGATGCAAGCCCTCTCCGCGCTTGGCGATGAACTTCGCAATGGTTGAGTCATCGGAGGTCGCCTCCAGCAATTCGAGGCGGGTTTCGCCGACCGGGATCATGACGAGGCGGACTTTTTCCTGCGCGACGGTTTCTTCGGGCGAGACGCTCAGGCCGAGTTTTTCGTAGATGCCCTTGGCCGTGGCCAGCGACTTCACGGCGATGCCGAGATGATCAATGCTGAATTCCAATTTCGTGGGCCTCCTTTCCTGTCGCGCGTCTTCTTTCGTAGGGCGGCCTGCTGCGTCCCCTGCGGGGCTTGCTGCGCTTCCTGAGACGGGGCAAGCCCCGTTTCTACATGATCCTTTCCGTGCCGCGCACAATTTCTTCCACCAGTGAGTACGGGTCGCGCTTGTGCTCGGCGATCTCGGCGGCGTAGCGGTCGAGGCTGGCGCCGTCAATCTTTGCGCGCGCTTGTTCGAGCATCGCGTCACGCAACATTTCCACCAGGCGCTCCCGCCAATTTTCTACGTTCTTCTGATGTAACAGGTTCTCCCTCTTCAGGTACGCTTCGTAATCGGCAATGGCGGCGGCGAGTTCTATTGTTCCTGTTCCCTCGCTCGCGACCGTTTTTACAATCGGAGGAGTCCAGCCGTCTTTGCGAATCTCCAAGGACTGCATGGCGCGAATCTCGCGCTCCACGCGCTCGGCGCCCTCGCGGTCGCTTTTGTTGACGACGAAGATGTCGGCGATTTCCATGATGCCGGCTTTGATGGTTTGCACGTCGTCGCCCATGCCGGGGACGAGAATGACGATGGTGATGTCGGCGAGACGAACGATATCGACTTCGTCCTGGCCGACGCCAACGGTTTCGATCAGGACGAGATCGCGACCGGAAGCATCGAGCACGGTGGCGACGTCAGCGGTCGCGCGGGCGAGCCCGCCGAGCGAGCCTCGCGTGGCCATGCTGCGGATAAAGATTCCCGGGTCGCTGTAATGATCCTGCATGCGGATGCGGTCGCCGAGAATGGCTCCGCCGGTGTAGGGGCTGGTGGGGTCAACGGCGATGATGCCGACGGTCTGGTTCTCTTTCCGATAGTGCTTGGCGAGCTGATCGACGAGAGTGCTCTTCCCTGCTCCGGGCGCGCCCGTGAGTCCAAGGATGCGCGCATGGCCGGTATGCGGGAAGAGAGCCTTGAGCAGGCCTGCGGATTCGGGCCGACGATTCTCGACGGTGGAGATGGCGCGGGCGAGGGCGCGCGGGTCGCCGGAGCGGACCTCATCTACGACGGTCATGCGATGCTGATTCAAACAGTCAGTGTAAAGCAGGACTAGAAAAGGGGGAAATGACCGCTCGAGGATAATGCCTACTTATCATTGCGGAATGCGACTCGCTTCGGCCACCAATAGTAAACGCCGTGAATGATGAACATGCGATCAAAGCCATCCAGTCAACGGAGCCAATCTAGTCTTTCAGCAATTGGCGCGCAATCACCAGGCGCTGGATTTCGCTGGTGCCTTCGCCGATGGTGCAGAGTTTCACGTCGCGATAGAACTTTTCGGCCGGGTAGTCCTTGATGAAGCCGTAGCCGCCGTGGATCTGCACGCCTTCGTTGGCGCACCGGACGGCAACTTCGCTTGCGTAGAGCTTGGCCATGGACGATTCGAGCGTAGTCTTCTTCCCGGCATCTTTCATCGACCCGGCACGGAGGGTGAGGAGCTTGGCAGCTTCGATTTCGGTCGCCATATCGGCGAGTTTCCACTGAATGGCCTGAAATTCGCCGATCGGCTTACCGAACTGCTCACGCAGTTTTGAATACTTGAGCGCGGCTTCGTAGGCGCCTTCGGCCATGCCGAGCGACAGGGCGGCAATCGAGATGCGGCCGCCGTCAAGAACGCGCATGGCGTCGATGAAGCCGTCGCCTTCTTTGCCAAGCAGGTTTTCTTCCGGAAGATGGCAATCTTCAAAGACCAACTCCGACGTGTCGCTGGCACGCAAGCCGAGCTTGTTTTCTTTTTTCCCGGCGCGAAAGCCCTTCGTGCCTTTTTCCACGATGAAGGCCGACAAGCCGTGCGTGTGGGCAGTGCGATCGGTGACGGCGAGCACGACCGCGACGTCGGCGTAGTGGCCGTTCGTGATGAAAGTCTTGGTGCCATTCAGCACCCATCCGCCTTTATTTCTGGAGGCGGTCATGCGGGCGCTGCCCGCATCCGATCCCGCCGAGGGTTCGGTCAAACCCCACGCGCCGATGAACTCGCCGGTCGCTAGTTTGGAAAGACATTTTTTCTTCTGGGCTTCGTTCCCTGCCAGGAATATATGGTTCGAGCAGAGCGAGGTGTGGGCGGCCACAATGATGCCAACCGATCCATCCACGCGCGACAGCTCTTCGATCGCGGTGACGTATTCGACGTAGCCCATGCCGGCACCGCCGTATTCGGGCGGGAAAATCATCCCCATCAGGCCGAGTTGGCCGAGTTCTTTTATCGTGGCGAGCGGAAATTCGCTGGCTTCGTCCCATTTCATAACATTGGGAGCGATCTCACGCACGGCAAACTCGCGCACACTTTTCTTCAGGTGAAGCTGCTCATCGTTCAGTTGAAAATCCAAAGTTCCTCCGGAAAACACTGCGGCCTCGACTCCCCTTGGCTGTCACTCAGGGTTGATCGGGATAGCAAAACAAAAGAAAAAACGACAACGCTTGGAGGCCGCGTACGTGGATGGCACCCAACTTTTTATTTAAGCATGATAGTGAAGAATCGACGAAATGCACGTACCGACCGGTTGGTGCGACGAGAGCGCTAGCCCCGACTCCGATGGCAGATCGTGCTCCAAGTCACATCATGAGTCGCGCCTGCGAAGAGAACGGAAGCAACCCGAAACTCGGACCGTTAACTCTGCTTTCTCGGTTCGACGCCGAACATGCGTCGCGCCAGCCAGACTGGGGCGACAAAGACGTGGGCGGGATTGGTTAGAAACGCAGGTTTATTGCCCTCGATGAAGTGCCCGAGCCACGCCAGCGCGAAAGCGGCGGGATGAGCAGCAGCGCGACGACCCAGTGCCACCAAACAACGATTACCGAAGAGAATCCGAGAGGAATCGCAATCATGTGCAGAGCGCGGTTGACGGGGTGGTTGTGCGCGCCGTCGTAGTGTGAGTACAGTCCCATATCCCCACCCCTGTGCCGAAAGGGTCCTCTCTGGGCCAGCATTATATCCCGGAATACGATTCTGCCAGGCGATGCATCCCTGGCAGCTTGCAGGATGAGCGATGCAAGGTTCACGAAAAAAAGCCGGTGCCACGAGGGCCCCGGCTGTCCAGTTGGTTGTGTGCCCGGATAAAAATCGAAGTTACAAACAGCTCATGCGGTCCGGCGTGGCCGTACCGTCAAGTCGCGGACCTGCGCCAGAATGCTCGACATCTGCATCCCGTTCAACTGGGTCAGGTATGGCATCACTTCGGAGACGAAGGAATCTTCCATCAACTCCCGAATCTCTTCCTGGCGGCTGCGCTCTCCGCCGGAAAGAAGAATTGGAACACTCACTTCGAGGGCGCGCGCGAGACGCTCGAGCGAAGACAGCGTGGGCGTTGCCTTTTCGTTTTCGATTTTCGATACGTAAGTGCGCGGCACCGACATGCGCAAGGCCAACTGACGCTGGCTCATGCCATTTCGCAGGCGCAGGGAGCGAATCGAGTGCGCCAGGTTGAGGTGCCCCCGACCAGTGATATTCAGGTTCTCGGGCGGAACCTCGGGCACTGTCGTTAAGACAGCGACCTCGGCCTCGTCCTCATCCAATGACAAGTGACAACGGCGGCAAACACTATTGATTGTGCGAAATTGCACGAGCAGACAGTGGTCGCAACGAACGACTTCCCGTGAGTCGACGGGCGCGAGTGTAGTGGCCATCAGGTTTTGGGAGTGCCAGAGCAGGAGGCTACTCTCAAAGCCAACTGTGGGGTAATCTGCTTGATCGGGGCTGTGGAAGTCAAGCAAAAACAACGAGAAACACGGGGCCTTGTCCGATAAAATCCTGCACAGGCAGCAAGAACCCCGGAAAAACAGGATAAAACCATGAATCAGCGCGAGGCCGCGTGGTGTTTACTAACTGAGTTCACCCAATCGGAAAGTCTTCGCAAACATGCGCTTGCCGTGGAAGCGTGCATGCGCGCCTACGCCCGGAAAACGGGTTCGGACGAAGAACTATGGGGTATGGTTGGCCTGATTCATGATTTCGACTACGAAAAATATCCGAGTGCGGAAGAACACCCGTACAAGGGAAACGAAATTCTGAAGGAGCGCGGCTACTCCGACGAGGTTCGCCGGGCCGTCATGTCGCACGCCGAATACACCGGTGTTCCGCGCGTTACTGCGATGGAGAAGACGCTGTTCGCCTGCGATGAGCTGGCGGGATTCATCACAGCTTGCGCGCTGGTGAAACCGGGGAAATCGCTGGCCGAGGTGGAAGCCAAGTCGGTACGAAAGAAGATGAAAGACAAGGCGTTCGCGCGCAGCGTCAATCGCAATGACATTGTTCAGGGCGCGGCCGAGTTGGGCGTGGAGTTGGAGGAGCACATCGCGTTTTGCATTGAGGCGATGAAGGGCATCGCTGGCCCGCTGGGGCTCGATGGGTCACCGGCAAAGTCGGCCTAGCAGGCTGCGGAAAAACTGCCTATCGAGGGAAGAGCGTGACCTCAGCGGCTAAAGCCGCACTGAAAACAGGCCAGTTATCGCAGCGGTGAACCGCTGCGCCACCCAAAATCAACTGCAACGCCGACTTTTTCCGCAGCCTGCCAGGCTAGCCTCGGAGGGAGCGGACGGAGAGTTTGTTTGGATTTTGACCAGGCTTGCGGTTGCCCTGAAAAAAACCTCCGCGGCCCTTGCCGGGACGCGGAGGCAGATTGCAGAGTTAGTTTGCTGTTACTTTCCGTAGAAGGAATCAGCAAATGCCTGGGCGTTGGGTGTTCCTACGCCGGTGACGTTATCCCAACCCGTTTTTGTGTGCAGGCTGTTGGATGCGGTGCAGGCCGTGATAACGCCATAGGTCGGACCCGCCGTGCAGTCGGTACCGAAGGAAATGACAAGCCCAGTCTCTTGCAGCCAGGCATAATCCCACAGCGCGCTGACGAACTTGGAAGGGGCTCCGCCGCCTAACACCGCGTTGGCGTTATAGGCAGTTTTGCCCGACGTATCTTGAATCGAACCAGTGACATTGGTCTTGGGAGTACCGACCGGAACCACATCGGTGATAGCCCCGGCTGGCATCGAATAGAGGTACTGAGCGGCCAGGCCGAGCGCCGGACCGCCGCCCGCCTCGGCTTCCTGGTTAGCAATAGCCCAAAGTCCCGAGAACATCGGGCAGGCAACGCTCGTACCGCCCCACACCTGCCAGGTCTGTGCCGGAACATCACCCGGAATGCTGATCAGAATCGCGACGCCGGTGTATGGGTCCGCCAACCATGAGATGTCTGGCAGTTGACGGTACTTCCCGGGCAGCTTCTTCTGGAACGACGGCTTGGGGAACCCAGCAAGGCAGTTCCCGCTGGAATCCTGCGAGGCGCAGTTGCTCGGGCCGCCACCCGATCCGCCGATGAAGCCGAACGCTTCTTCCGACGGCGGATCGGACACGAAACCCTCCTCGGCCAGCAGCGTTTCATTGTTGCCCCAGCCGGCCTGCCAGGCAATCGAGTTGTCGGGATTCAGGGCCAGCGTTACGCCGCCGACCGCCGTTGCCCAGGGAGAATCCGCCGGAGCGCTCACGGTGGGAGGAATTCCCTCCGCGGAAAAGTCGCCGACATCCCCGGAAGAAAAGTTGGTTGAAATTCCGGAGGCAGCGGCAGTCTCAGAAATCAGGTTTTCGGTTGTCAGGATCGTCGCCGGGGTAAACGATTCGATCGAGCCATAGCTGCCCGAAAGAACGTTTGCCATGCCATAGTTGACGGCGTTGTATTCGGCCTCGTCAACGTCCTGAAAGCTAGCCGTGGGCGGAACAATGAGATTGATATTCGCGCCGGGGGCAATGGCGTGCGCCCACTCGACGTCGATGTTGATTTCCACCTGGTCCGCCGCTTCGCAACTGCTCGGCGTCGGCGTGTAGGTGATGGCGAAATTCGACGAAGTCAGGAGCGGCAAGCTGTACTGAGCCGAGAACGCATTGGCGTCGCTCTGAATGGTCAGCGATCCGCACCAGTCGATGATCCCGATGGTCTGGCCCGAGCCGGTGTAGCCCTCGTTATACAACCCGGTGAGGTTGTAGGCAGCCTGGATCATCGGCGGCGTGTAAGCGCAACCGTTGCTGGTGAGGTTCTGGAGGCTCAGAACATTTCCCTTGTAGGTCGCGACGGGAAGTGAGCCGTTATCGTTATTGGAAAATACATCCGTTTCCGTGCCGGGGAAACAGACGTTCGAATAAATGTCATCGGGATGCACGCCTTGCGCCGCAACCGCTTTCCCGGTTCCGCTGGGAATCGATCGTTGCATCAGCGGATGCTCATACTTGCCGCTGTCCAGTCCCATCACCGCGCCCACCAGGCGCCCTGCTGCGCCATCGACATAGGGGTCGCGGTCGTTGGCGCGCACTACGTTGCCCAGGACCTCGTAATTGTTGAGCTGAACCTGAAACGCCTTCTCGACATCGCCCACGGTTCCGCGTGCGCGCACGAAGAAATTGTTCGCACCCACTCGAACGACCTTGAGGTTGTGGGCTTCAAAGAAACTCTGCACCGTTTTCGCTTCGGCAGCCGTCGGCATGAACCGCGCAGCAATGTCTTTCGTCTTCAGCCAGTGACGATAGTTCGGAGAGGTTCGATCATAAAGCGATTGCGTCAGCGCATCGAGTTCTCCGCGGTTGTGCGGATTGAGCCAGATGCTTACCTCGATGGTCTTCGACGGATCGACGGCACCCAGGTTCTTCGCCGAGGAGACGTAGCCGGGTGTATTGTGGGCAACGAGGTTGCCGCTAACCGAGCTGGCTGACAATAGCGCACAACTCGTCAGAACTAAACCCATGACAAACAGCCAGCGCCCGCTGGCGGCTGTGTATGCTGCTTTCTGCGCTTTGTTCATATACTCCCTCCCTTGGGAGATCTGTGCAGTGCCCTACGGACTGCCTAAGGCAGCCGCGATTGCCTGCATCCTGGTCCAAGACGTGTTGGTAGAAATGGAAATGAAGCGCCGCTTTCGAATCCCCACGTTCCGCGACGGCTCCAGCTCCTTGAGCGAGCAGCGCAATGTTAGCCGGTTCTTAAGCGCTTGGCAACGGATTCAACGACTATTTTTTCCCTTGTGGATTTAACCTTCGCTGGAGTTACGGTGCAACTTCTTGCACTTGTTTCTGAAGACATTTTCGTGTATGCGCCTTCTAACTAGTTGCTTCCTACTTAAAGCGGGAAATACGCCGACTCTGAGATTGGCGTCGACTGGCGGAAAACAACTTACGCCATACGCCTGGGAAGGCGATGCGGCTGCCCAGACATTCGAGTCTGCGAGTCCGGCCGACTAGCGGACCAGGCCTGCAATTTCCCCCCTTCCAACTACTTCCGCGATGCGCGCAAAGTCCAGATACATAACACGGTCTCGTTCCATGGTTGCGCACACGGCTCTAATAGCGGAGTGGGCCTGCTGCAGCAGCTTGGAAGGCTTAAGCGGGGCAAGAAAGTCAATCGCCTGGGCAGCCGCCATCGCTTCAATCGCCAGCGTGTTGCGGGTATTCTCGACGATTTTCCTGAGCTTGTTCGCCGCCGTCATCCCCATCGAAACAAAGTCCTCTTTATTGCCCGAGGTGGTGATGGAGTCGACCGACGCGGGATGCGCCAGCACTTTGTTTTCGCTGACCAGCGCGGCCACCGTGACCTGCGGCATCATGAATCCCGAGTTGAGGCCGGCGCCGGGCGCGAGAAATGGCGGCAATCCTTCGCTCAGCGCGGGATTGACGAGTCGCTCCAGTCGCCGTTCGCTGATGCCGGCCAATGCGCTCAGCGCGATGCCAAGAAAGTCGAGCGCAAATGCCAGCGGCTGACCGTGAAAATTGCCCCCGGAAAGCACATCGCCTTCGCCGTCCATTGCCCTGGGGTTCTTCACGAAGACCAGTGGGTTGTCGACGGCCGAGTTCATCTCCGTTTCGAAGACGGAGCGGCAATATGCGAGCGTGTCGCGCACCGCGCCGTGGACCTGCGGAATGCAGCGCAGAGAATAGGCATCCTGGACGCGGCCGCAATCGCGGTGGGAATGGCGAATCTCGCTGTCTTCGAGCAGGCGGCGAAGGTTAGCCGCGGTCTTCGCTTGGCCAGCGTGTGGACGCACTTTATGGATGCGCTCGTCGAAAGCGACGTTGGTTCCCTGGAGCGCATCGCAGGACATGGCGCCGATTACGTCGGCGGAATCGACCAGCGTCTCGGCCGCGAGCAGCATGAGCGTGCCGACCGCCAGCATCGCCTGCGTGCCGTTGATCAGCGATACCGCCTCTTTCGCTTCGAGCACTAGCGGTTTGATCTGCGCGCGCTTCAATGCTTCGGCACCGGCAATGCGGCCGCCCTTTTCGTCGAAGCATTCGCCTTCACCCATCAGAACGAGAGCCAGATGAGCAAGCGGAGCGAGATCGCCGCTTGCACCGACACTTCCCTGGGACGGCACGACCGGCGTGACACCGCGGTTCACCATTTCGCAAATCGTGTCAATGACAAGCGCGCGCACGCCCGAGTTCCCTTTCGCGAGCGAGTTCGCGCGCAACAGCATCATCGCGCGGGTTTCGACGGCCGGTAAGGGTTCGCCCACGCCCACTGCGTGCGAGCGGATCAGGTTGGCCTGCAATTCGCGGATCTGCTCGCCGGCAATGCGCACCTCGCTCAGTTTGCCTACGCCCGTCGTGATCGCATAGGACACCTTGTTGTTGGCGACAAGGGCATCGACGACTGCGCGCGCGCGGTTCACCGCTTCGCGCGCATCGGGCGCCAGCAGAACTGGCCGTTTATCAGCGGCAACTTCGTGCACCGCTTCGGGAGTCAGGTCGTTTCCGTTAATGTGCAGAGCTTGCAAAAATAGGCTCCTGGGAGAGCGCGTTTATTTTCCTTGCAGCACAACTTTGAAGGGATACAGCGTGGCAGTCATCACGCCCTTCTTCACGACCGGATCCCCGTTCATGATCTGGCGAGCGGCAGCTTCGGATTCAGCGCGGAAAATCGCCAGTCCCATCGTGTTTTCGTCGGTCGTCTGCGTGCGGCCAACGAGAATGATGACGCCTTTCGCCGTGAGATCCTGCAGATAAGCAAAGTGCTCGGCAACCGCCGCCGCTTCCTGTTCGGTGGGACCAGAACGGAGCATGTCGCCGCGCGCCAACTGGAGCTTGTAGAGAAATTCTTGCACTGGATTTTTTCCTCAGACTTGGGCTGCGGCGCGGAATACGGTCAGATATTTCTCCGGCAACTTCCGCGGCTTCATCTGCGCATTGGCCACGATGTGTGTGGTCTCGCCTTCGGCCAGCAACCGGCGGCCTTCCGCGCTTAACAATTCATATCCGAAGTGAATCACTTTCTCGCGCACGTGCTTCAGATACGTGCGTACCACGACCTCGTCATCATAGCGCACAGGGGCTTTATAGCGGCAGCGCGCATCGACTACGGCAATAAAGCAGTCATCCACAGTCTCCATATCCTTATAGCTGAATCCGAGTTGGCGCAGCAGTTCGACCCGGCCCACTTCGAACCAGATGAAATGGTTCGAGTGGTAGACGACCCCCATCTGGTCGGTTTCGGCGTAGCGCACGCGGATGAGGGTTTCGTTCACACCCTGATTCGCATTCGTCGCCATCGATGTAATCTGGCGGCTCATCTGCCCTGCCACTTCGGCTTGCGCTTTTCGAGGAACGATGTAATGCCTTCCCGAAAATCCGCGGTGGCGCGAATTCCTGCATTTTCCCGAACGGCGGTTTCGACCTGTACGTCCAGTTCCGCGCGACCATGGTCCGACAACAGGCGCTTCGTATAGGCAAGCGAAAGCGGGCTGCTTTCGATGAGATGGGCGGCAAGCTCGCGAGCACGATCCATCAGCTTTTCCTGCGGGACGATCTGGGTGAGCAAACCGATTCGCAGCGCTTCTTCGGCATCGAAGATGCGCCCCGTGAGAAGCAGGTCGCGGGCAATCTTTTCGCCGACTTGACGAAGCAAGAAGGTTGCGACAATCGCCGGTACAAATCCGATGCGAACCTCGGTGTAGCCAAACTTGGCTTCCGGTACGGCGAGCGTGAAGTCGCACAGGAGCGCAAGGCCGGTGCCTCCGGCAATGGCAGCGCCATTGACGGCTGCAATGGTCGGCTTCGGAAACTCGTAGAGCGAGCGGAACAGGCTCAGCATAGTGCGGGTGTCTTCCATGTTCTGTTCCGGAGAGCGCCCGATCAGCGATTTCAGATTTTCGAGGTCCATGCCCGAACAAAAAGCCTTGCCGGCTCCCGTCAGGATCAGCACGCGCGCGGGCGAGCTTCTTACTTCATCGAGCGCTCGCAGCAGTTCGGCGATCAAATCGTAGCTGATGGCATTGCGCTTATCGGGACGGTTGAGGGTAAGAATGGCGACGCCGTTGTCGAAGCCTAGTTGGAGCGTTTGGTAGTTCATTCTGAATCCGCGACCGATGAAATCTTATACCGGCTTGCAATTTCCGCCGAAGCCTTCAATAACGCATCAAGCGGCCTCAACGCCGGCAACTGTGCGCCGCGCTCGCGCAGAGCCTGCATGATTCTTTCCGTTGCAACGTTGCCGACCAGTTCATCCTGTGCGAACGGACAGCCGCCTAATCCGCCAATGGCGGAATCGAAACGGCGGCAGCCCGCGTCATATGCCGCCAGAATCTTTGCCGCGGCCTGGTCGGGCCGGCTATGCAGGTGGACGCCGATGTCCAGGTAGTCGTACTTGGCCAGCACGGCGGAGACTACTTCCTTAATCTTCTCAGGCGGCGCTACACCGACCGTGTCGGCGAGTGAGATCGTGCGAATCTCCTGCAATTCGAGCAAGCCAACGGCCGCGACCACTTCATCGACGGTCCAAGGGTCACTGAAGGGATTGCCGAACGCCATCGAGATATAGACGACCGTGTCGAGTCCGGTATCATAAGCTGTCTTTTCGATTTTCTCCAGTTCCTCAATCGCATCTTCGAGCGTTTGGCGTTGATTGTTTTGGAGGAATGTCGGCGAAATCGAATAGGGAAAACCAACTGTGCGCACTTTCTCGGTTTTGACGGCGCGCTGCGCGCCTTTTTCATTGACTACGATGCCGATGATTTCGACATCCGCTGGCGGATCGAGTTCCTTGAGCACGTCTTCCGAGTCGGCCATCTGCGGGACAGCGTTCGGCGAGACGAAGCTGACAGCATCAATGTGCTTGAAACCCGCGCTGATGAGCGCCTGAAGATAGTTGACCTTTAGATCAGTCGGGATCTGGCCCTTGAGACCCTGCCAGGCATCGCGGGGACATTCGATGAGTTTGATGGGGTCGGCCACTTATTCACCACGGAGACACGGAGGCACGGAGGAAACCAAAGACCTTCATAAAACCTTTCTCACTATGCCGCCTCTCACCAGAGTCGCTACGTTGAAATTAATGATCAGCCCTACGCGCTTGCCCGTCAGCTTCATGAAGAAGTTTGCTCCGTGTCTCGGCGGTAAATCATGTTTGCAGCACCCCTACCTTGAACTCGGGGACTTCCGGATTTAGCGACGCAGCTTCCAGGGCCTGCGTGATTGCATGGCGGGTTTCCATGGGATCGATGATCTTGTCGATCCACAGGCGGGCAGCGCCGTAGCGTGGGTCGGTCTGCTCGTCGTAGGTTTTCTTGGTTGAATCGAAAAGTTCTTTTCGTTCTTCGTCGCTTAACTTTTTCCCGCTTCGCTCCAGTTGTTTGATCTTGATTTCCACCAGGGTTCCGGCCGCAGAGTCTCCGCTCATGACGGCATATCTGGCCGTCGGCCAGGCGAAGACGAAGCGCGGGTCAAAGGCTTTACCGCACATGGCGTAGTGGCCGGCGCCGAACGATCCGCCGACGATTACAGCAATCTTCGGCACGACCGAATTCGACACCGCGTTCACCATCTTCGCGCCCGCTTTGATAATGCCGCTCCACTCCGCATCGCGGCCGACCATAAAGCCGTTTACGTCGTGAAAGAAGACGAGCGGCACGAGATTCTGGTTGCAATCCATGATGAAGCGGGCCGCTTTTTCGGCCGATTCGGTATAGATGACGCCGCCGAATTCGACGCGCTTGTGGCCTTCGTGGTCGATCTGCTGCGCATGCAGCTTTTGATTGGCGACGATGCCGACTGCAAAACCGCCGATGCGCGCGTATCCGCAGAGAAGCGTCTTGCCGTATTCGGGCTTGTACTCGTCGAAGCGGCTTTCGTCGACGATGCGCGCCAGAATCTCTTTCATATCGTAGGGACGCGCGGCCGAGGTATCGTAGACTCCGTAAATTTCCTCGGCTGCCTGCGCAGGATCGGCGGGCTGCTTGCGGTCCCAGAGCGACCGGCGGCGATATCCCCACTTTTCTACGAGCGAGCGGATGCGCGCGATACAGGCTTCGTCGTTCGGTTCGCGGAAATCGACCGTACCGCTGATTGAGGAGTGCATGGCAGCTCCGCCCAGATCTTCGGCGGAAACCTTCTGCCCGATGGCGGCTTGCACGAGGGCTGGGCCAGCGAGAAAGAGTCCGCTGCCATCGGTCATCAGCACGTGATCGCACATGACGGGCAGGTATCCTCCGCCGGCGACGCACATGCCCATGATGGCGGCAATCTGCGGAATACCCATGGCGGACATCACCGCATTGTTGCGGAAGACACGGCCGAAATCATCGGTATCGGGGAAAACATCTTCCTGCAACGGAAGGAAAACGCCCGCGGAATCGACCAGGTAAATCGTCGGGATGCGATTTTCGATGGCCATGTTCTGCGCGCGGATGACTTTCTTGGCGGTCATGGGAAAGAACGCGCCCGCTTTGACGGTGGCATCGTTGACGATCAGCATGACCATGCGCGTCTGAATGCGGGCTAATCCCGTAATGACGCCGGCGGCGGGCGCGCCTCCCCATTCTTCGTACATCTTGTGCGCGGCATACAAGCCTAATTCGAAGAAGGTTCCTGGATCGGCGAGCAGATTGATGCGTTCGCGGGCGGTGAGGCGCGATTTGGCATGCTGGCTTTCAATCGCCTTCGGACCGCCTCCTTCGCGGATCTTCTCCTCTTCGTTGCGGACCTGGGCGACCAGATCGGCAAGCGAGCGCATGTTGGACTCGAAGCGCAGCGAGGCGGGATCGACTTTGCTGGCGAGGACATTGTTGATGACGATGGCCGTGGATTCGGTGCGTTCGGACATAGATGCGATGGTGCGGGACTTCTTACTATACCAGCGGCAGGACGGGAGCAACGCTTTGACGCGCGCGGGTGCGCCTCCACTTGCGGCCGCGGGACGGGCGACGCGCACGTCGCTTCATGTCTGCAATGGTCATCGAGCGGGAGGGCTGAAATGTAGTCGATGCACGGCTTCGGCGATGGGATCGTGGGCGATTGCATCGATCAGGCGGATCGAGAGCGCGTGTTGCGCGGTGACTTTCTCGGCGGCAACAAACAGTTCGAGCGCTCTTCCCTTTCCGACGAGGCGCGGCAGCCGTTGCGTTCCTCCCCAACCAGTGATGAGGCCGAGCGCTGCGCCACGATGGCCAAACACCGCGTTGGGCGCGGCAATCCGGCGATGGCAGGCGAGGGCAAGATCGAATCCTCCGCCCATGCAGTGACCCTCGATGGCAGCGATGACGGGTGCGGGAAAGGCGGCGATGGCGTTCATCAGAGTTTGGCCCATCTGCGAGAACTCGTAGGCTTCGGGACCAGTTAGCGCCGCAATCTCGTTGAGGTCGGCTCCGACGGAGAAGAAGTTGTGGTTGCCTGCGATGATCAGCGGCTGCGCATTGCTTGCAAGGGCGTTGATTTTCCCGGTGAGCAAGAGGACGCAGGCTCGCGTGAGGCGGTTCGTGTTATCGGGGGAAACGAGTCGGATGATGCACGGAGAGCTGGAATCGACTTCGAAAAATGTATTTGCGGCGGCCAAATGCAGAGATCCTTCGCTTCGCTCAGGATGACAATTTAGACAAGGATGACAATTTGGATAAGGATGACAGCATTCGATAAGCGCCGCCATGTCTTGCGAACTAGCCGGCTGGCACGCCTTGCGGCGTCACGCGCTCGCGGATGAATTTTACGATGTCGTCCATGGAGGTGCCGGGCTGGAAGATGCCGGCGACTCCAATTTTCTTCAGGCCTTCCACATCCTGATCGGGGATGATGCCGCCGACCAACACGAGCACGTCGTCCATTTTGTTTTGCTGGAGCAGGTTCATCACGCGCGGGACGATGGCGTTGTGGGCACCGGAGAGAATGGAGAGGCCGATGACCTGGACGTCTTCCTGAAGAGCGGCGTTGACGACCATCTCGGGCGTCTGGCGGAGACCGGTGTAGATGACTTCCATGCCGGCATCGCGGAGGGCGCGAGCGATGACTTTGGCGCCGCGGTCGTGGCCGTCGAGGCCGGGCTTGGCTACCAGGACGCGGATTTTTGTTTCGGTAGGCATCGGAAGTATTTAAACACAGGTGCGAGTGTTTCGAGTTCGTCGTTATGCGCTGCTCGTCGTTCGTCGTTGGTCGCTCGTCCTTCGCTGTTCGTCGTTTGCCTCTCGCTTTCAACGCTTGGCTTCCAGGGCGTCGGGTACCCCTCCCCCCTCCCTACCGGTCTATTGGAATCAGGACTCTAGCGACATTTTCCCGCCAAAGTCTTGAGCGGAAATTACTTACAGGTAAAGTCTTGATTCCAGATCAGTTAGTATTCTTTTCTTGCTCCATTCCGCCGCTTCCCGGCGACTTTCTTGCCGGCTTGCATGTGCGAACACATCAAACCACGGGGTACACAGGGTTCCACGGAGGCACCCTCTGACCTAGGAGATCCTATCTAGGTCGTCTTGCGCTCTTAACTTTTATTATAAGGTTGGTCGTCAAGGACGGGCGTCACAAGTTGTGGGATGTACTGCCTCGAAAGGCGAATAGTGGGCGAACAAAGTATTTATCGGAATACAGATATGTACATACATGTGAGGTAGGGACAACAAACGAAATGGGTTCGGGGATTTCTGGGGCGTCAAAGGGGGCTTGACAAGGTGTGCTATGGAGGTGAACTTCCCTACACAACGAAAACCGCGTTGTGTACCACCCGCCCGGGAACCCTATGGTGAGGCCATCGAGGAACAGAAGGTCCCTCCGCTCCGCTTGGCTTCGCCTGCGCCCCGGTCGGGATGACAGTGTTGGTTGAGCTGCCTGGCTTCAGAACAAAGTCAGCGCTAGGTTCAGAAAAGATCAGTTCCAGTTCAGCGTCCCCGCGTAGTTCAACGTACTCGCCTAGTTTAGCGTCCCCACTAATCTCTCTGCGGCGGCGAGGATCTTGCCTTCTTTGGCCACCATGGTCAGGGTGTTGATGTCGTCGTGCAGGGGGCGGTCGTCATCGAGTCTCTTCACATGTTGGCGGATGACTTCGTATGCTGCCTGCGTGGCTGGGGACGGTTTGCTGGGCGAGCGGAGATCGAAGGCCTGGGCGGCGGCCATCAACTCAATCGCTAAAACGGCCCACGAGTTCTCGATGATCTGGCGCGTTTTGATGGCGGTGGTCATTCCCATGGAGACGAAATCTTCCTGATCGGCTGCGGCCGGGATGGAACCGGTGGCGGCGGGCGTACTCAACACGCGGTTCTCGCAGATGAGAGCGCCCGCTGTGTACTGGGTAAGCATCAGGCCGGAGAACATGCCGGCGCCTTTGGTAAGGAACGCTGGGAGTCCCGCTGACAGATGCGGATTCATGAGGCGGTTTAGGCGGCGCTCGGACAAGGCAGCGACCGTGGTGACCGACATGCCGGTCAGCTCGAGGGCAAAGGCCATGGGCGTTCCCTGGAAATTGGCGCCGGTCAGGACGAGATCTTCATCGGGGAAGAAGACGGGATTATCGGCGGCGTGGTTGAGTTCGATTTCGAGCATATAGCTCGCCCACTTGAAAGCGTCTTTGGCGGCGCCGGTGACTTGCGGGCTGGAGCGGAGCGAATAGGCATCCTGAACTTTCTTGCCGGGGCGTTGGAGGAGTTCGGAGCCTTCGGTGAGGCGGCGGACGTTTTCGGCGCACTTCTGCGCGCCGGGATAGCCGCGCACATCGTGGATGCGGTGGTCGTATGCCTTCATGTTGGCATTCAGCGCTTCAAGAGTCATGGCGAGAGCGACTTCCTGAGTCTTGAGCCAGCGGTCGGCGTCGGCAAGTTCGAGGCAGCCCATGCCGGTCATGAGATCGGACCCGTTGATGGTGGCGAGGCCGTCGCGCTCGCGGAAAACGATGGGAGTAAGTCCCGCCTCTTCCAGGCCCTGTTTTGCGGGCACGCGCCTGCCCTGGTAGAAGACTTCGCCTTCGCCCATGAGGGTGATAGCCATCTGCGCCATGGGAGAGAGATCGCCGCAGGCGCCGACCGATCCTTTCTGGCAGACAACGGGAGTGACGCCGCGATTGAGCATGTCGATCTGGAGCTGAACGACCTGGTGACGGATTCCGGAATGGCCCCAGCAGTGGGTGTTGAGGCGGGAGAGCATGCCGGCGCGGACATCCTCTTCGGCGCAGGGCGCGCCATAGCCGGCCGCGTGCGAGTAGAGCAGGTAGCGTTGAAATTTTTCGACCTGATCGGGAGTGAGCACGACCTCGGAGAGTTCGCCGATGCCGGTGTTGACGCCATACATGGTTTCGCGGGCAGCGATCTTGCGTTCGAGCAGGTCGCGGCATTTGCCGATTCGGCTGACGGCATGGGGGTGCAGCTCGATGGGACGCCGGTGACGAGCGATCGCGACCACATCTTCAATCTTGAGGGAATGACCATCGAGCACGACGGTCGTCGCTTGTTGCACCGGAGGTTCCTGCAGTAACGCTCCCATAGAATCGGCTCCCATATATTGCGATTTACGGCCTTAAATCTAGTGCGGCGGCGGCGATTGCGGAAGGATGATTGTCACGCGGGTGTGTGATCGGAGGTCGATGGAACGGAGCACAGGCTGGGCCGGAAGCCCACACACCGCAACCAACGCGATGTGTGGGGCACCCGACAACAATTAGCTTCATGCGTTAGCGACCCGTCTTAATCAGGTCGTGGATCACGTCTCGGTCGGTAAGCTGCTCGTAGGCATGCTCGCCGTGGAGAGACTCATCGAGGCCAATCTCCTCCGACGTCTCGCTGACTTTGACGGTGGTAAAGGCATCAATGATGCGCAGCATGGCATAGGTGAACACAAACGCCCAGACCGAAGAGAACACGACCGCCGTAACCTGCTTTAGCAAGAAGGTTGGATCGCCATAGAGCAGTCCGTTGGCGCCTTCGGGATTGAACGCTTTGTTGGCGAAGACACCCAGCATGACGATGCCGAGGAATCCGCCGACGCCGTGAACGCCCCAAACATCGAGAGCGTCGTCCCAGCCGAGCTTGTTCTTCATTTCGACCGCGTAGTAGCAGACCACGCCCGCAGTGATGCCGATAATGACAGCGGTGGTGGGAGACACGTAACCCGCGGCCGGGGTGATGGTGGCGAGCCCGGCAACAGCGCCGGTGAGAAGGCCCAGGAATTTGGGTTTCTTTTCGTTCAGCCAGGCGATTATTAGCCAGGCGACGGCAGCAAAGGAGGCCGCGACGTCGGTGTTCAGGAAGGCAGTTGCGGTCACGGAATCCACGCGCATTTCACTGCCCGCATTGAACCCGTACCAGCCGAACCAGAGCAGGCCGGTGCCGAGCGCGACCAGCGGAATACTGTGCGGACCGGGATCGGCGGTGCGGCGCTTGCCCACGTAGATGACGGAAGCGAGAGCGGCGATGCCGGCAATGTTGTGGACGACGATGCCGCCGGCAAAGTCCTTCACGCCCCACTGCTGCAGGAAGCCTCCGCCCCAAACCATGTGCACGAACGGGAAGTAGACGAAGGTGAGCCACGCTGTCAGAAACAGCATGTAGGCCTTGAAGGTAACGCGGTTAGTAAAGGCGCCGGAGATGAGAGCGGGCGTGATGATGGCAAACATCATCTGATAGGCGATGAAGACGAAGGCGGGAATCGTGTTGTTGGGCGAAGGCGTGCTGAGATTCACTCCACGGAGGAAGGCGAGGTTAAAGTTGCCGATGACTCCATGCCAATCGCCACTGAAGCACAGGGAGTACCCATAGAGGTACCAAATGACGGTAGTCCAGCCCATGGAGACGAAGCTCTGAATCATGATGGCCAGAACGTTTTTGCGGCCGACCAGACCGCCATAAAAGAAGGCGAGGCCTGGAGTCATCAGCATGACCAGGCTGGTGCACAAGATCATAAAACCGGTGTTACCGGTATCGAGGTGAAGCATGCAATCCTCCGGCGAGATGTAAGAGAGTAGCTCGCGGATGGCGAGCGGGGGGTCCGAACTGGCACTGCCGCGCAGGTGGAGGGCCCGCAGACCCATATGCGCGAAAAGCGTTCTTACAGTCAGAGATTGTACTCCCCACCGGAGAAACTCAGTGCCGTATGTCACAAGATGGGGTGATGGCGCAACGTCCGGAAGGCGTTCGGCCTCACAAAAAGACACACGCTGGGCCGAAAATGGGCAGTTTGGGAGTTGGCCGGCGTTGGTGCGCCGGATAGCGCGCTCGCGCTGCACGCAAAATGCAGATATCCTTCGCTTCGTTCAGGATGACAGTTGAAGTCCTGACATCGGGACACGACTCTAGGGCGTTACTCCCAGTTGCCAGAACAGGAACGAGTACATATCGGTGTTGTCCTCAACTTGCTTGGCTACGGGCTTGCCCTGGCCGTGGCCGGCCTTGGTTTCGATGCGCAGGAGAATCGGCTTTTCTTTACTTGCGCCATTTTTCGCCTCGGCTTGCATGAGGGCGGCCATTTTCTTGGCGTGCATGGGGTCGACGCGGGTATCGGTATCGGCCGTCATAAAGAGGATGGCGGGATACTCCTGGCCGGGCTTGACGTGGTGGTAGGGCGAATAGGCATAGAGCCAGTCGAACTGTTTGGGATCGTCGGCGGAACCGTACTCGGGGATCCAGAGCTTCGCGATCTGAAAATTCTGGTAGCGCAGCATGTCGAGCAGCGGGACCTGACAAACGACGGCGCGGAAAAGATCGGGACGCTGGGTGATCATGGCGCCCATCAGCAGGCCGCCATTGGAGCCTCCGGAGATGGCGAGGTGGCCGGGGTCGGTGTACTTCTCGGAGATCAGATACTCGGCGGCGGCGATGAAGTCGTCGAACACGTTTTGCTTTTTTTCGAGCATGCCGGCGCGGTGCCAGTCTTCGCCGAATTCGGAGCCTCCGCGAAGGTTAGCGACGGCGTAGACGCCGCCGTGCTCCATCCAGAGATAGACGCTGCGGCTGAAGGCGGGGCTGTTGGAGACATTGAAGCCGCCGTAGCCGGTGAGCAGAGTGGGGTTCTTGCCGTTGCGGACGAGCCCTTTCCTGCACACGATGAACATCGGAATTTTGGTGCCGTCTTTGGATCGGTACCACTCCTGCCGAACGTCATAGACGGAGGGATCGATGGAGGGGGCATCCACGCCGGCCCAGAGCGTGCTTTTGCCGGACGAAAAATCGTAACGATAGACCGAAGGAGGCACGGTGAAGGACTGGAAGGCGAAGAATATCTCGTTGCGATCATAGCGGCCGCTGGCGTTGAAAACATTGCCGATGGCGGGCTGCGAGATATCGGCGACTTTTTTGCCGTCGAGCGAGAAGAGCTTCAGCTCAGAGGCGACGTTGTGTTCGTACTGGAGAAACAGCTTGCCGCCCGTGACACTGGCGTTTTGCAGCACGGCATCAGTCTCTGGAATCAGTTCCTTCCAGCTCTCGCGCCTGGGGCTGGTGGCGTCGGCGACGAAGACGCGGTAATGGGGAGCATCTTCGTTGGTGGTGATATAGAGCTTGCCCTGAAAAAAATCGGCTGTATATAGAAAGTTCTTGCCGGTAGTGATTTCGACGGGCGGGCTGGTTGATTGCCGGTCGAAGAGGTACATCTCGGTCTTGGTCCAGCCTTCCTCGACATTGATGAGAAGCCAGCGGTTGTCTTCGGAGAGCGCGACGTTGGGAATGTCCTGCGGATTGGGTCTTTCGTCGAAGACGAGGGGATCGTGGGCGGGATCGGTGCCGAGCTGATGATAGAAAACCTTGACGTGGTAGACCTCTTCGCCCGGAGGCACATCGCCTTTTTTCGGATGGCGCGTGTAGTAGAAGCCGGAGTTGTCCTTGAGCCAGGCGAGGCTGATGAAACGGGTGCGCTCGATGGTGTCGGGCAGCGGCTTGCCGGTGGCCGATTCGATGATGTGCAGCGTGCTTTCTTCGCTTCCGTTGGGCGAGGTGCCGTAGGCAATGTATTTGCCGTCATCGGAGGCGAACCACCAGTCGAGGGCGACGGTGCCATCGCCGGAAAGCTGGTTGATGTCGAGCAGAACGCGATCCTCGCCATTGAGACCTTCGCGGAGATAAAGGATGGGCTGGTTCTGGCCGGCACTACGGCGGGTGTGGAAGTACAGGTTGGCTCCAAACTGCGGAACGTCGACCGTTCCAATGGAAAGAAGCTGGGAAAGACGGGCGTTGATTTTGTCGCGTCCGGGAAGTGGATCGAGGATGGAGCGGGTGTAGGCGAGTTCGTCCTCCACATAGCGCCTGGTATCGGGATCGTTGGCATTCTCGAGATAACGGTAGGGATCGACGATCTTGTGGCCTTGCACGGTGTCCTCGACGGGAGCGACCTTCGCCTTGGGCGGGCCGGAACGGGCGGGAGCATCCTCGGCCATGACGAACGCAGCTAAACCGGCAGCAAAAAGGAACAAGGAAATCAGCAAACGGGAACCTCCGAACATGGGCACCTCACTGACGTTTTATGGCAGACGCTCCTGTTGTGGACGAAGTGCCGTGGGATAGGTTAGCAGAAACAACGGGCCGGAGAATTCACGCGGCGCGCGGAGGTAGGAGACCTCTTGAGCATGGGCGGCGGTTTCCAAGCGCAGCGGCCTTTGGTATCATGATTAGGAAAAGTCGAGCGCGCCGAGTTGCGCTTTCACTCCTCAGTAGCTCAATGGCAGAGCATCCGGCTGTTAACCGGAGGGTTGTAGGTTCGAGTCCTACCTGAGGAGCCATTCTTTCAGTAGTTTCCGAACCCACACATACCGTTCAAGCTGGTTGCAACGCCAGTTGAACGATCTTGCCGTGTGCCTCACGCATATCCGCCGATGCCGCATCGCCGTAAATGTTCATGGTCGTGCGAATGTCCGCGTGCCGCATGAGTTTCTGTTGCACTCCGATTGGCGACCCTACCGTGCTGATTGAGCTGCCTTGTCTTCGCCCTAAGATTGCGGAGATCGGAACCCAATCGCGAGTAGAGTCGAGAACAGGCGCAGTAACCGTAGTCTCCCGGTGGTTACCAGACTCGTCCGAAGAAAACTGAATAAGATTGCAGCTTTCCGTTCACATTTGGACGGACGCCCGGTGTGTTCCAGATAGTGTTATCGGTGTAGCTCCCATAGTTGAAATGGAGGCCTCCGTCGTATCCGGCGCGGAGGTGGTAATTGCCCGTGGCTCCGACCAGGGTCTGCGGCACATTGGCCTGGGATACAGGACCAGCGCCAATCCCGAGTGCGCTGGCGAAAGCTGCCGCGAAAGCAGCCTCAGAAGGGTAGCCAGCGACGGTCACGGCTCCTGGGAAGTTCGGATAATCCGCCGGATTGAGGTCGGGTCGCCAGCCGCTGTGGGCCTGCGATCGCGCGAGGCTTACATTGAGCCCCAAATGTTTCTTTAGTTCATAGCCAGAGTGAATGGAAAACGTCTGACTCAACTGCTTAAAAGGCACGAGCGGCTGGGTGTAGACACCGACAGCGGGGTCGTTGGCGAACTGCATGTCTGTCCGCAGGTTGTCTTGCAGGTAGGTGTATGAAGCCCCAATGCTCCACTGCGGAACCGGCATGATGGTCAGGAAAGTGGTATCCGTGTAAATGTGGTTGCTACGCTGCACCACGGGAAACGACTGCTGCAAAATGATGCTGGCATCGTTGCCAATCGTGAACCAGCGAACCGGAGTAATGGTGACGTCGCCAAACACGCGGTGATTGGTGTGCGGGTCGGTGACATAACCGGGATCATGCATGCCAGTCCACTCATAGCCTGCACGGGCATTCCACAACTCCGCGCTGTGAAAATGCAAGGCTGCGCCCGCAGTGTTGCTGAAACTCTCGGGCACGATATAAAGCGGGTCCGTATTGTCCGGTGAAGAAAATTGCGGCCACAAACCGCTGTTTGACCGTGTAATATTCGTGCGCTTGTAATATGTCTCTACATCGAACTGTTTTGACACACGGTAAGCCAGCTTGAGGCCGGCCCAATGCCTGTGCAGGGACGGGTTGCCAAAAACGTAAAATACTGCTGGATCCGCAAGGGAATACTGCGAGACAAAGTCGTTTACGAGATTCTGCTGATGAAAGTCAGCCACCACCCGCAACTGGGATATCGGATTCCATGCCAGCGTGGCGTCAGCATTCAAGGAGTTTTGGGAATGACCACCAGTATCCATAACCCGCGGGTCGGACTGCACAAACAGGTTGTTGGTCCGCGCATAGCTGATGTCGCCGTTCAAGGTGACGTGGTGCGCTACCGCCATGCTGACCTGAAGCGAATCGGCCTGTGTCTGATGGCGCGGCAACACACTGTGAACGTAGTAGCCCGCTGGGGTAAGAGGAATGTTGGCGGGAGGGTTATCGTCGTTGGGATCTGAGGTTCCGTAGATGTCGCGTGGGTTCGGCATGCGGTCGTTAAAACTGCGAAACTCGTGCTGGTAGACGACTTTTAGGACTTTTCCCAACTTGACCTCGGCACCTCCGGCGATATTGCGCGTCGTGTAGTTCAAGGTGCGGTATTGCGAAGCAGAGTGACAGTTGTCGCATCCGGTGTCGGTCAGCGTTCCGTTCCCACCCATGTCGAAATACTGCATCTGGCTGGATCCGTCTCGCGTCTGCCAACCGCCTTTTACAAACAACTTTACCGGGACGTTGGGCAACTGCACCTTCGCCGTAAAGTCGTTCATCCTGCGCCTAACACCCAGCAAGGAATCCGGAGAGATCGTATCGATGCGAATGATGTCCGGAGAGATCACAGAGGCTCCGAAATAGGAGTTGTCATCGAGATGACGGATAAAACCTCGATTGTCGAGGCTGAAGTCGAGCCATTTCCCGAAAGTGACGCGAGATTTCAAGTCGTAGTCATCCCGGCTAATGATGTCCCACGTCGATTTGACGGTCATGTGCTCGGGAACGTTTACATAATCAAAGGATAGATCGCCACCAAGCGACTGTTGCAACGAATCGTACTCGCCCACCCGTCCACCATACCCGCTCGTGTCCAGAAAGCGGTATTGCGGCATCATCACGGTGAGGTGGTAGTTGACTTCGGGAACACTTTCAGCCGACTGGGAAGCGGTTGGGCCAGGTTGCTGGGCCTGCACTGAACGTGTTGCTACCAAGGCTGTGAGTGCACCTATGAGGAGTGCCGAAACCCTATTCATTGCGTAACTCCTTGCCCGAACCAGTCCTTATGGCCGGGCACTACTTGTCGATGAACTTACTGCCGCCGGTTGCCGAAGGTATATCGGTCCCATGAATTGCGTTGTGGCAATTGGTACAACGGTCCACCAAGGGCAAGCTCGCACCGTTGTGGTGCGCCGAATGGCACTGCAGGCAGAGCGCCGGTTGGCTCACCGCCAGCATATTTTGGTTTGGCGAACCATGGGCGGAGTGACACTTAAGGCAGCTCTCGTTTACCGGAGCGTGCTGGAATGTGAACGGTCCCTGATATTCGGCGTGGCAGGTGAAACAGAGTTCGTTGGTGTTGGCGATCTTCAGATTGTTACCCGCGCTCCCGCCATGCGGATCATGACAATCGACGCACGCCATCTTCGCTTCCCGAATCGGATGGTGGTACGGCAGATCTGCCTCGGCATTCTGCTTCTGGTGACACCGCATGCAGTTGTCATTCATCTGCCTACGAGACTCAATCGCTCTTGGCACGCCACCGGACTCACCCTGGAATTCGTTATGCGTCCCACCGCGAGCCTCACCATGAATGGTGTGGCAGTCGCTGCACTTGATGTCCTGGGCCTGGTGAGCGCCAGAAAACCAGTTCCGCACATGATCGGATTTCGCGTGGCAGCTTAAGCAAACTCCGTTCGCCTGGTCGGCGGAACGGTCGTGGAAACTGATGATCTTGTCTTTCGATTCGGCGGAGTATCCTCCCGCGGCGATATGCAAACTGCCAGCCCCGTGGCACTGTTCGCATGAAATTTCCTGCATCGAATGCCCACTTCGGCGATAGCTCCTGGAAAGGTCAGCATGACAAGCCGCGCATTGTTCCTCTCCAACTTTCTCCGCGCCGGGGATTTCTACGAACTTGCTGAAATCCTGCCGGATCTTGTCTGATTTTGTTTTGTCCTTCGCGGGAAACGCTGGAGTGGCCAACAAGGAAACACATAAGAAAAAAGCGAGGAGCACAGTAGGCCGCCGCATAACAACCTCCCGGAATACTGCTAGAACTGGTCTCATAAATGGTTGCTGAACCTACTTAGCTATTTTCTGCGTGTAGAAAAATAGGCAGAAGGAGGGCATGCGAGGACGATGGGAACTCAGCGATGCCCAGTGGCAACTGATCGAACCGATCTTGCGACCGAAGCGACGCTCCGATGGTCGAGGTCGTCCGTGGCAAGACACACGAGCAGTCCTCAACGGGATTTTGTGGGTCTTGGGGACGGGGGCACAGTGGCGCGAACTGCCCAAGAAGTATCCGCCGTACCAGACTTGCCATTGTCGTTTCCAGCAATGGGTGCGGGAGGGCAAGTTGGAACGCATCTTGCGTACCTTGGCGGAGGAGCTGCAGGCCCGAGGAAAATTGCAACTGGAGGAGGCTTTCATCGATGCCTCCTTCACGGGGGCAAAAAAGGGGGCCTCGCGGTCGGGCCCACCAAACGCGGCAAGGGAACGAAAATCATCGCTCTCGCCGATGATCACAGTCTTCCTCTCGCCGTTAGTATCGAAAGCGCTTCGCCGCACGAAAGCCAACTCGTCGAAGGCGTCCTCGGACACAGCTTCCTCGACACCCTCCCGCCGCGATTGATCGGCGACAAAGCGTATGACAGTGACCGTCTGGATCGTGACTTGGCCGAGCGTTACGACATCGAGATGATCGCACCCCATCGCGGAGAGCGCCGGACGCCGACGCAAGATGGTCGTCCTTTGCGCCGCTACCGCAGACGTTGGCGAGTGGAACGACTTTTCGCTTGGCTCCATCATTTTCGTCGGCTCGTGATCCGTTGGGAGTACCACGTCGAGAACTTCTTCGGCATGGTTCGTCTCGGTTGCATGCAAATCTTGCTCAGGTATTTATGAGACCAGTTCTAGTCTGATACAGCCTGGTGGTACGACGCAGCTGCCAAGCAAGTTTATGTGGCCCAGAGGATTCCTGTCTGGTAAAAATTGAACACCTCAAGTCGAATCTTGTCCCACTCTCAGGAGTTAGCAATTGACGCTGGAAGACGCGCATCGCTTTGGCAAAAGTCGGGATGTGGGTTGTTATCTGGGGCTGCAATCGAGATGTTACGTCTGCTACCCGCCAGATTCCCCATTTCCGAGTTGCGACCATCCGCCCACTCGCGGGAATTGAAGTAGAATCTGACCGCGGTGGAGAAAAAGCGGAGTGTGGGGAGGCAGGATGTCTGAGCAATACGATCTGATTGTTGTGGGCGGGGGTTGGGAGGCTCCAGTCTTGCCGCTTCGATAGCGAAGCACGGAGCGCGAGTCCTTCTGCTTGAGCGAGAGCCGCAGTTTAAAGATCGTGTGCGCGGCGAGTGCGTATTCCCCTGGGGCGTCGCCGAAGCCATCCAACTGGACATACTCGAATTGCTGCGCGGCCGGTGCGCCCACGAACTCGCGTGGATGGATTTCTATTCGGGGGATGTTCTGACGGCGCATCGCCCCGTGGCGGCTACCACCCCACAACAACTACCCTGCATTGCGTTTTATCATCCCACCATGCAGGAGTTACTGCTTGGTGCGGCAGCAAGCGCCGGAGTGTGCGTGCGTCGCGGAGTCTCGGTGAAGGAGGTTCGTCCGGGAAACCCGCCAACCGTTATCGTCGGAGACAATGGCCACCATGAAGAGATTCGCGCGAGGTTGGTGGTCGGCGCCGATGGGCGATCTTCCTGCGCACGATCGTCGGCGGGTTTCCAGCTTCGCCGCGATCCTGAAAACATGCTGCTGGCTGGTGTTTTGCTGGACGACGTTGGGGCGCCGGAAGACACCGGCCAGATTGTATTCAATTACAGCTCTGGAGAACTCGCCATATTGCTTCCGCAAGGGGGGCGGGCACGCCCGCACTTACTTTGGCTTTCACGCCGGCGCCCAGCCTCGCTATCAGGGCATAGCAGACCTTCCGAGATACCTCGAGAGCTTCAAGAGATCGGGGATGAATCCGGAGTTTTATGCCGGCGCGAAGGCGGCCGGGCCGCTGGCGACATTTGATGGAACGGAAGCTTGGGTCGAGCATCCCTACCAAGCTGGCGTCGCTCTTATTGGAGACGCCGCGGCTGCGAGCGACCCCACCTGGGGTCAGGGTTTGTCGCTAACTCTGCGCGATGCCCGCGTATTGCGCGACCAATTGCTAGGTACGGAAGACTGGGAAAGCGCTGGTCACGCCTACGCCAGAGAACACGCGCGCTACACCGAAGTGAACCATGCCGTGAACCTCTGGTTCTCAGAGCTTTATCTGGATACGGGGCCTCAGGCCGACGCCCGTCGCGCCCGAGCCTTGCCTTTGATTGCCGAGGACCCCAGCCGCCAACCGGACGCAGGCTTCTCTGGGCCCGACATACCCGTGAATGAGGCCGTCAAGAAACGCTTCTTCGCAGAAGACTGAGAACGGGTTGCGCGGGTAGCGAAGTATCTAAGGGATTTCTGTGCGGGGCCGACGGTGCAAGGGCGGGGGATGCATGCGACACAAATGTGCCCGAAGCGCCAGCCCCAGGACCGTCAGTGGAGTTCCGCAGACTGGTCAATATTGAACAGACTGCTTTGTCCCGCACCGGATATTGTGCGGCTAGGTCGGACTTTCATGAAAGGGCATCCCTTGCCCGCACGTTCTTTCGTCGCCGAAACGGCAGCGCACTCGACTGAAGGTAAATGTTCGAGTCGCTTCCTGCCGACCATTTTGTAGAAATGTAAGAAACCTGTACCAACGGGTATTAACTTTTTGGAGGAAACCAACATGAAACCATTACTGATGACTGGAATGTTGCTACTTCTTTTCGGGATCACTGTTCCTGTCTTCGCGCAGGAAGAGCACCACGAAGAGAGCGCTAAGCCAGCACAGCATGAGGAACAGGCTAAGCCTGCTGCAGAGCAGGAACAAGCCAAACCTCAGAAACAGGAAAAGCAAGCAAAGCAAGCAAAGCCTGCAAAGCAGGAGGAGGCGAAACCGGAGAAGCAGCAACAGCAAGCTAAACCACAGAAGCAAGAGCAACAGTCGAAGAGCCAGGAACAGAACCAGCGGAAACAGGCACAGCAACAAGCCAAGGGCCAGCAACAGCAAGAGAAGAAACAACAGCAAGAGCAGACCAAGACTCAGCAAAGCCAGCAGCACCAACAACAGCAAGCCACTGGCAATGCGCAACAATCACAAGGCCAGTACGCACGCAATGGTCAGAAAGACAGGTACGGGCACGTATACAACGACAGTCATTTTGGTCCTAACCATCATGCCCGCTTTGCGGCAAGTGGTGGGCGCGAATACAACGGACGCCGGGAGTACTCTTACGGCGGCTATTGGTTCTATGCAGGAGCATATCCGCCGTGGTTTTACGAGCAGGACGTGTACTTCATTATGGGAGCCGATGGGCTATGGTATGCGGTTGCATACGGTAACCCTTCTTTGACATTCCAAGTCGATATAGAGTAGCGGCATAGATTTTCTTACGTTCTGCCGCACGCGCCTGCTTGCCGGTAGCTAGCAACTGCTCGCGGTCAAAACGACGAATAATAGGTACCTGCGCCCGCGGTTTGTCCCGCACCGGATATTGTCCCCACTATACGGGACCTTCATGAATGGGCATATCTATGCCTACTAATCCAGAAGAAAATCGGGATAGGACTGTCTCACCGGAAGTGGACACTCAGAACATTCTGATATTGATACCGGGGCAAATAAATCGCCGCCTAGACAAATTGAAGACTCAGGATGCTACGCTTTCGGCGCGAGCCTGTTGGAGGGGGAGGAGTACCGAGAATGTTGAGCCTTTTCCGACCTCGCTCGTTACCTCGATCCGTCCGTCGTGTTCCTCAACGATCTGACGTGCCATTGAGAGCCCTAGCCCTGTTCCCTTTGCCTTGGTCGTGTAAAACGGACGGAAGATGTCGGTTAAATGTTCGAGCGCAATGCCACAACCTGTATCTGTCACGGTAATCGCGGTATCGCCTCGCAAGAGCGAAATCCCAATCCGAATCGCACCCGCCCCCTCAATCGCCTGAGCCGCGTTCAACAATAGATTCAAAACCACCTGATGAATCTGCCCACTGTCGTGTTCCACAGAGGGCAGGCTTGGGTCTTTCTCGAATTCGATCCCGATCGCTGTGGAGAGAACCTGCTGGCGGGCCAGCACGACGGCACGTTCCACCGTCGTATTCAGGTCGCTCGGGCAAACCTCTGGTGCGTGGGGACGGGCGTTTTGCAGAAGGTCGGTAAGGATGTCGTTGATGTGCGCGATCTCCTGACGAGCGGGCTTGACCATAGCAGACGCTGGGCTGGTTACGGGCAGGTCACGTTCGACAAGTTCGATCATGACTGCAATACTTTCGAGCGCATTGCGGATTTCGTGGGCAAGCCCCGCAACGTTGCCGAGTGTGTCCAAGCATTCCGCAGGCGGCATCCGGGCGCGGTGAGGACGTTTGCCCGCAAGTTCAATGGCAGCAGGCCGGCTACGACGCGGTGCGACACTGGGTATGCCCTTTGGCAGAACTGAAACGTGTCTTTCACTGCTCGTGTGGGCGGCGCAGACGAATTTCTCCCGTCCATGTTCGTTGACTTCTAGATAGTCCGCGATGTCTTCGCAGTCCGAACGATCACAAAGAGTCACTCGATCCGGTGGATGGTCCAGGCGAAAATATTCCATGAAATCCCCCGTCAGGATGAAAGTGTGCTGGTTGAGCAACTGAAGTTTGTGACCTCGAGCGGACACCAAGCTTAGTTCCAAGCGAAGGGTGGCCGTCCCTGACCTGCACGGACACTAACTCCGGGGTGAGTCTGGAAGTCTGGATGGATTTAACGGCGTCTTCGGCCGTGAATTTCCCCATGACCAGCGCCAGCTTGCGGTTGAGCGTCATGGTGACGGGAGCGCTATCAATCCGTCGCACGTATTCCGCGGCACGGGTACCGCCGCGATTCACCTTCACAATGAATTTTGTGTTTGTCATAGTGTTGTCACTACTCCGGTCTTTCGGGGAAAACGGTTGGGCGAACGACGAGAGGTTCACTGCCAGCCGGGGGCAGCCCTTCGTTAGTTATAAGAAAGACTTGCCGCACTCTAAGCAACTTGTTTTTAAGCGAGATGTAATCATGCCGCAGGACGGACACATCCTTTGTGATCCGTGACCGGCAATCTGTAGCTTTACCTTGTGCATCCCGCGAAGCAGCAGAATCGCGAACATCAGAACCAGCAGACCAAAAACAATGCCAGTTGCATTCATCAATGCGACCCTTTCTTGAATAGTTCCGCATCAGCCGCGTACTGACTCTGCGAAGTGATCGACTTCACACCCGACCGCTGCAAACGGAATTAGCGTCGCCGGTCAATCGCGGGAAAGCCTAAGATGGGAGAACTTCAGATGGACTGGCTTAGGTCAGAGGACCTGAAAGAGGAGAAAACTCAACTGCCTCAATAGTTATTATAGCAGCATGAGCGCCGCAGGAGGATCTCGCGCTCGGCACGTAACCAGTCCTGCCCATCCTGGCCGGGTTCATGACCACGGCGTTCATACCGTTCATAGCCCGCACTCGGATCCGGTCCTGGGCCGGGACGGGGCTTGGCATCATCGCCATCTTGCCCGGAAAACGTTTCGGGTCGGTGACGCTGAATCTTCACGCATGTCCAATTCGGCGGGATTCGTTGCGGCAACTCTCGATGCCATTCCACTCAGCGGCGTATTCGCAGAGCCAGCCGTGGTATGATGACCGCAGCAGTAACGAGTGAATCGGGACGTATTCCCGCGAGAGACCCACTGCCAAGGCCGCTGTGCAGTCGCATGGCGGTTTTTATTGCCCGCGTTCTACTCGCAAACTGGCCTGGCTCGTAGTTGACGTTAAATCCCCTTGGTATTCATTAACCTAGTTAGAAACTCTTCTCTCGAAAAACACCGTACAATAGAGTATGCAGTTTCAAGAACAAGCCCATTTGGGAACAATTGAACGTTTGAGGAAACAGAGCGCCTTGCTGCTCAGGCTGTACCAGGCAGAATTTGCGAGCGATCCTGCTAGTCCCGCCACCGAGTCTTCGCGTAGCAATCTTATGGCTTTACGTCACACGATTGCGCAGCTATATGGAGATGTCTAGGCCCCCCGTTGCTCAACTGTTGCACCATCTCGATTACACTCAAAACCGCGGTCACAGGGCCAATTCTCGGTGGGTATCAACGCCGATTTCGTTTCCATCAGTCGCGAGATACAAGAATATCGACCACAGCATCATCGGCCTGAACTACATGAATCCGGAGAGCTACTTTAGACCTTCGACGAGATAAAGGTCAGACAACGTCCGGATATACCCGTACACATACGCTTTGGCGTCCGGCGTGATGGTTATGCCGCGGATGGTATCAATTCCCGCCGCGTCGGCCGGTACCAGTTCTTTCCATAACTTCCTTTTCCCGGTGGACAGCTCGACCTGAAACACCTTGGCTGGGATCTCCCCAAACCGGAAAACGTAAACCGAGCGGCCGTCCGCCGACCAGCCTGTCGGTACCTCATCTGTTTGTATCCCAGGAACGAGCACGGGTTCGCCCCCGTTTACGGGATAGAGGTAAGTCTTGTGATCGGGCCCCACACTGGCAACGAAGTCGCCTTTCGGAGAAATAACCACCTCTGGATTCACGCCTTCCGGGCTGATTGGATGTGGCTTGCCTTCTTCCGGCGACTCCAGATAGAAACGAAACCCGTGCCCGGGCTCGTTTCCCGAGAACACTACGTGTTTCCCATCAGGAAGCCATCGGGCCCAGAGATGATTGATGGAATCGTGAGAAAGCGGGCTCGCTTCTCCAACTCCGGTGGGTTGCAGCATGAGCGGTGCTGGGACCGTGTTAGGCCGGGTGAGCGCCCATTTTCCGTCCGGCGACAGCCCCAAGCCTATGCCTTCACTGAGACGAATCGCTGGCGAACCATCCGTTTTGCGAAGGTAGACCGCATACTTGGGGCCTCCACCCTCTCCAGTTTCGCCGAACAGAACGGTTCGGCCGTCAGCTGATAAGTCCCCTGGCACAGACCAATCCAGCCAGGATAAGTCATGCTCCTTGCTATCGTTCGGAGCCGAACCGACCAATCCTGCTCGGTCGTTGCCACGGGTCAGCAACACGTTTCCGTCGCGGCGAACGTCGAGCAAGGTCAACTCGCCGGGAACGCGAGCCAGCAGTCGGACCGCTCCCGACAGGTTGACTGCATACAAAGATCGATCTCCCCCGGTACGCGTCGCACTGTACCAAATCTCATCCCCTCCCGGCGACCAGGCGATGCCCTGAATGCTGTCCCAGCCCGCGGAGAGGGTCTTCTTCTGACCCGACAAATCAACCACGGCAACAGCCCCGCCGTCATCACCGAGTTGTGGGTGATCGATGAATGCAATGGCATCTGCCCTGGGCGAAATACGGATGTGCCCTACCCATCCGTCCGCCTGATAGAGCACCTTGCCTGGAGGAAATTCCAGGCGGTGGCGACCTTGCTCCTGCCGCACGATAGCTAGCGTGTCGCCGTCAGGCGACCAATCGGCAAATTCAACGTTATCCATGACCTCGCGCGGCGCGCCACCGACTAATGGCACACGGGCAAGCGTCCCCGAATAGAGGAATTGTGCGACCGGGTGGCTTGCCAGTGACAGCGCCATTTCCCCTGCCGACGACACAGCTAGAACGTCAGCCCCCGCCGGCTCTAACTCGTGAGACTCCGGACTCTCCGGACGGGTGGTGAATAGCTGCAGTGGTTTTCCTTCCCACGCAGCGCTGTAAATGATCGTCTTACCATCCGGGGCAAATCTGGCGGCATGCACGATGCCACGACGGAAGCTGAGCGGATGATAAACGGGAAGAGAAGCCTGATCTGGCTTGCGCTGCACGAACATTCCGATTGCCAGACCCACGAGCAACGTTATCAGCGCGGCCACCGCTGTGAGCGTTAAGCTGCGTTGGCGTGCGGCGGTCACCGTAGCGCTCGCCGAGGTTGTTGTTGCAGCAGATGGCATAATCGCTGCTACGCCTGACGAACTCCGCACCCGCGAAGTATCCAGGTCGCGCTTGATGCGCTTCAAATCTCCGCGCAACTCCGCAGCCGTCTGGTAGCGCAAGTCGCGATCCTTTTCCAGAGATTTGGAAATCAATTCCTCGAGCTTAGCGGGGATCGCCGGATTCAGGCTGGAAACCGGTGGCGGCGTCCGGTTCAGAATAGCTTCGAAGACAACGCCACTGCTGCTCCCTTGAAAAGCCAATGCTCCAGTGGCCATCTCATAGAGCACGGTGCCGAATGAAAATAAATCGGTGCGAGCATCGACTTCGTCCGCCCGAACTTGCTCAGGCGACATGTACGTGACCGTGCCGATCGTCGACCCCGGGCTAGTCATCTGCGGCGTGGCATTGGTCACCGTGTGCTCACCGTATTCCGACGCCAGCTTGGCCAGGCCGAAGTCAAGCAATTTGGCCTGGCCCCGTTTAGTCACAAAGATGTTCGCGGGTTTGATGTCGCGATGGATGATACCTTTACCGTGGGCAGCGTCGAGGGCATCTGCGATCTCCGTGCCGAGCGTCAATAACGTCTCGCTGTCGAGCGGGCGGCCACCGATGCGGTGCTTCAGCGTCGCGCCCTCCAGAAATTCCATCGCGATGAACGCCTTGCCATCCTGTTCGCCAATGTCGTAAATGGTGCAGATATTGGGGTGGTTCAAAGCAGACGCTGCCTGGGCCTCCCGCTGAAAACGCGAAAGCGCATGGGGGTTGCGAGCGACGTCATCGGGAAGAAACTTCAGCGCAACGAAACGGTGCAGCCGCGTGTCCTCGGCCTTGTAAACTACGCCCATCCCGCCGCCGCCCAACTTCTCGACGATCCGGTAGTGCGAGATGGTCTGCCCGATCATTAGGGGCAAATCTTACGTGGGTGAAACGTCCAAGTCAATGAATGCCGCGAGGTTGCGCTATCTCAAAAGTGTTGGTGCGAAAACTATAAACCCCAGCCTCTTCCCGCTTTGTAGGACCACCGCTCATCACTCGCCGCGCACAAAATGGGGAATCTCAGCCGGAATTTCCAGCGACAGTTCCACAAACCCGCGATACGATCCTTTGACAAACCAAGGAGACTGATAGATCAGCTTCTTGATTTCCTTCTTTTCGATGGTGTAAACGTTGGTGCGCCCGGCGCTCAGCAACTCCTTCAATCTTGTGCGCGAGGGTTCGGGATGGCAATCGAACAGATTGGAACCGATCAGCGCGGCACCGCCGCTATCTTGAAAAGTCCGACTGGACTTGGCGTTCATTGCCAGAATTATCCCCTCACTATCGCAGACGGTCACGGCTCCTGGAAATTCCTGAATCCAAGCAAAAGCTTCATTATTTGACATTCCATCGCCTCGCTTCCCGCTGTGCTCCTCCCCCGTAGACCAATCCGATGTTGCGCCGCGCCAGTTGCGCACCCATCTCTTCGGCGGCAGCGCGGTACTCCGGACGGCTACCGGGACTGGAGCCGCAGAAAACGCAGATTCGTTTCATGCAGACATTGTAAATTTCGCTTCCGCAACGAAAGCCCTCGACGGCGGTCAGGAGTCGGGGCTTGTGGTTGCAGGGTGATCCTGCTACTTCTTCGGATACCCCACCGATTGCGCCAAGATGATTCTCTGCTGCGGCTGCAACTTCAGGGTCTTGGCAAGCGCGGGCTTATCGATGCTGGCCCGCACCACCGTCGCCAGCCCCTCGGAGGCGCAGTACAGATAAACGTTCTGGGCGATGAATCCCACATCAGCGGCGGTATACATCTCTGAGTCCGAAGAAGCCGCACCGTCAGTCTTCGAAAGATCGGAAACATAAATTACGTTCACAGCCGCATCCTTGACGAAGGGCTGCGTGCCAGTAGCCGCCCGGAAGTCGCCCGCCACCACGGGTTCTAATACGGTCGCCTTGGCATCGTAGACGTACACGCCTTCCGGAGTTGCTACGTAGATGCTCACTTCCTGCCAGTTCATGGCTGAAGGCGCAGTACGCCCCCCATCGGGGCGGTTGATTCCGAAAGCTGCCCAGAGCAAGTTCGAAAGCGCCTGCGGCGAGAGCGTACCCGAACCAAACTCGCGAGTCGATTTACGATCCTTGAGAACAACCATCAGAGGGCGTCCGCCTGTCATTTGTGGCGGCGGAAGCTGAACAGGCTTGAGCGCCTGCGCTGCCGAGATGGCGCAGAAACAGATTGCCACCAGCAGGAGCGTAATGGCGAACTGTGCTTTGTGTTTCATGAGAGAGTTCCTTCCGATGTTTTCAGCCAAGATTCTAGGCTTCTTTGGCTATTCCTACTGTAGACCTATCTGGTGCCGGACTCTGTGACCCAATTCGATCAAGCCTGAGATTTCCTCGGTCGCGGGTCTGCACTCTGGGATTGCGGCATGCATCGGGGCTTTATGGGCGGCTGTGCCTTGCGTATCGCGGCTTTCCTGTTCACCAGACGGTGACCGGTATCACTGTTGTCACAGCGATCCACGACATAGCATTGATCGCATGCAAGAGAATAGGGGCATTCATTAACTTTAGCTTGCGAAACGGAGCCGACATGAAGGTTGTTGCGTTCAACGGTAGTGCTCGCAGAGGCGGAAATACAGCAATTCTGCTCGGATACACTCTGAGCGAACTCAAAAAGGAAGGCATTGAAACCGAACTAGTGGAACTGGCTGGCGCCGAAATCCATGGCTGCCTTGCCTGCCGCAGGTGTTCAACGAGGAAGAACCGCCGCTGCTCGCAGGAAAACGATATGGGGAACGTCTGTATTGAGAAAATGGACGCGGCGGACGGGATACTGCTGGGTTCGCCGACCTACGTTGCCGATGTTTCCCCGGAGATCAAGGCATTGATGGACCGTGCCTGTCTGGTCTCCAAAGCGAACAGCGGCATGTTTCGCCATAAAGTTGGCGCGGGCGTGGTGGCGGTGCGCCGAGCGGGTGCCATACACGCTTTCGATGCCCTGAATCACTTTTTCCTGATCAGCGAAATGATCGTGCCGGGCTCCTCTTATTGGAACATCGGCATCGGCTGGGAGCCCGGTGACGTGGAGAAAGACGAGGAAGGCATTCGGACAATGACGGTACTTGGACAGAACATGGCTTGGATACTGAAAAAGCTCCATGCCCCAAGCTAGAAACGCGGGTTCGGACGCTTCTCGGGTAGCCCATTCTGCTGGGATTTGACTGCCCGGTCGGGGTTTGGGTCGGGCTGGGGCGTCTCACAGGCGTTGCATACTTTTGTGGCCACCCTAGCGCACATCGCAGCGTCGGTCCGTCCTCTTTTACCTCCACTCTCTCTTCTCATCGCGTGGTAACGGCTGGGATTGTGTGAGGCTGGCAAGTTCAGTACGAGAGATAGCGGGTCACGAAACCACCTCACCGTCCGGACTCGCAATTACAACCACGTAACCGTCTGGATCGCGGAGCCACATCTCTCTGTGCTTGGGATTCGGGTTGATGTGCGGTTCCAGGATGACCTGAGCGTGCAATGCACGGGCTCTCTCGACGACCACATCAAAGTTGCCCACCTCGAACCAAAGCAAGACGCCATGACCATGTGGTGCGGCATCCGCGTCGATAAGGTTAGGGTGATCTTCCTCGTCCCAAGCATGGAGCTGAAGGATCAGTTCACCGCCGCACTGCATCCGATCATACACATCGCGATGGGGATGTTCCGGGAGTGAATCGAAGCCGAGCAGTTGCCGATACCAACTGCTGCTCGCCCGTACGTTCCGCACTGCGATTAGCGGCTGAGCGCGGACAATGGCACTCAGTCGAATAGCTTCCATAAACCCTCCTGATGAATTGGATGCGTGGGTGATCGCGCGCGGCGTCATCGAGGCTGCCATACAATCGCCGCAGGCTCGTTGGCTCTAAGCAGTCTTCCTCTCCTTCTGCTTCTCGTCCAACGAAATAGGCTGAACGACAACTTCGGCGGGCCCGGTGCCGAAGACCTCGGCTACCTCACCATGATCGCCATGGATGAGCGAACGAAGCGGCTTCCGCCAGTTCAATTCTTCCAGCCGCTTTCGCATCTCATCACCGCGTATTTCCTGAGCATTACAACGCTCACACTCTGGGCTGTGTAGTCTCAGAAGGGACAGCACATAGCATCTCAAGTTCACAACCCCAACCTCGATTTGGTAAGTCGCCTCAAGACGAATTTCTTTAGCCGCTGGGCGCACTAAGGGCACGCCACTTCAACAATCAATTTTCTTGAAACCAACAAACGACGGGATTTGGGAAACGTGCAGCTCCCGAGTTGACGAGATACTAGAAACTTTCTGATTTTCGTGTCAAGAGCCGAAGGAGAAATTTCTGTTGATATAACGATGCGTGTTGAATTTCACAACAATCCGAAGGCGACGGAAGGCTAGCGAATGCAATACAGAGCCCGCACTTGTTCAGAATGAGCGCAAACACGAAAGCCTGCCGCATACCTCGCAGCACAGAAAGGACAACACGCAGGGGACTGTTCGATCTGGTAGAGTTTGCATGAGGAGGAAGCAGTCTCCATGACACCTGACGGCTTAACACGCGACGAATTAATTGAGGCAATGAGCAGACTCGGCAACAATCCCGTTGTATGGTTAGGATCAACCGGGCTAGCCAAAGATGCTGTCGGTGGGGTGGTCACGGTATATCAGGATGGCAAACCTCTCATTGGTCTGCAACCGGCAAAGACACAATCGAACATAGGCGACGTGCCAACGACCTCACAGCTCCATGAAGCACGCGAGAAACTGCGTGCAGCAAAGAATCGCTTTGCTAATTCCTATGAGTTACATCTAGCAGGGGAGATCATTAAAACAGATTTTACCCTCATCAAGAACGAGTACGACGCTATGATTGACGGGGTGCTTGACCTATTGCATAAATTCTAAATGGCGGGCGCACTCCCGGTGAATGCTTTCCGTGAAGATCTTGCTTCCTTAAAACTGAACTGCTTGTCGAGCTTTTCGTAGGGCCTGCCGTCAACCTCGACGTACGGGTAAACGAAGTAATTGAGCGCTGGACCATCCTGCTTAGGAGACAGTGCGATGTCGCGGCCGGTGGATAACTGCACGCGATTGGCGTCAACGCTGCCGAAGAAATAGTCTTCTTTCTGCTTCGCTTTCCACGCCTCCGAGATGTCAACGGGGATCCAGCCGGTTTTGCGCGCGTAGAACTCAGCCCAGCAGTGATAACCGGCGATATCTCCTTTGTCTTTGTCTTCGGGGAGAGGGAAACCGATGTCGAAGCGGGCCGGAATCCCGTCGGCCCGCATTATGCCGATGAACGGAGAATGGAAGTCTGTACAGTTGCCGCGCTTGGCGTCACAGGCCCACAGCGCGTCCCCGCGTCCCCAGCCTGAGCCTGTTTTGTCGTAGCGCATATTCGTGAAGAAATAGTCATAGGCAGCCTTGGCTTTTGCGACCGCGCCGCTCTGGGATCCGGTTACCTCCTCCGCCAGTTCCTTGATCTTGCCATCCGTAGGAATCAGACTGTCGGGCGCAATCAACCGGTTCATCGGCGCGGACGCGACGCCAGGCTTCTGATCTGTCCGCCCGAGTTGCGCGTAATCACCCCGCGAGTATTCGCGACGCGTGACCTCGTACTCGAGAGTGAACTCTGCTTTTGCCGGAGGAGAATTCAGGATCTCGGCGTACATCATCCGATTGCCGTATTCGGGCTCCTGCGTCATCCGCGTTTTAACCGGAGCCTTGACCGCCAGAATGCGCACCGTCTGATGCTGGTCAGTCTGCGGCACCGGAACCCAGACGCGCACTTGCTTCGCTCCGGAGGGAATATCCTTCACGGTGAAGTTGTAGGTGAAGCGAAAGGTGCGGGTTGGCGGGCTGAATTTCCGGGCATTCGAAGTAGCTTGGGCAGCCAACTGGCATGCCGAAAACAGGACCAGCAGCAACGACGAGAGAACGCCCAGCTTCACGGAGGAACTCCTTAGTCGGCGGACTTGGATCGAGATTCTAACAGCAGCCAGCGCGAGATGTCGCGGCTGCGGAGGAAGGCTTTTGCCGATCATCTGTACCGATAGCTTCTCTGAGACAAATCTCCGGGAATCAGACCAGCGTGTGCTCCCCAGCTACATCCGTGCGAAGTCCCGTTACGCATTCCTGTGATGAGGCAATGGCAATGGTCAAGGTCCGCAAATCGGTGTCGTCCATGGCGATGAACCGGAAGGGCTGTAATCCCATGCGCACGGCTGAACATGGACCGAGCAATTCAGCTATGCCGAGCACGGGTCCGACGGTGGTCCAGAACATCACTTCTACTACTGCTCCCGGGCTGAGCGGCTTGAGAACTCGCAGCAAGCCTCCCGTTATAGAAATGGTCTGAAGTTTGGCGGAGGGGTGTTGCCCGTCCTCAAATCGGATCGTTGCTTGAGGCATGCCCGGAAGTCGGACACGGAGGGCACGCTCGTTAGCGCGCGGTAGGGGGGAGGTCATGCGCCGAGTATCTTACTGGGGTGGGCCTAAGGCCAGATTACGGAGGAAGCTGTACGTATTTCAATGTTCGAGAGAAAAGACGCTCACTCCAGCAGACCTTTAGAAACTTGCAATGATTCAGCCCGCGCAAGCGTATGGAAGCGAGGTTTTGTATTTCTGGTATCCGCGAATGGTGAGTCGAATCACCCCGCGGACCTGCTCTTGCAGGAACCCTTCATTCCTCAACTCCGCAACTGCCACACGAGCCGAAGAGGAATCGAGGGTTTGCCTGGATAAGGTCACGAATCGACGTGGGTCCTCTTCATAGCAGCGGACGAGTGTGACAAGGAGCCCGTCATGGATGTTTTGGCAACTCATGACGCAATGTTATGTACATGAGTAGGAACCCGCACTGGCCCTTCGGTGCCAGCCTTGGGTTACCTATGTTCACTCTGCTTATCTGTCCTTTCGCCATGCTCGACATGGCCTGAGGGCAGCGCTTAACCGAAAAGCGGACCCGCAGGTGCTGAGGCAGCCTGGCTTTTTTTCTGCCCAGAGCACGAACGGAGGCAACGGCGTTACCGGACAGGTCTGTTTGGGCTATCATGCTGCTGAACCCGGCCGGGATCCCATATGACGAAGCCGCGAGTCCTGCTCTCGGTAACGAACGACAGCAACGATTTCCAAATCGAACAAGTGAATGGCGCTCGCCAGGCCGCGGCGCGACTGGCAGCGGATCTCGACATCGTCTACGCGCAGGATGACGGTATCTTCCAGAGCCAGCAACTGCTGAAGCGTATTCAGTCCCCAGCCGAAACCCGACCCACCGTGATCATCTTTGAGCCGGCCGGCTCCACTACTCTTCCCCATGTGGCGCGCGCCGCAGGCGCCGAAAGCATCGGTTGGGTGGTGCTCAGCCGCGATGCAGAGTACATCGCGGAATTACGGACGGTTTTTCACATTCCCGCCTTCGTGGTCACCGCCGACCACGAGGAAATCGGACACATCCAGGGGCGTCAACTCGCCGCTTTGTTGCCGCGCGGAGGGATCGTTCTCGAGATTCAAGGCCCTAGTCAGAGCAAGGCAGCCAGCCTCCGGCATACTGGCTTGCTGGCGACGAAACCCGGGAATATTCAGCTGCGCGCGGTGAAGGCGCACTGGAGCGAGGCCAGCGCTCAAAAAGTCGTTTCCTCCTGGCTTGCTCTTTCCACATCGCGTGGAACCGACATCGTGGCGGTTTGCGCGCAGGATGATTCCATGGCGGTGGGCGCGCGCAAGGCGTTCGAGCAGTCAAGCCACGAACTCCGCGAGTCCTGGCTGCGGATTCCTTTTCTCGGCTGCGATGGCATGCCCAAAACTGGCCAGGAATGGGTTCGCCGCGGTGTGTTGACAGCCACTGTTCTCAGCCCGCCGACCGCTCCCGTGGCCATTGACCTGTTCGCACGTTTTCTGCATCAAGGGGCTATGCCACCGCCACGCAATGTGACCGAATGCAAATCCATCCCCGACATCAAAATGCTCGGCACAAACGCGGGGGCAGCGGATGTCATTTCCTAGCAAGTGACCAAGCTGATTCGAGGCCCAGTTTCCCGTCGATTCGCCAACCAGTCGCCTCGGATGCGGGTTCGATCTTGCCCGCTGGGAGAGCGCTATAATGGCGCACACGAATGCCTCTCGCCTCTGGCACAAAACTTGGCCCCTACGAAATTCAATCGCCTCTCGGTGCGGGCGGCATGGGCGAAGTCTACCGTGCAAAAGATAGCCGACTTGGCCGTGATGTTGCCGTCAAAGTCTTGCCGGAATCGATGGCGAGAGACGCCGAACGGCTGCGGCGATTTGAAACCGAGGCGCGGGCGATTGCGGCGCTGAACCATCCCAATATTCTTTCGATTCACGACATCGGCACATATAACGGCGCACCTTATCTGGTCTCAGAGTGCCTTGAGGGTCAATCACTGTGGCGAGAGTTGACGGCGGGCGCGCTGCCTTTGCGGCGAGCTGTCGACTACGGCACGCAGATCGCGCAGGGCCTGGCGGCGGCGCACGACAAAGGGATCGTTCATCGCGACCTGAAGCCGGAGAATGTTTTCGTCACGCGCGATGGGCGGGTGAAGATTCTCGATTTTGGCTTGGCAAAGCTGGCGCAGCCGGAGGTTCCTTCTTACGAGGGCGCAACGATGGAGGCTGCGCCCACCTCTGCCGGCACCGTGCTCGGCACCGTGGGATACATGTCTCCCGAGCAAGTGAGGGGCGAGCCTGCCGATGCCCGTTCCGACATTTTTGCGCTGGGGACGATTTTGTACGAAATGCTCGCTGGGCATCGCGCCTTCCGGCGAGATACTTCAGCCGAGACGATGACGGCGATCCTGAAAGAAGATCCCCCGGAGTTGACCCTTACCGGTAAGCCTATTCCGCCTGCACTGGAGCGCATTGTCAGGAGATGCCTCGAGAAAAAGCCGCTACAACGGTTTCAATCGGCGCGGGATCTGGCGTTCAACCTTGAAAGCTTGTCGGAAACCTCTTCCACGAGTTCGGCAAGCGGCAGTGCCCGGTTTGCGGTTGCGACCACCGAAAAGAAAATGTCTGGCAAGTGGGTGATGACGCTTGCGGCCGGCGCCGCCCTTTTGCTGGTGGTTGCCGCGGGTATCTGGATGCTGGGAGCACGCAGCAGTTCGCTGCCGCTGCCGACTTATCACCAGCTGACGTTTGATCGCGGACTGGTCTATGCCGCGCGCTTTGCGCCGGACGGCCGCTCCATCTATTACAGCGCCAGCTGGAATGGAGCGCCTGTCCAGCTCTACTCCACGCTGCCCGATGCTCCTGAGTCGCGCCCATTGAATCTCGGCAACTCCACGTTGTTCGCTGTATCTGCCTCTCAGTTGGCAATTTCGGCGGGCTGCAAGGACCGCTATATAGGGCTATGCGAGGGAACCCTGGGTCTGGTACCCCTTGCCGGGGGCACGCCGCGGGAAGTCGCCGACAGTGTGCTGGCCGCCGATTGGAGCGCCGACGGCAGCGAGATGGCGCTCATCCTGCAGGTTGAAGGAAAGTACCGCGTGGAGTTCCCCCGCGGGAAGACGCTCTATGAGAGCACCCACCCGCTCGGATACTTGCGAATCGCGCCGCGCGGCAACGCGGTGGCGTTTGTCGAATTCAGTTCGGTCGATGGCGATGCGGGTTGGGTGATTGCCGTGGACCGCAACGGAAAGCAACTGCTCCGCTCGGTGACGTTTATCAGTACGGAGGGTTTGGCGTGGTCTCCGTCGGGTGAAGAGATCTGGGTGGGGGCCACCCGGACGGAGGGATGGGCAAATGAAGTGGTTGGTCTCGGGTTCGATGGGAAAGAGCGCGTGGTGCTTCGACTGCCGGGCGTTCTCCGGCTGCACGATGTTTCGCGCAATGGGCGAGTGCTGCTTTCGAAAGAATCGTGGAGGAGCGGATTGCAATTCCGCGGACCCGCGGATAAGAAGGAACGCGATCTGAGCTGGCTCGACTATGCAACCTTGAGAGACATTTCGACGGACGGCAGTTTGGTCTCGTTCGATGACTGGGGCTCGGCAGCCGGCGCGTCAGGCCTGGCTTTCCTTCGAAAAACCGCCGGGTCCCCCGCGATAAAACTCGGACAGTACGGCGAGCCAGTTCTCTCGCCGGACGCCAAGCAGGTGTTGGCGTCGAACGCCACGACTGTAAACCTGGCGGGTTTCGCTCTGGTGCCAACGGGCGTGGGAGAAATCCAGAAAGTGAATGCGAACGGCATTCAAGAAACCGCGTCGCCTGGCTTCATGCCCGACGGAAAATCGATTTATTACGCTGGCGACGATGGTCACGGATGGAGGATGTATATCCAGGACATTCCTGCCGGCAGCCCACGTGCTGTGACGCCTGCGATTTCCGTCAAGCGAAATCATCAGGAAGGGCACATCCTTTCGCCGGACGGCCGAACATTCTTTGCCCGCGACCTGAGCGAGCGGGGCGGGCTGCATTCGCTTGCGGGCGGAGAACCGCGGCTGATTCCGGGCTGGTTGCCGGAGGACATTTGGGTCACCTGGGCGGCAGACGGTCGATCGGCGTACCTTTATCACGATGACAAAACTTCGGCGGCTCTCTACCGGCTTGAGCTTGCGACCGGAAAGCGCGAACTGATCACGACCGTGGCTCCCAGCGATGTTGCGGGAGTGACGACCATCGTGAATGTGCGCATGACCGCTGACGGCAAGAGTTACGGCTACTCTTTCTCCAGGGAGCTGTCGGATTTGTTCCTGGTGGACGGAGTGCGGTAGTCGGACGGAAGCGATCCCGGCCATGATTCCAGATCAACGCTATCAGCCCTTGCCCCACTCTGCGTCTCGCTGACCGTTCTGCCTACTGGACGATCACCGTGGGTCGGCCGAACGGTATCGCTGCCATGGCCGGACTCGCCGCGCCGGTCAGACCGAATCGTGAATTACAATACATCCTTTGAACTTGCGTTGCAGTCTTAGTTGAGGAGGATGACGGACGACGGAGCCCGGTGAAGTGCTCGTTCGGTTCGAGCCTCCGTTCTAGATCGGTTGCGGCACAGTCGGTGCGCTTCGATCTCAACCCTTATGCGCTCCAGGTACTTTCAGATATTGGCCCCGGCCGCGGTGTTTTTCCTGCTCGTGGGGGCCGGCAGCGCGGAAAATACGACGCTGATCAGTCTTGACCAGGCCATTGAGCTGGCGCTGGCGCACAACCATTCCCTACAGGCCACGCGAACTCAGATTCTTCAGAATCAGGCCCAGGAGATCACCGCGAACCTGCGCCCTAATCCGACGCTTGGCGCGGACAGCCAGTTCGTTCCATTTTTCAGTCCGCAAGATTTTTCCGGAACAAATCTGAACGAGACGCAGCAGTTCGACATCGGAATCGGATATCTGTTCGAACGCGGCCACAAGCGGCAGCGGCGCTTGCAAGCAGCGCGCGATCAAACCTCCGTCACGCGGGCCCAGGTCACCGACGCCGAACGAACCCTGGCTTTCAACGTAGGCCAGCAGTTTGTGAGCGTTCTGCTGGCGGAATCCACGCTTCAGTTTGCGCTGCAGGACCTGCAGGGGTTCCAGCAGACGGTCGATATCAGCGAGACACAGCTGAAGGCCGGCTACATCGGGGAAGGCGACTATCTTAAGATCAAGCTGCAGCTTTTGCAGTTTCAGACCGACGTGTCCTCCGCGCGCCTGGCGAAGGTGCAGGCGCTGGTCGGCCTGCGCGAGTTCCTGGGCTACGACGCGGTACCGGCAGATTTCGACGTCCTTGGAAATCTGGCATACGAGCCGCTCAAGGGGAACCTGGAAGACCTGCAGATGAAAGCGATGCGCGAGCGACCCGACTTTCGCGCGGCGGAATTGGGGATCACGGCCGCCCAGAGCCAGATCCTGCTGGCCAAAGCGAATGCCAAGGTGGACGTCAACGGCACGTATGACTTTACGCATGTTTCCGGTGAGAACACAGCTTCGCTATTCGTGAACTTTGAGTTGCCGATCTTCAACCGCAATCAGGGAGAGATCGCACGGACCGGTTACGCGCTCACGCAGGCACAGGAACAGCGGGAGTCGGCCAGCGATACGGTTCTCTCCGATGTGGACAACGCCTACGAAGCGGTCAGGAGCAATGAAGAAGTGGTGCAACTCTATACGTCCGGGTACCTCAAGCAGGCACAGGATTCGCGCGATATCAGCGAGTATGCGTATAAACGCGGCGCGGCCAGCCTGTTGGATTTTCTCGACGCCGAACGCAGCTACCGGTCCGTTCAACTGGCTTACCGGCAGGCACTGGCTTCCTATATGACCGCGTTGGAGCAGTTGAAGGAAGCGGTGGGGACAAGGAATCTGCCATGAAAATATCGAGCACGACTGAGCGTGCGAATGCCCGACGAAGGCTGGCCGCATTTGCGGCCGCGGCGGCCATCCTGCTGGCTCTCGCCGGTTGCCAGAGCGCAGGGACGCACGCCACCGCTGAGTCGGGCAGCGTGAAAAACTCCGAAAACCCGGAACTGTTCACCATTCCGCAGGAGCAGATGTCGCATGTCCAGGTATTGACCGTTCAGCCCACAACGTTGACTCGTTCGCTGCGACTGACAGGGGCCGTGGCGTACAACAGCTTTCGCACGACGCCGGTCATCACCCAGGTGAGTGGACCGGTCAGCAGAGTTGTGGTTGTTCCAGGGCAGAAAGTGAATCGGGGCGATCCCATGTTGTACGTCGCCAGCCCGGACTACTCGCAGCTCCGCACCAATTACTTGAAGGCGAAGGACGCTTACGCATTGGCGCAAAAGGCCAACGCGCGAGCCCAGGACTTGTACCAGCATCACGCGATTGCGGAGCAAAATGTGGAGCAGGCGCAGTCGGCCGAGGTGCAGGCAAGCGGCGATCTGGCCGCGGCGCAAGCCGCATTGAAAGTCATGGGCATCGTCGATCCTGACGAACTGGTGAAGGCCCCGCCATCTTTTGAGGTGCCGGTAAAAGCGCCGATTGGGGGCCTGGTCGTTGAGCAGGATGTCTCCGCTGGACAGCTGATTCAGCCGGGCACGACCCAATGTTTCATGATTTCCGATGTCAGCACCGTCTGGGTGCTGGTCAATGTCTATCAAAAAGACTTGCCCTACGTGCGCGTCGGGGATCAGGTCACAATCCAGACGGATACTTATCCTGAAGTGTTCCACGGGCGCATTGCGTACGTGGCGGCTTCTCTGGATCCGAGCACGCGCACGCTGCAGGCGCGCATCGAGACGAATAATCCTGGCGAAAAACTGAAGAAGGATATGTACGTGGTCGCGACCGTGAACGCGGGCACGATCCCGAACGCGATTGCGCTCCCGGATGCGGCTGTGCTGCGCGATAGCGAGAACCAGCCTTTTGTTTATGCCGCGGCATCTGCGAACCAGTTTGGCAGACGCACCGTGACGCTCGGAGAAAGTTTGAATGGTCAGACGCAGATTACCAGCGGGCTGAAAGCAGGCGACCAGGTCGTCGGAAACGGCAGTTTGTTCCTGCAGTTTGCGAACTCGCTACAGCGCTAGGCGGGGCGCGATTTTGAAAGGTGCTGCAAAACTTAAGCAAGGATAATCACCACCTCTGAATGATCCACAAAATCGTCCAAGCGGCACTGCGGCAAAGGTTCCTGGTCCTGATGCTGACCGCGTTCATCACGGTCGGGGGAATCCTGTCGTTTCAGAGGATGCCGGTGGATGCCTATCCGGATCTCTCGCCTCCGCAGGTCGAAATCATCACGCAGTGGCCAGACCATGCTGCCGAAGAGGTTGAACGGCTGGTCACGCTTCCGCTTGAACTCGAGATGAACGGCGTTCCGCACATGGTGGTGATGCGCTCCATCTCGCTCTATGGTTTGTCCGACGTCATCCTGACCTTCGAGGAAAGCACCGACGACTACTTTGCGCGACAGATTGTTTTTGAACGGCTAGCCCAAGCTACGCTGCCGACCGGTGTAACTCCCACGCTGTCGCCCTTGTTTAGCCCCAGCGGCCTGGTCTATCGCTATGTGCTCGAAAGTCCGGACCGCAGCCCTCAGGAGTTGAAGACGATCGAGGACTGGGTGGTGGAGCGCGCCTATCGCTCCGTCCACGGAGTCGCTGACGACTCAGGGTTCGGCGGGACGGTGATGCAATACCAGGTGCTGCTCGACCCGGCACGCATCTACGGGTATCACCTGACCATTCCGCAAGTTACAACTGCGCTCGCAGCCAATAACTCGAATGCGGGCGGCGGCTTTTACTCTCAGGGTGGACAGTTCTACTACGTACGCGGCATCGGCCTGGTAAAGAACACAGAGGACATTGGAAATATCGTCGTCGGCGCCAACAAGGGCGTGCCGATCCGAGTGCGCGATGTTGGAGATGTAACCATCGGACACGCGCCGCGGCTCGGAGAATTCGGCTTCCAGAAAAATGACGACGTAGTTGAAGGCGTCATTCTGATGCTGCGTGGAGAGCAGACCCAGAATGTTCTCAAAGGAGTTGAGGCAAAAACCGAAGAGCTGAACCGCCAGATTTTGCCGCCCGACGTCAAGATTCATCCTTATTACGACCGCAGCGAATTGGTTGACCTGACCACGGACACGGTGGAGGGGAACCTGCTTCGCGGCATGGTGCTGGTTTTAGTCGTGCTGATTTTCTTTCTGGTCAGCTTCCGCGCGGCTGTCATTGTTGCGCTCACGATTCCACTCTCGCTTTTGTTTGCCTTCATCGTTCTTCATGCGCACGACGTCGCTGCAAATCTGCTTTCCATCGGCGCCATCGATTTTGGAATCGTCATCGACGGCACGGTGGTGATGATTGAAAATATTTACCGCGAGCTGGCGCTGCGCGAGGGGCAGAAATACAACCTGAATGAAGTGATTCTTGCTGCGGCCAAAGATGTGGATCGGCCGATCTTCTATTCGGTGGCTGTCATCCTGGCCGGGTATCTGCCGATTTACGCGTTGAGCGGACCCTCTGGGAAACTGTTCCACCCGATGGCTGAAACCATGTCGTTTGCCCTGGTGGGAGCGCTCATCCTGACGCTCACGCTGATCCCGGTGCTCGCGTCCTACTGGTTCAAGAAGGGCGTGCGCGAGAAACCGAATCGGGCATTCGAATGGATGAAGCGGAAATACGCGGTTCAGCTTGATTGGTCGCTCAACCACCCCAAGACCACGATGTTGGTGGCGACTTTGATCTTCGGGGCAACCCTCTTGCTGGTGCCCTTCATCGGCGGCGAGTTTATGCCGCACCTCGACGAAGGCGCGCTCTGGGTGCGGGCCACCATGCCCTATACCATTTCTTTTGAGGAGGCCAGCAGCATCGCTCCTCAGATACGCGACATCCTGATGTCTTACCCGCAAGTCACCGTGGTGGGCTCGGAACTAGGGCGGCCCGACGATGGCACCGATCCCACCGGCTTTTTCAACTGCGAATTCTACGTTGGCCTGAAACCTTACAAGGACAAAGCTTGGACGGGCGACATCAGCGAGAAAAAGCAGCTGATCGAATCGATCAATAAAAAGCTGACGGCGTTTCCGGGGATTATTTTCAACTACACGCAGCCCGCGGAAGATGCCGTGGACGAGGCGCTCACCGGCCTGAAGAGTTCGCTGGCGGTCAAGATATACGGCGAAGACTTGAATGTGCTACAGGAGAAAGCGATCCAGATCAAGGACACGCTGGCAGGCGTGCCCGGGTTCACCGACCTCACGGTGGTGCGCGAACTTGGCCAGCCCAGCCTGCTGGTCGACGTGGATCGCGACAAGATCGCGCGCTACGGAATCAACGTAGCGGACGTGGAGGCTGTGATTTCGGCCGCGGTCGGCGGGCAGGCCGTCACGCAGGTCATTCAAGGGGAGAAGCTGTTCGACCTGGTTGTCCGCATGCAACCCCAGTTCCGCAGCAGCGCGCATGAGATTGGGAATTTATTGGTCGGAACGCCGGATGGACAGCAGATCCCGCTCAGCCAGCTCGCCAATATCACGCAGGGAAACGGCGCTTCTTTTATTTATCGCGAAAATAACTCTCGCTACATTGGCGTGCAGTACAGCATTGAAGGACGCGACCTGGAACGTGCCGTGCGGGACGCCCAAGCGGCAGTCAAGAAGGCTGTCACATTGCCGCAAGGCTACCGGATGGAATGGGGCGGCGAGTACAGCCAGTTTCTCGAAGCCAAATCGCAGATGTACTTCATTGGCCCGCTGGCGGTCGTCCTGATTTTCATGATCTTGTTTGCGCTCTACGGAAATTTCAAATTCCCCGTCACCATTGCCCTGGGCGTAATCATGACGGAACCGGTGGGCGCGCTGGTTGCGCTGAAACTTACCCACACTCCCTTCAGTGTTTCGTCGGTCCTGGGCCTGCTCGCGTTGCTCGGGGTTTCGGTGGAGACTGCCGTCATTCTTGTTTCCTACATCAACAAGTTGCGGCAGGAAGGAATGGACATCCACACGGCCACACGAGAAGCTTCGCTGCTGCGCCTGCGCCCGATCATGATGACGGCTCTGGTGGCCTGCCTGGGATTGCTGCCGGCCGCGCTTTCCACCGGCATTGGATCCGATACACAGAGGCCGTTCGCCATCGTCATTGTGGCCGGCCTCATCTCCCGCCTCTTTATCGGATTCTTCGTCAATCCGGTCTTGTACGAGATGGTTGCGCGCGAGGGCGATGTGCTGCAAGTCTGACGAAAATTGCCGCAGTGCCGCAGGACTCATCCGACTGGTCGAGCTGACCAGTCACAGTCGCTGCAGGAGCTGAGACCCGTTGTCCACTCCCGATTCCATTTCCAATTCAATGCCTAATAAAGTTCCGCAGAGGGATCGTTGACCTCTCACTTTTGACGGAGAACTCCGGTATGCTTGGCGGACATGCAGCCAGCACCCCTGAGTCCGGTGATTGAATTCCGGGATGTCTCATACCACGTCGCCGGCACACAAGTGCTTTCTGGATTCAATCTGCAAGTGCAGCGCGGAGAGACTGTGGTACTGCTGGGACGCAGCGGCTCAGGCAAGACTACGTCGCTCAAGCTGGTCAATCGCCTGCTCGCTCCTACTGCTGGAGAAATACGCGTAAAAGGGGTGCCGAACGGAGACGGCGACGTCATTCGTCTGCGTCGCGGTATTGGTTATGTCATTCAGGACGTTGGCCTGTTCCCTCATTTCACAGTGGAGAGAAACATCGGACTAATTCCGCGGATCGAAGGGTGGTCCGAGGACCGTGTTCGCGAGCGCGTACAAGAATTGCTCCAGATGGTGGGGCTGGGGCCGGAGTCGGCGTCGCGTTATCCGCATCAGTTATCCGGCGGGCAGCGCCAGCGGGTAGGCGTGGCACGAGCGCTGGCGGCAGACCCAGAAATACTACTCATGGACGAGCCTTTCGGTGCGCTCGACCCCCTTACGCGAGACGATCTGCAACGCGAATTCCTGTCGTTGCAACAGCGATTAAGCAAGACCGTGGTGTTTGTGACTCATGACTTGCACGAGGCGATGCGGCTCGGATCGCGGATTGCGCTGTTGGAGGCGGGACGCCTGGTCATGGTCGCCCCGCCCCGAGAATTTCTGCGGTCGGCCAATCCATTGGCGGCCGCGTACGTCCGCGCCTTCGGCGATGGGCTAGAGTCGAATACAGATCGAGGGACGTCATGAACGCCTTTCAATTCATCCTGCAAAACCATAGTCAGGTGCTGGAGCTGACTTGGGAGCACCTCCAGTTGGTTGGTATCGCCACGTTCTGCGCGGTCCTGATCGGCATACCGTTGGGCATCTTGATCGCCCATCGCCCGCGGTTTAATAAGCCCGTGCTGATGAGCGCCAACATCATTCAGACGATCCCCAGTCTGGCGCTGTTTGGGTTTCTGCTGCCCGTGCCGTGGCTGGGCGCCCGCTCAGACAGGCTGGCGATTCTGGCCCTCACGCTCTATGCCTTTCTGCCTATCATCAGAAACACCTATACCGGGATTCGCGGAGTCGATCCGGCTGTGATGGAAGCGGGGCGTGGCATGGGACTCACTGAGACTCAGCTCTTGTTTCAAGTGGAGCTGCCGCTGGCAGTCAGCGTAATCCTATCGGGTGTGCGCGTGGCTATCGTCATATCGGTCGGGTTGGCAACGATCGCCGCAGCGATCGGCGCCGGAGGACTGGGAGAGTTCATCTTTCGGGGCCTGGCCATGGTCGACAACAGGGTGATTCTGGCCGGCGCTATTCCTGCCGCACTCCTGGCGCTGGCGGCTGATTTTGGCTTGGGATGGCTGGAGAGGCGTCTCGAACCGCGATGACTGCGCTTCGATTAAGTCTGTGGGCGTCGATTCTGGCGATGGGCTTGTTGCTGCTGTCTTGTTCGCCGTCACACAGCGATCGTATTGTAGTCGGCTCCAAGAATTTCACGGAATCGTTCCTGTTGGGCGAGATCATGGCACAGCAGATCGAGGCCCACACGAATCTGAAAGTTGAACGGCGTTTCTATCTGGCGGGAACCTACATCTGTCAGCAGGCAATTCTCGCCGGCCGGATCGATGTGTATCCCGAATACACCGGGACGGCGCTAACCGCGATTCTCAAAGAGGCGGCTGGTGGCAATCGCGAGGCTGCGTATCAGCGGGTAAGAGACGAATATGAACACCGATTCGGGCTGACCTTGGGCCCGCCCTTTGGTTTCGACGATACGTTTGCCATGGAGATCCGCGGTGAAGACGCGCGTCGCCTGAACATCACGAAACTGTCGCAAGCTGCGTCCTTCGCTCCCCAATGGCGTGCCGGATTCGGCTACGAGTTCATGGAACGGCCGGATGGGTATCGAGGCTTAGCCGCCGCCTACGGACTGCACTTTGCGGAACAGCCGCGCATTATGGATTTAGGTCTGCTGGCCCGCGCGCTCAAGGATCACCGGATTGACCTGGCTGCCGGCAACACCACCGATGGTCTGATTCCGGCTTTCGATTTTTTCGTGCTTGCAGACGATCGGCATTATTTTCCCCCGTATGAGGCGGTGCCCGTAATTCGCAAGCAGACCCTGCAGCAGCATCCGGAGATCGCCGAGGTTCTTGCCGAATTGATGGGCAAGATTTCCGATGAGGAAATGCAGCGCCTCAACTATGCGGTTGATGGCCAGCACCGCGACGCAAAGGAAGTGGTACACGAATTTCTAAGAAGTAAAAGACTTTTGCCGTGACGAACACAGTCCGAGCCGCAGCCGAACAGAGTTTCCTGTTCTCGCTGCGTTAATACACCCCCGACTTGCGCCAGGCGCGCAAGTTCACTCCACTCATCACCATGCAGAATACGTTGGCGGGAATAAAGCCAAGCTGACCAGTTCTGAACCCGATAACGCACACAATCAGACTATTGACGGCCGCCAGAGCCCAGCCTTCCCAGCATCGCCGCCCGACCAGAATTGTGGACGCGATGGTTAACACGCAAGATAGATAATCAAGCCGCAACACAAATCAGACGCCTCCAAGAGTATTGTGTGGGACAGATGGGGCGTCTGAATGTGATCCGGCACCCTTGGCGACATGACGGAGGTCACTTGACCGCGATCAAGAAAATCTCAAGGCGACCATCCCCCAGGCAACCGGTGGTGTAATTGAGGCAATCAAAGTAGCGAATCGGGTCATTATTTTCCAGACAACCGCGGCCGAATTGAGGTAATATTTCCCGGCAAAGATGTGGGTCTGTTCGCGAAGGGGTCCTGGTCATGAACAGCAGCCGCAGAGATTTTCTAAAAGCCACCGCCTTAGGTGGCACAGCATTCACGTTGCTGGGGTTCGATCTGACGCCCGCCTATGCGCAAGTGCGCGAGCTTAAGATCGCGCGCGCCACCGAAACGCGCTCCACTTGCCCCTATTGTTCGGTAAGCTGCGGCGTTCTGATCTACACGATTGGCGACAAGGCCAAGAATGTCACGCCGCAGGTAATTCACGTTGAGGGCGATCCGGATCATCCCATCAACCGTGGAACCTTGTGTCCGAAGGGGGCGTCACTCGAACAGGACATTCTGAACCCCCGCCGGTTGTTGAAGCCTCAGGTGCGGCGCCCGGGATCGGATCACTGGGAAGATATTTCATGGGATCAGGCCCTCGATGAAATCGCCCATTGGACAAAGAAGACCCGCGACGCCACCTTCGTAGAGCAGGACGCGCAAGGCCATACGGTAAACCGCTGCGAAGGCATTGCCTTCATGGGCGGCTGCACCGATACCAACGAATTCAATTATCTGGTCGTCAAGAGCATGCGCAGCCTGGGGGTCTGCTACCTGGAAAACCAGGCCCGGGTTTGACACGGCCCCACGGTCTCAAGTTTGGGACCAACATTTGGGCGAGGCGCCATGACGAATGGCTGGGTCGACATCAAAAACACCGACATGATGTTGATCATGGGTGGGAACCCGGCTGAAAACCATCCCTGCGGGTTCAAGTGGGCGATCGAGGCAAAGCGCAACCGCAATGCGAAGATGATTGTGGTGGATCCTCGCTTTACGCGCACCGCAGCCACCGCTGACCTGTTCGCCCAGATTCGTGCGGGCGCCGATATTGCCTTCCTGGGCGGCGTCATCCGCTACGCCATCGAAAACAACCGGATCGCGCACGACTACCTCGTCAACTACACGAATGCCGCTTTTATCGTCAAGGATGGATTCAAGCTTCCAGAAGATGGCCTGTACTCGGGGTTTGACGCCGAAAAGAAGTCCTACGATAAGTCGAGCTGGAATTATGAGGAAGGCGGGGATCTGACCGGGAAACCGGCGGTCCCGACGCCTCCCGGGCAAAACAAGCCGCCCGCGCAGCATGAGGCAAAAGGGACCCAGGGTGCATCCGCGGCGGGAGCCAAGGGTGGGACTGCTCCGGCGCCGTCGCTTCCGCCGAACATTGCGTTTGACCTTTCCTTGCAGCATCCGCGCTGCGTCTTTCAGTTGCTGAAGCAGCAGTACTCGCGGTACACGCCCGAAATGGTGGAACGCATCACCGGCATGCCCAAGGATCAGTTCCTGAAAGCGGCCGATCTTTTCACTTCCATCCGCAAGGACGGCGACATGAAAAAGGTTGCCACCATCCTGTACGCGGTGGGGTGGACGCAGCATAGCTATGGCACGCAGACGATTCGCACGGCGGCGATGCTGCAATTGCTACTCGGTAATGTGGGACGGGCGGGAGGCGGCGTCAACGCGCTGCGCGGCCACGCGAACATTCAGGGCGCGACCGACATGGGTGGCGTGTTTGATATCTGGCCGGGCTATCTGAAGGTTCCCAACCCAAACGACGTCGATCTGAAGACCTACCTGGAACGCGTGACGTCCAAGTCTTCGAAACCGGCGCCATGGGATTCGTTCAACTACTGGAGCAACACGCCGAAGTTCGTCGTCTCCTACATGAAAGCAATGTTCGGCGATGCGGCGACCAAGGAGAACGACTGGGCCTTCAATTACGCGCCGAAAATAGACCGCAACTATTCCTGGACCCAGATTTGGGACAACATGTACCGCGGCACTCTGAAGGGCGCTTTTGCTTTCGGCATGAATGGTGTCGCGATTGGCCCAAACTCGCAGAAAAACATTGAGGCACTGAAGAAGGCCGATTGGCTGGTGGTGGGCGAGATCTATCCGGACGAAACCAGCGAGTTCTGGAGAGCGCCGGGGACAACGCCCGAAGAAATGAGGGCCATCAACACGACCGTCTATCGGCTGCCGTGCGCCGGCTTTGCCGAAAAAGACGGGTCTATGACCAACTCGGCGCGCTGGCTGCAGTGGAAAAATATCGCGCTGCCCACGCCCGGAGATGCTCGTCTGGACCAGGACATCATCGCGCAGATTTTTCTTAAGGTGCGCGAGCTTTACCAGAAGGAAGGCGGCAAGTTCCCTGACCCCATCCTGAAGCTGACGTGGGGATATACGGATCCAAAGCATCCTGCGCTTTCGGAATTGGCGAAGGAGTTCAACGGCAAGGCGCTGGCGGACCTTACCGATCCGAAAACGCAACAAGTCATCAAGAAGGGCCAGCAACTGCCGGGGTTCGCCTGGTTGAAGGACGACGGAACGACGTCGTGCGGCAACTGGATTTATTCGGGCTGCTGGACCGAGGCCGGACCGCAGCTAATGCGACGCGGGACGGAAGATCCTTCTGGCATGGGCGTGTACCAGAACTGGGCGTGGTCGTGGCCGGCGAATCGCCGCGTTCTGTATAACCGGGCCTCGTGCGATCCCGCCGGAAAGCCCTGGGACGCGGACCGCAGACAGGTGTGGTGGAACGAATCCGCGCAAGCCTGGGCAGGAAACGATGTGCCCGACTTCAAAGCGGACTCGGCGCCGCAGGACCACATGGGCCCGTTCATCATGAATCCCGAGGGCGTTGGCCGCATCTTCGCGCCTTTAGGGGCGTTTGCCGATGGCCCGTTCCCCGAGCATTACGAGCCGATCGAAAGCCCGGTATTGAACCCGCTGCATCCTAACCAATCCACCAGTCCGGTGGTCAAGAAGTTCACTTCGGCGGCGGACAAGTATGGGACCGCGAGCGAAGGATTCAACATCATCTGCACCACCTACCGGCTCACCGAGCATTACCACTACTGGACGAAGAACAATCCGGTGAATGTGCAGCTCATTCCCGAGCCTTTCGTGGAAATGCCAGTCGAGTTGGCGCAGGAACTGGGAATCAAAGGCGGCGACACGGTCAAGGTGACCAGCGCCCGCAGTTTCTACGTTGCAAAGGCATTCGTCACCAAACGTATTAAACCAATGACGATTGACGGCAAAAAGGTGTATCAGATCGGGTTGCCCATTCATCAGGGATTCCGCGGCATTCAGGAGGATGCCGACAGGAACGCGAGAACGCTCGCCAACCGCCTTTCGCCAGTCGCGATCGACCCCAACGCCTACACGCCCGAATTCAAGGGCTTCCTGGTGAAGTTGGAGAAGGTATAAGGCCATGAGCCAGGCAACGCTCGCAATCCGAAAGATTTCCGGCCATGCAGGGCCGGCGCCGGGAGCCGGAGTGGAGCGGTCCGAGCAAGTTTGCAAGCTCGTCGATACGACCACCTGCATCGGCTGCAAAGCCTGTGAAGTGGCGTGCCTCGAATGGAACGGCTACAGCTTCAGCCAAACCACCTTCAACAACAGCTACCAGACCATGCCGGAAACGTCATGGAATTACTGGAACCTGATCAAGTTCAATGAGCACGAGCGCGAAGACGGCGCGCTCATGCTGCTGATGCGCAAGGACCAGTGCATGCATTGCGCGGAGCCGGGCTGTTTGGCTGCCTGCCCCGCCGATGGCGCGATCGTGCAATATACGAACGGGATCGTGGATTTCCAGCAGCAGAACTGCATCGGCTGCGGCTATTGCGTGAGCGGTTGCCCGTTCGATATCCCGAAGTTCAATCCCAATACGAAGAAGATGTTCAAGTGCACGCTTTGCTCCGACCGGGTTTCGGAAGGATTGGAACCGGCATGCATCAAGTCGTGCCCTACCGGCTGCCTGCATTTCGGGACCAAGGAAGACATGACGTTTCTGGCGGGAAAGCGGGCGCAGCAGCTCCGCGAAAACTTTGGGATGGAAAAGGCGGGCGTGTACGATCCGCAGGGGGTCGGGGGAACCGGTGTCATTTATGTGCTGCACGATGCTACGAATCCCGAGGCCTATGGAGGGCTGCCGAAGGATCCGCAGATTCCCTGGGTCGTGCAATTCTGGAAGGGGCCGGCGAAGTGGATCGGCAATCTTGCCATGCTGGGGGGCATCATCGGCGTGACTCTGCATTACCTGCGTTTTGGGCCCAAGCACGTCAATGGGTGGAAGTCGCATCCCAATGACACGCCCGGAGGTCAGCCATGAGCAGTTCGCATGTCATCAGTTCGTCTCGCGTTGGCCTGCAACCTGACGGCGGCATTCTGCGTTATACCCTCGCTGAGCGCGTGAATCACTGGATTGCCGGCCTTACCTATGTCTATTGCTTGTGGACCGGTCTCGCCTTTTGGTCGCCGTATATGTTCTGGATGGCAATTATCGTCGGCGGAGGTCCCACCTCCCGCTTCTGGCATCCGTGGCTCGGTCTGGTCTTCGCCGCCGCAGTCTGTTGGATGTTCGTCATCTGGCGGCGCGACATGATCATCACTCCCGAGGACGTCGCGTGGAAAGAGAAGGTTGATTACTACATTCGCAACGAAGATGAAAAGCTGCCGCCGATTTGGCGTTTCAACTGGGGACAAAAGATTTTTTTCTGGCTGATGTTTTATGGTGCGATCCTGCTGGTCATTTCCGGCTTCGGGCTGTGGTGGGTGGAATCGATTCCGTGGAGCTTGCGCTGGCTGCGCTATTTGTCGGTTACGGTGCACGTGACCGCGGGAATGGCTACCATCGGCGGCTTCATCATTCACGTCTATATGGGCACTGCCATGGTGCGCGGCGGGTTCACCTCCATCATCCGCGGCGAAGTATCTGCCGCGTGGGCCAAGGCTAACCATCGCCTCTGGTACGAGAAGGTAAGGAGAGGAACCGATCTTCCAGAATGATCCGATCCAAGTGGGACCAGCGCATCCACCGCGCGGATGAGCTGGCGGCCGCCCATCCGTTCGCGGCTGAGGTGCTTCAGTTTTACAAGCGCATCGCCGGCCTTCAGAAATCGCTGTACGGTCAATTTGAAGCTGCCTTGGACCGCGGAGCGCCGAAGCGCACTTCGAGATTGCGCGACCAGGAACTGAATCTCCCTTTGCTGCTGCCAAGGTTGCCAAAGTTTCTTGCTGAGGTTGAGACCTTTGCCACCCCGCCGTTCGTCGAGGCGGCTCGGCGTTTGAGGACTGCAGGGGAGGGCCGTTGGCGGGAAGCGTTGGGCTCGGCCTGGCAAACCGCAACCGACCCCACTTCCGCGGATGCGAACGCTCTGCTGGCATGGATTTTCTTGCAGCCGTATGCGGAGCAACTCGCAAACGGGAATGAGCAGGTGGCGGGAAGCGCCGCTTTGGCAATTTGTCCGTTTTGCTCGGCCAAGCCTGTGGTGGGCGTTTTGCGGCCAGAGGGGGACGGCGGAAAACGATCCTTGATTTGTTCCCTGTGCTCCACCGAGTGGCCATTCGGGCGGATTCTGTGCGCCGCATGCGGAGAAGAAAATGTTGAGAAACTTGCTGTCTATACCGCCAGCCAGTTTCCCCATGTCCGCGTTGAGGCCTGCGATACTTGCCGCCGCTACATCAAAACGGTGGACCTGACCAAGAACGGCCACGCGGTGCCGCTGGTGGACGAACTGGCTACCATCCCGCTGAACCTGTGGGCCGAAGAGCACGAGTACACCAAACTGCAGCACAACTTGCTCGGAATCTGAAACTCGGAATCAAAACGGCGGGCGGGTCGCTAGTGTTGCTGGTAGATGGAATTGTTCGGGGTCGGCTGATCGTATTCGCGGCCGTACTTATTCTTGTGTGCTATCCGCTGGCCGTTGGCCTCCGGAACCCGAATCGTGCCGAGTGACGTCGCGTTTTCGCCTATCGTGATTTCCCGCGTTACCGGTTTGTCATTCTCCGGACCCATGCCTTCACTCCAGATGTGCAACGTATAGCGCCCGTTCGGAACGTTGGCGATGCTAACTTGTCCATCTGCGCTGGCGACGGCATAGAGCGGAGTGCCCATGGTGATCACGACCGCGCTCATCTCTGGATGAATATTGCAGAAGATATAGCTGATACCGGGACGGTCAAAGCGCACCGTACGCGACGTGCCGGCCTCATAGAGGCCCAGATCGAATCGCTTTCCCTCAAACAGCGAAAATACGTTGTGGAAAAAGGGGTCGTGATTGGGAAATTCGACCATCGACCCGGCCGGCACCACCAGCAAGCGCGGTTCAAAACTTTTGTTCCTCTGCACCAGGCGCGCGTTCGCCCCGCCCTCGCTCGGCGGCGGGTCGAGCCTCACGTCCGACCCGGGAGCCGCGGTGAGCCAAACCACCGTCGCAGGAATCGCGCTGTGCCGGGTCTTCGCCTCGCCGGCCGTCGTCCCGCGCGCCTTTGTGTCGGCGGCGTTCGTGCCGGCAGTCACCTCGACACGCCCGCGCACCGTTGACACAGTCGGCGGCTGAGAGGACCAAGCCGGTGTGCCCAGGGCCGATGCGCCCGCGCACAGCAGCGCGCACACCATGTTTTTTCTCCGATTCATCGCCCTGCTCTTAACGTTCGTGTTTGCCTCCACCGGTTCAGAACAACACTCCCATCATCAGGTTCAGATGCCCTGCCCCGCTCAAACCGGTCGCAATCGAGTTGGTCTCCATTTGCCGATACTCGGCCGAGAACAGCAGATCTGACCGAGGCCGGTAAATCACGTTGGCAAAACCCGCGCGATTCCGCGATAACGGGGCGCCTTCATACGACTGCGGATACTGAAAATAATCCAGATCCTTTGCATAAGGATTATCCATTCCGAAAGCCGCGTTGATCTCCAGTTTCCTTGCCGGACGATACTTCAGCTGCGCCCAGCCCCCTATCGAGTTTAGACCAATCACTTCCGTATACTGATTTCCCGGATTGCTGCTGCTGAACAACACGCTCTGTCCAAGACCGCCGTAGAACCCTCCCAGAGCGCGCCCACGATAGAGTTTTCCGCTGAGCGAAAACCTGGACCCGAAGGGCAATTCCAGATCCGTCATCGCGGCCCAGGCATCCGCCGTCCGCCCATAGCCATAATCCTGGCGGCCGTAGAATCCTCCCACGCCAACACGCAATGGTTGTCCGAAGACATCCCGGGTCCACGCCACCCGCGTCCCATAGGCCGGCTGCCGCGACGATTCTCCCGGTCCCGCCTGCCGATAAGGACTCGCCCCAGGAGTTTCCCCGCTTACGGGATCCAGAATCCCTCCTTGAAACAGCAGACTCGACGCGTCCCCGAGAGCCACTCTGTGTTCGACGCGTATTTGCGGGGCCCAACTCCACAAATTTCCCGCATAGGAGAGCGCGGGCACCGCCAGGGTCGCAAACGATGTCGGCGAATTCGGCGAAATGAAAAGCCCGTCCTGGCCCACAACCACCGATGTATTATCCCAGTCCATCCCCATGGTGGCCGTACGCAACCGCATCAGTCCCGAGTTGATCCCGTTCGGCGCCGAGGGGAAACCTCCGGCTAAATCCAGTTGCAGGTCCGCCTTCGTCTTTGCGCCGGCAACTCGCGGGCCGAACACTTCGAATCCGAGTTCCGACTGGCGCAGCGTCGCGCCAAAGCTGCCCCCACACTCACCGGGCTGGCGCGCATAGGCCAGCATGGGTAAATCGATGTTATCGACCGTTCCCTGGTTGCTGAACAAGTTCATCAGCGCGATGCCTGAAATCCGCATCCGATACTTCGAGGCGCTTTCCACTTTGGTCTGATACTGATCGTCGATTTTTCCACTCAGGAGGTCGTACTCTTCTTCGAGGCTCGCCGCGCGCCCGGTCTCCTTGCGGTCCTGCCGATCGTAGTCCTGTGGGACGCCGGACTGAGCCTCTAAACCCTCTGGCTGAAGGCCGGCAAAATCCTTGGCCTTTGAAATCGCGGCCGCCGCGATGCCGCTGGCCAGCGTCGTCGCTGGCTGCATCGCAGGCGCGCTCTGCGCGGACTTTCCGGCCCGAAGCTCTTCGATTTCCCGCCGCAGTTCGCGTGTTTCAGTCCGTGCCCGCTCCGAATCCGAGCGCATCTCGGCTACCGAGGCCTGGAGCGCCCGCACTTGCTCGCTCAATGCGTGCACCGTCGCACCCAAAGAACCTGCGGTGCCGGGCTCGGTCCGTCCCGCCGTATCTTGCGCCGGGCTGGCCGCCGTCCAGACCACAATGCCCGCAAGCAACCCTCGCCGCAAAAAATCGAACCACCTCCGGTTAGTCATGGCTCCTCCCGCAGCAAACTTGTTCTTTCTGGTAAGGATTCCCAACGGACGGCTGCGCGATCCTCGGCGTTGCCCTTGAGGGATGACCGCCCCTTCCCCACACTATTCATCTTTGGCGCTTCGCAACTGCACTACCCCACTTGCGTTCCATGCTTCCCCGCCAGAACGCTTTCCGGCGCGGGATTCAGGGGAATATGGACGCGGAATACGGTTCCCGAGGAGGAGGTTTCCTCGACCATCACATCGCCTCCGTGGTCCTGCAGGATTTTCTGAACCACAGTCAGCCCCATCCCCGTCCCGTTTTCCTTGCCATGGCTTACAAACGGATCAAACAGGCGCTCACGCACCGCCTCGGCGATCCCCGGACCATTGTCCGCAATGCGAATCTCCACCGCTTCGCCGGCGCGCCGCACGCCGACCTCGATCTTTCCCGATTCCCCCGATACCGCTTCGCAGGCGTTCAGCAGCAGGTTCGACAGGGCGCGCTCCAGTTTCTTGAAGTCAAACCATCCTTCGGTCAGTCCGTCTCTGGTGATGCGGATCTGAATGCGCTGAAACTCCGGATGCGCCTTCACGTCCTGCGCCGCCCGGTCGATTGCCGAGCACACGTCGCCATAGGAAGGGCGCAACGATTCCCGCGTCCGCGAGAACTCCAGCAACGACTCGATCAGTTCGGTCATCTGGTTCACGCCCACTCGAATTTCCGCATAAAGTTCTTCGCGCTGCGCGGGCGTAAGCTTGCTTTCGCAAAGAAACTCGGCGTTCGCCATCACCGCCGCCAGAGAGTGCCGCAGATCGTGCGATATCGAACTGGCCATTCGTCCGATTGTCGCCAGCCGTTCCGCATCCAGTAACTCGCACTGCGTCTTTTGCAGGCTGGTTCGCATGCGGTCGAAGGTTCTCGTCACCTCGGCCACTTCATCTCCGCCCCGTCCCTCCAGCGGATAGGCATAATCTCCTTGCTCCAGTGCGCGCACGCCCGCCACCAGGTTGCCGAGCGGCCGCGTGAAGGTATGCGAGATCAGAAAAACCAGCACACTCCCCACCAGAACGGCGGTCAGCCCCAACCCCAGCAGCACTTCGTTGAGGCTTCTCAGAAATGCCGTCGCCTGGTCGAACGATTTCAGCACCCACAGATTCACCGGAGGCGCCGCCGGCGAAGGCAATTCGACCGAGGTCGCCAGAAACCGCTCTTCACCCAGCCGAATGGGGGCCGCATCCGGCCGGCCCGCAATTTCGCCATGGGGAGCGACCCGCAGCAACTCGGCTTCCTGCGCCGGTTTCAGCGTGCTCCGCACAATCGAATCTCCGAAGCGAAATACCACCTCGCTCGCCGAAATCCGGCTCAACTCCCGCACGAACCGGTCGTCGATCTCATAGCCGAGTACCAGGTATCCCAGCACTCGCTGATCGCTTACTGAACCAAAATAGATGTCCTGCAGGAAAACTTCGTAAAGATGTCCGTCGACGTACCACCAGTGACGCGTCTCCTCGCGCGAGACGATTTGCGGAAAAAACGCCTGGCCTTGCCGGATCGTAATCTCGCGCGGCGCTGCCTGCAGCGCCACCACTTTCCCCGATCCGTCGGCCAGCAGCATCAGATCGCTTCCGGCCAGATGCCAGAGGTCGCGCGACGCGTCCTGGATGGTTGCCGGGTCGTGCGTCGTCATCATGGCGCGCACGGTGGGCAGATCGGCGAGCAGCGCCACCGAGCGCTCCAGCGTCCATTCGCGCTGGTTTTCGAAGTTATGAAATGCGGAAACGGAATTCTGGAGGTCGCGCTCGATCTCCACTCGCACTTGCTGCTGCACCGTGTGTTCCACGGCCAGCAAGGTCGCGAAGGTTAGCGTCGCGGAGACGACTACCATCGAGAGCAGAAACTTCGTCCGCAGCTGAATTCCGTTCATTGAAGGCAAAGCCGCGAGCTCCGAGCCGCGAGCATCGAGCAAGCATACGATCGCCTTGTTCGCTGCTCACTTTCGAAACCTGAGCATCCTCCCGGCGGCGCAGCTCATGTCCATGAGATTCGCCCGCAAAATCTTGTTTTCTGTTCGCTCGCAACTCGACGTTCGTGGTCCGAAGCAAGCTTACGGCACAAACTTATACCCCGCGCTATGCACGGTGCGGAAATGCAGGGGGTTGGTACTGTCTTTCTCGATTTTCTGCCGCAGCCGCAAGATATGGTTATCGACTGTGCGCGTGCTCGGATAATTCTTGTATCCCCACACCTGGTTCAGCAATTCCTCCCGCGACAGGACGCGCTCCGCATTGTGGATCATGAACTTCAGCACCTTGAACTCCTGTGAGGTCATCGGCACAAGTTCTCCGTTGCGGCGCAATTCCATCTTGGTGAAATCCACTTTAACCTCGCCAAAGCTGAACCGGTCGGCTGGCGGGGCCACCATCGTGCGCCGCCGCATGGCCGTTCGAACGCGAGCCAACAGTTCCCGCGGGCTGAACGGTTTGGTCACATAGTCGTGCGCGCCCAACTCCAGCAGCAGTACCTTATCCATAACTTCAGCACGCGCGCTCAGGATGATGATCGGCAACGCCGGCGCCGCCTGGCTAATCTGCCGGCACACATCCTGCCCCGGCGTTCCCGGCAGGCTCAGGTCGAGCACCAGAACCGAAGGAGCGGCCGTCCGGAACATCTCCAACCCCTCGGTCCCGTTCCCAGCCACTTCGACCGCGAATCCCTCACCCTCAAACAACCGCCGCAATGCCTTCTGCACCGCCCGGTCATCTTCGATCACCAGTATCTTCTCGCTGGCGCCTGGGGCAATTTCTACCGTGGCCCCCTGGAATGAGTTTTTCTGCATAAGGCCCCCACACGCGCAACAGTTTTTGTATCATACCGCGAAACTCTAAATCGGTAGCCGGTTTACGGCGACCTGCCGACAAGAATGTGACATCGATTTTACAATTTGTTGACAGGCAAGCCTCGATCTGCCAGACAGCGTATTGCGCATCTTGCTGGGCAGCGGAGTCCGCGCTGTCTGATTACCAGATGCCAACGGGCCGCCCCCGCTGGGAGGCGGCCCGCCATATTTTTCAGCTTATCCGGCTACTTGAACTCGATTACACCGAATGTTCCCGCCAGGTTGCCCGCTGGGCCAGCGGTAAAGAAAAGCTGATTGGTGCGTCCATTGTTGGCAGCGCCTCCGCCGAAATCAATACCCCACAACTGGTCAATCCGGATTGGCTTGCCGTTTGCATCTTTGACCGTCCCGACGAACTGCCCGGTCTCCAGGTTATAGCCGTTGATGGTGCCGCTATTGGTGTTGTTTGAAACCAGCAGGCTGTTGCTCAAGGGTCCGAAATTCTTGGGCGCTACCGCAAAACCCCAGGGCTGGGCTAAGTGATCGCCCGCGATCAGTTGCCGGACAAAGGTCCCATCCTCATGGAAAATGTCGACGTAGCCGGTGGGGCTCTCGTTGGTAGGCGCGAACGCGACATACACCAGGCCATTGATGTCCTGAATGCCAAACGGGGCGTTTCCGGCGGGCAGAGTCGAATCCGTAAACGAGGTCACCAGGTTGAAGTTGGCGTCGTACACATCCACGACATTGTTAGCGATATCGGTTGCATAGAGGAAATTTCCCGACGGCTTGTTCGTAATGGCCAAGCCGGTGTACATCGCACCCGAGGCAGCATTGTTCACCGCAATAATCGCCGCATTGGGGTTCGACTTCGGCGTCCATCCGCTGATGGTTCCGTCGAGAGTCGCAAACAGGAAGATCGCCGGCCAGCCCTGCACCTGGAACTCCGGAGAACTGTTGATGACAATACCCGTCGGCTGGCCCGGACCCGCGCCAGTCGCCGACGGAATCAGAACGTCCAGGCTCTTCTTGCCCCCTTTGCCGTCATAGAGCGTGGACCATCCCGAGCCTTGATCGCTAAGCCAAAATGGTCCGCCTGTTCCATAGACAAGTCCCCATCCGTTCACCAGAAGGGGATCGATGTGTGCGGCATCTTTCACCTGATTCGAGACCAGATTGGTAAGTTGATACTGCGCAACCGCGACGCCCGAGACGAGCACAACCGCGAGCCCAAGGGCCATGGTGAAAACAATCGTGCGCTGCATAGAGGTTCCTCCTTAGGATTGTGCGAAGCCGGAACGGGCTGAGTCGGTCTGCAACTTACAGCGGCTCTCAACATCCCTCCGACCTGCTAGCAGTCGAATGCTAGAGAGGTTACTGAGGCCGATTGTCACAGCGTTGTTACCTGTTTGCACAATTCTCGGCCGTCAGGGGCGCGAGATCCCTATTGGGCACACCGGCAGATTTGACCGTCGCGCGGAATCGCGGCGGCGGAACGGCTGATATTTTGCGAGAACCGGGATTGAGGAACAACCATCGGCGCCAGCCGACAGGCTATTTCCCGTTTTTCAAAACCAAATCAATCGTCTGAATATCGACCAATCCGCAGCACCCGTAAAGCGCCGGGAGTACGTGCGCCGGAGGATAAGTCCGGCGGAGTTCCGCGACTCTTTCGGTGCCCGATCGATAGGCCGGGAGATACATCCGGCCGAGCAGGGGATGGCGTCCCCAGGCGCCGGACAATTTGTCGGCGCGCTCTTCGGTGACGAGGAAATCGCGCCGCAGAGTGGCGGCGACCTCGGCTTGCGGTTTGCCTTCGCCCCAGGTCAGATACGACGATTGATTCTTGGCGTCATCCTGCAAGAGAGCGAGCAACACGCCGATCTGCAAGTCTTCGTCCGGCAATTGGTCGACTTCGGTCACTCCATACGCGATCAGAATCGCGTTATTGGCGATTCCCTCAAATAGCGTAGCGGCGCGCGTGTTCATGGTGAGCACGGTGGTTTCGAAACCGGCCTTTCCGCGCACGTACAAATTCTGCAGATAGGCAAAGGTCGTAACGTGCCCGGGCACCACCTCATGGCTTATGAGTTGTTCGAACTCGGGAAATGAAATCTGCAGCGAGGCGTTGATTTCGTACGTTCCTTCGTATTGGGGGCTGCCGTCGGCGTTACGCGCGCGGCCAAGGTAGTTCATGGAACCGGAGAACCACGCGTCCTTAATGGGGAGAAAATCTATGTTGGCGCGCGGCACGGCTGCCAGATCTCGGGATAAATGCGGCAAAAGATTCTTTGCGCTTAGGTTGTCGAACTGTGCAATCACGGCCGCGCTTAGTGCGCGCACGGACGCCAGTGGAGCAATGCGCTCCCGCCGCCAGGCGTCCACTGCCTTCAGCAGCTCGCCGGCATTCGACGATGCGTAGCCGGCGCGGCCCAGCAGTTCAGCCACGCGGCTTCGCTTTTTTTCCGGCTTCGAAGGTTCGGGAGCCTTGCCCGTGGCCGACTCCACGCATCGCGCGTATGGAACCGGCTTGCCTTTGCCCACCACCTCCATCGCGAGATCAAACATGGTTTCGAGACAGTCCGCCAAGCCGATTAGATAGGGCCTGCGAAGCGTGGCAGACTTGTCCGCAAGCTTGCCTGCTTCCGCGCGCACTCCAGCGATGACAGCGGGAAAATTCACCGCACGCAGGTACTCGTCCAGCGCTTCCCGATCCACATTCTTGCCGGAGACGCCGCCGCATTGACGCAGGCGCGCGGCGGCTGGATGCGTGTAAGCGGTGGGCAGCGGTTCGTCGGAAAACCAGGAGTCGGCGATGAAGCGTCCGGTGCCGGAAGCACACATTACGTCACCGCCCCAGAGCGTGTCGACACCGAGGACGGCGTCCGCGACGTACTCTCCTACTGCGTCTTTTTTCAACATAGCTTGAGTCGTCATTGAAGCTCCTTTTCCTTTCTCATGGAACCGAACCAGACATAAACACAGAGGCCAATGAAGAACAGGGCAGAAACGGATTGAGAGATTGGCTCGTTCAAATAGAACGGCGTTTGGATCAGATCCTCGCTGTACCAGTGGAACAGACGCAATCCCGCGCCGATAACGCCGCCAAGCGCGCCTCCAGCCATCAGGCCTGAGGCAATGATAATGCCGCGCTCACGGATGGAATTGCCATGCTCTCTGCCAATCTTCGCGCTGCGCTTGTTTACCAGGTGCGAGAGGAATCCGCCGGCCAGGATCGGCGTGGTCAACTGCAGCGGCAAATAAATTCCCAGCGCGAAGACCATGGAAGAAAGGCCGAGCATCTCGAGCACCACGGTGACCATGGCGCCGATGCCGAACAACATGTAGGCGACCGGTTGGCCGCTCATGAATCCGGACACCACGGCTTTCAGCGCGGAGGCCTGCGGCGCCACCAGAACCTGCCGCACATCGCCGGGCGCGGCCTCTCCGAACTGGAAGGCCTTGGCCAGCAGGATAATGGTCAACCCAGCGGTGATTGCCGACGCGACGACCCCGATAAACTTCACCTTCTCCTGCGCCGAAGGCGTGGAACCGATCCAGTAGCCGGCTTTCAAGTCGGTAATGAACTGTCCGGAGGCGCACAGGGCTACGCAGACCATGCCGGCGAGCGCCATCACGAAAAACATGCCGGTGGTCCCGGAGAGTCCGAACTTCACCAGCACCACGGCGGAGACGATAACCGTCAACAGCGTCATGCCGCTGGCTGGGTTGTTGGCGGTGGTGGCAATGGCGTTGGCAGCCACGGTGGTGAAGAAAAACGAAAACAGCAGGGTCAGAGCGAGGCCCACGGCGACCACGGTCCAGGAAACATGCAGGAATCCGAAGAACGCGGCCACTGCGATTGCGCCGACCACCACTCCGACAAGGATGGTGACGATCGGGATGTCACGGTCGGTGCGTTCCATTTGGGGAGCTTCGCCGTGGCGGAAGGCGTGGAGCGCGATGCCGAACGAACCGGCAATCACGCGCAGCGACTTGAGGAGGCCAGCGAGGCCCGCGGTCGCGATGGCGCCCACGGCGATGAGGCGCACGTAATTGCGGTAGATCTCTGCGGCCGTCATGTGGGAAATGGGGATGGTCGCGGGATAGACGGTGACGTCGCCCATGTGGCTGCCGATGAACCAGATCATCGGGACCAGCACGAAGTTCACCAGGATGCCGCCCGCGCAGAAGATCATGGCGATGCGCAAGCCCATTACATAGCCGAGCCCGAGGATGAAGCCGACCGCGTCGAAATTGAAAACCATGCGCCCACGATCGACGAGAGACCGCATCACGGGCACGAACTGGAAGTTCAAGTACTCCTTCCAGACGTGGAAGGTGGTGACAAAGAAATCATAAACCGCGGCGATGATGGTGGCCTGAAGCAGTAACCTGGCCGGAGAGCCGCCCTTCTCGCCGGTGACGAGGACTTCGGTGATCGCCGTGGCCTCCGGAAACGGAAACTTGCCGTGCATTTCGCGCACAAAGTAACGCCGCAACGGAATGAGGAAGAGGATGCCCAGGCAGCCGCCGATCAGGCAGATGAAGACGGTCTGCACCGGATGCGGGTCGAGGTGGAGAATGTAGAGCGCGGGCAGAGTAAAGACGGCACCGGACACGACGGCGGCGGAAGCGCCGCCCATGCCCGTAATGATCATGTTTTCGAGCACGGTGGAGCGTCGCCGGTAAACGCGTGCCAAGCCGATGGCGAGGATAGAGATGGGAATCGCCGCTTCCATGCCCTGGCCGACCTTGAGCGCGGAATAGGCCGATGCGACGCTGAAGATGATGCACAGCAACGTGCCCCACAGCACCGCGCGCCATGTCACTTCGGGTGGCGCCATACTGGTGGGCACCAGCGGCAGGTAGAGTTCGCCATCCTTCAACGGCTGGTAGGCATTTGTGGGAAGGGACTTGGTTTCGATCTCGGTCATCGTCTCAATCCTGGGGCAGCATGACGCAAGCAGTTGAGCACCGCTCATGGAGTGGAAGCAAGTGTAAACATCACATTGAGCAGTGCCAGCCTACACGTTGAGGCGTGACTAGTCACTCTCAAACGACTCCTCGACCACCCGGAATGGGGGGTCGAAAAACCAAACAAGAGCTAGGAGCACAGAGATGTCACGGATTCTCTGGCGCTCGCTTTTTCCGCAAGAAGAGAGTTCAGCTTCGCGATCACCTGAAACGCGTCGGCAATATACAGGACGTCTGCCTTGCCGCGGGCCCAGCCACAGTTGGGATCGAGGTTGATGGCGCGTCTCTCGTTGATGAAACGCCAGCCCACTACGTGCGGCTCCTCGCCATGGCAACACGTGGAGAGACCTTTCGGATGGCGAGGCGTCGCACCAGTCTGGCCGACCTGATTGAGATGGGTCATGAAACCAAGGACGGCCTGGTTTTCTCCGGACTGATCCACCAGCGACTTGCTTCCGCCGAGTGATGCGCCGGAGGTGCGAAGAAACTCAAGGATGATGTTCTCGGCCTCCGGCAAGTGAGTCTGACCATCGGATTGCTTCTTGCCCCAGCCTGCTCCGGCTACGAAAAGCAACTTCGCATCCGGGCGGATGGTCTGCGCGCCGGTATTAGGAACTCGCACTCCGGCAAAGGTTGTGCGCTTGAGCTCTGCGGGAACGGGCACGGAGATGCCCTGAACGTTGGCAGTTGCCGCCGATCCAGTCCAAGGCGCGTGGCATCCAGAATCCAGCAAAAGAATCCAGGGACGGCCCTCGCGCTGAATCACTGCTTCGAGGCGTTGACGGTAGAACCAGCGCCTGGCTGTGAGCTGACCGTCGAGCAGGTCGAGCGACGCGATATGGGTATCGACACAGCCTTTCAGACGATGCGCCAGTCCGGGCATGACGCGGCTAAACCGCGACGTAGCGGGGGCGATCACAATTTCCGCGGAAACTTCCCGGCAGATTGCCTCGACCGCCGCCGCATCGGTCGCATAGCGGGGATTGGCGAAATCCGGGCCGCACACTCCCAGGATGCGCGCTCCGGCCGCGGCCACCGTGTTGGCGGCGTCTTGAACATTCTCGCCGACGAGGCCAATGGTCAGCGTGCCGCCGAGTTGTTTGGCTATGTCGAGCGCCGCGCCGAGCGCGTCGTATGCGGCCTTGGGGAGCGTGGCTCCTGATTCATCAACGTGCGCGAGAAACAAAATATTTTGTGACATGTCTTTTCCTGAAATTTCAAACTCTCTCAGCGACGTACTCGCCTGAAATGTGGCGCCGCCGTCCCGGCGGCTGTCCGGCGGGCGTCCTCGCCCGCCGCACCAATCACGAGTCCTGGCTTTACTCCTGCCCGATCCACTCGAGCAGCTCGGCGGCAATCTCATCGACCGGCCGGTCCTTCACGATTCGTGTCTGCCGTTGCTGCTTCGGAGGTGTCACGCTCAAATAGCGCACGCCATTTTGCGGCAAGGCTACCGGCTTCGTCTTTTGCAACGCAGGCATGATAGCGCGCATGTTCGCCATCCCAACCTGCGGATTGTTTTTCGGCTCCGGCAAGTTGCCCGTGGCCCATCCCAGGAGCGCAGGCGGGCCCTGACAGGTTGAGACCATGTGACGGCCGCCTTCAATCCGCTCCAGAATTTCGAACGAGCCGTCGGGCTGAACAGTAATCTGGTCCACGCCCTGGAACTGGTCGAGGACTCCAAGTTGCTCTCCCACCAATTGCATGGTCGCACCCGCGCCACGCGAGGCCGACTCCCAGCCTCCGAAGACAAGCAGGCGCGAGCGATCGAGACCGGCGATGGATTGAATTGCGGTCGCCAGCAATCCGGCGACGGCAAGCGCATCGGCGAAGCCGCTGGCGGGAGCATCGATTGGCACTAGTTCAAAGCTCGCCTTCTGCGCGACATTCATCATGACCTGTTGCAGCTTGGCCTTGGGCGCCGCGCTCACCAGCCAGAGCTTGCTGCCTGCGCAGTGAGCGGCCAGGTTGGCGGCTTCATACAATGCGTGCGAAGCCCACGGGTCGAGCACGGCCGGCAGCATCATTTCATTTTTCAACGCGGGCCCGGTCGCGGTTGTGATTGGTTCAAGCGTCTGCAGCGGATCGGGCACGATCCCTGCGCACACAACAATGTGATAAGCGTTGCTCATAGTTTTTTGGGGTTTCAACGTGTCAAAGTTTCGAGGTTTCAAAAGGAGAAGGCAGTCTTGCACCTTGAAACGTTGAAACCTTGAAACTTGTCAACCGGTGATCAGTTCAATGCCGAATGCAATCCCCCCGTTCCGGCGCGAAATTCTATGTTTCCCTTTTCTCCGTCGGCGCTGGTACGGCAGTTCCACAGGCATGCGCCGCAGTACACGCACTTCTCGCGATCAAACGACGGCTCGCCGTTCTCGCCGCGCGTGATCGCCTGCCCGGAGCACATTTCGACGCACAGTTTTGGCTCGCAGCTCTGACAGTGCTCGGGATGGAGAAAAATCACATGATTGGCATAGCCCGGTGACGCTTGCACGCTGCCGCCCATCAGCAGCGCATCCTGATGCGAGATCAGCAGACGGCCATCGAATGGAATTTCCGGCCAGCCACAGCGATCCATGAGCCGGTCGTGCAGCGGTTTTCCGCTTGCAGCACACCCTTCCTGCAGTCGCTTCAGCTCCGCCGCTGAAACGCGCGATCCGTAGATTTTCTCCAGCGTGGAGGTGCTCTTGGGAACCGGCCGCTTGCGAGCCGCAACCGAGATTGCTCCGCGCGTAATACCCGCGGCTGCCATGCCAATCAAGCCTGTGACCACCCCTTTTTCAAAGCCGTTGCGCGAATCGGCCGCAATCCTTGACTCGGCATCCAGCCAACTCTCGCGGCGGCGGCGAACGTACGTCTGCTCAAGGTTCTCGCGCGTGAACGGTTTTTTCTGCTCCAGCAATTCAATCGTAGCCTCGGCCAACTGCACGCCCGTCGTCCAGGCTTCGTCCACTCCCGAGCCTGAGAGCACGTTGGTGCTGCCCGAGCCTTCGCCGATGCGCGCATAGCCGTTGCCGGCGAGAATTGGCTCGCCGTGACGGCCCGATTCCTGCAGAGATTTCGCTCCCCAGGATTTGAGCGTTCCACCTTCCAGGTAACGCCACAAATAAGGATGAAGCATGAAATGCTGCAAATAGCGGTATCCGGTGCGAACTGGGCTGCGGAGCCACGACGGAATGAAGATTCCAACCGAAGCCAGACGATCCGGGTGCACGTAAAGAAAACCGAAAATCTCGGGCTCTGGAAATCCCAGCGTATGCAGGACCGTTCCCGGCTCAAGGCCCGAGTCCTCGCCCAGTTCGACGACCATTTTCATGCCGAGCGCCCACTCGCGCTGCTGATTACCGGCGGGCATGCCAAAGTGCGAATCGAGTTGTCGCCCGATGGCTCCCACCGGGCCATCGGCAACAACCGTGAGGGCGGCGCGAACATCCATGCCGGGCATGAATCCCTCGCCGGGCGCGCCATCGAGGCCAACGCCCTGATCCGCCAGTCGGATTCCGCTGACCGCGTCGCCCTCGGCCGTCGTTTCGATAATCGGCTCGCTTACAGGCATTCCGGGCCATAGCTGAAGCAAGCCGGAACCGGTCACCTGGTCGCTGACCCACTGATTAAACTGTCCGAGCGAGAGAACCACGCCGTCGTGCTTGCACATGAATTTCGGCGTAAAGGGCAGCTCCACCGCATCGTCGCTCGAGCCAACGAGCGAACCCAGCAACCGTACCTTCCAGTCTGAGATGCGCATTGCCAGCGAACGCCGGCTCGCTCCGATGGGATCGAGCAGGTAAACCAGCTTTTCGTTCGCGACCGGAATCGCCATGGGAATCTGCGTGAGGTCAATGCCGGGAAAACTGGAGCGGATTCCGCGCGCTCGCGTCACCGCACCCGAAACGCCAAATCCCACGCCGTCGGCTCGCTCGTAGCAGATAACCTGCAACGGAAGGCCCGGCGATGCAGCGCTTTCGAGTCGCGGCGTACCATCTTCATTCAGAAGATGGCGCGAGAGCGTAGTCAGAAATCCACCCATCGCGGGGCCGAAGCCAACCCCGGCGATGTCCACCGACATCTGCTGCCGCTCGACAGGCGGCGAGAGATCTGGAATCGAAGAGTTCATGCGGGATAATCCAGCGCTTCCGGAATCATGATCTTCGAAACCGCCTCAGCAGCGCGGTCTTTCGCCAGCCGCGAGCCGGTGAGGCAAGAGTCGAGCTTGCTGTGCAGCGTAAGAAACGGCTGCGCCCCATGGCACTTCACGCACGGCCCGGCCTTCTGCGGATGCGAACCATCGCTCTGAATTACATCGAGCGCATAGGCGTTAAAGCCGGGGATGAGACCTTCTATCTCATCCAACTCGTCCTGATGCCAGCAGCCGCGAGTTCCCTGCTCGTCCCATGCGGGATGGCGATCATAGCCAAAGACCAGCTCGGCGCAGATGCGCCCCACTTCGCCGCTGGCGCGTGAGGACTGCACGTGGCAAAGATCGGTCAGGAAATTGACGAGGCCGGGCAGGCCCTCGGCGAGCGAAGGATCTTCCGCTCCATGCTCCCGCAGGCGGAGCACGTCGAGAATCTGGCAGCGGGCCGCGACCAGCCAGCACAGCGCATCGGCGAGCGGGAACGTCACACCCTGACGTGCGCTCTGATAGAGCTTGCCGCCATCGGCGTCTTTGGTGTGCTGCAGATGATTGAGCGTCCAATGCCACATGGTCATCGCCGTAGCCAGCCCGCACGCGCCCGTTCCCGGATGCTCGGCTGCAATGCCGCGCATCTCGCGAATCCATCCGCGGAACTGCGCAAGGAACACAGGGTTCGTCATGGTCACAGAAAGCTGGCGCCGCTGCACGGCTTCCGGGCCTTCGTATGTGGCTTCAAGCTGCGCGTCCATCCACTTGTTGCCGAGGAAACCCGGACAATCTTCGGTGATGCCGTAACCGCCCATCAGGCTCACGGCTTCACGCATCATCTGCGCGCCCCAGCCGGTGTTCCAGAGTTTCGCGGCCGGGCAGAGCACATCGGCCAGCGAGTCGAGCGCCACAAAGCGCGACAGCAAGTCGGAGCTCAGCGGCTCTTTGCGGGCATCGCCGGCGGGCAACTGCATCAGCGCGACCGCCTGATCGGCAGCCTCCCGCAGTAGCTTCATCTTCGCTTTGCCGGTCATGACGCCGCGCTCGGCATATAACTTGTCCATCTCTTTTTCGAGCGGGTCGAGTTCATCGAACGCGCGAGCCGCAGCGAACGCCATCGAGGCACTCGCCTCACCGGTAGCCCAAATATCAACCAGCCGGTGCAGCGCATCCTCGCGCGCCTGCAACCCAAGTTCATACCGCACCGAGCCCGGTGTTGCAGTTTCCCCTCCCCGGAACCTTCCCCGCTGATAACGGATGACCGGCTCGACGGAAGAAAGCAGCTTGGCTGCCGTCATTACGCCCACCGTGACGCGCGTGCGCCGGAAAACAGCCTCGATTACCTCGCTATGGCTGTAGCGCGGAACAATGACGCCGTCTTTAACGTCGTAGCCGCCAACGATGCGGCTGGCGGGAATGCGCAGGTTGAAAATCGGATCGCCGGTCGAAGACAGTTGGTGAACCATTTTCTTGGTTGGCGTGCCGCGATCGAAAACTCCGGGATCGCCCTCTTCGAGAATCACCATGCAACTGCCCTTGATGCGCTCGTCGCCCGAATCAACCGCCGCCGTAACAAAATTGGCGAAGCCAATGTTGGTGATAAAGCGCCCGCGTTTTTCCGCTTGCAGAATGGGTTCTTCTCCCGCTTTCCACTCGACGATCCGCAGCTTGCCGTTGAGCATGCCCGTGTCCACGCCAACGTAAGGAATAGGCTCGGTCAGGCAGAACGCGCCGCGCAACGGCTTGCGATCTTCGCCGGGCTGCGCTGGCGCCGCCAGCTTCATGTAGTGGCGCTGCTGCTCAGCGGTGCCGCGCTCGTGAATCGGCGCCAGTGCCAGGCAACCGGCTAAACTCGCTGTGGCCGCGCCGCCATCTACCCAGGCCAATTCAAACGCCACCAGCGCCAGGGCCAGGTTTTTCGGGCCGGAAAACAGTCCGCCCTCTTCCGGATCCATGAACACAGCCGTGATGCCGGCGCCGTCAAATGCTTCGAGGAGTTCGGCTTTCTCCGCCGTCCATTCATGCGAGTTGCGCCCGCCGCTCGCCACCAGCCGCGCGACCGGCCCACGCGCCACCGCCCGGGTGGATTGCACGAGCAACTGCAAATCGTAGCGATCGGCAAATCCCCACTCGACCTGGCGCGCTGCATCCGAAGGCAGCGTCCGCAATGTTTCTGGCTGAACCGGACTGGCAGTCGCCATAAGTTTCTCCTCGTTTTGCGAAAGGTATCCGTATGCGATTCTGCCGCTCGATGAACAATGGGTCTGTGACGAGGATCACGCGGGGCTATGATCTCGACCTGGGCATGATGCCACTTTGAGGAAGAGCTCTTGGTCGGCATCCCTTGTTAAGAACGCGCAAGAGTGGGCAGCAAGGTCAAAGGCGGCGGACAGGAGTGTCCGCCCCACAAGGGATTCTGAGTTGGCCTTGTTTACTGCCTTATCCTCGGGTTCACTGCTGAGTACAGCAAGTCCGTCAGGAAGTTCACCGCGACATACGTCAGGCCAATCGCCAGGATGCAACCTTGCACCAGATAGTAATCGCGGTTGGAGATCGCCTGGATGGTCAGCCGGCCTATGCCAGGCCACGAAAAAATAGTTTCGGTCACGATGGCGCCAGCCAGCAAGGCTCCAAATTGCAGGCCCAGCACGGTGATGATGGGGATCATGGCGTTGCGCAGGGCGTGGCGATAGACGACCGTGCGCTCGGGCAGGCCTTTCGCACGCGCGGTGCGAACGTAGTCCTGTCCTAGCTCTTCGAGCATGGAGGTGCGAACCATTCGCGTAAGGATCGCCGCCAGCGCGCCGCCCATGGTGATGGCGGGGAGAATGAGATGGGCAAAGCTTCCGGAGCCGGAAACGGGGAGCCATCCTAACTTGACGGCGAAGAACACAATCAGGATAGGACCAAGGGCGAAGTTAGGGAACGATAAGCCGAACAGACTTACTATACTTAGTAAGCGGTTGTCCCACTGATTGCGGCGGCGGGCGGAGCGGACACCGGCGGGAATGGCGAGCGCGATGGCCACGAACAACGACGCCAGCGTCAGTTGCAGCGTGAAGGGATAGCGCTGCGCGATCAGTCTGGTCACAGTCTGGTTAAAGCGCAGAGACCGGCCGAGGTCTCCATGGAGCACGCCTCGCCAGTAGTTCAGATATTGCTGACCGAGGGGGACGTCGAGGCCATAGGCATGGCGGGCGGCCTGAATGTCAGCCGAAGCGGCGCCTTCGCCCAGCATCTGTTGAATGGGATCGCCGGGGACGAAGTGGATGAGAAGGAAAACCGTCGAGACGACCAGCCAGATGACTGGGAGAGTGTAGAGCACGCGAGTAAGGATGTAGCGCATGAATCAGTTGGCAGTTCTCTGTTGTCGGTTCTCAGTTCTCAGCCGTCAGCTCTAATCCATTGCCACGGCGCCTCATGCGCAGCCCTCGTAATCGACGGTAAGTTTGCCGGCGGTACTCTTACGACCGCTATTCTCACACCCGCGACCCTTGCCGGCGCTACTCTCACGGCTTTGGCACCGACGTCGCTGGCGCTGAAGCTGGCGATTCGGCTTGGGACGGAATGGACTGACTTTCGGCCTTAACCGGCTCGATGCGGACTTGCGCGACGCGGTGGCCGTCCATTTTCTCAACCACGAAGCGTCGGCCCTGAAAGTCGAACGATTCTCCGCCGACGGGCATCTTCTGCAGACGGGAGAGTACGAAACCGGCAAGCGTCTCGTACCCCTCGGCCTGTGGAAGAACCAGATCATACTGGGTCTCGAGATCGCGCATATTCATCGTGCCGTCGAGCCGCAGCACGGTGTTTCCGTCAATGACCGGCGGCGGCATAGCGACGTCGAACTCATCCTCCAGTTCGCCGACCAGTTGCTCGAGCACGTCTTCGACGCTTATTACGCCCGCAGTAGAACCAAATTCATCCACCACCATCGCGAGATGCCGTTTGCGTTGTTGGAACTCGACCAGTAGCTCGAACAGCGACTTGGTTTCGGGCACCACCAGCACGTCATGCATGATCTGGCTGACCTTCATCTGTGAAATGCGCGCCACCGGGGGACCCACCATGTTGGGAACGAGCCGCAGCCGCATCCAGCGCATCAGGTCCTTGGCATAAAGTACGCCCACGATGTGTTCGGGACCGCGCTGCGGGTCAAAGATCGGAATCCGCGAGTGCTGTTCGTCGACCACCCGCGCCAGCGCATCCTCCAGGCTGAGGTCGGCTGGCAACGAGAAAATCCTGGTGCGCGGCACCATGACCTGGCGGGCGGTAATGTTATCAAGCCCAAGCGCGTTGAGCAGCATCTCCTCCTGGGCAAAGGAAAGCTGGCCTGAGGCGCGGGCGGAACTGATGATCAGCCGCAGTTCGTCGGGCGAATGGACGGACCCGTGCCGGATTTCGCTGCTTCCGAAAGAGCGCAGTACAAACCCGGCGGCTCGGCTCATGATCGCTGTGACCGGTCCTGTCACAGTCAGGAAAACGTCCATGGGCGCGGCGACCGCAAGCGCAACCCGCTCCGCCCGCTGCAGCGCCAGCGACTTGGGAACCAGTTCTCCGAGAGTTACGTGCAGGCTGGTGATGAACAGGAAAGCGATGGCGACGGCAACGGCGTGCGCATAGACAACCGAATAAGGAATGCTTCCGATCCATCCCTCAAATAGCCGCGCCAGGAAAGGCTCGCCCAGCCAGCCGAGAGAGAGACTGGCGACCGTGATTCCCAACTGCACGCCGTTCACAACCCTCGTCAGTTGCTGGTGCAACTTGAGGACCGTCCGGGCGCCCACACGGTGGGCTTCGATCAACTGGAGAATGCGTGTTTCGCGGACGCTGACCAGCGCAAATTCGGCCGCCGCAAAAAACGCATTGGCCGCCACTAGCAGCAGGATGACAAACACCCGCAGCGGCACGAATGCAATCATGGAGCTGTAATTCTAACATTCCAAAAGGGGTAATTTCGTCTGCACGGACCCTTGTCCCCGGCAGGCCGGGCGATGACTAACTGCGCGCACTCGACTCTCGTCAGTGTCAGCTGTGCCCCGGCCTTACAATAGGGGGTAAGAGTCCTGACGCTCGCCGCAAGGTGATCGCTTTCCTTTTGCCAGCCTGCCGGTCTAATACGTGGAACCCGGCAGGAGCAAGATTTTAAGGAACTATTCCGAAGTTGATCGCGTAACAATGAGTGAAGGCCGGTTGGATCTCTCAGTTCAGGCAGGAGGCACTTGTGAACGGGAATGGCAATGGCAAAAAGAAGCGGCGCAAAAGAATCATCTATGGCGTGATTGCAGCGGTTGTCGTTCTCATGGTCGCGGGCGGGGTCATTGCGGCCACCAGCGGTGGAACCAAGATCGATCCCTCCAAGCTGGCCAAGGTTGAAAAGGGAGACCTAGCAAAGAGCGTCGTCGCAACCGGCAAGATCGAACCGATCACCAAGGTCGAGGTCAAGTCCAAGGCCAGCGGCATCGTCAAGAAGCTCTACGTCGATTACGGCGACCAGGTCAAGAAAGGCCAGATTCTGGTGGAACTGGATCGCGACGAAATTCAGGCCCGGGTGGACCAGGCCCGCGCCCAGTTGGAGGCCTCCGAAGCCAGCCTGAACGGGACCCGCGCCGATCTGGTGCGCGCCAAAGTCGATGCGGAAGGGCCGGACGTTCCCTTGCTCAAGCGCGCCTATGAGCGGGCCGAGGGCATGGCGAAAGAGGGAGTGGTCTCCGCCTCCGCGCTCGACGATGCTGAAAAGAACTATGAAATGGCATTAAACAAACAGAACGTCTCCAAGGCGCAGCTCCAGGTTTTGCAGGCAAAGATCGGCCAGGCCCAGGGTCAGGTTTCACAGGACCGCGCCAACTTGAAACAGCTGGAAGAACAGCTCTCCTACACCACCATTGAGTCTCCATTGGACGGCGTCGTGCTCTCGCGCGACGTGCAGATTGGCGATGCGGTGAGTTCGATTCTGGTGCTTGGTTCCACGGCGACGCTGGTCATGACGCTCGGCGATACCAGCGAAGTGTATGTCAAAGGCAAAGTGGACGAGAGCGACATCGGCAAGGTCTACATGGGGCAGCCCGCCCGGATCAAAGTGGAATCCTTTAAGGACAAGACTTTCACCGGCAAGGTGACAAAGATTTCTCCCATGGGCGTCGAGAAGGACAACGTAACGACCTTCGAAGTCCGCGTCTCCATCAACAATCCCGAGGGCGTCCTGAAGGCGATGATGACGGCGAACGCCGAGATTATTCTTGACGAGCACAAGGGAGTCCTGCAGATTCCCGAAGGCGCGATCATCTACGATAAGGACAAGAACGCGTCAGTCGAAGTGCCCGATTTGAAGGCGAAAGACGGCAAGAAGAAGGTCGCGGTAAATATCGGTATCTCGAACGGCGCCAAGACCGAACTGTTGAAAGGCCTGAAGGAGGGCGACCAGGTGGTGTTGCAGTAGGGCCGCTGGTCGCTTTTCGCCGTCAGGTATTAGCCGTTTCGGAGGCTCTCCACTATGAATCTGAGGTCTGTGATCCGCTCTCGCATGGTCTGTGTGCTGGCGGTTGTACTCGCCGGCTCGCTGCCTGGTTTCGCTTCGGTCGCCGGAACATTTGACCGCTCCTACCAGGTTAGTGGTCCGGTCGATCTCGAAGTGCTCAGCCGCTCCGGTGACATCACCATCCGCAATGGCGCAGCCGGCTCGGTTTCGATTCACGCCAAGATCCACGTGGGCAATTCCTGGCTGGGCAGCGACCGCAAAGCGGACGTGCAAGAGATCGAGAATAATCCTCCCATTCATCAGACCGGCAACAGCATTCGCATTGATTACGTCAATATCAACAACCTCTCCATCGATTACGACATCACGGTGCCCGAGAACACCGCGGTTCGCGCCCATACCGGAAGCGGCGACCAGAGCGTAGCAGGCCTGCGCGGCCATATCGACCTGGAGAGCGGATCGGGTGATCTGAAACTGGAACGGCTCACCGGCGAAATGCATTTCCAGACTGGATCCGGCAACGTTCGCGGCCACGAGCTTTCCGGTCCTGCGCGCGTTAAGGCGGGCAGCGGCGACATCGATATCGAAGAGACGGGCGAGGGTGATGTAGAGATTCGCACCGGCTCCGGCAACATCACGGTGAAAGGCATCAATGGCGGCTTCCACGCGGAAGCGGGCAGCGGAGATATTCACAGTCAGGGCTCGCCAAGAAGCCTTTGGAGCATTCGCACCGGCTCGGGAAATGTAACGCTAAAGGTGCCGTCCGACGCCGCTTTCGACGTGGACGCTTCTTCCAGTTCCGGAACCGTGACCCTGAATCATCCGGTGACCACGACCGTCCAGGGCCGAGTGCAGGAGTCGCGGAAAAGCGTGATCGGCAAAGTGCGCGGCGGCGGACCGGCGATTTCGATTCACACCGGCTCCGGCGACATTGAGCTTGACTGACCCGAACCACACCTCAAGCAGGTTATGCGAGGCTCGCGAACCGGCGAGCCTTTCTTATTGATTGTCTTGACGCGCCCTCCAGTGACGCCCGATACTTGCCAGACAGTGGACGATTTTGACGAGGAACCGGATTGTCACACGCGCCGATTATCACCCTGACCACCGACTTCGGACTCAACGATCACTTTGTGGGCGCCATGAAGGGCGTGCTGCTGGAAATCGCGCCCGACGCTCAGATTGTCGATATCAGCCACGCTGTGCAGCCGTTCGATATTCTCGACGGTGCGTTGACCATTTCGCAAGCTTACTCACATTTTCCTGCCGGCACCGTGCATATGGTGATCGTCGACCCGGGCGTGGGAACGGCGCGCCGGCCGATCATTCTGACCGGCGACCGTCACCTGTTTGTGGCGCCCGACAATGGAGTGCTTTCCCTGGTCTATGGTCGCGAGGAACGAATTTCAGTGCGCCACGTCACTTCGTCGCACTACTTTCTGCAGCCTCGCAGCAACACATTTCATGGCCGCGACATTTTCTCTCCGATCGCCGCCTATCTTGCCAAGGGAGTCGACCCCGAGCGTTTTGGCGAGGAGATTACGGACTATGTCCGCTTTGGAGTGCCGCGGCCCAAACCGGTGGACGAACGCACTCTGCGCGGCGTGGTGCTGAAAGTCGACCGCTTCGGCAATCTTGTCACGAACATCACGCCCGCTGACATTCCCAAGCTCTTCGAGGCACCGCCGCCGGCCTTTAAAATTGCCGTCGGAACGAAAGCTCCCGTCACTCGAATCTGCGCCAATTACGCCGAAGGCGGTCCCGGCGAAGCCTTCGGGATTCTGGGCAGCATGGGCTTTCTGGAGATTGCCACGAATCGCGGCTCGGCTTTTCAACTGCTGGGTGCCGGCAAGGGCAGCGAAGTCAACATCGTGCTGGAAACCAGCTAGGCATCTCCGGCGGTGCTTTTCCGCACTTTATGCGATAACGCTATGCCTTCCTGGCCCTGGGATGGACGTAGCGATCCATTTCTCCCGTCCATTTGAGGAAGCGCCATAGATTGCCGCGTTCCGTCCACAGAAATTCCCAGAATTCGAGGAAGCCGATTTGTGTCATCTTGACGCCGGTGTAGGTTTCGATGCGCCACAGAAGATAGGGGCTGCGCCAGGGGGCAATGCGATGCCCCCGCGTGGAGTTCCAGAGAAAACGCAGCATCTGCCACATCGGCTTCAGTATAGCCTGAGCCTTAGGCGTTGGCGCACGAGCGTGCACGCCAGATTCCAGCAGAAAGCTATCGGCGTCGTGATCAGTGTGTCAGCTTTTCTTGCTGCCCACGGCAAAGAACGCAGTCAATTCCTGTTCTACATTCCTGCTGCCGCACTTCGGACACTTGACCTCTTTTTCGTGCTGCTGCAGGGTGAGAACCAACTCGAAGGGCTTGTGACAATCGTTACAGACGTAGTCGTAGACGGGCATGGGAGCCTCCCGCTCGAAAATGGCTGACGAGCTACGGAGATTATTCTAGCGCCGAAAGGTGTGAAAAGGTGGTTTGTTCTCAGTTCTCAGCACAGCCGGGGAACCCCGACTCGGTTTTCACTGAGAACTGAGAACCGGAAAACTACTTTTCGCCGATTTCGGCACTGGCACGCGTGTTTTCCCATTCCATGCGCAGCGTGCATTTGCTGCCAGCCTGGTCGAAAGCGATTGTGAAATTCTCGACCGGCGCCGAGGTCTTCGAAACGCTCATCGGAACTCGTGCTTGATCTTCTTTCTCACCGGGATAGTCAGTTCCCCACTCGCCCGTCTTCTTGCTGATAACCAGCGTCCACTCGCCGGCATTGGGGACGACAAAGACGGTGTAGCTGCCGGCCGGAACCGGCTTGCCGCCGATGGTCAGGTTCGCATCACTCACAAATGTCGTCGCTTCGTTGGCGCCGGCGCGCCAAACCTCGCCGTAGGGAACCAGTGCCTTGTCGCTCGCCGCGCCAAAAATCTTTCGTCCCTTGGCGCGCGGGCTGGAGTAATCCATCTTGATCATCTTGCCATCCGGGAACTTGCATTCCGCGCTGGCGGCCGGGCTGGGACGCTTCGACTTGTCCTGGGACATCTGCGCGGACGCGATGGTTGCGACTACAAACAGCGCTACCGGAATCAACACAAATTTCTTCATGAGATTTGCCTCCTTGGCTGCCAGAGAATTATACGCACTTCCCCGCTAAAATCTCTTCATGACCGTCTTCAACGAGAAGCAGGAAGAGCTTGAGCAATTCGAAACCCGCATGGGCGTGCCGCGCGGGCGCCTTGCCGTCACCATGGATCTGGTCACCGATGCCATGGCGCTCATCGGACAACACGGCGTCTATTGCCAGAGCCAGCGCTGGCCGGGCAAGCCGGTCATGGACGTGCAGATCATCATGAAGAACCTCACCGATGCCAAGGAACTCATCCAGAGCGTGATGGAAGAACTCAAGCCAAAAGCCTGACGGGTGGAGACGCGGCTTGCTGCGGCTCCTGCCAGAGGTAGCAGGCAAGGAAGAGTGAGACGGGGCAAGCCCCGTCTCTACAACAGAAACTTTCGATATGAGACCGAAGTTTTTCGGCGGCCCGCTTAAACGCGGCCAGAAATAACGTAAAGGACCTACAATTCTCTATATGGAGCGCAAAATCTTCTGGGCGTCCTTCACCGTGCTCGGAATCGTCGCCGACATCGTTCTGCCGCTTTGGTGGGCTTTGGGCGCGACCATTCCTATCGTGTACGCCTCCTGGTGGGTCGCTTACCGCAGCGGCTGGTTCGAGTAAGCACAGGTTATAATTCCCCTGCCGCATTTCCAGTCTCGCAGGGGAAAAAATGAAAATCCAATCGAAGTTCCTGGCGGTATTGTGTACAGTCCTCGCCTTCGCGCTCGCCAGCGTCGCTCAGACCGCGACCGCTCCCGCGCCGGCAACCTTATCGGCGGAAGAGCGGGATGCCGCGCTCAAGAACCTGCAGGCCACCCACGATGCATTTCTGAAGTCGATTGCAGGATTGTCGGAGAAGCAGTGGAGATTCAAGCCCGCTCCGGATCGCTGGTCCGTGGCCGAAGTCTCCGAGCACATCGCCGTTTCCGAGTCCACCATCTTCGGATTTGTGCAGAAGACCATGGCTGCTCCCGCCACGCCCGAAAAGCGCGCCGAAGTAAAAGTCACGGATCAGCAGATTCTCACGCTTGTTCCGGATCGCAGCCACAAAGTGCAAGCACCCGAGTTCCTGAAGCCGACCAATCGCTGGGCCACGCGAGAAGAACTGGTCAAGTCGTTCGAAGAGAGCCGCAAAGCGACGATGGACTACGTTCGCACGACAAACGACGATCTGCGCGACCACTTCGGGCCGCATCCCCTGCTTGGCACGATGGATGCCTATCAGTGGATTCTGCTGATCTCGGCGCACAGCGAGCGGCACACCAAGCAGATTGAAGAAGTGAAAGCGGACCCGAATTTCCCCAAGGAGTAAGTCCTCGGCTCGGTCGGGGAGCTGATGAGTGCAAACCTTCGGCTGCGCGTGCGGTGTGACGCGTTTCGCGCATCACACCGCTCCGCTCAGACTGCCAAAACCGCTACAGTTTTACGCCAGCCTGTACTTCCCCGCTTCCATCGTTTTCTGCGCGATCTGCTGGCGCAGGGCAATCGTGTTGAAAGCATCGCGCTTGGCGAGGCGCCGCACAATCGCCAACTGGGTCCGCAGCATGTCGCCCTCGGCCACATCGGCAATTACTTTCCTCGCGGCCGCTTCGACCTTGTCGAGCCCCTGCATCATGTAGACCTGCGTCATCGCAATCGGCAGCGCCGCGGCGGCTTCGCCTTTCTGCTCGACGATCTTTTGTGCGCGCAGCACCGCCGACTCCATCGCGTAAATCTCGATGGTCATATCGGCGATGGCACCCATCACTTCCTGCTGATCCTGGATCGCCGCCATGTACTTTTGCGTGGCAGCGCCGGCCGCAAACAGTCCGAGCTTTTTGGCATTTGCCACCAGCTTGCGTTCTTCGGCCAGCGGGCCTTCGATTTCCTCGCCCATCGAGGGGCCGCTGAGCACTTCTTCCATCAGCTTCTTGATCGCCGGCATCAGCGGCAACTGGCCGCCCATGGCGCGCTTCAGCAAAAAGCCGGTGATGATGAGCCGGTTGATCTCGTTCGTGCCTTCGAAGATGCGGTTGATGCGGGCATCGCGGTAGGCTCGCTCAGCCGGATACTCTTCGACGAAGCCGTAGCCGGCGTAGATCTGCATCGTCTCGTCGACCACGTAGTCGATCATCTCGGAGCCCCAAACCTTGATGATTGAGCATTCCACGGCATATTCTTCGATGGCCTTGCGGGTTTCTTTGGCGGCATCTGGCGCAGCTTTGTCGATCTCGTCCAGCAAAGCGTCCATCATGCCGACAGTGCGATAGACGAGCGACTCGCCGACGTAAATCAGCATGGCCATGTTCGCGATCTTTTCGCGCACCAATCCGAAATCGCCGATCACCTTGCCAAACGCTTTGCGCTGCTTCGCGTAAGCCACCGCATGCTCGATCGAAACGCGCGCTCCGCCCAAGCACATGGCGCCCAATTTGAAGCGGCCGATGTTCAGTATGTTGAAGGCGATGGTCGCGCCCTTGCCGATTTCGCCCAGCAGATTTTCAGCCGGTACCTGGCAGTCGTTAAGGATCACCGGGCAGGTGGACGATCCGCGAATCCCCATCTTGTGTTCTTCGGCGCCGGTCGAGAAGCCGGGGAACGTGCGCTCCACCAGGAAGGCAGAGAATTTTTCGCCGTCAATTTTCGCGAACACCGTGAACAGGTCGGCGAAGCCTGCGTTGGTAATCCACATCTTTTCGCCGTTGAGGATGTAATGCTTGCCGTCCGGCGACAGCACGGCCCGAGCGCGGCAGTTGAGCGCGTCGGAGCCCGACGTGGCCTCGGATAAGGCATAGGCGCCGACGATCTCTCCGGTGGCGAGCCGCGGCAGGTATTTCTTCTTTTGTTCCTCGGTGCCGAAATAAACCAGCGGCAGCAAGCCGATGCCGCTGTGCGCGCCCCAGGTCGTGGCAAAACCGGCGTACTTGGCAATGTGGTCGGCTATCACGGCGGAGGTGACTTTATCCATTTCCAAGCCGCCGTATGCTTCCGGAACTTCCACGCCGCTGAGGCCGAGTTCGCCGGCCTTTTTCAGCAGATCGCGCGAGATAGCGTAATCTTTGTGTTCGATTTTCTCGGCCTGCGGCAGAATCTCGTTGACTGCGAACTCCTCGGTTGTCTGGCCGATCATCTGCTGCTGCTCGGAAAAATCTTCGGGAGTGAACACGTCGGCGGTGGCGCGTTCTTCAAGCAGAAAGCCACCGCCAGGAATCTTGGTCTTTGGAAGTGCAGTTGTGCTGGCCATTTCTTAGACCTCGAAATTTAGTTTGCTATGAAAGCCGCTGAGTGGAGACCGGACGAGCGGCAACATCATTCTAGCGCGGGCGCCCCGGAAATGGGGGCTCGCGCCGCGCCTAGATTGAAGAGACTTTGACTCGCCAACTTCGGCAAGTTCTCAATTCAAATTCTCAAAGATCCCGGCCGCGCCCATGCCGCCGCCGACGCACATCGTCACCATGCCATAACGTGCTTTCCGGCGCTTGAGTTCGCGGATCACGCTGGCGGTCAGTTTGGCTCCTGTACAGCCTAGCGGGTGGCCTAAAGCAATCGCGCCGCCGTTGGGATTCACGCGCCCCTGATCGAGTCCGGCTTCTTTGATTACAGCTAGCGATTGCGCCGCGAAGGCTTCGTTCAGTTCGATCACGTCAATATCGCTAATCTTCAGTCCAGCCAGTTTCAGCGCCTTCGGGATCGCGAAGACAGGGCCGAGACCCATTTCCTCCGGTTTATATCCAGCGGTCGCGAACGAGACGTAGCGCGCCAGCGGCGTGATTCCTAGCGCCTTCGCGCGCTCGGCTGACATGACGATGGCGGCGGCTGCTCCGTCCGACATTTGCGACGAGTTGCCGGCCGTTGTCACGCCCTTGACGTGAAATGCGGGCTTTAGCGCGGCCAGAGCTTCGAGCGAGGTATCGGCGCGCGGGCCTTCGTCCACCTTGAAGGTGATTTCCTGGCGTTTGGGCTTCGCGCCGTTTGGCGTGGTGAAACTTACGGGCACCGCGACCGTTTCATCCGCGAACTTGCCGGCTGCGATGGCGGCCATCGCCTTCTGGTGGCTGCGCAGCGAAAACTCGTCGCATTCGGCGCGCGTGATCGCGAAGCGCTGCGCCACGCGCTCGGCGGTCAGGCCCATGGAAAGATATGCGTCGGGATAGTGCTCGACCAGCCATGGATTGGGCGAGATCTTGTTGCCTCCCATCGGAATCATGGACATGGATTCGGTTCCGCCGGCGACCATCACTTCCGCTCCGCCGCTCATGATGCGCTCGGCGGCCATGGCGATGGCTTGCAGGCCCGACGAGCAAAAGCGGTTGATAGTGACTGCTGAGACTTCGACGGGCAAGCCTGCGCGCAGCGAGGCGATGCGGGCGACGTTCATTCCCTGCTCGCCTTCGGGCATGGCGCAGCCGAAGATCACGTCTTCAATTTCTTTGGGATCAAGCTGTGGCACGCGCTCAAGCGCGCCCTTGATAGCGACTGCGGCTAGTTCATCGGGACGCGTGGCGCGCAGCGTTCCTTTGTAAGCGCGACCAACTGGAGTGCGAACGGAGGAGGCAATGACGACTTCACGCATGGGGACATTTTAACCGCAGAGCACGCGGAGCGCGCAGGGATCGAAAAGGTGAGTTTGCAGCAAGCTGAGTTCGAGGCAAGGTGCGGGAAGCGAGTTCGGCTGGTCCGTTTGGTTCGGCAATCCAATCGAACATTTGGATTCTTGCCGGTTGACCATTAGGCCCCCTTGGAGGCGGTCTTTTAGAATCAAAGATTTAGCGATTATTCCCGCTAGATCTTTGAAAAATAAGGAGTTACTCGTAAAATATTTCGAAATCAAGGAGTTAGGGGTTGTTTCAATTCTCGAGTCTGGTCAGCGCGCTAAGAACCCGCGGAATCCGGGACACCTGAACCCGCGCGTGCCTCGGTCGGCGGCGGCATTCGATTCCCGAAAATTTACTCGGGTTCGAGTACATCGCTGAAACATCGGGTTCAATCTAAGCAACGAGCGGAGGACCCTACCGTGCGACGCATACTCCCGATTCTGTGTGGAATGATGCTGGCTGCATTCGCGGCGGCGCAAAGCGATCTCGGGGCAGGCGATCTTGGGGCAACCGGGCAGCAGGCTGACACGACGCCCACGACCACTACTCCTACGATCAAGGGCGTGCTCGACTCCTCGCGCACGGCGGTGTTTGTGACTCCCCGGCAATCCTGTAACTCGAACGACATACCGGACGCGATGGCGCGGGCCTTCCGCGATAACAAGGGGATGATCCACCTGGTGGCAGCGAGTTCCGAGCTGTTCCAGAGCATTGGCCCTACGCTGGAGAGCGTTCAGCACAGCTGCGAGATCGGACACCGTTCCGCGGGCGATCCGAATCCCGCGGACTTCAACGACCAAACCTGGATCGATACCTTCTATACCTTCGACAGAAACACCATTGCTGGGCTGACGCACACGGAGTATCACGGCTGGGCGCGCAAAAAGGACTGCACCTTCAAAAACGGCGATAACGGATGCGAATATGACTCTGACACCTATCACGAATCGAACGATGGCGGGTATCACTTCTATCCGTTCAAGCCGCCGGCCAATTTCCTCGCCGGAATTCCCTACCAGTATGTGAAGGACGGAGGCCCGTCAGGCTATAGCGTCGACAGCAACATCATTGAGCTTGGCGGATGGTATTACGCCATGGTGACATCCTACGCGTGGCCTCCGGGCTGCTCGGGGACGACCGGGCCGAACCGGTGCCTGACGCCGGGCGGCGGCGGGCCCATGCGCACGCAAGACGTTTTTGATCCTTCTTCGTGGCGCGGATGGAACGGCAAGGATTTTTCCGTGTCGTTTGTCGATCCCTACCCTGGACCGGTGGACCATCCGGAAGCGCACGTTTACGCGCCGGTGCCGTACATGGATGTGGTGACCGCAATCAACCTGTTTGAATCGTCGAATGTAGTCGTTGCGACGCTTTGGAATCCGTGGGACAACGAATATGGCGTGAAGGGTCTGTATCTTTCCACTTCGACCGATCTTGTGAACTGGACCAAGCCGACCTTGGTAGCGACCGTTAATCAGTTTCTCGATCGGGAGCCGAAAGGGAGTTGTTCGTACGCTTATTTTTCGTTGATCGATCCAACGGCGACGGATATGAATTTTGCGGTGGTTGGAGATCACCCCTATCTCTACTATGTGCGGTTCTCGGACAATGGTTCAAGCCGGGTCTTGTTTCGGCAGGGGATCACGTTGACGCTGAAGTAAGGGGGTTGCCGCTGTCGATGCCCCTCTGAAAGAGCTGCTTTCTGCCCAGCCTTCGCGCGGCTCAGGGCTTGGGCGCGTAAAAGTAGTAATCGGCGGTGTAGCTACTCTTCGTTTCCGCATCCTTGTGCGACTCATCGCAGCCGCCAACGGGAGGCTTGCCGCCATGCGTGTGCAGGCGCTGGATGGTCGTCACCTTCGTTAGCAGACCATTTCCCGCATGGCTCACCACGTTTACCAGCAACCAGGCAATTGAATCCGGGTCGGGTGAATCAGCGTGCGCCACGGCTTTTCCGGTGACCTCGCTGCCGTCGTTCAGCTTCCAGGTTGGTCCGGCGAAATGGTGGCCGATCGGCTTGCCGTCGTGGTCGCGGAGTTCGGCATCGGGGGCCTTGAGCGTCCAGCTGAACTTGCCGTCGGAGCCGGCCTGGCAGGTGTAGATCTGCGATCCCGAGGCATGTGCGAGCAGAACAAGTTCGAGGCCCGCGGGAATGGCGATCGCGGCGGGCACATCAGCGGGAGATGCTATCGGCGATGCACTGCTCTGAGCGAACGCACCAGAAACTCCGAAAACAACGAGAATCGCGCTGAATAGGGTCATTGCGCCACCATTTGCCAAGTGGCATGTGTTGTAGATGAAGCTCGAGAACTTTATGGACCAGATTCTTTATGTCTTTTTGAGTTGCTGCTTCCAACCCAGCACGCGAGCCTTGTTGCCTTCGGCTTCAGCTTCGGGGACCATTCCTTTTTTCTGGTAAAGGATTGAGAGGCTAGTGTGGGCCAGGACATCGTCGGGGTCGATTTCTGAAATTTGTTTGGAGATTGCTATGGCATCGTCGAGACGGTTTAGATTTTGCAGGGCTCGGCTCAGGCCGTGGAGGGCGTCGGTGAAGGTGGGGTCAGCGGCGAGGGATTGGCGGTATTCCTCGACGGCCTGCTCGTCGCGGCCTTCGGCTACGTGGTCGAGGGCGGCGTAGTAATGGGACTCGGCTTGGGCGCGGGCAGGGGGCGGAGTTTTATCAGTCATCCGAAGAAAATCTTAAACTACCGAGGGCACCGAGGGTGCAGGTGGCCTTCGACTCCGCTCGGCTGGACGGGCAAGAATGCCCGTCCCCACACCAACTCCTTACCACGCTAGCCAGTTGCTCCACGAACTAAGCTTCCGGCTTCCAGCGGAGGATCGGTTTGCGGGCCGCGGCGACTTCGTCCAGGCGCGAGATTCTCGTGTTATGCGGGGCGTCTAAGACGAACTGCGGATCTTCTTCCACCTCTTCGGCTATCGACTTCATGGCTTCGATGAAGAGATCGAGTTCTTCTTTTGGTTCGCTCTCGGTGGGCTCGATCATGAGCGCGCCGGGGACGATCAGCGGGAAGGCCATCGTGTAGGGGTGGAATCCGTAATCCATCAGGCGCTTAGCGACGTCCACGGTGTGGACGCCTTTTTTCGACTGCACCTTGTCGCTGAAGACGACTTCATGCATCGAGGGCGTCGAGTAGGGCAGATCGTAGACGCCTTCGAGGCCCTTGCGAATGTAGTTGGCGTTGAGGACGGCGTCTTCCGTGGTTTGGCGCAGGCCATCGGGGCCGTTGGCGAAAATGTAGGCAAGGGCGCGGATGAACATTCCGAAGTTTCCGTAGAAGGCGCGCACGCGGCCGACCGACTGCGGGCGGTTGTATTCGAAGGCGAGCGTGCCGTCGGGCTTGGTGATGACTACCGGCTTCGGCAGGAATGGCTCGAGAATCTTCTTGACCGCGACCGGGCCGGAGCCGGGGCCTCCGCCGCCGTGCGGCGTGGAAAAAGTTTTGTGCAGGTTGAGGTGCATGACATCGACGCCGAAGTCGCCGGGGCGGGCTTTGCCGACGAGTGCGTTCATGTTGGCGCCATCCATGTAGAGGAGACCACCTTTGGCGTGCATGAGCTCGGCGATCTTGTGGATCTCCTGCTCGAACACTCCCAGGGTGTTGGGGTTGGTGAGCATGAGCGCCGCCACGTCTTCGTTCATTTGCGCGGCGAGCGCGGAAACGTCGACCATGCCGCGGTCGTTCGACTTCAGATTTTCGACGGCGTATCCAACGGTCGCGGCCGTGGCAGGATTGGTGCCATGGGCGGAATCGGGAATCAGAATTTTTTTGCGCGCGTTGCCTTTTGATTGGTGATAGGCGCGGACGAGCAGCAGGCCGGTAAGCTCCCCGTGGGCGCCGGCGGCGGGCTGGAGGGTGATGGCGTCCATGCCGGTAATTTCGATGAGGCAGTCGCTTAGGGTTTTTAGAATGCGCAGCGCGCCTTGGGAAATTTTTTCGGGCTGGTAGGGATGGCCGTTGGCGAGGCCTTCGATGCGCGATACGAACTCGTTGACGCGCGGGTTGTACTTCATGGTGCAGGAGCCGAGCGGGAACATGCCGAGGTCGATGGCGTAGTTCCAGGTGGAGAGGCGCGTGAAGTGGCGGATGATTTCGATCTCGCTGACTTCGGGCATGGAGCCCAAGTCTTTGCGTTCCTGCTTGCCGAGGAGTTTAGCCGTGTCAACTTCGGGGACGTCGAGCGGCGGCAACTTCCAGGCGGCTTTGCCGGGCGACGATTTTTCGAAGATCAGGCCTTCGTTCTGGCTGATGTGGCGCGTGGCTTTGCGGGTCATGTGCTTCATCGGGTCACCTCCTCGACTTCCTTCATTGTCCGCACGCCGCGTTCGCTTTCGGCGACCAGGCCGACGGCGGTGTCGATCATGGAGCGAGTGGTAAGTTCGGTGCAGCACCAAAGCGCGGCGTTGCCTAGGTCGGGATAGAACTTCTTCAGCGGCAAGCCGCCGATGATTTTGTGGCCCAGCAGACGCGAGTTGATGGCGTATGGATCTTCGCTGGTCTGGACGACGAACTCGTTGAAGCGGGGCGCGTCCGAGAAAAGCACTTTGGCGTGACGCGCAAACTGGTCGGCGGCGTATGCGGTTTTCGCCAGATTCTGTTTGGCCAGCTCGCGCAGTCCGACTTTGCCGTTGACGGTCATAAAAATGTTGACCATCAGGGCGACCAGGGCTTGGTTGGTGCAGATGTTGGAAGTCGCTTTCTCGCGGCGGATGTGCTGCTCGCGGGTGGCAAGAGTGAGGACGAATCCACGCTTGCCATTCTTGTCGACGGTCTGGCCGACAAGGCGGCCGGGCATCTGCCGGACGAATTTGTCTTTTGTGGCGAGCACGCCGCAGTAGGGACCTCCGAAACCGAGGGGAACACCGAAAGATTGCGCTTCCATAGAGACAATATCGGCGGCGCGGGGCGGCTCGACGATGCCGAGCGAGACGGCTTCGGCGATGGAGACGATGAGCAAAGCTCCGCGCTTGTGGGCGATTTCGGCGATGGCTTCCACGTCCTCGATGTTGCCGAAGAAATTCGGCGACTGGATGAGCACGCAGGCGGTGTCGCCGGTGATGGCAGCCTCGAGGGCCTTGCGGTCAATCTGGCCGGAGTCGCTGTAGGAGACAGTGGTCAGCGGAATGCCCTGATGCGTGGCGTAAGTGGCGATGACCCCGCGGTATTCGGGGTGCACCGAGCGGGCGATGACCGCACCGGGGCGTCCGGTAATGCGGACGGCCATCATGACGGCTTCGGCGGCACCGGTTGAGCCGTCGTACATGGAGGCGTTGGCAAGGTCCATGCCGGTGAGTTCAGCAACCATGGTTTGGAATTCGAAGATCGCCTGCAGCGTGCCTTGCGCGTATTCCGGCTGATAGGGCGTGTAGGAAGTGAGGAACTCGCCGCGCAGCACCAAGGCGTCGATGACGACCGGGCGGTAATGGAAATACGCGCCCGCACCCAGGAAGCTGGTGTAGTCCTCGCCGTTTTCCTTGGCGCGTTGCTTGAACCAGTCGACGATCTCCGACTCGGCCATTTGGCGCGGGACGGCGAGATCGCGGTTGAGACGATGCTGCGCGGGAACGGGCGCGAAAAGATCGTCGATGGAGCGAACGCCGATGGCCTTCAGCATGGCTTCGCGGTCAGAGGGAGACTTGGGAAGATATCTCATAAGAACCTTTGCTTTAATGTCGGCAGCGATAAAACGATTGCGACTCTTGCAAAGCGCAAAGAAGCTACGAGCCGCGAGCTATGAGCTTGAATCGCTCGCTCGCAGCTCATGGCTCGAAGCCCGCGGCCACGTCTGCAATCGGACCTCTGATCTCTGCAATGGTCCTCAGTGTCCGGCCTCTTCGCTCACAAACTTCTCGTAGTCGGCGGCTGAGAGCAGCGCATTCAACTCGGCCGGATCCTTAACCGTGATCTTGACCATCCAGGCCGCGTGCGCGTCTTTGTTCACCTTTTCGGGAGCTGTTGCCAGTTCGCCATTGACCTCGGTCACGGCGCCCGAGGCGGGAGCGTATAAATCCGATACGGCCTTAACCGACTCGACGGTGCCAAAGGTCTTTCCCGTGGAAAGCTGAGCACCCACTTTGGGGAGTTCGACGAAGACGATATCGCCGAGAGACTCCTGGGCGTGGTCGGTGATGCCGATTTTGCCGTCGCTGCTGATCCACTCGTGTTCTTTCGTATATCTGCGGTCAGTGGGGTATGACATAGCTTCTAGCTCCTAGCTGCTAGCTTCTAGCAAACGAAACCTTCGTGCCATTTCGTAGTTCAGGCTTTCTTGGGGCGTTTATAAAAGGGCGTCGGCACTACCTGCGCTTTCACGCCCTGGCCGCGAACTTCTACCTGCACAGTGTTTCCGATTTCCGCTTGCGACGGCGGGACGTAGGCCAGAGCAATATTCTTTTTCAGGAACGGCGCCGGGGATCCGCTGGTAACGTAGCCGATTTCGCCGCCGCTCATATCCAAGACCTTGTATCCATCGCGGGCAATTCCTCGGCCTACCATTTCGAGGCCAACCAGAGTCTTCTTCACGCCTTCGGCGCGAGCTTTTTCGAGCGCGGCGCGGCCGATGAACTCTGGCTTTTCCATCTTGATGAAACGGTCGAGGCCGGCTTCCCAGACATTGATCGTGTCGGAGATTTCATGGCCGTAGAGCGGTAGCTTGCCTTCGAGCCGCAGCGTGTTGCGCGCGCCCAGGCCGCACGGTACAACGCCAAACTCTTTGCCCGCGTCGAGAATGGCGTACCAGACGCGCGCGCTGGTTGCCTCGTCGGCGGGAATGTAGATTTCGAATCCATCCTCGGCAGTGTAGCCGGTGCGGCCCATCAGGATGTTCTTCAGGCCGCAGAGCGTGCCGCGGGTCAGCCAGTAGAATTTCACCGCGCTCAGGTCGGCGTCGGTAAGTTTCTGCAGAACGTTGACGCCCTTCGGGCCCTGAATCGCAATCTGCGTGAAGTCGTCGGAGAGATGTTCAACCTTGCAGTCGAACTGGCGGGTGTTGTCGCGAACCCAGTTGAAGTCTTTTTCGCGCGTTCCGGCGTTGATGACGAGCAGGTATTCCTCTTCGCCCAGGCGGTGAACGATGACATCGTCGACAAACGTGCCTTGCGGATAGAGCAGCGCCGAATATTGCGCCTGGCCGATGGCGAGGCGCGAAGCATCGTTCATGGAAATGTGCTGGACGGCGGCGAGAGCGCCCGGACCCGCGAGCCGAATATCGCCCATGTGGCTGACGTCAAAAATACCGACGCCCGTGCGGACGGCGAGGTGCTCGTTGACGATTCCGCAACCGATGGAGGCGGGGTATTCGACCGGCATGTCCCAGCCGTTGAACTCGACCATTTTTGCGCCCATCTGGCGGTGCACGGCATTCAGGGCAGTCTTGCGTACGACCGGCGGAACCACGGGAGCGACGGACAATGGAGCCTCGATGGGCGTCAATATAGGACAGCGGCTGGGCTGTCGGAATCTGGAACTGATTACGTTAACACCGGGGTGGGAAAGCGGCAAATGGTGTGCGCGGTAGCAGGTGTCAGGTATCAGCTCTTGGGCGTCAGGTCCCAGGATAGCGGAACACGAAGACAGACTTAAGAGTCGGCAGGGATTCCGCTGCCGAGCGAAACCGACCAGGGCCAAAGGATTTTCCTGAGACCTTAGACCCAACACCTGAGAGTTTCCCTGTTACCTCGGTCACATTTTCCGGCCAACCAAACCCCCTACACTGGGACCATGTCTGCTAAGCCCGGCATGAGCCGGATCGTCTGCGCCCAGTGTGAGCAACCCGAATCGCGCTGCTGGTGCGAGAAGTTCTGCGTTCTTTGCCAATCGCAGATGGGCATTCGTCTCTGCACCGACGGCCTGCTCTACTGCGAAGCCTGCCGCACGGCCTGCGACTATCACACGGTGGACTGGCAAGGGCCGACGACGGACTACTAGGTTCGGGTTAGCCCGACGCGAACCGGCAATGCCCTTCGAATAAACTCGCTTACCTCGAATTGTTCAATCGGATGTCAACATGGTCGCCGTCAACGCTGAAGTGGGCGACATGACCCCATGCCGAATTTAGCTCCGACTCAACAATCTGGCTGACCGCTGCAGGAATCGGTCGCTGACCGTAGAAACTCCCCTGTTTTTCAGCCACAGTGGATTTCAGCCAAAAAAGAAAAACTGCTCCGTCACTAAGTCTGATGAAAATCAAGGACGTATAGCCGCCGACATGCATTTGGGAGACATCCATTAGAAGAAAGCCATCCCTCTTTTCGATTGCACCGCAACCAGAGAGTCCGATGTGTTCGTGGTAAGCGGGATAATCGTTGCCGAGGATATTTCTTAGTGCAGACAGGAGCACTCTTTGCCGGAGCAAACCGTTGCTACATGGATATGTGCCTACGTATTTGGCAAGGTCCTGGGTACTCGTAAGGTGTGTATGGGATGCAATCGCGGTGTTTGGTGTTTGGGCCGCAACTGTAGTACATACGGCAAAGCTGAGCAGCAACGCCGCAACGGTATTCACAACCAGTAATTTACGCCCACGGGCAGCCCGATTCCAAGATAACCCTTGAGAACAGCGATTCCGTGAGTGTCGGAGGCGCTGACCTCAGATCACCACCGCTTCCTTGTACTCCCCGTACACCTTGCGCATAGCGTCGGAGATTTCCCCGACGGTCGCGTTGGCTTCGACTGCGGCCAGAATCCGCGGCATGAGGTTGTCTCCGGTACGGGCTGTGTCTTCTACGGCCTTGATTGCGGCCTGCCACGTTTCGGGATTGCGTTTGGCGCGCAGGGCGCGGAGGCGTTCCACCTGCCTGGGTTCAAGCGCCGGATCGATACGCTGAATGGGCACGGCCTTTCCCTCGATGGTCACAAAGCGATTCACGCCGACGACAATCGCCTGCTCGTGATCGACGGCCTGCTGATATTCGTAGGCGGCGTTCTGGATTTCCTGCTGCACGTAGCCGCGCTCGATCGCTTTAAGCATGCCTCCCATGGTCTGGATTTTTTCGAGATATTCGTCGGCGCGCTTTTCGATTTCGTTGGTGAGCGATTCGACGTAGTAGGAGCCGGCGAGCGGATCGACGGTTTGCGGCGCGCCTGATTCGAAGGCAATGATCTGTTGCGTGCGCAGTGCGATTCGGGCGGAGGCTTCGGTCGGCAACGCCAGCGCCTCGTCAAACGAATTCGTATGCAGAGATTGCGTGCCTCCCATCACGGCGGCCATGGCCTGGATGGCGGTACGCACAATATTGTTCTCAGGCTGCTGCGCCGTCAGCGTGGAACCGGCGGTCTGCGTGTGGAAGCGCAGCATCCAGGATTTCGGGTTCTTCGCCTTGAAGCGATCGCGCATGATTTTGGCCCACATGCGGCGGGCAGCGCGGAATTTGGCGACTTCCTCCAGAAAATTGCTGTGGGCGTTGAAGAAGAACGACAGACGCGGCGCGAATTGATCGACATCGAGGCCGGCGCGGATGGCGGCTTCCACGTAGGCGATCCCGTTGCCGAGCGTGAAAGCAACTTCCTGCACGGCGGTCGAGCCGGCTTCGCGCATGTGGTAGCCGGAAATCGAGATCGTGTTCCAGTCGGGGACGTTTTCGTTCGCCCATGCGAACAGGTCGGTGATGATGCGCATGGCCTGCTGCGGCGGATAGATATACGTGCCGCGCGCAATGTATTCCTTGAGCACGTCGTTCTGTACGGTTCCGGAAAGCTTGCGGATGTCGGCGCCCTGGCGTCGCGCCACAGCCACGTACAGAGCAAGCAAAATCGACGCCGTGGCGTTGATGGTCATCGATGTAGAAATTTTGGTCAGGTCGATACCATCGAACAGGCGCTGCATGTCTTCGATGGAATCGATGGCCACGCCGACTTTGCCCACTTCGCCCACGGCCAGCGCGTTATCGGAGTCGAGGCCGATTTGCGTGGGCAGATCGAAGGCCACGGACAATCCGGTCGTGCCGTTCGCCAGCAGATATTTGTAGCGTTTGTTCGATTCCTCGGCGTCGCCCATACCGGCGTACTGGCGCATGGTCCAGAGGCGTCCGCGGTACATGGTGGCCTGCACGCCGCGCGTGAATGGAAATTCGCCGGGATTACCGAGGTCGCGCTCGTAGTCGCGGCCGGCGAGGTCGGCGGGCGTATAGAGCGGACGCACGGGAATGTGGGACGAGGTTTGTGGTTCGGGAGTGCCCGGCTTGGGTTTAGCGGCAGGCTCGGCAGTCTTGGTTGTTTCGCTCATATATAAACCGTTCACCACAGAGTACACAGCGAGCACGGAGGATTTGTTTCCCGGCCGGGAATCGCTTTCCTCATGTGCTCGTCGGCGCTTCTTTACTTCAAAACCCGATTACATTTTCCGACTCACGGCTTCTGCGGTCACACTCTTACATAATCCACCAGCATGGTGGCGGGAAAATGGGTGCTGCTATCGGGAAACGAAATCCAACCGCCCACGGCCAGATCCACCAGGATGTACATGGGCTTGTGCGGAATGTCATTCACCCGGGTGAACTTCTTCACCACCTTGCCATCGAAATACCACGTCACCGAATCGGCCTGCCAATTCAGGCCGTAGGTGTGGAATCCGGTGGAGAGATCGATCCCTGTTTCGAACGACGTCCCGCTCGAGGGATGATGGCCATTGTGTTGAACACCCCAGTGAATGGTGGCGTAATCGATGGTGGGCGTGCCGCCCTGCCATTCCATGGCGTCGATCTCGGGAGGCCAACTGCCATCGGCAGGCAGCAACCAGAATGCGGGCCACATGCCCTTCCCGGCCGGGAACTTTGCGCTCAGCTCCATGTAGCCATACAGGAATGTGAAGCTGGGCGGTTCGGTTTGCGAGCCGCCGGTCGTGATGACGCCGGACGTGTAGTCGTAGCCGTGCTCATGCTGCTTTCTGGCCGTGAGGTGCAACATTCCGCCTGTGACCGAAACGTTGTGTTTCCAGTACCACTCAAGATCGTAAGGAGGACCATAGGAGTAGCCGACGTTTTCGTCGCACCAGTTGAAGCAGCGGTACCACTTGGCAAGGTCGAGCTGGCTGCCGTCGAATTCGTCGTCGAAGATGAGTTGATCGGCGGCGGGAATTGCAGGAGTAGAAGGCGAATGGCCGACCTGCATGGAGCCGCCTGCCGGGGCCTTCGGGGATTGCTGCGCGAGTGCAGACGCCGTCAGCATCATACAGAGGAATGTTTGAAAAACCATGAACCACCAGCGATACGGGAAGGCACTCGGGAACGACGTTCGAGTTGGGCGTGGCTTCATGGCATCTCCGCTTGCGAGCGTGCCGCGCGATGCGGTCATCTTATCTCCGAACGAAGGCGCCGGTCGCGCCGCTGGGCCACACTCCTGTTCACGCGCCAAAACGAGCTGAGGCCGAACCACGCGAAACAAAGCGTGAATGCAATCGCCAAAATCAAGCGGCCAGGGCCCGCCTCGCGCCCGGCGTGGTATTTCGCATACTCGCGGAATCCGGTCACCGCGCCGATGGCGGCGATGGCGAGAAAAGTAAATCCGGTGACTTCGAGCCAGAGCTGGTGCAGAACCCTGCCGAACGAAATGGCTGTCGCCTGGACACCCTTGATCAGGGCGGCTCCGGTGCGGGTGCGCGCGGCCTGCTGGACGGCCATTCGCACAATCAGTGCAACTTTTTTCGCCATTTGCGCTGCGATCATTTTGTCGATTTTAGCAGCGGCCCGGCGTACAATGGTTGTGGCTCGAATCACACGCAGCTGTGACGACGGCCGTCAGCGCGCGTCTGGGCGGCGCGTCTTTGGGAAGCAAGGGGGACTCGGTGGACCAACAACTCAAGCAGTTCATGAAGGAACTGGGCGAAGCAATCAATGGGTCTCTCTCCGAATCCGAACAGATCGCTGAAGTGATGGCACGCATCAAGGAAGGCGGCTACGAAATTTTACTCGTGCTCGAAGCCACCATCGGCCTCAGCAAGCAGGGCGAGCACAGCACCGACAAGACTTCGCTGGTGTCCACGCTGAGTACAAACCCCGAGTTCAAGATCAGCGATCAGGACGTGAAGTTTCTCAGATCCCTCCGCATCAAGATCGAGGAGGACGGGGAAGAGTAGAGTCGTTCGCCGCTCACCTTACCCGCCAATCGGACGCGTTTTGCGCAAGTGCGTCCCAGCCACGCAGTCAACTTGCGGCGCCTGCATATGGCAAAAACTTCCTGGGTTCTGCCAAATTTTTCCCGTCCCCATAGGAAAAACGTTGCAAGGCGCAGCCTGAACTCTGCTAGAATACAGTCTCCCCCGCACAAATAACGGAATAAGAGCGTTTTACCGGCGATGGCCTGACCCTAAGTTGGCCTTCGGCGTGCATCCAGGAGGTGGGAAAGAGGGTGGGGCCTCGAACTGTCTCCTGAACCAGAATCGCAGGCTCACTGATTTCCCCCGGCACTAAGTTCGCGAGTTAATTGATCAGATAGGGGTTTGAGGTACCGGAAATGGATTCCCAGGTTTCAGATTTGACCCTAGGCCTTCTTCCCGAGTCCCGCACGCGCTGGGGAAGATTTGTCATCGGTTATGGCATGCAGTCGCTGGTGCTGGCCGTGTTCGTGATCGCCGCCATAGCGCATCCGGAAATTCTGGTGATGCCGGCGCACGACTACCATTTCATCGGGCTGGTGAATACCCCGCCTCCGGTTCCGCAGAAGCCGGCACCGGTCAAGAATTTCCCGACGCCAAAAGTCGTCGCCGATGTCATGCCGCGTCCGGAAGCTCTGCGTGTTCCGGCGGAACTGGCGCCGGTTAAGCGAAAGGACGTTCCCGACCTCACACCTCCGAAAGTAACGCTAGCGGCCACCCGGGAAGCGCTGCCGGATGTCAAGCCGGTCATTCCGAGACAAATGGTCAAGACCAACATTTTCTCTGCTGGAAGTTCCGCCACGCCCACCATGGCCGCAGCCCCGCAAAAGGTGCAAACCGGTGGATTTGGCGATCCTAATGGCGTGCCCTCACAGGACAATCATGGCCGACCGATTACGATCGCTCGGGCGGGCAGTTTCGACATGCCCGGAGGCCCAGGCTATGGCAACGGCACGGGCGGAGCGCACGGAGCACGCGGCGTGGTTGCCAGCGCCGGGTTCGGCAATGGCGTAGCCACAGGAGACAATTCCGGCGTGGTTTCGGCTTCGCGGGGCACGGTTCGGCAGGGTGGCTTCGGAGACGCGGACGTGGTCAAGAGCGCTCCGAAAAGCACCAGCGGCGCACCGGTTGTGAAAACGGTGCCGGCGGAAATTACATTTAAGCCGCGTCCGGTTTACACTGATGAAGGTCGTCAGCTCAGGGTTGAAGGCGAGGTCTTGCTCGACGTCGTCTTCAGCGCGGATGGTCAGATCAAAGTCGTAAAAGTGGTGCAAGGTCTCGGGCACGGGTTGGATGAGTCCGCGGTTCGTGCCGCGGAGAAGATCCAGTTCAAACCAGCGCTGAAAGATGGGCGTCCGGCTGATTTTGAGGCCGTGGTGCATGTCGTATTTGAGCTTGCGTCGTAGCAGATTTTGCATCCTAGGTACTAATGAAACAGACAAATATTCTCCGCACCCTGGCCGCTGCTTTGGCGCTGGCCGTGGCCGTCATGACTTCACCCCTGTTTGCCCAGACGGCAGCCGCGCCGCCGCCGCAACCGAACGGGGATGCCCCGGCTGCACAGTCTGCCGTCGCCCCGGCTGCGGGCTTTGACCAGGCTATCGATCGTACGGTTGAGCGCGAGCATTTTTTCATGGCGCAGATGAAGCAGTTGCATCCGCTGGTCGAAACCTATCTGCAGAATCTCCGGAACGACAAGGACCTCGGCGCTCCCGTGCCCGCGAACGACGTTTATTTCCTGGGTCGCCTGGACGTGAGCGGCGGAATGACCGACGACCGCGCCTTCAATATGCCGACGACCTCCGGGCTGGGCAAACGGATGCTGAGCAAGCTGAGCAGCATGTACACCATGAAATTTCTGCCGCTGGGTTTTGCGCAGATGGTAATTCTGGACGAGGATTTTGAGCGCAAGTATTACAACTTTACGTTTGTGCGGCGCGAGTTCCTTGGAGAGGTACGGTGTCTTGTGGTGGATGTCGCGCCCAGGAAGGATGCGCACGGCGGCCGTTTTCTGGGGCGTATCTGGATTGAAGATCAGGAATACAACATCGTCCGCTTCAACGGCACTTATTATCCTCACCCGCGCAACAGCTATTACCTGCACTTTGACAGTTGGCGGCAGAATCTTCGCCCCGGCCTCTGGCTCCCATCGCTGGTTTACTCGGAGGAATCCGACCTGAAGTCCGGCGTGGGCCAGAGTCTGTTTTACAAGGCGCAGACGCGCCTGTGGGGATATAACCTGAAGGATTTCCGCCGCAATTCCGAATTCACGGAGATCACGGTCGATGCCCCGCAGGAGGTGCAGGACCAGAGCCAGAGATCGCAGGACGCATCGCCTTTGGAAGCGCAGCGCGCCTGGGAGCGCCAGGCCGAAAACAACGTACTGGACCGTTTGCAGAAGGCCGGCCTGATCGCGCCCGAGGGAGAGATCGACAAAGTTCTCCAAACCGTCGTCAACAACATCATGGTCACTAACAACCTCGACATTCAGCCCGAGGTGCATTGCCGCGTGTTGCTGACCACGCCGTTGGAGTCGTTCACGGTTGGCCATACCATCGTCATGAGCCGCGGCATGATCGATGTGCTGCCCGACGAAGCATCGCTGGCCATGATGCTGACGCACGAACTGGCGCACATCGTTCTGGGCCATCGCCTCGATACCAGGCTCGCCTTCAACGATCGCATGTTCTTCCCGGACGAGCGCACGTTTCAGCGCATGGATTTCGCGCGTGACCGCGCGGAAGAAGAAGCGGCTGACAAGAAGGCCGTGGAACTGCTGAACAATTCGCCCTACAAGGATAAACTCGGCACCGCCGGCCTGTTTCTCAAAGCCATACAGGCGCGGGCGCCGGATCTCAAGAACCTGATTCGTCCGCACCTGGGCGACAGCCTGCTGACCGGGGACGCGACTCGCATGTCGTCGTTGATGACGAATTCGCCGCAGTTCGATCCAAAAAAAGTTGACCAGGTTGCCGCTCTGCCCCTCGGTGGGCGCGTCAAGGTGAATCCCTGGAGCGATCAGCTCGAGCTGATCAAGACAAAGCCGGTTGTCATTTCGGTCGCGGCCGACAAGATGCCGTTCGAGGTCACGCCGTTTTTCCCGTTCCTGATCCGATATGGGACCCCGGAAAAGATGACACCCGCGGCGGTACCCGAGAAGACGGCCGAAAAGACACCACCGGGACAGTAATGCTCCCCAGGGCAGCAAGAACGCAAGGTTCTGAACAAGGTTGCGGGCCCCGACAAGGCGCTGCCGCGATCCAACGTAAAATGTGAAAACACGGAATGCCCGCCGAGCGCATGGCCGCGGGCCGGGGGCTCAGTTACTGCCCGGTGATGGAACTTCCGACTTGCGAAAACACGTTGTTGGCGTTGCTGCCAATCAACCGGACCGTGCCGACTACGATTACCAGAATGACCGCCAGCATGACGGCGTATTCGGCGACATCCTGACCCTCGTCCTCACTCCAAAACCGACGAATTGCTTGCATCACTATCATGCCCCCTCGACGAACGAGCACACAGGGACTGCTCCAAAAATGGTTCGCCGCAGTGTGCTTTAAAATAGCGTTAACATGGGCTCGCGTTCAATAGCACCCGGGTGACGTGGCATAGCACATTTGTGCTAGTTCAGAAGGGCGTACTCTAAGTGATTGATTACAAAATAGTTTTGAGCGGCAAACCCTGATTAACGGCGAATAATGCCAGTTCCAGCCGGGTCGAGACGCCGAGTTTGTCGAAGATGTTGCTGAGGTGGTGCTTCACGGTATCCTCGCTGATCTTGAAGTACTCGGCAATTTCACGGTTGGCGTATCCGGCGACGACCGCTGAAACAATCTCGAGTTCGCGCGGAGTCAGCCCGAATTTTTTCTGCTTCGTTTCCTCGTTCGTGCTCTGCATCAGGTTGCGCAGGTATTGCACGAGATTGGAAACGCTGTCGCGTCCCACCCAGTATTCGCCACCCATTACAGCGTGAATGCTCTTGAGCAGAAGCTGGGTCGCGGAGTCTTTCAACACCACGCCGCGCGCGCCCAGTTGCAAGGCTTCGACAATCTGCCTTTTTTCGACCGCCGCCGTCAGCAGAACAATGCGAACCGAGCCAACGGCTCCGCCTTTATTGCTCAGATCACGGAGTGCGTCGAGGCCGGTGTGGTGGGGCATGGCCAGATCGAGCAGCAGAACGTCGGGCTTGAGGTCGGTGGCCAGCTTGACGGCCTCGTAACCGTCGCAGGCCTCGCCGATAACTTTCATGTCGCCTTCGGATTCCAGCAGGCGGCGCAAGCCGTCGCGAAAAATCGGATGATCGTCAGCAATCACGATGCGAATGGGGCTCACTCGTTTTTCCATTGATTTAGTCCGCCGATTGAATTATTCGTCCAGTTACAGAACGCTGCCTTTGCCAGCCGGTGGAATTCTAACTTCCAACCGCGTTCCGTGTCCGGGATTTGATTCTATCGTGAGTTCGCCCGCGAGCAAGCGCACGCGCTCGCGAATTACGCCCGGCCCCTTGCCGGTCGCTTCCAACTCGGCCTCCGACATTCTGCCGGAAAATGGAAATCCGCGCCCGTCATCCTCCACCGTCAGCAGAAGATTGCCCGTTCTCCGGGAGAGCCGCACCAGAACGTTGCGTGCGCCGCTGTGCTTGCGCACGTTCACCAGGCTCTCCTGGACGATTCGAGCCAGTTCCCGGCACACTCTCTGGGGCAGCTCGATCCGTTCCACTTCGCTTACAAAGACGGCGGAAACGCCCGTCTCACGCTTGAATCGTTCCACCGTATCGGAAATGAAACCGAGCAGGCGGTCGGCGTTGACCTCGAACGATTTCATGGCCTGCATCAGCTCACGCAGCTTGAGCACTTCCTCGCGCAGCAGTTTCTGAATGCGCCCCAGTTCCGCGTTGACGACCGGCACCTGCGTTCCGGATTGCCGCCGCAGCACATCGAGCTGCATTTCGACGGCAATCAGCGATTGAATGGCGCCGTCATGAAGCTCGCGCGCGAACCGCGCCCGCTCCACCGCGCCCGCGCGCTCCCGCAACCGCCGCATCAGGTACACGTTATAAATCGCCGGACCAACCTGCTGGGCGAACTCCTTGAGGAAACGCAGTTCCTCCTCCGGGTTGCCCATCATTTGCGGATCGAACACGAACACCCGGCCCGACCATTCCTTTCCAAATAGAAAGGCGACCGAAGCCATCGCGTTAAAAGTTTCCACTCGACCGAGAGCATCCAGAAACTTCACATTCCCGTCGCGCAGGCGCGCTCCATTATGATCCAGCAGCACCGTGTCAAAGCCCTTGGAGGTTCGAGCCGCATAGATTGCCTCGGCTTCGGAGTCGAAAATATACCCGCCTTCGCTTTCCGGAGCCGCTTCGTGCCAGCGCAAGGCCGGCTCGCCCACGCCGTCATGATTGATATCCGCGAGAAACACCCGATAACTGTGGGCCTCCTGCGATGCGCTCAGCACACGGCGCGCGCCGTAGATGCTCATCACTTCACCCAGGATTTGCTGCATCGTACCGGTCAGACCGGCCTCCACGCGCGTGGAACTGAGCACGCGCGTGATCACCGCCCGCTCGGCCCGGATCTTCTTCTGGTTTTCCGCCATATAACCAAGAAGAAATCCCAGCACCAGCAGGTAGACCGAACTCATGACCAACTGTTGCGGATCGAGTTCGCGAACACTGACGCCAAAGCGCGCCAGGGAGATGATCGACTGCCCTCCACCGATCAACTGTCCCAAACCGGCGCGCAGCGCATACGCTTCGGCCCACAGCAAGGCCACCGCCGTCGCCGCCGTGCTGACCGTCTCCCACAAACCCCACCGGTATGCGGCCGCGGCCATGACGAAAACAAAGAACAGGAAAAAGGGCCCGCCTTGAGCGGGCGCGAACATCGAAATCAGGACTGGCCACAAAATGTCGATCGAATGCACGACCAGCCGGAAGGCCTGGGTTGAGCGGGGCCGCACTCGCACCAGCAGCATCACGACCACCGCATGCACCAGATATACGATCAACAGCCAATACAGCAGGCGCGGGTAGACGAACTCGTGCGCCGGCTCCATCCATAGGGTAACTAGCGCCACTATGGTGAGGGCCACGCGCGCGGTCGCGAGCCAGCGCTCGGTTCGGCGGATTTCATCGCCGCTGAGCGGCGCCCGGAAGCGCCACAGATCTCGGTTTTGAGGAATCATCCAGGACACGTGCTGCTCGTCTCGGCGACGCTTAATTCTAAGGTTTATCTCCTCAGAACTCCATCGTTCGGCGTCAGCCATTCCTGTCGTGCACCGCAGCGTTCTGCGAAGTCGGCGATGAGCCGCCCTCGCCAAAAGAATGTCAGCGAGCCATATGTTACTTCAGTCACGTCCCCGGTACTGCGCCTCCGCTCTAGAATGAGGCAGGGTGGCAGCCTTGGCCGGACGCAATCAATTCTGGAAATCATTGCTGATCTCGCTGGCGCTGGCCCAGGTGGCGGCCTCCCTGCTCATTCCAAGAAGCGAAACCCTGACGATCGTCAGTGACCTCCTTCAGGGCTCGCTACTGCTCATAGCCACCGCTGCCTTCCTGTCCAAGACGGCACAATCCAGCTCGAAAAGCTTCCACGCTCGCCTTTTTTGGATTCTGATGACGGTCGGCATGGGCTTCTGGTTGGCGTACCAGGGAATGTGGAATTACTTTGAGGTTTTCAAGCTCGAAGACGTTCCGGACCCGTTCCTCGGGGACATTGTCCTGTTCCTTCATCTCGTGCCGATGATCGCCGCGCTGGGTGTGCTTCCCCATTTACGCGAAGGCGAGCACAACGAGCGCATCCGCATGCTCGATTTCTCGCTCCTGCTCACATGGTGGGTCTTTGTCTATGTGTATCTCGTTATCCCATGGCAAACCGTCCAAATCGATGAGTCGACTTACAGCGCTAACTTAAACGCCGCGTATATGACGGAAAAACTCGCGCTCCTGGTGGGACTGGCCGTACTCGCCTATTCGTCCCAGGGCGGGTGGCGCCATCTTTATGGGCAGTTGCTCGGAGCAAGCGCGCTGTACGCATCCAGTTCCTACGTCGCCAATTGGGCCATTGGCCACAAAACGTACTATAGCGGCAGCATCTACGACATTCCTCTCACCTGCTCCATCGCCTGGATCGCGGGCGTTCCCCTGCTCGCCGATAAATACGATCTGGCTGAGTCCAATTCCGCCAGGCCGCTGCTCAGCGTCTGGATTACGCGCCTGAGCATGCTTGCTCTGCTCAGCCTGCCCTGGGTGGCTCTGTACTCGGAGTTTGACTCCAGCCGGCCTGGACCCGTCACGACATTCCGAATCATCGTCACCTTGGTGACGCTGATGGTGATGGGCATTATGGTTTTCTGGCGGCAGCACGTGCTCGGCTCCGAGCTTTCTTATTTCCTCGACAAGTCCCGCCGTTCGCTCAGCGACCTGAAATCCGTGCAGGAGCAGCTCATTCAATCTGAAAAGCTGGCCTCGCTTGGACAGTTGGTGGGCGGGGCGGCCCATGAGATCAACAATCCCCTGACGGCCATGCTGGGTTACTCGGATCTGCTCAGCGCCTCCAGCTTGCCCGCGCAGGAGCAGCAGCAATCTCTCATGATCGGCGAGCAGGTTCGGCGCACGAAGGCGCTGGTGGCGAGTTTGCTCACCTTCGTCCGCCCGACGCCCGCCAGACCTGGCACCGTTGATCTCAACTCGGTGCTCCGCACCGGCTTGCGCCTGCTGCCTTCTCAACTTGAAGAGCAGGGTCTTGCCGTGAGGCTGGAACTGGCTCCTTCCCTTCCGCCTGTGCTTGCCGATTCAAATCAACTCCTGCACGTCTGCCTGCACCTTGCCGGTCAGATCGCGGCTCAACTCGATTCCGGCACAAATTCCGCCCTCTGTATTCGCACGCTCCAAGCGGGCGATTCATTGCAAGTGGATTTCTTTGCGGAGGCTCCGTTCCTGGGACCCCCGTCATTCGATTTGTTGCTGACTTCCGAAGGGGGCCACAGGCCTTCAACGCTTTCGTTGAACGCCTGCTGCCGAATCGTCGAAGAACATGGCGGACGCCTGTTGCGGCCGTCGAACCTGACCATCCCGGCGTTCCGCATGGAGCTGTCGATCACCTCAAACTCCACCGCCGCCCAGCCCACCCGGGCGGCCGCCCACAGCGGCTCGTAAGATTGCTCTGAATCTTGCTGCTTGCATTCTATATAACATATTGTATAATTAGGATCATTCTGAAATCGGGCCCGCACACAAGTCGGACCTGCTTCGAGGGATGGGTATAGTTGTTCTCTCTGCCGCACCCCGATAAACGGGGCGCGCAACCGCAACCAGCACCCGCCCAAAACAAGGCAATAGTGGCGGAAATTGGATTGCGGAAAAGGAGAATACTATGCCCGCCCATGACTACGTTCGAAGGACACCGGCAGAGATCCACTGGGAGGGGGATTCGAAGGAGGTTCTTACCGGATTCCCTGGTGACGTGAAGTTGAGTCTTGGTTACTCCTTACGCAGGCTGCAAAACGGCGAGCTTCCGGCATGTGAAACGCGATTGATGGCGTCGATCGGAAAGGGAGTCTGGGAACTCAAGGAGTCGGATGAGCGGGCCTGGTACCGCGTAGTCTACATAGCGAGGATCGGCAACATAATTCATGTGCTGCACTGCTTCGAAAAGGAGAGTCGAAAGACGGACAAGCGGGATATCGCGACCGCACGAGCGCGGCTGAAGCAGGTCCTAAATCGTATTCAAGGGGAGAAAAACAGGTGAAGTCCGAAAACAGGCCAAGCCACATCACGAAAGGGGACGTGTTCGACGATCTCGGCTTGTCGCGTTCGGAAGCGTCGGCGCTGAAGATCAAGGCAACGCTGCTTGATGCTATTCTTCGTGAGATCGAGAGGCGGGGCTACACGCAGAGCCAGCTTGTTGAGATTCTCGATGAATATCAGCCGGCGGTCAGCAACCTGACGCGAGGCAAGATAGCTAAAGTGAGCGTCGAGAAGCTTTTGACCTACTCCGACCGGCTGAAGATGAGGACCAGTCTCACGGTGCGCCACAGCTCTACGCGCCGCCGTGCCAGAATTCTTTCCGGTTCCTCTACCCGTTCCACCATTCGAGGCCGCTCAGGCTCTCGCGCCATTCGTCAGCAAGCTTCAACCAACGCTTAAGGTCCGGCTTTCGGGGCTAATTGCGACAAAGCGCGTCACTACCCTGAAAAAGCCTCATCCCTCAACCGTTCTTTTCAGTTGTCCGCAGGCGGCAAAAATGTCGCGCCCACGCGGACGCCTTACAAACGTAGGGATCCCAGCCGCTACCAGGATTTTCTGGAAGACCGCGACCCGCTCCTCGGCCGGCGTCCGGTAAGGCAACTCCGAACCGGGATTCAGCGCGATCAGATTCACTTTCACCCGCATGCCGCGCACCAGTTCCACTACTTCGCGGGCCTGCTCCGGAAAATCATTCACCCCGTCCAGCAGCACGTATTCAAAGGTGAGCCGCTCCCGTGCACGCAGCGGGAAATCGCGGGCCGCCTTCATCAGCGCTTCCAGGTTCCACTTCCGGTTGAGGGGCATCACCTCGCTCCGCAAAGTGTCGTTGGATCCATTCAGCGAAATCGCCAGCTTCGGCCGCACCGGCTCCTGCCCGAAATCATGGATCCGCGGCACAATTCCCGCCGTCGAAACCGTCATCCGCGATTCCGGAATGCCCACGCCTTCTGCCAGCAACCGCACCGCCTTCATGAAATTTTCGTAGTTCAGAAAAGGCTCGCCCATCCCCATGAACACAAGATTCACGCGCTGCATGGGAGGGTCCACCCCCTGATCACGCAGCACGGCGGCAACCTGCCCAACGATTTCTCCTGCCTCAAGATTCCGCTTCACGCCCAGCAGCGCCGTAAAGCAAAACTTGCAGTTGACCGCGCATCCGACCTGGCTGGAAACGCAGATCGTCGAACGACGCCAGTTCGCGCCGATTGGTGCGGCGTTGCCGGAGTTGGTCGGATGGAGGCCCGTTCTGTTGTCCTCCTCGCCCGCTTCGCTGCCGTCGCCGCATTCTCCTCCGTCTCCCTCCGGCATCCAGACGGTCTCGACCGTTTCTCCATCGGCCAGCCCGATCAGATAACGGACCGTGTTATCGCTCGAAATGAACTTGCGCCCGATTGCGGGCATGCCGATCCGCCAGCCCTGGCCGCCTAGCTGCTCCCGATATAGCGACGGTAATGTCGAAACCTGATCGAGTTGCGCCATCCTTTGCCGGTAAATGGCATCAAACAGCTGCTGGCCGCGGTAGGCAGGCTGGCCCGATTCGAGGGCGAGATCGGTAAGCTCCTCGAGAGTCATGCCCAGCAGCGGGTTGGAAGCGCGAATGGACATGGCACTGTTCGTATATTAAGTGTAAAGCGATTGCAGCGTCCGAGGAGAAACCGCCTGCAACTTAAACAAAGGAAAAGGGGATATCTAGCTGATCCATCTGTGCCAAAGTTTATGGGACAATAGATAGAGTGGCCCGCCCTGGATTCGTGCAAGACGAAACGAGCCTTATGGTAAAGGAAACCCGGAACATCCATCGTCGCGTTTTGCCCAACGGCCTGACGGTCATCACTGAGCAGATGTCGCACATCCGCTCGGTCTCGATCGGCATCTGGCTGAAGACCGGCTCGCGCGACGAGGGTTCCGAGTGGAACGGCATCTCCCATTTCATCGAGCATATGGTGTTCAAGGGGACCGAGACGCGATCCGCCGAAGCCATTGCCCGCCAGGTTGACTCGATCGGCGGCAACATGGATGCCTTCACCGCCAAGGAATGCATCTGCTTCAACATCAAGGTTCTCGACGAGCACCTCCCGATCGCCATGGATGTCCTCAGCGACCTCGTTCTGCATCCGGTGTTCGATGCCGGAGACATTGCGCGCGAACGGGGAGTAATTCTCGAAGAAATCAAGATGGATCAGGACAATCCCGACTATCTGGTCCACGAAATCTTTACGCAAAGTTTCTGGAAAGACCACTCGCTTGGGCTTCCCATTCTTGGCACTCGCGAAACGGTGAAGAAATTCGAACGCCCCGTGGTTTCCCGTTTCTATGGACATCATTTTGCGCCCGGGAACTTGATCGTCTGCGCCGCGGGCAATCTGAATCACGAAGAATTCGTGCAGTTGGCCGCAAAGTATTTCGAGCAAGTGAAGCCTGCAAAGAACGGCCTATCGTCGCCTCCGCCCAAGACCTCGTATCGCATCAACCTGCGCAACAAGAAATCGCTGGAGCAGGTGCAGATCTGCATCGGAGTTCCGTCGCACCCGGTCGCGCACGAACGCCGCTACGCTTCCTACATTCTCAATACTTTGCTCGGCGGAGGCATGAGTTCACGCCTGTTCCAGAACATTCGCGAGCGCCAGGGACTCGCCTATTCCATTTACAGCGACCTCAACCCTTACCGCGACACCGGCTCCATGTGCGTGTATGCGGGCACCTCGCGCGAGTCGGCCATCAAAGTGGTGGAAAACGTCGTCGCCGAGTTCCGCAATCTCAAGTCCACGCCCGTTCCGGAGGAAGAACTGCGGCGTTCCAAAGACCAGCTCAAGGGCAGCCTTATGCTCTCGCTCGAGTCCTCGACGGCCCGCATGTCGAACCTGGCACGCCAAGAAATGTATTACGACCGTTTCTACGGACTCGACGAACTCATCGAGCGCATCGAGGCGGTGACTGCCGAGGAACTGCAACAGACGGCCGGGGAGTTTTTCCGCAGCGAGCAGATCGCCGTCACTATCCTCGGCAACCTGACGGGCCTTAAGCTGACCCGCGACCAGTTGGCGTGTTGACCCCTGCGAGGCTCGCGCCCTCGGATCCCGCGTTGCACGCCGCGCCTGCCGCGGAATCCCCACTGGACAGGTAATTCTCCCCTTCTTGCTTCATAACATACGCCATTGTCCCTGTCTTGTAGAATTGAGACCAGAACAAAGATCCCATGCGGATGGTAATCGACGTTTTCGCGCAGATCTTTCGCAGCCTCTGGGCGCACAAGCTGCGTTCCTTCCTTACCATGTTCGGTATCGCATGGGGAGTCGGTTCCCTTCTGCTGCTGGTCGGCTTGGGCGAAGGCTTCCGCACGGGCAACAAGCGCGGCCTTTCCGAATACGGCGAAAACATCATGATGATTTTTCCGGGACGCGCGCCCGCCGTCCAGGGCAGCATGAACTCGGCTCGCCAGTACCGGCTCACTTACCAGGACTACCTCGACATCCGCAGCCAGTCTCCGCACATCCGGGCCATCACTCCCGTTCTCACCACCAACGACGTCCACGCCGTCAGCGAATTCGCTAGCGCCAGCGGCCAGCTTACCGGAGCCGAACCTCAATACAACGGAATTCGATTCCTTCCGATAAAACTTGGCCGATGGCTGAATTACATGGACGAGGAACAGAAACGGGATGTTGTCGTTCTGGGCGACGAAATGTCCCGTAACCTGTTTCCGGGCCGTCCCGCTATCGGTTCGTTCATTCTGCTTAATGGGCATCGTTTTGAAGTTATCGGCACGTTGAAACGGGTGGGGCGAGGCGACGATAACTCCACCAACATGCGTTGCTATATCCCATTTCAAGTGATGCGCAGTTACTTTCCGCTTTCCGGCGAAGAGGCCTTTGACGCAATCTCTTTCATCAACTACCAGCCCCGCATCGCCGATGAGCACTTGCTTGCCCAGGCCGAAGCGCGCCGCGTCGTCGCCCGCAACCACGGCTTCGACGCCAAGGATGAGGACTCCTTCGAAGGCTGGGATACCGTGGAGCAGGCCAAGGAAATGAGCACGATCTTCGATGCGATGAACGAATTTCTGGGGACGGTGGGTTTGGTAACGCTGGCTTTGGGCGCGATCGGCGTCGTCAACATCATGCTGATCGCAGTCACCGAGCGCACCCGCGAAATCGGCCTGCGTAAAGCCCTGGGCGCGACAAACCGCAGCATCATGCTCCAGTTTTTCACCGAGGGAGTCCTTCTGACGCTGGTCAGCGGCCTCATCGGCATGGGCCTGGCCAGCGGGCTCATGGCCCTGCTCGGCAATTATCACAACGAGGGCGGATTCGATCCGCCGCGCCTGGTCCCGAAGACCGCGATCCTTGCCATTGTCAGCCTTACGCTGGCCGGGGTGGCCGCCGGCCTTTACCCAGCCCGCAAGGCCGCACGGCTGGAGCCGGTCGAAGCGTTGCGGAAGGAGTAAGAGTTGACGAATTTGTAATTGGTGATTTGCAATTTGCAGGAAGTGCGACGTTGTAAGTCAAAAATTGCAAATTATTATCACGAATGCTCTTATGATGCGCGACATTTTCCACGAAGCTTACAATGCCATGCGGCACAACCGGCGCCGCTCCGCGCTCACCATGCTGGGCATGGCCTGGGGCATCGCTACCGTAGTCATGCTGCTTGCCTACGGCGACGGCTTCGGCCGTGCCATTTCCGCCATCTTCGCCAATTTCGGGACCAAGCTCTTCATCGTGATTCCCGGCCGTTCCACCATGCAGGCTGGCGGCCAGAAGGCGGGGATACCCGTTCGTCTCACTCTCGACGACGTTGACCTGCTCACGACCAACATTCCCCAGATCACCCACATCACGCCGAGTTGCGACAAGCAGGCCCTGCTGCAGTACGACACCCGCTCTTACACGATGGGCGTGAACGGCGAATATCCCAATACATTTAACATCCGCGCCCTGGACCTCGATCAAGGCCGCTTCTACAGCGCTGACGAGCAATACCAGCGGGCGCGTGTCGCCGTCATCGGCTCCGACACCAAAGAAAAACTTTTCTCCGGCCGCAATCCCCTGGGCGAACACATGCGCATTGATGGCATCAGCTTCGAAGTCGTCGGCGTGCTGAAGCCCAAAATGCAAGCCGGCGACGATAACATCAACCGCGTCGCTTACGTTCCGTTTACGACCTTCAGCGATCTGAAGGACACACACTACCTCGATACCATCTGGTTCAACTACGAGACGAACGACTATGGCCGGATCGAGCAGTCGGTGCGCTACATCCTCGCCTCCCAGCACCGGTTCAATCCCGCCGACCGGCGCGCCGTGACCATCATCAACCTGATGGACCAACTGCATCATTTCGAAGTCATCACACTCGGCTTGAAAATTCTGCTGGGCTTCATCGGCACGCTCACGCTCGGAATTGGTGGAGTCGGACTGATGAATATCATGCTGGTATCGGTGACCCAGCGCACGCGCGAAATTGGCGTCGAGAAAGCCCTGGGCGCGCGCCGAAAACACATCTTCCTTCAGTTCCTGGCCGAAGCCCTCACCATCACATTCATAGGCGGCATCTGCGGAATCATCCTGGCCTACATCGTCGCGCTTTCAGTGGGCCGCCTCACACTCTACAGCGCAGTGGCCAAGCATGCCGAGGCCGCCGATATCCGGCTCATGATTAATCCATTTATGTTGATGGTCGCCGTCCTGATTCTGACCGCGGTTGGACTGGTCAGCGGTATGGTACCAGCCATCCGCGCCTCCCGCCTTGACCCCATCGAGGCTCTGCGGTACGAATAGAAGGCTTCGAACAGAACGCTCGCCCACAATCACTTGCGTGGATATTTCCAGGAGAATGGGCGCTTGGAAACCGCAAATCAGCCCGAAACATCCAAGGTAGGGCAGGGTTATTCCCTGCGTAAACCATTTAGAAACATAATTCGAGGATGGTGAAAACAAATGAGAAAGTTGATTTCAGCACTTGCGATCTGTTTTGCGTTCTCTCTCTCAGCACTGGCCCAGCACGAACATGCAGCAGGAGGGGCACGTCCCGAAGTTGGAGGGGGCCATCAAAACATTCCCGCCCACGGACCGGCGCGTGTGAAAAATCCGGCTCCGGTGCAGGAAAACCGGAACTACAGCGAACGCCAAGGCCATCCCAATGCTCCGCACGTGGACCGGGGCAAAACCTGGGTGGGACACGATACCGGTCCGAACGATCCGCATTACCACCTGGATCATCCCTGGGAGCATGGCCGCTTCACCGGCGGCTTCGGCCGCGGCCATGTGTGGCGGCTCGCCGGCGGTGGCCCGAACCGCTTCTGGTTCGGAGGATTCTACTTCTCGGTCGCTCCCTATGACATCGGCTTCTGTGATGGATGGCTGTGGGATTCCGACGACATCGTCATCTACGAGGACCCCGATCACCCGGGCTGGTACCTAGCCTACAATGTCCGGCTTGGAACCTACGTCCACGTGATGTATCTGGGAGCGTAGATTCAGGCCCAGTTGCGTGCAAAGCCCCGTCCACGGGTAGGGGACGGGGCTTTTTTTGTGCCGTGCGCGCTGACTGAGTCAGGCGGTTATTTCTGTTCTTCTTTCTGATCGTCCGGTTTTTTGTCTTCCGGTTTTACGTCTTTGCTCTTGTCTTGCTCTTTGTTCTTTTCCTTGATCGAAACCAGCTCAACCTCAAAGACCAGGGTCGAATTCGGCGCGATGTCGGCTCCCGCGCCCCGTTCGCCATAAGCAAGATCCGGCGGAATAAATAGCTGCCACTTCGAGCCTACGGGCATCAGTTGCAATGCTTCCGTCCATCCCTTGATAACGCCTTTGACCGGAAAAGTCGCCGGCTCGCCGCGCTTATAGGAGCTGTCGAATTCTTTACCGTCAATCAGCGTACCGCGATAGTTGCAGACAACCGCGTCGTCGGCGGCCGGCTTGGGCCCGGTGCCCTCCGTGAGGATCTTGTATTGCAAACCGCTGGGCAAGGTCACGACACCTTCCTTGTCTTTATTGGCGGCCAGAAAAGCTTGTCCGTCGGCCTTGTCCTTCTCCGCCGCCGCCTTCGCCTTTTCCTGCTGCTCTTTCTGCATTTCGACCTGGACTTCCTTGAGCACCGCCTGGGCTTCTTCCGGCGTCAAAAGGGTTTTGCCGCCAGACAAGGAATCTTTAAGGCCTTCTACCACCAGGTTTTGATCGTATTCCACGGACTGCTTCTTCAGGTTCTGTCCGAGGCCATTGCCAATGTTCATTCCCAGCGCGTAGCTGAACTTTTCTTTTCGCGACTTGAATGCGGACGCCGCTTCCGCGCTCTTCGATGGCGTTGTGGTTGCCTTACCGGCAGGAGGCTTTGCGGTTGTGGTTGCCTGCGCCGGTGGAGTCGTCGCCGCCGGAGTCTGTTGGGCGTTACCATTGGCCATCAACATCGTCCCGGCGGCCAATAGGACCGCTGCGAAGAAAGGTTTACACATATAGTCTATTGTCCCATTGAGAGGCGTTTTGCGCCAAGGCACGTGCGCGGGCGAAAGACCGCAACTTGATTGATATCCCAATGTTCGCCGCAAAAACAGGCACGCAAAGACAAAGGCCGCCCCAACACCAGCGGCGGCCTTGTGGTCTGTTTTTGGGGAAGGCTATTCAGGGTCGTCCTGCGCCCGTCTCCATTTCAATCGCCCGCGGGAACAGCACGTTGTTCTCCAGATGAATGTGCTGATGCAGGTCCTTTTCGAAGTTCGCCAGCGCCGTGTACAACGCACGGAAGCTGGTGCAGGCATCGGCGGGCGGCGTAAAGTTCTGACTGGCATCGCGCAAAATCCGCAGCGCGATACCCGCGTTGTCATGCTCGTGCTCCATCATGCGCACGGGATTTGCGACCGTGCCGAAGGGTGGCGGCAGGATCGGGTCACGCTGAATCACGGATTCCTCCATCCGCTCAATATAAGGAAACAGAACGTTTTCCTCTTTCATCAGGTGCGCCATCAGTTCCTCGCCCAAGCCGTGAAACACGGTGCGGATATTCCCTAGCTCCGGATGGTTCACGCCGTGCTTGCTATTTACCTTTTCGATCAAACTCGCGATGTCGGGAACCTGCGTGCGCACAAACACGTGGTGCGTCCGAACGATGTGCGAAATCAGCTCCGCCAGCGACCCCGATCGCAGTTCGCGGTCGCTCGGGCGAGCCGGTTCCGCAATCGCCGCTTCCAGCGACTTCAGCACCTGATCAAAGTTCACGTTCGCGGCTGCGCAGGCTTCGTCTAGCGGGCGGTTTCCACCGCAGCAGTAATCGATCCCCAGCTTTTCGAAAACCGGAATGGTCTGAGGGGTTTCAATCGCGTAATCGCGTACGGTCTTGGTCGCGGTTAATGTCATCATCTTCTCCTGGCAGCTCCCAGGCTGCCTCTCACAACTCACTCTAGAAGATGGCAAATCGCCTGACGATGACTTTTGTCACGGGGAAATCGCTGCGGGCCACGAGCCCCGGGCTGCGAGCGATTACGGTCGATTGCTCGAAGCTCGCAGCCCGTAGCCCGTAGCTCGCGGCTACTGGGTACTCGCTACTCGCTTCCGTCCAGCTCCGCTTCCAGCGCCTTCACGTCCGCAATCACGATTCGCCGGCCGTCCATCAGAATGAACTTTTCCGACTGAAAACGGCTGAGATTGCGCGATACCAGTTCCCGCACCGTGCCGATCTGTGCCGCCAGTTCCTGATTGCTTGCCGGCAGCGTGACCTCAATTCCCCCGTCGACGCGCGTGCCCTCTCGCTGCGCCAGCCTGACCAGGAACGCCGCCAGCCGATGCCGAACCGTTGTGAACGAGAGTTCCTCGATAATGCCGACCAGTTTCCGCAGCCGCGCTCCAATCACCCGCAATACTTTCAACGCCACCTGCGGATGAGCCATGCAGAGAGCATGAAAATCCTGCTTGCCGATGAACAGCAAGGTCGAATCCTCCACGGCCGAAATCGATGCCGGATAGTTGCCGCCATCAAAGACGGGCAACTCCGCCACCGATCCGCCGGGACCATCGATGCTCAACACCTGTTCGCGCCCGCCGGGCGATGTTTTGAAGATTCGTACCTGCCCGGATTCGACCACATACATTCCCGTGCAAGGGTCGTCTTCGGAAAATACAATTTCGCCGGCGGAAAACTTGCGCGGCACGGCCCGCTGCGCAAGAAAGGCCAGTTCGGCTTCCGATAGAGCGGCAAACAACCCCGCCTGAGACAGCGTTTTCGCGGCGCTTGACTTGAGATCTGTCATCCGATCATTCTAGCGAACGCGTCTGCCGGGCAGAGGTTCGGGCGCGGCAAGAACCGAGGTATCATAATCCGCTATGAAGCATACTTGGCTGTTTGCTCCCGTTTTCATGGCCGCGGCAGTTCTAACGCCCGCAAGCGCGGCAAAAACTGTCGTGCACCTCAAGGATGCCCAAGGTCAGGGCGTGGGCACGCTTGCTTTGTGGCAAGAAAAGTCCGGCGGAGTCGGGATGCAACTCAATCTCGAGAATTTGCCTCCGGGAGAGCACGCTTTGCATTTTCACCAGAACGCCAAATGTGAAGCACCCGACTTCAAGTCGGCGGGCGGGCATTTCAATCCGGACAACAAAAAGCACGGTTTCGACAATCCGGAAGGCCACCACGCCGGCGACAACGCCAATTTCGCAGTGGGCCTGGATGGCAAGGCGAAATTCCGTACCATCAACAAGGACGTCAATCTGGGCGCTGACGCCCATTCTCTGTTCTCGAATGGCGGCACGGCGATCGTTGTGCACGCAAAACCGGACGACGGCAAGACCGACCCAACCGGCAACGCCGGCGATCGCATTGCCTGCGGCGTGATCGCGAAATAAGCGGCTGTCCGCACGTGAACTCGTAGCCTTAAGGAGACGCAATGATCAATGGCGCCCACGTAATCGTCTATAGCACCGACCCCGAAGCCGACCGCAAGTTTTTTCGTGATGTCCTCGACTTTTCCTCGGTCGACGCCGGCCACGGTTGGCTGATCTTCGCCCTGCCCCCAGCCGAAGTTGCGTTTCATCCGGCAGAAGCGAACAACGTCCATGAACTCTATTTCATGTGCGACGACTTGAAAGCGACGAAAAAATCGCTCCGCGAAAAAAATGTGAAATGCAGCGACACGAAAGAGGAACGCTGGGGAAGCCTGACCGAGATCAAGCTGCCCGGCGGCGGGCGCATCGGCCTCTATGAGCCGAAACACCCGAAAGCGATTAGCCGCTGAGCAGCGCCACCAGGACGTACGCGATACCCGGGGACACAACCACTTGCCTACTTCGCCGCAGTCTCCTGGCTGAATGCGCAAACCCATTTGCCGCCTCGCCTGAGCCACAGGGCTGACACGTACACTCGCGCGGAAAATTCCTTGCCATGACTGGTGCCGCTCTCGGTTATCGTATAAACAATCAAGCCGGAATCCGCCGAAACCGGTACGAACCGCACGTCATCCATCTTGTACTCATGCAGCCGGAATTCTGCCGTGTGTTCCACCACTTCCGCTTTGCTGGCTGCGCCGTGCGCGTCAACGAACACGGCTTCCTCGGCGGTTGAGGCGGCAAACGCGGCCAAATCGCCGGTCTTCAATGCATCCAACCCGGCGCGTTCTTGCGCGATAATCTGTTCCCGAAGCGAGCTTCCGTGAGATCTTGCTTTCGCTTGCCCCCCGGCCGGTGTGGGCTGTGCGGGCTGCGGTTGGGCGTAACCCAGTGCTGCTGTCAGTAACACCATCGAAACGCTTCGCGACACTCTAATTCTGATTGCGCGTCTTTCCATCGAGCACCTCACTTCCCTTCCGGCACGTAGATCGCGGGAATATTCAGCTTGTTGATCGTTTCGTTGAGGGCGGGCAGGTCTTTTGCCATCAACTCATGAGCCTGCGCCAGCAGCGGTCGGGCCTGCTTTTCGAGTTCGTCGAAAACTTCATACTGCTGCGTGGTCGGCGCGGCATCGGCGGCATCCACGCTCCCGACGAGGTAATGCAACCGTTCGTCGATCAGCACGGGATAGTTCAAGGTCGACTCCGAACTCTTCGCGTTCACCTGCAGCAACTGCGATTCCAGATCGAAGCTCTTCTTGTCGAAATCCTTGGCCGCCGAAATCAGTTGAGCGTAGTGCGGGTCGTCGCCAAATCGGTGGTTCAGCGTGCGCGTCTGCGCGCGCACTTCGCGCATCCTGGCCACCGCCTCATGCACTTGTGAAACCTCGCCCACGATCTTGCTTTCCAACTCAACCTGTTTTTGCGCGTCCTCGTTCGAGGCTTTCGTCCGCACGTCCAACTTCAACTCCAGCGGTGCCGTGTAGGACTTGCCCGCCGCCGTAAGCCGCACCTGGTATGCGCCAGGGCCCACCAGTGGCCCGCGATTGCGGAACTCGGCGCCCGGCTCTCCCGGCAGCGGGGTCGCGCCCTGCGTCCGCAAATCCCACGTAAACCGATTCAGGCCCGCGGCCGTCGGAATCTTCTCCTCCGGCGGAGTCATGTCGGGCCACTCTGGCGGTGTGTTGGCTTCCTTCTTTTCTTCGTTCGAAAAGTGGCGGACCACCTTGCCTTGTGCGTCGAGAATATCCAGGCCCACCACTCCCTTCGGCACTGCCGGCAGGTAGTAATACAGGATCGCGCCGTTGGGAGGGTTCTGTCCGACGGGCTGCCGCTTTTCGTAGAAATCCGGCCAGCGCAGCCGGTACGTCACGCGCGGCTTGTAAAGCGTCGCTTCTGTCGCCGCCTGCGCTGTCGCTGCACGCAGCGGCGTCAGGTCGTCCAGAATCCAGAAAGAACGTCCATGCGTCGCAACCACCAGGTCGTCGTTCTTGACGATCAGGTCATGAATCGGCGAATTCGGCAGATTCAGTTGCAGCGGCTGCCAGTTCCCGCCGCCGTCAAGGGACACGTAAATTCCGATCTCGGTTCCGGCGTAGAGCAGGTTCTTGCGCACAGGATCTTCACGCACAGCATGCGTGTATGCGCCCTCGGGAATGCCGTTCGTGATTTTTGTCCAGGACTTGCCGAAATCCGTCGTCTTGTAAATGAGCGGCCGCAAGTCGTCGAGCTTATGCGTATCCACCGCCGCATATGCCGTGCCCGCATCGTGCGGCGAAGCTTCGATAATGCTGACCAGGCTCCACTCCGGAATACCTTTCGGGGTGACGTTCGCCCAGTTCTTTCCGCCATCGCGCGAGATATGAATCAACCCGTCGTCCGTGCCCGCCCAGAGAAGGTCCTTTTGCACGGGCGATTCGGCAATGGCAAACACAGTGTCGTAGTACTCGACCGAAGTGTTGTCCTTGGTAAGCGCACCGCCCGAGGAGACCTGCTTGCTCCGGTCATTCCGCGTCAGATCGGGGCTGATTGCCGTCCAGCTCTTCCCATCATCGGTCGTCTTGAACACGTGTTCCGCCGTCGTGTAAATCACGTGCCGGTCGTGCGGTGAAATTAGAACCGGCTGCGTCCAGCCCAGGCGATACTTCAAGTCCTCCGCCCCGTGCCCGGAATTATCCGTCGGCCACACGGAAATGTCCTGCTCCTGGTTGCTGCGGCGGTCAAGGCGAGTTATGGGACCTCCATCGGCGCCCGCATAAATAATGTTTGCGTCTTCCGGATCGGGCTGAATGTAACCGCTCTCGCCGCCGCCCACGTCGAACCAGTGCTGCCGCCCGATATACCCATCGTCGCTGCGGCTGGCAATACCCACCGTTGAGTTGTCCTGCTGCGCCCCGTAGACGTTGTAAAGAAACTGGTTGTCCGCGGCCACATGGTAGAACTGCGCCGTCGGCTGGTTGTACTGGGTCGACCAGTTCTTGCCGCCGTCCACCGAAATCGACGCGCCCCCGTCATTCCCGTTGATCATGCGATTCGCATTCTGGGGATCGATCCAGAAGCCGTGATGATCGCCATGCGGCGCCGGAAGCAGCTCCAGAGTCTTGCCGCCGTCGCTCGATCGAAACGCGCCCGTGTTGAGCATATAAACCGTGTCGGCGCTCTTCGGATCGGCGAAAATATGCGTGAAGTACCAGGCGCGCTGCGTCAGCCGCTGATCCTCGTTCACGCGCGACCAGTTTCCACCCCCATCATCGGAGCGATACAGCCCGCTCTCCTTCGATTCAATCAGCGCATAAACACGGTTTGAATCCGCGCCAGAAACGCTCACGCCAATGCGGCCCAAAATGCCTTCAGGCAAGCCATTGTCTTCGAGGTGCTTCCAGGTATTGCCGCCGTCGGTCGAGCGATACAGGCCGCTCCCCGGGCCGCCGCTCTCCAGACTCCACGGCGAACGCCGGATTTGATAGAGCGCGGCAAACATCACGTTCGCATTGTGCGGATCGACCGCCAGATCGATTGCCCCAGTATTCTCGTCCTTGTATAGAACCTTGTCCCAGGTATTGCCGCCATCCCTGGTGCGGAAGACGCCACGCTCGGAGTTCGCCCCATATGCGTGCCCCATCGCCGCCACCAGCACGTGATCCGGATTGTGCGGATCAACCCATACGCGGGCGATGTGCTGCGTATCTTTCAAACCGATATGATTCCAGGTCTTGCCGCCATCGGTCGTCTTGTACATTCCATCGCCGTACGAGATGTTGCCGCGCAGGCACGATTCACCCGTCCCCACGTAAATCACGCTCGGATTCGATTCCGAAACGGCGATGGCGCCGATCGAAGCCATGACGCTCCCATCGGAAATCGGTTGCCAGCTGATGCCGCCATCGCTCGTGCGCCACACCCCGCCCGCAACGCCGCCAAAATAGTACGTAAAGGGATTGCCCACCACTCCGGTCACGGCCAGCACCCGGCCGCCGCGATAGGGGCCGATATTGCGCCACTGCATGCCTTTGAACTGCGCTTCGTTATACGGCTGCGCGGCGGCGCAAACCGCCACTGCTGCGAACAAAACACACGATGTCCACAAACGGCGTGAATTCATCAACGACCCCCTTTTTGACCCGCCTTTTTTGAAGACCACAATATTAACCCCGGCGGCCCGGTGGCTGCGACCCCGGTGGCGTCCGGACGTTCGAGGAGGGGCCCGCAGGCATGTCCGAATAAAGGAACTCCAGCGCCTCCGGAAAGCGCGCGGCCCAGGCCGATTCCGTGTGCGTTGCGCCTTCCTCAATCCGCACCCGCAAACGATCTTCATCGAGGCCCGCTTCCCGCAAAATCGCAGCCAGTTCGCGCACATCATCCACCGTCTTTGCGTCTTTTTCCGCGTTGCCCACTTCCCGCGTCCCCACCCCCAGGTACACGCGCGATGGCCAGGCTCGAAATCCTCGCGCTTCTTTCAGAATTTTCTTGTTCGCCACAAACAACGACGGACTTTCGATCAGCAGTCGTCCAAAAATCCCCGGCGCGGCCAATTGCGTATAGAGGGCAATCAGCCCACCCAACGACGATCCGCCCAGGCCCGTGTCCTCCGGCCCTCGGAGGACCGAATACCGCTCCTCAATCAGCGGCATCACCTCGCGCTGAACGAACTCGGGATAGCGCGACCCTTGCGGCTCCAGAATCTTCGGGTCGCGCGACTTGTAGGGAATATACTCGCGCGCGCGATTCTTGCCCGTGTTATCGATCCCCACAATGATGAGAGGCCGAATCCTGTTTTCGGCGATCAGGCGAGTCGCCGTCTCGCTGACCTGCCAATGCACTCCGGCAAACGCCGTCGCTGGCTCGAACAGATTCTGTCCGTCGTTTAGATAGAGCACGGGATAGCGCGTCGCGCCCCATCCGTCATAATCTGGTGGCAGCCAAACCCGCACCAGGCGCGTGTTTCCAAAGATTCGGCTGCGCAGCTCATGCAGCCACAAATTGCCGCGTGAAACCGGCACTCCCAGTTCATCCGTACGCTTCGTTCTCGGCTTTCGAGGTGTTGGCCTTGGCATCAAGTCAGCAAATCTGGATTGGGGGAGTGTTCAACGCACGCGGTCTTCGCCCTGGTGGGGCCGACATCAGTTTTCCCCCGCTAGCGCTCCCGCCTCCACCATATCTGTCCCGCCAAAACGGTTGTCACCGCGATCACGGCCAGCGAACTCAGGCAAAGGATGCACCATACGCCCAGAATGTGACCCTCCACATACGTCAAATAGAGAGCGAACGCCAATCCTGCCGCCGCCCCGCCAAACAGCCAGGCAGGCGTCTCGCGCCGATTGCGATACACCGTAGCCAGCCCCGCCAGAGCTGCGTAGCCGAGCATTCCGATCAAAGCTACGGGGATCCCAAAAATCGACGAGTATTCGCTGCGGTTCACAATGTCGCAGTCGAATGTTTCCCCGAAGCTGCAATACGCAGTCTTGGACGTCGCATAGTGACGCTGCAACGACACCGACGAGAGCGCCACCCCGCCGACGGCAAGAATGGCAACTGTCCACATCAGCGCCTTCGAAAACCCGCTCACGGCAGCGCGCATCCCGTCCGGTCTCTCAGGTCTTCCAGGCTGAGAACCCGTTCCACACGCTCGCCCGTAGGGGGGAATTGCCAGGTCGGAAAATTGTGTATATTTTCGTCTTTACAAACCTGGGCCTCTTTATGCGTGTCGCCTTTTACGCCACACTCCACGTAAGGCGCGTACTCAAATGACTTCCCAAATTTTGCTTTCTGCTCCTCGCAATGCGAACACCACCACGCTCCATACATTTTGACTCCGCGGTCGCTCAAACACCGCGCAAACGCGTCGTGTTTGTGCTGCGTGCGGTCGCCCAGATAGTAGGCCAGGCCGAAAGCGGCCACGATCGCAGCTGCCCAAATTGCCCGCCAGCCCCAATTGCGCGAGCCTTCTGCGGCCGATCGATCTGGTTGTCGTTCTTTTCTCTCGGGTGACATGGCCGATAAGCGTGTCGATTTCTTATATCACGACTGTTTCAACTCGCGATCTTCAAACCGCGACCCGCAGCGCCGAGGGCAGCACGTCGATCGCGCGGCATTCGAGCTTCATCACCTCGCCATCCACCATCACATCCACCGGTTCATCCAATTGAAACTCGACGCGACGCGCCCCTTGCCGCTCGGCCATCGGATGCCGGGTATGCGTGCCGTCATATAGCGTCGCCAGATTTCGCAGCAGCCCCAGACGCCCAATCGGGCCCCAGCGAACATATTCGATCAATCCATCGTCGGTGCGGGCATCGGGCGCGATCATCATGGTTCCGCCGGTGAATTTACTATTGTTGAAAGCCAGAAACAGGCAGCGCCGCCGGTCAAACTCGCCTTGACCGTTAACCCGAACCGCAAACGGCCGCCGCTTCAATCGCGCCAGGCTCAGAAAAATTGCAGCCAGGTATCCGGCGTGTCCAAACCCCAGGAACCGCCGATGCCGAAGCGCGGCCACGTCTGCTGCAAAGCCCACGCTTGCGAGGTTGATGAAATAAAGTTCGCCGTCTTTGTGCGCCAGCCGCAAAACATCGCACGGCCGCCATTGCCGCGCCTCGATCGCGCGCATCGCGTGTTCCAGCCCGCGATCGGCCGCTTTCGGATCGCTGAAGTCCCGCAGGAAGGAATTGCCCGTACCCAGCGGAAGAAATCCAAGTGTTGGAATTCGCTCTTCGCCACTCCCTTGGCCGCCCGATGAGCCGGCGGCTTCGTTGCTCGACACGGCTGCCAGACTATCCGGAAACAGCCCATTCACGATTTCGTAAGATGTCCCATCGCCGCCCACCGCGAGAAACCGGCGCACTCCGTGCCCATAAGCCTCGCGCGCAATCCGCGTAGCCTGTCCGGGCCCGCTCGTCTCTGCGGTATCGATGGCGATCCCCGCCGCCCGCAGCCGCGCCAGCGCCGGCGTCACCAGCTCGCGGCATCGTCCGCCTCCAGCCGCCGGATTGATGATGGCCAGAAAAGCGTCGTTCATAAGAAGCAGTTCTCAGCTGCCAGTTTTCAGCTTTCAGCTGCGCGGGCAAGATCATCACCCGCAGTTGGCATCAACCTGTCTTGACTGAGATCCGACAACTGACAACTGAGAACTAGATTTCCAGGATCGCAGCCCGCGTTCCGCCCTTCCCAATCTCCGCAGCCAGCTCTCCCCGTTTGATCTTCAGCGATGCAGTCCGCGGAAAATCTTTCTCCCATATAAAACAGCCGCCCACCCGCTTGAAGTCCGGGAGGCGCCGGTTGCTCGTCACGATCTCCTCGCGCAGGCGGTCATCGAATTGCTGGTTCGGTTCGAACCGCAACACAAGCACCAGCACTTCTTTATCCTTCCCCAGCGTCTTTTCCGGCCAAAGATAATTCGCCGCAAACACGCAATATTCCTTCACCGGAAGCCCGTCAAACACCGACTCGACGTCCTCGGGATAAATATTCTTCCCGCCCTCGGTGACGATCATATTTTTCTTGCGGCCAAAAAGCTGCAAATGGCCGTGCGCCTCGAACCGCCCCTGATCGCCCGTCAGCAGCCATCCCTCGACGATCGTCTGCGCCGTCAACTCGGGATCGTCGAGATAATGCGACATCACCGCGCGGCTGCGCACGGCAACTTCGCCGATTCCGTCCTCATCCGGATGCAAAATGCGCACCTCGCTTCCCGGCAGCGGCGTGCCCACCGTATCCGCGCGAAACGGTTTCAAATCATTAAGAGTGACTGCCGTGCACGCTTCCGTCAGCCCGTATCCGCACGTTACCGGAATGCCCAGGTCGTAAAAAAACTGCATGGTCGCCGGATCCGTAAAGGCACCACCCACGATCAGCGCCAGCAGTTCCCCTCCAAATGCCTTGTGAACCTGCGGCAGCAGGCGCCGGCTCAGCGCAACCTGAGGCCGGCCCCGCGTCAACATCTTGTTCAGCCCAATCAACCGGTCCAGCATCCAGCGTTTTTTCGGCGGCAGTTCATCGAACTTCGCCCGTAGTCCGCGCTCCAGGTTCTTCAGCACCATCGGCACCAGGCTCACATACGTAATGCGATAACGCACAAAGGCATCACGCACAAACTCCGGGCGCAGCGTGCGCAAGTGCACCACGCAGGCCCCGCAAACGAACGGCCCGATAAAGCCGACCATGAAGTCAATCGCATGATTCGTCGGCAAGATACTCAAATAGCGCACGCCCGGCCAGAACGGATACCACGCCGTCAGCGCCGCGCACTGTTCAAGGTACGCGTCGTGGGTCAGCACGCATCCTTTCGGCCGTCCTCCCGTGCCTGACGAATAGACGATGCAGGCCGTATCCTCCCGCTGCCGCGGCACAAACTGCGGATCGCCCTTGCGACGGAATTCTTCCCACCGGTAAGCCCCATGCAGATCGACCCCGGCCGGTGCCTCCGTTACCAGGACAATCTCAGTGGCCAGCTTCGAGAATTCCGGCGACTGCGTAATCGCCCGCCATAGGTAATATTCCACAATCAGAAAACGCGCCTTCGAATGTGCCAGCAATTGCAGATGCTCCGCCGCCGACAGCTTGTAATCCAGCGGCACCAGCACTCCGCCGCAAAAGAAAATTGAGTACGCCGAAATCAGCCACTTCGACTGATTCGTCATGATGATCGCCACCCGGTCGCCGGGCTTGAATTCGGCGTCTTCAAGAGCGCGGCACAGCGGCCGCGCCATGTCCTTGAAGTCGGAATACGTATGGCGAACCTTCTCGCGGTCGCGATCGGCTTCAATCAGGCAGGTTTCGGTGGGCCATCGATCGAGCGCAGCGGCCAGGGCGGCGCCCAGGCTGGCATATTGACGAAGATCAAGCATTCAGATCGTTATCTCACCGCGGAGACGCGGAGCCACCGAGAAAAGCAGAGTGTATCAAACTGTCGCCTGGAACAAAGGAACTAGGATCGCCGAACACAAGGATTGAATAGATTTTCTCCGTGTCTCCGTGCCTCCGTGGTGGAAGGAAAGCTACAGTCTCGACTGAATTCTCTCCGCCAGCGTCCGGAAATCGGACACGCCCTGCAGTTCATAGTCCGGCAATTCGATTCGGAAGTGGTGCTCAAGGCGCGTGAGCAAGTCAAGCGCCTGCAGGCTGTCAATACCAAGCGTCTTGAAAAAGTCGTCGTCCGGTGTGAGCTTCTCCCGCGGGACTTTGAAATGCATCGCGGCAAGGTTCAGAATTTCGTCGAGCGTTTTGTCGGTCGTCGGCATGATGTCGTTCTTCCAATCACCAATTACAAATCACCAATCCACACAATTCATGGCAAATACGGCTGTGCAGTTTCGTTCTCCACAAATCTGCGCAACCCTTCTTCGACGGCCGGCTGCGCATACAAATCGCAGAAAATATCGATTTCCTGCTTCAACTCCTCGTACGGAATCGGCTTAACAAATTTCTTCGCCGCCGCCGCCGTTGCCCGGTCGAACTTTCCAACCTGGCTGGCCGTCGCGCGCGCCACCCGCAGCGCTTCTCCTTCCGCCGCAATCTGGCTCACAAGCCCGACCTGCTGCGCCTTCATCACGTTAAAGCTGCGGCCGGTCAGCAGCAGATCACGGACGACTGCATTCCCCAAATCCCGCTTCAGACGTGGAATCCCGCCGAATCCCGGAATCAGTCCCAGCCGCAACTCGGGAAAACAAAAACGGGCCATGCGATCCGCAATAATAATGTCGCAGACCAGCGCCAGTTCGAAGCCGCCGCCAAAAGTCACCCCATGCACCGCGGCCACCGTCGTCAGTGGCAGCGCGTCAATCGTGTTCATGACGGCATGGATGCGCTCCAGAAATTCGCGAACACCGTGTGCTGCCTCGGCCTTCTTCAATCCCTGGGAGCGCTGGTACAGTTCGCGCAAATCTGCCCCTGCCGAAAATCCCACAGCCTGCGAGGAATGAAGAATCAGCGCATGCGCTTCGTTGGTCAGTTCCGGCAGTGCGCGCACGAAATCTTCCAGCTCCGCCAGCATGAGCGATCCAATTTCGTTACAGGGCTGGCGATGAAGGGTCAGCTCAATCGCGCCATTCACAATTTGCCACGAAAGGGTTTGGCCCTTGTGTGGTTGAACGGGATGTTCCCTGATGGATGGTTCGCTCATGCCGTCTTCGCCGTCCGGTCTTTCGAAACCTGATTCTCCGAGGTCTGATACATCGCGTCGATCTCGCCCTTAAAGCGCTGCGCAATCATGTCACGCTTCAGTTTTCCGTTCGCCGTAAGCAATCCGCTGTCTATCGTGAAAGGCTCATCCACAATGTGGAACGCCCGCACCTGCTTGTAATGCGGCAGTCCGGAATTGACGAGATCGAGCGCCTGTTGCGCCTTTTTCCCGCCGACCGGGCCGGCAAGCAACGCCGTCAGATATCCCCGTGCATTGCCAACGACCACAACCTGTATCGCTCCCGGCAACAGCTGCAGCACTTTATCCTCGATCGGCTCGGGCGCAATGTTGTGGCCCGATCCCAGAATAATCAGATTCTTCAGCCGCCCGACAATTCTCCAGTTTCCCGCCGCATCCACTTCGCCCTGGTCGCCGGTATGAAACCATCCGTCGCGCAGCACCTTCGCCGTTTCCTCCGGACGCCCCCAGTATCCCGGAAAAATATTCGGGCCGCGCACCACAATCTCTTCATTGGCCGCCAGCCTCATCTCAACTCCCGCGATTGCCGGCCCAGCCCGCCCCGGAATCACGGGTCGATCGGGATCGTCCATGGTACAGATCGCCGTCGTCTCGGTCAGCCCATAGACCTGCAGCACCGGAATCCCCAGCATCATGAAGAACAGCTGTGTCTCGACGTTCAACGGCGCCGACCCGCAAATCAGCGCTCGCAACCGGTCGCCGATCATCTTTTTTCGGATGGTGGGAAATACCAGGCGATTCGCCAGCCCAAGCCATAACCCGTCTCCGGCGCGTCTTTTGCCTTCCTGCCGCCGGACCCATGCGCCTTTGGCCTTGCTGTAGATTTTCAGCGCCACGCCGCCTGTTTTCCAAAGCTGTTCGTCCACGGCCTTGCGCATACGCTCAAGCAAGGCTGGAACATTCAGGAAATAATCGGGCGCCGCCGACCGCATGTCGGCGGCGATCTTTCCAAGATCGGTATTCAAGCTTACTTTCGACCCGCGCAGCAGGCACGTCAGCAGCATGATCCACGATCCGGCAAAACAAAATGGCAGATAGTGAAAAACGCCATCCTGTAGGCCGCTCGTGAGCGAACGCTTCATCAGTTGATCGAGCCTCGCGGAAGTGCACCCCAGCATATGACCGATGTTGCCGGCGTTCAGCGTCACGCCTTTCGCTTCGCCCGAGGTGCCGGAGGTGTAGATGATGGCGACCACGTCCTGTTCGGTCACGGCCGGCGCACCATTGTCGACCGGCCCGCGCTGTTTCGTGAAAACGTTGTCGAACTGGAAACACGGTGGCGCGTCCGCCCATTCCTGCGTGATCGCATCGGCCAGCGACTGCTCTCCGCAAGCGATCACCGCGGGCCAGCAATCCTTCATCATGGCGACCAGTTCCGCCGGAGCCTGCCGAGCATACAGAGGCACCGCGATCAGCCCTTCGGCCATGATCGCCAGATCCATCGCCACCCACCGGATGGAGTTGTGCGCAAGCAGCGCGCAACGATCCCCCTTTTTCAGACGCAGCCGCCGCAGATACGCCCGCGCCACCTGCACTTGTGCGAGCAGTTCCCTCGCCGTCACTTGTGCCGGAGTGCCTTCGCGCAACTCCTGGAGCACGACTGAGTCGCCGTTCTTATCGAGACTGGCAAAGATTTGATCGAGAAAGCTCATGCGTCCACGATTCAGAACTATTGTGATTTGTCATCCTGAGCGGAATAGCCGCTTCGCGAAGCGAGGCAGCTACGGAGTCGAAGGACCCCTGCTTCCTTAACTTCTCTTCGCGCGCGTCAAGGCATTCTCCTCATGACCCTACCCGAACGCCTTAACTAACTCGTGCAACCCCTCGCTCATCGGCGGCAGATAATCCTCCCAACTCCACTCTCCACGCCGCGTTGGAAACTCCGGGTACCGCCGCTGCACTTCTTCCTCAAAATACACACCCATCCGCGCCATGGATTTCAGATTGCGGACCACAGTACGCCCGATCCCGTCGGCAATGCGCTCGCTGTCGCGGTCGAGAATTTCGAGCGCTGCCAGCGTTCGCGCCTCCAAATCCACATCGTCCACATTCATCAGCAGTTCTTTGTGCCCGCGCTCGTTCATCAGGTTCCGGATGCGCTCATCCATCGTGATCCCCGCCGAGGGCACCAGCGCCGGCATGGAGGTCACGATCCCGTGATAGCGCGACGAGACCATCAGTCGGCAGGCGCGCAGAATGCTCACCAACTCATACATGTTGTACTCTTCGGAGGTCAGCACCGGCACGCCTCCAAGCTTTTCCGAAATCCGCCGGCAAGGCCGCGCATCCAGCCTTTCGGTGGCCACCATGATCACAAAAACATTCTTCTTCTGCCGGAACGCCGCCACCGCCTTCGCAATCGAACTGAGATAGTGTTCATACGCCCGGTCGGCCTCCGGACCCGCATGATGGAAGTACGGCCCGCGGTAATGGCTTTCCTTGTAGGCACCGGTCAGGCCGTGCAGCGCGGCTTTCGCAATCGAGGCCTTCACCGGCCACTCAAAAGGATTGATCGGACATATCGCCAGCACCGGCGTTTTCCCGTCCCAACCCAGGGCGCGCAAGGCTTTTTGCGCGTACTCGGCGCCCAGCGGTTCGAATGTCCATGCCGTGTCGGTGCCCAGTTCGGTCGGCACACCTAATTCGCGCAGAATTTGTCGCGACTCTTCGTTGCGCGTAATTACCAGCGAATCTTTACAAAATCGTGCGCACATCTTCGCCACCAGCGGATCCATGTGACCCGCCTCGGCGCCGTAACCGATCGAAAGCTTGTTCTCCGCTGCCGCGATGCCCAGCGAGCCGATCATCATCGTAGCGAGCGCATTTGCGAATTTCGACTTGAACATCGAACCTTCGCACGCCACCACGCCATGATGCTTCGGCACCTCCCTCGCCAGAAACGGCGGGAAAATGTCTGGCAGCCTCACCTGCGACGTGCCTTCAAAATACCCGCGCGAGCGGTCGAAGTTGAACGTCATCATAGTGAGGTCCACGTGCTCCGGCCCCAGAATTCTCCGCACCTGCCGCAGCATCTCCTCCACGCGCACATCGGAACCCGTGTTGCGCGTGCCGTTATAGCCGGCAAACAGCAATCTCAGTTTCTCGCCGGGCTTCCACGGCTCGCCGCGGCCCACCATCCACTGCAGTTTCTTCGACTCGATGATCCCCGAAACCCACGCTTCCAGAACGAAGTCCATCATGCCGCTGAACCTCCCGCCTTCGTTGAGGCCGGCCACTCCTGGTATGGATACGTGAAATTGTGCTGGCGGCTGAAGCGCAGCAGCGGAAAGCCGTATTGCGAAAACGGCACCGGCTTCCGCCCCAGTTCGGTCGTTACGCGCGTGTTGTCGAATACCGTGTTCCAGGTCAAATACGGGAGAAAAACCTTCATCAGTGACGCGCCATTCCCCACCCGGCCCTTGCGATTCGCCAGCACGTTCACGACTGAGCGAAACGGCCCGTCGAGAATCGGCATAAACAGCGGCCCGCGCATGTTCTGCTCCTTGGCCAGCGCTTTCGTCAATTCCCGGAATGTCTGCGAGTCGTTGCCCGAGGAAAGATGATAGATGTCATGCGCCGGACTTGGCTTCATGTGCAGCTCGGCAATCGCGCTCGCCACAAAATCCACGTTCACGATGTCGATCTTGTCGTGCGGACGGAACGGCAGCACCGGCAAACCGGCCAGAAATACGAACGATCGCACCATGTCGAACTGCGTCGTCTCCGCGTACCGGCTGTCGCCGAGCACAATGCTCGGCCGGAAAATCGTAAGCGGAACGTCCGGCAGCAGCTCTCGCACCATGTGCTCGCAAAACTTCTTGGTGCGCGCATAAGGATCGTAATCCGACCGGTCCCACTCAATCGATCGCTCCTCGGTCACGATTTCGTGCGCGCGTTTGCCCGCTACCGCCACCGTGCTCACGTCCGAAAACCTGCGCAGCCCGTGATAGTACTGCGAATGCCGCGCCAACTGGATCACTTCGAGCGTCCCGCGCAGATTCACATTCAGGCAGGCTTTCTCCGATTTGCGATTCAACGAGGCGGCGCAGTGAATGACCGAATCGGTCGTATGTACCAGCCGGTCGTATGCGTCGCGATCGAGTCCGAACTGCGGCAAAGTAAGATCGCCGCAAAAAATCCGGATCTTCGCCTGCAAATACTGGTAGAACGCCGGAAACGCAAGGTGCAACTGGAGCGCATCCCAGAGCCGCATCTCGGCGTCGCGGGCATCGCGCCCTCGCACCAGCAGGTTCAATGTCGCATCGTGCTGGTTAAGCAGATTGGCGGCAACGTGCGCGCCGATGTAGCCTGTGGAGCCGGTCAGGAATATCGCCACGTAGCACCGTTCGTCCCTGTTCTTACGCTCTTTCCATTTTCATCGGCTGCCGGCATTTCGCGCCGGTCATGGCCCGCGTCGGCGCCCGGCATTTGCAGCACCCGGGGCTCGCGCGCTTCCAGCGGCCGGCCTTCGATCAGCGGATACGTCCACCGCCGCAACGCCGGAATGTGAATATCGATCCAGTACTGCCACCAATCGAGGCCCGCCGTATCGTACCCGAACACGTCCCTTTCTTCGGGCGCCAGCGCCTGCGACAGCTTTTCGACATTGTCCGCAACAAAGTCGTGCTCGTTGAGCAGGATGAAAGGCTCGAACAGCTGGATCAGCTTTTCCACGCGCTGCAAACTGCGTTCCGCCTTCGCCAACGGCTTCGCGATGGGCAGCGGAGACATGATCGCTTGAATCCTCTGGATAATCACCCGCTGCGCCGGCGCCGACATCCGGTTATACCGCGCCTTCGATACCGGAATCGCATCCATTCGCAGCCGCAGCCAGTATTCCAGACCCTCCTGCGCGCGATAGTGCCGCCGGTGTGCCAGCGCGGTCAACTCAATCGACCGGCCCATATCGCAAGGATTCGTCACCGATGTGGCCAGCTGATACAGCGGATCGTGCCGCCGTTCCACCAGCGCCGCTGCAATCAGCGTCATGCCCGCGCAAACTGCGTCCACTGGAATAATGTCCAGACGCTTTCGTTCATTCGACGGCAACTGCCGGAATGCGGTGCCCAGCAGGTACGACAGTGCCGCCGAAGTGTTGATTCCTTCATTCCATCCTCGGAACGGCTTCGTTACGGATGTCTCGACAATCGCCGGTCGCACAATCGCAATCGGCAGCCCCTCGCCGTGCTTGGCGATCAGCGACTCGGCAAGGCTCTTTGTGTACGTATACGTGTTCGGCCATCCCAGCCGGGTGGCCCGCTTCTTGCCTTCTTCTGTCAGATAATTCTTGAGCCAGCGCACGCGGTTCTTGCGAATCTGATTGTCAAGCGCCTGCCCGCTCAGATCCTTGGCCGCATGTTCTTTTTCCAGTGCCTGCCGTGTGAGTTCTTCGGTCACTTCCGGACTCTCGGCGCGCGCCTCTGCCGAGTCCAGCAGATCGTGTAGCTCACACCACTCTTTCTCCGCGTCAAAAGCCGGCACACCCGCCGGCGTGTAATTCGGACGCACCCACTCGCCCACCCGTCCATCGCGCTGCCCCGCAACGTAGCACGTCGAAAGATGCAGCAGCGCCGCATGATCCGATCCGCGAATAAACTCGGCCAGGTGGTATGCCGAGTCCACATTCACCGCGACCGCGTCCCGCAGATCGGGATTAAAATCCGTCAGCCCTGAACTGTTGACGATCAGGTCGAGGTCCCGGCCCAGCCGCGCTGCCACCCCGGCATCCAGACCCATCGCAGGCTGCGAAACATCGCCCTCAACCACCTCAATCTTGTCCGCCAGCAAGGCCGCCAGCTGATCGCCGTACTTCTCAAAGACCGGATCGAAAACTGGGGACTCCTCCAGCATCTTCTCGAAGCGTTGCTGTCCCGGGTTCGACTTCTGGCCACGAATCAGCAGATATAGCTTTCCGATCTCGGGCAGTTGGATCAGGGTGTTTGCCAGCCACACCTTGCCGATAAATCCCGTCACGCCGATCAGCATCAGGCGCTTTCCCGCCAGCGCGCTCCGCACCGAAAACCGCTCCGCATGCCGGGTTTCGTCGAAATAGACAATGGGCCGCACGGGCGGCGCTTCCACCCGCACCGCCGGTACAATCGCCGAAGCCAATGCCTTGGGGCCGCGCAAGCCGAGCGCCCGCACCCAGCGCGCCGGACTCTGCTGCCCGTCCGGCCCCGCTTCGCGAATCCGCGCAAACAATCCGCGCGGCCGGATCACCGGGCTCAGCAGCCGGCCAGTCGCCACGCCATCCCGGAAATCCAACCGGTTGGCGATAATCCAGCGCACGCCCAGGTGCTGCGCTAGCGGGCGCATGATGTGGTCAAGGCCCTGACTTACCAGCACGACCTCGGCCCCGCTTGCCTGCAAGGCCTTCAAATGCCGCAGCCCTTCTTCTTTCAGAAGCGGCTTCAGCTTGTATTCGAACTCTTCCTCGCCCAGCGAATCGAGCCGGTCGCGCGTAATGCCGCGCAGCACCGCGTGCACAATACGGGTCGCCGCCACCCGGTTGGCCGCATACAAGAACGGCCGCAGCAACGCCATCAGCAGCACCAGGCTGCGCCGCACCACCCTTGCAATGTAGGTCTGGCTGTTCCAGGTAAAAAACGCAATCGGCCGGATCGTTGTCAGTTCCAGCAAACTGCCCTCAACCCGCCAATACACCGGCGACGCCGGCCGAGAACGCAACGGCGGCGTGGCAGGGTGAGTCGCGCTAAGCGGGGAGGCATCCCCGTCAATTCGCGTCTTTAACCCTGTATCTGCGAGATTTGCGACCGGTTCCACCAATTAAAAATCCGAAGCCGCCTTGTTCCACAAACACCTTCTGGAGGCTGACAGCGCACCCAACCGGCGGCACGGAATCCCCTATTTTAACCCGTCCGTCACCAAGGGGGAAATACAATCCCCGCCCCTCGGAAGGGGCTGCGGTGGGCCCTAGTACCACCCGCCAACTGATAGAATTGTTAATTCATAATTTGCAATTTGTAATTGAGAAGCACGATTCCCCATCTCACAGGCCTTCAATTCCCAATTACAAATCGCCAAATTACAAATTCATCTCAGGAGACTTATCCCGTGCCCGTTAAAGATACTCTGCTCCCCGAATTCGACATGGAAATGGACAGCACGCGCCGCACCCTCGAGCGCGTCCCCGACGACAAGTTCTCCTGGCAGCCCCACGAAAAGTCCGGCACGCTCGGCTGGATGGCCACCCACATCGCCACCATCCCGCACTGGGCCAAGATGACCATGGAACAGGATTCGCTTGATATCTCGGCCGGAGGCGATTCGAACTTCGCCCTGCCCACGCCCACAAATCGCAAAGAACTGCTCGAAGTTTTCGACAAAAATCGCATCGAAGCGCGCGCCGCCCTCGCCGCCGGCACTGACGCGGCCTACGCCAAGCCCTGGGCCCTGCTCATGGGCGAACAGGAACTTTTCCGCGAGCCTCGCGCCGCCGTGCTCCGCCGCATGGTCTTCAATCACATCATCCACCATCGCGGGCAGCTGACCATGTATTTCCGGTTGCTCAATATACCCGTGCCTGCGCTCTACGGCCCGTCGGCCGACGAGCAGAAGTTCTAGCAAGCGCAGCGAGCCTCTTCATTCGTGTTGCGCAAGGCTAACTGAGCGAGCGCAGCCTGTGCGGGCGCAACCTGCGAACGTAACGCCGGCACCCTGCCGGCGGTCGCAAGGGCGTCCGCCCTCGCTGCGGTCAGGAAGATGCCGCCTGCCCCCGAGCCTTCTGAATGTTACCGCCCGTCCCTACCCGCCCGCTCCACCCAGCACACGTCCCAATACTTCCCGAACTTCCGCCCGTTCTCGTGAAACACTCCGACCACCTTGAATCCAAATCGCTCGTGGATCGCCGCTGTCGCAGGATTGGGCAAAGCATATCCCGCCACAAACCGGTGAATATCCTCGCCGCGCAATGCCTCAAACAGAGCCGCGTAGAGGCGCTTGCCAATCCCTCTTCCGACCGCATCGGGTGCGCAGTAGATCGTCGTCTCCGCGGTCGTATCGTAGGCTGCCTTCGGACGAAACCGCGTGGTCCCGGCGTAGCCAACCACGCCCGCCTCGCTCTCGGCCACCAGCAGCCGATACCGCCCCGTCGGACCAAACTGCGCAAACCACGTTTCCCGCCGCTCCACCGCATACGGCTCGACATCGAACGTCACCGGGGTATTCACCACGTAGTAGTTGTAGATCTCCGTCAGCCGCGCCAGATCGCGCCGTTCCGCTGGGCGGATTTCGATTTCACTCATTGCCATGCTCCTCGAAACCGAAGGCCGAGCGTCGTCCCCGCAGCATCGCTGGTCCTCATTTCAGCAGCCATCCTGCAATTCCCGCGCCCGCAATCAGCCATGCCGAGTTCACCTTAAACCGCAGCAGCGCGATCAGACTCGCCCCGAAGATGGCGAGTGTCGTCCAGTCCAGAATCGATGCCCTGCCCAGTTGCCAGGTCACAACCGCCATCAACGCAAGCGACCCCGCGACCACTCCATCGAGCGCCGCCGCGAAGACGGGCGACCGGCGCAGCCGCGGAATCACCGGTTCGCTCAGAGCAACCAGAATGAAGCCCGGCAGAAAAATTCCAATCGTTGCTACAATCGCGCCCTTCCATCCCGCCACCACAAAACCAATAAACGTCGCCGTCGCAGACAAGGGTCCGGGCGTGAACTGTCCCACTGCGACCGCGTCGAGCAGTTGCCGCTCCGTCAACCAGTGCAACCGCTCCACAAATTCGGCTTGCAGGAATGCCAGCAAAACGTATCCGCTGCCAAACACTACCGACCCGATCTTTACGAACGACAGAAACAGCCGCCACAGCCCCACCGGCATCGCGGCGGCCGCCCCCACCGCCACCGTCATCGCGGCAAGAATCTTGGGAACGGATAAGGCTGCAACACTGAGCAACCGTCCTCGCACTGCCAATGCCGCCGCCGACAGCGTCCCGGCAACCAGCAGCACCAGCACCGGACTCAGGCCCATCCAGCTCAAAGCCGCCGCCAATGCGGCAATCACGCCCAGCAAAGTTGTTCGCACGCCGCTTTGCCCCAGCCTCACGAGCGCCTGAATGATAATTGCCGCTACGACCGGCTTAATCGCGTAAAGCACGTGCTGAACCTGCGGCAAAGACCCGAACCGCACATAGGCCCACGCAATCGCCGAAACGATCAGCGCCGCCGGAATAATGAAGCTGCAGCCCGCCACGATCAGGCCCAGCCAGCCGCGCTTGTGCTTGCCAATGAATATCGCGACTTCCGTTGAATTCGGCCCCGGAATCAGATTTGCCGCCGCCAGCCGATCCAGAAAATCGGCCGCGGTAATCCACTTCCGCCGCCGCACGAATTCGTCTTCCATCATTGCCAGGTGCGCCGCCGGCCCGCCAAACGCAATCGTCCCGAGTTTCAGGAACACGAGCGCAATCTCGCCCAGCGACGCCCCGCGAATTTCAGAGGATTCCATAACCTTGTGTGGCGCGGACACTCCTGTCCGCGACCTGCCCGAAAGCCTCAAGGCATTAGAGGGTAACAGCAAATTCAAATGTTTTAAGGAGCGAGCGGACGTCCTGCGTCCGGCGGGATCGATCACTCGTCGCAATTCATCGACCGCGTGCTTCGGCCGTGGACAAACCGTGGTTAAATCGAATGCAGCGGGGCGCGAAAAATGACGAATGTTGAAACCACACACCTGGTGAGTCGCATGAAAGGATGGCCGGCGTGAGCGCACTTACACTGTTCGGATTGTTCGCGGTCACTGCCATGCTCGTCACCTACGCGCTCGAGGCGCGCAGCCCATGGTTCATCCTCGCCTTTGCCGTTTCGTGCGCGCTGGGCTCTGTCTACGGATTCCTGCAAGGCGCGTGGCCGTTCGGCCTGGTGGAGGCGATCTGGTCCGTGGTCGCCGTGCGCCGCTGGTATCAGGTAACCCGGCATACGCCGCCGCGTCCCTGAGATCGACAGCGCCGCGACGAGCCGCTACTTGGCTGCGTAGTGTTCCGCACTGAGAAAATGCAGGGAAATGTACGGCTCATCCCCCACCACCCAGCTATCGTGTCCCGGAGGACCGGGCGGGATGTAAAACAGCATGCCGGCCCGCAGTTCGTGGACCTTACCGTCATCCATCGCTGCCGTGGCGCAGCCGGAGACAACCAGCCCAACGTGCTCGACATTGCAGCGCGATGCACCGACGCCTGGCCCCACATGCACCGACCACTTCCATCCCGGTTGATAAATAGCCCGGCCAATAGTCATGCCACCCAGGCGAATGAGTTCGAACCTACCTTTTTCGAATGTCCGCACTTCGTCCGGATGTTCGAACCGCTTCAGAATCACGTCCAGCATATCGAGATCTCCTCCCCGCCAGCTGTGCGCCGCACATCAAGAAAAAGGCCGCTCCGAAGAGCGGCCCAGATTGCCAGGAGCTAGTAGCTAAAAGCCAGCAGCTTAGTCTCCCGCCACCGGTTCGGCCATCTCCTCAGTTTCTTTCGCAGCGCCGTTGCCGTTCGCATGCCCATTGCCGTTCGCCGGAGCAATCGCGCCCAACGGAATGAACCCCGCCTCGTTCGACGTCGCTGCCTTCTCTTTCAGCACAACTTCGCGATACAGTTGCGCCATGCGCGCGTCGTAGGCAGCATCGTTCTTTTCCGGCCCACGCTTCTCGGAACTGAGCGAAGCCGCCAGCTTCGCATCGCGCGCCCGGGTCTTCTCTTCGCGCGCCGTCTTGGCAATGCCCAGTTTGTCGAGATCGTGCTGCACTTCGTTGGTCACAATGTTTTCCCGCAGATAAAGAGCGTGCGTCTTATCTTCGAGGTTTACTTTCTTGTTGCCCGCAAAAATCTCGTGCCGCCCGTGCTCTTCGTACCACTTGGTAAGCGTGGCCGTCATGTGCATCTTCTCGATGATGTTCCGCCAGCCCACGCCCGTGTTGTAGGCGCAGAAGCTGATCTCGCCTTCCTGCGTGGCGTACGGGATGATGCACTGCTCAGTGCGCCGGAAGTCGTAGTTGAACAGATCCTGGAACCACATCCCCGCGATAAACAGGAAGTTCCAGCGATCCTGCCGCCGCTTCATCACGTCGTCAATCGTGCGGTCCGGACCCACCTTGCCGTAGTTCTTGCCGGTCGCGTTGAAGTTCTTGTCGAACTTCTTCAGCAGATCCGTCATCTTGAAGTGCGTCGGCGACTTGAACGGATCGTAGTTCTTCATCAGCACCAGCGCCATTCCGGCAATCGTCCAGAATTTGCTGCGTGCCGCGTCGTTCACCTTGGCGATGTCCTTGCCCAGTTGATCGCCCTTCAGGAACGCCGTCACCGGCACCGCTTCCTTGGTCTCTTTGTCGATCATCACCGCCATGCCCGTGCCGCAGTTCGGATGGCAGCCGCAGGAGAGTTGTCCCCAGTTGTTGTTGGCATCGTCGGTGTGCATCAGGTCGGCCCAGTCGCTGAACGTCGACATGAAGCTGATCGGGAACCAGTCGCGGGCAGGTTCGCCCATGCCGGTCTGGTTCTTCACGTCGTGCGCCAGGTGCGCCAGCGTGTAGCGCTGTGCGATCCGGCGGTCGTCGGTGATCGCCTCGTCGCGCCCCGTGAACGACACCGGCTGGAAGCTCAGGAACCCAATTTTCTTCGGATTGTCGAGCGCGAACTGAATGATGCGTCCGACCTGCTCGTTGTTGATGCCGTTGATGATGGTGATCACGGGCACGATTTCGCAGCCCGCCTTGTGCAAGTTGTCGATCGCCTTCAGCTTCACATCAAACAAATTGCCGACCGCGCGATGCGAGTTGGCCGCATTGCCGATGCCGTCAAACTGCAGATAGGCATACCGCATGCCCGCTTCCACTGCTTGCTGGCAGAACTCAAAGCTCTTCGCAAACTCGATCCCGTTGGTTGCCGCCTGCACGCTGTTAAACCCAACTTTGCGCGCGTAGCGAACCGCGTCGAGGAAGTACGGCGAAAGCGTAGGCTCGCCACCAGAGAACTGCACCGACATCTGGCGCTTCGGCTTGATGGTAATGGCGTTGTCCAACATGGTCTTGATTTCTTCCCACGTCAGTTCGTGCACGAACCCGACCTGGTTGGCGTCCATAAAGCAGGGGTCGCACATCATGTTGCAGCGGTTCGTCAGATCCACCGTCAAAACCGCGCCCCGCCCGTACTTCACGGTCGAAGACCCGTGATGATGCAGATGTTCGTCCTTGTGGGCCCGAATATCGCGCCCCGGAAAAACATCTTCAAGATGCTGCGAAAATTCCGGATCGATCGACATCAGATCTTCGAAATGCCCGTGCTTCGGGCAGTCCTTCACCATCCAGATCTTTCCATCCTTCTCGATGATCTGCGCTTTCACTTCACCGACTTTTTCGTTCATCAGGATGTCAACCGGAAGATGGCCGTCGAGAATCTGCTGGCGAATCTCCGGCACGCACTTCGGGCACAGCGAGTCAGTCGAGCGCGGCCATCCTAGCGGCGGCTTCGACTTCTCCCACGATTTGAGCAGCGGCTTATCGGACCACTTCGGGGTCGGCGATGCGTTGGGAGCAACCCGGTTCAGGCGTTCGAAAATGGCCCACGCGCCACTCGCGGCTACCGTTACGGCTTTCTCAACGTACTTGATCGGCTTATGCATTCTGCTCGCTCTCCTCGATTCTCAGTTAGAACTTTCCCCTGCGTCCCCGTGCGGGACCCTCAAAACAAGAATTCCACGTCGGAAACCTGGAAGTTTCGATGCATGGAATGATTCATCGTTATCCTATTGAAACTCCGATTGTTTATGCACGCAGAAGGCAGGGAAAGGGTGAAAATGCGGGGTGAGCGGTCGAAGCACGCAATAAACGGAGTGTAAGTCATTGAAAAAGCAGGACTACAACTCTGATTTGATAGGTCCTGCGAGTTTGATCTCCCCCGCGTGCCCCCGACTCCAAGTCCGCTGATGATGCAGTTTGGTGGTCATGAGCCCCGCGCGGGGCGTCGCGTTCTTCGCGGCGACGCAATAATCGCGCGTTTGGCTCGCTCCCTCTTGAGTTGGGACTACCACTTCGGCCGCGCTACGACCGAAAATCCCTCATCAGCTGACCACCAGCCGCCCCGTGTTCCGAAAACCGAACAAACTCGTGATTTATCTCCTGCTTTTTCCAATTTCCACAAAACTCGGATGTGACCTCGACTCACGGCATTGTGCTGCCGCCAGCATTCTCAGTGTGTCCTGTTCCCGCCCGTCGGTCGGCGCTAGCGCCCCGAGGGAAAACACTAATTTTTAAAACGATCCTAGAAACACAACAACGCTTCATCTGGCCGATTGACTCATAAGGTTCGCTGGCGGCTTACGGGGGAAGTGCCATGTCGTCGCTCGATGGGACACCAAGTCCCAAGAGTTCGGATGCGGAATCCGAACTCAAACCTCACCTGATTTCGGACGCCAGGACGGGCCCCGATTGGAATAAGCATCTCGTTGAGCACTCTCACGACCTGCTGTGCATCCACGACCTCGAGGGCCGCCTGCTTTCCGTAAATCCCGAACCAGCGCGCCAGATGGGATACGCCGTCGAAGAGATCCTGCGCACCCCGATGCGAGAGCTGGTCCCGCCTGAGTTCCGCCCGCAATTCGATGAGTATCTGAAAATGATTGCCCGCGAAGGCCATGCCCATGGACTGATCAGCGTCCTGACGCGCTCCGGCAAGCGCCGCGTCTGGGAATATCACAACACCTTGCGCACGGACGGAACCGCAGCGCCGGTCGTGTTCGGCGTCGCCCACGACGTCACCGAGCAGCGGCGTATTGAGCGCGACTTGCGAAAAACCGCGGATGGGTTCCGGGTCCTCGAAGAGTACGCGCCGGCGCTGGCGATGTTTGACCGCGAGATGCGTTACCTCTACGCCAGTCGCCGCTGGCGGACCGACTACGGCCTGGGCGACCGCGATCTGCGCGGCGTTTCGCACTACGACGTCTTCTCGGAACTGCCCGAGCGCTGGAAGCAGCTCCATCGTCGCGGACTGGCGGGCGAGGTTCTGCGCGAAGAGAATGACCGCTTCGACCGCGCCGACGGTTCCACTCAGTGGATACGGTGGGAAGTACGGCCATGGTACGAAACGGCGGACGTGATCGGCGGCATCGCAATCTTCGCCGAGGATGTCACCAGCATCACCGAGCGCAAGCGGGCGGTCGCCTCGCTGGAAGAAAGCGAGAAGCGACTCCGTGCAATCCACGAGCGGGCACCGGCGGGGATTGCTCTGGTGGACGCGCGCAGTGGCCGGTTTCTCCAGGTAAATCCCAAGCTGTGTGAAATCGCCGGACGAACCGCCGACGAGATGCTGCAACTGAGCTACCAGGACATCACGCATCCCGAGGACCAGGCAGACAGCGCCGCACGGATAAAGCAACTCCTTGAGGAGCGGGTGCGCGCCTACGACGCCGAGAAACGCTACGTTCGGTCGGATGGGACTGTGGTGCTGGTCAACCTTTCCGTGGTGCCGATGTGGGGGCCGGGGGAGGAACCGCGGTGCCTCGTGACAATCGTGCAGGACATCACGGAGCGGAAGCGTGCCGAGGAGAGGTTGCGAGAGTTCGAAAGAGTGGTGGAGCACCTCGAAGAGATGATTGCTGTAGTGAACCGCGATTATCGTTACGTGATCGCGAACCGGGCGTTCCTGAGCTATCGGGGAATGACCAAAGAGCAGGTTGTAGGACGCTTGGCAGCGGAGGTACTCAATCCAGAGGCGCTTGCAACCGTGGTCAAGGAAAAACTGGATGAGGCTTTTCGAGGCAGAGTCGTAACCTACGAAATGAGATATCGATACCCGGAGAAGGGGGACAAAGATTTGTCGGTCACCTACCTTCCGGTCGAGGGCCCGGCCGGAATCGACCGGGTAGCAGCCGTCATCCGCGACATCACCGAGCGCAAGCAGGCCGAGCAGGCCTTACAGAAGAGCGCAGCCGAGCTGCGGGAAGCGCAGCGATTGGGCCGCCTGGGAAGCTGGTATCGGGATCTCAGGACAGACACGCTGGTCTGGTCCGAGCAACTCTATTGCGTCCTCGGTTCTGATCCGGATGCAAAGCCCCTGACCTTCGCGCAAACGGAGCGTTTCTTCACGCCCGAGAGCTGGCAGCGCCTTTCCCAAGCCAATCAAGCGCTCCTCTCCACTGGAGGCACCGATGAACTCGAGGTCGAGTTCCGCCGCCAGGATGGAACCGTCGGATGGGCGATCATGCACCGCGAAGCCGTCCGCGACGAGGCTGGCAAGATCGTCGGAATTCGCGGGGTTGCTCTCGACATCACCGAGCGCAGACGCGCCGAGGAGGCACTGCGCGAGAGCGAGGAGCGGATGCGGTTAGCTCAGGAAGCAGCCAAGATCGGCTGTTTCGAGCGCAATATGCGCACCGGCGAGGCCCACTGGACTCCCCAGACGGAGGAGATGTTTGGCTTACAACCGGGGACGGGTCCGAAGTCGATTCCAGAATTTCTGAGCCTCATTCACCCGGCAGACCGGCAGCACGTTGAGGATCTGTTCGCCGAATCCGTCGCGACCGGCCGCGGAGCCGGAGAGTGGCGCGTGATTTGGCCCGATGGTTCCGTGCACTGGATCGACGGCCGGTGGAAGGTTTTCAAAGACCAACAGGGAACGCCATTGCGAGCCATCGGCATCGACTCCGACATCACCGAACGCAAGCGGGTCGAAGATGAACTTCGCCAGGCAAAGGAAAAGCTTACGGAAGAAAAGCTCTATCTCGAACAGACCTTCGACACCGAAATGGGCTTCGAGGAAATTATCGGCCAGAGCCAGGGTCTGAAAACCGTGATGGAAATGGTGACGAGGGTCGCGGCCAGCGACGCCACCGTTCTGTTGCTCGGCGAAACCGGAACCGGCAAGGAACTGGTCGCGCGCGCCCTTCATCGCTTGAGCCGGCGCGGCGCCAGCAGCTTCGTCAAAATGAATTGCGCCGCTATTCCTTCCGGCCTCCTCGAAAGCGAATTATTCGGCGCTGAAAAGGGCGCCTATACCGGCGCTGTCAACCGCAAGATCGGCCGGCTCGAACTGGCCGACAACGGCACCTTGTTCCTCGACGAAATTGGCGAAATCGCCCTCGCCCTCCAGCCGAAACTGCTGTGCGTCCTCCAGGATCAGGAATTCGAGCGCCTCGGTGGAACCCAAACCCTCAAGGTGAACTTCCGGTTGATTGCGGCCACCAACCGCAACCTTGCCGAGAGCGTGCGCCACAACGAATTTCGCAGCGATCTTTATTACCGGCTGAACGTGTTTCCCATCCGCGTCCCGCCTTTGCGCGAGCGGCGCGACGATATTCCTCTCCTCGTCGAACACTTTGTGCGGAAGTATGCCCGGCGTATGAGCAAGTCGATCACCAGCATTCCCCGGAAAACCATGAACGCGCTCGCCGCCTGGGATTGGCCCGGCAATGTGCGGGAACTGGAAAACTTCCTCGAGCGTTCGGTTATCCTGACCAACGGTTCGGTGCTCGCGGCCCCGCTCAGCGAGTTGCAACCTGCTTCCTCCACTCGTGCCCAGGCCGAAACTTTAGAAGCCGCCGAACGCAAGCACATTCTCGAAGCCTTGCGGCTGTCGAAAGGCCGCATCAGCGGCGAACACGGGGCGGCCGCCCGCCTGGGACTGAAACGTACCACGCTGCAATCGAAATTGAAGCACATGCATATCAATCCCCAAAAGCCGCCCACCCGCTGATCCCTCGTCGCCGGGCGCCTCAGACCGCCTCAGACCGCTTTCCGTATGGCGTGATAGGCCACCAGCACGACGATCGCGCCGATGACTGCGACGACCAGACTATAGAGGTTCAGCCCGCTGACGCCCGACGCGCCAAACACGCTGAATACCCAGCCCCCCACCACCCCCAGAATAATGTCGAGGAAGAATCCTTCCCCCGACTTATTCACGATCTTGCTTCCGATGAATCCTGCCACCAGCCCGAGGACGATCCACGCCAAAATTCCCATCGCAATCCTCCTTGTTTTCCCACCTTCGAGTTGTACGAATGGGGCACACTATATCAGAAAGCCCCTGCGAATCATCCTCCCGCCGCTCTTGTCATCCCGACCGAAGCAAAGCGAAGCGGCGGGACCTTAGCTCTGTCATCCCGACCGGAGCGCAGGCAAAGCCAAGCGGAGTGGAGGGACCTTGTGTTCTCCTTCCTTGCTCTGTCATCCCGACCGGAGCGAAGCGAAGCGGCGGGACCTTAGCTCTGTCATCCCGACCGGAGCGCAGGCGAAGCCAAGCGAAGTGGAGGGACCTTGTGTTCTCCCTTCCCTTGATCCGGCCGTTTCAAACACGCCGATTCATTCCCAGCAAGCTCCCGCTGCCATGCTCCCCAACCCCGCTTTCGGTTACAATCCTCGCGCGCATGCATCGCGAATATTTCAAGCACTACAGCCACGAACTCGGCCGCGACATGGAGTCGCTCGTCTTCGGCCATGCCGGCCAGCCCATTCTCGTTTTTCCCACCTCCATGGGCAGGTTCTTTGAGTATGAAGATGCCGGAATGATCCGCTCGCTCGCCGGTAAACTCGACCAGGGCGCGATCCAGGTCTTCTGTGTTGACGGAGTCGATGGCGAAAGCTGGTACAACAAAAGCGTCCACCCGGGCGCGCGCATCTGGCGTCACGTCCAGTACGAGCGCTTCATCGTCCAGGAATACTTGCCGTTCTTGAAGTGGAAGAACTGGGCGCCGCAGATCGCCGTTACCGGCTGCAGCTTCGGCGGCTATCATGCCTTGAATTTTTCAATGCGCCACCCCGACGTCGTCTCTGCCTGTGCCACCATGAGCGGATCGTTCGACATCAAAGGCTTTCTCGACGGCTACTATGACGAGAATGTCTATTTCAACAATCCGCCCGACTATCTCGCTAACATGAGCGACGACTGGTATCTAAGCCGCTATCGTCAGATGAAAATCGTTCTCGGCTCGGCCGACTGGGATATGTGCCTCGACGCCAACGTGAAAATGGCCGCGATTCTGCACTCCAAGGCCGTCCCGAACTGGCTCGATATCTACGGCGACAACAGCAAGCACGACTGGCCCTTGTGGCAAAGAATGGCGCAAAAGTATTTTTGAGCGAGTCATTAGTCGTCGGTCGTCAGTCGTTCGCGCTGGCCATCGCCAGCTGACCAAGGAGAGGTGGAGCATATAAGCCAAGAATCATCCGCGAATCCCGAACGACTAACGACCGACGACCAACGACCACTTAGGAGCCTGCTATGACCAAAAAAATCGCAATCCTTTTCGGCATGGAGAACACTTTCCCGCCCGCACTCGTGGACAAAATCAACTCTATGAAAGTCGAAGGCGTCACCGCTGAGTTCGTCAAGATCGGCGGCATCCGCATGGATGAGCCAAAGAAGTACGACGTCATCATCGACCGCATTTCGCAGGACATCCCGTTCTATCGCGCCTATCTCAAGAACGCGATGCTGCATGGCACCATCGTCATCAACAATCCTTTCTGGTGGACCGCCGACGATAAGTTCTTCAATTACGCGATGGCCCACAAAATCGGCGTCGCCATTCCGCCAACTGTAATCTTGCCTCATCAAAAGCATCCGCCCGACACCACCGATAAGTCGATGCGTAATCTGACTTACCCGCTCAACTGGGAAGAAATTTTTGCCTATGTCGGCTTCCCGGCTTTTCTAAAGCCCTATGCAGGCGGCGGATGGAAGCACGTCTATAAAGTCGATTCGCCCGAAGAGTTTTTCCAGAGTTATAACCAGACTGGCGACCTCTGCATGACCCTCCAGCACGGTGTCGTGTTTGAGGACTACTACCGCTGCTATGTCGTCGGCCAAGAAAAGGTCCACATCATGAAATACGACCCGAAGGCCCCGCACCACGAGCGCTATGTGAAAGGTAATCCGCCCCCGCCGCCAAACCTGAAAGAGCGGATCGAAAAAGACGCGCTCGCGCTCTGCCGGGCCCTTGGCTATGACCTGAACACGGTGGAGTTCGCGGTGGAAGGCGGCGTCCCCTACGCCATCGACTTCATGAACCCTGCGCCCGATGCGGAGATCACCTCGGTAGGCCAGCAGAATTTCGACTGGGTGGTCAATGCCGTCGCCGAACTGGCCGTGAAGAAAGCCCTAAGCAACGAAAAGCCATTTGAAGAAATGCGCTGGGCATCTTTCCTGGCCGGCCCAAAGTTAGTGGAACCACGCGCCCCAAAAGCCCGCAAAAAAGCCGGAGCGTAGCCCCGCCCCGGCGGCGGTTTGGGCGGGCGTTCTCTCGCGACTCGAGGCTCGCGGCTCATAGCTTCTATCTATGAACCCTCAACAAATCTGGGTATACTAATAGGACTTTGCCGGGCCGCCCGCTCGCCTGGCTGCCGGTGCCCCAATGAAACCGTCCTTTACGCTCGGAATTGAAGAAGAGTACCAGACCGTCGACCCGGAAACCCGGGATCTGCGCTCGCACATTCACGCCCAGATCATCGAAAAGGGCAAGCGGGTTTTGCAGGAGCGCGTCAAAACCGAGATGCATCAATCGGTCGTCGAGGTCGGCACCTCGGTCTGCGCCAACATCAAAGAGGCGAAAACCGAACTGAAGGGCCTTCGCCGCGAAATGATCCGCCTGGCCCGCGAAAACGGCCTGCGCCTGGCCTCGGCTGCCACCCACCCCTTCGGCGACTGGCGCGTGCAGGAAGTCACCGAAGACGATCGCTACAAAAACATCGTCGAAGATATGCAACTGGTGGCGCGTGCCAACCTGATCTTCGGACTCCACGTGCACGTCGGCATTGAGGACCGCGAGACCGCGATCCACATGATGAATCACGCGCGCTATTTCGTTCCCCACCTGCTGGCCCTCTCCACGAATTCTCCTTTCTGGCTCGGTATGGAAACCGGCCTGAAATCGTATCGCTGCAAGGTGTTCGACAAGTTCCCGCGCACCAACATGCCCGATTTTTTCCCGAGTTGGGGCGAATACGAGAACTATGTCAAGCTCCTTATCAAGACCAACTCCATCGACAACGCGAAAAAAATCTGGTGGGACATCCGCCCGCATCCGTTCTTCTCGACCATCGAATTCCGCGTCTGCGATATTCCCATGCGCGTGGACGAAACCATCGCTCTCGCGGCGCTCATTCAGGCCACGGTCGTCAAGCTCTACCGGTTGTACGAGGCCAACCAGGGCTTCCGGCTCTACCGCCGGTCCCTGCTCATGGAGAACAAGTGGCGCGCCGCCCGCTACGGAATCGATGGCAAGCTCATCGACTTCGGCAAGCAGATGGAAGTGCCCGAACGCGAATTGATCGAGGAATATCTCGCCTTCGTCGACGACGTCGTCGATGAACTCGGCTCCCGCGAGGAAGTCGAATACATCCGTGAGATCATGAAGAATGGCACCGGCGCCGATCGCCAGTTGCAGGTTTGGCGCGAAACCGGCGACCTGAAATCGGTGGTCGATTACATCATCGAGGAGACCGAAACCGGCGTGGAAGAAGACGAAACCGATCGCCTCCCCACCGCCAAGGCCGTCTAAGATCCATTTCGAGTCCAATAATTACGAGACAAGTCCGAATGAGTTTGAACACTACCGAACAATCCCAACGACAACTGAATAAACTGCCCTTCGACCCGCAACTCACGCCCGGCGCCCGCAATGCCGTGCGCGTCTGCCTGCGCATTCAACCGTCCGAAAAAGTCACCGTCATCACTGACAAAGTGAGCCTGGAGATCGCCGCTGCCCTCGTGCACGAATTGGAAGATCTGGGCTGCCCATATCGCTCGTGGGTGCTCGAAGATGTGGCCACGCGTCCGCTGACAGATTTGCCGCCTGTCATCGCCGCCGACCTCGAGACCAGCCAGGTCAGCATTTTCGCCGTGCAGGCGCAGACCAACGAACTGAAGTCGCGCATGCAGATGACCGACATCGTCAACCGCCGCAAGATCCGCCACGCCCACATGGTGAACATCAACAAGCAGATCATGCTCGAAGGCATGCGCGCCGATTTTCAGAAGGTGGATCGCCTCAGCGCAAAAGTGTTTGAACGCGTGCGCGCCGCGAAACAGATCCGCGCTAAAACGGCGTCCGGCACCGACCTCACCGCCGACCTGAATCCGAATTACAAATGGGTCAAGACCAGCGGCATCATCAGCACCGAAAAGTGGGGCAACCTGCCCGGAGGCGAAATCTTTACCGCGCCCGGCGAAGTAAACGGCACATTTGTCATTGACGGAGTGGTCGGCGACTATTTGTGCGCGAAATTTGGCGACCTGAAGGCAAATCCGCTAACCATCCACGTCAAGGGAAACCGGCTGGTGGAAGCGCACTCCGCCAATAAAGAACTGCGCGACGACTTCTGGGCCTATACCCACACCGACGCAAACAGCGACCGGGTCGGCGAGTTCGCCATCGGCACCAACATCGAACTGAAAGACGTGATCGGCCAGATATTGCAGGATGAAAAGTATCCCGGCGTCCATATAGCTTTCGGCAATCCTTACGGCGCGCACACCGGCGCCGATTGGGACTCATCCACGCACATCGACGTAGTCGGCCGCGAGTTCGATATCTGGGTCGACAACGAGCAAATCATGCGCGCCGGCCAGTTCCTGATCGAGGCATAAGGCCGGCCAGTTCCTGACCGAGGCGTAAGGCCAGCCAGTTCCTGATCGAGGCACAAATTTTCCCTTTGTCATTCCGAGCCGTCCGCAGCCGCGCTCCGCGGCGAGGACGAGCGAGGAATCTGCATTTTTTCTCCCCGCGAGAGATTTAGCGTCGGCGAGGGAGTCTCTTTGCCGAGGCCTCGGATCCAGGTGGTTCACGGAACGGTTCTACAGAAATGCGCTCGTAACGCACTTCCAGCACGGTCAGGTCTTCTGTACCGCCCGGCAAATGAAGGACTACGCTGTCACCCGCTGCCGACTTCATCAACGCGCGCCCCAGAGGTGACACCCAACTGATGTGGTTGCGGTTGAGATCGATTTCGTCGGTGCCCACGATGCTCACCACTCGCGATACTCCCGCGGCATTGGCATAGCGCACGGTCGCTCCAAAGAATGCCCTGGTCGCCGCCTGCCCCGCTCTCGGAGCTTCCGGGTCCACCACTTCCGCGGCTTCGATTCGCTTCGTGAGAAAGCGAATCCGCCCATCAATCTGCCGCAGCCGCCGCTTGCCATACTGATAGTCGGCGTTTTCACTGCGGTCACCGTTGCCGGCAGCCCACGCCACCACCTCCGTCACGGCCGGGCGTTCCCTGGTGAGCAGAAACCGGTGCTCATCTTTGAGGCGCTCGAGCCCGCTCGGCGTTATGTAGTTCTTGGTGTGCGCGGCGGGCGCGTCCGGTTTTGGGTGTCTCGTAAACCCTTTTCGCATCTCGTAGTCTTTCGTCCTTGTAGCACGAATCCAGTCGGACTGCCTAAATCCAGTGCCGCTCGAACCCAGGCAACTCCCGCCGCAGATGCCATAGCTTACACTCAAACTACATGCTCAACCGGGGCTATGCCTACACCACCATCATCGGCAGCAAATCCCATGGGCAAACCCTGATCTCCCATTTGGCAAGCCTTTACTCCCACTCAACCCCGCAAGCCTGGCAACAAAGACTGAACAACGGCGAAGTCGCCCTCAACGGCGTCACCGCCTCCGGAAGCGAATCGGTCACGGTAGGCCAAACCCTTGTCTGGAACCGTCCACCGTGGATCGAACCAGACTCCCCTCTGCACTTCGAAGTCCTGTTTGAAGATCCCCATCTGCTGGCCGTCAACAAACCCAGCGGGCTGCCCACGCTCCCCGGCGGCGGCTTTATGGAAAACACCCTCCTGCGCTTGGTGCAAAGGCAAAACCCCAACGCAAACCCTGTCCACCGGTTGGGCCGAGCCACTTCCGGCATCGTCCTCTTCGCCAAAACACCGCAGGCGGCCGCTAAACTATTCGCAAACTGGAACACACCGAAAATTCAAAAAATCTACCGGGCGCTGGCTCAAAACATTGCACAGCAAGACGCCTACGAAATTCTCACACCCATCGGACTTGTACCGCACCCGCGCATCGGTTCCGTGTGGGCGGCAAACCCAAGTGGCAAACCGTCAAAGTCATTGGCGAAGGTGATCTCACGGGCGCCAAGCAGTACGGCGTCAAGCAGGACACCAGGCACCACAACATTCGAGGTTAGGCTAAATTCGGGACGCCCTCATCAAATCAGAATCCATCTGGCATCCATCGGCCATCCTCTGGTAGGCGATCCTCTGTACGGTTTATCCGGTCAGCCTCTTGAAAATCTCCCCGGCCTCCCGGGCGATGGAGGATATTTCCTGCACGCCCAATTTCTGAATTTCCACCACCCCATCACCGGAGAACAAATCAATCTTGAGGCAGCTTTGCCGTCTGGATTCTCATTGCAGCGGTAGGTTCAGGGCGGGGAATTTCTGGATCATCACCGAGTTCGACCGGTGTGCGACGACCTTCTTGCCCAAAGAATACTCACTACGGCGTGAGCGTGCGCTTCGCTCTTTTGACCTTTGACGGATTTGGCGCGATCATTTTTTCAGCTCCATAGATGTTAACAAACACGCAAGTTTCTCGGCATCGGTGGCAGAAGTAATGGTCATATGGAATGTCGCCATGAAATTCTTGCATCCCTTGCAAAATGAGTTCATGGCTTTTGCAGTATGGGCACCTGAAGGTCCGCCAATGGTGTATCCGAGCAAACAGTTTCTTGATCGCTGCGAAGCACGGAGGCAGAAAGAAGTACAGGGCGTAGTAAGCGGCCACTCCGGCTAGTAGCCACTCCTTCCTCAGCGATGTGACGGTCAGACCCAGCAGCAGCAGAATCAGGGGCACAGCAATCTTCGCATCTTCTTTGTCGAAGTCATAGTCTGCCCAACTGGCGATCTTGATTTTCATACCGTGTCCGATGATAACCCGCGGGCGGCCCACCCTCGATCTGTTTTTCAAGCAATTGACGTAAAGGGCGGGCCACCCGCGGTACCTGACCCACGACAGGCTGAGGGTAATCTGCAAGACGATTTGACCGATGAGTTTGCGATAATCTCTTTTTATGGAGCCGCAAGACATTCTCGAGGGAGTAATCAAGCTCCTTAGGCATCGCAACAGGTATGACCTTGCTCAATTGCTGAGACACTCTTTGCTCGAACTGGACGTAAGCACGCAATATGGATCGCATCTTTTCTCCGTACTGACAACTGCCCGTATCCACGCACCCGTTCAAGACTACGAACGTCTTCGTGCGTTGTGGGAGGATGATCAAAACGAGATATTTCGGACCCTACTAGAAATTCAACCTCCGAGGGATCATTCAATTGAGATCAACCATCTCGAATTCGTTGTTGACACTTCCATTCCAAGCGACACCCATCAGGATTTGATCAAGGAGATTGAAGCACAGCGCAGCCTGATGATGGCTGTTGCGACAGGCGGGCCGCGTATTCAAGCCGTCAACGACGAGTATTACCAGCGCCGTACTAGGATCGGCGAAATGCTCAAGCATTTAGAAATCGCTGATCCGAACCCCTTCGGTGATTTATGGGCATGGTACGGAAAATGGAGCAGTGGTGATCTGCCTTCATACCAGTCAAGAAGACAATTCATTTCGGATATCTACACGCCACTCGTTGATCGTCTGAAAAGAGGAACTCCCTCAGCAGCATCACGCATTCTCCCAGAGCCTACGGGCTGGGCAAAGGTTGATCGAACCGTCGGTGAAATTAGACAGCGACTTGCACGAGCAACTAATGAAGAACAATTTCAGGCTGTGGGTCTGCTGTGTCGTGAAGGCCTCATCTCACTGGCACAAACTGTGTTCGACCCGACAAAGCACAGGATTCTCGATGAGGTTGCCGTGAGTCCGACAGATGCAAAGAGGATGCTGGAAGCATATTGGGGAGCGGAGTTGGATGGTGGAGAAAACAAAGTGGCTAGACAACATGCTAGGGCCGCGTTAGACCTTGCAAACGAACTTCAACACAAACGAATCGCAACTTTTAGGCAGGCAGCGCTGTGCGCGGAGGCTACGGTTGCAGTCATCAATTTGATTTCCATTATGTCGGGGCAGCGCGATCCTTAGACTATCTGCGCATACAGGTTGAGACAATCCTGACGCTCGTTCGGGTCATCAATGTTGCCCCCTGACGGGTGGCCCACTTCTGACCAAGGGCTGAATGAATCCGTATTAGGGTGCCCCACATCTCGCGATTTTCGAGATGTGGGCCCGTCCACGACCGCACTTTCTAAGTTCTTAGGGAAAGATTTTGTTCTTCGAGCGAAATCCCACGGCTGCCAAAAACAGGCAAACATGGGGCACCCAAGAGTGGCAGGTGGTGCTCCGTTTCAAGATCAATGGTTCCCGCGAAATTGGGAGCCATCCAGTCGAAAAGCGCGCTCGAGTGGGGCGCCTGCTTCGGACGTCCCATGCGGGACGGGACCGTGGAATCCCACCCTAGCGCAACGAACGCGCTAGGATGGAGCACCCTCTTGTGTTGCCGCGGTTGGGGAGATCAAACCAAGCCTGGGCCACCCGCCCCCCATGACAATCATCAAAACTCCAACTTCTTATTTCGCCTGCGCTAGCTTCGTAACAACCGCGGCAACTTTATCGAGTATCTGGTTCCAGCCCTCCAATTGACCGCTATTCTTTGCGCTCTCCATGGGTTCATTTCCAATGAAGGTGAGTTTCGTCTGGCCGTTTCCGAGATCCTCAAAGAGGGTCACGTCGTACGCACCCTCGATGGCCTCATGTTCTATTCCCAGCTGCGCCGGATCAATCTTGTTTCCCTTCGAGTCGGAAAAGTACATCAAGGAAACGATCTTCTCGTGCGGAACAATCTCGTGGTATTCAACCGCATTCCAGCACTCCTGCCCATCCGGCGTTCTCATGCAGAGGAGAGATTTTCCTCCCACGCGAAAATCCATCTTGCAAACAGGCGCAGTAAAACCCTTCGGCCCCCACCACTGCATCACGTACTTCGGGTCTGTCCACGCCTTCCAAACCAACTCGCGTGGGGCATCAAAAACTCTGGTGACAACCATCCGCTCTGTCTCGTTAGCCGTGCTTTTTGTCATCTCTGACCTCCTCTTTCTTCATTTGATTCACCACCACTTCCAGCTTGTCGAAACTCTCTTCCCAGAATCGGCGATAGCTAAACGCCCAGTCGCTGACCGTTTTGATCGCCGCTGGCCTAAGCGAGCACACACTCTCTCGTCCACGCTTCCTCTTGATCACAATCCGCGCCCGCACCAGGTAGGCAATATGTTTTGAAATCATCTGCTGCGAGAGTGCAAACGGTTCCGTCAATCCATGCACAGAGGCAGGCCCATGGGAGAGCCGTTCGATCATTGCCCGCCGGGTTGGATCGGACAAAGCCGCAAACGTTGTACCCAATTTATCCACAACCATATGGTAGTGGATTATCCGTCAATGTCAAGTGTGAATTTTGCGATCCATGATTTCTGTTTACTGATCCAAAGTGCCAAGCGTTGGCCGGCAAGAACAGCTGCTTGGAATACTGGCTCGTGGGTATCGGTCGTTACGCATGTAGTTCCAGCTACCGCGAAATGTGTTTACAATGAAGCCATGCAGGAGCCATTTACCCGCGACCGCATTATCGAGGCTCTCCAGGCGATGCCGCCAAATGCCACCATCGACGATGCCATTGAACAGCTCGTATTTCTGGCCAAAGTCGAAACCGGATTGGCGGAGCTTGACAGGTCGGAGGGCATTCCGCACGATCAGGCCAAGCATCGCTTTGGGCTGTAATGCGCATTCTATGGTCGCCACAATCGCTGCGCGATCTTGACGCTATCCGCGAATACATTGCCAAAGATTCCATGATCCCTTCTTACCGACACTCGTTCAACGCCGCCTTCACCCAGGACAAATACGACCGCATGCGCGGCGAACTGACTGCGCGTTGCGGCATGGAAGTTCCCTTTGCGCTGTGTGAGACGCCCTGCTTCTTCCCTGCGGCGCTCGTCGACCGCATGGGCGAGGACGGCAAGGCGCTCATCCGCCAACTGGTCGACAATCCCGATTACCGCGCACGCTCGGAGGCCTCAATCCCCGCGCGCTTCCACGTACCGAATGAAGCGCCGCATCCGATGTTCGTCCAGGTCGACTTCGGCCTCGTACGCGACGCAAAGGGCGAACTCCAGCCAAAGCTGGTCGAGTTGCAGGCCTTCCCCACCCTGTATGCCTATCAACCTGTCTTGGCGCAAACATACATCGACGTGTTTGGACTGGACCCGAAGCTCCGTTACTTTCTGGACGGACTCGACGCGCAAACTTACAAGCGGCTTCTCGGCGATGCCATCGTCGCCGGCCACGATCCCAAGAACGTCGTGCTGATGGAGATTCATCCAGAAGAGCAGAAGACGCGTCCTGATTTTCTGCTGACCGAAAAACTGCTGGGGATCCGAACCGTCTGTATCACGAAGATCCGCAAGCAGGGCCGCCAGTTGTTCTATGAAGAGAACGGGAAACAGGTGCCGATCAAGCGCATCTACAACCGCGCCATCGTGGATGAACTGGAACGCAAGGGCGTCGAGCTGCCGTTCGACTTCCGCGATGACCTGGACGTCGAATGGGCAGGTCATCCAAACTGGTATTTCCGCATCAGCAAGTACTCGATCCCTTATCTGAAACACCCGTCCGTGCCGCGCACCTGGTTTCTCGACCAGCTGCCGGAAATCCCGCCGGACCTCGAGAACTTTGTGCTGAAGCCGCTCTACTCGTTTGCCGGTCTCGGGGTAGTGATTGCGCCGTCGCGCGGGGACATTGACGCCATCCCAGCCGCCAAGCGCGGCGAGTATATCCTGCAGGAGCGGCTCAGCTTCACGCCGGTCGTTGAGACTCCATACGGTGCGACCAAGGTCGAGCTGCGCATCATGTACATCTGGCTCGATGAGCTCCGTCCGGTGTTGACCATCGTGCGCATGGGCCGCGGGCTGATGATGGGCGTGGACCAGAACAAGGGCATGCGGTGGGTGGGCTCGTCGGCGGCGCTGGTCGGCGGATAGTTGGTGTACGTAATCCCTCTATGGAATACACCTGGTTCATCCTGTTGCTGGTGGTCTCGGGGACGGTGCTCATGCTGCTGCTTTTGCATGGCACCGGGCTCGGAGCATTGCTGCATGACCGCATCCCGGACCGTCCGCGGCGGCGGCTTTTTGTGGCTACGGTCAGTTTCTTTCTTACGTTTGGCGGTGTGCGGGGAGTGGTGTATTGCATTACGCACCAGATCCCCCCGTTCCACTTCGTGATCATGCAGGGCCGCCACGTGCATCATCTGGTGTTTGGAATCATTATTCTGCTGGCAGTGGGCTACGCATGGCTGGCTGAAATCGGAGTCGGGGCGGGCGCTTCCTCGCTGCTGGCGAGCCGGCTGCTGGCGATTCTGTATGGAGTGGGAGCGGCGCTCACGCTCGACGAATTCGCGCTGTGGCTGAACCTGCGCGACGTGTACTGGTCTCCCGAAGGCCGCGCCAGTATCGATGCGGTGGTGCTGTTCGGAGCGCTGCTGGCGGCAGGCGCGTGGGGCGCGCCGCTGTTTTCACTGGAGAGGCGGAAGAAGGGTTCGTAGAGGTCCGCACCGTGGATCCCAGGTTAGCGCCCAAAGAACGGGCGCGAACCTGGGCCACCATCACTCCCCAATCACTGGGCTGCGCGGACAGCCCAATCGTTTGAATCCGATTCACTCCCGCGACTTGTCTACTTGTGTTCCTTCATCCAGGCTATGGCCTTACCTACGTCGGGCACTTCGACCATCTTGATTCCACAAGGACCAAGGTGGGCGGTATAGCGGCTGATGGCCATATTCGTTATCGTCGAAGTCGATTTGATGGTAATGAAATATTTTATGCCAATTGCCGCAAACGCCTTGAAAACTTCAGTCTCAATAAGTCTCTGTATGTCTTGCGGAAAAGCTCCCTTAGCTCTTGAGGCGTCCATCACCCAAGCTCGGGCGCCATGGATCTTGGCATGACTAAGGCCCTTTTCTAAGATCGCTTCGCGAAACTGCGGAGCGGTAATAACATAACTTGAGCAGGTGTCAATCATGGCCATGGCATCATCGTTCCACTGAACAATAAGTGTGTTTGGTATTTCATGTACTGTCATATTCTCCCCCTTTGGGTCGTTACTTGATTGCTGGATTAGTTCTTACTCCAAAAATGTACCGTGCCAAATCCGCACGGCTCTCCGAAAACTTACGGCCGATGCCAACGACCACGTCTTTTGTGGGCCGACGCTGTTCCGTTTACAATCCTGTTCATGAAGCACGCTCTGGTTCAAATCTGTGGATCGGTCTAAACTCGGACTCCTTCATTGGCTTCCTTCGGCCCGAGGTCGCGAAGCTGTTGCCTGCTGTTGCGGGCCGTGAAAGAAGCTGGCGGCTGGGATAATCATCTTGAACCAGACCTTGTCTCCACCGAAGCGATTACAAACCAAGGTTTCGTGCTGCCACTGCGCCATGAAGGTCATGTGACGCTTGCTGGTGTAGCCGGCGCTGGGCCCGACGGCGAAGACCTGCCCTCGGCGGCCGGCATCCCAAAGACCGGGCGTGTCGGGCATGGTTTGACCATTGACCGTATCGTCGGTGACCTGCTTGAGGAAGTAGCCGCTGCCGCCGAACATCCAACTGCCAAGGTGCTTGCCCGCCAGGTAATCCATATGAAACTCCTGGCCGGAGCGATAGTTGGTGGCCTGGTTGGTGGTTTTGACGTTGTACATCAGTTTGCTGGAGGCTTCCCAACCTGACCTCGGCATATAGCTGAGGGCAAGCACAGGCTCAAAACTGTAGTAGTTCGCGCCGATGCTGACGCGGGGATCGCTCTGGGTGTAAGCGCCAGTGGGAAGGTCAATATCGAAGGCCGCCACCGCATGCCACTGGGTGCGGTGCCACCCGAGAACGAAGGGGTCGATGGTGACGTCGCCCAGGCTGGATGTGCTATTCCTTCCGTTCAGGTTCATTGACTGATTTACCACCGGGATGATGACGTGCATTCCGTAATTCGCCCCGAGAATCTTGAAATGGGTCATCTCGAGGAAGCGGAAGGCGTCGAAGATAGCGTCCACTGACGGCGTGGTCCCATTCAGGCTCACCTTGTCGCCGGAAGCATTTTTCAGCTGGCCGGTGTAATAGCCAAAGTAATTCACATAGTAGAAACCCGGGGGCGGAGTTGCTCCGGCAAACCAGTTCTCGGCGCCGTTCGGATACTGGTCGCCTCCCTCTTTTGCATAGAGAGCTGGGGCAATCGAGAGTGCCAGCCCAAGAATGAAAGTACGTTTTAGCCTCTTCATGGTGTTTTCTCTCCGTATTTCGCCTTGCGTACAAGGCGCAGGAAACCGCCACGACATTACATAGCCGTTTGGGGCGGACATAAGTCTTCGTCAGTTACTTCCATCGTCAGATTGGAAGCCGGGCTTTAGGGCACCCCGGATGTGAACCGGGTGCGGATGAATCGTCCGTTTTTTCCCCCGAATTTCCTTATGCTGCCTTGGCAAAATGCGCGTCGACAATTGCAGCGATAAGCCCTATGTCATGTCAGAGTGGATCGGTTTCGATGGCGCCAACAACGGCGCCGTATTGCAGGCCGGTACCGCAAGCACGGCGTGCAGCACATCGTTCGTGGCGTGGTATGAGTGGTTTATCCTGGGTCGAGATTAATGGGGCTGAGACGCTGTGGGTCTTCGATGAGGTCCGACTTATCAAAAATAAAGGTTGATCGCGACCGGAGCCGTGTGACTTCGCGGGCAAGATTCCGCGAAGTCACCGGTGTGCAGGCACTCCTGCTTCTACCGGTTCGAGGCGGGCGGTGAAGTGGCGCAGGAATGGGGCTTCGTAGGTCAGTTTCATGCCCTGGATTTTTTCGCGGTCGCGCCATACGTCCAGAATTACTTCGACTACGTAATCGATGTGGCTCTGGGTGTAGACGCGCCTGGGGATGGCGAGGCGGACCAAATCCATTTTGGCTTGCGGTCCGAACATCAGCGTGCCGATTTCTACTGAGCGGATTCCTCCCTGGAGATAAAGTTCGTTGGCGAGGGCGACGGCGGGAAAGTGGTCGGCCGCGACGTGAGGGAGGAACGCGCGGGCGTCTATATAGATGGCATGGCCGCCCGGAGGTTGAACGATGGGGACACCCTGGGCGGAGATGTGGTTGCCCAAGTAGGCGGTGGAGGCGATGCGGTAATGGAGATAGTCTTCGTGGAGGGCCTCCTGCACGCCCACGGCAATGGCTTCCAAGTCGCGGCCGGCGAGGCCGCCGTAGGTTGGATAGCCTTCGGTCAGGATCAGGAGATTCTTTTCCTGCTGGGCGAGTAAGTCATCGTTGGTACAGAGAAATCCGCCTATGTTGGCCATGCCATCCTTCTTGGCCGACATAGTGCATCCATCACCGTAGCGGAACATTTCCTGGGCGATTTCTTTCGGCGATTTATTCTCGTAGCCCTTCTCGCGGAGTTTGATGAAGTAGGAATTTTCGGCAAAGCGACAGGCGTCGAAGTAGAGCGGAATCTTGTGGCGCCGGCAAATGGCGCTTACGGCTCTGGCATTTTCCATGGAGACGGGCTGGCCGCCTCCGGAGTTATTGGTAATTGTCAGCATGACCAGCGGGATGCGCTCGCGGCCCACCTTTGCGATCAGCGATTCGAGCGCGGCGACGTCCATGTTGCCTTTGAATGGATGGTGGACGCTGGGCTGGCGGCCCTCAGGAATTACCAAGTCGACGGCTTCGGCGCCAACGAACTCAGCGTTGGCGCGGGTGGTATCGAAGTGCGTATTGTTGGGGACTACGTCGCCTTTCTTGCAGGTACAGCTGAACAGGATGCGTTCAGCGGCACGTCCCTGGTGGGTGGGAATGACGTGATGGTAGCCGAAAATGTCCTGGATGGACTCGCGGAACTGGTCAAAACTCCGGCTGCCGGCATAGCTCTCGTCGCCTTCCATCATGGCGGCCCACTGATGGGTGGACATGGCGCCGGTGCCGGAGTCGGTCAGAAGGTCGATTAAGACGTCGTCGGCCCGGAGAAGGAAAAGGTTGTAGTTGGCGTCGCGGAGATGTTGCTCGCGTTCGGTTCGCGTGGTCCAGCGGATGGGCTCGACGCTTTTAATGCGGAAAGGTTCGATGATTGTGCGCGGCATAAGAATCACTTTCATTCTAGCGCAGACAGCGACGAGGAGCGTCAGGGACTTCAGTTCTCAGTTGCCCCAACGCGCTGGATGCGATTCGGTCTGGTGGTTTCGGACGGTCTCTACTACTATGTTTCCCCTAAGGCGTGCGGAAGGCTTTGAACTTCGGTCTTGGGGAAGCAGGAGCAATGTCGATCTATTCGATCATGTTGTTTTTGGCGGCGGGGCTGGCGTTGATTGCCGCGGCCATTCTCAGGGTGACAACGGCGAAGAAGCATCCGGTTAAAGCGTGCGCGCAGTGCGGGAAGCGTTCGTCGCACGGCTACTCGAAATCGCGAGAGGCGGACGCGAGCGACACGGTTCCGTTGTGCGTGGATTGCCTGCTGCGGCGATTGGACGAAGACTACTCTGCCTACGCCGGGCACGCGGTCGTGGTACAGCCGGTCGCAGAACTTCCCTGCTACGTGTTTCGTCCGAAGGTGGAGTGGAGCGAAGCGGTGAAGAACGATCTGGAGTTGATCCTGGCCGGGGTTCAGACCCATTGCCATTCCTGCGGGCTAAAGGCGCGGTATGCGTGGGTGAATGCTCTGGAGCCGGGGCCGGTCGCGAAACTGGCCGAACTGGGCATCAAGCAGACGCTGCTGAGAGGAGCGACGACCCAGCCGGTGGCGCTCTGCGCAAAATGCACGGTCAAGCGAATTGGGAACAGTCTAAGCGCACAAGAGGGCGGATATTTGGAAATCTGCGGGCCGCGCGGGAAAGAGGATGGCATGGTGAGCGGGATCGGGTATTCGGATTAGGGCGGGCGAAGTTGGATCGTTCTCGCTTGCCAGTTCCCCGCGGTTACGGCCGCGGGAACGGGATTCTTCGCGGGCATCTTACCTTAGCCGCTTAAGCCGGCGCTGGAAACAAGCCAGTTATCGCAGGGTGAACCGTTGCGCCACCCAACATCAAACGCATCACTGACTTTTTCGCAGCCTCTAAACTCGTGCCCTTCCCTTTTTCGTTGGCCTCGGTTTTCCGCAGCCTGTTTCGCCGTGGCCTCATTCTTGCGCCGCTTCGCGGCTTTCCTAGGAGACGTTGACGGAGTCGCGACGCTCGGCGGGCTTGTATTTTACGGCGGCGGTGCGGTCGAGTTTATCCCATGCAAATGAGCGGCCGGTGATGGCGCGCTTTAGCGTGCGGAACAGAACGAGGGAAAAAACCTGGCGATAGGCGAAGCGCTGGAGCCAGACCTGGCTGAGCAGCCAGCCGTCTTCGCGGGCTTCGGGCTGGCGGCGCTCGAGAGCGAACGCGATGGCCGAGGCGATGAAATCGATCACCAGAAACACGACAAAGAAAAGCACCAGCCGCTGGAAGCTGGCGGGGTCGGTGGAGTCCGGGTGGTAGTACTTCTGCACGAAATACCAGATGGTACCAACGACGAACATGATGTCGATGAACGGCGAAACCAGCGGCAACAGGATTTGAAAAATGACGATGTTGGGAATGGCGACCCATCCGAGAGGGCCTTCGCGGGCGACAACGTCGCGATGCTTGAAGACGGCCTGAAGGATTCCAAACGACCAGCGGAAACGCTGACGCATCAGGCCGTTGGCGTTGGTGGGAGCTTCGGTGAAGGCGAGCGCGCGGTCCTCGTACTCAACACGGTATCCGTTGCGGAGAAGGGCCATGGTGAGATCGGCGTCTTCGGCGACGGTATCGGTGTGGTAGCCGCCAGCCTCGCTGACGGCGGAGACGCGCCAGGCGCCAATGGCCCCGGGGACCACGCTGACGGCGCCCAAGACGTTGAGAGCGCGGCGCTCGAAATTCTGGCTGGTGATGTATTCGAGGGCCTGCCAGCGGGTCCAGAGGTTGACACGGTTGCCGACTTTGGCGTTGCCGGCAATGGCGGCGACTTTAGGATTGAGGAAGTGCGGGACCATGCGCGAGATGGCATCGGGCGCAATGATGGTATCGGCATCGATGCCGACGAAGAGTTCGGCGTCGCCGATGTGCTGGAGTCCGTAATTAAGGGCTTCGGCTTTTCCGCCGTTGGGTTTGGTAAGAATAATGACCTTGCCAGCGGCCTCTTCGGGGGCGAAGGCGCGGCGGGCGATCTGAAGCGTGCGGTCTTTGGAGCCATCGTCGATGACGATAATGCGGAGGTTGGGGTAGTCGGAATCGAGCGCGCCCTGGATGGTACGTTCGATGACTTTTTCCTCGTTGAAGGCGGGGATGAGGACGGCGACGTTGGGTTGGTAGGCGGCGATTTCGGCGGGGGTGCCGGAAACGTGGGAACGAAGGCGGTCATAGATGGCGAGGACGCCGACGGAGATGAGGCGGCCAGTCATGAGAATGTCGCCCAGGAAAAAGATGACGGTGATCGCGGTGATGGAGGCGCTGAAGAGCCAGAAACTGATCCAGTTCAGGCGAGCGGCCCATAGTTCATTGGTGGGCAGGGGCGGCATAACGTCGGCTTTGGTTTTGCCGAGCAACTGATAAACGGGTACGAATTCAAATCCGCGAGCGCGGGCGCCTTCGATGATGAGGGGCAGGGCAAGCACGGTGCGCTCGCGATTTCCGCCGCCATCGTGGAGCAGGATGATGTTGCCGCAACGCTGATCCGAGGGCTGGCAAGGCGGAAGATGATCGAGCACGTTGGCGGCGATTTGCTGCGGCCTGAGAAGCGGCTGGTCGCTCCAGTCACGGGGGTCGATTTTATTGCCGATGGTGATGTAGCCCATGCTCTGGGTGAGGTCGAGGGGCTTGACCTGATCTTCGGTATCGGGCTCGGCATCGACGGAATAAGGCGGGCGGAACAGGATCGTGTGAATGCCGAGGCGACTGGCGAAAAGCTGCTCGGTGAGGTTGAGTTCCACCCTCATGTAGCTGGAGCTGATGTTGCTGATGTCGGGGTGAGTGAAGGTGTGGTTGCCGATCTCGTGGCCTTCCTTGTAGACACGTTGGGCGACGTTGTCGAACTTCTCCGCCTGGATGCCGATCAGGAAGAAGGCTGCGGGCACGCGCTCACGCTTGAGAATATCGAGGACGCGAGGCGTCCACTCGGGATCGGGACCGTCGTCGAAAGTGAGGGCGAGTTGATGTTTGCTGGCGCCATAGCGGGCGACCCGATAAGGCTCCGGCAGGGTAGTGAAGACTTCGTCGGCGATGAGGCCGGTGTCCTTGTCGATGGTGAGTTCACGCTCGCCGTCGGCGGGCCTAGCCTCGATGTGCAGAATTTCGCCGTCGCCTTCCATGTCGACGTCCTGGCCGGGCGGCACATTCTTCAGGCGATCCGTGGCGCTGGCATCGCCGGGAACATCCCACACGCGCCAGAGTGAGCGGTCTTCGGACCCGAGGCGCCACAAGGCGAAGGTTTGAATGCCGAGAGTTTGAGCGGCACGCATCTGATTGAGGGCAGTAACGGCATCGAGGAACCAGACGTCGTGGCGATAGTTGCCATCGTCGCGGTAGCTGAAGTGAGGGTTGAGGGCATCGTCGTCGTAATCGATGTCTTCCTCGGAATCGCGGGAACCGATCCAGGCTTCCTGTACGGAAACGCCTTTATCCTTTTCGTCGGGAGGCAGCTTCCCTTTCTTCGGGCGTTCCACCCAGTCATAGCCGTAGTTGCCGATGGCACAAATGAGCTTCTCTTTGGGGATGGCTTTGACCGCGAAGTTCAAGTTGGCGGTGAACCAATCCTGCGAGGCAACGGGACCGGGCGTGCCACCGGGAAAGTGCTCGTCATAGTTCATGATGACGACGCCATCGACCGCGGAGGAAATGGCCTGGTAATCGTAATCCGAGTTGCGGACCTGGACGCTGACGTAAAGCTTCATTCCCCTGGCATGCAGGTCGGAAGAAAGCTCGTTCAACAAAGCGACGTAGCCGGTTTGCCCTTTCTTGGGGAACGATTCGAAATCGATCATCAATCCGCGGTAACGATCGGAGGCGAGAAAAATGCCGATCTCGCGGCGGAAGCGCGCGCGCGCTTCGGAGTTGTTGAGGAAGTCGGCGACGGCGGGGCTGAAGTCGTTGCCATCGAAATTCTGGACCACCGGGAAGACTTCCATGTCGGTGTCTTCCGACTTCAGGAAGGGCATGACTTTGTCGTCGACCGGATGAGCCTTCTCATCGTGGACAACGTCGAACATCGCGTTCGTTTCCGGGTCGACGGCCTGCAAGCGACCATCCGCGCTCAGAACCTGCAGCCATGTGGGAAAGAGCAAATCAATCTGGCGGGCATATTCGCGGAGCGAGGAAAAACTGGCGGAGTCCCATGCAACATAAAAGGCAGCGCGAACGCCTTCCTCGGAATTAAGGGTGATCTGGGAAGGATGTTTTTGATGCTGGCCGCGCCCTGTGCGGGCGATGGTGGCGAGGCGGCGTTTTTCGCGGGCTTTCTCTTTTTCGCCCTCTTTCAGCGCGTGATAGGGACGCTTCTCAGCTCCCCAGGGAAGGTCTGGAAGCGATTCGCTGCGGAGCGCACTGTACAGGAAAAAGACGACGAGCAACGTGAAGGCGAGGGCAGCAGCGTCGAAAACACGGCGAATGCGCTTCCAGCGCGCCTGCAAGGGATCGTAAAAGACCTGTTTGGCCATCTCGTCGGTGTACTTCATCCTAAGGGGCGTGGGGCGCGGGGTCAATCGGCTTAGGCGCGGGGAACGGGAGCGAATCGATCTGACCCAGCACCCAGGTTAGCGCCGAAAAGCGCGGCGCGAACCCTCCGACAAGTTCAGGGCAGGCTCTGGGGCACCATAACGGCGGAGAATTGCGCGATTCGCGCTATATTTCCAACGTGCTCGGAATGCTGCGCGAACATCGGCGATTCTTTCTTTGGGCCGCTCTGGCTGGCTTGACGATGCGGATGTTCTTCTTCGTGTACGTCCCTTCGGTGACCGACGATTCGCGCGGATACATTGAACTGGCCACCACCTGGATGGAGCACGGTGTTTACGGGCAGACCCAACTCGGGCAGATTGTGGCGACCGATACGCGGTTGCCGGGATATCCGGCGTTTCTGGCGGGGATTTTTTGGATTTTCGGAGCAGGCAATGTTCGGGCGGTGCTGATCGCGCAAGTTTTATTCGACATGATGACTTGCCTGGTAATCGCCGATCTGGCCAGACGAACCGTTTCCAGCCGGGTGGCGGGGCGAGTTGCGTTTGCGCTGGCGGCGGCTTGCCCGTTTCTGGCGAACTATGCGGCGGCGGTGCTTACCGAAACGCTGGAGATTTTCTTTACCGCGGTTGCGCTCGATTGCCTCGTGGCTGGGTTCGATTCAATAGCTAGCGCTGCCGGCAAGGCTGCAGCCGGCTGGCCCTATTGGACGGCAGCAGGGGCTGCAATTGGCGCGTGCATACTGCTGCGGCCGGATGGCGGAATTCTGCTGGCGGCGGTTGGGATTTACATTGGCGTTGCCATCGCGAGGCGCAAGTGGAACCCACTCATCGCAAAAGGCGCGAGGAGCGTGCCCGCAAGGAGTTCGATGGCGCTGGCTGGAATCGTGATTGCCGCCGTTGCGCTGGCTCCGCTGGTCCCGTGGACGATTCGGAACTTCCGCACGCTTCATCATTTTCAGCCGCTGGCGCCGCGTTATGCGAACGAACCGGAGGAACTGACCCCGCGGGGATTTAACCGGTGGGTGAAAACGTGGATGGCGGAGTACGTGTCGGTGGAAGATATTTACTGGAATGTTCCGGGGGACAAACTCGACGCGGAAAAGCTGCCTTCGCGGGCGCTTGACGAGCCCGGGCGGAATGAAACACTGAGGACGATTGCGTACTATAACCAGTCGCAGGAATTGACGCCGGAGTTGGACGCGCGCTTTGCGGAGTTGGCCGCGGAAAAGGTGCGGGCCCATCCGGTGCGCTACTACATCGAGTTGCCCGCGCTGCGCGTTGCGGATATGTGGCTGCGACCGCGCACTGAGCTTCTGCCTGCCGACCCAAGATGGTGGGAGTTCAATGATGAGCGGCGAGAGTCGGCGCTAGCCGTGGGGTTTGGAGTGCTGAATCTGGTTTATGCGGGGGCTGCGTTGCTGGCGGTGGCGCGATGCCGGTCGCGGCTTCGCTATCTGGGATTGCTGGGCGCGTTTTTGCTGATGCGGTCACTGTTCCTGGGGACCATCGAGAATCCGGAGCCGCGCTATACGCTGGAGTGCTATCCGGTGCTGCTAGCGTGGGCGGCCGGATATTTCGGGTGCAGGTGGGAAAGGCGCGTGTCCGGCTGATTTCGGCCGACCTTCGTTTTATCGGAAGCGGATTCCAAATACCGTAGGGCTCTCCAGGTCGAATTCAAAACACAGTTCACGGCATTGTTTTTTTGTTGATCTGGTTCTAGTTCTTGCGGTGTAGCGCTCTTGTCTCCATGGAGCCAAACGTGCAATAGTTATGCCCACAATTCTCGAGGACCTGACCCATGAGACCCATCTCCTTCCCCAGACCCGATTCCCTATTCAGACATCTGTTCGCGGCAGTGGCGGTTTTGTGTGTTGCCCTGTTGCCGGCAACGAACGCAAACGCCCAACAGGCCACCGCGAAAGTCCTGGGGACGGTTTCAGATCAGCAGGGATTGGTAGTGCAGGGCGTCAAGGTGACCGTAACGAATACGGCGACCAACATTTCGTCGGAAGCAATTACCGACAAAACCGGGTTTTACCAGGTGTTGAATCTGCCCATCGGCACTTACACAGTGGCCGCCACTCATGAGGGTTTTCGAACCGTGCAAAAGACGACGGCTCCTCTCGAGATCAACCAGGCGTTGCGAGTCGACCTGAAGCTGGAAGTGGGCTCCGTCAGCGAGAAGGTGGTGGTGGAGGGACAAGCGGAAGGCGTGGAGACGGTAAACCCGACGATCGGGCAAAGCATCACCAGTCGTCCCATTGTAAACATGCCATTGAACGGGCGCGACACGCTGAGTCTGGCGCTTCTGCAGCCGGGCGTGACCGAGGACAATCCAGACGATGGGAGCACTTCCAAAGGATTCAACATTGGTGGTGGACGCACGGACTCGGTAACCTACTTGCTGGACGGCGGCCTGAACAACGACTTGATTGACAACGGGGTCGTCCTTGACCCCAATCCGGATGCGGTGGCCGAGTTCCGCATCTTGACCAGCAACTACACGGCGGAGTACGGACGCAATGGCGCTGGAGTAATTAGTATCGTAACCAAGTCGGGCACGAACCAATTCCACGGGAGCGCCTTTGAGTTCGTGCGCAATACCGACTTCGACGCCGACTCTTATTTCAACAAGAATCCGCTCGTAAATTTCCCGGCGTTGCCGAGAAATAATCTCAAGCGCAATCAATTTGGCGGGGCATTTGGCGGTCCGATCGTCAAAGACCGGCTTTTCTTTTTTGTCTCATACCAGGGGCAGCGCCAGGTGGAGACCGATGTTCTTCCGGAGCAACAGACCTTCACGACAGCCGAGTTGGGCGGAGATTTTTCGCAAGCGATTCCGGATGGACAATTTACTGTCAACAGCCTCGGCAACCAGGACGGACCAACATGCGCGGTGGCAACCGGGTGCCCGGACACGAACGTTGCCGCATTCCTGCAGGCGAACCCGTATTATCAACCCAATGCGGGCCTCGCCGCTCAAGCTATTATCAGTCCGGGCGCGTTCGACCCGGGCGCCCAAGCGTACATCGCAGGGACATTACCCTCCGGGGCTCCTTTTATACCGTCGAATGCGAGCGGGCAGTTTACGCCGACCGGGACCAGCACGGACAACCGGAACGAGCTAACGGTTAAGATCGATTATCAGATCACCAACAAGGACAAGCTGTCAGGCACGATCGGCGGAAATCGTAACCCGGATCTTTACCCGTTTGGAGGCTTCGGCTTTTCCGACGTTCCCGGCTATCCCAGTACTACTGAGGACAAAACCTACTTACTCAATCTCGCTTACACGCGCACGCTTTCGTCTACGATGCTGAACGAATTGCGAGGCACCGCGCAGCGTCACAGCAACCTGCAGGATAAGCCCGTCGCGACTCTCCCGACGTTATCGCAGTTCGGGATCGCGTCGGACCTTGCGACGGGTCCGCCGATCATGTCGTTCGACGACGGCTTGTCATTTGGGCAGGATCCATACGGTCCGACGAAATTTGCTGGAAATACATTTTCAGTTGTGGATACGTTTTCCTGGGTCAAGGGCCACCACACGTGGAAATTCGGCGCGGGATATTCAGCCTATGAGCAAAACACGATCTATGCTTTCTTCACAAACGGATATTACGATTTTGCCGGATATGCTTCGGGCGGTGACGGCACTGGAAACAGTTTGGCGGATTTTCTGATTGGGGCCCCCAACAACCTGTTTGAGGGGCCAGACGCGGCTAACAATATTCGCAGCAAGTCATACTCCGGTTTCGCGCAGGATGAATGGCGATTCCGTCCCAGCCTGACCTTGAGCCTGGGGCTGCGCTACGAATACAGCACGCCCAAGCTTGACACGCAGGGAAGGACCTTTTCCATCGTGCCGGGAGATCAATCTACAAAATTTCCCAATGCGCCGCTCGGGCTGGTTTTCCCCGGAGACGCGGGCGCGCCGCGGGGCGTCAACTTTCCCGATAGAAAAAACTTTGGGCCGCGAATCGGATTTGCGTGGAGTCCGGGGGGCAGTAGCAAGATGAGCATCCGTGGAGGCATTGGCATTTTCTACGACGTGCTGAAGGGCGAAGATAACCTGCAATTCAACGGCGCACCGCCGTTCTACAGCGAGCCATTTGTGGGTTTTCCGTGCCTTCCGTCCTCCCTTAACGCGGATTGCCCCTCGCCGAGCAACACGCCCTATAATTCGGCCCTGCCTTTTTACAGTGCGCCGTGGCAGAACTCGACCTCGCCCTTTGCGGCCAATCCTTTTCCATCCGGCCCGGCCAATCCGTCTACCGCATTCAATACCTGTGCAAGCAGCGGCTACATATGTCCCTACTACAATTTCCTGCCGGCTGCAGGGGGCTCGGTCTACCTGGTGGACCCGCATATCCGCACGCCGTATACGTATCAGTACAATTTGAGCTTCCAGCGTGAAATTACGAACAATATAACGTTTGAACTCAACTATGTGGGGAGCAGTTCAAAGGGACTTACGTCGCTCGAAGATGTCAACCCATTCATTATCCCGCCGGGTGGCGCAACTCCCACGGCGAGAATCCTGAATAACCAGCAGACCAGTCCCGACATCGCTAACTATTGCGCCCAGAACGCCACCGGCCCAGCCGACTGTCCATTTCAGAACGTCTCGCAGTTCGGCAACCTGAGCTTCGCCAGTTTCAATAGTATGGAAGCTTCGTTGACGAAACAGAATGGCGAGAACCGGTACATTGGTAACACGTACTTCACGCTGGGCTACACCTGGGGACACAGTATCGATAACTCGTCGGGATTCCGGAACCGGGATTCGCAGGTGCCGTACTACAACCACAGCCAATTCCGCGGTTCCTCTAACTTCGACGTGACCAATCGGATCACTTTCAGCGGAGGATGGGATTTGCCGTTCGACAAGGCAGGGGGACCGAGGCGGCTGGTGAAAGGATGGAGTCTCTATCCCATCCTCAGCTGGCGGACCGGGTTCCCGCTCAGCATCAACTCGCAACTGCTGAACTCTTTCGTTCCGTCGGATCCGGGACCATCGGGCGCGGGCGACAGCTACCTGGCCAATGTCGATTACGCACCGGGATTCAACCATATTACGATCATGAATCCCAAGAAAAATGGGAATTATTACTTCAACCCTGCGGCATTTACGCCGGTTGCGGACCAGTACAATCCAAGCGATCCCTACGGCACGACGCCGCGAGATTTCTTCCGCGGGCCGGGCCGCACAAATCTTGATATGGCTCTGGCCAAGACAACCCCGATCAGTGAGCGTGTGAACCTTGAATTGCGGCTGGAGGCATTTAACGTGCTCAACCACACGGAACTCGCGAACCCGGACACGAACATTGATGATCCATTTTTCGGTCAAATTACCAGCAATACGATCGGACTCACGCAAACCCAGCGCATCGTGCAGCTTGGTGGGCGGGTGACTTTCTAGCCCGGTGGGCGCCGGGCTCGTCCGGCAGAGGATTGAGCGACGAGGGAGCGGAGAGGCCCGGCCAGGGCCTGCCCGGCCACTGTTGCCACTGCGGTTGCCACGAAGGATTCGATTTAGCTCAACGGCGAGTCGGTCATACGGAAACGCGTCCGGACGTGCTCGGATAGCAGTTCGATGGCGCTACGGTTGGCCACCGGATCGGACTTGGCCAGGTAGGTCATCGCTTCCACCAACAACTTCTGGCCGTCCACATAACGGGGATCGGACGTGCGTTCACGCTGCTTGCGGGAAAGATCGGGAGGGACCGGGATGGTAAAGACTCTGGCCATTCGGATTCAGTTCTGAAAGCTTTTTGCAGTATATCGTCTCGGAGCAGGTTTTTCAGCTTGATTCTATTGGTACGGATTGTGAGGGTCGCGAGCGGAAACGGAAGATCGGGCCCTTGGTGGAACGAAGGGCGGAAGGCCGCCCTTCGCGGTCTCAGGGCGGGCCCACGAAACATCTGACAAGATTCCCGGCGTTACGCACCTACTGCTTTTGCCCTACCCCTGCGGTGAGACGAACTTTGTCTTGCCGGTGGTTTTCAGCTTAAAAGCATTGTCCGGAAGCTTCTTGTTGAGCAGAATGCCGGAATACTTTGCCAGGCGATAATCGCCGCCAGGGAAAAACATCTGCTGCTGCAGGGAAACACCCTGCACCGGGTCAACCCAGAGGATGATTTTTGAGATGTTGTTGCGCAACTCTTTGGACTTGGGGACGAGTTCGAGTTTGGACGCGGTCACGCCGGCGACGGTCTCCTGGCCAAGGTATTGCACGTCGTAAGTGGAAAGCAGATCGTGGCCTCCGCCGCCAAAGCCCAGGAGGAGAAAAGCCTCGACCTGGGCGCGGCTTTTGTCGGCTTTGTATTCGTTCACCGTATCGGTCTTTGGATTGTAGAGTTGCGCTTTGCCGCCCGAATAGATCGCATATTGTTTGGGCTCGGTGAAATCGGCGGCCATTTCCGCATCCTTGCCCTGTCGGCGGAAGTAAAGCTTGCCTTTCTGCGTATCGGTTTCGTTAACCACCTTGGTGTATTGATCGAATGTGAAGCTGGCCTCCGCGGTGTGGAAGCCCTGAGCGGCCGTATCCATCTGAGAAAGGACGTGCCCCAAATCGGCGGATTGGGTTTGCGCGATGGCGGCGGTAAAGAGGAGGCTGACGGCCAGCGAGATTGTAAGTCGCATTTTGACTTTCGGCTCCATCCCGCAGCGGCCAAAAACACGTGCGGGAGAACTACCATCAGCGCAACGCTGACGAATTGCGTGAAAACTCGTCTTCGGCCCCTTGGGGCTAAATCATGTTGAGCTAAGAATCCGCCCGCTTTGATCTATTCCTTGTTGACCCAGACTTTGTAGCTTTGCGTGTGGCCCTTGGCGTCGTTCACCGGCTCATACTTCGTGATGCTGACGGCGCCCGAGATGGGCTCGATGATTCTTTCGAGCTGCGCGGAGATCCCGGCCCCAGCGGCGGCGTTCACGGCGCCCGCGGGGATCTGGTAGATGAAGCCTCCGGCCTTGTCGGGAATGATGAGCACGCCGGCCGTGCTCGGAACGCGCTCCACCGGCTTGTCTTTGAAGTTGATGACGCGCGGCGAGATGAAGACGAAGACCAGGATGAGCGTGACCATGATGTCGTAGTGGAGGCTGCCGCGCTCGTAGGACCAGAAAATGTATCCGCGAATTGTGCGCCAGATCGCGCCCATAGGGGAGACGGGGACTTTCGGCACCGTCAGGACTGCTTCGGATTGCAAGTGTATTTGGGAATTCATGGCATGGCAAATTGACCGCCGGGCGGGGGCGGGAGTTCCGGTTCGTTAAGGTTGCGGTTTAAAGGCTTCTGGATCATTGGTTGCGATTCTATAGGCTCCTCGGTGTGATGCGGTCGGTGCCCATGTAAGGTTGTAAAACCTCGGGAATGCGCACGCTGCCGTCGGCCTGCTGGTAATTTTCTACGATGGCGACCCAGGTGCGACCCACGGCCAACCCGCTGCCGTTGAGCGTGTGCACCAGTTCGGTCTTGCTCTTCCCTTCCGGACGGTAGCGGATGTTGGCGCGGCGCGCCTGGAAACTTTCAAAGTTCGAGCAGGAGGAAATCTCACGGAACAAGTTTTGGCCCGGCAGCCAGACTTCGATGTCGTAAGTCTTGGCCGAGGAAAATCCCATGTCTCCTGTGCAGAGCGTCACGACGCGATAATGCAGGCCCAGCTTCTGAAGGACGGTTTCGGCATTGTGCGTCAGTTTTTCCAGTTCGTCGTAGGAAGTTTCGGGGCGCGCAAACTTGACCAGTTCAACCTTTTGAAACTGATGCTGGCGGATGATGCCGCGAACATCTTTGCCGTAAGAACCAGCCTCGCTGCGGAAGCACGGCGTATAGGCGGTCAGACAGATGGGAAGCTTGGCGGCGTCGAGAACTTCATCACGATAGAGATTCGTGACCGGGACCTCGGCGGTCGGGATGAGCCAGAGTTCTTTCTCGCCGTGCGGCACACGAAACAAATCTTGCGCGAATTTTGGCAACTGGCCGGTGCTGTACATCGACTCGGAATTCACCAGGTAGGGAGGGAGAATTTCGGTGTATCCGTGCTCGCCAGTGTGTAAATCGAGCATAAAGTTGGCGAGCGCACGCTCGAGGCGAGCACCGAGGGCCCAGTAGACGGCAAAGCGCGCACCGGAGAGTTTGGCCGCGCGCTCGAGATCGAGAATGCCGAGATGCTCACCGAGTTCCCAGTGCGGCTTGGGAGCGAAATCGAACTTCGGGGGCGTACCCCAACGGCGAGCTTCGACATTCGCGGCTTCGCTTGTGCCGACGGGCACGCTGGCGTGGGGAAGGTTCGGGAGCGCGGTCAGAATTTCGCGCAGGCGGGCATCAGCGTCGGCCGCTCTTTTTTCGCCATCCTGAATTTGCCCGCGCAGGTCCTGTGTTTCCTTGATGAGTGCGCTTGCGTCTTCCTTGTTCTTCTTGAGGCGGGCAATCTCTTCGGAAGCCTTGTTGCGGCGAGCCTGCAGCATTTCGGTTTGCGTGATGGCCTGACGCCGCTCGGCGTCAATCGACCGAAAGTCTTTCAAAACCTCGGAGGGATTCATTCCCCGCTGGGACAACTTTTCTTCGACGAGCCCGAGGTTGTCGCGAACGAAATTGAGATCGAGCATTCTGCATTAACTTTAGCTGAAAAATAGGATTCCGTGCACGGTCGCTCGGAGCCTGCGTAGGAACAGCCGCCCTCGGCTGTTCGGCGGGGCGAAGGCCCCGCCCGGGCTCAGACGGTAGCCGCAGCCGAACATCTTCGGGCTACCCCGGCCTCCCCCCGTCAAACCCCCGGCGAGCTTCGCTCGCCCGGACAGCCGAGGGCGGCTGTCCCTCCGCGGGCGTTTCGTTCTCCTGTAAACTAGGTCGCGATGAGATCCCCCCGTTGCCTTTGTGCGGCCCTGGTATTGCTGGCCTGCTTCTTCCCTCTTGTTTGGCCTCGCGACGCCTTTGCATCGGCCTATAACGATCACCCCAAGCTCGTCGTCATCATCGTGATCGACCAGTTTCGCGGCGATTATCTGGAGCGCTACCACGATCAGTTTGTCGAGGGCGGGTTCCGCATTTTTCTCGAGCACGGGGCTTACTTCAGCGATTGCAATTACGACTACGCCAATACGCGCACGGCGCCCGGGCACGCCACGCTCGTCACGGGAAGCTATACCAGCGGGCACGGGATTGTTTCGAACGAATGGTGGGATCCGCAGAAGAAAAAGAGTGTGACTTCGGTCGAAGATGATGCTTTCAGAATTGTCGGCGTGGAGCAAGCCGGGCCGGGGGCGTCTCCACACAATCTGCTGAGCGACACGCTGGGAGACGAGTTGAAACTGGCGACGGGCGGCAAGGCGCGCGTGTTCGCGATCTCGCTCAAGGATCGGGCGGCCGTATTGCCGGGAGGATTTGCGGCAGACGGCGCTTATTGGATCGATCCGAAAAGCGGCGCCTGGATCACCTCGACCTACTATCGCTCTGATTTGCCGGAGTGGGTACGCAATTTTAATGGCAGCCCAGGGACGGAAAAACTTTGGAACCGTGATTGGAAAGATGCGGACGGGAACGTGCTGGGATCGACGGCTCCGCGAAATGGCAGGGATGGCAAGCCAGCGGGATTTTATGAGGTCATCGGCGCCACTCCCTTTGCCAATGAATATCAGTTTCAGTTTGCCAAGGCGCTGGTGCTGTACGAAAAACTGGGAGCGGGTTCGGTCACCGATCTGCTGGTCATCAGCCTTTCGGCCAACGACATTCTTGGGCACCGAGTTGGTCCGGACTCTCCGCAGATGCGCGGCATGGCGCTGGAACTCGACCGTCAGCTGGCCGGGTTCATAGAATTTCTCGGGCGCCAGATTGGGCTGGCGAATGTCTGGATGGCGCTCTCGGCCGATCATGGCATAGCGCCTCTGCCCGATTTCGCGAAGACTCTGAAGCTGCCGGCGGCCAACCTTGACTCAAAAGGGTTGCGGGAGCAGATCAATTCGCTGCTTTCGAAGAAGTACGACAAGAAGGCAGACTACATTCTCGATATGGACTATCCAGACGCCTGGCTGAGCGATGAGGCGTTTGCCGCGGCCGGACGGAAGGAAGCGGACGCGGAGACTGACACGGGCGAGGCTCTCAAGCAAGTTGGGCTGGCTGGGTTTTTCACGAAGTCGGATCTGGCGAGCGGACAGGTACCCAACACCGAACTGGGACGCCGCTATGCGCACAGTTATTCTCCTTACGGCGGTTGGTATGTGATGGGGGTGCCGAAACCGTTTCAGGTCGGAATCACGGCGGGTACGGATCACGCGACTCCTTTTTCATACGATACACATGTGCCGCTCGCTTTTTATGGTCTCGCGTTTCAGCCCGGAGTTTACCGAACGCATTCGGAACCGACGGATCTGGCGGTAACATTGGCGTCGCTGCTTGGGATCAATGCTCCGGCGCAAGCCACGGGAAGAGTGCTCGTCGAAGCGCTTGCGCAGCAGCATCGCACGGCGGGTAGCAGCGATCGCGCTTTCGTTCCTTCGGAGAGCAAGCCTGCGGAGAGCAAGCCATGAGTCCAGCTTCTCCTGGCAATCCGGCAGGCAAGAGTCCGAGCGCTCCGGACCTGCGCGTTCATGTTGGCCCGATTGAGTTGAAGAACCCGATCATTGCCGCTTCCGGGACGTTTGGGTATGGCGTGGAATTCGAAGATATCGTGCACCTGGATCGGCTGGGCGGGTTGGTAGTGAAGGGGCTTTCGGTTGAGCCGATGACGGGGAATCCGCCGCCGCGACTTTATGAGACGGCGGCTGGAATGCTGAATGCGATTGGACTCCAAAATATCGGGGCGCAGGCCTTCCTGGATGAAAAACTGCCGGCGCTGCGCGCGAAGAAAAACGTAATCGTGTTTGCGAACATTTTTGGCTACACGCGCGCCGATTATGAGCGCACGATTGAAATTCTGAATCAGGGCGAAGGCATTGCGGCGTACGAACTGAATGTGTCCTGCCCGAATACGGCGCACGGCGGCATTCAGTTTGGAAGCGATCCGCACCTGCTCGATGAAGTGGTGCGCTCGGCGAAACGGGTGGCGGCGCGGCCGCTGATTGTGAAACTTTCGCCGAACGTGACTTCGATTTCGCTGATGGCACATGTGGCCGAGGAAGCCGGGGCCGACGCCATCTCGCTGGTGAATACTTTCCTGGCGATGGCGATTGATCCGGAAACGCGGCGGCCGCGGATTGCCAATGTGACTGCCGGGCTCTCGGGGCCGGCAATCAAGCCGATTGCGCTGCGCATGGTTTATGACGCGGCGCACGCGGTGAAAATTCCGGTGATTGGCATGGGCGGGATCTCGACGCCCGCGGATGTGGTGGAATTCATGCTGGCGGGCGCAAGCGCGGTGCAGATGGGGACGGCGAGTTATTTCGATCCGGTGGCGACTGAGAAACTAGTGGAAGATCTGACTGCCTATTGCCGCGAGCATCGGATTGAGCGGCTGAGCGAATTGACCGGCGGGATGGTTACGGATTAACGCTCAGGAGAGGTTGCCGGCTGCTGCTTTGTAAATTCGAAAGTGCAGGCTCGGCCTACGATGCCGAGGCCTTCGTCTCTGGCGCCTGTGCCGTCGGTCTCCTTGAATTGAGCTTTGATGTTGTAGCTATACTCTTCACCCTGGTGGGCGAGGACTCCGCGGGCATATTTTCTGGATGCGACGACGCCATTGGCAGAGAGCTTGGCTTTGCCGTCTTCCTTGATCTTGCCTTCGATCAGAAGGTAGCCACCTTCTCCCGGGGTGCCGTGCTCACCGCGATAACTGCCGTTTTGGATGACGCTCGGAAATTGCCAAGTGTAGCCCTCGGTGTTGCCTTTGGGTGGGCAGGTAAGCTTGGTGAGCCACTTGCCGTCGAAGCGGTCGCCGGCCGCCGACTGGGTGGTGGCATAACTCCCAAGCAGGATGAGCGCCGCTAGAACCAACACAAGTTTGCGCATAATGCCTCAGTGGAGCCGCGCTAAGTCTTTTTGTGACGGGCCACTATTACCATCTGACATTTGCGGGGTGGCGTTCGTCGGTGAGATACGACACAGCGAAGGGTGATAAGTATGCTTTGGACATGCGGCAGAGCGATTTGGAGTTGCGGGGCCGACAGCATTGAAGCATGAAGATACCTCGCTCCTCCACCCATCCCGCGAAGAACTGGGGACTCCGTCGGAACGACCAGGGACTGGGGTGGATTTGGCTAAGGTGGTTCTGTCTTTGGTTATCTGTTTTCGGCTATCTGTTTCTGGCTACTGTTAGCGGCCGGTAGCGTGCCAGATGGAGCCGGGGGACTGGTAATTCAGGCCTTCGCCCCAGACGATGTGGGTATCGTTGTGGTTGTCGATGGCCATGCCGAAATAGTCGCCGAAGGGAAAACGGAAACCTTCATTCCTGATGTAGCGATAGCCTGGCACGTAGCCGGAGACGCGAAGCTCGTCCGTCCACGTTGCTCCGCCGTTGCTGGAACTGCGGTAGTAAGTATTCCAGTAGCGAGTGTCGCGGGAATCGGGCGCCAGCGATGAACCCATCCAGGCAATTCGCACGTCGCCGTTGCTGCCGGCCGCAATTGCGGGAAAAGCATGCTCGGCGGCCGGTTCGGCGGAGGAAACGGTTACGCGCGGCAGCCAGTTTTCGCCGCTACTGGTGGAAGACGAGAAGTAAATCTGCTGTGGCGCCATGGGCGCCTGGCCCGCGTTCCATAACGCATAGAGAGTGCCGTCGCTATCGGAGGTGAGGGCGATCTGCGCGCCCAGGTAGCCTTCGCCGCAATCTTCATCCTTGCAGTCGGGCGAGGCAGCGGAGACGTCAAGCAGCTTGTGCGTCCAGGTCTTGCCCGCGTCGGCGGATTTCGAAACATACAGTTCGACCGAGCCGCGCGCTCCGCCGGCTTTGGAATAGGAGGCCCAGCCCAGGAAGACGTCGCCGGCGGGATCGACCGTGGCCGAGCCGAGAAGCGACCAACCGGGGCGGCTCTCGGCGTTCACGCGCGTCCAGGTAAAGCTGTGAGCGGCATTCTGCGACGAGGCGACCCAGACTTCCTCTTCGTGATTGAAGGCGACGTAAACATTCTGGCCGCGGACGGCGAGCGCAGGCTTATCGAGTTCCACGTTGCCCCGAACCGCGACTGAGAGTATCCAGGAGGCGCCGAGGTCCAACGACTTGGCAACGATAACTTCGCGCTTACGGTTGTCGAGCCAGGCGGCGAATAGCGTACGGTGGTCGGCGGGATCGATGGCAAGCTGCGCATCAAACTGGCCGGAACCGGATTCGAACATGATGTGCGGGGGTTGCCACGTCTTGCCGTTGTCGTTGCTGACGAGCAGCAGCATGGTTGGAACCTGGCAGAATTTGCAATCGGGCACGCGTCCATATTGCGGATAGAGAACGTAAATGTGGCCGACGGCGTCGGCGGCCACCGCGGGTTCCCACTGGTCGCCGCTGGTCAGGCCAATCCGTTTCTGCGCGGAGAATCGTGGCGGAGCGGCCCAGGCGAGGCTGGACACGGCAAGAGCCAGGATCACGAGTTTGGGATAGGCGAAGCGCACTTTGGTTAGGGTTGGGGGGAAAGCGGACCCTAAAAGGAAACTTTACCCCCAAGGTGGGCGCGGGTCAACCAGGAATGCACTAACCGGCGGTGAGAAGAATTGGGGCTCCCGAGGTAATGACCAGGGTGTGCTCAAAATGAGCGGAAAGGGAGCGGTCGCCGGTTCGGAGGGTCCAGCCGTCCTTATCGGTCACGATGCGGCCGGATCCGCTTGAGATGATTGGCTCTACCGTAATGACCAGCCCTTCCTTCAGGATCTGGCGGGCCTGCGGGTCGGGATAATTGGGCACGTGGGGGGCCTCGTGGATGGTGCGCCCGATGCCGTGTCCGCCGAGTTCGCGGATGACGGTAAACCCGGACCGGCGGACTTCGCCCTCGACCGCGCGACCGATCTCAAAGATGCGGAAGCCGGCGCGGGCGACCAGCATGGCCTTGTGGAAGGCGTGCTCGGCGCAGAGCATCAACTGCTCGGCCTGCTTGCCGACGCGGCCCACCGGCACGGTCATGGCGGCATCGGCCATGTAGCCGTCCTTTTCAATGGTGACATCAAGCTTCACAAGATCGCCTTCTTTCAGTTGACGATCTCCGGGGATTCCGTGGACGGCTTCGTCGTTCAAGCTGATGCAGGTAGCGCCGGGGAACTTGTAAACCATGCTGGGAGCGGAGCGGGCGCCGTTCTCTTTCATCACGCGAGCGCCGATCTCGTCGAGGTGGCGGGTGGAGACGCCGGGACGAACTTCCGCCTTCATGGCATCGAGAACCTGGCGGACAATCCGACCCACCTTCCGCAAACACTCGAGATCGTGCTCATCCTGGATGCTCATTTCATGCTCCGTTCTCAACTAGATTATCCGAATGTGGTTGCGCGAGGCGAGACCCCGCGTCGATTGGAAGTTCTCCTTCTATTGTCCGTGATGGCTTGCGCCCGGACGCGCCCGGAAGAATATCTGGAATGACACTGGATTCGTTCCATAGGCCGCATTCAGGCTTGATGGTTTCGAATAGAAGGTGATATCCGAACCCAGCGCTAGTTGCCAGAGGCGGTGCTGGAAGAGATCACGTTCGCCGCCGAATGTGTAGGCTCCGATGCGGTAACTCGGAAACAATGGATCATCGGGGAATAACTCGTCCTTATCGACCAGCTCCAAACGTGAAAACACGTAGTAAGTCGTCTTGAAGTTCAGAGTGGACTCCAGTAAGTAGCTGTTGAGATTGTGGTCGTCTGCTTCCTTGTGAACTCGTCCCCAGATAGCCGACGTCGCCCACGATCCTTTGCCGACCGGGCGAACATACTCCACCGATGCGGTCTGTCGTCGCTGGCTGCCTGGTTCCAACGCTTCGGGGCGTTCTAGCCGGCCGTAGCTGTATTGCACGGTCCAATTGCGCGAGGGAGCGAGGCTCAGCCGAGTTGACCATGAGTCGAGGGGCGCGAATTGAATGGTGTAGCGCTTCTCGTTGGGCTCACGGCCGTTGAACACCGAACCCTCGACCTTGAAGCGCCATAGAACCAGTCCGGTAGTGATAACTCCGAAGCTGATGTGGGTGGAATCCTGGAGATGATGCGATATCGGGGCCAGCGGCAGCTCCGCGGCCGAGGCGCGATGGATGTAAGCCACCGGGCCGAGGGCCGGCTCGCCGACGGGGCCTCCATAAAAGAGCCAGGAAACGCTGCCGCCGACCGGATGCGTATAGTCGAGCGCGAGTTCGGAAAATACGTTGTGAGGATGCTGGTGGTCAACCAGCGGCTGGCCATGGTAGGTTTCGCCAGTCTGAAACAGCTCAGGGAAGCCCGGATGCGGCGAGGTAAGCGACTCCGCCGAAAACATCTCGCGGAACAGGAGCGTGCCGCCGGCGGCAGCGTGTTGCTGCATGAGCATGAGCCAGTTGACCGACTCAGCTTTGCCTTCGCCGCGCGGGCCGCCCTGCTGGTTGTAGTCGACGAAGACGACTCCGTGGGCCATGAGATCCCAGGCGCCGAACGATTTCATCCAGAAATGGCCGGCGGTCGCGGCAGGCTGCCAGGCAGTACCGGAACCCAGGTGGGCTGAGGGCATCCAGTCGGGTGCCGCTTGAGACATGTTCATGCCCGGCATGTTGCTCATGTCGTGAGCCGGAGGATTTTGTTGGTCAGGACTCGGAGTTTGGGACTCGGCGGAATTCTGGGCAAGCGCGAGGAAGGAAAGAATGCTGATTACGACGATCCAGATAGCCGGCGTTTTCACGTCAAACTAAGACCCCGTAATCTTGACCCGCAATTCTTCGGGCAGTCGCTCGCGAATTTCCGCGGGCAGGCGGTCATGCACATGGCGCGCGCCCAGTCTCGCCGCATCGACCACCACGGTGGGCGCGGGCGTGGCGACGGCAACAATCAGCCAGATCAGTGCCGACAGGGCAAAACCCGCCAGGGCGCCCAACTCCAGCCAGAAAGCGTGGCGCGGCTCGAAATAACGGATGGCGGCAAAAGCCAAGAGAAATACGGCGGCGGAGGCCGAGGCCAGCACGATCAGGGAAATGTCGATGACGCGGTGCAGTTTCTGGCGGCTGCGGCAGCGCTCGCAGCCGGCGAAATGCTGTTCGTAATCCCCGCGCATTTCGGGCGCCAGGCCTGAAATGTCGTAGCGCCAGCCCGCAAGGATCTTCCCTACGATCGGTTCAACACATTGGCTCATACGAAATTACAGGCGGATGGGCGACGTGGCCTCGCCTTGAGCAGCCAGCAGCAAGCGATTCGTCCACAGGCCCTGGCGGTTGCGCAGGGCGTTTTCTGCCGACGCCCGCGCGATTTCGGGATGGTTATTTTGTTCAGATAAATGCGCCAAAACAAGGTACTCGGCACTTCCATCATAGTCGCTGGAGAAAAATTCCGCGAGCGAGTCATTCGAGAGATGCCCGACGCGGCTCATCACGCGCTGCTTGACGGACCAGGGATATGGGCCGGTGCGCAGCATCTCGACGTCGTGATTCGACTCCATTACTAATACGGTCGAACCGCAGAGATGGTTCCGGACGCTGACGGGCATGTATCCGAGGTCGGTGGCAAAACCGATCTTGATTCCTTCCGCACGAAACGTGAAGCCAACCGGGTCGGCCGCATCGTGCGGAATCGTGAAGGGCGATACGTCGATGTCACCGACTCGAAAGCTGCGGCCGGCGGAGAAATGCTCGGCTTTCGGCAGTTCGGGGATCTTCCCTTCCTCGTCGCGCATGGCGCGGTTCCAGGCGTGGTGCGTTCCTTCCGTTATGAATACGGGGATTTTCAATTTGGTTGCCAGACGCTGAAGCCCAGCGACGTGGTCGGAATGCTCGTGAGTGATCAGGATGGCGCAGATCTGGTCGGGACGTTCTTCCAGTGCGTGCAGCCGCTTGAATGTTTCGCGGCCGGAGAGACCGGCATCCACCAGAATCCGGGTTGAACTGGTGGCCACGAGCGCGCAGTTGCCACGACTGCCGCTGGCCAGCAACGTCACCGACACTGCCATGGCCTGAGCTTATCCTGATCGGCTGTGGAAGAGGAGGATTTTTACTTTCCCCAGCACCTTTGAGGGAAATGCCTGCAAGGCGACGCAAACACTCCAACCTCGCCGCGGCGTTTCCGAATCCAAGCAGAAGCTTGCTCTTGTTGCATTGCAGTATGATTCTGGATCGTCACTGAGGGACCTGTGATTTCAAGGAGTCTGGCTATGCCTGATCCAGCTACCGCTTCGAGGAGTGAATTCCGCATTACGTTCTTTCTGGCGATGTGCCTTTGTTGCCTCTTGTTCGCTGTGCCAAGCGTTGCTCAGCAAGCAACGCCGCAAGCCCCGGCTGCTGCCGGCAATGACGCAGCGAAGCCCGATACGGACAAAGCAAAGATGATGGGAACCCGGCCGGCGGAGCCGCCCGCGGTGCTGGAGCAACTTAATTCCGCAATCGAGCAGCTCACCGCCCGGATCTCGCCCGCCGTAGTTCAGATTCTGGTCACCGGCTTTGGGGCGGTGGATGAGAATAATCGCGGCCAAACAGTGCTCATCACCCGCGAGCAGGCGATTGGCTCCGGAGTGATCGTGGATCCGGACGGCTACATAATGACCAATGCCCACGTGGTGGAAGGGGCGCAGCGCATCCACGTGGCGCTCGCCATGCCGTCGCTGGATTCACCCGGCCGTGGATCTGCAGCGGCCAAACAGAGAATCGTAGAGGCACGATTGGTTGGCCTTCATAAAGAGACTGACCTCGCCCTGCTAAAGATCGATCAGACCGGTTTACCGACGCTTTCCCTGGGCAGCCGCAGGCCGGCGCATCAGGGAGAGTTGGTGTTTGCGCTGGGTAGTCCCGAAGGACTGGCAAACTCGGTGACGATGGGCGTAGTAAGTTCGGTGGCGAGGCAGGCGGATCCGAGCCGTCCGATGGTCTACATCCAAACCGATGCCCCCATCAATCCGGGTAATAGCGGTGGGCCGCTGGTCGATACGGACGGCTACGTGGTCGGGATTAACACCTTTATTCTGTCGGCAACCGGCGGTAGCGAGGGACTGGGTTTTGCCATCCCCGCGCGAATCGTGCGGTTCGTGTACGAAAGCCTGCGCAAGTATGGACACGTGCATCGCATTGAGGTCAAGGCCGGCGCCCAGGCGATCACTGACAACCTCGCAAAAGGATTGGGACTCGCGCAAAATTGGGGCGTCGTGATCGACGACGTGATCCCGGGAGGTCCCGCTGAGGCCGGTGACCTGAAGATCGGCGATATTGTGCTACGCGCCGATGACCGCCCCATCGATACCCTGCCGGCCTTCACCGGCGCGCTCTATCTCCATCGATTGGACGAAGCGCTCAAGCTCGAAGTGCTGCGTGGGAACGAACGAAAAGCCCTTTTCATCGCGGCGATTGAAATGAAGGATCCCATGGATGCGCTGCCTGATCTCGCCAATTCGCGCGACAATCTGGTTGCCCGGCTAGGCATACTCGCGCTCACTCTGGACGATAAGCTGCGTTCCATCATGGGGACGTTGCGCGATCCCTCAGGTGTTTTGGTGGTGGGGCGAGTTGCAAATTTCCTGAGTTCCTCGACTGGCCTGCAGACGGGAGACGTCATCCACAGCGTGAACAAAACCTCAATCGACTCACTGAGTTCTCTGCGCGCGGCTTTGGATCAGATCAAGCCGCGCGATCCGGTGGTGCTGCAGGTAGAGCGCGAAGGAGGATTTCAGTGGCTGGCGTTTGAAATGGAATAGCTGGATATTCTCCGGCCTGCTCACTTTTTCGGAAACAGGTTCTCCACGACGCCGCGGCTGACGGCTCCTCCGATGGCTCCCGCGATTCCCGGAAGAAACGCCAGGAATGATTCGTAGACTTGGGCGCGATCGGGCTTCTGCGACAGAAAGAAGTAAGCCAGCCACTCGACCGTGGGGATGAAAATACCGATCAGCAGCACCCAGCGCCAGGGCTTGCGAGGACTGAGGAAGCCAAGCAGCATGCAGGAGGCAAGCACGACCATTGCAGTCAGCAGTAAATCGCCGACCTTGATGTCAATCCAGCCTGCCCCGGCCCCGAAAATCACGGCCAGCGCGTAGGAAACTCCGTCGTCGCCGGGCGCTCGCTCGGGAATAAGGCCATCCCATGTGGTCATGCAACGATCTTACAATCTGGTCTAGTGGCGTGCCGGCAGGTTCAACATGTCATCCTGAGCGTAGCGAAGGATCGCTGTATTTTCTACCAGCGTGCCCACGCTTTCGCACCCAACGAACCTGTCCCTCCCAAAACGGGAATTAGGCCCCGCGGGAAAACCCGTGATTCCCCGAAAAATATTGACTCGGTGGGTTGCGGTTCCGACAATTGAAGGTACCTCTTAATGGAGAACCCACGCTGCTCAGGCAGCCTCGGTACGCTCTTTGAAAATCCAAAAAACTGGCCGCGCTAGTTGGGGGGAGGGCCCCAACTCCGATGCGATTGCGACACCCATCGTGGCATGGAACTCCTTTATTCGGAATACTTTACAGAAATCATCCTTTAGAATCAGGACTTTGGCGGACCTTTTTCGAGGAAGAAAGGCAAAGTCCGCTGTTTTTCGCCACTAAGTATAATGCGGTCAATACTTTGCCTCTAACTCCAATATGATGAGGACTTTGGCTGGAATTTTCCCCTAAAGTATTGATTCCAATAGACCGGGTGGGGGAGGGGGTAGGGTACCCCCCAAACGGACCCCCTTAGAGTGGCCGACCAGTTCGCACAAGCTCTATCAGGCTGCGGAAAAAGTCGGTGTTGCACTTGATTTTGGGTGCGCAGCGGTTCACCGCTGCGATAAGTGGCCTGTTTGCAGTGCGGCTTTAGCCGCTAAGGTCACGCTCTTTCCTCGATAAGACCGTTTTTCCGCAGCCTGCTAGTACGAGTAGAAACCGCGGCCGCTCTTGCGGCCCAGCCAGCCGGCATCCACCATTTTGACCAGCAGCGGGCAGGGACGATATTTGGGGTCGCCCAACCCATCGTGCATGACGCGCATGATGTCGAGGCAGACATCGAGGCCAATGAAGTCCGCCAACGTGAGCGGACCCATGGGATGCGCCATGCCGAGTTTGAATACCTCGTCGACGGCCTGCGGCGTGGCCACACCCTCCATCACCGCGAACATGGCCTCGTTGAGCAGGGGCATGAGCACGCGGTTGGAGACAAAGCCAGGCGCATCGTTCACTTCGACTGGCGTTTTTTCGAGCTTCACGGCGAGGTCGCGCACGGTGTCATAGGTCGCCTGCGATGTGGCCAGGCCACGGATCACTTCGACCAGTTTCATCACCGGCACGGGATTGAAGAAGTGCATGCCGATGACTTTGTCGGGACGCTTGGTGAGGGCGGCGATTTTGGTGATTGAAATCGAGGAGGTGTTCGAGGCGAGAATTACGTCGGGCCGCATGATGCGATCGAGGTCGCGGAAGATTTCCGCCTTGATTTCGAGTTTTTCCGTGGCGGCTTCGACGACCAGGTCACAGTCAGCGAGTTTTGCGCGATCGACCGTTGAGGCGAGGCGGTCGAGCGTAGCATTTCTTATCCTCAGCGCTGATTTTGTTCTTGGCTACTTCGCGATCGAGATTCTTGCCGATGGTGTCGATCCCGCGGTCCAGAAAACGCTGCTCGACATCGCAGAGAACAACATTGAAGCCGCTGCGCGCAAACACGTGGGCAATGCCATTGCCCATGGTTCCCGCACCGATTACGCCTACCCGTAGAATGGTCATGATTGCCTCGTCTTTCGTGAAAAAACTCAAAAGTTTAACACCGGCGAATCAAAGAACGCAGCTGGACTCCGGAGCAGGAAAGAAGGTTGAGGCGCGAGCGAAGCCACAGAATTCATAGGTCCCTCGCTCCGCTCAGGATGACACGCTGACAAGAGCGCGAAAACTCTACTTTTCGGAAGCAACCTTGATACGCGTCTCCGCCCGCTGGAGGGCGTCTTCGGCGCGGGTATAGTCAATCTCCGGGTTGTTGCTCTTCAGGCGCTCCTCGGCGCGGGTCTTTGATTTTTCGGCGCGGGCGACATCGATGTCCGCGGGCCGCTCGCAGGTTTCGGCAAGGATCGTGACTTTATCGGGGAGGACTTCCGCAAAGCCCCATGCCACGGAGAGCGTGTGGGTGGCACCGCCTGCGCGGTAGGTGAGCGCTCCGGATTTCAGTTCCGTGATGAGCGGAGCGTGGCCGGGAAGAATGCCGAGATAGCCGTCGAGGCCGGGAATCTGGGCTTCCTCGGCAGCGACGTCTTTTACCACCTGCTTTGCCGGGGTAACGATTTCGAGTTGGAAAGTGTCGGGCATTGTCGTTCGTCGTTGGTCCCTGGTCGTTGGTCGTTCGCTGCTCGTCGTAGCCGTTCGCCGTTCGCCAAGACCTTTTTCGTCGCGCTGTTGCCAACGACTAGAGACTAACGACCGACGACCTTCTTTATGCTGCTACAGCCTTCATCTTCTCGGCCGTTTCCTGCACTTCTTCGATCGTTCCCTTCATGTAGAAAGCCTGCTCGGGGATGTCGTCGTACTTGCCTTCGACGATACCGCGGAAACCCTTTACAGTGTCGGCGATTTTCACGTAGCGTCCCGGTGTGCCGGTGAACTGTTCGGCCACGAAAAACGGCTGCGAGAGGAACTTCTGAATCTTGCGGGCGCGCGCGACGGTCAGCTTCTGGTCTTCGCTTAGTTCGTCGATGCCGAGAATGGCAATGATGTCCTGGAGGTCCTTGTAGGTCTGCAGGGTCTTCTTCACCATTTGCGCGACGTCGTAGTGATCCTGGCCGACAATGCGCGGATCGAGAATGCGCGAGGTTGAGGCCAGTGGATCGACGGCAGGGTAAATTCCGATTTCGGTTAGCGCGCGCGAAAGCACTGTGGTCGCGTCGAGGTGAGCGAAGGTGGTAGCGGGAGCGGGATCGGTAAGATCGTCGGCGGGCACGTATATGGCCTGTACGGACGTGACCGAACCTTTCTTTGTCGACGTGATGCGCTCCTGGAGTTCGCCCATTTCAGTCGCGAGGTTGGGTTGATAGCCGACGGCGGAAGGCATGCGGCCCAAGAGCGCCGAGACTTCAGAACCGGCCTGCGTGAATCGGAAAATGTTATCGATGAAGAGGAGCGTGTCGGCAGCCTTCTTCGTCGCGGAAAAATTCGGCGACTGTCAGCGCGGTCAGCGCGACGCGAAGACGCGCGCCCGGAGGCTCGGTCATCTGGCCATAGATCAGCGCGGCTTTGGACTCCGCGGGAACACCAGGTTTGATGACGCCGGACTCGCTCATTTCGAGCCAGAGGTCGTTGCCCTCGCGGGTGCGCTCGCCGACGCCGGCAAACACGGAGAATCCACCGTGCTGCTTGGCGACGTTATTGATGAGTTCCATGATGACGACGGTCTTGCCGACGCCGGCGCCGCCGAACAAACCGATTTTGCCGCCCTTCAGGAAGGGCTGGATCAGGTCAACGACTTTGACACCGGTTTCGAACATTTCGGCGCGTGGTGGATTGCTCGTCGAATGCGGGCGCGAGACGGTGAATCGGCATTCTTTTGTCGTAAGCGACCGGACCGAGGTTGTCGACGGGCTCGCCGATGACGTTCATCACGCGGCCAAGCGTGCCGCGGCCAACCGGAACCGAGATGGGGCCGCCCTGGTCAATGGCTTTCATGCCGCGCACCATGCCGTCGGTAGGCTGCATGGCGACGCAACGCACGCGGCCTTCGCCCAGGTGCTGCTGCACTTCGAGGATGACGTCGATGGGCGCCGGCACAGTGAAGCCGTCGCTGACGACGCGCAGCGCCTCATAGATAGGAGGCATGGTAGCCTCGACGAATTGCACGTCGACGGCGGGGCCGGCGACCTGGATAACGTGACCGATATTCTCTGGCATAAGACCTCAGCTGCGAATTTCAGTTGCGAGCTTCGAGCAAGCAAAATCTAAACCTTGGGGGCTAAAGCCCCAAGACATTTTGGCCCGTTCGGCGCGGCTAGCCGCGCCCTGCTCAAAATCTACCGTCGAACCTGCGCTGGCTTTGCTTGCTCGAAGCTCGTGGCTCGCGGCTCGTAGCTTCTTTATCCCTGCGCTGCTGCGCCGCTTACGATCTCGATAATTTCTTTCGTGATCTTGGCCTGGCGCGCGCGGTTCATGATCAGCGTCAGCGAATCGATCATGTCTGACGCGTTATTGGTTGCCGAATCCATGGCCGTCATGCGGGCGGCGTGCTCGGCCGCAACCGATTCGAGCAGCGCATGGAAAATCTGGATGCCGATGTACTTTGGCAGAATCTCGCCAAACAGCCGATCGGGCGGCTGTTCGTAGATGTAGTCGACCTGGGAAGACCCGAACTTCTCGGCCGCTTCATCGACCGCGTGCGTGTCAATGGGGCGGACGCCGACGCCGGCGGACTTGGCGGCTTCGACTCTGCGCTTGCGTTCTTCTTCGTCCGCTTCCTCGGCCAGGCGCACATCCACGACGCCGATCTCCTTGATGGGAAGCAGATGCTCGGCAATCAAGCGCTGGGCGATGACCGACTTGAACTCGTTGTAGAGAATGTAGACGCCGTCGATTTCGTCATCGGTGTAGCGTTCGATGATGCTCTGGGCGAGATTCGAGGCGAAGTTGTGCTCGACCTTGCCGAGGACGCCGACGTGCTCGCCGACGATCTGAACGCGGCCGGCACGGGGGACGTTTGCCACCCCTCCTTCCGAGTCGCGCTGGACGGGCGGGGCGCCCGTCGCTCCATCCTCGGAGCTTTTGCGCGGTGCGATCGGATACCGGCGGCGCATGAAGTCGCGGCCTTTGCGGCCGATGCACTCAACATCGATATTCTGGTCGGGCTTCGAATCGATGAATTTAGTGACGACTTTCAGGATATTCGTGTTGAACGCGCCCGCAAGGCCTTTGTCACCGGTGACGACAATCAGCAGGATGTTCTTTTCCGGACGCTCGACCAGCAATGGGTGGCGCGGTTCGCCGGTAATGGGATCGTAGGCATCGGCACGCGAGACCAGCGATTTGAGGACGTTGGTCAGCATCTGCGAATACGGGCGGGCGGCGAGCGCGCCTTCCTGCGCACGGCGGAGCTTAGCCGCCGAGACGGTCTTCATCGCCTTGGTGATCTGCCGCGTGTTGATCACGCTGCGGATACGGCGCTTGATGTCGAGAACGTTGGGCATAAATCAGTTGCCAGTTGCCAGTACCCAGTTGCCAGTGAAACCTTGTGATTCCACTTTTCGCCAGCTTCGAATTCCCAGTCAGATGTAACTGGGAACTGACAACTGGCTACTGGCAACTGTTATTTCGCTACTGCCTGCCTTGAATCTACGAATTGCTGCTTGGCTTCTTTGATCACTCGCGACATCTCGGCTTTGAGGTTGTCGTCGAGGATCTTCTTTTCCATGATCGTGTTGAGCAAGGCCGGACTCGTTGCGTCCACATACTTGTAGAGCGCTTTTTCGAAACCGCGGACCTGGTCGACCGGCATATCGTCGAGCACGCCACTGGTTCCGGCGAAGATGATCAGAATCTGTTTCGAGAACGGCAGCGGCGAGAACTGCGCCTGTTTCAGGAGTTCGACCAGGCGCTGGCCGCGGTTGAGCTGCTGCTGCGTTGCTTTGTCGAGGTCGCTGCCGAACTGAGCGAACGCTGCCAGTTCGCGATACTGGGCAAGTTCGAGCTTCAAGGTTCCGGCTACCTGCCGCATGGCCTTGATCTGCGCGCTGCCGCCGACGCGGCTTACGGAAAGTCCGACGTTGACGGCGGGACGCACGCCCTGGTTGAACAGGTCGGTTTCGAGATAGATCTGGCCGTCGGTGATCGAAATTACGTTGGTCGGGATGTAGGCGGAAACGTCGCCGGCTTGCGTTTCGATTACTGGCAGAGCCGTCAGTGACCCGCCGCCATTTTTGTCGCTCAACTTGGCGGCGCGTTCCAGGAGGCGCGAGTGGAGGTAGAAAACGTCTCCGGGATAAGCTTCGCGGCCGGGCGGACGGCGCAGCAGGAGCGAGATTTCGCGGTAGGACGCGGCGTGCTTGGAAAGATCGTCGTAGATGCAGAGCGCGTGGCGTTTGGTGTCGCGGAAATACTCACCCATGGCGCAGGCGGCGTAGGGCGAAATGTACTGCATGGGGGCGGGCTCGGAAGCGGAGGCAGCGACGACGATGGTGTATTCCATGGCGCCGGCGTCTTCGAGAATCTTGACCACCTGCGCGATGGACGAGCGCTTCTGGCCGATCGCATTATAGATACAAATCAGGTTGTTGCCCTTGCTGTTGATGATGGTGTCGAGGGCGACGGCGGTCTTGCCGGTCTGGCGGTCGCCGATGATGAGTTCGCGCTGGCCGCGGCCGATCGGAATCATCGAGTCGATGGCTTTGAGACCGGTGGCCATCGGTTCACGTACAGGCTGGCGGTCGATGACGCCGGGAGCGATGCGTTCGAGCGGAATGAACTTGTCGGTTGCGATCGGGCCCTTGTCGTCGATGGGCACGCCGAGCGAGTTGACGACGCGGCCAATCAGGGCGTCGCCGACGGGCACGCTCATGATGCGGCCGGTGCGCTTGACCTCGTCGCCTTCTTTGATTTCGGTGTATTCGCCGAGCACCACGACGCCGACCTGGTCCTCTTCGAGGTTCATGGCGATGCCGGCAACGCCGTGCGGGAAGCTGAGCAGTTCGCCCGCCATGACCTTGTCGAGGCCGTAGACGCGGGCGATGCCGTCGCCGAGGGTGATGATCGTGCCCACTTCGTCAACCGCGATCTTCGATTCGTAGTTCTCGATCTGCTCGCGGATTAATTGCGTGATTTCGTCTGCTTTGATCTGTGCCATAAGAAGCTCTCAGCCATCAGTCGTCATCCATCAGTTAAAGCCCTTCATGTCGGCTTCATCTCGGCGTCAGAAACCGGAACTTCTGGCTTTCCTGACAGCCGATGGCTGATGGCTAACTCACCAACTGCTCTCGAATCCTTTCCAATTGGCCGTTTACCGAACCGTCGTAGATGGTGCTGCCGACCTGCACTACGGCTCCGCCCAATAGCGACGGGTTCTGCTGGTAGCGGGCGCGGACTTGCTTGCCGGTCAGCTTGGCGATTTCGGCTTCAAGTACTTGCTTTTCCGGATCGCTCAACTGGCGCGCGCTTGTCACCTGCGCTTCTGCGAAGCCCAACCGGTCATTCAATTCCAGTTCGACCTGCTTTACGATTTCGCTGAACAGGGGAAGACGGCGGTGGTCGGTGACGACCGCAATGAAATTTCGCACCGAGCGCGAACCGCCGGTTCTTTGCATGACGGCGTCGAGCACGGCGCGTTTCTGTTCGCCGGGGATCGACGGATTTTCCAAGACGCGGCGTAGTTGGTCGCTTTCGGCGAGCAGCGCTACCATCGCCTGCAATTCCTCGAGCATGCGCGCGGTGTCGGCTTTGTCGCCGACCACTACATCCGCAAAGGCGCGCGCATAGGTGCCAACAACGGAAGCCACGTTAACGCCCGTCCTTTCCAGAATTTCCCTGTCCGCCGCCCTGCGTAGGCTTGGTCGCTAACTTGGCGGCGAAGTCGCGGACCAGCACCTGGTCGGTGTTGGAATCTACGTTGATCTGCTTGCGAGCGAGCGCGATGGCTAAATCCGCCGTGTGGGTCGAAAGTTCGCGGCGAGCCTGTTTGGCGGCGGCGGCGATCTCCTGCTCGGCGGCCTGCACCACTTTCCGCATCTCTTCTTCGGTGGCTTTCTGAATCCGAGTTTCTTCGCCCTCGGCGTCCTTTTCGGCGGAGGCCTGCATTCTTCCAATCTCCACATCCATCTGGCGCAGCCGGGTCTCGATATCGGCCAGGCGCTTATTTGCTTCCTGGCTGGCTTTGCGCGCTTCTTCGAGCGCCCGCTGGATCGATTGATTGCGGGTGCGCAGAATGCCGGGCACGTTCTTGCGCATGAACCAGATGATTACAAGCGCGATGATCGCGAAGTTCAGCCCAAGCGCCAGCAGATGCGCTCCATGCACGCTAAGGCCGGTAAGCCGGGCCAACTTCTGCACCATGGCGGAGTGCTTCAGCTTGGAGTTCTCTTCCTGCTCGCCCTCAGCCTCGCGTGTTTCCGTCGCGAGTTGCTGTCCGATGCTCGGGGGTTGGGACCCAGACGGAGCGGCCTGCTCCGGGGAGGGGCTCGACTTTTCTGCGTCGGATTTCTCTGCGCCGGATTTTTCTGGCGAAGCCTGCGCCGACGAACTCTGCGCGGACGATTGCGCCGCCGACTGTTGCTGGGCGTATCCGGAGACCGGCGCGACAGCCAGGAACAATCCGGTAACCAGAAGCAGCGTGAAGAGTGAACGGAGGATGGTTTTCAGGGTCATCATCCACCGACCTGGCTGGGAGCCGCGACTGGCCGTAACACAGTGCGAACAATTTCGCTCGCTAATCTTCCGGCGTCGGCTTCCAGTTTCACCGCTGCGTCCCGCTTATCCTGCTCGATTGCGGAGCGGGCCTGCTTCACCTGATCCTGTGCGCGGACGCGGGCCTGATTGACGGCCTCGCTGCGGGCCTGGGTGGCCTGCTGGCGGCGGGCGTCAAGACTCTTGAAAACCTTCTGCCTCGCTTCGCGCAAGCGCTGTTCGTAGTCGGCAGTGCGCGCCTCGGCGGCGGCGATGCCGGCGCGCGCTTTCTCCATTGCGCCCTCGGTGCGGTTCCGTCGCTCGGCCAGCACTGCGGTCAGCGGCCGATACAGGAGGAAGGTATATAGAAGATAGACCAGCGCCAGCAGGATAACCGTTGGCACGGCTCCGAGCAGTAATTCGCCTAGTTGTCGGAGTGTCTGCTCCATGGGCTCTCAGTCAAAGCTCTTGTGATCGAATTTCCGTCGATCGAGGCTGATCTGCTGATTAAATCCCGGCTGTTCTTGCTAGAAGAGCGGCTTATAAAACCAACCAAATTAACATTCAGGCGATTCATGTGTCAATGATTCCGGTCACGTTGTGGCAGGAAATTGTGGTCGCATAACGCGACAGAACTTGTTCTTGACAAACGGTCTGCCGGGTTTACCATGTAGGTATCACCTCCGATCCCTTTCCGGATCGAGTGGGCCGATAGCCAAGGAAACGTCACCGCTTCTTGGCTGGCGGCCCATTTTAATTTTCCAGGGATTTGTGAGATTTCGTGACAGCAAGTTGACAGGGCCGTGACAACTAGAGGCGCGGCGGGCTTGAAAATGTGGATAGTCGGCGTGGGCTCCCCGCTAGCGCCGGCCACGGAACACTGATTAAGACTGGTTTGGCGCGATGACTCTCTCCATCCGCCAGACCTTTTTTCTTCTGCAGAAGGATCGGTTAACGAGCGCCGGCTGGTTGCAGCAGCTTGGCGATCTTTTCGAGGAATAAGGCCATGCTCATTCCGGAGTCTACGGCGGCGTCGACTTCGTGGTGGTGGGTTCCGGCGTGCATTACAAGCACCTTGGTTCCCTCGTGAGCCTTCTTCACCATATAGGGCAGGTGATGGCGATCATCCTTGGACAGTGTTGAGCCTAGGATCACCAGATCAAATGTCTCGCGGCGCAGTTCGTCCATGACGCCCTGACGATTCAGCGCTGTGGTTACCTGATGTCCAGCTTTCTTCATTTCGGCAGCCTGGCTGGATAGAACCTGCTCGTCACATTCACCGTAGAGGATCTTGATTGTGGCTTTTGTACCAGTCTTTGCAGCGGTTGCGGGCACGGGCCCTCCTTGGGACTCACTTCGAGCTTAGCAATGGGCGGCGAAGCTTCCGAGGTCACGGAAGAACAGGGCCGGGCGGGGATTTAAGGTTGGCGGAGGCCTCAGTGGGTCGACAACCCAGCCGCGGAAGTGGTGAAATTGAAGGAATTTCAGTAAAGTAAAGCCCGCGCCGTTGGGGTGAAATCTGTTGGGGGTGAACGATGTTCTGGACAAAATCGCTTGTGTGCCTGCTGTGCTGCGTCTCTATCGTATGTGCCGTGCCTGCGCTGGCTCTCGATGATGAAATGCATGCCCATCATCACGAGGCTACCGAGCAACTCGGCAAGGTCTCGTTTCCGATCTCGTGTGCACCCGATTCCCAGAAGGCTTTCGAGCGTGGAGTCGCTCTGCTCCATTCCTTCGGGTATGAGGAGGCAAAAGAGCAATTTGCCGACGTCGCCAAGGCTGACCCGTCGTGCGCCATGGCTCACTGGGGCATTGCGATGAGCATGTTCCACCAGATCTGGGAGCGGCCCGAGGAACCAAGCCTGAAGCGGGGCCACGATGAGCTTGCGACAGCGCAGAAGATCGGCGCGAAAACCGAGCGCGAGCGCGGCTATATTTCCGCTCTGGCGGTGTTCTACTCCGATGCCGATCCCAAGAACTACCTGAAGCGCGCCGCTGCATATTCGGACGCGATGGCGAAGGTCTACCACGAATATCCGACGGATCTGGAAGCGGGCGCATTCTACGCGTTGTCTTTGCTGGCGGCCGAGACTCCGGGCGACACGTCGCACGCGGCGCAAAAGAAGGCGGTCGAGGTTCTCACCCCGCTGTTCCAGCAGCAGCCTGAGCATCCGGGCCTGGCGCATTACATCATTCACTCCTGCGATTCGCCTCAAATGGCTCCCATGGCACTTGACGCCGCGCGGCGCTATGCCGAGATTGCTCCGTCGTCGGCGCACGCGGTCCACATGCCATCGCACATTTTCGCCCGGCTAGGGCTTTGGCAGGAGGATATCCAGGCAAACGTCAAATCGGTGGCGCTGACGGAGCAGTCGAGCGCGATACACATGCGCGGACACGAACTGCACGCCATGCACTTCCTGCTTTATGCCTACATGCAAACCGGCCAAGACGAAGCCGCCCGGCAGATTCTGGAGAAATCGAAGCAGATTGTGGCGAAAGCACCCACGAAGGACGATACGGGAATGATGGAGTACTTCGACTTTGCAGCAGCGGATTTCCCGGCGCTCTACAACCTCGAGATGCGCCATTGGGCAGATGCGGCAGCGCTCGAGCCTGCGCCTAACGCGCCGCCAGACATGCAGATGATCACGTATTGGGCGCGGACGATCGCCTCCGCGCATATGGGCGACGTGGAAGCGACACGCCGAAATGCAAAGAAGTTCGACGAAGCGGAAGAAGCCACGCGCAAATCGAAATATGCTTACGTGCTTGAGGGGCCGAATTCGGACGAAGGTGAGGTGCTCGCATGGCTGGCCTTCACCGAGAAGAAGAATGACGAGGCGCTGCGGAAGCTGCGAGACGTCGCGGACACTCAAGATAAGGTGGGAAAGGGAGAAGTCGCGATTCCTGCGCGCGAGATGCTGGCGGATATGCTGCTCGAACTTAACCAGCCAGAGAAAGCCTTATCCGAATATGAAGCGTCGATGAAGATCGATCCCAACCGATTTAACGGTCTGGCCGGCGCAGCACGGGCCGCCGAGCAGGCCCATCAAGCGGAAAAAGCAAATTCCTATTCCGCGCAATTGTTAAAGAACTGCGACGGCGGAAAACACTCCGATCGCCCGGAGTTGCGCAGCGCCAAGATGGTGCTGGCCCAAGGCAGTAGCGGTACGAACTAAGAAGGAAGCTGAGCTACAACGCGGGATTCTTGCAATCGCAAAGAGCGGGCTCGGAACCGGCGTCATGGCATATAATCTTGCGCACGGATGGCACTGACCTCTGGCACCAAGCTAGGTCCGTATGAGATTCAATCGCCGCTGGGCGCTGGCGGCATGGGCGAAGTATATCGAGGCAGGGATACTCGCCTCGACCGGTCGGTTGCGGTCAAGATTCTTCCTTCTCACCTTTCTGAGAACCCTGAGGCACGGCAGCGCTTCGACCGGGAAGCGCGAGCCATTTCTTCCCTGAATCATCCTAATATCTGCACGCTCTACGACGTTGGGCATCAGGATGGTATCGACTTCCTGGTCATGGAGTTTCTGGAAGGCGAGACGCTGGCTGACCGCCTGTTGAAAGGTCCGCTGCCGACCGAGCAGGTCCTGAAATACGGGATTGAGATTTGTGAGGGGCTGGAGCGAGCGCATAAGAGCGGAGTGGTGCATCGCGACCTGAAACCGGGCAACGTGATGCTGACGAAGACCGGGGCGAAGCTGATGGATTTTGGGCTGGCCAAGGCAATTGCCGCGGGCCCAGCCCCAGCGTCAAGTCTTACGATGACGATCTCCCATCCCTCGGCCGACCACCCGCTTACCGCGCAGGGCACGATCGTGGGGACGTTCCAGTACATGTCTCCGGAGCAGACCGAAGGCAAAGAAGCGGATGCGCGGTCTGACATCTTCGCCATGGGCGCGCTGCTCTACGAGATGGTGACCGGGAAGCGAGCATTCACAGGGAAAAGCCAAGCGAGCATCGTGGCGGCGATTTTAGCCTCGGAGCCCGCGCCGATTTCGGTGGCGCAGCCGATGACTCCACCGGCGCTGGCACAGGTAGTACGGACCTGCCTGGCGAAGGATCCGGAAGAGCGCTTCCAGACGGTCCACGATCTGAAGTTGCAATTGAAGTGGATAGCGGACGCATCGGCCAGTCAACTGGCTGCACCCGCACAGATACGCGCTCGGCGCGTAGTGCAGAAGCGCACCTTGATGATTGCCGCTGCCGTGGGTTGGGTTCTGGCCGCGGCAGGGCTCGCGCTGTTTCTTGCAAGCCGCACCCAGCTGGAAGATGCGCGACGACCGATGACGGCATCATGGGTGGCGCCCCGCGACACGGAATTCGCGGGGGCCTTAGCCGGCGCGCCGGCGCTTTCTCCGGATGGTTCTAAGCTCGCCTTTCTCACGGGCAGCCTGACCGCCTCAAAGTTGTGGGTACGCGACGTAGACACCGGAGCGGTTCACGAAGTGGAAGGAGCCGAGCGGCCAACCTTTCCCTTCTGGTCGCCCGATGGCAAGTACATTGGGTTCTTTTCGACCGGTAAGCTAAGAAAAGTAGCAGTGTCCGGCGGACCAGTGCAGATAATCTGCGACGCACCCGAAGGACGGGGTGCATCCTGGAGTTCGCGGGGCGTGATCATCTTCACGCCTAACATTTTCGAATCCCTATACAAGGTGCCGGAGGGCGGTGGCGCGCCCGAGAAGATCACGGAGGCGAAGCCCGGCTGGACCCATCGCAATCCTTACTTTCTGCCTGGCGGCGATCACTTTCTGTTCAACGCCCGCGACACGAGCGCGATCACAGCGCCGGCGGCTGCGTTATTCGGCGCCTCGCTCTCGGGCGAGAAACCGCACCAAATCCTGGAACGCGCATCGAACGTCCAGTATTCGGAGGGATACCTGCTGTACATCCGGGAAACCATCCTGGTGGCGCAGCGCTTCGATCCCAAGTCGATGCAGTTTAGCGGCGACCCCAAGCCGGTGGCCGAAAAAGTCGACTATTGGAACAGCCGCGACCTCGCCGCCTTTACAGCCGCTCACGACACTTTTGTTTTCCGCCACGGATCGTTGCAGAAGACTCAACCCATGTGGGTGGACCGCAATGGCAAGGAACAGGGTCAGTTTGGCGAGCCGGGACTCTATTCGTCGCCGTCTCCTTCTCCCGACGGCTCCCTCGTCGGGCTGGTTCGAACTGATCCGGATACGGGCAGGGGAGATATTTGGATTGCCGACACCAAGCGAACCACGATGTCGCGCAGCACATTCGTCGATGGGGCCAACATTTCGTACGCGTTTTCTCCAGATGCGAAGAAGATTGCTGTCGCTACTGTTCTGGGTGCGACGTCAGGAGGAATCTGGATCCAGGCGACCAACGGTTCCGGTGCACAGGAAAAACTGGAGACGCCCCAACACCCCGGCGCGGTGACCAGTTGGTCGCCCAATGGTCGATATCTTTTTTTAGAGTTGCAGAACAATGCCACGCGATATGACATCTACTACATTGATCTAAGCGGCGACAGAAAACTGACTCCATTTCTCAATTCACCAGCCAACGAGATCGACGCTGTTCTATCGCCAAACGGCAAGTGGCTCGCATACGCGTCCGACGAGTCGGGAAGGTCTGAGGTCTATGTGACCGCCTTCCCCGGTCCCGGAGGGAAATGGCAGGTCTCCAACGGTGGGGGTAATCTCCCTTCGTGGAGCGCGGATGGGAAGCAACTTTACTACCACAGCGGGGACAAGCTCATGCTGGCGGCAATTCAGAACGCCGACACATTCGAATTCGGAGCGCCGTCCTCACTGCCGATCCGTCTAAACGATCTCTTTTCGCTGGGGCCAGCGGCACCCGGCGAACGCTTCCCTGCCCTCAAGCCATTAAGCGGAAGCCAGTCGCTCCCCGAGGAAGTCATTCTTAACTGGACCGGAACGTTGAAGCACTAGGGCGGCTCAGACGGCGAAAAGCCAGTTCCGCACCCATCTTCTCAGCAGCATTCGGGGCGGCTCCCAGAACTGGAGCCGCGGAAAACGCAGATTCGTCTTATGCAGGCATTCCAGGTTTCGCGCCTATACTGAGCAGATGCGGATCATCTCTGTGGTGCTGATTCTCGTGGCGTCGTTACTTGCCGACTCGGTCGCTGGGTTGAAATGGACCAAGCCTGCGGGCTGGAAGATGGGGGAGGCGAGGCCGATGCGGGCCGCGACCTACACGATAGCGCCCGCGGCTGGAGACACGGCGAGCGCCGAGTGCGTGGTGTACTTCTTCGGAGCCGGACAAGGCGGCAGTGTGCAGGCGAATCTGGACCGATGGAAAGGGCAGATGGTCGCTCCGGGCGGGAACCCATCGGACGCAAAGATCGCGAAGCGGACGATTCACGGGCTGGCGGTGACGACCATAGATGCATCGGGCGACTACACGGGGATGGGCGGGCCGATGGCGTCATCGAAATCGGTGCAGAGCAATTACCGCCTACTGGGGGCAATTGTCGAGGGGCCGGGCGGGAACGTGTTCATCAAGTTTACGGGTCCTGCGAAAACCATCGCCGCCAGCCAGGCGGCGTTCGAGCAACTGCTGAACTCGTTCGATAAGGACAGCAGTTATGCGAAGCTCAATCACTCACACTCTAGAGCAACTCTCCGCAAAGGGCTGCATTCGGGAGGCGCAACCGGCCTCATAACCGCAAGCATGTTGTTTCAGACCGCAGGAAACTGATGGATGACCTCAGCCAGCGCAGCACCCATCCCGAGTTGATGGATACCGAAACTGTCAGCTTCGCGGAGTTCCATGACTGCCTGCATGCTCTGAGAATTATCAATACCTATACACTGGCTTACCGCCCAACGCTACGATGGTTTGAGCGGATGATGGCTGGGGTCGGTTCCGGACAGTCCATCTCGGTTATTGATATTGGCTGCGGCGGCGGAGATATGCTGCGGCGAATCTGGAAATGGGCGACGGAACGGCACTTTGATCTTGACCTTATCGGGATTGACCTTCACCCATGGTCCAAAAAGTCGGCTGAGCAGGTCACGCCCAAGGAGGTCCCGATTCATTTCGAGACGGCAAACCTTTTCTCGCTCGATCCTTCTCGGCGCGCCGATTTTATCGTGAGTTCTCTTTTTGCCCACCATCTCACTGACGGTGAATTAGTTCGCTTTATCCAGTGGATGGATCGCCATGCCACACGCGGCTGGTTCATCAACGATCTGCACCGCCATCCTCTGCCGCGCTTTTTTATCACGTATGCCCTGCGATTGCTTTTTTCCAACCGCTTGATTCGGCATGACGGGCCGGTATCGGTTGCGCGGGCGTTCACGGCATCCGAATGGCGCCATCTGCTGAAGGAGGCCGGTATTCCAGCAGAGACCACCAGCATCAAGTGGTTCTTTCCCTTCCGCTACGGTGTGGCATGCAGGAAAGTATGAAGCGGTGGGAGGTTGTTGTCATCGGGGGCGGTCCCGCTGGCAGCGCCGCCGCCATCCGATTAGCGCAGAGTGGACAAGAAGTCTTACTGCTGGAAAAAGAGCCGGTGGCACATGATAAAGTTTGTGGCGAGTTTATCAGCTCTGATGCGCAGCATTATCTGCGTGAACTCGGCCTCGATTTGGCTGCCTTGGATGCTGCGCGCATCACCGGCATACGGATCATGCGCGGTCAGAGGATTGTATCCGCAAGATTGCCCTTTCATGGCCTCAGCCTCTCGCGCCGCATCCTCGATGAGGCTCTCCTGGTGCGGGCCCAGAACCAGGGAGCGCAGGTATGGCGCGGGGCTGCCGTCACAGCCCTGATCAATGAGCCGCAGTACTGGCGGATTGAAGTTGCCGGCCATGGCATCATTCGGGCCAAGACGATATTTCTTGCGACTGGCAAGCATGACCTGCGCGAATGGCGACGGGCCCGCGGGACGCAAAATGACTTCCTCGGTTTCAAGTGTCATTTCCAGCTGACGCCAACACAAAGGGTAGCGTTGGCTGAATACGTCGAGATAACCCTGTTCGATGGAGGCTACGCCGGGCTGGGACCGGTTGAAGGCGGAAAGGCAAACTTCTGCCTGGTGGTGACCAAGCGCCATTTTGCCAGGTACGGGAAAAAATGGGATGGGTTGTTGAGCGCCATTCTGAAGAAGGCGCCGCCACTTGCCGAACGACTGGCCGGAGCCGAGCCCTGCTGGCCACGCCCTTTATCCATCTTCGAAATTCCTTACGGCTTTGTATATCGTGTCGCGTCCGAGGCCCCGGCCGGGTTGTATCGGCTGGGCGATCAAATGGCAGTCATTCCTTCCTTCTCCGGCTACGGCATGTCCATTGCGCTCCATACAGCTTTTCTGGCAGTCGAATGCTATGTCCGTGGCGACGCCGACCTGTACCATCGCGACGCACGCAGCGACCTTCTGCCCTTGGTCCGGAGTGCGTCCTTGTTATCGACGATGGCCGAATATCCTTGGGCCCAGCGAGCAATGCTTTTTGCTTTTCGCATAAGACCAGGGTTGATCACGATGATTGCTAGACATAACAGGATTTCTACACCTAAGCTGCGATCGGACAACGCTGAACTGCCATCAGGCAATCCTCCGTGGTGCAGGATCACGTGATAGTGCGGCCGCGTGTTCGCAACCGCTGTCGTTCACCGCAAGAAGGAAATTTGAACCCCCACTCAGGGCAGTGTGGAGATTCACCGGGCCCGCGACCGTCCCACCATCTCGACCAGAACCTCTCGAGTTTCTGCCGAGTTGCCCACCCCCCGCAGGAATGCTATGCGGGCGCCACGCATGCCGTCCTGAGTCTTCAAACGTAGATGAAAGCCAAGGCGATCTACCGCCGTCATCGTTGCTTCCTGCGACTCAATGTGAGCAAATTCCCGGGCAAGCAGGATGAGCGAATCCTTGTGGTCGGCGTTCATATGCTGAATGATTTCGGCCATCGAGTCAGCAAGAGGGTCGGGTTGGCTGCAGGCATATTCGGAGGCAGATATCCAGCCCATCACTCCAAAGCCGCCGACGTAGTAAATGTCCACCACGTCCATGCGATAAAAAGAAAAGTCTTCAAAATCCACCCAGTGGCGGCTATTGGCGTAGTGCGCCACGTAGAGTTTGCGAGCCTCGGCGACCTCCGCCTGCGGTACCGGCAGAACATTTCCCACCAACGTGACTCTGGACGCTCCGAGCGGATCGCCGACGGCTTCATCCTGAGTGACGAGCAAGCTGGCGCGAGGGTCGGCTTTCAAATTCTGCGTATGCATGGCCATCGTGCTGATAAGGAAGATGGGACGCCCCTGTTCGTCCAAACCGTAGGGCATCACAGATCCGAAGGGGAAACCCGGCTGTTTCCGCGAGAGGGTCGCGAGACTGCCTATACGACCCAGGTACATCAAGGTGCGCGCACGCTCGGCATACGAAGGCTCGGGGACTGCTGGCTGTCCGGCCGCTGGCCCAGCGCCGGCATGTTTTCCGATGGATGAGGAAGTCATGAATGGTGTCTCCTGGCACCTTTGATTATGCGCCGCTCCGTGGCACCTCGCGGATTTTTGCCGGTCTGCGGTGGGCGTCGGGACCACGAGTCACCGGTCGGGGCTGGGTAACCGCGGCGTCCAATCCAGCCGCGAACGCGGCGAAAGCCGGCGTGGGACCGTTCCATCGTAACTGGTCCACGTCGTTGAAGAGTGCGATGTCGGTGCGGAGCGTGGCAAGGGTGCGAAAGAGCAGTGCGTGGTCCTTCTCGCGGCAGAGGGTGCTGGCGAGGGAGCTCGCATTGGCAACGTTCACGCGCCACTCGCGAAAGTCCGTGGGAATGGATTCCAGATGAGTGAACTTTGAGAGAACGGCAGCCGATGACTTCGGACCCCACCCCCGGAGGCCGGGATAACCATCCGCGGCATCGCCCACCAACGCCAGATAGTCAGGGATCGATTCCGGAGGCACTCCGTATTTTCGAATTACGCCTGCTTCGTCCAGGGTGATGCCCGTCCGACGATTCAGTTGCACGACTCGGGTGCCGCGCACCCTTTGGGCGAGGTCTTTGTCGGGCGTGCAGATGATCACCTGTTCGACACGCGCATCTTGAGCAGCTGCGTGCGCCCCCGCAGCCAGCGCGTCGTCCGCCTCGAATTCCACCATGGGCCACACGACAATACCTGCCGCCGACAGCGCCTCTTCAAGCAGCGGAAATTGCGCCAGCAGGTCGGGTTCGATGCCTTCGGAGGTCTTGTAAGCCGGCCACAGTGCGTTGCGAAAAGATTCAACCACGTGATCGGTAGCAACAGCGACGTGCGTGGCGCCGCCTTTCATCATGCCAAGCACCGACGCGAGCACGCCTCGGGCTGCGGCGACCTCCCGGCCTTCCGAATCGCGGGCGGACGGCAACGCGTAGTAGTGCCGAAACAACTCGTATGTGCCGTCAATCAGGTAGATGTCCAGGGGGCCACTCCAACCCAACCCTATAAGACTGGTCGGGGCTCAATCAACTGATACCTGGGGGAATTCCACACACACGCCAGCCTGCTTTTTTCGGTCTGGCCCGAGTACCGGCGAACCGGTTCACTTGAATATTCGCCGACGCGCAAATCGGTGGGCATCTATGTGCCGATGGCCGCCTGTTATCCTAGGGGCGTTTCGCCCGTCATCTACCGGAGAAAGCCCAGTCAGACCCCGTGGGAGTTCCCGCTGGGGCTCTGTCTCAGAGGAATTATGGCCACACTGATCGATGCCATCAATGTAAAACGCAAAATGTTTTTTGAGGTCGATGGCACCCCATTTGTATGCCTGGAAGTGGAGGTTTCAACTCCTACCGCCCGGGGCGGCCAGACCTTAGTCCGTCTGAAGATGCGCAACCTTCTCACCCGCGCGGTCTTTGACAAGACCTTCAAGGCCAGTGACAAGTTCAAGGAGCCGGATCTGCAAATGGTCGAGGCATCCTATCTCTATGGCGACCAGGGTGGATTCCACTTCATGGACCAGGAGAGCTTCGAAACGCTCACCCTCTCCCGCGAAATGGTCGGGAACGCTCTGGACTTTATCGTGGAGGGAGCGATTATCGAGCTGCATAAGTACAACGGCAATCCTATCGGGTTGCAGCTGCCGGCCCAGGTGGAGCTGAAGGTTACCTATACCGAACCCGGTGCCCGTGGCGACACGGCAAGCGGCAGCGTGACTAAGCCCGCGAAGCTGGAGACCGGCATCGAGATCCGGGTTCCCCTCTTCATTAAAGTAGGTGAAACAGTCAAAGTATCCACAGAGACGCGAGAGTTCGCGGGGCGGGCCTGATCCCACGCTAACTGCGCTTTGATCGGAACCGCAGGCTAACTGTTTCCGTGTGCCGCCGAGCACGAGTGGACCGCCGAGTAAAACTTCCTGACCGACGAAGAGCGCGTTTTCACTATCGGCATCCGCATACCCCTAGTCGATTCTCCGCTTGTTCCCGGGCTTGGAGGAAGCGAGCCTCTACGCAGTCCGCCACCAAGAAAGCATCGACGGTAAAGGCTATCCAGAAGGCTCAAGCGGAAATGAAAAAACAGTTTGACATGTTAACTAGTGTTATAGTTAACTATAACAGTGCAGCGAAGTTCATCTTTGCTGATCGCCGCCAGCCAATGATCCTGGCCCGAGAACAAACAAGAAGTGAAGTGAACTTCTTAAGGAGAATGAAACATGAAATTCCATCGCATAGTGCTGTCCGTTGTTTTGTTGTCGCTGTTCACCGTGGCTTTCGCGCAGCATGACGCGCAAAAGTCCTCGGTGGCTCTTGTGCCGTCCGAGGCGCAGAGGTCCTTCACGACCATGAAAAGTCTGGCGGGAGAGTGGGAAGGCCCCGTTTCCGTCCCGGATATGCCGGGGATGTCAGACGGCAAGCCACTCCACGTCTCGCTGCGCGTGACCTCGAGGGGGAACGCGCTCGTGCACGAACTTCAGGAAGCAGGAACGCCGTTGGATGCGACAAAGTACGACCATCCAGTCACCATGCTCTACGTGGACGGAGACCAGCTCACACTTGTTCACTATTGCGACGCGGGAAACCGGCCGCGCATGACCGGCAAGATGTCGCCCGACGGCAAGACAATCGATTTCGAACTCAAGGACATCAGCGGGAGCACGGAGTACCACATGCATCATTCGGTGTTCACGCTGATCGACGCCAACCATCACACTGAGGACTGGACGTTCATGATGAAGGACAAGCCCATCCACGCGCACTTCGACCTGCACCGGATCAACTAGCGCGCGTGGTATCTCTGTTAAGGTCTAGTGTGGAAAACCCATGGACCGTGAGTGGAACGATAATCAGCCGATATACCGCCAGCTGCGCGACCGTGTCGTCGCGATGATCCTGGACGGGGCGCTCAAGGAAGGCGATCCGCTGCCTTCCGTGCGCACCGTCGCGGCGGAATATCGCGTCAATCCGCTCACAGTCCTCAAGGGCTATCAACAACTGGTGGATGAGGGGCTGGTCGAGACCAGACGAGGCCTCGGTATGTTCATCAATATGGGCGCGCGCGGCATGTTATTGCAGGGCGAGCGGCAGAAGTTTCTTGGTGAAGAATGGCCCAGTATCCACGCAACCATTCAGAGACTTGGCCTGAAAGCGGAAGAACTCCTGAATGGCTCGCGGCCGCCGTCGAAGCCCTCACCGTCAAAGCCCGCGAAGGCAGGTCCCCCCAGGGAGGAGCGCTGAAGCCATGGCATGCGTAGAAGCCCGGGGCCTTCGCAAGGCCTTCGGAACAAACATCGCGCTCGACGGCATCAATCTGCGCGTTGAGGAAGGCCGCATCCTCGGACTCATCGGTCCCAACGGTGCCGGCAAAACCACCGCGCTGAACGCAATTCTCGGCCTGACCACATATCAGGGCGAACTGAGGGTGCTCGGTCGCGACCCCTGGACCGAGCGCGATCAACTCATGCGGGATGTCTGCTTCATTGCCGACGTCGCGGTGCTGCCGCGCTGGATCAGGGTCTCGCAGGCACTCGACTATGTCGCCGGCGTGCATCCGCGATTCGATCGCGCCAAGGCGGAAGGTTTTCTGGCGAAGACCGCCATCCGGGGCGGCAGCAGGGTGCGGGAATTGTCGAAGGGGATGGTGACCCAACTGCACCTCGCTCTGGTCATGGCGATTGACGCGAGATTGCTGGTGCTCGATGAGCCCACGCTGGGGTTGGACATCCTGTATCGCAAGCAATTCTACGATTCCCTGCTGAACGACTACTTCGATCGTAACCGCACCATCGTAGTGGCGACACATCAGGTGGAAGAGGTTCAACACGTCCTCACCGATCTCATGTTCATCAACCGCGGCCGCATCGTATTCGAGTGCAGCATGGAGGAATTGGAGTCGCGCTATCTGGAAGTAATTGTGCATCCCGAGAAGATCGCAGCGGCACGGGCGCTCAAACCGATGCACGAGCGCCAGGCGATCGGTCGCAGCATTTTATTTTTCGATCTGATGACACTCGATAAAGTTGACCGTCAGCAATTCGCCGCACTTGGCGACGTGCGCACGCCCAGCATTGGCGATTTGTTTGTTGCTGTGCTGGGAGATAAGCCGGGCAATCAGGCCGGCCAAGCACAAGGAGTAGCTCGATGAACACTCAATCGGATGTCATAAAGGAGTCATTCGACTCGCAGAGAATCGCGCCTGCCGCACTGTCCGCAACCTGGCCTCTATACTGGTCGATCCGCCGTGAGCTTTGGGAGAACCGTTCCATCTATGTCGCTCCGCTGGCCGTCGCTGGAGTCGCTCTATTCGGCTTCTTTCTCGGCTCGATTGCGGGTATCTGGGAAAAGCCGCTGCGGCTCAACCCGGCGCAACCTCAAGCGCCATACGACATCGCCGCAGGCCTAATGATGCTTACCGGTATCGTCGTGAATGTGTTTTACTGTCTCGACGCACTGCACGGCGAGCGCCGCGACCGCAGCATTCTGTTCTGGAAGTCGCTGCCGGTGTCCGATGTCACTACCGTGCTCGCAAAAGCGAGCATTCCGCTCGTTATTTTGCCACTGCTGACCTTTGCGATCACCATCGCCATGCAGTGGCTTATGCTGCTGGTGAGCAGCGCCGTACTGCTGGTGAGCGGCCTGAGTGTGGCGACATTGTGGACGAAGTTATCGTTTTTGCGGATGTCATGGCTGCTGCTGTACCACATTCTTACAGCCCACGCGCTCTGGCCGGCACCAATTTATTGCTGGCTGCTGCTCGTATCCGTATGGCCGCGCCGGGCAACATTTCTATGGGCGGTCCTGCCGCTGGTGGCGATTGCCGGGGTCGAGCAGATCGCCTTCCACACTTGGCGCTTCGCTGCCATGGTGGGGTCCCGATTGATGGGCGTCGCGCCCACTGTCGCCTCCGCATCCCCGGATATGTTCCCAACCGACCCCATGACACATATCGCCCCGGCTCATTTCGTGAGCAGCCCGGGTCTGTGGATCGGCCTGGCCCTCGCCGCGGTCTTCCTAGCAGCAGCGGTGCGGCTGCGCCGCTATCGGGAACCGATCTGAGTCGCCGGGCGGCCTCGAATTCCAAAATTCCCACCTTCATCAATTTGTCTGCCAGAGATCAAGGTTATCTGGCCCAGGATCTAGAGTTGGGAGCAAGATGGCGGCTTTGTATCGCCAAGCGCGATCGACCTTCACATATTTCCAAACACTCATGACTTCCCCTGAAATAGTTATCGCGTCTCTGGGAAAACCGCGAATTCTTGGTTAAGGAAGGGGTGTTAAGGAAGTGAGTCGATTTTCGCTACGCCACTGGGAAAAAGTGAGGTAATGGCGGAGAGAGTGGGATTCGAACCCACGTTAGAGTTTCCCCTAAACACGCTTTCCAAGCGTGCGCCTTCAGCCACTCGGCCATCTCTCCAGCGCCGTACGAAGCGGCACTGTTGATTCTAGCAGCGCCGACCACCAAGGAACCCAAACCGACAAATGAAAACAAGGACATCCCTGACTTCATTCACCGTGACAATCGAGAAAACAGGATGACCTTTGCCGGCGCGAGGACACAACGAAAACCAGGTTCAGCTCTCTTCGCCCTCGCCTAGCTGCTGTGCCAGATAGTTCTCGTACGTCATCTCCTTGATCGCATGCAGCTGCGCTTCCAGGTAGTCGATGTGGTGCTCTTCGTCGACCAGGATCTTCTCCAGCAGTTCGCGTGAGCCGTTGTCGCCGGCGGCGACGCTGGCCTTAATGCCTTCATTCAGGCGCTTCACGGCCCCATATTCCAGCTCGAGGTCGTTTTGCAGCTGCTGCTTCACCGTCTGCCCGATATTGATCTTGAAGTAATCGGTCATGTTGGGCGCGCCGTCGAGCAGAAGGATGCGCTCCATCAGTTTTTCCGCATGCTGCATCTCTTCAATCGATTCCTTGCGCGTGTGCTTGGCCATCCTTTCATAGCCCCAGTTTTCGCACATTTCGGCGTGGAGGAAATACTGGTTGATGGCCGTCAGCTCAGCCTTCAGCACTTCGTTCAAAATAGCAATTATCTTCGCGTCGCCTTTCATGGTTTGCCTTTCTAGCCTTTTCTGTCGAAATTCGCGTATTTAATCGCCGCGAAAGCGCTTCTCCGCGGATGCAAAATCATGCGGGGTCGTCTGCGATATGAAATTGTACTAGAAGAGACGGATCAGAAGACGGATCAGGAGCGGGATCCGGCAGCGGCAGCCGAGGCGTTCGGCGGCGCAGGAGCCTGGGGAGCCTGGCCGTTGGCCGGCACCGCGACCTTCGCGGTCGCGTCGGTGCTCTTGTCTTTCTCGGCCACCCGATGATTCAGACAATAGAGCGCCAGTTCCAGACGATCGGCCACACCCAGCTTGTCGTACACCTTGCGGAGGTAATTCTTGACCACCTGCTCAGTCGTGCCGACCCGCAGGGCGATCTCTTTGTTTTTCATGCCCTGGGTCACGCAGGAAACGATCAACGATTCTTTGGGAGTAAGCTGCACTTTGGGGCGCGATCCGGCCGGACGCACACCCTGTGTGCGATAGGCATCGAGCACCCACGCAACCGCGCGCGGCTCGAGCCAGGGCTCGCCAAGAGCAACCTTGCGCAGGCAGTCGACCAGCATTTCCGGCTCAACTTCCTTGGAAACGACGGCATGTGCGCCCCGTCGGAACAGTTCCAGCGTCATCTCCTGGTCTGGCGCCTGCAACACGACCACCAGCCGGCTGTTCGTATTTTGCCGCAGCAGATCGGAAACCGTCTCGAGCGGATCTGCCGTCAGCGCCGCTTCGAACACCACAATGTCGGCGGAAAATTTCTGAAGCGCCGCGATCGTCTGGGCCAGGTTCTCCGCCTGACCGACCACCCGGATATCATCTTCGAGCGCGAAAACCTTGCGCAGCCCGGCCCGGAAAATGGCCTGCGTGTCCGCCACGATTACGCGGATTGTGGCTCTCCCGTCGTCGGGCTGAAAGCCCTCGCCGGACTCAACGCTCACCGGAGTGCTCGACATCCGTCCTCTTTTGCGCCCTACCTGCGCTCAAACCTATATTCGTCAATCACCACGCCGACACCGCGGCGGCCGCCGTCTTCGAAACTGCGTACCACGCGTCCGCGGCAATCCACCTGCACATCGGCTTCGGCGCCCACCACGTCGGCGGGAAGAGAAATCGTGAAATCCACCGCCGACCCCACTGGTACATCGGCATCCATGCGGAAAAGTACACCGTTGGCGGAGATGTTTTCGGTCTCGATCGTGTTCCCCGCCCCGCCCGACTTCATCGCAACTGGTAATTTGATGGGAAAGCGCGGCGCGCCTTGCACGTCGGCATAAACTTTGAAGCCCTTGCCGACTTCAACCACGGGTTCTTTGCCAGCATCCGACACAGACGACCTTTCTTCTCGGGGCCGCCCGCCCAAAAGCGCGAGTGCACCACTTCAGGCCGAGATTACACCCCCATAACTAGGGTGCAAAGGTTACGTAGGTCATGGAACAAGAGCGGAGAAGTGCCCGTAGTACAGGGACTTAGGGACGTGGAAGCAAAATCGGGCGAGACGGCCACCGTGAATTCAATCCCACAACTCAAGCGACCATTAACCCTGTGGTAAATACAAGACTCACTGTATCGCAAGCCCTCGCTCCCTTTCATAGAATCTGCCAAACCATGTTGAGTAACCACGGAAAGACTGAAAGGAGAACCCTTTGAATCGATTATTTGGCAAGTCGGCCACTGCGGCCATAGTGGTAGCGCTTTTGTTATTCGTAGCAGTTCCTCGTTCGGGTGCAGATGACAGGTCCAAGTGCCAGCATGCAATCGAAAAGGCCGAAGCAAATCTGGACAAGGCCATCCGCAACCACGGCGATCACAGTCACCAGGCCGAGGACCGCCGGCGAGAGTTAAATGCCGAACGCGAGCGTTGCTGGAATGAACACCATCAGTGGTGGAATGGCAGAGACCATCGGTGGGAGACTGAACACAATTGGGAAAATCACTAAGCCCGGAGGATTTGACTTTGTGACAAGCGTCCCGTCACGCCCGCGCTGGGACGCTTTTGTGTTCGATCGATAGAAGCCTCAGCAGCGCGGGCCGCGCCGCCGATATTCGCGCCACTCCTCGGCGGTTATTTCCCAGATCTCTGCGGGGAGCCGGCCCGAAACAAACTCCCGCTCTTCGGTAGCAATAACTCGCATTCCTTGCCTTACCGAGATGCGGCGTTAAACCGTGTTGCCGATCGCCTTCGGGACCCGCAACACGGGAAACTTCAGCTCGCGGAACCAGTTAGTCGGTGACAACGTCGCAGGCCTCGCTCATCAGACCCCGCCCCTGCCACGGCAACCCCAGCCAGAAGCCGCGATTGTGTTCTTCCCCTCTTATGAGAGTGATGGTTCCGATCATCGGTGCGGGATCTTGTTTGAGCCAGAGAGTCCAATGCCACTCCGCGCCCCGTTCGACGACCGGCAGAGCGATGTCCCGGCAATAAGTTTGCGCGCCGTCGGGTGGGTAGGGCCAGGGCACGCGTGCGGCCAGGTGGCGCACGATATCCCAGTTTGGAAATAAGATCTGGATTTGATCCGCATCGGAAAGTTGCAGGGGACGCAGCCAGAGGCGCGCCGTCTCCAGCGTCGGCGTCATCGCCTACCGTAGTCCAGGCGCGGCCACAGCCAGCGGAACAGCCGGGCGCGCAACGTTAAGAACGAAGCGGCCGGCTTGCAAACGGTCGTTCTCGCCTGCGCCCGTGGAGGGCACACTCCACACCGCTCCGATGTCAATTTTGCCGTCGCTCGAGCCCGCCACCTTGGTAGGCTGCCGCCGTTCCTTTTCAACGTACGCCTTGATCACCTGCGCGGCCGTTCGAGCCGCGAGATAGCCGTGCTCGCCTTCTTCCAGTAACGTGCAGACAACGATCTCCGGATTGCGCCGCGGCGTGACGCCGACGAACCATCCGTTGTCTTTCATATTTTTGCCGGCCGCTCCCATCCTGGCTTTGAGCGCATTGCTGATCGTTTGCGCGCTGCCGGTTTTCCCGGCGAAATCGATTCCCTGTAAATGCGCACTCGGGGCCGTCCCCCCGGGGTTCACCACCGCCGCCATCGCGTCGGTAATGATCTCCCAGTTCTTGGGATCGATGGGCAAGCGTGTCTCGGCCGGCACATTCGAGGCGGGAATCACATTCGCCGGCAGATCGGTGGGATTGATCACGTGCGGGCGCACCAGCAGTCCGCCGCTCGCAATCGCACCGATGGCGCGCGCCATCTGAATCGGTGTGGCGGCGACCGCACCCTGGCCAATGCCGACGGAAATGGTTTCGCCCGCGTACCATTTCTGCTTGAAGTTCTTGATTTTCCATTCTTCCGACGGCATCACGCCGCTGACTTCCTGCGGCAGATCGATCCCCGTCTTCTGTCCCAGACCCAAAGCCGTCGCCCACTTGGCGATACGTTCGATGCCCAGCTTCTCGGCAAGGGTATAGAAGAAGACGTCGCACGACTGGTAAATCGCCTTGCTGATCTCCACCACTCCATGCGTGCGATGCTCGGCCACCACCCAGCATTTGAAGTAGCGTCCGTAGAACGTCGCGCCGCCATTGCAGGTGACGTGCATGTCCTCGGCGATGCCCTCCTGCAAGCCGGCGGTCGCCATGATGATCTTGAACGTGGAGCCGGGCGCCAGTTGCGCCTGAATCGCCTTGTTCAGCAGCGGATGGTTGTCGTCGGTTACCAGCTTGTTCCACTCGTCTTTCGAAATCTTCACCGCAAAATCGTTGGGATCGAAAGTCGGCCGGCTGACCATCGCAAGAATTTCGCCGGTGCGCGGGTCCATGGCGACGATGGCGCCGTTTCGCCCGTCCAGCGCCTGCTCGGCTGCGATCTGCAGATCGAGATCCACCGTCAGCTTGAGCTGTTTGCCGGGTTCGGCTGGAGTTTCATCCAACCGTCCCATTTCGCGCCCGTGGCTGTTCACAATTGCGCGTCGAAAACCGTTCTTGCCCATCAGCACGCTGTTGTATTCTTTCTCGACTCCGCTCACACCCACGACGTCGCCGGGGTTATAAAGCTCGAATTGCGGTTGATTGAGCATGTCCTCGGTAACTTCGCCCACGTAGCCGATCAGGTGCGCCATAAAGCCATTGCGTGGATAGAGGCGGCGGTGCGCCATGATCGTGTCGAGTTCCGGCAGTTCGTTCTTATGCGCTTCGATGAAGGCAAGTTCGTCGGGCGTGATGTCTTCCTTCAGGAAAATCGGCTGGTACTGCGGCATCCAGGCGGCGCGCCGGATGCGCTGCCGCACTTCGTCGGCATTCAGGTGGAGACCTTTGGAGATTGCGTCTGCATCCGTGTTTAGGTCACGCGAGGAATCGCGCAGCAGCAGCGCAGAGAATGAAGGATAGTTGTCGACGATGATCCGGCCTTCCCGGTCCAGGATTTTTCCGCGCGGTGCCAGGATCGGCACGTTGCGCACCCGGTTCTGTTCCGCCAGCAGCGAGTATTTGCCGCTCTGCATCACCTGCAGCCGCCACAATCCATAAGCGAGGAGCAGGAATATAAACAGAACGACGTACTGCACGGCGGTGAGCCGGTAAGCGGAGACTTTTTCGTCGCGGCCGAACATCGATCCTCTAGTTTCAGCGAGACTTCATTTCGAGCGAGACACGCCCAACCGGCAAAAGATCCCCTCGGCCCACTTGGATTGCGCCGATCGCGATGCGTCTCGGGAAAAGCTGCTGAAAAGTTAACTCTATTGTAACGCGTGGTTCGCTGAGCCTGAAATATTGAGCCCTAAACGAAAGTTTGCCAGTCAAATCCCCTAGGCCTGTCTGATCACATCGCGATCCTGGGGCCATGTCCGACCGTGGATTGAACTTGGCCTCTCGTCCGGCGACAATACCACTTGGGTTGCATCTAAGCTGGCAGCTTCGACTTGTGATCTGTTAGCTCGCAGCCGTTCCTGAGACCGGTGACCAGAGACCTGAGACCTGACTTATGCGAATTCGCAGCTTCATCATCGCCTACGCTCTTGTGCTCGCCATTGTCCTGTTTGCGGACCGGCGGCCGAACCCGGCTCAGCAGGATCGTTATTCGCATATTGTCGATCTCACGGATGCAAAGAACGCCGGGCAAAATGAAGCAGCCGCCTCGCGAACCCGCATCATCGCTCCCGATGCGCTCATTCCCGGGACTTGGACCGCCGGGCAAATTCCGCCCGAGCGCCTGATCGCGCCACTGGTCGTCATGGATCTAAACGTTGCCCCGCCCGCGCAGATTTCGCTCGACGACATCGCCGCCTGGGAAACCAGGCACGGCGCAGTGCCGCAGGGCGCGGTGGTGGCCATTCGCCAACTGGCTGGGATGCCCCACCCGAGTTCCGCTTGGGTGGGTTCTACCACGGTCCCGGCGCCATCGGCTTCCGCGTTTCCCATTACCGACCAGGCCGCTCAATTCTTGATGGACGCGCGCTACACCACCGGCTTTGCCATTGGCGAATCCTCTGACCTGCAATCCGACCGCGTTCTCGCCCGCCAGATCGCTTTGCACGGAAACTACGTAGTAGAAGGCACTTCGCATCTAACCGGAATCCCCGCGACCGGTTCGCTCATCATCGTAGCTCCCGCCCCCAACGTCCCCGCCAAAAACAAGCTCCGCGACGCACCGGTCCGCGTGCTTGCCATGGTGCGATAGCAGCGCCCGAACTCGGCAATTGAGCGTGATAGAGATTCTTCAACAATTATCAAGTCTGCAACCGACGTGTCTTGGCCTTTATGCGCGCCAGCCGTACTATTTCAATCATGTCCCCATTTCGTTGGTTCTTCTTCGTAACTCTTGCATTCAGCATCGCTCTTGCGCAGGAAGGTGGTCAGTCGGAAAAGGACCCGCATCGTCCGCCCTGCACGGGTGCTCAGTGCCGCAAGGCGAAATCGTTCGTAAAGACTCACTACTGTGGTGGTCCAGTAGGAAATGGCCCCGATGACGGTTGTGAGATTCGCGAGCCGAGGGAGCATCTGAACGTCAAGGTTACGGCGAGCTACGACTGCAAGTGGGTTGATGGAGTAAGAAATTGCAAACAGCAGGGAGGCCCATCTTCAGAAGTACGCGATATTCTTGTTGGCAAACTGCGGGGACTTGGTCTACCAGCCAAGCCAAAGGGGCAAATCTACTTCACCGTATGGCAGCCGATTGGGCTGGATTGGTCGCTGGTTGAAGGGTACTACGATCACATCGAAGGATCAGACGTGACGTTGACTCAGGTCATTGCAATCGTCGACCAGAATTCTCATGTGTCCGTACTTCGAAAGGTGCCATTTCAGAAGACCGAGGCGGATAAGAACACAGTGACGACATGGTCCCCGCTTGATCTGGCCGATGTTAACGCGGACGGCCAAATCGAGGTCATTTTGGAAGGGGACGGTTATGAGGATCACTGGATCGAAGTTATTGGCATGAAGGACGGGTCGTTCAGGACGATCTTTTCCGGACTCGGATACTATTTGTAGACCTCAACTGCCGAAATCAGACGTTAGCGCTCAGAACCTCACTTCCGTGACCAGCGGCTTTTCCTGAGACCTGACAGGTGAGACCTTTTGCAACGCCCACTGGCCCCGAGTCATCTATTTCCCCATGACCGACCCCCGTTACCCCATAGGCAAGTTTTCCTACACCGGCCCTCTCAGCACCGAGCAGAAAAAGCAATGCCTCGAAAACATCGGGCAAACTCCCGCCCGCCTGCGCGAGGCCGTCGGCGGACTCTCCGACGCGCAACTCGACACTCCCTACCGCGACGGAGGCTGGACCGTCCGCCAGGTTGTCCACCACGTTCCCGACAGCCACATGAACGCCTACATCCGTTTCAAGCTCGCTCTCACTGAAGACGATCCCACCATCAAGCCCTACATGGAGGACCGCTGGGCCGAATTGCCCGACTCGCGCCAGCCCATCGAAAACTCGCTCGCACTGCTTGATTCCCTTCATCGCCGCTGGATGATCGTACTGCGTGGCCTGAGTGACGCCGACTGGAACCGCACATTCAGCCATCCGGAGTTAGGCCCGATGACGCTGGAAAAAACGCTCGCCCTCTACTCCTGGCACGGGCGCCATCACGTGGCCCATGTAACGAGTTTGCGGGACAAGATGAGTTGGTAGGAGGAGACTCGCGGCTCGGAACTCGGAGCTCGCGGCCCGTAGCCCCTACGACATGCCCGCCTTCCACGCCAGGTAGCTGAGCGCCTCGCGCATCACGGCCCAAAAGCGCTCCCACAGCGAATGCGGGCGCGATTCCGGCCGCGGCGCGACTTCCACCTCGACCCCCTCTCGCTCCAGCAATGCTCGAATACGAAACACGTGATACGCGTCACTCACGGCAATACAGCTGTGCATTCCGTTGACGCGCATAATGTTGCCGACCCGCGCGGCCGACTGCGCCGTGTCCGAGCCCTGCGTCTCGGCAATCAGCGACTTCTCGGGCACACCCCGCCGCAAAAGGTAATCCCGCCCTACTCCGCCCTCGCTGAACTCCGGGTCCTGGCCCGCTCCGCCGGTCGTGATCACCATCGGAGCCATTCCTTTGTCGAACAACTCGAAGCCATGATCCAGGCGCGCCCGAAAGACCGGCGACGGGTGACCGGCATACTGCGCGGCTCCGAAAATCACGATCACATCCGCCGTGTGCGACGGCAACTCGCCGGCTGCCACCACGATGCGCGAACCCGTCACCCCCAAAAACAAAACCAGCGCGCCCGCCAGCGTGAGCAGGACGAGCAAAACAGGCCGCAGCCGGGAAGATTTCTTGTGATTGGATGGATGGGACTCTGCCATCTCCGATCCCTCTTAAGAGAGGGCTTCCACGATATCCGATGCCGGAATCGCCCCGTCACGCAAAATCTGCCAGCTTCCGTCTTCTTTGAAATACACGATCGTGGAGGCGACGCTGCGCGGTGATTTTCCTCCATCCACGATTAACGAAATGCTATCCCGCAACTGATCTCGCACCTGCTCGGCCGTGGTGCATTCGACCGCGCCGCTCAGGTTTGCAGAAGTCGCAGTGATCGGGATTTTCAGGCTCCGCACCACGGCCAGCGGGATCTCGGCAGCCGGCACGCGGAGCGCAACGTTGCCGGTATTGGCCGTCACCTTCAGGGGCAGGTGCGATGCCGCGGGCACAATCATGGTCAGCGGTCCCGGCCAGAAGCGCCGCGCCAGCAGATGAAAATCGTCGGGCAGCGGACGGGCGAACTCCTCCGCCTGATCCACGTGTTCAATCAATAAAGAGAGCGGCTTATGCCGCAGACGCGACTTGATTTCATACACGCGCTCGACCGCGCGCAGGTTGAACGGGTCGGCCGCCAGGCCATAGAAAGTGTCCGTCGGCATCCCCAGCACCTGGCCGGCCTGAATCTGTTCGGCAGCATACTTGATGAGCGTAGCTTCCGGGGTTTCGGCATGAATTTTTAGGATTTCCGCGCGCACAGGATCCCTTTCTGGTTGTCGGCGTAAACACTGAAATGTACCATACATCGGGCATCCACCGAAGCCCGCGCCCGTTACGCGTAGGTGACTCGTATTATCCTGATCTTTGATGACTTGGCAGCCCATTCATGAAGCAGGACACTAAGGCCGCGCGGCCCGCGGCGGAGATGGATCGTCTGCGCGCCGTCTCCGGCCGCCACAACGCGCGCCTCAAGGAACTGCGCCTCGCGTTCCGGCGGGCGGAGCTGACGGCGCGCGGCGAGTGCGCCATTGAAGGCATCAAACTGCTCGAAGAAGCCTTGCGCCATGGCCAGCACCTCGAGAGCGTCTTTTTCAGCGCGTCAGCGCGGCCGCTTGCCGAAAAACTGCTGCCCCAAATCAGCGAGCGCGCGGAAACACTCATCCTGCCCACTGCGCTTTTCAATTCCATCGTGCCCAGCGAAGCGCCGCAGGGCGTTGCCGCCCTGCTCAAACTGCCGTCGTTCTCGTCCGCGCAACTGCTTGACCGCGCGAGCCAGGGGCCTCTTGTGGTCGCGGCCGGCCTGCAGGACCCTGGCAATCTGGGCACAATTTTTCGTTCCGCTGAAGCATTCGGAGCGGCGGGAATTTTTCTTACCGAAGGCACCGTGAGCCCGTATAACTCCAAGGTTTTGCGCGGATCGGCGGGATCGATTTTCCGGTTGCCATTTCTCCAGATCCCGTCGGCGAAGCTGATTCCGCTCCTTCGCGAACGCGGCGTCCGCCTGCTGGCAACTTCTTCACACAACGGAACGCCGATTACCGAGGCCAACTGGAGTCTGCCGCTCGCCATCTTTATTGGCAATGAAGGCGCGGGCTTGCCGCGCGAACTCATGCATCAGATGGATGAAACGCTCGTCATCCCGCAAGCCGCGGAGGTCGAGTCGCTGAATGCCGGCGTCGCAGCGAGCATCGTTTTGTACGAATTCGCGAGAAACAGGAAATGAAACATTTGTAATTGGTAATTTGTAATTTGCAATTTGAGAACCCACGGCGCACGTTCGGAACGAAGTGTAGGATCGGTTTAAATTACAAATTACCAATTACAAATCCGTTCCCATGAGTCTCTTTGCCCCCATTCCGAATCAAGATCCGTCCGCTCCGGGCGCGCGGCCGCTGGCGGACCGCATGCGTCCTCGCACGCTTGAGGAATTCGTAGGTCAGGAACATCTGGTCGGTCCTGGCAAGCCCCTGCGCGTGCAGATCGAGCGTGACGATCCCGGTTCTATGATTTTCTGGGGACCTCCTGGCACCGGCAAGACCACGCTTGCAAAGATCATCGCCGGTATCACCAAGGCCGAGTTCATCGAGTTTTCCGCCGTGCTTGCCGGCATCAAGGAAATCAAGCAGGTGATGGCTGACGCCGAGCGCGCCCGCCAATATGGCACACGCACCATCGTTTTCGTCGACGAAATTCACCGCTTCAATAAGGCTCAGCAGGATGCTTTCCTTCCGCATGTCGAAAAAGGCAATATTCGCCTGATTGGAGCCACGACCGAAAATCCTTCCTTCGAAATCAATTCCGCGCTGCTCTCGCGCTGCCGCGTCTACGTGCTCCAGCAACTCACCGAAGACCAGATCGTTTCGCTGCTTCGCCGCGCGCTGGCGGATAGCGACCGCGGTCTGGGACAGCTACATCTCGATGCCTCCGACGACGCGCTGCACAAAATTGCGTCGTATTCAAGCGGCGACGCCCGCAGCGGCTACAACGCGCTCGAAGTGGCAGCCTCGCTCGCGCAACCAGCCGGCAAGATCACCGACGAAATTGTCCACGAAGCCCTGCAGCGGCGGGTCCTGCTCTACGACAAGGCTGGCGAAGAGCACTACAACCTCATCTCCGCGCTGCACAAATCCGTACGCAACAGTGACCCCGACGCGGCGCTTTACTGGCTCGCGCGCATGCTTGAGGCAGGAGAAGACCCGCTCTACATCGCCCGCCGCGTCGTCCGCATGGCGGTCGAAGACATTGGCCTTGCCGAACCGAACGCGCTGGCATTATGCATGGCCGCGCGCGATGCCGTGGACTTCATCGGCATGCCCGAAGGCAATCTTGCCCTCGCGCAGGCCATCGTTTATGTCTGCGCCGCGCCCAAGTCGAACGCGCTCTACACCGCCTACGGAGCCGTGCAGCAGGATGTGGAGCAAACGGCTGCCGATCCTGTTCCGCTGCACTTGCGCAACGCCCCCACGCAGTTGATGAAGGACATTGGTTATGGCAAGGGTTACCAGTACGCACACGATGTGGAGGAGAAAGTAACTGACATGCAATGTCTTCCCGAGAGCCTGCGCGATCGGGTCTACTACCATCCGACGAATGAGGGAGTGGAGAAGCGAATCAGGGAACGGCTGGAGGAGATCAAGAGGATCAAACAGTCCTCGCATCCGGGGAAGCGAGGTTTGTAGCTACGATCTTCCAGCTTTGAGCAAACTTAGGAGAGGTGTGTTTTGTTTACTGGTTGGTACTGGATGGCCTATCGATGCGGTCTTTTGGAATCAATGAGTTAGAGGGAAATTCCTGGCAAGGGTAATTATCCCTTGACATCAAGTAGAAAGTATGGCAAACTGTTTGCCATGAGCCGCCACACCAGCGTTAAACAAAGCATTCCAAAAGAGTTGCGCTTTACGGTTCAGCAATTCAATGATGCGTTCCCAACCGACGACGCCTGCCTTGAGCACCTGAAGGAAAAGCGGATGCCGGGAGGCGTTACGCATTGCCTGAAGTGCAACCAAGAGCGGAAGCATCACCGCGTTACCGGACGACCCGCTTACGCCTGCGACTACTGCGGAAGCATGATCTCCCCCATGGCCGGGACAATCTTCGAGAAGTCCTCGACGCCGCTGCGTCTCTGGTACTACGCCATGTACCTGATGGGATCGACGCGCTGCGGAATTTCGGCCAAACAGATTCAGCGCGAAACCGGAGTCACCTACAAAACCGCTTGGCGCATGTTCCGCCAGATTCGCACGTTGCTCTCTGAGGACATGCAACTGGAGGGAGACGGCGTTGAGATCGACGAAACCGGATTCGGAGGAACAAGCAAGCGCATCGGGCAAGCTGTGAAGCCCAAGAAAACCGTGTTTGGAATGGTTGAGCGCAAAGGACGCGTTAAAGCTGTCGTCGCCAAGGACCGCAAAAAAGACACCCTGCTTCCGATCATCAAGGAATACGTGCTCCCGGCTAGCGTGATCTTCAGCGACGAGTACCCGTCCTATGACGATCTCACGCGCCATCGGAACGAATACGATCATCGCCGCATCAATCACAGCGCCGGGGTGTACGTCATGGGAGACGTTCATACGAACACGATTGAAGGATTCTGGTCGCTGATTAAGCGTGGAATCGGAGGCGTTTATCATCAGGTTTCAGAGAAATATCTGCAAAGCTATCTCGATGAATACAGCTTCCGTTACAACCGCCGTCACTCGGGAAACCTCATTTTCCATTCGATTTTGGAGAAGGTTTCTGAGAAGGCGTCTTTGCGGCCCGTTCCACGAGACGATCAAAAGCCTGTCGCGTCATCCCCTGCATTAGAGGAGCCGTTTTAATAGTATCGGGCGAGAGATAGCCAGTTCGGTGCTTGTTACCGCCTCCGTCTGATTTAGACTTCATGGGTCTAATCATACCCCTATGCCTGATCCTTTCGCCGGAATAAAGGAAAAGCTAAAACGGTCCAACGAGCACATTGGCAATCTCAATGTGGAAGTCTCCCGGTTCTTTCAGGAATGCCAGTACCCAATTCTCCCCGAGAACGATAAACAACTGCTCCTTGATGCTCTCCATTACCATCAGGATTTGGTCATTCCACCACGTTTGAGTGTGTTGGCTGGCGAGATCATCCACCAATTGCGATCCTGTTTGGACCATGTGGTCTGGATTTTCTCTTCTGACGAATACCGGGAACGGTGCCCCAAGAAAATCGAGTTTCCTGTCTTTGAGGAAGAGCCGGTCGATAAAAACAAAATTCATTCTTATCAAGGAGCAGTAAAGGGAATTACAAATTCCAAAGTCCTCAACCTTATCGAAAGGCTCCAGCCTTACAACGCCCCCGATCCTGTCGAATCCCCCATCCTGATTGTTCACAATCTCGACATTGTCGATAAGCACCGAGAAGTGTTGCTGGTTAACAGCACCGGAGCGCGAGATATTCCGAAAGACATGCACGCCACTTTCTGGGCTTACAAGCGCCAGCATCCTGAACTGTCTGGCCTCGATCTCGCAATTCATTTCCAAGGCCACGGCAAGCTCGTTCCGGTCGTATCGTTCAAAAATTTTGGTCGGCGGAAAATCCAACCTGTCATGCCAGCTCTTATAGAGTTGAACAACAGCATCACGAGTATCGTTTCGCAGTTCAGCGATCTCTTCCCGCGCTAAATCAGTTGATGCTGAGCCAGGTATTGCGCGATCAGCACGACAAGGGAAAGCGGAACTGATTAATCGAAGCTGCTGCTCGTAATCCTCTACAATTCGGCTGACCGTTAAGTGCTCTTTGTCCCGCGCTTCGGAAGTGTCCACGATTGATCTAGAGTATTTGTGTGAACTTAACCAACCACATTAATTTTTGGAGAGGCATATGGAACTGAGAGACGTTAAAACCGAACTAGACGCGCAAATCTTCATCGGCACCCAACTTCAACAAATAATTCTTCACTTAGCTAACATCGGAAAACAGTTGGGCGAAATCAACTTTGAACTGAAGGCGAAGAAGTCTCGTTAAGAAATTGTGTTTCTGCAGCCCTGCGATGGCGGAGAAGGGCTTCGGCAATCTCCAAGGCGATGCTGGCGGTGAGAGTGTCGGCATCGTCCATAAGTTTTAGAATCTCCTCTGCCAACTTGCAAGGGTGCTGCCCTGTCACGGCGGGTTTTATTATACTTGACATGGGGGGATAATTACCCTGGCAAGTCTTTGGATAATAAGGAGTTGCCGGGAGCGTTTTCAAGGGAATTATTGTCAAGAGGCAGGAAGTGTCCAATTTCATGTAAGTAAGTGAGGCGAAGGGAGATATATTTCCTTGTAAGTTGGCGGGTTCATGGGTAGGAAAATGAGATAATAAGTATATAGAGCAAAGAAAGACGAGACGCGGCCTGCGGGCCGCGTTTTTTATTGGTGGTTTTTGGGTTGGAGGATGGAATGAAAGGCAAACGGGCAGAGATTCGGCGCTGCCAGCATATCAAGACCAATGGAACACAGTGCGGGTCACCGGCTCTGCGCAATGAGCCATTTTGTTTTTACCACCGCGAAGCGCAGCCGGAGCGGGTGGAAGTGAGCGGGGAAGACGGCAAGGCCTGCGGGCAAGTGCTGGTTCCCGTGTTTGAGGACGCGGGCTCGATCCAGACGATGGTGCGGCAGGTGGTGAAGCTGGTGCTGGAGGGAAAAATCGACACGAAGAGAGCGGGCACGGTGCTCTATGGGTTGCAGATCGCGTCGACGAACCTGAAGCGCATGGAAGCGGAAAGGCCCCGGCCGGCGCAGGTTGTGGTGGATCCGGAGAAAGTGGCCGAGACGCCGCTGGGGATGACACCGTGGTCGCAAAAGGAGAAAGGGTACGAGGTGGAGGACATCGCGACCGGCTTCCAGGGCGAGCTGGCGATGAGACTGAAGCGCGAGACGGTGTTGGCCAGCGAGCGCTACCAGATAAAGCGAAACAACGAACTGAGCCTGGCGAAAGACATCAAGAACTATCTTCAAGGGGAGCCGCCACTGACGCTCGACAACGCGAGATGGCTTTTGGGGTTGGTTGCCACAAGGCTGCAGGAGACGTAATGAGCTGGGATCGCGCGGCAGGGCCTTGGCACCCGGCCGCGGTGAGAGGCCGCCGAGACGTTGGCCGCCGGGGGTTTTGAGTGAAATCGCGATATTACGTCAATCAAGAAGATTGAAACGTTTTTCGAAGGCAGCGTGTAGACTAGCTTGCGAACTCCCGTTCGGAGCTTCGGGGCCGTGGATACCGTAATCAGGATTACCGAATTCTTGGTCTTTTGTTTGCCGTTCATCAGACTACTCGCCATACTCGGGACTGTCGCGGCGGCAACGGTCTATCTTCTTCGCGCCCGTTCTGTGCGCAAGTCGCTACGGGTCTGCATGCGCATCATCGGTGGAATTCTCGTTTTGCCGTTGGCTCTTTGCGCTCTACTGCTGCTTATGATGATAGCTTGTACCTCTCGGCCACGAGTCCTCGTGTCGCCAGATTCTCAACACATTGCCGAGTACAGCTACGAGGCGGGATTCCTTGGCAGAGATTCAACATTTGTGAGTGTGCGAAGAAAATGGAGCCTTCTGCGGGACAATGCTTACTGGTACGCAGGCCCGAGCGATTGGTCACGCACGGAAGTCCGTTGGCTTGACAATGAACACCTGCTTATTCGCTACGCGGAAGACGGGGAAGGCCGCTCGCAGCACTGTACCGGTAAGGCTGCGGGCGTTCTCGTGCAATGCATTCCTCGAAAATAGGCGATTCATTGACGCTATCAGGCCATTACACGCAATATAAAAAGGCGCCCACTTTTGCGGTAGGTTGAGATGGTTCGGATCGCCAACCTAGCGAAAAGGAGCGCCTTTATGAGTGAGGAAAAGTATATCGGTATGGACGTGCACCAAGCCACCATCTCGGTCGCCGTGATGGATGCTGGTGGCAAGCTGATCATGGAATGCTTGCTGGAGACCAAGGCGGCCACGATTGTGGAGTTCATCCGAGGACTGCAAGGAACGCTGTCGCTGACCTTTGAGGAAGGCACGTCCGCGGCCTGGTTACACGATCTTCTGAAACCCCACGTGAGCCGGCTCGTGGTCTGCGATCCGCGTAAGAACACTCTGTTGAAGGATGGCAACAAGAGTGACCGGATCGACGCGCGGAAGCTGGCGGAGTTGTTACGCGGCAACCAACTCCATCCCGTGTACCACGGAGAGCATGGGGTGCGCACCTTGAAAGAACTAGGGCGCAGTTATCTGACCATCACCCAAGATGTCACCCGCGTCATGAATCGCATCAAAGCTCTGTACCGCAGCTGGGCTATTCCCTGCGCTGGCACAACCGTCTACGCTCCCCGTCATCGCGCCGAGTGGTTGGCTAAGATCGCGGAGCCAGGAGTTCGGGTTCGCGCGGAACGGCTCTACCAGCAACTGGATCTGTTGCAACCGGTGCGTCTGGAAGCGCGACACGAGTTACTGGCGGAAAGCCACAAGCATTCGGCCGTGAAGCTACTGCGCCAGATTCCTTCCATCGGTCCGATTCGCTCGGCCTTGCTGGTGGCACTGCTGCAGACCCCCCACCGTTTCCGTACCAAACGGCAGCTTTGGGCCTACAGTGGTTTCGCAGTCGAGACCCACGACAGCGGGGAGTACCGTTCCGTGCGCGGCAAACTGCAACGCAACCGCGAGCGCATGACGGTTCGCGGTCTGAATGACAACCACAATCGAGATCTGAAGAATCTCTTTAAAAGTGCTGCCATCTCTGCCAGCACACGTCCCGGCCCCCTGCGCGACTTTTATGTTGCTCGAGTGGAGAAAGGGATGCGGCCGACCATGGCCCGTCTTACCTTGGCTCGAAAGATGGCCGCGATCAGTTTAACCATCTGGAAGAAAGGAGTGGAGTTCGACCCCCAACAATTGCAGCGACAACCAGCTTGAGCATCTCTGAGGAACAGGCTTTTTCCATCTCTGTGGTGTACTCGGTGGTGGGCGGTCTGGTTCTGCAGATGCTCGGTTCGAGGGTGAGTATCAGTCAATGAGATCGGCCTTGTGTGCTTCGGCACCGAGTCACCCATTACACGCTATGCCCCCTCGGAGAACCAGAAATAGCGATAGGCCACGAGCCTCGGATAGAACCATGGTTGACATCGTCCTGCTTGCCGCGTCTTGCACACTCGAACTTGACCATCAGCAGCAGAGAAACCTAACGAGAATGGAGCAACAAGCCAAACCTCTTCAAGGTAACGAAACAGAGTGGGCTGGATCTCGAGAAAGATTCTCATCCTCCCGTCAAGGCGGAGCTTTTTTCTTGACATCCCTTTTTATAGAACTCATTGACTCGGAGGCTCTGCACTTTTCAATGCGTTGCTCCTATCCAACTCTCGTCCCCTGACCTCTCGCTCCCGCAATGACATGCCGCGCTGCTTCTCCTGCACCTCTTCCTGCAAGTTCCCGCTAGTAACCACCCCGGAATAACTAACGCCATCTTCCCTGCCCAGCCGTTCCGTCCTATGATCGCGTTGGATTCAGCAAGCATGGACCGGCGCAAAGAGCCGCGGCTTAGGGTCGAATTTCCGGTGCGCATCTGGGGGGTTGACCGGATGGCACGCCCGTTCGCGGAGGTCGTGCGGGTTAAAAACGTAAGCTCGAGCGGCGCCGTGTTGCTGGGAGTACATGCCAAGATTTGCGCCGGCGAACTCCTGGATGTGCAGCACGGTTCACAGCGGGCGCAGTTCCGGGTCGTTTGGGCTGCCTCAGGAGAAGCAGGGATTCAGACCCTGCCCTTCGAGCCCTGTATCTGGCAAGTTGCGCTCTCTAAGACGTCCAACATGGTGGGGACCGGATAGGCCATACGCCGAACGGCATTCATCGGCCAACTAACGTGGATTCACGTGGCCGGTTCCCACTTTTCTTCCTCCGCTGCCGTTTCGCCTAGAGATCTCGCGAACACCTCATTGGATAGCAGACGCCCCCGATCGGTTAGCCGCACCCTCCCACCATCCCTTTCAAGCAGTCCTTCCCCTTCGCATTCCCCAATCGCCGGTTCGAACGGTGAAATCGCCTCTGGAGTGAACTCGGTCCGAAGCCCTTCCAGATCGACGCCTCGATTCAGCCGCAGGCCCAGGAAGAAGCTCTCTTCAATCGCCGCGCGCCTGGGAACCAGAGTCACTGTGTGCGGGACCCGCATCATGTAACCGTCGAGCGAGTCCGGTGTCGCAAAGCGAACAGATTCGACAACCGGGGTGTGGGTAGCGCAGCGCTTCAGCGCTGCGGTTTGGGCATCATCTGCCCCCGCGGCTCTAGCCGCCGAGGTCACCCTGCCCACCACTGGCAGCATCGAGTGTGCATCTACCCCAAAGCCCATATACGGCTGTCGTGTCCAGTACTTCAGGTTGTGTTGCGACTCCGCGCCCGGCCGTGCGAAGTTCGAGATTTCATACTGCGCAACGCCAGCCGCATTCAGCGTCTCGCACGCCCGCAGATAGAAATCCGCCATCGCATCTTCGTCGGGCACGAAATGCGCATGGTAGCGCGTGCCCCCGGCAATCAGTTCCCGGCCCAGACGCGAGTCTTCATCAACCTCAAGCATGTAGACGCTGGCGTGGGGCGCGCCGACCGCAACCGTTTCCGCCAGTGAGAACTTCCAACTCTCCTCAGTCTGGTGCGGCAACCCCGCGATCAGATCGATGTTGATGGCCTCGACGCCGGCCGCGCGCAATCTCGCGACTTCCTCGATCACCGTGGAGCGCTTGTGCAACCGGCCAACCGCTCGCGCTTCCTGATCCACAAACGACTGCACGCCAAGACTCACGCGATTCACACCGCATTGCTGCAAGGTTTCGATCAAGGCGGAAGTCAGCGTCCCCGGCGCGCACTCCACCGTGATTTCGGCATCGCGTGTTACGGCAAACTGGTCGCGCACCGCTTTGAAGATACGCAACAACTGTGCGCCGTCGAGGATCGATGGCGTCCCTCCACCCAAATAAATTGAGTCAACGCTTTCATCCAGCGAGCATCCAAGTCCCGAAGCCGTTTCGCGCGACCGGGCGATATCCTCGATCACGCGGGCGACGTAGTTCTCAAACGCCGACTTCGAGAACACGTCGGAGGCAAAGTTGCAGTAGCTGCACTTGGTCCGGCAGAAAGGCACCGAGATGTACAGGCCGACAGGCACGTTCCAACTATTGTATGGGCGTTATAGGCAGCGCGACTTGCAAGCATTCGCTAGAATGTCGATTCGGAGAATTTCTGCCAGATGATGAGTGACGAAAGCCTCGATGCCCTCTGCAAGCACTGCGGTCAGACCCTAACAAACTTCCTCCACCAGATGGAGGAGCACAACGCTGAGGTCGTCTGCCCCTCCTGCGGCAAGTCGCAGCATAATGGCGCAGCCCAAAAAGCAGATGCAACGCCCAACCTGCCGGCTGGTTCCACTCCCGCAAGCCGGGACCCAGGTAAGAAACGGCCGAAAGGCAAATACCAATCGCGTCCCCCAGGCAAACCTTAGACCGTCGCCGTCGCTCCCGCCCGCGCCACCAGTGCCGATATCGTTCGCGCGCAGATTTCGTCGGGCGACCCCGTGGCCGCAATCGACAGTAGCGTGCCGAGCGACTTGTAGAACTCAATCAGAGGCGCCGTGCTGCGCTCATAGGCCGCCATGCGGACGGTGATCGACTCCGGACGGTCGTCTTCGCGCTGGAACAGCTTCCCACTACAGCGGTCGCATACGCCCTCCAACTTTGGCGGTTGGCCTGTAATGTGGAACACGGCCTTGCACTTCTCGCAGGTTCGTCGACCGCTGAGCCGCGCCACGATTTCTTCCAGCGGCAGTTCATAATTTACGACCGCCGTAAGCGGGATTTTCTCGCCTTCCATAAGCTGCTTGAGCGACTCAGCCTGACCAAGTGTGCGCGGAAATCCGTCGAGCACAAATCCTCCCGAGCAGCGGATGCAGGCGGTGCGTTCGCGGACCATCTCCCACACGGTGGAGTCGGGCACGAGTTCGCCGCGGCGCATGTGGTCCATCGCCGCTTTCATGGCCGGAGTTAAGTCGCACTCTTTCTGCTTGGAAGCGGCGCGGAACAAGTCGCCAGTCGAGAGATGGCAGGCCTTCAGACGCTGATTCAGCAGATAGGCCTGCGTGCCCTTACCCACACCCGGCGCGCCCAGCAGCACCAGTCGCCATGGCGCCCCGCCCGGTTGTAACGCATCCAAGCATTGCGTGGACGCGCCCTGGAACCACGCCCCACGCTCGTCTCGTTTTTGCGTAGTGCTCTCGTTGTGTGACTTCTCGGGTATCGCCATGGCGTCTCCTCTTACGTCAAACCGATATGGCGAATGTAGGCAAGCACGACACGGAAACGCGGTGACGCCAGTCACACGGTTTTGTTCGGAGGCTCACCTGACACGGCCGGACCACGGGTTGCCGGCTCACCCAAGGTTTTCCATCATACCGGCCCGTTCCGCCATCTATTTAGGGTACTCTTTAGGCATTAGCGGAAATCCTTAGCGCAAGCACAGTTCTCTACGGAAAATGGCCCAGGAAGAAGAAGTATTAGGTAAAGCGTATGACGGCCGACTTATGCGGCGCCTGTTGCGCTACCTTCATCCGTATAAGTGGCACGTGATGGTCGCCCTTGCGGCCATCATTCTGAAGTCGTTGGCGGACGTCCTTGGGCCGCTCCTCACCAAAACTGCAATCGACAAATACCTCGCCAAGTCGTCCAACACGCACTCCTGGATCGGCGACCGCCTGAGCAGTTCGCCGATGACCGGCATCGCGCAGATTGGCGGCCTCTACATAGGCCTGCTCGTTCTCACTTTCGCGCTCGAATTCGTCCAGACCTACCTGATGCAGTGGGCCGGCCAGAAAGTGATGTTCGATCTCCGCAGCCAGATTTTCCGCCATCTCCAGCACATGCACGTCGCCTTCTTCGACAAGAATCCCGTCGGCCGCCTGGTAACGCGCGTCACCACCGACGTTGACGCCCTCAACGAAATGTTCACGGCAGGCGTGGTTTCCATCTTTGAGGATGTGTTCGTCCTTGCCTTCATCCTCGCCATCATGATGAACATGAACTGGAAGCTGGCACTGGTGACCTTCGCCGTCCTTCCTCCGATCATCTACGCGACCAAGATCTTCCGCGACAAGGTCCGCGACTCCTACCGTCGCATCCGCACCGCGATTGCCCGAATCAACTCGTTCCTCCAGGAAGCGGTCTCGGGCATGCTTGTGCTGCAGTTGTTCAACCGCGAAAAGCGTGCCCACGACCAGTTCTCGGAAATCAACGCTTCGCACATGGACGCCTATAAAGACGCGATCCTCGCCTACGCCGTCTACTATCCCATCGTTGAAGTCCTGTCGTCGATCGCAATCGCCAGCATCCTCTGGTTCGGCGGCGGTGAAATCCTGCGCCACCTGGCCGTCTCCAGCGTATCCATCGCTTTCGTCCGCAACGGCCTGCCTCGCGTGCGCCTCATTCAGAACCTGATGACACTCGGCACGCTGGTCGCATTCATGTCGTATGCGCAGCGCTTCTTTCGTCCCATCCAGGACATGAGCGAGAAGTACAACATCCTGCAGGGCGCGATGGCTGCCGGCGAGCGCGTCTTCAAACTGCTCGATACCAAGGTCGAGATCGGTTCGCCCGCCGTCGCGAAGAAAGCCGCCGGCCGAGGCCGCATCGAGTTCGATCACGTGTGGTTCGCCTACAACGCCCATGAAAGGACGGGAGCCCTCGCCAGTCCAGCCGAAAAAAGCTCGCCAGCATTGAATACCTACGGGAGCAACGATGCCAGCGACTCCACACCCGACTGGGTTCTCCGCGACGTAACCTTCGCCATCGAACCCGGCGAGACCATCGCGGTCGTCGGCCACACTGGCGCCGGCAAAACGACTCTGATCTCGCTCCTAATGCGCTTCTACGATGTGCAGCAGGGCGCGATCCGCATCGACGGCGTTGACATCAGGGAAATGAACCTCGACGACCTGCGCAGCCGCTTCGGCGTTGTCCTGCAGGATCCTTTCCTGTTCTCGGGTACTGTGGCCGGCAACATTCGGCTGGGCACAGCGCGCATTCAGGACGAAGACGTCGAACAGGCGGCCGAAGATGTAAACCTCGCCGACTTCATCCGCACGCTTCCTGGAGGCTTCCAGGAAGAAGTCCGCGAGCGCGGCTCCACGCTTTCCACCGGACAAAAGCAACTTATCTCGTTCGCGCGTGCGTTAGCGCACGACCCGAAAATCCTCATCCTCGACGAGGCCACTTCCAGCGTTGACACCGAAACCGAATTCCGCGTGCGCGACGCGCTCAACCGCATGGTCGAGGGCCGCACTTCGCTGATCATCGCTCATCGCCTGTCGACCATCCAGCGCGCCGACAAGATCGTCGTCATGCACAAGGGGCAGGTCCGCGAGATGGGCACGCACCAGCAGTTACTGGCCAATCGCGGCATTTACTACAAGCTCTATCAGTTGCAATACAAAGATCAGGAGACTTCGGTAAACAGTTCGCAAGTCGCAGTCGACAGTGAGCGCTGACGGCTGAAATCGTCGGAGATCCCCTCCCAGCGGTCTTTTAAAATCAAAGATTTAGCGATGTTTCTCGCTAGATCTTTGAAGAATAAGGACTTGCTTGCAAAATATCGGAATTATGCCTTTGACAAACCCAACACAGTAAAATCAGTGGGCTACGTTGAATGTCACCTCAATCCTCATGGAAACCTGTATTGGTTTACCGTCTTGAGTTGCTGGCGAAAATCTCCAGTCGCGGACGGCCTCAACCGCTTTCTGGTCTATGTCTGGTCTAATTCCATTTAGAACTTCAATATCCTTCGGGACGCCATCGGTGGGCAGTTTGAATTGGACCGTGACTTTCCCTCGTACTCCATCGCGTATAGCAGACGACGGATAATCAGGAGTAGGCGTATAAATTGCCTTGGGGGGTTTCATCCCTCCGGCGAGCATAACCGTTATCCCGGCCAACAACATAAAACAGATCACGGATGGATAGAATCTCGCTTGTCGAGTCAGCATGTTTTATTAGTTTTCTTCCTCCGCCTTCTGTCTCGTTTCGGCTTCTCTGGCGGCTTCACCTTGAGCACGTCCGACATCACTTCCTTGAACGGGAGTGGGATGTGCGGGATCGGCTTGGAGTTAGTTGTGCGCTTTTCTGTTTCCTGCTTCATGCTCTTATCCTAAGCCCTTAGAACAGAGTAGGCATCTTGGCACTCGGCTCTGTAAAAATCATGTCCGCAATGCCAAGGTGTTCCCGTCGTTTCAGCATGGTTTCACCCCATGCGTAAAGCGTTGCACAGCTAAGACACTGTGCTGTCGCGATGTGAAAACAATCCCATTTCCGACGCGGCTTTTGCTGTTCCTTTGGCGGCAGTTTGTCAATTAAGAACGCTTCGTGTTTCGCAGCGGTCATTGCGATCTGTTTATCAATGGAGTGAATCTCGCAAATGCGACTGACTCTTGCATGGTAATCCCGTGGATGCACAGCCCGTCTTCGTAGCGCACGTACTCTTTTGCCGTGTGATTCACTTGAGAATGCTCACGTCGGCCAAGGAATGTCTTCTCTAGGACAGTAGAGCTATCGGTTATCACGTGGGCGCTTTCATCAATCATCGTGTTGACCATCTCTTTCAGATTGGCTGCCGTTACTTGTTCCACGTGAGTAGATTGAACGCGACCGCCGCGCTGCAAAACGGAAACGACCGCAGCTTTGTTTGCTACCGGAGCTTTGCGCTTGCGATGATAGTTGTCTTTCGGCTTGTACGTCCCGACGCGCAGCTTTCCGCCGACGTAGGTTTCGTCAACTTCGATTACGCCTTGGAGCTTCGATGACAATGGTTCTTGCGTCATCGTGTAGCGAATCCGATGAGCCATGAACCATGCGCTCCTGTACGTGACCTTGAGCATCCTGTGAAGCTGGTGGGCACTCATGCCCTTCTTGCTGGCACAGAGCAGGTGATAAGCCAGTAACCATTTGCTCAAGGGAATATGGCTGTCCTCGAAGATCGTGCCGACCGTGACGGTGAACTGCTCCCGGCAGCCCCGACACTTCCACACACCCTTGCGAACGTGTGTGTCCTTCTTGGAAGGCTTTGGCTCTAGACGGTAGGAGTTGTTCACTTCGCCGCACTTCGGGCAGACAGGGCCATCGGGCCAACGAAGGGCCTCTAGAAACTCCCGCGCCTTGTCTTCATCGCTAAAGTGTTGAGCCAGAGCGACTAGATTTAGTTCGTTATCCATGCGAATATAATACGAAAATCACATGGGTTTGTCAAGTGCATAATTCCGCAAAATATTGAGCGCGTTGGACTTAGAGACGATTCTCGCCGATTTGTCGTCTAATCTTCCAGTAAGATATTGATTCCAAAGGATATAAGTTTGTAAAAATATTGAATAGACAAAGAGTTATCTCCATGTGTCGCGGGCACCCTTGCCCGACGATTAGTACGCGTGGCGCGGGTGCACCTGCCGGTGTTGCATCTCCCTTACAATTGCCGACGTGAAGATGCTCATCTCCGCCGGTGAAGCTTCGGGCGACATGTACGGCGCGCAGCTGATCGAATCCCTGCGCCGGCGCGATCCGGCGCTCACCTTCTTCGGCGCCGGAGGCGAGCGCATGCGCGCCGCCGGCTGCGACATCGTCGTTGATGCCAAGGACCTTGCCGTCGTCGGCATCACCGAAGTCGTAAGCCATCTCAAGAAAATTCTCGGGCTCTACGGGAATCTGATTCGCGAGGCCGACGAGCGGCACCCTGCGCTCGCCGTCGTCATCGACTCTCCCGCCTTCAACTGGCGTGTCGCACGCCAGATGCGCAAGCGCGGCATCCCTGTCGTCTATTACGTCTGCCCGCAGTTCTGGGCCTGGCGGCAGGGACGAGTCAAACTCCTACGCAAGTACATCGACAAGGCGCTCGTGATTTTTCCGTTCGAAGAAAAGTTCTATCGCGACCGAGGCGTGGATACGACCTTCGTAGGCCATCCGCTGGCCGATCTCCCCATGCCCGCAATCACGCGCGCGGACTATGCCGCACAGCATTCCCTCGATCCAGTCAAGCCGTGGATCACGCTCATGCCCGGCAGCCGCCGCAAAGAAGTCCGCATGAACCTGCCGACGATTCTGGAAGCGATCGCGCGCCTGGGACCAACCTACGAATTCCTACTGCCGGTGGCCCGAACACTGGAGGCCTCGTTCTTAGAGAGACTCATTTCCGTAGAGACGCGGCAAGCCGCGTCTCTACAAGAAAAAATTCACCTCGTCCCCGACCCGCTGGCGGCGCTTCACCACTCCCGAGCCGCCATCGTCGCCAGCGGCACCGCGACGGTTGAAGCCGCGCTCATGGAAACACCGTTCGTCATGGTCTACCGTGTTTCGCCGCTCACCTATGCTCTGGGCAAACCGCGTGTGAAGGTTCCTCATTTTGCAATGGTCAACTTGATCGCCGGCGAAGAGGTTGTGCCGGAACTGGTGCAGCAGAAATTCACCATTAAAAACATTGTCGCGGAGCTGTCCAGAATTCTCCCCGACGGCCCGGCGCGCGAAACAATGATTTGCGGCCTGAAATCGGTGCGCGAGAAGCTGAAGAACCCGGACGGCGCCGAAAGTCCCTCAGCCGACCACTCCCCCGCTGACGCCGCCTTTGCTCACCCAGCCGACCGCGCCGCCGAAATCATTCTTGAAATGCTGCGGTGACGGATCGTTGGCTTCCTGCACTTTTTGGTGCTTAGACGAGCGCTTTCTCCATTAAGATTGTTCGCTCATGCTCCTGAATCGACGCAAATACCAGCTTGTTTTCGTAGCGGAAGTCCCGGTAGGAAACGCTGAAACGCTCCACGAACCCCTGTTTTCGAAACACGCTTTGGGAGATTCTGCCGGTGGCCTCGGTCAGAGCCCCTCGATAGCCCTTTCGCGCTCCATTGTCCAGACAAGCCGCGACCATCTCTTTCGCAATTCCGCGTCCCGCAAACTCCCGATCTACGGCTAGCATGAACAGGTGGAGATACCGGCCCGGCACGATGGTGTTGCCGCTGCGGAATTGCTCGTCGAGCGTCTCCAGCATGGAGAAAATTGGCAGAAATTTCGGGCTGATCTTGCTGACATCGAGCGGCGAAGGCCGCCCGAAATCATCGGTCAGGAGCGCGCCAGCCAGCCTCCCTGTATCTGTGCAGCGCGCCACGATCGTGAGTTCGTCCGCGATATCGTGCGGCGCAAGCAGTTCAAGCAAATGTTCCATCTCCCGGAAGTTTAGGCCCATCGCCACCGCGGGCGGCTCCGATTCGCTGAAGACGGCAGCCAGCAAGCGGATGATCTCCTCCGCATCGGGTGGTTTTGCTATCTCATAGTTCATAGTTTCCACGGTCGCTCCGCAGGCATTGCGCTCTTCACGGCAAGTGGGTGCCGCTCCAGCTCGAAATTGACTCGTTGTCAAATTTCTGCAACCCTTGTCGCGCCAGCATCTTTTGCGGGAAAATCAACATCATACAGATTGCGTGGCCCAGAATCTGTGAGATCCCAGGGGAACTTGATGCTCTTTTACTCTCGACCATTGCGTCGGGTGCGCGCTGCCTCTCTCATTGTTGTGCTTTCTATAGTTGCGGCCGGGACGACGCACGCCGCCGAAAAACCACGATTGCGCGTCGATGACTACCAGATCGCGCTCGAACTCCTGCCCGAAACTCACAAACTCGCCGCCCACGCTACCGTTAAAGTTACGGCGCTCGAAGACCTGAGCGTGGCCACATTTCAGCTCAACAACGCGCTGCGCGTCACCAAACTCGTCGATGCGAACGACAAGCCCCTGACGCCGGAACGCGTCACCCAGGATTCCACCATCCGATTCGGTATCGACAACGGCTTGGCCAAAGGCGCCAGCACCACCTTCACCTTCGAGTACGAAGGCACGCTTGAAAACGCCGACGACAGCCCGGTTCAGGGGCTGAAGCTCGCTTATGTCGGCCCCGACACCAGTTATCTTTTCTACTCGGGACTGTGGTTTCCGGTCGCGGGATACGGCGTCAATCGTTTTACCGCAACCATCAGCGTCACCGTGCCCGCCCACATGATCGCAATCGGGAGCGGCAAAACAGCCGCGCCAGTCGCAGCGGCAGGAAAGAAAGCGGAACTCGCTTCTACCCGGACTTTCACATTCGCGTGGAACAAACCCAGTTTCCCCGGCACCATCATCGCCGGCACCTTCGAGGAGCTGAAGAGCGACGAAGCCGGCATGGACCTGCACGTCTTCTTCAAGCCCACGCACCAGGCGCTGGCCGCCGAATACGCCTCGACCGCCGTGAAGGAGTTCACCTACTACGTGACGCAGTATGGCACTGCTCCGTCCCCGCGCCTGCAGGTGGTTGAAATTCCCGATGACACAGTACCCTCGGCCTATGCTCCTGAGATCGTGGCAATCGCCAGCCGCGCAATCACCGAAAAGGTCAATTACCGTCTTCTTGCCAATACCATCGCCCGTCAATGGTGGGGCGTTTCGGTAAGCCCGGCATCGAAAAACGACTCGTGGATCGGCGACGGCTTCGCCCGGTACTCCGAAGCGCGCTACGTGGAAAGCGCCGCCGGACAAGCTGCGCTCGAGGACGCGGTGAAAGACATGTCGGTGGGCGCGCTCGCCTATGACAGCGTGCCGCTTTCGAGTTCCGACAAGCTCGATTATTTTTCGCCGGAATTTCAGTCGCTCGTTACCGACAAGGGCGCCATGATCCTGCACATGCTGCGCTATGTGCTTGGCGAAACCAAATACTTAAAGGTGATGCGCGACTTCGCCACCCAGTATGCGGGCAAATCCGCCAGCACCGACGATTTCCGCAAGCTCGTCGAAAAAGTTTATGGAGAAAAACTCGCCTGGTTCTTCTCGCAGTGGATGGATTCGACCAGCGCGCCCGAGTTCAAGAGCAAATACACCGTGTACCGGCTCGGCAATAACAAGGGCTTTCGGGTCGTGGGCGCCATCACCCAGGATCTCGATCTTTTCCGGATGCCCGTGATCCTGCGCATCGACACGGACGGACGGACCGAAGAGAAGCACATCGAGGTCGTGGGCACCGATTCCCCATTTTCGGTGGAAACCTTCGGGCGCCCTCGCCGGATCTCTATCGATCCGGATAACCACGTCCTCACCAATTCCAAAGACATCAAGCTGCGGTCTTCGATCGTTCGCGGACAGGGCCTCACGCAACAGGGCGATCTGGCTGGCGCGCTCAGTGAATTCAACAAAGCACTTGAGGTCAACAAGAACAGCTCACTCGCCCACTACCGCATTGCCGAGGTGTTTTACCTGCAAAAGAATTATCAGTCTTCCGCCAATGCCTACCGTGAATCGTTGAACGGGGATGGCGAGCCGCGCTGGACCGAGGTTTGGAGCCATCTGCAACTGGGGAAGATTTTCGATATCACCGGCCAGCGCGAGCGCGCCATCAACGAATACCGCCAGGCTCTGCAAACCAACGACAACACGCAGGGCGCGCTCGCGGAAGCCCGCCGCTATATGCAAAAACCCTACGAGCGCGAATCCGGCACCGAAGCCGAAAAATGAAAAAGACCCGTACCGTCGATGAGAGCGGCGGTACGGGTACAGGAAGGAACGAGGAAAGCATAGCCTCAGCCTTCGTTAATGTCAAGTAGTTCTATAGACTTTCTGTTGCCTGCTATTCCCCCACTTCTGTCGCCCGCTCCGGGGTTCCTCTGTCCGCACGACCTTGACGGCTATCCTGGTACGACTTTGGTAGTATACTGGTAGTATGAAAGAGAAGACATCAATCACACTTTCAACCGAGGTGCTGACCGGGATCGACCGCCTGGCTGGGTCGAAGCACTCCCGTTCGGCGATCATCGAACGCATCCTCCGCCGCCACTTAAGCGAGAATGCTCGCGCGCGCATTCAGGCCCACGATCTCGAGCAACTCAACCGCGCGGCTGATGTTCTCAATAGCGAAGCCGCTGACGTGCTCGATTACCAGACTGTCGAGGAGTAACAGCCGATGCGGCGAGGTGAACTGTATCGCGTTCGAAAACCGGTTGGCGATCCGAAGGATTCGCGTGTGTTCGTTGTGGTCAGCCGGCAGGTACTCCTCGACTCCCGCTTCTCAACCGCAATCTGCGCGCCGGTATTTTCCAGCGGCCAGGGACTGTCAACACAGGTGGCCGTCGGTCGGGAAGAAGGATTGAAGCACGAGAGTTGGATCATGTGCGATAACCTTGTTTCGCTGCGCAAATCCGACTTGACCCAGTTTGTCGGTACCGTTCCGCGTTCCAAACTCCTGGAACTGAATCGGGCCCTGAAAATGGCTCTCGACCTGGAGTGAACCTCAGCCAGCGGCATCGATTCCCAAGCCCCCGTGGGAGATCGGGGCGAAATCCTCTCATCGCGATTTTTTTTATCCCCAATTCTTACACCAGGATTTCCATCCTGCTACCCTGAGCCACGCAGTGTACCCTCAACCTCGCGTAAGGGCGCAGCCTTGACCCGGTTCGGGGCAGCGCGTAGAGTTTTCACAGGGGTGCGGGTCTTTTATGTCCAGCGAAAGCGCCAAATACTTGAAATTCGGGTCGGTCACCGTTCTCATTGTTGTCTCTCTCGGCTACCTCGCCTACACCGGTGTGCAGGACAGCAAAAGCTACTACGTCACCATCAAAGAACTGAACACGATGGGCAATGACGCCTATTCCAAGCACCTGCGCGTGGCTGGCAACGTCGTTCCCGGTTCGATCAAGCGCACCGGCACCAAAGTCGACTTTCTGCTGAAAGAAGAGAACCTGACACTGCCCGTTTCCTACACTGGAACCGAGGCTCCGCCCGACACTTTCAAAGACGATTCGCAGGCCCTGGCCGATGGCAGTTTCGGCCACGACGGCGTATTCCACGCCAAGCAACTGCAGGCCAAGTGCGCTTCAAAATACGCACCGCAGCCGGGAACGACTCCGGCCACTGAGCCCGCCAAGAGCATGTCGCAAAACCAGCGGCCCGCTTCCACCATGGGAAACTAGAATACCGAACTAGAGTTCCACCACCTTTGCGAATTACAATCCAAGCGATTGACTGACAACGCGCCCGTCATCACCGTCACCAACCTGATCAAGCAGTTCGGCCGCTTCGCCGCGCTGCGTGGCGTCACCGCGGAATTTGCCGGCGGCAAGCTCTATGCCGTCCTCGGCGATAACGGCGCGGGCAAGACCACGCTGCTGCGCACGCTCGCGGGCTTGAATCATCCCTCCGGCGGCCAAGTAACCATTCTGGGCGCTAACCGGTTTCATGACGTCTGCCATCAGGTCGGCTACATGGCGCATCCCTCGCTGCTCTACGACGAAATGAGCGGTCTCGAAAACCTGGCATACTTCGCGCAGTTGTATGGAATCACCGATCGACAGCGCGGCACTGAAGTCATCCGCGCAGTCGGCCTCGATCCTCTGCTCACGCGTCCCGTAGGCCAGTATTCTCAAGGCATGGGGCAGCGCATGTCGCTGGCGCGCGCCCTGCTCAACGACCCCAAAATTCTGCTGCTCGACGAGCCGTTCTCTAACGTCGATCTCCGTTCCGCCGCCGACATGGTTCGCCTGCTGGCCGGATTGCGCGATCAGGGCAAGACGATCTTCGTCGTCACCCATCAGGCGTCGCTGCTTGAGGGCGCTGCCGATGAGTTCGTCTGGATGGAGTTCGGAAAAATCGTAGCGCGCACGCGCGATTTGAAACGGCTGGAGAGCGCACAATGAGCCCGCCCCCCGGCATCACGCGGATCACGCTGCTCAAGGATTTGCGCCTCGAGTGGAGGTCGAAAGACGCCATCAATTCGATGCTCTTCTTCTCGCTCCTGGTGGTCGTCGTCTTCAGCTTCTCGTTCGACCCGAGCGCCGAGGAATCGCGCCAGATCGCCGGAGGCCTGATCTGGGTCGCCTTCCTGTTCGCCACAGTGGTGGCTCTCAACCAGACATGGGCCCGCGAGCTGCGTAACCAGGTGCTCGACGCCTACCGCGTCTCTCCCGCGCCGCCCAATTCCCTGTTCGTCGCCAAGGTACTTGGCAATTTTATTTTTGTCAGCGTGCTCGAGGCGCTCATGACGCCTCTGTTCATCGTGTTCTATCGGCTGCGCTCTCTCGGTCCCGCGTGGCAGTTGTTGGTCGTGGCCGCGCTGGGAACCTGGGCTTTGGTAGTGAACGGAACATTTTTCGCCGCCATGTCCATCCGCACGCGCAGCCGCGAAATCATGCTGCCGCTGCTCTTGTTCCCGATTTCGATCCCCGCCATCCTCGCCATGGTGCAGTCGACCACTGCCATCCTTAACGGCGAAGGCGCCCGCTTCTGGATCGTGTTGCTTGTGACCTACGATCTGGTGTTTACTACCAGCTGTCTGCTTTTGTTTGAGACTGTGCTGAACGCGGAGTGAGCTGCGCCACTGGGATTTGGATGATACCTGTACGAGACGAAAGGCGAGGTGCAAGCTCGCGAATGCATCACATGGGAGGCCACATGAATAGAAAGAAGCTTTACGTTTGGCGACTGGCTACATTTCTCTCCCAAAACGGCATGCGTATGTCAGGGGACGAACTTGCGGCACACCTTAACCGCAACGATTTCCTTACCGAATGTGGAGGTAGGTATGCGGGTGGGCGCGGCACCTACAAGCTTATCCATGAAACGTGGCGATGGCTTAACGATGATCTGGGATTGTCTGAAGAGGCAGCGAAAATAGCTGAGGCGTACGTCCTTCCGACCGGTGAATACGCATACGAACGAACAGCCGTTGAAGAGACAGCGAGTCTTTAGTTAGGTCCGACAAACACATCGGGCTGGTTGCGGCGCCTGATCGAGACTCGGACACGAACTTGTGCGACGGGGTAGAGGGGACGCAATGCTGAAAATCATCGAAGTCCTCGCGGGTGACTTCCCCAAAGGCAATGACAGCCAGTTCGTGGGCGGAAAAGTTCACATGAAGGTCGCCGGGAAGTTCTTTCGGGAAGGGGTTCCTGTCGCGCAGATTGCCGAACTTCAGATAGCCACAGAGGAGAACACAAAAAGCTTTTGGCGTACTATTGGTGTGGGACTTGGCGCCGGATGGTTACTGGGTCCAATAGGCTTCGCTGCCGGCTTCCTAACGGGAGGCGCTGAGAAGAAAGTCACGTTTCTACTGCGCTTCAGGGATGGTCGGAAGTTCCTGGGACGAACGGACCAAGGACATATACGCTTCTTGCCACCGCGGCGTTCGGTCCTGAAGGGGCCGTACAGAGTCTTCGTGCCAGCCCAGCTCAGGGGACCCACCCCGCCCCCTCAACCGCACTGGCCTACTGTACGACCTGTGGTGGCCAAATTTCCGGCGCTGGCAACTTCTGCCCAGTGTGCGGAGCCAAAACAAAATGAAGCGCGCCTTCCCCATCCTCGCGATCCTCACTGGCATTCTGCTCTGGTATGCCATGTACATGGCGCTCAGCCCGAATGGCGCGCCCACCGAGCAAACCATGGGCAACGTGCAGCGCATCTTTTACTACCACGTTCCGTCGGCCTGGACCGCATTCATCCTCTTCTTCATCAATTTCGGAGCCTCGATCTACTACCTGATCAAGCGCTCCCCGGCCGCGGACATCGTCGCCCTGGTATGCGCCGAAGTCGGGGTCGTCTTCTGCACCGTCGTCCTTATCACCGGGCCGATCTGGGCGCGCCCGGTCTGGGGCATCTGGTGGACTTGGGACATGCGCCTCACCTCGACTCTCGTTCTCTGGCTGATTTATGTGAGCTACCTGTTTTTACGCCGTTTCTCTTCCAGCGGACAAACGCCGCTGCTCGCAGCTTCCCTGGCGGTTCTGGGCGCGCTCTGCGTTCCCTTCGTTTACTTCTCCATCTGGTTCTTCCGCACCCAGCATCCCCAGCCGGTTATGGGAGGCGGCGGGTCGATCGATCCCCGCATGCTGCATGTGCTGCTGCTCAACTGGTTGGCTTTTTCCTGCTTCGCTTTTCTGCTCTGCTGGTCTCGCTATCGCCTCGAGAAACTGCAACGCCAGGTGGATGAAGCCCACGCGATGCGCTCATTGATGGACGAACCTGGAAATCAGTCGAGGAGCGCCCGATGACAACCAATCCCTATCTCTTTGCCGCCTACGCCGCCACCTGGATCATCCACATCGTCTACCTTGCAACCATCTTTTCCCGTTACGCGCGCCTCAAGCGGGAAATTGACGAATTGAAAGAATAGAGACGCGGCTTGCCGTGTCTCCCTAGCAACCAAATCTCGCTTCCAGGCTTCTCATTTACGCGGCGTCTGGCGTGCGGTCAGCTTGACCAGCGTATCCCTTGGATGTAAAAGTATTCATTTGCTCTTAACCCAGTTCTGGTGACAGGTGCGCATCCGCTCCCTGGGGCGTCGTCCCATGTGGTGTGTGCCTTTCTTCCTTACCCACAAGATTGGGAAATCGGAGGAGATCGGTGAATAGGAATTACCATGCGTTGGCAGGAGGTTCGGTGAGACATTCACAAACACTTTGGCGGATGAAGGCGGCACTATTCGCAGCCGTCGTGCTGGCCGTTGCCGGCATCGCCTTCCGCGTCGCCGGTACAAGGAGTCTTGCCCAGACCGGCGCCCGGCAGTCCGCAACCCATCCACCGATTTCCGCCACTACCCTGTCTTTACCGCTTTACTTCGAGCCCAACCAGGGACAGACCGATCCTCGCGTCAAATTTCTGGCTCGCGGCGTTGGCTATGGACTTTTCTTGACCGCCAATGAAGCCGTGCTGGCGCTTCAACACCCGGTTCGTGTAGAGACGCAGCTTGCCGCGTCTCCCGTCACTCCGCAGTCGGCGCCCAGCGTGATCCGCATGCGCCTTGAAGGAGCCAGTCCCGCTGCGCGCATGCAAGCCGCGCAACCGCTACCTGGCAAAAGCAATTATTTTATCGGCAATGATCCTGCCAAGTGGCAGCGCAATGTTCCCCAGTTCGGCCGCGTCGAATATCAGAGCGTCTACCCGGGCATCGACCTCGTTTATTACGGCAACGACCACCAACTCGAATATGACTTCCGCATCGCCCCCGGCGCCGAGCCCAGCCAGATCGCTCTCAGCTTCCAGGGAGCTTCCGCGCGGCTCGACGATGGCGATCTCGTTCTCTCTACCGATGGCGGCGACGTTCGGTTTCGCGCGCCTCACATCTATCAATCGTCGGCGAATGAGTCGGGCGCAAACCGCCAAACCGGCATCCAGGGAAGTTTCCGCCTGCTTGCCGAGAACAAGATTGGTTTCACGGTCGGCCGCTACGACCACTCCCGCGAACTTGTTATCGACCCGACCCTGAGCTACTCCACTTACCTCGGCGGCGCGGGCACCGAGTCGCTGGTGAAAGTGGCCATAGACAAGTCCAGTAACGATGGCGGCGACATTTATCTTGCCGGCTCGACCACCGCACCCATTTTCCCCGGAACCACCCTGCCCGGCCAGCAAAGCATCTTTATCGCCGTGCTCAACACATCATTCTCGCCCGCTTCGCAGCTGCTTTACTCCAACTATCTCGGCAGCTCGGGCACTGACAATCTGGCGGGAATCGCCGTGGATTCAGGCTCCAACATTTACGTCGCCGGAACAACCATATCGTCACAAGCTAACTTCCCAACCACCCCCAATGCGTTCCAGCCCAACGGCACGGCCGGAACCCACGGATTCGTCAGCCAGCTCAGTTTTGCCAGCGGATCCTACACATTGAACTATTCCACCTACCTCGCAGGCAACGGAGCCGATACCGTCACCGGAGTGGCAGCCGACAGCAATGGCAACGCCTACGTCACCGGCACAACCACATCGACCAACGATCAGAGCAATGGCTTCCCCTCCAATTCCGTTGGCTATCAGGTGTGTCCGTTTGCGCCGCCGCAGGCTGGCGTCGGTTGCGTTGTCACCAGCGGCCCACCCCAGTTTTTCGCGAGCAAGATCAGTACCAGCGCAGGTCTAAGCGGCCCCGCAACCATGCTTTACTCCACCTATTTCGGTGGCAGCAGCGGCACCACGGCGGTCGGCGGAGGCGTTGCCGTCGACACCAGCGGCTACATGTACTTCACCGGCGCAACCAACATGCCGAATAACACGATCGGAATCGTCGGCCCGCCAAACTTCCCCATTTACAATGCCGCCCAGCCCTGCCTCAACCAGCCCGGCCAAAACACCTGCAACGCGTCGCCCGTGAATCCGACCGACACCGATGCCATCCTCGTCAAGCTGAATCCCAGCCAGAGCGAGCCCGGTCTTCCCCCCTTCTACTCCACTTACCTCGGCGGCAGCCTCAACGACGTCGGTACCGCAGTCGCCGTTGACACTGTGGACAACGCTTACGTGACCGGCTCAACCAATTCGACCGATTGGAGTTGCGTCAGCCCCTGCATCCTCGGGCCAGGCCCGACCCAAACGCCGCCGGGTCCGTTCGGCTATAACGGCGTGGGTGGAGCGGCGAATGCCTTCATCGCTCAGGTCACCAATCAAACCCAATCCAACACCGTCTTTCCGCTGAATTATTTCGCGTGGCTGGGCGGCTCCGGGCCGGATAGCGGCCAAGCCATCGCCGTGGACTCGATTGGAACCGTTCATCTGGCCGGTACTACTTCTTCGCCCAACCTTGCCATCAACTTCAACTCACTCAACGATTACCTCCAGACCTACCAGGGCAATGGCAACAGCAACGCTTTCGTCGCCCTGGTTGCACCTTCCGTGGTCACCAGCGGGGACTTCGTTACATATCTTGGCGGCAGCGGGCCCGATCAGGGTACCGGCATTGCGGTGGACGCCAGTAATAACACCTACGTTGCGGGGACGACAAGCTCTTCCGTATCGACGCCGTGTGTTCCGTTCCCCCCTCCCGGTTCAACGAATCCGCCTTATTGCATTCCTCCTGTCAGCGGATTCCCGATCACCACAACGGCGTATCAGCCCACATTCGCCGGATCCGATCCCAACGCGTTCGTGTCCGTGCTCGGCAGCAACACCAACATCGTGGTCTCCATTGCAAGCGGCAGCCCCAGTCCAAGCCCCGTCAACGCCGGCCAGCCAGCCACTTTCACCTACAACATTCTTAACAACGGCCCCGACCCCGCCACCAACATTTTCTTCAACGCCATCATCCCCACGGGTTACCCTGTCAATCCGACCGCTACGGTCCTTACCGGCGTCGGCACCTGCAACAACAATTTTCAAGTCGGCGAAACCGCGATCCCTTGCGAAATTTTTAATCTCGCTGCCGGGGCCACCGCTCAAATACAAGTCGTCGTGACTCCACCCGCTCCGCCGCCCAGCCCGCCTCCTTATTCATTTACGGTCTCCTGCAACGTCAGCGCCAATGGGGGACCGTTTAACATCATCCCCTGCCGCAGCCAGCATGACACCGCGGTTGACTTCACGATGAATGCGAACCCGTCGACCCTGACGGTCACAAACGGTGGCTTGGCCTCGTTTGTCATTACGCTGACCCCGGACCCAAGTTACAACGGCACCATCACGATGACGCAGACCCCCTCGCCGCCCATCGTGACCTCAACCACTCCAACCTTCACGAACCCGACCGTCTCGCTCTTCGGCACCGGCCAGGGTACGACCACGCTGAACATTCAAACCGTGGCTCGCCCAGTCAACACTGGCGGCCTGTTCCGGCGGACCTCGTTCTACGCCGCCTGGCTGCCTATCGGAGGCCTGAGCCTCGCTGGACTGGGCATCGGCGCCAGCCGCAAGCGTCGCCGCTGGATTGCGGGAGCCTTGCTCGGCCTGGTCGCAGCCTTGCTGTTGCTGCAGCCCGCATGCAGTTCGAGCAGCAACAGCGTCAGCACCACCCAGGGCACCGCCGCCGGGACATATTTCATCACCGTCACGGGATCGGCTTCCACCAACGCATCGCACCAGGTTTTGCTGACGTTAATTGTGACCTAATCCGCTCCGGTTCAGGCGGTTCGAATCTCCACCAGGCCTCCGCTGTACGCGGAGGTTTTTTCCTTTGCTTGGCCCAAAGAGCGGCCGTAAGCCCCTCAAAAACCGGCAAATCCAGTTCTTGACACATATTACATATTGCTATATCGTTATCGCGATCTGGCATATGACACTCGGAGAAAAAATCCGCTACCTCCGCGAGGTCGAAGGCTCCCTTCGCAATCTGGGCCGTCCCTTGACCCAGCAGGAGCTTATGAAATCCATTCGCCGGGAGACCGGCAAGACCATCAGCCAGTCTTATCTGTCGCAGATTGAGGGTGGCAAGCGCCCGCACATCACGCAGTCGACGCGCACTCTGCTCGCCCGGTTTTTCAAGGTGCATCCCGGCTTCCTGGTGGATGACCCGGAGGGCTACCACACCGAGCTGACCTCCGACCTGCGTACCACCGAAGGGCAGCTGGATGTCTGGCTGCTGCAAGGTTCGGAACGCTTCGCCGGCGATCCGCCCTTGAGCGAAGCCTTGGTCAAAGCCGCGCGTGAGAAAGACACGCGCCGCGCCATCTTGCTGCTCGGCGAAATCCTGAACACGCCCCACCTCGCCGACCGCCTGTTCGAAGCGTTGCGGCCCGAATTAGTCCGTAACACTCCTGCTTCCGCCAGGAGGCGAAATCTATGACCTGGTCCGACTTCTATCTCATCTGTTTCGCCGTTGGCTTTCTTCTCAGCGCGATTTCATTCATCGCCGGCGGCCTGCGCTGGCATGTGCATTTGCACTTTCCGCATGGCGCCGGACATGTTCCCGTTGGCCACACGCCAGTTGGCCACGCGCCGGCTTCCGCCGGGCAAACCGCCCGAACCGGCATGAAAGCGGCAAAAGGGGCCGACGTTTCTCCTTTTAACTTCATCACACTGACCGCATTTCTCGCCTGGTTCGGAGGCACCGGCTTCCTCATTACGCGCTTCTCCAGCATTTGGTCCGCGCTCGGATTGTTGATTTCCGTCGCTGCCGGTCTGGTGGGCGGCGGCATCGTGTTCCTCTTCATGACGCGCGTCCTGATCTCGCCGCGCGAGAACATGGATTCCGCCGACTACGAAATGGTGGGCGTACTGGGACGCACTTCGCTTCCGATTCGTCAGGGAGGCACCGGCGAAATCATTTATTCGCAGGCCGGAACGCGCCGCACCTGCGGCGCCCGCAGCGAGGACGAAAACGCAATCGAAAAAGGCACCGAGGTCGTAGTGACGCGATACGACAAAGGCATCGCCTACGTCCGCCGCTGGGAAGAAATGAGCGGAGAACAATAAGGAACGCATTCCGCGCAGGAGTTCGCGGATAACGCAACGGCTCGCGGCTCAAAGGCAAACGGAGGCTAATGCTCAACATGGAGACGGACCGAATCCAGGGCGACGTGATCGCAACCGAGACGCACGCAGGACGCCTTTGGGGCGCTATCATCCTGCTCGCCGTGCTCGGACCCGCCATCTCGGTAGCGCTCTACCCAACCACGCCCGCGCGTTTTGCGCTGTGCCTGGTGGCCGTCATCGGCCTGGTCGTGTTCGCTATGGCGTGGGGCGGTTTCCAATACCGCTTCCTGCACCATGGCCTCGAGATTCGCATGCTCGGTTTCTGCCTGCGCTCGATTCCCCGCTCGGCGATCCTTAACTATTCGATCGAGCCCTGGGCCTTCATTCGCGGCTATGGCATCCGCGGCATCGGCAGCACGCGCGCCTACGTGTGGTGCAACAAGGTTGTGCATATCAAAACTTCAAATGGCGAAGTTTATCTCGGCCATAGCGATCCCGAACGCATAGTCCGCGATCTGGACCAGATGATGAGTTTCGTCAGCAGAGGTTGAAAGTGCGAAGCGCGATCCAAAGTAGTTTTGGTTTGGGTTCTAGCGCGAGGCTCGTCGCTCGCAGCTCGAAGCTTTCTTAGGAGGCGATATGGTGTTAGGCATTGCAATTGAAATCTGGATCATCGTCGGACTGGCCGTTCTGGCTATTCTGTTCCTCATGAGCATGCTGGCCCGCTTATACCGCAAAGCCGGCCCGCATGAAGCGCTGATCGTTTATGGCTTTCGCGGCACCCGCGTGGTGCAGGGCCACGGCACGGTCATCTTTCCGATGGTCGAAAATTGCCGCGACCTCTCGCTCGAACTCATGTCGTTTGACGTAGCGCCGCAGCAGGACCTCTACACCAAGCAGGGCGTGGCCGTCACCGTCGAGGCCGTCGCTCAAATCAAGGTCAAGTCGGACAAGGAATCGATCCTCACCGCCGCCGAACAGTTCCTCACCAAAAGCGATCAGGAGCGCGAAGGCCTGATCCGCCTGGTAATGGAAGGCCACCTGCGCGGCATCATCGGACAACTCACAGTCGAAGAAATCGTCAAACAGCCCGAGATGGTCGGCGACCGCATGCGCGCCACCTGCGCCGACGATATGAACAAGATGGGCCTTGAAGTCATTTCGTTCACCATCAAAGAGGTCCGCGACAAGAACGAATACATCACCAACATGGGCAAGCCCGACGTCGCGCGCATCAAGCGCGACGCCGATGTCGCCACCGCCGAAGCCGAGCGCGACACGGCCATCAAGCGCGCCATGGCCACACGCGAAGCTGCGGTCGCTAAGGCGCAAGCCGATCAGGAGCGCGTGCTCGCCGAGACGCTTTCTCAGGCGAAGCAGGCCGAAGCCACACGCGACCTTGAGATCAAGAAAGCGCAGTACCTCGAAGTCACCAAAAAGCAGCAGGCGCAGGCCGACAAAGCGTACGACATCCAGACCAACGTCATGCAGCAGCAAGTCACCACCGAAAGTGTGAGGGTGCAGCAGGTCGAGAAAGAAGGACAGGTCAAGGTTCAGGACGCCGAAATCAATCGCCGCGAGAAAGAACTGATTGCTACCGTGTTGAAAGGCGCTGAAGTCGAGCGTCAGCGCATCGAAACGCTGGCCGCCGCCGAGAAGCAGCGCCTGATCGCCGAAGCCGAGGGCCACGCTTCCGCAATTCGCGCTCAGGGCGAAGCGGAGGCCGAAATCATCTTCAAAAAAGGTGAGGCCGAAGCCAAAGCCATGAACGTAAAAGCCGCGGCATTTCAGGAGTACAACCAGGCCGCCGTCCTCGACAAGCTGCTTACGGGCTTGCCGGAAGTTGTGAAAGCCCTGGCCGCTCCGCTTGCCAATGTCGACAAGATCACCATCGTCTCAACCGGCAATGGCGACTCCGCCGGCATGAACAAGATCACCGGTGACATCACCAAAATGGCCGCGCAGGTTCCGGCTCTGTTTGAAACGCTGAGCGGAATGCCGTTAGGCGAGTTGTTGGGCAAAGTCCGCCAGATCGGCGACAAATCGCCGAAGCCGGAGGGTAAGAACTAAGCCAGTCGTTGGTCGTTCGTCGGTGAGTCGTTCGGAAGACCGGAACGATTCACGAATCGCGAACAACTAACGACCATCGACGAACGACGGATTCCAGGAGGTTCCCGTGCAAGACGAAGTCCATCACGCAAGATCGTTAGGCCTGTCGGTCGCCCTTGGAGGCGCAATGGGCGCCGCTATCGGCGCAGCCACCGGACACATGGGTATCTGGGTCGCCGCCGGAATTGCAGTCTACATCGCGATCAGCATCGTAGGTGGCGCCTGGAAGACAAACCGTAACTAAGGCGGACATCCGCCGCATCAATCTGCGCGGAACCGCGAACGACAAAGGACGAACGACCAAAGACGAGAGGTGCTTTATGGCATTACTGGAGCGCGTTTCCACATTAGTTCGGGCCAACCTCAACGACCTGATTGACCAGGCCGAGGACCCGGAAAAGATGATCAAGCAGGTCATTCTCGACATGCAGAACCAGCTTTTGCAAGTTAAGACGCAGGTGGCGATCGCCATCGCCGACCAGCACCTGCTCGAAAAAAAGAAACAGGAGAACGACGACAAGGTGCAGGAATGGATGCGCAAGGCCGAACTCGCCGTCGACAAAAAGCAGGACGATCTGGCCCGCGCCGCACTGCTCCGCGTGGAAAGCTATCGCGACATGAGCGACGGATTCAAGCAGCAGGTCGAAGATCAAACCGCGCAGGTCGAGAACCTGAAGTCCGCTCTGCGCAACCTCGATCAGAAGCTCGCCGAAGCCAACACCAAGGCTGACCTGCTGATCGCGCAGCACCGCCGCGCGCGCGCCGCCAGCAAAGCCACCGACGCGCACTCCGGCATGAGCGCAAATTCAAAATCGGCCACCTTCGACCGCATGAAACGCAAGGTCGCCCGCGAAGAAGCCGTAGGCCAAGCCAAAGCCGAACTCCTCGCTGACGATGTGGAAGACCGCCTGGCCGCGCTCGAAAAAGAAGATCGCATCGAACAGTTGCTGACGGAGCTGAAAACAAAGCGGGGCGCGTAAGGTAGCGCCGGCGCCCCGCCGGCGGTCGCGGGGGCAACTTGCCCCCGCTCGGCAATCCGGTCCGCCTGGCCGCGGACGCCCTCGTCTGCCCGCCCGGCGCACGTTGTCCAAATTACAATCGACCCGAGGCCGCCATGCGCAAGATCTTCCATTTCGACTCCCCCGCCGACCCCTACGTCGCCGACGCCGCCGTGCTCTGCTGTTTCGACCACCGCATCAGCACAGCGGTCAGGAAATTTCTGAAGAAACAAGGCGTCGACCGGGCCGATATGATCGTCGTCGCCGGTGGCGCCAAGACTCTCGCTTCCCCGCGCAACGACTTCGAACAGGACTTCATCCTCGAACAGGTCCGCATGTCGATCCGCCTGCACCAAACCAAACGCGTCATCGTAATGAGCCACTCCGATTGCGCAACCTACGGCGGCCTGGCGCACTTCAAAGGTGACCAAACCGCCGAAGCTGCCCATCACCGCACCGAACTTCTCCGTGCGGGGGAGCTTCTGACCACAAGCTTTCCCGGCATCTCCGTCGAACCATACTTTGTGAAGTTTGACGGAATCTGGGAAGTGCGCGCGGCAAACGGAGGAGAAACCTCCTTGGACGCAACAAAACGACTACGGACCGCCTCGTAGAAACTCGTTCTGCCCTGTTTTTTCCGGCAACTCTTCCCGAAACCCCGGGTTTATTCCCCACAGACAGCGATCTTCGAAAACTCGCTCCGCGCGGCGGATCTCGTCGGACCCGCACTGGGAGAGGTCTGCCGATTGCGGTCGATTCGACAAGGAGAAATTCATGAGGCAAATCGGAATTGTTGGCGCACTGGTGCTCGCGCTCGTCCTGGGCGGTTGCGGCATGCACGGCCCCGGCGGCAATATCAACGGCAACTGGACAGCCACGTTGATGAACAGCGGGGGTAGCCCGACTTTCGCCTTCACCACATCTTTCACACAGAGCAGCGGGACAGGGTTGAATGTAGTGAACTTTACGTTCACCACTCCGGGAGCGTGCTTCGATTCGCAGCAGACCACCGAAACCGGCTCGTTTTCACTGAGCGGGAACTTTAACGGTAGCGTCTCAGGCAGCTTTGGAATGACGATCAAGACCACGGGCGGGACAGACGACGTTCTTACGCTTCAAGGAACCGTGAATAACGGCCGAATCACCGGCACATGGACGCTCACGGGCGGCGCTTCCTGCACGGGCAACGGGAGCTTCACGATGACGCCCGCATAAAACTACGCCGAGGCCTTGTCGATCAGCGGCAGTGGTTTTTCCAGTGGCAGTGGTTTCTCAATCTCTGGAACCGGGTCCAGCTCCAGCTGCTCCTGTCCGCTCAGCACCGTCACCTTGCCGCGATATGCCTTCAAGTGTGTCGTGGCCTTGTCGAAGGCGTCCTGCGCCTTCTCCAGGCTCTTGCCCACGTTCTCGAACTGATTCTGGAAATAGTCGAACGACTTCTGTGCCTTCGCCAGTTCAACACGGCTCTTTTCAAACCGGCTCGCGACTTCATACCACTTGTGCACCAGCGCGATCGTATGCAGAGTCATCAGCAGCGTGTTCGGCGAAACCGGAAACACGTGTTGCTGGTTCAGCCAGTCTCCCAGTTCACGATTGCGAATCACCTCCATGTAGAGCGTCTCGCTCGGCAGATACATGAGCGCGATTTCAGTCGTGCCATTCTCCGGCTGAATGTACTGCTGAATCCGTTTGGCTTCTGCCTTCATCACGCGCACCAGCGCGACGCGCGCCTCTTCGACTGCCGCCTCGTCGCCGCTCCCAAACAGCGCCAGCACCTGCTCGCGCGGAAACTTGGCGTCAATCGGCAGCTTGCGGTCGGGGAAATAAATCACCGCATCGGCGCGCCCGCCGCCCTCGCCCGGCGAAGCCTGCAGCGCGAACATATGCGCCGGCAGAAAATCGGAGAGCAGCCGTTCCAGGCTAGCCTCGCCAAACTGCCCCCGCAGATGCGGCAGCTTCAGCAGATTATTCAGATCGTTGATCGAGTGCCCCAGCGCGCCCACTTCCCGCAGTTGCTCCTCGGCCGCCTTCAAGTGCTGCTGCACTTTTTCGAACTGCGCAAATCCTTCCTTGATATTCTGATCGAGTTTCTGCTGCACCTGTTCGGTAATCGCCATCAGCTTCGCATCCACACGATCGCGAATCCCGTCCAGGCTTTGCGCCGTCTGCTGGTTCAGCCCCTGAAACTCGGCTTTCAGTTGTTGGGTTGTCAGCAACAACGACCGCGTCATCTCGCCGCGCCCGTCAGTCAGGCTCCGGTTCTGCTCTTCCCTGCCTGCCTTCAGTTGCTCTTCGACCGAACTGCGAATCTCTGAAAAACCTTGCTGGATGCGGTCTGTCACCTGTTGCCGCAGGTCCCCTTTAGTCTGCTCCAGCCTACTGGCCATATCGGCAGTGCTGATACTGATCTTCTGGCCAAGGGTTGTATCGAGTCTTTCGAGCGCAGCCGCAACCTCTGCCTTTACATCACCTTGCGAGGCGGCCGAAACCCGCCGCAGCAAGACAGCCGAAAGCCCAAGCAGGACAAAGGTTCCCACCAGCACGGTAACCAGTAATACAGTCTCCATAGTAAGTAGCTCGGGTGAATTCTAGAAGCTAGCGTGGGACTTGGAAAGCGGAACTTTACCTCCGGCTGACTCCAAGAACACGCTATGACACGGTGCCTGATTGCGACGCTGGTGGTATTAGTGGCTCTATCCGGGCCAGCTGTCGCAGAGAACCACCCTGCGGAAACCGGCGTCGATAGCGGCATGCAAAACCAACAGCCCACCTCCAAGTTAACCGCAGCGGCGTCCGATGAGGATGCCGCCGCTGAAGCAGCCCTCCTCGAATCTATCAACCAAAGTCGTCAACTGGCTGGCGCGGCGCCCGTTCGCATGGACGAAACTTTGCGTGAAGCCGCGCGCCTCCATGCTCTCCACATGGTCTCAAGCCGCCGCCTCGAACATCAATTCCCCGGAGAGCCCTCCCTGCTTCAACGCATTGCCGACGTGAGTTCGCTTCCGCTCGATCGCGCCGGAGAAAATATCGCCAACGTAGGTTGCGCCGACGACGCCCATGACTTGCTCATGCACTCGCCTCCTCACCGCGCAAACATTCTCGATGCCCGCTTCAACACCATCGGCATCGCCGCCATCTGGAGCCACGGCCGGCTCTTTGTAGTGCAGGATTTTGGGCACGCCCTTCCCTCTTACTCCGCGCGCGAAATCGCTCAGCGTGTTGGAGAGGCACTTGACCAGGCGCGCGCAAGCGCCGGATTGCCGGAACTCGCAGCCTTCGCGCCGCCTCATCTCGACGAAGCCGCCTGCGCTCTTGCGAAAGGTGATCACCCCAACGCCCGCCTGCTCGCGGCCTCCTACACCAACCGCAAAGTCATCACCTACACCCAGGGCAGCCCCGAAGTTCTCCCGTCTGCGGCTCTCAGCCTTCTTGAAAATCCCAATCTCCACCATTTCGCCGTCGGCTCCTGCTACGCTCGCAACGCCACCTACCCAACGGGAATTTATTGGGTCGCCATTCTGCTCTACTGATTGCTGATCCTAAAACTGCAAGGGTTCAAGTTTCCCCCCCGTGACCTCTGTGCCCTCCGTGGTGAAGCCTTTGACCTTGCACCGCGCCCCAGGTTCGCGCCCTCTCCTTTGGCGCTAAGCTGGGCTTGAACCGAGCCCAAGGCGGACCAAGCCTTTCGCTTGTGCTAACCTGCCAGCATCTGGCCCGCCCGTATGCAACAAGCCCCGCGAATCCGCGTCGGCACCGCCGGCTGGTCCTACAAAGATTGGGACGGCATCCTCTACCCGCCCGAAGTCACGCGCAAGAAAGTCCACGCCGTCGAATTCATGGCCCGATTCTTCGATGTAATCGAAATCAACACATCTTTCTACGGACACATTCGCCCCGAGCTAGGCCGCCTCTGGTGCCGCAAAGCGAAAGCCGTCAATCCCGATTTTGTTTTCACCGCCAAGCTTCACCGCTCCTTCACCCACTCCCCGCTAGCTGTAATGGAGCCCACCTCCGCCGCCAGCATCCGTCCCAACGACGAAGACGAACGCCTCGCCCGAGAAGGCCTGGAATCCCTGGCCGCCGAGGGAATGCTGGGCGCGCTGCTGATCCAGTTCCCTGTTTCATTCAAGAACACGAGCCTTAATCGCGAATATCTCGAGCAATTTCTCCGCCAATTCATCGAGTACCCGCGCGTGGTCGAAGTCCGTCACGAAAGCTGGAACCAGCCCGAAACCCTCGCCCAATTCCTGCGCCACAATGTAGGCTTCTGCAACATCGATCAGCCGCAGCTAGGCCGCTCGCTAGCGCCCACCGAGCACGTCACCTCCAGCGTAGGCTACGTCCGCCTCCACGGCCGCAACTATGAACATTGGTTCGAGACCGGGTTCGAAAGCGGGTCCGGCACCGACAACCGCGACGACCGCTACAACTATCTTTACAAGCCCGCCGAACTGGAAAAGTGGAAACAGAAAATCGAAATCATCGCCCAGAAAGCGCAATCCACCTACGTGATCGCCAACAACCACTATCAGGCCAAAGCCCCGGTCAACGCGCTGGAGTTGCGCCACCTGTTGGAAGGAAAAAAAGTCCGCGCCCCCGAAACGCTGGTAAAGCACTATCCCGAACTAAAGCCGATTTCCGAAGTGGAGGACGCCAGCGGCAACTACTCGCTGCTGGCGTGAATCCGACGGCAGCGTACGGGTCCCGAATCGGCTGTGCGCCCCCCGATGTTTCACCAACTACCTGCGCGTCGGCGCGTCGGCTGGTTGGTCCAGAGTTGCCGGCTGCGCAAGCGATAAAGTGGTAAACGACTTTGGGCGCCTTCTGCGATAAAGGAGCAAGGCGATTGCCCCAACTGGAGCCGTTATGACGATTTGCCAAGGGCCATAGGCTGAGACGCGCATATTGACCGGTGGGATCCGAACGGCCAGAGATGTAAACGTCCATTGCCCAGTAGTCCAGTTCACGGTGACCTGGAGCAGGCCAACCAACATCGGAATTAACAAGATCCACTTTATCTTGCCGATCTTGGAACGGATGCACAACACGAGAGCGTATAAAGTAAACCCTTCGACCCCAAGGGCAAGCGATAATCCGGCATACTGAGAAATGCCTTTGTCCGCGAAGGTGAACTCGTTCATCTCTTCGTAGGACTTCGGGGTCGGGATTACAGCGAGCTCGCGAATATTGACGGCACCATGACTCCTCTGGATCACAACCCGCGCGAGCAACCAACTCCGGGGTGTCAACTCTGTGCGTCCGCTTGTTGGCATTATCTGCGGTGCGAACTCGTATTCCAAAACAATGTGGGTTGTAGGGCCGTTGCGGCCGTGGACAGACCCCGCCTCCACAGTTTTGATCGAAACTGGTTGAGCGCTGGGAAACATATCCTTCATACTGGTCAGTGCTTCCCGCAACTGAGCGTTCTTGATGCTGGGATCGAACTGGTCCTCAACTTGGTCTAATTCACCTTGCCGCAGCAGGTCCACCGAGTGTAAGGCAAACGCCTCATCTTCTCGCGGCGTGGTTTTATACAAGAGGTCGTCTCGATTGCAGCCCCACAGTTTGAAGTAATTCTCTCGGTTGCAGCCCACAACAGGCAGGAGCAGAAGGAAAACCAGAGCTGACGCCAGCAGAGCTGCGGACACCTTTCTCACGTCAACAGACCTTACTCCGAATCGCGCAGAAATTCCATGTCAGTTGATGTAACCAAGCCATAGCACCCAAAACATCGCCAACCGCCTCCTGTCCTCCGTGCGCCGTGTAGTTTAAGATTCCCTGTCGACACCACAACCCCAATGCTCACCCGCATAGCGACCGCCGTAGTCCTGATCCCCCTGGTTCTTCTCCTGGTCCTGAAAGCGCCCGCCTACCTTCTGGTCGTAGTCAGCGCCGCCGTAGCGCTCCTCGCGATCGTTGAATTCCTAAAGCTCACCACCCACTACACAGTCCGGCCACTCTCATCTCTCACCTATGCCTACGTAGCCATCTTCTTCGTCTTCGAAATCATCGCGACCTCCAACCGCACGCCGCTAGTCGAGACCACCGCCGCCATCTACGGCATCGCGCTCGCCGCCGCGCTCGCCCCCTTCATCTTCCTCACCGCCGCCATGCGCCGCCCGCCCATGAGCACCGGCTATCCCGCCGCTGCCGCATCCGTCTTCGCCTTCGCCTACATCGCAATTCCCATGGCGCTGCTGGTTGAAATCCGCCGCCAGCCCGCCGGCGCCATCTGGGTCATCTACACTCTGCTTGCCGTCTGGGCCGGAGACATCTTCGCCTACTTCGTCGGCAAGTCCCTCGGCCGTCACCGCATGTCGCCCGAAGTCAGCCCGAAGAAAACCTGGGAAGGTGCCATCGCCTCTATACTGGCCAGCGTGATCGTCAGCGTGCTCTGGTTTCAGCACGCGCCCGGAATCAGCGCCGCTCTTCTGCGAGTCGGCCTCATCGAGCGCCGCGACGGAATCTTCGGTCTGGAGCAACCCCAACTCTGGCCCATCATCGTGCTCTCCGCCGCCGTAAACATAGCCGCGCAACTCGGCGACTTGGTCGAGTCCCTGATAAAGCGCGGCGCAGGAGTCAAAGATTCCGGTTCCATCCTCCCCGGTCATGGAGGCATGCTCGACCGCATCGACGCCATGCTCTTCGCAGTGCCGGTAGTTTGGGCCTTTCGAGCCTGGCAGTTGATGCAGTAAAGCCTCGCAGGCCAAAACCCCGTCAATCGACAATCTGGCTCAGAACCGTCGACGTGCTCGTGGCATTGTCCGTATCCCCCATGTACTCCGCAGTGATCGAGTGCGTGCCCACGGCGAGCTTAGACGTTGTAAGAGTGGCGACACCGCCGCTGATCGTCACCGTGCCTATCCCCTTTGTTCCGTCCTTAAAGCTGACTTTGCCGGTAGGCGCCGGTCCTGCCGATGTAAGCGTCGCCGTGAAGGTCACTGCTTGCTTGTAGGCGGAAGGATTTGCGCTCGAACTCAGCGCCGTCGTCGTCGGGTGCTTCTCCACCACGTGCTTCACCGATCCAGTACTCGGCTCAAACGTCGTGTCCCCGGCGTAGGTTGCCTTGATGGTATGCGTCCCCACAGTCAGCGAGGAAGTTGTGAAGATAGCCGCTCCACCAACTGTAACGCCCGTTCCAATCGCAGCACCGTCATTGTAGAAGCTCACCGTTTCGCCGTCGGGAATCGCGCCGTAAGAGGAGGTCACGGCGGCGGTGAAAGTCACGGGTTGATCGACAACCGAGGGCGACAACGAGGTAGTGACATGTGTCCTCGTAGGAGCAACAACGTCTTCCGTCAGTGCGGACGATGTGCTGACCGAGTTGTGAAGATCCCCTGAGTACGAGGCCGTGATGGAGTGGAAGCCCTTGGCTGTTGGTTTGTATGACGTGGTGTAGGCCGCCTGATTACCCGAAAGCGCCACCGTTGCGACCGTGACAGCCCCGTCCTGAAAGGCCACTGTGCCGGTCAACACTGAACCAGACTCACCAGCAACGGTGGCCGTATAGGTAACCGGCGCGGAAGCGTTCACCGGATTTTCGGTTGAGGTCAACGCAGTCGTGGTCGGGTTGTGAGGTCCAGTGTTGTTGAGCAGCACACCTATCGAGCCGTCGTTGCTGTTCGCCACTAACAGGTCCGGCCTGCCGTCGGCGTTCACATCACCGACTGCGACAAAAGTTGGCCAATGACCCGCGGCGTAACTGATGGCTGGCTGGAAGGTACCGTCGCCATTGCCCAGAAGTACGCCTATCGAGCCATCACATCCCTCACAATTCAGATTCGTTACCAGCAGGTCGCGCTTTCCGTCGCCGTCTACATCGGCAATGGCCACCGAACTGGCCGATTCTCCTCTCGGGTCGTAGGTCACAACCGGCTGGAAGGTGCCGTCGCCGTTTCCTAGCAAGACACCCACCACTCCCTCCGCGGCCGCACCACGGCCCCCACAAGCAATGGAACCAGCGCGTACACAATTACCTGTCACGATATCAAGCTTTCCGTCGCCGTTTAAGTCCCCTACTGCGATCGAATAGAGTTGATTTCCCCCGGAGTCGTATATTGTCGCCGTCTGGAACGTACCGTCGCCATTGCCCAGCAACACTCCCACCGTGCTGCGGTTGCCCACCCGTCCAAGAAAATTGCCCACCAGTATATCGAGCTTGCCATCGCCGTTCACGTCCGCGACTGCTACGGAACTCGGATATGTCCCGCCGGAGCCATAGAATGCTGCGGGCTGGAAGGTGCCATCGCCATTGCCCGGCAGCACTCCGACCGTACCAGTGCCACCGGCGCACGCTACTACAAGATCGGGTTTGCCATCGCCGTTCACATCCGCGATAGCTACAGATTCCGCATCGCAGCTGATGCCGTAGCCGACTGCTGGTTGGAAGGTGCCATCGCCATTACCCATGAATACAGATATGTTGGAGGAGAAACCGACGGGGATCACACCAGTCGCGACCACCAAATCAAGCTTGCCGCCCCCATTCAGATCTGCTACCGCGACTGACGTTGGAGTCGAGCCTCCCGTGCCATAGGTCGCGACTGGTTGGAAGGTTCCATCGCCATTACCTAGCAATACTCCTACGCTCCCAGATACATAGTTCGACACCACGAGATCGAGCTTGCCATCCCCGTTCAGATCTGCCACTGCCGCCGAGTTGGGGAACCCGCCACCCGTGCCGTATGTTACCTCCGGCAGAAAAAGGGGGTTCGAGCCCATCGGGACCGCGCTATGCCGTTTCGTCTGCGAGCGGCCCACAGGAAAAGGCCCAGCGTCGTCCGTCCATGGTGTTAACGGGCGCTCCGCTTGTGCGGGCGCGGAGATCCCCGCGGGAGCCAACACACTGTTTGCCTGTCCAGACCGCCGACCTGCGCCGGATGTTTGCGCCAGCACAGCGGCCGCGATCAAGAGAGTCAGAATTGCGAAGAAAGAAGCAACAACGCTGAGAGAGTAATTCCGGCTAAACCTGCGCGTCATACAAAACCTCCTTCGCGGATGGAAGGGGGCCCGCGCTCGAAATCGTCATTCGCTACCAGCGTTCTGATCTCGAAGTGCGCGGCCCAAACCCGTGAGTGGCAGCAACCCGCCAATTGCTAAAAGGATCGACGTTAAGCGCTCTCGCCTCGGGGGGAGTGCAGATCATGGTGGGGTGTGCTCTTCGCGGGAGGCGCGACCAGGCGCTGTTACCAATAGCACACAAAGGTGCTTGCCCTGTCGGTGAAACGGGTCACGTCTCGTTGTGACTAGATTTGACTGGATGACCTACAGTGAAACTCTGCCCATCTATCCAGTTATCCCCTGAGCTTCTGTGGTGGTTCTGCCTTTTTCTTCGCCGCTTAACCAGAAGCTCTTCAAATTCCCTTACAATAGAATTCGCCCTCATTCCAGCGCATGAAACGTATCGCCATCCTTGGTTCGACCGGCTCCATCGGCCGCAGCACTCTCAGCGTTGTTGAAACCTATCCCGACCGCTTTCAGGTGACTACGCTGGCCGCCGGCAACAATCTCGAGGCGATCCGCGATCAAGCTCTGCGCTGGAAGCCCCAAGTCGTCTCCGTAGCCAGCGAATCCGCGGCCAACTCCCTCCGCGCTAAACTTCGCGCCGCCGGACTGACCCGCACCGAAGTCCTCCACGGCGCAGCCGGAACCGTCCGCGTCGCCACCCATCCCAATGTCGATTTCGTCGTCAGCGCCATCGTCGGCGTCTCCGGCCTCGAAGCCACTTTCGAGGCCGTCAAAGCTGGCAAATCCGTCGGCTTGGCCAATAAGGAATGTCTGGTTGTGGCCGGCGAACTCATCACCGCCGAAGCCCGCCGCCAAGGCAAGCCGCTCCTGCCCATCGATAGCGAGCACAATGCCATCCACCAGTGTCTCCGCGGCGGCCGCATCAGCGCAGACGGGTCCGTCAACGAAGTGGCCCGCATCTGGCTCACCGCCTCCGGAGGCCCGTTCCTTCATACCCCCAAGTCCGAGTTTGCCTCAATAACGGTGCAACAGGCCCTGAACCACCCCACCTGGAAGATGGGCCGCCGCATCACCATTGATTCCGCCACCCTGATGAACAAAGGTTTCGAGGTCATCGAGGCCTGCCGCCTCTTCGATGTCCCCCCCGACCGCGTGCAAGTCATTGTGCATCCGCAATCTACCATTCATTCCATGGTCGAATTCGTGGATGGCAGCATACTTGCTCAAATCTCCGTGACCGATATGCGCCTCCCGATCCTCTATGCCCTCACCTACCCTGATCGCATCCCCTCCGATCTGCGGTTCCCGGTCATGGACCTGAGGCACCTCGACTTTTACCCCCCCGATATGGCTAAATTTCCATGTCTGGGCTTGGCCTACAAGAGCTTGGCTCACGAGGCGGACGGCGGCGGCGGCTCAAAGACCATCGCCCTTAACGCAGCCGACGAAGTCGCCGTCGCCGCGTTTCTCGACGAGCAGATCGCCTTCGACGATATCCCTCGCATCATCGAAGACGTAATGGCTACAACGCCGCGAGGCCATTTGGAATCTATTAAGGCAGTGCTCAATTTGGATACCGAAGCCCGCCGCCTGGCATGCGAAATCGTCCAGAAACGCAGCCGCACGGCTTCGCCCATCCGAGCCATTCCTTAAACACATAGTCTTATCGCATAGTACGGAGTAACCTAATCATTTATGCCCCAAGCGCTTTCCATCCTGTACACCATTTTTGTCATGGGGATTGTCCTCGGATTCATGATCCTGATTCATGAATTCGGGCACTACGCCGCCGCCAAGTATTTCGGCGTCCGCGTCGAGGTCTTCTCCATCGGCTTTGGCAAGCGCCTGTTCGGCTTCCGCCGCGGCGAGACCGATTATCGCGTCAGCGCGCTCCCGCTCGGCGGCTACGTCAAAATGTCCGGCGAAAATCCCATGGATGAGCGCACCGGCGATCCCGGTGAATTCCTCTCGCACCCGCGCTGGCAGCGTTTCATCGTCGCCCTCGCCGGTCCCGCCATGAACATTTTCCTCGCTGTCGGCTTGCTCACCAGTGTCTACATGGTGCACTACGAATATCCCGTCGCCATGGATGGCCCCGCCGTCGTCGGTTGGGTCAACGCCAACACTCCCGCTGCCAGGGCCGGCATCCAGATCGGCGATAAAATCGTGCGCGTCGATGGCATCGCCAATCCCACCTGGGAGCAGGTTGACGTCAAGGAAGCTCTTAGCCCGAATCAGCCGCTGAATTTCGTCCTTGAGCGTGATGGCAAAACGATCGACCAGGAACTTACCCCCGAACCGACCGGCGTTCATCAGTATGGGATGGTCGGCTGGGTTCCCAAGGAGCCAAACGTCGCTTTGACCGCGGTCGAGTCCGGCATGCCCGCCGATAAAGCGGGTATGCAGGCCGGCGACATCATTCTTAGCGTCAATGGCCAGCCGATTCCCCACATCGCCGCGCTCGTCGAAATGCTCTCTCACACCAAGGATCAGCCTCTCGACATCGTCGTTCTCCGCAAGATTCAAGGCAGCGACCAGAAGTTAACCTTCAACGTAAAGCCGGTGCTGGCTCCCAGCAGCCCCTCCGATGAATCGCGCTATCGCATCGGCGTCGCCAGCGAGCCTCCAACCAAGATCGTAAAGCTCGGCTTCCCGGAGGCCTTCGGCCGCTCGCTCGACGAAAACAAGAAGAGTTCGTTCCTCATCCTCGAACTGCTGCGCAAGATGGCCGAGCGCAAAGTTTCGATGCGCCAGGTCGATGGACCCATCGGCATTGGCAGCGCTGTCGGCGCCGCCGCCCGCGAAAAAGGCTGGTCGCCTCTCTTCCTCATCACCGCCGCCATCAGTCTCAACCTCGGCATTATGAACCTGCTCCCCATCCCCATCCTCGACGGCGGAGTCATCCTGCTGCTCTTCATTGAAAGCCTGATGCAAAAAGACATCAGCCTCTCGATCAAGGAGCGCATCTACCAGGCCGCCTTCGTCTTCCTGGTACTGTTCGCTGTGATGGTCATCTACAACGACATCGTCAAGACATTACCCGGCCTGACCCGCCTGCCCTAGGACAAGCTTAGGGGCGGGTGGCTTTCGCGGGCACTACCTCGAAAGAGGGTGCCCCATCGTTCGCGCATTTTGCGAAGGGTGGGTGGCAGATTGATCGCACTATGGGATCTTCGTTTCACGCCAGGCCCGCTGCAAACGAGATTTTCGCCCAACGTTCATTGACGCGCACCAGGCGGGTGGCGCAGCCTTGAGAGGCGTTTGGTTTCGCCTATGGTCACCGACAAAAACGCCCCGCATCTCTGCGGGGCTCACTGTCAGCAGCACGCCGATTCTAATCTCCCGTACCAGTCAAACTCGCCGCCTGTGGACTGCCCGCAGCGCTATCGCTCACGCTCAACTGCCCGGTCCTGGTTCCCGTCGCCTTCGGCGTGAACGTCACGCTGATCGTGCACTTCGCCTTTGCCACCAGGCTGGTCGCGCACGTCTTCGCCGAAACCTTGAAGTCTCCGGTCGTCGAGATCACGATGCTGGTCAACGCCACCGGTTGTTCATTGGTTAAAGTAAACGTCTTCGCCGCGCTGGTCGTGCCTACCTTCTGCTTGGCATAGGTAGCTTTCGCCGGGGTCAGTTTCGCTGCAACCACGCCCGTGCCCGAAAGCGCCGCTGTTTGCGGGCTCCCGGAAGCATTGTCTGTGACGCCAAGGGTTCCCGTCAGCGCGCCCAGAGCTTTCGGCGTAAAGGTAACACTCACTTTGCACGTCTTTCCCGCGGCCAGCGTGGTTCCGCACGTCTTTGCGGAGATGGCAAAGTCGCCGCTCGCCGCGATGCTGCTGATGTCGAGCGTGGCCGTGCCAGTGTTCTTCACCGTCACCGATTTGACGGCACTGGTCGTATCCTCGGCCTGACTGCCGAAGTTCAGAGAAGTGGGCGTGAATGTGACCGCAGGTGAACCCGAGCTGTTTGGCGTGAACACGAATCCATGCAACACCTCATTCGAATCGATATAGAGGCCCGCGATCATCCCCGAGTCGTTGATGCTAAGTCCCGCCGTTCCCTCCATCGTGCCTGTGCCTGCATCGGAATCGTCAAGTGGCGACGAGATCGTGCCAGCGGAGTTGCGAAAGAATCCGTGTCCCACCTTGTTGTTGTCCGTGTAAAAACCGGCGATGGTCCCGGCGGTGTTGATGCTGCCGGCGATGGTCCCATCCAGTTTGACTCCCTTCCCCGAACCCGGCGGAGTCGTGCTTGCGCCGGGAGGGTCGAATGAGCTGATCGCTCCAGCGGCCGTCCGCACGAAGCCGTGCATCAATCCGCTGGAGTCCAAGTAGACTCCGGTGATGTCCCCCAACGTATCAATGCTGGCGGGGAATGTGGCCACGGAGCCGGAAGGGTCGATCGGATACGTGAATGTAGTGCCGTTGTATATAAAGCCGTGGCTCACGCCGCCTGCGTCCTTGTAGGTTCCCGTGATGTCCCCCGCCGAGTTGATGCACGAAGGCATGGTTCCCTGGGTATCACCCGTCCCGGCGCCCGGCACATCGATGGGGAAAGTCAACGTTTCATTGGCAGCGCGTTTAAACCCGTGATACACCGAGGTCGTGCCGGAACTCCCGGTAACATAGGTTCCAACGGCCACCCCTCCGTTCACGCTGGTCGGCACCGTCCCCCGATGCCCCGTCGTTCCGGCAGCGGAGACATTGAACTCGGCAATCGAGCCCCCGGAAGAGCGCAGGAAACCGTGATACACATTGCTGGAATCCGCGTACATTCCCACGATGTTCCCATCCGCATCGATGCTGAGCGCAAAGGTTCCCTGGTCATTCGCCGTTCCCGCGCCGGACGCGTCAAAGGGCGTAATCTTTCCACTGGAGTCGCGCTCAAACCCGTGCGACACGTTGCCGGTGGTGATGTAGACGCCCGCCACATCTCCAGTGGCATTGATGCTGGTTGCTAAGGTTCCTTCGAGCGCAGTCGTCCCCGCGCCCGTGACATCGAAGTTGGCGAAGGTGCCAAAGCTCGCCTGCGTCTGAGCCGGCTTTGCCGGCGCGCCTGCCTGGCCACAATCGTGGCAAGTCCGGGTGGCGGAGATCCACTCCCAAACCCGCGTGAACGATCCCGTCTTCAGCCGCACAGCCCCCATGGTCAATACCGCGAGGCAGATCGTTGTCAGGACGAGCGCTGCGACGACTACCGGGCCAGTTTTTCCCCGCCGGCCAAAAAGCCTGTAGAGTGGAGCAAACCGCAATCTGAAAATTGACAAATCAACCGACAAGCGATGCTTGATCATTGGTTTTCTCCACCTCGTCTTCTCCGCCAGGTTCTCTCCACCAGATCCTTGGAAGTCCGCCTTCCGCTTATAAGACAACCCGCAAATGGCGCCCTGCGCTTGCGCTAGCGATGATAGGAGAAACCAGGCCGCTCCGCAATGATGGGGCATGCAGAGCCAGACTGGACGCCCGGTTTGCCGGAACGGCCGGATGGCCCAGGCTTTTGATCTCATCGGCACGACCAATCTAAGTGGGGTGCCCCATCCTTTGCGCACTTTGCAAAGGGTGGGTGGCAGACTGATCGCACTATGGGTTTTCGTTTCACGCCGCGCCCGCCGCAAACGAGATTTTCGTCCAACCCTCGTTCACGCGCACCAGCCCAGGCTCGTCGAGAAAATAGAAACGATGACTGCTCCAGCGCGAAAAGGACTGATTAGATAACCGTGTCGGCCCCAGGGCGCCGAGTAAACTTGGTGCACTCAAGCAACCAGGGTTCGGAGGAAAGGAGCCGACACGGTTATCCAATCAGCCTCGAAATCATCCAAGATAGAGCTTGGGAAGTAACCGATGATTCATCGAAAACGTGGTGAACGACCGCAAAAGGGCAATCCGCACAGGCTGGCGAGAGACCAGCATGTTATTCCGGTGGCTACACTACTCCGCTTCGCGGGTTCCGATGGATTAGTCGAAGTTCATCTACGCGACGGTCGAATTCAGAGGATTGCTACGGACAATCAACTCTTTTCCGTTGACCGACTTTGGGACCAACGGGCTGAAGCAGGGTATATGAAGTCCGTTGAGGGCGATTTCCAGGCGCTCGTCGATGCGCTGGAAGCCGGGAGAATCGGCGCTCTATCCCCTACGGAGCATCACATTACTATGCGTTTTTGGTCCCTGTGGAGGTGGCGAAGCCACTTTATCGATTCTCCAGCAGAAAATCAGCCGTTGAACGGCGTAAAGCCAGACAGGTTGAGCAAGGACGCGCGAGAAATACTTGAAAGCAAATGGACTTTGTTCCTTGCTGACGACAGTACATTGCCAGCTCGTATGGTGACCGGAATGCGGATTCAAACGTTGATTGATCAAGATGAAGTACTCTTCGGAGCGTTGGGGAATATTGCGCGCAAGTTCACCCAATCTGATGATTCCTGACCGACCGGATGCACTCATGTCGATCCCCGCGTCTCCACGGCTGCTGCTGGCTGCGGACAATCCCGATGGCGAGTTGACCGCGCGGGAAATCGTGAGAGCCAACGCGATTGCCATTCACCTCTCTCGAAGTTACGTGGTTGTTCCGCCACGTTAGGCGGGCGGCCCAGGCTTTTGATCTCGCCGGCACGACCCAATCTAATTGGGGTGACCCGTTCCTTCGCGCAGTTCGCGAAGGGCGGGAACCACGGACGCATATGCGACAGGGGTGGGAACCCGGCGCCGCCAAAGCAGCCGGAATCTCCTCCCAAATCGCCCCGGTCCCCCCGCATCCGCCCTTGTGTTTTCTTGCCCTGCTGAACCCGGAAAACCAGCCCAAGACGCCCATGCCAGCCGCGATTTTACATAGCACGACTTGTCAAGCCCGGTTTTGCCTTCCGGAGAGCGCTGAACCCTTTTCGTTTGTTGTCCATAGGCGGTTTGTACGTACACATCTGTGTTCCAATAAATATTTTGTTCGCTCTTTGTTCGCTTACGGCTGCTCCGCCTGGGGCGAGACTTGTCAACCCCGCCTCCCTCCTCCAATCGCTGCTAAAATAGAACTTCCCATGGCAGAAATTCATCGCAGAAAAACTCTTACCGCGTCCATCGGCACGGATCACACGGACAAGGTTCGCGTCGGCGGCAATGCACCAGTAATGGTGCAGTCCATGACCAACACCGATACCGCGGACATTCCCGGAACCGTCAAGCAAGTCGCCGCGCTCTCGCGCGCGGGCAGCGAGGTGGTCCGCGTCACCGTCAATAACGACGATGCAGCCAAGGCGATTCCCTACATCGTCGATGGTTTGGAGAAGCAAGGTGTCCGCGTACCCATCGTCGGAGATTTCCATTACAACGGCCATCAGCTTTTAATCAAGTATCCCGAATGCGCCGAGGGGCTCGCCAAGTACCGCATCAATCCGGGCAATGTGAGCGTGGGGCGCAAGAACGACGACAATTTCCGCACCATGATCGAAGTAGCGGTGAAGTATCAGCGGCCGGTGCGCATCGGCGTGAATTGGGGCTCGCTCGACCAGTCGCTGCTCACGAAGATGATGGATGAGAACTCCAAGCTCGCGGAGCCGAAAGATGCCCGTGAGGTGACCATGGAAGCGATGGTGGTGAGCGCGCTCAACTCGGCCAAACTGGCCGAGCAGTCCGGGTTGCGGGCCGACCAGATCATCCTGAGCGCCAAGGTCAGCGGCGTGCAGGACCTGATTGACGTGTATCGGCGGCTCTCCGAGCGCTGCCAGTATCCACTGCATTTGGGCCTGACCGAAGCGGGAATGGGCGCGAAGGGCGTGGTGGCATCGAGTGCGGCAATGGCCGTGCTGCTACAGGAAGGCATTGGAGACACGATCCGCGTTTCGCTCACGCCCGCGCCTGGAGGCGATCGCACGGAAGAAGTCCGAGTCGCGCAGCAGATCTTGCAGTCGCTCGGCATCCGGAGTTTCACGCCACAAGTCACAGCCTGCCCAGGTTGCGGACGCACGACGAGCACATTCTTTCAGGAAATGGCGCAGCAGATCCAAACCTACCTGCGCGAGCAAATGCCGGTGTGGAAGCAAACTCATTCCGGCGTTGAAGAAATGAAAGTCGCTGTGATGGGCTGCGTCGTCAATGGCCCCGGAGAATCGAAACATGCGAATCTGGGCATCTCGCTGCCCGGAACATTCGAAGAGCCGAAGGCTCCGGTGTACGTTGATGGACGCCTGTTCACAACGCTGAAGGGCGACAAGATTGTGGCCGAGTTTACGAAGATTCTGGAGGACTACGTGGAGTCGCATTACAGCGTGAAGGAGCAGCAAGAAGCGCTGGAGACAAAATGAGTAATCCCACGTTTCCTGCCCCATCACGCGAACGGCGCGCGTGCCGGGGCCCGAAAACCGCGAAACGTGGAGCACCCGAGGGGGCGGTCTTTGCAAGCAGAATGTCCTCTTTAGTAGAGGGGTACGAAGGTGGATTTTTGCAGGGTACGAAAGTAGACAAAAAGGCCCAAAAAATTTGGCGGTTCAGGGTCGATTTTATGCTATGTAAAACCGCCCTTCATTTCCCGTGAACGCTCCGGAACTTCCCCACTCAAGTCAAAAGAGGGTTTGAGTGGGCCGTCCTCCCCACGCTTCACCTCTTCTTCTTCGTCGCCTTCGGCTTAAGCGTCTGTGCGTACGCGTAGCTGATCCCAAGCCATCGCGCCAACTCCGGAGTCTTCTTCAGCAGCGCATCCGGAACCACCACATACTCTTTCATCACGGCGCCGTAGGCTTCAAACAGCGTGGTCTTGAACTTCTTCAGAAACTCTTCCCGTTCCTGGTCGGGCAGCCGAAAAGCGAGCACCCCCGACGAGTGCAGCAACGTGAACATGTTCCCGTTCAGCGACGTGTAAGGGTTGGCATCGCCTTTCCGCTCAATCTTAGGGTTCGTCCGCAGCACCTTCTCGTAGAGTTCCAGCTTCTCCTGAGAAATCCCACTTTCCCTTGCCTTCGCCACGCCGTCCTCCTCAGATGAATTCAGCCCAGCAAGGCCGTTGTACTTTCTCCGAGCCCTTGGTTGCCTGAGCGCACCAAGTTTACTAGGCAGCCTGGGAGCCGACACGGTTTTCTAGTCAGCCCGGACTCCGCGCCCCGGATGAGGAATCGAAGAGTGTCCTTTGACCGTTTTCAATTGGCCTAGCGCGCGCGGCTTCCGTTAGCATAATCCTGAAAGGGGTGCCGCATCCGTCGCGCGGTTTGTGAAGGGTGGGTATCACATCGACGGCCGGGTGCCCGTGCAAGCAAAATACATAGAACCGGTTTCATAAATAGGTTCCGCCTCAAGTTGTGGACTTATATCGCGGACCCGCATTGTTGTTGGCTGTTGGCATATGCTGACAACCAAGCAGTGGACTCGAATCGAACCATTTTTTCCGGTGCCGAAGCGGCGAAGGGATCGACGCGGCCGACCCTGGGTTGCGAATCGGGCGTGCGTGGAAGGCATTCTGTGGGTGCTGCGCACGGGCGCACGCTGGCGGGATCTGCCGGACAGATATCCCAGCGGATCCACCTGTTGGCGACGGTTGCGCGGTTGGGAGGAACGGGGAGTGTGGCGGCGCGCGTGGCAGCAGTTGCTCGCCGACATGGACCGGCGGCAACTGTTGGACTGGAACGAGGCTTTTCTGGACGCCACCTTCATCGTGGCGAAAAGGGGGGCGCTGAAGTGGGCAAAACCATGCGTGGCAAGGGCACGAAGTGCGTGGTGGTGGTCGACGGCGGGGGCATTCCTCTGGGAGTTCAACTCGCGAATGCCAAGCCATCGGAGCACAAGTTCGCGGAAAGCACGCTGGCGCTGATCCGCGTGCCGCGGCCGGGACGGGGTCGGCCGAGAAGCAACCCCCGGCGGGTGGTGGCCGACAAGGGATATGACAGCGACCCTTTGCGGAAGCGCCTGGGGCTGCGGCGCATCGACTTCATCGTTCCCTATCGCTGCAACAGCGTTCTGCGGCGCTACCAAGACGGACGAAAGTTGCGCCGTTACCGGCGCCGCTGGAAAGTCGAGCGCACCATCGCGTGGCTGCAGAACTTCCGCCGCGTGCAAGTGCGCTACGACCGCATTTTTCTGTGTATCAAGGCTTCGTCCATTTGGCCTGCCTCATCATCGTGCTGAGGCATTTATGAAACCGGTTCTAGGTCGTTTGCTACGCTATGGATGACAGCTACCCCTACTTCCGGGCTCCTTGACTGCCGCTGGTTCCCGTTGATTTGCACTGGTTTCCGCGTTACAGCGAGATTCAATGGCGGGGGCGAGATGGGAGCTTCAAGGCTTGCAGCAGGGACTGAAAGTCGGCGGGGGGTTCGCAATCGATGGATATGTTTTGTCCCGTCCGTGGATGAGCGAACTCGAGATGCGCGGCATGCAGAGCGACGCGCGTAATGCGGCGCTCCGACGCCTCCTCGGGATGGTACTTTCGGTCGCCGATGACGGGGTGGCCGAGCGCCGAAAGCTGCACGCGGATCTGATTCTGCAATCCTGTGACCAGCGAAACGCGGACAAGCGAAGCGCCGCGAAGAAGGCGTTCGACCGAATAGCGAAGTTCCGCGCGGGTAGCTTTCGGGTCGCGCTCTCGGGTTAACTTCTGGAACATTCCTTCTTGCCGGAAGTGGTGAACGAGCGTGCCCTGTTTGTCCTTGAGGTGGCCGCGCACGACTGCTAGATACTGCCGCACCGGAGTATGTTCGAGAAACTGGCGGACCAGCGCTTCGCGATCGGGCCAGGTCTTGGCAAAGAGCAGGATTCCGGAGGTATAGCGATCGATGCGGTGGACGACAAAGGCGCGTTGTCGCTTGTGTTTTAGCTCGGCCGAAAGAAGAGACAGGGCGGAGGGGGCGCTGGAGTTCTCCGCGGGCACGGACAGAAGCTTGGCTGGTTTGTTGAGGGCTACGATGGCATCGTCTTCGTAGAGGACGGAGAGTTCGCGGGAGGAGCGAGGCTGGCGGCGAGCTTGACTTCCGGGGTGCTGACCGCGCTGGCGTGGGAGTTTCTTCATGAGGTCGATTCATCATGAAGGCCTCCGCGATGCCAGTCAATGCCCCGCCGCAAACCACGGGAACTGGCCTAAGGAAACTCTTGATTAAGTGTCCAGAAAAAACATGAACCACGGAGTACACAGAGGTGCACGGAGGGATCCCGGGAACTTCATCGGATATTCCCGAATTTAAATTCCGCTCCGGAGACACAAAGAAACCCAAATGCATGGCAGGTCTTTGTCCGCGACTCAGTAACTCCGTGGTGAGAAAAAGGCAAATTAGAAGAGCCCCCAAACCAGCGAGCGCTACAATAATGTGTGCGAACCTTAATTCTTGTTGTCGTCGTCCTCGCTATCGTTGTGCCGATTGGATTTTTCGTGATGCGATCGGCGACTCCTGTCGTTAACCTTGCGTCTCCAGTCAGCGTTCTCGGGCAGGCTACTCCTATCAGCGTGCATGTCAGCGATCGCAATGGAGTGCGCGGGCTGACTGCATCGGTGGAGCAAGGCGGCGCAAGCTACCAGGTCTGGCAATTGGAGCAATCTTCGGCCGAAGCCGACAGCACTTGGAAGTTCACTGCCGGCGTGAAGACTACTCCGCAGCTCAAGGACGGCAAGGCCAAGCTGATCGTGGAAGTGACTTCCAACGACTTGCTGCGGAAAAGCGGGCGCTGGGAAAGCGAGGTCACGGTGGTGACGCAGCCGCCGAGCGTCATCGCGGATTCCGACCAGCATTATCTGTACCTCGGCATGGCGGACTTGGCGACGCTTAGCGTCTCCGGCAGTTGGAATGAAGCTGGGGTGCGTGTGGGCGACGAGAGATTTCGCGCATGGCCGATGCCGGGCGGCAAACCGGGCATGTTCTCACTGTATGCGTTTGCCTGGAACATGACGCCGGGAACGGTGCCGCAGGCATACGCCTCGAATGGCGCGGGCAACGATGCGGCGAGCCCGCTGGTGGTCGAGTTCCCGAAGAAAGAACAGCCGCATTACACGACGCATGATTTGCAGATCAGCGATGCGTTCATGCAGAAGGTGGTAAACGAGCTGGACCCGAATGGCTCGGGCGACCCGGTGGCGCGATTCGTGAAGATCAACAGCGAGATGAGGAAGGCGAACAATGCGACGCTTGCTGATCTGCGGCTGAAGACGGCGGACCATTTTCTGTGGTCGCAGCCGTTCAAACGGCAAACGAATTCGAAAACCGAGGCGAGCTTTGCCGACGTGCGGAATTACATCTACCAGGGGAAGAAGATCGATCAGCAGGTTCACCTGGGATACGATCTGGCGGTGACGCAACATGTGGGTGTTGAGGCATCGAATGATGGAAAAGTCGTGTATGCGGCGCCGCTGGGCATTTATGGCAACTGCATCGTCGTTGACCACGGATACGGCTTGCAGACCATTTACGGCCATTTGAGCCAGATCAACGTGCACGAGGGCGATATGGTGAAACAAGGCCAGGTGATGGGCCTGAGCGGCATGACCGGCATGGCTGGCGGCGACCATATCCATTTCGCTATGCAACTCGACGGCGTGCAGATCGATCCTAAGGAATGGTGGGACGCGCACTGGATTAAGGATCACATTGCGAAGCGGGTCGAACTGCCGGGCTTCGACAAGTGAGTGCGGGAGGGAAGATTACGCATCCACTATCCACGGCCAGCGATATCGATATCATGGGCTCGTGATCAACGATAGGCAGGAGACAAGCGGTTATGAAATTCATATTCGTGCTGGCGGTGTTTGTCTTCCGCAGCTTCATTTGCTATGCGGCTGAAGCGCCGCTTCAGTGTGCCAGCGCACCATCCTCCCAATCGAATGATGAAGTGATCTTCTTTCGAGTCAGTGGGTCCACGAATACCCCGCCCGTTTGCTACACCGTGAGTCGTTCGGGCACGGTGATCAAGGAAACAGGAGCCTCCCGCTTTCAAAGAAGGCCGGAGCAACCTGTCGCGTCCGAACGACGAGGAAGCATTCCGGCTTCTCAGGCGGAACAAATCTTCAGCGACGTCGAGGCGGCCATGCCCCTTTCTGCGTTGCCAAGAACGCACTGTGCAAAGAGCGTCTCATTCGGTACTTTTCAGCATGTTTTTTTTAAAGGAGAAAAGAGTCCCGATTTATGCGGGCGTGACAACGAAAAGATAACGACGCTGAAGGGTGACCTCGCGAAGATCATGAGCACGGCTTACTTTGAGCAAGCAAAGCCGTAAACTACAAATTCATGCTCATTGAGATTGCTTGAGTTCTGTTGCCCGGGTTACACCTCGCAAATACCGCCGATTTCTGAACAAAGCACTCCTATTATTCGTATTCTCAACCGGCTAACGCTTTTCGCCGCCATCGGTCCAATCATTGGGAGGAGCGCGGGAACTTGAATGTTCTGGAGGTTCTGCGGCAAACGGCAGGTTCGATTGCGGCGCACAAACTGCGCAGCTTCCTGACCATGTTTGGGATCATCTGGGGGATCACTTCGGTGATCCTGCTGGTGGGATTGGGCAAGGGATTCAGCCGCGATCAGAAGGAGCGGCTGAAGAGCATCGGCGTCGATCTGGCAATCATCTGGGGAGGGCGGACCAGCGAGCAGGCGGGAGGATACGCTGCTGGACGGGTGGTGCGGCTCTCGATTCGCGACGCTGAACTGATCAAAGAGGAAGCCTACCTTATTAAAACTGTCAGCCCGGAACTGCGGAGAAATGTCTCCGAGGTGAGCCGGTACAACGCGGCGTCGCGGCCGGTGCGCGGCGTCTGGCCGGATTACCAGCGATTTCGCTCGCTCAAAGTGCAGGAAGGGCGGCTGATGACGGACGACGACGAGACCGAAAGCCGTCGCGTGGTTGTGCTCGGCGTGGAGAGCCGGGACCAACTGTTTCCCGGCAAGGCGGCCATCGGCGAAACGCTGATGATGAATGGATCGCCGTACACGGTGATCGGCGTTCTGGAAAAGAAAAAGCAGAATGGGAGCTACGGGAGCGGGCCGGACAACACGCAGCTCTTTGTACCGTACTCATCGATGGCGCGCGATTATCCGCCGGGGGAACGTCCGGGCATATTCAAAGGGTGGATCAACAACCTGGTGGTGGAAGTCGGAGACCCCGCGCATCACGAAGAAGCGCTGCGGCAGGTATACACAATTCTGGGGCGGGAACATCATTTCGATCCGAACGACAAAGACGCCTTGATGGTGTGGGACACGCTGGAAGGGTCGCAACTGGTGGAGCGCATTTTCGACATCATGACCATTTTCTTCGGGGCGGTCGCGCTGATGACCTTGTCGCTGGGCGGGATCGGAGTGATGAACATCATGCTGGTGGCGGTGACGGAGCGGACACGCGAAATCGGCGTGCGGAAATCGCTGGGCGCGACAGCGGGCGACATCCGCAATCAGTTTTTTGCCGAGTCGGCGGCGCTGATGACGATCAGCGGAACGATTGGGCTGGCGATTGGAATGGGCATCTGCCTGGCGGTGCGCGATGTGGAGTTGCCGGAGATTGTGCCGCACCCGATTGTTTCGGTGGGGGCGATTGTCGCCTCGCTGTTGACGCTGGGATTGATTACGATTGCCGCGGGAATGTATCCCGCGCAGCGGGCGGCGGCGCTGAGCCCGATCGAGTGCTTGCGGCACGAGTAGAACGAGGGGCACGATGTGCGTCTGAAAGAGCTAATCCGGCAGAGCTGGGATGCGCTGACGAGGAACCGGCTGCGGTCGATCCTCACGATGATGGGGATCGTGTGGGGGCTGACGACGGTGGTGCTGCTGCTGGGCTACGGGCAGAGCGTGAGCGCGGGCGTTCTGAACGCGTTTCTTGGCATTGGCAACAACGTGATCATGGTCTGGGAGGGCCAGACCAGCATGCAGGCGGGCGGGCAACGCGCTGGCAAACGCATTCATTTCAAGTATGACGATATTGAGGCGATTCGCGAAGAGGCTCCGCTGGTGCGCCTGGTAAGCGCGGAATGGGACGATCCATTTCCCTACAAGTACGGCGATCGGGTGGTAACGGTGTCGTCGAAAGCGGTGCAGTATCCGTATGGCGAGATGCGCAAGTTGCACATCGCCGAAGGCCGCTACTTTGAGGATAGCGATTTTACCGAGCATCGTCATGTGCTGATCGCCGGGCCGAATGCTTCGAAGAAGGTTTTCGGGAATCGCGATCCGGTGGGCGAGTTCGTAACCATCAATGGCGAAAGCTGGGAAGTGATCGGCCTGCTTCGGCTGAAGATTCAGGATTCCTCCAATAACGGGCCCGATAACGAAAATTTCTTCATGCCCTTCGAGAGTATGGCCGACATCAACGACAAGCGCGATCCGGAAATGATCGTGTTTCAGCCGGTGAGGCCGTTCGAACACAAAGCGGCGCTCGCGCAGGTGCGGGAGGTGCTGGCGCGGCGGCACAGTTTCAATCCGCGGGATGACAAATCCACGCCCGAATGGGACACGGTGGACGATACGAAAGATATCAAGACCTTCGGGCTCGCGTTGCAGGTCATTCTGGGATTCATCGGCATGCTGACGCTGGGTGTGGGCGGCGTGGGAGTGATGAACATCATGCTGGTGAGCGTGACCGAGCGCACAAAAGAGATCGGATTGCGGAAAGCGCTGGGGGCGCGCAATCGCGATATCGCATGGCAGTTTCTGGTGGAGGCGCTGGTGCTGACCTTTGCCGCCGGGGCCATGGGCATGCTGGTCTCGGTCGCGCTGGCACACGCAATTCCGCCGATGCCGCTGTACTCGGCGATGTATAAGACGGCCAACCACGAGGGCGACATTTTTCTGAGGACATCGGGCAGCGTGATGCTCACGGCATTCGCGATTCTGACGATTGTTGGGATTACATCGGGACTGTGGCCGGCATGGAAGGCCGCGCAAATGGAGCCGGTGGAAGCGCTGCGATATGAGTAAGGGCGTGCGCTCTGGGGGCGGCCCTCAGGTGGGCTAATTTCCGCAGCGTGCGAAGTGTCTCGAGAAATACGCGGCATATTGAAACGGCCTGCTCAAAAATAAAAGCAGTGGAAAACACAAGGTCCCTCCACTCCGCTTCGCTCCGGTCGGGATGACAGACTTATTCAGCGAATTTGACGAACGGCCGCGCGCTCACACTGCAAAAACTTCGGTATAGTTGCCTGTCCGTTTGAATTCTTCGAATCGTCGATCCTTCGAAAAGGATGGTCTCGTGGAGCGCTTTCACCGGCATTCTTTGATTCTTCTGTTCTTTGCAGCCTTCTTTCTTGTTCACACAGACTCTTCGCTTTGGGCGCAGGAAGGCTCGGGCGACCAGATTTTCTTTAATGCCAAGGTCTTCACCGGCGATGCGCAACATCCTTACGCGGAGGCGGTTGCGATTCGTGGAGACGCGATCATCGCGGTGGGCAATCTGGCCGAGGTAGTGAAAGCGGCCTCCCCGAACGCCGAGGGCATTGATCTTCAGGGCAAGAGTCTGTTCCCCGGATTCATCGATTCGCACAGCCACTCGATTGACGGAGGACTAGCGCTGATTTCCGCCGACGCCAGCGAGAAAGTTCACGCCCTCAATGAGCTTGCGCCCTTTGTCGATGACGCGAAAAAGACGGGCAAGGGCATGCGCGGCGACATTGTTGAGATTCTTGGGCTGCCGCTGGAATTCTGGTCGCATTGCGATGCGCTCAACTCCGAGTTCAGCGCCGGGGCTTATGAGAAGCAAAGCGTTCTTCTTCGCGGAATGGACGGGCACACAGCATGGGCGAATCGCGCCCTGTTGCAGCGCGCGGGCATCACGGCGGATTTTCTGAAGAAGCTTTCGGCCGGGGAGCGAGGTTACTACGGCCTGGATAAAGACGGGCAGCCAAATGGCTTTCTGGTTGACGCGGGCACGGAGAAAATCGAGCCGCTGCTGCCTCCACCGACTGCGGACATGCTGCTGGCCGCAGGACGCGCGGCGCTGCAATACGACTACAGCCATGGCATTACAGCGTGGCTCGATCCGCTGGCAGCGGATTACGTATTGCAGGCTTACAAGATGCTGGCCGACCGAGGAGAGTTGACTTCGCAGGTCGCGGCGTTTCCGCAGGTTCTGGCGAAGGACCCGGCGGCAGAACTCGCGGCGGTCGAGAAGACTCGCGAGGCCTACAAGAATGTGCCGAATCTGCACATGACCGGAATCAAGGTGTTCGCGGATGGGGTGGTGGAGTATCCCTCGCAAACGGCGCATCTCAGCAAGCCGTACAAGAACACCGGGCGCAACGGAGATCTTCTGTTCGATCCGAATAAATTTGCCGAGCTTTGCGTGGCGGCCGACAAACAAGGATTGATCATTCACGTGCATGCGATCGGCGACCGTGCGGTGAAGGAGGCGCTGGACGGGATTGCAGCGGCGCGAAAAGCCAATGGCAATTCCGGCCTGCCTCATACTTTGACGCACGAACAGTTCGTGCTGCCGGAGGACTTTCCGCGCTTCCGGGAGCTGGGCGTGGTGAGCGCGTTGCAGCTTTTCTGGGCCGACGCGAGCCAGGACACGATCGAGATTGTGAAGCCTTATCTGGATTCCGGAATCTACAAGTGGCAATATCCGGCGCGCTCGATCCTCGACAATGGCGGCATCATTTCAGGCGCGAGCGACTGGCCGGTTTCGACCGCGAACGTGTTCCGGGCGATTTATCAGGCGGAGACGCGCAGAGGGCCGGAGGGAGTGCTCGATCCGGCGCAGGCGATGCCACGGGAAGCGATGTTCTATGCGTACACACGGAACTCGGCGCGCGCCATGAACCTCGATTCCATTGGAACGATCGCGGCCGGCAAGCGCGCGGATCTGGTTTTGCTGGATCGCGACGTGCTGACGGTGTCTCCGGAGGAAATGCGGGACACGAAGGTGTTGTGGACGATGGTGGCGGGAAAGACGGTGTACCGGGCAAAGTGAGTGAGAACGCCACGGAACGCTCTGCAACGAACCGGGGAATTCTCCGAGCGGCGCTCATTTCACCGCCGCTTCACCGCGGCACCAAATGTACTTCTTCCCAGAGCCGCACCGTCATGGCTATCTAGCGAGGGGCACACGTTTAGGGTCGTACTCAAAATCTATAAGACCATCGCGGTAGTCCAGCTTCAACTCCATCCGCCTGAGCATGGCGAACCCCAGAAATCCGGAAACCTCGGTCCCGGTTTGGCGGCTCAGGGGTGAGAGGTCTAGCGTGATCATCCCTTCGTTCGACTGCCGAAAGTGCCCGAAAGTTAAAGTCGCCTTGTTGGAACTGTAGACTTTGTTTACCTCGCCGTTCAATCCACCGACCCGATCACGGTAATCGGAACTCACCTTGGCGATCTGCCGCCCAACACGCAGCGAGAGAATGTTGGTAAACGCGCCCGTGTCGAGTCCGAACAGCATGGGTTTGGAATCGTTCACGCTGGTTGGCACCAATATGGTGTGGCTGAAGCGGAAGACTTTCGTCCAGTTCGCCATCTCAGGCGCGACGTAACGATCTCTGGGAAGGCGGCGTTCGGTCTCGGAACCGGGAGCGGGTGACTTTTGCTCCCTTGAAGTCTGCTGGGCCGCGCTGTCTTCCTTTTGTTCCGCGTTTGCTTGTTCCTCTCCTTCGCTGTTCAGCGATTTCGGAGCCACGGTGTCTTCCGGGCGCTTCGGCAGCGGAGACAGTTTGAGCCGCTCTTCGGGAAGGTCGAGGTCAATGAGATAAGCTCCAAACACGTCGGCACCGATTAACCCGTCGTTGTCTGCCAGTGCCCGTAGATCACTTACGGCGACCACGCAGTCCTGGAACTCCAGTTCGCCGATTCGGATGTGGTCCGCTACCGCCGTGTAGCCGCTTTGCAGCCCCTTGTCGCCGATCCCTCCATAGTGCACGGCTGAGACGCGAGTCAATCCCGCCTTTTCCGCGACCTTGCTGCTCACCATGATCCCGCCTGCTCCAGTGTCAAGCAGGAGGTGAACGTTCCGGTCGTTGAGCTTTACCGACAAGCCTAACCCACGCATGTACCGTGCATCCTGCGCATACAGGGTCTCCAGCTTCGTTTCGGTTTGCTCTACCTTGCTGACCAGCCTGCATGCATGAATGGGCTTGTCGGCTGTCGCCTTCAGGAACTCCAAATATTCGGTCATCCGTTTGGTTTCTTCTTCATCGTCGGGATGGGAGCCCGCGAGATACGCTTCCAATGCCGCCAGCCTGTCTTTTCGCGGAAGCATGCCCAGCCATGCCCTTTGGACTTCGATGTCATCAGGGGCGATTTCGTGCGCGATCTTCAACTCGCCGTAGGCCAGGCGGTACATGGAGTAGGAGCGGTAGAGCCGCGCCAAGCCGAGATAAGCATGCACCTCTTTATGGTCGAGCTTCTTGGCCGCGAGGTATGACCCTTCAGCATCCGACATCTCAGCGCGACGAAACTGGACATCGCCTTTGGCCGCGAGCAACGCAGCCGAACTGGGCTGCGCGGTCAGCGCGGTGTTTACGACGTCCAACGCATCATCAATTTTCTGTTGTCGTAACATCGCCCGAACGAGCCCAACTTGGGCCGGCACCAGCTTCGAGTCGGTCTTTAGTAGTGCCTGATAACCGATCTCGGCTTCCGCAAATTTACCCGCTCGATAAAGCTGGTCAGCCGCGGTGAGTTCTGGAGGGAGAACCGGAGGCTTGATATCGTCACCAAGCATTAGTTGCAGAGAGAAGAGCAGAAGACCGCCGACGAGGCCTAAGCGCAGAAAAGACAACATGGAGCGAGAAACTCCAACTAAACGGAGCAGAGTAGCACGATTCTTCGACTATGTCCGAAGACAATTAAGGATTGTCCCCCACTCTGCCACGCGGAGCCTGCGTTTCAGATAGCTTGTGGGAGCCCCTTCTGCGGCGATTTGGCTGCCCGAGGAGGAATAGTCACCGACAAGAATTGGGGTGGGAGACGGGAATCGAACCCGCAACCGTCGGAGCCACAGTCCGATGCTCTACCAAGTTGAGCTACTCCCACCGCAGATGTTCATTATAGCAATTGCGGGAGTGCTTGCGACCAGGCTGCTCCGCCAGAGTAGCAGCCCATGTTAGCGCCCAACAAACGGGCGCGAACCTGGGGCACCGAGCTTCTGAACAAATGGCATGTCGGGGCTGGCATGGTTGCAGATGACGGCTCCTGCGCGGACTGGAGTGTCCGCGCCACACTATTGGTTCTACCGGTGGTTCTACCGGCCCACGCCCATGTATTGGAAGCCCATGGCGCGCAGGCGGGAGGAATCGAGCAGGTTTTTGGTGTCGATGATGATCGGCCGTTTCAGCAGGTGGCGAATCTTCGTAAAGTCGAGGGTGCGGAACTCGGGCCAACCCGTGGCCACGATGAGCGCGTCGACGCCCTCGGCGGCTCCGTAGGCGGATTCGCAATACTTGACCATGCCATTCAACTGAAGGCGTGCCTCGGGGATTGCCACCGGATCGTAAGCCCGGACGCGCGCTCCCTTGGCAAGCAAGTTCTGGGCAAGTTGCAAGGAGGCGGATCCGGCAACGGAATTCGTATTGGGCTTGAAGGCGAGCCCGAGAATGCCTACGTCCTTGTTCTGGACGGTATCGAGCGCGCCCGCTACCTTTTGCAGAAGCCGGTCCGCCAACTCCAGATTGACTTCGCGAGCGGCATTCAGGACTTTCAAGTCGACCCGGTTTTCCCGCGCCAGTCCGGTCAGAGAGTCCATATCGCTTTGGGCGAAGATTCCGCCCATGCCCGCGCCGGGCTGCAGGCACCGGGGCGCGATTTTCTTGTCGAGCCCCAAAGCCAGAGAAAGGCTCACCGCGTCGGCATGCACATGCTCGCACAGGCTGGCGATTTCATTGATGAAGGAAATCTTGGTGGCCACGAATGCGGTGGTCGCTTCGCGCGCCAGTTCGGCGGTCTCATAATTCGTAACCAGCACCGGGACGCCGCGCATCACCAGGGGATGGAAAATCTGCTTGAGGGCGGAAACGGCCTCGCTCGAGGGCGTGCCGAGAATGATGCGATCGGGCCAGTTAAAGTCCTCGACGGCGCATCCGTTGGTGAAGAACATGGGCTGGCAAACAAGCAGGGAATGCATCCCATTGGCCTTCAGCATCTTCTCCAACTGAGTGGTCGAACCGACGTGCAGGGGCGTGACGATCGAGAGCACCTGGAATCGTCCGGCTGCGCGGGCGAGGCGCAACACCAGATTTTCCAATCCTTCGGGCGAATCCTCAGCCAGAAAAATGGCCTGCGCCTTGCGAGCCAGGTCGTCGGGATCGGCCGAATACACCAGGCGTCCAGCGCGCACATTGCGGCGAATGACTTCCTGCAGGTTTTTTTCGTAGAAGGGGATGTTGCCCTTGGCCACTTCCATGATGCGCGAGCCGTCGGCGTGACAGCAGCAAACCGGTGTGCCAAAATCGGCCAAGCAAGCGGAGATAACGGTGGCCAGGTAACCGGATCCGTAAACGCCAATCTGCATATGTGCACTCTTCCGATGAACCCGCAGCCTGGGATCCGGCGCTTGGTCTCGAGCCCGTAAATCCATGGTAATTCGGCCACGGGACTTAGCAACGGGCGGAAAGTACATGTACCGGTGGGCCTTGAGACAGGCCGTCCATTGCCGGTTTTAAGGGGTTTTTCTGGAAGGTTTACGAGCCTCAGATAGGCTCAAGATCTCGATGACAATTGGCCGCGTCCCAAGGGCAGCGGAGCGACATCCTGCCAGAGGCCATCTGTTTCGCGCACGAACATCAACTGATCGACGTGAACCTGGCGTTTGCCCTCAAATTTCGCCCAGCGTTCCCTGGCAAGGATGGCGGCCATTCGCGCCTGCTCCTCGCCTTCGGTTTTCACGATCGTGAGATGGGGAATGTAAGGCCAACTCTCGGCACAGCATAGCGGCTCCCCGCTAAGCTGGTCGTGGAGTTCGCGTATGCGATACGCCGCGCGTTTTACCTGGATAAATACCGTGGGCGTCGTGGGCAGGAAAGTCTCGACGTCGCCCAGCTCGACATCGAAGGGGATGACCCGGCTGCAGGCTTCCTCCAGAAATTCCAGGGCGGCCCGCTCGGTGCCGACCAATTCGCGCGGAGGAAGGATGGTAAGGTGAGCCGGCATGTGCGGCATGGAGGGATGAAGCTCCCGGCGCAGCTTCTCCACAAATTCTCCAACTGAATCGTGGACGTACGTCACCAGCGCATAACGTGAAATCTGCATGACTGTCGAAGCAAAATTATAGCTGAGGGCGGCGATCGCAACACGGCACGTTTGGGGAGTGTCGATACCGTCACTCGCATCCCATTCATTTATAATCGAATACCAGTCGGGGCGTAGCGCAGCCTGGTAGCGCACCTGCCTTGGGCGCAGGGGGTCCGCGGTTCAAATCCGCGCGCCCCGACCAAATTCCTTGAAGGCACTTCAGCGGATTTCCGGCTGGGCCGAAATCGGAAACTTTGCGGGGTTATCGGGCCGGGATGCGGGTGTCACAACTCGTATTTCTTCATCAAGTGGCGGAACGAGCGGTAGGAAATTCCGAGCACGTCGGCGGCGCGCACTTGCACGCCATGCGTTTGGCCGAGCGCTGACTGCAGCAGCGAGCGCTCGATCTGCGCAACGTAGTCTTCCATGTTGACGCCTTCGGGCAGCACCGCCCTGGCGGCGGGAGCGCTGAAGGCCGTTTCCGCGCCGGCCGCAACCGCGCGCGCCTTGGGACGCTCGGCCGGCAAATCCACGTGCAACTCGTTGCCGGACTCAAGCGCAACCGCCCGCTCAATGGTGTTTTCCAATTGGCGGACGTTGCCCGGCCATTCGTAGCGGGCAAGCGCTTCGAGCGACGACGCTGCCACTCCGTGAATGTTTTTTCCTGCCCCGGGGGCATATTTCTTCAAGAAATGATTGGCGAGCAGGGCAATGTCTTCGCGGCGCTCGCGCAGCCCGGGCACGCGGATGGGGATTACGTTGAGCCGGTAATAGAGGTCCTCGCGGAACGCGCCCTCGCTGACAAGCTTGTCGAGATCGCGGTTGGTGGCGGCAATGACGCGCACGTCGATCGCAATTTCGGTCGTGCCACCCACCGGACGGACGGTGCGCTCCTGCAGAACGCGCAGCAGCTTGACTTGCATGGGCATGGTCATTTCGCCGATTTCGTCGAGAAAAATGGTGCCCTGATCGGCAACTTCGAACAGCCCGCGCCGGTTCTGGTTGGCTCCCGTGAAAGCTCCCTTGACGTAGCCGAACAGTTCGCTTTCGAGCAGCGTCTCCGGGAAGGCGCCGCAGTTGACCGAGACAAACGCCTCGGCAGCCCGCGGCGAACAGGTATGCACGGCGCGCGCCACCAGTTCCTTGCCGGTCCCGCTCTCGCCGAAAACCAGGATTGTGCTGGTGGTGGTGGCGACGGTGCGAATCGTCTGCTTCAGCTTTTCAAGAGCCGGACTGACGCCGATGATATTGTCCAGCGAGTTGCGCGCAGCGGCGTCGCGGCGCAGCGCAAAATTCTGCCGGGTAAGCGAAACCTTGGTGAGCGAGCGAGCGATCGCCAGCTTGACTTCGTCGACCAGCCCGGGGCTTTTGCGGATGTAATCGGTCGCGCCGCCGGCTTTCACCGCTTCCACCACCGCTACGTAATCATCCACCGCGGTCATCAGGATCACAGCCGACTCGGGGGAAACCTGGTGCGCATGGCGCAACACTTCGACTCCATCCACGCCCGGCATCTTGATGTCGGTAACGATGACGTCGAACAGCGCGCTCTCGATTTTGCGCCGGGCCCCCTCGCCGCCGGTGACGGTCTCCACCTTGTGGCCATCGCGGCGCAGCGCAATGTCAAGCAGTTCGCAGATCGAACGCTCGTCGTCGCAGACGAGGATATTACCCACGTGACTTCCCTCCCGTACCCACGAACCCACCCGCGCCCACCAGAGTGCGCCCGGTTGCATTCGCCGTTGCCAGCGGAGCCCCGGCCGCGGCGCGCTGCATGCTCCGCAAACGCAGCACGAAGCTGGTGCCCTTGCCGCCTTCCGATCTTGCCCAGACCTTCCCTTCGTGCGCCTGCACGATTTGATACACGATCGCCAGGCCCAGGCCGGTGCCGCCTTCAAAGTTCGACTGAAATGGTTCGAAAATCTTCTCGATCTGCTGCGGCGGCATCCCCGGACCGGTATCGGCAAAACTCATTTCCCAATCCTCGCCGCGCTGGCTCAGCGTTACCGCCAGCGTTCCCCCGGTCTTCTGCATCGCGCGCACTGCGTTCTCGGAGAAGTTCCAGAACACCTGCTTGAGCTTGTCGCCATCCGCCAGCACCCAGGCTTCGGGGGCCTGAAACGCGCGCTGCACGCGGATGCCAGCGTTCTCGGCGGTGAGCCGGTGTTCGAGGAGGGTGAGCGTGTCCTGGAGCAGCGGAATCAGGTCCACGCGCTCGAATCGGTATTGCTTACCGCGGGAGTATGCCAGAAAGTCGGTGATGATGGCGTTGAGGCGCTCGGACTCGCGCGTGACGATCTCGAGAAGATGTTTCTCTTCCGGATTCAACGCACTCGTATCCGACAGCATGCTGACCGAACCGGCGATGGAGGTCAGCGGATTGCGGATTTCGTGGGCGATGGCGGCTGCCAGCCGACCGACCGCAGCCAACCGGTCCTGCATTCGCACTTCGCGCTCCAGGCGGCGGATCTCGGTAAGATCGTCAAAGCTGTAGACAAATCCGAGATCGCCGCGCGCACTTACATTCATCGCGGAAACCATCACGCGGAATGTCTTGCGGAAAGCTTTTGGGCTGGTATAGCGGACTTCCGCCCCGCCCCTTCCGGCGCCCAGCTGGGGCAGCGGATCCTGAAAGAGTTCCCCCACCGAGCGGCCGTGCAATTCGATTTCGGAGAGTTCAAGCAGCTGTTGGGCCGCCCGGTTCACAAGCGTAATGCGGCCATCCGGCCCGGTCGTGATCACGCCGCCGCTCATCGACTGGACGATGTTTTCATGCAGCGCCTGCAGGTCTTCGAGAGCGCCGCTGGCGTTCTTGAGCTGCACATCCACCTGGCGAAGCTTCGTCATCAGCAAGCCGGCCAGATAGGCGATGGCAAAATAGGCGAACAGGTTTACAAAAATCACGACCTGCAACGCTTTGAGCTTCGGGTGCGAGTTCGAGTACGAGGGAACGATTCCGTAATAATCGAGTTCAAGGATCGCTCCAAACAGGATGAAAGCCAGCGCCGCGCTCAAGTAGGCCCAGGCGCGCGGCAAGAGCATGGCAGCGACCACGATCACCAGCGGATAAAGAAAATTGAGGGAACTGTCGATGCCGCCGGTCAGGTGGACCACCAGGGTAACCATCGCCAGATCGGCCAGTATTTGCAGGATGGCCTGGAGGCGATGTTCGTTCCACACGGAAACCAGAAACAGAAAGAACAGCGACAGCACGAACCACAGCACCATCCCGGTAAGGAAAGGAACGACCGGAACCGGGCTGGGCGTCAGTTGGACGACAGCCAGCTCGATGGCGAGCAGAACCATCAGGATCAGGATGCGAACCTTCACCAGCCAGGTCAGCCAGTTCCGCTCATCAGTGATGGAGTGCATGGGTCTGTCGTTGGTCGCTCGTCGTTCGTCGTTCGCGATTGGGCTTTCGATCGCAGGCGATTAGGTTTGGGCCACGAGCCCTCGAGTCGGCTTCTGACTTGCCGTCAGCTCGTGGCTCGCGGCTTGAAGTTATCCCGCCAATTTCCCGATCATCGAGAACAGCGGCATGTACAGCGAAATCACGATGCCGCCAATGCTGATGCCGAGGATTCCGATGATGATCGGCTCCAGCATGGCGAGCATGTCTTTAGTGGCGGCGTCCACTTCGTCTTCGTAGAAGTCTGCGATTTTCTGCAACATCGCATCCATGGCGCCGGTGGCTTCGCCGACGCCGATCATCTGCGTCACCATGTTCGGGAAAACGCCGCTTTCGCGCAGCGGATCGACGATGGTGCGGCCTTCCTCGATCGCCTTGCGCACTTTCATCAGCGCTTCTTCAAGCACGGCGTTGCCGGATGTGCGAGCGGTAATCGCCAGGCCTTCCAGAATCGGAACACCCGACGTAATCAGCGTGCCCAGGGTCCGGGTGAAACGCGCGACCGCGATCTTGCGCAACAGCAGGCCGATCACGGGCATTTTCAGCAGCATCGCGTCAAAGTAATAACGCCCGCGCGGATGCTTCCGGATCTGCTTGATACCCACGATCGTCCCGACGACACCGAGGATGAAGAACCACCAGAAATGGCCCACGAAAGCGCTCAGGCCGACAACCATCCGGGTTGGGAGCGGGAGATCGACTCCCAATCCCACAAAGAGGTTGGCAAAAATCGGCACCACCCACTTGAGCAGCGCGCCGACGATCAGCATGGCAAGCGAGACCACCGAAACCGGGTAGATCAAAGCGGACTTCACTGCCGAACGCAGCTTGACAGCTTTTTCGACGTAGATGGCCAAGCGCTGCAGGATGATGTCGAGAATGCCGCCGGTTTCACCGGCCTCGATCATGTTCGTGGTCAGGTCGTCGAACACGACGGGATACTGCCGCATGGCGTTGGCGAGCGTAGAGCCGCCTTCGACGGTGGTCCGCACCCCCAACAGGGTTTTCTGGAAACTCGGATTCTCCTGGTTGGCGCCAAGAATCTCCAGACACTGGACAAGCGGCAGTCCGGCATCGATCATGACCGAGAACTGGCGGAAGAAAACGGCGACATCCTTGACCTTGACCTTGCCGCTGCCAAAGGTGGGAAGCGAGAATTCCTTGCCCTTCTCCCGGATCGAACTGGGCGTGATGCGTTCTCTGCGGAGCTGGGAGGCGAGTCCGTCTTTATTGGCGGCAGCGCGCTCCCCTTGTACCTTTTCGCCCGAGGCGGTCTTGCCTGAAAATGTGAAAACCGGCATGGCTGCTATCTCCTTATTCCTGGTCCGTCGTCCTGCTCACCGCGGTCGCGGCGACCTGCATGTTTCCTTTCCTCGACCGCCCGGCGGCCGAGGCTTCGATTTCATCTCTTCACCGGCGCGCCCTTGTGCATAGTTGTGGCAGTCGGCCGGCTCAAAAGGCTTGCGCCCCGCGAGATCATTTCCTGCAATTCGTCCTGATTGCTGGAACGTGAAAGCGCTATTTCGAGCGTGATCTGCTTCTGGAAATAGGCGGTCGCAAGCGCCTGGTTGAAGGTCTGCATCCCGTACTTTTCCTGGCCCGATTGCATAGCCGAGTAAATCTGGTGAATTTTGTCTTCGCGGATCAGGTTGCGCACGGCGGCGTTCGGCATCAGCACTTCCATGCACATCGCACGGCCCTTGCCATCGCCCCGTGGTATGAGGCTCTGGCAGAGGATGCCTTCGAGCACGAGCGAGAGCTGGGCGCGGATCTGAGCCTGCTGGTGCGCCGGGAAGACGTCAATGATGCGGTTGATGGTCGACGACGCCGAGTTGGTGTGCAGCGTCCCAAACGTAAGGTGACCGGTCTCGGCAATGCGCAGCGCCGATTCGATGGTTTCCAGATCGCGCATTTCGCCGATCAGCACCACGTCCGGGTCTTCACGAAGGGCGGCGCGCAGGGCATCGGTAAAGCTCTTGGTGTCCGAGTGCAGTTCGCGCTGGTTGACCACGCAATTCTTGTTCATGTGAATGAACTCGATCGGGTCTTCAATGGTCAGGATGTGATCGTGACGCTCGGTGTTGATCTTGTCGATCATGGAGGCGAGCGTGGTCGATTTGCCCGAACCGGTCGGCCCGGTGACCAGCACCAGCCCGCGCGGCTTGTCGCACAATTTGCTGACCACCGCCGGCAGACCAAGCTGATGGAACGACTTGATCTCGAACGGGATCAGACGGAAGACGCAGGCGGTCGCGCCCCGCTGATTGAAAACGTTGGCGCGGAAGCGGGCCAAACCTTTCAAGCCGAATGAGAAGTCCATTTCGAGGTTTTCCTCGAAGCGATGCTTCTGCGAATCCGTCATCACGCTGTAGGCCAGTTGCTTGGTTTCGGCGGGAGTCAACTGGGGCAGGTCAAGCGGCACCAGATGGCCATGTACGCGGATTTGCGGCGGAGAGTTGGTGGTGATGTGGAGATCGCTTCCCCCCATCTCCAACAAGCGGCGGAGCAGATCGCTAAGTGTGAGTGCCATAGTTGTTTTTTCCTTCTGCCGTTTTTAGTGGATCGTTTCCCGAGCCACTTCTTCGAGCGTGGTCATGCCGAGTGCGACCTTGATCAACCCGCTGCGGCGCAGCGTGATCATGCCGCGTTCAATCGCCTTCTTCTTCAGTTCGAGCGCCGAAGCGCCCACCAAAACCAGTTCCTTGATTTCGTCGTCCACTTCCATCACTTCGTACAGACCGGTACGCCCCTTGTAGCCGGTCTTGTTGCAGGTGGCGCAGCCCTTGCCTTTCATGATCTGCACCGTCTTTGATTCTTCGGGCGTGTAACCTTCGTCGATCAGCGCCTGCGGCGGCATTTCCACCGGCTCGGCGCAATCCTTGCAGATGCGGCGCACCAGACGCTGTGCGCAGATCAGGTGCACCGAGGTCGCAACCAGGAATGGCTCGATTCCCATGTTCATCAGACGCGTGATCGTTTCGGGCGCGCCGTTGGTATGCAAAGTCGATAAAACAAGATGGCCGGTGAGGGCAGCCTTGATGGCAATTTCCGCGGTTTCGAAGTCGCGGATTTCGCCCACCAGAATGATGTTGGGGTCCTGGCGCAGAAAGGCGCGCAGCGCGGCGGCAAAGTTCAGACCGATCTGCTCCTTCATCTGCACCTGGTTGACGCCGCCGAGCTGAAATTCGACCGGATCTTCCGCGGTCATGATGTTGGTATCGGGCTGGTTGAGCCGCGAAATTGAGGAATACAGCGTGTTGGTTTTGCCCGACCCGGTCGGTCCCGTGACCAGCACCATGCCGTAGGGCTTCAGAATCGCCTTCTCGAACTTGACCAGCGATTCCGGCTCGAAACCAAGCTTGGTCATGTCGAGCCGCAGATTCTCCTTATCGAGCAACCGGAGCACGATCTTCTCGCCCCACAGCGTGGGCAGCGTGGAAACGCGGAAGTCGAGCTGCTTTTTCTTGCCGGCGATCTGCATCTTCAGCATGATGCGGCCGTCCTGCGGCAGACGCTTTTCGCTGATGTCGAGCTTCGCCATGATCTTCAAGCGGGAAGTGATCGCGTCCTTGAGCTTGAGCGGAGGATTCATGATCGACTGAAGCACACCGTCGATGCGGAAGCGCACGCGGAATTCTCTTTCGTACGGCTCCATGTGGATGTCGCTGGCCCCGCGCTTCACGGCATCCGTGAGCACCAGGTTCACGAGCTTGACGATGGGAGCTTCGTCGGCGGCTTTCTCCAGTTCACGGAGCGTGATTTCTTCCTGCTCGCCCTGAACTTCAATGTCGCCGGCATCGCCGCTTTCGTTGATGGACTGCATGACCTGCTCGAGCTCTTCTTCTTTCGAAGTGCCGTAAGCCTTGTCGATGCCTTCAACGATGGAGCTTTCGGAAGCCACAACCGGTTCGATGTTGAAGCCGGTCATGAACTTGATATCGTCCATGGCAAAGACGTTGGTGGGATCGACCATGGCGATGGTGAGCGACGCGCCCACCCGGCTGAGCGGAAGGATCTGATAACGCTTGGCGGTTTCGAACGGAATCAGTTTGACGACGGCAGGATCGATTTCGAAGTAGGAAAGATTGATGGCGGGCACGCCATACTGGCGCGAGAGAAAGTTGGTGACATCCTCATCGGTGAGGAAGCCCAACTTCACCAGCGCCGAGGCGAGCCGGCACTGCGTCTCTTTCTGGAGCTTGGACGCTTGTTCCAATTGCTCCGAGGTGATGACCTTTTCTTTTACTAGCAGGTCACCCAGCCGCTGAGACATATCTCTCCTGTTTGCCGCGAACGCGGGACATGCGAAACCACTGATTTCCGGGGGGATTCAGCGAGTCTTTCGCACTGACACAAATTGTCAACCCAACCGGCATTCTGAAAAAGTAACTTAGGTACCTGTACTGAACGCAGGTACTCGCGATGAGCATTCCAGTGATGACGTTTGCGAACAAAAACGGCAGTGTTGCGAAACGTCGCTACGCAACAGACCATGCTCTTCGGTGTAGACCTGAGGTGACGAAGAGCCTAGCCTTGTTGAAGCTGGGGGGAGATGCGGGCCCGTGCAACCTGACCACCAGATCCGCGGTTACTTCGAGACGCTCTATCGGGCTTGGGGACGTCAGTACTGGTGGCCGGCGGAATCCTCGTTTGAAGTCATCGTCGGCGCATACCTGACGCAAAATACCTCGTGGACAAATGTTGAACGGGCACTCAGTGCTCTGCGCGAGGCACAAATTCTGAGTGTCTCTGGAGTTCGCCGCACACCCTTGCCGAAGCTCGAACGCTTGATACGGTCCGCGGGATACTTTCGGCAAAAGGCACGCCGGCTGAAAGTATTCGTGCGGTTTCTGGATGAAAACCATGGCGGTTCTTTGGCGCGCATGTTTGCCCAACCGACCGCCGGGTTGCGGGAGGAGTTGCTGGGTCTTGAGGGTATTGGACCGGAGACCGCAGACTCGATTCTTCTCTACGCGGGAAATTATCCGGTCTTCGTGGTCGATGCCTACACTCGCCGCATTCTGGAGCGCCACGGGCTAGCCACGGCTCGGACGAGTTATGAAGAAATTCGAGAGATTTTCGAGCGCGCGCTTGGGCCATGGGCGGAAGAATCGCTCGAGATTGACTTCGTTTGTGGCTCCGCTACCGCGCATAGTCCCTCCGGTTCGAGCCATCCGCCATCGCGCATGAGCACCGCCAGGCGCACGGCCGCCGTTCAGGTATTCAACGAAATGCACGGCCTGATTGTGGGCGTGGGAAAGACCTTTTGCAAAAAGTCACAACCGGCGTGTGAGCAGTGCCCTTTGCAGAAGTTTCTTCCCGGCGCAAAGTAGCCTCAGCATGAGCCGGCGTACTGGAACACGCATCTTTGTCTGGAGTGTTTCCCTGCTTTGCCTGGCATTCGCCGCACCGCCCGCTTCGGATTCCTTGCGCGGGGCCGCCGAGCGTTCTGGAATGTTGACCGGCACCGCGGTGCGCCCCGCACAGCTTTCCGAAGCGGCCTATGCCGCTACGCTTGCGCGCGAGTTCAACATGGTGGAACCAGAAGACGCGTTGAAATGGGAAGTCGTGAGGCCGGATCCGCAATCGTTCGACTTCCAGCAGGGCGATCGGGTCGTCGACTTCGCCGTTCGCCATAACATGAAGATTCGCGGCGATCCGCTGGTATGGCATCACCAGAATCCGGCGTGGCTCACAGCCGGCCATTACACACCCGAGCAACTTTCCAAGCTGCTGGAGAGTCATATCAAGACCGTGGTGGAGCGGTATCGCGGGAAAATCTTTGCATGGGACGTTGCGAACGAAGCGTTCGACGAAGGCAAGAATGCGGGTAAACTGCGCAGCACGATCTGGTACGACCAGCCCGGAATTGGTTTTGCGGGACAAGGCTTCGCCTATCTGGCGCAAACGTTCCGCTGGGCTCGGGGAGCCGATCCCCAGGCGCTCCTTTTCTATAACGAAGCCGAGGCGGAGGCGATCAATGCGAAGTCGGATGCCATCTACGCGATGGTGCGAGCATTCCGCCGCGATGGCGTCCCCATCGACGGCGTTGGATTCCAGATGCACGTCGGCCTGCTGCCGGATATTGCTTCGATTTCCCAGAATATCGCCCGCTTCACAGCGCTTGGTCTGCAGGTGCAGATAACTGAACTCGACGTTTCGCTCCCGGTCGACGCCAATGGCAATGCTAGCCCGGACGATCTGGCACGTCAGGCAACTGTCTACCGCCAGATTGCCGAGGCTTGTGTTTCTCATCCCGGCTGCACGGCAATCCAGACATGGGGATTCACCGACAAGTATTCATGGATCGGATCGCACTCGAAGCACACGCAAGGGGCGGCTCTGCTGTTTGATCGGAACTACCATGCAAAACCGGCGTATGCAGCGGTGCGCGATGCGATCGACGGCTGGTGTTCCGAAGCCGGTCACGTATGGCCGTGAAATTCTGATCGCCGTCGCAGACAGGCACTATCGCTCATTGGGTTCGGCGAAATCCCATGCTTTACGCGGTGGTGGAATGCCACCCTAACGTCGCAAAAGGCGCGACGTTAGAATGGGGCACCCGGTGTTCAGAACAATTCATGCCGCGTCCTTGCGGTTCTATAATGAGTCAAAGTTCCGGTTCTGCTTGCCGGCATGCGTGCCTTGGCGACCCCGAATCCAATTCGCGAAGTTGAACCCAGAACTTCTGGACGGCGGAAGGCCGTCATCGCACTCGCCATCGGCGCTTTCCTGCTGCTCGCGCTCCTGGTGGCGCAGGCATCGTTCAACCTGAAATTCATCAGCCCCGACAGCAATCAGCAGCTTTTCTTTTTCACCACCCTGACGGGGATGATCTTTTTTACATTTGTCGCCCTCTCGCTGGTGCTGGGGCGCAACCTTCTTAAGCTCTATGCCGAACGGCGCGCGGGCGTCGCCGGATCGAAGTTCCGCACTCGCCTGGTGGTGGTGAATCTGCTGTTGTCGTTCCTGCCTGTAATCGCCATGTTCTGGTTCTCTTACGGGCTGATGAACCGCTCGATCGACAAGTGGTTCTCACAGCCGGTGGAGGAGGTGCGCGCCGACACGGCTGCATTGTCGGCCCAGCTCTACGATTACGCCGGCTCGAACGCAACCTCGGAGGCGGCATCCATCGCGCAGTCGGAGGAATTTCAAAAGCCGCTGGCCTCGGGGAATCTCAAAGCGGCCAATGAGGAATTGCAGGAACACCTGCCCAGCTTGCGGGGCGGATTTATCGTGGCGCTAGCCGGGGCTGACGCGGTGGCCAGCTTCAACACTCCCGCTCCCTGGCTAGAGATGCGAGACCATTTCCCCGTAGGGCAGGCGATTCGCGGAGAACATCCGCAGTTCCAGTGGGGCCAAAACAGCTTCATCGTCGGGGCCGCGCCCGCCGGCGAGAGCACGGTGCTGGTGGCCATGCCGCTGCCGCCCAAGTTTGCCGAAACCGCCAAGCAGATCCAGGAGAGCCAACAGCGCTACGTGGAACTGGCGCGGCAGCGAAAACTGGTTCGCCGGATCTACCTGGGATTCCTTCTTCTTCTCACGGTGCTGGTACTGTTCGCCTCGACTTGGCTCGCGCTGTTTCTTTCCAAGCTGGTAAATCGGCCGGTGGCTGCCATTGCGGCGGGCACGGAAGCTATTTCCAAAGGTCAACTGGACTATCGCGTCGATATCCGCGCCACCGACGAACTGGCGGAACTGGTGCAGTCATTCAACAGCATGGCCGAGCAGCTGGAATCGAGCCATCATCAAATCGAGGCCTCGAGCCGCGAACTGGGCGCAGCCAACGAGGCCCTCGAAGGCCGCCGCCGCTATATTGAAACAATTCTGGAGAGCATTCCGACCGGTGTGGTTTCGATCGATGGCATGCGCCGCGTGACGCTGGCCAACGCCGCTTATTGCCGAATGTTCCATCCGGCGCGGCCCGAATTTTCTACGCCCGCAGTACTGGTCGGCCTTCCTTTACGCGATCTACTGCCCGGGGACGTCATGGACGACCTGGAGGCGCTGTTGCGCCGCGCCGATCGCATGGGAATGACGGCGGCGAGCATGGAAATCAATCTGCCCCATGCCAAGCTGAACGTGGCCGTCACCGTCGCTGCGCTGGAATATCCTGCAGAGCAATTGCGCTACGTTCTCGTCTTCGAGGATCTTTCCGACCTGCTGCGCGCGCAAAAGCAGTCGGCGTGGAGCGAAGTGGCGCGGCGCGTGGCCCACGAGATCAAGAATCCGCTCACCCCGATCGCGCTCTCTGCCGAGCGGATTCATCGCCACTTGTCGCGCGGCACCGCCCCGGATGCGGCTTCACTCGACGTGATTCGCACGTGCGCGGAGACCATCAACAACGCGGTGCAGACCGTCCGCTCGCTGGTAGATGAATTTTCCGCGCTCGCGCGCTTCCCCGCCTCCCACCCGCAGCCCGCCAGTTTGAATACGCTGGTGGAAAGCGCGCTCGTCCTTTTCAACGGAAGGCTGGAAGGCATTCGCGTACGAACCGAACTGGCGCCCGATCTGCCCGCTGTAATGGCCGACCCGGAAGCGATCAAGCGCGCCGTCGCGAACCTGGTGGATAACGCCGCCGAGTCGATGCAGGATGCGATGCTGAAGGAAATCACGATTTCAACCGCGCTGATTGCCCGCCACGATGCGGTGGAACTATCGGTTTCCGATACCGGGCATGGCGTGTCGCGCGAAGTGAAGGAACGATTGTTCCTCCCTTATTTTTCGACCAAGCAGCGCGGCACCGGCCTGGGCCTGGCGATCGTGAGCAGAATTGTGGAGGACCACAACGGTTCGATCCGCGTGGAGGAAAACAAGCCGGTCGGCAGCCGCTTTGTGATTGAACTGCCGGTCGCGGTCGAGACGCTCGCCACGCCGGCGGCAAGCTAACATATCAAATAGACAATGGCCAACATCCTAATCGTTGACGACGAAGCCAGTATCCGCGAATCCCTGCAGGGAATTCTCGAAGACGAAGGTTACACGGTCAATGTCAGCCCGAGCGGCGAGGACTGTCTGGATCAGCTGCGGAAATCGAGCGTTGACGTGGTCTTGCTCGACGTCTGGCTGACCGGAATCGACGGCCTCGAAGTACTGGAAAAAATCCGCGCGCTCGATGATCCGCCGGAAGTGATCATGATTTCTGGCCACGGGACAATTGAAACGGCGGTGCGCGCCACCAAGCTCGGGGCCTATGATTTCGCCGAAAAACCGCTCTCGCTCGCCAAAACGCTCATCCTGGTAAAAAACGCCATCGAGGCCCGCCGGTTGCGCAACGACAATCGCGATCTGCGAAAACAATTGCAGGCGAAAAGCGTGATTGCCGGCGACAGTGTCCCCATGAAGGCTTTGCGGCAACAGATCGCAGTGATGGCGCCGACCAACGGCCGCGTTCTTATCTACGGCGAATCGGGGACGGGGAAAGAACTTGTAGCCCACGCCATCCACATGCAGAGCCTGCGCAGAGACGAGATGTTCGTCGAAATCAACTGCGCCGCCTTGCCCGAAGATCTGATCGACAGCGAGCTGTTTGGACACCGCAAGTCGTCATTCCCCGGAGCAACTACCGATAAGGAAGGCAAATTTCAGAAGGCCGACCACGGAACGCTCTTCCTTGATGAAGTCGGCGACATGAGCCTGAAGACGCAAGCGAAGGTGTTGCGCACCCTGGAACAGCAGCGCTTCGTGCCCGTCGGCAGCGACGACGCCGTAACGGTGGATGTCCGCGTGATCGCTTCCACCAACAAGGATCTGGAAGAGGAAATTGCGAAGGGGAATTTCCGCGAAGATCTTTTTTACCGCCTGAATGTGATTCCCTTCGTCGTGCCGCCGCTACGCGAGCGCAAGGAAGACGTTCCGCTGCTGGCGCGCCATTTTCTGAAGGAATTTGCTTCCGCTTATGGCCGCCGTCCGCGCGAAATCACCGACGATGCGATCGACGCGCTCATGCGTTATACCTGGCCGGGCAATGTCCGCGAACTGCGTAACGTGATCGAGCGCATCGTGATCATGAATCCCACCACGGTGCGCTTCGAACGCAAACATCTTCCGCCACTGGTGCACCGCGACGGCAGCCGCCGCGTTGCCGGGAGCGAGGGTTCCACGCTGCACCAGGCGCGCGCCGCCTACGAACGCGACTTCATTCTCAAGAAGCTCGACGAGAACCACGGCAACGTCAGCCGCACCGCCGAAGCCCTCGGCCTGGAGCGCAGTCACCTCTACCGGAAAATGAAGAGCCTGGGGATTGCGGCGAAGGAGTAGAACCGTCGTTCGTCGTTCGCTGTTGGTCGTTAGCTGTTCGCCGTTGATCCGCGCGAAATCCTGGACAGACAATATTGGATGGAGTCAGCGGTTAGCGGTTGAGCGGTAAGCGAAGGACGAACGACTTATCACTTCTTGATCATATGAATCTCAGTTCCGTTCTTATGGAACCGGACTTCATCCATCAATTGATTGATCAGAAAGATGCCACGCCCATGGTGAGAGTAGATGTTTTCGCCAGCGCAAGGGTCGGCAATGGTCGCGGGATCGAATCCCGGGCCCGGGTCGCGCACTACAATCAGAATCGTGCCTTGCGCGTTGCAGGCGACATCGCATTCCACGGTTTTTGACGGGTCGCTCTTCGCGCCATGAACCACGGCGTTCGCCAGCGCTTCGGCCAGGGCAAGTTCGATATCGTCTTCGCGGCCTGGAGCGCAACCTTGGCCACGCACGACGTGCATCACGCTTCGGACCACCTCATCGACCGCGTTGCGATCCGCGCTCAAGCTGACACTAAGCTTAAGGTCGAGTTTCGTTGTATCGAAGTTGGCCGTCTGTTGCGGGTTATCGGGCGAGGAGGAATCGGTCATTGAGCGCCAGCTTGTTTTAAGCTCCGTTTGGTTTGTCGTTTCCCGCTAACCCTTATGATGCGCGAACGTGGTTGTCAGATTTTAGGGATTTCCGGGCGGGGATGCAACTAAAGTCGCAAACCCCTTATTTCCCTTAATAATCCGGGGAGCAGCAGATATTTGCGGCTTCCGGCTTTGTGCGAGAAACCCGCCGACTTGTGGGTCCTCAATTGCCACGACCTTTCGGGTCGTCAGTTTGCTGTAACTGCCATCGCCAGTCGAGTTCCTGCACAAACTGCCGCGAATCGCGCCATCCGGGCTGAATCTTGACGAAGAGTTCGAGAAAGACCTTGGTGCCGACCATTTTTTCGATGTCAAGCCGCGCCGCCGTGCCGATCTTCTTCAGCATCTGGCCCCCCTTGCCCAGCAGGATGGCTTTCTGCCCGTCGCGTTCACAGTAGATGGCCGCCGCAATCCTAGTCAGCTTCGGACCTTCCTCGAACTGCTCGATCAGAACCGAGACCGCATGCGGCACTTCTTCGTGGGTCTGCATCAGTACATGCTCGCGGATCAGCTCCGACGCCATGAAGCGCACGGGTTGATCGGTTACCTGATCCTCGGGAAAATAGCGCGGGCCGTTGGGCAGGGCCTCGACCACGCAGGAGAGCAACTCGTCGAGCCCCTTCCTCTTAAGAGCCGAGATCGGAATGACTTCCTGAAAATTATGCAGCCGCTGAAGCTCGGTGATCAGGGGCAGCAGATTCCTTTTGTCGGCGAGCAGATCGATCTTGTTGAGCAGCAGGAATACCGGCGTGCCTGACTTCTTCACCAGATCGAGAACATGAGCGTCGTCAGGATCCCACTTCCTCTTGGCGTCGGTGATCAGCAGAATCAATTCGCAGCCTTCGAGCGCCTCGCGAACCTCGGCCATCATCTTGCGGCCCAGCGACGAGCCGGACTTGTGCACGCCCGGTGTGTCGATCAGCACGATCTGTCCGGCCTCGCGTCCCTTTTTTTTGGGGACATTGATGATGCCGAGAATGCGGTTGCGCGTGGTCTGCGGCTTGGGCGAGATGATCGCCAATTTCTCGCCGACCAGCGCATTGAGCAGCGTGCTCTTGCCAGCGTTGGGGCGGCCGAGGATGCAGACGAATCCGGAGTGGAAGGACATGGATACAGGCTACTAGCTTCTAGCCACTAGCTGCTAACGAGCGGCTCTTGGTTCTCCGCGTTGGGGTACCCCCTCCCCCCTCCCCCGGTCTATTGGAATCAAGACTTTAGCGCGCTCTTCCTGCCAAAGTCTTGAGTCGATGAGAGTTACAGGCAAAGTCTTGAGCACATGGGACTTAACGTCAGAAAAAATGGCTTCGTTCGCAGGTCGGCTCACAGGCCCGAGACTTCCCTTGTGACGCACACCCCAACCTTCCCCAATCGAATGTCCGATTATCTCGCATGGCAGATTGAAAGTCGGTGACGGATGACCCCCAAATTTGTGATGAAAGAAACCGGAGTCGGACTTGGAGATGATATTTCTGACACTTCCTCATCGGATGACGTGGATGCGCACGCCGACTTTTAGATTTTTCCATGACCTGTCCGCTGTGTAGACCGGAGCGCGGAGGGATATTCCAAGAGCCAGGCACGCTCGGTCTCCGAGCGACAATCCCAGCGCACGGGTCTCGGTGACGAGATCTCCAGCGGTCTTGGCGTGTCCGGCGGTAAAAGGAACCGCCTCCTGAATCGTTCCGTTGGCAGCGGTCCAAGCATCTTCCGAGGTAAAGCCTCGCTGAAGGAGTTTTCCGTACACTTCAGCCAGATTGACCGTGCTGGCCGTGGCGTTGCTCAAAATCTGCGGTGTCAACTTATCTGCGCCGGCCTCGCCATTTATTTTGACCATCACGGCCGATGCATCCAACACAACCCTATTCACGTTTGGCCGCCTCGCGCCGTTCGGCAATCAGCTCGTCAGCAAGGGAGACACCGGGCTTGACATACTTTCGGACGAGCCGCTGGGCGCGCTCGATCTTGCGTTTCATCGTCGTGATGCGCAGTTCATCGTCTTCCATACGCAGGATCACTTCGTCTCCGGTTTTGATGCCGAGGGCTTTGCGGTAGGAGGCGGGAATGACGACTCGGCCGTTTGGGTTGATGCGGGTTCGGGTTTCGGTGGTCATGTGTCACGCTTTCTAATACGTGACACTATTTTACCATAGTGTCATTTATTAGCCGATATGACAATAGGGTGGGCCGGGAAACAGGAGATCCTTCGCTTCGCTCAGGATGACAAGGCTTCTGGTGCATGGGCTGGCGGGCTCACAGCTCGTCGCTCGTAGCTCGCAGCTTCACATCGTCTTCATCTGCTTCGGCTCTGCCGCCGTGATGCGCACGCGCTCTACGCGGCGATCGGTTGAGTCGAGAACCTCGAACTTCAGGCCGTCGTCTTCAACCACTTCGCCCTTTTTCGGAATGCGGCCGGCGAGTTCGCTTACGAGGCCGGCGATGGTGGACGATTCGTGGCCTTCGGGGCGGCGGCCGAAGAGTTCGTCTAGCCGGTCTACATCCATGTTCCCGGTCACGATGTAGGAGTGGTCGTTTTCCTGCACCAGTTGCGTCTTTTCGTGCTCGTCGCCGATTTCGCCGACAATTTCCTCGACCAGGTCTTCGATGGTCACCAGGCCCGCGACGCCGCCGTATTCATCGACCACGATCGCCATGCGGATGTTGCTCTTCTGCATCTCGCGCAACAGGTCGCTGACCAGCTTGCTTTCCGGGACAAAGTAAACGTCCTTCCGCATCACGCTCGCGACCTTGCGCGTATGCGCCTCGGAGTCGGCCACCTGCAGCACATCCTGCGTGTGCAAGATTCCCTTAATGTTGTGAATCGATCCTTCGTACACCGGAATGCGCGAGAACGGTTTCGTCCGCAGGAGTTCGACGACCTGCTCAACGGTGGAGTCGGCCGCGATGGCGACCATCTCGGGCCGCGGCTTCATCGCCTCGCGCACGGTCTTGCCGCTGAACTCGACCACCGACTGGATCAGGTCGCGATCGCCTTCCTGAATAATTCCCTCTTCCTGCCCGGCTTCAATCAGCGCATCTACGGCCTCGGCGGGAGTTTCCGGCTGCGCGTCGGCATGTTCACGAGTGAGCGCGGCCACCGACTGGCAGAATCCCAGCACCAAAGTGACGGGCAAGACGGTATAAATGAGAACACGCAATAGCAGCGTCCAGCGCGCCAGCCAGCGCCCCGATGTGCGCGAAAAGAACACAAACGGAAGCAGCCGGTTCAGGAGAATGATGACGAGAATGAGGCTGAGCGTCGCTTCCAAAACTTCGTAGACGCTCCAGGCACGATCGCGAAAAACGGTGAAGCCGACGATCATGGCGATGGCGGCCGTAGCCAGTTGCGTCAGAATCGCCATCGAGAGCGAGGCGCGCTCCCTCGTCACTCCCAGATGTGGTTCGACCCATTGCTCGAATGCGTCGATGTTGTCCTGGAAGTCGCGCGAAAGGAATTTTCCGATTTCCTGATAGAGCCGGTCGACGTAGGAAACGAGCGTCAGCAATCCGAACAACAAAACCAGCGCGATGGTGGCGCCGATCATCGTCGGACCTTCCGTGGAACCTTCCGCGAGTGCGTCCCGTGAGCGCGTCCACTTCGTTGGCGAGAGCTGGCGGCGGCTCCGGTCATGGCTTCTTTAGCGGATGCGCGCTCAATCAATGCCACCGGCAAGCGCAGGTGCGCGCGCAATTGCGCTTCGCGCCGCGCCATTTGCCCCTTGTCGCGTTCGTGATCGTAGCCGCGCAAATGCAGGATACCGTGCAAAACGAGAATCTTCACTTCCTGCGCGACGCCGTGGCCGAGCGCCCGCGCGTTCTGCGCCGCGATCTCGGCGGAGACAGCAATTTCGCCGGCGAACTTTTTTCGGAGGTTATCGTGGGCCGCGGGAAACGAAAGCACGTCGGTTGCTTTGTCCTTTCCCCGGAAGCGCCGGTTCAGCGATTTCATTTCGTTGTTTCCGGTAACCAGCACATCGACCATGCCCTTCAAGCCAGCCGCACGCCGCGCGCGAGCCACGAAGCGCGACAGCGCCAGCTCGGTTAACTCCGGCACGCGCTTTTGAAAGTTGACCAATCCCAAGCTCCCAGATAAAACCGAATCCAAAGCGAAAGGAGGGACCGAAGCTCCCTCCTTCTAACGGTTCCGTATAGATTAATTGCGCGCGCGCGGTTCTTCCATGGGCGGTTCTTCCATCAGCGGCTCTTTCATTGGAATGCCGGGCGATTGCGGCGCGGTCACCGTGCCCCCGTCGCCTCCGTTTCTCTTGAGGTGGTTCGCCGGCTTCGATTGCGGCGTGGTCTCGGGAGTTCCTGGCCTTGTTTCAAGCAGCGACATCTGCTGCTCGGCCAGCCGCGTCTTGTGTTCGTCATAGGCGCGGATGATTCTCTGCACGAGGTGGTGCCGCACCACGTCGCTTTCGTCGAAGTGCACGAAGGCCAGCCCGTTCACGCCGCTCAGAATATCAATCGCCTCAAGCAAACCACTGCGCCGCGCATTGGGCAAGTCGATCTGCGTGATGTCGCCGGTAATCACCGCCTTGGAATTGAATCCCAGCCGCGTCACGAACATCTTCATCTGCTCGGAGGTCGTATTCTGCGCCTCGTCCAGAATCACAAACGAATCGTTCAGCGTGCGCCCTCGCATGAAAGCGATGGGCGCAATCTCGATGATGTTCTTCTCCAGATAGCGCTCGACGCGCTCGGGATCAAGCATGTCGAACAGTGCATCGTAAAGCGGGCGCAGATAAGGATCGATTTTTTCCTGCAAGGTTCCGGGCAGAAAGCCCAGGCGCTCGCCGGCCTCGACCGCGGGCCGCGCCAGAATGATGCGGTTCACCTGCTTGTTGAGGAGCGCCGAAATCGCCATGGCGACGGCGAGGTAGGTTTTGCCGGTTCCGGCCGGGCCGACGCCGAACACCATGTCGTGCTGCTCGATGGCTTCGAGATACCGGCGCTGGTTGGGACTCTTCGGCTGCACCGTGCGGCGGCCGAAAGAACGCTGGCGCCCGGCTTCGGCCAGGCCGCGCAGTGTGACATTCGGGTCGCCTACCAGCACGCGCAGCATGCTGTTCAAGTCGCCGTTCTGGAACTGGTAGCCGGACTTGCGCAAGTGCTCGTAGTCGGCAAAAAGCTGCTCGGCGCGAGCGACGTCGCGGGGCGCGCCTTCCACCTCAATGTGATTGGAGCGCAGGTCGATGTTGATGTTCAGGCCGTCTTCGAGCACGTGCAGATTCTCGTCGCGCGTGCCAAACAGGGTCTCGATATTCGAGCTGAGTTCAATGCTTTTCTTCATTCGTTTTCATTCGAGAGGAAGACGCGCTGCCTCCCGCAGCTTTCTGGGGGCCCGGTTTGGATGGCCGGTCGCCGACGGATGGAACGGGGCGTCCGGCTTTTGCGCGCAAGAATTATCTCTGAAGTGGAGTGTTCCGGAACGCGCGCCAGCGTGGCGCGGACAGCCATCATTTAACTTCAAGCGTAGCGCGGGCGGGCGGGGGAGTCAATGGCGGAAAATTACGAAGTAGATCAATTCGGCTGGCGCAGCGCACGGAGAAAAAGATGGAGCAAAAGCCTAACCAACCCCGTCAGAAGGTAAAAGCAGATCGTGAAGAACGGAACAGGGTCGTAGCCGTATTCAGGTGCAACGAAGCAGAACAAAGTGGCAGCTGCGACGCATGCCAATAGCCAAGCCATTTCACGCAGGGCTCTTGATATCAGCCTATTTGGCACATCCGACATGCTCGATCCTCGTGACTCTACCGAAGGCATCGCTCAAACCCCAGACCAGGCGCTCCCACGTTACGCTCCTTCCCCTTCCGCCTTTGTCTCCGGCGACGACGCCCACACTGCGCGATCCTTTGCCCACGCCCGCAACTCCGCGATTTCCTCAGCGCGGGTGACCGACAACGGCACGGTGGACGACAGCGCGGCGAGCAGGTCTTCGGCGCGCAAATCCTGCTTACTCGCGGCGTTGGAGACGCGGCAAGCCGCGTCTCTACTGAACGCGGCGTACATTGCGCCCTGGACGGCGGATTCGATTTCTGCTCCGGAGAAGCCTTTGGCGGCTTCGGCTATGCGATCTAAGTCGTAGTCTTCCGGCTTGCGTTTGCGCTTTGTCAGTTGGATCGCGAAGATCTGCTTGCGTTCGGCCTGGCTTGGCAGGTCTACGAAGAAGAGTTCGTCGAAACGGCCTTTGCGGATCAGTTCGGGCGGGAGCACCGTTACGTTGTTACACGTGGCGGCGACGAAGACGGGAGCTTTGCGATCCTGCATCCAGGAGAGAAACGACGCCAGCAGGCGCGCCGACACGCCCGCGTCGGCGGAGGCGGAATCGGGGCCGCTGCCGGCGAAAACTTTTTCCAGTTCGTCAATCCATAGGACGCAGGGCGCCAGGCCTTCGGCCACTTTGAAGACTTTCTGGATGCGCTTTTCGGTCTCGCCGATGAATTTGTCGTAGACGGCAGCCGTATCGAATTTGACCAACGGGAGCTTCCACTCTCCGGCAACGGCGCGGGCGCACAGGCTTTTGCCGCAGCCTTGCACACCAAGGATGATCACGCCTTTCGGCGCTTCGAGGCCGAATTCGCGGGCGCGGGCATCCCAGGCTCCCTGGCGCTGGTGCAGCCAGTTCCTCAGATTGTCCAACCCGCCCACGCTGGCCATGTTGTCTTTGGCTTCGACGAACTCGAGCATCTGCGAGCGCTTGAGCAGAGATTTCTTGGCGTCGAGCACGTCGGTGACGCAGTCGGGCGAGAGCGCGAGGCGCGCAACCAGAGTCTGCGAAATGGCGCGGTCGGCTTCCTCTTCGGTGAGGCCGCGCAAGTTGGCGGCCATGGCATCCACGCCATCGGCATCGAGCTGAAGTTTGAGCGTGTGCGTGGCGGAAAGGCGCGTGTAGATTTCACGGATGATCTCGCGCAGGCGCGACTGATCGGGCAAGGGCAGATCGAGAAACTCGACCAAGCTGGCAAGCTCGGGAGGCATTTCGACCGAGGGCGCCGTCAGGACCAGCGTGCGGCGATTTGCGGAGAATTTCTGCCCCACATCGCGCAGGCGGCGGACGACGACCGGGTTATCCATGTGGCGGTGAAAGTCCTTGAGGATGAACACGGCCTCAACCGTCATGGTTTCGAGGTTGGCAAGCGCCTGCACCGGGTCAGTGGAATTGTAGACAGAGGTCTTGGGGGCGGCAGCGGCCGCGGCATCGCCACCGAAAGACGACAGAACGGAACGAACCAGCCGGTCGCCTTCGCTGGTGCCCTGGGGAAATGCCGCCGCTCGGGCAAAGGGCTGCGGAGCCGCCGCGGGGGTGTTCGAACCCGACCGCACCAAGCCGTCGGCGATGGTCCACTCGAACACGGCCATGTTCAGGTCGGAACAGGCGGCGCGCACGAGCGAGACGGCGCGCAGTTCCTCAACCGTTTCCATGACGACGATGGGAGTGGAGGAGTTGATGAGGACCTTGAGGCGGTCGAGCGGATTCATGAATTCAGACCTCGGACTCTTCGAACGACGGCTAACGGCGATCAACTGAATGCCGGCGAAATCTTCTTTCGCCCCGTGGGGGCTCAGGGTGAAATCCGCGTTCCCACCCACGGCTTGCGCCGTGGGCCGAATTCTTACGCCGCTTCGCGGCCAAAAACCCGGGGCGGGCCTTGATTCGCAAGCGGTTCCCATTCCAAGCATTTGACCCGCTGCGACTTGCTCCCGTAGAATATTAGCTTCGGTTCCTACCGGAATATCCTCCTGGCGCACCCAGGCGAAACAAAGGTAATCAAGGCTCATGGCCAATCATTTTTCGGCGCTGAAGCGCGCCCGTCAGACAGAGAAACGAACCGCCCGCAACCGGGCCAACGCATCGCAACTGCGCACGGCGCTGCGGAGCCTGCGGGAGAGCCTGGAAAAGGGCGACAAAGCTGCGGCCGGCGAGGTTTACCGGGAAACGGTGTCGACACTGGACAAGTCGACCAAAAAGGGAGTTTTGCACGAAAACACCGCCTCGCGGTATAAGTCCCGTCTATCCAAGCGGTTAAGCGCTCTCAAGTAGGCATCCGAAGGATCAATCCGCGGGCGGAAATTGTGCTTGACCGGCCCGGCCGGTTTGTTATACTCACATACGTCCCAGGGCAGGTAATCATTTTCCGAACGCCCGCGACAGCTTCTGCCCGCATAGTTCTAACTCCTAAGAATTGAGCAACTTTCGGGTCGGGCAGGGCATCTATTTGGGTAATTCTGGCAAATCCAGTCCATCCAGCCTGAATGCTCTGGCTTGGCCGCGTGGTGGCCATTTGGCGGAACGATAAGGATTGGCAGCCTGAAATTTTCCGAGAAGGAGAACAACCGAAAATGCGCTCCGATCGCGTTTTTGAAGCACTACATACTTTGAGAAACCGCTATATGCTTTGCCAGCTTGCCTCAAAGGCAACACGCAAATTTCATAAGCCGAACACTCGCATCCAGGAAACCATGAACGAGGTATTCGACAAGATCGCGGATGCCGAACGGCACGACATCCTGAGTGAACCCGAAAACTTTGCCGAAGCACAACGGCGGGCTGCCTAAGCAGCTCCGCCGTGTGCCCACACGGCGGCAAATTTCCCCGAGAGAATCCCTCCCGAAAATCCAACCTTGTAGGTGAATATGACCATCGCAGAACTAAAAGAAAAGAACATTACGGAGCTGACCAAGATCGCCCGATCGTTGGAACTCCCCGGCGCCAGCGGACTTCGCAAACAGGACCTCATCTTCAAGATCCTACAGGCGCAAAGTGAAAAAGAAGGACACATCTTCGCGGAAGGTGTGCTGGAGATCCTCCCTGACGGCTACGGCTTCCTGCGCTCGCCCGACTACAACTACCTGCCCGGGCCGGACGACATCTACGTGTCGCCCTCACAGATCCGTAAATTCGACCTCAAGACCGGCGACACCATCAGCGGCCAGGTCCGTCCGCCCCACGAAGGCGAAAAATACTTCGCGCTCGTCAAAATCGAGGCGGTCAACTTCGAGTCGCCCGACGAGGCGCGCAACAAGATCCTGTTCGACAACCTGACGCCGCTCTATCCGAATGAGCGATTGAAGCTCGAAACCGTCCGCGAGAACATCAGCGCGCGCGTTATGGATCTGCTGACGCCGCTCGGCAAAGGGCAGCGCGGCCTGATCGTTTCTCCGCCGCGCGCCGGCAAAACCATGCTGCTGCAGAACGTGGCCAACTCGATAACCACGAATCATCCGGAAGTCGTGCTCATGGTGCTGCTGATTGACGAGCGCCCGGAAGAAGTGACGGACATGCAGCGCTCGGTGAAGGGCGAAGTTATTTCTTCGACGTTTGACGAGCCTGCGGCGCGGCACGTGCAGGTCGCGGAAATGGTGATTGAAAAAGCAAAAAGACTAGTCGAGCACAAGCGCGACGTCGTGATCCTGCTTGATTCGATTACGCGCCTGGCGCGCGCCTATAACACAATTGTTCCGCCTTCGGGCAAAGTGCTCTCAGGCGGCGTGGACTCGAATGCCTTGCAGCGTCCAAAACGATTCTTCGGCTCCGCCCGCAACATCGAAGAAGGCGGCTCGCTGACAATTATCGCGACGGCTTTGATTGATACCGGGTCGCGTATGGATGACGTGATCTTCGAAGAATTCAAAGGCACGGGTAATTCGGAAATTATTCTGGAGCGCAAGCTGGTCGATAAGCGTACCTTCCCGGCCATCGATATTCAGCGCTCGGGCACACGTAAGGAAGAGCTGCTGATTCCGAAGGAAGATTTGCAGCGCATCTGGGTACTGCGCAAAGTGCTGAACCCGCTGTCGCCGGTCGAAGCGATGGAGTTGCTGATCGATAAGCTCAGCAAAACGACCGCAAACAGCCAGTTCCTGTCGAATATGAGTTCGCTGTAGAATCGCAGCTTCGTACGCTTAAGGGCGAAGACTTTCGGCATGACGCCGCGACGGAGTTGCACTCATCGCAAAGTGCGCGATGAATGGGGCACGCGGCCGGCAAGATGCCGGCCCTACGCAAGAACAAAACGCCATCCGGCAAGCCGGATGGCGTTCTTACTTCAGGCAGAACTGCACTGTCACATCAACTCTCGCGGGAACCGGGCCTTAGTAGTGGGTGGGCGGACGAGGGCGTCCGCCTAACACTTACTTCGTCCCAATTCGCATCGAGTAGAACGACCGGTAGACGAAGATGAAGGAAACCACATAGAACGCCAGCGCCAAGCCATGCGTCAGGCCCGCGCCTTGATCGTGCGTCAGCGAAACGGCCAACTCCACGGCCAGCAACCCGAACAAGGTCGTGAACTTGATGACCGGGTTCATGGCGACTGACGACGTGTCCTTGAACGGATCGCCGACCGTGTCGCCGATTACGGTTGCATCGTGCAGCGGTGTTCCCTTCTGCTTCAGCTGGACTTCCACAATCTTCTTGGCGTTATCCCAGGCCGCGCCCGCATTCGCCATGAAGATGGCCTGATAGAGACCGAACAGCGCGATCGCAATCAGGTAGCCGATAAAGTAGAACGGCTCGACGAACGCAAACGCCAGGGTCCCGAAGAAGACGGCAAGGAAGATGTTGAACATGCCCTTCTGCGCGTACTGGGTGCAGATGGCAACTACCTTCTTGCTGTCGGCAACGCTGGCTTTTTCGACGCCTTCCAGCTTGATGTTCGCTTTGATGAATTCGACGGCCCGGTAGGCGCCTGTGGTCACGGCCTGCGTGGAGGCGCCCGTGAACCAGTAGATCATCGCGCCGCCCGTGATCAGTCCCAGAAAGAACGGAGCGTGCAGGAGCGAGAGCTTGTCCACGTCAGCGGTGAGGCCTTTGGTAAGCGCCATGATGATGGAGAAAATCATGGTCGTCGCGCCGACCACGGCGGTGCCGATCAGCACCGGCTTGGCCGTAGCCTTGAAGGTGTTGCCCGCGCCGTCGTTTTCTTCCAGCAAATCCTTGGCGCGTTGAAAGTTGATGTCAATGTTGAAGTCTTTCTTGACCTCCGCCTTGACGTTGGGCACCTGCTCAATCAGAGAGAGTTCATACACCGACTGCGCATTGTCGGTCACCGGACCATAGGAATCGACCGCAATCGTCACCGGCCCCATGCCGAGGAAACCGAAGGCAACCAAGCCGAACGCGAAAACCGCCGGAGCCAGCATTCCCGCTGCCAACGCCAAACCCATCGTACTCATGTAGTAGGCGACGGCCATCAGCGCCATCATCGACAGCCCGAGGTAGTAGCCGGAAAAGTTGCCGGCCACGAATCCCGAAAGAATGCCGAGCGACGCTCCGCCTTCCTGCGCCGATTTGACCACTTCCTTCACGTGCCGCGAGTTCACCGAGGTGAACACTTTCACCAGTTCGGGGATCACGGCGCCCGCCAACGTTCCGCAGGAAATAATGGTCGCCAGCTTCCACCACTGCGAAGTGTCGCCACCAAGGCCCGGGATGATGAGATAGGAAATGATGTAGGTCAGCACAATCGAGACGATCGACGTGATCCAAACCAGCGAAGTGAGCGGGTGCTCGAAATTCATTTCGTCGGCATGGGCATATTTGGCTTTGGCGATCGCGCCGTTAATGAAATAAGACGCCGCCGACGACACCAGCATCATGACGCGCATCACGAAAATCCAGACCAGCAACTGGACCTGAATCGTCGGATCCTTCACACCCAGCAGAATGAAGGTGATCAGCGCGACGCCGGTCACGCCATAGGTTTCAAATCCGTCCGCCGACGGTCCAACCGAGTCGCCCGCGTTGTCGCCGGTGCAGTCGGCAATCACGCCAGGGTTGCGGGCGTCGTCTTCTTTAATCTTGAACACGATCTTCATCAGATCGCTGCCGATGTCTGCGATCTTGGTGAAGATGCCACCGGCAATACGCAGCGCGGCCGCGCCCAGCGATTCGCCGATCGCGAATCCGATGAAGCATGGGCCAGCGTAATCGCCCGGCACGAACAGCAGAATGAAGAGCATGATCAGCAGCTCAACCGAAATCAGCATCATGCCGATCGACATGCCGGCTTCGAGCGGAATCTGATATACCGGATAAGGCTTGCCGGGCAGCGACGCGAACGCCGTCCGTGAATTTGCGAACGTGTTCACGCGGATGCCAAACCATGCAACGCCGTAGCTGCCCGCGATGCCCACCACGCTGAAGACGAGAATGATGAACACGCGCTGAACCTCGAAATGCCGCAGCACACCGAAATACAGCACCATGACCGCGGCGATGAACGCCCAAAGCACCATCAGGAACTTGCCCTGGGTCACCAGGTAGGTCTTGCAGGTTTCGTAGATGAGTTCGGAAATCTCGCGCATTGAGCGATGCACGGGCAGATTCTTTAGCCGCATATAGATGGCCATGCCGAAGCTCAGTCCGAAGAGGCAAAACAGAATTCCAATCAGCAGGAGCTTGTGGCCGTCAATGGCGTTATTCAGAAAGCTGACCGACGAAAGATCGGGCAGCTTAAGGGCAGCCTCGCCTCCTCCGGCTTCTTCGGCGGGCTGGGCCCAGGCGCAGGCGGTGGTCACAAAAAGCAAAGTCACTAAAGCGGCGGATGCTTTCGCAATCGCGCGGCTTGCGGACGCAAAATTGGCGGTCAAAGTGCGCATCATAATTTTCCTCAGAGTCTCTAGTCAGGGGTCACGGTGTGTTCTTGCTCCGGCGCTTAAGCCGTCCTGCGTTGGTCGCAGGCCCAAACCAAAGTCGCCAGAGTTCCGACTACGCTTCCACCGCAACGCATAAAAGCAAGGAGTGCCGATTTGGCCGCGTCGGAATACCAATGTGCCGCAGTGCCAACCATATAAAAGACCGGGCAACTCCAGCACAAAGCACACGTTTATAGCATCTTGCAGAGCAAGGGTCAATGACCGCCGTCACCGATGAACTGCCCGGCGCGGCCACCGTTCCGTTACACTCCCATCCATGCTGTTTATGGTCATCGAGCGTTTCAAACAAGGCAATCCAAAGCCAGTCGGTGAGCGCTTCAAGTCGCATGGCCGGATGCTGCCCGACGGGGTCACTTACCAGTCCAGTTGGATGGAGGAGAATGGCTCCCGCTGCTTCCAGATGATGGACGCTCCCAACGTTGAGGCGTTCAGCGACTGGATCCGCCGCTGGGACGATCTGGTCGAGTTTGAAACCGTGCCGGTCGTTGCGTCGGCCGATTTCTGGGCCCGGTTGGGCGATTAGACTTTCCGGGCCGGATTCGAGCGCCAAACCTGGAATCCGGCGGTTGCGTGGCTATGAGGAGCGGCTTGTCGGCGTGATTCGCGGTCACTTCCGTATAATTGATGCTTGCAGCATGCCGACCTCCCTTGATTCCATTCTCGCCGTTACACGCCAGCGCCTTTCCCAACGGCGCCGCACTGTGAGTGCGCGCGAGATCGAGCGCGCAGCCGAACAGCACCGTCCCCGGGGCTTTCGGGCACACCTGCAGAGCGTCTCACAAAACGGCATCGCGATCATCGCGGAACTGAAGAAAGCTTCTCCTTCGAAAGGATCGATCCGCGCGGACTTTCAGCCGGCTGCCCTGGCCCGCGAATTTGCGCAAGCCGGCGCGGCTGCGCTCTCGGTGCTCACCGACGAGGAATTTTTCCAGGGCTCGCTCGATTACCTGCGCGAGGCTTCGGCTGCCGCGTCTCTTCCCTGCCTGCGCAAGGATTTCATTGTTGACGAATTTCAGATTCTCGAAGCTCGCGCTCACTCGGCCGACGCGGTCCTGCTGATTGTCGCCGCCCTTGAGCAGCGCGACCTGGTGTCGCTCCTGCGGAATGCCCGCTCGCACGAACTGGATGTGCTCTGCGAAGCCCACGACGAAACAGAACTTCAGCGCGCGCTGGACGCCGGCTGTGACCTGGCAGGCATCAACAGCCGCGATCTGCGCACGTTCAAAGTCAATCTCGAGACGCCTCTCCGGCTGGCCGCAAAAATTCCCGAGGGCTGCCTGGCCGTGGCCGAAAGCGGCATCCATTCCGGCGCGGATCTCGCGCGCTTGCGCACCGCCGGATACGACGCGTTTCTCATCGGCGAATCGCTGATGAGAGCGGAGCATGCCGGGGAGGCGTTAGCAAAATTGATGGAGGAAGCAAGAGCAGTGGTCAGTGGCTAGGTGATTTTACTGACAACTGGCAAGCGATAGCGGACAACTGTTCTTATGACGTGGATCAAAATCTGCGGGATCACGAACCTCGACGACGCGCTCGCCGCCGTCGATGCGGGCGCAAACGCGGTCGGCTTCGTCTTCTATCCGAAGAGCCCGCGCCACGTCACCGTCGAAGCTGCGCGCTGCATCGCCTCCCAGTTGCCGCCGGCCATCGAAAAAATCGGCGTCTTTGTCGACGAGACCGTCGATCACGTTCAAAACACCGCCCAGATCGCAGGCCTGACCGCTGTGCAATTGCACGGTAGCGAGGATAAGCAATTCTCGCTTTCCCTGTTCAAAGCTCTTTCCAATGGCACCAGCCGTCCCACTATTTTCCGCTCCTGCCCCGCACAGATTTTCGATAAGCCCGACGACGAATCTGTCGGTTGGGATCCGGTCGCGGTCGGCCTGGTCGAGCCCGACGAGGCCTACAAGGGCAAACGGGTGCACAAGATTCACGTCGCACACAATGGTGACCTCTTCCTGGAAACCCACGGATTTCGCCCCGGTGTGATCTCGGGTGTATTGCTCGATTCCTCCGCTGCCACCAGGCCCGGCGGCACCGGCCATACTTTCGACTGGGAGCGCGTGCAGCCCTGGGCGGGCATCATCAACAGCATCAGTAAGCTCATCGTCGCCGGCGGGCTCCGCCCCGGCAACGTCCAGAACGCGATGCATCTTCTTCATCCCTGGGGAGTCGATGTCTCCACCGGCGTCGAATGCGAGCCCGGCAAGAAAGACCACCGGAAAATCCGCACCTTCATTCAAGCCGTGCGCGCAATGGACGAGGCTAGCTGAACGATGGCTGCCTCCAGAAACATAGTGGAGCGCCGGGCATCTCGCCCGTCGAATCGGGCAAGCACGTCGATCACCCCGAAGAATGCTACAGGCCCCGGCCGCTTCGGCCCCTACGGCGGCCGCTATGTCCCTGAAACGCTGATGGCCGCGCTTCAGGAACTGGAACGCGAATACGAAAAGGCCAAACGCGACAAGAAATTCCAGCAGCGTCTTGATTTGCTGCTGAAGACTTATGCCGGACGCCCCACACCACTCTTCTTCGCCGCGCGCCTGACGAAGAAACTGGGCGGCGCGAAAATCTATCTGAAGCGCGAAGACCTGCTCCACACTGGCGCGCACAAAATCAACAACTGCCTCGGCCAGGGACTGCTGGTCGAGCGCATGGGCAAGCGCCGTGTGATCGCCGAAACCGGAGCTGGCCAGCATGGAGTCGCCACGGCTACCGTCTGCGCCCTGCTCGGCTTCGAATGCGTGGTTTATATGGGCACCGAAGACATGCGCCGCCAGGAACTTAACGTCTTCCGCATGCGGCTGCTGGGCGCGGAAGTCCGCGGCGTAGATTCCGGTTCGCGCACCCTCAAAGACGCCATCAATGAAGCCATGCGCGACTGGGTGACCAACGTCCGCACCACGCATTACCTGCTCGGCAGCGTGTTGGGTGCGCACCCGTATCCCACCATGGTGCGCGACTTTCACCGCGTGATAGGACGCGAAGCGCGGGCGCAGATTCTGAAGGCTGAGGGCAGGTTGCCGAAGACCATCATCGCCTGCGTAGGCGGAGGCTCGAACTCGATCGGAATTTTCTACGACTTTATAAGAGATAAGAAGGTCGAACTGATCGGCGTAGAAGCTGGGGGCCGAGGCGAATCGCTGGGCGATCACGCCGCCCGCTTCCGCGGAGGATCGCCGGGAGTGCTGCAGGGAACTTACTCGTACGTCTTACAAGATAAGTCAGGCCAGATTGCGCTCACGCATTCCGTCTCCGCAGGCCTCGACTACCCGTCAATCGGTCCCGAGCACGCCGAGTTACACGATACCGGCAGAGCTGAGTACGTCCCCGCCAGTGACGCCGAAGCGCTTGAAGCGACTACGCTGCTGGCCAGAACCGAAGGCATTATTCCGGCGCTGGAGTCGGCCCACGCCGTGGCTGAAGTCATCAAGCGCGCGCCGAAGATGAAGAAGTCGGAGGTGGTGATCGTGAATATTTCCGGCCGCGGAGACAAAGATATTGGAATTATGCGGGAGAATTTGAAGCTGGATTAGTTACTGCTTAGAACTGGTCTCATAAATGGTTGCTGAACCTACTTAGCTATTTTCTGCGTGTAGAAAAATAGGCAGAAGGAGGGCATGCGAGGACGATGGGAACTCAGCGATGCCCAGTGGCAACTGATCGAACCGATCTTGCGACCGAAGCGACGCTCCGATGGTCGAGGTCGTCCGTGGCAAGACACACGAGCAGTCCTCAACGGGATTTTGTGGGTCTTGGGGACGGGGGCACAGTGGCGCGAACTGCCCAAGAAGTATCCGCCGTACCAGACTTGCCATCGTCGTTTCCAGCAATGGGTGCGGGAGGGCAAGTTGGAACGCATCTTGCGTACCTTGGCGGAGGAGCTGCAGGCCCGAGGAAAATTGCAACTGGAGGAGGCTTTCATCGATGCCTCCTTCACGGGGGCAAAAAAGGGGGCCTCGCGGTCGGGCCCACCAAACGCGGCAAGGGAACGAAAATCATCGCTCTCGCCGATGATCACAGTCTTCCTCTCGCCGTTAGTATCGAAAGCGCTTCGCCGCACGAAAGCCAACTCGTCGAAGGCGTCCTCGGACACAGCTTCCTCGACACCCTCCCGCCGCGATTGATCGGCGACAAAGCGTATGACAGTGACCGTCTGGATCGTGACTTGGCCGAGCGTTACGACATCGAGATGATCGCACCCCATCGCGGAGAGCGCCGGACGCCGACGCAAGATGGTCGTCCTTTGCGCCGCTACCGCAGACGTTGGCGAGTGGAACGACTTTTCGCTTGGCTCCATCATTTTCGTCGGCTCGTGATCCGTTGGGAGTACCACGTCGAGAACTTCTTCGGCATGGTTCGTCTCGGTTGCATGCAAATCTTGCTCAGGTATTTATGAGACCAGTTCTACGAAGTGGCTGAGACACTAGAAGAGCGCGGATTTTTCTGGTGGTTCGATGAACCGAACCTCTCGGCAAACTCACAGGAGACCTCCGTTCCCGGGTTATTGATCTCCCGAATGAACCGCGTATAAAGAATGCCGCGCGCTTAATCTCTCTTAACTTACTGATTTTAAAATATCTTATAGGCAAGTCCTTATTTTTCAAAGATCTGCGAGATCCTCCCTCTAAGTCTTTTATTTTCAAAGACCACTCAGGGGGGCTCATTAGGGTAAACCCGGACCACGAAAACACGCACCTGACAGCAAAACACGACTCTTGTTTCGAAGGTAATTCCTCTTATTTGTTCCCCGCTCGAACTCAATCAAGCTTTCCGCAATCTACAATTGAACCTTCATGCCCTTTCACTTCGAATCTAGACCCGCGCTCGTCGCATACGTCACCTGCGGCGATCCCGACATCGCCACCACGCGCGAGGTCATTCTCGCCGCGATTGAAGCGGGAGCAAGCACCATCGAACTTGGCGTTCCCTTCAGCGATCCGCTCGCCGATGGACCGGTCATCCAGCGCGCCAGCGAACGCGCGCTCAAACACGGAACATCCCTCGAGCACGTGCTCAAACTCGCGGCCGAAATCCGCGAGCACTCGCAATCGGTCGGCCTCGTCGTCTTTTCCTATCTCAACCCGATTCTGCGCATGGGCCTCGCCAAGTTCTGCCACATTGCGCGTCTGGCCGGAATCGACGGCACGCTCATCACCGACCTCCCCATCGAAGAATCGGCCGAATACCTGCGCGAAGCGCGCAAGAACGACCTCGCCACAATATTCCTGGCTGCGCCTACATCAACCGACCAGCGCCTGAAGCAGATCGCCGAGGTCTCCACCGGATTCATTTACGCCATCTCGCGCACTGGAGTCACCGGCACGCGCGACCAAATGACCGGAGACGCCAAGAGTCTGGTCAAACGCATCCGCGGCTTTTCAAGGCTCCCGGTAGCTGTAGGCTTCGGAATCTCGACGCCCGACCAATTCGCTGCCGTAGGCAAGTTCGCCGAAGCTGCCGTAGTGGGCAGCGCGATCGTCAACGTCATCGAACAAAATCCGGGACGGGAAGCCGTGCATGTGTCAGAATTCATAAGGCAGCTCACAGCATCACAGCCGTCAGCGGTCAGCCATCAGCCATCAGCTAAAATCGCAACATAAATGAGACGCCGCTGGACTGACGCACTCGAACGGACTGGCTACAGGTCTTGAGCACAAAGCTTTACCTGATGGCTGATGGCTGACGGCTGAAAGCTAACAGTTCCATGGACATTTCCGATTGGCGCAGGAAAATCGACGATCTGGACCGCAAACTCGCGGCGTTGCTCAACGAGCGGGCTAGCGCCGCCGTCGAAATTGGGCGCCTGAAGCGCAATACCAGCTTGCCCATTTACGAGCCGGAGCGCGAGAAAGAGGTCATCGCCAATGTGCAGCGGTCGAGTAGCGGGCCATTGTCAGCGCGGGATCTGGCGCAGATCTACGAGCGCATCATGGACGTGATGCGCAGCATTCAGAAGCACGAAATCGTTCCCGCCGATCGACCGACGCAGCAGGAAGGCGAGATCGATTCGCGATTTGAGGATTGAAGCTGGCGCAAGAGCCGAAGAGAAAGATCCTTCGCTTCCCACCCCACAACGCCAAAGCCGGGCGTTCCGGGGACCCAGGCTTCGCTCAGGATGACATCTCTTCGGTAGTAGAAGAGCAAATAACCGATTTGTTGGATGGTAGGCGAGCTAACTCATGATCGTAGCCATGCAAGATTCCGCCAGTGAAGATCAGATCCAGCATGTGATCGATCAATTGGTCCAGATGGGCTTTGAAGTCCACCGGTCGACCGGCGCGCTTAAGACGGTGCTCGGCGGCGTGGGCGCGCGCTCCGATTTCGACACGCGCGAAGTCGAAATGCTGCCCGGCGTGCAGGAAGTCCATCGCATCACCTCGCCCTACAAGCTCGCGGGCCGCAACTTCCGGCCCGAAGGCACGATCGTCAAATTCCCGAACGGCCTCGAAATCGGCGGCAAGAACATTGTCGTGATGGCGGGACCTTGCTCGGTCGAATCCCGCGAGCAACTGCTGACCGTCTCCGAACTGATTGCGAAAGCCGGGGCGCGCGTGCTTCGCGGCGGCGCCTTCAAACCCCGCTCCTCTCCTTATTCCTTTCAGGGGCTCGGGCCGGAAGGACTGAAGCTTCTGCGCGAGGCCGGCGACCGCTTCAACCTGCTCGTAATCAGCGAGGTCATGGAGATCTCCCAGATTCCGATCATGCTGCCCTATGTCGATATCTTCCAGGTCGGCGCGCGCAACATGCAGAATTTCAATCTGCTCCGCGAACTCGGCAAGATTCGCAAACCGATTCTGCTGAAGCGCGGCATCGCCGCCACGCTCGAAGAGCTGCTGCTCTCGGCCGAGTACCTGCTCGCCGGAGGCAACTACGAAATTATTCTCTGCGAGCGCGGCATCCGCACCTTCGAGACTTACACGCGCAACACGATGGATATCTCGGCCATTCCCATCATTCATAAACTCTCGCATTTGCCGATGACCGCCGACCCCTCGCACGGCACCGGACGCCGGGACAAGGTCGCTCCCATGGCCCGCGCCTCGGTGGCCGCCGGAGCCGATGCCCTGCTGATCGAGGTGCATCACCAGCCCGATAAAGCGTTGTCGGATGGCGCGCAGTCGCTTTATCCCGAGCAATTCGCGGAACTGATGGACAGCATTCGCATGATTGCCCCCGCCATCGGCCGCCAGATCGCATAAGAGAATTTGTAATTTGTGATTTTGTCTTGCGATTACAAATTGCAAATCACAAATTACAAATGAGCTTCAAGCAAGTCACCATCATCGGAACGGGCCTGATCGGCGGGTCGCTTGGCCTTGCCCTCCGCAAGCGCCATCTCGCAGGCCGCGTCATTGGCTGCGATCGTGCGCCCGTTCTCGAACGCGCCCGCTATTGCGGAGCCATTGACGGCGGCTCGCCCAACATTGCCGATGCCGTTCACGCCAGCGATCTCGTCATTCTGGCCACGCCCGTGATTGCCATTCTCGACTTGATCGAACGCCTCGGTCCCGCACTCCCGACCAGCACGCTGGTCACCGACGTCGGCAGCACAAAAGCCGAAATTGTCGCTCGCGCCTCCAAGTCTTTCGGCCGCACTGCCGGACAGCGTTTCCTGGCCGGTCACCCGATGGCGGGCAAGGAATTTGCCGGCGTCGAATCCGCCGACGCCGATCTGTTCGAAGGTGCTGCGTGGCTGTTCACGCCGCTGCCCCGCCAGAATGCGCACGCAGGACGCTGCGGGGAGTTCGTCGCTTGCGTCGAGAAGATGGGCGCGCGCGCGGCCATGGTGGATCCGGCGGACCACGACCGCTTCTGCGCCTGGGTCAGCCACCTTCCGCAGATGATCTCAACCGCGCTGGCGGCCGCGCTGGTAGATGAATTCGGGCCGGATGCGCCGCTTCTCGATATCGGCGGCCGCGCCCTGCGCGAAGTCACGCGTATTTCCGGCTCCCCGTATTCCATGTGGCGCGATATCGCGATCACAAACAAGAAAAACCTGGCCGCAGCGCTGCGCAAGCTCGAACAGCGGCTTGCCCACATCCGAGAAAACCTCGACACGCGGGAACTGGCGGCCGAATTCGAACGCGCGCACGAGCTGAGGAAAAAGCAAAAGTCACAAGTGAAACTGAAGAAGTGAACTGAGTCGCGAGCTGCGAGCGTGAGCTGTACGGTTGCTCGAAGCTCGCGGCCCGAGACTCGTGGCCCGGTCCTGCAATCTGGCACTGACCTCCGCCATCCCTCGAAAATGAATTTTCGTTTAGAATCACAGCGTCATGCACAAGGTCGTCGCCAGCGCCGAAGAGGCGATCCACGACGTATTCGACGGCGCCACCATCATGGTCGGCGGATTCGGGCTCTGTGGCAATCCGGAGAATCTCATCCGCGCGCTTGCCGCCAAGGGCGTAAAGAACCTCACCACCATCAGCAACAACGCTGGAGTCGATGGCTTCGGCGTGGGCTTGCTTCTCTCCAAGGGGCAGATCAAGCGCCACATCGGAACCTATGTCGGCGAAAACAAATTGCTGGAACAAATGGTACTCAACGGCACTGTGGAGCTTGACCTGGTTCCTCAGGGAACGTTCGCGGAGCGGATTCGTGCTGCGGGCGCGGGAATTCCAGCGTTTTTCACGCCCACCGGCGTGGGCACCGTGGTCGCCGAGGGCAAAGAGGCGCGCGAGTTCGACGGCCGAACCTACATCATGGAACGCGCTCTCCGAGCCGACTTTGCCTTCATCAAAGCCTGGAAGGGCGACAAGTGGGGCAATCTGGTTTATCGCAAGACCGCGCGCAACTTCAATCCGATGATGGCAACGGCGGCCAAAATCACGATCGCCGAAGTCGAGCATCTGGTGGAACCGGGAGAACTCGATCCCGACATGGTGCATACGCCCAGCGTGTTTGTGAAGCGCATTTTTCAAGGTGAGCAATTTGAAAAGCGTATCGAAAAAAGAACTGTGAGGAAGGCGGCTGCGGGATAGATAGTCATCCGCTATTCGTCGGTCGCTGTTCGCACAATCGCTTGCGGCGCAATTGACGAGAGATAACCAAAACGCCTCCGCGCGCTCCACAGACGGAAAAAGCGTTAACCTGATCGAAGAATGCGAACGGCAAATTGCCAACGACGAACGACGTTTCCGAACCGAAGAATACTATGGCGACCGAAACTAAGCCCTCCAAAGATGTAGACAAACGCGACCGCATCGTCAAGCGGATCGCCCGCGAACTGCGCGATGGATTTTATGTCAACCTCGGCATCGGCCTGCCGACGCTCATCGCCAACTGCGTTCCGCCCGGTATGGACGTGGTCCTGCAAAGCGAAAATGGAATGCTCGGCATCGGCCCCTATCCGGTGGAGGGCACTGAAGACGCCGACCTGATCAATGCCGGCAAGGAAACGGTCAGCGAGATGGCGGGCACAGCCTACTTTTCCAGCGCCGATTCCTTCGGCATGATTCGCGGCGGGCACGTCGATCTGAGCGTGCTCGGGGCAATGGAAGTCGACGAACAAGGCAACCTCGCCAACTGGATGATCCCAGGAAAAACGGTCAAGGGCATGGGCGGCGCCATGGATCTGGTCGCCGGTGCGCGCCGCGTCATTATCGCCATGGAGCACGCGACCAAAGACGGTCAGCCGAAAATCCTGAAGAAATGCACGCTTCCGCTGACCGGAGTGAAGGTGGTGGATACGATTGCCACCGAAATGGCCTACATCCGCGTCACCCCGGAGGGCCTGCTGCTGGAAGAAATTGCCCCCGGCCTCACCGTCGAAGACTTGCAGCGTGTTACCGGAGCGAAGCTCATCGTGAGTCCTTCCCTGAAGACGATGGAAGGTTAACGGAAGATCCGCGCTTAGACCCCGATTCTCGGGAATGTGCTAATCCCTTGTCATTCCGATCAACGGGAGGAATTTGCTTCCTGGCGCCTATGCCCGGAACGGCGCGCTCAGCAGCCGCGCCGGAAACAAGATCGCCGCCCGAACCAGCGCCAGGACGCCGTGAACGGCGATTCCCAGGATGCGGAACGGCAGCAGCACGAGCCACACGAACGGATAGGCGATTAGCGCAAGGAGGGCTAGCGGCCAGCAAAGAACGAACAAAATGCACCAGAGCAGGAAGGCGAACATGGGAGACCTCCTTACAGAATGATACGTGAACCGGAAGAGAAAAGTTCGGCGCCGGCGCGCGAGCACGTCAACTTCTTTTTTCAGCTATTTGTCTTGCCGTAGGTCATTGGACGGGCTGCGAAGCGCGCCGCGCCTTTAGCTCGGCTACGATCCGCTGGAATTCCGGATCGTTGCGCAGAGATTGCAGGTTTGCGTCTTTGTCGATGGTGTCGGGATTCTTCAGTCCGCTCTTAATTGCATCTCGAAGGTCCTTGTTGGCGCGCTTTTTATCGCCCTTGGCGGCGGCGGTTTCGGCAAGCAGGAGTTTAGGCCAAGGTTCATTGGGTGTCACCGCGCTCATCAGAGAAAAGTAAAAGTCGGCTTTATCGAGATGTTTTGCGCGCTCAAGTTCGGCCTGGCCGGCTTCGATGCCCTGGACCCAAAGCTGGTCGAACGCGCGAGTCAGGATCAGGCGCTCGTCTTCGGTCTTGGCGTGAGCGGCTTTGAACTTGAGTCCAGTCATTCCGTCGGCAATGGCGGCCCGCAGCGACAGTTGCAACTCGGATCCGGCACCGGCGGCCTGGGCGAGGTCAGACGAGAGTTCCTGCGTCAAGGCTCGTTGCTGGTCGATGGCGCCTTGCTGTTTCTTCACCGCCTCCTTCAGTTCGCGCGAGTCCTTGAGCGCGGAGAGCTTCGCCTGCGATTGGGCAACATCTCTTAGTCCGGCGAAATCCAACACCAGCGATCGGTAGGCGTCGAACTCGGCGATAGTGTCGTTGCGCTGGGCAGCGCCCTCGGCTTCCTTCTGGGTACGCGTGAACCGCCTGTCGATAAACGCGGGGTCGCGCGGAATGGCTCCGGTTTGCATGGCTTTGAGTTCGAGCCACTCCAGAGCCTCGGCAAAGATAGCGGACGGAGCCCACTCGTGTTGACCCGAGAAAACTCGCAGCCGGTAGGGAGCCGGCCATTCTTCTTTCTTGAGGCGAAGTTCCATGATCTCCGGCCAGTTGAAATCGTGGTCTCCGATGAATGCGAAGTAGGCAAAGTGTTCTTTTTCGGTGGGCGGGAAGGGATAGCCCGCCCCGTGGGAAATGACGCCCGCCACGGCGCAGGCCTCGCAGCGGACGGCGAGGGCGGTGGCAACGCGGGCCCCGCCGGAAAAGCCCATGGTGTAGATGCGGCGAGGATCCAGACTGAGGCGGGCGTGCGTATCGTCCCAGACGGCCCGAGCGGCGCGGGAAGCGGCATCGCCCTGAAAATTGCGCGAATCATTGGAGGCGGCCAGGACGAATCCATACTTTTCGGCCGCATCTTTGTATAACGTGACGGGGACCTTGCCGCGGGCCTCGGGATCGAACACGTAAATGATGGGCCACGACTTCGCGGAGGCGTAACCGGAAGGAAGGTAGAGCGCGTAGGTTTCGGTGGAATCGGCGGCGCATTGGACGTCGTCGATGACTTGGCCGACTGGGAGCGGCTGCACCGAAGGCAGCAGCGTTTGGGTAGCGATCGGGTGCGCTTGCGGGGTTGGGGTCGGCTGCGTTTGAGCAGCGGCAGGCAGCATCGCCAGCGTGGCAAAAGTCAGTTTGAACAAAAACCTGAAGTATCTTTGTGGCAAGCGCAGCATGCACCCCTCTTGACAATGATGATACGTCTTGGCGGTTTCCGCGGTCGGTATTATTCCTGGGGCGGGCAGAGATGCTTTTGCAGGAACTGGAGCGTGCGCAATCCCGCGTCGCGCCAGACTTCATTTACGAAGCCGTGGCCCGTACCGGGATAGATTTTGATCTCGTAGGGAACACCCTTCTCGTCGAGCAACCGCTGCAGGCTGTATGCTTCGGCCACGGGAACGACAGCATCGTTTTCGCCATGCAGGATCAGCACTGGACACAGGCGGCGCATGAACAGCTTCATTTCGCGCGGCAGGCCACCGAAGAATTCAACAACGGCTTGCACGCGCTTATCAATCGACGCGTTGGCCAGCGACAAATAAGCACCGAGAGAGAAACCGAGGAGAGCGATACGCTCGCGATCCACGGCCGGCTGCTTTTCGACGAAGCTGATGGCATCCCAGAGTGTCTTCATCCAAATGGGGAAGTTGCGCAGAATGGTCGCCTTGTCGGCGGACTCGGTACCCGTACGATCGAAGAAGTGGAGAACATAGACGGCAAACCCCTGCGCCGCGAGCAGCGCGGCAGCCTTGTCCATCCCCTGCACATCGCCGCCCGCACCATGGAGAGCGACAACCGCCGGGACGAGTTCCGGGCGGCCCGAAACGCCGTCAGCCGCGGGTATGTATGCGTCAAGCCGGATTGACTTCCCGCCGCTATCGAAGGTGAGCCGCGATTGGGTGATTGAATGCATGGATGAGTCTCATCAAACGCGATGGCGGAAAGGAATCGAGACGCCGAAAAAGAGGTGAGACGCGGCAAGCCGGCGTCACTACGAGGGTTTTGCGGCTAGGTCGCGAAGTGATATCTCATAGGGCGCGCGGGCCACTCCTCGCTCGGTGATGATCGCCGTCACGTATTTGGCCGGGGTCACATCAAAGGCTGGATTTTCAACTTCGACTCCATCGGGCACCATTTGTTTCCCGGCAATGTGAGTGACTTCTTTTGGATTCCGTTGCTCAATCGGAATCCCGCTGCCGTCGGGCGTTTCCAGGTCAACGGTCGAAATGGGCGCGGCGACGTAAAACGGGATGCCGTGCTCCTTGGCCAGCACGGCGACCGTGTAGGTCCCGATTTTGTTGGCAACGTCACCGTTGGCGGCAATGCGGTCGGCGCCCACAACGATGGCTCCGATTTTTCCCTGCTTCATCATTGCGCCCGCCATGTTGTCGGAAATCACGGTGGTCGGGATGCCGTCCTTCATCAGTTCCCAGGCAGTGAGCCGCGAGCCTTGCAGAAAGGGGCGCGTTTCATCGGCATAGACGTGAATTTTCTTGCCTTGTTCGACGGCCGCGCGGATGACGCCGAGCGCAGTGCCGTATCCGGCTGTGGCAAGCGCCCCGGCATTGCAGTGCGTAAGCACGCCTCCGCTGGCAGGCATGAGCGCGGCGCCGTGGCGGCCCATGGCCTGATTGGCGGCAATGTCTTCGGCGTGCATACGCTGTGCTTCTTCGATCAGCGCCTGCTTGATCTGCGGGATGGGTCGGATGCGGAGTATTTCAAACTTCTCCTGCATGCGGCGGATCGCCCAGAAGAGATTGACCGCGGTCGGGCGGGTCTGGCGGATGATCTCGCAAATTTTGCCGAATTCCTTCTTGAGGTCGGCGCCGTTTTCAGCTTTGGAATTCCTGACGCCGAGTGCGACACCCATCGCTGCGGCCACGCCAATTGCGGGCGCTCCGCGCACAACCATGTTGCGGATAACGTCAGCAACCTGCTGGTGCGTTGTGCAGGTCACGTAAACTTCTTCGGTTGGCAGCTTCGTCTGGTCGATGAAGACTACGCCGCGGTTGGTCCATTCAAGGGTTTGAATCATGCTTGGTCGTTCGTCGCTCGCTATTTGTCGTTCGCTGTTCGTCGTTCGTCGTTCGCGGACTGCATTATTTAGTTGTTGCCAGGTGCTGTTTTCGCACATCGCTGGCCGTAAAGATTGAAACAAACTTCGCGGGCGCGGCGGCCTTTTCTACATTCGGGCGGCCATGCGCTTCTTCGCGCTCCACCAGACACATCACACCGGCGATCTTGAATCCGAATTCGCGCGCGGCTTCGATGGCTTGCACTGTAGAGCCGCCAGTGGTGCAAACATCGTCCACGATGACCACGCGCGCGTCCTTCTCGCGAAAGCCCTCGATGCGCTGACCAGTGCCGTGCTGCTTCTCGGCTTTGCGCACCAAGAATCCGTGCAGAGTGCCGCTCACGACGGCAGCGGCCACGACAATGGGGTCGGCGCCCATGGTCAATCCGCCAATGGCGTCGGCGTGCCAGCCCTGGCGGCGCATTTCATCGAGAAAGACCTGGCCGACAAGTTGCGCGCCACGCGCGTCTAGCGTGGTGGTGCGACAGTCAATGTAGTAGTCGCTGGTTCCACCCGACGACAGCTTGAAGTCGCCCAGGCGAAACGACTTGCGGGCAAGCAGCTCTAGAAGCTCTTGGTGTGGCGTAGACATGAAGGGTCAGGTCTCAGGTATTAGGTGTCAGGTCTCAGGGTATAGCGAACAGCCGACAACTGCCAACTCGATGTTTCACGTGACAAGCTATGAGTCGCAGCCTGCAATTGGCACTGGCGACTGCGGTACGGCTGAAAGCCGCACCCTTTCAAAACAAAATCGAAGTCGCGTTTTTCCGCAGCCTGCCACCACCGGAGACCTGACAGCTGAGACCTTTTTTTACTGATTCAGTTTCTCCAGATGCCGGAATCCGTCCGTGCCCACGAACATCAATACCGAAAGGGTTCCGTTGTAAGCGATGTGGACAAGCAGGGCGGCGGCTACCGAATTCTTGTAGGCTCGAACCATCGTGAGGACCGTGCCCACAAGAAAAATGACCAGCACCGGACCCCATGAAAACTTGAGCTGCCCTCCATGGAGGAGCGCAAAGGCGAATGCAGTTATAAAGGTCGCGGCCGTAATTCCGAGGCCGCGCGCCAGAACGGGATAAAGAAATCCGCGAAAGAAAAGCTCTTCCATTAAGGGCGCCAGAGTGATGCCGAAGATCGTCAGCGCCCACGCCTCTGCGGGAGTGGTAAAGAAAGTATCAATCGGAAGATTCCTGGGCATCGGCAGCAGGTGCGCCAGCAACTGCAATGCGATCGAAAGCGTTGCGCCCCCGATCAAGTAGGGCGCCATGTTCTTCGGCCAATTCCAGTGTATCGCGGCGAAAAAATCGGGGCGGCGGCGCTCGCGCGTGACCAGAACGTACATGTAGGCGAGAACCAGCAAGTAGGCTACCACTTGTCCCGCCACTACGATGAGCGGCACGCGCGCCAGGCTGAGGATGGAAGGATGATGCGGGATCGAGAAATGCGCGGCGAAGAGCACCGCGAACATCCCCACGAACAGCGCAACCAAGGCTAGAAAGACCAGGCGGAGCACGTCGAAGGCGGTCCATGCCGGGTCGCGAGGAGCTTCGAGGATGGACGCCGTGAACCCAGCGTCAGGCCCAGCGCGAAACTCCGCGGCTAAACGCGGGTCCGGGGCCGCGATTTCAGCGGCGAAAGGCACCACGGCAGGAAGCGCCGGGGAACCCTCCGTTTCTCCTTCCGTGCTGCCTTCGCGGGCATCAGCCTTTTCGCCGCGTGGCTCGATGGTCTCGTCCGGCTGAGCATTTGGTTTGTCGGGGAATGCGTTCACGCGGATTCCTGTCGGCCGGTTTCGGAACCTGAGTTCCGGGGCGCGCCTTTCACAGACGAGCCGTTCTGAGCGGAGCCGTTAAAATAAGCGGCCAGTTCTTGCCCAGTGTACGACTTCCTCACGCGGGCGACCTGCTCGGGCGAGCCCTGGGCAACAATGCGGCCGCCCTCCTCCCCGCCCTCGGGGCCAAGGTCCAGAATCCAGTCGGCATTACGAATCACGTCCATGTTGTGCTCAATGATGATGACGGTGTTGCCGAGATCGGTCAGCCGGTGCAGCACGTCGAGCAACTTGCGCACGTCGTCAAAGTGCAGTCCGGTGGTGGGCTCATCGAGCAGGTACAGTGTCTTGCCCGTCTGGCGCTTACTCAGCTCGCGGGCCAGCTTAATGCGCTGCGCTTCGCCTCCCGAAAGCGTGACTGCAGATTGACCGAGATCAATATATCCGAGGCCGACGTCCACCAGCGTCTGCAGCTTTTGCCGGACTTGGGGAATGTTTTCGAGAATCTGCAGCACGTCCGTGACCGGCATTTCAAGCAGGTCGGCGATTGAGTATCCATTGAAGCGGACCGCCAGCGTCTCGTGATTGTAGCGATGCCCGCCGCACACTTCACACTGCACGTAGACGTCGGGCAGAAAATTCATCTCGATCCGCCGCTGGCCTTCCCCCTGGCAGGCTTCGCACCGGCCCCCGGAGACGTTGAACGAAAATCGTCCGGGCTTGTAGCCGCGTTCGCGGGCTTCGGGCAGCATGGCAAAGACGTCGCGGACCAGCGAAAAAATCCCGGTGTAAGTCGCGGGATTCGAGCGCGGCGTGCGCCCGATCGGCGACTGGTCAATGCGAATCACCTTGTCAATCAGCTCGCTGCCGGTAATCGATTTGTGCGCGCCCGGTTCCTCGCGCGAGCGATAGAGCTGGCGCGCCAAAGCGCGGTAAAGAATGTCATTGACTAAAGTCGATTTCCCCGAGCCCGAGACGCCCGTAACCACCGTCATCACGCCGAGCGGAAACACGACATCCAGATTCTTAAGATTATTCTGGCGCGCGCCGAGAATGGTTATGGCCTTGCCATTTGGGCTGCGACGCTCCGCCAGCATGGCAATGCGTTGGCGTCCCGCCATGTAAGCACCGGTCAGCGAGGCGGGCGCATCCATGATCTGGGCCGGGTTGCCGCTGGCAACGAGCGCGCCACCGTGCCGGCCCGCACCCGGACCAAGATCAATCACATAGTCGGCGCGTCGAATAGTTTCTTCATCGTGCTCAACGACCAGCACGGTGTTGCCGAGATCGCGCAGATTTTCCAGCGCGGCCAGCAATCGTCCGTTGTCGCGCGAATGCAGCCCGATCGAAGGTTCATCGAGCACGTAGAGCACGCCTCGCAGTTTCGATCCAATCTGCGTGGCCAGCCGGATGCGCTGGCCTTCTCCGCCGGAAAGCGTCGCCGCCGACCGTCCCAGCGACAGATAGCCGAGACCGACTTCATTCAGGAATTCAATCCGCTCGACGATTTCGTGGAGAATACGGCCTGCGATGGTTTCATCGCGTCCGGTGAGTTTGATTTTGCGCGTCGCTTCCAGCGCGCGTGAAATCGGAAGCGCCGTGAAATCGGCAATCGACATGCCGCTAACTTTCACGGCCACGCTTTCCGGCCGCAGTCGCTGGCCTCGGCACACCGGACACTCGGTGGCTGACATGTATTCGAGTAAATACTCCCGGTAAGTATCGGACGTCGTGCCTTCCAGATTCTGCTTGAGATGCGCGATTACACCGAAGAATCCCGTTTTTCCGCTCCGCGACGGCTCGCCGTAGAGCAGCAGGTTCTGAACCTTCTCGGGAAATTTTTCGAATGGCGCGGCTAGGTCCAGCCCATAGGCCTGGGCAACCAACTGCAATCCGTGAATCAGATTCTGCGACGACGATCCTGGCCCCAGGCCGCCATCCAGCAAGGGCTTTGACCAGTCCACGATGACTTTGGCGGGATCGAAATCGTAGCGGCTGCCCAGCCCGTGGCACTCCGGGCACGCTCCATAGGTACTGTTGAAAGAGAAGGATCGCGGTTCCAGCCGCGGCACGCTGACGCCGCAGTCCGGGCAGGCGAGGACCGAAGAATAAAGTGTCTCGTCGCCATTCACCACCACCACCAGCACCAGCCCGCCGCCCAGTTTCATCGCCAGCGAAACCGAGAGTTCCAGCCTGTGCTCAATGCCGGGCTTGACGAGCAGACGATCTACCACCACTTCGATGGTGTGGTTCTTGCGCTTGTCGAGCTGGAGGTCGTCTTCCAGGCTTACCAGTTCGCCATCCACGCGCGCGCGCGGAAACCCGTGCTGGATAAGCTTCTCCATCTCCTTCTTGAACTCGCCTTTGCGGCCCCGAACGATGGGCGCCATGATCATCACGCGATCGTCGGGCGCAAGCGCCAGCACCCGCTGCACAATCTGGTCGGCCGACTGGCGGGTGATGGGCTTGCCACACTTCGGGCAATGAGGCAACCCGATCGAGGAGTAGAGCAATCGAAGATAGTCGTAGATTTCGGTGATGGTGCCGACCGTCGACCGCGGGCTGCGGCTGGTGGTTTTTTGCTCGATGGAAATTGCCGGGCTCAGGCCGTCGATCGAGTCGACGTCCGGCCGCTCCATCTGATCGAGAAACTGGCGCGCGTAAGCGGAGAGGGTCTCGACATAGCGCCGCTGTCCCTCGGCATAGATCGTGTCGAAGGCGAGCGACGACTTGCCCGATCCGCTTAGGCCGGTGATGACCGTCAAGGTATTGCGGGGAATCTCGACGTCAATGTTCTTCAGGTTGTGCTGGCGCGCCCCGCGCACCGAAATCTTGGTGATGGCCATTTGCGACGACAATTATGGACTTCCGTAATATGGACGGGGCCCACAGAAATGTTGGAGAGTGAAAGTACGCGGACCGACTCCCGTATCATAGTTGTTAACAACAGACGGGGTCAAATGCAGGTAAATTGAATTATTTGCGGTCGCAGAACCTACAACTAGCGGCAAAAAAGGCAATAATAACGTGGATGCACTTTACGCAGCTTTTCTAATCAGCAGTGCGGCAATCTTATCGGTCGGTGTGGGCATTTTGGGCGCCTATTACGCGATCTCCGCTATCCTGTCAGCTTTCGATCCGGCCCGGCCATCCCGCTTCCTACCCGCTTTGGCACCCCAACAGAGCCAGGCTAGCGGCGACTAAACTGCTCCTCGGTCGGTCCCAGCCGCTCGCTTTGTCGCGCCATGCGCCGCCTGGCGGCTCTCATTTCCTCATCCTGCTTATTGTTCCGGAGGCGTGGCCGGCGCAGGCGGGGGAATCATCGGCGGCGGCCCTTGCCGCATCATCTGCAAAAGCTGCTCGGGAGTCCTCGGGCCGGCATTGGGCTGGTTGGGATTCGCTTGCTGGTCCGGAGGACTGGGTTGGGCGACAGCGGGCTGCGGTTGGCCCTGCTGCTCGGCATCGTCGGTGTTTTCGTCGGTCTCGTCCCCCGTGTTGGCGTCATCATCGGCCGCTTCCGGCGGCGGTGCCGAAGCAATCATCTGCTGTCGAAAGGGCTGCACAGGCGAGCCCGGTGGGGGAACCGTCCCTGGCTGAGCACCGTTGGCCGCCGTCTGGGCCTCTCCCGATCCCGGCTTGGGCGTAAGCGCAATGGAGGCGATCGCCGCAGGATCCGAACTCGATCCCAACATCACATAGTTGAATTGCGTGCCGTTCAGCAGAGCGGCCAGAACATCACGCGGAGCGCCCGGCCCAATCTCCGTTACAACCCGCTCTGGTGCACCGTTGGCCGGAAGGTCAATGGAAGCCCCGGTCAGCTTTCGCACTTGCTTCAGGATCTCGCCCAATGTTGCGTTCTGCGCCAGAATCGTCAGCAAACCGTTCTGATAGGTCACCGTGGGCGCGGTCGCCGGAAGCTGGGGGAGCGGGACCTGCTGCAGAGGGCCCGCAGGCAATGGCGGAAGTACGAGTGGGGGGGGCGGCACCGCCTTCTTCTTGTGGGGCCGGTGGTGTGCAGCGGGCGCGGGCGCAGTCTGGGGTGTGCTCGGATCGTCGGCCCGAGCTAGCGACGCCATAACGCCTAGCAACAGACCTACAGCCAGCGATGCGATGAATTGGCGAGCGTGCAGCATCAGAAAACCCGCGTACTCCCCGCCGGCAAGCGCCAGCGTCCTGACTGATTCAGGGTCCTGACCGATTTTACCATTGCTCTTGGAACGCTACCTCCCCGTCATTCTTGCATTCTTTTGCGCTATTGAGTATCCGGCCCTTACGCAGAGATTTAGGCCTGCCCGACGGCGATCCCGGCGCGTAAAATGCGGACGGAGGCCTCTGACGTGAGGAATGCTTCTCCAGGCTGTTGGATAAAGAGTCTCTGGCCCGCATGCCTGATCTTGCTGCTGCTTAGAGCGCCTATTTACGCGCAAACCTGCCTGAGCGCGGGCGACATGGAGGCTCCGGTAAAAGCGTCGCTCGAAACCGCAAGCAAGCGCTTCTTCGATATGTCGGCGCGTGGCGATGCCGCGGCGCTGAAACAAAGCTCGATCCCATCGCTGGCCGCAAGTTTCACGGCGGTGGAAGCCGCCCTCAAAGACCATCAGCCCGATTTCAGCGCCGCGACCGCAACCGTTCGACCACCCTTTCTGCTGACCGCCGAAGGCGCCCAACCGCTGGCCCACGCCGAGTTCTTGTGCGGTGTTTTCGGTCCCTCCGGCCAAACCAGCCACAGCGCCGTCTTCGTGTTCAACGATCTTCCACCTGGCAGGTACGCCGTCACCATCCTCGACATAAGCGGCGGCAAGAAGCCGTTGACCCTCACCCTGGTTCTCGAGCAGTTTGGCAGCGAATGGAAACTGGCCGGCTATTATGCGCGTTCCCAGCAGGCGGCCGGTCACGATGCCGCGTGGTTCGCGCAACAGGCCCGCGATTTCAAGGCCAAGTCGCAAAACCACAACGCATGGCTTTACTATCGCGAGGCGATTGCGCTGGCCGCGCCCGTCGATTTCATGAGCACGCAGGCCACCGACAGACTGTACGACGAGGTCCAAGCTGTTCAACCAGCCGACATGCCCGCCAATGGCAACGCCATCGATCTGAATGCCGGAGGCAAGACCTGGCACTGGACTGCGATCTTCCCGCTCGCCGTGGTCGACGACCTGGATGTAGTGGTGAAATATTCCGCAGCCGACATTTCCAATACGCAAAAAACGTTTGATGAGAACATGCAGGTAATCAAAGCGTTGGTTGCCAAGTTCCCCGAGCTAAAGGCAGCCTTCGCCGGAGCAGTCGCGCGGGCCGTCGCCCCCTCTGGCGAAGACTACGGTTCCCTGCTCCCGATGAGCGAGGTCAAGTAGGCACTCCTGGCGCTCGGCCGCCGCGGTATTTGTCGTCGCGAGTTAGTCGTCGTCAGGCGGGTCCGTGCCGGTGTACCTACCTTATGACTAGACAATAAGGCTTAGGCAGGTAACCTGCGAAAGACAGGCTTCGGATAGCAGGGGCGTATGCAGTTATCAGCAGAGGACGAAGTGTCTCGGCTAAGAGCACTGGCTGAGTGCCGCATCGTCGACAGCCCCCCCGAGGAATTCTTCGACGACATCGCCAATCAGGCAGCCTATCTTTGCGGCACTCCTATCGGGTTCGTCAGTTTCATCGATTCCCAACGCGAATGGCTGAAAGCCAAGGTGGGATGGGAGATCACCGAGATCCCGCGTGATCAATCCTTCAATGCTTTAGTACTCGGCAATCCCCATTTCCTCCTTGTGGAGGACATTGCCAACGACAGAAGGTTTCGCTCGCATCCCTGGGTGCAATCGGGAATCCGCTTCTATGCCTCCGCTCCGGTGATTTCAAAAGAGGGCCACGTCCTGGGCGGTGTTAGCGTTGTCGATCGTTTGCCAAGATCCTTACCCTCGGGTCATCAAAGGATTTTACAGACCCTCGCCCACGCCATAGCCGCTCGACTGGATTTGAGGCGCGCATCCTTTCACCCGGCTACAGCCGTCGGTTCCATCTCCCGCCAACAGATCCTGTTGGACCAGAACGCGGCAGGCTTTTATCGCACCGCCCCCGACGGCCGAGTGCTTGCCTGTAACGACACCCTGGCACGAATGCTGGGGTGGACCTCAAAGGACGAACTGATTGGCTGCATGGCACAGCAGTTCTACTTTTCTCCCGAGCAGCGCGACCAGTTCCTGAACGATCTGCAACGGGAAGGAAATCTGGTCAATTCGGAGTTGCACCTTCGACGGAAGGATGGAAACTCGATCTGGGTGCTCGAGAACGTGGTGGGCACCCGCGATGAGCAAGGCAACCTGACACTGATCGAGGGCACGATGGTAGACATCACGGTGCACAAGCGCGCCGAAGATGCCGTGCGCGACAGCCAGGAACGCCTGCTTGGCATCATCACATCGGCCATGGATGCCATCATTACAGTCGACGAGAAGCAGCGGATCGTCGTGTTCAACAAGGCGGCTGAGGAAATTTTCCGTTGCACCGCCGCGGAAGTAATCGGCCAACCCATCGACCGTTTCATACCGAAGAGTCTTCGTGAGATTCACCGAGACCATATCAACAACTTTGGACAATCCGGCGTGAGCAGCCGTTCCATGTACTCGCCGCGAACGCTCATCGCCGTGCGGTCCAATGGCGAGGAATTTCCCATCGAAACTTCGCTGTCGCAGGTCACGACCGCTACCGAGAGACTCTACACCGTGATCCTGCGTGACATCAGCGCGCGCAAGCGCACCGAGGATCAGCTGCGTCAATCCCAGAAGATGGAGGCGATCGGGCATCTGGCCGGCGGCATCGCCCACGAATTCAATAATTACCTCGCCATCATCATGGGATACACCGAACTGCTGGAACGCGAGATCATTGGAAACGACCCACTGCGAACAAGCCTTTCCGAGATCAAGGGTGCGAGCCAGAAAGTAGCCTCCTTGACCCGCCAACTGCTCGCCTTCAGCCGCAAGCAGGTGATCGAACCGCAGGAAGTTGATCTCGACTCGGTCGTTTGGGAGACCCACAAACTGCTCCGCCGATTGATCCCGGTGACAATCGATCTGATCCCGAAACTGCAGGGCAACCTGGGCAAAGTGAAGGCCGATCCGGCGCAGATTCAGCAGATTCTGATCAATCTTGTGCTCAATGCGCGCGACTCAATGCCCGAGGGTGGGCAGGTTGTCATCGAGACGGCCGAGGTTGAATTGGATGAGGAGTACGCCAGCCGCCAGCTTGAAGTCCAACCGGGCCAATATGTGATGCTCTCGGTGGCCGATACCGGGGTGGGGATGGATAAGGAAACGCTCGCCCACATCTTTGAACCCTTTTACACCACCAAAGAGGAAGGCAAGGGAACGGGGCTGGGGCTATCGACAACCTATGGGATCGTGAAGCAAAGCAGCGGGCACGTCACCGTAGCCAGTGTTCCGGGACGAGGCTCTACGTTCCGCATCTATCTGCCCAAGCTGTTGGGTTCCAGCAACCCTATCCCGAATCACGTCCCGACCCTCGAGCGACCACGAAGACAAACTGTATTGATCGTGGAGGATGACGGCGCACTCCGAAAACTCATGGTGAAGGTGTTGGAAGAGGCGGCATTCCACGTCGTGGAAGCAAAAGACGGCGAGCAGGCGATGGAGATCTGCAAGAGGTGGGCCGAACCCATCGACATCGTGGTCAGCGACCTGGCAATGCCCAAACTGACGGGTCTTCAACTAAGGGAAATCGTCGCGCGTCAGCATCCCACAGTAAAATTCCTGCTTATCTCTGGCTATGCGGAGGACGTGGTCGAAGATCCAGCGATCCTGCACGCAGACACCAACTTCCTCGAAAAACCCTTCCTGCCCGCCGAACTGATTCTCAAGGTTCGACAAATTCTGGGAAAGAGCGGTGAATCGCCCGCCGAGTCCGCACCCCCTGCCGATGTGGGAACTTGATTCGCCCGAACCGGCGTCGCGAAGCGGCAGATCCGGGTTTTGCCGGGGATGCGAGAGCATTGACGCTGCAGGCAAAATGCATGATCCTTTGCTGCGCTCAGGATGACAGCTTGAGCTTAGGGCGCTGACGTGGGACGGCACACCGGCGCTCAAACCTCGTCCAAGGTGCATTCTGCGGGAGCCTTGTCGGTACGCAGGCCTAGAAATACCGGGGCGCGGAGTTTGGGGCCGCCTTCTTCCGTTTCGTGGGTCCATTCGGAGAATTTGATTTCGGCGACCAGCTTCGGGCGCACGAAGTGAACTTTTCTCAGGCCGCCGATTTCACCGTGGAACGGATTCTTATCGGTCGCGAGCGGCTGCAATTCTGCAAAAAGGTCTTTGAGGCCGCGCTGATCGAAGCCGGTGCCAACCTGCCCCACATGGATGAGCTTGCGCTGCCGGTTGTAGAGTCCGAGCACGAGCGAGCCGAAATAGTCGCGGCTGCCTTCGGGATCGGTGTAGCCCCCGATGACGCATTCCTGGCGGCGCGTGATTTTGATTTTGAGCCAGTCGCGGGAGCGTGTTTCTTCGTAAAGGCTGGCGCGCTTTTTGGCGACGATGCCTTCGAGACCCTTTTCTCCCGCCGCCTGGAACAGGGCGAGACCCTTTTCGGCGTAATGATCGGAGAAGCGGACGAGGTTGCCGGCGATGAGATGCTGCTGCAGCAACTGCTTGCGGCGTTCGAGCGGCACGCGGCGGAGATCGTAGTCGTCGAGGTAAAGAAGATCGAAGGCGTAATAGACGACCGGCACGTCGTCTCGGAAAGAAAGGCGCGGCTTGCCGGGGCGGAATCCGGTGCGCTGCTGCATGAGGCTGAAGGAAGGACGGCCGTGGTCGTCGAGCGCGACAATTTCTCCGTCGAGGATGGCGCGGCGAGCTTTGACAAACTGCGGAAGAGCGGCAAGCTCAGGAAACTGCGCACTGAGATCGTTCTGATTGCGGGAGACGAGGCGAACGCGGCCACCGTCAATGAAAGCGACGGCGCGGTATCCGTCCCATTTAATTTCGAACAGCCAATCGGGATTGTCGAACGGCTTGTCGATGGAGGTCGCGAGCATGGGATGAACGGCGGTTGGCATGGGCTTGCGGACGACGCCGGGAGAATTCTTTACCACAGAGGACACAGAGGACACGGAGGATTCTTGAGCTGATTTTGCCGACTGCGAAGCCATTTCTGCTTTCGTTTTTCTTGCGACAACTTTTGCCGAGGGCGCAACCGATTTTTCTTTCTTATTTTTCTCTGCCCTCTCGGTGTGCTCCGCGGTCAGGGCTTTTTTTTTACTCGCAGCTTTTTTGCGGTCGGCGCGAGCTACAGCATCGGCCAGCCACGCGGCTTTCAGCTTGCCGCGCGTTGCCGGACGGCTGCTGGTCCACTGCGCGGAATCTTCGTCGCCAGCGATCTGCGCCATGGTGCGATCGGTGAGAACCGATGTGTCGTACTGATCGATGTCAAATCCGGGAACGACATGATCGTCTTTTTTCTTGATCATGAGCCATTCATTTCCCTTGGTGTCCGCGCGCCGCGCTTTGATGTGAACCAGAGCGAAATCACCCGCGAGGCGTTTGCCCTTCAGGCGGAACTTCAAATCGCCTTTGGCCAGCATGGCCGCAGCTTCCTTCTCGGTTCCAGGAACGTACTCTCCATTGACCGGAACCGGCGAAAGCGGTTCCCAGGTTCCGACGTCCCAAACCATGACCGCGCCAGCACCGTAATTGCCCTCGGGAATCGTGCCTTCGAAATCGAAGTAGGAAACGGGATGATCCTCAACCTGCATGGCGAGACGTTTGTCGGCTGGGTCGAGCGATGGGCCTTTGGGCACAACCCATGACTTGAGCACGCCTTCCATCTCGAGGCGAAAGTCGTAATGAAGCCGCGTGGCGCGATGGCGCTGGACGACGAAGCGGTGCTTCGACTGCTTCTCGAGCTTTGGCGGCGGTTCCGGCGTTTCCTCGAAGCGCCGTTTGCGTTTGTACTCGTCGAGCGACATGCGGACTATTGTACCGAGCAAGCCGTATACTGATGCCGTTTCTCAGGAGTGTTGGATGAATCTGGCGCGCAATGGGAAGCTTCCGGCAATCGGACTTCTGATCTGTTCTTCATTGGCTGCGGCTCAATCAGGCACGCTCTCAGCGGACGTGCGGGAGAAAGTGGATTCGATGGCACGGCGGACGCTCGCGGAAACGGGCGTTCCCAGCGCTTCGATCGCCATCGTGCAAAATGGCGCGATCGCGTATCTGCACGCGTATGGCGATGGCCGCATCGAGCCGCACAAACCGGCGTTGCCAGGCATGCGCTACGGCATCGGATCGATCAGCAAGCAGTTCACGGCCGCGGCTGTTCTGCTGCTGGCGGAGCAGGGGAAGCTGTCGCTGGACGATCCGGTATCGCGATTTGTGCCCAATTTGACGCGCGGCACCGAAGTGACGATTCGCGAGCTGCTGTCGCATACATCGGGATATCAGGACTTTTGGCCACAGGATTATGTGCCTCCGTTCATGCTGCAGCCGATCACCGCCGACAGGATTCTGGATCTGTGGGCACGCAAGGCGCTCGATTTCGATCCCGGCACGGAATGGCAATACAGCAACACGAACTTCGTGATTGCGGGCCTGATCGTGGAAAAGGCAAGCGGCGAGCCGCTGTTGCAGTTCCTGAGCGAGCATATTTTCGCTCCGCTCGGCATGAAGAGTGTGATCAATATCGACCAGGAACGGCTCACGGACACCGATGCAACCGGCTACCTGCGCTATGCGATCGGACCGCTGAGGGTCGCTCCGAAAGAAGGCAAGGGATGGTTGTTTGCCGCCGGCGAATTGGCCATGCCCGCTGAAGATCTGGCGAAATGGGATATCAGCCTGATCAATCAGACGGTGCTCAAACATGCGTCATACGCGGCGATGGAACAGGAAATCGTACTCAGGAATGGCCTCGGAACGCGCTACGGCCTGGGCGTTGACGTGCGTTCGGAGCTTGGGCACAGAGTAATCGAGCATGGCGGCGAAGTCTCCGGATTTACGGCGCATAACATGGTATTTCCGGATGAAGAGATGGCAGTCGTGGTATTGACGAATGAGGATTCGGCAGGTGCTTCGGGCGATCTGGCAAAGAAGATTGCGGAGCTGCTCTTCGCGGATACAGGCGCTGCGACACCGGAGCGGCAAGCACGGGAGATTTTTGTGGCGCTGCAGAAAGGCCAGATCAACCGGAGTCTGCTAACAGATAACTGCAACAGCTATTTCACCGAGCAGGCGCTCAAGGATTTTTCCGGCAGCCTGGGCCCGCTGGGCGCGCTCGCGGAATTCAAACAGATGTCCAAGACGGAGCGAGGAGGAATGACGTTCCGCTTGTTTGAAGCGCATTTCGCCAAGAAAACTCTGGAAGTGTGGGAGCGGATCATGCCCGATGGGAAGATCGAGCAGTATCAGGTGGGAGCGAAGTAGCGCGAATATGAGACGCGAATTCCCCGAGTGCCCGTTCATTGGCGTGGGAGCGGTGATTGTTGAAGGCGAGCGCGCGCTGCTGATCCGGCGCGGACAGCCTCCGCTTCTGGGCGAGTGGTCGCTGCCGGGTGGCGTGCTGGAATGCGGTGAGGCGCTGCGGGATGCGGCAATCCGAGAGGCGCGCGAGGAAACGGGGCTGACAGTGGAAGTCGGAGAAATGCTCGGCGTTTACGAGCGCGTGATTCGCGCCGACGATGGGCGCGTGCGGTATCACTATGTGCTGATCGATTTTTTGTGCCGTCGAGTCTCGGGGGAATTGCAGGCGGGAAGCGACGCGGCCGAGGCTGGATGGTTTCGCCGCGAAGAATTGCCGGCACTCAAGCTGGCTTATGACGCGAATGACGTGGTGCGGAAGGGATTAGCGCTCGCCTTCGCTGCGAAAGAACCCTGACGACGTGTCTTAGGTGCAAGCAAAATACATAAATCCTTCGCTTCCCCACCCCAGAACGCCAAAACGCGGGCGTTCCGGGGACCCCGGCTTCGCTCAGGATGACACGTCTATCGGTGTTGCGTACGCGCGCAAAATGCTCACTAGTCCGCCATTTTGGCTATGTGGACTGGGAAGCCGGTTTTTGGGAGCAGCGACGTGAGTTCAAAGACCTTGAAGCCGTCGCCGGTGAGTTCGGTCTGACGATAGACGCCGGGCTCTATGTCGGCGGTTTCGTGGCGGGCCTCGAGATTATCAAGAAACTTCTGCGCATCCTTGGTCGTTACCTCGCCACCCTTGGCGCGCGTAACGATGGCTTCCGTGGCATAGGAGCGAACCAGTTTCGGCCAATACTTCTGCAGCAGCTGCGTGCTTGCGAAAATGTCGGCCCAAATGATATCGCCGTTGACGGCGACGACGACACCGACCGCATTCTTATCGCGCAGCTGGTGAATGACGCTCTCGTAGTTGCGCTCGATGGGAGCGGCGACCGCGTCCACTTGTTTTTGAACTTCCTTGTTGTCCATCACGCGTGCGTAGGAACTGGTGCCATTTACCTCCGCAGCGGCTGGTGGGGCCAGCGTCATCGCCATCGCTTGCTTGGATTTGTCGACGTCGTTCCACACCTGCTGCTGGTTTCGGGCGCCCATGGCGCTCCCTCGCACACTGGGGGCAGCAACGATACCGCCAATCACGCCGCCGGGTCTGCCGGCGCTGAATTCATTCTTGCCGTTAGCCGCGACCCACCGTCCGGGTTCTACGCAAAAAACGCTGAGATCCACCGGATCGCTTTCCGGGGGCACGATGCGATCCTTACCGATTACACGGTCCTGTTTGCCTCCAGTTACTATCTCGCCCGCAAGCAGTAACAACGGCCGTTTCGAGTTATTGACCAGAACAAGCTGGTTAACTTCCGCGTCGCGCATGGGATGACCAACGCCGGGACCTCCTGGATGGCGGCGAATCAATCCACGCGCCTGCCCGGCTTCGGTTACAACAACGTCTCCGGAACGGAGACCCTCATCGAGGGTGAGGAATTGACCCGTATCGTAGGACTTACTCGCAACAGGAAATACAGTAAGATTGCCGCTGCGAATGGGGCTGAGCAGCGTGTAACTCGAGGTTTGCGCCAATTCGCCCGCTTCGAGCAGGCTCGGAACAAAGAAAGCCGTCCCGGCCAACAACGCGATCCCAGCAAGTACCACGACGAGCCGCATAAAGAGCCTCCAACCATTAAAGACACCACTTGCCCTGTGCGTGTTCCACTTGCCTGCCCCCGGCGCACCAAGGTGGAGCGCGCCGGGGAGCTATGTTTTGCGAGTCTTCCAGGAGAGTATTTGGTTGCCTCGCTGAGCGGAGAACGTACGAATTTCCCGGACTTGCGTCTAATAAATTGCTAGCATCTGGGAGATGGTATCGCGCGCCCAATCCGAAGGAGCCAGCACCGCAGCGGAGTTGTATGCCCGCAGCGGAGGCGCAGGCTATGGAATAAGCGCGGAACAATTCGCAGCGATCCTCGGAGACATTCAGCGGAAATATCTGCCGAATGCTTCGGCCAGCGAGAAGGCGAACCTTTGCGCGGGGCTGAGACTGGAAGAGCTGGCGCTGGCACGCGCTTGCGCGGCGGGAAACGAGCGAGCGTGGGAAGATTTCGTCAGCCGGTATCGTCAAAGATTGCACAGCATGGCGTTGCATATTACGCGGGAAGCAACGCAGGCGGCGGAACTGGCTGATTCGCTTTTTGCCGAGTTGTATGGGCTGAGCACGCGCGATGGTATACGCAACTCGAAACTGAAGTTCTATACCGGACGCGGTTCACTCGAAGGCTGGCTGCGCACGGTCATGGCGCAGGAGTTCGTCAATCGCTATCGCAAGCAAAAACGGACGGTCAGCCTCGACGAGCAGACGGAGGAAGGCGTGCAGTTTGTGGCGAGCGAGCCGGAACCGGCTTGCAGCGGTGATCCGCAACTGGAGGCGGCCACCGACGAAGCGCTGGCCGAACTATCGGCGGAGGACCGCTTCACCCTGGCCTCCTATTATTTGGATGGACGGACTTTGGCCGAAATTGCGCGGGCATTGGGACTACATGAATCGAGCGTAAGCCGGCGGCTGGACCGGCTCTCGTCCAGCCTGCGAAAGCGCATTTTGGCGGGGCTGCGCGAGCGCGGGATGAGCCACGCCCAGGCAGCGGAAGCCCTGGAAACGGATGTACGGGATATGACTCTGGATTTGCGTTCACGTTTGGCGCAAGATTCGGGACCGACGACGTTCCCTAGTAGAAAGGTTCCCGTCCGGGATGGGCGAAGCGAACCATAACATTCATGACTGAAGTGCCAAAAATCGTGCATCTCCGGCTGCGGGCCGCGGAACTCGGGCGGCAGGCGGAACAAACGCATCCAGAAGCGGATCTGCTGGCCGCCTTTGCCGAACAGGCCCTTTTGCCGGCTGATCGCGAAGGCGTGCTCGCTCATCTCGCCCTGTGCGTAGACTGCCGCGAAGCAGTGGCATTGGCATTGCCGGTCGTAGCCGTAGCGCTGGCGCCAGTGGTAGCCGAAACCGAACGGATCTGCACAGAGCGTGTTTCGCTCACGGGTTCAGTGCGGCCCCGGAACTGGTTTGCCTGGCCAAATCTGCGTTGGGCAGCTCTGACGGCAGGCGTTGCCGTTGCCATCTTCGCCGTGCAGGTAGGCCTTGAACATCCTGGGAAACCGAAAACACCGGAAACAGCGGCAAACCATGCGGAGTCTTCCTCAATGCAAGCGGCTCCGACAACGCAGGGCGCTTCGGAGTTACCACCGGCGCAGAGTCCTGAGGCGCGGGCGAAGGAAGCTAAAGCAAAACCTGGAGCATTTTCACGAAGGACTACACCTGGAGCGAAGACGCAGGAAGGGCAAACGGGAGCGTTGATTGCCGGAAATCGGCCCGCAAACTCTGCCGCGCCTGACAAGCACCTGCCGGCACCAGCGGCGGGCAGCCTTGCATCCAGCGCACCAGGCCGTGCCGGCGAAATGGCCGAGGCTTCGGGCGCAACGACGGAGGTCGCGACGTCGTCGTCGGACACAGGCCTGATGGCCCAGAGCCAGGCGCCATCAATCGAAAAGGCAAAGCCGGCGCTTGATGAATCGGCAGCCAGCGACACAGCCACGCGAGACCTGGCCAGTGCGCGCGCTCCGATGGCTTTGCAGACGAATGGGATGATTGTCACGCACGCCATGCTTCCGCCGGCAACCACTTTGAAGCAAGCGGCAGCCTGGATGATTGCAGACGGCATCCTCAAACGCTCGCTCGATGGTGGCCGGAATTGGCAGACGGTTCTCCAGGCGGAACATGCTTGGCTGTGTTACGCAGCTCACGGCCAGGAAGTTTGGGCAGGAGGGCCAGCCGGTGCGGTGCAGCGCTCAACCGACGGCGGCGCGAGTTGGAGCGCGGTCACGATTTCTGCCCAAGGCCAGTCCCTCAGCTCGGATGTGATCGGGATCGACTTAAGAGATCCGGCTGAAATCGCAGTTACAACCGTGGATCACGAAACCTGGACCAGCACCGACGGCGGCAAGACCTGGTCAAGAAAATGATGAGGCGGATTCGGGCGCGTCGTTAACGCTGAACGCTGGAACGCTGAACGCCGGCGTTTTCTGCAAGAAGAACCGGGTCTTGGTGCGCAACGAGTTTTCAGGCACAAAAAAACGCCCCAAACGGTATGTTCGGGACGCCTTCGGCAGCCCTCCCCCAGGCCTGCCTGACTACGTGCTCATCGTATGTCCATGTTAGCAGCGTGTAAATATCACTTCCGTAATGCCATACTTGCATAAGAGTGCTGTTGGCCGCGTGCGCGACGGTAACCATGCGGGAGTTACTAGAACTAGTCTCATCAACGGCCATAGCGGAGAAGGTGGTGCCCTCAGGGGCTAAAGCCCGCATCTTTCTTGGCTTCAAGCGGCATGCCTAAAGCCGTGCCCTACCCAAAACCGATTTATGAGACCGGTTCTAACTTTCTGGGCTGAGCTTGGTAGCTCTTGGCAGAATCTCTTCGCGTCGACAAGCCTAAGTTCAAGGTCCACGGGCATCAGCCATTACTTCACGCCCGCTGTTGTCTATTTGTGTGTTACATGGTCCGGGTGAGGCGAGTTTTGAGGTGTAAAACTACGGAGAAACTTGATTGTACGGCTCCATGCGAGACTGGCCGCGGCGGCATCGTATGAAGCCTCGTGAAAACTGTGAAAATGCGACGGCGCATCGTACAAGAAGAAATCCGCTTGCCGGCCTTTGCCCCGAAGTGCGCTTTCAAAGACCCGTACATCGGCCACCGGAATTCCATCATCCCGTTCCGAATAATGACCCTGGATCGGGGCCTTGATCCACGACACGAAATCGATTGGACTCATGTCGTGATTCAGGAGCTTCACGGGTGTCGCGCTGGCGATGTCAGGCGCTCCCGATTGCAGCGCCAACGGACCATAGAATGCGACCACTGCACGAACGTCAAGCGACAGTGTCGACAGAAGCAGCGCATACCTTCCACCAAGGCAAAATCCCACAACCCCGACGCCGCCTGTTCGGACGAATTTCTGTTGATTGAGAAAAACGATAGCGGATTGCAGGTCCCCAAGCGTCAGTGGATCGCTCATCACATCGAAGTAGATTCGTCTGGCTTCCTGAAGGTCTTGAATTCCGGCTGAGCGCGAGAAGATGTCAACGGCAAGGGCAACGAAACCAGCTTGTGCAAACTGCGCTACCGTCACGCGCGTGTAGGCTGTCAGACCAGGGTCCCCAGGAACGACAACCAAAGCGGGAAACCGGCCAGTCTTCCTGGGCCGCGCAAGGAATCCGTTGATATTGTCTGGGCCGTTCTTGAACTCCACTTCCTCAAGAACAATTTCCGGGTCTTGAAGGACCTTGAGCATTTGCCCATACAGATTTGGATCGCCGGGCCCGGGTGCCTGATGAGACTCGGGCATCCACGGGGCCCCTGTTGTGCCGGCGACCGCGACGAGTTGAAACATCAAAATCAGGGATGCAAGAGCAGTGCTTTGCAAGCGTCTCCAGCCCATGGCAGGTTAGACTCCGGAGAAGGACACAGGTTAGCCGATATGGGATTGTTAGCCCAGCTCACCCGATTTGCGGCGAACTGCTAGGCGATAGGTGCAGCGGCCGACCGCGGGGCAGCGAAGACAGAGTCTACCAGGGCCGCGATGTGATCCATTGCGCCATCGATATCGAGCGTGAAGCGCACCAGATCAACTTCGGCGAGGGCGGGATAAGCATTTACAAGATGCTTCCAGGCGGAATCCTGGGCCAGCGTCACCGCGAGGACTTCGTCATAGCCATATCCGAGATTCCGCACACGACAAAGCAGGTCGCCCAAGTGGACCAGGCAGACGATGGGACCGGCGCTGGGCAGAAATTCAAGCTGGTGGTGGCAGCCGACAACCTCGAACAATTCCTCGGACAAGCCCCACCGTTTTGAAAGCATTCGACCGGAATCCTCGTGCGTGAAGCCGAGGATCAGGGCTTCCGATACGTGAAGCGGACACCTTTGAGCGACGGCGTGTTGCAGGCATTCGCGAAACTTGGCGGTGTACAGGACCGAGTTTACCAAGAAGCCGATGTCGTGGATAAGGCCGGCGAGATAAGCCTTTTCCGGTTCTGGGTAGCCAATTCCGTTCGCCATGGTCTGCGCGACCAGCGCGCAGCCGAGTGAGTGGCGCCAGAAGCTGTTAGGGTCGAGAACCCATTTATCTGTTGGAATGGTCTGATGCATGCATACGCCGAACAGGAGCGAACGGACCCGGCTGATGCCGAGCGCCATTACAGCAGCCCGAACGGTTTCGACGGGGCGATGCCCAAAAAGAGGAGAGTTCGACATACGCAGGCACGATGCGGCGATTGCACCATCGAGGGAAACCATTTCGACGATTTTTTCGATGCGAATCTCGTCGGATGGCAAGCGCAGCATTTCGAGCAGCGGCTGAAGGATGGTGGGAGCGGTCAAAACAGACTCGATCTTGGCGATTTGTGCTTCCAACAGTGCGCTTTGCTGTTCGTTCACGGCTTGCCTCCCCTAGCCAGCTCGACGGGCGGCTTCCGGTATGCCGTCGTCCCAGGAAGATGAACCAACCGGAACGCGTCATCCACATGGAACAAGGACTCGGCGTGCCCAAGGAAGAAGTAGCCTCCGGAAACCAGGTTGGTGTAGAAGTGCTGCACGACCCGGCGTTTTGAAGCGAGGTCGAAATAGATCAGGACATTGCAGCAGAAGATGACGTCGATTCCCTTCAAGAAAACCATCTTGCTGTCGTCACTGAGGTTGACGCGGTCAAAGCGAATGCGGGACTTGAGTGCATCGTTGGCCTCGAGCTTGTTATTACCGGCATCTTTGAAGTATTTCCGGCGCAGGGCTTCCGTGACGTTGCGCAGGGCGTAATCCCCGTAAATGCCGGCGCGCGCGGACTCGAGCGAGTTGCTGTTCAGGTCGGTGGCGAGAATGTCGAAGTTCCAACCGGCAAGCAGCTTTTCTTTTTCCTCGAGCAGAAACATGGCCAGCGTGTACGGCTCTTCACCAGTCGAGCAGCCAGCCGACCAGAAGCGAAGCCGCTTAATACCGAGGGCAGCTTTGGTTTCCATGATCTGCGGAAGAATCACATTACGCAGGGCCTCGACCTGGGCCGGGTGGCGAAACATATAGGTTTCGCCGATGGTGATTTCGTTGAGCAGCAGGCGCAACTCGGCCTCGCGATTGGGGCGGGTGGTCAGATGGTCGAGATATTGCGCCGGGCTGGCCGCATCGCATGCGCTCATGCGGCGTTTGCAGCTTGCGACCAGCAAATAGAGTTTTTGTTCGGAATGGTAGATACCCGAAATCCGGTAGATGAGGTCCCGGATCTTCAGGTAGGCAGGATCGTCCGCAGGCAATGCTGGAAGCGGCGCCGACTTTTCTTTTGCGAACTCGATGGACATTCCAGCATCCTTCGCGGGTTTCAGATTCAGGGCCTCATTCTGGCGCTCACACGTGAGCGCAACTGGCTTCCTGTCTCCGATACGACACACGACGCAGAATCTCCGGCACGATGCCGTTCAGCGGGCAAATGCAATCAGCCAACCCGGCGGCAACTACGCTTCCGGGCATGCCCCAGACCACTGACGAAAGTTCATCCTGCGCGATCACCGCGCCGCCCGCCCCCCGGATCGCGGCGGCGCCGCGCGTGCCGTCGGCCCCCATCCCGGTCAGCACCACGGCCAGCACACTCGCCCCGTAGACCTGGGCCACTGAGCGAAACAGCACATCGGCCGCGGGCCGGCAGGAATTCTCCGGGGCGTCCTGGTTGAGCCGAAGCACACAGTCGCTGCCTTTGCGAGACACCGTCATGTGGTAGTCGCCCGGGGCAATCCAAACCTGGCCTCCCTCCAATTTCCGGCCGTCCTTGCCCTCTTCGACCCGAAGAGAGGTGAGAGCGCCGAGACGGCCCGAGAGCAGGTTCGTGAACATCGGCGGCATGTGTTGCACAATGACAATGGGCACGGGGAAATCGCTCGGGAACTGCGGCATGAGCGCGGCGAGAGTATTGGGTCCCCCGGTGGAGGTGCCGATGGCGACCACATCGATCCGCATCGGCCACTGGCCCGCGATGGCGAACAGGGACGCCGGAGGTGGCGAATGGAACGGCTGGCGCGCGGCGCAGAGCGCCTTGATTTTCGGTATCAACTCCTGCCGGATGTGATCACTGGCGTGCTCCAGACTGGCCGCGGAGGGCTTGGCGGCGTAGTCGCTAGCGCCGCGCGCCAGCGCCTCTACCGTGGCCGCCGCGCCTGGCCCCGTCAATGAACTGAACATGATTACCGGTAAGCGGGGATCCAGCTTGCGAATTTCGACCAGCGTTTCGATGCCACCCATGCCCGGCATCTCCACGTCGAGCGTGATCAGATCGGGCTTGAGTTCGGGAATCCGGTCCAACGCCAGGCGGCCATTGCCTGCCGTGCCCGCCACGGCGATCTCTGGGTCCGAACTCAGCACCGTGCTGAGCTGACGACGGACGACGGCGGAATCGTCGACGATCAATACGCGAATGGGCTGCACGGTCAAAGTCCTTTTGCGTCCTCCCACGGGTCCTCCGCGAGGTGGCGCGCGCTGCGTTACCTGGTTTCCGCTCAGCGTCCAGCGGCCGCAGCCGCGATCGCGGCCGGCTGTGCCGCGGTCTCGCGGCCCGCCTCCAACTTGAACTTCCCGACCAGTTCGCGCAGTTGGCTGGCCATGTGCGCCAGTTGCTCGGTGGCGGTCTGCGCCTGGCTGACATTGTTGCTGGTGTTCTGAGCCGCTTCCGCCACTCCGTTGATGTTGCTGGTAATGGTGGACGCGCCGCGCGCCGCTTCGGAAACGTTGCGCGCCATTTCCCCGGTGGTGGCACTCTGTTCCTCGACCGCCGTGGCAATCGTGGTCGAAATGTGGCTGATCTTGTTGATCACATCCCGGATTCCCCCGATCGCGCTGACCGCGCCCGCGGTGTTCTCCTGGATCACAGTGATCTTCCCTTTGATCTCCTCGGTCGCCTTGGCGGTCTGCTTGGCGAGTTCCTTCACCTCGTTTGCCACCACGGCAAAGCCTTTGCCGGCTTCGCCGGCCCGTGCCGCCTCGATGGTCGCGTTGAGGGCCAGCAGGTTGGTCTGCTGCGCAATCGAGGTGATCACTTCGATGACCTTGCCGATCTCAGCACTCGACTCGCCTAACTTGCTCACCGTTTGGTTGGTCGATTCCGCCGCCGCCACCGCTTCGGCCGACACTTTCGCCGCCTCTGTCGCGTTCTTGGCGATCTCCCCGATGGTCGCGTTCATCTCCTCGGCTCCCGAGGAAAGCGTCTGGAGATTCGCATTCACCTGGCCCCCGGCTTCGGCGACAGTTTTCGCCTGCGCCGTCATTTCCTCGGAATTGGCCGTAATCTGTTCGCTGGTCGCCGACAGTTCCTCGGCCGAGGAAGCCAGTGCCTGCGCGTTGGCAGCAATTTGCTGCAGAACCAATTGCACCTGCTGCGTTGTGCCGGTTAACGCATCCGACAGCTGCTTGAAGTCGCCGGTATGGTTTCCGGCCATCCGAACCGTGAGGTCGCCCTTGGCTATCTGCGAGAACGTTTCCCATCTCGTGCAACGGAGTAATCACGGCATCGAGCGTTTCGTTCACGCCTTCGACAATTTTGCGGTAGTCGCCCGCGTGCCGGCTGGCATCGGCGCGCGTTGAAAGCTTCCCGTCCACCGCGGCCTCAACCAGCATCATGGCGTCCGTGATCATTGCGTTCAGCGCCACCTTTTGCGACGTGATGTCGGTCGAGTACTCGACTACCCTGGCTGGCTTGCCGTTCAGATCGAGAATCGGGTTGTAGGAGGCCTGAATCCAGACTTCCTTTCCCCCTTTGCCGATACGCTTGAATTCGTCCGCCACGTATTCGCCGCGGTTCAGTCTCGCCCAGTTTTCCTGGTAGGCGGCGCTCTGGCGATACGCCTCGTCGACGAACATGCTGTGGTGTTTGCCTTCGATTTCCTCCAGCCTGTAGCCCACAGCCTTCAGGAAGTTGTCGTTAGCATGGATGATCGTTCCGTCCATGCGGAACTCGATCACCGCCTGCGACTTCCCAATAGCGGCAATCTGGCCCTGATAATCGGCGTTCGCCAGCTTCTGCGCCGTGATGTCCCTGAAATAGTTGACCACCTTGTAGGGCTTGCAATTCAGATCGAGGATTGGGTTGTAAGAGTACTGGATCCAGATCTCTCTTCCTTGCTTGGTCGTTCGCCTCGCCTCGCCGTTGCACGCCTCGCCGCGATTGAGCTTCTCCCACAGCGTCTTAGACTCCGCCTGATATTCCGCACTTTGCCGCGTGGTCTCATCCACGAACACGCTGACGTGCTTGCCGATCAGTTCCGTACGGCTGTAACCGAGGAGCTTCTCGAAATTTTCATTTACGTGGAGGATGGTTCCGTCCATGTTGTATTCGCCCACCGGCTGGACCCTGCCAATGGCCTGAATCTGCCCGGCGAAGTCGTTATCCCGCAGTTTGCGCCCGGTAATATCGGTCATGAACTGCATGACCCGATAAATTTTCCCGTCGATATCGGGGATCGGGTAGTAGGTGCAAGCGACCCAGAGATTTCTGCCGTCCTTGCCCAGGCGCCGGAATTCGCCGGACTGAGCGGCCCCAGCCTCGAACTTCGTCCAGAGCGCCGCGTTCTCGGGCAGATCGCGATCGGCTTCGCGCACGAAGATTCTGTGGTTCTTTCCGGTGATTTCCTCGATGGTGTAGCCCGACAGCTTCAGGAAAAGGTCGTTGGCGCGCACGACATTGCCCTCGATGTCGAACTCGATGCAGGGCCGCGACTGGTAGATGGCCTGCATCGCCTGTTCCAGCCGGTATTCCTCGGTGACGATGGCCCAGGCAGTCGCATATCCGGCGAGCGCGCCTTTTTCGTCGTAAACGCCGTGCACGGTCTGTTCGATCTTCTCCGGCCCTAGTTGGAAGTAGGCATGGTGCGGCAGATTCTTTTCAGTGACGAGAACGTGCCGCGCCCGGCCTGGGTCCTTGTGGAAGATATCGATGGACTTGCCGATAATCTCGTCGACTTTGCAGGGCAGAAGATGTTCGATCTTCGCCAGCGTGTTCCGGGACGACTGGTTCATGTAGCGAATGACCAGATCCTTGTCCGCATAAATCAGGTTGCACGCCGGCAGAATTTCATAAATCTGTTTCAGATAGTGTGGGTATTCCGAGAAATCCGAGACTGCTGCTTTGCGGCTCCTGCTTCTCATTGCGATAGCTCCTTAATCGAACTCGATTTTGTTTGTCCTGCGGAGCGCGCCTTATGGCGCGCCCAGCGCGGCGTGCAACGCCCGCTCCGTGTTCAGAACCAGCAGCAGGCGGCCGTCCAGCTTGTACACGCCCTCAACCATTTCTTTCTGTTGCACCGGCATGTTCTGCGGCGTTGCTTCATAGTCATTCTCGGAAATCTCAATCACCTCTCCGATGTCGTCGACCAGCAGGCTGACGGGCCCGTCGCCGGTGCGCACGACCACGTTCATCGGCAGCTGGCCGGCGGCACGCTCCTCCATGCCCAGGCAGCGCCGCAAATCGATGGCGGTCACGATCTGGCCGCGCAGATTGATCAGGCCGCTCACGATTTCGTTGGCCAGCGGCACCCGGGTCATCTGCTGGTAGCGGACAACCTCCTGCACCTGCTGCACCGGGATGCCGAAAAATTCCCCTTGCAAGACGAACGTGCACAGCTGCTGTGAAACCGCCATTCCCGTTTCCTCAACTGACATAGGCTCCCGGCCGAAACCCGGGCGCGGCCGACGCGATCAGGCCCGTCACATCCAAAATGTCGGTAATGCGCCGGTGAATGACCGCCGAACCGAGCACGCCCTGGCGCGCGGTCTGGCGATCTACCGTGTAGGACTCGTCCACAATGTCGAGAATCCGGTCCACCACCAGGCCCACATTGCGGCCGTTCTCACTGTGGACCACCACTACCTGCAGCAAACCTTCGCGGGCTGGGGCGCACTCGTGCCGCGAGCCAAGAACCGCCGCCAGGCGGACGAGCGGCATGATCTGACCGCGGTACTGCACCGATTCCTGATCGCCCGCGATCTCAAGCAAATCGGAAGAAAATTCTTCCAGCCGCGCGACCGCCGCCAGATCAATCGCCATCCTGCCGCGCGCCCCGTGCTGGAACAGGAGCAGGGGCCGCCGGTCGCCGGCACCTCGTCCCTCAGGTGCTTGCCTGGCCCTCGCTTCGGCGGTCGAGTTCTCTCGGCCCTCGGAAACCGCGCGCGCGCGTTGCGCCAGGCCCAGCACGTCGAGGATCAAAGCCACTTTGCCGTCGCCCATGATGGTGGCGCCCGCAAAGACACTCGCGTCCTTCAAATGCTTGCTGAGCGGCTTGACGACGATCTCCTCGGTATCGGAAATCCCGTCGACCAGCAATCCGAAGCGCTGGCCATCGGCCTGAAGCACGACGATGTTGACGCGCTCGGCCGCGCTTTCAGAGTGCGTGGCGTTTCCGGCATCTGCCATCCGTTTTCGGCTCGGGGCAACGTCGTCGCCGAGTTTGAGCGCCTCGCGGAGCCGGACCAGCGGCAGGAGGTTTTCGCGCAGCCGATAAACCGGCGCGCCCTGAATCATTTCCAGGCGCTTGCGCACGTCTTCACCCTCAAGACCAACCAGTTCGAGCAGGCTGACCTGCGGGATCGCAAAACACTGTCCTCCGGCGGTTACGATCAGGGCCGGAACGATGGCCAGTGTGAGCGGAATTTTTATCTTGACGGTGGTACCGCTTCCCACGGCCGACTGCATGTCCACGGTGCCGCCGATGCGCTCAATATTGGTCTTCACCACGTCCATGCCGACGCCGCGGCCGGACACATTCGTGACCTTTTCCGCCGTCGAGAGGCCAGGCAGGAAAATCAGGCTGGCGGCCTCGCGCTCCGTCAGGCGCGCCGCCTGATCGGAGCCGATCAATCCCATTTGCACGGATTTTTCGACAACCTTCTTGAGATCCACTCCGGCGCCGTCGTCCGAGATCTCGATATTGACCTGCCCCCCTTCGTGATAGGCGCGAAGCTTCAGCAGGCCTTCCGGGTCTTTGCCGGCAGCCTGGCGCCGCTCGGTGCTCTCGATGCCATGGTCCGCGGCGTTGCGCACCAGATGGGTCAAGGGATCTTTGATGGCTTCAATCAGGGTCTTGTCGAGTTCAGTCCCCTCCCCTTCCATCTCGATCCGCACCCGCTTGCCGCAAGAGAGCGCCACATCGCGGACGGTCCGCGGAAACCGGCTCCAGACGCTGCCGATGGGCTGCATGCGCGTCTTCATCACACTTTCCTGCAGTTCGGTCGCGATCAGGTTCAGCCGCTGCCCGGTGGTAACCAGGTTCGTCTCTTCCCTAGCCCGGGTGAACTGCAGAATCTGGTTGCGTGCGAGCACAAGTTCGCCGACCAGATTCATCAGTTTGTCGAGCAGCCTCACATCCACGCGGACGCTTTCCCGCGCGGCCGTGGGCGCGTCGGCCGCGCCCGATGGGGGCTCGGCCGGGTGATGGTCCGGCACGGTTGGGCGCGGCTCCTGCTCAGGGACGTGTTCGGCGCCTCCAGGCCTTTCTGCGCCGATCACCGGGCTGGCCGCCGCCGTTTCCGCGTTACAACCCGATTCCTCGCTGACCGGCGAAACTTCCGGCTGTACCTCTGCGCCGGGGTCGGGAACCGCCGATTCAGGAGACTGTAATTGCGCCAGATCGGCGACCAATCCGGAATGGTCGGAGTGGCCGTCCTGACCGGTCGACTCAATTTCGGCAAGCATCTGCCGGACAGCATCGACCATAACAAGCAGAGCGGTCGTCCTTTCCGGACTCAACTGGAGATGCCCGTCGCGCAGGCGGGCCAGCAAGCTCTCGCCTGCGTGCGTAACCGCCTCAAGCTTGCTGAAGCCGAGAAATCCCGAGGTCCCTTTGATGGTGTGGATCGTGCGGAAAATGCTTGCCAGAATCTCCCGGCTCGAAGGCTGCTTTTCCAATTCGACCACTTCCCGGTCAAGCCGGTCGAGGTTCTCGTGGCTTTCCACCAGAAACTCTCTTACGATGTCGTCGCAATCATCCATGGTGCGTCACTTGTTCAATCGGCAGGGCGTTGCTCCGCTTGAGCGCGGTATTCCTTGATCCCGTATTTTCCGAAGGCCGCCTGCGCGGGACCAATCGCCTCCATTAGAAAGCGCTCACGCCGAACCCAACCAACCCTTGCAGCGAAGCACGCGCCGGGCCGAAGGGACGTTGGGGGAGAATCACCCCGTACCTTGGAGGTGCGCAGAAGGTCAGTGTCGTAGCAGATTCGGAACAGGGTGAAGCCATCGACGACCGGCTTCAGTTGCTCGTGGGGATCACAAGCAGCGCCGCGAGAGTGAGACGAAGAAAAACGGGCTTCGATCAGGCCGCCATTGGGTGGCCGCTGTGATCGAAGCCCGGTTGGTTAAAGGCCTGGGCCTTCCGGATAAGTCGGCAAGTCGGGCGGCCGCGCCGGCAGTTTCCTGGGATCGGCCTTGATCTGCTGCATTAGCATCTCGATCGCCTTTTCCAGTTGTGGATCTTGTCCCTTAACGACCAAGTCGGGTGGATTATCGACCACCACGTCCGGCTGAACTCCGCGGTTCTCAATCACCCACTTGCTGTCCAGGCCGTAGACCGAAAACTCGGGCCGCGTGATGTAGCCGCCATCCATCAGAGGGAAAAATCCGCGGATGCCGCGCACGCCGCCCCAAGTTCTTTCGCCGATGAGCGGACCCAGTTTGTACTGCTTGAAGAAGTAGCTGAACAGATCGCCATCGGAAGCCGCTCCCCAATTGGTAACGCAGGCCAGATGGCCGTAGAAGACAACGTCTGGAATCGTGCCCGACTCCCAATTGCGTGCCGAACCCATCCCCGCCAGCACGCGCCGCAAGCGCTCGAAAATCAATTGGTCCACGAAGCCGCCGCCGTTGTAGCGGACATCGAAGATGATGCCCTCCTTGCGAACTTGCGGAAAGAACTGCTTCATGAACTGATTGAGCCCTTCGTCGCCCATATCGGGCAGGTATACATAGCCGATTTTTCCGCCGCTGGCGGCATCAACTTTCTTGCGGTTGGTCTCGATCATGTTCAGTTCGCGTAAGCTGAACTCGTCGGCAATCGGCTTTACTACTACCCTGCGCGCCCCGTCCGCACTCGGCTTGGAGTTGACGCTGAGCGTTACAACTTCGTTGGCGGTATTGACGAGCAGTTCGTCGGGAGTCTGCGGCGCGTGCAGCACATGGCCGTTGACCGCAATCAGGTATTCTCCTTCCTTCACGTTGACTCCGGGTTCGGTCAAGGGCGAGCGGGTATGCGCGTCCCAGTTCTCGCCCTCAAAGATTTTCTTGAAGCGGTACGTGCCGCTTGCCGAATCGACTTCGTAATCCGCTCCCAGCAAGCCCACGTTGACCGCATGCAGGCTCGGGTAGTCGCCGCCGCCGACATAGGTGTGCGAGTTCGATAACTCTCCAATCATGCCGGCCATAATGTAAGTAAGCGAATATCGATCGGCAACATAGGGGAGTAACTGGGCATACTGATCGTGAACCTTTTGCCAATCCACCCCGTTCATCGAGGCCTCGAAGAAATAATCGCGCTCCTGCCGCCAGACCTCGTCGAACATCTCCTTCCATTCCCCCTGAGGGTCAACCTCCGCCCGCATGCCACTGAGATTGAGCGAGCCGTCTCCCGACTTGTGCGGCGCGTCGGGCGGTTTGGCGTCGATGATCCCATACTTGGGCGGTCCTTCGTGACCAGCGGTACGGTATAAGAGTTTGGAACCATCGGTAGAAAGGGCGAAGTGATTTGCGCCTTCGATCAGCACCTTGTCCTTGCGGTCTTTCAGATCGTAGGCGTGGATGGCGGGTTCTTCTCCCGGGATCGGCCCCGACAGGCCGCCAATCGGCGCCGAACCGAAGTAGATGGCATCCTTCGATGCATCGAAGCTTTCAATTACGGCCGGCGGAATGGCCAACGCTACGATGCGGTTCTGAATACCGTCGAGATCGATCTTGAATACCCGTGGCGGCTCTTTGGCTTCGGTCCCGGCCGTTTTTTCTTCGCCCTTCTCTTCCTTCTTTGGGGTCGGCTGCTTGGCGTTCTTGCCCGCTTTCGGTTCGGTCGCTGCCGCTGCGGCGTCGGGCTCCTCCGTCTTCACTTTCGTTTCGTCGCTTAATGCCGGGAACGGGGACTGCTCATCTGCGGTCAGGGTCACCACATATACGCGGGTCGTTTTGGGGTTCGCGAATTCGAAATCGATGTTCCCCGGTACCTCATTAAAGTCGCGGTCGGAGAGAAAATAGAGATAGCGCTTGCCGGGATCGAAAACTGCGGCATAACTGTTGTCCAGAGCAGAAGTAACTGCTGTGATCTTGCCATCGGCCAGACTGTATAAGTAGACGACAGCGAAACCGGAATATTCCGGCTTGTCATAGGCCAGCCACTGACTATCCGGCGACCAATTGTAGTTGTGAATCTCAAAGTACCTGGCGCGGTCGATTTCGACTGGTTTCCTGGCCTTGATGTCGACGTACCAGAGTTTCAGATCTTTGTCGGCCCATGCGATTTTTGTGCTGTCCGGGGACCATTTCGGCTGATACATGAACCCTTTGTGGCCGCTCGTGATTTGCTCTTCCGGACCGAGCCCATCCTGGGGGACGATATAGATCTCGTCCTCTCCTGTGCGGTCGGAAACATAGGAAATCCACTTTCCGTTTGGCGACCACGACACTCTGTGTTCGCGGACCGCCGGAGAATTCGTGAGGTTGCGGACGCTGCCGTCCTTCGCCGGCACCGTAAATACTTCTCCGCGCGCGGCAAACACGGCGCGTTTCCCGTCTGGCGCGATGTCGAAATCGAAATTCGTGATGTGCTGGCTGACATCGGCCCAATGCTTCATCGCCTGCCGGCGGTCGCCGTTCACATAGATTGTCAGTTTCTTGGGCTGCCGCGTTTCGAGATCGAACGTGTAGAGATAGCCGCCATTTTCGAAAATGATTGCGTCCGGCCCCAGGCTCGGCCACATGACGTCGAACTGATCGAACTTCGTCAGTTGCTGGACTTGTTTGGTCGCCAGATCGTAGCCATAAATGTTGAGCCGATGTTCCGGCCCACGGTCGGAAGTAAAGAAAATAGTATTGCCATGCCACATCGGAAATGTGTCGGTGTATTCGGTGTGCGGCACGACCTGGTCCACCGCATTATTCTTGAGGTCGTAGATCGTGATGTCCTGCGCCATGCCGCCCGTGTATCGCTTCCACTGGCGGAAATTGCGGAAGATCCGGTTATAAGCGATCTTTGTGCCATCGGGGCCATAAGAAAGCAACCCGCCTTCTTCTATCGGCATGGACTGCGGAAGACCGCCACTTACACTTACCAGAGTAGGGCGTTTGCTCCAGCCATTCCAGGCGTAGCGGCGAGAAAGGAAAATAACGTTCTTACTATCCGGCGTCCAGCCGATCACCTCATTCAGAATGCCCATACGGTCGCTCAGTGGCTGGGCTTCTCCCTGGTAGAAAGTCAACTGGACCGGTTGCCCGCCATCGGCCGGCATGACATAGACATTGAAATTGCCATCATACTGACCGGTAAACGCAAGCCACTTTCCATCCGGTGAGAACTTTGGGAACAACTCGCGACCTGCATCCGATGTAACCCGGCGCGCTGTTCCGCCCGTGCTCGATGCCAGCCATAAATCGCCACCATACACAAATGCAATTTTGTCCTTATGGACGTCGGGAAACAGCATCAATCGACCTTCCTGCGGTTCCTCGGCTGAGAGCAGGCAGGCGCTGGCGAGGATCGCCAAAGCTAAGAAATTCCTCATGGAAATCATAGGAGCTCCTGATTGAGAGAGTCTTTTCGAAAGGAATAGCAACGGGAAACCATCATGCGCAACGTTGGATTGTAACGCTCGCCGCAGTAAATAAGCGAGGAATTCTCCGTTAAAATTGCCGATTAAGTCAGCATGTCAATGATGGGGCGCGTTGGCAGCCGTGCGAACGGCCTCCTGGCACTTGCCGGCCGAGGTTAACACTTTGTCAAACGCTGTTTCTGTACGAAGCTTGGCAAGAAGCGGATCGGAAAGCAGGTTTGAGTACGCGCAATAGTTTTGCTCTACAGCGCTCTGAAGCATGTGTAAAGCCGCCTGCTTCTTGCCGCAATACGCGAGAATCGCTCCCTGGTAATACCACGTTTCGGGATCGGGATCGCTGGGCAGGTTGACTTCGTCGTCATGAGCGATGCGATCGAGTTCGGAGGCGGGCCGCAACCCCAGGCAGGCTTCGAGCAAATCACGATGGTAGCGCGGAGTGTTTGGCATGTGTTTCACCGCCTCGCGCGCTTCCTCGACTTTGCCCTCGCGCAGCAGAATCGAAGGCATCGCATAAGAGGCCCATTCGGACCCGGCATCCAGGCGGACAAAATCGGCGGCTCGCTCGGGTTTGCCAAGTTCCGCAAAAGTCCAGGCGCACGATCGAAACGCATAATTCCCGGGATCAAGCGCGGTTGCGGTGTTGCATTCACTGGCTGCCTGCTCGAGCATGCCCGCATAACGATACACGTAACTCATCGCGAAATGTGCCTGGGCGCTATCGGGACGCCTCTTGATCAGTTCCTCCGCGGCCCGATAAGCCTGCCCCAGTTCGCCGAGTTCCACATGATTTAGGATCAACTGGCTGGCAGCAACGATGCGGTTGGGATCAAGTGCGATCGCGCGATCATAGGCTTTGGTCGAGCGCTGGAACATCGCCTCGCCGCCGTCGGAGTAATCGGCGTCGTAATAGCAACGCAACCCTAACTGCTCCCATGCCGGCGCATAGCTGGGATCGACTTCGACTACGTGCTCCAGCACCGCAATCGCATCTTTGTTGGGTCCGGCATCGTGCGGCAGCGCCAGGCTATGCAGATAGAGATCGTACGCCTCGGGATTCTTCGGCCGCGTGCCGGTTTCAAGAAACCCTGCTTCAGCGCCCAGCGCCGGCAATAAGCCTTGCCGGATCTGGGCCGAAATTTGCGCCTGGATGGTAATCAGATCGTCGGCGGGTGCAGTCACGTTGGCCTGCCACAATAACCGGTCACCCTCCACCTGGATCGCCTCGACCGTGATGCGCAACTGGTCCCCTTGCCTCACAAAGTGTCCGGCAATCACATTGGCGACGTGAACTTCGCGGCCCGCCTTCTGCGGATCCACGTCATTGCCGACAAATTTCCTGGTGAGCGTCGAAGGACGCACGTCGAGGCTGCGCGTGTAGGTAAGGGTATTCGCGATTTCGTCGGCCAACGCGAAGCGGAGGAACTCCACGCTGATGTCGTTCGGACTCATGTTCTGCAAGGGCAGGACGGCGATCGTGTTCTTTGCCGCGCCTGCCGAAATCGCGCCCCGCTGTTTGAACCACCACGCGCCTACCGCGATCAGAATGGTCAGCAGCAGAAGGCTCACGCCGAGCAGAATGTAAGTGGACCAGGTTCTGGTGGCCTGGAATGTCGTGGTCGCGATCCGGTAAGGCAAAGCGGAGCGGGTGCGGCCGCCTCGGGCCACGGCGGACTCGGTTTCCTTCCGCAGCGACTGCAGGTCGCCCTTCATCGCCAGCGCGTTCGGATAGCGGTGTCCGCGCTCCTTTTCCATTGCGCGCCCGATGATGCCTTCCAGATCCGTTGGCAGCTTGGGGTTCAATTGCAGCGGCGCGACCGGCTTCTGGTTGAGAACGGCATCGAGCGTGGTGATGACGTTGCCGGTGGCGAACGGCTTCTTACCCGTGGCCATTTCGTAAAGCACCACACCCAGCGAAAACAAATCGCTGCGGGCGTCCAGTTCCTCGCTGCGCGCTTGTTCGGGAGACATGTAAACAGCCGTTCCCGGAATCACCCCCATGGCGGTTAGCGAGTCTTCGAATGCGGCTTCGCTCGAGTTCGGATCATGCACGACCTTGGCTAAGCCAAAATCGAGGATTTTTGTCTGTCCGTTTTGCGCGACAAAAATATTGGCCGGTTTGATGTCGCGATGAATTATCCCCTTGGCGTGCGAAGCCGCCAGCGCGTCGGCCGCCTGAATGCCGATATCGAGGATTTCGTCGACCTCCATCCTCCGGTTGCGCATCAGCTCTTTCAGGCTGGCGCCCTCAAGCTTCTCCATCACGATGAAGGGATGTCCGCCGTTGTCTTCAATGTCGTGAATGGTGCAAATGCCGGGATGATTCAACTGTGAGGCAGCGCGGGCCTCGCGCATGAAGCGGTCGAGGGACTTTCTGTCCTTCGCCATATCTTCTGGGATAAACTTCAGGGCAACATGACGTGCCAGACGGGTGTCTTCGGCTTCATACACTACGCCCATGCCGCCGCCGCCCAGCTTTCCGAGAATGCGATAGTGGGAGACTGTCTGGCCGATCATTCCAATGGCTTCACTTGCCATCGGCGCTAATGTTAGGCCGCTCGCGCTAGCCCGGTCAACTCGCCCGTCCAGACACAACATTCACGCGGCGTTTAGGCGCGCGATAGTCCACGACGTGCATACCGGGCCATTTCTGCACCCTGGCCTCTGCAATCCTAGCAGGCTGCGGAAAAACTGTTTGTCGAGGAAAGAGCGCGACCTTAGCGGCTAAAGCCGCACCGAAAAATAACCCACCCATCGCAGCGGTGAACCGCTGCGCCACCCAAAATCAAGTGCAACACCGACTTTTTCCGCACCCTGCTAGTGAATCGTCTTCGTCTTCCGCGACATGTAGTCCATCAGCAGATACTGCCCCAGCGTATACGGCGTCGTGAAGTATGCCTTGCCACGGCACATCTGTGTGACCTTCTGTACGAATTGCACCAAGCCATAATCCGAGGCAAGCATAAAGGTGTTGATCAGGACGCCCGCTCGCCTGCACTTAGACACCTCTTCGAGCGTCTGGCTCACAACCAGTGGGTCGAGTCCAAAAGCATTCTTGTAGATGCGTCCATCTTCGAGCGTCAGCGCCGAGGGCTTACCGTCCGTGATCATCACGATCTGCTTCATGTCCTTGCGCTGGCGCTGCAGTAATCGTTGCGCCATGCGCAGACCTTCGCGGGTATTTGTGTAATAAGGACCGACCTTGACGCGCGCCAACTGCGAAAGCGGAACTTCCTCGGCGGAGTCGTGGAAGAGCACCAGCGACAGCGAGTCTCCCGGATACTGCGTGCGGATCAGGTGGGAAAGCGCCATCGCAACTTTTTTCGCGGGCGTAAAGCGGTCTTCGCCATAAAGAATCATCGAATGCGAGCAGTCGAGCATCAGCACCGTGGCGCACGACGACTGGTACTCGCACTGATGCACCTGCAGGTCGCGATATTCGAGATTCAGCGGCAGGCCAAGCCCTTCGCGCTGAATCGCAGACGAAAGCGTGGCCGTGATATCGAGGTTGAGCGTATCGCCGAACTCATATTGTCTGGACGCCCCGCTGGCTTCGATGCCGGTTGCCATATCGCGCGTGTCATGGCGGCCAAAACTCGATTTGCCCAGCGACCCGAGCAGATCGCGCAGCGCTCGGAAGCCCAGGAAGTCAAGGCTCTTGTCGGTGATCTCGAACCGGGCCTGCTGTTGCGCATCGCCGACCTGGCCGCCCACGCTTGACTGTCTGGCAGGATCGTGCGGCTGGTCGACGGAAATGTAGTCTTCCTGTTGCATGCGCTCGATCAGCTTTTCGATCAGCTCTTCGATCTGGCCGTTCATCTGCATTTCCTGCAGGCGGTCGCGCATTTCCTCGTCGAATATCTCGCCGTTCATCAAAGCCTGCTCGATCGCCCGCCGCAGTTCTTCGAGCGTCTGCTCACCCTCGGGCATTTCGTACCAGAAATTGTCGTTGAATCCGCTCTGCAGCAAATAATCGGAGAGCGCGCTGAGCAAGTCCTCCATGCTCATTTCGCTGGCAGGGTCGGGAACGTATTTGCTGTAGCGGATGCGCTTCATTGGACCTGTCGTTCGTCGCCGGTCGTTCGTCGTTCGCTATTCGCCGTTGGCTAACGAGCACCGACTAGTTGAAGTTTCTCTTCCTCCCAAATCCTGGCTCTTCCTGTTCAAACATAGGCTTGTCCGCAACCTTGGGCTGCTTGTCACCTGCGCTGAAAACCCGTTCTTCGTTACGCCCGATCTTTTTATGCGCGTGCAGTCCTTCCAGAACGAACTCCGCTGCTGAAACCTGTATCTCGGGACTGTCTTTCCCGTTCACACTCAGTTTGCCGAGCTTGTCCATGAGTCCCTGGATCTGCCTAAGACCATCGAGCACTTCGCGCGCGCCCGCGTTATCGCCGAGTTGAATTTCACCGCCCAGGTCGAACCACTGCACAATCTGGCTCATGTTGACGCCGTGCAAATGTGTGTCGTAAGCCTTGGCAATCGCCGTGCGAATCAGTTCGCGGCTCACATGATCGGCGCCTTTCATCTCTCCTTCGTATTCGAGCTCGAGCTTGCCGGTAATCGCAGGAAGCGCCGCGTAGATATCGCTGATGCGCGGCACGACGGAATTTTCCTGGTGCGTGAGAGCCCGCCGCTCAGCGTTCGAGACCACGTTCTCCATCGCGGAAATCGGAAGCCGCTGGCTGACTCCAGAGCGCTTATCGACTTTCTTGTCTTCTCTCGCCACGAAAGCGATCCGTTCAATCACCTCCTGCACATATTTCGGAATGTGCAGGCGCGATCCATTGCGTTCGATCCAGGCTTCCTGCGCGGTAATGGCAATTCCCTCTTCAACGGTCGCGGGATAGTGCGTGCGGATCTCGGACCCGATGCGATCTTTCAACGGCGTAATGATCTTGCCGCGCGCCGTATAGTCCTCAGGATTGGCGCTGAAGACGATCGCCAGGTCGAGCGGCAAACGGATCGGATAGCCCTTAATCTGCACGTCGCCTTCCTGCATGATGTTGAACAAGCCGACCTGGATCTTTCCAGCGAGATCCGGGAGTTCATTGATAGCAAAGATGCCGCGGTTGGCGCGAGGCAAGAGGCCGTAATGAACGGTGAACTCGCTTGAGAGTTCGTGGCCGCCGCGCGCAGCCTTGATGGGGTCGATATCGCCGATCAGGTCCGCGATCGTCACGTCGGGCGTGGCGAGTTTTTCGACGTATCGATGATCGGCTGCGAGCCAGGCGATGGGCGTTGCGTCCTTTTCTTTGGCAACCAGCTCACGGCAGCGGCGGCAGATGGGCGCATAGGGATTGTCGTGGATCTCGCAGCCGGCGATGAAGGGCATCTCAGGATCGAGCAGCGTCGTCAGGGCGCGCAGGATGCGGCTTTTGGCTTGTCCGCGCAGGCCAAGCAGGATGAAATTGTGGCGCGAGAGGATCGCGTTGACGATCTGCGGGACGACGGTGTCGTCGTAGCCGACGATGCCGGGAAAAATGGGGTCGTCCTCCCCACTTGCCCCGCTCTTACGCAGGCGGGCCATGAGATTCTCACGCATCTCGTCTTTGACGTGTCGCGAGCGAAGCCGGCTCTCTGAAAAAAAACTGGCGCGCAACTCGCCCAATGTGCGGGCACTGCTCATGGCGGGAACTCCTAAGACCCTGGATTGCCGGCGTGGGTGCCGGCGTTTGTCTGATGCCTTAGGCGGATTATACGCCGCCGAGCGCTGACGCCTTCACCACTCATCCTCACCGAAAAAGCGCCCCCTGTCGTTCGATGCGAGAACGCGTGGATCGAACAGAACTCGGCCTTTCAGTCGGCACTTAATTCCAGCGGGCGTTGGCGGCACGGCGCAGGCCGGGAAGGACGGCCCGCAAATATTCTACGACGGCTCCCAGGCGTTTTTCCTCCGACAAGGTCAAGAGCAAGTTCTGTTTGAAATCGAGATCCAGGGGAAGCGATCCGGCCAACCGAAAGGATAGGTTTTCGGTTCCTTCGGCCTCGGCAGCATTATCGGCATCCGCGTCGGGAGACTCGGGGCGAACCAGTTTCACGATTTCAGCATGCAGGTGCACGGCTTGCTTGACCAGTTCGGCGGCGGGCACGCCGGGTTCGTCTTCCACCATGGCAACTTCAGCCTGGAGAAACGAACGCTCCTCGTTGACTTCGAGGACTTCGAAGCGGTGGACGCCGCGGGTAAGGATATCCATGCGGCCGTCGTCATACTTTTTTACGACCGTGACGACCTCTGCAGTGCAGCCGATGCCGGCGACGCCTTCCTCTGAGGCGCGCACGACGCCAAACGCTTTTTTCTGCTCAAGGCATTCGGCGATCATTTCTTTGTAACGCGGCTCGAAGATGTGCAGCGGCAGCGGGACGCCGGGGAGAAGGACCAGGTCGAGGGGGAATAATGGAAGAAGTGTCAAAGGCCACCAGCAGGCTCGATTCTAGCAGCGTCGCCCGGCGCACCGCCCCGAACTTCGGGAGAACTAGACCGTACGATAGCGATTCTTCGACTCCGTCCAGGATGACGCTCCTCTGGCTGCGATAAGCAGGTTGACCGTGCTGTTGTTTGACTTGAATGCGCGCCACGGGATACAAGAGTCGGCATGGAAATGGATGGAAAAGTAGTGGTGGTGACGGGCGCGTCGATGGGAATTGGGGAAGCGATCGCCAAGATTTTTGCGGATCATGGGACGAGCGTGGTCCTGTTGTCGCGCGACGCCAGCCGGGCCGAGGCGGCGCGACATCGCGTGGGACACACAGAGCGCACGGTTGCGATGGCTTGCGACGTGCGCAATCGGGAGGAGATTGATCGTGTGGTGGGGTTGACGCTCCATCACTTTGACCGCGTGGACGTGTGGGTGAATAACGCAGGGGTGGGGATTCGCGACTCGGTGGCAGAGATGGAGATGACAGTTTGCCGGGAGCTGTTTGAGACCAACTTCTTCGGCGCGGTGGCTTGTCTACAGGCGATCGTGCCGGCCATGAGGGCGGGAGGAGGCGGCACAATCATCAATATATCGAGCGTCGCCGGACATGTGCCGGTACCGTTTATGACGCCGTATTCGGCAACGAAATTTGCGCTCAATGCCATTGGTAAAGGGGCGCGTCTGGAATTGAAGCGTGACAACATCAATGTGCTGACGGTCTGTCCGGGCTACATTCAGACAGACTTCGGATCGCATATGGTGGCGGCCAAGAGAGGGACTGTGCGTCCGCAGTCGGTGAAAGGAATAACGGTGGAGCGGGTAGCGCTCGCGACTTATAAGGGCTTCCGCAGCAGGAAGCGCGAAGTGATTGTGCCCTGGACCATGATTCCGGTTGTGAAGCTGTATCAGCTGCTGCCTGGGCTGGTGGAGTGGGGCATGGGGAAGGCCATGAAGCAGGCGCGAGGTTCAGAGTAAAGAAAAGTAAACCCGGCTACCCTTTGGGCAACTGGCGCATCGAAAGGGGTAGGCAGAACTGCAGTCTTCCACCCCCTTAGAAAGGGCTGACGCACGGCGGCTCTTGGGGGTGGGGACTGCCGTTAAATTCTTTCCGTCGTAATTTTCGCTAAAATGCCGATATGAGACTTCTCTCTCGACCTGCCCGCTCGACTTGTCCCTGTTTGATTCCGTTGTTCGCTGCGCTTCCTGCCCTTGTGCTCTCAGTCATGGTCTGGCTGGCCGTCGTCTCGCCGAAGGTGGCGCGAGCGCAGGAAGGTCCGCTCGACAAGTCGCTGCCCAAGGGCATTACAGTTGAAGAGATCATCAAGAAATTCGCCACGAAGGAAAAGGAATTCAAGGAGGCGCGCGATCAGTACACCTTTCGTCAAGATGTGAAGGTGATGACCCTCGACGGCGACACTCCTGACGGGTCGTATCAGCAGGTGTTTGACGTGACCTTCGACGACCATGGGCGCAAGATCAAGAATGTTGTCTTCGCTCCCCAGCCCACCCTGCAGCGCATCATGATGACGGAAGAAGACATTGACGATATCGAAAACCGGCTTCCGTTCGTGCTGACATCGGATGAGGTTGGCGAGTACGACATCCTCTATGTGGGCCAGCAGAAGCAGGATGAACTGAATACGTACGTTTTCGACATCGCGCCCAAGCAGATCGTCGGCAAGAAGCGGTATTTCCAGGGGCGGATCTGGGTCGACGACCACGATTTTCAGATCGTAGAGACGTATGGGAAAACGGTGCCTGACATTCGCAAGAAGAAGGGGCAGGAAAATCTTTTCCCGAAATTCACCACCTGGCGCGAGCAGATTGACGGGCAATACTGGTTCCCGACCTATACGCGGGCGGAAGACACGCTGAAGTTCAGCCTGGGCGACATCAAGATTCGCGAGATCATCAAGTACACGAACTACAAACGCTTCGGCTCGAAGTCGAGGATCACGTATGAGGGTCAGGAAGTGAAGAAGGGGGAGCAGAAACCGGATGATAAGCCGGCGGAGCCACCGAAGCCGCAGTGAGGCGGCTTTGACTTAAATTTCCCAGCCGCGATTTCTATTGCTTTTCCGTTCGGTCCGCCGAAGCCGCTTTCCCCTCAGGCTTGGTTGGCAGAACGAGCTGAAATTGTTCCTCCGCCTTCGCAAAGACGGAGTGAACATGATCAGTGACCGTCGCGCGGATCTTGTAGGCCCCGGGAAGGTCGCCCGAATCGAATGTAATATCCATCACCGGGTTCAGGACAATCAGGGTCGGAGATTTCGGGTCGGGAGCGATTGTCTCCGAAAATCTTGGGAAATCAAACTTTGTTTTTCCATCCGGGCCAATCAGGCTTACGTGAGCTGTCAAATCCATCTTTTCAGACGCGGGAGCAGGGTAGTCGGTTACCACGCAAGGAAAGTAGAGTTTCTTGCCTATCGTCAGTTGACGGATTCTTCCTGCGCCCGGCCGATCGGTTACGGGCATTAAGACCCACCTTTCGATTGCAGCATGAGAGTCGGTGATCAAGATGTTGACCTTGAATTCTGCCTCTTTCAGGCCATCGGAATCGCCGGACTGCTTTTGTTTGCGCTCACGTTCCTGCCGCGCCGCGTCTCCCAGCGATTGGTTGTTGTCTTGAGGTGATGCTGAAACGACGAACGAGATCCCCAGAAGCAATAGAGCCGTGCACAGAGTCGGTTTCAGGATACCCTCCTGTCAACAGCCGGCTTGTATCCGCTGTCTTTGAAACCTTGAACCGCTGGAACCTTAATAGAACAGATACTTTCTCCACTTGTCGTCGCTGCGTCCCATCAACCGCATGATGTGGCGGCTGGTGTGGAGATTGAAGGAGCGGGGCTCGCGCATCGGGCGCATATTGGCTTCGTGCGGAAGCTGATTGCCCTTGCGGCGGTTGCAGGAATGACAGCACGCGACGAGGTTCTCCCAGGTCGAGAGGCCTCCGCGGGAACGGGGAATGACGTGGTCGAGTGTGAGTTCGCTTGACGGCAGGGTTGTCGAACAATACTGGCAGGTGTTGCGGTCGCGCAGCAGAATATTCTTGCGCGAGAGCGCGCGCGACTGGTGCGGGATGCGGCGATATTCGAGCAGACGGATGACCGAGGGCACGCGCATGGCGACGCGGGCCGCGTGCAGGAAGTGTCCATTTTCTTCTTCGGTCATGGCGATGCCCTTGAGCACGAGCACGATAGCGCGGCGGGCGGCGCAGACATTGATGGGCTCATAAGACGCGTTCAGCACGAGTACCGGCTGATGAAGCGCGTGCCCATCGGTTTCCTGATGGACGCCGGCTGCGAGCATCCCAGGCGGCATCGGCGGCCGCCAGCTTCCACCGAAATTGTGCATGCGCAACGACATGATCGTTAACCGCCAGCCGCCATGCTGGCTATCTGCTCCGGACTTTGCTCCTCATCCTGATCCCGGGAAGAAATTTCCGGCTCCACGAAGAAATTCGAAACTCGCAACGTCCGTCCTACCGTTACGACCCACACGCGCGCCGCACCGGCACGTCGAAGGACGCGGGCGCACTCGGAGGCAGTGGCGCCGGTGGTGTAGACATCGTCGATCAGTAAGACGTCGCGATTCGAGATTGACGCTGCGTCCCTGACGGAGAATGCGCCGCGCAGGTTCTGGCGGCGTTGATGGCGAGTGAGTCCGATCTGACTGCCGGTATCGCGCAGGCGCACGAGAGAGCGCACACACAGTTCAAATCTATTATTGCCCGAGCGCGAAAGCTGTTTGAGTGCGGCTCGGGCGATCAACTCCGCCTGATTGAACCCACGCTGCGATCGCTTGTGCGCATGCAGCGGCACAGGAACGACAGCGATGGTTCCGGAGGGCAGCGACGGCTCCAGGGCAGCGATGGAATAGGCCAGCATACCTCCCAAAACCTGGCTTGCCGGCCGAACCTGGCCGAATTTCAGCAAGTGGACGAGATCGCGCAACGCTCCGTCGTAGCTGCCATAGGCGACCGCCCGCTCAAACGGCGGCGCCGCCAATCGACAGAGGCGGCAGCGGTCGTCGATCAGGTCCGCCGCGTAACCGGGAGCTACGGCGAATGGCAACGTTTCGCCGCAGAGAGCGCATAGTGAGCCGGCCAGCGGGCGAACGGAGTTGAGGCAGTGATCGCAAACGGGAAGACGGGAGATCTTTATCAGTGGGGAACTACAGATACGGCAATCGGTGGGAAAAAGTGTGAAAAACAGGCTTGCAGCAGCCCGCTTTGCCCAGCAGGCGACCGGAGTGGCCGCTGCCGTGGGCCGGGCAGCCCGTATTCGAAAGCCGGTACTGCTGAAGACGGCCTCCCTCACCCGGCTCGGCCTCGAGGCTGCGCCAGGCGACACCTATCAGTTGCAAGTATAGCCGGTATTTTGGCTCCTACGCAATGCGGGTCTTGTTGTCCGGGGCGGTATCCCGTCGACTTCCCGGCTGCACACGCTCGCGTTGCGTCCGTTCCCGCGGGGAAACGGAGCGTGAGACATAGCTGCGGAGATAGCATCGATCACAACGCACGGGCTGCAGAAAGAAAATCGGAAGAACATAGGCTTCGAAGAATCCGCGGGGTCGGGAGCGCACGGCCTCATGAGCGCCGCATCCACGGCATCGGAACTCCGCAGACACAAGACTCCATGAGGGACGGATCACGGGAGTCACGGATGCCTCCTTCGAATAGTGTTCTCCGATTGCGGTGCTGAACAAGGACGAAGCGCGGCGTTAGCTTTATTGTCGAGGAGAAGCCGTGCACTTGTAAAGCGGGTGGGCGACATGGTAAGGTGCGCCGTCGCCTGCTACAGTGAACGGAAGATGAAGTTGATTCCGCCAACGAGGACCTCATGAGTACTACTACCGTAAATACCGAAGCCCCGCGCAAACATCGCCCGTATGTTCCGGAAACGATGGAAATGAAGGAGTTTACGTTTCGGGCCGTGCTGATTGGCCTGTTTTTGACCGCCCTGCTCGGCTCCGCGAACGCCTACCTGGGCCTCAAGGCGGGAATGACGATTGCCGCGACCTATCCGGCAGCCGTCATCTCGATGGCATTGCTGCGGTTGATGAAGGGCTCGCTGCTGGAAGAAAACATTGCGCGAACCGTGGGCTCGATCGGCGAGTCGGTAGCGGCCGGTGCCATATTCACGATCCCTGCTTTTGTGATGGCCGGCCTGTGGCCGACACTAACGCCGAGTGTCAGGACACCCGAATATTGGAAATCAGTGGCCCTGATGATGATCGGGGGCACGCTCGGCATCCTGTTCGTGACCCTCCTGCGCCGTGTGATGGTGGAAGATCCCGACCTGCCGTTTCCCGAGTCCGTGGCCGCCTCAGAGATACACAAGGCCGGGCAACAGGGAGCCAAAGCCGCGAAGATTCTGTTTGCCAACATGGGTTTCGGCGCGTTCATGTATCTGCTGGGAGCGGTCAATATTTTCAACCCCAATAACACTTTCCCCGTCAAGATCAGCGATCTCGGAAAGAAGCTGCTGCTCCGCACCAGCACGAATCCAAACGTGGCCACGACGATAACCGGCGGCGCCACGCTGTTGACGGCGCCCGACATCAGTCCCGCCTATCTCGGCGTGGGATACATCATTGGCCCCAGACTCGCCGCCCTGAACTTTGCGGGAGGCTTGCTGGCATGGGGCCTGTTGGTTCCACTCCTAACCTTCACGCTCGGGCCTTACATCCAAGGCTCGATGCCGCAGGGACAAAGCATCGCCTGGCCTCTGCTGGCGCAAGCCATCTACTTTTCGATTGTGCGGCCGATCGCGGTCGGCGGCATGCTGGTGGGCGCGTCGTACACGCTTTTCAAGATGCGCAAGCAGTTGGCGCTCGGCATGGGCCGCGCCGTTTCCGATCTGAAAAAGTCGGCGGCAGCGCACGCCGCCGCCAATCGCACCGAGCGTGACCTGCCCGCCAAGGGAATATTTGCCGGCATCGGCGTCGTATTCGTAGCCATGATTCTGCTCTACTACTACTTCATCAGCGCCGCCGGCACGCTCTCCAGTTCGCGGGTATTATCGGGCTGCCTGGTCGCCGCGGGCGTCATGATCATCGTTGGATTTTTCTTCGCCGCGGTTTCCGGAAACCTGGTCGGCATGATCGGATCGTCGAACAATCCGGTCTCAGGGCTCACGCTGTGCACGCTGGTGATCGCAGCGCTGCTGATGGTCGCGCTCGGCGTTTCCGGTATTGGTGGAGTAGCAGCGGTGCTTGGCGTAGCCGCCGTGGTGTGCGTTTCATCCGCTGTGGCGGGTGAGATGTTGCAGGATTTAAAGGTCGGACACATCCTGGGCGGCACGCCCTCCAAGATGCAGATTGGAGATCTTTTCGGCATCGTCGTGGCCTCGCTCGTCCTGTTCTTCCCGATCGCGATCCTTGCCAAGGCATACACCTTCGGCAGTCCCGCGCTCCCGGCCCCGCAGGCTGGATTAATGGCCATGCTCTCCAAGGGAATTGTTGGCGGCGACATGGCATGGCCGTTGGTGATCGTCGGCATCCTGCTGGGAGTGGCGATGATCATGATCGAGGTGAAGAGCGTGATGCTGTTCGCGGTCGGCATGTATCTGCCGCTGGGCACTACCTTTGCTATTTTTGTGGGAGGCGTGATTCGCTGGCTCACCGACAAATTGCGCGACCGCCGCGGCCTGAACGATGCGCAGAAGGCGCGGGTGGAAAACGCCGGCGTGCTGACCGCTTCGGGCCTAATCGCGGGCGAGGCGCTGTGCGGCCTGCTCATTGCCGGACTGGTGGGCTCGGGGCACGACGTAACCCTGTTCCAGTGGACGCCGCCATTTCTTCTGGCGCTGGGCGCGCTCGCCGTGCTGGCGATTGTCATGATCCGCGTTCCGCTGGCTAACGCTGGACGGCCCGAGGATCCGGCGCCGCCGACGGCGATTATGTGATCGCGTTTGGCTGGGCGTCTGAGCCCAGCCGCGATCATCCCGAACGAAGTGAGGGATCTCCAGTAGATTCGAGGTCACGGGTCAGATTGCAGAGGTCGGACCCGGCAGCAAAGTGCTTGGGCTCGGCCTAACACTCTTACTTTTTCTTTTCGCAATTCCTCAGTGTTCCTCCGTGTGGTCTGTGGTTAAATCTCTTTGGTGTCTATCGCAAAAAATATTGCTCACATCCGCGAACGGATCGAGGTTGCGGCGCGGCGCGCTGGGCGCCATGCTTCTACGATTACGCTGATGGCGGTCAGCAAGACATTTCCGCCCGAGTCGATTCGCGAGGCTTTCGCAGCGGGACTTCGAGTTTTTGGCGAAAACCGCGTGCAGGAATTTGCGGCGAAGGTTGGGGCCCTACGCGATCTGCCGGGCGCAGAGTGGCACCTGATTGGGCATTTGCAATCGAACAAGGCGTCGAAGGCAGCGGAATTATTCGGCGCTCTCGATGCAGTGGATTCGGTGAAGCTGGCCGAAAAGCTGAACGCGGCGGCAGAGGCGGCGGGCAAAAAGCTGCCAGTGCTCTTTGAGATCAATGTCGGCGGCGAACAGGCGAAGAGCGGCGTGGCTCCGGATGCGAAAGAGTTGGAGCGACTCCTGATTGGCGCGCCGCAGTGGAACAATCTCGCGATTCGCGGGCTGATGACAGTGCCTCCCTATGCGGATGATCCGGAGGCCGCACGGCCATATTTTCTCCATCTGCGGGAGATTCGGGACGGGATCGCCGCTCGCCATCTGCCCGGCGTTTCGATGGATGTGCTTTCGATGGGCATGTCGCAGGATTTCGAAGTTGCGGTTGAAGAGGGATCGACCTGCGTCCGCGTGGGCACCGCAATATTCGGGGACAGGTCCAAGGCCTGACCACCGAGGACACAACTGGACACACAGAGGAATAATCAGAGCCTGCGTGAGACGGGGCTTGCCCCGTCTCACGCGACGACATGCGCGCGACGACATTCGACTCAGGCGACGAGATGCGACGCGCGGGGTATTTGCAGACCACTGCCGAAACGCGGCAAGCCGCGTCTCTACGGGAACGATGATTAAGGTTACGGATTCACCGGCAGGAACAACTTTTTCGGTCAAGGTCCATCCGCGCGCAAAGAAGAACGCCATAACCGGCGAAGTTGGCATCGCGCTCAAGGTTGCGCTCACCGCTCCGCCTGTCGATGGCAAGGCCAACGAGGCCTGCATTGAGTTGTTTGCGAAGCTTTTGAAGGTTCCGCGATCCTCCATTACTATTGCAGCCGGCCAGACGAGCCGGAATAAGGTAGTTCGGGTTGCGGGACTGACTGGCCAGCAGGTACGGGAAAGGCTGGGAATGTAGCGCCGCACCCAGCGCCGGTTGCACGGGCGACTCGCCTGCGCGAGGGCAGGGTGCCCTCGCAACCGCCGACCAGTTGCAGCGCTACAGTCTGGGGCGGGAACGGGGGACACTCTTGAGCTTTTCTGAACGCTTGCAGGAAATTCGCACCGGCTTCGAGCGGCCCTTCTGGATTGCCAACCTTACGGAGATTTTCGAACGCCTTTCCTACTATGGAGCGTTTGCTTCGCTCGCGCTCTATCTGCAGGAGCGGCTGAATTTTTCGACCGAGCAGACCGGAACTCTGACCGGCATTTTTGGAGGGATGGTCTGGTTTCTTGCGATCTTCGGCGGAGCGGTGGCCGATCGCATCGGCTTCCGCCGCGCGCTTTCGACGGCTTACCTCATTCTGGCGGTCGCGTATTTTTTGATTGGATCGATCGGGGCGCCGTGGCTCGCGCCGGTACGCAATCTCGTGCCGCTTGGACTCTTTGTTGGCGTCATTCTCATGCTGCCCGCGCTGGGCATATCCATGGTGAAGCCTTGTGTGGTGGGCACAACTGCACGCGCCTCCAAGGAGAACGTCCGGTCCATTGGCTATTCGATTTACTACACGATGGTCAACATCGGCGGTGCGGCTGGGCCGTATTTCGCTTCGTGGGCGCATCGGCATCTCGGTGTCGAGAACGTTTACCGTGTTGCGGCCGTCAGCGTCTTTGCGATGTTTTTTGTTGTGTTGGCGTTCTTTCGCGAGCCGCGCAAGGCGGGAGACGCGCCTCCGCCGTCAATCGCGACCGTGGCCCGGAATTTCTGCGTCGTGGTCGGGAACGCCCGGCTGGTTTTGCCGGTGCTCGCGGTCGCGCTACTACTTAAGATCTACAGCGTCCTCCATCCCACGCCAAACATTCCCTGGTGGATCTGGGTTGGGCTTCTGGCGCTGGTGCTCGCCGGCATCAGCCGGTTTATGTGGTTCCTGGTGATCTTCACCGGATACTGGATCGTCTTTTGGCAGCAGTATATTTCGCTGCCGGGATATATCCACGGCTACATCAATTCGTCATCCGATGTCGAAATGATTCTGGTGACCGATGGGCTGACCGTGATCTGCTTGACACTGGCAGTGAATTATCTGACGCGCAGGATTCCGGCGTTTCAGGCCGTGATCCTGGGGACGCTGATTACGTCGGCTTCGTGGTTGATTCTTGCCTTCTGGCCTAACGTGACCGGCGCCATCGCGTCGCTGTTCGTGCTCGCACTGGGCGAAATCATCATGTCTCCTCGCTATTACGAATACATTTCGCGGCTCGCGCCCCCGGGGCAGCAGGGGACGTATATGGGCTTCGCCTTCCTTCCGATTGGCATTGGTTCGCTGATTGGCGGATGGTTTGGCGGAACGGTCGTTCATCATTTTGGAGAAGTGGCGCATCAGCCGGCGCGGATTTGGTGGAGCGTCACGGCAGTCGGCGTGGTGACAGCTTTGCTGCTGTGGATCTACGACAAGGCAGTGAAGACCGGCGGCGAGTCTTCGGTGAGTTAGCGTTAGGACGGCGAGATAAATGACGCGACGGGCGAGGAGTCTGTAGGACCGCCGGCGTGGCCGACGCCACACTTATCGGCTTGGCGTCACTGCATTTTTCTCCCGACTTCTTTATTATCAGCGCCTCGTGGTACGAGGGACGGGACGCCGTCTCCACACGCGAACATCATGCCAGTACGAAAAGTCACGCCTAATTACATTGCCGATCATATCCGACGCGTACTGCGCGACGGAGGATCGGCGCCACACTCGGAAGAGGTGCAGTGGTTCTTTAAGCAAGAAGTGAAGTCCCGCGGATGGTATACGGCCGAGCTTCGCAAGGTAGCCGTGCGCTCCCGGCGCAGTATTGCCCGCGAGATGGGGATGGAGTTTCTGGTGCGGGTTGCCGACGAACTCTTTTCCGAGTGCGTGCTGGAAGAAAAGGTCTTCGCCGTTTTTCTGCTCGAAAAGCAGACAGACCTGCTCGGGCAGAAGGAATTCCGACTTTTCGCCTCTTGGCTCGACCGCATCAGCAGTTGGGCGGATCACGATGCGCTGGCACACGATCTGCTGGCACCGATGTTGATCGCCGACGGCGCTCGCTGCCGGGAGGTTTTTGGATGGGCCAAGTCGCGCAATCGCTGGCGACGCCGCGCGGCCTGTGTGGCGTTGATTCGCGGGGTGCGGGAGAAGATGTTTTTCGCGGAGGTTGTGCGGCTCTCGGAGATGCTGCTGGCCGATGACGACGACATGGTTCAGAAGGGGCTGGGATGGCTGCTGCGGGAAGCCGCGAAATACAACCCGAAGCGGACCATTCCCTACTTGATGAAGATTCGCAAACGCGCCCCGCGCCTGGTGCTGCGAACCGCTTGTGAAACTTTGCCGGATACGGCGCGCAAGCGGATTCTCGGCTAGCGGCCCTGAGCCGAGGCGCCACGCAGCGTCATGCACATGCAGGTGGCGTGGGCCGCGAGGCTGCCCTTCTCATCGGTTATGCGGCACTCGACCAAGCCGGTGGTACGACCTTGCTTCAGAACTTTGGCTTCCGCCGTCAGAGTCGCGGTCCAGACCGGCTTGAGGAAGCTGATTTTCAGTTCAAGGGTCGTGAACGATTCCGCCTCCGCCAGGTTTGCGGCATAGGCGATTCCCATGGCGGCGTCGGCGATATCGCACAAAACGCCTCCGTGCAGCGTTCCCATCGGATTGGCGTGCTGAGGACCGGCTTCGAGCGTAACGGTCGCGGCACCGGGCGCAACCGCCGCCAGCTTGAAGCCGATCAAGGTAGCGATCGGAGGCGGTGGGACTTTCCCGCTCAGTTGATCCTGAAGTCGGGCAAGCATGGTTGCCGCCGCCGGCGCCCCCGTCAAGGCCGTCGCCGCGCTGGTTAGCCCCTCGTCACAATTAGTCGTCATAGGTGTGCGTAATCCCAGCGCAGTATTAGGCGGCCAGGATCTTGTCGCGCAGGCCTCCATACACAATCGTCTTTATCATCTCCTTCTCGTAGAAGTCGTGAGGGAAGCCCATTTCAATGGCGCTTGCTTCATTGAGGGCAGAGACCTGCTCGCCCGTCAGACTCAACTCAAGACTGGCGAGATTGTCTTGCAACTGTGTCAGGCGGCGGGCTCCGACGATGGGAATGACAGGAATATCGCGGTAGCGCAGCCATGCCAAGGCGACTTGAGCGGCGGAGCGTCCCACTTGCTGGCTTACTCTCTGAAGCGCGGCAACGATTCGATCCGGCCGCTCTCCCGTGCGCTGGAACGCCTTGCCCTCTTCGGTCGAGTATCGGGCGTCCTTGGCGCTGCCGGTGTGATACTTGCCGCTAAGCAGGCCGCCGGCTAAAGGCGACCACGCGACCAACCCGAGATTGAAGGCCTTCGCCATAGGGATGAGTTCCCTCTCCACCGTGCGCTCGATCAGCGAGTATTCAATCTGTAAGCCGGTGAATTGGGTCCAGCCACGCAGTTCGGCCAACGTGTTGGCCTGCGCGATCCACCAGGCGGGCGCATCCGAAACGCCGATGTAAAGAACCTTGCCTTGACGAACCAGATCGTCGAAGGCGCGCATGACTTCATCGACAGGAGTCATTTGATCCCAGATATGAAGCCAGTAGAGGTCGATGTAGTCGGTTTTCAAGCGGCGGAGCGAGGCCTCCAGCGCCTGCACCATGCTTTTGCGGTGATTTCCGGCCGCGTTAGCATCGTTGCCGGCAGCGGCGTTGGTGTACTTGGTGGCAAGAACCACGGACTGGCGGTGATCGTGTATGAACTCGCCGACGAAACTCTCGCTGGTTCCATTGGTGTAAAGGTTGGCGGTATCAATAAAGTTTCCGCCGGCCGAGCGGTAAGCGTCATAAATTTTGCGCGCTTCATCTTTGGAGGACCCCCAGCCCCAGTCCTCTCCAAACGTCATAGTGCCGAGCGATATTTCGGAGACACGCAGGCCACTGCTGCCTAGTAAACGATATTTCATCGTATTCACCTCGGAATTTATCGATATGGATTCGTCAATCGCTGGCGGCGATCCAGAAAATTAGGGTGGGCACTCGTTGAATGGCTTCGGCATCAAACCCCACAGCCGACTTTCAGTGCCCTTCCTCTTCAAGAAGCTTTTCAACTTCCAGCGCGGCCATGCAGCCGGAACCGGAGGCCGTGATGGCCTGGCGGTAGCGGCGGTCCTGCACGTCGCCGCAGGCGAACACCCCCGGCACGCGGGTGAAAACATTCTTTTGCGTGACGAGGTAGCCGTCGGAGTCGGTTTCCAGTTGGCCCGCGAACATCTTCGCGTTGGGAACGTGTCCGATGCCGAGAAACATGGCGCTGGTCGGAAACTCCCAACTCTCTCCGGTTTTCAGATTGCGCAGGCGCAGACCGGTGACTTCTTTCTTGTGGACGTCGAGCACATCGTCGACGACAGTATCGGTGAGAAACGCGATCTTCGGATTGGCGCGAGCGCGGTCGAGCATGATCTTGGAAGCGCGGAATTGCTCGCGGCGATGGATGAGCGTAACTTTGCTGGCAAACCGCGTCAGGAACGTCGCTTCTTCCATGGCGGAATCGCCTCCCCCGATAACGGCGATTTCCTTTCCCGAGAAAAAGAATCCGTCGCAGGTCGCGCAGGAGGAAACGCCATGGCCGATAAGCGCGTGCTCATTGGGCAGCCCCAGCCAGCGCGCCGAAGCTCCGCTGGCAATGATGAGCGTGCGGCTCTTGATCACATCTTTGCCAATCGTGAGTTCGAACGGCCGCTTGCTCAGGTCCGCCTTGGCCACGTGACCAATGCGATATTCCGCGCCGAACCGCGATGCCTGCTTGCGCATGTTTTCGATCAGCTCCGGTCCCTGGATGCCCTCCGGAAAACCGGGGAAGTTCTCGACCAGCGTGGTCAGCGAGAGTTGTCCACCCGGTTCGTGGCCTTCAAGAACCAGCGGCTTGAGGTTGGCCCGGGCTGTGTAGAGCGCGGCAGTATGCCCGGCGCAACCCGAGCCCATGATCACTACATCGCGAATGTCCATTTGATTGAGAAGAGCCTTTATCAATAGATTCCGTGAAACAGATTCCGTTGCACACCAAAACAACGGGCACTAGGGATGCTTCTTCTTGTCACTGGCCTTCGACGTTCCCGCCCCTAACCGGGCAAGCTCCTGGGGCACCATTCTGCGTACACCCAGAGCGTCGCGATAGCGGTTGAGAATTTCCGATGCCACGCGAAAGATAGGATCGTACGCGCTTTGATCCGGGGCCGGCCTGCCTTCTGCTGCCGAACATCGCGCCAATGCCACCGACGGTTTTCCAAAGCGCTCCAATCTGACGCGCGAAGCGGGCGTGTTCGTCGATAACATCACGCTCGCCGAAGTAACCGTGGAAGCGCTGTCTTCAATCGCAACCTCCATCAGATCCTTAGGATCGCGCACGCGCAGAACAAGCGTTTCCACCATGTTGTCCGGATCCACACTGAACGAATATTGAACGTTGCTGAAGAGTGCGGCGCCAGGAAATTCCCGCCGCACCCGAACCCAGTTGGCCGCCGCAGTCGCTCCCGAAGGCAGGGCCTGCATGCCGGGCATTGGCGCGTTCGGATCCAGTGTCGAACGCCCTCGCGCCACTTCATAATCAGGGGCGAACGCGGGCTTGACCGGTACTTTGGCGAGCGCGCCCGACAATTCTTTCTGGTCGTCGGCGGAAGGCGAACAGACATTGAGCATGCTTACCTTGACTGGAGGCTGCGGAGCGTTGCCAGCACCTTGCGGAGACGCAGGCTGTTGAGCCCAACCGGCAGCAGCAGCCAAAATCCCAGAAAGGGCCGCAATCGGAATTGTCTTTGGGAACACGGCGAAATTGTATCAGTGCAAAGTCAGAAGTCAGAAGTCGGATTGCTGAAGTTGAAGTGGTTCGGCCGGGTCCCAGCCGCCCGCTCGCAATCGCGAGCAAAGCCGAGGATCGAATTGCAGAAGTAACAAGCCACTGCAAGCTACGTTCCTGGCATCAAGGCTGGTTCTGAAATTGGGCCTCCACCAACGCGGGAAGCTGCTTTGCCGCCCATTGCAGGGCTTCGCCGCTCATGATGACGGTCCAGAAGCCTAGCCGGCAGCGTTCAAGTCGGTGTCACTGGCTCCGTGGCGGCGCAGCAACTGCGGGAGATTCTGCGAAAACGCCGAGCGCGGCAGCACCATGTCACAGCCGACTTCGTGCGCCTTCTGCTTCAAATCTCCTTGCACGTGCGAGAGAAAACCGATGATCGAGGTTCCCTTTTTTAACTTGCTTTTCAGTTTGGGGATCAACGTCAGAGGCTTGGCGTTGACGTTGTTAAGATCGAAAATAATCAGCGACGGTTTTTCCTCGCCGTTATTCTTCATGTGGTCGGCGAGATCTTTTTCCGTTCGCACGAATTCGACCTTCACGTTCATTTTGCGACCGGTGTCCTGAATCTTGCTCAAAAAGAAAAGATCCTCGACAAAGGCGAAAACTCGAGAAGCCGCATCATGAGCGGGCGCGGGGAGCGGTTCGGGATCCCCGATCGGGTAGGCGGCGGAAAAACCCGGGCGACGCGCGCCCTTGTTGCCGTTGTCGCCGCCATTGAGATTGGCGCGATAGCTATGATCCATGGGCGCCGTGAAAATGCCTTGATGCTCCTGGCGTACGCGGCTCGTTCCGCCACTGGCGCCGCGTTTTTGCGAGCGACGCCCACGGCGCCGTCTGTGCTTCCCACCTCCCGAGGAGGGGTGTGCGGGTCCTGCATTCATAGTTTTTCTCTTGTTAATCCCCGGCCTGGATCGAAAATCGCAGGCCTGATTGTTCCTTCTTCCCCTGAGCTCGAGACGGCACGATGCGACTTACTGGCATGATACGCACCGGCTCTCGGTTAGCCGAACCCACTTCGACTGGATGCTACTTGAGAACGATACTCACGCTGTAGTCGTGCCTGGAGTTTGCTTGGCGTGTACGGCCCGCAAGAAGCAAGGCCCTAGGGAACAATTTGATGTTACCCACGAAACCGCTCATTGCGCAAGGGGGGAAGAAACTTTAGTTTTCCACATTTGGGCATCCGCCCCGATGTACGTTCCCGAACGGCCCCGCCTGAAGTATTGCCTTCGCCTTGCCGATTTACCTGTTGTGAACCTACATACCGACGCACGAACAGCTTCGGCCCCCAACTCGATTGCAGTTCCGGGTCAACGTTTCGTTGCCCGCCAGCCAATCTTCGACCGCTCGCGCAAAGTGTTCGGATACGAACTTCTTTTCCGCAATGGCGTCGAAGATTATTTCAATGCCGATCCCGAGCTGGCCGCTCGCTCCATGCTCGACAGTTCGCTGCTGCTTGGCATGGACGCGCTTTGCCACGGCACCCGCGCTTTTGTGAACTGCACCGGCGATATCCTGCTGAAAGATCTGGTCACCCTGCTCCCGCCCCATCAGACGGTGGTTGAGATTCTTGAGACGGTCGAGCCGGATGAACGCGTCGTGGCCGCCTGCCACAGGCTCAAGGAATCCGGCTACGTCATCGCGCTTGACGACTTCGTCGCCAACGACCCGCGGATTCTGCTCTGTGACCTCGCCGACATCATCAAGGTTGATATGAAAGCGACGCGGCCGGAAGAACGAGCCGGAATATTGCGTCGCTTCGGCTCCTCCAAATGCAAGATGCTGGCGGAAAAACTGGAAACGCCCCAGGAGTACAACCAGACCCACAAAATGGGCTACGCCTATTTCCAGGGATATTTCTTTTGCAAGCCACAACTGATCGTCGGCCGCGAAGTGCCGGCCAACCAGCTGCGCATGCTGCGCCTGCTCGAACTGATTTCACGCCCGGAACTCGATTTGGGCGAACTCGAGAAAGCTCTCAAGCAGGAAGCTTCGATCTGCTATCGTCTCCTGCGCTACCTCAATTCCCCGGTTTTTGGGTTTTCCCTCGAAATCAAATCCGTCCGTCACGCCATGGCGATCCTGGGAGAACGGGAACTGCGACGCTGGACCCGGCTGGTGGTGGCGGTGGGCGCGGCCGAACAGAGATGCAGCGAACTGGTGCTCATGGGGCTGACCCGGGCCCGGTTCTGCGAACTGCTTTCCACACGCCTGAACTCAAATCACGATCTGTTCCTTATGGGGCTGCTCTCCATCATGGATGCGATTCTCGAGATCGAAATGGGCAAGCTTCTCGAACAGGTTCCCGTTGACCATGCAATCAAGAGCGCCCTGCTGGGCCAGGAGAGCAGCCTGCGGCCACTCTATCGGCTCATGCTGGCGCAGGAATCGGGAGAATGGGCCAGGTCGGCCGAACTGACCCAACAGCTTAACCTCGCCGATGAAGAGGTCGCCGACACCTGGTGGCTTGCAATGACGTGGGCCCAGAAAGTGACGGGAACCGTCTAATTCTTTTCCGCCGCCAAGACGCAGAAAGCGCCGAGCAAGACCACATTGGCGGCTGCTCGGCGTTCTCTGCGTCTCGACGGCAAACCTGGGTTACTGAGGCTGACCGCTCCCTATGGCGCTTCAATCAGTTCCATCTTCCCGTCGCGCGTCCGATGGAGGATCATTAACGTTCCCTTGGGATCGCGGAATACGAAGACGTCGCGATCACGAAAGTGCGCCTCTTTAATGGCCTCTTCGAGCGTCATCGGGCGCAGCGCAACCGAGTCGGCCGAACGCACCAAGTGAACTTCGGTGGTCTTTGCGACCGAGGGAAATTTGTGAACGGTTACCGAGACGGTTGCGCTTTCTGCAAGTCCCAGCGCCGTCTCAACGTTCTCCTCGGCTCCCTGCCCATTGAACTTATTGACGGCTTTGCGCTTTTTGCTCAGCCACTTTGTCTTGTACTTCAACGCCTGCTTGTGCAGATGATCGAGCGCGTCGTTGACCGCCGAAACCATGTCGTGGGCTTGCGCCAGGCCAACTATCGTCCCGTTCGGCGGATTGATCGTGATTTCCGCCTTGTGGCGGTGTTTCTCGACGGCGAGAATCACTTTCGTTTCGAACCGGTCCCCTAGAATTTTGCGGATTTTGTTGAGCCCGGTTTCAACTTCTTTGCGGATGGAAGGAGGTATTTCATACTGACGACCGGTGTACTCCACGTTCATTGAGCCACCTCAATTTTTTAGGTTTCAGAGTGGCAAAGTTGCAAAGTTTCAAGGACGAAGCCCACTTTGAAACCTTGAAACCGTGCGACCTTGAAACCTTATTTTTTCACTCTTCTCTGGTGCGTACTCGGAATCTTCATGTCTTCGCGATACTTGGCTACGGTACGGCGCGTTACGTCAATTCCTTGCGACTGCAGAATACGGGTGATTTGTTCGTCGGTCAGCGGACGGGTTGGATCTTCTTCTTCGATCAGTTTCTTGACGCGGCGCTTCAAAATCAAAAGCGACGTGCCGCCGCCCTCAGGGCCCTGCACGCTCTCCGAGAAGAAATAGCGCAGTTCGAACACGCCTTGCGGCGTGTGCACGTATTTGTTGGCGACGGCGCGGCTGACCGTGGAGGGATGCACGCCGATCTCCTCGGCCACTTCCTTGATCATCATCGGCTTCAGCTGGTCGATTCCGCGTTCCAGAAAATCCTGCTGCCTGGCCACAATCGAATAACAGACCTTGGTGATGGTCTGCTTGCGCTGTTCGATGTTCTTGATCAGCTGAATAGCCGACTTGTACCGATCCTTAACGTAGTTGCGGGTTTCGCGGTCGTTGCCTTCGCGCGTCAGCAGGCGCTTGTAGGCGGGGTTCAGGCGCAGCTGCGGCATGTCTTCATCGTTCATGATGATCAGCCACTCGTCGCCATGCTTCACGAAGGCCACATCGGGCTCGATCAGGCGCGCCGGAGTCTTGTTGTATTGCAGGCCGGGACGGGGATCAAGCGTGCGAATGTAGTCGAGTGCGGCCTGCACCGCTTCGATTGGGCGGCCGATTGCCCGCGCAATCTCCTTGAACTGCTTGAGCGTAACTGCCTTCAGGTGCCGATCCACTACCGCTGCCGCATCCTGAACGATTTGCTCGGTCGCGCCGTTGCCGTTGCGGTGTTGCTGTAACTGCTGAAGATGGTAGCGCAGCTGATAGAGCAGGCATTCCCGCAGGTCACGACAGGCGACACCAGGCGGATCAAACTGACGCACCACGTCGAGAGCTTCGTGCAAATCGGCGAGGGTGAACTTCGCGCTGCGTGCCGAAACGGCTGCGGTCGCCGTCCCGGACGGACCGTTGCTTGACGCATCCGGCACGGGGGCCGCATCGGCGGAGTCAGAAACAGAGGCGTCCGTCTTGACTTCGGGCTCAGCGGCCTGCTCGGCCAGTACCGTCTCAGCCGGTTCGATCAATGTTGTGTGGGTGGTCGGAGATAGTGGTTCGCCGTTACCGGACGAATGGTCGGCTGCGAGACCGTTCCCTCCCGAAACCGGGTCAAGCTTGGTTTCTTCCGCGGCGCCCGCCGCCCCAATCCCCAAAGCCTCGGCTTGTCCCACGATTTTGGCCTGTGTTTCGAAGTCGGCCTCCGGAGCCGCCGCCGGCACCGCTCCCAGCAATTCGTCGTCGCTTGCGATCAGGTATCCGTCTTCACTCAGGTTGCCGATAATCAACTCGGCGGCCTCGCGCACCGGCGTGCGGGTGGAAATCGCGCCCAACTGCCAGAGCAGATGATCGCTCAGATTGCCCGGCTTCGACAGGAAGTTCTCAAATGAGGGCTTCTCAATCTCTTCCATTTCGCCGGAACTGCGATAACCAGGGTCGAGATACTCCTGGAAAAACGAGCCAAAATCGATCTCTTCGAAAGGATCCTTCTTCTCGTTCGCAGTAATGGGATTTTCTTCAGCCGTCGCCTTGGCTGCAATCCGGTCCCGTTCTTCCTCCTGGCGGCCGATTTCGTCGAGCATCGGGACCGCATCTTCCAACTCTTCCAGGACGGGGTTTTCCACCATCTCGGCATTGATCATGTCCTTGAGTTCGAGCTTGTTGAGCGCAAGCACGGACACCATCTGGACGAGGCCCGGCGTCAGAATCTGCCGCTGCGACAGCTTGACGCTTAGTTTGTGTTGAAGAAGGACCATTTCTTGAAGTTTCAATGCTTCAGTGCTTCAAAGGTTGCAAAGCTCCGTTTCAAGACTCAAAAAGCTTCCGGCAGGTTGCTGTACCCACGATGAAACTCTGAAACCTGCTCTTCCTAACTTCTCACGCGCTGCGGCCATCCGGCTCGGCACGAAAGTCCAGGGCGGCTACGCCTTGGTAACCCCAAAGCTCACACCAGCGAGAAGCTCTCACCCAAATAAACTCTTCGTACCTCTGGGTCACTTCCCAGCTGTTCCGGGGTGCCCGAGCGGAAAATCCGGCCCTCATTGATGATGTAGGCCCGATCGGTCACCGATAGCGTCTCGCGAACGTTGTGGTCCGTTATCAGGATTCCAATGCCGCTCGCCCGCAAATCCGAAATGATCTTCTGCAGGTCCAGCACAGCGATCGGGTCAATACCCGAAAACGGCTCGTCGAGCAGAATGAAGGTCGGACTGATACAAAGCGACCGGGCAATTTCGACCCGCCGACGCTCCCCGCCCGACAGCGCATACCCGCGATTCTGCCGGATGTGCTCGAGCCCCAACTGGTCAATCAGCTTCTCGGCCTTTTCCCGGCGCTCGTGCCAGGAAATGGGCTGGACTTCCAGCACGGCAAGGATGTTCTCCTCGACCGTCAATTTCCGAAAAACGGAAGCCTCTTGGGGGAGATAGCTGATGCCGTACTCGCGTGCCCGTAAGTACATGGGAACGCTGGTGATATCTTCATTGTCGTACAGCACCCTACCGGTATCGGGAGGAATCAGGCCAACGATTGCGTAGAAGGAGGTGGTCTTGCCGGCGCCATTCGGTCCCAGCAGGCCCACGACCTCGCCCTGCAGCACCTGTAGACTCACGCCGTTCACTACGCGTCGGCCCCGATAAGTCTTTCCAATTTCGTCGGTTGCCAGCGTGTGCATTTATCGTGCCACTTGCGTCCGCGTCACCGCCGGGGACGTTTCTCTTCCTTCCACGAGCACCCTATCATCGTGTCTGTAGAAAGTCAACGAATCGCCCGTAATCTTGCCTCGTTCGGCATCAAAAATGCTAGGCGGTCCGCCCGTCAGCACAAACTTCTCGTCCTCGGCCGTGTAAACAAGGTGATCCCCGGTCGCCCGCCGAGTCGGTTGGGTCAGCACAACGCCGTCTTGAGCGACAATCTTTTCGACTTGCGTGCCCGCGGATCCTCCCACCGCGGAGACCGGACCCGCACCGGACTTTTGTCCCTGCGCAACCAGAAACACAGTCATTTCCCGCGACGCCATCGTGGCGTAGGCCCCGGTAGTGTCGGCACCCCTTGGCCGTTACGCCACCCTCAAATAGTGCTCTTCGCTCGCTATCGGTGTAAGTCAGGTGCGCGGAGGTGATCGTCACTGGAGTGACGTTACCGGTTTTGGTATCGACTTGCACCAGAACTGTCTTCACAGGTTGAGTTGGTGAAGCCTCGGCGACCAGCGAGCGGCGGTCCCGATCAAATTGCAGCGTAGGCGCCTCGACCACATTGCTGTTCTGCCAAAGCCGGGCGTTGCCTGAATACACGGCAACTGCCGGAGAATGATGCGCGGTCATGCTTCGGCTAACCACATGGATCGGATCGGAAGAGGCGAGCAATGCGCCATCCGGCTGTGCCTTCAGATCGGAGTACGTGCTTTTTACGTTGCCCTCGGCGAGGGCGTCGCCGGTTGTGCGGTTAAAGCTCATCGTTTGGGCGGTTGTGGTCATCCCGCCGTCCGCCACGCGCGGAGACCCGTTGAGCACCAGCATTTGGTCGGCAGCTGTGTAGGTGCCCCGCTGCGCCCAGGCTTTCTGTATCCCGCTCACGTAAGTCACTCCGCCTGCCTGCGTGATGGTCGAAATGCCGCCTTCGGGGGCAAAGAGAACATCGAGGGTTGGGCTGCTTGACGTCCGGTCCGGCTGGCTCGGAGCGCTGCTGACGATCCTGGCGTCAGGTTCCCCGTGCAGGACATCGAGACGATTCTTCGCGGTGAATGTGGCCGTGAATCGGCCGGCCGTAACAATGGTTTTCTGTTTCGCGTCCGGTTGCGTTATCACGATCTGGGGAGGACCGCTGGTTTTGGCGGATTGCAGCAGATTGCCGTTTTTCACGACAAAGTCCATCACCGGTGCAGTCATCTCCACCTGTTGTGCGTTCGCCAGCGCGCTCCGAACCGGCGCCGCCGGAGTTGCGTGTTCGGGCCCTGTGCTCTGCACTCCCTGGCTCTGGGCTTCTTTGTTTTGGGCTTCCCGACTCTGCATGAGCCGCACGCCGTCTTCCGCGTGCACTTTTTCGAGCACTTGATTGGCGGCAAAATACAGCGTTGCCCGCCCCGCATCTCCCTGTGCGGGTGAAGCGCCGTACGTTTCGAGATGGACGCTCCCGTTCAGAAATGCAGTCGTCAGCTGATTTCGCGTTCCGCTGAGCAGTAGTTCGGCACGATCGGCTCGGGCCTGAGTAACCGATCTCGCGCGAACCTGGCCCTCAACATTCCCGTCGGCAAGAATGCGCTCGACGGTGTTGTCGTTACGCAAGAAGAACGTGGCGCGGTCGGATTGGAGTTGCTGACTCGCGCGAGTCAGGTGAACCGCATCCAGAACGATCTCGACCGGCCCCTTGCTAATGACTCCATGCTCAGCCGTCACGTGGAATTGCTGCGGCCGGCTGACGGCCATCTCAACGGACGAACGCAGAGTCATTGTGCCCGTCTTGGCGACATAGTTCACGCCCACGGCAGAACCGGTTGCCTCCGGCGTCTCGAACGTCACCTTCCCGCTGGAGAAACCATTGCCAGTGTCTTTGTTGAAGACCAGGCCGTCGCTCTCCAGATGAAGCGGTTTTCCCATTTCAGTGGGAGGCGCCTGGTCGGCCTTTTTGATGCCCTCGGGGTTTGCTTCGAGGTCGATCAGAACCCTCCCCTTGGCCGTGATATCGCCGGACTTGGGATCGAATTCGAAGTCGTCTCCCGCAATGCGGTCGAAGCGGCTGGAGTCCTTGCCATAGACAACAATTTTGACGTTGTGCAATTCAGCGCGCCCGCCCTCTTTGAACTGAACCGCCCTGGACGCGCTCACGGTGAACTCCGTGCGTCCTTGCTCGGACTTGGAGATCGAGAACCCTTCCGCAGTCTGCTGAATATTGAGCCCGATTTTCGCGGGAATTTCGTGCACGACCCGGATCACTCGCCAGCGCGCGTAGAAGTACATCCCCGCCACGATCGCGACCATCAGGATCGCGCCCGCGGCAAACCAGCGGCGCAAGCGCTTTACAGGGAGAGCCATGATGTCTTTAGTCTAAAGGAATTGCGGGAGGAACAAGTGCCCCACCTCTAACCTAGCTCCGCGGCACCAGCGTGCCCGCGATCATGTCATGCAGTCCCTGCTTGCGCTCGGTGAACCCGACCATGATGTAGCCAATGCAAAGGGTTAAGGAGGAAATCCATTTGGCAAAATGCCTTCCCGTCGCATGCGCAAACGAGAGACGGTTGCCGCTGAGATCGGTAACCTTCATGCCGAAGATCATTTTGCCGAGTGTTGCCTGGTAGGAAGAACTCAACATCAGAGCCTCATAGAGCCAGGACGCTCCAATCATCATAACGGCCAGCACGCCTCCGCCGAAAATCAGCAGTGGCAAAGCGGCTATTCCATGGCTGACGCCCAGCCCCAACCCGCTCATCGCGAGTCCACCAATCCCGAAAATCGCAGCCAGTGGATGAACAACCAGGCGAACAAGAACACCGTCAATGATGAAGGCGACGACACGAATCCAGAAGCCGCCGTATTGAACGCCAGCCTGAGGTGCCGGGTAGCTCACTGGAGCTGGATACCCGGTGGCGGGAGCGGGTGCAGCCGAAATCGAGCCCGGCGCAGGCGCTGCCGCCGGGCTGAGCGCAGCTCCGCACCGCCCGCAAAACTGTGCGGTCGCAGCATTCGGCGCTCCGCACTTGTTGCAGAATAGAGTTCCATTCATGGCGGGCAATATAAGGGTTTCTTGGGAAACTGTAAAGAGCGCCTTTTCTGCGGTCACAGATAGGGCAGTTCGAGACGGGGGAACCCTCGGCGCCTACCTCAGATTCTTGAAAAGTGAGGAATCCAGCTCGCTTTCCCTCAGATCCGCATCGGCATCACGATGTAGCGGTATTTGTAGTCTTCCCCTTCGGCGGGACGGAGCTGGCCGGCGGACTGGGCGTCCTTAAGTTCGAGCTTCACCTCGCCCGAACCAACGGCCTTGATGAAATCGAGGAGGTACTGGGCGTTGAAACCTATCGACATCGCATCGCCGTTGTAGGCGACCTCGATCGAATCTTCGGACTCACCCGTTTCGGTAGACGAGGCCGAGAGCTTCAATTCATCCTTATCGAGGCGTACGCGCACGGCTCGCGAGCGCTCGTCGGCAAACTGGGCCACCCGAGAGATGGCGGCTCCGAACTCTTCGCCCTGAATGAGGATCGACTTGGTGATGTCCTTCGGCAAAACGGCTTCGTAGTTCGGGAACTGGCCGGTAAGCTGGCGCGAGGTGAGCAGGCGCGGGCCGACCCGGAAAAACAGCGTGGACTCATCTTTCGCGAAGTCGATGGTTTCGACGTCGGAGTCGAGCAGCGACTTGAGTTCGTCCATCGCTTTCTTCGGAATCAGAGTTTTCATCTCGCCCGAAACGCCCTCGAACTTTTCCCCGGAGCGCTCGATGTGGGCCAGGCGATGGCCATCGGTGGCAACCATGGTGATCGATTCCGGCTTGAGCACCATGAGGGCCCCGTTCAGCGTGTAGCGGGATTCTTCATTCGCGATGGCAAAGCCGGTTTTCGCGATCATCGAGCGCAGCACAGCCGCGGGAATTTTGATAGCGCCCGCGGACGGGAACACGGGCAGGCCGGGGAAGTTCGATTTCGCCATGCCGACCATCTTTGTGTTGGAGCGTCCGCAGCGAATGCTGACCCAGTGGTTCTCAAGCAGGCGGATGGTGATGTCGGCGTCGGGCAGCAGCCTTACGTAGTCGTAGAGCTTGCGCGCCGGAATGGTGCACGCGCCCTCTTTCTTCACCTTCGCACTGCACGACGTGCGCAGGCTCAGGTCCAGATCCGTCGCCGTCAGGGAAAGCTTGTCGCCGGCTGCCTCAAACAGATAATTGGAAAGAATGGGAATGGTGGTCTTGCGCTCGACCACGCCCTGGGTAGCCGTCAGTTCGCGAAGCAATTCATGTTTGCTGACCGTGATTTCCATGGTCGTGGTGGCAACGGCGGGGGCAGCTTCTACCGGCATAATTAGGGTCTCCCGACTGTACTCCTGCTCTTTTCTTATATCAAATGCAAAAGCAAGAAAACCAGCAGGAATCGGCTGAACAGGCCCGGCGCGGGAAAAAAGGCGTAGCAGCCCGTCCAGAGCCGTGTTTTACGCGCTCAGTTGCTCGGTCAGTTTATTGAGCAGCCTGTTCAGATCCTTGTCGTTTTTGCGAACTTCTTCGATCTTCTCGACCGAGTGCAAAACCGTGGTGTGGTGCTTGCCGCCGAACTGGCGGCCGATCTCCGGCAAGGAGGCCTCGGTCAGGTGCTTGGCCAGGTACATCGCGATCTGCCGCGGATAGACGATGGAACGCGAATTATTCTTCGCCTTGATCTCAACCAGGCGCAGGCCGAACTGCTCGGCAACCGCCTTCTGGATGGATTCAATCGTCACCTTCCGGGCCTGCGAGTCGATGAAATTCTTCAAAACCTGCTGCGTGTAGGGCAGCGTGATTTCCGCCCCGATCAGCGAGGAATGGGCGACCAGCCGGATCAACGCGCCTTCAAGCTCGCGCACGTTCGAGCGAATGTTCGAAGCAATGAACAGAGCCACGTCGGTCGGAAGAGTGATGCGTTCCTGCTCCGCCTTCTTTTGCAGGATGGCAACTTTCGTTTCAAGGTCGGGCGGCTGGATATCGGCGATCAGGCCCCACTCGAAGCGGCTGCGCAGGCGGTCTTCAAATTCGGCCAGCTCTTTCGGCGGACGGTCGCTGGCGATTACAATCTGCTTCATGGACTCGTGCAGGGCGTTGAAAGTATGGAAGAATTCTTCCTGCGTGCGCTCCTTCTGCGCGAGAAACTGAATGTCGTCGATCAACAGCACATCCATCGTCCGGAACTTGTCACGGAAGCCGATCATCTTGTCGTAGCGCAACGAGTTGATCATGTCGTTGGTGAACTTTTCGCTCGACACATAGCAGATCGCTGCCTGCGGCATCCGGCGCTTGATCTCGTGGCCGATCGCCTGCATCAGGTGGGTCTTGCCCATGCCGACGCCGCCGTACAGAAACAGCGGGTTGTAAGCCTTCGAAGGCCGCTCGGCAACCGCCTGGCAGGCCGCGTGCGCGAACTGGTTGCCGCTGCCGATCACGAACGCATCGAAGGTGTAGCGCGGGTTCAGTTGGGCGGCGCTATCCCAGTCGAACCGCCCCTGCGAAGGGTTCGCGAACTGTGCGCTCGACCCCGCCGCCGAAAGACCGCCGTTATGCCGGATGGGTGTGTTGGAAGGATCGTCCTCGGCGGTCACGAATTTCACGTCGTTGTATCCGAGGTTGAGATTGTCCACCGCCTCCTGAATCAGGTCGGCATACTTGTCTCCCACTTGGCGGAATTCGGCGGTGGGAACGCGCACGAAAAGCACTCCATTGCTGGTATGGCTGAAGCGAGTCGGCTTCAACCAAGTGTCGTAAGAGTGGCGGTTGACTTTTTTTTCGAGCGCGTCGAGAATGCGCGCCCATGGATTCGGAATGATGGCGGAACTGGCAACTGACATTTTATCGAACACCTGAAACACCGGCGAAAACCGCCGCGGAAGAATCCAATCCTGAAATATGAATGCTGCGTTTATGACAGAGTGGCTGGGTGTGAATGAGTACGAGTTGTAATGTGGAATTCATTGCGGGACGAACGGCATACTAGCACAAAAAAAATCGCCGCGTCGGTGTCGCAGAACAAAAATCTTTTTGCCGAACAAATTCTTGCATCGCGGTTTCCGTGCGCTGTCAAGTGTCGAGAAACTAACTGCCGCACAAAGGGTGCAACGGGATAACTGTTCGAACGCGCATTGTCGATTCGCGTGCCCAAAGATTCGCGCGCAAGCTTGCAGCCAGCGCGCGCGTGCCCGCCGCGCTACGGTCGCCGATCCGGCCTGGAAGGCTTGGAGTTTCCCAGATAGACGACGACGGAACGGCGGCCGCCTTCGCCATCGCTCTCGGTGCGCAAATCTTTTTCTTCGCGCAGCGCCAGATGCACGATCCTCCGTTCACGCGACGACATGGGACCGAAACGGTATGGTTCGCCGGTCCGGCGCACCCTCTCGGCCGCGGTGCGAGCAGCAATCTGCAGTTCGTCGATTCGCAGCAAGCGAAAATTCTTGCAATCGAACCAGATTTTCTCGTGCTCGTGACCCTGGAGGTGCAGCACTTCAAGAGCCAGCAGTTCAAATGAGCGAAGCAGTTCACCGCCGCGTTCGAGCAAGAGCGTGGAATCGGGGCCGGCAAATTCGACCAGAATTTCCGGATGCTCCCAGTCGCGATTCTGCGCGATGGGCGGATCGACGGTGATGCGGTACTTCAGCTTGAAACCGCCGTTGCTGATGACGGTTTGCAAGAACTCGCCGATTTGCTTGGCAGCGACGACCTTATCGGTAATTGGCATAACGTCAGTTCTCAGTTCTTAGTTCTTAGTTGTAGGTTCTCAGTAACATCACGGCAGTTTTTACTGACGCTGACGGCTGACGGCTGATGGCTGACTGCTACTTCTCTTTCTTTCTTGCCCGCTTCGCCATCATCTCTCGCATCTCGCGTCCGAGCGATGTGCGATTCATCACCCCTTGCTGCGCGATGCCGATCAACTGTCCGGCGGCCCAGTACAGACCCAGACCGGAGGGCAAATTCCACGCCATCACACCGAGCATGCCCGGCATCATGATATTCATCATGCGCTGCTGCGCCGGATCCATTCCCGCCTGCGGCGTCATGCGCTGCATCAGAAACATGGTAACGATGATTGCAATCGGCAGAATGTGCAACGGGTCGGCTGCCGACAGATCGTGAATCCAAAGCCACCCGGCATGCCGCAGATCGATCGCCACGGTCAGCATGCGATAGTACGGCCAAAGCAAGAATAATGGCAGCAGCATCGGCAGGCATCCGCCGACCGGATTGACGCCTTCCTTCTTGTAGAGCGCCGAAATCTCGTTGTTCATCTCCGCTTTGCGAGGGTCGCGCAGGCTGTACTTCTTGTATTTTTCCTGGATAGCCTTGATCTGCGGCGCAACCCGCTGCATCTTGAGCATCGACTTCATCTGCGTCACCCGCAGCGGCAAAATAGCGAGGTTGATGACGAGCGTCTGGAAAAGGATGGCCCAGCCCCAGTTCCGGACAATGTGGTTAAATGTCCACTTCAGCCACAGGAACAGCGGCCGTGCGATCACACCCAGCCAGCCGAAATCAACCACGGCCCGCAAATCGGGCTCGGCGCCGGCAACTCCGGGGACGGAAACGGCCTCAAGGAAGACGAGCGCTTTCGGACCAACGTAGAGCCGCTCGACGGTCGGGCCGCGTACGCTCCCCACGGCCGCACCGAGCACGTCCACCCGGTCGATCTGATGCGCGTTCGGATCGGACCCGAAGCGCGGAATTTCGACCTGGTTGCGGAGCGTCACCATCGCCGCCGCCTGCGGATCCTGGGGCAGAAACACGGCCGCGAAATATTGCTCCGTCACTCCCGCCCATTGGAACGGGCCTGGCTGCGTGCCGCCTCCGCTGATCTTCTTTATCGCCAGCCGTTCGACCTTGCTGTCGTACTGATAGGCAATCTGTGCGGTCGCATAAGAGGGCGCGGTCGACTCACCGCCGAAACCCGAAGGCCACATGGGAAACGCCTCGACCTGCGCGCCTTTTTGCTGGACCGAGGTCTCGACGCCGACTACATAGCTGTGATCGAACTTGAACTTCTTCCGAACCGAAACGTCGCCGTCGGAATATTCGAAGGTGATTTCAGCGGGCGCGGCCGCGCCCGTGCTCGAGACGACATAGAGTGCCGAATTCAGCTTGTCGCGCAAACCGGGGTAATTGACGTCGTAAGTCCAGAGCGAGAGCGGGTAGCCATATTTCGCCGCCGCGGTTTGATTCACCAGATCCAGAGGATTCCCGTTCGGCGCATCTTTGTAATTCTTCAGCACCCACGATTTGACCTGGGCGCCGCGATTGGTAAAGACGATGCGGTAGAGGCCATTTTCGATGATGGTTTCGGACTCCACACTGGCTTGCTTCGTAGTTGGGGCAGACGCGGCAGTTTTGGCGCTGGCCGCGGGTGTGGATGCGCCGCCGGCAACGCTGGCGCCTGGCACCGCTCCGGGATTTTGCGCCGGATTCGCGCCCGGTTGCGCATTGGAATTCTGCGGGCTCGCCGGAGGCTGCGGCCCATACTTCTTCAGAATGGGCTGGAACAACATAATGACCAGAAACGTCAGCGCGAAGATCAGCAGCAGCTTGCGCTCCATCCCGGGTTCTTGCTGAGGATTGTTGAATTCAGCCAAATTAGTAGCTCGTGATCTTAAACCTAGGGACGTCCGACCTTGGCCGTCCAGCCGAGCGAGGCTCGGCAATTTCTTTCGGTGGATGCTCCGTGCGCCCCACTCATCGCGTTCTCCGCGATGGTTGGGTTTTTTTCCACGGGGTCATATCCACCCTTCACAAACGGATGGCAGCGCAACAAGCGCCAGGCCGCCATCACTCCCCCGCGGAGTACGCCATGGCGCTCAATCGCCTCTATCGCGTATTCGGAGCACGTCGGCACATAGCGGCACGACGGCGGAAACGCTGGCGAAATCCAACGTTTGTACTGCCGCAGAATGGCAATTGCCGTCGCCTTCATTTCTCCGCTGTCCTCTTCCTGGTCGCCTTTGCAACCGCGTCGAATGCGCGTCCAATCTCTTCGACCACCATCGCAAACTCCAGTGTCAGCACTGACTTTTTCGGGTTAATCACCACATCGACTGCGTTCTGCAACACCGCACGCCGAAGCCGTACCGCTTCCCTCAGACGACGCTTGATCCGGTTGCGTTCGACCGCGCCGCCGAGCTGCCGTCCCACCGTAAACCCCACACGGGCCGCGCTTCCTTGCGGCAAAGCGCTCTCCTGCTGTACCAGATAAAATACGGTCATGTGCGGAGAAAAATGGCGCCGGCCCTTCTTGTAGACGCGCTCGAAGTCAGAGTGCTTCAGCAAGCGGGCTGTGCGGGGAAAACCTGTTCCCGTCTTCTGCGCGGGTTGCTGTTCGCCCCGGCGAGGGGCGTCGGCGCTCACAACTTCACAATCCTGCACGATAGTTAATGAAATGACGGTCTTTGCTATCCGTCGTGAGAACTACTCGCGGAAACCCGGTTTCACGGACACGCGCTTGCGTCCCTTGGCCCGGCGGCGCGATAACACTTTGGCCCCGCTCTTGGTCTTCATACGAGTCCGGAACCCGTGCTTTTTCGAGCGCTTGCGCCGGTTGGGTTGAAATGTACGTTTCGGCATGAAAAATCGTTGCTCCTGATCGAATCGACTGGCTTAAAGCGAATGGTCAGTATAAATGAGGGTGTGCGCGCCCCGCAAACGGAGAACCGCCCCGCAATCCCCCGGGCGTTTGGTTCTGGCTATACTCCACTTATGAATATGAGCGGCTTTGCGTTTACCACCACTGACTGGACGCAGGTGATTCCTTCCGAACATCCAGGTAAGACTGGCAAGGCACTATGGAGAACGCAAAGCTTCGGGGACATACGGGTCCGCATGGTGGAATACTCTCCGGGATACCTGGCAGACCACTGGTGCACGAAGGGACATGTAATTCTCTGCCTGGACGGGGAACTGGAAACCGAACTCGCCGACGGACAGCGCTTCGCGATCAAGGCCGGTGACAGCTACCAGACTGCTGACGGCGAACCCGGCCATCGCTCGTCGACGCGGACGGGCGCGCGTTTGTTTATTGTGGACTAGCACGGAAGAGGGATCTAGAGTCCGGCATTACCACCGACTCCGTCTCATGAACCTCGACGACACCATCGTTGCCATCGCCACCCCGCCCGGACGCGGCGGCATCGGGGTTGTCCGCCTGGCGGGCCCGGAGGCCTGCGCCATCGCAGCGCCCATGCTTAGGCTGAAGCATAAGTTGGAGCCGGGGCGCGCGACCTTTGGGGAGTTCATCGAACCAGACTTTGTAGAGAGAAGAATTGGAGAGCCGCGAAGCGACTGCAGAATGCAGCCCACGGCGCAGTCCGCGGGCACCGACGGCCAATGTGACGGAGCCCCGGAGGGGCGAAAGAACAGCCCTGATGCAAACTATTCCGCTCGCGTCGACGAAGTCGTTGTCACGTTTTTCGAGAAGCCCCATTCCTACACGACCGACGACATCATCGAAATCTCCGCGCACGGCTCGCCCGTAGTTCTCCGGCACCTCGTCGAACTGGCGCTAGCTCGCGGCGCACGCCTCGCTGAGCCCGGCGAGTTCACTATGCGCGCCTTCCTCAATGGACGGCTCGACCTGGCGCAAGCCGAGGCCGTCCGCGACCTGATTGACTCGCAGACGCTGTTCCAGGCGAAGGTCGCCGCGCAGCAGCTCGAAGGCTCGCTCTCCAAGCGGCTAAAGCCGATCAAGCAAAGACTGGTCGAACTTATCGCTCTCCTCGAAGCGGGGATCGATTTTGCCGAGGATGACATCTCGGTCGCGCCGGATCGAATCATTCTCAAGCACGTTGTCGAGGTGCGCGCTCCTCTCGAACAGCTTGCCGCCACTTTCGCTTTTGGCAAGCTCGTACACGAAGGCCTCACCCTCGCCATCGTGGGCCGTCCCAACGTGGGGAAATCGAGCCTCTTCAACCAGCTTGTCGAACGCGAGCGCGCCATCGTCACCGCGCAGCCGGGCACAACCCGCGACCTGGTATGCGAAACGGTCGCCATCGGCGGTATTCCCGTGCGCTTGGTGGATACGGCCGGCATCCGGCGCGCCTTCGATGAGGCCGAAAGCATCGGCATTCGAAAGTCGATGGAAGCGCTCGCCGATGCCGACCTGGTGCTCGTGGTGTTGGACGCGACCCAGCCCATCGCTGACGAAGACCACCAACTCCTCGGCCAGGTCGAATCCCGACCCGCGATCATCGTCGAGAACAAGTGCGATCTGAAGAGTCCTCGGTTCTCGCCCCCCAATTCTCGGTTAGCGAAGGTGGAAACATCCGCGCTGACGGGCGATGGCATTCCTGAATTGCGCTCGGCGATCCTGGCTCGCGTCGGCGGGGAATCGAATCCGCAGATTGAAAGTGGATTTCTTACCAACGTGCGGCATCAAACGCTTGTCGCCGATGCGCTGGCCGCGCTGGCGGCGGCGGTCAATGCTGTTTCCGCCCGCGTGCCGCATGAGATGTTGCTGCTGGACTTCTACAACGCCCTGCGCGCGCTCGACAAAATCACTGGCGCAACCACCACTGACGATATTCTCAACTTGATTTTCGGAACCTTCTGCATCGGCAAGTGAACTCACTTGCATCCAATGAAATCTACGCTTGCCAGGACCAGCTGAAGCCGCGCCACTGGCACGAATATCGGCCCCGGTCGCATCACTTCCCCGCGTGAGTGAGATCACTGATCGCCGCCCCCGTCTGTGCGACGGTTTAGCTCGGCTCGACCCTGAAACAATGTTCCTGACAAGGATGTGCCGGATCACTCGCTACCTCGTGGCTGTCGCAGCCCTGATTGGTCTTGCGAGCGGCACCGAAAATGGCGGCGGTGTGTACCCGGTCGGAGTGGAAACGGTGATGACGGGACTACAGCCGCGTCCCGGGCAGACCACGCTCTACCAGTACACCTGCTTCTACGTCGCAAATGAGTTCGATGACTCGAAAGGCAGGAGCGTCGTCCCCGACTTCAAGCTCAGAGTTTTTGCCAACGCCGTGAAAGTAACTCACAACTGGGGCCTTCACTTTCTGGGCGGCACAGTCGAGAGCCAGATCGGAATTCCGTTTGTTTATGAGCAACTGCACACCGGATTGGGCAAGTTCAGCCAGTTCGGCCTCACCAACATGAACCTGATTCCTGTCAGCGTCACCTATCAGAAGGCCAATCTGCATTGGTATTACGAAGCCGATATGTTTACCTCCGGCGCCGGATATGCGGCGGAGAACGTGGTGAACATCGGACAGCACAGCCAGGCGGTTGCTCCAGTCGCTGGCTTCACCTATCTGCCTCGGCAGGGCAAAGGCGAGATCAGTTCCCGCTTTACCTACATCTTTAACGGCTACGACAAGGCCACGCACTATCACAGCGGCAACGAATTCATGTGGGAATACAACGCGGGCTATGAGATTTCAAGGAAGGTTGCGGTGAGCTTCAACGGCTACTTCTACCAGCAAACAACGAATGACTATCTGAAAGGGGCGGTTTTCCAGGACGGTTTTCTCGGCCGCGATCTGGCTGTCGGCCCGCAATTGCGGTTCCCGCTGGGCAAGCATGGGGGCTTTGCGGTCAAGTATTACCGAGACACTCTGGTCGAAAACAAGCCCCGCGGAAATGCCTTCTGGTTCCAGATGTCCGTGCCGATCGGAAGACGCATCCCCTGAACCCATTTTGCAGAATGCGCTGCAAGCGGTGCTGACCGTCGCCCAGCAGACGGTGAAGGAACGGCAGACCGTTGCCGACCAGGCCAGCGCGCTATCTCCGTCACGCAGCAGTTGCTGGCGCAGGCCAGACTGGCGCTCGACCTGGCGCAGGCCCGCTACAACCTGGGCTTGGGATCGAGTGAATAAACCAAAAACTCGCTTTCAAAAAAAAATGCCCTCGCACGGAGAACAAATCCGGCGAGGGCGCGTTTCCAGAAAATTACGGCAAGTAATACCGGAACGACGTGAAGAACATATTGTCGATTCCGTGCGGGGCATAGAACGCGCCGCTCGTCACGCCGGTCGAATTCGTTCCCCACCACGAGTCTCGGACCAGATAGGAATACTGCGGTCCAAACTGCAGCCTTCCGTGCGGTCCCTGGTGCACGCGAATCCAGAAGCCGATTGTGCCTTCGATCAGGCGCTGGGTATTGGCATTGCAGCTGGACAGCGACCCGAACGAGAAGCCGCCCGAGCCGGGCGGCGTTTCCGTATAGCAACCCGAGTCTACAAACCCCGGAGCGCCGTAGCCAATGTAGGTCGGACTCGTTGCGCCCGCCTGCGTGACCTGGTCCCAGTGCTTCCCTGCGTATTCTTCGCCCGCGTTCATGTAGAAATCGAACCTCTTCGCATGCCACTCCAGCGTGGCCAGGGCCTGATAGCTCCTGATTAATCCTAGCGTTCCGTCCAAATTCACGGTCGCATCCGGCAACCCGCCGGAGCCGTACCGGCCAACGCCTTCCCCGGTCAGGAAGTGCGCTCCAATATCGACTTGTTTGGCGATGGTGACGCGGGCATTCGCGCCGAACCCTCCCGCTGTTTGCGAGTCGTTGTAAGCCCCAAATGCCGACGTCACTCCCAGGCAGTTGGCCGGCAGCAGACCCGACGCCACCGTATAACCGCACGGATAAACGCGGTCGCGATAGCGGCTCAGGACCGTAAAGACCTCAAAGTGACCGATACCCGGTTCGGCAACCGCTTTGAAGACGAAGTCGGGCATGGCATTGAACGAGTAGCTTGCTCCTGAGTTGTACAGGCCGCCCGTGTTTCCGGCGCTCCCCAGCGCAAAGTTTGAGAAGGGTGTCGTGGCCGAGAATGTGGTCTGCGGATTTTCCAGCGACGCTCCCAGCCAGAATCGATTGTTGAAATTCCTGACCACGCGGACCCCATACTGCCGCGCCCAGCTGAAGCCAACGTGGTACTGCGGGTCGATGGTCATCGGCAGCGCTTCGGTCCGGTTGTCCATTCCCTTTTTGGTTTCAGTAAGCAGGCTCCATTGCTGGCCGCCCGTAAAGCTCCAGTCGCTGGAGGCCACCTGTCCCCACACTTGCCGCTGCCGCAGGGAATAGCTGTTGGTCTGGTTGTTGTTCGAGGTCACGGCTGCCGAGAGGAAGTCGGCCTCGTAGTATCCAGTCATCTTCAGGTCTTTCAGCTTGCCTTCGGCGAGCATCGAGATACGGGACTGACGACCCGAACCGTAAAATTCGGAAACCGCATTCTGGCCGGCTCCCGGCATATTCACGCTGTTGAATGGCGTGTTGATATCGGCCCCGAGCGCGCGATTCCGGTACACCGATTCTGCCGCCAGAAACCCGCCCGGTGTGATCGTGATTCCTTTGAAATGAATCGCCAGTGGACTCTCAAACTGATCGCGCAGCGACTTCTGCGTGTCCTGCAGAGTCTGCGCCATGTTCGTTCCGTTCAACTTCAAGTCCGTGACATCGCTCTTGAGCACCGTAACCGACTGGTCCTCCTGGGCGGCTTGCGAAGCGGCCGCATCGGCCTTGGACTGGGCCTGGGCCGCAGCCGCCTGGCTCTGATCGATCCGCTGCTCAAGTTGCTGAATCCGCTGATCGCGGCTCTGCAACTGCTGGCCAAGCTCCATGATCTGCTTCTGCTGCGCCTCGATCGCTTCCTTCAGTTCGCTCAACTGAGACGAGACCGATGGCTCCTTCATCTTTTTTGTGTTCTTTGCAGCAGGAGCCGAGGCCTCCTGCGGAGGTTCGGCGGCATACATGCTGCCTGCTAGCGCCATCGACAGCGCTAATGCCAACGCATGCTTCATTATTCTTCTCCTCACGATGGAATTTGGATCCCGGCACAACACCAGCAAAGATTTCGGCAGACAGACTCATCTATGGGCAAGGAACGATCCTAGAGCCCCGATTGTTAACAACTGATGAATGTCCGTTGAATATCCGGTTAAACGGCAAGGGTCTCAAACTGCGACCTCAGGAACTCGCGTGCAGCGCACATCTCTGAACCTAAGAGCTCTCGAGTCGCAGCTTTGCCGGCGAGCGCGACGAGCTAGCGCTTCAGCGCGGGGAAACGGATAGGGTTGTTCAAGGGTGTTCAAGAAAGATGTTCGTGCAGGTATTCGAGCTGGGCATTCGCGTGACGTTAGCGCCGTTGTGGAACAGCGCCCGCTCAGTGCTTGCCCCGAGCGGCCCTGTAAGGCCCGACCCTCAGACTGCTTCTCTTGGCAGCGCTTTATCCTCGTCCCGGATCCGTTCTACTTCCTCCGCCATCGCAAACTTCAGCTTCTCGATCCCCTCGCCCGTCACCGCCGAAATCGGATAGAGCTTCAGCTTCCTGCGAGTCGACCACTGTTTCAATTTCTTCAATTTCTCCGGATTGGCCACATCGATCTTCGAAGCGACCATGAGCGTCGGCTTTTTCTCCAGATCCGCCCCGAAGTTTTCGAGTTCTGCCAGGATCACCTCAACATCCTTCACCACATCCGGCCTTCCGCTCGAATCGGAAACGTCGACCAGGTGTACGAGCAACCGCGTCCGCTCGATGTGGCGCAAGAATTGTGTACCCAGTCCCGCGCCGGTATGCGCGCCCTCGATCAGCCCGGGTATATCGGCCACAACAAAGCTGATCTCTTCTTTCCTGTCACCCACCGCGACGACGCCGAGGTTCGGCTCAAGCGTCGTAAAGGGATAGTCCGCAATCTTGGGACGCGCCGCTGAAATCCGCGAGATCAGCGTTGACTTGCCGGCATTGGGATAGCCCACCAGCCCCACGTCGGCAAGCAACTTCAATTCCAGCCGATAGGTCCGCTCCTCGCCCGGCCGTCCTTCTTCATGTTCCCGCGGAGCCTGATGTGTCGAGGTCGCAAATTGGGCATTGCCGCGCCCGCCGCGCCCGCCGCGCGCGATCACCACCCGCTCGTCGGGGCGCGAAAAGTCGTGCACCTTTTCTCCAGTGGCCTCGTCGTAAACAATCGTTCCCACCGGCACTTTCAGAACGATATCCTCGCCGTCGCGACCGGTTTTCTTCGCGCCTTCGCCGTGCCGGCCGCGCTCGCCCTTGTATTCTGGATTGAAGCGAAAATGTACGAGCGTATTGTGGCGCTCGCTCGACTCCATCCAGATGTCGCCGCCCTTGCCTCCATCCCCGCCCGAAGGCCCACCCCGCGGCACAAACTTTTCCCGCCGGAAAGCCATGCAGCCGTTCCCGCCATCGCCGGCCTTCACCCGAATTGTGGTTTCATCGATGAACATTGTTTCTCGCCACCATCGGTCAGCGAATCATGACCGTCAAACGCATTCACCACTGAGTGACTGAAAAAAACGCTGAGAAGACATCTTTTGTTTTCCTCGTGTACCTTGTGGCTGAAGCTCTTCGCAGTCGATCCGCGAAGAGCTTTTAAGGACAGGCTGGAGCCATGCCGCCCGAAAAAAATAATAGCCCCTTGACGGAAAGGGGCTGTAGCTTGCCGCCGGACAAGGACGCCGGCAGTCCATCGTGATTTAGCTCGCTTCGATCGGCTCGATCATCACGAACTTGCCCATCGTGCCTTTGTCCAGAAACTTTATCCGGCCGCTGATCTTGGCAAAGAGCGTGTCGTCCTTCCCGCGGCCGACATTCAGCCCCGGCTTTACCCGCGTGCCGCGCTGCCGCACGATGATCGTGCCGCCTGGAACCACCTGTCCGCCGAATGCCTTGAACCCTAGTCGTTGCGCGTTCGAGTCGCGGCCGTTTCGCGAAGTACCTTGTCCTTTTTTATGCGCCATAAGTCAGCTCTCAGTGGCCAGTAGCCAGTACGCCAAAATTGTGATTCCGAGCAAAGCCAAGCGTTTACACCTAGAAAGGCTCTGCGCCTTGTCATCCTCTGCGAAGCGAAGGATCTTTCTCCACTACTTTTTCTTGGGAGCGCCCTTCTTCGTCGCCGGCTTCTTAGCCGCCTTCTTCTTCGCCGGTTTCGCCGCCGCGGAAGCTTCTTCGTGAGCCTCCGCGTGCTCCTCGGCCGCTTTCTTCACCTTCTTTTCCTTCTTAGGCAGCTCCGGCGCCTTAAACGACTGCCCGTCAAACGCGATCTCGGTAATCCGTACCGCGCTGAAGTCCTGCCGGTGCCCGCGCAGCTTCTTGTACTGCTTCTTGCGCTTGTAATGGAAGACGAGAATCTTCGCGCCCCGTCCCTGCTCGACGATCTCGCCGGTTACGCTCGCTCCGGACCCCGGCCGCACCACACTGCCTGCCTCGGAGGAAACCGCCAGCACCTCGTTGAACTGCACCGGTCCATCGGAGCCATTCACCTTTTCAACCCGGATTACATCCCCCGGGGCGACCTTATACTGCTTACCACCTGCGCGGATCACCGCGTACATAATCCCTCCAAATCCTTATGTGGGGACGGGCTCAGCCCCGTCCGAGCCGAGCACAACTCGGCAGCTACAAACTTGTGCTTGCTGTTTTTCCGCTGCGGCTTCTGACCGGAAACGCGGCGCGAGTACAGAGTGGACCCGCGGGTACAGGCAAACTCAACTATTCTATCGTGCGCAGCGGAAATGGGTCAAACGAAACGATTAAGTGAGTGATCGAGCCCCAAAGGGACGTAAGACAAGTTCTCACGGCGCCTGAGAAACTTGCCGACGCATTTCGACTTCTCGGCGGCAAAACCCGCTACAAAACTAATCGTGGTAGCGCTGCTCTCCCGCCGGAATCGCCACGCTCAAACGGTTTTGCGCCGGCGGCAACGGACAAGTCGCATATGGCGTGAACGCGCATGGCGGATTCACCAGGCGATTGAAATCAAGCCAAAGCTCTCCCGGCTGTCCAACGCCATGGTCGGGCAAGTCCGTATACAAGAAGCGTCCCGCTCCGTACGTGGTTGTCCTGCTGGTTGCGTCGCGCAAAATGAAAAACAGGTCGGTGGACTTCGGATCTTCGAGCACCGGCTCCAGCCGCACGGTCTGTCCGTCAATCGTGAACTCGGCCGCACCCGGCGCCGGGAGATGGGTCGTAGTTCCAAGCACGGTCGGAATATCCAGCACCTTGGGCGGGTCATACGGAATCCAGCGCGCCCGCACTCGATAGGCCTCGTTCGGCGCATACCACCGCAAACCGTGGAAGCCCACCCGCGTCGCCGCCTGCGGGTCTTTGATCCGCAGGGCAAAGCGCCCATCTCGATTGATCACGATGATGGTGACCGTGCCAATCGTCAGCTTCGAAGGATTTTCGGCATCGTCGGCCGTCAGCGCCTGTTCTTGCGCGGCGTGGCCATCCACCAGGAAATCTTTCGGGAACCCGCCTGCCGGCGCCAGTAATCGGAGGGAGCTTTTTTCGAGGTGAACGATCCCGATGTGCCCCGGAGCCTTGGCGCCAATCTGTATGCGATTATCTTCGCCGGACCCAAAGCTGTTGTCCCCGTCCCGCAGCCATTCCAGTCCAATCAGCGAAAGCCATCCCTCCGGCGCCTGCAGGTTCGCCGCTCGCCGCTCTCTCCACGCTGATAGTTCGCTTGCCCACTTGTTCTGATCCAGCGTCCTCTGATCCGACATCTTCCGACTCGGTGTCTTTTCATCCGGCGGAGCACTTACTGCGAACGAGGTCAGGATCAACGTGACTACAATGACTGTGGTAGACATCCAGAATGCTCGCTTCATGGGACCAATCCTGCTAAGACGGCTTCTTGATTACATTGCCGCTGACATTGTACTGTGGATTCCCATCCAGCCCGCACCGGGGGATTGCCGACCGCCTGGAATCTGTCCGCGCCAGGCGAGTGATCATTTAATACTGGAACATCAATAGGTTACAGCCCCCTTGACCCAACGCACCCCACCCGATAGCCTTTCTTTCATCCCCAGTCATGGCTGCCTCTGACACTCCGGAAACGGGTCCCGTAAGTAATTCACGGGAAAGCGCTTCTGGGCCGGCCTCCGGCCCCGGCCACCCGCAACTTTCCCCCGGCAGTGGGGTTTCCACAGATGTGAGCAGTATGGCCGATGCCAGCGTAGCGATGGACCGCGGGCTGCTGAACTTTGCGGCAGCGCCGCTCGCGCCGGCCCCAGTCACCAGGGTCGATGCCGTCGAGACCGTTTCCGACGCCGACGTGATGCTGCGCGTCAAGGCTGGCGACGAATCAGCCTTCAGCTACCTGGTTCAGAAGTACCGCCGGCCGCTGGTCGGCTTCATGTATCGCCTGTGCCATAGCCCGGCCAGCGCCGAGGAACTGGCCCAGGAAGTTTTCTTGCGGGTATACCGGTCGCGTTCCACCTACGAGCCCAGCGCCAAATTCAGCACCTGGCTTTATCGGATCGCGACCAATCTGGCTGTCAACCACGCGCGCGACACCCGTCACGAGCGCCCGGAAAAAACCGTGCGCCTTGACGAACCGGATCAGGAGACCGGAACCACTCCCGACTTGGCTGACGATTCGCTAAGCGCGGAAGAGCAGTTACTGAAGCGGGAGAGGCTCGCAGCGATTCGCAGCAAGGTCAACGCGTTGCCCGAACGGCAGCGTTTAGCGGTCATGATGCACAAGTACCAACAAATGGACTATCGACAGATTGCCGCCGTGATGAAACTGAGCGAGTCGGCAACAAAGTCGCTGCTGTTTCGCGCCTACGAAACGTTGCGCGAGCAGCTTAAAGAATTCGTTTCGGGGAAGTAAGAGGGACGTTGTATGGATTGCAAGGAAATTCACGAACTGCTGCCGGACCTGGCCGCTGGTATGGAAGCATCGACGCCGGAGATTGCGAGACACTTCGCATCCTGCGCGGCGTGTTCCGCCGAACTCCGCGCCATTCAGAAAACCATGGCGCTGCTCGATGAGTGGCAAGCCCCCGGGCCCTCGCCCTATTTCGACACCTGCCTCCAGGCTCGCCTGCGCGAGGAGATGGCGCGTCCGCCTGCACGCTGGTTCGAACGCCTCGCGCCAAGCCAATGGATGCGGGGTATCCTGATGCGCCCGGCGTTGACCATGTCCGTGGCCGCACTGTTATTCACCGTGGCGCTCGTCGCCGGCAACCGGTCCTACATTTCGCAGACCGATACCATCGCGACCAGGCCCCCTTCGATAGGGCTCCCCGTGCAGCCCGGAACCGCGGTGGGCGATCTCCAGGCGCTCGAAACCAACGACGAGTTATACGCCGATTTCGACGTGCTCGACCAGTTGCAGGTGCAGGACGATGTAACAGCAAATCCGTAATCAAGAGAAGCGGAGGCCGTAAAGCGTGTTTCGTGACCCTGGATAGGTAGGGTAGCCAAGGCTGCCCCACCCTTGCACCTTTTGCAAGGGTGGGAGATTGGTACTTTGAAATACGCTTGAAGTGAACGAGAGACTCATGTTGGGAAGAGTAAAACTCGCAGGTTGTCTGGCGCTGCTTCTGGCCGTGCCCTCCTTCGCCCAAGGAGGCTATCGGCCCGCGCAGCAATCACGTCGGCCCGCCTCCGCTCCCCGTGCCCAGCAGAGGAATCCCCAGCCCAACCGAATGGGCGCGGGCCAGCAACGTCCTAACCAGCCCGGTCACGCCGGAGCTTGGCTGCGCAATTACAAGAATCTGTCACCCGAACAGCAACGCCGCGCCCTGCAAAACGATCCGCAGTTCCGCAGGCTCCCGCCGCAGAGACAGACGCAGTTGCAGAATCGCTTGCACAACTTCTCCAGCCTTCCTCCCCAGCAGCAGGACCGCGTGCTCAACCGCATGGAAACCTGGGAGCATCTCACGCCCGGTCAGAAACAGCAGGCGCGCCAGGTCTTTCGCCAGTTCCAGCAACTGCCCCCCAACCGCCGCGAGGCCGTCAACCGGGCTATTCGCGACATGCGCGGCCTTTCTCCCGAACAGCGCGAGCGCCTCATCAATTCCAACCGCTATCGCAGCGATTTCTCGCCCACGGAGCGCAATATCCTTAACGGTACCTCTCAGTTGCCGCTCGCCCCCGGCGGCCTGCAAGGCGCACCCCCTGAATAACTGGCAGTGCGGCCAGTTTCCTTTTCTTATTTTTCATGGGACCGCTCGGTGCTCCAGGGTTCGCGCGTGTGGTGGCCTGATTGAGCGTGATGGGGTGATTGGGGGCGCTAACCTAGGCGAGTGGAATCTAGATTCGTCGTGCATCCAGCAGGAATCGGTGAGCCGTCAGCCCTTCTTACTTCCGCAGCCAATTTTTCGCGATGAACAAAACATTGGCCGGCCGTTCCGCCAGCCGCCGCATAAAGTACGGATACCATTCCGTTCCGAACGGAACATACACACGTACTCCCCACCCGTCCTTTACCAGTGACTGCTGCAGGTCGCGCCTGATGCCATGCAGCATCTGGAACTCAAACGCATTGCGTGGAATACTTTCCCGGATCGCAAACGCCTTCGCCTCGATGATGATCGCCTCGTCGTGCGTTGCCAGCCCATGAAAGACCCCGCTTTTCATCAGGATCTTCATCAGCTTCACGTAACTGGCGTCGACCTCGGACTTTTTCTGGAAGGCGATATCTTCCGGCTCCTTATAAGCGCCCTTGCACAGCCGTATCCGGATCCGATCTGCGAGCAGCGCTTCAACGTCGGCCTCGGCGCTCCGCATGTACGACTGGATCACCGTCCCCACCACGCCAGCGTTCCCCGGTTCGCGGTGTAACGCGTGCACAAACTCTAGCGTCCTCTTCGTGTAAGGAGATCCCTCCATATCCACACGCACAAAATTCTTGGGCGTCATGCTGGCCGCTTTCGCCACCAGCCCGCGCACAATGCTGTAAGCCATCTCCTCGTCCACATCGATGCCCATGTGCGTCAGCTTCAGGCTGATATTCGCGTTCAGTTTATCGGCGGCAATTTCGTCGAGCAGACTCTGATACAACCTCTCGCTCGCCCGCGCCTCTTCCGCATTGGTGACGTTCTCCCCCAGATTGTCAATGGAAACGCCGGCCCCAAACTGGTTGACGGCGGCGGCGGCCCTTACGGCATCCGCGACCTGGGTACCGGCGACAAAGCGCGCCGATGTACGCTGGCCAAAGCTCGATTTTTCCGCGATCGCGCGCAGCGACCGGCTCTCCGAAAGCGCAATAAACAATGCCCTTAGCACGATGCACCTGATTGTGACGGATTGATACTGCCAGAGACGTTCATTGGCATTACAGTATTTTTTAACACAAACAACCCGTCTTGCGCGTGATCCCGGTCACGGATGCAGTGCCCAGATAGGAATCCACAAATCGGGCAAGGTTCACAATTGACTAGTCATCTGACTAGTTAGTACAATGAAAGAGCACACGGAGGTGAGTTCTGGCGACATGGCAGGTTCAAGACGCGAAGGCCCGTTTTAGCGAGTTCCTGGACGCAACCGTCAAGAAGGGCCCGCAGGTGGTGACGCGCCGCGGCGTCGAGACAGCCGTTATGATCCCCATCGAAGAATGGGAGAGGCTCCAAAAAGCCGCCCGGCCCAGTCTGAAGGAATGGTTGCTCGCTCCCGAGCCTCGCTGTGACAACCTCACCTATGAGAGAGGCAAGTTGCGCAGCCGACCCGTGGTGGAGTTTGAGTGAATCAATACCTGCTCGATACCAACGTCGTTTCTGAGCTGCGAAAAGTGCGTCCTCACGGAGCGGTGGTGGCTTGGCTCAACGCCGCCGAAGAGGCGAGTTTATTCGTTTCCGCCGTAACAATCGGAGAGCTCCAGGTCGGGATCGAGCGGACAAGACGGCAAGATCCCTCGAAGGCGAGCGAACTGGAGCACTGGGTCGATCGTGTGCCGGCAGTCTACCGGGTACTCCCGATGGATATTGCCTGCTTTCGCGAATGGGGCCGCATTATGGATAAGAAGCCCCCTGAACTTCTACAGGACGCGATGATTGCCGCCACCGCGCGGATCCACCGTCTGATCGTTGCCACCAGAAATGAGCGAGACTTCAAGCAACTTGACGTCCGCACCTTCAACCCGTTCAAGAACTAACTCAAATATGCCGCGAACTGGGACATGGTTTGTTGCGGCTCACAGTTCGAAGCTCGCGGCTCTCGTGTAGAATAACCCATTATCTATGGACCTCTCGGCCATCCAGCACGCTCTGCGCGAGCGCAACATCGACGCCTGGCTTTTCTACGACCACCACCATCGCGACCCGATCGCTTACCGCGTCCTCGGCCTTCCCGAAAGCCTGATGGTCACCCGCCGCTGGTACTATCTGATTCCAGCCAAAGGCGGGCCCACGAAACTCGTCCACAAAATCGAAGCCGGACATCTCGATTCCCTGCCAGGAAGCAAAATGTGCTATTCCGGATGGCAGGAACTGTTCGAGAGCCTCAAGCAGATGCTCGCGGCCCATCGCGACATCGCCATGCAGTATTCGCCCAACAATGCCGTATTCACGATTTCACTGGTCGATGCCGGCACCGCCGACCTCATTCGCGGCTTAGGCAAAAACATTGTAAGTTCCGCCGACTTGGTCGCCCAGTTCGAGTCGACCTGGTCCGACGAGCAGATCAAAACTCATTTCGAGGCGCGCGACGCAATCGACTCGATTACCGCCGAAGCCTTCAAGGAAATCGGCCGCCGCGTCCGCAACGGCGGCACCTCCGAGCACGAAATCCAGAACTGGTTCAAGGAAGCCTTCGCCCGCGAAAACCTCGTCACCGACGATCCTCCTATCGTCGCCGTCAATGCCAACAGCGGCAACCCGCACTACGAACCAAACGCCGTTCATCCTGTCCCGATTCGCGACGGCGATTTCGTTCTCCTCGATGTCTGGGCGAAAAAAAATAAGCCCGGTGCCGTCTATTACGACATCACTTGGGTCGGCATCGTCGGCGAGGCTCCCTCCGCCCGCCACCACGAGATCTTCAAAATTGTCCGCGACGCCCGCGATATCGGCGTCAAAACCGTTCAGGATGCCGTCGCCGCCCAGAAGCCCATCGCTGGCTGGCAAGTCGATCACGCAGTCCGCGGCCTCATCACAAAAGCGACCTACGGAGACTATTTCATTCACCGCACCGGCCACTCCATCGGCACCGAGGTTCACTCCAACGGCGCCAACATGGACGACCTCGAAATCCACGACGAGCGCCGCATCCTGCCCAACTCCTGCTTTTCCATCGAGCCCGGTATCTATCTGCCCGAGTTCGGCGTGCGCTTGGAAGTCGACGTTCTCGTTCGCGCCACAACCGCCGAGGTCACTGGTAGAATTCAAAAAGAGATTGTGACCATCTGAACTCGTAGAAACACGATGTGCAGCGACACGATCTGTATCGACATGATGTGTAGAGACGGGGCTTGCCCCGTCTAACAAGGCAAGCCCCCGAATGGCTAAAGCAACCACGGAAAAAGCAAAAGACTCGGCCCCAGAGTACCCGCTCACGACCATGTCGGTCGTCGCCCCCATCGTCGGTTGGCTCATCCCCGGGGCCGGCCACATCCTGCTCAAGTGCTACGTCCGCGGGGCCCTCCTCTTCATCTCTGTCGTCGCCATGTTTTTCGTCGGTCTGGGCATGAACGGACGCATCTATCAACCAAATGGCGGAGACATCCTCGATATCCTCGGCTTCGTCGGCGACATAGGTTCAGGCGCGCTTTACTTCCTCGCCCGCATCATGGACTGGGGCACTGCCATGGCCGCGACCGCAGCCGCCGATTACGGCAAGACTTTCCTGATCGTAGCGGGCCTGCTGAACTTCATAGCCGCCGCCGACGCCCACCACATCGCCCTGGGGAAGAAGCCGTGACGATGACCCTATCCCACTTTTCGGCCGCAGTCGTTTTTGCCCTCTTCACTTCGATCGTCTTCGGCATCACCCAAAAGAACACGCCCAAGGAGCAGTTCAGCTATTTCTTCTACTGTTTCGCCATGTTCGTAGGAGGCGTCTTCCTGGCCGGCTGGCTGATGTGGCTGATCCGCAGATAAGCGTTCACGGTTTGAAATCCTCCGCAAAGCTACCGCCGAGAAATAATCGGAAGGCCCTTCGTCCGCGGGTACCCCCGCGTTCGCCTCTGACGGAGTAGAATTCCCTTCCGTATCGCAGAGGATTCGCTCATGCCATCGCAATCGCAGTCAACCGCATCGCAGGAAAAGCGTCTCGTCCGTTTCGGCCTCGCACTCGCCAACTGGAGCGAACGCTGGTTTCCCGATCCGCTCGTGTTTGCGCTGCTCGGGATCGTCGTCGTCTTTGTCGTTGGCCTCGTGCTTCATCAAAGCCCCAGCAAACTCGCCATTCAAGGCGGCAAGAGCTTCTGGGCTCTTGTGCCCTTCACCATGCAGATGGTGATGATCATCGTCGGCGGTTACGTTGTCGCTTCCACTCCGCTTGTCTATCGCGCCATCCGCGCGCTCGCCGGAATCCCCAAGACGCCGAAGTCCGCGGTCGCGATGGTCGCGCTCTTCAGCATGCTCACCTCTCTGATCTCGTGGGGATTGAGCCTGATCTTCAGCGGCCTTTTCGTCCGCGAACTCTCCCAGCGAGTCAAGGGCCTCGATTATCGCGCCGCCGGAGCAGCCGCATATCTCGGCCTGGGCGCAGTCTGGGCGATGGGATTGTCGTCTTCCGCCGCCATGCTGATGGCAACCAAGTCCGCAATGCCTCCAACGCTATTCAACATCAGCGGACTGATTCCGCTCACGCAAACGCTCTTTCTCTGGCAAAGCATCGCCACCACACTCGTCCTGATCGTGCTCTCGGTGCTGATCTCCTATTTCTCGACGCCTTCGGCTGAAAGCGCGAAGACCGCCGAATCGTTCGGCATTCAGTACGAGCCGATTCGCTCCAGCCTCGAGCCCAAGTCGAAGCCCGGAGAATGGCTGGAATACAGCCCGTTGCTCACCATACTGGTTGCCGCGCTCCTCGTGTGGTATCTGGTCGACGTGTTCCGCACGTCGCCGCAAGGAGCATTGGCAGCGCTCGATCTCAACACCTACAACCTGATGTTCATCACCGTCGGACTGCTGCTGCATTGGCGGCCGAAACGCTTCATGCGCGCTGTCGCCGACTGCATTCCGGCAACCGGAGGAGTGATCATCCAGTTCCCGTTCTATGCGGTGATTTTTGGCATGATCGTAGGCACTGGAATCTCCGACGCGCTGGCGAGGCTCTTCGCCTCGGTTAGCACGCACGGAACTTATCCTCTGCTGGTCGCGATGTATTCGGCAGTGCTCGGCGTATTCATTCCATCGGGCGGAAGCAAATGGGTAATCGAGGCGCCCTATGTGTTGCAGGCCGCGAATCTGCATCAGGTGCATTTGGGCTGGGTTGTACAAATCTACAATGCGGCGGAGGCTTTGCCGAACCTGGTGAATCCATTCTGGATGCTTCCGCTGTTAGGCATCCTGAAGCTGAAAGCTCGCGACATCGTCGGCTACGGAGTATTGCAACTGATGGTGCACGTTCCCGTGGTCTTCTTCCTGTGCTGGCTCTTCGCGCGCTATATGACGTATCTGCCGCCGATGAAGTAGGGGAGCCTCGAGTTACTGAACTCTATTTGAGGAATTATGGACAGAGGCACAACATTGATCTTGATCCCACAGCCTGGTTGTCCTGCTGCTCTTGTTTCTGCCACACACATTGCATCTGACTTCTTACAATCGGCGACTCTGCGCAACACCAGCGAAAGAGTACTGACCGGGTTTCGTCTTGGATGGATAGCAATCGTTTCATCTCGTAAACCTGAAATCCACGTTGGTAAGCGGATCAATCTGCCGGAAGGACTCAAACCGCACGGGACCTGCGCGGTCCCAGCTCAGGCAGTAGAAGTAGCCAAGCAAGAAAATGTACGCGCTTTGGGCGCATTCTTTATAGCCGAAGTATTCCTCGCCGGCGAAACGCCATGGAAGGCCGAGATGGAAGAAGTTAAGGCGTTGTCAGAAACAGGTTTTTGCTGACAACTGATCACCAGCCACTAATCACTGCCTCTTCACCCTTCCCACACAAACGCGTCGAACACGCGCGCCGAGTCGAAGCCGATGCGCTCGTAGAGCGCGATGGCACGGTCGTTGGCTTGCGTGACCGTTAGCGAAATCGCCTGGAAATGCCGCTCGCGCAGGCTTCGAGTTGTGGCGGCGAGCAAGGCAACACCAAGCCCCGCGGAACGATATTCCGGCAACACGCAAACCTGCGTGATGTGGCCGACATCGGCGCGCACCAGCGAGCACAGGATCAGCCCGACCAGCGTGTGCGTGCGCTGCTGGTAGACGACGAACGAAGAACGAGGATCGAAGATTCCGCAACCCGGAAAGCGCACGATGTTATTCAGGAAGCGCAGCGAACCGCTAAGGGTGCGGTACTGGTCGTTGATATCCGAATCGACGTGCCCGCGATAGGCGGCAGTGATCAGGGCCGCGGCGACCTGATATTGCTCCTCGGACCAGGGACAAATCTCGAACTCTGTCGAGAGCGCCGGCGAGGTTTGCGGGTTGCGGGCCATCTCGTAGTTCATGAAAACGCGCGGATGACGGCTGAAACCCTGCTCCAGAAAGGGCCGCGCCACTTCTCGCGTCTCGTGCGCCAGCAACTGCGCCTCAATCCGGTGGATGCCAGGAGACTGCTGCAGCGTCTCGATCACATGAGTAAGCAGCCGTTCCTCCACCTCGCGGCGGTTGGAACTGCGTCCATCGTCGTGCACGAACAGGTCGCCGATCACGCCTTTGCTTTGCTCGTAGACAAAGAAGGCATAGCCGAAAATACTGCCGCGCTCAATGGCCGCGTAACCTGGGAGAATCTTGGCGTCCATGTAACGCAGGATCATCTCGGCCGAGCCGGCGTAATCCCACGAGAGCAGCCGCGCCCAGGTGGCGATCTCCTCTTCGAGCAACGGCCGCAGGTCAGCGGCGGAGAAGTGTCGGAGATCGAGGATTTCCATGTTGACCTATTTTGCGACCCAGTAGACCGTGAGGCTCTGCTCCGGGATGCTCGTTAAGTATGATACTTTGCGCCCGCTCAGAAGCACACGCAGTTCGGAATCGCTGCCTGAAGCAGCCACCAACAAGTGCGCTCCGGCGGGCGCGGCGCCATCTTCGTACTTCTGCACCGGGCGATTGAGGTAGAACTCCAGCCCGTATTCCTTTATACGATTGACGCCATAGAGAGCCACTGGCACCGGCTCCCGCGAAAAGGCCCGAATGGTTGCAGCCACTGGACGCGCCGATTGCGTGGCGTCAATCGCAGGCGCGGCAAAACGAATGACCGCGGCGACGCTGACAATGACGGCAATCATGGTCGCCGAGCGCACCAGGCCGGCTCCGGCTTTGGTGAGGAGCGCAACGATGATGCCGGCCGCGATGACTACGCCAATCGCGGCCGCGACCCAGGTTCCCTTTCCCGGCGCCAAATGGCGATAGGTCGCGAGCGACGCAGCCGATAGCGCTGCGAACGCCAGCGAGCCGCACAGAATTCCGTGCGCGACCGCGAGCGGCCTGGAAACCGCGATGTCCTGTTCCCGGCGCGCCGCCAGATATTCGGTAACGAGCAGCGACGCCGCCGGAACCGCCGGCAGGATGTAGCCCGGAAGCTTCGATTGCGAAGCGCTGAAGAAGAGCACCGGCACAATCATCCAGATCAGAAGAAAGAGCGCCCACGAATCCTCGGGGCTCGAGAACGCCTCACGGCCTTCGCGCCACAATTGGCGGCCGCGCTCCACAACCGCCGCGATCAGCCAGACCGACCAGGGCATCACGGCAAGCAGGAACACCGGCAAATAAAACCAGAAAGGCTGGGGATGGTGATAAACCTTCGTCGTAAAGCGCGCCAGATTGTGTTCGACAATAAAAAAACGGAAGAATTCCGGGTTGCGCGTCTGGACCGCGACATACCAGGGCAAGGCAACAAGCAGGAACAGAAGAATGCCCGGCAGCCACAGCGTACGCGGAATGATGTTCCATTCGCGTTTGGCAGCGGCAAAAATCACTACAATCACGGCCGCGAGCGCCGGCGCGACCGGGCCTTTGGCCAATGTTGCGAGCGCAAGAAACAGATAAAAGGCCGCCAGCGCCGCTGGCTGCCGTTTTTCATACCACGCATACCAGCAGAGCAACGCGATCGCGAAAGTGGCGGCTAGCGGCATGTCGGTTGCCGCCGCATGCGCAAACCCGATCATTCCGGCGCAACTGGCGGTGATGAGCGCGCCATCCAGTTCCGCTCCCGGTCGAAATCGCCGCAGGAAGAAAAAAATGGCCACGATCATGATCGCCGCATCCACCGCGCCGGGAAGACGGGCAGTCTGCTCCGTCACTGCATCGTTCAACGACGCCCGCGCCGTGCGATACGACAGCATCGCTTGCCAATAATAAAGAGGAGGCTTTTCCAGCCATGGTTTCCCGTTGAGCGTCGGCGTCACCCAGTCCGAGCGATCGAGCATTTCCCGCGCGATCTGCGCGTAGCGTGGCTCGTCGGCTCCCAACAGACCAAAGGCCCCCAGACCATAGAAGAAGAGAAATCCGCAAAAGGCGACAAGCAGCAACAGCTCCGTGCGCATTCGCAGATTGGCGCCGGTCACGTTCACGTTGGGATGCCCGCGTGCGTCATTGTTAATCGGAACTTACGACAACCGCCTCGGCGCGCAGGCGCTCCACTACCCGCGAAACCGCAATCGCGAGCGGCCCTTCGAGCGAGCATCCGCTGGCGCACTTGTGGCCCCCACCGCCAAAATACTCCGCTGTCGTCGAGACATTGACCGCGCCTTTGCTGCGCAGGCTCACGCGATAGCGCCGGTCCGGCAGTTCACGAAAGAAAGCGGCAACCTGCACGTCGGCCATCGAGAGCGCGTAATTTACCAGCCCTTCGCAATCCTCTTCGCGGGCGCCGAACCGCTCCATCTGCTCCTGCGTTACCCATATCCATGCGAGTGGGCCCTCGCGATGCAGGTTGGAGAGCGCTGCGCCCAGCAGGCGCATCTTGGCCGTGGAGTGTCCGAAGTAAATCTGGCGCGCGCACTGCGCGGGATTCGCTCCAGCAAGCACAAGTTCCCGCGCCACCGTAAAGGTATGCTCGTCCGTTCCCTCGAACATGAACGAACCGGTGTCCGTCATGAGCGCCGTGTACAGGCAGGTAGCAATATCGCGGTCCACCGGGACGCAGGCCAGCCGCGCCAGGCGGTAGACGAGTTCCGCCGTGGCCATTACCGACGAGTCAATCCAGTTGATATGCCCGAAATTCCGCCCGCTCACGTGGTGGTCGATGTTGATGAGAAAACACTGGTCGAGGCCGCCGAGCGCCGCGCGCCGCGTGCCGTCGCATTCGAGCAGGATGACCGCATCGTTCGGCGGAACCGCTTCGGCCCGAATGGCGCGCTCGGCAAACGGCAACCCCTGATAGATGCGCGGAACCCCGTCGTACATGACAACTTCCGCATCCTTGCCCATGACGCGCAGAATCTGGCCGCAGGCGAGGGCCGAGCCAATGCCATCGCCATCGGGACGCGCGTGCGAAGTCACCACAAACCGGTGACGCTCGCGAATCGCCTGCAGAACGCGGTCAAGCATAAGGAGCCGTCAGCTATCAGCCATCAGCCATCGGGTCAGACTGATGTGACCCGTGTCGTGCATCACGCTTGGCACGAACTCCGCCTTCAGTTCGCCGCTTTTCCTGACGGCTGATGGCTGATGGCTGACAGCTATTTCTTGCTACGTTTTTTCGCGCGCGCTAGAAGCTCGTCCACGCGATTTTCCAACTGCTCGGAACGGTCAATCCGGAAGAAAAGCTCGGGGGCCCGGCGCAAGTGCAGACGCTCGGCCACTTCATGCCTCACAAAATTCTTAGCCGCGTTCAAACCTGCCAGCGTGCGCTCGGCCTCGGCATCGTCGCCAGCCACCGAAACCTGCACGTGGGCGGAGCGCCCGTCTTCTGCCAGATGAAGCCCGGAAACGCTGGCCAAGCCAATGCGCGGATCGGCCAGCTCGCCCTCGAGGATGGTGTCGATCTCCTCGCGCAGAGCCTCGCTGAGCCGCTCGCGACGATACTTCAGGCCTCGGTGTTCCATAATGCCCTTGAGAAAACTTTAAAGGATAGCAGAAGGCGGCCCAGCGCGCAGAGATTACGGGTCACAGGTCGCCGGTCACAGGAACAGGTCGCAGCAAAGGTACTGGCCGGAATTAGCGGACCCTGCGGCCAGTGACCGGCGACTTTCTTCCTACAGAAATTCCACAAACGAGTCCGTGATCTCCGCCCCGTGGTTATTGGCAATGCGCGTGGCGGCGCGCTCCACGTTCTTCATGAGTCCGTCGAGGTAGTCGCGGGAATGCGAGATGCCAACCGCGCCGATGGTCGCCTGGTTCCAGAGGTTCGAGGGATCCAGTTCGGCGACCGAGACGTTGAACGAAGCCCGCAGCCGGTCCTTGACGCTGCGCACCACCTGCCGCTTGTCCTTCAGCGACTGCGCCGCTTCGATCCGGAGTTCGAGCGTGAGCGAGGCGATCATGGCAGTCCATAGCCTAACCCATAATAATGAGGCCATCCTGCCTATCCTCACATCCTGCGAGCTTTTTGCCCCCAAATGTGCTATACCAGTAGTCGCTAAGTTCGAATCCCAGTGCGTTGCAGGACCGGTACCGCCAACCAGCGTCACCTCCTCTACCAGCGGCGAATCTACTCAGCGTATTTCAATCAGCAACACAGAATAGGAACATTACCAATGGCAGAACAAGGAACAGTGAAGTGGTTTAACGACGCCAAGGGCTACGGCTTCATCAGCCGTCAAAATGGCGAAGACGTTTTCGTGCATTTCTCCGCCATTCAGGCAGGAGGCTTCAAGAGCCTGCAAGAAGGCCAGACCGTCCAGTTCGACGTGACCAAAGGCCCCAAGGGCTTGCAAGCCGAGAACGTCACTCCGGTCTAGACAGCGAGAGCGGCCCAACCGATAGATTGTCATCCTGAGCGACCGGGGTAGGGAGCGAGGGATGTGCGGTTGGTTTCCGCTGACACTTCCAAGCCCAAAAAGTGCCCGAGATTCGCAAGAATCTCGGGCATTTTCCTCGTAGGGCGACAATTGTCAATTCACAGGGATGCTGGTCACCGTATTGCTCCCCTCGTTCGTCACCCAGACATTGGCTCCATCGAAGGCTACTGCAAAAGGATAGCGCCCAACGTTATAGGTAGCTATAGTCGCGCCGGTGCTGGCTGACAGTTTGGTCACCGTGTCGCCTCCCAGGTCTGTCACCCAGATGTTGTTCCCATCGAAGGCCACTCCTTCCGGCACAGTCCCTGCCGGGTATGTACCCACCAGCGCGCCGGTGCTCGCCAACAGCTTGGTCACCGTGTTACTGCCTTCGTTGGCTACCCAAATGTTGGCTCCATCGAAAGCCACTCCGTAAGGATAGGTCCCAACAGAGTATGTTCCCACGACAGCGCCGCTCCAAAGCTTGGTCACGGTGTTACTGACTTCGTTCGTGACCCAAATATAAGTACCGTCGAAGGCGACTCCATAAGGCTCAGTTCCAACGGCGTATGTGCCCACAATTCCGCCCGTGCTGGCCAACAATTCGGTTACCGTGTTGCTGGCCACGTTTGTTACCCACATGTAGGTGCCATCAAACGCCAGTGCGGTCGGCATGGACCCAGCGCTGTACGTGCCCACCACCGCCCCCGTGCTGGCCAACAGCTTGGTCACGGTGTTGCTGGTTACGTTTGCCACCCAAATGTTGGTTCCATCGAAGGCCACACCGGAGGGATTTTTCCCGACAGAGTACGTGCCGACCAACGCCCCCGTGCTAGCCAGGAGTTTGGTCACGCTGGCGCCGTTTTCGTTCGCTACCCAAATGTTGGCTCCATCAAAGGCCACTCCGAATGGATAGCTCCCAACCGAGTAACTCTGGCTATACCACCGCAAGAGTGCCGCATTCATTGCGCTCGGGGAAACGGGCCCCGGAGGTCCCTGCGCGCCCGTCGCGCCCGTCGCTCCCTGTGGCCCGGCTTGACCCTGTGGACCCTGGACTCCGGCAGGTCCTTGCGGTCCGGTCGCGCCGTTCGCTCCCGTCAGACCGATCGGCCCTTGCGGACCCATCGTCCCTGTAGGGCCCATGACACCCTGCGCCCCGGTAGCGCCCTGTTGTGCCATTACGCTCCAGGAAGTTGCGTTCTGGTCAGGTGTTTGAGGGTTGGGACCATTCGCCGAAATCGCCACATAGGTCGAGCCATTGTAAGTAACAACGTCGTTCACGGCGTAGATCGCAGTCGAATCGAAGGCATTGCGGAAGTTGAATCCAACGCCATTTGTGCCTGTCGGACCCTGTGTCCCTGGCGCGCCTGGGACACCCTGAAGTCCTTGCGGACCGATCAGTCCTTGCGGACCCTGCGAGCCAGCCGGGCCCTGGGGCCCGCCTGCACCCTGTGGACCTTGTGCCCCGGTTGCGCCCGTTAAGCCAAGGGGGCCTTGGGGTCCGGTCGCCCCCGGCGGGCCTTGCGGTCCGCTGTTGACGAACACGATGTCCAATTCTGCGGGATGGCCAGTGGATGTGCTTTCCTTACTGTCGAAGCTTGCGTTCAATGGACTGTTGCCGACCAGCGCAATTCCGTCGTTGGGCTGGGTTCCGTTGAGCCACGCCTGCAGTGCGGGGGTGATGTCGATGAGAATGTACCCGTGCGTATTCGCTGCCGCGAGCGGCACCGCGGCGGCAATTGTGCTTCCCAGCGCGGGAGCGGCTTTGGCAGTGATCGTGGCCTCGGCCCATGTGCCGTTGACGAAGTCTACATTGAAGCTGCCCGCCGTGGTCACCGCATTGACATAGAGTTTGAGCGTTGCCTTCGCGATATTGGCGCCGGCGTAACTCGCGGGAATTGACGATAGATCGAACTGAATGTAGGTCGTCCGGGAGGCGTTTTCAACTTCGAGCAGCGCATTCGCGCCATAGTTGGTGTTGGAAGCCGCCGTGCTGGTATAAGCGTCTCCGCTGGGCGTAACCTGACCGTAAGCGCCGGTCAACAAGCATACTGTGGTAAGCACAAGTACGGCGACTTGCTTCTTCAAAGTTATCATGGCTCTCCTTATAAGTCTTCATATCGGCCTTCCTTGGTGGTGGCTCAGGTTGGCCCACTACCGCTTCCTTGTTTTGACTTGACAAATGGTTCGATTGCCGACGACAGACCTTCTCGTAAACCAACTACTTCCGTCGTCCAGGAAATTCTGCAATGCATTTAGGCGGGTGGGCCGGACCTCGCGTTCATCTTAACTCCGAACAAGGCCCGTCCAAGCTTCGAAGAACCTAGCCGATAACCTATTAGGAGGGAAACACGGGGACAGACGGGACGTTCCCCAGCAACTAATTTGAATCGCACCCCAAAGAGAACCGCAGCGCGGCACACACTTCATTCATCCGGGCGGCACTTAGCTGGGCCACGCGTCTTCCTAATCCCTGTTGCGATACAGTGACCGCGTTGTGCAGGTTTACTGCGCACGGGGACTTCATGCCGTCTTCCTCATTCAGCACGACTTCTGATGGCACTCCGCGAATGGTGGAAGTAACGGGCGCGACCGTGACCGTGGATAGATAGGCAATGGCGCTGTTGCGCGTGAGCACGAGGGCCGGCCGTTTTTTGTCGGGCGCGGCAAATTGGTAGAGCCGAACCTCTCCTCGGGCTATCTGGCCTCGGGCTATTCTTGCGGCCACGTGGCCTCCGATTCCCAACCCCGCGCTTCCGCGTCGGCTGGCGACTGTCGCAAGTAGCCCTGGCGGTCGCGCTCTTCAGTGGCTCGCAGTTCCAGCCGGCGGAGATGTTCGCGCAGGGCGTCGCGCACCAGAGCAGACCGGTTTCGCCGAGTGCGCTTCGCGGCCTCGTCGGCGGCGTGTAACAGCTTTTTGTCGAGCACGATTTGAACGATTTGCATATGTGGAGTCTGTTCCACAGTATACTCCACATAGAATACGTTTCAAAGCAGGCTGTGATGCTCCCGGTGGCCCACTTAAGCTTCTGCTGCTTGAGTGGGGCAAACATCGCGGCCGTGCTCCATCGCCTGGCAGTTCCTTCGCCGACCGCCGAAATCTGAATCTCACTTTTTTTCATCACAAACGCGCGGGCCATCCGTCACAGACTTCCAACCGTCCGTCGGCGAAAATTGGAATCGACCTGTGGGGTTGAAGTGTGCCCGTCTCCAGAGACGGCCCTCGAAGTTGACCAAGCCCCATTTGCCAGTTAACTCTTTGATAATCTGAGTTTGGGCGCTAGCGGGCGCGAGAGAAGCGGAAGCCCGCTGCCGAAATCGCGAGCGAAGCGATGGATTTTACGTTAAGTCCTTATTTTGGAATACTTTCCATTTAAGTCCCGCCGGCTGAATACTTTGGAAAGAAACACGCGCTAAAGGCACTAATTAACTTGACATACCCACGCCAATTTGCTATAGTCTTTGCATGGACAGCCCAAAGACATTACAGCAAGCGATTCAGTACTTTAGCGACGAACAGACCTGCATTGATACCGTAGCCATGATGCGCTGGCCTAACGGCGTGCGCTGCCCGTACTGCATTGGCGAGAATGCAACACGTCCCTATTATCTCAAGACCGCGAAACGCTGGAAGTGCCGCTCTTGCCGGAATCAGTTCTCCGTCAAGAAATTTTCGATCTTTGAGGACTCGCCTATCCCTTTGCAGAAGTGGCTCCCAGCCCTCTGGATGCTGGTCAACTGCAAGAACGGCATTTCATCTTACGAGATTCACCGCGACCTTGGCATCTCCCAGAAGTCGGCATGGTTTGTTCTGCATCGCCTCAGACTCGCGGTCAAGACTGGCAACCTTGGAACGAAGCTGGGCGGAACCGAAAGCGGCGGCGTAGAAGTCGATGAAACTTTCGTCGGCGGCAAACTCAAGAACATGCACCGTGATCGCCGCGCTCGTTTCGCCGCTGAGTCTGGTCACACTGGCGGTCCTACCGGAAAAACCGTTGTCATGGGAATGCTGGATCGGGAAGCACGGCAAGTTCGCGCCAAGGTTGTACCGAACGTGAAACGGGAAACTCTGCAAAACGAGATTCTGGACAATGTGAAATACGGTTCGCCCGTTTACACCGATGACGCGGTGCCCTATGACGGGCTGGCGCACAAGTACGTGCATGAAGTCGTAAACCACATGGAAAAGTACGTGGATGGCAAGGTGCACACTAACGGAATTGAGAACTTCTGGTCATTGCTGAAACGAAACCTGAAAGGAACTTACGTTGCCGTAGAACCATTTCACCTTGAGCGTTACGTGGATGAGCAGGTATTTCGATTCAACAATCGCGCTACTGCTGACAACCCACTGACCGATTCCGACCGCTTCCTGCTGGCACTCTCTCAAGTCGCTGGCAAGCGCCTCACATTTGCCGAACTCACAGGTAAGAACGGCGAAATACCGTTCTAGACTCCGCTATCGGAAGCGTGGTCCGAAGCCGAAGAATGACGCGGTTTAGGGCCGGGCTTCATTTTCTTCTGGCGGCGTATCTTCTCAGCTTCCACAAGCGATTGCTTTAGATCATCGTGCGACACGGTGAGCACACGGCCTAGTGCGGTGCGGAAACGGTCCATCTTTTGCTCTGGCGTCGTCTGTGGGTCAAGTCTAGACTTCATGGGTTCATCATAAACCGAAAGGAAAAGTCATGATCCAACTATCTGACTACATCGGCCAAGAAATTGTGCTAATGATCCCGACGATTGATCCGGTCAACTTGCAAAAGGTCAAACTCTTGGGCGTTGAAGCTGGTGGTGTTTGGATAGAGAGCCAGACACTTATAAACCACATTCTCAAGCGTGTGGGGTCTGCAACAGCCCCAAGATCAATCGCATTTCTCTACCCGTATCACGAACTAAGGTTCGGATTCGTAGGAATAGCGGGACCGGCGCTGAATGAAAAAGCGTTTGGCGTATGAGTTTTTGATTTTCTGGCATTTCTAAGATTGAGTCTAGGAACAGTATCTTCATGGCCGATCCTTTCGCAAGTTCACGCCGCGCAATCACACGAGCACGGAAACACATCGACGACCTCAAACGGAAGGTAGACATCTTCTTCGCTCGGGATGACCTGTACGAACCCTTTATCGAGCCTCACCCTAAGAACCCTGGCTGCACAATTCTCAAGGTAAGATTTACTCAAGACCTGCCGGAAGAATTTTCTGAGATCACCAGTGAAGCCTTGACTATGCTTCGGCTTTCGCTCGATCATGCCGTCTATTCCGTTGCCATCGCTGCGGGCAACACTCCTAAGATTGGTGATGCTTGTTTCCCATTCGCTAGGAATGCGGCTCACTTCGAAGCGAGTCTCAAGGGCAGGTGTGCCCAAGTTCCGCCTGAAATGTACGACCTCTTCCGCCGGTGTAAGCCGTACGAGGGAGGGAATGAACCCTTGTGGGCACTCAACGTTACACGTGGTTTCACCCATGCAATGTTGGTTCCCGGCGTGACGACCGCGTTTATCGGAGGCATGGATATTCGCGGAATGGGATGGATCAGCATGCCCCTTAAACCAGTCATGGACAGCAAACACGAGATGGAATTGTGCACGTTGGCCCCACAGGCGGCAGTGCAGGGCAAGTACCAACTTGCCGTCTACGTAGCCTTTGGGGAAGTCGGGAGTGTCGCTGGTAAAAACGTTGGCGAGGTTTTGGAGTTGTTTATCAAACTTGTCGAGACGATTGTGAACGAGATTGAAGCGGAGACGCGCCGTCTCGGGTTTATCAAGTGATACACTCACCCCTTAATTTAGTAGCACCAAGGAGAGGGGGAAATGGGTAACGCAACTATATTATTGCAGCGCTAAAGTCTTGATTCCAATATACCGTGGTAGGGGGGAGGGGTATTCAGGGTAACAGTAGGTTAGTGGCTGAATAGTAAATGAATTTCCCGCGAACGCGGCCGGGCTTCGCCCGACTGGACGGATGAGGGCGTCCATTCCTACGTGGTTCGGTTTTGACTGAGAACTGACAACTGAAAACTGACAACTGCTTCTAGAAAATCGATCCCTTGAACAGCCAGAACAACTCAATCATCAGGATGATCACCACCAGGAACTCCAGCACAAACGCTCGGCTCTGATGGAACTGATCCACCATGAAGCGATACAGCTCTTCGGCAGTGTGCACTTTCTGGTTGACCAGGTCTTTGTAGTCGGTGACTCCGATCTTTGACGCCGCAACTTTGTACAAGCGCGCGGAGAACATGTCGCTGAGGAACTTGATGGCGTTGTCGGCGCGCTCGGTCAGTTCATCCACATCGAGCAGCACCGTGTGCAGAAGCGTTGCGCGCTTGGCGGTGCGCCAGCGCGCCCAAATGCCGGTCTTGCCGTGATCCATGAATTCGTAGACGCTCTGCAGCTCGCGCGTCAGCAGCTCGTCGTAGTGGCGGAATTCGAGGAGCTGCGAGTTGGCGTATTCGAGGAGCTGGATCGCGGTCTCAGCGCCAGCCTGATTGTCATAGAGAAACGCCGCATTCCAGCCGATCACGGTCAGGTCGTTGGGATAGTACGAAATGCGCGACTGCAGGATTTCCTGGCACTCGCCATCGGAAAGCGGAACGGTCTCGCCGCGCACGATCTGCGCGATGCGCCCGCGTTCGGCGGCGAGTAGTTGCTCCGCCGACGGATTGCCCGCGATATCGCGCACATGGAAGACGAAGTAGTCTTCGGTCAGCCAGTCGTCATAGGGTTTGACGAGCGCAGGCCGCGCGCGTTCGAGCTTCTGCTTGACGATCTTCTGCGCGAAGCTGGTGAAATCGGTATCCCAAACCCAGCGGCCGGCAAGGCGCACGAGCGTATCCCAGTCGCCCGAGAACGGCAACTCGAAGACCACGCTGAGAACGCCGTAATCGTAATACTTGATCTGCGCGTCGAGCTGTTCGCCGCCCTCGAGGATCAGCGGCTCAACTCGCTCCACGACTGGAGGACGCTGATAGCGAACGTACCCAGGAGCAGGATGCTTGAAGCTGGCCTCTTGCCGACGGGCACCGAAGATGTCGCGCAGCGCGTCGAGCCGAATCTCCTCGGAGACGTCGAACTGGATCAGGACAAGGACCGAGCCTTGCAGCGTTTTGTCGACTGTCTGACTCGGCCTTGGCACAGGAGACGATTGCGGTGATAGCTCCTGCGGAAGCGGCGCCACGAATGTGCTTTTTTCGGTTTCCATAAGTTCAGCGTTCGTCTGGACGCGCCCTTCGAGAGTCGAGCCTAAGCGGCCGGGGCGAGAATATGCGAGCAGCGCGACCCCGCTCCCACCTGTTCTATTGTCCCAGAAATGCGGAGGGATGGGCAGTTGGAGTTAAGTACATTTTGTTCATACAGTTACATGCGGCCGCGAACTGCGCGAATGGGTTCCTGCGATCGAAGAACGATGACCGAGTCGTGAACTTCGCTGCAACAGACAGTCGGAGCGTTGCGCTGAACGTGAGTGAAACACTTCGGTAATGTTCCCCCTGGAGTTCACCTTGGCTAAACTGAAGGGGATTTCGGTCAGCTAGCGATTCGGACGAGTCTCGCTCCGAATGAAAGATAACGTCCCTTGCAAGAGCGGCTCCAGGAGATCGATCGACGGCTAGAGGAGTTGCTCAGTGCACCTCAGACTTCCGCTCTCTCGGAGGAGTTTGTAACGCTGTTCCAGGAAAAGCGGAATCTGGAGCAGTTGCACCGTTCTTCCTCCCAGCGCCAAAGTCGTCCAAAGGTTGAGGTTCGGCTGAACAACCACCCCGCAGTAGACGGCCACTCGGGAAGCATGCTGGCCAACATCAACCATGAGCTTTCCAGACTGGAGAAACGGGACTGGGAATTGTGGTGGATCGTTTCGGCCACCGGCCTTCTGCTGGGCTTTGGATTTCTAGCCATGCTGCTGCCCAGTGCGTTGATGAAGACCGGGGATTTCCGCTTCGAGATCGCAGTGCCGCGACAGCTGATGGTCGGGCTGCTGGTGCTGCTCATTCTCCTGAACACCTACCTGGTGTCGCGCCGAATTGAGCTGCGCCGGCTGCGGCAAAGAATGATTTCCAGCACAATTCAGAACGAACTCGTGCGCTTGCAGTCGTTCACCGATCCGCTCACCGAGATTTACAACCGCCGCTCTCTGGAAGACCTTGCCAACCGCTACATCAGCCACGCTCGGCGCCTGAAGAAGCCGCTGACTTTTCTGCTGATCGACGTGGATCGCTTCAAACAGATCAACACGCGCTTTGGCCACTTGACGGGCGATTTCGTGCTGGCGGAGATCGCCGGCGTCCTGCGAACTTCCATCCGCGGCTGCGATGCCGTAATCCGCTATGGCGGCGATGAGTTCCTCACGATCGTGGCCGATGCTTCGGCTGCGGGAGCCCAAAAAGTTGTCGAAAGAATGGAAGCCTACCTGGGCGAATGGAACAGGTTCTCGCATCTGGAGAATTGCACGATCAGCCTGAGCATCGGCGTGGCCGAATGGCACGACGGCAAGACTCTGGACGAAGTGCTGGACCTCGCCGACCAGAATATGTACGCGAAGAAAGCGCGGCTCGCTCCGCCTGCCTCTGAAAAAGCGCGCGCCGCAACGGCAGATTCCTAACCGGCCGAGACTCCGCAACAGCTCAGCGTCTTTTCGCTATTGCCCACAATAGCGCCGCGCCGGCAGTCAGGCCTGCGATGGCGAGACCTGTCCGCTTCATTGATTTCCGGATTGCCTCCTGGTGCGGGCGGACCCAGGCGTCTTCGGGATAGTGGTTCGGAGCGGCATCGAAGAGCGGAATACCTTCGGGGCTTTCGGTGGATTCGCGCAGGGCCATCTGCAGGACCTCGGCGAGATGGAGCGCATGGCGATCAGTCTCCTGCGCGATCTGCTCGCGGCAACTGAAGCCGTCGGCAACGATGAGCCAGTCGGTGGGCGCCTGGCGGACGGCAGGCAGAAGCTCGAGCTCGCCAATCGCGCGCGAAATTTCGTACTTCTCTTTTTCGAAACCGAAGGCTCCGGCCATGCCGCAGCATCCGGGAGCAGGCGCAGTGAAGTCGATGCCCATCCGACGAAGCACAGCTTCCTCGGCGGTCATTTTCATGATGGCCTTGTGATGGCAGTGGCCGTGGACGAGCGCCTGCCGCGGGAGCTTCGGGATAGGAAAGTCTTTGGCGAACTGCTCCAGGAATTCGCTGAGCAGGAAGACCTGTTTTGACAGCGCACGGGCCCGCTCATCGTTGGGGAAAACGTTGATGAGTTCGTCGCGGAAGACGGTGGCGCAGCTCGGCTCAAGCACGACGATGGGCGTGCGCTGTTCGATTTCGACATAGAGTTCATCCATAACCTGGAGGAGCAGGCTCTTGGCGCGATCGAGCATGCCGACGTCATAGAGGGGGCGTCCGCAGCAGAGATGGGTGCGGGGGACGAGGACGTCGAACCCGGCAGCCTCGAGGACCTCAGCGGCAGCGATGGCGGTTGAAGGTTGGAAATGGTTGTTGAAAGTGTCGGCCCAGAGGAGGACCTGGGTGAGCGGGCGAGAGGCCCGCGCGACAGCCGGCGGGACGCCGACGTTACGTAACGGTTGGTGGGTTTCCCACCACCAATGCTGAAACGTTTCGGGGGCGAACGCTGGGAGACTGCGTTTGGCGTGGACTCCGGCTGCCAGCTTTGCCAGGTCGCGGAGCCCGGGAAGCTGTGTCGTCAGGTTGACCAGCCCTGGCACGTGCGACGCCGCTCTCACCCACAAATCGAAATTCGACAGCGCAAAGGCGTTCAACGGGCGGCGATTCGTCTCGTAATAATGCGACAGGAATTCGGCTTTGTAGGTGGCTACGTCTACGCCGACGGGGCAATCGCTTTTGCACCCTTTGCACGCGAGACAGAGATCGAGCGATTCCTTGATGGCTTCGTTTTTCCATCCATCGCGGATCACGTCGCCCTTCGTCATCTCCCAGAGCAGATGCGCACGGCCGCGCGTTGAGTGTTCTTCCTCGCGCGTGACGCGGTAGCTGGGGCACATGACTCCGCCTTCGTCATGGCGGCACTTTCCCACTCCCACGCAGCGCAACGTGGCGCTGGCCAGGCTGCCGTGATCTTCGGGAAACTTGAAATGGGTTTCCGGTTGCCACGGGTCGTAGCCGGGGCCAAGGCGCAGATTTTCGTCCAGCCGGTAGGGATCGATCAGTTTGCCTGGATTCATCTTCCAAGCCGGATCCCACAACGATTTGAACTCGCGGAACGCCTGCATGAGTTCCGGACCGAACATTTTGGGAAGCAGTTCGCCCCGAGATTGACCGTCTCCGTGTTCGCCGGAGATCGAGCCTCCATAGCGCACGACGAGGTCGGCAGCCTCTTCCATGAACTTGCGGAACTTGCGCACGCCATCGGTGGTTACAAGATCGTAATCCATGCGTGTGTGGACGCAGGCGTGGCCAAAATGCCCATAGAACGCACCTTCGTAGTGGTGGTCCTGCATCAGCTTGCGCAGGTCGCGAAGATAGGCGCCCAGCTTATCGGGCGCGACGGCGGAATCTTCGAAGCCCTCCCAGCGCAGGGGCTCGCCGGGAACGTGGGAAGTGACGCCGAGGCCCGATTCGCGGACGTCCCAGATGCGGCGGGCCTGGCGCGCGTCGGTGAACATGCGCATGTCGGGCGGGGTCGAGGAACGGTCGAGCGTCTCCATCAGGTGACGAGCCTTCGCCTCAGCTTCAGCGATGGTGTCGGCGCCGAACTCGACCATCAACCAGCCCGCGCCTTTGGGGAGCAGCGCCAAGCCTTCAAGGTTAAGGCCCTTGCGGCGGCTGGCATTGACGATGATGTCGTCAAAACCTTCCAGACCGATGGGGCCATGCGTCATGATCTGCGGAACAAAGTCGGCGCAAATGTAGACGTCGGGCCATCCGACGACGACCAGCACACGCGCGGGCGGGCTTTCGACAAGCCTGCAAGTCGCTTCGAGAATCGTGGCGCACGTGCCCTCGGAACCAACCAGCGAGCGCGCAACATGGAAACCGCTTTCGGGCAGCAGGTGGGTCAGATTGTATCCGGAAACGCGCCTCGGGATATTGGGGAACTGGCGGCGAACCTGGTCGCCGTAGCGGTCGGCAAGCTGTTTGAGACCCGCGTAGATTTGGGCGCGGCGGCCGCCTTCGCGCTGAATGCGGGCGAAATCTTCTTCGCTGGTCGCGCCGACATGCAGGCGCTGGCCATCGTAGGTGAGGACCTCGAGCGCCTCGATGTTGTCGTCGGTCTTGCCAGCCATGATCGAGTGCACACCACAGGAGTTGTTTCCGATCATGCCGCCGAGGGTGCAACGGTCGTGGGTGGCCGGATCGGGCGCGAAGGTCAGGTGGTGCTTCTCGGCGGCGGCGCGGAGGTTGTCGAGGACGACGCCAGGTTCGACGCGGGCGATGCGGCGCTGAGGATCGATCTCGAGAATTTTCGCCATGTATTTCGAGAAATCGAGGATGACGGCGGTGTTGCAGCACTGTCCGGCGAGCGAAGTTCCGCCGCCACGAGCAAGCAGCGGGGCCCGATGATCGCGGCACAGGGCTACCGTGGCGATAACGTCTTCTTTATCGCGCGGAATGACTACACCGATCGGAACCTGGCGGTAATTGGAGCCGTCGGTTGCGTAGAGAGCACGGCTGCCCGAGTCGAAGCGGACTTCGCCACGAAGATGGCGGCAGAGGGCAGATTCGAGCGGGGCGGCATCGAGGTCAGCGGCCGCTATAGTGGCTTCGGGTCTCATGGAGGGTACAGGAATATATTCGACGATAGAGGCAGCAGGACGCAACCCCGATTACGGCTCTCGGCCCATTCAGGATCTCCGATAGAGAGCGGCGATGTTCCGGTCGCACAAAGTTCCGCGGGCGAGGGCGCCCGCGCCACACTTAACACCGCAATGCCTACCGCCAGGAACGGGTCATGTAATCGGCCAGGGACAGCGCCAGCAGGATCAGCAGAAAGAAAAAGCCGGAGACAACGACTGCTCCCGTCAGCTTTTCGCTGGCGCCTTTCACGTGCATGAAGAAGAGGATGACGAGCGTCGCTTTAATCGTAGCGATCAGCAGCGCTACAACCGGGTTGAACGGGCCGAGGTTGATGAAGGCGACGCCGGCGGTGACGCCCGTCAGCACAATTAGAGTAGCGCCGATAGCGATATAGAAGCCGCGTGAGTGGGTTCCGTGCTCTGCTTGTTCGGACATATTAGGTTTCAGTTCCCGGTTCTCAGTTCAGTCCAACAACATTTCCCTTTTCGGTCGTCAGGAATGGCGACTTATCAAATACAGCAATGGGAACAGATAAATCCAGATGAGATCGACCAAGTGCCAATACAAGCCCGCGTTTTCTATGGGCGTAAAATATTCCGGCGTGTAGTGTCCCTTCCAGGCAAGGACCGCGAGCACACTGAATAATCCACAGCCGATGATCATGTGCAGGGCGTGCATGCCGGTCATCGCAAAATAGAGAGAGAAAAACAGCTGGGCTTCGTTCGGGTTTACCGGAATCTGCTTGCCGTTATCATCAAACGGCTCGTTAAACTGGAAGGTCGCCCCCGGCACGTGATGTTTTTCAAATTTTTCTTTGTACTCAACGCCTTTGATGCCCAAGAAGGTTAGTCCAAGCAAAACGGTGACGACGAGGTAAGAGACTAGTTGCTTGCGGCTTCCCTCCTGAGCGGCTTTCACGGCCAGGACCACGGTTACCGAACTAACCAGCAGAACAGCGGTATTGACGGCGCCAAGCCAGACGTTTAGCTGCTGGCTTCCCGCCGCGAAGGCGTTGAAATGCGCGAGCCGGTAGACGAGGTAGGCGCAGAACATACCGCCAAAGAACATGATTTCCGTGACCAGGAAGAGCCACATGCCGAGTGAGGCGGCGTTCTTCTGCTGCTGCTCGTCGGCGAAATGATGGCGCAGCGCCGGGTTGTGCCCTTCGGTATGCTCAGCCACGGTCACTTGACTATCAGGCAACGGGAACCTCCAGCTCCTTGGGTGGAATCTCGTCGTAGTTATAGGCTTCCCAGGTGACGACCGGCGTCTCATCGAAATTGAAAGTCGGAGGCGGGGACGTCGTCTTCCACTCGAGGCCCGCGGCGTTCCACGGATTCGCATCGGCGATCGGCCCGTAGCGCAGCGACCACATGAAATAGATCATGGGCAACAGGTAGCCCACGGCCAGGACGCTTGAGCCAGCGGTGGAAAGCACGTTGAGTACCTGGAACTCCGGCGGGTACTGCCAGTAGCGGCGCGGCATGCCGACATAGCCAAGAATGAACTGCGGGAAGAAGGTCAGGTTAAATCCGACAAAAACCAGAAGCGCCGAAAGCTTCGCCCAGCCTTCGGGATACATGCGGCCGCTGATTTTTGGCCACCAGAAATGCATGCCGCCCAGAAACCCCATCAAGACGCCACCTACCATCACGTAGTGGAAGTGCGCGACCACGAAGTAAGTGTCGGTGACGTGCACGTCGATGCCGAGCGTCGCCAGGAATAGGCCGGTCAATCCGCCGATGGTGAACAGGCCGATGAAACCGAAGGCGTAGAGCATGGGCGTGGCGTAGGAAATCGAACCTTTATAGAGCGTCGCGGTCCAGTTGAAGACTTTGATGGCGGAGGGCACTCCGATGAAGAAGGTCAAAAACGAAAAAATCATCGCGGCGTAGAGCGAGATGCCGGCGACGAACATGTGGTGCGCCCAGACCAGAAATCCGAGAACGGCAATGGCAACGCTCGACAGGGCGATGAACTTGTACCCGAAGACGCGCTTGCGCGCGAAGCAGGTAATGAGTTCGCTGACCACGCCCATCGAGGGCAGGATCATGATATAGACCGCCGGATGCGAGTAGAACCAGAACAGGTGCTGAAAGAGCAGCGGGTCTCCGCCAAGTTTTGGATCGAAAATGCCGAGGTGGAAAAGGCGCTCGACCGCGACCAGAACGATGGTGATTGCGACCACGGGCGTGCCCAGCACCATGATGAGGCTGGTGGCGTAGTTCGCCCAGATGAACAGCGGCAGACGGTCCCAGGTCAGGCCGGGAGCGCGCATGCGATGGATGGTGACGATGAAATTGAGCCCCGTGAAAATGGACGAGAAGCCCGCGATGAAGACTGCAAGTCCGGCCTCAATGACGTTGGTGTTGCTGCCGACCGTGCTGAACGGGGTATAGAACGTCCAGCCGGTATCGACGCCACCGATCAGCATGCAGTGCAGGAAGAGCGTACCGGCGATGATGTAGAGATACCAACTGAGCAGGTTGATGCGGGGGAAGGCCAGATCTTTGGCGCCGATCATAATCGGCACCAGAAAGTTTCCGAGCACGGCGGGCACGACCGGAATCAGGAAGAAGAACACCATGATCATGCCGTGCATGGTGAACACTTTGTTGTAAGTGTCGGCCTGCATCAGGTCGCCTTGCGGCGTAAGCAGTTCGAGCCGGATGAGCATGGCGAAGAAGCCGCCCAGGAAAAAGAAAATCGTAATCGAGATGAGATAGAGGATCGCGATTCGCTTGTGGTCGGTCGTCAGCAGCCAGGACTTGAGCCCGTAGCCGTTCGTCAAGTAATTCGTCTTCGGAGCCTGATGCGCCGCGATTGCTTCACTCGCCATAATTCTCACTCACGATCTTTATTGCACCTGCGTATTCGTCGGTTGTCCCGGGGGCGCGGAGGGCTGGTTTTCGAGTCCGGCCGTCCCCGGCGTTGGCTGGCTTAGCGATTTGACGTACGCTACCAGCGCGTTCACTTGTTCTTCGCTGACAATGCCCTGGAAGGTCGGCATGACCGGCTTGAAGCCGCTCACGATTTTTGCCGTCGGGTTCAGGATCGATTCGCGCACATAGTTCTCGTCAGCAGTCACGGTGCGGCCATCTTCGAGGAGGACCGGCTTGTTATAGATTCCCGCCAGGTTCGGACCGCGGCCCTGCACGTCAGAGCGATGACAAGTGGAGCAGCCGAGCGATGAGAACAGTTGCTGTCCCGTTTCCTGAAGCGCCGGCGATCCGTTGCCCGCCATCCACTGCGCGTACTCCTGCGGCTCCATCACGACGATGCTGCCGCCCATGCCGGAATGCATGGTACCGCAGTATTCCGCACAAAACAGGTGGTAGACACCGGGCTTCGTTGCTTTGAACCAGAGCGTCGTATAGCGGCCGGGCAGCACATCCTGCTTGATGCGGAATGCCGGAATGAAGAAACTATGGATGACATCTTGCGACGTCATGATCAGCTTTACGTTCTGCCCCGTCGGAACATGGAGTTCGTTGATTTCGCGCTGACCCTCCATGTGCTCAACCTTCCACATCCACTGCTTCGCGACGACATAGACTTCCGTGGCATCGGCAGGGGGCGTGCGCTCCTGGAAATAAATGACCGCACCCCAAATGAAGAACGTCAGCATCACGCCGAACGGAATTATCGACCAGGTGATTTCGAGGATGGTTGAGCCTTCGATCTGGTGCGCCTCGACACCGGGTTTGCGGCGATATTTGATCGCAAGCACCGTGACCGCAAGGAAAATGAGCGCGGTCATCCCTCCGGCCACGAGCAACAGATAGATGTAGAGCGCATCCACCTGCCCTGACATGGTCGAGGCTGAATCCGGCCACAATGGTAAGTATTTCGACATGTCTAAGTAACTCGCCCCACTCCCCTGTGCGCCGCGCTCCGATCGGCACGGTACATGACGAACACGAACGTGCCCAGGATCAGGATGGTTGCGAGTCCGCTGATCTTGAGTACGTTGCTGACCACGGCGCCATACTTACCGGCTCGGGGATCATAGTGATAGCAATAAAGCAGCACGGTATCGGTGATGTTGCCGATTTTTCCCTGGCTGGCTTGCACCAAGCCCAGCCGCAAATCCCGGGGAGAAAACTCCACACCGTAGAAATATTCGGCGATATGCCGGTCGGGCGTCAGCAGGACGATGGCGGTGGCATGCGCATACTGACCGGTCTTGGGATCGAACTGATACTGAAAGCCGACTGCGTCCGTCAAAATTTTGATCTGATCGGGACGGCCGGTCAGGAAATGCCAGCCGCTGGCCGCGTTGGCGCGGCCATAGCGCTTCATGATGTCGCGTTTTTTTGCGGCAGCCATCTCAGTGGTTTCGCGCGGATCGAAGCTGAGGGTCACCACGTCGAAATCCTGCCCGAGTTGCAACGTGAGCGCCTTCATCGAGCCGACCAGTCCCTCAAGTAGTTCGCTGCACAGCATCGGACACTGGTAGTAGCCGAGGTTCAAAATGACGGGCCGGCCATGGCCGAAATAATCGCCGAGCTTCACCGGATTGCCGAGTTCGTCGCGGAATTCAAGATCGCCGGGCACTTCCGCGTTGAGGTGCTGCTCGATACCGACAAACTCAAGTCCCGGCGGCCGTTGGTTGGCCGGAGGCGACATGATTCCGCCCATCATGGGACCACGCGCGCTCTGGGCAAAGAGCGTGCCCACGGCCAAGACCAACATCGCGGTTGCGAAACTGATTTTGCTACACACTGCGTTTCCTTTGCCGGATGGCCGGCGCGGCTCGATACGGTGTTCGCCACGAGCCGCAATTTCTTTCGCCCCTACGGGGCTTGATCTAATCTTGCACTCTTTCCCACGGCTTGCGCCGTGGGCTGCATCGCCGCTTCGCGGCTTGGTTCGACTCTGATTCAACTACTGTTTTGCTGCCGCCTTCTTAGCAGGCGGTTTTGAATCATTCAGAGTCGCGGATTCGTTCCCACCTTGCGGGCGCACGGGTAATCCGCGCTCGACGATCAAATCCATGGCGCGTTCAATCGGAATGTGCGCAACACCGGCTTGTTCATCGACCCAGCCATAGCTGTTTAGCTGGTCTTCCTGTTTCAGCAAGAAGTCCTTGAACTGACCACGCTCATCGCTTTCGAGCATGGGCGCGCCGTTTCCCTTGAATTTCTCCATGTAGTCATTGGTGACCACGCGCGCCGCCGGACCCCTCGAAGTGACCAATGGACTGGCCGTGCTCATTTGCGCGTGCTCGTACTTATCCAAAAACGAATACATGCCCACGATGATGAAATAAATAATCAGGCCTGTAATCGCGAGGCCGATCATGAACACGAACACCCCGCGCGTACTTAGATCTTCACGCTCGAAGGAGGTTTCCGGATTCGAGTGGGCGTGATTCAGATCTTCATTCATGCGACGGCTCCAAATGTCGTAGCGTCTGCGGCGCGTACACAGCCAAGAGCGGGCGCGCTCTCAGATTGCGGAAGAAGTATGCCATCCACAACCCACCCATTCCGGCCAACACCGCGAAGTGCACCCAGCTAAGATGAAATTCCGGGCGCGACGCCGGTTCGATGTGCCAGAAAATGTCGACGATGCGCATCAGCATGAGCCAGGATGCCAGCAACGCCAACTGGCCTGCACTCTTCTTCAAGCTGCGCGAAAGCAGCAGCGCAAACGGCACGGCAAAATGAAAAATGACGAGAAACAACCCCACGCCGCCCCATCCACCGCTCATGCGCCGCACATACCAGGGAATTTCGTCCGGCAGGTTGCCCGCCCAAATGATGAGCCACTGCGAAAAATTGAAGTATGCCCACACCATCACAAACGTAAGCATGAACTTGCCGTGATCATGCACTTCGGTCCTGGTCAGAAAACTGGACATGGGCTTGCGCTTGCCCAGGATGCTCTCGATCACGACCACGAAACAGTATGCGGAGAGCGCTTCGCCAGCAACGAACAGCAGCCCGTAGATGGTTGAAATCCACCGCGCTTGCAGCGACATCACCCAGTCGATTACAGCAAATGAAATCGTGAACGAGTAGATGACCAGTCCGATCCCGCTCAGCGCGCGGAAGCGCAGCGTGCTCTTCTCGCCGCCCGCCGGAGTATCCTGCTCGGTCGACCAGCGATTCAGAAAGTAGGCCATGCCAATCCAGATGGCGAAATAAATGATGGCCCGCATCAGGATGCCGTTGAAATTGAGATAGCTGTGAACAATGGCGGCAATCTTGGGATCTTTCGCCGCTTCCTCAGTCCTTGCCCAGAAATACAGCCGGGGCAAATTCATTACGATCGGAATAAAGAGGATGGCCATCAACGGCAGCGTCGTCATGCCCGCTTCCAGAATGCGCCGGATCACCGTTCCCCACTTGCCGCCTACCAGGTGATAGAGCATCAGGATCGCCATGCAGCCGAGCGAGAGGCCAAGCCAGAACATGAATCCGATCAGGTAGGCGGAATAGAAACTTTCGGGGACAACAAACGCGCCCGCGATGGCCGCAACCGCGCCCAGCGCGCCGACGATCAGGGAGCGCTGTTGAATCGTCTGCGCCACGGCCGGCGCCGTCAGGTCCGATCTGTTCAGAGCTGCCGTGGTCATTTGGGCCCCTCTTTTTTCTGAGCTTCGGGCTTCTGGCCTTCGGCGCCGCCCTCGGACTGCGGAGCAGTTTCGACCACCGGCAGCGTCGCCCCATTTCCTATATCGCGATACTGCGGAGGAGGCGAGGGAATCTGTTGTCCCGCCGGGATATCGGACGAGGTTGCACCCTGGCTTAGTTGAAGGGCGCGGATATAAGCAGCGATGCACCAGCGATCACGCGCTGCCACCTGCGTTCCATATTCGGGCATCACGCCGTAGCCATTCGTCATCACGTCGAAGAAGTATCCAATGGGAGCCTTGCGCAACCGCTCGATGTGATACGACGGAGGCTGCCGGAATCCACGCGAAGGAATGAAGCCGTTGCCGTCGCCGACGCGTCCGTGGCACGGAGTGCAATTGATATTAAAGCGCTCGCGGCCGCGCGCCAGAATCTCGGCGGTCACCGGGAACGGCATGTATTCACCCGGGGCATTGTTGATCTTCCCCGTGTAGAAATAAGTGTCTTCGTGCAGATCGCCGCGGGCCACAGTTCCATTCACGGGCAAGCGCGCCGAGCGATCGTCGCCGAAGAAATCACTCTGGGCCAGCGGCCGGTAGTACGGCTGGATATGCATGTCAAGCCGGCATCCGGCTGTTACGCCAATCAACAGCAGAATCGCAGGCAGAAATTTGCGAGCGGGCGTCATGCTAGCTCGGCACCTCCGCGATCATGCGCGGGGCAAGCCCCTGCAGAAAACTGCGCGTGCCAGCCGGGTCATACTTTGGATCACTTGAAAATACCACCAGGAAGAACTTGTTTTCTGACGCTTGACTGAATTCGGCCACGTTGAACACCGGATGATAAGGCATGGGCAAACCGTTCAAAGCCAGCATGCCGAACACGGCCGAAAGGCCACCGAAAAGAATCGTCATTTCGAACGTTACGATGATGAACGATGGCCACGAGTGATAAGGACGACCGCCAATGTTCGTCGGATATGTAATTACCGCCACCCAATATTGCAGCAAGTAGCCTGACAGCCCGCCCAGAATTGCCCCGATCAGCACGACCAGCGCCACCCGATTCTTGTGAAAACCAATCGCTTCCGCCAGCCCCTCAACCGGAAAAGGGCTGTAGGCATCAATCTTCTGGTATCCGGCTTCGTGCGTTTTATGCGCGGCGTTAACCAGTTCCTGAGCCGAGTCGAATTCGGCCATGAGTCCGTAAACAGGGTCCAGGATGGGCGATTCGCTCATTTGTTAACCTCCGCCGGCTCGTGCGTGTGAGCCTCCGGCAATAACTGGCGCAACTCGAAAATCGAAATCATGGGCAGGATGCGCACAAACAACCACATGGCGGTCAGGAACATGCCGATGGTTCCGACGTAAGTCATCCAGTCCCACTTAGTCGGGTAGTACTGGCCCCAGGACGAATTAACAAAGTCGCGGCTGAGACTTACAACGACAATAATGAAACGCTCCAGCCACATGCCAACGAGCACGATAAAGGAAATGAGCCAAAGCCATCCGGTGGAGACGCGGAACTTCTTCAGCCAGAGCACCTGCGGAATGCCGATGTTGCAGGCCAACAACGCAAAGTACCAGAACTGATACGGGCCGTGCAGGCGATTCCACATCAGGAATGAATCGAACTGATTGCCGCTATACCAGCCCATGAATGCTTCCATGCCGTAGCCGTAGGCGACGATGAGGCCGGTCGCCAGCATGACCTTGGCCATCGTTTCCAGATGACGCTCGGTTATGAAATCCTTCAAGCCGTAGATGGCGCGGATGGGGATAGCCAGGCACAGCACCATCGCAAATCCCGAGTAAATCGCGCCCGCGACGAAGTAAGGCGGGAAGATCGTGGTGTGCCATCCGGGCACAATGCCGACCGCAAAATCGAAGCTGACCACCGTGTGCACGGAAAGCACGAGTGGAGTCGAAAGGCCGGCGAGTAACAAGTAAGCCGTTTCGTAACGATGCCAGTGCCGCGCCGACCCGCGCCATCCCATAGCGAGCGCGCCATAGAGGCGCTTGACCCATGGATGCTGAGCGCGATCGCGCAAGGTGGCAAGATCGGGAATCAATCCCGTGAACCAGAACACGAGCGAAATCGTGAAGTAAGTCGAAACCGCGAACACGTCCCAGACCAACGGGCTGCGGAAATTCGGCCAGTAATTCATCGTATTGGGATACGGGAAAAGCCAGTAGGCGACCCACGGACGACCTGTGTGCGCGAGTGGGAAGATGCCAGCGCACGCCACCGCAAACAGCGTCATCGCTTCCGCAAAACGATTGATCGAGTTGCGCCAGCTCTGCCGCAACAGGCACAGAATCGCGGAGATCAGCGTCCCCGCGTGGCCGATGCCGATCCACCACACAAAGTTAACGATGGCGAATCCCCACCCGACCGGAATGTTGATGCCCCAAATGCCCGTGCCCTTGATGAACAGATACCCGAGCGCCACCATCAGCATGTTCGTCAGCGAGAACATGATCAGGAAGCCCACAATCCATCCCAGGGAGATCGGGCGCCTCAGCACAATGTTGCTGATCTTCTCGGTGACGGTGGAGAAGGTGTGCCCCGGCTCAATGACCGGCGCGCGCCTGTCTGCCACGGGAATTTGTAAGTTAGTCGCCATGCCTTCCTTGCGCTCCGCCTATCCTTTCGAGCCGTTCTCTAACTCGGGATTCGGATTGCGTACTTCCGCCAGATACGTTGTGCGCGGCCGCGTATTTAACTCGCCCATCAGAGAATAATTTCTTGACTGAGCCTTCCACTTATTCACAAGACTGTTCGGGTCGTTCAGATTGCCGAATACGATCGCATTCGCCGGGCACGACTGCTGGCACGCCGTCTGGAGTTCGCCGCCAATGCGTATATCTTTCCCCTCGCGTACCGAGGCGGTCTCGGTGTCGATGCGGCTTTCGCTGATCCGCTGTACGCAATAAGTGCATTTTTCCATCACGCCGCGGCTGCGCACTGTTACATCGGGATTGCGCATGAGCTTGAACTGCGGCGTCTCCCAGTCCTGGAAGAGCAGGAAGTTAAAGCGCCGCACCTTGTAAGGGCAGTTATTCGAACAATACCGCGTGCCGACGCAGCGGTTATAGACCATATCATTCAGGCCTTCGCTCGAGTGCGTCGTAGCCTGCACCGGACAAACCAGTTCGCACGGCGCATTCTCGCATTGCATGCAGGGCACGGGCTGAAAGAAACCTTTGGGATTGTCGCGAGGGCCGTTGTAGTAAGCGTCCACGCGCAGCCAGTGCATGTGGCGGCCTCGAAGCGTCTGATACTGCCCCACGACCGGAATATTGTTTTCCGACTGGCAGGCGACGATGCAGTTATTGCAGCCGACGCACGAGTTCAGGTCGATCGCCATACCCCATGAGTAAGTCTCCTTGGCGTAGTTGAACTCCTCTGGCTTGTAGAGCGTGAGTTCTTTCGGCGGCTCACCTTCCTTCGCAAAGTTCGGTTCTTTCCTGTATTCCTCGAGACTGCGCTGCTGCACCAGCGGCCGCGCGCTGCCGTCGGGCGTCTCCATGGTCTGGTAGCCCTGCGTGCTGGCGAGGTTGTAAGTCTCGCCGGTCGGCGTCAAAGATGCATACGTCCCAAGCGATTGACTCCAACTGGCACGCAGCGGATAAGCATCGAATCCCATTCCCGACCCCACGCGTCCTGCCCGCGTGCGTCCATAGCCGAGGAACAATGTAATGGTATTGTCAGGATGACCTGCCTGAATCCAGATCGGACCTTTGACCTTCTTGCCGTTGAAATGGACTTCAACTACATCCTTGAAATTAAGCTTCAGCCGCCCTGCCATAGCGGGGCCGATCATTACAGGGTTGTCCCAGGTCAGCTTCGTCAGCGGTTTCGGCAACTCCTGCAGCCAGCCATTGTTCGAGAAGCGTCCATCATAGATGGATGGATCACGTCGGAAATTGAGTTCAAAACGTTGTCCGCCTTCTCCGAGTGGCCCTCCAACTTCCGGTCCATGCTTGGTGGAGTTCTCAATAGCAGAAGCCTTTGCCAGTAAGTTCTTAGAAGCGTATGCCGTCCCACCCACCCATCCATCATGCAGCGACTTCCGCCAGAAGGCGTCGAAGTCAGCGCCAGCATGTTGCTTTTGCCAGTACTGCTGCACCAAGTCATGCCCAGTCAATCCCGCCTGCCCCGCAAGAATCGAAATAATCTCATGCGCGCTCTTGCCGTTGTAGAGCGGCTCAATCAGCGGCTGAATAATCGACACCGTTCCGTCGTAGGCACGAGCATCACTCCATAATTCGAGATAGTGCGCTTCGGGAACATGCCACTGGCAAAGCTCGGCCGTCTCGTTGCGGTGCGATCCAAGATAGACCTTTAGAGTGACTGCATTCGATTTCAGCGCGGATGCAAACTCGAAATCTACCGGCGCATCATATGCCGGATTGCCGCCGAGTATCAGTAGCAGATCGACTTTCCCATTGCGTATGTCGTCAGCCAGCGCCTTCAGCGACTCGCCACGGTTAACCGGGTTCGCATCAACGGGCTCGGCATAGAAAACCGTCTTGCCGACGTTGCCGAGCGCGGCATTAATTGCGTGCGCGAGGGCTTGAACGACCGGCGGCTGATGGTCACCTGCAATCACGACACTTGATTCGTGGTGCGCGGCCAGATCAGCTACTACTGCCTTGTCGAACCCGGATGCTCCTCTTGATTCGAAATCACTTACTGCAATTCCGACAGACGATGCCAAGGTTTTGGCGAAAGTCTCGACGTAGCTCGCTTGTACCGGCAGCCGGTGGTCCGCCTTCATCCCCGTCGAACTCGGAGTGCTTTCGATCACGTACAGCCGGTTCATGTTGCCGTCAGGATTCCGCCGCGCGGCAAAGTCGCGGATGTAGCGCGTCGATCCGGGAAACCCGGCGTACAAGAAGTCTGCGTCGAGCGAGACGATTACGTCGGCTTTCGACAAGTCGTAGCGAGTCTCGATTACCTCGCCGAACGCCATCTTCGCGCCTTCGTAAACGTTGTCGCGGTTGATCGGCTCCCACACATGCCATTTCGCTTGCGGGTGCGCTGCGAGATAGTCCTTAATCTGCGCCGCCAGCGTGGGCGAAGAAACACCCTGCGTCAGGATGCGCACGCCCGAACCCGCCATGCTTTGCTGCACGTTCATGGGGCCTTTCACGGCATTCATGAACGCATCCCATGAGCGCACATCGCCCAGATAAGTAATGTTCTGGGCGCGGTCGGGATCGTAGAGATCGAGGATGGAGGCTTGTGCGTAAACATCAGTCCCGCCCAAGCTCGCAGGATGTTCCGGATTGCCCTCAATCTTGGTCGGCCGGAACATGTGGCTTTCGACCAGCACCGGCGACGCATAGCAGCCGAGCGTGAACGCGGTCGCGTAATATTTCGGCTTGCCGGGAATCACGTTTTCCGGCTGCTTCACGTAGGGAACGATCTCGGTGAGCGGCATGCGCGTGCAGCCGGTCAGGCCTGCGAGCGCAAGCGACGCACCCATCGTTTTCAGGAAGCCGCGGCGCGAGAACGAGTCCAGCCACTCCGAGGCACCCCTGGGAAACTCCCGATGCAGCATCTCCCGAAACTCTTCGCTGCCGGCAAGTTCTTCCAGGCTGCGCCAATACTCAGGGCCGGTAGTCTCCTCGATCTGCGCCTTTACCGTGGCAAGATCAAGCTGCTTGCGCTTCGTCGGACAAACGTCCAAGCTGGCTGGTTTCGCTTTGTGATCGTCCATGCTCATCTTCAAATTTCAAACCCAATTTCAAATACGAATTTCAGATCCGCGAACGTCCCCACGTTCCCCGTCTGCCGTTTAGCGATGGCAGGTATTACAGCTGGTGATGTCTTCCACCGACCGCACCTTGTACGCTTCCTTGAGCGCCGAACCGAGCGCGATCTGATCGTTGTAGGACTTGCCGCCAAATGCAACATCGTTCTTCCCCATCGGATCGTTCACCGGCGGCTGATAGCGCATATTAAATACCTGCTCGCGCGGCCGCAGATATTTTTCCGGAGCGCGATGGCAGTCGAGGCAAAATTCCATCTGCAGCGAAGCGTACTGATACATCAGCGGCATCCGGTCCACCGGACCGTGGCAGGTGTTGCACCCCACACCCTCGTTTATGTGAATGCTGTGATTGAAATAAACGAAGTTGGGCAACTGATTCACGCGCGACCATTCGAGCGAACGCCCGGTGCGGAAACTCTCGCGCACCGGTTCCAGATACGCGGCGTTGGTCCAGATCTGGGAGTGGCAGTTCATGCAGGTCTTGGTCGGCGGGAGGCCCGCGAAACTCGACTGCTCAACCGAAGTGTGGCAGTAGCGGCAATCGATACCGAGGCCGGTGACATGATGCTGATGGCTAAATGGAACGGGCTGCGGCTTCCGCACGCCCTCCCAGGTGATGTAGGGCGAGCGTTGGAGCTGCGCCAAGACCCAGAAGAGTCCGGCTACGGCAAAGACCGCGCCAAAAAGCGAGGCCCTGGCAATTGCATTGCTGCTGCGTGGAAAAATCTGCATCGATTAATGATGACGACGTTTTACGCTTCGGGAACGGGTTCCTAGTCTTCCCGGCTGACAATGTTTGCTGTGAAATTCGTCACTCATGTCTGTGACGTAGCTTACTGGGACATGTGAGTATAACAGTTGGGCCGCTGTTGGGAATAGACGCACGCAAGATTTCTCGATTGGACTTCGGAGCCTATTCCGCGAGGCCCGCGACGTTGTTGAGATTTTCAACACGGCGACGTCTCCGTGCTACAAACCTTACACATTTTCAGCAAGGTTGTGTGACCTGCGGTTTCCTTAGCGCAGGTTCATGACTAGCAGTTTCGGTTCCGTCATTTCCTCAATCGCGTAGCGCAGGCCCTCCCGGCCCAGCCCGGAGTCTTTCACTCCGCCATAGGGCATATGGTCAATTCGAAAGGTGGGCACATCGCCGGCGATCAGCCCGCCGATTTCCAGCTCTTCATAGGCCTGGAATATGAGCTTCGCATCGCGCGTGAACAATCCTGCCTGTAAACCGTATGCCGAGTTGTTGACCTCGCGCAGCGCCGAGGCGAAATCGTTGTACGGTTCGACCGTCACCACCGGCGCAAAAATCTCCTGGCAGTTCACTTTCATGTCGGACTTAGTACTGGTCAACACTGTTGGTTCGAGCATGGAGCCTTTGCGTTTTCCGCCACACAGCAGGCGCGCACCGCCGCGAATCGCCTCCTGCACCCAGTCGTAAGCGCGGATGGCATCGCTCTCGCGGATCAGCGGCCCTACGTCGCACGACTCGTCCAGCGGATCTCCCAGCTTGAGCTTGCCGACTCCAGCCAGAAACAACTCGATGAACTTCCCGTATACCGAGTGCTCCACCAGAATGCGCTGCACAGAAATGCATGCCTGGCCAGAATAGGCAAAGCTCCCGGTCACACAACGGTCGGCAGCATAGGCAAGGTCGGCGTCGCTGTGAACGATAACGCCGGAATTACCGCCGAGTTCCAAAACAACTTTCTTCTTGCCCGCGTTGCTCTTGATCGCCCAGCCCACGGCCGCGCTACCCGTGAAGCTGATGAGTTTGATCCTCTCGTCGGTCACCAGCAGCCCGGAATCTTCATTGGAAACCAGCACGGCGTTAAAGCCGCCGTCGGGCCATCCCGCCTGCTGAATCACTTCCGCCAGCAGCAGCGAACTTAGCGGAGTCTGTGGCGCCGGCTTCAGGATGATTGAACAGCCTGCGGCGATCGCCGGGGCAACTTTGTGCGCTACCAGATTCAGCGGAAAGTTAAATGGCGTGATCCCCGCAATCGGCCCGAGCGGAAAGCGCTTTACGATGCCCCAGCGGCCGGCGGTCGACTGCTGCCAATCGAGCGGCAGGTACTCGCCGTAGCCGCGAACCGTTTCTTCGGCGGCGATATTGAACGTAAAAACGGCACGCTCCACTTCGGTGCGTGCGCTCTTGAGCGGTTTACCGGCTTCCTGGGCGAGCGTCCGCGAAAACTCATCCCGGCGATCATGAATTCCATTGGCAATCCTGCGCAGAACACGCTGGCGCTCGAAAGCAGGCAGCCGGCGCGTGGTTCCGAAGGCTTTCACCGCCGAGGCAATGGCAGCTTCGGCATGTTCGCGGCGCCCCTGATAAACGCGCGCAATGACCGCGCCATCGTAAGGGGCACGAACCTCGACGATGTCACCTTCCTCCAGCCACTTCCCATCGAGATAAAAGCCGTGGGTGGTAACCGGAACCATCGTCAACTCGGCCATTTCCTCACCTCCCCAGATCGTGCAGCAATTATAAAACTTCGTGGGATGCGCCGCCGCGGTGCGGCGTGGTCCGCGGAATTTCTATTTCGTTGGCGGCTTATAACGGTCGTCGACTTCCACTTGATATCCGGCGACGAGCCGGTTCGTTTCATTCGCCATACCGACCACGGCCATCAGTTCCTTGAACTGTGCGTCCGTCATTCCCTTGTTGCGCGCGGAGACGGTGTGGGATGCGATGCAGTACTCGCAACCATTCGTCGCCGAGACTGCCACGTAGATCATTTCCTTCGTGAGCGGATCGAGCGCGCCCGGGGCCATGATCTGCTTGATGCTCTCCCAGGTGCGCTTCAGCGTCGCGGGATCGTGCGCAATCGACTTCCAGAAATCGTTGACCCAGTCTGTTTTGCGCGTCGTCATGATATCGTCATAGACGGCACGCACTTCAGGACTGGCGTCGGCGTATTCGATGAGGCCAAAGATTGACATAAATACTTCTCAGATGAAGGTCTCAGCTGTCAGCTGTCAGTTCTCAGTACGACCAAAATCTCCCAAGAGCGCGGCTTTCGGCGACCTGATGCCTGAAACCTGCGAACTAATTTACGAAATCCAATCGAGCACTTTATAGTACGCGCCCGCCAGTGGCAGAAACCACGGCTTGCCGCTGTACAGACCTAATGGCGCGCCCGGAAACTTGATTTCGGCAAAGGGATTGTCGGTCTTTCCGTCGGCAATCCACTCCGCCATTTTTTGCCCCTGCCAGGTCGCCATGGCGACGCCGTGCCCGGCGTATCCAACCGCAAAGTACACGCCCTCCACCTCCCCTGCATGCGGCATGATGTCAAAACAGAAATCGAGCGTGCCGCCCCACACGTATTCGACTCTTATGTCGCGCAGTTGGGGAAAGACTTCGATCATGCCGCGGCGCAGAAGTTCGACACTCTTGCGAATGGTTCGATCAGTCTCAGGAAAGAATGCCGCCCGCCCGCCGAACAGCATGCGGTTATCGGGCGTCAGGCGGTAGTAATAAAGATAGTTTTTCGAATCGTAGATCTGACGGTTGCGCGGACTGAGTTCGCGCGCCAGCGCTTCCGAGAGCACCTGGGTTGTAATAATAAAAGACCCGATTGGAATGATCTTCTTCTGGAGCGCCGGCGTCGCCGCGCCCGTGTAACCACTGGTGCCGACGAAAACGATGCGCACCCAGAAAGCGCCGCGGGACGTAACCAGACGGAATCCGGGGGCGCCGTTGTGTGCGCCGCGGGCAATGCTTTGGAGCTTTGTCCGCTCGGCGATCTGGGCATTCGCCCGTATCGCGGCAGCGCCCAGCCCGGCAACATAGCGCGCCGGGTTCACGCCGGCACTGATCTCATCCACCATGCCGCCGTAGTAAATGTCCGAGCCGATTTCGCTGCGCAGTTCACCACGCGGTACTACGCGCAGTTGATGATTGAATTCGCGCGCGATGACCTCGGCCTGGCGCGCATAATCGTCAAAGTGAGCCGGTTTGCAGGCGACTTCCAGATGCCCGGTGCGCGCGAAATCGCACGCAATGTTCTCTTCGCGAACGATGCCCTCGACGGTTTCAATCGTCTCGAGCGACGCGGCGTACATGCGTCGCGCCAGCTCGCGTCCGTACATCGAGATCAGTTTATTGACGCCCAGTTTCAGCCCGGTTAGCACCATGCCGCCATTGCGCGAACTGGCGCCCCAGCCAATGGTCTCCGACTCCAACACGATCACCTTTGCCCCGCGCCTGGCCAGGGCCAACGCAACCGACAGTCCCGTGAACCCCGCGCCGATGACGGCAACATCGGCCGTCTCCGGCAGCGGCTGGGCCGGAGGAATTGGCATTGCGACGGTGGTCAGCCAGTAGTTGAGTTCCTGCGGCATGGTTCAGGTCTTATTCCCAGCTGCCAGAATCTACAGTCTTTCTGAGCGAAGCGAAGGATCTACGCATCCTGCATGTAGCATTACAGCCTTGCGTTGTTCTCAAATCCAAGCGGGACGTTGCGCAAAACAAGCATCAGAGAACCGCTGTCTCGTGAATTGTCCGGCCCTCCGCAAAGCGCGCAAAGTCGAGCAGCGACGCGTCAATCAAGTCTGTCTTGCCGGTGAGTATCAGGTCGCTCAGAATCTTCCCCGTGGCCGGCGCGTGCATTACGCCATGGCCGCTGAAACCGTTGGCGAAGAAAAAGCCCGGCACTTCGGGAGACCCGCCAAGAATCGGATGATGATCCGGCGTCATTTCATACAGCCCGGCCCACGCCTGTTTCGGATTGACGGCCAAACTCTCGAACACCGGCACACGATCGGCCGCGTGCGTCAGAATCTTCTCAATAAATGCCGGGTCGAATTCCGCCTTGTACCCCGGCGTTTCCTCTGGATCGTTCCACGCCAGCAGGAATCCGCGGCTCTCTGGACGAAAGTGAAAACCGTTCGACATATCGACGATCATCGGCGCGGTGTGCGGAAACTGGTCAAACGGCTCAGTCGGCACCAGCATGCGGCGCAGCGGTTCGACGGGTAGCGTAATGTCGACCATGCTCGCGATCCCCGCCGCCCACGGTCCCGCGCAATTGACAATGACGCGTGCCGAAACCACTTCGCGCGTGGTTGTGATTTCAAAGCCTCCGTCGCGCCGCGCGATCGCAACGACCTCTGCATGTTTCAACAACGTCGCGCCATGGTCCGAAGCCCAGGTCATGAACCCGGTCATCGCGCTGTACGGGTCTACGAATCCATCGGTCGAGCAGAAGCTTCCGCCCACAATGTCATCGCCGCGCAACTGCGGAAACATGCTGCGAATCTCGTCCGCTGCAACCAGCCGCACATTCTTCAATCCCATGGCGACCTGCTTTTCATAGTTCGCGCGCAGGTATGCCAAGTGCTTTTCATTTGTCGCGCAAAACAAATATCCCTGCGGACGATAGTCGCAGGGATAGCCCAGCCGTTCTTCGAAGCTCGCATAGAAGGGGATCGAATAGAGCGACATCTGAATGTTGACGGGAGTGGAAAACTGGGCGCGCACGCCGCCCATGCTCTTGCCGGTCGATCCTTTGCCCTGTGAGTTTTCTCGCTCGATCACAAGAACATTCTTGCAACCGGCCGCAACCAGATGGTAGGCGATGCTCGACCCGACAATCCCTCCACCGATGAGCGCGACATCCGCAGTGTGCATGTGCGGCAATTGTAAATCGGTGTGCTCAGCTGCGTACGAAGGGGTTTGTGTGACGACGGAATTCTGCCCCCACACAGCTTTGTGATGTTGCCCAGGAGGTTGAAAAACTGTTTATCGGCTAAAGCCGCACTAAAAACAGGCCACTTGATCGCAGCGGTGAACCGCTGCGCCACCCACAATCAAGCGCAACACCAACTTCTTACGCAACCTGCCAGGGCTTCGGTCACTTGGCCGAAGCGGGTTCAAGAGTTGCAGCCGGCTTCAGTACTGGCCCCTTCTTTTCCCGCCGCATCTGCTCTGCCAGTTCCCGGATCTCCGTCAGATCCCGCTGCATCTCGCTCCATCCATACCAGAGCGCATAATCCGGGCTCGCGTGGAACGTTCCCTGAAATGTCCGCATGCGGTGTTCCAGATACATCACAAACAGTTTTTGCTCGATGACCGTCGGCGCGTCGTGGAACGTCAGCAGATTCGGAAACGGATACGCATAGTTCTTCGGCTGCGGAATAACGCCATCTTTATAAAGGCCGGCGACAATCTTGATTGCGTCGGCCATCAAGTGATCGGCGTTCTTGATCATGTCGTCGCCCGCCTCCAGTTGCTGCCTGGCAAAGTTGCCGGAATGGCACTGATTGCAGGTTTTGAGCATCTTGTCGCGCTCTGTCTGCCAGTCTTCCTGCGTCAGGCGCGCCACATCGGCGGCCTGCACCGTCGCCACCAGCGCGGTCGGCTTGCCATCGGGGTCGAGCACGCCCAGCGCCTGCAGGATTGTCGCGCGATCCGCCGCCCACTGTTTGTCCTCCGGCAGCGGCAGGCGAACCGCCAGGAATCCCCATGCGGTGCGCACGCCGTGGTCGCCATTCTGCATGTGGCAGGTCTGGCAGGTCGGAGCGGCTGCCTCCGCCTTCAGAATCCCGCGCTGCTTCAGGTCCTCCCGCACGCCATGTTTCGATGACGAATACATCTCCCATTGCGGATGGTCGAACCCCATGTGGCAGGTCTGGCATGCCTGTGGCGACTTCGCCTCTTCCACGGAAAACGTGTGTCGCGTGTGGCACGAATCGCACGACGCCGAACCGAATTCGTTTCCCTGGCTGCGCAGCTTGGCGATTTCCTCAGGCGGTTTCTCGCCGATCTTGTGGCACGTGCCGCAGCCCTTCTGCCCTTCAATCATCGCCATGGGCTGCCAGTGAATCGTCGGCATGGCCATCATCGCCGCCCACGCCTTCGAGTGTTTTCCGTGCTTGTATTGGTCTACCTGCGTCTGATGGCACTGCGCGCAAGTTTCGGGGGTAGGGATCTTCACCTTCGCGACGTCGCTTGCCGACTGGTGCTGGTCGCCGTGGCAGGTGACGCACGTGACTTCGAGCTGGCTATGCTTGCTGAGCTTCCAGTCCGAGACGATGTTCGGAGTTTGTTTGGAGTGGCATTCAATGCAGGAAGCGGCGGAGTTCGCCGCCTGCGCGTGCGCAAGTGAACTCATCGCAATCGCGAGAAAAAGAACGACCAGGGTAGAACGCATAGACTCCTCCCAAGAAGGACCGCGAAGGATAGGGGGCGCCGACCCGTCAAGCAATGACTTTTGTCACACACCCGTTAAAACGCCGCGGCGATGGCGACTCGGGCAAGCGTCACGATGGCAAACCATCCAAAAACGACCCCGAACGCGGTGCCGCGCTTCACTTTGCTGATGCAAGTGATCCCGATCGCGACCAGGATCAACGTCCAAATCGTGATGACATCGAGCGGCGTCAGCAGTGCGCGTAACACGGCGGAGCCGCTCGGATCGATGAAATACCCGGGGTTCGTAGCCAATGGATTTTGAATGTTAAACGAATCGGTACTGCCCCCCGCCAGCAGCGATAAGCCCGAAAGCACTCCTCTTAGAATTTCGGGCAGCCTGGTATAGACAATCAAGGCAAACATCGTCTTGAATTTCAGATCGGCATTCGCGACGAGCTTGAGGGTCGCAAACAGAATGCCGGCGAAGATCACATATACAACGAGCGCTATAACAGGAACACAGTAGGAAATGATCCGCGTAATTGTGACCTGCTGCCCCATCACCTTTTCGCGTTGATCGGCCGGCATATTCTCAATGCGCTCAGCCTGTTTGGGTTGCAACTCAAGTTGATTGTCCACAACCTTGCGGAAGCCGACCTTCTGGTCCACCGTGTAGATGAAGAGAAAGCCGATAATCGCGATAATCACAAACGGCGCCCACCACATGGCGCTGCGCCGCAGATCGGTGAAGGTCTTGCTGGGCGCGATGAAAACATCTACCAGGCGCTGAACTTCGGATAGCGGCGCTGGTTCCTGAGGCGGCAGTGCAGTTGTGGCCATAAGTTCTCCCTGAGCACAGGCATTTTAGATTTGTTTTCGACTGCAGACAACCCGTTCCAGATTCACCTTACGAAACGGCAATCTCCGGCGTAGCGGCAAGCAAGCTCCGTGTGTATTCGGTCTGCGGCCGCGAGGTAATCTCTGACGTCTTCCCCACCTCGGCGATTTTTCCGCGGTACATGACCGCGATGCGAGTCGAAAGATAACGCACCACCGGCATCGAATGCGAGATGAACAGGTACGTCAGCCCGAACTCGCGCTGCAATGACTGCAGCAGATTCACAATCTGCGCGCCCACGCTGACATCGAGAGCCGAAACCGGTTCGTCGGCCACAATGAATTTTGGCCGCAGCGCAAGCGCGCGCGCAATGCCAATGCGCTGGCGCTGTCCTCCCGAAAACTCGTGCGGATAGCGCGCCATGGCTGACTCGTCCATGCCGACGGCACGCAGCAGTTCAGCGACCCGCCGACGCCGTTCCTCGTGCCTCAGATTTTCGTGGACAATCAGCGGCTCGGCCAGGACGTCCTCAACGCGGAAGCGCGGGTCGAGCGAGCCGAATGGATCCTGAAAAATAATTTGCATGTCGCGGCGCAGACGCCGCATTTCCGCGCTCTTCGCAGCGAGAACATTGGCGCCGTCGAACACCACGCTGCCCGATGTGGGTTCAATCAAGCGCAGAATCAGGCGCCCCAGCGTGCTTTTGCCGGATCCGGACTCGCCGACCAGACCCAGCGCCTCGCCCTGCTGAATGTCGAGCGAAACATCGTCGACGGCGCGAACCTCGCCACTCTGCCGGCCGCTGAACGCAGATTCGGAGAGATCGAAAATCTTAGTCAGGTTGCGAATTTCAACCAGGGCCACGCATGGAGCCTACCAGCCGAACTCGCCGCTTGTCAGCTTGATTGAACGCTCGGGCTACGGCCTTCCTTCGTATAGCGGCCAAAGTTCGTCGGCGGTGACGCGATAGATCGCATACGCACTGCCGGCATCGGAGGTCCGGCGGAAAAGCAATTCGCCGCGGCCGTCGCCATCCGCGTCGACTGCATCGATCAGCTCCATCCGCGGACTGACGTCGAGGTGCCGAGAGTCGGTCTGCGCGAAGAACAGCTTGTGCAATTCGCCTTCGAGGTCGGTGCGCGCGATCAGCGTAATTTCCTGCGGGACCTGGGAGCCGGCAGTTCCGGCAGGCGGCAATGGTGTTCTGGCAGAAAGCACCAATACAGGCTCGTTCGAATTGGAGAGATCGAACACGCGGAGATTTACGTCGGCGAATTGAGCCTTGCTTTTCGCCGCCGCCGGCTTCGCGTGGGCGACGGACCCAGTTCTCGCCGCAGCCGAAGAAACTTGTGGAGCTGCGCTTTGCGCCGTTTTCACCTTCACCAGCTTTGCCGCCAAATCCAGCATCTTGTTGCGATAGATCGCCTCCTCGGCCGGCTTCAGATCGTACGTGTAAGGCCGCGGATCGGGCCCCGCCGCGTCTGAGATTGCGGTGACGGTCCGCACAGTCGCCGCGCCAGCTTTGGGCGTCTTGGCTGCGTCGTTCGCGGCCTTGGCTGTCTCTTCCGGAGCATCGAAATCCACAAAGGGCTCGTGGTGCACGCTGGGGTCCGGCTTGCCACGACGCAGCCTGGGGCGGTTGGGATCACTGATTGGTTCATCGGAGGCCGAGGCTTTCGATGCCGCGGGCGCTGAGGATTTCGTCGCATCGTTGCTCGGCTCTTTTGACGTCGACGTCGAGGGGCTGCCGGTAGATCCCGGAGAGGCGGATGCAGTAGACTCCGTCGTGCCCGGCGGTGCCGCAGGCGTAGCTGGCGCGGAAGCAGTCGACGCAGGCGTGGCCGGGGCTGATGGGGACGTTGAAGAGGGAGAAGAACCTTCGGAAGCCAGGCCCGGCGCCGGCTTTGCTTCGTCCTTGTCGCCGGTGCCCTCAGCCCTGCGATGCAGCACGGGCCGGTCGTCCTTCCTGTCTTCTTCGATTACCGGCGCCGCATACTTCTTTTTGGTTTCCGGTGCTTTTACGCCGGCCGGCAGCCATGTACCCTCTGCAATCCAGTTATGGTTCAATTGCCCGGGCTGGGTGATTGTGAGAGTTCCCTGGGATACGCCGGCTTTGAAAGCTTCATAGACAACTCCAAAATTAAGCGCCATGGGAACGGGCGCGGCCTTGTAGGAGCCGGCATCGTAGAACTTGCCATCCATCATGATCACAATTGGAATGATCCGCGCCTTGCCCGTGCTCGAAAGTTGAACCAGGCCGACCGCGCGCGGCCCCAAATCCGCGCCCTTCCGGCTATAGGTCTGGGTCAATTCCTGCGCCCCGACTGATCGCGCGCCAATCCACAAACCGGCAACCACCGATGCTGCCGCCAGGATGACGGCGGCGAGCCGCTTACGGTATAACCATGGTCGGACCAGCAACGCCCGGACTGACAGAGCTCGAACTGGCAACGCTCGGCGAGGAGAAATCTGCATGCAAGTCAATGATAAGGCCCCCACCTTCAGTACGACGGACGAGAATGGCAAAGAAGTTGCCTTGAAAGATTTTCTCGGCAAAACGGTCGTTCTTTATTTCTATCCCAAAGCCGACACCCCCGGCTGCACCAAGGAAGCATGCGGGTTTCGCGATACTTACAGCAAGATCAGGAAAACCGGCGCGGTACTGCTTGGAATTTCGGCGGATACGGCTGCCTCGCAGAAGAAATTTCAGGACAAGTTCACTTTGCCGTTTTCCCTGCTCGCCGACGCGGACAAGAAAATCGCCGGCCAATTCGGGGTGGTGAAAGAAAAGAACATGTATGGGCGGAAGGTAATGGGGATTGCGCGCACCACCTTCGTCATCGGCCCGGATGGAAAGATCAAACACATCTTCAATAACGTGAAGCCCGAGGGGCACGCGGAGGAAGTGCTGGAGTGTTTGAAAAACGGGGCTTGAGATGGCTTGCGAGGCGTATCCTCCGTACTTTTCACCTCGCTTCGCTCGGAATGACAAGGATCGACGATGAATTCCATTGGACGCGCCACTCAACTGGCGCCCTCGTTCTTCAATCGCGATCCCCGCATGGTGGCGCGTGCGTTGTTGGGGAAGCTGTTGGTCCGGAAAACGCCGCACGCGACCCTTGTCGGGCGGATAGTGGAAACCGAAGCCTACCTGCGCGAAAACGATGACGCGGCCCACGCCGTCGCCGGCAAGACCGCGCGCAACTTTGTCCTATTCGGACCTCCTGGTTTTGCCTATGTTTATTTCGTGTATGGAAACCACTATTGTCTAAACGTCTCCTGCCTGCCGGATGGCGTGCCGGGGGGGGTGCTGTTTCGCGCACTCGAGCCCGTGGCGGGAATCAAGGAAATGGCCGAGGCTCGCGGAATTGAAATCCGCGGGCCAGACGATCTGAAGAGACTCTCGTGGCTTCGGCGAATCGCGTCGGGACCAGGACGCATGTCCCAGGCTTTCGGCGTCACTCGCGAGCGCGACAACGCGAAAAATCTGGCAAACTCGCGCTCCGACCTGCGGATTGTGGATGATGCGTACCGCGTGCGGCACGTGCTCGCGACGCCCCGCATCGGAATCACGAAGTCGGCCGCGTTGCCGTTGCGCTATGTGATTGCGGGAAATTCGTTTGTTTCGGGCGGAAAACTGACCTGAACTCTACGCAATCTTCATTCTCCAGGATTGCTTCGCAGAAAAACGAGCGCTCCTTGCTCAGACCGCAAGAAGCACGTTGTCGATCAGGCGCGTCGACCCCACATAGGCGGCGATCGCAACCAACGTAGTTCCCGTAATGCGCTCAACCGGGTCAAGCATCTCGGGATCGACGATCTCAAAATAATCCAGCCGAACATCGGGTTCCTGCGCGATCACGTTGCGGCCACACTCAGCGATCGTCCGCGCATTCCGCTCGCCCGCCCGAAACGCTTTTTCCACGTCCTGCAGCGTGCGAAACAGCACCAGCGCGCGGCGGCGCTCGTCGGCACTCAGATAGGCATTACGCGAACTCATCGCCAATCCGTCCGTATCGCGCACGATGGGGCAGCTCACGATTTCGACGGGAAAATTCAAATCGCGCACCATCCGGCGGATCACGGCCACCTGCGCAGCGTCTTTTTGTCCGAAGAACGCAACGTCGGGCTCGATCGCATGAAACAGCTTTGCCACAACCGTCGTCACGCCTCGGAAATGCCCAGGCCGCGATTTCCCGTCAAGCTTTTCGCTCAGACCTTCCACCGTGACCCAGGTCGTCTCGCGCTCGGCGTACATCTCATCGACAGCAGGTGCAAACACGACATCCACGCTCTCATTCTCGAGCGCGGCGCAATCGTTTTCGAAGGGACGCGGATAGCGGGCGAAATCTTCCTTCGGGCCAAATTGCTTGGGATTTACAAAGATGGAAACAGCCACAGCATCGCACCGCTCTTTCGCGGCGCGCACCAGCGAAAGATGCCCTGCATGCAGGGCGCCCATGGTAGGGACCAGACCCAGTCGTTTGCCGCCATCGCGCAACCCGCGGCTGGCAGCTCTCGCATCGGCAATCGTGCGACAGATCTTCACCGGCCGCTCATCCCGCTCACGGAAACTCCCGCATCGTGACCTCAAGCTCTTTCAATGTCCCTGCCAGCAAAGCCCGATTCTTCCGCACCTCGGCCTTCGCCTCTGGCGTGGGATTCTTGGGGGCTGCCTCTGTGACCAGCACAACTCGTCCATAGGGCCACGCGCTCGACCCTAGAGACGCCAGTTCGGCTGGAATCTCCTCCGGCGTCAGAATGTGGATTTCGTGGTTCGCCAGATCGACCAGACCGATGCCATCGTCGCGCACCACGAAATACGGATTCTTCCAGCTCCCCATATCCGCAAGTTTCGGATACTTCGACGGATCGGGCGCGGGAATAGACTCGAGGCCGTTTTCCTTGGGAGCCTCCGATGGCGGGCCGGGATCGGGATTCGGTGGCTTCGAACAGCCACCAGTCGCCAGCAAAAGCAGCGCAGTTACGATCCCCGCAACTGCCATTTGAGCGGCGATTTTCGCAACCCTAACCCGTGACACGATAGTTCGCACCCGTTTTTTCTCCGCCGCTATTATCGCCGCATGGCGCGCTTGCGGTGAAGTACGGTTTCGAGTGCCGCCTGCGTCTCCTTCGGCAGATGGTAGGATTCGCCGTCGTTCGGGAACTGGTGCGAAACGACATCGGCTTTGAAGCTGAGCACGGACTGCGTAATCAGGGCCCCAGCATCGCCATAGCGCCGCACAAATTTCGCCAGCTGCCCGAACGTCAGGTTCACCAGATCGTGGAATACGACCACCTGGCCATCGCATTCGGGCCCAGCGCCGATGCCAATGGTTGGCGTCTCGACTTCGGCCGTAATCATCGCTCCCACCTCGCGCGGAATCCCTTCGAGATACAGGCAGGCCACGCCGGCGCGGTCGAGGGCAACCGCATCGCGCATCAACTGCTCGATCGCGCCCAGCGTTTTGCCCTGCACTTTGTAGCCGCCCATCACGTTGATTGATTGCGGCGTCAATCCAATATGGCCGGCAACCGGGATTTCGGCGTCAATCACGCGCCGGATCACGTCCACGCGTTTCTCGCCACCCTCCATCTTCACGGCCTCGGCGCCGCCTTCCTTCACAAAGCGGGTGGCATTGTGGATCGCCTCATCGGCGGTCGCGTGATAGGACCCATAGGGCATGTCGGCAATGAGCAGCGCGTCTTTGACTCCGCGGCGAACGGCGCGGACATGATGCAGCATCTCGTCCACGGTCACCGACAGCGTGTTTTCGTAGCCGAGCATGGTCATGGCGAGCGAATCGCCCACCAGCACAATGTCAAGACCAGCCTCATCGACCAGGCGCGCAGTGGCGTAGTCGTAGGCTGTCAGGCAAGTGATGGGCTCGCGGTGAAGCTTCTTTTCGCGGATGGTGGCAGTAGTGATTTTCCGGCGAGGTTCGCCGATTGGCGTGAGACTCACAGTGTCCTCCAGTGCCCCTCCGCAAACCGGGCGGATAGAGCCTGTACAGCACCTTTGATGATGCTCTGGGGATTATAGCCGCAAAAACAGGAGCAGTCGATAGGCACGGGGCCTAGTCAGCTGCTGGGAGGGTAAGACATGTTGTAAATCGTCTTACATTATGGTAAGATGTAACCATGCCAAGCTATCCAACAGTCATCAGTTCTAAGGGGCAGGTGGTGATTCCGGCCGAATTGCGCGAGGAATATGGACTCGACAAGGGCACTCCCGCCACATGGACAAAGGAGGAAGGCAGGCTGGTGCTCACTCCGATGACAGCAAGGCGAATCAGAGAGATTCGGGGCTTTCTAAAACCTGGTCCAGGCGAACCTTCGGCATTCGAGGGACTGTTTGAAGAGCGCGAACGTGAGCGGAAACGAGAAGAACTATGAGCGCTGTCCTTCCCGGCGGTCGGGCGCGCCGATACGTGCTCGACGCTAATGCGTTAATTGGTTTCTTTGAAGACCGCGAGCGTGTTGCGGCAAAGGTCGAAAAGTTGGTCCTTGATGCCGCGCGCCGGGACTTGCCGCTCTTGATGTCGGCGGTAAATTGGGGAGAGGTCTTCTATACGGAGTGGCGCTATCGCGGCGAAGATAAGGCTCGCCAAGCCGAAGCGCGGTTGCAGGAGCTGCCCATAACGGTCATCAGCGCCGACCGCGAGCGTGCCTCGCGGGCCGGCGCCCTGAAGCAGAAGCACGGTCTCGGCTACGCCGATGCGTTCGCGGCTGAACTCGCCATCGAGCGCGGAGCCTGGCTGGTTACGGCCGATCCCGAGTTTCAGAAGGTCGGCAAGACACTGTCCGTTTATTCGTTGCCGCGACACGAAAAGTGAATGCCGCGACAGGAATCAGGTTGGCGGATTCTCGTCCAAAACCCACGGAAGTTGTGCGCAAAATTCGACTGCGGCGACGCGATCTCCGAAGCAGGCGGGAGGGCGTGGAAAGGATGGTTGAAACCAATACCGGAAATCGCCAGCCCGAATTAATCTCTCGCCCTTCTCGATTATCTCGCCCACAAAGTAGAACCAACCCCCCACGGGCCGAACCCTTCGCTCATCTGGTCCGGCCAAGTCAAAGACCTCCCCCTCCTTGTTGGGATCAATTCCGAACTGATCCAGGAGCGCCAGAAAAACCGGCGGATACACATTGCATCGCTGCGCTGCAAAGTTAAGGCAGTAAACGCAATTGCATCGCTCCGCGTCGCCCGAAGCAACCGCAGTGTATGAGGTTGCAGTCGCTTCGCGGTCATAGCGAACCAACTGATCGCCAAGGCGAAATTCTTCCATCGGTCGGGCCTTACGCGCTGGCCGCGTTCTCGCTGAGGGGCAGGAAGTACTGCGTTCCCTTGATCGGGGCTGAGACTTTTTTCAGCAGTTCCTGCAAGTCTTCGTTGCGGTCCACGAAATCAATTTCGCTCGTGTTCACGATCAGCAGGTCCGATTGCGTGTAGTGAAAGAAGAAGTGCTCGTAGGCCTTCACCACTTCCATCAGGTAGTCCTCGCTGATCGCCTTCTCACCCAGCGCGTTTCTTTTCTTCAGGCGCTTCTTGAGCACCTCAGGCGTGGCTTGCAGGTAAATAACGAGGTCCGGAGTCGGCAACTGCTCGCGGAAATAATTGAAATAGCGGTTGTAGGTATCCAGTTCCTGATCGTTCAGGTTGAGGCAGGCAAAGAGTTTGTCTTTTTCGAAAATGTAATCGGCGATCACGGTCTTGTTCGAGCGCGGGCCCAGATCCAGCGCGCGCAGCTGTTCGAAACGGCGCACCAGAAATGCCATCTGCGCCTGGAACGCGGAGCCCCGTTCGCCTTCATAAAACGCCTTGAGAAAAGGATTGTCTTCCGGCTCGATGACGCGCTGCGACGCCAGTCGCTCGGCCAGAACCTGCGCCAGCGTGCTTTTGCCGACTCGGATCGGGCCCTCGACTGCGATGTAACGGGGAAGCTCGAAAAGCTTGGCCATGGGACGACGTGAGCAGAATATATTGCTTCGGGAGAACGCGCAATTGTGGATTAAAGACTGCGCCACTAGCCGTCCGTCGTTGGTCGTTCGTCGTTAGCCGGTTGCGGCTCGTTCCCGCGGCTCACGATTCGCCCCTCCGGGTTTTCTGCGGACTGGGCTGGAATCTGCCGCGGGAACTCTTCGCGACCACCGGCGACTACCGGCCAACGACCATTTAGAATTCCCCCATGCTTCCCACACTCGTCGGCGTGGCAGGGGCCGCAGCCGCGGCAGCGGCCGCCGGATATCAGTCAATGGCGCCGACCGGGCAGTGGTACGGGCGAACCTTTTCCTTGGGGGCTCGGGGAAGCAAGCAAATCGCCCTCACCTACGACGACGGGCCGAATGATCCACATACGCTGCGTTTGCTGGAGGTTTTGGCCAAGCAGGAGGTAAAGGCGACTTTCTTCATGATCGGCCGCTTCGTCCGCGAACGCGCCGCCGTCGCTCGTGCGGTCGCGGCGGCGGGACACGAAATCGGCAATCATACTTTTACGCATCCGCTGCTGATCTTCCAGTCGGAGGCGCGAACCCGCACCGAACTCATGGATTGTCGCCGGGCGCTCGGCGACACGGTAGGCGTGCATTCCAACCTGTTTCGCCCGCCCTTCGGCGGCCGACGCCCCGCAACGCTGCGCATCGCGCGCGAATTGGGGCTTGAGACTGTGATGTGGAATGTGACCGGGTATGACTGGAAAGCCCCTCCGGCCTCGGTGATCGAAGATAAGGTTGTGCGCCACGTCCATCCTGAAGGAGGCGATGTGATTCTGCTTCACGACGGCGGCCATCGCGCCATGAGCGCCGACCGCGCCCAAACCGTGATCGCAACCGGCAATCTGATTCGGCGATACCGGGATCAGGGCTATGACTTCGTAACGGTGTCGGAAATGATGAGCGCCGTTAGAAACACACGGTCCCTCCGCTCCGCTTCGCTGTGGTCGGGATGACAGACTTATTCAGCGAGTTTGTGGGACAGCGTACTGGAGTTTCTTGCGTGACGGCCGAACCCGGAGCATTCTGCGGGGCTGCTCTTGCCGTGCGCTGGATGCCGTCGGCTCTGGTCTACTGCATATCTCCGCCCATGGGCACGTAGCGCCAGCGCAGTTTCTTCACGTCGAAGAATACGGCCGAACTTGCGCCCATGTCGCCGGCTTCCTCAACGTACAAGGCCTCGATGGTCTTCTTCTTAAAGTCCATCTTTCGCACGGAAAGTGATTTGTACGGCAAATTCACAATCACGTACTTTGCTTTCGGTTTCTCCGAGCGCCAGGCTTCCTTCCCATCTCCATGAATGATCAACGCGACCAGTCCCCGCAGCGCCGGATCTCCTTCGGAAAATGTGGTTGTCAGCCGTGGGTCGCCGTATCCGAAAAACTCGTAGTACGGGTCCACCACTTTGTAGTTGTGCTCGGCCTGGTCGAGCATGGGGTTCTTGCAGCGGGCCGCGATCACCACGTCCTCCACGCCGTCCCCGTCCAGATCGCCGAAGACCGGCGCCACGCTGGTCACCAGCGTAAATTGATCTCCAAACTGCTGTTGCACGAATGCAGCGTCAATTTTCTTAGGACTAGCCGCCGGTCCCTGTCCGAGACTTGAAATCGGCATAAAGGTGAAAAGCGATACCGCCAAACAGATCTTCCACATGGGCCTACTCTAGTCGCTCGTCGTCACTTCCGGCAGGTAACCAAAGTCACCCCATTCGCGCGCGCGCCGAGTCTTCCAGCATTGTCCTTTAGTCGAGCCTGCTTCTCGTCCGCATCCTTCAGGCCCCGCTCCTGAAGTGTTCCCATCCCCGCACCTCAAACGGGCTGCTCTTTCCATCAGCATCAATCAGTCTCATACCCGATGAGACCGTCGTGCGGCCAATCCGTGTGACGGGCACGCCCTCCACATTCGAGGGCACCGGCCGCGCCGATGTAAACAGCAGTTCGTAGTCGTCTCCGCCGTGCAACGCATGATCGAGCCCCACCCGCTTCTTTCCTTGTCCGGTACGCGCCCGCGGAATTGCCTCCGACTCAAGGTCGGCACCCACGTGGCTCTCCTTGCAAATATGCTCCAGATCGGTCGAGAGCCCGTCGCTGACATCGATCATGGCCGACGGAACGCCATTCTGACGCAGCCATCGGCCCACCTCGACCCGCGGCTCCGGACGAAAGTGCCTGTAATATTCCGCCCCCAGCGGAAGTCCTTCTGTCAGCCGAGCCAGGGCCATGGCCGAGCCCCCGAGTTCTCCCGTCACATAAATTTGTTCGCCCGGCTTGGCACCGGACCGCAGCACCGCGTTTCCCTTCGGCACTGACCCGACCACCACAACGTCGGCCTGGATTCCATCCGCCGACTGCGCCGTATCTCCCCCGGCCAGCGGAACCTTATGTTTATTTGCCAGCTCCAGGAACCCATTAAGGAATTGTTCCACCCATTTCTGACGGACGTCCCCGCCCAGCGCCAATGACAAAAATGCCGCCTGCGGCTCACCTCCCATGGCCGCAATGTCACTCAGTCCTCGTGCCAGGCACCGCCAGCCCACCGCAGCCGGACGATGCCATTCCCGGCGGAAGTGCACCTTCTCGATGGTGAAGTCCGTCGTCACCAACATTTCGTGCCCAGGAGGGATCCGCAGGACCGCCGCATCGTCTCCGATCCCGGTCACCACCGCGGAACCTCCGGCGGCCAGGCGCCGAATCCGGCGAATCAGGCTTTTCTCGCTCTCCGGCATATCTCCACTATAACTCTGGACTGTAGTCACGCCAGCCGAGTATCGCTTTCCGTCTCGATGGCCGGACAAGCTGGCTTGCTTACTCTCGTAATTTGGCCGGTTGGACTACAGGCGTTACGCTGCCTTGGTAACCATCCAAAGGGATGTGCCGTGGTTGACAGGGGGAATCAGGTTTGTTACGTTTAACTCGCCGTTCACAGATACCTTTGCCGAACCAAGTGCAGCAGCCTGAATCAGTTGCCGCCCATTTGGATTTTCGGCCTGCCTGGTTCCGTTGGTGAGCCAATTGCGGTCGCTCAGGTGCGGCCGTTGGAATCAGAATTCCGAGCCCGAGCATGACGGTTCCAGCTCAGGGCAGGTTTCCTAAGCGTCTGAAGGAAACGCCAAATTTCGTCTGTTTGGATTGCCATATTGCGTAAACGCTTTTACATTTTTTTCGTAGCCCGGGACGAAGCCGGACAGCTTCGCAAGATCTCCATTCCGGTCCAATATCTGTACATTCTCGTGGCCGGCGCCCTGATCGGCGTGCTCAGCCTGACCGGGATCGTCAGCTCCTATACCCGGATGCTGCGCAAAGTCGCGCACTACAACCAGTTGCGCGACGAACAGGCTCAGCTGAAGGACCGCTATTCTCACCTTGAACAGGTCGCCAAAGAGCGCGATATTCAGGTCGCGTCGCTCGGCTCTCTCGCCAGCGAGGTTTCCGCTCTTTACGGACTCAAGTCCGACCCCGCAATGGTCGTGGCCTCAACCGAAAAGATCCAGAAAGCGCAAGTCGAATCGTCGCTCGATCAGCTCTACGCCCTGAAGAATACAGCGCTTACCGGTGCCGCCAGCGTCGGCATTTCGATGGGTTTGACCAAGAATTCCACTACCGCCGACTGGATGCGAGCCAACGCCGCTCCTAACCTCTGGCCGGTGGAAGGCCAGATCACCGGCAGTTTCGGCGCGCGGATTGATCCATTCAACGGAGAAGGCGCGTTCCACTCGGGCGTGGATATTTCCGCCAGCGTGGGCTCGCCCGTCATCGCCCCGGCAGATGGCGTGGTCACTTTCGCCGACTTCATGGGCGGCTACGGTCGCGCCGTCATGGTCGATCATGGACACGGCATCTCTACCCGCTACGGCCACCTCGCCAGCTTTGCCGTCACCGCAGGCCAGTACATTCACCGCGGCGATACCATCGGCTACGTCGGCCTGAGCGGACGCTCCACCGGTCCCCATCTTCACTACGAAGTTCGCATCAACGACACCCCAGTCAACCCCTACAAATACCTCCGCCTGACGATGGCCCACCTCGGCGGCTTTGCCGCAGGCTCGTAGGCTCGTAGCGCTTTTCAGGAAAATTGAATCGAGAAACGTGTGGCGCGGACACTCCTGTCCGCGCGAGGCTACCCAACGTCAGCCCGGTAGGCCGATTTAGTCAGCAAAATCGATTGCAAGACTGGCTTCCCTATTGGGCCGCCGCACCTGCACCGAGGCGTTGGGTCAGCTGTGCCTGATAGAGACTTGATGGGATTACATATATGCCTGGCGAGTCGATCACGCCTTGCGGCAGCACGGTGGAGCCCCCGGGCGCTGCCGTCGTCACCTGCGTGCCCATGCAACCGATGCACCAGTTTTCGGAACCCGGCGGCTGCTGAATGGTGAATTGGTTCGCATTCGAGTTCCACACCACGCCCCAACCGATGGCCCAGCCCTGCCCGGTGCCGTCGTTGCCACGGTCCAGGAGGTTGATGTTTCCCTGCGCGTCGCCGGTTACCGGTATCGCGGTAACCGTGGTGTTCTCCACCAGCAAACCGGTTGCCCAGCGCTGATGCGGCTCGACGCCGGCATCGCCTTCGAAGGTTCCGTTGCGCAGGACGTTCGGCCCCTGCGTCGCGCTGCTCGTTGAGAAGAAGAATGTGTCATCTGCAACATCACTCACCGTATCCATCAGCACCTGGGTTGCGTGCACGATATAAAACTCTTCAAACTTCGCATCGTCAGTTTGCGTGACGGTATGTGTGATGGCGACGTCGCTCACCGTAACCTGCTTGCTGTAGTCCTCGATATCGACGCTCTGCAGCGTATCCTGCGCGGTAAGGTTGCGGGCCCAAGCGTTGAGCACGGAGTAGGTAACGACGAGCTGATAAGTCGGCGTCGGCGGCACGAGGTTATTGGGCGGCATCGGCGCAATGGCGCTCAGATTCTCGACGCCGACCTGCGAGATGCGTCCGCTGAAGGTGTACGGCTGCACGGTAGCGCCGTCGACCCCGCAGTAGGTGCTGTCGATCGAGTCCGACATGGGCGCGTCGAGCATGATCTGGTTGCCGTTGATTGCCGTGATCGTGCGATCCGTCCTCAGCTCGTCGCTGCCAACGTCAATCCAGTCGCAGGGGGACCCGCTGCAAGTTCCGCCTAAATCCGCAGGTGTCATCCCCATGAAGTTTATCCATGCGTCAGTCACCGGTCTTACAATCATGACGTTCGCTCCTACCGAGAGTCCGGAGGTGCTGGCGACGTCGACGGTGAGCGTTCCCGCGGGCACATAGCTATCTGTGATTGCCGTGGGCGAGCCAACATAGGAGGGCTCGTTTCCGCTCGTGCCCAACACGATCAGCGGATAAGGCGTGGCCGCAGCGGCCATGGTAATGACAGTGTTGCTGCTGGGCGAAGTGCCGCTTCCGCTGCCTCTCAGCACCACCCCGCTCGCGGTGATGGTGAGCGAACTGCTTACCGTGTAGCTGCCGGGCTCCAGGAGAACAGCGCCGCGCAGGCCGGTCGTGGGATTCAAGGCCACTGCCGAGACTGTGTTGATAGCGGCTTGAATATTGGCGGTGTCGTCTCCGCCTGACGGGGACACGGTAGCCTTGACCGACGCCGTGGGAATCTCCACGGCACCCTGCTCATAGCCAGCGGTGGAGAAATCCATGATCTTGTCGCCCTGTGCGTCGAGCGCCTTATACGTCAGGTTGCCGCTGGAGTTGTAGAAGACCCATTGGCTCGCCGGCCCGGATGGTGTCACGGGAGCCGGGCTACTGCCACAACCGGCCAAAGTCAGAAGCGCGAATGCTGAGAAACCAGCGAACAGCAGAGCGAATAGACGAGGCTTCTGCATGGAAGCTGGCATCTCCCCTTTTTCAGTGAGCACCCTTTTTCAGCCGGCGCCACGGGTCGAAAACAAGAGCGGCTGAATGACTTACCCCTTCGCTTTTTTCACTTCCTCAATCAGCGGCGGCACGATCTCGAACAGATTCCCCACCACGGCAATATCCGCAATTTCGAAAATCGGCGCCTCGGCATCCTTGTTGATCGCCACCACGCTGCGCGATCCTTTCATGCCGACAAGGTGCTGAATCGCTCCCGAAATTCCCAGCGCCAGGTAAAGTTTCGGCGCCACCGTCTGGCCTGACGACCCAACCTGCCGGTCCATCGGCAGCCAGCCGTTGTCGCAGACCGGGCGCGATCCCGCAATCTCGCCGCCCAGCGCGTCGGCCAACTGCTTGGCCAGTTCGATATTCTTCTGCTCTTTAATTCCGCGGCCCACCGAAACGATGATCTCGGCCTGCGTCAGATCGACCGCCTGCTTCGCTTCCTTGAAAATCTCCTGCGGCTTGTTGCGCACCACGGCGTCCGGCACGTCGACCGGCACGGTCTCGATCGGTGACGGGGCAAGCCCCGTCTCTACTTTGTCGGCGCGAAACGAACCGTTCTGAAATGTCACAAAGCATGGGCCAGAGCCGGAAAAACTGACATCGGCCACAAACTTCCCCTGAAACATCTGCCGCGTAAATGTCAGCTTTCCACCTTCGTATTTGTACCCGATCGCATCCGAGATGGCCGTCGTTCCCAGCGCGGTGGCCAGCTTCGGCACGAAATCGCGCACCTGGTAGGTATGAGGCATCAGCACGAGCTTTGCCGGGTGCTTCTCCAGGAACTCTTTCAACCCATGCGCGAACGCGTCCGGCGTATACGGCTCGAGCTTCGGCGACTCGATGTCATACACCTTCGCAAGTTTCTTCGCAGCCACTTCGGCCGCGATCGCCGCAACGCCCGAGCCCACAACCGCGGCCTCCAGCGTCCATCCCGTTTGCGCGGCCATGGCCTGCCCGGCCACAATCGTCTCCCACGAGACGCGGTTGAGTTTGCCTTCGCGTTGTTCGACCACCACCAGAATTGTGTCAGCCATAAGAAGAGTTCTCGGTTCCCGGTTCTCAGAAAGCTCTCAGTCGTCAGCCCTCAGTTAAATCTCAGTGCTGTCATCCTGCGCGGAACATGCATTTCGCGAAGCGAAAATCCGCGAGTAAGTCTACTCTCGCCGCATCCACCATCCGCGCGCCATCAGTACCGCGCCCACAACGCCCAGTCCGGCCAGAATCGCCTCAAACCTTCCCTGATGCCCGATCCGCACCGCTGCGGGCAAGTAAAACAGGACCAGCAATCCGGCCACCCACACTGCCAGCCCGGCAAACATCAGGCTGCCACCGGTCTCCCGTTTTTCTTCAGAATCCACCATAGCGGCCTCCTCAGCCTTGCAGCCGACGTTCTCCGCCGGATGCCGCAAACGCGCAGTGATTCAGCTCACGTGGTGGCGGCTCTGCCATGATGCGCGCAACGCCCTGGCTTGCCCGCCGCTCGTAGCTCGCCGCTCGCAGCCTTTTCTAAATCACCCTTAACTCGTTCTTCAGCTTCTCCACCAGCTTTTTCGCCACTTCTGCCGGGGGCCCCTCGAGAACCTCGGTGTTCTTCCTCTTCTGCGGAACATAGAGCTTCTCGATCTTCTGCAGATTTCCGCCCACCGCCGACTCGACTTCCGCCATCGTCACCTTGCGCATCGGCTTGTTCTTGGCCTGCTTGATGCCGATGAGCGTCGCATAGCGCAGCTTGTTGATGCCCGACTGAATCGTCAGCACGGTCGGCAGCGGCATATCGACATACTGGAAAAATCCGGCCTCCAGTTCCCGCTTCACGCGAATGCCGCCCGCATTCTTTTCGATGTGCATGATGATGGTGGCATGCGGCCAACCCAGAATCTGCGCCAGGATGACGCCGGTTTGCGCATAGCCGTAGTCATCCGACTGGAGGCCCGTAAAAATCAAATCAAACTTCTCATCCTTGATTGCCGCTCCAATCACGCGCGCCGTGTTGTAGGCGTCGAGCCCCACAAACTTGTCATCTTCCAGATGAATCGCGCGATCGGCGCCCTTGGCAAGTGCCTCACGCAAAACTTGCTGCGCCCGCGCCGGACCGGCTGTCAGCGCCACCACCTCGCCCGTGTGCTTTTCCTTCTGCCGCAGCGCTTCTTCCAGCGCATAGGCATCGGGCTCGTTCACTTCATACTGCACATCTTCGCGGATCCACGTCCCCGCCTCGTTCAGCTTCAGCGCAGCGTCTTTCTGCGGCACTTGCTTCAGGCAAACCAGAATTCTCACAATTCACTCCCATTCCTGCGGAACCAACGTGCGGTCCAATCTCAGCCAAGCAAACAAAGCAGTATAAATGAAAGGCATTCGCACACTGCGAAACAGCGTTGAGAGCCTGAGTTCGCCGAAGGGGACCTGGTAAATCTGTCATCCCGACCGAAGCGAAGCGGAGTGGAGGGACCCTGTGTTTTCCCCGGCTTTCATTTTGTCGCCGGACCGCGAGTGGAACTTCGCGACCCCATTCCCTACCCCAGTTCCGGGTTCTCCGGAGGTGGAGGCACGTCGCGAAAATCGTTCTTCCTTCCCTGCCCCGGCCGCGCAAAAATCTGGGGAACCTGACTTTGCGCGCCCCCAGTCTTCGTGCCCGGAGCAGGTCTATTTGTCCCCGTTCTTGCTTTGAAAATCCGCCGCAGGAACGAGAAAATGATCACCGCAAAAATCGCAAACCTTATCCAGGAATCCATCGTGTCCCCGCGTCTCCATCAGTCCAGAAACGCCACGCTCTGCACGCCCGTAATCTCGAATCGTTTGCGGCAGCGCACGTTCTTGCACATCATCATGTCGTCTCGCCGCAGCATGTAGGACTGCGCTTTCGCAAACTTTGCCCGGTCTCGCTCATCGGCGCGTGGTGGCAGGTTTTTCTTCTTGGTGCGCACCAGCCACTGAATCTCGTACTCGGCGGCCTGGTGGCAATGTGGGCAACTCAAGTTCGCCGGTTTCTTATCCTGTTTCTCGTCAAAAAACTCGCGCTCTTCCATAAGGGACTCTCAGTCGATTATTGCACTTTTGCGAGCTTCAATGCGAAGATGCGAAGCAGGAGTGCTGATCTTGTATCCGCACCGAAGCAGAGTAGAGACGCGCCTCGCCCCGTCTTGCTGCTGAGTGGACCGACGAGAAATCGAAAGATGCCGAAGAAGCGCAAAAAGAAAACTTTCTCCGCCGCCACCACTGTCCGCGAAATGGCGCGCGAGCGCGTCGGTTCGCCCAGACCCTCCCAACTCGTGGTCGCCAAAAAAGCCAAAGCCGAGAAGCACAAGCCCACGCTAGGCAGCCTGCTCAGCGAAGAGTAGCCGTCGGCGGACTTCAGCAGTTTGCGGAAACATAGACAGTTTTCGCGCAGCCTCGAACGCCGCGGGGCGCAAGCACACCGATTTCAGAACGCCCCGCCACCGCCTCCGCCGAAGCCCCCTCCGCTGAACCCTCCACCGGAGAATCCGCCTCCAGAGCCGAAACCCGAACCCGTCGAACTGGCTCGGGGTGACGAAACAAAAACCTGATGCATGTCGCCAGCCATGCTGTGCATGGAGCTCGAAAAGAACAGCGGGCTGAATCCGACGTAACCGTTCGGTGAAACATACCACCTCGGCGGATCTTTCACGATTCCATCGAAGGCCTGCGCCCAGTGATGTTCCACGCCCAGCGCCATCGCATAAGGCAGAAACTTTTCAAACGTATCGGGCGCCATGCTCCCAATGCGATCCTTGTCCACCCGATTCATGAATTCCTGAAATCCGAGCACGGCAATCCACGTCCGCGCCCCGGTTACAGTTTTCGCGGTCATCTGGCGCGCAAACAGCCACCAGATTACCGCCGAAACCAAAACACTCACAATCGCCAGCGGCGCCGAATAAAACAGATTCATCCAACCCATCACCTGCACTCCAACCACCAGAATCGCGATAACCACTGCGGCCACGATGCTGTACCCATTCGCCGATTCCGGGTCCAGCGCATAGATCCCCTTGTTTTTCAGGGCCGACATGATGTCCTGCCGGATGATCGGAATCGCCGTGTAAAAGCGGTTCTTCAAACTGGAGAGCCGCGTTTCCGTTCCGCCCAGAAAAATGTTTTCCAGCATCACGCGCTCGTGGGGCGCCAGTTCCGCGCCCCATTCCGTCTGCGCTTTCAGCAGATGGAAAGCGTAGTCCTTGTGGTGAAAAACGAGAAAGGTATCCACTTTCTCCTCGATCTTGATATATCCGCGGACAGCAAGATCGACGATGGTCGATGTAATGTCACGAGGATGGATGCAGTCTCCAACCAGCGTTCCCGCTTCTGCCGGCGTCAAGCCCTTGGGCGGCTCGTACTGCGGAGCAACCGAGACACCCGGATCCGGGTCGCGTCCCACCGCGTACCAGAGCCCGCTCATCACTGCCAGAGTAAACAGGGGCAGAAACAGAATGGGATTGCTGCCGATGAACCAGAAGAGCTTCGTCATCGCGCTGGGAGCAGCGACGATCCCCTGCGGTATGTAAACGTCAACCGTCAAGCCGCCACGCATGGGCAGCCCCCGCGTGCTCTCGACCGTTACGTCCGCACCATTCACTTGCGCATCGGCCTCGCTTTCCTTCGATCCATACGTGCCGGTGAAGGCCTGGGCGCGCACCCCGCCCGTAGCAGTTTCGGGCAGCGTGATGAAAGCCGAAGCGTGATCGATCGGAACGGGCCAGTCGTTGCCCGTGATATTCCAGTAGAACTCGTCGTACCCATCGAAGTAGCGAATGCCGTTCCGCACCGAATAATCGATGTTCACTACGCGCGTCGTATCCACCGCCCCCGGAATGTAAATCTTCAGGTCGCGGTTCGCGCCCGATTTGCTCGATTCGTACTTCAGCTTGTTCCCGTTTTCGTCGGTCACACTCTGCACATTGATAAAGAGGGTGTAATTCGTCCCGTTGGGTCCGGGATACTCGACGGGAATCGTGCGGTGTATGCCGTGCCACGGTCCTTGAAATACCACCGTGATCTTTTCGCTGACCAAAGCCGATCCGTCCGCCGCAATCGCAATCGTGTCCTTGAAATCGCCAATGTGCCAGCTATGAACCTGCGCCGCCGCAGGAATGGCCGCCAGAAGGACACCAAGCACCAGGAACGAAATCCGAATCACGTGGAAAGTGCGCCTCGAAATGCCGGGGTCATCCTGAAAAACGCGTGAGTCATCCGAAATAGCGTGAGGGGTATTCGGAGATGTTGGTCTGTCATCCTGAGCGGAGCCACGGCAGGCGAAGCGCAGCCGCTGCGCAGTCGAAGGATCCCTACTCATGAAGAACACCTGAAGGCAATGAGAATTTCCGCATCGTCGATGGCCCTAGAATTTCACGGCCACCGGTTCGCGATCCGCCGCGGCCGCCTCGAAGAACTGCTTCTGCTGGAAGCCGTACATGCCCGCCAGAATGTTGGTTGGGAACGATTGAATTTTGGTGTTCAGGTCGCGCACCACGGCGTTGTAGTAGCGCCGCGCATTCTGAATCGCGTCTTCAATCTGGCTGAGCGAATTCTGTAGCTGCGTGAACTCCTGCGATGCCTGCAGTTGCGGATAGTTTTCCGCCACCGCAAACAGGCTCTTGAGCGCCCCTGTAAGCTGGTTTTCGGCCACTGCCTTGTCGGCCGGCCCGGTCGCCTGCATTGCCATCGAGCGGTATTTCGCGATGTCTTCGAACGTGCCTTTCTCGTGCGCCGCGTATCCCTTCACGGTTTCAACCAGGTTGGGAATCAGATCGTGACGCCGCTTGAGTTGCACATCGATATCGGACCACGCCGACTCGGAACGCACCCGCAACTGCACCAGGCTGTTGTACATCCCGATGAGAAAGATGCCCAGCAGAATGATGATTGCAAGAAGGGCAAAGACCATGGCTCACCTCGACTCGGATTCAAGGCGACGGTAGCACAAGCAAAGTGGAGGCGCAATGTACCCGCGGATTCGCAGATGATCTCCGAGGTAGAGACGCGGCTTGCCGCGCCTCATTAGCATTCGCAGACCAGGCAAGCCGAGGCTGGTCCCCACCCCGGCCTCACAGTTCGCCGCGAAAATCCGGCAAACGCAAGAAAAGGGGGGAGGGCGTGAACTCACTCGCGCCGCTCCCCCCTGGCCCCGCAAATCCCACTACCAACTAGTGCGCTGTCCCGCAAGTTTGCGCCATAAGTTCAACATGTCATCCTGAGCGTAGCGAAGGATCTAGAACCGGTTTCATAAATGCCTCAGCACGATGATGAGGCAGGCCAAATGGACGAAGCCTTGATACACAGAAAAATGCGGTCGTAGCGCACTTGCACGCGGCGGAAGTTCTGCAGCCACGCGATGGTGCGCTCGACTTTCCAGCGGCGCCGGTAACGGCGCAACTTTCGTCCGTCTTGGTAGCGCCGCAGAACGCTGTTGCAGCGATAGGGAACGATGAAGTCGATGCGCCGCAGCCCCAGGCGCTTCCGCAAAGGGTCGCTGTCATATCCCTTGTCGGCCACCACCCGCCGGGGGTTGCTTCTCGGCCGACCCCGTCCCGGCCGCGGCACGCGGATCAGCGCCAGCGTGCTTTCCGCGAACTTGTGCTCCGATGGCTTGGCATTCGCGAGTTGAACTCCCAGAGGAATGCCCCCGCCGTCGACCACCACCACGCACTTCGTGCCCTTGCCACGCATGGTTTTGCCCACTTCAGCGCCCCCCTTTTCGCCACGATGAAGGTGGCGTCCAGAAAAGCCTCGTTCCAGTCCAACAGTTGCCGCCGGTCCATGTCGGCGAGCAACTGCTGCCACGCGCGCCGCCACACTCCCCGTTCCTCCCAACCGCGCAACCGTCGCCAACAGGTGGATCCGCTGGGATATCTGTCCGGCAGATCCCGCCAGCGTGCGCCCGTGCGCAGCACCCACAGAATGCCTTCCACGCACGCCCGATTCGCAACCCAGGGTCGGCCGCGTCGATCCCTTCGCCGCTTCGGCACCGGAAAAAATGGTTCGATTCGAGTCCACTGCTTGGTTGTCAGCATATGCCAACAGCCAACAACAATGCGGGTCCGCGATATAAGTCCACAACTTGAGGCGGAACCTATTTATGAAACCGGTTCTATGTATTTTGCTTGCAGCGTCGACCCTCTCGCGTCCCAACGAACCTCGGCTCAGATTTTGTCACCTATTTCCGGGGCACTGCACTAGCCATCCTTATTGTGCCGCTGGCTTCTTGGCCGGCTTCGCTGCTGCCGCTGCCTTGGGTTTCCAAAATTCCGGATCGGCTTTGACCCAGTCTTCCGAAACGTAGCTCATCCGCGGATTGAACATGAACAGGTTCGTCTCGCTAGAGTCCACAGTCGCCGCCGTCAGATCGGCCAGCTTCTTCATGCCGTCCTCTCCCATCGCCGCCATGAACTTCGGCCAGTCGCCCCCAAACTCCCGGTCAATCTCGGAAGCCGATTTAATCGGATTGAAAACAATGTAGGTGCCATCTTCCCGGCCATACACCGCCTGATACAGTGCCCAATGCGCTCCCTCGATTTTCTCGAATCCCGCCTGGTACATCTTCACCAGCGCTTCCCAGTCTTTGTCGTGTCCCTGCTTGACGTGGAAGCGCGTGATCTCGAAGTACCGCATGTGCGCGATATCGACATTCGCCCGCAGGCTCAATTCTTCGCGATACATGAGCACGGCCTGATCCGTATCCGAAAGCAGTTCGCCATCGGCTACATTGGCGCGATCCAGTTCAGCCGCAAACGCCGCGTTCTTTTCCGTCGCCTTCATATCTTTTTCCCACGCGTCAAAAGATTCGTAAGGGAAGAAGAACAGTGAGCGCGGTCGGCCCGACATCGAATCCGCCGCCAGGTAGTGGGAAGGCCACTTGGCCTTTGTCACCGCCTGGATAAAAGCGCTCTCCGTCTTTTCGTGCGACATGCCGTTCTTGCCTGGCTTCGTCCACTCCCGCGTCACGGCAAGGATCTTGGGTGGCCCCGCGCTCTGCTGCGCAGCCGCCCCCATACAGCCCGCGATCAAACACGTTCCCACTACGAACCCCATCATTCGTTTCATAGTCTCTCCCTCCTCGTTCCGACGTCAGAACGTATCGACTTCAGAACGGCGGCCATTGTACACCCGCCGCGCAAGGGAGCAATGATGTGAGAAATGACGTGAAGCTGATGAAACCAAGCGAGGCGACCCAGGTCCGCGCTGGGTTACGGCTCGAGGGTGCCCCAGGTTCGCGCCCGGTCTTTGGGCGCTAACCTGGCCTTCGGAAAGCGCAATCCGAGCCCGGGCAAATTGCAAGACGCGCTAGAAATTTTGGCTGAGGGGGGCCGGGCTATTGCCGCGGAGCATAATATCCGCGCCGGGCCCGCACTTGCAGGTCTTTCTTCACCGCCGTGATCTCGATCGAGTGGAAGCGCCCGTCGGCGTCGAAATCCGATGGTTTGTAGGAAACGTCGTACTGGCTGCGCAGTTCGTCTTCAATCGCCGCAAACGAACGCGTAATGTCTTTCATCTTGTAAGGGAAGAAGGCGCGGCCGCCGGTCGCCGAAGCGAGATCTTCCAGCACTTTGTCTCCGCGCAGAATCAGGCCGCTGTCGTCCGTCGAAATCGCGTAGATGAGAACCTCGGCGCGCTGCGCCATCTCTATCGCCTGCGCTCGCGTCACTTCGCTCTGATTGTCCTCGCCGTCGCTGACCACAATGATCGCCTTGCGGATCGGATGATCGGATTGCTCGCGCGCCAGTTTGTCTCGGCAAGCCTTGTAAATCGCGTCGTAGAGCGCCGTTCCGCCCCCGTTCCTCATGCGTTGAATCCCGCTCGCAAGCGCCGGCACATTATCGGTAAAATCTTGCGCCAGGTGGCTCTCTTTGTTGAAGCCCACCACGAACGCTTTGTCATATCCGTGCCGTATGATGTGCTGCAGAAATCCCGTGGCCGCTTCCTTTTCAAACGCGAAGCGCCCTTGCACCGACCCGCTCAGGTCCATCAGCAGGCCCAGGTCGATCGGTAAGTCGGTTTCCGGCCGAAAATTCAGGATCGATTGGACAGGCTTGTGATCGTCAAGAATCGAAAAATCTTTCTGGTTCAAATTCCGCACAAACTTGCCATGCCGGTCGGTCGCGATGAACAGCACATTGACTTCGTCCACCCGCTTGCGGATGGTCAGGATTGAATCGTTCGGTTCGCTGTCAACGCTCGAATTCGATCCGTCCCCCATCACGACAACCGCAGAAGCCGCGACGCCGTACCGCGCCGTCTGGGCCGATGCCGCAACCAGCAAGCCCAGCAGCCCTACTGCCACCGCCAACCCGAATTTCCCCAATTTCTTCATTCCTATGTAAACCCAAGATTCTATTGAAAGTTCCATCGTTCCGCGCCAAGGTTAAGCAAATACTACGTGCACGCCAGGGGCCGAATTGCCCACAACACGCGTTTCATCCACTGTAGGCCCGAACCACCCGTAAGTCCAAGTTACAAAAGGAGTACGCAAATGGGTGCGCCATCCTAAGCCTCGGCTCCTCAATCGCTTGGAGCCGAGGCCGTAAAACTCCCACCAGCGCGCCCAGGAACGAAAATCCTCTCCCGGCCCAGCATGCTCATCCTGGGATCTTCCACCGGAAATCGCCGCGACATTTTTTCCCGATTCGACTCCCTGAGTGCAAAAAGTGCGGTCTCGGCTTTACCTCGCCGACAAGCCCCGAAAGACGCGCGTCATCCTTAGGAAAGCGGGGTAAGCCAAGCCCCCAGCGTTCGAAAAGCCTGCCCTGAGCGAAGCCGAAGGGACCCCTACACCCTCATCATCGGATGGGGAAAGGCACGAGTCGAGAAATAGGGAAAGAAAGAAAAAAGGAAAGGGAAAGAGAAAGAGAAGAGTTCATTCGGGCCGCCAAGCCACCCAAAATCATAAGACGTATGTTACATAAGTAATAGGCCGCGATCTTAGTCCATTGTAATTCCAGCGGTCTAGTCCCTCAGTACCGTAGCCCTCGTAGTCTGACACAACTAATCTCTCGCCTGAGGGTTTCTATCTACATGAACAACACATTGACCAATTCGCTCTTAGTCCTGGCAGTCGGTGGCCTCATGCTCGCCGGTTCCGCCTCTGCTCAAACCTCAACCACCTCGGGCGCCGGCCCCGGCGTCGTCGATCCTGGCCATCCGCGCGTGAATCAAGTCAACGGGCGCGAAGAAAACCAGCAGCAGCGGATTGGCAATGGCGTCAAAAGCGGTAAGCTGAGCGCGCAGCAGACCTCCAATCTCGAAAGGCGTGAGGCGAGTGTCCAGAACCGCGAGCAGAAAGATATGGCGGCGCACAACGGCCATCTCACCAAGGCCGAGCAGAACGGCATCAACCGTCAGCAGAATCGCATCAGCAAGTCCATCTACAAAGACAAGCATCCGAAGTAGTCCATTGTCGGACTCCGAGCGGCATGGTTTGTGCCAGCCTCCTGAGTTGAGTAGACCGGCGCAAGCGCGACGTCTGAAGAATCAGCCGCAGCACTTTGCGGCTTTTTCTTTTGCCGCCCGTCTCGCTTGCCATATCGATAGGTGCGCCGTCCAACCTGCGCGCGCGTTGTCATCCTGAGCGAAGCGAAGGACCTATGCATTGTTGCCGGCAGAGGCACAACGCCGCCGGCTAACCCTGGCCACGTGAGATCGGGCCGCGCAATCCGCTCCGAATAGTTCTCGAGTCGGCGCAGCGCCTCTACAGCGGCCGCTCCCCCAGCAGCAGCGCCCCATCTTCCGACCGTGACACAAAGTAGTTCATCACATCGTCGCGCAGCTTCGGCTTGTTTCCAGCCCAGCGCCAAATCCCTTGATAGTCGCGCATAAGATCCGTCGCCGGATCGAAGTCATGCTTCTGTAGCACCGACCACCGCTCCCCATACGCGCGCGCCGCCTTACTCCCGTGAAAGGCATGCGTCGCGAAGTTATCAATGCACCCCATTGGAGATCGCCCTTCCACCGTTTGCAATTTCTTCGCGCGCTCCTGCCATGCAAGTACAGACTTGATGTATCCCGACGTGCACCGCTTCATCTCTGCCGCCACGTTCGTTGCCTGCACTAGCCCGAATGCCATATGCCAGTCCCCGCTGCCCAGGATGCATGTGTCCAGCAGCCCTCCCGTCGCCTCGAACCCGTCGCGCCGCCAGCCCCACGCTCCCCCCGTCGCACCCGGAGCCAGTCCGAACGGAAACGCCATCGCCGTCCCCGTCGCCGCCGCAGCGCGAACCGGTTCCGCCCGAATATACGAATCCTGATTCCGATTCGTCGCCACGCTTCTCGTGCGGCTCTCAACGAACTCCTGCGGGTGCTGAAAATTCCACGCAAACGATGCACTCATTCGATAGGGACGATGCCCCGTCACACTTGTCGCCGTTTCGCCTGTCAAATCCGCGTAGCTGCTGAACAGCTGCACAAAGCTGTGGTGCTGCAGCATGTGGATCGCCTCCAGCGCCCAATCATGCCTCGTGAAATGGAAGTCGCCGTCCACATACCCGCCGTACTGCCAGTCCGCCGGAAACTCCGCCACCCCGCGGTTGATCAGCGCCTCTTTGTGCCACAGTACACAATCGGTCCGTAACTGCAGGTCCAGCGGATTGTCCGCCGTCGTCACCTCCCACGGCCGATCTCCGAACGCCAGCTCAACCGCGTGCAGCACGACATTCGGGCTGTGCTCCATGTGATAACGGAAGTCTTTGAAGTTCTCTCGTCGCCGTTGCCACCGAAATGGATTGGAATAGACGCCCACGATGTGCAGCTTCTGCGTCTCGGAGTACTCCACAAACTCGCGATGCACATTAGGATGACTAATGATCACAATGCTTCCCCCTATTACTCAACTCAATAGATGATTCTGCCGTCGCGCGACCTCGGCCAATAAGATAATTAGCGCTAATTACGGCTGACGGCTTTCCTGGTAACTCTGAGTCGCCGTCGTGATACTGGCGATCCAAATGTCAAACCTTGGAGCAGGGGTTTGAGCGCCGGATAGACCGCTGGCCGGCGTGGCCTTCTGCGTCGCGGCCGGACTGCCCAGAGGCTCCGCTGCCGGTCCATAGTTGGCCGGAACGATTGAAGGATTTGCGGCTGTCACCGTGAACGTTGTGCAGACAATGTTGGCGCTTGATGTGGGTCCCGTGCACGTTCCCCCTGTCGCCGTTAATGTGACTGTCTGATTGGCCCAACCCGTTGTCGAACCATTTTGCCCGAACCCGCTGAGCGTAATCTGCGCCGGCCTCGTGCCGCACGCGATCGGCGAAGTCGTTGTGGAGTTCACGTAATACTCCTGCGTACCTCCCGGCGGGCAAAACTGATTGCTGAGCGTCACCGTGATGTTGCTGCTCGAATCTGTCTGGATCACCGTCTGCGTGCCAGATGTTGCGGGCATTCCGGTAGCAATGTAACTTGACCAGCAATTAGTAGTGCCATCGGCGCAGCCAAGCGTCTCCATCCAGTCGGACGGAAAAGCCACGAAGCGGCCCGTCGGATCGACATTACCAATGTTGTTTTGTGCACCAAAGGCCCAGCTCGTGTCACTGTTGAACGTATGGCCCAGACGATAAAGACACGCGGTTGGCCCATCTCCGTAGTTACAGTTAATCGCAGCTGGGTTGGTGACACTATTCTGCATCCCAGCTATTTCACCCACCAGAGCCTGACCTGCGGCAAACGGACTGAAGCAGGGAGTGGATCCCGTTCCAGAACTCTGCCCACATACATGAGTAAAGATCGCCAACACAGGTGTGTGATCGGTCGGCTCGTGATTGCCGTAAGCGCCGTGAAAATCAGATGGCGTACTGAAAGACAATAGATATGGCGTATTATTCTTCGGGCACGGAGTAAACCCGGTTGTCGTGCAGGGTAACGATTGGTTGACGAAATTGTGCCACCAATACAAACCTGAGCGTCCGTCCCCGGTCATTCCCGCCGATTGGTGCCCCTCGCACGTAGCGGTATCTAAGCACCCACCCATTAACAAAGACTGATTGAGCCATGATTGTGCCTCGGCCACATACGGGTACACATTGTTGATGAAAGAATCCCCGTTGGGATTTAGCGATGGGCAGGTGTTGGGCTGGATCTCTGTACACGTAAGCCCGCTGGCAGCGCCGGTGTAAACGGCTTCCACATCGGTGTATGTGGCCGCGCCCGGGTCCGCGATAACAAATACCGTTGAAAGACCCGTTGGGGCCGGTTGGTCCACTGCCAGAATGGTTTGACTGGGCGCCGCGCTGGCATCGGACAAACTGTAGGCCAGATAACTATCGTGACATGCCGAGGGGGGCACCGAGCACGCGCTGTACGGGCCTCCTAACATGGCTAGCGCAATCTGGCTATCGGGGTGCAGGTGATTGGTGGCCGTGAAATTTCCGCCCGTAATGCCCGTGTATGTCGCGCCGCCCTCCGGACAGGCGGCGACCGCCCCTGTGCACGCAATGGTGACGGTTGTTACATTAGGGCACGGGCCTGGGGCAGTCGTGCATGTTCCTATTGGAGTCGTGGTGCCGTTATATGCTCCCTGCACCTGGGCGATAATGCGGTGGTCATCGCCTTGATTAAAACTAAGCCCGGTGATCCCCGCTGCGGCACGTTGGTCCGAATCATGCAATGACGTGGGAAAATAGAAAGGAAGTGGGACCGGCACTGCGCTGGGCGTAAGGCAATTCCCCAGCGAGTCGCACCACTTATGCGCGGAGTTGCCATCCGGCGTGCCGTAGATAACTCCGGTTTTCCAGCCGGCGCTTCCGCTAGTGCTGGGTTGGAAGATCTTTTGTCCGGACGTAGCGTTGGGCGCGTTCACGATTGAGCCAAAGGCATAAAATTGGGTCATCGCCCCAGTAACTTGCTGCGTAACCAATGTAGTTGAGTCGCCTTGGTCAAAATTAGCGCCCACCGTTGAGTTGGGCAAACAAGGCTGCACACCCCCGGTTCCGCAAGTGGTTGTAACGCTGCCCGCTATGAAGTTGTGTTGGTTGTTCTGTATCTGCCCGCACACATACGGCGCGTTACCTGCTACCGAGCAGCGATCCCCGGTCACCATGTCGGTGTGCGTATTCAGTACCCGGCACCCCGCAGGGCTGTAGGAAAGCTCGTACACCGCCCCCACGTATGTGTTGCCGTTCTTGGTGCCCCAGAAACCGTCCTGGGTGTTGTCCCCCACGGACACCGAGCAACTTGTGTCGTCATCCGAGCACGCAAATGAGCCATTCCAACCCGCGTTAAACCCGGTGTAGTTGGGCGTTTGAAGGGAACCGATGTTAGGCAAGCACGAGTTAGCGCCTTCGCCGGTTTCCACGGCCGCTGCGGGAAACAGGGCGGCGGCGCTGGCCGGAATGTTGCTGTACACTTTATTAAATTCAAAGAGCAAGGACCACCGAATAGCCCAGGGCAACGCTATGCCGGGGTTGGCTGCGCCTGTGGGCGTTATCGTGCCCTTGTAAATGTTCACCACGTATGGCGCGCCGGTTGCGCCGGTCCCCACAGGCGGGGCTGCGCGGCCAGACGCGGGCGTGAAAGTACAGCCGCTCGTCTTCCCGGTCCATGTGCCGTTACCCGTGGGTGTGGCCGTTGACGGAGTTATGGGGCCGAGCTGCATCAGGATGCCGGGGTTGATGGCCTCTAAGACCGCCGTCGGCGTCGGGCTGCCAGCCTGTGTCATATTCTCGCCCACTTCGCACGTGCCGCTTCCTGAGCCGTAAAAAATCGTGTTTTCTTGGTCGGTATTCAACTCGTAAATAATTTGGGGATTGCTGCCGCTGAAGGCTGGAAAAGTTCCGCTTTGAAAGACGGTCCCGCAAACCGCCGTAGGGGTTACTTGCATGGTGCTGGGATCGAATGACAACATTTCCATGTTGCCATAGGGGTTGCTGACCAGCAGTTTCGAGGAGTCCGAAGCCCATACATGTAGTGCACCGTCAGAACCCATCATGAACTGGTATCCCATGTTGGGTCCGCCGCACGGATAGTTGGTCGTATTCGAAAGCGTGGAATCCGTTGCGCGCACCATCGTCGTCCCGAAGTCTAGATCGGTGATGGTCGTGTTGATGCCACAAAGGTACTGATTATTGCTGCTCGAGCCTTGCGCTCCGCACGATGAACCCATTGTCGGCCCCGGCACGGGCAGCCCTTTCAAACCCGGAATGCCAGGAATCGGGTAGCCGGTGAATTGCATCGGCTCGGCCCATGATGGTCCTGTGCACGTCGGGCAGGTTGTCGCGCTATACGCGCAGCCAAGCGGGCCCGTTTCCGTACCGCTTTCGCAAATGTCCGTCCGCGCCGCATAGGTCAGTGGAGCGCCACCGGCGCCTGCACCGCTGGCCATAAGTCCGGAAGACGCCGCGCTCCCCGCGTAGACCGTCTGCCCGAATGCCGGCATGCAAAGCAACAGAATCGTGAACAGTGCCACCGCGGCAAACGGAACTTCCGCAAGCCCGTCCCCGCCCCACGGCGCGCAACTGCCACCTCGAGGCGCGGGTTCACCGCGTTGAAGTCTTCCTTCCCGTTCCCGTTGCGGTTCCGCCCCTGCTTTCTCAACCGGGGTTTTCCTCCCAGTTTCGCGCTCTTTACGAGCTTGCTCACGCCAACTTGCACACCTATGCGCCATCTTTCGCTCCGCGCCGTAAAAGCGTCGGGCTGTGGACTCCAACCCGTTACTCCGGCTTCGCTATAATGTTTGTTTGCTCTTGTCCCGCGTCGTGTCTGCGGGCTTCATGGAGAGGGAAACTATGCCGACCGATGTAGTCATGCCCCAGATGGGCGAATCCATCTTCGAAGGAACCATCACCAAGTGGCTCAAAAAGCCCGGTGACAAGGTCCAACGTGATGAGCCCCTCTTTGAGATTTCCACGGATAAGGTCGATGCCGAAATCCCGGCCCCTGCCAGCGGCGTCCTTCAGGAAATCAAGGTCTCCGAAGGCAACACTGTCCAGGTGAACACCGTTGTCGGTATCATCGGCGAAGGTAACGGCGCTTCCAGTGTGGCGCGGCCGCCCTCACCCGCGGCCCCGGCAGCCTCCGCCCCAACTCCCGTCGCTCCTGCAAAGAAAGAGGCTGCTCCCGCGCCTCCGCCGGCCACTGCTCCTGCCGCCGACGAAGAGGACTCCGATGTCCGCTCCTCTCCACTCGTGCGCAAGCTCGCTCGCGAGCACAATGTCGATCTCGCAAAAATCCACGGAACCGGTGCCGCTGGCCGCGTCACCAAGCAGGATGTACTCGACTACGTCGAGCACAAACCCGCCGCCGTAGAGACGCGGCTTGCCGCGTCTCCTGTCTCCGCCCCGCGCCCCGCTCCCGCCGCAATTCCCGGCGATCTTGTTCCCTTGTCCCAGATGCGCAAGATCATCGCCCAGCGCATGATCGAGTCCCGCCGTACCAGCGCGCACGTCCACTGCATGTTTGAAGTGGATATCACGCGCATCGTCAACCTGCGCAACAAGCTCAAAAGCGGATTCGAGCAGCGTTATGGCGCGCGCCTTACCTTCATGCCATTTTTCGTGCGCGCCGCCATCATCGCCATCCAGCAGTTTCCCATCGTCAACGCGTCTCTCGAAGGCGACAGCATTCGCTATCACAAGCACGTCAACGCCGGCATCGCCGTCGCCCTTGACTGGGGCCTCATCGTCCCCGTCCTCAAGAATGCCGATGAACTTAACTTCCTCGGCCTCCAGCGCGGTATCACCGATCTCGGCGAGCGCGCCCGTACCAAGAAGTTGCTGCCCGCCGATGTCGAAGGCTCCACGTTCACCATCACCAATCCCGGCCAGTTCGGCGCCGTTTTCGGCCTGCCCATCATCAACCAGCCCAACGTCGCCATCATGGGTGTCGGCGGAATCACCAAGCAACCCATGGTCATCACCGACCAGGACGGCAACGACTCCATCGCCATCCGCTCCGTGGTTCATCTAACCCTTGGTTACGATCACCGCCTCGTAGACGGCGCCGTAGCCGACCAGTTCATGGCTGTAGTAAAGAAGTCCCTCGAGAACTGGAGCGAAGAAGTAGGTTAGTGGCTCGGAAATAACGTACTGGCGACAACTTAGCTTAGTGTAGCGCGGGCGGTCTCGCCCGCTCCCGCCCGCAGCGAAGCAAAGTGGAGGGACCTCGCCCACTCCCTTGTCATCCCGACCGCAGCGCAGGCGAAGCCAAGCGGAGTGGAGGGACCTTGTGTCTTCCACGGCCTCCATCCCTGAGCACACCGTTTCACTATTCCGCGCATTTCCTGGGATATGGAAACGTCCTACCACTTCGTCGTAACCCGCAGTTCTTCCAACTGCGCAAATGTCACCGGCGTCCCCTGCACTGCCAGCAGGCTTGCGACCGCCGCCTCGATGTTCGCAATCACATCAGGAGCCACTCCTCCGATCTTTGCCGACGCAAGAATCGACTGCAGCAGCGTAAGAACCAGACTAATCAGACTTGTCGCGCCCATTAGATTGCTCCTTTGATTTCGAGCGTAAGTGAAGCAGCATTGCTGATTGCTGCCTCCAGCGCCGCCTGCGCCGATTTCACCGGCGCACACGCCGCCGTTGGATCCGGTGGGGCGAGCGTAGCAGTCCATCCGCAGTAAGTCTCAACCGCGGTAATCAACGCGTTTTCTCCCGATACGCCCCGATTAATCAGTTGGCAAACTTCCTGGTTCGGGTTCGCCCCGCATCTTCCCTGGTACTTGGTCTGCGCCGCAACGATGGACCCGGAAAGCGCCGCCGCCGTATCCCGTGCCCGATTTTCAATCGGATTGCAGCCCATCATCGACAGTAGTCCAAGTGCCATCACGAACATCGTCAGCCTCTTCATGTTCAACTCGCTTTCCCTTCGAAAATTGACGGCAACACTGCATGCAGCAGCTGCGCTGCCGCATTAACCCACGCGAATGCCACTGGATGCCCCGCAATAAATGCAGGTGTGAAAATTGCCGCCCCAATCGTCCCTGCAAGCGTGCACACCACCGGCCCGTATTGCTTTAGTAAGTTCATCATTGCTTCCTGCCTAGCCTCCTCTGATTAAGCCCAGCCGTTCGACCATAGCGCCGGCACCCTGCCGGCTGTTCCGAGGGCGCCCCGCCCTCGGTTTGTAAATCCCCTAAGACGGCGCCACTACCGCCACCTTGCCGCCCGGCTCGACGCATTCAAGCACGCCACCGCGCCGTCGATCATCTTCGACAGCCCCTCCTTGAACCTCTCTTCATCCACGATTGTGCCGTTCGCAACCGCTTCCCTCACATGAAGCGCCGCCAGCACAAACGACATCGCCGATTCTTTCTTCTCCCGTCCGCTGTGCCGCCCAAAAAGGCCCTCGATGCTCTCCACAACGGCAGGCACTAGCGTCAGCGCACGCAGCGGTCTCTGCGCGAAATCCATAACTGCTCTCCTTGTCTGTTATTCGCGTTACTTCGGCAGGAAATGATCGTGCAACGCAATGACCGCGCTCACCGCGAAAGCAATGGCCGCTGTCACGATGCGGTCGTAGACAGTCCGCTTGATGTCGTTGTGCTCGAACAGCGGTTTCGTCACCCACACATTCCCCGCGTACACGGACCAGTACGCGTCCCCGACCGGCAGGTAGCCCGTCAGGTGGGGAGGCCGTCCCGAATTAAAGCTGTCAATGACGATCGAATTCCCGCTCTGCCCCGATGACGTCAGCGACACGCCTTCATACCATGTGCAGTCCCGCTTGAAATAGATGGCGTCGCCGGCGCTAAGCCCCGGATTCGCCGAGTGCAGCGTAACCGCCAGCGGAGTGCGCCACGGCTGTGCCTGCGTGCCAGGGCTGCCATTCGACCCATAGTTGCAGTCCACGTAATAATTCGAGGCACACGCCACCCCAGCCCCCATAAAAAGGAGACAAACCACCATTAATTTATTCATGAGTATCTAACTAGACCGTCTTACAGCCCTGTTCGGGTGTGATACGGACACTTCTGTTCGTGTAGCGCGTTCACCCTCAGCTACCCTGGCTTTGTTCGTGTAGCGCGTTCACCCTCGACCGTAGCGCTGGCGCCTCGCCGGCGGTTTCGAGCGCGCCCCGCGCTCGGTCCCCAGCTTCTAAACCTGTCATCCCGAGCTTCCAAACCTGTCATCCTCAGTTTCTAACCCTGTCATCCCGAGCGCCGCCCCGAGCGCAAGCGAGGGCAAGTCGAGGGACCTTGTGTTCCGCCACACGCCCCGAGCGCCGCCTCCGCCCTAGTAAAACGCCAGCGTCGGCATCCCGCCATTCGCCCACGTCGGACTGCTCGGCACCACCATCGTCGCCCCCAGCGCTCCCGCCGTCGCCACCGGCTCTTCCGTCTTTCCCACCCAGTTCGGAACATACGCATATCCAAACGTCGCCGTCCCGCTCGTCGCGCTGCAAGCAATCGCCACAAAGTATCTTCCCGGCGCGATCGTAACATTCGCCGATGTCCACGCCTGCGTCTTATACCCGCTGCTGGGCGCAAACGTCGTCCCCGCCAGTGCCCCCGTATGTGCCTTCAGATTCCCCGCCGAGTCGTAAATCCCCAAGTCATAAGTGTTACTACTATTATCGGCTCCGCTGATGTAATACATCACGTTTGACGTCAGCAGCGGATACTGAATCGAGATCCCCCAGATATAAGCCTTGCTCGCGTTCGCATCGCACCCAATCGGCGACGATGTTCCGGTCGAACCCGGTGTCATCCAATAAGCTCCACGGCCGCTGTCCACATACGCCGTCGTCGCCAACTTAGTAGAGTTATCCCCTGCGCTCTGTGTCGCAGCCGTCGTTCCGTTCGGCAGCCCTGGTGTCCCGCTCAGATTCGCCGCCGTCCCCGTCGTATTCGCCGCATTGTTAGGAATGTCCCCGCTCACTAGGGTCGGAAGCTGCGCATGCGGAAGCGTCCCCGTCGTCAGGTCGCCCGCGCCCAAGGCCACATTCCCGGAAAGCGCGTGCCCATTCACCGTCGTGCTCGTCGGTACAAAGGCCATGCACGATGCCCCATTCGCAAGCTGGCAATGAAACATCGCATCCGTCCCCACCCCCAGCGAAAAATCCATCCCCGCCGGCACTGTCGCCGTCGTTCCCGTCCATTCTTTCCCCGACCATTGCGTCGGGCTGCTGCCCGTCTGATTAATGTTTCCCACCACATTCAGATTGCCACTAATGGTGACGTTATTGAGAAACGTCGGACTGCCGGCCCACCCCGACGTACTTACCATCGTCCCATCCGGATGCGTCATCACTCCGGTAAAAGTAGGTGACGCCAGCGGCGCCGCTCCCGTAACCTGCGCCACCGAATAATCCCCGGCCGCCGCATTTACCGCCCCCGTACGTCCAAATACCGAACTTACTGCGCCACCGACGCCGCCTCCACTAGGCGGTCCCAGACTTACCCGCACTTGGCCATTCTCGATCCGCCCAATTACCTGCACACCCGTCGGGCGATTAGTCGATCCCGTGTCGTGGCACGTTCCTGCCTGCGTCGTACTCGCAACCGCATAATTACCCGACACCGGATTACCGGCATCAAAGTTACACGCTGCAAGTCCCGCCCACGTGATAACCGCCTTTCCGCCCGTGCCTGCCCCTCCGCTCACAATCCCCACCACGCCATCGGTGTTCGAAGTCCCCGCTGTTTGAACGCCCGCCGCTCCGTTGTTGTAAACCGCCAGCTCATTCAGCGTCGTCCCGTTTGTCGCATCGTTTGCGAACTCGAAATCCTGCCGGCCAGTGCTGTAAATATTGAATGAAGTCTTCGCGAATACGCTCCGCACGGCCTGCCCGGAATCCGTTCCGATGTCGAATGCGCCGTCGCTATTGGGCTTTAGCGCCCCGTTTGCCGCGAACGCCCACTTCAAGTTCGACCCGATGTACATTCCAAGGCCAAGCGCGTTCCCGCTGGTCGCATCTTCGCTGCGCAGCACCTGGTAGCCGCTCGCCGCGTCATACCCTAGCGACATACGCGTCCACGCCGTGTTGCCCCCATAGTTCGAGTACACTCGCAGGTTCTGTGCACTGCTTCCATTGCGCTCTTCAAGATTGTCTCCCGGGTCGCCGTTCGGATCCGAATTAAACATGTTGGTCAGTCCAAGTTGGGTAACTTGGCCATTATTGTCGATAACTTTCGGCGCATGAGTCGTAGCGTCAAACCAGAATATGCCCCAGTTCGGAATCCCCGCGGGCTGCGATGTTTCCGCCAACTGGATCACATTTGGCGTCGTGCAATTCGCGTTCCCGTTCGCCTGGATTCCTGTCGCGAACGATCCGCTGCATTGGGCGGGCGGCTGTGCAAGCGCCAAGGCCGTTCCCGCTTGGCCCGTAATGTTCGAACTTGTAAGAGCAATCTGCTGCGTAGTGCCGCCAATGTTGACGACCGGCAACGCGGCTTGTGTATCCAGCCCGATACCGCCTGGTGTCGGAACATATCCGCTCCCTTGCGGCAGCACTAAGTTACCGGTAACCACTACGTTATTGGCAAATGTCTTTGTCCCGCTTATCGATTCATTCCCCGTGTTATGCACCACGGCCGCGTCCGCTGCCGCCCCCGTAATCGCCGAAACACTGTAGTCGCCGGCCTGCGCAATCACTGCGCCCGTTCGGCCAAACACCGAACTGACCGATCCGCCTCCGCCCGAGCCCGATCCGCACGGGCTGCCGGTTGACGCGACCTTTCCGCCCGCCACGTCTAGACAGCCGTCGCTGACTCCCGAAAGTGTCACGCTCTGATCGAATTTCACCGGCACATTGAATTCCTTCAATGCACCACTTAGTCGCTCCAGCCAATTCGCATGGACTCCGTCGCCGGTTGCCGCAATATAGTTCGTAATCAACACCGGCGACCCGAATGCCAACTGTCCCTGGTTCAATCCCACCCCGCCGCTCGGCACGTCCGTCCCGATCCACGCGTCATTCGCGCTTGCCGCGGGACGATACCCCCAGGTGGCGCGAGTTAGACCCGGCTGCGAATCGACTAATGTGATGATATGGTGCGGTTGCAGGCTGGCCCATGGGCTTGTCGAGAAGTTCAATCGCCCCTTGGATAATGTTTGGCCGCCGCCCGCCGCGCCCCCGTCCGTGATCAGCGTGGCCGTCTGGTTCGGCACCGAGTTATTCGTATTGCTGTTTTCACAGGCAATGTAGCTGCCTGGAGACGTCGAACCGTACTGTGTGCATGTTGGCGCGATTTCAAGCGGATTGCCTCCCAGACCCACGCCCACCGCGGCCCAGTGCTCGTTGTCCACATTTACACTATGATTTACTGCCACAATTGACCCTGGCCAGAACAGTAAGTTGCCGACATAGTTCCCTTGCTGCACCACATAGCTTGTCGTAACGGTCGATCCGTTGTCTGCATAGGAGCATACTAGGCCGGAACACTGCGCGATATTGGTGGCAACGGAGCCGCACGCGGTCGTCGAGCCGCCATTACAACCTCCGTAGTAAGGGTAGACCGAGGTAACGCCCATAGGTGTCGTGGCACGAATCAGATCGTAGGTGATAACGTCTGTCCCGTTGGCTATACGCGGCCATCGTATCGTGATGGTGTCGCTTCCAGTCGAATTGTAGGTCAGCACCTCCATCGGCGAGGTTTGATTTTCCGCGCTCGCATCTTTGGCCACTACGAAATAGGCGTAAGGCACTGACCCGCTGCCGCCCCCGGGGACCGCGCCTTCCATCCCGCCCGAGCCCCTCACGAAGAAACTTGCGGCGCCGGTCGACGTACCCGCTATCAGGCCCGCAATGCCTGTGCCCGCAAACGGCGAGCGCGCAGGCGATAGCGGATTGGCGCCATTGCTGCTTTCCGAGTAAATGTTTTTCAGATATGCGCCCTGGTAATTGCCGGTGGAATTCGCCGAGTAGACCTGCCACGGCCCGCTCGATTGTAAAACTGTATTCTCGATGTAAATTCCGTTCGAGTTATAGACAGTTACACCCGGATTGATTGCCGTGATTGTTGAATCGCGCATCGTGATGACCGGAGCGATTTGCTTCAACGATCCCTGGTTTCCCGCGGAGAACACAAACGAACCCGTCCAATTCGCATTCCCCGTCAAATTGCTGGAACTGTCGAAATGCTCGATCGTCGCATTTTCGTCGTCCCACATATCGAAGAAGTTATTGAACGAACCGTTCTCTCCCACCTTGTCATAGGAAATATCGTTCAGGTGCGTGTTCATTCCATTGTCCAGCACCGCGACATATGCCAAAGCCACTTCGCCAGGAGTAGTCTGGGCCGCGATATCCGCGCCCGAGTGCGCGTACTGAAAGGTCGTCGAATTCGGCACGGCCGTCACGATCGCGTCCCCCCAGTACGCATTGTTGTCCGTATACATGATCGTCACCATGTCGCCGGTTCGGAACCCATGGGGACCTGCCGTGGTAATCGTAGCTGCATGGGATGTCCGCTGCGTCTGCGTAATCGCGACTCCAGCAAAGGCCGGATTAGTGGAAAGGTTCGTAGGTGAACGAAAACTCAGGCCCAGCACCGCGTTGCTCTGGTAGTCGTTTGAATTCGTCAAATCGCCGATTTGCAAGCATGCGCCGCGGCCATTGCAGTTGAGCGTCGTTCCATAACCGCTCAGCACCGACTGGTTGGAATGCAGGTAAATCGTTCCTGCAATGTTGTACGTGTTTACCGAACTGTTAGCGCCGTTCGCCGGAATGGTTACATTGCACTGGCTGTTTTTGTAGGTGATCGGATTTACTCCGCATGCCGCATTCAGCGTTTCTTGAATGCCCCCCGTGGCGGAGCCGACCGTCGAGCCGGCCGGATAGGAATAAAACGGGGTAAAGCTGATCGTCCCCGATGCCGCTCCCGATGTACATCCGGCGGTTGCTGTAAGTACGTTCACCGCCTCGCTGTTTCCCCCTCCGGAAAGCAGCACTTGGTAGCCGGCTCCGCTCGTCGTGTCGATGCCAGCCGGGCAAGGAGTTAGTGTCACCATCGCTGGGGACCCGCCCGTCAACGCGGTCGTTATCGTCTGCGACCAGGTTAGCGCTGTCGTGGCATAAGTGATTCCCGCCGGTGCGCCGCCTCCGCAGGATCCCCACGTCGAGTTACCTGTTAGACAAGTCGTGGAGCTGGCAACCCCCGAACCCAGTTCCGCGGCGGGAACCAATCCGTTGACGACGTCCGCTTTGGCCGAAAGCCCATTGTCCACATAATGTCGATCGGCAGCCTGCGTTGGAGAAGCGGGATCGGACGGAAGATTCAAAGGCCCGGTCATCGTATCTCCCGCCTTCAATACATACGCCCCCGAACCTACATTGCCGACCACGGCGTCTACGTACCCTTTGTTCGCTGCGTCGCTCGTTCCCACCGGTTGGGGCAGCGAAGGCGGTACCGCAAACTGCTTCGTGCCCGTGATCGTCTCCGTTCCCGCCAGATGCACAACTGTCGAGTCGAGCGCCCGGGTCGAAACGGCGGCGTTCACATACTGCTGCGTCGCGACCGTGTTCCCAAGTCCGGTTCCCGGAGTCGTTCGCACCGCTGCGATCGTCGTCGGCGACGTCGTTGGAACCGACCAGTACTCGGTCCGCACCGTGCCGTCGTCAAGTTGATAAACCACGACATAGAAGGTTCCAGCGGGGCTGGCCCCGGTGTTTGGAACTAATTGCGTTGTGAACCCGCCGCCGGCAGCGATCGTCACGCTCTGATTGCCCGCCGCTACCGCGTCTCCCTCGACCGTTTCGAACGAGGGCCACGAAATTAAGACTATGCCGGATGCCGGCGTTCCGTCCGCGCGATATATGGTGTCGCTGATTGTCGTTAGCGACGGCCCTTGAGCGTGCAGCCTCCCGGGAATGTTCACCGTCATCAGCAGCGCCAGCACAAAGAACGCCCAGCCTGTCCCGGTTCGAGAGGTGCTGAACCGTCCAGCCCCGGAGGGGCGAGCCAACATAGCCCTGCCCTTCAGCGCGGGGAAAAGTGAAAAGAACGGCTCAAGTCCCTGAGGGACCGCCCAGCTCTCGAGCCCGCACATCGGCGCTGCGGTAAATGCCGCGTTTTCATTCGCCGCTTTACACGCCGCCGCTTTACACGCTGCGGAAAAACTCTGTTTTGGGGGGGCGCAGCGCTTCAGCGTTGCGGTAACCGTCGGGTTCTCATCGGCGGCTTTAGCCGCTGAGGTCGCAGTGACCTCGTCCGCCCCCTCTTCAACCGCTCCGCGATGAGCCCGCTGCAGCCCCTGAAGGAAGCGCTCCGCGGTCTGAAGGATATTCTTGAAACTCGCCCTGCCCATGTCTTGTTTTCTCCTCGTCACTCGACCAACCCGCGTTCGGGCCAATAAGAAAGCCGCCCTGCTGAGCGGCCTGTTTCCCATTTTTCAGAAAAACTGTCAAGAGCGGACCCTCGATCACCCATCCCGGTCCGAACTCTGCGACGCGCTCTCGAAACGTGATTCCAGAAAGTTCCGCACGCTCTCCACGTACACGTCCGCAAAATCTACCACCGGCCTTCGGCTTTCGATTAACTGCATGGCCGGGTCGATCTTCCAGTTCAGCGCGCACAGCACCGCCAAAGTCATCATCGGAGCCCGATGCACCCCGGCCGCGCAGTGTATATACAACCGCGCTCCCGGCTCCTCCAGCGCTTCCAGCGCAAAATCGACCCCTCGCTCCAGTAGTTCCGGTGGCTTAGGCGAAAAATCGTCGTCCGTCGGATTCCACAGCACCCGTATTCCATACGGCTCCGCTAGCGGCCTGTCATCGAATTCGATCTGCATGTCGAGAACGTGAGTGACGCCGGCTTGCGCCAGTTCTTCCATGTTCCGCGCGTTCCAGATCCCGCCTCCCAGCGCGATTCTTTCGGTGATCCAGGTCATGTCCATGCCGTGTTCCGCCCCGTCCTGTCCTGACGCTCAGCTGCCCGCCTTCTTGCTAATTTTACGTCTTCTTCGGTCCAGTGGGCGTTTTGCGGCCCCCGGGGGCACAAAAAATGCCCATTTCAGGCAACCGCGCTGTCACAACCGGAAAACGAAAGGGGGCGCGATGCAGTTTCCGACCATCGCCGATCACTGACGCGCCCTCGGAAGTTTCGTTTTTTCTACTCTTAAGTTTAGGATATCAAATCAAGGGGGGGTACCCCGCCAACTTTTCGACATTTATTTTTGCCGTCATTTGAATGACTTACGCCGATTTGGCCGTTTCCGCCCTCTTGACAGGTTTTTTGCCCGTTCGCCCTAACTCCCCCCATGTTACTAAGACAGTCTTTTTACTAAGCCGCATTTGAGCAAAATGCGCGATAAATCATCGAGTGCCGTCTGTAACTGCCGCTCAACAGTTCTTTGAGGCCAACGGAGGAGCCTCGACACCTCACAAACCGTATAGTCCTCGAGAACATTCATGGTAAGTAACTTTCTGTCAGATTGACTCAGCAAATCGAGCGAGCGGTCCATGTCAGCGACGAAAATGACCACGTCTTCACAGCTTTTCATTGAATACGACGTGAGCCTTGCTCGAAAAAACTCGCGCCCCAGCATGGACGGTAACCGCCCGGCCTCGACCGAAGCCCGGGCATAACGGCGCAGCAACGCCGTCGTGCGGGCGCGGTAGGGCCAGAGTTCGATATCCGTCGGACCGAACGATAACGGCGGCGGTCCCACCTGGCCCATGAAATCCCATGTGTGAACACCCAGCACCGATTGATTCAACATGGCTGCACCTCAATGATCGCCACTCCATGCAGATAATCAATGCTTGCGCTCCGCAGCCCCGTGCTCCCATGAATCTCGGGAACTCTGAGGTTTCGCCGGGCACGAGTCATTCTTTTGCCGAAGCCTTTTGTCGTGGACAAAAACTCGGCGCGGTGCGCCGTACAAGCGGCACAAAATACAAGGCTTGCTCCATGGAAACGCAGAAACAATCCGCCACAGCGTTCGCAATACTTCAGCTCCGCTCCAACGTTTGTACTTCCGATTTCGGTTATAAGATTCATGATCGCCTCTCGCTATGAAATGAATGACGCCAAAACAAAGAGCCCTGGCGCCGATCGTCGGCCCAGGGCTCGTTTCTCTTACGATGACCTGTGTAGCTATCTAGTTATAAGTTCCGCAGTTTACTGCAATCTAGCGCTGTCGTTCGACTCCAATTTACGGAAATAGCCTTCCTCATATCCGGACTTGAGCACTTGCCCATTCCGTAGGATCACGCTCAAACGCCCCGTAAAGTGAAGTTGGTGCAACAAACGCGACATCGACCCCGACAGAACCTCTGCCGAGCGCACTTTTCGGCGAAACTCGACGAAGCTTATCTCCTCTTCTCCGCTGGACGACGTTTCTATCATGACGGTCAACCCTTTCCTGCAATATGAGTGCATTATGAAATAATAACCATGAGATGATATGTCTTAGTGGCGACTAAGTCAAGTTCTATATTGCCTAGAGGATGTTGCATTTTACCTAGCAATAGCGCTGTGCTATAGCGCGTGGTATACTCGCGCGCATGAAATTTCGCACTCTTCAAGAAAACCTTCGCAGAACACTCTGGGAGCGCATCGACGCAGGACAACTGACGGGTTTGCGCTTGGCCGAACAGACAGGCTTCAGGCAGGCTCACATTTCAAATTTCTTAAATCGCAAACGCGGCCTCAGCCTAGAAGGCATGGATAAGGTTTTGAACGTCCAACATCTTTCCGTATTGGATTTGATTGATTCCGTGGAGGTTAATAAGCGGGCTTCAATTCTGCCGCCGAGCGACGACGAGTTCGACAACGTCGTCGTGACGGAACCTCAGGTCGCCGCGACGCAAGCGCAGATCAGCAGCATGTACGTAAAGGAGATACTGAAGTTCAGGAAGAGCTTTCTGAAGCGGATAAAACACGAAGTCGAGGGCCAACGGGCCGATTGGGAACGGTTTGTCGCCATCAAAGCAGACGCGCAGGATGCCACGAGCATGTATCCACGCATGCATTCGAGAGCGACCCTGTTGCTTGACCGCCACTACAATTCGTTGCTCCCTTACCGGAAGGGCGAGTGCAATGTCTACGCAGTTCTAAGGGATGGGACCTGCGCGATCAGATATGTTGAGGTTGCAGGCAATCACCTCATACTCCGCCCCCACAATGCAGCTTCGCGAGTTGAAGTGCTGATGATTGAGCAGGGTCTAAAGCCGAGCGACTACCTTGTGGGCCGCGTCTGCCATGTGGGGTCCGAAATCTAAGAGATGCAGGAGTTTCGCACATCGGGAAGCTAGCCGACAGGTTCGGGCGATGGCGGCAAAGGTGGGGGTTCGAATGGCGGCGGAGACTCGACCACGGGCGGCAATTCCGACACCGGAGGCCGCGGGTTCAACCACGCATCCAGCTTTGAATACCGCGAAGCGAAAAAGTAGATCGAGAACGCCGGGAAAAAGACCGTCGCGGGCACGCTGATCAGGGCGACGAGGTATATCAAGAGACCGATCAGGATACTTCCGAAGATGACAGCCATGCTCACGGTCGTGACGTTCCATCCCAAACCCGCCTTATAGCCCGCGAACAGCGCGAGAACTGCCGGTACGACAAGGACGAATATCGGGATGAGGGTCAGGATGCCGAAGATAATTGCCGCTGCGATGGCGAGCACAATCTTCAGCAGCAGGTAGATGACGTAATTCCCCAGTTCGGGCCGTATCAGCGCCAGCAACCGGCTCCAGCCATCGGCGAAATCGACATTTTCGAGCGCCATGATCGGCACCAGAAAGTCCTTGGCCAGAAGTTGAACCGCCGCGGCGACCAACAGGCACAGGAAAAAGAGACCGAGAAGAAAAATGACTCCCAGAACGCTACGGGCTATGTGTTCGTCCGCGTTCCTGAACCACCCGAGAGCCGCGGCCAGGGCTAGCGGAACGCCGATCAGCACGCCTATGAACAGCCCCTGCGCGATCATAAGCACGATCTGCCAGAGGAAATACCGCCGGCCTGCTCGCCGCCACCGCGACCAGCCTTCGCCGATCGAGCAGCGCTTCGTGACGACGGACTCGAACAGGATGAAGCGGAAGATGCTGTTGAGGTAAAGGAAGACGAAGAACAAAACAAAGGCCACCACGGCCGCTGCGACAATCAACGCGGCAAACTGGGCGATGCGCGCAGGATCGAAATGCGGGAAAGGCGCCAGCGTCGTCGTAAACTCGCCAACCCTGCGCGGATGGGAAGAGAGCGGAAAATTGAAACCGTTGAAATTGCATCCGCTTGTGTGCAGTTCAGCGGCCAGGAATCCGACGAGAGCCAAACGCGACCACTGGCCGAATCGAAACGGACGAAAAAGCTGGTCGCGAGCATGCTGGAGGGCCGGCTGAACACAATCCACGGCGGAGACAGGCAAGATGCACCTCGCGCTACCGCCGCCAAGGTATCGTGTCGAGAGTCGCCGCGTCAATGACGACCCGTCACGAGACGGCCGTGCGGCTTATGTGTCCTTACTCTCTATTGCGGCCGAGGGCTGGCAACCAGCGCACTTGAGCCACCCGTCGAACTCCCGCAGGGCCAGTTCGCACTGCAACCGATGGCGTTCCTTGCGATCGCGGACGCGATTCTCGAGCGCCGGCAAAAGGTCAAACGTGATATTGGCAGGCTGGAAGTTGCGCGCGTCGGCCTGTGTGATGTAGTGGACGAGCGACCCGAAAGCAGTGGCGCGCGGCGGCGGTTCGGGATTGCCCCCAATTGCGAGCGTCGCCGCATGCACGCCCGCCATCAGGCCGGTGGCGATCGATTCGACATAGCCTTCCACGCCGCAAATTTGCCCGGCGAACAACAGCTCTGGATGTTCCTTCATTTGCAGCGTCGATGCGAGCAAGGTTGGCGCATTGATGTACGTGTTGCGGTGAATCTGGCCGTAGCGCAGAAAACGCGCGTGCTCAAGGCCCGGGATCAGGCTGAGCACCCGAGCCTGATCGCCGAACTTGAGGTGATTCTGAAAGCCGACCAGGTTGTAGGAATCGGCGCGCAGATTTTCCTGCCGTAACTGAACCACTGCATAGGGAATTCGGCCGGTGCGTGGGTCTTTGAGGCCGACCGGCTTCATGGGCCCGAAGCGCAACGTATCGCAGCCACGACGCGCAATTTCCTCGATGGGCAGGCAGCTTTCGAAGTAATTCAGTTTTTCCCAGTCTTTTTCCGCAACGGACTCGGCGGAGACGAGCGCATCGTAAAACGCGTCATATTCTTCCTTCGACATGGGACAGTTGACGTAGTCGGCTGACCCCTTGTCATAGCGGGCGGCCATGTACACCTTATTCATGTCAATGGAATCGGCCTCGACGATAGGGCTGATGGAATCGTAGAAAAACAGCGCGTGTGGCGCTGACACTCCAGTCAGCGCGCTGTCCGAACTCGGATGCTCTTGCGAAGCAGCGGGCGAACACAGACGCGCAATCTGCACAGCCAGCGCATCGGAAGTCAGAGGGCCGGTTGCGATCACAGTAACCTGATGGTCGTCGATGCTGGTTGCCTCTTCTCGACAAATGTTGACCAGCGGTTCAGCTGAAATCATTCCGGTGACTTTTCGCGAAAATTCGGAGCGATCGACCGCCAGCGCATGTCCCGCGGGAACGGCCGCGGATCGAGCGATCTCGATGAGCAGCGACCCGGCTCGTCGCATCTCTTCTTTAAGCAGCCAGGGGGCGGTGTTCTCGCTGTCGGACTTCAGCGAATTCGAGCAGACTAACTCTGCGAACTCCCCGGTTTGATGCGCGGGTGTCATGTGTACGGGCCGCATCTCGACAAGATCGACTGTCACTCCACGGCGCGCACACTGCCACGCCGCCTCAGATCCAGCCAACCCCGCGCCGATGATGCGAACGTTCTTCATACCCGTTTTGCTGTTAAGTTATCCAACCGCCGCGATCCTGCTGTCTGTATCGGTTTGTGGCGGTTAGTCGGCGAGTCAGAGAATTACTCGCTCATCCCCCACTCTCCGGGTAACACGTTCGCGATCGAGATATTCGAGCAACGGAATCGCATATTTGCGAGTGACTCCGGTCATCTCCTTGAAGCGGGCGACATCGATCCTGGGCGTCGAGCTCTTGAGCGAGACAACTTTCCGACGAAGCTCTGCGAGGGAATTACGATGAAAGACCAGGTCGTCAGAGACCTTTACGAGAACCTTCTCCCGAAGCAGCAGCGTCACTAACTTGTGAGCGCGCGATTGATCCACCTTCAAGCCGGCTAACACTTCTCTTAGCGATGGCACTTTCAATCCGGCGGAGACGAATGCCTGTTCGATCATTGTCTTCGATTCCGCCTCGTCGTCTTTCATGACAACGCCTCGACCCGCCAGGTGAACCAGTTCACTTGTGACGCCTAATTTCTTTGCCTCGATTGCCTTGTCCAGCACGCTTGAAAACACTTCGGACTCGAGGTTGAGGCGGTCGCGCAGCTCCTCTCTGCTCATTCCGGCAACCAAAGGATTCAAATCGTGAAATCTACGGACCGTATCGACCAGCATAGTGCCTGCTGCGGCATACGCCGCCGTTGAGATGAGCACCTGGCCGCATCGCACCAAACCCGCGCGCCCAGCGATCCTTGCCGCTTCCTCGCGCCGCATGTTCATTTGTCCCTGTGCGTCACTGAGCCTCAAGCCTTTGGTGCCGGTCCGTGCCACTCGGGCTACTAACACTTGTTCCGGAGAACCCGTGAGCATCGTGCTCAAGAATGTTGTGGCATCCGCGGCGCTACGCTTGCCGGGCGGCATCGCCGTGTCCAATACAATTCCGCCACCAATCGTCACGACGGGCGAAAACTGCCGCACTATGAAACGGTCTCCTGGAAGAACGAGCATGGGCTGGGCGAGTCTCAGCTGGGCAAATGCTTCCTCGCCGGGGCTGAGCTGCTTAATTCCATGGAGCCGAACTTCCGCGACAGTTTCCATTGTGTAGGCGTGAAAGTGCACGCGGGCCGTGTCTTTCAGGGGCTTCGCAGAGGTTAGCAGGGAAATACGCGCGTCAATCCGCGATACCGCGCAAAATGTGCCTGCGGGCGCAAGCGTCATGCCGCGCGCCATGTCTTCCGTCGAAACGCCGGCCAGATTCAGCGCCGTGCGCTGCCCTGCGATTGCCTCTTCCGCCGCCGATCCATGCACCTGCACGCCGCGAATGCGCACGTGCTTCCCGGATGGAAAGACCTCCAGCTCTTCTTCTTTTCGGATGGTCCCCGAAACCAGGGTTCCGGTCACCACTGTTCCGAACCCCTTCATCGTGAATACGCGGTCCACCGGCAAGCGCGCAATGGCTGCGGAATCTTTGGCGGCGACCTCGGAGGCGACTTTTGCGAGCGCGGTCTTTACATCGTCAACACCGGCGCCGGTCAGCGAGCTTGCAAACACAATCGGCGAACGCGAAGGATCGAGAAACGAGCCGCGCAGGAAATCGGCAACCTCTGATCGCACCACTGCAAGCGTTTCCGAGTCCACGGTGTCGGACTTGGTCAACGCCGTGATGCCGCGCTGCACCGCCAGCAGGCGGCAGATATCGAAGTGCTCGCGAGTTTGCGGTTTGATGCCTTCGTCGGCGGCAATTACCAGCACAACCAGGTCAATTCCGCCTACGCCAGCCAGCATGTTGCGCACGAAACGCTCGTGCCCGGGGACGTCGACGAAGCCCAGTCGCAGCGTTTCGCCGTTGGGCGCAGGCAATTCGAGGTGGGCAAATCCGATGTCGATGGTAATGCCGCGACGCTTTTCCTCCTGGAGGCGATCCGCATCAATGCCGGTCAGCGCTTTCACCAGCGAAGTCTTGCCGTGATCGATGTGGCCGGCAGTGCCGACGATGACCGACTTCATCGGAACAGTATATTGCGTAGCGCGAACGCTGTTGCCGACGGTGCGACAGTTCCCCTTCATTCACGGGGTTGTTGGAGAGCGAGGCTGGGCAGGGCGTGGCGTGCAGAACCGCGCCGTTTCTTGAATCTCCGGTAGATACTGCGGCATCTCTACTATGGATATGGCTCAGGTCCAGATTCCATCGCCGCTTCGTCAATACACAGGAAAGCAGGCGACAGTCAGCGTGCCTGCTGGAACGGTTGGCGCCGCGCTCGCCAGCCTGGTCGCGCAGCATCCTGACTTGAAGCGTCACCTCTACACCGACGAGGGCAAGCTGCGCTCCTTCGTGAACATCTATGTAAATGACGAAGATATGCGCTACTTGCAGAAGGAAGCTACGGCGCTGAATGACGGTGATACCATTTCCATTGTGCCGTCGATTGCCGGCGGCTGTTGACGCGATGAGCCGGCGAAGGACAGGCTGGAATATCGTCGAATTTCCCGCCTCCCGCGATCGGGACGCTATTGTCTGTAACTCGCCGTCAACCATTGATTGATATTGATGAGGAGCCATGTCCACCGTCATGGATGCCCAACCCGAAGCTACTCTAAGCAACGAGGAGATCCTGCGTTATTCCCGCCATCTGATCATGCCCGAGGTGGGCATGCAGGGGCAGCAGAAACTGAAGGCGGCGAAGGTGCTTTGCATCGGCGCGGGCGGACTGGGTTCACCGCTGTCCCTTTACCTGACGGCTGCGGGCGTGGGCACGCTCGGCCTCGTGGATTTCGATGTCGTCGATTACACGAACCTGCAACGCCAGATCATTCATACCACGGCGGACGTGGGCCGCAAGAAGCTCGACTCGGCGGCGGAGAAACTAAAAGCCATCAATCCCTTTCTCAACCTGCGCACCTTTGAAACGAAGCTTACCAGCGCGAACGCGCTCGACCTCTTCCGCCAATTCGACATTGTGGCCGACGGCACCGACAACTTTCCCACGCGCTACCTCGTCAACGATGCCTGCGTACTCACCGGCAAGCCGAATGTTTACGGCTCTATCTTCCGCTTCGAAGGCCAAGCCAGTGTGTTCGCGACCGAAGACGGCCCGTGTTATCGCTGTTTGTATCCCGAACCGCCACCGCCCGGACTGGTGCCCTCATGCGCGGAAGGCGGGGTGCTGGGCATTCTCCCCGGGTTGGTCGGCGTGATCCAGGCGACGGAAACGATCAAGCTGATTCTCGGCCAGGGCGAATCGCTTGCCGGACGCCTGTTGCTGGTGGACGCGCTCGGCATGAAGTTCCGCGAACTGGAGCTGCGGAAGAATCCCGAGTGCCCGGTGTGCGGAAAGAATCGGACGATCACGAAGCTGATCGACTACGAGGAATTCTGCGGAATCCGTGGGCAGGAAGAGCCGGCGGGCAACGATATTCCGTCCATTTCGGTCGAGGAACTGAAGAAGAAACTGGACGCGAAGGCGGATATCTTCATCCTGGATGTGCGCGAGCCGCACGAATATCAGATTTGTAACCTGAAGGGATATCTCATTCCCGTGGGCGATCTGCCTAAGCGTGTGAACGAACTCGACTCCAGCCGCGAAATCATCGCACACTGCAAAATGGGCGGACGCAGCGCCAAAGCCGTGAACTTCCTGCGCCGTTCGGGCTTTAAGAAAGTCTATAACCTGACGGGCGGAATCACGGCGTGGGCGGAAAAGGTTGATCCGAAGATGCCGAAGTACTGAAGGCAGTTCTCATCGCCCGGTTCTCAATTGAAGGGGAAAGCGAAAGCGCGTTTCCCGATTTAGGGCTTCGGCGACCGCGTCCGTCCCGGTTCTCGCCTAAGAGCATAGCGCTCGCCTTAGGTCCGCTCGCTCGGTGATGTATGCCCTTTGCGTAACCGCTGAAATTGTGCATACTTCCTTTGGTCAAATGGCTTCAAAAACCAGAAAGTGCGAGATCTTATATTTCCGGCTTAGTCTCCAAGAAACTACTATGAAGTCTCTTCTGGCTGTGATTCTATGTGCGCGATCCCTTCCGTCATGTGGGCGGGTGAGAATAGTTACAAGGTTACTTACGACGGCGGGTCGTTGACTGAAATCATGGCCGACGACGGGGCGAAGCTGTACATCGAATCCAACCAGATTCGGATCGAAAAAGACAAGAAGGATGTGGTGGCAATTCCGGTTTCGGCCATAACCGAGATCAGCTACGGCCAGGATGTGCACAGGCGCGTAGGTGCGGCTATTGGATTGGCCGTTATTTTGCTGGGGATCGGTGGTCTGATGGCGCTGACAAAATCGAAGAAGCACTATGTTGGCGTGACATGCGCCGACGGCGACAAGAAAGGCGGTTTTGCCATGCAGTGCGACAAGAATGACAATCGTGGCGCCTTGGCGGGTCTCGAGGGCTAAACAGGCAAAAAGGCAGTAAATTCTGACCCGATGACAACTAAGAACCAGGCGACAGAGCCCTAACGTGGAACTGGAGACGCCGCGCCGCTGACAGACTAGGCGAATCAAGACCTCATTTGACGTCGCAAAACAAGCGCCGCTTTCGTTTTCGAGATTGCGTGGTTATTTCGTGATCCGTCCTGCGCGGGGGAGTTCATCTTAATTCCCCCTTCATTCCGTGAACAATGCCTTGTGACCCACGTACTTGCAAATAGTAAGAGATGATACATAATTGCCGGTTTTTCCAGCATGGAGGCATTATGTGCTCGCGATTTCGTTATGCGTTTGGCGGGCTCTTCGTACTCGCCGCTTCCCTCTTACTTCCTGCCGTCGAGACTCCGGCTGTTGCACCCAACTCGGACCCAACGTATCAGCAACTGCGCAACCTTACACTGAGCGGAGAGGCGGTTAATCTAAGTAACGTGGATCTGAAGCGCGACGCAGCAACATTTCATCTGCGCTCCGGCACCGTCTGCTTTGTGACTCCCGTTGCCGGCAAGGTCACCGGCGCGGTTTTTGTGGGCAACGGCAGCTTTGTGCTCGATCCGCCGTCGGCGCAAGAACGTGGCATGCTAAAGCTGCTCACCAAGGAAGACTCATTCAACGAAAGCTTCAGTCAGATGGCGCTGCGCTTCACCGATTCCACCTATGACGAGATCAAGAAAGCCGGAAGCGCGGCTGCCGGGGGATGCGATTCGGGGCCTCTGCGCGATGCGCAGAATGCCACCCGCCACAATCGCGAGCTTAGGTTCAATCTTGAAGCACGGATTTTGGAGGACGTACTGAGCCCCCAACCGGGAGCGCTCTTTGTAGCATTCGTCCACGGACAGCGGTATACCAGCAAGGAACTCTTCACTATTGACCCGCACGCGGCGTCTGATCAGGTGGAACTCAGGACGTACGACGAGGCCAAGTCCGGCACATGGGCCGGGTTTCACCTCTCGAACCGGGGCCAGGGCGAGGCGGGCCACAATCGCATTCACATTGAGCATCAACAACTGGATGCAACGATCGAAAAAAACGCCAACCTGATTGGGAAGGCTTCCACCACGTTTGTATCGCTAAATAATGGTCTGCGGGTGGTACCCCTGGACCTGTTTCGCTCATTGCGCGTGAGCGGCGTAACCGGTGAGAACGGCGCGCCTCTGGCATTCATTCAGGAAGACAAGAACGATGACGCCAACTATGCAGTCATCCTTTCCAAACCCTTGGCTGCCGGCGACAAATACACGGTGACGACGACATACAGCGGCAAGGACGCGGTCAGGAACGAAGGTGGGGGCAACTATTATCCGGTTGCCCGCAGTGACTGGTTTCCAAATGATCCCAACGGCGGGCTGGGGGAGTATGTCGCGTATGACATGACCTTCCGCATTCCAAAGGGAATGAAGATAGCGGCAACTGGGGATCTGGTCAGCGACACGAACGACGGTGGGCAGAATGTAACGGTCTGGAAGAGCGGTCCCCAGGCGGTGGCGGGCTTTAACTTTGGCAGGTTCAAGCTCGCAGAGGCGAAGTTAACCAAGCCCGAATACCTGGTACAGTCTTTCGCCAACGAGGAGCTGCCGGATTGGGCCAAGGAGTTGCAACACAACGCCGAGGGGGATGACATCTCAGGTGGCATTAACAGAATTCACACAGCGGGAATGGCGCTGGGCACCATGGACACCACCTCGCTGAACAAGAAGGCGCTGGCTGAGGGTCAGCTCGCAGTCCAGCTCTACAACGACTATTTCGGACCGTCTTCTTATAAGCGCGTAGCGCTTACCCAGCAGACGGCCTGCGACTATGGTCAATCCTGGCCACAACTGGTCTGGATTCCGACGTGTTATTTCTATGACACTACCGTGCGCCACCAGCTCGGCATCGAGGAGGGCACCCGCGGATATTGGAAAGTCGTAACTCCCCACGAGGTTGCCCATCAGTGGTGGGGCCAGACGGTTGGCTTCAGCTCCTATCGCGATCAATGGATGAGCGAGGGCTTTGCCGATTTCTCCGCCTCCCTTTACCTGCAAATGGTCTACTCCAAGGAGCGTCAACGCTACTTCGATTTTTGGAAGGATGAGCGCGAGCTTCTTACTGAACGCAATAAAGAAGGGTTCCGGGCAATTGATGCCGGCCCGCTCACACTTGGGTATCGGCTCAGCAACACTCGAACCGGGTTCGACATTACCCGCCGTCTTATCTACCCAAAGGGCGCGTACGTCCTGCACATGATCCGCATGATGATGTGGGATCGCAAAACGGGCGATGATGATTTCAAGGCGATGATGCAGGATTTCGTAAAGACCTATACCAACAAGGCAGCGACCACCGAAAACTTCAAGGCGATGGTGGAGAAGCACATGACGGGGGCCATGGACGTGGACGGGAACCGCAGCATGGACTGGTTCTTCAACGAATATGTATATGGCACGTTTCTGCCAAGTTACAAAATTGACTATACGTTCGACAAAGATCCGAGCGGCGATGTCGTTTTCGGCTTCAAGATCACGCAATCCGGAGTCGACGACCAGTTTAAGATGATCGTTCCCATCTACCTCGAGTTGGCAGACGGCCGCGTCGTCTTTCTGGGGCACACGCGGCTGGCCGGAAACACTTCCGTCGATCAGAAAGTTCCTCTTAAGGGAGTGAAAGACCAGCCTAAGCGGGCAATGCTGAACTACAACTACGACGTTCTGGCTGCGAACTAGCGGCACGTAAGGCAGGCGATTCGAGCGCAATCTTCCCCGTGCGGAGCGGCGATTTGGCATGCTGGGCGAGACGGTCGAGCCGCAGAGGGTGTAAGCTGGCCCGAGCATCAACGGAGTACCAACAAGACAGGCAAAAGGGGCGAGGTTCCCATGAAGAAATGCGGGAGTCTGGTGATCCTTGCACTGGGGAGCGTGCTGATCGCTGGATTCGCGCTGGCTCTCGCAGGCGCGCAGCAGAAAGAGATCGTGTGGAGCGCGGATGAGAAGCCTCTTCACGACCAGATTCACGGGCTGCGCGACCTTCCCGATGACGTGCGGGCGCGGACCACACGAGACCTTGCGCTGAAGATCCGCCAACTTCCTGCTACTGAGAATAAATTGCGGTTGGCTGTCGGGCTGGCCGGTCTGTCGACCGAGGGCGATTTCGGCCATGACACGTTGCAGGAGGTCGCGACGACGCTGGCGCAGACGCTGAAAGAGCGTCCGCTGCCGTGGCCAGAGCAGAAGAAGAGCGAAGGGTTAAGCAGCAAGTCAACTTCCGCGGGCGAGAGCGCCCGCGCCACACCGGAGCCTGCTGGCCCTTATGTCGAGCTTGCATCCCTGGTGCGGTATGAGCACGTTGAGGCGGCGCTTGACGACGAGCAGTATCGGGCCGCGATGGCGCGACTGGAGGCCGATGACCGGATGCGCGAGCATGCGCAGTTCTCGCTGAAGGACCTGGCAGGCAAGACGTGGACGTTTTCCGAGTTGCGCGGGAAAGTGGTGGTGGTAAATTTCTGGGCGACATGGTGTCCGCCATGCCGAAAAGAGATGCCGGACCTTGAGGCGCTGTACGAGCAGTTCGCGCCGCAGGGGCTGGTGATTCTGGGCATCTCCGATGAAGAGACGCAAAAGGTGGAACCGTTTATCAGGAAACGAAAAGTGACGTTTCCCGTGCTGCTTGATTTGGGGCGCAAGGTGAATGAGATGTTTGTGGTGGAAGGGATACCGAAGAGTTTTGTCTATGATCGCGCAGGGAAACTGGTGGTGCAGTCGATCGACATGCGCACGCGGAAGCAGTTTCTGGAAATGCTGGCGAAGGCGGGAATCCAGTAAAGGCAGAGGTGAAGAGGTCAGATTGAGTGAGACTCCTTCGACTTGAGCAGTGTCCTATACACTATTCAGATGCTGTGTTTCTTGCTTTTTTGCAGCCCTTGCACTAGATTTCAATTTTCCCTATCTCGCAGATAAAGATGTAGCCAGGAATCGTCTCTTTAGGGAGCGGCGGGTATGAAGCAGAGATATATCGGGCTGGCCGTGGGCGCGGTGATTGCGGCAGGAGCTGTGCTGAGTCTGCCGAGTTGCGGGCACCAGCAGAAGCTGGTGAGCATTACGGTTCAGCCGCAGACCGCACTTTACCAGGCTCCGGGCACAGGAACGGTTAATTTCAGCGCCACCGGAACCTATATTCACCCGCCGGAGACCAAAGACATCACAGGACAAGTGAACTGGACGACGGATGTTTCGGGACTGCTGAAATTCGCGTACGTCGCGGGAACTGGCGAGACCGTGTCGGAGGCCACTGGTTGTGGAATTGCCAACATCTGGGCAAGCGCTCCGGAGGGGACGGGCGGATCGGCAAACATTGTGATCTCGGCGCCGTCGACCGCGACGGTGGAAGATACTACCAAGCCCACCTGTCCCGGGGGAGGGGGTGCCACTTCCGGCACGCTGGTGCTTACGCCGGCCGGCACCGGAGTCGGAACGGTCATCAGTTCGCCGGCAGGTATCAATTGTCCCGGAACGCAGTGTGGCGCGAATTTCTCGTCGCCTGCCAACGTAGTCACGTTGACGGCATCAGCTGGCGCGAACTCAACCTTCGCGAGCTGGCAGAATTGCACCGTGTCGCAATCGAACCCGGAACAGTGCAGCGTGACCGTATCGGCGGGCGGTTTTATCAATGTAATCGCGACATTCTCTTCCACCGGCCAGTAAGGAAATCGCGCTCATGTTGGCGTGCCTGTGAGGTCCTCATGCCAATTCACAATCTAAGATCGTACCTGTGGTTCGCAGCTTTCGTCGTTTTCGCGTGCATTCTGACCGCACAGACGCACAGCTCACCCCCGCAACCTGCCCACCAGATACGGCCCGACTACTCCGGCATGTACAGTTTCTTGCGCGATGGCGAGTTCGTGCAGCTCAACATCGAAGAACGGGGACGCGTCACCGGCTTTGTCTCCCGCTATGGCAACACGGGGAGCGACCGCGGCGTCTTTCTTGACCACTTTTTCAAGGGAGGCAAACTGGATGGCAACCGGCTTTCTTTCGTGACCGAAACCGTCCACGGTGTCTCGTTCGAGTTTCGCGGCACAGTCGAGCGCGGGGAGGGAAAGAATCCCGGCGACGAAGCCTACTACGAGCTGAAAGGAACTCTCGTCGAGAACACCATGGATGACGGGAACAAGACCTCTTCGCACTCGCGCGAAGTCTCATTAAAGATCTTTCCACAGGATCTCGGCTCCAACCCGCCGTCCAACAAATAGGATCGCCATCCCTCCGGCCAGGCAAAGGGCGAGGATACGCTTCAGAAGTTTCCGGAAAAGTGGTTTTTGGGGTGGCGCAGCACTCTAGCGCTCTCTGGTAAATGCTGCGTTTTGTTCGGGCGGTTCAAGCCGCCGAGGTGGGCTTTCGTCGCAGAAGATGGTTTCTTCGTGGTCTCGTAGCCGTTGGTGCCGGCCATTCAGCCTGCGAGCGTTGCAATCTCCGCCTCGATTGGGACCGTGGTGACACGCCCGTCCTCGACGACTACCTTGAACGACTTGCTGCACGTCCCGCAAAGCCAGTACTGCTCCTCTGGACGTTCTGCCCCCCGCGCAGGAACAGCGGTCAGAACGCGATCTACCGTAAAAATTCGGCCGTCGCGGGCGTGACTGAAGGGAATTCGGCAAATGGGATTCATGCAATTTGTAAGCATAGAGCCTCCGCAAACTCTGCATCGGAGCAACGCATTCGGACCTTCTTATGCCGGCTGCCGTATTCACAGCCCAGACAACGAAATCTCGTCAGCGCCCGCCTTGCGCTGACTTTTTCTCGCTCTCCTCAAGATGCCGGATCTCGGCCACGAGCCAAGCCTTTAGAGCCGCCTCCAACTCGGCGGGAGTGTACTGACGGCTCATGCTGTGTACTGATTCGCCATCGGAATTCAGGGAGATGAAATGGCAAGCTTCCATCTCGTGACGAAATTTTTCTGGCACGAAGTGAAACAGCCAGCATTCAGCGCACGGTGTACTGCGTTCCACATCCAGACGGTTTGGGCACGACGGCGAATCCAGAAACATCGAAACCGGCCTCCAAGGCGTCTTTCCGCCATAGCCGCCGTGTTCCAGAAACGAAAGCTCCTTCTTCAGCCGATTTATGATCTCGATCCGGGCTTGCGACACAACCGTCTCCAGAGACACGAATCCGTCCCCTAATAATCAAGTCCATTCTGAATCGGTTGTGAACCCCCTGCCGTGACCCTGAATACTTCCGCTCGTGACCAACCTCACAATTGGATGTATTCCCAGGTAACTTCTGTCATATGCAGGATGGTGACTCTCTGCGAATGTGGCATCCCGACGGATCTTACGCGAACTTATGTCGCCCTCAAGTGCCCCACTTGCAGAGGCTGTGTGCGTGCTCCCGGTTTTCAGAGAACTGCAAATCCGTTAGGGCGGTGAGCGGCGGGCAAAGCCCGCCTTTCCAACCGGTCCAGGAGATGGCTCCGAGGCAGAGGGGGCGTTGGCGAAGTGTGACTAGCGTCCTGAATCGCCCTGCTTTCTCGTATAATTCTGTTAATTGCCAGCCCGGGCAATCCGCCCAAGCGCCCCAGATCCTGCCACCGGGGCGCGGTCAGGGGAACTGGCTGGAAGGCTTTTGTATCCACAGATGGAAATTCCTGCGAAGAAGATCGTGCAATTGCTGGTCGAGCATGACCCGGCAAGTCCCGAGTTCCGCAATGGAGTTCGCGCGACGCTACACCCTCGTTCTGCCGCGCCGCTTCGCGCGCGGGAATTCGATCTGTGGAAGGATGTGTTTGTCGAGCAAAAGCTGCCGTGGGAGCGATTTGTAGAATCGGCGCTCCTACACGCGTGCGCGCTTGTTTTGATCTGGACGCTTTCACTGGTCTGGCTTCGGCAGCCGAGAATTCTGACAGCGGCTCTGTTTGACCGTTCGTCGCTGATTACCTATTCGCCGGAGGAATATCTGCCGCCGCTGGACACGGGCACGGCGGAAGCGCCGAAACCGCAAAGGGGAGAACCAACTTTTGCCAAGCAGGCGATTCTTTCCGTCCCTCGCGAAGCCGACAACCGTTCCCAGACCATCGTCGTGCCTCCCGACCTGAAGCTTGACCACGACGTTCCTTTGCCGAATATGGTGGCCACGGGAGCCGTTGCTCCCATGGTGCCGCTGAAGGCAACCAGTTCCCTTTCCAACCGTACTAGTTCCAAGCGCATGGCGCCGGACTTGCAAGTAGTGGCGCCGGCACCGGAAGTCGATTTCGCGCGCGATCGCATGACGCAAGCCTCGCTCAAAGCGGACATCATTCCTCCGCCTCCTGAAGTCAAGCGCGACCACACACGCGGCATGGCCGGCCCGGAGACGGCGGTGATCGCGCCGCCGCCGGAATTGACTATGCCTGCGAAGGGTCGCGTAGGGCCGATCAACGTCGCCCCAACCGCGGCGGTCGCGCCGGCTCCGCAGTTGGTGGTTGCGGAACAACACGCTCTCTATGGGCGCGGGCAGGGCGGCGGCAAGGATCTGTTACCAGCGAGTCAGCCACCAGTGGCACCTCCGCCGAGCGTGCCGGGAAACGCCGGCGCGGGCGGCACCGAGGGGCGGTTAGTCGCTTTGGGAATTCATCCGGTGGTGCCAACCGGACCAGTCGCCGTGCCTGCCGGGAATCGGCGCGGAACCTTTGAGGCCAGTCCGCAGGGGAAGGCCGGTGCGGCGGGGTCTCCGGATATGGCGGGGGTGCAATCGTCGAAAGATGGCGCGAATGACGGGAGCAGACTGAAGGGCCGCAATGGGTCGTTGCCTGCTGGGCTTCATATTGGAGCGGCTGCCGGGCCGACTGGATCGAGAGAGCGCGACGGCGGGTCATCGGGCGATGGTGAGCGACGCGAGATGGCAACGGGCGACGTGGGACGTGAGGTTGCGGGCAGGCGCTCCGCCTCCGCGCTTTCCGAGGACAAGGTAACCGACGTCGATCGGCAGGTGTTTGGGGATCGGCGGCCCTACGGTACTACCCTCAACATGCCGAATCTGAATTCCTCGACCGGAAGCTGGGTAATGCACTTTGCGGAACTGGAGCCGGACCCAAACCAGGGGGATCTGGTGCAGCCGCTGCCCACCGAAAAATCCGATCCCGGGTATCCGCTGGAATTGATCCGCGCCAACGTTCACGGGACGGTCACTCTCTACGCGGTGATTCATGCCGATGGCGGGCTTGACGGCATTCGCGTGCTTAGCAGCCCCGATGATCGTCTGAATGGATGGGCGATGGGTGCGCTGTCGGAATGGAAGTTCCTGCCTGCATTACGAGCGGGAAAGCCGGTCGCGGTAGAAGCCGTGGTGGAAATTCCGTTTCGGGTGCGGAAGGCGTTCTGAGGGTTCAGTTGCGGGTTCCCAGTCGCCATTTTTCGCAAGAGACTCGAGGTCACATGCACAGATTCGTCGCTGTGCTCAGGATGATCCGCTGATTTGCTGGGTAACGAGACGCTAGGGATTCTTGGCTGCCGAGGATTTCTCTTCACCTAGGGCGGCGTAGACGGCGGGGTTTGCGCACACTTCGTAGTAGCAGTGATCGGTCCAGTGCAGGATGGACAGGTCGCGCACATCGACCTGAGCTACGCGGCTCGTGCGAATCGCAATCCGGCGAAACACGCCGCTGGCGATGGGCACGGTGCCGACAAAGAACTGGCCCTCGCGATCCAGCCAGGGGCCGTCGAAACCCGGTATCCGGAGATCGGCTGACCAGCACGCGAGCGAGATTTCCTGCCGCAGCTTGCAGAAGGCAGCCTCGCTCAGGCAGATTCCGCCGACGTTGTAGTTAAGGCGCAACTCTTCGCTGGCTTCACCGCCCGCGGCATCTCCATTGCCTCCGATTTGCACCGTGTACACCTGGAATGCACCCGCCTCATCCGCCAGGCGCTTGCGGACGCGCTTGCTGCAGGAAGAAAGACGGTCGCTTTCATTGATGGCATCGGAAATCATGATTCGGTGGTTGCCGTCCATCAAGTGAAGCGGCGGCGAATTCTGATACGCGATCCCGAGTCCCACTTCCATCGGCGGAAGCCCGGAACGCCGCAATAGTTCGTTGTAGGCGTGCAGCAGGCTGACGATCTCCCACGCGAGCACGCAGGCGCGGCTTACCGCGAGCTGGACCTCGCCTTCATGCTCCAGGAGCGCCACGATGATAGCGTCGCCTTCCAGAAAGACTTTCTTTGCGCCATATTTTGCGAGCAGCTTGTTGACCGGATCGTAGAAATTCATGCTGAAGTAAGAGGCAGCATTCATGCCCTTTTCCATCAGGGAGCGTGTCAGGCGCGAGGAGTCGCGCACATCCGCCTTGAGGATCACGTGATCGAGCACTCGATCCTCAGCCGGTTTCTGATCCTCCGGGGGTAGGAACTCGTAGAGCATACCGTTAAGCGTGGAAAGTTCCCGGACTTTTTCGTCCGCGGCCAGGTTGATGCTGTCGAAGGCGGCGCTCACAGCCTCAAGCCCGCGCAAGTCGCGGTGATAGCAGAACAGATCGTGGAGAAGGCGTGCCGCAAAGCGGCAGCGCTCGCGGCCGCGGCAAGAGCCAACGCGCCCGATTGCGGCAAACAGACGGTCGGAGTGCAACCGCCCTTCTTCGATAATCTTTTCGACACGTTCGGATTCCTCACTGTCAATCAGCGCGTTCTTGAGTTGCTGCGGATTAACGCGCGGTGCGTATTCAGCCAGTAGCGGCACCGCTTCGTAAGAAGCCACGACGTGCCGCAGAAGACTCTCGTGTTGAAGTTGCCGAGTCCAGAGGTCGAGACGATCCTTGCGGTTTCGATCCTCCGCCGTCGCGTCTTCCCCGTTGCCGGCGCCCACGAGCGCGTTCGCGTTTTCCGGCACATTCAGCGCTTGCTCGAGGTGTTCGTCTTCGATCCCGCTCCCATAGCCCATTTCGCGTAGAAAATCGAGCGCAAGCTGACGCAGAATGGGGAAACGATCCGGATCCCTTTCGAAATTTCCGAACATGTAATAGTGCTCGGCGCACAGGTAATCGTCGCGTCCGTCCTCGGTGAAGATCAGCGGATTCAGAAAGAGACGGTAGGTGTCGGCCGGCAATTCTCCTAGCAAGGAACGTCGGGTGCGGGCCAGCGTCTCTTTTTCGATATCGCGAAGCAAGCGAAATACTTCCTGGCCGGCACGCCGGATAATGATCTTCTTGCGAATTTGGAATAACGCAACCCTCTCTTGCGCCTGCACCAAACTGCTTTGCCGCACCCCCTCGAGCGCCTTCGATTTCATTCGGCACTGTTCGAGGATTCTCGCAAACTGCGCGTGCAGCTCCGAGCGAATGAACTTCAGCACGGCCAGGCGCCCAAGCAAGTCGATGGACGGGTTTCCCTCCGCTTTCGCGCGGGTCAGAATCGCCTGATGAATCGAGATCAGGGCGGTCTTCAGGTCGGCAGGCCCGATCTTGCGGATGTTCGCGACACCTTCGGGGCGCGGGGACTTCGACTGGCTTGCGGCGGGGACATCCATCTCCAGCAATGCGTCGACCTCGCCAAACCTGCAGAGGTAGCGCCCCAAATGGAAACTCAAATCGGCGGTAATCCGGGGGCTGAGAAAGACATCGTAACGGAGATTGTCCACGCCAAGCTGCAAATCGCTGAACGCGAGTACGGGCCGGTGGTAGCGGAGATCTGGAAGACTGGGCAGCTCAGAACTTCGCAACCGGAAGATCGGGACCTTGGGCATGGGAGTGCTTGTGGCGGGGCGCTTTGGCGGCACCGATGGCGCTACGCCCAGCATCGGAGCCGTCGCTCAGCCCGCAAATTACTGAAACGGCGATACTAAAGGGCAGATTACCATGGAGGGGAGAAGCGGAAAAGTTACCGTAGTTTCCGCGAAAACACATGGCTAAAGAGGACGAGAACAAGCCATGTTGGGGTCGTAGTGATTTCATGACGTGTTCAGCTCCCGGCTAAAGGGAGGCGCACACGGTCAGTGCCGGGCGGACTCGAACTCATCGCCCTTTTTCCAGCCGACGAGTCGTGCTTGATTGGCTGCCTGCCAGCCGAGCGCGAAGCCAAAGCGTGCCATGGCGGCATCGGAGGTCCAATCCAGCCCGGGATGATATTCGTCGCTTGGCTGGTGATAGTGGTGCTGGACGTAGTCTTCATCCTGGGCAAGTCCCCAGGCCTCGTCATGGCCCTTGAACTTGATCCCTTCGTTGATCGAAAACGCGGGAATCCCTGCGCGCGCCAGGCTGAAGTGATCCGATCGGTAGTAATATCCCGCTTCCGGATGGGCATCGGGGCGAATGGTGAAGCGAAAGTCTTCCGCGGCCGCTTGCACAAACGAATAAAACGTCGTTCGGTCGGCACCGGAAACTTCCACTTCCTCCGGCGAGCCCTGAGGACGAACGTCATCATAGTTCAGATCGAGCGAAATTTTCCGGGCGGGAATGGGCGGATGCTTGCCCAGATATTCGGAGCCGAGCAGCCCTTGCTCTTCGGCGGTCACCGAGGCGAAAAAGACCGAACGGCGAGGTTTCTGCCGTGATTCGGCATATGCGCGCGCGATCTCCATCAGAATGCCGCAGCCGCTCGCGTTATCCAAGGCGCCGTTGTAAATGTTATCTCCGGGCATGTCGGGGCGAATCCCGAGATGATCGTAGTGCGCCGTGTACATCACGCCTTCATCTTTCATAGCACCGGAGCCTGGCAGCACCGCAATCACGTTGTTCGAGTCAAAGGGACGCACTTTGCTCGCGACGTGCGCGGACAAACGCACGGGCAGGTCGACGGGCCTAAAGTCGCGCGACCGCGCGTCTGTCATCATCTTGTCGAGATCGAGGCCGGCCGTCGAAGCGAGTTTGCGCGCCGCATCGAGTTGAATCCATGCCGCCGCTTTTAATTTGGGCGTGCCGTCGAGTTGCAAATAGGCCTTCTCGGCAGAGTTGGAGTTGCGCACCACTTGCCAGCCATAGCTGGCCATTTCAGTTTTGTGAATGAGAATTGCGCCGACCGCACCCTTGCGCGCGGCTTCTTCATACTTGTAGGACCAGCGGCCGTAGTACGTGAGCGCCTTGCCGTGAAATGCCTTTGGATCGTTGGTTGGCTGATTGACCAGCATCAGCAGCACTTTGCCCTTCACGTCGACGCCTTTGTAGTCGTCCCAGTTGTATTCGGGCGCTTCGATGCCATAGCCGACGTAGACAATCGGCGCATCAATGTCCGATGCAGGCTGCTGCGTCTGGTCGTAGACAACATAATCGTCGAGCATTTTGAGGTTTAAGGGCGAGCCGGTCGGCGGAACCAGCGCAAAACGCGTCTCGGGGCCCGGTGTGATGCCAACCAGCGGGACCTTCTGAAGGTAGGTGCCGTTGTCGCCTGCCGGCTTGAGCCCATCAAGGGCAAATTGAGCTGCAATATATTGAGCGGCAATGTCGCCTCCGCGCGCACCGGTGCCTCGTCCTTCCAGCAGATCGTGCGCAAGGAAACGCACATGTGTTTCGATGTTTCCCTTGCGAATTCCCTGCATGGCCGCAATGGCAGCCGGAGGCAGGAACGAGGCGTCGCGCAGCTTGCGAGGCTTTTCCTGAGCCATCGCTCCCGTCATCAGCAACAAAACAGCTACGAATACGGCAGCCTTGCGAGCCATCATCACAAGCCCCCTCCGGTATTGTTTGATGAAATGTTGGTCCGATTGTAATCGAGAGCCATACGAACGGGCTGGTTACAACCGGACGAATTGTGCTGCTGAACGACCCTTCAGCGCACAGCAAGCGCGTTGTTCGGTCCTGGCCTTCGGTTATCTGGTCCGATTTCGACCCGCGACCGCGGGATCAGTTCTTGGACCCTCAACCAGCACGGAAATCGCGCACGTCATCGCTGGGTCTAAAGAGCGGCAACAGAGGAGTTTGCTGGACAGTCGCCAGTCTTGCGTTTACATCGTCGATATCCTGCTTCACCCATCCGACGTTCGAGATTTTGATCGCGCCATCTTGCTCGATCAGAAATAGCGTCGGCACATTGGTGAGTCCGTATGCATTCGAAACCGCATATCCGTTCGGATCGTCAAGGAGCGTGCGAAACGTTACGCCGTAATCCCGCAAAAAGGCTGCTGTATCGCGCGCATTATCCTGCGAAACGCCGACGATGGTAACTTTCTGGCTGCTGTACGCTTCGTGCAGCTTTTCGAAGAATGGGAAAGCGTATTGGCAAACCGGGCATGAAACTTTGAAAAAAACAGCTACTACCGGCCCCTGCCGCAGCGCCGCTTCCAGCGAAAACTTGCTGTCGTCGAGCGCGGACAGGCAAAAATCTGGTGCTTTGGTTCCGACCGTTAAAGCTGCCATATTTTTCGCGCCTCCGAACAGATGATTGAGCCATTTCATGGAAGAAATGCCCCTCGTTATTAGATTATGGCGTCGGCCCTAAGTATCTTGCGAGTCAGGCCGGTAATGGGCAACGCCGGAATCTCGTCAATTGCAATCCACTTGCCAGGCGCAACCGGCGCGCTGCCCTTCCGCGCCCAGTTCCTTAGGACATGCACAATGTAGTCGGTAACGGTGATGGAATGCCGAAACGTGCGCCAGTGGGCTTCGCGAGCCGAAGCATGCGGCAGTTTCGTCCACTGCGGCAGTTCCCACATTCCGGCCATGAGAGAAGCTGTTTTCGAGCGCCGCACCAGCCGCACCTGCCGCTTGCGGCACTCGAGCGCGCACCAGATTTGCTTTCGCCGCTGGCGGACGGCGGGCTTTGCTGGCCCGATTGCGCCTTGGGCCGCACACCATTGGCGGATCGGACAAATGAGGCAGCGCGGTTCCCGCGGCAGGCACACGGTCGCGCCCAGTTCCATCATTGCCTGGTTGAAATCTCCGGGGCGCGATTGCGCCAGGAGTTCTTGCGCGCACCGCCAAGTTTGTTGCGGGCTCAAATCCCAGTCGCCGATCCTTTGCAGTACGCGTTCAACGTTGCCATCTACCACCGCGACCGGTTCCTGAAAGACAATGCTCGCAATCGCGGCGGCCGTGTAGCGTCCAATGCCGGGGAGGGCGCGCAAGGCCTCCGCAGTGTGCGGAAAGCGCCCACCGTGAAGGTCCACTACTTCACGCGCACACTGATGAAGCATACGCGCACGCCGGTAGTATCCCAGTCCACTCCATGCGGCGAGGACGGCATCCTCCGACGCAGTCGCCAGGGCGACGACATTCGGGAAGCGTTCAAGGAACATCTTGTAGCGCTCAAGAACGGCGTTGACGCGCGTCTGCTGCAGCATAATTTCCGACAGCCAGATGGAGTAGGGGTCGCCGGTACGACGCCAGGGCAAATCGCGCCGGTTCGCGTCATACCATGCGAGCATCGCTCGCCGAAAGCGCCGGACATTGTCGCCTGCTGCCAGAGCGGCGCTTCGCCTTGTTCCCGTCATGGAGTTCGACGTGCGCATCATCATTCTTCCTTCATTGGCTGACGCTGTGCGCGATGACGACCCAGCCGGCTTTCTGCTGCTGCCAAACCGTCATCATGTGCTGCGCCGCGGAAGGAAGCGGCTGGGAGCCGATCATTCCATTCAGAGTGATGGTGTAGGTCACCACGATAGTGCTGCCGTTCAGTTCGGTGTTTAGATTCCCAAGCGAGAAGTCCTTCAACTGCCAGTCGCGGTACTGGGCGAGGGTAGCCTCGCGATCAAGCGCTCCTGCTGGAGTCACACCTGCGTAATTCGAGGCCAAGGCTCGTTCGACCTCGACCGAGTTTCGCGACGCGACATTTTTCCAGAAGACGCGCTCCAGGCCCTCGCCGCCGGTTGCCTCCGACAAAGAGTGCGCCGGATGTTCGCCGTAAAGCGTGCAAGCTGGCGCAAGCATTAACGCAACGGTCAGCGCGAGCATCAAAGAATTGAGGGGTGTGCAGGCAGGAGTCCTGAGATGCATGGCGAGATTGTATCGCGAGCGGCTCCAATCGCTTGTGCCTCAAGTGCCACAATAGATTCGCCCCGATTGACCATCGCTCGAGGCCGCACGATAATAAAAGGGCTCGGCAACCGCTTCGAACGCGTGAACATCAACCGGTTTCATCAGGACGACCATGACCGAATTCGACCGCAAAGTGGAAGAAGCTTCTGCGCGACTCAACCGCTCGATGACAAATCTCGCCCAGATGCTGGAGAAGGAGACGTCGGAATTGGTCACTTACTTGAACGACGAGGTCGTTCCGGCCGTGCGAACGCACTCCTCGAAAACGCTGCGCAGAGCGGCGGGAAAGCTCTCCGAGTTTGCCGAGTTTCTCGAGAAACAGCACAGGAATCCTTGAACCGCATCGCTCTCAAGCATATCCACTTCAGACTGATGTTGTGCTTGCTGGGCGCCGCTTTGCTCGGCGGCTGTGCGCATAAGCACACGCCCGTTCAGGTTCCATCGCCTCCACCCGTTTCAGGGCAAAAACCTGCGCCGCCCTCTGAGCCGGCGAACCGCAACGGCGAACACGCCGGAAGGGTCGAGGTTCCCTCCGACGCCAAGGCGATCTTTGAACAGACGGGGATGGCGAGTTGGTATGGCGCGCCCTATCACAATCACCGAGGCTCGAACGGCGAGATTTACGACATGAACGCCATGACCGCCGCGCACCTGACACTCCCCCTGGGGTCGACTGTGCGCGTCACCAATGTGAAGACGGGGCATTCAACCGTGGTGCGCATCACTGATCGCGGCCCATTTGTCGAAGGCCGAATTCTGGACCTTTCGCTGGCGGCCGCCAAGGCGCTCGATGTTTACTTGCCCGGAACCGCAAAGGTTCGCATGGAGGTTATCGACGCGCCCGCGTCTCTCAACACAGGCGGACGCTGGGCCGTGCAGATCGGCCCTTTCCCCGACAAAACGAGCGCTGCTGCGCTAGCCGACCATTTGCAACGCCGCTATCAGACGACGAGGGTGTTGAAGTTCGCCAGTCCTACCGGAGACTGGTGGGTGCGGGTCCGAGTGCTCGACGATGACCGCCAGCGCGCAGAGGACGTGATCCGCGAGATGCGGGACGCCGAAGCTCCAACCTTTCTCGTGCGCCTCGACTAGGACTGGCTCTGATAGATATGAATTGACGGCCCGCGAATTGAGCAACAACCGCCGAGAAGTTCGCTGAAAAATCGTCGGGCCTTTATAAAGTCCGTATTGGACTGGGGACCCTTTCGCGGTCCCACATCCTGGTTTCTCGCCGGCAACCGACTAATTGGCTGTTACTGCACATGGTGTTATCGTTATGTATCGCGAACGAGGAACACAGGTTACTTGCCTCAAACAGGGCGGCGGGAAGTGGCGTTATGGCTGATTGTCTGTTTTGTCGTATCATTCGCGGCGAAGTGCCTTCCAGAAAGGTGTACGAAGATGAACACACCTTCGCCTTTGAAGATCTCAACCCTCAAGGGCCGACGCACGTGCTTGTCATTCCCAAGAAACACGTTGCGGGATTGAAGGAAGCAAAGGCCGAAGACGCAGAACTGGTGGGCCGCTGTCATCTGGCGGCGGCGCGTATTGCCCATGACCGCTCCATTGAGGACGGATATCGCACCGTGCTGAACGTAGGCGCGCGTGCCGGACAATCTGTCTTTCACCTGCACGTGCATCTCATCGGCGGCCGTGCGCTACAGTGGCCGCCAGGATAGAAGAACGGCCGCTAGTCGCCGATGGTTAGCGGCCATGACCGCGCGGGAGGGCTGTCCTCCCTTCGTATCCATGCACGCTACCCAGTTCCGATCCTCACTCGCTGCGATGCTGGCTTACAATCGGAGCATGGCAAATCTGACATTGGTGTATGGCCTGCGCCTTTTGCCCGCCGATGAAGTCGCCGAGGTTGGCGACGCACCTGTAAAACTCAAGAACGGCCGGGAAGCGCGCGTCACCATGCACATACTTGAGGGTGGCAAGGAAGAGATCGAAAAGCAGCTCAAGACCAGCCTGGCTGCGTTTTTCGATATCTATCCGGAGATTTAGGGAAACTCTGTTTAGTGCCACGAGGGCGTATCCAAAGGGTGCCGTTCGGATTCCCTCAGGGCAGCCCTGAGTCGCACGGGCCCAGAAAATAATCGGAACGTCGCGAGTCACGCGGAATCGTGTAAATTGGCTCCGTATTTGGCGGCACCATGAGATTGATTTCTCTTGAGCTCGAGAGCAGGCTTCGCGTCCGCGAACTCTGGCCGCAGGGCCGCGTGGCGTGGGCCACGCTGTACGTGCTTGCGCTTGACCTGTTGGTGTTCGCGGTGCAGTTGGTAACGAGCCGATTCTGGCCGGCAGTTTCGGCCAGCCTTACGGGTTGGGTCCTATTCCTAAGTCTTGTTGCGATTGTCTTACTCGCTGCAGTTGCCTTTCGCTGGTTACGTTCCCAATTACTGTGGCGCCTGCGCAACCGGTTAATCGTGACCTATGTTTTTATTGGCGTAATTCCCGTGTTCCTGCTGGCCGTCATCTCGGTGATTGCGCTCTACCTTTTTGCCGGACAGTTCGCTAGCTTTGTGGTCACTTCTGACATCGCCACCCACTTGCGCAGCATGGAGGCCTCAAACCGCGCCATTGCGCGTGCAGTTCTGAACCAGGCTCGCGGCAATCCGAGAATCGACAGTGCAATTGTCGGCTTGGCGCGTCCGCGCCGTCCAGAGTGGGCTCGCCGTCAGGTGTGCGCCTGGTATCGCGATCAGCCGCAGGCGAATTGCGCGGGTCCTGACGGGTCGCCCGTCTTTGACTCTCCCTCATTCATCACCGGCGAATTTCGAGACATCGTACGCGACCATGGCAAGCTATACTTGCGCGTGGCCACGGTATTGGCCGAGGAACCGGAATCGCTGCGCATTTTTACCAGTGAGCCGCTCGATAAGAACCTGATTGAAGACATTGCCGGGAATCTCGGGGTTGTTACTTTCTACGCGACGCCGGGTTCGGCTGCCGGGTCCGATGAGGGAGCCTCCGGGGCTCGTCTTTCGTTGGACTTGGGCCCGAACGAGGGCCTTAGCATCGGCGGCGGCCAGATGGGAACCGGCGTTTCCAGCAATAGCCGTCAACTAGGACAAACGTTCTCAGCCGGAGCGCTTCCGCCCGCGGCCAACACGTTCGACCGGCAGGTTTCCTTCCCAATCCCGCTGCAAGTTGTGGATTGGTCAACCGGGGAGCGGCAACGCGCGGGGGCGCTGGCGTGGGTGGAAACGCGCCCTTCAATCCTCTACGCGCGGCTGTTCGCCGTGCTTGGCGATTATGCCCAGGGGGTGGAGTACATTCTGTTTTCGATCGCCCTTGTTTTCGGGGCGATTGAGGGTCTCGCTCTCTGGATCGGCACCAAGCTTACGCGGAGCATCACGGCCGCCGTGGCGGGACTCTATGACGCGACCATGCACGTGAACCGTGGCGATTTCAGCCATCGCATTGCCGTGAAGTCGAATGATCAGCTGGCGGCTCTTGCCAACTCCTTCAACTCTATGACAGCTTCGATCGAGCGGTTGGTCTTGGAACAGAAGGAAAAGCAGCGCCTTCAAAACGAGCTGTCGATCGCGCAGGAAGTGCAGGCCCAGCTTTTTCCGAAGGAAATTTCGCAACTGGAATCGCTTGAGGTACACGGCTTCTGCCGTCCGGCGCGCACCGTAAGCGGCGATTACTACGACTTTCTGAAGCTCAATTCCGACAAAATGATTCTTGCGGTCGGCGACATCAGCGGAAAAGGAATCTCGGCGGCCCTCATGATGGCCACCATTCACTCCGCCGTGCACGCCTACAGCATAGAGGGCACTTCCCTGCTTCGTGAGCCTGCCACTGTGGGTGCGCCATCGGGTCGCGGGGCGGCGTTTGGGAACGGGGGACCCAGCACGCAACTCTCGCCGGCGGCCTTACTGAGTCTCCTGAATCACCACCTCTACCAAAGCACACCGGATGCTAAATACGCCACACTGTTTCTCGGCATCTACGATGGTGCCACACGCCGCCTCACCTATTCGAATGGCGGCCACCTGCCTCCCATTCTCCTGTCCGAAGATGGCTCCTCGCGGCTTTTGGATTGCGGCGGAACGGTAGTCGGCCTGCTCGACAATATGCACTTTTCAGAAGCAACCGTACAGCTCGGGCCCGGCGATTTGCTGATTGCCTACACCGACGGCGTGACGGAACCGGAGAGTGATTATGGCGAGTTTGGCGAAGAACGCTTGACCCAGATTGTGCGCGAGAACCGCCAACTGCCTCTCGAACGCATTACGACGCTGGTGACCGCGGCGGTCGATGAATGGATCGGTGACAAAGAGCAACCGGACGACGTCACGCTTGTGCTGATGAGAGCGCGGTAAGAGTTAAGGCCGCTACCGGCAACATTGGGGCGGGTTCTTACTAAAGATCGGGACGAATACCGCGAAATTGAGAGATAATTCACACCGGCATTGAGCACTGCGTTCTTGTGGGGGCCAAATGTATTTTGAGCAGTTCTATCTCACTTGCCTGGCGCATGCTTCGTACATGATTGGCTCCGAGGGTCAGGCTGTTGTGGTCGACCCGCGGCGTGACGTGGACATCTACCTGAAGGCTGCTGACGAACAGGGCCTCATGATTGCGCACATTTTCGAGACTCATCTGCACGCCGATTTCGTTTCGGGACACAAGGAATTGGCGACGCGGACGGGCGCGAAGATTTATATCGGAGCACAGGCAGAGGCCGGATTTCCGCACGTGGCGCTGCACGATGGCTTCGAGGTGAAGATCGGCCGCTTGCGCGTGCGCGCACTCGAGACTCCGGGGCATACACCGGAGAGTATTTGCCTGGTGGTCACCGACGAAGAGAGCTTGTGTGGCGACGGGGTCGAGCCCCGCCTCTACTCACCCCACAACACGCTGCAGCCCTGGGCAGTACTGACTGGAGACACGCTGTTTATCGGCGATGTGGGGCGACCGGACCTCTCGCGCACGCACACTCCACAACAACTTGCGGGACTGCTCTATGACAGCTTGCACCAGAAATTGATGACCCTGCCCGATACCGTGCTGGTCTATCCGGCGCATGGAGCGGGGTCGCTCTGCGGGCGTGCCATGCGCGCGGAAAAGTCCTCTACCATCGGCACCGAGCGGCTGACGAACTATGCCTTGCAGATTGCGAGCCGGGATGAATTCATCCGGCAGTTGACCGCGAATCTGCCGGCCCGTCCTGATTATTTTCTCGAAGACGCCAAGATCAATCGCTCCGGCGCCGGCCCACTGACAGATCTGACGCCTCTCCGGGCACTTTCTCCAACCGAGGTGCGCGCGCTGCTCGACGAGGGCGCTTATGTGCTTGATGTTCGGCCGGGGGATGAATTTGCGGCCGGGCACGTACCAGCGTCGGTCAACATCGCTCTTTCCGGACAATTCGCTTCGTGGGCAGGCGCGATTCTCGGAATTCATTCGCGGCCGGTGCTGGTGGGGGCCGGCGATGCGCAAATCGAAGAGGCTCGGTTGCGCCTGACTCGTGTGGGCATCGAAGACTTGCGGGGATACTTGGCGGGCGGCGTCGCAGCGTGGAAGGAGACCGGGTTGCCTTTGCTCACGACGTCACAAATTTCGGTGCAGGAACTCCATGTGAAACTGAACAGGGATCCGGGGCCAGGCGGTGACGCTGCCGAAATCGACGTTCTCGACGTGCGTCGCGAGGGCGAATGGAATGCCGGCCACATTGCGCAGGCCGGATGGCGAGCGCTGGATGCGTTTCCGCACGGGTTGCCCGAGATCGACGCGAGCCGGACGGTTGCCGTCCACTGCAAGAGCGGATACCGGAGCATAGTTGCCTGCAGTCTGCTGGAGCGGGCCGGGTTTAGGAACATCGTGAATGTCGCCGGAGGCTTCGACGCATGGCATGCCGCCGGGTTGCCGGAAAGCAGTTCTCAGTTGTCAGTTGTCAGTTCCCACTAAACTCCAGCCGTCATCGCCGAATCCACGAGTTTGGGCGTCGTGGGGATACCTCGGACTCCGCCCGCTATTTTCGCGTTCGCGAACGCGCTCGCTCGGCTCAGGAAGACCGACGAACAGTTGGAATATCACGTAAGGGTTGTGAGGGGTTGAGCTGCCGCCTGGTGCTGCGACTCAGCCTCGGGCGGCTGTCTGCCCTTTCGCGAGGGCGTCGGGCAGCGCGGGAAGGCGGGGGAGCGCGGACATCAGGCGTTGAGTGTAGGGGTGGGCAGGCGTGGCGAAGATTCGGTCGGTTGGACCACATTCAACGACGTGACCTTCGTTGAGAATGGCGATGCGATGGCAGATTCCGGCGACTGAGGGCAGGTCATGCGAAATATAGAGGATGGACATTCCGGTTTCGCGATTGAGCCGCGCAAAGAGCTGAAGGATCTCGGACTGCGTGATCACGTCGAGAGCGCTGGTCGCTTCATCGGCGAGCAGCAGCGCGGGACGATGCATGACAGCCGTCGCGATCAGCACGCGCTGTGCCTGACCCACGCTCAACTGGGAAGGGCGCTTCTTAAGGAAGTCGTCGGCATCGGGAAGACTTACGCTGGTGAGCACCGAACGAATGGCGGTTTCGCAGTCAGCTTTGGTTGCCGTGCGGTCGCGGTGTGCGCGCCAGGTTTCTTCGAGCTGCGTGCGTATGCGGAGCGCGGGATTGAGTGAGGCGAGCGGGCTCTGGAGGACAAGGCTAAGCGCGCGTCCGCGGAGTTGGCGCAGATCGCGCTCGCGCATGGAAAGCAAGTCGGTGCCCTGAAAAGTAATTTTGCCTTCGACAGTGGCGCGCTGGCGGCCGAGCAGTCCGAGAATCGCAAGCGCCAGCGTGCTTTTTCCGGAGCCGCTCTGGCCGATGAGGCCAAGAACTTCGCCTTTCTGGATTTCGAGTGAAAGGCCGCGCAGGACGGGCTCTTTACCGGGATAGCGGACGGTTACCTCCGCGGAGAGGAGGTTGACACCGTTGACTTTATATCCCTCGCTACGCTCCTGGCGACAATCGTTCGTTGATGGCATGGTGCTCGACATTCAGGGCTCAGCGTTTGGCCGTTGCCGTTCTGGTCAGCGTGAGGCGCTCGGCGTTCCAGAAGGTTTGCGGATAAAGAATGACGGGGCTCGCTCCGGCGACCGATGCCGAGACTGCCGATAGCGCATTCAGGTTGACTAGATAAATGAACGGTACCTGTTCGTAGACGATTTCCTGCACGCGATCGAAACTCTGCTTGCGCTTCTTCGCATCGGAGGTCTCAGCCTGCGCGCGCATCAACTTGTCAATCTCGGCTTCCCATGCGGTTTCCGGAGACTTCTGCTGCGGATCCCAAGCATGATTTTCCGCCGAGCTCATCCAGATGTTCATCTGGCCGTTGGGATCGATGTCCACGTTGCGGAACCCGAGGATGGCGGCCTCGTAGTTGAATTTCTGCGAAATGCGCTCGATCAGCGATGGGAAATCGAGCGTGACCAGATTTGCTTTGATGCCGATTTTGCCCAGGTCCTCCTGAATGAGGATGCCCATGCGCTCGCGCGGTTTGCTCCCGGCGTTGGTGACGATCGAAAACTCGACCGGATTGCCGCTCTTGTCGACAAGCGTTCCGTTCTGCAGATGGAAGCCGTCGGCCTTGAGGCGCTCGACCGCGGCTTGTGGATTGTGGGGTTCGGGTTTGAGCGTGCTGTTGAACCAGAATTTGTTGGACGGCGAAACCGGCCCGACAGCGGGCTGAGCGTGGCCGTTGTAAACGATGCGGCTCAGATCGTTGCGGTTAATGGCCTCGGACACGGCGTGCCGAAAGTTAGCGGAGCGGAACCATGCGTGCTTGTATTCGGGGATGGGTGCGGTTGCGACCTGATTGAACCACAAGAAATCGGAATCGAGCGATGGTCCGGCATCGTGCACGAGCTGAGGCGAGGTCGAAGCGAGACGGTCGAAATAGTCGGTATCGATAACGTTAATGAGATCGAGTTCGCCGCGCTTGAAACGAAGCATCTCGACATCGCGATTGGGTTGAATGTCGATATGGATGGAATCGAGGTAGGGCAGGCGGCGGCCTTGTGGATCTTTCTTCCAGTAGTAGGGATTGCGTTCCAGCAGCACGCTCGATCCGGCCTTGTATTCGGCAATCATAAAAGGACCGACAACGGCGCTTTCTTTTTTGGCCGAATGCGCGGAAAGGATGACGAGTTCGTCAAAGATGCGATCGAGGCCAACGATCGGGCCTGGGAACGCGATCGAGACCTGGTCAGGGGCAATCACTTTGGTGGTAACGGCGTTGCCGGCAGAGCGAAACAGGTCTCCCACCGGAGAATGCAGGGCGGGATCCATTAGGCGCTTCATGGTGAAGGCGACGTCGTCGGCAGAAAAAGCGGTACCGTCGGAAAACTGGACGCCGTGGCGAAGCTTGAAAGTAATCTGCCTGCCGTCGGGCGAGACCCTCCAAGACTCGGCCAGCTCGGGTTCGAGATCCTGCGTACGGCGGTTGACTCGCGAGAGGACGCCTCCGATGAGATAGCGAATGGAGAGTGAGGCCTCGTCGTCGACCAGCAACGGGTCGAAAGTTTTGGGCTCAGTTCGGAGGCAGAAGCGCAGTTGGCCGCCGTTTTGCGCGTAGGCCGCGAGGGTGAGGACGAAGGAAAGTGCAAAGAAGAAGGACATCCCTCGCTTCGCTCGCAATGACAATTCCCTGAAGTTGAATCGGAATGACAGATTTGCGTGGCGGCCGGTCATGCGGTCACCTCCTCGCTGGATAACAGCAGCTGAAAGGACGTCACCACGAGAATGAGCAGAAGCAGAGGAACCAGACGCCACGGTTCCTCGCGGAATGAGAGCAAGCCTTCGAGTTCGCGCAACAGGCTTCCCCAGGATGGAAGGGGCTCGGCAACGCCGAGACCGAGAATGCCGAGATTGGCCTCACTCAGGATGAAAACAGGGATTGAAATCCAAAATTGCGCAGAGAGAACGGGCTTGAGGTTTGGCAAGACATGGATGAGGAACAAACGGGGGCCGTCAAGGCCGGAGGCGCGAGCCTGCAAGACAAAATCGGAATTGCGGAGCGCATCGGCGCTGGTCGAGAGCACGCGGGCCGACGCAGCCCATCCCAGCAAACCGAGGACCAGGAACGTGATCAAAACCGAGACAAGCGGCGAGACGTTCAGCGGCAAAAGGGCCCGGACGGTAATCAGCAGGAACAACCAGGGCAAGGACAGAAAAAGATCGGTAAACGCGCGCGCCAGTTTCAGCCAGATTCCGCCCAGGTAGCCGGCCAGTCCGCCGATCAAAGCGGCGAGCGCCGTGGAAACGAACGCGGCGGCGGGTGCCAGTACAAGCGAGATGCGGGTGCCGTAAAGGACGCGTGCGAAGCGGTCGCGACCGACTTCATCGGTACCGAGCAGGTGGGCGCGCGATGGAGGCGAGTCTGGAACTTCACGGAATTGTTTCGCGTAACCGGCGGGCGCAAGCCAGTTGGCGGAGAGCGCGAGCGCGCACACCGCGACCACAACAACACACGCCAAATAGCGGGCTGCTTTCATGAAGCGCTTACGCCTCCGGAGGCCTCAGCACATAAATCATTACATCGGCGCTGGAGTTAGCCAGCAAGGTTACCAGCGTAACGAGGACGGTCAAATTCACCAGGAGGGGCAGATCGCGGGAAAGCGCCGCTTGCCAGGCGAGCTGTCCGACCCCGGGCAGCCCGCAGAGGCTCTCCACTGGGATACATGCGCCAAGCGCCAGGCTGACCGTAATGCCGGCGAGCGCGATCAGTTGCGGTCCGGCGACAGGAAGCACGTGACGAGCCAGGATGCGAAGTTCGCCCAGCCCGCGAGCGCGCGCAGCGGTGATGTGCGGCAGAACGTAAGCCTTGGCAAGCAAGTTGCGGGAATAGCGGTAGATTTTCGGGAAGACGATCAACGCAATGGCCAGGTAGCCTGGCGAGTTAAAGACGACAGAAGCGAGCGCAAGCACAGCTGCTGGAATGCAGAGGAACGCGCCGCTAAGCGTGGTGCCGAAGATCTCGAGCACGGGACGTTGCCAGAAACAGGCGATGAAGGCGAGAACTGAGGCGAAGATCCAGCCCAGCAATAGTCCGACTCCGGCAACGCGCAGCGTGACGGGCCAGCGGTCCCGCAGAAGATTCTTCACTGGCTGTCCCAGCGCCTGCGACGTGCCGAGATCGCCATGAACGGCTCCGCGCAGGTAATTCGTGTAAAAGCGCAGGATGTTGTGCTGAGAGGCGCGCTCGGCACGGAGCGCGCGGAGGCTTTCGGCGCTGAGGCTGGGATCGAGTTCGCGCTCGTCCGCGTCAAAGCCGGGAGCGAGCCGCACCAGCGTTGCGGAAAGTAATCCCCCGAGCAGAACTAGGGCTGCAATCGAGGCGATATGACGCGCGATTTTGTGCAGAAGCATGGAATCGTCCTAATTCACGGTTGCGCCGCGGGAGCGGGGCGTAGCGGGTTCGGCGTTCTGGGTGGGATCGGCGTGGTGAACTTGCTTCATGGAATACATGCGGCGGTCCGCTTCGGCAAGCAGACGCTCCACGTCGAAGCCATCCTGCGGGCAGAACGACGTGCCGACGCTCAGAGAAACCAGGTTACGACCGGCAATCTTGCGACCAGATTCGATAGCGATTTGATTAAGATGGCTGGCCTTTTCGACGCTGGCCTCGAGCTGGAGGCCAGGACAAACCACGACGAACTCATCTCCGCCCATGCGGGCGACATAGTCGTAGCCGCGGCAGGTTGCTTTTAGCTGGGCGGCAAAATCCTTGAGCAGATTGTCGCCTTCGAGGTGGCCGTAAAGGTCGTTGATCTGCTTGAAATTGTCTAGATCGCAGACCATGACCGCGAGCGAAGTTCCCATTCGGCGGCAACGGGCAAGTTCGCGCGCTAGGTGAACGTAGAGAGAGCGCGCGTTGGGCAAGCCGGTCAGGTAGTCGGTGACCGCCGAGCTCTCCGCCTGTTGGAACTTCAGAGCGTTCTCGATAGAGAGAGCGATTTTGGAGCTAACGGCAAGCAAAATCCGCAAATGATCGGCCGTGAAAGCATCTCGTTCGGCGCGATACATGGCGAGCACGCCCACCACACCGCTAAGTCCGTCCAGTGGCACCGCCAGCGCGGAACGCTGAGTGGTGAATTTCTCCGGATCGGAGACATATCCAGCTTCAACCTCCGGATTGCCGTTCAGGATCGGCTTGCGGTTTTCCGCAACCCAGCCACAAAGGCCTTGGCCGACTTTGATGCTCAGCGAAGAAAGCAGGCGGAAGTTATCGCCGCTCACCAGTTCGGGGACGAGTTGGTTCTCTTTCAGAAGGAACACGACCATGGAATCGTAGGGAACCAGCCTACGCAGGCGCATGGAGAGAACGGAGAGGGTCTCGCCGAGGCTGAGTGAGTTGCCCAGGTCCTGGCTGATTTCGAACATGGTTTGCGCTTCCTGGCGGGCGGAGGCGATTGATGCAAGGAAGTCGGCATCGTTGGCGGGCGACGGAGGTGCGGCTGGCTGCTCGTAGCCAGTCGCTGGCTCGGCCCTTCTTTCGGCGCGAACCTGGACCGAGAGGCCGGGTTCGTCGGGCGTTTCCGACGTCTGCGCCATTGCCTCGAGTTCGTGGTAACGGCGCCCGAGAACCTCGACGACCACAGGATCGAACCACGTGCCGGAGAGGCTCACCACCTTCTGCATGGCGTCATCGAGCGGCAAGGCGTTGCGGTACTGGCGATGGGAAGCTAGAGCATCGAGACAATCGACTGCCGAGAGCACCCGCGCTCCCCGAGGAATCTCTTCACGTTTCAGTCCGTCCGGATAGCCCGTTCCATCCCAGCGTTCGTGATGCGCGCGCACGATGGGGGCAACCGGATAAGGGAAAGCGACGCGGTCGAGAATTTCGGCGCCGACGGCGGGGTGAATCTTCATCTTCTCAAATTCTTCGGGGGTCAGGCGCCCGGGCTTGTTGATGATGTGTTCGGGGACCGCGAGTTTGCCAATGTCGTGTAGAAGGGCGGCAGCGCGCAGGGCTTCGATCTCCTCATGCTCGAAACCGAGCTCTTTCGCGATTTCGATCGCATAGACGCGAACGCGCTGCAGGTGCTTATGGGTTGTGTGATCTTTGGCCTCAATCGCAAGTGCAAGCGCCTCGATTGTCCGGAGATGGAGTTTGGCAACATCCTCGACGTGGCGCTTCTCAACTTCCACGCGCTCCTTCTCCGCTTCCAGTCGCCCCAGATAGAGTCGGTAGGAACGATAGACCCAATAAATGACGGGAAGGATGAGCAGGGTTGTCTGCCACCCGGTGTGTTTGTTGATAAAGTCCACCAGGAACACAACCGCGGCTCCGACTAGGTAATACGGGAATGACCAGAAGTAGCATTCCGACCACACTTTGCGCGGGGACTTACCCTCGGTGAGGGAAATTATGATGGTAACCGGCAGAGTGTTGGCCAGGAAGAAAATCAACGCAGTAAGAACGAGCAGCAGAGGCGTGCTCTCGCCAAGGACTCGTTCAAGCCTGTGAAAGGCATAATACGAGAGTGCGATTGCCGTCGCCATCAGGCTGAACACATTGAACACGATCTTGGCTGGGTCAGGCTTCCGGCGAGCCGACCAGACGCACTGCACCAGGCTCGCCATGCACCCGATGACGAGCGTTTCGGGCAAACTCATTTCGAGCACGCCCAGCAGGATGAACAGAAAATTTACCGACATCGTAGCGTCAATGCCGGGCAGTTGGATCTTGAGTCCGGAGGCCAGAACCGCAATCAGCAGATAACAGATAAAGCGTGGTACGTCGGTGCTGTGCCAGTGCCAGATGGAATGGGCCAGCACCCACATGCCGATAGCAGCGGTTACGCCAATAAAGAGTTTGGCCCGTGTGGACATAAATCGTACCGCGACTCCGCTTATCGTCCGCGCAAATGCAAGACCAGTGCGTGGTTTACGTTACATCCGTTCCTACCCGCGCTGAATTGGCCGCACTTGCACTTATCCGTTCAGTCGTTCGGTCCCCTCGCACTGCGCCGAAGTTGTCCCAGGCTTGGCCGCGTGGGACAGTTCGGCTCATCAAGCCACACCTCTGCCCCCAGCATAATGCCCAGTTCTTCTTTAATATCGGATGGTAGTGCAGGGAGAGGAAGCACCGGTACTTACCGAGGTAATCTGCAGAGATCGTAAGACGCGCGGCTACCAGGTCGAGCTTCGGAGCAATGCGCCGGGCTATCACTCCCAGCGATAACAGCCCGAGCGTGTTCCCGCTTGATTGTCGCTGTTGATCAGGATACTGACGTCATCCGGGGCCGGAGTACTGCTGCTGGCCACCGCGCTTCCTCCCTCTGCAGTAGAGTGTCACTATCCCACGGCCAGACGGTGAAACTAGTCCAAGGCGCCGTACTGTACTAAACCGAGGTCGGGTCGGATCGCACCGAGTGGAACAGGACAAACTACGCAGGGGGACAGTTTTGCAAAGTACGGTGTTACTTTCGTTTAGCGCATGCGTCCGAAAATTTGCCCGCGGTCGTTTAGCTTGTGGCAGCATCGTGTAGTGCCCTGACTCTGCCCGCCCGAACGACGGTGGTGTAGCGGGTTTATTGTTGGAGGCCTGAGGCAGACCTGCGCTTCGCGAGTCGTGAGAGCAGCAAGGATTCACCTCATACGCAGCTCCATTCATGGAGAAAGCTCGGAAACCCGGCAGTAGTCACGGCGGCCAGATAACTTCAGCTGTCGCCCTCTGTGGCAAACTTTCACTCGACATTCTGGACCAGTTGCAGGACGCAGTTTTCCTGACTGATCTACAGGGCATCATCAGGGCTTGCAACCTGGGCGTAAATCGATACGGTTATGCGCCGGAAGAGCTGATTGGCAAACATCTAGCCGAATTGTTGTGCGGAGATGGCAACTGTTTGGCTAGGGAAGGGATCCCAGCTGTCCTCGATAGGGGAAGATTTCAAGCCAAACTGCACGGTCGGTGTAAGTCGGGCCAGGAGTTTTGCTGTCATTTTTGCCTCACGCTGGTGCGCGACGGCGATTCGGGTCCCACCGGTATGGTGGGAATTTCGATCGATGTCACGGAAGCGGAAGTCAGTAAGTCGGTCCGGATGACCGACGTTGTACCGAACGCCGCGCTTCCGTTGGCGCGGCGGGTCATCGACGGAACAGAGTTTGTGATCGCTAGCCCGGTCATGCACAAGTTCATGGGCATGGTAGACCGGGTGGCTGGACATACTGAAACCGTGCTTATCACCGGGGAAACCGGGACGGGCAAGGAGTTAGTGGCGCGCACGATTCATGAATCTTCACACCGGCGGGGAAAATCGCTGGTGGATATCAACTGCGCTGCGCTCCCTGAGCATCTGGTGGAGAGCGAGCTGTTCGGCTATGAGAAGGGAGCCTTCAGTGGTGCCGACTCCTCGAAACCAGGGTTATTTGAGTTGGCCGACAAGAGCACCATATTTCTCGACGAAATTGGCGAACTTCAGCCGCAGATTCAGGTGAAGCTGTTGCGCGTACTGGATGGTGCGCCCTATTACCGGCTTGGCGGTCACCGAAAAATCACGGTAGATGTGCGGGTGGTGGCGGCGACCAACCAGGATCTCGAACTAGCCGTAAAAGAAGGACGATTCCGCAAGGATTTTTTCCACCGCTTGAGCCAATTCCAATTGCGCGTTCCGCCACTGCGCGAGCGCCCCGAAGACATTTCTGCGCTGGCGCGCCATTTTCTTAAGCTGAAAGCAGAGGACAAAAGCTTTTCCATGGATGCACTGGCGGCGCTGCAGGCTCATTCCTGGCCTGGCAATATCCGGGAATTGCGTAACCTGGTTGCAAAGTTTTCGATGGCTGCGGATAACCGGCAAATTACCGCTGACGACGTGATGGCAGAACTCCACGAGGAAAGCGAGGCTACATCCGACACCCGAACGGTCTTGCCGCAAGGCAATTTGGAAAACATGGAAGAGCAAATGATTATCCGGGCGCTCGAACAGACCGGAGGGCACCGCTCACAGGCGGCAGAACGACTTGGGATATCGCGCCGCACGCTTAGCCGGAAACTGCGGGAATACGGAATTGGCATACCGGTGGGAGGCGCTTCCCCGTCTCTCGGCACGATCAGCCCGGAACAACAGAAGTTCTTCCGGGCCAAAGTGAATATCCCTGTGACCTTGAAAAATGCGAACGGAAATGAGCTCCAGGTGCAAGCGGTCAACCTTAGCACCGGCGGCATGGGGTTGGACGGTATCACCGATCAGTCTAGCTTTGGCGGATTACTCGACGTTAGTTTTCTGCTGCCGGACAGCGAAACCGTGATGCAGGCAAAAGGACGACTGGTCTGGGCCGACGTTGGTGGAAGGGCAGGCCTGCGCTTCGTCGTTATCGAACCCGCGCTCTTCGCAACGTTACAACACTGGTCCAACCAAAAGATGAAAGACGAGGGCTGGGAAATTCCTTCCTGAGGGGCAGGCGTCGAGACGTTGTATTTCATTGTGTTAAGTCGCTCCTGCGCCGCCCAAACCGTATCGATTTACGAATTCCGAAACCCAAGGTCAGGGGAGACCCGTTTCATCCCGATACACTCGCGGCATGATGGGTCGTATCAAGGATGAAAACACCGCAAGGATACAGGTCCGGGCGCGTTACGAAAACCGAACAATACTAGTTGAAAAACCTTGCGGAGACTTGGTATAAACATGCACACCAGCGTTTTGGCCTGTTTCATCGAAACGGCCTTTATTCTGATTTCCCTCCTATCGGGAATCACGATTGAGGATCGTCGTTGACCGATGAATGTTCGCAGGACCGTAGCCGCTCGGATGGAATCGGGCTCCGATTCCCTGGAGTGAACATGCTCTCGGCAGGCATAGACTTACGCAAGATCCGCGATCGGCTGGGCTTCACGATGAGGGATGTCGAAAACGCGAGCTTGCTGATCTCACAGCATCGCGGCAGTGAAGAATACCTGATCCCGCCGAGCCGGCTTTCCGACATCGAGACGAAGGGTGTTATTCCCAGCATTTTCCGGTTCTATTCCCTGGCGGCGATTTATCGCAAACCGGTCCGTTCCTTGCTCCAGCTCTATGGGATCGACTTGGATGGAATCGACTCCGAGTGGGCATCGGCGCAGCCCGCTTACTCGCACATCGTAACGGTGGACCAGGAGCGGGCGGCCTTGAACATTCCTGTCAAGATGGACCCGGGGTTCGATCTGAGCGAGACCTCGGATCTAGGCCGGATGGTACAGCAGTGGGGGCCCGTTCCGCTTTCCATGCTGAATCGTTTGGCAACGCAGGACTATACCTACGCCTATATTGGCAGAGAAGACTACACGATGTACCCGATTCTCAACCCAGGATCGTTTGTCCAGGTCGATGAATCGAGGCGTCGTGTGGTAGAACGGCACTGGCGATCGGAATATGAACGGCCGATCTACTTTGTGGAAACGCGCGACGGCTTCACGTGCTGCTGGTGTTCCCAGCGTTCGAACGCACTTGTCTTACAGTCGCATCCACTGTCCCCGGTGCCGGTGCGAATCCTTAGACATCCTCAGGAGGCCGAAGTGATCGGCCAAGTGGTGGGCGTTGCGATGAGGATCGGGAACCAGGTTGCGACCGAGCCTCGAGAATCGCGAGAATTTTCAGGATCGAAGTCAGGTGTATCTCTGTCACCTTCGGGCAGCCCGACGGCAACAACTGGCGCATCCCTCCCGATAGTTTCGACACGTAAGAAACTGGGCTAGTTCCGCCCGCAGCGCTTGTTTGCTCCAGATCCTCCCTCAGCGCGCGCAGACGCGTTTGCAGAATGGTCTCAATCACCGAACGATGAACTCGATCGAACGTATCCTGCGCAATCGCCGTTCCGTGCGCGCGCTCAAATCCCCAGTGCTGGTAGCTTCCATCCGCCGTGCGCCGGTCCGCAAGATAGGTCAGCTTCCCCCACATCCCGGCAATTCTGCCCAAGGTTCTCTCGCGTAAGTCCTCGTAAGCTGAGTTCACTGCCATTCTTCCACCTTTTCGCAATTCGCTACATTTTTCGAAAATCGGCTGATGGCAAGTCTGTTTGCCCCGCGGCAACCGGTTCGCGCCAAACTGTGTTCACCGAGTCTCACTTTGACCCAGAAAGGATACCCTGTGAACACACTGAAAGCAAAGATCATGCTGCTACTCCTGGTCCTCGCGACCATGACCGCCGTTCCCCTCCAGCTTCGAGCCGACGGAAACCCAAGCCCCCTTTGCCCGGACGGTCCTTGCATCCCTTCACCCAAATAACCCAAATCCACGCTTGAGCCCTGCCGGACTGAGATGATACATTTTCGGTACGGTAGCGGCTCAAGCGCATGAATTTGTGGTATTTCATCTGGTTTTATCTCTGGACGGCCCCGCATTTTCTGCTGCTCGCAGTCGCAGTCGTGATGTACCGCAAGGGAATGCACAAAACCTTCCCTATTTTCTTCTCTTATCTTCTCTTCGAGTTTCTGGAGTTCTGCCTTCTCTTCATGATCCCCTACCTGAAAGTGCCGGTCGCAACGTACGTAAAGATCGATCTGGTCGACCGAGCCGGGGGCATCGCGTTGCACTACGGCATTTTCCAGGAACTGTTTGAGGCGCCGCTGGCGCACAGCACCGCGTTGCGACGGGACGCGGTTCGGATCATGCGCTGGGTGACGATCACTCTCATCGTATTGGCTTCGCTCTCGATCGGAACTCTCTACTCGAGCATCTTCGGCCACCGGTTTCCACAAGCCTACACAATCGTCGAGACATTGAATGCTGCGCAATGCGGCGGGCTGGTTCTCGTTTTTCTCTGGCACAGATTTCTCGGTCTCAGAATGTCCTCCTTCGTATTTGGAATTGCATTTGGCATGGGTTTGGTAGTGGGTTTTGAGCCACTCATGCTGGCTTTGAAGACACTGGTTGCCGTGCCAAGCGGTAGAATTGTGGACATTGCGAGCATGATTGCCTACCACGTTGCCGTCCTCATTTGGCTTTTCTATGCGCAGGCGCGAGAGAAGAACCCCTCGATCTCTGATGCTGCCCTGCCGCAATTGATCGAGCAAGCGGCTGACATGGGGAGGATAGTTCACCTGTGACTCCCATTGTTATTCTGTCGTCCATTGCGGTTGCGTTCTTGGTATTTCTGATCCTGCAGGTTGGGTGGCGCTACTCCCGGCGCTCCGCGCTGGGACAAGCGGCGCATCTAACTCCGGTTGATCTCGATGCCTTCGAGAACTTGACCGATCCCGAGGAAGAGGAATATCTAAGGGGTAGTCTTTCGCCGGCGGAATTCCGCAGTGTGCAACGGCTCCGCATCCGCGTCGCAAAAATGTATGTGGCGGCTTTATCGAACAACGCCAGCACACTGGCAGCAGTCGGCCAATCCGTGCGCTTTCATTCCAACCCTGAGATTGCAGCATCAGGACAGGAACTCGTCCAACGAGCAATACGTCTAAAAGTTGGGTGCTTGCTGTCGTCGGTCCGGCTGAACGCCGCCCTCGCGTTTCCGGGTCATCTGTCTCCGTCAAGTGCCATTGCGAGCCGCTATCTGGCGGTAAAATACATAGCTGCAGGTCTATCCGGGAAAACCGCAGCCTGAGTGCGCATTGTTTTTTGCCGAGATCCTTGCGGTGCATCTGTCAGCATTTCTTTGCTAGGTGGGGGCCCCAATTTGAGGCGGCGGAGCCGGCGAGGGGGTATCTCACAAACCCAGCTCCGCCCAACCTCGTACCACGGGCATTATTCTAAGTGTGGGTTCGTAGAACCCGTCCCAAGAAAGCATTACTGGTTACGAAAACCGAACACGGCATCCATGCGTTGTTCTGACGTATCGATGCAGACAGGTGGAAATCCACATATCCTGAAAACAGGAGCGTAGGTCCATCCCTCGCCCTTCTGGTAACCATTACCGAACGCCGAAAAGCGTGTTACCTGAGGGCCCCCATACCCGTTTCTTTGGGCCATGTACTTCGGTGTCTTTCCGCCCTAATCTAGCTTCAAGCAAACCCCAATCAGGGCGGAGGCAAACTTGAAATACTTTCTAACGATTTTGCTACTGTGCGCGGCGGCTCACGCCGAAGCGCTCGCGGCCGCTACCAGTCCGCTACCGAATGCGCCCAACCAAGGCTTTTTCTATCACCCTTTCTGGACCGCCGAGAACAAGGTGGGATTCAGCATCCTGGGGAGCTTGGTCACAGCCGACGCCGTTACCACGCAACTCGGATTGAACAAGGGGTTTCGTGAAGCGAACCCGATCATGCGCCCGTTTGTCACGCGCGGCGCCGCCGGGGAGGCAGCTGGATCGGCGCTGGGTTTCGGCGCCGGCTTGGGAGCCGTCTATTTCCTGCACCATGCACATCACTACAGAGCGGAACGGATCACCATGCGGTTGATGGTGGCTGGAGAAAGCGCTTTCGTAGGGAACAACATCTCCCTCATACGATAGGGCGCCCACCTGACGCCTGGGAACAGTAGTTTCCGCACCTGATTAAGTCCAGCGCTCCTTACCGTAATTGCCGTTCAAGATCCCTTAATCTGCGTCCCCGAGCAAGCGGGGAAAAAGCCTTTCCGCCCACGCAAGGCAGCCCCGAGCACCACAGAACGCAAACCTCCTTCCGGCGCCTGAGCGGTACGACCGCCTTCCCTTTTCCTAGCGTTGGCCGCGTTTCTTCCGCAGCCTGCTGGATTGGCGGCGACTCGACGGCTATGCGATACTGACATTCGGACGAGGGCGTTGGTTCTGTTCGATGTTGAGCACGCCAGCTGCGATAAATTCTGTTTCACGCTTATCGTCGATTGGCAACAATCTCTGAGGTACCAAAACCAACTAGTTCAGCCAGAGATCTAGTTGACCCAAGCCGGGATGGCGGAACTGGCAGACGCAGCGGACTCAAAATCCGCCGGGCTTCGGCCCTTGGGGGTTCGATTCCCCCTCCCGGCACCAGCACTCGTAAGGCACTGATTCTACACACGATAGTAACCTCACTTCTACGTTTGACCGTTATTTTACCGTTTTGCCTAAGACATAATTAGGCATGCCCAACCGCAGGGTGCGTGTAGTCCGCTCGGTAAAACTCAACGGCAAGTGGAAATTCATGAATCCGCAGGCCGCTCAACGGCAGCGGATACCCAACGATCAGGGCCGGTGGTACATCACTTGGCGCGACGGCAATAAGAAGGAGTGGGAGCGGTGCGATTCCTGGACTCACGCCCTCGCCCAGAAACTTAAGAAGGAAGGTGAACTCCACGCCCGGTCTGCAGGAGTAGAACTCGCCGCTCCCAAACCAAACCGGCTAACTTTCGAACAGGCCGTGGATTTGTTCAACGATGACTTGCGCCTGCGAAATATGCGAACCGAGACAGTGGAAGCATACAGGCTCGTGTTCGAGAACTTCCGAGCATCGTTCACGAAGAAATACCTGGATCAGATTGACAGGCACGCCATGCTCAGCTTCGCTCAATCGCTGCGCAAGGTTAAGCTAGCACCGCGCACAGTAAGCAATCGGTATCTGGCCTTCTCCGCGTTCCTGAAGTTTCACGGGATCAAGCCGGGGATGAAGAAGGGTGACGCTCCCAAGTTTGTTGAGGACGAGGCAGACGCTTATTCGCGTGAGGACATTGCGGCATTCATGGCCGCGTGTAAGCCTGAGCAGTACCTTCTGTTCAATTTCTTCCTGTGTACCGGCTTCAGAATGGCCGAGGTCATGTCTCTACAGTATTCCGACATTGACTTCAAGCATCGCACCGTGAGTGTCAGGCCGAAGCCCGAGTTCGATTTCAGACCGAAGGGATGGGAGTGCCGCACTGTGCCGCTCACAGAAGCGTTAGTCTTGGCGTTAGAGGCTCGCCTACGCGGTCGCAAGGCGTCAACCCTTGTCTTCCCCACGCGGAACGGGAAGCAGAATAACAAGATGCTGCAAGCCTGCAAACGAATCGCGAAGCGAGCGAAGCTGGACGACAGCCAGTTCTGGCTGCATAAGTTTCGCGCCACGTTTGCCACTTGGCATCTTCAGGCAGGGATTGACATTCGGACGGTGCAATCGTGGCTTGGGCACAAGTCAGTGGAAACAACGCTTCGATATTTGCAGCCTGCACGTGGAGCCGCGATCCAGGCGAAGTTCAACGCGACATTCGCGGGAGTGACTTCCTAATCCTAGCGACTCATCCCTTGCAAAACCGCAGACGATCTTTTCGACCCTAGGTCGTCCGCATGGTCCCGCTGCGGTTCAGTGGGCAACGCGCCGGATCATGCAGAAGATTGATGGTGTTTTTCCGGGCTGATAATATCCTCCAGAACGCAATTCAGTGATTTTGACCACGGAGCTCCTTTATCGAGCCGAATGGCCTCCCAATCGTTTGGTACACTCTGGATTGGTATGCAAACACTGGAATCCCTTGAAGACGTACAGCGTCTGGTGGGAGAACTCGGGCAAACGATTCCGAGGCTAAGTCTGGCGGAAAGACGTCATGTTAGAGCCGTTCTGAAGGCCAGTGATTTGGAACGTTTGGATGCGGGCTGGATTATCAGGCTTTCCCTAGCGGCTGGCTTGCCCCTTTCTCATCGCAGATTGGACCCTGTGCAGATCTGCCAGGCATTGCCTGCACGCGATATTGGACGTTTCCTCGATAGACTCTCCAGCCAAGAGCTAGCAATCGACGCTGAAGTGCCTCTCGAGGCCATTACGCGCACTCTCAACAGAGCGGACGCACCTCAAACGTTTCACTCCTTACTTCGTCTTGCCCACAGTGGCGTACATCCGGGATTTAAGGGCAGCTTAACAACGAGAACACGATTCCGGCCGCAAACGGCTCTTGCCCTTCTGAAGACCGCCACACGGATCGCGGCATTTGTCGTGCCGGATACGACCGCACTCTCTAAGCAGCAGTTTTTGAGGAGACGCACTACGATCAAACTGTTTGTTGATCTAGCCTATCTGACGGCGCAAAAATGTGAAACTCCGGATGTGTCTGCGGCAATCCTCGAACTGATGATCGGCCTTAGCCGAAGAGTTGGATGGATTGAGTTTGAACGTGCGATTGAAACTAATGCGGAGCGCTGGTCTTATCTCTATCTCTTGCCAGCCGAACTGGTCCCAGCTTTACTTTCACGAAAACGCATAGCAGAGATTGAAACTCTGGCTTCGCGTGCGGCGTTATTTGAGGGGTCGCGAGAGGCTTTTGAAAAAGCTCTTTGGAATGCGCTCACTCAGAAGCCGCCGACGATCCCTATGGCATCACGCGAATGGGTGGAAGGATTCTTGGGTTTGAGGAAACCGCCAAAACTGCCTGACCTCCATTCCAAGAGCATTGATACTGCTAGTGATGTCAATCTTGAGCGCATGGCGACGTTACTCTTGGCCGCTTGGGAGGCTCGAGACGAGGGTGCTGGGGCACGACATCTATTTCAATTGTTTAGCGGAATCTGCAAAACAGCTTTTCGGTTGTCTCTCGCTGGTGATCCGGGCGATACCGCCGAGTTTGATCCTGCCGTTCACGAAGCTTCAGGCGGCAACGTCATGACTGGAGGAAGGGTTCGTTTGTTGAGACCTTGGGTGCAGTGGGGCGAGCCTCCCGTTACTCGCGTGATCGTTCGCGCACTCGTCTCACCAGTTGAGCAGGTCGGTCGGTAGCTGTTTGGCGTACGATGTTGCCAGGTTGAGATTGGAGGTTGCGGACAGTGGCAAGCATTGTTAAGAAACTCTGGACTGGATTGGATTGGGGGACACATTCCTCTAAGTGGTGGTACACGGTCGAAGATAGCGCTGGCACTGTTGGGCAATCCTCGCGAGTCGAAGCTGTCATTGATTCCACCATCCATAGGAGTGGCGATCGGCTGCGGATGCTCCGTGAACGTACTCGGACACAAAGCGAAGTCCAGGACGCTCGGTTGAAGCGGCTCTTGCTGAAAGATCCGCAGGGTGCCAGCTATTGGGATGCGTCTCGGGAGGGTATTCGAGTAAGTTTGGGGGAAGCGGCCGTTTTTTCGCTTTCTACCTTGTTAGGAGATGCCGCCGAGCATCTCAAGAATTCCGGGCTGGAGCTGGCCGAAGATTGCCAGATCGAAATTCGCTTTTCGTTGCCCAACTGGATAGGGGACGACTTGGAGCATCGGACCGCTCATCGGCGAATGTTCCAGACGGCGGTTGTCGTCACAGGTCTTCTCGGAAATCTTGGATTCGCTGGGCTCCCTCGTGTAGGACAAGAGATTGACGTCAAGGAATGGAGAACGAAGGTAGGTGCAACCCGCGAAAGTACCGGGTGCCAGCAGCTATTCGAAAAGGACTCACCCGATTCAGAACAGACGTTTACTGTAGGGACACACCAGAACATCCGCTTCCGTTTGGTTGCGGAGTCCTGCGCGGCCGGATTCCCACAGCTTGAGCAGCTACTTATTTCGCCGGAGAGTGCGCGTAAGACTGAAGACCATTGGGTCAAGTTGCTAGTCGTGGATGTCGGCGCAGGATCTACCGACGCCGGATACTTTATTTCGTCACGTCGAACCGACGGCAAGCTGCTCCTCAATTACTTGAAACCTGCCAGGACTCTTGACTACGCAGGTGAGCAACTGACAGAGATGATCAAAGAGTTTTATTACCGCGCCAAGAATCGTGACATGACGATCCAAGAGGCAGAAACATTGAAACTAGGGGCACCGGACGAATGGAAAACTCAGCAGTTTGTCAGCGATTGGAAGGGGCGTATAGCAAAGAGCGTCGCCAGTTATATCTCCTATGTTCCTGACGACGCGCGCCTCGGAGAAACCTCGATCCCAGGCCTCAAGATTTTGATGACAGGAGGTTCCGGTCTAGTCGAAGACCTCGGTAACGCAATCCGAGAAGAAGTTGTGGAAGCTCTCCTGAGGCGCGGCGTGCCTGGCAATGTTGCGAGCCGGACGGAAGTTCTCGAACTCACCCTAGACTGGCCGGAAGACCGCATAGATCGAGCCAGACGGGCGGTCTCGATCGGGGCCGGAAGCGGAAGCCTCGCAGAACTGAAATATCGAAAAGCCTTGGTACCGAGTGTCACGGGACCGGGAAAACTGGAAAAGTGGTAGGGCACAAAATACTTCCTCCACTTTAAGGCACTGCTGTCAGTCGGATTCCCAAGCAAGATTGTTCAAAGGCGAAGAGTTTGCCACCCCACTGCCTTGCTTCCTTACATGTGCGTCGCCAAACAGGCACGCATCAAACGGCGTCTTGCCTTCTGGTGGCGGCTTCAGAGCGTCGGGACCCGCCTGTCCGTCATAGGTACTGATGTCGGGAAGCTTGAATCCGCCGCGACGTCCGATGCTGATGACCGGAAAATCTGGCAGGTCGACCTTTACGAAAAGCTCAGTCGGCGCGAGGACAGTCTTGTACTTCACATTCGCGAACTTGCGAACTGTGCCGAGAGCTGACAGCAGTTTTCGTAAGCCTGCCTCTTGATCTGAATTGCCTCGTGTGCGAGCCATTCTCAGCATCCTCCGAAATCCCTGCAAAGGTTTTCTAACTGCGGCCTCACGGTTGTAATTCATCAACACAAGCGAGAAGGCGAATGGCGTATGCATCTGCAATCGCCCTGACCCAGTTGGGGGTAATACGAATCAGCCACCATGTTAAGAGAAACCCTGTGATTATGACAGCCGTTGCGTTCGCAAACCAGGGAACCGAATTGGTACGTGCCTCCAGTGTTGTGATCAGAGCGAGCGCACCCAAACTGAAAACCGCGATCGCTACGCCGACCGGCTTCATTGCCCACAGATTACGACGGAATCCATAGTTGATGTTCTCTTGAAAAAGAAGCTGAAATCGCTCTTTGTCGCGTGTCTTAGAGAGTAAGTAATCGACACAACTCGCGTATTTTGAGTCGGCCTGGGCAGGGTCCGCTTGTTCATCACCTTCAGTCGGTAGGCTTATCCCTGGAAGCATCGAACTTAACCGCATGTGGTAGCGAGCACGGGTATGAGCATTGAGCCTCGGATCATGGTGCCGAAGCATAGCAGTTGTTGGTTTGCCATTCCATCTTTCGAAAAGTCTCGGCTCTTTCGCCTTGCCCCTGTCCCTCACAAGCTGGGAAAGCAGAAAGGTAAACCCAAGCGAAGACGCGAGGCCGAACAATGTGCCTTCAGTGGCGGACCCTTTGAAGCCGAGAACCGCGACCGTGAGTGCCAGAGGCAATGCGACTAAGAACGCGGGCTTCAGTCTCGCATTTCTCGTGTATTCGTCGAGTCCACTCTTTGTCTGAATCATTTTTATTTCTCGACTTGATCGTAGAAAGGAACGGTTTCTATTTGGCCCCAACCACTACGCATTGTGGTTCCGAAAAAGAGATAGATACCCTTTCCAGCCGTTACACTCACAGCGGCTCCCCTGCGGAAAAGCGCGTTCGTGACCTTTCTGGCCGGATGCTTTGGGGCCTTAGCTCCAACGGATATGTAGGCTTTTTTAGCTTTGATTCTGTTCAGAATCGTTTTTCCAACATTGTGCTTGCTCCCGTGGTGTGGTACCTGCATGAAGGACAGATCGTCTAGTCTTATTTTTTTGTCGCGGCGAAGTCTGCTGCTGCAGTTAGAGCGGGTATACCTGCATCGGCGGTAAAGAGCAGCTTATGGCCGTCCACGGTTAATAGAGTGATTGTCGAAGAGTTATTCTCATGGCTGGTAACGCCAGAATCATCAAGACTCTCATATTGCATGTCGAGTTTCTCAGCCACCCACTCGATGCTCTCCTTCGCGCTCCTGACAGCTTTTTGCAAAATGCTGGGAGCCGGATACATGGCGGCTGGTGTTTCACGAAACTGGGCAACCAGTTGCTGATAGTAATCGCGACTGGGGCCAAGAATCAAAATGTTGTTCCACGTCGAACCCATAAAAGGCTCGTAGATCGTTTTCCCCTTGTCACCACAGATTTCCAGAAGCTCGTGAGCACTTGTGATAGCCTTGCGGAGTTTTTCTTTGAGCTTTGTCGGAGTGAGTGGATTCTTGAAAAGGTCGCAGATTTCATTCGCATGGTCCCAGGGTTTGTGCATCATTAGAAATCCGAAGTCCAGCTTCTCCAGAACAACCTTCAGACCACAAGCATGGTCGATATCAGGGTGCGTACAAAGCACCGCGTCTACATAGGTTGTGCCGTAATAGTTGGTGACGTGGTCAACCAAGTTCTGCCCAGCTTCCAACGTGCCGCCATCAATGATTAAAATCTTTTGCTCTGCGCGTGTACCTAAGAGGTTGCCCCATCTAACGGCGATGGCGTCGCCACTCTTCTCACCATCACCCACAGCGAGAAAATCTATTTCAAATCCCATAATTACCCTTCATATTGCTTTTGTTGTGGTGCAAAAGATTCCTGCTCAGGCTCCCACAGTCGCAGAGGCCAGCACGGCTGGCCCCTTGTACAGTGCGCGAATCATTGGAACGACGACCCGACCGAGACCAGAGCAAAACTTACTGACGCTCTGCAGGTCGATGTCCTCTTCCTCATCCTCTTCATCGTTCTTTCCGCCTTCCTGTTTAAGTCGCTGGAGTTCCTTGAGAATGCCAAGGGCAGAAAGCACCACTCCGTATTTGAACCAGTGCTTGACCAAGGCTCCTTCGTCCTTGGCCTTGTGCAGTTCGTGGATTAGGAATTGATTGTCCATGTTGACGAAGAAGATGAAACCACCACCCTCGTCGGCGTTCACAATCTTCAGAGCACTATATTCATCAAACTGGAACTGTGAATCGTCCCACTGAGCCCTTCTGACCTCCCTGATGTCTGGAGACGCATAGACAGGAGCAGAATGCTTTCCATTCCCGCTGGGCTTGTTTCCAGGAGGACGGACTCCTGGCGGTGGTGGAGGAACTTCCTCCGCCTCGTTAGTTCCCAGCATCGTGAATTCGGAGATAAACGGCTCGCTCTTTGCGTCTCGCTCGATATCGGTCACCGTGACTCGCATCTTCACTTTGTCGCCGACTCCCGAGTCATACGGCATTTGAAACTTCACGGTAAACTTGCCGTCCCAAAGATGAGTGCTGACATTGAGATTCGGCGGATTAAAGATAATCGAGCCAGGGCAATTTGGCCTTTCAAAGTAACCATTCGCCGCATCCGTGTCGAAATCCACTCGCACGGTCCGATTCAGCGGGCAGTTTTTGACCAGCCCGTTCTTCGGTTCCTTAGCGATTCGGAAGAATGTCGGAAACTCCCTACCGTGGAACGGGACTGGCTCGTTCGATGGTCCGGTAGTGGAGATGACGTTTCCGCCAATTCCGAGAATGCTTGCCAGGGTCGGATCGCTCTTTAGCAGTTCCTGCAAGTAATCGCTGGCGTTTTCCTCTTTGGACAAAGTCTCGTCGAGACGCTTCTTCTTACGCTGAGCGTTGTGCTGTCGTAGAGCAGGATGCTCCCTAAGTTCCTCACGCAACGTACCGTAAATCTCGTCGTAAACCTCGTTGCGTCTCACTCTATCGCGAGATGCCATAAGGAAGTCTTCGCGAACGGCCTGATCCATCTCAGTGCAATCCACTGAGACCAGTAGGTGCCGACCGAGATAGTCGAATTTCAGTGTCGTAGTAATGAAGTTAGCTGGCAGATCGCCGTGCACCTGCCCGTTGAGCGTGAAGTAGACACCATGTGGAAAATTGCCTGCGTCGTGCTCCTCTTTCAACAAGAACAGTCGGTAAGGAAGCCGTCCAATGCCGGTCAAGTTTAATTCGCCGTAGGCAGGGTTCAAACCACTCTCGAACTTTGAAGCTGATTCGTCTTCGTCGCCTTCCTGGCTCACATGGGCGAGAATCCCCGACAGTGTCGTGCTGTAATAATTCGCTTTGTACTCCCGAGTTTCGGAGATACGCAACGGTAACGGGACGGAGTGCAGGAAACGCTCCAGTTCGTACCGGCCATCCGTCGTAACCAGAGTCTTTTTCTTCCATCGATAGCTGTACAGCTTGATGCATGTACCGTGCGTCATTGATACGGCATACGGCACTGCTGGCCTGTTCTTGCTGGAAGATCCAGGCAACAGCTTCATATTTGGTCGAGAAAAAGTAGGAATCGACCCTCCTGGAGCAAGGTAGACATACATAGAAGACTTCCTCCCGACTGCGGGTTTCTGCCTTCGCACGAGAGTGAATCCCCACAATTCCTTTGTTGTATCATTCGCCGATGTGGGGCAGCTCGGATCACGACGAGAGATAATCAACTGATACTTGTGTTCGCCACAGAACGGCAGGACACCAGTGCCGCCGCAGTTGAAACGACCCTGGACGAAAGGGATGTCGTCCTTATTCTGTTTCGTTAGCGACAAAAAGGTGTCCTTAAACGAATTCGGCGTCTGGCCTTCACCTTTGTCTACGATTAAATAAGAAGGCTCTTTCTTTGCTCCGGTGGCGACGAAGTGGATTCGCTCCGCCAAGGCGGTTCTTTGCGATGCGGAGAGGTTTTCGAGTCTCCCGTCTTTGATTGAGAACAGACGTTCTGCTGCCTCGGCCATTGTGCGCGGTGCATCTTTTCCCTTTGGATCGATGCCGACGCGGTAGCACTCTGCCATAAGCACGGCATCAATGGAGTTGATCAGTTTCTCAACCAAGGCTCCAGTGGCGTCGGACTGTTGGTTGTTGATCTGATTAAGGTTCATTCCAAAGCCACCAAATGGTAGCCAGTTGCCGGGATCGTCATTGAGAAAGCCGTTCTCTTTGAGAACATGGTCAACGTCAGCTTCGCCTTCGGCCTTGAGCAATTGCTCGCAAAGCTCGTAATTATTCATTTCTTCTGATCTCTCCTTTACGACACACCCACCGCGTCGCGCTTGATTTTGAATTGTGTTTCCTGATTACTCAAATCCAGCCCCACTTTGTGCTTCAAGACCGACAGTGTTGCTACACGTGCCTGACGATTTGAAAGCACTGATCCGGCTGTAATGCAAACGTTCTCCCATTCTGGGTTCACCTTATTCCCGACCGATTTTCTCCAGTCGAGTTCGCTAAGAACTTCGAGCTTTTTTTCCCATGAGTCGGGATATGCTTCCAGCACAGCTTTCCCGAGACCACCTAATGCCCGCAGCATCACGCCGTGCGTGTTGATTTTCTCCTGGCGCAGCATGGTTGCTTTGATGGTGCCGTCTTTAACCTTCTGCCAATCAGGAATGACGCGGGTAACCGCGTTCCAGTAGGACACAGCACGCTCAAGTTTCTCCTTGTATTCGGGAGTGTCCGGCTTTTCCAATTTGGTTCCGATTAGCTCCTCGTTGGCGTCGTAGAGCGTGGAGAGCGTGAACAGTTTCTCTGACCGAATCGGGATGGTAAGTTTTTCCTTGTCAACCATTCCCCGAAAGACAGGGACGCGCTCGGTCACTTCCATCGTGAAACCCGATAGTGCGTCGCGATGGTCATAAAGGATGTTGAGCGATTTCGAAGTCTTCTGGACAAAGCGATTCAGATCAGTGAACATCTGCTGAGCACGTTCCAGGCTTTCCCACGGGAAGAGCAACACGCTGATCTTTTCTTTGCCGATCGCGGGATTCTCCGTCAGCGCAGCCGTGATGGCTGCACATCTATGCTGGCCGTCATTGATCAGGAACTTGGCGTCCTCCAAGTCCATCTGCAGGTATCCAATGTCAGCACCATCTTCAACAGGGTTGAACTTGACCACGGTGTCGTAGGCAGCGGTGATGGACGAGAATAGATAGCTATCTTCGTTGTCCACGATATACTTCACGATTTCGGGCACACGCGATTTCACCAATACTCGCTGCGCTCTTAGTTCGGGCGTGAACTGCTGCCAGTCATTGAACTTGAACAGGTGGGGTATTTCCGACAGGGCCATCATTGTCGCGAAATACTGCTTCTTGCCGATTATCCCTTTCATCGCTGGAAAGCTGACTTTCATAATTGTTTCTCCCCTCGTGCAACTCCAAGCCAAAGCAATAATCAGGAGCTGTTGAGACATAATTTACCAGGGCTTATTATTTGTCAAGCCCTCCTAGAAAATATTTTTACAGCTCCTATATAAGCAAGTGAGCCCTGGCGAAATGTAGGCGGGCGATCCGGTTCAGGGGTTAGTCCCGAGGAATCTATTTTGTGTAGTGGAATCAACTGCTTAGGAGAGTTTGTGGAAAAGGACGACTTCTTTGCTACCAGCGGTCGCTCCCATCTTGTCGGCATACCATTTTCGGTTAGGAACCGAACGCCAGACGCGACCGTCGCGACGATTTGCCAACTCGGGGAAAGATATCTCCGCAAAGCCGGAGTCCTTCATGACCTCCAAGTAGCTCGGCAACTGCCAACCAGGTTCCGAGAACGCGACCATCTGTGCGACCACAGTCTTGCGACTGGCGAGCTTGGCCACTGAAGCGAATGCATCTCTTGCATGTTCGTAATATCGGGGCAGGTTCTTGCGATCACCGAACGTGTAGTAGGAAGCTCCAGCTCCGTCGAGTGTACCCGCAATCCAAAATGGTGCTGGAGTCTCGCGTCTACCGAGAACCTGCCAGCGGTGATACAGCACATGGACGCCAGGATAAGGAGGAGAGGTCAAGATCAGTGCAGGCGATCCGATTTCTTTCACGCGAGGATCATCGTCAACCCCAACCGCTGATCTGTGCAAACAGAGTACGTCGGCGCATCCACTCTTCCGTGTCTCCTTGGCAAATTGCCGGGCACCTTCAACCATCTCGTCCACGAAAACCATGAATCGAGCACGAACTTCACGAACAGGCGGTATGTTTTCGCGACAATCGAGAGCCCATTGTGCAGTACGAAGGAGCGCGCATCTCACAAACTTTTGCTCACGGTCACTGTCGAATTGCGGAATTGCATTCAAAGCCATCTCCAGCATTTTTCGGACAGGCCATGTTTGTCTGCCACTAATGTTTCGGAGGTATCCCGAGCCTTCCCACTCCGCATGGTGGGGGGTCGGCTTATGCAAGTTGAGTTTAGAAACAAGCCTCTTCGCCCATGATTCGATCCGTCGCAGTTCGGCTGGCGCGAAAATCGAAGTTTTGGTTTCCGTCAGGAAAACGGCCAGACTGCTGATATCAGTGCCTGCACCACGACGGCCGAGCGCGCGTGCCTCCACGAGCGTTGTCCCCCCGCCCATGAAAGGATCAAACACCAAGTCACCCGGCTTTGAAAATGCGAGCACGATTTGCCGTGCAAAGGAAGGAGAGAAACGGGCAGGGTATTTATAGAAATTGTGAGTCAGCCCCGTTACCGGCCGTTGATCCTCGATTGCACACAAAAGCTCCTGCCACATTGGCATTCGAGGTCGAGCGCGAAGATTCGTCCGGAGCAGTTCCAAATTTATCCGTGGCCTTCTCCCATAGCAAGGCAAACCTGTTGGCGAAGTCCAACCTTGGTTAATGCTTGCAATTTGCCTTTCTGGGAGAGGTTCTTAGCGCACATTCAGTCAAATGTTAGCATGTTCGTCTTTTGTTCGCCAACACTGCCTGCAAAACTTGATGTCTTCGCGTCGACTGCCGGTACAAGATCGTTGCTTCCCATTGAGTTCAATCAACCCACAGGAGAATTTACGATGAAGAAACAACGCACGACAGATGCGAAGCGAGCAGCAGCCAACGACAAGCCGGAAGTCGAGAACGGTAAACCTAAAAAGGCGGCTCCGAAGGCCAAAGGCGATAAGCCCGAGGAACGATACACGATCGGCAATATTGCCACCGTGCGTGGCGGTTTCTACAAGGAGCTGTGCGATTTCACAGCTAAGAAGGGTACGGTTGACGCGGAGATGCTGTGCAAGGAGTTTGTCGGAAGGCAGATCAACGGTCGTGGCATCAACGCTGCCAGAGTTCACAGATACATTCGGTATGCGCTAAACCACGGGCAGTTCAAAGTTGCCAAGTGAGCGGGGCGAAATTCAGCCCTGGGCAAATCGTGGCCACTCCCGGTGCTCTGGATGCGTTGCGCGCATCGGGAGAATCGCCGCTATCGTTTCTGGAGCGGCATCTGGCCGGGGACTGGGGCGAACTCGGCGAAACGGATGTGCGCGAGAACGAGCTGAGCCTGCAACACGGCTGGAGAATTCTTTCTTGTTATCGACTGAGCACGGGCGTGAGGTTCTGGGTCATCACGGAAGCCGACAGGAGCGCGACTACGTTCCTACTGCCGGAGGAATACTGACCACTCGGCTCCGTCCGTCTATCTAGCCGGTAGCCGCTCTAGGAGATCGTAGTAGGCTGTCCTAGCCTCCGAGTCGGCCCAGAGGGCCTTCCGCACTCCTACGAAGCGCCTTCCCCTTGGTCTTCGATCCCTTCGTAGTAGGGAGCTATGGACCGCCGCGCCGTTCTGCCGCCGATCCGAAGCCAGGTCCGCAAGGCTCTGATGGATCTCGCCGACTTCCAAAACATCGCTACCGAACAATTAAAGGAAATGGCGGGCGCGCTGCCCGGCGGACGGAAGGTCTATCTCCCCGACCGGTTGACCACTATCGCTTTCTTGCTCGGAACCCAGTCGCTACGGTTGATTTCGTTCTCGCGAATTGACGGCAGGCAGAACTGGCGGGCCGTGATTTCATGACCGTGGTTTTTCAGTTCTAGAGCCGCAGACTTGTTTTGAGTCCCAGCGCCACTAGCCTTGACACCCGCTTGCGCAGTCGTGAGGATCGTAGCCGACGCAACACGAGCAGCAAAGCGGGGCCTCGACGGATGCAACTGAGCATCCTGCGCTCGGAGACGAGCAAACTACATTGCAAGGCTTACTCCCGCCCGTCAGTGCCCTGTAGGTCTTCCACGGCGAATGAATTGCCTTCTTCGTCTTTCACAGCGGCCTCCACCTGTTCAACATTAGACGAGTTGGGATCTTCACTGACCCACTTGAACGTCTTGAGTTGTTCGGTGGAGAGTTCGTAGATGGGGTAATAATTGCGCCCGATCAGCTTTGTTCCGACGAGTGCTATGAGGTCCATCTTGACGGCAGCGTCTTGAACCCTCTTTATAGTTTCGGGGGATACACCGCAGTCGGCGCGTAGAGTCTTGCGGCTAGCGTAGCACTGCCCGCGATCTCCATAAGTGTAGCGCGACATGGCGAAAAGAACGCTCCAAGCTAAAGCTCCGTCGATACGCTGTTTTCCATCTGCGGATTTCCACTTGTAGTTGGACAGAAACGGCTGCATCTCGGCCAACATGTTACGAACTCCGTAAGGATTGGCGGCTGGTTTCGCGTCTGGCATAGTTAGCTCACCTTCGGGCGACGGCCTTCCTTGCGATTGATGTTCTGTCTCCGAAACGAGCGTTGAATGGTTGACTCATGCACGAGGAGGCGGATGGCCATCTCGTTAATCCTCATGACCGGGTCAGCGCAAAGCTCGGCTATTTTCTTGTCGAACTCGGCGAGGCGTGCTGCTTGTCTTGGGGTCACTGCAAACTCCTTCGCCTTGAAATAGAAAGTTCGGAAACTCTGTCTTGTCAAACTCGTTCTTCAGGACATTCTGGCAGGGGGCACGCTAGTCTGGTAGATAACGGTGGTCTATGGACGGCTGTCTACTAGACCACGGTAGTCTCGGGAGCAAATGACGGTTGTCTGGTAGCGACGTGACGGTTGTCTACTAGACCAACTAAGAGTACTTATGTACTTAAGAGTACGGAGAGGACCAGTAGAAGAACGCTTATCATCTGCGGTGAGGCAGAACCCGCGCCAACACCAAAAACAGCCACTCCCGGACCTAGACTTCTCCGGAGAGGACAGAGCGTCAGCGATCCAGAAGAGAGCCTGACCCGTCACGTCTGTTTCGCTCGCCAGTTCCCCAGCAGCCGGGGATTCGCCAGCACTTGCTTGAAATAGGCGACCACGCTGTACTTCTCTCCAACCACACGAGTGAGATTAGCGTGCCAGTCCGTGGGAGTGCTCGCTACCAGGAGATCTCCCGGCTTGACCGCGATCTGTACTCCGTACTCGACAAAACAGAAAGCTCCGCCAGAATATGGGGCTGTGGGATCTTGGATTGAGGTCATACAGGCGAAGTTGTCGCCATTTTTACCGTCAGTGTGAACCGCGCTGGGCGCACTCTTGAGAATCGCAACGCTGGAGAATGGCGTGTGGTTAGCCAGCCGGAACTCAACTGGGACGCGCCGGAATTGGCCCGTTTGCTTGTCCGTGAAGCCTTTGTTCTGCTCCATGAACTTCTTAGGCAAGCGGGTGGCAAATACGTTGCACATCTCGTTCAGGATCGGGAGGACTTTTTCAAACGCCTCACGCTGCTTCCGTGTCGGTATGAACGTGTCGATCTTGGAGCGGGCGTAGAAGCCATAGTTCAGCTCTCCCGCTCCGCCGATAATTCTTCCTTTGACTCTAACTGGTTTGTCATAGCCGTCAAGAGTCGCATTGAATACGTTCGCCTCTTTCAGCTCCTTGCGATTCGATTTATCGCAGCTCTTGAACTTCATTGCCTTCAGACCTACCAGAGCGTCATTCTGTAAGGCTTGCGGGATCGCGTCCTTTAAGAACAGGAACATGAGACTGCCGTCTCGATGGAAGCCGATGGCACTCTTCGTTATCTTGTGCGGCGGATCATACCTGGGATCAACGTCTCGTACGTACTGGCCTCTCCAGCCCTTTACCAGTTGTGCAGGGCGATAGACCTTCAAACGACGGCGATACAGCTTAAGCTTCAACTTCTTGATCATCCATCGCCAGGTGATGCGAGTGCTGACAGTTCTGAAATGAGGTTTTAGCGGCAGAGTGCCCATGCCACCCATTCTGCCTGCGGACGCGGAGCAGCGCACGGGTACGAAAGTAAGTGAAAGAGTGAAAATGCGCTTCCGAACCCTTTCACCTTGTCCGCCTGTCGATTCGTAGTATTTGAGAGAGTCGCGATTTACGCGCAGGAGAAGCAAATGTTGATCCGCAACAATAATAATGAGGTGATCGGCGAACTGAACACGATATTCACCCCGGAAGGCTCCGTCGTGCGGACGAACACGGTCCACAGCAGTGGATGCCCCGTCGTTCAAAACGTAACCGTTCGCGACACCCAGGGCAACGTTCGCACGACGACCGTGATCGGCGGTAAGATTTTGCCGTAGCTCAGATCCAAAACACCGGGTCGTCGTCCTTCTCAACATCGTTCGCTGCCCGCCTCTTTGCATCGCTCGTTGTTTGTTTCTTCATCGCTGTTCTCTTATTGAAGTGATTTGGGGGAGCGAGGAATTCTGTCCCTCGGGAGCGGTTTGACATCAACTTTGTGGCTGCTCCGCCGCACAGGCCTCTGTGAGGCGCATCATTGCTCAGAACATTTCCGAATGGAACAATTCCGCTGAATGGTGTAACAATCCCAATTCCCGAGCACGGTACGCCGTATGCCGGCACAATGGGGACATCGTGAAAACTCTGCGTATAGCTGTTTACGTGTTAGCGGCAGTGGCACTATTGCCTTTTGCTTTCAGTCAAGAACTCCTCAAGCTTGCCCCGTTCGGAAGGCCGATTGCGGTAATGGACGAAGCCGATAATTGGTCGATTCCAATTTCGCTCTATTCGGATTCGGAAGTGGAAATGTTTGTTCCTGACATTACAACCGAGGGTTGGATTGCGTGGCACATAAAGCAATTCCGCGAAACGGGAAAGTACGGTGTCTACGTTTATACGTTCTTTAAGAACGACCAATTTTGCCGACGGGAGCGAATACCCGCCGAGGACAAGACTGACCCAAAATGGCTGGAGGGCTGCTCGGCCCTTCGGTATCAACGAAAACTCCTGGAGGTTGATACTCGGAAAAACACTGTTCGTGTTTACAGTGTCCTAGTAATGCAGAAAGATGCCGTGGCCAATCCAATGAATCAAAAAGTGTTTAACGTCGTTTTTCCGTTAGTTAAACTCGACTCTTCGCAGAGGCAGGCCTACCACCGCCTGTCGGCAATCGTGACTCGGGAAATGAACGAGTACAAAGGAATGAGTGTCGAAGAGTCCGTGAGACAAACTAGCAAGGTTGTGTCGAACATGATGGAGAACCTAACGAATGGTGCGGTGTGCCCCGAAACCGGCAAACTTGTCAGTGTCCCGTCAGGCCACACAGTTTGGGATAGCCCAGATTGCCCGCCCACGACCGCTGTAGAGAAATCGTTATCCTCGGCACCCGCTACGAAAGCGCAGCTCCCCGTCACGGGCGCTAATAGGACCACAGATGATAGGGGTGCGAGTTCCCCTGCGACGAAGACGGACGCATTGACCGGCACGTACTCGGGGAAGGTCCACAACACGACAGCTCGGCTCTGGGCAGCTTTCGGGACGACAATACAGGTGCAAGAGGGGAACGGTCTGTCGGGATGTATGTTCGTGCACCGGCCACTTTACGGGAGCGGAAAGCTAAGCGGGAGTTCCCAAACGTCGCAAGTCACCTTCGATGTCCCCAGTTTAGTCGGTGTGATCCGCTTCACGGGAACTGTCGATGGAGACGATATCAGGGGTACCTACGCAGTGCAGCGCACTGGAGTGGTGGCAGAATCTGGAGAGTTCGAACTTCATCGCCAAAGCGACTTGCCCACCGGTTTCAACCCACAGAATTGTCCTACGGATTCTGCTATTCATTAAGGCTTCTCTGCGCGATTGCGGTATCCATTTCCACTTTTCATGAGTCGGAGTCTCTCCGACGGTCCTGCTCTTCTCTACGTCGTTGTTCCTCTCTGCGTTGCTGTTCCTCTCTCTGTCTTTGAATCTCCCGAATCTCATTCGGGTCCGCCTCTTTTTGTTTTTCCACAAATCCTCCTACGAAGACCTCAGTCCTTCTTGTCAGGTCTCTTCTGCTCCTGCTCTTCTTTACGTCGTTGTTCCTCTCTGCGTTGCTGTTCCTCTCTCTGTCTTTGAATCTCCCGAATCTCATTCGGGTCCGCTGGCTTCTGATCGAACGCCTTCGCCACAAATACCTCCTTTAGTTCGATGTTTTGCTGATCCTTGCACAATTGTCTTTGCCGTCCAAAATAACTTCTTGGAAAGCACCTTTAACGTCAGCTTGTAAGCGGGAGCTTCGTCATCCGGCAATTCCGCCAACACCTGATCTTCAATCGGCTCCGAAGGTTCGACCGAATCGTGATCTTTAAACACGTCGAAAACAGCAGTGGGCTCGTCACTCCACATTACCTGGCAGGGCCACGAAGGGCTGGTGGTCGTAGCCACTGCCGAATGGAGTTGCAGGATTGTTCCTTCGTGCCCAATGGGTACCTTCGACAACCCAACATTCTTGGTCCTCACAACGACCTTCAGAAGCGATCGACCAGACTGAGTCTCGATCGAACCTTCTACTTCACACTCAAGTCTCAACCTGTATGTTCTACCTTTGAAATAATTAAAATATGTCCAAATACCTCCCACGATAATAGCTGCGATTTCGAAGCCGTTCTTGAGCAACTCGACGAATGCAGCAACGCCGAAAGCGGCTTGATCGAACTGCGAAGCTGGGGGAGCTGTCATTGTCCGAACTCCTCTACGCGCACGGCGCGATAGCGTCGCCGCCCATGTATTTCCAGATGCTGTGATCAAAATCCGCTTCCGGGACCGAGAGCAGCCCCGCAGCGCGCCGCAGGATTTCTCTCGCAGTGCCGTAGTCGCTCGGGTTGATTGCGATGCCGGCCTTGGCGAGAAATGTCAGGAGGCGGCGATCAATAGCAATGCTCTGCAAACCCGCCATGATTTTTAGGTAGTCAACGGTTTTCGGGCCGACGCCGTGGATCGCTCGAACCTTTTGAAGACTGGCGTCCTTCATCAACCAGGTATGCAGGTCGGCCTCAGTTTCGACCTGCTCGTTCTTCAGCAGTCGGAGAATGCAGTCAAACCGCTCGGCTCGGTCCACGCCGCTCCAGTTCAAGAAGGTCACGGTGGGAACCGATTTCAGAACATTGAGCACCGCAGTCACGGTCGTGGCGTTCGGCCACCGGCTCAGGATGCGCTGAACCCGAGGCGTAACGTGTGTGTCATATTTGTTATTTGCTTGCAGAACTGTGTCGGCAATTGTCGCGCCCATGTGGCCGTAAGGGGGATCACATTTGTGGTAGACAAAGTCCGTTAGCGATTGGATGTATTGGACTAAACGTCGTGCGCCTTCATCTGGCGACATACCCATCCTCCATGTCTGCCACTGATGTTAGGACGGTCGCCCACGATTAACAAGCTGTTGGTTGCGTTAGCTTACTGGATCGTCGGGACGATAACGTTTTAAAATTGGAGTAGACCTTTTTATTCAGGTCTGACCAAAACGAGGCCACCGAAATGGGAAAACTCGGGTACCAAATCAGGCAAATCGGCAAACCAGCGGGCGAGAGTTGGAACGAGAAGCAAGGAGCCACTTGTGCCGAGTGGGCGCAATCGCCCGAGGGTAGAGAAGTAGTCGTGATCGATCTTCCCAGCGGCGAAGTACGCGTGCTCTCGCGGGAGGAATCCCAGCAGGTGGCGAACGAGTACAACAGACTCCGAGCGTAAGGGCTTCAGCCCTTACCGATTTCTCTCCAAACTGAAGCCGACTCTCCAATAGGCGGAGCTACGGAAAACTCAGGACGCCTGAACCTGTTGTTGTGTGCAGACCGGCTGCATATGGGCCGTGTATTAATTGGTGGGTTGCGCTAAACCTCAGAACCTGCTGTCGGGCGTGGACTGAGGCCGCTAAGCCCTCCCTCTCCGCCAGGTGTGACATTCCAGTAGCCGCTGGCGTTACCCGCTTCCCGAAACGCCCACAAGTTCCGCCAGCGCTAGCCAGTGCCTCGGGTGTGGGCGGTCTCGGCCTGCGCGTACGTGGGCGGCATAGGGCTCCGAGACTTTGAGCGCCGAAGAAGGAACAGCGATGGCGACGGCTGCGAGCTTGGTTAGTCGTGTTCAGTGAGCCACACTGGCTTGGGGTAAAGAGGTAAAGAGCGCCAGGCTCGTTCTAAGGCTCCATGTTCCCGTTTGTGGCAAGTGCGACCCGAACCGCCGTGTTTCAAAAACGGGGACCAGATTCGGTGAAAGTGGCCCGGCAAAATCAACACGATAGGACTGGCCCCTTCTTGGTTCAAAAACGTCCGTTTTTGCGATGCCGCTCGTAGTCATTTCCCATGGACGTCGCAATTTATTCCCGCGTCTCTTCCGGCGAGCAGGACAACCAAAACCAACTGGATCAACTCCGCAAATTCGCGGCTAGCCAGGGTTGGCACATCAAACGCGAATACGTGGATGTTGCAACGGGCAAAAACAGCGACCGCGAGCAATTCAAGGCCTTGTTCAAGGCGGCTTCGCGCCGGGAGTTCGAGCTGGTGCTGTTCTGGAGCCTTGACCGCTTTAGCCGTGAGGGTGTGCTAGAGACGCTTACCTACTTGCAGAACCTGACGCAGTACGGGGTCGGGTATCGGAGCTTCACGGAGCAGTATCTGGATTCCTGCGGCTTGTTCCGAGAGGCTGTCGTCTCGATCCTCGCCGTGATCGCAAAGCAGGAGCGGGTCCGGCTCAGCGAACGCACAATCGCGGGGCTTCAACGTGCGCGGGCACGGGGCCGGATCGGTGGCCGACCACGCGCAGCGTGCGACCCGAGCGAGGTTTTGCGCCTCAAAACGGACGGCAAGAGCCTTGCCGAAATTGCCCTCAAGTTGAAAGTGAGCAAATCCACGGTGTATCGGGTCCTCCAGCAGAGCGGTGGTCAATAGGCAGGGACTCGGCTCCGGTCGGGCATCCCCCACTCGACCATTCCAGATTTTCGCTTCGCAGTCCTTACATGGGCTGGTCATCGGAGGATTCATGAATTCGAAAGCACCGCGCATGCAAAGGTTCGCAGTGAGGGTTTGTGGGATCGAGGTCTCTAACTTGACCGTCAGGCTGGTAATAAGGTCGGGTGGGCGCGCTCCGTGCCACGAAATTGTGTTCGAAGATCCGATCTTTGGAGTCCTCCCACTGGACGACACGCTGCCCATCGAACTCTGGCGATTCAAAGGGCCGGTTGGTCGCCAAAAGTGGCAGGCCACGAACGTCCGCGGACTCTATGCCGAGTTGATTCTGAGCGGCGCTATAGACGTGGTCGGGGCTGGTGAAGGCGAGAAGCGGATGTGCTGATCCGCCCATAAATGGGTTCTAACGGTCAATGGAACCCACCCACGATCAGCTCCACGGTACGTGACAAACTATGCAGCTAGCAGAACCCCGCGCGCTCGTGTAGTCTCCTCTGTTCAAGACTAAACGCGATGGGCGACTTTGCCTCTATTGCCGCGGTCGTGCTGCTTGTGCTGCTTGGTCCCTGGGTGCTGGTCTGGCGGGTTAACTCCAGGCGCAAGCGCGAACGTGAAGAAGATCAAGACCAATGGCGGGAATTGACCTCCCGTACTTACGCACTTGAACAAACAGTGCGGGCACTTCAAGCACAACGCTCCAGTCCAGCCGCGGAAGAAGCCAAGTCGAAGACATCCGAAAGCCCGGTCGCGACTACTTACGCGTCGCCATTTCCCTCACCAAGTACTGTTTCACCGCCGCCTGCACCGCCAGTGGTTGAGCCAAGCCCCTCGGTACGAGTCGCCGAGAGATGGGTGACCCAAAAGACAATCGAACCTGCGACCCCATATTCCTCAACCGCTGATCAATCGACTTCGCCTGCTCCCACGCCAGTCACACCACTGCAGCCGCCAAGTTTCGCCACAGCAGAGTCTGCGCCGTCGCTGGCCGACCGGTTCAAATCATCACTCGACGTCGAAGAGATGCTGGGCACGAACTGGCTGAACAAGCTGGGCATTGTCATCCTAGTGCTGGGCGTCGCGTTTTTTCTCGCCTACCAACTCAAGGCGCTCGGTCCCGCGGGCAAAGTTCTGGTGGGATTCGTAACCGCTGCCGTGATGCTGGGTGCGGGGATCTGGTTTGACCGGCGGGAACGTTACCGGATACTAGCGCGCGCAGGTATCGGAGGCGGTTGGGCACTCTCATTTTTCACCACCTATGCGATGTACCACGTTCCGGCGGCGCAGGTGCTTTCGTCGCAAGCGACCGACCTGGTGCTCATGCTGGCGGTGGCGGCGACGATGGTCGTGCACACTCTCCGCTATCGCTCGCAGGTGGTGACTGGACTTGCATTTCTGCTTGCCTTCTTGACCGTTGCGATCAGCCACTCGAACGTGTACAGCCTGTCAGCGGGCGCGGTCCTGGCAGCGGGGATGGTGGTGATTGTCGGGCGCATGCAGTGGTTCGAGCTGGAAGTATTCGGCATCCTGGCCAGCTACCTGAATCATTATCTGTGGCTGCGGCCGATTATCGAGCCGATGCAGGGGAAACGGCATCCGTTTCCGGAATTTGCCGCGAGTGCGGGAATCCTAGTGTTGTACTGGCTAATCTTCCGCATGTCGTATGTGTTCCGACGGCCGAGCGACGAACGGCGGGAGCATATTTCCACCGTGGCGGCGTTACTGAATACCGCTCTGCTGCTGGCCCTGTTCAAGTACCAGTCGACGCACCCGGAGTGGGCGTTCTGGGCGTTGCTGGCAATTGGAGTAATCGAAACGCTGTTGGGACAGCTGCCGATCACTCGACGACGGCGCAGCGCGGTAATCGTGTTGTCCACGCTGGGCGTGATTCTGCTGATTGCGGCATTTCCCTTCCGCTACTCCGGCACACGTTTGTCGGTGCTCTGGCTGCTTGAGGCGGAGGCGTTGCTACTGATCGGAGTGTGGACAAAGGAAGTTGTCTTCCGTCGCCTCGGGATGCTGGCAACGCTGCTGGTTTCAGGCCAGATGATCAGCGTGGAAGCGGCAGGCATTTTCGGCAGGCGTATGGACGGCGCGGATTTGCGCCCCGACTTCGGTCTGGCGATTGTTTTCGTCGTTGCGGCTGCGGTGTTTTATACCAATGCGCACTGGGTGCTGCGCCGGTGGGCCGATCTGTTTACCAAAGAGGTTGACCGGCGCGTGATGCAGCGCCTGTCGTACGCCGCATGCGTGATGATCTTGATAGCCGCGTGGGTCGCGTTCCCCGAAGCATGGACGGCAGTCGCATGGAGCGCGCTCGGACTGGGATTGGCACTGGCAGCAGGCCGTATTGCCTTCCCTGAGACTGGGCTTCCAGAACTTCGATACCAAGCGAACCTCCTGGCGTTTGTCTCCGTGCTTCGCGTACTAGCCATCAACTTAGAAGCTACTGACAAGTATCACGGTCTAACACTGCGGCTGCTGACGATCATCTTTGTTTCCGTCTTGCTGTATGTCACATCGAGTTGGAGTGGCGATCCCGATCGCGCGCGCGGAATTCTTATCCGGCGGCGTCTTTTTTCGCATGGAGAACTGGCGAGGGCGGCTTACACCTGGACGGCGTCTTCTTTGCTCGCGTTAGTTGCCTGGTACGAGTTGCGCCCGGTCAGCGTGGCGGATGCCTGGCTAGTGGGCGGATTGGTCTTGTTTGAACTCGGGCTGGAGCGGAAAAGGCTGAGCCTGCGATTGCAGGGCTATGCTGCATTTGCGGCCAGCTTTCTGCGAATCTTTTTTGTGAATCTGAATGCCGCGGGGAATCCCGGCGAGATCAGCCCGCGCTTCTATACGGTGGTTCCGGTGGCGCTCGGCTTCTTTTACGCATATTGGAGGCTGCACGAGAGCAGCCATGATCTGAATGAGTCGGAGCGCAAGTTCAGAGCAGCCGACGTCTGCTGCTGGCTGGGTACGATTACCTTTGCTGCGCTCATGCGTTTCGAACTGGAAGCAGATTGGGTGGCGGGCGCGTGGGCGGCGCTTGCCTTTGCGTTGCTGGTGATCGCATGGCGAAGTGAGCGCAGAGTTTTCCTGTACCAGGGATTGTTGATCACGGTCGGAGTGCTTTCCCGCACCGCGCTCCACAATTTCTACGAGCGCACCTACTTTCCGGCATCGGGGTGGGAAAGCCGCTGGGTCACGGTAGGAACAGCCGTCGCACTACTCTTGGTGGCCTTGCCTTTCGCGTTTCAACTTCGCATAAAAAATGAGCCGAGTGAAGAAACCGGACTTGCCCGTCTGCTGCAGTCGGTAGTCCGGCGTCCCGAGCAGCTCTTGTTTTTCATCGCAGTTGGGCTGCTGACGGTTTTGCTCGCGATTGAGATGCGGCACGGTATGGTCACGCTCTCCTGGGGCGTGGAGGGCGTTGCGGTTTTTGTGCTGGCTCTGTGGTTGGGCGAGCGCAGCTTCCGGCTTACCGGGTTAGGAGTGCTGCTGCTGTGTGTGGGCAAAATTCTGCTGGTGGATGTATGGGGATTAGACCCGCGCGACCGGTACCTGACCTTCATCGTACTGGGCGCGGCGTTGCTGCTGGTGTCGTTCCTCTATACACGGAATCGAGAGGCGTTGCGCCAATACTTATGAAGCGCTGGATCACATTCGCGGGGATTGTGGTGTTGGGCGTTGCTTCCGTGGTCGTGAGTGAGAGACGGAAAGTGGACGTGCCCGCCAGTCCAGCCGCATTGTTGTATCTGGTCGCCGACACCGAGCAGGAACTGACGCGAATGCCGGTAAGTTTCACACGCATGTCGGATGCGGAAGAGATACGCATCGGAAATGAACTGGCGCGGTTCTACGCCAGCACAGAAGAACGGGAAAACACGCCGGAAGTCGCTATCGTAGAGCACTACGTGTCGCGCGTGGGCGAGCAGGTCGCCCGCAACGCCCATCGCAAACTGCCCTACAAGTTTCACTACCTTCCCAGTACTTATCTCATCAACGCCTTCGCTCTGCCGGGCGGGCATGTTTACGTGGGTGGCGGACTGCTGGAGTTGATGGACAGCGAAGATGAGCTGGCCGCGGTGATCGGGCACGAGATCGAGCACATTGACCACTACCATTGCGCTGAGCGCGTGCAGAGGGAGCAGGCACTGCGCAAGATCCCGCTGGGAGGATTGGTGGCGTTACCCATCGAAGTGTTCGAGGCGGGATATAGCAAGGATCAAGAACTGGAGGCGGACCGCGAGGGCACGCGGCTGGCAGTGGAAGCGGGATATTCTGCCAGTGGGGCCATCCGCATGTTCGAAACCTTCGGGCGGTTGTACGAGGAGTACCAAGCCAAGGCGAAGACGCCACAGGAGGAACTATCGCGGGTAGCGCAGCAGACGCTGGAGGGATATTTCCGCTCCCATCCGCTGCCCTCGGAACGCATTGCCCAAGTGCGGAAGCTGATCGCGAGTGAAGGCTGGACCCTACGGCCTGAGCGCGATCTCGCGGTAGCTTACATTTTCTGGACGGCCAGAGCACGCAGTTCGCTGGATGCGAGAAAGTACCCGCAGGCCGAGCAACTGGCGGATCAATCTCTGCGACTGCGGCCCGATCAGCCGAAAGCTCTCCAGGTGCTGGCACTTGCACGGTTCGCGCAAGCAAACTTCTCTGGAGCGGCGGAAGCTTACCGCAAGATTCTTGAGATAGACAAAACCTCGCATCCAGAGGTTATCGCTGCCTACGCACAGGCTTTGGCCGGGGCGGACAACAAGAACGCAGTGGCTGAGTTCCGGCAGTGGGTCGAGAACATCAAGGGCGAGAAGGCTGTCGAAATCGATGTTGCAGCGGCTGGGCTCGCGCTGCTAGCCGGAGACCCCGAGCCTGCCCGTAAGCTGGAGGTCGAACTTAGGCAAAGCGGCGATGGCCGGGCTCCCATGTGGATTGGCGAACTCGGCTGGTGGCACTATCGCGACGGGAATTATCAGAAAGCGGTCGACTTATTGTCCGACGCGTCGCAGCAGCGCCCCAGCGATACCGAGTTAGGGCTGCAACTGGCATGGGCGCAGATAGAAATCCGGCGATACGGCGACGCTTTGCAGATGGTGCAGAACACCGGCTACGCAGCGGGGATCGAGCCCGAAAAGGCGATGGTGCGAGCCGTGGCGCGCTGGCAGGCGCAGGAACAGGACCAAGCACTCGTTGATTTCAACGTAGCGCTGGTCGGGGAGCCAGAGTGGGGAAATTCGAGTTGGGTCAAGGCGCTTTACTCGCCTCTGGTGGCACAAAGCATCCAAGGGATGCAAGCCGAGCGCGAGCGGCGAAAACAGAAAACGAAAATCGCCGTTGTTCGATGAGGAGCGCATTTTCAAAATGGAAAGAGAATGCCCTTGTCCTTTAATTTTTCAAAGCGAGCGGCGACAAACCGGTAAAGTTGCGCGGGTCGCTGTCCACCTTTTCGATATTCAGGCAGAGGCTTCAAGATTCTCAGCAAAGACAGCTTTCGCCGGAAGTTGCGCTTGTCCAATTTTCTTCCCAGGATTGCTTCGTATACTTCCTGCAACTCTGTGAGCGTGAATTTCTCGGGAAGTAACTGAAAGCCGACTGTCGTGTATTCCAACTTGTTGCGGAGGCGTTCCAGTGCGTAGTCGAGAATCTTGGCATGATCAAACGCCAAAGTCGATAGTTGGTCCATTGCTAACCACTTGGCCTCGGCAGCATCAATACCTGCCCGTAGCGGTCGGTCTGCCGAAATGAGAGCGAAGTAGGCAACTGTGATCACACGCCCTCGCGGATCTCGCCGAACATCTCCAAAGGAATAAAGTTGCTCCAGATACACATCTGCGACTCCCGTTTCCTCTCGCAACTCCCGCAGTGCAGCTTGATCCAGAGCCTCGTCTTCGTGGACGAAACCACCAGGGATGGCAAACTGCCCAAGAAAAGGTGGGGCACCCCTCTTCACAAGCAGTACTTTGAGAACCCCGGACTGAATGGTGAAAATGACTATGTCAACTGTAACCTGCATAACACTCCTCAAGACACGACAAGGCGTGCCCGCTGTTCGGCGGCACGTACTCGGGCTATTGCTCCGGAGTTGAATTGCAGGAAATCCGATTCCATCCCGTCGCTGAAGACTGCGCCTCCGGAAGGCATCAAAGATTCCAAAGCCAAATCCTCTTCGGACTGAAGCATCCCCGCCACGATTCCCGCTTGTGAGTGACGGCTCACGAAAGGTTCGCGAACCACATAAAGAAGTCGCCGGTCCTCCCATGGCATGCGAACGGATTTGACCGGTGCGCCGCCACAGAACCGCGCGACGCCGGAAGCCATATTGAAGACCGATGACATCCAGCCGGTAGACCCAGCGCCCGTCGAGACCAAAACACCACTAGAGGACTGAACTTCCGACTTCTTGCCGCACGTGATCCGGTAGAGGGCGGAAACGTGGCTGCGCGCACCGATGAAGAGATCATTGAATGCCAGCAGCCGCTGGCCATCTTCAAGCTTAACCTCCGCCAAAGTGACCTCGTGGATTTTCGCTCGCGACTCCACAACTTGGGCAACAGCAGAACGTACCTGATCTGGGAGGAATGGCAACAAAATTCCGTCAAATCTGTCCGGCTCGGGATTCACCGCCACGATCGGCTGGGCACCCACATACTTCGCAGTATTCGCCACGAGCCCGTCCTGGCCCAGCGTGACAACTACGTCCTCTTTCTGGAATTGGAACGTGGGAATCAGGCTCCGATCGACGAGTTGCTGAGGCATTTCAAAGTCAAGAGACCGGCGGAGCACGTCCAACGACATGCGGTAGGCATCGTCCTCGTGCTCATAGTCGGTGAAGTCGCCGCCCGCGTGCTCGATGTAGAACTTCGCCTGTGAGCGCGTATTGAAGCGCTCCACCAGTTCCTGTAACCGAGTTTTGCGCGTCACGATGACGAGTTTCTTGAACATGACTATTTTCCTGTAGTGCCGATCAATGACTTCAGCAGGTCGGGAGAAATATTGAGTTCCCCGATCTTCTGCGCATTTTCAGCCATCTCCTGAAATGCCAGGGCGATCATAGCCTTAGGATCAACTGCTCTGCCTCCGAGCATCATGAGGGTCTTCCAGTCGAGATCACGCACAGGTTTCAGAGTCTCGGTCAGCGTATAGGCACGGCTATCTGCATCCTTGCGCTCGTTTTCGACACGGCGGCCGATCAACTGCGAGCGCTGCTCTTCGACCGCAATCTCTGCCGCCATTTGGGTTTCACGAATTTGGCGTTTCTTTTCTTCGACCGCGATCTCAGTATTCAGTTCGCTCTCCTTGATCAATCGCTCTTGCTCAACGGCGGCATTCCGACGAGCGTAGATCGCTTCGTCTGAACGGCGCTGTAAGGCTTCCCGTGCTTCTGCCTCCAAAGCACGACTTGTTTCAGGAGTGGGTTGGATGGCGAGGATTGACAGTGCCAGGACTTCGACTCCCAGGGCAGAGACTGCCTCAGACTCTCTCAGTTTGGCTAAGACCTCGACCACCATCGAGTCGGAGCTGAGCACGGCATCGCGGAGAGCGAGCTTCTGCGTGATCGTGCGAGTGAGAGTCTGCAGACTGTGGACGAGGCGCTCGGCGAGCTTTCGCGGATCCTCTGAGTAGTAGGCCCGCCGCTTGTCGACGCTGAAGTCGAGCAAGGAGGCGAGACGCTTTGGATCGGCGACTCTGTACGTAAGCTGGCCCTGAATGCTCACCGCCTGGAAATCCGCCGTTGCCTCCTGAAAGACAAACGGCACATCGGCGCTGGCCATCGGGATCGCAACGATAGTGGACGTCGGCGCATAGTAAATAAAGGAGAGCCCCGCGCCTTCGCGTTTGATCTTTCCATGTTTGTACTGGAGAACGTATGTGGTAGGCGGTACTTTCATGAAACTCAGCATCGCACCCTCCATTAGTGTCGTACAGACACTAATATAGTGTCGTTCAAACACTATGTCAAGAAGTTTTTTTGGGGACGCGCACGCCTATGAAATCTAGGGGGTTAACCGCGTGCTCTGGGATGCCCCTTACTCCACGACAGTCATGATCCCATGGTCCTTTTTAGCGTGACGACAATACCGTTCTGGCTTGGTATACCAGTCAATCGCCGTCTACAACCTCAGGCAGGATCGTCGGCTAGACAGCTTTCAGCGGCGTTTTCCACGCCACGGATCATGGGATTAGGGGATCATGACTGTTTTCTAGCGCGACGAAAAGACCGCGCTTTCCCGCTGTCCACGCGTTTTCCCGTGCTTCTGAGAACTAAAGATCCTCCGTTTGACCGATTTGACCGTTTTCCAGGCTAGATCCGTCAGGCAGGACAAACATTCTGCTTTCAGCACTTCGTTACAAGCACAAATTTCAGGCTGTAGATTTCAGGCAGGACTGTCGGCCAGACACCTTAGCATGGTTGAATCCCCCTCCCGGCACCAGCACTCTTGGCGACAATCGGTTACGGTCTCTTTAGGACTCACCTACTGAGAGGCATTCGGCGTGTTTCTGGGGCGGTCTCATGGTCGGGCGTACCCCGGAATAACAATGGCGGCGTTGAGCTACCCACCAGCACTGGCCCTCGGTCCGCTATTAGAACGATTACTCCTCAGCGGCCCAGTAAGCTCGGATTCGACAAATCGCCAAGCCGGATGGCCTTCTCATGAATCGCCTTCTTGCCCAGAACTCGTATTCTGAGCACAAAGCATCCAAAAGCATCCAAGAGAAGGCCCTCCCGTGTCCGCTACTTAGCAGTCACCGCATCGATAAAAGCGAGGCCATAAGGAGTGCCATAACCCGTGGAGTTGTCCCAGCCGTGCTTGACCGTAAGGGAACTGTCGATCCCCCATCCGAAATCCGCAACATCGCCGGAATCAATCGGCCAGATCGTGCTGGTGAAACCCTTATTGCCGTAGAGGAATCCGTCAAACAGCTCAGATGCCGAGTAGGTTGTAGTACCACTGCTGTCCGTAATCGAGCCGGTCACGTTGTTCCGTGTGCTGTCGGTCGTAGGCAGCACGTCCTGAACGCCACCGTAGGGCAGACCAGCAATAAGGGGCCCAGCAGAACCGAGCGGCGCGCCGGCCTGTTCATTGGCGAGAGCCCAGAAACCGGTAAAGATAGGACTGGCCAAACTGGTGCCGCCGATGCCGTAAAAGAGGAACTGTTGCCCACCGCTCGTGATTGCGATGACAAAGCCCGTGAAGGGATCAGCCAGCGCCGAAACATCAGGCGTTTGCCGCCCTTTGCCGGGAAGCGATGCCTGCCACGACGGCTTGGGCCAAAATACACTTTCCCCGCCGCCGCCGCCTCCGTACAAGCCATTCTGTGCCGGTGGGTCCTGCACCGCACCGCCGCTCTCGAGGAAGGCCAGCGTGTCTCCCCACGACGTTGTGATCGTGGATCCGGGATGGTTGACATCGTTCAGGATCGAGGTACCGCCAACGGCCGTGGCGTGCGGAGCCACCGACGGCACGCCGGGCGCACCGATCGGAGTGCCCAGCCCATCGTCGCCACCATCTCCAGTTGAGAAATTAACGCTGATACCCTGTGCTGTGGCGATTTCAAGCGCCTCATCCCATGAAGTCTGTTCCAGGGGTCCGGCGATCAAGTCGAGGTCTTCTTCATAACTGTTCGAGAGTTGGTTGCCGAGATTGTTCTCGACCACGTACGCGATGGAGTTCTGAAAGTCTTCGCTGTCCTGCCCGTTGGTGGCGACGACAACAATGTTTGCCCCAGGAGCGATGGAGTGCGACGACTGTACGTCGAGAGCGATCTCCCCGTCCCAACCGGTCTCTACCCCTAATATCGGATTGGGCTTGCCCTGAGGGTAGACAATGCTGAAGTTCGATTTATTCAGCATGGGCAGACCCGCCAGCTTGAACAACGCGTTGGCGTCCTTCTCGAGAGTGGGATACCCGTAACCCTCAACCAAAACGATCGTCTGGCCCGCCCCGTTCACGCCCTGCTCGTAAACTTGGTTGAGGCCATAGGCGGTCTGCAATTGCGCCGGCAGGTAGACACAGTAAAGCCCTGACGCGTCATAGACCGTGCCGTTGTACGAAGCCGTTGGCAGTGTGCTCGCACCCTGCAAGTTGTAGGTTGCCGGCACCGTGAGACAGTCGGTGGTGCTTACCGGTGGAAAGCCGGAGTTGCTGCGAACCTTGCTCAGCGGCACTGGAGCATACGGTTTTTGCGTGCGCGGGTCGATCGCCTGCTTGTAGAGCGGCCGTACATGATGGCTCTCGATCCCTGCCACGGTGGAGACGTAGTCTCCCGCCGCGCCGCTCAACCGTGCATTCCGCACATTGGCGCGATATGTTCTTCCGTTGTAGTCAAATTGGTGAATTTCGGTGTTGAAGGCCTTTTCGACATTGCCCAGCGTTCCGTGGGCGCGGATCGTGAAGCCGTACTTGTCGATGGAGAGAATGGTCAGTCCGTTTTTCTCAAGTTCCCGGCGAACTATCTGCCCCTCACTTGCCGAGGGCGCGTACTTCTTGAGATCTGCGGGCGTCATCCATTTGTGAAATGTCGGTGACGCGGGATCGTAGAGAGCGTCCACAGCCTTGTCGAATGCGGCCTTGTCCTTAAGAGTGAGGTGGGCTGTTATGTTGATCTCGGCCGACGCATCGGCCAGGCCAAGGTCTCTCGAAATTTGAATGCCCGCGGGCACATTGTCTGTGCGCTGAGCGTAGGCTGAAAATCCCCCCACAGCGACGAACGTGGCCAGCAAGACAACTACCACGCGTCGGAACGGACTTTGAAACATCATGATCTTCTCCTTTTGCAGTCTGACTGCAGCACAAGCGGATAATCTGGAAAGAAGGACCCGTGGAACGTGGTCGTTCCGGGGACGCTTACGGTAGCAGAAAAACAGTATGCCGACGCGAGTCCTTGTATCGGCACACCGGCCCCAACTTATATACGAAGAATCGCCTGCTTGTACAGGGCAGAAAATCGGCACTGCAAGAGCTTTCCGCTGGCAGTGCAAGTCTCTTCACCCCCAGGCAGTCCGCTCTGCTCTACCATTGGGTTGCGCGACCGATTCCGATTGCAGCAGCAGCTCGCGCCCGCGAAAGGATGGCCCATGAAGGTTTCATTGTGTCACTTGCTCGTTGTGCTCGTTCTTGTGCAGGTCTACGTTTCGGCGCAAACGCCCGCCGAATGGCACGACGACCTGGTAGAACACATGACGGGTACCTGGAACTTAGACGGCTCCGTCATGGGGCGCACTGCGCACCACGGAGTTCAGGCGGAGTGGGTGCTCAATCACCAGTTCCTTCGCATTCACGAGAAGACCTCCGCGGACGCGCCGGCAACTGAGCGTAGGTATGAAGCGATCTGGTTCCTTGGCTATGATCTCGTCAGCGAGCGCTACGTGCTGCATCTGCTCGATGTGTTCGGAACGCGCTTTTCGGAAACACTGGGGAATGGAACCCGTGACGGGACTGCGATCCGTTTCGTTTTCGAATACCCCGATGGGCAATTCCACACCACGTTCCGCTGGTCGCCGGAAAAAGACTCGTGGGAATGGTTGATGGAGCAGAAAAACAAAGACGGTCAGTGGACGAATTTCGCCGATCTGAAGCTCACCCGCGGCGCGCACTGAAGAGCCGGTGATCGAGTGCCGGGCTATTGAGAAGGGTAGAGCACGCACCAGTGAAAGGCGCCCAAAAAAAAATGGTGGGACGCTAAGCTTTCGCGTCCCACGTTGGGAAGAGAGACTCCTTTTTGAACGCTCATCCTCGCCGCGGCGAGCGTTCAGAATCTTAACGACGCCCATGGCCGCCGCCGTGAGAGCCACCCCCGTGCGATCCGCCCCCTCCGTGCGATGATCCACCACTATGTCCGCTCGGGGCCGAGTGGCCTCCGCCAAAGCTCGGTGCGCGTCCGCCACCCGAACTCGGCGCGTGTCCCCCGCCAAAGCTGGGTGAACGCCCGTAGCTTGGCGTTCGTCCGCCGCCCGGATATCCTCCACCGTAGGAGCGCGGCGAAACGATCGGCTGCCTCATGTTGAGCGGTGGCCGGCCACTGCCGCCATAGGTCCGTCCTTCCGAACCCGATCGGGGCGAACCATACGACCCACGTTCCTCGGAGCCACGCGGAGCACCATAAGAACCGCGGCTCTCCGCGCTACCGTTGGAACGGCCCTCGGTACCATTGCCGTAAGAGCGGCCCGCCGATCCTTCCGCGGGAGAGGAAGAACGCGGTTGCATCGGCGAAAATCTCTGCCAGCCCCCGCTGCTCGCACCGCCTTCACGCCCTGCCTCAGAGCCCGTCGAGTTCCCCGGCCGCGGCACCGCACCCCAGTTCGAATTGCCGCGACTTTCCCCCGCCGAGCGCGCCGCGTTCTCGCCCGGCTGGCCGAATCCGCGGCCTTCGTTTGCGCTGTTTCCGGGCCGCGCTGTCTCGCGGTTATTGCTGCCCACCGAGTTCTCACGCATGGCATTCTGGTCGTGCGCGCCAGGCTCGGCAGCGCGCGCGTTGCTGGAGCCTTCAAAACCGCGGTTTCCGTTGACCGGCGAAACCCCGTTCTGCCGCATCGCACTTGAAACCTGCGCCTGCTCATGTTCGAACGATCTTCCGCTTGCACCCGTGCTCGTGCCGCGCGGCGAGAAGAAATGGCTTCCGCCACGATTCACCAAAGTGCTGGCCGCCGGCGGCCGTCCGCTGGCGCTCAAACTTGCCCGCGTCGGAGTAACCGGCAGATTTCCGGTCGCAAAATGGGCATTCTGCAACATCGAATGATTCACCGGCGAAAACGTCGTGCGTCCCTGGCCAAATCGATTGGCACCAACTCCTGTCGCACCGCGGAAATTCGGATCATGCATCGCACGCTCTACGTTCGAGAAGCGCGTGCCACCGTGCAGCGGAGCAAATCCGCCGCGGTTGTAATCACGGAAGCCGGCATAGCCGAAGCGCCCGCCCCATCCGCCCCACCACGGGTGAAAGAAGTCACACGGCCCAATCGGGAACCAGCCGATCGATCCCCAGCCCCAACCGACGCCAACGCCAAACCCGCCGCCGAATCCGAAGAACGAAACATAAGCCGGCGCCCACAGCGGACGGTAGTACGGACCTACACCGGCCCCGGCCACCAGCCCCACGCGCCGTTATACTGAAACCAGCGCCCGTAGTGATACGGCGCCCAGCCCCACGGCTCATACGAAACCCACGTCCATCCCCAATAAGGTTCCCACACCCAATTGCCCGCGCTGTAAGGAGCCCAGCCAGAAGGCTCGTTCGGGAACCATGCCTGGCCATAGTCGGGAACGTTTTGCCAGTTGCCGTTCGCGTCCAGATCCTGCGTGCCCGTGTAGTAATCGTTTGTGTGTCTTGCGCGAGACCGAATCATTGATCATCCGGTCGCGATCGGTATTCCACTGATCCCAATCATCGCGCGACGGCGCCTCGCCGATGCGATATTGTGTCTGGTCGCCGCTGCCTTTAATCGTGATGAACTGGTTCTCTCCTACGCGGGTACCTCCCTGCGGAGTCGTGATCTCGACTTCGCCCCGGCGCACCAGAACCTCAGTATGATCGTCCGCCGTCACAAGAATCCGGAAGCTTGTCTCGCGGCGTTCAGTGCGGATCGAAACGTTCGGCGTGTCAATCTCCGCATCCGCGTCGCTGTTGCGCAACACGGTGTAGTTCGCCATCCCGTGACCCATCTGAATCTGAATTTGCGAACGCGTCAGGTTGGTAATGTTGGCCTGCGTATGCTCGGCCAGACGGAAGATGTTGGCGAAATCGAGCTGCAGTTCCACGCGTGACTTGTCACCGGTCGAAACGCTGTCGCCAGCCATCAGCGGAGCATTCAGCTGTGCCGCCGACCACTCGCCCGCATCGCCACGCCGCGTCGAAACGTCGCCGTGAATCAAACTGACGCGCGCCACACCATTATTCGAAGAAGAAGTCTGGCTGGAATTGCCCTGCCCGCCCGGATAGCTTTGACCTGGATAGCCCTGTCCTCCCGGCGGCGGACCCTGCATGCTCGGTCCATTCGGACTCGGCTTCGGTGGCAGTTCGCTCATCGGAGGCCGATCATTCTGATCGCTCGGAGAGGATTGTCCGTAGGGACTGCTCGACATCGAATCCGGCGCGGTGGGCGCGGCCATATCATGTTCCTGCTCTTGATCCTGGCTTTGGTACTGCCCCTGATCCGGAGCTTGTCCCTGATCCTGCACCGGAACAGTAGCCTGATCGGGTGCTGGGTTCTGCGACAGGTCGGGGTTCTGAGCCACGACAGCGCCCGGCACAGCAAGAATCAGAATCGCAACGATTGCGACGGGAATAAGTGCGGCGCTGAATTTCGTTTTGAGCTTCATAAGTCTCTCCACTCCACTGGGAATCCGCTAGGGAAACGGCACGCGACATGCCAATGTCCCGCGCACGAGTGGAAAGCCGCAAATACCTATTTTTTAGTGACTTATAGAGAGTGCAAGCTCGCCCGAGGACGTGCTGTCGACTGACTGCGGTGGCCCAAGTCGGCCAGAGTGGTGGTTTTCGGCCAGGGCCTAGTCGATAGGGAGTTCACGTTTGGCAAGGCCGCACGGTCCAGTTCACGCCTTCGCTGAGAGCTCCAAGGATAGCCGAAAAATCGAGAATGCCAACGGCCTCGCGCGGCTGACGGTACCGTCTGCTGGCGAACCGTCTAGTGTGCCGATTTCAGCACGGTACAAACGGAAGCACAAATCGGGCCGCCGATATTGAATGTCGCCGCCACGCGCGGATTCTTAACTTGTAGCGGTGCCGGCGCCTTGCCCAATAACTGCCAGGCGGACCAGCCCAGCATGGCCACACCGGTTGCGCCGATCGGATGCCCCTTGGCGATCAAGCCGCCCGAGCTGTTGATTGCGCATTCGCCGTCCACGCCTGCCTTTCCGTCAACCCAATATTGCGCGCCTTTCCCGGCGGGCGCCTTGCCAACTACCTCAGTACCGATGGCAGCCATCACGGTAAAGCAATCGTGGACTTCGGCGACATTGACGTCGTCGGGCTTTACTCCCGCCATGTCGTACGCCTTCTTCATCGCCGTGTAGGCGCCATGGGGACGGAGAGTGTCGCGTCCGGCTTTCTTGAGAGGGTCGGTCGCCTGCGCATATCCGGCGATTTCCACACAGTCGTTCTTTTTGACGCCAAGTTTTGCGAGACCTTCCTCGGTTGTCAGGATCAAACCGGCGTAACCGTCTGTGATCTGGGAGCAGTCATAGGTCTTCAAGGGGAGACCTTCGACAACGTAGCGGTTGATCCCCTCGATCTTCATCGCTTGCTCCAGCGTGATCTGGACCTTTTGCATTTGCGCATAGGGGTTGTGTTTCGCGTTGGCATACTCTGCCACGGCGATCTGAGCAAGATGTTCCTCCGGCACCCGATTTATTTTCAGATAGCATTCCATCACTTCGGCAAACAGATGCGGAAACACATAGACCTTACCTTCCCGTTCGTCGGGATGCGAGAAATAGCCGAGCGCCTTGCCGATGAGCTTGCCGTCCATCTTGCCTTCCGCATCGCGCATCTTCTCGTAGCCCACGGCAATGCCCACATCGCCCCAGCCGACGAGCAACTTCTGGATCACGGAAAGCACTGCCTGTCCTCCCGATGCACAGGCGTTTTCGACCGATTCCAGGGGCTTTCCCTCCAGCCCGGGCACTTGCGCCATCAGGCCGGCAAGCAGTCCCTGCTCGTTCAACGAAATGTGGCAGGTAGCTCCGATCGAGCCCACATCCAGCGCAGCGGGTTCAACGCGGATCTCATTGCAGGTTTCAACAATCGCGTTCTTGATGATCTCGGGGATCGTAAGTCCCATGAGCTTTCCGAACTTGGATTGATGGTAAGCGGCGATGTAAATGCGTTTCATAAGACACCTCTTAATTAGATGATTTCGTGGGTGAAATGACAGTATCGCTTTTGCCCGCAGCGCCGGTGTCACTATTCCGCAGCCGATTCTGAAGTTCAAGTTTCAGGACTTTGCCATAGGCATTGCGGGGCAGTGCGTCGATGAAAATCACCTGCCGGGGCAGTTTGATCTTGTTGATTCTGGGACGAAGAAACTCGATAAGCTCGACGCTGCTGCTGCTTGCGCCTGATTTGAGGGATACGAAGGCGATTGGGACTTCACCCCACTTTTCATCAGCCGTGCCAATAACCGAGACCTCGGCGATCGCCGGATGATCGAGTAATTCCTTCTCGATTTCAGCGGGGTAAATGTTGACCCCGCCGCTGATGATCATATCTTTGGAGCGGCCTGCAATGGAGTAGAACTCCTCTTCGTCGCATCGCGCCAGGTCGCCGGTGTGGAACCATCCATCGGCGTCGAGCACCTGGGCGGTCGCGGTGGGATTGTTCCAATAGCCGCGGCAAACATGCGGGCCCCGCAGACAGAGTTCGCCAACCTCATTCGCAGCGGCCGGATTGCCCTTGGAATCGACAAGCTTTGCTTCCGTGAACATCATTGGCTTGCCAATCGAACCCGCCTTTCGCTGGGAGTCTTCGTCGCTCATGGCAAAGCAGTTCACGCCAACCTCGGTCAGCCCATAGCCCTGACGGAAAGTCACGTCGCGCTGCTGGTAAGCATGCAGAATCTGCAACGGAAGCGGAGCGCCTCCACTGGCGCACCAGCGCACGTGGCTGAGATCAAGCGATGCAAACTCGGGCGAATCGAGCAGCATTTTGAAGGTGGTCGGTATACCGAAAAGAAGCGTGCACTCATAGTCTCGGAGTACTCGCAAGATTTCAGCGGGGTCGAAGCCGTCATGCAAAACAATGCTGCCTCCGATTGCGAACAATGGAGTCATGAATACGGTAAGCCCGCCAGCGTGGTACATGGGCGTGTAAACCTGAACCCGGTCGCTTGGCCGCAATTGCCACGATAGAACTGTCGTGAGCGCATTAAACGCAATCTGCCGGTGCGGAATCACTACGCCCTTCGGCCGTCCAGTCGTCCCGCTGGTGTAGAGCAAGCAGAAGACATCCTCGGGTCGCGCTCGCGCGGGGAGCGGATCCGTACTGACTCGATGGAGAGCCTTCTCGTAGCCTAGCGCCGGGCCGTCGCCCCCTGCATCGAGACTGACCAGGTGTTCGAAGGGCACGAGTTGCAGCAGGTCCCGCGCGAGCTTTTCGTATCGCGCCGAATACATAAGGCATCGCGGTCCGCAGTCGGCGAGTATCTGTTGCAACTCGCGTGCTGTGCTGCGCGTTCCGAGAGGGACAAGGATGATGCCGGACTTACCTGCCGCCCAGAAGGCATCGACATATTCGACCCGGTTCTCGGACAGAATGCAGACGCGATCGCCAGGAGCGAGTGAGCAAAGATCGGTCCAGATCCGCGCGCACTGCACGGCCCTCCGATTCAGCTCGGCGTAAGTGAACTCCTGGCGCGTCGGAACACAGATCAGCGCAACCGAGTCTGGAGTGATTCGCGTACGCTCTCCCAGAATGTCGCCGGTAATCAAGGTAGCCTCACATGAATCGGCTGAACGTCAGCGAGTCCGCGATTCGCCATTCGCCTCCCCATTCGCAGATCTGTTTGAAACAAGATTCTTGTCTCGCGGCGGCTCCGCGGCGAGCACAGATACTAGCGCGCTGAGAAATTTCTCCGGACACTCGAGCTGCGGCCCGTGTCCGCAGCGCTCGATCACCGTCAAGCGGGCTGCCGGCAGTTCTGATTGCATTCTGCGCGCATAATCCAAGGAGACCAATCGGTCGGATTCTCCCCAAAGCAAGTCCACCGGCACGGGAAAATCTCCCAGATTCCCGTCAAGAACATAGTTGGGGATTTCGGCTACGCTCGCCATCAGGCGTGCCATCGGGCCTCGGTTGGTTATGCGAATCAAATCGTCGAGAACAAATGCGGGAGGGCGCGGGGTCGAAGGGTCGAGGATCACATCAAACGCGCGGCGCGCTTCTTCCCGGCTCTTCGGCGTCAGTGTGACCTCGTTCAGTTGCGTATTTCAAGGCTCCGCCGTCGATCAGCACCAAACGGGAGACGCGTTCGGGATGCTTGTGCGTATAAAGCATCGCGATCCATGCCCCCAGCGAATTTCCCGCCAACAGAAAGCGCTCTGATTTCCAATTTGGAGAGTCCAGCACCTGCTCCAGCGCGCTCAGGATCGTTCCGATGCTGAGCGGCCCCGATTGTGGCGCGCTTTTTCCGTGTCCCGCCAAATCAGGCATCACAAGCGAATACCGGCCAGCCAGGTCCGGCGCAATCTTATGCCATGTGCCGGCTTGGTCTCCGGCGCCATGCAGCAGAATGAGTAGAGGACCACTGCCTCCCTGCCACACCACCTGTGGTCCCGCGCTGGTCTCAACCGTTGTCTTCGCAAACCCGGCGTGCTGAAGCCGCTTTCGCCTCAACCACACAATCGTTGCCATCGGATGGCGAAAAAACTGGATGGAAGCAGCCAGGACAACCAGAAACGCGAGCGCGGCCAGCAGGAGCGCGATCTGAACGGGACCTGTCAAGCATTTCCCTCAAGCGAAACAACATGGCGTGCGTCAGTCCAAGGCTGTAGCTGGCTCCAGCCACGCGCCGGCTAGTTCGAGGGCATTCGAAACGCACATCCCGCCTGGTTGTAGCCGACACCGGAACCGACCAGCACCACAAGGTTACCGGACTTCACTTTTCCTTGCTCGATAGCGTGGTCAAGCGCCATACCCACGCAAGCGGACCCGGTGTAACCAAACTCTTCCATTATGGTGTGCGCACGTTCCACCGGCACACCGAGCCGCTCCATGACTCGCTCAATCGTGGGCTTCCGCACCTGGGTAAAAATGAAGCAATCCACGTCGCCCAGCCCAAATCCACCGTCCTTTGCCAGTCGCTGGGCAATGAGCGGCCACGTCTCTTCGTTCAACTCCGGAGGATAACGGTTCTTAATCGTGCATGCCGTGCGTCCGGCCTTTACCGAGGCCTCGCTCGCCGGTTCGAAAGTGCCTGCAAGAATCAG